>NZ_JARESY010000001.1:0-4719104 GCF_046025895.1 Paraburkholderia sp. RL17-337-BIB-A | reverse complement strand
CCCACCAGCCCGGACGACTACAGCGACTTCGAAATCGCTCGCGCGGTGGCTTACATGGCGAACAATTCCGGCGCGAGCTTCCCTGAACCGGCGCAACCGGCAGCGGGTGCGGCGGCCGCCGCCTCGGGCGCTGCCGCCGCGGCGCCGGCGGGGGCTTCGGACGCAGGAGCCGCACAAGCCGCTGCCGCGATCGCGGCCATGGCGAGCGTGCCGCAAGCGGCCGCACCAGCAGCAGGCGGGACGCAAAGCGCGGACGCCTCGCAAGCCGGCAAGGCGCTGTATCAGCAGGTTTGCCAGGCGTGTCACGCGGCCGGCGTGCTGAACGCACCGAAATTCGGCGACAAGGACGCGTGGGCGCCGCGCCTGAAGGAACCGATGGACACGGTCTACAACTACGCACTGCACGGCAAGGGCGCGATGCCGCCCAAAGGCGGCTCGACCGCCTCCGATGCGGACGTGAAGGCCGCCGTCGACTACATGGTCAGCGCGGCGAAATAAGGCGCTTCCGGGACGGCCTCCGGCGATTGCCGCAAAACGCAAAAATCCCTGCACCGTGGCGACACGGGCAGGGATTTTTTCATGTGAAATCGGGACGCGCTTTACGCGCCGCCAGGTCAGGTGCCTGCCAATGCAACTGCGGGACGGCTGAACGCCTCGACAAAGGCCAAGGCCGGCGTGCTGCGCGCGAGCGACGCAAAACGCGCGTGTAGATCACCGGGCGCGAGCCAGGGATAGCTCAATCCATCTTGCAACGCTTCAAGCAACTTGCCGTCGGCGTCGGGCACGACGTCCATGCGAGCGATGTGGATATGGAACGCCGTGACGGCCGGCATCGCATCGAAACTCCACCGATACACCCCGTGGCCGACGCGTAACGCGCCGCTTGCCCGTTCGCGCATCACCACCAGCCAGGGCAACGCGTCGATCGTGCCGTCATTCACCGAGAGCGAATCGCACACGTAGTAGGTGCGGCACTGCGCATACTGGGCGCCGAAATCGGTGACGAGCGTTTTCGCGATCGCATCAGTGCCGACTGTGCGCGCCGGAAACGCGATATTCGACGTAGCGAGCGAAATGGTGAGGACCGCATCCGGTGCAAAAGCCTCGGCAATGCGGTTGGCACGCGTGTTGTCTTTCGCGTCGATGTAGGTTTCGAGCGCGAGGCAATAGTGCGCGAGCGGCGGCATGGACATGCGAACGGTCTCCGATTAATGCCCGATCAACGTCTGACCAACGTCCAATTAACGGGCCGTGCCACTGTAGCGTGCGCACCTGGGAAAATCGCCGATGCACTTGCAGTGCGCGGGGTCTTGCAAGCGCGTGGGCGTGCAGCGAGTGATGTCTTTCAAGCGGCCGGGGGCTGCCCGGCGCGCGGGGTTACGAGCGGGTGGGAGCGTCCGGCGCGTCGGGTCTTGCAAGCAAGTAGCTGTGCCTGGCACGCGGGGTCTTGCAAGCAAGTAGCTGTGCCCAGCGCGCGGGGTCTTGCAAGCAGGCGAACAGAAAACGTCCATCTGGCTCACGTTCGCCTCCACGCTCAAGGCTTCTGCAACAGCGCCTTCAAACTCGCGAGCCGGTCTTTCGGCGACATCGGCGCTTCTTCGGGTGTCGGCGGCGGAGCGTCGTCGAGCAGCATCTCGGGGATGAAGCGCGACGGCTCGCACACCACGGTTTCGCGCGCCCGCTTGCGCTTCTTGCACCAGTTCAGATGCAGGCTGCGCTGCGCACGCGTGATCGCGACGTACATCAGACGGCGCTCCTCCTCGATGCGCGCGTCGTCGATCGGCTCGTCGTCGGGGCCGCCACGGTGCGGCATGATGCCTTCTTCGACGCCCACCAGGAACACGTGCGGATACTCCAGCCCCTTGGACGCATGTACCGTAGAGAGCCGCACCGCGTCCGGATCTTCTTCGCGGCCTTCGAGCATCGACATCAACGCCACCGTCTGGATCAGGCCCAGCAGATTCTTGCCGGTGTCGCCGAGGCCGTCGGCGGTGTCGTAGCCGGTTGCTTCGCTGTTCGCCGAACCTTCAGGCTCAGCCTTGGTGCCTTTACGCTTCAACCACTCCATGAACTCGAGCACGTTCTGCCACTTGGACTGCGCCTGACGTTCGTCGAACGCGTCGTACAGATAGGCTTCGTAGTGGATCGCGTCCATCAGTTCGTCGAGCAAGGGACCGGCGGCATCTTTCTCAGCACGATCGGTGAGGCGCTGCATGAAGTCGCAGAACACGCGCATCGGTTCGATCTGGCGCGGCGACAGGCGCGCCTCGATGCCGCCCATGTACACCGCTTCGAATAGCGACACCTTCGCCTGGCCCGCGAACGAGCCGAGCGCCTCGAGCGTCGTATTGCCAACGCCGCGGCGCGGCGTGGTGATTGCGCGGATGAACGCGGGGTCGTCATTCGCGTTGGCAATCAGGCGCAGATACGCGCAGATATCCTTGATCTCGGCTTTGTCGAAGAACGACTGGCCGCCCGACAGCACATACGGAATCCGTTCGCGACGCAGCACCTGTTCGAAGATGCGTGCCTGGAAGTTGCCGCGATACAGGATCGCGTAGTCGCGGAAATTGGCGCGCCGCTCGAACTTGTGCGCGGACAGGCGGAACACGACGGACTCGGCCTCATGCTCCTCGTCGTTGCAAGGCGTGACGGTGATCGTGTCGCCCATGCCGTGTTCGGACCACAACTTCTTTTCGAACAGTTTCGGGTTGTTCGCGATCACGTTATTCGCGGCGGTGAGAATGCGCACCGTCGAACGGTAGTTCTGTTCCAGCTTGATCAGATGCAGCTTCGGAAAGTCCTTGCTGAGCTGGCCGAGATTTTCGAGCGTCGCGCCGCGCCAGCCGTAGATCGCCTGATCGTCGTCGCCGACCGCCGTGAACGCCGCGCGCTTGCCGGCCAGCAGTTTGACCAGCTCGTACTGGCACGCGTTGGTGTCCTGATACTCGTCGATCAGCAGGTAGCGCAGCTTGTTTTGCCAGCGATCGCGCACCTGCTCGTTCTTCGCGAATAGTTCGGCGGGCAGGCGGATAAGGTCGTCGAAATCGACCGCCTGATAAGCATGCAGTGTCGCCACGTAGTTCCGGTAAACGATCGCGGCCTGATGTTCGTCTTCGTTCGCGGCGATCGCGATCGCCTCTTCCGGCATGATCAGGCCGTTTTTCCACAGCGAGATGATCGACTGGATCTTGCGGATAAAGCCTTTATCCGTCGAGCCGACCTGTTCCTGGATCATGCCGAAGCAGTCGTCCGAATCCATGATCGAGAACTGCGGTTTGAGGCCGACGTGTTCCGCTTCCTGCCGCAGAATCTGCACGCCGAGCGAGTGGAAGGTACAGACCGTCAACTGATTGACGGGCACCTTGCGGCCTTCCTTGCCGGGCGTGGTGAGCGTCTTGCCTTCGAGCAGCTTGCCGACGCGCTCGCGCATTTCCGCCGCAGCCTTGTTCGTGAACGTGACGGCGGCGATGTGGCGCGGCTCGAAGCCTTTGGCTTCGATCAGGTGCGCGATTTTCTGCGTGATCACGCGCGTCTTGCCGCTGCCTGCGCCGGCGAGCACGAGACACGGACCGTCAAGATAACGGACCGCTTCATTTTGAGCGGGGTTCAGGCCTGCGGACATCGTCAGTGGATGGGTAATGCGGTTGAGGGCGCTTGGGTGCGAAATCGCGAGACCGAAGGCTCGGGGGCATGCTGCGCGGCGCCAGCGGCTGAAACACGCGCCCCAGGTGGTACGGGGGCGTTCCGGCCCGCTGCGTTCCCGCGCGAGAGGAGCGATGTTAACACGGATGACCGCGACGGATGCCGTCACAGATGAGCTAACAGACAACGAAAGGTGCCCGCGATCGCCGCTCGCCCGAGGACAAAAACGCATGCTCGAATCCGCTACCGCGACTGCTGTCGCAACTGGCAGCCGAGCGCCGTCCAGACGAACTCCGCTAACAGACATCTACCACAACGCTGACAGTCCACCTCCGTGACATGCCACAATTACAGTGTTGCGCGCCGTCGCCACGGTGGCAAAGCGGCGCGCCGTTTTTGCAGGAAGACACGCATGTCCGCATCGCTGAAGATTGGATTGATGGGTTACGGTTTTGCCGGCGCGACCTTTCACGCGCCAGTGATCGAGCACTGCGGGCGCGCGAGCATCGCGGCCATCGCGACCAGCCAGCCCGGGCATGCGCTGGCCGATTACCCGCACGCGAAGGTGGTGGCCGATCTCGACGCGCTGCTGGCGCTCGAGGAAATCGACTGCGTCGTCATCGCCACGCCCAATGACACGCACTTCGACCTGGCGCGCCGCGCGCTGGAAGCGGGCAAGCACGTGGTGGTCGACAAACCGGTCACGCTCACCGCGGCCGACGCCCACACGCTCGCCAACATTGCGCTCGCCCGCAGCAAGCTGTTCGTGCCCTTTCACAACCGCCGCTGGGACGGTGATTTTCTGACCGTGCGCGATCTGCTTGCCAGCCGGGAGTTGGGGCGCATTACACAATACGAATCGCATTTCGACCGTTTCCGGCCGGAAGTCCGCCAGCGTTGGCGCGAGGAGGCTTCGCGCGGCGGCGGTCTGCTATTGGATCTTGGGCCGCATCTGATCGATCAGGCGTTGGCGTTGTTCGGCGCGCCGCAGACCGTATCCGCAACGGTTCGGACGCATCGCGAGCAGGCCAGCGCGCCGGACTACGTCCATATACTGTTGGGGTATGGCGAGTTCGAAGTGGTGTTGCATGCAAGCGCGTTGACCGCACTCGTCGCACCGAGGTTCGCGATTCACGGCACCCATGGGAGCTATGTGAAATACGGACTCGATACGCAGGAAGATCAATTGAAAGCCGGTTTGCGGCCTGGCGACGAGGGGTTCGGCGCCGGCAATGCGGCGGGTGTCTTGCGCGTGCTTGAGGGCGACCAGGAAGTCGAGCGGGAAGTACCGACGCGCAACGGTGAATATGTTGGCTTCTATATCGCCTTGGCGGATGCCATTCAGAACGGCGTGAAATTTCCTGTCACCCCACAGGATGCCGTCGACGTGATGACGGTTATCGAGCTTGCTGCCCGGAGTTCGGAAGAAGGCGTCCGGCTGCCGTTTGAGCGTATTCGCTGACTTTTGCCAGCGGGGCGCTTGCGGGCTATCTGGCGGGGGCATGCACGGCATCGGCATGCCCTCGCCAGAGACTAAACGCCTGACAAGACGGAAAGGAACATAACGTTACAAATAACCCCGTCTTCGCGGTCGTCGTGAATCTCCGGCAATCCGTTGCTACCCTGTAGCACCACAAAACGACAACGACTTCCCGGAGAGTCCATGCCCCGTATCGTCCGCGCAGTAGCAGCATGCGCATTGCTCAGCTCCCTCGCCGCCTGCGTGGTGGCTCCCCAGCAACCCGCATCGGCGCCGCGCCCTAGTCCGCAGCAAATCGCGGATCAGCGTCTGCGTCAGGTCGACGGCCGTATCGACACCCTGAGCCGCCACATCGACGCTCACGTCAATCAAGGCTACTACCCGCCTGCGCAAGGCAGCGCGTTGCATCATCGCCTCGATGTGATCCGTCAGGAAGCTCATGAGATGGCAGCGCGACACGGCGGCGGTCTGTCCAGCGACGAACAGCGCCTGCTGAATCAGGAACTCGACAACGCGGCGCATGCCATCGGCGAATAATCGCGCCGGTTCAGGTACCGAAGCAAAGAAGCGCGGGCAGCCTGTCCCGCGCTTTTTTTTGATTTCCGCGAACCCCTGGCGCCAACCCCCATGGCCCTCGCAGGCCTTTATTTGACAAGCCCCCGGCCCTCGCGTACATTCGCCGCACGCGTCGGGAGAGCGTGCTGGCCGCAGAAAATCGCAGGCCGCGCCGCCGAAGGGGCACACCCGCAAACTCTCAGGCAAAAGGACCGACCGCGTCGAAGAACCCGCGTCAAGGCAACATCAGGCCCGAGTTTTTCGCACTCTGGAGAGCGGCAGTAGCCGTCTGCGTCGTTTATATCGAGCAGACTTTGGCAGGCTGCCCACCGAAGGGGCGCGCGTTCCACCGCAGCGATTGCAGCAGCATTCAAATCGCCCGGCAACGCAATCTCTCAGGTATCGAGGACAGAGGGGTCATGCAACGCAAGCGCTCGCAGCCAGCAGGCCGCGAGGCGTAGTGCCGCATGGCCTTTTTTGTTTCGCGAGATGCCCGAGGCCCCATGACTGAACTCAAACACACCCCGCTCAACGCCACCCATCGTGCGCTCAACGCCCGCATGGTCGATTTTGGCGGCTGGGACATGCCCGTCAACTACGGCTCGCAGATCGACGAACACCGTGCTGTGCGTACCGACGCCGGCATGTTCGACGTCTCGCACATGTGCGTCGTCGATTTCACCGGCGAGCGCGTGCGCGCCTTCTTCGAATACGCGCTGGCGAATAACGTCGCCAAGCTGCAAACGCCGGGCCGCGCGCTGTACTCCTGTCTGCTGAATCCGAACGGCGGGGTGATCGACGATCTGATCGTCTATTACTTCGGCGAAGATCATTTCCGCGTGGTCGTCAACGCCGGCACCGCCGATAAAGACATCGCCTGGTTCGGCCAACTCAACGCCGAAGGCAGCTTCGGCCTGACCATCACGCCGCGCCGCGACTATGCGATCGTCGCCGTGCAAGGCCCGAACGCCCGCGAAAAAGTCTGGCAAACCGTGCCGGCCGCACGCGCCGCCACTGAAGCATTGAAGCCCTTCAACGCCGCGCGTATCGAAGACACGCCGTTCGGCGAGCTCACCGTCGCGCGCACCGGTTATACCGGCGAAGACGGCTTCGAAATCATCGTCCCGGCGGATCACGTCGAAGCGCTGTGGAAGGCGCTGCAAGCACAAGGCGTGCGCCCTGCGGGTCTCGGCGCGCGCGACACGCTGCGCCTCGAAGCCGGCATGAACCTGTACGGCCAGGATATGGACGACAACGTCTCGCCTTTGGACGCCGGCCTCGCCTGGACCGTCGATCTGACTTCGCCGCGTGCCTTCGTCGGCAAGGACAAGCTTGAGGCCGACGGTTCGCAGGCTGCGTTCGTCGGTCTGATCCTGCTGAAGGAAAACGGCAAGGCGGCAGGCGTGCTGCGTGCACACCAGAAAGTCGTCACGCCGCAGGGCGTTGGCGAAATTACTAGCGGCACTTTTTCCCCGACTATGCAGGAATCGATCGCCTTCGCGCGCGTGCCGAAAGGCGTGCAGCCGGGCGATACCGTTCACGTCCAGATTCGTGACAAAAACGTTCCCGCAAGCGTGGTAAAACTGCCGTTCGTGCGCAACGGCAAGGTGCTCGCAGTTTAAGCAGCCGGCGCGTGCGTTATCCCTCAAGAAAACACCGGGCCGCCCCAAATTTTCCGCCCGGCAGGAAGACCCCTTGGGGCATTGACTTCCGGGAGGCCTGGCGCGAAGCGACAGGTTTGGGGACCCTTTTTAGTCACTACCGAATCACACCGCATAGGAGCATCCGATGAGCATCCCGGCCGATCTGAAATACACCGAATCGCACGAGTGGGTCCGCACCGAGGCGGACGGCACGCTGACGGTCGGCATCACCGACCACGCGCAGGAAGCGCTCGGCGATATCGTCTTCTTCGAAGTCCAGGCACTGGGTAAGACCGTGACGGCTGGCGACACCGTTGCCGTGATCGAATCGGTCAAGGCCGCTTCCGATATTTACGCGCCGGTTTCGGGCGAGATCATCGAAGCGAACCCGGCCATCGCCGACACGCCGGATGGCGTCAACAGCGCGCCGTACGAAAGCTGGCTCTTCAAGATCAAGCCGGCCGCGGACGCCACGCTGGACCGCCTGATCGACGCGGACGCGTACACGAAGTCGATCGGCGCCTGAAGCACCGCATTTGCACCATTACGTTTAACCCGACAGGTGCGGCCGGTCCGAATCGACAGGACAGCCGCACCGGCAGGAACACCTTATGAAGCTCGAACACCCGGATCGTCTGATGAACCGCACTCCTCTCCCGCTCGCCGCGCTCGAAGTGCATGACGCCTTCGCTGAACGGCACATCGGCCCGGATTCGGCCGACCAGCACGCGATGCTCGAAGCCCTCGGCTTTGCGTCGCGCGCCGCGCTGATCGACGCCGTCATTCCGAAGACGATCCGCCGCACCGAAACGCTGCCGCTCGGCCCCTTCGCCCAGCCGAAGAGCGAAGCCGAAGCGCTCGCCGCGTTGCGTGAGCTGGCGGACAAGAACCAGGTGTTCCGCTCGTACATCGGGCAGGGCTATTACAACGCGCACACGCCGACGGTGATCCTGCGCAACGTGCTGGAAAATCCCGCGTGGTACACCGCGTACACGCCGTACCAGCCGGAAATCTCGCAAGGCCGTCTGGAAGCGCTCCTGAACTTCCAACAGATGATCGTCGACCTCACGGGTCTGGCGATCTCGAATGCGTCGCTGCTCGATGAGGCCACCGCCGCCGCCGAAGCGATGACGCTGCTGCAACGCGTCGGCAAGCCGAAGTCGAACGTGTTTTACGTTGCCGACGACGTACTGCCGCAAACCATCGAAGTGGTGAAAACACGCGCCACGCCGGTCGGCATCGAAGTGAAAGTGGGCCCGGCCGCGCAAGCCGCGAACGCGAATGCGTTCGGCGTGCTGCTGCAATACCCGGGCGTGAACGGCGATGTACGCGACTACCGCGCGCTCGCCGATGCGATCCACGCAGCGGGCGGCCACGTGGTGGTCGCCGCCGACCTGCTCGCGCTGACCGTGCTCACGCCCCCGGGCGAATGGGGCGCGGACGTGGCCGTCGGCAACACGCAGCGTTTCGGCGTGCCGGTCGGTTTCGGCGGCCCGCATGCGGCTTACCTCGCCGTGCGCGACGAGTTCAAGCGTCAGATGCCCGGCCGTCTGGTCGGTGTGACCGTGGATGCGCAAGGCAATCCGGCGCTGCGTCTCGCGCTGCAAACGCGCGAACAACATATCCGCCGCGAGAAAGCGACCTCGAACGTGTGTACCGCACAAGCGCTGCTCGCGATCATGGCCAGCATGTACGCCGTCTATCACGGCCCGCACGGTCTGAAAACGATCGCGCTGCGCGTGAACCGCATCGCCGCTTTGCTCGCGGAAGGCGCGAAGCAACTCGGCTACACGCTCGTCAACGAAACGTTCTTCGATACGCTGACGTTCGAAAGCGGCGCGCGTACTCAAGCATTGCACGACGCCGCGAAAGCGAAGCGCATCAATCTGCGCCGTGTGAGCGACACGCAAGTCGGTCTGTCGATCGACGAAACCACGACGCGTCACGATCTGGCCGATCTGCTCGCCGTCTTCGCAGAAGCAGCGGGCGCGAAAGACGTGCCGCAAGTCGATGCGCTCGACGCGGCCGTCGCCGCATCGAACACCGCATCGGTGCCGGCCGCTTTGGAGCGCACCAGCGCGTACCTCACGCACCACGTGTTCAACCGTCACCATTCGGAAACGGAAATGCTGCGCTATCTGCGCAGCCTGTCGGACAAGGACCTCGCGCTCGACCGCTCGATGATCCCGCTCGGCTCGTGCACGATGAAGCTGAACGCGACCTCGGAAATGCTGCCGGTCACGTGGCCAGAATTCGGCCAGATCCATCCGTTCGCACCGGCAGAGCAAACCGTGGGCTACCGCGAGATGATCGATCAGCTCGAAGAGATGCTGGTCACCGCAACGGGTTACGCGGCGGTGTCGTTGCAACCGAACGCCGGCTCGCAAGGCGAGTACGCCGGTCTCTTGATCATCCACGCTTACCACGCGTCGCGCGGTGAAGCGCATCGCAACGTCTGCCTGATCCCCGCTTCGGCGCACGGCACGAACCCGGCGTCGGCGCAAATGGCCGGCATGCAGGTGGTCGTTGTCGCGTGCGACGCGCAAGGCAACGTCGATATCGAAGACCTGAAGAAGAAAGCCGATCAGCACGCCGACAAGCTCGCGGCGATCATGATCACGTATCCGTCCACGCACGGCGTGTTCGAAGCGAACGTCCGCGAAATCTGCGAGATCGTGCATGCGCACGGCGGCCAGGTCTATGTGGACGGCGCCAACATGAACGCCATGGTCGGCCTGTGCGCGCCGGGCCAGTTCGGCGGCGACGTCTCGCACCTGAACCTGCACAAGACCTTCTGCATTCCGCACGGCGGCGGCGGACCGGGCGTCGGTCCGGTCGCGGTCGGCGCGCATCTCGCGCAATTCCTGCCGAACCAGATCTCGTCGGGCTATGAGCGCGCGCCGAACGGCATCGGCGCGGTGTCCGGCGCACCGTACGGCTCCGCGTCGATCCTGCCGATCTCGTGGATGTACATCGCGATGATGGGCGCGAAGAACCTCACGGCGGCAACCGAAACCGCGATCCTCAACGCGAACTACGTCGCGAAGAAGCTCGCGCCGCATTACCCCGTGCTGTATTCGGGCCCCGGCGGCCTGGTCGCGCACGAGTGCATTCTCGATCTGCGTCCGATCAAGGACACGAGCGGCATCACCGTCGACGACGTCGCCAAGCGCCTCGCCGACTACGGCTTCCATGCGCCGACCATGAGCTTCCCGGTGCCGGGCACGCTGATGGTCGAGCCGACCGAATCGGAATCGAAGGAAGAACTCGACCGCTTCATCGAAGCGATGATCGCGATCCGCGACGAAATCCGTGCTGTCGAAGAAGGCCGCTCGGACCGCGAGGACAATCCGCTCAAGCACGCGCCGCATACGGCGGCGGTCGTCATCGCGAACGACTGGAAGCATGCGTATGCGCGCGAAACCGCCGCCTATCCGCTGCCCACGCTGATCGCGAAGAAGTACTGGCCGCCGGTCGGCCGTGCGGACAACGTATACGGCGACCGCAATCTGTTCTGCTCCTGCGTGCCGATCGCCGACTACGAGTAAGCGTGTCCGCAAACCGCGCAGTGCCTGAAGGTTGTAAGCAGGCGTTGCGCGGTTCTGTCGCTGGCGTCCGCAAACGGCTAACATCACACACCGAATCAGCCTAACGAGGAGTTTCGCATGGCGCAAAAGGTGCGATTGATGCAAAGCCGGACCGAAGCAAGGCGAGCCCAAACGGGGCAACAGGCTTGCATGCTGCTGTTGGCAGGCGCGGCCGTGCTGCTGCCGCTGCGGCAGGCGCAGGCCGCGATGAATTTTTGTGCGGCGCCCGCCCTGCAAACCAGCGAGCGCACGAATGCCGATCCAGGCGTCAAGGCGCTGGTGAGCAACGTGCAGGCGCATCTGAACGATCCGCCGCATGCGCTGGCGAAGCTGCATACCGAAGGCACGCTGCCGCACGAGGGCATCTACGATCAGAGCGTCGAAGCGGAAAAGGATCTCGATCTGCTGCGCGATGCGGCGCTCGCCTGGCGCGCCACGAGCGACGATCGGTATCTGAAGCTGGTCGACCGTTTGCTGTATGCGTGGGTCACAACTTACCAGCCGAGCTTCAATCCCATCGACGAAACCCATTTCGAAGGCCTGATTCTCGCCTACGACATGACCGCGAGTGCGTTGCCGGTGAAAACGCGCAATGCATCGATGGCGTTCCTCACGAAGCTCGCCAACGGCTATATCGCGCAGATCGACGCGCAGCCGCGGCCCCTCAAAGGCACGTTCAAGAACAACTGGCAGAGCCACCGGATCAAGCTGATCGCCATGGCTGCGTTCACGCTCGACAACCGCAAGATGATCAACGCGGCGCAGCGTCTGTTCGAAGAGCATATCGGCGACAACATCGCGCCGGACGGCTCGACGTTCGACTTCGGCGAGCGCGACGCGCTGCACTACGTTACTTACGACCTGCAACCGCTCGTGACCGCCGCGCTGGCCGCGCGCCGCCACAACCGCAACTGGTTGCCGGAGAAGGCCGCCAACGGCGCGTCGCTGCAAGCCGCGCTCAACTGGCTAACGCCGTATGCGGACGGCAGCAAGACCCATGAAGAATTCGTGCATTCGAGCGTCCCGTTCGATGCCAAACGTCGCGAGGCCGGTTTGCCCGGCTACTCGGGTCAATGGGATCCGAAAAACGCGACAGAACTATTTCACCTGGCGGCACGTCTCGATGGACGCTATACGCCGATCGCGCTGCAGCTCGCACCGACGCCGCCCGCGTGGCTCGCCGTGTGTTTGCCGCTGGCGGCGCGCTAATCCAACTTTTATCAGCAGGGAGCAGTAAATGGCAGTTAGCGTGTTCGACCTCTTCAAAATCGGCATTGGTCCGTCCAGTTCGCATACAGTCGGGCCGATGCGTGCGGCGCTGATGTTCGCGCAAGGACTCGAACGCGACGGGCTGCTTGCGGCGACGGCATCGGTGAAAACGGATTTGTACGGTTCGCTTGGCGCGACCGGCAAGGGGCACGGCACCGATCGCGGCGTGATGCTCGGCTTGATGGGCGATGCGCCTGATACGGTCAATCCGGACACGATCGCGCAGCGTCTGGAAGCGGTGAAGGCATCGCGCAAGCTGGCTTTGCTCGGCACGCACGAGGTGCCGTTCGTGCAGAAAGATCACATTTCGTTTTATCGCCAGGCGCTGGCCGAACATCCGAATGGTCTCAAGCTGCATGCGTTCGATGCGCAAGGCGAGACGCTGCGCGAGTCGACGTATCTATCGGTGGGCGGCGGTTTCGTGGTGACGGCGGGCGCACCGAACACGAAGGTGCTGAGCGCCGTCGAACAATTGCCGCATTCGTTTCGCAGCGGCAATGAATTGCTCGCCCTGTGCAAATCGACCGGCAAGAGCATCGCGCAATTGATGTGGGAAAACGAGCGCGTCTGGCACACGGAAGAGGAGACGCGTACGGGCTTGCTGAAGATCTGGGACGTGATGCAGTCGTGCGTGTCGCGCGGTTGTGGCATCAACAATCCGGATGCGGAAGGAAACTTGCCCGGTCCGTTCCAGGTGAAGCGCCGGGCGCCGCAGTTGTATCGCGCGTTGTCCGGTAATCCTGAGCTGGCGCTGCGCGATCCACTGTCGATGGTCGACTGGATCAATCTCTACGCGATCGCCGTGAACGAAGAAAACGCCGCTGGCGGGCGCGTGGTCACGGCTCCGACCAATGGTGCGGCCGGCATCATTCCGGCGGTGCTGCATTACTACACGCGCTTCATGCCGGGCTCGAATCAGCAAGGCGTGATCGACTTCCTGCTGACGGCCGCGGCAATCGGCATTCTGTACAAGCTGAACGCGTCGATTTCAGGCGCGGAAGTGGGGTGCCAAGGCGAAGTGGGCGTGGCCTGTTCGATGGCCGCCGGTGCGCTCGCGGCGGTGATGGGTGGCACGCCTGCACAAGTGGAAAACGCTGCCGAGATCGGCATGGAGCATAACCTCGGGCTGACGTGCGATCCGGTTGGCGGGATGGTGCAGATTCCGTGTATCGAACGCAATGCGATGGGCTCGGTGAAAGCCGTGAACGCCGCGCGAATGGCGCTGCGCGGTGATGGTACCCATTACGTGTCGCTGGACTCCGTGATCAAGACGATGATGCAGACCGGCGCGGACATGAAGACGAAGTACAAGGAAACGTCGCGCGGTGGCCTGGCGGTGAATATTGTGGAGTGTTGAGGGCCCCACTGCGCCTATCGCAACTATCGCAACATCTGGAGGCTTCATCGCAATGCCGCTCGCTTCTGAATCTTCTTGCGCCGCCCAAACCACCGGCGCGCGTCTCGTCGTCGATGCCTTGCTGACGCACGGCGTCGAACGTGTTTTCTGTGTACCGGGCGAGAGCTTTCTCGCTGTACTCGATTCGCTACACGACGAAACCGATCGCATCCAGACCATCGTTTGCCGGCACGAAGCGGCCGCAGCGAACATGGCTGAAGCGGTCGGCAAATTGACCGGTCGTCCGGGCGTCGCAATCGTCACGCGCGGACCCGGCGCGACGCATGCGTCGATCGGCGTGCACACCGCGTTTCAGGACTCGACGCCGATGATCCTGCTGATCGGCCAATGCGCGCGTGAGCATCTCGATCGCGAGGCCTTTCAGGAAATCGACTATCGGCGCATGTTCGGTCAGATGGCGAAGTGGGTCGCGCAAATCGACGATCCGAAGCGCATTCCCGAATATCTGAGCCATGCGTTTCACACGGCGACATCGGGGCGGCCGGGGCCGGTCGTGTTGTCGTTGCCGGAAGATGTGTTGAGTGACGCGTGTGAACTTGTAACCGGTGCACCGGGATATAAGCGTGTGGCGGCGTCGCCGTCTGCGGTGCAGATGGAAGAGTTGCGTCGATTGCTGGAAGGCGCTCAACGGCCGATGGTGATTGCCGGCGGCAGCGGTTGGACGCCCGACGCATGCGCCGACCTGCAACGCTTCGTCGAGAATTGGCAATTGCCGATCAGCCTCGCGTTCCGCTTTCAGGACACACTCGACAACGAGCATTCGAACTATGCAGGTGATGTCGGCCTCGGTATCAATCCGGCGCTGGCTCAACGTATCCGCGATGCGGACTTGCTGCTCACGTTGGGTCCACGGCTTGGCGAAGCGACAACGAACGGCTACACGTTGCTCGATATCCCGAAGACGAAGCAAACGCTGGTGCACGTGCATCAAGGTGCGGAAGAACTGGGGCGGGTCTATTCAGCGGATCTACCGATCGTCTCCGGTATGCCCGAGCTGGCGGCGTTGCTTGCGGCATTAAAGCCTTCTTCCGACAAACCTGCGTGGGCCGGCGCGGCGCAAGAAGCGCATCAAGCGTATCTCGACTGGCGCAAACCACGCCAGATTCCTGGCGATGTGCAAATGGGCGAAGTCATCCAGCAGTTGCGCGCGCATCTACCGGAAGACGCAATCCTCACGAACGGTGCGGGCAATTACGCGACGTGGTTGCATCGGCATTTCTCGTATCGGCACTTCCGCTCGCAACTTGCACCTACTAGCGGTGCAATGGGTTACGGCGTGCCCGCGGCAATCGCGGCAAAGTCGATGTATCCGCAACGCGCAGTAGTCGCGTTGGCAGGCGACGGCTGCTTCATGATGTCCGCGCAAGAACTCGCGACGGCGATGCAGTACGACTTGCATGTGATTTTCATCGTTGTGAACAACAGCCACTTCGGCACGATACGGATGCATCAGGAACGGCACTACCCGAATCGTGTGCACGGCACCGGTCTCACGAATCCGGACTTCGCGGCGTTCGCGAGGTCGTTCGGCGCGCATGGTGAGACGGTAGAGCGCACGAAGGATTTCCTACCGGCGTTGCAGCGGTCGATAGCGGCCAAGCGTGCGGCGGTGATCGAGATTCGCATGCCGCAGGAGGCGAGTACACCGGGCGCTACGCTGGAGCAGATTCGCGAGCAAGGGAGAAAGCTGCGAGCAACCGGAGCTTAGTGGCGATCCACTTTCGCAATCGCTCGAGCGCGACAGCGCTGCGCGCGATGTCGCACCGCTGTCGCTGCGGCGCCGCTGAATCGTCTCATGACGGAATTATCATCCCGCCATCACGTAGATGTTCATGCCCGCTGGCTATATTTCAATTCATATCCACTAATCTTTGACGCTGTCGAGGGTTCAGTGCGATTCATGCGAAGCACCGGCAGGTGCGTCTTCGCCAACGTGCGGTTACCCGGCGTGAGCAGGCAATCGCTCGTTCAGATTTTTCCTGATAGAACCCCGTCCCCTGGTGACTAGGGTCGCTGCGTAGTGGTGACCTGTTGCCGGAAACGGCGCGCGTCGCGACTGGACACCTCACGGTTCTATTCAAAGTCAACTGTCCGATCCGGAGGCGGCTTATGCGCGGCTACGCAGAGAACGATTCCACGACCAGAACGAAGCGACGCCAGCACGATGAAATTGATCAGCAACTGGCGCTCCACGTCTGGAACGGTCGAAACCATGCGTCTTTTGATGCATCGGGGGACAGCGCTAACGCTGTATGTACGAGGTGGCAGAGAACCACTACTGGGCGCTCATAGAGGGCGAAAGAGTCTGGGTTCGACCTGACGGCAACTGTTTCTTCAACGCTACCAGGGCGGGCGAGCGGGAGAGCGGGCGGGCTGAACGCACATCCTAACCATCCCGATTCTGCCGAAGATTTACCCCGCGTGGCTGCTCACAGCCTGGTTCAAACCGGTTCACACAATCAGGAGTATCACATGTGGATTTATATATCCTGGATGAAAATGGAGTGGCTGCACGAATTCATTACCAGTAGCTTCGATAACGGGTTATTTGAAAAATCCATGATCGATTTGTGGCTGGGCAAGACTTCAACCGATTTGACGCCCGAGGCGGCCACATACTCCAGCGCTGTAAAAGCAGCTCTTTCCGACTATCAAGCTGACAAAAGCAGTATGGACGCCAGACGTCTATCCTCAGAGGACCGCTATGGAGCCGAACTATACCAACTTCCCAATTCGACTGGCGGCGCAGGTTCTTCACCGAACGCCTATAGCGTCATCCCCATTTTAATAAAAATAAAAGCGTATGGAACCTGTCGTTACGGCGACGTGTTTGGCCGGCCCGCAGAAGGTTCTATTTCATCAGCCGTTGAACTGGAATCGCTTTTTTCGTTACCCGCCACCTCGCCAGAGGCTCGCGCGTCCGAAGTCGAATTTCCGAAATTTCTTAAATCAGAACTCCGGCCGGGGATGTTCTTTGAGCTAGACGAGAACTGCAAAAAGGGTTGCGAGACAGCACGGGAAATATATACAGGTTCATTAAAAAACGAGATAGCCACGCACGGTGGAACCTTGAATTTTTCTGACATTACGACAAGTGCCAAATATACCCGCAACATCATTCGCTCAACAATAAACGACTGTCGGAATTTTCTATACAATTATAGAGGATCCACCTATCGCTCTGCGTGCGACAAGAAGAGCGCAAAGCTCTTGCAGAGCAGATATGCCGCCATGTATCTCTCAATACTTGCAAAGCGGTCCCGGGAATATCTTGATATTTTAATAGATCTGAGAACTCGGCTGCCGCCTGTGTCTCGTGCGGATACCAACATTCTGCTGCTCGACAGCCGCGCCCAAGCCGTTCGCGAAGCACTTCGAAAATTCGCGCCCGAGGAATCGCGACCAAAGCTTGAACAGCTGTCCACAAAGGACCTTCTTAATAACTATTCTGGGTTGATCGCGTCGAACGAGGATGTATTTTATTTTGTGTCTTTTGGGGAAGCGATCTTTCTGATGGCGCAAATGGGAGCGACTGTCGATCAATTTTACAGCGAGGTCACAGATCCACCCCGAGTCATTCGCCATTTCAATTCGCTTATGCAGCAGCTCCCGTTTTCCCGAAGCGCTCACCGCAACAGTATTGAAGGGTTATCGTATTTACAAAATGTGGAGAGCAACACAGAGACAAAAAGCGATCCCAAATATTATGATCAATTTTCAACTTTTAAACACAAATATTTCTCCGATGTTACAAAATTAATCGCAATAGACAAATTGACCCAGCTTGGCGTCCATCCTTACGACATGGTCGCCTCACGGCCAATTCGCTGTGCGCGGATGCAATTGACACTTAATAAGCTCGGTTTGTGGACACCGGAAATGAGCGTCATCCCGGAGATTATTAATAGATGGACATATGCGGGAGATCTGGTCTTCTGTCAACTTGAGACGAACGATTGGATAATCATATCAACCATCGGCAGACAGTTATTTTTAAATAAAATTTCCGACTCAACCATGTGTTCAAATGCAGCTTTTAATAAAATAAGGCTGCAATCAACCCCCCCCTAGTTCGACAGCTTAAACCGATTTTCGGGGCAGTTTGCGGGCAAAGGCGCTGACAAATCAAACACTTGATGCGCGGACCTTGAATAACTCTGTAGTGGCACGCCGATACCACAATACAGCTTGAAACAAGCCATATTCGTGACTACAGTTGTGGCATGTTTATCAAAGTCACGTCTTCGGGTCCACGCCAGTACGTCCAGCTCATGGAATCCTTTCGCGATGAGCTGGGTGTGTCGCGTCAGCGCGTGATTGCTACCTTGGGACGACTGGAGAGCGTACAGGCCGGCGGTAACGATGCACTGATCAACGGGTTGCTGCGTGCGGCGGGCAAACCGACGCTCAATGAGGGCACCGGCGAGGCCGCCTTTACGTCGGGCCTGTCGGTTGGCGACACCTGGATGCTCACGGCGCTGTGGGAAGAACTGGGCTTTGCCGATGCGTTCCGTCGCGTGCTGCGACCGCATCACCAGTTCGACGCCGAGCGCCTGCTGCGCGTGATGGTGTTCAACCGGCTGTGCGATCCGGAATCGAAGCTGGGCATCACGCGATGGCTCGAAGCGACCATGGTGCCGGACGTTGCACCTGAGACGGTCACGCATCAACGGCTGCTGCGCACCATGGATACGCTGGTCGAGTGCGCCGATGCACTGGAGGAGGTGTCTGCCGCGCTGCTGCGCCCGCTGATCGACCAGGAACTCTCGATCGTGTTCTACGACCTGACGACGATCCGTACCGAAGGCCACTCGGAAATGGCAGGCGAGATCCGTCAGTACGGGCTTGCGAAGGAAGGGGACATCGCGCGCCAGGTGATGCTCGGCGTCGTGCAGACCGCCGACGGCCTGCCGATCCATCACGAAGTGTTTGCCGGCAACGCGGCAGAGACGCACACGCTCGTGCCAACGATCACCAAGGTGCTGGCGCGCTATCCGGTTCGCCGCGTCGTGCTGGTGGCCGATCGCGGCCTGCTGTCGCTGGATAACCTGGAAGCGATCCAGTCCATCAAGGTCCATGACCAGCCACTGGAATTCATCCTGGCCGTCGCGGCGCGACGCTATAGCGATTTCGACGAACTGCTCGCCAGCTTCCATAACGACACCTGCCTGAAGGCCAGCACCGAAGTCATCGGAGAATTCAAGTGGCAGGGTCACCGGCTGATCGTCGCGCACCGGCCGGACTTCGCCGCAGAAATGGGTGCCCGGCGCGATAAGCATATTGCCGAACTTGAACGGGACGCAGCGCGCTGGGCCGACAAGCTCGATGGACAGGACGGCGGGCGCAAGCACAAGGGCCGCAAGCTCTCCGACAGCGGTGCCAAGGCGCGTCTTTATCAGGCAGTCTGCGAAGCGAAGCTCGCATCGATCGTCAGGGTTGATCTGAAATCGGACCTGTTCACCTACGACATCGATGAGCGTGCACTGACCCGCGCCCGCATGATGGACGGCAAGCTGATCCTCGTGACCAACGTGCCGGAGCTCACCCCGATCGACGTCGTGAAGCGCTACAAGTCGCTGGCTGACATCGAGCGGGGCTTCCGCGTACTGAAGTCCGAAATCGAGATCGGCCCGGTGTTCCATCGCCTGCCCGACCGGATTCGCGCACACGCGATGATCTGCTTTCTGGCGCTCGTGCTGTATCGCGTGATGCGCATGCGTCTGAAGGCCCGCGACAAAGCCTGCTCGCCCGAGCGTGCGCTGGAAATCGTCCGGCGCATCCAGTTTCATCAGGTCGTCCTTCATCGGCGCCAAAGCGCAACCGGCCTGTCCACACTGACTCCTGAACAGAAGGAACTCTTCGATGCCCTAAACCTGCCGATACCGACAATCCGTAGCTTGTAGTGGCAAATTTGCACCCCCGGGTTCAGCAAAATCAATCACTTACACGAAAATCTGTCGAACTCGGGAGTCATTGAGCGCCGGAATGGCGGTCGTGGAGAGTTTGGCGCGCGCTTGCGCGAACGCTTGTCCGGATACCTTGCGCAGCAATTGTGCCTGTTGCTGCAGATGTCCGAAGAACTCGTCCAGTTCGGTCTGGACGCTCTTGCGCATGCCGGTGAGCATCAATGCGATCAGTGCCGGCAAGGGCAATTTGCGACGACGTTGAAACGCCGTGGGATGCTCGGGATCGCAAGCAAGCTGACGAAACTGGTCAGTCTGCATATGGGCGGCGAGATCGGCAAGCAGAGTGGAAAGAGACATGGGGCCAACGAAGATCAAAAAGATCCTCATTGGCCACCGCGCGAAGTTGGCTTCACGTCAAGTGCTTTTTTAACTTGATTGAGTTTCGGCGCGGCAGACACGCTTAACTTGGGTGGATTGGCCCGCTCCTTATCTCTTCAGGCGCGCTATCCGGATGCACTCACGTTATAGGTATAAAGAAATCCGAGAAGGCGATCTATATTTACCACACTGGTAAACTTTCTCGAGGCACTAAATGGCATACACACACTGACGGCGTGAAACATATTGCTCATGTTCATGGCGTTTTGACTGGGCAGAAATCCTCATTCATTTTGCCTGCCGAGCCTGCGACCGCCGATTTAGCACAATTATATGACTACTTTGACAACACTTACATCGTCTCCTCCCGGCCACTAGTGAGCACTTCGCCAACCCGGATTGAACGACGGGATAGTACCCACTGGGCATATAGCTACCAGGGCGCGGAAGGTCGGTTTTCCATTGGAAACAGTCACCTCCTGATTTTGCGAGATAATAAATATAACGTCAAAATTGAAGGATTCGTTGAGGCTGGTTCAATAGACGGAACACCAGTAAAACGGGTGCCGGCTACGGTAGCCAATGATTTAGAGCGTTATTTTCCACCGTCAGCATCACGGCCGTCGTTCGAGACCTCGCGCACGATTGCCGACCTGAGAACGAAGCTCGAAAGTAACGTTGATCTTCGGCCTTTTTTCAACGATCCTCGTACCGACAAGGCTGCCGCCACGACTGCCGTCATGTCATTTATGAAAGAGCTCGGTAGATCGGTGAAATGTCGCCTCGTGATGATCTGGATTTTGCCGAACACCATCGAGCCCGAGATGCATTGGCTTGTTATCGACAGTACCGGGGATACCGCGTTGGCGATCGATATTACCGCCTGGAGGTACCCTAAATTCCGATTACCTTTTTACGGTAGCGAGGAGGCGTGGGCAAAAGAATTTAAAGACCTATATCCTCGATCATTTGTCGCCTACAAGGACTTCGATTCGGTCGCGGGTATCGATCCGGAATTTTCCGGCGCCATTTCTAATAGCAATCGCGCGGTCGGGTCGATGACACCGTTGCGTGTTCCACAGTGGCGTTTGCGTAAAGTTAATTATCCAGCGTATCCCTACGCTTCACAGGATACGACCACCTTTTCAGCGACCGTTCATCTTGCCCAGCAGGCAGATGACTCCGCAGAACAGATACGTTTAAAACCGGAATGGAGTGTCAATATAGATACAAAGGGGCTGTACGTTGGTTTGAACGAAGATATATTCAAAGGTGTTTATGAGAAGCCTGGATCGCTTCGAAAGAAAGATTATTATATTCAATCGGACGGCCACACATACCAGGTGGTATTGGATAGTTCCGGGACAGGTTGGAATCTCAAGCTAGATCCCGGTGTCCAGCCAGCCGAAAGCACAATTGCGGTCGAGAAAAAAGCGGACGGCCGCTGGGTCGTCAAAAAAGCGCCGCCTAAGGCTGGGCCCTTACCCGTTCCCTCGAGCAGCGGTGTTTATCGGCGTGATACGGCTTTTGGAAAACTTGCGGAAAGACTGTCAGACATCAATGTGGACCGCATGTTATGGAATAGCGATTATAGTATTCGACTTGTCGACCGCGATGCAGCCAGGATTAAAGCAAAGATTGATGCGGAAGTTGAGGAAATGGGCGGCCTTGAGTCGTATATAGACTTAGTCGGTATCAACCCCCTCGCTCCACTAGAACCCTCTGACAGCCTTTCCGCCAATAACATCTTCAAGCTAATGGTAGAGAATGCCGTCGCGGTCGATCCATCACGTATCCAGCAAACCGATTTTTCGAAATTCGCCGTAACCCTAAGTACTCTCGATCATCAGAAAAACTATCTCTTCCTGATTAGAGATCATCGGCTCGGACACGATTATTTGATCGATATTCCCGCCGGACCGGATATGAGGCATCGGCTTATACACAATTTCCAGCGTGACCGCCGGCACGTAACTTCTGCAATGTCTTGGCAGCGACATGAACCTCTTTGAGTCCCAGCCAAATAGCTTTCGTGCCGGGTTCGCCATCGCCCTTGCGGCCGAGGAATCCGCCCAGGCGCGCGATCAGGCGCAGCACCTCGTTGAGCTTGGGCTTGTCCGGCTGCTTGACGTCGGTCAGCAAATACGCGCCACGAATTTCATCGACATCGAAGAACAGTTCGGCATCCAGATCGGGGCAACTGCGACCCATGTGCATCAGACGGACGATTCGCCAAGCCACGACCAGAAACAGCGCCAGCGCGCGTTCGAGCCGTTCGATCGCGCCCAGTTGCAGCGCCTCGACCCGGCAACCGTTCTTCAGCACGTTGAACAAGATCTCGATTTCCCAGCGCGCCCGATACCAGTCGATCAGTTCAATCGCTTCCTGCAACGTCGTGGCTTCGCGGTTGGTCAGCAAGCGCCATTCGATCGGCTTGACGCCGCCTGGTGCATCAAACTCACGCGCCACCAGACACGTGGCCGCAACGCTCTGACCAACGCCTGCCGGCAGTTCGATGCGCCGCAACCATACGTGCTGACGCACCTGGCGCGCCTTCACGCCGTGACGCGAGCCCATCGTGAAGGCAATCTCGCCCAGCGGTGTGCCTTCTGTCGTCGCTGTCCATAGCTTGGCTCCCTCGGGCAGCGCGCGGTCGTGGGTCGAGCGAATCAGCCAATCCGCCGGCGTGCCCAACTCCTGCGCCCGCACCATCAGCGCGAGCATGTCTGCCTCGCGATCAGCGACGTACACCAGTCGCGTGTGTGGCAGGCTCGATGCCGTTTCCGCTACGCGCTCGTAACCCTCGATCCAGCGCAGGCTTTCCTTGAGGCCGCCGCGCTGGCCCTGCGCGTCCTTGGGCTCACGCGCCCACATCCATGCGTCGAGTACACCCAGCGGCACCCGCTCAGGCGTCACCGCATAGGTCGGATGCAAATACATCCCGCGCTGCATCTCATAAGACAGTGGCCCAAGGCCCGCGGCCTGCCGGCCGTTGAAATCCAGTTCCGTGGTGTCCTGCAGGCACAACACGACCGACTGAGCGGCCATTCGTTGCTCGGTCTGCCGCCAGTGCGGTTCCAGAATCGCACTCCACTCGACCTCGCCGTTGTCGAAGAAGCGGTACGCCGCCATCGTCTCGCCCCAGCCCCGACACGCCTGCGGCACGCCAGCCGTCGGCTTGGCCGCCAATCGTTCCATCAATGTCCTCGCTCGCTTGTTCAAGCGCGCGTCGCCAAGGTCGAGGTCAGCAAATTCGGTTTGCGTCCAGCACGGTGCTTCCAGGGCCAAGGCGTTCACGCAAAAAGCGAGAGTAAACGCGATGCGCCGAAAGTTTACAAGCCCCCGTCGATCTCATTGCCCGACGACGGTTTGTTCCGGCCTACGGTTGCGGAGGGCTGACTTGTGTATAAGACGATGGATATGAGGGCCTATATTCTGCAGTCGAACGTGGAAGCCGGTGTAATTCCTGAAGTGAGGATTCGCGATTGGCTCACGGGCCGCCGAAAGGAGAGCCTGATCATCAAGGATATCCTCGCGCTGCTAAGCCCCGGTTTCGTACACTTGCCTTCGGCTGAGCAGACCAGATTGCTGGCCTCGATCTTTGATAGAGGGAAAAATCCCGCCAATATCGACGTGAATCGTCTCCGTACAGACAAGGGTGTCTCGTTCATTATGCAGAACTATGATCTCGCCAGTTTCGAGGGCAACGTTGAGCGGATACTCCGGGTCAAAGATCCGAAAAGCTGAAAGGCGTTCACTTCTTCGCAGCGCGCCTATCCTCAACTGGCGCATCAGCGATGAAATGATTAACCGGCCAACCCCGAACACGGATGCACAAGAAAAAGGCCTCCGCGTCTCCACGGAGGCCTTTCCTATTTGAGTACGACGGTACTGCTAATTCATTTCCCACCCACGCTTTGCAGCGTCGTCCACTTTCCATCAACAACCTTGTACAGCGTGATGCCGCCGTTCTTCAGGTCGCCCTTGCTGTCGTACGCAAGGTTCGCTGCCGTCACTGCCGGCATCGAGGTCTTCGCGAGCAGCGGCAGGTACTTGGCCGGATCAGTCGAGTTCGCTTTCTTCATCGCGTCGAACATCGCCATTGCGCCGTCGTAAGCGTACGGCGAGTACGTTTGCACGTCTTCGTTGAAACGCTTCTTGTATTTCGCGACGTAGTCCTTGCCACCCGGCATTTCTTCCAGCGGCAGACCGGCGAGCGATGCCACCGTGCCGTCCGCTGCGTTACCCGCGAGCTGGATGAAGGTCGGGGTGTGGACCATTTCGCCGCCCATCAGCGGCGCCTTGATGCCCAGTTGCTTCATCTGCTTGACCATTGGTGCCGCTTGCGAATCCGCGCCGCCGTAGTACACCAGATCCGGGTTCGACGACTTCAGCTTCGTCAGGATCGATTTGAAGTCCACCGCCTTGTCGTTCGTGTATTCACGATCGACGATCTGGCCGCCTGCTGCCTTCGCCGCCTTCTCGAACTGATCGGCCAGACCCTGGCCGTAAGCCGTGCGGTCGTCGACGATCACGATCTTCTTCATGCCCAGGGTCTTGACCGCGAACGTGCCGGCGACCGAACCTTGCTGCGTGTCGGACGTCATCATGCGGAACGTGGTCTTGAAGCCTTGCTGCGTGTACTCAGGCGCCGTGGCCATGGCGATTTCGGGGATGCCCGCGTTCGCGTAAATGCGCGAAGCCGGAATCGTGGTGCCCGAGTTGAAGTGGCCGAGCATGCCCTTGATGCCGTCATCCACCAGCTTTTGTGCAACGGTCGTGCCGGTGCGCGGGTCAGCCTGGTCGTCGGCCGAATCCAGCACGAAGCGAACCGGCTTGCCGCCGATCACCGGCTTGGTCGCGTTCATGTCTTCCACAGCCAGCGTGATGCCGTTCTGGAAGTCCTTACCGTAGTGCGCCTGTGCGCCCGTCATCGGACCGGCAAAGCCGATCTTCACGTCTTCGGTCGATTGAGCGTTGGCCGTCCCCGCCAGCGACATTGCCGCAACCAGTGCTGCGCCTGCCAGCTGTTTCATTTTGTGTTGCATAGCTTCTCCTTGGTACCAGGTGTGGATGGAGCGGTTTTTCGGGGTCGCCGGTACCGCTTCCGTTTTTTGAAGTAATCGATAAGGTTCGCTCAACCGATCGTCATCAAATTCGCATTACCGCCTGCTGCTGCCGTGTTCACGCTGACCGAACGTTCCGTCAACAGACGCTCGAGCGCGTAGTCTTCATCGCCGCTTTCCAGCGCGCGCGCCGCGACGCCCTGCACCGAGACGATCGGCCCTGCGCGTTTCGCGACTTCTTTCACCAGCGCCAGCAGCTCGTCGCTATCGCCTTCGAACAGCACTGCGTCGAAAGGCGTATCGGCGCTCTTCTTCACGCTTGCGTAAGACTTCAACGCGGCGGGCAACTGAGACGCCAATTGTTCACCAGCCGCGCCTTCGAACAATGCGCGATTTCCCGTAGCCAGCGCCGCGGCGAACTGCACGCGCGCGCCGCTCGCCGTCGAGGCGATACACAGCACCGTGCCGCGCGCGCCCAGCGTGTACGTATTGCGCTCGCCGGTCGGCCCAGACAATACCGCAGTTGCGCCCGCCAGCACATGCGACAGATAACCGTCGACACGTGCGGCCAACACCGGTTGCTGTTCGCCGATCAGCCAGTCGCGGTAAGCCGTCAACGCAGCGGACGGATTGTCGCTGTTTTCCGACGCTTGCGGCGCATCCACCATCAACGACTGCGCCAGCGACTTCGGCAAACCAGCCGGACGCGTGGCCAGCAGACGCTGCAGATACAGCGCGCCGCCGGCTTTCGGACCCGTGCCGGACAAACCTTCGCCACCGAACGGCTGAACACCCACCACCGCGCCGATCACGTTGCGGTTCACGTAGATGTTGCCGACATGCGCGCGGCTGATCACGTGGGCGATGGTCTCGTCGATCCGCGTATGGATGCCAAGCGTCAGGCCGTAGCCGGTGGTGCGGATCTGTTCGAGTAGTTTGTCGAGCTGGCTGCGGCGGTAACGCACCACATGCAGCACCGGGCCGAACACTTCGCGCTTCAATTCGTCGATGCTGTCGAGTTCGATCAGCGTCGGCGGAACAAAGGTGCCTTGGGCGCCGCCTTCCGGCATCGGCAATTGCTCGACCTTGCGGCCTTTCTCGCGCATCGCCGCGACGTGCGCGTCGATGCCGCGCTTCGCGTCGAGGTCGATCACCGGGCCGACGTCGATCGACAGGCGATCCGGATTGCCCACCGCCAGTTCGCGCATCGCGCCCGTCAGCATTTCCAGCGTGCGGTCCGCGACATCGTCCTGCAGGCAGAGAACGCGTAACGCGGAACACCGTTGACCGGCGGAATCGAACGATGATTGCAACACGTCCGCGACGACCTGTTCAGCGAGCGCCGACGAGTCGACGATCATCGCGTTCTGTCCGCCGGTTTCGGCGATCAGCGGAATCGGCTTGCCGTCGGGGTCGAGGCGGTTCGACAGCGTCCTGTTGATCAAACGCGCGACTTCCGTTGAGCCGGTGAACATCACCGCGCGAGTGCGCGCATCGGCCACCAAAGCGGCGCCGACCGTTTCGCCGTCGCCCGGCAGCAGTTGCACCGCGCCCGCCGGCACGCCGGCTTCGCGCAGGATACGCACGGCTTGGGCGGCGATCAGCGGTGTCTGTTCGGCCGGCTTCGCGAGCACCGTGTTGCCGGCTGCGAGCGCGGCGGCCACCTGGCCCATGAAAATCGCCAACGGGAAGTTCCACGGGCTGATACAGACCACCGGGCCCAGCGGGCGGTGCGTGTCGTTGGAGAACTCGTTGCGGATCTGCGTCGAGTAGTAGCGCAGGAAATCGATCGCTTCGCGGATTTCCGCGACCGCGTTCGCCAGCGACTTGCCGGCTTCACGCACCACCAGCCCCATCAGCGTGTGCATCTGCGCTTCGAGCAGATCGGCGGCACGGGCGAGACAGTCCGCGCGGGCGTCGACCGGCGTGGCTTGCCAGATCGGTGCGACGGCGACCGCGTGTGCCAATGCCGCGCTCACGTGTTCCGGCGTCGCTTCGACGACCGTCCCGACGAGATCGCGATGATCGGCCGGGTTACGCACGTCACGTGCGACGCCCACGGCGATCTCGTTGTCTTCGAGCATCGGCGCGGCGCGCCACGGATGATGCGCGCTCGCGAGCAACGCCGACGACAACGATGCCAGACGATGTTCGTTCGACAGATCGAGGCCCATCGAATTGAGACGCTCGGCGCCAAACAGATTGCGCGGCAGCGGAATCTTCGCGTGCGGCGCGCCGAGCGGGACGATCTTCGAGGCTTCATCGACCGGGTCGGCGATCAGGTCCTTGATCGCGACGTTTTCGTCGGCGATGCGGTTCACGAACGACGTGTTCGCGCCGTTTTCCAGCAGACGGCGCACGAGGTACGCAAGCAGCGTTTCATGCGTGCCGACCGGGGCGTACACGCGGCACGGACGGTTCAGCTTGTCACGGCCAGTGACTTCCTCGTACAGCGGTTCGCCCATGCCGTGCAGGCACTGGAACTCATACTGGCCGGGGTAGTAGTTATTGCCCGCGAGGTGATAGATCGCCGACAGCGTGTGCGCGTTGTGTGTGGCGAACTGCGGATACACGGCGTCCGGCGCGCTCAGCAGCTTCTTCGCGCAAGCGAGGTACGACACGTCCGTGTAGATCTTGCGCGTGTACACCGGATAGCCTTCGAGACCGTCCACTTGCGCACGCTTGATTTCGGTATCCCAGTACGCGCCCTTCACGAGACGGACCATGATGCGGTGACGGCTGCGGCGCGCCAGATCGATCAGATACTCGATCACGAACGGGCAGCGCTTCTGGTACGCCTGCACCACAAAACCGATGCCGTTCCAGCCGGCCAGTTCTGGATCGAAACACAGCGCTTCGAGCAGATCGAGCGAGATTTCGAGGCGATCGGCTTCTTCAGCGTCGATGTTCAGGCCGATGTCGTAGCGGCGCGCGAGGATCGCCAAAGAGCGCACGCGCGGCAGCAATTCGCTCATCGTGCGTTCCTGCTGCGAACGCGAGTAGCGGGCGTGCAGTGCCGACAGCTTGATCGAGATGCCCGGGCCTTCGTAAATGCCGCGGCCGCCGGCGGCCTTGCCGATCGCGTGGATCGCCTGTTCGTACGACGCGTAGTAGCGCTGCGCGTCGGCTTCGGTGGTGGCTGCTTCGCCGAGCATGTCGTACGAGTAGCGGAAACCACGTGCTTCGTACTTGCGGCTGTTGGCCAGTGCTTCGGAAATGTTCTCGCCGGTGACGAACTGTTCGCCCATCAGGCGCATCGCCATGTCGACGCCCTTACGAATCAGCGGTTCGCCGCCCTTGCCGATCAGGCGCGTGAGCGCCGACGACAGACCCGTTTCACTATTGGTCGTCACCAGCTTGCCGGTGATCATCAGGCCCCACGTAGCGGCGTTGACGAACAGCGAAGGCGCCTGGCCCACATGCGATTTCCAGTCGCCCTTGCTGATCTTGTCGCGGATCAGCGCGTCGCGCGTGGCGCGATCGGGAATGCGCAGCAGCGCTTCGGCGAGGCACATCAGCGCGACGCCTTCCTGGCTCGACAGCGAGAATTCGTGGATCAAGCCTTCAACGCCACCACCCTTGCTCTTGGCGCGCAGCGTTTCGACCAGCTTGCCGGCCATCGCTTGCACGTCGCCCGCGAGATTGGCCGGCAGACGCGCCTGGCCGAGCAGGAACGGCACGCATTCCGGCTCGGGACGCCGGTACGCAGCGGTGATCGCCGCGCGCAGCACCGACTGCGGCTGCACATTCTGCGCGAATTCGAGGAACGGATGCGAGGCGCCGTCTTCCTCCTGCTCCACCGCGGCGCCGTCGGCCAGATCGGCCGAGCCGGTTTGGCCCGACAGTTCAGGCGGCAACTGGCCGTGCTCGATTTTTTCGAGGTACGCGAAGATCGCCTGCTTGATCAGCCAGTGCGGAGTACGTTCGAGTCGGGTGGCGGCATCTTTCAGCCGGGAACGCAGGAGGTCGTCGACCTTGACGCCGAGGGTGGTGCTAGCCATGTTTCCTTCTTGGAATACCAGACGAATTCACTGGGAAAGACTAAAGTTGGGCGAATCGTACGCCTCCAAATAAAAAGGTGCAACCATGCGCCCTGCATGGTTGCACCTCGTTGAAAGCCCCATATGGCGGGGGTTTGCGGCGAATGGCGTCGCGCGTCGCGATGGCGGTTGCGATCAGTACTTTCCCTGGCGTGATTCTTTTCGCTTTTACCCTTATCAGATCGCCCGGCGCGCCGTTATACAGAACATGGATGGTCGCGGCCGCAAGGCACGCACATAAAAACACGGCACGGGGTTTTAGAGGACTGGCGAAATGGAAAAGTGGTTAGTCGTATTCGGGATCTGGGCGATGTGCGCAACTTGCGCTGTGCTTTTCATCCGTGGCGCGACGGGTGGCCCGGGCAAGCGGGTGACTGAAGAAAAGCGCGCGCGTCCTGCGTCGCGTGCATCGGCTGGCGATACACGGGCAGCGTTAAACGATTGAGGGGCGAGGCCCGGCGGCTATCGATCGACATCGAGACACCGTCCCCGGCTGACACCGAACAGTGAGTGCGCGCCGCCTGGTTCAGGCAGCTGGGGGCGCTGCGGACGTGCGCGTCAGTCCCGTGCGACCGGCTCGTACTGCGCGCAAACGTCGTCGGGCGAAACGAGCTGATCGTGCAGCCGGCATAGCCGGCTGTCCGCCACGCTCGCGCCAAACCCGGAACTGAACACAGCGAGACCCGGAATGCTCTGCTCCAGTGAATGCCTATCCTCGGCGCTATTCCGGCAGCTGGCACAGCGCGGCGCGCACACGTCTTCGCGTGCGTGGGCCGCGCCGGCGATGCGGACAGCCTCGCTCATGACGAGCCCTGCCCCAAGCTATTCCAGTACGGTGCGAACACGTGCGCGGACAGCGCGTAGCCGATGGCGATATTGACCACCACGCCGGCGGTGAAGGCCAGAAAAGGCTTCAGGCCGGTGGTCGTGAGCGAACGCAGGCGCGTGGTGAGTCCGATGCTCAGGAAACAGAACGTGAACGCCCACGTGCGCAACGCGGTGATCGGTGCGACGAATTCGGGCGTGACGACCTTGCGGTAATCCGCCAGCGAATAGTGGCTGGCGATCCACGTCACCAGCGCCGACGCAATCACAAAGCCGATCACGAACTTCGGAAAACGCGCCCAGATCTCACCAGCATTGGGTTTGGCTTTGACGCCGCTATCCTGCGACTCCCAGCGCGTCGTCGCGACAATCGCCAGCACGAACGCCCAGATACCGATCCAGATATCGCGGCCAACGACCTTCATCAGCGTGAACGCCTGAAGCGATGCCTCGGGGGCGCCCGCAATCACGCCGCCCGCATGCTTCGCGAAGTCGCCGTAGGCTTGCGCGGCGGCAATGCCCGCGGCGTCGGCGAATTCGGACGTGCCGATCCAGGCGCCCGCCACTGCCGTCGAGAGTCCCAGCGAACGCGATGCGAACGGCAGCACGAAGATCATCACGATTGCCCACAACACGACCAGCGTGATTGCCACCGATGCCTGCTCCCGCTTTGCCCGCACCGCGCCGGCAATCGCAATCGCCGCCGATACGCCGCACACCGCGCCGCCCACGCCGAGCACGGCCGCAAACCGCCGGTCGAGGCCAAGCGCCTTGCCGGCAAAGAAGATCACGAAGAACGTGACGAGCGAGACGATGGTGGCCTGCCCCACCGCGACCGGCCCCGCCCACACCAGCAAGGTGAACGGCAGCGTCGCGCCGAGCAGCACGATGCCGACCTTGATGTAAAACTCCACGCGCAGGCCGGCTGAGAACCACTCAGGCAGCGTGACAACGTTCGAGATCAACAGGCCCAGCGCCAGCGCCACCAGCGGCGGCTCGAGGTTGTACTTCGACGCGTTGACCCACGCACCCAGCGTGAAGATCAGCGCCGACGCGATGAACAGGACCAGGAACGACGCCAGGAAAGCGCCGACGCGCTGCTTCAACGCGGCAAGGCTTACGCCGAACAGCACGGCGAACACGACGAACAGCGCGAGATAGTTCGGCAGATGCTTGCCGATGTCCTGCGCGGCCTGCTCAACGCTCGACCATTTGGCCGGCGCCACCGCCAGCCACTTGATGCTGCTGCCCGAGGCGAATAGCGCCCAGGCAATCACGATCACCAGCAGGCCGACCCAGACGGCCCACCAGTCTTCCGTGGAAAAGAGACCGCCGCCGTGCGCGCTATGGCCACTGCGCGGTTTGCTGGGCGCGGCGCCGCTCGGCAGTGTCTGGTTGGTATCGCTCATCGCAAATGCCCCGGGAAAGTTGAGGTGGATCGGCGCGTGATTGTTGAGTTTTGCCTGAAAATGCGCCGATTCGGCGAAATATAGGCGAGCGAAGGCGCAAAGCGAAACGACCATTCGCTCTATGAATATGACTGAAAGGAGTAACGCTCTCCGTTGACGCGGCGAGCGGCGTCAGATGTCGAGCGGGTCGACTTCGAGATTCCAGCGCAGCACGCCTTTCAGGCCGCGCAGCACCGGTTGCCACGCACGCAAAGTGGCCTGCAATGCGCCACGCGACGCGCTCTCGATCAGCAATTGCGCGCGATGCACGTGCATGACCTTGACGATGGTGAGTGGCACAGCGTCATAGACCGTTACGCGCTCGGCGGCCGGAATCTCCGTCAGCGCGGCGGCCGCCTGCTGCAGGAAGGCAAGCGCGGCTTCGAGCGTGCGGCCTTCGGCGCGCAGCAAAGCCTGATAGACGAACGGCGGCAGATGCGCGTCGCGCCGCTCGGCCAGCGTCGAATTGGCAAAGCCGACGTAATCATGCCGCCCCAGCGCGTGATACAGCGCGTGGCGCGGATAGCGTGTCTGCACCAGCACTTCGCCCGGCAAACCGGCGCGGCCCGCGCGCCCGCTGACTTGCATCAATTGCGCAAAGAGGCGTTCGCTCGCGCGGAAGTCGTGTGAAAACAAGGCCGTGTCGGCGTTCAGCACGCCGACCAGCGACACCCGCTGGAAGTCGTGGCCCTTCGCGATCATCTGCGTGCCGACGAGGATGTCGACCTCGCCGGCGTGGACGTCGGAAAACAGCGCCTGCGCGCTGCCTTTGCGGCGCGTGCTGTCGGCGTCGATGCGCAGCACGCGGGCGCCGGGTACCGCGCTGGCCAGGGTTTCCTCGACGCGTTGCGTGCCGCGTCCCATTGGCGCGATGTCGACATTGCCGCAGTCCGGACACGAGCGCGGAATGCGCGATTCCCAGCCGCAGTGGTGGCAGCGCAGCGCGCGTTCGGGTTTGTGCAGGACGACATAGGCGCTGCAGCGGGGACAGCCGGCGACCCAGCCACAAGCGTCGCAGGCGAGCTGCGGCGCGTAGCCGCGACGGTTCAAAAACACGAGGCTTTGCTCGCCACGCTCGAGCCGTGTCTTCAACGCCGCGATCAGCGGTCCGGACAACCCCTCTACTGAGGCCCGCCCGCGCCGCCGCTCCTCTTCCAGATCGATCAGCTTGACGGTCGGCAGCACCGCCTCGGCGACCGCACGGCGCGACAGGGTGAGCCGCTTGTAGCGTCCCTGATCCGCCTGCCACCAGCTTTCCAGCGACGGCGTGGCCGAACCGAGCACGACTGGCAAACCGAGTTGCTTGGCGCGATAGATCGCCAGATCGCGCGCCGAATAGCGCAGACCTTCTTGCTGCTTGTAGGCCGGATCGTGTTCCTCGTCGACGACGATGATAGCCAGCTTGGGCAGCGAGGCAAGCACCGCCAGCCGCGTGCCGAGCACGATGCGGGCACGACCGGTGTGCGCGGCGAACCAGTTGCGGGCGCGTTCGCCTTCCGCGAGACCGCTGTGCAGCGTGACAATCGACGCGCCTTCGAGCGCCGCAAAGCGCGCACGGAAGGCGTACTCGAACTGCGGCGTCAGATTGATTTCAGGGACGAGGACGAGTGCCTGCGCGTCGGGCTTCGCCGCGAGGATCTCGGCGAGCGCTCGCAGATACACCTCCGTCTTGCCGCTGCCCGTCACGCCGTGCAGCAGGAACGGCGCGAAGCCGTTTGCGTCGCGGATCGCTTCGACTGCGCTCGCCTGTTCGTCGGTGAGGGTGGGTAGCGTGGGTGCCGGCGTATCCAGCGATGCCGGGTTGGCAAGCACCTCGGCGGCTTCGATCACTTCCAGCGCGACCCAGCCTTCGGCTTGCCAGGCGTCCAGTGTCGCGATGGCTTTGGGATGGAGCGCGCGAGCGTCCGCGGCGATCAGAAATTCGGCCTCGGTCAAGGCGTGGGCAAGCTTGCGCAACGCGCTGGCTCGCGCCGGCAATGTTTCGGGCAATGCGGCGCGCCCCTCAGCTGTCAAGCTGTAACGTTCCGCCGGCGCGAATAGGCGCGACCACCGCGAAGCATCACGCAGGGCTTGCGGCAAAGCCGGCAGCGCCACTTCCCCGAGGCCACGCTGATAGTAGTCGGCGGCGAAGGCCGTGAGCGCCAGCCATTCGGCCGACACGGGCGGGCAGGCTGTGCAGACATTGCTGACCGTCCGCAAGCGGTCAGCAGGCACGTCACTGTGAGCGGTCACTTCGCAGACGAGGCCCACCACGTGGCGTTTGCCGAACGGCACGCTCACCATCATGCCCGGTGCGACACGCGGGGGGGTGTCGCACCGGTAGTCGAACAAAGTCGGCAGTGGATGATCCAGCGCGACGCGAACGAATACGTCACTCACGCGGCGGCACGGACTGGGTAAATGGATGCAGCACGACGCCGCATCATGGTGCACATTGAACAGACGGTGAAGCCATCGAAGTTAAAGTAAAACTTCAATTTCGGCGCTAAGTTTTGGATTCGGCTGAACAATTGCAATCGGCCCGCTTGCCTGTGGATAACTTTGTTGAGAACTTCGTCCAGAAGGGCTGGAAACCGCGCCGCAGCGCCCTTCTGTGGGATTCCGCACATTTTGTCGTAACCCCTTGAAACCCTTGCCAGACAAGGCTTAGATCAAATGCGCCTGCAATGTGCAAGGGCTGGGGCACGACGAAAGCTTCTACCGCGCCGCAGCGTGACCAATGTGCATAAGTCAAGTCTTGACTTTCGCGGGACCGCCATCCGACGGCCCCTTCACTGCAATGTTTCCCTTAGGGCGAGAGCCCACCTCGCTGCGCCGCAGCAAAAATGCTAACGATTACGGCATCAGGTTGGTGCGTGCGCGCCACTGCGAATCGCGCGGCTATGACGATGGACTTCGTCCACGAGTTCGGCCACATTTTCCGGCGGCGTGAACTGCGAAATCCCATGGCCGAGATTGAAAACATGCCCAGGATGATTGCCGAAGCTGTCGAGCACAGCGCGCGCTTCCATGCGGATCGAAGCGGGCGGGGCAAACAGCACCGAAGGATCGATATTGCCTTGCAGCGCCACCTTGCTACCCACACGCTCACGCGCCTTGCCGAGGTTCACGGTCCAGTCGAGACCGACCGCGTCCACGCCGATCTCGGCGATCTCGTCGAGCCACAAGCCACCGCCCTTGGTGAAGGTGATCACCGGTACTTTTTCGCCGTCGTGATCGCGTTTCAGCTGGCTCACGACCTGCTGGATGTACTGCAGCGAGAAGCGCTGGTAGACGCCGTCCGCGAGTGCCCCGCCCCACGTGTCGAAGATCATCACGGCTTGCGCGCCGGCTTCGATCTGCGCATTCAGGTACGCCGCGACCGACTTCGCGTTGACGTCGAGAATACGGTGCATCAGATCCGGTCGCGCGTACAACATCGATTTGACGGTGCGGAAGTCTGCCGAGCCGCCGCCTTCGACCATGTAGCACGCCAGCGTCCAGGGGCTGCCTGAAAAACCGATCAGCGGTACGCGCTGACGGCCTTGCGCGTCGGTAAGCGCGGTGCGGATTTCGCGCACGGCGTCGGTCACATAGCGCAGCGTGGCGTCGATATCCGGCACCGCGAGGCGCGCCACATCGTCTTCCGTGCGCACCGGCCGGGCGAATTTCGGGCCCTCGCCGGCAACGAACTCGAGACCTAGGCCCATCGCGTCCGGCACCGTCAGGATGTCGGAGAACAGGATCGCGGCGTCGAGCGGATAGCGCTCGAGCGGCTGCAGTGTGACTTCCGTTGCGTACGCCGGATTCTTCGCCAGACCGAGGAAACTGCCCGCGCGACCCCGCGTGGCGTTGTATTCCGGCAGATAGCGGCCAGCCTGCCGCATCAACCAGATCGGTGTGTAGTCAGTCGGCTGGCGCAGCAGCGCGCGCAGGAAAGTGTCGTTCAGGAGTTTATGGGCCACGTTGCGTACGACCGAAGGCAAAAGGGCATTTTACCGGACGCGGCTTGTCATCGCCCTCGATGCGGGTAATAACTGTCGCGCACCTTGCTCGCGTGGCCTGTTGCGGCGCCATGACTCAGCTGAACGGCCAATGTTCAGGCGCGATTTGCCGGGCTATCATCCGACGGCTTTACCAAACAACAACGCACAACCAAGGAGACTCAATGAACAAGGCAGCACTTGCATTAGCCGGCGTTCTGGCCGGCATTTTGATGCAGACGGGCGTCGCCCAGGCACAGACCAGCGCAACCGCCGCGGCTCCCTCGCGGCTCGACGAAATACTTGCGCGCGGCACCCTGCGCGCCTGTACGACCGGCGACTACAAGCCGTACTCGTTCTATAAAGCAGACGGCCAGTTCGAAGGCATCGATATCGACATGGCCGAGTCGCTCGCCAAGTCGCTCGGCGTGAAGACGGAATTCGTCAAGACGTCGTGGTCGAACCTGATGAACGACTTCGTCGCGAAATGCGACATCGGCGTGGGCGGTGTTTCGCCCACGCTCGAGCGCCAGAAGCGCGCGTTTTTCACGCAGGCGTACATGGTTGACGGCAAGACGCCGATCGTTCGGTGCGACGACGTCAACAAATATCAGACCGTGGCGCAGATCGATCAACCGTCGACCCGCGTGATCGTCAATCCGGGCGGTACTAACGAGCGTTTCGCCAGACAGTATTTCCCGCATGCAAACCTGACCGTCTATCCGGACAACGTGACGGTCTTCAAGCAGATTCTTGCCGGCAAGGCCGATGTGATGGTGACGGACGCGTCGGAGACCTTGTTGCAGCAAAAACTGAATCCGGGTCTTTGCTCGGTGCATCCGGACAAGCCCTTCCAGTACGGTGAGAAAGCCTGGCTGCTGCCGCGTGGCGACATGGCCTTTCAGCAATACGTCGACCAGTGGTTGCACCTTGCGCAAGCGACCGGCGAGTATCAGGCGATCTCGGATAAGTGGCTGTAGTGAAGCGAGAGTTGCAGGTTCGGCGCGCGTCGCACTCGATCGGGAAAAGCAGGCGAGGCTGACCGCTTATAGGTTCCCGTGGTTAGCGCAATCGTGTAACCGGACCCCAAGGTGTTAAGTAAAACTCGATCAATGCGGTTTGAATACGGGGCCAGCGAAGTGGCCCCCTCCGCATCTTTCCTCCGCATGCTCCAATTGTTGCAACGCAGCGCAACCGCTCGACAGCAAACCAAAGCTTTCGTGGCGCTCGAAAAGCGCTTGTAGCACGGTCGATTCGTCGCAAAAAAGATGAGCATGCAACTATTTCATGCGGAATCGACTGAACGGATTACGTCGCAATATGCGTCGCGAATAGCATCAATCAGGCGTAGGAAATTGCGCGCCAGTCATCGGTAAAAATTGCGTTTGAAACGTTTCCGATTGGCAATAAATCCCGGGGCGCCTTATCTGGCGGGCGTTACAACCTGAAACACTTTGTTACCGCGCTCGTAGGTTAATTCGCCCACAATGCCTTCAACGGTTTCAACACGGATGTGGCTAGGTGCGTGGTGTGAGCGGATACGATGCACTTGCCGGTCGGCGTATGCCGAAGCCCTGTAAAGGGGCATCCCTGCTGGGGCCGTAGTCGGCGCAGGGTCGTCGTCTCAGTCGGTTCCAACTTTGGTCTCCTCGCGCTAACCCCGTAGCGTGTGGTTTTTAGCGGGCTCCAGGCCCGCTTTTTTTTCGCCCGGTCAAACGTTTGCGAGGTTGTTGGCGGATCGATTTTGCAGGTTTTTTTTAACCGAGCAATTTCCTCCCCAGGGGCCCGTTTCGCTGCAAACGGTTTTCCTCAAAATGCCGGCCGGCGCCGTGCGCATCTTCGTGCGGCGCCGAATCAGCATGGCCGTCAGGCCGTCTTGTCTTCCTGCGCCTTCAATTCGCCGATCATCCGTTCGCGCATGATGAATTTCTGCACTTTGCCGGTCACCGTCATCGGCAACTCGTCAACGAAGCGGATGTACTTCGGTATCTTGTAGTGTGCGATCTGGCCCTGACAAAACTGCTGAATCTCCTCTGCTGTGGCCTGCTCCCCCGCGCGTAAAACGATCCACGCACACACTTCCTCTCCGTACTTCGCGTCGGGCACGCCGAACACCTGCACGCTCTGGATTTTCGGATGCCGGAATAGAAACTCTTCGATCTCACGCGGGTAGATGTTTTCTCCGCCCCGAATCAGCATGTCTTTCAGGCGCCCAACGATGTTGCAGTAGCCGTCGGCATCGAGCGTCGCCAGATCGCCGGTGTGCATCCAGCCGTCGACGATGCTTTCCCGCGTCTTCGCTTCATCGCCCCAATAGCCTTGCATCACCGAATAGCCTTTGGTGCACAGTTCGCCTGTCTCGCCCACCGGCACGATCTCACCGAGCGGATCGACGATCTTCACTTCGAGATGCGGCTGGATACGGCCAACCGTCGTAGTGCGCTTGTCGAGCGGGTCGGTGGTCGAACTCTGGAACGACACCGGGCTCGTTTCCGTCATGCCGTAGGCGATGGTGATCTCGTTTGAATGCATCCTCGAAACGACCTTCTTCATCGTCTCGATCGGGCATGGCGAGCCGGCCATGATGCCAGTGCGCAGACGCGAGAAGTCGTAGGTGCCGAAGTTCGGATGATCGAGTTCAGCGATGAACATGGTCGGCACCCCATGCAGTGCCGTGCACTGCTCTTCGGCGACGGCAGCGAGGGTCGCAGCCGGGTCGAAGCCCTCGCCCGGAAACACCATATTCGCGCCGACCGATACGCACGCCAGCACCGCGAGCACCATGCCGAAGCAGTGGTAGAGCGGAACCGGAATGCACAGGCCGTCCTGGTCCGTTAGACGCATCGCCATCGCGATATAGCGCGCGTTGTTGACAACGTTGCTATGGGTCAGCGTGGCGCCTTTCGGATTGCCCGTCGTGCCGCTGGTGAACTGGATGTTGATCGGTTCGTGGCAGGACAGCGTCGCACCGATCGCGTCGAGCCTCGCGACGTCGAGCGTCACGCGGCCCTGCTCGATCACGTCGGAGAAGCTCAGCATACCGGGCGTCTCCGTGTCGCACATGCGGATCACGTAGCGCAGGTCCGGCAAGCGAGCGGCACGAAGTTCGCCCGGCGCTTGTGCCGCCAGTTCCGGCGCGAGCTCCTGCAGCATCTCGAGGTACATCGACGTCTTGAACCGCTCGGCCGCAATGATCGCCTTGCAACCGACCTTCTTCAGCGCGTACTCGAGTTCCGCGAGGCGGTACGCTGGATTGATGTTGACCAGCACGGCGCCGATGCGCGCGGTCGCGAACTGCGTGAGCAGCCATTCCACCCGGTTCGGTGACCAGATGCCGACACGGTCGCCTTTCACGATGCCAAGAGCAAGGAGTCCGGATGCCAGCACATCCACCTCTTCGGCGAACTCCTTCCATGTCCAACGGATGCGTTGCTCACGAAACACCACGGCCGGGCGGTCAGGAAAGCGCTCTGCGGTGTCACGCAAAAACTGCCCGACCGGCGCTTCGCTCAACGGGATCTCGGTGGACCCGCGAACGTACGACAGGTTGTCTTTAGGTTCGATGAGTGCGCCATCGCCTGACACGTGCGTTGCCATGGTGTTGTCTCCGTGAGCGGAAGCTCGCCCTATTGAATATTGAAATGAATTTGAAATCAATTGTGCCACCGGCGGACGTCCGTGAGGCATCAAGTGTTACCCGCAGCGCATTGATGGACAGCTGCTGCTGCAAGATGCCGCCGCAGAGTCGTGGCTCTGGCTCTGGCTCTGGCTCTGGCTCTGGCTCTGGCTCTGGCTCTGGCTCTGGCTCTGGCTCTGGCTCGTGCTCGTGCTCGTGCTCCTGCTCCTGCTCCTGCTCCTGCTCCTGCTCCTGCTCCTGCTCCTGCTCCTGCTCCTGCCTGTGGGCTGTGGGCTGTGGGCTGTGGGCTGTGGGCTGTGGGCTGTGGGCTGTGCCTGTGGCCTGTGCCTGTGCCTGTGCCTGTGCCTGTGCCTGTGCCTGTGCCTGTGCCTGTGCCTGTGCCTGTGCCTGTGCCTGTGCCTGTGCCTGTGCCTGTGCCTGTGCTCCAGCAATCTCGCCTTTTCGCTAGTGACAAGTTGCGCACCGCTACGTGTCATTAGTGGAAAGCCGAATTGCGCTGACCTTTCCGTAAACGTCAAGTCGAGGTCAAAAAAAAGCAGCCAGGAAGGCTGCTTTCTCTCTAAAACGTGATGCCTAGTTCTGACCGCGCAGCTTGCGCAGACGCTGAATCGCAGCGAGTTGAGCCGTCGCGTACGCCAGTTCCGCTTGCGCGGTCGCGTATTCGAGGTTCGAACCCGTGTTCTGCAGCGCTTCTTCCGCACGCTTGCGTGCATCTTCAGCCTTGGCTTCGTCGAGATCCTTGCCGCGGATTGCCGTGTCGGCGAGAACCGTCACAGCGCCAGGCTGGATTTCGAGAATGCCACCGGCGACGAACACAAACTCTTCTTCGCCGTTTTCAGCTTCGATGCGCACCGCACCCGGACGAATCCGCGTGATGAGCGGCGTGTGGCCCGGCAGAATGCCGAGTTCACCTGCTTCGCCCGGCAGCGCGACGAACTTCGCCTGGCCCGAGAAGATCTGCTCTTCCGCGCTGACGACGTCTACCTTGATTGTTGCCATAAGTGTCGACTCCTGTGGCGACCAGAGTTGGCGCTTTAGCGCTTACTCGGGTCCCCCTGCAAAGCTCGACGAGAGTTAGCGCTTTAGCGCTTATTCTCGTCCCATGCAAGGCTGGGTTGAGCGTAGTGAGAGGCGCGATAAATCACGTGTTACTTATTCAGTGATGCGATCTGCCGCGCCTGATTACCTACACCCCACCTTTACTGGATCTTCTTGGCCTTTTCGAAGGCTTCGTCGATCGTGCCGACCATGTAGAACGCTTGTTCCGGCAGATGGTCACACTCGCCGTCAACGATCATCTTGAAACCACGAATCGTTTCCTTCAGCGGCACGTACTTGCCCGGCGAGCCCGTGAACACTTCAGCGACGTGGAACGGCTGCGACAGGAAACGCTGGATCTTACGAGCGCGCGCCACGGCGAGCTTGTCTTCCGGCGCCAGTTCGTCCATACCCAGAATCGCGATAATGTCGCGCAATTCCTTGTAGCGCTGCAGCGTTTGCTGCACGCCGCGCGTGATCGCGTAATGCTCTTCGCCGATCACGTTCGGGTCGATCTGACGCGAGGTCGAATCGAGCGGGTCGACCGCCGGGTAGATGCCCAGCGAAGCGATGTCACGCGACAACACGACGGTTGCGTCCAGGTGGCCGAAAGTCGTAGCCGGCGACGGGTCGGTCAAGTCATCCGCAGGGACGTACACGGCCTGCACCGATGTGATCGAGCCGGTCTTGGTCGACGTAATACGTTCTTGCAGCTTACCCATTTCTTCAGCCAAAGTAGGCTGATAGCCCACTGCCGACGGCATACGGCCGAGCAGTGCCGACACTTCCGTGCCTGCCAGCGTGAAACGGTAGATGTTGTCGACGAAGAACAGCACGTCGAGGCCTTCGTCACGGAAGTGCTCAGCCATCGTCAGACCGGTCAACGCGACGCGCAGACGGTTGCCCGGCGGCTCGTTCATCTGGCCGTACACCAGCGCGACCTTGTCGAGAACGTTCGAGTCCTTCATTTCGTGATAGAAGTCGTTCCCTTCACGGGTACGCTCGCCAACACCGGCGAACACGGAATAACCACCGTGTTCCTTAGCGATGTTGTTGATCAGTTCCATCATGTTCACGGTCTTGCCCACACCCGCGCCACCGAACAGGCCAACCTTACCGCCCTTGGCGAACGGGCAGATCAGGTCGATAACCTTGATGCCGGTTTCGAGCAGTTCCGTCGACGGCGACAGTTCGTCGAACGCCGGAGCCTTCTGGTGAATACCGCGAACCACGTCCGAGTTGATCGGACCGGCTTCGTCGATCGGGCGACCCAGCACGTCCATGATCCGGCCGAGGGTCGGCTTGCCAACCGGCACGCTGATGGGCTTGCCGGTGTTCTTCACCGTCGTACCGCGGCGCAGGCCGTCCGATGCACCCAGACAGATGGTACGGACAACGCCGTCGCCCAGCTGCTGCTGGACTTCGAGGGTCAGTTCCGAACCGTCGAGAATGAGCGCGTCGTAAATCTTCGGCATGTGGTCACGCGGGAATTCCACGTCGATCACCGCGCCGATGCACTGTACGATCTTGCCTTCTACCAAAGCAGTAGTACTCATCGCTTTTCCTTTAGATACTCAATTCTTCACTCGCGCAAAGGCGCAGTTTCGATGGGGCGCGCCTCACGGGCACGCACGAAGCGGCATGCCTGACCGTCAAGGTCAGACTGCCGCTGCGCCACCGACGATTTCCGACAGTTCTTTCGTGATCGCGGCCTGACGGCTCTTGTTGTACACGAGCTGCAGTTCGTTGATGACCGTCTTCGCATTGTCCGAAGCGGCCTTCATTGCGACCATCCGTGCCGACTGCTCCGATGCCATGTTTTCCGCGACGGCCTGATAGACCAGCGCTTCGACATAACGCACCAGCAGTTCGTCCACCACTGCCTGCGCATCCGGCTCGTAGATGTAGTCCCACTGCGTGCTCGGCGTCGTGCCGTCTTCGTCCTTACGCTCGAACTGATCTGCCGACAGCGGCAACAGTTGCTCGATCACCGGTTCCTGCTTCATCGTGTTGACGAAGCGCGTGTACGCCAGGTACACCGCCGAAACCTTGCCTTCCGAGTACAGGTCGAGCTGCACCTTCACCGCGCCGATCAGCTTTTCCAGATGCGGCGTGTCGCCCAGATGCACGACATTCGACACCACCTTGGCGCGCAGACGGTTCAGGAAACCCAGACCCTTGGTGCCGATCGCAGTTGCCTCGACCGTCTTGCCCTGACCTTCCAGTTCCTTGAACTTCTGCAGCGACGCACGCAGCACGTTGGTGTTCATCCCGCCGCACAAACCTTTATCGGTCGTGACGAGGATGATGCCAGCCGTCTTCGCGCCTTCGTTCGACACCATGAACGGGTGACGATACTCCGGGTTCGCACGGCTCATGTGTGCAGCGATATCGCGGACCTTGTCGGCGTACGGGCGAGCAGCGCGCATGCGCTCCTGAGCGCGGCGCATCTTCGATGCGGCCACCATCTCCATCGCTTTCGTGATCTTGCGCGTGTTTTGCACGCTCTTGATCTTGCCGCGAATTTCCTTCATTCCAGCCATTGCTTGCTCCTTGTCGGCCCGAGTAAGCGCTTCAGCGCTTACTCGGGTCCCATGCAAAGCGATCGAAGCAGCGCGGGTTCAGTTGCCTGCGGCCCGCGCCGCTTCAAGGTCCGTTTATGCCTTGCGGATCACTCGCAGATCAATATGCGCCGGACTTCTTGAAGTCTTTGAGAGCCGTATGCAGCAGGGCTTCGTCGTCCTTCGAGAGTTCCTTGGTATCTTCGATGCGCTTGACCAGGTCAGCGTGGCTCGACTTCAGATATTCGCGCAGGCCCTTTTCGAACGGCAGCACTTGCGCAACTTCCAGATCGTCGAGGTAACCGTTGTTCGCGGCGAACAGAGCGATTGCCAGTTCCCACACTTGCAGCGGTTGATATTGCGGCTGCTTCAGCAGTTCCGTCACGCGGCGGCCGCGCTCCAGCTGCTTGCGGGTGGCTTCGTCAAGGTCCGATGCGAACTGTGCGAACGCTGCCAGTTCACGGTACTGCGCGAGGTCGGTACGGATACCGCCCGACAGCTTCTTCACCACCTTGGTTTGAGCCGCACCGCCAACGCGCGACACCGACACACCGGCGTTAATTGCCGGGCGGATACCTGCGTTGAAAAGGTCGGTTTCCAGGAAGATCTGACCGTCGGTAATCGAGATCACGTTCGTCGGAACGAATGCGGTCACGTCGCCTGCCTGCGTTTCAATGACCGGCAGTGCCGTCAGCGAACCGCTCTTGCCCTTCACTTCGCCGTTCGTGAACTTCTCGACGTACTCTTCCGAGACGCGAGCAGCACGCTCCAACAGGCGCGAGTGCAGATAGAACACGTCGCCCGGATAAGCTTCACGACCCGGCGGGCGGCGCAGCAGCAGCGAGATCTGACGGTATGCCCAAGCTTGCTTGGTCAAATCGTCATACACGATCAGGGCATCTTGACCACGGTCGCGGAAGTATTCGCCCATCGTGCAGCCGGCGTACGGTGCGAGGTATTGCATCGCAGCCGATTCCGAAGCCGAAGCGGCCACGACGATCGTGTATTCCAGCGCGCCGGTTTCTTCCAGCTTGCGCACCACGTTCATGATCGACGAAGCCTTCTGGCCGATCGCGACGTAGATACAGAAGAGGTTCTTGCCCTTCTGGTTGATGATCGTATCGACTGCGACTGCGGTCTTGCCGCACTGGCGGTCGCCAATGATCAGCTCGCGCTGGCCACGGCCAACCGGCACCATCGCGTCGATCGACTTCAGACCGGTTTGGACCGGTTCCGAAACCGACTTACGCCAGATCACGCCCGGCGCAATCTTTTCGATTGCGTCGGTTTTCTTCGCGTTGACCGGGCCCTTGCCGTCGATCGGGTTGCCGAGTGCATCGACCACGCGGCCGAGCAGTTCCGGACCCACCGGCACTTCGAGAATGCGGCCCGTCGTCTTGACGATGTCGCCTTCCGAAATGTGTTCGTACTCACCCAGAATCACGGCGCCGACCGAGTCGCGCTCGAGGTTCAGTGCGAGACCAAAGGTGTTGCCCGGGAATTCGAGCATTTCGCCCTGCATCACTTCCGACAGGCCGTGGATGCGCACGATACCGTCGGTCACGGAGATCACGGTGCCCTGGTTGCGAACGTCTGCGCTCGCTTCAAGGCCCTGGATCCGGCTCTTGATCAGCTCGCTGATCTCAGAGGGATTGAGTTGCATTATTCGCTCCTGATAGTCAATTCTGTTGCGTGCCAGCTGCTGAAGCGCCTCGGGCGCTTCAGGCCGTCAGAGCCGTCTGCATGCTGGCAAGCCGCGCGCGGACCGAGGTATCGAGCACTTCGTCGCCAACCGTCACGCGCACGCCGCCGATCAGCGACGAGTCGACTTCGACCGTCGGCTTCAGCTTGCGCTTGAATTTGCGTTCGAGACTTGCGACGAGTTCGTTCAACTGCGCGCCTTCGAGCGGGAATGCGCTGACGATCAGCACATCTGCCGCTCCTTCGCGGGCGTTCTTCAACTCTTCGAACTGCACAGCGATTTCCGGCAGCAATGGCAGGCGATGGTTATCGACCAGCATTTGCACCAGATTCTTCGCTTGCGCGTTGTCCTTGAGCGGCGACTTGACCGCGGCCAGCAGCAGTTCGCTGACCTGGGCGCGGCTTACTTTCGGGCTCGAGGCGATCGACAGCACTTCGGGCAGACGCGCAACCTGTGCCAGCTCCTGCACGAGCGTGGACCAGGCGGCGATGTCACCAGCTTCGGCCACGCCAAACAGCGCTTCTGCGTACGGACGGGCGATGGTTGCAAGTTCGGCCATGATCAGAGCTCGGCTTTCAGTTGATTCAGCAGGTCAGCGTGAGCTGCCTGGTCGACTTCGCGCTTCAGGATCTGTTCAGCGCCCTTCACGGCGAGTGCAGCGACTTCGCCGCGCAGCGTTTCGCGCGCTTTCACGACTTGCTGGTCCGCGTCGGCTTTCGCTTGCGCGATGATGCGAGCGGCTTCAGCTTGCGCTTGAGCCTTGATTTCGTCAGCGACTGCCACAGCGCGCTTTTCCGCGTCAGCAATACGTTGCTGGCCGTCACTGCGTGCCTGAGCCAGTTCCTGGTCGACGCGCTTGTGAGCGGCTTCGAGTTCAGCCTTGCCCTTTTCAGCAGCAGACAAACCGTCAGCAATCTTCTTGGAGCGCTCGTCGAGGGCGTTGATCAACGGCGGCCACACGAACTTCATCGTGAACCACGCGAGGATCAGGAACACGACCATTTGCGCAAACAGGGTTGCGTTGAGATTCACGGTGTTTCCTTAAACGTTGCTAGTTCGGAAAGTGAAACGGCAAGGCGCTCATCGATTCTGTATTCGATCAGCGCCCAAGTGCCCGTTCCGCCCTGCGCCTTTACCAGTTATAGCTCAGGCGCAAACTTCCGAGGAACCTCAGCCTGCCAGCTTCGACAGCAGCGGGTTCGCGAACGCGAACAGCATTGCCACACCAACGCCAATCAGGAACGCCGCATCGATCAGACCAGCCAGCAGGAACATCTTGGTTTGCAGCGGGTTCATCAGTTCCGGCTGACGAGCACATGCTTCGATGTACTTGCCACCCATCAGGCCGATACCGATACAGGCGCCGATTGCACCCAGGCCGATGATGATGCCGATACCGATGGCGGTCAGACCCTGGATGTTGGCGATGAAAGCTTGCATGATCACTCCTTTGTGAAAAGTCTTCTAGAACTGGTTGGAACTGGGATTTAATAAAACAAAACTAAAAACAATTCGTCGTTCGACACGCCGTGATTAGTGGGTGTCGTGTGCCTGCCCGATGTACACCAGCGTCAGCATCATAAAAATGAACGCTTGCAGCAGAACGATCAGGATGTGGAAGATCGCCCAGACCGTGCCTGCGATGACGTGGCCGATAAAGCCGAGCACGGACGCGTCCGCGCCGAAACCCCACATGCTGCCGAGCAGGGCAATCAGCAGGAACAACAGCTCGCCCGCGTACATGTTGCCGAACAGCCGCATGCCGAGCGAAACCGTCTTTGCGACGAACTCGATGATGTTCAATGCAAGATTCGGGATCCACAGCAGCGGATGCGCGCCGAACGGAGCCGACAGCAGTTCATGCACGAAGCCGCCTGCGCCCTTGATCTTGAAGTTGTAGTAAATCATCAGCGCGAACACGCCGAGTGCGATGCCGAGCGTGCCGTTCAGGTCGGCGGTCGGCACGATACGATGATGGGGGATGGCTTCCGAGAGGCCCAGCCAGCCGATCACGCGGCCCGGCAGATCGACGGGGATGAAGTCGAGCGAGTTCATCAATGCAACCCAGACGAACACGGTCAGTGCCAGCGGTGCAATGAAGGTGCGCGAGCCGTGGATCATCGACTTCGATTGATCTTCGACCATCTCGACCAGCATTTCGATCGCGCACTGGAAACGACCCGGCACGCCGGATGTCGCCTTGCGAGCGGCCAGATGGAGGATGGCGATCGTGGCCAGACCGCAAACGATCGACCAGAAAAGGGTGTCCAGATTCCACACATGGATGTCGAAAATCGACGTCTGGTTCGCGGTGGAAAAGTTCTGCAAGTGGTGCGCGATGTACTCGGACGGATCCAGAGCGCGCGTGCCTTCGCTAGCTGCCATATCGTTAATGCCACCCAAATTGTCGAAAATCGTCTTAGGCCGCTCCCGCCACAATGCTGTATTGCGGGAACACGCCGGGTGCGGATCGTGTCATATCCGCACTCCTTATGCCAGCGCTGCGCGCCGGCCTGAATTTTGTGTTGCTATTCTCTGCTACTACCTTAGCGCCACGCGAGGGCGATCCAGTAAGTCTTGAGCGCGATGAGGTAGGTCACGAGCAGCGGCACCCAGCGTACGTCGTGATACCAGAAAGCGATGGCTACAAACATCGCGATCGTCGTCCCCATCTTGAGCGCTTCGCCAATCATCCAGCTCATCACTGTTTCGGCGCCACTCAGCGTTCTAAGGCGTGCCGCGAACAGCGCGCCCGGCACCCAGCAGATCGCCCCTCCCAGGAACGCGGACAGCGCAGCAGCGCCCGGCGGCTTATAGAACAGCCACCACACCAGCGTAGCACCCAGGGACAAAGCCATTTGCGCTGCCACGACCTTAAAAGGCGTGACACGCGATGGACGACTCACATTCGGACCAAACAGCTTTTCAGCCTCAGCCCGCGTGAGCGGAACGATATTGTTATCTTGTTGCTCGACATCCCACGCATCGTCAGTTGTAACGTGCTGACCGGTGGACGCATCGGAAATGGTGCGTTCAGCGCGGTGGTCGTCACGCCCATTCTTCGGCGCTTGATTCGACGTTTTAACCGCCATCGCAGTGTTCCGAAAGTCTTGTTCCAGCCCGAGAGCTTACGCTGCGCTTACGGGGTTGCCGTGCAATTAAATCCGGGCGATTGTAAGCGATAGTTGCAGGCAATTCAAGACTTTAGGCCGTTCAATAACCAGCGTGAAAACGCTCTTCACGATGCGGGAATGGGATTTTGGCCGCCCTGTACACGGCAAATGTAAGGCGGCCGGGGAAAGGCAAAACATGCCCAATATATCGGGTCGGCTGAAGCATGTGGATGCGTCGTTTCGACGCTGTTGCGGACGTCTCAAAAATGCAACAGACGATGGTTTTTGCCAGCTTTGGTGGACATGGAGCGCGGCGCCGGGTAGGGGCGAGACGGTGAATATGGGCTGCGCCCCTTTCCGTGGCGACCAGAGAGCATAGAAAGCCGCCTTCAAAATCAGATGATCGACGCAGCGAGCAACCAGGCGCCGGCCGTTTCGTGTCGAAACCTTCCCTGCCCTTACCCTGCCGATGGCCCCGTCCACGTGTCGTACACGAATTCTGCCGCCCGATCCCAACGGGCGAAAGGCCGCGTATCTGGAACTCGTCGAAGCAGCGCAGCGGTCAGGCTCAGCCCGCCGGCTGCCCGATCCGCGTGGCCATCAAATCGCCGCGCAACCCGGCTATGTCCATCTGCATCGACGCAAAATATCAGCGCATACCGATATATCGCATTCCTGATTATCTACCGCATCACATAGTTAGGAATCCACGTGATATCAGGTCTCGAGTTTCGCTCAATCAGAGAGATCGCAAACGAACCCTGCTCGCGGCAGATACGACCGTCGCACGATCGCCATCGCCGCCGGAAACACACGACGCACGCCAAACAGCTTGTGACTTCGAAAGCCGGCCAACCCGCGAGCAGGCTCAACATCCCTGGCGTTCAATCCGCCACGATCAGGCGATGGTGGCGTTACCCCGCAACCGGACAAGAATGCCTTCCAATGCGTCCAGATCGCCGAAGTCCACCAGCACCTGGCCGCGGCCGCGCCGGCCGAGCTTGATCTTTACCGTTGCGGCAAGCAGATCGGATAACTCCTCTTCGAGCCGTCGCGTGTCGCGGCCGCCGTCCTGATTCGCACGCGCCTTCACTGCGGGCGCAACCTTGGTGGTTGCCGTCACAAGTTTTTCAGTCTCGCGTACCGACATGCGCTTGTTGACCACCTGGTTGGCCAGCGTGATCTGCGTTGCGGCGTCGACGGCCAGCAGCGCGCGCGCATGCCCCATGTCGAGATCTCCGGCCAGCAGCATCGTTTGGACCGGCGCCGCGAGGTTGAGCAAGCGCAACAGATTCGATACCGCACTGCGCGAGCGGCCCACCGATTCAGCCGCCTGCTCGTGTGTGAAATTGAACTCGTCGAGTAAGCGCTGAATGCCCTGCGCTTCTTCCAGTGGATTCAGATCTTCGCGCTGAATATTCTCTATCAGCGCCATGGCTGCGGCGGCCTGGTCCGGCACGTCCTTTACCAACACCGGCACCTCGTCGAGGCCGGCAAGGCGTGCAGCGCGGAAACGCCGCTCGCCGGCGATAATCTCATACTTATCCGCCGAAACCGGTCGCACCAGAATCGGCTGCATGAGCCCCTGGGCACGAATGCTGGCCGCCAATTCCTGTAACGCACCTTCGTCCATGCGCGTGCGAGGCTGGTACTTGCCAGCCTGCAGTTTGCTGAGCGGCAGTACGTTCGGCGCCCCCTGGATCACTGCGGCCTCGGTAATATCCGCACTGCCGCCAAGCAATGCTTCCAGACCGCGGCCCAAGCCCTTCTTTCTTGCTACTGCATTCATTGTGCTTCCTCGATCCGCTTAGGACGCCAAGGGCGCGTCGTTCAACGTGCGCACCCGCTCAATCATCTCTGCACCGAACTGCACATACGCTTGCGCGCCGCGCGACGCCTTATCGAACACGACACCCGGCAACCCATAGCTAGGCGCCTCGGCAAGACGCACGTTGCGTGGGATCACCACGTCGAACACCTTGTCGCCGAAATGCTCTTTCAGTTGATCCGAGACTTGCTGTTGCAAGGTGATGCGCGGATCGAACATGACGCGCAGCAGGCCGATCACCTTTAGATCGCGATTCAGGTTCGCATGCACCTGCTTGATCGTGTTCACCAGGTCGGACAGACCCTCAAGCGCGAAGTACTCGCACTGCATCGGAATCACCACGCCGTGCGCGGCGCACAAGCCGTTGAGCGTCAGCAGCGACAGAGCCGGCGGGCAGTCGATCAATATGAAGTCGTATTCGCTTTCGACCGCCGCCAAGGCGACCTTCAATTGGCGCTCACGGTTCTGCACGCTGACCAGTTCAACCTCGGCGCCAGCCAGTTCACGGTTGGCGGGCAGCATGTCGTAGCCGACGGCTTCCGGGCGTACTCGCGCATCGGCCACCGATACGCCATCCACCAGCACTTCATAGACGGTGTTTGAGCATGCGGCCTTGTCGACGCCGCTGCCCATCGTGGAGTTGCCCTGCGGGTCCAGATCGATGAGAAGGACTCGCTGTCCCTGCGCTGCCAGGCTCGCGGCCAGATTGACTGCCGTCGTCGTCTTGCCGACGCCGCCCTTCTGGTTCGCAACGCAGAAGATTTTTGCCATCGTTGGTGTGTCCCTTTTCCCTTTTTTGCTGCTTGAATAAAGTAAAAGCACTTCTGGTACGCGGTGCGTGTTATTGAGCTGGCGGTGGCCGTCAGTTTTCGGCGTCCACCCGCACCTTGATCAGGTGCCGCTCCGCGTCGAGCGATGGCACGTTCAGCCGAATAATCTGTTCCACGTGGGCGCCCGCTGGCAGGCGCTCGATCTCACCATCCGGACGCAGACCCTTCATCGCCCAAATCGCGCCCTTGTCCGCAACCAGATGACGGGCCAGTGTAACGAAATCCGCGAGTTCTGCGAATGCGCGCGACACGATTACGTCGAACTTTGCCGGTACTTCGGCGCCCGGCTGCAAGGTCTCGACGCGTCCTGTGACGACCGACAGGTTCGCAAGGCCGAGTTCGGCTTTGGCCTGGGCCTGAAAAGCCGTCTTCTTGTGAACGATGTCGTTGACGGTGACCGTCCAGTCGGGCAGGACGATAGCCAGCACGATGCCGGGCAGGCCACCGCCGGAACCCACGTCCAGCACCGAGGACACACTGCGCGTGGCGAGATGCGGCACGATCGAAAGCGAATCCAGGATGTGCTGAATAAGCATCTGCCGGGGATCTCGGATCGCCGTCAGGTTGTAGACGGCGTTCCATTTGGACAGCAACGCTACGTAGTCGAGCAGTTTGCCGAGCTGCGCATCGCTTAAATCGAGGCCGAGTTCGCGGACGCCGTCCGCTAGCAGCGGCGTCAATGCCTCACTATCCCTTCCCTTCTGACTCACCGTCATTGCGTCACCGGCGTGCTATCGGCGCCGGGCTCGGCGGGTTTTGTCGAGCGACGGCCCAAGCCACGCTTCAGGTGAACCATCAGCAGGGAGATAGCCGCTGGGGTAATGCCGGAGATACGCGACGCCTGCCCGATAGTCTCAGGACGGAATTGCGTCAACTTCTGACGCGCCTCGAACGACAGCCCTCTTACCTCGGCGTAGTCCAATCCCTCAGGCAAACGCGTACTTTCGTGTGATTCATTCCGCTCGATCTCATCGGCCTGGCGGTCGATATAACCCTGATACTTGATGCCGATCTCGATCTGCTCCTTGATTTGGGCGAGCAAAACGTCGTCCTCAGCCAGCGTTTCAGGCGCAGCACATGCACCCGCGCGCAAACCGCAGACGCCGTCGTATGTCACGCCCGGACGGCGCAGCAGATCGGCCAGACTGTATTCGTGGTCGATCGGCTTGCCGAGGAGTGCGGTCGCTTCTTCGGGCGGCAACGTCTTCGGGTTCACCCACGTCGTCCGAAGGCGCTCTGTTTCACGTGAAACAGCGTCGCGCTTGCGGCTGAATGCACCCCATCGAATGTCGTCGACCACACCAAGCTCACGACCGATCTCCGTCAGACGCATATCGGCGTTATCTTCACGCAAGCTCAAACGATATTCGGCGCGGCTCGTGAACATCCGATACGGCTCGGACACCCCGCGCGTCACCAGATCGTCGACTAGAACACCCAGGTAGGCCTGATCGCGGCGCGGGCACCACGCGTCTTTACCCTGCACGTGCAAGCCGGCATTGATCCCCGCCAGCAAACCTTGTGCAGCGGCTTCTTCATAGCCGGTCGTGCCATTGATCTGGCCCGCGAAGAACAGACCGCTGATCACCTTGGTTTCCAGCGATGCCTTCAGCCCACGCGGATCGAAGTAGTCGTATTCGATCGCATAGCCCGGCCGCAGGATGTGGGCATGCTCCAAGCCGCGCATCGAGCGCACGAGTTCCAACTGCACGTCGAACGGCAGGCTGGTGGAAATCCCATTGGGGTAGAACTCGTTCGTCGTCAGCCCTTCCGGTTCAAGAAAGATCTGATGCGATTCTTTCGACGCAAAGCGGTGAATTTTGTCCTCAATCGACGGACAATACCGCGGCCCTACCCCTTCAATCACGCCCGTGTACATCGGCGAGCGGTCGAGACCGCCGCGGATAATGTCGTGCGTGCGCTCATTCGTATGCGTGACCCAGCACGGTACTTGGCGCGGATGCTGCTCGACGCGCCCCAAAAACGAGAAAACCGGCACCGGATCCAGATCGCCCGGCTGCTCTTCAAGCTTCGAAAAGTCGATCGTTCGACCGTCAATACGCGGCGGCGTCCCAGTCTTGAGGCGGCCCTGTGGCAGCTTCAATTCCTTGAGGCGCGCCGATAGCGACACCGCTGCCGGATCACCGGCACGGCCACCGGTGTAGTTGTTCAAACCCACGTGAATCTTGCCGTCGAGGAACGTCCCGGCCGTCAGCACAACCGCGCGCGCGCGGAAACGAATCCCCACCTGCGTCACAGCGCCGACCACCCGGTCGCCTTCCACCATCAAATCGTCGACCGCCTGCTGGAACAGCCAGAGGTTCGGCTGGTTCTCCAGCCGATGCCGGATTGCCTGCTTGTACAGCAGACGGTCCGCCTGCGCGCGCGTCGCACGGACAGCAGGCCCCTTCGACGAATTGAGGATGCGAAACTGGATCCCGCCCTCGTCCGTCGCGGCCGCCATCGCACCGCCAAGCGCATCGACTTCCTTCACCAGATGGCCCTTGCCAATACCGCCGATAGACGGATTGCAACTCATCTGACCTAGGGTTTCGATGTTGTGCGTCAGCAGGAGCGTGGTATTGCCCATGCGTGCCGAAGCCAAAGCGGCTTCGGTGCCGGCATGACCACCGCCGACCACGATTACGTCAAATTCTGTGGGAAAAAGCATCGCGGATCTCACGCCAGATCGTCGCGTGAGCCTTTCAAAGAAAAATGTATGGGCGAATTATAACGGGTTCGGTTTAGGCCCGAATTTCGGCCGAATGGCCAGACAAGAAAAAAACGGTGTGTTTCACGTGAAACACACCGCTTTGAATTGCAGCGAACCCAACGAAAACGAGAAATTAAGCCACTTTCTTGGCCAGCCCCAGATAGGTTTCGATCACACGCGGATTCTGCGCCAGATCAGCCGCAGGCCCTTCGAGCGCCAATTCACCGGTTTCAAGCACGTAACCGTAGTCGGAGATCTGCAGCGCAGCGCGTGCATTCTGCTCGATCAGCAGCGTCGCGACGCCGGTCTGCCGCAGCGCACTAATAATGTGGAAAATTTCCTTCACGATCAGCGGTGCGAGGCCCAGACTCGGTTCGTCGAGCATCAGCAGATCGGGTTTGCCCATCAACGCACGGCCGACCGCGAGCATCTGCCGCTCACCGCCGGACAACGTCCCGGCGGCCTGCTTCCGGCGCTCTTTCAAGCGAGGAAAAAGCGTAAAGACCGGCTCGAGTTGATCGAGAAAGTTGCGCTCCCCTGCCCGCTTGCGCCGATATGCGCCGAGGACCAGATTGTCTTCAACCGTCATCGACGCGAACAGCTCGCGCTTTTCCGGCACAAGACACATGCCGCGCGCGACGCGCTTTTCAACCGGTACCGCGCTGACGTCTTCACCTTGATAGAGAACCGAGCCCTTCGCATGGCCCGTAGTCGGCAATGCGCCCATGATCGCGTTCAGCAACGTGGACTTGCCCGCGCCATTCGGACCAATCACTGAGACGATCTGCCCGGGCCGCACCTTGATTGCCGCGCCATGCAGCGCCTCCACCTTGCCATAGCGGACGGACAACCCGTTCACGTCAAGAATCGGTGCAGCCGCATTCATCGTGTTTTCCATCATTCCACCCCGCCCAGATAAGCCTCAAGCACAGCCGGATCTTGCTGGACATCCTGCGGCAGGCCTTCCGCGATCCGCGTACCGAATTCCATCACCACAAGTCGATCGGTGAGATTCATCACAAAATCCATATCGTGTTCGACCAGCAGTACGCTCATGCCTTCGGCTTTGAGGCGGCGCAGCAAGTCCGCCAACTGCAGTTTTTCCTGATACCGCAGACCGGCGGCAGGTTCGTCCAGCAGCAACAAGGTCGGGTCACAGCACAGCGCCCGAGCAATTTCGAGGATCCGTTGTTGCCCCAACGCAAGGCTACCCGCCTCGTCGTACATATGTTGCTCGAGTCCGACGCGGCGAATCTGGCGCGCCGCTTCGGCCATCAGGCGCGCTTCTTCAGCGCCGTTCAACCGCGCGACGCTGCGCCACACACCGGCGTGGCCACGCAAATGCGCGCCGATCGCAACGTTCTCCAGCACCGTCATCCCAGGCAGCAGCTTGACGTGCTGGAAGGTGCGGCCAATACCCCGCTTGACGATTTCACGTGAACTCAGTGAATCGATACGCTCGCCGCGAAAGGTGATTTCGCCGCTGGTCGCTTGCAACACGCCCGTGACCAGATTGAAGGTGGTCGATTTGCCGGCGCCATTTGGACCAATCAAGCCGATGATCTGCCCTGCTTTCACGTCGAAGCTGACATCGTTCACCGCGACCAGGCCGCCGAACTGCTTGCGCGCCTTATTCACGGTCAGCAGGCTTTCACCCGCAGTCGGCTTGCTGCGCTGCGGCAACGGCTCGGCATGATCCGACAGGTGCGCGCGGGGGCCTTTGGGGAAAAACCGCGCGACAAACGGCCAGACGCCTTGGCGAGCGTATTGCAGCAGCAACACCATCAAGATGCCGAACACGATCACTTCGAAGTTACCGTTTTCGCCAAGCAGCTTGGGCAGCAGCGTTTGCAGATAGTCCTGCAGCACGGTCAGGATCGCTGCACCGAGCACGGCGCCCCAGACATGCGACACGCCGCCGACCACCGCCATGAACAGAAACTCGATCCCGTGGTTCAGACCAAAGGGCGTCGGATTCACCGCGCGCTGCAGGTGCGCGTACAAGAAACCCGAGATCGACGCCAGCACTGCGGCATAGACGAAGATCACCACGCGCATCCACGCCGTGTTGACGCCCATCGCTTCAGCCATCATGCCGCCGCCGCGCAATGCGCGGATCGCCCGCCCCGGTCGGCTGTTAAGCAGATTTTGAACAGAGATCACCGCGCCGAGCACCACCACCCAGATCAGGTAATAGATATGGCGGCCGGACTCCAGGTTGATGCCAAAAACATTCAGCACAGGAATCCCGTTAATGCCATCGTACTTGCCGAGCATCTCCATGTTGCCGAACAGATAGAACAGCGCGAGCCCCCACGCGATCGTGCCGAGCGGCAAAAAGTGGCCCGATAGCCGCATCGTTACGAGACCCAGCATCAGCGCGATCAACGCCGTCACCACCACGCCTGCGATCAGCGCGAGCCACGGCGACACGCCATACGTCGTTGTCAGATACGCGGTCGCATACGCGCCGATGCCGACGAACGCCGCCTGTCCGAAGCTCGTCATCCCACCAATACCGGTCAGCAGCACGAGACCGATCGCAACGATCGAATACAAGCCGATGTAATTGAGCAGTGTCACCCAGTACTCGGGCACATGAATCGGATGCGGCAACACCGGCAACGCGAACAGCACCACGAGGAACAGCCAGAAAAACTTGTTTTGCATGATCCGTTTCATCGTGTCACTCCTCTTCCTCTTCCGAGTGCGGGCTGGCCAGACTCCGCCACAGCAACACCGGAATGATCAGCGTGAACACGATCACTTCCTTATAAGCGCTCGCCCAGAACGACGAATACGACTCCAGCAGGCCGACCAGGATCGAGCCTGCTGCCGCCAGCGGATAGCTGACCAGGCCGCCGATAATCGCCCCCACGAAGCCCTTCAGACCGATCAGGAAGCCCGAGTCGTAGTAGATGGTGGTCAAGGGTGCGACGAGGATGCCGCACAGCGCACCGAGGCCCGCAGCGAGCGTGAACGCGAGGCGCCCAGCCTGCGTCGTGCCGATGCCGACGAGCCGCGCGCCGAGCCGGTTCACCGAGGTCGCGCGCAAAGCCTTGCCGGAGATCGAACGGTCGAAGTACAGATACAGCGCACCGATCAGCACCGCTGCCGTACCAACCACCCACAAACTCTGCCCGGAAATCGACAAGCTGCCGAGATTGAAAGTCGCATCCGAGAACGCCGTGGTGCGCGAGCCTTCCGCACCGAACATCACGAGCCCGAGGCCGACCATCGCAAAGTGCACCGCCACCGCCACGATCAGCAGCAGCAGCGTGGTCGCCTCCGCGATCGGCTCATAGGCGAGCCGATAGACGAAGGGCCCCATCGGAATCACGATCAACAGCGTCAGTGCGATCTGCGCGATCATCGGTAGTTGATGTAGGAAAACGCCTTGAGTGAGCGCGTAAACCGCGATGGGAAACAGCAGGTATTTGCCCACCAGCATGACCAGCGTGCGAGCCGCATGCCGCCGCCGCTCAGGATGGCGCACCAACCCCGCCACCTCGACCACGAAGCACGCCGCGCCCATTGCCATCAGCAACCAGCAGGTCGCCGGAAATTTCTGTGTCTGCAGTGCGGCGAGCGTCAACGCGCCGTACGAAACAAACTCCCCCTGCGGGATGAAGATCACCCGTGTCACGGAGAACACCAGCACCAGCGCGAGCGCGAGCAGCGCGTAAATCGCGCCAGTGGTGATGCCGTCCTGCGCGAGGATCGCCGCAATTGATAGATCCATACTTCCTCGTCCTGAAGCGTCGAAATCGAAACCGGGAAACAGTCGTGGCGGCAGAACCCGCGGCCGGCCACTAACCTGCAATGCGTGAAAAGGCGACCGCCGCGCACGAATACGGCGCGGCGGTCGTTGCCATTGTCATCGAACAGAATGGCAATGCGGCATCAGTCATGCACCGCAAATGCGCGAGAGGCGCGTACCGCTTTTGTTATTAGTCGTTCTGCAACTTCCACTTGCCGTCGACGATCTGCACGATCACGCGAGCGCGCTTGTCGAGGCCATTGTGGTCGGTCGTCGTGGTGTTCATGATGCCGTGCGAGACCGGCAGTTCCTTGATGTTCTCAAGTGCGCCCCGCAGCGCCACCCGGAACGCTTCGGTGCCCGGTTGAGCGGTCTTCAGCGCGACCGGAATCGCGGCTTGCAGCATCTGGCCCGCGTCCCATGCGTGACCGCCGAAGGTCGCCACCGAGCCCGTGCCGTACGCTTTCTCATACGCTGCCTTGTACGCCAGCGACGACTTCTTCACCGGGTTCGAGTCAGGCAACTGATCCGCCACCAGGATCGGGCCGGCCGGCAGGAACTCGCCTTCACAGTCCTTGCCGCAGACGCGCAGGAAGTCGTTGTTGGCGACGCCGTGCGTCTGATACACCTTGCCCTTGTAGCCGCGCTCCTTGAGCGTCTTGGCCGGCAACGCGGACGGCGTACCCGCGCCCGCGATCAGCACCGCATCGGGGTTCGCGGCCATCGTCTTCAGCACCTGGCCGGTCACCGAGGCATCGGTGCGGTTAAAGCGTTCGTTGGAGACAATCGTCAGATGATGTGCCGCGGCCGCAGCGGTAAAGACGTTGTTCCAGCCGTCGCCATACGCATCCGCGAAGCCGATGAAGCCGACCGTCTTCACGCCGTGATGCTCCATGTAGTCGGCGATTGCATCAGCCATCAGGCTGTCGTTTTGCGGCGGTTTGAAGGCCCATGCGCGCTTGGCGTCCATCGGCGAAATGATCGCGGCCGATGCCGCCAGCGAGATCACCGGCGTCTTGCCTTCCGCCGCGGCGTCGAGCATCGCCAGCGAGTTCGGCGTAACGGTCGAACCGATGATCGCGTCGACGTGGTCTTCGTCGATCAGCTTGCGCGTGTTCTGCACGGCCTTGCCGGTGTCCGATGCGTCATCGAGGATGATGTACTGTACCGTCTTGCCGCCGATCTCTTTCGGCAGCAGCGCGATGGTGTTCTTCTCAGGAATCCCGAGCGATGCAGCCGGTCCCGTGGTGGACAACGTAACGCCGATTTTCACCTGCGCAAAGGCTGCGCCCGCGCCGCACATCAACGCCATCGCGATACCGGTGCGTACCCATTGCTTTGTCTTTTTCATTGCAAGTCTCCAACGCTTTAAAGCGCGTATCTGTAATCCGGCTCACGGGCCGGGTGTCTGAATCTAGTTATAGGGTTCACGCGTGCCAAGCATGGTTTTCCCTGCTCAGCATCAATGCCTTCGCCCTTCTTCTCGTGCCACTCCCTTGCTGCGAACCACTACTGCGATTTCTTATGCGCAAAACACTAACATATTAGTATGTATTGCGTTTGTATCATCCACGGTCAATAGACGCTCATCCGAATGCTGCGGGTTTGTCCGGAAACCGGCCGTTTCAACCGCGCTTCGAGCGCTGGTTCTTCGATTATCCAACCCGCTTTACGCACCGCCATTCACCCAATGCAGGCAATAAAAAAGACGCGTCAACTGCTCGCGTCTTTTTTGATGAGATTCCGTATCGCTTCGCCTTCGCTCAGTCGCCGGACAGCTTCCACTTACCGCCGACGATCTCCACCATCACACGCGCCCGCTGGTCCAGGCCAGCGTGGTCGTTCGCGCTCATGTTGAAGATGCCGTGGGAAGCGGGCATGTCTTTCGTGTTTTCAAGTGCCGCACGCAGTGCTTCGCGGAATGCAGGCGTGCCCGGTTGACCTTTCTTCAGCGCCACCGGAATCGCGCGCTGCAACAGCAAACCTGCATCCCACGCGTGACCGCCGAACGTCGATACCGAGCCGGCGCCGTATGCGGCCTCATACGCATGCCTGTACGCGAGCGAAGTCTTCTTCACCGGATTCGAATCGGGCAGCTGATCAGCAACCAGCAGCGGACCGGCCGGCAGATACGTGCCTTCGCAATCCTTGCCGCACACGCGCAGGAAATCGTTATTGGCGACGCCATGCGTCTGATAGTACTTGCCCTTGTAGCCGCGCTCCTTGAGCGTCTTTTGCGGCAGCGCAGCCGGTGTGCCCGCGCCGGCGATCAGTACCGCGTCCGGATTCTGCGACATGATCTTCAGCACCTGGCCGGTCACCGAAGCGTCGTTGCGCGCGAAGCGTTCGTTCGCGACGATCTTGATCTTCGCGAGCTCGGCAGCCTTGCCGAACTCCTTGAACCAGCTCTCGCCGTAGGCGTCGGCAAAGCCGATAAACCCGACCGTTTTCACGCCGTGATTCGCCATGTGCTGCGCGATCGCGGTGGCCATCAGAATGTCGTTTTGCGGCGTCTTGAAGACCCATGCGCGTTTCGCGTCCATGGGTTCGACGATGCTCGCCGCGGCGGCCATGGAGATCATCGGCGTGGTGCTTTCCGCCGCGACGTCGATCATGGCCAGCGAGTTCGGCACGACAGTCGAGCCGATCAATGCATCCACATGATCTTCGCTGGTGAGCTTGCGTGTGTTCTTGACGGCCTCGGTGGAATCAGTGGCGTCATCGAGCACGATGTAATCGATTTTCTGCCCCGCTACTTCTTTCGGCAGAAGTGCGATCGTGTTTTTTTCCGGAATACCGAGCGACGCGGCCGGTCCCGTGGCCGACACCGTGACGCCGATTTTCACGTCCGCGAATGCATGACCACTCCATGCTGCGGATACCCCGGTGGCGACCAGTGCCGCGCTCATCCAACGCAATGCCGACTTCATCCCGCTCCTCTATCTACCCCGTTATTCAATTGAATTCAAATCTGCGGATTTGAATCGCCGACCAAGCGGTCGGTGAATGGGGAGTTTAGCGGACGAAAGCCCCGCGCTGCAAGCATTTTGCGGGATCGCGGCAGGTGAAATGGGGAGTGGTTCGGTGAATAAAAAAGGATCACCGAATTAGCTTGGGATTTGAATGGTATTTTACAAGAAACACAAATAAAAAGCGCTGTTGGATATCAATCCAACAGCGCTTTCGTCTGGGCACTGAGTGCCTCATTGTCTCCTCGTTCTCCACCTGCAAAATTCGGGTGCATCAGAACTGCATGAAGATTAAACGAGCGCCTGATCCGCTACAACTAGCAATTACCCTAGTGGTGCAGTGCGGCACTAAATTGGGGCACGTTGTATGCAGCCTTGTTCGCAGCGATGAAACGCGCAGCATAGGGCCCTGCTTCGCACACTTCAAGACCGCCGAATTACATCGGATGCCGAAGCAATTTAAAGTTTTGCGCCATTTCAGGCCCGCAATGGCCGCACCCGCGCGATGATCTCGCCGACAATGCCGCGCCGGAACGCCAGCACACAGGCGATAAAAATCAGGCCCGTCACAATGGTCACCGATTCGCCCAGCGACCGAAACCATTCGACCCCCGTGGACGTTGCCAGCGCGGTGCCAATATCGCCGAGCCGGTCCTCCAGCGCCACGATCAGCGCCGCACCGAGCAACGGCCCGAACAGCGTGCCCATGCCACCGACCAGCGTCATCAGGACCACGAGGCCCGACATGGTCCAGTACGCGTCACTCAGCGTCTCGAAGCCCTGCACCAGCACCTTGAGCGAGCCCGCCAGCCCCGCAATCCCCGCCGACAGAATGAACGCCAGCAGCTTGAAGCGATCCGTATCGTAGCCAAGCGACACGGCGCGCGGTTCGTTCTCCTTGATCGCCACCAGCACCTGCCCGAACGGCGAGTGCACGATCCGTACGATCAGCAAAAACGCCAGCACCATCACGGCCAGCACGACAAAGTACAGCGTCACATCCGACGACAGATCCAGCAAGCCGAACAGCTTGCCGCGCGGCACGCCTTGCAGGCCATCCTCGCCGTGCGTGAACGGCGCCTGCAGGAACACGAAGTAGACCATCTGCGCGAGCGCCAGCGTCACCATCGCGAAGTAGATCCCCTGCCGGCGAATCGCAAACAGGCCGACCACCAGCCCGAGCACGGTCGCCGCGGCCGTGCCGGCCAGCACGCCGAGTTCCGGCGAGAAGCCGAGCGTCTGCATCGCATAACCGGTGACGTAACCGGCTGAGGCAAGAAACATTGCGTGACCGAACGAGAGCAAGCCGGTGTAGCCGATCAGCAGATTGAAAGCCGCGGCAAACAACGCAAAGCACATCACCTTCATGATGAAGAGCGGATAGATGCCGAGCACCGGCACCGCGAGAAGCGCGATCAGCAGCAGACCGTAGAGCACTTTTCTCTGCATCATTTTTCCTTGCCGAAGAGACCCGCCGGACGCACCAGCAACACGAGCGCCATGATCACGAAGACGACGGTCGCCGACGCTTCCGGGTAGTACACACGCGTCAGCCCTTCGATCACGCCTAACATCAGGCCAGTCAGAATCGAGCCCATGATCGAGCCCATGCCGCCGATCACCACCACCGCGAACACGGTGATGATCATCGGCTGGCCCATCAGTGGCGAGACCTGAATCACAGGCGCGGCGAGCACACCGGCGAACGCTGCCAGCGCGACGCCGAATCCATAGGTGAGCGTGATCATCAGCGGCACGTTGATGCCGAACGCCTCGACCAGCTTCGGGTTTTCGGTGCCCGCGCGCAGATAGGCGCCAAGACGCGTCTTCTCGATCACGAACCACGTCACGAAGCAGACCACGAGCGACGCCACCACCACCCACGCGCGATAGTTCGGCAGGAACATGAAGCCGAGATCGGTCGCGCCGGAGAGTGCCGACGGCACGTCATACGGCTGGCCGGACGAACCGTAGATCGAACGGAACACGCCTTCGACAACCAGCGTGAGCCCGAAGGTCAGCAGCAGCCCATACAGGTGATCGAGCTTGTACAGCCAGCGCAGCATCGAACGTTCGATCACGATGCCGAACACGCCGACGATCAGCGGCGCGAGCACCAGCATCACCCAATACGGCAGCCCGAAATACGAGAACCCCATCCACGCGAGCATCGCGCCGAGCATGAACAGCGCGCCGTGCGCGAAGTTGATCACGTTGAGCAAGCCGAAAATCACTGCAAGACCCAGGCTCAGAATCGCGTAGAACGAGCCGTTCACGAGCCCCAGCAGCAGCTGGCTGAGCATTGCCGGTAGCGGAACGCCAAAGATTTCCATTGAAGCCTTAATCCCTTAAGCCATTGCCAGGGTGAGATCGGTCATGCACGATCCGGCCGGCGTGCGATCGGTGAACCATGCACCGATCGCACGTGGCATGTGAAACGCCTTACCGTCGGTCTGTGTACCATCGCGGCGCCATCAATCTCCCGTCAGACGGAGCTCAACGGTGGCCGTGTGGTTATCAACCCGCGCTTATTTCCACAATGCGCAGCGCGTCTGGGCCTTGGTCGTAAACGCCTGCTCGCCCGGGATCGTCGCCATGATCTTGTAGTAGTCCCACGGCTCCTTGGATTCGGCCGGCGTCTTCACCTGCATCAGGTACATGTCGTGGATCATGCTGCCGTCCTGACGGATGTAGCCCTTCGCGTAGAAGTCGTCGATCTTGGTCTTGCGCAGCTGCGCCATCACCTTGTCGGTGTCTGTCGATCCGACCGCTTTCACCGCGTTCAGATAGGTCATGGTCGCCGAGTAATCGGCCGCCTGCAAGCTCGACGGCATCTTCTTCGTCTTGTCGAAGTAGCGCTGCGCCCACTTGCGCGTGGTGGCGTCCTTGTTCCAGTACCAGCTGTCCGTCAGCACCAGACCTTGCGTGGTTTCCAGACCCAGGCTGTGCACATCGTCGATGAACATCAGCAGCGCGGCCAGTTTCATCGTCTTGGTGATGCCGAATTCCTTGGCTGCCTTGATCGCGTTGACCGTGTCGCCACCCGCGTTGGCGAGGCCGAGGATCTGCGCCTTCGACGATTGCGCCTGCAGCAGGAACGACGAGAAGTCCGATGCCGACAGCGGATGCCGCACCTCGCCGAGCACCTGCCCGCCATTCGCCTTCACCACGTCCGCCGTGGCTTTTTCAAGCGCCTTGCCGAACGCGTAGTCGGCCGTCAGGAAGTACCACGTCTTGCCGCCCTGCTTCGTCACCGCCGAACCCGTGCCGTTGGCGAGCGCCGTGGTGTCGTACGCATAGTGAATCGTGTACGGCGTGCATTGCTCGTTGGTCAGCGTGTCGGCGCCAGCGCCGATGTTGATGTAGACCTTGTGTTTCTCGCCGGCCACGGTGTTCATCGACAGTCCGGTCGCCGAGTTCGTGCCACCGATCAGCATATCGACGCCGTCACGGTCGAACCACTCACGCGCGCGCGACGCGGCAATATCGGCCTTGTTCTGGTGATCCGCGTAGACCAGCGTAATCGGCTTGCCGTTGACCTTGCCGCCGAAGTCGGCGATCGCCATGCGGATCGCTTCGAGGCCGCCCTGGCCGTCGATGTCCGCATACAGCCCCGACAGATCGGTGATGAAGCCGATCTTGACCGCATCGTCGGCCGCTTGCGCGCTGCTCATCGTCAACGCGGCGCCGGCGGCAGCCGCGAAACAAAGGGTAGCAAGCCGCGCGAGTGGGTTCTTTTTCATTCCTGTCTCCTGGTTTCTTCGCTTGTGGTTATCAGAGGCAATCGGACGCTTCTCGTTACTTCCTGTCTATACGCCCAGTAGGTCGTGCAGTACCGGCATCTTGCTTTCGAGCTCACTGGCCTCGAAGTGTTCCACGATCGCACCGTGCTCCATCACGTAGAAGCGATCCGCCAGTGGCGCGGCAAAGCGGAAATTCTGTTCGACCATCACGACCGTGTAGCCGCGCGCCTTGAGCGTCATGATCATGCGGGCGAGCGCTTGCACGATGACGGGCGCGAGGCCTTCCGAGATTTCGTCGAGCAACAGCAAACTCGCTCCGGTCCGCAGAATGCGCGCGACGGCCAGCATCTGCTGCTCACCGCCCGAGAGCCGCGTGCCCTGGCTCATGCGGCGTTCCTGCAGATTCGGAAACATCGAATAGATCTCTTCGAGCGACATCATGTGCGCCTTGTCGCCGACGGGCGGCGGCAACAGCAGATTTTCCTCGCACGAGAGGCTCGAAAAAATCCCGCGCTCTTCCGGGCAATAGCCGATGCCGCAATGGGCGACGCGATGCGTGGGCAGATTGATGGTTTCGCGTCCGTCGATGCGGATCGAACCGGTGCGCCGGCCGGTCAGGCCCATGATCGCGCGCAATGTGGTGGTGCGCCCCGCGCCGTTGCGGCCAAGCAGCGTGACGACTTCGCCACGGTTCACCGTCAGATCGACGCCATGCAGGATATGGGACTCCCCGTACCATGCCTGCAAACCCGCGATTTCCAGCGCGGGGGCACCGCCAGCCGTGCCGCTCACTTCGAGGCTTTCGCGCTCCGCAATCGTATTCATGCATGGACTCCGGCAAGCGCCGCATCCGCGCTGCCCACATGGGCTCGCATCACGCGCGGGTTCTTCGACATTTCCGCAATCGTATTCATGCGTGAGCTCCGGCGAGCGCCGCATCCGCGCTGCCCATGTAGGCCTGCATCACAAGCGGGTTCTTCGACACTTCGGCGTAGCTGCCTTCGGCGAGCACTTCGCCCCGTTGCAGCACCGTGATGGTGTCGGAGATGCCGGCGATCACGTTCATGTTGTGCTCCACCATCAGGATGGTGCGGCCGCTCGATACTTTCTTGATCAAGGCCGTGACACGATCGACGTCTTCATGGCCCATGCCTTGCGTCGGCTCGTCGAGCAACATCAACTCGGGCTCCATCGCGAGCGTGGTGGCGATTTCCAGGGCGCGTTTGCGGCCATAGGACAGTTCTACCGTGAGTACGTCGGCGAAATCGGTCAGTCCGACCTGGGTGAGCAAATCCATGGCGCGATCGTCGAGCTGGCGCAACGTGCGTTCGCTCTTCCAGAAGTGAAATGCGGTGCCAAGCACGCGCTGCAAACCAATGCGCACGTTCTGTAATGCTGTCAGATGCGGAAACACGGCAGAAATCTGAAATGACCGGATGATGCCGCGCCGGGCGATTTGCGCCGGGCGTTCATTGGTGATGTCGACGCCGTTGAAGACGATCTGACCCGCGCTCGGTTCGAGGAATTTGGTGAGCAGATTGAAGCAGGTGGTCTTGCCTGCCCCATTAGGGCCGATCAGCGCATGGATCGAGCCACGGCGCACACGCAGGTTCACCCCGTTCACGGCGATGAAGCCTTTGAACTCGCGGGTGAGGCCGCGCGTTTCGAGAATCGTATCGCCGAGAATCATGTTCCCTTCCATACGGAGTAAGGCGAAGCACTACGATCTTCCGCGCGAACCCCTGCGCGACGTTTGATGACGGCGACACCGCCGTGTCACTCGTTGGCGTGCTGCACCAATCCGGACGGTGATCCATGGGGCGACACGCAGCATGGCTGCCATTGTCGCGCCAATGATGCAGCGCATTCATTGGGATTTGCACTTAGTGGATGACGACTGCGTGATCGAGGCCTGCGCTGGCCCGATGCGTGCGGGAGGGGTGCATCGATCTTGCTCCGGACGTGCATGGGGGATGCCCGAGCAGTCCCTGTTCGCGGCGTGCCGAGGGTTGCCCGAACCACGCTCATCTTGCTCGCGACTGTGTATGGGGCATGCCCGAGCAGTGGTTCAAGGTTGCTCGATGCATGCCAGGGAAAGACCGAGGCGCGCGCCGCGGCCTCGGCTTGCCTGCCACACCGCGTGTCACACGGCGGACATTGACGGCGCAGCGCTCGTCTGAACCAGCTCGCTGCTGGCAACGCGTGCGCGGCGGTCTTCGCGGATCATGTCGCTGGCGCGTTCGGCGATCATCAGGGTCGGCGAATTGGTGTTGCCCGAGGTAATGGACGGCATGACCGACGCATCGACCACACGCAAGCCGTCAACTCCAATAACTCGTAGGCGGTTATCGACTACCGCGCCGGGATCGTCGGTGGTGCCCATGCGGCACGTGCCGACCGGATGAAAAATGGTGGTGCCGACCGCGCCCACGGCCTGCCGAAGCTCTTCTTCGGTCTGGTACTGAATACCGGGCAGAATCTCTTGCGGCCGATAGCGCGCCAGAGCAGGCGCCGCTGCAATGCGACGGGTGAGACGCAACGCGTTGGCAGCGACGTGCCGGTCGTAATCAGTGGACAGATAGTTGGGCGCGATCAACGGTGGCGCCGAAGGATCGGCCGATTCGATGTGAATGCTGCCGCGCGAGGTCGGCCGCAACTGGCACACCGACGCGGTGAATGCATTGAAGCGATGCAGCGGTTCACCGAAGCGATCGAGCGAGAGCGGCTGCACGTGATACTCGAGGTCGGGGCGCGTGAGCGAGCGATCATCCGGATCGGATTTGGCGAACGCGCCGAGTTGCGATGGCGACATCGACATTGGACCGCTTTGAAAGAGCGCGTACTGCATGCCGATCATCAGCTTGCCCCACCAATGGGCGGAGGCGGTATTGAGCGTGCGCACGCCGTCGACCTTATAGGCCATGCGCAATTGCAAATGGTCCTGCAGATTTTCACCGACGCCGTGCAGATCATTCACGACCTCGATGCCGAGGTTCTGTAGCCGTGCGCCATTCCCGATACCCGACAGTTCGAGCAATTGCGGCGAGTTGACCGCACCCGAACTGAGGATTACTTCACAACGGGCTTTGGCGAGATAGTCGGTGTTGTCGCCGCGATATTCGACACCGGTGCAGCGACGTCCTTCGAACACGACGCGCTGTGTGTGTGCGCCGGTGATGACGGTGAGGTTCGGGCGCTTGAGCGCCGGACGCAAGAATGCTTTCGACGCGTTCCACCGGATACCGCGTTTCTGATTGACGTCGAAGTAGCCCACGCCGGTGTTGTCGCCGCGATTGAAGTCTTCCGTGGCGGGTATGCCGGTTTGTTGTGCGGCTTGTGAAAACTCTTCTAGGATCTTCCATTTCAGGCGTTGCTTTTCGACGCGCCATGGGCCGCCGGCGCCATGCGATTCCGACGCGCCGGCGTGGTGGTCTTCGCTGCGTTTGAAGATGGGGAGGACGGCGTTCCAGGACCAGGAGTCGTCGTTGGTGACGCGGGCCCAATCATCGTAGTCCTCGCGCTGGCCGCGCATGTAGATCATGCCGTTGATTGATGAGCTGCCGCCTAGTACTCTGCCGCGCGGGTATGAGAGGGAGCGGCCGTTCAGGCCGGGTTCTGATTGGGTTTTGTAGAGCCAGTCGGTGCGGGGATTGCCAATGCAGTAGAGATAGCCTACCGGCACGTGGATCCAGTGGTAGTCGTCTTTGCCGCCGGCTTCCAGCAGGAGGACCTGGATTTCTGGATCTTCGGTCAGGCGGTTGGCCAGCACGCAACCCGCCGTGCCGGCGCCTACTATGATGTAGTCGAATTCGCCTTCTGTACGCCTTGCGGCGTGGGGTTTGGTATTGCTCATTGTTTTGTCTCCTAAGCTTGTTGCGTGCGGCGCTTGTTTGTCTGGTTGCCTACGGGGTTGGCCTTTCCTTGATCTGACTCTTTGGCCTTTCCTTGAATTGATATTGGTCTATTAGCGTTGCCCCTGTGCGGGGCGGCACTTACTTTCTTTGCCGCCGCGTAACTATTCAGCAGCCACCAAAGGCGAAACGACTAATCCGGCGAAGCTCAACGCCAGCGCATTGATCAGCGAGCGGTTCTGCTTGCGCAGGGTGGCAAGGTAGGAGCGGATCGTGCAGAGCGCCTGCATGCCCGATTCTGCGCGGAAGCATCCTGAGATTTTCTGTTTGAGTTTGAGCATACGGATGTCGCGTTCGGCCTGGTTGTTATCGAACGGGACGCGGTGGTCTGCAATGAAACGCCACACCTCGCGTGCATACCTCTGAAGGCGCCGGAGCAGGTTGTAGGTAAAGCTTTGCCTGATTCTGCCGCGGCGGTCCTCGCGCGTCGGTTCACGTGCCTGTTGCGGATTGAGTCGGCGCGCCTGGGCAATCAGCATCCGGCTGCGCCGCGCGTAATGGCGTTGGCGCGATTGATCCAGCGCTGCGTTGCCTGAGGCCAGACTGAGGTCAGCCTCACGCTTTGCCTGGCAAAGCAGGTCGATCATCTGCTGTGCCCAGGTTTGCTGCGTGGACTCCAGCACAAACACCAGTTCGCGCAGATGGTGCGCATTGCACAGCGCATGTTCACATTCATAGCCCGCGTACGGCCCCCAACCGTCATGCACCGCGATGCCCTTGAAGCCGGGGAGAATGCCGAAGCTATCCAATGCCTCGCTACCGCGCTTGCGGTGTGAGCCATACCAGCTCAACATGCGTGTCGAGGCGACATGCAGCCAGTGAGGCGTGCGACCCACGCGCATTGAACTCTCGTCGAAATGCACCACGGGCTGCTCGCGTAGCGCCTGTTTGATCTGTTCAACCGCCGGCGCCAGCAGCTGCGCGGCCTGATCAATGCTGTGCTGTACGGTTCCCGTACTCACAGGCAGACCAAACAGGTCTTCCAGCGCCTGAGCGGTACGCGCTACTGGCAACTGCTGGTATTGCGTCAGATAGACCGCCGCGGCGCGCACCTGGGGACCGTACTGAACCGCCTGGCTCACGCCCTGGGGAAACATGCCCGAATGCTGCTTGCCGCAGCGGCACTGCGCGATCTGGACGCGATGTTCGGTCACCTCAAAGCGCGTGGGCGGCAGATCGATCACCTGACGGCTTTCGGGCAACACGGCAATGCGGGCCGGTTTGATGCGTTTGCCGCATGCATCGCACACCGGCGCCACCGGGTGAATCTTGATGTGATCGGGCTGCGCTACGCGTTTGAGCGTCTTGCCCTTGTGTCCAGGTTGCGCGCCGGGCTTGGCGCCGCTTGTGCCACGCAACGACTTCGGTTTGCGCCTGGGCCCATCGCTTGAGGGCGGCTTGCTGGAGTTATGACTGTCCTTCTCCAGTTTCGCTTCGAGCTCGTTCAGACGTCTCACCAGATCAATGATGAGCGCGTCCTTCTGTTCGTGCGTCAGGTCCTTGATGTCTGGCATCTTCGTCATGTCCTTCACTATGCACAGCCTGGCAACAGTTTACAAGCTGAATAGTTACGCCGCCGCAAAGAAAGATAAGCAAAGAAAGCGGCTCACACCGCCAGCTCATAAGCGGGGCCCTCGCACAGTTCCGGTAGTGGTGCATCTGGAATCCGTTCCCTCGCACATTCAGCCTTGGTGACCAGGCAGTCATACTTCCGGCGGCGCTACGCGCGCCGAAGCCCATTTCATAAAACCAACCACCACGATTTCGCACTTGTGCTTGTGCTTCATTCGGGCGGTGCTCCAACGTGTGTCGCCTCTTCCCTTCCGTCTCTCTCGCCGTTATCGCTTGCGCGCATCGCCGAAGGCCCAAGTCGTACCAATGAGACCTCTGATTTCCTGTGCATACCCATCCGCGACGCACGCAGTGCGGAGTGGGCGCTGATGAGCGCTGTGTCACTCACGCGAAATGTGCGATGGCACAGATTCCAGATGCGCCACTACCGCGACTGTGCGGGGGACCCGCTTATGAGCTGGCGGTTTGAGCCGCTTTCTTTGCTTATCTTTCTTTGCGGCGGCAAAGAAAGTAAGTGCCGCCCCGCACAGGGGCAACGCTAATAGACCAATAACAAATCAAGGAAAGGCCAAAAAGTCAGTTCAAGGAAAGACCAACACCATAAGCAAACAACCAAAACGCACCAAGCACACAAACCAAATCAACCAAACCCCACCGCCGAAGGCAACCAACCACAAAAGCACCGCACACGCAAAACCAAACCCTTATTTAGCCACCGGCATAGTGAACTCAGCCCCCTTCCCGATGCTATCGGGCCACCTCTGCATGATGCTCTTATACCGCGTATAAAACCGCACACCCTCTTCCCCATAGGCATGGTGATCACCAAACAGAGACCTCTTCCACCCACCAAAAGAATGCCATGCCATCGGCACCGGAATCGGCACATTAATCCCCACCATCCCAATCTCGATCCGCCGCGCAAAAGCCCGAGCCACACCACCATCGGAGGTAAACAACGACACCCCATTCGCAAACTCGTTAGCGTTAATCAACTCGACAGCAGACGCAAAATCCGGCACCCGCACAACACACAGCACCGGACCAAAAATCTCCTCGCGATAAATCTTCATATCAGTCGAGACATCGTCGAACAACGTGCCGCCTAGAAAGAATCCTTTCTCATGCCCGGCCACCTGATGGCCCCGTCCATCCACAACCAGCTTCGCTCCCGCCGCAACACCGGCATCGATATAACCAGTCACCTTCTCGCGATGCGCCGCCGTCACCAACGGCCCCATCTCGGCTTCCGATTCCATGCCGTTGAGAATCTTCAGGCTCTTCACTCGCGGTGTCAGTCGCTCGATCAGTTCATCAGCAATATGCCCCACTGCGACAGCCACCGAAATCGCCATGCAACGCTCGCCCGCTGAACCGTAGGCCGCACCGATCAGCGCATCGACAGCCTGATCGAGATCCGCGTCCGGCATCACCACGAGGTGATTCTTCGCACCGCCCAACGCCTGCACGCGCTTGCCGTGCCTCGTGCCTTCCGTATAGATGTACTCGGCAATCGGCGTCGAACCGACAAACGACAACGCGCTCACCTCGGGATGCACGAGCAACGCATCCACCGCGACCTTGTCGCCATGCACGACGTTGAACACGCCATCCGGCAAACCCGCCTCTTTTAGCAGTTCCGCCAATCGATTCGAGACGGACGGATCCCGCTCCGACGGCTTCAGCACGAACGTGTTGCCGCACGCGATCGCCACTGGAAACATCCAGCACGGCACCATCATCGGGAAATTGAATGGCGTAATCCCGGCGACCACGCCCAGCGGCTGACGCAAATTCCAGTTGTCGATGCCACCGCCGATCTGGTCGGTGAAGTCCGTCTTCAACAGATTCGGAATGCCGCACGCGAACTCGACGATCTCGATGCCGCGCATCACCTCACCCTTCGCATCCGAAAATACCTTGCCGTGCTCGCGCGTGATCAACTCCGCGAGTTCGTCATGGTGACGGTCGAGCAATTCCTTGAACTTGAACAGCACGCGCGCCCGTTTGATCGGCGCAGTTTCGCTCCATGCAGGAAACGCAGCACTGGCGGCAGCGACCGCCGCATCTACTTCCGCGACGCTCGCCAGCGGCACGCGCGCGCTCACGCTGCCAAGCGCGGGATTGAAGACGTCGCCGAAACGGCCGCTCGTGCCGTCGATCGTCTTGCCGTTGATGAAATGGGTCAACGCGCGTGCGCTCGTCTCGCTCCGGACGGTCTCGTCCTGATATGTCTCGCTCATCTTCTCGTCCTCTTCCTATGAATGTTTTCCGCCCACCGCAAACGGCGTGATGAACGCAAGCGTACGGCGCCTGGGGGCGACAAATCCAATGAGTAATGCTCAACTGCGCTATAAGCCGAGCTAATATCAAGATATGGATCTGACTCTGCTACGGGCGTTCGTCACCGTCGCACGCGAGGGCAACCTCACGCGTGCCGCGGTGCAACTCCACCTGACCCAACCTGCCGTCAGCCTGCAAATCAAGCATTTGCAGGAGACGCTCGGCGTGACGCTGTTCACGCGGACCTCGCACGGGCTTTCGCTGACACGCGATGGTCAGGCCCTGTTGCCTCATGCCGAACGCGCGCTGGGCGCCGCGAGCGACGTGCAGCGCGCGGCGGCGGCGCTGCGTCACGAAGTGCGCGGTCGATTACGGATCGGCACGATTCTCGACCCCGCTTTCCTGCGCCTCGGCGGCTTTCTCAAGCAACTGGTGGAAACCTGGCCGCACATCGAAACGGCCTTACGCCACGGCATGTCGGGTTGGGTACTGGAGCAGGTTCGCGCGGGAGAACTGGACGTGGGCTATTACATCGGCCTGCCATCGGATGACGACGCCCGCGACGGCGCCGCCTTTCACGCCGTCACGCTCACGCACTTCCAGTATCGCGTGCTGGCGCCGGCGGGCTGGAAAGATCGCGTGAAAGGCGCGCGCGACTGGCGCTCGCTCGCTGCGCTGCCGTGGATCTGGACGCCACCCGCGTCCGCGCACAACAGATTGTTGTCGCGCTGCTTTGGCGAGGCCGGCGTAAAGCCGGTTAAGGTGGCGGAAGTGGATCAGGAGCCGTCGATGCTCGATCTGGTCAAATCAGGCGTCGGGCTAACGCTCGCACGCGACGCCACCGCAATCGCCGAAGCTCACGCGCACGCGTTGACCATCGTCGAAGGCATCACCGTGCCGACCCAGCTCAGCTTCATCACGCTGGCGGAGCGCAAGGACGAACCGGCAATTGCCGCCGCGCTGAAACTGATCGAGCAGCAATGGGCGACTTGAGTGCGGCATGAAGGCGCACCTGAGGGCAAAACGAGAGCGATATGAGCCACTCTCATGACAGCTGCGTACCGTTTGGGCCGGACGATGGGTACCGTTGCCGGCTGCCCCATTAGGGCGACATTCCTCGCCGTTCCTGCGGGCCGCCGTCGGGGTTCGGGGTTCGGGGTTCGTGATCGTGCGCCGCTGTTGGCTGTTGGCTGTTGGCTGTTGGCTGTTGGCTGTTGGCTGTTGGCTGTTGGCTGTTGGCTGTTGGCTGTTGGCTGTTGGCTGTTGGCTGTTGGCTGTTGGCTGGTGCTGGTGCTGGTGCTGTTCGCTGTCCGCTTGTGCTCAGCGCCAGTCGCTCTCGCAAGTCACGTTGACAAATCATCGTCATCGATCCCGCCATCCGAAACCACACCGTCACGCGCTTTTTGTTAGATTGAGGGTTCGCGCTCACGCGCCGACCCCGCATCGTTTTGTTCCGTCTGACTTTGTTCTTCCTGGCAGCTTCGCCCCGGCAACACCGGAAGCCGCCGACCACGCCATCCTTCGACAGGAGCCTGACATGGCACGCAACATTGAAATCAAAGCCCGCGCCCAGCATTTCGAGCAACTGCGCGAACGCGCCGCGAAGCTCGCGCCGGACGCCCCGCTGATCTTCCGCCAGCAGGACTTTTTCTACGATGTACCGCGTGGCCGCCTGAAGCTGCGTCAGTTCGACGACGGCACGCCGGCCGAACTGATCTTCTATCAGCGCGACGATCGCGACGGCCCGAAGGCGTCGTACTATACGCGCAGCCCAGTAACCAACCCTGAAGCGATGCACGCGCTGCTCGCCACGGCGCTGACTACGCGTGGCATTGTCACGAAGGAACGCCACGTTTATCTAACGGGCCGTACACGGATTCATCTGGACCGCGTCGACGGTCTTGGCGACTTCGTCGAGCTTGAAGTCCCGCTGGCTCAGGACGACGACGAAGAAGGCGGCCACGCCGAAGCACACGCGATGTTCCAGACCCTCGGCGTGCCGGAATCGGATCTGGTGGCGGTGGCCTACGTCGATCTGCTGAGCCCGGACAGTGAACCGCAGCAGGCCGCGTAAAGCTTAGGCATCTGGCGCCGCGGACGAAGTCAGTTCGGGAACAGCGGTCTGAAAAGACCTCGCTGTCTCAGTGATCTCAGCCGTCCCAACGGTCTTAGCTGTCTCGGCTGTCTCGGCTGTCTCGGCTGTCTCGGCTGTCTCAGCGGTCTCAGCCGTCCCAGCTGTCTTAGCGATTTCAGTGGCCTGAACGCCCGGAAAAACCGCCGCATCAAGCGGCGGCCGCCCCCGGCGACAGATGGCCGAGCGGCAACGGTCCATTGCGCTTGAACGTGGTCAACACGATATTGGAGCGCACGCTGTCGACCCCCGGCACACGCATCAACTTCTTCATCACGAACGTCGAGAGATAGTTCAGATCCGGCGCCACGATGCGCAGCAGATAATCGGCGTCGCCGACCACTGCGTGACATTCCAGTACTTCGGGCAGCACGTCGATCTGTTGCTGGAATTGCTCGATGATCGAGTCGCCATGATGTTTCAACTTCAGACTCGTAAAAGCCGTTACGCCGAGCCCGAGTTTTTCCGGCCGCAGCACGACGCGATAACCGTCCACCACACCCACCTGCTCCAACCGCTGCAAGCGCCGCCCAATCTGCGACGGTGACAGCGGCACCTGCTCAGCCAACTGCTGATGCGTGGCCCGGCCAAAGCGCTGCAGAACGTCCAGAAGCGCGAGATCGAAGTGATCGAGTTCCAGCATGAGTAATATCCGCATTAAATCCGTGGTCTATGCACGATTATTGCATATCGACGTGTCATAACGCCATCATTGCGCCCTTTCCGCATGCTCGCCGCTCTACACTTGCATCACCGATTCAACCCGCAGTTATCGTAGAGCGCGCAGCATTATGTCCACAGCCAACACCGCCAAACTCAAGGAGCAATTCGACGCCGGCCTCGAAACCCGCGCCGATTTCACCATCGACCAACCGACCGAGCGATATGGCGCAGTCGACCATGCTGTCTGGCAACAGCTTTACGCGCGCCAGACCGCGTTGCTCAAAGGCCGTGTGTGCGATGAGTTTCTGGCAGGCGTCGACTGCATCGGCATGCCGTCCGACCGCGTGCCCTCGTTCGACGAAATCAACGCCAAGCTGACCCCCGCGACCGGCTGGCAAATCGTCGCCGTGCCTGGGCTCGTGCCCGACCAGGTGTTCTTCGAGCATCTGGCGAACCGCCGCTTTCCCGTGACCTGGTGGATGCGCCGCCCCGACCAGCTCGATTATCTGCAGGAACCGGACTGTTTTCACGACCTGTTCGGTCACGTGCCGCTGCTGATCAATCCGGTGTTCGCGGACTACATGCACGCGTACGGCCGCGCGGCGCTCGCCGCCAATGACGCTGGCGCCCTGCCGCTACTCGCGCGGCTCTATTGGTACACGGTCGAGTTCGGCCTGATCCGCGACCCGGCGAGTCCGAACGGCGTGAAGATCTACGGCGCGGGCATCGTGTCGAGCAAGGGCGAGACGCTCTACAGCCAGCAAAGCGCGGCGCCGAACCGGCTCGGCTTTGACCTCGAACGCGTGATGCGCACGCGCTACCGCATCGACACGTTCCAGAAAACCTACTTCGTGATCGACGATTTCGCGCAATTGTTCCGCGTTGCACAAACCGACTTCGCGCCGTTGCTGGCAAAACTGGCCGCGCAGCCGGCGTTTGCGGCGGGCGATGTGCTCGAGCGCGATCACATCATCACGCGCGGCTCGCAGGAAGGCTGGCAAGCCGACGGCGATATCTGACGATCAAACTGATCGGGCCGACAGCAAGCTGATGGCATGCGTGAAAAAATAGCGGATGCGCACGTCCACTGGCGTGCCTGATCAGATCAACGAGGTAGCACGATGATTTCCAGACTGACACCCGAAGAACGCGCCACGCAAGTTGCGGAACTGCACGGCTGGCAAGCCGTAGCAGGCCGCGACGCGATCCAGCGCCACTTCAAATTCGCCGACTTCAACGAAGCATTCGGCTTCATGACGCGCGTGGCGATCAAGGCCCAGGAGATGGACCATCACCCGGAATGGTTCAACGTGTACAACAAGGTGGAAATTACGCTGTCCACGCACGAGGCCAATGGCTTGACCGAACGGGACATCAAATTAGCACGATTTATCGACAGTATTACCGGGTAATACAAGCAATCGGCGCATGGATGCGCGTCGCGTCGAACAATTGGCCTTTAATGAAAGGGCATTGCAGGCAATCCCGCGCCCAAACCTTCAGTTCTACAGGCTATTATTAAGGCGCACGTAAGAATCCCACGCTTGCCTGGCAAACCGGTCCAAACGATCCGGTGATAGCGACTGCTGACGCTGTACAATCATCAGCGCATACGGCTTGGAGAGCGCGCTTGCCTCCTTGCACAGAACGAGTTCGTCGCCGCTTGAAGGTGAGTGGGCGCGCCAGAAGTTGATCGCGGCTTCCAGTTCCTGAATCGTTATCTCGGACATGACGTCGTGATCGTTCGGTGGCTGCCTGATGGCTACTTCATGGCGGCTCGATAGCTGCATCGTGGGCGCTTTGTGCCAATTCGGCACGGCCACGCGGCACGCTGCCTGTGCAGCAGGCGCCCCGGCGAACCGCTTGCCCAAACGCCTAAAACCATTGTACTTGAGTGAAATCCATGCGACTCCTTCTGATCGAAGATGACCGCCCCATCGCACGCGGCATCCAAAGCAGTCTCGAACAAGCCGGCTTCACCGTCGACATGGTCCATGACGGCATTTTCGCCGAACAGGCCCTCACCCAAAACCGCCACGAACTGGTGATCCTGGATCTGGGGCTGCCCGGTATCGACGGCATGACGCTGCTCGCACGCTTCCGTCAGAGCAATCGTCACACGCCGGTGATCATCCTCACCGCGCGCGACGAGTTGAACGACCGTGTGCAAGGCCTGAATTCCGGCGCGGACGACTACATGCTGAAGCCGTTCGAACCCACCGAACTCGAAGCGCGCATCCGCGCCGTGATGCGCCGCAGCGGCCCGCACGGCGACATGCCGCGTCCGGAAGTGTCGTTGGGCGGTGTGCGTCTGTCGGGCGTCGATCGCCGCATTTTCAACGACGACAAGCCGCTCGAACTGTCGCCGCGCGAATTCGCAGTGCTCGAAATGCTGCTGCTGCGCCACGGCCGTGTGGTCAGCAAGGCTCAGCTGCAAGACCATCTGACGCACTTCGGCGGCGATCTCGGCGATACCGCGATCGAAGTCTATGTGCACCGGGTGCGTAAAAAGCTCGAAAGCTGCCGTGTCGAAATCGTCACGGTGCGTGGCTTCGGTTATCTGTTGCAGGAAATTCGCCAGGCCGCATAATCGTCACAAGGGCCGCACACAGCGCTGTTGTATCGCTGTGTGTTGCGGCCTGACGGCGCCAGGCCGGCGCCGCGCACCTGGTGCGCACTTCGCCGGCATCCGGCGGATTTCACGGCGCTTGTCGCCGTTGCCTCTTTCCCGCGCGTTCGATCATGCCCCAGCCGGCCGCCAATAGTCTGCGCCGCACGCTGCTGCGGCGCCTCGCTGCTCCTCTTTCGCTGCTCGCGCTGATGAGCGGCCTGATCGCCTACTGGCTGGCGTGGCAGTACACGCAGCACGTGGTCGACCGGTCGCTCGCGGATCTCGCCACCGCGATCTCCAAACAGATCCAGATTGCCGGCCCTAACGCCAAGGCGACGGTGCCTCCCCTCGCGCAGGCCATGTTCTCCGATCCGGTCGAACAACTCGTCTATCGAATCAGCAACGGTGAAACCGAAATTGCCGGCGATCACAATCTGCCGCTGCAAGGCACCAGCGTGCGCCGCATGCATTACGCGTACGTCTTCGAAACCCAACACGAAGGCGTGACCGTGCGCGTCGCACAGGTGCGCGTCGATCAGCCCTCCGGCAATCCAATCGTCGTCGAAGTGGGTCAGCCGGTGCATCGCCGTTTTCGGATCGCCGCCGAGTTTCTGGTCGCGATCATGATGCCGCTGCTGTTGTTGCTGCTGGCGGGCTGGGTGATCGTGTGGCGTGTCGTCAATCAACAGCTCAATCCGCTGACCGATCTCGCGGACTCGCTGAACCGTCAGACCCACACATCGCTCGAACCGGTCGACGAAACCTATGTGCCGGTTGAAATCCGGCCGCTCACGGGCGCGCTGAATGCGCTGCTCGGCCGCCTGAAAACCGCCCTCGACGGCCAGCGCAAATTTATCGCCGACGCAGCGCATCAGTTGCGCACGCCGCTCACCGCCGTCAAGCTGCATGCGGAACAGGCCGCGGTTGCACGCGACCCGCAGCAAACGCTCGCCGCGGTCCGTGAATTACGCTCAGCCGCCGACCGCGCCGTGCGGCTGTCGAACCAGTTGCTTTCACTCGCGCGCGCCGAGCCGGGCGAACAGGCGGCCCGGTTCGTCAATGTGGATATGGCCGCACTTGCGTTCGACACGGGTGCTGAATGGGTGCCGCGCGCATTGACGTTTCATGTCGACCTGGGTTTTCAGCGCCTTGACGATCCGACCAACGATTACCCGCTGATGGCGCGCGGCAATCCGGTGCTGCTGCACGAGGTGATCGCCAATCTGCTGGATAACGCGCTCAAGTACGTGCCGCCATCGCGATTCGATGGCGGGCGCATCACCGTGACGGTCTCGCAAACCGTGATCGACGATCTGCGCATGGCCGAGATCATCGTCGAAGACAACGGACCAGGCGTGCCGCCCACGCAGCAAGCCGATCTGTTCAAACGATTCTTCCGCGGCGACGGTCAGAGCGACGCCGGAGTGGATGGTGGTGCCGGCCTCGGTCTCGCGATCGTTCACGACATCATGGTGCTGCACCGCGGCAGCGTGCATTACGAAGACGCGCCGGAAGGCGGGGCGCGCTTTATCGTGCGTATTCCGCTTATACCGATCACTGTTCAGCCTAACGTCGATCCTGAGACACGGCGCCCGGCAAAAAAAACGGCGCACTCGGCGCCGATTGATATGTGACTCTGCAGCGGCTCACAACGCGCTGCCACGGGCTGCCTTGAGTTCGATTACATCCAACCCAGACAGCCCGCCTTTCATTTCTTCTTCGCCTTTTTCGCCGGCTTCTTTGCCGACTTGTCCGACCTGGAAGCGCCCTTCTCTTTCTCCGGCGGCGCCAGCATCGTGCCGCGACACTTCCGCGCGCCGCAACGGCATTCGTATTCCTTCTTGAGCTTCTTGGTCTGCCGCGCGTCGATGACGAGGCCGTAGTCGTAAAAGACTTCCTCGCCCTCGGCGATGTCGCGCAACGCATGCACGTACACGTGCCCGTCGATCTCTTCGGCTTCGCAGTTCGGCGCACATGAATGGTTGATCCAGCGCGCGCTGTTGCCGTCCACTTTGCCATCAATCACCTTGCCGCTATCGAGCGCAAAGTAGAACGTGTGATTCGGTTCGTCCGGATTATGCGGATGACGGCGCAACGCTTCCTTCCAGGAGATCCGCTCACCCTTGTATTCGATCAGCCGCTCGCCGGCCGCAATCGGCTCGATGGCAAACACGCCTTTGCCGTGCACACCCGAACGGCGCACGGCGATCCTGCGTGAACTCATTGAATGAATCCTTTGAAGAACTGGGGGTGAAGATCCGGCAGCCGCCAGAAATGCCCGCGTCCAACGCGCTGCTTTTTCCGACGCGGATAGCAAACGCGGCGCCTTGCGAGCGCCGCGTCGATCTGCGACGCTCATGCGTCACATCCGGCATCGTACACGCTCAAGACGGCTTCGTTCAACCGTCAAAAAGACGTGCGCGTGCAAGCCGCGTTGGCAGGTTCACCGTTGTCCGAACGAAATCTCGCCGAACAGCGCCTTTTGCTCACGCGGTTGCGAACGCCAGTACTGCGGCGGCGCTTCGACCGTCGCGCCGAGCTGCGCTGCGGCATGCCACGGCCAACGCGGGTTATATAGCAACGCGCGCGCCATCGCGATCAGATCGGCATCACCCTCTTCGATGATTTGTTCGGCATGCAGCGGATCGGTGATCAGCCCCACGCCAATGGTGGTGAGGCCGGTTGCCTGTTTGACGGCCCTCGCGAACGGAATCTGGTAGCCCGGCTCGAGCGGAATCTTCTGCAGCGGCGAGACACCGCCGGACGACACGTCGATCCAGTCGCAGCCGCGCTTTTTCAACTCCTGTGCGAACGCGATCGTGTCCGCGAGCGTCCAGCCGCCTTCGACCCAGTCGGTCGCAGAGACACGCACGCCAACCGGTTTGTCGGCGGGAAACGCGGCGCGCACGATATCGAAGATTTCAAGCGGAAAGCGCATACGGTTTTCGAGCGAGCCGCCGTAGTCGTCGCTGCGTTGATTGGCGATCGGCGACAAAAACTGATGCAGCAGATAGCCGTGTGCCGCGTGCACTTCGAGCGCATCGATGCCGAGACGTGCGGCGCGGCGCGCGGATGCTGCGAACGCTTCGCGAATCCGGTTCAGTGCGGGCGTATCGAGTGCGAGCGGCGGCTCTTCGCCTGCTTTGTGCGGCAACGCCGACGGCGCGTGCGGCAGCCAGCCGCCTTGCGACACCGGAATCAGTTGACCGCCGTCCCACGGCGCATGACTCGATGCCTTGCGCCCGGCATGCCCCAACTGCATCGCGACGCGAATGTGCGAATGCTTGCGAATCGCGGCCAGTATCGGCTCCAGTGCGGCTTCGGTGGCGTCGTCCCACAGTCCGAGATCGCCCGGTGTGATGCGGCCATCCGGTTCGACGGCGGTCGCCTCGATGCACAGCAAGCCGGCGCCGGATAACGCGAGACTGCCGAGATGGATCATGTGCCACGCCGTAGCCTCGCCACGTTCGGCGGAATACTGGCACATCGGGGAGACGACGATACGGTTGGGAAGCGTCACGCTACGCAGCGTGAGCGGGGAAAAAAGCGCGCTCATGAATTACGCCCAGTAAAAGCCCGAGAGCGAACGAGCATAGCACCGCGATTGATTATCTGCAGGCGCGCGAGAATCAGAGTTTCGGCTCGACCTGATCGAGCCACTCGCTGAACATGCTGCGCGCAGCAGTTTCCAGCACCTGACCGAACTGCGCCGTCTCAGCACGCAACTGACGGGCGTCGATACCGTGGCCGGCAATCTCACCCGCGTTGCCGATCAGCCAAGGTTCGAACCGGTCAGCGCGAATCTCAGGATGACATTGCAGACCCAGCACATGGCCGCCCCAGGCGAACGCCTGATTTTCGCAGGCGGGCGTCGAGGCGAGACGCGTGGCGTTGTCGGGCAAATCGAAGGTATCGCCGTGCCAATGCAGCATTGACGTGTGTGCCCCGTCCAGATGGCGCAGCGGCGAAGCCTGGCCTGCATCGGTGAGCGTAAGCGGTGTCCAGCCGAGCTCGGTATGGCCGGCGGGATAGACTCGTGCACCGAGTACACGCGCGATCAATTGCGCGCCGAGGCAGATGCCGAGCGTCGGCAAACCAGCGGCAATGCGCTTTTCGATCATGGCGAGCAAGGGAACGAGCGTTGGGTAAAGCGCGTCGTCGGTTGCACTGATCGGGCCGCCGAGTACGACCATGAGCGATGCGGCAACTGGGTCCGGTGCTTCGATACGGCCAACGCCGACATCGAGATAGCGCACCGGCCGGCCGCGTTCGCCGAGCTCCAGTTCAAGACTGCCCAGATCCTCGAAGTGCACGTGGCGAATGGCCAGAACTTCGCGATTCATAGCCCGTCCCACCTTCAGTTTGACTAAAGACTTGCCGCTACGCGGCGCGAACCGTCCGGCAGGCGGCGATTGCCGTCTGCCGGAACACGGTTTGGCAGTGTAGCGGATTGTCCGGCAAGAAGTCGCCTTATTGGGCGAAGATCTTCCAGGTCTTCTTTTGGGTAGCGACGTCGGCCGTTTCGTACACTGAGCAATCGAGACGCAGATCCGTGTCCGACATGTTCATGTCGAGCAGCGCGCAGTGATGCGGCGTCTTCTTCGGATTCTTGCTCGGCTCGAAGTGCGTGCAGCTCAGGCACATGCGATGCGGCGGGATAGTGCCTTGCGCTTCCAGCTGGTGGATCGTCTTGAGCAGCGTGCGATAGAACAGCGTCTGCTCTTCGTCGCGCAGCGTGCCGACCGCTTTGGCCAGGAAGTCCGGCCATTGCGCAGCGCGCTTCGCGGCGGTGCGGCCACGCGCCGTCAGACGGACCGCGAGGGCGCGGCCATCGTCGAGGGCACGGCGCTTTTCGACCAGACCTTTGGTCTCGAGCGTGCTCACGGCATCGCTGGTGGTGGCGGCCGTCAGGGCCGTTTCACGGGCGATTTCGCCAAGACGCATGGGGCCTTTGCGCTGCATCAGCAACACCAGAATTTCGCCCTGGGTCGGCGTGAGGCCTGCGCCCTCCGCCCATTCCCAAGCCTGGCTCCGCATCGCCGTGCTCAATCGCAATAGGCTGTGGGTCACTCGCCCGCCTGCCTGTTCTCCGTATACGCCTTCGCTCATAATCTTCGTGTGGTTTATTAAAGCTCGCGTGCGATGCCGGCGAATCGCCGCCGAGCACACCCGTAGCCTGTGTGGGGTAGCCTCGCCCAAAAACAGACGAGACGGTTTCTACTATCTCAAAAATTTACCGCCTTGCAAGCCAAAGACGGCGAAAACGACATTCTATGCGAGACCGGCCAATCGTACAGCTAAGTTATCCAACGCAAGCTGTGGATAACCATAGGAAAACGCAGGGGATGCCTGTGCGTCCATTCTTGATAAGCGATTTGTTGCCAGTGCCCCCTCCAAAGTTGTCCTCGTTTACCGGGACCAATACGCCTCGGATCAACCCACTTATGGTTTACGTAGCACTTTGACTTTTCAGGGAATTATTCAGTTGTCCACAGGCAGATGCAATGCTTGTTAACTACTACTACTTGTGTATACGTAAATTTTAGAAAAACCTGAAGCCCCCCGATCTGGAAATTTAATTACGAAAAAAAACCCGCGTGAAGCGGGTCTTCCTTACGGTTTGCTGTGAGCAATCCTGTCTCTGGCTAGGCTCGCCACTGCAGACATTGCTGCCTTACAGCTTCGTGCAAGGACTTTTCCTGCTCGAAAACGCCGCGCAACCACGTCGCGTCATTGACCTGGCCGCGCGCGATAGCCCCGATTTCGGCGAGCGCATTACCCGAACCCAACGCTTCGGCGTGCGGTGCAATCAAGTCCAGCGTTTCGAGGATGTCTTCGGAAATCGTCTTGCGTTCGCTTGTTTGCGGATTGATGCAGTTGCCGGCCAGACCGAAGCGGCATGCCTCGAAACGGTTGAACGTGTAGACGAGGTAGTCGTCTTCCTTCGGCGTAATCGGTTTGTCCAGCAACAGATGCCGCGCCAGCGTCTGGATGTAGCAGGCAATCGCCGCGGCGCGATCCACTGAAAACGGCGTATCCATCACGCGCACTTCGATCGTGCCGAAACCGGGCTTCGGCCGGATGTCCCAGTAAAAATCCTTCATGCTGTTGACCACGCCCGTGTGGACCATCTTCGAGAAATATTCCTCGAAGCTGTCCCACGTCAACACGAACGGCGCACGGCCCGACAGCGGAAATGCGAACACTGAATTCAGGCGTGCCGAATGAAAACCAGTGTCGACACCCTGCACGAACGGCGACGAAGCGGACAGCGCGATGAAATGCGGAATGAAGCGCGACATCGAATGCAGCAGGTACAGCGCGCTGTCCGGGTCCGGGCAGCCAATGTGCACGTGCTGGCCGAACACCGTAAATTGCTTGGCAAGGTAGCCGTACAACTCCGAAATATACTGAAAGCGCGGCGTATCGACGATCTGCCGTTCGCTCCATTGCTGGAACGCATGCGTGCCGCCGCCGCACAAGCCGACGTTCAGGCGATCGGCCGCGGAAACCAGCGTATCGCGGATCTTGCGCAAATCGGCGACAGCCTGTTCGTGCGTCGTGCAAATACCGGTCGACAGCTCGATCATGCTTTCGGTGATTTCCGGCGTAATGTTGCCGGGAATTTTTTCGTCCTTGATGAGACGCATCAAATCCGAGCCGGCTTTGGTCAAATCGTAGTCGTGCGTATTGACGATCTGCATCTCGAGTTCGACACCGAAAGTGAACGGTTTCGAATCGATGAAGGGTTCGAGTGACATGGCGTCCCTTGAGTCAGGTCGGCCGGTGTGCGGCACATGCTTGTGTCACATGCCCGGCCGTTTTTGAATCGAATAAGTTGGATAAAACACGCAAATCAAGCGCCTGAAGCATCGAGCAGCGGCGCTGGCTTACTCTTCGCGCCGTTCGGCCACCATCGCGAGGCTGCGATACACGAGCCACGGCCCGAGAATTTGCAGCACGAAAATCGAACACATCACGATGGCCCGCAATTGCGGATCGAAATTCGGATAAAGGTTGTACGTATCGTCGACGAGCAGGTACGCGAGCGCCGACATGGGCGATAGCGACAAACCGAGCGCCATCCCCTGCTTCCAGTTCAAGCCGCTCGGCTTGGCAAAGGCCATCACGCCCACCAGTTTCGCAATCAGACGCGCAACAATCAGACCCAGCGCGGCCACGCCGCCCAGCGCGATGTCCTTCCATTCGAACGAAGTCAGCGTCAGCACGAACAGAATCACGGTCAACAGCCAGCCGGCCGTGCCGAAATGCTCTGGCCACAACTGCGGACGCGCTTCATGATTCTTCACGATGATGCCTGCGGCCAGCAGCGCGAGAATCGTCGACAGCTTGAACAGATGCGCCACCGCAATGGCCAGCAGCACGAGGCCAAACAGCGCGACGAACGAATGCTCGTCCTGCATGTTCAGACGGCGATAGAAAAACGTGCAGGTACGCGCGAGCAGATAAGCGAGCACGAGCGAACCGACCAGCAGATAAAGCGGCTGCAGAATCGTCGCGAAAACGTTGCCGTAAATCTCCTGGTGCAACCAGCTCGAGACGAGCTTTTCGATGACCACCGCATACATGCTGTTCAGCGCGGTCAAGGTCAACAGACGCTGAGTCACCTGGCCTTCCGCGCGCAGCTCGGTTTTGAGCTGGATCACCATGGCCGGTGAAGTCGCCATGGCAATGGCGGCAAGCACCGTCGCCACCATCAGCGGCACATTCAGGAACAACAAAACCGGCAGAACCAGCGCGAAAGTCAACGTGGCTTCGGCAACGCTCGACAGAATCAGCCAGGGATTGCGGCGAATCCAGCGCAAATCGAGCCGGCTACCGAGTTCGAACAACAACAAACCGAGCGCGACATCGAGCAACGGCCGTGCGGCGCTTGCGGAATCCGCGTCGATTACGCCAAAACCGGCTGCGCCTGCGACCAGACCGATAACCGCGTACCCGGAGATGCGCGGCAAACGCCATGCGCGATAGCAAAGTTCACCGCACAGGCCGGCGGCGAGCAGCGCAAGACCAGCCCAAAAAATGGCGTCGGGAGTGAGTGGCCAGGCTGGAAAAAATGAAAACGCCGACTTCATTGTGATGGGTTCTCCTTGTCAGCAACGGCAGACGACACGAACCGGCGCAAACACCGGCGAGCGGGTGGGCACTCGAGGCGCTCACTGTCGCGATCGCTTCGCGTAGCCCGCGTTGCGAGTTTTCAACGATCGGATGATCTGAACACGCCGCAGCCGCAGGGAGCGCGGCGCGTTCGGGGGTGCGGCCGTAGCAACCGGCCCGGCATGGTGAAAGAACGCCGTCGACTTTGAATCAGATTCTGATTGAGCGGCACCGTTCCGTTGCAGCGTGTGCCGCCAGAGGCGAGGCACGACGCGGAAAAGAACGGCGATTGTGCCATAGCTTTTTCAGGCTTGACCGAAAAGACAGGAACATGCAGGTAAAGCGGTAAAAACGTACGCTATCTTCGCAAGATGAGGAAAAAGCGACCGTTTTAAAACCGGGTCGGGCTCTCATAGAGTACAGATTCGACGTTGCAGAAGTGTTTCCTAGTGCACAGCGGGAGGTGTTTTTCTCGAACTTTTGGCGATTCGAGCTCAGCGATCGTGCGCGATCTGCCCACGGCCTTTCTGTTTACAGGTTTACCGTATGTATACGTAGTAACAGTTAACAAGCTGCCTCGGTTTCTGTGGATAACCCCGGTTTACCCAATCAATTCATTACGTTGCCGCTCGCACAACAGGATGCACAGCATGTGCGGCAGCGGCGGGTAAACAAGGGTAACTTTTAGCGATTTTCGGCGGCCGCAAAGTTGCCCCGTTTACGTCCACAACGGTTCCACATGCGTTGCGTCGGTAAACGGCGCGGTTATCCACAAGTTTCGGTGGATAACTCCGGTCGCGACAGGCTTGGTCCGCAAAGTTTGTTTCCCCGCGCTTTGGCCCGATTGTCAGGCGGGGGCGGTTAACTCACTGTGCTTTGGCGCAACGCGCGCAAGAGAAAGCGAGCCGGATCGATGTCTTCAGCCAGATCCCGTTCGAGCGGCCACGGTTCACCTTCAATCTGCGAGGCAATCAACTCCGCGCCGAGCGCCGCCCACACCAGTCCGCGAGAACCGTAGGCGAATGCACCGTACAAGCCGTGGACGCGCGGCAAATCGAGCGGCCATGCGCCACGCAGGCGCTGGGCGTCGCGCGTCGATGCGGCTTCGTCGGCGAAGTTGCCGATCATCGGCATCCGGTCGCTCGTCACGCAGCGAAACGCCACGCGCCCGGCGAGCGCCGCTGCCCGCGCCGGGTCGACGATTCCGTCAAAGGGCGGCAGCATCTGCGCGACACGCTCCAGGTTCTCCAGATGGCCATCTCGCCGCAGCGAGGCGTCAGGGTCGTCGAGTTCGTAAGTGGCGCCGGTCAGCGTGACACCGTCGGTTAGCGGGACCGCGTAGCCAATGCCCATCACCGGCATGCCGAGCGGGGGTACGGTGCCCGGCGGCAGCAAGGTCAACTGGCCGCGGATGCTGCGGGTCGGGGCGTGCTGCAACCCGGCGATCCGCGCGGCGTCGTGGGCGCTCGCGACAATGACCACTGGCGCGCGCGCGACGGCCCGCCCTTCTGTGTCGAAAACGGTCCATTCATTACCGGACCGCTCGAGGCGCGCCACCTCCACGCCGAAACGGCGGTCGAGCAGATCGCCCGCCGTTGCGCACTGCGCCGCACAAAGCGACGCCGGGTCGATCCAGCCGCCATGCGGAAAGAGCCAGCCGCTGTTTGCGAGTGACATGCCGGCAAGCCTTTGCGCTTCGCTCAGCGATACGGGCGTGACGTATTCAGACGGATAACCGAACGCCGCGATCGCCTCACTCATCGAGCGGGCTTCTTCGTCGTCCGCAGCGATCTGCAACAGGCCGGGAGCGCCGCGTAATGGAGGGTGACCAAGCCGTTCGAGCGCTGCCCAGCGTCCGAGCGCGTAGAGAAAGCCCGCACGCGTGACGCGCGACGCGACGCTGTCGTCGCGCGAGATCATGGGATGGAACACGCCGGCCGGGTTGCCCGAGGCGTCCTGCGCCACCGACGCGTGCCGCTCCAGCGATGTAACGCGCCAACCGCGAGAGGCCAGGCGCTCGATCGCCGCGCAGCCGGCGAGCCCGGTACCGATTACGATCGCATGCCGTTCATCGACCTCAAGCGGCGCGGGCGGCTCATAGCGGCGCACGCGCCAGCGGGGCGCGAAATGGCCGACCAGCATCGCGCGTTTCCAGCCGAAGCCGTCGACTTTTTGGTACACAAAGCCGTTTTGCGTCAACGCTCGCTTGATGTCGCCGGCACTGCTGTAGGTCGCGAACGTGGCATCCTCGCCGGCCAACCGAGCGAGCGCTTTGAAGATCGCGGGCGTCCACATATCAGGGTTCCTGGCTGGCGCGAAACCGTCGAGATAGAACGCGTCAGCGCGCAGCCTCAACGCTGGCAGGCTTTCCATCGCGTCGGCGAAGACGAGCGTCAGCGTGATCCGTCCGCCCTCGAATTCGAGCCGGTGCGTGCCGGGGACGAGCATCGGCCATTCAGCGGCCAGCGTTTTCGCCAGTACGGCAATCGCCGGATCTGAAATCGTCGCCGCATAGACGCTACGCAAATCGGCTTGAGTAAACGGATGCTTTTCGGTCGAGACGAAATGCAGCCGCTCGCAACGCGCCGGATCGGCTCGCCAGGCGGCCCAGGTTGTCAGGAAGTTGATGCCCATGCCGAAGCCGGTTTCAAGCACGGTGAAAACGCGGCGGCCCTGCCAGCGCTCCGGCAACTGATTGCCGCGAAGGAACACGTATTGAGCCTGTTCGAGGCCGCCGACAGCGCTGTGATAAATGTCGTCGTAGAGCGGCGAAAAGGGCGTGCCGTTGTCGCGAAACGCGAGGACGGCGGGGATCAGCGGATCGGTCATGCGCAGCGGAAAATGACGCTCGAAAGCGCGAGTCAGACGTTACCGCCAGCGCGCGCAGCTCGCCGGGCGGCGAAAAAGACGGACTGCAACGTTGGCAAAAACCAACGCTAAGCCCCGCCCATACTGGGTTTCAGCCCTCGATTGAGGCTCGCGAAGAGAAAAAGGAAGGGTTTCCCCTCAATCTCAGCCCCGGAACCGCTTAATTCTTCGAAACCCTTGTCCTGATTGGGTTTGCGCTGCGCTATCATAGCAAGCGCCGCGTAGGGAGCGGCGGCACGGCCGACGGGCAGTCAACCGCCCGGCGCTAATTGTCCGGACGGGATCCGGAGCCGCAGCTGCTCGACGGCGCGGCCCGCGCACGTATAATCGGCGCGTTCGCGCTGTTCGTGTCAACCTAAACTCAGAAAGGAACCTTAATGAACAAACAGGAACTGATCGACGCCGTCGCAGGACAGACCGGCGCCAGCAAGGCTCAAACCGGTGAGACGCTGGACACGTTGCTGGAAGTGATCAAGAAGTCCGTGTCGAAGGGCGACGCGGTCCAGTTGATCGGCTTCGGTAGCTTCGGTTCGGGCAAGCGCGCAGCACGTACGGGTCGTAACCCCAAGACCGGCGAAACCATCAAGATCCCGGCAGCCAAGACCGTCAAGTTCACGGCTGGCAAGGCGTTCAAGGACGCCGTCAACAAGCGCTAAGCAGATTGCTGCCAGGCAGTTGACACCCGCCAACGGCGGGTTTTTTTTCGTCCGCGATTTTTTGGCCTGGCCGCGACGGGCGCCGCGGTCAGGCAATCAGGTAAACAGTGGCAAGGCCGCTCAGTCGTGGCGATGCACGATTTCGCCGTGGCCATGACCGTCGTGATCATGATGGTCGTGGTCGTGGTCGTGGTCGTGATCGTCTTCGTCGAAGTCCCATGCCGGGAACGGATCGGCGAATTGTTGCCACGCTTGCGGCCCCGCCGCATATTCTGCGTCGGTCAGCAGGCACGCGTCGAACTTCGCTTGCCAGATAGCCGGGTCGATGCCGACGCCGATCATCACCAGTTCCTGCCGACGATCGCCGATGCTCAGATCGTCCGGATCGCCATACCAGTCGGCGGCAATTTCAGCGGCCAGTTCGTCATCGCCGTCCGGCCATTCGCTGCGTTCCTGAGCGGCCCACCACATTCCCGCCGGACCATGCCGGCAAGCGCCGCCCGCCTGCGACAGCGAACCGCCGATATCGTTACGCGTGGCGAGCCAGAAGAAGCCCTTGCTGCGCAAGACGCCCTTCCACTCCTGATGCAGGAGCGCCCACAGGCGCTCCGGATGAAACGGCCGCCGCGCGCGGTAAATGAAATTGCCGATGCCGAATTCGTCCGCTTCACCGTGATGCGCACGGCCGTGTTCGTGCTCGTGGTCATGTTCATGATTGAGCGACGCCAGCCAGCCCGGTGCGCTCGATGCCTCGTCGAAATCGAAGCGTCCGGTATTCAGCACCTCGGCAAGCGGCACTTCGCCGAAACGGCTCACCACCTGCACGGCGCGCGGATTGAGGCGGGCGAGGATGCGCTGCAAACGCGTGAGTTCATCGGCGCTCACCAGATCGGCCTTGTTCACCACCAGCACGTCGCAGAATTCAATCTGCTCGATCAGCAATTCGACCAGCGTCCGATCGTCCTCTTCGCTCGCGGCAATGCCCCGCTCCGCGAGCGCGTCCGCTGAACCATAGTCGCGCAGGAAGTTGAACGCATCGACCACCGTCACCATCGTATCGAGCTGCGCGACGTCGGACAGCGAGACGCCATCGTCGTCGACAAAGGTGAAGGTTTCGGCAATCGGCATCGGCTCGGCCACCCCGGTCGACTCGATCAGGATCGCATCGAAGCGCTTTTCGCCCGCCAGCCGCTTGATCTCGACCAGCAAATCGTCACGCAACGTACAGCAGATGCAGCCATTCGACAGTTCGACGAGTTGCTCTTCGACATGCGAGAGCGTGGCGGCATCGCGCACGAGCGTTGCATCGATATTGACGGCAGCCAGATCGTTGACGATCACGGCGACGCGCAAACCGGCGCGATTTGCAAGGATGTGGTTCAGGAGCGTGGTCTTGCCGGCGCCCAGAAAACCGGAGAGCACGGTGACGGGCAATAGCGGCTGGTTCATCGCAGTACGGAAAAACAAGAGGATTGGAAGGCGTGCCGGGCTTGGGTCGCATGACTCCGGGGTCAGAAGATGGCCGAAACACCGACGGCAGCACGAAGCCGCATTGTGCATCAAACGGGGAGCGGCCGCGTGACGGGCCGGATCAGAAAGCGCGAGCAGCCATGCTGACAGGCGCTGGCTATAACGCCGCAGCCGTGTGAACGCCGACACCTGTGCCGGTGAAGGTGCGCATGAAAATACCGCTCAGCGTGCAGCTGGCATCAGATTCCATTTGCGCAGAATCGCGGCGATCTGCTGCGCGTATTTATCGCGCAGCGCCGGCGTCTCGGAGTGATACGCGCCGACGGCCTGCCAGGTATTGCCATACTTGTTCATCTGGCGGCGCAGGTGCCATGCCGCGATGTAGACGTTCTTGCAAGGCTCCATCAGCGTGCCCTGCGAGATACCGTACTGGGCGAGCGTGGGCAGATGAACCGAATTGATCTGCATCACGCCGAAGTCGGTCGAACCGTTGGCGTTCTTATGCAACGCGTCCGGCCGATTGTGCGACTCCTGCCACGCAATTGCGCGCAGAATCAGGGGATTGACTTTCTGGTACCCTGCTGCCGCGTCAAAGCAATCGGCGCGTGCGGACCCTGCTGCAACCAGCATGGCAAGTCCTGCGGCGACAGTGACGAAGGTTCTTTTCATCAGTCCAGATCGGTCAAGACGACTAAACAAATCGCAAGGGTAAGGTTCGGTAAGACAATGCATCGGCCAAACTTCAGCCGCTGGAAGCCGGTAAGGCTCACTGGTTGGGCACTTTGTCACGCATCGGGGAAAACCCGCGTCTGCAAGTCGCAACCAGTACCTCGAACGGCTCGTATCATACCGGCAGGCCTGCACGCGTCAAGTTGGCTAACCGACATAATCCAGCGTAAAACGAAGCGCTTCCGTGGCTCAGCGCACAGAAGCTCATTTGCTTTCAATTGGTTGACGATTCGTGACGGTCTTTTAGAGTAATCGCACATCGCCGTTTGTTTTGTGACAAAACCGACATGAAAAGCTGTTACTGTTCATTTTTTTCGGACATTGGATGGCGGGCATCCGGGGCGTTGAGCGCCCGTGAGGGTGGCTGGCAGACCGATAGGGCGGCGGCCTGCTCAAATGTTCGCATTGCATGACAGTCGACGGCCGAGGCCGTCGGGATCGATACCACATTCCATGAGAAGAAATCGTATGGCTTTGCGTCGCGTCGCAACGGCGCTGCTGGTGGCTGGCTTGATCACCGCGCAGACAGCACAGGCACAGGTGACACTCAACTTCGTGAACGCCGACATCGATCAGGTGGCCAAGGCGATCGGCGCGGCAACCGGCAAAACGATCATTGTCGACCCGCGCGTGAAGGGTCAGATCAACCTCGTGTCGGAAAATGCGGTGCCTGAAGATCAGGCACTCAAGACCTTGCAATCCGCATTGCGGATGCAGGGCTTCGCGCTGGTGCAGGACCACGGCGTGCTGAAGGTCGTGCCCGAGGCTGATGCCAAGCTGCAAGGCGTGCCGACTTACGTCGGCAATGCGCCAGTCGCGCGTGGCGATCAGGTGGTCACGCAGGTGTTCGTGCTGAAGAACGAATCGGCCAACAACCTGCTGCCGGTATTGCGTCCGCTGATCTCGCCGAACAACACGGTGGCCGCCTACCCGGCCAACAATACGATTGTCGTGACCGATTACGCCGACAACGTGCGGCGTATCGCGCAGATCATCGCCGGTGTGGACACGGCCGCGGGCCAGTCGGTCTCGGTGGTGCCGCTGAAGAACGCGAACGCGCTCGATATCGCCGCGCAGTTGACCAAGATGCTCGACCCCGGCGCGATCGGCAGCACCGACGCAACGCTGAAGGTGTCGATCACGGCGGACCCGCGCACCAACTCGCTCCTGATCCGCGCGTCGAACGGCGGGCGTCTCGCGGCGGCCAAGCAGTTGGCCAAGGAACTCGATGCGCCGACCACGCAGCTCGGCAACATGCACGTGGTGCCCCTGCGCAACGCGGACGCGACGAGGCTCGCGAAGACCTTGCGCGGGATGCTCGGCAAGGGCGGCGACACCGGCTCGTCGGGCGGCTCGAACGACGCGAATTCGTTCAACCAGAACGGCGGTGGCGGTGGCGGCGGCGGCGGTGGATTGGGCAGCAATTCGACGGGTACCTCGGGTACGCCGCCGTTGCCGTCGGGCGGACTCGGAGGCGGTTCGTCGCCGATGGGCGGCAGCGGTGGAGGATACGGCTCGAGCGGCGGTTCCGGCTCCGCCGGCCTGCTCGGCGGCGACAAGGACAAGGGCGACGACAATCAGCCTGGCGGCATGATCCAGGCAGACTCCGCGACCAACTCGCTGATCATCACGGCGTCCGACCCGGTGTACCGCAACCTGCGGGCGGTGATCGACCAGCTCGACGCGCGGCGCGCACAGGTTTATATCGAGGCGCTGATCGTCGAGCTGAATTCGACCACGAACGCCAATCTCGGCATTCAGTGGCAGATCGCGAACAATTCGGTATTTGCCGGCACCAACCTGGCGACCGGCAACAGCAACAGCATCATCAATCTGACGGCGGCGGCCGCAGGGGCCGCGGCGACGGGGGCCACCGGCGGTCTCGCCGGGGCGCTCGCAACCAATCAGCTCCAGCAGGGGCTCAACGTCGGTTGGATTCACAACATTTTCGGTGTGCAGGGACTTGGCGCGCTGCTGCAGGCGCTCTCGCAGACCGCTGACGCGAATGTTCTGTCGACACCTAACCTCATCACGCTCGACAACGAGGAAGCCAAGATCGTCGTCGGCACGAACGTGCCGATCCAGACAGGTTCGTATTCGAATCTCACGAGCGCCACCGCGACCTCGGCGTTCAATACCTACGACCGCGTCGACGTCGGCCTGACGCTGCACATCAAACCGCAGATCACCGACGGCGGGATTCTGAAGCTGCAGCTCTACACGGAAGACTCGGCGATCGTGAACGGCACGACCAACGCGACGACCAACCCGGCCGGCCCGGAGTTCACCAAGCGCTCGATCCAGTCGACGGTGCTCGCCGATAACGGCGAGATCATCGTGCTGGGTGGCCTGATGCAGGACAACTACCAGGTCAGTAACAGCAAGGTGCCGTTGCTGGGCGATATCCCGTGGATCGGCCAGTTGTTCCGCTCGGAACAGAAGACACGCGACAAGACCAATTTGATGGTGTTCCTGCGCCCTGTGATCATCACCGATCGCGAAACCGCACAGGCCGTGACGTCGAACCGCTACGACTACATCCAGGGCGTGCAGGGTGCGTACAAGTCGGACAACAACCTGATCAAGGACAAGGACGATCCGGTGGTGCCGCCGATGCCGCTCGGTCCTGCCGAAGGTGGCGCGCCCGCGATGAACCTGTTCGATCTCGACAAGATGCGTCGTGAGCAGATGGCGCCGCCGGGGTCCGCTCCGGCGCCGGTCACGAATGGCGGGGCGGTGACGACGAATCCGGTCATGAACAATGGCGGAGCCGTGTACCAGACGAACCCCGTCACGAATGGCCCCGCTGTGCAGACGAATCCCATCACGAATGGCGGCGCTGTACAGACCAACCCGGTGGCGCCGTCCACGGCGTCGCCCGGAGTGCGGCCGTGAGCACGCCGTCCACGCCGCCGTCAGCTTCCGCGTCGTCGGCAGCGGCGCGAGCCGCTGCGTCGACACAAGCCGCGGCGATTCCGCCCGCGGTCGTGACGGAGCACGCCGAGCGCAGTGCGCCGTCGGCGATTGCCGCGCGTCTCGTGCCCTACGGCTTCGCCCGCAGCGGCCAGATTCTGGTCGCGCATCAGCACGCCGACAGCCTCGAAGTCTGGATCAGCGAGCGCACCAGTGACGCGGCGCTTGCTGAGGTCGGGCGCAACTTCGGCGCGTTATCCGTCGTGCGTGTGCCGGCTGACGAACTTGCCCAGGCGATCAACCAGGCCTACGCGCGCCAGGACGGCAGTGCGGCGCAGGTGGTCGGTGAAGTGGAAGGCGAAGTCGATCTGTCGCGCCTGATGCAGGACATTCCCGAGGTCGAGGATCTGCTCGAGTCGGAAGACGATGCGCCGATCATCCGCATGATCAACGCGCTGCTCACACAGGCCGCGCGAGAACAGGCATCGGATATTCATATCGAGCCGTTCGAGACTTCTTCGGTGGTGCGCTTTCGTGTCGACGGTACCTTGCGCGATGTCGTGCGGCCGAAGAAAGCGTTGCACGGTGCACTGATCTCGCGGATCAAGATCATGGCGCAGCTCGATATCGCCGAGAAGCGTTTGCCGCAAGATGGCCGCATCACGCTGCGCGTCGGCGGACGTCCGGTCGACGTGCGCGTTTCAACCTTGCCCACCGGCCACGGTGAACGCGCGGTGCTGCGGCTGCTGGAAAAAGATGCGTCGCGCCTGAATCTCGAAGCGCTCGGCATGGCGCCGGATACGCTCGTCAAGTTCGACAAGCTGATCGGCAAGCCGCACGGCATCGTGCTGGTGACGGGCCCAACCGGTTCCGGTAAGACGACCACGCTGTACGCGTCGATGTCACGGCTCGAGACCGCGACCACCAACATCATGACGGTTGAAGACCCAATCGAATACGACCTCTCCGGCATCGGCCAGACGCAGGTCAACGAGCGGATCGGCATGACCTTCGCGCGCGCGCTGCGCTCGATTCTGCGGCAAGACCCGGACATCATCATGATCGGTGAAATCCGCGACCTGGAAACCGCGCAGATTGCGGTGCAGGCCTCGCTGACGGGTCACCTGGTGTTAGCGACGCTGCACACGAACGACGCCGCCTCCGCGGTCACGCGTTTGACCGACATGGGAGTCGAGCCGTATCTGCTGGCGTCGTCGCTGCTCGGCGTGCTGGCGCAGCGGCTGGTGCGGCGGCTGTGCCCGGTGTGCCGCGAAGAGCGCATCGAAGAAGATGGCAGCGTGCGCTGGCATCCGGTGGGTTGCGACAGATGCGGGCAGTCCGGCTACGCAGGCCGGCGCGGCGTGTACGAACTGCTTTTGATCGACGACGAAATCCGCACGCTGGTTCACCGCAATGCGTCCGATGCTGAGATTCTCGCTTCGGGCCGCGCGCAAGGCATGCGCACGTTGCGTGAAGATGCGGACCGCTGGCTTGCCTCCGGGCTGACGTCGCTCGAAGAAGTGATCCGTGTGACGGGCGGGGCATAAGCGCATGCCGGCATTTCGTTTCGAAGCAATCGATGCGGCGGGCAAGGCGCAAAAAGGCGTGCTCGACGCGGACAGCGCGCGCGGCGCGCGCACCAATCTGCGCTCGCAAGGACTGACGCCACTGGTGGTCGAACCGGCGGCGTCGCGTACCCGTGGCGAACGCAACCAGCGCCTGTCGCTGGGCCGGCGTTTGTCGCAGCGCGAGCAGGCGATTCTCACGCGTCAACTCGCCAGTCTGCTGATCGCCGGCTTGCCGCTCGACGAAGCGCTCTCGGTGCTGACCGAACAATCGGAGCGCGACTACATCCGCGAACTGATGGCGGCGATTCGCGCTGAAGTGCTGGGCGGCCATTCGCTCGCGAATGCGCTGACGCAGCATCCTAAAGACTTCCCCGAGATCTATCGCGCGCTGGTGGCCGCCGGCGAACATACCGGCAAGCTCGGTCTCGTGCTCTCGCGTCTGGCCGACTACATCGAGCAACGCAACGCGCTCAAGCAGAAGATCGTGCTCGCGTTCACGTACCCGGCGATCGTGACGCTCATCGCCTTCGGCATCGTTACGTTTCTGTTGAGCTACGTGGTGCCGCAGGTGGTGAACGTGTTCGCCAGCACCAAACAGCAGTTGCCGTTTCTCACCATCATGATGATGGCGCTCTCCGGTTTCGTGCGGCACTGGTGGTGGGCGATGCTGATCGGCGTGGTCGTGCTGATGTATCTTGTGCGCTCGATCCTGAAGCAGCCTGGCCCGCGCCTCGCCTTCGACCGGTGGCTGTTGACCGCCCCGCTGCTCGGCAAACTCGTGCGTGGCTACAACACCGTGCGCTTTGCCAGCACGCTAGGCATTCTGACGGCCGCAGGCGTACCGATTCTGCGCGCGCTGCAAGCCGCCGCCGAAACGCTCAGCAACAACGCGATGCGCGAGAACATCGACGATGCGATCGTTCGAGTGCGTGAAGGCACGTCCCTGTCGCGTGCGCTCGGCAATACGAAGACATTTCCGCCGGTGCTGGTGCACCTGATCCGTTCGGGTGAAGCAACCGGCGATGTGACGACGATGCTCGACCGCGCGGCCGACGGCGAAGCACGCGAGCTGGAGCGTCGCACGATGTTCCTGACGAGTCTGCTCGAGCCGTTGCTGATTCTGGCGATGGGGGGGGTAGTGCTGGTGATCGTGCTGGCGGTGATGCTGCCGATCATCGAGTTGAACAACCTGGTGCAGTAAGGCGGAGACGTGCTGGCGGTTGCGCGGCTGCGGCGGTTGATGTTGGCGCTGCGGTTGTCGATGCAGTTGCGGCTGCGGCGGTCAATGAGGTTGTCATTGCAGTTGGCGCTGCGGCGGTCAATGAGGTTGTCACTGCAGTGGCCACCGCGGCGGCACCCGTGATGATCACTCGACGTGGAAACCGCTGTGACAAGCGCGGCGAGCCATGTGGCAAATCGCGATGGACGCGATGACCGCGCAAGCAGTTGAAGCCAGGCAGAAATGCCTGAAGCAGAAACGCCTAAGTCAGCGCACGTAGATCGTAGGACCTGCGGGATTGGCCGGCAGGAACACTTCGGAATGCGCGCCATTGCGATCGATGATGATCGAGCGGGCGCGGACTTCGGAGAGTTTGGCGCCTTGCATGAGCGCGCTGCCGAGCGACACCGCATGCGGCGGTTCGCCGCCGACGCTGACGATGGCCGCGGCGCCTTCCCGCAAAGCGAGGATGCCGAACAGATGCACGTCCTGGTTGGCGCTGCGGGTGAGCTGGCCGCCGAACAGCGTGGCGGCCTGTTCGGTCGTGACCTGCTTATGCACGGCGGCGGCGGGTAACGGCGCGCCGGACAGCGTGGAAAGCGTGATGACCCAGTAGGTCAGCGTCGCGCAAAACACGGCGAACAGGGCGAGCGACAGAAGGCGGATTTGGATGGCGTTCATGCGCACATTGTACGGACTATTGTGAAAATTGCGTTGGGGGAAAGCGATCCTGATCTGGCGCTTCGCGCCAGGCCCCCGAGGGCAGACGATCCCCAAGGGGACTTCGTGCGGAGCGGAAACTTGAGGCAGCCCGGCGTTTTCTCACGACCCTTCAACTGCGTGACATTAAAATGACCGGCCGGACGTGTTCAATGGCAGCCTGATTGCTGATACGCGATTCCCGCCCGATCGAAAATTTCACCTGAAAAGAGGTAGCAAGCTATGCAACTGTCGACCATTCGCCGTACTGACATCGCGGCTCCGCGCAGCCGTCGTCAACGCGGTTTCACGCTGATCGAAATCATGGTCGTGATCGCGATTCTGGGCATTCTGGCGGCGTTGATCGTGCCGAAAATCATGAGTCGTCCGGACGAAGCGCGGCGCGTCGCCGCCAAGCAGGACATCGGCACGGTGATGCAGGCACTGAAACTCTACCGTCTCGACAACGGCCGTTATCCGACTCAGGAGCAAGGTCTGCGCGCGCTGATCGAAAAGCCGAGCACGGACCCGGTGCCGAACAACTGGAAGGACGGCGGTTACCTCGAACGTCTGCCGAACGATCCGTGGGGCAATGGCTATCAGTATCTGAACCCGGGCGTGCATGGCGAAATCGATGTGTTCAGCTATGGCGCGGACGGTAAAGCGGGCGGCGAAGGCAACGACGCTGATGTTGGGTCGTGGCAGTAGTCCGGTAAGCCAGTCGTCTCAGTCGTCTATTAAGCGCCGTTGGTTTGCAGGCGGGCCGGATCGCCCTCCTCTTTCGCGATCCGCCGCGCGTCTTATCGACTCATTGTTATTCTGATTTTTGGTTGATCGTTCGTGGCCGGCATTATGCGACTGTCCGCTTGCAAGTCCCGTGTGGACATTCCGTGTACGGCTCAGCCGTCGGACACGGCGTGCGCCGGCGCACGCATGCGCGGCTCACGTGGGTCACGTAGTTCATGTGGCTCACGTAGCTCACATGATTCGTGCGCAGGTGGCCGCAAGCGTGCGGCGGGGTTCACACTGCTGGAAATGATGGTGGTGCTGGTCATCGCGGGCATTCTGGTATCGCTGACCGCGCTGACGATGACCCGCAACCCGCGCACCGATCTGAATGAGGAAGCGCAGCGTCTGGCGCTGCTATTCGAATCGGCCGGCGACGAAGCCCAGGTGCGCGCACGGCCGATCGCCTGGCAGCCGTTCGAGGGCGGTTTTCGTTTCGACGTGCGTACCGAAGACGGCTGGCGTCCGTTGCGTGACGAGCTGCTCGGGCCGCGCAGCTGGGAAGGCGGCGTGACGGGTGTCACGATCGACTATCCCGGGTCGGATTCGCACCCGAGCCGCGTCATATTCGGCACAGAGGCGATCGACGTGCCCGTGGAGATCACGCTGTTTTCGGCGGTGGGGCGCGCGACGATCGTCGGCACTGGCAATGGCCGCTATGAGGTGCACTGAGATGCGTCGTTGCAGAGACATGGGCGCTCGCGTATCGCAGCGCGGTTTTACGATGATCGAAGTACTGGTGGCGCTGGCGATTATCGCGATTGCATTGGCGGCGTCGTTGCGCGCGGTGGGGAGTCTGGCGAGCGGCGAAGCCGATCTGCATCAACGGCTACTGGCTGGATGGAGCGCCGACAATACGTTGGCGCAATTGCATTTGACGCATGGCTGGCCGAACGTCGGCTCGACGAGTTTTGACTGCTCGCAGGGAAATTTGCAATTGATCTGTACCGAGCATGTCACGGCGACGCCGAATCCGGTGTTTCGTCGAGTGGAAGTGATGGTGACGACGCCGGGGCGTTCCGGCAATCTCGCCCAGATGGTCACGGTGGTCGCGAATGAATACAACCGTTCGCTCTGAGCGCCGCGGCCGATCGGGCGCGCGTGGCTTCACGCTGATCGAGTTGCTGGTCGCGATTGCGATCTTGGCGGTGATTGCCGTGTTGTCGTGGCGCGGGCTGGACCAGATCATTCGTGGCCGGCAGACGATTACGAACGCGATGGAAGACGAGCGCGTCTTTGCGCAGCTGTTCGACCAGATGCGGATCGACGCGCGCCAGGCCGCGTCGGATGATGAGTCTGGACAGGCGGCCGTGACGGTCAGCGGCAACGTGCTGCAGATCGTGCGGGAGACGTTGTTGCCGGGGACGGCGCCGCGTTTGCAGGTGGTGAGGTATCGGGTGTCCGAAGGACGCGTGGTTCGGTATGCGTCGCCACCGTTGGCGAATGTGGGTGAATTGCGGCGCGCGCTGCGCGGTGGCGAGGGAGATGGGTGGACGGCGGTGCCCTTGATGGGCGGCGTTGGTGCCATATCGGCGCGTGTCTATGTGCCGAAGGTCGGCTGGACCACGCAGATGAAAGATGTGCAGAGCGCGATTACGGAGAACGATAATAATTTGAAGGTGCCCCAGTTGGGGAATGCGCCGCTGCCGCGGTCGGTGACTGGGCTGGAAGTGAGTGTGGGGGCTAAGTCGTTGGCGCGGCCTATTACGCGGGTTTTTCTCGTCGGAGAATGAAATGAGGGGTTCTTTTTTGTCTCCGCGACGCTCTGGGTTTTCGTTGGTGTTGTCTTCGCGACGCGCTGGGTTTGTTTGCCTGCGGCTCGGGGCTTTCTTTCGCTTTCTGGCGGGTTGGCGTCTTTGTCTGCGCTCTTGTGGTGTTGGCCTTTCCTTGTTTTCTTGTCGGTCTATTAGCGTCGCCCCTGTGCGGGGCAGGCACCTACTTTTCTTTGCCGCCGCAAAGAAAAGTAGGCAAAAGAAAGCGGCTCAAACCGCTAATGCTAAGCGGGTCCCCCGCGCAGCAAACCACAGTGGTGCATCTGGAATCCGTGCCCTCGCACATTCACCTCTCGTGACAAAGCAGTCATCCGTTCCGGCGGCGCTGCGCGCGCCGAGCGGTACATCACAAACACTCGGCACGTCCAGCACACGCGGCACACCCGGCGCACTCGGCGCGTTCAGCACACTCGGCACAGCCAGTACACCCAGTACACCCGGCGCACCCGGCGCACCCAGTACACCCGGCACATTCGGCACACTCGGCACGCCCGGCACACCCGGCGCATGCGTCTCCCATCCACAAGCAACTGCCGGCGAATTGGTGGGGCGCTGCGCCGAGGCGAAGCCGACGGCCCCCGCCCACCTCAAACGAAGCTCATGGTTTTCAAGGCGGACCCTTCCGGCGAGCGCGCGGCGCGAGGCGGGAAGTATGACTGCCTTGTCACTTCGGGTTGGGGATACGGGGGGCCAGATTCCAAATGCACCACTACCTCCTCCAAGCCGGGGGACCCACTTAAGAGTTAGCGGTTTGAGCTGCTTTCTTTTGCCTACTTTTCTTTGCAGCAGGCAAAGAAAAGTAGGTGCCCCCCCGCACAGGGGGAACGCAAATAAACCGATAAGAAAACAAGGAAAGGCCAACGCTGCAGGCGCACACCCAAAAAGCCAGCCGCAGGCAAACCAGCACGGCGTAGCCATCATCAGCGCCTTACTAGTAGTCGCCCTATCAGCGATCCTGGTCTCCGGCATGCTCTGGCGCCAGCAAATCCAAATCCGAAGGATAGAAAACCAGCGTCTGCTATCCCAAGCCCTATGGGTCTCCCGAGGCGCGCTAGACTGGACGCGCCTGATCCTCCGCTCGGAGGGCGACACCTCAGCGGGCATCACCTACCTGGGTGGCCTATGGGGCGTCCCCATCGCCAAAACTCGTCTGTCGGATTTCCTCGGGCAAATAGGTGAAGTCAGAGCCGAGCAAGGCCAGGCCACCTACCTCTCAGGTTCAATCGAAGACGCCCAGGCGAAATTCAACCTCCGCAACCTGGTCTCGAGCCCAGCGCCAGGCGTCATGCAACTGAACACCGAGCAGATCGCCGCCTATCAGCGCCTGCTAGTGTCCCTCGGCGCGAGCAGCCAACTGGCGAAAGCCACCGCCGTGGCGGTACGCTCGAGCCTCGGGCAATCGGCGACACGTTTCCAGACGGTCACGTCCGGCCCCGGGGGAACGGCGGCCCCAGTCACCGCGGACGGCGGCGCCACCGGCGGCAGCTTCACCGACAAACCCGGTATCGAAGACGGCGACGACAACGCGGAGGTCGCGCCGCTGCAAATGAACGGCGTCGATTCACTGCTCGACATCCCCGGCTATACGCCGGAAATGGTCGCGCGCTTGCGCCCATTCGTTACCGTGCTGCCGACGGCGACGGCGGTCAACATGAATACGGCCTCCGCCGAAGTGATCGCGGCGATCGTGCCAGGGATGAATCTGTCCTCGGCGCAGGCCCTCGTCGCGCGCCGGCAGACGGTGTTTTTCCGCAACGTCGCCGACGTGCAGCTCGCCTTGACCGGCGCTGGCGTACAGTCGATCTCGATCGACCCGAATGCCATGGACGTCAACACGAACTACTTTCTGATCCACGGCCGTGTACAGCACGAACGTGCGGAAGTGGACCGCACGACCCTCGTCTATCGCGACGCATTGACTCACACTACGCGTATCGTGCGGGTACAAGACCAACCATGAATAACGCCTTTCCCAGAGAGAGTGGCCTTTGAGCACGCTGATCGTTCTATTGCCGCCGCGTGATCCGGCGGTGCCATCGCAGGAATGGCAACTGCCGGAGCTGCCGTTCGTGCTGCTCGACAAGTCGGGCCGGACCCAACGCGCGGGCCGCTCAGCGCTCGCGTTGCTGCCGCGCGCTTCGTCGACGGTGCTGATGGTCGCCGCCCGCGACCTGCTGATGATGCCCGCCAAGCTGCCGCCCTTGCGCGGCCCGCGGTTGCGTCAGGCGTTGCCGAATATCGTCGAGGATCAGCTGATCCAGGACCCGCAAACCTGCCACATCGCCGTCGATCCGCAACCGGTCGCGGGCGGCCGGCAGTTGCTCGCGATCATCGACCGCGGCTGGTTCCGCTTCTTCTGCGAAGCGTTTGCCGCCGCCGGCCACCGCAGCGTGCGCGCGGTGCCGGTCACGCGCTGTCTGCCGCAAGCCGTCGCGCTCGACACACCCGCTGAAGTCGCGGAAATGGTCAACGCAGGCGAGCCGGTGATGGCGGGCTCGGCTAGCGTGGCGACATCGCTGCCCGGCGTGGCGCCGGTGGTGGCGCCAGGCGTGGCGTCGGTGGTGCCAATGGTGGCGGCCGTGCTCGGCGCGGTTGTCCAGACCGCGCCCGCGTTGCTGCTCGAAGGCGCGATCGAAAGCGCGGTGGTGAACGGTGCGCCGCGTGTCGAACTGGCGATCGCGCGTGGCGTACAAGGCGAAGGGCTGGCGGTGCCGGCCAACGCCGTCAACGCCACGCTCAGCGCGCTCGCCGGCGCCGCGCCGATCTCGCTGTACATGTTGACTGAAGTGCCCGGCAACGAGCCGGGCCTTTCCGCGACCAGTCCGGCGAAGCTCGCGGCCCACGTGCATGGGGCCAGTCCGTTGCCGTTCGAGCAGCTCGCGCGTCGCGCGTTGGAGTGCCGCTTCGATTTGTGTCAGTTCGAGTTCGCCTCGCAGCCGTGGCGGCTCGACCGCCCGACGCTGCGGCGGCTGCGCCTGCCGGTCGTGCTGGCGGTCGCCGCGCTCGTGATCGCGATCGTCGGCGCGAACGTGCAGTGGCTAATGCTTTCGCGCCAACGTGACGCGATCAGCGCGCAGATGACCGAATTGCTCCTCAACACCTTCCCCAAGACAACGGTCGTGCTCGACGCGCCCGATCAGATGTCGCGCCAATTGCAGCAGTTGCGGGTGGCGGCGGGTGAGCTGTCGCCGGACGATTTTCTGTCGCTGGCCGATGGCTTGGCCCGTTCGTTGGCGCCGGTGCCGGTCAATGGCATCGCCGCGCTCGACTATCACGACCGGCGGCTCGATGTGACCTTCAAGCCCGAAGTGAAACTGGATGCCGATTTCGCCCAGCGCCTCGCGCGCAACGGCCTGAGCGGCGCGATCGACAGCAACACCGGCAAGTGGACCATCAGGAACGGACAATGAAAGCTGAACTCGCCCAAAGCTGGGCTGGATTCTGGGACCAGCGCACTGAGCGCGAAAAAACGCTGCTGACATGGGGCGGCGGGGTGCTGGCCGTGGTGATCGCGTGGTCGGTGCTGTGGGCGCCGGCGCAGGATGGCCGCGCGCATCTGCGTGAATCGCTACCCTCCTTGCAACGTCAGTTGGCGCAGATGACCGCGCAGTCGAATGAAGCGCGCCAGCTCGCCGCGGCGGCGCAAGGCGTCGCGCCGACCGGCGCCGCGCTGAAGGACGCGCTCACCGCCTCGCTCAGCGATCACGGCCTTGCCGCGACCCAGGTGCAGATAATCGGCAACGCGGTGCAGGTCCAGATGAAGAATGCGTCGTTCCCCGTGTGGACGACCTGGGTCGACGACGCGCGCAAGCAGTTCAAGGTGCAGGTTGCCGAGGCGCACGTGACCGCGCTCAAGGAAGACGGCCAGGTGGATCTGACGGCGTCGTTGCAGCCGTCTACCGCGAAATGACCGCGCCGTTACAGGATCTCGCATGACTTACTGGATGCGGCGCCTGCGCGTCGCGCTACCCTGGATGGCGGTCGCGGCGCTGGCGAGCGCGGCCGTGATGCTCACGTTGTTGCCGGCCGCCTGGATCACGCCGCAGTTCGCCAAACAGACCCGTGGACACGTCAATCTCGTCGATCCGGCCGGTTCGCTGTGGCACGGTTCGGCCACGCTGATGCTCGCCGCCGGTTCCGACATGAGTGCTGCGACCCTGTTGCCGGGGCGGATCGAATGGCGCACAGCGTTCTGGCCGCTCTTCACCGGCCGTGTGCGCATGGTCATGCGGCACAGCGAAGCGATGCCCGACCCGATCACGGTGGATGCCAGCCTGCACGGCGCTACCGTCACGCCGGGTGCGATGGCGGTACCGGCTTCGTTGCTGAGCGGCCTCGGCGCGCCGTTCAATACGCTCGATCTGCAAGGCGACGTGCGCCTCGCATGGTCCGATTGGCGCAGCTTCAATCAGGAAGCGTTCGGCCAGATGACGGTGACCCTGAACGATGTCAGCTCGCGCATCTCGCTGGTCAAGCCACTGGGTTCGTACCGGTTGCTGTTCCAGGCGCAGGGTACGTCGTCCACGCTGGATCTGACGACCCTCAAGGGGCCGTTGATGCTGACCGGCAATGGCAATGTGTCGTCGGCCTCGACATCCTTTCATGGAACAGCCAGCGCCGCCCCGGAAGCACGCGACAACCTCGCGGGTTTGCTGAACCTGCTGGGGCGGCCAAGCGGACCGGACACGGTCACGCTGACGTTCGTGCACTGAGGCGCGGGTCGGCATGTGTGTCACGCCGTTGAAGTAGTAGGCGCGCGTTCGCGGCGTGCCGTACGGCACGAATCAGGGCGATGTGATGAGATAAAAAAGGCATGACCACATTTCGCGGCCATGCCGTTTTTTGTTGTGCTTTAACGCGTCGCGCGCCTAATTGCTTTGCGCCGGTCGCGGCGTCGCTCCGCTTTGCGCCACGGGCGTCGCCGACGGTGCCGATGCCGGCAGGGCCGCCGGCGCCGCGACATCGCCCGTTTCGCGGTTCATTTGCGCGGCGTCCCAGCCGCCGCCGAGCGCCTTCACGAGCCCCACCGACGACACCATCCGCTCCCCGGCGATGCTTTCCAGCTTCTGCTCGGCTATGAACGCGGTGGTCTGCGCGGTCAGCACGTTGACGAAGCCGACCGTGCCCGCCTTGTACTCGTTCGTGACGATGGCCAGCGCCTGACGCGCGGAATCCACCGCTTGCTGTTGCACGACAATTTCCTGCTCAAGGATGCGTTGCGAGGCGAGATTGTCCTCGACGTCCTGGAACGCAGCCAGAATCGTTTGACGGTATGTCGCCACATTCTGATCGTAGACGGCGCGAGCGGCTTCGGTCTGTGCCTGACGCAAGCCGGCGTCGAAAATCGTGGCGGCAAGTTGCGGCCCGAGCGTCCAGAAGCGCGACGGCGCCGTCAGCAATTGCGAGAACACCGAATTTTCGAAGCCGCCGGTAGCCGACAGCGTCAGCGACGGGAAGAACGCGGCGATCGCAACCCCGATCTGCTCGTTCGCCGCCGCGGCCTTGCGCTCAGCCGAAGCAATATCCGGACGCCGCTCGAGCAGCGCCGACGGCATCTGCGCGGGCACGGCGGGCGGCGTGGCGGTGAGCGGCATGGGCGGAATCGAGAAGGTCGAGGCCGGTTCGCCGACGAGTACGGCGATCGCGTGTTCGTCCTGCGCGCGCTGCACGCCATTGTCGATCGCGGCCGCTTGCGCCGATTGCAACTGCGTTTGCGCCTGAATCACGTCGGAGCGGGCCGCGACGCCTGCTGCGTACTGGTTTTGCGTGAGTTGCAGCGAGCGCTGATAGGCCGCGACGGTGTCGTCGAGCAGCTTCTGGGTGGAGTCGAGCGCGCGCAGCGAGAAATAGGTTTGCGCGAGCGTGGCCTGAGCGGACAGCCGTGCATTCGCGAGATCGGCGGCGGCGCCTTGCTGGCCGGCTTTCTGCGCGTTCACCGAGCGCGTGACCGAGCCCCACAGGTCGGGCTCCCAACTGGCGTCGAGTTGCACGTTGAAGCTGTTGTTGATGCCGGAACGGCTCGACGCCGTGGTGGAGATGCCGTTGGACGATGAGCCATTGCCGGAGCGCGTGGCGCCGATCGATGCACCGACGGTCGGGAAATACGCCGCGCGTGCCTCGCCGACCAGCGCACGTGCCTGGCGATAGGCGGCGGCAAACTGGGCGATGGTCTGGTTCGACGCGTTCAGCTTGGCTTCGAGCGCGTTGAGTTGCGGGTCTTCGTAGATGGTCCACCAGTCGCCGCGGTCTTGCTGGTCGGCCGGCTGGGCGACTTTCCAGCCGGGGGCGGCTTCCTTGTAGGAAGCGGGGATTTCGGCTGCGGGCCGCTTGTAGTCAGGGCCGACTGCGCACCCGGCCAGCACGGTGGCGAGGGCAGCGGCTACGGCGATAGTCAGGGCGCGGGGCGCAAGCGTCCGCGCGCGCGAGATTCGATCAAACTGCATGCAATGGATTCCTTCTGGACGCCGCAGTGCGGCCGACGGCGGCACTCCCGGCCGGGCGAGATCATGGCTCTGCCGGAATGTTAACGTATGGAGCTGCTTGGGCGCGGGAAACTGAAAGGGTAATGCGGGGGGAGGCGGAGGTGTGTTACTTAGGGTGTCGGCATGGTTACATGCTATTACCGGCGTCGTTATCCTTGGCGACGTCAAAAGCGCCGCGCGGGCACCGAAAGCCGGCCCTGCCAGAAAGGAATTAAACCCGCGAATCCGATGACGTAGTCTGCCGGGCTAGCTTTCCAGCCGCAGCCCGACACGGCGCACCTAAGCGCCCTTGGCAAGTGCTTGCGGAACTCGTCGCAGCGCTCGTAGCGGCAACGACACTTGTCGCCGCAATGGCGGATCCCACCGATTCTTCCGGTGCAGCCTGAGCGCCCTTCCGTCCGCGCCGATGTTCCACCCACGCAAACAGCGCGACACCCACCGATCCACCCGGCAGCACGAACAGCACGGTGAGCAACGCCAGTTTCCACCAGCGATGCGGACCCTGAAAGCTGCTCAGCGCGGAATCGGTCAGGGAGCGGCTCAAGCCGCCAAGGGTGTTTTTGAGGTACAGCATGGGGGAAATCCTTTTTCGCACGGCGCCATTGCGGCGTGCAGACAATCGGTCAGAACATGGTCTCGGGTGGCGCGGGTCGCGCGTAACTCGTTGCCGTCAATAATATTGACTATGCAATTAAATTTCAAGATACTTTGCTTCGCGTGCAATGACGGTGTTGTTTTTTGCGTCGTTCGCGCTACGCGAAATGAAGTTTGACTTGTCTGCTTAGGCAGCTAGAATCCGTTCTGCTTGACGATGTTCCCGGAAACCCGATGACCGACGGCCCCTACAACGCGGACGAGATTCACCTTGAATCGAGTCTTGGCTATTACCTGACGAAAGCGCGAAACGTGCTGGTCGAGCGGATGGACCGTGCGGTCAACCCGTTAGGGCTGACTGCCCAGCAGATCGGTGTGATTCTGCTGCTGTCCGCGCAACGCGCGAGCACGCCGTTCGAGTTGTCGCGCGTCATGTCATACGACAGTGGATCGATGACGCGCCTGCTCGATCGCCTTGAAAAGAAGGGCTTTGTGGTGCGCTCGCGGAGTGATGCCGACCGTCGGATGGTCAAGCTGGAGTTGACGCTGCAAGGCCGCGAAGCCGCGCAGCAGTTACCCGCTCTTGGCGCTGCCGTGCTGAACGAGCAGTTGCGCGGATTTTCCGCCGCGGACCACGCCACCCTGCTCGACCTGCTCGGCCGTTTCATTGCGAACGGCATCGGCGGGGGCGCAAGCGCAGGTTGTGGGCTCGGACCGCCGCAGGAATCGCAGGAAGCATCACCCGAAGAACCGCCGGCGGATCACGGCGAGCAATAACCAAGAGGCGCTTTTGAAAGCGCCATTGTTTGAAGATATCTGTCTGGGCAGAGGGTGATCCGGCATGTAACCGCGCCACTCCGGGGGTGCGATAAAGCTGCCGCGACAAGCTTTCCCGGCTAAGGATAAAACACACATGACTGTCACGGCTCCCGTCGACGCTCTACCCGCCGCCCAACCCGCCCCGCTCAAGGGCGGGACGCTGGCGTTGCTCACCGTCGGCCTCGCGCTCGGCACGTTCATGGAAGTGCTCGACACATCGATCGCGAACGTCGCCGTGCCGACCATTTCCGGCAGCCTCGGCGTGGCGACCAGTCAGGGCACCTGGGTTATCTCGTCGTATTCCGTGGCTTCGGCGATCGCGGTGCCGCTGACCGGCTGGCTCGCGCGGCGCGTCGGCGAAGTGCGGTTGTTCACGCTCTCGGTTCTGCTTTTCACGATCGCCTCGGCGCTATGTGGCTTCGCGCACAACTTCGAGTCGCTGATCGCGTTCCGGCTTCTGCAAGGACTCGTCTCCGGGCCGATGGTCCCGCTCTCCCAGACGATTCTGATGCGCTCATACCCACCGGAAAAGCGCGGGCTCGCGCTCGGCCTGTGGGCGATGACCGTGATTTGCGCGCCGATTTTCGGACCCGTGATGGGCGGCTATATCACCGACAACTACACGTGGCCGTGGATCTTCTACATCAACGTGCCGATTGGCTTGTTCTCGGCGGTGTGCGCGTTTCTGCTGCTGCGTGGTCGCGAGACCAAGGTCACCAAACAGCGTATCGATGCGATCGGCCTGGCCTTGCTCGTGATCGGCGTGTCGTGTCTGCAGATGGTGCTCGATCTCGGCAAGGACCGCGACTGGTTCAACTCGACCTTTATCGTGACGCTGACGATCATCGCAGTGGTGTCGATTGCGTTCCTGCTGGTGTGGGAGATGACGGACAAGGAACCCGTTGTCGATCTCTCGCTATTCAAGGATCGTAACTTCGCACTCGGCGTGCTGATCATTTCGTTCGGGTTTATGGCGTTCTTCGGGTCGGTGGTGATTTTCCCGCTCTGGCTGCAGACGGTGATGGGTTACACCGCAGGGATCGCCGGTTTGGCGACGGCGCCGGTCGGGATTCTCGCGCTGTTTTTGTCGCCGCTGATCGGGAAGAATATGCATCGGCTGAATCTGCGCGTTGTGGCGAGTTTTGCTTTTATCGTGTTTGCGTTTGTGTCGTTCTGGAATTCTACGTTTACGCTTGATGTGCCGTTTAATCATGTGATCTGGCCACGGCTGGTGCAAGGCATTGGTGTCGCTTGCTTCTTCGTGCCGATGACTACTATCACGCTGTCCAGCGTGTCGGATGAGCGGCTTGCTAGTGCTTCTGGGTTGTCTAACTTTTTTCGGACTTTGTCAGGGGCGATTGGGACGGCTGTCAGTACGACCTACTGGGAAAACGATACGATTTATCATCATGCGATGTTGACCGATTCGGTTAGTGTTTATGCGGCTGGTACCAATGCTTATACCAATGCGTTGGCCGCTCTTGGGCTTTCTGGTGATGGGGTCACCGCTCAGTTGAATCAGGTCGTTACGGCGCAGGCTTATATGATGGCCACTAATGATTTTTTTCGCGTTTCTTGTGCGGCGTTTCTTGTGTTGGCTGGGCTTGTTTGGGTTACTAAGCCGCGGAAGGGGGTTGGGGCTTCTATGGGGCATTGAGGGAGTTTTTGCCTGTGCGGCGCTTGTTGTTTGTCTTCTTATGGTGTTGGCCTTTCCTTGTTTTCTTATTGGTCTATTAGCGTCGCCCCTGTGCGGGGCAGGCACCTACTTTTCTTTGCCTGCTGCAAAGAAAAGTAGGCAAAAGAAAGCAGCTCAAACCGCAAATTCTTAAGTGGGTCCCCCGCGCAGTCGCGGTAGTGGTGCATCTGGAATCTGTGTTCTCGCACATTCGGCATTAGTGACACAGCAGTCATACTTCCGGCGGCGCTGCGCGCGCCGAAGGGTAACTCTTAAATTGCCCGCCGGGGTTTGTGCACGGGTTTCGTAGTGCCACGCTCGCGTTTCATGCGCGCGCTTTTTCCTCCTTGACCGCGTTATCGACGCGTCGATACCGACGCGCTGTGCGGCGTGCGCTATCCGCTGTTTTCCCTTACTCACTGCGTTATCGCTTCCCCACTCGTTCCGGGGACCGATTGTCCTGAGGCGTCCGGATGCATCGCCGTCGGCGCAGGTTGGGTTGGGTTTGCGCCGCTCTGCGGTGCGCCTGCGCCTCGTACGTATTCCTTGAAGTCGGCGCCCGCTTCCCATGGGTTCGGTTTGCAGCCCAGCGAGCCGTCGCAATGCGCGGCAAAGCCAATCGTTGCCGTGCCGTCCGGGTTCGGTGTGCGCGTGATCTGGTACGCCAGCGCGCGCTTGCCGCCGTCCGGCCCCGCTGTCTGGATCAGCGTGTCAGTCGCGGATTCAACCTTGTACTTCGAATGGCTCGTTACCCACGTCTGCGCGCGTTGCCACCAGATATCACACTCGGCTTTGTTCGAACACGTCAACGGCGTTGTCGCGATCTGCATGACATCCGGGTTCACCTGCCCCTGCGTTGAACATCCCGCCGCCGACACCGCCGCTACGCACAGTACGGCCAACAGATCTTTTTTCATCGCGGTGAAGCCTCCCTCTCCCAAGCGTGTCATTCATGTTGGACCGCAGCCACGGCACGGTGTTTCATACGCAGCAACGAATCACCAAACAAGGGGAGATTTTGCCGGTGTGGCCAGACATCACCCTCCCCTTCGCGTAGACGTTACCTATGCAAAGACACAGCCCCAAGGCCACTTCCCGTTCCACATTGAGACTGGCCTTGCTGGCCCCTCGAACGCGCGCTTCGCACAGCGATTCGGCGCGCCTGAAAAATAAAACCCCACGCGGCGAAACACGTGGGGTTGGTCGGCAGTCTGCGTCGTTCGCTCCGCGTTTGAGACTGGCCCTGCTGGCCCTCAAACTCGCGCTCCGCACAAGCGATTCGCCGCGCCTGAAAAACAAAACCCCACGCTCCGAAAAACGTGGGGTTGGTCAGCAGTCTGTGCCCTTCAGCGTTAGCCAAACAGTATTGGCCTATGGTCTGCCGCGCCGTTCAGACGCTAAACCGGTTCAGCGTGTACGCCCGGTATGCCGCAACAAATGCGTCGAACGAACCCACCTCTTCCCGTTCAAGTTTGGCCTGCTCTGCAAGCGATTGTGCTGCAAGGTCGGTGAATTCCTTCGTCTGCGCAGCATCCAGCGGACGCGAACGGAAATAGGCGGCGTGCACTTCACTTTGTTCAAGAGCAAACGCGAGGAAGCTCTGCTGCTTGTCGCGCATCGTCTGCAATACGCGTGCGGACGGCGTCAGCGATGCGTCCGCCAGTTTCGTGCGCTGAACCGCCACGGCGCGTGCGTGCGCGTCGCCGCCGTGCAAGGCGTCGAGCGTTGCCGCGGCTGCGTCGATCTTGACGAGCAGTTCGTTCGCCCAATCCGTCATCGCAATCGGGCTGCCGTCGCGTGTCAATTCGAGGTCCGGCTTGCGGCCTTCCATCGTCACGCGGCCGAAGTTCTGATTCGCCTCCGCGTACGCGTGCGGCGGCAGCGGCGCGCTTTCGTCGAGCGCGCAGACCAGCAGATAAGCGTCGAGAAAACGCGATGTCTCCAGCGAGATGCCAGTCGGCTCGAATGGGTCGATGTCCATGCAACGCACTTCGACATATTGCACGCCACGCGCAGCCAACGCATGCAGCGGACGCTCGCCCGGATGCGTGATGCGCTTCGGACGGATCGTCGAGTAGAACTCGTTTTCGATCTGCAGCACGTTCGTGTTGATCTGCACCCACTCGCCGTCGCGCTGTGTGCCGATCGCCTCATACGCGGGGTACGGCTGGCTCACGGCCTTCGCGAGCGCGTCGAGGTAGCCCGGCAGCGTGTCGTAGTCGGCATGCAGTGCGGCTTGCGCGGTGGTGTTCGAGTAGCCGAGATCGCTCATGCGCAAGCTGGTCGCGTACGGGCGATACAGCGTGTCGGCGTCGAACGTTTCGAGCGTGTGTTCGCGATCACGGAGGAATCGGCGATCCAGCGCCGGCGACGCGCCGAACAGGTACATCAGCAGCCAGTTGGTGCGGCGGAAATTGCGGATCAGCGCGAGATAACGGTCGGACTGGAAATCGACGGCGTTTGCCGTGGATTGCTGGTCGGCATGCAACACCCGCCACACTTCTTCGTTCAGCGAATAGTTGTAGTGGATGCCCGCAATGCACTGCATCGTGCGGCCGTAACGGAGCGCCAGGCCAATGCGGTACACGTACTTCAGTTTGCCGATGTTCGACGTGCCGTAATGCGCGATCGGAATGCCGTCGTCCGTTTCGGGCAGCAGGCCCGGCATGGAGTTGTTCCACAAGATCTCGTCGCCGAGTTCGGCGTAGACGAAACGATGCAGCGTATCCAGCTTTTCAAGCGTGATCGCGACGTCGTTCTCGGCCGGCGTGATCAATTCGAGGAGTGCTTCGGAATAGTCGGTGGTGAGCGATGGATGCGTAAGCGCCGAACCGAGCGCGCGCGGATGCGGCGTCATGGCCAGCTGGCCGTCGTGCGTCACGCGCAGGCTTTCCTTTTCGATGCCGCGCAGGCCGCGTATCAGCGCATCGGGCTGCGGGCCGGAGGTCAGCACGGACAGGCGGTGCGAGAACGCGTCGGTCGTGCGGGAAGGTGTCGTGTTTGGCATTGATGCAAGTCGGGCGTTGTCGGCCGCCATGTGCCGCTTCGCTGCTCCATGCAGCACGGCGCGGTTGACAACGTTCGGCGGAATTTTCAGGTAGCGGGCACTTTAACATCTCGCCACGGCGGCTGCTTGAGGCCGCTTCGGCGGGCCCACGGACGCCACAATCCGGCCTATTTTCAGGACAAAAGAGGGCCGGCCCTGCGCCTCGTTACTCTACCCGCCGTGCGCCCGATGCGCGATTCGCGTTTGTCCCCGAATGAGGTACAGCCTCATCCGCGGCGCGGGGGCGCCAGCTGCCAGTCCGCCAACTTGTGCGGTCCTGTTGTGTGCGATATGACCTCAACCGCCGAGCTGGGGCGCCGTCCCCGCTCGCTAGCGTCGCTCCCTGACTGCCACATGACCTCAGCCGCCGCGCGCCGCACCTGCCCGGTCGCCACCTCGCTCCACAAATGCATGGCCGCATACGCGCGCCACGGCCGCCAGGCGTCGGTGCGGGTGCGTTGCTGCGTAGGCCGCACGAGCGACGGGTCGCGCGCGCAGATTGCCACACGACCTCAGCCGCCGCGTGCCGCACCCGCCCGGTCCGCCACCTCGTTCCACAAATGCATGGCCGCATACGCGCGCCACGGCCGCCAGGCGTCGGTGCGGGTGCGTTGCTGCGTAGGCCGCACGAGCGACGGGTCGCGCGCGCAGATCGACTGCATCAGCACGAGGTCCCATGCGGGCCACGCATCGGCGTCGCGCCATGCCCGCATCGCCACATATTCCACCGTCCATGGACCGATGCCCGGCAGCGCGAGCAAGGCCGCGCGCAAACCGTCGGCGTCGGCGACGCCGCTGTCGAGCGGCACGTCGCCTGAAGCGACCGCCTGAGCAAAGCCTTGCAATGCCGCTACGCGTTTACCCGGCATGCCGATCTTTTCCAGATCCACAGTCGCGAGCGCGGCGGGCGTTGGAAACCGCCATGCGGTGTTCTCATGCGGATGACCTTCGATACGTTCGCCGGCACGCTGCACCAATCGCCCGATGATGGTGGTTGCCGCCTTCACGCTGACCTGCTGCCCGACAATCGCGCGGACCACCAGCTCGAAGCCCGACCACGCGCCCGGCACCCGCAAGCCTGGCACGGCTTCGATCAACGGCGCGAGCCATGGATCGGCGGCAAGTTCGGCGCCGATCTTCTTCGGGTCGGCGTGCAGGTCGAACATCCTCGCGATCGGCGCGACGAGTGCATCGGCATGACGGCTAGCGGGACCGTCGATGTTCGCGACGATGCAGCGCTTGCGCGGATGAAGGCGCACGGTCAGCGTGCCGCTGTCGCCGGCCCAGTCGATCGCGCGGCGGTAGGCACCGTCTTCGACGGCTTCGACGCCGGGTGTCGCGCGTCCGCCGAAAAAACGCAGCAGGCGCGGCCAGTCGAAGGGCGCTTTGAATGGCAGTTCGAGTGTTGCGACGTCGTCAAGCGTGCTCACGCGGCGTGGTCCAGGTTGGTGGTGGTTGCAGTCAGGGTGGCGCGCTCGCGGCGGTCACGTTCAACAAGCGAAACATCGCCTGCATGCTGGGCCTCGTTATCGAGCAGCGCGGCCTTGCGCGGCAGGCCCCAGCGATATCCCGCCAGCGCCCCGCCCTTCTGCACGACGCGATGGCAGGGAATCGCCAACGCGACCGGATTCGTCGCGCACGCGCTCGCCACCGCGCGCACGGCGCGGGGTGCGCCGACCGCTTCCGCGATCTGGGAATAGCTGCGCGTCTCACCGTAGGGAATGCGCCGCAGCGCGTCCCAAACACGTTGGCGGAACGCGGTGGCGGCGATATCCAAGGGCAGATCGAAATCCTGACGACTCCCGCGCAGATAGGCATCGATCTGCGCGATGAACGGCGCGAGGCGCGCTGCGTCTTCGACCAGATCGGCGTTGGCGAACTTGCCGCGCAGTTCGTCGGCGAGTATCGCGGCATCGTCGCCGAAACCGATTTTGCAGATGCCCTTGTCGGTCGCGGCTACCAGCACGAAACCCAGCGAAGTCGACGCGCTGGCATAGCGCACGGTGAGCCCAGCGCCCTTGCGGCGAAACGCGGACGGCGCCATGCCCAGTTCCGCCGAGGCGCTGTCGTACATCCGCGACGGCGAGCCGAAGCCGGCATCGAGCGTGGCGCGCGTCACGTCGGACCCGCTCTGTAGCGCATCGCGCAACGCTGCGCCGCGCTGCGCGGCCTGATACTGACGCGGCGACACGCCTACCACGCGCTTGAACAGACGCTGCAAGTGGAATGGGCTGACGTGCACCGCATCGCTCAATTGCGCGAGCGTGAGGCGTTGCTGAGGGTCGGCATCCAGCGCGGCGCAAGCGCGATTGACGATCTCCAGTTCGCGCGGCAGGCCGCCGGGCTGGCAGCGCTTGCAGTCCCGATAGCCCGCGGCGCGCGCGGCGTTGGCGTCGGTAAAGAAAGCGACGTTTTCGCGACGCGGCTGGCGCGACGCGCACGACGGCCGGCAGAACACCCCCGTCGTTTTGACGGCGTAGAAGAACGCGCCGTCGGCCTGCGGCTCGCGGCGGGTGACGGCTTCCCAACGGTCGGCGTCGGTGCTCCAGCGGCTAGTGCCGACGGCCATTTCGCTGCCGGTATCGGCGGTATCTGCGGTGTCAGTACGGTCAGTGCGGTTCATGATGGTCCCGGAAAGGCAATGTCGATGCTCACCAATGTAGGCCGCATGCCGACACACTACGCTCCGGTTCTTGCTCTGTCATTGCGCTTCCCCGTAGGCCGGAAGCCGCGCCAGGCGCTCGTTTCGCCTCAAACTGCGACATTTTGGCCCGATATCGGGTTTTCCCTTAAAAAGTTATTGCGTCGCACCAAGCCCATGTGTATATTAGTACTTGTCTCCTCCATGTCTCCTCCTGATATGGATTCAGCCCGCTCCACATAGAGCGGGCTTTTTTTCGTCTGTAGGATTGTGATCCGTCCCTCAAGGGACGGTTACGGCTGCTCTCGTCGCGCCTTTCTTTCTTCTACACTGGTGGCTATTCATCCATTCTGCGGACCGAGCAAGGGGCGTTGGAAATGAGAATCCACATTCGCGAGATCGATCACATCGTCATTCGGGCGTCGAACGTTCCGGACATGACGCGCTTCTATTGCGAGGTGCTTGGTTGCAGCGTCGAAAAGGACCAGCCCGATCTGGGCCTGACGCAATTGCGCGCGGGGCGCTCGCTGATCGACCTGTTGAAGGTCGGCGCGAAGCTCGATCACCCCGAAAACGGCGTGCCGGGTGCGGGGCGGAATATGGATCACGTGTGTTTGCGCGTCGATCCTTTCGACGCCGAGGCGCTCAAGGCGCATCTGGCCGAACACGGCGCGCGGCCCGGCGAGCCGGCTTTGCGCTACGGCGCGGACGGATTTGGGCAGTCGCTGTATCTGTTCGACCCGGAAGGCAATATGGTCGAGCTCAAAGGGCCGCCCGAAGCGGCGCGTGTGACGTCGTTGTAATGGGCATGGCCGCAGCCTTGCGGCGGATGATGTAACAGGCGGCCAGCGTCAAGACAGACAGACGCGCACACAAGCCGCAGACGAACCCAGCGGCAGCATGACGCTACCAGGCGTTGGCGGGCGCCTTCAACACCGTCCACTCGATTTTCACCGCATCGGCCTCTGCGCTGCCAAGCCATGCCTCGCCGTCTTGCACGGTGCATTGCAGACGCATGGTCCGCTCGGCGAGCATGCCGAGCGCCGCGGCGATGTCTTCGCCGAGTGTCCATACCGTCACATTGCGCATGCGTTCCACCTTGCTGCGCACACCTTGCCACCAGATATCCGAGGTGCGGCCACCATAGGCGATCACGATCACCTCGTTCGAGCGGCCGCTCGCCTTGGCGATGCGGCGTTCGTCGGGCTGGCCGACTTCGATCCAGGTTTCGATCGCGCCGGTGAGGTCCTTCTGCCACAAATCCGGCTCGTCGATATCCGACAAACCCTTGCAGAATTCAAGGCGTTCCTGCGCGAACAGCGCGAATGCGGCGAGCCGAACCATCATCCGTTCGTCGGTTTCCGAGGGATGGCGGGCGATCGTCAGGGAATGGTCGGCGTAATAGTGCCGGTCCATGTTGGCGATCTGGAGTTCCGCTTTGTAAATCGTCGATTTGAGAGCCATGCCGTTACTAAACCAGGCGCTCGCTCCACCGGAGCGAACAGAAAAAGAGTCGTCGACGGCTCGTTGCCGTTTTCCGTGTGTGTTGTACATCTTGTGTTCCTCCCGAGCCGACGTCCGGCCGCAATTGCGACTGTCGCAACGGGAGAAGCATTTATCGCGCCACTGCCGGCTCGAAAGCGGTGCCGTAGACCTCGGCAGCGGCTCCCCGCAAGGCTTCCAGCACGACGGAGGCCGCCGGCGAAAGCAGATGGGACTGGCGCGTGATGATACCGAATGTATCCATTCTGCACGGTAAATCGATCGGTACCTGCTTGAGAACACCATACTGTTGGTATTGACGCGCCACTTCATCGGGTAAAACCGCCAACATGTCGCTTTGGAGCAGTAAGCTCGAAATCGCCAGAAAATTGTTGGTATTGACCACGTTTTGAGGCGGATTGAGTCCGATCTGCGAAAACATCAGATCAAAGCGATGGCGCAAAACGCTGCCCGGCGGGTGCAAAACCCAACTCGCGTTGACGATTCCCCGCAGTGTCAAACCTGTTTCATTTTCGAGAGGATGGCCGGGACGCGCCACCACGCACAGCGGTTCGTCGGCAAGCGGCTCATAACGGACTTCGGCCTTGAACTGGTTTTGCCGCTCCAAGACCCGGCCAATCATGATGTCCAGTTCGCCCTCGGCGAGCCTCGGCAGCATCGCGTCTGAGGTCTCGACCTCCACCCAGATTTGCAACTGGGGATAACGTTCTTTCACGCTGGCAATGGCACGCGGCACCATCGTCGCGGCGGCTGCGGCGATCACGCCGATGCGCACCTGGCCGGCCAGGCCGGCGCGCAGTGCGGAGATTTCGTCGTGCGCGTGGCTGAGATTCGAGAGCACCATGCGCGCGTGACGGATCATCACTTCGCCGTACAGGGTGGCGTGCATGCCGTGCGGCGTGCGGTCGAACAGGCTCACCTCCAGCATGTCCTCCAGCTCTTTCAGAAGCCGCGACGCGGCCGGCTGAGTCATGCCTAGCACGTCAGCGGCCCGCCTGACATTGCCCTCCTCTTCCATCGCCGCGAGCAGCAGCAACTGCCGCGTCTTGAGCCGCGCCCGCACGAACCAGTTCGAGTAGCTACGCGTCATGGCGTGTCTCCGTGTGCAGCCTGAGGCCGTCTGTTGGACGATTTGCCGTCGTGAGTCTCCATGATGCCATGTCGAAATTGATATCGGGATGTCCTAAAAAGGGATTGGAAAGTTATTGGGACGACTCATACCATTCGTGGACTTTCTGAGTTTCCCATGCGACGTCCTCCCACGATGAATCGCGATCCACTCGTCCCCCTCGTTGCCAGTCCGTTCCGCCATTACATCAATGGCGGTTGGGAGACCGGCGCGACCACGGCCCCGGCCCTTGGCGGCAATAGTGAGGCCGCTTTGCTGGCCGGCTTGCCTGTCACCCGTATCAAGCTCACAGTGTTCGTATTGCAGGGGCTGATAACGGGCTTTGCCGGCGTGATGCTGGCGTCGCGCATGAGTCTGGGCGACCCGAAAACCTCGGTCGGTCTCGAACTCGGCGTGATCTCCGCATGCGTGCTCGGCGGCGTCTCGCTGACGGGCGGCGTCGCGACGATTTCCGGTGTGCTGGTCGGCGTGCTGATCATGGGTTCCGTGCAGGACGCGATGAGCCTGATGAACGTGCCGACCTTCTACCAATACCTGATTCGCGGCGGGATTCTGCTGCTCGCGGTGCTGTTCGATCAGTTCCGCCGCAGCAAGCGCGTGCACTGACGCAGGATGCACTAACGCGCCCCGGGCTGGGCGCCCCGCTCTACATGCTTGCCAACAGGAGATTTCATGGCTGATTCGAACCAGACTAAAAAGCCGCTGCGCAGCCAGGCGTGGTTCGGCCTCAAGGACCGCGACGGTTTTCTGCATCGCTCGTGGATGAAAAACCAGGGTATTCCGCACGACGAATTCGACGGACGTCCGGTGATCGGCATCTGCAATACGTGGTCGGAACTGACGCCTTGTAACGCGCATTTTCGCGAGCTCGCCGAGTACGTGAAAAAAGGCGTGCACGAAGCGGGCGGTTTGCCGCTCGAGTTTCCGGTGATGTCGCTCGGCGAAACCAATTTGCGGCCTACCGCGATGCTGTTTCGCAACCTCGCCTCAATGGACGTCGAGGAGTCGATTCGCGGCAATCCGATGGACGGCGTGATTTTGCTGGTCGGCTGCGACAAGACCACGCCTGCGTTGCTGATGGGCGCGGCGTCGTGCAATCTGCCCGCGCTGGCGGTGTCCGGCGGCCCGATGCTCAATGGCCGTTTTCGCGGCAAGAACATCGGCTCCGGCACGGGTGTCTGGCAGATGTCCGAGGAAGTGCGCGCCGGCACGATGACGCAGGAGGAATTCACCGAAGCCGAGTCGTGCATGAACCGCTCGCGTGGCCACTGCATGACGATGGGCACAGCGTCGACGATGGCGTCGATGGTCGAATCGCTCGGCATGGGCTTGCCGCACAACGCGGCGATTCCGGCGGTCGATGCACGCCGGCAAGTGCTCGCGCATCTCGCGGGGCGCCGCATTGTCGATATGGTTCGAGAGGATCTGACGATGGACAAGATCCTCACGCGCCAGGCGTTTGAAAACGCGATCCGCACGAATGCGGCGATCGGCGGCTCGACCAATGCGGTGGTGCACCTGATCGCGCTCGCGAAGCGCATCGGCGTCGAGCTTTCGCTGGAAGACTGGGAGCTCGGCTCGAACGTCCCGTGTCTCGTGAATCTGCAACCGTCAGGCGAATACCTGATGGAAGACTTTTACTACGCAGGCGGTTTGCCGGCCGTGCTGAAGCAACTCGGTGAACAAGGGCTCTTGCATAAAGACGCGTTGACGGTGAACGGCAAGACGCTCTGGGACAACGTGCGCAACGCCCCGAATCACGACGAGAAGGTCATCACGACGTTCGCCGAGCCGTTCAAGCCGAAGGCCGGCATTGCGGTGCTCAAGGGCAACCTGGCGCCGAATGGCGCGGTGATCAAGCCTTCGGCGGCCACCGCGCATCTGCTGAAGCATCGCGGCCGCGCGGTGGTGTTCGAGAACATCGAGGAATTCCACGCGAAGATCGACGACGAGTCGCTCGATATCGACGAGCACTGCATCATGGTGCTCAAGGGCGCGGGGCCGAAGGGTTACCCGGGTTTTGCCGAAGTCGGCAACATGCCGCTGCCGAAGAAGGTGCTGCAAAAAGGCATCACGGACATGGTGCGTATTTCTGACGGCCGGATGAGCGGCACGGCCTACGGCGCGGTGGTGCTGCATGTGTCGCCGGAAGCGGCCGCGGGCGGCCCGCTCGCGTTCGTGCAAACCGGTGACATGATCGAACTCGACGTCGAAGCGCGCCGTCTTCATCTGGACGTCAGCGACGCCGAACTGGAACGCCGCCGCGCTGCCTGGCAGCCGCCTGCGCCACCCACGCGCGGTTACTACAAGCTCTACGTCGAGCACGTGCTGCAAGCCGACCAGGGCGCGGATCTGGACTTTCTGGTGGGTTCGAGCGGCGCGCCGGTGCCGCGCGATTCGCATTGATCGCCGTTTGAACGGTTAAGGGTTGTTCCTGCGCTTTGCGAGAAGGCGTACTGCCGATGCGGATCGAAACGCCGCATCGGCTTTTTTACCGGCTTCACATCACAGAAAATGCCCGTGGAAATAAAATCGGCCGGGCATTTCAATGCCCAGCCGATTTTTAACTCACAGGTTCACCGCCTCAGGCTTTTAAGCCGGAGGATTTATGGCACAAAATCAAACTCCGGCATTCCGCCGGAGCGTTGGCGTTTAGTTTATTGTTTGATGAATCGATCGTTTGCCCATAGGCCTTGCGTATCGCTATTGCCGGAATTCACGAATTCCACGTCATGGCCGACGACGCGCACTACGCGGAAACTCGAATTTTCCGGCGTGGAAACACATTGATATCCGGAGAAGAGTTCCTGCATTTTTTGCTGTTCACCGGCTTGAGCATGCTGGTCGGCGGCGTCTAGCTTGTCCTTCGACAGGCAGCCATACCCGTTAGCCTTGAACTGGATGGTTTGCTGCGGCTTGACTACAACGTCTTGCGCCTGAACAGAAGCGGCAGCCAAACCCGCAATGGCAAAAACAAGGGCGATTCGCGTTTTCATATTTTTCCTCCGGTGCGGGTTGAATATTCAGGTTAGCTATGTATTTAACTTTAACGTCGAACCCGCATCTTGCACTTTAGGAGAACATGCAAGAACGACAAGCACATCTTGTGTGCGGTCGCAACAGCGGCGAATTGTCGCGCCACCGGCCGCACCTGCTTAAACCTTGGGCAACAGGTTGGACAGGGTGGAATGCAACGGATAACTAAAGGACGGGTGGGACGCGTCGCTTTAACCAGTAAAGCTTTGCGGCAGGTATTCGCGTAAACGAGATGCTCTAATTAAGTGGATTAATACAATTACGGGATGAACTTGGTGCATTGCACACAAAGTCATTCACCCGACTAATCAGAAATCACGAAATAACGGCGTACTTGCAGAAGATAAAAGGTGCCAGGTGCGCCAGGCGATGCGGCATGGCGCATCTGGGCGACGCAGGTTGAGGTCACAGGTTGTGCTGATTGATCTTGAAGAACTCGGACTGAAACATGCACATGCGCAACGCATTGTGATAGCTGCCATTGCCGAAAAACTCCTCGATTAGCTCGGCCTCATGCCGGAAACCGCACTTCTCATAGACGTGGATGGCAGCGGTATTCGACTTGTCGACGATCAGGTAGACCTTGCGCAGATTCAGCACCGAGAACGCGTAGTCAATCGCGAGCTGCGTGGCGACCGTGGCGTAGCCGCGGCCTTGCGCATGCGGCGCGATGATGATCTGAAACTCGCCGCGCCGGTGAATGTAGTCGAGCTCGATCAATTCGACGACGCCGACGGTTTGGCCTTCGTTGTCGATCGCCACGAAGCGGCGCTCGCGCAGATCGTGCACGTGCTGGTCGTACAGTTGGGTCAGTTCGGAGAACGTTTCATAGGGCTCTTCGAACCAGTAACGCATGATCTTTGCGTTGTTGTTCACTTCGTGGACAAAACGCAAATCGGTGCGTTCGAGCGGGCGCAGGGTCAGTTCGCTGCTGCGTTCGATAATCATTGGATTCCCCTTGAGAATTATTGGTTTGAGTGCGCACGCTCAGCGTGAGCGCTCAGGCCTTGCGTTTCCTGTTAGTCCGAGCTCGGCGGAGGGGAGTTCTTGCAATGCCCGGCGCTGGTGCCGCGCATTCTTGCAAGTGCGAGGCGCCGCGCGGGTTCGGCGAGGCTAGGGCGTCGCGTTGTCGCCGGACGCCTGTCGCAAGTTTGTGAGGGACACGGCACTGTGTGGCACATGCGGTGCTCTACAATGAAATCATGCTCTTGCGATGGAGGCTACCGTGATTGAGCACTTGATATTAGGCGCCTTTCTGGTCATCCCGCTGCTCATCGTCGCGTTTCTTTTCTCCGACGAATTGTGGCAGGAACATCGGCATCTGCACGACATCCATCTCGAGCCCGTGAAACCTCGCCGCGACTGGCGGCATCCGCTGCGCCGCTGGCGGCATCGGCTGTAGGTAGCGTCAGTGGGCGCGCCAATGGTCGCGAATGCGCTTGGCCAGCGCTTCGAGCGTGGCCGCATCGGCGGCCTCGCGTGCATGCATGCGTAGCGGTTGTCCTTCCCAGCGCGGGATCACGTGAAAATGCACGTGCGGTACCGTTTGTCCCGCTGCGGCGCCATTGAATTGTCCGATGAACACGCCGTCCGGGCGCAGGGCCGCGCGAATGGCAATGGCGAGTTTCTGTGCCATGCGCATGCAGGCCACTGTCGACGCATCCGACAACTCGAATATTTCAACCGCTGCTTCCTTCGGCACGATCAGCACGTGCCCGTCGGCTTGCGCCATCAGGTCCATGAAGGCCAGCGCCGCATCGCTTTCCGCCACTTTGATGCAGGGTAGTTCGCCGCGCAGAATTTTCGCGAAGGGATTGCTGTCGTCGTAGTTCATCACGCGTCCTCGTAGGTTGCCGTCGGTAATAAAGGTGAGCTGCTGTCGGCAATATTGTCCACCACATCTATTACAAAGCGCGTGCTGCGCGTTTGATTGCTTGCGGCGGCTGGCCGAACGCGCGTAGAAAGGCGCGCCGCATCCGTTCGGTATCGATGAAGCCGGTTTCGGTGGCGACCGCTTCCATCGAGTGACGGCCCGCTTCGAGCATGGTGCGGGCGGCTTCCACGCGCAGCGCCTCGATGGCCTTGGCCGGCGATTGGCGCGTTTCGTCGCGAAAGGCGCGGCTGAACTGACGTGGGCTCAGATGCGCGACGTCGGCGAGCTGTTCGACCGTCAACGGCTCGCGCAGATGGTTTTTGGCGTACGACAGCGCGTCCTGAATGCGGTCGGACTTCGGCTCCAGATCGAGCATGGCCGAGAACTGCGACTGCCCGCCGGTGCGCCGATGATAGACCACGAGCTTCTTGGCGATGGCGCGCGAGACCGCGACGCCGAGATCGCTTTCGATCAGCGCCAGACACATGTCGATGCACGCCGTCATGCCCGCCGAGGTCCACACCGAGCCGTCGACGATGAAAATGCGATCGTCGTCGATACGGGTCTCGGGAAAGCGCCGCTGCAATTCGCGGGCATGGTGCCAGTGGGTCGTGGCGTGCCGGCCGTTCAGAATGCCGGCTTCGGCCAGCACGAAGGCGCCGGTGCAGATGCTGGTGGTGCGGCGCGAGACCGCGAGCGCGTCGTTCAAAAACGCCAGCAACGCCGGCGATGACGGCTCGATCTGCATCGAGCCCGTTACCACCACCGTGTCATAGGCCGGATCGCCGAACGGTTGCGTTGCGATCTCGACGCCCGACGAACTGCGCACCATTCCGCCCTGTTCGGAGATGACTTCCACCGCGTACTCCGGCTGACCGGCCTCGAGGTTCGCCAGCTCGAACACGGAGATCGCCACCATATCGAGGATCTGGAAGCCGGGGAAAACCACCACGCCAATGCGTTTCATCGCGATGTCCCAAAACGAGGTAAATATGACATTTGAGACAAAAGGCTACGCGCCTAGACTTCACTCGTCAACACCGCGTCGCCAACTAGAGGGCAGGGCGACGGTGGCACCAGGTTTTCCCATTCATCGATCAGGGCTCAGGCGTGACGCGCACAGCCCGCAAGGAGAGCTTCACATGGCAACGCAAGCAAACAAGGGCACGGCATTGATTACGGGCGCATCGTCGGGCATCGGCGCGGTGTATGCGGACCGCCTCGCGCGGCGCGGTTACGACCTGATTCTGGTGGCGCGCGACGTCAAGCGCCTCACCGGCGTGGCCGAGCGCCTCGCCGGCGAAACCGGCCGGCACATAGATATCGTGGCCGCCGATCTCACCGACAAAGCCGACACGCGCCGCATCGAAGAACGTCTGCGGACCGACCGCAACATCACGATGCTGGTCAACAACGCGGGCGTCGGCGCGACGGCTTCGCTAATCGACTCGGACGTGGATCAGCTCGAACTCATGATCGACTTGAATGTGACGGCGCTGACGCGCCTGACGGCGGCGATCGTGCCGGGTTTCGTGGAGCGGGGTAACGGTGTCCTGATCAATATTTCGTCGGTCGTCGCGCTGTCGCCGGAGTTGCTGAACGGCACCTACAGCGGCACCAAGGCCTACGTGTTGAACCTGACGCAGTCGCTGCATCATGAAGTGGGCGGCAAGGGCGTGCAATTGCAGGCCGTCCTGCCGGGTGCCACGAGCACCGCGTTCTGGGACCGCGCGGGTCTGGCGGTCGAGCATCTGCCCACGCAGATCGTGATGACCGCCGAGGACATGGTGGATGCCGCGCTCGTCGGCCTCGATCAAGGCGAACTGGTGACGATTCCGTCCTTGCCGGATGCAGCCGACTGGGAGCGCTTCAACACCGCTCGCCAGCATCTGGGGCCGAATCTATCGCATAAGCTGCCGGCTGCGCGTTATTCGCGCGGGGCAGCGGCGGCTTAGTGCGTCTGACGCGGCTGATTGGGCGCGCTTCAACGCCGCGTGGCAGCACCCGTCGCATAAGTTGTCCATTGCGCGCTATACGTGTGGGTCAGAGGCATAGTGCGGCGCGCGGGACGCTCACCGCCAATCCGTCGCCACGTCGTCGGGATCGACCAGCGTCAGTCCCGACGACGGCAGCGGCAACGCCGTCTTGTAGCGCACCTGCTTGAGCGCAAAGCTCGAACGAATGTTGGAAATGCCCGGAATCTTCGTCAGATGGTCGACGATGAAGCGCTCCAGCGTCTGCATATCCGGCATCACTACCCGCAACAGATAGTCGGCGTCGCCCGTCATCAGATAACACTCCATCACCTCGGGGCGCTCCGAAATCGCCTGCTCGAAACGTAGCAGCGCGTCTTCTACCTGCTTTTCCAGACTCACCTGAATGAACACATTGATGCGCAGCCCGAGCGGTTCCGGGTTCAGCAATGTGACCTGCTGCTTGAACAGACCCAGCTTTTCGAGCGCACGCACGCGATTGAAGCAAGGCGTGGGCGACAGATTCACCGAGCGGGCGAGATCCGCATTGGTGATGCGCGCGTTCTGCTGCAACTGGCTCAGGATGCCGATGTCGATGCGGTCGAGTCGTCTGGGCGGCGTGGTCATAGATGAAATATTCCGTGGCAGGTGCGAAATCCGGAATAAATAGCCTATCGGAGCGCGCGGTGGCAAGCAAATGAGAGGCTAATTTTGTGACCACGTGGGTACCATTGACTCACTCGATCTTGAGCCGGATGTGTGGATACGGGAGTGGCGCCATGACGGATTTGTCCAGTGGTAACGAGCAGTTGCGGTCTTTGGATCTCCAGCGCGCTGAACGTGCGGAGCGTGAAGATACCGACCCGCAGGAAACCGCCGAATGGCTGGAAGCGCTCGATGCAGTCGTCGCGCATGTCGGCCGGGATCGCGCGCAGTTCCTGTTCGACAAGCTCGCGGGGCATGCGCTGTCGCTGGGCGTCGAATCGGCGCGGACCAACGTCACGCCGTACCAGAACACGATCCCGCTCGAGCAACAGCCGCGCTACCCCGGCAATCTCGAGCTCGAAGAGCGCCTTGCCGGCGCGCTGCGCTGGAATGCGCTCGCGATGGTGGTGCGTGCAAACCAGGCTTACGGCGAACTCGGCGGCCATATCGCGAGTTATGCGTCGGCGGCGGATCTGTTCGAGGTCGGCTTCAATCATTTCTTCCGCGCTGCGGCACCGAGCGGCGAGGAGGGCACGGGCGATCTCGTGTACTTCCAGCCGCATTCGTCGCCGGGTGTGTATGCGCGGGCTTATCTCGAAGGCTTTCTCTCCGAGGAAAATCTGCAGCACTATCGTCGCGAGATCGGTGGCCCCGGGCTGTGCTCGTATCCACACCCTTGGCTGATGCCGGACTTCTGGCAGTTCCCGACCGGCTCGATGGGCATCGGCCCGATCAACGCGATTTATCAAGCGCGCTTCATGCGCTACCTCGCCAACCGCGGCCTCGCGCAGACCGATGGCCGCAAAGTGTGGGGTTTCTTCGGCGACGGCGAGATGGACGAGCCGGAATCGACCGGCGCGCTGTCGCTCGCGGCGCGCGAAGGGCTCGATAACCTCGTGTTCGTGATCAACTGCAATCTGCAGCGCCTGGATGGTCCGGTGCGCAGCAACGGCCGGATCATCGACGAACTCGAAGCGCATTTCATCGGCGCCGGCTGGAACGTGATCAAGGTGGTGTGGGGCTCGGACTGGGACGCGCTGTTCTCGCGGGACCGCACCGGCGCGTTGCTGCGAGCGTTCGCACACACCGTCGACGGCCAGTTCCAGACTTTCTCGGCCAACGACGGCGCGTACAACCGCGAGCGTTTCTTCGGCCAGAACCCGGAGCTTGCCGCGCTCGCCGCGCAATTGAGCGACGACGACATCGACCGCCTGCGCCGCGGCGGCCACGACGTGCGCAAGCTGCACGCGGCGTATGCGAAGGCGCTCGCGCATCGCGGCCAGCCGGCGGTGATTCTCGCGAAGACGATGAAGGGCTTCGGCATGGGTACGACAGGTCAGGGCCGTATGACCACGCATCAGCAGAAGAAACTCGGCTTCGACGATCTGAAGGCGTTTCGCGACCGCTTCCGTTTGCCGCTGACGGATGAGGACGTCGAACAGGTGAAGTTTTACAAACCCGCGGACGACAGCCCGGAGATGCAATACCTGCATGCGCGCCGGGCTGCCTTGGGAGGCTATCTGCCCAGAAGGCGGAGAGTTGCATCGACGGGGCTGATCGTCCCGCCGATGTCTTCCTGGGGGCAATTCGCACTGGATTCGAACGGCCGCGAGATGTCCACGACGATGGCGCTGGTCCGCATGCTGACCGCGCTGCTCAAGGACCGCGAAGTCGGCCCGCGCGTGGTGCCGATCGTCGCCGATGAAGCCCGCACCTTCGGCATGGCGAACATGTTCCGCCAGGTCGGCATCTATTCGCCGCTTGGGCAGTTGTATGAGCCGGAAGATCTGGGTTCGATGCTGTACTACCGCGAGGACACCAAAGGGCAGATTCTCGAAGAGGGCATTTCGGAGGCGGGCGCGGTGTCGTCGTGGATCGCGGCGGCGACTTCGTACAGCGTGCATAACCTGCCGATGCTGCCGTTCTACATTTACTACTCGATGTTCGGCTTTCAGCGCATCGGCGATCTGATCTGGGCAGCAGCGGATCAACGCGCGAGAGGTTTCCTGATCGGCGCGACCTCGGGCAAGACGACGCTCGGCGGCGAAGGGTTGCAGCATCAGGACGGCACGAGCCATCTGGCGGCATCGACGATTCCGAACTGCCGTGCGTACGATCCGGCGTTCGCTTATGAGCTTGCCGCGATCGTCGACGAGGGCATGCGCGAGATGGTCGAACAACAGCGCGACGTGTTCTATTACGTGACGGTGATGAACGAGAACTACGCGCAGCCTTCGGTGCCGGGGGGTGATTTGCAGACGCTGCGTGAGGGCATTCTTAAGGGTATTTATCCGCTCGCCACGCAAGTGCAGGGTGCTGCCTCGGCGACGCAAACGCAGGCGCCAACGTTGACTACGCAAACGCAGGAAGCAACCTCAACGAGGCACGGACGCAAGGCAACTTCAGCGCAAGTACAGTTGCTCGGCGCAGGCGCGATCCTTGGCGAAGTCATCGCGGCGCAGCAACTGCTCAAGGATGAATGGCAGATCGACGCCGCCGTATGGAGCGTGACGAGCTTCACCGAATTGCAGCGCGATGGGATGACGTCGGAGAGAAACGCGCGTCTTGGCGAGGCGACAGATGCGCCGTACGTGACGAAAGCGCTCGAAGCCTCGCAAGGCCCAATCATCGCCGCGACCGACTACGTCCGCGCAGTGCCGGAACTGATCCGCGCCTACATGCCGCGCCGCTACGTGACGCTCGGTACCGATGGCTTCGGCCGCAGCGACACACGCCAGGCGTTGCGCGAGTTCTTCGAAGTGGATCGCAAAGCGATTGTGATCGCGGCGTTGAAGGCGCTGGCGGACGAGAGCGCTATTGATGCAAGCCTGCTCGCAAAAGCACGCAGCAAGTATCGCGGCGATGCGCCAGCAGGTGCTGCGTCGTGGCAATGCTGATGCAGTACGGCTAATGAACCCGCGCCGTTTCCATTAAAAACGCGCCCCGGCGACATGCCGAGGCGCGTTGCCACTTAGCAGCGCTCAAATCGCAGCGCAAAAAATCAGCCGCTCACCGCCACCTGATTCTTCCCATCCCGCTTCGCCCGATACAGCCCGACGTCGGCGGCTTCGATCAGTGTCGTCACCGGCTCCGCGCCGGACGGCACGATCATCGCCGCACCGATGCTGATCGTCACGACACCGCTCGCAGAGCCTGCATGCGGGATGTCGAGTGCCTCGATAGCAATGCGGATTTTTTCAGCCAGCAAGCGCAAGCCACCCGACGACGCCCCCGGCAACACCACCGCGAACTCTTCACCGCCAAACCGCGCCGCGAGATCGGACGAACGTCCCAGGCACGACTCGACGGTGTGCGCGACCTGTTTGAGCACTTCGTCGCCGGCGACGTGCCCATAGGTGTCGTTGTAGGCCTTGAAGTTATCCACGTCGATCATCAGGAAGCCGAGGCCGGTCTTGTCGCGCGTCCCGCGACGCCATTCAGCGGCGAGGTACTGATCGAGATAGCGGCGGTTCGACAAGCCCGTCAAGCCGTCCGAATGCGTGAGCCGCTGCAATTCCAGATTGGTGGCGAGCAACTGCTGTTGCGATTGACGCAGCGCCCGATAAGCCTCGTCACGCTGCAGCAGATTCAGATACGAGCGTGAGTGATAGCGAATCCGCGCGATCAACTCGATGCGGTCCGGCAGCTTCACCAGATAGTCGTTCGCGCCCGCAGCGAAGGCCGCGCTCTTCACCAGCGGCTCTTCCTTGGTGGACAGCACGATGATCGGAATATCGCGCGTCGCCGGATTCTGCCGGTATTGCCGCACGAGCGTGAGGCCGTCGGTGCCGGGCATCACGAGGTCTTGCAGGATCACCGTGGCCCGGGTTTCCGCCGCGCAGTGCACCGCTTCTTCGGGCGACGCGCAGTAATGGAAATCGACGCTCGGTTCATCGGCGAGCGCCTGACGGATCGCCTCGGCGATGATCGCCTGATCGTCGACCAGCAGCACCATGATCGGGCACTCAGCCGCGGGCGGGTTGCCGAGGATGCGCGCCAACGCGTCGTCGATGGCGCTATTAGGCGCGTCCTCCGCGTACGTCTGCGCGTTCGCGTCGCGTGTGGCGAGATCCGGCGCGCTGGCGTTCTGTTGCGGTTTGGAAGTGTCCATGTTGGTCAGCCAGAATAAATTTCAGTGAATCGTAGCGAGCTAATGTGCGATCGACGTGCGGGTAGTGTGCGCCTGCCGGACGCTAACGTGTGCCCACGGATATACCCACGGCGCTGGCGAGCGCGGCGGCAATCCGGGGCAGCGGCAGGATCGCGGCGGCGGCATCGAGCGCCGCTGCCGCCTTCGGCATGCCGTACACGGCGCTGGTTGCCTCGTCCTGAGCGATCGTCTGATAGCCCTTGGTGCGCATCGCCTTGAGGCCGATCGCACCGTCGCGGCCCATACCGGTCAGCAGCACGCCGATCGCCCGTGCCGGCCAGCGTGCCACGACACTCTGAAAAAACACGTCGACGGAAGGCCGGTAGGGCGTTTCGGCCGGCACGCTCGTGTAGCCGAGCACGTTGGGCAGCTTCAGGTGCAGATGGTCGTCCGTGGCGGCCAGCAGCGCGACGCCCGCTTGCGGCCGATCACCTTCGATGGCGATCCGCACGGGCAGCGCCGACTGCTGGTTCAGCCAGTCGGCCATGCCGGCGGCGAATGCCGCGTCGACGTGCTGGACGATCACGATGGCCGCCGCGAAATCCTTCGGCAAGCCTGCGAGCAACGTGGCGAGCGCCGCCGGCCCGCCCGCCGAAGCGCCGATCGCAACCAGCGGCGTGTCGCGGTTTGTCACGCTGGCCGGTCCTGCAGCCGCCGCGTAGCCCGACACATTACGCTCCTTGACCAGCGCGGCGACGTGGTCGATCTTCGCGATCAGAGTGGCGATGCTTTTGTGCGCGTCCGGACCGCTCAGCGAGGGCGTATCCACCGCATCGAGCGCGCCCGCGCCCATCGCTTCGTAGACGCGCCACGCGTTCGCGCCCACGTCGACGGTCACGATCAGGATCGCGCACGGCGCCTTCGCCATGATGCGGCGGGTGGCCTCGATCCCGTCGACGTTCGGCATCACGAGATCCATCAGCACGATGTCGGGCCGCTGCGCGGCGCAGAAATCGACCGCCTGCTGGCCGTCCTGCGCAACCCACAGCACCTCGTAGTCCTGGCGCGCGGCAAGCGCGCGGCGCAGCGCCTCGACGGCGAGCGGCAGGTCGTTGGCGATTCCGATTTTCATTCGTTTTGCCCGTAGGTTTAACCGTAAGCTTCGCCGATCAGATCACGCACTGCATCGAGCAATGCTTCGTCGTGGAAACTGCCTTTCGCCAGATAATAATCCGCGCCCGCGTTCAGGCCGGCGCGGCGGTCTTCTTCACGATCCTTGTACGAGACGATCATCACCGGCAGCGACTGCAGTTGCGGATCGCGCTTGATGAGCGTGACGAGTTCGATGCCGTCCATGCGCGGCATATCGATGTCGGTGATCACGAGGTCGAAGCGCTCGCCGCGCACCGCGTTCCAGCCGTCCATGCCGTCGACGGCGATCGTCACGTCGTAGCCGCGCGTCGCCAGCAGCTTGCGTTCGAGTTCGCGCACGGTGAGCGAATCGTCGACCACCAGCACGCGCCGTGTCGCGCGCTGTGCCGTGAGCGCGGCGCCGAGCTGCGTGTGCTGCAGATCGCCGCCAGCGACGAGCTTTTCGACCGAGCGCAGCCAGTCGTCGACGTCCGCAATCAGCACCGGGTCGCCGTTTTCCATCAACGCGCCGGCTGTGATGTTCCTGATCTTGCCGAGGCGCGGGTCGAGCGGGTGCACCACCAGCATCCGTTCGCCGAGAAAGCGATCGACCACCACGCCGAAGGTTTGTGCGCCGTCGCCGATCACGATCAGGCTGACGGTATCGGCTTCGTTGGCGGGCGGCGCGGTGTCGAGAATCTGATGCGCGGTGACGACGCCGATGCGGCGGCCGTCGAAGGCAATGTGCTGATGGCCTTCGAGCAGTTCGATCTCCGCGCGGCGCACGTGCAGCGTGCGGTTCACATGCGCGAGCGGCACGGCGTACGGCTCGCACGCGACTTCGACGAGCAGGCTGCGGATCACCGAGAGCGTGAGCGGCAGTTGCAACTGCACGCGCGTGCCGACGCCGGGTTCATGCGTGATGCGCACCGTGCCTCGCACACGCTTGACGACGTCGTGCACCGCGTCGAGTCCGACGCCACGGCCGGAGACCTCGGTGACCTGGTCGCGCAACGAGAAGCCGGGCAGGAACAGGAATTCGAGCAGTTCGATTTCGGACAGGCGAGCGGCCGTTTCGGCGCTCGCCAGCTTTTTGCGGACAATCGAGGTGCGTAGCCGGTCGAGGTCGATACCCGCGCCGTCGTCGATGACGGTGATGACCAGCGCGCCGGCGGTGTGACGCGCGTCGAGCGTGAGCGTGCCCTCTTCGGACTTGCCGAGCGCGAGACGGTGCGCGGGCGCTTCGATGCCGTGGTCGATCGCATTGCGCAGCAGGTGGCCGAGCGGCGCTTCGAGCAGATCGAGGATGTCGCGGTCGACCTGAGTCGATTCGCCGACCAGTTGCCAGCGCACCTTCTTGCCGAGCGAACGCGCGACGTCGCGCACCATGCGCGCAAGACCGCTGGTGCCGTCGCCGAAGGGGCGCATCCGGCATTGCAGTGCGGCGTCGTAAAGCTGCTGCGACAGATGTGTCGAGCGGCGGTCGAAGCTCTCCAGATCGGCGAGACGCTCGGCCAGCAGATGTTGCGATTCCGCGGTGAGGCGGCGCAATTCTTCGAGCGCGGCGTGCGCGCGCGGGTCGAGTCTCAGGTCGGCGAGCGTTTCGTGCAACTGATCCAGCGCGCGCGAGCCGTCACGTTGGACGCGTTTGACGCGCAGCATGGATTGCGCGAAGGGTTTGAGCCAGCGCGATTCGACCAGCGATTCACCGGATAGGGAGAGCAGCCGGTCGAGGTTGTCGGCGCGTACGCGCAGCATGCGGCCGGGGTCTGTTGCTGGGGGGCTTGCTTCGTTTGAGGTGGACTCGGAGGCGCTTGCAACCCTGCTCGCCGGTGTGGCTGAGGCGGGGGACGCTTCTGCGCGCAGCGCGTTGGCTAGCAGATTGAATGCGGCGTCGGCGTCGTGTCCAGCGCCGGCCGATGCGATTTGCGGTCCGGTGGCTACGCCGGGTGCAGGTGCAGGTGCAGATGCAGGTGCAGCGCCGGCGACGCGAGCACGAGTCGCGGCAGGACCCGTGGCAGGAACATAAGCAGCCGGCTGCACAGCATCCCGCCGCATCGCAGCGCCATGCGGCACGACACCCGTCATACGCGCCTGCAACGACGCCACGCACGCGCTCACGGCATCACGCGCCGACTCGTCCTCGTCATTGCCGATGCGCGCAACGATATCGACACCGCGCAGCAACTCATCGATCCACGCAGCATCGAGCATCGCGCGCCCTTCCTGCGCCGCGACGAAGCAATCTTCCATCGCGTGCGCGAGTTCGACACCGACCGGCACGCCGACGATACGCGCCGCGCCCTTCAGCGAATGCGCCGCGCGCATGCAGGCCTCGAGCGCCGCCGCATCGCGTGGCGCGCGGTCGAGAGCGAGCAGGCCGTCGTTGAGCACACGTGCCTGGGTTCGCGCTTCCTCGCGGAAGAGATCGATCAGCGACGGGCGGCGCGGGTCGTCCGTCATCCGAGACTCCGGTTCAAGGTATCGAACAAGGCATCGGCGTCGAGCAGGCCGACCGTCATGCCGCGCCACGGGGCAATGGCGCGTGTGTGAGCAGCGGCCGCGTGCGAGAGCGTCGCGGGCGGTGGGCAAAAGCTGGAGACCGCGATCCGATGCACGCCGTCGACCTGATCGACTGGAAACACCGCGTGCTCTTCGGCGCGCGAGACCACCAGCAAACGTGGCAGATCGTGACGCGCTGTATCGTCGCCGGCGGTGTCAGCTTCGAAACCCAGCAGATGCGCGAGCGACAGACACACCAGCAAGTCACCCTGCACATTCACCACGCCCAGCACCGCGCGATGTTGCCGATGCGGCAACGTATGAATCGGCCGCGTCTGCACGATGCGCTTGAAGATCGGCGTGGGCAGCGCGAGCCATTCGCCGCCGATACGGAAGATAAGGAACGATTCGCTCGCACCTTGTACATCGTGTCGTTGCTGTTGCGCCGGCGTGCGGGCGTCATGCTGCGAGAGATCCACGAGCGGAATCGGACGCTCCAGCAATTCGGCCGCGGCCGCTTCGAACACGGGGCAATTCAGACAGCGCACGTATTCGACCAGCCGCTCGCACGACGAATCGCCGCGCACGCCGATGCGGTTCCAGCAGTCGTCGAAGGTCACTGTGCGGTCCTCAACCACGTTGCGCTCCCTGTGCGCGCGACGCGCGTTCCATTAACAGACGCGCGCCGTTGCGATCGCCTTCGAGTTCGAGCAGTGTTGCCAGATGCGCGAGCGCTTCAGTGTGCCGCGGGTCGAGGTAGAGCGCCTTGCGATAGTGGCCGCGTGCGAGGTTCGTATCGCCGCTGGCGTCCGCCAGTACGCCAAGCAGGTAGAAGGCGTCGGCGTGCGGTGCGTGCTGTTCCAGATAAACGTTGATCGCATTCGCGGCTTCCGTCAGACGGCCTGCGTCGGCTAATGCGTGCGCGGCTTGCAGCGTGTCGCGTGCGGCGTTGGCCGGCGAGGTGATGGGCGGTGACATGAATTCGTGCGACTGCGATGCGGCTTTGGACGCCTGCAGTGAGTGTTGCGAAATGTCGTTCAGAGGCGTGCGCCGTGAAATACCGTTCGCGGGCGGGTGCTGTGAAGTGTCCTTTGGCGGTGTGCGCCGCGAAATGTCGTTCAATGACGTGTGTTGCGAAGCTCCATCCAACGGCAAGCGTTGCGAAATACCTTCCAACGGCATGGGCGGCGAAATTCCGTTCTGTGGCGATTGCGTTGAGACGCCGCCGAACGAGTTACGCGCAACCGGATCGGGCCACGCGAAAGGCTCCGCCGAGAACACTTGCAGCGGCGCGAGCGCGGGCACTGCCGAATGGGTCATCGCGAGCGCGGCGGCCGTGGCGAGCGGCGCGGTGTGCCAGCCGTTGGACTGCGCTTCACCCGTCGCCGCGCGGCGGAACGCGAACGCCAAAGGAATCTTCGCCGACTGCATGCCGTGACGCATCAACAGCCCGGTTTCCGCGGGACCGACGAACAGCGTGCCGTTTTCTGCCAACACGCTGTTGAGCGCATGCAAGGCCGTCTGCTGTGCTGCGCGGTCGAAGTAAATCAGCACGTTGCGGCAGAACACGAAGTCGTAGACGCCGAGCGCCGTCGCATCGAGTTGCATCAGGTTAGCGCGCGAGAACCGCACCGCGTCGACGACGCGCGGCGCGAGACGCCAGCCGTCTTCGGTGCGCGTGAAGTGCGCGTCACGGAATGGAAACGCATTGCCGCGAAACGAGTTGCGGCCGTACACGGCGCGCTGCGCGACGGCCAGCGAACGCTCGCTGATATCCATCGCGTCGATGCGCATGTGCGCGGCGTCGATGCCGGCGTCGAGCAGCGTCATCGCGATCGTGTACGGTTCTTCGCCGGTCGAGCAGGGCAAGCTCAGAATCCGCAGCGGCAGCGCGGTGCCGCGCTCGCCGAGGCGTTCGTGCGCGAGACGCGCAAGCGCTTTGAACGCGTCGGCGTCGCGATAGAACCAGGTCTCCGGCACCACCACCGTTTCCACCAGCGCCTGCACCATGGCGGGCGACGCGTGCGCAGCTTCCCAGTAGTCGGCGAGCGTGGCGCCGGCGTGACCGTCCGCGTACCAGGCGGCGGCGCGCTGATCGACCGCGCGCTCGATCGCGCTATGACCGAGCGATGCTGCATCGAGCCCGATGGTTCGATACAGCAGATCGGTGAAGCGTCGATAAAGCGGCGCGTTGTCGTGATGCGCGTTCATGTGTGCGCCTCGGGAAACAGCAGGGCTTTGACGTCGTCGGGCAGCAGATGCTCGACGCGAATCCATTGCACCAGACCGCCTGCTTCGCTCGCGACCGGGCCCAGATAGCGCGCGTGCGGCAGGTCGATGCCGGCGTCATGAAACGTGTCGGCGGCGAGGCGGATGGTGCGCGTGGCGCCTTCAAGCAGGAGCGCGAGCAAGCGCACCGTGCCCGCATACGGATAGCGCACCAGCACCACACGCGTCGACATCAGCTGCGCCGCCGGGCGGCCGAGCGCGAGCGCCGGCAAATCGATCACCGGCAGCGGCGTGCCTTCGTGATCCAGCACGCCCGCGACCCACGACGGCGCGCCGGGGATCGTCTTCGGCGGCGACTGCGGCGTGAGCGACATCACACGCTCCACCTGCGTCGCGTCGATCACGTAGCGTTCGCTATCGAGCGTGAAGAGGATGAAGAGCATCGGCGTGGGCTTGGGCTGTGGGAAGGTGTGTGGGGCGGCGAGCGTGATTCAATGAGCCAGCCGCGACGCGTCAGGCCACCACCTTGAAGCGCGATACGCCAGTGCGCAAGCTATTGGCGACGTGCGTCAGATCGTCGATCGCCTGGGTCGACTGGCGCAGCGATTCCGCCGTCTGTTGCGCGGCCTCCGAGAGCTGCGTCAGCGCCTGGGTAATCTGCTCGGCGCCGGTGGCTTGGGTCTGCATGCCCTCGTTGACCATCGAGAAGCGCGGCGCGAGCGCCTGCACCTGCTGAATGATCTGCGTGAGATGGCCGCCCACGTTCTGCACGTCGAGCATGCCGCGCCGCACTTCTTCGGAGAACTTGTCCATGCCCATCACGCCCGCGGCAACCGCAGACTGGATTTCCTTGACCATCTGTTCGATGTCGTAGGTCGCCACGGCGGTTTGATCCGCGAGGCGGCGAATCTCGGTCGCCACGACCGCGAAGCCGCGGCCGTATTCGCCGGCTTTTTCTGCTTCGATCGCCGCGTTCAGCGAGAGCAGATTGGTCTGATCCGCGACCTTGGTGATGGTGGCGACGACCTGATTGATGTTGCTGGCCTTCTCGTTGAGGATCGCGAGCTTCGCGTTGACCGAGCCGGCCGCTTCCATCACGAGGCGCATGGTGTCTTCCATGCGCGCGAGACCCGCGTGCCCCGTGCCCGCGAGTGCCGCCGACTGGCCGGCCACTTCGGAAACCTCGTTCATGGTGCGCAGCAGGTCGCGCGAGGTCGCGAAGATTTCACGCGACGTGGCGCCGATCTCGGTGGTGGTCGCCGCGGTTTCGTTCGCGGTGGCTTGCTGTTCACGCGAGGTCGCGGCGATTTCCGTCACCGACGTCGTGACCTGGACTGCAGACTTTTGCGCCTGGCCGACCAGTGCGGTGATCTCGTCAGTCATGCGGTTGAAGCCCGCTTCGAGCGCGCCGATTTCGTCCGCGCGGTTCAGGTGCAGACGTTGCGTGAGATCGCCCGTGCGCATGACGTCGACGACTTTCAGCACCTTGGCCATCGGCGTGGTGACCGCGCGCAACAGCCAGTAACCGGCCAGCGCGGCGACCATGGCGGCGATCAGCAGCATCACGAGCAATACGACACGGGTCGTCCCGACCGAGCTGCGGATGTTTTCGGCGGCCTTGTCGGCGTCGGCCTTGTTGTTTTCGACCAATTTGCGCACCGACAGACGGCCCGCTTCCCAGATCGACGTGAGTTGCGAGTTGAAGATGTGCGCGGCGTTCTCTTTCGAACTCGGCAAGACGTTCAACAGGGAGGCCTGGATCGGCAGGTACTGCGCGTGTTGCTGGCGGAAGTCATTGAAGAACTCACGATCGCTTTCGCTATAGATGGTCGCGCCGTAATCGCCGAGGAGCTTCTGAAGGGTCTGCTCGGTCTCTTGCAAACGGGCTGTGTCGCGCTTGACGGCGTCGGGGTCCGTATCGACGTAAATGAGACGCTGCGTGACGGTGTAGTTCTCGAACCAGGCCGCGCGCATCGCGGTCGCGTAGTAGAGGCCGGGCATCGAATCGTCCTGCTGACTCTTCGCGTCGCGGTCGATGCCGCCGAGTTGCTCGAAAGTGACGATTGCCATTGCCAGCATCACGATCAGCACGATCCCGAAGCTGCACAGAATCCGTTTCCGGATGGTCCATTGTTTCACGCGCACGCCCCTTAACTTTTTTAGCTTGGACTCGACGCCCGATGTCGACTGGCGGTCTCGGGGTCGAACGATCGGAAAGCTTTGAGGGTCGTCGGATTTGTCCGACGGGTCATGCGGCGGATTTTACATTGATCGTGGGAATGGATGGCGGTGCGGAAGGGCGAGGTGGCATTTTGAGGTGTCGGCGGGTGCTGGCCTAAGGCTCACTGTTTTTTCTGGCGGAAATTGGTAAGCAAGGACGCCTGCGCGGCGTTACATCGGTAATCGCCAGTTACCAACTGCAGCATCTATTTCTGCAAGTACCCCACACAATCTGCTCCATGCCTGAACGGCGGGAGCGAAACATGAAAAAGATTGCGGTGGCGTTGTTGATGGTGGGGAGCCTGAGCGTAGCGGGGCAAGCTTCGGCTCATGGGAATGGCGGCGATGTGGTCGGTGCGCTGATCGGCGGTGCCGTGCTGGGCGCCGTGGTGACGTCCGCATTGAATCCGGCGCCGGTGGTGGCTTATCAGCAGCCAGTGTATGCGCAGCCGGTCTATCAGCCGGCGCCTGTGTATGCCGGGCCGCCGCCGGGATACTGCTATGACCAGTACCAGCGTGCGTACGTCGCGTGCGGTGCGCCGCCGCCCGCACAGTACGGGTATCCGCAGCAGCCGCAACCGCAACCGGGCTGGTAACGCCATGTATTAGCACGCGTCGTTTCGCGACGCTCGCGCTCGCGCGCACCAGAGAAAAAGGCCGTCGCGTGGTGCGACGGCCTTTCTTGTTGGGTATCCGCGCTCAGTGCTTGTGATGCAGCCACTCCGCATAGTGCGTGTCGAGCCAGCGTTCGAGGCGCTCCGGCTTCGTTTTGGCGTGGTAGTGGGACGCCGCCCAGATCACCGCGCCGACCAGCAGCATCACCGCCGGTCCCAGCAAATAGGCTACTAAAGATTCAGACATGGAGCCTCCGTCTCGGCTTTCATCCACGCTTTAGTTTAGGCGATGAACAGCGGGAAAGAAGGACGCTGTGAGGGGTTGGCTGGCGGTGAGGTGGGATTGACGTGATTGGGCGGGCTGGAAGGCGGAGCGCGCTCGCCGAGAACCCAGTGAAGAAGATGTTTTTATTTTAAATACAGGTCTTTGCAGGTTGTGTTTGTTTGTCTGTGTACCATCAAGCACGCCGTCGGCCTATGGTGAAATGGACTGCTGGAACGCGCATAGGACTCGCCGGACCTGCCGCGCATAGCCGATTACGCTCGTCGGCCAAGGCGTGCTGGATCATCTGCACGAATCTGGCGGCGAGCCTCGCGAACCTTCAGAACGCGACCGCGGGTTTGCGTGCCGCGCGCTCGATTTGAGCGTCGACAAAATCCGCCCACAGTTGCAAGGTCCGACGCTGCTCTGCGGCATGCCCAGCGTGGTGGCCCCCGCCCGAGGCGTCCTTGACGGCATGTGCCAGCGCATTTTCGATCGCATCCGAAGGTTGCCCCATCTCGCGTAAGTGGGTCGCGGCGGTGCGCCGGAAGTCATGTAAGACGAAATGCTCCACGTCGAGTCCGAGCGATTTGACGGCCTGGTTGAGCGTGCTTTTAGCGATCGGCCGATCGTCGCCCCTGACGCTTGGGAATACGAAATTTCGGCTGGTCTTCGTGTCCTGAAGCTCGCGAAGCAGGGCGACCGCCTGATGCGGGAGATGCACCACATGCTCGCGGTCCTTGTTCATCCGCGCGGCGGGGATCTTCCATCGCGCTGCGTCGAGGTTGAACTCGGACCAGGCTGCCTCGACGATGTCCGATTTCCGCACCATCGTCAGCACGAGCAGGTGCAAAGCCAATTTCAGCGGACGTCGAATGTTCGAGGCGTAGATCGCGCGGAGCATGGCGCCCATTTCGTCTGGAGCGAGTACGCGGGTGCGGCTGTCCGGCGTCGCGATGAAGCGGGCCGGGATGAGCGCCGCCGGATTGTCCGTGGCCAGCTGCCGGGCAATCAGGTACTCATAGAGCCGCTTGACCGCGTTGCGCGTGTGCAGCGCCATTTTGGGCGAGCCACGGCTTTTGATCTGATCGCATATCGCGCGGATGTCGTCGGCCGTTACGGCCTTGATCGGCTTGGCGCCGATGGCGGGGAGAACGTCCTTTTCGAGCGCGCGCCGCGTGGTGCGCTGATACTCCGCCGATTTGCCGGCCATCTCCGTCGCGAGGTAGAGCTCCGCTGCTTCGCGCAGCACCTCGGCCTTGCTCTCTACACCGCGGTCGCGGCGTGCCGTGGCTACCGGCGAGACGCCGCCTGCAACCATCTCTGCGTATTTCTGCGCCTTGGCGCGCGCGACGCGTAGCGAAATCATCCGGTAGTCGCCAATCGTGACGAGCGGCTGACGCTTGCCGTTCAGTGAGTAGCGGAAGCGCCAGACCTTGGTGCCTGTGGTCATTACTTCGATGACGAGGCCGTTGCCGTCTGCGACGCAATATCGCGTCGCGCGGGGTTCAAGCGCGCGGATCTGCGTTTCGGTGAGAGGGGCGGCTAGTTTTGGCATGACGGGCGTTTGATACATGGGACAGCGGTGATTGTAGATCGGCCGTCGCTTGTGTACCAAAAAAATGGGTGGATTTTGGTCTACAAATTGTCTTCAGTGCACATTATGCAGACGTGAAGCAGGGGTAGCCGCTGATGCCACGCGTTGCTGCGCGTCAGCAGGTCGACCATTTTGGTGACTTTACCGAAATGGTGTTGGGCGCGGTGGCTCGACCGCTCAGGGACAGTCTTCGCCTTCTCGGCGGGCGATAACGTTTGACGGTGCGCTTGTGAAAATCGGTTGTCACCTGGCAGTAGATTATTTTCCGATACAAAACCGGCTGAAAATCACTCCGAGCAGATCATCCGAACTGAATTCGCCGGTGATGGAATTCAGCTGATCCTGCGCTAGCCGCAGTTCTTCGGCGAACAGATCCAAGGCTTGAGCGTTCTGATCGGCGTGCGCGGCAGCCGTCGCCAGATGCTCCTCAGCCGCGCGCAGCGCAATCAGATGCCGTTCGCGCGCGAGGTACACGCTTTCCGCGCCGGCCTGCCAGCCGGCGATGCGCAGCAATTCCTCGCGCAGCAACGCGACGCCATCGCCTTGTTTAGCCGACAGCCGTACTTCGCTGAGATCGAGATCGGCGTCCAGCGGGGTCACGGTCGGCGCGAGCTCGGTCAAGTCCGTCTTGTTCAGCACGCGCACCACCGGTACACCGCTCGGGAAACGCGCCGCGATCGTTTCGTCTTCGACGTTCATGCCAGTTCGTGCATCCAGCAGATGCAGGACGACGTCCGCGCGCTCAATCTCGTTCCACGTGCGCGCTATGCCGATCTTTTCCACCTCGTCTTCGGTATCGCGCAGGCCAGCTGTGTCGATCACATGCAGCGGAATGCCTTCGATCTGGATCGTCTGCGCGACCTTGTCGCGCGTCGTGCCGGCGATCGGCGTCACGATGGCCAACTCCGCGCCGGCCAGCGCGTTTAGCAACGACGACTTGCCGACGTTCGGCTGTCCCGCCAGCACCACCGACAAACCCTCGCGCAACAACGCACCTTGACGTGCTTCGCTCAGCACGTGCGCCAGGCGCTCGCGGATTCGCGCGAGCTTGCCGCGGGCGTCGGCGGCTTCGAGAAAGTCGATTTCCTCTTCCGGAAAATCGAGCGTCGCTTCCACCAGCATCCGCAGCGTGATGACTTCTTCGACCAGCGCATGGATGTCGCGCGAAAACGCGCCGTCGAGCGAGCGGCCCGCCGAGCGTGCCGCGGCCTCGGTGCTGGCCTCGATCAGATCGGCGACGGCTTCCGCTTGCGCCAGATCCAGCTTGTCGTTGAGAAACGCGCGCCGCGTGAATTCGCCCGGCTCAGCCAGACGCAAACCGAACGCACGGCCGGCCTCGATGCAACGTTGCAGCACCAGTTGCAGCACGACCGGACCGCCGTGGCCTTGCAATTCGAGCACGTGCTCACCGGTGTAGGAGTGCGGCGCGGGAAAGTACAGCGCGATGCCGCGGTCGAGCGCGTTGCCGGCCTCGTCGAGGAAGGGCACATAACTCGCGTGACGCGGCGCCAGTGCCTGGCCGGTGAGCGCTTGCATCAACGGCTGCGCGGCAGCTTCCCCAGCTCGGCCGAACGAAATTCGCACGACCCCGATTCCGCCTCGGCCGGGTGCAGTGGCAATGGCGACGATCGGATCGGAATCGGTGGCGAGCATGGGAATGAAACTATCAGAAGGGATTGAATGCGCAGGGAGCGGGCGCGAGGCATTGTAACGCGGGCACTGTCGGTTCTGGACCCAAGTCATTCCTAGCGCGGGCCAGTTTTCATAAGACAAATAGAGATTTATCTCGCGCAAGCTAAGATAGCCTAAGATTCACTTGCGACTAATCGACGCGCCAGAGTCGCTAAAACGCACACCCCACAAGGAAAAGACAGGATTTTGAAAAATCGTGAAACACGGTATTTGGCGGCTATTTCAGGCTAAAAATAGCTTATTTACGCTATAAAGTAGCCCAATTGGTTGTCCACTGATTATGCGTCGAATTGCACAATCGGGCCCATGCCGACCTCCAAAGAAAAAGCAGCTTTCGCCAAACGGCTGAAAGACTCACTCCCCAAAGACATTAAGGGCGGGACCGATTTAGCTAGGGAATTCAATCTGCTTTATAGCAGTGGCCCTGCAGTCTCACCACAAACCGCGCACAAATGGCTCGCGGGTACGACGATACCAAAGCGCGACAAGTTGCAGGTTTTAGCCGCCTGGTTGCAAAAGGACGTTCACTGGCTGCATTACGGGCCAGCGCCATCCGGCAAGGCAAAACCGCTTGCCCGCGGCGAAAAGTATCCACTTACGCCGGAAACGGTCGAGATGGTGACGCAGATGGCGAACCGGTTCGCGGGTTTGTCGCCGCGCCAGCGCAATCTGGTGGAAGAACTGATCACTGAATTTGACGGCGGCACGCAACAGGAAAGCGACGCCGCGCCTGAAGACGCATCGGCATCGAAAGATAAGGGACCATCCGCCGAGGCATAAAAAAAACCGCCCGGTGCAAACCGGGCGGCTTTTTTACGGCTAGCTTCAGCTTCTGCCTCTCAACCAGCGGGCGCTACCGCCGCCCGCCGCAGGCAAGACATCAATCAGGCCGCTTTCGCCTTCGACTGACCCATCATCCGCGTGATGTAGTACTGCTGGGCGATCGACAGCACGTTGTTCACCACGTAGTACAGCACCAGACCGGCCGGGAAGAAGAAGAACATGACCGAGAACGCGATCGGCATGAACATCATCATCTTGGCTTGAACCGGGTCCGGCGGCGTCGGGTTCAGCTTGGTCTGCAGGAACATCGAGACGGCCATCAGCACCGGCAGGATGAAGAACGGATCCTGTTGCGACAGATCGTGAATCCAGAGAATCCAAGGCGCGCCGCGCATTTCAACCGACGACAGCAGCACCCAGTACAGCGAGATGAACACCGGAATCTGAATCACGACCGGCAGACAGCCGCCGAACGGATTGACCTTCTCGGTCTTGTACAGCTCCATCAGCGCCGAATTCATCTTCTGCGGATCGCCCTTGAAGCGTTCGCGCAGCGCCTGCATACGCGGCGTGATCGCCTTCATGCGCGCCATCGACTTGTAGCTCGCGGCCGACAGCGGGAAGAACACGGCCTTGATCAGCAGCGTGAGCAGCACGATCGACCAGCCCCAGTTGCCGACATAGCTGTGGATCTTCTCGAGCAGCCAGAACAGCGGCTTGGCGATGATCGTGACCCAGCCATAGTCCTTCACCAGTTCCAGACCCGGGGCGATGCCTTCGAGCATGCGCTCTTCTTCCGGACCGGCGAACAGACGCGCGGACACGTCAACCGATTGGCCCGGGGCGATGGTCGCCACCGGTTGCTTCACGCCGACGCGATACAGCGTCGGATCGATCTTCTCGACGTAGATGTCGCGCTTCACGCCTTGCTGCGGAATCCATGCCGACGCGAAGTAATGCTGCACCATCGCGATCCAGCCGTTGTCGGCCGAATTGACGAAGTCTTCCTTGTTCTTGTCGATGTCGCCGAACGTCATCTTCTGGAAGTGGTGCTGGTCGGTGTAGACAGCCGGTCCGATGAACGTGTGCGAGAAGCGCGGCGTTTCCACCGGCTGGTCGTCGCGCACCAGTTCCATATAGACCGACGGGCTCACCGGCGCCGTGCCGACGTTCTCGATCTTCGTGTCGACGCCGATCACATAGCTGCCGCGCGTGAACGTGTAGGTCTTGATGACCTTCACGCCACCCTTGACCGGTGACTCGAAGCTGAGCTTGAACGATTTGGCGTCGCCCGTCAGGTCGGTCGGCTGGTTCGGGAGCGGCGTGTAGATGTCGTTATGGTTCGGGAAATCGCCGCCGAGCAGACCCGTGCGCGCCACGTACGTGTGGTTCGCGGTGCGGTCGAACAGGGTGATGACCAGATCCGGCTGCTTGCCGTCGCCCTGCTTGACGAGCGACAGCTTCGACAGCGTGCCGCCGCGGGTGTCGATCTCGCCGTTATAGACGTCGGTGCTGAACTTGATCAGCTGGCCTTCGGCCGCGGCCGGCGCATTGCCCGGCGCTGCTGCGTTGGTGGCCGGCAAATCGGCGGGCTGGGTTCCCGGCGTTGTGGTTCCCGGTGCGGCGCTACCGACGGTCTTGGTCGGCGTGGCGCTCGGGAAGAACATCGACGGGCGTCCGTGGTCGCGTTGCCAGTTGTCGAACAGCATGACAGCTGACATGAAAAAGATGACCCATAGGACGGTGCGTTTGATATCCATGCGTTGTCTCAGTGTCGATGGAACGGCGCGTCAGCGCTTTTCAGAAGTGGGAGGCGGGACGAGATCGATGCCGCCCGCGGAAAACGGGTGGCAGCGGCAAATACGCCTGGCGGCGAGATAAGTTCCGCGCGCGGCGCCATGATACTGGATTGCTTCGCGCGCGTAATCAGAGCAGGAAGGGTAAAAACGGCACCGGTTGCCGAGCATGGGGCTCACAGCAACCTTGTAGAAACGCAATAAAGCGAAGAGTACCGTTTGCATGGCTGGTGCGGCCGAACGGCGCCGCGCAACGTGGAGTACCGGGTGAGGCCCGCGCAGCAGGGCTGCCGAAGCAATTTCGGCGAACCGCGCTGCCCGTACGACCAATCGGGCGGTCACTTGAGCGTCATTCCGTCTTGGGCGCTTCCGCGGGCGGCGCCTCACGACGGGCAATTTCACGCGCTGCCTTGTCGAGCAGCGCCTCTATCTCGCTGCGGCACAGCGCCCTCACCGGGGGCGACGAGGCGCTCGGCAAAGCTTTCTTGTCGAAGCGCGTGTGCAGACGCAGCAGCACATCCCAACCGCCGAATTCCGCGCGACGCAGCCGGAAGGCTTCACGCGCGAGTCGACGTACCAGATTACGCGTGGCCGCGCGCGGCGCATACTTCTTGCCGATTACGAGGCCCAAGCGAGCGTCATTGCCGGTGGGCCGGCCGTACACCACGAAGTGCGCGGTGCGGCGCCACGGGCGCAAACGAAAAACGGATGAAAATTCATCCGTTTTCAGTAGCCTTGCGGCTTTGGGGAAGGCGGCTTGCGCTCGCAACGGAACCGAGCCCAGTTGCTGCGCCCCAGCCGTTCCCACGTTACTACCGCAGGCTTCGCTTCCCGGCACAGACGGAGCGCGCAATCCGCTAACCTTAGATGGCGAGGCGCTTGCGGCCCTTCGCGCGACGTGCGTTGATGACCTTGCGGCCACCAGCGGTCTTCATGCGAACGCGGAAGCCGTGGGTACGCTTGCGACGGGTAACGGAAGGTTGGTAAGTACGTTTCATGTTGCTCTCACTTGATCGACTGATCGAAAAATAACCGCACGATCATCGCTGAAGCGGCAATGGCCGGAGGTTTACTGAATTGGTTTTCGCGGAACCCGCTATTTAAACCGGTTTTTCGTTGACCGTCAATAGTTTAGCCAGGTCCAGCCTGGCCCCGAGGGGAGTTCGCCGGATGATCGGTCCCTGTGGATAACTCCCTTTCGCCGACGATTTGGCGTTAGAATCTCGCCTTACTTCCCAAAAATCCTGCACGCCGCTCCGGCTCGCTTGCCCCGCAAACCCTTGTGGCACAAGCGCCTGGAGCCGCTACGCCTGGCTGCTGAGGGCCTTGTTGCGCGCACGCGACAGGGGCAGCGGCGAACCGCCGTGCACACCATAACGACAGCAACTCGATGAACGATTTCTGGCAACACTGTTCCGCATTGCTGGAGCGTGAGCTTACGCCCCAGCAGTACGTGACGTGGATCAAACCGTTGGCCCCGGTCGCCTTCGACGCCGCTGCGAACACGCTCAGCATCGCCGCGCCGAACCGCTTCAAGCTTGACTGGGTCAAGAGCCAGTTCTCCGGCCGCATCGCGGATATGGCCCGCGATTTCTGGCACGCTCCGGTCGATGTGCAATTTGTGCTGGATCCGAAAGCCGGCATGCGTGCGCCGGCTGCGAGCTCGTCGCCGGCTCCGGCGCGTCCGTCTTCCGCCGCTGGCTCGATGGGCGGCGGCCAATCGGCTGGCTCGAATGGCGGCGGTGCCGCTGTGGACGCAGCCGTCGGCGCCGTGCAATCGGCGCAAGCCGCGCGCGCCAATGGCGCGAACAGCGCGATGGCGAACCTCAACGCGAATGCACGCGCCGCAGCTGAACAAAACGCAAACGCACGCGCGGCGGCGGCGGAAGATGCCGACCTCGATCTGCCCAGCCTCGACGCGAACGAGGCTGCGGCCGCACGCCGCACGTGGCGTCCGGGCCAAAGCGCGAGCTCGAACGGCAACGGCGAGAACGACTCGATGTACGAGCGTTCGAAGCTCAACCCCGTGCTGACCTTCGACAACTTCGTGACCGGTAAGGCCAACCAGTTGGCGCGCGCCGCGGCGATTCAGGTCGCGGACAACCCCGGCATCTCGTACAACCCGCTGTTTCTGTACGGCGGCGTGGGTTTGGGCAAGACCCACCTGATCCACGCAATTGGCAACCAGCTTCTGATGGACAAGGCCGGCGCGCGGATTCGCTACATCCACGCGGAACAGTACGTGTCCGACGTGGTGAAGGCCTACCAGCGCAAGGCGTTCGACGACTTCAAGCGCTATTACCACTCGCTCGACCTGCTGCTGATCGACGATATTCAGTTCTTCTCCGGCAAGTCCCGCACGCAAGAGGAATTCTTCTACGCATTCGAGGCGCTGGTCGCGAACAAGGCGCAGGTGATCATCACCAGCGACACGTATCCAAAGGAAATCTCCGGTATCGACGACCGCCTGATCTCGCGCTTCGACTCCGGTCTGACGGTGGCGATCGAGCCGCCCGAACTGGAAATGCGCGTCGCGATTCTGATGCGCAAGGCGCAATCGGAGTTCGTGAGCCTGAATGAAGACGTCGCGTTCTTCGTCGCCAAGCATCTGCGCTCGAACGTTCGTGAACTGGAAGGCGCGCTGCGCAAGATCCTCGCGTATTCGAAGTTCCACGGCCGCGAAATCACGATTGAAGTGACGAAAGAAGCGCTGAAAGACCTGCTGACGGTACAGAACCGGCAGATTTCGGTGGAAAACATCCAGAAGACCACGGCTGACTTCTACAGCATCAAAGTCGCGGACATGTATTCGAAGAAGCGTCCGGCGAACATCGCGCGGCCGCGGCAGATCGCGATGTATCTGGCGAAGGAGCTGACGCAGAAAAGTTTGCCGGAAATCGGCGAACTATTTGGCGGGCGCGATCACACCACCGTGCTGCACGCGGTGCGCAAGATTGCCGGCGAGCGCACGACAGACGCCCAGCTAAACCACGAACTGCACGTGCTGGAGCAGACGCTTAAAGGTTAAGCAGGCCGGACGTAAAAATCGACCTGTTTATTTCGGAACTCGCCCCCATTTTAGGGGAGCGGTTCTGTTTTCAGGCACAATACAGGTTTAACCGCCCGGCGGCCGCGGGCGGAATTCACGCCGTGACAGGCGCTGCGTGGCGCCGGCGGGGAGCCGCGGCTGCGCGCTGTAAGGCTGGCAAGCTAAGCGCGCAGGCCGTCATATCAACGAAGGAACTCTATGCAACTGGTCAAGACCGAACGCGATAACCTCCTCAGGCCGCTGCAAACCGTGAGCGGCATCGTCGAACGCCGCCATACGTTGCCGATCCTCGCCAATTTGCTGATTACCAAGAACGGCCCGGACGTGTCGTTCCTGTCGACCGACCTCGAGTTGCAGATCACCACGCGTGCCGATTTTGGCGTGGGCGGCGATTCGGTCGCGACCACGGTGGCAGCAAGAAAGCTCCTCGACATTCTGCGCGCCATGCCCGACGGGCAAGTTACGCTGACCTTGAACGACAAGCGTTTGACCGTGCAATCCGGCAAGAGCCGCTTTGCGCTGCAAACGCTGGCGGCCGACGAGTTCCCGACCGTCGCTCAAGCTAAAGACTACGGCGCGAATCTGGTGGTTCCCCAGAAAACGTTCCGCCAGTTGCTCGGCATGGTCCATTTCTCGATGGCCCAGCAGGACATCCGCTACTACCTGAACGGCATGCTGCTGGTGGTGGACGGCGACCAGCTGATGGCAGTCGCAACCGACGGCCACCGCCTCGCGTTCTCGTCGATGAAGATCGAAGGCTCGTTCGCGCGTCAGGAAGTGATCATTCCGCGCAAGACGATTCTGGAACTGCAGCGTCTGCTGGAAGACATCGACGACACGCTGAAGATCGACATCGCACCCACGCAGGTGAAATTCACGTTCGGCCAGGTCGAACTGGTGTCGAAGCTGGTGGAAGGCAAATTCCCCGACTTCCAGCGCGTGATTCCGAAGTCGCACAAGAATCAGTTCTTGATCGGCCGTGAAGAACTGCAGCGTTCGCTGCAACGCGCCGCGATTCTGACGTCGGACAAATTCAAGGGCGTGCGCTGCATCGTCGAGCCGGGCCAGTTGAAGATCATGTCGACCAACGCCGATCAGGAAGAGGCGCAGGAAGAACTGGAAATCGCGTACGACGGCGACAGCGTCGATATCGGGTTCAACGTCACGTATCTGCTCGACGTGCTCGCGAACCTGAAGGTCGACATGTTGCAAGTGAGCCTTGGCGACGCCAGCTCCAGCGCGTTGATCACGATTCCCGAGAACGACGAATTCAAATACGTCGTGATGCCGATGCGCATCTAACGCGTCCAAAAACCAAGAACACACCAAGGGGCGCAGCGCCCCTTTGGCGTTTTTATGGTGTTTTGAAAAGTCCCGAGCAGCAACCCAGCAGCAACGCAGAACCGGAAAAAATCCATGACTGAAACGAACAATTCGCAACCCGACAATAGCGGCTATGGCGCCTCGTCCATTCAGATCCTTGAAGGTCTGGAGGCGGTGCGCAAGCGTCCCGGGATGTATATCGGCGATACATCGGACGGCACCGGCCTGCATCACCTCGTGTTCGAAGTGCTCGACAACTCGATCGACGAAGCGTTGGCCGGGTACTGTAACGACATCCAGGTCACCATCCACGCGGACAACTCGATTTCGATCACCGACAACGGCCGCGGTGTGCCGACCGGTCTGAAGATGGACGACAAGCACGATCCGAAGCGCAGTGCCGCTGAAATCGTGATGACCGAGCTGCACGCCGGCGGCAAGTTCGACCAGAACAGCTACAAGGTGTCCGGCGGCCTGCACGGCGTGGGTGTGTCGTGCGTGAACGCGCTGTCGTCGTGGCTGCGCCTGACCATTCGCCGCGATGGCAAGAAGCACTTCATGGAGTTTCACCGTGGCGTGCCGCAGAACCGCATCGTCGAGGAGATCGACGGCGTGGCTGTCTCGCCGATTCAGGTGGTTGGCGACACCGAAAACCGCGGCACCGAAGTGCACTTCATGGCCGACGAGACGATCTTCGGCAATGTCGAATATCACTACGACATTCTGGCCAAGCGGATTCGCGAACTGTCGTTCCTGAATAACGGCGTGCGGATTCGCCTGCACGACTTGCGCAGCGGCAAGGAAGAAGATTTCGCGTTTGTGGGCGGTGTGAAGGGTTTTGTTGAGTACATCAACAAGAACAAGGCCGTCCTGCACCCGAACATTTTCCACGTCAGCGGTGAGAAGGACGGCATTGCCGTCGAAGTCGCGATGCAGTGGAACGACAGCTACAACGAAAACGTGCTGTGCTTCACGAACAACATTCCGCAGCGCGACGGCGGCTCGCACTTGACCGGTTTGCGTGCGGCGATGACGCGCGTGTTGAACAAGTACATCACCGATCACGAAGTCGCGAAGAAAGCGAAGGTTGAGACGGCCGGCGACGACATGCGCGAGGGGCTCTCGTGCGTGCTGTCGGTGAAGGTGCCGGAGCCGAAGTTCAGCGCGCAGACTAAGGACAAGCTGGTGTCGTCGGAAGTGCGCGCGCCGGTGGAGGATGTGGTCGCGAAGGCGCTCGAAGAATTCCTGCTGGAAACGCCGAACGACGCGAAGATCATTTGCGGCAAGATTGTTGATGCAGCGCGGGCGCGGGATGCGGCTCGGAAGGCGCGGGAGATGACGCGGCGGAAGGGTGTGCTGGATGGCGTTGGTTTGCCTGGGAAGCTGGCGGATTGCCAAGAGAAGGATCCGGCGAAGTCTGAGATTTATATCGTCGAGGGTGACTCGGCAGGCGGCTCGGCGAAGCAGGGACGGGATCGGAAGTTTCAGGCGATTTTGCCGCTGCGCGGCAAGGTGCTCAATGTGGAGAAGGCGCGCTATGACAAGCTGCTTTCTTCGGAGCAGATTGTGACTTTGATCACTGCCTTGGGTTGTGGCATCGGCAAGGAAGACTACAACCTCGACAAGCTGCGTTATCACCGCATCATCATCATGACCGATGCTGACGTGGACGGCGCGCACATCCGCACGCTGCTGCTGACGTTCTTCTATCGTCAGATGCCGGACATGATCGAGCGTGGGTATATCTATATCGCGCAGCCGCCGCTGTTCAAGATCAAGGCGGGTAAGGATGAGCGGTATTTGAAGGATGAGGCTGAGGTTAATGCTCACATCCTGAAGCTGGCCTTGCAGGGGTCGGAGTTGTTGGCTTCGGAAGGTGCTACGCCTATCACTGGTGATGCGCTTGGGGAGTTGGCTCGGGCTTATTTGTTGGCTCAAGCTGTTGTGAACCGACTGAGCCGGTTGTATGACGCTGGGGCGCTTGAGGCTGTGATGGATGGGGTTGTGATTGACCTGTCTAGCGAGGAAGCGGCTGAGGCTTCGGCGAAGGCGCTTGAGGCGAAGCTGCGGGATGATCCGTTGAAGCCTGAGGTTAAGGTCACGACGATGTATGACCCGGTGCGTGAGCTGCGCTCGCTGCGCGTTGCGCGGACTCATCACGGGAATCAGAAGATTTCTGTGCTGGATCAGGATTTTCAGCTGACCGCTGATTACCAACAGCTGATCAATACCGCTAATACGTTTAAGGGGTTGATTGGGACTGGAGCGGTGATTAAGCGTGGTGAGCGGAGTATGGCCGTTACCGACTTCAAGAGCGCTATGAAGTGGTTGCTGGCTGATGCTGAACGCAATATCTCGAAGCAGCGATACAAAGGCCTGGGCGAGATGAATCCTGGGCAGCTTTGGGAAACGACGATGGATCCGACGGTGCGTCGCTTGCTTCGTGTGCAGATTGAGGATGCTATTGCTGCCGACGGCATCTTTACGACGCTCATGGGGGATGATGTGGAGCCGCGTCGGGCTTTCATTGAGTCGAATGCGTTGCGGGCGGGGAATATTGACGTTTGAGGGCGTTGCTTCTGCAGGGAAACGGAAATCATTGGACTATCGCGGGGTTAGCTGGACTCGAATGCACGGAAATGATTAGATTTTCGCGCTTTTCATCAGAAAGCACTCAACGTTAGGTCCACGTCGCATGTTTTGAGGGGTGCGATCCGACGCGGTTGGCTCGAATTGCCCGATTAAGCAACTCGAAGGGTTACAGGTAAACAGCCTGTAACCCTTTTTGCGTTTGGGTGTTGGAACTCACCATGGAGAAGGGTTCGGTCAACCTCGCTGAGGAGCTGTCGGGTGCCACGGAAAGTGAAACTGTGCCAAGTAAGTGAAAAACTGCTGCCACAGATTATGAAAAAATCGAGTTAGTTTTCGTGAGCCTTGGTACTCGCCGCTCGAGACGGTAATCGAGCTAAGTGACCGCACACGCGGACGTCAGTTATTGCGACTGGCAGGCGGGGCGAAAGGTCAAGCAAGAGCGGTGGCCTCTTAATCCGTAGCGCGACTGTTCCGGTCATCCGCGCTGCGCCAATAAGTTGAAAGGGTTACAAGCGATTCGCTTGTAGCCCTTTTTGTTTTGCGGACCCACCTTAACCACGGTGCACCGGATTTGCTGAATGATGGGTCTGAGCAGATTAAATAGTATTGCTAACAATATTATGACGAAACGTCAGCGCGCTCGGGTCGCGACCTCTGTTGTGTTCCAAGCGTAATCACGCGGAGCGAAGGCTGGCGTCGTTGTCGGGAAGCTCGGTACCGTTCGGCGTACCAACCTTAAGGATTCTGCTGAGCGGAGAGGATAGAACTTCCGACCTTCGCATTGCGAATGTAAAAATGCGGCTAGCTATGAAGGCACTTATAGCTAATTCAACGCGTATTTGCCACAATATTGCCACACCGACCCACACCGGCACGATAGATGGCAACTTTTCGCAAGCGCGGTCCCTATCAATGGGAAGCACAAATACGACGGCGCGGCTAACCGTCCATACAGACAGCAGCGGGAAACATCGTCTGACCTCCGAGAACCGGCACCTCATGCAGGTACGCGCGGTTGGGCACGCTCGACTACGGCCAAACATGTGCGGCGCAGATCGGGCGATCGGGCAACCGGGCTTCGAACTTGCAAGCTCGATGTGTCTAAACGGAGCTAGACAACCGTAGAAGGCCGCCGGCAAGTTGGTTTCCAGATGCTAAAAAATGATTACAGATTTGCATAACGGCATTTCCACTCGGCGTGCCATTGATGCAACTGGTCCGCAGGCATCGGTCGACCGATAAAATAACCTTGTGCAACGTCGCACGAGGTAGCTCGCAGGAACTGCCAGTCTTCCGCGTTTTCAACTCCTTCCGCAACAGTGCTCAAATTTAGTTGCCGTGCAAGTGAAAGGCTAGCCTTCACGATGGCTTTACGCGATTCATCATGGCATGCGCTATGGATGAAGGTTCGATCTATCTTGAGTTCGTCAAACGGAATGTCTAGCAGATGCGCTAGTGACGCGTGACCGGTGCCGAAATCGTCGATCGACAGACTGATGCGTTTGAGTCTTAACCGCGTCATGATATCGAGCGATATGAGCCGATCGTGCATCAACCGTGTCTCAGTAATCTCCAGGATCAGTTTCGACAGGGAAAAGCCAGTGGCTTGTGCCGCGTCGACTACGAAATCCGGGAAATCCAGCGATGTCAGATTGTCCATCGATAGATTGACGGCAAGTCGCAAGTCGATGCCGTCTTGCTGCCACTCAGCAGCCTGCCTCAACGCTGCCGGCAAAACTGCACGAATGAGTTCGTCAACCAGTCCGTAGCGCTCCATCCGGTTGACAAATCGGTCTGCCGTAACGAGTCCGTCGCGCGGATGCTGCCAGCGGACCAACGCTTCGACCCCCAACAAGGACCCGGTGGACAGGGCAACTTGTGGTTGATAATAAGTTACGAGCTGGCCTTCAAGGATCGCCGCACACAGCTCGTGCAGTTGGTATGGCACGTCCTGCGGCTTCGCCGGTTCGCACTCTGCGGTCGCTGGCGCTTTGAGACGTTGTTGCACCTGCTCGCGCGTCGCTGGTTTCGATAGAGAGCCCAGCACGCGTAGCCCGTGTGCCGATGCCAGCTTCTCCGCGCTTTTGAGTATTCTCGGATCCTCTCCGCTCACGAGCACCAGGTGCCCGTTATATCCCGCCCGTACAAGTTGTCGCACGAAGTCGACACCATCCATCACGGGCATCTGCAAATCGGAAAACACCACATCGATGACGTGGTCTCCCGCTTCCAGGATGCCGAGCGCTTCTCTTGCGTTTTCGTACGGAATCACCTCGTGACCCAGTTGAGTCAGTTGCCTTTCAAGCAGCTTGAGTGCGAATGGCTCGTCGTCGACCACGAGGATTTTGCTTTTCTTTGGAGACTCGTTCATTCCACCCGCCGTTCGGGAGAGCTTTCGTTTGCACTGCGGGTAGCAGCGCTCATGGCGATGTAGTTACCGGAATAAACGTGTGTAGCTTGTCGAGCAACTTGACCCTGTCAAGAGGCTTGACCAGGAAGTCGGCGGCCCCAGCCCTCAGGCTTTCGACGACGACGTTGCGTTCGCTATGCCCCGTCACCATAATGATCTGTATGTCCGAAAAGTTCGCGATGTCCCGGATCCGGCGGGTCGCCTCGATTCCGTCGACATCAGGCAGCCCCACATCCATCAGAATGACGTTTGGCCGGTGCTGCCATAGCAACCCCATGACTTCGGCTGCAGACGACGCAAATATCAGGTCGATGTTCTGCCCCGCGAGAGCGCGCGCCACCAGCTTTTGCTGAAACTCATCGTCGTCCACCATCAACACCACCGGGCGAACCTGCCCAGCGAGCTCCAGCATCGCCCGCACCGGTGCCAGACGTGCACCGATGCTCCGTCCCGCGTCAGTGGCCAGCCCGCGCAAAGCCTCGATCGCGTGCACCATGGACCGAAAGTGCTTTCGCATGTTATCCATTTTGACACGATCGAGACCGCTACTCAGGTGAGACCCGGCCTCGGCGGGGACTTCCTTCAGCAACTCGTCGAAAGCCCCGTTGAGTGCGTGTTCTGCCTGCCTGACGGTAAGTCTGGCAACGTCGACATGCTGTCCGATCTGCGACACATACTGTGTCAACTCAGGTTCAAGCGCTGCGAGGGGGCGAGCCCGGACGGCCAGCTGGCTCACGGTCACCGGGTTCAGCGACGCTGCTTTCGCACGTTGCAATGCGTGGTGCACCGCCATCCGCAGGCGCGGAGCATCATTGGTAATTGGCCAGAACAGCACATAGTCGTCGAAGTGTTCTTTCTTGCACAGCTCATACACTCGCCAGAGCTCGTTCTTCGAGCACAGGATCAGCGTGCGGTGTGGCACGGCGTGGGCCACCTTACTGAGCCGGTAAAGGCCAAGGTAGTACTGCTGGGCCGCTTCAAGCGTGTCAAAGGCGAGAATCAGCACAGCGGGTCGATGCGCTTCGAAATCGCTGACCGCATGTTCGGGCTTGATCGAGAGCCGGACATTGTGAAATTCGTCGCTCAGCAGTGTCACGACGAGTTCAGCGTCAGCCACGGCTTCGGTTGCCACAAGAATCGGGGCGTTTTGCGCAGAGAAGTCAGCTTCTAACATTTTTGGGCAATTGTCATTTTTATCAGGTTGTCTCGAGCAGATGCGCAATCGCTTGTTCAACCGCAACGAGCGCAGCGTCGAACTGCTGGACCCAGCTAGCCAACGTGGCAAGGTCTCCCGCTTTACCAGCGTTTTCCAGCTGTGCGCAAAGGTCGCCCAATGCGATAGCACCGATCGAGCGGGAGGATGACTTCAATTTGTGCGCAACCGAACCCGCTTCGCGGCCGCGTCCCTGTGCGCAATGCGTGCGCAGTTCTGTCGCAAGATTCCGGACAGATTTCAGATAGTCTCCGAGTAACTCGCGCACGACGTCTGCGTCGTCGCCCACGATACTTTTCAGGACATCGATGTCCACCACGGCGGCGGAGTCTGTTTCATTCAATTGGACAGACCGCATTTTTTTGAGACGTAAGGCTTCCCGGGCCGGAAAGTGCTGTTCAAGTACCGCCTGCAACCGGCTGAGTTGCAATGGCTTCGTCAGATACCCATCCATACCGAGGGCAGCTGCCCGCGCGGCTTCGCCCTGAATTGCATTTGCCGTCAGGGCGATGACGGGCAAGCGCAGCTCGCTTTGTTCTTCGCGTCTGATGGTCTCCACGAGTTCGTACCCGTCCATCTTCGGCATATGGAGGTCGGTAAGCAGCAGTGCGTAACGGGTAGTACGCCAGAGATCCAACGCCTCCGTACCGTCACCGGCAACCTCGGCAACATGTCCAAGAAGCGCGAGCTGCCTCAGAATGACCTTCTGATTGATTTCATCGTCTTCCGCGACGAGAATGAGTCGCCCATCTTCGCGCGCCTGAGCGACGGTCATTGGCGGTTCGTCCCTATCCTGGCCGACCCTTACCACACTTGCGGCAATGTCGGCGGTGGACCGACCTACCGCCAGCAGCGCGGCATCCTTCAGCGACTTCCGTCGCAATCCCTCGGAGCCGATGACAACGACGCTGTGGCGTTCCGCACGGGCGGCGCAACGAAGACCAGGTACGATCCGCAACTCAGAGACCAATATGGGAGCGCTATCGCCTGAACCGAAAACTCGCGACGCTGACAGGTCGCCGAGATCCTCCCTCACAACCAGGACCGGGAGACGGGAATTCTGTATCGCCTGCTCGACGCCGCTCAAGTCATCTGCCACCGCAAGCTGGGCCCGTTCACGTTGCAGCCACGCACAAATACTGTCGAAGTCGTAGCTCGTCGAGCGCATTACCACGCAGCAGACACCGTTCAGGTCTGACCGTTCGCACGATGGCTGGGCTACGGGCACGTCGAACGGCAGGCGGACGGTGAACGTTGAACCTTCGCCCAGCGTACTGAGTACCGATAGGTCTCCTCCCATCAAATCCACAAGCCGGCGGCAGATGGCAAGGCCAAGCCCAGTCCCGCCGAATCTTCGGGTTGTCGACACCTCTGCCTGACTGAATGGCGTGAAGAGCCCGGCCAGCGTCTCCCTGGACATACCGATGCCGTTGTCCGCGACCTGGATACTCACTTCGAGCGGCGCTTCGCGCGACAGGTCGAGCCGAACAGACACGGAACCGGCCTTGCTCGGACGGCCACCCGAAAATTTAATCGCGTTGCCAACGAGGTTGTAGAGCAACTGCTTCAGCCGCGTGTCATCGGAGAGCACAACGTCTGGTACGTCGGGTGCAACGAAGGTGGCGAGTCGGACACCGGCCCTTTTAGCTACAGGCGTCAGAGAAGTGCTGACGTTTTCGACAAGGTCGACGATGGCGACCGGTGTACTTTCGATCTGAAGGCGCCCCGCTTCGATTTTCGAAAAATCCAGAATGTCGTCGATGATCGTCAGAAGTGAGTTGGCTGATTCGCGGATGGTGGAGACCATGTCGTCCTGATCCGGAGTCAGTGCAGTCCGGGCGAGGACGTCAGTCATGCCGATGACGCCGTTCATCGGCGTCCGGATCTCGTGGCTCATTGTTGCAAGAAAAGAGCTTTTGGTCCGCGACGCTGCCTCCGCTTCAGCTCTTGCCTGCTCGAGCTGTTCGGTTGCGCTACGGCTCTCCGTAACATCTCGTGCCGTAGCGTAGACAATGCCATCCAGTTGTATCGCCTTCCATGCCAGCCAGCGAGACGATCCATCCTTGCACAAATAGCGGTTCTCGAAATGGTCTATCGGGTCGCCCGAGCGATGTAGTTCTATCTCCCGCAGCGTCATCTCACGATCATCGGGATGGACGAATTCAATCAAAGGCCGGGAAAGCAACTCCTCGCTGGTCCACCCGAGCACTCTGGAAAAAGCAGGATTGACCCGTTTGAAATGTCCCCTTGGCTCCGCAATAATGCAGGTAAGATCAAGTGAGAGAGCAAAGAACCGGTCCCGTTCCGCCTCGGCTTCCTTGCGGCTGCTGATATCCTGCAGCATAACGAGGGCACCTGGCGCTCCATCGATTTCATAGGGTACTGCCATCGCCTCGCCAATGAACGTTGATCCGTCGAGCCGAAGCCACTTTTCCTCCATGGGGGGTGCCACGGTGCGTTTCTCTCGCATCCTGGCTATGCGCTCCTCGACAATGGGGATGCTGTCGGGATGCAGGAAATCAAGGACGGACCGTCCGACAATCTGTCGCGCCGTATGCGCGCCAAGCATTTCCAGGGCTTTCGGATTGGCAAACCTTATCTGCCGATTTTGAGCCAGAAACACTGCATACGGAGACAATGCAATAAGTCGACGATAACGCGCTTCGCTTCGCAGCAGCGCCTGCTCGCTCGCATATTCATGACTGACATCGCGCACGACAAGCACCACGCCGCTGACGCGATTGCCGGAATCCCGGATGGGAGCCGCGCTGATCGCGACATTCCGTTTTTCACCCTCCCGCGAGATGAGCGTTCGGCGATCGCCGAGGCGGAGCAGTTGCCCTGTCTTCAGGACGTCTTCCACCGGCACCGCCGCATGACAGCCAGTCGTGACGCTGGCGAATGGAAACACTTCGCTGTGGAGTTTCCCGATAGCATCAGGACTGAGCCAGCCAGAGAAATTCTCCGCAACAGAGTTCATTCGCTTGATGCAACCGTGTTCATCGACTGACACGACAGCATCACCGATGGCGTGCAATGTACTGTCGAGATCTCGCTCGCTATCGTTGATCCTGGATTGCTCAGTGATATCCCGGATCAATGCGACGGTTCCCGTGGACGAGCCATATCGCCTCTCGACGCGCAGTTCGTAGACGACTGGCTGGGGCACTTCAAGCCGGAACACCGCACTGACAGAGCCTTCAGCGGACTTGTCGCAAAGCATCGAGGCGAAGCGCAAGGCTTTTTCCGTACGGTCGGCGCCCTGATCTTGCCGGAAGAAAGCCGAGGTCAGCAGGGTAGGTGTCGCACGGGCAAGCTCGTGCGTCGTCCATCCAAGCAGCGTAAGCAGGTGTGGGTTGAAGCCGTCAATCTCCCCTTGAACGGAGAATCCTACAGCCGCATCGGGTATGGCCGCGAAGAGTGATTCTATCCTCTGCGCCTTCAGGATTTTGAACTCGTTCGCGTCGCGCTCGCGTTCAGCGGCCACCCTCATCTTTTCGAGTAGGCGAGCTCTTTTGGCCCCGGCAACAAGAATCAATATGGTTAAAAGGCCCCCCGCCGCGAACAAGGCGGTTGTCCGGGCACGGAATGAGTGCAGAAAATCGGACGTCGAAAATCCAACGACGACCGCAACCGGATAGTCCGCCAACGTCTGGTAACTGACCGCTCGTTCGACGCCATCTACCGGACTGAGATAGTTAAATTGCCCTCTGGGCGCGCGAGTCAAGGCTGTGCGCAGCGGATTCTGTGGAGGCAAGTAAAGGTCGGTGGCGTTTGCAGAACCGCTGCGGCGAGCACGCGTTACAAAGTCGCCGGTACCGACGACCCATATCAATCCCCTGTTGCCAATGCGTAAGGCGTCGTAGAACTCCGTGAGGCAGGACGGGGCCATCGAAATAACCACGACCCCGAGAAAGTTGCCGGCGGCATCGTCAATCCGGCGTGATAACTGGATCGACGGCTTGCCGCTGACGCGTCCGATCACAGCCTTCCCGATAAACAGGCGCGAACTGGCATCGTTGACGTGAACCGTGAAGTGTTCGCGGCCGGCCACGTTGACGGGGGTGAAGCCGGGTATCGTCGATGAACGAACGATTCCGTGCCTGTCGATCACGGATACCTGTTCAGAAACATCGAGCTTGAACAATCCTGAACTGACGTAGTCTCCTAACGGGACGCTTACGCCATGCCTTTGCGCTTGCCAGGCGATCAAGGCAGCAAGCTGGTCAGCCTCTCGCAACACGCGGCTCGTATGAGCGGCGAGCGCATCGGCTAGCGTCTCTGTCTGGGCATCGACGCTCTGCAATTCAGTGCGCGCATCCCACGCCGTGAACGTTCCCAACGCGAGCCACAGCGCCACAATCAGAATCAGGCTGCAACGGCCCATCCGTAGCAGGCGTAACGTCCGCGCACCAGATTCGCGTAATTTTGAAGCGACCATTTCAGTACAGGAACAATGCTCAGGACCAGGGGAGATACTTCATGCACGTTGACGTTTTGAGCTGCGCGGGCCGGTCGGCCCCGTTGCCATGCCCATCAGCACGCGCCAACGTCGGCAGTCCCGGTCTCACGCCAGGTTAGCCCGGAAGTCGGACCGGTACCACGCCAGCATTGCCGCAACCGACGAAAGCGGTCCATGCGAAGCTGAGCCGCCAACGGTGATCGTTGCATCACCCGCAAGGCAGCTATTTCTTTTGCCACAGTAAAAGGTGCCAGACCTGTTTTAACGTCCATTTTGCGGGGAACTTTAGGCCCTGGTCCCGACCTTCGCGACTCAATAACGACATCGAAGCCTCAAGTGGGGAGTCGGCCGCGCGTTCGCACGTGAGTCGCTGTAGCCGGCGACGGTCATGACCCAGCTCGCGCAGCGCTCGGCGGGGGCGGCCAGGGAGATCAAGGAACTGACTGAGGACTCGGTCAGACGACCGCGCGTTAGTCCGAGACGAATACCGTAACGGCCTTTGGATGGTCCAACTCGAATGCGTGGACGCGTCCCGCGCGGACATCGAGTATCAGCTGCTCGATCAATTCGACCTCCTGAAACTCCGGTTCAATGTTGCCGCTCGGCATGACTGTGATTGCTTCGAGCAGCGCGCGCCGACGGTTAAGCAGATACAGCACGGCGCTTGCGCGTCTAAAAAAAAAGCGATCCATTTCAATTGCCGACGTCTTTCTCAATCGATTGGGGAACGCATTCAGTCCGGTCAAACGTGGTGGCGAGTATGAATCCGGTCCGCGGACCAAGGACCGACGTCCGCTGGATTTCCCCGATGAATTTTCCGGGCATCAAAACGCCCAGGCGCGGACGCTTGCCTTTTGCGCACGAAGTGACGTTCCACCGGCCTCAAGAAAGGTGCGCAGAAGGCTTAGGACCATCGTTCGACCGTAGAAGAACCCCTGCCCAAAGTCGGCTCCTGACTGGCTGACCACCACGTGATGAGTAGCGCTTTCCACACCCTCCGCAACGACAGTTGCGCCTAACCGGCGAGCCACATTGATCACCGCTGTCAGGCGCCGCCCGCGCTCGTCCGTGTCCAGAGCCAGTACCTGCCGGTCGATCTTGACCAGCTCGAAAGCAAACGCCGGCAGTATGTCGTGACTCCCCGGCCCGGTGCCGACATTTGAGAGGGCAAAGCGCACCTTTTTTGCTCTCAATGCCGCAAAGGCATTGAGGGCATTTGCAGTCGGCTTTGCACAACGACTCTCCGGCATGTGCAGAACCAGTCGGGAGAGGATCCCTGTAGCCGCCCTGCGCACATCCGACACAAACGTTGCGCTCTCCACATGTGAGCTGGAGACATTGATACCGATGTACAGGGAACTGTCAGCCGCCAATGGTCCGAGTTCGCGGGCCGCAGTCGAAAGCACGAACCGCGTGAGGGGGCCGATCAGTGCCGTGCGCTCGAGACGGCTCATGTAATGCGCTGGCCCCAGCGAGCCGTACTCCGCATTGTTCCAGCGGATCAGGGCTTCGACTCCTACGCACCTGCCGTCGGTGAGGCTGACTACCGGCTGGTACTCCAGACCGAACTCACCTTTTCTTAACCCAGCCCGAGCGGCGCGAATGAGCCTTGCATCGGGTGCGAACCGTCGTTTGTAGAAAAGCCATGCCAGCCCGAACAGGCCCAGAAGCGCCAGCCACGAGGCCAGCCATAGTCCCACCCACGACAGCAGATTGGCTCCGATGGAGACCCTTGCGCCCTCGGGCGGGTGCGCACCAGGCTGGCCGAAGCGGACGGAGCGGGTCTCCGCGCCAGGCGGTGCAGGTGTTGTGTGCCAATCGCATGCGTCAGCTTGTCCGCAGCCGGTTGGCAGAAGCGGCGTGAGCGAAGGATTGGCAGATTCTCGTGAGCGAACAGTGACGCCGAGCGAGGAGACCGGCGCGGGAGGGGCGCTGCCCTCGCTAAACGGGCCTCTGCTTAAGATGAAAAGTGCGCCCGCGATCATTGGTGGCGCTTGAATCGCGTTGCTTTCTGGTAGGGAGACGAGGTCTCCAGGCGCAACGTTTGATGTGTCGCTTAACGAGAGGCAATGCAGCTGCCGGATGTCTACGATCTCCATCGGGCCTGCATTTGCCCCTCCCAGCGTCGCGGGCGTCAGCAAGATTGGGGGAAGCGTGCAGACGGCGCCGAATTGCAAAGGCACGACAGGGGGCTGCGGGAGAATCGGCCTGGCGATTCGTTGCACTGCGCCCGCAAAGGCGTCACGGCCTGATCCGGCGTCTGCCCAGGGCGTGCCAGCGCTGGCCGGCGTCGCCGGTAGAGCGAGCGGCAATATCGCCGCGAGCAGCGTAACTGCCAGTCTGGATGCGCGATCCCGTGTGACGGAAGGCAGGCGCTTGTCTGCACAGCGGGAGCTTTCAGTCCCCCGCGAGAAGGTCGGGCCATTCATTTTCGTATGCGTAGATTTTTTCATCGCGGCGCTCAATTGACGGTGGGCGTCATTCCGGGAGTCGTAGATGGTTCCAGCGCTTCCTGCCCCGGTCAGGGGCTTGGGGCTTCATGCCGGGACATGCGTGGCTGGCCTGGCGGACCTTCGCCATGGCCAGTCGGCCATCACGGCGCGATGGCCGCATCAAAAATTTCCTCAATCGGAGCGGGCCGGTGCCGCAGAAAACCTTGGGCATAGTCGATGCCCATGTCGCGTAACAGCCCTTCGACCGCCTCGGTCTCCACGCATTCGGCCACGGTCTTCTTGCCCGTGATGCGGGCCACAGCGCTGATGCACCGGACTGCCTCCTGGTTCACAGGATCGTCCACCAGCCCGTTGATGAACTGGCCGCCGATTTTCAGATAGTCGACCGGCAGCGCTTTCAGGTAACCGAACGACGATACGCCGCTGCCGAAATCGTCGAGCGCGAAGCGCACGCCCCGCGCGCGCATGGATTCGAAGAACGACGTTGCGTCGTTCAGATTGATGATGGCGGCAGTCTCCGTGATCTCGAAGCAGATCTTGTGCGCATCGATCGCCATCGTCTCCATCAGATCGTCCACGTAGCGGTGGAAATCCCGGTCGCCAATTGACTGGCCCGACAGATTGATCGCAACAGTGGACAGATGCGCGCATCTGTCACGGTGGATGGTCAGGAACTCGAACACCTGCCGGATCACCCATCGGTCGATGCGCGAGGCCATCTGGAAGCGCTCGGCCGGGGCGAGGAACCGAGCCGGCGGAATCAGCGTTCCATCATCGTTGATCATCCGTAACAGGACCTCGCCGTGCACCCCGCCGCCGTCGCGACCGAGCGCGTTGATCCGCTGCCAGTGCAGGGCGAACTGCCCTTTGTCGAGAGCCTGTTCGAGGCGCCGAACCCACTGCATGTCTTCGCGGTGAGATTCGATCACCTCGTCCGCTGCCAGGTACGCATGCACGCGATTCCTGCCGGCTGCCTTCGCCGCATAGCACGCGCTATCGGCCGCTTCCAGGACGTGCGCGGCGGTTGGCCAGCGCTCGTCCACCGGCACCAGACCGATGCTCGCGCCGACGTGGAAATGCTGCGGACCTTCGTGAAACCGGAATGAATCGAGCGTGTCGCAGATCCGTTGGGCGATGCCCTCGGCACCCTCGATACCGCAGTCCTTCACGACCAGCCCGAATTCGTCGCCGCCAAGCCGGGCCAATGTGTCGTCGCTGCGAATGAACCGCTTGATGATCCCGACGACATGCTTGAGCAGCCTGTCCCCGGCTGCGTGCCCGGCCGCGTCGTTGACCAGTTTGAAGCGGTCGAGGTCGATGTACATCAGCGTATAGCGGGCCTTACCGACACGCGCGCCGTCGAGCGCGAGCTGCAAGTGGCGCTCGAACTCGTCACGGTTGAGAAGCCCCGTCAGCCGGTCGTGCGTCGCTCGCCAGGTCATTTCGCGATGCAGCTGGATCTTTTCGGAAACGTCGCGAAATACCAGAACGGCGCCAATCGTCTCGCCGGACGTGCTCTTGATCGGTGCAGCCGAGTTTTCGATGCAATACTCCCGGCAGTCGCGGCCCAGCAGGATGGCGTGGTCGCCGGCGTCGGTGAAGGCTCCACCACTCAGGCATCGCATCGCCGGGCTCTTCACGCGCCGCCGGCTCGTTGCGTCCACGATCTGGAGCACCACCTCCGACGGCACGCCGCGTGCCGCCGCACTGGTCCATCCGGTCAGTCTTTCCGCAACGGGGTTCAGGTAATCCACGCGACCATTGGCATCGACCGCAATAACGCCGTCGCCAATCGAATCGAGCGTCACGCGCAGGCGCTCATGCTCGGCAAGCAGTTCCCGCTGTACGCGTTTGCGTTCGGTCACGTCCTCCATCACTGTCAGCGAAACGGGATGACGGCCCGGCGCATCGCGCTGCACGACGGACGACAGTGACACATCGATCACGTTGCCGTCCTTGCACATCAGCTGATATTCAATCCCTGCACACCGGCCCACGCGAAAAAATTCAGGAATCGCCGTCTGTATGGCGTACTCGCGCGATTCCGGCGTAAGAAAGTCGGTCACAGAACGGCCAACCACCTCGTCGCGCGCATATCCCAGCGTCGCCAGCCAGACGTCGCTCACATGAATTAATCGGCCTTGCGCATCAATCGAATGCAGCATGGCGGGTGTCGATTCGTAGAGCATGCGGTAACGCGAGGCCATCGATTCATCGCCGGGCGAACATGACCCGACCCGCGCGCCGCCAGCCGCCTGACCGTCAGTCTGTGCATCGCGGCCAGCAGGATCGAAAAACGGGACATTGCAATTCATTTTGTATCTATCTATATGACGTGTTGGTAACCGGAAAATGAGCACGTCGCGGCTGGAGCAGATCCCGATCTGGCTGAGGCTGCCCGGAAGACTTATCCTCCTCACCGGCGATCGGGGAAACGTATGTGAGCATCGGGTGCGTCGGCTTGCGGGTTGATATAAAAACCTGCTCACGAGTTAGCAGGTGCCGGGTTCCACCAGAAGATATTCACCGGTTGAGAATTCACGATACAGAAATTGACTGGACCGCTATGAACCCAATACCGCCAACGAACGCTGCCCATGGGATGCACGTGAAGCGGGACGCCCGGCGGACGTCGCATAGCCTTGTGCGAATTCTTTGGCGCGCTCCGGCCTCGCAAACAGGAAGCCCTGCGCAAGTGGCACGCCGATCGTGTCCAGCACATCCTGCTGTGCGCGCTCTTCGACGCCTTCGGCGACAACGAGTGCCCCGACTTGTGCTGCGAGGAAAGTAATACCTTCGAGCAGCGCGCGATCGTTGCCGGCAACGCCCTGGACGAATTGCCGGTCGATCTTGATGTAGTCGAAATGAAACCGCTGCAGCAAGGCAAGATTGCTGTTCTCTGTCCCGAAGTCGTCGACGGCGAATTTGACACCCTGGCGCTGCAGCCGGGCCAAGCTGTCTTTCACGCCGTCGATGCCCGCGAGCAAGCCGCGTTCGGTGATTTCGAGCACAAGCTGAAGTCGGGTCTGGCTGGCAGAGAGGATCTCGCTCAAGTCGCCGGGAAAGCCGCGCAGACCTGCATGGAATGCCGAAAGGTTGACGGTGAGCCTGAACCCGTTTGGCAGCTTCATGGCACCCAATTCCTTGAGCGCTCGCCGGAGGACGAATTGCGTCAGGTCCGCGATCACCGGACTATCCTCCACTTCGCCAATGAAATGACCCGGCATCACCAGGCCCCGGCGGGGATGCTGCCAGCGCACCAGCGCCTCGGCGCCCACCCATTTCCCTGTCGCCACTTCGACGATCGGCTGATAGACCACGAGGAATTCGCCGCGCGCGAGACCTCGGCGAACCCGACGGATCAGACGTTGTCGTGGCGTGTATCCGCTCAGATAGCCGGCGGCGATCGCCAGCCCCACCATCATGCCGATCAGCATGGCAACGTTTTCGACATCGCCCAGATCCTGTTGCCGCCACGTTGGACCACCTTGTACCGATACGGAAAACGGAGCGTCCGGAGCCGGGTAACTCGCCCATCCCTTTCCCGGGGCGAAAGACGCCAGAATCCGCCCGTCGCTGGTGAACGCACTGCCATCGGTGCCGGTAATAGCCGCTGACTGGGCTCCTGACGCCCGCACCCGTCCGAGCAGGCCGTCAATGTATGCGCCGCTAACGACGAGGCCAATCCCTGCTCTCTCGGACAGGCGGTCGTACACGATCATCGCTGGGCTCTTCGGGAAAAGCGGTGTACCCGCACGCATTGCTATGCTGACGCCTGGTCCGGGCGGCAAAATATACGCGCTCAACGGGACGTCGCCGGCTCCCGATACCATCGTGCAGTAGACGCGATTGTCCCTGGAAAAAAAGGCATTGCGAACGTACAGGGCAATCCTCTTGTCGCCCGTGAGGCCTGCGAGGACCCTGGTGCAGGACTGTCCCGCCAACGGTGCGAGTTGCGGCCTGTCGCGTTCAGCGATGGCGATGATCCGCGCCAGGGATCGGCCAATATCCTGCGCCAGCGCTGCCTCGCGCTGAAGTGTGCGCTCTGCGGCGATGTGGTAGCCCACCGCCAGCGAAGCTGCTACAGCGGCACCAAAGAGAACTGAGGCCGAAGTCCACGCCCCCCACGGACGCAACGCCACAGCGACTGCGCGATGAAATACGGCGGCAGTCAGTTTTGTGATCACGATCATATTGAAGTAGTCATGGAGGCGAGTCGGTGGTGCGATAGACACCTGGCGTAACGCGTGGTCTGGGCCGGCGTTAAATCCACACGTACCTGGACGTAGCCGGTCAGGCGTTAGTCCGAGACGAATACCGTAACGGCCTCTGGATGGTCCAACCCGAACGCGTGGATGCGTCCTGCGCGGACGTCGAGTATCAGCCGCTCGATCAACTCGATGCCCTGAAATTCAAAGTCAACGTTGCCGCTCGGCGTGAGCGCGATTCCTTCGAGCAGCGCGCGCCGACGGTTACACCGCGATGCGCTGTGTGAGCAATTTCGCAATCGACGCCTCCGGCTCGCCGAGGTTAGTGTCATTATGATACCATACGGTACGGTATCGCTATGAGATTGCGAACCGTTTTGGCATCGAGGGATGCACACACCTGAATGCACGCCGCGCGAGGACATGGTTATCTCAGTCCTTTTCTGCCGGTGCGAATGCCGGTTCCATCACAGGTCAGCGAGGGGCTTCATCTGACGTTTGACATAAAACCTGTGCGCACTGCGAGGTATGTAGTCCACTCTGCGTCCTCTCGATCAACAGATCACGTTCGAACTCCACTACCGCGTTGAGGACACCCACGGCCATCTTGCCCGCAGGACTGGTCAGATCTGCACCCATAGTGCGAGGCAATGCGCTCGCATGCCGATCTGCGCCAGCTCTCCACAGTCTCGCGCACATCCATTGCATTGTGCTCGCGGGCAAGTTTCGCGACGATGACCACGTCGCCCGCTTCTAGTGTGTCAAGTAACTCGATGAAGCCGGGACGCTGCAAGGCCGCCACAGACCCGCTGATGGACTCCTCCACGATGCGGCGCTTATCGAACAGTAAGCAAAGACTCCGGACATGATTTGAGTCACAGAGACACACTTGAGCAGTGGACGAAAATGGCGTACGAAATCTAGGTCCCGTACATAAAGTCCCAAGCTATTTTTCGCACACATGTAAGAAGGGTGTACGTAATCGATCGTTTTCGGAATGAGGCAGGCGCCCTTTGGGACAGCCGGCGTTCTTTTTGATTGGTGCGACTGCGCAGGCGTGCGAGCCAAGATAGGTGGGGGCTTGTTTGCGGAGGTCAAGCCAGCAAAAAAGCTTGCGGAGTCGCGCACTACGATCCGAGTCGGATAAGTTTCGAATCGTATGTGACTGTGCTTCTGTGCATCTTCGAAGCACTTCGGTTCAGCGCTGAAACTTCGATTGCAGCATGAGTATCTGCGCCTGATCTTGGTCGGCTTGGCGTTGGTATGCATTTGAACGCAAGACATTGTCCTGCTCTGGCTCGCTATGATGGTTCATTTCCGGGCCAAGGAGAAAATCTACCTCTTGCTCTGCCGCTGCTTTCGCCTGCGTAATTCGTTGGATTTCCGATGAAATATAGGCATCAGTGTCACAGGCGGCAACTCTTGTTTGAAGCATCTGTGCACGCTTAGTGCTTTCATCCCGGCTACTCTCTGCACCAGCTAGCTTATTGCGTAGTTCTTGCATTTCCGGAGTGCCATTGGTCGAAACCGTATCCAGTTGCTTCTGCAGAACGGCAATATCTCGGTCACGGGGGGCAACATACAAGAATGATCCGGTTGCCACAGTACAGGTGCCGCCGATTGCAAAGAAGAACGCGGCCCACCACCATGGGTGATTTTCGTAATAACTTTTTAGTTCGATTGACATAGGCTTTCGCAAAATCTCCAATGCACCATGCATGCGGCCAAAGCATCCTTGGCCGCACAAACAGTTAACTGGTTATCGGCAATAGCCTTCTGGGCTTGAGCGTGCAATCTGCGCACCGATCGTGCCGGTGTATTTTCGGACCACCGATGTCGCTTGGCGTTGCGCGCACAAAGCTTAGAAGCTATGCAGACTGTCGAGAGCTGCGATTGTTTCGTTCGGTCCGACCAAAGAACCAGCCGGCCTGATCGCCAGAGCCAATCCGGCGACTATTCGATTCGTAGGTGCGCTTCGACGTCGAACTGTAGGCCCCAAGGCGATCTTCACCGAAAACTCCGACGAGTTCCTAGTCGGGGAACTGGTCAATGGTCGGGATTTTAACGTCTTCCACCCTCGATGCTGGTATCTGCATGCTTGTTGAACCCGTACACTCGGTGCTGCGTGGCGCAAGTCTTGGCGCTTGATACGAGCGCGTGTCATCGGCACAGTCTGATGGCGGGACAAAAATCCTGTTGAAACTTCTGAGCAAAACATTTGAATCAGGGCCAACGATGAAGACTCAGCGTTGACCGCGGATCAGTCGATCCGACAAATTTCTACGCTGGGGTAATAACCAGCTTTCCTTTTTCTACCTCAACCTTTATTCGTCCACTTATCTCAAATCCCGCCTCCTCCAACCACCGCCCTGACAACCTAATCCAAGGCGCCGGCGGTAAGTCTGGAAAAAATTTGACATGATCCGGCGCGAACGTTTTCATCGGGCGCGGGCGTCTTTGTGACGAAATGGTCAAGATGCGTTGGGTTAGGTGCGCAACTGCTTTATGATTGGCGTCAGCCATGATCAACTCCTTGTTCGAGCTGGTTGTGGTCAGCGGGTCGTGTGGGTGGCAGCCCATGCGTCCCGCGCTTTATCTCCTTCCTCGTTCTCCTTGGTGCTCGGCTCGGCGCTTTCGCGCCCTCTGCTATCCTCCAACGAGCCAATCGTTCGGTGATGCTCTGCAAACGTAACGCGTCGTGATCGTCGATTATGTCATTAGGCATCCGATGTATTTTCTCGCATTGTCGGACGTTGTGCAACAGCGTCGAACGCTCGACGAACAACAAAACAGGGCACATATTTCGTCGCTGGATTTAAGACAGAATCGCGCCGACAGACGTCGGATGAGATCAAGCATGTCGAGGTCCGATTAACGGTCGCGCGAGCCAGTCGGAAGGGGCGTCTGCGAACTACTAGGTAAGGGCGCGCGATGCGTTATCGGCGCTGGGGAGACGAACCGATGCCGACCTGATCGACCCCGTTCGGGTGATACGCCCAAAGCGACGATTTCGGAATGCCTGCAGCAAGCCGCCCCGAATCGGGCCTTGCGTTCCACGGACGGCTGAAGTTTCCGAGCACGACGTCGGCCTGAAGCGTCCCGTCCTTGTTAGTATCGGACCAAGGCCAACAGAAGCCGGCCCCCAACCGGCCAGTCGCGCCCGCTTGCACCTTATCCTTTGTCGCGTTTTCCAACGCATCCGGAGACCGAAAAATCCAGAAATCGAAAGCGTCGTGATCGTTCCCTTCGAAGCGCGGACGGTCACCAATACCCAACATCATGTTTATCCAGCGAACAAACGCATCTGAGCCGTTACAGCGGAACTGTGTCTCGAGTTCAGATTCGTACACCGCACACTTGTGCTTCTCCACGTACTCCCGAATGTAGGCGACGGAGCCGATTTCCCTCGGGCGTACGACCTCATGATCGTCAATGAAAAATACCGAAACACGTGCGGCCGCGATCAATTCCTCCAGTTGCTTCAGGCCGGATTTCTTGTTCGCCGGCGTGAAGCGATTGCTGCTCACGTCCCGGATACGATGTGCTTCGTCAGTGACCAGCACGTCCACCGAATCAGCCTGCGCGTCGACGTAGCCGTTCGTGTGCGTAAACAGCTCCTGACCTCGTGAACCAATGATCTTCCGCAGCGTTTCAGTGAACGCTTTGGAGCCGGTCACGTAGTGCGTCGAGTAGTGACGTGATAACAAACTCGCGACGAGGTTGATCGCCAGCACAGACTTGCCGGTGCCTGGGCCACCCTTGATGATGATGATCTGCTTCTGACGGTCATGCACCCCGCGACGCGCAGCGGTCATCACGGCGTCGAATGCCACCTGCTGCTCGTCAAGCAGCGTGTACTCCGGGTTGTTGTTGATCACGGACGCCACATAGTCCATCAGCTTCTTGTTAGGGCGATAGCGATTTTCTTCCATGCGACGCAGCACTTACAGACCGTCGCCACCTCCAACCCGATCCACCAGAAACTTGACGAACTCGTCTATGTCGTCGGCGACTGAACGTCGGTGGCATCTCTAGCAACGCCGCGAATTTAGGCGCCCGGAGCGGATCAGCCGGATGCGAATGGTAGTTGTTAAATAGGCGCAAGCAGCGACTCCAATCGGAGTCTCGTCCGCGTAGCAAGCCTCATGATTGTCCCGAAGATAGGACGCGTATCGCGCTACCTGAGTTGAGGGATGCAGTACGTCGCGGACGCAACCATTGATGAACGTCGAGACTTCGTTGTCCCCCGCCGACCCCTCGCATGTCTGCCATTGCTTCAGCTCGATCGGTACGGCCGTCGGCGTTCCATCTTTCGCGGAGCCAAGCCGGACCAGCGCCCCGCACTGCCAAAAATTTCCACCAAGGCAGACGCAACCACTCTCAATAAAACCCACCCGAGTCATCCTGGGCGTGTCCATAAGGAATATTTAACATTCTTCAACAATCCAATTTGCGCCGTCTAGGATCTGCTTCGTAAAATCACCCAATTCCGCGAGGCCGCGTGAACAAGCAATTGTGCGTATCCGACGCGCGGAGAACGTGAATATGAAATCGAAAAACACCGTAGCGGTAGCTTTGATCCTATTGGTTGTGGCTTTCAGCGGTGATGCCAACGCGAAGCTCAAGGCCGCAAGCGAAAGAGACGAAATAGAAGTTCAAACTTGCAAAGTTTCCATCGCGCCGAATGCGCGCGGAGAAATCATGAAGCCGAGAAAAGAGAATAATTATAAGTTTGCGGGATATAGCGAAACCTTCGAATCTAAGGGCATCAGTCAACGTTTCGGATTATCGATTGGATGTGTCGACCGCATTACGAATAGAAATGATGTGGCCAAAGAACACGGTGGATACTTTGATTCAGGAAAGAAGACGTGGGTTGCATACTATGTCGATGAACAGGACAAGGACAGTCTCGCCCCTGCAACACACATCTACGCGATTCACACTTCCAATGCTAGCGGATTCGCACGGACGACCGATGACGTGATTGGGGATCCCCGTCAGCGCGCACGTGCATTGTCATACTGTCTGTTTCACGACGCGAAGGCGATTTGCGGGGAGGGGCAAGTTATGAACTTATCCGATCAAAGGGCAAACTTTCTCCCGACGGCACTGAAAATTTTACGCAGCGTGGAGTTTGTCGATGTTAAGCCTAACGATCGGTCAGCCTTGGGCGCCACGGGAACGGTGGCACCGGTCGGCAAATCAACTCGATGAAGGTCCTGCAAGGGTTTGCGTACAGTCGACTTGGTCTTTGATTTTAGTTTTTGTCAGATCCTTAGTCTTGGTAATCAGAGTACTTACGCGAATCCCCTCGCACTTTCTCGGCAGGATATTTCGCGTGATTGATATCGATCTTCTCCAAACAAGCTTGATAGAGGTCGACATCAAGCTTGTCTGCCAGCCGGACAAGATATAGCAACACGTCCGCCATTTCGTGACGAATCGCGGTTTGCTTGCCTTCGTCCAGCTCGCTCTTGACTCCGGAGGTCAGCCACTGAAATGGCTCCAGTAGCTCACTTGCCTCGACGCTTAGCGCTGTCGCCAGATTCTTCGGCGTGTGAAATTTATCCCAGTCACGTTCATCCGCAAACTGACGAACGAGGTCACGCAAGTTAGCAAGGTCACTTTGCATTTCAAAATCTCTTTGTGTTATGGCCGCTCAACCGGATGGGGACAACTATTCGGATACACAGAAGCACGTTTAAGAATCACTTCCCCCGCTGCAGTTTCCCAAGCGCCGCCTCCACCCACCCAAACCCGATCTTCTCCTGCTCCAGCCTCAAATTCTTGCGCAACCGGTTATCGCGCAAGTCGTCGTACAGCGCCTGTTCATCGCGACCAAGGCGCGGCAAATCGCGTGTCGTCTGTTTCTCTTCCCGATCCCACTGCGACGCGAAACTCAACAACGTCTCGCGATCCATCAAAAACGACTCCACATGGCTGAACAGCCCGCGCAACTGATCGAGGATCGCAAATCCATGCGTATCGATATCACCCCAATAGAACACTGTACGACGCGAAAGCCAGGCGGCGTCTCTCAACATGTCAAAGCCATACCCAGCGCCGAACACAACCATGCTCTCGTCAACGGGCGGAAAAGCCAAAAAATTGATCTCATTCTCGGTGACAAAAACGCGGCTAATGTCGGGGTCCAGTTGCGCAAAACTGGCGGCATCCAAAGTGACGTCCTGCTCGGTAGTCGCCGGCTGAAATAGCGCTTTCTTCGCGTCCAGCATACGGAAGCGGATACGCAATGGCTTATCGCGAAAGCCGTAACGTAGCGAGAACTGGCTGAGACCTGAATACGCCGGGTCGACCGCCTCGATTGGCAGAATGTAGTCCAACAATTCGGCAAGCACACCGCGATAGCCTTCGATGAATTTGGTGTGCACGTCTGTGATATCGATTTGCCGGAGATATACGCCAGGCCGCGGATGCCGCTCCAGCCAACCGCACACATCCAGCAAACGATCCCATACCTCGGCGAGTTCAAGCGCCCGCAACGGCCTTTTGGCAAGCCACGGAACAAGGCGCGGTTCGCGCAAACGCGTGACATCCAACAACGATATAAATCGCCCGGCATCGCGCTGTTTCCCGATCAATGCAACGCCGTCCTCGAAAGAATCAATCCACGCTTCGTTCGGCAATGCATTCGCGCCGAACACGCGATGTCGAAACTCACGCATTTGCACCCGGCAATGCGGCATGGCTCTGAGCGAACTACTCCACTGGCGAATATCTTCAAAGCGCTCAGCAATCTCAGTAGAGGTCGGCCCTTTAAGAACAAGACGCTTCGGAAACGACGGCGTTTCCATCGCCAGATTGGCCAGCAGCTCGCCTCGCTCCCAAAGCCGGTTCACCTGCGCCCGCAGATCCGCCGGTGTAGTCCAACTCACGTTTCGCTCCTGCCTTTTTCCTCGCGGTACTCTTCAATCGACAGATTACGCAGCCGCGATTCCCGCCCTTCCTTGTTATCGACAAACCCAACGCTGGCAACAAACGGCTCGATGATATAAATCTTCTGCAACGGTGTGACGATCAGTAATTGCAGGTTCAACTGCGCGAACAGCCGCAAACCGTATTGCGCCGATTCATCGGACCCACGTCCGAATGCTTCATCGATGACCACGAAGCGGAACGAGCGCGAGCGCACCGCGCCCCATTCGAGTCCAAACTGATACGCGAGACTAGCCGCCAAAATCGTATAGGCGAGCTTTTCCTTCTGGCCGCCCGATTTGCCGCCCGAGTCGGAATAGTGCTCATGCTCGCTGCCGTCTTCACGCCAACGTTCGCTGGCCGCGAACCCAAACCAATTGCGTACATCGGTGACCTTGGCCGACCAGCGGCGATCCTGCTCGGTCAACCCTTCACGACCCCGGAAACGCTCGATGATCTGCTTGACCTGCAGAAACTTGGCCTCGGAGTACTGCACGTCTTCCGAGCCCGTCAGCGTGCCTTCGGTACACGAACGTAAGTCGCTCTGGAAGTCGCGAATTTCCGCATCCTGACTCAACTGCGCTTCGAGAACGATGTAGCGGCCGGCGTTGTAGTCGATCTGCGTCAACGACTCATTGATCAACTCGATCCGCTCCCGGATCGTCTCGCGTTCGCGAGCCAGCTGCGACTGGAAGTTGGCCACTTCGCGGATGGTATTTTCGTTGAGCAGATCTTTGAAGCGCGCTTCGAAGCGCGGCAAGTCGTCGGCTTTCAGCGTGTCCAGCATGGCGCGATATTCCGCCGCCGCCTCAATGGCGACATCCACCTCTTGGGTTTCCAGCGGGAACGCCACACAGTAGGCTCGCATCGCATCGATGATCTTGTCGCGCTGACGCGAGACCTTCTTTTCCTCGGCATCAATATTGTCTTGCAACCACTTACGCATATCGCTCTCGCGATTGTCGCAAGACTCGACGGTCAGCTGGTGCTTACCAAGCACCTCGGGCCACAACTCCGCGAGCCGCGCAAAGTAAGCGGTATGGCCGGCGTAAGCCTGGTCATCCAGAATCACCCGCGTTTGCGCCCGGAGATCGTCGGCGATGCTCTGCCGCTCTTCGGTACGTGTGCGCTCCGCTTTATGTCCGTCGAGTTGCGTCTCGACATCTGCAAGCGCAGCGGTCACCTGGTTGAGCCGCTCAGCCAGTTGCTGCAACAGGTCGGAGGCAGATTCCAGACGCGTCTTCTCGTCACGCAACTCAGCAACCTCCGCCGCAAGCGCGCGCCAGTCGAGCTCGCGGTAGTCTGCCTGTTCAGAGAGTAGCGACAGTGCATTCAGGCGCGTCTTCAAGGCGCTCTGCTGCACTTGAATCCGGCCAATCTGCGCACCGAGATCACGCAGTTGCGCGGCCAACTGAGCGGATTGCGCTTCAAGCGCCTCGATTTTTGCAGTGTTGGTCCAACCCAGCACGTAACGTCTGCGGTCATCCAACCTGTGACGATCGTCCTTTTCGTGCCGCTCACCCGGCGCCTTGATCTGACCCGCCCTCGTAATGGCCCGCGTCTCGCGCCGAAATTGTTCCTGCGTGTCGCAGCACACCACATTGAAGCGCTGCGCCACTTCATACTCGAGCCAGTCGTAAAACGGTGAGTCGGGTTTGACGGAAATCTTGCGCGCCAGCGAGTCACGGTGCAATTCGGTGCGTTCGCGTCGCGCAGATTGCCGGATCCGAAAATAGACCAACCGCCCCTTGAGGTGAGTTCTGTCGACCCATTCGGTGACGGCGGCGTAGTGCTCGTCGGATACCAGCAAGGACAGGCCGAAATTGCGCAAAAGACGCTCGGCGGCTCCCTCCCAATCGCGTTCGTCTTCGCGTACCTGCAGCAGTTCGCCAGCAAAGCTGAGATCCGCTTCGGGCAACGCAAGTGCGTCGCACAAGGCGGCACGCATCGCGATCTGTTCTGCCGGGATATTGCTGCGCCGGCTCTTCAAACTGTCGATCTCGGCCAGCAGCGCGTCGTGCTCCTGCTTGCCCGTGCGAAAACTGACGCCGTGTTCGGTCAAGTCATTCTGCAGGCGGTCATCGTCCGACTGCGCGCTGTCGACGAGTTCCGGCAGGCGCCGCCTGAGCGCGAGAAAACCGGATTCGTCTTGCGCCACCGGCTCGCCGATGATCTTCGCGAGCTCGTCATAGCGCAGCGCCTTTTGCTTACGTCCAGCGCATTCCTGATCCTTCGAGCGGATGTCAGCCTCGAGCCGCTCCAGCCGATCGCCGCCGTTGTCGGCAATATTGCGCCGCAGCTCGCTTTCCTGAATTCGTTGAGCGGAGCGCGTTGCATCGAGCCGCTTCACATGAGCGTCCTGTCGTTGCCATTCCGCGGCGAGATTTTCAATGCGCTTGTCGAGCAAACCGAGCTTGAGATCGGCGGCGTACGATCGGAGCGCTTCCCGGCAGGCGCGCAAATCGTCGACTTGAGAGACGAGCAGCGCATGCCGTTCGCAATCGTCGACGAGCGGACTCAGCCGCTCCATCTGCCTCTTGGCCTTTAACACGGCCTCATGGGCGCGGTTGAGGTCGTCGAAGTGGCCGATCAGCGCGGTGATACGTGGTGCGACATCGAACGGCTCCAGCATGTGGCTACGGACAAAATCAGTCAGATTGCCCACCGATTTCATCGACACCGTTTGATGAAACAACTCCAGCGCCTGATCGTTCTCGATGCCGAAGCGACGCCGGAACCACGCAGCATAGGGCGGAAAACTGTCGAACACTTCCGCGCCGGCCGCGCGCAGCTTTTTGCGCAGGCCCGAGATGTCGGGGCCAAAGCCGGCGAAGTCAGCAGCAATCGAGAGTGCCCGTTCCGCGCCGACAAAGAGCCGCGCGGGCTGCCCGTGTTGATCCTTCATCCAGAACACTTGGGCAAGTGTGATGGTCTGGTCGTAGCCGGCATTGTGAAACCGGCCGAGAATTACCGAATAGCTGTTGTGGTCCCGCAATGCCACGGGTTTGGCTGTCCCGCTGGTCTCATTGCGTTCCGATTTGTAATGGCCGAGCACGTACGAGCGCAGGGTGCGTTCCTTACTGTCCGCGCCCGCTGCCTTGTTATATGCGATGCGTTGCGCGGGTACCAGCAGCGTCGTCACGGCATCGACGAGCGTCGACTTGCCCGAGCCGATGTCTCCTGTCAGCAGCGCGTTTTTGCCGTCTGGTTTTAGCGTCCATACACGGCCGTCGAACGTGCCCCAGTTGAACACTTCCAGCTGATGCAGGCGAAAGCCGGACAGGGCGTCGTCGGCGACGAAATCGAGTCCGGGTAGTTGCATGTCAGTCATCGCCACTCCCTGGCGCGGCTGCACCAAGTTGTGCCTGATAGACAGCGAGCCGTGCGTCGAAATCAGCCAGCCACTGCGCGTCGACAAACGCTTTAAGGATTCGCTGCACTTCGAACGCAGCAGCTTGCCCATCGCGCCTGCCGACAGCCGGCTTGAGCTTGCGCAAAAAGCCGAGTTCGATGATCTTGTTGATGTGCGTGTCGATCTGATCGGTCAACCTGGCCTCGTTGCTGCCCGCGGGCAAGAACACCCGCACCATGTCCACGATTTGCTCCCGCGTGAGAATAAGGCGTGTATCTCCGCCGCTGGCATCGGATTCGGCGAGTTTCTTGCGCAGCAATGCCAGCAGCAAGCTGACCGGAAACGACAGCGGGCGTCTTGCAACAAGTCTTGGCAGAGCGGGAGAATCGTCGCCGTTCTCGGGGCGTGAGCGCAGAAATGCATAGCCCTCGGCTTCGTCGAGAACCAACTCGAGATTCAACACCGCGACGTATTCCCTGACGCGGGCTTGCAGGTCGAGCAGTGCGCCCCAAGCCGCGCTATCCGCCTCCCGGTACATCACGCCTTTTAGCAAGGGAATCAGAAGGCTCGATAGATCATGCGTCGACGTCAGAGCGTCGGGCTCGTTTTCCTGTTGCAACATCTTCATCTCACGAAAATGACACGTGGCAGGCTCGCCTGCCTGGTATGTTGTGCGCCGCCTTCTTCCTGGCCGTGCCAGACGATCGTCTCACTGACCTGTTCATCCACCACCGTGCTAAACGAGTCGCCTGCAAGTTGCAGGTAGGCAATCAGTTCTGCCAACCCCTGTTGCAGAGGTTGAATGTCGCACAGTTCACGCAGCGTCACCTGCGAGCGATCCTGCAGTACATGACGGATGTGCCAGGCCAATCTGGCTTTGTCGACGACGACTTGCGAATACAACGCTGTCGCATCGATGTCAGCATCGCCAGCCTCGATCGAAATCGACGCAATGCGCGGTTTCACGCTGGGTGCATAAAGAGGGCGCTCCATCGGCAATTCGATGTCGGCGGCCGTATCGGCGATGGTCATCACTTCACCGGCCGGCGGCGTGTCCCGCAATGCCAGCGCTTTTGCTTCCACGCCGCGCAGGATGTCCATGATGCGGCGGTTTTCGAGCCACGCCTGATCGTCGAGAAAGCGCCGCAGTTGCTGTGACAAAAAGGCAACCGTGCGTTGCGTGTGTTCGCCGGCTTCGAGCCAATCGTAGTGGACCCGCCGGGTGCGTGGCCCCGGCTTGAGTTCAGCCACCGGAGGCAGGGCGAGCACGCGGTCGAGTAGGGTGGTCAGTTCTTCCTGGCGGCTGCTCGACATCAGAAAGTCCCAGAACGCGCGGAAGCTGCGGCCTTGATCCGAGTCGGCGATCGTATCGCGCTCGCCCATGATTTCTTCCAGCAGTTCGCCCTTCGCACCGTCCCACAGCGCAATACGCTCCCGCACTCGACGGTCGAGGTTGCGAAAATTGTGCTCGACTTCGCGAAAGTCGGTCAGTAGTTCACGGGCGATGGAAGTGAATTGCTGAAAGCGGTCTTTCAGCGCGGTGTCATCCAGTATAGAAATATCGCCGGCCTGGGCACGTTCGATCTCCTCGTCGATCTCGGCGCGGCGCTTGTAGAGTTCGGCGAGGCGAGCTTCGGGGTCGCGCTCGCTGCCTTCGCTCATCTGTTTGAGCAGTTCAAACAGCGTGAGCAAACGCGACTCCGTACCGACGAAGCTGCGTTCAGTCAACGTGCCGAGCCATGCAATGGCTTTTTCCGTCGCCGGCGTCAGATCGAAATACGGTTCGTCAGAGTCTTGATAGAACTTGCGCAGCCAGCTTTTATCGTTGGCGGCCCAGTCGTTGAGATAGTCGGAAGCTGCTTTGGGAAAAGCGGACGGTCCGAGCTGTTCACGCAATGCAAACAGTTCGTCTTCGAGGGCCTCGGCTAAATCGGCTTGCGCGATCACGCGCACGTTGGGCAGCGTGAAAGTTCGGTGCAGGAAGCTCGCCACCAGCGGTGCGTGATCCGAGCGCAACAGACGCCATGCGGGATGGTTCTGGCGCAATAGGTCGAGCGTGGAATAGTCGAAGTTCATGGTGCAGGCGTTGGAAAGGCTGAAGCGACCGCAGTGTCCGAAACTATCGATGATAGTCCACGTCGTGGTCGACGCGGGCGCATGGGGTTGGGGCGGCGGCTAGGGTTCGTGGCGCTGGCGCATGAAACGCTTCATTTTCTAGACTTCGTCCCACTCGATTTGCTCAAAGATCCCCTTCAACTTCGCCCCTCGCGCCGCGTTCACCATCACGGCGTGGGCGACCCTGCCCGCCAGATGTGCGTGAAAGTCACGGTGACCGTCACGGTTTTGCGAGACCGGCCCGTGTCTGACGCAATTGGTCAGCACCGCCTTCAACGTATCAAACTCCGGCCGCGCAAGATTGGGATGGCTGTTGATCACAACTCCGGCCAGATGCTGCCTCGCGCCACGACGCATCACGCGTGTCTTCCTTAGATTGACCGCGAACCCTTCCTCAATAGCAATCGCCGCCACGCGAATCTCAAGCCGTTCCGCCATCCGCGCGAGATCGTCCCCACCGGAAAACGCCAGATCATCGGCATAGCGCGTGTACGTCGCACCGAGAGACCGCGCGAGTCCAGCCAACCGAAGATCAAGCCGAAAAGCACACAGATTCGCCAGCGCCGGCGAAGTGGGTGCACCCTGCGGCAAATGCCGGTTCCGATACCGCTGCCGTTCCAGCCAATCGATCCTGTCGCGCACATCTGCCGCCAGCAATCTGCCGCTCGGCACGCGATTGGTACACAGCGCGGTCATCGCCCGCGTAGTTTCCATCGGATAACCCAAAGCACGTATCGCGGAGTAAACGCGTCCCGCATGCACAGACGCAAAAAAATCCGTCAGATCGAAGCGAATCACAACAGCCTTACCCGCGTGAGGGGCCGCGAACGTGACCGCATTCCGCCCACGTCGAAAGCCATGCACAGCATCATGAGCAGGAACCCGATCGAGTAAGCCATGAAGCATTTTTCTCTGCAAAGCCCGCAAGCGCGATTTCGGCACTTCGATAATCCGACACCGACCGTCGCGTTTTTCAATCACCTTGTACGAATAGTGATGAAGCGGTGTGCCCGCACTCTGCGCCGGCACACGCCAGCGATCAGCAAACCAGTCCAGTTCGTCCGGCTCGATTTCCAGCCAGGCGGCCAGATCGCCAAGCGTTGGCAACTGCGGTAGCGCCACATCATGCAACCAAGGCGGAGGCAGTCGCTGCAAAGGAGGGCGAGGCAACACACGGACAACCTTCGGTCGGCTCTCGCCCCTCCAAGCCGAGACAAATCCCGTGGTCTCAGCGATAACTTTCGACAATTCTTTACTTTCGACGCTATCCCACCGCGAGCCAAATCGCTTCGCAACCCTGCGCGCCAATCCATTCATCCAATCCGCGCATTCACCCAAAACAAGCGTCATCCGCTCGACCATCGTAGCGGCCTCGGGTGACCCTGCCAGCATGGCATCGGCGATCGTACAGGTGACGAATTGCAGAGAAGATAACGGCATAGAGCAGAGGGGCAGGACGGCCAGTCAACGCGTCTTGTGCTGCGTGAGCTCATTTGCGCAACGCGCAAGTACGGCTCACGCGACGAACTGCGGAGGTCATTCTGATCCACGGGGTAGCCCCGTAGCGCCCGGAACGTATGCTTCCCGTACCTTGGCAAGCTTGACCAGCCGTCCCGCGTGCCGAAGATAAGCGACGGGCCTACGTGCTGTCAACGCAATGGCAGTGCGAATTAAATTTGCGCAAAGGGGTTGCCGAAGCGCCTGCTTGATGCGGAATGGCGCAGTAATTTGCCGTCGACGGTGCACCTCAACTGAATCTGCCATTGGCGAGGATACTACCTACGATCGGGAAGACGATATCCGATAAGCACGACGACGAATTCTGATTTGACTTTGCCGGACCTATTAGCTGTTTTGCAGCACGGCCTTAGGCCGCCCGAAGCTGATCTTCTCCTGCTCCGGTCGCTGATTTCTTGCACAGACGGTTATCGGGCAGATCGTCGGCTTCCGATGTTTCAGCATTCAGTCACCCAGCCAGTCAAAAAATCAGTCGCAGCGAGCACTCGACAGCCGCGAGCGGCGAGCGGCGAATAGCACACCTATTCACCGCAAAATTCGCGGAGAATAATTTGCCTTTGCGGTGAAAATGCCCCATAATCTCCGCATGAATCGCGGAGATTATCTATACATCTGGGAGTCCCCCGAATGGCCCGCATGGCGCTATGACTTGTCACGCCTCGCGGCTCCGCTAGCGGAGGTATCCCGAGTTCAAGGGGTATTGCTCGGGCGTCTTGCCGATGTGGGCCTGACGCTACGCAGCGAGGCCAGTCTTGTCGCGCTTACCGAAGACGTCGTCAAAACCAGCGAGATAGAAGGCGAACAGCTCAATGTCGCTTCGGTGCGTTCGTCGATAGCGCGCAGGCTAGGTGTCGATATTGGTGCGCTCGCGCCAGTCGACCGTCACGTCGAAGGCGTAGTAGAGATGGTGCTGGACGCCACCCTGAATTGCTCGGCCGAGGTCTCGAAAGAGCGCCTATTTGGATGGCACGCTGCACTTTTCCCGACCGGGTTCAGCGGTATGTCCCGGATCAGCGTCGCCAACTGGCGCGACGACGCCAAAGGGCCGATGCAAGTTGTTTCTGGTCCGATTGGGCGTCAGAAAGTCCACTTCGAGGCGCCTCCTGCAGCACGGCTGGAGATGGAGGCGGATCGGTTTCTAGCCTGGCTGAATAGCGATTCGGCCGATCCACCGCTGCTCAAGGCCGGGCTCGCTCACCTCTGGTTCGTTACGCTGCATCCCTTCGACGACGGCAACGGCCGCATCGCACGGGCCATTGGCGATCTGCTTCTGGCGCGCGCTGACGGCAGCCCGGAGCGCTTCTACAGTTTGTCGGCACAGATCCAGCGTGAGCGGAACGACTATTACGACGTTCTCGAGCGCACACAAAAGGGCTCGCTCGATATCACCGAGTGGCTGGCATGGTTCCTCGATGCTTTGCATCGCGCAGTCGATCACGCACAACTCACGCTGAACGTCGTGCTGTCCAAGGCGCGCTTCTGGCAGCGCTGGGCGAGCACGGCGTTCAACGAGCGGCAAGTCAAATTGCTGAGTCGTCTGCTCGACGGCTTTGACGGTAAGTTGACCAGCAGCAAGTGGGCAGCCATTGCCAAGTGTTCACCGGATACCGCGTTGCGCGACATCAGCGAACTCGTCGCATTCGGCGTGTTGAAAAAATCAGCGGCAGGTGGCCGCAGCACGTCGTACGAGTTAGCGGACGAGCGCTAGATAAGTCACTCGACTTATCCACAGCCCCCTCTGGACAACTTTTGTACAAGCCACCTGACTCGTTGTGGGCGAAACTTTGATAAATCCGCGATCCCGCCAGGTCGATCAAAAGTTTTCCCTGGCTCCTCCTCCCTGTTCGCCTACGCTCCGCAGGGTTATCGATTCCGCAGTCCCTTGATCCGCAAACGAAGTTTTAAGTTATCCACAGCCAGGTGCGATGCTTGTTAACTATTACTACGTATACATATACAAAGACTATAAAAACCAGAGAGGCATCCGGAAAGCACGCTGCGTAAACATGCACAACCGCAGCACACGCCCCGAAAAGCCATCAAACCAACGGCAAACAAATCTCGGTTAGAAGATCAGAAGGTGCAGTCTCCTTCGGGCTATTCAGATACTCCTCGAACACCGGCGCGTCCGCCGCTTCACGCCCGGACTGCACGAGCCACGTCCCATACAACCACTCATAAGCCGCGCGCATATCGCTGTACGGTCCCTTGTGCCGCAACACCGCGTACTCACCGCCTTTCACATGCGTCACCGAAACCGGCGGACTCACCGTCACCGAAGCCTGCACCGGATGCGGCAACAGCACCCCAGCCTTCGACCGCAACGCGTTCTCTTCCACCACTCCAGGATCGTCGTAGTAAATCCCAATCATGCGCATCTGCCCAGCCAGTAAATTATGTTTCGCCAACCAGCCGAATAACCCATCGAACGCCTTGCCGATCTGCATATACGGCCCCACGTGATCCACCGACAAAACCTCGATCGGCTCAACGTGACGAATCACCACTTCACGCATCGTCATTTGATCGTCTCCTGAAAGCGCCGGACGAAACCGGCTATGAGTGCCTTGCTTGCGATACTGCGCCGGCGGAATGCCGAACGCCACGCGAAAGGTGCGAGAGAAAGACTGCAAACTGCTATAGCCCGAGCGCTCGGCAATCTCCGCGATCGGCATCGAACCATTCGCCAGATAGCCCGCCGCACGATGCAACCGCAAGCGCCGCACGGTTGTCGCTACGGTCTCACCGTACATCGCCTGATAGATGCGATGCCAGTGATACGGCGACATGCAGGCGATTTCTGCTAAGCGATTGATATCCAGTGGTTCGTCGAGATGATCGTAAATATGGTCCAGCACGCGGCCCAGCCGAGTTTCGTAGCGCGCCCGATTGTCCGATTGGTTCATGAGCAAGTAGCCGAGCAGAAAATTGCCGAAGGAATGCGAACAAAAGTACCACGTCGCCATTTACCAAATCCTGCGAATTTCGCCTGAACACGCGTGAACGGAGTTAAGCATCCACTGACACAACCACCTCCGAACTTTGCCGAATTTTGATAACGCCTCGAATATTGGCTCACTACCATCGGCTGAAGCCTGTCCGCTCATGCACCGCAAAGCCTTGCGGCGTCGAGCAAGCGGCCACATCAGGAGCGCCCGATGAAATCAGAGTCCAAAAGTCAGCACGTCGGTAAAGTCACGCATCACGAGTTGAAGCAGACGCTCGGCACGTGGCAACTGTGGGGAATCGCGGTTGGTCTGGTTATTTCAGGCGAGTATTTCGGCTGGAGCTACGGTTGGGCGAGCGCCGGCACGCTGGGCTTCGTCATCACGGCGGTCTTTATTGCCGCGATGTACACCACCTTCATTTTTAGCTTCACTGAACTCACCACGTCGATTCCGCATGCGGGCGGCCCGTTCGCCTACGCGCGTCACGCGTTCGGCCCGACCGGCGGTTATCTGGCGGGCGCGGCGACCTTAGTCGAATTCGTCTTTGCGCCGCCCGCCATTGCGCTCGCGATCGGCGCCTATTTGCACGTGCAGTTTCCGGGTCTTGAACCCAAACACGCGGCGATGGGCGCGTATCTCGTCTTCATGGCGCTGAATATCGTCGGCGTGCAAATCGCCGCGACCTTCGAGCTATGCGTGACGCTGCTCGCGATCTTCGAGTTGCTGGTATTCATGGGTGTCGTGTCGCCAGGCTTCCAGTGGTCGAACTTCACCAAGGGCGGCTGGTCCGGCGCGGATACCTTCAGCATGGGCTCGTTCCACGGCATGTTCGCCGCGATTCCGTTCGCGATCTGGTTTTTCCTCGCGATCGAAGGCGTCGCCATGGCCGCCGAAGAAGCGAAGAACCCGAAGCGTTCGATTCCGATCGCCTACATCACCGGTATTCTGACGTTGGTCGTGCTCGCAATCGGCGTGATGGTGTTCGCAGGTGCCGCTGGCGACTGGACCAAGCTGTCGAACATCAACGATCCGCTGCCGCAAGCGATGAAGTACATCGTCGGCGAACATAGCGGCTGGATGCATATGCTCGTGTGGCTGGGCCTGTTTGGATTGGTCGCGTCGTTTCACGGCATCATCCTCGGATACTCACGGCAAATCTTCGCGCTGGCTCGCGCGGGTTATCTGCCGGAGTGGCTTTCGAAAGTGCATCCGCGCTTCAAGACACCGCATCGCGCGATCATCGCCGGCGGTGTGGTCGGCATCGCCGCGATCTATAGCGACGAGCTGATCCAGTTCGGCGGTCAGACGCTGACGGCGAACATCGTGACGATGTCCGTATTTGGCGCTATCGTGATGTATATCATCAGCATGTTGTCGCTGTTCAAGCTGCGCCGCTCGGACCCGAACATGGAGCGCCCGTTCCGTGCGCCGCTGTTTCCGTTCTTTCCGGCGTTCGCGCTGGGGGCCGCGGTGATTTGTCTGGGCACGATGGTGTACTTCAATTTTCTGGTGGCGATCGTGTTCGCGATCTTCCTCGCGCTGGGCTACGTCTACTTCCTGTTGACGCGCCGTCAACGCGAAGTGGCGCCGTCGGACACTTTGCTCGAAGAATGATGGATCGAGCCGCTGCGCAGGCAGGGGCGATGGAGTCGTAGAGATGAGCTTTACCGAGACAATCGGCAGCCGCACTTATCGCTTCGCCGATCTGAAGACGTTGATGGCCAAAGCGAGTCCGCAGCGTTCGGGCGACCAGCTCGCGGGTGTCGCGGCGGCGAGCGAAGAGGAGCGCGTTGCGGCCAAGATGGCGTTGGCGCAGGTGCCGTTGCGCACCTTTCTCAACGAGGCATTGATCCCGTACGAAAGCGACGAGGTCACGCGCCTCGTGATCGACGATCACTCGCCACAAGCGTTCGCTGAGATATCGCATCTCACGGTGGGCGATTTCCGCAACTGGCTGTTGAGCACCACGACCGATGCCGACGCGCTCACGCGTATCACCGCCGGCCTCACGCCGGAGATGGTGGCGGCGGTCTCGAAGCTGATGCGCAATCAGGATCTGATCTTGGCGGCGCGCAAGCGTCCGGTGATTACGCGGTTTCGCAATACGGTCGGCTTGCCGGGGCACATGTCGGTGCGTCTGCAACCGAATCATCCAACCGATGATGTCAAAGGCATCGCCGCATCGATGCTCGACGGCCTGATGTACGGCTGTGGCGACGCGATGATCGGCATCAACCCCGCCAGCGACAATCTTGCCGCGATCACCAAGCTGTTGCTGATGATCGACGACTTCCGCCAGCGCTATCAGGTGCCGACGCAATCGTGCGTACTGACTCACGTCACCAACACAATCGCCGCGATTGAAAAAGGCGCGCCGGTCGATCTGGTGTTTCAGTCGATTGCCGGAACGGAGAAAGCGAACGCGGGTTTCGGCATTTCGCTTGCGCTGTTGCAGGAGGCGTATGAAGCGGGGTTGTCGCTGAAACGCGGCACCGTCGGCAATAACCTGATGTATTTCGAAACCGGCCAGGGCAGTGCATTGTCAGCCGATGCACATTTCGGTGTCGATCAACAGACCTGTGAAGTGCGCGCCTACGCAGTCGCACGCAAGTTCAATCCGTTTCTGGTGAACACGGTGGTCGGCTTCATCGGACCGGAGTATCTCTACGACGGCAAGCAGATCACACGCGCGGGCCTTGAGGACCACTTCTGCGGCAAACTGCTCGGCGTGCCGATGGGTTGCGATATCTGCTACACGAATCACGCCGAAGCCGATCAGGACGATATGGATAACCTGCTCACGCTACTTGGCGTCGCGGGCATCAACTTCATCATGGGCATCCCGGGCGCGGACGATGTGATGCTCAACTACCAAAGCACCTCATTCCATGACGCGTTGTATGTGCGCGACGTGCTCGGCCTGCGCCGCGCACCGGAATTCGAAGAATGGCTGGAGTCGATGCAGATTACCGACTCTCGCGGCGCGTTGCTGAGTGCATCGACACATCAACCGCTGCTGGAAGGCGCACACGACTGGATGGGCATCGAATGAGCGACTTCCTCGAAAAGAATCCATGGAACGCGCTGCGGCAGTTCACCAACGCGCGCATCGCGTTGGGCCGTGCGGGCAACAGTTTGCCGACCGCACCGTTGCTTGCGTTCAACCTGTCGCATGCGCAAGCGCGCGATGCCGTGCATCATCCGCTCGATACGGACGTGCTGCACGAACAGCTTCGCGCACAAAGTTTCAATACGCTGGATGTGCATAGTGCAGCGCCCGATCGCGAGCATTATTTGCGGCGTCCGGATCTCGGCAGGCGGTTAAGCGATGAGAGCCGCGCAGCGCTCAAGCAACTGAAGGTTGATTCACCAGAGGTCGTTTTCGTCATCGCCGACGGCCTCTCTGCATTCGCTGCATCGAAGCAATCGATTCCGCTGCTGCAAGCCGTTTGCGCAAAACTCACGGACTGGAAGATCGGCCCGGTCGTAGTCGCGCGTCAGGCACGCGTCGCGCTCGGTGACGAGATCGGTGAACTGCTCAATGCCAAACTGGTTGTGATGTTGATTGGCGAGCGTCCAGGTTTGAGTTCGCCGGATAGCCTCGGCATCTATCTGACGTACGCGCCTAAGGTCGGCTGTAGCGATGCGCAACGTAACTGCATTTCCAACGTGCGCCCTGAAGGTCTTAACTACGAATCCGCCGCACATAAGTTGCACTATCTGCTGACGCACGCAAGGCGCTTGGGTCTCACGGGCGTTGGTTTGAAAGACGATAGCGACGCGCTGCTAGCGGGTACACCGACAGCACCCGCGGTCGGCGACGATTCAAATTAGACGCGCGCGGCTGGCGAGAGAGCGCGCCGGGAACGCCAGCAGTCGGCAGCGATTCAAATTGCCGACTCGTGGCTAACGAGCACACCCGCAGTCAGCAACAATTCGAACTCAGGCGCGACGTAGAAACGCTATTTAAGCGTCCGCCCGTTCCACTGGATGCGCTTCGAGCCAAGCGTTTTCATCGTCGGCGAACAGTCGCGAGCGCGTGAGAAAACGCAACCCGCTGGGCCGTTCCAAAGAAAACATCCCTCCATTACCCGGCACCACATCGATAATCAACTGCGTGTGCTGCCAGTACTCGAACTGCGATTCGCTCATGTAGAACGGCACGCCGGCAATCGTGCCGAGTTTCACATCGGACGAGCCGACCATGAACTCGCTCTGAGGGAACATCATCGGCGCACTGCCGTCGCAGCATCCGCCGGATTGGTGAAACAGCACAGCTCCGTGTTCGGCGCTTAGCTTATCGATCAAATCGACCGCAGCAGGCGTGGCGATCACGCGGGCTACTTGCTTCTCGTCAGCCATCACATGCCCTCGCTGAAAAAAGAGCGAGCCGCGCAATGCGGCCCGCTCGAACAGGTTCGTTAGGCTCAGAAGAAGCCGAGCGGCTTATCGCTATAGCTCACGAGCAGGTTCTTGGTCTGCTGATAGTGGTCGAGCATCATCTTGTGATTTTCGCGGCCAATGCCCGATTGCTTGTAGCCACCAAACGCAGCATGTGCCGGATACGCGTGATAGCAGTTGGTCCACACGCGGCCCGCCTGGATTTGCCGGCCGAAGCGATAGGCGCGCGTACCGTCGCGTGTCCAGACACCGGCGCCGAGACCGTAGAGCGTATCGTTGGCGATCTCGAGTGCTTCGTCTTCGTTCTTGAACGTCGTCACGGAAACAACCGGTCCGAAGATTTCTTCCTGGAAGATGCGCATCTTGTTGTGGCCGCGGAACACGGTCGGCTTCACGTAGTAGCCCTTGTTCAGTTCGCCTTCGAGCATGTTGCGCTCACCGCCGATGAGGCACTCGGCGCCTTCCTGCTTGCCGAGGTCCACATACGAGAGGATTTTTTCCAGCTGTTCCTGCGAGGCCTGCGCACCGATCATCGTCTTCGTATCGAGCGGATGGCCTTGCGTGATCGCAGCCACACGCTTCAACGCGCGCTCCATGAAGCGGTCGTAAATCTTCTCGTCGATCAGCACACGCGACGGACACGTGCACACTTCGCCCTGATTCAGCGCGAACATCGTGAAGCCTTCGAGCGCCTTGTCGAAGTAGCTGTCGTCTTCGTTCATCACGTCGGCGAAGAAAATGTTCGGGCTCTTGCCGCCGAGTTCGAGCGTCACGGGAATGATGTTCTGGCTCGCGTACTGCATGATCAAACGGCCCGTGGTCGTCTCGCCGGTGAAAGCGATCTTCGCGATGCGCTTGCTCGATGCGAGCGGTTTGCCCGCTTCGAGGCCGAAACCGTTCACCACGTTTAGCACGCCCGGCGGCAGCAAATCGTGGATCAGTTCGAGCAGCACGAGAATCGACGCAGGCGTTTGCTCGGCCGGCTTCAGCACGACGCAATTGCCGGCAGCCAATGCAGGCGCGAGCTTCCACACCGCCATCAGGATCGGGAAATTCCACGGAATGATCTGGCCGACCACGCCGAGTGGTTCGTGAAAGTGATAGGCGACGGTGTCGTGATCGATCTCGGAGAGCGAGCCTTCCTGCGCGCGTACGGCGCCGGCGAAATAGCGGAAATGATCGATGGCCAGCGGGATGTCGGCGGCCATTGTTTCGCGCAGCGGCTTGCCGTTGTCGATTGTTTCGGCTACGGCGATGCGTTGCAGATTCGCTTCCATCCGGTCGGCGATGCGGTTCAGGATATTCGCGCGATCGGTGGTCGACGTCTTGCCCCACGCTGCTTTCGCACGATGCGCGGCGTCGAGCGCGAGTTCGATATCGGCTTCGCGCGAGCGCGGGATCGACGTGAACGGCTCACCGGTGATCGGCGACACGTTGTCGAAATACTCGCCACCCACAGGCTTCACCCATTCGCCGCCGATAAAATTTCCATATTGCTTTTTGTACGGGAATTCGGTGGTCAGAAACTGCATTTCTGCGTGATTCATCTGTCTGCTCCTCACATGTTTTGAATGGGCTATATTCGGCGCGATATTTCGCTTGGCCGCGAAAGGCTACAGCCAGAACTGTGCCAATGCACCGCGCTGGTGAGCCATGCACGTGTAGCAGGCACGTCTGCAAAAGCAGGGCGCACCGCGGTGTTTAATCAGTCGAGAGATGAACGCAGCATTTTTGATCAGTGTGCGCAGTGCCGTTCAGGAATTGAACAAGACGTGTGCACTCGGCGTCGCAGTCCAACCAAAAAGGCAAGTGGCGGATCCGTTCGGCATGGGAATTGCCTTCCTTTGCACTTCAATACTTCATTCGCGGATCGGTATGACGATTGAATCCTGCAGCGACACCCAGACAGCACCGACGCCACCGACACATGCGCAACAGCCGAGCTTTTGCGTGCAGACCCGCGTCGCCTACGACGCCGACGAGCAGGCGCGCAACCTTCACGGATGGAATCAGACCTACGATCAATTGACCGCAGGCCGCTTCGTCGGCGGTTTGACGGAGTTGTGTCTCGATCATATGCAGGTGTTCGTCGAAACGACCAGCCACACGCTGCGGCAAACCTGCGAGGTGCAGGAGGACGCCTACTGGTTCGGCATTCCGACTTGCCCCGAGGGTTCCGGTCGTATCGACGCACAGGTGATCGCGGCCGATGCGCTCGCATTCCGTCCGGGTGGGATCGAATTCGAATTGCTGACTTCGGCGCGCTACGAGATTTTCGGCGTGGTGGTGAAGGGTGAAGTGCTGCGGCGGTATGCGGCCGAAGTGGAGCGAGTTGGTCTTGCCGACCATCTGCCGAACACGCAAGTCGTGTCGATCGGCACGGCTCGCAAGGCGCGTTTGTGCGCCTCGCTGCGCCAGCTTCTCGATGACGGCGCGGCGAGCGGCGAGCCTTTGTCCTCGTTCGCACGCAACAATTTGCAGGCGTCGGTGTTGGCGTCGCTATTCGATGTCGGCGCGTTGCCGGCCGACGGGCAAGTTGACATGCCCGCGCGTCCCCGGCGTCAGTCGATCGTGTCGGAGGCGCGCGAGTATGTGCTGGCTAACCGCGACCGCGCGATCAATGTGCCGGAGTTGTGCGAGCGCTTGCATGTGAGCCGTCGCACGTTGCAATACTGCTTTCAGGACGTGCTCGGTATGGCGCCCGCCACATATCTGCGCGCGATCCGGCTGAACGGCGCGCGACGCGATCTGTGCAATGCGTCGCGTGAGACGCGCTCGGTTCAGGACGTCGCGGCCGCGTGGGGCTTCTGGCATCTGAGCCAGTTTGCGACCGATTACCGGAAGTTGTTCGGCATGAGGCCTTCGGATACTTTAAAGGCCGCAGTCGGCACTCGCCAGGCGACGGGGAATCGTTCGTTCGCGCACTAGGATCACGCTGCGCGCTGCGGATAAATCGCACGCGGTTGGCAGCGCGATGCGACCATGCTTAGCAGGCAGCAGGCAGCAGGCAGCAGGCAGCAGGCAGCAGGCAGCAGGCAGCAGGCAGCAGGCAGCAGGCAACAGGCAACAGGCTCCGCGAATGCATGACATAACGCGGATCGGTGCACACTTATTTGCGCAACAGCCGCAAGCCATTCCCCACCACCAGCAGGCTCGCGCCCACATCCGCGAACACGGCCATCCACATCGTGCCCAGGCCCATCACCGTGAGCACAAGGAAGACGCTCTTGATGCCCAGCGCCAACGTGATGTTCTGCACCAACACCGAATGGGTCGCCTTCGACAGACGAATGAATAGCGGAATCTTGCGCAGATCGTCATCCATCAAGGCGACGTCGGCGGTTTCGATCGCGGTATCGGTGCCCATCGCGCCCATCGCGAAGCCGATGTCCGCGCGCGCCAAGGCGGGGGCGTCGTTGATGCCGTCGCCGACCATGCCGACGGTCGCGCCTTCCTGCGACCACTGCGCCACCGCGTTCAGCTTGTCTTCGGGCAACTGATTGCCGCGTGCTTCATCGATGCCGACTTGCTGCGCGATGGCGGCGGCCGTGTGCGGGTTGTCGCCGGTGAGCATGGCGGCACGCACACCGAGACGCTGCAATTCGGCGATGGCGGCGCGGCTCGTGTCCTTCACCGTATCGGCGACGGCGAACAGCGCGAGCACGCGTTCGGCATCCACCAGCATTACGACGGTTTTGCCTTGCCGTTCGAGCGCATCCAGCCGCGTTTCGAGCGACGCTGAACAGCGCCCGAGCTCCTCGACCAGCCGATGATTGCCCAGCCAATACGGCACGCCGTCGATTTCGCCGCGCACGCCGCGGCCTGCCAGGGCCTCGAACGCATCGACTGAGGCACTGGCAACGCCTGCGCTTTTCGCCGCAGCCGCAATCGCCATCGACACCGGATGATCCGAGCGACCCGCAAGGCTCGCCGCCAGTGTCCGGCAACGAACGACATTGACATCGACATCGACCTCGGCCAGCATCTCGAACTCGGTTTGCACTGGCTTGCCGTGCGTGATCGTGCCGGTCTTGTCGAGCGCGAGCCAGCTGAGCTCGCGACCCTGCTCGAGATAGGCGCCGCCTTTAATCAGGATGCCCTTGCGGGCGGCGGCAGCGAGGCCGCTGACGATCGTCACCGGCGTCGAGATCACCAGCGCGCAAGGACAGGCGATCACGAGCATCACCAGCGCCTTATAGACCCATTCGTGCCACTGTCCGCCGAACAGCAACGGCGGCAACACCGCGACGGCGAGTGCGGCAGCGAACACGATCGGCGTGTAGACGCGCGCGAACTGATCGACGAAGCGCTGAGTCGGCGCTTTGGTGCCTTGCGCTTCCTCGACCGCGTGAATGATGCGCGCGAGCGTCGTGTTGCTGGCTGCGGCCGTGACGCGATAGTCGAACGAACCGGCCTGGTTGATCGTGCCGGCGAACACCGCGTCGCCCACGGTCTTGTCGACCGGCAGGCTTTCGCCGGTGATCGGCGCCTGATCGACGCTCGAGCGGCCCGCGACGATTTCTCCGTCGAGCGCGATCCGCTCGCCCGGCTTCACGCGCACCACTGCGCCGAGCGCGATCGCCTTGAGATCCATGGGCCGCCAGCTGCCGTCGGTTTGCTGCACGCTGGCTTGTTCGGGCGTGAGTTGCATCAGCCCTTGAATGGCATTGCGGGCGCGGTCGAGCGACTTCGCTTCGATCAGTTCGGCGATCGTGAAGAGCACCATCACCATCGCGGCTTCGGGCCACTGCTGCAGGATCAGCGCGCCGGTCACCGCGATGCTCATCAGCGCGTTGATGTTCAGGTTGCCGTTGCGGATCGCGAGCCAGCCCTTCTTGTACGTCGTGAGGCCGCAGGAGGCGATCGCGAGAATCGCCAGACCCGCCGCCAGCCAGACCGGGGCGCCAAGCCAGCTGGCGGCCTCTGAGGCCGCCGCGGCGATGCCTGCGAGCGCCAGCGGCCACCACGGCTTGGGCGGCGCGCTGGGTGCGCGCGTGGACGTCGCGCCGCTGACGGCGTCCGCCAGCTCAGGCGTGAAGTCGAGCGAACGGATCGCGGCGAGGATTGAGTCGAGCGCGTCCGGTGCGTGCACGACGGTCAACACGCGCTGCATCAGGTTGAAGTCCATGCTGCGCACGTAGGGCATGCGGCTGAATTTTTTGCGGATCAGCGCTTCTTCAGTTGGGCAATCCATCTGCATGATGCGGATCGCGGTGCGCACGTCGCTGCCGACGACTTCGGATTGCGGGAGCTTGATCGGCCTGGGCGTGATGGGCGTCGTCGCGCAGCAGTCCGTGTCGGCGTGGCTGTGGCTGTGGCCGTGGGCGCAACTGTCGCCGCGAGCATGCGAATGTGCGCGAGCCGGTTCCTTGGCGTGCACCTGGTGGCCATGGTTGCAGCTTTCGCCGTGCTCATGAGCGTGTCCGTGGTCCCGTTCCTGAGCATGCGCTGCATGGCCGGGGCCCCCGGATTTGCTCTGGCCGTGGCACTCTGCGTCATCCTCCGCATGCTCATGAGTATGCCCTTCGTGCCCGTGGGCACAGGCTTTGGCCTGTTCCGGGCGGTCTGTTTCGGCGTGGTTCGCATGAGGCATGGGTGGCTTCCTGGTTCGATTTGTGGTCTAGTAAACACCTTGAAGCCACTACAAGGTCAAGGCCGCAATCCGGAGGGTCCATGAAAATCGGCGAACTGGCGAAAATCGCCCATTGCACGACCGAAACCATCCGTTTCTACGAAAAAGAGGGCCTGTTGCCCGAAGCGGAGCGCACCGAGGCCAATTACCGCAGCTATACGGCGAGGCACGTCGAACGCCTGCGCTTCATCCGCAACTGCCGTGCGCTGGATATGACCCACGACGAGATCCGTGAGTTGCTGCGTCTCACAGACGCACCGGCGGACGGCTGCGGCGGCATCAATGCCTTGATTGACGAGCACATTGCGCACGTCGACGCACGCATCGAAGAATTGAAGCAACTGAAAGTGCAACTGACCACGCTGCGCGAGCAATGCCATGGCGAACAGGCCGTTGAAGACTGCGGCATCGTCCAGGGCCTTACCGAAATGGACGTGAGCGCAACGCGCGCGCGCCATACGCATCTGGGCTGAGCGCTTCGCCGTACTGACGGCGGCAATGACGGCGGCACCGACGGTGGCAATGACCGCGGTAACGATCGCGGCACCGGTCGCGTCAATAACAGCATTCACGGCTGTGCCCTTCATCCGGCCAGCCCAATAAACAATCGAATCCAGTTGGAGAATCAACGTGTTTACCTGTAGAAACCAGCCCTGCGGCGAGCAGTGGGAATTGTCGGATGTCGTCATCAAGAATGAAGGGCAGGGGCTGCTGTTCCGTTGTCCGATGTGCGGTGCGCGCAATTACGTCGAACGTTTCGACGGGGAAGATGGCTCGGTGCTGTACGAGCAGATCGAAGGCCGTCCCGCCACCGGCCCCGTGGCCGAATAATAACTAGCCTTCAGCCTCTTCAGTCGATAGCGAGCCCCCTCCTATGAACAGTCCCATTCAAGCCGGCGCGCCGTTTAGCCAGTTACCGCTACCGCCCGCGACGCTCGCCAATCTGACGCAGCTCGGCTATGTCGAGATGACGCCGATTCAGGCCGCGAGCCTGCCGATCGCGCTGGCCGGCAACGATCTGATCGCCCAGGCGAAAACCGGCAGCGGCAAGACCGCGGCGTTTTCGCTGGCGCTGCTCAACCGCCTCGACGTGCGCAACTTCGCCGTGCAGGCGATGGTGCTATGCCCGACGCGCGAACTCGCCGATCAGGTCACGCAGGAAATCCGCCGTCTGGCGCGCGCCGAGGAAAACATCAAGGTGCTGACGCTGTGCGGCGGCACGCCCATGCGTCCGCAAACCGCGAGCCTCGAACACGGTGCGCACATCGTGGTCGGTACGCCGGGCCGGATCATGGACCACCTCGAGCGCGGCAGCCTGCCGTTGCAGTCGCTCAACACGCTGGTGCTCGACGAAGCTGACCGCATGCTCGACATGGGTTTCTTCGACGATATCGCCACCGTCGTGAAGCAATGCCCGAAAGAGCGCCAAACGCTGCTGTTCTCCGCTACGTACCCCGAAGGCATCGTCAAGCTGAGCCAACAATTCCTGCGTAATCCAAAGGAAGTGAAGCTCGCCGAGCGGCACGACAATACCAAGATTCGTCAGCGCTTCTATGAAGTGACCGAAGACCAGCGCCTGCATGCAGTCGGTCTGTTGCTGAACCACTATCGTCCGGTGAGCACACTGGCGTTCTGCAATACCAAACAGCAGTGCCGCGATCTGCTCGACGTGCTGCGCGCGCAGGGTTTTCATGCGCTCGCGCTGCACGGCGAACTCGATCAACGTGAGCGCGATCAGGTGCTGATTCAGTTCGCGAACCGCAGTTGTTCGGTGCTGGTCGCGACAGACGTCGCCTCGCGCGGTCTGGACATCGCGGAACTCGAAGCGGTGATCAACGTCGACGTGACGCCGGACCCGGAAGTGCACGTGCACCGTATCGGCCGCACGGGTCGCGCCGATCAGGAAGGCTGGGCGCTCAGTCTCGCCAGCATGAACGAGATGGGCCGCGTGGGCAGTCTCGAACAGGCGCAGAAGCGTGAAGTCGAGTGGCACAAACTGGCCGATCTCAAACCGGCGAGCAACGAGCGGCTGCTGCCGCCAATGGAAACGTTGCAGATTCTCGGCGGCCGCAAGGAAAAGATCCGTCCGGGCGACGTGCTCGGCGCGCTGACCGGCGAAGCAGGTTTCGCCGGTTCACAGATCGGCAAAATCAACGTGACCGAAATGTCGACCTATGTGGCCGTGGAGCGCAGCGTCGCGCGCGACGCATTGCGCAAGCTGAGCGCCGGCAAGGTGAAGGGCAAGAAGGTCAAAGTCCGCATGATGGACGACGCTTGATCGTCGACTAGTTTGCTTTTGCCGTGGCGTTTGCTCGAGAATGCGGCCGTGCGAGGACCATCGCATTGGCGCTGGATTCGCGGGGTAGACGGCAAACGGTTGACGAGAAAAAACGGCTGCGACCGCCTGGTCGCGGCCGAGTGGTCTGCATCATCGCTGCGCGCCAACGCGCCAACGCGCCAACGCGCCAACGCGCCAACGCGCCAACGCGCCAACGCGCCAACGCGCCAACGCGCCAACGCGCCATCACACCATCACACCATCACACCATCACACCAAATCGCACCTTCGCATCGCCGCCGCGCATCACATTACGTCATACCTCGGCTGTTTCACGCGTTCCCCGCGCGCCTGTATTTCTCCCGCTAAACCCCCGATTCCATTGCCTTAGCCTGCCCCAGCGCGGCGTTGCGCGAGCCATGACGTAAACGCATGCCGCGCATGACAAAGTTTCGTTTGTGACCGTTCTTTGGCTGATGCCTAATCATCGAACCGGATAGGACCGCCGCGCAAACGGCGATCCGCGAATCCGCTGCCGGATGGAGAAAGGGAGAAAGCCTTATGCAGAGCGCCATGCAAGCCCGCTCGAAACTGCCTGACGTAGGCACGACGATTTTTACCGTGATCGGCCAACTGGCCGCGCAACACGATGCGCTGAACCTGTCGCAAGGCGCGCCGAATTTCGCGCCGGACGCGAAACTGATCGACGGTGTCGCGCAAGCCATGCGCGCCGGTCATAACCAGTACGCGCCGATGGCCGGCATCGCTACGCTGCGCGAAGCGCTCGCCGACAAGGTCGAGACGCTATACGGCGTGCGCTACGATCCGTCGAGCGAAGTCACCGTGATCGCCAGCGCCAGCGAAGGTCTGTATTCGACGATCAGCGCCTTGGTGCATCCGGGCGATGAAGTGATTTATTTCGAGCCTTCATTCGATAGCTACGGCCCGATCGTTCGCCTGCAAGGCGCGACGCCGATCCCGATCAAACTGTCTTTGAGCGATTTCCGCGTGGACTGGGACCAGGTCGCCGCCGCGATCACGCCGAAGACGCGCATGATCATTATCAACACGCCGCACAATCCCACCGCGACCGTGTTCAGCGAGGCCGACATCGCGCGTCTGAAGGCAGTGACGCGCAACACCGACATCGTGATTCTTGCCGACGAAGTCTACGAACACGTGGTGTTCGACGGCGCTAAACATCAGAGCATGGCGTGTGACGCCGAACTCGCGGAGCGCAGCGTGATCGTGTCGTCGTTCGGCAAGTCGTATCACGTGACCGGCTGGCGCGTCGGCTATTGCCTCGCGCCCGCCGCGCTGATGGACGAGATTCGCAAAGTCCATCAGTTCATGGTGTTTTCTGCCGATACACCGATGCAGTACGCGTTCGTCGATGCGTTGGCCAATCGCGAGAGCTATCTCGGCCTGTCCGCGTTCTATCAGAAGAAGCGCGATCTGCTCACGCATGCACTGCGCGATTCGCGCTTTGAGTTGTTGCCGAGCGAAGGCAGCTTCTTCATGCTCGCGCGTTTCCGGGGTTTTTCCGAGGAAAGCGATAGCGATTTCGTGCTGCGCCTGATTCGCGATGCGCGGGTCGCAACGATCCCGCTGTCGGCGTTTTATACCGACGGCACGGATTCCGGCTTGATCCGCCTGAGCTTCTCGAAGGACGACGCGACCTTGGTCGAAGGCGCGCGGCGTTTGTGCGAAATCTGACGGGCCGGTTGTGCGAAGTTTTCGCGGCGAGCGCATGAAGAGCTGACCTGATCGCAGAAGGCCGCGATCAGCTTGGCGCAAGCGCGAACCGGCAGTATTTTTGACCGCAGTATGATCGTCGCGCCATGGCGTCGTTAAGCATCAGCGCGTTGCATGCCGCGTTACAACAATATCGAAGGAAAAGGGACACGTTATGAAATTGCTCAAGCCTCTCCTGGCGTTGGCCTGCGCATTCACGTCGATTGCCGCGTCGTCAGCCGCGTTCGCCGCCGATACGTCGACGCTGCGTTTCGGACTCGAGGCGCAGTATCCGCCGTTCGAATCGAAAGGGCCGAACGGTGAACTGCAAGGTCTCGACATCGACGTCGGCAATGCCGTGTGCGTCGCCGCGCATATGACGTGCAAATGGGTCGAAACCTCGTTCGACGGTTTGATTCCCGCGCTGCAGGGCCGCAAGTTCGACGCGATCAATTCGGCGATGAATGCCACCGAACAGCGCCGTCAGGCGATCGATTTCACAACCGTTGTGTATCGCGTGCCGTCGCAGTTGATCGCGAAGCGCGACAGCGGTTTGCTGCCGACGCCGGCATCGTTGAAGGGCAAACGCGTCGGCGTGTTGCAGGCGTCGATTCAGGAAACCTTCGCGAAGGCGCATTGGGAAGCGGCTGGCGTCACCATCGTGCCGTATCAGGATCAGAACCAGGTGTATACGGATCTCGTGGCGGGCCGACTTGATGCGACGCTCGTTCTCGCGCCCGCTGGACAGACGGGTTTTCTGTCGAAGCCTAACGGCAAGGACTACGCGTTCGTCGGTCAGCCGGTGCGCGACGACAAGATTCTCGGCAGCGGTATTGCTTACGGGATTCGCAAGGGCGACACCGCGCTGCGTGATCAGCTGAACGCGGCGATCGCGAAGGTCCAGGCTGATGGGACGGTGAAGACGCTGGCCGCGAAGTATCTCGGCAATATCGACGTGTCGGCGAAGTAACCTACTGACCGTGCGCGGCGATCCCATGTGCGCCGGCGCTCAGCGCGACGACGTCGACCGGGCCGGGGGAAATCGACGAGGCCAACGCAAGGGTGGCCATGGAAAGAAGACGGTCATCGGATGCTTCGATACGTGAGTTCGCAGGATTTGCGATGTTCAACGATATCGGGCAGAGGGGCGGGGTGTATTGAAGGAAATTGCTTTCCCGAGCGATGCAGTGATGCGGGAGCGGGGTCCAGTAGTCGGCGCTTACGCAGGAGCCGTGACGATCATGGCTCCTGCCGCCCGAAAGTGGACGTCCACGCTTACGTAATGAGACTTCAGTGAAGCGTCGCTGCAGCGCCGCAGCATTTCTTGAATTTCTTGCCACTGCCGCAAGGACACGGATCGTTGCGGCCGACTTTGGGTTCGGTGCGCTGGACCGTGGCGGCTAACGTGCGCTCGTAGACGGCCTGGCGGTGGGGAAGCCAGAAACGATAGATCGCGGCGACGCTGGCGGGAATCTGTTTGGTGAGGGCTTCGTCCAGTTGCGGCGTGCCGATCAATTCCTCGTCTTCCGGCGTGAGATCCAGTCCGCTCATCAGTCGAATCGGCTCTAGCCATTGCCGGCCCTGCTCGCTGTCGAACAGCGCTTGCCAGTCCTGTTCGACGAGCATGAGGCCTTGCATGAAGCCCATTGCCCAAGCTTCGCCGTCAATGTATTCGCTGCCGCTGTCGTCAATGCGGTGGACACCAAACACCGGCACGAACCCATCCGGGTCGTGCTCCAGATCGTCGATGATGCCGTTCATGTGCCGCAAGATCAGCCCGAGAATATGCTGTGCCTGACCCGCTGATTCGAACGCAGGCGTGTCATCCTCGCTGGGGCCCCACACACCTGGCAGCCAGTAACCGGGCGATACGGTAGTCGGCCCGATGGCCATCGCGGTCAGATATCCGTCCAGGCCCATGATCGTCAGCGTCTGCTCCGACGTCAGATCGGAAATCAGAAACTCATCGAGTTCGTCGAACTCTTCTTCGGAGAGAGGGGAGGCCAGATCGGCGGGCTTGAGTTTTGATTTGGACATGGCGAGGCTCCGGCGCTGCAAATCGTGGATCCCGATAGCCTATCGGGGGAATGCGGAGTCGGTTTGCTCACACGGCACCGGCGCCACAAAGCAAAAAGCCCAGTCACAAGGACCGGGCTTTTTGTTGAATCTTTGGTGGGGCGTGAGTGACTCGAACACTCGACCTACGGATTAAGAGTCCGCTGCTCTACCAACTGAGCTAACGCCCCCAACAGAAGCGAAATTATGCCGAAACTTTCCGAGATTGCCAAGCCCCTTTAGCAGATTTCCTAAAAAAATCTGAGAGGAGTAGTGGCGCGGCACCAGCGCTGCGAGCAGTCACGCGTCGGAAGGGCGCACGGTTCGCCGTCCCGGTATTATGTCGCGACAACTTGCCGCACGAAGCCTCGCGCGGCTTTCGACCGGGGACCGCCATGGATGACAAAGAGATTATCGCGTTGCTCGACCGCATCCTCGCGCCGTGGGTCCGTGCGCTTACGCTGACCCCGGTCAAGGTCGACGAAGAAAGTGCCACGCTGCGCCTGCCGTTTTCCGGCGGCCTGCGCCATGCAGGCGGCGTGATCTGCGGCCAGGTCTTCATGGCGGCCGCCGACACGGCCATGATCGTCGCCATCTCCGCTGCGCTCGGCGGGTTCAAACCCATGAGCACGGTGTCGCTCAACATCAGTTTCATGCGCGCGGTTCGCAAGGGCGATGTGTTGATCACCGCGCGCGTGCTGCGCATGGGCCGCAATCTCGTGTTCGGCGAAGTCGAATTATTCGACGAAGCGGGCAACATGGCCGTCCACGCCACCACTACGTACGCGCTGCTCGACTGAAACCCGAAATCTGAAAAAGACGGGCTCGCACGTCGCATTAGAGGGGAAAAGCCAAGATGTTCGATCAGGTCGTTTTCGCCGGCGGCGGCAATCGCTGCTGGTGGCAGGCGGGATTCTGGGACGTGGTGCAGCCGGAGTTGGCTATCCGTCCGCGCGTCATCACCGGCATTTCGGCCGGTGCCGCCACCGCGTGCATGTTGTACACGCGCGATTCCGACTGGGTCATGCGCTATTACGAAGACGCGCTGCGCCACAACACGCGCAACGCGTACTGGGGCAATTTGCTGCGCGGCGAATCGGTGTTTCCGCATTACCGGATCTACCGCCAGGCGCTGCTCGACATCTACGGCGCCAAGTTCGCTACCTTGGCGCAAGCGCCCGAGATCCGCATCGGCGTGTCGCATCTGCCGCGTTGGCTCGGCGCGCGTAGCGCGGTGGCCGCGGGCCTGATTGCGTACAACATCGAGAAATACGTGCGTAAGACGCTGCATCCGACGCTCGGTCAGACGCTCGGCTTTCATCCGGAATTCGTGCGCGCGCAGGATTGCGCGACGGTCGAAGACCTCGCGGATCTGATTCTGCAGTCGTCGAGTACGCCGCCCTTCACGCCGGTTCTGCGGCGCAACGGCCGGCCGGTTCTGGACGGCGGGATGGTCGACAACGTGCCGGTCGGTGCGCTCGATGCCGACGCACCGGGCAATGTGCTGGTGATGGTGACACGTCTTTATCCGCGGCCGCAGATGTTCGTCGTGCCGCATGGTGTGCAGCAACGGCTCTACGTGCAACCGTCGCGCAAGGTGCCGATTTCGAGTTGGGATTACACGAGTCCATCGCAGATGGTGCACGCGTACAACCTCGGCCGCGCCGACGGCGAAGTCTTTCTGGAGCGCGTGCCCGATCTGCTGGAAGCCGGCGCGCGCGAAACGCGCTGAGGCGAGGCGGGCGAGAGCCGCGGTGGCGGCCACCGGCGCGGCTTCGCTAGACAACGCACTGCGGCGCGGACGGATAAACCGCTCGCGTCGAACAGCGCGGCCTACCGCTTGCTACCGACGCCGCCCGCCCTGCAACGCTTCCGGATTCGCCACGCTGGCCGTATCGCCGGCGTCGAAAGCCAGAATGTTCTGGAATGCCGCAGTGAAATACAACTCGTAGCTCTCGCGCTCCACATAGCCAATGTGCGGCGTGCAGATCACATTCTCCATGCGCAGCAGGCTGTAGCCCTGCAGAATCGGCTCGCTCTCGTAGACATCGATCGCGACCATTCCGGGACGGTTGTGCGACAGCGCAGTCGCCAGCGCGTTTTCTTCGAGCAATTCAGCCCGGCTGGTGTTGACGAGCAGCGCGGTCGGCTTCATCCGCATCAGGTCTTCCTGCGTGACGATGCCGCGCGTGTCGTCATGCAGACGCAGGTGCAACGACAGCACATCGCTCTGCTCGAACAGCGCCTCACGGCTTTCGGCCACGCTATATCCGTCCGCGCGCGCCGCTTCGCGCGAATGCTCGCGGCCCCAGATCAGCACGTTCATGCCAAAGGCCTTGCCGTATCCGGCAAGCAGCCGGCCGATCTTGCCGTAACCCCAAATCCCCAGCGTCTGACCGCGCAATACCTGGCCCAAGCCGAAGTTCGGCGGCAACGCCGACGTCTTCAAACCGGACTGCTGCCAGGCTCCTTGCTTAAGGTTTGCTACGTATTGCGGAATCCGCCGCTGAGCCGCCATGATGAGAGCCCACGTCAGTTCGGCCGGTGCGATCGGCGAGCCGCTGCCTTCCAGCACGGCGATGCCGCGCTCAGTACAGGCCGCCAGATCGATATGGCTCGAAACCTTGCCCGTCTGACTGATCATGCGCAGACGTGGCAACTTGTCGAGCAGTTGCGAGCTGATGCGGGTGCGTTCGCGAATCAGGACGAGTGCGTCGACTTCGGAAAGACGGCTTGCCAGTTGGCCGAGACCGCGAACGGTGTTGTTGAAAACCTTGACCTCATGGTCGGCCAGCAGTTGAAAGCAGTCGAGCTTGCGGACGGCGTCCTGGTAATCGTCGAGGATGGCAATCTTCATGGTATGTGTCTTGCGACGCACCAAAGCGGTGCGGAACGGAGTGTTATGCTGACTGTCCCACCATGTGACCCAGGTCACATGCCGGTCTGGCTGAATGCCTTACTGTAGAAGCTGCCGCTTAGAACGGCAGCGCCACGGCAAGGAAGATTGACATCGTTTTTAACAGTTTGTTGCGTGTTGAGGCAAGCCGCTTTACAGACGGTTGCAGACAGCCCTCGGCAAATACCTCCGCGCAACGTGCTGTGTAGCCCATGATGACCTGCACATTTTGCGCGTCGGCTTGCAGGAACGTCGACGTGATGAATTGAACGCTTCTCGCATGCAGCGTCCTTGGGCTTGTACCGTTTTTCTATTGCTTTCAAAACGGAGACAGGTCGATGAATCATCCCTCATTCGAAGGAAAGCCCACCATTGAGGCGTCCACAGGGGCGCCCGCGTGGGTCAAACACCAAAAACTGATCGACTGGGTCCAGCGCGTTGCCGCCATGACCAAGCCTGATCGAATCGTCTGGTGCGACGGTTCACAGGAAGAGTACGACCGCCTATGCGCCCAGATGGTCGAAGCCGGCACCCTCAAGAAGCTCGATCCCGCCAAACGTCCCAATTCCTATCTGGCATGGTCCGATCCGTCGGACGTGGCGCGTGTCGAAGACCGCACCTATATCTGCTCGCAGCGTCGTGAAGACGCCGGGCCCACCAACAACTGGATCGAACCGGCTGAGATGCGCTCGACGCTCGACGGTCTGTTCGACGGCGCCATGCGCGGCCGCACCCTGTACGTGGTGCCGTTTTCGATGGGGCCGCTGGGTTCGCCGATTGCGCATATCGGTGTCGAGTTGAGCGACAGCCCGTACGTGGTGACCAACATGCGCATCATGACGCGCATGGGCCGCAAGGTGTACGAGGTGCTGGGCGAAGACGGCGAGTTCGTGCCGTGCGTGCATTCGGTCGGCGCGCCGCTCGCGGCCGGCGCGAAAGACGTACCGTGGCCATGCAACGAGACCAAATACATCGTCCATTTTCCCGAATCGCGCGAGATCTGGAGCTACGGCTCGGGCTACGGCGGCAATGCGCTGCTTGGCAAGAAGTGCTTCGCGCTGCGCATCGCCTCGACGATGGGCCGCGACGAAGGCTGGCTCGCCGAACACATGCTGATTCTCGGCGTGACGTCGCCGGAAGGGCGCAAGCATCACGTCGCGGCGGCGTTTCCGTCGGCGTGCGGCAAGACCAACTTCGCGATGCTGATTCCACCGGAAGGCCTGAACGGCTGGAAAATCTCCACGATCGGCGACGATATTGCGTGGATCAAGCCGGGCAAGGACGGCCGTCTGTACGCGATCAACCCGGAGGCGGGCTACTTCGGCGTCGCGCCGGGCACGAGCGAAAAGACCAACTTCAACGCCATGGCCACGTTGAAGGAAAACGTGATCTTCACGAACGTAGCACTGACGGACGACGGCGACGTCTGGTGGGAGGGCATGACCGATGAGCCGCCGGCTCACCTGATCGACTGGCAAGGCAAGGACTGGACGCCGGCGAGCGCGAAGGAGAGTGGCCGCAAAGCCGCGCACCCGAACGCGCGCTTCACGGCGCCGGCCTCGCAATGCCCGTCGATCGATGCCGACTGGGAGAATCCGGCGGGCGTCGCGATCGACGCGTTCATTTTCGGCGGCCGCCGTTCAACCACCGTGCCGCTCGTCACCGAAGCACGCAACTGGGTCGAAGGCGTCTACATGGCCGCGACCATGGGCTCGGAAACGACCGCGGCGGCGGCGGGACAGCAGGGCGTGGTGCGCCGCGATCCGTTCGCCATGCTGCCGTTCTGTGGCTACAACATGAGCGACTACTTCGGGCACTGGCTGAAAACCGGCGAGCGCCTCGAGCAACTGAACGCGAAGCTGCCAAAAATCTTCTGCGTCAACTGGTTCCGCAAGGGCGCGGACGGCAAGTTCGTCTGGCCGGGCTTCGGCGAAAACATGCGTGTCCTGCGCTGGATGGTCGGGCGCATTGAAGGCAACGCGCAAGGTGAAGAACACGCGTTCGGCGTATCGCCGCATTACGAAGACATCGACTGGAGCGGCCTGAATTTCAGCCGCGAGCAATTCAGCCAGGTGATTTCTGTGGATGATGCAGCCTGGCGCGCCGAACTTGCACTTCATACCGAGCTGTTTGACACATTGCAGCAAGGTCTGCCGCCGGCGTTGGCGCAGACCAAACTCACGCTCGAAGGAAAGCTTGCCGCCTGATCAGGTGAGTATTCACTTCGCATGGGAGCCGCCTTCGGGCGGTTTTTCTTTGCCGGTCTGGCCCCGGATTATGGCTTTTTCCGATCTCGCGATGTCGGGCGCGACCTTTGCGCCTGTTCGAACAAAAAAGACGATGCAAGCTGCAGTGCAGCAGATTGTTTCTCCTGGCAGAACAATCGCGGGCCACGCCCCCACACTGGAGAACAGAGTTGGACAAATATCGACAATATTTCCGCTTTGGCGGGCAACTTCTGCACGATTTCGCGAGTCGTAGGAGAATTCCAAGTTCGCTTCACTGGTTTTCACTAATTGTCAGGAAGCTGTAACACGGCAGGAGTTGTCCTATGGATCATTTGCAGTCGATGCGAGTTTTCGTCAGAGTGGCGGATCTCGGCAGTTTTGCCCGCGCTGCGAGCGCGATGGATATTTCCAACGCAGTTGCCACCCGCCACGTTGCCGATCTGGAAGGCCGTCTTGGTACACGGCTGCTCAATCGCACAACCCGCAGCTTGTCTCTGACCGAATCCGGCCAGGTTTATCTCGAGCGCGCGCGCCAGATTCTCGACGAACTGGAAGACGTCGAGCAGATGGTGGTCGCGCGCAATCACGAACCCGTCGGCACGTTGCGAATAGTCGCACCGGTCGTGTTCGGGTTGCATAACCTCGCGCCCGTCCTGCAGACGTACGCGGAGCGCTATCCGAAAGTCATCCCCGATGTCACGCTTGTCGACCGCCAGGTCGATCTGGTCGAAGAAGGTTTCGACGTGGGCGTAGTGGTCACGCGGCAGATGCGCAGCGCGAGCATTGTCACGCGGCGTTTGACCACGGGTTGCATGACGGTGTGCGCGACGCCCGCGTATCTGGAAAAGCACGGCATGCCCACGCGTCCCGAGCATCTGCTCGAGCATCCTTGCCTAAGCTTGCCGTCTGAGTATTGGGGCGACGAGCGCGTATTCACGGGTTCGGAAGGTGAGGTGCGCGTGCGTCCGTCCAACGTCATCGTGGCGAACAATACGGAAATGCTGCGGCAGTTCGCATTGCTCGGCATGGGCATCGCGATTCTGCCGAGCTATCTGATCGGCCGTGACATGACGCGCGGCAGGCTCGTGCGTCTGCTCGGCGATTTCCGCTTGCCGCAGGTCGAGATCAACATCGCGTATCCGAGCCGCCGTCACTTGCCGGCAAAGGTGCGGACGTTCATCGACCATCTGGTCGAGCATTTCAGCCAGACGCCGAATAGCCTGCTCGGCGAGCAGTGGATCAAGGACGGCCTTGAACGGCCCGCCACGTCCTCCGCACTTGATGCAGCGGATCACATGCCGCCGGAAGCCTTCGACGGCGCTGAGCCGCTGTCACGGCTGCTGGATAGCGAGTTGTCGCCAGTGCCGAAGACGTTGGCAAAGACGACGAATCGTCCACGGCCTACCGCCCTGTCGCCGCTGTAACTCTTCAAGCGATACACGGGAAGCACCAGGAGCGCTTGAAGTAAGCGCAGTCTGGTCGACAAATAAAAAAGGCGCAGTCACGTAAGTGAATGCGCCTTTTTTCATGCAAGGCCCGAAAAGGCCCGAAGCGGGCCGGAAAGCTGACTGCCCTTCCGGCCACCTGCCCGAATTACGAACCGGTCTTGCGCGCGGCCGTCTTCTTAGCCGGGGCTTTCTTGGCCGCTGCTGTCTTTGTAGCCGCGGCCTTGGTCGCGGGTGCTTTTTTCGCTGCTACTTTTTTGGCGGCTGGCACTGCCTTCACGGCAACGGCTGTATCTTCGTCATCCGACTCCGGCGCTGCCTTGGCTGCCGTCTTAGCCGCCGCAGTCTTCGCAGCCGTCTTGGCCGACGGCTCTTTCTTCTCGAATTCGAAGCCGATCTTGCCGTCGTTCTGCTTGACGAGGAATGCCTTGAAGTTGCGGCCGGTGCGCGACGACTTGAAGTTCGTCAGCAGGTCGGTGCGCCCTTCTTCGAGCAGTTTCGCCATCTGCTCACGCGCGATTTCCTGCTGCAGAATCACCTTGCCCGAGCGGAAGTCGCAAGTCTTCGGATTCGCAACCGAGTTCTCGCAGACGTAGCTCATGCCGTGCTCGAATACGCGACCTTTGCACTTCGGGCACGCGCCCACCGGCTGTTGATCGGAGAAATCAGGCGGTTCGCCGTCTTCACCGCCCGAATCCTGACCGAAGTCGAACTCGAGCTTGTAGTTCTTGATCTCGTTGTCGAGCGAGAGCTTCAGGATCGCCGAGAACGGGCGGCCCATCTTGCTGCGGAAACCCGATAGCGGTCCGATCGTTTTGTTCTGCAGCAGATCTTCGACTTCCGGAATTTCGAACTGACGGCCGCCCGGAATCTTCGAAATCGAGAACTCGCACTTCGAGCACGCGAAGCGCCGGTAGTTTTCCTTCACCTGACCGCCGCAATTCGGACACGGCGTCTGCAACGTCGCGTAATCGCCCGGGATCGTGTCGGAATCGTATTCCTTCGCGCGCTTGACGATGGTCTGCGTCATGCGGGCGATTTCCTGCATGAACGCGTCACGCGGCAGGTTGCCACGCTCCATCTGCGAAAGCTTGTATTCCCACTCGCCGGTCAATTCCGGTGCGGTCAACTCCTTCACGCCGAGGCCGCGCAGCAGCGTCATTAGCTGGAATGCCTTGGCGGTTGGAATCAGATCGCGGCCTTCGCGGATCAGATACTTTTCGCCGAGCAGCCCTTCGATGATGGCGGCGCGCGTGGCCGGCGTGCCAAGACCCTTGGCTGCCATCGCTTCGCGCAATTCGTCGTCTTCGACCAGCTTGCCCGCGCCTTCCATGGCCGACAGCAGCGTTGCTTCGTTGTAGCGTGCGGGCGGTTTCGTCACCAGTTGCTGGGCGGCGATCTTGTCGGTCTTGACCTTCTCGTCCTTCTGCACCGGCACGAGGTTGGCGTCTTCACCGCTGATTTCGCGGCCATAGACCTGCAGCCAGCCCGGTTCGACCAGCACCTTGCCTTCGGTCTTGAAGTGATGGCCGACCACTTCCGTGATCCGCGTGGTCAGTTTGTATTCGGCCGCCGGGAAGAACACGGACAGGAAGCGCTTGACGACCAGGTCGTACAGCTTCTGTTCCGGCTCGGACAGATTCTTCGGCGCTTGCGCTGTCGGGATGATTGCGAAGTGGTCGCTGATCTTCGAGTTGTCGAAGATGCGCTTGTTCGGCTTCACCCAGCCCTTGTCGAGCACCTGCTTGGCATACGGGAGATAGTTGTTGCTCTCCTTGAGCATGCCCAGCGTCTCTTTGACCGTATCCATATAGTCTTCCGGCAACGCGCGCGCGTCGGTCCGGGGATAGGTCAGCACCTTGTGCTTTTCGTACAGCGCCTGAGCGAGGCCGAGCGTGTTCTTGGCCGAGAAGCCGAAGCGGCCGTTGGCTTCACGCTGCAAGCTGGTCAGATCGAACAGCGCCGGCGACAGTTGCGTGGACGGCTTCGATTCTTCCGTTACCGTGCCGATCTGGCCACGGCAAGCCGCGACGATCGTCTCAGCCGCGGGCAGCGCCCATAGACGCGAGTCACGCTTTTCCGGATCGAACTCGTCGCGCTTGAATTTCGGATCGAACCAGCGGCCTTCGTAAAAACCGGCCGAACAGACGAACTCCGCCTTCACTTCCCAGTAATCACGCGGCACGAAGCGGCGGATCTTTTCTTCGCGTTCGACGACGATCGACAGCGTCGGCGTTTGCACCCGCCCGACCGTGGTCAGGAAGAAGCCGCCGCCCTTGCTGTTGAACGCGGTCATGGCCCGCGTGCCGTTGATGCCGACCAGCCAGTCCGCTTCCGAGCGGCAGCGCGCCGCATCGGCGAGCGGCTGCATTTCCTCGTCGCTACGCAAACGGGCAAAGCCGTCGCGGATCGAACCGGCTGTCATGGATTGCAGCCACAGGCGCTGCACCGGTTGCTTCGCTTTCGCGTGCTGCGCGATCAGGCGGAAAATCAGCTCGCCCTCGCGCCCCGCGTCACATGCGTTGATCAGCCGGTCGACATCTTTGCGCTTGAGCAGCTTGGTCAGCACCTTCAGGCGCGACTCGCTCTTTGCAATCGGATTGAGGTCGAAATGCGGGGGGATGACGGGCAGATTGGCGAAACTCCACTTGCCGCGCTTGACTTCATAGTCTTCGGGCGCAGCGATTTCCAGCAGATGGCCGACTGCCGAGGAAAGGACGTAGTCGTCGCTTTCGTAGTATTCGTCATGCTTGGTAAAGCCGCCCAAAGCCTTCGCGATGTCGTTCGCGACGGAAGGCTTTTCGGCGATGATCAGTGCTTTGGACATGACTCGATGTGAGGTTGGTAGATCCGGGTTGATGGCCTTGAGTGCGCTTAAATTAGCGCGACCCTCGTTTGCGACCTTTGCGACCCAATAACGACCGCTTTATAGCACACGGCGCAACAGCGGCGTGTCAAGTGCCATAAAAAGCGCGCCATGATAATTGCGCGCTCAGTAACTGAGCAAGCTGTTGCAAACGCGCCGTGTTCCGCTTGCAACGCCCGTGCCGCAAGGTTCAGCGGCCGCCGGCCCACTTCACGCGACGGTCAGCGCGGGGCGCAATTTGGGCGCGCCGCTGACGCCGGGCACCGCCGTCAGGTCGGACAACATCCGCTCCACAATCGCCGCCTGCGGCAAAACCGTGCCGAAAAAACGTGTTGTTACCGAGTCTTCGATCAGGATAGTCGGGAAATTCTCGACATCCAGATCGTCGAAGCGGTCCGCATGGGTTTCGATGTCGATCCATGCGAAACACATATCCGGATGCTTATCCGCTAGCCGGTCGAACGCTTCCCGATATTCACGGCAGGTCCCGCACCACTCCGCGCACAGGCAGGCAATGAACAGCGTGTCGGGTTCGTTGACGCGCTCGGCGATCCGGTCCTGGTCGGTGTCGAGATTCAGCGCGGGCATGATGGTTCCTTGCGTACTTTTGTCAGGTGCTTTGGCGCGAATGTAGCATGGCCGATCGCGAATCGTGGTCAACCCTGGTCAACGCGGGGTCAGCTGTGGGTCGCTCGCGTGAAGCGGCCGCCGGGCAGCGCCGTTACTTGGCCGGCGAGTTCGAGTTGCAGCAGTGTGTTTTGTAATGCCGCGTCCCCCATCTCGGTGCGGGTGGCAAGAATTTCAAGCGTGGCGGGGGCGTGGCCGAGGGCGTCGAGGAGTTGCAGCGCTTCGGCGTTCAGGGGCGGTGGCGCTGGGGATGCTGGCGCCGCAGCCAATTCGGCCTGAACCGATGCCGACTTATGCGACGCAGCGAAATCTGGCCGAACCGTTGTTGCTTCACACGCCGCAGCGAAGTCTGCCTGAACTGTCGCCACAGCATGCGCCTCCGCCGAACCCAACTGAATTCCTGTTTCAGCCGACGCAGGCGCCCTTTGCGAATCCCGCACCCTCGCGCCCTCCCAAAGCACCGCGTGCTTGCTGGCGGCCTTCGCTGTCACGAGCTTGGCAAAGCCCAGCTCCTCCAGCACCTCGTCGGGCGTTTCCACCAACTTGGCGCCCTGCTTGATGATCCGATGACAACCGCGCGACAACGGCGCGTGGATCGAGCCGGGCAATGCGAATATATCGCGCCCCATTTCATTGGCGAGCCGAGCCGTGATCAGCGAGCCCGAACGCATCGCGGCCTCGACGATCACCACCCCGCTGACAAGGCCCGCGATCAAGCGGTTACGCTGCGGAAAATTGGCGGCGCGCGCCGGCGTGCCGAGCGGCCATTCCGACAGAATCGCGCCTTGCGCCGCAATCTGCCGCGCCAGGGCGTGATGCGCGGCCGGATACACGAGGTCCGCGCCAGTGCCGATCACGGCCACCGTGCCGCCGATGCCTTCCAGTCCGCCCCGATGCGCGGCGCCGTCGATCCCCAGCGCCAGCCCCGACACGATAGTCACGCCCGCTTGCGAAAGCTCGCGCGAAAAGCGCTCGGCGTCTTCAACGCCTTGTGGTGTCGCGCTGCGACTGCCCACCAGCGCGACCGCCCGCGTGTGCAACAGATCCAGCCGACCCTTTATATATAGTAGGGGCGGCGGATCGGGCATTGTCAGTAGCGCGGGCGGGTAGGCGGGGTCGTCGAGCGTCACCACGTGGTTGCCAGGCAGCGCGCCCCATGCAATCACCGCGTCGAGCTGCGCATCGAAGCCTGGGCCGGCAGGTGCCAGCACGGCGCGCGCTGCAGCCTCGCCGGCGATCTCGGCAAGTGCTTCGATTGACTGATCGAAAATCGCTTCCGGCAATCCAAAAGCGCTCAGCAATAAACGCAGGGCGGCGGGTTTCAGCCCCGGCGCGAGCGAAAGCCGCAGCCAGGCAGCGAGTTCAATATCGGTTGCGGGCAAGGTGTGCATTGACAGTGGATCCTCCTACAGGGCCAGCGGGCAGGCAGGCGCCATGCTAAAATTTTCATCATCCGAAATAACTGCAGCGCCGCGCCCACCCGCGCGGGCTCGTCGTTAGCGCACGTGGCGCGTTGAATCGAACCGGTTCGACACCATCTATCCTCTGCGTAACGCGATGCGCCCACAACCTGGCCAAACGGCCAACGCTAGCCTTCCACCGGTCAGCGGCGCCTATAAAACACACTCAAGATCATGGCTTTACTGAACATCCTCAATTACCCGGACAAGCGGCTGCACAAGATTGCGAAGCCGGTCGAAGTGGTCAACGACCGCATTCGCCGCCTTGTCGCCGACATGGCCGAAACAATGTACGCCGCGCCCGGCGTCGGCCTCGCGGCGACCCAGGTGGACGTGCATGAACGCGTGATCGTGATCGACGTGTCGGAAACGCACGACGAACTACTCGCCTTCATCAACCCGGAAATCATCTGGTCGAGCGACGAGCGAAAGCTGTCGGAAGAGGGCTGCCTCTCGGTGCCGGGAATCTACGACAACGTCGAGCGCGCGGAAAAAGTGCGCGTGCGGGCACTGAACCAGAAGGGCGAAACCTTCGAGCTGGATTGCGAAGGGTTGCTCGCGGTTTGCATCCAGCACGAAATGGATCACCTGATGGGCCGCGTGTTCGTCGAGTACCTGTCGTCGCTGAAGCAGACGCGCATCAAGAGCAAGATGAAGAAGCTCGCCCACGCGATGTAATGCGCGTCCACCTCGCCTACTGTCCCTGTTCATGAGTCATTCGTTGCGCGTTATCTTTGCCGGTACGCCGGAGTTCGCCGCGGCCGCGCTGGCCGCGATTCATCGCGCCGGTTTTCCGGTGCCGCTCGTGCTGACCCGGCAAGATCAACCTGCTGGGCGCGGGATGAAATTGCAGGCGAGTCCCGTCAAGCGTTACGCGCAGGAACATGGAATTGGTGTGGCGCAGCCGCCTTCGTTGCGCCGCACCGGCAAATATCCGGTGGAAGCCGCAGCCGCTATCGACCAGTTGCGCGCTACACCGCACGACGTCATGGTGGTGGCCGCCTACGGTTTGATCCTGCCGCAGGAAGTGCTCGATATTCCGCCGCTGGGCTGCATCAACATTCACGCGTCGTTGTTGCCGCGCTGGCGCGGCGCCGCGCCGATCCACCGCGCGATCGAGGCGGGCGATGCTGAAACCGGCATCACGCTGATGCAGATGGACGCCGGCCTCGACACCGGCGCGATGATTTCCGAAGCGCGTACACCAATTTCTGACAATGACACTACGGCCAGTTTGCACGATCGCCTGGCACAAGACGGCGCGAACCTGATCGTCGAAGCGCTGATCGAACTCGAGCGCAGCGGCAAGCTGGCGACAACGCCGCAACCCGCGGACGGCGTGACCTATGCGGAAAAGATCGGCAAGCACGAGGCCGCGCTCGACTGGCGTAAGCCGGCCGCGGTCCTCGCGCGTCAGGTGCGTGCGTTCGACCCATTCCCCGGCGGCCTGGGCACGCTGGAAGACGGCACGTCGATCAAGATCTGGGCAGCGGTCCCGGTCGAGGCGCACGGCAACAACGCGCCTTGCACGATCGTCGACGTCTCTGCCGAAGGCGTGGTGGTTGCCTGCGGCGAAGGTGCGTTGCGTCTCACGCAATTGCAAAAACCCGGCGGCAAGCGCTTGCCGGTGCGCGAGTTCCTGGCCGGCGCAACGCTAGCCGCGGGTCAGCGGTTCCAGCTTCCCGAAGCAAAATAACAGTCTTGCCCATATCTTGAACATCGACCGTTCGGCCGATGTTCAAGGCCCCGCCTGCAAGCTCGCGGCGCGTTAGAATCCTCTAAGCAACGACCCGCGTTTCGAGGATTTCCATGTTTGGCATTACCCATTTCGAGTTTTTCGTCGCCGCAGTCTTTCTGCTGAATGTGACGCCCGGTCCCGATACGGCTTACATCGTCGGGCGCAGCGTCGCTCAGGGCCGTGGCGCGGGTCTGATGTCAGCGCTCGGCATCTCCGCCGGTTGCTGCGTTCATTCGCTTGCCTGCGCGTTCGGCTTGACGGCATTGCTGGCCGCTTCAGCCACCGCGTTCACTATCATCAAGTTTGTCGGCGCTATTTATCTGATCTATCTCGGCGTGCGCCTCGTTTTCGCCAAGCCGGCGGCAGACCAGGCGGCCGGCGAAGCGCGTGGCGCCGGCGCGCCGAAATCGCTGCGTCAGCTTTTCCTGCAAGGCTTCTGGACCAATGTGCTGAACCCCAAGGTGGTGCTGTTCTTCGTCTCGTTCTTTCCGCAATTCGTCACGGCGGGCAGCGATCACAAGGCGCTGGCGTTCCTCACGCTCGGCGGGGTGTTCGTCGTGATGAGCATGATCTGGAACAGTTTCGTCGCGTGGATTGCGGGCAGTGTCACCCGGCGCTTCTCCGGCAAGCCGTCGGTGAAGAAGTGGCTGGATCGCGGCGTCGGCAGCGCATTCGTCGGCTTGGGCATCAAGCTCGCCACTGCATCAAGATGATTGAATTTTCCTCACGCGCCCATATCTAACATTTCGCTTACAATCAGTCGCCGCGATCATGCGGCGCGGATATGAACCCCGCGTTAGGGCAAGGAGTTGCAGACATGTTCAATTGGGTCAAAACCGCGATGTTGATGGCCGCGATCACGGCCCTTTTCATCGTGATCGGCGGGATGATTGGCGGGTCGCGCGGCATGATGATCGCGCTCGTGATCGCCCTTGGGATGAATTTCTTTTCGTACTGGTTCTCGGACAAGATGGTCCTGCGCATGTACAACGCGCAGGAAGTCGACGAAAACAGTGCGCCGCAGTTCTATCGGATGGTGCGCGAACTCTCCACACGCGCGGGCTTGCCCATGCCGCGTGTCTACCTGATCAACGAAGACGCGCCGAATGCGTTTGCCACCGGCCGTAATCCGGAGCATGCGGCCGTCGCCGCGACCACCGGCATCTTGCGCGTGCTGTCCGAGCGCGAAATGCGCGGCGTGATGGCGCACGAACTTGCGCACGTGAAGCACCGTGACATTCTGATCTCAACCGTCTCGGCCACCATGGCGGGCGCCATTTCCGCACTGGCGAACTTCGCGATGTTCTTCGGTGGCCGCGATGAAAACGGCCGTCCGTCGAATCCGATCGCAAGTATTGCCGTAGCGTTGCTCGCGCCGATCGCCGGTGCGCTGATCCAGATGGCAATTTCGCGTGCGCGTGAATTCGAAGCGGACCGTGGCGGCGCGCAGATTTCCGGCGACCCGCAGGCGCTCGCCTCGGCGCTCGACAAGATCCATCGTTATGCGAGCGGTATTCCGTTCCCTACGGCCGAGCAGCATCCGGCCACCGCGCAGATGATGATCATGAATCCGCTTGCGGGCGGCGGCATTGCGAATCTCTTCTCAACGCACCCGGCCACCGAGGAACGCATCGCGCGTTTGATGGAAATGGCACGTACGGGGCGCTTCGAGTAACGGTGCTCTGATTGGCGTGACGAGAGAGGCGAGCCCGCGTGGCTCGCCTTTTTTGTTCGCGTGCAGACAAAGCCCAGTCCGATGCAGCTTGGCTTATGCCCCGCTTCGGGTGTTTGCCCAACTGCTCGCGCTCCGCTTGCCGTCGCTACGGTAGTCGGCTGTCGCCGCCCTCAGCGGCCCTCGCGCCGCGCCACGCTACAATGTGTGCTGTTTGCGCCGCGCGCACCGCGCGGCCTGCCTTTGCCTCTTTCATGACTCCAAAGCCTTCTTCGCGTTCTGCTTCCCCATCGGCACGTCCGCGCGAATCCCGTCTGTCGATGCTGCATCTCGCGCCCGAATCGCTCGGTTTCGTGCTCGACTGCGCGGGCCAGGCCGTCGGCGCCGTGCGCCTCGGCGCGGCTTTGCCGGCCGCGCTGCAATCCGTGTTCGTTTCCGCGCCTGAAGGCAGCGTCGCCGCTGCACGCGGCGCAGTGCAGGACATCGCGTACCGCACCATGCGGCGTCTGGCGACGGCCGAATGGTTGATCGCGAAACTGGTGAAGAAGGCGCCCCCGCCGCACGTCGGCCATGTGCTCGCTTGCGCACTGGCTTTGCTCATCGACGATGAAGCGAACGCCGCCTACGCACCGTTCACGGTGGTCGATCAGGCAGTGAGCGCAATCGCCGCGCGTCGTGAATTCTCGTTCGCAAAGGGCCTCGTCAACGCCGTGCTGCGCAATTTCCTGCGCGAGCGCGAGGCGCTGCTGAACGCGGCGCAAGCCGATGAAGTTGCGCGCTGGAACTATCCGGCGTGGTGGATCGAGGCGGTGCAGCGGGCGTGGCCCGACGCATGGCAAGCGGTGCTCGCTTCCGGTAACACGCAAGGTCCGTTGACGCTGCGGGTCAACGCGCGCCGCTCGACCGTCGACGCCTATCTGCAAGTACTGCAAGACCATCACATCCCCGCAAGCAGAGCCGGCGAATACGCCGTCAAGCTCGCCACGCCGATGCCGGTGGACCGCATTCCCGGCTTCAACGACGGCGTCGTCTCCGTGCAGGACGCCGGCGCGCAACTCGCCGCGCAACTGCTCGGCGTGCGCGACGGCATGCGCGTGCTCGACGCGTGCGCGGCGCCTGGCGGGAAGACCGGCCATCTGCTCGAACTCGCCAATCTGCAACTTGTGGCGCTCGAAAGCGATGCGTTGCGCGCGCGCCGCATCGGTGAAAACTTGCAGCGGCTCAAGCTCGAAGCGGAAGTGCGCATTGGCGACGCAGGCCAGCCGTCAAAATGGCACGACGACATCGACCAGCCGTTCGACCGCATTCTGGCCGACGTGCCGTGTTCGGCCTCGGGCATCGTGCGGCGTCATCCGGATATTCGCTGGCTGCGTCGTGCGTCGGATATCCCCGCGCTGGTTGCCGAGCAGCGCCGCATTCTCGACGCGTTATGGCCGCTCGTGAAGCCAGGCGGCGAATTGCTCTACGTTACGTGTTCAATCTTTCCCGAAGAAGGCGAGTTGCAGGCGCAGTGGTTTGGAAACAAGTATCAGGATGCGGTACGATTGGACGCGCCGGGGCAACTGTTACCCTCAGTTGCCCGCGCGCCCGCCGACACATCGGCCGGTTCCCATGCCGGACACGTCGCTGAACACAGCGCCGACTCGAACTCAGACCACGACGGATTTTTCTACGCGCGCTTCCAGAAACGGTGACCATCAAACGCTTCTTTCCGCTTCGGCTCGCTGCCGTGCTCTGGTTCGTGCTGGTCGTATGGCTCGCCGCACCGGGAGCGGCGCACGCCGATTCGATCGCGGTGCAGCGCGCCTCGCTGCAATCGGACAACACCGGCTGGAACCTCGACGCGCGTTTCGACTTCGATCTGAACAGCAATCTCGAAGACGCCGTCAACAAAGGCATTCCGCTGTACTTCACGACCGACTTCGAACTGAGCCGGCCGCGCTGGTACTGGTTCGACGAACAGCCGGTGAGCGTGTCGCAGAGCATCCGCCTGTCGTTCCAGCCGCTCACGCGTGAGTACCGCGTGTCGAGCGTGTCGTCGGGCGGATTGCAGCTTGGCTTCACGACACTGAAGGATGCGCTCGCCGTGATCAAGCACATTACCTCGTGGCATGTAATCGACCGCACTCAGGTGAATGTCGGGGAGACGTACAACGCGTCGGTGCGCATGCAGCTCGACATCGCGCTGATGCCCAAGCCGTTCCAGATCGACGCGGTGAACAACCGCGACTGGAGCCTATCGTCGGATTGGAAGCGCTTTACCTTCACGGTGACCGAACGTGCTAAATAGAGTGCGCCGCGCCACCAGTGTCAGCAGCATCGTCGTGCGCGTGCTGGTGACCACGGTCGCCGTGACGGCCGTGCTGCTGCTCGTGCTGCTTGCAGCGGCGAGCGCGAATACCGAATTCTTCGACCGCTATTACCAGTGGCTGTATGCGGCCAACCTCGTGGTCGCGATGATCTTTTTGCTGGTGGTGACGACGCTCGTCATCATCATCGCTGTGCGGCTTCGAAAAGGTAAGTTCGGCACACGGCTGTTAGCGAAACTCGCGTTCTTCATGGCGCTGGTTGGCGTGGTGCCGGGCGGCATCATCTACGTCGTCTCGTATCAGTTCGTGTCGCGCAGTATTGAGTCGTGGTTCGACGTGAACGTCGAAACCGCATTGACTTCAGGACTGAATCTCGGCCGTGGCATGCTCGACGCGTCGCTGTCCGATCTGCAGACCAAGGGCCGCCTGATGTCCGAGCAGCTGGCGAGCGCGGATGCCGCTGGCACGACGCTAACGCTTTTGCGGCTGCGCGATCAGTTCGGCGTGCAGGACGCGACGATCGTCGAACCCACGCGCAGCATGTCGGGCGCGACGCCGGATATGCACGTGGTCGCCCAGGCGTCCGGCAATTACGCGACGCTCGTGCCGAACGACCTGCCCACGCCGATGATGATCGACCAGGCGCGTGGCCGCGGCTACGCGGCGATCGAGGGCGAAGTCGACGGCGATCCTGCCGCGCATGGCAGCAAGGGCGCGCTGCGACTGCGCATCGTGCAGCGCATTCCGGATTCGAACGCGTCGCTGCTGCAGCCCACCGAGCGCTTCCTGCAACTCACGCAGCCGGTCTCGCCTTCGCTCGCACGCAATGCCGACGCGGTGCAGCGGGCCTATCGCGAGTATCAGGAGAAGGCGCTGGGCCGCACCGGCCTGCGCAAGATGTACATCGGCACGCTCACGCTGGCGCTGTTCCTCGCCACCTTCATCGCAATGATGCTGGCGCTCGCGCTCGGCAATCAGCTGGCGCGGCCGTTGTTCCTGCTCGCGCAGGGCACGAAGGAAATTACCGAGGGCGATTACACGCCGAAGCGCGAAATCAAATCGCGCGACGAACTGGGCTTCCTCACGCAGTCGTTCAACGCGATGACGCGGCAGTTATCCGAAGCGCGCGCGGCGGTCGAGAACAACCGCGTGGCGCTCGAACACTCGAAGGCTTATCTGGAAAGCATTCTCGCGAACCTGACTGCGGGTGTGTTCGTATTCGACCGGCAGTTCCGTCTCACCACGGCGAACCGCGGCGCGGAACGCATCTTCCGTCAGCCGTTCCAGGAGGTGCTGGGTTCGTCGCTCGATCAGATCAGCGTGTTGAGCGAATTCGGCGGGATGGTGCGCAAGGCGTTTGCCGATCGCGAAGCCGCGAGCGGCGACGGTCACGACGATCGCGGCCACTGGCAGCAGCAGTTCTCGGTGCAGGTGCCGGGCGAAACCGAGCCGCTCACCTTGCTCGTGCGCGGCGCGCGCCTTGTGTCCGCCACTGACCGCGACGCGGAAGACATGCAGACTTCCGGCTACGTCGTCGTGTTCGACGATATTTCGGATGTGATCTCCGCGCAGCGTTCGATCGCCTGGGGCGAAGTGGCGCGACGTCTCGCGCATGAGATCAAGAATCCGCTCACGCCGATTCAGCTTTCCGCCGAGCGTTTGCAGATGAAGCTGGCCGACAAGCTGTCGCCATCGGATGCCGATGTGTTGAAGCGTGGCGCGACCACCATCGTCAATCAGGTCGCTGCGATGAAGCAGATGGTCGACAATTTCCGCGACTATGCGCGCACGCCGCCGGCGGTGCTTGCGCATCTGCAACTGAATGAACTGGTCAGCGAAGTGCTCACGCTGTACGGTATCGAGGAAGGCAAGGGCGCGATTCAGGTGGAACTCGCGGATTTACCGGCGATTCGCGGCGATGCGACGCAATTGCGTCAGGTGATTCACAACCTGCTGCAAAATGCGCAGGACGCCGTGGCCGATGTCCAGCATCCGCGTGTGTTGCTCGAGACGAGGACAGTAGAATACGGAGACCCCGACGCGGAAGGCAAAGTACACGTCGCGGTGCGTCTGACAGTGTCGGATAACGGACCGGGCTTCCCCGCGCGTATCCTCACACGTGCATTCGAACCTTACGTGACGACCAAGGCCAAAGGAACGGGCCTCGGTCTTGCGATGGTCAAGAAGATCGTCGACGAACACGGCGCGCGCATCGACGTTCGCAACCGCATGAAAGCGGGCGATGTGATCGAAGGCGCGCAGATTTCGATCCTTTTCCTTCAACTGGCAGACGATGCCGCGACACCCGGAGCAGGGCCGCGGCCGGCGCATGGCAACGCGTCGCAGGGAACGACAAAAGCAACAGTGCAGACAAGGGCAGCGTAAATGGCAACCATCCTGGTGGTAGATGATGAAATGGGCATCCGGGAATTGCTCTCGGAGATCCTGAGCGACGAAGGGCATGTCGTGGAGGCCGCGGAAAACGCGCAGGAAGCGCGCGAGTTCCGCTTGCGTCAGGCGCCGGATCTGGTGCTGCTCGACATCTGGATGCCCGATACGGACGGCGTGACCTTGCTCAAGGAATGGGCCGCGCAAGGGCAACTGACCATGCCGGTGATCATGATGTCCGGTCACGCCACCATCGATACGGCGGTCGAAGCGACCAAGATCGGCGCGCTCAATTTCCTCGAGAAGCCGATTGCATTGCAGAAGCTGCTGAAGGCAGTTGAGCAAGGCCTCGCCCGCGGCACTGCGGCGGCGGGTGCGCCGGGCGGCGCGGCGGCGAAGCCGGCGTTGCCGGTTAGCACTTCGGCGGTGGCATCGGCGGCTGCGTTGCCGATGCTGTCATCGGACGGCATGGGCAGCGGCGCGTTGGCCGCGCAAACGGCGTCGATTTCGTTCGACATTCCGTTGCGCGATGCGCGCGATGCGTTCGAGCGTGCGTACTTTGAATATCACCTCGCGCGTGAGAATGGCAGCATGACGCGCGTCGCGGAGAAGACGGGTCTGGAGCGCACGCACTTGTATCGCAAGCTCAAGCAACTTGGCGTGGATCTCGGCAAGAACAAAGGGGAGTGAACGCCGCGCAAGGCCCGCAGGTTCGGGCGCGGCAGATTTTTTCGAGAGGGGGCTTGTCGTACTGCTGACCCTTTGATATGATTTCGTTCTTCGTTGGCCCGGTAGCTCAGTTGGTAGAGCAGCGGATTGAAAATCCGCGTGTCGATGGTTCGATTCCGTCCCAGGCCACCAGGATTCAGCCCCAGGAAATCGCAAGATTCCTGGGGCTTTTCCTTTTCAGGCGGGCATTCGTGGCGACATGGCTTGCTTGCCGCTGTAATGGAGCATGCTCGGCGGCATTAGGCATCGCGTGATAAAATCGCGCCAGTTCAAGGACTTGCATGCGAGTGCGTGGCCGACGTCCGGCTGGCGCGTCACCGCACCGAACACGTCTTTTCGTATCCTGAAGCTGGGCCTTTTGCGCACTCTGCCGCAACGCGGCAAGGCCGCAACAGGTGCCGAACCCTTCGCCCGACGATTAACGGTATAAGCGCCCAGCGACTCTGCGTGCAGAAGGCGCGGCCTATACTGCATTGGGCCGGCAGCAGTGCCGGCACGCGTCGCGCCGCGTTGCTTGCATGGCGCACCTCGCGCAGCGCGACGTGGCACTCATCATTCACGGAGTTTCACGGTGATCCGCAAAGACGCTAAACGTAGCGCTCTGGTGCTGTTTTCCGGCGGCCAGGATTCCGCCACGTGCCTCGCCTGGGCGCTCGAACGTTATGAAACGGTCGAGACGCTGGGCTTCGATTACGGTCAGCGGCACCGCGTCGAACTCGAATGCCGCGAAGGGTTTCGTAACGCTGTTGTGCACGCTTTTCCGGCGTGGGCCGATCGCCTCGGCGAAGATCACATGATCGACCTCTCGGTGCTGGGTTCGATCAGCGATACGGCAATGACGCGCGAGATCGAGATCCAGGCCACCGCGAACGGCTTGCCGAATACGTTCGTGCCCGGCCGCAATCTGATGTTCATGACAATTGCCGCCGCCATCGCATATCGGCGTGGTTTGCAGGTGCTGGTGGGCGGCATGTGCGAGACGGATTTCTCGGGCTACCCCGATTGCCGCGACGACACCATGAAGGCATTGCAGGTCGCGCTGAACCTCGGCATGGACACGCGTTCCCTGCTCGAAACACCGCTGATGTGGCTCGACAAGGCCGACACGTGGCGTCTCGCGCACGAGCTGGGCGGCGACGAACTGGTCGAACTGGTGCGCGTCGAAACGCACACCTGCTATGTTGGTGAGCGCGCCGAATTGCATGCATGGGGCTTCGGCTGCGGCGAATGTCCGGCGTGCCGTTTGCGCAAGCGCGGCTATGAAGCGTATCTGGCCGGCGAGAAGGTGACCGAGCCGGTTTGACGGTTTAAGGACCGTCGGGCGGTGGTCTAGCGGAAGTGCAGAGGGTCTGGCGGAAGCACAGACGGCAGACGCATCGTGCGAACGGCGCGCAGCGCAGGCAACTATTTTCAGGAACAAGGCAGAAAGCAGCATGACTTACGCGGTCAAGGAAATCTTCTACACATTGCAGGGCGAGGGCGCGAATGCCGGGCGTCCGGCCGTGTTCTGCCGGTTCGCCGGCTGCAATCTGTGGTCGGGCCGCGAAGAAGATCGTGCGGAGGCTGTGTGCCGTTTCTGCGATACGGACTTCGTCGGCACTGACGGCGAGAACGGCGGCAAGTACCGCACGGCTGAAGAGCTGGTGCGGATGATCGCGTCGCAATGGCCGGAAGGCGAGGGCGAGCGCTTCGTGGTGTGCACGGGCGGTGAACCGATGCTGCAGATCGATCAACCCTTGGTCGACGCACTGCATGCCGCCGGCTTTGAAATCGCCATCGAGACCAACGGCTCGCTGCCGGTGCTCGAAACGATCGACTGGATCTGCGTGAGCCCGAAGGCCGACGCGCCGCTCGTCGTCACCAAGGGCAACGAATTGAAGGTCGTGATTCCGCAGGACAACCAGCGCTTGTCCGAGTATGCGAAGCTCGACTTCGAGTATTTCCTCGTCCAGCCGATGGACGGCCCGTCGCGCGATCTCAACACCAAGCTCGCGATCGACTGGTGCAAACGCCATCCGCAATGGCGCCTGTCGATGCAGACCCACAAGTATCTGAACATTCCCTGATTTGCCGTGCTGACGATTACACGAAAACTCGAATTCGACGCGGGCCACCGCATCCCCGATCACCGCAGCCAGTGCCGTAATCTGCACGGCCATCGCTATGTGCTCGAAATCACGCTGCAAGGCGACCTGGTCGACACCGAAGGTGCGCCCGATCGTGGCATGGTGATGGACTTCGCCGACGTGAAGTCGCTCGCGGTCGAGCATCTGGTCGACAAGTGGGACCATGCGTTTCTCGTCTATGAAGGCGACACGCAGGTGCGCGGCTTTCTCGAAACGATGGCGGGCCACAAGACGGTCGTGCTCGATCGCATTCCGACCGTTGAAAATCTCGCCGCCGTCGCGTTCGACATCCTCGCGAACGTCTATGACGCGCATTACGGCGTGAATCTGCGGTTGCATAAAGTGCGTCTGTTCGAGACGCCGAACTGCTGGGCCGACGTCGTTCGCGATTAGCAGCCGCCAATTGCGCAGACGGCGCGGCGCGTCCTAAGTGGCTTAGCTGCGGCACCGTTTGCGCGACGTCCTCCGCGGCTTAGCTGCTGCACCATCCACGCGATGTCCTACGCGGTTTAACTGCTGCATCATCCACGCGACGTCCTTGCACGGCCCAACCCCCGCGTTATTGTCACGGTATGATCGCTCCGATAACCACACGGAGCGAGACATGCCGGTCACCGCAGTGCGTCGCAGCAGGCAAGCAGGCCGTCACCGTTATGGCCTTGGCGTCGGCCTGTTCAGCCACGCCAGCATCCTCAACCTCAAGCGTATTTCAGGCGATGTATCCCATCGCCAGGGAGCGCGGCCATGAGCACCTTCACGAATCCCCTCAAGCAACGTCTGAAAGAAGCCGATCCGCTGTTCGGTCTGTGGCTTTCGCTCGGCAGCGATTCTGCTGCCGAGGCGCTCGCGCACGCCGGATTCGACTGGCTGCTGATCGACATGGAGCACGCGCCGAACGATAGCGGCGACGTTACCGGACAATTGCGCGCGATCGCCGCCGCGCATCTGCCGAGCGAGCCGGTCGTGCGCGTGCCCGCCAGCGAGGCGTGGCTCGTCAAGCGCGTGCTGGACGCCGGCGCCCGCACACTGATGTTCCCGAACATCGAAACCGCGGAAGAGACAGCACACGCCGTGCGTCTGACCCAATACCCGACTGCCGAGGCGCTCGACGGTCAGCGCGGCGTCGCCGGCGCGGTGCGGGCGGCTGCGTACGGCATGCGGCGCGACTACGTGCAGACGGCCAACGCACAGATTTCGACCATCGTGCAGATCGAGTCGGCGCGCGGCTTGCAGGAAGTCGAGAAGATCGCGGCGACGCCGGGTGTCGATTGCCTGTTCGTCGGACCGGCCGATCTCGCCGCGAGCCTCGGTCATCTCGGCGATTCGAAGCACGCCGACGTGCAGGCCGCGATGGCACGTATAGTCAGCGCCGCCGACAAGGCCGGTATCGCCGCAGGAATTTTTGCCATGGACGTCGCGAGCGCAAAGCAGCATCGCGATGCCGGTTTTCGTTTTATCGCCCTGGCCGCCGACGTCATGTGGATGTTGCGCGCGACCCGCCAGGCGTTGCAGGAGGTGAGGACATGAAGGGGATGGTGCAGTGCGTCGTGATGCGTCTGGCGGTCACAGCGGCGTTGATGGCAACCTTGACGGCATACGCGCAGGACAACCGCGTCGCGAAGTCGGACGATCCGGAGACGCAAACCGCGGTCGCCGATTACAACGCTGGCAATCTGGGCGCGGCGCTGGCCGAATTCCGTAAAGCGGCCGAGCACGGCAGCCGGCTTGCCGAGTTCAACTACGCGATGATGCTGCTCAACGGCGAAGGCACCCCAGCCAATGTCGACGAAGGCAAGAAGTGGCTGCGCAAAGCCGCCGACGCCAACATGTCACACGCGCAGTATGTCTACGGCAAGATGTACGACGACGGTGAGTTCGTTGGGCGCGATCCGGTGGAGGCACATCGGTGGTTCCTGAAGGCCGCGCAACAGGGGCACGTACAGGCGGAGCTCGCACTTGCCAACCAGTTCCTCGATGGCCGTGGCACGGCGCGTGATAACAGGCAGGCGTTCGTCTGGTACAAGAAGGCCGCGCAAGGTGGCGACATGACCGCGCAGTACGTGACCGGCTCGTTCTACGAGCGCGGTGGCGACGGTGTCGACAAGAACCTGAACGTGGCGCGCGCGTATTACGCGGCGGCGGCGGTGCAGGGCGATCCGGCGGCGAAACTCAAGTATCAGCAACTGAGCGCGCAATTGCGGGATCAGAAGGAAGTGAAACCGCAGTAAATGGCGCAGTAAATGAACAAGGGGCGCTCCCGGCGGTGCGCCCCTTTTTGCATGTCCGGCCTACTGTCTGCGCCTGCTTTCGCGGGTCGAGTACGGCAGTGTCGAAGAAGTCGGCGCGTCGTTTCCGTTGCGGATGACCGAGGGACTTTCTCCTGCCGAAGGGTTTTGTGCTGCGTTTAGCACCGCAGCCTGAGCCCGGTGCCCCGCTAACTCTGCATCAACCGCTTCTGACGCGCGACGTTCATGATGAGACCGATGGCGACCCCCAGCGTAGTCAGCGCGGTGCCGCCGTAACTCATGAATGGCAACGGCACGCCCACCACCGGCAAGATCCCGCTCACCATGCCGATGTTGACGAACGCATAGGTGAAGAACGCCATCGTCAGCGATCCGGCCAGTAGCCGCCCAAACAGCGTCGCCCCATTGGCCGCGATATACAAACCGCGCGCAATCAGCAGCATATAAAGCGTGAGCAGCACGATCCCGCCAGCCAGCCCGAACTCCTCGGAAAACACCGCGAAAATGAAGTCGGTGTGCTTCTCGGGGATGAACTCCAGATGCGCCTGAGTACCCTTGAGCCAGCCCTTGCCGAGCGGGCCGCCCGAGCCGATCGCAATCACGGCCTGAATGGTGTGGAAGCCCTTGCCGAGCGGGTCTGACGTCGGATCGAGCAGCGTACAGATACGATGCTTCTGATAGTCGTGCATCAGCGGCCACTGCACTTGCGGCTGACAGATCTTGTCCTGGAATGCCGCGATCGAGCCGACCGCGATCACGCCGGCAATCAGCACCGGCACGATCAGCTTGAAACTCAGCCCCGCGAAGTAGATCACGAAGAAGCCGGCCGCGAACACCAGCACGGCAGTGCCAAGGTCAGGCTGCTTGGCGATCAAACCGACCGGCACAATCAGGATCAGAAAGCCGACCAGAAAGTCGTACCAGCGCATCACGCCTTCGCGGCGCTGGTAGTACCAGGCGAGCATCAGCGGTGTGGCGATCTTCAGAATTTCCGACGGCTGGATCACCACGCCGACGTTGATCCAGCGCTTCGCGCCCTTGCGCGTGAGGCCGAACACAGCCACCGCAATCAGTAACGCGATCCCGAACGTATAGAGCGGGACCGCGAAGCGCATTAGCGTGGTGGGCGGCACGTTGGCCAGCGCCCACATCAGGACGAACGTCAGCATGATGTTGCGCAATTGGTCTTCCACCCGGCCGGGCATGTCCAGCGTCGCGCTGTATAGCGTGACGATGCCGACGCACAGCAGCAGAAATACGATCAGGGCGAGGGGACGATCGAAGCCCAGGAACATCCGCTTGATGCGGTCGAGCCAGGCGCGCTTGTCGAATTGCATGCCTTTCTCCTTACTCGTCGATGCCGCCGGAAACCGGCTGGCGTGGCGACGTAGGCTGAATGCTGTCATCCCGCGACGGGGCGGCGGCGGCGGTCGGTGCCGGTTCGCTGCTCGGGCGGGGTTTGTGCGGGACGCCGGATTTACGCGGCGTCAGATTCTTTGCCGCGGCGGACGCGGATGCGGATGCGGAGACGGCCGCCGACGCGCCGGAGGCGGGCGCAGCAGTAGCCGGCGCACGGGTCGATGGAGCGGCCGGCGGCGTCGATGCAGCGGCCGGCGCCGACGCAGCCGCAGCAGCGGACGCTGCCGCTGCGGCTGAGGCGGCGCCCGGTATCGGCAGTGCCGTGAAGCCCGCCGCGATCTTGACCGGCTGAGCCGCGTCTTGCGGCGCCGGTGCGCTGCCTACTACGGGCGCGGATGCGTCCTGCGTCGCCGAGGCGGCCGCCGCGACCGCTGCCGCTTCAGCGCCCGGCTTGTTCTTGCCGACCAGGTAGTAATCGAGCACGCGACGCGCGATCGGGCCCGCCGCTTCAGCACCCCAGCCGCCGTTTTCGACGATCAGTGCAATCGCGATCTTTGGCTGTTCGGCAGGCGCAAACGCGATGAACAGCGCATGGTCGCGCAGATGTTCGGCGATCGCGTGGCCTTTGTAGTTTGCGCCTTGCAACGAATACACCTGTGCCGTACCGGTCTTGGCGGCCGCCTGATACGGCGCCCCGATGAACACCTTCGCCGCCGTGCCGTTGGTCACGACGCCTTCCATCGCGCGCTTGATGATGTCGATGTCCGATTGCTTCACGGCGATCTTGTCGCTCGGATCGCGCACGACCGGGCGCGTCTCCTTCGTGATCGGATTTTCGATGTCGCGCACGAGGTGCGGCTTCATCACGACGCCGTTGTTCGCGAGCGTGGCCGTGGCGTGGGCGAGTTGCAGAATGGTGTATGAGTTATAGCCCTGGCCGATACCCAGACTGATCGTTTCGCCTTCATACCAGCGCTGCTGCTCGGGCTTGCGGTACGCCTTGCGCTTCCATTCCGTCGACGGCAGGATGCCGCGCGCCTCACCCGAGATGTCGATGCCGGTGATCTGGCCGAAGCCCCACGGCTTCATGAAGTTGGCGATCGCGTTGACGCCGAGATCGTGCGCGAGCATGTAGAAATACGTGTCGTTTGAGACAACGATCGCGCGGTTCATGTCGACCCAGCCCTGGCCCGAGCGCACGTCGTTGCGGAACGTATGGCCGCCGAATGTGTACGAGCCCGGATCCTGGAAGCCCCAGCCCGGCGTGCGCTTATGCAGCGTCAGCGCGGCGAGCGCCATGAACGGCTTGTAGGTCGAACCTGGCGGATAGGTGCCGTGCAGCGGGCGGTTCAGGAGCGGATGGTCGGGCGAGTTGTTGAGATCGTCCCAGGTCTGCTGATCGATGCCGTCGACAAACGAATTCGGATCGAAGCTCGGTGCCGACACGAACGCGAGCACGTCGCCGGTTGCCGGTTCGATTGCGACCAGCGCCCCGCGGCGGCCGGCAAAGGCCTGCTCGGCGACCTGCTGCAGGCCGATGTCGATCGACAGTTCGAGGTTATTGCCCGGCGTTGCCTGGGTGCGCGACAGCGTGCGCACCGGCCGGCCACCGGCGGTTACTTCGACCTCCTCAAAACCGGTCTGGCCGTGCAGTTCCGTCTCGTAGCTCTGCTCGACGCCGATCTTGCCGATGTAGTCGGTGCCTTTGTAGTTGTTCGCGTCGAGGCGCGGATCGTAGTGATCCGGATCGCTGTCGTTCTGATCGCTGGCGTCGTCGATACGGTCCTGATCGCGCTGCGAAATCCGGCCGATGTAGCCGATCACGTGCGCCGCGGTCGGTCCGAGCGGATATTGGCGGAACAGGCGCGCGCGCACTTCCACGCCCGGAAAGCGGAAGCGTTGCGCGGTGAAGCGTGCGACCTCGTCGTCGGTGAGGCGGGTGCGGATCGGCAGGCTCTCAAAGTTCTTTGAGTCTTCCTGCAGCTTCTTGAAGCGGCGGCGGTCGCGGGCGTCGATCGAGACGACGGTGGCCAGATTGTCGATCACGTTTTCGAGCGTGTCGTTCAGCTTCGACGGCGTGATTTCGAGCGTGTACGCCGAGTAGTTCTTGGCCAGCACCACACCGTTGCGGTCGGTGATGATGCCGCGGTTCGGCACGATCGGCGCAACGGAAATGCGGTTTTCGTCCGCTTGCAGCGAGTACTTGCTGTAGTGCCAGACCTGCAGGACCAGGAAACGGAAGCCGATCAGCCCGAAGCAGACGAACACGAACAGGCCCGCCGCCGCGACGCGCAGGCGGAACTTCGAGAGCTGTTGCTGAGTGTCCTTGAATTCGGTCATGCGATTCTGCAAAAGGCCGCGTGACGGCCATCATGAGTGTGCGCCCAAACCGGCCGGAACCGGGAGGCATGAGCAGCGATGCGCGTCGAGCGGGCCGGGCGCCTCAGTTCCAACGGAACGGCCGGCGGGCTCGAATGCGTGTCTAAATCGGCCGCGTATCGTCCGGATCGGCCGGGCGGCGCTGCGGCATCAACAGCAGCAGGCTGGCGACCGGCCACAGCGCGGCTTCGACGAAGCCGTCAATCAGATAACCCCAGCCTGGAAACGCCGCGCCCGTCAGCAGACGGATCACGAACGGCACCAGTTGCGCGACGACCAGCAGTGGCATCACCGCGAAAGTCTGCACGCCGAGCGACATCCACAGCACCCGGCGATGGATCGTAATCGCGCCGTACGACAACAACGTATACGCCAGCGCATGCTCGCCGAGCAGACTGGCGTTGTGCACATCCATCAGCAAGCCGAGAAAGAAGGCGATGCCCATGCCGACTTTGCGCGGCTGGTGCACGTTCCAGAACAGCAGCACGAGCGCCACGAAGTCCGGCACGCCGGCGAGGCGCCCCCACGGCATCAGGTTCAGCAGAAACGCCGCGGCGAGGCTGAACGCGATGAAGTACGGATTGACCGGCTGCAGGATGTATTGCGGACGGTTCATGGCTGGGCCCCCGGCGTGGCTTGTGGCTTCGCGGTCTTGTCAGCGGCCGGTTTCTTTTCGGCGGCGGCTTTCTTCTCAGTGGTGGCTTTCTTTTCCGTGGCAGGGGCTTTGGCTGACGGCTTTTCAGCGGGCTTGGCGGCGGGCTGATCAGCCGGCTTTGCACCAGCGGCGGGTTTTTCAGCGGCTCTGGCGGGGGACTTATCCGCCGCGGCCTTGCTGTCGGCGGGCTTGCCGCCCTTCTTCGTTTTCGCGTCCTTGGCGGTCGTGGCCGCATCGGGCTCTTCCGCTGGACGCGGCGGCACGTTGTTCAGATAGTGCAGCACCAGCAACTGACGCGCGCCGCGCACGGGAGCAACCGGCAGGCAGATCACGCGTGCGAATGCCGTATCGGCCTGTTTGTCGACCCGCACGACCTTGGCGACCGGCAGCCCCGGCGGATAAACGCCGTCGAGTCCGCTGGTGACCAGTTCGTCGCCGGTTTGCACGTCGGCGCTGATCGGCACGAAGCGCAGATCGAGCGTATCGCCCTTCGGCGTGCCGTAAATCACGCTGCGCAAGCCGGTGCGCACGATTTGCACCGGCACGGCCTGGTCCTTGTCGGTGAGCAGCGTCACTTCGGATTGCAGCGGGAACACGCGCGTGACCTGGCCGATCACGCCGTCTTCATTGACCACCGGCGAACCGTTCTGCACGCCTTGCTGGGCGCCGCGGCCGATCACGACCTTCTGTGTGAACGGATCGCGCGTGTCGTACTGGATTTCAGCCGGCAGCGATTGCGTGGTCGAGCGCTGCGAGAGTTGCAGCAGCGCGCGCAAATGGGTGTTTTCGGCAGCCAGTTCGGCGGCCGTATTGGCTTGCTGCGAGAGCTGGAGATCTTTGGTGCGCAGCTTGTCGTTCTCGCTACGCAGCGTGGCGCTGGTCACGGCCAGGTCAGCGGCGCCCATGAAGATGTCGCGCGGCACGAGGGCTGCGCGTTGCAACGGATAAAGACCCGCGCCGAGCACGCCGCGAACGATTTCGAGCGTATTGAAGCGTGCATCGGAGATCAGCAGGGCGAGCGCCAGCACGACGAAAAACACCAGTCGTGCGAGGGCGGACGGGCCTTGCTTGAACAGGGGCGGCGGACTGTATTCCATGGTCGGCGCCGGGGGCGTGAGCGGTTGGGTGAGACGGCGGCGCGAAGGACGCGCGTTCAGCGCGCGGAGGCTGGCAGGCCCAGCCAACGGCAAACCGGCCCGCTAGGGGCCGTTTGCCTGATCCGCGCTACTGACATGGAGACGGGCTCGCTTACTCGTACGAGAAGATGCTGCCCAGCTTGTCCATGCGTTCGAGCGCCATGCCCGAGCCGCGCACAACGCAGGTCAGCGGGTCTTCGGCGACGAGCACCGGCAGGCCGGTTTCTTCGGCGAGCAGGCGGTCCAGGTCGCGCAGCAGTGCGCCACCGCCCGTGAGCATCATGCCGCGCTCGGCGATGTCGGCGCCCAGTTCCGGCGGCGTTTGTTCGAGCGCGATCTTTACCGACGACACGATCTGGTTCAGCGGATCGGTGAGGGCTTCGAGAATTTCGTTGCTGGAGATCGTGAAGCTGCGCGGAATGCCTTCCGACAGATTGCGGCCCTTCACTTCCATTTCCTTGACCTCGGAACCCGGGAAGGCGGAACCGATTTCCTTCTTGATGGCTTCGGCGGTTTGCTCGCCGATCAGCATGCCGTAGTTGCGGCGGATGTAGTTGACGATAGCTTCGTCGAACTTGTCGCCGCCTACGCGCACCGAACCCTTGTACACGATGCCGCCCAGCGAGATCACGCCGACTTCGGTCGTGCCGCCGCCGATGTCGACGACCATCGAGCCGGTTGCTTCCGACACCGGCAGGCCTGCGCCGATTGCCGCTGCCATGGGTTCTTCGATGAGATAAACCTGCGACGCACCCGCGCCGTGAGCCGCTTCCTTGATCGCACGACGCTCGACCTGGGTCGAACCGCACGGCACGCAGATGATGATGCGCGGCGACGGCGAGAACATACGCGATTCGTGAGCCGTTTTGATGAACTGCTTGATCATCTGTTCGGTGACGGTGAAGTCGGCGATCACGCCGTCTTTCATCGGGCGGATCGCCTCGATGTTGCCCGGCACCTTGCCAAGCATCTGCTTGGCTTCCTTGCCGACTGCCTGAATGGTTTTCTTACCGTTGGGACCGCCTTCCTGGCGGATCGAGACCACCGACGGTTCGTCAAGAACAATACCTTTGCCACGCATATAGATGAGCGTGTTCGCGGTGCCGAGGTCAATCGCCAGATCGTTGGAGAAGTAGCTGCGCAGAAAACCGAACATTCAAAATCCTGTCTCGCTTGGGGCCGGCCCTCGCAACGTTTGCGCAGAGCGGCAGCGGAAAAAATAACAGCTTCAACCGGGCGGAAGCGGCGCCACAGGAACTTGAAGCTGCGAGGGAGTCTACCGGAGGCCGGTGCAAGGCCAGGTCAGAAAAATCCGAACGATCTTTAGGAATAGTTCAGAAAGGCCTTGGTAAGTCGGTCCGGGTTTGGGTCGAACGCGTAATGATACCTTATAATTTTGGTTGTTTTGAAGGAAACGGACGGCACTTTTTGCCACCGCTGGCCCTTTTTCGAGGCATTCCTCCAGTGTCGTAACCCGCTGTCGCAGCATCGTTTTTCTCGCGCTGCGGCGGTCCACCACATTTTCCGGTGACTGCATGGCTCTGACCCTGACCGATGTTAAACGCATCGCGCATCTCGCGCGGCTCGAACTGGCTGATGCCGAGGCTGAACACACGCTTGTCCAGCTCAATGATTTCTTCGGCCTCGTCGAGCAGATGCAGGCGGTCGATACCACCGGCATCGCCCCGCTTGCCCATCCGATCGAGCAGATCGAAGACGTCGCGCTGCGTCTGCGCGACGACGCGGTGACCGAAACGGTCGAACGCGAAGCCTTCCAGCGCCCGGCGCCGGCCGTGCAAGACGGCCTGTACCTCGTGCCGAAGGTGATCGAGTAAGAACCGCGAATAAAGCCCAGGATAAAACGCAATGCATGAAAAAAGCTTGACCGAACTGCGTGCCGCACTGGCGGCCAAGGAATGCTCCGCAGTCGAACTGGCGCAGCTGTATCTGAAGCGGATCGACGCGGCCAACAGCCTGAACGCCTTCATTCAGGTCGACGCCGACCTGACGCTCGCGCAGGCCAAAGCTGCCGACGCGCTGCTTCACACCGGCCACGCCGGCCCGCTGGTCGGCCTGCCGATCGCGCACAAGGACGTATTCGTCACCAAGGGGTGGCGCTCCACGGCCGGTTCGAAGATGCTGTCGAACTACGAAAGTCCGTTCGATGCGACGGTGGTCGCGCGTCTGCAGAACGCCGGCATGGTGTGCGTGGGCAAGACCAACATGGACGAGTTCGCAATGGGCTCGTCCAACGAGAATTCGTACTTTGGTCCCGTGCAGAATCCGTGGGATCGTCAGGCTGTGCCGGGCGGTTCGTCGGGTGGCTCGGCGGCGGCCGTGGCCGCTCGTCTTGCGCCCGCTGCAACCGGCACGGATACCGGTGGCTCGATCCGTCAGCCGGCATCGTTCTCCGGCATCACCGGCATCAAGCCGACGTATGGCCGTGTCTCGCGTTACGGGATGATCGCGTTTGCTTCGTCGCTGGATCAGGGCGGCCCGATGGCGCAAAGCGCCGCGGATTGCGCAACGCTGCTCAACGCCATGGCCGGTTTCGACGTGCGCGATTCGACCAGTCTCACGCGCGACGACGAAGACTTCACGCGCTACATCGGCAAGACGTGGAAAGAAGATGGCGCGGATAAACCGCTCGCGGGCTTGCGCATCGGCCTGCCGAAGGAATACTTCGGCGCGGGCCTTGCCGACGACGTGCGGGCCTCGATCGACGCCGCCTTGAAGCAATACGAGGCACTCGGCGCGACGCTGGTCGAAGTGTCGTTGCCGAAAACCGAACTGTCGATCCCGGTGTACTACGTGATCGCGCCGGCGGAAGCTTCGTCGAACCTGTCGCGTTTCGACGGTGTGCGCTTCGGCCATCGCGCCGCGGAATACCGCGATCTGCTCGACATGTACAAGAAGTCGCGGGCGGAAGGCTTCGGTCCGGAAGTGAAGCGCCGCATTCTGGTGGGCGCGTACGTGCTGTCGCATGGCTATTACGACGCGTACTACCTGCAGGCGCAGAAGATCCGCCGCATCATCGCGCAGGACTTCCAGGAAGCGTTCAAGCAGTGCGACGTGATCATGGGGCCGGTCGCGCCGTCGGTGGCATGGGACCTCGGCGCGAAGGGCGACGATCCGGTGCAGATGTATCTGGCCGACATCTACACGCTGTCGGTGAGCCTCGCCGGTTTGCCGGGCATGAGCGTGCCGTGCGGCTTCGGCGCGGGCGCGAATGCGCAGCGTCCGGTGGGTCTGCAGATCATCGGCAACTATTTCAATGAAGCCCGGATGCTGCAAGTGGCCGACGCGTTCCAGCGCGCGACCGACTGGCATCGCAAAGCACCGGCAGGAGTGTGAGCACCATGGCCAAGCAATGGGAAGTCGTGATCGGTCTGGAGACCCACACGCAACTGTCGACTCAATCGAAGATTTTCTCGGGCGCCGCCACGCAATTCGGCGCGGCACCGAACACGCAGGCCTGCCCCGTCGATCTGGCGTTGCCGGGTACGCTGCCGGTGATGAACCGCGGCGCTGTTCAGCGCGCCATCGAGTTCGGGCTCGCGATTGGCGCAACGATCGCGCCGCGCAGCATCTTCGCGCGTAAGAATTATTTCTATCCCGATCTGCCGAAGGGTTATCAGATCAGCCAGTACGAAATCCCCGTCGTGCAGGGCGGCCAGGTCACGATTCAAGTGCCGGCCAATGAAAAGGCGGGCAGTCCAGCGTACGAGAAGGTCGTCAATCTGACGCGCGCTCACCTCGAAGAAGACGCGGGCAAGTCGTTGCACGAAGACTTCGCGGGCATGACCGGCATCGATTTGAATCGTGCCGGTACGCCGCTGCTCGAAATCGTCACCGAGCCGGAAATGCGCAGCGCGGCTGAAGCTGTTGCATATGCGAAGACGCTGCACACGCTGGTCACCTGGCTCGGCATCTGCGACGGCAACATGCAGGAAGGCTCGTTCCGTTGCGACGCGAACGTGTCGGTGCGCCCGGTCGGTCAGGCGGAATTCGGCACGCGTGCCGAGATCAAGAACCTGAACTCGTTCCGCTTTCTCGAAGAGGCGATCCAGTACGAAGTGCGTCGTCAGATCGAATTGATCGAAGACGGCGGCACGGTGGTGCAGGAAACGCGTCTGTACGATCCGGACAAGCGCGAAACGCGTTCGATGCGCAGCAAGGAAGACGCGCACGATTACCGCTATTTCCCCGATCCCGATCTGATGCCGCTCGTAATCGACGCGGCGTGGGTCGAGCGCGTGAAGAGCGAAATGCCTGAGCTGCCGGTGGCGATTCAACAGCGCTTCGTCACGCAATACGGTTTGACGCCGTACGACGCGAACGTGCTGACGTCGAGCAAGGCCATGGCTGCGTACTACGAAGCGGTCGTTCTCAAGGTCGGCCCGTCGAATGCGAAGGTCGCGGCCAACTGGCTGATGGGCGAGGTGTCGTCGCAACTGAATCGCGAGGGCCTGGACATCGCTGACAGTCCGGTGTCCTCGGCGCAACTCGCGCTGCTGCTGCAACGTATCGCAGACGGCACGATCTCCAACAAGATCGCCAAGGAAATTTTCGTCGCGATCTGGGAAGAGAAGGCCAGCGACGAAGCCGCTGCCGATCGCATCATCGAAGCGAAGGGCCTGAAGCAGATTTCGGACACCGGCGCGCTGGAAGCGATCATCGACGAAGTGCTCGCCGCGAACCAGAAATCGGTCGAGGAATTCCGCGCCGGTAAGGAAAAGGCGTTCAACGCACTGATCGGCCAGGCCATGAAAGCGACCAAGGGCAAGGCCAATCCGGCGCAGGTGAACGAACTGCTGAAGAAGAAGCTGTCCTGAGTTGAAAGCTGGGTTGGAGCTGGGTTGAGACTAAGTGGACCCGCAGTTGAAGCGCGATTGGAAAGCCAGCGCTGAAGCGTGAGCTTTAGCCATCACGGGCTGTTGCCGGAAACGAAAGTGGGGCAACGGCCCGTTTTATTTTGGGGGCGACGTTTTAACGCAGATCACGGAGTGAGCAAATGGCGAAGCAACCCGACCTCGACGACTTCCGCGTGCCGTATTTCGACGAAGGCAAGAAGAACAGCAAATTTTCGCTCGACGCTTTCGACCCGGCCGCGAAGCCTTTTTCGACCGGTTCGAAAGATTCCGACCGGGCGCGCTTGTCGGAGATCGGCGCGGTGCTCGACGCACAGCAGGAGTGTCTGCACGCGCAGCAGAAGCGCCGGGTGTTGCTGGTGCTTCAGGGCATGGACACGAGCGGCAAGGACGGCACGATCCGCGCGGTGTTTCATGAAGTCGATCCGCTTGGTTTGCGCATCGTGCCGTTCAAGGCGCCCACGCCCATCGAACTGGCCCATGATTTCCTCTGGCGCGTGCATGCACAGGCGCCCGCCGCGGGCGAGCTGACCATCTTCAACCGCAGTCACTACGAGGATCTGCTGGTGCCGACCGTGCTCGGCGATCTGGACGCTAAAGCATTCGAGCAGCGTTGTTGCCACATCCGTCAATTCGAAGAACTGCTGGCCTATAGCGGCACGACCATCATCAAGTGCATGCTGCACATTTCGAAAGACGAGCAACGCGCGCGTTTGCAGGCGCGCATCGACGATCCGACCAAGCATTGGAAGTTCGACGTCGCCGATCTCGACGCCCGTAAGCAGTGGGACAAATATCAGGCGGCGTACCGTGACGCGCTGGCCGCGACTTCGACGGATTACGCGCCGTGGTACGTGATTCCGGCCGATTCGAAGACTCATCGCAATGTGATGGTCGCCGAGTTGCTGCTACGCACGTTCGAAACGCTGAAGCTCGAATATCCGGCGGCTAAAGAATCGCTGAAGGGTATCAAGGTCGAATGACCCTGTGCTTTTTGCCCTTTGCTCCACAAACGAATTGAACACAAAAGGAACCACATGTTGCGTGTGATTACCGCCAACCTGAACGGCATCCGCTCCGCGGCGAAGAAGGGTTTTTTCGAATGGTTCGGCGAACAGAAAGCCGACGTGCTGTGCGTGCAGGAAATCAAATGCTCGCAGGACGATATGACGCCCGAGTTCCTGGCGCCGCACGATTTCACCGGCTATTTTCAGCACGCGGTGAAGAAGGGCTACAGCGGCGCGGGTGTCTACACGCGTCACGAGCCGGATGAAGTGGTAATCGGTTTCGGCAGCGAGGAATTCGACCCGGAAGGGCGCTACGTTGAACTGCGCTTCGGCAAGCTGTCGGTGGTTTCGGTGTACGTGCCGTCTGGGTCGAGCGGTGATGAACGCCAGCAGGCCAAGTTCCGCTTCATGGACGAGTTCATGCCGCATCTCGCGGAATTGGCCCAGGAACGCGAAGTGATCGTTTGCGGCGACGTGAACATCGTCCACAAAGAGATCGACATCAAGAACTGGAAGAGCAACCAGAAGAATTCAGGCTGCCTGCCGGAAGAGCGCGAGTGGCTCACCAAGCTGTTCGACGAAGTCGGTTACGTCGACGTGTTTCGCACGCTCGATCAGCGGCCGGAACAGTACACGTGGTGGAGTAATCGCGGTCAGGCGTATGCGAAGAACGTGGGGTGGCGGATCGACTATCAGATCGCGACGCCCGGCATCGCCAGCAAGGCGAAACGTACGGACGTGTTTCGCGATATCAAGTTCAGCGACCATGCGCCGCTGACGGTCGATTACGATCACAGCGTAGCGAGCTAGGAACACAGGTACATCGGGACAAAAGCGCGCAGGCGATGTCGCGCTCGCCCGATGTGCCAATAGGGGCCCTTCCTCGCAATTCGTCCGGGCCCTGCTTAGGCGATCGACGCGGCGTTGCTGTCAACGTCCTGCGAGTGTGCATAGTACTTTTTTCCGTCGCAGTACACGCCGCGTGGGTCGTGCAGTGCGCACGGCCAGGAGGTGAATGCGGCGACCGAGTCGTGCACGTACTCGGCCAGCAGGCTATCGACCGCGGAGGGCATCGCGCTCGAATCATCCCACGACGAGAGAATCAATTTTTCATAGTCGGTCAACGGACGCGGCGGTGGTGGCGGCCAGTCGCGATCGGCGCGACGGGACTCGACGGGATTGCGCAGAAACGCGATCTGCTGCACGAGTCGCCGTTGTTCTGCCAGCAACTGTTTTGCTTGCGCTTCGGGTTGGGCAGGTATGTCGTAGACCCATGTGCTGGGTGCACAAGGCGGGTGGTCCTGATCAGTAGCCGGCGGCACGCTTGCGCAGACAGCCGCGCTGACTTTGCCGTAGAGCTGGCCTAGCACACGCAGATCGGTACGCTGCCGGGCCAGCATGCCGCGCCAGCGGAAATTCAGGCGACGGTGAGCGTGAATCAAGGATTCGAGATCGTCGCCGGATGCTTCGGGCAAGGCGGATATGTAGGTTTGGTATAGGTTCAATAGCGGGGCGTCATCATGGAGTGCGTAGTCTGTGCGCATGTCACGGTCAAACTGCCGTGGCATCTGCATCGGCACACCGGCACGCAGGGCATCGGCCAGCATATGACGCAACGGGATGCGTGCTAGATCGTTGCTACGGCCCTGTTCGTCGGGCGCATAGCCACCGCCCACGTCCGAATGCACGCCCGGGTACACCACTTCCTCGCAGTTAGCGGCGTATGTGCGTCCCACGCGTAACGAATCGAGCGGGAATGCCTGGCGCACTTCGTGCGCTGAAACGTAATGCACGCACCGCTCCACTTCGGGCGGAATCGCCAGTTCCGACGCCCAGTCGAGATGCAGGGCGGGGCCGCCGACCGATGCCACCGTATCGAACAGGCCCATGAAATTGATACGCAGTGGCACGCGCTCGCCGTTCGGCGCGAGCCAGATCAGGCCGCTGTCCGCGCGCTCGCTCTTCATGTCGATTAACCGGCGCACGAAGGCGCGTGCTTCTGTCGCGCCGCGCGAGAACCCGAAGATGGCGACGTTGATGAACTGCATGCACTTCCATGCAGCCGCGCCCCAATCGCGCTCGAGAATGCGGGAAAACTCGGCAAGCGCGAACTTGATGCGCACGTTGCCACCTGCGCCCAGTCCGAGTCCTCGCACGCCTCCTGGGTCGTCTTCGAGCTTGTCGGTGTAACCGGCTACTTTGGGAAATTGAAAAGGTGTGCCGACGCCGGGGATGTAGCGAGGCGAGGAGCCAAGCCGTTGTCGGTCGTTGACTGCGGCGCGGAAGAGCTTGGCGATGTTTGAATGTCTGTTGAGCGGCAGGTCTCGCTCTAGATTGTTGTTGGTACCGTCAAAGAAGAACGACAGCTTAGGATATAGGCGGCACTTGGCGTCCATATACGTGTACGGTCCGTCCTTGTTGGACGAGGCGAACAGTTCCTTGATGCGCTTTTCTCCGCCCTGAATGGCAGCGCTGTCTATTTCTTTGTCGGTGATTGGCGCACTGGCCTGGCGAACAGTCATCAGTCTTCCTGTGGGAGTGAGTTATTTATCGGCACAGCCCGAAGCGGAAGGCGAAAACGCCAGTTCGGCCGTGTTGAGGTCGCGCAGGATCACGCAGACGTAGGCGTCGTCCCTGTTCGGATCGGAGTCGCTGTGCGGGCCACTTGTGGGGAAGTGGGCCGTGACACTATGTTTTTCGGCGGCCTTCGTAACTGCCTCCGTTTTTGGGTCCTCTTCTGAACCCCAAATCCATGCGACTGTCACTGGCTGGCTCCAGTCGGCAAGGCCGGGATAGCAGCAGGCGGCGGCGCCTCCTCCGGCATGTCTGGTCACATCGCCCGCCCAGTATTTGTCGACGAAGATGTTCATTGCATAGCGGTCCGTATGATTGATGGGCACCATCGCCATGGCGCTTCCGCCGGATGCAAATGGATCATCCGGCAGGCGGGCGGGCCCCGCACATGCCGAGAGCGCGGTCAGCGCGCACGCAGCGAGGCTTGTCAAACGGGAAGAGGTCGGTTTCATGCAGTCTGTTCTCGTGAAAGCGTGTTACTTATCGGCACAGCCCGATCTAGATGGCGAAAACGCCAGTTCGGCCGTGTTGAGGTCGCGCAGGATCACGCAGACGTAGGCGTCATCCCTGTTCGGGTCGGAGTCGCTGTGCGGGCCACCTGTGGGGAAGTGGGCCGTGACACTATGTTTTTCGGCGGCCTTCGTAACTGCCTTTGTTTTTGGGTCCTCTTCTGAACCCCAAATCCATGCGACTGTCACTGGCTGGCTCCAGTCGGCAAGGCCGGGATAGCAGCAGGCGGCGGCGCCTCCTCCGGCATGTCTGGTCACATCGCCCGCCCAGTATTTGTCGACGAAGATGTTCATTGCATAGCGGTCCGTATGATTGATGGGCACCATCGCCATGGCGCTTCCGCCGGATGCAAATGGATCATCCGGCAGGCGGGCGGGCCCCGCACATGCCGAGAGCGCGGTCAGCGCGCACGCAGCGAGGCTTGTCAAACGGGAAGAGGTCGGTTTCATGCAGTCTGTTCTCGTGAAAGCGTGTTACTTATCGGCACAGCCCGATCTAGATGGCGAAAACGCCAGTTCGGCCGTGTTGAGGTCGCGCAGGATCACGCAGACGTAGGCGTCGTCCCTATTCGGGTCGGAGTCGCTGTGCGGGCCACCTGTGGGGAAGTGGGCCGTGACACTATGTTTTTCGTCGGGCTTCGTAACGGCCTTTGTTTCGGGGTCCTCGTCCCAACCCCAAATCCATGCGACTGTCACTGGCCGGCTCCAGTCGGCAAGGCCGGGATAACAGCAGGCGGCGGCGCCTCCTCCGGCATGTCTGGTCACATCGCCCGCCCAGTACTTGTCGACGAAGATGTTCACTGCATAGCGGTCCGTATGATTGATGGGCACCATCGCCATGGCGCTTCCGCCGGATGCAAACGGATCATCCGGCAATTGGACAGACCCGGCACATGCCGAGAGCGTGACCAGCGCGCATGCAACGAGGCGTGTCAAACGGAAAGAAGACGGTTTCATGCCGGCTGTTCCTGTTGTAGTCGAAGCGGACGCCCGTCGGGCGTTTGCCTACTGTGGCAACCATGCAGGCAGCAAGGATCCGCTGTGCGCGGAGAGAGGGCCCCTTCGCGTTATCTTTGTCGACAGGAATTTAAGGCGTTTTCAAAATCGGCCATCTTATTAAGCTGGAGAACCACGTCAGCTTGATAGCAAATGCAGGATAGGGAGGAGGCAGACGCGCGAAATCCAGGGCGGACTCGCGATGAAGCCGGCTATTGCCGTCAATCCCGCGAGGCTTTGCGCCGCGGGCGCCCCATGCCGGCATAGTCCGGCAGCGCATCGACGCTCTTGCCGATGGCCTTCGCATAGAGCGGCAGCATATCCGGCAAGCGCTTGATAATGTCCTGGCGCCGCGCCGGTGTGTACGGGTGGACGTAGATATAGCCCTGGTCGAGATTGCTGCGCGTCGCCGCGGCCAGCTTGTCCCATAGCGTGACCGCCGCGCGCGGATCGAAGCCGGCGCGCGAAGCGATATCGCTGCCGATGACGTCGGCCTCGGTTTCGTCGGTACTCTCGTACTTCATCTCCAGCAACCGCGAACCGATGCCGAGCGGCGCCGCACCCAGATCGGCGAGCCCGAAGAGCTGCGGGATGGTGCCGGACGAGTCGAGCTGGCTGGCCTGCAATTCGCCGAGCCGCTCGCGCGCATGCTCGCGCAGGGCGTGCGCGATCTCGTGACCGATCAGCATGCCGAGTTCGCTGTCGTTCAGGCGCACGCGGTCGAGCAGGCCGCTATACACGACGATCTTGCCGCCCGGCAGGCAGTACATCCGAATATCGGGCGAGCGCACCACCGCCACATCCCACTTCCAGTTCTTGGCCCGCTCGTTCCACTTCAGCGAGTAGGGAATCAGCTTGTCGATGATTGAACGAACGCGTGTGACGTGAGCGTCGGTATCGCCGTACAGGCGGTTCGCGTGTTGCGCGCCGTAGGTGATCTGTTCGAACTCTTCGGCGGCTTGCGCCTCGAGCATCGGCGACGGAATCAGATTGCGAAACACGAGGTAGCCGCCGTAGCGCAACTGTGTGTTCGGACTACTGTAAGACGGTGGCGTGGGGGCGTTGGTGGTCGCGGCCGGCGTCGAGGTGGGGGCAGGCGCTTTTGCGGCCGCCGCCGGCGCGGACGTGGCTGCGGGCGTCTTGGCGGTGACCGGTGCCGGTGGCGGCTGCGTCGAAACAGACGACGCCGCGGCTGGCGCGGCCGTGGCTGCGGGTGTCTTGGCGGTGACCGGTGCCGGCGGCGGCGGCGTCGAAGCAGACGACGCGCCCGCGGGCGCGCTGGCGGCGTTCGTGGCGCTGGTCGCGCCAGCCGTAGGCGCCGAGGTTGCGGTTTCAGCGCTCGCCGTGCCTGGTGCTTTTGCCGCCGGCGCTGCGGTCGCGGTCGCGGGAGCAGGCGCCGCCGATGCCGGCGCGCTGGCCGCGTTCGCCGGCATGGCCGTGGCTGTCGCGTACGCGCTCAATGGCGCCGTCAACGTCAGGCCCGCGCAACCGAGTGTCAACGCCACACGCAGCATCGCGCGGCTGGCCTTGGGCGACGGAATCCCAAAAGCATTCGAATCCAGGCGCATCGCGCGCTTTGACTGACGCGCCGTCACGACCGGGTTCTCCAGGGCGCGATGCGCAGCAGAAGCAGCATGCCGGGCAGCCCCAGCGCGGTACACACAATGAAGTAGTCGAACCAGCCGATTCTTGCGACCACATACCCGCTAGCCGCCGATGCCAACGTGCGAGGCACCGAAGCCAGACTGGTGAAAAGCGCGAACTGCGTAGCGGTATAACGCGGATCGGTGGTGCTGGCGATGTAGGCGGTGAAGGCCGCCATCGTCAGGCCGGTCGCAAAGGTTTCCAGACCGTAGACCAGCGCCAGCGCGACTGAACGCGGATCGAGCTGCACGGTCCAGTCGATGCCGACCAGCGCGAGCAGCTTCGATGTACCCTCGCTGAGCCAGACGGCGATGTCATAAATCACGGTAAGACCAGGTGATGCCGGGCCAAGATGCGCGAGCCATGCAAAGCCGAGCGTCGACACCATCTGCAGGACCCCGAAGATCCACAAGCCGCGGCCGATGCCGACCTTCATCAGCCAGATCCCGCCGACGATTCCGCCCGCCAGACTCGCACCGAAAGCCGTAGTCTTGGCGATCACACCGATCTGCGTGCGCGAAAAGCCGATGTCGAGGAAGAACGACGTGGACAGCGTGGTCGCCATCGTATCGCCGAGCTTGTAAAGGAAGATGAAGCCGAGCACAAAGAGCGCGCCGCGCCAGCCGTCGCGTTGAATGAATTCGCTGAACGGCTGGACGATCGCTTCGCGCAGATTCTTCGGCGGCGTGCCGTGCACGTCGGGCTCGCGCACCACGAGCGTCATGATCATGCCAGGCAGCATGAACGCAGCGGTGACGATGAAAACGGTGCTCCACGGCAAATGGTCGGACAGAATCAGCGCCAGCGAACCCGGCACCAGTGCGGCGATTTTGTACGCATTCACGTGTACGGCATTGCCGAGACCCTGCTGCGTGTCGCTCAGCAACTCACGCCGGTAGGCGTCGATCACGATGTCCTGACTCGCGCCGAAAAACGCGACCAGCGCGGTCAAAGCCGCCACGGTCCAGATCGAGTCGCGCGGCGACACGAAACCTAATGTCCCAATCGCGCCGGCCACCAGAATCTGCGTGACCAGCATCCAGCCGCGCCGTCTGCCCGGACGCCAGCCCGGAAAACGCGGCACGTAGCGGTCCATCAACGGCGCCCAGATGAATTTCCAGGTGTACGGGAACTGGATCAGCGCAAAGAGGCCGATTTCCTTCAGATTGACGCCTTCGGAGCGTAGCCATGCCTGCACCAGATAGACGAGCGTGAACAACGGCAGTCCCGACGTAAAGCCGAGAAAGACGCAGATCAGCATGCGCGTATTCAGAAACGCGCGCCAGCCGGGATGTTCTTCGTGAGCGGTAAGTGCAGGCGCCTCGTGCGGCGGGTTCGACATGTGGATAAGTGGCGTTAGCTTTTCTTGACGCGATAGACCGCAAGACTACCACGCCAGTTCACCCCCCACCGCACCACCTGGCCGTCGTGAAGCACCACGCGGTCGAGAATTTCAATGCCGACTTCCGGAGCCAGCGCTTCGAAATCCTTGATGGTGAGCACCCGCACGTTCGGCGTGTTGTGCCACTGATAAGGCAGCGACTTCGACACCGGCATGCGACCCTGCAGGACGGAAAGCCGGTGCGCCCAGTAGCCGAAATTCGGGAACGACACGATGCATTCCTTGCCCACGCGCACCGTCTCGCGCAGGATGGCCGCCGTCTGATGAATGGTTTGAAGCGTTTGCGACAGAACCGCGAAGTCGAAGCTGCTGTCTTCGAACAGCCGCAGGCCGTCTTCCAGATTCTGCTGGATCACATTGACGCCGTTTTGCGTCGACGCCAGTACGCCGGCGTCGTTGATCTCGATGCCGTAACCCTGCACGTCCAGTTCTTCCGTCAGCAGCGACAACAGCGAGCCGTCGCCGCAACCCAGGTCGAGCACGGTGGCGCGCGGTTCGACCCAACGGGCGATCGCGCGGAAGTCCGGGCGTAGCGCCAGGTAATCGAGTGCTCGCTGGTTCATGCGTTCACCTCGTTCGCAATACGTTCGTAATAGGCGCGCATCAGGTTGTGATAACGCGCGTCGTCGAGCAGAAAAGCGTCGTGGCCGTGTGGCGCGTCGATTTCCGCGTAGGTCACCGTGCGCTTGTGGTCGAGCAGCGCCTTCACCAGTTCGCGTGAGCGGGCCGGCGCGAAACGCCAGTCGGTCGAGAAGCTGGCGATCAGGTATTTCGCCGTGGTGTGCGCGACAGCGGCGGTCAGATCGCCGTCGAAGGCTTTGGCGGGATCGAAATAGTCGAGCGCGCGCGTGATCAGCAGATAAGTGTTCGCGTCGAAGTAGTCGGCGAATTTGTCGCCCTGGTAGCGCAGGTACGACTCCACTTCGAATTCCACGTCGAAGTTGAAGTTGTACGCGTCCAATGCGCCTTCCGCGCGGCGCAACGAGCGGCCGAATTTCTCGGCCATGTCGTCGTCCGACAAATAGGTGATGTGGCCGATCATCCGTGCGACGCGTAAGCCGCGCTTCGGCTTGACGTTGTGCGCGTAGTAGTTGCCGCCGTGGAAGTCGGGGTCCGACAGGATCGCCGAGCGCGCCACCTCGTTGAACGCGATGTTCTGCGCCGACAGTTTCGGCGTGGACGCAACCACGATGCAATGGCCCACGCGCTCCGGATACATCATGCTCCACGCGAGCGCCTGCATGCCGCCGAGGCTGCCGCCCATCACGGCGGCAAAACGCGTGATGCCGAACTCATCGGCGACGCGCGCCTGCGCGTTCACCCAATCTTCAACCGTGACGACAGGAAAGGTCGCGCCGTACGGCGTGCCCGTCGCCGGATCGATACTCATCGGGCCGGTCGAGCCGAAGCACGAGCCCAGATTGTTCACGCCAATCACGAAGAACTTGTTGGTGTCGAGCGGTTTGCCCGGACCGACCATGTTGTCCCACCAGCCGATGTCCTTCGGATTGTCCGCATACACGCCCGCCACATGGTGCGACGCATTGAGCGCGTGGCACACCAGCACGGCATTGCTGCGCGCGGCGTTGAGCGTGCCGTAGGTTTCGACCATCAGATCGTAACCGGCCAGCGAGCTGCCGTTCTGCATGAGCAGCGGCTCGGTGAAATGCATTTTTTGGGGAGCGACGATACCGATCGATTCCATTCATTCCGCCGTTTAACGAAAACAGGGCGGCTAGATGGCGTCGGCAAAGCACGGAGGAGAAACAGTGTGCGCGGCTGACGACCTCTTTAGCCGCATTTGTAATGAACCGCGGGAGACATTCCCGGCAGTTCGCGCGCCCGCAATCGAGTCAGCAAATCGGCGCGTGATAGGTGTTCAAGGTGCTCTGGACTGCGGTCTCAGATGGTGCGAGCGTCCGTAGTCAGGCGCAAAGTATAGCGGAAAATTTCATGCGGCAGCGTCGCGGGCGGCTCTGCGAGCTACCATGCCGCGCGGACTACTGAAGAATCAGCAGCAGTTGTGCATCGGCGTGTTCGGCGGGCGGCCGCACAAAGCCGCTGCGCACATACCGATGCCAGCGGCCGATGATGTAACTCAGCAGCAGGCTCGCGCGGATCGCGGGATCGTAGGCGGCGGGCAGCGGCGCAGCATGCACATTGGCGCTCGGGCTCGCGTTGTCCCCCGCGCTTTCGCTTGCTTCCATCTGAGCCAGCCGCAAACACTGTTTCAACGACGCCTCGACCCGCTCCAGCATCTGAGTGACCCGCTCGGTCAGCCGTTCGTGCTCGCCGACCAGCGCCTCGCAGGTCAGCACGCGCGTCATGCCGGGATTCTTCTCTGGGAAGTTGAGCAGCATCAGCGCGATCGCGCGGGCTTGCAGGACGCCGTTGCTCTCCTTGTCGGCGATCTGGTTGATCAGGCCGAAGAGGGTCTGCTCGATGAACTCGATGAGCCCTTCGAACATTTGCGCCTTGCTGGCGAAATGACGGTACAGCGCGGCTTCCGAGACGCCGAGCTGGGCGGCGAGGGCCGCCGTGGTGATCTTTTCGTTTTTCGGCGCTTCCAGCATGGCGGCAAGCGTCTGCAGGATGTGCACGCGACGCTCGCCCGGCTTCAGGCGAGTCGCGCGCGACGCGGCGGGCGGCGGCGTGGGTTCGTGTTCGGCTACGGCTTCGTCAGGTTTGTCGATCGGCTGCATGGCTGTCGTCCCGTCTGCTGTCCCTTCAATCGAACCGAGCGGGTGCCCAGTCGTAGCGATTTTAACGAACGAATGCTTCGGTCGACATAATGCGGCCGGCCGGTGCCCGGCAGACGCGTCGGCACGCCGTCCGCATGCGGTTTGCGCGGCAGATGGCCGGTGATCCACACGGTACGGATGCCGAGCCGCCGGTAGTTCTTCAGATGCGAGCGCGTGTCTTCCACGAGGATCACGTCCTTGAGGGAAACGTGCGCGTCGCGCATCGCCCGGCGCAGCATCGAATGGTCGGGTTTGGCGCGCCAGTGGCGGCGATCGCGCATATGTTCGATCGCAATCACCTGTTCGAACAGCCGCTCGATGCGCAGCTCCGCCAACACCGCGCGCGCATAGGCCTCGGGCGCATTGGTCAGCACGATCTTGCGACCGGGCAGCGCGGCAACCAGACGCGCGACACCGCGTTCGTGACGGATCATCGAACCGAGATCGGGGAACGTATGGACGACTTTCAGGAAGTCGTTCGGATCGAGCGGATGGTGGCGCGCCAGACCGAGCAGCGCCGCGCCGTAGCGTTGCGTGTAGCCGGTGCGCAGGCGGTTGGCTTCGTCGATATCGACCTGCAATGCGTCGATGATGTATTGCGTCATCCCCCGATTGATCGCCGGGAAGATCGCGTGCGACGCGTGGTGCAACGTGTTGTCGAGATCGAACAGCCAGACCGGACTGCCGCCTGCGATGTGCGGACGACGGCGTCGGGAAGTGGGAGTGCGCATGATGAAAGACGCCGTTCAGGCGCGAGCAGTCGCATCACGCAGCGGACGCGGAGGATTCGCGGTGCGGATGACGGTGAAAGAGGGGAGAGCTTGCTGGCGCGAGAGGGCGGCGCGCTGTGGGCTGCCGCGCTGTGGTTCGCCGTGGCGTGAGCCCGCGCCGGGCATGCAGGAACCCGCGAAGACAGCAGCGGTACTGCACGGCACACATGACACGCCGGGCAAGCGTGCCGTATGTGCCGGGTTTGAGGCAGGAATCAATGCGAGCGGATCATCGTGCCGAACGGCTGTTCGGTGAGAATTTCCAGCAGCACCGAGTGCTCGATGCGGCCGTCGATGATGTGGACGGAACGCACGCCGCTCTTGGCTGCATCCAGCGCCGACGAGATTTTCGGCAGCATGCCGCCGGAGATCGTGCCGTCCGCGAACAGGCCGTCGATTTCGCGCGCTGACAGATCGGTCAGCAGATTGCCTTCCTTATCCATCACGCCTGGGATGTTGGTCATGATCACGAGCTTTTCGGCGTTCAGCACGACCGCCAGTTTGCCCGCGACCAGATCCGCATTGATGTTGTACGACAGGCCGTCTTCGCCGAAGCCGATCGGCGAGATCACCGGAATGAACGCGTCGTCTTGCAGCGCCTTCACGACCGCCGGATTGATCGCCTCGACTTCGCCCACCTGGCCGATATCGAGGTACTGGCCCGGATTGTCGCGATCCGGCATCTGCATTTTGCGCGCGTGGATCAGGCCGCCGTCTTTGCCGGTCAGGCCGACCGCGTGGCCGCCGAAATGGTTGATCAGCGTGACGATATCTTGCTGAACTTCGCCGCCGAGCACCCATTCGACGACTTCCATCGTCTCTTCGTCGGTGACGCGCATGCCCTGAATGAACGTGCCCTGTTTGCCGATCTTCTTCAGCGCCTGGTCGATTTGCGGACCGCCGCCGTGCACGATGACCGGATTGATACCGACCAGCTTCAGCAAAATTACGTCGCGCGCGAAGCCTTGCTTCAGCCGCTCTTCAGTCATGGCGTTGCCGCCGTATTTGATGACGACGGTCTTACCGTGATACTGGCGAATATAGGGGAGCGCCTCGGCCAGGATTTCAGCCTTCAGGGTGGGCGCGATCTGCGAAAGGTCAGGAAGCTCGGACATGGCGGCAGGCTCAGGCACGGAACAGTTAAAACAGCGCGAATTGTACAGGACTGGCGCGCTGCAACAGGGTTTTCGATCCCGCCGCCGATGGCGGCCGGCGCGGGCTTTGCGCACTGCGCAATGACGGGCGCAAGCGCCGGCCGACAATCGAGCGTACCGCCGATCGGACAGGCCGGTAAATCGGCCGTATGGCCGACTCACGGCGGCGCGCCAGTCGTGGCATCATTTCTGGGTTCAGGCTGAAGCGAGACCACCCGGCCCGTTATGAAATCGTCAGCTTCCCGATCCCAAAGTAGCGCGCTTTGTCCGCGTTGCGGTCATGCATTCGATTGCGCCATGCATGGGGTGCCGTTTGACTGCTGGTGCCGTGAGATGCCGGCTATGCCGGCAGACCGGCTCGATCCGTCCGGCCGTTGCCTGTGTCCTGAATGTCTCGCGGCGGAGATCGCGCGAGCCGTGCAACCGGCGTCGGGAGTCGGTTCGCTGTGAAGTGTAGAAACGCGGAAACGTAGAAACCCGGAAACCTGGAAACCCGGAAACCCGGAAACCCGGAAACCCGGAAACCCGGAAACCCGGAAACCCGGAAACCCAAGCGCCCTGAACGCCGTACGGCTTCAACAATGCGGTGGTGATCTATGCCGTGCGTTGCCGGCCCGCGAGTGCCCTCAAATCACGTGCGACTGCTTCCAGCGCCGGGTTCCATTCCCTGAACCGTGGCTGCCGGTAGAGGGTCGCGCTCGGATACCACGGGCTGTCGGGCCGGTCGAGCAGCCAGACCCAATGCGGATTGACGTCGAGCAGCACCCAGGTGCGCTGGCCGAGCGCGCCGCTCAAATGCGCCACGGATGTGCAAACGGTAATGACGAGATCGAGCGCGCTGACAAACGCGGCCGTGTCGTCGAAGGTGGAGAATTCGGCGGTGAAGTCCGACATCGGCAGACCGGCCGCCTGGGCCGCCGCGACGTCCGCCTCGGCACCTGGTTGCAACGAATAGAACGCCACATCTTGCATGCCGCCGAAATGTGCCGCGTAGCGTTCCCAACCCACGCGCCGGAATGGATTGCGCTGATGGCCGGGGCTGCCGGTCCATGTGAGTCCGACTTTGAGCCTCGCTTCGCCGGCAAGCCTCTGCTGCCATGACGCACTGGCTGCCGCATCCGGACGCAAATACGGCGTCGCGGCGGGGATGGTCTCTTCGCGCGTGTCGAATAGCAAGGGCAGGCTGAGTAATGGGATTTCGTAGTCGAACGGCGGCAGAGATTCGACGCCGCCACCGGCCGAATAGTCATTCACATGAGCGCCGAGGCTGCGGGCGAGGAACGCCCCCATTTGCGGAAATGAGTTCCACACGAGACGACCGCCTTCGCGATGAACACGTTCGGCCAGCAGAGGGATATAGCGGCTGAACTGCAGCACGTCGCCCATGCCCTGTTCACCCCACACCAACAGCGTTTTGCCTGCGAGCGGCTCACCTTGCCAGGTCGGCGCCGGCATCGCCGGACGGTTTCCGCCCAACTCGAGCGAGCCATCCCAACGCGCCTCGTGAGCTTGCCAGCCGTGCGCGTAATTGCCGCGCATCAGGAGCAGCATGCCGAGATTCGAGCGCATGGTCGCGTTGTTGGGCGCTAATGCACAGGCGGTTCTTTCGGCGTGCTCCGCTTCGGCCCAGCGTTGCGCTTCACGCAGCGCCAGCGCATAGTTGTTATGGGCTAGCGGGCTATGCGGCGCGCATTGCACGGCTCTTGCGCCGGCTTCGAGCGCGCGCGAGAGATTCAAATTGACGCGGCTTGCCTGAGTGAGATTTGTCCACGCGTCGCCGTGGTCGGGTTCGTCATGAACCGCACTTTCCAGTAGAGCGAGCTGCTCGTTCAGGTCGCCACCAGTGAGCGTAAGGGCGCCGGCGAGATTGTTGCGCAACTGCGGCAGTGTCGGATCGATGGCGAGCGCGCGACGATAGGCCGCGATTGCTTCGCCATGCCGGTTTGCCATCTGCAGCGCGTAGCCGAAACGGAAGTGCGCAAGAGCGCGATCCGGATCGAGTTGGGCAATAATGGCGGCGAGTTCGATCGCGTCGTTGTGACAGTGTTGCTCGAGAAGCGCAGCAATGAGCGAATCGATTGACGCGTCTTCGAGTGCGTGGAATTGCGCGGCGGCATCGAGCCAACTGGCCTCCGCTTCCGCGGTGCCATTTTGCCGGGCTGCGGCGGCGTGTCGCAGAAAAGTCAGGAAAGCTGACGAGGCGGGGGTTGCGCTATCAGAGGTGGGCAGCATGGATGGGTTTGGATGGTGCAAGAACCGGTGATAAGCGATCGGTCTATGCAAAGCTGTCGCAAAAATGCCATGTTACCGGCGCTAAGCCGCGAGGTAAGTCGGACTAGTCCGAACAGGTAAACTAAAAGTCATGCATCGTATAACCAACACCGGCCGGGTCAACCTCAGTAATCTGTTCTGGCTACGTAGCCTCGCCATCATCGGCCAGCTGATGACGATCGCATTCGTGCAGATCTTCATCGGCGTGCATCTGCCGTTGCCTGCGATGTTGCTCGTGATCAGCCTCGAGGTGGTTTTCAACGGACTTACGTGGTGGCGTGTTTCGCAGCAGCGGCTCGAGTCCAATCTCGAGCTGTTCGGCCAGATCTGGGTCGACCTCGGCGCGTTGTCGGCGCTGCTGTTCCTCTCCGGTGGGACCAACAACCCATTCGTTTCGCTGTACCTGCCCTCGCTCGCGATTGCCGCGGCCGTGTTGCCATGGCATCTGATGGCGTGGCTCGCCGCATTCGCCGTGGCCTGCTATGCCGTGCTCGGTTTCGATTCCGTGCCGCTGAATCTCGACAACCCGGCGAACCTGTTCGACTACTATCGTGCCGGCATGTGGGTGAACTTCATGGTCAGCGTCGGCCTGATTGCGTGGTTCGTCGCACGCATGTCACGCGCGCTGCGGCTACGTGACGCAGCGCTCGGAGACGCGCAGCAGCGCTTGCTTCACGACGAACGCGCTGTCGCGCTCGGCGTGCAGGCCGCCACTGTCGCGCACGAAATCGGCACGCCGCTGTCTACAATTGCCATGTTGTCCGAAGAATTGCGCGACGCCGCGCGAACCGATAAGGGACTGGCGCCGTACAGCGCCGATCTGGAGTTGCTCGAACAGCAAATGACGCTGTGTACATCGGCGCTTGCGCGACTGCGCAGCCGTGCATCGACAACGACCACCCGGCAAACGGTCAGCGAATGGCTCGAGTCGTTCGGCGAGCAATGGCGCTTGCGTCATCCGCATGTGAAGTTCGAGCGGATCGGTGTGCCGCCCGCGGGTGTCAGTCTTGACGATACGGTTGCCGTCAGTCAGATTCTCACGATTCTGCTCGACAACGCCGCGCGTGCGAGTCGCGATCACGTGACGCTGTCGTGCAGGCTCTCGGCGCGCGGCGACCAGGTTGTATTCGAAGTATGTGACGCGGGCCCTGGTATCCCGGCTGCGTTGCGCGGGTCGCTCGGCACGATGCCAGTGGACAGCACACAGGGTGGGCACGGCGTGGGCCTATATCTGGCATTTTCAGCGGCGGCACGTCTGAAGGGATCGATCGAGCTGAACGATGTCAGCGAGATCAGACCGCGTGGCACGCGTGCAGTGTTGAGACTGCCGCTCGCTGGGCGAAAATTATCAGGTGCGGGCCGTCAAGGCACTTCGCCATCCAACACGGAGAAACAGGCATGAGCGATATGAATTTTCTGGTGATCGACGACGACGAGGTGTTCTCCGGTATCCTCGCCCGCGGTTTGACGCGGCGCGGGTATACGGTGGCCGAAGCGCACAACGCGGCTGAAGCGATTAAGTTGGCGAACCAGCAGAAGTTCGGCCAGATCACGGTAGACCTGCATCTCGGCAACGACTCCGGTCTTACGCTGGTTGCCCCTTTGCGTGATTTGCAGCCTGACGCGCGCATGCTGGTGTTGACCGGTTATGCCAGCATCGCCACGGCGGTGCAGGCGGTGAAAGACGGTGCCGATAACTACCTGGCAAAGCCTGCCAATGTCGAGACGATTTTGTCGGCGCTGCAAAGCGAGGCGAGCGCGTTGCAAGCTGAAGAAGCGATTGAGCATCCCACGCCGTTGTCGGTTGCGCGCCTGGAGTGGGAGCATATTCAGCGCGTGCTCGCGGAGCACGGTGGCAATATTTCGGCCACTGCGCGCGCGTTGAACATGCATCGTCGAACGCTGCAGCGGAAGTTGGCGAAGCGGCCGGTCAGGCAGTAAGCAATTGGTCTCGCCTGGGCGCTGCTTGCACTTGCGGGCAGGAAAGCGAAACGGGCTGTCTTTCACAAGACAGCCCGTTTTTTACGCCTTAAGCATGGCCGGCCACGTGCGAGGTATGTGGCTTTAACGCGGCATTGGTATCGACGTTGACATCAGCGTCAACGCCGGCATCGGCATCGGCATCGACGACACCGACACCGACATCACAGCACGTAGCGCGACAGGTCCTCGTCTTCCGCCACTTCGTTCAGCGCGCGATCGACATACGCCGCGTCGATCTGCACCGTCTTGCCCGAGTGATTGCCGGCCGCGAACGAGACATCTTCGAGCAGTTTTTCGATCACCGTGTACAGGCGGCGCGCACCGATGTTTTCGGTCTTCTCGTTGACCGAGTACGCGATTTCGGCCATACGTCGAATGCCGTCGTCGGCGAACTCGAGGTGCACGTCTTCCGTGGCCAGCAGTGCCTGGTATTGCTTGACGAGGCTCGCGTCGGTCGACACCAGAATCGATTCGAAATCACCCACCGACAGCGAATCCAGTTCGACCCGAATCGGGAAGCGGCCTTGCAGCTCCGGAATCAGATCACTCGGCTTGGCCAGATGAAACGCGCCGCTCGCGATGAACAGAATGTGATCGGTCTTCACCATGCCGTACTTGGTGTTGATCGTGGTGCCTTCGACGAGCGGCAGCAGATCGCGCTGCACGCCCTGGCGCGACACCTCGCCACCGCCGGCTTCGTTGCGCGACGCGATCTTGTCGATTTCGTCGAGAAACACGATACCGTTCTGTTCGACGTTCTGCACCGCCTTGGCTTTCACCTCTTCGTCGTTCAGCATCTTGCCGGCTTCTTCGTCGGTGAGGACCTTGAGCGCTTCCTTTACCTTCAGCTTGCGGCGCGTTTTCTTGCCGCCGCCGATGTTTGCGAACATCGAGCGAATCTGCTCGGTCATGTCTTCCATGCCCGGCGGCCCCATGATGTCCATGCCGACTTGCGGCTGTTCGACGTCGAGTTCGATTTCCTTGTCGTCGAGCAGGCCTTCGCGCAGACGCTTGCGGAAAGTCTGACGCGTGGTGCTGCCTTCGTCGACGGTATCCGCCGCGCTCGAGCTCGCACCGAAACCAACCGGTCGTGCGCTCGGCAACAGGATGTCCAGAATGCGGTCTTCGGCCTGATCTTCCGCCTTGGTTCGCACTTTGCGCATTTCCGTCTCGCGCGTCTGCTTGACCGAGATTTCGATCAGATCGCGCACGATGCTGTCGACGTCGCGGCCGACATAACCGACTTCAGTGAACTTGGTGGCTTCGATCTTGATGAACGGCGCGTCGGCCAGTTTCGCCAGACGCCGCGCGATTTCAGTTTTGCCGACGCCGGTCGGTCCGATCATCAGAATGTTCTTCGGCGTGATTTCCTGACGCAGCGGGTCTTCAACCTGCTGACGGCGCCAGCGGTTGCGCAAGGCCACGGCAACCGCTTTCTTCGCGCGGCCTTGGCCGATGATGTGTTTGTCGAGTTCCGAGACGATCTCGGCAGGGGTCATGGTGCTCATCGTGGGTCCTTACTCGATCGTCTCGATGACGCGGTTGTGGTTCGTATAGATGCACATGTCGCCGGCAATCTCCAGCGACTTCTCCACGATTTCGCGCGGCGACATCTCGGTGTTGTCAGTGAGCGCCTTTGCAGCAGCTTGCGCGTAAGCGCCGCCGGAACCGATCGCGCAGATGCCGCCTTCCGGATCGAGCACGTCGCCGTTACCGGTGATGACGAGGGTGGTGGTGGCATCCGCGGCGATCAGCATTGCTTCGAGGCGGCGCAGCATGCGGTCGGTGCGCCAGTCTTTGGCCAGTTCTACGGCGGCGCGGGTCAGATTGCCCTGATGTTTTTCCAGCTTCGCTTCGAAGCGGTCGAGCAGCGAAAAGGCGTCGGCCGTGCCGCCGGCAAAGCCGACCAGCACCTTGCCGTTATAGATGCGCCGGACTTTCTTCGCACCGCCTTTCATGACGATATTGCCCAGCGTCACCTGGCCGTCGCCGCCCAACGCGACCTTGTCGCCTCGGCGCACGGAAACGATCGTCGTGCCGTGAAATTGCTCCATATGCGTTCCTCTTTGCAAAACGGGTAGGACGCGGTGGCGCAGCACCACCGCATGAATCCTGGAAGCGGACGGCGCGCAACGCTGAAACGATCAACCGGCCGGCGCGCGCTCGTGCAACGCATGTCCGACTTATTTTAGGGCGTGCGCGGTCATATCAAGAGCCGGCAAATGGCATAAGACAAAAACACGGGATTCGGCGCGGGGAACTGTGCGGAAGGGCGCACAAAAGAAAAAAGGCGCACAGATCACCGTGCGCCTCTCGACGAAGCAGCTTAAAAGGGCGCGGAGCCGAAGCCGCGCCGCAGGCGTTCAGTCGCCGAACAGCTTCTGGCGCAGTTCGCGGCGTTCCTGCGCTTCGAGCGACAGGGTGGCCGTGGGCCGTGCGAGCAGACGCGGGATGCCAATCGGCTCGCCGGTTTCTTCGCACCAGCCGTAGTCGCCCGAATCGATGCGCGCGATCGATTGCTGCACCTTCTTCAGCAGCTTGCGCTCGCGGTCGCGCGTGCGCAGTTCGAGCGCATGCTCTTCCTCGATCGTTGCGCGGTCGGCCGGGTCCGGCACGATGACTGTTTCGCGCAGGTTCTCGGTCGTCTGGCCGGCATTGCGAAGAATGTCCGCTTGCAGCTGTTCGAGCTTGTTCTTGAAGAAGGCGAGCTGATCCTCATTCATGTAATCCTTGTCGCTCATCTTCAGGATTTCGGCTTCGGTCAAGAGTCGTTTCGTCGTCATCTGGCTTGCTTCTTCAATGTGAGGCAGAACTCTTACATAGTGCCCGCACTTTCGTATTGCCCGCAAAGGCGCCTCGAGGACGCGGAGCGCCAGGGCGGGCACGGACGGTGGACTGTCGTGACGCCGAAGCGCCTGGCGCCCACACGCCGGGGCGTCGCTACGCCAATGCGGGGCCGAACTCCTCTGGAAACCGATTCTCAAATGCTCCTGAGGCATTGCTTGCCGGCAGCGCGCCTTATCAGCTGTGCCGGCCGGCATTGTCGGCGTGATTCCGGACAAGATTTTCCGGCGCCAATTCAGGCCCTGCGCGGGATACGCGCTGACCGGGCAATTCGTTGTCATTCTCCAGTGGGCACGTATTGTAACTGAATCACAATCCAGCACCGCAACTGGTGAAAATCCCGCATCAAGCGCAGATATCCCGAAAATATAACGCGCGAACGACCAAAAAGCGATGGTCGTGCACGCTTTAATACAGCAGGGTTTTCACGTGCTTTTCACATAGCCGACATTTCAGCAGGCTTTCGGCCGCGCTGCGGCGCATTCTGCAGATGATTTGCTTCTGGGCGCGTCCGCCCGCTCGTTCGCTCGATCGCGGTTACAGCACACAGCACGCAGCATGCAGCATGCCGTGCGAATTGCACGGCATGCGCCCCATGACATTTACGCCAGACAGGCGTCCAGGCCGTCGGTGATCAGGTCTTGCGGCAGTTCGATGCCGATGAACACCATCTTGTTGGTCTTCTTCTCGATTGGCTGCCACTTCGCCGCCAGGTCGCTGCCCATCATCTGATGCACGCCCTGGAACACCACCTTCCGGTCGACGCCCTTCATATACAGCACGCCCTTATAGCGCAACAGGCGCTCGCCGTAGATCTGCAGAATGCCGCCGAGGAAGTCTTCGAGCTTGTTCGGATCGAACGGGCGGTCGCTGCGGTAGACGAACGATTTGATCTTGTCGTCGTGGTGCGCGTGATGGTGATGCGCATGGTCGTGACCTTCGTGGTCGCACTTGCCGTGGTCGTGATCGCAGTTTTCGTGATCGTGACCTTCGTGGTCGGCATGGGTGTGGCCGTGCTCGTCATGCGCGTGGGCGTGGCTGTGCGCGTGTTCGTCTTCGGCGAGAAAGTCCGGATCGATTTCGAGTTTCGAATTCAGGTTGAAGCCGCGCAGGTCGAAGATTTCCTTGATGTCCGCTTCGCCGAAGTTGACGATCTTGATCGCCGCCCGCGGGTTCATGTGCAACAGACGGTGGCGCAGATCCTCCACATGTTTTTCGTCGACCGTATCGGACTTCGTGATGAACAGGCGATCGGCGAAGCCGACCTGGCGCTGCACCACTTCGTGTTCGTCCAACTGATGATTCGCGTGCTTCGCGTCGACCAGCGTGATGATCGCGTCGAGCAGGAATTCGTTGGCGATCTGGTCGTCCATGAAGAAGGTCTGCGCGACCGGGCCCGGATTCGCGAGGCCGGTGGTTTCGATCACGACGCGATCAAAATCCAGTTCGCCGGACTGCTTCTTCGCCGCCAGATCGCCCAGCACACGCGAGAGGTCGCCGCGGATCGTGCAGCAGATGCAGCCGTTGCTCATCTGGATGATCTGTTCGCTCGTGTCTTGCACGAGGATTTCGTTGTCGATGTTCTCTTCGCCGAACTCGTTCTCGATCACGGCGATCTTCATGCCGTGCTTTTCGTTCAGGATGCGCTTGAGCAGGGTGGTTTTGCCGCTGCCGAGAAAGCCGGTCAGGATGGTGACTGGGATCATGTTGGTCGCCTGTATGTACGTGAGTCTGTGCGTAATCGAATCTAAGCGCGAATTTAAGTGCGAACTTAACGCGCGAATCTAAAGAGCGAACTTGCCGCGCGAAATGTGCAGCGCGGGATCTGCAGCGCGCAAGCATGCAGGAAATGCGTCTGCGAATCCGCTTTGCCGGGCGCGGCAGCCTGACGGCGCGCGGCCCGATCTAGCCGGATATTGAAACATATCTGTCAAACCGGCGCTGCGGTAGGTACGAACCCCTCCGCGGCCCGTGGGAAATGACCCTGAAACTATGGGCGATCAGGCAATTTGCAACAGCAGGCCTTTCAGGTATTCGCCTTCGGGGAATGCGGTGAGCAGCGGGTGGTCGACCCCGGCGCCGAGGCGCTTGAGAATTCGCGCATCGACGCGCGCATCGGCCGCCGCGCCGGACACGATCTTCTGGAACAGCTCGGAGTCGATCGCGCCAGAGCATGAATAGGTGAACAGCAGGCCGCCTGGGCGCAGCAGCTTCATGCCGGTCAGATTGATGTCCTTATAGGCGCGCGAGGCGCGGTCCACGTGTTCACGCGACGGCGCGAATTTCGGCGGATCGAGCACGACCAGGTCGAAGCGTTCGCCTTCGTCGTAGAGGCGGCGCAGGGTTTTGAACGCGTCGGCATCGAGCCAGGTGGCGCGCTCGGCGTCGAAACCGTTGGCGGCCACGTTCTGTTGCGCGATCGCGAGCGCGTCGCCCGACGAATCGATCGACACCACGCGCTTCGCCCCGCCTTTCAATGCCGCCAGCGAAAAGCCGCCGGTGTAGCAGAAGCAGTTCAGCACGTCGCGATCTTTCGCCAACTCCTGCACCAGCAGGCGGTTGTCGCGCTGATCAACGTAGAAGCCGGTTTTGTGGCCGTTACGGACGTCGACGTGGTAACGCACGCCGTTTTCGCTCGCGATCAGCGCATCCGACGGCGCTTCACCCGCCAGCACGCCGGTGATCTGTTCGAGCCCTTCCTTCTGACGGATCGACACGTCCGAGCGCTCGTAGACGTTCGGGCAGCCCGTTGCGCCGACCAGCGCGGCGACGATCGCTTCCTTCCATGCTTCGACGCCCGTCGCCATGAACTGGCACACCAGCTGGCTGCGCTGGCCTTCGTCCTCGGCCACGTAGTGATCGACGATCAGACCAGGCAGGCCGTCCGCTTCGCCGAAAATCAGCCGCACGGCGCCGGTGTCGTGCACCATCGTTTGACGATGTGCCAAGGCGCGCTGCACGCGGCGCTTGAAGAACGCGTGATCGATCGGCTCGGCTTCGTCGAAACTCCACACGCGGGCGCGAATCTGCGAATGCGGGCTGTAGGCCGCGCGCGCGAGGAAGCGGCCGTCGTGCGCGCGCACCAGTACGGTCGCGCCGGCGGCGGGATTGCCGTCGACGCGGTCGATCGCGTTGGCATAGACCCACGGATGGCGGCGCAGCAGCGATTTTTCTTTCGACGGTTTGAGCGTAACGGTATTCATCAGGGTGTCAGCAGGAGCAGTGGGCCGTGTAGACAAAGAAGCACGCGGCGGGTGAAGCGAAGGCGGAGACTGCAAACCGCAAAAAGCAAACGAGCGGAATCAGTCGCGTTTTTTGGCGCGCGGATGCGCCTGATCGTAGACGTGCGCGAGATGCTGGAAATCGAGCGCGGTGTAGACCTGCGTGGCGGTGATGCTGGCGTGCCCGAGCAGTTCCTGCACGGCCCGCAGGTCGCCGCTCGATTGCAGCACGTGGGTGGCGAACGAATGCCGCAGCACGTGCGGGTGCACATTGGCGGGAATGCCGGCGACCAGCGCCGCGCGCTTCACACGATCACGCACGACATTCGGCGACAAGCGATTGCCGCGTGCCGAGAGAAACAGCGGATGCGGATCGTGTCTGACCATCTGGTCGCGCACCGCGAGCCACGCGTTCAAGGCGTCGATCGCTTTGCTGCCGACTGGCACGATGCGGCGCCGGTTGCCTTTGCCGAGCACTTGGACTTCGGCGGAGTCGAGCTTGAGCCAGCCCGCGGAGCGGTAGCCCTCGGCATCGGCGAAACGGGCGTCGAGGCCGACCAGTTCGGACAGCCGCAGGCCCGACGAGTAGAACAATTCGAGCATCGCGTGATCGCGCAGACCTTCGGGCGTCGCGGCGGGCGGGCTTTCCATCAGACGCGTGGCGTCGTCGACGGAAAGCGCTTTCGGCAGTGCTTTCTGCTGTTTCGGCGCCCGTACGGTGGCGACCGGATTGGCCGGCAGATCGACGCGGCCCGCGAACCAGCGGTAGAACGCTCGCCAGCACGACAGCCGATGGCTGATCGAGCGCGCCGTCAGGCCGCCGGCATGCGCCCGCGAAACCGCGCCGCGAATATCGACGGCGGTGAGGCTTTCGAGCGGCCGGCCTTTGGCCAGCAGCTTGAGCTCTTCGAGTTCGTGGGTGTAGCCGCGCAGCGTATGCGCCGACAGTCGCCGCTCATGTTCGAGATTCGACAGGTAGGCGGCGATCGGCTCGGCTTCGGTCACGGTGGCCTTATGTATGGGCTCGGCGGCTCAGCGCGGCAGCAGGCGGCTCAGCGCCGCGCTCGCCAACGCGCCGATCTGCGTCAGGAAATCGGTTGCCATGCCGTCGTGAAAGCGGCGCGCGTCGGCCGAACCCATCACCAGCAGGCCGAAGGTGGGCGCTTCTTCCTTACCTTCGGGGTCGCGCAGCGCGAGCAACGCAATCGATTCGGTGGCGTGCGCGGACTCGCCGCCCGTAGCGCCCGCGGATCCGTCGCCGCTCACGGATGCCACCGCCGGCACCAGCCACTGTGCCGCTTCGAAGCCGGTGTTCGCGCCACAGTACGGCGTGGTGAGGCTGTTCGCGAAGATTCGCACTTCCTCGCCGACATGGCGCGCGAACTCGGCCTGCGCATACGGCTCGGCGACGTCCCAAACGCGCAGCGCGGCTTGCGGCACGTCGAAAATATCGTGCAAAGCGTTCGAAATCGTGCGCGGCAGCGCGTATGGATCGCGCTCGGCCATCACGCGGATGGTCCAGCGATTGAATTTCGAGGCGATGCTGTCGTTTTCGTGACCGTAGCGCAGCAACTCGGCCAGACGCCGTTCGAGATGCTTGTTCTTGTCGCGCAGCATTTCCATCTGCCGCTCCTGCAGCGACACCGCCGCTTTGCCGTGCGGGTTCGCAAGCCGGATCGTCGCGAGCATTTCCGCGTGTTCGGCGAAAAATTCGGGGGTGGCGAGCAGATATTCGGCGACTTCGCGATCGTTCATGGTTTCGGCTAAAGGACTACGGGACGGCGCCTTCGGGCGCCGCAACGGTCATGAGTTTGGTCGGCCGGTGAAAAAGCCGCATTGTCCGGCTCTTCATCGGCTTCTTCGTTGGCTTGCTCATTGGCCTGTTCATTGGGCCTCTTCACCAGGCCATTCCTCGGCCTATTCGAGACCTCGCACAGGCCACATGTGTGGTACTTCACCGGCCGATCGATTGGCCACTGAATCGGACGTCAGACCGGCGCGAGTCACTCGGCCAGTTCGATCTCGCCTTCGAAGACGGTTGCCGCGGGGCCGGCCATGAGCAGCGGTGCACCTTCTGGTGTGCTATCCCACGTGATGGTCAGCTTGCCGCCATGCGTGTGCACCAGCACCGGCGCGTCCAGCAGCCCGCGGCGAATGCCGGCAGCGACTGCCGCGCACGCACCGGTGCCGCATGCCAGCGTTTCGCCGGCGCCGCGTTCGTAGACGCGCAGTTTGACTTCGCTACGGCCGACGATCTGCATGAAGCCCGCGTTCACTCGCTGCGGGAAGCGTGCATGCCGCTCGATCACCGGGCCTTCGACGAGAACCGGAAAATCCTCGACGTCGTCGACCACTTGCACGGCGTGCGGATTGCCCATCGACACCACTGAGATCCAGCGCGTCACGCCGTTCACATCGAGCGGCCAGAGCGTGTCAGCACCTTCACGGCGGCCTTCGAGGCCTTTGCTGGCGAACGGTACGCGCTCCGGTTCGAACACGGGCGTGCCCATATCGACCAGCACTTCGCCGTTTTCCTGCATGGTCAGCACAATGGTGCCGTTCTGCACTTGCACGCGCACGCTGTGCTTGTCGGTCAGGCCGCTGTCGCGCACGAACTTGACGAAGCAGCGCGCGCCGTTGCCGCAGTGCTCGACCTCGCCGCCGTCGCAATTGAAGATGCGATATCTGAAATCGACGCCGTCCAAAGTCGGCTTCTCGACCAGCAGTAACTGGTCGGCGCCGACGCCGAAATGCCGGTCCGCGAGCGCGCGCACCTGCGCCGGCGTCAGGTTGACCGGTTGGGTGTAGCCGTCGAGCACGACGAAGTCGTTGCCCGCGCCGTGCATTTTGGTGAATTTCAGTTTCATCGCGCTATTGTAAGTGACGCGCCAAAAGGTGGGCCGAACGCCGCTTTATTTTCGCGTTCGGGCGCTTTTTTCGAAGGCCGGTCAGTAGACGCTCGGCTCGCCTGGCGGCCGCGTCTTGAAGCGCTTGTGCACCCAATAATACTGTTCCGGTATCAGGGGAATCTGCTCCTCGAGGAAGGCGTTCATGCGGCGCGCGTCGGCCTCGTCGTTGCCGGTGGGATAGTTCTGCCATGGCTTGAACACCTTGAGACGGTAGCCTTTGTAATTCGGCAGCACTTCGCCGATAAACGGCACCACTTGCGCATGGCCGACCCCGGCGAGGCGTCCCACGGCTGTCAGCGTGCACGCAGGTACGCCGAAAAACGGCACGAACGTCGAGTTGCGCATGCCATAGTCCATGTCGGCGCCGAGCATGACCGGCTTGTGGTCGCGCAACCAGCGCAGCACGATCCGCGCACTGTCGGCGCGGCTTGCCATGTCCGCGCCAAAGCGGCCGCGCGCGGCCTTTGCAACATCGTCGAGCACCTTGTTGGACATCGGCTGATAGAGTGCGCCGCACTGTCGGCGCAGCGCGTGATTGATGAACACGGAGCCCGCCTCGATACCGACGAAATGCGCGCCAAGCAGCAGGGTGGGCGGCATGTCGGGATCCAGCAGGTCGATCTCGCTATCCACCTGTACGAGCTTTTCGAGTTTCTTCGCCGAGCCGAACCACTGGACGCTGCGCTCAACATAACTGCGAATCGCGTGGCGGAAGTGTTTCTGCGCGATCTCGGCGCGGTGCGCGGCGCTCCACTCCGGGAAACACAAGCTCAGATTGATGTGGACGATGCGCTTACGGTTGCTTGGGATCTGATAGAGCAGCCAGCCCAACCCGTCGCCCATTCGCGCAACCAGACCATAGGGCAACAACGCCAAAAATTTCAGCAGTCCAATGGCCAGGTGGGCACCAAGACGACTCAACATGCCGCCCCTCCGTGTAGGGCGTCGAGCGACGCTTTGCTCAAGAAACCTGAAGACGGGTCGAAATACAGCACGGGTGAACACTCTGTGACAATCAAAGGAAGTCGCTATAATAAGGGCTTCGCCGAGTTAATAGACAACTTGCGGGGCGAAGCTGGCGGGTGCGATCCCATGGGATACGCCCCCTGCCAGTAAGGTAATCCGCTAAAGCGTCGCCGCTTCAAGGCTCCCGAAGCTGGCTACGTGAAACTCAACCGTAACCACCAAACAGGAGTCTGCAACGTGGCAAACGACTATCTCTTCACCTCCGAATCCGTTTCCGAAGGCCATCCCGACAAAGTCGCGGATCAGATCTCGGACGCAATCCTCGACGCCATCCTGACGCAAGACAAGTACTCGCGTGTTGCAGCCGAAACGCTGTGCAACACGGGTCTGGTCGTGCTGGCCGGGGAAATCACCACCACGGCGAACGTCGATTACATTCAGGTCGCGCGCAACACGATCAAGCGTATCGGTTACGACAACACGGATTACGGCATCGACTACCGTGGCTGCGCCGTATTGGTCGCATACGACAAACAATCGCCGGATATCGCCCAGGGCGTGGACCGCGCGCACGACAACAACCTCGATCAAGGCGCCGGCGATCAAGGCCTGATGTTCGGTTACGCGTGTGAAGAAACGCCGGAACTGATGCCGCTGCCGATCCACCTGTCGCACCGTCTGGTGGAACGTCAGGCGAATCTGCGCCGCGACGGCCGTCTGCCGTGGCTGCGTCCGGATGCGAAGTCGCAGGTCACCGTGCGTTATGTCGACGGTAAGCCGCATTCCATCGACACCGTCGTGCTGTCCACACAGCATTCGCCGGACATCGATCTGGCCGTGCTGCGCGAAGCCGTGATCGAAGAAGTGATCAAGCCGACCCTGCCGGCTAACCTGATCAAGGGCGACATCAAGTTCCTCGTGAACCCGACCGGCCGGTTCGTGATCGGCGGTCCGCAAGGCGATTGCGGTTTGACGGGCCGCAAGATCATCGTCGATACATACGGCGGCGCGGCGCCGCACGGCGGCGGCGCGTTCTCGGGCAAGGATCCGTCGAAGGTCGACCGGTCGGCCGCGTATGCCGGCCGTTATGTCGCGAAGAACATCGTGGCTGCCGGTTTGGCATCGCGCTGCCTGATTCAGGTGTCGTACGCGATCGGCGTGGCTCAGCCGACTTCGGTCATGGTCAACACGTTCGGCACGGGCCGCGTGTCGGATGCAACGATCACGGAGCTGGTGCAGGAGCACTTCGACCTGCGTCCGAAGGGCATCATCCAGATGCTCGACCTGTTGCGCCCGATCTACGAGAAGAGCGCGGCCTACGGTCACTTCGGCCGCGAAGAGCCGGAATTCACGTGGGAAGCCACGGACAAGGCTCTGGCACTGGCCGAAGCAGCAGGCACCGAACCGGTCGCCGCGCTCGCGGAATAATCACGCAGTCCGCTTCAAAAAAATACCCCGCCGGCGCGAGCCGGGCGGGGTTTTTTTATTACCATCGAATACGCTGTGCGGTGGGGCGATGAGGGCGTCAACGCAGCTGCGGCGGCCGTACCCGCTGCATCCTGACGCGGAGTGGGGAGGCGTTCGAGCTGGCTCGCGGTTCGCTCTCAACGACTCGCCTGGCCGCGCATGCGCACCGCAGTCGCCTATATAGATAGTCCGTTCCGCTTTCATCGATACTGTTCGGACTGGCAGCTTGCTGCCAGTGAAGGCGGAACATGCACCCGTGGACTACGAATAAGTCGACCCAAACGCTAGACGATTGCCGAATTAGCTTCGAGTCTACGGGTGCGCTTGCGCTCGATAACGAATACTCAGGGTTCGCCGTGGCACCGGCTCACTATATTGGCTTCGCTGAACGCAAGCATGCATGTCCCTACCGGGTAATCTATCACTTGCGGAGGTTCACATGGCACCTCTATCGAACCAGCAATTCAAGGCTTTCGTCGGCATCGACTGGGCCGATACCAAACATGACATCTGCCTGCAGCAGGCCGGTGACGACAAGCGCGAGTTCGACTGCATCCCTCACCAGGTTACACGCATTGATGAATGGGCAACGGCGTTACACGAGCGCTTTGGTGGTCCCATCGCGATCGCTCTTGAGCTGGCCAGAGGGCCGATCGTCTCGGTTTTGCAGAAACATGCGTTCGTCACACTATTCCCGATCAACCCCGCCATGCTCGCGAAGTACCGTGAGGCATTCAAGCCGAGCCGGGCCAAAGACGATCCCACCGATGCTGAGCTGGCACTCGACCTGTTGCTGCGCCATCCTGAGCGGTTCAGCGCTCTCAGGCCGCAGAGCGCCGGCATGCGTTCCTTGCTGAGCCTGATCGAGCAGCGTCGTGAACTGGTCGGCGACAAGACCCGGTTCACCAACCGGCTAACCAACGCACTCAAGCAGTATTATCCTCAAACCCTGGAATGGTTCGAGGACATCGACACGGTGCTGTTTTGTGATTTCCTGACCCGCTGGCCAACCCTGCCAGCAGTCAGGCGTGCGAACAGGAAGACCCTTGAAACGTTCTTCCATGCGCACAACTGTCGCCGGGCCCAACTGATTGAGGGACGTCTGGAGTCGATCCGCTGCGCTGTGTCGCTTACTGACGATCCCGGTATCGTTGCACCTCACCGGTTGCTCGCGCTGATGCTGGTGGCGCAACTGCGCACAGCGCTCGCTGCGATCGACGTGTTCGATAAGGAAATCGCGACAGTCGCACGAACGCTGCCCGACTTCGACCTGTTTGACAGCTTGCCCGGAGCAGGTCCGCATCTGACGCCGCGCCTGCTGGCTGCATTCGGCGAGCAACGCGACCGTTTCAGGGGCGCTGATGAACTGCAGAAGTACTCCGGCATCGCGCCGGTCACCGAGCGCAGCGGCAAGAAGTGTTGGGTGCACTGGCGCTGGCAATGCCCGACATTCCTGCGCCAGACCTTTGTCGAATGGGCCGGCCAGACTATCAACAAATCGTTCTGGGCCGGCGCTTACTACCGGCAACAGCGAGCGAAGGGCAGTTCGTATCAGGCCGCTGTCAGGGCATTGGCGTTTAAGTGGATCCGCATCCTGTACCGGTGCTGGCAGACCAGAACCCCGTACGACGAGAGCACCTACCTCAACGCCTTGAGGAAGCGCGGTTCGACACTCATCAAGAACCTCGGGCTTTCGGGGTAACCCGTTTCGATGGACGGTTACGCAGTTGAATTCTGGATCGGTGGGGTTCCTCCGTTGGACGTGATGTCGCGAGTTGTCCACGGCCGGCCGGCGGGTCGCCTGTTACGACCATGACGCTGGCCGGCGGTGGGCAACTCGCCAGGCGAGCGCATGACGTTTTGTTCGACATAACCCGTTTCATAAATGAGCGGCGAGCGATACCTGAGGCCAGCATGCCAGCGATGCGGGCTGTACCAGCCCTCGAAAGGAGAGGATCGTTCGGCTGGCCTGCTCGTGCGCGTCGAACCGGGTGCGGGAGAGCAATTTCCCGCTCCAAAACCTTGACGGACTACCTCAGGGCATGATTCGGCCGCTCATTCAGCGACTCGCAAACGCAAACGCAAACGCAAACCAGCCGGTGCTGCCGCTCGTCGACATACGTCGCGGCCGGCGGCTCGTGCTTTGCGGCGCTGCTACCGGAGCAGTCTGCTTGGCGGTAAGGCGCAGTGGCGTCGGTTTGCGCAGCAGCGTGCGCAGCGAAAAGCGCCGCGAATTGCCTTGCAGGCGCAGTGCGGAGAAAAACGTATGGAACCACGTGCGAATGCCGTCGACCGCTTTGGCTTCACGCCATTGTTCGCCTAATGCGCGAGTGCGGGTGGCATGGTGACGCAGCGCGCGCACGAGATGGCGACGCGCCGGACGCGCCGCTTTCAACGCGGCGCGGGTAAGACGGGTGCTCAGAAGAGTATGCATGGCTTCACAGGTTGGCAACGTGTCGCGCGACGGAGTGTGCGCCAGAAGGAGCACCAAATGTGCCAATGGCGGTGCCGCGAAGGACGACGCGAGAGCCCGGAATTCGACTGATAAGAACACGGAGGACGGCGGAGTCGGCCACAGCGGCCTGCGTGCGCCGCAAAAGTGCGGGAAGAGCGATCAACATGCGTGAAAGGCTACACGTGATTCGTGACGTCAGAAAGTCCGTTTTTACCCTGCGAATACGGGTTTTTACGGGTAAGACGTGAGGTGCACGCTCGCAAGGTCGCGCCCTTTGCGGTCGATTATCGTGCGAGCGTGCCCTCACAGCGTGCTTTGCAAATCGGCTTTCGCATGAAAGTAGTGCGTAAGGCTGCGGCTTCGCGCAAGGCGAAACAGCGCGCAGTCCGATCGCGCCCGTTTTACAATCGAGCATCAGCTAGCCGACTGTAACGGAACACCATGTCACTTCATTCGAAGAAAGAGCAGATTCACACGTTGCGAGAGCAGGGTTTTGTCGTCGTGCCCGGATTGGTGTCGCCCGAGCGTTGCGGCGAACTGAAGCAGATTGCGGAGCGCCAGTTGCAGGAAGCGGCCGCGCCGATCGAGTTCGAAGCAGATCTGCAGTATCCCGGCGCGCCGGAATCCAAACATGCTCCGGGTGGCCACACGGTTCGCCGCTTGCTGGATGCGTACGGCCGTCATCCGAGTTTTGCGCAATGGGCGACCGCGCCGGAAATTCGCGGCTGGATGGAGTTGTACTTCGGTGAAGAGCCGCGCTTATCGCGCGCGCATCACAATTGCATGATGACCAAGCACCCTGCGTATGGCAGCCTGACGGGCTGGCATCGGGACGTGAGGTACTGGTCATTCGAGCGTGACGACCTGGTATCGGTGTGGGTCGCAGTAGGGTCGGAGACGGTCGATAACGGCGCGTTGTGGTTTGTGCCGAAGTCGCACGGCGCTGCCTTCACTTCCGAGCGCTTCGACGAGGCCAGGTTTTTCCGTTCCGATCTGGAAGAGAATCAGGCCTTGATTCGCACCGCCGTTTCGCCCGAGCTCAAGGCCGGGGACGTGGTGTTCTTTCACTGCAACACGCTGCATTCAGCTGGCAAGAACCTCAGCGATCAGGTGAAATTTTCTTTGGTGTTCACCTATCACGGGGTGAGCAATGTGCCGCTGCCGGGATCCCGCTCGGCGGCCAAGCCGGAAATTGCCTTTTAGGTTTTTTGCCTGGCGCGGCGCGAATGTTTGTTGGTTTCGCGCCGCGTAGGCGTCAACGCTCTACCGCTTGCGTCCTGAAACAACCACCCCGGTCAGGCCGGCAATCGTGGCGATAACGCCGCCCACGATCAGCATGATCGCCTTGTTGGTCGGCGATCCGGTAAACACGCGAGACACTTCGCTGCTAACCGAGTTGAACGCCTGCCCACCGAAATACAACAACACGATACCGCCGACAACCAGCGCGATTGAAATCGCCTTCGTCATGAATCCCCCCTTCGATAAGCCTTGATCGGTCAAAGTGTAGGGGAGCTGCAAGCTATCGTCCATCTTGCATACTGTGGGCGTCTGCAGGTATCACGTCGATTGGCTACCATAGCGGTCTAGCGTCACTCATACCTAAACGTAGAACCGGCACGCCTCTCGCAGCATGTGATCTTCTCCCGCCCGCAACCGCCGGGCGACCTCACCATCAAGGACACTAGCAATGGCTTACGAAGCAGCTTCAGAACGCTATTCGGACATGCAATACCGCGTCTGCGGCAAATCGGGTCTCAAACTGCCGGCGCTGTCGCTGGGCCTGTGGCACAACTTCGGCGACACCACGCCGATCTCCACGCAGCGCGATATCCTGCGCACGGCCTTCGATCTGGGCATCACTCACTTCGACCTCGCCAACAACTACGGTCCCCCGTACGGCAGCGCCGAAACCAACTTTGGCCGTCTCTTCAAAGATGACTTCAAACCGTATCGCGACGAACTGCTGATCTCGTCGAAGGCAGGTTGGGACATGTGGCCGGGTCCTTATGGCCAGGGCGGCGGCTCGCGCAAGTACGTGCTCGCGAGTCTCGATCAGAGCCTGCAGCGCATGGGTCTCGATTACGTCGATATTTTCTATTCGCATCGCTTTGATGCCGATACGCCGCTCGAAGAAACCGCCGGTGCATTGGCGAGTGCCGTGCAGCAAGGTAAGGCGTTGTACATCGGTATTTCGTCGTACTCGGCAACCAAGACGCTCGAAATGGCCAGGCTGCTCGCCGAGTACAAGGTGCCGCTTCTGATCCATCAGCCGGCGTACAACATGCTCAACCGCTGGATCGAACGCGAACTGCTGGATGCGCTCGAGAAGGTCGGCGCAGGGGCGATCGCGTTCACGCCGCTCGCGCAGGGCTTGCTCACCGGCAAGTATCTGAATGGCGTGCCGGAAGACGCGCGCGTCAACAAGCCGGGCGGCGGTTCGTTGAAGCAGGAGCATCTGAGCCCGCAAAACATCGAGCACGTGCGCAAGCTCAATGACATCGCGCAGCGTCGCGGACAAAGCCTTGCGCAAATGGCGCTCGCATGGGCGCTGCGTGATCCGCGGGTGACGTCCGTGCTGATCGGCGCGAGCCGCGCGGAGCAAGTGCGCGAGAACGTCGGTGCGTTGAAGAATCTCGCGTTCTCGAAGGAAGAGCTGGCGGAGATCGACCGCTATGCAACTGAAGGTGGCGTCAACCTGTGGGAAAAGCCTTCGACCGATCAGGCGATCTGACCGCGTAGCGTTTCAGTCGCGGGAATTTCGTCGTAGCAATAGCAAAGCCGCCCGCTGGGGCGGCTTTTTAATCAAGGCATTCAGGTACACGTGTTTCCCGCGCAGCCAGCGAAACGACTGCGTTCAGTCGACCGGACTATCCGGATCGAAGTATCCCCGAAGCGTCCAGGCCGTCTTCGCCGGACCCCGCTACACCAGCGCAGGCAAGCCTTCGACCAGCACGACCGCGAACACCACGCCGATCAGCGCGCCTAGCACGCGTAGCGCGTTGTGACGCAACTCCGTCTTGCAGGGAAGCGCGCCGACAAACAGCGCGCCGGCCAGCGCCATCGGGATGACCAGGATGAAATCGCCAATCGTGAAGTAGGTCGTCATACTCGTCTCCTTATCTAGTACCGGCGCGGGCAGCGGCTCTATTTCTGGAGTCATGCACCGCCAACGCCTGAATCGAGTATAGGCGACGGTTAGATCAACATAACAACGGCTTGCCGCGCTGCAGCGCGTCTTCGCAGACTGCTCAACCCAATGCCGCAAGGGCCGCGGCGATTGACGCGCCGCAGCAAAAGCGTCGTAAAAAATGAAGTGGTTGCTTACATGGGCCTTACTTTTTAAGCCAATTTGATGCGCGGCGGATTGTTCTCGTCTGCTGCGACGCGCGTCTTTTTAGGCCTCGCTCCGAGCCGCGTCCGAGCCCGGTTTCCCGAAACCGGTCAGCGGCATGCCTTCATCCTGCGGTCTCTTCGCGTCGACGTAAGCGCACAGCCGCAACGATGCCGACGACGAGCAGCACGCCCACCAGTCCCGCGACACCGTTCCAGCCATAACCAGCCCACACGTGGCCGCCATAGGAACCGACCACGCTGGAGCCGATGTAATACGCGAGCAGATACAGCGCGGCCGCCTGTCCCTTGGCTTCTTTCGCGAGGCGTCCGACCCAGCCGCTCGCCACCGAATGTCCGGCGAAAAAGCCGAACGTCAAGCAGGCAATGCCGGTTGCAATTGCCGCGATCGGATGGAGCATCGTGATGGCGAGTCCGAGCGCCATCAGCAGCAAGCTGCCGATCAGCACGCGTGCCCGGCCGAACGTATCGGCCATGCGGCCCGACCACGGCGAGGCGATCACGCCCGTCAGATAGACGACGAAAATCGCGCCGATCTCTGTTTGGCTCAACAGGTAGGGCGGCGCAAGCAGCCGGTAACCGATGTAGTTGTACAGCGTGACGAAGCTGCCCATCAGCACGAAGCCGAGCAGAAACAGCAGGGGCAACCCGGGCCGCGTGAATTGCTTCAGCAACGCGGCGTGGTGATGTGCAAAGCCGAGTCCGCGACGCGGCACGAAATGGCGCGACGGTGGCAGCAGCGCGCGAAACGCGAGCATGGAGAGAATGCCGAGCACGCCGATCGTGCCGATTGCCACGCGCCACGAAAACAGATCCGCGACGACGCCGGTAATCACCCGCCCCGCCATCCCGCCGATCGCCGTCCCGCCGACGTACAGTCCCATCGCCAGACCGAGCCCATCGGGGTGCACTTCCTCCGCGAGGTACGCCATCGCGACGGCGGGCACGCCGCCCAGCGCGAGGCCTTCGAGCGTGCGCAACACGAGCAATTGATGCCACTGCGGCGCGATCGAGACGCCGATCGTCAATAGCGCCGACAGCGTGAGCGATGCAGTCATTAGCTTATGGCGGCTCCAGCCTTCCGAGACGAAGCCGGCCACGAATATGGCGAGCGCGAGCGCGGCGGTCGTCACCGAGAGCGACAGGCTGCTTTGTGCCGGCGTTACGCTGAACGCCGTAGAGAACGCAGGCAGCAACGGCTGTACGCAATACAGCAGCGAGAAGGTGGCGTAGCCGGCGAATAGCAACGCGATGCTGGCGCGCCAATAGGCGCGCGTGCCTCGTTCGAGATAGGGGGTGTCGGCGATGTCAGGCACAGTGGCGGAGGGGGAAGTAGCGGGTGGAGCGGGAACAGCCGAAGTAGCAGTCCGGTGGGATTCCGGCGATGCGGTCACGAAAAAATCTCCTGGGAACGCGAGGTGGTCGAAGGCGTTAAGGATACTTTGAAAAGGTCGGGGGAGTGGGCGCGACACGCCACGGGGCGGTGCCGCGACGCGCGCAGTTGGCGTGCTTGCCGCGGTTTTCGCATGTTTGGGCGTACTCTCAAACCGAGACCGAGACCGAGACCGAGACCGAGACCGAGACCGAGACCGAGACCGAGACCGAGACCGAGACCGAGACCGAGACCGAGACCGAGACCGAGACCGAGACCGAGACCGAGACCGAGACCGAGACCGAGACCGCGACCGCGACCGCGACCGCGACCGCAACCGCAACCGCAACCGCAACCGCGACCGCAACCTCGGCCACTAACCGTGCGCCGCCGCTTCGCTCGCAGGCGCGGCGGGATGCACGATCTGTTCGTCGGTCGGCAACGCCGACGCGTCCCAACCGCCGCCCAACGCCTTGACCAACGCGACGCTCGCCGCCATACGACGGCGAGCGATCGACACCGCATTCCGCTCATTGGTCAGCGCGGTGGTCTGCGCAACCACGACATCAAGATACGTGATCGCGCCGTTCTTATAGCGGTTCGACACGACCGCCAGCGAACGCTGCGCGGCGGCCACCGCGTCGTCCTGCGCGGCGGCTTCCTGTTCAAGCACGCGCAATGCGGCGAGGTTGTCCTCGACCTGACCGAACGCCGTCAGCACGGTTTGGCGGTACTGCGCGACGCTTTCGTCGTAGTGCGCACGGGCTTGCTCTTTCACCGACGCACGTCCGCCGAAGTCGAGCAGCGTACCGGCGAGTGCCGGCCCGAGCGACCACAGACGGCTCGGCGCCAACAGCCATTGGCTGTAGTTGGTCGCTTCGAGCCCACCCGTCACCGACAAAATCAGACTCGGAAAAAACGCCGCCGTCGCCACGCCGATCTGCGCGTTCATATCGGCGACGTGCCGCTCTGCCGCCGCGACGTCGGGCCGTCGTTCGAGCAACGCGGAGGGCACGCCTGCCGCCGCGACCACCGGCACTGCGGTGAGCGGTGCAACCGGCAGGGAAAAGGTCGAGGGCGTCTGGCCGATCAGGATCGCGATCGCGTGTTCGAGTTGCGCGCGCTGCACGCCGAGGTCGAGTGCTTGCGCCTGAGTGGTTTGCAACTGCGTCTGCGCCTGCGCGACGTCGGCGTCGGTGGCGATGCCGCCTGCGTAGCGGTGTTGCGTCAGATCGAGAGCTTCCTTATAGGCTTTGATCGTGTCGTCGAGAAGTTGTCGTTCCTGATCGAAACCACGCAGTTCGAAGTAGTCCGTCGCCAGTTCGGCCTGCATCGAAAGGAGCGCGGCTTGCGCGTCGGCGGCGCTCGCCTGCGCTTCGGCTTTCGCGCCTTCGACGCTGCGCGATACGCGGCCCCACAAGTCCGGTTCCCACGAAGCATCGGCTTGTACGAGGTAATCGTTCAGCGTGAGACCCGCAGTCGATTTGTGCAGCACATTCTCCGAAGTCCGCGTGCGGGAATAATCGCCGTTCGCGCTGACGATAGGGAAGAAGTTCGAGCGGTATTGCGCAACTGTCGCGCGGGCGGCGCGAAAGCGCGCCTCGGCGGCCTGCACGTTCTGGTTCGCGCTCGCGACCTGCTGCTCGAGCGCGTCGAGGGATGGGTCCGCATAGACGCTCCACCACGCGCCGCGCGTGAGCGTGTCGGCGGGTTGCGCGGGCTTCCAGCCGGTGCCTTCGAGCTCCTTGTAGGTGGCGGCAGTGGCGGCCGGCGGCTTGACGTAGTCGGGGCCGACGGTGCAAGCGGTGAGCGAGCAGGCGAACGCACCAAGCAGCGCTGCACGTGTGAGCCGTGGCGCGAAACGACGAGGCAATGCCGGCGCGCTCACAGTGTGTCCCTCACGGCGTGCAGACCGGCGACGTGCGCAGCAGGCGCGCCAACCGCGGCCGCGCCAGAAGGACCCTTTGCACCTTGGCCGACCGCGGCCGCGCCAGAAGCGCCCGTTGCACCTCCGTCAACCGCGGCCGCGCCAGAAGCGCCCGTTGCACCTTCGCCAACCGCGGCCGCGCCAGAGGCACCCGTTGCTCCCTCGGAACTCGATGCGCCCCCCGTACCACCCTCCGCTTTCCCCGGCACGATCCGCACCGGTGCGCCGTCGACGATCGAATCCTGCGGGTTCAGAATCACCTGCTCATTGCCTTGCAAGCCGGACGCGACGGCCACGCGCGTACCGAAGTCCGTCCCAAGCGAAACCGGCAGCAGCTTCACCTTGTGCTGTGGATCCACGGTCGCTACCTTGACGCCGTCCGGCCGGAACAGCAGCGCGTTGCCTGGCAGCGTAAACGGTGCCGCGCCCGCGCCCAAAGCGAAATGCACCTGCGCATAGGCGCCCGGCAGCAGATCGCCATTGCGATTGTCGACATCGACTTCGACGAGCATGGTCCGTTGTTGCGGATCGACGGCGCCCGCAGTGCGCGCCACCGTACCCGGATAGTGTTTCGACGGCGTCTCGGTCAGCGTCAGAAACGCCGTCTGCTGCGCGCGAACCTGCAGCGCATACGCTTGCGGCACGTTCACATACACGCGCAATCTGTCCGCCTGTGCGACGTGAAACAGTTCCTTCGCCGGTCCGCCGGAACTGCCCGCATCGATCAGCGCGCCGACATCGACGTTGCGGGCCGTCACGATGCCGTCGAACGGCGCGTACACCTTCTGGAACGATTGCGTTTTCTCGAGGCGCGCCACGTTGAAGCGCGCGGCATCCAGCGTGCCTTTCTTCGCGAGCATGTCGCCGACCTTCTCGTCGGTTTCCTGCTTCGAAACCGATTTGCTTTTCAGCATCTCGGTCCAACGGTCGGCGGTGCTTTTCGCGAGCGCGTAGTTGGCGTCCGCATTCGCGAGATCGGCGCGGGCGGCGCGCAGTTGATCGTCCACTTCGGGCGTGTCGATTTCCGCGAGCAACTGGCCGTTCTTCACCTTGGCACCGATGTCCGCGTACCACTTCTTCAGATAGCCGTTGGTGCGCGCGTAAATCGGCGTGTCGAGAAACGCCTGCACGTTGCCGGGCAGCACGAGGTCGAGTCCTACCGTCGACTTCTGCGGGCGCACGACTTCCACGCTCGTCTGGCTCGCATGTTCGGCATCGCGTTCGAGCGCTGCGTGCGCGTCATGGCGCGACCAGATGCCTTGTGCCGCGAGTACGGCCACCACCACGGCCACCGCCGCGATGACCCAGCGTGCGCGCTTTTGCTTCGCCGGATTGAGCGCGGTGTTGGACCCGTCTGGACGTTTTCCTTCCATCAAACTTCCCCTATCAGAACGCCTGGGCAGTCGACGCTGCCTCTCGTGTTTCGTACCGTGTGTCGTGCGCTGGCCGTCATGGCTTTTGCACCACGTGCTCGGCCGCTCGCTGACGCCGCGCGGCGAGCCGGCGATAGATCATCGAAAACACCACCGGCACGAAGATTAGCGTAGCCAACGTGCCGACCGTCAAACCGCCGATCACCGCGCGCCCGAGTGGCGCATTCTGCTCGCCCCCTTCGCCGAGACCGGTTGCCATCGGCACCATGCCGATCACCATTGCGAGGGCCGTCATCAGCACCGGACGGAAACGCGTGAAGCCCGCCTCGATCGCCGCGCGTGTCGCGTCGCCGTGTTCGAGCAGTTGTTCGCGCGCGAAACTGATCACCAGAATCGAGTTCGCGGTGGCGATGCCGATACACATGATCGCGCCGGTCAGCGCCGGAATCGACAGCGTGGTGTGCGTGAGAAACAGCATCCACACGATGCCCGCCAGCGCGCCGGGCAGTGCGGTGATGATGATGAACGGATCGAGCCACGACTGGAAATTCACCACGATCAGCAGATAGACCAGCAGGATCGCGAACACGAGACCGGCGAACAGACCCGAGAACGAATCGTTCATCGTCTGCACCTGGCCGCGCACCTCGATGCTCGAACCTTTGGGGAGATTGACCTTGCTGTCGTCGATGATCTTGCGGATGTCGTCGGATACGCCGCCGAGATCGCGGCCGTCGGCGGTGCCGAAAATGTCGATGGTGGTTTGTGCGTTGTAGTGCGTGAGTACCGCATTGCCCGCCTCGCGTTTCATCGTGGCGAGCGAGCCGAGGATATTGCTGCGGCCGTTTGCGTTCAACGGAATGTTCGCGAGCGATTGCAGCGAATCGATCGTATATTGCGGTGCTTCCGTGATCACGTTGTAGCTGACGCCGTTGCGCGGATTGAGCCAGAAGGTCGGCGTGGTCTGCTGGCTGCCGGACAGCGTGATCAGCAGATTGCTCGCGATGTCGCGTTGCGAAAAGCCTGCCTGCTGGGCGCGCGTGCGGTCCACGTCGATAAAGATGCGTGGCAGATCGGCGGGCTGCTGGATGCGCGCGTCGGCAAGACCCGGCACGGTGCGCAGGCGATTCAGCAACTGCGCGGCGAAGACGCGATTGCCGGCTACGTCACGTCCGACGATTTGAATATCGATCGGCGAGGGCATGCCGAAGTTGAGCGTCTGACTGACGATATCCGCCGGCAGGAAGGCGAACTGCACGCCGGGGAATTCGTCGGTGAGGGTTCGGCGCAGTGTGCGCACGTAGTCCGCGCTCGGATGATGATCGGGATTCAGCGTGATAAGGATGTCCGAATCCGAGGTGCCGATCGTGCCGGTGTTGCTGTATGAGAGGTTGATACCCGAGACCGGCAAGCCGATATTGTCGATGAGCGAATGCAACTCGGACGGCGGTATCAACTGACGAATTCGCGTGTCGACGCGATCGGTCACCACCGCGGTTTCCTCGACCCGCATGCCGGTTTTGGCACGCAGATGCAGCGCGATCGTGCCGGCATCGACTGCCGGGAAGAAGTCACGGCCGAGAAACGGCATCAGCAGCATCGAGGCACCACAGCAGACCAGAAACAGCGTCACGAACAGACCCGGGCGCGCCACCCGCGCTTCGAGAAACTCGCGGTAACGGTCGCGAAAGCGCGCGAAGCCGCCCTCGAATGCATAGTGCACGCGCATGAACGGATTGCGTGTTTGTGGTGGCGCGTGATGCAGGTCAGCCGGCTTGTGGTGATGGCGCAGCAGATACTTGGCGAGCGTCGGGACCAGCGTACGCGAGAAGAAGTAGGACGCCAGCATCGCGAACACCACGGCTTCGGCGAGCGGAATGAACAGATAGTGCGCGACGCCCGTCAGCAGAAACATCGGTACGAACACGATGCAGATGGATAGCGTCGACACCAAAGTAGGAATCGCGATCTGATGCGCGCCGTCGAGAATCGCCTGCTCCAGCGTCTTGCCTTGCTCCAGTTGATGGCTGATGTTTTCGATCGCCACGGTCGCGTCGTCGACCAGAATGCCGACCGCGAGCGCGAGCCCGCCCAAGGTCATGATGTTGATGGTTTCGCCGAGCATCGACAGTGCAATGATCGAGGTGACCATCGACAGCGGAATCGACACGGCGATGATCAGCGTGGCGCGCCAGTTGCCCAGGAACAGCAGAATCATCAGGCCAGTCAGGCACGCGGCGATCAGCGCCTCGCGCAGCACGCCCTGCACGGAAGCACGCACGAACAGCGACTGATCGGCGACCGGATCGATGTTCAGCGAAGCCGGCACGAGATTGCGCAGCGTCGGCATCATCTTCTTGATGCGGTCGACGATCTCGAGCGTGGACGTATTGCCGCTTTTGTTGATGGTCAGCAACGCGGCACGCTGGCCGTTCACGCGCACGATGTTGGTCTGCGGCTGGAAACCGTCGCGTACGTGAGCGACGTCGCGGATATAAACGGTGCCGTTGGCGGTGGATTTGATCGGAATGTTATTGAGGCCCGCCAGCGAATCCGGACTGCCGTTCATCTCCACCGAATATTCCGTCGAGCCGATCTTCGCCGTACCCGACGGCAGAATCAGATTCTGTGCGGTGACGGCGTTGACCACGTCCATCGGCGAGAGATTGCGCTCCTGCAGCTTGCGCGAATCGATATCGACCATGATCTGCCGCTGCTTGCCGCCATACGGCAGCGGTGCCGATGCGCCCGGCACAGTGGCGAGCTGCGTCTTCAGAAAGTTGTTGCCGAAGTCGAACAGCTCCTGCTCGGTGAGTGAAGCGGACGACAGCGCGAGGCGCAGGATCGGCACCGTCGAGGCGTTGTAGCGCAGGATATTCGGCGGCGTGATGCCGGGCGGCAACGAGCGCAGCTGCGTCTGCGACAGCGCCGTGACTTCGGCGAGCGCTTCGTCGATGTTCGCGTGCGGCTGAAAAAAGATTTTCACCACCGCGATCCCGTTCAGCGAAGTCGACTCCGTGTGCTCGATATCGTTGACCGCGGTCGACAGCCCGCGCTCGTAGTTGAGCACGATGCGCTTTTCCATCTCGTCGGCGGGCAGGCCGTTGTACGACCAGATTACCGAGAGCACCGGAATGTCGATATTCGGGAAGATGTCGGTGGGGGTGCGCAAAATCGTCAACGGACCGACGATCAGCAAAAGCAGGGCCAGCACGACAAACGTATAGGGGCGCCGCAGCGCCAGACGGACAATCCACATGGGTCAGTGCGGTCGATGAAAGCCGAAGCCGCCAGCGTGGTGCGCGCAGCGGCTAAAGAGCATGCCACGGCGGCGGCCGGTGAGCACGAGGACTGGATTAATGGGGGTGTTCTGGCGGTCCATGATTTTGATATATCGCCCCGGGTGGGTTTATGATGGTCTCGTTACGACGCTTTATGCCCAGATCATCGGCCCAGCGCGCTGTAATGGGAATAGGGCGAAACGACGGGTCGACGACCTTGAGTTCGCCCCTTTCATGGCCCCGCAACACGGGAACAATGACTCGAACCTTTCACGCGTCATACGCGCAGCAGATTGGGTGCGTACGCAACGTTATCGGCGAAGCGGCGCTTTTATCATCACCTTGACCGGCGTGGAAACCATAAAGCCGGCTATGGGAGAAACGGGGAAACATCATGCAAATCGGTTCCATTGTCCGATCGGTGCATATCGCCGTGCCGCAAGGCGCGCGCGGGATTGTCATGCGCATTCTCGGCGACATGGCCATGGTGGCCTGGTATGCCGGCGAGCCCGGCACTTCGGAGCATCTCAACACTGAACCCTTTTTCCTTGAAGATCTGATCGATACAGGCGAGCAGGTGCGCCCGTCCAGCGCGCAGGTGCATTGAAACTGATTTGTAAGTCCGTTTCATGGCTATTGAAGGTAACTGTAAGCCGCAACGTGAGCCGGCGCCCTCGTGTTTGATGGCGGCGCGGCGCACAATGCGGACATGAACGACGACATTCTCGACCCACAGGACGGCGCCGATAGCGCCGTACCTTTCGCCCGGCTCAAGCCGGAAATCGTGCTCGACGCGCTCGACAGCGTGCTCAGCAGCGTCGGCGTCTACACCGACGGACGCATGCTGCCGCTCAACAGCTACGAGAACCGCGTGTACCAGGTCGGCGTGGAAGACGGTCCGCCGGTGGTCGCCAAGTTCTACCGTCCCGAGCGTTGGACCGACGCGGCCATTCTCGAAGAACATGCCTTTGTCGCCGACCTTGCTGCGCGTGAGATACCGGCGGTGCCGGCGCGTGTTTTCGAAGGCCGCACGTTGCATACCTTCGACGGGTTCCGCTTTTCGATTTTCGAGCGCCGCGGTGGCCGCGCGCCTGATCTCGACCGGCGCGATACGCTCGAATGGCTGGGGCGATTTATTGGCCGCATCCATGCGGTGGGCCAGACGCAGAACTACACCGAGCGTCCCACACTCGACATCAACACGTTCGGCTACGAGCCGCGCGACTTCCTGCTGTCGCACAGCTTCGTGCCCGACGACGTGCGGACTGCGTGGAAAACCGTGGTGAATCTCGCACTTGAAGGCGTCGAACTCGCCTTCGAGCGTGCCGGCGAGATTCGCATGTTGCGGATGCATGGCGATTGCCATCCCAGCAATGTGTTGTGGACCGACGCGGGCCCGCATTTCGTCGACTTCGACGACAGCCGCATGGGTCCGGCGGTGCAGGATTTGTGGCTGCTGTTGCCGGGCGAGCGCGCCGAGGCTTCACGTGCGCTGGCGGATCTGCTCGCCGGTTACGAAGACTTCTGCGACTTCGAGCCGCGCGAACTGTATCTCGTCGAAGCGTTGCGCACGTTGCGGCTGATTCATTACCAGGCGTGGCTCGCGCGCCGTTGGGACGACCCGGCCTTTCCGGCGGCGTTTCCGTGGTTCAACACGCAGCGCTATTGGGAAGACCGCATTCTCGAAATGCGCGAGCAGCTCGGCGCGATGGAGGAAGGGCCGCTCTGGCCGGTTTGAGTGTTTGCGGTTCTACGGGGTTGGGTTTTCTTGATTTGGGGTGGTTGGTTGTGCTTGTTTGTCGGTGCTTTTATGGTGTTGGGCTTTGCTTGATCTGGTTGCCTGTGCGGCGCTTGTTTGTCTGTGCTTTTGTGGCGGTGGGCTTTGCTTGATCTGGTTACCTGCGTCGCGGTTTTTGTCTGTATGCCTACGGCGTTGGCCTTTCCTTGAATTGGTATTGGTCTATTAGCGTCGCCCCTGTGCGGGGCGGGCACCTACTTTTCTTTGCCTGCCGCAAAGAAAAGCAACCGTATTGGAAGTCAAGCGGGAACCTGTTCCTGGGTGCTGGATTTTCAATGTGGTCGCCAGTTCGTACAGGCGAGCGCAAACCACGCGAGTGATCGCGTTCAGGCACCGCATCCAGGCAAGGCTATACCGCCGGTTAATCCGTCGATGGGCTCCAGGGTGTTGAGTTATGGACCATGGCGTTGAGCGTCACGATGAGCTTGCGGATGCACGCGGTCATGGCCACCTTGAAGGGTTTGCCGGCTTTGCGCAGACGGTCGTAGAAGGCCCTGATCACCGGGTTGAAGCGCAGCGCGGGAATGCAGGCCATATAAAGCGCGCGCCGCACGATGGCACGACCGCCCTGAATGCGCCGCTTGCCGGTGTGCCTGCCGCTGTCGGAATTGAACGGTGCGACACCGGTGAGCGCGGCGATCTCGCGGCGGTTCAGTGAACCGAGTTGCGGCATGAATGCGATCAGCGTGGCCGCCGCACCGGGACCGATGCCGGGCACCGAGCGCAGCAGGTCCTCCTTCTGGCACCACGCGGGCGAAGCGCGCATGAACGAATCGATGTCCTTGTCGGCGACGGTGAGCTGCTGCTTGAGCCATTTGATGTGGTCATTCAGGCTTTCCTTCGCCGCGGCGTGAGCGCGCTCCAGGCGGGCCTTTTCGGCCACGAGCATGTCGATGAGCTGGGCACGGCGCAGCAGGAGTGCCTGCAGCTGCTCGGTCTGCACATCGTTGAGCGGACGCACGACGGGTTTGATGACGGCGGCGAAATGGGCGATGACGAACGCGTCGATGCGATCGGTCTTCGCCCGTTTGCCGGTGGCTTTGGCAAAGTCGCGCACCTGTCGGGGATTGACCGCGACCGCGCGCAGGCCGGCCTGGCAGAGCGCCCTGAGCACGGCGAGTTCGAGCTTGCCGGTGGCCTCCATGACGATCAGGGTGGGGTTCAGCGCGATCAGACGCTGGACCAGCTGGTCGATGGCGGCGGTTTGATTGTCGACACTGAAATGTTCGGTCGTGTCGTGGATGGCAACGTCGAGCGTGCTACCGCTGACGTCGATGCCGATATAAAGGGACGAAGAGGTCTGGTTCATCACGGTACCCATACTTGCAGGAAAATACGAGCTCGGGGCTCAGTCAACTGTTCGGGTTAAGAGGATGAAAAGGACAGTCGCTCAGGCTTTTCTGCGGGCTCGAGGCACTGTAGGCAGACGAGCTGACTGTCCGTGTGGCGACAACTGATCGGGTCGGCGCCACGGAGGGGAATATACAAGTAGGCAAAAGAAAGCGGCTCACACCGCCAGCGCATAAGCGGGTCCCCCGCACAGTCGCGGTAGTGGTGCATCTGGAATCTGTGCTCTCGCACATTTAGCGTGAGTGACAAGGCACTCATACTTCCCGCCTCGCCCTGCGTGCTCGCCGGAACGGCGATCATGCAAACCAGTAGCTTCGTTTGGCGCGGCGGGGGCCATTGGCTTCGCCTCGGCGAAATGCCGAATGAGCCAAATGAGCCGGATGAGCTGGATGAGCCATATGAACCGAATGAACCGAATGATCCGAATGAACCGACTGAGCTGATAAGCGCGAATGGAGCGCGAACGCGAAACGCAGCAATCGGTTCTGAGAAATGGGCTTCGGCGCGCGCAGCGCCGCCGGAAGTATGACGGCTGTGTCACTGACGCCGAATGTGCGAGGGCACGGATTCTAGATGCGCCACTGCCGCAACTGTGCGGGGGACCCGCTTAAGAATTAGCGGTTTGAGCCGCTTTCTCTTGCTTACTTCTCTTTGCGGCGGCAAAGAGAAGTAAGTGCCTGCCCCGCACAGGGGCGACGCTAATAGACCAATACCAAATCAAGGAAAGGCCAACGCCATAAAAGCGCAGACAACAAGCGCCGCACAGACAACCAGATCAAGAAAAGGCCAACACCGAAGGCAAACAGAAACAAGCGCCGAGCAGGCAACCAGATCAAGAAAACCCCACCGCCATAGGCAAACAAACCAACCAAAAGCGCCGCACAGGCAAAAACCACCAACTAAACACTACAAGCCGCGTCCCCAGAAGCCAAAATCTCCCGCGCGGCCTTAGCGCCCTCAACCTGTAATAAAGTCGGCAACGAAACCCCATTCTTGGCCGCCGTCACCTCGGCAAGAATCGAAACTGCAATTTCAGGCGGCGTCCGGCTGCCAATATAAATCCCAACCGGCCCATGCAGCCGGGCCAACTCCGCATCGTTCAGATCGAACTCCTTCAACCGCTCGCGCCGGGCCTGATTATTCCTTCTCGATCCCAAAGCACCCACATAAAAAGCCGGCGTCTTCAACGCCTCCATCAAAGCCAGATCATCCAGCTTGGGATCGTGCGTCAGCGCAATCACCGCGCACCGCTCGTCGAGCTTCATCTCGATCACCGTATCGTCGGGCATCGTCCGCACGATCTTCGTGCCGGGAATGGCCCACTCCTCGGTGTACTCCTCACGTGGATCGCACACGGTGACCTGATAATCGAGCCCGACCGCGATCTGGCACAGGTAGCGCGACAACTGCCCCGCGCCAATCACCAGCATCCGGTAGCGCGGGCCGTGAATCGTCAGCAGACGCTCACCGTCGAAATGCACGCCGTCTGTCGCCTGTGCGGCATTGAGCCGCACCGCACCCGTCACCATGTCGACTTCGCGTGCCATCAAACGGCCGTCCTCCACCGCATTGCACAGATCGGCAATGCCGCTCTGCGGTGTCAAAGGTTCCAGCACGAGCTGGATTGTGCCGCCGCAAGGCAAGCCGAAGCGATGTGCTTCTTCCGCTGTAATGCCGTATTTCACCGCTTCCGGGCGTGTCTGTTCGATACCCCTTTGCCGCACGCGATCGATCAGGTCGTCTTCGATGCAGCCACCCGATACTGAACCCACCACGAGCCCATCGTCACGCACCGCGAGCATCGCGCCCTCGGGACGCGGCGACGAGCCCCACGTCTTCACCACCGTCACCAGTAGCGCGCGATGTCCCTCTTCCAGCCAACGTGCGCTGGACTTCAGGACTTCGAGATCCACGCTGTCCATGATTTCTTCCTCTTCGTTCCGTCGCCGCCGGACTCAGTGTCCGCAGCCTCATTCAATTCTGTATTTTGCCCCGCCGCATCGGCGGCTGCAGCGTCGCCGTCATCCGGGGCCGTGGCGTCATCGGCGGGGCCGCTGACCTGCGCGCCGAAGCGCTTGAAAAATTCGCCCGCGATTTTGCGCGCCGCGCCGTCGACCAGCCGCGAACCGATCTGCGCGAGCTTGCCGCCGACCTGTGCGGTCGCGGTGTAGGTGAGCTTCGTGGCGGCGTCGCCCTCGGGTTCGAGCGTGACGCGCGCATTGCCCTTGCCGAAGCCCGCCGCGCCGCCCTGGCCTTCGAAAACAATCGTGTAAGTGTTCGGCGCCTCGATGTCGGTCAGCAGCATACGCCCTTTGAAGCGCGCCTTCACGGGACCGACCGATGCGCTCATCACCACCGCGTAAGCATTCTCGCCATCCGGGTCGATGCTCTCGCAGCCGGGAATGCAGGCGCGCAGAATTCCGGTGTCGTTCAGCGCATCCCACGCGCGCTGCTGCGAAACCGGCAGCGTATGGGTTTCACTCAATTCCATGGTATTGCTCCTGCGGTAGTCCTGGCGGATACGGTGAGACGAGGCGCGCGCGTGAGTTGCGCGAGATCGCGGCCGAACGCTGTCAGACTGTCCAGATTATGAACGGGACGATGCGCGTCGACATACGGCAGGATTGCCTGCACGCCGCGCGCCTTCGGAGAAAAGCCGCTGAAACGCAGCAGCGGATTGAGCCACACGATACGGTACGCGAAGCGGCGCAGGCGGGCCATTTCGGTGTCGAGCATGTCGATCGCTTCATGATCGAGACCGTCGGTGACGAGCAGCACCGTGGCTCTGCCGTTCAGCACGCGGCGTGCCCAGCGTCGGTTGAATTCGGCGAGTGCCGCACCGATTCGTGTGCCACCCGACCAATCGACGACCTGATCGGTAAGCGCCGCGATGGCCACGTCGGGATCGCGCTCGCGCAGCGCACGCGTCGCATTGGTGAGGCGCGTGCCGAACAGAAATACCTGCAGGCGCTCGCGCGATTGCAGCAGCGCGTGGCAGAAGTACAGCACCGCGCGCGAATAGCTGCTCATCGAGCCGGAGATATCGAGCAGCAAGACCAGCGGCGGCTTGCGTTCGACCGCCGCGCGATACTTCCACACCGTCCAGTCGCCGCCCGCGCGCACCGCTTGCCGCGCGCTCGCGCGCAAGTCCGCATGCGTACCGTGTGAGGCGGCCTTCAGGCGGCGCGTCGGTTCGGTGGCAAGCGGCAGACGCTGGCCGCGGATCAGATGCCGCAACGTGCGCCATTCATCAGCGGAAAGGGTTTCGAAATCGCGATGACGCAGCCGCTCTTCAGCGCTGAAGGTGACGTGCGCGTGCAATTCGTGTTGTTCGGTTTGCTGTGGCGCTTTGCGGTGTGGCGAGGGCGGCGTGCGCATGGCAAGCGCGTCCGCGAGACGGTTGTTGCGTTTGGGTGGCGGTAGCCCATCGCGGACTTTCGGCAGCAGCAGCGCGCGCAGCTTGCCTTCCCAATCCGGGTCGCGCCAGAACAGGTCGAAGGCAGCGTTGAAGAGCTCGCGTTCGTCCGGCGCACAGACCAAGAGCGTGGCGAGCGCGGCGCGCACATCGTCGCGCCGGCCGAGGTCGATCCAGTGCAACGCGGCGAGTGCATCGACGGCTTGCGCCGGCGACATCGGCAAGCCCGCGCCGCGCAGCACGCGCACAAAATGCACGACGTTGCGGGCCAATGTCGGCGTGTCGACGGAGGGAGGGGGCGAGCGCGCACTTGCGTCGTCTGTCAATGCGGGAAGGCTCGCCTATCCCGGCACCGCGAGACATTGCGCGATCTGCTCGGCATCGATGCGCGCCAGATCGTCCTGATACTTGAGCAGCACACCCAAGGTGTTCTGCACCGATTGCGGATCGAGTTCCGTCACCGACAGCGCTTCCAACGCGCGGCACCAGTCGATCGTTTCGGCGATGCCGGGCGCCTTGAACAGATCCATGCCGCGCAGCCGATGCACAAAATCGACCGCGCGCCGTTGCAATTCCGCCGACGTCTGCGGCGCGCGCGCGGCGACGATTTCCAGTTCACGATCGCGCTCGGGATAGCCGATCCATTGATACAGGCAACGGCGTTTCAACGCGTCGTGTACTTCGCGTGTGCGGTTCGACGTCATCACGACCAGCGGCGGCTGCGCCGCGCGCACCGTGCCGTATTCGGGAATCGATACCTGGAAGTCCGACAGCAATTCGAGCAGAAACGCTTCGAACGGTTCGTCGGCGCGGTCGATCTCGTCGATCAGGAGCACGCGCCGCGCGCCCGGATGATTTTCGTCGGGCATCAGCGCTTGCAGCAGCGGACGCTTCAGCAGGAATTCGCTGCGATATAGCGTGTCGTTGCCGGGCCGCTCACCAGCGGCTTCGGCCAGACGCAGCGCCATGATCTGGCGCGGGTAATCCCATTCGTAGAGCGCGCTGGCGGTGTCGAGTCCCTCGTAGCATTGCAGTCGCAGCATCGAGGTGCCGAGCATCCCTGCCGCCGCTTTGGCGAGTTCGGTCTTGCCGACGCCCGGCTCGCCTTCGACGAACAACGGCCGCTCCATACGCAGTGCGAGATACAACGCGGTGGCGAGCTCACGGCTGGCAAAGTAGCTTTGGGCAGCGAGTTGCGCGAGCGTGTCGTCGATTGAAGCGGGCTGCATGGTGTTCCTGAGTCTGCACGGTGAAACGGGCGGCGCGGCGGCGTCGGCTCGACGGGTAAGAAGATCATGACCGCAGCCGCAGCCGCAGCCGCAGCCGCAGCCGCAGCCGCAGCCACAGCCACAGCCACAGCCACAGCCACAGCCACAGCCACAGCCACAGCCACAGCCACAGCCACAGCCACAGCCACAGCCACAGCCACAGCCACAGCCACAGCCACAGCCACAGCCACAGCCACAGCCACAGCCACAGCCACAGCCACAGCCACAGCCACAGCCACAGCCACAGCCACAGCCACAGCCACAGCCACAGCCACAGCCACAGCCACAGCCACAGCCACAGCCACAGCCACAGCCACAGCCACAGCCACAGCCACAGCCACAACGGTAACGGACAGCACGGGCCGTGAACGCGGCTAACGCGCCATGCCGAGGCACGTCAGCCGCCAACCACAAGGATCGCTAACCGTTCGCCTTCGTCACCGCCCGCGCGGCCAGCACCGGAATCAAATGAGCGCGATATTCGGCGCTCGCGTGCATGTCGGTGTTCAGATTGGCATCGGACACGGTCACTGCTCGCGCGGCGTCGGGCGTGAAATTCGCCGATAGCGCGCTTTCCAGTTCCGGCACGCGAAAAACCGCGGACGCCGCGCCGGTCACCGCGACGCGCACGCCGCTAGCGAACTTCGCGACGAACACGCCGACCAACGCAAAATGCGAAGCCGGGTTGCGGAATTTCTCGTAGGCCGCGCGCTCAGGCATCGGAAATTCAACGGCGACGATCAGCTCGTCGGGCGCCAACGCGGTCTCATACATGCCGACGAAGAAATCGCCCGACGCAATGCGTCTCTTGTCCGTGACGATCGTCGCGTCCAGGGCCATTGCCGCAGCCGGATAGCAGGCGGCCGGATCGTTGTTCGCGAGCGAGCCGCCAATGGTGCCGAGCGCGCGCACCTGGCGATCGCCAATGTGCGCGGCCAGATCCGCGAGCGCCGGCAACACGCGCCGAAGCTCCGCGTGATCGGCGACGTCCGCGTGGCAAACGGCTGCGCCGATCGTCACCGTCCTGGCGTCGACGGTGAGCGCTTTGAGCGCGGGAATGCGCGTCACGTCGATGAGTTGCGAGGGCTGCGCGAGACGCAGACGCATGGTTGGCAACAGGCTTTGCCCGCCGGCGAGAAATTTCGCGTCGCTGTCAGCGGTGAGGGCTGCGGCGGCCGTTTTGGGATCCGTCGCGCGTTGATACTCGAATGAATACATGTCGAATGCTCCGCTCAGGATCTCAGTGGGCTTGCTTGGCAGGTGAATTGGCAGCGTGAATCGCGGACCACACGCGATGCGGCGTCGCCGGCATTTGCAGGTCGGTCACGCCGAGTGGCGCGAGCGCGTCGAGGATCGCGTTGATGACTGCCGGTGGCGAGCCGATCGCGCCTGCCTCGCCGCAACCTTTCACACCGAGCGGATTGTGCGTGCACGGCGTGCCCTTCACGGTTTCGACGGTGAAGTTCGGCAGATCGGACGCATGCGGCATCGCGTAGTCCATGTAGGAGCCGGACAGCAACTGGCCACTTTCGTTGTCGTACACGCAGCGTTCCAGCATCGCCTGACCGATGCCTTGAGCGAGTCCGCCGTGCACCTGGCCTTCGACGATCATCGGGTTGATCACGTTGCCGAAATCGTCGACCGCGGTGAACTGCTGGATGCGGCACACGCCCGTGTCGGGATCGACCTCGACCTCGCAGATATACGCCCCGGATGGATACGTGAAGTTGGTCGGATCGTAAAACGCGCTTTCTTCGAGACCCGGTTCGAGCACGTCGAGCGGATAGTTGTGCGGCACATACGCCGCGAGCGAGATGTCGGCGAACGCTTTGGTGCGATCGGTGCCCGCGACGCGGAACACGCCGTCCTTGAACTCGATGTCTTCCGCTGCGGCTTCGAGCAGATGCGCGGCGATTTTCTTGGCCTTGGTTTCGATCTTGTCGAGCGCCTTCATGATCGCCGAGCCGCCGACCGCAATCGAGCGCGAGCCATACGTGCCCATGCCGAACGGAATGCGGCCGGTGTCGCCGTGAACGATCTCGACGCTTTCCAGCGCAATGCCGAGCCGGTCCGCGACCACTTGCGCGAAGGTTGTTTCGTGCCCCTGGCCGTGGCTGTGCGAGCCGGTGAACACGGTGACGGAACCCGTCGGGTGCACACGAATCTGGCCGACTTCGAAGAGTCCGGCGCGTGCGCCGAGCGCGCCGGCGATGTTCGACGGCGCCAAACCGCAGGCTTCGATGTAGCACGAGTAGCCGAGGCCGCGTCGCTTGCCGTTCTTCTCCGATTCCTGCCTGCGGGCTTCGAAGCCTTTCACGTCCGCGAGTTCGAGCGAGCGTGCGAGGACGGTTTCGTAGTCGCCGGTGTCGTAAGTGAGGCCGACCGGTGTGGCATACGGAAACTCGTGGATGAAATTGCGGCGGCGGATTTCCGCGGGATTGAGTTTCATCTCGCGTGCCGCGGTTTCGACCAGGCGCTCGACCACATAGGTCGCTTCGGGACGGCCTGCGCCGCGGTAGGCATCGACCGGGACGGTGTTGGTGAAGACCGCTTTCACCTCGGCGTAGATGGCGGGCGTGGTGTACTGGCCGGCGAGCAGCGTGGCGTACAGGATGGTCGGCACGCTCGAGGCAAAGGTCGACAGATACGCGCCCATGTTGGCGATCGTATGGATGCGCATCGCGAGGAATTTGCCGTCGGCGTCCATCGCCAGTTCGGCTTTGGTCACGTGATCGCGGCCGTGCGCGTCGGACACGAAAGCTTCCGAGCGCTCGGCGGTCCATTTGACCGGACGACGAATCTTCTTCGATGCCCACGTCAGCGCGACATCTTCGGCGTACAGGAAAATCTTCGACCCGAAGCCGCCGCCGACATCCGGCGCGATGACGCGCAGTTTCGATTCCGGCAGCGACAACACGAACGCGGCCATCAACAGGCGTTCCACGTGCGGATTCTGGTTCGCGACGTAGAGCGTATAGCTCTCGTCCTGCACCGAATAGCTCGCGTTGACCGCGCGCGGCTCGATGGCGTTCGGGATCAGGCGGTTATTGACGATGTCGAGCGTGGTGACGTGCGCGGCTTTGGCGAAGGCGGCGTCGGTCGCGGCTTTGTCACCGTGGCCCCAGTTGTAGCAGACGTTGTCCGGCACTTCATCGTGAACCGCGGCCTGGCCTGGATCGGCCGCGTGGGCGGTGTCGACCACGGCTGGCAGCACGTCGTAATCGACCTCGATCAGTTCGGCGGCGTCTTTGGCGGCTTTGATCGAATCGGCGATGACGAGCGCGACCTGATCGCCGACGTGGCGCACTTTCGTATGCGCAATGATCGGATGGGGCGGCTCGTTCATCGGCTTGCCATCGGTACTGTGGATCAGCCAGCCGCACGGCAGGCCGCCGACGTTGTCAGCGGCCATGTCCGCGCCAGTGAAGATCGCGATCACGCCGGGCGACTGTTTGGCCGCGGCGGTATCGATGCTGTTGATTTTTGCGTGCGCGTGCGGCGAGCGCAGGAAAACCGCGTAGGTTTGCTGCGGCAGGACGATGTCGTCGGTGTACTGACCGTTGCCGGTGAGGAACCGATAGTCTTCCTTACGTTCGACGGAGGCGCCGATCAGGTGATGGGTTTCGGGTGCGTTCATCGTCGTCTCCTCAGGCGGTAACTGGCGCGGTGGCTGCGGCCGGGGTCGCGGGGGCGCTGGCCGTGCCGGAGGATTTCATGCCTTCGGCGCCTTCGAGAACGGCTTTGACGATGTTGTGATATCCCGTGCAGCGGCACAGGTTGCCGTCGAGTTGGGCGCGCACGTCGTCGCCGGTGAGATTGGGCTGACGTTCGACGAGCGAGACCGCGCTCATGACCATGCCGGGCGTACAGAAGCCGCACTGCAGGCCGTGGCAGTGTTTGAAGGCGGCTTGCATCGGGTGCAGGGCGCCGTCTTTGGCGAGTCCTTCGATGGTGGTGATGTTTGTGCCTTCGGCCTGGACTGCGAGGATGTTGCAGGATTTGATCGCGCGGCCGTTCAGGTGGATGGTGCACGCGCCGCACTGGGCGGTGTCGCAGCCGATGTGCGTGCCTGTGAGGCGAAGTTGGTCGCGCAGGAACTGGACAAGCAGGGTGCCAGGGTCGATTGAGGCGCTGATGGGCGCGCCGTTCACCGTCAGACTGATGCTGATCGCCATGAAGTTGTCTCCTTATGGGGTGAGACCGGACCTTTTTCTTGCCTTCGGCTGCCTGTTCGTGAGGTCCGATGAGGGTGATGCTGGTTTGCGGCTTTTTTATGGGTCTGCCGAAAAGTAAAGCACAAATTGGTTGGGGGCGCTATTGGGTTGTGCCTACGGCGTTGGGGTTTGGTTGGTGTTTTGCCTGCTCGGCGCTTGTTTGTCTGTGCTTTTGTGGCGGTGGGCTTTGCTTGATCTGGTTGCCTGTGCGGCGCTTGTTTGTCTGTGCTTTTATGGCGTTGGCCTTTCCTTGATTTGGTATCGGTCTATTAGCGTCGCCCCTGTGCGGGGCGGGCACCTACTTTTCTTTGCCTGCCGCAAAGAAAAGTAGGCAAAAGAAAGCGGCTCAAACCGTTAATTCTTAAGCGGGTCCCCCGCGCAGTCGCGGTAGTGGTGCATCTGGAATCTGTGCTCCCGCACATTCAGCGTGAGTGACAAGGCACTCATACTTCCCGCCTCGCCCTGCGTGCTCGCCGGAAGGGCGATCATGCAAACCAGTGACTTTGTTCGGGCGTGGTGGGGACCATCAGCTTCGCCTCGGCGAAATGCCAGATGAGCCAAATGAGCCAAATGAGCCAAATGAGCCAAATGAGCCGGATGAGCCGGATGAGCCGGATGAGCCGGATGAGCCGGATGAGCCAAATGAGCCAAATGAGCCAAATGAGCCAAATGAGCCAAATGAGTCAAATGAGCCAAATGAGTCAAATGAGCCAAATGAGCCAAATGAGTCAAATGAGCCGAATAAGCCGAATAAGCCGAATAAGCCGAATAAGCCGAATAAGCCGAATGATCCGAATGAGCCGAATGAGCCGAATGAGCCGAATAAGCCGAATAAGCCGAATAAGCCGAATGAGCCGAATGAGCCGAATGAGCCGAATAAGCCAATAGGCCAATAGGCAAATAGGTCAAATAGGTCAAATAGGTCAAATAAGCCAAATAAGCCAAATAAGCCAAATAAGCCAAATAAGCGAGAACAGACTAAGCTGGTAAGCGCGAATGGAGTGTGAATGGAGCGTGAACGCGAGACGCGGCAATTGGTTTTGAGAAATGCGCTTCGGCGCGCGCAGCGTCGCCGGAAGTATGATGGCTGTGTCACTGGGGCTGAATGTGCGAGGGCACGGATTCCAGATGCACCACTACCGTAGCTGTGCGGGGGACCCGCTTAAGAGTTAGCGGTGTGAGCCGCTTTCTTTTGCCTACTTTTCTTTGCGGCAGGCAAAGAAAAGTAGGTGCCTGCCCCGCACAGGGGCGACGCTAATAGACCAATAACAATTCAAGGAAAGGCCAAAAATTCAAATCAAGGAAAGGCCAAAAGCCAGATCAAGGAAAGGCCAAAAATTCAAATCAAGAAAAGGCCAAAAAGCCAAACCAAGAAAAGGCCAACACCATAAAAGCACAGACAAACAAGCGCGACTCGCCAACCCAAATCAAGGAAAGCCCCACGCCGGAGGCAAACCAAGAACAAGCGCCGCGCAGGCAAAAAAACCAACTTTTTATTTATTTCGCCAACTTCGAATGCCTCCGCGAATACCCAAAATAAATAACCATCCCAATGAGCAACCAAACCGCAAACGCCACCCAGGTCACCGCCTGAAGATTAACCATCAAAAACAGACAAGAGGCGACAGCCAACACCGGCAGCACCGGCACGCCAGGGCACCGAAACGCCCGCGGCAACTCAGGATGCGTCTTCCGCAAAACCAGAACCGCAATCGACACCATCGAAAACGCGGCCAATGTGCCGATATTGATCAACTCAGCCAGCACATTCAACGGCACCAGCGCGCCAATCAACCCGAAGAAAATCCCCACGAGCCACGTCGTGAAGAACGGCGTAGCAAACTTCGGATGCACACGGGAAAGCCGGGCAGGCAACAACCCATCCCGTGACATCGCGAAAATCACACGCGTCTGACCATATGCCATCACCAGAATCACCGTCAGCATGCCCAGCACCGCGCCCAGGTCGATAAAGCCCGCGACCCACTTCTGATCCGCCACCTGCAACGCATACGACACCGGATGCGAAATATTCGCGAACTGCGCCGACGGCACGATACCGGTAACCACGGCCGCCACGGCCACGTACAGCACCGCGCACACTCCCAGCGACGCAATGATCCCAATCGGCAAATCGCGCTTAGGGTTCTTCACCTCTTCCGCCGCGGAAGACACCGAATCGAAACCGATAAACGCGAAGAACATCACCGCCGCCGCGCCGAACACGCCGTTCCAGCCGTTCGGCATGAACGGATGCCAGTTCGCCGGCGTCACATGGAAAACACCCACGCCGATCACCAGCAGCACCACGGTCACCTTGATCGCCACCATGATGTTGTTGATCCGCGCGGATTCACGCACGCCGAGCGACAACAAGGCGGTGATCGCCATCATGACCAGGAAAGCAGGCAGGTTGAACAAGGTCTCGTGCCCCGGCAAGGCGCCCGGTGCCGCCGTCAGCGCAACCGGCAAGCTCACGCCGAAGCCCGACAGCAGCGATTGCAGATAGCCCGACCAACCGACCGATACCGCCGAAGTTGCCAGCCCATACTCCAGCATCAAGTCCCAGCCGATGATCCACGCGGCCAGTTCGCCGAGCGTCGCGTACGAATACGTGTAGATGGATCCGGCGACCGGAATGGTCGACGCGAACTCGGCTTAGCAGGCTGCGGAAATACCGACGCCGATGAGTCAGCGGATGAGACGACTGAAACGTTATTGTGATGAAGCCCTAACCCTGAGAGATGATGCGCGGCGCCGATACCTTCACCGAGAGCCTGTTCACGATGCGCAAGCTGGAAGACTTTGTTCCTGCGAGTCACCCGCTGCGCGCGATTCGCAAGATGGCCAATGCTGCGCTGGCGAAGATGGAGCCGTTGTTTACCCGCATGTATGAGGCCGACATCAAGGGCGGGCGGCCCAGCATTGCGCCGGAGAAACTGCTGCGGGCGATGCTGTTGCAAGTGCTCTACAGCGTGCGCTCCGAGCGACAGTTGATGGAGCAGGTCCAATATAACCTGCTGTTTCGCTGGTTCATTGGGCTGTCGATGGACGATAGCGTATGGGTGCCGACCGTGTTCACCAAGAACCGGGAACGACTGATTAAACATGACGCGGTCATCGAGTTCTTCAATGAGGTGCTGGCCATTGCACAGCAGAAGGCCTGGCTATCAGGCGAACACTTCAGCGTTGACGGTACGCTGATCCAGGCCTGGGCCGGCCATAAGAGCTTTGTGCGCCGTGACGATGACGACCAAGCCAATGGCGATGGGGGCAACTTCAAAGGCGAGAAGCGCAGCAACGACACCCATGAGTCGAAGACCGATGTTGATGCGCGACTCTATCGTAAAGGCGGCACGGCCAGTGAATTGCGCTACATGGGCCATACCTTGAGCGACAACCGCCACGGTCTGGTGGCCAACGCCGTGGTGACGATCGCTGATGGTTATGCCGAGCGCGAAGCTGCGCGGGTCATGATTAACGATGCCAGACAGGCGCTCGATGACCCGGCGCATGAGATCACGCTCGGAGCTGACAAGGGTTACGATGCCCAGGACTTCGTGCAAGCTTGTGTGGACATGAAGGTCACGCCGCATGTGGCGCAGAACAAGTCGGGACGCCATTCGGCGGTGCCGGAGGCGATTGCGCAAAGTGTGGGCTACGCCATCTCGCAGCAAAAGCGCAAACTGATCGAGCAGGGATTCGGCTGGGCCAAGACCGTTGGGGGCATGCGTCAGGTGATGGTGCGCGGCCTGAAGAAAGTGGATCAGATGTTTGTGCTGACGATGGCGGCGTACAACCTGGTTCGTATGCGCACCTTGGGACAAATCCGTGCGCAGGAGGCGCAATAAGCTAAATCGGGGCTAAAAACGGCACCGACTAGCCACCAGAGACGGGATCGGCCAATCAATTCCCCGGATGGTGGAAAAAACGACTCCGGCTTCCCCTTCGGGAGGAAAGCCGCTCGTGATTGCTTCGGGTATTTCCGCAGCCTGATAGGCGAGCGCCGCGAACCCGCAGGCAACCGCTGCAATCAGGAACGAGACCATCAGTGCTGGGCCGGCCTGAACGGCGCCCGTGCCGGTCAGCACGAAAATGCCGGTGCCGATAATGGCGCCGACGCCGAGGAAAGTCAGATCGAGCGCGCCGAGCGCTTTCTTCAGGCTGGCGTTCTGAGCGCTCGCGGCGATCATGTGCTCGACGCTCTTTTTGCGAAACAGGGACATTGGCGGTAGGTCTCCAGTAGTGCACGCATCTTGCGCGCCGAATGTCGGGGAAACCCTGGATTTTAACCTCTGCACCATTTTGGGACGGTGTTTTCACCGTTGCTGGGGAAGGCGGAGCAGGTCTGGCTGAAGCACGCGGGGCGTGACGTTTTGCCTGAGCACGAGAAACGGCCGCAAAGCCTTCGATCTCGACTTGCGTGCCCGCATCGAGATGCGTCGCCGCGAATCAGACAGTTATCCGCGGGACTGAGCAAGATCAGGCGTGGTTCGCTGCGCGCCCCAAATCGGGGAAGTCGCTCTCCTGCAATCCCGGGGTAGGCAATCGCGCGCTATTGAGCAATCACGCAAAGAGAACGTCAGCCGGCCATCGCCGGATTCAGATCGACGAGACGGTTGCTCATCACATAGAACGTCAGTTCGGCGTTATTGCGTAGCTTCATTTTCTCGAGCAGTCGCGTGCGGTACACGCTGACCGTCTTCACCGATAGCGATAGCGCCATGGCGATGTCCGTCAGTCGCTTGCCGGATGCGAGCATGCATAGCGTCTGGTATTCGCGGTCGGAGAGCTTTTCGTGCGGCAACTGTTCGCCGTCGAAGGAGACATAGTCCGCGAGCGCTTCGGCCATGGCCGGGCTGACGTATTTGCGCCCCGCCGCAACCTGCTGGATCGCGCCGATCATCTGCGCGGCGTCGACGGTTTTCGACAGGTAGCCGACGGCGCCGGCCTTCAGCGCGCGCACGGCGTACTGGTCCTCGCGGTACATCGAGAACATCAGCACGGCCACGCGCGGCGCTTTGCGCTTCAGACGCTTGAGCACTTCGACGCCATTCATGTCGGGCAGTGAAATGTCGAGCAGCACCACGTCGTAACTGTGTTGGGCGACGGCTTCGAGCGCTTCGGCGCCGCTTTGCGCCTCGGTCACCTCGCGCGCCACGCCGCGGTCGAGCAGCAACTGGCGGACGCCCTGGCGAACCACCGCGTGGTCGTCGACGAGCAGGATGCGCAAGCTCATGGCGTCGTGCTCACGATTGCGGCGCCCGACGCCTGGCGCCCGGCGCGAGGGCCAGCATCGCATCCCATGCAAAGCGTGCTCGCACGGTCGTGCCGTGCGGCACTTTGCCGCCGTCGCCACGGGATGGGGCGCGCCGCCGGGCGCTGATCCGCAGCGTGCCGTCGAAGGCGGCGCAGCGCGCCTGCATGCCGCTCAGGCCGAAATGGCCACGACGGCTGCGGGCGTTGCGCGTCACGCCGATGCCGTCGTCGCTGACAATCAGCGTCAGGTGACGGCGGCCGGCTTCGATGCGCACGTCGGCGGATTCGGCGCGGGCGTGCTTGGCAATATTGTTCAGCGCTTCCTGGGCGACCCGGAACACGGCCAGCGCCGCGTCGGCGGGCAGACGGGTGAGGCGCACATCGGCGGCGCAGACGAAACTCGTGCGCAGGTTGGTGCGCGCGGCGAAATCGCCGGTCCATTGCGACAGCGCCCCGACGATGCCCGCTTCGAGCGACGGTGCATGCAATTCCGCGACGGCCTGACGGCTCGCGGCGCACACGGCGTCGAGCGAACGATTCGCAACGGCGAGCGCGGCGGCGCACTGCGGCGGCGCATCGGCGGGCAGCCAGGTTTCGACACCGGCAAGCGCGAAGCGCGTCGCGGTCAACTCGGCGCCCACGCCGTCGTGCAACTCGCGCGCCACATGACGGCAGGCAGCTTCCTGCGCCTGAACGAGTTCGGTAGACAGTTCGCGCACGCGAGCGCGCAGTTGCGCGAGCTCCCGCTCAGCAGCGGATTGCGGCGTGGTATAGGCAGGAGTGGGCGGATTGTGGCTGCTGAACGGGACGACAGTCGACGTATCCATGACTTTCCCTCTCACTCAGGAAGCAGTGTGGACGGCGAAACGGTTGCGCATCGGCGCGGCGCGAAGACAAAAGAACGCATGCGAGTCTTGGCCTCCAGTGATGTGCTTGACGCGTTGTGCGCGCGACGGACAAATCGCTACAGCATGACGTAACGAAATTTACATTCAGTAACAACTCAATCGCCCATGACGGACATGTCAAACAACTGTTCGTGCGCCGCGATGATATCTGAAAAAAAGAATGAATGCAGGCGCACCAAGGGTTGGCGCCTATATTTCATGCAATGGTCGAGGGTGGGCAAGGGCGAATTTGTAGGAAGAATACTGACGCCAAATGTTAGAACAACGGCGCCGATTTGTAACTGACAATAAAAAAGGAGCCCCGAAGGCTCCTTTTCTGCTGACCAGGCGGCGCGAGCCGCTCAATCCGGACGTCCGTTTAACCCACGAACGCCTTTTCGACCACGTAGTGACCCGGCGCGTTGTTGCTGCCTTCCTGGAAGCCCAGGTCGTCGAGCAGCTTGCGCGTGTCGCGCAGCATGTGCGGGCTGCCGCACAGCATCACACGGTCGTCTTCGAGCGAGAAGCCCGGCACGCCGAGGTCGGCGAACAGCTTTTCGGTTTCGATCAGTTCGGTGATGCGGCCGCGGTTCTGGAACGCTTCACGCGTCACGGTCGGGTAATACAGCAGCTTTTCCTGCACCAGCTCGCCCAGATGCTCGTGCGCCGGCAGGTGATCCGTGATGTATTCCTTGTACGCCAGCTCGTCGACGAAACGGCAGGTGTGCGTCAGGACCACGCGCTCATAGCGGTCGTAAATGTCCGGATCTTTGATGATCGACATGAACGGTGCGAGACCCGTGCCGGTGGACAGCAGCCACAGCGTCTTGCCGGGCAGCAGGTTGTCGGCCATCAGCGTGCCGACCGGCTTCTTGCCGATCAGGACTTCGTCACCGACCTTCAGATGCTGCAGGCGCGACGTGAGCGGGCCGTCCTGCACCTTGATGCTCAGGAATTCGAGGTGCTCTTCGTAGTTCGCACTCGCGAGGCTGTAGGCGCGGATCAGCGGCTTGCCGTCGACTTCGAGGCCCACCATCGTGAACTGGCCGTTTTCGAAGCGGAACGACGGGTCGCGCGTGCAGGTGAAGCTGAAAAGCGTATCGGTCCAGTGATGGACGCTCAGGACGGTTTGTGAATTCAGGTTGCTCATGGCTTCTTGGATAGTGCGAAAACAAAGGCGGCCAGTCGTTTTAGCCGGCCGGCACGGCAAGGGCGATGCTGCGCTAACCCGAGGTCGGGAATCACGCGCAATCCGCTATTTTACCGCGCCCGTTGCCCGAGGGCTGCGGCGCGGTGGTTGAGCGTGGTGAAGCGGGTTACCGGACCTGGAAGCGTTGGCGCCGATGTCGGTACGAGCGGCGCCGCGAAGTACGTTGGCGGGGCTGCAGCCGCGCTTTAACCAGGGTTCGGCGATGGGCGAAAGCCGCGCAGGGCGGCTGCCATCGGCTGTCCGGCATGCGCCGGATAGGCGCGCCGCGCGGGCAACATTTTCAGGATGATACCGAAAGCTGCCGTGCGCCGCAGCATTGACCCTGCTGATAAAACTGGCAAAAGCGGGGGAAACCGGCGGCAAAGGCAAGGAACGGCCTGAGTCGGCCGACATGCACCGTCCGCATCCGGCAAGGCTGGCGGCCGTGAGCCTACGTCGCCTGTTTGGTACACAAAGGTGGCGCTGTGGACGAAATAACCGCCGAAACGTCAATCTAAATAAGAGTTTAAGCGTCGCGCGGTCAGGTCACGCCGGCGCCACCGTACGCTTCTTGCCGCGCTGCTTCAACACTCGCGCTTGCAGCACGATCACCAGCAGCAGGAACACGCCGCGAATCACAGACTGCCAATACGCCGACAAGCTGATAAATCCAAGCCCGTTCTCGAAATTCAGCAAGTTGAACACCAGACCGAGCAGCAACACGCCGGCAATCGTCATCGCAATCGAGCCTTCGCCGCCGGTGAGCAAGGTGCCGCCGAGCACCACCGCCGAAATCGCGAACAGCTCCCAGCCGACGCCTTCGTTCGGCAGACCCGCGCCGAACTGCGCAGCGAGGATCACGCCCGCCATGCCGGCGAGCAGGCCGCTTACCGCATAAGCCAGAACCAACGTCCGGTCGACGTTCAGCCCCATCAGCCGCGCCGCTTCCTCGCTGCCGCCAATGGCCAGCGAATGCGGCCCGAAGCGCGTGCTGCGCAGCGCGAGCCAGCCGGCTACCGCTGCGACTACCGCCACGATCCCCGGAATCGGCAGTCCGAACAGATCGCCTTGACCGAAGTTGCCGAAGTTGGAGTCGGCGGCAATCGACACTGCGTCGTTCTTGCCGAGCAGCAGCGCGACGCCGTGCGCGCCGAGGCTGGTCGCGAGTGTCACGATGAAGGGCAGGATTTTCAGCCGCGTGATGATCAGACCGTTGAGCACGCCGACGGCCATGCCCGCCGCGCAACCGGCTACGACGGCGACCCAGCCGCCGTAGCCGCTGGTCAACGCCGCGACGACGCTCGCCAGAGCGGCCACGGTGCCAACCGAGAGATCGATGCCGCCCGTGATGATCACGAAGGCCATGCCGATCGAGATCAGCGCGAACATCGAGTTGTAGCGCCAGAAGGACGTGATGTTGTAGGCCGAGCCGAAATGCTCGTAGCGCACGAGGCCGAGCACGATGAGGGCGACGAGCGCAAGGAGGATAGGAAGGTTCTTTTTCATCGCATCGAATCCGGGAGGGTTCCTGAAGCGTGAGGGTTAGCGCGAGCGCCGCTGCACATACACCGCGGCAACGATGATGGCGGCCTTCACCACCAGTGCCGCCGCGTCGGGAATGCCGTGCGCGAGCAGTGTGTAGCGCAGCAACTGGATGATCAGCGCGCCGATCAGCGTGCCGCCGATATAGGCCTTGCCGCCCGTCAGCGCCGTGCCGCCGACCGCCACTGCGGCGATTGCATCGAGTTCGACGCCGAGTCCCACCACATTCGCATCGGACGACGAATTCACCGAGATCGAGATCAGCCCCGCCAGGCCTGCGAGGGCGGCGCACAGCGTGTAGGCGATCAGCTTCACGGTGGCCGTCGGCACACCGCACAGATAGGCGGCCTTTTCGTTGCCGCCGGTGATCAACAGGTACTGGCCAAACAGGGTCTTGCGCACGATCCACGCGAACAGCACGACCAGCGCCAGCATCAGCAGCACCTGGAACGGCACGCCGGCGACCTTGCCCAATGCGATCCACTGAAACGCGGGCGTGTTGAACGCCTGCAAGCTGCCGTCCGTGACGACCTGGGCGATGCCGCGCCCGGCGATGAACAGCACCAGCGTCGCGACAATCGGCTGGACGGAGAGCCTCGTCACGAGCAAGCCGTTGAAGACGCCGCACGCGGCCGCCGCCAGCACCGGCAGCACGAACGCGAGCGCAATGCCGCCCGGCCCCGGAATGTTCAGGAACAGCATCGGCGCGAGCGCGCCTGAGATCGCCATCGACGCGCCCACCGACAGGTCGATGCCGCCCGTCGCCACCACCAGCGTCATGCCGATGCCGACAATCACGATCGTCACCACCTGCGTCATGTTGACGTTGAAGGTTTGCAGCGACCAGAAGTGCGGCGTGAAGATCAGGTTGAACAGCACCATTGCGAGCAGCACGATCACTTCGCGTTGCATGGCGAGGTGCCGCCATTTCTTCACCGTCGACGCGGCCGTGGCGCGCGGCGCGGTGGTGGCCGGCAGCGGCGGCGGTGCGGTTTCGTTGTGCAGCGACTCGGTGTGCAACTTAAGCGCCATGACGGTCGCCCTCCAACGCGTCTTCGAGATGGGCGGACTGGACGGCTTCGGCCAGTTGCGACTGGCCTTCGCTGCCGTAGGCGATGGCGTCCATGATCGCGGTCTCGCTCATGTCGGCGCCGTTCAGTTCCGCGACGGTGCGGCCATCGCGAATCACCACCGCGCGGTCGGCCACCGCCGTCAGTTCTTCGAGTTCCGATGCGGACAGCAGCACGGCGAGGCCTGCGTCGCGCAATTCACGCACGATTTTCGCCACGTCGGCTTTGGCGCCGACGTCGATGCCGCGCGTCGGTTCGTCGAGCAGCAGTAGCGACGGTTCGGCGGCGAGCCAGCGCGCGAGGAGGACCTTCTGCTGATTGCCGCCGGAGAGTTCGCGAATCGGCTGATCCGCCGAACGCAGCTTGATGCCGAGCGACGCAATGAAACGGTCGACGATCGCCTGCTGTTTCTTTATGTCGACTACGCCGTTTTTCGCCAACGTGCGCAAGCAGACCAGCGTGAGGTTATCGCGCACCGAAAGTTCGGGGACGATGCCTTCGGCTTTACGGTCCTCGGTGAGGTAAGCGAGGCCGCGCGCGATCGCATCCTGCGGCGACTTCAACGCTACCGTCTCGCCGCCGATCGACAAGGAACCTTGTTCGAGAGGATCGGCGCCGAACATCAGGCGCATGGTTTCGGTACGGCCCGAGCCGAGCAGGCCCGCGAGACCCAAGGCTTCGCCCGCATGGACTTCGAGTGAGACGTCGCTCACCTTCGGGTGCGTGCTCAGGTGGGTCGCGGCGATCGCCAGCTTGCCACGCCGCGCCAGATTCGCTTCGCGTGCCGCGGTATCGTCCTGCACGACGGCGGCGAGCGTGCGACCGAGCATCGTCGTGACGAGTTGCAGCTTGTCCATGTCCGGCATCGTGCTTTGCGCGACCGTCTGGCCGTCGCGCATCACGGTGACGCGGTCGCATAGCGCATACAGTTCGTCGAGCCGGTGCGAGACGAAGATCACCGCGCGGCCGTCGTCGCGCAGTTTGCGCACCACGGTGAAGAGCAATTCCACTTCGCGTTCATCGAGCGACGAGGTGGACTCGTCCATGATGACCATCTTCGCATCCGACGAAACCGCGCGTGCCAGCGCCACCATCTGCTGGATCGCAGTCGAATAGCGGCTGACCGGTTTCTTCACATCGATCTGCAAGCCGAACGATTCGAGCAGGGCGGCGGCGCGCTGCTGCACCGCGCGCCAGTCGATCAGGCCGAAACGGCGCGGTTCGCGGCCGAGGAAAATGTTCTCCGCCACCGAGCGGAACGGCACCAGATTGATCTCCTGATAGATCGTGCTGATGCCGGCTTCGCGCGCCTGTTTAGGCGTGCGGAAATCGACTTCCCGGCCCTCGAAGCGCACCGTGCCCGAGCCGCGCCGATAGGCGCCGGTCAGGATCTTGATCATGGTCGATTTGCCGGCGCCGTTCTGGCCGATCAGCGCATGCACTTCGCCGGCCGCGACGCTCAGATTGGCGCTGCGCAACGCGGGTACGCCGCCGAAGCTGATGCCGATGTCCTGCATCTCCAGCAGCGGCGAACGGGTAAGGGGAGAGTGTGGCGTCTCTTTGCCGGATTCCGTCACGGGTGTCCTCCTGATGCGTGTGCTGCTTCATGTGCTGCCGTGTGCTGCATGCGTTGCACGTGCGAGCTGCTGTGGCGATTCGTTCGGGCTCTTATGCGGGCGCTATCGTCGCATCATGCCGAACCATGTTACGCCGCATAAAAGCGAAGCGACGGCCCGTGCTGCCACGAACGCGTCGCTCCGAACCCTTCCCGTCGCCCGCCCTCCGAGGAGACAGATTCGGGCGGGGACGTCCTGCGAGGCAATCCCTCGATCCCGATGCCCCAAACGGAACTTGCCTCGGGGCGGGGGACTTCCTTCGGGTCGCGGAGCGCGTGGACGCTCCGCTACGGCACAACTCTCAAACTTCAAAACCGCGCATAGAGGCGCGCTTCGCTATCAATAACCGTACTGCATGTTTTGCTGCACGTTGCTCTTGTCGTAGAAGCGGTCGGACACCTTGACCCACGTCGGGATTTTTTCGCCCTTCGCATAACGCTGTGCAACGTCGCAGGCGAGCGGGCCGAAGAACGGGCTCGACTGCACGCTCGCGCCGAGCTCGCCGGCGGCGATCGCGTCCATGCCGCCCTTGGTGCCGTCGATCGTGACGATCTGGATGTCCTTGCCCGGCTGCTTGCCGGCTGCCTTGATCGCGGCAATCGCGCCGAGTGCCATTTCGTCGTTATGCGCGTAGACGGCGGTCACGTCCGGATGCGCCTGCAACAGCGTCTCCATCACCTGACGACCCTTGTCGCGTGCGAAGTCGCCGCTTTGCGAGGCGATGATCGTCATGCCCGGATTTTTCGCGATGATTTCGTCGAAGCCCTTCTTGCGATCGTTCGCGGCGGATGCGCCGGTGGTGCCTTCGAGTTCGATGATCTTCGCCTTGCCGCCGGTCGCCTTGATGAGCCAGTCAGCGGCGCGATGGCCCTGATCGATGAAGTCCGAGCCGATGAAGGTGATGTAGTCGCGGCCCGCCTTGGCCACCGACTGATCGACGTCGCGGTCGACCAGGATCACCGGAATGCCGGCCTTTTTAGCTTGCAGCACGATCGGCGCAAGCGGCTTTTCTTCGCGCGGCGGGAACACCAGCAGATCGACGTGCTGCGCGATCATGTTCTGGATGTCCGAGACCTGCTTGGAGTTCGAGCTGTTGGCGTCGGTCATGACCAACTGCCAGCCGCACTTCGCGGCGATGTCCTTGAAGCTCCTGGTTTCCGCGAGACGCCACGGGTTGTTGCTTTCGGTCTGCGCGAAGCCGACCTTCAGCGGAGTCTTGGTGGGCAGCTTCGGCAGCGCGTCGTCAGCGTGCGCCGTGGCGACGCCGAAACCGATGGCCAGAGCCAGCAGCGAACCTGCCAGCGGACGAATCTGCTGCTTGCGCACGTGCTTGCGCGACTGCGTGTTGAGCGACGCCATTGTCTTCCTCCAGTACCTGGTGAGGTAGGTGTATTTGCTTTTAGTGTTTCTCTTGCCGGCCGGCGCTGTTTCGCCATGACCGGACGTGCCGATTATTTCACTCGGAATTATTATCGGTCAATCACTAATAATATTAATTATTGGCTTTTTTGCCTCGGTAATTACCCTGACCGAAGCGCGTTCGACCAGTGGACCATCGAGCTTGACCATGCGATGCCGCACCGGCGCGCCGGCGGCGCGGTTTTGTTCCTCTTGCAACAGGGTTTCGACGGCCCAGCGCCCCAATTCGTAGTTCGGCAACACCACGGTCGAGAGCGGCGGGTGCGTATGGCGCGCGATTTCCTGGTCGTCGTAACCGAGCACCGACACGTCTTCGGGGACGCGATGGCCGAGTTGCTTCAACGCCTCGATCGCCCCGATGGCGGTCAGGTCGTTGGCGCAAAAAATCGCGGTTGGCGGATTGGCTTCGCGCATCAGCGAGAGCGTCAGTTCGAAGCCGAGACCGGAGCTCCAGTCGCCGTCGCGCACCAGTTCCGGCGCGAACGGCAGGTCGGCGGTGGCGAGCGCGGTGCGGTAGCCCTTGAGGCGGTCTTTCGAGGCGTCCTGCCACGGTTCGCCGTTGATATAGCCGATTCGCCGGTGGCCCGATTGCAGCAGATAGTCGGTCGCCAGATGGCCGCCCGCGACCTCGGCGGGCACCACCGACGAGCACCCGCCTTCGCTCGTGTAGCAGTTCAGCAGCACCGTGGGTACCTGCGAGAGCGCCGCCGGCAGCGTGACCTTGCGGGTGTAGACGGTCGCGTAGACCACGCCGAATACATGCGGGTTCGACAGCGTCGCGTCGAGCACCTGCTTTTCGATGTCGGCATTGCCGTGTGTCGAATAGACGGCGAGCATCTTGCCGCTCGCATAGGCCGCGTCGCGCGCGCCGTCGATGTTGACGACCGGATGCGGACTGGTCGAGATTTCGTCGGCCAGATAGACGATCAGGTTGCGTTCATCGTTCGACGCCGACACCGGTTCGCGCAGCGAAAGCCGGTAGCCGAGGTAGTGCGCGGCCTTCAGCACCTTGTTGCGGGTGCTCTCGGAGAATTTCGCGCCGGTCGCGTTATTCAGCACCAGCGAGACAGTCGATTGCGACACGCCGGTGAGTTTGGCGATGTCGGTCATGGTGGGACGGCGTTGAGTCGATTTTTTCATTGTGCGGGCCGCGCTGCGGCGGCGCGAAAGCAGGAGCATGCCGTGGCATGAGTGGTCCTGACGGTACCACTAATAATATGCGCGCGGCAACGCGCGCTAACCCGCCATTTGGGTGTTTTGGTATGGCATTGGCTGGCTGATCCTAGCGAATTTATTACTAATAATATTGACCGCCGCGCTTTGTCGTGCGATTCTCGGTCGCGCGGACCCCGACAGTTCGCCGGCCGCGTGCAGTACGCGGCACGTCATAGGAGACATTGATGCGCGTTCATGCCGCCCTTCGCCTGAGGTGCCGCCTTTTCTGACCATGCGCGACGTTTCCCTGAACTCGATCCGGCCGCTCGCGACCGAACTCTCATGGCTCGACGACCCCGTGATCGCACCGACGCTTGTCACGCTGAAGGCCGGCGCTATGCGAGTCGTGATCGCGCCTGCGGTTGGCGGCGCGCTGGCGGCTTACTTCGAGATCACGTCGGCAGGCCCGCTGCACTGGTTGCGGCCGGCCACCCAAGCGGCGTTCGACGAACGCGATCCGCTGCGCATGGCGAGCTTTCCGCTCTTTCCTTACTGCAACCGGATTCGCGACGCGCGCTTCCAGTTCGACGGCGACACGGTCGATCTGAGCGGCAATGACCAGCATTTTGCCCACGCGCTACACGGCAATGCGTGGCGGCGTCCATGGGAGGTTGGGGCGCGCACGGAAAGCTCGGTGGAATTGCACTTCGATCACGAACCGAATGCGCGGCAGGCTGGCGACTGGCCGTTTCGTTATCGCGCGCAGCAATGCATCGAGTTGAGCGACGGCGCGCTGCGCATCACGTTGTCCGCGCAGAACCTGGGCGACCGGCCGATGCCCTTCGGCATGGGCCATCACCCGTACTATCCGCGCACCGCACAGACCCGCATTTACGCCGAGGTGCAAGGCATGTGGCATGCCGACGCCGACGTGCTGCCCACGCATCTTGGCGCGCATCCCGCGGTTGAGGCGCTGCGTCACGGCATGTCGCCCGACGCGTTCGATCTCGACAATAATTTTGCCAACTGGTCGCGCGAGGCGACGATCGCATGGCCGGATGAACACCGTCAACTGACGATGACCGCCGATGCGCCCTTCGATCACATGGTGGTATTTGCGCTCGCCAACGACACACAACTCTGCGTGGAACCGGTGACGAACACCACTGATTGCTTCAACACAGTCGATATGCAGAAGCACGTAGGCGGCTGCGTGTTGCAGCCGGGCGAGGAGATCGCCGCGGCGTTGAACTGGACGCCGAGCCGGGGCTAGCTCACTCGACCCTCAAGCGCGCCATATATGGCAAATGATCCGACAGCCACGCAGTCTCTTGCGTCGGCTGGATCCATTCGACCGGTTCCATGCCGCGCACGAACATCTTGTCGAGCGCGAGCGCCGGCGAGAAGGCCGGGAACGTGCGCCCCGCTTCGCCGAGCAGCGTCGCTACTTCCTGCAGACCGTGTTCGGCGAAGAGCGGAACCGAGTCGTTGCGCCAGTCGTTGAAGTCGCCGGCCAGCACCAGCGGACCTTCCGGCGCTTCCTTCGCGATCCAGTGCGCGATCCAGTTCATCTGCCGCAAGCGCGCGGAACGCGTGAGTGCGAGATGCGCGCACAGCAGCGTGACCGAATGACCGCCGAAGGTTGCCCGTGCCACCAGCAGTCCGCGCTTTTCAAAGCGGTGCGCGGAGATGTCCCAGCGGCCGCCGAGGTCGAGCGGATGCGGCGACAAAATCGCATTGCCATGCCGCCACGACGGCTTGAACACGTTCGGTCCAAGCGCGATTTCGAGTTCGGCCGCGCGTGCGATTTCAGTGGCCTGGCAATGCCAGACATCGCTCAACGGATCGGCGAGCGGTGAGCCGAAAGTGCTTGCCAGGATCGGCGAGGGCATGCGCCGCGCCATCGCTTCCTGCAAAAAATACGCATCCGCGTGGGTCGACTGGACCCAGCGCTGCATGGCCTGCCAGGCCTGAAAGCCAAGCGGTGTGCGGCCCTTATGCAGGTTCCAGCTCACCGCAATGAAATCCTTGGGCGCTGCGCTCTCGCGGATCAATTCTTCTGGGTTTCGCATGCCGCGTTGTCCACGTGTTCTGTTGGGGGCTTCGGTTGTTCGCTTCAGTTTCAGTTGGCGCGATTCGCATCCATCCGCGCTGCATTGCGCTAGTTCGTGCAGTTCGCATCCATCCGCACTGGTTTGCGCCGCCTTTTTGCGCTAGTTCGCGCTGTTCGCAAGGCTCGCATGCACGCGATAGACCAGGTTCGGATCCTTGTCGACGATCGTCCAGCTGGCCCACTGCCCGGCCTGCACCTTCAGACCCGGATGGCTCGCGCTGACCTGACGGGGTTGCGGCGGCAGCTTGCAGCCGGTATCGGTTTGCCGCGCGGTGTCTTCCTCGAAGGTTTCCTGGGCTTCGATCGACAGCGTGACCGCATTTGCATCCGCCTGCAGCGGCGAGATGGTTAGCGTGCGCGCCAGATCGATGCTGCCGCCTGGCTGGTCTTTACAGCCGACGTTATGCTGCACCATCTTGTGATGCGTGTCCGTGCGCGCCTGACCGACGGTGGTGGTGCCGTCGAATGAATCGATCTGCTGGCCGTTGCGCATCACCTGCAATTGCCATTGCACGACCTGTTGCGCCGACCCTTGTTGCGCGTTCGCGAGCAGCGAAGTGCCGAACAGCGCGGCGGCTAGCACGGCAACGATACTGGTTTTCCACATAGAAGCATTCTCCGGTCACTGCGTCCGGCAGCGTTGTCAGAGGGCCATCTTACGCCTGATGGGCTGAACGCTTTTCTGACACTTCAAACGGGGCCGGGTTCAGCAATACAGCATTTCGGATAGGGCGATGAATGCCTCGGGGGGACTTCCTCCGGCCGTCGCCGACAACAAGCCGTGGTTAGCAGCAGAGCCGCACGACTGCTGGCTTGCACACGAATATGTCCTCGATACACTGGACTTGAAACGGCGCCCACCAGGCGCCGCCGCAGCAAGACCAGCCAGACGGGGTGAGCGATGACAACAGCAATGGTCAAACAGGAAATCGCCGTGGCGTCTTTCAGCCGGGTGTACGACCTCGATCAGGTCGAGACCGCGCTGAACGATCTCGGCGAAGGCGCGAACGAAGCGCTGCGCAGCACATACGAAAAGATGCTGAAAACCGGCAATCTGCGTTTCTGCGTCAAGCCGAACCGGATGCCGTCGATCGACGATCTGATCGACGCGCTGCCCAACTTTTCCGCGCCGCTCGACGACATCCGCAGGCAGGTCGCCTTGTGCCTCGAGACCGAAGACCGGCTCGAACTGATGCCGATCCTGCTGCTCGGCGACCCCGGCATCGGCAAGACGCACTTTGCCAAGCAGTTGGCGCGCCTGCTTGGCACCGCCTATCAGTACGTAGCGATGAGTTCGCTGACGGCAGGCTGGATCCTTTCGGGTGCCTCGTCGCAATGGAAGAACGCGAAGCCGGGCAAGGTGTTCGATGCGCTCGTGAACGGCAGCTACGCGAACCCCGTGATCACGGTCGACGAAATCGACAAGGCCAGCGGCGATTCGCAATACGATCCGCTCGGCGCGCTTTACGCGTTGCTCGAGCACGACACGGCGCAAACCTTCACCGACGAATTCGCCGAGATTCCGATCAATGCCGGGCACGTGATCTGGATCGCGACCGCGAACGACGAGCGCTCGATTCCCGAGCCGATCCTGAACCGGATGAACGTCTACGAGATTCCGCCGCCGGATCATGACGGCGCGCGCCGCATCGCTCAATCGATCTATGGCGAGATTCGTTCAGCGCATAACTGGGGTCTGCGCTTTCCCGAAACGCTCGGCGACGCCGCGCTCGATGCGCTGAAGCGGGCATCGCCGCGTGAAATGCGGCGTGCGATTCTGAATGGATTCGGCGCGGCGCGCCTTGCCGGCCGCGATCAGATTGACGCCAGCGATATTCGGCTGGATTACGGAAATCGTCGAAAACCGATCGGTTTTTGAGGTTTTGCGCCTGTTTTTGGCTGAAAATTGCCTTCGGGACGGCTTTTTTACAGCGCCAATCGGGCGTCTATACCGAAAATCGGATGAATGCTTTGGCAATTGTTGCTAATCGTGAGGCGGGACTGCGTATCGTCGAATCGCGCGATGCGCCGTCCCGCTCGCATGAAGAATCGAGCGCGTCGACCTTCGACGGCGTACACTGGCTCTCTCAGGCCCAGACGTTCAAGACCTGCTCAAGACAGAAATGCCCGCAGTTATGCGGGCATTTCTGTCTGTGCAGCGTCGTACAATTTGCAAAGCGGTTCCATCAGGGCAGGGTGCGTTCGACAACGAGCGGTGTGTGGTTCTCGATAGCCGCATCCTGTCTTCATCGATATCGGCTGAACGAGGTAGCGCGCGGCGAGGTCAGCCGCGTCAAGGGACATGGATCAAATCGAATGTGTAGTGATCGGCGCAGGCGTGATCGGTCTCGCCGTGGCACGCGCACTGGCGGCGCGCGGGCGCGAGGTGATCGTGCTGGAAGCGGCCGAGGCGATCGGCGTGGGCACCAGCTCGCGCAATAGCGAAGTGATACACGCGGGGATCTACTATCCGCGCGGTTCGTTGAAAGCAGCGCTCTGTGTGCGTGGCCGCGAGCTGCTGTATGACTATTGCGTCGAGCACAACGTGCCGCATTCGCGTTGCGGCAAACTGCTGGTGGCCACTTCGCGCAATCAGATTCCTCAGCTCGAAAGCATCATGGCGAAGGGGCGCGACAACGGCGTGCTCGATCTGATGCGGATTACTGGCGACCAGGCGCAGGCGCTCGAGCCCGCGCTCGAATGCGTGGAGGCGGTGTTCTCGCCGCAGACGGGCATCGTCGATAGTCATCAGTTGATGCTGGCCCTTCAGGGTGACGCCGAGCGTGACGGCGCGGTGTGCGCGTTCCATGCGCCGGTCGAGGCAATCGAGGCGAGCAACGGCCGCTTCATCATCAAAGTGGGCGGCAGCACGCCAACCACGATCAGCGCCGCGTGCGTGATCAACAGCGCCGGTTTGCAAGCCAACGCGCTGGCACGCAAGATTCGCGGTCTGGACGCGCGCCATGTGCCGCCGCTTTATCTCGCGCGCGGCAACTACTTCAGCATCTCGGGGCGCGCCCCGTTCAGCCGGCTGATCTATCCGATGCCGAACGAAGCCGGTCTCGGCGTGCATTTGACGATCGATCTCGGCGGCCAGGCGCGTTTCGGTCCCGACGTCGAATGGGTCGATGCGGTCAATTACGACGTCGATCCGCGGCGTGCCGATTCCTTTTACGCGGCGATTCGCGCGTACTGGCCCGCGCTTCCGGACGATGCGCTGCAGCCCGCCTATGCGGGGATTCGTCCGAAGCTTTCCGGCCCCGGCGAGCCCGCCGCCGACTTCGTGATTCAAGGTCCGGCCGCGCATGGCGTGCGCGGGCTCGTCAATCTGTTCGGTATCGAGTCGCCGGGATTGACGGCGTCGCTTGCGATCGCGCAGCGCGTCTGCGAACTGAGCGGGCGCGCTTGACGGGCGAGATTAACGGGCGCACTTGGCCGCCATACCTCCGAGCCCTCATGTCGCGTTCGCGTCTCGTGTGAACAACCCGCCTTCCGCGCCCGACTTTCGCGCCCAACTTTCGGGCGCGAGGTCGTACCAATTCGGTTATCTCTATCATTTGGGCCGTCACGCGCGACGGCTTCATTGCTATCCTTGGGGACCGCTGTCAATAGAACGGCGATCAGTTCAATACAAATGGAGTGTCCCCATGAAGTCTTCCCGTCGTACGTTTTTGATCACCAGCATTGGTGTGGCATCCACCTTCGCGCTGTCGCGCCAGGCTTTCGCCGACGCACCGAAAGTCGCCGAGACCGATCCGACCGCACAAGCACTCGGCTACAAGGCCGACGCGAGCAAAGTCGACAAGGCCAAGTTCGCGAAGTACGCAGCAGGCCAGGACTGCGGCAACTGCAGCTTCTACCAAGGCAAGCCGACCGACCCCTATGCAGGCTGCCCGATGTTCGCGGGCAAGCAGGTCGCGAGCAAGGGTTGGTGCAGCGCATACAACAAGAAAGCCTGATTACGTTTGGGCCGCACGGACGCTCAGTGACGCGGCAAATCGCCGCAACGTCGCGACGGCCTTTCCTTTAGCTGCGCGCCTGCATCAACGGTGGTCGTTTGTCGAACCACGGGCGCGCCGCTTCGAGCTGCGCGGCCAGTCGCAACAGCATGGCTTCACCGCCGTTACGCGCGGCGAACTGCACGCCGACAGGCAGCCCGCGCGCGTTCCAGTAAAGCGGCACCGACATCGCCGGTTGTCCGCTCAGATTGAACAACTCCGTGCATCCCGCCCACGCGAACGCCTTGTTCGACGCTTCGGTCAGCAGCTTCTTCAGCAACGGTTCGAGTGGCATGGCGGTGACAGCGCGCATCTGCATGCGCTCGGCGGCCGTCGGCTGCATTTCGCCGATCTTGATCGGGGAGCCGGCGAGCGTCGCGCACAGGAGCACGTCGTAGCGGCCCAGCAAATCGGTAAGGCGTTCGGTGATGCGTCGCTGTTCTTCGAGTGCGCCTGGCAAGCCACGCTCGCCAAGTTTGCGGCCGACATGCGCCATGGCCCACGTGGAGATTTCGAATTCGTCGCGCAGCGGTTTGCGGCCGGTGATGCGATCGGCGTTCAGCACCATTTCTTCCGCCGTCACCGACCACAGCATCAGGAACGCATGGCGGACTGCCGCGAAATCAATGCCGAGCGACACCGGTTCGATGTTATGGCCTAGCGAGCTGGCGAGTTGCGCGGCGTCTTCGAGCGCGGCGCGCGAGTCGGCGGAGAGCGAGGGCGCCAGCATCGAATCGGTGACGTAGGCAATGTTCAGCGGCTTGCATGGCTCGCGGCTTGCGCCGAGGAAGGTGCCCGGCGCGCCGAGCGGTCGGTCCGCGTTGCCAGCCAGCAGATCGAGCAGCAACGCGCTGTCGCGCACGCTGCGCGATATTGCGTGATCGATGCCGAGCTCACCGACCGCGGCGGTCGGCGTTGCGCGCGGCACACGTCCGCGGGAAGGTTTGAGGCCAAACAACCCGCAACATGAAGCGGGAATGCGGATCGAGCCGCCGCCATCCGATGCATGCGCGAGCGGCACGATACCCGCGGCGACCGCCGCCGCCGCGCCGCCGCTGGAACCGCCAGGCGTGTGGTCGAGATTCCACGGGTTACGGCACGCGCCGAACAGTTCGGGCTCCGTATAAGGCATCTGACCGAGTTCGGAGGTACTGGTCTTGGCGAAGATGTTGAGGCCCGCCGCTTTCGCGAGTGCGACGACCGGTGCGTCCTGGGTGGGAATGAAATGCCGATAGTGGCGGCTGCCCATCGCCATGCGCAGCCCGGCGACCGCTGCGCCCAGATCCTTGATCAGATAGGGCACGCCCGCGAGTGCGGCTTGCGCGCTTTCACCGTCCGTATGGTTTGCGCCATTCGCTCTGTTCGCATCGTCGAGCGAGGCACGCTGACGCGCTGCGTCGTAGTCCTTCAGGACGATCGCGTTGATGGCGGGATTGACGGCCTCGGTGCGGGAGATCGCGATATCCAGCAACTCGCGCGCGCTCGCTTCGCGGCTTCGGACCAGTTCGGCGAGGCCGATGGCGTCATGGGCGAGATAGTCTGATTGCACGACGGATGGGCCCTCTCTATCGAGTGTTGGAGTTGCCGGTTGCCAATGCGAATGACGAACGGCTTTGCCGGACGTCCCGTCGTCCCCGGATCATCGATAAGCATGGAAGAAGACGACGCGCCGATGGCGCGCCGTCTTTGAGAGAGTAACCCAGTACTGGTGCGAGTTACAGGCGCCGATTGAAGCTGTGAGCTGTAGGCGCGAGCGGCAGGCGTCGGTTGAAGTTGCGAGCGCTGGACGCGAGTGGCAGGCGCCGGGTGAAGTTGCGAGCGCTGGACGCGAGTGGCAGGCGCCGGTTGAAGTTGCGAGCCATGGGCGCGAGTGACAGGCGCCGATTAAAGCTGCGAGTTATCGGCGCGAGTGACACGCGTTGTTTATAAGCGCGTATCACAGCCGTGCATCGCAGCCGCGTACCACAGCCGCGCATCGCAGCCGCGAATCACAACCGCCAATCACAACCGCCAATCACAACCGCGAATTACAGCCGTTCACCGAGGAAGGTCAGCGTGCGCCCATGCGCGAGCGCCGAGGCGTGCTGGTTATACGACGCGCGGTCCGAGCAGTTGAAGCCGTGATCTGCATTCGGATAGATGTTGAATTCCGCATCGGTGCGGCCGGCGAAGCGTTCCTGAATCTGGCCGACAGCCGACAGCGGGATGTGCGCGTCGAGTTCGCCGTAGTGGAATTGCATCGGCACTTTGATCTTCGCGGCTTCATCGAGCTGGTTCTGAATGCCGCCGCCGTAATAGGCAACCGCGCCGTCGAGCGTGCCTTGCGCGGCAGCCAGATACGCGAGTCGGCCGCCGAAGCAGAAGCCGATCGCCGCAACTTTGCCGGTCACTTCCGGCAGCGCGCGCAACGCCGCGGCGGCAGCGCCGATATCGGTCACCGCCTGATCGACATTGGTTTTTTGCATCAACTCGATCCCCTTTTCGCGGTCCGCGCCGTCATACGTCAATTCGACGCGCGGCTGCACGCGCCAGAACACGTCCGGTGCGAGCGCGACGTAGCCGTCTTGCGCGTACTGATCCGCGACCGAACGGATATGGCTGTTCACGCCGAAGATTTCCTGAATGATGATGACGGCCGGTCCCTTGCCGCCTTTGGGCAGCGCCAGATAGCCGCCGAAGCTGTCGTTGCCGGCGGGAATGTCGATCCAGCGGGAAGTCGTGCTCATGTTGCTCTCCATTTACGAGTGAGTTGATACGCGGGGTCGGTCTGAATGAATGCCAGAGGGCCGAATGCCTGAAGCGGGCGGTCAGTGTGCCACCAAAAGAAGCGCCTTGCAGCGGGGTCACGCGAGGCCTGACGAAGCTCGTCGCGCAGCAACAATCTCGTAAGGCGATTGAAACATTCTCGATAATTCATTTCTCCGCGCGCGCCAGGCTCGATACAGTCCAGAGTCTCGGCTCGCCGATGCTGCGAGCGCATTGTCGGAAGGAGAATCGATCATGAGTGAAGGCAGTTTTGTGACGCCGTTCGCGGCGCGCTTCGAGTTGCGGGTGCCGGTCGTGCAGGCGCCGATGGCCGGCGGCGCGACGACGCCGGCGATGGTCGCCGCGGTATCGAACGCCGGCGGTCTCGGCTTTCTGGCCGCCGCCGCGCTATCGCCCGAGAAGATCGCGAGTGAAGTCGCGGCGATTCGCGCGCTGACGGATCGCCCCTTCGGCGTGAACCTGTTTGTACTCGAGCCGGCCGCGCCGGACGAAGCCACCGTGCGCCACGCGCTCGAAGCAATCGATCCATTGCGCGCCGAGCTCGGTTTGCCGCCCGGGCAGCTGCTCGAACGCTATGCGCCGGATTTTCGCGCGCAACTGGAAACGCTGATCGAATTGCGCGTGCCGGTGGCGAGCTTCACGTTCGGACTGCTCGCTGTCGAAGACATCGCCCGTCTGCATGCGAACGGCCTGTATGTAATAGGCACCGCGACGCATGTCGCCGAGGGTGCCGCGTGGCGCGATGCGGGTGCCGACGCAATCGCCGCGCAAGGCGCGGAGGCGGGCGCGCATCGCGGCACCTTCATCGGCGCATTCGAGGACGCGTTGGTCGGCACCATGGCGCTCGTGCCGCAACTCGTCGATGCGACCGGTCTGCCGGTGCTGGCCGCCGGCGGCATCATGGACGGGCGCGGCATCGTCGCCGCGCTCGCGCTCGGCGCGCAAGCCGCCATGATGGGCACCGCGTTCCTCACCTGTTTCGAGAGTGCGATACCGCAGGCATGGAAAACCCGCGTACGTGCGATGTCCGACACGTCGACGTCCGTAACACGCGCGATCACCGGCCGTCATGCGCGCGGCATACGCAATCCGTTGATGCAGCATTTGAGCGAGTCGGCGCACAAGGTCGCGCCTTATCCGGTGCAAAACGCGTTGACTCAGGAACTGCGCCAAACCGCAAGCCGCGCGAATAACGGCGACTATCTGTCTCTCTGGTCCGGCCAGGGCGCACCGCTTGGCCGCGCGCGTCGCGAAGGCCTCGGCGCGGCGGAACTGGTCGGGCAACTCGATCAGGAATGGCATGCTGTGGTTGCAAGGATCGCCGCGATCAAAGGTTGATTCAGCGCGGCTCAGGCGCGCCTCGCAGCGATCCGGGATCGCGCTGTTTTTAAATCCAAAGTCTATTCGAACCATTAACGGTTTAACACGCTAAAAGCTTTAGGCCGGTGCTGTCAGATGAAACGCCTACCTGGCGGAAACCCGCATGGGATGGCGTTTTCCAGCCTCTCTGTCCAGCCGGAATCGGACGCTGTTGGATAAACGCTATTAGTGTTCATCCCACTTCCTCAAAAAAGTCCCACAATTTAATTTGATGGCCTACACTTGCGCGCAAGTACGGTTTACCGCCTGCCACAAACAGGTTGGCGAACGTGCTGGCCAAGTGCATGAACGATGCAACCGGCGTGGTCGTCCACGGGACTGAGCGACACGTGTAGGGAAGCGGGGGCACAGGGCGATTACGTTGTTTTTGGGACCGAAACTGGAGACTTACATGAACATCAAGATTCAAAAGTTGTTGCCGATCAGCGCTGCGGCGATGCTGTTCGCAACGTTGGCAACTTCGGCGGCAGCCGACACGGTCGTCAAGATCGGTCACGTGGCACCGCTGACTGGCGGTATTGCTCACCTGGGTAAAGACAACGAAAACGGCGCGCGTCTGGCGGTTGAGGAAATCAATGCCAAGGGCCTGACGATCGGCGGCCAGAAAATCACGCTGCAACTCGACGCACAAGACGATGCAGCTGACCCGCGCACGGCAACTCAAGTCGCGCAGAAGCTGGTCGACGACAAGGTTGTCGCCGTGGTCGGCCACTTGAACTCGGGCACTTCGATCCCGGCTTCGAAGATCTATAGCGATGCTGGCATCGTGCAGATCTCGCCGTCGGCAACGAACCCGGCGTACACGCAACAAGGTTTCAAGACGACGTACCGTGTCGTGGCAACCGATGCGCAACAAGGTCCGGCACTGGCTAACTACGCAGCCAAGACCATGAAGATGAAGAGCGTCGCGATCGTCGACGACTCGACCGCATACGGCCAGGGCCTTGCCAACGAATTCGAAAAGACCGCCAAGTCGCTGGGCCTGAACGTGATGTCGCATGACGCGACGAACGACAAGGCTGTCGACTTCCGCGCGATTCTGACGAAGATCAAGGGCGAAAACCCGGACGCGATCATGTACGGCGGCATGGACGCCACCGGCGGCCCGTTCGCCAAGCAAGCCAAGCAACTTGGCCTGCGCGCGAAGGTGCTGGCTGGCGACGGCGTGTGTACGGATAAGCTGTCCGACCTGGCTGGCGACGCAACCGACAACATCGTCTGCTCGGAAGCCGGTATGGCGCTCGAGAAGATGGCTGGCGGCCCGGCGTTCCTCGCCAAGTATCAGAAGCGTTTCGGTCAGCCGATCCAGATCTACGCTCCGTTCACGTATGACGCTGTGTACATCATCGTCGACGCTATGAAGCGTTCGAACTCGACCGATCCGGCGAAGATCCTGGCAGCCATGCCGGCGACCGACTACAAGGGTGTGATCGGCGAAACCACGTTCGACTCGAAGGGCGACCTTCAGCACGGCGTGATCTCGCTGTACAACTATAAGGGCGGCAAGAAGACGCTGCTCGACGTAGTGAAGATGTAAAAACCGCATGACCGAAGACAGCTTTGTTTGTCTTCGGTCAAGCAGTTAAAAGGCACGCGCGCCGCAAGGCTCGCGTGCCTTTTCTTTTGGGCATCTGCGTGCGAGGCTAGCGGGTTTGAGAACTTCGTTTGGAGAACGCCGTGACCACTGTGATCCGTTCGATCGATAACGGCTGGCGCCGCTGGATTGCCGAGAATCTGTTGCTCGACGCACCGCCGCCCGCAGTGCATGGTGCGCTGGTCGGACACGGTTTCGACCCTGCCGAGGCCGTGCGCGAAATCGAGGCAGCGCTCGCGAGTCCTTACTTTGAGGGAGCAGCGCGCTTGCGCAATCGTTTGCGCAAGCGCGAGTGGATATTGTCGGTGTACGGCACGCTCAATCGCATGCGCGCGCAAAGCGGCGCGATCGAAAGGCGCGAGCGTCTATCGCGCGACGAGTTCTTTGAGCAGTACTACTTTCAGAACCGGCCGGTCATCATCACCGGCGCTTTCGATTTCTGGCCGGCACGCACGCAGTGGTGTTTCGATTACTTTCGCGAGCGTTGCGGCGATTGCGAGGTCGAAGTGCAGTTCGGCCGCGAGTCGGATGCGAATTATGAAATCAATCAGCCGAAGCTCAAACGGATGATGCGCTTTGCCGATTATGTCGATCTCGTCGAGCGCAGCGGCCCGACAAACGATTTCTACATGACCGCTAATAACACCTCGCACAATCGCGCGGCACTCGCCGCGTTATGGCCCGATGTGCCGACCATTGGCGAATATCTTGACGCCGGATCGCCCGATACCGGCTTTTTCTGGATGGGGCCGGCTGGAACGAAGACGCCGTTTCACCATGATCTGACCAATAACTTCATGGCGCAGGTAATCGGCCGCAAGCAGATCAAGATGGTGCCCTTGTCCGATACGCCTCATATGGCGAACTATCTGCATTGCTTTTCGCAGGTGGATGGCAGTGCGATCGACTACGAACGGTTCCCGTCGATGCGCGATGCGCATTTGATCGAATGCACGCTCGCAGCCGGTGAATTGCTGTTTCTGCCGATCGGCTGGTGGCATTACGTGGAGGGACTCGATGCATCGGTAACGATGACGTACACGAATTTTCTTCAGCGTAACGACTTCTCGCGTAATTACGTCACGTATCACGAACTTTAATAAGCCGATCGATGCGCGGGCGCTTTCGATCCCGTCTCTCGTTGCGGCGATAAATAAACGGCGAGCCGGTTGACCCGGCTCGCCACTCCCTTCGGCGCTTGTTTGCCGCGCTGTTATTTGCTGTCGTTATTCGTCTTCGTCACTTCTTTGCCGCCAGACCGCCTAGGCCGCCGAGCAGGCCGCCGCCTGTCGAGCCGCCTGCCGAGGTCGCCGTACCGGTCAATGCGCCGGTGACTGTGCCCAGCAGGCCGGTGATTGGCGCCAGCGGGTTGCTGGCACCACCGGCGCTACCCGAACCCGCAGCCGAGCCGAGTGCGCCTGTCAGCGACGACACCATCGTCGTCACCGGTGCAAGCGGGTTGCCGCTGCTGCCGGTTGCGCCGCTCAATGCGCCGGTGACCGAACTCACCACGCCTGTCAGCGGTGCAAGCGGGCTGCCCGAGCTGCTACCGCCGCCGCCGATACCGCCGAGGCTGCCGGTCACCGTGCTGAGGACGCCGGTGAGTGGTGCAAGCGGGCTGCCCGAACTGCTGCCGCCGCCGCTGATTCCGCCGAGGCCGCCGGTCACGGTGCTGAGGACGCCGGAGAGTGATGCAAGCGGGCTGCCCGAACTGCTGCTGCCGCCGATGCCGCCAAGACCGCCGGTCACCGTGCCGAGGACGCCGGAGAGTGGTGCAAGTGGGCTGTCCGAACTGCTTCCGCCGCCGATACCGCCAAGACTGCCGGTCACGGTGCCGAGGATGCTAGTCAATGGCGCAAGCCGACTGCCCGAGCCGCTGCCGCCGGTCAGGCCGCCGCTCAAGGTGCTGGGCAAGGCGGTGAGAATGCCGGTCAACGGCGCGAGCGGAGTGCCGCCCAGCGGAGTGCCGCCCAGCGGAGTGCCCGCAGTGCCGCCGTTCCCGCCCGGATTCAGGATGCCCGTGAGCCCGTCGAGCGGGTTGCCGCTGCTCGAACCGCCCGCAGTCAGCAGGCCGCCGGCGGAGGTGACGGTGTCGCCGAGCTTGGTCACGACATTGCCGAGGTTCTGGCCGATCGGATTGCCGGTCGCGCTGCCGACCTGGCTGCCCGCGCTGTCGAGGCCATGACCGATGGTGGACAGCAGACCGTTCAGCGGTGCGCCGAGACCGGTCGTGTCGCCGACGGTTTGGGTCGTTTGGGCGAGCGTGCTTGTGATCGGCGTGATCGAGGTGCTGACAGTTTGCGTGACTTGCTGGATGGTGCCGTTCGTCAGCTGCGAGCTTAGTTGCGTGCCAAGGCCGCTGACTGCATTGCCGACCGTCGAGACTGCGCTGCCGAGCGGCGTGGTCAGCGGACTGAGGGGCGCGGTGGGGCCGCTGCCGAGACTCATCACCAGTTGGCTGGCGCTGTTGATGGCTTGGCCTGCGTCATAAATCAGGTTGTCGCTGCTCGCCAGCGTCGTGCCAAGCGGATCTTTGGAATTGCCGAGCTGGCCGAGGCCGTTCGCGACACCCGTACCGACTGCAGTGACGCGGGCGCCGAGGTTCGAGACGACGTTGCCGAGCGCAGTAGTAGTGGCCGGGTTCGCGCCGGGGATCGGCGTGAGACCGATCTGGCTGCCGACCGCGGAGACCGTTTGGCCGGTTGCGGTGATCACATTGCCGGTGTTTTGGACGACCACACCGATCGGATTCGCGCTGGTTGGCGTGGGTGTCGGAGTTGGAGTTGGCGTCGGAGTCGGCGTCGGAGTCGGAGTCGGAGTCGGAGTCGGAGTCGGCGTTGGGGTAGGCGTCGGAGTGCCGCCGCCCCCACCGCTACCGAGACCAGGCCTGGTCAACGTGCTGCCGCATCCGGTCAGTAAGATCATCGACGACACGCACATGGCGATTGCCGACAGTTTGAAATTGCGATTCATGGTCCGCTCCCCCGTAATTTAGAAATTGCTGAGGAGCTAACTGCAAGGCCTATGCCATTTGTGTTTGCATGGCCAATCCGTCGAATAAATTATTACTAATCAATGGGTTATGCGTGATCGCCCGATGTAGTCAAAGGCTTGATCCCGCCGATGTGCCGAGGAGCACATCAGCGTGCAGACCTCGCGTAACGTAACGTAAGGTTGCGGGTTTTCGTATGGCAGGGCGCCCGCCGATACAGCAGCGTGCGTCTGCGTCAGATCTTCAAACGCCGCAGCACCTTCGGACCCGCGATCGCGATCAGCGCCGCGCACACGGCCACCACGGACAAGCCGATCGGCAAACTGGTCACCTGCGTCACCGCGCCGATGATCACCGGCCCAAGCAGCAGCCCAAAGTACGCCAGCCCGGCGACATGCGCGAGCCCTTCGGCCGCGTGAATACCCTTGACGCTCGCCGCTGCCGCGAACAGCACGGGCATCATGTTCGCGAGCCCGAGACCCATGAGCGTGAAGCCAAGCAGCGCGGCGACCGGATGCGGCAGCAGCAGTGCGCCGACCATGCCCGCGCAGGCAAGCGATGCGCTTGCCATCACCAGTTGCGGTGCGCCGAAACGGGCACGCACGGCGTCGCCGGCAAAACGTGCCGCTGCCATGCCGGCCGAAAACGCCGCGTAGGCCGCGCTCGCGAGGGCAGGCGTGGACAGCACGACGTCGCGCATATAGACGGTGGCCCAGTCGTACATCGCGCCTTCGGCGATCAGCGCGACAAGTGCCATCGCGCCGAGCGCCCACAAGGCAGGCGAGCGCCAGCGGTTGGCGCGTGGCGTGGCCGCGTCAGGATGATCGGCATGCGGCACGTGGGGCAGCACGGAAGGACAGGCCGCGATCAGCACCAGCGCGCTGACTGCCCCAGCCAAGGCGAGATGCAGCGCCGGCGCCATGCCGCGCGCCAGCAAGGCGCCGCCCACCGCCGCGCCGAACATGCCGCCGACGCTGAACATGCCGTGCAGTGACGACATGATCGGCTTGCCGAGCGCTTTCTCGACAGCGCTGGCTTCCGCGTTCATCGCGACGTCGAGCGTAGCCATGCCCGCGCCGAAGACGGCCAATACGATCAGCAGCATCCAGTAAGCCGGCACGATCAGGATCAGCGCCGCACACACCGCCATGACCAGACCGCCTGTCAGACAGGCGCGGCGCGTGCCGACCCGCGCAATCCACGAAGCATTCGCCGCCATGGCGCCGATCGAGCCACCGGCCACGGCCAGCAGCGCGAATGACAGCATCGCCGCATTCAGGTGGAAGCGGTCGCGCACGGTCGGCACGTGCACTCCCCACGACGCGTACATCATGCCGGCGATGAAGAACACCGCCATCGTGGCGATGCGGGCACGCTGCCGTGCGGTGCTGGAGAGATCGCGATGAGCAGCGGGGAGGGTGGCGAATTCGGAAGAACGATCGGACACTGAAATCTCGTGGGAGAGAGAACGCGGGAGAAAGCGCGTTGAAAGCGGAATTGCTGATTCTAACGAAGCACGCTGTCTTATGCTTGGCGCGAATTGGTCCAACGCTTACGATTGTTCGGCTGCACGCGAAAGAGGCGGGGCGGCTCAGCGGCAGTGCGCTGCACTGTCGCCGGGGTGTTGCTGATTCAACCGCGGGTCTGTGGCCTCTCTTGCCTTAGCAGGCTGCGGAAATACCGACGCCGATGAGTCAGCGGATGAGACGACTGAAACGTTATTGTGATGAAGCCCTAACCCTGAGAGATGATGCGCGGCGCCGATACCTTCACCGAGAGCCTGTTCACGATGCACAAGCTGGAAGACTTTGTTCCCGCGAGTCACCCGCTGCGCGCGATTCGCAAGATGGCCAATGCTGCGCTGGCGAAGATGGAGCCGTTGTTTGCCCGCATGTATGAGGCCGACATCAAGGGCGGGCGGCCCAGCATTGCGCCGGAGAAACTGCTGCGGGCGATGCTGTTGCAAGTGCTCTACAGCGTGCGCTCCGAGCGACAGTTGATGGAGCAGGTCCAATATAACCTGCTGTTTCGCTGGTTCATTGGGCTGTCGATGGACGATAGCGTATGGGTGCCGACCGTGTTCACCAAGAACCGGGAACGACTGATTAAACATGACGCGGTCATCGAGTTCTTCAATGAGGTGCTGGCCATTGCACAGCAGAAGGCCTGGCTATCAGGCGAACACTTCAGCGTTGACGGTACGCTGATCCAGGCCTGGGCCGGCCATAAGAGCTTTGTGCGCCGTGACGATGACGACCAAGCCAATGGCGATGGGGGCAACTTCAAAGGCGAGAAGCGCAGCAACGACACCCATGAGTCGAAGACCGATGTTGATGCGCGACTCTATCGTAAAGGCGGCACGGCCAGTGAATTGCGCTACATGGGCCATACCTTGAGCGACAACCGCCACGGTCTGGTGGCCAACGCCGTGGTGACGATCGCTGATGGTTATGCCGAGCGCGAAGCTGCGCGGGTCATGATTAACGATGCCAGACAGGCGCTCGATGACCCGGCGCGTGAGATCACGCTCGGAGCTGACAAGGGTTACGATGCCCAGGACTTCGTGCAAGCCTGTGTGGACATGAAGGTCACGCCGCATGTGACGCAGAACAAGTCGGGACGCCATTCGGCGGTGCCGGAGGCGATTGCGCAAAGTGTGGGCTACGCCATCTCGCAGCAAAAGCGCAAACTGATCGAGCAGGGATTCGGCTGGGCCAAGACCGTTGGGGGCATGCGTCAGGTGATGGTGCGCGGCCTGAAGAAAGTGGATCAGATGTTTGTGCTGACGATGGCGGCGTACAACCTGGTTCGTATGCGCACCTTGGGACAAATCCGTGCGCAGGAGGCGCAATAAGCTAAATCGGGGCTAAAAACGGCACCGACTAGCCACCAGAGACGGGATCGGCCAATCAATTCCCGGATGGTGCAAAAACGACTCCGGCTTCCCCTTCGGGAGGAAAGCCGCTCGTGATTGCTTCGGGTATTTCCGCAGCCTGTTAGTCTTACTGTGTCAAAAAGTATTTACGCCGAATCGATACCTGGTAGTATTGAATAATACAGACTTCGGGCGATCGCGATGACAGAGAATGTCGATGAATTTGATGCCTATCTGAACCATCTGACGCAGGCGTTAGGGCACGCCGATCGCCATGCCGGGCTCAAGGGCTACTGTTCGGGCCTGGTGTTGCCGTTGTCACGCAAGAGCGTCGAGCCGATGGCCGCGCATATTGACCCACTTCACGCGAGTGCGAAGCACCAGTCCCTCCACCACTTTGTGGCCAAGGCAGAATGGTCTGACCGGGCACTCTTGCAGCGGGTACGCGATTGGGTGATGCCCGCATTAGGCGCTCACGCTTCTGAAGAAACCGGCTACTACTGGATTATTGACGACACAGGTTTTCCAAAGAAGGGGCGTCATTCGGTCGGGGTGGCGCGTCAGTATTGCGGACAGCTTGGGAAACAGGACAACTGTCAGGTCGCCGTGAGCCTGTCGATCGCGACGCAACGCGGCAGCCTGCCGATTGCCTGGCAGTTGTATGTCCCCAAGGAATGGATTGACGACCGGGAACGTGCCCGTCGTGCCGGCATTCCCGACGATCTGGCTTTCGAGACCAAGCCGCAGATTGCGCTGGTCCAACTTCGCGAGGCTATAGCATCCGGCGTTGCACCGGGCATCGTGCTGGCCGATGCTGGGTACGGCGACGAAACTGCTTTCCGGGATGGCGTAACCGAACTGGGTTTGTTGTACGCGGTAGGGATCCGGCCGGGCACCTCTGTATGGGCACCCGGTACGGCGCCACTTCCGCCCAAGCCCTGGAGCGGGCGCGGCAAGCCACCGACATTGTTGCGCCGTGCGCCCGGCCATGAACCGCTCGCGGTGAAGGAACTGGCCATGCAATTACCCGTGAACACCTGGCAAACCGTGACCTGGCGCGAAGGCAGCAACGCGGTACTTTGCTCACGCTTTGCCGCCGTACGGGTTCGTCCCGCACATCGCGACGATGAGCGAAGTACTGTGCGCGACGAAGAGTGGCTGCTCATTGAATGGCCTGATGGCGATACGGAGCCGCTCAAATACTTTCTCTCTACCGCCCCGCAAGAGGCGACACTTGAACAGATCGTATTTGTGACCAAAATGCGCTGGCGCATCGAGCGCGACTATCAGGACCTGAAACAGGAGTTCGGGCTCGGTCATTATGAAGGACGAGGTTGGCGTGGCTTTCACCACCACGCCACGCTGAGTATCGCGGCATACGGATTTCTCATGGCTCAGCGCCTGAGGATGCGATCAGATGGACGCGATAAAAAAAACTTCTCCGAACGCGCGCTGCCTGCCCTTCCCCCAGATTACATCCCCCGGGGCAGTCCAGCGCGCACAACGTCACGTTCCTGATTCCATTACCACGTTGCGTATCCTGCTCGGACTACGGCTCATGCAACGATGGCACTCTTCCTATACAGCAATAGACTGCGCAACTAGTTATTTGACACAGTAAGATTAGGTGTTTGTATTACCAATTTGCAGCCCGGCATCCGCAGCTCATCCATCGAGGAACGCGCACTTGAACATTCCCGCTCACGCTCCGCTGCATCTGCTGCATAGTGCCGCTACCGGTACGCTCGCAACCCACGCGCGTCAGCCGGAAGGTTTTCCTTATCCTTCGGTGCTGCCGTTTGCACCGGACCCGCAGCACCGCCCGACGATCCTCGTGAGCCGGCTCGCCGAGCATACGCACAACCTGCATGCCGACCAGCGCGCCGGCTTTCTCGTGGTGGACGCACCGGATGGCGACGTATTGAGCGGCCAGCGCGTTACCTTGCTCGGCATCTTCGAACAGGTCGATTCGAGCCCCGGCCTCGTGCAGCGCTATCTGCGCTATCACCCGGACGCGGAACGATACCTGGTGCTCGGCGATTTCACCTTCTGGACGATGAGACTCGAACGGCTGCGCTACATCGGCGGCTTCGGCGCGATGGGCTGGCTCGCGGGCGCCGAACTCGATCCATTGCCGTCACTCGGCGTCGAAGAAGAAAACGCACTGATTGAACACTTCGCCGCACATTCCTCCAGCACCAGAAGACTCGAATTGCTCGGCGTCGATCGATATGGTGCCGATCTGAAGGTGGACGGCGCGCGCACCCGTTTTGCCTTTGATGACGCCAAACTCAATACCGAAACCTTGCGTGAAACGCTCGAGGATTGCCTCCAGCGCCACACTAATTAAGTTTGGATTGCTGTTTCGGGAAAACACTCATGCCGCAATAACAATGCAGTGCAGGTGTCCTAATAGCCGCCGAGGTTTCATCTTGAAGCTTTCATGGGATGAGATGTTGGTGCCAGCTTTCTATCTTAAATTTCATTTTTTGATAGTTAATCTCATAATTACTGATCCGCGACCACGTTTTTCAGCAAAATACGAAATAGGCGTTGAAAGGGGTTCGGCGTAACATCGTACCTGCCTGAAATTTTTTGAAACGAATTGAGATTAATTTTACGAGAGCGCTTTTGTAGTCTTTCTATTTTGTGTTAATCTCGCCATCAAATTCCGAGGCATGAACACCTTCAAAGGGCAAGCTGGCTTAAGACCCGCAGTCATTTATCCAAACCACAAAGGGAACCTATGTCGTCCTACAAGGAACTACTCGCCCAGCGCGAGAAGCTCGAAAAGCAGATCGAAGAAGCAAAGTCGCGCGAATACGCAGAAGTGTTGAATGAGATCAAGCAGAAAATGGCCGATTACGGCATTTCGCTGACTGAACTCGGCGGTGGCCGTGGCGCCAAAGCTGCTAAGGCTGGTCGTCCGCGTGCAGGCGTCGCGCCGAAGTATCGTGACCCGGATAGCGGCAGCACGTGGTCGGGCCGCGGCAAGCCGCCGCGCTGGATCGCAGGTCTGGATCGCGAGAAGTTTCTGATCCAGAAGTAATACCAATAGGGGCAATCAGGGGCGCTGATAGCGCCCGCTGGTGTCAGAAAAAACCGCGTACCGTTCCAGGGCGCGGTTTTTTATTGTCTATACAAATTGTGGTGACGCTTTGCCGCACGCGCTCCATGAAACTGGAATGCGAATGCTTTTTGTTTCGATAAGCAGATGATTTAAAAGGATTTTTTGTGGTCTACCCGGCGTATATCGAGATGCGCCCGGTAGAATGCAGGCATTGAACTACTCACTTCGTTTCAGCAATGCCTTCGACCACCGCCGTCCAGTTTGCCGAGAAACACCGCGTCGCGCGCAAAAGTACCTTTGTCAGTATTGCGCTCAATACGGTGCTGATGACGCTGCAAATCGTCATCGGCCTGTTTGCCCATTCGCAGGCGTTGATCGCCGACGGTATCCATTCGTTAGCCGATCTGATTTCCGATTTTGTCGTGCTAATCGCTAATCGGCATAGCGGCGCCAAGCCCGATGCGGACCATAATTACGGACATAGCCGCTATGAAACGGTTGCTTCATTATTTTTAGGGGCGCTGCTGATTGTAGTTGGCGTCGGTATGTTGTGGCGCGCCGGCACGCGTCTCGCCGATCTGCACAGCATCCCCGCCATTCATATGAGCGCGCTCGCGGTCGCGGTGCTCGTGCTGGTTTGCAAAGAGAGCCTGTTTCGCTACATGCTGCGCGAAGCGCAACGCGTGCGCTCGGCAATGTTGATTGCGAACGCATGGCACGCACGCTCGGACGCCGCTTCGTCATTGGTGGTGGCGCTTGGCATTATCGGCAGCCTCGCGGGTGTGCGCCTGCTCGATCCCATTGCCGCGGCAATCGTCGGTTTCATGGTGGCGCGCATGGGCTGGATGTTCGGTTGGGACGCGCTGCAAGATCTATCCGACCGCGCGCTCGACGAAGCCGCCTCCGCCGATATGCGCGCGCTGCTGCTTGCGACGCCCGGCGTGCGCGACGTGCATGAAATGCGTACGCGCAAAATGGGTGACTTCGCGCTGGTCGATGCGCATATTCTGGTCGACCCGCAGATTTCGGTGTCGGAAGGGCACTACATCGCGGAATCGGCGCGCTTGCGCGTGCTGGCCGACAATCGCGTGCTCGACGCCCTGATCCACGTCGACCCGGAGAACGACGCGGTTGCGCGGCCGCCCGTCAATCTGCCGACCCGGGAGCGGATCGTTGCCGAAGTTGACGCGGCGTTCGCCGCTGGTGGCGCGAAGCCCGCCGCGGTCAATATTCACTACTTGAGTGTAGGACTCGATGTCGAAGTGGTCTTGCCGGCGGCGGCCTCGCTCGCTGCCGAAAGCGATGCGCAATGCCTTGCGCGCGTCGATCTGGCTGCGCTCAAGCGCCGTCTCGGCGCCCGCAAACTGAGTGTGCTGCGGGGATTGGACGCACTGTCGGACGAATCCGGCTCCGCCATGGAAGCAGGGAGCGGCATCGCTCGCGCGAAGGCAGCGGAACCGCATAGCGCCGGTTGACCGAACGTCCTGCGACGCGAACCGGCGACATGCGTTAGTCGACCGTCGCGAAGTCTCGACATCGTCGCAGCGGGGCGTCACTGCTTCTCAGTGTCACAGCGTTTCGGCGTCAAGGCACCTCGGCAAGGCCGCACAGCATCAAGGCAGCTCGCTTCAAGACATGCCGGCATCAAGGCATCAAGGCATCAAGGCGTCAAGGCATCAAGGCATCAAGGCATCAAGGCATCAAGGCGTCAAGGCATCAAGGCGTCAAGGCATCAAGGCGTCAAGGCATCAAGGCACCAAGGCACTCCGGCATTAAAGCATCCGGACTCAAAGCGCGCAGCCTCACAGCGGCAATTGCGTATCGAACTTGATTTCGCGCAGCACCACGCTCGTGCGCACCTGTGCGACGGCGGGAATCTTGAAGATGCGTTCGTGCAGAAAGCTATCGTACGCCTTGATGTCCGGTGCGACGATCTTGAGGATGTAGTCGGATTCGCCGGTCGTGCTGTAGCACTCGGTGACTTCCGGGCAGGTGGCGATCTCCTGCTCGAACTGTTCGACTCCGCCCTCGGTGTGGCGCGTGAGGTGGATATGCGCGAGTGCGCAGACATGCAACCCCAGCTTTTCGCGATCCAGCAACGCCGTGTAGCGCTGGATTACCCCCGATTGCTCCATATCCTTGATACGGCGCCAGCATGGGGTGCTCGACAGGCCGACCTGGTCGGAAATCTCTTGCACGGACCGGCGTGCGTCCAGCTGCAGCAAGCGCAGGATTTTTTGAGAGAACGTATCGAGTGTCAACTGCGCCTCCGTTGGCGTCGCCTTATCAACGCATGGTAGAGGGCGCGAAAACGAAACGCAATGTAAAACGGCTTCGACGAGGGAGATTACCTAATTTGCCGGTTCCTCAGTGGTGTTTTGTCCTGAGCCGTCCCTATCTTTACCGGCCACCAGCGTGGCTGCCTGAACGGCGCGCAGGTCCTTGAGCATGTTGCAGAACAGCGCGCCCTGTTCGATCGCGTCGTCCAGCGCGACATGCGTATGCGGATGTTCGTCGAACCAGTGCTTCGGAAAGCGTGGCTTGATGTTCTTGCGGTACGGCAGGCCGGTCAGTGCGAAGGCCAGCGTCTTGATATCGAGCGCCGACCACGAAAACGGGCAGCGGCCGACAAACCGCATCATGTACCAGAACATATAGGTGAAGTCGAAACCCGCCGGCATCGCCACGAACACCGGCTTGCCGGGCAATGCCTCGACCCATTCGACATAGGCTGTCAACGCGGCTTGCGGATCCCGCAAATCCTTGCGGCAGGCTTCCCATGCTTCGGGCTGCGTCTTCCACCACGCTTCCTGCACGGGATGCGGCCTGGCGCCGTCGAGCAATTCGAGATTCGCGGAGAAGGTGGCGATTAGCTGCTTGTCTTCCGTGTAGGCGGCGGAGGCGAAACTGAGCATCGAGTGCGGACCGGGGATCGGACCGTCTGCTTCGACATCGGTGCTCACATAGATTTCGCTGCTCATGCTTCTACCCCATCGGCGACATACGGATTGGTGCGACGCTCGGCGCCGAACGTCGAGGTGGGACCGTGGCCGGGAACGAAGGTGACGTCGTCGCCGAGCGGCCAGAGTTTTTCGCGAATCGCGCGCACCAGGTCGGCGTGATTGCCGCGCGGAAAATCCGTGCGTCCGATCGAACCGGCGAACAGCACATCGCCTACCAGCGCCAGCCGATGCGCGCGGCTGAAGAACACCACATGCCCCGGCGTGTGGCCGGGGCAATGATAGACCTCGAGCGTTTCGTCGCCGAACTTCACGGTCTCGCCGTCTTGCAGCCAGCGGTCCGGTTCGAATGCCTCGGCGGCAGGAAAGCCGAAGCGGGTGCTTTGATCCGGCAGCTTGTCAAGCCAGAAGCTTTCGTCGGGATGTGGGCCTTCGATCGGCACGCCGTAATGCGTGGCGAGCGTCTTCGCGCCGGCACAGTGATCGATGTGGCCATGCGTGAGGAACACTTTTTCGACCGTCACGTTCCGGCGCGCGATTTCGCCCTGGATGACATCCAGGTCGCCGCCCGGATCGACGACGGCCGCGCGTCCAGTGGCCTCGCAAACGAGCAGCGAACTGTTTTGCTGGAACGGCGTGACGGGGATCAAAGTGACTTTCATGGCTGAGGGCGCCGCTGGAAAAACGTTGATTGTACCGGCGTCTCGTCGACGCTCGTTGAGGGCGCTGAGGCCCCACTGCAGCGGGCTTTCGGCCGCCCATTTTTGCAGCAGGCGTGAAAATTCATCAAGGTTTTCAGTCGCTTGCCATCCCAAAAATTTCTTTTAGGTATAATGCGTTTCATGCACAAGGAATTGTGCATGCCACAAGGCGATGCGTCCCCATCAAAAATGGGCACGCGGATCGCCACTCAAGTATGGGCTGTCGCAGTTGTGGGCGGCCATCAGGTATCGATGCGTTCGATGCACACGTCTTACCCAGCCAGGCGCCGCGCGCCTGCAACGGACTTAAATGCCGTGACGCTGGGTGGGGCCTACGCCGCCGTTCCTGTGCGCTGAGTTCCGCGCGCAAGAACGTGTTTGCCACGTTCGATGGCGGCATGTGGGGTCTGGTCAGGCTGCCGGGGACAGGTTGCGCCAGACGTGAAAATTAACCGTGCGGTAGCGGCTGGGTGAGCCGCGTCCGGGCTTTGACGTACTGCGCTCGTCTGCGCGGCGCGTGGTTGCCCATTGCCGCCGGAGTCGCAGGCAACACGCTCAACTTTTCGCGTGATGCGGCTCGACAATTTGATTGCACGTCTTATGAAAACTCGGTTATCCCGTGGTCTGGGGACTCTTTTTGCCTTTTTTGTGCTGGCCGGTTGCGCCACGCCTCCGGGGGCTAGCAACATCTCCGCAAGCGACGCGCCACTCAGTACGAAGAATGTGCAGGCAGGCTCCTTCGGCCCACAAGCTTTTGGCAGCGCGCCGGCCTCCGACGCAGCCGCCGGGAGCACGCCGCTGGCCGACGCCAAGCCGATCACTGATGACGGTTCGGGTATTTCGGACTTTGAGCAGACCGGCCGCGCCTCGTGGTACGGCCGAGGCTTCCACGGCCGCCGCACCGCCAACGGCGAGCGTTACGACATGCACGCGATGACTGCGGCGCATCGTACGTTGCCGCTCGGCTCGTATGTGCGCGTGACCAATCCGGCCACGTCGCGCTCGGTTATCGTGCGCATCAACGACCGTGGCCCGTATGCGCGTGGCCGCGTGATCGACCTCTCAATGGCCGCTGCAAGCGCGCTCGACATGCGCCATGCCGGTACCGCGCGCGTCAAAATCGAAGGATTGACGCCGCAGGAAGCACGCGCTGAGCTTAACGAAACGCTGGCGTCGAACTCGGGTTCGAGCGTAGAGAAGTGAGGTAACGGCCGCGGGCGCGCTTGAGGCGCGTGCGCGACGCCGGGCTGCACGGAGGCAACGCATACCGTGTTCGCTGAAAGATGAAGGGCCGCATCGTGAACTGCACCCCAAAAGTTGGACACCCGTCCAGCCGTTGGGGTGTTTTTCATGGCGCGGCCCTTTTTTGCTCATCCAGGGTGACTAGACGCAGCCGCGCATTCCTTGCGGTCGCAGCCAGAATGCGCGATATGTGGAGGCGCAGGTGCCGATCACCGCGGCGGCGGACATCGGCGTGATGAAGTGCGCCGTGGACTAGCGCGTGCGGCGCAGCGCAGGCGTCGCGATTCAGCATGATCGGATCACAGGCTTGTAGCTTGCGCTGCGAGCCCAATCAGTTGGCTGACATCCCTCTACCCGTGGCAAGGCGGCGTACAGGGAGCGCATGCGCCGCTGCTGCACTGAGTGCCTGCGCGGCGCTCGCCCGCTTTATTCCTCGTCTTTCTTCAGCGCCAAAGCGCGCGTATACAGCGCGTTGCGCGAAGCGCCGGTGAGAGTCGCCGCAACTTTCGCCGCGCTGCTCACCGTCAACTCTTCCAGCAGGATGGCCAGCAACGCGTCGTGATCGTGTTCGCCTGCGGCCTCCGGCTGCGCGCCTTCCACCACCAGGACGAATTCACCGCGTTGCCGGTTCGGATCGGCGGCGAGCCACGTTGGCCCTTCGGCCAGGGTGCCGCGGTGCAGCGCTTCATGTAACTTCGTCAATTCGCGTGCGATTAGCAGTTTGCGCTCGCCGCCGAATGCGTCGGCCAATGCCTGCACCGTTTCGACGATCCGGTGTGGCGCTTCGTAGAACACCATCGCGTGCGGATGGCTCGCGAGCGGCTGCAATGCCGCGGCGCGTGCTTTTGCCTTCGGCGGCAGGAAGCCCAGAAACGAGAACGTCGCGACCCAGTCACCGGCTGCGCTCAACGCGGTCGCCAGCGCGCTGGCACCGGGCAGCGGAATGACTGCAAAACCGGCTTCGCGCACCGCGTCGACGAGTTTCGCGCCGGGGTCCGAGATGCCGGGCGTGCCCGCATCGGATACGTAGGCCACGCGTTCGCCCGCTTGCAGATGTTCGATCAGGCGCAGCGCCGCAGCCCGCTCGTTGTGTTGATGAACCGCGACGAGCGGCTTCGAGATGCCATAGCGCGCGAGCAATTGGCCTGTGTTGCGCGTGTCTTCGGCGGCGATCCGGTCCACCAGTCCGAGCACGTGCAACGCGCGCAGCGTCACGTCGGCGATGTTGCCGATTGGCGTGGCCACCACATACAGCGCGGCGGCAGGGTACTGCTGCCCTTGCGCGAGTTCGGAGAGAGGAGTCATGAGGCAGAAGACGCAGACAGACAGAACGAGGCCGCCATTGTGCCACGCAGCGGCGTGCGAACCGGCTGGCGGCCACGTCACGGTGAGTGCGCGGGCAGGTGCTACTGCGGCAGCACGGGCAAGCGCGCCGGTGAATACGGCGAGTAGCGTGGCGGCGAACCCACCCGCCAGCCCGCACAACTTTTCGAGAGCAGTCGGGTCCAAACTCGTCGGCGCGGCTTTCGAGGCGCGTGCGATGGAATTTTTGCAGCGGCAGCGTTTGCGTTTCGTCGCGCGCAATGTGCTGTGCCGGGGCGGTGAGATCGATCTGGTGATGCGCGAGCGTGACGGCGCGCTGGTGTTCGTCGAAGTGCGAGCGCGTGCACAGAAGCATTTTGGCGGCGCGGCAGCGAGCATCGGGTGGCAGAAGAAGCAGCGCATCGTGCGGGCCGCGCGGCATTATCTGGCAACCCGCAGCAGGCATTCGCATGATGAGCCTGCGTGCCGTTTCGACGTGATCGCGTTCGAAGCGGGCCGGCTCGTGTGGCTGCGCGATGCATTTCGCGCCGACGAAGTCTGACGCAGGGCGCGGAGACGCCCGTGAGTGCGATAAACTTGCGCTCGCGTGCGGGCCTCGTGAACCACGCCGGCATATAGGACGCAGTAAGGAAGCAGCGCATTTCGCGATGTATTTTGCGCGCTCGCACTGCATTGCCGGCATGGTTCAGCGGAGCCGCACGATCTTGCAATACGTCTTCACAACACGGCCGCGCACTGCGGTTCACTCGCGGTAGAAATAGAGACTCGATGTCAGTCGAACGCATTCAACAACACTTCCGCGACAGTGCGGCAGTCAAACTCGAAGCCCTCGAAACCCTGTCGATGCCGATCGCCGCTGCGATCGACACGATGTTCGCCGCGCTCGCCAACGGCAGTCGCATTCTGGCGTGTGGCAATGGCGGCTCGGCGGCCGACGCGCAACATTTCGCGGCCGAACTGATCGGCCGCTTCGAGCGTGAGCGCCCGGGTTTGCCGGCGATCGCGCTGACCACCGATACGTCCGTGCTCACCGCCATCGCCAACGACTACTCGTTCGAGCAGATCTATTCAAAGCAGGTGTGGGCCCTCGGTCAACCGGGCGATGTGCTGCTCGCCATCACCACGTCCGGCAACTCCGCCAATGTGCTGGCCGCGGTCGAAGCCGCGCATGAGCGTGAAATGATCGTGGTCGCGCTGAGCGGCAAGGGCGGCGGCCGTATGCAGGACGTACTGAGCGATACCGATATCCACATTTGCGTGCCGTCCGACCGCACTGCGCGTATTCAGGAAGTGCATTTGCTGACCATCCATTGTCTGTGCGACGGCATCGATGCCATGTTGCTGGGCGAAGACTGAGACTGATTCCGAAGGAGAGCTAGTTGATGAGCGTATTCCGCGTCAAGAAGACACTGGTGAGAACCGTGCTGGTGGTCGGGTTCGCGGCGGGACTGTCCGCGACATTGCAGGGCTGCTTTCTCGCCGTTGCCGGCGCGGCGGGCGGCGGCGCGCTGGTGGCGACCGACCGCCGCACGCTCGGCGCGCAGACCGAGGATCGCGAGTTGCAGGTTAAGGCGTTGTCGCAGATCAGCCAGAACCTGCCCGACAACGCGCACGTCAACGTGGCGGTGTTCAATCGCCGCGTGCTGCTGACCGGCGAAGTGGCGGGTGACGTGTCGAAGCAGCGCGCGGAGAGCATCGTGCGTGGCTTGAACAACGTCAACACAATCGTCAACGAACTGGCGATCATGCCGGCCAGCTCGTTCTCATCGCGCACGAATGACACTTACCTCGAGACGCGCGTGAAGACCGCGTTGATCGCCGAGAAGAACATTTCGGCGAACAACTTCAAGGTCGTGGCCGAGCGTGGCTCGGTGTATCTGATGGGTCTCGTCACGATGGACGAAGGCAATCGTGGCGCCGACGTCGCGAGCCGTGTGCCGGGCGTGGTGCAGGTCGTGAAGGTGTTCCAGTACATCCAGCCGCAGGAAGCAGCGGCGGCTGCCGCGGCAGCGGCGACCGCACCGGTTGCCGCGCCGCAGCCGGACGCGAACGAGCCGACCGTGGGTGCGATTCCCGATTCGTCGGTGAGTTCGCGTCCGCTCGAACAGCAGCCGCCGGCGCCGGTGACCAATTCGAATTCGGTGCATCCGGGTAATCCGAAGGCGACTTCGCCATGAAGCGGGGCGTTGCTTTCGTTGCCGCGATGTTGACGGTTGGCGCGTGGACGGGTGCGTTTGCATCTTCCGCGCGTGCGGCCGATGCGCCGCGCGGTCAGATCGTTGCCAGCTCGAATGCCTGCATGGGGTGTCATGCGGTGGACCGCAAACTGGTCGGCCCGTCGTTCCTGCAGATTGCCGCCAGATACAAAGGCGATGCGCAAGCGCCAGCAAAATTGGCGCGTAAGGTGAAGGATGGCGGCTCCGGCGTGTGGGGCATGATTCCGATGCCGGCGCATCAATCGATGAGCGATGCGGACATCCGCACGGTGGTGGATTGGGTGCTGGCCGGCGCGCCATCGAAGTGATGTTTTGACGCCGGTTTTTGCCACCTCGTGGGCTTGGCAAAACAGAAAATGCTTGTGCTAGAATTGTTTGCACGTTGGGGGGGTAGCTCAGCTGGGAGAGCGTCGCGTTCGCAATGCGAAGGTCGGGAGTTCGATCCTCCTCCTCTCCACCATAAAGATTCCTAGGTGCGCAAAAGTTTCACCGAAAAACCCCGCCGGGCTTAGCTTCGCGGGGTTTTTTGTTGCCAGCATTGCCCAAGTTTGCACAGTGACAGCCGGGGGTAGGTGGGGGTATATTCAGGGGTATGCATGCTACCCCTTGAGGCGATACCCCCATGGCGCTTACTGATATCACTGTCAAGAATGCGAAGCCAGCGAACAAGCCACTTAAGCTGTTCGATGGGGGCGGCATGTTCCTGCTCGTGACTCCCGCCGGGCAAAAGTACTGGCGGCTTAAGTTCAGGGTCGTCGGCAAAGAAAAACTGTTGTCGCTGGGCGTTTACCCGGAAGTTAGCCTGAAAGAGGCGCGCGCCCGCCGGGACGATGCACGGAAGCTCCTGAGCAATGGCGTCGATCCGGGCATCGAGCGCAAAGTGCAAAAGGCCGCGACTTTGGACCGCGCCGCCAACAGTTTTGAAGTGGTCGCCCGAGAGTGGTTCGCAAAGCATTCGACAGGCTGGGCCGCTAGCCACGCCGAAAAAGTCATGGCTCGCCTCGCGAAGGACATCTTTCCATGGCTTGGGGGAAGGCCCATCGCTGACATAAAGGCCCGCGAGCTGCTAACGGTCATACGCCGCATCGAGGAGCGCGGAGCGCGGGATACGGCCCATCGGGCATTGCAAAACTGCGGGCAAGTATTTCGTTATGCCGTTGCGACCGGAAGGGCGGAGCGCGATCCTTCCGGCGATCTGCGAGGGGCATTGCCGCCTCTCAAACATGAGCATTTCGCAGCGTTTACCGAACCGGCTAAAGTTGCTGAGATGCTTCGAGCGTTTGATGCGTTCGCCGGGACGTTCGTCGTGAAATGCGCGCTCAAACTTGCCCCGTTGCTGTTCGTGCGGCCCGGTGAGTTACGGCAAGCGAAATGGTCGGAATTCAACTTGGACCGTGCCGAATGGCGGTACACCGTTAGCAAAACGAAGACCGAACACCTTGTGCCGCTCGCTACCCAGGCCGTCGCGATTCTTCGCGAACTGCATGCTCTTACGGGCCTTCGGGAATATGTATTTCCAGGGCGCGATCCCAAAAAGGCGATGAGCGAAGCGGCGGTAAACGCGGCGTTGCGTCGGATGGGCTTCGACACGAAGACAGAAATCACCGGTCACGGCTTCCGGGCGATGGCGCGAACAATCCTGCATGAGCAGCTTCGTTTTCCCGCTGAGGTAATCGAGCATCAGCTCGCTCACAAGGTAGCTGATTCGCTGGGCACCGCATACAACCGGACGAAGTTTATTGTCGACCGTATCAAGATGATGCAGGCGTGGGCGGATTACTTGGACGCGCTTCGAAACGACACCAACGTCGTGCCGATCGGTGGACCCAAGGCGGCGTAGCTTGTGCGCGATCCATCGGAAGGTTACAGCCGCACAGACCTTAATAAACGCGACTTCCGGCGAAAGGCTTTCACGGCCGGCAGTCACTACCTTCCCGGTTGAAGGCAATTTGCAGGTGAGCGCAGCATAAGCGACCGCGACGAGGGGCGGGGCCCCCCCCCCTCTCACGGTTGACGCGGGGCGCGTCAATGCAATGCCGTGGACACTTCCGAAAAAATTGAAAAATTTTGGTTCTCTCGCGCGTACCCATGGCGCCAAAAAAATGGTGCCGCTATACCGTTACGCCACGTCGCTTCGCTTCGGTTCAGCCACGACTTTCTCAATATGGCTGCCACATTGATCCCGCGCCGGACCGCCGTGCTGATTATTACGTCAAAGACGGTTCGCTCCCAAAACCAGGACCAATATTCATCGCCCTGTAGATACTCGGAGTCGACATGGCATGTATGGCAAAGGATGTGGAGGTTTGCTACCGAGTCCAGGCCGCCATCTTCGCGCCGGTGGATATGAGCACGCTCGGGCTTGTAGGGGTAACTCATTCCGCAAGCAAAGCAAAGCTCGGGTTCAAGAAACTCCACGGCAGAATCGAATCCCTTGCGTTCGTAAAATCCTGGGACTTGCACCCAGTACGAGCGGATTGCGTTGTGCGAAGGCATCCGACGGCCCCCCTGTCCATTTTTTGCCTCTCATACTGACGTTTTCCGCGTGGCAAGAAACGTTGGCTGCAACCAAGCTATCGTGAAAGCACACTACAGCTAGTCGGGTGCGCAGCGAATCACGCGAGCCCGGTCGTAACTTGACGAAATTTTCAGACACCTTAGGATGCCTGACATACATTGGTATGCATTGCTATTCATTGTGATATTATAGTCCCCGTCGCCACAACACCGGGCGCGTGATGGAAAGAAGCTGCTCCGCTCTCTATCATTGCGCCGGGGCGAAGTCACAGTATCCCATCGTAGACAGTCGAGACAGAAAAGAAAGGAGCGGTCAAAACCAACTCGACTAAGGATTTCTATGACGACAAAGCCATCATTACGAGCATCCGCTCGTGCTTCGTTCGCCGATACGACGAACGCTCAACCTGCCAGCCTGCAAAAAAATGGCCTGGTGCGCTTTAATCAGATTGCTCCATTTCTTCCGTTTGGCAGGGAAACGTGGCGCCAGCGTGTTAGAGACGGTCGCGCTCCTCAGCCTATTCGGCTGACCGATCGATGCACAGTCTGGCGTGCTGAGGACGTCCACGCGTGGTTCGCGGATCCGCTCAATTACCGAGCCGGGGAGGCGGTATGAGTGAGTTTCCTACGACTACTCGGGCGGAGAAGGGCCGTCGACCTTGGGCCGCCATCGAATACGCCACGTATCGCGAACTCACGCGGCTCGCCGACGACGATATACGACAGGCGATCATATGTGTTGCGTCCGAGTATCCTGCTTTAAGCCGTGCGGGGTGGGGCCATCTCACAGCCCCTCCGCTCGAATCTGTTGCGACTGACGCAGCATTCCAGGACGAGGTCCGCCGATCGCTGCAGTTCATCCGCGCCGAGGTGACGCCGCAAGAAGCGGCAAACAGCGCGGCAAATTCCGCCCGCCTAACTCGGCTTGCAAGAAATTGGTGCGCGCAGAACAAGCAGGAAGCCGGTGTGTCTCACGGCGCAGTGATCGCCGCCGCGATAATCGCGGGTTACCTTCCGGTGCGTTACCCAGGCAGCGGTCTCAGTTGCGCTTTCAACATGCATTTCGGAATGGGCATTTGGTCCCTAGACGCCGAGGCTTGCGCACTGATCGATAGCGTGGCGGAAGAGTTCGCCTTCGCCTTCTCAGGCACCCTATAAAACCGTAAGAAAGAGCCCCCGCCGGCGGCGGGGCTCTCATCTCTTATCGCGGAACATGAAAAATGATATGTACTCCGAATCAAAAAACTAGCGTCGATGACGCCACGGTTCGCCGGTTTGTTGAGCTTGCGTTGGTCGGCGGCGGTCGGCTGATGCTCCTTCATATCGACGAGAAGGGCGGCGCACCGCAAGCCCGTACCTTCACTGTTCCGGCGGAAATGGCCGCTTTGATCGATTGGGTGAGCTTCTACAACGCGAAACGCCGAAATATTTATTGGCTGCCGAACGATACGCGAGAAACCAGTCATAAGCCGAAAAAGGCAGATATGACGGCTGCGCGCTTCCTTTGGGTCGACTGCGATCCTGATATCTCTCGATTTGGCGAATATGGCGCAGCTCGCGCGCACCTGATCGGCGAGCATGCTGCAGTGCTCGGTGAGCTCGCTACGTTTCTCATCGATTCAGGCAACGGCCTGCAAGGGTTCTTCCGGCTCGCTCAGCCAGTTGCGCTTCCCGAGCAGCAAGACGTATACGAAGACGCAAACCGCGCCATTGGTGCGACGTTCGCCGGTCCTGGCGTCTTTAACACCGACCGAATCATGCGTGTACCAGGAACCCTAAATTGGCCCAACCCGGCGAAACTGAAAAAGGGGTATCCGCCGGAGCCGAGCATGAGTCGCATTATCAGCATGACAGAGCGGACCTTTACTGTCGACGAGCTCACGAACCTTGCCACTGAGCACCGCAACCCGATGGCTCGCGTGAACTTCGGATACCCTGTCGCGGCCGGCGGAGATGCTGAAACTGGGGAAATTGGTGCGTCGCGCCGTTTTTTCGATCTGCTGAAATCTGATCCAGTGTTACGAGCCCGCTGGGAGGGTGATACAACAGGATTGAGCGATACGAGCGGAAGTGGCATGGATATGTCTATGTACTCCATGCTCGTGAAGCGTTGCTTCGCGCACGACGAAATTCGCGCCATCATGGCGGAGTGGCCGCACGGCGGCGGCGGTAGGCAACAAGGCGATCGTTACTGGGAGCGCATGCGCAACAACGCCAATGCGGTTCCGGGCGTGGTAACTGACGGTGAATCAGACGATCAAGCCACACAGCGGCTGGCGGCGCTTGGGCCGATGGACTACGACCGCGTTCGTAAAACAGAGGCTCGGCGGATGGGTGTGCAAGTTTCGACACTCGACCGAATGGTCGCGGCGGCGCGTGGCGAAGGCGTTGCGGACGCCTCAGGCCCGTTTCCAAAGGTAGAGCCATGGGCCGATCCCGTAGACGGTGCCGCGCTTCTCGACGAGATCACAACGACAGTGCTGCGCTTTATCGTGTGCGGCGTTGCGACTGCGCGTGCCGCCGCTCTCTGGATCACCATGACTTGGCTAATGGATTCCGTAGATGTCGCGCCCATCGCAGCGATCACAGCGCCAGAGAAGCGGTGCGGCAAATCGCAAATGTTGTCTGTGATGGCGCGACTATCTCGCAACTCACTCGCTGCCAGCAATATCACGCCTGCAGCGCTGTTTCGGTCCATTGAAGCGTGGAAGCCCACACTCATGATCGACGAGGCGGACGCCTTCATGCGTGACAACGAAGAGTTGCGCGGCTTGCTGAACTGCGGTCACACGCGCGACAGTGCGTATGTCGTCCGCACCGTGGGCGACGAGCATACGCCGAAGCAGTTTTTTGTGTGGGGGGCGAAGGCCATCGCCGGTATTGGGCATCTTTCCGACACTTTGATGGATCGCTCCATTACGCTTGAATTGCGTCGCAGATTACCTCACGAGACCGTAGACAAGCTGCGCCATGCCGAATCAGAACTGTTCGATACACTGCGTTCAAAATTAGCCCGTTGGGCTGATGACAACGCGGATGCCGTACGGCGCGCTCGCCCTTTGTTGCCGAAAGCGCTGCACGATCGCGCTGCCGACAATTGGGAGCCGTTGCTTCAGATCGCCCATGTCGCGGGCGGCGCATGGGCCGAACTAGGCGCGGCGGCCGCAACTGCGTTGTCGGGCAGTGCCGAGCCGTCAGCGAGCGCAGGTGCCGAATTGTTGAGTGACATCCAGGAGCTGTTTGCCGTAGAGCGTAAAGCTAGGCTTTTCTCCGCCGACTTGCTGGTTGGCTTATGCCGCGACGAGGAGAAGCAGTGGGCAACATGGAATCGGGGGCGTTGCATGACGCCGCGCCAGTTGGCACGAAAATTAGAAAGTTATGGCATCAAAAGCGCGCAGATCCGCATTGGGCACGAAACGAGGAAGGGCTATCGTCTTGAGCAGTTTGCGGACGTTTTTACCCGGTATCTATCGTTGCCTCCGACGAACGCTTTTCCGAAGGATGTCGGGCAAATGTCGAATGATGCGTTGTCCGACCGCTTCGGCCTGATGTGACGCGCGGCTAATTCTTCCGTTCGCCAGCTTGCTGTTTCTGCCGAAACGCTGAAACAACCCAATACCCGCGTGCATTCCGGCGTTTCGAATAAGAACGGTGTTTCGAAACACCCGCCGCAAGCGAAACGCCGCAATCCTTGGTGCATATGGTTTGTTTCGTTGTTTCGGACATGATACGAGTGCCGATGGCGGAGATTTCCGTGGCAACCCTCCGGATGCAATGGGTGTATGCAAGCGTGCGACTTTCAAGAGGAAATGCGATGCCATCGAAAAATGCCGAGCGGTTGAAACAATACAAGTCCCGCTTACGAGCGGCCGGATTCAAGCGCGTTTCGGTTTGGGTCTGCTCGGACCTGGCACAGATGATCGCCGCCGAGCGCTTGCCAGCCGAATGCGGCGGCCGGACCCTGGAGCGGCTACTTTTGGGCGAGGCGGCAAGAAGGCCCGAATACTGGACAGCGGCGGAAAGGGCGACTCGCAAGCGTGCCAACAGTTACCTGCTACGCGCGCGCCCGTAAGTGCGGAAACAATTTCATTTGTCGTGCGGGAGCACCTCATCTCTACGGCGATCGGCGACCCCGCGCACTTTTGCAAAGTCTTCTCTGCTCTATTGAGAGCGCGACGTCAACAGACCTCGCGAAAGCGCCCTCAACAGATTCTCTCTTTTCGGAAAGCTTTTTTTCGGTCTCGCATCTCCCGCGCTTGGGCACGACCTTCCGGCGAGCGCAGTTCGACGAGGTGGCGGAACAGCCCAAACCGGCTCGGAAGTGGGTCACGTCTGCCAAGACGGAGGTAATCTCTCGATGTAGCAAGCTCACAGCCGGCGAACAGAAGAGGGTGACGGCCCGATGGTCTCGGGTGCACGTGGTTTTTTTGCTATACCCGATTGCGGCTTGCTTTACAATCTGCCGGCTACCGGCAGCATCTGGACACAGACGAGCAGATGCTGATACGCCACAGACCTCAGCAGATCCCCAGATGTCAAAACTTGCAAACGAAACAGAAACAGTAATAAAGCGCATCCTGCCGTACTTGCAGCGGCGAGGGTATGACATCGCCACTGACTTGCACTTCGAGACGGCCGCGACTTCGGCAGTGCGCTATGAGGCCGGGTACGTTGATATCCTGGTGTGGCCGAATGACAAGACCTACCCGAAGGGCAAACCCGCTTTCCTGATTGAAGCAAAGCGAATCGCCAAAAAGCTGTCTGATCATGACAAGAAACAGGCGCTAACATATGCGCGCGCCGATGGCTACGACGTGCCGTTCGTCGTCGTGTGCAACGGAACCGAAATTCGTTCTTACAACGCGAAGAACGGAGATCCTATCCTTTGGAACGGAAAGCTGTCTTCCAAAATTCCTTCCAAGTCGCAGCTTAAAGCAGTTTTGAAGGATTTTAAGGCCGAGCCAGAAGCGGTGCGGATTGCGTTGCCCGGAGAAGATGGTCCGTTGGACGGGTCGTCTGCGCTTCCGTTTCGCCCTAGTCTGCCGTTGCGTCAACTGAACGCGCTGTTCTCTCGCTGCCACGACGCAATTCGCAAAAACGAAAAGGACGAGAATCACGTTTTTGACGACTTTTCGAAGCTTCTATTTTTGAAGCTCCTTGAGGAGAAAGCGGACACCGAGCCAGATTTCGAGTTGCCATACACCTTTACGTTTCACGAGTTGGCGGCGCTGCCAGAGGTAAAGGCCGATCAGGTTCAAAGCGCTATCATGGACATGATCAACAAGATCCGAAGCCACAAGTCGTATGGCGAGGTGCTCACGAATCCGATTCACCTGAAAGTTGCGAAGACTTTCTCTTACCTTGTTCGGCAACTTGCGGCAGTGTCATTTACGGACAGCACGACCGACTCAAAGGGCGCAGCTTTTGAATATTTTGTTCGTGCCACCCTGAAGGGCAAGAAGCTTGGTCAATACTTCACGCCGCGTCCGCTAGTCGGACTGATGTCGGCGATAATTGGACAGGAAAAGATCGTTAATGCTCTTCTGTCAGGTGGCGATGGTCCGAAGGTTCTAGATCCGGCGTGCGGAACGGGCGGCTTTCTCGTTTACCTGATGGGTGACAGCTTGCGCATCCTCAATAAAAAGCTGGAAGACCGCGCGATAAGTACCGCAGTACACCGCGAACTTGTGAAAAAGATAAAGCAGAAGGTGTTCTTTGGATCCGACGCCAACGAAGGCGTGGCATGTGCCGCGAAGATGAACATGATCGTCGCTGGCGACGGTCATTCAAACGTTAAGGCGGAGAACAGCCTTGCCGTTTCCGCCGGAAATTGGTCCATCAAAAACCCCGACTGTGATTTCATCTTAACGAACCCGCCGTTTGGTACGTCCGAAAGCGGAGCCCTGTCGGCTGCCGATTTGGGCCAGTTTGAAGTGCAGACGGTTAAAGGCCAACTCCTTTTTCTGCAGAAGATGGTGTTGTCCACCCGCCCGGGCGGCGAGATCTGCACGGTTATCGATGAAGGGGTGTTGAACACGGATACAGCCGCACCGATTCGGAAGTGGCTGCTCAGTAAGGCGAAATTGCTTGCGGTCGTTCATTTGCCAGACGAGACTTTCCGCCCGAATAAGATCAACGTCCGTTCCAGCGTGCTTTACCTGCAGCGCATGACCCCGGAAGAGGAGGAGATCGCCGATGGCATCGAATATCCGATCGCCTTTTGCGACATCGCGACTTTCGGGATGGACGGTTCAGGCGATATCGCTCGCAACTTTGATCTCGATACTCTGCTGGAGCAGGTTGGGAAAAATCTGCTCCGAAATGGCCATTCCCGGAAGGGCGAGCACTGGACGGTATTCGACATAGCGGCAGGGAAGGTGCGCGATGACAAGGCATCCCGCTTCGACGTGAAATACTGGCGTCCCGGCGTTACGCACGCGATGAAGGAAATCGTAGTTGCCGGCGGCATGACCATCAAGGAGCTGAACAAGATTCCTACGTCGCGTGGCTCTAGCCCGAGCGCGGACACCTATGTCGACGCCGAAGATGGATATGCACTTGTCATAAAAGCGGGAAGTAACATTTCCAAGTTCGGGGAGTTGGTGGTCGATGGTGACTACATCGAGAAAAGTTTGTTCGACGAGTATGCGGAGAAAGCGGATACGCAAGGGAAGAACCTGAATCTTATAAAAGCGGGTGACGTTCTCGTTTCGTCTACCGGCGACGGTACCCTTGGCAAGTGCTGCGTATATCGCCCGGCTGTCGATACGACGACCGGCGAAACCTTACCCAAAGCCGCGATTGGAGAAACCCACGTCGCGATTATCCGAGTTAACCCGAAAGTCATTTGGCCTGAGTACCTGTGTGACTATCTGCGGGTGGGATTCGGTGCGCAGCAGATCGACCGTTTGTACACCGGGTCTACGGGCATGATCGAGCTAACGCCCGCCGCATTAGACGAAGTTGTTGTCAATCTCCTATCGGGTGTCGCCGAGCAAAAGCGATTTTCGAAGGCGCTTCGCGCTGGCGAGTCGAAGGCCCGCGCTACCTCCGACGAGGCTGCTGCAGAACTGAAATCTGCCTTTGATGCATTCCAAGCCGGAACGGCGGCCAAGTCGTAGATCGGGTGGAGGCACACAAGCATTTAGCCCGGTCGTTGCGACCGGGCTGTCTTTGTGGTGATCGACCAAACCGCTGCGGAACGGCGCGATCAGCATCTTGGGCAAGCCAAAGCGATAAACGCGTTCGCCAGATCGTTTTGAGCACGAAGGCTTTCGGCGGATCGCGTTGAAGTTGGATCTAATCTGATGTCCGATGTGAAAGCCTCGCCGCCAACACAATTTTTCCGATGTGGCAAAGGCTCCTAGTACTTTTCGGCAGAGGATGCGCTGCGAACGCATGAAACGGTGAATCCTTGGGCTAGCAAGATCGGTCGGGGGTATGTTTGGGGGTATATCGCAGCGATATAATCGATTCCGCCTTTATGGGCAATGGATTCGGCGATTAGTTCGATAGTCCTCCTCCCACCAAGAGGATTCTGTTTCAACGCAAAAACCGGCTACGCGCCGGTTTTTGTGTTTCAGGCATCGGTTTTTTACACTGTGCTTGGCGGTCTCTTTCGCTGCCGAACTGAGCGTCACCCATAGGCGACGCGTCATCAGAAAAACTCCGATCAGAACTTATCCCACCCGTCATCCGCAGCCGCGGCCGCAGTAGCAAGCGCAGCAACCGGCGCCACAGCAGTAGCCCGCACAACACGCCTGGCAGGAACAGCAACCGCAACCTCGCGCCGCGGCGCCTCACGCCGGGCAGGAGTGACCACTACCGCAGGCGCCGCCACTACCGCAGCCGCCCCCTCCTTCACCTGAAAAAACGCCACCGCCTGATTCAGTTGTTCGCCCTGGTCTTCCATCGATCGCGAAGCCGCCGCTGCCTCTTCCACCAAAGCCGCATTCTGCTGCGTGACGTTGTCCATCTGGGTAATCGCGAGATTGACCTGCTCGATCCCTCGGCTTTGTTCCGTAAGCGCCTCGCTTGGACCGTTCGGGTTTTTCTGGACGACGCGATGTGAAGCGGGACATGCTATCTCCTTTGGGTATTTTGCGTTACCCGGTAACGAATTCAGACATATCGTTACCGGGTAACAACGACGAGGAGAAACCGATGGCGCAAACAACAGCGGAGCGGCAGGCCGCCTTCCGGGCAAGGCGGGCGACAGCTGGAAACGATGGCAACGGGGAGCGGCGGCTTGATATGTGGGTGACCACTGAAGCCGATCTCGCGCTCGCACGGCTGGCACGCCGTTACTCGGTAACGAAGCGTGAGATGCTGGAGCGGCTGGTAGTGCGGGCCGACGCGGCTATCGTGCGCAGGCTCGATCCGGACTCCGCAGAATGGGATACCTACTTCCAGGTTCGACGGTAGCCCTTCAGCGTTACCGGGTAACGGACCGCTGTCCCAGGTGCAGTCGGCTACTGGCTCAGCGCGTGTGAGCCGTTCCGGGCGATCGGGGCGTGCTGTCCACCGCTGTTGTTCAACCGGTCGGAACCGCAGGTTGGGGCGGATTTTGCAGGTGTGCGGCAACGCGCCAGGGCAGCAATTCGTCGACGCGGTTGATCGGGTGATCGGCGATGCAGGTCAGCACATGGCACAGGTAAGCACGCGGATCGACGCCATTGAGTTTGCACGTGGCGATCAGCGAGTACATCGCCGCTGCCCGCTCACCGCCGCTGTCAGAGCCGGCGAACATGAAGTTTTTTCTGCAATGCAATTATGTGCATTGTCGGAATAATGCGCAGTTGCAAATTATGCGGAGTTACTCATTGTCGAAGAGTGCCATGCGAGTCGCCGACGCGATCCGCAGGGATTCGCGGTTCGGCGAGCTACGCATAATTACAGCGACTCAAGGAACTGGAGGATGCGGTCCGGTGGTCGATAGCGACGGTTCTTCACTTCCGGTGGCTGAATCCTGCTCAGCGCTCGCTGCTTCATCGTCAGATCGGCTTCCATATAGCAGTGTGTTGTCGATGGGCTTTCGTGTCCCAGCCACAAGGCGATGACCGAGAGGTCGACGCCTGATTGAAGTAGATGCATGGCAGTCGCGTGACGAACCAGGTGCGGAGAAACACGCCGTTTGGCGAGTTGCGGACATTGGTCCTTCGCGCGCGTTACGGCAATTCTCATTCGATCGGCGACATTGGAGCGTGTCATCGCGTTTCCCGATCGATTTGGAAAGAGCCTCTGACTTGATGCATCCTGGATCTGCGGCAACCACCCCTTGATGAGCCTGGCCGTGGATCGCCATAAAGGCACCGTTCGTTCCTTGCGTCCTTTGCCAAGAATATGAACGAAGGGTGATGTACCCAGCACGACATCACTGACGCGTAGTGCCAGCATCTCCGAGACGCGCGCCCCCGTGTTATACATCGTTGCCAGCAGAACCCTGTCGCGTTGACCCGACCAGGTGTCCGGGTCAGGCGCCGTCAACAGTTGCTGAATCTCTTCGCGTGACAGGAATCCGACCATAGGTTTATCGCACCGCTTCATCGGCACGGAGAGTGCGCGCTGTATAACGGCCAACGACGCGACGTCACGGTGTGCCGCGTACTTCAAGAACGAGCGCAACGCTGCGAGTCGAACGTTGCGGGTCCGCGTGCTGTTGCGCCGCTCAACCTCGAGATGCCGCAGAAACGCCAAGATCAGCGGCGCATCCATGTCCGACAGCTTCAGATCAGTTGGGCACCTGGCAAGGCGATCCGATGCGAACTGAAGAAACAGACGAAACGAATCGCGGTAGCTCGATATCGTCTCCGGGCTCACCGCACGTTGCTGCATCAACCGTTCGACGAAGAAGTCCTGCAGGAGCGTCGCGAAGGAAGGAACTAGGCAGGCTTTAGTCATGACGTACCCCTTCGGCAAAGCACGCAAATTTCCGGCTCACGATTTCCATGAGATCGGGAACCGCAGTCAGATACCAGTAGGTATCGCTCGGCTTCACGTGCCCCAGATATGTCGACAGCGCAATCATCCGGTTGTCGACGTTCACGCCGTCCTGATACCACTTGAGGATGCACCGGCACACGAACGTGTGGCGAAGATCATGGATTCGAGGCAACGCGTGGTCACCCCGAGAAGTCCACGCGAGTTGCTCGCGAAGCCGACCGAACACCCAGTGCACCGTTCGGGCCTGCAACTTCCTGCCATCAAGATTCACAAAGAACGAATCGCACGGCTCTGCGGCGACGACCAGCGCACGGCGAGCAGCGTAACGCTTCATGGCCAGAGTTACGGTAGGATGCATCGGAATAAGGCGCGACTTGTGAAACTTCGTCTCGCGCACCGTGAGCGTGCCCTCAGCAAGATTCACGTCGTCTCGAGAGAGATTGATGGCTTCCGAGATACGCAAGCCGGTTGCCGCAATCAAACCAAACAGCGCTTCATATGTAAGCGGTATGATCGAACCGACGGGTAACATCGCCGCCGACGCCGTGAGGAGTTCGCCGAGTTCCTGCTCCGTGTAGATGTGCGGCGCCAGACGACGATGGGCCCGCCCGCACAAGTCGCGTCGCGGAACAACCGTATCGGGATAGAACTGCCTGAGGTACTTCGCGAAGGGGCGCACTACCTCGATCCGACGCGCCCAGGTAATGGACCTTTGGCTCGGTGTCGAGTGTGCCCAAGCAAGGGCCAGACTTTCGGTGATCGGACCGCGATCGTGCGCCGTATCCGCGAAGCGGGCGAAGTTCATCAGCACCTGCCCCGAGATCGCAAGGTCGAAGCCGAGACAGCGTCGCTCTGCGAGATACGTTTCCACCAGCGATACCATTGTGTGTGCCGATTTGACGGGACGCTTCATGATTTGCTCCCCGGCCAGGGAAGCGCCACGGCCTCCAGGCTTCGCAGGTCGATCTTCGTGTAGATCGCGGTGGTGTCGATGCTCTGATGGTGCAATACGTCAGCCACTTCCTTCAACGACGAGCCGGAACGAAGCAGCCGTCGGGCCACGCTGTGCCTCAGAAGATGGGTTCCAGATTGTTCAGTCCAGCCGCAGCGAACATATGCGGCATGCACGGCCTGATGGACGCGCCCGGTTCCCAACGGAACGTCGGCGGGTGCGTAATGCCGGACAAAGACAGCACGGGAGGTCGTCGTCTTCCTTCGGGCTAACCGGATATAGTCGGCGATCGCACGACCTGTTGGCTCGGGCAACGGAATGACGTAGCCCCGTCGCGATTTGGTGCGACGGATTTGCAGCGTGCCTTCGCGCCAGTTTAAATCGTCGAGTTGGATTTGCACGACTTCCGCAGCCCGCAACCCAAGATCAGCCAGACAGCGCGCCACTGCGTAATCACGTAAGCTGGACGCAGTCGCGCGATCGAAGGAGTTCAGGAACTGCTCAATCGCTGCATCCGAAAGCGTTTCAGGCAGCGCCGCCAACCTCCATCCAGCCACGTTCGGTACTGCCGCGATCAGCTCTTCGACCTGGTCGTTATATTGCATGGTCCTGAATCGCAGATAACTGCGCAACGTCACGCCCGCTACGTGAGCGGCTCCAGCATTGCACCCGTCAGGGTAGCGCGTAACGAAACGACGGATATCCCGAATCGTTAGCTGCTCCATGTCGATGTGTTTGCGACCAAAGCGCTGACGCAAGAAATCGCGAATGATTCGACCACGCTGATATCGCGTGCATTCGGCTAGGCCGCAAACGTCCTTGAGGTGGTCAGTAAAGCGACACACCTCCTGTTGCACCGAATCCGGTTCTGCCTGCAGAAACCGAGGGACACCGCACGCGCCCAACACGACCAGCAAATGCCGAAGTGCAGCACTCACGTCTGTCCGACACCTCGGAATCGGATCTGGGCAGGTACATCGCCGCAAATGGTCGTTCACGAACCTGCAGACAAGTCGATCGTCGACACTTGCTACGGCTATACGGTGCGTTGTAAGCCAATACGCAAAGTGCGCGGCGCACCTCACGTAGCGGTTGACGGTGCCGGCCGCGTAGCCGGTATCAACGAGATATTCGCAGTAGCGCTCTGCGAAAGGAGAAAGGACGCTGCGCCACAACCACGCCTGAGGCTGCGGTCGAAGAGGAACCAAGCCGATCATGATGATTCTCCTGAATGGGTAACAACCCAAACAGGAAAGCATCTTTTTTATGTGCAGTTTGCTGCAAGCCACAGATCCCTGCAAGGCGCGTCGCACTGGCGCTCGTGACGAGCCGTACGATGCAAACTCCGCATAATTTGCGGCTGCGCATTATTTCGTCCCAGTGAGACACAGCGCAGCGCGTTCTCCGCGATGTTGTTGTCTATCTCCACCGTGCCATCGTCGCAGTACAGCGTCAGCGCGAGCCATTGATTGAGCGAGTAGTTGATGGCCTTGGCCGTATCCGACTTCGTTGACAGCATCTGGAGCTTTGCCCTGAGCCATGCACCGTAGGTTTCAAGCAGCGGTTTGGCCTTCTCCTGCCGCACACGCAGCCGCTCGGCAGGCGGCTTGCCGCGGATACTGGCTTCGATGCCGTAGAGCTCGCCAATATAGTCGAGCGCCTTTTGCGTGGTTTCAGACGGCGTGCGCACGTGAATGTCGTACAGCTTTCTCCTCGCGTGCGCCCAGCATGCTGCCTCGCGCATCGAGCCGTCCCGGAACAGCTCGTTGAAGCCCGAATACGCGTCTGCCTGCAGGATCCCGCTGAAGCCGGTCAGATGGCGCTGGGGATGGACGCCTTGCCGGTTGGGCGAGTACGCAAACCAGACGGCGGCTGGTTCCTTCGAACCGGACCGACGGTCATCACGCACATAGACCCACAGCCGGCCTGTCTTTGTCTTCTTGTTGCCCGGCGCGAGCACAGGGATCGGCGTGTCGTCCGCATGGATCTTGAGGCCGCCCATCGCGTAGCGGCGCAGCGCTTTCACCAGCGGATCGACGAGCGCCTCGCACTGACCAACCCAGCGGCCCATGCTCGCCGGGTCCAGTTTGACGTTTTCGCGTGCAGCGATCTCCGACTGCCGGTAAAGCGGCTGGTGATCGGCATACTTGGCCACAAAGATCTCGGCAAGCAGGCTTGGGTGCGCGATGCCGCGCTGAATCGGCAGGCTCGGTGCCGGCGGCTGAACGATGCGACCGCAGCAGGCGCAGATCTTCTTGCGCCGGATGGTGCGGATGACCTTGAACGCTGCCGCGATGCGGCCGAGCTGCTCGGAGACGTCCTCGCCCAGCGCTTGCATCTGGCCGCCGCATTCGGCGCAGGTTGGCTCCGGCTCGAGCACGTGCTCCTCACGCGGCAGGTGGTCCGGGAGCGCCTCGCGCGAAGCACGTTCGGGCGCGTCGGACCTGCTCCTGCCGCCGGCCTGTGCTTCGCGCGTTTCGGCTGCGCCACGGCTGCCGGTCAGATCATCCAGTCGGGTCTCAAGTTCCGCAATTTGCCGGTCCAGTTTCTCGGACTTGCGGCCGAACTGCATGCGCTTGAGCTTGTCGATCTGTGCCTTGAGCCGTTCGATTTCCAGATCGCGCTCGGCCAGGGACGCCCGCGCCTCGAGCAACAAGGCCTTGAGTGCATCGATGTCATCAGGAAGGTCGCTGGCATCAGACATGCCACGCAGTTTACGCAGGTGTTGCGCGGTTTACAACATCGACAGTGGCTCGGCGGTACGGCGTGGCTGCCGCCAGTCGATGCCCTCAAGCAGCATCGACAGCTGGGCCTGGGTCAGATGGATCTTGCCGCTATCGGCCTGCGGCCAGACAAAGCGGCCACGCTCGAGCCGCTTTGCAAGCAGCCATAGCCCGTCGCTGGTAGCCCAAAGAATTTTTATCAGATCACCTCGACGGCCGCGGAAGATGAACACGTGACCGCCCAGCGGATTCTCCTGAAGCGCCGTCTGTACCTTGGCGGCCAGGCCCTGGAACCCGGAACGCATGTCGGTCACCCCCGCGGCAATCCAGATGCGTGTGCCCGCCGGCAGACCGATCATCGCGACAGCTCGCGAATCAGCAGCCGCAGTGTCTCCGGCGAGACCTCGCCGCGAATGCGCAGGCGTGCACGCTCGAACTCCACCTCGCAGACACTCTCCAGCGGCTCAGTTGTAGTGACCGTTGGCGGCGGCGCCTGTACAGACGTACCGTCGATGATGTTCACCGGCAATAACGGCGGAATCTCGCACTCCGCCTGCTCGGACAGCGTCGGCAGACCGTACGCTCCCTCGAGATACGCTCGCCGCCACTTGAAGAGCAGGTTCGCGTTGACATCATTGCCGCGCGCGATCAGGGCAACCGATGCACCCGGCTCAAAGGATTGCTCGACCAGGTGCCTCTTGAACTCGAGCGAGAAATTCGGCCGCTTGGTGCGTGCGCTTGATGTTTTGTCCACGTTGGTGCCCACAATAATTTGGTGGACACCAAATTACCCAAAGCATCGACCAGTCGTCCAGAATGGCCCTCGCGAGTTGCTTACTTTGTTCCGTCGATGCCGCCGCGATCTCCGACATGATGTCCGTCACTCGCGCGACCGCCTGAGTCACTTCCGCCATCGTCTTGCCCGCCTCACCGGCAAGCGCGGAGCCATCGCGAATCTTGTCGACGGAGTTGGCGATTAGCTCCTTGATCTCCTTCGCCGCGCTCGAAGAACGTTGAGCCAGGCTTCTGACTTCGCTCGCGACCACCGCGAAACCCCGTCCTTGTTCGCCTGCCCGTGCGGCTTCGACGGCCGCATTCAACGCGAGGATGTTCGTCTGGAATGCAATGCCTTCGATGATGCCCGTGATGTCCGCGATCTTGGTCGAACTATCGCTGATGTCATGCATCGTGTTCACCACCTGACCGACGACCTTGCTACCCTTTTGCGCCACTGTCGATGCATTCGCGGCCAGCATGCTGCCTTGCTGCGCGTTGTCGGCGTTCTGCTTAACCGTGGAGGTGAGTTCCTCCATGCTGGACGCGGTTTCCTGCAGCGACGCAGCCTGCTGCTCAGTACGCTGGCTCAGGTCCATATTGCCCGCCGCGATCTGACGGGCCGCGCCGGCGATGCTGGCGCTGCTGTCGCGCACCCGTCCGACAATCGCCGTCAACCGTTCGTTCATCTCGCGCAGGGCGCTCAACAGTTTGCTGATTTCGTTGTTGCCTTCGACGGTGATCCGCGTGCGCAGGTCGCCTTCCGACACGGTGCGCGCAACGTCGATCGCAAAACGCAGCGGTCCGGTCACCGCACGCGTGATCACCACGCACGCGCCGGCGGCGAGCCCCAATGCGATGAGGCAAATCGCGATCAGCAGATTGCGCTGGCTCTGGTAGTGAGCCTCGTATTCGTTGACGATTTGTTCCTGACGTCCATGCGTGTAGTCGGCATATGCGTTGGTCGCCTGAATCAGCGCGGCGAGCAGCGGCCGGCAACGATCGTCCAACTCGACGATCGCTTCGTCATGCTTGTTGGTGAGCGCGAGATTGACGATGTTGAGAGCAACCGGCCCATAAGCCGACTCCACCCGATTGATGTCGGCCACGAGGCTGCGCGCTTTCTCCGTCGTGTCGGTCGCAGTCGCGATCATGTCGTTGAGCTTTTTCAGGTCAGTTTGCACATCTTCGTGCGCGCGCGTCACGTCCGCTTTCTCTACTTCGAGATCCTGAGGTTTGGTCACGAGCACGAGGTTGCGCGCCGCGATCGCCCTGCGGTCCACAGCGGTTCGAACCTGTACCGCCATGTCGGCGCGTGCGTTGATGCCGTGTACAAAGTTGGCAAAACCATCGGTCGAATCGCTCAGCGCTTTCAAGGAGAGGCAGGAAACCGCGACGACAATGAAAGACAACATGCCGAAGCCGGCAATGAGTTTGGTCTTGATGGTGAGATGCTTGAGTGTCACGTTTTTTCTCCAATAACGAAACGTTAAAGCGTTCGCAATGGACTCTCAGGTCCGGGCGTGGGAGCGTCTATCTGGCTGCCGGTCATCGCGGCAGCCCCGCGCGGTTTGCCCTTCGTGGCTCCTATCGGACGCATGGCCAAAAGCGCGCCGAGCGCCGGGCAACAAATGGGTATCCCATTTATTGGTTATCGGACTGGATTCTTACTACTTAAGAAATTGCGGGTATTTCCTTGCCAACCTTGCGCGCGATGCGCGAAGAACGCGTCTTTTCGCATAATTTTGAATATATTTAGTCAGATGGTGAAAGCATTTCCTTTTCACTTCAGGGCGGATGCCGAGCAAATAGCCATCGCCGGGCCTGCAGCAACAAAAATGGCTTGAGCAAGCGGACGTCCACGGCTATGATTGAGCAATCACTCATTTATTATTTGTTGTTAAAGCGAACCGTCGTATGGCCCGTCCGAAAAGCGAAGACAAACGCAACGCCATTCTTGCAGCTGCCGCAGAGATCATCGCCGAGCAGGGCTTGGGTGCGCCCACCGCGCGCATCGCAAAACTCGCGGGCGTGGCTGAAGGAACACTGTTCACGTACTTCGACAACAAGGACGAGCTGCTGAACGAGCTCTACCTGGACATCAAGGCGGAGCTGCGGGAAGTGATGATGACCGCTTACCCAAAGCAAGCCAGCGTGCGTGAGCGCGCCCAGCACGTATGGAACAAGTTTGTCGATTGGGGCGTGGCCCAGCCGCAAAAGCGCCGGGCAATGGCGCAACTGTCCGTGTCGGAGCGCCTGACTCACTGCACGCGCGCGACGGGCATGGAGTCCTTCGCGGACATCAACGCAATGATTCAGGCAAGCGTGGCGAGCGGCGCGTTGCGTGATCATCCGCCGGCTTTCGTGTCGGCGATCATGGCGGCGCTGGCCGAAACCACCATGGATTTCATCGCTCGCGAACCGGCCGCCGCCGACCGTTACCGCAAGGCCGGCTTTGAAGCGTTCTGGCACGCGATCGTCCAGAACTAATTTTTTTGTCTAATTAATGAGTGATTGCTTGCTCATTTAAATGCAAGGAGCGCACTATGTCGAAAGTCTGGCTGGTTACCGGGAGTGCCCGTGGGCTGGGGCGTGAAATTGTCGAAGCGGCGTTGCGTGCCGGTGAGCGCGTGGTGGCTACGGCGCGCGATCCGCGTCAGCTGGTGGAGCTGGTTACGCGCTACGGCGAGCAGGTTCGGGCGGTCGCGCTGGATGTCACAGATCCGGCGGCGGCACGCCATGCGGTGCAAGCCGCTGTGGACGCATTCGGCCGGCTCGATGTGGTGGTCAACAACGCGGGCTTCGGCCACCTCGCACCGTTCGAGCAAACCACCGAGGACGATTTCCGCGCGCAGATCGAGACGAACTTCCATGGCGTCGTCAATGTGACGCGCGCGGCGTTGCCGGTGCTGCGGGGGCAGCGAGCCGGCCACATCATCCAGATTTCGTCGGTGGGCGGCCGGGTCGGGATCGCTGGTTTGAGCGCCTATCAGGCGGCGAAGTGGGCGGTCGGCGGCTTCACCGAGGTGATCAGCCAGGAACTCGCGCCGTTCGGCGTCCACGTGACTGCGCTCGAACCTGGCGGCATGAAAACAGAGTGGAGCACCGAGGCGAGCCGCGTGACGCCGGCGTTGCTGCCGGACTATGTGCCGTCGGTCGGCGCGGTAGCGGACATGCTGTCTCAGTACGTCGGCCATGAAACCGGCGATCCCGCGAAGGTGGCGCAAGTGGTACTGAAGCTCGCATATCACGATGCTTTGCCGGCCCATCTCTTACTCGGCAGTGATGCATTGCACTATGCCGGCGAAGGTGACAAGGCGCGCGCTGCAAGCGAGCAAGCGTGGCGAGCGGTCAGCATCGCGACCGACTTCTCCGCGCCGGCGCCGTTGCCGGCGTTTCCGGTCGCTGCGGCGAAAGCCTGAACACCAATCAACGCCCGCTGGCCGAGCGCGATCATGGAGCAAGCATCATGAAGGTTCTGATATTTGGCGCGACCGGCATGGTCGGACAAGGTGTATTGCGCGAATGCCTGCGAGCGGCCGACGTCGAGGCGGTCCTGACGATTGGCCGCACCGGCACCGGCCAGCTCGATCCGCGGCTCGTCGAGCTGATCCAGCCGGATCTGATGGACTACCGCGCGGCAGAGCCTTCGCTGAAGGGCTTTGACGCGTGCTTTTTCTGTTTGGGCGTCTCGTCCGCCGGCTTGTCCGAGGCCGACTATGCGCGCCTCACCTATGACCTGACGCTGGCGGCCGCGCAGACACTCGCCCGTCTCAATCCGCAAATGACCTTCGTCTACGTGTCCGGCGCGGGTACCGACAGCACAGAACGTGGCCGCAGCATGTGGGCGCGGGTCAAGGGCAAGACCGAGAACGCGTTGCGACGACTGCCGTTCAAGGCGGTCTACCTGTTTCGTCCCGGCGTGATCGAGCCGCTGAACGGCGCTCGTTCGAAGACCCGTGCGTACCGGCTGTTCTACACAGCGGCCAGACCTTTCCTGTCGACCCTGCGCGCGCTATTCCCCAACCACATTGTGAGCACCGAAGACATTGGCCTGGCAATGCTGACGGTTGCGCGGCATGGCGCGGCCAAAGCTGTGCTCGAGGTCGCCGATATCCGCGCGCTCAGCCGCCTCGCCTCCGAACCGGCGCTCGATCTGCCTGCCCGTTGAGGGTGCTGGTATCGCGCAATCCGCCGAAAACCCCATCGTCTCCTCCGTTTGACGCGTCTCGGCGTCTGGTAGGCTACCGGTTCACGGGACGCGCCTTCCGGCAGCGGCCAACCTCTTCACGCGCGTAGGTCAGCGCATGCTCGAATGCAAAACGCATGGTTACGCGCCGACCGAACATCGTGATTGCCATCAGTATCGTGGTGGCCAGCGCGATCCTTGCGATTGCGGTCTGGATATTGGCGCAGATGCGCGATGACGCGTTGCGGCGTGCACAGGACTCGGTTTTCAACGTGTCGTTGCTGATCGAGCGCGAAGTGTCGCGCAATCTCGAGATCTACGATCTGTCGCTACGGGCAGTACTCGACGGCCTGAAACAACCCGGTGTGCTGAACTTGTCGCCGGCGATCCGCCAGATGGTGCTGTTCGACAGCTCCGCCAGCGCAAAAGACCTCGGTTCGGTCCTGGTGGTCGACGCCGCCGGCAACGTCGTGTTCGATTCGCAAGCCTCTCCGCCACGCCCCGTCAATCTCGCCGATCGCGATTACTTCAAGGTGCAGCGCGACTCGTCGAACGCAGGCCTGTATGTCAGCCATCCGTTCATGCCCAAGATCACCGGCAAGGACATGAGTATTGCGCTGAGCCGGCGCGTCTCGAAGCCGGACGGAAGCTTCGGCGGCGTGGTGGTCGGCACGATGCGGCTCACTTACTTCAGGCGCCTGTTCGACGGCATGAATCTGGGCGCGGGTGGTTCGATGGCGTTGATGCTGAGTGACGGCACGATGCTGATGCGGCGTCCTTACGATCCAAAGATCATTGGTCGGAGTCTGATCGGCACCTCGAACTATTCACGCTTCGCCGTGCAGCCGAGCGGAGACTTCTTCGGCATCGCGGCGATCGACGGTGTCGAACGCTGGTACGCGTTCCGCCATATCGAGATGTATCCGCTGATCCTGGATGTCGCACTTTCGACGCGCGATATCTACACGGAGTGGCGGCGTCGTGCGTGGATTATCGGCACGCTGATCGCAGCGCTCGACGTGGCGATCATCGTGCTCGCCATGCTGTTCTCGCGGCAACCGCGACAGCGCCGCGTGGCCGTGCATCCGCCGCCGGGGTGATTTTATCCGGGTAATATATTGCGCTTTATTTATACCCGGGTATAATTCGACAAATTCATCGATCTGGAGTTTGTCATGACCCCCCATCCTGCTACCTGCACTGCCTTCGAGGGGCACCGCCGCATCGCTGCGGGCTCCTTGTCCGAGGTAGCGCTTGCTGTGCGAGCGGTGCTGGCGCGTGGCGAACAGGCACCTGTACTGATTTTCGACGACATCACGGGCCGTCTGGTCGAACTTGATTTGCGTGGCACGCCTGAGGAGATTCTGGGGCGGCTGGCAAACCAGGCGCCCGGCGAGCAACCCGCACCTACCGCTGAGGCTGAAGAAGAAGACATCCCGCGCGGCCGTGGCCGGCCCAAGCTCGGTGTGGTGGCGAGAGAGGTGACGCTGCTGCCGCGTCATTGGAGTTGGCTCAACGGGCAATCGGGCGGCGCCTCGGTTGCGCTGCGCAAACTGGTCGAAGCGGCGCGCTTGGCGAGCGAGGACAAGGACCGCAAACGCGCAGCGCAAGAAGCGGTGTATCGCTTCATGACCGCGCTCGCCGGCAATCTGCCTGGTTATGAAGATGCAACTCGCGCGCTCTACGCCAGCGATAGAACGCGGTTCGATCACATCGTCGCAGCATGGCCGGAGGATGTGCGCAGTCACACGCTCCGGCTTGCCGAAGCTGCACTCGTCACGCATCTGTAAAGTCGAGCGCACTTTGACGAGTGCGAGGCCACGAAGTGTAAGGACAAAAAAAAGCCGCTCACGCCGGGGGAGCGTGAGCGGAAAGTCGGAGAGTTACAACAACATCGCATGCGTTTACTCATGGGGTGAAACGCAGCAAACAAAGTTTAAGAGTTCGACTCGCTCCGATATATCGGACAAATCCCAATCAGTGCGCCAGCGAGCAAAGCGCATTGATGTAGCGAATCGGCCCCCTCCGCCAGGCATCCCTTACATCATCTTGTCCCGGTTATTCCCGCCATTTGTTGCTTCAAGTCTCTGCTACGGCCGCCGTAAAAGAGATGGGAGCGTCGCCACGCATCTGAGAAATCGCGAAATGTTCGCCATGGCGCAGCGACGCGATCGTCCCGTCAGGACTTTTGAAGGATGGTGAGATGAAGTGGTTTGACCGCATGACCGTATTCAGGAAGCTGCTCCTGGCATTTGCCGTTGTGATCGGATTCTGCGTCGTGATCGGCGGGAGCTCGCTGAAGACGTTGTCGTCGATGCATGACATTACCGACGCCATTTGCAACCAGCACATGAACGGCCTCTACTGGATGGAAGAGGCCAACCGCCACAAGATCGATTCCGATCTTGCCGCCGCGAATCTCGGCTACGCAACCGACGATGCCGGCCGACAAAAGTTGAAGGACGGCATCGTCGCATCGCTCAAGGAGATGCACGGCGCCTACGATCAGTATCGTGCGACCATCGCGACCAGCAAGGGTCAGGAGATGTTCGACGAAGTGCTGCGCAAGTCGGTCGTGTGGGAGAGCATCGTCCATCAGCAGATCGGTCTCGAACCGATTCCGGCCGGCGTCGACAACAACGAACTCGTGCGCCGCGCGATTGCGTCGAGCGAGGTGCTGCGCGATCGCATCACGGCGCTGATCGACTATCGCCGTCAGCAAGCCAACGAAGCACAGCAGGAGGCGAGCGCCGACTATCAGCACATGCGCATCGTGATGCTGGCGCTGGTGTTGGGCGCGATCGCGGCGGGCACGCTGCTCGCGACGATGATTGCGCGACGCCTCGCGCGTCAGCTCGGCGGTGAACCGGATTACGCAATGCACATCGCCAACCGTATCGCCGACGGCGACCTGAGCGTGCGCGTCGACACTCGTGCGGGCGACACCGACAGCATGCTGTTCGCGCTGCGCAACATGCGTGAGCGGCTGGCCGGCATCGTGTCGGGCATCAGCGAATCGAGCGAATCGATCCTGATGGCCTCGGGCGAGATCGCGCAGGGCAACACCGATCTCTCGCAACGCACCGAAGAGCAGGCCGCCGCGTTGCAGGAAACCGCGTCGAGCATGCAGGAATTGACGTCGACGGTGAAGCTGAACGCCGAGAACGCGCAGCAGGCGGGCGGCGTCGCGCATGGCGCGTCGGAAGTGGCGGCGCGCGGCAGCCACCTCGTCGGCGATGTGGTCGAGACGATGCGCGAGTTGGCGGCCGGCTCGAAGCGCATGACCGACATCATCGCGGTGATCGAGGGGATCGCGTTTCAGACCAACATTCTCGCGCTGAATGCAGCGGTGGAAGCAGCGCGTGCCGGGGAACAGGGACGCGGCTTTGCGGTGGTGGCGGGGGAAGTGCGTTCACTGGCCCAGCGCAGTGCGGTGTCGGCCAAGGAGATCAAGGAGCTGATCGAGAGCTCGACGGCGCGCGTGGGCAGCGGCGCTGAACTGGCCGAGCGGGCTGGTCAGACGATGGCGGAAGTCACGCATGCGGTGAAGCGCGTGACTGACATCATGGGTGAGATTTCGTCGGCCTCGCAGGAGCAGAGCACCGGCATCGAGGAAGTGAACCGCGCGGTCGCGCAGATGGACGACGTGACCCAGCAGAACGCGGCGCTGGTCGAGCAGGCGGCGGCTGCGGCGGCGTCGATGGCGGACCAGGCGAGGCAGTTGCAGGCGGCGGTCACGGTGTTCTCGCTGGACGCGGCACGGCACGGCTGATTGAGTGGCTGATGGTGAGCGGCGCGGCTGATCGCATAAGTTATCGTCAGTGCGTGACTGTGCGCCGGTGATGGATCAGTGGCGTGCTGCTCGCGCTGATGATCGTCGCGGGCATGGCTGCTTGTGTCGGTGATGGATCAGTGGTGTGCTGCTCGAGCTGGTGATCGTCGCGGGAGTGACTGCTTGCGTCGGTGATGGATCAGTGGCGTGCTGCTCGCGCAGGTGATCGTCGCGGGCGTGACTGCTTGCGCCGGTGATGGATCAGTGGGGTGCTGCTCGAGCAGGTGATCGTCGCGGGAGTGACTGCTTGCGTCGGTGATGGATCAGTGGGGTGCTGCTCGCGCAGGCGATCGTCGCGGGCGTGATTGTTTTGCGCCGGTGATGGATCCGTGGTGTGCTAGCTCGCGCTAGTGATCGTCGCGAGGGAGTGACTGCTTGCGTCGGTGATGGATCAGTGGCGTGCTGCTCGCGCAGGTGATCGTCGCGGGCGTGACTGCTTGCGTCGGTGATAGTTCAGGGCGGTGCGTGGTTACCTCCATGATATTCGAGGGCGTGGCGTCCGTAGCGCCCTTTGCGCGGTTTCAGGCATGCAAGTTGCCGCGCTTGCCAGGCCTGGTGGCTCTCCGTACACTCGCGCGTAATTCACCGACGGCGCAGTTCCCGGCGCCGTCCATCAAAACGCCGACAGAGGAGAACCCCCGCCATGGCCGATTCCTACTTCCCACGCTGGCGCGCCCAGCCGAACGCTGCCGAGGGCCGTATTGTCGGCACCGACGAGCGGCTTGCGTGGCCGCAGATGTTTGCAATGGGTATTCAGCACGTCGTCGCGATGTTCGGCTCGACCGTGCTTGCGCCGTTGCTGATGGGCTTCGATCCGAACCTGTGCATCTTCATGTCGGGGATCGGCACGCTGTTGTTTTTCGTGCTGGTGGGTGGGCGCGTACCGAGCTACCTCGGCTCGAGCTTCGCGTTCATCGGCCTTGTGATCGAGGTGACGGGGTATGGCGGCCACGGCCCGAACATGAACATTCCGGTGGCGTTGGGCGGGATCATCGCGTGCGGGGTGGTGTACGCGATCGTCGGCCTGATCGTCTCGGCGGTCGGCACGAAGTGGATTGAAACGCTGATGCCGCCTGTCGTGACGGGCGCGATCGTCTGCGTGATCGGGCTGAATCTTGCACCGATCGCGGTGCATGGTGTGAGCGGCAGCAACTTCGATTCGTGGATGGCGCTGGTGACCGTCTTGTGCGTCGGCGCGGTGGCGGTGTTTGCGCGCGGCATGCTGCAGCGTCTGTTGATTCTGATCGGTTTGCTGATGGCGTATGTCATTTATGCGATCGTGACGAATGGACTTGGCATGGGTAAGCCGATCGACTTTGCGATTGTGGCGAATGCTGCGTGGTTCGGTATGCCGCACTTCACGGCGCCGGTTTTCGATGTGCAGGCGATGACGCTGCTCGCACCGATTGCTGTGATTCTGGTGGCTGAGAATCTTGGGCATATCAAGGCGGTGAGTGCGATGACTGGTCAGAACCTGGATCGTTACGTCGGCCGTGCATTTCTCGGCGATGGACTTGCGACGATTGTCTCCGGTTTCGCTGGTGGCACCGGGGTGACGACTTACGCCGAGAACATTGGCGTGATGGCCGTGACCAAGATTTATTCGACACTGGTGTTTGTTATTGCTGCGGTTATTGCGCTGGTGCTTGGCTTTTCGCCGAAGTTTGGGGCGGTGATTCAGACCATTCCGGGGCCGGTGCTCGGCGGGGTGTCGATCGTTGTGTTCGGTTTGATCGCGGTGACTGGCGCGCGGATTTGGGTCGTTAATAAGGTGGATTTCTCCGACAATCGGAATCTGATTGTTGCGGCGGTGACGCTGGTGCTGGGGGCTGGGGATTTTTCATTGAAGCTTGGCGGGTTTGGGCTTGGTGGGATTGGGACCGCTACGTTCGGTGCGATCATTCTTTATGCTCTCCTGAGGAGGGAGCCGGCGCGGGGGCCGGTGGCTTGATGTTGGTTTTTTGCCTGTGCGGCGCTTGTTTGTCTGTGCTTTTATGGCGTTGGCCTTTCCTTGATTTGGTATTGGTCGATTAGCGTCGCCCCTGTGCGGGGCGGGCACCTACTTTTCTTTGCCTGCCGCAAAGAAAAGCAACCGTATTGGAAGTCAAGCGGGAACCTGTTCCTGGGTGCTGGATTTTCAATGTGGTCGCCAGTTCGTACAGGCGAGCGCAAACCACGCGAGTGATCGCGTTCAGGCACCGCATCCAGGCAAGGCTATACCGCCGGTTAATCCGTCGATGGGCTCCAGGGTGTTGAGTTATGGACCATGGCGTTGAGCGTCACGATGAGCTTGCGGATGCACGCGGTCATGGCCACCTTGAAGGGTTTGCCGGCTTTGCGCAGACGGTCGTAGAAGGCCCTGATCACCGGGTTGAAGCGCAGCGCGGGAATGCAGGCCATATAAAGCGCGCGCCGCACGATGGCACGACCGCCCTGAATGCGCCGCTTGCCGGTGTGCTTGCCGCTGTCGGAATTGAACGGTGCGACACCGGTGAGCGCGGCGATCTCGCGGCGGTTCAGTGAACCGAGTTGCGGCATGAATGCGATCAGCGTGGCCGCCGCACCGGGACCGATGCCGGGCACCGAGCGCAGCAGGTCCTCCTTCTGGCACCACGCGGGCGAAGCGCGCATGAACGAATCGATGTCCTTGTCGGCGACGGTGAGCTGCTGCTTGAGCCATTTGATGTGGTCATTCAGGCTTTCCTTCGCCGCGGCGTGAGCGCGCTCCAGGCGGGCCTTTTCGGCCACGAGCATGTCGATGAGCTGGGCACGGCGCAGCAGGAGTGCCTGCAGCTGCTCGGTCTGCACATCGTTGAGCGGACGCACGACGGGTTTGATGACGGCGGCGAAATGGGCGATGACGAACGCGTCGATGCGATCGGTCTTCGCCCGTTTGCCGGTGGCTTTGGCAAAGTCGCGCACCTGTCGGGGATTGACCGCGACCGCGCGCAGGCCGGCCTGGCAGAGCGCCCTGAGCACGGCGAGTTCGAGCTTGCCGGTGGCCTCCATGACGATCAGGGTGGGGTTCAGCGCGATCAGACGCTGGACCAGCTGGTCGATGGCGGCGGTTTGATTGTCGACACTGAAATGTTCGGTCGTGTCGTGGATGGCAACGTCGAGCGTGCTACCGCTGACGTCGATGCCGATATAAAGGGACGAAGAGGTCTGGTTCATCACGGTACCCATACTTGCAGGAAAATACGAGCTCGGGGCTCAGTCAACTGTTCGGGTTAAGAGGATGAAAAGGACAGTCGCTCAGGCTTTTCTGCGGGCTCGAGGCACTGTAGGCAGACGAGCTGACTGTCCGTGTGGCGACAACTGATCGGGTCGGCGCCACGGAGGGGAATATACAAGTAGGCAAAAGAAAGCGGCTCACACCGCTAATTCTTAAGCGGGTCCCCCGCACAGTCGCGGTAGTGGTGCATCTGGAATCTGTGCTCCCGCACATTTAGCGTGAGTGACAAGGCACTCATACTTCCCGCCTCGCCCTGCGTGCTCGCCGGAAGGAACGATCATGCAAACCAGTGGCTTTGTTCGGGGGTGGTGGGGGTCATCGGCTTCGCCTCGGCGAAATGCCGAATGAGCCAAATGAGTCAAATGAGTCAAATGAGCCGAATGAGCCGAATAAGCCGAATGAGCCGAATAAGCCGAATGAACCGACTAAGCTGATAAGCGCGAGTGGAGCGCGAACGCGAAACGCAGTAATTGGTTTTGAGAGATGCGCTTCGGCGCGCGCAGCGGCGCCGGAAGTATGACGGCTGTGTCACCAGGGCTGAATGTGCGAGGGCACGGATTCCAGATGCACCACTATCGCGACTGTGCGGGGGACCCGCTTAAGAATTTGCGGTGTGAGCCGCTTTCTTTTGCCTACTTTTCTTTGCGGCAGGCAAAGAAAAGTAGGTGCCCGCCCCGCACAGGGGCGACGCTAATAGACCGATAACAAATCAAGGAAAGGCCAACGCCATAAAAGCACAGACAACAAGCGCCGCGTAGGCAAAAAAATCAAGGAAAGGCCGACGCCGCAGGCCAAACAGAAACAAGCGCCGCGCAGGCAAACAGGTCAAGGAAGGGCCAACGCTGCAGGCATATAGAGACCAAGCGCCGCGCAGGCAAAAAAACCAACCTTCAGACGCCCATGATGCGGTAAGGCCGAAGTTTTATCCCGGCGGCGCGTCACGCCAGCGGTCAGCGGTCAGCGGCCAGCGGCCAGCTCCGCGGCGTCCAGCGAGCGCGGACAGCAAGCGTCCCCATAACGCGATGCACCGTAACAGTGCGCGCCACGCCCACAGCCGGCGCATCGCCCCTTTCACCGGTGCAATCTTTGATGCAAATTCCAACCGAATGTGCGCCACCGTGCGCATAGAGCTTGCTTAACATAGATCCATGACGCACATTTTGAGAAACGGTGCCGAGGTTGTTCGCCTCCGCGTTCGGACCGGCCCGGCTCTCGCGTGAGAGGATTGCATGACGATTGCGCAACACGAAAGGACGGCCAGCGCGCCGCATGGCTTCGATGTCGAGGTGACGTCGGGGCTCGAGCGTTTTTCAGCGCAGCATGGCGAGCTGACGTTGACCAGCGTGTTTCAACCGATTTTCAGCCTCTCGCACATGCGGGCGGTGGGCTACGAGGGGCTGCTGCGCGCGCACGATGCGCTCGACCGTCCCGTATCGCCGCTCGATGTCTTCGGCGAAGCGGCGCGTCTTGGCGACGTGCTGCAAGTCGACCGGCTCGCCCAGACTCTGCATCTTGAGAACTTCAAGGTGCTTGGCGCCGAGCGGGAATGGCTGTTCCTGAACGTCCATCCCGGCGCGCTCACCGATCCGTATCTCTCCGCCGCCTTGCTGGCCAACCTCAGACGGCTCGATCTGTCACCGCGGCGGATCGTGCTCGAGGTGCTCGAGCAGCGCGCGGAGGATCTCGAACGTCTCGCCGAGGCGGTACGTCAGTTCCGTGAGCGCGGTTTCCTGATTGCCCTCGACGACTTCGGCGCGGGCCACTCGAATGTCGAGCGGATCTGGCAATTGAATCCCGATATCGTGAAGCTCGACCGCATCATGCTGTCGCACGCCGCGCATCGTGCGGATATGGCAACGATCCTGCCGGGGCTGGTGGCGTTGCTGCACGAAGCGGGCAAACTGGTGCTGATCGAAGGCGTGGAAACAGAGCATGAAGCGCAGATGGCGCTCGCCTGCGACGCTGACTTCGTGCAGGGCTTTTTCTTCGGCCGGCCCAATCCCGGCGCGGCCGATGCGGCGCACGCCGCGACTTGCATCAGCGAAGTCACCGACCGTTATCGCGATCAGGCCGAAGCGCGCGAGCGCCGCAATGCGAGCCGTCTCACACCGTACTTGCGGGCGTTCGAGCGCGCCGCGGAGCGGCTTGCCGCTGGTGAACCGCTCGAGGAAGTGTGCTGGAATTTCCTCGCGCTCGACCATGCCGCGCGCTGCTTCCTGCTCGATGCGAAGGGCAAGCAGGCGGGTCGCAACGTCGTATTGCGCGCCGATCGCGCGGCGCATGAGACGCGCTTTTTGCCGTTGGCCGATGCGCAAGGGGCGAACTGGCTGCGTCGGCCGTATTTCCGCGCGGCGATCAATGCACCGGAACGCGTGCATGTGACGCGTCCGTATCTGTCGATCAACGAGGCGTTGCCGTGCGTGACGCTCTCGGTGGCGACGCGAGTCGGCGAGCAGACGTGCGTGCTGTGCGGCGATATCGATTGGGTTGAGGAATAGCGGCTCTCCGATGGTTCGATTGGGAGAGAGACGGTTCTGGTGGTCCAGATCGAGAAGGTGAGCGGTGGCTTGGTGGTCCAGATCGAGAAGGTGAGCGGCGGTTTTGTGGTCCAGATCAAGAGGGGCGAACAGTGGTTCTGAGATCATGTCGTTTTTAACGACACTCAGCCACGCCTATGTCCGTCCTACTCGAAGTGATCGCCACGACCGTTGCCGACGCCCGGCTTGCAGCGCAGGCGGGTGCGAACCGTCTTGAACTCGTCACCGCGATGGGCGAAGGTGGTCTGACGCCGAGCCTCGGGTTGATCGAAGCGGTGGTTGCCGCGATAGATATCCGGGCGGCTGGCGCACAGGCGGCTGGCGTCCTGGCCGCTGACGTTCCGGCGGCCGGCGTTCCGGTTGCCGGCGTCCCGGCGGCCAGCGCTCCGGTCAACGTCATCGTGCGACCGCATAGCCGCATCGTTCGTCTACGATGCGGACGATTACGCCGTGATGCTGCGCGACGTGCGCGCCGTCAAAGCGGCCGGTGCGAACGGCGTGGTGATCGGCATGCTGACGGCAGACGGTGAGATCGACCGCGAAGGCCTCGCGCGCGCAATCGATGCGGCGGATGGTCTCGCCATCACCTTCCATCGTGCGTTCGACGAAACGCGTGATCTACGAGAGGCGCTCGACGTGCTGCTCGGTTTCGATGCCGTGACGAATGTCCTGACCTCGGGCGGAAAACCATCGGTACTGCATGCAGAGTCGATCATGCGCGACCTGGTGCGGCAAGCGGCCGGGTCACACTGCACGGTGCTGGCGGGCGCGGGTCTGACGATCGATGCAGTGGCCGGCTTCGTGAGCGCGACGCAAGTTCAGGCGGTTCACTTCGGTTCGGGCGTGCGAGTCGGCGGCAACGGCCTCGCGCCGGTCGATGCGGCAAAAGTCGCGCAGGTGCGAGCGCTTCTGGACGCAAAGCATAGCTGATTCATCAGGACGACAATCAGCGCTATTGGACGCAGTGCGTAGCAAAACGATCCGGCAGAAAATCAACGCTACTGGAGGCAACGCGTAACAAATCCATCAGGCAAAAAAATGCCGCTTCGAGGTTCAACTCGAAGCGGCATTTTTCATCCACGGGCGAAAGAATTTACTTCGCCACGACCACCGGAATCCCGCGCAACTGTCCGGCGCCCTTCACCTCTTCCAACGACTTTTTCACCGACGCGCTCGTCGCCGCTTCGATCTGCAAGCGCGCAGCGAGATCAAGCTCGCCGCGCTTCACGCCCGCCAGATTCGCCAGTTTCACGTGACCGTAGCCGCGTATACGAGCATGCAGATCGGCGAGCTTCGCGACGTCTTCGAGATTGTTCGCGTTGAGCTTCGCAAAAGCACGTTGCAGCGTGGCTTCATAGTCGTCTGCAAGTTCGCGTTCCATTTTGCGTTCCAGCGTGCGGCCGAACGGATCGAACATCGTGCCACGCAGACCGCTGAATTTCGCCATCACGCCGAGCACCGGCCACATCCACTGACCGAAAGTCTTCTTGGTCGGATTGACGCCCGGTTGTGGACGCGTAAGCGTCGGCGGCGCGAGGTTGAACTTGATGCCGAAGTCCTTGCCCGCCACGCCTTCGAATTGCGCCTCCAGTGCTTCACGGAACGCGCTGTCCGTATGCAGGCGCGCCACTTCGTATTCGTCCTTCACCGCAAGCAGACGATAGAACGTCGTCGCAACCGCGCGCGTGATGCGCTCGCTCTTTGCATCCACCGCGGTTTCGGCGCGGCGCGCCGCATCGACCAACGCGCGATAGCGCTTCACGTAGCTCGCACCACCGTAGGTCTGGAGACGGCCCTCGCGATGCGCGATCAGTTCGTCGAGCGTATCGACACGCACCGGCTCCTTGGCCAGATGCCGTGCTTGCCACAGCGATTCGAGCGCGGCCGGATCTTCAGCGGCCACGCGGCCGATTGAAAACGCCAGTTGATTCATCTGCACCGCGACGTTGTTCAACTCGATCGCGCGCATCATCGCGCCGAACGAGACCGGCACGAGGCCGAGTTGCCAGGCATAGCCGAGCATCAGAATGTTTGCGCCGATGGTGTCGCCGAGGAAACGTGTAGCGAGCGCCTGGGCGTCGCACGTCGACATGCGGTCAACGCCCGCCGCGTGACGCATCTTGTCGATTAACGCGTCGGCATGCAACGTCGCGTCCGGGTTCTGCACGAAGGTCGCGTTCGGAATGGCGTGCGTGTTGACGACGATCCGCGTGCGGCCATGACGCACCGTTTGCAGCGCATCGGCGCTCGCGCCCACTACCATATCGCAGGCGAGCAGCACGTCGGCCTGTTGCGTGTCGATGCGCACCTGATTGAGCCACTCATCGCGCGCGGCGAAACGCACGAACGACAGCACCGAGCCGCCCTTTTGCGCGAAGCCCATGAAGTCGAGCACCGAGGCGCTCTTGCCTTCCAGATGCGCAGCCATGCTGATCAATGCGCCGACCGTCACGACACCGGTGCCACCTACGCCCGTCACCAGGATGTCATACGGCGCGGCATCGAGATGCGTCGCGGGAATCGGCAACGCGTCGACGCGTGCGGCGAGGGCAACAGGATCGAACGCGGCGCCTGCGGCTTTCTTCAGCTTGCCGCCTTCCACAGTGACGAAGCTCGGACAGAAACCGTTCACGCAAGAATAGTCTTTATTGCACGACGATTGATCGATGCGGCGCTTGCGCCCCAACGCGGTTTCAACCGGTTCAACCGACAAACAGTTCGACTGCACGCCGCAATCCCCACAGCCTTCGCAAACTTCCTCGTTGATGAAGAGACGCTTGTCCGGATCGGGAAACTCGCCTTTTTTCCTGCGACGCCGTTTTTCCGCCGCACAGGTCTGGTCATAGATCAGCACGGTCACGCCGTCGGTATCGCGCAATTCGCGCTGGACGGTGTCCATTTCGCTGCGATGGTGGAACGTCGTGCCCTTCGGAAACTGGTCGTGATGGCCGTCGTATTTCTCCGGCTCATCGCTGACTACGACGAAGCGCGACACGCCTTCGGCCTCCACCTGACGGGCGATTTGCGGCACGGAGATACTGCCGTCGACCGGTTGGCCGCCTGTCATCGCGACCGCGTCGTTATAGAGAATCTTGTACGTGATCGTGGCTTTCGCGGCCACCGCCTGGCGGATCGCAAGAATGCCCGAGTGAAAGTAGGTACCGTCGCCGAGATTCTGGAATACGTGGCGCGTTTTCGTGAACATCGAATGCGAGGCCCAATCGACGCCTTCACCGCCCATCTGAATCAGGCCGGTGGTATCGCGCTCCATCCACGACGCCATGAAATGACAGCCGATCCCCGCATGCGCGATCGAACCTTCAGGCACTTTGGTCGACGTGTTGTGCGGGCAGCCCGAGCAGAAATACGGCGTACGTTTCACGCTATCCGCGGCATTCGAGAGGATCTGCGGCGCTACCAGATCGACCACACGCTCGCGGCGATCCAACGCCGGCTTGTGTTTCGCGAGCCAGTTCGCGAACACCGGCAGAATGCGTGACGGCCGCAGTTCACCCAGCGACGACAGCAGCAGCGTGCCGTCTTCGGCATTCTTGCCGACCACGATCGGCCGCGCGCCTTGCGTGCGGTTGTACAGATAGTCTTTGATCTGCTGCTCGATGACCGGGCCTTTTTCCTCGATCACCAGCACTTCGGACAAACCGGACACGAACGCGTCGATGCGCGTCATTTCCAACGGGAACGACAGGCCCACTTTGTAGATCCGCACGCCGGCCGTTTCGAGATCGGCGACGGTCAGATCGAGCCGGCGCAGCGTTTCCATCAAGTCGAGATGCGCCTTGCCGCACGTGACGATACCCACGTTCGCATGCGGACTCGGCGCAATCCATTTGTCGATGCTGTTGGTGCGCGCGAAATGGCGGACGGCGTCGAGCTTTGCGTGCATCCGCGATTCGATCGTCAGGCTGGGCAGATCGGGCCAGCGGTTATGCAGGCCGCCTGCGGGCGTTTCGAAATCCTGTGGGGTCGCCCATTCGGTTTGCAGCGCGTCGAGGTCTACCGTCGAGCCGGATTCGACCGTTTCCGAGATCGCCTTGTAGCCGACCCAGGCACCCGAGAAACGCGACAGCGCCCAGCCATACAGGCCGAATTCGAGCATGTCGGCGATGTTCGACGGATTCACCACCGGCATGTGCCACGCCATCAGGGCGAAGTCGCTCTGGTGCGGCATCGACGACGACACGCAGCCGTGGTCGTCGCCCGCCACCACCAGCACGCCACCGTGCGGCGACGAGCCGTACGCATTGCCGTGTTTCAGCGCATCGCCCGCGCGATCCACGCCGGGGCCCTTCCCGTACCACATCGCGAACACGCCTTCGACGGTGCGCTCAGGGTCTGATTCCACCCGCTGCGTACCAAGCACCGCGGTGCCGCCCAGTTCTTCGTTGATCGCTGGCAAAAAGCGAATATCACTCGCTGTGAGCAGTTTTTTCGCTTTCCACAACTGCTGGTCGACCATGCCGAGCGGCGAGCCGCGATAGCCGCTGATGAAGCCGGCCGTGTTCATGCCGCGCGCGCGGTCGGCTGCGCGCTGCATCAGCGCGAGGCGCACCAGCGCCTGCGTGCCGGTCAGGAAGATGCGGCCGCGCGTGGCGGTGAGGTTGTCGGACAGCTTGTAGTCGGCGAGAGCGGGCGTGCCGTCGATGGGCAGGCGAGCGGTCATGGGTGAGTCTCCATTTGTCGATCGGAGTTAGTGCTTCAGCACTGACTCCGATCCCATGCAATTTGATTGCTGTTTGCGTCCGCGCGCAGTGGATAGGGACCAAAAGGTGACGCGGCGAAAGAGACTCTATTTTTTAGCGCCGATTGGAGTGAATTTTTTCTACTTGGCTAGGCGTTCAACGAAACAGCGCGACGAGCCACGCGTTTTAATGAAGTTTTGAGATGGATCTCCCAAACGGCGGCCGGGTTCGGGTATGCCCTGGTGTATTTCCGCACGCACGGCGCGCGACTTTAACTCCGCGACCCCGTGGCTGGTTCTGCCGCTGCGGGAGCCTGCGCCACACTCGCGGCCGGCGCAGAGTCGAGCGGCACCACCTCGTCGAAATGCGAGTAATCGATGTGACTCACACCGCCTTCCTCGCGCATGACGTCGACGAAGCGGTGTTGCCAGAGGATCTGCTCGCAAGGCCACATGTGGCGAGCTTGCATGGTCTGCGAGGTCGATTCGTCGACTCCTTCGAGCGTGAGCAGCAGCGACGCGTCGCGGCCCTTGAGCGTTTCGGCGGTTTCGCCGAACAGCGGGCTGTTTTCGTCGATGACATGCATCATGACCCAGCCCAGTTTGAACACGGGATGCTGGTCGCGTACCAGCGTCAGATCGTAGAGCTTGCGAAGCGTATAACCTTCGACGGTGGTGTCCAGCCGCATCATGCGCAGCTTCGCACGCGCTTCGGCGATGACATTCTGGCGCGCGTTGGCGGCGCGCACCATCAGCGTCATACGGCCTTCGAGCGGCCGTACGACTGCATAGCGGGCGAACATGATCTTGGCGTGCGGGCGGGAGAAGCGCGCGAAGATCAGCCCCGTCGCCAACGCGATGCTGGACATGCCGACAAAGATTTCGAGCGTCGCGATCCAGTGCGCGTAGACGGTTTGCGGGTGCATGTCGCCATAGCCCACCGTCGCGAGCGTTTCGACGCTGAAGAAAAACGCGCCGTTAAAGCCCGCTGGAAACTGATTGGCGATCGGCGCCCGGCCGAGCATGTAGAGCGCGGCAAACGCGGTGTTGAGCAGCACGAACAAAACCCCGAGCGAGACAAAGAACGTCGGCCAGCGGACGACGAGTGCACGGTGGTAGAGATCCTGCCAGAGCGGCGTCGGCATGCCGTGCGCGATGACTACGCGATCGTCCAGACGCAATTCCCGGCTGCCGCGCGCGCGACGTTTCTGCGCACGCGCTTCGTCGTCGCCGATGCTGGAAAAGCGGTCTGACGGTTCAGTAGCCATCGCGTGCTCGTGGAGAAGAAAACGCGCAAAGCGTAGCACGCTGGTTAGCGCGCGGAAGGTGATTTTCGGCGCGCTGCAGGAAGGTCGGAAGGAGCGCCTCTACGGCGTGCCGCAGGGGCGTGGGCGATGCTTCCAAGGCGTGCTTGCGGCGCTTGCGGCGCTTGCGGTGTTTCGGGCAAGCGCACGGCGAATCCTGCGATCTCGCTCGCTTAACGCACACGCCGCCATCAATGCGCTCGCCGTGGGTCTACGGAAAGGCTCGCGGCTTCGGAATGCCGGCGCCGTGTTCGATGTCGTCGACGGCTTGCTGGTGCGCTGCGGCGACGGCTTCCGCCTGGTCGCCGTAGCCGCTATCGCCACCGATGGTGGTCCACGGCTTGACGGCTTTCTCGCGATGCCGGATTTCGTATTCCGCGTCCCAGCGTGCGCCGTTGAGTTCGAGAGGGCGGACGTGAATCGAGTACACGCCGTAGAGGAAGAGCTGTTCAGCCATGATCGCCTCCAGCCGGTTGATTCAGAGGCGGCGCAGTGCGACGGGCGCGGCGCCGGGTTGCCTAGAGTTCGATTTCCCCGAGGATGCGGTGCGCGAGGGCCTTGGCTTCCTCGAGCGCTTCCTCCGGCGTGGACGAGGTGGCGTCGACTTCGTAGACCGTATTCTCCTGGTCGGCGTCGCCTTCGTCGCGGGAAAGGGTGACCACACCCTGCCACGTGTCGCTCTTTACTTCTCGTGTTGATGCGGTGGCCGTGTAGATGCCTTTGGTATAAGTGATGTCATCCATGGCGACGCTCCTTCTTCCAAAGGGTTGGGTTTTTTCATCCTAGCACGATGGTCACGCTTCGGTTACAGCAGCGCCACAACCTCATCCAATGAAGGTGCATGCGCACCCGCGTGGCGGCAAGCCGCGGCGCCGGCGGCCAAAGAAAAGGCAAGGTGCTCCGGCCACGTCCGCTGTGGCGCGGTCATCAAGCTGAACAGCAAGCCGCCGATAGAAGCATCCCCGGCACCCACGGTATCGACAACTTCAACCCGAGGCGGCCGAGCCTCCACCATCATCGCGCCGTCGATCAGCATGGACGTCTCCGGCCCGCGCGTCACCAGCGCAGTGGCGGCCGGATTCATGGCCCGCAACTGGGCAAGTGCGCCGGCTTCGTCGTCCGTCTTGAACAGCATCCGCAAATCCTCATCCGACACCTTGATCAGATCGGCCAGCGCGGCCATCTTCCGCAACGTCGGCTCGTAACCCTGCTCCATCAGGTTCCGGTAATTCGGATCGAAGCTGATCTTCACGCCACGTGCTCGCAACTCGGCAGCCAACCCGGCAAGCGTGTCGCCTAGCGGCTGACGCACCAGGCTGATGCAACCAAAATGCGCCCACTTCACCTGTTCGATCCAGCCAGCCGGCAAGCGCGCGGGATCGAAGGCCAGGTCGGCGCCGTGCTCGCCCATGAAAAAGTAGGCCGGCGGATGGGTCTGATGAACGATCGCCAGAAGGGGCGGGCGCTCCACGCGCTGCATGAAGCGCATGTCGAGCCCCGCGGCGACGCTTGCGTTCCACAGGTCGTCGGAGAAATTATCGACGCCCAGCGAGCCGGCACACGCGGTCGGCAAACCGAGCCGCGCCACGCAGCGCGCGACGTTCCAGCCGGCGCCGCCAGGACGCGAGAGCCATTGCGAGGCGCCGGTCCGTACGAGATCGGTGAGGATGTCGCCGGCCGAGACGAAGAAGGGGAATTCGGTGGTCGCGCTCAGGTTGCTCATTTTGCTTACTCCGCGGATTCGGACGCAGTGGCCGCGCTGTCAGGCAGGGCGTGCGCCAGCACCTCATAGCACGCGCCCATCGTGTGATAGTCGGTCTTGCCGGCAGGACTCTTTTCGTCGCTGTACTTACGGTTGTCGCACGTGAGGATGCGGTACCACGCGCCGTACTTATGATCGACGAAATGTGCCCAGCTGTAGCGCCAGATCTCGTCGTACCAGTCCCAGAAGCGTTCGTTGCCGGTGCGCTTGCCGAGCAGCGCCGCGGTCGCGAAGGTCTCCGCCTGGACCCAGAAATACTTGTCGTGGTCGCACACGGTGCCGTCCGGGCCGAAGCCGTAGTAGAGGCCGCCGTGATCTTCGTCCCAGGCATGCGCCATCGCGGCGTCGAATAGTTCGATCGCGCGCGGCAGCAGCCACGGCAATGGACGATAGCGCTCGAGAATCAGCAGCAGCTTGGCCCATTCGGTCTGGTGCCCCGGCTGGAATCCCCACGGACGGAAGATGTTCGAGCTGTCCTCCTCGTTGTAATGCCAGTCGACCGACCAGTCCGCGTGAAAGTGCTCCCACACGAGGCCCTGCGAGAGCTTCGCCTGACGCAGCGTGATGTTCGACGCCACCCGTTCCGCGCGATCGAGATAGACCAGGTGGCCGGTCGCCTCGTGCGCGGCCAGCAGCGCCTCGGTGGTGTGCATGTTCGCGTTCTGGCCACGGTACGAACTGACGCGCCAGTCGGGCGTCGCTTCGTCCGCGTAGAGGCCGGCGGCGGCGTCCCAGAAGCGGTGTTCCATCAACTCGAAGGTCGCGCCGATCATCGGCCTGGCTTCCTCGATGCCGGCCATCGCCGCATGCGAATACGCGAGCAGCACGAACGCGAGGCCGTAGCAGTGGCGCGTTGCGTCGAGCGTGCGTTTGTGGCCGTCGCGCCATTCGAGTTCCCAGTCGTAGCCTTCGTGCCCGGCGTCCCAATGCGCTTCGCGAAGGAAGCGCAAACCGTGGCGCGCGTACTCGAGATGCTGCGGGTCGCCGAACTGGCGATACGCCATCGCGTAGTTGAAGACGTAGCGGCACGTGCTCACCAGATGCCGCGTGGTCTTGTCGTAGACGGAGCCGTCGTCGCGGAAGAAATGGAAGAAGCCGCCGCTCGGATCGAACACGTGCGGCGCGTAAAAGCGCAGCGTGTCCTGCACATGAGAGAGCAGAAAGTCGCGGCTGCGGAAGCTGTCGACGGCCGGCACGGCGGCGCCGTCGGCGGGGTGAAGCGGATCGGATTGCGTCATGGCGTTTTCACCAAAGTACTGGCACGGGCAATGAGATGGACGGGCAAGTGGACTTCGAGTTCGGCGGGCGTGTCTTCAAGCAGCAGTTCGACGCCCCGCCGGCCGAGCGCTTCCTTGTCGACCGAAATGGTGGACAGCGGCGGCGTGGCATGAGCGGCGGCGGGAATGTCGTCGAAGCCGATGATGGCGATGTCCTCGGGCACGCGGATGCCGCGCGCGAGGCACGCGCGCAGCGCGGCGAGCGCGGCGGCGTCGTTGTAGGCGAATACGGCGTCGGGGCGCGGGCCGGGCGCGTCGAGCAAGCGGTGCATCGCGCGCGCGGCGCCGCTGTCAGGGTCGAGGCCGGCGTCGATGGTGACTTCCAGCGACGGGTCGAACAATAAGCCTGCTTCGAAAAACGCGCGCCGGTAACCGAGCGCGCGCTGGGCGATGCTGAAGTGCGCGAGCGAGCCGCCAATGAACGCGACGCGCTTGCGCTGCTGTTCGAACAGATGCCGCATGGCGAGCGTGGCGCCGGCGGCGTTGTCGAGATTCACCGAGCGCAGGCCGGGCGCCCACAGGTCGATCAGGACGAGTGGGCGTTGCATGGCCACCAGGGTGCTCAGCGTTTCAGGTTCGACAAAACCGGCGATCGCCACCGCATCCGGTGCATGCAACCGCATCTGCTGGATCACGTCTTCTGTCGGACCGGCGGTCAGCACCGAAGGGACGATGCCGCGTTCGCGGCACGCGTCTTCCACGCCGTGCAGCACGTGCGAGAAGAACGGGCTGACGGCGAAGTTGTTGTGCTGACGATGCAGCAGAAAGGTGAGGCGGCGGATGCGCGGGCGCAGTTGGGCGGCGTCATAGCCAAGCTGCCGCGCCGCTTCGATGACGCGTTCGCGGGTGGCCTCGGAAAGGCCGGGCTGGTTCTTCAATGCGCGTGAGACGGTGCCGATCGACACGCTGGCCGCGCGGGCGACGTCGCGGATGGTTGTGGCCATCGAATGAAGCGGCCGCAAGCGGGGCGGCTGCACGGTGTTTGGGTTCGAGCGATTGTATAGTAAAACGTGGCTAAAACAGCTCCATAAACACCTGATCTACACTCGGAAATACCCGTAGATGGTATATCAGGCTTGATTTATGTTGTTTAGTAAAATTCACTAAACAAGGCGTGTCGCGGCCCTGAATCGATCGTCCCGTCAGGCGGGCCGCACGCATCGGACTCGATTTTTTTTCATCTACAGGTTCGCTGCGGGCTAGTTTCGCCATGGCCACGGACTTTGCCTATGCCATCCGGCTGAGGCGACAGCGGCAGCGTTTGAGCGTGAAATAACAAAAAAAGCCGCACGAGGCGGCTTTCTTCAAATGACGCTCAGGGAGGGCGCTTATGAATGTCCTGTTTGCATTGCGCGCGTATTCAACGGCGCGCGACGGCGGCGGCGGGCCGCTCGCGCAAGGCAGCGCGGGTTTCGCCGCTCATGTCGCGAGCACCCCAGCGCTGCGAGAGCGCGGCGCACACCATCAGCTGGATCTGATGGAACAGCATCAGCGGCAAGACCACGGCGCCCACCGCATGCGAGGCGAAAATCACCTTGGCCATCGGTACGCCGGCGGCGAGGCTCTTCTTCGAGCCGCAGAAGATGATGGTGACCTGGTCGGCGCGGTTAAAGCCGAGCCGCTTGCTGACGAAAATCGTCACGGCCAGCGCGAGCGCCAGCAGCACCACGTTGATCACCAGCAGGCCCCCGAGCGCGGACAACGGGATCTGATGCCACAGGCCCTCGGTGACGGCCTCGCTGAAGGCGCCGTACACCACCAGCAGGATCGAACCCTGGTCGACGTACTTCAGCACGCCACGATTACGTTCGATCCACTTGCCGATCAGCGGGCGCAGCAACTGCCCGGCCACGAACGGCACCAGCAGTTGCAGCACGATGTTACCCACCGTATGCCACGGCGAGGCGCCGTTACTCGCAGCCTGATTGGTGACCACGAAGCTGACGAGTGCGGGGGTGATGAAGATGCCCAGCAGGCTCGAGGCCGACGCGCTGCATACGGCGGCCGGCACGTTGCCTTTACCAATGGACGTGAACGCGATCGACGATTGAACCGTCGACGGCAGCGTGCAGAGGAAGAGGACCCCCGCATAGAGCGTCGGCGTGACAAGTGGCGAAAGGAGCGGCTTAAGCGCGAGGCCGAGCAGCGGAAACAGCGCGAACGTGCTGAGCAGCACTACCAGATGCAGGCGCCAATGCGTCGCCCCCGCTACGATCGCCTCGCGTGAGAGCTTGGCGCCGTGCAGGAAGAACAGCAGGCCGACCGCGAAGTTCGTCACCCAGTTGAAGCCAACAGCGGCCTGCCCGTGCACCGGCAGGAAGCTGGCAAGGATCACGGTGCTCACGAGGCACAAGGTGAAATTGTCGGGAAGCAGTTTCGGGCGAGCCATGGCGGAATCTCGATTCAGTGATGCGTAAAGCAAAGGCATGCGCAATGCGCCTGCCTCGAGCTAGGGAAAACGCCTATTGTTGTCGAAAACCGATTGAATAGGCAAATTCATTTGCTGTATTGATTGATGAGCTTTGCGCATCGAATCGCTGCATCGATCCGCCTTGGGCGATGCCCGAGGCTAATTTCAGTATTGGCGACCACATCTGTTTGGTCCACTGCCGTTTGACAATCGGGCGAAGAAAAACGGCGGTAATTCCTCATACGCAAGGACCCTCGGCGAGCCTGAGATAGCGGCGCCAGCAAGCTGTTTGAAGGCTTTCGCGCAAGGGCTCTGTCGCGGAAAAACGTCGCAGTAACAAGGTGTTACAACAGCGCTCGAGGCCTAACACTTTTTGCCTCGACACCCTTTGCCCGCGCCCATAAATTACTGCTCAAAGGCCATCGGGATGCCCCGCGCCGCGCCAGGTATGCAGCGCTCGTGTCGGTCCCAGAAACAAGTTCACCGCAGCTCGAACGGTGGGCTTCAGGCAAGTCTTCGGGCATGTGAGTCACTGGGTGGACGGGTTGTCGAGAACGAAGCACTGGGCGTTGGGCGCGGTTATCGCTGCGCTGTGCTCGTTCGCCTATGCGAAAGGGCCGGGCATGCCGCATGGTGGCGAGGGTGGTAGTAGTCACTCGCATGCACCTGCGGGCCACGCGATAGGGTATCCGCATGCCGCTACGGGCTACGGCATGCGCGGCGATGCGCGCGACGGCGGTTATTCCTATGGCGCTGCCAATGTAAGGTCGGCTCGCAACAACGTGGCGGACGCTCCCATGCGCCTGCCACATGGCGGAGCGAACTTTGCCGCCAATGGCTTAGGCGGTTACAACCCGGGCATGCGTCGTGTCGCCGGATCGCTCGGATATCCTAACGACGGCCGCGGCGGTATGCAGTACGCCGGCGCTATTACGCCTGTCAGCGCCGAATCTCGCTCGGTTCCGCGGCCACCGGCCAATGCACCGGTTCGCGCGGGCTCGATTCGCGCCGATGTGGCCCGCTACAACGAAGAGCGCGGTGCCTCGCGCGCCATGCAGCGCCAAGGGGACGATCCGCGTCAGCCGGAAGGTTCGCCGTACCGTAACTGACGGCACCGTTTTCTCGCCTGACCGGACACCTTCGCGTCACCGGATGCCATTCGCCTCACCGAATGCCCTTCGCCTCACTGAACGCCCTTCGCCTCACCGAATGCCCTTCGCCTCACTGAATGCCCTTCGCCTCACTGAATGCCCTTCGCCTCACCGAATGCCGTCCGCCTCACCGAACGCCCCTTCGCCTCACCCAACGCCTTCGCGTCACCAAACTCCCCCGTCTCGCCAAACTCCCCTCCCACGCTTCGCTCAATCCGCTTCCCGGCTTTGAAACCGGTTTTCAGCAGCACTCGGCGTCCCTGCGGTCCAAAAAGCCCTGTCAATGTGACGTTTCGACACCACACTTTTTTGAAAACGTTCGGCAGTAAAACGCCTCCCGTCGTCAAATTTGGTCGTTTCTCCCGCGGCGCGTCATCCGTCTGTCAGCTGGACCGTTATCACCCGGTCGGGTGCAATGTCAGTAACGCTTTGCGCCGGACCACCAGGTTCGCGGCGATGCGGTGACGGCGTACACGGCCATCGCGTTATCAGGCCGATAAGCGACAAAACTAATCAGATCGCTATACCCGCAATAAGCCACGATATTTTTGTTCATAAAAATGGTCCGCAAAGATGGTCCCGCCCAGATTGGCTCGATGATCGAACGGACAACAACAATGGTTCGCGCGAGCTCCCCCCTTCGCACAGCCACCCCCTTTTTGACAAAGACAGGAGAACCCATGAAAACAAGCATCAGCAGTGCGCTGAAGACCACCCTCAAGGCAACCGCGTGTGCCGCTCTGCTGGCCAGTGCATCGTCTGCTTTTGCGCAATCGAGCGTGCAACTCTACGGTCAGGTCGACGAATGGGTCGGCGCGCAGAAATTCCCGGGCGGCAAGTCGGCTGCTGAGGTGTCTGGCGGTGGCATGTCGACGTCGTACTGGGGCTTCAAGGGGGCCGAGGATCTGGGCAACGGCTACAAGGCGATCTTCACGGTGGAAGGCTTCTTCCTCGCGCAGAACGGCCAATACGGCCGCTTCACGGGCGACACGATGTTCTCGCGCAACGCGTACGTCGGTATCGAATCGCCGTACGGCACGGTGACGGCAGGCCGTCTGACCACGCCGCTGTTCGTGTCGACGATTCTGTTCAACCCGTTCGTCGACTCGTACCAGTTCTCGCCGATGGTATGGCATACGTATCTCGGCCTTGGCACGTTCCCGGCGTATTCGACCGATCAGGGCGTGACAGGGGACTCGGGTTGGAGCAACGCGGTGTCGTACTCGTCGCCGAACTTCAACGGACTGTCGGCAACGGCGATGTACGCGCTCGGCAATACGGCGGGTGAGAATGGCGCGAAGAAGTGGAGCGGCCAGGTGCTGTATTTCCACGGTCCGTTCGCCGCGACCGCGGTGTATCAGTACGTGAACTTCAACAATGTACCGGGCGATCTCGGCAGCTTCGCTACGTCGGGCGTTCCGGGTCTGAAGAGCCAGAGCGTGGCGCAGGCCGGCGTCACGTACGACCTGAAGTTCGTGAAGTTCTTCGGCCAGTACATGTACACGTATAACCAGCAGACCATTTCGAGCTGGCATGTGAATACGGGGCAGGGCGGCGTCACGGTACCGGTTGGCCCGGGCACGGTGATGGCGTCGTACGCCTATTCGCGTGACGGTGGCGGCCTCGACCAGACCCGTCAGACGGCGTCGCTCGGCTACGACTATCCGCTCTCCAAGCGCACGGATGTCTACGCGGCGTATATGTACGACAAGATCAGCAGTCAGTCGAGCGGCAACACGTACGGCGTCGGCATGCGCGCGAAGTTCTAGGCGTGCCGGGGCGAGGCGAGCGGCGCCTGCTTGCGGGCAGCGGCTGAAGCAGCCCCGCTGAATCAGGCTACTCCAAGGTCGCCCGGCTGAATCAGGCAACCTCCCAAGGCCGCCCTGCCGAATCAGGCAACACCCCAAAGCCCACCTTCTCCGGAAGGTGGGCTTTGTCGCTTCTGGCGCCTGCAGCGCCCCGATTTGGCGACCAATTTTTGATAAACCCGGCAAAATGGCGTCGATTGATTCCTCCAGCGAGCGATTGAGATGGATACCCTCGTCAGCATGAAAGTGTTTCGCCATGTGGTCGAAGTCGGCAGCTTTGTCGGCGCGGCCGAACGGATGGAGATGTCGGCGGCGATGGCGAGCAAGCACGTGATGCACCTCGAACAGCAGCTCGGCGCGCGCTTGCTGAACCGCACCACGCGGCGTGTCGCGCCCACCGAGGCGGGCCGCGAATACTACGAGCGCCTGAGCCAGGCGCTCACCGAACTCGAAGAAGCCGGGCAGGTGGTCGGCGCGGCGAGCGTCGTGCCGCAAGGGCGCCTGCGGGTGTCGTCGCTGTCGGCATTCGGTTTGAGCCACGTGATGGCCGCGGTGGCCGACTATGCCTCGCAGTACCCGCAGGTCACCGTCGACATGACCCTGTCGGACCGCGTGGTCGAACTGATCGACGAAGGCTTCGACGTCGCGATCCGGGCTTCGCCGAGCGGGCTGAAGTCGTCTTCGCTGATCGCGCGGCAGATCGCGACCGCCCATCTGGTGTTGTGCGCGTCGCCGGCCTATCTGCGCCGGCACGGTACACCGAAGACCATCGCCGATCTGGCGCGCCACAACTATCTGCAATACGCGGGGGTGTCCGCGCTCGAAATCGCCTCCGCGACCGGCGATGGCTCGCCGCGCGTGCGGCTGTCCGGCAATCTGATCGTCAACCACCTGGAGGCGCAGCGCGTCATCGTGCTGCAGGGCGCGGGCATCGCCATGCTCGGCACCGAGGTGATCGGCGAAGATCTGGCCGCGGGGCGCCTTGTGCCGCTGCTGGTGGATGACGTGCCGCCGCGCGAGTTGCCGATCTATGTGGTCTACGCGAGCCGCCGGCATCTGTCGGCCAAGGTGCGCTCGTTTGTCGACTTTCTTGCCGAGCGGTTTGCGAACGAAGCGCTCTGGCCTTCGCTCGAGCAGATCAAGGCGCTGGCGGTGCGTTAGGCGCTCACACCCATTTGGCTATACTGGTTGCCAGCACCCATACGCGTAACGATCCGGGGGAGACATGACCGATCTGTCCACGCCGCAGCGCGCTGGCGGCCACAAGCTGCCCGCGGGCCGGCGCCTGCGCTTTGTCACCGCCGCCGCCTTGTTCGACGGCCACGACGCGTCGATCAACATCATGCGGCGCATTCTGCAAACGAGCGGCGTAGAGGTGATTCACCTCGGCCACAACCGCTCGGTCGATGAGGTCGCCACCGCTGCCCTGCAAGAAGACGCCGATGGCGTTGCCGTGTCGAGCTACCAGGGCGGCCACAACGAATACTTCCGCTATCTCGTCGATCTGCTGCGTGCGCGCGGCGGTGAGCGTATCAAGGTGTTCGGCGGCGGTGGGGGCGTGATCGTCCCTGAAGAAATTGCCGAACTCGAACGTTATGGTGTCGAGAAAATCTATTCGCCGCATGACGGCCAGCGGCTCGGCCTGCAAGGCATGATCGACGACATGATCGGGCGCTGCGCTGAAGTTGCGCGAGCCGCTGCCTCCGTACGGGCGAGTCCGGTTGGCGAGTGGGTGGCGGATCTGTCGGCGTGCGGGTTGCCGCGTTTCGAAGCGCGCGCCGAGTCGCTCGTCGAGACACGGGCCGACGATCACGCCAACGTGCGCGATGTTGCCGGCAAGACGCGACAAGCAGGCGGGTCTCTGAGCGCTAACCAGGTCGGCGACACTGCTAGTACCGCTGACACTGCCAACGCCAACGCCAACGCCAACGCCAACGCCAACGCCAACGCCAACGAACAGCCAGACCCCGCCGCCTTCACCTTCCGCCGCCTCGCGCAACTGATCAGCGCGTACGAAGCGGGCCGCGTCAGATCGGCCGAGCAGGAAATACTCTCCGTCCTCGCTGAAGCGACCGAGGTGCCGGTGCTCGGCATCACCGGCACCGGCGGCGCCGGCAAATCCTCGCTCACGGACGAGCTGATCCGCCGCTTTCGGCTCGACTATGGTGACGCCCTCACCATCGCCGTGCTGGCGATCGACCCGTCGCGCCGCAAATCCGGCGGCGCGCTGCTCGGCGACCGTATCCGCATGAACGCAATCGGCGATTGGGGCGGTGGCGCGCGCGTCTACATGCGCTCGATGGCGACGCGCGACGCATCGAGCGAAATTACGAGTTCATTGGAAGACGTGCTCACGCTGTGCAAGGCCGCGGGCTTCGATCTGATCATCGTCGAAACGTCCGGGATCGGGCAGGGCGACGCGGCGATCGTGCCGTTCGTCGACGAGCCGCTCTATGTGATGACGCCGGAGTTCGGCGCGCCGAGCCAGTTGGAAAAGATCGACATGCTCGACTTTGCCAGCTTCGTCGCGATCAACAAGTTCGATCGCAAGGGTGCGCCGGATGCATTGCGCGACGTGGCGAAGCAGGTCCAGCGCAATCGCGGCGACTTCACGAAGGCGCCCGACGCGATGCCCGTGTTCGGTACGATCGCTTCGCGCTTTAACGACGACGGCGTGACGGCGCTCTATCACCACGTTGCCGAGGCGTTGAGGTCGCATGGCTTGCGCGCCGGCGGCGGACGTTTGCCGCCGCTCGACGACTTGCGCTTTTCGAGTGGCCGCAACGCCATCGTGCCGCCGGCCCGCGTGCGCTATCTGGCAGATGTCGCGCAAACCGTCCACGCGTACCGCGAGCGTGCCGACGCGCAAGCGCGCGTGGCGCGTGAGCGCTGGCAACTCACCGAAGCGCGCCGGATGCTCGGCGAAACTGATGCAGGCACAGGCACAGGCACAGGCACAGGCACAGGCACAGGCACAGGCACAGGCACAGGCACAGGCACAGGCACAGGCACAGGTGCCGCGGCAAGCTCCGCGAACACGCCCCAAACGCAGCTCGACACCCTCATCGCCCAACGCACCGCCGCCCTCGGCGAACATGAACGCAAGCTGCTCGACGCCTGGCCGCAAACCGTCGCCGCCTATTCCGGCGACGAACACATCGTTCGCATCCGCGACAGTGAGATCCACACAGCGCTCACCGTCACGACACTATCCGGTTCCGAGGTCCGCAAAGTCGCGCTGCCGAAATTCGTGGACCACGGCGAGATTCTGCGCTGGCTGATGCTCGACAATCTCCCCGGCTATTTTCCGTTCACCGCCGGCGTGTTCCCATTTCGCCGCGAAAACGAAGACCCGACGCGCATGTTTGCCGGCGAAGGCGATCCGTTGCGCACCAACCGTCGTTTCAAATTGCTGTCCGAAGGCATGCCGGCCAAACGTCTTTCGACGGCCTTCGATTCGGTCACCCTCTACGGCGAAGAGCCGGACGAACGGCCCGACATCTACGGCAAGGTGGGCAATTCCGGCGTCTCGGTCGCAACGCTCGACGACATGAAAACGCTCTACGACGGCTTCGATCTGTGCGCGCCCGAGACGTCGGTGTCGATGACGATCAACGGCCCGGCGCCGACGATTCTCGCGATGTTTTTCAACGTCGCGATCGATCAGCAGGTCGCGCGCATGGCGCAGCAGCAAGGCCGTCCGCTCACCGAAGACGAACTCGCCGCCGCGCGCCGCACAGCACTGGAAAACGTGCGCGGCACGGTGCAAGCCGACATCCTGAAGGAAGATCAAGGCCAGAACACCTGCATCTTCTCGACCGAGTTCAGCCTGAAGGTTATGGGCGATATTCAGGCGTACTTTGTCGATCACGGCGTGCGCAATTTCTATTCGGTGTCGATCTCCGGCTATCACATCGCCGAGGCCGGCGCGAATCCGATCTCGCAGTTGGCCTACACGCTCGCGAACGGCTTCACGTATGTCGAAGCCTATCTCGCGCGCGGCATGTCGATCGACGATTTCGCGCCGAATCTGTCGTTCTTCTTTTCGAACGGCATGGACCCGGAATACACCGTGCTCGGTCGTGTCGCGCGACGCATCTGGGCGATTGCAATGCGCGAACGCTATGGCGCCAACGAACGCGGCCAGAAGCTCAAATACCACGTGCAAACTTCGGGCCGCAGCCTGCACGCGCAGGAGATCGATTTCAACGATATCCGCACCACACTGCAAGCGCTGATCGCGATCTACGACAACTGCAATTCGCTGCACACCAATGCGTTCGACGAAGCGATCACCACGCCCACTGAGGATTCGGTGCGCCGTGCGGTGGCGATCCAGCTGATCATCAACCGTGAATGGGGCCTCGCGAAGAATCAGAATCCGAATCAGGGCAGCTTCGTGATCGAGGAGCTGACCGATCTGGTGGAAGAAGCCGTGCTGACGGAATTCGATCGACTCACCGAGCGCGGCGGCGTGCTCGGCGCGATGGAAACCGGCTATCAGCGCGGGCGCATTCAGGATGAGTCGATGCTGTACGAGCATCGCAAGCACGACGGCTCGTATCCGATTGTCGGTGTGAACACGTTCTTGAGCGCGCATCCGCATGAAGCGCCGCAGCCGATTGCGCTAGCCCGCTCCACCGATGAAGAGAAGCAGAGCCAGTTGAAGCGTCTACGCGATTTTCAGGCGCGGCATCGCGACGACGCACCCGCGGCGCTTGAGAGTTTGAAGCGCGCAGTGATCGACGACGACAACGTGTTCGCGGTGCTGATGGACGTGGTGCGCGTCTGCTCGCTGGGGCAAATCACGCACGCGTTGTTTGAAGTTGGCGGGCAGTACCGCCGCAATATGTGAATCGTTGCTTGCTGTGCAGCGGCTTCGCCTCAGGCGGCGCCGCTGCAACACCGTCACTCAATCATACTCAACGAGTTACCGTGCGATGCCGAGCCGTGCTTTCGCGTCGTTGTATTCGTTTGTCAAACGCTGAACCAGCTCGCCCACGCTCGGCACATCGTCCATCAGGCCGACCCCCTGGCCTGCGCCCCAGATGTCTTTCCACGCCTTTGCCTTGTCGCTGCCGAAGTTCATCGCGGTCTTATCCGATTCCGGCAGGGCCTCCGGATCCAGCCCCGCGTTCACGATACTTTCGCGGATGTAGTTGCCGTGCACGCCGGTGAACAGGTTCGTGTAGATGATGTCCGACGCGGTGGAATTGACGATTGCCTGCTTATAGCTGTCGACCGCGTGCGCTTCCCTGGTCGCAATGAAGCGCGTGCCCATGTACGCGAGGTCCGCCCCCATGGCCTGCGCGGCGAGAATCGAGCCGCCGTTGGCGATCGAGCCGGACAGCACGATCGGGCCGTCGAACATGCGCCGCACCTCGCCGACCAGCGCGAACGGCGAGATCGTGCCCGCATGGCCGCCGGCACCCGACGCCACCAGGATCAGCCCATCGACGCCCGCTTCCAGCGCCTTCTGCGCATGCCGCAGATTGATCACGTCGTGCAGCACGATGCCGCCGTAGCTATGCACCGCGTCGACGATCTCACGGGCCGGCGCGCGCAGGCTGGTGATGAAAATCGGCACCTTGTGTTCGACGCACACCCGCACGTCGTGCTCGAGCCGCGTATTCGACTGATGGACGATCTGGTTGACGGCGATCGGCCCGATGATCGCATCGGGCTTGGCGGCCTTGTGTTCGGCGAGCTGTGCCTGGATCTGCGTGAGCCATTCATCGAGCAGTTCGGCCGGGCGAGCATTCAGCGCGGGGAACGAGCCGACAATGCCAGCCTTACATTGAGCCAACACGAGTTCGGGATAGCTGACGATGAACATCGGCGAAGCGACGACGGGCAGCGCGAGTTTTTGCAGGACGGCGGGCAATGCCATGGTGCGGGTCTCCTGATGAACGGACCGGTGCGGCGCAGCGCGCCCGGCGAATATGAGTTTAGCGGCACAATGGCCTGTGGTGCGTCGAGGCTGACGAGCGTCATGCTGCCGTCACAACCCCACCACGCATTGCTGCGGTCACTCGAAAATTTAAGAACGATCGTTCGATTATAAGTGAAGCTGCTGCGTCGTGTCTGTTTAGAACGGTTGGAAGGAGTGTTCAGTTTCTATGCTTGCGTGGGCTAACCCACCCCGCGTCGACCCAGTGCACTCCTACAATGCTTTCACTTCCAAACGACAAGAGACCCACTATGGCCTTCGAGGATTTCACGCCCTTTCGCGTCGCCGTGGGCGACGTCGATATTTTCGGAGTGAAGGGCGGGGCAGGGCCGCCCCTTCTGTTGCTGCACGGTCACCCGCAGTCGCATCGGATCTGGCAGCGGTGCGCAGCGCCACTGGCCGAACATTTCACCGTCATCGCCACCGACTTGCGCGGCTATGGCGCCTCGGGCAAGCCGCCCAGCGACGCCGAGCACACGCCGTATTCCAAACGCGTGATGGCGGCCGATCAGGTCGCCGTGATGCGCCACTTCGGCTTCGAACGATTCCTGCTGTGCGCGCATGATCGCGGCGCCCGGGTCGCGCACCGGATGGCGCTCGATCATGCCGACGCCGTCGAGCGTTTGATGCTGCTCGACATCGCACCCACGCTCGCGATGTACGAAGCCACTGACCGCGCCTTCGCGACGCTTTACTTCCACTGGTTTTTCCTGATCCAGCCGGAGCCGCTCCCGGAGACGCTGATCGGCGCGAACCCGGCCGCCTATGTCGACGCGGTGATGGGCAGCCGTCACGCGGGCCTGGCGCCGTTCGCGCCCGAAGCGCTTGACGCGTATCGCAGCGCGCTGGCGCAACCTGGCGCCGTGCATGCGATGTGCGAGGACTACCGGGCGTCGGCGAGCATCGACCTCGAACACGACCGGGCCGACATCGAGCGCGGCCACAAGATCGGCTGTCCGCTGCGTGTGCTGTGGGGCGACAAGGGGGTGATCGAGAAGTGCTTCGACGCGCTGGCGGAATGGCGTCACGTCGCGCGGGACGTGAGCGGGCGTTCGTTGCCGTGCGGGCATTACATTCCTGAAGAAGCGCCGGACGAACTGGTCGCGGAAATGCTGTCGTTCTTCGAAGCGGTCGAAGAGTAAGCCAAATCGTTTATATGCAATGCGGGCGCCGGCTCGCTCATGCGCGACGCGGCCGCCGTTCGTTCACCTACGATGGGGCCGCCGGTCCGTCTACCCGCGACGCGGCCGACGTTCCGTCTACCGCACAACGCGGCCACGGTTTCGCTCAAACGCGGGGTGACGCGACGCGGCCGCGCGTTTCGCTCAGCCAAGCGGCGGCAAACGGCGCGCAACCGGCGTCGACTTAACGATCGCGGTGCTGGTCTCCGCGCGCTCCGTGACCTTCGACAGAATCTCGTCGAGCTGGTCGATAGAATGCAGATACAGGCGACAGATGAAGCAATCGTCGCCCGTCACCTTGTCGCATTCGACAAACTCCGGAATCCGCCGGATCACGTCTTCCACCAGATGCAGCTGCCCGGGCAAGGGCTTCACGCGCACGATCGCCTGTAACGTGAAGCCGAGCGCGCGCGGATCGATCTGTACGGTGAACCGCTCGATCACGCCTTGTGCTTCGAGCCGGCGGACGCGTTCGGCCGTACTCGGGGCCGAGAGGCCGACCAGGCGCGCCAGTTCGCTGACCGGTTGGCGCGCGTCGGCCGCCAGTGCGGCGAGCAGCGCGCGGCCGGTTTCATCGAGTATCGCGGGTATGGGTGACGTAAGGCGTTTGGTCATGATGGCCTTCGATTATTAGGTTGTCCCGGGAGACGACTTAAGTTTAGCCATGTATTCGGGCGCCCGGATTAATTACACTGCTGCTCATACAGGAATCAATTCGAGGATCGGATCATGGCGTCAAACGAAATTCGCCGCGGCGCGGCCGAAATGAGCATGGCCATGCTGATGTCCGGCACCATCGGCTGGCTGGTGGTGTCGTCGCAGCAGAGCCCGTTCAATGTGGTGTTCTTTCGCTGCATCTTCGGCGGCGCGACGCTGGCGCTCGTGTGCGCGGTGCTCGGCCTGTTCAGGCGCAAGCTCTTTTCGTGGAAGATGCTCGGCCTCGCGCTGCTCGGCGGCGCGGCGATCGTCATCAACTGGGTGTTGCTGTTCGCGGCCTATTCGCGTGCTTCGATCTCGATGGCAACCGCCGTCTACAACACGCAGCCTTTCATGCTGGTCGCGCTCGGCGCGCTGGTGTTTCGCGAGCGTATCAGCGCGTCGACGCTCGCCTGGCTGGTGGTCGCGTTCATTGGCCTCGTGTTTGTGGTGAAGGTCGAACCGGCGGTGCTGGCGGTGCCGGGCCAGTATCTGGTCGGGGTCGCGTATGCCGTGGGCGCGGCGGCCATGTATGCGGTCTCGTCGATCATCACGAAGCACTTGAAGGGCACGCCGCCGCATCTGATCGCGCTGATCCAGGTGTCGCTCGGCATCGTGATGCTGGCGCCGTTCGTGCGTTTCGATGCGCTGCCGACCAGCGGCGTGCAGTGGCTCGAACTGATCGTGCTCGGTATCGTCAACACGGGGCTCATGTATGTGCTGCTTTACGGCGCGATCCAGAAGCTGCCGACCTCGATGACCGGTGCGTTGTCGTTCATCTATCCCGTCGTGGCGATCATCGTCGATCGGGTTGCGTTCGGGCAGACGCTCGCGTGGATTCAGGTGCTTGGCGCGGTACTCATTCTGCTCGCGGCCGCGGGCGTGAATCTCGGCTGGCGGATCGTGCCGCAGAAACGTCTGTCCTCCACCTGAGGCGCGCGATGTAGATGCGGTAGCGGAAAATATTACGGATTACGGAACAACTGGATGATGGGCGCATTGTTCATATCGGCGGACCAATGGCGGCCCTTTCGCGCGACTACGCGACTTCGTATCGTTGGCTGTTATGCGTTTAAAAAAGGCCGCGTCAAGCCCTTCTAGGGAAATTACTGATGCGGTCAAAAAACCGGCGCGCGTATCATTCACCTCGACGCTGATCACGTCCGACAGAATTTCCGCCGCTCGCCTTGATGGTCGAGCGGCTTTCTTTTTGTGGCGACGGATTTGGTGTTTTGCGTGTCATATGCGGCCTATGCGCGTGCCCGCGCCCCGCTTACCCGCATCCCTGCTACCTGCTTACCTGCTTACCTGCATCCCCGCTTCTCGCGCTCACCTCACCCGCGCTTTCACGCCTCGCGCGCGACGATGCGCTCGCCATCGATTACCAGCGGGCCGTTCCTGGCCGCCAACTCGTCGACGATCGTGCGGATCAGCGCGGGCCATTCGCCACGCGGCGTAAGCATGGTCGCCGCTGCGCGCATCACGGCGGCGTCGTCGAGCATTTGCAGCAACGTGTCGAAGCTCATCGCGCGGACTTCGAGCAGCTTGAACACGATCAGCACCTTCAGTGCGTTCTTCGCATTGCGCGCCGGATCGGCACGCAGCCACGCGACGCGCGAAAACGCCCGTTCAAGCGCCTGTTCGACATGGGTGAAGGGCGAACCATGGCCGGGAATCACGAGCCGCACATCGAGCTTCGCAATGGCTTCGAGCACCGCCTGTTCTTCGGCGAAACCGCTTTCACCTTCCAGCTCGGGAAAAATCACGCCAAAGCCGTTTTCCCACAGCGCGTCGGCGCTGATCAGGATGCGTTCGTCCGCGCAATACAGCATCAACGAATGCGGATCGTGGCCAGGCGCGCCAAGCACTTGCCAATCCAGCGCGCCGAGCCGCAGTTGCGCGCCGGGCGTGATCGTTTCGGTGAAGCTGAAGCGCTCGCAGCGCTGGCCGGTGGCGCGAAAGGTCAGACGGGTTTCGTCCCAATCGCGTACTGCATCGGCTTCGGATGCGGGAATCGCGGTACGGCACGGCCACGTCGACTGCAATAGCGCGTTGCCGCCGCAGTGATCCGAATGCAGATGCGTGTTGACGATCAGATCGAGCGGTCGCCCGCCTAGCGTTTTTTGCACCAGCGCGACGGTTTGCGGCGCGTGCGTTGCGTAACCGGTATCGACGAGCGCGGCACAGGTGTCGTCGACCAGCAGCACGTTGTTCGACGAAAGCCAGCCGCGTTCAAAGACCCGGATCGATTCCGGCAGTCTGGTCATGGTGCGTTTGTGTTCGTGCGTGTGTTCACGCTTGTGTCCAGGTCCCTGTCCGCGTTCGAACTCTCCGATGCCTCGGGTTTCGCCATCACCAGGATCGTCGACGTGCCAGTCAACATGGTTTCGCCGCGCTGGTTCACCACGCTCCCTTCGAGATGCGTCAGATCGCCGTTCAGACTCGGCTTCCAGTAAGCATCGCGCACGCGCCAGGTGATCGCCAGCGTGTCGTTCGCATGGACCGCCTTCTTCAGCTTGATATCGAATTCGAGGCCGAGCGGCTGCGCGTAGGTCGAGAAGTGCGTGGCCAGCAACGCCATGAAATGCGCGGTGGGTTGCGTGCCGGATGCGATCAAACCGCCAAAGCGGCTTTGCGCGGCGTACGCCTCGTCGTGATGCAGCGGGTTGAAGTCGTTGACGAGCGTGGCGAAAGATTTCACCGAGTCCGCCGATAGTTCGAGCGTCGAGTGGAACGTCTCGCCGATCGTCACGATGCGCGGTGCGGCGTTCATCGCTGCACCTTCGCCGGGTTTGTCTGCTTTGCCATGAACTGCGCGTGACGTTCCTCGATTGCGTCCCAGACTGCGCGCTTCGCGTCGTCGTCGAACAACGACCAGCCCGCGATCTCGTCGATCGTGCGCAAACAGCCTTCGCACCAACTGGTCGACGCATCCATCTTGCACACGCTGATGCAGGGTGAGGGCACGGCCGCCTCGTCGTCTTCGCTATCGATGCCCGCTGTCATGGCTTCATACCGTCTCGCGCAATGCCACGTCGATGACCGGCGCACCCGTCAACGCAATCAGCTCCTGCGTGGTCAGATTGAACACCGCATGCGGATGACCCGCGGCGGCCCACAGGCTGTCGAGCGCCAGCAGATCGGCGTCGATCAGCGTGACCGGGTCCGTGGCGTGGCCGATCGGGCACACGCCACCGATCGCGTAACCGGTTTTCTCGCGGACGAACTTCGCATCCGCACGACCGATCTCGCCAACTTGCGCCGCGACTTTCTTTTCGTCGACACGGTTCGCGCCGCTCGCGATCACGAGGACCGGCGCATCGTCTTCGCGGCGGCGAAACAGGATCGACTTGGCGATTTGTGCAACCGAGCAGCCAAGGCCGGCAGCGGCTTCGGCGGACGTCTTGCCGGTCTCCGGCAGCATCACGATCCGTCCCGCGTGGCCGCGTTCGCGCAACAACAGCGCGACGCGGCGGGCGGAGTCAGGCAACGCGGCGAGATTGTCGGAATCGAGAGAAGCGTGGTCCGTCATCGTTCTATGTCCTGAAGGGATGGCAATAGTCAAACGCAGTTGGCCTGTTCGCTGCGCGCTTTGGCGAGCAGCGCCTTGCCGGCGCGCGATACGTTCGGCCGGCCAATCGACGTCGAGATGAAATCGCCGATTGCGACGACTTGCGCAAGGTCGATGCCGGTCTCGATACCGAGGCCGTTCATCAGATACAGCACGTCTTCGGTCGCGACGTTGCCGGTTGCGCCCTTCGCATACGGGCACCCGCCGAGCCCCGCCACTGAGGCGTGATAGATCTCGACACCTTCCTGCAATGCGGCGTAGATGTTCGCGAGCGCCTGACCGTAGGTGTCGTGGAAGTGGCCCGACAGACGTTCACGCGGAAACACCCTGGTGACGGCCTCGAACACTTCGCGCGTGCGCTTCGGCGTGCCGACGCCGATCGTATCCGCGATATCGATCTCATCGCAGCCGAGCGCCGCAAAACGCTCGACCACATCGACCACCGACGCCACCGGCACTTCGCCCTGATACGGACAACCCAGCGCACACGACACGCTGCCGCGAATCCGCAGGCCATGCTTCTGCGCCGCTTGCGCGACCGGCGCGAACCGATCGATGCTTTGCGCGATGCTGCAATTGATGTTCTTCTGCGAGAACGCTTCGCTGGCCGCGCCGAAGATCACGATCTCGTCCGCGCGCGCGGCGAGTGCGCCTTCGAAGCCGCGCAGGTTCGGCGTCAGCACCGAGTAGATCGTGCCGGCACGGCGTTCGATGCCGGCCATGATATCGGCGCCGTCGGCCATCTGCGGCACCCATTTCGGCGATACGAACGACGCCGCTTCCACGTTGCGAAAACCTGCCGCCGACAAGCGGTTGATCAACTCGATCTTGATCGCGGTGGGGACGAATTCTTTCTCGTTCTGCAGTCCGTCGCGCGGACCGACTTCGACGATTTTGACGTGCTGTGGCAAGGCCATGATGTGTCTCCTGTGTCTCCTGTGTCGACGGGAGTTTGCGCTTTAGCGCATTACTCCGGTCCCATGCAATGAGCCCGCGCGTGGCGGCGCTCCTTCAGTTTGATTCGGTACTGCTCAAAACCGTGTTCGATATCCGTATCCGGTATCGGCTCGGTGTCCACGTCGAATATCCATACCTGCTACCCACGCTCAGTACCCACGCTCAATATCGACCACGCCGCTCACCGTTTCGCCGCGCATCAGCGCCGCCATTTTCCGGGCGACTTGCGCGACACTCTCTTCGCGCAACGTGAGTGCGGACACATGCGGTGTGATCGTAATGCGAGGTTCCTGCCAGAACAGATGATCGGGCGGCAACGGTTCCTCACGGAACACGTCCAGCGTCGCGGCGGCGAGCTGGCCGCTGGCGAGCGCTTCGAGCAGATCCTGTTCGACCAGATGCCCGCCGCGTGCGACGTTGATCAGATACGCACCCTTCGCGAGCTTCGAGAAAGTGCGCCGGTTCAGCACGTCGCCCGTATCCGGCGTGTGCGGCAACAGGTTGACCAGCACTTTCACGCCGTCGAGAAACGCATCGAACTGCGCAGCGCCTGCGAAGGTCGTGATGCCGTCGATTTGCCGCGCACTGCGGCTATATCCGCGCACCGGCATGCCGAAGGCCGCGACTGCTTGCGCGACATGCGCACCGAGCACACCCAGGCCGAGCACGCCGACGGTGAAGGTCTCGCGCGGATGGGCATCGAGTACTTGCCAGCGGCGCTCGCTTTGCAGCGTCTGATATTCGTCGAAGCGGCGCAGGTAGCGCAGCACGGCATGGGTGACGTACTCCGCCATCTGCGCGGCCATACCGGTGTCTTCGAGCCTGATCAACTGCGCGTTGCGCGGCAACGTGCCGGGGTGCTCGTGTTCGAGCGAGAGGATCGCATCGACGCCCGCGCCGAGATTGAAGATGGCGCGCAGATCGTCGCGGCCGGCCAGCATCTCACGCGGCGGACGCCATACGACCGCGAAATCGGCCGGTTCGGTGTCGCCTGTCTGCCATTCACGCAGTTCCGCTTGCGGCAGCGCGCGGCTAAGGTCGTGAAGCCACGCGGCGGCGTCGGAATGCGGCATGTAGAAGAGGATTTTCATACGGTCTGGAAGGCGTGTGCGTTGTCGAGTCTGATGGTGGGAAGGGCCGGGTAGGTGGGCTGCAACGCTCGCGGCGCTGAAGACGACGCTTGCGGCATGGGACCACCTCGTTTTACGGATAGGCTTCATTCTACTTTTTCGAGAGCACTCGCGCGCGTTCGTGCACGGGCGTGCGGTTTGGGCGGCAAAGCTCGCTTGCCCCCATTCCTCACCTCACCTCGGCTCGGCCGCCCCGCCTCGCACCGACTGGCGGGCCGCGGGCAAGGCAAGGGCCGCGGTTACGGCGAGGGCCATGGTTACGGCAAGGGCCATGGTCACGGCAAGGGCCGCTCCGCCGCCCATTTACCCCATAAACAAAGCACAAAAACTTGGTTCGCCCTGGCGACGCCCGGCGGGACAATCATTTCCCGGATTCCGGCAGCGAGGGACTGACATGCTTTCATGCATCAAATCGACATGGCCGCCGCGGCTCGTCACCGTTCCCGGCCTGCACGGTAGCGAGGGCGCGCACTGGCAAACATGGCTCGAACGGCAATTCGCGCGCTCGCTGCGCGTCGAACAGGCCGACTGGGACGCCCCGGACGTCGCCGTCTGGGCGAAATCGCTGCGCGATCTGCTCGCGCGCGAACGTGGGCCGTTCGTGCTGGCCGCCCACAGCTTCGGCTGCCTTGCGACTGCGCACGCGTTGCAGCAGGCTTCGTATGCGAACGATGTGGTCGGCGTGCTGTTCGTCGCGCCCGCGAGCCTGGAGAAATTCGCTTTCGCCGGGCCGTTCGACGCACGGCGTCTTGGCGTGCCGTCGATTCTGATCGGCAGCGAAACCGATCCGTGGATGCCGCTCGCCGGTTCGCGCGATCTCGCGCAGCGTTTCGGCAGCGCATTCGTCAATCTCGGCGACGCGGGACATATCAACACGGCGGCGGGATTCGGCCCATGGCCGCGCGCCAAGTATTTTGTCGACACGCTGGTGCATTGCGCGGCGCCGCTGCGCTTTCGCGAGGAGACGCTCGAGGTCGCGCAGCACGCATTCGTATGAGCGATCAGAAAGCGATCCGCTAGAATCCCGCTTCACGCTGCACGTTCGTGCGGCCGCAGCTTTTTTCATCGATAGGCGGGGATAAGATGGCAGGCAAGACGGGGACATCGCGCTGGCTGGCGGCCGGCATGACGGCAATGACGCTCGCGCTCGGCGGCGTACCGGCAGCGCACGCGGACACATCGCTGCTCAACGTGTCGTACGACGTGACACGCGAGTTGTACAAGGACATCAACGCCGGCTTCATCGCGGCATACAAAGCGAAGAGCGGCGAGACCGTGTCGATTCGCCAGTCACATGGCGCGTCGAGCGCGCAGGCGCTGTCCGTGTTGCAAGGACTGCAGGCTGACGTCGTGACGATGAACCAGCCGAACGACATCGACCTGCTCGCCGAAAAGGGCCAACTCTTGCCCGCCAACTGGCGCACGCGCCTGCCGGACGACAGTGTTCCGTACACCACGACGATGGTGTTCCTCGTGCGCAAGGGCAACCCGAAGCACATCAAGGACTGGGACGATCTCGCCAAACCCGGCATGCAAGTGGTGATCGCCAACCCGAAAACCTCGGGTAATGGCCGCTACGCCTATCTGGCGGCATGGGGTTATCGCAAGCTGCACGGTGGCACCGACGCGCAGGCGATCGACTTCGAGAAGGCGATCTTCAGGAACGTGCCGGTGCTGGACACAGGCGGGCGCGGCGCGACGACGACCTTCACGCAACGCGGTATTGGTGATGTGCTGGTGACGTTCGAAAACGAAGTGTCGTTGATCGCCACGGGCGTCGGCGACGGCAATTTCGAAGCGGTGTATCCGTCGGTGAGCCTGCTGGCTGCGCCGCCGGTGGCGCTTGTCGACAAGGTGGTCGACAAGCGCGGCACGCGCAAGGAAGCGCAGGCGTATCTCGACTATCTGTGGTCGCCGGCCGCGCAGGAAATCATCGCACAGCATCATCTGCGTCCGCGTGACAAGAATGTGCTCGCCAGGCACGCGGCTGAGTTCAAGCCGATCAAGACTTTTACGGTCGAGGACATCTTCGGCAACTGGCAGAAAGCGCAGCAAACGCATTTCTCTGATGGTGGGACGTTCGATCAGATCATCGTCGACAAGAAGTAAATCTTTGCCTCAGAAGTAGAAGGGCCGCCTCGTTTCCGAACGGCACCCCAGATCGTTGGACCATGTCCAACTTCAGGGGGCAGTTCTTTGCGAGGCGGCCTTTTTTGCGCGTGTCTATCACGCGCGGTTGATACTTTGATTCTTTAGTTCGGCGCGCCGTGCTTATCGCAGCCATGCTCGCAGCCGCTCTGATCCAGCGGCATCTGTTGCGCCGCTTCCGCGCGAATGCCGAGGCGTTCGAGCAGCTTGCGGTCCGCTTCGGCTTGCGGGTTGCTCGTGGTCAGCAACTGATCGCCGTAGAAAATCGAGTTCGCGCCAGCGAGGAAGCACATCGCCTGCAGCGCTTCGTCCATCTGCTCGCGGCCCGCTGACAGACGTACCATCGCGCGTGGCATCGTGATGCGGGCAATCGCGATCGTACGGACGAACTCGAACGGATCGATGGCTTCGGTGCCGGTCAGCGGCGTGCCTTCCACCTGCACCAGGTTGTTGATCGGCACCGATTCCGGATACGGCTCCATGTTCGCGAGTTGCGCGATCAGGCCGGCGCGTTCGCGGCGCGATTCGCCCAGGCCGACAATACCGCCGCAGCACACATTGATGCCCGCTTCGCGCACGCGTTCCAGCGTGTCGAGACGATCCTGATACGTGCGCGTCGAAATGATCTGGCCGTAAAACTCGGGCGACGTATCGAGGTTATGGTTGTAGTAGTCGAGGCCCGCTTCGCGCAGACCTTGCGCCTGATGCGTCTCGAGCATGCCGAGCGTCACGCAGGTTTCGAGCCCCATCGCCTTCACGCCGCGGATCATGTCCTTGATCGGCTCGAGGTGGCGGTCCTTCGGATTGCGCCACGCCGCGCCCATGCAGAAGCGCGTCGCGCCGTTGTCCTTGGCGACCTTGGCGGCGGCCAATACTTCATCGACCGGCATCAGCTTGTCGGCTTGCAGGCCGGTGTCGTGATGCACCGACTGCGGACAGTACGCGCAGTCTTCTTCGCAGCCGCCGGTCTTGATCGACAGCAGCGTCGACAGTTGCACGGTGTTGGCGTCGAAATGTTCGCGGTGGGTTTGCTGCGCGCGGAACATCAGGTCGTTGAACGGCAGTTCGTACAACGCGACGATGTCGGCGACGCGCCACTTGGCGACCGGCTTGGCGCCTGCTGCTGCGTGGTTGGCATTGTGGTTCGAAGCAGCCGTATCGGCTGGCGTCGGAGCGATGTTCAGTTGCGTCATGTCGTCGATCCTCATGGATGGATGTGATGGGTTCTCAGCGCTGCGCGTGGCGCAGCGTCTGCAGGAGTCGGTTGATGTCGAGTTGCACGGCCGCGAGTTCGGGCGAAGCCGGAGTCAAATGCGGCACGATGCCGAGCAACGGCGCGTCGTATTCACGCGCAAGATGCTCGCGGATCGAGGCGATGTTTTCGTCGGGGAACGTCATGTCCGGATCGATGCGATTCGCCACCCAGCCGGCAAGCGTCAGCCCACGCGCGGCGATCGCTTCGGCGGTGAGTAATGCGAGGCTGATGCAACCGAGGCGCATGCCGACCACCAGCACGACCGGCAGCTTCAGCGCGACGGCGAGATCGGCGGTGTCCTGCGTCGCGGTCAGCGGCACACGAAAACCGCCGACGCCTTCGACCACGACGATCTCGGCTTGCTTCAAAGCTTGTGCATGACACTCGACGATGTGGTCGAGATCGAATGTGACGTTTTCCAGCGCGGCGGCGATGTGCGGTGCGGCCGGTTCCTTCAACAGATACGGCGTGCGAATCTCCGGCGGCAGCAGGACGCTCGACGCGGCGTCGAGTTGATCGGCGTCTTCGTTATGCAGCACACCGTTCAATTCGAATGCGCCCGCGGCGATCGGCTTCATCGCCGCGGCTTGCAGTCCTTCGCGAACGAAACCGCGCAAAAGCGCTGCGGAGACGAAGGTCTTGCCGATTTCCGTATCGGTGCCGGTGACGAATAGGGACAGCGCCGCGCTCATGCCGCTTTCGCCCCGAGTTGTTGCAAGCCCGCTTCGAGCCGGTCCAGATCCGCTTGCGAGTGCGCAGCGGAGAGCGAAATGCGCAGCCGCGATGTCCCCGCAGGCACCGTGGGCGGACGGATCGCCGGGACCCACAAGCCGGCGCGATCGAGCGTGGCCGCGATGTCCAGCGTGGCGTCGTTTGCGCCGATGATCAGCGGCTGCACGGCGGTGTGCGAATCGACCGGCAACCACGGCGTCGCCTTCAACATCGCGCGCGTGCGTTCGATCAACTGCTGAAGATGCGCACGCCGCGCGTCGCCTTCTTCGCCACCGATGATGCGCAGACTCGCGGACACCGCATGCGCCGCGGCGGGCACGGAAGCCGTCGTGAAGATGTACGGACGCGCGCGCTGCACGAGCCATTCGATCACGGTCTCATGCGCGACGACGAACGCGCCCGACACACCCGCCGCCTTGCCGAGCGTGCCGATCGAAATCAGATTCGGCGAACGTAGCGCGGCTTGTGCAACCGCGCCACGTCCTTGCGGACCGAGCACGCCGAAACCGTGCGCATCGTCGACGATCAGCCATGCGCCATGCTGTTCCGCGAGTTCGAGCAGACGCGGCAAGGGCGCGATATCGCCGTCCATGCTGAACACGGTATCAGAGACGATGACTTTGACGTTCGCGTCCGACGCGTCGAGCATCGCGCTCAATGCGTCCATGTCGCAGTGCGGATAGATCTGCACATCGGCGCGAGACAGGCGCGCGCCATCGATCAGCGACGCGTGATTCAACGCATCGGAGAAGAGCGTCGTGCCGCGGCCCGCGAGCGCGGTGAGCGTGGCGAGATTCGCCATGTAGCCGGTGCTGAAGTAAAGCGCGCGCGCATTGTCGACGAAGCCGCCGGCGAATTCAGCGAGATCGTCTTCGAGCTGCGCGTGCGCGCGCGAGTGGCCGCCGAGCAGATGCGAACCGCCGCTGCCCGCGCCATAACGCTGCGCGCCCTCCGCGATAGCCGCGATCAGTTGCGGATGTGCCGCGAGCCCGAGATAGTCGTTACTGGCGAAGCCGATGATCTCGCGGCCGTCGACGGTCATGTGCGCGGCGCACGGCGTCTCAGCCGTGCGGCGGCGACGGCGCAGGCCGCGCGCGTCGATTTCCTTGAGGCCTTCGGTGAGTGTGTCGAGCAGGTGCATTAGCGCGTCTCCGCGAGCGTGGCTTCGAAGGTTTCGCGCGTGCGCGAGGCGAGCAGCGCGATTTCTTCGTCGTCGAGGATGTAGGGTGGCATCAGATACACCGTCGTCGAAATCGGGCGCAACAGCAGTTCGCGTTGCAACCCGTTTTCGAAGAAGCGGCGCGAGAATGTTTTGGCTTGCTGAGCGTCGTCGATCGCTGCGTCGAATGCGAAGATCGTTCCGCACTGACGCAGATTACGCACCTGCTCGTGGTCGGCGAGCGGCGCGAGCGCGGACTTCAGCTTCGCGGACTTCTGCGCGTTGACGGCGAGTACGTTGTCGCTGGCGAACAGATCGAGCGTGGCGAGCGCCGCGCGGCACGCGAGCGGATTGCCGGTGTACGAGTGCGAGTGCAGGAAGCCGCGCGAGGTGTCGTCGTGATAGAAGGCTTCGAAAATTTCATCGCGCGACAACACGATCGAGAGCGGCAGATACCCGCCGCTGATGCCTTTCGACAGACACAGGAAGTCCGGCCAGATACCGGCTTGTTCGCAGGCGAAGAAGGTGCCCGTGCGTCCGCAGCCGACGGCGATTTCATCGGCGATCAGATGCACGCTGTACTGATCGCAGAGCGCGCGCAATCCGGCGATATACGACGCGTCGTGCATCGCCATGCCGGCCGCGCATTGCACGAGCGGCTCGACGATCAGCGCGGAGATTTTCGTGGCGCGTGCTTCGAACAGTGAGCGGACCTGATCGAGTGCACGGCGCGCGACATCGACCGAGGTTTCACCGGCTTGCGCGAGGCGCGCATCGGGCGAAGCGACGACGTGCGCGTTGCGGATCAGCGGATCGTAGGCGTCCTTGAAGAGAGCGACGTCGGTGACGCCGAGCGCGCCGATGGTTTCGCCGTGATAGCTGTTGGCGATGCAGACGAATTCCTGCTTGTCCGCGAAGCCGCGATTGCGCCACGAGTGGAAGCTCATCTTCAGGGCGATTTCGACGGCGGACGCGCCATCGGATGCGAAGAAGGCGTGGCCGAGCGTGTTGTTGGTGAGCGCGCTGAGGCGCTCCGCGAGTTCGATGGCGGGCTCGTGCGTGCAGCCGGCGAGCATGGCGTGTTCTAGCGTGTCGAGCTGGTTTTTCAGCGCCGCGTTGATGCGCGGGTTGGCGTGGCCGAAAAGGTTGACCCACCAGGAGCTGATCGCGTCCAGATACCGGTTGTTTGTGCGGTCGTAGAGCCATGCCCCTTGGCCTCGCGCGACGGCGATGAGCGGCAGGTGCTCGTGGTGTTTCATCTGGGTGCAGGGGTGCCAGACGGCACGCAAGCTGCGGGTGATCCAGTCTTCAGGGGATGCTGACTTTTCCAAAAGGTACTCCGAGGTGCTTTTTTGCCGTTGCACGGCTGGCTTTTTTAGGGCCTTTTCATTCGCGATGCGTGGTTTTCTTTGCGCTGCGTGCGGCCTTTGGGAGGCTTGCGGGGGTGAGATTAGCGGTTTATTTCGTGCTGCGCACTAGGGGCTGGGGTTCCGTTTTTGCCTCCGGCGCAGGGGTTTGGTGCTGTTCGATGCAGGTGGTTTCAGATTCGGTCCGAAGGGCGCTGATCGGCGGAGTTGACGACGGCAAAGTAGTTGGACCTTGTGGGCGGGAATTGGGGGGAGATGCCTGCGGCGGTGAGGGCTGGTTTGGTTTTTTGCCTTCGTGGCGCTTTTTGTCTGTACGCCTGCGGCGTTGGGGTTTTCTTGATTTGGTTGGCTGCTCGCGCTTGTTTCTGTTTGCCTGCGGCGTTGGGCTTTGCTTGATCTGGTTGCCTGTGCGGCGCTTGTTGTCTGTGCTTTTATGGCGTTGGCCTTTCCTTGAATGATATTGGTCTATTAGCGTCGCCCCTGTGCGGGGCAGGCACCTACTTTTCTTTGCCTGCCGCAAAGAAAAGTAGGCAAAAGAAAGCGGCTCAAACCGCTAGCTCATAAGCGGGTCCCCCGCGCAGTCGCGGTAGTGGTGCATCTGGAATCTGTGCTCCCGCACATTCAGCGTGAGTGACAAGGCACTCATACTTCCCGCCTCGCCCTGCGTGCTCGCCGGAACGGACGATCATGCAAACCAGTAGCTTCGTTTGGCGCGGCGGGGGCCATCGGCTTCGCCTCGGCGAAATGCCGAATGAGCCGAATGAGCCGAATGAGCCAAATGAGCCAAATGAGCCAAATGAGCCAAATGAGCCAAATGAGCCAAATGAGCCAAATGAGCCAAATGAGCCAAAAATGAACGGAATAAGCCGAATGAACCGACTAAGCTGATAAGCGCGAATGGAGCGCGAATGGAGCGCGAATGGAGCGCGAACGCGAAACGCAGCAATCGGTTTTGAGAAATGCGCTTCGGCGCGCGCAGCGGCGCCGGAAGTATGACGGCTGTGTCACTAGGGCTGAATGTGCGAGGGCACGGATTCCAGATGCACCACTACCGCGACTGTGCGGGGGACCCGCTTAAGAATTAGCGGTGTGAGCCGCTTTCTTTTGCCTACTTTTCTTTGCGGCATGCAAAGAAAAGTAGGTGCCCGCCCCGCACAGGGGCGACGCTAATAGACCAATAACAAATCAAGGAAAGGCCAACACCGCAGGCAACCAGATACAAGCGCCGCGCAGGCAACCAGATCAAGGAAAGCCCCATGACGCAGGCAACCAGACAAAATCGCCGCGCAGGCAAAAAACGCCTTAACCGTCAATTCCGGCTAGCAATAGCCCGCCGCCCATTATCAGCCCCCGAAGGGGAGGAGGAAGAGGAGGAAGAAGAATCCGCCGTCTGCGAAGACCCACTCCCCCATACAACGGAGTTATCAACAGCATACAACCGGCAAGGCGCCGAACTCTGCTTCTGGCAATTAGCAATAGCAACCGACATCGGATTATCACCACCTTCAGCCCATGACCAGGCACCCGAATCCGACACAGCAAAAGCCCGGCTAGGATACTGATGCAAAAAATTCCGATATCCATTGCGACCAGCTTCATCCACAAACGGCACAGAGTCGACCGCATCGACAGCAGCAAACCCACTCGCCTTCGGCGCCGAAGGATCATCGACCCGATATTGCACGCCAGTAGGCATCCCCGCCTGAGCAAGGAAAGCCTCGACCGCAGGCCACCACACATGCACGCCATCGCGATCGCCCACAAGCCGATGCGCGTCATTCTTGTAGTTGCCGAAATCCACCATCTTCGCGCTCGCACCGTGCGCGGCATACGCGGCAAACATGCCGGCCACCAGCGGTGCGGTCCACACTGAATCGTTATCGCCATACAACCACAGCGACGGTACCTTGGTCTTCTCGCCATATGCGCCGAATGCGCGCGTCAGATTGGTCTGCCAGTCGGTGCACGCGTCCTGCCGCAAACCGCCCGAAAAATTGATCAAAGCCCGCACGCCCGGTGCGGCCTCGGAGCCGTAAGCCATCGTCGCAAGGCCGCCGTGCGACGTGCCGGCCACCACGATGTGCGTCGCGTCCACGTAAGGCTGCTTCGACATGAAATCGATCGTCGCGGCCACGTCGCCGGCCTGGCCGACGCCGTTACGTGCGACATCGCAACCATCCTGCTGATAAGTGCCGTCGGAATGGCCGAAGCCCTGGCGGTTCGGCGCCACCACCACGTAGCCGCGGCGCACGAATTCGCGCGCGAACGGCAGCGGGTCGCTGCGCTCCTGTGCGCGCGGGTCGCCAGGAATCTTGCCGTGGTTGAAAACAATCATCGGAAACGGGCCTGGACCGTTCGGTTTGTAGATCGTCGTTTCGAGCGTGACCGTGCCGGCAGCGTCGACCGGCACGCGGATGATCTGTTCATTGAGGCCGGCGCTGGGGAGATAGACGTCGTCGTCGAGCGCGATGCGCGGCACGTGCGCGCGAGTGAGAGGCCCCGCCTGGATGTCGGCGAGCGGGTCGGCATGCGCAAGTGCGACAGCGCATATCGCCGTTGCACACGTCACCGCACACTTCGTCAGAACCTTGCTGAACACCATTGACGCACCTGCCTCCAAAACCTGCCCTGAACACCGTGATGCCTTGTCTGTCGAATGTCATTGCTGACAACTACCTTTCGGCGGTGTTCTCGACACACAAAAACACACTCGCGTACGGAATGCGCCAGGCGCACGCACGCTAATCGAGATCGCACGGGATGAACCCAAACGGCCGACGCGACCCCACGCGCCGATGATGAGCGCCACATCTGCCGCCGGAACCGCTGCCGAACCCCCACTGGAGGGCTATCGGCAGGGCGCCTGCGCATTTGCGGAAGCGGTATGGACCACTCCTCGCAACGTGACGTCATGAACCTACGGCCTCATCCTGGCACGACAATTTTGTTTTGTGCAATCAAGGAGAACCCGCGACGAAAAAATCTCCGCGTGGGAAGCACGCCACGTCCGCCCCCCGGAAAGCGGCAAAACGCCCGTCGCGCGGCGCTTGGCTGCACGAAGTAATGTGTCGCAACACACGCGCTGTGGCGTTGAGCCAACACGAAAAAAAGCCCTCGTTTGAGGGGCATATGTGATCACGGCGCGATCTGCGTCGTTGAGTTGTGTAAGGCTTTGGAAGGATTGGGCTATTCGCTCACGTCGCCATCGACATAGCGCCAGCGTGCGTCCTCGCCGCGTACGAAGCGGCTCAACTCGTGCAGCCGGTGGGCGCGGCCGCCTGCCTTGTATCGTGCGACGAATTCGACCGTGGCATGATCGGCGTCAATTTCAGCGAAGGCCTTGATCTGCAGTCCGAGCCAACGCGGCGCGTCGGGGGCGGCAGGGTCCGCGTCGAGATCCGTGGGGCAGGTGTGCGGTGCCCAGGTGGCACGCAAATAATTGGTTGCGCCGACAACATAGGCGCTGTAACGCGAGCGCATCAGTTCGAGCGCGCGCGGCGCCGTTTCTCCGCCGTCGATGTAGCGCCCACAGCATTGTTCGAAACGCGGCGGTTTGGCGCCGTTGCGCTGATCAGGCGCGGCCCCGCCGCAGGGGCATTCGGATGGTCGTTGCGTTGACAACAGTTGCTTAGTCATCAGACTTTCAGCCCAGACCGCGCGCGATCAAAATTTTCTGGATGTCGCTGGTGCCTTCGTAAATCTGGCACACGCGCACATCGCGATAGATGCGTTCGACGGGGAAGTCGCTCAGATAGCCATAGCCGCCATGAATCTGCAAGGCCGCCGAGCAGATGCGCTCCGCGGCTTCGGAAGCGAACAGCTTGGCCATCGCGGCTTCCGTCAGGCAGGGCTGGCCGGCGTCTTTCAGTGAGGCCGCGTGCCAGATCAACTGACGTGCTGCTTCGAGTTGGGTTGCCATATCGGCGAGACGGAATTGCACGGCCTGGTGCGAAAACAGCGGCTGGCCGAAACTCTCGCGCTCCCTGGCATAGCCCAAAGCCGCCTCGAACGCGGCGCGCGCCATGCCGACGCTTTGCGCTGCGATTCCGATGCGTCCGCCTTCGAGCCCCGATAGGGCAATCCGATAGCCTTCGCCTTCCGCGCCAATCAGATTCGCGGCCGGCACGCGGCAATCCTCGAAAATAATCTGCGCGGTGTCCGACGAATGCTGGCCAAGCTTGTCTTCGACGCGCGCAACGACGTAACCCTTCGCATCGGTGGGTACGATGAACGCGCTGATGCCGCGTTTGCCGGCGGCCTTGTCGGTCACGGCCATCACGATCGCGACGTTGCCGTTCTTGCCGCTCGTGATGAACTGTTTGACGCCGTTCAGCACGTAGCTGTCGCCATCGCGTGTCGCGGTGGTGCGCAGCGCGGATGCGTCGGAGCCCGCTTGCGGTTCGGTCAGGCAAAACGCACCGAGCATCTCGCCACGCGCGAGCGGCGTGAGCCAGTCGCGTTTCTGCGCGTCGTTGCCATAGGTCAGCAGAATGCTGCACACCGGGCAGTTGTTGACGGAGATCGCGGTCGAGGTGCCGCCGTCGCCTGCCGCGATTTCCTCGAGGATCAGCGCGAGCGCCAGCGCGTCCATGCCGGCGCCGCCATACGCTTCGGGCACCAGCACGCCGTAGGCGCCGAGTTCGGCGAGCTGGCGATGCACGTCCTTCGGGAAAGTGCGCTCGCGGTCCCATTGCGCCGCATGCGGCATAACGGCTTCGCGCACGAACGTGCGCACCGCATCGCGGACCATCAGATGATCCTGATCAAGCACCATGGCCCGGTCTCCTTGTTAGTCTCGCCATTTGTCTGCTCACCAGTCGAGCGCCGTGCCGTCGTATTGATAGAAGCGGCCGTTGAACGCCTCATGCGATGCCGCGGCCTGCGCGAGCACATCACGCATGCCGGTGACGCTGCGCGCCGGATCGATCGCCGCTTGTGCGCCGCCCATGTCGGTGCGCACCCAGCCAGGATGCAGCGAAATACAGGTTGCGCGCCGTGCTTCCAGCGAGGCGATTTTCAACGCGTCATTCAGCGCGGCCTTACTTGCCCGGTACAGCCAGCCGGTCGTGCCGCTTGCGTCGCCGATGCTGCCCATCTTGCTCGAAATCACCGCGAATACACCGCCGGCTTCTTCGACGAGCGGCAGCAGGATCGGCATCAACTGCATCGGTCCGCGCACGTTGGTATGCATGACCTGGTCGAAGTCTTCGGCGGTGATCGTCTCGAGGCTTTCGGTGCGCGGGCCGTATACGCCCGATACCAGTATCGCCGCGTCGAGCCGTTCACCGTCGAGCTTCCAGCCGAGCGCGGCGATTTCCTCGGGTGCGGTGACGTCGAGTGAAAAGGTCTCCGCGCCGAGCGCCTTCAGCGCGTCGAGCGCGGCGCCGTCGCGCGCGGTGGCGAGCACGCGCCAGCCGCTCTTCTTGTACTGATGCACAAACTCCTGACCGATGCCGCGCGATGCACCGACGATCAACACTGTCTTCATCGAATCACCTCAAGCCCTTAAACCCTCAAACGCCTGCAAACAGCGCGTTAAACCAGTTCAATGCCCATCGCCGTTGCTTCGCCGCCGCCGATGCACAGCGTCGCGACGCCGCGCTTCAGACCGCGCTTTTTCAACGCGCCGATCAGCGTGACGAGAATCCGCGCGCCTGATGCGCCGATCGGGTGGCCGAGCGCACAAGCGCCGCCGTTCACGTTGACCTTGTCATGCGGCAGCTGATGCTCTTTCATCGCCGCCATCGTGACGACCGCGAACGCTTCGTTGACTTCATACAGGTCCACTTCGTCGGCGCGCCAGCCGTTCTTCTCGAACAGCTTGCGAATCGCTCCGACAGGTGCCGTGGTGAACTTTGCCGGTTCTTGCGCGAAGGTCGAATGGCCGACCACACGGGCAAGCGGTTCGACGCCGAGACGCTTCGCGGTCGATTCGCGCATCATCACGAGCGCCGCTGCGCCGTCGGAAATCGACGACGAGTTCGCCGCCGTCACCGTGCCGGTTTTGCTGAACGCGGGCTTGAGCGTCGGAATCTTGTCGAGGTTCGCTTTGAACGGCTGTTCGTCGTGATCGATGGTCACGTCGCCCTTGCGGCTTGCCACCTTCACCGGTGCGATTTCCCAGCCAAACGAGCCGTCTTCATTCGCGCGCTTCGCCCGATTCAGGGACTCGACGGCGAACGCATCCTGCGCTTCGCGCGTGAAGTCGAACGACGCCGCGCATTCCTCGGCAAACGTGCCCATCAAACGGCCCTTTTCGTAGGCGTCTTCGAGACCGTCATAGAACATGTGGTCGATCACCTGGCCGTGCCCCATGCGCATGCCGTTACGCGCCTTCGGCAACAGGTACGGCGCGTTGGTCATGCTCTCCATGCCGCCTGCGACGATCACGTCGACCGAGCCCGCGGCCAGCATGTCGTGCGCGAACATCGCCGCGCGCATGCCGGAGCCGCACATCTTGTTGACGGTGGTGCTGCCGGTGCTCAACGGCAAGCCGGCGCCGAGCGCGGCCTGACGCGCGGGCGCCTGGCCGAGGCCGGCGGGCAGCACGCAACCCATCACGACTTCGTCGATTTGCCCGGGCTTCAAACCGGCGCGTTGCACCGCGGCTTCGATTGCAACCGAGCCCAACTGCGGCGCGGTCAACGAAGCGAAATCGCCCTGAAATGCCGCCATCGGCGTGCGGGCCACCCCTACGATTACGATCGGATCAGACTTTGTCTCGCTCATGTTTGCCTCACTCTTGCGGGTTTATTCATGCTTAAGTTCTTTGATCACACCTTCGACGATGGCCGGCACGTCGCCGAGCTGGGCCGCGTCGGCGGCGACCATATCGTTGTCCGCTTTATGCGCGCCGCTCGCCGACACCGCCGCAACGCAGTTCCTGTAGGTCGCATCGAGTGCGGCAGCGTCGCTAATCGTCATGCCGAGGTTGCGCACCTTGCCGTCGTGCACGCCATACACCCAGCCATGCACGGTGAGTTCCTGCCCGCGCGCCCACGCGTCGTTGATGATGGTGGTCCGACATACGTTCATGACCTGTTCGATCGCATTCAGTTCGACCAGACGCCGATGGCGTGCCTCACCTAACGGCCACTCCTCGATCAGCGCGGCGTGTTTGGTGCGCACGTCCTGCACGTGATGCAGCCAGTTATCCGCCAGACCCACGCGCCGGCCGTGCAGCGCCGCGCCGACGCCCGAGCAGCCATAGTGGCCGACCACCATGATGTGCTTGACCTTAAGCAGATCGACAGCGAACTGGATCACCGACAGGCAGTTCAGATCCGTATGCACCACCACGTTGGCGATGTTTCTGTGCACGAACACTTCGCCTGGCGGCAGGCCGATGATCTGGTTGGCCGGCACGCGCGAATCGGAACAGCCGATCCACAGATATTCGGGTGTCTGCTGGTGCGCGAGACGTGAGAAGTACTCCGGGTCTTCGGACAACTTGCGGGCCACCCATTTGTCGTTGTTGTCGAACAGATGGGCCAGCGGATTGGCGGCGGGAGAAGCGTTTGTGTTCATGGTGAGTCTGGCGGTTGCTCGACCGATTGACGGGTCGATGTCGTTACATGAGGTTCGGACGATGCAGTCAACAATGCGAGCGGCGCATGAGGCTCATGCCGCGCGCACGGTGCGTTCATTCGCCGGGTTCTCCGACAGGCCGGACGCCGCATCGGCGAATCGTTCCGGGTAGCGGATGCAGAAGCGCACGCTGCTGTCGTACGGGAAAAAGTCGGGCAGTTCGCCTTTCAATAGATGATCCTTGTGCCGTTGCCATAGCACGGGATCGAAGAAGTCCGCGTGATGCTGCATAAAAGACCGGCGCACGCGTGGGTCGCCGAGCAAAAACGTGCCGTATGTCTCCGGGAAGATGTCGTGCGGGCCGACCGAGTACCACGGCTCGCCGGACATTTCGTCTTCCTCGTTGCGTGGCGCCGGCACCGCGCGCACGTTGCATTCCGTCAGGTACTCGATTTCATCGTAGTCGTAGAACACCACGCGACCATGACGTGTCACGCCGAAGTTCTTGTACAGCATGTCGCCGGGGAAGATGTTGGCCTGCATCAATTCCTTGATCGCGTTGCCATATTCCTTGATGCCGTGATCGACGTCGTCGTCGCTGCCGTTTTGCAGGAACAGATTGAGCGGCACCATACGGCGTTCGATATACATGTGACGAATCACCAGGTTGTCGCCATCGCGTTCGATCAAGGACGGCACTTCCTTTTCGAGTTCGCGCAGCAGTGCTTCGTCGAGCCGCGAGATCGGCAGCGCCACGCTCGAATATTCGAGCGTGTCAGCCATGCGGCCTAACCGGTCATGCCGTTTGACGAGCTGATACTTGCCCTTGATCTGCTCGCGCGTGGTTTCCTTCGGCGGCGGGAAGTGGTCTTTGATCAGCTTGAATACATACGGAAACGACGGCAGCGTGAACACCAGCATCACGAGCCCCTTGATGCCGGGCGCAATGATGAACTGATCGCTCGAATGTTTCAGATGATGCAGCAGATCGCGATAGAACAGATTCTTGCCCTGCTTCTGCAAACCCACTGACGTATAGATTTCCGCCTTCGGTTTGCCCTGCATGATCGTGCCGAGAAACTCGACGTAAGCGGACGGCACTTCCATATCGACCAGGAAATACGAATGCGAGAAGCTGAAGATAATCAGCAACTGGTCGCGTTTGAGCAGCACCGTATCGAGTGCGAGCACACCCGGCTTCACATGACGTAGCGGCACTGCGAACGGCAACAGCAAATCGCCGTTGATGATCCGTCCGACGATATACGCCGACTTGTTTCGATAGAACAGCGACGAGAGTACGTGGATCTGGAAGTTGGGCGCTTCGTCGAACACGCCGAACGCATCCTGGATCGTCTGCATCACGCACTCGACGTCGCGCTTCAGATCCTCGAACGGCGGCTCCAGCTGGAAATTGGTGACGATGCGCTCGAGCGTCGCGGCAAGACCGTCCCTGGCCGGGTAATACGCGCGATAGGTCGGCTTCGCGGCCGGTTCGTCGTTCTCGATGTATTCGGTCGAGATCGCCGGACGCACAAAAATGAAGTCGTTGTTGAAATACGAACGGTGCAGGATCTTGCAGCACACCGAATTGAAGAACGTCTCCGCGCATTCGGGTTGGCGGTGCGTGGTCAGGAGGCCGATATAGTGCAATTTGATCTGCTGCCAGATCTCGTTGTCGATATTCTCGGCGTCGTATTCGTCTTCGAGCAGTTCGACGCATTCCTCGACGCGATCGTCATACGAGGTAATGCGCTCGCGCGCCAGCGTTTGCAGGCCGTGCCAGTCGCCGGCTTCAAAAAGGGCTTTGGCATGGATCGCGGCGTCGCGGAAGATCCGATAGTGCCGATCGAATCCTTCGAGCATCGTCTGGGCGACGTCAAAGCCGATCTGCGACGACAACAGTTTGGGGAAGTGATTCATGTCGACCGTGCATTCGTACCATGTCGTGAAGACACCCGTGATTGTATCGTTCGGGTGGGCCCGCGACGCATCGCGCCGCTCGGCGTGTGCCCTGGCGTCTCCTGGACGTTGGTAGGCATTCGCCGACTTTCAGACTATCTCCGCTCAATGTCCCGGTTTGGCATGCCTTAATCGGCGCAACTTTCTGCAAAAAATATTTGCCTGATCGCCGCTTACGCGGACTTGATGTCGCGTGCCCCGCTCTCCAGCAGCGCGCGCGCCTGGTTTTCATATTGCGCGAGGTCTTCGAGCGTCGCGTTCAGATCTTCGAGCTGACGTTCGAGTACCTCGCGATGGCGCGCCACCGTGGCAAGGAAGGCGTGCAATTGCGGCACGGTATCGGTCGGCGACTCGTAGACATCGAGCAGATCGCGGATTTCCGACAGCGTGAAGCCGAGCCGCTTGCCGCGCAGCGTGAGCTTCAGGCGGGTGCGGTCGCGGCCGGAATAGACACGCCGCAACCCGCTCGATCCCTCACGGCTGGGCGAGAGTAAACCCTGGTCTTCATAGAAGCGGATCGCTCGCGGCGTGACGTCGAATTCCCGCGCGAGCTCGGTGATCGTATATTGCGTGTTCATCAAGGCGTGCCGTGGCCGGGCAGAAAATCGGATTGAACGATAGAATCGACGTTTACGTTATCGTCAACTTGATCGGAACGCAACTGCAACGCAATTGCAACGCAACTACTGCGCAATACGGCACCGGTATGTCCCGACCGGGCCGCAACCACGCCGTGCGGCATCGCATACCTCGCCATGCCGGACGGCCGACGGAGGAAGACATCCACAATGAATGCACTCGAACATCAACTCGATTACCCGTTCAACGACACCTTGCCGGAAGCGGGCCATGCGATGGAAGTCGCCCCTGGCGTGTTCTGGCTGCGCATGCCGCTGCCGTTCGCACTCGATCACATCAATCTGTGGCTGCTACGCGATGAAATCGACGGTCAGCAAGGCTGGACGGTAGTCGACTGCGGCATTGCATCGGACACGATCAAGGAGAACTGGGAGAAAGTGTTCGACTCCGTGCTCGGTGGCTTGCCGGTGCTGCGCGTGATCGTCACGCATTGCCATCCGGACCACATCGGCCTCGCGCACTGGATTTGCGCCGGCGGCGACAAGAAACGCTGGGACGTGCGCTTGTGGACGACGCTCGGCGAATACATGCAGGCCCGCGTGATGGCGGCCGGAGACGGTTCGAATGCGGGCGGCGAGGGCGCCGCGCGGCACTTCGCGCGTCATGGTTTGAGCGATCAGGAGTCGCTCGAAAAGCTGCGCAATCGCACGAGCTACTACTCGACCCTCGTACCGGCGCTTCCCGGGCAGTACCGCCGTCTGCGCGAAGCCGACGGCGTAAAGATCGGCGGCAAGACGTGGCGCGTGGTGACGGGCTTCGGCCATTCGCCGGAACACTGCGCGTTGCATTGCGAAGAGACCGGCACGCTGATCTCCGGCGACATGGTGCTGCCGCGTATTTCGACTAATGTCTCAGTGTTCGACATGGAGCCGGAAGGCACGCCGCTCGCGCTGTATCTGGAATCGCTCGGCCGCTACGAGACGATGCCCGAAGACACGCTCGTGCTGCCGTCGCATGGCAAGCCGTTTCGCGGCGTGCGTACGCGTATCAAGCAACTGCGTGAGCATCATGATGCGCGTCTGGCTGAAGTGCGCGAGGCCTGCGCGGCGAAGCCGCAGAGCGCCGCGGATATCGTGCCGATCATGTTCAAGCGCCAGCTCGACATCCATCAGATGACGTTTGCGATGGGCGAGGCGTTGGCGCACTTGCATTTGCTGTGGCTCGCAGGCGAGTTGAAGCGCGCGCAGGATGCGGATGGGGTGATCCGGTTTTCGGCGGTTTGATTGCAGTGGTGTGTAGGAATTGAAGCCCGCGGACGCGGGCTTTAATTGGCAGACGCCACGTTAATCAGGCAGTGCTCCCAATGGCTACTTGTCATCCTGTGTGTCGTCTACCTTGGTGATCTTCCAGATGCCATTCTCTTTGCGTAGGAATGCAAGAATGGTTTTCTTCTCCGTCGATCCGAACGTAACGGGAACAAGCGCAACATCATCAAGCAGGATCATCGGATGCGGCGCAATATGCGCGAGCCAATCTTCCCGGTCGTAATCCTGTATTTTTGTAAAGTACTCGGCCCTCTCAGCAAACTTGTTGTGCTTATATTCGGCCCTCAGGAAGTCGACTGTTGGCTTTGACACATAGCGATAGACCTCTTTGTCCATGAGTGCATAGTCGCGGTCTTCAGAGTCCCGCTTTATGAACCATGTGTAGAACGCCTTTGTGCTGGCTTCTGGCGTCGTCGCCTGGTGCACTTGCGCGATCGCAAACGGTTGAAAAAAGGCGCTTAGAACAACAGCGAGGGTTGAAATAAGAAGAACTATGGATTTCCGCATGATTTGCGCTCAGTCGTGACGGTAGATCTTATAGGAAGGACGTGCGCTTCTATACGCAGGACCAGGGTAGAAGCCGTGCTGTTGTTTGAAGTCGGAAATCCAGATCGCTCCGTCATACATTGCCATATGCCCGTCGGGATGATTCATAATGGCCTGGATCACGACAACATCCCCTTTCTGCGGATTTGCGTCGCTTACCTCATAAAAGCCCGTGCAGATTAATGAAGAGCCATAGTTCCTCGCGGAGTACGTGAGCATAAGTGAAATTCCTCCGCGCTGGATCGCCTCTCGCACGTACCTTGCACAATGCCCTTGACTTGCAGATTCGGCATGCCACTGAAGATAGCTAACAGCGGCGTTCTTGTCCCAATAAGACATAAAATAGGTATCCAAAGTAAATTGGAAAAACATCCTAGCGTTATTTATCGGGGCCGCGTTGAAAATTTAACAACTGTTTAACCTTTTCGATGGTTAAAGTAATCTCTGAAAAATATTCTTTATCGAGATACCCGCAATGCATACTGTATCGCTTGAATCCGAGAGCAATATCACGATGCTTGCGACAAAAAAAGCCCGGTGCTTTCGAACCGGGCTTTCTAACGTACATCCAGACGCAGACACGATTACTGCACCACCACCGTCCCAAAGTTCTGTCGTCCAAACGGACTCACGTGATAGCCGCTCACGTTCGTGCGCGCGATCGCCGCCGCAGTCGGATAACCCAGCGGAATCCAAAGCGCCTGATCGTGGATGATCTGCTGCGCCTGTTCATACGCCTTCGCGCGTTTGGCCTGATCCGGCGTTGCCTTGCCGTCGGCGATCAGCTTGTCCAGATCCGGATCGCAGAAGCGCGCGAAATTGATCCCCGACTTCACTGCATTGCAACTGAAGAGCGGCGACAGATAGTTATCCGGATCGCCGTTGTCGCCGGCCCAACCCATGAACAGCGTGTCATGCTGTCCTTGTTTGGCCTCCTTGATCAGCTCACCCCATTCGATCACCTTCACATCCGCCTTCACGCCGATCTTTGCGAAGTCGGCTTGCAGCAGTTCGGCGCCGGCCTTCGGATTCGGGTTCAGCACGCTGCCGTTCGGACGCACCCAGATCGTCGTCTCGAAGCCGTTCGGATAGCCCGCGTCCGCGAGCAGCTTCTTCGCCTTCGCCGGATCGTACGGCCACGCCTTCACGGCCTTGTCGTAGCTCCACGTGTTCGGCGGATACGGATTGACCGCCGGTGTCGCGGTGTTGTCGAAGATCGCCTTCAGGTACGTGGTGCGATCGAACGCCATGTTCAGCGCGGCGCGCACCTTCTGGTTGTCGAGCGGCTTCTTCTGTGTGTTCAACGCGACGAACGCAGTCATGAACGCGGGCGTCTGCACGATGGCGAGCGACTTGTCGCCCTTCGCTTCGGCGAGATCTTGCGGCTTCGGCGACAACGCGATCTGGCATTCGCCGGCCTTCACCTTTTGCGCGCGCACGGTGGCGTCCGGCGTGATCGCGTAAATCAGGCGGTCGATCTTCGGTTTCGGGCCCCAGTAAGTCGGGTTCACGTCGTAGCGGATCACGGCGTCTTTGGTATAGCTCTTCAATTCGAACGGACCGGTGCCGATCGGCTTCGAATTCAGGTCGATCTGCTTGCCGGCCTTGAGCAACTGATCGGCGTATTCAGCCGAATAGATCGAGGCGAAACCCATTGTCAGGATCGACACGAAGGTCGCGTCCGGCGCGTTGAGTTCGAACTTGACGGTGTTGTCGTCGACCTTGCTGATCGACTTGATCAGCTTCGGCAAGCCCATCGATTGCGCATGCGGGAAGCCGCTCGCGCCTGCTACCTTATGCCACGGATTGCTGTCGTCGAGCATGCGGTCGAATGTGAAGACGACGTCGTCGGCATTCAGCGCGCGAGTGGGTTTGAAGTAGTCGGTAGTCTGGAACTGCACGTTCGGGCGCAGATGGAACGTGTAGGTGAGGCCGTCGGTGCTCACTTCCCACTTGTCGGCCAACGCGGGCACCACTTTCTTCGCGGCCTCGTCGTACGAGACCAGCGAGTTGAAGATCACGTCGGCTGACGCATTGGTCGTCACGAGCGAATTGAACTGCACGACATCGAAGCCGTCGGGGCTCGACTCGGTGCAGACGGTCAGCGGCTTGGCGAGCACGAGCGCGGGCGCCGTGAACAGTAAGGCGGCTGCGAGCAGTTTGAAGCGCATAGGATCTCCCATAACAAGCGCAGTCAGGCACTGCGTCTGGTGGTGTGGTTGTATTCGGTTGACGGGTGAACGCACCGGTGATCGGTGGCCGGTCTGGCCGTCGTCTTTATTGTGATACGTTTCCGGCGCTGGCGCATGGTTTGGCTGCTATAGCCCATGCGCGTCTCGGCCTTCGCGAAAGCTTATCGAAGGGTGGTTGCGGCGACAACAAATTAATCCGCATATCCATATGGGCAGCGGGAGTCGCTGTGCGGGGCACGGCCTCGCGCAGTGGCTTCCCCAAGGTAGTCTCCAGGCGGCGTGTGGCAGTGGCTTCGCCCAAGGTCGTCTCAAGGCTGCGTGCAGCAGTGGCTTCGCCCAGGGTCGTCTCCAAGCGGTGTGTGGCAGTGGCTTCGCCCAAGGTCCTCTCCAGGCGGCGTGCGGCAGTAACGCGGCTAATGCGAGCGTCAGGCGGCGCTACTCGGTGGCCAGGGCTTTGCGCCAGCGCTCATGATGCGACCGCGCGCCCGAGCAGATAACCGATGCCGTCAATCGCGCGCACGCCGTACCACGACACCAGTTCCCCATCGATCAACTCAATGCGCTTGCCGGCGAGACGCGGATCGCGCTTCAGCGCGTCGCAATGCGCTTGCGTGAAGCGATACGGCTCGCTGGAGAGCAGTATGCGATCGATGCCGGCTAGCCACGGCGCGTGATCGAAGTCGAGCGTGGGATAACGCGCGGCGCCTGCCGGTCCGCCTTCCACATCAGGTAGCGTCTGCCAGTTCACGAGCCGCAGCATCGCCGAGATATAGGTATCGCGTGCGACTGTCATCCACGGCTCGCGCCAGATCAGATACAACACGTTTTGCGTGGGAAACGCCTGCGCGGCGGCTTCGCGCAGACGCGCTTCGAGCGCCTCGCTCAAGCGCTGCGCCTCTTGCGCGCGGCCGAAAATCGCGCCCAGCAATGAGTACAGCGAGAGATTGTCCTGCGGCGTTAGCGGATGGGTGACGACGATATGCGGCACGAACGCGCGCAACTGCTCGACGGTATCGCGCTCGTTCTCGTCGATATTGACGATCAGATGGGTGGGCCGCAAAGCACGAATCGCATCGATGTTGACGGCCTTCGTGCCGCCGACCTTGCGCACCTGCCGCACCTTGTCGTGCGGATGCACGCAAAAACCGGTGCGCCCGACGATCTGCCTGTCGAGCCCCAAAGCGAACAGCAATTCGGTGATGCTCGGCACCAGCGAGACGATGCGGACATTGGCGCCGGAGGGGGGCGCGCCGCGCGTATCGACGCCCGACCCAGGAGCGCCGCGCGTATCGACGCCCGACGCATAGGCGCCCGCCATTTCGTGCGCGACGCCGGCTGCATCGACCGCACGCGGCTGCATGATTTATTCGGCGACGACGCGGGGCTTGCGCGGCGCGCGTTCGAACGCGAGGTCGTAGAGCCGGCGCGGCAGCACATGCAGCAGCGCCGCCACGATGCGCATCTGCCACGGAAACACGGCGAAGCGCGTCTGCCGTTCGACCGCGCGGGTGACCTTCACCGCGAAGCGCTCGGCGTCCATCAGGAACGGCATGGTGTACGGGTTGTGCTCGGTCATCGGCGTGCGGATATAGCCGGGCGCGATGGTGACCACGCCGACGCCCAGCGGCCGCATCTCGACGCGCAACGCTTCCAGATACTTGAGCGCGGCCGACTTCGACGCGCTGTACGCGCCCGACCCCGGCAAGCCACGCACGCCGGCGACGCTGGCGATCCCGACCAGCGTGCCTGTCTTCGCGGCGGCCAGCGCGGCGGCGAACGGCTCGAAGGTGGCGACCATGCCGAAGTAGTTGACGTCCATCACTTCGCGGAAGGTGCGCAGATCGCCGTGCCCGGTGACCGCGCCGCGGCTGATGCCGGCATTGGCGATCACGACGTCCGGCAAACCGTGTTGCGCGATGAACTGCGCGGCCGCTTCGGCGAGCGCCTCGGCGTCGCGGACGTCGACGGAATAGATGGAGATGGAATGCTGCGGATGGGACTGCTGGAAAGCGGCGAGGGCGTCGCCGCGGCGGGCAACCAGGCCGAGAATCGCGCCGCGCCGCGCATATTCGGCGGCGAGCGCGAGGCCGATGCCACTCGAGGCGCCGGTAATGAAAACCTTCAGGGGTGAACTCATTCCGGCGTCTCGGCTATTACATCTTCTTGGCGCGGATCTGCTGCACCAGATAGTCGAGGACCTGGATCGTGCCCGGCAGGCTGTCGGTCGCGGCCGGGCCGGTTTCGTACTTGCCCTGCACAGCCAGCGTCGGCACGCCGTCGATCTTGTAGTCGTCGAGCAACTTCTTGTCTTTCTGCAGCGCGCTTTGCGTGGAGAACGAGTTGTACGCGTCCATGTACTTCTTCGGATCGACGCCGTTCTTCGCGAGGAATTTGGCCTGATCTTCCGGAGTCAGCAGGTAGTCCTTGTTGACGTGGATTTCATTGAAAACCTTCGGCGTGAGTTGAGCAGCGAGCCCGAATGCGTCGAGCGCGTGGTACATCTTCGAGTGCGGAATGAAGTCGTCGCGGAAGGCAACCGGTACGCGCTTGAACACCACGTCCGGACCTTGCTTCTTCGCCCATGCTTCGAGGAACGGGTTGAATTCATTGCAGTGCGGGCAACCGTACCAGAAGAATTCGGTGACTTCGATCTTGCCGGCCGGCACGTCCGTAGGTTGCGGCGTGGGCAGCACGGTGTAGTCCTTGCCGGATACCGGCGCGGCAGGCGATGCATGCGCCGTGGCAGCAACCAGGCCCAGCGAGAGGAACAGAATGCTCAGCAGTTTTTTCATGTGTTGTCGATCCAAGTAGGCGGTAAAGCGGTGACGCCACGCAATGCCCGTCACCGTTTCCAGATTCGGCGTTAGACGCTCTAGTCGTCCGTTGTGCTTGTGACACGCGCCGCACGCCGATGGTTCGGCGGCGGCGCGTCCCTGCAAATCACCGTTGTTTATTGTTGGTTTATTGCTTCGTGAAGCGGATCACCGCGGTATCCACGCCCGCGTCGGACAGACGCTGACGGCTCGAATTCATGTCTTCGAACTTCGAGAACGGCCCGATGCGCACACGGTAATACGTCACGCCGCCTGCATCGCGCTGCGTAACCTTCGATTCGAAGCCCTGGAAGGCGAGACGCGCACGCTGCTGCTCGGCATCGGCCGACGTCTTGTAGGCGCCCACTTGCAGGAAATAGCCGGTGTTCGCATCACCAGGCGCCGGTGCCGCGCCCGAACCCGCCTTGGCGTTGGCAGCCGCGCTGGCCGACGTGTTCTTCGGCGCCGAGCCTGCCGCGGTGGCGGCCGGTGCGCTGGAGACCTGCGGCTTTTTCGCCGGCACGGCGGCCGTGCCGTTGTCGTTTTCCGGCGCGGGTTTCGGTGCGACTGCCGTACCGTTCGCATTGCCGCTTGCGTTGCCGTTTGCCGGCGGCACTTCGACGATCTGCGGTTCTTCCAGCATGCCGGACTGCGTCTGCGGGTTGGTTTGACCCGGTGCGGTGTTCGGCGGCGCCGGTTGTGCGGCTTGCGGCACCGGCAGGCCCGGCGTCTTGCCTTGCAGCGGACGGTTCGGGTCGTATTGCTGCGCCTGGCTCGCGCCGGTGTCGGGCGTTGCCGGCGGCGCGACCTTCGAGACGAACGGCGTGGGCGCACGGGTGATATACAGCGCCACCACTACCGCGATCGCGAGACCGACGATCAGGCCCAGCACGATGCCGAGAAAAGTCCCCCCGGTTTGTTTCGATTGCGATTGCTTTGTTGTGCGGCGTGGTTTTGCCATCGTATGAATCACCTGCAAAAAGAATCCAGGAACGGCCGTCGATTATAACGACGGCCGCATGCATGTTGCGCCGGAGGACTTACATCTTGACGGGAGCGGAGACGCCGATCGTCGCGAGACCGTTGGCCAGCACCTGGCGCGTGGCCGCAAGCAGCGCGACGCGCGCATTGCGCTCGGCGGCGTCGTCGACCAGCACGCGTTCGGCTCTGTCATTGTAGAACGAGTGGAATTCCCCGGCGAGGTCGCGCAAATAGAACGCGACCGCGTGCGGCGCGAGTTCGTCGGCCGCATGTTGCAGCATGTCCGGGAACTCGGCGAGCTTGTTCAACAGGGCCATGGCGCGTTCGCTGGTGAGCGGCGAGACGTCCACCTCCGCCAGCGTGCTTTCGTCCGTGTTGTAGCGCGCCCTGGATTCGGCGATGACCGAGCAGATCCGCGCATGCGCATACTGCACGTAGTGCACTGGATTTTCGTCGTTCTGTTTCAACGCCAGGTCAATGTCGAACACGAATTCCGTATCGGCCTTGCGCGAAATCAGGAAGAAGCGCACGGCGTCGCGGCCGCGGCGAATTGTCTCTTCGTCGATCAGATCGACGGCGGCTTCCGAGCCCGGCGTCGCACCGCCTGACCATTCGATCAGGTCGCGCACTGTCACATAACTGCCGGCGCGCTTCGAAATCTTCACCTCCTCGCCGTTGCGCATCACCGTGACCATCTTGTGCAGGATGTAGTCGGGATAGCCCTTCGGAATACCTATGCCGAGACCTTGCAGGCCGGCGCGCACGCGCGCGATCGTGCCGTGGTGGTCCGAGCCCTGAACGTTGATGACCTTGGTGAAGCCGCGCTCCCACTTGGCGACGTGATAGGCGACGTCCGGCACGAAGTACGTGTAGGTGCCGTCGCTCTTGCGCATCACGCGGTCTTTGTCGTCGCCGTCGTCGGTGGTGCGCAGCCACAGCGCACCTTCCTGTTCGTAGGTCTTGCCGGCGGCGATCAGCGCCGCGACGGTTTTCTCGACGCGGCCTTCCTTGTACAACGACGACTCCAGGTAGTACTGGTCGAACTTCACGCCGAACGCCTGCAAGTCCATGTCCTGCTCGCGGCGCAGGTAGGCCACCGCGAAGCGGCGGATCGCTTCGAGATCTTCGACGTCGCCCGCGCCCGTGACGGGCTCGCCGTCGCTCGCGGCAACCGTGGCGCCATTCAGATAGTCTTTCGCGATATCGGCGATGTACTCGCCGTTGTACGCCGAGGCCGGCCAGCCTTGGTCGCCCGGGGCGATGCCGCGGGCACGCGCCTGGGTGGACACGGCGAGCGTGTGAATCTGCACGCCGGCGTCGTTGTAATAGAACTCGCGGTGGACGTCATAGCCTTGCGAGGCCAGCACGTTCGAGAGCGCGTCGCCGAGCGCGGCCTGGCGGCCGTGGCCGACGTGCAGCGGACCGGTCGGGTTGGCCGAGACGAATTCGATCAGCACGTGCTTGCCGGCGTCGCGCTGCGAGCGGCCGAAAGCATCCTTTTCAGCGAAGACGGCGGCGATCACCGCTTGCTTGGCGGCCGCCGCGAGGCGCAGGTTGATGAAGCCGGGGCCGGCGACTTCGGCGGCCTCCACGAGACCCTTGGCCTGCGGCTGCGCAAGCAGCGCGTCGACGATCTGTTGCGCCAGCTGGCGCGGGTTGGCACGCAGCGGCTTGGCGAGTTGCATTGCCACATTGCAGGCGACGTCGCCGTGCGCGGCGACCTTGGGACGCTCAAGCGTGATGGTGGGCGAGACGAAGGCGGCTTCGCTCGCGCCCTGGGACGCAAGCGCCACTTGTTTCACCGTGTCGGCGAGCAGTGTTTCGAGGGTATGTTTATGTGCGGGCAGCATGCTTGTTGCGAGTCCAGTGAGGCAATCCGGTGATGCGGAAGAGGCGCCGGCCGCGCGCGAGGCGCAACCGATTCGTCAGAAGCGTGGAAAGCGGCGATACACCCGCCGGGACGCGCCGGGGCACATTGGGCCGTCATCAGGCACGTTGCGTGCAACGCTTTAGCGCGGTGCGGCGACATGACGAGACGCTTGCTGCTGCGGCCTGGCGCGGCGGCATGTGGGTTGCGGCCAACCGGGCCAGCCATGCCGCCTGCGTTACGCCGCGCGCAGTGCATTGCGGCGCGCTTTTCCGTCCAGACGGATTTTAGCAGGTGCTAATATGTTCAATGAGATGCCCAACAAGGGCCGTGGCCGCCGTATCTGATCGGTGTGTCAACGTAACGCGCGCCGGCCGCCGATTTCGGGCTGCCCGAGCGTCGATCGAACATAACGAAAAAGGGAACAGTCATGTTGATTACTTTCAAATGTCGGGCCTGCCCGGACGTGATGATGCTGGAGAACCTTGCCCAGTACCTCGTCGGCATCGTCGGCAAGCGGCTGGGTGAACGTGGCGTGATTACCCACGACGAACTTGCCGTCGCGATCAGCAAACTCGAGGCGGCGATCAGCTTCGACAAACAGGAACGTGCCGAGCACGATGGCCATTTCCACGAAGGCGAAGACGGCCACGAGCATCATGAAATTCCGCCGGGACTCGCGCAGCGCGCGTATCCGTTCCTCGACATGCTGCGTGCCGCGCAGAAGGAAAACTCGGATATCGTCTGGGGCATCTGATGCTGGCGTTGCACGCGTGCGGTGGCGCCCGCCACGCCGGCAGGGTGAGGCAGCGCTGAGCGCGGGAACCCAGAGCGAGCCGTGCTCAGGCAGCCTCGATGCAATTTTGACGCACCCATGAAAAGAGCCCACGCTGAGCGGGCTCTTTGTCGTTTACCGCACTGGATCGACCGACGTGGCCGTCCTGCTTACTGGCTGGCGGCGTCCGCCGGGGCGGCCACCGGAGCCGACGCACCCTTCTTCATTTTCGTCTTCTTCGGTTTCTTGACGTGCTTCGCGACCGGCGGCGAATACGAACTGACCGCACTGGAACCGGCAGGCGCGGCCGGTTGCGCCTGCGCGACCGAAGCGCCAGCGGCAAGCGAAACAGCAGTCAATAACAGCGTCAGCTTCTTCATACGATTCTCTCCGTTGACGATTGCAATTAGATAAGCCGACGCATTTTGGCCGCGTCTGGCGGGTTGAAACCATTTTCAGTCTACAAAGCCGAAAATTACACTGCCGCAAATCTTCAGCCTAGCGTGCCCGATATAGTAGGTTGCCCGCCCAGCAAGGCTTACAGCAAAGGTGCCAAGGCTCGTTCAGCGTCTGTTTTCGACAGCGACATGCGGTTTGCGTAATCTTCCAACTGGTCCTGGCCGATCTTGCCGACCGAGAAATAGGTGCTGTCCGGATGCGCCAGATAGAAGCCGGACACGCTTGCCGCCGGCAGCATGGCCAGCGATTCCGTCACGCTCATGCCGATTTCGGTGGCTTGCAGCACGTCGAACATGTCGCGCTTCACGAGGTGATCCGGGCAGGCCGGATAGCCCGGCGCCGGACGGATGCCACGGTACTTTTCGGCGATCAGGTCTTCGTTCGAGAGCGTTTCCGCACTCGCGAAGCCCCACAGGTCGCGGCGCACGCGCGCATGCAGTGCTTCGGCGAAGGCTTCGGCGAAGCGGTCGGCGAGCGCCTTCAGCATGATCGCGCTGTAGTCGTCGTGATCTTTTTCGAACTGCTTTTCCTTCACGTCCACGCCGAGCCCAGCCGTGACCGCGAACATGCCGATGTAGTCGGCCACGCCCGAATCCTTCGGCGCGATGAAGTCGGCGAGCGACCGGTTCGGCCGCATCACGCCGTCCACCACCGGCCGCACGCTTTGCTGGCGCAGGTTGCGCCACGTGAGCGCAACTTCCGAGCGTGATTCGTCCGTGTAGATTTCGATGTCGTCGTCGTTCACCGTGTTGGCCGGCAGCAGCGCGATCACGCCGTTAGCTTGCAGCCAGCGGCCCTGGATCAGGCGCGAGAGCATCGACTTGCCGTCCAAAAACACGCGGCGCGCCGATTCGCCGACGATCTCATCGTTCAGGATCGCAGGGTACGGGCCGGCGAGGTCCCAGGTCTGGAAGAACGGACCCCAGTCGATGTAGTTCGCCAGCTCGTTCAGATCGAAGTTCTTGAACACGCGGCGGCCGATGAACTTCGGCTTGACCGGCTGGTAGCCTGCCCAATCAACCTTGGTTTTGTTCGCGCGGGCTTCGGCGAGCGTGACCATGGGCAACGCTTTCTTGTTGGCGTGCTGATCGCGGATGCGGTCGTAATCGGCCTTCAGATCTTCCACGTATTTGGCCGCACCTTCGTCGGACAGCAGGCTCGACGCCACGGAAACCGAGCGCGATGCATCCGGCACGTACACCACCGGGCCTTCATAGTGCGGCGCGATCTTCACGGCGGTGTGCACGCGCGAGGTAGTCGCGCCGCCGATCAGCAGTGGAATCTTCTTCACGCGGAAGTAGTCGTCGCGCTGCATTTCCGAGGCGACGTAGGCCATCTCTTCGAGGCTCGGCGTAATCAGTCCCGAGAGGCCGATGATGTCCGCGCCCTCGACCTTTGCCTTTGCGAGAATGTCGTTGCACGACACCATCACGCCCATGTTGACCACTTCGAAGTTATTGCACTGAAGCACCACCGAAACGATGTTCTTGCCGATGTCGTGCACGTCGCCCTTCACGGTGGCGATGACGATCTTGCCTTTCGCGCGCACGTCGGCGCCGGCTTCGGCGAGCAGCTTCTTTTCTTCTTCGATGTACGGGATCAGATGCGCGACGGCCTGCTTCATCACACGCGCCGACTTCACGACTTGTGGCAGGAACATCTTGCCCTGACCGAACAGGTCGCCGACGACGTTCATGCCGTCCATCAGCGGGCCCTCGATCACGTTGATTGGACGGCCGCCGGCCGCGGCGATCTTCGCGCGCACTTCCTCGGTGTCTTCGACGATGAAGTTGGTGATGCCGTGCACCAGCGCATGCGACAGACGCTTCTCGACGGGCTGGTTACGCCATTCGAGGTTCTCTTCCTTCTTCGCGGCGCCGGTCTTGAACTTGTCGGCGATTTCCAGCAGACGATCGGTGCCGTCTTCACGGCGATTCAGCACCACGTCTTCAACACGCTCGCGCAACTCCGCATCGAGATCGGCATACACGCCGAGCTGACCCGCGTTGACGATGCCCATGTCCATCCCCGCCTGAATCGCGTGATAGAGGAACACAGTGTGGATCGCCTCGCGCACCGGATCGTTGCCGCGGAACGAGAACGACACGTTCGAGACACCGCCGCTGATTTTTGCGTACGGCAGGTTTTCCTTGATCCAGCGCGTCGCGTTGATGAAGTCGACCGCGTAGTTGTTGTGCTCTTCGATGCCGGTTGCAATCGCGAAGATGTTCGGATCGAAGATGATGTCTTCGGGCGGGAAGCCGACTTCGTTCACGAGGAAATCGTAGGAGCGCTTGCAGATCTGCGTCTTGCGTTCGAACGTATCGGCCTGGCCTTGCTCGTCGAAGGCCATCACCACCGCGGCCGCACCGTAACGGCGGATCAGGTTCGCGTGATGGCGGAACGCTTCTTCGCCTTCCTTCAGCGAGATGGAATTGACGATTGCCTTGCCTTGCACGCACTTCAGACCGGCTTCGATCACTTCCCATTTCGATGAGTCGATCATGATCGGCACGCGCGCGATATCCGGCTCCGAGGCAATCAGATTCATGAAGCGGACCATCGCCGCTTTCGAATCGAGCATGGCCTCGTCCATGTTGACGTCGATAATCTGGGCGCCGTTTTCGACCTGCTGCCGCGCGACCGCGATTGCGTCGTCGAACTGGTCGTTCAGGATCATTCGCGCGAACGCCTTCGAACCGGTCACGTTGGTGCGCTCACCGACGTTGATGAAGAGCGTCCCTGAGGTGACGTTGAACGGCTCGAGGCCGGAAAGACGCATGGTGTGATCGGTCATGGCGTAGGTACGTTTCGGTTGCGTGCGTTTCGGTTGCGTGCGGTCACGTGCGTCGGGTTCGATCGCGGAAGAGCGGCAGCTCGAGAACGAGCCGTCGGACTCAGGCTGCGTCGCGGTATTGGGTCGACCATTGGCGCGGCTTTATTTCGGCCAGCGCCTTGGCAATGGCCGCAATATGCTCCGGCGTCGTGCCGCAACATCCGCCGGCGACATTCACGAGACCTGCCTGGGCGAACTCTTTCAGCAATCCCGATGTATCCGCCGGCAGCTCGTCGAAGCCCGTATCGCTCATCGGATTCGGCAAACCGGCGTTCGGATAGCACGACACATAGGTGTCGCACAGCTTTGCCAGTTCCGCAATGTACGGGCGCATCAGCGCCGCGCCCAACGCGCAGTTCAGACCGAACGTGAGCGGCCTGGCATGACGCAGTGAGTTCCAGAAGGCCTCGACGGTTTGTCCCGAGAGAATCCGGCCCGATGCATCGGTGACGGTGCCCGAGATCATGATCGGTAGACGCTCGCCGGTGTCTTCGAACAGTTCGTCCAGCGCGAACAGCGCGGCCTTGGCATTGAGCGTGTCGAAAATCGTTTCGACGAGGAACAGATCGCAGCCGCCGTCGAGCAACGCCTTCGCCTGCTCGTAGTACGCGGCGCGCAGTTCGTCGAAGGTCACGTTGCGCGCGCCCGGATCGTTTACGTCAGGGGAAATGCTCGCCGTTTTCGGCGTCGGTCCAATCGCGCCGGCGACAAAGCGTGGCTTGTCCGGCGTCGAGTATTTGTCGCAGGCGGCGCGCGCCAGCTTCGCGGATTCGAGATTCATCTCGACGGCAAGGTCTTCCATCCCGTAGTCGGCCTGCGCAACCGTGGTGGCGCCGAACGTGTTGGTCTCGAGGATGTCCGCGCCCGCCGCGAGATACTGCTCGTGAATCTCGCTGATGATCTGCGGTTGGGTAATCGACAGCAACTCGTTGTTGCCTTTGATGTCGCGCCCATAGTCCTTGAAGCGCTCGCCACGATAGCGGGCCTCGTCGAGTTTGTAGCGCTGGATCATCGTGCCCATTGCGCCGTCCAGGATCAGGATGCGCGACTTGAGCAGCGCGGGCAACGCCGCGCCGCGCGTGTAGGCGGCGTCGGGACGGACTGGCGTGGCGGTTTGAGCAGGCTGGTTCATGGCGGACGTGGGCTTGCGCCGGCTTTTTCGGGTTTTCGGGAAACCTGTCATTGTAGCCGCTGCGGGGTGGTTTCGCCGGGCGCGGGCCGGAGAGCGGCGTGGCTGTGGCCGTTATGGCATGAGACGGTCAGCAAAGAAAACGGCCCAGTCAGGTGAAAACCTGCTGGGCCGTGTCATTACAGCTGACCGACTTGTAAATGCCGCCGGCTGAGCCGGTCGGCGCGGTCGATATATGTCGCCAAACCGTTACGCCAAACCCTTCAGTTAGTGAAGGATCACCGGTTGATGCATCAAGCTGTCGAACTGCCCGAGGAATTCGTCTACTTCATCCAGCGACGGTTCCTCTTCGATCAACTTTTGCACATGCTCGCGAAAACGCGCCGCCATTGCGCCGTCAATGTAGATTTCGCGCTGCATGTTCTTGTCGACGATCTCGTAGCCACCCGACTTCATGGCCAGCGGACCTTCCTGTGGCGGGAACTCGACGACACAATAGTTGGGGCTGTTGTAGATCATTTGCATGGCGACACTCCTTATTTCCGTTGGCTCCTGGCCATTCCTGCGCCATAGGTGGAGCTTGTGGTGTGGAATTCAAGGGGTGGGTCCGGATTGACGCTTGTAAAGTTCCGAACCTACCGGTTAGACCGGCCTTTCAAGAAACGTTTCAAGCAGTGCAGCAAAACGGTGAGATTGCTCGATGGGCGCAAGATGAGCGGCCTCGAGCAGTTCGAACTGCGCGCCTTCGATGGCGTCTGCTATTGCCTGCGTAGCAGCAGGTGGCGTGCCCGTGTCGTGACGGCCCGCCACGGCCAACGTCGGGCGACGGATTGTTCCCAGCTTACTGCGTACATCGAAATCGCGCAGCGCTTCGCACGCCATGGCGTAGCCTTCTGACAACGTATGGCTTAGCACATCACGGATCTGCTCGACTGCTTCGGGATGCGCTGCCTGAAAATCAGGTGTCAGCCAGCGGCTCAATGTCGCGGGCACCAGTGATGTCACGCCGTTCGTGCGCACCGCCGCTGCGCGTTGATCCCATACCGCGCGGGCCTCAGGCAAGGTTGCGCCGGCGGTGTCGGCAAGGGTCAGCGTATCGATGCGCGACGGATGGTCCAGCGCGAATTGCTGCGCGATCATGCCGCCGATCGACATGCCGACAATATGCGTGGTGGGTGCGTCAAGTGCATCGAGCAACTCGACGAGATCACTGGACAGATCGGCAATGGCGAAAGGCTCGCTCGCTACCGCTGTTTCGCCGTGGCCCCGCACGTCGTAGCGCAACACGGTGTAGTCGTCGCGGAAATAGCCGGCGAGCTGGTCCCACACAGACAGATCGCCGCCGAGTTGATGAATGAACGTCAGCCACGGGCCGCCGCCCTCATTGCTCAGTACATAGCGCGTCTCGATGCCGTTGATTTTCACTTGCATGCGGGCTCCTTGGAGGGGAACGCAGTGGATGGGCCGTTTGCGCGCGCTTCTGCCGTCGTCACGAGATATACGCGGCGGCGACCGCGCGAACGGTTGCAGCTCTTGTGCGAGTGAGTCCTGTCGCGGAAGTTTCAGCGACCTGTTCGAGACCCTACTCGCTGTCAGGGCTTCTCGGGCTGATTGCCGGGAACGGTTTCGGGCGTATTTGCGGGGGTGGCGGTGGGGGGCCGGGTTGTCGAATTGTCTGGCGAAGAATTGCCGGCGTTATCGGTGCTGCCAAGGCCATTAGAGCTACCAGAGCTACCAGAGCTACCAGGACCAGCAGCGGCACCAGAGCCGCTGGTGCCTTCGGCGCTGGTCGCCGGACTACCGGCGTCGTCCGCATTGAGCTTGCCGCGCCACACCAATTCAAATTCTGTGCCGTTCGGCTCAGTCTGCATGATGCGCGCGGGCAGCCAGCCGAGCGACGGCGCGAGCCATACGTCGATGCGACGTAGATCGCCGTCATGGCGAGGCAAGCGTTTGAAGTGGCGCGTCTCGAGGTAACCCTGCGCGGTGCGGATCGTCTCGTCGCCGATCGTCTCGACGGGCCAGTTCTCGCCACTGTTGCTATCTACCACGAAGAATTGCCGCGTCACGCCCGGCTTGTAGGCGGCGGGGTCGCCGCGCACGAGGCTGGCGAGTTGCATCACCATGCTGAATCGGTCTTGTGCGCCGTCGGGCAGCGGCAGCGAGGCCGGTGTCCGCGTGAAGGCGATCTTTTTGTCGGTGCGATTGAAAATCGCCACGTCTTCCGGACGATGGCCGCGCTTTTCGATGTACTGATCCGGCGCGAGGCCGAATGCGTCGATGCGGCCATGGCTCGAATACACGAACGTGCCGACGAACGGCAGCGGCACGGAGACGACCATCTCGTAGCTCTGGGCGTTGCTCGTCCAGTGGATCGTGCCGGGCTGATTGCGCACGCCGTTGTAAAACGTGTCATATGCCAGTTCTCCAGATGGCGGTACGGAGAATTTCACGCCCGCTGAAGCCTGGGGCGCGCTGGCGGCGGGGGCGCTGGCTGCGCCGGTGGCGTTTGCGCCCGCATTGGCGTTGACATCGGGGGGGCTCGCTGCGGCCGATGCGCTCGCGGCGGCATCCGATGCGGCCACGACCGCGGGCGTCTGCCTTGCCGGTTGCGTCGCCGTGAGCACATGTTCACGCGGCTTGCTCGCGGCGGGCTTATGCGCCGGGACTGGCGTCGCGGGTTGCGGCACGTCGGCGGCGGGTTTGCGCTCGATGCGTTCGGGTGTCAGCAGTGCGACCTGCACGGGGACGCGTTCCTTGTCCGACGGATTCAGCGTCGCGCGGTTGCGCTCGACCCATTGCGCCGCAATCCAGTGCAGGACGGCCACCACCAGCAGAACGGCAAGCCATCGCCACACCCGCAAACCGGCGCGCGGCCCGGCGGGCGGCGTGCGATCAGAGCGGCGTGTGGCAGAAGGTGAGGACATGGGCGAATGAATTCGAACGGACGGTTGGTAACGGGATAGGCCGGAGGTGCTCACGGAGCGCCGCGCGTGGCGGCAACCGTAAGAGCCGTCGAGCAGGAGCGCCGAATAGGCAGCGATCGGTTTCGACCGCCCGCCGGCGAACGATGTTCCCGGACTCAGTCCATCCTCAGCGCATCGGCATATCGGCATTGGCGCATCGGCGCATCGGCATCAGCACATCAGCGCGGCGCCGCACTATAGCCCAGTTCGTACGAAAGCTTCTGCGCACATTCGCGCAGCGCTGAATCGATCTCGCCACCCCAATGGATGTCGAACGCGCCTTCGTGACCGAGCGCGGTCAGGCCGAGCGCGAGGTCGCCGGTCGAGTCGAACACCGGCATGCAGAATGCGTGGATGGTCGGCAGCAACATGCCTTCCACACGCGCTGCTTCGTGCTGCCGCACGTCGGCCAGCACCCGTTCGACCTCGTCCCGCGTGCGCGGGCCGCCCATGTGCGAGGAACGGCGCGAATCGGCCAATTCGCGCTCGAGCATCGCGGCGGTCTTGCTCGCCGGCAGATAGGCGGCAAACAGCAGACCGGTGGCGGAGCTGAGCAGCGGCATCACGTCGCCGAGCTTGAGCGACGCCTTGGCGGGATGGCTCGATTCCATCCAGTGAACCATCGTTGGCCCCTGATTGCCCCACACTGCGATGCCCACTGTCAGATCGAGCCGGTCGCGCAGTTCGGCAAGCGCAATGCGCGCGAGCTTCACGCCATCGACGCGGGCAAGCCGCGCGAGCCCCAATTGCAATGCGAAGCCGCCCAGTTCGTAGCGACCCGACAGCGGATCCTGCGCCACGACGCCGAGGCGCAGGAAACTCACGAGGTAGCGGTGTGCTTTCGCCGGACTCATGCCCGCACGTTGCGCCAGATCGCGCAGCATCATGGCGCGCGGTTCGTGGGTCAGCACCTCGAGCAATCTAAAGCCGACTTCGATCGACTGGATGCCGGAGCGCAGCTTTTCCTCGCCAGTCTCGACGTTTTCGTCATCGGATTCGGGTGCTTCGAGCGGTTCGGCGGAGCCGGTGTCGGTACGGATCGCGCCGGAGCGGGCAATTGGAGGCATGAGCGAGGCGCATGGAGCGCGTTCAAAAGACAGTGAGAAAGGAGTGTCGGGCGAGGCTCCCCGTCGAGCCCGGCTACCGGGTTTGCGACCGGACCCGACAAGCAGACCCGACAGCCTGGTCTGGCCGTCGGCCATAAGTGGAGTGCGGCAGCCACCGCCGCCGCAGTCCAACACGTCCACTGGACGACACTACTTGGGCCGCGCCGATTCACCATCGTAGAATAGATTCCTTCTATCGTCACTAACGGTTCACTCCTCTATGAAACTTGCCACGCTGAAGGACGGCACGCGCGACGGCCAGCTGATCGTCGTGTCCCGCGATCTACACACCGCGGCCGTCGCCGACGCGATCGCGCCCACCATGCAGCGCGTGCTCGACGACTGGGCCTTCTACGCGCCGCAACTGCAGGACCTGTACGACGCGCTCAATCAGGGCCGCGCGCGCAACACTTTCCCGTTCGAGGCCAAGGAATGCATGGCGCCGCTGCCGCGCGCGTTCCAATGGGCCGACGGTTCGTCGTACGTGAACCATGTGGAGTTGGTGCGCCGCGCGCGTGGCGCGGAAATGCCGCCGGAATTCTGGACCGATCCGTTGATGTACCAGGGCGGCAGCGACGACTTCATCGGCCCAAAAGACGACGTACTGTGCGCATCTGAAGAATTCGGCATCGACTTCGAAGCGGAAGTCGCCGTGATCACCACCGACGTGCCGATGGGTGCCACGCCCGATCAGGCACTCCGGAGCGTGCGTCTGGTGACGCTCGTCAACGACGTCTCGCTGCGCAATCTGATCCCCGTCGAGCTCGCGAAGGGCTTCGGCTTTTTTCAGAGCAAGCCGGCCACGTCGTTCGCGCCGGTCGCGGTGACGCCTGACGAACTCGGCGAGAGCTGGCGCGAAGGGCGCGTGCATCGGCCGATGATCGTCCACTGGAACAACAGGAAGGTCGGCCAGCCGGACGCCGGCACCGACATGGTGTTCCACTTCGGCCAACTGATCTCGCATGCGGCGAAAACGCGCAACCTGCGCGCCGGCGCGATTGTCGGCTCGGGCACGGTGTCGAACAAGGATGCGAAACGCGGCTACTGCTGCATCGCTGAAAAGCGCTGCCTCGAGACCATCGAGCACGGCGCGCCGCAGACCGAATTCATGAAGTTCGGCGATACCGTGAGAATCGAAATGTTCGATGAAGCAGGCAAGTCGATTTTCGGTTCGATCGATCAGGGCATCGCGCCGCTGGATTGAGGCGCTGGTTTTGCGCGGTACGCGGAGCCAAGATCGCGACCCCACGCGCTTCGCCCTCTACGAAAGGGTTTCGCCCGATGCCGCCGCCACAACGCGCCGCTACACTGACTGGCGCGGCGGCGGCGGCCTCGGGGTAGCGACTGTCCGTTGAGTGCGAAACGAGTGTGAATCAGGGCGAACCAACGTGAACCAACGCGAAGCAGCACGTACACCGCGAAGCGGCACGTAATTAGAACCCAGGCAGGATACAAGCAGCACAGCAGGACACAAGCAGGACGGCAGGACACAAGCAGGACGGCAGGACACAAGCAGGACGGCAGGACACAAGCAGCAGATCGGCAGTCCATCAAAAACGAAAAACCGACGTGAGGAGACAGCATGCCGCGATTTGAATCCTTTGAACGAAAAACCCAACGCGCTCGCGCATCGAACGTACGCGCAACAACGACTCGCGCATCGAACAAGCGCGCCACGACATTGCGGCGTGGCATCGCCCGCCTGGCCGCCGCGCTGTGTGCCACGCTACCCGCCATCGCTCTCGCGCAAGTGAAGATCGGCCTTGTGCTGTCGCTGACCGGACCGGCCGCGTCGCTCGGCATTCCCGCGCGCGATACCGCCACGCTGCTGCCCAAACAGATCGGCGGCCAGAGCGTCGAGTACATCGTGCTCGACGACGCTTCCGACACCACGCAGGCCGTGCAGGACACCAAGAAGCTGATCTCCGAGAATCACGTCGACGCGATCATCGGCTCGTCGATCACACCGAATTCGCTTTCGATGATCGATGTGGTGGCCGATGGCGAAACACCGATGATCTCGCTGGCCTCGTCGGCGAAAATCATCGAACCGGTGGATGCGAAACGCCACTGGGTCTTCAAGACTCCGCAGACCGACGCGATGATGGCATCGGCGATCGCCGAGCACGCCAGTGCGCACGGCGTCAAAACCATCGCGTTCATCGGTCAGGCGGATGCGCTCGGCGAGACCTTCTACACCGAGGTCGCCAAATTCGCGCAGTTGCATCACATCAGCATGGTGGCGAGCGAGCGCTTCAATCGCACCGATCCGAGTGTGACCGGCCAGGTCCTGAAGATTCTCGCGACCCATCCGGATGCGGTGGTGGTCGGCGCGGCCGGCACGCCGGCCGCGTTGCCGCCGAAGACGCTCAGGGAGCGCGGCTACAAAGGGCTGATCTATCACAATCATGGCGTCGGCAATAACGACTTCCTGCGCGTATGCGGCGCCGATTGCAACGGCACGTTCCTGCCCGCAAGCCCGGTACTGGTCGCCGCGCAACTGCCGGCAGACCATCCGGCCAAGCGCCTCGCGCTCGACTACATCACGCGCTTCGAAGCATTGCGCGGACCGGGCAGCGTGTCGGCGTTCGGTTCGTACACGTGGGACGCCGGTATGCTGCTCGGCAACGCGATCCCGATCGCGCTCAAGGCCGGCACGCCCGGCACGCCGGAATTTCGCCGTGCATTGCGCGATGCGCTGGAAGCGACACACGGTCTCGCGGATACTAATGGTGTGGTCAACATGAGCGCCACGGATCACCTCGGGCTCGATCAACGGGCGCGTGTGATGGTCGAAATCAAGAATGCGAAGTGGGTTTATCAGCCGCGCTGAGTTTGCACTGAATAGGCGCCGGTTTCGTGTTGACGTAGCGCCGAATGTGCCGAAATGTGCCGAATGCACCGAATGCACCGAATGCACCGAATGCACCGAATGCACCGAATGCACCGAATGCGCGGAATGCGCCAAAGTGCCACTAGGCCAACGGTTTCAACAGACGTACCGATAGACGGATTGCATACCATGTCTCAGGCACCACACCGTAACGACGCGTTTTACGCGCACTACCAGTCGCTGCAACTGCACCGCCATCCACACGGCGTGCTCGAAGTCGTGATGAGCGGCGAGGGCGCGAACAAAAGCGGACTTGCCACCGCCAACGCGCGGATGCACTTCGAACTCGCCGAAGTCTGGCGCGACATCGATCGGGATCCCGAAACACGCGTGGCGATCATTCGCGGCGAGGGTAAGGGCTTTTCGGCCGGCGGCGACCTGCAACTGGTCGAAGACATGGCGACTGATTTCGACGTCCGCGCACGCGTGTGGCGTGAAGCGCGCGATCTGGTCTACAACGTGATCAATTGCAGCAAGCCAATCGTTTCGGCGATGCACGGGCCGGCCGTCGGCGCAGGCCTCGTCGCCGGACTGCTCGCCGATATCTCGATCGCAACGAAATCGGCGCGCATTATCGACGGTCACACGCGTTTGGGGGTCGCCGCCGGCGACCACGCGGCCATCGTCTGGCCACTCCTGTGCGGCATGGCGAAAGCCAAGTATTACCTGCTTCTGTGCGAGCCGGTAAGCGGTGAAGAGGCCGAGCGGATCGGTCTCGTGTCGCTTGCCGTCGACGAAAGCGATCTGCGGCCCAAAGCATTCGAAGTCGCGCAAAAACTGGCCAACGGCTCGCAAACGGCGATTCGTTGGACCAAGTACGCGTTGAACAACTGGTTGCGCTCGGCAGGGCCGGCATTCGATACGTCGCTGGCGCTGGAATTCATGGGTTTCGCCGGGCCCGATGTGCGCGAAGGCGTGAACTCGCTGCGCGAGCGGCGCGCGCCGGATTTTGGCGGCGCGGACCCGTGGCGTGGGCAACCGCGGCACGCGCCGGGCGATGGGCGTTCCTGAAACCGGAGACCGGCGCGTATTGCGCAAAGCCCCGCCGGTCGGCACCTGAGCTGCGGCGCGAGTGGGCAAACGGCAGCCGAAACTAAGCGCGGTTCGCAGCGCCACGCGCGGTATGATCGAATCAGACGCGCGCGGGATGGCGCTATTTCCTTCCCCTTATGCAGCGAGGCGACAAGCATGACCGATACACCTGGCACTACGCCGCCGTTTCCCGGCTTTCCCGGTTTTCCGCCCGCTGAAATGCTCGAACAGATGTGGGGCATGATGCGTCTCTCGCCGTTCGGTTCGGCATTCTCGGGCGCGCAGGCTGGCAGCAGCCTCGGGCCGTCGCTGTCGATGATGTCCGACATGATGGCGCCGCTGACCAACGTCGAAGAACTCGACAAGCGCATCACCGACATGCGTGCCGTCGAGCAGTGGCTCAAGCTGAATCTGAACATGCTGCAGTCCGCCATTCAGGCGCTCGAAGTGCAGCGCGCCACGCTCGCGACGCTGCGTGCGTTCGGCGCGTTCGCACAGTCGTCGATGGCGCAGCCCGCTTCGGCGACTGCCGCGCCGAGTCCCTCGCCGACTGGCTGGCCGCATCCGGAAGCCGCATCGGCTTCGACCGGTGCGAGCTCATCGGCCGCGCCCGAGCCGGCAGCCGACGAAGGCGAGGCCGCCGCCGCGACGCCGCCGTTCGACGCCTCCGCCTGGTGGAATCTATTGCAATCGCAGTTCAATCAGATCGCCCAGTTTGCGGTGGCGCAGCCAGGTGCGGCAGCCGCCGTATCAGGCGATTCGGACACGGACGCGCCGGAAGGTGCGTCCGGCGCTTCGGCCGCGGCAGGCAAGGCGGCCGAGGCGCCGGATCAGGCTGCGGCAGACGCAGGGCCCGCAACCAGACGGCCGGCGGCGAAGCGGGCCGCGACATCGACTTCAACGTCCGCGAAGCGCACAGGCAGTTCGAGCGCTGGCCCGCGGGCGGCGAAAAAATCTATTTAGCGGCGGGAATGGAGTCAAGCAGCGCCACCCACCCGGCGGGCGGCGCAGAGACCATTGGTCTGGGCGGCGCAAACGAGTAGAATTTGCCGCCTGTCATGGTTTTGACCCCGATCGTCGGCGACACTCCGCGGAACGGGTGGTTTATTGAGAGAGGTCAATCGGGCGCGGGAATTGCTGCTCTTGGGGCAGGGATTCGTAAAGTCAGCGTGCTATCATTGTGTAAGCTTCATTTGGCTTTTGGGCGTGCGCGAAAAACAACCAATCCAGCCGCCCTTGCTCCATTTCGCCGCCGGTTACCCGGCGCAGGGCTGGACGGTGCGGATTCATCGCAACCTGGCTCGACTTCAGGCATAGGGTATCCCTCACCCACGGTTGGCCGCGTAGCGCGTAACTTCTGGTTAGCAGCGCCGCGCAAACGGCTGGACTTCTTTGCCGTCCGGTGCATCTAGCCGGCAGATTACCGCGTAAAATTGAATGCTTGGCCGATAAACGGCGCACAACACGGTGCGTTTAGTTCGTCATCAGCAAAAGTACTACACGTAGTAGTTACAGACACAGACAGTATGCGCAGAACAGGGGTGGGACTATGAACACCATGCTTTATCCGGAACTTTATAAATCGCTCGAATCCGTTCGATGGGACATGGAGAAAGACATTCCCTGGGACAAGTTCGACGCATCGCTATTGACCGACGAGCAGGCCGCGACGATCAAGATGAATGCGATCACCGAATGGTCGGCGTTGCCCGCCACGGAAATGTTCCTGCGTGACAACCATCACGACAGCGATTTCTCCGCGTTTATGAGCGTGTGGTTCTTCGAGGAACAGAAGCATTCGCTGGTGCTGATGGAATATTTGCGCCGCTTCAAGCCGGAAATGTGCCCGACCGAAGAAGAACTGCACGCAGTGCGCTTCGAATTCGATCCAGCGCCCCCGCTCGAAACGCTGATGCTGCACTTCTGCGGCGAAATCCGCCTGAATCACTGGTATCGCCGTGCGGCCGAATGGCACACCGAGCCGGTCATCAAGGCCATCTACGAAACCATTTCGCGCGACGAAGCGCGTCATGGCGGCGCGTATCTGCGCTACATGAAGAAAGCGATGGTGCAAACCGGCGATATCGCGCGCGCTGCGTTCGCCAAGATCGGTGTGCTGATGGCATCGGCGCGCCGCACCGAAAAGCCGCTGCATCCCACCAACCTGCACGTGAATCAGGCGCTGTTCCCGCGCGACACGATTCAATCGCGTTTGCCGGATCCGGAATGGCTCGAACGCTGGCTCGACGAACAGATCCGTTTCGACGACGGCTGGGAAAAGAAGGTGGTCGAGCGGATTCTGCACAACCTGTCAATTCTGTTCGAGCGCACGTTCAATACGGCGCAGGAATTGAACCGTTATCGCAAGGAAGTCGTCGCGCGCTTGCAGGCCGCTCAGAAGTCGGCGGAACAGCCGGCTTGATGGGTTCCGGTTCGCGGGGTTAAGTCTGCGGTTTGAGTCCGATCCGGCGCTAGCGCCGCGAACCGGTTAAGGTTTTTAAGAACGGCCCGGCAGGCGTGAGCTTGCTGGGCCGTTTTGCTTCATGCCGTTCGTCGTGTATCGTGGCGGCACTTCTATTTTCTTCGCGACTCCGTCATGGCCGCCATTTTTGAACGCAAGATTTTTTCGCGAGATGGGTTGGTGAAGCTTCGCGCTTCGATGCCTGCGCCGGTTGTATTTACCAACGGCGTGTTCGACATCCTGCATCGCGGGCATGTGACTTATCTTGCCGATGCGAAAGCGCTCGGCGCTTGCCTGATTGTCGGCGTCAATAGCGATGCTTCCGTGCGCATGCTGGGCAAAGGGGACGACCGGCCAATCAACAACGAGGCCGATCGGATGGCGTTGCTGGCGGCGCTGGAGAGCGTCGATTACGTGGTTTGTTTTGGCGAGAAGACGCCCGTGGAGCTGATTTCGGCGCTGCGGCCGGACGTGCTCGTCAAAGGTGGCGACTACGACATGGATGTGTTGCCCGAATCGGCCATTGTGCGAGGCTGGGGCGGCAAGGCTTTGGCGATTCCCTTCGAGCATGAGCGCTCGACCACCGCGTTGCTGAAGAAGGTGCGGGCGCAGGGGTGATCTTTACTGCGACAGCGCCGATGCCGCTACCGGCGCAGCCGGCACCGGGCCGCCTACTACCGCCTGGTCGGCGGCTTCGGCAGCTGTAACGGGCTGCACCTTTAACCATTCTGCATGGAACTGGCGGTTCAGATGGTTCGGCTCGCGGCCGCCGGCTGTGGGCGTCGGGCCGAATACGCCGCGCATCGCGACGAATGCCAGCATGTTGGCAAGAAACAATATGGCGATCAGCCAGCGCAGCATCGTTAGTATTCCCCGTCCATAAGTTCAGCTGTCGTTATCCGTATAGTCGCGGCTCAGGCGTCGCGTTCCATCGCGCGTTCGGCAGCAATCAGCGCAAGTCCCGACAGCACCAGCGAATCGTGGCGAGTATGCGGCACTTTGAGCGCACTTGTCACTTCGTCCACCGCGCCGCCGTTCACCACGAGGCGCACCGGCACCTGCCATTCGTCCTGCAAGTCGCGCCACATGCGCTCGATCAAACCGGCTTGCGCCAACGTGCATCCGGCCGACAACGACCGCGGCGTGTCGGTCGCGAAGAATGGGCCGTCGCGTTCCCGCTCCGACGGCGTGGTCGCGTCGAGCAAGCCGCGCGCCGCCGTGGCGTCGAGTGTCGGCAGTTGCGCCGTGTGCTCGCCGAGCGAGCGCATCATCAAGGTCCAGCCAGGCGCAATCAGGCCGCCGACAAAGCAGCCGTCCGCACGCAGCGCTTCGAGCGTGGTGGCGGTGCCGAAGGTCGCAATGAGCAGATTCTCGCCGGGAAATGCCGCATGCGCCCCGATCAGGCCGGCCCAGCGGTCGCTGCCGAGCGCATGCGGCGTTGTGTAGCGATTAGTCACACCACACTGCTGCGCGCTGGCGCGGATCGTCGTGCGCGGCAGGTGCGGCCAGCGAACGTCGAGGAGTGCGGCAATCCGCGCAGCGACACTTTCGCCCGCGACGTTCGATATCCACGCGCTGTCCGGAGCCGGCACATTCGACCAGTCAGGCTGGTCAGCGCCGCCGTGCGTGAGCGCCCCGGCTACGATTGGCGCACCGTCCGGCTGAACCAGCGCCCACTTGATGCGGCTATTGCCCGCGTCGATCAACAGATAAGGCGCGCCGCTCGTCATGCAGCACCGTCGGCCAGACGCAGCGAGACGTCACCGGTCGCGACGCTCAGGCGGCCCGCCGCCGTGCTGAGCAGCAATTGCCCGAGTTCGTCGACACCCGTCGCCACGCCGCGCGCCAGTTCCCGGCCTTGTTCCAGCAGCACGACTTCGCGGCCCGCATAGGCGTGCACGGCGTTCCAGCGCGCCTGGAACGGCGCGAAGCCTTCCGCGCCGAAGCGCTGCAATGCAGGTTCGAGCGCGTTCAGTTCCGCCGCCAGCGTGTCGGTGAGGTTCGCATTCGGCAGCGCGCGTTGCAGCGCGGTGGGCACGGTGCCGCGCGCTTGCGCCGGCACGTTCGCGTTCAGCGCGCCGACCTTGGCGGCGAGTTCGTCCGCGCCCTTCACATTGGTACCGATGCCGATCACCACGGCGCTCGCGTCATCCGTGCTCCATGCGGTTTCGATCAGGATGCCGGCCAGCTTGTCGCCTTCGAGCAGGACGTCGTTAGGCCACTTCAGTGCGATCTGTCCAGGACCCGCGACCGGCAACGAGCGCAATCCGTCGACCAGCGCCACGCCCACCGCGAGACTCAATCCCGCCAGCCCTTCGAGCGGACGCGGCAGCACGCACGCCACCGAAAACAGCAGCGCATTGCCCGGCTCCGCGTACCATGGGCGGCCACGCCGGCCGCGGCCGGCGGTTTGCAGATACGCGACCCGCACGATCGGCCTTGGCAGCGCGTCGGCTTTGCGCGGCAATGCCTTGACGCGCGTCATCAGGTCGGCGTTGGTCGAGCCGGTTTCCTCGACGATTTCGATCGGCCAGTCGTGCGCATGCGGACCGAATAGCGCGACGGCGCGCTCGCGGTCGATACGCCAGTCGGAAGCCGCGGCGGCTTGGGGTGGGGTCTTGGAAGCGTTCATGTCTCATATTGTAGCGACAGCGAACGCTGCGAGCCCGCGAGCACGGTTCATCCGCCGCGCCTTCGTTACAATGGCCTCAATCCGATAACCAGATTCTCGCGATCCTTGAACTACGACACTCCGCCCGGCCTCGACGTCGCGGCAGGCAGCCAAGGCAAGATCGTCCGGCTCTCGGGCCAGTGGACGGCGCTCGCGCTCGCCCGCGACAAGGCCACTGGCCACGTGATTCCGCTGTTGCGCTCGCTGATCGGTGCCGAAGGCATCCGCCAGTGGGACCTGTCGCGTATCGACCGGATGGACCACGTCGGCGGTCAGGCGCTGTGGCGCGTGTGGGGCCACAAGATGCCGCCGGACACCACGCTCACCGACACGCAACGCGACATTTTCGAGCGCATCGCGCTGCTCGACACGGTGCGTGAAAAGGCCGAGCCGGTAATCAAGTTCGATCCGTTCACCCGGTTGGGCCTCGCGATTTTTTCGTTTTTCGAGCACCTGTACGGCGGATTCGGCATGCTCGGGCAGGTCGTGATCGATCTCCTCGCGATCCTGCGCAAACCGAAGATCACGCCATGGACCGAAATCTCCGCGAACATCTATAACGCCGGCACCAAGGCGCTGCCGATCACCGCACTGGTCGCGTTCCTGATCGGCATCGTGTTGAGTTATCTGTCGGCGCAACAACTGCGGCTTTTTGGCGCGAACCAGTACATCGTCAATATTCTTGGGCTGTCGGTGATTCGCGAACTGGGACCGGTTCTGTCGGCGATTCTGGTGGCGGGCCGCTCGGGCTCGGCGATTACCGCGCAGATCGGCGTAATGCGCGTCACCGAAGAGCTCGACGCCATGCGCGTGATGGGCATCCCACATGGGTTGCGGCTGATTTTGCCGCGCGTGGTCGCGCTCGGCGTGGCCATGCCGCTGCTGGTGATGTGGACCAATATCATCGCGCTGACGGGCGGCGCGCTCGCCGCGAAGATCGTGCTCGGCATCGACATGAGCTACTTCGCACGCGCGTTGCCGAGCGTCGTGCCGGTCGCCAATCTCTGGATTGGCCTCGGCAAGGGCGTCGCGTTCGGTATGCTGATCGCGATCGTCGGCTGTCACTTCGGCTTCCGTATCAAGGCCAATTCGCAAAGCCTCGGCGAAGGCACGACGACTTCGGTGGTGACCTCGATCACCATTGTGATTCTCGCGGACGCGGTGTTCGCGATCCTCTTCCAGAACGTGGGGCTCGGATGATCGCGCCACTCACCCAGGCCGTGCGCGGCCAACCGATGCCCGAGATTGCGGAGCCGGTGATCGAGGTGATCGACATCACCAAGCGCTACGGCCGCAACATCGTGCATCAGCATCTGAACTTCGACGTGCGGCGCGGCGAGATCGTCTCGATAGTGGGCGGATCGGGTTCGGGCAAGACCACGCTGGTGCGGCAGATTCTCGGGTTGGAGCGGCCGTCGTCGGGAACCATCAAGCTGTTCGGTGAGGACATTGCCACCATTTCGCCCGAAACCGCGCTGCTCATGCGCAGCCGTTCCGGGATGCTGTTTCAGCGCGGCGCACTGTTCTCGTCGCTCTCGGTGTTCGACAACGTCGCGCAGCCATTGCGCGAACTCGGCAAGGTGCCCGAAGACCTGCTGCGCGACATCGTGATGCTCAAGCTCGAGATGGTCGGCCTGCCGTGCAAGCACGCGTCAAAGATGCCGTCGGCGCTCTCGGGCGGCATGATCAAGCGCGTGGGCATCGCGCGCGCCATCGCGCTCGAACCCGAGCTGCTGTTTCTCGACGAACCGACCGCCGGGCTCGATCCGCAGGCGTCCGACGAATTCGTTGAACTGATCTCCGCGCTGCATCGCGCGCTCGGCTTGACGGTGGTGATGGTCACACACGATCTCGATACGATGATCGCGCTGTCCACCCGCGTCGCCGTGCTGGCGGATCGCAAGGTGCTGGTCGCCGCGCCGGTCGAGGAGGCGGCGGCCGTCGATCATCCTTTCATCCGCGAATATTTCCTCGGCCTGCGCGGGCGTCGCGCGTTGCAGGCGTTGCCGCCGGAACGCCGCGCGAAATTGCCGCGCGCGGCGCTCGCATCGGCATCGTCCGAATTGCCGCTGTGAACCAGGGAACCTGACAATGGAAAACAAATCACATGCCTTCTGGGCAGGGATCTTCACGGTGGCCTTGCTGGCAGCGATCGCGGTGGCGGCTTTTTTGTTCAACGTCGACCGTTCCGTGCGGGTGCCGTACGATCTGATTGCGCGCACCAACGTAACTGGCTTGTACACCGACGCGGCGGTGCGCTATCGCGGGCTCGACGTCGGCAAGGTGCAGTCGATCAAATTCGATCGGGATCATCCCGGGCAGATTCTGATCCGCATCCTCGTCGACACGCACGCGCCGATCACGCACTCCACGTTCGGCAGCCTCGGGTTCCAGGGCGTGACGGGTATCGCCTTCATCCAGCTGGATGACAATGGGCGCGATCCGACGCCGCTCGCGTCGTCGGCGAAACAGGTCGCGCAATTACCGATGCGGCCGGGCTTGCTCGATCAGTTGCAGCAGCGCGGCGACGTCTTGCTGCGCAAACTCGAAAAAGTCACCGACGACGTCGACACGTTGCTGTCGCCGGAAATGGTCAGCCAGTTGCATGGCACGGCGGCGAGCATCCAGAAGGCCGCCGACGGCGTCGCCACCCTGACCCAGCAGATGGCGCCGGCTGCCGGCAAGCTGCCCGCCACGATCAACCAGCTGGATCGCACGCTGGCGTCGACCAATCAGTTGATCACCAGTCTGAACCGCCCGGACGGGCCGTTCGAGATGAACCTGAACAAGGTTGGGACGGCGGCGCAGCAAGCGGGCGATGCGCTGGCGTCGATGGATAGCTCGATCCAGGAGTTGTCGGCGCGCGTGGGCTACGACACGTTGCCGCGCGTCAGTTCGCTCGCCGAAGACGTGCGCTCGGCGGCCCGTTCGGTGGACCGCGCCGCTGATACGTTCAGCAACAATCCGCGCAGCGTGTTCTTCGGTGCGCCGAGCGCGGAGCCGGGCCCAGGCGAAGCCGGCTTCACATGGCCCGCCGCTGCGCCCGCAGCTAAATGAAATGATTTCGAGGTTTGAAGAAAGGAAGATTGACATGTCACGCTTGACTCACCGATTGACGTCCTCGAGCGCCGCGCTTGCGATGCTGCTCGCCTTCGGCGTGCTGGCTGCCGGATGCGCAGGCAACCCCGCGGCACTCTCGAACATCCGCTATGACTTCGGGCCGCCGAATCCGGCCGCCTCGGCCGGCACGCAACCGCCCGTGAAGGTGCTCGACGTCAGCGCGCCCGACACGCTCGAGTCCGACAAGCTGATCTACCGCCTCAGCTACGCGGACGCGCAGCAGACGGCGTCCTACGCGAACAGCCACTGGACCATGGCGCCGTCGCAATTGCTGACACAGCGGCTGCGCAACGCGCTCAGTTCGCGCGGTACCGTGCTGACGGGCGCCGACGGCGTGCGCGCCCCGGTGCTGAAGGTCGAACTGAGCCAGTTCGAACAGGTCTTCGATAGCCAGTCGGAAAGCCACGCCGCGGTCACGGCGCGTGCCACGTTGACGCAAAACGGCAAGGTGCTCGGCCAGCGCACGTTCATCGCGCGCGCGCCGTCCAGTTCGGCGGACGCCGCCGGCGGCGCGCAAGCGCTCGCTGCGGCCAGCGATGAACTCGTCTCGCAGATCAGCGCGTGGCTCGGCGTGCAGGCGCTGGTCGCCGCGCAATGACCGGCATGCAGCGCACGCAACGGAGCGCTGCATGAGCGTTGTTAAACCGTGGCAGCGTCGGCCTTCGGCGCTCGCCCGGCGCGCGCTGGTGCTGTACACGGCGCTGATCGTCTACGGTTCGTGGTATCCGTTTTCCGGCTGGCGTTCGCTCGGCCTCGGTCCGTTTGCGTTTCTGTCCGATCCCATGCCGCAGTACCTGACGGCGTTCGACGTCGTCACCAACGTGCTCGGCTATATGCCGTTCGGCGCGCTGGTGGTGCTCGCCGTGTATCCGCGCTGGCGCGGCACGCTGGCGGTCGCGTTGGCCTTCGTGCTCGGCGGGTTGTTGTCGGGCGTGATGGAAGCGGTGCAAACCTATCTGCCGACGCGCATTGCCTCCAACCTCGACCTGGCCGCCAATGCGCTCGGCGCGCTGCTCGGCGCGGCGATCGTGTCGCCGGCCACCGGCGCGCTGCTCGACCGCGGTTTGCTGCGGCGCTTGCGGCTACTGTGGTTCGAGCGTGACGCGGCAGCGCTCGCGTGTCTGGTCGCCTTGTGGCCATTCGCGACGATGTACCCGGCGCCACGCCTGTTCGGTCTCGGCAACTGGCCACGCGAGCTGTGGCTGCGTTTCGATTCGACGACGCAAGACGCGTTGCTCGCATGGACGCCGCCAGCCTGGCACGTCGGCGCGTGGCCGGCGCTGGTTGCCGCGTGGCTGCCGGATGACATCTGGGAAGCCCTCATTACCACGCTCAACCTGTTCGCCGCACTCGCGCTGGCTTCGCTGCCGGTGCGCCGCCATGCGCCGCTCGTGCGTCTGTTGATGGTGTTCATCGTCACGACCTTGTGCGTCAAGGCGGGCGCAACGTTTCTGCAATCGCAATCCGGTCTTGCGTTCGATTGGGCGACGCCTGGTGCGCTGGCAGGGCTCCTGTGCGGCACTGTCGCGGCACTGCTGGCGCTGCGGCTGCGGCGCAGGTCGCGTGCGGCGCTTGCGGCCTGCGCGCTCACGGTCGCGCTGGTGTTCGTCAATCTGTTGCCGGTCAATCCGTATTTCGACGCCGTGCTGGCCGACTGGCGCCAGGGCCGGTATCTGCACTTCAACGGTCTCGCGCACTGGATCGCGTGGATCTGGCCGTATGCGGCGCTGGTGTGGCTCGCCTATCTCGTCGAACAGGCGTGGCTCAAGCGGCGCGCCAAGCGCGCATGACGCAAGAGCTGCACACCCAGCCCGACCGCATACCACCGCCCGTCCGCCGTTCAGCGACTGCCTGCCCCGCTCGCTATAATCGTCCGCACAACAGGCGCGCCGCAACGCTCCCAGCGCCATTTCCTACTCTTACAGTCTCGCCCCCGGACATCATGGACGCCTTCTACAAGTACCACGTCTTCTTCTGCCTCAATCAGCGCGACCCCGGCGCGGAACGCCCGAGTTGCGCGAATTGCAACGCGCAGGAGATGCAGGAGCACGCGAAAAAGCGCGTGAAGAAACTGGGCCTCGCCGGTCCCGGCCAGGTGCGCATCAACAAGGCCGGCTGCCTGGATCGCTGCGAACTCGGCCCCGCGCTGGTCGTTTATCCCGAAGGCGTCTGGTACACGTACGTCGACGAAAGCGACATCGATGAAATTGTCGATTCGCACCTTGTGAACGGCAAAATCGTCGAGCGTCTGAAAATCGATCAATAAGCCTCGCCATGAACGTACATACAAAGAAGTATCTGATCGACGGCCCGGTCGGCAAGATCGAAGTCGCGCTGGATCTGCCCGACGAAATGCGCGAGAACGGCGCCGCGCCTCGCGGCATCGCGCTGGTCGCGCATCCGCATCCGCTGTTCGGCGGCACGATGGACAACAAGGTCGCGCAGACGCTCGCGCGCACGCTCGTGCAGTTGAACTACGTGACCTACCGCTCGAATTTTCGGGGTGTCGGCGAAACGCAAGGCGAGCATGACGCCGGCATCGGCGAGCGCGACGACCTGCGTGCCGTGCTCGATCACATGCGCGCGCAACCAGGGCAAGGCGAACTGCCCCTCGTGCTGGCGGGTTTTTCGTTCGGCACCTTTGTGTTGTCGCACGTGGCGGCGAAGCTGCGCGAAGAAGGCCAGGCGATCGAGCGGATCGTGTTCGTCGGCACGGCAGCAAGCCGTTGGGAAGTCGCACCCGTGCCGGAAAACACGCTTGTGATTCACGGCGAAACCGATGACACCGTTCCCATTCAGTCGGTTTACGATTGGGCGCGGCCGCAGGAACTGCCGGTCGTCGTGATTCCGGGGGCAGAGCATTTTCTGCATCGCAAACTGCACGTCCTGAAGCGGATCATCGTCGACGCGTGGCGTTGATGGGCATACGCGGGGCATACGCGCGGCACACGCCGCAAAACACGCGGGCGCGCCGCGCGTGTTTTGCGGGGTACAGGTACGTGCAAACGCAAATTAATCGCTGCCCTGCGAGTCAGGATACCAGGATAGCGCGCGTATAATGGGCGCTCTTTTTTGGGCGCAGCATCGCCCACCCGGCAGTTCGCGCGACGCGTAGCTTCTTTCTCGCGCGCAGCGGTGCCGGATGCGAGGCGTGCTGCGCGAACCGATCGCGTGGCCGGAAGTCCAATGGGCGCCGCGCCGTTTTTACGGCCCGACGCTCGCCGACCGGCTCCTCCAAACTATGCGCCCTGCGCACGATGTATCTTTCCGCACGAATCGACCCTATGCGTTTCTCCACCTCCGGCCGCACGTCATTCCCGTCAATTTCTTCTTTCGTTCCCCCTACGCTGAGCCGTGCCGTGACCCTCGGCATCGTGCTGCCGGCAACGCTCGTGGCCAGCACGGCGTTCGCGCAAGTGCCGCCGCCCGCGGTGAACGCGCGCTCGTGGGTGCTCGTCGACGCCACCAGTAATCAGGTGCTGGCGTCGGGCAATGCCGACGAACGCGCCGAACCGGCCTCGCTGACCAAGCTGATGACCGCGTACCTCGTCTTCGAAGCACTGCAGACGAAGAAGATCACGATGGACCAGACGGTGATGCCGAGCGACGCGGTGCGCCGCGTGCGCACCGACGAATCGCGCATGTTCATCGAAGCGAACAAGCCGGTCACCGTGCACGATCTGGTGTACGGCATGATCATCCAGTCGGGTAACGACGCGGCGATCGCGCTGGCCGAACTGGTGGGCGGCAGTGAAGCGCAGTTCGTCAACATGATGAACACCGAAGCGCAGCGCCTCGGCATGAAGCACACGCATTTCGCCGACGTGAACGGCATGCCCGACCCGCAGCACTACACCTCGGCGGGCGACCTCGCGGTGGTGTCGGCACGTCTGATCCGTGACTTCCCCGACTACTACAACATCTTCGCGGTCAAGGAATTCACGTACAACAAGATCAAGCAGCCGAACCGCAACCGTCTGCTGTGGATCGATCCGACGGTGGACGGCCTGAAGACCGGTCACACGCAAGCCGCGGGCTACTGCCTGATCGCCAGCGCGAAACGTCCGCTGCCGGGCACGACCGACGGCTCGCGCCGTCTCGTCGTGGTGATGATGGGCGAGACCAAGGAACACGACCGCGTGCAGGACGGGCTGAAGATGCTGAACTACGGCTACACCGCGTATGACACGGTGCGTCTGTACAAGGCGAATCAGGTGGTGGGCACGCCGCGCGTCTACAAGGGTTCGCAAGACACCGTGCAGATCGGCGTGAAGGGTGACCAGTACATCACCGTGCCGAAGGGCATGGGCGACAAGGTCAAGCCGCAAATCGAGCAGATCGATCCGCTGATCGCGCCGATCGCTAACGGTCAGCAGGTCGGCACCGTGAAGCTCGTGGCCGACGGCAAGGTGCTCGCGCAGTTCCCGGTGGTCGCGTTGCAAGCCGTGCCGCAAGCCGGCGTGGTCGGCCGCGTGTGGGATTCGCTGATGCTCATGTTCAACAAGAAAAAGTAAGAGTTCAATTGCGATGACTGCTGTTTCCGATGTTTCGCTCGACCCGATCGTCTATCTGAACGGCGAGCTGGTGCCCTTGTCCGAAGCGCGCGTGCCGGTGCTCGATCGCGGCTTTATTTTCGGCGACGGGATTTACGAAGTCGCGCCGTTGTATCAGCAAGCGGGCGGCGGCCGTACCGCGTTTCGCTTCCGGCATCATCTGGCGCGCCTCGCGCGTTCGCTGGACAAGATCGGCATCGTCAATCCGTTCGACAACGCCGGCTGGCGCGAGCTGATCGAGCGAGTGGTCGCCGCCAATGAGGCGGACGCCGGGCTGCGCGCCGACCAGGATGCGATTGCCTACGTTCAGATCACGCGGGGCGTCGCGAAGCGCGGCCACGCATTTCCGGCCGGCGTCCAGCCGACTGTGTTCGTGATGGTCACGCCGGTGAACCTGCCGGACGCGACACAGCGCGCGCAGGGCGTGCGCTGTGTCACCGCTGAAGACCGTCGCTGGCTCAATTGCGACATCAAATCCGTGTCGCTGCTCGGTAATGTGCTAATGGCGCAATACGCGGCCGAAAACGATGCGTTCGAGACGATCCAGTTTCGCGACGGTATGCTGACCGAAGGTTCATCGTCGAATATCTGGATGGCGAAGGACGGCGTGTTGTACGCGCCGCCCCGCAGCCACAAGATCCTCGAAGGGATTCGCTACGGTCTGATCGAAGAACTGACGAGCGAATGTGGCATCCGTTTCGAAGCGCGCGAGATCGCCGAAGCAGAACTGCGCACCGCCGACGAGGTTCTGGTCAGTTCCGCCACCAAGGAAGTGCTGCCGGTCACGCAGATAGATGGCCAGCCGGTTGGCGACGGCAAGCCGGGCGCGGTGTTTGCGGCGTTGTACGCGGCTTATCAGCGTGCCAAGGCGAAGGAAGCGCAAGAGGCGCAGCAAGGAGTGGAAAGTGAATCCCGCGAAAGAATCATTGCTTGAGTTTCCGTGCGACTTTCCCATCAAGATCATGGGCAAGTCGCATCCCGAGTTCGCCGAGACGATTGTCACGGTGGTTCGGCAGTTCGATAACGAAGTCGACCCCGCTCGCGTGGAAACGCGGCCGTCCAGCGGTGGCAATTACACCGGTTTGACGGTCACGGTGCGCGCCACGAGCCAGGCGCAGCTCGACGACATCTACCGCGCGCTCACCGGCCATCCGATGGTGAAGGTGGTGCTTTGACGCACTGACCGGGCAGGCACCGACCTTGACCTTGGTGCTCGCTTTGCCGGCCGTGTGAATGATGTCTCGTATCAAGGCGTGACTTTGCAGGCCGTGTGAATGATGTCTCGTATCAAGGCGTGACGCGCGATGCGTCCGCCGCGAAGCCTGCGCTTGCCGCGGGTCCCGCCTCGCAAGCCCGCTCGAAAAGCTGCTTGAATCGCCCCACTTCCTCGAATACCCAATCGCGGAACGCCCTGACCCGCGCGGTTTCAAGCATCTGCGGCGGGCAAATGAAGTAGTACTGCCACGGGCTCGGCCCATCCACGTCGAATAGCCGCACCAGGCGGCCCGCTGCGATCTCGTGCATCGCCAGCGAACGGCGCGTGAGCGCGATCCCCTGGCCGTCAATGGCCGCCTGCAGCAGATTCGACGAATCCTGATACAGCACGCCGCGCTTTGGTTCCGGCCAGTCGGCGAGTCCGGCGGCGTCGAACCATGGGCGCCAGAGCTCGTCGTCCGAGCGCAGCAGCGGGGCTTTGGCCAGCTCGGCTGGGGTTTGCGGCAGCTTGCCGCCGTTGAAATCCGGCGCGCAGGCCGGAAAGAAAATCTCCTCCAGCAGCAACTCCGCGTGCAGCCCCGAATATTTGCCGTAGCCGAAGCGGATCGCCACGTCGACGTCGTCGCGTGCGAAGTCCGTTAGCGCGTTGGTGGACAGCAATTCGAGGTCCCATTGTGGATGCGCCTCGATAAAGCTGCCGATACGTGGCGTCACCCAACGCGCCGCGAACGATGTGAGCATGGAGACGACCAGCCGTCGCTCGCGGTCGCCGGCGCGGATTTCGCGCGTGGCGTCGGCGAGCGCCATGAGCGCGGTGCGCACGCGCGTGGCATAGCGACGGCCGGTATCCGTGAGCCGTACGCGCTTGCCGTCGCGGGCGAACAGCGTGATGCCCAACTCCGCTTCCAGCGCGCGAATCTGGTGGCTGACGGCGCCGTGCGTGACGAACAGTTCGTCCGCGGCGCGCGAGAAGCTCTCGTGGCGGGCGGCGGCTTCGAACGCCTTGATCGCATTCAATGAGGGGAGGTGCCGGAGGTCCATCGCAATATTTCTCACATAGAGGTGAAAATAGATCGTTTTGCGTAAACCCTTGCTACGCCTAGGATTGTAGTCATGAAACGAACTTTGGCGAGGGCATCATGCGAGAAATTTCCTCTAGTATCGCTTTTGAAATCCGCAGCGGCGAAGCCGTTCCCATGAAGGTAGCACGCAGCACCAAGCTCGTTGTGCGTGGCGGCGCGGTGTGGGTCACGCGCAGCGACGACACGGAAGACTACTGGCTGCAGCCCGGCCACACGCTGCGGTTGCGGCGCGGCGAACGCTTGTGGTTGAGCGCCGAAGGCAATACGCAGGCAAAGGTCGCGTTTTCCGTGCCGACCCGCTGTGACGAACGTGCGCTGAACTGGTTCGCGCGGGTCGGAGAACGGCTGGCGGCCCGGATGCGTGGGGGCTGGAGGACGGTGTGAATGCAGCAGGCGCCGCCGTGCCGCGGATGAGCGCAGTTGAAAGGCGCAGGAGATGAGAGCGGCGCTCCGGGCGGAACAGCGTGGCATTGGCAGGATGCCTGGCCGGCGCCACGCTGCACCAATGCAATGGTCTGGCGTGAAGGCATAGCGACGCTGATACGCGGTCGCGAGTCACTTCCGGCGGGGATTCCCAGATTTCGGTAAACTATCGGGATCATGTGCGCCGCCCCGGTTTCCCCGTCTCCCTTGCCCGCCACGGCGCCGCTCACGCTGCGCCGGCTTGGCAGCGAGCCCTACGAAGCCAGTTTCGAAGCGATGCGCGCGTTCACCGACACGCGCACTGCCGATACACCCGACGAAATCTGGCTGGTCGAACACCCCCCCGTCTTCACGCTCGGCCAGGCCGGCGACCCGGCGCATCTATTGGCCGCCGACAGCGGTATTCCACTTGTCAAGGTCGACCGGGGCGGGCAGATCACCTACCACGGCCCTGGGCAGGTGGTTGCCTACCTGCTGCTGGACCTGCGCCGCCGCAAGCTGATGGTGCGCGAGATGGTCACGCGGATCGAGCAGGCCGTGATCGATACCCTCGCGGCGTATAATCTCGCCGGAGAACGCAAGGCGGGCGCCCCTGGCATCTACGTGGCGCCCGGGCCGCACGCCGGGCTGCATGCCGGCGCCAAGATCGCCGCGCTGGGTCTGAAAATCCGCAATGGCTGCAGCTATCACGGCGTGAGTCTGAATGTGAACATGGACTTGCGGCCGTTTCTAGCCATCAACCCATGCGGCTACGCGGGGCTCGAAACAGTCGATATGGCAACGCTGGGCGTTGCGGCCGGCTGGGACGACGTGGCCCGTACCTTTGCAGCAAGCCTCACCGCAAACCTCGACGGCAGTCCCGCGGCCGTCGCCCAACCGCAGGCCGGTGCTCTCACCGCTTGACTGGACCGAACGAATGACTGACGTTACCGCGAACCTCGCAGCTTCTCCCGCTCCCGATGCCGTGCCGGCTTCCGCCGCTGCCTACGACGCCACCGCGAAGCAGAAAGCACAAGCCAAAACCGCTCGTATTCCGATCAAGATCGTCCCGATCGAAAAGCTGAAAAAGCCGGACTGGATCCGCGTCAAAGCGGCCACCGGCAATTCGCGCTTCTACGAAATCAAGCAGATCTTGCGCGAGCACAACCTGCACACGGTGTGCGAGGAAGCGAGCTGCCCGAATATCGGCGAATGCTTCGGCAAGGGCACCGCGACGTTCATGATCATGGGCGACAAGTGCACGCGCCGTTGCCCGTTCTGCGACGTCGGCCACGGCCGCCCCGATCCGCTCGACGTGGATGAGCCGGGCAACCTGGCTCGCACCATCGCCGCGCTGAAGTTGAAGTACGTGGTGATCACGAGCGTCGATCGCGACGATCTGCGTGACGGTGGCGCGGCTCACTTCGTGGAATGCATACGTCAGACGCGCGAGCTGTCGCCGGAAACACGCATCGAAATTCTGACGCCGGACTTCCGCGGCCGTCTGGATCGCGCGATCGGCATTTTGAACGCAGCCCCGCCCGATGTGATGAACCACAACCTCGAAACGGTACCGCGTTTGTACAAGGAAGCGCGCCCCGGTTCGGACTACGCGCATTCGCTGAAGCTGCTGAAGGACTTCAAGGCGCTGCATCCGGACGTCGCGACCAAGTCGGGCCTGATGGTCGGTCTTGGCGAAACCGAGGAAGAAATCCTGCAAGTGATGCGCGATCTGCGCGAGCACGACGTGGACATGCTGACGATCGGCCAGTATCTACAACCGTCGGAACACCATCTGCCGGTGCGTTCGTATGTGCATCCGGACACGTTCAAGATGTACGAAGAAGAGGCGTACAAGATGGGATTCACGCACGCAGCGGTGGGCGCAATGGTTCGCTCGAGCTACCACGCCGATCTGCAGGCGCATGGAGCAGGGGTGGTCTGAACACTTTAGTGTGTCGCCAGTTTGAAAATGCAAAGCCCGCACGTGTTGCGGGCTTTGTTTTTTGGGGTGCGGGAGTGATCTGTTCAGCAGCTCGGCTCGGCGATCTGCCTGCGCTGGCTAACGGTAATGGCGCGCGAGCAGACTGCAAGTAACCGATATGATGCCGCCGATGATCGTGAACGGATAGAGAAAGAGGATGAAGCGATCGCGAAATGCGTCGTCTCCGATGAGGCGGTCGATCAAATTGGGCATGTTGAATCTCCTTGTGAGACTAGGGTGAAAAGTATATCTCAGCACGCTTGGATTAGTTAGGTAAACGAATAATGAGATGCGGAAAAGGAGACAGCAACCACGGCGGTTACGAGCAAGGAAAACCACATCAACCTTCCGCCGCGCCCCTGTTCTCTCGCATGACGGGCTGCACGAGTCGTTGAAGGAGCCGCTGCATCGGCCGCGCCCAGACACACCAGTATTGACGCTACGACGATAAAGAGCACGTGCCAGAGAAGCGCGGCCAGCATGAGCGCTAACGTGCTGTGCGTCGGCGCTTCGCTCAAAGCACAACCAATCTCGTAGCATGCGCTCGCACACATCGAAATGACGACCCAGAAAAGCTGGCCATCCTGAATGGATCGCCGCGTAATGTCTTGCGCCACGTGCCGGTAGTGGCGCGAAAAATTCAGCAGGGGAAGTAATGCAATCGGCGCAAAAAAAGGCACGCCGACATTGAAAAACAACCAGCTAACGCGGCTAATAAAATCGACCATAGGAATGCGAATTGAAGGTAACCCGCCGATCATGCCGTTGCCGCGGCACCACGACAATCCGCCGAACGGCCAGCTTGCGCTAAGGCATCCAAAGCGGTCATCATTCGCTGGAACGCACCCACTGCGAACCGCAACAGTCGCGCCGATGCAGCTCAGCGTGAAAAGCAATGCTCGAACAGCGTCATTAGTAATCCTGGATTAATTAGAACCGCGCGCGGACAAACTCCCTATAGTCGAAAGCCTCCCGGACAACACACACTAAAGGGGCTTCCCGATGAATCGCTTACTTCGTCCGCTCGCCGCGTTCGCAACGCTACTCGCGCTGTCCGCGCCGTTTTCGACCGCCGCACTCGCCGACACCAAAGAAGTCGCGATCGCGTATCAGGACATGGTCGTGCCGTGGCGTTATGCGCAGGCCACGGGCGAAGTGGAGAAAGCCACCGGGTACAAGGTCACCTATCGCAAGCTCGGCAGCGGCGCCGACGTGATTCGCGCGCTCGCGTCGGGCTCGGTCCAACTCGGCGAAGCAGGGTCGAGTCCGATCGCAGCCGGGCTGTCGCAAGGTGTCGATATTTCGCTGTTCTGGATTCTGGACAACATCAACGACGCTGAAGCGCTGGTCGCGCGCGACGGTTCCAACATCACCAGCGTCGCCGGTTTGAAGGGCAAGAAGATTGGCGTGCCGTTCGTGTCCACGTCGCACTTTCACACACTGGTCGCGTTGCAGAACGCCGGCGTGAATCCGTCGGATGTGAAGATCGTCAACCTTCGTCCGCCTGAAGTCGCGGCGGCGTGGGAGCGCGGCGACATCGACGCGACTTACATCTGGGACCCGGTGCTCGCGAAGGTGAAGAAGAGCGGCAAGGTACTGATCACATCGGGTCAGGTTGCGCAGCAAACCGGTAAGGCGACTTTCGACGGCTTTGTGGTCGATCGCAAGTTCGCTAGCCAGAACGCCGAGTTCGTCGCGCGCTTCGTGAAGGTGCTGGCCGCGACCGATGCAAGCTACCGCGATCACACATCGGCATGGACCGCGACGTCGCCGCAGGTCGAGGCGGTTGCGAAGGCGTCGGGCGCTACCGCACAGGAAGTGCCGGCGAGCCTCGCGCTGTATGCGTTCCCGACGCCGGCCCAGCAGGCCTCGAATGCATGGCTTGGCGGTGGTGCGCAATCTGGTGCGGCCAAATCGCTGGCCGCGACAGCCGCGTTCCTGAAGACGCAAGGCACGATTCAGAACGTGCTGGCCGATTACTCGACTGGCGTCGATCCGCAGTTCGTGCAGCGTGCGGCGCGGTAACTTCGAGCAGGCCTGCTTGCTCACCCATCAGCATCACGAGGCACGGCGATGAGCGGTCTTGAGATCCGGCGGCTGCATGTCGCCTACGAAGGCGCACGCGGCGCGGCGCCGCACATCGCGCTTGCCGATGTCGATCTGCGCATCGAACCGGGTGAGTTTGTCGTCGCGCTGGGTGCGTCCGGTTGTGGCAAGACGACCTTGCTGAACTGCATCGCCGGATTCATTCAGCCCACCGGGGGCGAGGTGCGCCTGAACGGCGAACCCGTGCTTGGGCCCGGCGCGGACCGCGGTGTCGTGTTCCAGAAGTACGCGCTGATGCCCTGGCTCGACGTGCTCGACAATGTCGCACTCGGCCTGCGCTTTCAGCGCGTGCCGAAGGCGCAGCGCGAGCGCATCGCGTTGGAGATGCTGAGCCTGGTTGGCCTCGAGCAGCATGCGCGCTCGCGGGTCTACGCGCTGTCGGGTGGCATGCAGCAGCGCGTGGGCATTGCACGCGCGTTGGCGAGCGATCCGCAAGTGCTGCTGATGGACGAGCCGATGGGCGCACTTGACGCGATGACGCGCGAGTCGATGCAGGAGCTTGTGCTGGACGTCTGGGGCCGCACGCGCAAGACGGTGTTTTTCATCACGCATAGCGTGGAGGAAGCGCTGTTTCTGGCGACACGTCTGGTCGTGATGACTCCGGGGCCGGGCCGTATCGCCGAGAGCTACGACCTGCCATTCGCGCGGCGCTTTCTCGAGACACGCGACGCGCGCGCGGTGAAGTCGTCGCCGGATTTCATCGAATGGCGCGAACGGTTGGTGCGCCGTCTGCACGAACGCAATGAGCGCAACCCGCAGAATCCGCGGAATCAAGAAGAGGTGCTGTCGTGACGGCTTCGCGTGACTCTTTGGGCAACGTGCCGCTGACCCAGGCAAGCAAGCCGCCGCGACGTAAAGCGCGCCCGCTGCGCGGCTGGCGCCTGCCGGGCGAAGGCCCGACCGCCGCACTAAGCGCGGTCTCGGTCACGACGCTCGCGGCGCTGTGGTGGCTGGCCACGCATCTGCACTGGCTGCCTCCGTTATTTCTGCCGACCCCCGAGGCGGTCTTGGCCGCGTTTCTGGACGCCTGGCACGGACGTATTCAAGGCGGCTTGCCGCTCTCCGAGCATCTCGCGTGGAGCGCGCTGCGCGTGTTCGGCGCGTTCGCGCTGGCCGCGGTCACGGCGGTGCCGCTCGGGATTCTGATGGGCATGAGCCGGGTTGCGCGCGGCTTGCTCGATCCGCCGCTGGAGTTCTACCGGCCCTTGCCGCCGCTTGCGTATCTGCCGCTGGTGGTGATCTGGTTCGGGATCGACGAGACGGCGAAGATCGTCGTGATCTACCTTGCCTGTTTCGCGCCAATTGCGATGGCGGCGCGCGCCGGCGTACGCAGTGCGACCATCGAGCAGATTCATGCGGCTTATTCGCTGGGTGGCGGCTTCATACAGATCGTGCGCTATGTAGTCCTGCCGGCGGCGTTGCCTGAGATCCTGACTGGTTTGCGGATTGCCATCGGCTTTGGCTGGACCACCCTGGTTGCCGCCGAGATGGTCGCGGCCACTGCCGGCTTAGGTCAGATGGTGCTCAACGCGTCGAGCTTTCTGCGTACCGATGTGGTGGTGATGGGCATCGTGCTGATCGGACTGATCGCGTGGCTGTTCGATCTCGGCATGCGCGCGCTGGAGCGGCGGCTGGTGCCGTGGAAGGGACGGGTGTAGTTGTTGCGGCATAAGGCGGTCCAGTGGCGGTCGCAAGCGGCAAGCGGCAAGCGGCGAGAGGCGAGAGGCGAGAGGCGAGAGGCGAGAGGCGAGAGGCGAGAGGCGCCTGGGGTGCCAACGGCAAGCGGTCAGCGGAAGCCGCCCGCCGCTCAGGCAGATCGCAGCCAGCCCTCAGCGAAATAATTCGATCACCGGCCAGCCGCGCTCCGTGGCAATGGCGCGCAGCCGCGGGTCGGGATTGGTGGCGACCGGATGGGTGACACGCTCGAGCAAAGGGATGTCGTTGATCGAATCGCTATAGAACCAGCTCTGCGGGAAATCCTGCAGCCGCTGGCCGAGCGAAGCCAGCCAGCTCTCCGTACGCGTGATCTTGCCTTCGCGGAAGGTCGGCACGCCGATCGCGTTTCCGGTAAAGCGCGCCAAAGGGTCGCCACCTTCGGTGCCGAGGTCGATGCCCAACAGATGGTCGAAGCCGAGTGCCTTGCCGATCGGCTTCGTGATGAACACATTGGTCGCGGTGACGATGCAGCACAGGTCGCCCGCTTCGATATGACGTTGCACGAGTTCGCGCGCGGCCGGCAGGATGGCCGGCGCAATCACCTTCTCCATGAACTGAGCGTGCCATGCGTCGAGTTGTTCGCGGGAGTGGCGAGCCAGGGGCGCCAATGTGTAGTTCAGATAGGCCGCCATATCGAGCGTGCCGGCCACGTATTGCCGATAGTAATTGTCGATTTCTTCCGCGTGCCGCGCAGCGCCTTCTATACCTAATCTGGCGATGAAGTGAGCCCACGCCTGATCACTGTCGAGCGGCAGCAGCGTATGGTCCAGGTCGAACAGCGCAAGGTTGCGGCTCATCCAGAGTCCTCGTGATGACGTGGGCAAAACAAAGTGATCGAGTGGATCGTGTTTCGGACGATGAGCCGGTACACCGCAAGCTGACACACAGCAATCTACAGTTTGCACGAGGCTATATTTAAAAGCACAAAATTACAATATGGCAAAAATGTGCAACACTACTGTCATAAACATCCCGGGTGCCGGCTCACGCGGCATGCGGTTCGGGTCATGGCAGCAGGACGGATGCGCAGTGCCTTATGTTGATTCTCCTTAACCTTCTAGCGGGTGTGGCGCTCCTCGTGTGGGGCTCGCACATCGTACGTACCGGCATCCTGCGCGTGCTCGGGACCGACCTGCGCAGCGTCCTCGGGCACAGCACCAGCAGCCGCTGGCGTGCCTTCCTCGCGGGCGTCGGCGTCACGAGTCTCGTGCAGAGCAGCAATGCAACGGCGGTAATCGTCACGTCGTTCGCTGCGCAAGGTCTGCTGCCGCTTACCAGCGGTCTCGCGATCATGCTTGGCGCCGACGTCGGCACCGCGCTCATGGCGCGGGTGCTCACGCTCGATCTGTCATGGCTGTCGCCGATCCTGATTCTGTTCGGCGTGCCGCTCTTTCTGTCGCGCAAGCAAACCCGCCTCGGCCAGGTCGGCCGTACGCTGATCGGGCTCGGCTTGATTCTGCTGGCGCTGCATCTGATCGTCGAAGCCGCGCAGCCGATGATGCAAGGCGCCGGCGTGCGCGTGATGTTCGGTGCGCTGACCGGCGACACCATGCTCGACGCGCTAGTCGGCGCGGCATTTGCGGTGCTGTCCTATTCGAGTCTCGCGGCGGTCCTGCTGACGGCGACGCTTGCCTCGTCCGGCGTGATTTCACTGAAGGTGGCGTTGTGTCTCGTGATCGGCGCGAACCTCGGCAGCGGCCTGCTCGCGCTGATGGGCACGGTCGCGCAGAACGCGGCGGCGCGGCGCCTCGCCTTGGGCAGTCTGGCGTTCAAGCTGGCCGGCGCTTTGCTGATCCTGCCGTTTGCGCCGCTGCTTGCACGCGGGCTGCCGGTGCTGATCGCGAATCCGCGCGAGGCGGTGGTTGGCTTTCATGTGATCTACAACACGCTGCGTTGCTGCGCATGCCTTTCGCTGGTCGATCCGGTGGCGCGCATCTGTACGCGGGTGTTGCCCGACCGGCCGCTGCCGAACGGCGAACTGCGGCCGCTGCATCTGGATGCCGCAGCGCTTTCCACGCCCACGCTCGCACTCGCGCATGCCGCACGGGAGGTGCTGCGCATCGGCGACATCGTGCGCACCATGCTCGATAACGTCGCGGAACTGATTCATCAAAACAGCATCGAGAAGGCGCGCGAAACGGTCCGTATGGACGACGACGTGGACGAGCTCTACGCCGCGGTCAAAAGCTATCTGACGCTGATCTCTCGCGAGCAACTCGACGAAGCCGACAGCCGCCGCTGGACCGACATCATCGCGTTGACGATCAATCTGGAGCATGCGGGCGACATCATCGAACGGATCGTCGGCGATATCGAGGAAAAGAAGATCGCGCACCGGTTGTCGTTTTCGGAGGAAGGGCTAGGCGAACTGGACGACCTGCAGGCTAGGCTCGTCAGCAATCTGCAGCTTGGGCTGTCGGTGTTTCTGAACAACGATCTGCGGTGTGCCGAACGGCTGCTGGCGGAGAAGGAGCGCTTTCGCGACCTGGAGCGCGCGTATTCATACAAGCACCTGGACCGGCTTGCCGGGCAAACCTTGCGCAGCATCGAGACCAGTGCGTTGCATCTGGATCTGATCAGCGACATGAAGCGGCTCAACTCGCTGTTTTGTTCAACGGCCTATCCGGTGCTCGACGCAGCCGGCGCGTTGCATGACACGCGCCTGCGCAAGCGTGTGCTCGATACGATGCATGTGAAGGAGTAGGGCGAGGCCTACGCCTACGCCAGAACGATCTCTTCCAGCTTCTTTTTGAGCGACGCAAAGTCGGCGGCTTCGGCCGCCTTTTTGTTGGTGACGAGTACATCGATCCGATCGACCGGACAGTACGAGATCCGGCTGCGCTGACCGATCTTGCTGTAGTCGGCGAGGATCACCACGCGGTCTGCGTTGGCGACCATGGCGCGCGCCACTTCGGTTTCAGCATGATCGTAGTTGGTCGCGCCATGCCGGTGATCGATGCCGACCGGCGAGAGCAAGGCCATATCCGCCCGATAGCGTTGGATGTCGAGCACGGTAGTGGCGCCGCTGGTCGCCATGGCGCGATCGCTGATCGAACCGCCCAGCAGGATCACTTCGTTGGCGGCTTCCGTTTGGTCCACGGCGCCGCGCATTTTCAGCGCGACGTCGATCGAGTTGGTGACGATCGTCAGGTTCGCCAGCTTCGCCAGCTCTTCAGCGAGTGCCGCCGTGGTGGTGCCCGCATCGATGAAAAGCGTCTGGCCGCTCGCGATCAACCCCGTGGCCGCCTTGGCGATCGCCGTTTTGGATTTGACACGCATGTGGGCGCGCTCGGCGATTGGCGCTTCGTCAGCGGGTTTGATCGCGCCGCCATGCACGCGCCGCAATTCACCCAGCGCTTCCAGGTCGAGCAGATCGCGCCGCACGGTTTCGCGCGACACCCCGAGATCCGCCATGATCCGTTCGGTCGACACGCGTTGAAGCGTGGACAGCAACGCGCGAATTCTCTGATGACGGTCTTCCTGCCACATGCATTTTCCCTTGGATGTGAACGCGCGCTCACACGGCTTGTTTTTGATCGTGTCATCGTGGCCATGGATGTGTGTCCGGACGATGTCAAGCGTACTACTTTAGCCGATTGTGTTGTATTTTTTTGGCAGCTTGCAAGTTTGTGTATTTCACCTTAGCCTTCGCAGATCGAAGCACGGCGCCATTTTCGAACATCAAATGTTCGGAAAGGAATTTGAAATGTCCGATTCCGAGCATTTTGCGACGCTTTTTGGCAATTTGATTGACTCGTGCCGACGCCATAATGGATCTTGGGATCCGCCGCCTGAACCATTTGCTGCAGCGCGCGACGCTGCCTGGAAGCCGCACGGTTCGGCATCCTGACAATAAGATTGCTGGGCGGACGCGCCGCTGACCGTCGCGATGCGGGCGTGGCGCTGGCCATATGGCCAGCTACCGCAGCGTCGCCCTTGGCGCGATACTACGCACGGGGCTCACGCGTAAACGCTGCACGATGCTGTAGTGGGATGGCGGCAGTGGCAGCCGGGAACGTGTCGAGAGCATACTTAACCCGCTCTAACTGGAAGGTAACGAGACGTGGGAAACGGGATTGATCGCACCTTATCCGCAGACTGGCCTTATCCGAAGCTGGTTGCGCATCGTTGCGGCGGCACGCTGGCGCCGGAGAACACGCTGGCCGGTTTCGACGCGTGCGTGCGCTACGGCTACCGCATGGTCGAATTCGACGCCAAACTCTCCGCCGACAACCAGCTCTTTCTGCTCCACGACGACACGCTGGAACGCACGACCAACGGCCAAGGCGCCGCTGCTGAACACACGTGGAAACAACTGGCCGCGCTCGATGCCGGCGCCTGGTTCGGGCCGCAGTTCGCCGGCACGCACCTGCCGACACTCGCCGAGGCGGCTGGGCGTTGCGCACGGGATGGTCTTGCCGCCAACATCGAAATCAAACCTTGCCCGGGCCGTGACGAGATCACCGGGCGCCTCGTCGCAAGCGGTGCACTGACTCTATGGCAAGGGCAGACGCCGCCGCTGCTTTCATCGTTTTCGTTCGAGGCGCTCGCAGCGGCGCGCGATGCGGCGCCCTCGCTGCAACGCGGCATGCTGTTCGAAGAAGTGCCGGCTGACTGGCTGCGCATCGTGCGGGAACTGGACTGCGTGTCATTGCATGCGAGCCACCGGTATTTGACCGAGCCTCTGGTCGCTGAGATCAAGGCGGCCGGGTTGCGCATGCTGGCCTACACGGTGAACGATCCTGAGCGGGCGCGGCTGCTCGCACAATGGGGCGTCGACATGATTTGTACGGATCGCATCGACAGACTGGAACACGCGATGTTTTGAGCGCTGGGGAACTGGAACCCGGCGCATACCATGGGTTAAGCCCCGGAGAACCCGGCCCGGGCACTCGCCATGTTTTAGGCGCCGGTGAATCCGGACCGAGCATGGCGCGAATGCGCGCTTGCGGGGGCGTGTGCCAACAGAGCTAGAAACTAGAAATTTTCCAAACGTAGCAATTTCGGCAAAGGATGGGGAAGACTATGAAGCGCACCGCGTTAGCTCGTTTACTTTCGATGTCGGCCGCTGCGGGTGTCGCCGCAGCAGGCGTGAGCAGCGCTTCGGCCGCGCCGCTCGACGCACTGGTCGCAGCCGCCAAACAGGAAGGCCAACTCACCGTGATCGCGTTGCCGCACGACTGGTGCAACTACGGCGAACTGGTGGCCGGCTTTCAGAAGAAGTACGGCATCAAGATCAACGAGCTGAATCCGGATGCGGGTTCGGGCGACGAAATCGAAGCCATCAAGGCGAACAAGGGCAATAAGGGTCCGCAAGCGCCTGACGTAATCGACGTGGGTCTGTCGTTCGGTCCGAGCGCAAAGGCCGAGGGTCTGCTGCAGCCGTACAAGGTTGCGTCGTGGAACTCGATTCCGAAAGAGTCGAAAGATGCCGATGGCTATTGGTATGGCGATTACTACGGCGTGCTGGCGTTTGAAGTGAACGCCGACATGATCGACAAGGCGCCGTCCGACTGGAGCGATCTGCTCAAGTCAGACTATAAAAATGCCGTCTCGCTGTCCGGCGACCCGCGTTCGGCCAATCAGGCGATCCAGGCCGTGTTTGCCGCGGGCCTCTCGCAAAGCAAGGGCGATGTAAGCAAGGCGGACAAGGCCGGCCTCAAGTACTTCGCCGATCTGAACAAGAACGGCAACTTCGTGCCGGTGATCGGCAAGGCCGCGTCGCTCGCGCAGGGCACCACGCCGATCGTCGTGCGTTGGGACTACAACGCGCTGGCCGACCGCGACACGCTCAAGGGCAATCCGAAGGTGCAGGTGGTGATTCCGAAAACGGGCGTGGTCGCCGGTGTGTACGTTCAGGCAATCAGCGCCTATGCGCCGCATCCGAATGCCGCCAAGCTCTGGATGGAATACCTGTACTCCGACGAAGGCCAGATCGGCTGGCTGACCGGCTATTGCCATCCGATGCGCTATAACGAACTGGTGGCACAGAAGAAGGTGCCGCAGGCGCTGCTCGACAAGCTGCCGCCGCCGTCGTCTTACAAAAACGTGGTGTTCCCGACATTGTCCCAACAGGACGCCACCAAAGACACCATCACGAAGCATTGGGACGAAGTGGTCGGTGCGAACGTCAAGTAGTCGGCGTGGCGCATGTCCGCGAACGGATCGGGTTCGTCGCGCAAGCTGCCACGGCGACGAATTAGCGACCGCGTCCAGCCACGATTGATGAGCAAAAGCGGTTGCGGCCGCAGCGGAGCAGCGAGCATTTGCAAGCTGCTGCACGAGCCGCCGCGCCTAACCGAGATGTGTAGTTTCCAAGGTAGCGCGTCGCTCAACGAGAGCGGCGCGCCTGGCGTTAGCCGGAAAAAGCCCCAAGGGTGAGCTATGAGTGCTTCATCGGATGCTGGATCGGTGCAGCCGGAATTGCTGGTTCCGCCTGTGCCCACGCCAACGCCTCGCGTCGACGGTCCGGGCCGCGCGTCGCAGTTCCTTGCGTGGCTCGGCGTGGTGCCGTTTTTTACCTTCGCGTTGTTGTTCCTGATTCTGCCGACCGGCTTTCTGATGGTCGGCGCATTTCAGGATTCGCAAGGCCACTTCACGCTCGCCAATTTCCGTGATCTGCTGCAGCCCACGGTGATGGACGCCTACTGGATCAGCTTCAAGGTGAGCGCCGCCTCCGCGCTCGGCGGCGCGTTGATCGGCTCGCTGCTCGCGTGGGCGGCGGTGCAAGGCAAACTGCCGGGCTGGATTCGTCCTACGTTGATGACGTTCTCCGGCGTCGCTTCGAATTTCGCTGGCGTGCCACTTGCATTCGCCTTCATCTGCACGCTGGGGCGCGTCGGTCTCGTCACCGTGTTGCTGAAGAAGTACCTCGGCTTCAATCTGTACTCGACGGGCTTCAGCGTCTTGAGCTTCTCGGGGTTGACGCTGACCTACCTGTACTTCCAGATTCCATTGATGGTGCTGATCGTCACGCCCGCGCTCGACGGCTTGAAGCGCGAATGGCGTGAAGCCTGCGACTGCCTCGGCGGCACGGCCTTCCAATACTGGCGCCACGTGGCGTTGCCGGTGTTGTGGCCGAGCGTGCTCGGCGCGACGCTGCTGCTGTTCGCCAATTCGTTCGGCGCGGTCGCCACGGCTTATGCGCTGACCGGCAGTTCGCTGAACATCGTCACGATCCTGCTGTACGCGCAGATTCGCGGCGACGTGATGCACAACGCGAATCTCGGCTACGCGCTCGCCCTCGGCATGGTGCTCGTGACGGGTCTGTCGAATGGCGGCTATATCTGGTTGCGTTCGCGCGCTGAAAGGGGGCGTCGATGAAAGGCCAATCGCGTGTGGGCGCGTGGACCGCGATGATTGTCGGTTCGCTGTACTTTCTGATTCCGTTGCTCGCCACGTTCGAATTCAGCCTGCGCATGAAGCGCGGCGTCTATAGCTTCGAAGCGTATAGCGTCGTGCTGGGCGATCCGCGGTTTCAGGCCTCGTTCGGCTACTCGATCCTGATGGCAGTGCTGACGATCATTGTCGGCGTGTTGCTGGTGGTGCCGACCGCGTACTACGTGCAATTGCGGTTGCCGAAGCTGCGGCCGGTCGTCGAATTCATCACACTGTTGCCGCTGGTGGTGCCGGCGATCGTGATCGTGTTCGGTTATCTGCGGATCTATAACAGCAGCTCGATTCTGCCGCTCACCGGCAACGAACGCGCGACCGACCTGTTACTGGTGTTCGGTTACGTGACACTCTCGCTGCCCTATATGTATCGCGCGGTCGATGCCGGTTTGCGCGCGGTCGACGTGCGTTCGCTGACCGAAGCTGCCGAATGTCTCGGTGCGAACTGGCCGACGATTCTGTTCAAGGTGATCTTCCCGAATATCCGCTCGGGCATTCTGTCCGGCGCGTTTCTCACCTTTGCCGTGGTGATCGGCGAATTCACGTTGGCGAGTCTGCTGGACCGCCCCGCGTTCGGCCCATATCTGCAACTGATCGGTGCGAACCGCGCGTATGAACCGTCGGCGCTTGCGATCATCGCGTTTGTGATTACGTGGGCGTCGATGGGGTTGATTCAGGTATTCGGCTCGGCCCGCGCGCTTAGCGGCCAGAAAATTTGACGACTAAGTTTGATGACTAGGTTAGACCACTGAGTTTGACCACTGAGGCAGCGAATCATGGCATTCCTTGAGATCGAAAATCTGCATAAGGCCTTTGGGGCGAACACGGCGCTGCATCACTTCGACATGAAGATCGAGCGCGGCGAATTCATCACGTTCCTTGGGCCGTCCGGTTGCGGCAAGACCACGGTGCTGCGGATGATCGCCGGCTTCGAAACGCCGACGCGCGGCACCATCCGGCTGGATAACAAGGACGTGACGCATTTGCGCACGCGGCAGCGCAAGGTCGGCATGGTGTTTCAGTCGTATGCGCTCTTTCCGAACATGACTGTGGCCGATAACATCGGCTTTGGATTGAAGATCACGCATCGTCCGCAGGCGGAGATCAAGAAGCGCGTCGAGGAGATGTTGCAACTGATCAAGCTACCGCATCTCGGTGAACGGTATCCGTGGCAATTGTCCGGTGGTCAGCAGCAGCGTGTGGCATTGGCGCGCGCACTTGCCGGCAAGCCGCAAGTGCTGTTGCTCGACGAACCGCTGTCGGCGCTCGATGCGAAAATTCGCATTTCGTTGCGGCAAGACATTCGGGCGCTGCAGCGGGAGTTGGGCATCACGTCGATTTTCGTGACGCACGACCAGGAAGAGGCGTTGTCGATTTCGGACCGCATCGTCGTGATGAATGAGGGGCGTGTCGAACAGATCGGCTCGCCTTTGGAGATCTACAACTATCCTCGCACGCGTTTTGTCGCGTCGTTCGTCGGCACGCTCAATATTCTGGCGGGGCATGTGATCGACCCGAAAACCGGCAAGATGGCCGTCGACGGTCAGGAACTGACCACCACGCAAGAACTGCCGGCAGACGACGCCGGCAAGAAACGCATGCTCGCATTACGGCCCGAGGCAATTGTGCTGGAGCCGGCTGCGCCGGGCCGCAACACGCTGAACGCAACCGTCGAAGAAGTGAATTTCCTGGGCGCGGTGGTGCGTATCAGAACGCGCGTGAAGGATGCGGTCATTTCGCTCGATGTGTTCAACGATCCGAATCGCGGTTTGCCCGAGCGGGGGCAGCCGGTGTCGCTCGGATTCTCGCACGAGAACCTGCTGGTGCTGGAAGAAGGCGGCGCATAGAAGCCGGACAGCAGCACCTGAAGCGAGCGAAAGCGACGCCCAGAAGCCAGAATTGTGACGCCCGGAGTGCGCGAAACCCGCAGCACAAAAGGCTCCGCGGGTTTTCCCGAGGTCGCCGCCCGAAGGATTCCGGATTCCCCGACACCCCTCGTCCGGATTTCCGGAATCCCGGACAGCGCACGCCGTAACACACCAAAAAACCTATAAAAATCAAAGCGATTCGCCGTGCATCAAGCTGGCATCGACCTTGCGATTTAAAAGACGCGGCCGCCTCGGTCCGACAACTAAAGCAAGGAGACAACGATGTCTGATTTCCCTCCCCGGTATTTCTGAATTCGTCGTCTTGTCGCGGCCTTATGCCGTGCACAGGCGTGACGACTTTCGTTCGCATGATGCGCAGCGTGGCAGGCCTTGAGCTCACCCATATCGCAGGAAACATCGTGAAGAAACCTATCCACAAAGTGCTGTACGTCCAGGTGATCGTGGCGATCATCATCGGCATTGCGCTCGGCCATTTTTCACCGGACTTCGCCGTCGACATGAAGCCGCTCGGCGATGGCTTCATCAAACTGATCAAGATGGTGATCGGGCCGATCATCTTCTGTACGGTGGTGACAGGTATCGCCGGTATGGAAGACATGAAGAAGGTCGGGCGCGTCGGCGGCAAGGCGCTGTTGTACTTCGAAGTCGTCTCGTCGTTCGCGCTGGTGCTCGGTCTGATCGCAACCCACGTGCTGAAGCCTGGTGTCGGCTTCAACATCGACCCGGCCACGCTCGACGGCAAGGCGGTCGCTTCGTACGCCGCCAAGGCACATGGCCAGACCACGGTCGACTTCCTGATGCACCTCATCCCGGACACGCTCGTGTCCGCGTTCGCACAGGGCGAAATCCTGCAGATCCTGCTGATCGCGCTGCTGTTCGGCGCGGTGCTGGCCACGGCCGGTGAGAAGGGCAAGGTCGTCACGAACTTCATCGACGGCCTCTCGCATGTGCTGTTCGGCGTCGTGCGCATCATCACGAAGCTCGCGCCGATCGGCGCGTTCGGCGCGATGGCGTTCACGATTGGCAAGTACGGCATCGGCTCGCTGCTGCCGATGCTCAAGCTGATCGGCACGTTCTATCTGACTTCGATCGTGTTCGTGGTGGTCGTGCTCGGCATCATCGCGCGCGCGGTGGGCTTCAATATCCTGCGCTTTGTCGGCTACATCAAGGAGGAGATGCTGATCGTGCTCGGCACGAGCTCCTCCGAAGCTGCGCTGCCGCAACTAATGCTGAAGCTCGAGAAACTCGGCTGCTCGCGCTCGGTGGTGGGCCTCGTGGTGCCGACCGGTTACTCGTTCAACCTCGACGGCACCAACATCTACATGACGATGGCGGTGCTGTTCATCGCCCAGGCCACCAACACCGACCTCACGTGGACGCAGCAGCTCACCCTGCTGGCGGTGACGATGCTCACCTCGAAGGGCGCGAGCGGTGTGACGGGCGCAGGCTTCATCACGCTGGCCGCCACGCTTGCCGTGGTGCCGACCATTCCGCTGTCGGGCATGGTGCTGATTCTCGGTATCGACCGCTTCATGAGCGAATGCCGCGCGCTGACGAACATCGTCGGCAACGGTGTGGCGACGGTGGTGGTGTCGGCATGGGAAAAGGAACTGGACCGCAACAAGCTGAACGCCGCATTGCGGGGTGACGTCGCGGTTAAAGAGCCGGCTGGCGCTTAAGCCGCGCAACGGCCACGACTTCCGCCACCCTCCCGATCACGGCCGCGGACGCCCACCGATGAAAGCGGCGGCCGCGCACCGGGACCCCGCGCCGCCGGCCGACCAAGCTCGCGCCGACGGCGCGCCGCCTTATGCCACAATATCTGATCCTCACCGATCGGATATTGCCAACGTGACGCGCCGCCTGCTGATCCTCTTCGCGCTCGTGGCTGGGCTCGTGGCGGCGTGCGGGCTCACGTACAGCGTCGCATGGCAGCGCGGCATCGACAATTTGCGGCACAACGCCGCGGTGCGGGTCGATCGCACTACGAGCGCGCTGAAAAGCACGCTCGAGCGCTACGAATCGCTGCCTTATCTGCTGGCCGAACATCCCATTGTGCAAGACGTGCTGGTCAATCCCAGTCCAGCCAACGTCGAACGCGCCAATCTCTATCTCGAAGACCTCAACCGCCACGCGCGGGCCACGGTCACCTACATCATTCCGCTCGACGGCTATTGCGTCGCCGCGAGCAACTGGCACGGGCCGGGCAGCTTCATCGGCGCGGGCTATCAATTCCGGCCGTATTTTCTCGATGCGGTGAAGGGCGGCGTGGGCCGCTTCTTCGGTATCGGCACGATTTCGCAGGCGCCGGGTTACTACATCTCGCAGCCGGTGCGGCGCGAGGGCAAGATCGTCGGCGTGGCGGTCGTCAAACTCGATCTCGAATGGTTCCAGGGCGTGGACGCGTCCGAGCCTCTGGTTGTCGCCGACGACCATGGTGTGATCTTTCTGTCGTCGATGCCGGCGTGGAAATACCACACGATCCGGCCGTTGTCGGGGCAGGTGGCCGATTCGATCTATCAAGCGCGCCAATATGCGCAGCAACCGATCGCGCCGCTGCCGGTGACCATCGAGCGCACGCTCGAAGACAACGCGCAGATCGTGCGCATCGGCGGTGGCCGCTATGCCCCGCGCTATCTGGCGTCGCGGCGCGGCATGGGCGAGCCGGACTGGCATCTGATTACGATGTCACCCGTCAATCCGGTCGATGCCGACGCGCGCAATGCAACCATCGTCACCGGCTTTGGATACGTGTCGCTGGTGTCGCTCGCGTTCTACTGGAGAATGCGCCGCGCCCGCGTGCGTGAGGTGATGCGCAGCCGCTCCCTGCTGCAGAAGGCCTACGCTGAGTTGAACCAACGCGTGGCCGAGCGCACCGTGGATCTCTCGCAGGCAAACGAGCAATTACAGAAGGAAGTCGCCGAGCGTACGCGCGCCGAACAGGAACTGCGCGCGGCCCACGACGAACTGATCCAGGCCAGCAAGCTCGCCGCGCTGGGTCAGATGGCGGCGGGCATCACGCATGAATTGAATCAGCCGCTCGCGGCGCTGCGCGGTTTCTCAGACAACACGCGCGTGCTGCTTGAACGCGGCGACCAGGCGGCGGCGCGCGAAAATCTTGAAGCGATCGCGGCGCTCACCGAGCGCATGGGCAAGATCACCAATCAGTTGAAGCTGTTCGTCGGCCGCGCGCGGCCGCGCAGTGCGCGTGCGCCGATCATGCGGGCGTTGCGCAACGTGATCGCGTTGCTGCAAAAGCGTTTGCAAGGCGTCGAAGTCGAGTTCGTTTTGCTCGATGCCGACACCGGCGCGCGTACGCCGCTGAAGCCCTCGGACGATCATCCCGAGCTGGTTGCTCATTGCGACGATTTGCGGCTCGAACAGGTGCTGATCAATCTGCTCGGCAACGCGCTCGACGCAACCGCGGAGATGACGCCGCCGCGCATTTCGATTGAGATTGAAGCGGCTGACACGAGCTTGTCGTTCGCCGTGCGCGACAACGGCCCAGGCATTCCCGACGACGTGCTGCCGCGGCTGTTCGAACCGTTCTTCACGACGAAGGAAATGGGCCAGGGGCTGGGGCTCGGTCTCGCGATTTCATCGTCGATTGCACGCGATTGCGGCGGCACCCTGGTGGCGCGCAACGCACCGGACGGCGGTGCATTATTCGTGTTGACGCTGCGGCGCGCGCGCGTGCAGACGAGCCATACATCGGACCCGCTCACCACGGGCTCCTGAATCAGATGAGAACGACATGCTGAACCACGGCTTGCAAGTGCTGTACATCGAAGACGACGAACTGGTGCGGCGCGCCAGCGTGCAGAGTTTGCAGCTGGCGGGCTTCGACGTGATCGGCCATGCCTCGGCGGAATCGGCGGCAAAGATGATCAGCGCGGATTTCTCCGGCGTGGTGGTCAGCGATATTCGCTTGCCCGGCGCGAGCGGTCTCGAACTGCTCGCGCAGTGCCATGAGCGCGCGCCCGACGTGCCGGTGATTCTGGTCACCGGTCATGGCGATATTTCGATGGCCGTGCAGGCCATGCGTGACGGCGCCTATGACTTCATCGAAAAGCCGTTTGCATCCGAGCATCTGATCGAAACCGTGCGACGTGCGCTGGAGCGCCGCAAGCTGGTGCTGGAGAACCTCGCGCTGCGCCGTGAGCTGGCCGGGCAGAACACGGTGGCACCGCGCATTATCGGCCGCAGTCCGGCGATCGAGCAGGTGCGGCGGCTGATCGCGAATATCGCGCCGACCGACGCGTCGGTGCTGATCAACGGCGACACCGGCGCGGGCAAGGAGTTGATCGCGCGCAGTCTGCATGAGCTGTCGCCGCGACGTGACAAGCCGTTTATCGCGGTGAATTGTGGCGCGCTTCCAGAGCCGATGTTCGAGTCCGAAATGTTCGGCTACGAACCCGGCGCATTCACCGGCGCGGCAAAACGCCGGATCGGCAAGCTCGAACATGCTTCGGGCGGCACGCTGTTCCTCGACGAAATCGAGAGCATGCCGCTCGCGTTGCAGGTCAAGCTGCTTCGCGTGTTGCAGGACGGCGTGCTGGAACGGCTCGGCTCGAATCAGCCGATCCGCGTGAATTGCCGCGTGGTGGCCGCCGCCAAGGGCGACATGGCCGAGCATGTCGCGGACGGCTCGTTCCGTCGCGACTTGCTGTACCGGTTGAACGTGGTGACGATCGCGCTGCCGCCCTTGGGCGAGCGTCGCGAGGACATTGTGCCGTTGTTCGAACACTTCCTGCTGGACGCTGCGGTGCGCTACCAACGCCCTGCGCCGATTCTCACGGACCGGCAGCGTGCGAGCCTGATGCAGCGCGAATGGCCAGGGAATGTGCGCGAACTGCGCAATGCCGCCGACCGCTTCGTGCTAGGGGTCGCCGAGGATCCGGTCATGTCTTTCAACGACGAGGGCGTCGCGACGCAACCGTTGAAGGAACGTGTCGAACAGTTTGAGCGGGCGGTGATCGCGGAGGCGTTGGAGCAGGCCGGCGGTGTGGTCGCAGCTGCGGCAGACAGGCTGCAGCTAGGCAAGGCGACGCTCTACGAGAAGATCAAGCGATATGGCCTCGCGGCCAAAGGGGAAGGGGAGCGGTGAGGATTTGGAGCGCCGGCGGCGAGGAGGTATGACTCCGGCGCCGGCGTGTTTGAATCAGGGTGCTTTTCAGGCTTTTCAGGCTTTTCGTGGCAATGAGGCGGCAACCACGTGGCAATCAGGCCGCGTTCAGCGCTTTTTCAAGCAACTGGTCGAGTTCCGCGAATTGCGGTTCGCCGACGTAGCGCTTCAGAATCTTACCGTCCTTGTCGACCAGGAATGTAGTGGGCGTGAGCTGGACGTTGCCGAACTGCCTGGCGGCCGAGCCGTCGTCCATCGCCACCTTGAATGGCAACTGGCGGGTTTGCGAGTAGTTGGCCACGTACATCGGCGCATCGTAGTTCATCGCGACGGCGACGAATTCGAGCCCTTTGCCCTTGAAGCGGTTATAGGTCTGGACCATTTGCGGCATTTCCTTCATGCAGGTGTCGCAGCTGGTCGCCCAGAAATTGACCAGATAGACCTTGCCTTTCAGGTCGGCGGTCGAAATTTTCTGGCCCGACAGCAAAGTGAAGGTTGCATCGGGCACGCGCTGTTGGCCCGCGAACGCGAAATAGCCAGCAATCGCAATCGCGACGGCCACCACGGCGATGATGATGGTGCGAATCGGATTCGCGCGCCGTGCGGCGGTGGACGGAGTGGAGCTCATGAGCGGAACCTCGAGAGTCGCGCGGAACGCGCGGGACAGTGCGTTGGTCTGGATTGCGTTTGGACTGTTAGATCCGGGTGCGGCCTAGCGTAGCTATTGTAGCCCCATTCCGGCCGCGCGGCAGAGCGCAGGCCGGGAGGGGATAATAGGGCTTTACGTTCCTGTCAGTCCGATCTTCCGTCTCCATGCTCCGAACTGCGTTTCGCTTCCTCGCCCGAATTCCCGTAGCCTTGCAAATCACGCGAATCACGCGAATTCCCATCACCCCGTTTGGCCGCTCCGTTAGCCGTTCCTCACGTTTCTCTCTCGCCCACGGTCGCGCGGCCAGCGCCGCTTCTCGCGTGCCTCGCTCGCAGCGGGCGCGTGCTGTACTTGGCACGATGGTTTGCGCGCTCGCGTTGGGCGGCGCGTTGACAGCCTGTTCGCCGACCTTCGACTGGCGGACCATCATGAACAACGACAACGGCTACACGGTCGACCTGCCGGCCAAGCCGGGCAATGACCAGCGCGCGGTCCAGATCGACGGCAAGCCGATGCAGATGGCGATGCAGACAGCCGAAGCCGGCGACGCCGTGTTCGCGGTCGGCACCGTCATGCTGCCTGATGACGACCAAGCGACCCAGCGCGCCGCCCTCGAATTCTTGCGCACGGGCCTCGCCCGCAACGTCGGCGCCGCGCCAGACGCGCACGCGGTGCAAATCCCACTCGCCGCCGGCGGTCAGGTGCCCGGTCTGGAAATGAAGCTGAGCGGTGAGGCCGGTTCCCAACACGAAACGCGTACCGTCTATGCACGGCTGGTCGCGCGCGGCCGACATGTTTATCAGGCCGCGATCATTGCTTCCAAGCCATTGCAGCAGGAGCAGGTCGACCAATTTTTTTCGTCGTTCCAACTGTATTGAGAGCGGTAGTTTTGGCCGATTCGGCGCGCCGGTGGATCGTAGGGCACAGTGAAAGTTCCTTCGTAGCATCGCGCGCTAATTCCCGGTTTACGTTGAGGTTTTTTGGTTACTCACAGCTCCTGTGGATAACTCTGTTGAGAACTCCGCGCTTTTTGCCGCAGAGGCCCATCCGGTGGGCATTCTGTCAGAGTGAGGTTACTCAGGGCGTGCAAAAAAACCCAATTAAATCAATGTCATTTGGCCGCATGCTTCCGTGCGCCTTTCAGATGTTTCAAAATTTATCTGGAACGCGCACATGTGCATAAGTCAAGACTTGACAGTAGATTTTTCGCCTTATGGCGACCCAAAAGCCCGGCGATATTGAATGGCTTCACCAATCTGCGCGGCGCTCGGCATGGCGGTGCCGGCGAGGTCGGCGATGCTCCGCGCCACCTTCAGGACTCTGTAGTAAGCACGCGCCGACCAGCCGAAGCGCTCGCCGGCCTGACGCAGCAACGCTTCGCCGGCTGCGTCAGGCCGGCAGACCTCGTCCACTTCCCGCCCGCCCAGTTCACGATTGGTTTTACCTTGGCGCGCTAGTTGCCGCTCGCGAGCGGCATTTACCCGCAGTGCGATCGACGCACTCGATTCACCGGCGACGCTGGAGCGTGCCGACAACTCCGCCGGCGTAAGCGCGGGAATCTCGATCTGAATGTCGATCCGGTCGAGCGGCGGCCCCGAGAGTTTGCGCAGATAGCGCGCCGCGATCTCCGGCGTGCAGCGGCAACGGCCGTTGGGATCGCCGCGCCATCCGCATGGACAAGGGTTCATCGCGGCGATCAGTTGGCAGGCTGCCGGAAAGTCCGCTTGCAGGGCGGCCCGCGAGATTGTGATGCGACCGGCCTCGAGCGGCTCGCGCAGGGTTTCCAGCACATGACGTTCGAACTCCGGCAACTCATCCGCGTTTATGTTCGGGAATAAATCACCTATAATTACGTTTATTGAGAAAAATCATGCACTTACAATTGCGACTTGGGTGTTGAGCTAGCCGTAAGTTCTGAGCGGAAAATAGTCATTCAGTTGTGGCTAGCATGGTCCGTTTCGGCCCCAACCCCTTATGGCAACGTCTGTTGGACTCAGGGCGAGATGACCGGCGCGCGGTCGCGCGTGGTTTCGAGGCGGCGTATAAACACTTCTGGTCAATACCCAACGTTGCCCAACGTTGCAGCAGCGTTGAGCAACACGTCTTCTCGGAACCGCTGATAAGCGGGTGCCCGCCCCCTTGCGGTGCGGGCCCTGAGGTCGTGGACAGGGGATGCCCTTATGTCAGCGCCGACCACTCAAAGTATTCAGACAAATTGGTGCGGGGCCGATGAACCAACACCAGCAATGTTTCCAACGACGGGGTTTGAGGCGCATGTTGCACCAGTCAGGCGCTCTTCGAGATGTGTTGCGAAGCTCCTCTCACTTCTTTTGCGTGCGAGCGATAGTTTCTTCGAAGCTCACGGTGAGTTCGTTCAGCGTGATTCCTAGTGCGGCGCACCACTCTCGAACTTCAATAAAGTCGAGCCGGCGCTGTCCGCTCTCGCATTTACTGACAAACGGTTGGTCGACGTCAAGCCTCGCGGCTAGCTCGCTCTGCGGGATGCCTGCGGACTCCCTTGCCGCTCGGAGAGTGGCGAGAAAAAGGCCGTATTGTTGTGTGTAGATAGATTTTTCCACGGTCGGACCGAACTGGCACAAGGCAGACAGCTTGCAGTCCAAATCCGTATATGCCAAAATCGCATATGCGAAAATCGCATATGCGAAAATCGCATATCGCGGTTTATACGTGAACACGGTCAATGGCGAGGCGTCGGCGCCCCGGCATCCGGTCAGGCCCCCAAAGAGCAGCTCTCGCGGTTGACTTGTTGCAACCTTAAATGTTTTTTCGGTTGACTTGATGCTATTTACTGACAGCAGTTGGGAAGAGCCGCATCCCATAAAGAAGAGGCTCATGCAGCCACTTCTTGCGTGGCGCTGCGTTGGATGGACGGACCTCACGCCGAACTTCTTTGTCGTGGCCTCCTCTCGCGGTGCGGACTGCGCGAGCGCGGATGGTTGGGTGGTGGACGGTGCCGAGGCGCTGATTCAACTGGTACTTCAACTTGGCGATGTCAGCTTTTCGGTTCACCTGTTGGCTCGCAATGAAGCTGACGCTTCCGTCACGCTCTGCCGAGTAAGCGGGTTGTGGCAGGAGGCAGAGGGCAAAGATACGGACGTCGTGAACTACTGGTATTCGACCGCCGACGGGGAGACGAGACGGTGTTCGCCTGTCGCGTTCGGTCGGCGTGTTGAGAGACCACGGTTGGTGAAAGTAATGAGCTTCGAAAGCCGCTGAGTACGAAGCGAGAGTCGAAATCTGCTGCCGGCAGCTGAACGCGCGCATCTCGGAAGGACGTGACCTACGTCAGAAGTCAGGGGGGCGGAGCTCGGTTTAGTCCTGCGGCGACAGGGAGCGGCAGAGATACTGCAGCAAATTCGAAGGCGCAGCTTGGAGACCATGCAGGCCCCGACGGTCTCGCTTAAGTAAGGAATGACCATGCCGCGCGCTACGCGTGCTACAACGAACGAAACATCGCTCAATGACGAATGGGTGCAACATATCATCCGGCGCGCTGTCGTCGCGGCCATCTTGTGCGACCCGAAGGTCGTAGAAACGCTGCTGCAAATCCCCGATGCGGTGCTGGGCCAAATGTTCAAAAATCATCTCTGTGAAGTCACGGGCACAGCCATGGTGTTCGGAATTGACCTACCTGCGCTTCGAGAGGAAGGAGAGACTCTTCGCAAGCGCGTCAAACGTGCGTCGAAGGGGACACTAGGACATGAGCCTTTGCCGGCGGCTAATAAAGCGAACTCCGAGCGCTACGCTCTTGTGCTTCAAGGCAAAGTGCTTCGGACCCACGACTTTTGCAATGCCGCCGGCATCACGGAAAAGACGCTGGATAAGTATGTCGCCTCAAATCGCATGTTCCGTGTCTACTTTGGTCCCGACGCCTATTGCCCGGCGTTCTTCCTCTCGCCCATGATTTTCCGTGATGACTTCAGAAAAGTCATACGTGGTCTGGGCAAAATCGACTCGTGGACCATGTTCGACTTCTTCATGACACCGATTGAGTCGCTGGACGGCGCTACGCCGCTCCAGCGGCTATCAGCCGAAGATGTCAAGCCAGTAGTAGCGGAAGCCGCGAACTATGCGGAACAATATGCGCGACTGTTTCCGTAACTACGAGACCTCAGGTTCTAACGTCTGCCGGCCATGAAGGAACTCCTGACGTTCGCCCTCAGTAACTCCGCACTTCTGGTCGTGCCAGCAGTCGCGTTCGTACTCAGCTTGGTCATGCTGCGCATCAAAAAGAGGTACTTGAATGAAGGGATTTTGTTCGGATGCAAGCCTATCGCGGAACGCGACCGTTGCGCATCGAAAGAGGGAAATGAGATGAACTCGGGTACCGATATTGACCTGGAGATTGCGCTTCGCACGTTTCACCGGCTAGGCCTCGAAGGGGGCGATTTGGGTTACGAATATTGGCATGCAGTGGGACAGCTACTGAAACGAGCTGCTGGCATGCAGATGGAAATAGACTCGCTGAGCAGGGAACTCGAACGGTGTCGTGCAATGTGCCGGAAGGCGGATTGAAAGGGATGCAACATCACGGCAACCAACGCAACGCTTCGAACTGACCCTGGCGCCATCGGATACCGCGGTGTCTCTCGAGCCGACCGCTTCATATAACTCAAGCTATTGTCTGAGGCCGAACCATGAGCAATGACTCAAAACCGACGGCACTGGTGCTGGACGAACCGACACCGACTCTTTTCGTTGACTTCGATGGAACGCTTCACCGGGGTCGAGGACTCCTGGATGTCAGCGGCAGTATTTCGCTCGACACTGGCAACGCCCCCTTCGAATTCGCTCCTTTGCTTGCAGGTCTGCTCGAACCGTATCCACGGGTTGAAATCGTCCTGACCACCTCGTGGTTATACAAGCTACCGCTCGAGACAGTCGTTTCATATTTGCCAAAGCAATTGGCGATGCGTGTCGTTGGTTCGACGCGCGGATACAAGGCCAGGTTCGGTTATCTGCAAGACGGCTCTGCTCGAACGTACATCATTCGGTCGTACGTGTTTGAGCATAAGTTGAAACACTGGCTTGCTCTCGACGATTCGGTATTCGGCTCGCATCATCTGAGCACGGACTTCCTCAACCTCGAGCAACATCTTGTGTTGCTCGATAGTCAGCTGGGAGTTAGCGCCCCGGAAGCTCAGCGGCGAATTACTGATTGGTTGATTGAGGTGCACGGGGCAAACGCTTGACTGCAGAAGAGAGCTTCCACCGCACAGCGCGAAAAGGCGGTGGCCCTGCGTTGAACGAGGCATCCGGTATCCAACCCAGCCCTTAAATACTCAGCTGCTCTAACGCCTTGGTGGCCTCGAGCCCGGAAACACCAACCCCTTTTACAATCGATGCGTTGATGGCAGTAGTAGCGCCAGTAAGCGACGAGTAGCAATGGACTTGTTCCCTAGCTAACAGATTCGTAACGCAAAGGAATAGAGGCGTCTCAATAGTGGGGCGCCTAGCCGCGCTGTGGCGGACTGTACCGCCGCACCGCGTAAGGCGCTGCCGCCTCGATTTTCCATCTGGTTGTCTGCCCGGGAGCCGGCGGCATAGTGAATTTTTACTATGGTACAAACCTGCGGCTCGACCGATAAATGCAGTGAATTCGTTGAGGAGAACAGCTGCTGAATCGCTGCTCAACGGGTTTCAATCTATCGGAGCGGAGGCGCACATGGACCTGTTAAACATTCGCCGCAGGCAGATGCTAAGGATTGCAGGCGGGCTCGCATTAATCCCGGTTCTTCCCGGCTGTGGGGGCGGAGGCGGAACAGACGGCGGAACAGAGGGCGGCACAAATGCGTCCGCGGCCCCGGCTACGAACGCTCAAACTGACGCAGCGCCCTTCTCAAGCCTCCAGGTAACCGTGCCAGCCGTCCAGGCGGGCGATAGCTTTGAGGCGAGCTGGAGCAACCTGAAGCGGGCAGTCAAGCCAGCTGTGGTCGATAGCACCACGCTGGCCGTTCCGGTGCCTCCATACATGACATCCGATTCGGCTTGGAATGCAGGAAGCGCAACAGTCACGGTCGCGCGTTCAAGAGCTGGCGTTACGTCGACAGTGGCTACCCGACAAGTGACAATTTCGGCGCTGCAGCACAGTCCGTATCTAGCGGGAACCATGATACGTGAGACTGTTGCATTGAAGATGCGGCTCAGCCAGGCCTCTGCAACGAAGGTAATGCCAAGGTCCGGGAGTGGATACCTGGGTCGGATGCAGTTCCTGTTTGGTCCTCTCGGCCTGGGCACAATCTCGATGACCGCGGAGCAAATCGATGTGCTAGAGGCGATACTATACAGCTCGTTTCAGGCGGCCGGTTTGACGCTCCAGACTGCAACACGCAAGCTACTCGTTACGCCCGGCGCGGTGATACGCGCAGCGAGCATCGCGGATTTCTCGGCAGCCGACCTTGATTTGAAGGGCATGGCGGAAAACCTCGCCAACCATGTGCACGAATCCGCGGGCACGTTCATCAAATATGGCGGGGCCGCGATAATCGCCGGTGAAGTATTGGCGTTCGCGCCCCTCGCCGTAGCAGGGGCTGCTGCAGTCGCGACGGGTCTGCTGTTCGGCACAGCCGAGGGTGCGATACTGCAGAATGCCAGTGTTTTCGGAAGTCTTGATGCCGATACCCGGGTCCAATGGAAGGAGACCGTGCAGTTCTTTGTGTCAAACGTTTCCGCCAACTACTTCGACAATCTCCTTGCAAAATACACCGGCGTCGTCGGAGAAAACACATCAAACCACATCACAGCGTTTCTTACGGACCTCAGCAGGTCGCGCGTGGCAGACAAGCTTGGAGAGGCGTTTGCGAGAGCAACAACCAGCGTCACCTCATGGGTAAGCGACGATTATTCGCCGCCGGAGACATCCTCTGCCTGGCTTCAGTTTGACCAGACTCCAGATGGAGCGGCTATTAACGCTACAGGCGCAATTTCCGGCTCCAGCGACCCGTGGGGTATCCAGGCCGCCGATGCTGCTTCTTCGGCAGGAGGCGCAGGGCAGGTGGGTTATTGCCCAAGTCTGGTCTACGGTATCCCGTGCAATTGAATAAATTGTCGTAAATGGGAGGACCGTGTGAAACAGGCAACGACGCTATTCCTGCATGGCGGGCCGGGCCTATCGGCCATCGTGGAGCGGGCGCTGTACGGTGAGACGCTGCCGGTGGTCTGGTGGGACCAGCCTCGCTGCGAGGTGCTGTTCGCGCGGCCCTACCAGGCGCTGCTCGATGACGTCGCGCTTGAGGCAGAACACCTGGCCAGTCGCGGGGGAGGCAAAATCAATCTGCTCGCGCATTCCTTTGGCGCTCACCTAGCGCTCTACCTCGCCATGCTGATGCCGGAGCGAATCGGGTCGATAACGCTTCTTGCGCCTGTCTTCAATCCTGCAGACGCGCTGACGCGAGTCGGTGAGCACCTGACGTACCTCGCGCCGGACCGCGGGAGCCTGCGCGACGCGCTGGTGAGCAACCGTGAACAGAACAGCTTCGACTCGTTCTGGACACTGGTTGAGCGGATACTCGAGGTCCCAGGATTTCTTGATGTGTATTGGGGCCCCGAGTCTCATGAGCGCCGGCGCTGGTTCCTCTCGCTGATAGAGCGGGAGCCGTGGCTCGACATCAATACGCTGCGGACAATCCTGCTGGATTACTGGGCCGGTCGGGCGCTCACCGTCCGGACGACGGTGAGAGGACCAGTGGGCCTGGTGTTTGGCGTGCACGATGTGCTGGTCGACGCCGCGCAGGAGGCAGTCGCCTGGAAGCGATATTTCCCGCAGGCAACGTCGCGTCAGCTGAACGCCGGTCATTTCGTCCATCTTGAGACGCCACCTCACCTGTGGCTGCCGGGACGGACCTAAAAACGTGCGTACCGTAGCTGGGCGACCAACTCCGCATTGTTGCGCGCGCCTATCCGCTCATGAATTGTGTGAAGATGGTTGTTCACCGTAGACGGTGCGATGTGCAGCGCCTTTGCTACTTCCTTGTGCGTGAGGCCGGCGGCAACCAGTTCAGCAACTTCGCGTTCGCGGTGGGTCAGATTGTCGACCGGTTCCCGGGCCCGGCACTTCAGGAACATCAGGCTCCTGGTCGGAAAAGGCGCGACTACAATCCTGCGGCCGTAGAAAGGCTTGCAGGGCGCATCCTGCAGCGTTCGAAACAGCTCGCGCGGTAGAGAGCCGGACGACGTGCCGGGCCATTCCATGTCGAGCGTTGTCGTAAATTGCGCTTCGGCAAAGCAGAAGAGGCCGCCCCGGTCGACCACTGCCACGCTCCACCTGCTGTCATCGAGCTGCCGGATACGCTCAGCTTCAAGTCGTTGACTGATTTTCAAGGCCTCGAGCAGGTGCGGAAAGACCGTTTGCATGAGGCTGCGCTCGGCTTCTGTGAATGGTCTTCGCTCATAGGCGCCATACAGCGAGATGGAAGCCGCCAGTCCTGTTGCGGGATTTTTCAAGCCGGTAACGAGGCCGTGTTCATGCCGGTAACGATGAGCGTATCTCTCCAGTTCCGGCGCGTCGTGGCAAAGGTCAGGCAAATAGCAGTTAAGCGTCACACCCGAGTGCGTCGAGCAATGGAACGCGACCTTGTCATGGTGACGGACGGGCTCGTAGTCTTGCAGGCTTTCCGGTGAATCGTTGTAAAGATAGGGCGCATGGAATACGAGGCCGTGGTCGTCGAAGCGCCCGGTGCCCCACCTGGCGACATCAAATGGCAAGGACGCTTTAAGCAGGAGCAGCGCCCTTTCCTGAAACTGTGCGAATGGCACTTCATGCGCACATTGGTAAAGGCCCACTACCAACGCATTGAACTCATCCACACCTTCGCTCCCTGCTTATTGTTCGTGGACGATTTCGCCAATCGTGGGGCGTTTCACATCGATGAAATATAGCCGCATGTGCGGATTATTCACGTGGTAATTACACTTAGCTGTCACGGATGGAGTATTGAATTAGAAGTGACAGACATCAGAAAGCGGACCTGAAACTTCCTAGCCCGACTTCGGACTGCGGTGAAGAAGACCCGGACTGGGTAGTGACCAGTCCGGGAGAATTGATGCGCCTCTATTGCCTCGCCGGTTCCGCCATATCTTCCCGGGAGCGGGCGTCGAGAATCGTCAGGCGTTGCGGGTCCAGTGTGATGACGATGTCGACCCTGCTACGCAGTTCCTTCACCTCGATGGTGTCGCAGCCATCGGCCAGCAGCTGTTTGCGAACCTTCGTGTAAAACTCGCGCTCCAGCTCGCGAATCGCCCGCTCGTCGAACAGGTCGGCGCATTCCTGTCTGCACCGGCTATTCAGCGCCGCCAGCTCGCTCAGGGGCATCGCGTATGCGTTGCCGACATCCGCGTCGACCTCGAGGCAGCGTTCGCCATAGCGTAGCGCGAGGTCTGGCTGGACAGCCAGCCAGACACCGAGAAAGCTGTTGCCGGAGATGCCGGGGCGCGCACTGTGGTCCATGCTGAACCGCTCGAATACCGCGTCGGTGCCGTGAAGAAGCTTCATCTTTTCCTCAAGAGAGATAAGTCCAAGGGCGTATAGCGCCGCGGGCTCTACCGGGCGTGGCCCTGTAACCAACTCCCGGAGGACAGAATGGAAAAGCACCGTTGCACACTCTTGAATTTGCACCGATTAGCAATGCCAGGCGTCTCCAGCTACGCCGCGACCTGGATAACCTGAAGGCGACCGCGGCACGCAAGCAGGTCACGCTTGACCGTTATGACGAGCCGCCGACGACGACGTATCGAACGATTCCCCACTTAAACATCCTAAAACTCACTAGCGCTCCGTTCATTCAGTTACTTTTGCCAGCGCTGCGTGAGCACGACCATAGTGAAGGAGGCTCGAAATGGAACCACCGGAAGTTCGGAAATTTCGTCGGACTGCAAGGGACCGCCCTCCGCCAATGCCACCATTCCATCCCAGATGAAAGCGTCCGGCTCCTCTCCCTTGCCAAACCACCCGTGATATTCGAAAGGGTCAGTATTCGGCGGCAAATCAAATGTGCCAAACGTGGGACATTCCTGGCCTGCGCAGCCAGTGTCGAACAGTATGGGAACGCGTCCTGCTGTTTTCCACATGTCGATGGCTTCCCAGACTTCCGGGTCAGAGATGTCAACCAGCCAATAAAGTTCTACATCTCTAACCCGCAGTCGAATGAAAACGCTTGCGGCGAACTCATAAGACCCAAAGGTTAGGCAAGCCTCCTCTTGGCCGCTGGCCAAGAGGTCCGTTATAGAAGCTGGTGCTGAGCATGTGAGAACTGGCGTGTTTTCCCCCAATTTTCCCAGCTTGCGCGGTCCGGGCTTAAAAAGCCAAAGAGGCACCAACGTACCGAAGTTCCCACATCGACGATGTATATCAATCTTGCTCATTCGTTCTCTCTCCATCGCCGTCCTATCTTGAAGGACTTCCATTCGTATAGCGTTTTTTATAGGTGATGATTTGCTAGGAGCGACAGGATTTCGACTCAAGACTTTGCGTCGTGAGTAAGGCATTTCGACAGTTAGACAGCCCCTCACGACCGATGACTCAGTCGACGGAAACGCCGGCCGGGATGCACAATCCGCGCGCAGGTCAAAAGGACGAGCGAAAATCAAGGACATTTTCGGGTGCATGGGCGCGCGGCGCCTCGCGATATTCCGGATGAACATCGACACTCGAAAGCAGTGCCTTCGGACAGGGGCGCATGGCGATTGCTGATGTCGGTGGGAATATGGTAGGCGCTCGATACTTCGTAGTCGGTTCCTCTGTTCGAGCGCCTGGTCAAACTGACCATGAACTGGCCGAGCGAGATGCCGTACTCGCTCTGAGCCATGTCCGGGCGACGGCTAGATGCAAGCACGCAATGAGCGGCAAACTCTGCGTTCGGTCACGTTCTCGCGATGCAACTGTTCTGTGGAAGTTCATCGACATGACTTGACCTTCAGCCGACGAAGAGATGTATTGTCGTCGTCGGCTGGTCGAGGCTTGCCCTACAAGCTCCCAGTTTTTCCAAAAGCGTATTCTCATGCCGAAGGAAGCGCGAACCGAAGCGACGCTGCCTTCTCCAGTCCCCTTCCTGCATTTTTGAGCGCGTCTCGACTTAACGTCTTGCCCTCCAGGTGCGACTCTTTGTCGGCAATGGTGTACCAACATTCCAAGCTGACGATAGTGTCTGACCTTCCTCGACTTGCGCCGTTGTCAATTCATTTGCTAATTGCGATTTGCTGTGAATGGCGGATTCGTCGCCAGTTGCAGACGCCAGATTGAATAGTGTGTAAGCAATGACCTTGTCTTGCCTTACGGCCTGACCACTGTTATACAACACGCCAAGGTCGTACTGGGCAACCCCGTGACCTTGCTCGGCGGCCTTTCGAAACCAGAGGACGGCTACACTGTCGTTTTCAGGAACACCTTGACCCTTCAAATACATGAAGCCAAGATTGCTCTGTGCAAGAGCATCACCTTGCTCGGCGGCCTGTCGATACCAGTTAGCGGCTTCCTGGTAGTTTTGCGGAACGCCTCGGCCATCATCATACAGGATGGCCAGATTGGTCTGAGCATCAGCATCGCCTTGCTCGGCGGCCTGTCGATACCAGTTAGCGGCTTCCGGATAGTTTTGTGGGACACCACTACCGTGGTCGAACATCTCGCCTAGACAGAACTGAGCAGCCGCACTACCTTGCCCGGCGGCCTTCCGAAACCAGCGGAGGGCTTCCTCATAGTTCTGCGGAACGCCATTGCCATCCCGATACATGATGCCCAGATTTTTCTCGGCATCAGCATCACCTTGCCCGGCGGCTTTCCGAAACCAGCTGAGGGCCTCGTTGTAGTTTCGTGGAACACCTTGGCCGTAGAAATATAACTGGCCGAGAGAGTTTTGAGCATTAACTTGAGCTTGCCCAGCGGCCTTCTGAAGCCAGTCGACGGCTTCCCGGTAGTTTTGTGGAACACCTTGGCCATTGCGATACATCGAGCCAATGTTACGCTCTGCCTCAGCGTTTCCTTTCTCGGCAGCCTTCCGAAGCCAGTTGAGCGCCTCCTGATAGTTTTGGGAGACGCCCTGGCCATCGTAATACATTGAGCCGATGTTGTTCTCCGCGATAGCACTGCCTTGCTCAGCAGCCTTTCGATACCAGTTGAGTGCCTCCTGATAGTTTTGCGAAACGCCTCGGCCATTTTGATATAAGTTGCCAAGATTGGTTTGAGCATCGGCATAACCTTGCTCGGCAGCCTTCCGATACCAACTAGCGGCTTCCTGGTAATCTTGAAGGACACCACTACCGTTTGTGAACATCAGCGCAAGACTGTACTGGGCGCCCGCATTGCCCTGCCCGGCGGCCTTTCGAAACCAGTTGACTGCTTCCTCAAAATTTTGAGAAACACCTAGGCCCTGGGAGTACATTAACCCGATGTTGTACTCCGCATCAGCGTTTCCCTGCTCGGCAGCTTTTCGGAGCCATTCGAAGCCTTTTTGATTGCTTTGAGGAACACCGTAGCCTTGGGCATACATCAGCCCAAGGTGTGTCTGGGCGTCAGCGTTTCCTTGCGCAGCTGACTTCAGGAACCAGTTGAGAGCTTCCTGAGAGTTTTGAGGAGTGCCCTCGCCGTCGGAATACATTTGCCCAAGAACGGCCTGGGCTCTAGCATCACCTTGCATCCCGGTGTCAAGAAATTCATTAAACGCAGTTTTGTAGTCCCCTTTTTTATAGTCAGACAACGCTTTATCGAAGTCTGCATAGGCGGGAACCGAAATTGCACTTGCTACGACAGCATAAAGGAAGGTCGTCGAAAATTTGATTGTCATTAGGAGATTTCTGAAAAGGCAGAGTCTAACAAGTGGAACCCATCACTTAACGCGCAAAATTTGCATCTCGGACCAGCCCCGACGTCCGATGACCTTTCGAATGACGTTCAAGATGGTAATTCCTACGTCTCATTTTTCGAGCAACACATCAAAGCTGATTCGTCTTTTTCTGCGCCGATTCCTTCTGCTGAGCGGTAACCCATTTCTTATAACTGACCTCAGCGCCCGGTGACCAGTAATCCACGTCGAAACTGAAATTCATAAACGCGTATTGGAGTTCAATTGATGCATTGGGCGCTTTCCAGAGGGCGGAACCATCGGCAAGTTCAGGAAGATTCTTGCGCACCGGAGAGTATTTGCTATCAAGTTGATGGGCTGTCGACTGAACCGCTGGATTACCCATTCCTCCCTTGTTGAATGTCATCTCGACCAGCATCGTGACGTTTGATGGCCCGCAGACTATTAACATCTTCTGCAGACCGTCCACACCAAAACCATCTACCTTGTCGAGAACGAACATGGTCCCTTTCGACCAGGAGGACTGGTCCTTGTTACCGCTTACACCTTGCGTACCGTTCAGTTTGGCTTCCACTTGGTCGCACGTGGTTTTGCCTACCTCGATTCCCATGGGTGCGGCGACCGATGCAGCATAGCAGTTGGCGCCCCACGTGGTCACAGCGCTGATAACAATTGCTTGAACAAGACTTCGCATTTTTTAATTCCCCGTAGTGAGTGGATTTCTATTTCAAAATAGGACGGCAAGCCGTTCATTAGTCGCGCGCATCTCGGATGCGCGGCGGTTCCTTCTGCAAATGCTGTTGGTTCTACCTCGCAATACCATTTGGAATGGCGTCAACGCGCAACGGAGTATCATCTCCCGCGAGCAAAAATCCTGCCCAGGCGGACACTGGATGCCCCGTTTCGCGTAATGAAAGTTTTGCCAGCCTTAGCGCTTCGCCCTTCTTAAGCCCGCGCGATAGCGCGTTGTAAAACGTCGCCATCAGTTCGACGGTTGCATGGCTCGGCACGGGCCACAGTGACGTTACGGTGCCTGCTGCGCCGGCGCTTTCCAGCGCGCGGCGCAGGCTCGCCACGCCTTCTCCGATGTCAATGTCCCCGTTACCGGTGTCGCAACCGGAAAGAACGGCCAGTTGTGTTTGGTCGAGCGACAATTGTGCGATGTCGTTGGCAAAGAGAACTTCAGGTCCCGCTGTGCCCGCTAAAACCAAGGCTGCGCGACGCCCCGGGAAGAGCATGTCAAAGACGGCTTCACTCAATGGGTCGTGCTCCGTGTCGCTCGCGTCCGCAAGTGCTTTGTTGTCGAGAATCACTGCGTGACTGGCAACGTGAAGGACCGGGGGGGATGAGCGCAAATTCAATAAAGCGTCGCGGGTTGCATCTGCCCGTTCAAACGAAGTTGACGCGATTCCTATGCGGGCGAGACTACCTTGCACCGCGTGTGCCTCATCTGCCGTCTCCGGTAAAGGCGGAACGTCAATTTCGCTACGCGCAAAGATACCTGCGGACAGGCGCCATCCATCCGAGGGCGCACCGTTATCTGAGATGTTCCCGGAAGGTGGCGCGTACGTTGGGTTAGCGACAATGCAGGCGCGCGCAGTCGCTACCTTACTGGCGCGCTTTATAGTGAGTTGCGCGAGTGACGTTACATATCGGATTGAGCGATGAAGAAGTTGTAGTTGCCCTTTGTTATCAGGCAGCACCTCAAATGGCACCAAGGTGATGGGACCGTCGGGGTCAATGACCCATTGGGTATTCCGTTCGACTGTGGCGGGGAGTTCCCCGAGCAGATGCTGCGCAAGGAAGCGCCCCTGCTCAGTCCAGTCGCTGTTGGCCAGTATTGCACGCCGCATGGCAAATACCGCGCGGTCGATGTGGTCGCAGGCGCCGACGTCGCGGACTTCGATTATTGTGTTTGAGATGCAATACCGCAAATAGCGCTTCGATGTCAGGCTTCCGTTACCTTCCGTGAGCCCGGTGACGTATTGCGCGTAACCAATCGCCACATCGCCGTTCAATGCGGTGCGAACCTGGGGCAACAACGTGCTACCAGGTACAATAATGTCGCCGAGTCCACGTGCGCGAAGTTCCGGCATCGCCTGCTGCATGGCAAAGCCCTGCTGCATCGTCAGCTTGAACAAATTGGCGAGCCCACTATTTGTGGGCTCAAGCGCCATCATCTGGTCGTCTATCTCGCGCAGGCACTGCCGAACCTGGGCGGTTTCGGAGTCTGAGGAAGTTTCGAGCAACAGATTTGCCCGCTCCGCGTAGCGAAGACCAAGGCCCTTGTTCTGGATTACGAGTGCGACAATTTCCTCGGACACGTTTGCCGGAAGAATCCTGCTATCGGGTCCAGATAGTCTGAATCCGAGCCTGACCGCCATCATGTCCCGACTAAGGGAAAATCCAGCGAGTTGAGCGTGATAGCTTGGCACCCGTGCGACCATGCCTTGCTGCCGCTCAAAGCCCAGATTCAATGCTTTGTGAAACGCCTCATCGGCCAATTGCCGTTGTCCCGCACGCGCGAGGAGTACGCCAAACTGGAAGAAGCGATGCTCGGCCGCAAGGCGGGCATTGGCGTCGGCAGACGAAGGAAGGCGCACCCCGGCCGTACTATCCTGATAGAGCTGCGCGACGGACTCCGGCTTGCCACACGCCACATACGCGCGTGCAAGCATGAGCGGGATTTCGGCGGTATTTACGTTGCTTTCAGCAATCAGGTCGCTAATGGTGTGGACCTGCGGCGTGCCCAGCATGGCTTGGGCGATTGCACCTTGTTGCTTGAAGCGCCGGAATAGCTCATCGCCCATTAACTGAGGTGTAGCAAGCAAACTTTGAGAGATTGCTCCAGCCAACTGTAGCCTGAAGCTCTTGAACAGTTCTTTGCCCAAGGCGTCGTCGTGCATCTGCAGATAGCCATAGAAAGGCTCAACGCGCTCGCTGCGTAACCGCGCGTCGGCAGCCCTAGCCTGTTCGAGAACGTTGAGTGCATCCGCGTTGCGACCAAGAGAGAGGAGCGTGTATCCGTAGTAGAGGTTCACGCTCAACCGCCATGGCCAGCGAACCTCGGGCCGTTCTTCGACCAGGGCGTGAGCTTGTGCCAGCATCGGATATGCCTCAGCAGGCTCTCTCTTCTGGAGCAGGAGCATCGCAGGCCCAACCAACTCTCCAAGTTGTTGCGAAATGTCCTCAGACGTGCCGACGGCCGCTTGGCTAAAGCTCGAGCGAAATGGGAAAAGTGCCGCCAACCCGGCAAATACCAGGATTCGTCGTGCTCGTGATGGTGCACGGGTAGCGTGAACTCGTGTTGGGTGACACCTGAAGCGGTTCATGGCTTGTCATGTTTCATGTAGATGGCCACCCAGTGCTGCCACTCGTCAGCGGTAGGCGCCACGCCGATTGCGTTCGTGAGGCAGCTATGCAGTACACCCAGACCAGCTGTCTGGGATAGGCAATGACGAACCGGCTCAAGCGCCGCCGCTCGGACGAGTAGTTGTTGTTGCAGCGAGGCGCGTATTTCGCCGACCAGTCGGGTCGGTTCATCCGTGGACGCAATCGAACAAGTCTCTGCGGCATCGCGAATGCGATTCAGGGCAGGCTGCGGCACGTCGTCCTTGCCGGGCGACGCGATAGTCACGCCCTGCTGGCGCACGGTGGCATCGACGCAGACGGCGACGGCCGGGGGCAGCCGGTCATCCAGCACTTCGTCATATTGGATAAGGCGAAGCAGAAGTTGGCTCGCGGGCTCATCGATTGCTGCGGGTTGAGCTGCCGTAAAGGCAAGAGACATCCCGCAGACGGCAAGTCCCAATGAAATTCGAAGCGACCGTGCGACCCAGTCGGGACGGAAAAGCTTGATGCGAATCATGCGATTCCGTTGTGCGTCATCGGCACAACCATGCGCGCAATTACTCCGCCGCCGTGCGCCTGGGCCACCTGAAGGCTCGCCCCGGCGCCGTACAGGAGCCTGATGCGCTCCCGCACGCTACGAAGACCGAAGCCGGTCCCTCGAGTTGGCGGTGACTCCTGCAGTCCAACACCATTGTCGATGACCTCTACCACGACCCCGTCGACCGCGTTCTCATCCGTTCGCGCCTTGAGTGAGACCGACACAGGCCCCACCTTCGGCTCGACTCCGTGTTTGATTGCATTCTCCACCAACGTTTGAATCAGCAGGGGGGCAAACGGAATATTCCGAAGCGCAGGCGGAATTTCAATCAACAAAGTCAACCGTGCACCCATGCGAATTTTCATCAATTCCAGATAAGCCGCTGCCGAATCGAACTCTGAACCCAGCGTGGTGGAATCGCCTCTCATTTGCGGTACGGCGGCTCGCAAGTATCTAATTAAATGGGCAATCATGTGGTTTGCCTCGCCCGGACTCTTCTGAATCAGGAATTGCAGATGCGCAAGCGTGTTCCAGAGAAAGTGCGGCTCGACCTGAGCGCGCAGGAGCATCAACTGCGAGAGCGCGAGCTCTCTTTCGTGCTGGGCGACCGCCGTGAGGGCTTCGGCCGCCTTGAGTTCTGAGCGCATCGCACGGGATTTCTGCTCGCTATAGCGGTGCCAGCTCCGTAGGGCGACGAGGAGGCCAAGCCCGACCAGCGCAAAGACAATCCAATCCGTTGCCGAATTGCCATGAAATAGCCGGAAACTAATGGGAAACGGGAGTGCGAGTACCGCGATGGTCACAAGCCCGAAAAGAAGTCCCGCGCCGAGCAACAGTTCCACTGCAGCGCGCAGCGTTGCGTAAATGGAGGCGCTTAGCGGGGTGGACGAGCGGGTCAGGCCAACGGTCAAGGCAAGGACCGCAAGAGTCAACGCGACCCCAGTCAATACGCCTCGGCTACCGATTCCGCCCTCCATTGAGGACGACCACAGTTCCATCCCGGCAAGCGTGCCAGACAATGTAACCGCCGTGGTTACCCAGCCAACGTGGCTTAACTTCATCATGGCCATGCTTACATCGCCTTGAAAAGGTGATGATTGGCCACCGAAATTTTGATTCGTTCGCGTCGACCCCGCAATTCAATTTCCATTGACTCGCCCTCGCGATGAACCGCGCGAATGAATCTGCGATTGACCACCGCACTGCGGTGGGTCTGAAGGAATTGTTGGCTGTCGAGACGGTCCAGCAATTCCTTCAATGACACCCGAATCAAGCCTTCTGTGTCGTCACTGACGACGCGCGTATACTTGGTGTCCGACTCGAAATAGCACACGTCATCGACATGTACCATGTGAACGCGTTGACCAATCGCCACCTGCAGCCACTCAAGTCTGGGTGCGTTTGCGTCATTCGCGGACCGGGACGGCACGGCACCCAGAGCATGCACTCCCAGTCTGGACAGCGCCTCCGTGAGTTGATGCATGGAGAGGTGAGCGTCGGTGTCGAGTGATTTGCGGAGTTTCCCTATCATAGTTGCGAGGCGGGCAGTCTCGACTGGCTTGAGGATGTAGTCCAGCGCACTCGCCTCGAATGCCTCTACTGCATGCGTATCGTACGCGGTCACGAAGACTATCCGGCTCTGTACCGTCACGCCGCGGGCAACCTCGAGACCGGATAAGCCAGGCATACGGATATCCAAAAACGCCATATCTGGGCGGCGCGTTTCGATTTCCACCAGCGCCGAAGGTCCATCGCCGGCTTCTGCAAGAATCTCAAGCTCCGGCCAGAGCATATTGAGCTTGTCGCGCAGCATTTCACGCATGTGAGGTTCGTCGTCGGCGATGATGGCTGTGGGCATGGTGAGGGACCTGGAATCTCTTTATTGACAAGCCTGCGTTGACTGACCGCGCAGATATAGCGGAAGTCTATCTTTCGGTATTTTTCTCACCATGCCAGTGTGACGAACGGGCACCACGGGCGACGAATGGGTGCTAACGGCGACGAACGCCGTACCCATGAGCATTCGAGGGCCTGACGGTCTCGGGCACATTTGTGGCTGCAAGCCCTTGCGGTCGCTCTAGCCAACCTATATCGGCAACCTTCGTGGTTTCTTTAGCTCTACGCGGGCCGACTCCAACGCTCCCCAGATTCCTGTCACATGAGTGGTGAGCTTGACGCCTCTCGTATCCTGAGTTCGTCGGACGTAGTCGGGTGTTTGTCGCACTATGGCCTCGCCCGTCACACCGGACGCGAAGTCGAGACACCATTCCGCGACACTTGCCGTGTCGTCGTTACCACTAATTTCGACCGTCTCATGGAGCTAGCGCTTGAAGAAGAAGGGATATCGCCGGTCGTTCTCTCAAGCACTGACCAGCTTGTGGGAGTCGTGCCTCTGATATGCACCACGCATGTCCACTGCAACGTTTGTGGTGCGCTACGACGAAATGTTGAACTCTAATCTGCCACAAGGGATAGCGCGAAAGGCTGGATTGCTCCTGCAGAGGTGAGATTCGGTTGCAGCCACGCGAACGCTGCCGGAAATCAAAAAAAAATTTAAGTATTTACTAAAGATTTCACTCGGTGCTCCGATATCCGAAAGGTACTTCCGGTGAATTACCGAGGGTATATGAGACAGCGCGGACCCGGAGGGCTGGTCCGCGTGCATAGCTATATTCACGGGGAATCAGATGTCAAACAGAAAAATAACCAAGCTGCTCGGGCTATCGGCCTTGACCGGAATGAGCCTTGCGCTCGCCGGGTGCGGAGGTCTTAACCAGGTCCTTGCAGACCGCAGCGAGACGACTGAGCTGTACCATATCTTCGACATCAAGACGACCGCAGACATCGACACTGTCATCAACTCGGCGGCTGACGGACTGGCGCAGAATTCAAACAGCGTTCGTCAGAATCGCCCCTTGATGATGGGCGCGCCCACTCCGGCCGCGCCAGGAAGGTTCCAGCTCGTCGATATGTCGGCGGCTCTCCAGGGAACGGGAATGGGTGTATTCCTGCAGATGGCATCCAATAACGCTGGCGGCACGACGCTGCGTATGGCCAAGTGTGACGGTGCGGTGTGGACCTCGCATGCGACGCGTACGATTGCGGGCTACACCAATCTCAACCTTTACAACTGTCTCTATGAGTACAAGGGCGGTTACCAGCTAGACGTCTATGGAGTGTTCCAGAAAAATTCCGGTGGCCTCAACGGCCTTACGCAGAGTCTCGCCAGCGACCTCGTAGGTACCCCGGAGCAGTGGGTCAACAAGACGATTATGGATACGGTCCGGTCGATTTCAGCGGCAACCCATTCCCGCGTTGTCCAAATCGAGGGGCAGCCCAAAATCGCTGGCGACCAGTTGCCTTGGGTGGACAAGCTCTCGAACAACAACTAGCGTCGACCGGAGTCCCGGCTCGGACGTCGAAATATCCGGCTTGATTCTGCCCAACCATGTGTGGAATCGGCCGGGTTGTCCGGGTTGCCATGGCAAGCGAAATTCAGCCGCACGCCGCACACCGGGTGGATACGGGTGCACGACGGTAAGAGACTTGAGAACAAGAGAACCTCGCAAGGCCGGAAGAGCGGGCGAAAAAACATAGATATTCAACATTCAATAACAATAAGCTATGCAAAGTATTCGCATCGAATCAATCCTTGGAAAGGCTGCTGCTTTCGTTCTGCTCGCAAGCCTGGCCGCATGTGGCGGCGGCGGAGGGAGCGACTCCGCTGGTACCGTCACTCAGGGCAGCGGGGCGACGGGTAGCAGTGGTCCGCCGTCGACATTCACACCGACTGAAGATGGCAAGCTGCACGCCGCTTGTACGAACTGCGGCGCAGTTGACGACCAGACCTACGTGGGTAGTGGTGTCGGGCTGTGGCAGGCGCTCAACACGAGCGCTCATAACGACGTGGTCAACGTCGCGCTCAAGAACACTACCGGCCGTAACGTGACGCTCGTTTTCACGAACGAAGGCACGAATCAGGCGATGCACCCGGTGACCGTCAGCGAAAGCGTGGTGGGTGCCGCGAACATGAGCATGATGGGAGCCTCGGACCTGACGACTTCTGGCTCGTCGGAACCGGCGCAGCTCAAGGCGATTCACCAGTTCAATCAGAACGGCTGGACCTCCCTGACGACGCGTCAGGCTGACGCTGCGGTTGGCGTGGCTGCGCAACGCAACGTCGTGGGTGCCCCGTCGCAGAACGTGGTTGGGGTGGTGGGTACTACGACGCGCAGCTTCTGGCTGGCCGACGGCACCAATCGTGCAACCACGCTCGAGGCAACGCAGCAGACGTCGGACGGCACGACCGTCAACATCTGGGTGCAGACCTCCGAGTACACGGCGCAGAAGGTAACGCCGGCAATCGTCCAGCAACTGATGCAGAAGTACGCTGGCGCAGGCGGTGTTTACGACGTTGACACCAGCATCGGCGGTCCGTTCTGGGGGCCGAACAGCAACACCGGCATGATTGCTCCGACAGGTCAGCCGATTGACCTGGTGGTGGCGAACATCACGCCGGACGGAAAGCCCTACGGCGAGGTCGGCTACTACTACGCGCTCAACAATTTCGTGGCCCAGGCAAGCGGCCAGACGTACACCAGCAACCAGGACCTGTCGCTCTATCTGGACTCGGAAACGTTGTATCTGGGTGGTACTGCTGGCATGCAGGCGATGCAGACAACCATGGCGCACGAAAGTACGCACATGCAAAACTTCTATCGTCGCGGCATGCTGATGGGCTCGCAGTACATGTACGAGACGTGGCTCGAGGAAACGACGGCCATGATGATGGAAGACTGGGCAAGCTTCAATCTCGACCCGACCTACAACTCGGTGCGTGACACGCGCTTTCCGGCGTTCATGACTTACGCCGGTCAGGGCAGCTACGGTTGCGGGTTGACGACCTGGGACCCGATGGACACGACGTGTGACAGCTACTCGACCAATGGTGCGTTCGGCGGCTTCCTGAACCGTCAGCTGGGCCTCGGCTTCTACAAGGCGCTGCTGAACGACAAGAGCTCGACGGATTCTATGGCCATCCTCAACGACGCCATCAGCCAGTTCCGCTCTGGTTCGACCGTGGCACAGGAACTGCGTCACTTTTCGGCGGCTGCTGAAGGTCAGATTCCGCTGGGCGCAAACATGACCCAGTATGGCTTCCCGGCTCACTCAGAAGGCGGCTTCACGCTGCCGGCGATTGACCCGTCGGCCGTGACGCGAGACCTCCTGTCAGCGTCGCCGGGCGTGTTGTTGGGCCTGGCAAGCTTCCCGGCGACCCGCTCGCACGTGCCGAGCACGTATCAGGAAACGGTGACCGTGCCACCGGGGGTCACCCTGTCAGTGGTGGTCCGGTAACGTGAAGCAAGATTGATACAGATGGCTGTTCCCTCCCTCGGGACAGCCTTGACCTTCTAGTAACCACTGCGAGGTAGCGCGATGATTCGCCGCTTTGCGCCATACCTGTCTGCTTTGGTTTGCAGCGCTGCGCTTGCCGGCACGATAACAGTTGGTGCCCCGGTGGAACTGACCGGTCGGCTTGCCCTGCGCGGCAATGAGCCTTTCGTTTATGCCGTACTGTACGAGCCGACAGGCGTTTGGGAACTCCAGGGAATCGCCATCGAAAATGCCAGACAGCTGCAGGGAAACACTGTCGATGTAAAGGGCATTGTTGAACGAACCGGGTCGTCAGGCGTCCAGCTGCCAGCCCTATTGGTGAGGAAGATGGAGGTCCGTACCGTCGAGCCGTGACTGCAACACCTTCGTTGCTGCTGTAGAAACTACCAATCTGAAAGGGAGGAGTATCTTGAAATACGTTTTGCGGTCGTTCTCGAAGATTCGTCTTGCTTTTGTCGTGCTAGCCAGCTCGGTGATGATTGCAGCTTGCGGAGGTGGCGGTGGGGGTGGCAACTCCAGCCCGTCCACGAACAACAGCAATCCGAATTCGTCCAACTCGACACCGGCCACGCTGATGCAGCCGGCGGCAACCCCGCAGACTGTGATGGCCAGTGGTGACCCGACCGCTGATGGCATCGCGTTCATGAACGCGGTCCGCCAGAATGTGGGTTACACGACCCAGCTCACCACCGACGCTACCCTCGCATCGGCGTCGAAGAATCACACCGTGTATCTGGTTGACAACCAGGCGACCGGTCACAACGAAACGGCGGGCCTTCCGGGGTACACAGGACAAACTCCGTTTACCCGTGCACCGAGCGCTTCTGGTGAAGTTGTTGTCTCGGGCGACCCGCTCGCGTTTCCGACGACGCTGTCGCCTGTTGAGACCATCTTCAACGCACCGTATCACCGGCTGCTGATGCTCGACAACTTCGCGTCGATGGGCGTGGCGAGCACGACGGGCACTTCGACGGGCGGAACTCCGTGGGAGGCGTTCAACATTGACTTTGGCGGTGGCATTACCCCAGCAAACGCCTCCCAACTTGTTGTCTATCCGTATCCCGGCCAGACCAATGTTCCGACACAGTGGTTTGCAGCCGAAGAGCCGGACCCGTTTGCGTCGCAGACGAAATACGACAACACCTTTGTCGGCTATCCGGTTACGGTGCAGGGTATCCTCAGTGCTAAGCTGAGTTCCCTCAACATTGTGTTGACGGACAGCGGTGGTAACAACGTCCTGTGTCAGCAACAGACGCCGGACAACGATAACAACCTGACCAATGGTGCGATGTGCATTCCATTCAGCCCGCTTAAGCCGAACGCGACTTACACGGTGCATCTAACGGGTGTGTTGGCCTCGGATTTGGCGCAGGCAAGTCCGATTAATCTGACCTGGACGTACACGACGGGTCACGTGACTTTGAGCAACGAGATGGGTGTTGTACCGCAGCCGCGCAAGCTTCCGCAGTTCTAAGTTTGCGTACGTTAGCACGAGGTGACCGATTCCAGGTCAGCGGCTACCTCCCTGTAGCCGCTGTGAGGGTGCCTGACCGGCACATGTCGAGAACGAGTTTTTTGTAGAGAGCAAAGCTTGATTGAAGGGCGAAGATGACCTTGAATGTATTCGAGCGTTTGCCAGCTACGGCGTGCATAGCATGCATGGTGTTCTCCTGATAGGCGCACCGGCTGATTCCGGGCGTGCTCACTATCGCTGGAGAATCGCCGGCCGCCTATGACAATGTTTTACCACGCCATGGCATGGGCCTCAAAACTTGTTCCCATCCGACGCCTGCATGGCGTTGAGCCGAGTGGACCAAGCCTCGAGCTCCTCGACGCCTACCGATGCTGTCAATTAGCGAGCGGTCATTCGTGACCTTCTTGAACCACTTCTGAAGAACCGGTCCCGGTATGTTTTCTGATGACATGGCTTCCCCGAGGTGTGCCGCTCGCAATCAACTTTGAAAAATCAGCTTGCACCCAGAAGATTATGCGTGAATTGCCGTTAACGCGGCCAGCCACCGCGCGATACAAAGCGGGCAACCAGGCGAACGACTTGCCTCGCTCCGGCCGACCCGGCCGACTTGGAAATTAACAATAGAGGAAACTTTCAGATGCAAGAAACCCTTTTGTCATTGGCTGTACCCGTGTTCATTGCGGGCGTCGCCATTCTTATCGTGACGACGAGCATGAAACGCATGAAGCGCATGCGGGCAAAGAACTACCAGTGGTATCGCGCGACTTATCCGGAGGCTGTTCTGGGCAAGCGTGTTGCCTGCCATAGCTGTGGACACGACCGCATCCAGGTTCGTAATGTCATGCAACGAACCTTCATGCGCGAGCACTTCTGCGGCCAATGTGGCGAGAGTCTCTACTACAGCCCGGAAGGAAAGGCCTAGCCTTGGGAACGACAGTAGGTGACCACCATGACCTCAATTATGCTGGCTGCCTATGAAGCGCCGGTGTATTGCGCACTAGAGGCGCGGAAGCTTCTGTCCAATCCGTACGTCCAACAGACGATGCCGCCCGTGGACCGGCTTTCGTTCAAGGCGTTGCGCGATATTCTTGAGCGCTTCGAGGATGCGCGCCCGCCCACCACCGCGCCCTTGAGGCAGCCTGCGGCGTTTGCCGTGCCTGCCGTTGCGAAGGCCAGTGTCGTTGCAATCAAGGCGATTCTTATCGGGTTCGCTTTCATTCGACGATTCTCAGAGGTTGGATTTCTCGGATGTGGCGCCTTCCAGGGTCGTTTCAATACCCGCGCCAATCAAGACGCTCGCGCCACTCGTGCCCACGCCATTCCTGACGGCGCCATTCACGTTCACGCCACACGCGACGTTCGCGCAATTCGCGGGCTCGCCAGTCGTCGTCAAGCGAGCAAACAAAAAAGCGGGCCTATTAAACCGACTTATGTTTATCGAGAGCCTTCTTGAGAAAGAACTCGATGACGCTTACGCCTGCGAGCTGGAACAAAAGACGGTCGAGGCGTGCGAGTGTGATTCCAGCCTTTTCGCAGACCGTGCGCAACGCAGACTCAACCGATAGGTAGACGGCATCATTCCCTTGCACCTGAGAAGCCGTAAGGGGAAAAGCGAGGTGGTCGCGAAATACACCTACAACGCGGGTGTCCAAGGCGATGACGTCTTGCGATAAATGGGTCGAAATCATGAAGTCTGACGCACTCTTCAAGCGGAATCGGGGGCATCGGGTCATGAGCGCGGTACGTAGTTTTTCCCGTGGCATAGAGGCCGACAGACCTTTGAGCAGGACGACGCGGGTGCCTTGGACAATCGTAGGCGTAACGACCATTTCACGCAGCTTCTTGGCAGTCTTGGCGGGGAAGCGGCATGCGCTAGCCTTTCGCAAGACTTCGGCCATGTACTTCTCGTCAAACCCTACTTTGGACCACTTCCGAAGTGACGTCGCCTCCTTGAATGCAACGAAGTCATCTGCGTTTTCAGCTCTGGCAAGTTCTTCCATACCGCGGGCGCCACCCATCACACAGACTTGCGAGACAAGGCGATGCCAAAGGTCTTCGCTGCTATTCTCTGTCGGTGCCGGCATTTTGACGCTAGAAGCGAGCGCTTCAATCCCATACAGCAGCATGGATTCGCTGCGTCCGGAAATTGTAGTTTCGACGGTCCCGTTCTTATGGCTTGTAGTATTCATCTTTAGTCTTAGGCTTGCAGGTTCATACTGCCGACATCGCTGGCTAGGAGGTGTTCGGATAGTGGCTCGCGACTCAGGCAGATTTGGGACAGTCGCGGTACCGAGACAACGCGAACCCGCGCGTCACTTCGAGAATGCACTGTTACATCGCCTCCAGATTTTGGCAACAATGGGAGACGCGTATTGAACCGTCATTGCAGAAGTAAATAGCTGCTCGGGCCGCGCATCGCGTTCATCGTTAAGTTCATGCTCTACGACCGCGCGAGCGATTTCACGCGCCTCGGCGACAACTTCAATCCGCTCAAGCCAGCTTGCCGTCAGCCCGTTCCGCTGCAGCCAGATACGCGTGGACTCCACAAGGTGGTCATTGCTGAGCCAGTCCCCTTGCAACGAATAGGCTGCCACGTCGCTGACCGCGAGGTAGCAGCGAAGCACTGACTTGTGCGCGTCTGTGAGCAAAGGCAACCCGACGATGTCTTCAAACATGGCGCCCTCCACGCTGGGCAGTATCGGCTACGGGCATGAGTGTCCGTGCAGTTTCTGAACAATCGAATTTTGCGCCCGCTGGCGTCGGCGTGGCCGCTTGAGAAGCTGAATCCGGCGGCGACGCGCGCCAGTGCGCTGAATCGGTGTAGGATACTGTACATCCATACAGTATTTTCGGCAATCATGACAGCAACCGCGCCCGCCCTTGAAAGCATCCATCCATCCCTGTGGCGGGCTTCCCAGCTTGCCCGCGGTCGCGGAAATGCCATCGACACCGGCTATCCCACGCTTTCGGCGAAGCTTCCGGATGGTGGCTGGCCGCTGGGTGGACTGGTTGAGCTGCTTGTGCAGCAAGGCGGCGTCGGCGAACTCCGCCTCCTCCAGCCGGCATTGAAGTTGGTCGGCACACGTAGCATCGCGCTCCTGCAACCGCCGCACGTGCCCAATGGTCTTGGTCTGGGCTACATTGGTGTGCCGCCGCAGAAGCTGATGCACGTTAAGGCCAGCAAGACCGCCGATGCATTATGGTCCGCCGAGCAAATTCTTCGAACCGGGAGTTGCGGCGCTTTGTTGTATTGGGCCCAGCATGTTCAAGCTTCGTCGCTGCGCCGCCTGCATCTTGCTGCGCAGTCTTCGGACACGCTTTTCGTTATGCTGCGGCCGCTCGCTGTCGCGCAAGACGCGTCGCCCGCGATATTGCGACTTGCTCTAAAGCCCGCCGCGGGAGGCCTTACCGTTGAAATAGTTAAGCGTCGTGGTCCCGTCAGTATCGAACCACTTAACATCCAATTGCAACCGACACCTGTGCTTCTATCGCCACGGGGCCGCACCGTCAGGCCAATTGCTCCAGTGGCCGTTCCACGTGTCCCGGTGGAGCTGGCGCATTGAGGTCAATCAAGCAGCGACGGCTGCTGGTCGCCGTCAATCGGTTTCGGTTGCGGCGCTCTTGGCGGCACCGGAAACGCTTCTGCATGCATTTCCTCAGCCGGATAGAGCTGCAGGAATGACCTCGCCTCGTCTGTACTTCGACACGAGAGCCAGTCCTCATACGCGTCTGGCCGAACAATGACCACGGACCGCTTCTCGTCGCTAGGTTTGTGGAAGCGCCGCATGAGCGGGTGTTCATCTGCGTTCACCGTGAGCATAGTGAACGATACTGAAGCGGCGCCCTCAGGCTCGTCCCATACGCGCCACAAGCCAGCTATTGCGGTTGGCTGATTGCCAGCAAGGCGGATGCGCCAACGTACGGCTTTTCCCGTTTCATAGTTGGGCTCAAAAAATGCCCGACAGGGGATGAGGCAAAGCTGCAGTCGATTCCATGCACTGCTGAAGCTGCGCTTTTCACCGACCGATTCAGCACGCGCATTCATCGTGTCGAACGCCTTGACGTGCGGCGGAATTCGTTTGCGCGGCACCATGCCGAAACTGGCGCCGTCGGTCTTCAGGTCGTTGTCGACGCGTCGGAATATGGGAGCAATGTAGTCCTTGTATATTTCGCCTCTATAGTCAAAATCTGGCGATGGAAACATGCTGAAGGCGTCGAAGCGTTCCGCCGGATTGTTTGACTCGTAACTTGTGCACACCAGGTCGCCCTCCTTGGAAAGAACATGATATTCCACCTGAGCGATGTTCCCGTCCGCCGGCCATCGCACGCGAGTTATTCAATCGGTTTTACATTAGATATATGTATACGTAGTAGCAGTTAACAAGCACGCGTTGCTTCTGTGGACAACCGCCAAATCCGCATTGCAGTCAGACGGTTGCTGAACAGATAACTGTTTGTACGGGTTTTGAGAATGCGCCGGGAGGTTTGCATAACTCCGGTAACTTTCCCCGGCGTCGCCAGTTATCCAAAATCCACCCACAGCAATCGTGGCTGGCTATACCGAGGTTGTCCATATGGCGCTGTGGACAACTTCGTCACCGGCCGGCCACCCACTGGTCGAGACGCGACGCGCGGCATAGTCCGGTCATCGACAATAGTAGGAGCAACCACAGTGGCAAGCCGACCAAAAGGAAAGCGCGATTCGTGTGACGATGGCATCCAGATTTTGCGATTTCAATCGCAGCCGAGGATTTGGCCATGTCCGTACAAAAGAGCGACGGGCGCGGCGAACGTGTCCAAGTCTTGTAAAACAGGAACAAGCAAAGTGCTGGTGAGGACCAACGCCAGTAAGAACGAAGGCCACCCATCGGGTGGCCTCTTTCATTGCACGGTTTGCGCGTCGATTAGTCCGGGTACAGCGGAATGCCGTCCTCGTCTTCGTCATCCTGCTCGTACTCGGAGCAGATTTCGGCCGTCACATCTATTTCGAACCGAACGCGGGCCAGCAGCACCTTGAGCGGGATGCCGTAGCGCTGGCCCAATTCGCCGGCCTGCCATCCAGCCGCCGGAATGCTGGCATGCCGGAAGGACTGCATCTCGCTGAAGCCCTGAATGAAGCCGAGCACCCACTCCGGGTCGTGCGTGGACATCGTGAAGGCGTCCGGGGCGTCATCGGCGACAAGGCCGGCTTGGTAGCCGAGGTCGAAGAGAGTGCCGCTCATTGCGTGTCCTCCCCCGGAAAGAGTTCCGTCTTCGGGTCCATCCCGGCTGCAACGGCCATGAGCCGATGCTTCTCCGCGACGACCCGGTCCGACTCGACCGCGCCCCGCCAGAGCTGCGTCTGTACCGCACGGCACGCGAAGTAAACGTCGCGAGCGCTGGGCCCGTTACCATAGCCGGCGCCAGCCTTGGCTTTTTCAAGCGCCAGCGGCAGGTTTTGCGATTGGCCAGGCTGCTTCAGGACGTAGCAGTACGTCAAATAATACTCGATGTACGACTCATCATTTGTCCACGTGCACGTGGTCAGACTCTGGCCGACGAGTTCGAGCAGTGACTTCGCGCGCTTGAGCCGTGCGCTCTCCTTCATCCGGGGCGGCGTGCCCCAGCCATGCGCCAGCGCTTTTGCCAGCGTCACGCGCGGATAGGTGAACTCGCCGGTCGATGCCGCCTGAAGCGTATCGAGCAGACGGTAGCCAAGCGGGGCATAGCGGTTCTCGTAGTCATTAACAAGTTTGCATCCCAGCGGGCCCACAAACGTTTCAAGCCATTCGCGGATGGTCGTCCGCGCGCAACGCACACCGATGCGCAGCAACTCCACCTCAGCCTCGTTAGGAATCCGGCATTCACGCTCTAGCTGCTCGGCCAGTTCGAGGCAACGCTTGTCTTCCCCTTTTTTCTGCCACTTTGTGCGCCGGACATAGGCCAGTGCGGATTCTTCGGGCCGCTTGGCCGAAGGCTGCCAGCGGTCGACGATTTCGCGTGCTGCCAGCTCGAACTGGAACTGGCCGACGTATTCGGCGAGGCGCGCAGCCTGGTATTCGCGGCGCTCCTCGAGCTTTTCGAGGGTACAGTCCTCGTCGAAAGCAGACTGGTCCTGGGTCTGTGCGCAGGCGGTCGTCCACGCGGACATATCGGGGTGACCGAGTACGTAAGCCGCCGCGTTCTGGAAGTGGAATTCTACCGGCGGGATGACGCCGCAGTCTGTCAGCACGTCGCGCAGGACGTCTGCGGACTGCTTAGCTCTCTGCGGGTACTTAGAGAAAAATCTGTGCTGCATGTCAACCTCATGGGACGAAACAAACTGCAGCACCAAATTACTGGTGCCGACCAAGTTGTTCGCGCCGCCGATAGGCTGATGAGTCGCGAGGCAAGGAACACCCTTGCCAACCTAATCCCTATGGAAATCTTACCACGGGCGGCGAGGCCGTAGCGACGCCGACTAACGGGTCGAGGCAACTTCATAGGAACACGAAGACGATGCAGCAGGCTTCCTATAAAGGTTACGTGCTATGGGGCCACGCCATCGAGCAGCAGGAAGAGGTTCTCGCACCCGAGCGATACGCCGCGAGCGGAACGATTACGCGAGAGCGGAAATTCATCGAAGCCTCCGGAGTCCTCGGCGTCTATGACACCGAGGAAGAAGCGCAGGATGTCGGACTATCGTGGGCCAGAGCGTGGGTTGACTCGCATGGTTAGTTCTTCACTGGCTCGCCGCCGATGGGTCGAGCATAGTGGCGCGAGACGTAGGCATAGCGGATTGCGGACGCGGACTTTTCATAATGATTTCGCGTTCCGAGCAGCGAGTTGATAGCATCCGGGCATAACAACCCTAAGAGGCTCACTCATGAACCCAAACCACGTATCTTGCCGGGAAGTCCGGGCACAGCGAACCTTGGACCGCTTGGACATCGCAGTCGCCCAACAGAGAATTCAGTATTGCCGCTTCCGTGAGCGCCGAATCCGGCGCTGGTCGAAGTATCTTGACAAACTGTGCGCAAAAGCGAAGAAGCGCGGCGACAACGCGTCTGCTGTCTTGTGGGAGTTGCAACGCGTATATTGAATTCGGCCTGAATCATCAGGTATCCGAGGGCCGCCGACTGGTCTGCTTGCACACAGACTCGTCGCGCGGCGCCCGAACGCTCCCCGAGCCTAGAGCGCGAGCCTCATTTGCTGGCTGGCCGCCTCGCGGGGCGACTTCGAAGCTCTGGTGATTGCAACGCCCTCTGCCTTGTCCGTGAGGGTATACAGACCGACCGAGTGCAGCCGCCCGCACTCGGACGGCTGGTGCACCCAAGAGGTGTTGATACGGTATCCCTCCTTACGCAGCTCAACAATTCGCGCTCGAGGGTCGACGATGTCGAGAAACCGCACCGCCTCCAGCGTCGTTACCCCTCCGCGTACCCTCATTGCCTCAAGCAGGCGTGCGCGCTGATGCGCGGCGGTGTTATCGGGCCAGTTGTCGATGATGCGGTTGAACGACAGGAAATTGTGCATTCGAAGCAGTCGTAGTAAAGACAAGGCGTATTGTTCGCCTCCTACCTCGAAACACTGCTACCGAAATGCCCGGCAATTTCACGGGGAAATTATCCGGCCAAAATTCGGCAGATTTTGACGCCTATTTCGGCCGCCTCATTCTGGTGGAAAGTCCGGCTCTATTCCGGTTTCATGGCGAAGCATGTGCATGTAATTGACTGCCGCGATTGATGTAGTCTCGTCCGGAATGCGCTTCGCGAGCGCCAGCATTGTTTCAAATATCTCGCTGGTCGTCTGCGGCTCTTGGGTCTGAGGGGAAGCCTTCGGTGGAATGCTTGCGCGGCTCAGCAGCAAGTGCGCAGCGTTTTCGCTTTCAGCGATCCGCCGCCGGTTGTTCTCGGCGTGCCGCTTGATGGAGTCTCGCTCGTCGCCCGTCAATATCTTGCGGACAGTGCGGTCTCCCAAACACTTAGTCCTGCGTCGTGGCCGATACCTCCTCGCGATGAACGTTATGTTGAAGCTCATCGACACAACTTGACTTCCACCCACGTTTTACTTGTCCTTCACACACAGAAAACTTGTCCTTCACCCACATTTCACTTGCCCCTTACACACGGAAATTGGGTATCCACATCGGAGAACTCCGCTGCAGACAACGTGTTTTTTCGGCCGAACGTCTCGGTAATCTCTAATCTTTAATCCGTGTAATGACCTATGCGGAGGCGACACGGTCTCTGAGACACGCTTTGGCTAAAGTCGTTGCTCAACCGTTAAGGCTGGGATTTGGTTTGTCTGCGAGCGTGGATAACAATGGCAACCAGGGCGAGCGAGGGGCCGGTGCGCGAGTCGCTCGCATCATCAAATGTGTGCCACTTTCGCATTCACTCGCGACGCTGTTTCCTCCAGATGCGACAGCGCAATCCCTAGTTGCCCGTCTGCGACTTGCAAGCTTGTGTTACGGCGCCATCTGAGGCACGGACACACCATCAATTTGATGCCGAGTGATAGCGGCTCGCACAAAGCCGCCTCGGGTCGCCTCGGAAATGAATTCATCCAGCCACGCGGCGGCATCCGCTCCACGAGATTTCGCGATACCCATGGCCTGTCTAATGACCATGAAGTTTCCATGCAGCAGCCGGAGGCCGCCAAGGCGCTCGGCGTCAGCCTGAAGCTGCTGTGTGACGCCAGCCGCAACGTCAAGCTCATCGCGAAGAAACGTGTTCACGACCTCCGGTGAAGTTGAGCCCCGAACGATTTCAGCGTGCTTCAGTTCGCGGGTCAGAAACAGGTCGTACGCGCTACCTGTGCCGACGGCGACCCGCACGCCGCTCCTGTCTACATCGTCATTTGACTGGATGCGCGATTCTGCCCGGACCAGATAACTGCCTTCAATGAGCACATATGGGCTGGTGAACGCAATTTCTTTGCCGCGGACTGGGTCTATCGCGAAAAAGCCGAAGTCAGCGTCACCCGCCGCAACGCCCGCGACAGATTTGCCGGCCGCGTCGAAGGTCACGAACTCTAGCGGCAGCTCAAGCCGCCGCGCAATTTCAGTCGCCAGGTCGACGGAGATGCCTCGCGGCTCGCCTTTGGTCCCTTGTATCGCCAGAACCGGGTTACCGAAGTTTATCGACGCTCGCAGTACGCCGGTTGGCGCGAATGCCTCGCGCAGTGCGTTATCGACTGCGGTCATTGCTCAACCACACAAGAAGGGACAAGAACAAATCCTTCCATCAACCGGCGCGCACTGCGACTCATGATTGCTTTGGTGACCGTCCAGTTTCCATCGCTTTGTCGTGCCTCAGCGCCCACTTCGAGGCTACCGGACGGATGCCCAAAGCGGATTGAACCCGTCGAGTGTGGCACCAGCCGGTTGACCAGGGTCCCGGGGATAACGGCAGCAACCGCGATAGCCACGGCTCCTGTGCCCGTCATCGCGTGATGGAGCTTGCCCATCGAGAAAATACGAGCGTTGAGGTCCAGACTGGTCGCGTCGACCTCTTTGCCGCTGGAGGAGATGTAGCTCAATGGTTTTGCGACAAACGCCAGCTTCGGGGTATGAGGACGCAGGTTCGTCGCTTCTTCAGCGGACTTCGCGAGACCCATTCGAACCGCTGCGTGTGAGCGGATAGCTTCAGCCTTGCGAAGCAGCTCTGCGTTGCCATTCACATCGCGCTGCAGTTCGTTCCCTGTCAGGCCGAGTGCTGATGCGTCGACAAAAATTGCGGGGTTGCCTGCATTTATCATCGTCAACTCGACTGGGCCCACTCCTGGCACGTCGAGTGTTTCCAGGGCGCTTGACGTCGGAAACATGCTGCCGCCTTCGTCGTCGCCGTCCCCGCTGGGGTCAAGAAACTCAATCTTGATTTCCGCGGCGGAAAAGGTGACGCCGTCCAGCTCGAAGTCACCTTCCTCGATAACGGCACCATCGCGCATCGGTACGTGGGCAACAATCCTGGCATTGATGTTTGCTTGCCAGATTCGAACAGTTGCAATGCCATTTCGCGGTGCGTCAACAAGACCTTGAGCAATGGCGAACGGACCCACAGCAGCCGTGAGATTCCCGCAGTTTCCCGACCAGTCAACCACGGGCTTGTCGATGGCGACTTGACCGAAGCGATAATCGACATCGCAGTCGTCGCGCGACGAGGGTCCGACGATGACCACCTTGCTCGTGCTCGACGTCGCGCCACCCATGCCGTCAATCTGCTGGCCATACGGGTCGGGACTACCAATGACGCGCAACAGAATTTTGTTGAGCTCTTCGACTTTGGACGGCAGGCTGTCTACCCGGAAAAACACACCTTTGCTCGTGCCGCCGCGCATATAGGTAGCCTTGATGCCAATCTGTGTCATGTTCTAGTCCTCTGCAATTGCAAATGTGATGCTTACCGGGCTTCCCGTCTTGATGGAGCGCCCGGTCGCAACTGGGTTTTTACTGTCTGCGTCGAGTTGGTACTGCACGATACTGTGCGAGTTCTCGTTGGCGACGTAGAGCGTCTGGTTGTCTGGGCCAATGCATAAAAAGCGGGGGCATTGCCCTCTGGTCGACTCCCAATGCACATCGCCGGGCAGGCCAGTAAGCACGTCGAGCTGGAAGGTCGCAATCGTGTCGTGACCACGGTTGCTGACGTACACGGCACGTCCATCTGGAGATATGGCGATGCCGGCCGTGCGCGTGAAACCGTGGTGGTGCGAAGGAATTGTCGATGTCGTGTGCAATGCTTCGAGGTGACCTGTGCGAGTGTCAAAGGACCATGTCGTCAACGTTGAATCGAGTTCGTTGACGACGTAGACCAGCGGCAGCACCGGGTGGAACGACGCGTGCCTTGGACCGGCGCCTTCGCGAGTGCGCGCTGCCCGAACTGCCGGGCGGACGTCGCCAGCCAAGCTGATAGCAAACACGGTGTCGAGCCCTTTATCCGGCACGATGTGCCAGTCCGTGTCGAAGCGTTCTGTGACATATCGCGCGATGAAATGCGGGTGGGACGATGACTGTTCGATGCGATGCGGACCAGGCTCTCCCCCGAACATGTGAGGCGCACAGGGAGGTTCGAGTGACCCATCCTTCGCCAGCGGAAACAAGGTCGCAGTGCCAGTGGCGTAGCCAGCAACCGCAAGCATCGTCCCATCGCGGGTGAAATCAAGGTGTACCGGATTGCGGCCGGCGCCCGTCTGGCTATTGAGGAGCGTCAACAGTCCAGTACGCGAGTCGACTCTGAATGCACTGACCGCATCACCGTCGCCATGTACTGTGTAAAGTGTCTTTCGTGACCGACTGAAGGCGAGGAAGCTCGGGTTGGTGATGGGTTCAACTGTCTGCAGATGCTGCCAAGCGCCAGAGGCATGCACCTGATAGACACAGATACCCGTTCCCTCGGCGTGGCGCTCGCGCGTTGTGCGACAACCGACATAGGCAAAGGTGCGCATCATGATTAAGCCGCCTTGCAGAGCTCTTCTGCTATGCGCGGCAGCAACCCGCCAGCGCTGAAGATTTCTGCTTCCTCCTCCGTGTCGATGCGACAACGCACGGGCGTGGTTATCTTGTCACCAGATTTCCGTGTAATGCGAAGGGTTAGCGACATCGCGGGTCTGAGGCGTTCACCCATGCCTTCGATTGCGAATACTTCTGAGCCGTCGATTTGAAGGGTCTTGCGATTCACGCCTTCGGAGAATTCCAGCGGCAACACTCCCATCCCCACGAGATTCGAACGGTGGATACGCTCGAAGTTCTCGCAGACAACCGCGCGCACCCCGATGAGCCGTACACCCTTGGCAGCCCAATCGCGAGAAGAGCCCGACCCATAATTTTTGCCGGCCACGACAATCAGCTCCTGGCCCTTCGCCATGTAATGCTCTGCGGCGTCAAAGAGACGCATCATCTGGCCTTCGGGCTCGACGCGCGTCACCGAGCCTTCCTTTCCTCCAGCCATTTCGTTGTGGAGACGGTTGTTCGCAAACGTCGCGCGAATTGCAACTTTGTGGTCGCCGCGCCGCGTACCGTAGGAATTGAACTCGAGTTGATTGACCCCGTGCGATATGAGGTACTCGCCAGCCGCGCTTTCCGGCAAAATCGCGCCCGACGGGGAGAGGTCGTCGGTCGTCACATTGTCACCAAACACGCCGATTGCGCGCATTGCACCGAAGGTTGCAGGTTGTGTGAGACTCGTTTGCCAGTATGGTGGGCGGCGAATATAGTTACTATCGTCGCGCCAAGGGAAGCGCGCCGGGACTTCGCTAATGGAATCGAGTTGCTCGTTCTTCCGGAACATCTCCGCATAGATGCGAACGTATTCCTCGCCATGAACGCTTTCCTTGAGTAACTGGTCGATTTCGTCGTCGCTTGGCCAGAGCTCGTTCAGGTAGACAGGGTTACCGTCGGAATCAGTTCCCAGCGCGGCACGTTCTATGTCGATGTCAATCGTTCCTGCAATCGCATACGCTACAACCAGCGGCGGGGATGCGAGGAATGCTTCCTTGACTCGCGGGTGAATACGGCCATTGAAGTTGCGGTTGCCGGACAGCACCGCGACCGCTTGGACGTCACGGCTCACGATTTCATCCTCGATAGGCTTGGGCAACGGGCCTGACATTCCGTTACATGAGGTGCAGCCGAACCCGATGATGCCGAATCCCAAGGCTTCAAGCGACGTCATGAGGTTTGCCGCTCGCAGATAGCTTTCCACCGGTTTCGAGCCAGGCGCAAGCGACGTCTTGACCCATGGCTTGCGTTGCAGGCCTCTTGCGAGTGCCTTCTGCGCGAGCAGGCCGGCGGCAATCATGTTGCGAGGATTGGATGTGTTGGTGCAGCTCGTGATGGCTGCGATAACGATTGAGCCATTAGCGAGCTGGCCAGCAGGAGCCCGGTCACTCTCTTCAAGCTTCCTCTGAGGCTTGGCAATGCCCTTGGAAACCAGGCTCGAAAGCGGTACGCGGTCGTGCGGATTTGCCGGTCCTGCGAGTGCCCGACCGACGGTCGACAGGTCGAACGAAAGCACCCTGTCGTATTCAGCGTCGGTGAGGTCATCGGCCCACAGACCTTGTGCCTTTGCATATGCCTCCGTCAGCGCAATCTGCGCATCGGTCCGGCCGGTCAGACGCATGAAATCGAGCGTCTTTTCGTCGATTGCAAACAGGGCAGACGTGGCGCCGAACTCGGGCGCCATGTTCGAGATGGTCGCCCGGTCGCTCAGCGTCATCGCGCGCGCGCCTTCACCGTAGAACTCGATAATCGTGCCGACCACTTTTTGCTGCCGCAGAAACTCTGTGATGGCGAGCACGAGGTCAGTTGCCGTTACGCCGGCTTGTCGCCGTCCCTTCAGTTCGACTCCCACGATGGTCGGAAGGCGCAACCAGACCGCGCGGCCCAACATGACCGATTCCGCCTCGATGCCGCCGACACCCCAGCCAAGCACGCCAATCGCGTTAATCATCGTTGTATGGCTATCGGTGCCGACCAGGGTATCGGGAAATGCAACTCCATCCTTCATCTGGATGACAGGTGAGAGATGCTCGATGTTCACTTGATGCAGGATGCCGTTGCCAGGCATGAGGACGTCGAGGTTCGAGAATGCCTGCTTACACCACCCGAGAAACTCAAATCGTTCCGCGTTTTTCTGCTGCTCAATCGCCATGTTCTTTGACATGGCCTCGGGGTCGCTGCCATCAATCTCAACGTTCAGCGAATGGTCGACGACCAGCTGGGTCGGCACGACGGGATTGATGGTGCGCGGGTCACCGCCGCTTTCCGCAATCGCATCGCGCATGCCAGCGAGGTCGACCAGGGCAGGCGTGCCCAGCAAATCCTGCAGGACAACGCGCGCCGGGTAATACGGAAAGTCGACGTCGCGGCGTCGCCGGGCGAGTACCTCCAGATAACGGGCCGCATCACGCGCCGGCTGCCGGCGAACGATGTTTTCGGCAAACACGCGGACGCTGTAAGGCATACGGGCGAAGGCTGTGGCGTCGAGCGATTCCAGCGCCGCGGCGACGGGGGCGAATTCAACGGTCTGATTGGGAAGCAAGGTGGACATCGGGGTTTTCTCCAGGGTATTGCAGAGCTGCTTGCGCTCGGATGAAGTGCATTCTATGATTAGAAAACGCAATGTGCAAACGCAGTTGAGGTTGGTGGTTTCCCTGGCGGCAACCATCCAACCGGTCACTGGAGGTATCTGGCAATGGCACAATCACATCCCGGCTTTTCAGCAGCGTCGCCACATCCGGCGAGCATGAATGGCCCATTGCTGCCCGCGACAGATATGACTGCATCCTCTGAATCCTCTTCTGCGCTTACGCCGTTGCAGACCCGGGTTGCGCGTGAAATTCTCGCGCTCGCCCGGCGTGAAGACCTCGCTTACGGCGACCGGCTTGCAGAATCGGTGCTTGCCGAGAAAATCGGCACCTCGCGCACGCCCGTCAATGTGGCCCTTCATCACCTCGTATCTCTGGGGGTTGTCTACTACGACGTGAATCGCGGGTTCTTCATGGCGAAGCCCGCGCGCGACGTCACCGACGTTGCCGAGCATTTCTTCAACGAATCGGATGACCCGCTATATCTGAAGATTGCGGAAGACCGCCTTGCCCATCGGCTTTCCGACGATGTGACAGAAGCCGACCTGATGCGGCAGTACGAGGTCTCGCGCAGCGAGCTTCGGCGCGTACTTTCGCGCATGCAGGAAGAAGGCTGGCTTGAGCGGCAGGTCGGCCACGGCTGGCAGTTCATGCCGATGATTGACTCGGTTGAGGCGTACGAGGAAAGCTATCTGTTTCGTACGGCCATTGAGCCGACGGGGATACTGTCGCCGACGTTCAGCGTGAATCGGCTGGAGCTGGATGAATTGCGGCGGCGCCAGCGGTTCATTGCCGACGGTGGCTATCTGACCATGAATTCAGTCGAACTCTTCGAAGCCAACAGCGAGTTCCATGAAACCATTGCGAAGTGGTCGGGAAACCGGTTCATTGCGCAATCGGTACGTCGCATGGACCGTCTTCGCCGCCTCGTTGAGTATCGGCAGGCGAAAGCTCGCAAGCCCCGGCAGGGACAGGCGCTGGAGCATCTGGCTATTCTCGACGCCATCGCTCAAAACGACCTGCTTCGCGCAGCGGCGCTGCTGCGCGACCACATCGAAGGTGCGCGCCGTGCCAAAGTTCACGCGCAGGAGGTGTTCACAACCCATCCTGAGGCACGTTAGCCATTGCGGTCTCCTCGACCGCATTTTTTTGCAATGAACTGCGTTTTGTTGTCACAAAACGCTAAAATCCGAGCCGCCCCTTATCGGGTGTCTGAGACTCTGGAACATGGAGACGAGCATGTCGTATCGCCGAGGCTGGATAGCCCTTTTTCTGTTTAGCTTGTCCATGATTAATTACATGGACCGTATCGCGCTCTCAATTGCAGCGAAGCCAATTGCGACTGAGTTCAAGCTGTCTTCTGTCGGGCTGGGTTATCTGTTTTCGTCGTTCATCTGGAGCTATGCGCTGTTCCTCCTGCCGATGGGCTACCTGATTGACCGGCTCGGAACAAAGCGCATGGCCGGGGTTGGGATTTTCGTGTGGTCAGCAGCTACCGCGCTGACGGGAACTGCGACGTCATTCGTCAGCCTGATGTGCGCTCGCCTCGTGATGGGTGCAGGTGAATCCACGAGCAACCCGGTCGGTGCGAAAGTCATCCGCCAATGGATTCCCGCGAGCGAACGAGGAATGGTGACGTCCATGTTCAACAGCGGCTCCTACGCCGGCCCGGCAATCTGTTCAGTTTTGCTGGGCTCGCTCATCGCGCTTTTCGGGTGGCGAGTTTCGTTCGTTATCGCGGGCGCGATTGGCTTTGTGTGGCTCGCGGCATGGCTCATGTTCTTCGATGCACCGGAGAAGGTTCGGTGGCTGAAAGCAGAAGAGCGCGAAAAAATTGTTCATGAGCGCGAGTCGAAGCCGGCGGCCGCGACGTCGCATTCGGATGGCCAATCGAGTTTCCTCTCGTTGATGCGCTCTCCGACGCTGTGGGGATTGGCTATTACGCAAGGCTGCAATGTCTATACGCAATATCTTTTTCTGACTTGGCTGCCCAGTTATCTGCAGGCGACGCGCCACTTGAGCATCACACACACCGGGCTCTTCTCGGCCGTCCCTTACGCGGCATCTGTGATTCTTTGTATCGTGGCGGGCCGACTGAGTGACCGGTATCTCAAAAAGGGGGGCGTGGCCACGGGACGTCGTCGTAATGCTGTCGCGCTCGCAATGTTGACCGGCGCGACAATCCTGACCGTTCCATTCACCTCGAATCTTCTGGTTTTGCTGGTCGTGTTTTCCGTCACGCTTACCGGAATTGCGTCCACCACGTCGCTTAATTTCGCGCTTCTGAATGACCTCTTGCCGAGCTCACGTGATGTCGCGAAGGCTATGGCATTCGTCGTGGTTGGCGGGCAAATCTTTGGCATGATTGCGCCGATTGCGACGGGATACGTCATCGCAGAGACGGGCAGCTTCGACTGGGCCTTCGGCATTGCTGGTCTGCTTTTGTTGGCCGGTGCGACAGTGGTAATGACTATGACACGTTCTCCGATGATTCCTGAACGCGATGAAACGAACGCGCAAGTTGCAACGTAATTTGGGCAGTTTGTCGCCGGCGCGGTGCAGGGAGCGACAGAGGCTCAGCAACGTGCTCGGCCGACAAACGGTCCCTCTTGTAAGTCGATATTCGAACTTCTGTCCATCACCTGGCATAAACGGTTGGATTTGCATTGAGATGTGAGCGTGGCCGGGGTACAACTGCTACCACCACCTCATGAAGTTTAGCTAACTGCCGCGGCTGCACGTACGCACGTGTGCGCACTGTGTTCGAGATGACTCGCCGAAAGAGCCGTCTGACGGGTCTTGGCCGACACATCGCGCAAACGTCAAATTCCAATCCGGTGTGGATTGTCCTCTTGGCACGCTCAAGTTTTGGGATTTTCCGCCGTTATGTCGAAGTCCGAGGAACCCACCGTAAAGAAGAAAATATAAGGCGGCACAGATGGCTGACGTAGAAGTGCGCGGGCTCGCCAAGAAAGCTCGCGCCGGCAAATCAAATCTTGATGTCAACGCGATGCGCCGTCGGTTTTCACGCCACGAACTCTGGCAATTGACCCGCGTCGGCCTCGTTGGCCTAGCAGCAGCCTTCGTGCTTCTCGTCATCAGTGGTCAACTGAAAACGATGGCGGGTGAGCTTGTTGCCATATGGATTGTCGACGGCTATCTCCTTGGCCACATGATGTTGCTTCGACGACGCTACAAGCCCATTTTTCTTGCCGGCGCCTCGGTAGGGCTCGTGCTTGGAAACTTGATGGGCGATGAGAGCCTCTACGTCGCGTTTTCATTCACAGCCGCAGGCGTAGTTGAAACATGTGCCGCGGCGCTCATGCTGCCGGGGGTGAAATCGGCGAAAGAGCTCCTGCAGCCTAAAGTATTTGTCCGGTTCGTAGTGGGACCCTGCATTATTGCTTCGATGCTTTCTGGTGTGGTTGCCGTTATCCTGCTCCAAGGCATTTTTACCACCCACCCATTTCCATCGTTTTCGAACTGGGTGATATCCGACGCTCTGGGGTTCCTGATATTCACGCCCGTGACGCTCGTCATGCTTTCTGGGGAATGGAGAACCCTGCTCCAACCGGGTAACCGCATCAAGTCGGCGTCGCTTCTGGCGTTGATAGGAATCGTTGCGACCGTAATCTTTTCGAAGACTACATACGACGACCTGTACTGGATGCTTCCGCCCCTCGCGCTCCTCGCTTTCCGGGCTGAACTGTCGACAGTGCTTCTAGGTACGCTGATATTCATTACCGTTTCGGTCCCACTCACGATACATGGCACTGGGCCGCTTTGGCTTTTCCCGTTTGCCACGATGCAGGACCGCATCCTAGCATTGCAGTTGTTCACTGTCGCGGCTCTGTCCATAGTGCTACCAATCACCGTTTTGCAGACACAGCGAAACACGCTGCTATCCGCGCTGGCTGATGGTCAACGCCGATTTCGAAACCTTGCCGAACGGTCAGAAGAGGTTTTGATGGAGCTGTCCGCGGACGGAATATTCCAGTATGTTTCACCGCGGGCGAGCGTGGTTCTCGGTTACGAACCGGACATGCTACTGGGACGGTCGGTGCTTGAACTGGTTCATCCGGACGGCCGGAAGGAGCTTGCTGCGGTACTCGCGCAGGCGTGGAAAATCGGCGTAGAGGAATCGGCGCAGTACCGATTTCGTCGAGCGGACGAGACCCACATCTGGGTGCGCAGCTTTATCAGTGCAATTCCTTCCGGCATACCAAGTGGCCTCATGGCCCTCGCGTTCGCAGTCCGCGATGTTGACGCTGCAGTCGTTGCAGAGCAAACGCGATTGAATGAGGAGCGGCAGCTTCGAGACATGGCGTTTATCGACAGCCTCACGGGCTTGCGTAATCGCCGCTACCTTGATAGCAAGGTGGAAGAGTTATTTAGTTCGCCTGCGCACGCGACGTCCGCTCGACCGGTTGCCGTTCTGTTCGCAGACATCGACTACTTCAAAAATTTCAACGATGAATACGGTCACCAAGCTGGTGACGAGTGTCTGAAGACTGTCGGCCAGTGCATTGTAACGACACTTCGGAAGCACGATTTGGTCGCACGCTATGGCGGAGAGGAATTCGTTATTGTGCTTGAGAACTGTGAACAGACCGAAGCGGCGGCTACGGCCGAGCTCACCAGAGCCGCTGTCGAATCATTGGGGTTGGGTCACCGGGGTAGCCCTCTGGGCGTCGTTACACTCAGTATCGGCGTGGCGCAGGGAGAAATGCGCCGTCCATCGGACGCAGCAGAGCTGTTCGAACTGGCGGACTCAGCTTTATACATGGCAAAGCGGATGGGGCGGAACCGCGTGGGTAGAGTGCAGGACGCGATAGCCGCGCCCTTTGTTACGGCGCCGCGAATGGCATGATGACAATCCTGCGGGGAACCATCGTGCAGGACCTGATGTGGACAGAAGGATACGGCGCGGTGAGTGGAATGCCTTCGTTCCCCTCAAACGTCGCGAAAGGAATCGCGCCAATTGCGGCCGCGAGTATCTGGAGTTTCGCCCGTCACGATGAGCCCGTCGAGTGGACGGTGTTCGTCGTCTCCATACTGTCCGCTATCGCCTTTTTCGTGGCTGTCAGGGTTAGTCGTCACTCGGCGACTCGTCCCGCCTGAAACGTCCTGTTGAGTTCAACACGGAACATCCGTCATGAAGATACGTGCCGCAAGACCCGAAGACCTCGACGCCATAATCGTCTTGCTTACTGAGAATGCGCTGCCAGCGTCCGACATCAGCCATGAACTGTTGTGTGACTTTGCCGTGGCGGAAGGCGACGGTGGCTTCGTCGTCGGCAGTGTCGGGGTGGAGAGGTATGACTCTAATGCGCTGCTGCGGTCACTGGCTGTTGCGCAGACAGCACGCAACGCGGCGTTGGGAAGCCTGCTTTTGGCGCACGCGGAAGGCCTTGCGCTAGACAGAGCTATCTCGGAACTTTGGTTGCTCACCACTACAACCTCCGACTTCTTCCGGCGAAAGGACTACCTGGACGTCGCACGAAGCACTGCACCTGCGAACTTGCAGGCAACGACGCAGTTCACACAGTTGTGTCCAGCGAGTGCCGTCTGCATGAGGAAAATCATACGTCCGCGCTAGCCGTGCCCATCGACCCACGCGCGACACCATGAAAGGCCCACCAGTTCTGCTTCTTCATCCGTATCGAAAGAGCCAAGTACCCCGGATACCCCCACGACCTTGGTGTCGCGCGTGACTGTGCCGCTTCCGGCAAATTGCGCCGGCTGCAGGATGGCATGACCCCACAGCGTGTATCCACGATATTTCTCAGTTTGCATTTGTTGAAGGCCACCTTTACCACTCCTACCGCGATTTCACGCGTGTCGGGCGGCCATCGCCAACATCGGGTGTCGCGCAAGCACGGCGCTACAAAGAGCATCAGCACGGCAGTGAGTGCACGCCCGCTCTGGCGCGCGCTCACCATCATCACGGCCTTCGCACAAACGTCTGGGCGGCTTACAGACCGGCGAGGCTGAGATACTTCAAGTTAAGGTATTCTTCGATGCCGTGCGCCGAGCCCTCTCGACCGAGACCACTGTCCTTCACACCACCAAATGGTGCTTCGGCTGTCGTAATGACCCCGGCATTGATTCCAATCATGCCACTTTGAATCGCCCGCGACACGCGGAAAGTGCGTGCAAGGTCTCGAGTATAAAAGTAGGCGGCGAGACCAAATTCCGTCGAGTTCGCCGCCTCGACTGCTTCATGCTCTTCCTTGAAGCGGAACAGTGCAGCGACTGGGCCAAAGGTTTCCTCGCGTGCAATCAACATGTCCGGGGTCGCGTCAGCGATGACAGTCGGTTCAAAGAATGTGGCGCCGAGCTCATGGCGCTTTCCGCCGAGCAACACGCGGCCACCTTTCGCTTTGGCATCCTCGACTTGCGATTCCACTTTCTCAACCGCAGCCAGGTTGATGAGAGGTCCCTGCTCGGCACCCTCCTTCAAACCATTATCGACCTTCAGCTTCTTGACGCGGTCCGTCAGCCGGCGCGCAAATTCTTCGTAAATACTTTCCTGTACGTAGAAGCGGTTCGTGCATACGCATGTCTGTCCACTGTTTCGGAATTTGCCTGCCACAGCGGTCTCGACAGCGAGGTCAAGGTCGGCATCGTCGAAAACGATAGTCGGCGCATTGCCGCCTAGCTCCATTGACAGTTTCTTCATGCTGTCGGCAGACTGCTTATAGAGCAGCTTTCCGACGCGAGTTGAGCCCGTGAACGTTATCTTGCGAACCAATGGATTTCGGGCGAGTTCGCCGCCCACCGCAGCGCCGTCGCCCGTGACGACATTCACGACGCCTGCTGGAATGCCAGCTCTTTCAGCCAGTACCGCGTATAGCAGGCCAGAGTATGGAGTGAATTCCGATGGCTTGATGACGATAGTGCAACCAGCAGCGAGTGCCGGCGCAACTTTGCGGGAGAGCATTGAGAACGGGAAGTTCCACGGTGAAAATGCACCCACTACTCCGACAGGCTCGCGCGTCACCAGAATCTGCCTGTCTTTCCATGGCGAAGGGATGATTTCGCCATTGATGCGACGCGCTTCTTCGGCGAACCACTGAATATAGTCTGCACCAAGCTTCATTTCTCCACGTGCTTCGGCGAGGGGTTTCCCTTGCTCAAGCGTCAGCATCGTTGCGAGGATGTCCAGATTGTCTCGTACCAGTTGCGCCATGCGTTGAAGCTTCTCGGCCCGCTCGGCTGCCGTCGTCATTGACCAGGTGAGAAAGGCTTCTTGTGCTGCATCGATAGCACGGCCCGTCTCAGCACCGGAAACCCAAGGAATGGTACCGACGCGTGTTCCGGTTGCCGGGTCCTCTACATCATAAGTGCTGCCGTCGTCGGCACCCACCCAGTTCCCAGCAACGTAGTTCGCTTCCTTTAGCCAGCCAGCGACCTTGATGTCATTCAATTTGAACGTGTTCATGGCGTATATCCGTTTTCGGATTCAGGAGCATGGCTGAGAGGAGCCCCATGCCCTGGTTAGAAGCATCGGCTTATACACAATTTCCAGCGTGACCGCCGGCACGTAACTTCTGCAATGTCTTGGCAGCGACATGAACCTCTTTGAGTCCCAGCCAAATAGCTTTCGTGCCGGGTTCGCCATCGCCCTTGCGGCCGAGGAATCCGCCCAGGCGCGCGATCAGGCGCAGCACCTCGTTGAGCTTGGGCTTGTCCGGCTGCTTGACGTCGGTCAGCAAATACGCGCCACGAATTTCATCGACATCGAAGAACAGTTCGGCATCCAGATCGGGGCAACTGCGACCCATGTGCATCAGACGGACGATTCGCCAAGCCACGACCAGAAACAGCGCCAGCGCGCGTTCGAGCCGTTCGATCGCGCCCAGTTGCAGCGCCTCGACCCGGCAACCGTTCTTCAGCACGTTGAACAAGATCTCGATTTCCCAGCGCGCCCGATACCAGTCGATCAGTTCAATCGCTTCCTGCAACGTCGTGGCTTCGCGGTTGGTCAGCAAGCGCCATTCGATCGGCTTGACGCCGCCTGGTGCATCAAACTCACGCGCCACCAGACACGTGGCCGCAACGCTCTGACCAACGCCTGCCGGCAGTTCGATGCGCCGCAACCATACGTGCTGACGCACCTGGCGCGCCTTCACGCCGTGACGCGAGCCCATCGTGAAGGCAATCTCGCCCAGCGGTGTGCCTTCTGTCGTCGCTGTCCATAGCTTGGCTCCCTCGGGCAGCGCGCGGTCGTGGGTCGAGCGAATCAGCCAATCCGCCGGCGTGCCCAACTCCTGCGCCCGCACCATCAGCGCGAGCATGTCTGCCTCGCGATCAGCGACGTACACCAGTCGCGTGTGTGGCAGGCTCGATGCCGTTTCCGCTACGCGCTCGTAACCCTCGATCCAGCGCAGGCTTTCCTTGAGGCCGCCGCGCTGGCCCTGCGCGTCCTTGGGCTCACGCGCCCACATCCATGCGTCGAGTACACCCAGCGGCACCCGCTCAGGCGTCACCGCATAGGTCGGATGCAAATACATCCCGCGCTGCATCTCATAAGACAGTGGCCCAAGGCCCGCGGCCTGCCGGCCGTTGAAATCCAGTTCCGTGGTGTCCTGCAGGCACAACACGACCGACTGAGCGGCCATTCGTTGCTCGGTCTGCCGCCAGTGCGGTTCCAGAATCGCACTCCACTCGACCTCGCCGTTGTCGAAGAAGCGGTACGCCGCCATCGTCTCGCCCCAGCCCCGACACGCCTGCGGCACGCCAGCCGTCGGCTTGGCCGCCAATCGTTCCATCAATGTCCTCGCTCGCTTGTTCAAGCGCGCGTCGCCAAGGTCGAGGTCAGCAAATTCGGTTTGCGTCCAGCACGGTGCTTCCAGGGCCAAGGCGTTCACGCAAAAAGCGAGAGTAAACGCGATGCGCCGAAAGTTTACAAGCCCCCGTCGATCTCATTGCCCGACGACGGTTTGTTCCGGCCTACGGTTGCGGAGGGCTGACTTGTGTATAAGACGATGGGTTAGAAGGAGGTATCTTGCTGTAAAAATCGTGCATGCATACGCGTGACGCGTGCTGGTTGGAGCATCTCTGATTTAGCAGGACAAGCTGACTCTATTTACTATTGCCGCTATCCCGGAGAGCTCCTTCCCAGCTGTTTGCCTTACTTTCGTTGTGGATTGTCCAGTTCCGGAATACCACTCTGACGGTCAGCGTAGGCCGCCTTGAAGCTGGGGCGTTGCTGCCAGCGCTTCCAGTACGCGTCCAGAAACTCGAAACGCTCGTCAAGCGGGGTGGCGTTCACCGGGAACTTGGAGAACGCGATTGCAGTTGCCAGCGTGATGTCTGCGAAGGTGGGTTCTTCACCGCCGAGCAACCAGTCGCGCCCGTCTGAGAGGTGCTTGTTGACCAGTGCCGCATGGGCGAGTGCTTCCTTGCGGCTGTGTTCACCCCATGCTTCGTTTTTTGTCAGTTCGAGCTTGAAACCGAGGCCGGTGTGCAGCACGTGGAAAGCCGTAACTATCCGATAGAGGATATGAACCCAGATGCGGTTATCCCACATGTTGTCGAGGCCCTGTTCCAGCGGGGTCTCGCCCATAATCCTCCGGCCTGGGAAGGTCTGGTCGAGATAGCGAACCACGGCGGCCGTCTCCGAAATAAAGCTGCCGTCGGCCAGCTGGAGCGTCGGTGTTTCGCCCCATGGATTCATCTTCAGGTGACGCCAGCCGCGCTGCTCGCCAACCGGCGTCATGTCGTAAATCGTCTCGTCGAAATGCTCGGCGATGCCTTTCTCGTACATGAAGAGCCGCAGTCGCTGAGGATTGGGGAATGCAGAGGGCGAAGTGAAGACTCGAAGTTTGGAAGAAGTGGGTGACATGGTATGGCTCCTAGAATTAAGGGGAATTCTGTCTCCACAAACAGGCTACCAATCACTTGGTAGAATATTTGCGGAAAAAAAGTGACCTGACTTGGTGCGAAATCGATTTAGAGGTTTGCGGGATTGTCGAGCTCTGGAATGCCGCTTTGACGGTCGGCATAGGCAGCCTTAAAGCTTGGGCGTTGTTGCCAGCGTCTCCAGTACGCGTCCAGGAACTCAAAACGCTCGTCAAGCGGGGTGGCGTTCACCGGGAACTTGGAGAACGCGATTGCGGTGGCCAGCGTGATGTCGGCGAAGGTGGGTTCGTCGCCGCCGAGTAGCCAGTCGCGCCCATCCGACAGGTGTTGGTTGACCAGGGCCGCATGGGCCAGTGCTTCCTTGCGGCTGTGTTCACCCCATGCTTCGTTCTTCGTCAGTTCAAGCTTGAAACCGAGTCCGGTGTGCAGCACGTGGAAGGCCGTGACGATTCGGTACAGGATGTGAACCCAGATGCGGTTGTCCCACATGTTGTCGAGGCCTTGCTCCAGTGGAGTCTCGCCCATAATCTTCCGGCCCGGGAAAGTCTGGTCGAGATAGCGAACCACGGCGGCCGTCTCGGAAATAAAGCTGCCGTCGGCCAGTTGGAGCGTCGGCGTTTCACCCCACGGATTCATCTTCAGGTGCCGCCAGCCGCGCTGCTCGCCAACCGGCGTCATATCGTAAATCGTCTCGTTGAACTGCTCGGCGATACCTTTCTCGTACATGAAGAGGCGCAGGCGCTGCGGGTTGGGGAAGGCAGAGGGCGAAGTGAAGACTTGAAGTTTGGACGACATGGTGCGACTCCCGAGGGTTTTAGGACTCATCTCTACGAAGTAGGCTACCTGCCACTTGGTAGACTGCTGCGGTGCAAAAAAAGCAACTCGCGTTGCCGGATGCCCACTACCAAGATTGACTACCTGCCACTTGGTAGGATGGACTTTATGAGATAGAATCGGGCCTGTCAACACATTTTGCAAAAAGAGGTAGCGCCGGTGAAAACTGAGGGCGGTTCAAATTCGAGGGAGAACATCCTTGCTGCCGCGACAAAGGTCGCGGGGGCGCACGGGTACGGCGGGCTGAACTTCCGAGACATCGCGGCGGATGTCGGCATCAAGGCCGCCAGCATCTACCACCACTTCCCCACAAAGGCCGAGCTGGGCGCCGAAGTGGCTAAACGTTATGCGGAGCAGTTTGCCGTGATGCTCGACGCGCGACTGTCTGCCACCGGCGACCCGATTCTCAGCTTGCGCGGATACCCTGATACATTCAGGACGGCGCTGCAGAACGATAATCGCATGTGTCTATGCAGCTTCATGGCCGCTGAATATGATGACTTGCCGGACATGGTGAAGAAGGAAGTTCAGAGGTTCGCCGATGTGAACGTCAGTTGGCTGGCGAAAGTGCTCGTTGCCGCCGGGGTGGTGAAGCCCGAGGAAAGCGCAGGCCGCGCGCGCGCCATTTACGCCGCCATTTCTGGCGCGCAACTCATGGCGAGGGGCCGCGCTGATATAGCGGCCTACGATTCGCTGGTTGAGGACTATCGTAAAGCTGGTCTTCTTCCAAGCTAGCGGCTTGTTCGACCTGCGCACCACAAGCGACAAGTCCAATCATTCCGGGATGCACTAAAACCGCATCTGAACGTGAAATGGTGTTGCCCGAGGCCGGCGCGGACATCGGTCGCGCAAATGCGCCAGAATAATGGTTCCGGACTGTCCGACGCCATTCGCCAATGGTGCTTTCAATCTGGCTAATGCAGCACCTTGCGACGTCTCAGAGTTCGCTCTAGCGTATATCTCTTGTTTTTATGAATGCCCTTGGTGAGGTTGAGCCCCGCCTTATCTTGAGCGAGGCCTTCAGACACGTTCCAAGCATCGTGAGATGCCCCTCGGAGCCAGCGTCGCCCGTCAGCCGTTCGCCTCAGGGCGCTAACTTCGCCACCCTGTCCGGTATCTCAAGGCTATCCCACAGTACCGGCTGTCCCGCGACTGCTGCCGTTGATGTCCGACCAGTCACGCGGCCGCACCGAGGAACGGGCAGCAGTATGTATACCGCGCGACAGGGGTGATGATTTCCTGTTTGGAGACCGTGCCCGCCAATCTCGCCGAGTGCTGGGGAGATTTGCCAGAAAAAATATTTCGGCGGACTGGCGATGCGCGTATGCGACCCTCGACGAACAGCCCGTCAACGACTTCCGCGAGGTGCAGCGTTACCACGCCCACCGCCCGACGGATTTCCAGTCGTGCTCGGCCAGTTACCGCCGGAAGAGCCACTTCCCGACCGGGCGCCACTCCCGGATGATTTGGCCCCGCTGGACGAGCCCTTCGATGCACCGCCCGAGTTGCCGCGCGCGCCACCTTGGCTGCTGCCTGTTCCTTTGCTCATCGCTGCCTCCGTTAAAAGCACTTGGCGTCGCTCGCCGTGTCTGGTGAGTAAAGTTGGGCACGGCGTTGGCGTCCATCAGGCAACGATACTCCTGCTTGTGACGTCCGGCATGCGCCAATTCGGCAGCCTGCACCCAGTTGGTAATATCGAAGGCTTTTGACAAACAAATTAAACAACCGAACGTCGCTGAATGGACATCTTTTACTACTGGCAACGGCTCGCAACCGACCTCCGAGACCGCAAAGTCGGATACTTTGCTTCCAAGAGACCGAAACTGGCCGAGCAGGCTGCACGCTGGCCCAAGCGAATCTGGGTGTTCAAGTCGCCAAAGGGCGGGCAAGGCACAATCCAGCTCATAGGGTCGCTATTGGTTTGCGATGAACCACTCGTTGCCGTCAACACTGACGACCCTCACCTGATTTACTACGACCCGTTTTCGCCCGAGTCAGTTATCTACACAGACTCAGATACCTATGAGCGAATCGCCGAAGCCTCGGGACTCTTCCAGTACCGCTTTCATGCATCGTTCAGCGCCAACTTCCAAGGTGACGCAGGAATACACCCACTAGAAACCAACGTTGTGCGCGAGCTCGAGACCATGGTCGCGGACTGGCCGAAGGTCCAGATGCTTGAGCGCGTTAAGGAGCCTGAGAAGGTCTACCCCGTCAACCCATTCGCTAAACCATCGCGGTAGAAGTCGGGTTCGTCAAATTTAAAACAACAGAGAGGCCGTACAGCGCATGCCTTGCCAAAATTGCGGAAACGCCAAGACGATGCGAGCTCACCTGCTTCCCAAATCCATGTGTGAAGAGGTAAAGGTGGGGAAGAGCTTTGTCACCGGCCTTGTCGAAGGAAGAACAGATTTTCCTTCACCTGTGCAAACTGGAACCTTTGACCCCAACATCCTGTGCATCCGGTGCGATGGGGTTCTTGGCGAATGGGAGAACGAGGCCATCAAGACGTTTCGCGCAATCCGCGAACGCGCCATTGGCATGGTGGATGGCGCGCATGGAACGGTAGACGGCGATTCGTCGAGCATCCTGCGTTTCTGCGCAGGACTTCTGTACAAGTACAGTTTGACGACCGCTCAATTCGGTCGCATTGAACTAGGCCCGTATCAGGAGCCACTTCGACAAGTTGTGTTTGAATCTACGGAAATTCCCCCTCTTCTTAACGTTGCGCTGTTCAGGTTACGGTTGCACCGAGACGATGGCTCGGTTTTCGCGTATCGCGCCCCCGTGAACGACCGGGACAAGATAACCGGAGCCAACATGTTCCGCGTGCTGGCAGGCGGAGTCTTTTTGTTTATTCGCGTCGACAAGCGGCCGATGATTCCGTCTCCGCTCAGTCCTCTTTGGCTTCGTGGACGTCGAGACATCATCTTCAACGCCGCTCCTGCCCAAGCCTTCGAGGAGTACCGGATTCCGGGGCGTATTCTTGCTGGCAGCGAGAAGCTGCGGGCAATCCTGCCCGACTGACCGGTTGCTTATCGGAGCGTCGGTAATCCCGCCCAGCGCGCAGATTTGGCGGGACGGAACATTCTTTGGCACTCAGGCTGTCAACGCCGCTCTACCACCAACGAAGGTTTGGTACGAATTGATTTAAGGCAACAACTGCCTCCCGACACTCTTGTGTCGTAGCCCCAAACAAGCCCGAAAGCACATAAGGCGAATGTTCATCCAATTCGTCCAGCGAGGTGTTGATTCGAGCGGTTACCGACTCCAGTCCGGCGCTTCGGTATCCGAATGTGGCCGGTGGAAACCAATCTCTCGACTGCGTAGTGGCTCGACTCTGGCGGCAAGCAATAGCCAACACAATTTCGACCCAATCAAAGTGGTCTTCGAATTCCGACCTCGATACGAACTCATCCCCGATGAAATTGAACAACGTCTCTTCCATCCAATTGTTGACCGGAGCTCGACGTCGGTCCATTCCTTCCAAGAGCCGCCCCCATCCTTCGGGGTCTTGGAGAAAACAAAACGGCGGCAATATTTGGGCGAGAGGTGTACCTCGGTTCATCCCGCGAACCTCGTTCTCGAACATCTTGGCGACTGCCGCCAAGTTGTCGCTAAGGGACGCACCCAGCAAAGCCGCATAGCCTATGAGCGCCGCAGGGTAGCACTGATAGTTGAGCCATACGTTCAACCCACCGTTTTGTCGCACAGCGTAGATGCGGTCGAGCACACGGCGCAACTGTCGTATTGCACTGGCGTCACCCCAACGTCCGCACGCCGCAGCCACAGACACTAGCGTGCTTGTCATCGAATCGTAGGTTCTCACTCGCTGCGTCACACTTTCCCGATTGACCTGAGAATGAACATCCGCAAACGGTCCGTCGCGTAACTCTGCAGCCAAAGCGCGACCGAGACTGTCAAGCAAGTCGGCAAGCCGAATGCGATGCGAAGAGTCGCGCAGGAAGCGCTTCACAGAAGCGACCGCGACAGCGGCAGACAGCGGGTGCGGTGTGTTGAAATCCTCGATTGACTCGATTTTCGATTGCAGGTCGTCGAAGAACTCATCAGCTCCCTGAATTGGAATCGAGTGACCTGCACGCAGCGTTAGCAATGCATCTGCTGATGTACCTAAGGTGCCCCTTGCGGCCCAATACATCGAATATCTACGGGACGGCGCTCGCTCAATGCATGCGCGCAGCGCTGTATCCCAGTCGGCCGACCATCCGCAGACCAACATCCCGAACTCGTCGAATACGCGGTCGAGAAATCGGTTCATCTCTGGCGCGTATGCTTCGAGCTCGGTCGGCGTATTTCTGATGCGCGTGTCGAGGTAGTCGCCGTGGACTTTCACCACACAGCACCCCAGGTGAGCAAAAGGCGGAAGGCCAGCCAACTGGTCGGGCCCACTTACAACGATAGGTGCAATACCCTCGTCTTCGAGCGCGCGCTCGGTCAGACGGTCGAAATTGGTCGTCACTATGAGGCGGACGTAGCCCCCGCGCACGAGTTTTGCAATGGCACGGTGAGCTTTCGTTGGCATCTTGGCTCCGTCGTCCCGCTCATCGTCAGTCGGTTCGAAGTAGCTGCGCAACAGTGCCTGTCGCTCATCAGGCGTTCTCGCTATCGCATCGAGCAACTCGCCGTAATCGGGTTGCTTCTCGAACCGCTCGACATACCATGCCTCCGGGTCGGGTTCGCAATCGGCGCCTTCCAGCCGCGCGACTTTCCTCACGAGCTCGAGAACGATTTCCCAACCCGTCGGAATTCTCGATGAGCGAGACAGGCCCGAACCGAGCAAAAGCGCATACACGCCTCTGTTGGACTGCATGGAGAACGCAAGTGAAATAGATGGGTCGAGCAAAGCAACTCCTTGACGGTGACCTGAGGGAAGTAGTCTACCGGGCTTCGTCCTTAACTCACATTCTCCGGGTTGACCATTTTCCCCCTCGCCGATGCCACCTTGGTTCCACGATACGTTGACGGACAAAAGAAAAAGACAAAGCTGAATGCGTAGGCTTTTTTAATGGTGGATTCAGCAGAAGTTGCGACTGACCGCCATAAGCCCGCCGAGCAGATGCGACATATCGACAAGTCGTTGAGCGACCAGATGTCGGACTTCGCCCTCGCATTGCCATGTTCCGTACACCGCAAGCAATGACGCGGCCAGTGCTTCCTGCCGAAACCTTTCCTGCAGCGAAGGCCAGATGATAACGTTCACGTTGCCCGTCTCATCCTCGATGGTAACGAACATCACGCCCTTTGCGGTCCCCGGTCGCTGACGTACCGTCACCAATCCACAAGCACGCGCGGGCCGGCCATTCCGGTAGGTCATGAGCGTCGCCGCTGGCATAAGCCGTTGTCCGAGAAGCGCCGGACGCAGCAGCGAAAGCGGATGCTGACCGAGCGTAAGGCTTATCGATTTATAGTCGGCGACGATGTCTTCGCCTTCAGACGGCGTGCCGAGCGCCGGCGTTTGGTCGTCGACGCTCGCATCGGCGGGGATGCCGCGGTCCGGTACCGCGGCCACTGACGCCCAGAGCGCCTCGCGGCGATTGCCAGCGAGCGATGACAGAGAGTTCGCGGCGGCCAGAACATGAAGGTCTTTTCGGTCAAGTTGCGCGCGTCTCGCGAGGTCACTGACGCTGGCGAACTGCCTCACGGCTCTCGCGGCTTCAATGCGCTCTGCAGCACCGTCCTTCATGCCTTTCAGCAGCGACAGGCCGAGGCGTACCGCCGGCCTTGATGCCGATTCGTGACGCTCGAGGACCGAATCCCAGCCGCTGATGGTGACGTCCGCCGGCAGCCACGCCATGACGCTGCCCATCCTGGATGAGCTGCGATGCGGAGCAAAACCCAAGCGGCATGCTGTTGAGCATCGCGGCCAGGAACGCCTCGGGCTCATGGCATTTCAGCCAGCTGCTCGCATACACCAGCAGCGCGAAGCTTGCCGCGTGGCTCTCCGGGAACCCGAGCGCTTCGAGGTCGTCCTTATCCCGCTGGATTGCAGACCGGTCCGCCATCGCGGCGTTCTCGACCGGCACGAAGCGCGTGAGCTTGCCCCGGCTGATGACGAAGCCGCCAGAGTGCTGCGACAGATGGCGCGGAAAATTGAGAATCTGCGCAGCCAGCTTCGCCCATAGACCGATGAGCGGATTCTCCGGGTCGAGTCCTGATTCTGCGAAGCGCTGGAGCAGGTCGGCCGAGTGGTCAAACCACTGATGCGACTTCGCGACCTTATCCACAATCTGCGGGTCAACGCCCAGCGCCTTTCCGCTTTCACGCAGCGCGCCGCGCGGTCGGTATGTGGATACCGCCGCTGCAATGGCCGCCCGGTCACGCCCGTACTTCCGGTAGATGTACTGGATGACTTCCTCGCGACGCTGGTGCTCGAAGTCCACGTCTATGTCGGGCGGCTCGCCGCGTTCCTTGCTGATGAAGCGCTCGAACAGCATGTTGCCGCGCGCGGGGTCTACTTCCGTCACCCCAAGGCAATAGCAGACCGCACTGTTTGCAGCGGACCCACGCCCCTGACACAGGATGTGCTGGCTGCGCGCGAAGCGCACGATGTCGTAGACCGTGAGGAAGTACGCCTCGTATTCCAGTTCGCGAATGAGCTGCAGCTCATGCTCAATCTGCTCCTGCACGTTGTGCGGAATGCCATCGGGATAGCGCCGGTGCGCGCCGATGTACGTCTCCTGGCGCAGATACGCTTCGTGCGTGAAGCCCTCCGGCACAAGCTCGTCCGGATATTCATATCGAAGCTCGTCGAGCGAGAACTGGCATCGCTCGAGAACGTTGAGCGTCTCGTACAGCGCGCGCGTCGGATACAGGTTGCCCAGCCGGAACCGCGAGCGCAGGTGCCCTTCGGCATTAGGCGCGAGGTCATAGCCGCATTCAGCAACGGTCTTGCGCAGCCGGATTGCCGTCATCGTGTCCTGCAGCGGCTTGCGCGAGCGGACGTGCATGACAACATTCCCTGTCGCCACGACCGGCACGCGATACCGGTCAGCCAGATGTTCGACGATGCCGCGGTGGATGTCGTCCATCGCGCGCTGGTGCATGGTGAGTCCGACCCATGCCCGACCTGCGAATACATCGTTCATCCATTCGAGCTGGACGGCGAGCACGGCCTCTTTCGCGGGGAAGTCCGGCACCAGTATGGCAAGGCAGTTCGGCATGCCGCGGAGATGTGTGTGGCCTTTCTCGGGCTTCGAGATGTCGTGCGGCGTGAGCAGGTATTCACCCTTCGTTGCGCGCATGCGTCCCAGCGTGATGAGCTCGGAGAGATTGCCGTAGCCGTCGCGGTTCTGCGCCAGCAGTATGAGGCCGAATGCTGGTGTCCGGTCCGCATGCACGAGCCGAAAATACGAACCGATGACCAACGGCAGCTTCTCTTTCTTCGCCTCGACATGGGCGCGCACGACACCGGCGAGCGAACATTCGTCGGTTATCGCAAGTCCCGAGTATCCAAGCTGGGATGCACGTTGCACCAGCTCTTCCCCGTGCGACGCGCCATGGTGAAACGTGAAGTTGGTGAATGCAAAAAGCTCCGCATAATCTGGAAGCATTGACGATGGAAAGTCCACGAGCGCACCGTATCTGCTCAGCCAAACAGGCCGTGTAGGAACCAGCGGACTTCCTCGGTTTTCACGACGGGCCGTTCGCGAAAAATCCAGTAGCAGCTTTTGTCGGCAGCTTCAGCGACGTAGTAGTCGCGTGTGACTGCTTCACTGTCATGCCAACCTGCCTCAATGCGCTCGCCCATCGAGACGAGCCTGAGCGGCGAGCCGTAAAACGGTCGATGATTCTTCACCATAAGCTTGATGGGTTCCTCAAGCAGCCAGGTCGGTCGCGGGAGTTCAACGGGCAGCGCCTGCGTCTTCGCGTCGTTCTCGATTGGCACCCAGCGGTTCGCCATCTCCGGTCTATGGTCGGATGTTGGCGCCGCGCGCTCCACGTTCTCGGAGCCGAGCCGCGCGACCAGCAACTCGATGAGACGGTTGTGGTCTTCGGCTGAACCACCCGGGTCGGGGAAAAGCGACTCGCTTGGTGGCTCTGCGGGCTGCACGCTGGATGCGGTCAGGCGAACTGCGAGTACGGCGGCTGGAAGTTCGGTGCGACCAAGGCGCTCCTTCAGCAAGCGGACGAGATGCTCCTCGTGCCATGTCGGTTCTGCGAGCGCGACTTCGAGGGTGGTCGGCTCGACGGCTTCGCGGCCACGCTCATGTTCGAGCGACACAGTGGCGTGAGTGAGCGCGAGTTGCTGCGCGCTCAACCAGCCACACATCTGGACGATGAGGCGCTTCGCCGAAAACAGGATGGCTTCGGCGTGCTCGACACGGTCCGGGAGCTCGGTGCGCGCGCTGAAGGTCGGTGGCATCTCGAGCCATTGATACAGCTCTGGCGAAAGGCCATAGGCACGGTCGAGCGCATCGAGTAAGCCTGCACCGCAGCGCTTCTTCAGCCCGGCGCGCGGCAAGCGGCGGACGTCACCCAACACCCGGCAGCCAAGTCCCTGGAACCAGTCAGCAAACGGACGCAGTTCCTGCACGACCGTGAACGGCAACGCGTTCAGGTTTCGCTCAAGCGACAGCATCTTGAGCACGCGGCAGCGGCCGCGCTTTGCGAGCAGCCACGCGCCCTGGCCAGTTGGGGCGACGCTCATGCGCACAGTCACGCCGATGGACTTCACCACGTCGCGCATCAATTCGCAGACGCGGCGGATGCCGCCGAAGAGACGCAGGCTGGCCGTGACGTCCATGACGATGGTTTCCTCATCGCAGACCGCGACCTGCGGCGAGAAACGCAGCAAACCGAACGCGACCTCGCGTTGCATCTCGCGCTCGCGCTCGACGCTCCGGTCGTACATCAACGCATCGGGCGAAAGTGTCGTCACTCCGCCCCGTCTCATGCCGGGCAGCACACCGGCTTCCCGCGCCATCGTATCCGCCACCACAACCTTGTCGCGCTCGAGCACTACGCACCCGTGCTCAGTGCGAGGCGACCATCTCGGACGGAACACCTCCAGCGAAAGCCGGGGAAGGAAGATGGCGACGAACACGGCCATAGGGGCTGAGCAGAATCGGTGACGGTTGCAGGGGAATGGACAGCATTTCGCTTCGTATTGGGCCCCGTCGCTTGACGACGTCGACGACGAGGCCACCGTCAGCTGGTCTGACTCCCAGCCGCAGCGCGGCAGGCGAGGCGTCCTGTGCGCTGGCCAGCGGCCGGATGAGTACAAGCAACGTTTCCGACGCCTGCGCCGCGAGATGTAATCGCCGCAGCGCCTCGGTCCGGATGTGCTGCTGCCATAGGATGAGCGCACCACAACTCGCAGCCTGCAACACGCGCTCCGCACACCAGAGCGCATCTGCCGCCTTCGGCGCCCGCAATCTCATAAGACGGTCCACCGGCAGGCCGAGATACGAGAACGCCAGCGAATTGGGGACATGCGGAGGCTGCAGCAGCGCAATCGGTCGCGTGCTTAGTTCTGCGAGCGCCGGATTCAGGAGCCGCATTTCACCAATCCCTGGCTGCTGGACGAGCAGTTCCACGAGTGCGCCCAGTGGCCAGCCGCCGCCTGGTAGCTCGGCGGAAAGGGCTGCGTAGCCTGTGTCGACCGTCCTGCCATGCACGCGGGCGAGCTGTGCCCCGCGCCAAAGCGCTGGGTGAATCGACTCGACGTGTTGTGGTAAGGCGGTCATTTTGCAAAAATACTGTATGGATGTACAGTATCGTATATCAAAAACCTGCTTTATGCAGTGCCCCTTTTTGGTCGCGACGGGAGACGATGATGGATATGCCTGTGCGCAAGCACCCGATGCCCGGGATAGCGGCGTTCGTGGCCGAATTGCGTCACGCGTTTGGGGATGCGACCATTGACGAAGCAGTCGCGCGTGGCAGAGCGGGCGAGCCGACGTTCTTCGCAAGCGAGAACGACCGAACGGTCGGCACGAGGTCACCGGACGCTACGAACAGCTGGCGAGTCGACGGCAGCGTGCGGGACCGGCACTTCTGCCGCGGATGTGACGGGTCATGCATCGGGACCGAGATAGGATGCAGTCAACAGAGATAACGCATATGCTATGCGGCGCAAATCTGGGTGGGATTGTCGAATGTAGCTAGAGCCGAACGCTGAACTCTTGAGATGCACCTATTATATTTTATTGAGCAATGCATCTCGATAATTTGCATTTTCTCTACTACGATAGCCTCGTTCGAACAGCAAAACGGCCACCTCGATTAGTTGGCCGTTTTGCTTTTATCGAATTGACAATAGTCGTCCCGCCGTGTGAAGTCTCGCCGCGTATGGAATGAGTGCATCGCAAGCCAAAGCAAGTAGATAATGCTAGGCATCCTAGTCCGGTTGCGGCAATGGCGATAAACCTTGGGAGTGAGCACAGCTGGGTATGCACACTCGGATAAGTACACTTGACGTGAAAGCGACCACCTGTTCGCCCACTAACATGTTTGGACTGAAGATGTACCCCGCCAAGAACGGCGACGCCTTTCTTGTTGACGCCGGGGGGACGTACGTTCTCATTGATGCCGGCTTCGCGACCACATACCAAGACTTCATTGCGCCAGACCTGGCGCAGCTTGCGCAAAAGGGAGCTCGACTCGACCTGGTTGTCTGCACGCATATCGACGCCGACCACATCGGCGGCCTTCTGGAGTTCTTCTCCCAAAACGGCACTCCTGCCAAACGAGGCATTGAGGTGGACGCAGTCTGGCACAATAGCCTACGGTCGTTGCCTGCTCCGACCGCAGGGCCCGACAGCATCTATGACGGCGTAGTCCTCGAAGCGATTCGGCGGCGTGGATTTCCGCGACCTCCGACATCTTCGCCGAATCCCATAAGCGCTCGACAAGGAAGTTCGCTTGCGAAGCTCCTTCGACAGCACAACTATGCCTGGAACTCGGGGAACGGCTCGAAGTGCATCAGTGAGGGGTACATGCATACTCTGCCGGGTGATGTGAGCCTCCACGTCATTGGGCCTACGACAGCCCGTCTCGAGGACCTGCGAAACCTGTGGCTGAGTGAGGTCAAAAAACTTGGCTATAAGGGTTCATCTCAGCCCAGCGACCTCATTGACGACGCATATGAGATGTGGTGCGCCAGCATGCCAGACCGTTCCAATCCTCAGGCCACACCCATAGCAGCCAGCGGAAATCTTCGTCTCGCAGAAGTCTATACGCCAGACACCTCCATTCCGAACGGCAGTTCCATCACGTTCATCGTCTCTGCGGGAAACAAGCGAGTTCTCTTCCTCGGAGATGCTTGGGCTGAAGATGTCGTAGCGAAGCTGCGGTCACTTCACGCGCCAACTACGCCTCTTATCTTTGATGCTATCAAGGTTTCGCATCACGGGAGCCTTCACAACACGAGCGTAGAGCTGCTCTCGGTTGCAGACTCGCCCCGCTTTCTCATCTCATCCGACGGAACTCGCCATGGCCATCCGGACTTTGAGGTGTTAGCCGAAATCGTGGACAGACCGGCTCCATTCACAAGGCACCTGTTTTTTAACTACGAGACCGCTGCGACAAAGCAGCTTGAGTTACATACATCGAGGTCCGGCACTGCTTTCAGTGTCCATGTGGCTAAGAACGACTGGATTCACCTGGGGGAGGTCAACAATGACTGAAGACGAAATCAAGCAGGCCACGTGCCTAGTCGAGGGTAAGAACGAATCCGGAACCGGGTGGCTTATCAAGGCGGACCTCGTCCTCACGGCGTATCACTGCGTCGAAACCGCAATACTTGATGGCGCACCGGTGACTGTTCGGTTTGGAATTGGGTCGTCCGCTACTGAACTCACGGTGGCTGTGGGCCAACACGACGAAGACCTCGATATTTGCCTGCTGCATTTGGCTACGCCGCTCAGCGTCGAACCCATACCCATTAATGTTGATGGCCTGCGTCCTGGCGAAAAGTGGTTCGCATTCGGCTACCCGGCAGCAAAACTACTGCTGGGCCATGTCGTCAGGGGAGAGATACAACAAGTGCTGCCCGAGCGGGTACATGGCGTCGACTTGGACCTGTCGATAGAGCCAGGAACGCATTTATCGGATTACCACGGGTTCTCTGGCGCCCCATTCATGGTCGGCGCCGCCTGCAAAGGATTGCTGCGACTCAACGTAGACAGTGCCATCGGGGGCCTAAGCTTCTCCATTCTAAAGCCCTTCTTGCGCGCAAATGGCCTGCTGCCTGATGAGCCAACTGACAACGACGACCCTGTACCAATCGGAACGCGGCCGGCCTTTAACACACTTTTCGAATCCGCCATTTCCACCAAGCGCGGTGGCTACGTCTTCATCGAGGGCTCGCACGGTGTCGGTAAGTCTACGTATTGCCAACAATTCAGCCCGGAGTTACCAGAGCTGGATAAGCTCGGCGCTTACCAATTTACTGAGCGTGTCCGTGGCTCAACGCCGGCGCACCAAGCCCAACCAGAGGTTTTCTTCGACTGGGTAAATTCCCTACTTTCCGAAAGAGCCACGGGCAAGCCAGCCAGGCTAATGGAACTGTCATACAGTCAGCTCATTGAGAATACCAATGACGTGCTTCAATCCTTAGCGAAGCGCTGTGCGAAGGTAGGGAAGGTGGGCGTGCTCTTCATCGATGGCATCAATGAGGCTGCTGCTGCAGGCGAAGAAACGTTAAAACGATTCATCAATCTGCTGCCGCAAAAGGTGCCTGACGGCTTGGTGGTCGCCATCACTGGCGTCGGACTAGATTCAATTGCTAGTAGCCTCGGGACAATACTCCAGGGTGCGGAGCGCTTGACCCTGCCCCCCCTCGACCGCGACATCCAATACGGGGTATGTCTCGAATTCCTTGACAAGGACAAGGCCAGCACGGAAATCGTCGGGACTCTTTGCGACAGGGCGATGGGACACCCCCTATACCTTCGGTACTTAGTCGACCTGGTGAACAACGGGGCCACTCAGGGTGACATTACTGAGTTGCCAGTGTTCAGTGGTTCAATTCAGGACTACTATGAGACTATCTGGGCCAAGCTTATGCCCAACGCTGACGTCGTCAACTTGCTTGGCATCATTGCCCGCCTGCGTTGGGGTATCCCGGCCAGCAATTTAACAAGCATGCTGACCTCGGCCGAATCGGGGGTCTTCCCGTCCACACTCCTTCGTGTTCGGCATCTGCTCGCCCATCCCGAGAACACTGAAATTTATCACCCGTCATTCTCAGAATTTGTCGTTCACAAGACAGCATCTATCGACGAATGGGTGCACGGACGTCTCGCAGGCTATTGCAACTCAATGGAAAGCGGTGACTATGGAGTTCTTAATAAAATTTCTCACGGGCTGAGAGGTGGCCGAGAGTCCGTGCTGCTGGCCATTCGCGACTGTCAGCAGGCGTGGGTTGACGACTCTGTGCTACTTGGCGCGGAGCCAGATGTCTTGCTCGCGGACATTGATGAGACCCTCACTGCGGCCACCAGCGTCGGGAGTGCAATCGACATCATCAGGCTGCTGCTACTTTCCCAGCGCCTTACCTTTAGGTACAACACACTCTTTGTACAGTCGGCCGAGCTCGTCGCGTTGGCGCTCATCTCACTAGGAAAAACTGACGACGCGCTTAGGCATGTCGTTCGCAACGGCCGCCTCGTTGTCTCGGCAGATGAAGCCTTCGCTGTAGCAAACGCCTTGACCCAGCAGGGAAGCCCTGAGCCGGCCTCAGAAGTCTTGGAGCTTGTTCAGCGGGACGTGAATAGAGTATTTGAAAAAATGGATTCCGAGAACGGTGTCGGTGTCCAAGAATTTCTCAGTGCGGTGAATTATCGACTGCATGCTTTTTCCCTTGCACACGCCGCTGGTGACAACCCATCGTTCACGAGATTCCTTCGAGCCGTTACTGAAGGCTACTTGCTCCGCCCCGGTGGAAACTTCTCGCGAGAGGAAGGGGGCGAAATAGTTAGGCAGCTAACCGGTGAGATTACAGGGGCGTACCTTTGCCTAGAGGGCGGGTATCGACCTTTCTCGAGCCTGGGCGTGCCGGTCGACGTTGACTTGCGTCATCAACTGCTTCTCTTTCTGCAGTCCCTGGCGCATGCCGAAATGTACTCAGAGCACTATGGAATCGTGCTTAAGCGCGAGATGGTTGACCTCTTGCTCTCCGACATCGAAAGAGCTATCAACGCGCCTCTATGCTCGGAGGACCGACGATTTGTCTTTACAAATGCCTTGATTGAAGCTGGAGCTTCCCCACGTATCGTCGAGACGTACTCCGCAGGCGTAGATATGGGTGACGGAACGCTGCCCTTCTATGAGAAGAACCGAGCAGAGCCTGACGAAGCTATCTTCGAGAGTGCGATGATACGCCTTCGCGCTTCCTCGTTCCGTCAGGACGGATATACCAGGAAGAATGGGGGCTTGCCAACGAAGCGAGGCTTCGGCAATACCTCGAATTGCCCCATGGCATCCCGGGGCACGACACCATCCGACGGATCTTCGAGGTGCTCGATCCGAAGCAACTGGATGCGTGCCTGCTGAATTGGGTAGGCGAGGTGTGTCCGGATCTTCATTCGGTCATCGCAATCGACGGCAAGAGTGTGCGTGGTTCGGGCACGCACGCCAGGGGTGTGCGTGCCTTGCATAGCGTGACGGCCTACGCGAGTCTAAGTGGGCTGGTGCTGGCGCAGCAGCGCTGCGAGGAGAAGTCAAACGAGATCACTGCCATTGAAGCTCTGCTGCCCGTCCTGTCGCTCAAGGGCAGCCTGGTAACCATAGACGCCATCGGCACTCAGGTGGCCATCGCCCAGAAGATCACTGAGCGTGGTGGCGACTATCTGCTGGTTGCGAAGGATAACCAGCCCGGTCTGGCTCAGGCCGTTGAAGACTATGCGAATCGGCAAAGCCCACGATTGGGCGCACATGAATCCATCGATCTTTGAGACGCTGGATAAAGGGCATGGTCGCCTTGAAACCCGTCACTGTGTCGCAGTGGCAGCGCCGGACTATCTCAGCGAACTGGACCGCTGGCCCAGGCTTAAGAGCCTGGTGCGCATTGAGCGGACACGCGAGATCGCGGGCCAGGTCAGCTCGCAGACGCAGTACCTGATCAGCTCCGCAGCACCCGACGCCAAATACCTACTTGAGGCGAGCCGCATGCACTGGGCCATCGAGAATGGTTTGCATCATTGCCTTGACGTGACCTTCCGCGAGGACGCCAGCACCGTGCGCTTGCGCAATGCGACGGCCAATTTCGCCACCTTGCGCCGCATCACTTTGAATTTGCTGCGCATGCGGCCCGAATCCGGTAAGAAAAAGCGCAGCGTGGCCGCACGTCGCAAGGTCGCCGGCTGGAATCCCGACTACTTATTCGAGTTACTCCAGCTCACGCGACTTCCCAGAATTTGATGCTCCGGCCCTGGATATACCACGCCTTCGGTGCATATGCCGACCAATAATGATTGGGAGAGGACACTCGAGGCCATCGCACGAGCAGTTGCATGGTGTGACGGCAAGGGCCGGAGGGCCATGGCGATAAAAGACCAAGCCGGCCTGGATGCCGTATGGTCGTTCCTAGCCGATGACCTTCTTCCTTGCTTTGCGTTCAAGCTTGAATCCCGTATTCACTGGGAGTCAAGCTACTTCATTCCCGAGACCGTAATTCCGCAACTGTACCGGCGCGTTGCAAAGCTGGTGCTTGAATGTTTTCCGACGAAAGCAGCGGTTTTGCTCGACGCAATTGAGGGCAGTTTCGAAGTACAGCTTGGCATCTACAACGAAGGATTCCGGCGGGGGCTCCACGAGGTGCTGCGCCTCTTCATTGAGCGCCGTCCCGAAGGGGTAGTCGCGGACAAGGTCTTCTCACTCGTCTTGCGCTACAGGGATTACGTCGCAGCGAACGTTGAGAATAGGTTCGAACTGGTGCCAGAGCTTCTGCAAATTGTCCCGCTGTTCGCCATGCTGGACGCCCATGAGGAGGCTCTCCGAACCTATAAGTCGATGTTGTCGTTCTCGATGGGGCCGAGCTGGTACAAGGAAGACCAGTTATCCATGATGACCAGCACCTTGGAGGCGCTACCTGCTACGACGCCCGTCGATGCTTCGTCGCTAGCCCAAATCGCTGGCCTCTTGGAGAGAGCGACGGGCGAGATGACATTTCAAAGATTTATTCGCGCCGACAAGGGAAATTTCATCGGCCAGCTCTGCCATAGGTCGTTTTTCTCGGATGCAGTCCGATACTTCCAACATCAGACCTGTGGCACTCTCAGCGAGTTGTTCGCACAAGCAACGAGTGGCAACCTCGACCGCGTCTCAACCCTCGTTGGTATGCGGTTTCCAGGAGCAGCGTTGGAGGAGCAGGCTGCCCTGCTTCCGCTGTTGCGCCACAGTCGTGAACAGGCGAGCTGGCAGCTACGTTGGGCACTCCTCGAGGTGTATCAACATGGCGACGAACGGCACCTGACCGACTGGGGGCAAGAGTACGCTGCCATCATCTCGCAACTGGTTGATTGTCCTGACGACTTGGAGCGAGCAAAGGACCGGGTCCGCTCGATTGCAAATTCGTTGAATAATGAGCGCGCATGGCTACTATTGAGGAGTTTCGTTCTAAGTCTGCCGTCCAACCTTCAGCCGGACTTTGTGCGTCTCCGCGATGATGTGATGTCTAACCTGGACGCAAGCCAGATTGAACGGCTGACATCGAGTTTCGGTCTTAGCTATGAGCAAGATGAAGCGGATAAGACACCGACGCCTGAATCTGACACCAATGCGCCGACCGATGACGTGGCCGAAGCGGATGCCGAGGATGACCGCTTTTTCATGCCCGGTACCTTTGGAAAACGTTCGACAGTAAGAGACGCCCGTGCTCAAATTGATAGCGCACGTACACTGATAAACCGACGCAACTTCTCGGCGGCGACGCAAGAGTGCATACGGGCACTACAAACGTTACAGGCAGGAGGATGGTCGGTCTGGTCGAACAACCATTCCGGCAGCGACGCCGACCGGCTCATCGACGCTCAAGTCCAGAACGCAGATGAGCTCGCCAGACTGTATGGCCCCCTGGCTCTCGAAGAGCGCCATACGCAACGGTGGGCGGTTTCATCCCACCTCATATCGCTGGTCGGCAAAAAGATTGACGCAGCCCAGCAGACGGCACTCTTGGCGGTAGCCGTTGACCACGTCAGGCAAATCGTGGGTGACGCCTCCCCGGCGCCGTTCGCATACATCGGTAGCTCTGCGGCGGGCGGCGCATCTGAGGCACTGCTCGAACTCTTGCTTTGGACTTTAGACCATCCTGCTTGGGAACGCCGTGATAGCGGCGCGGCGATGGTGCTGTGGGTTGCCCGAATGGACGGAGACTGGCTCTCAAAACTCGCCCGTCTTGCTGTCTCGATGGACAGGCGAAATAGGGCAGATATTGCCTCCGCTACCTTGGACATCCTCTCCCGTGAAGACCCGGCGGGGTTGTGGCTGCGCATCGAGCCCTACATCGAGCTTGCACATGTTATCGAGGAGTGTCGGCATGTTAGCCGGTTCATAACGTTCGTGCGAATCGTTGAGCGCGCGAGCAAACGTGGTGTCGATTCGGCCGTGACGGCTTTTAGGACGCTGCAGGAGCGATTCCCCGAGGACTGCCCCGTCTCCACTCCTGCCCCCGATAAGAGGCCGCCTAATTTTGTCCCGCTGACGCTGCACAAGCTCTGGCGCGACTTGTCCCAACTCGGTCTTTTTACCGAAGGCAGCCTACGAACTTTCGCAGCTCAGATGGTTGATTCATGTCAGCCGTTGACGGTCGAATTGGCCTTTGAGTTGGAGTCGCTCGTCGCGAAGGGTGGGCGAGAAGACTCGAGTCTTCCAACCGGCCGTTGGGCTTCAATTGTTCGCTATGCGCTGAATACCGCACTCTTTCAGCCCATGCCCGCCAGCAAGCTCGGAAATGCTGAGGTCGTGCTCAGAGTTTATAACCCAGAAACGCTTCGGGAGCCCGAGAACGGACGAGACCTGCTGGCAAGCCTGGTCGCGTGCGTGGAAAGCGGCAGCGAACGAAATTACGTGCCATCGCATGGGAACTTGGTCTTCCTCGATTTTCAATGCCTCATGGAGATTGAGCACCGTACCACTGACGTAGAGCTTACATCGCATCTTGTGCCTCCCGGCCAGTCCCAGCCAGCACCGCCTACGCCGCCTAGCTTCAAGGCAACGGAGCTGCCACGGCCCGGCCCCGATGAACCCATCGCTACTTGTGGCAGAGCCTTGCCGACCATTGCGTACTTCGGTTCCGTTAGTCCAGCCATTCCAACACCCCGATTTCTGCAGCTTGTTCGCGCTCAGGCGTCGAAAACCGTCCGATACCATTGGAGAGATGGAGGTACTGTGACGAGCCCAGCGTCAAGTCGTCGACATGAGAACACGCTACTTGCGATTGAGCGGGATGCACTCGCATTGCCTGAAGGCTGGCAAATGCGGTGGATTCTACGAGTCAATGGTAAAGTCCGAGCAGTCCTTCACAAACTATAGAGAGTAATGACAGTATGTATACGTCTATGCAAACGCCCTCTACTAGAGCCGAGTTTGAAGAGCGGATGAACTATGCGCGGGAACAAGTGATAAACGGGAAAATGCATTTCGCTAAGGGACTCCGAGGCCCCGATAGTTTGCTCAGTGTGCGCTACCTTCCAAATGGTCGAATCGACCTTCTCAGTATCGACGAGCTGGCGCGCCTGACCGCAAACCAAACCTATCAGATGCGCAACATGGACTTTGGCGGTTCATTCTTGGATGACAAGGGACGGTAATCTCATCAGCCGTCGTTCGACCTCGCTTTGTAGCTGGTTCCAAACTGTCCTGCGCCCTGGTTGCGGCTTAGCAGCTCTATATCAGGGCTTCGGGCAGCAGTGACATCCATTGGTCAGGAAACGAAATCTAACCACCAGCAAATAGCGCGGCGACGTGTGTGCAAGCAGTAGTCCATTAAACACGTCTACGCGCAGACAGCTACGCAAATTTGGCCCTGTCGCCGGCAAAGGCGGATACACTGCGATGCCCAGCTCGCGTTCGGGCATACTTTCTTCGATTGCCACGATTGGACTAGATAAGAACGGCGGCCTGCGCTGCACGCGCGAACACGCCGGTATGATTACCGAACGCGCAGAGACCATATGCAACGTATGAAGACGCCGAATATCCGAACCTTCGACATGAAACTCGTCGATGACCTGTTCGAAATGAATGGCGGGTACCAACTACGACGGTTTGTGCCTTTTTGCGCGCTTGGCTAACGTGAAGGTATCGAATAGTTGAGATGTATTTCGACGTGACCGCGGTTGCTCTTTCAACCTGTTGAGAAGAATTCGCAACTGTTTTCGAAGTTTCTTGTTTTCTTTGCGCTCGTCGTCCAGCAACTGCTTTGTGTAATCGAGGTCCGTCTCACTCAGTCGATGAGAATCTGCAAGGTTTTCGTACAAGTTTTTCCATTCATTCGCCCGACTGGTAAGCTCTTTCCGAACACGGGTCTTACCTACTATTGCCCCCTGCTGAAGACTTTTCAGCCAAGTATCCAGGTCTCCTTTGAGCTGGCGATAGTTCTTTTTATGGAAAGTATTCGGATGAATTTCGCACCGCCGCGCCACCTCCGCTAACGAGACCGCCCCTCCGTTGTGTGGATACACTCCTTGATTGGCGGCCATCTCTTGTTGAATGGTGGTCATCATCTGCCGTACTTCTTCTGCTCGTTTTTCACTCCCTGCGCTGCCGCGAGCGAGTGCTGATTCTCGCATCTTGGCTCGAGAACCTTCCGAGTAAGTGCGTTTTCCTTTTGCATCAGACATGAGCTTCCTTGCCAGAATCCAGTGACATCAGGCTTTTGACGGTCGGATGCAAAAGCCACTTTTTATACAAATCTTTGAAGCGAACAACGTGACTGCGAATTTGGGCTGCCCAATGAGATGCTATGAGAGACTCCTCATCTCTCACAGCATCTTCGTAAGACGCGACACATTGCTCGATGGCACCATCGACATCGTCATGTAGAAAGCGTTGTTCGAGTCGATGCGCGCACTTACTTTGGCATTTAGATGGCTCGGGGTATCCCCTGTTTCGGTTACAGGGACCCGACTCACCCGGGAATTTGGTGCAAATAACCCCAGGGCGAACCATCTCCCACGCTTTGCCCTGAAGCGTTAGCAGCTCTCCGAGTTCTGTCGCACTTTCCGCGCCTAAATCCTCTCCGCGGCGATGCCGCTTTTCTCGTTGAATCTCGATGGTTTTATGTATGGCCTCCGCTGCGGGCCCTCCAAAACCACCTAAGTCGTCGGACCCAGCCAAATCAGCAGCGAGCATTGCTTCGACGACGTCCGTCGCAAGCATGACGCGTAACTCGCGGGTGACCTTTTCAATTTCGGCGCGAATCCCCTTGTCGGTGAGGATGTAGTGGAGCGTTGCATCAATCGTAGCGTGGCCGAATATCTCCATAAGCAATCTTGGCGCTTGCGTTAGAGCTAGAGCGACCAATCTTGCAAGGGTCTTCCTAAAGCGGTGAGCACGGATGCTTTGGCCTTCAGGTTCCAGGTCCATGTCCATCACACGAGCGAAGGATTTGAGCATCTTCGACGTGTACTTTAGCGCCGCACCAGCGTCGTTTGACCCGGCTGAAGAAATTTGCCCCCATAGATAAGAGCCGGATTCGTTACCCTTTTTCGTCGTTTTCCCCGGCTTAAGCGGCCCTAAATATTCTAAAAGCGCGATTAGTCGAGCTTGCTGCTCGATAGCTATCCGGGCTACCTCAGGCAATAACCAATCGCGATATTCTCCTTCATGCAATTCGACCAGCTTGTACGTCAGACCGTTAGCATAAGCATGGCCATCAATCGCATACTGGACACAAGACCTTTCGAGTCCCAAAATCTCAGAGCGCCTCGGCGCAAGACTTAGCAACGCCACAAACATGTGGGCGTTTTGAAGACACCCGAACAAGCCTGTGAGGTCCTGGAAGTTCTTGGGAGGCCATCGAAGTCCTTTGTCACTGACGTCATTCTTGGCGCCGAAGCCTTTCCTTGTCGGAAGCCGGAGAACGAAAGGAGGGGTTTCTATGATTCGACCATCCCGGTCGCGCCATTCAAAATTTCTAAGGAACGCTCTGACGAATCTACTTCGTTCTTTACCAACGGTTGCCGGACCGATACCCACCCTGGCTGCGTTTCTCCACTCGGGGCCTATCAACTCACATATTGAAAGGAGGTTTGGCCCCAGGTCGAGCGTAAGCCAGAGTGCGTTTGCACCCATTTGCGCGACGTACTCGTCCGGCAAAGGAAGATGCGGGTCGCGGGGAGTAGGTCGCGGGTTCTCCTTCTTTGCGCCGGCGATAGCCTTCGCGCGAGATTTTTCCTCAAATTTCGGAACGTCGTCCCAGTACCCCATGGCAGCTAACATTGCCATGCGATACCACTCCTTCATAATGCCCTTAACCGCGCCAGACGTGAGGTTAGCGAGGTCGTCACGGGTAAGACGGGAGAGTATCTTGGATGATGGGGAGACCAGATCAGGAGCAATGCTGCCGTTGAGGTTGATTATTTTGCGATAGTGCTTGGCGACCGCAAGCGAGATGATATGCGTGACGTAGGAGTATGCGATTGACTTGACGGTGGACGGACCGAGTGCGCGGTACCCATCGCGCCCTTTGCCAGATGGACCCATTCGAAGCAGTGTCAAATAGCGGGTTGCGACAAGAGCTCCGTAGTCAAGCAGGGAGTCCATCAACCCGTCAGGACGAATGCGAAGGGGCACTGGCAAGAAGTTCCAGATGCGGTCGCGAAGGTCAACGTGATTTTTCGACGAACCAGGTGCGAGCCACTCAGCTGGTGTCTCCCAGAGCCCGAAATGCCGACCATGTTGCAAGATGGACTGAACTGAAACGACGTCCTCGCGTTTCAGCTTCCATAGTGTCTCTACCGAGAACGCCAACCGCGCACGATTACTGGATTCCTCGATTTCTGGGTGTGAATTTTCGGTAGACGTTTTTCTTGGAGGCCTAAGCTTGAGCGCGTCTGCTTGAGTTTTGGTCATAGTCACTCCTCGGCCCCGTCGAACTCCACCACACGATGCGAACCTTCCGCAATTTTACGTTCCCAATCGCGGACGGTCTCGTTTGCAAGCCATGGGTCAAAACCGAGGAGTGCAAGCTCGATGTTCTCCATTTCTTCACCGAACGATGATTGGCTGAATGAGATGACGCTCATGTTGGCGCGTAGATAGCGGAGTTCTGCTAGGCGCTTGCATAATCCCTGCAGGCTATCCGGAAAGAGGACCGCTTTTTCAAGACATAGCATGCAGCGATGCACCGAGCACATTTTCTTCCCATCGGCGACGAAGTTTGGAGCGATATGCTTGGGTGGATTATGAGGGTCCTTGCATCCAGTGCCTATTCGACTTCGCAGTAGCTTGCGATACAGCGCGAGTCGCTCTTCGTTCTGCGGGCTGACCGCGCCATGGCGCGACCACGCTGCTAACACGGTAGGGTCGACTCTTCTATTGACTCTGATGTCGTGCCATAGGCTGTTACTGAAAGTCGAATATAAGACCCGATGCTCTTCACGAAGTAGAGTATTGTTGAGGTAGTCTTGTGTCGAACTCAGCCTGCTATGGTTGAGTGCTTTCATTACGGCCAGAATGGAGCCTCCGCTGGCGTGATAGACGCGCGCAGCATAAGCGTCACGAAAGTCCGTTGCCTTGAACACTTCTACTTGTCTGTCTGGTGCTTGATGTTGATTGACTTCTGCGATGAATTTCTCGAGAAAATCGTGTCTTGCGTACGAAACATCGGCCAGTGAGGTGATGCCATCTTCATTTCCAGACCCGGTAAAGTAGAGCCAAGGAGAACGGATGCTTTTTTTCAGGGTATCTATACGTTTTTCAAGCGCAATTCGGCTTTCCTTGGTCGGTTCATGAGCATGCTGTTGTTCCAGTAAAAGCTCGTCTAATGTGCTTTTCAGCTTCTTTCGCAGAGGAGCCGTTTGGGCAATTAAGCGGCGGAGAATGAATCCCGGACCGAAGCGGGTTTTGATGAGCCCTTCGTAGACTTGCTCTTTCCCTCGTGCTCTATCTTTCCGCGCACGAAGTATGTAACGCGAAGGGTCTTTCGGATGCGGCTCGACGAATTCGTCGTCTACGTCAAGGTCGATGAGCGTGGCCGGATTCCAACCGGTGATTGCCAGGCACAGGTGAAATGCAACGCGGATGTCCTGAGAATCCGGGTATCGACTTCGGAGCATTTCGCCTTGCTTGAATTCGTCGTAAAAATCGTCTTTCGAATTTTTACCGAACAAGGCTTCGACGGTCGGGCGCGCATCGCCAGTCCGCTTAATCGTCGTCTCGAGGCGTCGGTAAGATTTGAGCAGGCGACTCTGTTCCGCATACATCGCAGCGTCGTCCATTTTGCTTACCAACGGCTTCCGCTTCACTAAAAGCGCTTCGGCCGTGTCCCACCTGTCCACAGTTGCGAGCCAAGCATGCTTGAGTTTATGGCGCACCAAGTCGGTCTGCCATTGAGGCGGCAGATGGCGTGTGGGCGTACGCGGTCGAGGACGCTGCCAGTAGAGCGGTTTGAGTCCAAGCGCTGCGCGGGTTTTGTTGACTACAATCAGGAAGTTGCCGAAGATGAGCCTGTCCATACCTTGGTCATATGCTCTTTGCCGATGAAGCTCAGTGAGTTGAGAAACGGAGGTGAGCTTTGGCAGGTCGGGAGCCTTCCCTTCTACAGCATCAAACAGGCGCCACCACGCGCGTATCGCGTTCAGATGTTGGTCTACAGATTTCGCGGCTAGGGGCGACAAATGGTCGACTATGGCTGGCGCTAACTCTTCAATCAAACCTGGCCTGCCGGTATACGAGCCAACCCCTGAGCCGTTTTTCGAAAATTTGCCAATCTCGAAGCTGGTCAAATCGACGAAGCAAGGTTTGTCGGGGTGTGCGGTCCAAAATTGAAGGGCGTTCCTTTCAGTAGGAACAACGATGTCCGCGTTCGCAACATTACGATTGCTGCCCTTTTTTTTGCGGTCTTTCGTATTCGTGTTAGCGCGGATGCTCATCGTCTTCTTCGGTTTCGATGCAGACTCTTAAAAGTCCGTGTCTTCTTCAAGATTTACGGAATGCCCAACCATTTGAACAATCCAGTTGATATAGGTCTCGGTTGTGGAGGTACTGCTGTGTCGGAGCTGTGGTTGAATTTGCAGTTTCAATATGCTCTGTGCAGTTGCCGTTAGTAGGACCACCGGCGTTTCATTGCTCACCGGACTGAAGTTCTTGTTGATTTCTCGCCAGAGCACCACGCACGCCCACCAATGCCGACCTTTATGCGGGGACCAACCACGGCACGGCAGTTCGACTGAAACCCACAGGTCGTAGAACTGCTTCCCCGAGAAACGCTCGCCGTCGGCTTCGTGAAGGAAAAGATGGACCGCGTCAGCTGCACGTTTCCGGCGTGCTTCGGCACCTTTGACCCCGGCCATCCAATTCTTAAAGGCTTTTAGACGGTGACCGTTGCGGTACTCATGCCACTTTTTGGCCAAACCAAGAGGTATGAGGATGGGGTCTTCAGGCCCGATTTTGTCGCCGTGGTCCCTTCCATAGCTTGGCCCTTTCGTTCCAAACTTAATCAAAATTCGCACGAGCTGCGCACTCTCCGGCGCGTCTGGATTCGTTATGTGCCAGTCCGCGGGATTCTCGGGCAATGTGTCGACGCGTAGGCAGACGACCTCCTCCCTCCGCATGGCCGTTCGAACGACGGTCTCACACATCAAATATGAGATAGGTCCCGAGATGTCGTGGATTCTCTGAAGCCACTCGCGAACTGCCGCGCTACTGGGCATATTTAAAGCGGTCACCGGGGTTCGGACTCGGCCTCTTCTTGCCCGGCTACTTCGTTTCTGCGTGCGAGCGGTTGATGGCTCTGCTTCGAAAGGCAGGGATGACGATTCGTAAGGCACTTCAAATGACTTCCGAAATCCTCGACTTACCATCCAGTTCAAAAAATCACAGGCTTGTTGGACGCGCGCGTTAACTGTTGATGCCTTCTTCGGAGCCCCGTCTTTGGACCACTCTCCATTGAGCATTTCGCTTTGATATTTCCCAGCTACGTCGGTTGCATAACCACAGGTGTCGAGCGCAACGTTTCGCCGCTCCGCCCATTCGAGAAAGTTTGCAAGCCATTCCGCATAGTCAAACATAGTTTGGTCAGTAGGAATGCGGTTCGAGCGGCTGCCTGTTGGCTTCCATAGGTTGAGCCCTCTGTCTACTAGGTAAGCGTTCCCAAGCCGGTGGTAGCCAGGGCGGCTGTCGAAGATGCAAGGGAGGTGCGCGAGAGCAGGGAAGCGCCGAGCAAACTCGCCGTCCGGAGGGGAACCAAACACTCTGAAACTACGTTGCATGGTTAAAAATTTAGAGTCTCCATAAGCTCTAAGCTACCACACCAGAGCCGAAATTTTACGTTGCGGCTAGTAAAAAGAAGATTTGAATATAACCAGAAACAGCACACCCAGATGCGCCAAGGTGATTTCGCCGGGTTGCGGCGGATTGCGCCCGCCGACCAGCGCCGGTGCGCTCGACGAATGATGCGGCGCGCGAAACGGCCGTTGCCGCCATTGCGACGGCGTAAAGCCGGCCCGGCTGGCGGACAGCAAGGCGGCCGAGCTGAGCGCTTCGTCATCGGTCATGGGTGGGAGGAGGCCAGGCAGGCGGGCGGCGAGCATCGATTTGCCCGCGCCAGGCGGCCCGATCAGCAAGGATGTGAGGCCAAATAAACCCAGTTGGCCAATTAAGCCCAGCCGGGCGGCTATGACATATGGCCTTGTGATAGATTAGCCCTCCCTGTTTCCACTATCCATGCCGTGCCTCCTACCCCAACCCCGAAGGCTTACTCGTACATCCGCTTTTCTACGCCTGAGCAGCAGAAGGGCGATTCATCTCGCAGGCAGACAGAACTTTCACAGAAATATGCCGAGGCTCATGGGCTGACGCTTGATGAAAGCCTGACGTACCGCGATCTCGGCGTGTCAGCTTTCGACAAGTCGAACATCAGAAACGGCGAACTCGGTGCTTTTCTCCGTGCCATCGATTCGGGTGCTGTCGAGCCGGGATCGTATCTGCTTGTAGAGTCGCTCGACCGGCTCTCGCGAGCGAGAGTCACCGATGCGCTCGAAGTCTTCATGTCGATCATCAATCGTGGAATTCGACTGGTGACATTGGCGGACGGCAGGGAGTACAGCAAGGAAAAGATCAACGAGCAATTCACCGAACTGATCATTTCGATTGTTGTCATGTCCCGCGCCCATGAAGAATCGCTAACAAAAAGTCGGCGTTTGAAAGAGGCATGGAAGGCGAAGCGTGGCAGAATCGGTGACACGAAACTGACCGAAATGGCTCCAAGGTGGCTGAAACTAAATGAGGATAGGACAGCCTACTCGCTCGTACCGGATCGCGTGGAGCTTGTTCAGCGCATGTTCGAGTGGTCGAGAGACGGGATCGGTTCGGAAACCATCGCGCGGCGACTGAACCAGCAAGAGATTCCCACGCTCGGGACACGTTCAGCAAACCAGTGGCACGCGTCGTACATCAAAAAGATCCTCGATAACCGGGCAGTCCTTGGCGAATTTCAGCCGCATACGCTCGTCAATGGCAAGCGTATTCCCGAGGGCGATCCGGCTCCCGACTACTTTCCGCGAATCGTCTCGGACGAAGACTTCGTTCTTGCGAAGACGGCTCGGCAATCGCGCCGAACGAATAGCGCCGGTCGGAAAGGGCAGACCTTGTCGAATCTGTTCTCTGGCATCCTCCGCTGCGGTTACTGCAACGGATCAATGGTGTATGTGAACAAAGGGCACAGCGGGCCACGTGCAAAGTTGTTGGTCTGCGCGCGAGCGAAAGCGGGAAACGGTTGCCACTATGTGCCGTGGGAATATCCTCAATTCGAACGTAGTGTTCTCACGTACTGCAAGGGGCTGGATTTCGATGCATTCCTCCAGACCCGCGATACAGTCAAGTCGGAACTCGCTGCACTGAGCGCGCGCATCGCGGTGCTCGAATCGTCAATGACTGACAACGAGCAGAAGCAGGCGAACATTCTCGAAGCCATTGAATCTGGCGGCTCAAAATTCCCGCAGTTGCAGGCGCGTATGGACCAATTGGAACAGGACCGTATGCAGCTCGGTGCCGAACTGGAAGAGACGCGACAGAAATATGATCTCCGCGCGAATGCGACGGTTGACGTAACGGCGGTTCGCGCATCGATTGACGAGTTGCTACAGCGGATCAGCGAACTGGAAGGTGACGAGCTATACGATGTGCGAGCGCGGTTGAGCCAGCATATCAAGCGGCTCATCGTTCGAATCGCCATGTATCCTGGCGGATATATCGACAAGCCGTATCTCATCGATAAGTTCCGGGCGCGCATGATCGCCAACGGTGCCAGTGAGGATGAAGCGAACACGCACATTGCGGCGAACTTGCGTCTGACGCCAAAGGTCAGCGAGCGATTTTTCACGATGATCTCGCGAAGCGATGCCGTCCGGATGATTCGGCCTGACCTCGAAAATCCGGAGGTAGTGCATCTCCAGTCCGTTGAAAGCGGGCAAGGTCTGGCCGCTCCTGCTGAGCCCGTCGGCGCGATTGTCGCGATGGTGGAGAAGCTGACGGAGTTTGCACAGAAATCGCAGGGAAAGGCCTAAGACCGCGCTTGACCTGCCGGTGTCAACACGCGCCCTCTAGGTATTAACTGTTGTTTGCAGTGTGTTATCGCCGCCACGTCCAGAGCCGCAAAATTCCGCGCCCATACCCTGTAGGCTCGATAGAATTTTCCTACAGTTTCACTACAAGGGAGAGTTACATGGCAACGAAACCTGTGCGTGACGGGATGGGCCGCATCATCGGCTTCGAAGAAAAGACCAGCAACGGAAGCACTGTCGCATACGATTCGCAACGTCGGCGGCTCAGATTCTACAGTTCGCCTTCGAAGAACACGTACGAATCGGATGGGCGTCGGGTTAGACCGGGCGATCAGACGGGCCGTTTGTTCGGACGGCCTGAACGAAAGAAATAACGCGTCGCAGATTGATTCCCTTTGGCGGTTCGATACGCTGCGCCGACAGCCGGGTGAACAATCGTCGATTCGTCGCTGTTCGGCCACAAGCGGCCGTTCGACATCGCCGGTGCAATCGTTGACAATATTGCGAACGCGTAGATTATGACGTGCCGCAAGTAGGTGTTTTCGTCGATCTAAACTTAAAAAAATGAGTTCGAAAGCCGATCATCGAATCTATTTTCGACAAAGTTGTACGTCGTCGAATCAGGGTCAGGGCGAAGGTTCTCCCTATTGAAGTCGTCGATTTTCTGAAATATAACCACAATCTTTTTAGTGCATATCATCCCACTCGGCGAGTTGGCACGATCGATTTCATTTCTAGCTGGCGTTTATATCTGATACGCTGGCGCCATCTGAACATCCCCGAAATTACGCCCACCTTCATTTCATATTAATTATTCTCTCGTCTGAATGTTATGGTTACCCACATACGTGGGCAACAGCGGCGCTCCATTTGAAGGTCACCGTTAAGGTTAGCGAGTTATTCTACTTTTACGGAGGTCATTTGAAACAGACTGGAGCGGCCCTACTGAATCACATGTCGCACTCTCCCACTTAAAACAACGGGTATCGGCCCTACGCAATCCCTAGTCTGGCCTCAGAAAATAGTCTGACCATGTTTCCGGGATTCCGTAGTCACGATGCTTGAACGCTCGCGAGCACCGCACCCTGGATTTTGCAAAACCGATTATTTTCTCAGCAGAGACCGCCCATATGCGTATCGTAGTCGAAGCAATAACATATTCCGTGGTCACAGGATATTTCTGTCCCTCTGAATACTATTGGTCTCACCATAGGCTCCGCGCCGCGCGATCTATGGCTCTCGGGTATAAGCATGACCTCATGATCCTTGCTCAAAGTGGCACCCAACGTTCTTGCGACTATCTGTGCCAATTCCTCAAGCGCCTTATTTGCCTCAACGTAGAGACGCTTTGCCGTCTCTGAATCTTGGTCGGACAACTTGGCGCTTCGTTCGTTCGATTCAGCATTCATGATGTTCTCCATTATGGGAGCGTCCCGGTGAACCCTCCAAAGAAGACGCTGTTAGCTTAACAAATGCTTGCGGTGTCTCCATTAACAATGGCCACGTGCATCATCGCCATTTTCCGGATTATTTAAGTTTTTCCAATCAATCAGTTTTCATACCTTTTTCTCATTGAGTGACCCGGCGCGCATAGTCGCTTGTCTTGGCTGAAAACTACTCCGCTTTATGTTCGTTCATTTCGTATTGATTGTTGTCTAACTCGACGGTTATGGCTACCCTCATACGTAGGCGATAACGCTGCTACATTTGTGGGTGCCCGTAGGAGTTGGCGACCTGCTGCGCTGCCGAACGACCTCTCTGTAGATAGCCGAATGTCTCATGTGGGTCGCGTGCTGCCGATCGCGACTTTGCGAGGTTCGGGCGGTGCATGAGGTTTGGATGAGTCAGTGACCGGCCACCTACGGTCGTTGGCCCGCGCTCTCGCACGACATTCGAACGTCGGCTTCGCCCAGCTAACAGACCTTCGCGTGCCGATTCTGTCCGGCACGTCGTCGGCCATTGACGAGTGAGCGTAAACTCAATCATCGCGGAGCATTCGCGAAAGAAATTCGCGGTGTCGCGCGTGGCCTTCTTGCCTGACGCGAATCACTCCAATGGGAGCGCTTTACCCATTTGTGCGCGGTGCGCTAAGGCAGAGAATGGGCTGAGACAATTCAGCGATGCTGCACCGTTCCGCGGACGGCATTGCATACCAAACCGAAAGGCCGGCTCTATTACGCTCGCGAACGTGCAACGATCCCAAAACCACCTGCTATCATCCGTGGTAATAACTTTCGCTTATCAAGCTGACCTTCAAGGGGCGGCGGGCAAAGCGGCTTGCAGGGACCGATGCACGATGATGGGATAGGGCATGGATCGTCGACGACTAGAGTGCTTCCTTGCACTCGCGGAAGAATTGCACTTTCATCGCGCTGCCGCGCGCTGCCACATGACCCAACCGGCATTGAGCCAGCAGTTGCGCATGCTCGAGGCGTACCTGCAAGTGCAACTGGTGTACCGCAACAAGCGACAAGTTTCTCTTACCCGCTCGGGAGAAGTATTTCTCCTACAGACTCGCAAGCTGCTGCGCGACATGGATCAAGCGATGGAGCTCACGCGTCGCACCGATAAGGGCGAGATCGGTCAGTTGGCGATCGGCCTGACCGCGACGGCGCTGTACATCGTATTTCCCGAGATTCTGCGAATCTTCGCGCAGCGCCTGCCCGAAGTCGGCGTCATCGTCCACGAGATGACCACCGCCGAACAGGAAGATGCACTTCGGGCGGGTACCATCCAGCTTGGCATCGGTCACCCGCCGTTGGACGATCCGTCTCTGGCGTGCCGCACCATCGCTACCACAGCCTTCAATATCGTGCTTTCAGAGAGTAATCCGCTGGCCAAACGCAAGACTCTGACGTTGCGCGACCTGGCTGGCGAGCAGTTCATCATTTTTCCCCGCAAGGTCGGGCCGCAGCTCTACGACCGCATCATTAGCCTGTGCCAGGAAGCCGGCTTCAGTCCTAAGGTGATCCTCGAAGCGTCGCCGGCACAATCGATCATCGCGTTGGCCGCCGCCAACTTGGGGATCGGTTTTATCGCCTCAGAATTTCAGCGACTGGTGCGCCCCGGCGCGACCTACCGTAAGCTGGAAGGTCCGACACCTTACCTGTCGCTGGGCGTGGCTCATCATGCCGATGACACCTCGCCCGCCGTACAGGTGTTCCTCGACGCAGCCGCAGCGGTAGGAAAGACCGTGCGATAGACGCTAGGGACAAACCCGCAAGCGCTTGCAGCACGCACGGCCTCGAATTCAACGCAGGCGGCTCCGCATACAGCACCAGCGCAGTTCGCGCAGTTCCCGGGAAGCCCTTGCAGATAAGCCTCTCGCGCACATCTACGTACCGTCGCCCGGTGTTTTCGCATCCTCCGATTTGCGAGCCAGTGATAAGAAAGAGTTTTCAATCAAGATAAAAGAAATATTGGCGCTTCTTACCGGATCAAATGTAACGTTGCCATCGGGAGCCACATCCAACAGCTCATGGAGACACCGATGGAGCAATATCAAAGCAGGCCCGCCGACGATGGGTCGGCACTTAAGATCGTTGGGGTTCGCACAATGGTCGTCAACGCGGAGATGCGCAATTGGATCTTCGTCAAGGTGCTCACCAATCAGGACGGCTTGTACGGGTGGGGCGAGGCAAGCTTGAACTGGAAGACTCGCGCTGTGACCGGTGCCGTTCAAGATTTCGAGCCGCTTCTGCTAGGCCTCGACCCGCGCGACATCGAGCATTGCGTGCGCACTATGAACAAGCATAGCTACTACAAGCTCGGCATTATCGGCGCTACCGCCATTAGCGGCATCGAGCATGCGCTGTGGGACATTTTTGCCAAGAGCATGAACGTGCCCGTCTGGCGTCTGCTGGGCGGCAAGGTGCGCGACAAGGTGCGGCTGTACACACATCTGGGCTTGGGCGATATGAAGGCGGTGTACGAAACCTTCGACCACGGCAAACTGCGCGACAGCGCACTGCAGGTCGTGGAAAAAGGCTACACCGCGCTGAAGGTCGTGTTCATTCCATACGGGAACCACGTCGCCTCGATTCCTGCCCGCAAACATGTCGGCCGCTTGATGAACACCCTGCGCTCAGCCGTGGGCGACAACGTCGACATCATGATCGACTTCCATGGCCGGCCCGCGTCGATCGCCGCGGCCATGAGCTTCATCGAGGAACTTGCACCGTACCGGCCGATGTTCTGCGAGGAACCGGTACTGCCAGGCGACACCGAGGCGCTGCGCCAGATTGCCGCGCGTGCGCAATGCCCGATCGCCTCGGGCGAGCGGCTGGTCGGGCTCAATGAGTTCATGCCAGTACTGACCTCCAAGGCAGTGCATGTCGCCCAACCCGACTTGAACCATACCGGCGGCTTGCTTGAAGGCAAGCGTATCGCGGCGGTGGCCGAAGCCGAACTGATTGGCATCGCGCCGCACAACCCGAACGGACCGATCGCTGGCGCTGCGGCGTTGCATTACGACGTATCGACGCCGAACTTCCTGATCCAAGAAGAGATGAGTGGTGCCGTGCCCTGGTACGACGACGTGGTCCAAAGCCCGATGCGGCGCGTCGGCAGTTACTGGGAAGTGCCGTACGGTCCGGGCTTGGGGGTTGAAATCAATGAACGGGAAGCTGCCAAGCACCCCTTCAAGGAAGAGGTGATGCATACCCGCGGTGCAGTGCTGGAGGACGGCACGGTGGTCGACTGGTAGGCACAGGCTAGCTTCAGTGCAGCTCGGAATCGGAGACATTACGTGACAGGAAGCGATATGAGAAATTTTGCGTGCCCAGGAGACATCTATAACGCTACGCCGCCACGCGTCGTATTCGGCGTTGGCGCGCTGGAGGGCATTGCTGCGGAGGTCGAGCGCCTGGGCGCGCGCCGTGCGGTGCTGGTAACCACGCCGGGACGCAGCGCGCTGGGCGACCGGGTCGGCGGACTGATTGGCGAACGCTGCGTCGGGCTATTGGCGCAAGCGGTGTCGCAGGTGCCCATCGAGCTCGCGCGTACCGCACGCGAAGAAGTGAAGGCGCGCGGTGCGGACTGCATCGTCAGCATAGGTGGCGGGGCTGCGATCGGGTTGGGCAAGGCGATTTCGCTGGAACTGGGCCTGCCTATCGTGGCGGTACCCACTACTTACTCCGGTTCCGAGGTGACGGGGTTTTGCGGCATCACCATCGATGGCGTGAAGCGCATGCACACCAGCCTGAAGATGCTGGCTAGCACCATCGTGTACGACCCGTCCCTGAGTGTGAGCCTGCCGTTGGATGTGAGTGCAGCAAGCGCACTCAACGGGCTGGCCCATTGCGTCGACGCGGTGTACGTGCCTACTGTCAGCCCGATGGTGCGACTCGCCGCGGCTGAAGGGGCACGCGTGATTGCGGCTGCCGCGCCGCGGGTCATGGCGCAGCCCGACGACCTCAAGGCCCGCACCGAAATGCTCTATGGCGCATACCTCGGTGGGGTCGCCCTGACCGGAGGTTTTGCGCTACAACACGGCTTGGCGCACGTGCTCGGCGGCAGCTTCGGCGTGCCGCACGGAACCTCCCACGCGCTGGTGCTGCCATATGTGGCGGCGTATAACAGCCGTTACGCGAACGGCCACCTTGGACCGGTCGCCGCAGCTATGGGCACCGACGACTTGGGTGGCGCGATTTATGATCTTGCCGGCAAGCTCGGCGTAGAGATGGGCCTGGGCCGTGCCGGCCTGAAGCAGGATCAACTGGATGAGGCCGCGCAAATTACTGTCGATACCGACGACGGCATGAACCCCGGACCGGTCACGCTGGCTGCCGTGCGTGGGATTCTCGACGCGGCATGGGCCGGGGCGCGGCCAGTGTAAGGTGACGTCTGCCTCGCGTACGGCCGGTGTCTTGTGTGGTCCGTGCCGCCCGGACGCGCTGCGGCGCGCCTGCCGACCGCAGGCCACGCAACGTCTCGCGCAGAACAATAGACCGTCCCGGTACAGCCGGCGGCCGCAACAGAAGCGTTACTCCAGGAGGAGCACAGTATGAGCATGTCCCGTAGAACTTTCGTCCAGACGCTCGGTTCGCTCGCGCTGAGTGCGGTCGCGTTGCCGGCCTCTGCCGCAGAGTTCAGCTGGAAATTCGGTCACGGCTTTCCGGCCAGCCATCCACTGCACGTACGTGCGCTCCAGGCCGCTGCTCGCATCAAGCAGGAGAGCGGCGGGCGGGTGGACATCAGCGTGTTCCCCAATAGCCAGCTCGGCGGCGATAACGATCTGCTCTCGCAGGTGCACTCCGGTGGCATCGACATGTTCAGCACAGGCGGGGTAATCCTGTCGACGCTCGTGCCCAACGCGGCGCTCAGCGGCATCGGTTTTGCCTTCGCCGACTACAGCACTGTGTGGCCGGCGATGGACGGTAAGCTTGGTGCGTACGTACGCAATGCGTTCCAAAAGTCCGGTCTGCACGCACTCGACCGGGTCTGGGACAACGGTTTTCGCGAGACCACGACCAGCACGCGGGCCATCGCGAACCCGGCCGACTTCGCGAACCTCAAGATCCGCGTGCCGATCAGCCCGCTGTACGTGTCGCTGTTCAAAGCCCTGAACGCCTCGCCCACCAGCATCAACTTGGCCGAGGTATACACCGCCTTGCAGACCCGCGTGGTGGACGGCCAGGAAAACCCGCTGATCGTGTCCGACACGGCCAAGTTCTATGAGGTGCAAAAATACTGTTCCCTGACCAACCATATCTGGGACGGCTGCTGGATCGTCGTGAACGGCGACTCATGGGAATCGCTCACACCCGATCTGCGTACCATCGTGAGCCGCGCCTTCAACGCCGCTGCGCTGCAACAGCGCGGCGATATCGCCGCGCAAAACACTGCGCTGCGCGACGGATTGCAGAAAAAAGGGCTCAAGATCAATCAAGCCGATCCCGCGCCCTTTCGCGCGATGCTGCAAAAGGCAGGCTTTTATACCGACTGGAAGAATAAGTTCGGGCCCGAGGCCTGGGGTGTGCTGGAAGCGTCGGTGGGGAGGCTTACATGAAATCGCTATCGATCGAACAGAGACCGCACGGCGGCTTGGTGCGCCCAACTGAGAACCAGGACGGCCACAGCCAGTTCGCACGCGGCATATGCAGGCTTGAAGTGTGGCTCGGCCGATTGGTCGAATACCCGGTGGCGGCGCTAGTGGTGGCCGAAGTCGTGATTCTGTTCACCGGCATGACGGCGCGCTACGTGCTGCAAATGCCGCTGACCTGGACCGACGAGGTCGCGTCCATCTTGTTTTTGTGGCTGGCGATGCTCGGCTCGGTGATAGCGCTGCAGCGCGGCGAGCATATGCGCATGACCGCTCTAGTGGCGCGGGCGTCGCCGTCGCTGCGTGCTTTTCTCGAGCTGATTGCGATCGGCGCAGCGCTGCTGTTCATGGCGCTGCTGCTGGCGCCCTCCCTTAACTTCGCGGTGCGCCAAGGCGAGTTCATCACGCCCGCGCTCGAACTATCGGGTACATGGCGCGCCGCCGCGCTGCCGGTGGGCGTGGTGCTGATGGTTTGCGCCAGCGTGCTGCGGCTGCTGCGCACCGGCAACCCGCGGGTGGCTGCTGCAGCGCTGGTAATGCTGGTGCTGGTCGCTGCCGCGTTCTACCTGCTGCAGCCCTTGTTGGCCAACCTCGGCAAGATCAACCTACTGATCTTCTTCTTCGGCGTGGTGATCTGCACGGTGTTTGCCGGCATACCGATTGCGTTCTCGTTCGGGCTGGCCACCTTCGGCTACCTCACCCTGACCACGCACGTGCCGCTCACCGTGTTGGTGGGCCGCATGGACGAAGGCATGTCGCACCTGATCCTGCTGGCGGTGCCGCTGTTTGTATTCCTTGGCCTGCTGATCGAAATGACCGGCATGGCGCAGCGCATGGTGACGTTCCTGGCCAATCTGATCGGGTATCGCCGCGGTGGCTTGGCCTATGTGCTGGTCGGCGCGATGTACCTGGTATCGGGTATCTCGGGCGCCAAAGCGGCCGACATGGCAGCAGTCGCTCCGGCGCTGTTTCCTGAAATGAAGAAGCGCGGCGCCAAGGAGGGCGACCTGGTCGCGTTGCTGGCCGCCACCGCGGCGCAAACCGAAACGATTCCGCCCAGCATCGTGCTGATCACGGTAGGTTCGGTCACAGGCGTGTCAATTGCCGCGCTGTTCACCGGCGGGTTGCTACCCAGTCTGTTGCTCGCGGCAGCGCTTTGCTGCGTGGTGTGGCTGCGCTACCGCCGCGAAGACCTGTCGCATTTGGTGCGGCCGAGCCGTCGCGAAATCCTGCGTTCGCTGTGGATCGCGGTTCCAGCCCTAGTGCTCCCGTTCGTGATCCGCTACGCGGTTGTCCGGGGCATTGCCACCGCGACCGAGGTGTCCACCGTCGGCATCGTCTACACGCTGATCGTCGGCCTGCTGATCTACCGCTGCTTCGATCGGTCTCGCATCGTGCCGATGCTGGTCGACACCGCCGCCTTGTCCGGCGCAATCCTGCTGATTATCGGCTGCGCCACCGGGATGGCCTGGTGCTTGACGCGTTCGGGGTTTTCCGACGATCTGGCCACCGCGATGGCGGCGCTGCCGGGCGGTTCGGTCAGCTTCATGGCTGTCTCGATCGTGATGTTCATCGTGCTGGGCAGCGTACTGGAAGGGGTGCCCGCCATCGTGCTGCTCGGCCCGCTGCTGTTCCCGATCGCCAAGCACCTGGGCATCAATGAAGTGCATTACTCGATGGTCGTGATCCTTGCGATGGGCATCGGCCTGTTTACGCCCCCGTTCGGGGTCGGCTACTACGTTGCATCGGCGATCGGCCGCGCCTCGCCGGATGCCGGTATGCGTTCCATCGTCAGTTATATGCTCGCCTTGCTTGCCGGCGTGATCGTGATCGCAGCGGTGCCGTGGCTTTCCACCGGATTCATCAACTAGAACGGCTGTGTCGACGGCACGGCTATTAAGGAAACAAGCAGATGAAAGTCTTCATGATCGGCGAAGCCGCCAACCATATCGATAAGCTCGCGCCGCACGTGCCGTCCGAGTTCGAACTGGTGCCGCTGCCGCGCGAAGCAGCGTATAGCGCGGCCTACGATGCACAGATCGGCCCGCAGGATTGTGTGGTATCGCTGCGTTTGTCACGGCGCGGCACGGCGCTGCCGCGGTTTCGCATGCTGCATGTCCCGGGCGCCGGGCTAGACGGCATCGAGATGGAAAGCCTGCCGCCCGAGTGTGTCGTCTGCAATGTGTTCGAGCATGAAATCCCGATCGCGGAATTCGTAATGCTGGCGATGCTCGAGTGGCAGGTGCGCCTGCGCAGTCTGAGCAGCGAGTTCACCGCCGAGCGCTGGTCGGAGATCTACCGGCAGCGGCGCCCGCATGGCGAACTCTACGGCAAAGTCTTCGGGCTTGTCGGCCTAGGGCGTATAGGCCGCGCGGTTGCGCGGCTTGCGCGTGCTTTCGGCATGCAAGTGCTCGCAGTAGACAAATATGCCAGTGCGATCGAGGGCGTGGTGGATCGCCTGCTCGCGCCGGACGAATTTCCCGAGTTATTGGCGCAGGCCGATTTCATTGGCATCACTTGCCCACTGACTGCCGAAACCCGTGACCTGTTCGATGCCGATGCATTCGCGCGGATGAAGCGCAGCGCGGTGCTCATCAACGTGTCGCGTGCGGAGATCGCCAACGAGCAGGCGCTCTACGCCGCGCTAAGCGAGCAGCGAATCGGCGGCGCGGTGCTGGACGTGTGGTATCGTTATCCGGCCAACGAAACTGAAACTGTCGCGCCATCGAACCGACCGTTCCACACCCTGCCCAACGTGATCGCGACACCGCATTCATCGGCGTGGACGACCGACCTGCCGTACCGGCGCTATGCGGTTATAGGCAAAAACCTTACCAGCCTAGCGCGCGGCGAGCCGCTGCTGAATGTGGTGCGAAAGCCCTGAATGTTAAGATCAGGCGCCGACGTCAGATCGGTATCTCTACCGTCTTCCACCCACTTGCACATCCCACAAGCGAACGCTGAGTCACAATAGCCGCGGACGGATCGCAGATGACCGCTCCGGCCGGCCGAGCAAGTGCCGGCCGACATGACTGCACGAATGACCGTTGAACCTGGAAAGCTGCCGTTGACGTCACGGCGGATCGGAGGGCTGAAGTGGGTCGATCAGGGACGGACGCGATCATTTCACGTGGCGTCGGATTGCCTTTCAATTCGTTAACGTAGCGGCATCATCATCATCGTCATTGCATTGAGCGTTCGCGATGATCATCCGAATGCATGCGTTAGCTTCGCGCGTCCATTCGGCCTCAACCTCGCGGCGCTCTTCTTCTTCCATCGTCGGGTAGCGACACTGTTCGCGTGGCACCCAGCCATACTTTTCCGTCCAGCGTCTCTTGTGTTCGGCGATTGCCGCCTGTAGTCGTTCCAGTTCGTCCATAGTTTTCCTCGTTTTTTGCCTGGTTTGGTTGTCGGTCGAGCATCGACAGTATTTATCTCTGTGGCTCGAACCGGCTTGGTAGCGGCAGGAATGGACCGGCCTGAGGCCGGGAACAGCACACGCTCACTATATGTATATAGGTGTGGTGGTGAGTGTTGTCCCAAAGCCATCACAGGTCGAAAAATTCACGTGACAAACGGCCAAAGTAGTGCGGTTCTGCAGCCGTCAATGAATCAGCTGAGATCAAGTTATCCGACCAAAAAATTCACGTGACTCGCGCATTCGGGTAGTGCTACATTTCTCAGCGTCGAGTTTGAGTGCGATACGCAAACAACCTACGCTATAAAAGTTAAAGATAGCGTCGCGTCCCAGGACACCCCCTGTCCTGAGCATTTACATCTTGGGCGAGCGCCCCGGGTGGCCCGACAGCGCCAGTACGCCAGTGAGGCCGTATCGCGCGCTTGCACACAAAACTTTCCTGCACCAAAACCTAGCTAACGTCTGCCAGCAGGCAGGCGTGCGCATTCGCTTCGCCCATCGCTATGCACGCGACTAATAAGTCCAGCGCCGGGCGGGACAACTACATTCTGGAGAAACAAACATGAGAATTTCGCAATTCAATAACCGAGCTGCCTTTCCCTTGATTACTGCCGGTCAACATCCGGCCATCTGCACCGGTGTCGTCGATCTCGGCACGCAAACCAGCGTGTTCGACGGCAAGCCGAGCATCGGCCGCAAGTTGATGAAGTATTTCAACGTGCTCGATCAGGTCAATCCGAAAACGGGAAGGCCGCTCAGTCTCGCCGAGATGCGCTCGGCGACGATGCACCCAAAGGGACGGCTGCGCCGCGAGATGGAAAGCTGGATCGGTCCGTTTCCCGATCAAGGCGCTGCCAATGACTTCGACCTCAAGGAATTGGTCGGACGGCAATGCCAGTTGATCATCAAGCACACAGATAACCCGGTTGCGCCGCGTGCCGTCATCGAAGCAATTTTGCCGCCGCTGAGCAACGTCATTACGTCGCTGGCCATGAACGACGACAACATGTATTTCAGCCTCGACAAGCCCGACATGTACGTGTTCGAGCAACTGCCCGGCCGTGTGCAACGCATGATCGAGGCCAGCCCGGAATGGCAGACCATCGTTTCGGCGGCGTGATCAACGTCTGCAACATCAACCCATAACCAACCAGCGGGTCGTCCTCTGGCGACCCACACCAACAACAAGAGGTACAAAAAATGACCCAACGTAACAAACTCGCAGTATTGCTCGCCGTCGTCAACAAGATCGCAGAGGACGACACCGAGTCATGGGAGCGCACGGCAACCGAATTCGAGAACGTCGAGATGACGATTTCGGAGCTGGCCGATCACATCAATCGCGGTCACGCGTTCTGCGTCCAGCATCAAGGTCGGCGTCGCGAGAAGCACTTCCTGTGCTCCGACATTCTCACGGTCGATATCGATAATGGCTGGCGCGTCGAAGATGCGCTGACGGATGGCTTCGTCCAGCAGCAGGCGGCGATGCTGTACACCACACCATCGCATACCGAGGCCGAACACCGCCTCCGGATCGTGTTCCGGCTTCCGCGCACCATCACGAACATCGCCGAAATGCGGACGGCCTATACTGGCATCATCCGCAAGTTTGGCGGCGATGGGGCGTGCAAGGACGCGTGCCACTTCTTCTTCGGCTCGAAGGACTCGAACCCCATCGTGTTCGACAACGTTATGAGCAACGAGGCACTGGAAGAGATCCTGATCCTCGGGCGTGAAGAAAAGCTGTCAGACTCGAAGCGCAATGCAGACGGGATTGCCGTGGCGAGCGGCCCGGCTACGCGGCGCTCGGAAATCTCGCTCGCAGTAGATCAGCAGGTGTCGCTCAAGAACGGTCGGATCATGCCGGTCGCTGATCTGCCGCATTACACGCCAGTCCATTGCCCTGTGCATGTGGATCGACACGCGAGTGCATTTGTCGTGCGCAGTCAATCTGGCGTCGCTGGTGTTCACTGCCGAAAATGTAACGCGACGTTCTGGCCGCCGAGCATGAAGCGGCGGTCCAACGTGATCGACTTCTATCAGGTCGAGGGCATTGTCGCCGACAAAGAGTATGAAGAAGACCCGGACCACCTCGGCGAAGGTGCGCCGGAGGGTTTCGTGAAACTCGCTGAGGTTGATCGCAGCCACTTCACGTTCGGGTCGAAGTATCTGGCTCACCTCGACACGACGCCGTTCGACGGCGTGACGTTTGTGCGCAGCCCGAAGGGGTCCGGCAAGACCGAGTGGCTGGTGAAGATCGTGCAGCGTTGCAAAGACGAGGGTAAATCGGTCCTTCTCTTCGGCCATCGGCGGACGCTGATCAGCAGTATGGCCGAACGGCTCGGGCTGACGTGCTATTACTACCGGGAGGGAGGGAAGCTGCGGAATGAGTTGCCCGACAGCCACTATACCGTCTGCCTCGATAGCGTTGGCAAGCTGCTGAACACGGAATTCCACAAGTACGACGTGGTGATCATCGACGAGTCCGAGCAGGTGCTCTCGCACCTTACCGGCGATACCATGCGCGGCAAGCGTCGGGAATGTGCACTCAAGCTGTTCCATTACCTGCGCTCGGCGAAGTCGGTCATCATGTCGGACGCCGACCTCGGCCAGATTACGGTCAACGCGGTTTTCCAGTCGGTGAACGCGGACACGCCGTACCGCTTTTACGTGAACACGTACCGGGAGAGCCGTTGCCCAGTCTATTTCTACGAGGACGACGGCCAACTGACGGAAGAAATGGTTCAGACCGTGAAGGCTGGCGGACGGCACTACGTCACGACCAATTCGAAAAACAAGGCCGAAGTGCTGGACGAACTGCTGCGTCGTGAGTTTGGCAACGCTCGGCGAGTTCTGCTGGTCACGTCGGATACGGTTAGCGATCCGGATGTGATGAAGTTCATCAACGGAGTGAAGAGCGAATTTCTGAACTATGACGTGGTGATCGCGTCGCCCACGATGGGAACCGGCATTGACATCACGTTTCCAAACGACGCACAGTTTGTCGACAACGTGTTCGGCTTCTTTGAAGCCCGCGTGAATACGCACTTCGACATCGACCAGCAGATCGCGCGTGTACGGCACCCAAAGGCAATCCGGGTCTGGGTTGCGCCCCAGCAGTTCAGTTTCGAGACTGACCCGAACGTGATCCGGCAGGAGGCCAAAGACAACGGCGCTCTGAGCGATGCGCTGCTGCGGATTCACCCGGATGGCACTCTGGAAGTGGACGAGACCTATTTGAGCGTGTACGCCAATGTGGTTTCCGTTTCGCGGGCATCGAAGAATCGGCTACGGAAGAATCTCCATGAACTGCGTGTACGCAACGGCTGGCAGGTCGAAACAGTGAAGCCCGCGCCCGGAAGTGGCGTCCTGACCGGCAAGGAAAAGATGGATGCAGCGAAGATTGCAGTCGTTGCACGGCGCAATGCGGCGCTATGCGCTGCGACTCAGATCGATCACGACCGGTATCGCGTACTCAGTGAACGTAGCTCTGCTGGCATGGTGATTCGCAAGGACGATGAGCTGTCCATGCGGCGGTACGAAATCGAGGTGTTCTATCGCACTAACGTAACGCCGGATCTGGTGATGCTGGATGAGCGCGGCGCATACAGGGAGAAGGTGCGGCTCATGCAAGTCTATTTGACGCCGCTGGCGCACCTAGAGGCACGGGCGCGGGCCGAGCACGACGCTCAATACATGGCAACGGACCGGTCGCACGAGCCGCTGAAGAAGCTGTTGCTTCATGAATTGCTGTCTGCGGCGGGCATCGCGGACGACGTAACGCCCATCAAACAGAACGTGCGCGTGTCGCAGGAAACACTTGGGCGCTTTGCCGAGGTCTGCCAGAGCAAGGCCAGTAAGATTCAGGAGTTGTTCGGCATCTCTGTGCGGCGTGACGTGTCGAAGAAGGCCGCTCGGCAATTGAGCGACATCCTCGACCTGATGGGCCTCAGTTTCGGCGACACGATCCGGCAGAAACGCGACGGCGTGACCACGAACATCTACCCGCTGGACGAGGCTTCGTGGGAGACGGTGAAGAACATAGTGGATCGGCGCATGTCGTCGGCGGCTCAAAAATCGGTACCTACGCTCCAGTTCGAGACCGATACTCAGCGGGCAAAACGCAAGAAGAAGGAGCAAGAGGCGATGCTGCGCAAACGCAAGCGCGGCTACGTCGCAGTCGAATATTGACGGCGCAGCCGGTGCAAACAGAATCCTATGCGTGGTAAGTATCGTAGGTCGTGAGTTGGCACCGGCAATACCTTAGGAGAAGACATGCAAGTTGATATCGCAACGCACACGAGCTGGAAGGACTTGCAGCAGCTGCGACGGCATATTCTGGATGGAACAGAGACGACCAGCGTGAAGTACGTCAAAAAGCTCTTGATGAAGGGGCTCGCAGACGCAATTGCGGCAGAAAATTGGCGTCGCGACGCAAAGAATGGTGGTGTGGCGGGCAATGGGCTGATAGTGACGATCGATCTGAGAGTTGGACCTTCGGGTCACAAATCATCGGGTCCCGAGAAGGCACATAGAGGCATCAGCCTGATCGCACAGCTCGATGATGCGCTGACCAAAAAGAAAAAGACGCGCAAAGACCTTCTGAGCTGGTAGGGCCGTGCGTGTGCACAGCCCTGTTTGCACCGACCTGAGACGCGGGTCGGTGCAAACACAATCAAGCTTGCGGTAAGTATCGTAGGTCACGAGTTGGCACCGGTACGATCTTTAAGGATGACAAATAATGGAAATCGATATCGTAAAAACAGACGCGGGATACCTAAACCGTCTAAGAACACACATTCAGCACGGTGTAAGGTCGAGCGTCGTGATGGACGTCGAGGCACTGCTGATGAAGGGACTTGCGGACGCAATCGCGGCGGAGCATCGGCGCAGCAACGTGATCGATGGAGACCTATCGGATTACGGCCTCATCGCGACGGTCGATCTGAAAATCCGGCGTCGTCACTGCGCGGCACCTGAGCCAGCGAAGAAACGCGAGCTGAGCAGCTTGATGGTGGAGCTTGATGACGCGGTGACGAGCAACGCAGGCAAAGACCTCGCCGAAGGCTAGGTTGGCGCGCGCGTGGGCCGACTTGAAAAGCGGCGGTGCAAACACAATTCTGTGTGTGGTAAGTATCAGAGGTCGCGAGTGAGCACCGCGAGGACTGACAGGACACCCATCGGACACGCGCAGATCGAAGGTCAGCCGCGCAGATCGCCGTCAGGGACTGTCAGGCGGTCCCGTCCACTGATTCATATCTGGCATGCCAATGACCGTCCCTGCCCGATCAGCGGAATGTTTACTAATTACAAAAGGTAAACATTCCGAACACCTAAGCCATCCTGCCAGGGTACGAAGGCCCGAGGGCTGGATAGAATGTTTAGAAAGTACTCGATCAACGAACTTAATAAACATTCTAGGGGCTATCCATGCGGGAAGGTCAGGCGAAGGTGCTGACTGAATCGGAGTTCCGTCGCGTCGTCAATGTGGTGAAGAAAGAGGCTCACGCGAAGCGCAATATTGCGCTGCTCTATTGCTCGTTCGGCCTGGGCCTTCGTGCGAAAGAGATGGCATCACTTCGAATCCGTCATGTGCTCGATGCAGACGGCAAACTGCTCGATGAAATCAATCTCGATGGGTCGATGACCAAGGGCAATAAGCAACGCCATGCATACCTGACGAATCCGAAAGTTGTCGATGCGGTTCGAGACTATCTAAACGAGCGGCGAAAGGGCGAAGGCATCCTGTTCAACTTCGATGCGCCATTGTTCCGTTCGCAGAAGGGTGGACAATTCTCACCCAACACGTTGCAACAGCTTTTCCATCGAATGTACTCGAAGGCTCGATTGCAGGGCGCATCGAGCCATTCGGGACGGCGCACGTTTGCGACGACCTTGATTGAGAAAGGCGTGGACATCAAAGCTGTCTCGACATTGATGGGTCATGCGTCCATCGGCATGACTGCACGTTATGTTGAAGACAATCCGGTACGATTGAAGCAGATCAGTGCTGATATCCTGTAACGCGGGAGACGATCATCGTGAAGGTTAAGAAGCGTACCAAACGCGCAAGCGTAGAAAGGATGCGACGTTACCATGAACTGTTAGCCCGGATCGCTGCGACGAACGATACCGGTCTTTCGGACGAAACCGTGCTTGCGATTCTGAATGCGGACCGTGGTCCGTGGACCGAGTACGCAAGCGTCGAAGAAATGTTTGCGTCGATGGGAATCGAGATGCCGTGATTCGATGCAACTAGGGGGGTTAGTGCACGGTAGTTGATCGCGTTTGGCAAATGCGTCCCGGTGCCATCCGGACCGAGTTGAGGTTGCGATAGCGAGGTATTCATGTCAATATTGATCTGCCACCAATTAACATTCAAGAACACAGGACATGGCTCTGTTGGCTTTTCTGAAATCTGCATCACGCGGCGCTACCCATCTAACGCTAGCTGCGCTCGTGACGTTGGTCGTGAAGGTTCTACTCTTGAACCGGTGGCCCGCTCCGACTACGTATATATATGAATTTGGTGTTCTATTCGAAGCCGTACTGGAATCGGTGGTTGCAAGCTATGTTTTCTACCTCTTCGTCGTTCATCTAAAGGATGTGAGCGATAGAAGGGCAGTCGGGCCATATATTGACCGCCACACCCTTGCCGTAGTGGGAACTTGCGAGAGTCAATTGCAGGGTATCGCGAAAGCCGGTGGTACTTCACTCTCTCTAGAGACGGTTTCGCTGCAGGAACTCACTGCTGCGTTCACAAAAATCCCGCCCTATTCGAAGGCACCACTATTGATGGGATCCGTGGACAAGTACGCGAATTGGTTTGAGTACTTCGATTATCACAAACGTAGGGCGCGCGAGAGCGTCGAGAGAGTAATGTCTCAGATCATATATGTGGATGCAAAACGGGTGAGCCTTCTAGCCAGTGTCGACGACTGCTCACACTTTTCGGTAGTCTCGCATTTTTTGCATACGTCAGTGAGCAATCCCGATTTGTCCGCGTTCGCTTCTTCCTTTCACGATTATTGCGGGTTTTGCCTCGCTTTGAAGCGGCACATGATGGAGGGGAAAAGTGCTGTATAACAGGCCAATCGATTAAGACGCCCTCTCGACACGATTTGCCCGACGACCGGCCTTCGATCATAGCTAACGTACAATTTCCGCTACCTGGCCAAATTCGAAAGCTATTAGGGCCGACATGGACAGAGCAACCGCTTGTCCTTCGCATCGGTTATCAAACGCTTCCGGCCATCCACTGCACCGTAATCAGTGCGCCACTACGCATGCCGGTATCCTTCTTCGGCAATCCCATAAGCGTCTGGACTGATCCGAATGACTAGCGGCTCGCCCCTCTCGCCCGCATCGTGAACTGTCGGTATGCCCGTGCCCGCAACTACAGCAGTTGTTCCGTCGCAGACGTTCGAAAACTCGTATGCGGCGCTCATGGAGCCGTTCGGCGCGTCACCCAGTCGTGCCGGCCTTGATCGAGAAAGGCGATGACGATTTCCTCTGTGTATGTGATCGCGCCCGTAATCAATTTATAGTAAATATGTTACATTTTCACGCTTAGAAGCGGTTCACGCGCTATAGGCGTTCTGCCGCGAAAAGACTCGAGAGACCAAATCCGATGCCCGTGCCAATCCTGAATTCGTCCGCGTGGCGCGAATTCCGCGGTGTCCCCAGTAGCGCAGGGATCAATCCGACTACGCACCTCGCCAGTGTCGCTGACGCAACCGGCAGGCTGCGCAGCTGCTACGTGAAGTTGCTTCCCCCGAATTCGCCCGCATTGCTTTGCGAGGCGATTGGCTGGACACTAGCGAACTCGGCTGATGTTTCGGTGGCATCGTTTGGGGCGGTAGTCCTCGTGCCGTTGGATAAATTGAGCAAGTGCATGCCTCTGCCACCGTGGACAAACGGGCAAACTGTCTGCGCAGCTTGGTGCACTGAGATCGTCGCTGGAAAGTCAGTTCGGCAAGTTCATAAATGGGCATTTTGGCTGGCACGGAAGAGATGTCTCAATAGCAAGGATGTTCGTAGCATCGCGGCCTTCGATGTGTGGACCGATAACCGCGATCGTAATTTCGGAAACGTAATCCGATCGTCATCGGGGGGATACATCGCAATCGATCATGAAACGTTGCTTCACGATTTACTATGGCTGCCTACTGGCATGTCATACGAACTTCGTAGCTTGGTCGAAGAGGCAAAGAAGAACCTTTCGTTGAACGAGATGATGCAGTTCAATGTCGAGATGGCGGGAGCTTCCGTTAAGCATTCTGCTGGATTGACAGCTGTTCAAACCCAACTGACTTCATTTATTGACGGGCTTTTTCCGAAAGCCGCACCGGGTTTGAGCGGCACGATCATTGGGTACCTGAGTCTCCGGTCGCAAGCTGGATGGCTCGCGAACGAGATTGGGGTGATCGCATGAACTTGATCTCTATTTTCGGGGATTCCGAAAATTCCCAACACCTGCTACGTCTAGCGCAAGAAATTCCATCTCCGGGTTTTTCTGGCTTCTGGAGTACGCTGGAGCTACAGCCGGACGTTTTCGTCCCACAGTCGTTTAGTGTCGGCATTGTCGTGCAGCCGGAGGGCGATCGTTTGCATTTCAAACTTCTTGACGATTTTAAAAAGTTTGAATGCATTTACGGCGATCGATTTCCTCAGCGTTCAATTCGTGAAGTGATGACCTACGCAGAGGAAGCACTTCGTCTTGCTGCACAAAGTCGAAAATCGGTCTCGGCGATTTCGCTAGATACGGACGTGTTGCGTCTTTCTGAGCCGAAATATACTTCAGGGGAGGATTGCGAAGCGACAATCGAACGTCTCTTCGATGAAGTCATAGTGATGGCCCCGCACGCGAAGCGGAAGGGGCGCGAGTTCCTCTCGATTGACACACCGCGTGCGCGCGCTTTAGTCAATCAAGAGCTTAAGCGCATCGCGCAGATGGATTTCGAGAAAATTGTAGTCCCTGGGGCGAGTACAACGGGAATGCTGGTGGATGACGGTGGCGCTAGGCATCACCTTGACTTCAATCTCAGAACCGCTCATGCTTGCGGGAGTGTGGTTTCAGCGGTGTACAAAAGCCATATCTCGGTTGAGTTAAATTTGTTGAAGTCCAGCCGCGACCTAACAACCTATGCGCGCATAAAGAGTCTGCGCGACACGGGCTTGTTTCTTTTGCTTCCGGATGAACAGCTTCTTGGACCGAAGGAATACAAGCACATCGTCGATACCATTGACGAGCAGGCATGGAAGCTTGAACGTGATGGCTTTCGCGTCGTGAGCCTATCTTCTGAGGCACAATTGGCGCAGGAAATATACGACTGGGCGCTTCCGACTATAGGTTAGCCCCTGCAGCTAGTGCTGCGATGGTTTCGAGTGCGCCACAGCCGATGCCAATACCCTTCTTCGGATCAATTCCATAAGCATTTGGATTGATCCGAATCACTGGTGCTCCGGCTCTTTCGCTCATGTTGCGAACGGTCGGTATGGCAGTGCCCGCGCCAAATTCGATGACGACCATCCGTTCGACGCTCAGCAACCACGCTTCGAAACGCATGCGCTGACGCTTCGCGCGAGTTTCGATCCAATCCCAGTCATCGAACATCAGGATATTCGGTCGAGCCACGCTGCCGCACTTCGGGCATGTCGGAAGCGGTGACGTCAGAAAGCATTGTTCCTCGTTTACTTCGGGATGGAAGTCGTCTGCGGACCAGACATCGTGCGAACAGGCTCGGGAGCATTGCAGGAAGTGGATCGAGCCGTGACATTCTTGAATGCGGTTCTCTGCAAAATCAGCCTTCTGGAAATGTCCGTCCACGTTGCTGGTGAAGACGAACGCGCCATGTTCCTTTTCGGACGCCCAGCGATGAAGTATGTCGAAACCCTCATGTGGAACGGTGCGCCGATAGAGGTTGAGCCTGTGACCGTAGAACCCCCAAGCCCGTATCGGATTGCGTCGGAAGGCTTCACCGTTAGCGATGTCCTGAAAGCTGATGCCTTCGGTCTTCAATGCTGGGTACGCGTTCCAGAAGCCATGTGCGCCACGGAAGTCCGGCAATCCCGAATCGACACCCATGCCTGCGCCAGCCGTAATCAGGATTCCGTCAGCGTCGCGTAACCACTCTGCCGCGATCTTCAACTGTTCGTATCTAGTAGGCATGGGTCGTCGCCTCTATCGTTCTTCATTGTGCGTTACGGTAAATGCGTTCACGACACAGAAAATCAATCGTTCGACCTCGTTGCCGATGTGATCTTCGCGCAAGAACTTTTGCAATTCGGCGTGCCGATCCCTATATTCGGCGTCGAGTCGTTCAGCAAGCCCGAGCCTCACGAACTCTGTCTCGGGCAAGTCCATCATCGACCTCTTCGTCAGCCCGAGTTCTTCTAGTATGTCCGGTACGCTGTTTGACCTGCGATGCTGGTCCCATCGAACTGCAAGCGCAGCCAGTTGGTCCGAGTTCACTGCGGACAGCCATTTCAACATCACCGAGTCGCACAGATCGCACTCCGCCTGATTTCGTTTCCTAAACGACTGTGCGATGGGATAGAGGCGTCGCTCGAAGAAACCCGTGATCTGGTCGTCTACTGTACAGCGCACCGAGCCAACAAAATCCGTAAGGCTATCGATGCACAGCGCAGGGTTCGATGCGAATTCGGCGTACCAGTGCAAAAGAATTCCGGCATACGGCTGGTCGGAATCCTCGCGTTCAATTTCAGCGGGCGATAGATGCCCTGTGACGATTCGAACAGGCAACAGGAACGGTAGCGCCGCTATCAGTAGTTTGACGGCATGGTGTAACGATTCCGAGGAAATAACATCGGTCACGCCGAGCCCCTTTCTGGCGCAGCCTAGCAGGTCTGCAATGCTTGTTGGCTTCATTTTGTCGGTCTACAGTTTCCGCTAACGGATCAGTACTCGCTCGGAAATAATACAGCGGTCGAGGTCTGATCGGCTTCCGTGATGATCCATACGCGCTTGCCCGCGACCTCATAAGCCGAAAAGATTCGCGCACCGTGGATTGCTGCAAGTAGGTTCGTTTCGGCATCCTTCAGGGTAACGTCTCCCCAATCGCCATGCTGATGCCGACGCAGGTACGGCTCGATATCGATAGCTTTGTGTTCGAGGTGTTCGAGTACAGCGGGCGTGGCGACAACCCTACCGAGTTCGATCAATGGAATGGCGAAGTCAGCGAATGGGTTGGCCGGTGAAGCGGATTGGTCGTCATTGTTGGACATTGGAATGCTCCGAGTGGTATTGGCTCAAATCGATAGGCGAAAAAAAACCAGGGCGGGGTGACCTGGTTCGTTAGTCTGATAAGCGACGCGTTTTAAGTGTCTGTGATCGCCGACGTCTCATGTCAGTTCGGTCGATCCATGCTGGTGTAGCGCGATTAGCGCTATTTTCTTTAGATTGGGGCGCCATGAAGCCCGCTTGATCCACGCCGGTTTGATCATGCCCGCGATGAAGCCGAGCATCGTCAGCGAAAAGATGATGTGGAAGATCGTTGACATCGTTTTATCTGCGAGGTTTTCGAATGACGGTCCAGCAAGGGACCGTCTCTATTGATTATTGATGCAGGAACACGTGGAACGTATCCTGGTAGTAGACGTTGAAACCGCCTTCGGCTACGGGCGCAGCCCAGCTCCGAACCAGCAGGTCTGTTTTACCGGAGCCAAAGTTCCCATAGGTGAAGATAAGTGGCGTATTCACATCAGTACCGATCTGCGACGCAATCGTGTTGATGTCAGCACCATTGAAGATGTCCATGTACCCGAATTGGCCGTTGACCCAATGCAACACCGGGCGCCACGAACCCATCTGGCTAAGTGACGTACCAACCAAAGAGCCAATCCAGAGTTCGGTGTCACTGTTGCCGTTGATACTGATTGCTTGCAATGACGACGCGGGCCACCGATTGCTGCCTTGAATCACGTCGATATCAGGAACATTCGCAGACGACGTGATGTCAGTGAAATTGCCTTGGCCATCGTTGTGAATGAGTTGCAGGTAAGCGTCCCCACTACCTTCCCACATTACCGCAAGGTCAGGATGTCCGGTTCCTTCGAAGTCTGCCGCAACAATTTGCGAAACGCCGAGCATGTTTGTCGCGCTCACCAGGGTACCGGTGCCATTGCCGGGTATGTCTGCGTACTTGGCCGGAATCGGAATCGTCGCGTAACGCTGATAGACACCGTTCACCAGCTTGTAGATGAACACGGCGTGTTGATTCGTGATCGCGGTGCCACTTCGATAAGTGCCAGCTACCAAATACGGCGAGCCGCTGCTATCAAGATTCGCGAGCAGGGCGGTGCCCTGGCTCACATAGTCAACAGTACCCCAGCCGTTATTTGAGTTGAGCGTGTACGCCAACTCCGGAGGCAACTGCGACGTACTCGCGGTGAAGCCGCCCGAACCATTATTCGTCAGGAGCTCGGTCCCGAAGCCTGCAACTGCCGGACCACCAAGGCGCGTCAATACAATCGTTTGTCCACCGGGCACGTTCGCGTTGTACAACGTGCTGACGTGGTTGAAGTTCATCCCGTCCTGCGGAAGGTCGGTAGTCGATACGTCTGTGAGCTTGCGGCTTTGATTCAGTAATTCGTGATTCACCGAACCCGTGAATCCCGGATTGTTAGAATTCGAATTTTCGAGCCCTTGGTCACTGAAGAAAATACTGTCAGCACCGGAATTGTTGAAGTCGCCGACTAGCGTTGCGTCGACAAAGCCAGTGGTAGGAACTATTCCGTTGATCACATTTGATGTGCTCAGGGTGAAATTCCCGTGGCAATCGCTGCTCCAGATTTGAACCGGCAACTGGGGGGCGACGTCGTAGTACGTCGGCGCATTGACGATTGCCGGGCATCCGTTGCCGCCAAAATTCCCAACACCGAAGCCGCGTGAGTTTGCGGTCGGGGTCTTATAGCTGCCGCTATCCTCTGCATCAGCGATCGGTGCCGCATACGTGTCGTTGCCCGCACTCGCGACTTGAGCCTTATAGTTAACCTGCAATCCGACTGGCGCGGAGGCCGCCGTGGGTGTTGATGCTGCGGCGGGCGACGAAGCCGTAGATGAACTGCCGCCACTACCGCCTCCACCACAAGCGGCGACCAGACCTGCTGTTACCCCGACAGCCAATGCTGCTACAAACTTCAGTCTCATCTGATCCCTCACGGGTTGTTATAAATTTTTTGCGCCCTTCGGACGCTTCTCTTGGAGGCGAATTCTGCCCAGCTCGTATAACGGCACCCAAGCGGGTAACTTTATGAGTTGCCTGCTTAGACGTCGTTTATTTCATTTTTAAACCGATTGCGCCGAGTCAGAGCTGGACGAGCTGATAGACGATGGCCTGCACTTCCGGATCGTTCTTTCGAAGCAAGGACGCAAACCGAGAAATGAGCAGACGGTTCTTTTGCGTCTCGATCTTGTTGATCTGACGGATGACTACCGGATCGAACGGGCGGCCGGGCTTCAAGTCTTCGATTGCCGATTTCGCGAGCGCCGTGCGTTCCGCGTCCAGCTCCTGCAACGCAGCGCGGAATTTCTCGGGCGTCTCGGTTGCGGGAGTTTTCCGGAGGGGCTTCGGGTTTATGCTCGCTTGAGCTTCGGTGGTGGTGACAGGGGCAACCATCGTCTTCGAGTCCGGTTTTGTGCTCATAGTTTTCTCCAAATAGTTCGTCAAATCGACAGTTAAATACTATCCAGAGTTTTGGACTTCGTACATATTTTTTGGCGAAAATAAAATGGTTGCGAGGTCGCTCCGTTGCTCCCAAAAGCGTTCAAAACTACGCAGTGTCGGAACCCGATCCGTCTCACTCATTACGGCGCTTTCTGTAACTTAGCGCCAGATGCAATGGTTGCAGTTTTTGCCGTTAAATTATGTTCGTCGCTACACGCAAACTCTCGGGGTCATTCGACGATGGGATAGGAAGCTATCGATTCGAACTAGCGGCCAGAGGACGTTCGAAGTGCTACTAATCACTGTCTCGCCGCATCCGACTGATCAAGCGAAGACGCTCATTGCTTCCTTGGAAGACCTGTCGCCGGGCCAGCGGGACATCGTCCTTCAAAATGCTCAGAACTTGACTGCGCTGTTACGCGAGGAATCACTCATGTGGGTGGCGACAGCGTAGATGATGAATCACTCAAGCTACATCTCCTCCCTTAGCTTCGCACTTTGTCTGCGCGGATGCGGACGCTGACGCGGCAATGCAAGGCCGAGCCGCACCGTTGCAGTAAATCATGCTTTTGGGGTGAATCGATTGGCGCAGCACGGATTCTTGAAACGTGCGCAGGGCAGCCGTGCGGGAGGGCAGTTAGCCTCTCGGGGCGTCAGTTAGTCAGCAGCTAGTCTTCAGATTGGGTTTAATTGGATACACGGCAAGATGTTCGGCGCACCGAAATCGATGGCGGTGTTCGTTGCATCGATCACGCTGGCGGTTCGAACGATGCCCCAGCTTTTTGTGTTCGCAATGGATACACGGCAGTGTTCGAATGGGTTTGTTCCGAACTGGTGCGGCAGGTATCGACCCGCAACGGCCACTGATCTTGACTGCAAGCGGACGCTAAAACGAAGCACTACTGCACGAAGTGGCGACAAATTTGGCGACCAATTGCGGTCGCCCGTTCAGTTCAAATTGCACCACGGCCTACGTATCGAGGTCTAGCAGGCTGTTGAAAAACTGTTTCGAGGGGTGCTCGCAAGCCGTTTTCGGGGTGGTCTTACCCTTACCGAGGTCGCGCGAGCGGCTTGCAGGCCGTTTTGTGAGGCCCGTGATTTTCACTGGCGCTTCGTCAGGGAGAATTTCAACAGCCTGCTAGATACTATGGCAGGGCCATGCGAGGGCATCCATTGGCATGCTCCTTTCGAGAAACAAGTCTGCGGATCTCGTTTTACTCCAAGGGGCTTACTTCCACAGCCCTTCCATAGTATCTAGCGAAAGTGCCTTGTGGCCGCCCGGTTTGAGGGCAGCCTGCTAAGCCTAATCGCTGTCGTGGTCCCGTTCCAAGCACCGTTGCAATGTTGTCAATTAGCAACATCAAGTGCGCTGAACAACGTGAAAATGAAGCCTTGACGCGCGCACTTTGCTATCTTCTCGGTCAACTTCTCGCGAAGTTGGACATGCAAGGCCTCAACGCTAGACAAATATTCGCCTTGTACAAAAGATTCGTAATCCTTGGAGATCATTCGATGAAAAAGTCGCTTCTCGCTCTCGCAGCACTGGGCGCATTCGCAGGCGTCGCACATGCTCAGAGCAGCGTGACCCTGTACGGTATCATTGACGAAGGCTTCAACATCAACACCAACGCGGGTGGCAAGCACCTGTACAACGTGTCCAGCGGTGTTCTGCAAGGTTCCCGTTGGGGCCTGCGCGGCACGGAAGATCTGGGCGGCGGTCTGAAGGCAATCTTCGTGTTGGAAAACGGCTTTGACGTGACCAACGGCAAGCTGGGTCAAGGCGGTCTGATGTTCGGCCGTCAAGCTTACGTCGGTCTGTCGAGCCAGTTCGGCACGGTCACGCTGGGTCGTCAGTACGACTCCGTGGTTGACTACGTCGGTCCGCTGGAAGTGGGCGATCAATGGGGTGGCTCCATCGCTGCTCACCCGGGCGACCTCGACAACTTCAACAACACGTACCGCACGAACAACACGGTCAAGTACACGAGCGCGAACTACAACGGCCTGACGTTCGGTGGCACGTACAGCTTCGGCGGCATTGCTGGCAACGTTACGTCGAACCAGATCTGGTCGTTGGGCGCTGGCTACAGCAACGGTCCGTTGGTCTTGGGCGTCGGCTACTTGAACGCACGCACCCCGGCAGCATCGGGTGGCCTGTTCAATGACGGCGGCACGACTACGACGGCAGCAGTCTTCGCTGCGACCGCGTCGCCGGTGTACGCTGGCTTCACGTCGGCAAACACGTACCAGGTGATCGGTGCAGGCGGTGCATACACGTTCGGCGCGGCAACGATCGGTGTAACGTACTCGAACATCCGCTTCGGCAACCTAGGCGCTTCGTTCGCTTCGCCGTTCAAGGGCCAATCGGCCACGTTCAACAACGCAGAACTCAACTTCAAGTATCAGTTGACCCCGGCATTGCTGGTCGGCGCAGCGTATGATTACACGCGGGGCGCGGAAATCGACGGCACGTCGCGTGCTCAGTACCACCAAGGCGCGGTTGGCGTGGACTACTTCCTGTCCAAGCGTACCGACGTGTACGTGACGGGTGTCTACCAGCACGCTTTGGGCGAGACGCTGACTGCTACGGGTGGTCTGACTGCTGCAACTGCATCCATTGCTAGTATCACCCCGTCGGCAAACCAGAACCAGTTCACGGCTCGTATCGGTATTCGCCATAAGTTTTAATACGTAGTTAAATTTGATGTGAGTCAAATTCAAAGAGGCGCGAATGCGCCTCTTTTTTTATATGAAAATTGCCTTATGTCCAGAGCAGGGCACGTTAACACGAAAAGCAGCGGAGTATCTGCCTAGCGGCGTCGAGCATTACCAATTTTTCATGACGCCAGCGTCGTTGTTTCGTGCGCTCAAAGAGTTCCATTGGGATCTTGTTATTGTCGGTTGGAATTTTCGTGATTTACAGGGATTGGATCTGATGCGATGGTTCCGCGCCACATTCCCTGAATTGCCAAAAATAATTGTTGTCACCAAAAATCAAGAGGCAGAATCAATAATTGGCGCACTTGATGGTGGCGCGATAGATTATATTTTTGCCCCAATTCCAAGCCCGGTACTTCGGGCAAGACTTGACGCGATTTCAAGACGTCTCCAGCTCCAAACGCCCCAGAAACTTGGGCCTTCGGTGTCAGAGAGTCCACAGTCGACGCTCCAATTTGGTCTGTATGTATTCCATCGGCGCCATCATTTCGTCGATATACGGGATAAAAGAATTGATCTTCGTCCAAAAGAATATGCGCTAGCGCTGTTGCTGTTCCAAAACCTTGGGCGGGCGATCAGCCGCGAGGTTTTGCATGAGGCACTTTGGGGAAATCTGGACAACTTTCCAACCAGAACACTAGATACTCATCTGTCAAGGTTGCGAGCCAAGTTGAATATTGTCAAAGACAATGGTTTTGAAATTACGCAGATTCGGGGAGTCGGATACCGGATGGATGCTTGTTGACTGAGCAAAGTCGCTGTAATAGCCGTTCATTCCGTAAAGGTCGACGATTTATGCCTGACAGGTGAACGGCCGGTAGTGGCCGATAGTCGCCCGTTGCGGGCAGTTGAACTCATCTAGCGTTTATCTATAGCGAGGCCACCACTTGGTCGGATGTGCGACCACGGGCGAACGCAGGCGACGCTAGGCCGGTTACAAATGGGGTTTAATTGGCCACAAGTCAAAACATGGTGTCCGCCGGCCGCAGCGACTTCCAGCGCGCGGCGCGCGCCGCGCTGGCCGATCACATCGGCCATGTCGGGAACAGCGGCGGGTGCGGTCTCGCTGAGTTCGGGGGCCGCGACAGGGTAGAGCCGGGCATCGGGCGCTCCGGCCAGATGCGCGCACAGTGACGGCAGATCGGTGGCGCCATAGACATCGACGCCCGGCACGAGCGCCGCCTCGGCCGCGCTGGCAGCAGGCAAATAGAGCTGCGGGGTACGCTGACTATCCACCTCGTGTGCCCCCTGCTCGCCGGACGCAACAAAAGTTGAAGCACCACTGGGGACGCCGCTCAGAGCGCCGTGAGAAGCGCCGCTGCGGGCCGTCCCGCAAGCCATCGCGAAAGCCCCGCGCATTGGCCGCAACGCACCGGTCAGTGATAGTTCGCCCGCGAATTCCCGATTCAGGAGGGACTCGGCCGGAATCTGCCCGCTCGCCGCGAGAATGCCCAAAGCGATCGGCAGATCGAATCGGCCGGATTCTTTCGGCAAATCGGCGGGAGCGAGATTGACGGTGATGCGCCGCACGGGGAAATCGAAGCTGCAGTTCTGCAGCGCCGCGCGGACGCGTTCGCGGCTTTCGCGCACTTCCAGGTCGGGAAGGCCGACGATCGAAAAAGAGGGTAATCCGTTGGCGAGGTGAACCTCGACAGTTACTTCGGGCGCGCGGCCAGAGGCCGGCGCGCGACTGCGCACCACAGCAAGCGACATGTTTTCTCCCGTCGGACGGCGCGCCTTGGGCGCGCGCGAGTCCCCTAAAACGCTGATGACGTCACGGCTCGCTTGCCAGTGATGTGCAGCACTGCGCAGCTAAAGCGCTGCGAGCAAAGCTTCAGGGCGTTTGCGTGGTGACCGGCAGCTTCTGTTCGAGTTCGGCGACGCGGCGTTCCAGTTCTTCGAGGCGCGCACGGGTGCGCACCAGCACCTGGGTCTGCGTATCGAATTCCTCACGCGTGACCAGGTCGAGCTTGGAAAAGCCCTGCGACAGCATGGCTTTCACGTTGCGTTCGACGTCTTTGGCCGGCGAGTTCTTGAACAGCTCGCTCATGCGGGCCTGAAAATCGTTAAAGACATCGTTCGGTTGTTTCATGGTGTTCCCCTTGATGCACGAAAAATGTGCATGTTTCGTTACGCCTGTGCTTTGTCACGGTTGATGGGCCATCTTGGTGCATGACCGATTGTCTGCTGCTGCCGCATGAGCCCGTTTGGTGCGCGCTCAAAACGTTAAAAGCCTTCGAATACTCTAGCAATGATCCATACGCCGCGCCACCGTCCTCCGCCAACGCTGGCCGTCCGGCCAGGGCGGCTTGCGCCCCTTTTGTAGCGTGGTGAGAGCGAAGTCTGACACAACATGGCATGCGAGTTGCTGTTACTGCCCCGCGCGCACTGCCGGGTGCTTGCTACCGGCAGCGAAAACGAGACCACGCGAACGGGTTAAAGGTACGCAAATAGGGTTAGCAACGGTTACGCAACTTAGCGAGGGATTTCATGAAACTCATTACCGCAATCATCAAGCCGTTCAAGCTCGATGAGGCGCGCGAAGCCTTGTCGGCCATCGGTGTCTCCGGCATCACGGTGACCGAAGTCAAAGGCTTCGGTCGTCAGAAGGGCCATACGGAACTGTATCGGGGCGCCGAATACGTCGTCGATTTCCTGCCGAAGGTGAAGATCGAGGCAGCGGTCTCGGACGACATCGTCGATCAGGCGATCGAGGCGCTCGAACGCGCGGCACGCACCGGCAAGATCGGCGACGGCAAGATTTTTGTCACCCCGATCGAGCAAGTGATTCGGATTCGCACCGGGGAGACCGGCGCGGACGCTTTGTAATACCAAAAGATAGCGACACAGATAGCGACAAGAGGAAACGAAGATGCGCAAATTATTGATGTCCATGCTGATGGCCGGTTCGCTGCTCGCGGGCGGTATCGGCGCCGCCCTCGCGGACGACGCTTCCGCCCCCGCGGCCGCCTCGGCCGCTGCTTCCGATACGACGGCGAGCGCGCCGGCGCCGGACGCCTCGGCAGCACCTGCTGCCGCAGCGGCCTCGGCACCGGCCGCTGACGCGTCCGCCGCACCGGCTGCCAGCGCCGCAGCCGCACCTGATGCATCGGCCGCATCCGCTGCTGCCGCACCGGCAGCTCCGACCGCGCCGTTCTCGGTCGATTCGTCGAAGATCAATTCGGGCGACACGGCCTGGATGCTGACCTCCACCGCACTCGTGCTGTTCATGACGATCCCCGGTCTGGCACTGTTCTACGGCGGCATGGTCCGCAAGAAGAGCGTGCTCGCGATCCTGATGCAAAGCTTCGCGATCACCTGCCTCGTGTCGATCGTCTGGGTGGTGGTGGGCTACACCTTGGCCTTCACGCCGGGCAACTCGTTCATCGGCGGGTTCTCGCGCTTCTTCATGGCGGGCATGAACTACATCAAGGGTGACAAGGCCACGACGTTGACCGTCAGCCACCTCGCACCGACGATCCCGGAAACGGTCTACGTCGTCTACCAGATGACGTTCGCGATCATTACCCCGGCCCTGATCACAGGCGCATTTGCCGATCGTATGAAGTTCTCGGCGATGCTGGTGTTCATGACGCTGTGGTCGATCATCGTCTACTCGCCGATCGCGCACATGGTTTGGGAACCGACCGGCTGGCTGGCTAGCGCGGGCATCCTCGACTTCGCGGGCGGCACGGTGGTGCACATCAACGCCGGTATCGCGGCTCTGGTCTGCGCGCTGGTGCTCGGCAAGCGTGTCGGCTACGGCAAGGAAGCGATGGCGCCGCACAACCTGACGCTCACGCTGATCGGTGGCGCCATGCTGTGGGTCGGCTGGTTTGGCTTCAACGCGGGTTCGGCAGTGGCGGCAGACGGCCGTGCCGGTTTCGCGATGTTCGCAACGCAAGTGGCAACCGCAGCAGCAGCACTCGCATGGATGTTCGCTGAATGGGCAACCAAGGGTAAGCCGTCGGTACTGGGTATCGTGTCCGGCGCCGTGGCAGGTCTGGTGGCGATTACGCCGGCTTCGGGCTTCGTCGGTATGACGGGTTCGCTGGTGATCGGCATCGCGGCAGGCGTGATCTGCTTCTGGTCGGCAACGTGGCTGAAGCACAAGCTCGGTTACGACGACTCGCTCGACGCGTTCGGCGTGCACTGCATCGGCGGTATCGTGGGTGCGCTCCTGACCGGCGTGTTCGCGGTCAAGGACATCGGCGGCGCGGACGGCAGCGTCATCCTGCAAGCCAAGGGCGTGCTGACCACACTGGTCTACAGCGGCGTGGTGAGCTACATCCTGCTGAAGATCATCGACATGGTGATGGGCCTGCGCGTGACGGAAGAAGAGGAGCGCGAAGGCCTGGACGTGACCCTGCACGGCGAACACGTCGAATAAGGATTCCCCCGCAAGCTCCAGGGCTTGGGGATCAGAATCAACAAGCGCAGCGACTTTGGCCCGCCTTTTATGGCGGGCTTTTTTCTTGCGGCTTATCTTGTTAACGGTAGATTTCCCCGCCTATCATGGCGATAGCGAGAATGCATTCGCGTCCGCTTGCGAATGGAGAAACCGTCCCCAAATGGGCAAAGCATTTGCTCTACAATCTTTTTTCTCCAGTCTGCGAGTGATCAATGGTTCCGCACCTAGTTACGGCGTTAAACGGCCCGCTGCTCGACCTCGAGCGGAAGATCCTCGACGCTACCCCCGCCATCGAACGCTGGTTCCGGCTCGAATGGCAGGAGCACACGCCGCCGTTCTACTGTTCGGTTGACCTGCGTAACGCGGGCTTCAAGCTCGCGCCGGTCGACACCAATCTGTTTCCCGGCGCATTCAATAATCTGCCTCAGGAAGTGCTGCCGCTCGCCGTGCAGGCCGCGATGGCGTCGATCGAGAAGATCTGCCCGGACGCGAAGAATCTGCTGGTGATTCCGGAGCGCCATACACGCAACGCGTTTTATCTGGAGAATGTCGCCCGTCTGGCCGCGATCATGCGCCAGGCTGGCTTGAACGTGCGGTTCGGCACGCTCGACGAAAGCATCGTCGGGCCGGTTACGATCGCCTTGTCCGACGGCCAGAAGCTCGTGCTCGAACCGCTCGAGCGCTCGCAACGGCGCCTTGGTCTGAAGAACTTCGACCCCTGCTCGATTCTGCTGAACAATGATCTGTCCGGTGGCATTCCGCCTGTGCTGGAAAACCTGCACGAGCAGTATCTGCTGCCGCCGCTGCATGCCGGCTGGGCCGTGCGTCGCAAATCCACGCATTTCTCCTGTTATGACGATGTCGCGAAGAAGTTCGCGAAGATGGTCGAAATCGACCCGTGGATGATCAATCCGTACTTCGCGCATGTTGAAGGCGTCGATTTCCAGGAGCGCACGGGCGAAGAAGCGCTGACGGATGCGATCGACGGCGTGCTCAAGAAGATCGCCAAGAAGTATCGCGAGTACGGCATCTCCGAGAAACCGTATGTCGTCATCAAGTCGGATGCGGGCACCTACGGCATGGGCGTGATGACCGTGCACGACGCGGCGGAAGTGGCCGCGCTCACGAAGCGCGAACGCGCGAAGATGGCCGCCACCAAAGACGGTCTCGAAGTGCACGACGTGATCGTGCAGGAAGGCGTGTACACCTTCGAGCGCATCGGCGAAGAAGTTGCCGAGCCGGTCGTGTACATGATCGACCGTTACGTCGTGGGCGGTTTCTACCGCGTGCATGGCAGCCGCGAGCGCGATCAGAATCTGAACGCGCCCGGCATGCACTTCGTGCCGCTCGGCTTCGAGCATACGGCGCTGCCGGACGCGCACGCCAAGCCTGGCGCCGCGCCGCCGAACCGCTTCTATATGTATGGCGTGGTGGCTCGGCTCGGCTTGCTGGCCGCATCGGTCGAACTGGAAAAGACCGATCCGGAAGCGATTCAGGTTTAAGCCTCGCGAGGTGGCCGATGGCGGCATGCGTGCCGCCATCGCCATTTTCAGCGACACTATTGACGATCAATGCCAAGCCCTAAGGGCGCACCGGAATTCCCATGGACATTCTTTTCATCGCCGATCCGCTTACGCAGTTCAAGATCTACAAAGATTCGACCTACGCAATGATGGCCGAAGCCGCGCGCCGCGGTCACACGCTCTACACGTGCCAGCCGAAACATCTCGCGTGGACGGGCGGCGACGTCGAGGCGAACGTGCAGCGCTTTGCGATCGTCGGCGACGTGACGGACCTGCATCGCGAGCCGTGGTACGCCGCGGAAGCGGCCGCGCCGAAATCGCTGAAAAGCTTCAGCGCAGTCGTGATGCGTAAAGACCCGCCGTTCGACATGGAATATGTGACGTCGACCTGGCTGCTGGAAATGGCCGAGCGCGGCGGCGCGCGCATCTTCAACAAGCCGCAGGCGATTCGCGATCACTCGGAAAAGCTGGCGATCGGCGAGTTCGCGCAATTCGTGACGCCTACTTTGGTCACACGCGACGCCACCCGTTTGCGTGCCTTCCACGAAGAACATGGCGACGTGATCCTGAAACCGCTCGACGGCATGGGCGGCATGGGCGTGTTCCGCGTGAAGGCCGACGGCATGAATCTCGGCTCGATCATCGAGATGCTGAGCCACGACGGTGCTCGTTCGGTGATGGCGCAAAAATTCATCCCTGAGATCAAGGACGGCGACAAGCGCATTCTCCTGATCGGTGGCGAAGCGGTGCCGTTTTCGCTCGCGCGGATTCCTCAGGGCAATGAAGTGCGCGGCAACCTCGCTGCGGGTGGCCTGGGTGTGGCGCGACCGCTCACCGAGCACGACCGCAAGATCGCCGACGCGCTCGCACCGGTGCTCGCGGCGCGTGGCTTGCTGCTGGTCGGGCTGGACGCGATCGGCGACTGGCTCACCGAGGTGAATGTGACGAGCCCGACGTGCTTCCGCGAGATCATGGATCAGACTGGCTTCGACGTCGCCGCGATGTTCATCGACGCATTGGAACGCGCAGCGGCTTGAGGCCAAACAAGCCCTTGAATGGCCGCCATTGCTCCCAAACTGTGTAGTAAGTCCGTATCGAGCGAAACACCGGGTTTGGCGCGAAAATGAGCCTGCTACAATGCCCGCTCTCCCGCGCCAAGCCAGATCGATAGCGTTTGCCGGACGCACGAGGCATGGTTTGCGGACTGTAAGCGAGCAGTGTTTCCGCCAGTGCCGTCGCTACATTCGGCGCCGCGGGCCGCTCGTCAGATGATGCGTTCCGGCCCTCACGACCCACGGCCGGTCGAGGGCGCTTGCGAACCGGGTTTCGTCCGGTTCATGGTTCGGGGCCGTTCTTTTGCAGTAAGGCTGACATGGCAGGCATTCTGATCATTGCGCACGCTCCGTTCGCCACCGCGTTGCGCGATTGCATTTCGCACATCTACGGTGGCTTGCCGGCTCGCATCGGCGTGATCGACGTATCGCCGGATTGCGATCCCGCGCAGCAGGTCGCGTTCGCGCACTCCGAAATCGAGCGGCTCAAGGAAGAAAACGGCGCGCTCGTGCTCACCGACATGTTCGGCGCCACGCCGGCGAATATCGCCGGCAGGCTCGCGTCGGAGCCGAATGTCCGCGTGCTATGCGGCGTCAATCTGCCGATGCTGGTGCGCGCGGTGTGTTATCGCGCTACGCCGCTCGACACGCTAGTCGACAAAGCGCTCGCCGGCGCCACCAAGGGCGTGCATGCAATCGGGCCCGCCACGCCGGCGCCGGTTGCGCCTTGCGCGGAATCCGGCGACTGTTTGCCGGCTTTGCCGCCCGAGGCCGCTTCGGCGGACTGTTTGCCCGCCTTACCGCCCGAGGCCGACTTGACTCAGAAAGCCGGCTCGACCGGCTTGTAAGCGAATCGCACGGCTTTAAACGGTTGCAATCGGGTTGCTGCCCGCTTGCAACCGATTTGCAACTAATTTGCAGTTTCACCTTTCACCACAACACTTACCCGCGCTTCGGACCACCACATGCTGCAACAGGAAACGACTATTGTGAACAAGCTGGGGCTGCACGCGCGCGCGTCGGCCAAGTTGACGCAACTCGCGGGCAACTACCAGGCGGAAATCTGGATGAGCCGCAATGGCCGCCGTATCAATGCCAAGAGCATCATGGGTGTGATGATGCTGGCCGCGGGGATAGGCAGCACGGTGCTGATCGAAACAGAAGGTACCGACGAAAAAGAAGCAATGGACGCACTGTTGAAACTGATCGCCGATAAATTCGGCGAGGGTCAGTGATTCGCGCGCTCCTTGCCTGAGCAAAATGCCGCGGATGTCCGCGGCATTTTTTTTAGCGCGTGACAATCGGCGCGTGAGTGGTGCGACGGCGCATGTGCCGGCAACACGTGGAGGGTCCACGTTGCCCGACCGCAAGGTGGCTCATGGCGCATTGTCGCGGGTGGTTAGGGTATTTTGTGCTGCGCTGCACACAGCCCTAACGTATCTACACGGGGCGCGGAATTTATAATGACGACGAGAGTCTGAGAGCATTGCAGCGGTTTGCCGCGGCATCACACAACTAGAGGAGGTGCGCGTGTCCTTCACGCTGCATGGAATTCCCGTGTCACGCGGTATCGCCATCGGGCGGGCTTATCTGATCGCCCCGGCAGCACTAGACGTAGACCACTATCTGATCGAACCCGCCCAGATCGAGGGCGAGATCGAGCGCTTTCGCGCGGCCCAGCAACATGTGCATTACGAGCTCGACGCGTTGCGCGCCGATCTCGCCGCGGATGCACCCAGCGAAATGGGCGCGTTCATCAACGTTCATTCAATGATCCTGAACGATGCAATGCTCGTGCAGGAAACCATCGACCTGATCCGCACGCGCCGCTACAACGTCGAGTGGGCGCTGACCGAACAACTCGAGCGCCTGTCGCGCCATTTCGACGATATCGAAGACGAATACCTGCGCGAGCGCAAAGCCGACATCGAACAGGTGGTGGAGCGCGTACTGAAGGCGCTCGCCGGCGCCTCGGTGGCGCTGGTGGACGGCGTGCACGGTACCTGCGATGAGATGATCGTGGTCGCGCACGACATCGCGCCGGCCGACATGATGCAGTTCAAGACGCAAACGTTTCAGGGTTTCGTCACCGATCTCGGCGGTCGTACTTCGCATACGGCTATCGTCGCGCGCAGCCTGGGTATTCCGGCCGCAGTGGGCGTGCAACATGCGAGCGCGCTGATCCGCCAGGACGACCTGATCATTGTCGACGGCGATCATGGCATCGTGATCGTCGATCCCGCGCCGATCGTGCTTGAGGAGTATTCGTACCGCCAAAGCGAAAAAGCGCTCGAGCAACGCAAGCTTCAGCGTCTGAAATTTTCGCCGACGCAAACGCTGTGCGGTACACGCATTGAACTATGCGCGAACATCGAGTTGCCGGAAGACGCGCGCGCGGCCGTCGATGCGGGCGCAACCGGGGTGGGCCTGTTCCGCACCGAGTTCCTGTTCATGAATCACAAGCACCAGTTGCCGGAAGAGGAAGAGCAGTTCGCCGCCTATCGTCGCGCGGTCGAGTTGATGAACGGCATGCCGGTGACGATTCGCACGATCGACGTCGGCGCCGACAAGCCGCTCGATTCGATGGGCGGGGGCGATGGCTACGAAACTGCCCCGAACCCCGCGTTGGGGCTGAGGGCGATTCGCTGGAGCCTCTCCGAGCCGCAGATGTTCCTGACGCAACTGCGCGCCATTCTCCGCGCGTCGGCGTATGGCAAAGTGAAGATTCTGATTCCGATGCTCGCGCACGCGCAGGAGATCGATCAGACGCTCGACCTGATCCGTGAAGCCAAGCGTCAACTGGACGATGCCGGCATCGCCTACGATCCGACCGTGCAGGTCGGCGCAATGATCGAGATTCCGGCCGCCGCGATTGCCTTGCCGCTGTTTCTCAAGCGGCTCGATTTCCTGTCGATCGGCACCAACGATCTGATCCAGTACACGCTGGCAATCGATCGCGCGGATAACGCGGTCGCGCATCTGTACGACCCGCTGCATCCCGCAGTGCTGCATCTGATTGCCTTCACGCTGCGCGAGGCGAAGCGGGCGGGTGTGCCGGTGTCGGTGTGCGGTGAGATGGCCGGCGATCCGGCGTTGACGCGTCTGCTGCTCGGCATGGGGCTTACCGAGTTTTCGATGCATCCGAGCCAGTTGCTGGTAGTCAAACAGGAAGTGCTGCGCTCGCATCTCAAGACGCTCGAGAAGCCGGTGGCCGACGTGCTGGCTTCGTTTGAACCGGAAGAAGTCCAGGCGGCGCTCAAGCGAGTCGTGCTGGCTTGAAACTGAAAGCCCGGATTGGGTTCCAATGAAAAACGCCGCACAATGTGTGCGGCGTTTTTCGTTTCAGCGTCTTATTCAGACTTCAGACCTGATGCCGTTGCCCGCATACCGGGCAATCCGGCTGGCGCGCAATGCGCATCGTGTTCCATTCCATTCGCAGCGAATCGAGCATTGTCAGGCGGCCCACCAGCGGCGTACCAATTTCGCCGATCACTTTCAGCGCTTCAGCCGCTTGCATCGAACCGATGATGCCGACCGTCGGCGCGAACACGCCCATGGTCGAGCAAGCGACTTCCTCGAACGGTTGATCCTCCGGGAACACGCACGCGTAGCAGGGCGACGCTGCGTCGCGGAAATCGAAGGTGCTGATCTGGCCGTCGAAGCGCAAGGCCGCGCCCGACACCAGCGGCACACGATGTCTCACGCACGCCCGGTTAATCGCGTGACGCGTGGCAAAGTTATCGGTGCAATCGAGCACGACGGTGGCGTGCGGCACCTCGCGATCCAGCCATGCATCGTCGACGCGTTCGGCCACTGCGTTCACCACCACCTCAGGATTGATCTGGGCGATCGCGTCGCGCCCGGACTCCACCTTCTTGCGCCCGACCGACGCGCTCACATGCAGAATTTGCCGCTGCAGATTGGTCAGGTCGACCGTATCGGCATCGACCAGCGTCAAGCGGCCGACGCCTGCCGCCGCCAGATACATCGCCGCAGGCGAACCGAGGCCGCCCGCGCCGACGATGATCGCGTGCGCGTCGATAAAGCGCTGCTGCGCCTCGATGCCGATTTCGTCGACGAGGATATGGCGGGAATAGCGGAGGAGTTGATCGTCGTTCATGGCGGGGCGCGTGGAGTGTCGCGCAATGAGATGCAGGGCCGGTGGCCTGCCGTGCGCGGTTTCGTTATTTTAGTCGCGCGGGGAGCGGGTGTTCGTACTGGTGCTGAGTATTGCAAGACTGCAGCAGGACTGCGGCATGACATGCGCCAGTACGTGCGGCACTGGGTACGGCAGCGTGTCCTGCTACATGCCTTCGCAGCATGTTCGGCTGCGAAGACATGTCGGGTTTGCTGCCTAGTTGCTTTGGGTAGCAGGCGCCGCGGCCGGAGCCGAGCCCGATGCGCCCGGTACCGGTTGCGTGGGCTTCACCGCGACCGGCGCGGAGGCCGACGTGGCCGGCTTGTTCTGCGCCAGACGCCGCTCGGTCAGCGACTTCGATTCCTGCACCGGCTTGCCTTCCAGCTTGTTCAACGCCTGTTGCAGCATGTAGTCGTCGGTCGAACCGAACTCGACCGGCTTGCGCTCACGATCCTTCTGACGCTGTTCCGGCGTCTTCTTGTCGTTCTGCTCTTCAAGCTGGCGCAGTTGGTCCATGCGCTCCTGTTCGCGCTGTTCCGCTTCCTTCTTCTCGTTCGGATCCTGCGTGTTCGCAAGGTGGTTCGAGTAGTCGACTTCGCGGGTAACCAGTGCGTCGTCCGGATCGCCTTCCGCGTACTGATCGACCGCGATGTCAGGACGGATGCCCTTGTTCTGGATCGAACGGCCGCTCGGCGTGTAGTAATACGCCGTGGTCAGACGCAGCGCGGTGTCGGCTGTCATCGGACGGACGGTTTGCACCGAGCCCTTGCCGAACGTGGTCTTGCCGACGATCAGCGCACGGTGCTGATCCTGCAGCGCGCCCGCGACGATTTCAGACGCCGACGCCGAGTAGGCGTTGGTCAGCACGATCATCGGCACGGTCTTGAAGATTGGCGCTTCGTCTTTCAGCGGATCGCTGTCGAACGATTGCAGGCGGTAGTTATCGTACGTGTCGCGATAGACCTGCTTCGAATCCGGAATCTGACCGTTGGTGGACACCACAACCGAATTCGGCGGCAGGAACGCGCCCGCCACGCCGACCGCGCTTTGCAACAGACCACCGCCGTTATTGCGCAGGTCGAGCACGAGACCCTTCAGGTTCGGCTGTTGACGCGCGATGTCTTGCAGCCTCGCAGCCAGATCAGGCGTAGTGCGTTCCTGGAAGCTGGTGATGCGGATATAGGCGTAGCCTGGCGCAAGGATCTTCATCTTGACCGATTGAACCTTGATGATCGCGCGCGTTACCGTGAGTGGGAACGTACGGTCGTCAGTCTTGCGGAAGATGGTAAGCGTGACCTTGGTGCCCGGGTCGCCACGCATCTGCTTGACGGCCTGGTCGAGCGTCATGCCGCGCACCGGCTTGTCATTGATGCGGGTAATCAGGTCGCCCGGCCGGATGCCGGCACGCGAGGCGGGCGTGTCGTCAATCGGCGAGATCACCTTGATCAGGCCGTCTTCAGACGAAATTTCGATGCCGAGACCCGCGAAGCGACCCTTGGTCTGCTCCTGCAGTTCCTCGTAATCGGTCTTGTCGAGATACGACGAGTGCGGGTCGAGGCTCGACACCATGCCCTTGATCGCGGCAGTGAGGAGCTTTTTATCGTCGACCGGTTCGACGTACTCATGCTTGATTTGCCCGAAGACTTCGGCAAAGAGCCGGAGTTGGTCCAGTGGCAACGGAGCAACGGCGCTCGAGGCGGCGCTGGCGGGTTGCTGGGCCGAGGCGGAAAGTTGCAGGGTGGCAAATACGCCGGTAGCAAGGCCCGCGGCAATCAGGCCGATATTTTTCAGGTTCTTTCGCATAGAGTCTGTTGCGGTCGGAAGCGCGTGGCAGCGTCGATAGAGATGGGGACGGACAAGTATAACTGCAGCCGCCCTGTCAGGGCGCGGCGCAGACAATCGTGATTCGACAGCACACGCCGGGCCTGGTTCGTAGGATCGGCGCTGCGCGGGTGAAGTAATGTGCGGTAACAGTCGGATGGCGGCCAGAAAGGCACGCATCGGGGATGCAGACCGCGCCAACCGTATGTCTTGCCGGTCGGCGCGGCTCGTTTAGCCGCCATTGCGCCGCATTTCTGACGGCAGCATGGCGGCAAGATGGCAGATCAGCCCGCCTTGCCTTGCCTGGCAACAGCGGCTTGCGCTTTCGCGATCGCTTCCTGGTCGCCGAGATAGTAGTGCTTGATCGGCTTAAGGTTTTCGTCCAGTTCATAGACGAGCGGGACGCCGTTCGGAATATTCAGGCCGACGATGTCGTCGTCCGAAATATTGTCGAGGTACTTCACCATGGCGCGGATCGAGTTGCCGTGCGCGGCGATCACGATCTTGCGGCCCGACTTGATGGCGGGTGCAATCGACTCGTTCCACAAAGGCAGAACGCGCGCGACCGTGTCTTTCAGGCACTCGGTGAGCGGCAGCTGTTGACGCGGCACCTTGGCATAGCGCGGATCGTTGTAGGGCGCGCGTTCGTCCGACGGATCGAGCGCCGGCGGCGGCGTGTCGTAGCTGCGGCGCCAGACCAGCACCTGTTCGTCACCGAACTTGGCGGCGGTTTCCGCCTTGTTCAGGCCCGACAGCGCGCCATAGTGGCGTTCGTTGAGGCGCCACGAGTGCACCACCGGGATATACATCTGGTCCATCTGGTCCTGAACGTGCCACAAGGTGCGGATCGCGCGCTTGAGCACCGAGGTGTAGGCGATATCGAACGTGTAGCCCGATTCCTTCAGCAGCACGCCCGCCTGTTGCGCTTCACGATTGCCTTGCTCGGTCAGGTCGACGTCGACCCAGCCCGTGAAGCGGTTTTCCTTGTTCCACGTCGATTCGCCGTGGCGGATGAGAACGAGTTTGTACATGAGATTGCCGGTCGGTAGTAAGGAAGCGGTAAAGCGCTGCGGGGGTCCTTTAGAGGAGCGCCGCCATCGCGTCAGACGGTTATTTTATAATGGGCGGATTGCCCTTTTCGATTTCTCTCTTTTTCGGCGGATTTTCCGTGAAGTTTTTCACTGATTACACAAACCTTGTACTGATCGCTATCGTCCTCATCTCCGGTGGGTTGCTGCTGTGGCCGACGATCAGCCGGCGCGGCCGCGGCGGCCTGTCGGCCGCTGAAGCCACGCAATTGATCAACCGGCGCAATGCGGCGGTCATCGATCTGCGTCCGTCCGCCGACTTTGCCAAGGGTCATCTGCCCGCGGCACGGCACCTTGAATTTGCAGAGTTGCAGGCGAAAGTCGCGCAACTCGTGAAGAACAAGACCAACCCGGTGCTGCTGGTATGCCAGACCGGCCAGCAGTCGAACAAGGCTGCGCGTATCGTGCAAGATGCAGGGTATGCCGAAGTCCACGTTCTCGAAGGCGGTGTCGACGCCTGGCAGAAAGCCGGTATGCCGGTTGTGAAACAAGGAGTTGCCAAGTGAACAAAGTGATCATGTACAGCACCCAGGTGTGCCCGTATTGCCAGATGGCCGAACGTCTTTTAAAGTCGCGCGGCGTCGAGCATGTTGAAAAGGTACTGATCGACAAAGACCCGGCCCGTCGTGAAGAAATGATGACACGGACCGGCCGCCGCACGGTGCCGCAGGTGTTCATCGGCGAGACGCATGTCGGCGGGTACGATGACCTGTCCGCGCTCGACCGCGCGGGCGGTTTGATGCCTCTGCTCGAAGCAACTGCCTGAATGCGCGCGCCAGACGGCGCGTGAACGAGGCGGACGACATACAAGCCGGCGCGCACTCGCCTTGTCAGGGCGGGCGGTGTGTCGCAACGATCTGGCGGCCCGTGAAGCCATGGGCCGCCGCCATGCATACCTATCAGGGAATCACTCAATCATGTCCGACGAGAATAACCAGCCGTTCTTCAACATCCAGCGCATCTACCTGAAGGACATGTCGCTCGAGCAGCCGAATTCGCCGGGCATCTTCCTCGAGCAGGAAATGCCCTCGGTCGAAGTCGAAGTCGACGTGAAGGCCGAGCGCCTTGCCGACACCGTGTTCGAAATCCTCGTCACGGGCACCGTGACGGCCAAGGTGTCGGACAAGGTTGCGTTCCTGATCGAAGCCAAGCAAGCCGGCATTTTCGATATCCGCAACATTCCGGCTGAGCAGATCGATCCGCTGGTCGGCATTGCCTGCCCGACGATCCTGTTCCCGTACCTGCGCTCGAACATCGCCGACGCGATCACCCGCGCAGGCTTCCCGCCGATCCACCTCGCCGAGATCAACTTCCAGGCGCTGTACGAGCAACGTCTCGCGCAAATGGGCGGCCAGGAAGGCGCGGCGCAAAACGGCGTCACGCATTAACGCGTCCGTTCGGTGCCGGCTATGAAGGTTGCCGTCCTCGGCGCCGGTGCATGGGGCACAGCCCTCGCCGGCCATCTGGCCGCGCGGCACGACACGGTGCTGTGGGCGCGCGAACCCGCGCTCATCGCCGATCTCTGCGCTTCGCGCGAAAACGCCCGCTATCTGGCGGGCGTCGTTTTGCCTGAGGCGCTTCGCTACGAAACCGATCTGAATGCCGCGCTCGAGCACGGGCTCGCCGACGACGCGCTATGCGTCGTGGCGACGCCCGTCGCCGGTCTGCGGGGTTTGTTCCGGGCAATGCGCGACGCGGGCAAAGTACCGGCGCATGTGGTGTGGTTGTGCAAGGGTTTCGAAGCCGACTCGCAGTTGTTGCCGCATCAGGTGGTCGCGGCTGAATTGCCAGGGCATGGCAGCAATGGTGTGCTATCGGGCCCAAGCTTCGCGCGCGAAGTCGGGCAGGGCTTGCCGGTCGCGCTGACGATCGCGAGTACGTCATCAACGTGCCGTGAGCGCACGGTTGCCGCGTTCCATCATGGCGCCATGCGCATTTATACCGGCGACGACATCGTCGGCGTGGAAGTGGGCGGCGCGGTGAAGAACGTGCTGGCGATTGCCACAGGTATCGCCGACGGTCTCGGCCTTGGTCTCAACGCGCGCGCGGCGCTGATCACGCGCGGTCTGGCCGAAATGTCGCGCCTCGGCGTGACGCTCGGCGGACGGGCGGAGACGTTCACCGGTTTGACCGGCCTCGGCGATCTGATCCTGACCGCCACGGGCGATCTGTCACGCAATCGCACGGTCGGCGTGCAGCTCGCGGCGGGCCGTACGCTCGACGATATTCTCGGCGGTCTCGGTCACGTGGCCGAAGGCGTGCGTTGTGCACAAGCCGTACTGGCGATTGCTCGCGCCCATGCGATCGAAATGCCGATCACGCAGGCGGTCTGTGCCGTGCTGTTCGACGGCGTGGCGCCGCGCGACGCCGTCAGCGCCTTGCTGCGGCGCGATTCGAAAGCTGAATGAGTCTTGTCTTTCAGCCGTTTAGCGCGAAAAAGCGCTGAACGGCTGCCTACGATCGCTGTCCACGTTTTATCGAGGCGTCGGATCATCGAGGTTTCCCATGCTCAGTTTCAACAACTGCACGCTAGAAGCGCGCGTGGTCGACATCACGACGCTCGCCGTGGATGCGATCGTCAATGCCGCGAATACTTCGTTGCTAGGCGGAGGCGGTGTGGATGGCGCGATTCACCGCGCGGCCGGCAAGGAGTTGGTGCGTGAGTGCGAGACGCTCGGCGGCTGCGCGACAGGCGATGCGAAAATCACCCGCGGCTACCAATTGCCGGCCAAACACGTGATCCATGCGGTCGGCCCGGTTTGGCAAGGTGGTGCGCGCGGCGAGGCGGACCTGCTTGCCTCGTGCTATCAGCGCTCGCTCGAGGTCGCGCATCAAGCGCATTGCACAAGCGTTGCGTTTCCCGCGATTAGTTGCGGCGTCTACCATTTTCCTGCCAATGAAGCTGTGCAGATCGCCGTGGGCACGGTGCTCGAAACTTTGCCGCGCACCCCGAAGATCGAGCGCGTAGTGTTCGCCTGTTTCGACGACGCCATGCTCGCGCGCTACGAAGCCGAGCTGAAACACCGTCAGGCGCCGCCATCGAAGCCGGTCTGACGCCACGCTTCGAACACCACCACGGCGACCGTATTGGAGAGATTCAGGCTGCGGTTGCCCGGCCGCATCGGCAGACGCACGCGTTGTTCATTGGCGAATTGATCGAGCACCGTGTCAGGCAGGCCGCGGGTTTCCGCGCCGAACACGAACCAGTCGCCGGATTGAAACGCATGCTCGTGAAACCGGCCCGAACCGCGGGTGGTGAAGGCGAACATGCGCGCTGGATCGGGCGCTTCCTTGGCGACGAATGCTGCCCAATCGGCATGCACGTTCATTTGCGCATACTCGTGATAGTCGAGACCGGCGCGGCGCAGCTTGGCGTCGTCGAGCGGAAAGCCGAGCGGCTCGATCAGATGCAGCCGCGCGCCAGTGTTGGCGCACAGGCGGATGACGTTGCCGGTGTTCGGCGGGATTTCCGGTTCGACGAGAACGACATTGAACATGATGGCTTCAGGTGGAGACTAGTTTTTCGGTGTGCGCAGCGCGATAAAGTTGGTGACGCGCCGGGCACCGGCAGCTTTGAGTGTGCGCGCCAGCGCTTCGAGCGTCGCACCGGTCGTCATCACATCGTCGACGATGCCGACGTGCAGACCTTGCACCGGTTTCACGACCCGGAAGGCGCGGCCCACGTTCAAGCGGCGCGCGTCCAGGTCGAGCCGCGATTGCGGCGCGGTGTGGATCACACGATGCAGCAAGGTGGCGTCGCTGCGCACATTCAACGCGCGTGCCAACGGCCTGGCAATCTGCCAGGCCTGGTTGTAGCCGCGCTCGGTAAGGCGTTTATTGGCCAGCGGCACTGGCGCGAGCACGTCGGGTTTGTCGCATGCATCCACCCAGGAGTCCTTCGCGAGACGCGCAAGGCGTCGTGCAAACTCGCGCGCCAGCATCAGCCGGGCGCGGAATTTCAGGCCGAGCGCCAAGGCGTCGAGCGGCTGGCGGTAGTCGGCAAGGGCAAAGGTCGCCTCGAACGGCGGCGGCTCGCCGATGCAATCCGCGCAGCGATATTGCACCTGACTCGCCCAGCGGGTTCTGGACAGAGGAACCGCGCATACCGTGCAACGCAACCGGCCTTCGTTCCAGTACGCCTCATCACAACCGGTGCACAGCGTCTTATGCGACAAATTGCCGCATAGTGCGCACAGGTTCGGCAGCGCGGCATGCAGTACATGCGGCCAAGCTGAATGAAAGCCGCGTGCGAAGCGCGCAAGACCGAAATGCACTAGTCGTGCCGTCGGGCGGCCGGGAGGCGAAGAATTTTTTCGGAATGGCATGATCGGACTGCCCGCGAAGACCTTTCACGCTGAAGGGAAGGAAGCGAGCGAGTATACTTCGTGCTCCACGCCAGCACGACACCCATGCCCTCAACTTCGTCTCAACCTGGCCGTCCGGCCTATGATTCCCGGCGCCTCAGGCAGATTTTCGACCGCCGCGCGGCGACCTTCGACACCGTCGCATTCCTGCCGCGCGAAATCGCGCAGCGCATGCGCGAGCGCCTCGACTACATCAAGGTCACACCGGCAAGCGTGCTCGACGCCGGTTGCGGCGCGGGCGAAGACATCCCTGCATTGCGTGAACGCTTTCCCGAGGCGCCGGTGTTCGGCACGGACCTGTCGCATGGCATGCTCAGCCGCGCGCTGCGTCACGATTCCGGCGACACCAGCTGGCGGCGCTTTCTGCCTGCCACGCTCGGCAAGGCGCTCGGCGCCCGCGGTCCGCGTTTCGCCCAGGCCGATTTCTCGGCACTTCCGTTCGCGGCCGGCGCCTTCGAATTCATCTGGTCCAATCTCGCCCTGCACTGGCACTCACGGCCCGATCTCGTGTTTCCTGAGTGGCAACGCGTGCTGAAAGTGAGCGGCCTGCTGATGTTCAGCACGCTCGGTCCCGATTCGCTGAAGGAATTGCGCGGCGCCTACGCCGAAGTCGAGGCCGCGCACGGCGTTCCTTCGCGCAAGCATGTGATCGACTTTGTCGACATGCATGACTTGGGGGATATGCTGGTCGAGAGCGGCTTCGAGATTCCCGTGATGGACCAGGAAACCCTCACTATTACCTATAAGTCGCCCGAGTCGCTGCTCGCCGACGTGCGCCGCTGGGGCGCTTATCCGTTCGAGCGCGAGGCCGCCTCGAATGCCGTCGTGCGCAGACTGCACAAGGCTTTGCTGGCCGCGCTCGAAGCCCGCCGGCGCGCCGACGGCACGATTGCGCTGACCTTCGAAGTGATCTACGGCCACGCGTGGAAAGCCGTGCCGCGCACCACGGCCGAAGGGCATGGAATCGTGCGGCTCGAGGATATCGGACGAGGTTCGTCGAGGAATCGATGAAGCGGTAAAGAGGACATCTGTTATGTCTGAAATTACCGCTTCAAAAGGCGCGCAAAAGCTGCCTCAAAACGGCGCGAAGGCTTGTCGCGCCTGGCTTGTGAGCCGATTGAGGCTTGCTTGTGGATGCTATGGATCGCGCCTATAATGCGTCAGTTTGTCGCCCAGAGTTCCCACTTTTGGGGCGGCAGGCCCGAGGCACAGGCTACAACATGAAGTGACGCGGCGGCGCTTGAGTGGCCGTTTCAGCGGTCGCGAACAATGGCCGCGGGCGGCGATCGGTGACGGTCGGCAGGAGACAGCGATGGAGGCATCAGATCTGCTCGCGGATTCAGAACCAGTTCTCAAAGACTGGACGATGAAACGCAACTGTTCGATTTCGCCGCGGCAGTTTGTCTGTTTCTACGTATCGCTTGCGATGTTCTCGTTGGCAATTGCTTTCATGCTGGTTCTGGTCGGCGCCTGGCTGGTGTTACCGTTCACGGGTATCGAATTGCTGGCGGTGGGCATCGCGTTTGCCATATATGCGCGTCATGCTGTCGATTACGAGCGCGTCCGGCTGTTTCAGAACCGCCTCGTGATCGAGCAGGTCAGCGCTGAGCGGCTCACGCAGTTCGAATTCAATCCGCGCTGGGTGCGGATCGAGCCGGGCGCAACGCCGCGTGACCAGATCAAACTGGTCTCGCGCGGTCAGACGATCATGATAGGGCAGCATCTCGCGCAGTATCGGCGCGCGCAGTTCGCAGGCGAACTGCGTTTGTGGCTCACACGTTGCTAGCGGGCGCAGCTGACGTGTGAAGACGCGCGGCGTTCACGGGGGCACGAGACAGCCTGCCAGCGGGGTCGAGGGTTTGAATGGAAAATTTGGGTAAGGAAGCTATGAAAACAATCAAGCGAGCCCTCATGGGCGTGCTGGCGACGAGCGGACTGCTTTTCGCCGGTGCGGCCCTGGCAGTGGGCGATGTTCCGGGCGGCCCTGCCGTCAACGAGATCAATCTCCAGCCGCCTGCGACAAAAATCGCTGAGGAGCTCTTCAGCCTCCACATGTTCATGCTGGTTCTTTGCCTGGTGATCTTCGTCGGCGTGTTCGGCGTGATGTTCTATTCGATCTTTGCGCACCGCAAATCGAAAGGTCACAAGGCTTCGAATTTCCACGAAAGCACCACCGTCGAAATCATCTGGACGATCGTGCCGTTCGTCATCGTCGTGCTGATGGCGCTCCCGGCCACCAAGACCGTCGTCGCGATGAAGGACACCACGAACGCCGACCTCACCATCAAGGTCACGGGCTACCAGTGGAAGTGGGGCTACGACTACGTGAAAGGTCCGGGCGAAGGCATCAACTTCCTGTCCACGCTGGCTACGCCGCGTGCGGAAACCGATGGCCGTCAGCCGATTTCCACCACGTATCTGCAGGAAGTCGACAATCCGCTGGTCGTCCCGGTCGACAAGAAAATCCGCATCATCACCACGGCGAACGACGTGGTTCACTCCTGGTACGTGCCGGCTTTCGGCGTGAAGCAGGATGCGATTCCGGGTTTCGTGCGCGACACGTGGTTCAAGGCTGACAAGATCGGCACGTTCCGCGGCTTCTGTACCGAACTGTGCGGCAAGGAACACGCGTTCATGCCGGTGGTGGTCGAAGTGCTGTCGGCAGACGACTATGCGAAGTGGGTCGATACGCAGAAAAAGAAAATGGCTGCAGGCCAGGACGATCCGAACAAGACCTACACGATGGCCGAGTTGATGGAGCGCGGCGGCAAGGTGTACGCGTCGAACTGCGCGGTCTGCCACCAGCCGACCGGCAAGGGCGCGGGCGCATTCCCGGCGCTCGACGGCAGCAAGATCGCCAACGGTCCGATCGCGGAGCACGTGAGTCTGGTGCTGAAGGGCAAGAACGCAATGCCTTCGTGGGCGCCGACGCTGAACGACGTCGAAATCGCTTCGGTCATCACGTACGAGCGTAACTCGTGGGGCAATCACACCGGCGACATTCTCCAGCCGACGCAAGTGCTGGCGGCGCGTAACGGCAAGCTGCCGGAAGGCGGCAACCATCTGGCCGACGCGGGCGCGGCGGCCAGCGGCGCGCAAGCGGCTTCGGGCGCAGCGGCGGCTTCGGGCGCCTCGGGCGCGGAAGCGGCCGCGGGTGGTTCGGACAGCGCGGCAGCATCGCAGGCAGCACTGCCGGCAAGCATCTACTTCGACACTGGCAAGAGCACGCTGCCGGCCGACGCAAAAGCGGCGATCGACGCGGCCGCGGCCTACGCGAAAGCGCATCCGGACGCCAGGTTCACGCTGTCGGGCTTCACCGACGCCACCGGTTCTGCCGAAGTCAACGCGAAGCTCGCGAAGACGCGCGCCGAAGCCGTGCGCGACGCGCTGAAAGCAGCCGGCATCGCCGAAGACCATATTATTTTAAAGAAGCCGGAAACGATCACGGGCGGCAGCGACGCGAAAGAAGCACGGCGTGTTCAGATCAGCCCGGCCGCCTGACGTGTTCATGGTCAGCAGCGCAGTATTCGCATTAGGAGATTGTCATGTCTAGCATCGGACACGATGTAACCGCAGGCCACGAGCACGTGCACGGCGACCATGCCCACGAAACGCCGCATGGCTGGCGTCGTTGGCTGTTCGCAACCAATCACAAGGACATCGGTACGCTGTACCTGATCTTCTCGTTCACCATGTTCCTCTCCGGGGGCGTGATGGCGCTGATGATCCGTGCCGAACTGTTCGAGCCGGGTCTGCAGATCATGCGCCCCGAGTTCTTCAACCAGTTGACCACCATGCACGGCCTGATCATGGTGTTCGGCGCGATCATGCCGGCCTTCGTCGGCTTCGCGAACTGGATGGTGCCGCTGCAGATCGGCGCATCGGACATGGCTTTCGCGCGGATGAACAACTTCAGCTTCTGGCTGCTGCCGGTGGCCGCGGTGTTGCTGGTCGGTTCGTTCTTCGCACCGGGCGGCGCGACCGCCGCGGGCTGGACGCTGTACGCACCGTTGTCGACGCAGATGGGCCCGGGCATGGACTTCGCGATTTTCGCGATCCACCTGATGGGTGCTTCGTCGATCATGGGCGGGATCAACATCGTTGTGACGATCCTGAACATGCGCGCACCTGGCCTCACGCTGATGAAGATGCCGATGTTCGTCTGGACGTGGCTGATCACCGCGTACCTGCTGATCGCCGTGATGCCGGTTCTAGCCGGCGCGATCACCATGGTGCTGTTCGATCGCCACTTCGGCACGTCGTTCTTCAACGCGGCCGGCGGCGGCGACCCGGTGATGTACCAGCACATTTTCTGGTTCTTCGGGCACCCCGAGGTGTACATCATGATCTTGCCGGCGTTCGGGATCGTGTCGCAGGTGATCCCGGCGTTTTCGCGCAAGCCGCTGTTCGGCTATAGCTCGATGGTGTACGCAACGTCGTCGATCGCGATTCTGTCGTTCATGGTCTGGGCGCACCACATGTTCGCGACCGGCATGCCGGTGACAGGCCAGCTGTTCTTCATGTACGCGACGATGCTGATCGCCGTGCCGACGGGCGTGAAGGTGTTCAACTGGGTCGCCACGATGTGGCGCGGTTCGCTGACCTTCGAAACGCCGATGCTGTTCGCGGTCGGCTTCCTGCTGGTGTTCACGTTCGGCGGTCTGTCGGGCCTGATGCTCGCCATGGCGCCGCTCGACATCCAGTATCACGGTACTTATTTCGTGGTGGCTCACTTCCACTACGTGCTGGTGGCGGGTTCGCTCTTCGCGCTGTTCTCCGGGTGGTACTACTGGGCGCCGAAGTGGACCGGCTGGATGTACAACGAAACGCGCGGCAAGATCCACTTCTGGGCGTCGATGTTCTTCTTCAACCTCGCGTTCCTGCCGATGCACTTCGTTGGCCTCGCAGGTATGCCGCGTCGTTATGCCGACTACCCGGCACAGTTCACCGACTGGAACCAGGTCATCTCGATCGGTGCCTTCGGCTTCGGCCTGGCACAGGTCTACTTCCTGTTCGCGGTTGCATTGCCGGCTTACCGCGGCGGCGGCGAACTCGAAAAGGCTGGCGACAAGCCGTGGGACGGCGCAACGGGCCTCGAATGGACCGTGCCGAGCCCGGCTCCGTTCCACACGTTCGAAAACCCGCCGACCGTCGAGTAATCGGCATTCGGTGAGCTTGCCGACTCCGGTAGTGGCGCAGCAACTGGCTGCCGGAGCGGGCAGGAACGAAAGTCGTGGCAGCACCCGTAGTCACGAAAAGTATTCAGAAAGTCGAGCATGACGCGCAATCCTCAAGAAAGACGTACGCCCGAGCAGGTTCGCGCGGGCAACCGGCGGATCGGTATTGTGATGTTTGTCATCGCCGCGGCCTTTTTTGCGAGCGTCATCATTCATCAGAAGTGGTTCACCTGACGCGGTAGTTCGAGTCTGTGTGCAGGAATGTTGAGGATTGAGATGTCGACGCAACCGCCGGCTCAGGCCGACCGCTCCTTTAACCGTTCGATGCTGATCAAGCTGTTCATCGTCGCGTTGATGATGTTCGGGTTTGGTTTTGCACTGATACCGATGTACCGCGCGATCTGCGAAGTCACCGGCATCAACAACCTCGTGCAGCGTGATGCCACGGTGCGCGAAGCGAAGAATACGCAGGTCGACATGAGTCGCACGATTTCGATCGAATTCGATGCGAACGCGCGCGGCCCGCTGGGTTTCAAGCCGGAGCAACGCAGTCTCGACGTGCATCCGGGCGAAGTGACGACGGTGATGTACGAGGTCAGCAACGAACAGGCGCGCACGATTCAGGCGCAAGCCATTCCAAGCTACGCGCCGAAGCAGGCAACCGAGTACTTCAAGAAGATCGAATGTTTTTGCTTTACGCAGCAGACTTTGACGGCGAACCAGACGAAGCGGCTGCCGGTGGTGTTCGTGGTTGACCCGAAGTTGCCGAAGGATGTGAAAACGATCACCTTGTCGTACACGTTCTTTGAGTTGAATACGCCGGCAGCGGCGACGGCCGGGAGCGCCGCACCCACGGTCAATACGGCGGCAAGCAGCGCCAATCCCGCCTGACGGCGTTTGCCGCAGGCGAAGGACGACGAAAAAGATGAGCAATAACGGCGGCAGTCCGCGCAAGAGCAGTTTCGGCCAGTCGATGAAAGCCGTGTTCTGGTCGTTCTTCGGGGTGCGTAAGCGTCGTGATCTGGAAGCGGACGCTGTGCAGTTGAACCCGCTGCATGTGATTGCAGCGGCGTTGATCAGCGCGGCAATTTTCATCGGCGTGCTGATCCTGATCGTGCGCGCGGTGGTGGGCTGAGACGCCTCAGGCATGCGCGGCGTACAGGGCGAAGCAGAGCCCACGAATTAGAGTGAAGCGGTGCGGTATCGACGCGCCGCCGAAGATACAGCCGGAGATTCCGGAACAACTGGACTGAAGTGGAGAATCAAGAATGAGCGGTCAAAACGAGAGCCCGTACTATTTCGTACCGCATCCGTCGCGGCATCCGATCAGCGCCGCTACCGGGTTGCTGGTCATGCTCGGATCGCTTGCGGCCTGGATCAACGACCATGAACTGGCGCCGATCGGCGTCGTCGCCGGTTTGCTGTGGCTGCTCTACACGTTGTGGCACTGGTTCGGCGACGCGATTGCAGAATCCGAAGGCGGCATGTACGGCAAGAACGTCGACAAGTCGTACCGCTGGAGCATGAGCTGGTTCATCTTCTCCGAAGTGATGTTCTTCGGTGCCTTCTTCGGCGCGCTGTTCTATGCACGCGAAATCGCGCTGCATCAACTCGGCAGTCTCGACTACAAACTGATCTGGCCGGATTTCTCGGCGGTATGGCCGAACAACGGTCCGGCAGCGCTGGTCTCGACCTTCAAGTCGATGCAGCCGTGGCCGGTGCCGACTATCAACACGGCGTTGCTGCTGTCCTCGGGCGCTACGTTGACGGTTTCGCACCACGCGCTGCGTGAGGATCATCGCAGGAAGGCGATCATCTGGCTGGCGGCGACGCTGGTGCTCGGCGTCTGCTTCCTGTTCCTGCAAGGCTTCGAGTATTTCCACGCGTATAACGAACTGAACCTGACGCTGTCCTCGGGTGTGTACGGTTCAACGTTCTTCCTGCTAACGGGTTTCCACGGTTTCCACGTGTTCCTCGGCGGCACGATGCTGGCTGTGGTACTGGTGCGGATGATCCGCGGCCACTTCACGGCGGAGCATCACTTTGCATTCGAAGGCGCTGCCTGGTACTGGCACTTCGTGGACGTCGTGTGGCTTGGGCTGTACGTCGTCGTGTACTGGCTGTAACGCAGTCTGGCCTGCGCCCACCGCCGGTTTCCGGAATGTGTGCAGGCCGTTGGCGCATCGCCCGTCATGGGCGCGGCGCACGAGCAGTACGCAAGTTATGCAGCGCCGCCCTCGACCCTGTCAGGGCGGCGTTTTGTTTGGCGAAGTGATCGCCGAGGTGAAGTTTTTTCCGCCGAGCTCAACGCCCGTAAGGAATACCGGTCGACTGAATCCAACCCATCCAGTGAGCGAACAGGATGAACAGGAACAGCGAGATCGACAAGCCCACCCGCGTGGCGAGCGACCAGACCATCCGCTTGGTTTTGCCCTTGTCATGCATCATGAAGTACAGCGCCGACACCATGCTGGCGATGATCAGGACGAAGGCGATGGGAACGAGAATGTGCATGGAATCAACTGAAACCAGAAAGCGCAGAGGCAAGACATTTATTATCGCACCGCGCGCTGGCGCATGCCGTGGGTTCCAGGCGCCGTCGCAAGCGGTGCGGGCGGAGCGTGTTCGATGAAGTTCCGCCTTATTCCCGCGCTGCTGATTTTGCTGGTGATTGCGGTGACCGTGCGGCTCGGTTTCTGGCAGCGCGACCGCGCCCATCAGAAGGAAGCGCTCGAAGCGCAAATTACACAGTTCGAAGACGCGCCCGCGCAGCCTGTGAGCGCCACGCCGGTCGAACTGAAAGACATCGAATTCCATCGCGTGAAGGCGCGCGGCAGTTTCGTCGCGGACAAGGTTGTCTATCTGGATAATCGCCCGTATAACGACCAGCCGGGCTTTTACGTCGTGATGCCTTTTAAACTGGCCGACGGTGGTTATGTGCTGGTCAATCGCGGCTGGTTGCCGCGCAACATGAACAATCGCGAGACGATTGCGCCATACGCGACGCCTCAAGGCGAGATCGAAATCGAGGGCATCGCGCGTGCCGATGCCTCGCGTGCTTTTGAGTTGGGGCAGGGCGGATCGGCCGCGCATCAGAGGATTCGCCAGAATCTGGACACGGCGGCTTACGCCGCGGAAACCGGGCTGCCGTTGCAATCGTTCGTGATCCAGCAATTGAGCGATGACGGCGACAAGCTGGTGCGTGACTGGCCGGCACCGACGAGCGGCGTCGAACGCAACTATGGCTACATGTTCCAGTGGTGGGGCATGGCGGCCGCGGCCCTCGCCTTCGGTTTGTACGCCGCGCGCCGCGCCGCGAAGAAAGAGCACGCCCCAGGCGTGTAACGCATCGCCTGCGGTTTCTCGTACCCCGAACAAGGGCCTCGAAGCCGCGCAATTCTTGAAAGAGGTCCTGTAGTGTCGACGCAATCTCCCCGTTCGCCGCAAGCCGGCAAACCCGCAACGCCGAAAGTGATGCCAGGGCAACCCAATGGCCAGGGATCGTGGCAGCGCGGCCGTTGGATGCTGCTGTTGCTGGCGGTGATCTGCGCTGCGCCGATCGTCGTGTCGTATTTCGTCTATTACGTGGTCAAGCCGACCGGCGGCAGCACGAGCTACGGCACGCTGGTCCAACCACAGCGGCCGATTCCCGATTCGCTCGTCGTCACGGGTGAAGATGGCAAGCCGCTCAAGCTCGCGTCGCTGCGCGGCCGCTGGCTGATGATCTCCGTCGACAACAGCGCGTGCGACAAAGCCTGCGTCACCAAGCTGTACTTCATGCGGCAAATCCGCGCAGCTCAGGGCCCGGAACGCGAACGCGTCGTAGAAGTATGGCTGCGCACCGATGCAGGCAACGTGTCCGACGTGATACAAAAGGCCTACCCCGACACCAACATGCTGATCGCCGACCCGGCGCAGGTGTCCGCATGGCTGCCGACCGACACCGGCACTCAACTTATCGACCACATCTACATGGTCGATCCGAACGGCAATCTGATGATGCGTTTCCCGAAAAACCCAAACCCGAGCAAGATCAAGGGCGACGTGACCAAGCTGCTCAAATGGTCGAGCATCGGCTGATGTCGCAACAAGGGTAAGAAAGATGTTCGTACTGGAACTAGCCCTGATCGGCTTGTGTTTCGCGTTGTTGCCGTTGTCCTATGTGTGGGTCAAGGCTGACGACAACAAATTCCGCAAGCTGGTGTGGCTCACCACCTTCCTGACGCTGGACCTGGTGATGTTCGGCGGCTTTACGCGTCTCACCGATTCCGGTCTCGGCTGCCCGGACTGGCCCGGTTGCTATGGCACGTCGTCGCCGTTCATCGCGCACGCCGCGATTACCGCCGCGCATCAATTGATGCCCACCGGCCCGGTCAGCATGACCAAAGCCTGGATCGAGATGATCCACCGTTACTTCGCGATGGCGATCGGCGTGCTGATCATTGCGCAGACCTTGATTGCGTGGACGGCTCGTATCAAGCGTCGTCCGCTGCATGTGTCGCCGTGGTGGCCGACTTCGCTGCTGCTGCTGATTCTCGTGCAGGGCGCGTTCGGCGCCTGGACCGTGACGATGAAGCTGCAGCCGATCATCGTCACGACGCATTTGCTGCTCGGCCTCACGTTGCTCGGCACGCTCGGCTGGCTGGCTGCGCGTCAAACGCCGTTGCCGGCTTATGAGCCCGAAGCCGCGCGCTGGCGGGCGGCGGCAATCGCCGGGTTGGTGCTGCTGGTCGCGCAGATCGCCTTGGGTGGTTGGGTCAGCACCAATTACGCGGTGCTCGCCTGCACGGACTTCCCGACCTGCAACGGCCAATGGGTCCCGCCGATGGACTTCGCCCACGGCTTCCACCTGTGGCGCGCCCTGGGCATGACCGGTGACGGCGAGATGATCACACAAGATGCGCTGGTCGCGATCCACTGGACACATCGCACGTTCGCGATCGTGGTGGTCGCCTATCTGGTATGGTTCGCGCTGAAACTGCGCCGATTTGAGTCGCTGCGGCGTCCGGCCAACGGCGTGTTGCTGGTGGTGCTGATCCAGTTCATCACCGGCCTGTCGAACATCGTCCTGCAATGGCCGTTGCCCATTGCCGTCGCGCATAACGGGGGGGCCGCGATCCTGCTGCTTCTGCTCGTTATGTTAAACTTTCGGATCGCTTATAGCCGTCCCGGCCGCGCCGTGTTGCCTGCGCGCGATGCCGCGCCAGCGTGACCCCACATGGACAGCACAACTCTCTCCCAAACACCCGGTAGCCGGGTCTCCCAGTACATCGCTCTGACGAAGCCGCGCGTCACGCAGCTCGCTGTGTTCTGCGCAGTCATCGGCATGTTTCTGTCGACGCCCGGCATGGTGCCGTGGACCGTCCTGATCGGCGGCACGGTCGGCATCTGGCTGCTGGCCGGTGCGGCGTTCGCCATCAATTGCCTGATGGAACAGAAAATCGACGCGAAGATGCGTCGCACCTCGTGGCGGCCCTCCGCGCGCGGCGAAATCACTACCCCGCAAATCCTGCTGTTTTCGGCCGTGCTCGGCGGCCTTGGCATGTGGACGCTCTACACGTTCGCCAATCCGCTGACCATGTGGCTCACGCTCGCCACCTTCGTCGGCTATGCGGTCATCTACACGTTGCTGCTCAAACCGGCCACGCCGCAGAACATCGTGATCGGCGGGGCGTCGGGCGCGATGCCGCCGGCGCTCGGTTGGGCCGCCGTCACCGGTCACGTGCCGGGCGACGCGTGGATTCTCGTGCTGATTATTTTCGTGTGGACGCCGCCGCATTTCTGGGCGCTCGCACTGTATCGCCGCAAAGACTACGAAAACGCCGGTCTGCCAATGCTGCCGAATACGCACGGCGAAAAGTACACGCGCCTGCATATTCTGCTGTACACCGTGATCCTGTTCGTGGTCACCATGATGCCGTTCATCTCCGGTATGAGCGGTGTGGTGTACCTCGCGGCGGCTGTGTTGCTCGGTGCGGTGTTCCTCGCGTATGCGTGGAAGATCTATCGCGAATATTCCGACGACCTGGCGCGTAAGACCTTCCGTTACTCGATCGTTTATCTGTCGCTGCTGTTCGCCGCGCTGTTGATCGACCACTATGCGCGCGTCGTGATCGGCGCGTAACACCCATGCTTACACAACGCTTTGTGCGCACGGCGCGTGCCGCCGCGCGTGTCGCCGTGATTGCCTGTGCACTTGGTGGCGCGTTACTGGTGGCGGGCTGCGGCAAGCAGCCGCCGGCGTTCACGAATCTCGACATCACCGGCAACACGCAATTCGGCAGCGACTTTTCGCTGCCCGACACGTCGGGCAAGATTCGCACGTTGGCGGATTACAAGGGCAAGGTGGTGGTCCTGTTCTTCGGCTACACGCACTGCCCGGACGTGTGCCCGACCACGATGGCCGAGCTTTCGCAAGCGCTCCAGCAACTCGGCCCGGAAGACGCGAAGCGTGTGCAGGTGCTGTTCGTCACCGTCGATCCCGACCGCGACACGCCGGCTTTGCTCGCGCAATACGCGCCGGCGTTCAACCCGACATTCGTCGGCTTGCGTCCGGCCGATCAGGCGCAACTCACGAAAATCACGAAAGACTTCCGCGTCTATTACGCGAAAGTGCCAGGCAAGACGCCCGATAGCTACACGATGGACCACACGGCGGCGAGCTATGTGTTCGACACAGACGGCAAGCTGCGTTTGTTCGCGCGCGACGGCCAGGGCGCCACGCCGTGGGTGCACGATTTCAAGCTGCTGCTCGATTGATGTATTGATGTTGATGCATTGATGCATTGACACAGGCGGGCGCGCACATCTGCTGCGTGCCCGTATTCAATTTCCCTCGCTGTATTCCCCAAGCCAGCATCGGCAAATTCATTCCCGGCGCTAGCCGCGTCGCCTTGGGGCATATCCATATGCGATCGTGATATTTCCCATCTCGCCGGGCATATGAGACCATTTGCGGTCCAGTTGGCGGCACATTCACAAGATGCACGCCGCCGGCTTCCACCCGAATCTGACACCGATCAGAGAAAGCGAGAATTACATGCAGCGCAGAAACATCCTCAAAGCCCTCTCGGCAGTGGTCGCCAGCGCGGCGATCGTCACCAGCTTCGGCGCCCACGCCGACAACAAGGTCATCAAGGTCGGCACCATCGGCGGTCCGGACGCGCAAATCTGGGAAGTCGTCACGAAAGTGGCGAAGCGTGAGGGCTTGAATGTGAAGGTGGTCGAATTCAACGACTACGTGCAGCCGAATGCCGCGCTCGACGCCGGCGATCTGGACGCCAACAGCTTCCAGCACCAGCCGTACCTCGACAGCCAGGTCAAGCAACGTGGCTACAAGATCGTCAATGCAGGCCTGACGTACATCTCGCCGCTCGGCATCTATTCGAAGAAACTGAAGTCGCTGAAGGATCTGGCGCAAGGCGCGAAGATCGCGGTGCCGAACGATCCGTCGAACGAGAACCGCGCGCTGCTGCTGTTGCAGGCGCAAGGCGTGATCAAGCTGAAGGCCGGCGCGGGCACGAACGGCAACAACGCCACGCCGCTCGACGTCGCCGGGAATCCGAAGAAGATCAAACTGGTCGAGCTCGACGCAGCGCAACTGCCGCGCTCGCTGTCGGATGTCGACGCTGCCGCGATCAACACGAACTTCGCGCTGGCCGCTGGTCTGCAGCCGACCAGAGACGCGATCGCGCTCGAGGACATCCACAGCCCGTACGCGAACCTGATCGCCGTGCGCACGCAGGACAAGGACAAGCCGTGGGTCAAGAAGCTGGTTGCGGCGTATCAGTCGGAAGACGTGCGCCAGTTCATCAAGACGCAGTTCAAGGGTTCGGTGGTGCCGTCGTTCTAAGCGGCCACGTCTGGGCCGGCCGCAAAATAAAAAACGCCACGGCGACAAACCGTGGCGTTTTTTTCAAGCAGCGCGGCTTCGCTATCGCTAAACCAACGCCAACTCCCATCGCTCGATCGTCAGATCCTTGCCGAAGCGCCGCGCTGCCGTCGCGGAGGCGAGCCTGAAGCCAGTTCGTTCGCACAGCCGTCGCGGCTCTTCAAGCGTGCTGGCCGTGGTGAGTGTGAGCGTGGTGTATCCCGCGCGTCTGGCGAAGCGCACGCATTCGCTCATCAATTGCGTGCCGATACCAAGACGCTGCACGTCCGGCTCGACCCACAACAGCCGTACGCCCGCCACCGTCGTCGATACCCCGACGATGCACACCGAGCCGACCACCATGCCTTCCTGATCGGCGACCCAGCACATCTCGCGCACCGGATCGCTGCGTTGCGAGTAATCGGCGACGATGCGCGCGAGCAAGCCCTCGAACGATTGATCCCAGCCGTATTGCGCGGCGAACCACTGCGCCTGTCGATGTACGAGCCAGCCGCATTCACCGGCCCGCGGTTGCCGAAGGATCACGAGTTCGTGCTGCGGCTTGCCGTCGAGCAGCCGCTCGATCACCTTCATTGCCGTGATCAACTGGTCCTGGGAGAGCACCGTGAGGCCCTTCAGCAGCGCCGATACTTCTTCGATCGCGGCCGTATCGAGCGGTGCGTAGGCCGCGTGACCCTCGTCGGTGAAGGCGATCAGCGACTGGCGCGCGTCCGAGTCGGACGGGTGTCGCGTAATCAGGTTGCGTCGTTCGAAGCTGGTCAGAAGGCGGCTGAGATAGCCACTGTCGAGGCCGAGGTTGCGCCCGAGCCCCGAGGCGGTCTGCGCGCGTCCGAGGGACAGCTCGTGCAGTACGCGCACTTCCGTCAGCGAAAAGGCGCTCTTTGTCAAATGCTCGTGCAGTGCGCCGATGTGCTGGGTATAGAAGCGGTTGAAATGGCGGACGGCCTGAGCGCGCCGTAGCGCCTCGGATTCTGTCAAATGCTGCTCCCCGGGGGAATTTTTTTGGTTTGCTGCCCAACACTATATTGGAAGGCATCTTATTAAAAAAGCCACGCAACCGCAGGGCGGGTCAAACTGGTATCAAAAAGGTATCGTTCCCACGTGCCGATCCTCCAAATGAGGGCCAATGTGCACCGGGCAAACGGCAGCCAGTATGCCGCATAGGGGTAAATCCCGATCGCCGAAACCCACCGTCCGGCACCCCTAAATCACGCTGTGAAGCCTGTCCAGCAAGGCTTTCGGCGGACCCATACCAGCATGAGACCAGTCGATTGACTGGTATTATGTTGGTTATATAATGGGCTCTCATTTTCGTAGGCCGCACTTCTCAAGACGACCGCCGGAGCCCCATGGAAACTCGCTGGTCCGCACTGATGCCTGACGCGCGCAACGTCACGCCGCTCTATCTGCAGCTCGCGCGCAATCTGGCGACGGCGATCCACTGTGGCGTGTGGTCGGCGGGTGAAGCGCTGCCGTCGGAGCGCACGCTCTCGGATGCGATCGGCGTGTCCCGCATCACCGCGCGCAAGGCGATCGCGCTGCTGGTCGAGCAAGGCCTGATCCGGCGGGCGCGGGGCGCGGGCAGCTTCATTACGCCGCGTGTCGAAGACCCTTTGTCGCGGCTCACCGGTTTCACGAAGAAGATGCAGCAACGCGGGTTCCGGCCGGATTCGGTGTGGCTCGAGCGCGATATCCGCGCCGCCAACCGTGATGAGCTGGTGCACCTCGGCCTGTCGCCCGGCGCGGCGGTGGCGAGTCTGCGGCGCCTGCGGCGCGCGGACGGCATTGTGATGGCGGTCGAGCATTCGGCGCTGCCGGCGGCGATCGTCCCTGATCCACAGGCCATCGGCGTATCGCTTTACAGCTATCTCGAACAACGCGGCGCCGCCGTCGTGCGCGCCTTGCAGCACTTTCGCGCGGTCAACGCTTCGAGCGAGATTGCCTCGCTGATGGATATCGAACCGCGCTCGGCGTTGCTGGTCATTACCCGTATCGGTTATAGCGCGGACCAGCGAGCGATCGAACTGACCGACACCTATTGCCGCGACGATTACTACGACTTTGTCGCTGAATTGCGTACCTGACTGGCGCACCTGATTTGCGCACTGAGCGGGCCGCGTGGCCCGCCCGCATGCGGCGTCATCGAACGCGATTCAGTCACACCCTGCATTACGCCTCACCAGAGAGAATCATGCTGACCGGAAACATACTCACCACCGATGGGTGGATTCACGGCACGCTCCAATACGAAAACGGCCGCATCACGGCGCTGACCGGCGAGCGCGCCGATCCGGCGAAGAATGACGCGCCGTACATTCTGCCCGGCTTCATCGATCTGCACGTGCATGGCGGTGGCGGCTCCGACGTGATGGAAGGCAGCGACGCGATCGAAACCATCACCCGTACGCATGCGCGTTACGGTACGACCAGCCTGCTCGCCACCACGATGACCGCGCCGCGTGACGAGCTGATGAGCGTTGTCGCGGGTCTGGGCAACAACGCGCGGGTTCGCACGCCAGGCGGTGCGCGCGTGCTCGGCGTCCATCTGGAAGGTCCGTACATCAATCCCGGCAAGCTTGGCGCGCAGCCGGACGCCGCCGTCTCGGCGGTGATGGACGAAGTGCTGAAGTATCTGTCGATCGCGCCGATTCGTGTAGTTACGCTGGCGCCGGAAATTGCCGGCCACATGGAGATCATCTCCGAGATGGCGGCGCGCGGCGTGCGCGTGCAGCTCGGCCATTCGCTCGGCACCTACGACGACGCCGTTGCCGCGCTCAAGCACGGCGCTTGCGGCTTCACACATCTGTTCAACGCGATGTCGCCATTGCATCACCGCAATCCTGGTCTCGTGGGCGCCGCGCTCGCGCACGCCGAATTCGCCGAAATCATCCCCGACTTGCTGCACGTTCATCCGGGTGCGATCCGCGCCGCGTTGCGCGCGATTCCGCGTCTCTACGTGGTCACGGACAGCACTTCGGCCACCGGCATGCCCGACGGCGAGTACCGCCTCGGCAGCCAACACGTGACGAAGTGCCTCGGCGGCGTGCGTCTCGCTGACGGCACGCTCGCCGGCAGCACCCTGACGATGGATCAGGCGCTGCGCAATCTCGTCTCGATCGGCTTGCCGATCGCCGATGTTTCAAACCGTTTGTCGCGCTACGCCGCCGACTACCTCGGCATCGAAGACCGCGGCCGCATCGCGCGCGGCGCGTGGGCCGATGTCGTCGTGTTCGATCGTGAACTGGCGTTGACCGCGACTTACGTCGAAGGAGAATCAATTGTCGAATATGCTTAAAGAGGCGCTAGCGTCCGCTGAAACGGTCGCCGCGCAACTCACGGATACGTCGCGCGTCGAGGCCCTCGCGGCGAAGCTCGCCGAGCAGCCGCGCCATGTCGCGCTGACCGTCGCGCGCGGCAGCTCGGACCATGCAGCGAGTTACTTCGCAAGCCTGACGATGAGCCGCCTCGGTGTGCCGGTCGCCTCGCTGCCGATGTCGGTCGCGACGTTGCAACAGGCGCCGTTGCAGGTGCGCGGTCAGCTCGCGCTGGCGTTCTCGCAATCGGGTAAGAGCCCGGATCTGGTCGGCACGATGGAAGCGTTGCGCAAGGCCGGCGCATTGACAGTGGCCGCAGTAAATGCGCCCAACTCGCCGCTGGCCGACGCTTGCGAATTTCATCTGCCGCTCATGGCCGGTCCGGAACTGAGCGTCGCGGCCACCAAGAGCTACATCGCGATGTTGTCGATTTCCGCGCAACTGGTCGCACATTGGCAGAAAGACGATGCGCTGCTCGGCGCGTTGAACACGCTGCCCGGCGCGCTGCAAGCCGCAGGCAAGCTCGACTGGTCGAAAGCGGTGGATGAACTGCGTGGCATCGAGCGCATGATCGTGATCGGCCGCGGTCTGGGTCTTGCGATCGCGCAGGAAGCCGCGCTGAAATTGAAGGAAACCTCCGGCATCCAGGCCGAAGCGTTTTCGAGCGCGGAAGTGCGGCACGGTCCGATGGAGCTGATCGACCGCGACTATCCGCTGCTGGTCTTCGCACCGCGCGGCCCGGAGCAGGCCGGCTTGCTGCAACTCGCGCGCGACATGCAGGCGCGCGGCGCCCGCGTGCTGCTCGCCGCACCCGCTGATGTGCCGGAAGCGACGCTGCCGCTCGCCACCACCGCTCATGCGGCGCTCGATCCGATCGCCGCGATCCTGTCCTTTTACGTGATGGCCGCCGGCCTTGCCGCCGCGCGCGGGCGCAATCCTGACGCGCCACGCCATCTCAACAAAGTCACCGAAACTCACTGACGAGAAATCAGATGCGACGTGTCGAGGAGTCCCGCTTGATGAGCCATTCTGAAGGCCATATTGTTTTGCTCGCGCCCATGACCGGACCGGTCGTGCCGCTGGCGAACGTGCCCGACCCTGTGTTTTCGGGCGGCATGTTCGGCGACGGCATCGGCATCGATCCACTCGAGGGGCGCCTCGTCGCGCCGTGCGACGGCACCATCACCCATCTCGCGCGCACCGGTCACGCGGTCACGCTCGCGACGGCCGAAGGTGTGGAGATTCTGCTGCACATCGGCATCGATACCGTCGAGCTGAACGGCAAGGGCTTTGCGCCGATGGTCGCGCAAGGCGCCCATGTGCGTGCCGGCGACGTGCTGATCGAGTTCGATCAGGACCAGGTCGCGCTGAACGCGCCGAGTCTCGTTTCGGTGATCGCGATTGCCAATTCGGATGCGTTCGAGATTGTCGAGCGTGTGCAGGACGGCATGCTGAAGGCAGGCGAAACGCCGTTGCTGGTGCTGCGCGCTCGCGGCGGCGAGGCGGCGCACGCGTCGCGCCAGGCCAGTGCCACCAACGTGACCGAAGAAGCCCGGCAGCAAGTCACGCTGGTCCACGCAGGCGGTTTGCATGCGCGGCCGGCGGCGCGCGCTCGCGAAGCGGCGCGTGGTTTCGATGCGCGAGTCGAGGTGCGTTACGAAGGTCGCAAGGCAGCGATCGAGAGCGTGGTTGGTTTGCTCGGTCTCGGCGCGGGTGTTGGCGCGACTGTCGAGCTGCTTGGCGTCGGTCCGCAAGCCAGGGCCGCGATCGAAGCGATCGCTCATGAATTGACGCGCGAAGCGCACGGCGAAGTCGAAGAAAAGCCGGCGCGCCAAAGCTCGCCGGCGCCGCAAGTGGTTGCGCGGCCGGCAGGTGAAACGCTCGCGCCGAATACGCTGGCGGGTGTCTGCGCGTCGCCGGGCGTCGCGGTCGGCAAGCTGGTGCGCTGGGACGATGCGGACATCGATCCGCCGGAAAAGGCGAATGGCACGTCGGCAGCGGAAAGCCGTCTGCTCGACAAGGCGATTGCCACTGTCGACGCGGACCTCGGCACGACCGTACGCGATGCGTCGCAACGCGGCGCAGTGGGCGAGGCGGGCATCTTCGCTGTGCATCGCGTATTGCTCGAAGACCCGACGCTGGTCGACGCCGCGCGCGATCTGATCAGCCTCGGCAAGAGCGCCGGGTTTGCGTGGCGCGAAGCGATTCGCGCACAGATCGCCATCCTGACGAATATCGAAGACGCGTTGCTCGCCGAACGTGCCGCCGATCTGCGCGACATCGAAAAGCGCGTATTGCGTGCGCTCGGCTATACGAATGCCGCGGCGCGCACGCTGCCGGAAGAAGCCGTGTTGGCGGCGGAGGAGTTCACGCCGTCGGACTTGTCGTCACTGGATCGCTCGCGCGTCACTGCACTCGTGATGGCGCGTGGCGGTGCGACTTCGCATGCGGCGATTCTCGCGCGCCAGGCCGGTATTCCGGCGCTGGTGGCAGTCGGTGATGCCTTGCACGCGATCCCCGAAGGCACGCAAGTGGTGGTGAACGCCACCACCGGCCGCCTCGAATTCGCGCCCACCGAGCTCGATGTCGAACGTGCGCGCGTGGAGCGCAGCCGCCTGGCCGGCGTGCGTGAAGCGAACCGCCGCACGTCGCAACAGGCGGCAGTGACGTCCGATGGCCGCGCGATCGAAGTCGCCGCGAACATCGCCACGCTCGACGACGCCAAAACCGCGGTCGACAACGGCGCCGATTCCGTCGGCCTGTTGCGCACCGAACTGCTGTTTATCCACCGAGCCGCGGCGCCGACCATCGACGAGCATCGGCAGAGCTATCAGGCCATCGTCGATGCATTGAGCGGCCGCACCGCGATCATTCGCACGCTGGACGTCGGCGCGGACAAGGAAGTCGATTACCTGACGCTGCCGCCCGAACCGAATCCGGCGCTCGGCCTGCGCGGCATCCGCCTCGCACAAGTGCGCCCGGATCTGCTCGACGATCAGTTGCGCGGCCTGCTGGCGGTACAGCCGCTCGGCGCCGTACGCATCCTGCTGCCGATGGTCACGGACGTCGGCGAATTGATCCGCATCCGCAAACGCATCGACGAATTCGCCCGCCAATCGGGTCGTACCGAGCCGATCGAAGTCGGTGTGATGATCGAAGTGCCGTCGGCCGCGTTGCTCGCCGATCAGCTGTCACAACACGCGGATTTCCTCTCGATCGGCACGAACGATCTGACGCAATACACGCTCGCCATGGACCGTTGCCAGGCCGACCTCGCGGCGCAAGCGGACGGCTTGCATCCCGCAGTGCTGCGCCTGATCGCAGCGACGGTGCAAGGCGCGGACAAGCATGGCAAATGGGTCGGCGTATGCGGTGCACTGGCGGGTGATCCGCTGGCCGTGCCGCTGCTCGTCGGCCTTGGCGTGACCGAGCTCTCGGTGGATCCGGTGTCGGTGCCGGGCATCAAGGCGCGAGTGCGCAACCTCGATTATCAGCTGTGCCGTCAACGCGCTCAGGACGCCCTGGCGCTCGAATCGGCACAGGCGGTAAGAGCAGCAAGCCGCGAAACCTGGCCTTTGGACTGAACCCCACACGGTCCGCAACCAGCTTCGCTCAATTACTACGTATAGCGATAAAACTCAACGACGACAGTCGACCACGAGACAAGAATTGGAGGTGTCAATGGATGGGAATCCGTTTCTGAAGATTCAGCGCCTGGGACGCGCGCTGATGCTGCCGATTGCAGTGCTGCCGGTTGCCGGCCTGCTGCTCCGCCTGGGCCAGCCCGATGTGTTCAACATCAAGATGATCGCCGACGCCGGCGGCGCGATCTTCGACAACCTGCCGTTGCTGTTCGCCATCGGCGTGGCGGTCGGCTTCGCGAAAGACAACAACGGCGTGGCGGGTCTCGCGGGTGCGATCGGTTATCTGGTCGAAATCGCGGTGATGAAGGACATCAACGACAAGCTCAACATGGGCGTGTTGTCCGGGATCGTGGCGGGTATCGTCGCGGGCTTGCTGTACAACAGGTACAAAGACATCAAGCTGCCCGACTACCTCGCATTCTTCGGAGGGAAACGCTTCGTGCCGATTGCCACCGGGGTGGTCTGTCTGGTGATAGGCATCGTGTTCGGCTACGTATGGCAGCCGGTGCAAGCTGTCATCGATACGGCCGGCCATTGGCTCACCACCGCGGGCGCGCTCGGCGCATTCGTGTTCGGCGTGCTGAACCGCTTGCTGCTCGTCACGGGGCTGCATCACATCCTGAATTCGCTGACGTGGTTCGTGTTCGGCTCCTTCACGCCGCCGGGCGGCGCCGCGGTGACGGGCGACCTGCACCGCTTCTTCGCGGGCGATCCGACCGCGGGCACGTTCATGACGGGCTTCTTCCCGGTCATGATGTTCGGCCTGCCGGCCGCGTGTCTCGCGATGTATCACGAGGCTCCGAAGGAGCGCCGCGCGATGGTGTTCGGCCTGTTGGCGTCGATGGCGCTCACCTCGTTTCTGACGGGCGTGACCGAGCCAATCGAATTCAGCTTCATGTTCCTCGCGCCGGTGCTCTATGCAATCCACGCGGTGCTGACGGGCTTGTCGCTGGCGATCTGCTCGGCGCTTGGGATTCATCTCGGCTTCACCTTCTCGGCTGGCTTCATCGACTACGTGCTGAACTACGGCCTGTCGACCAAAGGCTGGTGGGCGATTCCGATTGGTCTCGTGTACATGGTCGTGTACTACGGTCTGTTCCGCTTCTTCATTCGCAAGTTCAATATGGCGACGCCGGGCCGCGAACCCGCCGCCGAAGAAGAACAGGTCGAGTCGTTCACGGCTGGCGGTTTTGTGTCGCCGGTTGCGGGCGCCGCCGTGCCGCGCGCGCAGCGTTATATCGCGGCGCTGGGTGGCGCGTCGAACCTGTCGGTGGTGGATGCCTGCACGACGCGTCTGCGTCTGTCGGTGGTCGATTCCAGCAAGGTCTCGGAAAGCGAACTGAAGACGATCGGCGCGCGTGGTGTGCTCAAGCGCGGCTCGACCAACGTGCAGGTGATCATCGGACCGGAAGCGGACATCATCGCCGATGAAATCCGTACCGTGATCGCACAAGGTGGTGGAGAGGCCGTGAAGCTGGCTGCCGCCGCACCCGCTGTCGCTGCTGCGCCCGTCACGGTGGCGAGCGGTGCTCAAGCCGGTCCGCTCGACCCGGATCCGTTGCGTTGGCTGGCCGTGTTCGGCGGCACGGGCAACGTCGTGTCGCTGGATGCCGTGGCGGCAACGCGCCTGCGTATCGTGGTTCGCGATCCGTCGGCGGTGGATCGTCAACGTCTCGCCACGCTGGATACGGCGTGGGTCTCGGCGGATACGTTCCACATCGTAGTGGGCGACGCCGCTCAGCGCTACGCCGCACAACTGGCGACGCGTCTGTCGCCGGGTACGGGCGCAGGTACGGTGCCACAGCCTGCGTAATCTCATCGAGACTTCGAGATGCGGGTGACTTCGGTCTTCCGCTCAGTTCGTGAGCCACGCTATTCGAAAGGCCTCCGGGATTCCGGGGGCTTTTTTCATGCACGGTAGATGCATAGCGGTGTGACGCAGCGGCGCGGCGGCGAATGTTATGCGTAACGGTGGTCTGTATTGAAAACGATTGGGTAAGCTAATTAATCAGATACGAGCGCCTTGTCATACCGGCAAGGCGTTTTCGTTCGCGCCCAGGAGTTGCTCATGTCAATGCGATCAGCAATCTGCCTCATGCTCTTGTTGTCGGCTGGCGCCGCCTACGCGGGTGGTCAGTTCAATGTTCAATGTGCGTATTCGCATACGCTGCCGGACGATGCGATCATCTATCCAGGGCAGCCAGGCCGGGCCATGGTGCACGACTTTTTCGGCAACACAGGCGCTGATGCATACAGCACGTACTACTCCCTGAATAACGACAAACTGACGACCTGCAATGTCGCGGCGGATCTTTCATCGTACTGGGTGCCGCAGTTAAAGCGTGCCTCGGGGATCGTCGTGCCGAGCTATCAGAAGACGTACTACAAGAACGATCAGCCGGTTGTTCCGCTGCACACGATTCCCGCAGGGCTGGAAATGCTGGCGGGCGATCACCATTCGTCGGTGCCTAAGCCGCAGATCAACTATCTGTGCCGTGGCGGCACCTACACGCAAATCGCGCCGACCAACTGCCCTGTCGTGACAGACGACAACGGCACGTACGCGCAGCTCAATATCTCGGTCCATTTTCCGGATTGTTGGGATGGCCGGACTCTGGTGCCGAACATGGCAAACCACATCATGAATATGGCCTACCGGCAGTCCGACGGGAAATGTCCGGCCGCTTATCCCGTCAAGATTCCGGAACTGCAACTCAACGTTGCGTACGACCTGGGGCAGGATCCCGATCTCTCCACCGCGCAATTGTCGATGGACCCCCTTCTCGTGAACGGCACGTGGGTACCGCAATGGGGAAGTCTGTACACGGCCCACGGCGATTTCATCAACGCCTGGAAGACAGATTCGCTCCAGTACGCCGTCGACAACTGTTCCAATCAGAATATCGCGTGCAACAACAGCATTCCCACGTATTACTCGAAGGCGAGCGCTGATGGGTGGATGGACGGCGGCGGCGTCGTGCATGCGAGCGATGCGACGCTAACCTCAGATGCGAGCAGCGTCGTCCTGATCAAATTTCCGATGCCCACCGACCTGAAGGCGTATCCGTACACCAACTCGTACTTGCAGACGTTGGCCCAGAACGTTACGGATACCGATGCAGTGATGCTGGATCTCTACGCTGCCACCACCAACTGGGACGATGTCGCGACCCTGCCAACCGCTGCAGCCTGCGACACGAGCAAGCGAATTGGCGGCATCTACCTGGACAACGCGTTGCAACCGCGGATCAACGACATCACGGGATATGTCGCATCGCAAGTGGCCGCGGGCGCGCCGCAAATCGGCGTTTGCATTCGCAACGCGACGGGCCGGACCATTCAGATTTCTTCGCGCGACGGCGCACGAACACCGGCGCTATTTATGAAGTAACGAGCGGCGCTGAGGAGCGGGAAAGCGCCGCATCCGGTCGAGTCTCTCATCAACAAAAAAGCGGCACCTTGATTCAAGGTGCCGCCTTGGCGTTTACCGGCCTCGGCCCAACGCCGGGCGGCCGGCAACGGATGCATCAACGTGCTTTCTGTTTACCTGCTTCAACAGGCCGGCGCGATTCCAGCCACATCACGTTGATAATGCCGAACGCCAACGCCACGCCAATGCCGAGAAGCCAACTGAAATACCACATCACAAACTCCTGTTAATCGTATTGCCGATCAATACATCGAATGATGATTTTCTTTGAGTGCCGCGGCGGTCACCTTGCCTCGCATCACGCGATACACCCAGCTCGTGTAGATCAGAACGATCGGCAGGAAGATGATCACGGCGATCAGCATGATCTGCAGCGTCATGCGGCTCGAGGTCGAATCCCACACGGTCAGGCTGCTGCGGCCATCGAGTGAGGAGGGCATGATGAACGGGAACATCGAGAAGCCCGCCGTCAGAATCACGCCGATGATCATCAGCGAGGTCGACAGGAAGGCGCTCTTTTCAAAACGCGAGCGCGCGAGCAACAACGCGAGTACGCCACCGATCACACCCGCCGCCGGCGCAGCCACCATCCACGGATAGTTTGCGTAGTTGGTGAGCCACAGGCCAGGTGCGCCAATTACGTTCTTGAGCAGCGGGTTGGCAACCGTATCGAGCGGCGGGGCGTCGATGATCTGATAGCCGCCGATCATCGTGGCGATCAGCGCGCCGGCAAGCAGAAACAGCACCACGGCCGCGAGCGAAGCGATCCGCAGCGCCAGCGAGGCACGCTCGGCGACGATGTCGTCCGCTTTCATCTTCACGAAGGCGGCTCCATGCGCGGCCAGCATCGACACGCTCACGAGCCCGCACACCACGGCAAACGGGTTGAGCAGCGCGAAGAAACTACCGTGGTACGTGACGCGCAGATCGGTGTCGAATGAGAACGGCACGCCTTGCAGCAGGTTGCCGAACGCCACGCCGAACACCAGCGCCGGTACGAAGCCGCCGACAAACAGCGCCCAGTCCCATGCGCTGCGCCAGCGCGGGTCTTCACGCTTGCCGCGGTAGTCGAAGCCGACCGGCCGGAAGAATAGCGAGAACAGCACCAGCAGCATCGCAAAGTAGAAGCCGGAGAACGACGCGGCATAGACCAGCGGCCACGCGGCGAACATCGCGCCGCCGGCCGTGATCAGCCACACCTGATTGCCTTCCCACGTCGCGCCGACCGTGTTTACGACGATGCGCCGCTCCCCGTCGGTTTTGGCGATGAACGGCAGCAGGATCGCCGCGCCCATGTCGAAGCCGTCGGTAAGCGCGAAGCCGATCAGCAGTACGCCGATCAACGCCCACCAGATCAGTTTGAGGGTTGCGTAATCCATGATGATCTTTCCCTTGGAACAGAGTGGCGGCGAATCAAGCGGCCGTGTTGGTCGGCAGCGGCTGATTCAGCGGCTGTTCGTGGTGATAGCGCCCGGTGTGCAGCGACGAAGGCCCGAGTCGCGCGTACTTGAACATCAGCATGATTTCGATGATGAACAGCACCGTGTAGAACACGACGAAGCCGGCAATGCTCAGGTACAGATCGCTTGGCTTAAGGCTCGAGGCTGACAATGCGGTCGGCAGAATGCCGGCGATGGTCCACGGTTGACGGCCCACTTCAGCAACGATCCAACCGAATTCAGCCGCGAGCCACGGCAACGGAATCGCCCACACGGCCCAACGCAGGAACCAGCGGCGCTTCTCCAGCAGCAGGGAGCGCTGCGCACAGAACCAGAACGCCAGCACGAAGGTTGCAAGGAACAGGATGCCGAGGCCGACCATCAGGCGGAACGAGAAGAATACGGGTGCCACTGGCGGAATCGTCTTCTTGGCGGCCTGCACGATCTGATCCGGCGTCGCATCCGTGACGTTCGGGGTGAACTGCTTGAGCATCAGGCCGTAGCCGAGGTCCGCCTTGTGGGCGTCGAAGGCGGCTTTGGCTTCGTCCGTGGCGTCGCCTAGCTTCAACTGTTGCAGCGCGGCGTAGGCGAGCATGCCGTTCTTGATGCGCACTTCGTTCTGTGCCATCAGGTCTTTCAAGCCGATCACCGGTTCGTCGATCGAACGCGTGGCAATGAGACCGAGCGCATACGGGATGCGGATCGCATAGTCGGTGCGTTCTTCCTTCTGGTTCGGAATGCCGATGATCGTGAACGGTGCGGGTGCGGGCGCGGTTTCCCATTCGGATTCGATTGCGGCCAGCTTGACCTGCTGAACTTCGCCGGTGCGGTAGCCGGATTCGTCGCCGAGCACAATCACACACAACGTTGATGCGAGACCGAAGCCTGCGGCGATCGCGAACGAGCGCAGGGCGAATTCGGTGTCGCGACGCTTCAGCAGATACCACGACGACACGCCCAGCACGAACATCGAGGCGGTCACATAACCGGCCGATACGGTGTGCACAAACTTCACCTGCGCGACCGGATTGAACAGCACCGAGAAGATGCTGTCGAGTTCCATGCGCATGGTCTGATAGTTGAAAGTGGCGCCAACCGGATTGTTCATCCAGCCGTTGGCCACCAGAATCCACAGCGCCGACAGGTTCGAGCCGAGTGCGACGAGGAACGTGACGATCACGTGCTGCACTCTCGAGAGCCGGTTCCATCCGAAGAAGAACAGGCCGACGAACGTCGACTCGAGGAAGAACGCCATCAGACCTTCCACGGCCAGTGGCACGCCGAAAATGTCGCCGACATAGTGCGAGTAGTACGACCAGTTGGTGCCGAACTGGAATTCCAGCGTGAGACCGGTGGTGACGCCCATCGCAAAGTTGATGCCGAACAGCTTGCCCCAGAACTGGGTCATGTCCTTGTAGATCTGTTTGCCGGTCATCACATAGACGGACTCCATGATGACCAGCAGCCAGGACAAACCGAGCGTGAGCGGCACGAACAGAAAGTGATAAAGCGCCGTGATGGCGAACTGGAGGCGCGACAGTTCTACGACTTCGCTAACGGGCATGTTGATCACCTTGGGACGGATGCGAGGCAGGCGTGGACAGCAACGCCTGCGCGACTTGCTCAGGCGGCAGCGACATATGCTCCGCCTGCGGATGATTGAAGAAGGTGTACTTGAGCGCCATCAGCAGTGCGAATTTGATGGCAAGGACGATGGCGATATCCCGCGCCAGCGTCGGACCGCGCACCCAGACGGCGAGCCGTTTGCGCAGGCTCGGGCGAGGGTTGCTATGGCGATTCAGGGCGATGGTCATGATCGGTCGAAGGCGACTTCACACCGGCGAATCCGGCGGGATCCAGGCCGCCTGAGCGGTCTGGCGAGTGCATCCCGATTCTAGGAGCAGTGACCTTGCGGGCGTGAGCTCGGCGCTGCGGCATTGGGTCGCGAGCCTCGCCCCGTTTGGACAGTATTGCTACGGGGTTTGTGATACGTCAAGAAACGCGTGTTTGGCGAGAATGTTCTTGAGCGGCTGCCGCGTGGGTCTGCGATTGGGCGCATGTGTCGTTCAGTGGACACAAAAAAGCCCTGCCCTCTTGCGAGGGCAGGGCTCTGCGACTAAGCAGCGCGCGCCGGGCGAACGCCGGCGCGACCAAAGCTTTTAAGTGTTACGCATACTCGGTCAATGCGCCGCGCATTTTCTTCATTGCGCTCGCTTCGATCTGGCGAATACGTTCGGCCGACACGCCGAACTCGTCGGCCAGTTCGTGCAGCGTGGAACCGCCCGAACCGTCGTCTTCCACCTTCAGCCAGCGTGCCTCGATGATGCGGCGGCTGCGGGCGTCCAGTGCATCCAGCGCACTCGCGATACCGTCGCTCTGCAGCTTGTCGCGCTGACGCGAAGCCAGCACGGCAGTCGGCTCGCTATGCGAGTCGGCAAGGTAGGCGATTGGTGCGTACGACTCTTCGCCGTCTTCGACCTGACCTTCCAGCGCAATATCGCCGCCGGACAAGCGCGTTTCCATCTCGGAAACTTCCTCGCGCTTCACATTCAGCTCTTTGGCGAGACCTTCGATCTCGTCCGGCGTGAACGCGCCCAAGCCTTGCTTGTGACTGCGCAGGTTGAAAAACAGCTTGCGCTGCGCTTTGGTAGTGGCAACCTTCACCATCCGCCAGTTACGCAGAATGTATTCGTGGATCTCAGCCTTGATCCAGTGCATGGCGTACGACACGAGGCGCACGTTCTGCTCCGGGTCGAAGCGCTTCACGGCCTTCATCAGGCCGATATTGCCTTCCTGGATCAGGTCGGCATGCGGCAGTCCATAACCCAGATAATTGCGCGCGATCGATACGACCAGCCGCAGGTGCGACAGGACGAGACGGCGCGCGGACTCGAGGTTGTCCTGCTCGCGAAATTCGGTGGCGAACTGGCGTTCTTCCGCCGGCGTCAGCATCGGAATCCGATTTACGGCCTGGATGTAGGCGTCGATATTGCCCAGTTGACCGGGCAGCAGCGAGGAATGCGAGAGCGCCAGTGCACCTGCCGAAGCGGCCTTAGCCGACGACGGGCTCAGAGTACTCGGAAGGGTCATTGCATGGCTCACGTAGGAAACTCCTTTGGAATCAGACAAAAGCGTATTCAGGTAAACGACTCCAGCGTTGGATGTTAGCACTCTGATTTGCCGAGTGCTAATACTTAGAGGCCGTAGGGGCATCCAAGTTCCGTAAATTCCTATTGAAAATTAGGTTCTGATAGCCAGCCGATGCCGGTTGTATCTAACGCGCGCGCATCGTAGAAGTTACCTAACAATTTGCTTTCAATCATATAAGTGACCGATTTTTTCAAAAATCGGCGTGACTAATTGCGGAAATTAAGATTTCTTCAGATGATCCACGAATTTCCGAATGTCATTAGAATAGGCGCAACAGTGAGAAGGTAATCAACGTTCGGCTAGCTCGGGTGTTCGATGAACAACAAAAAAAACGCTTTGCGTGGTCTGGCTCTAAAAGGGACCTGCGCGGCTGTGCTGGTTAGCGCTTCCGGGTTGGCCGCGGCCGACCAGTTCGGCGTCCAGTTTGGGGTCGGTACCGGTGACCATCACTTTAAAAAATACGATCTCGGCTTCGTCTGGGATCCGAATCTGACGTGGGGGCAGATCGGCGACTGGCACTTTGCGCTGATCGGCGAGGCGCATGCGGCCTGGTGGCACACCGACGAGGCGAACGTCCACCAAAACATCGGGGAATTCGGCGTGACGCCGATTATCCGCTTCATCAAGGGTACGGGCGCGGTCCGTCCATTTATCGAAGCGGGGGCGGGTGTGCGCCTGTTGACGAGTCCCACGGTCTCGACCGACTACACCTACTCCACGGCGTTCCAGTTCACGCCCATGGCGGGTGTGGGCGTGCAACTCGGCAGCCACCTGCAGTATCAGGCGGGCTATCGCTTCCAGCATATTTCCAACGGCGGTATCAAAGAGCCCAATCCTGGTATAAATTTCCACCAGCTATATTTGCAATATAACTTCTGACGACCGTGGTCACGTTCGGCTCGTCGGTGCGAGGGGCTGAGCAATGGCGGCAAAGATAATCGAAGCGATTCGCGGGCTCGAGCGAGAGCGCTTCCGTGCGATGGTCGACGGCGACGGGCAGTCGCTCGATACGCTGCTCGCGGACAACGTGAGCTATGTCCACACGAACGGCAAGCGTGAAACGAAGCGGCAGTTCATCGACGGTATTACTGCTGGGCGCCGTCGCTATCGGCAGATCGAGGTGCAGTCGCAGGAGGTGCTGCCGGTGGGGCGTGAGACTTGCGTCGTCACCGGGCGCGCGCTGATCGAAATGGAGGCGAACAATGGGGCGCTGCTGTTTCCGATCGCGTACACGGCGATTCATACGCAGGAAGACGGGCAATGGCGTCTGATCGCCTGGCAGGCGACGCGTTGCGCGATCGAGTGAGCCTTTTGAGCTCACTCCGGTTCGCCAGTTGCGCTGGGTAAGCGCCTTATCAGTCCCTTGTGAGCGCTTGGACGGCGCAAGCAGGCGATTGCAGGGCTAATGCTGAAGTTGCCGTCGGCCAGGTTTGGGCCGGGTTTGGCCTGGCGGGCGTCGATGCAGTCGCGCTGGCACGACGAGCGCGGCTCAAACTGCGCGGGGTTGCACCGGCGCCGCCACTTCAAGTCCTCCGCGCAGCTGTGCTGCCAAACTTCTCAAGCAGCCACGCGCAGCTGATCCTCTCCACGCAGCCACGCGCGGCAGAACTTCGCGCTGCAGAACTTCTCAAGCAGCTACGCGCTGCAGATCCTCATCGCTCCACGCGGGTTGCTTTGCCGCCTCGCCCGCATACGGATGCCGCGGATGCACCGGAATCTGGTTGCAGCGCTCGACGACGCGCCGCGCCGCATCGATATTGGAGAAATCGAGGCCCGGATCGACCCCCTGCGTGTGAAGATTCATCGCAACCGTGACGAGGTCCGCATTGCCGGTGCGCTCGCCGTTGCCGAACAGACATCCTTCGACGCGATCCGCGCCCGCCAGCAGCGCCAGTTCCGCTGCGGCCACCGCCGTGCCGCGATCATTATGCGGATGCACCGACAGCACGATGCTGTCGCGATAGCTGAGATTGCGGTCCATCCATTCGATCTGGTCGGCGAACACGTTGGGTGTGGCGGCCTCGACGCTCGCGGGCAAGTTGACGATCATCTTGTGATCGCGCGTGGGCCGCCACGTCTGCGCCACCGCGTCGCATACTTCGCGCGCATACGGAAGCTCGGTCGTGTTGAAGGTTTCGGGCGAGTACTGGAACGTCCAGTGGGTATCGGGCCGTGCCTGAGCGTGCTCCTTGATGATGCGTGTGCCTTCCACGGCCAGCGCCTTGATTTCGTCCTTCGACTGGTTGAAGACGATCTTGCGAAACGACGGGCAGATCGCGTTGTACAAGTGCACGATGGCGCGCGGCGCGCCCTCCAGCGATTCGAACGTCCGCGCAATCAATTCCGCGCGTGAGGGCACGAACACTGCGATCGTCACGTCGTCGGGAATGCGCTTTTCTTCGATCAGTTTGCGGACGAAATCGAAATCGGTTTGCGAGGCCGACGGGAAGCCCACTTCGATTTCCTTGAAGCCGATCGCGACCAGCACCTCGAAGAATTCGAGCTTTTGCACGGCATTCATCGATTCGATGAGTGCCTGATTCCCATCACGCAGATCGGTACTCATCCAGATCGGCGCCTGGCTGATCGTGCGGCTCGGCCATTTGCGGCCGGTCAGACGCACAGCGGGAAAAGGGCGGTATTTTTCAGCGGGATTGCGCAACATGATGAGCCTCGTTCGTTGTGTCGTATGCGAAAGGATGTGGCCTCGAGCGGCTGGCGGGCTGCCACGGATGCACGGCGCGCCAGCCGGTGGCTAGCGGCAACAACGAACGGGCGCGAACGAACAACGTCGTGGTGACGGCGAGAACGAACGTGGATGAAGCCCGTGCAACGTGCATATGATCCCTCGCGCTTCGTCCGAACGGTAAACGGACGAATGCAAACGACTACAGGTTGTGAAGAACTACGGTTGGGGGTGAAACGGGAACTGCGGAACTGCTTTGAGGACCACGCGTTGGGCAACTAATCAGGCTGCCACGCGCAGCGCCACGTCTGACTTACGCCAGGCGTAGCGATAGTGGCCGCGCAAGGCGGCCGGAGGTAATTCGGAGAATGTTCGGAAGGGAACGCATGGGTCGAATGTATGACGGCTGACTGTGGCGTGTCAACCCGCAACCGTCATATTCGGCGCGGGCGTGCATGGCCGCGGGCGCGGTCTTGCACTTACGCCGGGCCGGCCATACGGGCGTCATAGGGGCGTTTTGGCGATGTCGACGATCAACTGTACTTGTCGCTCGATCGCGCTCGGCACGGGCGCTTCGCCGCGTAGCACAGCGCTGATCCACGCGGCCGTGGTGGGGGCGTCGCGTGCTTCGGGCAAGTCGACCTCGGGCGCGTCGGACGACGAGCGCTCGTGCGGCACGCGCGTTTCGCAGATGCCGTCGTGCAGCCAGTCGACTTGCACCTGGCGCCGCGTGTCGGCTACCGCTTCGCCTTCGGTGCCGCGCGCGAGCAGGGCGCCACCTGCTGCGGCGTCCGGGTGCGTGTTGAACAGTTGTGTGAGGCTGTCACGATACGGCGGATGTGTGTAATTCACGAGCCGCAGCCCCGCAGGCGCGAACGGTTGCAGGATTTTCACGAGCGTATGCGTTGAATTGCGCACGCCCATTCGCCGGCGCAGCGAAAGGAGGCGCGCGAGCTTCGGTGCGAGGACCTCGATCGGCGCGAACGCAAGACGCCGCTCGGCGAGACCGTCTTCGATATCGGCGTGCGATTGCGCGTGCGGGATCTGCAAATGGGTGAAGATTTCGGCGCTCGTCACGCGGCCCGGATCTTCAGTGACGCCATGGACCAGCACCGGCACCCCCTCGCGTGCCAGCAGTAGCGCGAGCAGTGGCACCAGGTTCGGCTGTTTGCGCGCGCCGTTGTACGTGGGTATCGACACGGGCCGAAACGCCGCGTGCGGCAAGTGAATCGGTTCGAACGACGCATGCGCGCCGGCCAGCATCGCGGCGAGTTCATTGGCTGTTTCGCCCTTCACGCGATACGCGAGCAGTATCGCGCCGAGTTCGAGATCGGACACGCGGCCCTCGAGCATCGCGGTGTAGAGCGCGCGCGTATCTTCGGCGGTCAGCGCGCGGGCGCCGTTCGGGCCGCGGCCGATTTCCTTGATATAACGGGCGCAGGGGAAAGGATTGGCGGTGTCGGCGGAGTCAGTCATCGGGCGCAGTGGGGACGGGGGTGGCGCGCCGCTTCTGGGGCAGTCGGCCACGGTATTCAAAGGGCTATTCGGTGTGAGTATCGCATCTATGGCGGTCCCCCGGTCCGGCGATCCAGCGGTCCAGCGGTCCGACCCTCCAGCGATCTGGCGATTCGACGCTACAACGTTCCAACGCTCCGAGACGCCGGTGATCCGCTGGTCCAGTGGTCCAGTGGTCCAGCGATCCAGCGATCCAGCGATCCAGCGGTCCAGCGAGACGATGCGCCAGGGCCGCCGGTTCACGCGCTCCTGTACCGATCGGCTGCACCGCGCTTTTCTGCGCGTTACACTCGACGCTTTATCGCCGCGCGAGCGCGGCACAATTGAGAAAAACGGAGAACCGGATGAGTTACGTATTTGCACCCACACCAGTCGTCGCGGTGCCGGTGGTGGGGTCCAGCGAGCAATTCGCGGTGCGTCGCATCTATTGCGTGGGCCGCAACTACGAGGCGCACGCGCGCGAGATGGGGCACGATCCCGACCGTGAACCGCCGTTCTTCTTCACCAAGCCAGCCGACGCCGTGCTGTACGTCGCGCCTGGCGCGACTGGAGAATTTCCTTATCCGTCGCAATCGAAGAACGTCCACTTCGAGATGGAACTGGTAGCGGCGATCGGCAAAGGCGGCAAGAACATTCCGGCGGAAAGCGCGCTTGACCACGTCTACGGCTATGCGCTCGGGCTCGACATGACGCGCCGCGATCTGCAGGCCGAAGCGAAGAAGCTGGGCCGTCCCTGGGACACCGCGAAGGGCTTCGATCACTCGGCGCCGCTCGGCCCGATTCATCCGGTTACGACGATCGGCCACGTCGGCAAGGGCGCGATCTGGTTGTCGGTGAACGGTGAGGAAAAACAGAGCTCGGACGTGTCACAACTGATCTGGTCTGTGGCCGAGACAGTCGCCTATCTGTCGACGCTATTTGAACTGCAACCGGGCGATCTGATTTTCACCGGGACACCGGAGGGCGTTGGCGCTGTGGTGCAGGGCGACCTCATGAAGGGCGGCGTGGACGGGCTTGGTGAGTTCAGCGTACGCGTCGTCTGAAGCGCGCACGGAGGAGACACACAACATGAAGCTTTACAGCTATTTTCGCAGCTCGGCATCCTATCGTGTGCGCATCGCGCTGAACCTGAAGAATCTGCCTTACGACTACGTGCCGGTGCACCTCGTGCGCGACGGCGGCGAGCAACTGAAGCCGGAGTATCGCAAGGTGAACGCGGACGGCATCGTGCCCACGTTGGTCGATGGCAGTGAAGTGATGCCGCAGTCGCTCGCGATCATCGAGTATCTGGAGGAAATGCATCCCGAGCCGCCGCTCTTGCCCGGCTCGCCGGCCGAGCGCGCTTATGTACGCTCGGTAGCGTTGCAGGTGGCGTGCGAGATTCATCCGCTGAACAATCTGCGCGTGCTGAAGTACCTGAAGCACACGCTGCGCGTCGACGACGACGCGAAAGACGCGTGGTACAAGCATTGGGTCGAGATGGGCTTTGCGACGCTCGAGGCGCATCTGGCAGGCGATCACCGTACCGGCAAGCTGTGCTTTGGCGACACGCCGACATTGGCCGACGCCTGTCTGATTCCGCAGGTGTTCAACGCGCAGCGCTTCAAGGTCGACACGGCGAAGTTTCCGACGATTCAGCGCATCTACGATCACGCGATGCAACTCGACGCGTTCGCGCGTGCGGCGCCTGGCGTGCAGCCGGACGCCGAATGACGCGCGTAGCTTAATGAAGCAAGGGCGCTCCGTGAACCGCCCCCCAAAGGTTGGATCGATATCCGACTTTGCAGGGGCAGTTCACCGCGGAGCGCCCTTGTTGCCTGTCTGGCCTGGATACGTTGCTGGGTTCAACCGCCCAGCAACGCGTCCGAAAACTCTTCCGCGCTGAACGGCTGCAAGTCCTCCACTTTTTCGCCGACGCCGATGAAGTACACCGGAATCGGCCGCTGCCGCGCGATCGCCGCGAGAATGCCACCCTTCGCCGTGCCGTCGAGCTTGGTGACGATCAGGCCGGTGAGGCCGAGCGCGTCGTCGAAGGCTTTCACTTGCGCGAGGGCGTTCTGGCCGGTGTTGGCGTCGATCACGAGCAGCACTTCATGCGGTGCGCCGTCCTGCGCCTTGCCGATCACGCGCTTCACCTTGCGCAGCTCTTCCATCAGATGCAGTTGGGTCGGCAGACGGCCGGCGGTATCTGCCATCATCACGTCGATCTTGCGGGCACGCGCGGCGCCCACCGCGTCGAAAATCACGGCTGCCGGGTCGCCGCTTTCCTGCGACACGACCGTCACGTTGTTGCGCTGGCCCCAGATTGCGAGTTGCTCGCGCGCGGCGGCGCGGAACGTATCACCCGCAGCCAGCAACACCGACTGCTCAAAGCTTTGCAGATGCTTGGCGAGCTTACCGATGCTGGTGGTCTTGCCCGCACCGTTGACACCCGCGATCATCATGACCAGCGGTTGCGCGCGGCCAAGCATCAGCGATTTTTCCAGCGGCTTGAGCAGGTCGATCAGCAGCGTGCGCAGCGCCGTCTTCACCTGCTGAGGATCGGTGAGACGCTCGGCGCGCACTTTCTCGCGCAGCGATTCGAGCAGGAATTCGGTGGCTTCGACGCCCGCATCCGACATCAGCAGCGCGGTTTCGAGTTCTTCGTACAGATCCTCGTCGATTTTCGCGCCGACGAAAATTCCGGTCAGGCTCGAACTCGTTTTCGACAGGCCGGTCTTCAGGCGAGTGAGCCAGGAGCGCTTCGCGCTCGCGTCCTGCATAGGCGGTGGGACGATTTCGACGGCTTCGAGCGCGGGTTCTTCGGCTTCGGGTTGGCTTGCGGGCAGCGTGGCTGCCGGCGGCGGCTCGGCGTTCACTGGCGCAACCGGCCGCGGCGCCGACGGCGCGACGGGCGTTACTGGCGCCTCAACGGCCGGTTCTGGCGCCAAGGCTTCTGGCGCGGTCTGCGATTCTTCTGGCGCGTTATCGGACTCTTTCGAACCCTTGAATCGTTTGAAAAAGCTGAACATGATCTGGCATGGTGAGAGCGCGCGCCGATGCGCGCAGCCGGGACAAGCCCGTGGGAGCGGCAGGCAGCGTTGCGATGCGGGATGCAAGGCGCTGGAAGCCGCACATTTTATCAGGCGCGCCGCCGCCCGTCGTATTGGCCGAACGGCCAGGCTGGACGCCGTGCGCCCCTGTGGTAACGTTGGCGCTCCGGCCCGCACGCATTGGCGTCGCGGGCGCACTTATAACGTAATCGAAACCGCATGCCCCGTTCTGCTCCTTCCCGCGCTCACGGCGCTTCGTCCAAAGGCGGCAAGCCGCACGCCATTCGTATCATCGGCGGTGACTGGAAGCGCACGCCGCTGCCTGTACTCGACCTCGACGGCCTGCGCCCCACGCCCGACCGCGTGCGCGAAACGCTGTTCAACTGGCTTGGCCAACGGCTGGACGGGCAGCGCTGCCTCGATCTGTTCGCCGGCAGCGGCGCGCTTGGCTTCGAGGCCGCCTCACGCGGCGCGGCGCGGGTGTTGATGGTCGAGCGCAATGCGCGGGCCGCCGGCCAATTGCGCGCGAACCAGGAACGCCTGTCGGCGCGTACGATCGAAATCGTGGAAGCCGACGGCCTGCGCCTCGCGGCAAGTCTCCCACCAGGATCGTTCGACGTGGTTTTCCTCGATCCGCCGTTTGGCGACGATCTGCTCGACAGGGCGCTCGCGCTGGCCGTGCCGCTGCTGAGCCCGGCAGGTTATTTGTATGTGGAAGCGGGCGCTGCGCTCGCACTGGATGGGAGCGAGACCCTCGCCGGCTGGGAAATCGTGCGGCAAGGCAAGGCGGGTGCTGTCCACTTTCATTTGCTGCAACGCGAAAATAAGGAATAATGCGCGTTCAAAACAAGCAGCGGGCGGGTTGCCGTCACGCGTGCGGTCGGTGCCAAATGCGTCGCGTGGACGCTTTGACGTGCCCCTTTGTCTGAAGAGAGGAGAAGTCTCATGGTAGTCGCCGTGTACCCGGGCACGTTCGACCCGCTGACGCGCGGTCACGAAGACCTCGTTCGACGCGCGTCGAGCATTTTCGACACGCTGGTGGTGGGCGTTGCCGACAGCCGCAACAAGAAGCCGTTCTTCACGCTGGAGGAGCGTCTCGACATCGCTCATGAAGTACTCGGGCACTACCCGAACGTTCAGGTGATGAGCTTTAAAGGGCTATTGAAAGACTTCGTCCGCACCAATAACGCACGAGTGATCGTGCGGGGCCTGCGCGCTGTCTCGGACTTCGAATATGAGTTCCAGATGGCCGGCATGAATCGCTATTTGTTGCCGGACGTCGAAACCATGTTCATGACGCCGTCCGACCAATACCAGTTCATCTCCGGCACCATCGTGCGTGAAATCGCGCAACTGGGTGGCGACGTCAGCAAGTTCGTGTTCCCGTCGGTCGAAAAACGGCTGAAAGAGAAGGTTGCTGCAATGGATTCGAATGACGGTGTTTCGGCGGGGCAACCGTAACCGGCGTAAACTGTCGGTTCGACGGATCAAAGTCGGCCTCGGCCGGCGCGAAGTGAGAGAAGTATGGCCTTGATGATTACCGACGAGTGCATCAATTGCGATGTGTGCGAGCCCGAGTGCCCAAACGACGCGATTTCGATGGGCCCGGAAATCTACGTGATCGATCCAAAGAAATGCACCGAGTGTGTCGGCCATTTCGATGAGCCCCAGTGTATTCAGGTGTGCCCCGTTGAGTGCATTCCGCGTGACCCCGAGTATCTGGAAACGGCGGATGGTTTGATGGCGAAGTACCACGCGCTGCAGGCAGCGAAGAGCGTTTGATCTGGAAGTGCCAGCGCTTCAGACTGCAAAGAGCACGTGGGATTTAACGACGGTGAACGGCGAGACGCGTGCCTCGCCGTTTTCTTTTGGTGCAGCGCTTTTGTGTTGCGCGTGCGATTTTCCGCTCGTTATCCGGCGTAAGCGCTGAAAATGTCGCGCAGCGCATCCAGCAGAAGGTCGCATTCGGCGTCGGTACCGACCGAGATTCGCAGATGCTGGTCGATTCGCGCCGCCTTGAAATGGCGCACGAAGATTTCCTTCTCCCTTAGCCGCGCCACAAGCATCGCTGCATCGTAGCCTTCATGGCGTGCGAACAGCAGATTCGCCGCCGACGGCACCACCTCGAAGCCCATTGCCGTCAAGCCTGCCGCCAGCCGTTCACGGCTCGCCATCACCTTGGCGCAACTGTCGCGGAACCACGCATCGTCCTCGTATGCCGCGACGGCCGCGACTTGCGCCAGACGGTCGAGCGGATATGAGTTGAAGCTGTCCTTGACGCGGGTCAGTGCGTCGATCAATTCCGGATTGCCGAACGCGAAGCCGACGCGCATGCCGGCCAGCGAACGCGACTTTGATACCGTTTGGATCACCAGCAGGTTGGGGTAGCGGTCGATCAGCGCGATCGCCGATTCGGCGCCGAAGTCGACATAGGCCTCATCGATTACCACGACCGATTCGGTGTTTCTAGCCAGCAGACGCTCGATTTCGCCGAGCGGCAGTGGCCGTCCAGTTGGCGCATTCGGGTTGGGGAACAGTACGCCGCCGTTGGGCGCCGTGTAGTCGTCGACATTGATCGCGAAGCTGTCGTCGAGTGCGATGGTCCTATAGTCGACTTCAAAGAGCCGCGCGTAGGTCGGATAGAAGCTGTACGTGATATCCGGGAATAGCAACGGTTTGTCGTGCTTGAGCAATGCCTGGAAGGTGAGCGCGAGCACTTCGTCCGAGCCGTTGCCGGCAAACACCTGCTCCGGGCGAATGCCGTGGTACGCAGCGACCGTTTCGCGCAACTTGCGCGCCGTCGGATCCGGATAGCGTCGCAGCGACTCGCCCGTGGCGCCCAATTCCTGCCTAATCGCTTCGAGCACGCGCGGTGACGGCGGATAGGGATTCTCGTTGGTGTTCAGCTTCACCGGATGCGCGGCCACGGGCTGCTCGCCCGGTACATAAGGCGTCAGACGGTGAATGATGTCACTCCAGTAGCGGCTCAAGCGATTCTCCTGTCGATGGCGAAACGGCGAAACGGCGAAACGGCGAAACGGCGAAACGGCGAAACGGCGAAACGGCGAAACGGCGAAACGGCGAAACGGCGAAACGGCGAAACGGCGAAATGGCGAAATGGCGAAATGGCGAAATGGCGAAATGGCGAAACGGGCGCGTAGGGCCGCTCAGGGATTGCGATGCAGTTGCATCATCGCCCGTTCAAGCTCGCCTTTGATGATCTGCGGCATCACGGCCAAAGCACGTTCGACCGACGCGTCGATCACATCCTGTTCTTCCCGCCGCGGCGGTTTCAGCACGTAATTGGCGACGTCCGGCTTGGCGCCGGCGCGCACGCTTTCGGGAATCAGATCCCGCGGATGGCCGATGCCGATCCGCAGCCGCCAATACTGTTGCGACGACAGATGCGCGGTGATGTCCTTCAGCCCGTTATGGCCGCCGCTGCCGCCACCGAGCTTCAACTTGACGCTGCCGGGCGGCATATCGAGTTCGTCGTGCGCGACCAGAATTTCGTCCGGAAGAATCTTGAAGAACTGCGCGACCGCCACGACCGACTGCCCCGAGCGGTTCATATACGTCTGCGGTTCCAGCAGATGCACTTCTTCGCCGTGAAGCCGGGCCTTCGCGTAGAAGCCGTGAAAGCGCCGCTCATCGCGCAGCGTCGTGGCCGCTTCGCGCGCCAGTTGATCGACTAGCCAGAAGCCGGCATTGTGACGTGTCGCGGTGTATTCGGCGCCCGGATTGCCGAGCCCGACGATCAGCTTGATCATGATTGCGTAGGTCCATCTGGCCCGGGCGCCAAACGCGGCCGAGCCGAAAAAACCGAAAAAAAACCCGCCGGGGCGAACCTCGGCGGGTCACATCGACCGTTTCATTGGAACGGATCGAGAGGATTGCTCGCTCAGTGCAGCTTAGGCAGCCGGCGTTTCGCCTTCGCCTGCAGCAGCAGCGTCGCCTTCAGCGATTGCGCCAGCCGGGATCGTTGCAGCTGCGATGACCGGGTTTTCTGCTTCAACGTGAGCAACCAGTGCAACGCCTGCCGGCAGGACGATGTCCTTAGCGTGCAGCGAGTGACCGGCTTCGATCTTCGCGAGGTCGACTTCGAGGAATTCCGGCAGTGCCGACGGCAGGCACTCGATTTCGATTTCGTTGAGGACGTGCGAGATCACCGCGCTCGACAGCTTCACTGCCGGGTTGGTTTCCTGGTTCATGAAGTGCAGCGGCACCTTGGTGTGCAGCTTCTTCTTCGCGTCGACACGTTGGAAGTCCACGTGCAGGACGAGCTGACGGAACGGATGGTATTGCACGTCGCGCAGCAGAACCTGTTGCGACTTGCCTGCCACTTCCAGTTCGAGGATCGACGAGTGGAAAACTTCTTTCTTCAGCGCGTGCCAAAGTGCGTTGTGGTCCAGTTCGACCAATTGCGTTTCAGCACCAGCGCCATATACGATGCCCGGGGTCTTGCCCGAGATACGCAGGCGGCGGCTCGCACCCGTACCTTGCAAAGAACGCTCGAAAGCGACTACTTTCATGTTGAATCTCCAATGCACTGCCCGCGACCAGGCAGTAAAAACGGGGCCTCCAAGCCGTTACGGCTGAGGCCCCAGAGCGATGGCACGAACCTTCGTTCGTTCATGCCAATTGTGCGAAAGCGCAGCGTGCGGTACTGCAACGCACGCCGCGCTTTCGCAAATACTTAACTATCAGCGAACAGCGACATCACCGAATCGCCGCGGCGAATCCGCGAGAACGTTTCGGCAAGCAGGCCCGCGCTGGTCAACGAACGGATCTTGGCGCACGAGCGGGCTTCTTCGCCGAGCGGGATCGTATCGGTGACAACGAGTTCGTCGAGTGCCGAAGCTGCAATACGTTCGCCCGCACCGCCCGACAGAACCGGGTGGGTAGCATAAGCGAACACCTGCTTCGCACCGCGTTCCTTCAAAACCTGAGCTGCCTTGCAAAGCGTGCCTGCGGTGTCGACCATGTCGTCCATGATCACGCAGGTGCGGCCTTCGACTTCACCAATGATGTTCATCACTTCGGCAACGTTCGCCTTCGGGCGGCGTTTGTCGATGATCGCGAGATCGCAATTCAGTTGCTTGGCCAATGCACGGGCACGCACCACGCCGCCGACGTCCGGCGAAACGACCAGCAGATTCTCGTAGTTTTGCTTGCGCAGATCGCCGAGCAGCACGGGCGTTGCGTAGATATTGTCGACCGGGATGTCGAAGAAGCCTTGAATCTGATCGGCGTGCAGATCCATCGTAATGATCCGCTCGACACCGGCGATTTCCAGCATGTTCGCCACGACCTTCGCCGAGATAGCAACGCGCGCCGAACGCGGGCGCCGATCTTGACGGGCATAGCCGAAGTAGGGAATGGCTGCGGTGATCCGGCCAGCGGATGCGCGCTTGAGCGCATCAACCATGATCATCAATTCCATCAGGGCGTCATTCGCCGGCGCGCAAGTGGACTGCAGGACGAACACATCCTTGCCACGCACGTTTTCCTGAATCTCGACCTGGATTTCACCGTCCGAGAAACGGCTAACCATTGCTTTGCCGAGGGGAATACCGAGAATTTTGACGACTTCCTGTGCAAGCGCGGGATTTGCGTTGCCAGTAAAAACCATCAGGCCGTCATGGCTGCTCATCGTGCACCTACTTCAAGCTGGGGGGGCGAGGGAAATGCGAGAATTTTTGGCAGGGGAGGAAGGAGTCGAACCTTCGAATGCCGGAATCAAAATCCGGTGCCTTAACCAACTTGGCGACTCCCCTACACTAACTTTGAGCTTCACCGAACGAGGGAACGTTCGACGACGCAAAACTTATGACGCGAAAGCAAAGAGTGGATGCTGATCGAGACTTGCAGTCACTGCGCTGTTCCATTCGCCGGGCAGTTTGGCTTGCGCCGCTTCTGCTTCAGCTTTACTACGAAACGCTGCAAATACGCTTGCACCTGATCCAGACATCCGCGCTGGCGCGATGTCTTCAAACCATCGCAGCACTTGCGCTACTTCCGCGTATTTTCCCACGACAACCTGCTGCATGTCATTGCGACCAAAACTTTCTGGCCATCCAGTGTTGCAGCTAAGTTCTGCAGGAAAGTCCGTAATTATGAGGGGTTTCGAATCTCTTGTCAACGTTTTTTCGGAGAAAATCGCTGCAGTCGGAACATGAACCCTCGGCGTCACTACTAGGAAATGGCGCGGCGGCAATTGTACAACGTCTAAAGCTTCCCCAACACCCTGTGCGAACGCATTTTTCCCAAAAATAAAAAACGGCACATCCGCACCGAGCTTCAGTGCCAGCGCCTGCAATTCCAGTCGCGGCAGATCGAGCTTCCATAGACGGTTCAGCGCGAGCAGCGTGGTGGCCGCATCGGAGCTGCCGCCGCCGAGGCCCGCGCCCATCGGCAGGCGCTTCTCGATTTCGATATCGACGCCTTCGGGCGAGCCTGTATGCGCCTTCAGGAGTGTCGCTGCACGCACGGTGAGGTCGTGCTCCGGCGGCACGTCGGCGATCTCGGTGCTGCGCGTGATGAGGCCGTCGTCGCGCCGCTTGAAGTGCAGGGTGTCGCCCCAGTCGAGCAACTGGAAGACGGTTTGCAGCGTGTGATAGCCATCTGGCCGACGGCCGGTGATATGCAGGAAGAGGTTGAGTTTTGCTGGCGCGAGGCAATCGCGCAGCGAATCGGTGGTTTCAATCATGAGTCGGGGCTACATGCGCCATGGTGGCGCCGAAGAAGCGGCAAGGGTTGCGCGAACGGACGCGACTACGGGTCCAGCTACTGAACCAACGACTACTGATCGAGCACGAGCTTGATGTCGAGCGGCGGTTCGGAGCGGCTCAGGTTGACGCGTTTTACGCCGGTGGCCGGCGCGTCGGCATAGGCCAGGTAATCGATCGTCCAGCCGTCCTGCGTGATCTGTTTCAGACGGGAGGGCTGTTCCGGATCCTTCTCGGTTTTGGCGCGCGAAGTGGGCGCCGGCGACGGCTGCAGCCAGTAACGCAACCCCTCGACCGGCAGCGCGAAGCCAAGCGCGTTCTGCATCAGCGTGGAGACATTGTCGGCGGTGAGCGGCTGACGGTTCGGCAATTCGAGCGTGGCCGAAGCCGATGACGAAGTCACGATCGCCAGTGTCTGACCGAGCGGATTGCGCAATTGCAGAGTGACGGTATCACCCGTTTCCTGCCACGTGAAGTTGCCATAGGCATTGCGCTGCTGCCCGTTCTGATCGTTGTACTGGATCGCGAAACGACCTTGATAAGCGCGCGTGGTTTGTGCAGTGACGGCTGTCGCCGCATTCGATGTGGACGGTCCCTGCGGCTTCACCGATGCACAACCGGCCAACGCGACAACCGCTGCCGCTACGAATCCGAGCGCCGCGCCACGCGGCGCCCGGGGATAGGAGATCAAGCGGGAAAGACGCATCAAAGATCGTTCACCTGAAGACGTTGGAGCGTTTTAACAAGCGTGTCGTTGTCGGGTTCGAGCTTGCGCGCGTCGCGGAAAGCGGCGCGCGCCTGATCCTGGGCACCGGTCTTCCACAACACTTCGCCGAGATGCGCGCCGATTTCGGCGTTCGGCTGAATGTCGTACGCTTTGCGCAGCAGCTTGATTGCATCCGTGGTGTCGCCCATCCGGTACTTGACCCAGCCGACGCTGTCCATGATGAACGCGTCGTTCGGCGCCAGCGACGAGGCTTTCTCGACCAGCTTGTCCGCTTCCGGCAGGCGCTGATTGCGATCGGCCAGCGAATAGCCGAGCGCGTTATAAGCCTGCGGGTTGTCCGGCTGCGTCTGGATCAACTTGCGCAGTTGCGCTTCCATGACATCGTAATGGCCGGTCTTCTCGGCCGCCATGGCGTAGTCGTAGGTGAGATCGGGATCGTCGGGGAAAGCCGCCGTTGCTTGTTGCAGGCGTGTTTCCGCCTCGGCGTAGCGCTTTGCGTCGAACAGAATGGCCGCGTCGGTGCGCACGATCAGCGCCTGGTCGCGCGGATCGGGCGCTTGCAAGTTTGCCAGCAGCTTGCGCGCGTCGTCGGTCTTGCCCTGCTTGGCGAGCAATTGGGCGCGCGTAATCTGCGCCGGCAGGAATTGCTGGCTCGAAGGCGTTACCTTGTTCAGCCAGTCGTTAGCCGCCGCTTCGTTCTTCTGTTCGAGTGATAGTTGCGCAAGATAGATATACGCCTGGCCCGGATCGGCGCCCGGCGTTTTCTCGGCTTGCTGCGCGTACTGGGTGAGGTAGGTTTGCGCGTCGTTGAAATTCTTCTGCTGGATCTTGATCAGCGCGAGCGCCATCAGCGGCGTGAGGTCCGCCGCGTTGTTCTTGTGCATGATCTCGAATTGCTTCTGCGCGTCGTCCAGGCGGTCGCTCGCGAGGTACATCTGCGCGAGCGCGAGACGTGCGTCATGCGATTTCGGATTCTGCTGCACGTACTTTTCGAGCGACGCGATGCCTTCCTTGCGCTCCTCCGGGCCCATCTGCGAGAGCATCAGCGCGGCCGGCAGATAGTCAGGCTTGAGCGTAAGCGCCTGTTCGAGCGATTTGCGCGCGCCCGGCGCGTCGTCCGAAACGAGCTGCTGGCGCGCGATGGCCAGTTGCGCTTCCGGGCGGTTCAGGTCGTTCTTCAGCAGGTCTTGCAATACATGCAAGCCGCCGATCCGGTTCGGGCCGCGCGAGAGCAGCAACTGCAGCGCCAGCATCGCGCTGCCGCGATTGTCGGCAGGGACTGTTGCGAGTTCGCGGGCGAGGATCGGCGCGGCGTCGTCGGGCTTGCCGGACAGCACGAGCAGCGAGGCGTCGAGTTGCGCGGCGCGTTCCGAATTCGGCGCATACTGCTGCCACAATTGCGCGGCGGCTAAAGCGTCCGACGGGCTTTGCGCAGCCAGCGCGATTTCCGTGGCGCGTTGCGCCATACGCGGATCGTGCGTGTCGCGCGCGAGCGCAAGGTAGGTCTGGTAGGCAGGCGCCGGCTGGTCGCGTTGCAGGGCGACTTCAGCGGCGAGCACCTGAAATACGATCTGGCTGGACAGCGGCACGCCCGGCAGAGACTTCTGGTCTTCTGCCGACGCTGGGCCGAGCGGGTCCGGCAGGGTGACGGACGTGTCATCCGAGTCCGGCGATGGGTCCTGCGCGTGCGCGGGCATGGCAGCCAGCGCCCAGACGGCGAGTGCGGCGGCACCGAGCAGGCGACGAGCGGACACGGCGCGTGGCACGCGGGATGCGCTAGCCGGGCGCTTCGAAAACAGCTTCACGAAGGACAAGTTCATGGAAATCCGTTCAATGTTTCGGACGATTGTAACGCGCTCGCTACAATAAGCGCACAACCACTCACGCAAGTTGCAGACCAGTTAGACATGCCAGAGTTGCCAGAAGTTGAGGTTACCCGAAGAGGGATCGAACCGTATGTGTCCGGCCGCAAGGTTGAACGCGTCGATGTGCGTACGCCCGCGTTACGTTGGCCAATTCCAGCGGACCTTGCGAAAACCTTGCGCGGCAGCGTGGTACGTAAGGTTGAGCGGCGGGGCAAGTACCTGCTGTTCGAAATCGACGCCGGCTGGTTCATCGTGCATCTCGGCATGACCGGCACGCTGCGTGTGCTGCGCCACGTGCCGCATCCGCCGGCCGCGGCGAAACACGATCACGTCGACTGGATCTTCGACGAATTCATTTTGCGCTATCGCGATCCGCGGCGCTTTGGCGCGGTGCTGTGGCACCCCCGTGAAGCCGGCGACGTGCTCGAGCATCCGCTGCTCGCGGGCCTCGGTGTCGAGCCGTTTTCGCCGGCATTTTCCGGTGCATTGATGCACCGGCTCACGCGCGGTCGCAAGGTGTCGGTGAAACAGGCCCTCCTGGCGGGGGAAATCGTGGTCGGCGTGGGCAATATCTACGCCTCCGAAAGCCTGTTTCGCGCCGGGATCCGTCCTGCCACCGCGGCGGGCCGGGTCTCGCTCGTGCGTTACGATTTGCTGGCGGACGCGGTGCGCGTCACGCTCGCCGCAGCGATCGAGAAGGGCGGCAGCACGCTGCGCGATTTCGTCGGCAGTGATGGCGAAAGCGGTTATTTCCAGCTCGACTATTTCGTCTATGATCGCGCGGGGCTGCCATGCCGCGTGTGTGGAACGCCGATCAAACAGATCGTGCAGGGGCAGCGTTCTACTTATTTCTGTCCCACCTGTCAGCGCTAAATCTTCAATGCCTTCTCGTTTAAGCCCGTCGGCCCCGTCCGTTACGCCTGCTTTCCCAGTCATGTCTGATTTTTCCGCGCGGCTGATTGCGTGGCAGCGCCAGCATGGCCGTCATGACCTGCCGTGGCAGAACACGCGCGATCCCTATCGCATCTGGCTGTCGGAAATCATGCTGCAGCAGACCCAGGTGTCGACGGTGATTCCGTACTACGCAAAGTTTCTTGCGCGTTGTCCGGATGTTGCGTCGCTCGCCGCCGCGCCCGCGGACGATGTGATGGCGTTGTGGGCCGGCCTCGGCTATTACTCGCGCGCCCGCAATCTGCACCGCTGCGCGCAGGTGGTGGTCGAGCAGCATGGCGGCGCGTTTCCCGCGTCGGCCGAAGCGCTCGCGGAATTGCCGGGCATTGGCCGCTCGACGGCGGCGGCGATCGCCTCTTTCGCGTTCGGCGCGCGCGCGACGATTCTTGACGGCAACGTGAAGCGCGTATTGGCGCGGGTATTCGGCGTCGAAGGTTTTCCAGGCGAAAAGAAAGTCGAGAATGCGATGTGGACGCTGGCGGAATCGCTGCTGCCGTCCAACGCATCGGACGACGATGTCAGCGCCTACACGCAAGGCCTGATGGACCTTGGCGCAACGTTATGCGTGCGCGGCAAGCCGGACTGTCTGCGCTGCCCGTTCGCCGCCGACTGCGTGGCCAACGTCACCGGACGTCAGCGCGAACTGCCCACGGCACGGCCAAAGAAAGCGGTGCCGACGCGCCGCACGTGGATGCTGGTGCTGCGCGACGGTAACGCCGTGATGCTGGAAAAGCGTCCGCCGTCGGGCATCTGGGGCGGCTTGTGGAGCCTGCCCGAAGCCGCCGACGAAGCCGCGCTCGCCGAGCGTGCGCGCGCCTTCGGCGGCGACGGAGCGGTCTCGCCGCTCGCGCCGCTTACGCACGTGTTCACGCATTTCAAGCTGGATATCGAACCGCGGCTCGCTGAACTGGATCGCGGGGTGGGCGCATTGGCCGCATTGGGCGACGCGGACACCGCATGGGTCGCGCTAAGCGATCTTGACTCGTTCGGCGTGCCCGCGCCGGTGCGCAAACTGCTGGATGGTCTGCACGGCTCGCTGCTCTAGCAAACCTCGAGCAAAAAGCACATCAAATCAAAGCAATTGATGCTGCTGCATATAGTGATGAACCACGTCGATCCGCGCGCCGGCGTCCTGCAATTCCATCAGCTTTTGCCTTGCACGAAGGGCGATTGGCAGCACTTCCGCAAGACGGTTCGACACCCATGACGGATCTTCCAGCCTGAACGGCTCGGCGAACGGCAAACTGTCCGGATCGCGCTCGCGAATCGTTGCGATAATCCGCTCCAGCACTTCCGCACACGCGCCGAATTTGGCCAATTGCTCGTTGCCCTCGAGGGGGATGTCTTCTCCGAGCGGCTCCGCCATGCCGACCAGCAAACCGCTGCTCTCCACGCGATGCGACAGCAGGCGAAACCGCCGCGTGCCGCGCGCCCGGATTAGCAGCATGCCGAAGGCTTCAACATCACACTCTTCGATTTCGGCGAGGCATCCAATTGCCTCCGGCACCGAAGGCTCCTCTTCGCGCGCTACTTCCGCACCGCTTTTCAGCAGACACACACCGAACGGCGTTTTTTCACGCAGACAGTCGCGCGCCATGTCGAGGTAGCGCGCTTCGAAGATTTTCAGCGGCAGCAGCCCATCGGGAAACAGCACCGTATGTAGCGGAAACAGCGGTACATCGGCAAGCACAGTAGAAGAAGACATGGCGCAACGCTTCGAGTTGAGGCCGCGCAATGCAGCCGGTTAAGCCACTAACTTCGATGATTCGCCGGCATGAACCGGCGCATCGCGGTGCCGCACAATGACATTTGCCGAAGTTGCGAGACGCGCGGCGAGCGTCTCCGCAATGAACACCGAGCGGTGCTGGCCGCCCGTGCAGCCGATCGCGACCGTCAGATAACTACGGTTGTCGTCGCGGAAATGCGGCAGCCATTTGACGAGAAACTTTTCGATGTCGTCGATCATTTCATGCACGACCGGCTGCGCATCGAGAAAATCCATCACCGGTTTGTCGAGGCCCGTGAGCGGCCGCAATTCATGATCGTAGTACGGGTTCGGCAGCGTGCGTACGTCGAAAACAAAATCGGCGTCGAGCGGCACGCCGCGTTTGAAGCCGAAGGACTCGAACATCAGCACGAGACCCGAATCTTCCTGCTCGATGAAGCGTTTGACCCATGCACGCAGCACGTTTGCGCGGAGATTGCTGGTGTCGATCTGATGGCCGAATTCAGCGAGACCCGCCACGAGTTCGCGTTCGCGCTCGATCGCCTCGGCAAGCGACGTCAACAGGCCGACGTCCGCGTCATGCGCGGTCGAACCGGATAGCGGATGGCGACGGCGCGTTTCGGAGAAGCGTTGAATCAGCGACTGCGTGCTTGCATTCAGGAAAAGGACGCGCACGTCGTGGGCGCGCGAGAGGTCACGGATCATCGCGGGCATTTCGTCGAGCGAGGCGCTCGAGCGCGCGTCGATCGCGACCGCGAGGCGTTCCTGGCCGTCGTCGGCGAGATAGTTGGCGAGTTGCGGCAGAAAACGCGGCGGCAGATTGTCGACGCAGTAATAGCCTGCGTCTTCAAGCGAGTTCAGGGCAACTGACTTGCCGGAGCCGGAAATACCGGTGATCAGGATTATGCGCATGGAGTCGTGAAATCCGTACAGTTCATCATAGCATCTGGTCCACGTACGCGTGGCGCCGCAGCCTGCCGTTGGCTGCGGACCTCATGTGCCGTGGAGTACTGCGGAGTGCCGCGGCGTGTTGCCGAATGCCGCGGATTCAGATCAATTTGCCGGGAAACTGGCTGTCCGGGTCCTGCATGGCCAGGCGCTGGCGATCCATGAAGTCGCGCAGCGTATCGATACCGCGCAGTTGCAGGATCGTGTTGCGCACGGCCGCTTCGACCAGCACCGCGAGGTTGCGGCCGGCCGCAACCTGAATCGTGACCTTGCTGATCGGCAGGCCGAGCACGTCGACGGTTTGGCTTTCCAGCGGCAACCGCTGGAATTCGCCGTCGGGACGGCGCACCAGTTGCACGATCAGTTTCAGCTTCATTTTGCGGCGCACCGCGGTTTCGCCGAAGATCGTCTTGATGTCGAGCAGGCCGAGACCGCGCACTTCGAGCAGATTTTGCAGCAGCGGCGGGCAGCGTCCTTCGACGAAATCCGGACCGAGGCGCACGAAATCCACTGCGTCGTCAGCGACGAGGCCGTGGCCGCGGCTGATCAGCTCCAGCCCGAGTTCGCTCTTGCCGAGGCCGGAATCGCCGGTGAGCAGCACGCCCATGCCGAGAATGTCGAGAAACACGCCGTGCAGCGTGGCGCGCGGCGCCAGAATGCGCGACATGTAGAGGCGCAAGCTGTCGATCACCGCGGCGGCGGACATTGGCGTGGTGAAGAGCGGGGTGGACGAGCGCGTGCAGCGCAGCACCAGTTCCGGCGGCGCGGCAACACCGCCCGCCACCACCAGAAACGGCGGTTCCAACGCGATCAGCTCGGCCATGTGGCGTGAGCGGTCCTCGTCGGTTTGGCGCTTGTAGTAGTCGATTTCGGCATCGCCGAGCACCTGGATCCGGTTCGGGTGGATCAGGTTCAAGTGGCCGACAAGGTCGGCGCTCGACGTGGCATTGGCGACCGATTCCGATGAAAAGCCGCGCTCCCAGCCTTCATGCCCCGTCAGCCAGCTTAGCTTCAGCGTGGCGGCGTTGTCGTCGAAAATGCTCTGGGCGTTGATGCTGGACGTATCCATGAGTCAGTGACTCCAGTGTGGGCCGCTTGCTCGGCAAAGGGTGCGGCCGCGCTAACGCGGGCCGCGAACCATGCCGGGCTGTACTCGCGCGTACGTGGATAACCGGACAAATGAGCGGGCGGTTAACCAGGCGAACGAGCGGGCAAACGATCGGCGTGCGGATAACCGCCGATGCATCAAGGTTGCCACTGAGTGAGCAGCCGATGCAACGATTCGCGGTCTTCTTCCGTGTGCAGGCGCTCGCGGGCCTCGCGATCGGACAGCAACTGGGCGATTTCCGAAAGGATTTCGAGGTGCTGCTGGGTGGCCTGCTCAGGCACGAGCAGGAAGATCAGCAGCGAGACCGGCTGGCCGTCGGGCGATTCGAAGGGAATGGGTTCGGCGAGGCGGACGAATGCGGCGAGCGGCTGCTTCAAGCCTTTGATCCGGCCATGCGGAATCGCGACGCCTTCGCCGAGCCCAGTCGATCCGAGGCGCTCACGCGCAAACAGATTGTCAGTGACCGTGCTACGGGCGATGCCGTTCTGGTTCTCGAAGATCAGGCCCGCTTGCTCGAATACGCGCTTCTTGCTGGTGACCGATAGTCCGACGACGACGTTCTCGAGGGGAAGAAATTTGGCTAAACGATTCATGTTGACAGGCGAAAACGTGGCCTGGGTTCTCCTCGCTGGGGCGTTTGAGTGGCGTTCCATTCGTTTGATGCTCACGGCGCCGTGCATTGGAGTCCGAAAGCGCAGGACTCTGGCCAACCGACTTCCGAGTGAGCTAGCTTGACCCCGATGGTAACCGGAACATTATAGAACAGGGTAGACACGGATGGTGCGGCGCGCCATCAATGCATTATGGGTTTATTTGAAGAGTCGGTCTGTGCGGCGTTGAGCGCAAGAAGGGGCCGGGAAGTAGGACCAGAAACGAAAAACCGCCCGGTTGGGCGGTTTGGCTGGGGTAAGGAAATCAAGGAAAACCAGGAAACCCTTCTAATTTTCCTTATTGCGGCGGCACGTCGAGTTGCGGCGCCGGTTGATACTTGATCGCATCGTGCTGATGGCCTTGCAGCCGATCCTTGTGACGTATGACTTGTCGGTCAAGCTTGTCGATCATCAGATCGATCGCAGCGTAAAGGTCGCTGTCACAGCTCTCGACAAAGATGTCCTTGCCTTTCAGATGGAGGTTGATTTCCACCTTTTGCCGCTTTTCCTTTTCCTTATGGTTGTCGACCGAGAGGACCACACTGCCGTCGATGACCTGATCAAAATGTCTTAGCACCCTATCCAGTTTGGTGATCACGTATTCGCGCAACGCAGGCGTTACTTCGAGGTGGTGTCCACTGATCTGCAGATTCATAGTGCTTCTCCAAGCTAGAGGCCGCTTGTTCCGCACGATGAGGAAGGTCCGGTCGATCTGTCGGCTTGCCTGAGTCGTCCCCCGGTGACTGACTTCTGGCAGGTCGCATCGGCCGGCCTGTCCGCCAACTTGCGGAGCGGCCGGTAAATGCCCGCCGCGGGAGACGACGGGCTCAATAAAACGCCGGGCCGCCCCAAGTTTTCTTCCCCCTTCGGGGGACCTGGCGCGAAGCGACAGGTTGGGGGCGCGCTATAGAGACTTGCGCAGGTTGACCGCCGGAATCTTGAGCGCTTCGCGATACTTCGCCACGGTGCGCCGCGCGACCACGAAGCCCTGTTCCGCCAGCAGTTCGGCTATGCGGCTGTCTGAAAGAGGAGATTTCGGGTTTTCCGCTCCTATCAGTTGCTTGATGAGTGCGCGAATGGCCGTGGAAGAGGCCGCGCCACCTGTATCAGTCGAAACGTGTGATCCGAAGAAGTACTTAAATTCAAGCGTCCCGAATGGGGTCAGCATGTATTTACCGGTTGTCACACGCGAGACAGTCGACTCGTGTAGGCCCAGCGTATCAGCAATTTCCCGCAAAACCAAGGGGCGCATGGCAATTTCGCCATGCACAAAAAAGCTCTTCTGACGCTCCACAATAGCCTGCGCAACCCGGAGGATGGTCTCGAAACGTTGCTGGATATTCTTGATCAGCCAGCGTGCTTCCTGCAGTTGCTGGCGCAACGATCCGCTGCCCGGATCGCCCCGGTTATTGCGCAGAATATTCGCGTACAGATGGTTGATGCGCAGCTTCGGCACCACTTCCGGGTTCAGTTCGGCCTGCCAGCCCTGTGCCGTTTTGCGCACCATGATGTCCGGCACGACATAGTCCGCTTCCGCCTTGCCGTAAGCGGCGCCGGGAAACGGCTCGAGCGAGCGGATCAGCACATGCGCATCGCGTAAATCGTCGTCGTTCGCCTTCAGATGCTTGCGCAGACGCGTGAAATCGCGTGCGGCGAGCAATTCCAGATGATGGGCGACGATGTCGAGCGCAAGCGTGCGCGTAGGTGATGGTTCGAGCCGCAGCAATTGCAGCTTGAGGCATTCGGACGCGGAGCGCGCGCCGACTCCCGCCGGGTCGAAGCTATGCAGCAGCGCAAGCGCGGCATTCATTTCGTCGAGATCGACTTCGAGCTCTTCTGGCAGGTCGGTCAGTACCTCGTCGAGCGTGGCCGCAAGATAGCCGTCGTCGTCGAGCGATTCGATCAGGAAGGTGATCAGCGCGCGGTCGCGCTGGCTCGCCTGGGTGACGCGAAGTTGCGCCATCAGGTGATCGCGCAGCGAGGTGCTCGATTCGTGGATTTGCAGTGGCGGCAGATCGTCGTCGTCCGAGGCATTGCCGGAGCGGCCGTAGTCGCCGAGATCCCATTGCGACGCGTCGCCGTTGCCGTCGCTTGCGAGCCCGTTGTATTCGTCGACACCCTGCGGCTCGCCGTTCTCGGCGCGCTCGCTGCTGCTGGTGGACGAAGAGGACGTATTGCCGCCCATCTGGTCGGGCGGTGCGGAAGAATTGGGCGCCTGCGCGATCAACGAACCGTCGGCCGCCACGCGCAGAGGACTCGCGATCCAGTCGTCCTCATTCTCGAGGAGCGGATTCTGCGAGATCGCCATTGCGACTTCCTGCTGCAGTTCGAGCGTGGACAGCTGAAGCAGCCGGATGGACTGCTGCAGTTGCGGGGTCAGCGCAAGATGCTGCGAGAGGCGGAGTTGGAGGCTGGCTTTCATGGCAGGTTCAGATTCATTGTAGAGAGTTTGCCACGACCGCGATACATTGCGACATTCACAATTACGCGTGCGCCCGTTTTCGGCGGCGCTGGGCGCGGGACGGCCCAGGTCAAAAATGCTGATGTGCGGATGCCGCAAAGGGGCTGGCGGGTGCGCGCTCGCACCGCCGGCAATCCCTTGTGCACTTACATGCGGAAGTGCTCGCCCAGATAGACGCGTCGCACGCTTTCGTTTTCGATGATGTCGCTCGGCGCACCGGCGGCCAGCACGCTGCCGTCGCTGATGATGTAGGCGTGGTCACAGATGCCGAGGGTCTCGCGCACGTTGTGGTCGGTGATCAGTACGCCGATATTGCGCTGCTTCAGAAATTTAACGATCTTCTGGATTTCCAGCACGGCGATCGGATCGACGCCCGCGAACGGTTCGTCGAGCAGAATGAAGCTCGGATTGGTGGCGAGCGCGCGGGCAATTTCAACCCGCCGACGCTCGCCGCCCGACAGCGACAGCGCCGGATTCTCGCGCAAGTGAGCGATCTGCAGTTCGTCGAGCAAGGCTTCGGTGCGGCTCGTGATGGTGTCCTTGCTGAGCCGCTTGCCGTTGTCTTCGTGCTGCAATTCCAGCACTGCGCGAATGTTTTCCTCGACGCTGAGCTTGCGGAACACCGAAGCTTCCTGCGGCAGATACGACAGGCCCAGCGACGCACGCTTGTGAATCGGCAGCAAGCTGATCGACTTGCCGTCCAGATCGATTTCACCTGCATCGAGCGGCACGAGGCCGACGATCATATAGAACGAGGTGGTCTTGCCGGCGCCGTTGGGGCCGAGCAGGCCGACCACTTCGCCGCTTTTGACGTCGAGCGAGACGTCTTTGACGACCGTGCGCGAGCCGTAACGCTTCTTCAGATTGCGGACCACCAGCGAACTGCTGGTGCCGGCCGGTTTGCGATTGGGGAGGGACGCGGATGAACTCACTGGTTCGGGGCTCCCTGGATCGTGGTGGACGGCGCGAGCGTGGCCGACCCGCCGTTCAGCGGCGCAGCGCCGCCATTGCGCGGCGCCAGCATCGCGCGCACGCGGCCGGTCGGGTTGCCCGGGCCGGCAACGTCCTTACCCGCTTTCGCAGTGTAGAAGTCGTTCTGCCCGTCATACGTGATAACGCTGCCGCGCACCTGGTCCATTACCGTCGAGAGGCCTTGCAGGCGCTTCACGGTGGCGTTGGTGGTGAGCGTGGTCAGATCCTGCTTGCCGTCGTAGTCGATACGAATGGCCGTACCTTCGATGTATTCATCGAGGCCTTCGCGCTTCTGGCGGAAATACGACAGATTGCCGCCACTCGAGGTGCCGGTGGCGTACTGATAGCCCTGCGGGTCTTGCGTCACTTCGACCCGATCGGCCTTGATCACGATCGTGCCTTTGGTGGCGACCACGTGGCCGGTGAAGATGTTGACCTGTTTGAGGTCGTCGTAAGTCATGTTGTCCGCTTCGATGTTCAGCGGCTTGTCCTTGTCGGCGCGGTCGGCGTGCGCGAGCGGCGCGAAGCCGGCGAGCGGCAACGCGACAATCAGCGCAGCGAGTCCGGCGCGGCACGCGGACAGGGTGCGCGTGCGGCCGGTATCAAAACGGGGGAACGATTCGTTCATGCAGTCACGCCTGGAATGGATTACCCGGGTTGCTTGGGCGAGCTGCCGCCGGCCTCGGACGCGGCGATCGCGCCCTTCACATTGCCGAACAGCTGCATCACCCGGGTGACGTTGTTGTAGTTCATGCCGCTGGCAGTCATCACAGACATGCCGCGCTGAAGTTTAACCGGCTTTTCAGTCTCGATGACATCGTCGTTGACCAGCACCCTAAAATGCTGCGAATCCGCTTGCATCTGCGGATCGCCGTTACCGGCGGCCCGCAGGATGCGCGCGTTGTCGTACAGATCGACGATCGAGGCGTCGCCGTTCACCTTGCCGGTGTCGCCGGTCGCGGTGACGATCGGCTTGCCGGGCTGAAAGGCGCGGATGGCCGGCTTGACCAGGTCGCTCAGCTCGTCGTCCTCGTAATGGATTAGAGACTGGGCGGTCAGGCGATATTGTGTCGAGCCCGATTGATCGAGTTCGGAAACCGAGAAGTTGTCCGCGAAGTAGTCGGGCGTGTGCTCCTTGGGGCGCACCACGCTTTCGTTCTGCCGCGGCAGCGTGGCTTGCAGCAGCCACCAGGTGATGCCCGCGAGCGCCGCCATCGCGACGAGCGGAATCAGTGACGTCCAGCGAAACTGATTCATCCGACGAGGCCCCGCTGTTCGCCGCTACAGGCCGCCGCGAGCAGTGCTTCATATTTGTGCTGCGCGCGCAGCAGGGTGTCGCAGACTTCACGCGCCGCGCCGTGGCCGCCGCGTGCCTCACTGACCCAGTGGGCGCGTGCGATCACTTCAGGATGCGAATTGGCCGGCGCGGCCGCGAAGCCGACCTTCAGCATCACGCCGAGATCGACCCAGTCGTCGCCCATATAGCCGCATTCTTCCGCCGTCATGCCGGTTTGTTTCAGCAGGTCCGCGAACGCCTGGGGTTTGTCTTGCACGCCCTGATAGACGTGCGCGATGTTCATTTCCTTGACCCGCGCCGCGACGATGCCCGACTTGCGCCCGGTGATGATCGCGGTTTCGATGCCGGCCTGGCGCAGCAGCTTCATGCCGTGGCCGTCCATCGAATTGAACGCCTTCATCGTGTCGCCTTCCGCCGTGAACAGCAGACCGCCGTCGGTCAGCACGCCGTCGACATCGAAAATCATCAGCTTGACGCGGCTTGCGCGTTCAGTGGCGGTAAGCGGGGAGACAGCCATCAGATCACCTTCTTCGAGAACAGATCGTGCATGTTGAGTGCGCCGATCAGCTTGCCTGCTTCGTCGACGACCAGCATCTGATTGATGCGGTGGCGCTCCATCAGTTCCACGGCTTCGACAGCCAGGTGGTCCGGACCGATGCTGCGCGGGCCGGGGGTCATGACCGAGGCGATCGGCAAATTGCGGAAGTCGCCGTCGCGTTCGAGCACACGGCGCAAGTCGCCGTCGGTGAAAATGCCGGTCACGTGATCGTTGTGGTCGACGATCGCGGTCATGCCCATGCGCTTGGCGGTCAACTGGAACAAGGCGTCGCGTACGGTGGCGTCAGGCGTCACCTTCGGCACCTGGTCGCCGGTACGCATCACGTCGCGCACATAAGTCAGCAGGCGCCGGCCGAGCGCGCCGCCCGGATGCGAGCGGGCGAAATCGTCCCGGCCGAAGCCGCGCGCGTCCAGCACCGCGACCGCGAGCGCATCGCCGAGCGCGAGCGCGGCGGTGGTGCTGGCGGTCGGCGCCAGATTCATCGGACAGGCTTCTTTCGACACGGCAGAATTCAGATGCACGTCGGCCAGTTGTGCGAGACTCGACGATGGACGTCCCGTCATCGCAATCAGCTTCGCGCCGAGCCGCTTGATGAGCGGCAGGATCGCCACGAGTTCTTCGGTTTCACCGGAATTGGAGAGTGCGAGGAACACGTCGTCTGCCGTGACCATGCCGAGGTCGCCATGACTGGCTTCCGCCGGGTGAACGAAGAACGCCGGTGTGCCGGTGCTGGCGAGCGTGGCCGCGAGCTTGCGGGCCACGTGGCCGGATTTGCCGATGCCGGAAACGACCACGCGTCCACGGCAACCCAGGATGAAGTCGACCGCCCCGACGAAACCATCGTCGAGTTGATCGCGAAGCGCGCGTACAGCGTCCGCTTCGATGTCGAGCACGTCACGAGCGAGCGCGAGTGCCCGGTCGCCATTGATTTTCGCTATCATTCGCGGAGTATAACAAAGGCGCTTGTTCGCCGCGCCGGGCCTGCTGTGCCAAGCCACTGCCTTTATTGCTGTTTTTAACGGCCCCACAACCTTGCCGCACGGTGTTAGCGTGCGCGGTTCCGCTGACGAACGAGGACGCTTTACCGATGCGTTTTTGCCGATGATTTCCCCGCTCGAAATGACGCTATTCTTGCTGCTGGCTTCAGTAGCGGGTGTGGTGGTTTTTCGCTTTCTGAATCTGCCGCCGATGCTCGGCTATCTGACGGTCGGCATCGTCGTCGGGCCGCACGCATTCGGTTTGATTCCCGACTCGGCGGGCGCGCAGAACCTTGCGGAATTCGGCGTCGTGTTCCTGATGTTTTCCATCGGGCTGGAGTTTTCGCTTTCCAAACTGCGCTCGATGCGCCGGCTCGTATTCGGCCTCGGCTTATTGCAGGTGATCGGCACGATCGCCGTGGCGGTCACGCTCGGCTTCGTGCTGGAACGCTGGGTGCATATCACGTGGCAGGCGAGCGTGGCACTGGGCGGTGCGCTGGCGATGTCGTCCACGGCGATCGTCAGCAAGATGTTGGCGGAACGGCTCGAGATCGAAACCGAGCACGGCCGCAATATCTTCGGCGTGCTGCTGTTCCAGGATCTGGCGGTGGTGCCGCTCCTGATCGTGATCGCCGCGTTGGGCGGCGACTCGAAAGATCTCGTCAGTTCGCTCGGCGTGGCGGCCATCAAGATCGTCGTGGCGTTGGCGCTATTGTTAATAGTGGGGCAGCGCTTCATGACGCGCTGGTTCAACGTCGTGGCGCGGCGCCGCTCGCAGGAACTGTTCATTCTCAATCTGCTGCTGGTGACGCTCGGTGCAGCGTTCATCACCGACAAATTCGGGCTGTCGCTTGCGCTCGGCGCGTTCATCGCCGGCATGTTGATCGCCGAGACGCCGTACCGGCATCAGGTGGAAGAGGACATCAAGCCGTTTCGCGACGTGCTGCTGGGCCTCTTCTTCGTCACGACCGGCATGCTGTTGAATCCGCGGGTGATCTGGGAACATCCGTTCATCGTGCTCGGCTTCCTGGTCGGCCCGATTCTGCTGAAGGCGGTCATGGTCACGGGGCTCTCGCGCCTGTTCGGTGCGTCGCCGGGGGTCGCGATGCGCACCGGTATCGGCCTCGCGCAAGCCGGCGAGTTCGGCTTCGTGCTGCTGAACCTGATTCTCGACAAGCATCTCGTCGACGCCACCCTGTTGCAGGCGATTCTCGCGGCGATGCTGCTGTCGATGCTGGCCGCGCCGTTCATGATCCAGAACGCGGATCGAATCGTGCTGCGGTTGTCGTCGACTGAATGGATGATGCAGTCCTTGCAGATGACGCGTATTGCCACGCAGAGCCTGAAGCAAAGCGGCCACGTGATCATTTGCGGGTACGGCCGGGCCGGGCAGAATCTGGCGCGCATGCTGGAGCACGAAGGTTTGTCGTACGTCGCGTTGGACCTCGACCCCGATCGTGTGCAGGCCGCGGCGACCGCGGGTGAGTCGGTGGTGTTCGGCGATGCGGGGCGGCGCGAATCGTTGCTTGCCGCCGGTATCCACCGCGCGGCGGCGATCGCGATTACCTACGCGAACACGCCGTCAGCATTGCGCGTGCTGCACAACATTCACGAGCTGGAACCCACGCTGCCGGTGATCGTTCGTACCGTCGACGACGCCGATCTGGAAAAGCTGCTGGCCGCCGGCGCGACCGAGGTGATTCCTGAAATCGTCGAAGGCAGTCTGATGCTGGCTTCGCATACGCTGGTGCTGATGGGTGTGCCGATGCGCCGGGTGGTGCGGCGGGTCGAGGAAATGCGCGACGAGCGCTATGCGCTGTTGCGCGGCTATTTCCACGGCGCGGACGACATGGAAGATGACGACGGCCACGAACAGGTGCGGCTACAATCGGTGCCGGTCGACGAAAACTCGGACGCGGTAGGCCGAACGCTGGCGGAACTGGGCCTGTTCGATCTGGGCGTTGAAGTGACGGCCATTCGACGCCACGGCATTCGCGGCGTCGAGCCGGACCCGTCCACCAAGCTGCGCGCGAGCGATATCGTGGTGTTGCGCGGTCTGCCCGAACAGTTGGCCGAAGCTGAAGAGCGGCTTTCGAAGCATCGTCGCGCGGGCGCCGCCGCAGCCTGACGTGAATGGCCGGCGTGGTGTGATTTTTCGCGGGCCGGCGTTGCCGCATATGCCTGAGCCGGCGGAGTGGCCGGCCACACCTGGCCGTCCGCCCCTGATTTAGCATTTCATCGGACCTGTCGAGGTCCATCCGGAGACACCATGTCCAACGCGCTCGCGAGCGCGCCGCTCGATGCGGCCGACTACATCAAAAGCCACATCCGCACGGTGCCCGACTGGCCGCAGTCGGGCGTGCAGTTCCGCGACATCACGCCGCTCCTGCAGGAGCCGAAGTCGCTGCGCGTGCTGATCGATCTGTTCGTGCAACGCTACATCGACGCGAAGCTCGACTACGTCGCGGGGCTGGACGCGCGCGGCTTCATCATCGGCCCGATTCTGGCTTACGAACTGAACCTCGGCTTCATTCCGATCCGCAAGCAGGGCAAGCTGCCGTACAAGCGGGTCGCGCAATCCTATGAGCTGGAATACGGCACCGCCACTGTCGAGATTCACGAGGACGCCTGCAAGCCGGGCGATCGCGTCGTGATCATCGACGACCTGATCGCCACCGGCGGCACGATGATGGCCGGCAAGATTCTGCTCGAGCGGCTCGGCGCGGTAGTGGTTGAAGGTGCGGCGATTATCGATCTGCCTGAACTCGGCGGCTCGAAGCTGCTACGCGACGGCGGCCTGCCGCTCTATACGGTGACTGAATTCGGCGGCCATTGATCGCTGGATACGAACTTCTTCCTGCGCCTAAGAAGGTAAGAAAGATGCCCAACTTCCTGTTGTTCCTCGCGACCTCGATCGCCATCACGATGGCGCCCGGCCCGGACAATCTGCAGGTTCTTGCGCGCGGTATTTCGCAAGGCCGTGCGGCGGGTCTCGTCGCCGCGCTCGGATTTGCCGCCGGCATCACCTTTCACACCACGTTGGCTGCGCTTGGCGTGGCCGCCTTGCTGCGTTCGTCGCCAGTTGCGTTCGAAGTGATCAAGCTGGCCGGTGCCGCGTATCTGATCTGGATCGGCATCAAGGCGCTGCGCAGCCAGGGGCTCGCCACGGCGCACGCGCGCGCGCCGCAACCGTTGATGGCGGTGTTTCGTCAGAGTGTGCTCGGCAATCTGCTGAATCCGAAGGTGACGCTGTTCTTCGTCGTGTTCCTGCCGCAATTCGTGCAGCCGCATGGCACGCAGAGCGTCACGGTGCAGATGCTCGAACTCGGCGTGTTGTTCATGTTGCAAACCGTGGTGGTGTTCTCGCTCTTCGGCGTGTGCGCGGGGATGATCGGCGGCTGGCTGAAGCGCCGGCCGCGCGTGGGCGTGTGGCTCGACCGGCTGGCCGGCGCGACGTTCATCGCGATTGGGATTCGGGTTGCCTTGCGTGATTGAGGCGGCCGACACGGCCGACAACGATTCAGCGCGACCGAAGAACAGTTTGGAGTTTTAAATGACTTTGCCTTGCATTACCGCCGCACGTCGTTTCGACGTCCGCGCGCATCTGCCGTTATGGATCGAAGCCGAACAGGTCGGCTGGATTCGCTCGACCGATGTGCCGTTGCTGACGCGCTGGCCCGATGTATTCGAAATCGACGGCACGCGCGTGACGCTCGCGCCCGCGTTCAACACGGTCGATCTGCGCAGCACGGCGCTCGGTTCTGTGATCGGTGCGCTTGCCGCCGAAGGCCGCATTCCCGGCTGGCGCAACGAGACCTACGCGATCCGCAATGCCTTCGATGCGCCGCCGCTCGCCTTCATTGAACGCGCGGCGTCGCGCTTCTTCGGCACGCTGACCTACGCGGTGCATCTGAACGGCGTCGTAGAATACGCGGATAGCGCCCCGCGGGAGGCCGCCCCGCGGATGGCCGCCCCGCAACTATGGATCGCGCGCCGCAGCGACACCAAGGCGACCGACCCGGGTATGCTCGACAACGTCGTGGCAGGCGGGATTGGCTGGGGCTTCGGCATCGAGGCAACGATGGTCAAGGAGTGCTGGGAAGAAGCCGGCATTCCCGAGGAGATCGCCGCGCGCGCTGTGGCTGGCCGCACTGCGCATGTGCTGCAATCGTTGCCGGAAGGCACGCAGGCCGAGCAGATTTTTATTTACGATCTCGCGCTGCCGACCGATTTCGCGCCGCGCAATCAGGATGGCGAAGTGGGCGAACACCGGCTCGCGCGCATCGACGACGTGGCGCGCTGGATTGAGGAAGGCGCGATGACCGTGGATGCGAGTCTAGCTACGCTGGATTGCCTGCTGCGCCGTCGCTGGATCGATGAGGACGCGTGTGCGGGCATCGAGACGCTGTTCGCGCCGCCGGTGTTTGCGTAGGCGCACAAGCGCTAATGACGCGCTAGTAGGCGCATAAGCGTAGTGAGGCGCTAGTAGTCGCAGAAACGCATAAGCGCAATGAGCCGCTAATAGCGCGCTGCGCGACGAAAAGCTTGAGTTACGCATGCAGCACGCTGCATCGAACAAGACACACCGAACAAACCACGCATTGAAGAAAGGGAGTCACCCAGGTCATGTCGACCGATCACAGCTTTATCCTCAAACTGTCGTGCGCCGACCGGCCCGGCATCGTCCACGCGGTTTCGGGCTTTCTGTTCGAGCGTGGCAGCAATATTCTCGACTCAGCGCAGTTCGGCGATAGCCGCACCGGCGAGTTCTTCATGCGCGTGCATTTCCAGCAGGTGGGTGGCGATCCGGGCCTGGAGGCGTTGCGTACGTCGTTCACGACGCTCGCCGAGCAGTTCGGCATGCGCTGGGAATTGCATGATGCGTCGGTGAAGCCGCGCGTGGTCATCATGGTGTCGAAGATCGGCCATTGCCTGAACGACCTGCTGTTCCGCTATCGCACCGGTCAATTGGGTATCGAGATTCCGGCGATCATCTCGAACCACAAGGAGTTCTATCAGCTCGCGGCCAGCTACGACATTCCGTTCCATCACTTCCCGCTAATGGGCGGCACGCCCGACGCGAAGGCCGCGCAGGAAGCACGCGTGCTCGAAGTGATCGACGAACATCAAGCGGATCTGGTGGTGCTCGCGCGCTACATGCAGATTCTGTCGCCGCAGTTGTGCGAATCGCTCGCCGGCCGCGCGATCAATATTCACCATTCGTTCCTGCCGAGCTTCAAGGGCGCGAAGCCGTATTACCAGGCGTTCGATCGCGGCGTCAAGCTGATTGGTGCCACCGCGCACTACGTGACGACGGATCTTGATGAAGGCCCGATCATCGAGCAGGAAGTGGAGCGCGTCGACCACAGCATGACGCCGGAGCAACTGACGGCGATTGGCCGTGACGTCGAATGCGTGACGCTCGCACGCGCGGTGAAGTGGCACGTCGAGCATCGCGTCGTGTTGAACGGCAGCAAGACGGTGGTGTTTCGTTAAGAGAAGTTGACGCGCTGGCGGTGGGGGCGGTGGCCAAACCATGGCCGCATGACCTCGCTGCAAGCGTGCGCCGAATCAGTTCGGCAGCGCAGTCTCTCTCCATGGCCGCGCAAGCTGCTGTAAGCGCGTTTCGAGTGAATGCGGCGCGCTCGTCTTGGATCAGGGCCGCGCAAGCTGTTGCAAGCGCGTTTCGAATGAATGCGGCGCGCTCGTCTCAGATCAGGACCGCATCGCGGTTCTGCCCACATCCCGCGTGTTCTGTGCGAGCCGTGCGTTTTGCGCCGAACGGCGGCGTGCATTCAGTTTCTTCAGCCAGATCAGCAATCCCGTTGCGCTCAGCACGGCGACCGCAATCCCCACCGCGCTAATCAGAATCCGCCCGCCGAGACCGAGGATGCGTCCCGAATGCAGCGGAAATTGCACCTGCATGAAGATATCGCCCGCCGTGCCCTTGCCGGGGATCTGCGCGCCGAGCTGCTTGCCGGTGGCGGCGTCCCAATACATCCAGGGGTTGCCGAGCCCCACATCGCCGTGATCGTTACCGGTTGCGTAGAAGCCGACGCCGTAGGCGTGCAGGAATTCCGCGTAGTAGAGGCCGCCCGGTGCCACCTTGAGGTTTTGCGCTTTGCCGGCTTGCTCGGCCAGTTGCACGATGCGCTCGCGGCTCAATACCTGATCGCCTGGCTCAGGCTTACGCAGAATCTCGGGATTGTTGATCGGATCAGGCGTGAGCGTCGAGAACATCGACACGATTGGCCGAACGACCGGCGCCGAAAGATTCATCGACACCGACGTCAGCGCGACGATCACCAGCAAGCCCCAGATCCACACGCCGCCCGAGCGATGCAGATCGAAGGTGAGTGCATAGCCGCCGCGCGTGAGGCGAAACGCGAACGACTTGCGCCATGCCTTGAAGCTCGGAAACGACAGCCATAGCGCGATGACGCTATCGAACAGCCACACGATCCCGACAATACCCATCAGCCACGTGCCGATATCGACACCGCCGGTAAACGGTAATTGCAGCGTGTAGTGCAGCTTGTAGATGAACGGAATCAGATTGAGCCGCGCGAGCGAAACGGCGCCCCATTCGCGCCGCCCCTGAACCTCGCCAGTGGCAGGGTCGACGGCAATCTGGTTGAAGTCGAGTGAGTAGGGCTGTTTCGTGGCGGGGTTGGTGCGCGGCAGCACCATCATCTGCAGTGTGTGGCCGGGTTCGGCGTCGAGCGGCAAATACGTCACCTGCAGGCGCGGATCAGCCGCTTCGACGCGACGTGCCAACTCGAGTCCCGACAGCGCCGGGCCGGCAGTGCGCGCTTTGAAGAACGACGGGTTCAGCGCCGCATCGAGTTCATGATCCCACGCGATGATCGCGCCGGTCAGGCCGGCGACGAACAGAAACAGCGCGATGGCGACACCGAACCAGCGGTGCAGCCGGACGAGTTGCTGCCTCATGAGCGAGCCGGCGAAATGCGGCGGGAATGCTGATGGCGTGTCACGACCAAGACATAAGTGCAAATGGGAATTGTTCGCATCTTACGGAATCATGCCAGCGGCTGCAAGTTTCTTGTAAGTCGGCGGCGACCTCATGTGGATCAACACGAAGTACGAGAAGGGCGCGGCCAACAACGGCAATTGCGTGGCTGGCGCGCCGCAATTCGTCGTGGCGGGTCATGACGTACGCGATGCCGTATATGCCGGGGCGGCGCATCGGCGCCGACGCGAAGTTCACCGGCAATACCAACGTGCGCCCAACGCGAATCTAAATGCGCCGGGCTCCATGCTGGTCAACCTCGGTGCGAGCTACGCCACGCGCATAGGCGGCTACGACGTGACGTTCCGCGCGGCGATCGACAACCTGCTCAATCGCCGTTACTGGGAGTATCAGTATGCGGACTACGTGACACCAGGCGATCCGCGTACGCTGTCGTTGAACGCGCGCGTCGACTTCTGAGCATGAAAAAAGCGGCAGTTAAATGCCGCTTCAGACTGCCGATCAACCCGGCCCTCGCTCACACCAGTCGCAGATAGATCAATTCCCGCTTGATGTACGCATAGAAGATCGGCGCCGCGACCACGCCGGGGATGCCGAACGCGGCTTCCATCACGAGCATCGCGACTAGCAGTTCCCACGCGCGTGCCTCGATCTGACCACCGACGATGCGTGCGTTCAGGAAGTACTCCAGCTTGTGAATCAGGATCAGGAAGACGAGCGACATGATCGCCGCCGGAAAGGTCACCGAAAGCGCCACCGCGACAATGATCGTGTTCGAGATCAGATTGCCGATCACAGGCAGCAAGCCGACGATGAACGTCACCAGCACGAGCGTTTTGGAGAGTGGCAGCGTGTCGTGAAAGATCGGCAGGATCACCAGCAGGAAGATGCCGGTGAAGACCGCGTTGATCGCGGAAATCTTGACCTGAGCGAATACGATGCGGCGAAAGGCGTCGGCAAAACGGGTCACACGCGTGACGAACGCAGTGGACAAAGGCAGCCGCTGCATATGCTTCTGGGCCCCGACGGCGATGATCGCGCCGATGATCATGCCGATCAGGATGTGCGTGAAAGCGCGCGCAACAGACTTGCCGCTTTGCTGCAGCATGTTCGCGTGCGTCTGCATCAGCTCGGCCGCCTTCGTCTTCATCTGCTCGGTATCGACCGGCAGATAGTTGGCGACGAATTGCGGAATCCGGCCGCGCGCCTGGTCGATCAACTGCATTGCCTGGTCGAGCAGCTTCTGGACGCTCGGCACGTCGTTTTCGAAATGTTCGATGATGCCGAGCGTCAGCCCCGTCAGCGCCCCGACAATCACCGCCGAGAGGATCACCACCGCGAGCCAGCGCGCGCGCTGACTCGACATATGCCGTTCGATGCGCGGCGCAATGGTGTGCACGAGTTGAAACACGAGCAGCCCGGCCAGCAAGGCGCCGAGCAACCTCAGTTCGATGACCGCCCACATGCCGAACAGCATCAGCACGTAGCTGCCGATTTCGACCGCCGACAGCTTCGGCAGGCTCATGTCGCTAGTCAGCCTGACCGGGCGTGGGCGTAGGTCCTGCACTTGCCCGTCGTCGCGCGCCTGATTCCGCTTGGCCATGGCTTATCCCGTTTCCAACTCGTGTTGTGCAGCGTTACTTTCTGCTGGCGGTGCGTTTCAGCAGCGGCGCCAGATATTTTCCGGTAAAACTTGCCTTTGACTTGGCGACCTGCTCAGGCGTGCCTTGCGCGATGATCTGACCGCCGCCGGCACCGCCTTCCGGACCAAGATCGATCACCCAGTCGGCGGTCTTTATTACATCGAGATTATGCTCGATGATCACGACGGTATTACCCTGGTCTCGCAAACGATGAATGACTTCCAGCAGCAAGGCGATGTCGTGAAAGTGCAGACCGGTGGTTGGCTCGTCGAGGATGTATAGAGTGCGACCGGTGTCGCGCTTGCTCAGTTCCAAAGATAGTTTGACGCGCTGCGCCTCGCCACCGGAGAGGGTGGTGGCCGACTGGCCCAGCCGGATATAGCCCAGACCCACGTCCAGCAAGGTTTTCAGCTTGCGCGCGACGACCGGCACAGGCTTGAAAAACTCGTAGGCGTTCTCCACCGTCATATCGAGCACTTCGCTGATGTTCTTGCCTTTGTACTGCACGTCGAGCGTTTCGCGGTTGTAGCGCTTGCCGTGGCAGACATCGCAGGGAACGTAGACGTCCGGCAAAAAGTGCATCTCCACCTTCAGCACGCCGTCGCCCTGGCAGGATTCGCAGCGGCCGCCCTTCACGTTGAACGAGAAGCGGCCCGCTTCGTAGCCGCGCTCCTTCGCCGCGGGCACGCCCGCGAACAATTCGCGGATCGGCGTGAACAGCCCGGTGTAAGTGGCCGGATTCGAGCGCGGCGTGCGGCCGATCGGTGATTGGTCTACGTTGATGACCTTGTCGAAGTGCTCCAGACCTTCGATCGACTCGTACGGCGCCGGCTCGGTGGATGATCCATACAGGTGATGCGCGACCGCGTGATACAGCGTGTCGTTGATCAGCGTGGACTTGCCCGAACCGGACACGCCGGTCACGCAGGTCAGCAGGCCGACCGGCAGATCGAGCGAGACGTGCTGCAGATTGTTGCCGAACGCCTCGACGATCCGCAGACGCCGTTCGTCCGGCTCCTTGCGCTCGTCGGGGAATTCGATGTTGCGGGCGCCGGACATATACTGCCCGGTCATCGACGCCGGATTCGCCTGCACCTGTTTGGGCGTGCCCTCGGCGATCACCATGCCGCCGTGCTCGCCCGCGCCAGGTCCCATGTCGACCACGTAGTCGGCCATGCGGATCATGTCCTCGTCGTGTTCGACGACGATCACCGAGTTGCCCAGGTCGCGCAGATGCTTGAGCGTGGCGATCAGCCGGTCGTTGTCGCGCTGATGCAGACCGATCGACGGCTCGTCCAGCACGTACATCACGCCGGTCAAACCGGAACCGATCTGCGAGGCGAGGCGAATCCGCTGCGCTTCACCACCCGAGAGCGTTTCCGCGCTGCGTTCGAGCGACAGATAGTCGAGTCCGACGTTATTCAGGAACATCAGCCGCGCGACGATTTCCTTGACCACCTTGTCGGCGATCTCGCGCTTCGAGCCTTCGAGCCGAAGCGTCTGGAAATAGCCAAGCGCATCGCGCAACGGCCAGCCGCTGATTTCGAAGATGCCGCGCGCGTCGCCGTCCGAGCCGATCCGCACGAAACGGGCTTCCCGACGCAGCCGCGTGCCGGCGCAAGCGGGGCAGGGCTGGTTGTTCTGATACTTGGCGAGTTCTTCGCGCACCGCGACCGAATCGGTCTCGCGGTAACGCCGCTCCAGGTTCGGGATGATTCCTTCGAACACATGCTCGCGCACGGAAGTGCGGCCGCGCTCGTTCATGTACGAAAACGGAATTTCCTGCTTGCCCGAACCGAACAGAAGAATCTTGCGGACTTTCTCCGGCAAGTCTTCGACGGCCGTGTCGATGTCGAACTCGTAGAATGCCGCGAGACTTTGCAGCATCTGGAAGTAGAACTGGTTGCGCCGGTCCCAGCCCTTCACCGCGCCTGCCGCCAGGGACAGCGACGGATGCGCCACCACCCGCTTCGGATCGAAGAAGGTGATTTGCCCCAGGCCGTCGCATTCCGGGCACGCGCCCATCGGGTTGTTGAACGAGAACAGGCGCGGCTCCAACTCCTGCAGCGAATACGAGCAGATCGGGCAGGCGAACTTCGAGCTGAACAGATGCTCCTTGTCCGTATCCATTTCCAGCGCAATGGCGCGGCCGTCGGCGAGACGCAGTGCCGTTTCGAACGATTCGGCCAGACGCTGCTTCATATCGCCGCGGACCTTCAGACGATCCACGACCACGTCGATCGTGTGTTTGTCGTTCTTTTTCAGCTTTGGCAGTGAATCGACTTCATAGATCTTCGCGACGCCTTCATTGGCGGTGCCGCCGCCCGAGCGCACGCGGAAGCGGATGAAGCCCTGCGCCTGCATCTCCTCGAACAGCTCGACGTGCTCGCCCTTGCGGTTCGCCACCACCGGCGCGAGGATCATCAGTTTCGTTTCTTCCGGCAACGCGAGCGCCGCGTCGACCATCTGCGAGACGCTTTGGGCTTCCAGCGGAATTTCGTGGTCCGGGCAGTACGGCGTGCCGACACGCGCGAACAGCAGCCGCAGATAGTCGTGAATTTCGGTGACGGTGCCGACCGTGGAACGCGGATTGTGCGAAGTCGCTTTCTGTTCGATCGAGATCGCCGGCGACAAGCCTTCGATCAGATCGACGTCCGGCTTTTCCATTAATTGCAGGAATTGCCGGGCATAAGCGGAAAGACTTTCGACGTAGCGACGCTGTCCTTCCGCATAGAGCGTGTCGAACGCCAGCGACGATTTACCCGAGCCGGACAGGCCCGTAATCACCACGAGCTTGTGACGTGGGAGGTCGAGATTGACGTTCTTCAGGTTGTGGGTGCGAGCCCCACGGATACGGATTTGTTCCACGCGTTATTCCATCACCTGGCCATTAGCTGGCGGAAAGAGGAAGAGGCTAAACCTGCTACTATAACGACTTTTCAAGACCGCCGTTACGGCTTCCTGACAGCCGAAAGAAGGCACAAGGCAAGCTGAAAGGCAGCGGTCCAGCGCCGTGGGGAAGAGGCCTAACTGGGGCCGTTTCCCGCGAGTGCAAGGCGCCGCGGAGTTCCAGGCGAGTGCGCAGCAAGACCGCCGGGCCGCACGCCGCGCCATGTGTTTCACGCTATCCAGCCGTCCCGTGGTAAACCGCCTGGTTTTGGCCGTCCTGTGGGGAAGGTCCGCCCGTGGTGTGCCGCCCAGCGGTAGGCCGCCCCGCTCATTCAAAGAACGCTCCTGATGTCCAATCCGTCCGCTACCTCCTCACGCATGAGCGCGCCTGAAATGCGCGCGACCGTGTCGCTTGCCGCCATCTTCGCGCTGCGCATGCTCGGCCTCTTCATGATCATGCCGGTGTTCTCGATCTACGCGAAGACCATTCCCGGCGGCGACAACGTGCTGCTGGTGGGTATCGCGCTCGGTGCGTACGGTGTGACGCAGTCCATGCTGTACATCTTCTACGGCTGGGTCTCCGACAAGGTCGGCCGTAAGCCGGTCATTGCGACCGGCCTCCTGATCTTCGCGCTCGGCAGCTTCGTTGCGGCGGGCGCGCACGACATGACGTGGATCATCGTCGGCCGGGTGATTCAGGGCATGGGCGCGGTGTCGTCCGCGGTGATCGCGTTTATCGCCGACCTGACGTCCGAAGAGCATCGCACCAAGGCGATGGCGATGGTCGGCGGCAGCATCGGCATTTCGTTCGCGGTGGCGATCGTCGGTGCGCCAATCGTGTTCCAGTGGGTCGGCATGAGCGGCTTGTTCACGCTGGTCGGCATCTTCTCGATTCTGGCGGTCGGCCTGGTGCTGTGGGTCGTGCCTGATGCGCCCAAGCCCGTGCACGTGCGCGCGCCGTTCGCCGAGGTGCTGCATAACGTCGAACTGCTGCGTCTGAACTTCGGCGTGCTCGTGCTGCATGCCACGCAAACGGCGTTGTTCCTCGTGGTGCCGCGCATTCTCGAAGCCGGCGGCCTGCCGGTCGCGTCGCACTGGAAGGTGTATTTGCCGGTCATGGGCCTCTCGTTCGTGATGATGGTCCCGGCGATCATCGCTGCTGAGAAACGCGGAAAAATGAAAATCGTGCTGCTGTCGGCGATCGGTCTTATCCTGATCGGACAGTTGTTGTTGGGCGTCGCACCGCATACGATTCTGAGTGTGGCGGCGATTCTTTTTGTCTACTTTCTCGGCTTCAATATTCTTGAGGCATCGCAGCCTTCACTGGTGTCGAAACTGGCGCCCGGCACTCGCAAGGGTGCGGCGGCCGGCGTGTACAACACCACGCAGTCGATCGGTCTTGCGCTGGGTGGCGTGGTCGGCGGCTGGTTGCTGAAAGTGGATGGTCAGAGCGCGGTCTTCTTCACTTGCTCGGGGCTGGTGTTTTGCTGGCTTATAATCGCGGCAAATATGAAACAGCCGCCGCCGCGCAAGAAGGCGTAACAGCCGCTCCCAACCCTGGCGCTTCGCGCCAAGCCCCGCGAGGGGGCAGTCCCCCAATCCCGAAGGTGACTTCCTTCGGGGCGGGGGACTTTCCTTCGGGGCGGAAAGTTTGGGACGGCCCGGCGTGCTTTTGATAGAACTCACCCGGCGGCGGGCTGAGGCGCTGTTCCGGTCTCCGGCCCGCCGGCTTGAGACGTGAATTGTGCATTGTCGTGCCGCCCGCAACGGAATCAACAGGAGAAACTCATGGCATCCGTGAACAAGGTCATTCTCGTCGGCAATCTCGGAGCCGATCCGGAAGTCCGTTATCTTCCGAGCGGCGACGCAGTGGCGAACATCCGCCTTGCGACGACGGATCGGTACAAGGACAAAGCGTCCGGCGAAATGAAGGAAGCAACCGAATGGCACCGCGTGTCGTTCTTCGGCCGGCTTGCTGAAATCGTGTCGGAATATCTGAAGAAAGGCTCGTCGGTGTACCTGGAAGGGCGCATCCGTACCCGCAAGTGGCAGGCTCAGGACGGCACCGACCGTTACTCGACCGAAATCGTCGCCGAGCAGATGCAAATGCTGGGTGGCCGTGGCGGCTCGATGGGCGGCGGTGGCGATGAAGGCGGTTACAGCCGCGGTGAACCGTCAGAGCGTAGCGGCGGCGGTGGTGGCGGCCGTGCGGTTTCGGGCGGCGGCGCTTCGCGTGGCGGCAGCGGCGGCGGTGGTGGTTCGAGCCGCCCGAGCGCACCGGCCGGCGGTGGCTTTGATGAGATGGATGACGATATTCCGTTCTAGAAGCTACTTTGTTGTTTTTTGTTGGTAAAGAGCCTGTCTGCCCTGCGTAGACGGGCTTTTTCTTTACCCACACATCTATTTGTGCTTTACTGCGATTTCGACGCAACTACTACTTAGTGAAAACGGTGGGTAGATGACAGAATTCGTTGCTAGGCGCATCAGGTTTCGGAACGGGGAACACTACTCCGTATTGGCGAGGCCCGGCGGTTTGCCGGTCCACGAAGTCACTCTTTTCCTGTCGAAATATCGTACAAAGGGCCGTGCCGCGAACACGATTCACTCCGTTTGTGTGGCGCAGGCGCTGCTCTATCGTGAGTTAGCCAAAGCTAGAATCGAGCTGCTTGAACGATTGCGAAAGGGTGAATTTTTAACCGTACCTGAACTCCACCGGCTAGTTTATGCCTCTCAGTATTGGGCAGATGACCTGTCTGAAGATGAGCCGGGCACCGGGAACGGCACAAACGTCATTGACATCAAAAGAATTCAGTTGCGTCGCAAAGCGCAAGTCAAGAACGTCAAGGCAGTCAGTGCCAAAACCCAAGGTGACCGCATCAGATACATGGCGGACTTCCTGAAGTTCTTGGCGACGTATGTCGGCGCGACGTTGCCGGCGTCTCTGAAGCACAAGTTAGCGGTCGAAAGCGATGATGCTCTCGAGGCGTTTCGCGGTCATATTCCACCGGTCCCTAAGCGAGCCAAGCTCGGTGCCAGAGAAGGTCTATCAGAGGAGGACCAGGCAAGGCTCGTTGCACTTGTCAACCCGGACTCACCGGACAATCCCTGGAAGCATGGCTTCGTCCGCTACCGTAACTGGCTGATTGTCGTGTTATTGCTCGCGACCGGTATGCGTCGCGGCGAGTTGCTCGGTATCCAGATTGCAGACCTGCATCAACGTCTGCCGAAGCTGAGAATCATCCGTCGGGCGGACGCTAGCGAGGACCCTCGTCCAATTCAACCCAATACGAAGACCAACGACCGAGAGGTGGAGTTGCGGCCAGCCATTATGCGGGCCGTTTGGACCTACATCGAGAAACACAGAAGGCAAATCAAGGCCGCTCGCAAACACCCTCAGCTCATCGTCGCCGATGACGGCAAGCCATTGTCTTTGAAGAGCATCGACAAGATGTTCAGAGAGCTACGCGTGGCTTGCCCAGGTTTGCCCGTGACATTGACGAGCCACGTAATGCGCCACACCTGGAACGAACGCTTCTCAGAGCAAGCCGACTTGATGGGGCTGTCAGATGCAAAGGAGGAGAAGGCTCGCAACGAGCAACAAGGGTGGACCGACAACTCAAAGACTGCTGCGACCTACACTCGCCGTCACACGAGCCGCAAAGGACGGGAACTTAGCCTAAAACTACAGGAGAAACTCGATGTCCCTGAAAAGTGAACTTCGCCCGTCCACCTCTGTCACCCTCACCTTGCCCGTGCGCGTATTCACGCGCGACAGGAAGAGCAGCTTCGACCCAAGGGAAGACATCTGGGAGTGGACCGATGGTCCCTATAACGCACGCATCGACTTTCGTCGATACAAAGGCGGTTTCGAAGTCTTTGTTCCGTGGTTGAAGCACGCACTGCTTCCTTTCGTCAGTGGGCACTCGTCGGCTCACGTCGAAAACCTCAATGCAGCGTTCGCCCATTTCTTGGATTCGATGGATGCGTGCCCTGAGGGGGACATTAGCCCACAGCATATTTCTAACTATGCCGCCACGCTGGGTGCTAATCAGGTGGGGCGAGTCGGAACGCTCAACGGCCTGCTACAGAAGTGGGTCGCTCTCGGGCTGCCACTTGTCGAGAAGGAGTGCGCCGAATACTTGGCGGACAGGAAAAAGCCAGGTAACAAGAAAGGTGAGCCGGTCACGACGCGAAATCCGGTTATAGGGCCTTTGAGCGAAGAAGAGTACACCGCCTTGTACTCGGCGGCTAACACGGAGTATGGACGTGGAGCGCTTCCATTGTGGACGCTCCTGCTTTTTAGATTGCTCCTGGCCTGTGGCGGTCGCATTTCCCAATATGCTTCGCTTAAGCTTTGCGACTTCAATTCATCCACATTCGTCCTGAGTCTTCCGCAGGCAAAGACACGTGAAGAACACATCCGAAGCAGCTTTCTCCCATTCAATATCAGCCCACAAACCGCACGACTCATTACGGAATACATCGCCGGGATGACAGCGAACGGCTACAGCGCCAATTCTGCGTTCTTCTCCCAAGAGCTCGTTATGCTGGAAGGCCCACGCAAACGCATACGGGCCGAGGACGACCTGTTTTACGGTCACTGCACTCCCGGTGCCTTATCGACCAGCTTCTCGAGCTTGATGGGAGAGCTAGCGCCGCCTACCTCTCGTCTCGACTTCTTGCCGATACCCGTGACCCCTCAGCGGTTTCGTTACACCTTCGGCACTCGGCTCGCCGAAGAGGGAGCGAGCGAAGTGGTTATCGCTGACCGGATGGGCCATGCCGACTTACAGCAAGTCCGGGTTTACGTTTCGGCGTCTCCCAAAATTGTTAATAGCATCGATGAGAAGATGGGCGACCTGCTCATCCCCATTGCTGAAGCATTTAAGGGGCAACTTGTTGAGAATGAACAGGCGACTACCCAAAAAGGTGCTCCAGGCAGCCGCATCATTGACTTCCGGGTATCAAAAGACCCTTTAGGTAGCTGTGCGGGTTGCGGACAGGGCTGCGCATTCGATAAGCCGGTCGCATGCTATGGCTGCTTCCGGTTTGAACCCTGGCTCGACGCTCCACATGAAAAGGTATTGAGCCGCCTGGAAGCCGAGCAGGAAAAATGGCCGGACGATGAACGGATGGCCGCAGTGAACGATGAGCCAATCCGGGCAGTGAAGGAAGTCATCGCGCTTTGCTCAAGGGTCTGGCGGCAACGTAAAGAACAGCAAGAGGAGACTGTATCGTGAATATGCCTGTTCTTAGCTTTACGCCGCGCGCTGAACTGGAGCCTTCAGCCAATCTCGGACTGTTTATCGAACTTTGTAAGAGTTCGGCCGTTCTCAATGCCCGAAACCAGTTCGACAAAAACACGTGGGATATTGGATACCACAAAGGCCACAACAAGACGCACCGGGCGATATTCAGCACGATGGAGGCTGCCCGAAAGAGGCAGCCTGAGCCAAGCCTCCTGCCGCCATTTCTGGACTTCGCCAAAGCGATTCTCGTGTTCCTCCAGGATTCGCGCCCAGTGGAATCCCAGGGCCCACGCCTCGCGGCGCTTCGATGCCTGGAAGCGGCACTACGGGAATCGGGCAAAGGTTCGCGACCAACCGCTGTTGACGCGACGATACTGGACCGCGCGGTCGAATTGGAAAGGGAGAAAGTTTCGCCCGGCGTGGCCTATCGGACTGCCGGTCAGCTTGAGGAAATCGCTGACGTTATGCGCACCAAGGGATTCATTCCCTTGCGCCAACGCTGGGTCCACGGACTTAAGAAGCCTGAAGAACGTAATTCACGCATCTCCGAAGAGGCGTTGAAGGGACGTCAGGAGAAGCTCCCCTCCGCTGCTACGTTGCGCGCACTCGGTGCAATCTTCCAGGACGCCATAGAGCCACCTGATGTCCTGGTTTCGAGCAACACTGCGCTGATGCTTTGTGCGCCAGAGCGTATCAATGAAGTGCTTCGACTTCAGCGGAACTGTCTCGTTGAAGGGGACGGTGAATTCGCCGGCAAATTGGGTCTTAGGTGGGCGGGGTCGAAAGGCTTCGAAAATACGACAAAGTGGCTCCCTACTCAAATGACGCCAATCGCCCGTGAGGCAGTCGCAAACATCACCAGGGTGACGACACCCGCACAGGAGTTGGCCGCCTGGTACACGAAAAACCCGGGCAAGCTCTATCTGCACGAGGCCGCTGAGGAGCTTAGAGATAAAGCCCTTCTCTCAACAAACGAAATCGCACTCATCCTGTGGAACGACGCGTCGGCGTTTGCTACAGCCAACTACTGGGCGACACTGACCGCGAAACTGCCTCAGCATAAGCTTGGCATAGGGAGGCGTGTCGGGTATCGCTTCGAAGACGTCGAGCGTGCCGTCATTGCAATGTTACCAGAGACCTTCCCGTATGTTCCCGGTGCGCCCGAACTCTTATGCCGTGACTCGATGGCCCTCATGCGCACCAACGAAATGCATTCGGCGAAGGTGACCTGGGCGTGCATGTTCAGCTGTGTGGACTACGGCGTAATAACAAACCACTTCGGAGCTCGTGAGGGTCGGCTTTCTATCTTTGAGCGTTTCAACTATACCGAAGATGACGGTTCTCCCATTGAGCTCCAAAGCCATAACCTGCGTCATTACCTGAATATGTTGGCGCAGACGGGCGGTTTGAGTAGTACAGAAATCGCCATCTTCTCTGGTCGGAAGGACACCAGGCAAAACCGTGCCTACGACCACATGACTTCCGATGAGGTTCAGGCGCCCATTAGTGAAGCCTTGCAGAACGGGTTCACTTCCGAACTGGAACTGCTCCTGACTGGTGGCCGCGAATTGTTCACCCGGAGTGAGTTTGAACAACTGAGGCTGGCTGCGGCGCATACCACGGCATATGGTTGGTGCAGACACGACTTCGCCAGTGAACCGTGCCAGATGCATCGCGACTGCATTAACTGCGAGGAGCAGGAATGCATCAAGGGCGATGCGCACAAAGAAGCGAACCTCCGCATGTCAAAGAGTGAGACGGAGTACCTCCTGAAAAAGGCACAGGAAGCGCTGAGCGAGGAAGAGTACGGCGCAGATACGTGGGTCAAACATCAAAAAACGACCCTCGAACGAATCAATGCACTACTGTCAATCCTGGAGGACCCTGCGGTTCCTATCGGCGCGCGGATTCGACTGGACGTGAACAATGCGCCGCTCATCACCGTCGGAAACGTTCATCCAATCAGGTTCACGCCGCCTAAACGGCGAAAGGAGCTTGCATGAGGAAGACGCGCGCTCCCGATTTAACGAGCGAACGCATCGCCGGGGTCCTTGAAACCTTGGATGCGTGGAAAGGGAAGCTCACCTGGGAACTGTTGCTGGATGCGGTTCAAAGCTCCACCGGAATCCGCTATTCGAGATTTACGTTTGCCGAGTATCCCGAAATCGCCAACGCGTTCTCCTTCAAGAAGGACGCGCTGCGAGGTACGTTGCCTCGTGAGCGAGGTGAGCCTCGCGACGAACGGGTTCGTGCGGCCCTCGCACAGGTGGAGCGTTACAAGGCGAAAGCAGAGCGACTCGAGAAAGAGAAAGACCTTCTCCTCGAGCAGTTTGTGACATGGGCCACCAATGCCGAACGAAAAGGCGTCACGATGGATATGCTCAATGCCCCCTTGCCGAAACCGCCTCGAGACCGCTCTAAAGGGAGCAAGTGATGGCAAACGGACAGCAGGTTGCCGAGGAGAATGTGCGTCGGTTCACGACCTGGGCGGCATCCAGGACGGACGATGACTTCCGGAACATGGCGACACGTGGTGTCTTGTCGCGTCAGGATATTGCAGCGGAATGTGGCTTCAGCAAGTCGGCGTTGACGCAGAATCCCCGCATAAAGAAGGCGCTGAAGGATTTGGAGGATTTGCTACGAGAACGCAACGTGCTTCCGCCTCTCGCGTCGGATAATCAATCGGACGCCGTTGCCGCAACCCCCGTCCGGCAGCCAGACTCCTCGCGCCAGGCCCGGGACGCGGAACGTCTCTCTCACCTGGAACGGGCGTACGCGGCCGTGAAGGCGGAAAACGAGGAGTTGAAGCGGCAGCTTGCTCGCTTCACGGTACTGCGGGAGGCATTGGCCGAGACCGGGAGATTGCTTCGATGACAGCAGTTGCGACCGTCACGGTGCGAGTCACGGGAGTGCGTTCGCAGAATCCTCGTGGATTTGGAGGCGCGATATTCACGGGTGTGCCTATTGACGCTCGCGGCTCTGTGTTGGACGCCTGCGTGTACTTGGTCGTCAAGGCAACGCGTGCTGTGCTCGGTGATACACGTGTCGAACGAGGTCAGTGGTGGCGTGTGAGCGGGCGACCAATGGAGAGGCGTTCCGTGGTCGACGGGTTCGAATTGGTCGAGCAGCAGGTTGAGGCAGACGCCGCGCAGCTAGCCATGCCTTCCGGCGAGCACATCGTGACGTTCATCGCCGAGAATCCGGCGTTCGAGGGCATAGGCTCGGTGAAGGCGCGTCGTCTCTGGGAGCGATTTGGTGAAAGCCTGTACGCCCTTCTGGATACGCGGGACGCGTCGGCGTTTGGCGATGCGCTGACCGAGCAGGCCGCGCAGCGGCTGGTCGACGCCTGGGCTGAACACGGCCAGTCTCGCACGCTGCAATGGTTGCAGGTGCAGGGATTCGACCTGCGCATCGGTCGCAAGGTATTGCGGTTCTTCGGCGAAGACGCTCAGGCTCGCATCGAAGAAGACCCATATCGTCTTCTCTCCTTCACTGGTAAATGGGCGGATGTCGACCGGTTGGCACGAACCCGGTTTGGTGTCGGGGCCGATGACCCTCGCCGATTGCGCGGCGCCGTTGAGGAGGTGTGCTATCGCATGTTCGCCAACGGCCACACGGTCATGGCAACCGCTGACCTCGAGGGTCAGGTAGCTCCCCTGCTGGGGACCGCACCTGTGGGCGTTCGATGGCGAGACCTTCTCGCCGCTGCCGTGTCCGAGGGGCTGAGCAATGGCAGCGTCGTGCAGACTGCACAGGGCTTGCAGCCGCTTGGTGCATTGGTGATGGAGCGTCAGGTTGCCAAAGCCATACAGGAACGTTTGATAGGCGGCGGTCAGCAGTTGGTTGAGCCTGCCGTGGCCGATAAAATAATCGCTGCGGTTCAGGCAGAGTCCGGTATCGAGCTGAATCCGGAGCAGCAAAACGCCATCCGGCTTGCGGCTGCCCGTTCATTTGTTTGTGTGACTGGCGGTGCGGGCGTCGGCAAGACAACAGTCCTCAAGTCGCTATATTGCGTCTACGACGAAGCCGGAGTGCGAATCCTGCAAGTTGCGCTCGCAGGGCGAGCGGCCAAACGGATGCAGGAAGCAACCGGTCGTCCGGCCGCTACCATTGCCAGCTTCCTGAACGCTATCACTGATATATCGTTCGACGGTTCAACTGTGCTCGTCATCGACGAAGCCAGTATGGTCGATATCATTTCCATGAGTCGGCTCTGCGACGCACTACCCTCGCACGTGCGTCTGTTACTCGCAGGCGACCCTCATCAGTTGATGCCTGTGGGGCCCGGTCTGGTTCTTCATTGCATCATGCAAGTCCCGGAAGTCCCAACGGTCGAACTCAAAACCGTGAAACGCTACGGTGGGCAGATTGCCGCTGTCGCCGCAGCTGTGCGGGCTGGAGAGTGGCCCACGGTCACGGCTGACGAGACTGAGCCGGTAGCGTTCATTCCGTGCGACGAAAGACTCTTGGCCGACATGGTCGTTGAGCTCTATGCACTCGACCCCGAGCATACCCAGGTACTCGCGCCTGTACGTAATGGGCCTGCGGGAACCAAGGCTCTGAATCAACTGTGTCAGGCTCGGTTCACGAAAGACAAACCGACCGTCACCAGCTGGAACGAAGAATTCGAGCAGCCAGAATATTGTGGATTGAACCTTGGCGATATCGTGCTCTGCACACGCAATCTGTGGGACAAAGGATTGCAGAACGGCTCACTCGGTAGAGTCGTCCAAGTTGAGGCGCCCAACGAGTCGTCGGTGGAATTAGAAAGCGTTCTGGCCTGGGTCGAATGGGATGACGACCTTCGCCGCCCATTGACCAGAGATATGCTCGACGACATCGAGCTTGGCTACGCGGTCACCGTGCACAAAGCGCAAGGCTCTCAGTGGGCCCGAATCATCATCCCTGTCACCGCGTCAAAGCTCTTGGACAGAACGATGCTGTACACCGCTATCACGCGCGCACAGACACAGGTCATCCTGGTTGGGGATATGGAAGCTGCGCGACGGGCTGTACTCGCGCCTCCGAAATCGCGCAGCCGGCGGGTGGCGTTGGACCGCGCGCTTGCAATGTATCTCGCGCGAGAGGAAGCAAGCGTTCTCGAATCGGCATGACCAATCCGACGACGTAAATCGAGTCAAGGGCGGGCGATAGCCCGGCGCAGCGTACCCTTGACGCGCTGACGGGGCTATACGCTCGAGCGTGGTTGGAAGCTCGGCATTCTCGGGCTTCCAACCATGCGATACTGATGCGGCGTTGGGCAACAAATGCGCTGGACAGAGGACAGAATTGCTACCCACAAACCTACCTTTGGACGCGGTTTGTGGGGTTTAAAAAGGACAGAATGGCGTTCTACCAACGTTTGTGAGCACCTGTGTTGGCTGAAAGCCCTTCACTCACTCACATCGAGGGCGGTACCAACAGTTTCTAGTGGGCATAACCGTTCTGAGGTTTTGTAACCACAGAATGTAAAGATCAGCCCCGCCCCCGTGCGGGGCTTTTTTTATCTCTGGGATTCGGGGCGCCCTTTAGCCGCAACATTTCAAGCGCGCGTTCGCCCATACGACGCCCGCTGCTGCCGAAAATCGCGCGGACTCACCCGCTCCAGCCGCCGGAAGAAGCGCGAAAAAATACCCTACGCCGGAAAAGCCCAGCAAATCGGCAATCTGGGCGACCGCCGTGCGGTAAGTGAATGGCCGTGTCGGCCACAGGCCCTGACGGAGTTCATCCGAAGGGCACGGCAGCATACCCCGCACGCTTGGCAGAATTCAGCGCTTCGTTCCGGTTGTCGGACACCGGCTGTCTGCCCAATACTGGTCTCGTTGACCCGCCGCTCGTACGCACTGATCGGATGCATCGCACTCCGTAGATTATGTTTCGCGGACGAGAAGTTGAGCGGATGTCTACATCAATCGCTTCGAAAAGGTGTCAGGAATTCAGCGACGCTTGTCGAAGCATGGAAGCACACCTATGCGCCACCCACTTGCCAACTGAGGAACCGGAAAATGAGCACCACGATTGCAGGCATCAAGATACCCGACAGCGCAATTGCGCGCGCGGCCACCCAACTGGTACGCGATACCGAAACCGACCTGCTGTACAACCACTCGCGGCGGGTTTTCCTGTTCGGCGCCCTCAGCGGCGAACGCAAGGGCCTTAAGTACGACCCGGAACTGCTGTACCTCGGCGCCATGTTCCATGACATGGGCCTGATGCCCGCGTACAGCAGCGAAGGCTACCGTTTCGAAGTGGATGGCGCCAATGCCGCGCGTGATTTCATGACACAGCACGGCATGAACGACTACGACATCGAACAGGTGTGGTTGTCGATTGCGCTGCATACCACTCCGGGCGTGCCTGAACATCTGAAGCCGGTCGTCGCGCTCGTGACCGCTGGGGTCGAGATGGACGTGCTCGGCATGGCCTATCACGAGTTCAGCGACGAACAGCGGATTCAGGTGGTGGCGGCGCATCCGCGCGAAGAGACGTTCAAGAACGGCATCATCGATGCCTTCGCGCAAGGAACGATCAAGAAACCCGAGACGACCTTCGGCAACGTCAAGGCGGACGTGCTCGAACTGCGCGATCCGTCATACAGGCGCCTGAATTTCTGCCAGATCATTCTGGGTTCCGCGTGGGACGACAGCAAGGCCGGTCACGCTCACCACCAGGGCTGCGGCTGCGGCACTGATTCGGCGGCTAAGGGCAACTGAACGACTGCCGCTGCCCAATTGCGTAGATAGAGGATCTTTCATGAAAAAGTTGACTACCGTTTTCGGCGCACCTGTCGTCGACAACCAGAACATCAAGACCGCCGGTCCGCGTGGTCCGGCATTGCTCGAAGACGTATGGTTTCTGGAGAAACTGGCCCACTTCGATCGTGAAGTGATCCCTGAACGTCGCATGCACGCGAAAGGTTCTGGCGCATTCGGCACTTTCACGGTCACGAACGACATCACCCAATACACGCGCGCCGCTCTCTTTTCCGAGGTCGGCAAAAAGACCGAGATGTTCGCGCGCTTTTCGACCGTGGCGGGCGAGCGCGGCGCGGCGGACGCCGAGCGGGACATTCGCGGTTTCGCGTTGAAGTTCTATACCGAGGAAGGCAACTGGGATCTGGTGGGCAACAACACGCCGGTGTTCTTCCTGCGTGATCCACTCAAGTTCCCGGACCTGAACCACGCGATCAAGCGCGATCCGCGCACGGGCTTGCGCAGCGCGGAGAGCAACTGGGATTTCTGGACACAGCTGCCGGAAGCGTTGCATCAAATCACAATCGTCATGAGCGATCGTGGTATTCCGAAGACGTTCCGCCATATGCACGGGTTCGGCAGCCACACGTTCAGCTTCATCAATGCCGCACATGAACGCTTCTGGGTGAAATTCCATTTCCGCTCGCAACAGGGCATCGAAAACCTGACGGACGCAGAAGCGGAAGCGCTCGTCGGCCGTGATCGCGAGACGCATCATCGCGACCTGTACGAAGCGATTGAACGCCAGGAGTTTCCGCGCTGGACCCTGTATGTGCAGGTCATGCCGGAGAGGGAGGCGGGCAGCTATCCGATCAATCCGTTCGATCTGACGAAAGTCTGGCCGAAGCGCGACTACCCGTTGATCGAAGTCGGCGTCATGGAACTGAACCGCAACGCAGACAATCATTTCGCCGACGTCGAGCAGGCCGCTTTTGCCCCCGCCAACGTGGTGCCAGGCATCAGTTTCTCGCCCGACAAGATGTTGCAAGGCCGGTTGTTCTCATATGGAGATGCGCAACGCTACCGCCTGAGCGTCAACTACCACCAGATTCCGGTGAATGCGCCGCGTGGTGCGAAGTACGTGCATAGCTACCATCGAGACGGTCTGATGCGCGTCAATGCCAATGCAGGCGGCGCCACGCCCTATGAGCCGAATACGCGGGGCGAGTGGCAGGAGCAACCTGACTTCCGCGAACCACCGCTGTCGATTGATGGCTCGGCGGATCACTGGAACCACCGTGTCGACGACGACTATTATTCGCAACCAGGGGCGTTGTTCCGCCAGATGACGGCAGCGCAGCAGCAGACGCTGTTCGAAAACACGGCGCGAGCGCTGAACGGCGTGTCGAAGCCGGTCCAGCAATTGCATATCGAACACTGCACGATGGCGGATCCGGCATACGGCGCGGGTGTGGCGCAGGCAATCGCTGCGCTAGAAGAAGCGTCGGCATAGTTGTTCTGCCTTTGCAGGGAGACGGGAGGCATCATCTGCAGCGCTACGCCCCAATCTTTCTGGAATTACAGGTTAGAACCGTTCTGACGCTGGCGTTAGACGTGTCAATGCAAAAAACCCCGCTTTCGAGCGGGGTTTTTTATTGGCCACGGGCGAGTCGCCCGCCTGGTTGACGGCGCGAGGCGAGGCCGTTCACGCCGCGCTTCCTTCGATATTTTGCCTATTGGTACGCTACCGGACAGCGTTCTGCTGCCACCGAGGGTAGACCTTCCAGCATGGTCTGGCGTGCCTCGGCACCAGGTTGCGACGGATTGCGGCCCAGCTTCCACAAACCTGCCTTGACAAAACCGACCGCGATGGTCGCGATCGCGAAGACCACGAGACCACGCGCACATCGGATCGGAATGCGTGTCGAGGCTCGGCGAGATTTGTTCGATTTATCCTTGTTGTGTAGCAGGCGTCGCAATGGCGCGGCGGTATCGGCCTGACGGAGCCCGACTGCGGCACGGATTTGCAGGCGATTCGCACCACCGCCAAACGTGTCGGCGACGTGGGCCGCGCGGTCGGCCCATATTTTTTCGGCGAAGGCGATAGTCACTTTTTCGAAGCGTTCAATCGCAACAGGTCCAGCTTGACGCTCGATCTGAAGAAGCCCGAAGCGCGTGCTGTCCTGCTGGACCTCGTCAAGAAGAGCGACGCCGTGTTCAACAATCTGCGCGGTGATCTGCCGGTGAAGCCGGGCGTCACGTACGACCAGCTGTGTGAGGCGAATCCGAAGAGACTGTTGGCCGAAGGTATTCGCCGAACGCCAGGCAGCGTCGAGCCGATCTGCCACACCGAGGTGTACATCCACCCGGCGTTCCGATCGCTGACGGGGCTAAGCGGCCGGTCTCACGTGCCGATCTACACGCTGATCGAAAGACAGTTCGGCGAGCAGATCACTGAAGTGCAGCAGGAAATCCGCGCGATCGCGATGCCGGCGAAGCTCGCGCAACGTTTGAACGCAAAGGCGCGTTCGCCGGCGCTGTGGTTGTGCCGCCATTATCTGAACCGTCGTGGGCAACTGGTGGAACTGACGATCAGCGTGCATCCGGCGGATCGCTACAGTTATTCCGAAACGTTTCAACTCGACTGGCACGCGAACTAGGCAGGACCTGGCAGCGTGCTTCTGAAGGAGAGCAACATGGACGCACGCAGCTACCTGTTCGTTCCGGGCGACCGGCCCGAGCGCTTTATGAAGGCGCTCGACTCGGGCGCCGACGCGGTGGTGATCGATCTGGAAGACGCGGTCGCGCCGGCTGCCAAGGAACATGCGCGTGAGGGCTTGCAGCGTTGGCTCATGACGGCGGACCGTTCGCGTCTGCTTGTTCGCGTGAACGCGGTGGGCACGCCGTGGCATGCCGAAGACGTGAGGATGGTTAGCCGCTCTGGCGCTTCGGTCGTGATGCTGCCGAAATCGGATAGCGCACAGCAACTTGCCGACGTTGCTGCACGGTTGCCGTCGCAGGTAAAAATCGTGGCGCTGATCGAGACCGTCGCGGGTGTGGTGGCGATGCGCGAGATTGCCGCCGTGCCATCGGTGGCGCGGCTTGCATTTGGGACGGTCGATTTTTGCGGCGACGCCGGAATTGAAGGGCTGGGCGTTGAGCTGGATTACGTGCGCTCGCAAATGGTGATCGAATCGCGGTATGCCGGCCTGGCTGCGCCAGTCGACGGCGTGACGTTGGAGTTCGACAATCCCGAGCGGTTGACGGAGCAGGTTGCTACCGCGCGGCGCTTTGGGTTCACCGGAAAGCTTTGTATTCACCCTAAGCAGGTGGACGCGGTGAATCGCGGGTTCGCGCCAAGCGACGAAGAGCGCCGTTGGGCGGCGCGAGTGTTGACCGCTTGCAACGAGCATCCCGAAGGGGCATTTGCAGTGGATGGCAAACTGGTCGATAAGCCGATCGTCGATCGCGCCAGGAGAATTTTTGAGTTTGATGCCAGGCAGAACGTAGGCTTCACCGCCTGAGATGCTCCAGCGCATCTCGCATCGGCGAACTGGAAACGACGATTGGCCCGGAAAACGGCGTATCCAGATCGACGATCACATAAATGGCGGAAGCAATCGACACTGCTCCGAGAGAGATCGTCACCCACGCCAACGCATTGCGCGGTGCGATCAACCCGAAGCTGAGAAAAATCACGCACAACCAGAATGTCAGCGTCATCAGAAAAGGCATGGAAATCGAACTGTGCGCTTCCTCGATGATCTTCCATCGAGCATCCACAGTTCGCCGGTATTGCTTCAACGCGTCATCGAGCGTGCGCTGTTGTAACGGATCATGCGTCTGCAATTGCCGCAACTGATTTCCCACCGCAGTCAGCATGTCGCCGAGCCGCACGCTCTCCAACCGCTGCGAGTTATCCTGCGACCCGATGTTTCTCGGGTAGTCCCCGGCCGGAGCCGGCTCGGTGGGCCATGTCGATGCAATCGCCGCCGCGGTGTACTCGGCCAGCAGGTGCCGAGCCTCGTCCGTACTGCCGCCGTATTCCCGCAAAGTCGTGTCGAACTCGATCAGGTCGGCCGCAAAGCTGCGCAAATCATTCGACTCGGTATCGAAGCCGGCTTTCGCGGACGCCGTCATCAACCCAAGCACCAAAGCGGCAAACGTCACCAGCATGCCGATAACCAATTGAATGAGTTGTACGGTCTCGTGAGCCTTATGCTCCTCAGGCAGCAGCGGTCGCACCCACACGCCCAGACCGGCGCTAATAAGCAATAAAGCGAAAACCAGCAGAGCCGAGCCTATTTCCGACATGGAGATGCTCCGTAGACGTGTGCCTCGTCACTTTCTACTGACCGCCGGCCGCCGACCACCCGGGTAGTCCCGCAAAAACGCTTGCATGGTTGGCCGCCGGCTGCCGCTCGTATGTTGAGGTATCGCAAACGTATGCGCTATCAACCATAAAGTTTTCTTTAATCCCGCCGTAGACCATTTGTGCGGCATGCGCTTAATTTTAAATAAACAAAGGTTGCGAACCTGGTCGTATGGGCTTGGGCGCAGCACGCGTGGCCGAGGCTAATTTTCTGAATATTCGGTCAGGCAGCCCAATGGAGACAAGCCCGATGCTGAAAAATCTGTCGATTCGAACCTGCCTTACCTTGATGATTGCGTTCTTCGGTGTGGTGCTGCTGTTCGGCGCCGCCGCCGGGCTGCTGTCGTTGCGCGCGAGCAACGCGTCGCTGCAGCAGATGTACACCGTTGATACGCCCGCAGTCGCCGACCTTGAAGGCAGCGCCGGACAGCTGCTGCGCTTGCGGCTGGCGCTGGCGACCTACGCATCGTTGGTCGACCTGAATGATCAGGATGGCGCGAACGCGGTGCTTAAGCGCCTGGATCAATACCAGAAAATATCGAACGATCGGCTTGCCCACTATGTGAGCCGCGCGGGCGCGGATGCCGATGAACAGCGCCTGATCAAGGACATGCAGGACAAGCGCGACAATTTCCTGCACGAGGGCGTTGAGCCGGCGCTGGCCGCGCTTAAATCCGGCGACAAGACCGCATTTGAACAGTTGCAGGCGCACAAGCTGCCGTCGCTTTATAGCGCGTACGAAAAGGCGATGCTCACGCTCGAGAAATTGCAACTCGATCATGGGCAACAGCGGTATCAGGATGCGCAGGACCTGTTCTACGCGATCTGCGTTGCGGTGGCGGTCGGCATGGGGGTGTCGCTGCTGGGGGCGTTGGTCGGGCGGGCGGTGATGGTGCGTGCGATTGTTACGCCGGTTGATGCCACCATCGCGCAGTTTCAACGGATTGCCAACGGTGATCTGACTAGCCAGATCGATGTGACGAGCAATAACGAAATGGGTCGTCTCGCGGCGGCGTTGCGCAAGATGCAGGATTCGTTGATTGAGACGGTGAATGCGGTGCGGCATGGCACGGAGTCGATTGATACTGGTGTGAGCGAGATTGCGGCGGGTAATAGCGATCTGTCGCAGCGTACTGAGGAGCAGGCTGCTTCGCTTGAGGAAACGGCGGCTAGCATCGAAGAGCTGACCTCGACGGTCAAGCAGACTGCCGACAATGCGAAGCAGGCGAGTTCGCTGGCACAGGGGGCGTCGAGCCTGGCGGCGCAGGGTGGCGAGCTGACCGAACAGGTGGTGGGTACGATGCATGGGATCGTCGACGACTCGCGGCGGATTGCCGATATTGTCGGCGTGATCGAAGGGATTGCTTTTCAGACCAATATTCTGGCGCTGAATGCGGCGGTCGAGGCGGCGCGCGCGGGCGAGCAGGGGCGTGGGTTTGCTGTGGTGGCTAGCGAAGTGCGGTCGTTGGCACAGCGAAGCGCTGCGGCGGCCAAGGAGATTAAAGGGTTGATCGATGCGTCGACGGCGCGGGTGCAGGCGGGTTCGCAGTTGGTCGAACGGTCGGGGTCGACGATGACCGAGATTGTGGAGGCGATTTCTCGGGTGAGTTCGATTATGGGGGAGATCGCGGCTGCGGCGATTGAGCAGAGTACGGGGATTGATCAGGTGAATCTTGCTGTGGCGCAGATGGATGAGGTGACTCAGCAGAATGCTGCTCTGGTGGAGGAGGCCGCTGCCGCGGCTAGTTCGCTGGAGGATCAGGCTAGGAGGTTGACTACTGCTGTGGCGGTGTTTCAGACGGGAAGTGGGGGTGGGTTTGCCGGGCGGCGTGGAGGTTTTATGGCCGCGCCGGGGAAGGTTGAGGTGGGTGGGTTTGTGGCGGTTTGATGCTGGTTTTTTGCCCGTGCGGCGCGGGTTTGTCTGTGCTTCTAGGGTGTTGGCCTTTCCTTGATCTGGCTTTTTGGCCTTTCCTTGATTTGTTATTGGTTTATTAGCGTCGCCCCTGTGCGGGGCAGGCACTTACTTCTCTTTGCCGCCGCAAAGAGAAGTAAGCAAGAGAAAGCGGCTCAAACCGCTAATTCTTAAGCGGGTCCCCCGCACAGCCGCGGTAGTGGTGCATCTGGAATCCGTGTTCCCGCACATTCGGCGTGAGTGACACAGCAGTCATACTTCCGGCGGCGCTGCGCGCGCCGTAGCGGTACTTCTCAACGCCGTCGCACTTTCCGCTCGCTCGAACGATAGACGCCCCCCAAATGCTTTGCAAAGCTATCGCGCCAAACGCCAAACGCCAAACGCCAAACGCCAAACGCCAAACGCTACACGTGCGAAATGCGAAATGCGAAATGCGAAATGCGAAATGCGAAATGCGAAATGCGAAATGCGAGATGCGAGATGGGGTGTACTGTCAACAGAAGACACTCTTTTCTTAAGCCGCCTGTTGTTGTTTGCTGAACGCTTCGGCAAACAACGCTGGCGGAACATTGCCTAGGCGTGAGTGGCGCCGTTGGCGGTTATAAAAGCTTTCGATGTACTCCTGAATTGCCGCCTTCGCGTCGGCGCGCGTGGCGTAGCGATGGTGATGTATCAGTTCGTTTTTCAGACTGCCCCAGAAGCTTTCCATCGGAGCATTGTCAAAGCAATTGCCCTTACGCGACATTGAGGCCTGCATGCCGAATTGTTCAACCAGCTTCCGATAGTCATGAGCACAGTATTGACTCCCACGGTCCGAATGATGAATCAAGCCTTTCTCGGGGCGTTTGTTGCGCACAGCACGCCACAGAGCTTGCGCCGTGAGTCCTTGTGTCATGCGCTCACCCATGGCGTATCCAACCAACTCACAGGTGAAGACGTCCTTAATACCGGCGACGTAGAGCCATCCCTCGTCGGTGGCACAATAGGTGATGTCTGTCACCCAGGCTTCGTTTGGCCGCGTTGGCGCGAACGTCTGGTTCAGCAGATTGTCGGCGACAGGCAAGTTGTGATTCGAATTCGTCGTGGCTTTGAATTTGCGCTTCTGCTTACACCGCAGATTGAGCTCTCGGCGCAGGCGAGCGATGCGGTCGCGGCCGGCTATAAAGCCTTGTGCCTCAAGCTCAGGCTTCACGCGTCGCGTGCCATAGGTCTCGCGGCTCTGCTTGTGCACAGCCTTGATGGCGACTTTCAGGCGTTCATCAACCTGCGCACGTGGAGACAGCTTACCTTTAGACCAGGCATAGAAGCCGCTGCGCGAAACCTCAAAGGCACGGCACAGGACAGCAATTGGATAATCGAGTCGCATCGTATTCATGACCGCGTATTTGGCAGCGACTCCTGCGCAAAATACGCTGCCGCTTTTTTTACGATATCTCGCTCCATCTTGGTCTCCGCCAGTTCCCTACGTAGTCTGGCTACCTCGGCTTCTAATTCGGCAACCGTACGACTGCCTGGCGCCGTCACGGCGCCATTGCCACGCTTGGCTGCTTTGACCCACGTGGCCAAAGTCCCCATCGGAATGGCAATTCGCTTCGCCGCTTCATCCAGCGTCAGGCCCTGTGCAAGCACAAGCTTTACAGCTTCTTCACGAAGCTCTGGTGTGTATGTTCTTGGTTTCGTCATCTGTGCTCCCATTGATAAAGTTTATCAAAAAGGAGTGTCTTAAAAAGTCAGGCTACCTCAAGATGCGAGATGCGAGATGCGAGATGCGAGATGCGAGATGCGAGATGCGAGATGCGAGATGCGAGATGCGAGATGCGAGATGCGAGATGCGAGATGCGAGATGCGAGATGCGAGATGCGAGATGCGCTGAAGTTTGTCGTGTCTTTGCTCATGACGTAGTAATGGGTTGAGAGTGTGTACGTCGGGCCAAATGTAAAGATTAGTTATAATTCGCGCGTTTAGCCTGATTGGTTGATCGTCCCAAAAAATAGATGGTTTAAATTGTTCCTGCCGTTAGACAAAACGGCGCGGGTTTGACAGCCCGTAGTGATGTACCGCACTGCCCGCGAAAGTGGGTAGTGCTCACCTATGCATGCCTCTTCTATGGGCGGGTCGTAGTGAGGGAGCCGCGAGGCTCGCCGGTTTGGTACATCACCCGGTCTGTCAACCTTGCTACGTGCCCGCTCACCCCATTTAGCGAGTGTCGGGCGATTCAGGAACCAACCGGAAATCGCACCATGAGCCAATCCACCAAGAAACCCCAGGCATCCTCACGCGCACCCGTCGATGCGCTCCAGTACGAGAAACTCGCGCTTTCAGCTTTCGATTTGTGCAACCGTCAGTTGGATCAACTTAAGAGACTGGTCACGCTTGCGGCCTCAATACGCAGGGCGCCTTGCATGACAAGGGACGAACGGCAAAGCCAACAGGCGCTGCTGGAACTGCTCGTCGAAACCGGCGAGGCATACGAGCGCGAGATTGAATGCGACCGCGAACTGTACCAGGTGATCGCGCTCGATGCGAAGGATGTGCCTCATAGCCGAATCACCGCGAAGCGTGCTGCGAGTCTTTTGTCCGAGGCGGTACAGGGTAAAGTAGGCACCGCGGAGCCTGCGGATATCGAACGGTCCAAGCCGGTGCTTTCAAACATTGCATCGCGAGCAGAAGTGAGTGCGCAAGCCGCAGCCGTTGCACACTAACCACCACTAGCAATTCCAAGTCGGAGCGGTCTTGATTCAACGAATGAGGCACGGTTACGCGTGCCTCTTCGTACGCTGACTATACGGTGTCGCGACGGCTAACGAAGTGAACGCAGCGAACTCTCATATTCGTCGGCGTCCATCATGACGAAAGAAAAGTAGGTGTTGGCTCCTTTCTCCGCAAGCATTTCCTGCATGAGTTTCAGTGCGTCTCTATTACACGTACGCCGAAAGTCGTCCCAAGGTTTCCGGACCCTTGGCGAATAGTCCATGATTCCATCGAGATGAGGATATGTCGCTCCCGGAATGATGGTAAAGGTATCAAAGCCATATAGTGCAACGTCAGCGTTTTCGCAGTCGGCGGGGATGCCCAGCGCGGCCTTGCCCTCAACATAGATCTCCGTGCCGGGCTCGCCGATCGACGCCGAACGATACTTTTCAAAAATTTTGTCCTGGATAGTCATGGTGGCCTCAAAAGGGTGATTTCCAATTGGGATCGCTACGCTTCGATATTTGCACAATCGTTCCGTCGACGTCATTCCTGACAACATAGTGCCCGTCCTCACGTATGTACGCCGTAGCAGGATCGTCACGCCTTGTAACTCCACCATCATCATTGCGCCTTGTGTCACGTGCTGGTGCGGTTCTGTATGGATTCGCGATTGTTGATTCAATGTCTTCCTTTGTCCAACCGCGACCCTTCATCGTATCGAGTATCTTGTTCTCGTAAACCGTCGGGACCTTGTTTGCGGTGGGTTTGCACAGCTTCGTAACGGCATCAAGACCATTCCGTACTGCCCCAACGACGCCAATAATCCCGAACGGATCGTCGTTTTCCGGGGAGATAGCCCACGCCCAACCCAACGCGGGATTGAACATGCATTCGATACATATTGACACCAAGCCCGGCTCAGCCGACGCCCCGAGCATCGCACGAACCCATCCCAGCCGATTCGCCGGTGGGCCGGCCGGGTTGACGCCTTCCTCGAGATTGGCGATCCACTGACTAAGCTCATCGCCACTGAGCACATAAGGCGTACCTAGTGACGTCGATCCGCCCTCGTTCTGTTTGACCGTGCCGGTGCGCGACGCCACTCGGCCATCAGGCGAGTAAATATAGTTCACTGTCAGTACCCTATACAGGCCGCCGTTCAGCACCGTGGGATACTCGTTATAAATGAACTGCGTTACCCGCCCTCTCGCGTTATAGGTGACGATTGCTTCGCGGTTGTCACCCGCCAGATAGGTAGGGCGATGTGCTGCATCCCTGCTCATCGTGCCGAGTGTCCAGCTGGACACTCTGTCATTCGCAACGCGCAGATTACCTGTCTCGTCATATACGTAAAGCCAGTCTGCAGTTTTGCTCCCGTTGGAATATTCGAGAGCGGCCACGACACGATTTGAGTTGTTGTATCCGATACCTACGGTACGTTGATGTCCTGACGCCTTGGCATCGAACCCGCGCTGGCCAGTCGGATCGTCAGTGGCGAACTCGCTGAACCCGGTTATATTGCCTTTCACGTCGTAGACAAACGCACGCACTTTGCCGGGGGACGCGATCATCGATGGACTCAAACCCGTCGCATCGGCATATCGAACAGACGTGACGGTCGTACTGGATGCGTTGCGCACGACCAACCGAATGACGCGGCCTGCCGCGTCATAACTGAATTCGGTAGTACCGCCGGTCGAATTTGTATCGCTCAGCACGTTGCCCGACACGTCCCAGGACGTGCTGGTCGTGCGTGACGGGGAGTTCGTTTCGGTGGGGCGCAGCATGCCCGCCACAGAGGCAAACTTCACCGTTGTCGCACGCTGACTATCTGTGATCGTGGTCTGGCTGCTGCTGTACGCAAACTGCACGTTGCGCGTTGTATCCGGATGACTGACGGCATTCGCCCGCCCTTGCGCGTCGTAAGTCCATGTGGCGATGCGCGTACTGGTTTCGTCGATCTCACCGGTGATGGCGTTCTTGAACCGCGCATCTCCGTAGACGTACCGTCGAACATTGCCGTCAGGCCAGATAACGGAAACAAGATTGCTGTTGTCGTCGTAACCGTACTGCGTTATGCCGCCGACCGGATCGAGCAACCGTGAGACGCGACGCTTGCCGTCGTATTCCAGTCGTACAGTCAGGTCGCTGCTTACACTGGTTCCTGACGAGTGCTGAACAATGGCAGTCAGCAATCCACTGGCGTCATAGTTCAGCGTTCTAACGAATCCGCTCTTCGTGTTTTCTGAGAGCAGGACACCCTGCGACGAGTATGTTTCCGTTGTGCCGGTTGCTTGGTTAGTCAGGCTCCATCCCGAGCCGTCCTGTACCAGACTCAACCCGGCGTTTCCGCTCCCGTGCCACATTCCCGATGACCAGTTGAAGGTGACCGGTTCGCCGTTCTCGCGATACGCCAGAACTTTGGATGAACTACCGCTGCTCGCATTTGCTAGTCCAAGTTGACGCTGCCAGTTGTGAAACCAGGCAGGTCCCATTACTGCCGTTGAAGCGCCGAGTGATTTGGAACGGTAAGTGCGCGTGAAGCGCATGGGGCCATCGTCACCGCTGACGAAATCGCCCATCGTAAGCGTCACAGCTCCGTTGCCCGGATACACCGGATCAGCGACCGGACAACTTGACTCCGGCAATTCGACAGTTGGAATGGAACACCACTGGTCAATCAGGGCAAGGTCGTTAACGCACGCGTAATTGCCCATGCCACCAGGTGTATTGCTGGTTACGTCGAGACGGCAGGTCTTTGTGCCCGGCGTTGCACCGGACTTCGAGTAAAGCGTGAAACAGTCGTCTGCGTTGGCTCCGAACGCGATCATCAATAAAACGAACATGGCCAGTAGACGAATCAAGTTGTTCCTCGGCACATGAGAAGAACCATTTATTCTCATGCATCTCCCTTATTTGTAATGCGTCGTTGGAAATTCGTAATAACAAGACGACACTAAATCAATGGGGGGTGATAGCCGGAATAGGAGCTTTCTGAAAAGGGTGGTTCCTCTACACACCTTTACAAACTTGCTGAATCAATGGCCTCGGCGAAGCGAAGGCGCCGTGGTCTGCCGACAAAAAATATGGCCCGCCGATTGGCGAGCCGTGGAGCGCTACTCTTAATGCACCGTTCGCAAGAACGTAGCTTTTTCAGGCACGGTCTTGTACGCCGTAGCAAATCCTATTGTTCAAGGTGAGCGTGCGCATCACGATAGCTATCGCTGCTCATCTCACCGTATCCCCGCATAATACCTGGCAACACTATCAATCTCAGCCGGAGTCATCTGCCTCGCCACATTCCGCATCTGCTCATTGATATCGTTATGCCGGGCACCAGAAGCAAACGCCCGCATCTGCGCAGCGAGATAAATAGAAGACTGCCCACCAAGCCAAGGTGCGGCCCCCTTACGATCCAACTGTCCATGACAAGCCGCACAAGGCGCAATATTCCGCTGCGGATCACCCTGCATCGCAAGTTTCACAGCGTTAGCGTCCGGCCCCGCGCCAGTCGGCAAAACCTCAGCCGCCGGCGCCCTCGGCAGCGAAGCATAATAAGCCGCCAGATCATGCAGATCCTGATCACTACGAGCCGCAATGATCGGCTGCATGATCGCGTTCTGCCGCACGCCGTTCTGATAGTCGCGCAACTCTTTATAGACCACGTCGGCATACTGCCCGGCCAACGCAGGCGCTGTCACCTGCACCGTGCCCAGCACGCCATGACACATCGAACAATTCTGCGTCGCGATCGTCGCGCCACGGCCAATCGAATTCGCGTCGGCCTGCGCGCGCCGCAAAGGCGGCAAAACCACGACCTCACTCGGCGCCGGGCCAGCGATATTGGCACCGCCGCCGTACCAACTCGACGGCACGCCCGCGGCGCTGCAAATCGTCGCCCATAAACCACGCTCGCTGAACGAACTATTCGCCGATGGCAACCAGATGAACCCAATCAATATCGCCACAACAGCAATCGCAATCGTGCCGCCCAAGCTCACCGTGAACCACGGGTTGCGCAAGCTAAAGACGCGTTCCTGACTCATCGCTGCGCTCCGACGACAACTGCCGGCACCGACGTCTGCGGCAATCTGAGCAGCTGAACGATCGGCACACTGTAGTTGACGACCGTCAGCCCGATCATCAACGCCACCCACAAGCCAAAACTATTGAGCGCGGCGGGCACACGCTCCACCGGCTGCACCGCGCTCGCAAAGCGGAAACTCTGTTGCTGGACCTCAGGCCCGAACTGCGACTTCGCGAGGATGTAAATGAACAGCACGCCGGACACCACCAGAATCAATCCACCCACCGCCGACATGCCCACCCAGAACGCCTGCGATTCCATCCCTGGCGTGTTGTAGTCGTAATACGCCATACGGCGCGGCGCACCGAGCAAGCCGACGTAGTGCCACGGCAGCGTCACCACCATCATGCCGATGAACCACAGCCACAGTTGCGTCCGCACCAGCTTCACCGACGCAATCGCGCGGCCGGTCAATTGCGGCCACAGCTCGTACGCAATCGCGAAGTACATGATGACGATCGCCCCGCCGAAAATCAGATGGAAGTGCCCCGTCACCCACTGCGTATTGTGAATAGTCGAGTTCAACTGGTAGCTCATGTTGATCAGGCCGCCCGCACCGCCAAGACCGAGCATCACGAACGAAAACGCGATCACCAGCATCATCGGGTTCTGCCAGGGCAATGCAGTTAGCCACCCGAACGCGCCTTTGCCGCCCCGCAGCCTGCCTGCGATCTCCACCGACGCGCAAATCGTGAACACCGTCAGCAGCGTCGGCACCGACACCATGCCGGTGAACACCGCATGCAGGAACTTGAAGCCCGAACCGACCTGCGGATCGGCGAACAGATGGTGAATGCCGATCGGCATCGCGAACACGAGGAACAGAATGAACGACACGCGCGCCATCGAATCGCTATAGAGTCGTCCGCCGATCGCACGCGGCACCAACGTGTAGTACGCGATATAAGCCGGAATCAGCCAGAAGTAGACAATCGCATGCAGCGTCCACGAGAACAGAATGCGCGAGAGACCTGCGTCGATCGTGTTGGTCAGACCGAAGGCAACCGGCAAGATCTGGAACAGGATTTCGAGCGCCGCGCCGATCGCGGTCCACGCCCACAGATATGCGCCCGCCACGTTGGCGAACATCGCGAGCGGGATGGGCTTGCCGGGATTGGCGCGCTTCCACACACGCAGATTCACATGCATCAGCGCGACCCAGATCCACGAGCCGACCACCACCAGCACCACACCGAGGTAATAGAACGGGCTGCCGATCATCGGTGGATAGAACGTGTAGAGCACCGAGGCCTTGCCGAGCGCGACCGGAACCATCGCCATCACCGCGCCCACCGCCAGCATGATGAACGCGGCCCACGCCCATTTCAGACCGACGAGCCGCTGCGCGAGCGCAAGTTCGACGATCGCGTAGCCGAAGCCCATCGAAACCAGTGTGGGCAACACATAAGCCATCACCGAGCCATGCGCGGTCACGGATCGATAGTAGAGCTCGGGGTCGCCGACCCACGGCACCAATGGGCTACGCACCAACATCTGCCAGGCACCGAGCAGCAGTGCGATCAGAAACGCGATGAAGGCGAGCCAGAAATGCGCGAGAACGAGTCGCTTAGCGTGAAACACAGCTGAGTCTCCGTGATTGTCGGGCTTGCTCGAAGAACGTGGCTTTGTCGATGACCTTGACGTGAGCCCACATGGTCTGGTGACCGAAGCCGCAGAACTCGTGACACGGCATGGTGTGATCGGCGGGTTTGTCGAAGCGTGTGTTCAACGTCGCGACGTAGCCCGGCACGACCATCGTGTTGATGTTGGTGTCGGTCACGAGCAGGCCGTGCACGACATCGGCGCTGGTGGTGCGGATCGTGATCGGCGTGTCGGCGGGCACCAGCAGACATTGCGGCGTAAACGAATACTGCTGCGCAATGAAGCGCACGACCACCGAGCCATCCGGCTCCACGGCGCTGCCCAGATTGTCTTCGACAAATTCGCCGGACAGTTGCAGGCGCGAAGGATCGATTGTCTCGACGCGCGACGGCGGCATCATCGCCCAGTGCAGTCCCGAGAACACGATGACGGCGAGCATCAGCACGATCAGCGCTGTGGAGAAAATCGCCCAGCGGCGCTCGGCGCGTAAGGCGACTTGGTGGCCGCTGCCCGGTTGGTGATTGGAATCAGTCGACATAGTCAGTGGATGACGCCGCGCGGCAGAAAGACAAGAAAGTAGAAGCCGAACCAGATCGCCATGACGATCAGCGTGGCGACGCCGGCCACGGCGATCGCGCCATGCGGGCCGGCCGCGACGACGCGTTCCACTTCTTCATCCGTGGGCGGGGCCGCTCTGCGGGTATCGTTCGCTTCCATCTAGAGATTCTCCAGTGCAGCGGTTCAGGTTCAATGCAGTGGTGCTTTGCGCAACTCGTTGACCTCGCGGGACGTCACCGGTTGGCCGTGGTTGCCCCACGCAGTGCGGATATACGTGACGACGGCGGCGGCATCGGTATCGTTCAACTCTTGCCCGAAGGGCGGCATGCCGTACGGCTCGGGATTGCGCATGGTGCCGGGCGGGAAGCCGCCATTGAGCACGATGCGAATCGGGTTGACCGCGGAGTCCATTTCGATCGACTGGTTGCCGGCGAGCGGAGGGTAGTGCTGTAACTGGCCTTCGCCCTTGGCGCCGTGGCATAGCGCGCACTTGTCGGCGTAGATCTTTTCGCCGAGCGCGAACACGTTGGTGTTGGTCGGCGCGGACGGCCCCGACTTGCGGCCGCGATTGTCCGGCAGTGTCTTCAGATAGAGGGCCATCGCCTTGACGTCCGCTTCCGTCATGTATTGAAGGCTGTGGTAGGTGACTTCGGCCATCGGCCCGTACACGGCACCGCGATCGGAAATGCCCGCTTGCAGCAGGTCGACGATGTCCTTGATGCTCCAGTCGCCGAGACCGCCGTCCTTGTCGGACGTGAGCGACGGCGCGTACCAGTTCTGCACCGGAATCAGACCGCCGGCGAACTGCTCGCTTTGCGACGAGCCGCCGAGCATGTTGATCTTGGTGTGGCACATCGTGCAGTGCCCGAGTCCATCGACGAGATACGCGCCGCGATTCCATTCGACGGATTTGGTCGGGTCGGGCTGGAACTCGCCTTCGCGGAAATACAGGGTGCGCCAACCGTACAGCAGCTTGCGCTGGTTGAACGGGAAGCGCAGCGTGTGTTTGTGGTTCGGCTCGCGCACCGGTGTCACGGACTTCAGATACGCGAAGATCGCGTCCGAGTCTTCACGCGTGACTTTGGTGTACTGGGCGATCGGCATCGCGGGGTAGAGTAGGGTGCCGTCCGGCGTGCGGCCGGTGCGCATCATTTTGAAGAATGCGTCCTCGCTCCACGTGCCGATGCCGTATTGCGCATCCGGTGTGATGTTCGGCGAATATAGCGTGCCGAACGGCGTATCCATCGCGAGGCCGCCGGCGAACAGCTTGCCGCGCGGCGCGGTATGGCAGGCGACGCAGTCGCCGGCGCGCGCCAGATACTCGCCGCGCTTGACGATGTCGGGGCGGGTGTCGGCTTTGTCGCCAGTGGCCGCTGCGGTCTTTGTCGGCGCCGTTGTCGTGGCGGCAGGCACGGCTTCAGCGGCGCGTGCTTCCGTGATCAGCAACGCGCGCGATGCGCCGGGAACCGCGGCGCTGCCGGCGACGATCAGGCTCGCAACCAGCAAGCCGCAGACGAGCGATGCAGCGGTGCGACGGCGCTTCGTCATCGCATAAGAAACTGAACGGATCGGGCGAAGGGTCGGCTTCATTGCGGTTGGCTCCCGCATGCGAGAGGCAGCCGTTCAGCGGATGCCGGCGCGGGCCGCGGATCGGCGGGGCGCGGCTGGCGCGCGAGCCAGCTCGATACCGCGGTGATGTCCTTATCGGTTAGCTTGACGGCGATCGAATGCATGCAGTCCGGCGCAAGCGCGTGACGTGTGCCCGAGCGCCATGTGCCCATCTGCCCGGCGATGTAGCTCGCATGCAGACCGAGCAGGCCCGGAATGCCAGGTTGCGTACCCGTCATGCGCGCTCCGTGACATGCGATGCACGCGGGGATCTTGCGTGCCGGGTCGCCTTGGGTGACGAGCCGTTGTCCGGCTGCAAGCACCGCCGGCGCGACGTCGCTGTGATCGGCATTGGGGTAGGGCGGTTGCAGGTCGGCGAAGTACTGGCTGATCTTGCGCAGATAGTCGTCGGGGAGAAAGGCGAGCAGATAACCCATCGGCGGATAGGTGCGGCCACCGTCACGGAACGCGGTCAACTGATTGAACAGATAGTCGGCCGGTTTGCCGGCGATGCGGGGGAAGTAGTCGTTGTTCAGGCCTTGGCCTTGCACGCCATGACACGAGGTGCAGGCGCGCACGCGCTCGTCCATGGCCGAGGGCATCGCGCCCGATGCGTCAGTGGCGGCGAACGCCGCGCCACGCCACACGACGTAAAACATCAACAGGATCGAAAATCCGATAGTTCTACGATGCACGCCAGGCCTCGTCGGGGGAACGGTTCTTTTCGCTATTTATTTATCACGCATTCGCGCATGAATTCGCTTATGAATTCGATGAGCGATGCACGACACGCCTGTTACTTTTTCTTTTATAACGACTGCATGAACAGCAAATCGAAACGGACTTATTAAGGAGGCGCAGTGTTGAATCGATACGGCGACGCGATTGCTCTATAAAACAATGATCTGCCTGAATGCGCGGTGGGCGGCGCGTTTCGGGCTGCATTAATGATGGTGATACGTCTGTCTAATGAGTATCAGGTTGCAGGAATTTATCCCATGAGTCAATCAAAATTGGTAGGCCAAGCGGGCGCCTTACTCGATCAGCATAGGCGTCGATTAGAGCGCTTTCAATATTTATTCTGAATGTGGTTTAAGTGCTCGGCGGATCGGCGAATGCGATCGACGCGCCGCTCTCCGTTTCTATTGCGATTCGCGGCTCGCTGTGCGTACATCGACGCGCCGCACGCTAACTGAAAAGACGCATCAACGCGATGCGTGCGTTGCTGACGCGTTCGCTTTCGCCGGCCCGTCCCGGCAATAGATGAAACTCGACGGCAGGCAGTGCGGGCAAGCCGACGCTCGGCGGACAGGCCACCACGCCTCCGCCAATCGACGATTCGTTCAGACATGAAATCCCCAACCCGGCCTTCAATGCGAGTTGCAGCCCGGCTACCCCGGAGGCCGAATGCGATACTAGATACGGCACCTTGTGCTCGTCCAGAAGCTTCACGACGAAGCGCTGCAACTGGCAACTCGAAGGCAGTAAAACCAGCGGATAGGGCGTGGCCGGCCGCGGACTGGCATCGGCTGCACAGACCCACAGCAGTCTCTCGCGCCGCACCACCGTGCTCTGTGCACCGGCGCGGCGGCCAGGGGCGCGCGTGTTCCCGGTAACGAGTCGCAATGAGAGGCCGATGTCGTACGACGCATCGTCGCCGGCGCTGCTGTCGATCACGGCGCTTGGCAGCACGGTGACGTGCAGCTTCAGGCGCGGGTGTTGTTCCGAAAACGTCTTGAGAATGCGTGCGATGTCGAGCGGACGGTAGTAGTCCGTGATGGCGATACGCAGTTCACCGTCGAGCGAACGGCCTTGCAGGTCTTCGAACGCCGCTTCGCTCATGGCGATGATGCGCCGCGCGTGATCGAGCAGGCGGCCTACCGGCCGGCGTGGCCGACACGCCTTGCTTGCTGCGTACGAAGAGCGGCTGGCCGGCGCGTTCCTCGAGTTTCTTCAACTGCTCGCTCACCGACGACTGCGATAGAAACACCCGCTCCGCGCCCGCCGAGACGCTGCCCGATTCGGCGACGGCGACAAAGGTGCGCAACTGTGTCAGGTCGAATCCACGTTGGCTCATGATTCGGTATTTCCGATGGAAGTCATCTGAATTTCCGGCTTTTCCGATGGTTGGTCCAGCCGTGGGATACCTCCAATTCATTCATTGCAGAGACTGTCATGGGAAACGAATCGATTGCCGCCGGCCCAGTGCCGGGAGGGCGTGCGGCAAATCATCGGTGGAAAGTGCTGGGCGTCGGCTTCGCGGCGAACGCAAGTTTTTCGGCAGCTTTCTCGGGGATTCCGACTACGGCCGTGTTTTTGCGTTCGGGCTATCACCTCGGCAACGATGGACTGGGGTTGGTGCTGGGCATGCTCGGTTTGGGCATTGCGGTCAGCGAGTTGCCATGGGGACTCCTGACCGACCGGTGGGGCGACCGCCGCGTGCTGCTGATCGGACTTCTTTCGACTGCCGCCGCGCTGGCCGGGCTGGCATTGTTCGTGGTGCCGTCCGGCGCGCATGTGCCGAACATGGCCACGCTCGCGTTCGGCCTGTTGCTGGTTGGTCTGCTCGGCGGCAGCGTCAATGGTTCGAGTGGCCGCGCGGTGATGGCCTGGTTTCGCGAAGGTGAGCGCGGCCTCGCGATGAGCATTCGTCAGACCGCAGTGCCGGCCGGCGGTGGCCTGGGGGCGTTGATCTTGCCGGTGCTCGCCTCGAGATTCGGGTTTGCCAGCGTGTACACCGTGCTGGCCCTTGCGTGCGCGATTACCGCGGGGTTCGCCTGGTGCTGGCTGCACGAACCGTCGCATGCCGAAGGGAGCGGCGCGGGTACGGCTCGCCATACGGCGACTGCGGCTGGGGCTGCCATGCCGCCGAAGGTTTCGCCGTTACGCGATATGGGCATCTGGCGAGTGGCGCTCGGCGCCGGCGCATTGTGCGTGCCGCAGATTGCGGTCGTGACGTTCGGAACTGTGTTTCTTCACGACTTCGGCGCTGCCGGCGTGCTCGCGATCAGTGTGACGATGGCAGCGGTGCAAACGGGCGCTGCGATTGCGCGGGTCTGGAGCGGGGCGTGGACCGACCGGCGCGGCAATCGACGCGCGTACATGCGCGCCTGCAGCGTGCTGACGGCAGTGTTGTTCGCATTGCTCGCCTTGGTGACGGGCCTCGCCGGTATGCACCACGCGGCGCTGACGGCGGTATTCGCACTGGTGATCGTGCTGGGCGGTATCAGCGGGTCCGCGTGGCACGGCGTTGCCTTCACGGAACTCGCGACGCTTGCAGGAACGAGTCGCGCGGGTACCGCACTCGCGATGGGTAACACCTGCGTCTTTCTCACGCTGTTTCTGACGCCGCTCACGATTCCGCCGTTGTTGTCGGTGGGCTCGTGGCCGATGGTGTGGGCGGTAGCCAGTGTGTGCGCATTGATCGCACTACCGGTATTGCCGCGCGCGGCTCGCGCTAGCAAGCTGACAGCGGCACGCGCGTGCGATGCCGCATGACGGGGCAACTAAAGCGGGTGGCCTGACGCTACCGGCTTCATTCGTTGTTTTCCATGCGATGGGAGCGGCAGTACGCGCTCGCGTCGCTGCATTGCTTTTCAGCCGGGAATTAACCGCGAGATAAAACGCTCTCGCGTATTCGATTCGCATAATCATGGGTTCCCATTTTGATAGCGCCGCGATGAGCTATCAAATTCTGTGCGGGTTTAGGAACCCTCCGATTTCCGCATCGTTGTAGCGGTGTTTTTATGGCCGCCCCTGGCACGTTATTCCAAGTCAGGAGGCCGTCAAAGCAGGTGTAATCCGAGTGGTATTTCTCCTGCGCATTCGCCGAATAATCCTACAACATCAGAGAGAAATCATAGTGAACCTTCGAGTCATTCTGGCGGACGATCATCCTTTCGTTCTGCTTGGCGTTCGCGCCGCGCTGGAAATGCATGCCGGTGTCACCATTGTCGGCGAAGCGGCGACGCCGACTTCGTTGATCCAATTGTTGCAAAGCACACCATGCGACGTGCTCGTCACCGACCTGACGATGCCGGAGGCATCGGGTGCGGTTGAAGATGGCCTGGACCTTGTCAGGCGAATCCGGTGTGCCTGGCCATTGTTGCGCATCGTCGTGATGACAGCTCTGACGAACACGGCGATTCTGCGTGCCATCGTGTCGGATGGTGTGGTCAGTACGCTCAGCAAAATGGAAACCATGGACGAACTGTGGCAAGCGATCGAGGCGAGTGGAAAGGGAGAAATTTACGTTGGCCGTTCCATCATTGAAGCGCTCGCCCGGCCTCAGGACGAAGCGTGCGATCCGCCGCCGGTTTCACGTTTGTCCCGCAGACAGGTGGAAGTCGTCAGAATGTCCGTACGTGGTCAATCGATCTCGGAGATCGCGGTAACGCTCGGATGTCATCGCCGAACCGTTAGCCGTCAAAAGCGCGAAGCCATGGCGAAACTGGGCGTTACCAACGATCCCGGTCTCTTTGCTTATGTCCGTGCATATGGAGTTTGTGAAGGTTAAATCGTATACCTAATCATTATCGGCATGAGCGCATTGAGCTATTTCAGAGCGATCTTATGTCTATTCTCCAAAATATGTTTAATGATCGCGACAGGGCCAGTTGTTCCGGAGAGAGCGACGGGTAATTCAGGTACGGGGGAGAAAAAGACGATGAACGACAACGCCGACTTAAGCACACCAGTTCGAACCATCATCGCGGACGATCATCCATTGGTTCTGTTGGCGATCGAGAATTTGATGGCGGGCTATCCGAATATGCAAATCGTCGGTCGCGCTGCCGACGCCACAGAGCTTTTCAAGGAAGTCGATCGTATTCCATGTGACCTCGTTCTCATGGACCTCTACATGCCGGGAGGCTTCTAAGGCGACGGACTGGAAACCATCAGGCGATTCAAGACACGCTATCCCCACATCGCACTTGTCGTGCTCACCATGGAAACCGAAGCTGCCGCGCTGAAAAAGGTCATCGCGCTAGGTGTCGATGGGCTGATCAGCAAGCGTGACCGGATCGATCTGATTCATGTGGCAGTCGTCACGGCACTGGCACGTGAATGCTACATGGGGCCGGCGGTGCGATCACTGATTACCGAAGCAACGGTCGCGCAGCGGCTCGATTTTGTCCGGAACATGTTGTCACGCCGCGAATTGGAAGTGTTCACGCAATATGCTTCCGGGCTTGGTGTAACCGAGATCGCCGCGCGCCTTGGGCGCAGTGTCAAGACAATCAGTGCGCAGAAATGTACCGCGATGCGCAAGCTTGCCTTGCACAGCGACGCGGAACTGTTCCGCTTCGCCGTCGAGCACGGCGTGATCTCCGAAGATTGCGTGCAAAACCGGCGCTGAGCCGACAAGACGTCGCGCCGGTCCGGTGGCGTGGCGAATAGAAGAAGCACTTGGCACCCCTGGGGATGCACGTCGCGTGCGGGGAGTGCCAGTCAATAAGACAACAAAAAAATGCCACAAAAAATCCGCGTCATCGTGGCCGACGACCACGACTGCGTCCGCGTTGGCGTGATGCGCCTGCTGCAAGCGGCACCCCACATCGAGATAGTCGGTGAGGCGCCCGATACCCGAACGCTTGCCGAACTGCTAGACACTCATGCGTGCGACGTTGTCGTATCGGATATCGGCATGCCGGGCATTGACGGAGCCAGCAACGTCGTGTCTTTCCTGCGCCGCCTGTTCCGGGCTCGGCCGCATCCCTATGTCGTCGTCCTGACGATGATCTGTCATGCGCACATGCTTTCTGGATTGTTGCACCTCGGTGTGGCCGCAATCGTCGACAAGCGCGATACCGCCACGGCGTTGATCGAAGCGATCGAGGCTGCGGTTGCCGGCGGTGTTTACCTATCGGATCAGGCACGCGTCGCTATAGACACCTCCGACGCGCCGCCGCAGCCGCGCGCGGGCGTGCTGAGCGCGCGCGAATGGGAGGTCTTCCAGCTCTACGTGCGAGGTCTGGCAGTCCACGAAATCGCTGCGCGTCTGCAACGCAGCGGCAAGACCATCAGCACGCAAAAGCGAAGCGCGATGCGCAAACTCGGTCTCGAGACAGAAAACGACCTCATCGACTACGCGAGACAGATAGGGTTGGCCTGACAGGCGTGTGAGAGAACCAGATCTCGACAGCCGATGGTTCTTAGGACTTTAGGAGTCTTCTGATTGGTTGGGGGACGTTCCCGTTTCATAGTTCTGAATTAGCTGAGGCTCGACTTCCAACACCCGCATGAAGAAAGCAGTCATTTCGCCATGCTGTGCACTGCCGAGCCTGGGAAATTCAGGCAGATGTCTCGCGGCTGGAGCGCGGCGCCGTCTGCCATTTGCACAAGTACTGGGAGGCGGAATGGTAGCGCTGGGCAAGCGGTTATTAGTCGAGGGGGTCGGGACGGCGTGGGTGGTGTTCATCGGCTGCGGCAGCATTGTATTGAACACTGGCGCGGCTCAGCAGGGCTACGGCGTGCTCGAGGTATCACTCGCGTTCGGTCTTGCGCTCGTCACGGCGAGCTACGCATTCGGCGCTATCTCCGGCGCGCACTTCAATCCGGCTGTGACAATCGGGTTTACGGTCGCGCAAGGTTTCCCGGTTCGGGATCTGCTGCCCTACATTGCCGCCCAGATCCTCGGGGCCATCGCAGCCGCGGCGCTGCTCGCTTACGTGGCGAGCGGCCGCCCGAGCTTCGAGCTGGGCGCGAGCGAATTTGCGGCGAACGGTTTTGGCGACCATTCTCCGGCCGACTATCAACTTCACTCTGCGCTGGTCGTCGAACTTGCGCTGTCGTTCGCTTTCGTCATGGCGAGTCTCATGATGACCCGCCAGCGGAGGTTGCGGCCGCTCGCGCCGCTGGTCGCGGGCGCGTGTCTGACGATCGCGTACATGGTGTCGATTCCGGTGACCAACGGCTCGATCAATCCCGCTCGCTCCACCGGTCAGGCATTGTTCGTCGGCGACTGGGCGCTCGATCAGCTCTGGTTGTTCTGGGCGGCGCCGTTGCTGGGTGGCGTCGTCGCCGGTGCGCTGTTTTCATTTCTGTGCGGCAAGTCCGGTCCGCATGCCACGGCGGTCGCTCACGGGCAGGGCGAGGTCGCGTGAGCGCCGCCCGGTGTCATGTCATGATGCTCTCTAGCAAACTCCGGCGCGGTGGCGTGCGCAGTGTCATGATGAGGCAGGTGCTGCGACGCGTATCGCAGTGCCTGCTTGCAGTCTTCCTGTTTGCCGTCACGCAGATGCAGGCGGCAGTCGCCCAGCCGTTCACCGGTCAATCGCATCTGTCGGTCGGCGGCGCCTTTCCTGCCACGTTGACCGTTGGCGTTCTGGCTAACGGTTGGATGCCTTTTGACGGGCTTCAGGACGGTCAACTAACCGGCTTGAGCGGAGACTATCTGCGTGCACTGGTTGGGCCGAACGTCGTGATCGAGTCGAAGGCGTATCCGGACATGCCGCAATTGCTGGCCGCGGCGTGCGCCGGCCATGTCGATCTGGTCATGAGCCTCGCGCGTACGATAGAGCGGGAGCGCTGCTTGAGCTTCACCTCGCCGTATTTTCGTGCGTCGTCGTCGGTGGCGGTCCGCCGGGACGGCGATGTCTACGCCAGCGCCGCTCAGCTTGTCGGCGCGCGCCTCGCGGTGGAGAAAGGGTTTGCGCTGGAGCGCTCGTTGCGCGAGCGCTTTCCTCGCACTCAGCTCGAAACCTTCGCAAGTACGCATGCGGCGCTCGATGCGGTTGCGCGCGGCGATGCCGACGCCTATGTCGGTTTTACGCCTGCCGTTCAATACGCGCTCGCCACCGAGGAATTCCGTGGACTGCGAGTCGCTTTCGAGGAAAGCGGCAGGATCGCTGACTTGCGTTTTGCCGTACCGCGCAACAGGGTGGCGTTGCGCGACCAGCTCGATCGCGCGCTCGCCTCGATGAATCCGGCCGACGACACGGCGATCCGCGTGCGTTGGCTATCCGGCAGCTTCGACGCACAAGCTGCGTCCGCTGCACGACGCCTCGTGCTGACTCCGGAAGAGCAGGCCTGGCTTCGTTCGCTACCGCCGTTGCAGGTGGGTTTCGATACCGGCTGGCCGCCTTTCAGTTATGTCGACGATTCCGGCCATCCCGCGGGCATTGCCGCCGAATATCTGAACTATTTGAGTCGTGCGCTGGGCGTCGTATTCGACCGGGCCCACACCGCAGACTGGCCCGCGACCCTTGAAGCTTTCCAGCGCGGCGATCTGGCGATTCTGGCCACCTCCTCCAGTAACGACCCACGTCTGAAGAACGCGTTGCACAGCCGTGCATACGAAAGCTATCCGCTTGTGATCGTCGGACGCGAAAACGAACCTGCCGCGCGCGCGCTCAATGATTTCGCCTCGCGCCGCATTGTGGTCTCGTCGCATATCGCCGGCTCGATTCCGTTTGCGATCGACAAGATTCCGACTGCCAACATCACTGTCGCGCCCAGTCTGGACGACGCGCTCAAGATGGTCGAGAACGGCCAGGCAGACGTACTGGTTGGCAACGTAGCCGCCGTCGATATCCTGCTGAAGCAACGTTACGCCGGTGTGCTCAAGATCCTCGGTACGGTCGGCGAATCCGACTCGCTCGGCTTCGCGGTGCGCCCTGATCTGGCGCCGCTCGCCGGTTTGATCGACCGTGCGTTGCTGGCTATGCCGCCCGCCGAGAAGCAGCGCATCCGCCAGAAGTGGGTGACCGGCAGTGCGGGAGATCCGGGCACATGGAGCGTGACCGCACTGCGCCTTCTGCCATTGCTGATCGGTATCGGTCTCGTATTGCTGGTCACGCTGCGCGCCTATGTGCTGTTGCAGCGCGAGGTGAGGCTGCGCAAACAGACCGAACGCGAGCTGGCGTCACAGCTGAATTTCCAGGAAACCATGATGGAGATGGTCCCCTATCCGCTCGTCGCCAAGGATCTGGATGGACGCTACATCGCGATCAACCGGGCGTATGAAGAAGCGTGTGGGTTGCTCCGCGAATCGGTGATCGGACGCACGGCCATGGACATTCAGACATGGGGCGAAACCAACAGCCGCGTTCTGGACGAACTCACACGCAAGATGCTGATAGACGGCGAACCCGCTCAGGCGGAACTCCAGTTTGAACGTGGCACGGGCGACCCGCGGCACGGGCGACCCGCGGCACGGCTTGTTCTGGACACGGATCTGTCATGGCAGTGACGGCAAGCCGAGCTGTGTGCTGGGAACGATGGTCGACATTACCAATATCCGGCGTGCTGAAATGCTCGCACGCGAAACCGAGCGGCGCCTTTTCGACGTAACACGCTCACTGCCAGCCGTCGTATTTCAATTGCGCCGCACTGCGGACGGTGCGTATTCGTTTCCGTATATCGGCGGCGACACGCGGCATCTGCTGGGTGGCGACGGCGCTTCGTCGATGAGTCGCGAAGAGATCGATTTCAGACGCGTGTGGGAAGAGGACCGACCTTTCGTGCTGGCCGAACTGGAGCAATCAGCGCGTTGCGAAACACCGGTGAACATGGAGTTTCGCTTCGACGTCGAGCGTGAACTGAAGTGGGCGCGCGCGGAGTTGGTGCCGCGCCGCGAGGAGGATGGCAGCGTAGTGTGGAGCGGCTATTGGGTGGACGCGAGTGTAGAGCACGCGCGGTCCGAAGAACTCGCGCGAGCGCGCGACGTAGCCGAAGCCGCCTCGCGTGCGAAAGATGAATTTGTCGCGATGATGAGTCACGAAATCCGTACGCCGATGAACGGCGTGCTCGGCCTCGTCGAAGTGCTGGAACGCACGCCGCTCAATGCAGATCAAGGGGAAATGCTGAGCATGATCCACGAATCGGCGGGTGCATTGCTGCAGATTCTGGACGACCTCCTCGATTACTCGAAGATCGAAGCGGGGCGGCTGACGATCGAAGCCGAACCAATCGACATGCGCGAACTGGTCGACAATGCCGTCGGTTTGCTCGCGGGCCGCGCGCACGAAAAAGGGCTGAAGGTACGCGTGGATATCGCGCCGGATGTTGCGGCTACGCTGCGTGGTGACAGCGTGCGATTGCGGCAGATTCTGTTTAATCTGCTTGGTAACGCCATCAAATTCACGCCGGAGGGCGAGGTCGACGTGCAAGTTGCAGTCGTCGATCAGACCGGCGACGCTCAGACTCTCGAGATGACCGTCAAAGACACCGGCATCGGCATAGCGCCGGACGTGCAGGCGCGGCTGTTCGAGCCGTTCGTGCAGGCGGAGTCGTCTACCACCCGCCGCTTCGGCGGTACGGGTCTGGGGCTGACGATCTGCCGTAAGTTGATCGACCTGATGAACGGCTCCCTCGAATTGCAAAGCGAACCTGGGGTCGGTACGCGCATGACGGTATGTCTCACCATGCCTGTGGAATCCCAGCAGTATTCGATGAGCGGCTTGCGCGGCAAGCGCGGCGTCGTGGCCACCGGGGACGCGCGGATCGCGCAGGCGCTGATGCATTTCGGTCAGGCCCTCGGGCTCGAGTTGCGCCGCATGTCGCCAGACGCAACCGAACTCGACGATCCCGCTGCCCTGGCAGGCATGGATATGGTTTTCGTGAGCGAGGACGTGGTGCTGCCCGCTAGCGTCGGGTCCGGTTCGCGGATCCTCTGCCTGACCGAGAAACCGAAGCCGACCGGCTATCGCATCCTCGACAACAACGTGCGCGTCAGTGTCAATCCGATCTCGTGGCGCGGTCTCGGCGCCGCCTGCGCCGCGGCGATGACGGGGCTGCCTTCGGTGGCGCCGCGTTCCGCCGGCATGCCGCGCATGACTGAAGGCGCCAACGTGCCGCCGGACCGCGAACGGGCCATTGCCAGCGGACGGCTGATCCTGGTTGCGGAAGACCATCCGGTGAATCAGGAGTTGATCCGTCATCAACTGGCCTTGCTCGGTTTTGCCTGCGACGTGACGAACGACGGCGTCGAGGCACTGGCCGCGCTAGAACAAACCAGCTACGGATGTCTGATCACAGACTGCCACATGCCCAACCTCTCCGGCTACGAACTGGCGCGGCGCATCCGGGAGCAGGAGCAAGGTGGCACGCACCATCTGCCGATCCTGGGAATTACCGCGAACACCGCGCCGGAGGATCTGAAGCTATGTCGTGACGCAGGTATGGATGACTGCCTCGTCAAGCCGACCCGGCTCGCCACGTTGCGTGACTACCTGAGCCGTTGGTTCGGCACTGACAGTGCATGGCAAGCCGCACCGGCAGAAGCGGTCAGCGCGCCGCTGGCTTCCGGGCTCGATGCACGCGGCGTTCCCGAGCCATTCGTCCCGGTCGACTTGAGTCACATGACGCAGTTGTGGGGGAGCGAATCGACCGTTAAAGCATTGCTCGATTCGTTCGTCTCGTCGGTGCGCGAAGACGTGCAGGCATTGTCGCCGCTACTCGAGCGTGTCGAGGTCGAGCGTTTGCGCGAGTGGCATCATCGTGTGGCAGGGGCGGCGAGCGTGTTGCAGTACCCGCCGCTGCTCAACGCGTTGGAAGACTATCGTCGGGACATCACCCTCAAGACGCCGGAGCGCTTGCGCAGTGACGGATTGTCGCTGGCGCGCAAGTGCAATGCGATGCTGGACGGAATCGAGGAGCAGGCTGCATTGCTCGCGTGACGCTGCTTTGCACAGTGGCGAGGCGCGACCGTAGCGCCTCGCCAGGCTGATCGCATCGGCGCGCTCGATTGGTATCCAGGCGGCGACCATGCGGCGCATTAGCAGGACGAAATAGGCGGCGCCGTGCTGCACATTAGCGGGACGAAAAAAAACGCGGCCGAAGCCGCGTTAAAGATTTGGAGACATCCCTCGATGAAGGAGTCACTTCTCGCAGGCGGAAGCATAACCGCGTCTGCGCAAAAGATTTATCACGAAATGCGCAATTAACTGTTTGGAAATATCGATGAAAGCGTCGATCCGGCTCTGTTTCGGAAGTAGTCGACGGTGAATTCGACAAACGATCGTGTCTTGGCGGACACGTGCCGGCGCCCGGGATACACCAACGAGACTTCCTTGTCCGCGCCTTTGATTCGATAGCCCGGCAGCACCTGCACGAGCGCACCGCTCAACAGGTCCGCCGAAACCTGATTCTCCGGCAGGATGGTAATGCCCATGTCGGCGAGCGCCGCCTGGCGCAACATCACGGCGTTGTTGACCGCGTAGGCGGCCTCCATATTGACGGTGACTTCTGTTTCGCTGGCGTCGACGAAACACCACTCCGCGCTATGAACATTGGCTGATGGCGCCAGAAATGGGTGTGCAGCAAGCTGGACCGGGGCGCACGGCGTACCCCGAGCAGCGAGGTAGGCGGGAGAGGCAACCGCCACCGAGCGGACCTTGAATAGGGCTCGCTTGATCAACGTGCCGCCGCTCACCTGTCCAGGCACCACGATGCCGACGTCAAACCCCTCTTCAATCAGATCCACCGGCCGATGCAGCAGGGTGACCGAGAGTTTGACGCGGGGGCACTGCAAACGATAACGCTGCAGCAGCGGCGTGAGCCCAAATAATGAGAATGACGCGACAGCCACGAGTTTCAGCGTGCCGGACGGATCGTTCGCACTTTGAGAGACGCTGGACTCTATCGCTTCCAGTTGATCGAGCAGTTGCCGGCAGCCCTCGGCATAGGCGAGTCCGGCTTCGGTCAGCGACAGGCTGCGCGTGGTGCGGTTGACGAGCCGCGTATCGAGGTGCGTTTCGAGTAGGGCGACATAGCGTGTCACCACCGCATTGGAGAGATCCAGACTCGCCGCTGCCCGCCCGAAAGAACCGTTATCGGCGACTTTCAGAAAGACGCGCATGGCTTGCAACTGATTCATTGTGGTGATGGGGCTTGAGCGGAAGCGCCTGAGTGCGCGGAGTTGCCGGGTTCGGTTGAACGTCGGGTGGTCGCGCGCAGGTTGCGAAAAGGGGCTCACGACGCGAAGCGCTAACGCGCCTCACGCAAGAAACGAGCGATGGTATTCGCAGCAAGAGCTAACCGCCACAAGAACCAGCCGAAAAGGCATTGAGAGGCTTCCTAATGCGTGATGTGGTGAGCTTGCAACGCTTTAATTAGATAAGTATCGCTAAATATAAAAGGAGATAAATAGATGGCCTTGCGGCTCAAGGCTTGCCGATCTTGTCACGGCGATTTTTCGAATAATTCAAAAAATATTTTGTGCGATTGCGCGTGGTGCCCCCAAAAGTTGGACACCTAAACTCCGGCCTGCATATCGAGCCGGTTTGCTGAACGCTTGGGATGCAGTTCGTCCTCAGCGTGCCATCGCGCTGTGCAAATAAATCGAGTCGAAGACTCAGTAATCACACGTTATTGGAACAACATGAAAAAGATCCTGATTCTCGCGGCGGTCTCCGCAACGTTCGCTGGCGCCGCCAATGCGCAAAGCAGCGTGACACTCTATGGCGTCGTCGATGCCGGCTTCACCTACGTGAACAATGAAGTAACGGCTAGCGATGCGTCGAAGCACGGCGCTTCGTATGGCCTGACGAGCGGCAATCTGTCTGGCAGCCGTTGGGGCATGCGCGGTCGTGAAGATCTCGGCGGCGGTTACGCGGCAGTCTTCACGTTGGAAAACGGCTTCAGTCTGGCCAACGGCACGACCGCACAAAGTGGCCGCAGCTTCGGCCGCCAGGCGTTTGCGGGTATCTCGAGCGACTACGGCACGGTGACGCTGGGTCGTCAGTATGACGCCGTGGTCGACTATCTGGGCCCGCTGACGGCGACCGGCACGTGGGGTGGCACGTACTTCGCCCATCGCGGCGATAACGACAACGCCAATGCGTCGATGCGCATCAACAACTCGGTGAAGTTCCAGAGCGCGAACTATGACGGCTTCTCGTTCAGCGGCTTGTACGCCTTCTCGAACCAGGCAGGCGCATTCGCCAACGATCGCGCTTACAGCGCAGGCATGGGCTATTCGAACGGTGGCCTGAAGTTGGCGGCCGGTTACCTCCAGGCGCAAGGTCTCGGCGGCAACGCGAATGGCGCGATCCAGGACGGCGCACCGAACCTCGGTGTGGCGGGTGAACGTCAGCGGCAGCGTACGTGGGGCGCGGGCGGCAGCTACGCGTTCGGTCCGGCAACGGTCGGTCTGGTGTACACGCAAAGCCGCTTTAACTTTGCATACGACGACGCCTCCGTGCGTTACAGCAACTACGAAGTCAACGCGCATTACAACCTGACGCCGGCGTTCTCGCTCGGCGCGGCGTACACGTACACGCAGGCGGTGCAGAACACGCCGGGCGTGCAGAACGGTTCGAGCCACTGGAACCAGTTCGGTCTGCAGGCGGACTACGCGCTGTCGCGCCGCACCGATCTGTATGCCGAAGGCGTGGCGCATATCGGCGCGAACGGCAACACGGTCGGCGCGCAAGTGTTCGGCACCGACGCACCGTCGTCGAACAAGAACCAGGTGGTCGTGACGACGGGTATCCGTCACCGCTTCTAAAGCGGCTTCTGAAGCATCAATGGTGGAAGGAAAAGCACCGCTCGCGGTGCTTTTTTTATTGGCGTGCGCGCGGCGAAGGCGACCTTGTCGCATCGCCCCTTGCGCAAACAGGCTCGACGGATTTGCACTAGTATGTGGTTGCTTCGCGCGTGTCCGAAATGTCGGGGCGGCGATGCATCAAAGTCCGGAGAAGACCATGATTTCGCTTCGAAAACTGAATTTTGCGGTGGTGGTGTGGGCGTTGGCGTCGGGCGTCGCCTTCGCGGACACGGTGGCGTTGAAGGCCGATCTCGAGCCGTCGAGCGAAGTGCCGCCGCGCGTGAGTCACGGGCACGGCATGGTGAACGCCACGTTCGATACGTCGACCAAGTCCCTGCAATGGACCGTCACCTATGAAGGGCTGAGCGGCCCGGCAACCGCCGCGCATTTCCACGGTCCCGCGCCGGTCGGGCAGAACGCCAAGATCCAGGTGCCGATTGGGAAGGACGTGCTCGCGAGCCCGATCAAAGGATCGGCGGCGCTCACCGAACAGCAGGTGACGGATCTCATGGCGGGGCAGTGGTACTTCAACGTGCATACCGCACAGAATCCAATGGGCGAGATTCGCGGGCAGGTCTTGCCGGCTAACTAGGCACAAAGAAAGCCTTACCCGGTGGCGCGCGCTTTTTCAGGATTAGAAGCCGTCGTTCACCGGCGCTGCGGCGAACGCACGTACCATGACGGGACACTATCGAAGGAGCGTGTCCCGATGAGCTGGCAAAGTGCACTCGCATGCTGGTATCTGCGTAGGCAGTTTCGACCGGAAACCTTGAAACCAGGCGTCAACGTGGAGAAAGCGCGTGCGCTGACGGCCAAACGCGCCTGGTCGCCGCGCGTGCCGGCCGGTTGGCGTCTGCGCGAAGCGTACGGGCTACACGATTGGCCGCTGCACGGTGAGTGGATCGAGCGCGCTGACGGCGTATCGGTTGCCGCGAACGGTCCGACCGTACTGTATTGCCACGGCGGCGGCTACTACTTCTGTTCGCCGCGTACGCATCGCTCGCTCGTATATGGTCTGGCGACGCGCGCCAACACCTCGATTTTTTCACTCGACTATCGTCTCGCCCCCGAGCATCGCTTTCCGGCCGCGCTCGACGATGCGAGCGCCGCCTACCGCCAACTGGTCGCAGACGGTACGCCGCCCGAGTCGATCGTCATATCGGGCGATTCAGCGGGCGGCGGCCTTGCGCTCGCCACGCTGGTCGCGCTGCGCGACGCCGGCGATCCTTTGCCGGCAGGCTGTCTGCTGTTCTCGCCGTGGACCGACCTGGCCGCAGCCGGCGCCACCATCCGCAGCAACGACGGTCTCGATCCCATGTTCAGCGGCCCGGCCATCGCGCGCGCGGCAAAGGTTTATCTGGGCGACACGTCCGCCACGCATCCGTTCGCTTCGCCGGTCTATGCAGACCTGAGCGGTTTACCGCCGCTCTTCATCATGGCGGGCAGCACCGAGGTATTGCTCGATGACTCGCAACGCGTCGCCGACAAGGCGCGCGCGGCAGGCGTCGACTGCGAACTCGAAGTGTGGAAGAAGATGCCGCACGTCTGGCCGCTGTTCTCTCCGTTCATTCCCGAGGCGAACCGCGCGCTCGACCGCGCCGCGACTTTCGTGCGGCGTGTAACGAGCGGCACGACGAGGGCCGCTCAGCCGTCCAGCGTCACATCAATTGCCTGATAGGCGGCTTCGACCGTTTCCTGGCCGTATTGCCGTTCCAGCCGACGCACGGTGAAGTGGCCGTGCGCAACCTGCTGGAAGTGGTCGATGAACACCGTATTGACCATCGCGCCGAGCACCGCGCCGATCGCCGGAATCGACTTGGCGGCGATCTGCTCGCTAACCTGCACCGAAAAGCGCGCGGCAATCGTGTTGAGCAGGCGCAGCAATGCTGCGGATCCATGCGCGGTGAAGCCTTTGGTCGCGATTTCGGATGAAGCTTTCGATACCGCCTGCGCCAGTGCGCCGCGCATGATGAAGTAGCCGAAGTCGGCGTCGTCGTCGGTTTTCGAGGTGCCGCCCATGCCGAGCACCGTCAGGCACTGCAACTGCGTGTCGATCGAGGTCAGATCCTCGCCCTCGCTGCGCGCGACGTCGCAGATCGAGCGGAACATCAGCGTGGTCGTGACCGGTAACTCGACGGGTAGCGCGAACAGGCCGAATGCGCCGCCGGCCGCCCCGGTGGTAGCCACGGCGAACTTGTGCAACAGGTTGCTCGGCTTGTCGGGCACGATCAGCGGCGAGGCGCCGGCCTGCCGCCCAAGTGTGCGCAGCGCAATCGAGAGACACTTGCGCAAGGCTAGCTCCGTTGCATCCGTGACCTTTTCATTAGCAAAAGCCGGCATGCGCGAGAGCAGCTTCTCAAGTGGCGAACCGACAATGCTGGCCAGTTTCATCGCCAGCGCGGGGCTCTCCAGTTCGTGTTTCGCACGTCGCAGCGCGCGCAGGTCTTCATCCGATAACGATCGCGTTGCGAGCGAACTGGGCTCCATATGCCTCCCTGGCGTCATGTGTGTTGTGTTCTTTCTTCAGTCGATTACCGACGCGATGAATCCGCATCGGCGGGCTCCAGCTTAGAGCCTTGTCTCATGGTATGATTCCCCGATCGATTGACCAGTCAACTGTTGCACTATCAAAAATGGCTGTCCACACCGCGGCCCACCATTCGAGTGGGCAAGTTTTACCTTTCCGTGAATCGCTGCTGGCAATGCTCGGCATTTCGTTCGTCACGATGCTGGTCGCCCTCGACCAGACCGTGGTCGGCACTGCGTTGCCCACGATCGTTGCGGAACTGAAGGGTTTCGAGCTTTACGCGTGGGTCGCCACGTCGTATCTGCTGACCTCGGTCATCACCGTGCCGATCTTTGGCCGGCTCGGCGATTACTACGGGCGCAAGCCGTTCGTGATCGCCTCGATCGTCGTGTTCACGGGGGCTTCGGTGCTGTGCGGTGCCGCCAACAACATGCTGTTCCTCGTTCTCGCGCGCGGCTTGCAGGGCATTGGCGGCGGCATGCTGGTGGGCACCGCCTTCGCGTGCATTCCTGATCTCTTTCCCGACTCGGTCGTGCGGCTGCGCTGGCAGGTGCTGATGAGTTCGGCGTTCGGTATCGCCAATGCGGTGGGACCGTCGCTCGGCGGTTTTCTCACGCAGTACTACGGCTGGCGCTCGGTGTTCTATGTGAATCTGCCGGTCGGCTTGTTGTCGCTGTTTTTCGTCTGGCGCTTTCTGCCGCATCTGCGGCATGTCGAGCACGAAGGCAAGATGCGGCTCGACTGGCCGGGCGCGCTGCTGATCGCGGTGGCGCTCGGCTCGCTGCAACTGTTCGTCGAGTTGCTGCCGAAGCACGGCGTCACGTTGAGCGCCTTCGCGCTGCTTGCACTGAGCATTGCCTCGGCATACGGCGTGTGGCAGTGGGAAAAGCGTTGCCCCACGGCGATCCTGCCGGTCGACATGTTCCGCAACCGCAGTCTGGCAGCGCTCTTCACGCTCGCCGTGCTGGGCGGCTTCACGATGTTCTCACTGTTGTTCTACGCACCGTTGCTGTTCCAGGGCGGTTTCGGGATGTCGCCGAAAGAAGCGGGGCTCGTCATTACACCGCTGGTCGTGTTCATCACGATCGGCAGTATCGCCAACGGCCGCATCGTCTCGCGTGTGCGTAACCCCAATCTGATGCTGTACATCGGTTTCGTGCTGCTTGCGCTGGCGTGCCTCGGCGTGGTCGTCGCGACGCGCTCCATGCCGCAATGGCTGTTGATGTCGTTCATGATGCTCGGCGGTCTCGGTCTCGGCTTCGTGATGCCGAATCTGACGATCTTCGCGCAGCAGACAGCCGGCCGCGAACATCTCGGTATCGCCACCGCGCTGATGCAGTCGCTGCGGATGATCGGCGGGATGGTCGGCACGGCACTGACCGGCACGCTGGTCAGCCATATGTACGCGAGCGGCGTGCGCAGCATGCTGGAGAACGACCACGCGTCGCAGTGGTTCCCCGATCTCGGCGACCCGCAAATCCTGATCAATCGCGACGCGCAAGACACCTTGCTCGGCCAACTGACGCATGCGGGCCATAACGGCGCGATGCTACTCGAGGGTGCGCGCGAGACACTCGTCGCGGCGATTCATCTGGGTCTCGCGCTCGCGGCGATCATCGCCGTGGTGTCCGTGTGGCAAAGCCGCCGTGTGCCGCCGATCAAGCTTCAGCGCAAGATCGAGCCGGTGATTCACGCGGATTGATTTTTAGCCTTACCGTTTCACTGATAGATCATGGAAGAACAGGACCGCGTCGCCGTGATGCAACAATTCGGCCGCACTTATCGGACGTTCATGTCGGCGTTCGAAGCCCAGGTTGGCCAGCCATTGCCGCGCTGGCGCATTCTGCTCGCGCTGCACGAGCAAGCCGGCGAGTCGTCGCAGAAGCGCCTGGTCGAACGCTTGCGCGTCGATCCGGGTGCGCTCACGCGGCAGCTGAAAACGCTGGAGGGGTTAGGCTGGATTGCGCGCAGCATGGATACGCGCGATAACCGCGTGACCAATGTGCGTTTGACCGAAGCGGGGAGGTCGGCGACCGAAGCCAGCCTGCCGCGCCGCAACGCATTTCTGCACGACACGATGGCCGCGCTGCCGGACGACGCGCTGAGCGCGCTGTCGGGCGCGCTGAAGATGCTGGAGGCGCGAATCGGTGAAGTGGCGGCCACGGCTAACGCTTCGCCCGCTGCCGCTGCTGCGCAACCGCCTGCCGCCGGCGGCGGTGACCCGGCGCTTTAGCAAGCGCCCGACTCGGCTGCCAATGATTCGGCGCTCTAGCGCGTGACGGAGGAAGGCGCGGCCGATCAAACGCCGCGGCCGCCGCAAACCGCACGACCCGGCACCACGACTCACGCCAATCTCATAGACGTCATGAGAAGCGCGCCACCTTGCGAAGAAGCGCGCCGGGGTGCGTCACGGTTTGCACCAAGTTCAGAAGAACGTTTCGATCACTTCCGTAACGCGATACGACGGATCGACCACCAGCACCTGACGCCACTTGTCGAACGTCAGGCACGGGTGCGAGATGTCGAACGCGATCATGTCGCCCACCTTCAGATCGGCACCGGCGGGAATCCGCAGATACGCGTGCTGGTCCATCAAACCGAAAATCTCCCAGCCTTCGCTCGCCGCGATATCGCGCGGCGCTTCGGTGCCCGGACGATAATGGCGCGACGGTTCAGGCATGCCCGCGTCGAAAGCGGAATCGCGTTTGCCGAGGCCGATGATCGCGCGATCCGGTTCCGGGATCGACTGCACATACGCCCATAGTTGCAGTGCCGGCAACAGGCCTTCGCCCATTTTCTTCGCGACCGGATTGCGGGCGAAAATGTCCGTCTGCGCTTTGCGGTAGATGCCGACGTCATGCGTCAGATAGCAGCCTGGCCGCAGCACCACTTCCACCTTGCCGCTCTCCGAGGCCTTCGCGAATTCTTCGGCGACGACGTCGTACCAGGCGGAGCCAGCGCCTGACAAGACGGCCGGCGTGCGGGCAAAACGTCCTTCCTCGACAAGCGCGCGCGTTACCGCGACGGCGCTCTGCAAGAACTCGCGCACTTCGTGCTCTTCCTTGAGCACGCCCTCATACAACTCGACGCCCGCCAGCTTCAACACATTCGGGTAGCGCGCGATCGCCTCGAGCACCGCGTTGCGCTGCGCTTCGTCACGTACACCCGTGCGGCCGCCCGGCACGCCGAGTTCGAGCAGCACTTGCAGTTGCTTGTTCACCGACTTGAAAAACTCGCCCAACTGCTCGACGCCTTCGACCGAATCGACGAGGCAGAAGAACTCGAAATCGGGGTCGCTTAGCAACTCGGCGACCATCATCATGTTGCGGCGGCCAACCAGCTGATTGGCCATCAGGACTCGCGATACGCCGCCGTGATAGGCCGCGCGCACCTGATGCGCGGTGGCGAGCGTGATCCCCCACGCGCCGGTTTCCAGCTGGCGGCGGAACAACTGCGGCGCCATGGTGGTTTTGCCGTGCGGCGCGAGCTTGACGCCGTATTCCGCGACGAATGCCTGCATCCATTTCAGGTTGTGTTCCACACGATCCGCGTACAGCACGGCGGCGGGCAGGCTCACGTCTTCGTTCAGCAGATTCCACTCGAGACGCGGGGCATCCGTGAGCTGGATACTGGCGCCGGGAACCATGCCCAAGCCCTTGCTATAAGGATCAATCGCTGCGCCCTGATAGTTTGTAACTTTCATGTTTCCCTGCTCCATCGTCCAGTTAAATTGAATCAAAGTTGACTTTCGTATGTTACCGAAAGTACGATGCTTGAAGAAATGTTATTTAGTACCACAGTTTGCCGGAGGCTGTTTGTAAGCGTCCGCGCGGCCTCCCACAGTCTGCAATGAACTCAACCGCCGAACCGCTGACCTTCGACATCGTCGCGCGCATCGCCGAGTGTGCGCCGGAACTGCGTTCTGCCGAACGCAAGGTCGCGGCGCTGATTCTCGACGATCTGACCGGCGCGTCGCGCGCCAGCATCGGCGCGCTTGCGCAGCAGGCGGAGGTGAGCGTTGCGACCGTGACGCGCTTTGCCAAGGCGGTGGGTTGCCGTGATGTGCGGGAATTGAAGTTGCGGCTCGCGCAGGCGGCCGCCGTCGGCCAGCGCTTCCTGCAAGCGGGCGCAGCTACCGACGCGCCCGAGCCGATTGCGACTCGCGTGTTCGACGAAGTGCAGACCGCGCTTGCCCATAACCACCAGTTGCTACGCCAGGCGCCTTTCGATGAAGCGGCGACCGCGTTACGCGCCGCGCGGATGATCTACGTATTCGGCATGGGCGGCGGTTCGACCGCATTGGCCGACGAGATGCGCTTCAGGCTCGTGCGTCTCGGCCGGCCAGTCGCGACCTATCAGGACGGCTTGCTGCAGCGCATGGTGGCGAGCACCGTGTCGCGCGAGTGCGTGGTGCTGGCGCTATCCACTACCGGGCGCGTGCCCGAGATGGTCGAGAACTGCAAGATCGCGCGCAGCTACGGCGCGACCGTGATCGCGCTGACCGCACCGGCGTCGCCGCTTGCCAAACTGGCCGATTGGGTGATCCCGATCGTCGCCTTTGAAACCGATTTCATTTACAAGCCGTCGTCGTCGCGCTACGCGATGATGATGGCGCTCGATGTGCTCGTCACCGAACTCGCCGTCAGTCAGGGTGACGAGAGCCGCGAATTGCTGCGCCGCATGAAGCACGCGCTCGACGCGCACCGTGGCGGCGGCGATCGACAACCGTTAGGAGACTGATTCATGCATTCGCATCCCGAAGCCGCCGACACGCTGATTGTCGGCGCGCAACTGTACGACGGCACGGGCGCGCCGCCGGTCGAACGCGACGTGGCGATCCGTGACGGCCGCATTGCCGCGATCGGCAATCTGTCGAACTGGCTCGCCGAAGAGGTAATCGAGGCCAATGGCCGCGCGCTGGCGCCGGGCTTCATCGACGTTCATACGCACGACGACACGCACGTGATCCGTTCGCCGCAAATGCTGCCGAAGATTACTCAGGGCGTGACGACGGTGATCGTCGGCAATTGCGGGATCAGCGCGTCGCCGGTTTTGTTGAAGGGCGATCCGCCTGATCCGATGAACCTTCTTGGCGAGCGCGACGCGTTTCAATACCCGACTTTCGCTGCGTACGTTGAAGCGGTGAACGCCGCGCGCCCAGCGGTGAATGTCGGCGCGCTGATTGGGCACACGGCGTTGCGCAGCAATCAGATGGACCGGCTCGATCGCGCGGCGAGCGCGGAAGAAATCGACGGGATGCGCGCGCAGCTCGAAGAAGCGTTGTCGAACGGTGCGCTGGGCCTGAGCTCTGGACTCGCATATGGCTCCGCTTTCTCCGCGCCGACCGAGGAAGTGATGGCGTTGGCCGAGCCGCTCGCCGCTGCCGGCGCGTTGTACACCACGCACATGCGCACCGAATTCGACGCGATTCTCGATGCGATGGACGAGGCTTACCGCGTGGGCCGTCACGCGCATGTGCCGGTGGTGATTTCGCATTTGAAGTGCGCGGGGCCATCTAACTGGGGGCGCAGCGAGGAGGTGCTGAACTCGCTCGAAGGCGCGCGTCGTCTGCAGCCGATCGGTTGCGACTGCTATCCGTATAACCGCAGTTCGTCGACGCTCGACGTGAAGCAGGTGACCGGCGACATCGACATTACGATCACCTGGTCAGAGCCGCATCCCGAGATGGCGGGCAAGCTGATCAAGGAGATTGCCGCCGAGTGGGGCGTCACGCAGCAGGAGGCGGGCAAGCGCTTGCAGCCGGCTGGCGCGGTGTATCACAACATGTCCGAGGATGACGTGCGCCGCATCCTTTCGCATCCCGCGACGATGGTCGGCTCAGATGGTCTGCCGAACGATCCATTGCCGCATCCGCGCTTGTGGGGCGCGTTTCCGCGCGTGCTTGGGCATTACGCGCGCGATGCGAAGTTGCTGCCGCTCGAAGAGGCGGTGCGCAAGATGACCAGCTTGTCGGCGCGCCGCTTTGGTCTGGCGCAGCGGGGCGAGGTGCATATTGGTTATCACGCGGATCTGGTGTTGTTCGATCCGGCCAGGGTGCGCGACGCGGCGACGTTTGAAAAGCCGCAGCAGGCGGCGGATGGCATCGACGCGGTGTGGGTGAATGGCGTGCTGACTTACCGCGATGGAGCTGTGACTGGCGAGCGGGCAGGGCATTTTGTGGCGCGCGGCGCGGCGTCGAAGGGTGATGCACACGGCGCGTTTTGATTGTTTGTTTTCTGATTGATGTGGCACGCGGTTGTGGCGTGGCTTGCGCCGCCTGCCGGACTTTTTAAGGAGCTGAATGATGAAGCGATATGGCGTTGAAGGTGGCAAGGGGACGGGTGGGCAACATATGCCCTTTGCTCGGGCAGTCGAAGCGGATGGCTGGCTGTTCGTGTCCGGGCAGACGCCGATGGAAAACGGTGAGGTGATCAACGGTGGCATCGTTGAGCAATCGCACAAGGCGATTCAGAACGTGTTCGCTATTTTGAAGGAAGCCGGGTATGGGGCGGAGCATGTTGTCCGCTGCGGCGTGTGGCTTGATGATCCGCGGGATTTCGCTTCTTTCAATAAGGTGTTTCGGGAGTATTTTGGGGAGAATCCGCCTGCGCGGGCTTGTGTGGTTTCTTCGATGGTGATTGATTGTCGGGTGGAGGTTGATTGCGTTGCCTATAAGAAGCCTTCGGCTTAGGGCGGTTCTTTTGCCGTTGGCGGTGGATAGGATTTTGGCCTTTTGCGGGGTTTATGTCTGTGCTTTTATGGTGTTGGCCTTTCCTTGAATTGTTATTGGTCTATTAGTGTCGCCCCTGTACGGGGCGGGCACCTACTTTTCTTTGCCTGCCGCAAAGAAAAGTAGGCAAAAGAAAGCGGCTCACACCGCTAGCTCATAAGCGGGTCCCCCGCACAGTTGCGGTAGTGGTGCATCTGGAATCTGTGTTCTCGCACATTCAGCGCGAGTGACAAAGCAGTCATACTTCCCGCCTCGCACTACGTGCTCGCCGGAAGGGTCTATCAAAAACCCCCGGCTTCGTTTGGGCACGGTGGGGGCCGTCGGCTTCGCCTCGGCGATGCGCACAAGCTACTGCGCCGAAGAAGCAAATGAGAAGAAGAATGAGTGTGCAAGCGCAGAGACGCAGAGATGCAGAGATGCAGAGATGCAGAGATGCAGAGGCGTAAAAAAGGATACAGGTCGCTTTAGTACGCCGAATGAAGTGTGAGTGCGAAAACGTAGCGGGCGGTTTTAAGAAATGCGCTACGGCGCGCGCAGCGCCGCCGGAAGTATGACGGCTGTGTCACTGATGCCGAATGTGCGAGAACACAGATTCCAGATGCACCACTACCGCGACTGTGCGGGGGACCCGCTTATGAGCTAGCGGTGTGAGCCGCTTTCTTTTGCCTACTTTTCTTTGCGGCAGGCAAAGAAAAGTAGGTGTGTAGTGGTTCAATGATCCTGGACACCTCTAAAGGGGATAATTCTCCAACTGAGGTGAGAAATGAGCAGACGGAACATTCCCGACGAATTGAAGGCAGAAGCGGTCCAGCTGGTGGTCAGCAGGGGCTATTCCTATGCGCAGGCGTGTGAGGCGCTGGGCGTGGGCGACACGGCGTTGCGCCGCTGGGTGACGCTGTGGCGCGCTGAGCAGGTCAGAGCGCCGCGTACACAACTGGAGATAGAGGCCGATGCGCGCCGCATCCGCGAACTCGAAGCCCGGGTCGCCGATCTGGAACGGGAGCGCGACATACTAAAAAAGTCCACGGCCTTCTTCGTCAAGGAAATGGATCGCTTCCCGAAGTGATCCAGTCACTGAAGAAGGTCTGGCCTGTGAGGGCGATGTGCCGGGTGATGAATGTTGCGCCTAGCAGCTATTACGCGTTTGCCGGGCGCACGTCGAAGAGTGCGGCGCCTTGCCAGCAGATAGCGGCCGCACGGGAAATTCATCGCGAAACCCGCGGCAGTTATGGGAGCCGCAGGATGTCGCAGGAGTTGCGAAAACGTGGTCACGCGGTAGGTCGTTATCGTGCCGGCACGCTGATGCGGCAGGCACAACTGGTGGTCACCAGAAAGCGCACACATCGCTATCCGAAGAGCAATGAGCAGGCGCAGGTGGTGCCTAATCTGCTGGACCGTAACTTCGAGCCGCCGGCCATCAATCAGGTATGGGCAGGCGACATTACGTATGTGAGGACGCTTCAGGGTTGGTCTTATCTTGCCATCGTGATGGACCTGTATTCGCGCCGTATCGTCGGCTGGTCGTTGGGGCTGATGCCTGATACAGCGCTGGTGATCAGGGCGTTGCAGCAGGCCCTGGAGCGGCGCAGTCCGTCGCCAGGCCTGATGTTCCACTCGGATCAGGGATGCCAGTACACCAGCGCGCACTTCACGAACGAACTGAAGGCAAACGGCATCGTCCAGAGTATGAGTAGAAAGGGGAACTGCTGGGATAACGCGCCGGTGGAGCGTTTCTTTAGAAGCCTGAAAGGCGAATGGATCGACGACAAAGGGTACCGTGATCACGCGCATGCCGAACGCGACATTGAGGCTTACATCGACGACTTTTATAACCACCGTCGCATCCATTCTGCAGCAGGCGGACAACCGCCGGCACGATGTGAAGCGTCACTTTTTTAGAAATGCCCCTTTCCGGGTGTCCAATTTTACTTGACCACTACAGTGCCCGCCCCGCACAGGGGCGACGCTAATAGCCCAATAACAATTCAAGGAAAGGCCAACGCCATAAAAGCACAGACAAACAAGGCCCGAGCAGGCAACCAGATCAAGGAAAGGCCAACGCCGTAGGCAACCAGCCGAACAGGCAACTAGCCCAAGAAAAGGCCAACAACCAAAAAATCGCCGCAGGCAACCCCCCCTACTCAACCCCTTATTGCCGCGCCAACCGCATATTATCCGGCATCGGCAAATTATAATTCGTCCGGAACGGATTAATATCAAGCCCCCCGCGCCGCGTGTAGCGCGCATAAACCGCAAGCTTAACCGGCCGGCAGGCCTTAAGCACATCAAGAAATATCTTCTCAACACACTGTTCATGAAACCCAGTGTGATTCCGATAGGAAATGATATACCTCAGCAAACCCGCATGATCGATCTGCGGCCCAACGTAATGAATCTGCACGGTACCCCAGTCAGGCTGCCCGGTCACCGGACAATTCGACTTCAGCAAGTTGGAAAACAAAGTCTCCTCAACCGGCGCTTCATCGAGCGCGGCCTTCAGCAATGAAGCGTCAGGCTGATAAACATCCGTATCCAGATCCAACCGATCCAGCGACAAGCCTTCAAACTCTTCCATCTGCAACTTGCCGAACTCATACGGCGCAGTCAGATGGACAGAAACAGTCGCGCCGCAAGAAGCGGAAACATCCCGCTTGATCGTGTCACGCACCATTTCCATCGATTCAAAAGCCGTCTGCGCAAATGACCCCAGATATAGCTTGAACGACTTCGACTCGACAATGTTCGGCGAATCAGCCGGTACAAAAAAAGTCGCCACTGCAATCTGCGGTTTGCCACGTGCATTCAGCCAGGAAAGCTCGTAAGCATTCCAGATGTCCGTGCCGAAGAACGGCAACTGCGCGCCAATTCCAATCGCCTCGCGTGCATGCTTCCTGGCAATCGGAAAGAGCAGCGCAGCGTCGTATTGTTCAGTGTAAGTAGAAGCCTTACCCAGCGGTGATTGTTCGGGTGTCATGATGCGTTCACGATGCCACTCAGCACGTGCCCCGTCGCCGTCACGACGCGGGCCGATTCGCAATGGCGAATTTGGTCGTCGAAGAAAAAGTCCGGCTCGAACTCGCGCAAAAATGCGCTCTTGTCGAGGCCGCCGAGGAACATCGCTTCGTCGATTTCAATGTTCCACGCCATCAATGTGCGGATCGCGCGCTCATGCGCCGGGGCCGAGCGCGCCGTCACCAATGCCGTACGAATATGCATCGGTGCGGCTTCGTCCGCGAGTTTCTGCAACCGGTGCAGCGCTTCGAGCAGCGGCTTCAAAGGGCCATCCGCGAGCGGTAAATCCTTGTTGTGAATCTCATGGCCAACAAACGCTCGCAGGCCATCCTTCTGAAACACGCGCTCGGCTTCGTCGGAAAACAGCACGGCGTCGCCGTCGAAAGCAATCCGGATCTCGTCCGGATACTTGCTTGCCATTTTGGCCGATTCGGGCAAGACCCGTGCGGCCGGAAAGCCAGCAGCCAAAGCGTCGCGCACGTCGTCCTGATTCGCGGACAAAAACAGCGAGGCGTTCAACGGCTTCAGATAGCCGAAGGGCGCGCGTCCACGGGTGAACACCCCGCGCTCGATCGCCAGTCCATATTCCCTGCACGAATGAAATGCGCGTAGTCCGCTGATCGGATCGCTGCGCGACAGAATCACCACTTCGACGCGATGGCCGCCGGCATTCAATGCCAGCAGTTTGCGGATCAGCGGAAACGCCACGCCCGGTTTGGCGGGCACGGCCAGCCGCTCGCGCTGCAGCGCTTCATACGCCTGCAGGTTGCCCGCCTCGTACACGCAGTTCTCTTCCTCGAAGTCGAACAGCGCGCGCGACGAGATTGCCACCACCAGTTTGTCGACGAGCGAAAGAGCCATCTGCGCGTTTTCAGTCCAAAAAGATCAAGCGAGGAACAAACGGTACACGGGATTCTGCGTCTCTTCCCAATGCGGATAACCAAGCGTCGTCAGAAAGCGTTCGAATTCGCTGTTCTCGCTCTCCGGCACCTGGATGCCGACCAGAATCGAACTGTAGTCCGCGCCCTGGTTGCGGTAGTGGAACAGGCTGATATTCCAGTTCGGCGCCATCGACGATAAAAACTTCATCAGTGCGCCCGGACGTTCGGGAAATTCGAAGCGGAACAGACGTTCGTCGTGAGCCAAGGGCGAGCGGCCGCCGACCATATAACGGATGTGCTGCTTCGACAGTTCATCGAACGTGAGATCAACGGTGGCAAAACCGTGCGCTTCAAACGCGCCCGCAATCTGCGCCGATTCGCTGCGGTTCCTGATCTGCACGCCCACAAAGATATGCGCTGAATTCGCGTCCGCAATGCGGTAGTTGAATTCAGTGACGCTGCGCGTGCCCACCAGTTCGCAGAAACGGCGGAAGCTGCCGCGCTCTTCGGGGATCGTCACCGCGAACACCGCCTCACGTGCTTCACCGACTTCCGCGCGCTCGGCCACGAAACGCATGCGGTCGAAATTCATGTTTGCGCCGGACGTGATCGCGATCAGCGTCTGGTCCTCGAGACCTTCGCGCTCGGCATACTGCTTGGCGCCTGCCACCGCCAGCGCGCCGGCCGGTTCAAGCACGCTGCGGGTGTCCTGAAACACGTCCTTGATCGCCGCGCATAAAGCATCGGTATTCACGAGCAGCACGTCGTCGAGATATTCGCTGCACAGGCGGAAGGTTTCTTCACCGACGAGCTTCACCGCCGTGCCGTCCGAGAACAGGCCGACTTCATTTAACGTCACCCGTTCGCCGGCTTTCAGCGAGGCGGCCATCGCACACGAGTCATCGGTCTGCACGCCGATCACCTTGATCTCCGGGCGCACCGATTTCACATACGCGGCCACACCCGCGGCCAGGCCACCACCGCCGATCGGCACGAAGATCGCGTGGATCGGGCCTTGATGCTGGCTCAGAATCTCCATCGCGACCGTGCCCTGGCCGGCGATCACGTAGGGATCGTCGAACGGATGGACGAAGGTCAGCCCACGCTCTTCCTGCAGCTTGACCGCGTGCCCGTACGCATCGCTGTATGACTCGCCGAACTGCACGACTTCGACCGTCGCGCCGCCATGTGCGCGCACCGCGTCGACTTTTACCTGCGGCGTGGTGACCGGCACAACGATGATCGCCTTCACGCCCATGCGTGCCGCCGAGAGCGCCACGCCCTGCGCATGATTGCCCGCGGACGCGGTAATGACACCGCGTTCCAGCGCATCCGCCGGAATATGCGCCATCTTGTTGTACGCGCCGCGCACCTTGAACGAGAACACCGGCTGGTTGTCCTCGCGCTTCAGATAAACCGGATTGCGCAGCCGTGCCGACAGATTCGGCGCGCGTTCGAGTTCGGTCTCGCGGGCCACGTCGTAGACGCGCGCGGTCAGGGTTTTCTTTAGATAGTCGTGGGAAGCCATGCGGGTGGCGCGGTGCGCTTTGTGAGACGGGAAAGGGTCAATGATAGCGCCAACGGTGTGCGCTCTGGCCTTCGGCACACCGGCAACGAACCTTCCACGTGCGCCCGAGGGCCGCCGGCAAAGGGTCGCCCGACCGTTCGGTCGGGTAATTATTCGCATGCGCAGTCGGGCCTCGTTCAGCGCAAAAACGCTCGAATTCCCGCCACAGACCCGATTTCAGGCGTCAACGCGCGGCTGGATCATGGGGTAGAATTCCATTTTGGAATAAGGATCGGAAGATGCACTGGCAGCCTCGGATCGCCCATTTGATGCCCGTCCCGCGTGAGTCTTGTCCCGCGGCGGAGCGTCACGTCCGTCAGGCACGATCGTGTAGCTGTCTCTGAGCGCCGTGAAGCGATCGATGTGGGTAGACCGTCGGTTGCGCTTCGCTCCCCTAGAAGATTTCCAGCATTGCGCGCCACGCGCACCGTCAGCCGGCGCCTCACCGATGAGCGCGCCTGGTTGACCCACCGAGTCGTCCGAACATGAACGCACCTCAAGTTTTCGATCCGCACGGGGCCGCCACTGCGGTGGCCGCCGATCCCGAAGCGCGTCTGCGCGAAATTCCCTATAACTACACGTCATTTTCCGACCGCGAGATCGTCATCCGTCTGCTCGGCGACGAGGCCTGGGCGGCTTTGGCCGAATTGCGCGCGGAACGCCGCACCGGCCGCTCGGCGCGCATGCTGTACGAAGTGCTCGGCGACATTTGGGTCGTGCGCCGCAATCCTTACCTGCAAGACGACCTGCTCGACAATCCAAAGCGCCGCGCGCTGCTGATCGAGGCGCTGCACCACCGTCTGAGCGAGATCGAAAAGCGCCGCCGCGCCGATCTGGTCGAGCATGGCGATGAAGCTGGCGTCGATCGGGCCGCGCGCGTTGAAACGCTGGTCGCCGCTGCGCGTCGTGCCGTCGACGATTTCGAAAGCGAGTTCCAGAAGACCTTCGATTTGCGCCGCCGCGCGAACAAGGTGCTGGGCAAGGTTACGGAAAAGGACAACATCAAGTTCGACGGCTTGTCCCGCGTCTCGCACGTGACCGACGCGACCGACTGGCGCGTCGAGTACCCGTTCGTCGTGCTGACGCCGGATACCGAAGCCGAGATCGCCGGCATGATCAAGGCGTGTTTCGAGCTCGGTCTGACCGTAATCCCGCGCGGAGGCGGCACGGGCTACACGGGCGGCGCAGTGCCGCTCACGCCGTTCTCGGCCGTCATCAACACCGAAAAGCTCGAGCAACTTGGTGCGGTCGAAATGACCGAACTGCCGGGTGTTGACCGCAAGGTGGCAACGATTTTCTCCGGTGCGGGCGTGGTCACACGCCGCGTGACCGAAGCGGCCGAGCAGGCCGGCTTCGTGTTCGCGGTCGATCCGACCTCGCTGGATGCATCCTGCGTAGGCGGTAACGTCGCGATGAACGCGGGCGGCAAGAAAGCGGTGTTGTGGGGCACGGCGCTCGACAACCTCGCCTGGTGGCGCATGGTCGACCCGGAAGGGAACTGGCTCGAGGTCACGCGCCTCGACCACAACATGGGCAAGATCCACGACATCGAAGTCGCGCGTTTCGAGCTGAAGTGGTTCGACGGCAGCCACGCGCCGGGCGAAAAGCTGCTGCGCACGGAAGCGCTCGACATCAAGGGCCGCGTGTTCCGTAAGGAAGGGCTGGGCAAGGACGTTACCGATAAATTCCTCGCCGGCCTGCCGGGCGTGCAGAAGGAAGGTTGCGACGGCCTGATCACGTCGGCACGCTGGGTGCTGCACAAGATGCCGGCGCATACGCGCACCGTCTGCCTCGAATTCTTCGGCCAGGCGCGCGAAGCGATTCCGAGCATCGTCGAAATCAAAGACTATCTGTTCGAAACGTCAAGGCAGGGCGGTGCGATTCTCGCCGGCCTCGAGCATCTGGATGAGCGTTATCTGCGCGCGGTCGGTTATGCGACCAAGTCCAAGCGCAACGCGTTTCCGAAGATGGTGCTGATCGGTGACATCGTCGGCGACGATGCGGACGCGGTGGCGCAAGCCACCTCGGAAGTGGTACGCATGGCCAACGGCAAGAGCGGCGAAGGCTTCGTCGCGGTCAACGCCGAAGCGCGCAAGCGTTTCTGGCTCGACCGCAGCCGTACCGCCGCGATCGCGAAGCACACCAACGCGTTCAAGATCAACGAAGACGTGGTGATCCCGCTCGACCGCATGGGCGAGTACACCGACGGGATCGAGCGCATCAACATCGAACTGTCGATCAAGAACAAGCTGCAACTGGTCGACGCGCTTGAGGCGTTCTTCAAGGGCGGCAAGCTGCCGCTCGGCAAGAGCGACGACGCCAATGAAATCCCGAGCGCCGAGTTGCTCGAAGATCGCGTGCAACAGGCGCTCGATCTGCTGAAGAAGGTGCGCATTCGCTGGGAATTCCTGCGCGACAAGCTCGATCTGTCCTTGCGCGAGGCGCAGCACTATCTGGTCGGCCTCGGCTACGAAGGGCTGGCGGAGAAGTTCGCCGATCGCGTCGACGCGCAGCCGGATGCGACCGTGTTCCATATCACGCAAGACCGTACGGTGCGCGTGTCGTGGAAGGCGGAGATCCGCGCCGAACTGCGGCAGATCTTCAACGGCGGCGAATTCAAGCCGATCCTCGAAGAAGCGCAGGCGATCCACAAGAAGGTGCTGCGTGGCCGCGTGTTTGTCGCGCTGCACATGCACGCGGGCGACGGCAACGTCCATACGAACCTGCCGGTCAACTCCGACAACTACGAGATGCTGCAGGACGCCCACACGGCGGTCGCGCGCATCATGAAGCTGGCGCGTTCGCTAGACGGCGTGATTTCCGGCGAGCACGGCATCGGCATTACCAAGCTCGAGTTCCTGACCGACGAGGAAATCGGCGAATTCCGCGCCTACAAGCAGCGCGTCGATCCGCATGGCCGCTTCAATGCGGGCAAACTGCTCGAAGGCGCCGACCTGCGCAACGCCTACACGCCGAGCTTCGGCCTGATGGGCTACGAATCGCTGATCATGCAGCAGTCCGACATCGGCGCGATTTCGGAATCGATCAAGGACTGCCTGCGTTGCGGCAAGTGCAAGCCGGTGTGCGCGACCCACGTGCCGCGCGCCAACCTGCTGTACAGCCCGCGCAACAAGATTCTCGCCACCTCGTTGCTGGTCGAGGCGTTCCTGTACGAAGAGCAGACCCGCCGCGGTGTGTCGATCAAGCACTGGGACGAGTTCAACGACGTCGCCGATCACTGCACCGTCTGTCACAAATGCGTGACGCCGTGCCCGGTGAAGATCGACTTCGGCGACGTGACGATGAACATGCGCAACCTGCTGCGCAAGATGGGCAAGAAGAAGTTCAATCCGGGCAACGCGGCCGGCATGTTCTTCCTGAACGCCACCAATCCGCAGACCATCAATCTCGCGCGCACCGCGATGATGGGCATCGGCTATAAAGCCCAGCGCCTCGGCAACGACGTGCTGAAGAAGTTCGCGAAGAAGCAGACGGCGCACCCGCCGGCCACGGTCGGCAAGCCGAAGGTCACGCAGCAGGTGATCCACTTCATGAACAAGAAGATGCCGGGCAACCTGCCGAAGAAAACCGCGCGTGCGCTGCTGGACATCGAGGACAACAAGATCGTCCCGATCATCCGCAATCCGAAGACGACCACCGCCGATACGGAAGCGGTCTTCTACTTCCCGGGCTGCGGCTCGGAGCGGCTGTTCTCGCAAGTCGGTCTGGCGACGCAAGCCATGCTGTGGGAGGCGGGCGTGCAAACCGTGTTGCCGCCGGGCTATCTGTGCTGCGGCTATCCGCAGCGCGGCTCAGGCCAGTTCGACAAGGCCGAGCAGATCGTCACGGATAACCGCGTGCTGTTCCACCGCGTCGCCAATACGCTGAACTATCTCGACATCAAGACGGTGGTGGTGTCGTGCGGCACGTGTTACGACCAGCTCGCCGGTTACGAATTCGAGAAGATCTTCCCGGGCTGCCGGATCATCGACATCCACGAGTTTCTGCTGGAGAAAGGTATCAAGCTCGAAGGCGTGAACGGCGTGCGTTACATGTACCACGACCCGTGCCACTCGCCGATCAAGACGATGGATCCGGTCAAGCTCGTCAATCAGCTGATGGGCTCGGAGAACGACGGCTACAAGATCGAGAAGAATGACCGTTGCTGTGGTGAATCCGGCACGCTCGCGGTGACGCGCCCGGATATTTCGACGCAAGTCCGCTTCCGCAAGGAAGAGGAAATGCGCAAGGGCGCGGCCAAGCTGCGCGGTATTCCGCCGGGCGGCGCTCCGCTGGCGGCCGAAGCCGGCGCCAACGCGATCAATCCGGCCAATGCATCGGCCGGCGCGGCGGGCGCGCCGAACGGTTCCGTGCTCAAGGCCGGCGACGGGCCGCAACCCAACGGCGCCACCGACGTGAAAATCCTGACCAGCTGCCCGTCCTGCCTGCAAGGCTTGTCGCGCTACAACGAGGACACGGGCACCGAGGCGGACTACATCGTCGTGGAAATGGCGCGTCACGTGCTGGGCGAAGACTGGATGGCGGATTACGTCCAACGGGCGAACAATGGCGGAATCGAGCGCGTGCTGGTTTAATGGCACCACTGACGATTTTTGCCTGAGGACGACGATGGAATGCGTTTTTTGCCGTGAAGATGGCGGTGATGTGCTGTGGCAGGACGACACCTTGCGTGTCGTCCTCGCCGACGAACACGATTACCCGGGCTTCTGCCGAGTGATCTGGAACAAGCATATCGCCGAGTTTTCCGATCTCGCCGGAAGCGACCGCGATCGCGTGATGAACGCCGTGTACGCGGTCGAACATGCGATGCGGCGCATCATGCAACCGGTCAAGGTCAATCTGGCGAGCCTGGGTAACCAGGTGCCGCACGTGCATTGGCATGTGATTCCGCGTTATTCGAACGACGCGCATTTTCCCCTGCCCATCTGGGCGCCGCGCCAGCGCACGGTGTCCGAGGCCATGCTGTCGGCGCGCCGCGCGCAAGCTACGCTGTTGCGCGAAGCGGTGAGACAGGAAATCGAACGGGCTCTTGGCTGAGCGCCGCTGAATCTCTCGCCTGGCGCCGGGGGCCTTCGAGCGGGGCGGCAAACCCGGGGCAGCCTGGCGTGTTCTTATGAGGTCAATATGAGTGGACTGACTCCCGATACCCCGGTGCCGACCGGCGTGGTCGTGCATTCCAAATCGCGCGTGCTCGAATTGCAGTACGCAAACGGCGAATCGTATCGCCTGCCGTTCGAACTGCTGCGCGTGTACTCGCCGTCGGCGGAAGTGATGGGCCACGGGCCCGGCCAGGAAACCCTGCAAACGGGCAAGCGTGACGTCACGATCACGATGATCGAAGGCGTCGGCAACTACGCGTTGCAGCCGACTTTCTCCGACGGGCATGCCACCGGCATCTATTCCTGGGACCTGTTGCACGACATGGCCGTTCGTCAGGATGAACTCTGGCGCGACTATCTCGCCAAACTGGCAGCGGCCGGTGTCGACCGCGACGCGCCGATGGCCGTAGCGGGCGCTGCGCACGGGCACTGTCACTGATACGATTCGCCCTGGTCGCCGCACTGATGCGGCGCAACATTTCAGAATACGCGAAAGGACGAGCGCGATGAGTAAAACCCACTTCGGCTTTCAATCGGTCGACGAGCAGGAAAAAGCGCAGAAGGTGGCGGGCGTGTTCCACTCGGTCGCCTCCAACTACGACTTGATGAACGACCTGATGTCGGGCGGGTTGCACCGGGCGTGGAAGATGTTCACGATCGCGCAGGCCAACGTCCGGCTGGGCTTCAAGGTGCTCGATATCGCGGGGGGCACGGGCGATCTGTCGAAGGCATTTGCGAAACAGGCGGGCGAAACCGGTGAAGTCTGGCATACCGACATCAACGAATCGATGCTGCGCGTCGGCCGCGACCGCCTGCTGGACAAGGGCGTCATTACCCCGGCGCTGCTCTGCGACGCTGAGAAAATCCCCTTTCCGGACAATTACTTCGACGTGGTGACCGTGGCATTCGGCTTGCGCAACATGACGCACAAGGATGTCGCGTTGGCGGAAATGCGCCGCGTGCTAAAGCCGGCAGGCCGTCTGCTGGTGCTGGAATTTTCGAAGGTGTGGGATCCGCTCAAAAAGGTCTACGACGTCTATTCTTTCAAGGTATTGCCGTGGCTTGGCGACCGTTTTGCGAAAGACGCCGATAGCTACCGCTACCTGGCGGAATCGATCCGGATGCATCCGGACCAGGAAACTTTGAAAACAATGATGGAACAAGCGGGCCTGGACGGCGTCAAATATTACAATTTGTCAGCTGGCGTGGTAGCTTTACATGTGGGGACCAAATACTAGGGTTCCTAACCCATAGATTTTTAAAGGAAAGTACGAAAATGTCCGATTCAGGTGTGTTATCTCTCCGTAAGGTTAAGCGGTCGTTGGTGAGAAGAATCGGACTGATCGCGATGGTCGGTCTGATCATGGCCGGCTCTCTCGCCTCGCTCGATGCGGAAGCTCGCCGCATGGGCGGTGGCCGTAGTCTTGGCCGTCAGTCGAATACGGTTCAGCAGCAATCCGCCCCGTCGCAACCTTCCCAAAGCAATCAGGCCATGCAGCAGCGCGCCCAGCCGGCCCCGGCGCCCGCGCCGACTCCGGCCGCCGCGCCTAACCGCTCGCGCTGGCTTGGCCCGATCGCCGGTCTCGCGGCCGGTCTGGGTATCGCTGCGTTGTTGTCGCACTTCGGGCTGGGCGGCGCGTTTGCCGGCGCCATGGCCAACATCATCGTGATTGCGATCATCGCCATGATCGGCATCTGGTTGATCCGCCGCTTCATGGGCCGCAAGCGCGACACATCGCAACCGGCGTACGCGGGCAGCTCGCCGTCGCTGAATGCGGGCAACACCGGCTATTCGCAGGAACCGCGCTACAGCGCGCCGCCCTCCGGCTCGTATCTCGAACCGCAAGGCAACCCGCTGACCACGCCGTCCGTCAATGCTGTTCCGGCAGTGCCGGCCGGCTTCGATTCGGAAGCGTTCCTGCGCAACGCCAAGGTGTACTTCGTGCGGCTGCAAGCTGCATGGGACGTCGGCAACACGGAAGACATCCGCGAATTCACCACGCCGGAAATGTTCGCCGAAGTGAAGGTCGATCTGACCTCGCGCGGTGCCGAGTCCAATCAGACCGACGTGGTGCAACTGAACGCGGAGTTGCTGGGTGTTGAAGAGCGCGCGACCGAATACTTCGCCAGCGTGCGCTTCTCCGGCTTGATCCGCGAATCGGCGGGTGCGGCGGCTGAGCCTTTCGTCGAGGTCTGGAACCTGACCAAGTCGAACCGGCCGGGCGAAGGCTGGCTACTGGCCGGTATTCAGCAGGTGGCGCAGCACTGAAGCAGTAGCAGGGCGGAGACAGAGCAGTCCTGCCCGCCTTGATTCTGCGCACAGGATTGGCCGTTCGGCGTAGCAAGCCGCGAAGCGAACGGACGTTACAATGGGAACCCGCGCGGGCACCTCGCCTGCGCGGGTTTTTTCTTGCCACTTTCAATGACCCTCGCCGCCAAGCCCTTCGCTGCTGCTGTCAATCATCTGCTCGCCCGCGAATCGTGGGCTCGCGAGCGTCTCGCCCCTTACGCGGGCAAGACCGCCAGCCTGTCTTGTCCGCCCGTCGTGCTGATGCTGCTGGTGCAGCCGGACGGCTACCTGAGCGCGGTCGAGGCAACCGAGGCGCAACAGTTCGATGTGACCATCTCAGTGCCGTCCGACGCGCTGCCGGCTTTCGTGCAAGGCGGCCAGGCCGCCGTGATGAAGCATGTCAAGATCGACGGTGACGCGGAGTTCGCGACGGTGATCGCCAAGCTCGCCGAACATCTGCGCTGGGAGCCGGAAGAGGATCTGGCCAGGCTGATCGGCGACGGTCCGGCGTGGCGGGTCGCGTCGGTCGTGCGCACGGTCGGCGAACACGCGCGGCGCACCGGGCGCAATCTGCTCGACACCGTCGCCGAATATCTGCTCGACGAAAATCCGCAACTGGTGCGGCGCACCGCGCTGGAGGATTTCAACGTCGAACTGGCCCGCGCCCGCGACGCCCTGGCGCGCGTGGAGAAGCGCATCGAGCGTCTTGAACAGAAGGTCGAAGCCCGCGGCGCCAATGCGCCGGGCGGCGCCGCCACGTTGCGCGGCACGCGCTAGTCACCGGGCACAACTATGCGTTTTCTGCGTTTCCTCAAGATTTTCTTCACGGTCATCCGCTTCGGTCTCGATGAGATGATGCTCAGCCGCGTCAACGACCGGCGTGTGCGTCTGCTGCTGCGTATCACGACGATCGGTCGCAAGTTCGACGCACCGCCGGGCGTGCGCTTGCGGCTCGCGCTCGAAAGCCTCGGGCCGATCTTCGTCAAGTTCGGCCAGGTGCTGTCCACGCGGCGCGATCTGCTGCCGGTGGACATCGCCAATGAACTGGCCAAGCTGCAGGATCAGGTGCCGCCGTTCGATTCGGCGGTGGCGATCGGATTGGTCGAGAAGTCGCTCGGGGCGCCGGTCGACGTGCTGTTCGACGATTTCGAGCGGGTGCCGGTCGCAAGCGCGTCGATCGCGCAGGTTCACTTCGCGAGGGTGAAAGCAGGGCAGCACGCGGGTAAAGCGGTCGCTGTGAAAGTGTTGCGGCCGAACATGCTGCCGGTGATCGACTCCGACCTGGCCTTGCTGCGCGACATCGCCGTATGGGCCGAGCGGCTGTGGGCCGACGGTAAGCGTTTGAAGCCGCGCGAGGTGGTCGCCGAATTCGACAAGTATCTGCACGACGAACTCGATCTGATGCGCGAAGCGGCCAACGGCAGCCAGTTGCGCCGCAACTTCGCCGGGCTCGATCTGCTGCTCGTGCCGGAAATGTACTGGGAGTTCTGCACGCCCACGGTGCTGGTGATGGAGCGCATGGTCGGCGTGCCGATCAGCCAGGTGGAGACGCTGCGCGCGGCGGGTGTCGACATTCCGAAGCTGGCGCGTGAAGGCGTTGAGATTTTCTTCACCCAGGTGTTCCGCGATGGTTTTTTCCACGCCGACATGCACCCGGGCAACATCCAGGTGAGCCTCGATCCGGCGCACTTCGGCCGCTATATCGCGCTGGATTTCGGCATCATCGGCGCGCTGTCGGACTTCGATAAAAATTACCTCGCGCAGAACTTCCTCGCTTTCTTCAAGCGGGACTACCATCGCGTCGCCACGCTGCATCTGGAGTCAGGCTGGGTGCCGCCCACTACCCGCGTCGAAGAACTGGAAAGCGCCATCCGCGCGGTGTGCGAGCCGTATTTCGACCGCGCGTTGAAGGATATTTCGCTCGGTCAGGTACTGATGCGGCTGTTCTCGACCTCGCGCCGTTTTAACGTCGAGATCCAGCCGCAACTGGTGCTGCTGCAAAAAACCATGCTGAATGTGGAAGGGCTCGGCCGCTCGCTCGATCCTGAACTGGACCTGTGGAAGACCGCCAAGCCCTATCTGGAACGTTGGATGAACGAGCAGATCGGTCTGCGCGGCTGGTACGAACGGCTGAAGATCGAGGCGCCGCAGTGGAGCAAGACGCTGCCGCAGTTGCCGCGCCTGATCCATCACGTGCTGGCTGCGCGTCACGACAACACGCGCGGCGCGAACGACGACATGATTCGCCAGATTCTGCTCGAACAGAAGCGCACCAACCGGTTGCTGCAAGGGCTGCTGCTGTTCGGCGCGGCGGTCGGTGTGGGCGCGGTGCTGGCGCGGGCGTTTTTGGCGTTCGTTTACGGCGGGTGAACCCGATCCTGATCCACATGAGGCATGTCATGAGCGACCCGACCCAGCCTTCCGCGCCAGATTTTGCGACGCGCGACCCCAACTCGCCTGAGTTCTGGGACGAACGCTTCGAGCGCCGTTTCATGCCATGGGATCAGGCTGGCGTGCCGGCGGCGTTCCAGTCGTTCGTCAGCCGGCACAGCGGCGCTGCCGTGTTGATTCCTGGTTGTGGGAGTGCCTACGAGGCGCGGTGGCTGGCCGGGCAAGGCAATCCAGTTCGGGCGATCGATTTCTCACCGGCCGCCGTGGCGGCCGCGCGCGAGCAATTGGGCGCGCAGCATGCGCAACTGGTCGAGCAGGCTGACTTCTTCACTTACGAGCCGCCATTCACGCCGGTCTGGATTTATGAGCGCGCGTTCCTTTGCGCGCTGCCGTTGGCGCGCCGTGCGGACTACGCGCAACGGATGGCCGAGTTGTTGCCCGGCGGCGCGTTGCTGGCGGGGTTCTATTTCATCGGCGCGACGCCGAAAGGGCCGCCGTTTGGCATCGAGCGCGCTGAACTCGAGGCGTTGCTCACGCCGCACTTCGATCTGATCGAAGATGAAGCCGTGAACGATTCGATTGCCGTCTTCGCCGGACGCGAGCGTTGGATGACCTGGCGCCGTCGCGATTGATCGCGCCGCCGCCGCGTGCGCCGGTGGCCGCGATGTTCTGCCAGCTGATCGGGTTCGAGGCGCGAGCCATGACGAGGACGAATCAGCGTCAACATCTAGTGGCGGCGGCTTAAGGCGCACTTGATTCGAGATCGGCCGCCCCAATCTAGGCAAATGGCGGCTGCGCCTGGCGCTGGTCCCCGAAATTCGCGGGTGATGAGCCATATGCGGCTATAATTCAAGGCTTTGCAAGCGTTTACAAGATTTCAGTAGGGAAAAGTTCATGCCGATCTACGCTTATCGTTGCGAGTCATGCGGCTTCGGGAAGGACGTGCTTCAGAAGATGAGCGACCCCCAGTTGACGCAGTGTCCCGAGTGCGCGAAAGACACCTTTCGCAAGCAGGTGACTGCAGCCGGTTTCCAGTTGAAGGGCTCCGGCTGGTATGTGACCGATTTTCGCGGCGGCAATAGCGGCGCGAGCGCGCCGGCCAAGCCCGACGCGAATGGCGGCTCGAATGCGAATTCGGGTGAGAACGCCGCAGCCGGGAACAACGGCGCAGCGAAATCCGACACGGCTTCGGCCAACGGCACGGCCGCCGCCGCTTCATCGGGCGCCGCCGCAACGCCCGCCGCGCCTGCTGCCGCGCCCGCCGCATCGGCGAGTTCGAGCGGTTCCGGCAGCGCCTAGTGGGACTGCCGCCCTCAGGGGCGGCGCACACGCCGCGCGTCGAGTATCGGTTCGCGCGGCTTTCTGGCGGTACACATGACGACGAAAAAAACGACGCTCAAATCGGTGTTCCTGACGGGCCTGCTGGTGCTGGTGCCTCTGGCTATCACACTGTGGGTGCTCGGCCTGATCATCGGCACGATGGACCAGACGCTGTTGCTGCTGCCGAGCGCATGGCAACCGGAACGCCTGTTCGGCTTCCGTTTGCCAGGACTTGGCGCGGTGCTGACGCTGGCGTTCATCTTTGTCGTCGGGCTGTTGACGCAAAACTTCATCGGGCAGAAGCTCGTGAAGTGGTGGGAAGTCGTGGTTGCTCACATTCCGGTGGTCGGCCCGATCTACACCAGCGTGAAGCAGGTGTCGGACACCTTGTTGTCGAGCAGCGGCAATGCGTTTCGCAAGGCACTCCTGATCGAGTACCCGCGCCGCGGTTCCTATACGATTGCGTTTCTGACCGGCATTCCGGGCGGCGACGTGATCAACCACCTGAAAGAAGATCACGTCAGCGTGTATGTGCCGACTACGCCGAACCCAACGTCCGGCTTCTTCCTGATGGTGCCTCGGAGCGAAGTGATCGAACTCGACATGACGGTCGACGCTGCGCTCAAGTACATCGTCTCGATGGGCGTCGTGGCGCCGTCCGCGCCGCCGGCGCCGGTGCGCCGCACGACAGTCGAGCCTCCGCTGTAATGCCGGTGCGCAGCGTTTCACGCAGTGTTTGATTGCTGCGCGCCGTTCAACCAATGCAAAACGAAAGACAAACATCATGTCGATGAGATCTGAATACTGCGGTCTGGTGACCGAAGAACTGCTGGGCCAATCCGTCTCGCTGTGCGGCTGGGTAAGCCGCCGTCGCGACCATGGCGGCGTCATCTTCATCGACTTGCGCGACCGCGAAGGCCTCGTTCAGGTCGTCTGCGATCCGGATCGCGCGGAGATGTTCAAGACTGCCGAAGGCGTGCGCAACGAGTTCTGCCTGCAGATCAAGGGCGTGGTTCGCGCCCGTCCGGAAGGCACGACCAACGCCTCGCTGAAAAGCGGCAAGATCGAAGTGCTGTGCCACGAGCTGATCGTGCTGAACCCGTCGATCACGCCGCCGTTCCAGCTCGACGACGACAACCTGTCGGAAACCACGCGTCTCACGCACCGCGTGCTGGACCTGCGCCGTCCGCAGATGCAGCACAACCTGCGTCTGCGCTACCGCGTCGCGATCGAAGTGCGCAAGTACCTGGACTCGCTGGGCTTCATCGACATCGAAACGCCGATGCTCACCAAGAGCACGCCGGAAGGCGCGCGCGACTACCTCGTGCCGTCGCGTACCAACCCGGGCCAGTTCTTCGCGCTGCCGCAATCGCCGCAGTTGTTCAAGCAACTGCTGATGGTCGCTAACTTCGACCGTTACTACCAGATCGTCAAGTGCTTCCGCGACGAAGACCTGCGCGCCGACCGTCAGCCGGAATTCACGCAGATCGACTGCGAAACCTCGTTCCTGTCGGAACAGGAAATCCGCGATCTGTTCGAAGCGATGATCCGTCACGTGTTCAAGGAAACGATCGGCGTCGAACTGGCCGAGAAATTCCCGGTCATGGAGTACTCGGAAGCGATGCGCCGTTTCGGTTCGGACAAGCCGGACCTGCGCGTGAAGCTCGAATTCACGGACCTGACCGACGCCGTCAAGGACGTCGACTTCAAGGTATTCAGCACGCCGGCCAACACGAAAGACGGCCGCGTCGCGGCGATCCGCGTGCCGAAGGGCGGCGAGCTCTCGCGTGGCGACATCGACAGCTACACGGAATTCGTGCGTATCTATGGCGCGAAGGGCCTGGCATGGATCAAGGTCAACGAAGTGGCGAAGGGCCGTGACGGTCTGCAAAGCCCGATCGTCAAGAACCTGCACGACGAAGCGGTCAAGGCGATCATCGAGCGCACCGGCGCACAAGACGGCGACATCATTTTCTTCGCGGCGGATCGCGCGAAGGTGGTGAACGACAGCCTGGGCGCACTGCGTCTGAAGATCGGTCATTCGGAATTCGGCAAGGCCAACGGTCTGGTCGAAAGCGGCTGGAAGCCGCTGTGGGTGATCGACTTCCCGATGTTCGAGTACGACGAGGAAGACAACCGCTACGTCGCCGCGCATCACCCGTTCACGAGCCCGAAGGACGAGCACCTCGAGTATCTGGAAACGGATCCGGCGCGCTGCCTCGCGAAGGCCTACGACATGGTGCTGAACGGTTGGGAAATCGGCGGCGGTTCGGTGCGTATTCACCGTGAAGAAGTGCAGAGCAAGGTGTTCCGCGCGCTGAAGATCAACGCGGAAGAAGCGCAAGCCAAGTTCGGCTTCCTGCTCGACGCGCTGCAATACGGCGCGCCACCGCACGGCGGTATCGCATTCGGTCTGGACCGCATCATCACGATGATGGCCGGCGCCGATTCGATCCGCGACGTGATCGCGTTCCCGAAGACGCAACGCGCGCAGTGTCTGCTCACGCAGGCGCCGAGCGAAGTGGACGAGCGCCAGCTGCGCGAGTTGCACATCCGTCTGCGTCAGCCGGAACCGAAGGTCTAAGGTACCAACCTAGGGCACCGGCCGGGGTAAGAAGGGTCGAGCAGGTCAAAGCTGCCGGAACATCGGCAGTTTCAAGCAAACGAAAAAGGCGCGATGCGCCTTTTTCGTTTTTTGCGTTACAGTCGCAGCAACCGGTCTCGACCGCTCATTGGACCACTCGCCGACATGTAGCGCGCCAAGCGTTGCGCCCAGTTTTCAAGCCATGCCGAAACCGCCGAAGATCCCGCAATCCGTACTCGTCGTCATCCATACGCCCGCGCTGGACGTGCTGTTGATCGAGCGTGCCGACCATGCAGGTTTCTGGCAGTCGGTGACGGGCTCGAAAGACCAGCTCGACGAACCCTTCATCGAGACGGCCGCGCGAGAGGTGGTCGAGGAAACCGGCATCGTGGTCGGCAGTGCGCTGGTGCCACACAGCGCGCTGTTCGATTGGCGGTACTCGATCGAATATGAGATCTACCCGCAGTTCCGGCATCGCTATGCCGAAGGCGTGATCCACAACACCGAGCATTGGTTCAGCCTGGAAGTGCCCGAACAGCTCGAAGTGACGCTCGCGCCGCGCGAACACACCGCGTTCCTGTGGTTGCCGTATGAAGAGGCGGCGTCGCGCTGCTTTTCATCGTCGAATGCGGATGCGATCCTGCAATTGCCGAAGCGGCTCGCCGGGCGCCCGGATGGCGGGCAGTCCAGGGAGCGTGCCCGGTGAGCGTCGGCGGCGCGCGCCGTTTCGCGCGACTCCGGCAATCGCTGCTCGGCCGCCGCTACTGGCAGCGCTACCGCTTCACCAGCGGCAACGACGTCAAGCTGTTGCGCTCCGGCGACGAGTTCTTCGCCGCGCTCGTCGAACGCATCGACGCGGCGCAGAGCGACGTGGTTCTCGAAACCTATATCTTCTGTAACGATAGTGCCGGCCAGGCCGTCGGCGCCGCGCTGATGCGCGCCGCGTCGCGCGGCGTGAAGGTGCGCGTGATCACCGACGGCATCGGCACGGCTCGCCTCCAGATGTTCGACGAATGGCCGCTTGCGGGCATCGACCATCGCATCTACAACCCGCACCTGTTCGGCCGCTTCGGCTTTTCGCGGACGCACCGCAAGATCGCGGTGGTGGACGATCAGTTCGCGTATTGCGGCGGTATCAACATCGTTGACGAATACGAGAACAACGGCGAGAAGCTGCCGTACCGGCGCTGGGATTTCGCGGTGGAGCTGCATGGGCCGGTGGTCGCCGATGTCCGCCAGGCGTTCGAGGTGCAATGGCGGCGGATCCGCCTCGGGCATCGGCCGCCCGAGGCCCTCGAGCCCGATCTCGGGCCGAAGGTCATGGCGTCGCTCGGCACCTTGCGCCGCCGGCGCCGCAACCGCAACGAGGCGCTCTGGGCCGGCGGACAGCCGTGCGTGGCCTTCGTCGCACGCGACAACCTGATCAACCGCCGCGCCATCGAAAAAGCGTATCTGACCGCGATCGGCCAGGCGCGCAGCGAAGTGCTGCTGGCCAACCCGTACTTCATGCCGGGCCGCAAGCTGCGACGGGCGCTGGTGTTCGCGGCGCGGCGCGGCGTCGAGGTGAAGCTGATCATCGGGCGCAAGGAGTTCAAGGCGCTCGATTACGCGGTGCCGTTTCTGTATCGCGCCCTGCTCAAAGCAGGCGTGCAGATCGCCGAGTACGAGAAAACCCTGCTCCACGGCAAAGTCGCGGTGGTGGATTCGAACTGGGGGACCGTTGGCTCCTCGAACCTCGATGCGTTGAGCCTGATGCTCAACAACGAAGCCAACGTCGTGCTGGTGAACGACCCCTCGATCGACGCGCTGCGTGAAGCGATCCTCGTCGCGTTCAAGGATTCACGCCGGATCGATGAGGCGCGCTACGACGCCCGTCCGGCGGGCGAGCGCGCCCTCAACTGGCTGGCCTACACGACCTACCGGACCGTGATGAAGCTGTTGACGGTGGGTGGCTATGACTAGCGCCCGCTCCACTCTCACATAAGCGCAAAGGTGTGGCGTCCATGAAAGGAAGCAAAAGAAGGCAAACGCCTCTAAAAAATCTCCTTCCTCTGATTGACGGATGCAGCAGAATTGGAACCGGGTTAGAAACCGGTTTCTAATAAAGTCCTTGTTTCGCGGACGGCGGCACTCAATAATAGTACGGCCGTTCGATTTTTCTTTCGGTCACATTAGAACGGTAAAAAGCTATGCGAAAAGGCGAACAAACACGAGCCGCGATTCTCGAAGCAGCACTCGATCTGGCAAGCCGCGACGGACTGGAAGGTCTGACGATTGGGCTCCTCGCCGAGCGCATGCAGATGAGCAAAAGCGGGGTGTTCGCGCATTTCGGGTCGCGCGAGGATTTGCAGGTCGAGGTCGTGCGCGAATATCACCGTCGTTTCGAAGACGAGGTGTTTTTCCCGAGCTTGCGCGAGCCTCGTGGGTTGCCGCGCTTGCGCGCGATGATCTCCCGCTGGATCGAGAAACGCATTCAGGAAGTCACCACTGGGTGCATCTACATCAGCGGTGCCGTCGAGTACGACGACCGTGCGGACAATCCGGTGCGCGAGCAACTGGTGTCGAGCGTGACGATCTGGCGCGCGGCGCTCACCCGGGCGATTTCGCAGGCAATGGAAGAAGGGCATCTGCGCGCCGATACCGATCCGCAGCTGATGCTGTTCGAACTGTACAGCTTCACGCTCGGCCTGCATCACGACGCGCGCTTCCTGCACTTGCCGGATGCAGTGCGTCTGACGTGGGCCGCGCTGGAAAAACTGATTATTTCGTATCAGAGCGAAAGCCGTTAGCAGGGCCGCCTAACCTGAACAGATTGAGCGGCGCCGATCGATCCGATTCACGGACTCAGCTAACAGCCTGGCTCCTTGTCAAACTTGGGAGAGAGAGTCATGGGACAGTACGCCGCGCCGCTGCGCGACATGCAATTCGTGTTGCACGAGCTGCTTAACGTCGAAGCCGAAATCAAGCAGATGCCGAAGCACGCGGATCTCGACGCGGACACGATCAACGCCGTGCTCGAAGAGGCTGGCAAGTTCTGCTCCGAAGTGCTGTTCCCGCTCAATCACAGCGGTGACCAGGAAGGCTGCACGTACGTCGGCGACGGCGTCGTGACCACGCCGAAGGGCTTCAAGGAAGCCTATAAGCAGTACGTGGAAGCCGGCTGGCCGGCGCTCGGTTGCGATCCGGACTACGGTGGCCAGGGCCTGCCCGCGTTCGTCAACAACGCGTTGTATGAGATGCTGAACTCGGCGAACCAGGCGTGGACGATGTACCCGGGCCTGTCGCATGGCGCGTATGAATGCCTGCACGCGCACGGCACGCCGGAGCTGCAACAACGTTATCTGCCGAAGCTGGTCGCGGGCGTCTGGACCGGCACGATGTGTCTGACCGAACCGCATTGCGGCACCGACCTCGGCATTCTGCGCAGCAAGGCCGAACCGAACAGCGACGGCTCCTACGCGATCAGCGGCACGAAGATTTTCATCTCCAGCGGCGAACACGATCTCGCGGAGAACATCGTTCACCTGGTGCTTGCGCGTCTGCCGGATGCGCCGAAGGGCACCAAGGGCATTTCTCTCTTCATCGTGCCGAAGTTCATTCCGAACGAAGCGGGCGAACCGGGCGAGCGCAACGGCGTGAAGTGCGGCTCCATCGAACACAAGATGGGCATTCACGGCAACGCCACCTGCGTGATCAATCTCGACAACGCGAAGGGCTGGCTGGTCGGCGAGCCGAACAAGGGCTTGAACGCCATGTTCGTGATGATGAACGCCGCGCGCCTGGGTGTTGGCATGCAGAGCCTGGGCCTGACTGAAATCGGCTATCAGAACTCGCTGGTGTATGCGAAAGAGCGTCTGCAAATGCGTTCGCTGAGCGGCCCGAAGGCGCCGGAAAAAGCCGCTGACCCGATCATCGTTCACCCGGACGTGCGCCGCATGCTGCTCACGCAAAAGGCCTACGCAGAAGGCGCGCGTGCGTTCTCGTACTGGTCCGCGCTACACATCGACAAGGAACTGTCCCACGCCGACGAATCGGTGCGTAAAGAAGCCGCGGATCTGGTCGCGCTGCTCACGCCGATCCTGAAAGCATTCCTCTCGGACAACGCGTTCGAGAGCACCAACCACGCAATGCAGATTTACGGCGGCCACGGTTTCATCGCCGAGTGGGGCATGGAGCAATACGTGCGCGACGCGCGTATCAACATGATCTACGAAGGCACCAACGCAATTCAGGCGCTCGATCTGCTGGGCCGCAAGATCCTCGGCGACATGGGCGCCAAGATGAAGAAGTTCGGCAAACTGGTGGCGGATTTCGTCGAAGCCGAAGGCGTGAAGCCGGAGATGCAGGAGTTCATCAACCCGCTCGCCGACATCGGCGAAAAGGTGCAGAAGCTGACGATGGAAATCGGCATGAAGGCCATGCAGAACCCGGACGAAGTCGGTGCTGCGGCCGTGCCGTACCTGCGCACCGTCGGCCACCTGGTGTTCTCGTACTTCTGGGCGCGCATGGCACGTATCGCGCTGGACAACGAAGCATCGGGCGATCCGTTCTACAAGGCGAAGCTCGCTACCGCACGCTTCTACTTCGCGAAGCTGCTGCCGGAAACGGCGATGACGATCCGTCAGGCGCGCGCGGGTTCGAAGTCGATGATGGAAGTCGACGAAGCGCTGTTCTAAGCGCACATCAAGACAAGCGCCGCGCGTTTCACCACGCGCGGTGCGCCGCCTGGTCACACATCGCGAAGCATAAGAGACATCTTCGCGACACCGCATAACTCCCCGGAGGAACGACGTGAGCAATCTGATCATTCGCAAGGTAGCCGTGCTCGGCGCCGGCGTGATGGGCGCGCAGATAGCCGCGCACCTGATCAACGCCAAGGTGCCCGTGCTGCTGTTCGACCTGCCCGCCAGGGAAGGCCCGAAGAACGCCATCGCCCTGAAGGCGATCGAGAATCTGAAGAAGCTGTCGCCCGCGCCGTTTGGCGTGAAGGACGACGCGCAGTACATCCAGCCCGCCAATTACGACGACGACATCGAGAAGCTCGCCGAGTGCGACCTCGTGATCGAAGCGATCGCCGAACGCATGGACTGGAAGCACGACCTGTACAAGAAAGTGTCGCCGCACATCGCAGCGAATGCGATCTTCGCGACCAACACATCGGGTCTGTCGATCACCGAACTGTCGAACGGTTTTTCGGATGAACTGAAGGCGCGCTTCTGCGGCGTGCACTTCTTCAATCCGCCGCGCTACATGCATCTGGTCGAACTGATCCCGACCGCGACCACGCGTCCGGAAATTCTCGATCAACTCGAATCGTTCCTGACGAGCGTGGTCGGCAAGGGCGTCGTGCGGGCGAAAGACACGCCGAACTTCATCGCCAACCGCGTGGGTATTTTCTCGATCCTCGCCGTGATTACCGAAGCCGCGAAGTTCGGCCTGCGTTTCGATGAAGTGGACGACCTGACGGGCTCGCGTCTGGGCCGCGCGAAGTCGGCAACGTTCCGCACGGCGGATGTAGTCGGTCTCGATACGATGGCGCACGTCATCAAGACGATGCAGGACACGCTGAAGAACGATCCGTTCTTCCCGGTCTACGAAACGCCGGCTGTGCTCGCCGAACTGGTGAAGAAGGGCGCGCTCGGTCAGAAGACCGGCGGCGGCTTCTACAAGAAGGAAGGCAAAGCGATCAAGGTGCTCGACCCGAAGACGGGCGGGTACGTCGACGGCGGCGCGAAAGCGGACGAACTGGTTGGCCGCATTCTGAAGCGCCCGCCGGCGGAACGTCTGAAGCTCTTGCGCGAATCGGAGCATCCGCAAGCGCAGTTCTTGTGGTCGATCTTCCGCGACGTGTATCACTACATCGGCGTGCATCTCGAATCGATCGCGGACAACGCGCGCGACGTCGATCTGGCCATCCGTTGGGGCTTCGGCTGGAACGAAGGTCCGTTCGAAGGCTGGCAAACGGCCGGCTGGAAGCAGGTCGCCGAATGGGTGCAGGAAGATATCGCGGCAGGCAAGGCGCTCTCGAACGTGCCACTGCCGTCGTGGGTGCTGGAAGGTCCGGTTGCCGAGAAGGGCGGCGTGCATACGAACGAAGGTTCGTGGTCGCCGGCTTCGAAGACTTTTGTGCCGCGCTCGTCGCTGTCCGTCTACGACAAGCAGGTGTTCCGTGCACCGCTCGAAGGCGAAACCTTGGCTGACCCGAAGACCTACGGCAAGACGCTGTTCGAAACCGATGCCGTGCGCGCCTGGGTCGACGACCGTGCAGGCGAGAACGACGTCCTGATCGTGTCGTTCAAGAGCAAGATGAACACGATCGGGCCGTCGGTGATCGACGGGTTGACGCAAGCCATCGAACTCGCCGAGAAAGAATACAAGGGTCTGGTCGTGTGGCAGCCTACGTCGCTGAAACTCGGCACGCCGGGCGGCCCGTTCTCCGCGGGCGCGAACCTGGAAGAGGCCATGCCTGCCTTCATGATGGGCGGCGCGAAGGGTATCGAGCCGTTCGTGCAGAAATTCCAGCAAGGCATGCTGCGCGTGAAGTACGCGAGCGTGCCGGTCATCTCGGCGGTGTCGGGCATCGCGCTCGGCGGCGGCTGTGAACTGGCGCTGCACAGCGCCAAGCGTGTCGCGCACATCGAAAGCTATATCGGTCTGGTCGAAGTCGGCGTGGGTCTCGTGCCCGCGGGCGGCGGTCTGAAAGAAGCGGCATTGCGCGCGGCGGAAGCGGCAACGCAAGTCGGCGCGACCAACGATCTGCTGAAGTTCGTGCAGAAGTCGTTCGAAAACGCGGCGATGGCGAAAGTCTCGGCGTCCGCACTCGACGCCCGCGCAATGGGCTACCTGAAGCCGTCGGACACGATCGTGTTCAACGTGTTCGAACTGCTCGACGTCGCGAAGAAGGAAGCGCGTGCGTTGTCGGCAGCGGGCTACCGTCCGCCGCTGCGTGTCACGCAAGTGCCGGTGGCGGGCCGCTCGGCGATTGCGACCATCAAGGCATCGCTCGTCAACATGCGCGACGGCCGTTTCATTAGCGAGCACGATTTTCTGATCGCCAGCCGCATCGCGGAAGCGGTGTGCGGCGGTGACGTGGAAGCCGGCAGTCTGGTCGACGAAGAATGGCTGCTGAAACTCGAGCGTCGTGCGTTCGTCGATCTGCTCGGCACGCAAAAGACGCAGGAACGGATCATGGGCATGCTGCAAACCGGCAAGCCGGTGCGGAACTAAGCGAGGAGCTTCAAATGGCAAAGCAATTGCAAGACGCATACATCGTCGCCGCGAGCCGCACGCCGATCGGTAAGGCGCCGCGCGGGATGTTCAAGAACACGCGCCCGGACGAACTGCTGGTGCATGCGATCAAGTCGGCCGTGGCGCAAGTGCCCGGCCTCGATACGAAGGTGATCGAAGACGCCATCATCGGCTGCGCGATTCCGGAAGCGGAACAAGGCCTGAACGTCGCGCGCATGGGCGCGCTGCTGGCAGGCCTGCCGAACTCGGTCGGCGGCGTGACGGTGAACCGCTTCTGCGCGTCAGGCCTCACCGCGCTGGCGATGGCGGCGGACCGAATCCGCGTCGGCGAATCGGACGCGATGATCGCCGGCGGCTGCGAATCGATGAGCATGGTGCCGATGATGGGCAACAAGCCGTCGATGTCGCCGCACATCTTCGATCGCAATGAAGACATCGGCATCGCCTACGGCATGGGCCTGACGGCAGAGAAGGTCGCGAATCGCTGGAAGATCAGCCGCGAAGCGCAAGACGCGTTCTCGGTCGAATCGCATCGCCGCGCGATCGCCGCGCAGCAAGCCGGCGAGTTCAACGACGAAATCGCCGCCTACACGATCACCGAGCGTTTCCCCGATCTCGCCACCGGCGAAGTGAAGGTGAAGACGCGCGAAGTCTCGCTGGACGAAGGTCCGCGTGGCGACACCTCGATGGAAGGCCTCGCCAAACTGCGCACCGTGTTCGCCAACAAGGGTTCGGTGACCGCCGGCAACAGCTCGCAAACGTCGGACGGCGCGGGCGCGCTGATCGTCGTGTCGGAAAAAATGCTGAAGGAATTCAACCTGACGCCGCTCGCCCGTTTCGTCAGCTTCGCCGTGCGCGGCGTGCCGCCGGAAATCATGGGTATCGGTCCGAAGGAAGCGATTCCGGCCGCGTTGAAGGCCGCCGGCCTGAAGATCGAAGACATGGACTGGATCGAGCTGAACGAAGCGTTCGCCGCGCAATCGCTGGCGGTGATTCAGGACCTCGGTCTCGATCCGTCGAAGATCAACCCGCTGGGCGGCGCGATCGCTCTTGGCCATCCGCTCGGTGCGACGGGCGCGATTCGTGCGTCGACGGTGGTGCACGGCCTGCGCCGCCGCAACTTCAAGTACGGCATGGTGACGATGTGCGTCGGCACCGGCATGGGCGCGGCGGGCATCATCGAGCGTTTGTGATCGTGGTTGCCCTGGTCCCCGCGGCAGTCGCTGGAGCGATCCTCGCCGTGATTGCCGCAATGGTCAGCTAAGGACCGCGGAAACGGTTCGCAGGCCGCCTGGCTTGCGAACCGTTTTGTCCATTCAGCAGCAAAGAGGAGTACGAGGAGATGACAATGGATATTCTGGTCGAGCGCGCCGACGGCGTGCTGACGATTGCCTTCAACCGGCCCGACAGGAAAAACGCGATCACGGCCGCGATGTATCAGACGATGGCTGACGCGCTGGTCGAAGCACAGGGCGACACGTCGATCCGGGCGATTCTGATTCGCGGCACTGCCGGCATCTTCAGCGCCGGCAACGATCTCGAAGATTTCATGAAGACCCCGCCGATGGGCGAAATCGCGCCGGTGTTCCAGTTCCTGCGTGCGATCAGCTCGGCGGAGAAGCCGGTGGTGGTGGCGGTGGCGGGGCCGGCGGTCGGCATCGGCACGACGCTGCTGCTGCATTGCGATCTGGTTTATGCGGCGGATACGGCGAGTTTTTCGCTGCCGTTTACGCAACTCGGGCTGTGTCCGGAAGCGGCGTCGAGTTTGCTGTTGCAACGTGTGGCGGGCTATCAGGCGGCAGCGGAAAAGCTGCTGCTAGGCGAAGCCTTCGATGCCGCCGAAGCACACCGCATGGGCTTCGTGAATCGTGTACTGCCCGCCGCCGAAGTCGATGCGTTCGCGGCAGCGCAAGCGGCGAAGCTGGCGGCGTTGCCGGCCTCGTCGTTGCGCGTGACGAAGAGTCTGATGAAGCGCGCGAGCCACCAGGAACTGCACACGCAAATGACAGAGGAAGCGGTGCACTTCGGCAAGATGCTGCTCGCGCCGGAAGCGCGCGAGGCGTTCAAGGCGTTCTTCGAGAAGCGCAAGCCGGATTTCCGGCAGTTCGACTGAGCGGCAGCGCGGAGGCGCCTGAGGGTGCGTCAAGCGCGTGAGGGTGCGTCAAGCGCGTGAGGGCGCGTCAGACGCCTGAGGGTAAATCAGACGCTTGAACGCACCCCAGACGCCCCGGACGCAGCGCCTCAAAGCTGCGTCGACTGCAAGGTGTCGTAGTCGACGTAGCTGGTTTCGCGGCAGAAGCTGACCAGCCGGACGCCGGCCTTGCGGGCAATCGCAATCGCCAGCGACGACGGTGCCGAAATCGTCGCGACCATCGGCACGTCGACACGCGCCGCCTTGCGCACCAGCTCGTAGCTGGCGCGGCTCGACAGAAACACAAAACCTTCCTTGGTATCCGCGCGATCGAGCACTAGCTGGCCGATCAGCTTGTCGAGCGCGTTGTGACGGCCGACATCCTCGAACGCGTAGCGAATCGCGCCTGCCGCATCGCACCATGCGGCGGCGTGCAGGCCGCCGGTCAGACGCGTCAGCGCCTGGTGTTCCGGCAGTTCGCGCGCCGCACGAGCGATCGCATCCGGCGCGAGCCGTTGCAGAAAGCCGGTGTCGGGCACGCGCTCCGGTTTCAGATCCAGCAGATCGATGCTTTCGATTCCGCATACGCCACAGCCGGTGCGCCCGGCGAGCGCGCGGCGCTTTTCCTTCAGCGCGACGAAAGCCTGCTGCACCACCTTCAATTGCACCTCGGCGTGCGGCAATTCGTCATCGTTGTGCAGCTCGACTTCAATGTCCTGAATGTCGCTGCCGCGTTCCACGATCCCTTCCGAAATCGCAAAACCGACCGCGAACGCTTCCAGATCGCGCGGCGTGCACATCATCACCGCGTGCGAGATGCCGTTGAAGACGAGCGCCACCGGCCACTCCTGACCGACGTGATCGGTGACGGATTCGACCACCGCGCCGCGATGTCGGTGTACGTGGCGCTCCACGGTGCCCGGCTGCCCGGTTGTGTCCAGTTCGTTCAAGCTGTTTCACTCCTGTCATGCTGCGCGTTTGAGCGGCTTGCAGCGTTGCCCGGCGCTGCGAAGCGGTGCCAGATCACGCCGCTATTACGCGAATAAGGTTCTAAAATACCTCAAGCTGGGTTGGTGCGCTGCCCGCTACCAAAGAGGAATACTGTCATGGGACTCAACGAAGCACCGCTTCTGTTCAACTTCGAAGTCGCGTCTTCGGAGAATTTCACCTACATCCCGATGTCGGTGCGCTTCAATCTTGATCGCTTCGGGCTGCGCATCACGCTCGCGCAGTGGCAATTGCTACCGCTCGAGGATCGCAAGCTGCTGGCGCGTTTTCCGGTCGAAGAGGACGCGGAAATCGAACCGAATTTCGACCATGCGCTGTTCGAAATGCTGCGCACGCACGCCAACGTCGAGCCGGAGTGGTTTACGCCTGAGGAAGCGCCCGCCTGGCGCCGCACGGATAGCGTGCCGGATGGCGTCGCGCATCAGGCGGGGCTGGCCGGCCTGCCGACGCCGGACGTTGCTCAGTGGGCCGAACTCGACCCGTTCAAGCGCTACGTCCTCGCCAAATTGTCGCGCAAGCCGGACAGCAACCACGACTTCGTCCCCGCGATGAAGGAATTTGGTGCGGCCGGCTAGGTGCGGCCGGCTAGGCGCGGCCAGCTCGGTGCGGCCGCCTGGGCGCTGCCGCTAGACGTGGCCGGTTAGATGCGGCCGGCCAGGTCCGGCCGGTTATACCTTGCCGCCCGAAACTACGAACCCGCCGCCATCAGCCCCAAAACGGCCGCCGAACATTCACGCGCGGTGAGAAGCCGCGCAGGCACCCTGCGATTTTTTCATCCCTCGCCCTCAATCTGTTCCGAATCCTGCCGTTATCCATGGGTTGGCGCGTAAAAAGACTCGATGCGACCCGACGCACCGCAAGCGACCCCGCGCTCCCGCCCTCGGAACGATTGACGTTCGGAACCCATGACTCCTTTTTTATCGAAGCGGCTGCTGATCAATCTGGCGGTCGTCGCCGCGGCGGTCGGCGCGAACGCGTGCGTCGCCTATACGCAGATTTGCGGCCAGCGCGACGCTGACGCGCGCATGCTGCGTTCGACGAGCGTGCGTCAGCATCTCGACGCCTACCATACGGCGCTCGACGGCGGGCTGGCGGCGCTCGGCCATTTCGAAGCGACGGGTCAGGCCGTGCCGGTGAACGAGGTCGCCGCCATGGCGCCCGTGCTGGCGGGTCTTGAGCGGGATTTGCGCAACGAAATCACCGACGAACCCGCCATGCTCGACACGCTCGCCAGGCTAAGCGCGGACAGTCACGCGCTGCAGCACGATATCGCCGATGCGCTGTTGAAGAGCGCCAACGCCGCGCCGGACGAATCGCGCGTGTGGGCGGCGTCGACCTATACGCAACTCGGGCTGGGTCTCGGCCGTGTGGAAGCCGGTCTCGCGGCGTTGCGCCAGCAGGAGGACCAGGCGTTGCAGGCGTCGGTCGCGGCTTCTACCAGCGAGACCCAACGCGCCATGTTTCTGCTGCTCGTGACGATGCTGGGCGGCGCTACGCTCCTGATCTTCACGTTCGGCGCCCGCGAAAGCAGCGCGCGCGAGAAGCTGCGTACCGTCCACGCGCTCGGCCGCAACGACGAGCGTTTTCGCGGCCTGTTCGATGATCATCCGGTGCCGATGTACATTTTCGACAGCGAGACGCTGCGCTTTCTCGCGGTCAACGCGGCCGCGATCCAGCAATACGGCTACTCGGAAAGCGAATTTCTCGGCATGACGATTCGGGCGATCCGGCCGAATGGCGAAATTGCGCGGCTCGAATCGCACCTGCAGCGCAGCGATGTCTTGCAACAGGGCCGCACGATGGCGGGTATCTGGCATCACCGGCGCAAGGACGGTTCAATGATCAGCGCCGACATTTCGTATCACTCGCTCAGCTTCATGGGCCGCGCCGCTTTCTTCGTGCTGGCCGATGACGTCACCGAGCAGATCAACGCCGAAGCCGAAGCGCAGCGTTCGAACCAGATGCTCGAAACGGTGATCGACAACATTCCGCAGCGGATTTTCTGGAAGGATCAGGAGTCGCGCTATCTCGGCTGCAACATGGCGTTCGCGCGCGATGCGGGACTCTCTTACTCTGAGCAGGTAGTCGGCAAGAGCGACAGCGAGATGCCGTGGCGCGCTTACGCCGAGCTGCTGAACGAGCACGATAGGGAGGTGGTGACGACCGGCGTGCCGAAGATGAACTTCGAGGTCGATGTGCTGATCGACGGCGTGCACCGCACCATGGTCACGAGCAAGCTGCCGTTCACCGACAGCGACGGCCGCGTGATCGGCGTGCTCGGATCCTATACGGACATCACCGAGCGCAAGCGCTCCGATCTGGCTTTGCGTCTGCAAAGCCGCGCGCTCGATGCCAGCGTCAACGCGATTCTGATTACCGCGCCGTCGCCGGCGGGCAATCTGATCGAATACGTGAACCCCGCGTTCATGCGCATCACCGGTTACGACCCCGCCGAAGTGATCGGCCACGATTGCCGCGTACTGCAGCGCGATGACCGCGACCAGGAAGGCGTCGCGTTGATCCGTCAGGCGCTCTCTGCGAACCGTGAGGTGAGCGCCGTGCTGCGCAACTATCGCAAGGACGGCGCGCTGTTCTGGAATCAACTGTTCATCGCTCCGGTGCCGAACGCGGAAGGCGTGATCACGCACCACATCGGCGTGATCAACGACGTGACCGATCTGATCCGCTATCAGGAACAGCTCGAGTATCAGGCCAATTACGACAGTCTCACGCGGCTGCCGAATCGCAATCTGCTGCGCGATCGCCTGCAGCATGCGTTGATTGTGGCGCAGCGGCATCACAAGGGCGTCGCGGTTGTGTTCATCGATCTGGACGGCTTCAAGAACGTCAACGATACCCTCGGTCATAGTGTCGGCGACCGCTTGCTGAGTGTGGTGGCCGAGCGGCTCGCGCGCTGCTCGCGAACCAGCGACACGGTCGCGCGGCACGGCGGCGACGAGTTCGTGGTCGTGATGACCGATACCGTCGACGAGCAATCGCTGATCGCGTGGATGGAGCGCGTGCGTGCGTCGATTTCCGAGCCGGTATGGCTCGACGGCACCGAGTTGTATGTCGGCTGCAGCATGGGCGCGAGCCTCTTTCCGCAGGACGGCGAAGACGCGGAAACGCTGATGAAAAAAGCCGACCTCGCGATGTATCGCGCGAAGGACATGGGCCGCAATACTTTCCAGTTCTACCAGCCGGAGATGAATGCGAGCGCGGGCGCGCGCCTGAATCTCGAGCGGCGTTTGCGCCGCGCCTTGCGCGACAACGAGTTCCTGCTGTACTACCAGCCGCAGGTGGATATCGAGAGCGGACAGATCGTCGGCACCGAGGCGCTGGTGCGCTGGCGCGATCCGGAAGCCGGGTTGGTGCTGCCGTCGTTATTCATTCCGGTTGCCGAGGAGAGCGGCTTGATCGGGCCGTTGTCGGAATGGGTGTTGCGCGAGGCGTGCCGCCAGAACAAGGCGTGGCAGGACGAAGGCTTGCCGCCGACGCGGGTCTCGGTGAATCTGTCTGCGCGCGTATTTCAGCAGCGCGATATCGCGAAGCTCGTCAAACAGGTGCTGGCCGAGACGGGTCTCGAACCGCAGTATCTCGAACTCGAGCTTACCGAAAGCACCATCATGCGCAATGCCGAGGAGGCGGTGTCGATGCTCAACGAGCTACACGCGCTCGGCATCGGCCTTGCCATCGACGACTTCGGCACCGGCTATTCGAGCCTTAGCTATCTGAAGCGCTTTCCGGTGGACCGGCTGAAGATCGACCGCTCATTCGTGTCGGATATCGGCATATCGGGCGACGATGAAACGATTACCTCGGCGATCATCGCGCTCGCGCATTCGCTGGAGTTGCAGGTGATCGCGGAAGGCGTGGAGACCTCGGCGCAACTCGACTTTCTGAAAGAGCGTGCATGCGACGAGATGCAGGGCTTCTACTTCGCGAGGCCGCTGTCGACGGATGCGATCTCCGAGTTGTTCCAGGGGGGCGTGGGCAGGGAAGCGGTGACGGTGTAACCCGTGGCGATGCAACGCTACGCGAGACTCGCGAAGCGCTGCGGCAACCGATCAGACGGGGTTTGTGCAGTATTAAGCCAGTAAGGCGTTCGCCAGGTCAAAACGGCGACATTAATCGACGATTTGTCCGGTCTTTCGCCGTGTAAAGCGGTTTCCGCGTGAGTGTCGGTCGTATATATTCGAGTTTCCCATCTCAGACTTCGCTGGGAACCACGAAGCACCGATTCACGTAGCGTTGCGCCCGCTTTTTGCTGCTCGCACGCTGTCATGGGCGTTTCGCCGTCGACTATCCGCCAATCCGACTGGAGAGAAAAATGACATCTTCACCTGCAAGGAAATGGGCTGTGCTGCTGGCATCGGTTGTACTGAGCGTGGCTTCGGTCGCACCGGCGTTCGCGCAAAGCGGCGGTGGTGGTGGCGGTGGTCCGGCAGGGGATGACGCCGATGCTGCCAAACCCGTGCCCGCTTCAAAGACGGCCACCACGAAGGCCGAGCGCAGTGCCGCGGCCAAGCAGAGACGGGCGAAGAAGAACGCCGAGTTGAAGCAGTTGGAGAGTAACGGGTATAACCCGTCGCGCAACGATCCGAACTACCCGACTGATCTCCAGAACGCGCAGAAGAAGGCGGGGATAGGCGCAGCGGCAAGCCAATAAACGGCTGCGGGCCGGACGGAGGTTGCCGGCTCAGTCGTGTTTGCGCTGGGAGATTCCGGCAAAACGCAACGTGGCAACCGCCGCCTCGCGACCGCAATCCGGCACGCACGGCCTGGCAGTGCACCCTGCGCAAACGCAGTCCGCCAAGCACAACGTATGAAGATAAACGAGGCGCGCAGGCGCCTCGTTTTCATTCATTGTCCGCCGCTCAATCCAGCACCGGCAGCGCACGCGGGCGCCGGTCGCTATCGGTCGCGACATAGGTCAGGGTCGCTTCGGTGACCTTCACGAGGTCTTCGGTCAGGCTCATGCGCTGCGCGTAGACCTCGACCGCCACCGTCACCGACGTGTTGCCCGTCTTGACGATATCGGCGTAAAAACTCAGCAGATCGCCGACAAACACCGGCTGCTTGAAGACGAACGAATTGACCGCAATGGTCGCCACGCGCCCGTTGGCGCGGCGGCTTGCCGGAATCGAACCGGCGATATCCACTTGCGCCATGATCCAGCCGCCGAACACGTCGCCGTGGACATTCGCGTCCGACGGTTGCGGCATGACGCGCAGCGCGCAAGGTTTTTGCGGCAGTTGAAGAGGATCGGTCATCGGGGCACCCTTGAAATTCGTAATGGCTCGGCCGGCTCGACCAGCAAGCGGGGGATTTCACGAAGACTGCACGACACAGCGGTACGACACAGCGGTACGACACAGCAGTGCGACACAGCAGTACGGCATGGCTGCGGAGCACAGCCGCGCGGCACAGCGGCACGGCCCGCATGAAACCACGGCCGGCCATCCCATGAAAGCGGCGCCAGCCGGCTTCTGCGACAGTAAAAGATCAGGAATTGTACGGGAAAGCGCCTAGGCAGGGCGCGTACCGGTAAGCAGTGAGTCAGGCCGGTTCACTACCAGTCGGCGTGCCGCTGGTAACACATGATCCGCCGGGAATCGGCGGCGCGCGTTCCTGTTGCTTCTGTTTCGACGATCTCGTTGTGAAGTGGCGCTGCGAAGTACGGGGGTAACACCCTCCGCAAAAACATCAGCGCACGATGGCGGTTCCTGTGCGGATTGCCTCGTTCCGGATATCCGGGGCGCTGCCGCGGATGGCGATCTCGAGCCAGACAAAACGAGCAGTGCGCACGTTCCGAAATCTGACGACGCGAGATTATCGATGAGAATCACCAGCAGTGTTGCAGCTTCCCATTGGCAAGAGCCGCAGCCGAACAATCTGGCGCGCGCCGGCGATGAACGAAGCGCGCGCTCCGCTGGCGCACGCGTGAAGCGCTCTATACCTGAAGACGACCCGACAGCTTCGCCGCCAAAGAAGCAGCCGCCCCGTAACGGCCCGGATGAGGTCCGATATGTGGGGGGCATTCGCGTCAGAACCGATTACACGCTGGAAGGTGTGCTGGAAACCGTCAAGGATGCACTTAAACACCCGATCGGCGCGTTCGCCGCGAGTGTCAGTGATGTGCACCACGTCGTGATGCATGGCAGGAATATCACCACTCAGGAAAGGAAGGCGATCGCGGAAGATACCGCGCAGATCGATTCGGTTCTCGTGGCTATTCGCGGGTTGACGCCGGGCGGCGGCGTGATGAATGTCATTACTGTTTCCGCTGACGTGCTCACCGCCATGTCCGAAAACAAGCCGTTGACGCTGGACCAGGTGCACGATCTGGTCTTCAGTATCAACGATTTGCCTTCCGGAGAGAGCGCTGAAATACCCATCAGGCGAGAGGACGGCGCACCCGCGAAAGCGCCGTCGAACCGTCCGGATTTCAATCCGCCGAAGCGACTGCCGGATGGCCGTACGGGCTATCCGCTGAGTCCAACCGAGCCCCCGAAATTACCAGGCGAGTCGAGGGGATCCGGCGCAAGCGGGCATGGGGCGCGGCCAAAAAAGACGCCCCCTGCCGGGGAGCCGCAAGCCGGAACAAGCGAGCCGCAACCAGGCACGAGCCGGAAAGGACCACCCTCTACGATCAAGTCGAAAATCCAGGGGGCGTTCTATAGCGATGCCAACCGGGTCAGGAAAGGCGATATTGCGCCCCTTGAAGGGAGAGGCGCCATTTACCTCAAGGCGCCGGGCAAGAACAACACCAGGTTTAGTTTTTATCGTTACGACAAGGATATGAAAATGTCCAGGCCGGCTAGTTCGTCGGATATCCCACCCGCTGCGGCGCAAGAAGTTCTGCGAACGGGCAATGGGCGGGACGTCACTTCTTTTGCTTCAAACTCGAACAGTTATTTCGGTCAATGGGGACGAGGCACGCGCAAGCTGAGTGAGCAGATCGATGTGATCGAACTTGAAAACGGCCGGGAAGGCGTGGGTGCTGTACAAATCTCCTTTGCGGATATACCGCCCAAGGGGGCGGTTCTGGTGACGACAGGGAGTCTCAGCGGATGTACCGCGATGTTCGCTGCGGATAACCAGAAATTTTATGCTTACCATACCGGGACATCGACTCCAAACGCCAACTGGAAAACCGCTCGGGAAGGCGTGAGCAGTCTGCGCGAGGCGCACGAACATTTAAAGCCAGATGCGCAAAAGAAGGCACTGGAGCAACCCAGTAATAACGATCTGGTCGATATGGCAAATGACTATCCCTTTTCCGTGATTACCTATAACGGAAAATTCAATAAGGCCCGTCCGCAGGACGACACGCGTATTAATCGTCCGGAATGGGAGTGGTCGAAAGGAACCCACGTTAACAATTATTTTGAACCCGATGAAAAAATACCGTCGATAGGAACGAGTGTTGCTTTGATTCGAAAAGATGCACGAGGACGCGTCTCTGTCAGCGTGCTTTATGAAAAAGGTGCACTGAAAAGAGCCGCCACCAAGGGGCGCGTCGGCGATCCCCTCACATACGACTACAAAGCAATAGAGACGGAAAAATATAAGTTCACCCCGCAAGGCAGTTGACGGGGGCCGGGCAAACGGTTGGGGGCGAAGTACTGCTGTTGCCGAGGTCTTTCTGGAAATGGTCCGGCAGCGGGCACGGCAAGACCGCGACCGGCACAAGCCGGACATTCCGGGATACGGTAGACTGATCCGCAATGACAGGGCGCTTAAGCCATCCGCAGTGAAGGCGGGCGCCGCGGACATCGCTGGAGCGCGTCTGACCTGTGCCTGTCTGACCTGTATATGGCGGTTCCGTCGCTTTCACACTCTCCCCAGCCGATCCCATGCGCCGTACGCCCTCATCCGAACCTTCACCGATCTCGACCCAGCCGCGCAACGACTGGCAAACGATCCTGTCGCTGCTGCCTTACCTCGCCACCTATAAATGGCGCGTCGGCTTCGCGCTGAGCTGCCTGATCGGCGCGAAGGTCGCCAACCTCGGCGTGCCGATCGTAATGAAGCGGATCGTCGACAGCCTCGCGTCGGTTCAGCATCTCACTGCGCTCGGCCGCGCGCACGATTCGCCCGGCATCGTGCTGCTGGGCGGCATCGGTCTACTGGTGGTCGCCTATGCGGTGGTGCGGCTGTCCACCTCGCTTTTCACCGAGCTGCGCGAAATTCTGTTTTCGAAGGTGACCGAAAGCGCGGTGCGGCAGCTCGCGCTGAAAGTGTTCCGCCATTTGCATGCACTGTCATTGCGGTTCCATCTCGACCGCCAGACGGGTGGCATGTCGCGCGATATCGAGCGAGGCACGCGCGGCATTACCCAGCTGATTTCGTATTCGCTGTACAGCATCCTGCCGACGCTGGTCGAAGTCGGTCTCGTGCTCGGCTTTTTTGTCGTCAAATACGAGGCGTATTACGCGATCGTCACGTTTATTGCGCTCGCCACGTACATCACGTTCACGGTGAAAGTCACCGAGTGGCGCACGCATTTCCGCCGCACGATGAACGATCTCGATTCAAAGGCGAATTCGCGCGCAATCGATTCACTGCTCAACTACGAAACGGTCAAATACTTCGGCAACGAAGAGTGGGAGGCGACGCGTTACGACGAAAACCTCAAACGCTATCGCACGGCCGCGATCAAATCGCAGCGCTCGCTGTCGGCGTTGAACTTCGGGCAGCAGGCGATCATCGGCACGGGGCTCGTCTTCATTCTGTGGCGCGCGACCGAAGGCGTGATGGCCGGCCGCCTCACGCTCGGCGATCTGGTGTTGATCAACACCTTCATGTTGCAGCTCTATATTCCGCTGAATTTTCTCGGTGTCGTGTATCGGGAACTGAAGCAAAGCCTCACCGATATGGACCGCATGTTCACGCTGCTCGGCGCGGCCCAGGAAGTGCCCGATGTGCCTGACGCGCCCGAGTTGCGGGTGAGCGGTGCGCAGGTCCGCTTCGAGCATGTGAACTTTTCGTATGAGCCGGCGCGGCAGATTCTGCACGACGTGAGCTTCACGATTCCGGCGGGCAGCACCACGGCGGTGGTCGGCCATAGCGGTTCGGGCAAATCGACGCTCGCGCGGCTGATGTTCCGCTTCTACGATCTGGACCGCGCCACGGGCGGTGCGATCACCGTCGACGGTCAGGATATTCGCGACGTCACGCAGGATTCGCTGCGGGCTTCGATCGGTATCGTGCCGCAGGATACGGTGCTATTCAACGATTCGATCTATTACAACATTGCTTATGGCCGTCCATCGGCCACGCGCGACGAAGTGATCGCGGCGGCGCGCGCGGCGCATATTCACGACTTCATCGAAGGCTTGCCGAAGGGTTACGAGACGCCGGTCGGCGAGCGCGGTCTGAAGTTGTCCGGCGGTGAAAAGCAGCGTGTGGCGATTGCGCGGACCATCCTCAAGAACCCGCCGATCCTGCTGTTCGACGAGGCTACGTCGGCGCTCGATTCGCGTTCGGAGCGCGCGATCCAGTATGAGCTCGACCAGATCGCCCGCGAGCGCACGACGCTGATCATCGCGCACCGATTGTCGACGGTGGTGCACGCGCAGCAGATCATCGTGATGGACAAGGGGCGCATTGTCGAGCGCGGGACGCACGCCGAGTTGCTGCTCGCAGACGGTCTGTTCGCGCAGATGTGGGCGTTGCAGCAGCAGCGTGCCGCAGAGGCGCCGGAGTCGGCTGAAACGGTGCATAGCGAGCACTGAGCAAACACTGAGCGAGCGGCGGCGGGACGCACTGCTGGGCGATCGGCGTTGACCGCCCAGTTTTGACCATGACACGCTGCGCCGCGCGTGTTATTCCGGTGCGTCGTTCAGCGCTATGCGGCCCGCAATCAGCGTGCGCTCAAACGCTGATCCAAAGCCTGCAGTTGCGCCGGCGTACCGACGTTCTCCCACAGGCCTTCGTACAACTCGCCGCTCGCGAGGCCGCGTGCAATCGTCTCGCGGTAGTGCGGCGAGAGCGCGCGCCGCGTACCGCGCGGCAGACCGCGCACCATGCGCGTGTCGTAGAGGCCGATGTTGCCGAACGTGAAGCGCGGTTGTGCATCGAGCGACAGCACGCCGTCGATCAAACCGAAGTCGCCGCCAGGATGGAAGGCCGGGTTCGGCACCATCACCAGATGCATGCCGGGCTCGGTCAGCGCTTTCAGCGCTTCGGCGCGCGTGTTTAGCGTTGCGTAATCGAAATCCGCGTAGACGTCGCCGCTCACGGCGACGAACACTTCGCTGTTGCCCTCGTCTTCGAGCAGCGGCAACGCCTGCACGATACCGCCCGCGGTTTCCAGCGCTTCATGCTCGGCCGAGTAGCGCAATTCGACGTTCCAGCGCGAACCGTCGCCGAGCGCGGCTTCGATCCGCTCGCCGAGCCACGCGTGGTTGATCACAATGGTTTGAAAACCGGCGCGTGCGAGGCGTTCGATCTGCCACACGATCAACGGCTTGCCGCCCACTTCGAGCAAAGGCTTCGGGCACGTGTCGGTCAACGGACGCATGCGCTCGCCGCGGCCCGCCGCGAAAATCATCGCTTTCTTCAGAGACATCGTCATCGGTCAGAACGTGTAGCCGACTTCATTGGCGCGGCCTTCGAGTTCGTCGAGCAGCTTCGCGAACGGGCGCAGCGGCGCATAGCGTTCCGCCACCTTGCGCGCATAGCCGATGAAACGCGGCAGATCCTTCATGTAGTGCGGTTTGCTGTCGCGGTAGTTGATCCGGCAGAAGAGCCCGAGCACCTTGATGTGCCGTTGCAGGCCCATCCATTCGAGCTGGCGGTAGAACTCGCCGAAATCCGGGTCGACCGGCAGGCCCGCTTTTTTCGCGCGCTCCCAGTAGTACACAAAGCAATCCAGTTCGAACTCTTCGTCCCAGCCGAGGAACGCGTCGCGCAACAACGAGGCGACGTCGTAAGTGATCGGGCCGACCACCGCGTCCTGGAAGTCCAGCACGCCGGGATTCACTGGATTCGGTGCGCCGGCGATCATCAGATTGCGCGGCATGAAATCGCGCAGCATGAACACTTGCGGCTGCGCCCGGGCGCTCGCGATCAGCAGCGCGAAGGTGCGATCGAGCAGCCCGCGGGTCTTGTCGTCGATCTCACGGCCCAGATGGCGGCCGATGAACCACTCCGGCATCAACTCCATCTCGCGGCGCAGGAAGGCTTCGTCGAACGGCGGCAGCACGCCTTCGCGCGACGTGAGCTGCCAGCGGATCAGCGCGTCGAGCGCGTCGCGCATCAGCGTGCGGGCGCGGCGCGGGTCATCGCCGCTTTGCGCTTCAGTCAGCGCGCCGAGGTACGAATCGGTACCCAGATCGGTGACGAGCATGAACCCGGCGTCGACGTCGACCTCGAGCACACGCGGCACATGCACGTTGGCGGCGTCGAGTAATTGCGCGATTTGCACGAATTCGCGGCACTTTTCGGGCGGCGGCGCATCGACGGCGATCAGGGTGCCGGCGCTTTCGCCTTCCGCCGCCTTACCGGCAAGCCGGAAATAGCGGCGAAAACTGGCGTCGGACGAAGCCGGCGCAAGCGTGTCCAGTTCGAGCGCATAGCGCGCTGCATGGGCGTTCAGCCAGGCCTTGAGCAGGTCGAGGCGGCTGTCGGAGGAAGCTGGGGTAGGGTCTTTGGCAGGGGGCAGCGTCATGAAAACCGGCGGCAAATTCTGAGGGGCAACGTCTTGCCATATAATACCCCACGACTTTTTTGACGCGACTCACGCCAGCTTTCGCGTGTTCCGCTTTACCGCCCGCCTCATCGTTCTACAGATTGTAAATATTGATGTGCAGCCGACTGTCACGGTCGGGGTGTGCAGGCGGTGGATCGTGACTGCAGAAGCTGACGGACGGGCCGATTCGCCAATCGATACATGCCGCCTAGACAGCTTTCCCAAACGACTCCCTCTTGTGCCGTAGTGCCGCGCAAAAGGCGGCTCGTCGCGGCGTTGATCGCCGTTCCGGGCCTGATGCCCGCGCTTGCGCACGCCCAGCTGGTGGGGGAAGCCGCGCAGCCGCAACCTATCGACGCGCCATGGGGCATGCAGCTCGCCCCGCAGCTTGAAGAACATCCGTTGCAGTCGGGCCAGAAGGCGGCCACCTTCGTGCTTGGCGACACGACGAGCGGCACCACCGACCAGGACATGGCCGCCAGGGGCTCGGCCGAAGTGCGGCGCAATACCTTCGTGATCAAGGCCGACGCGCTGCACTACGATCAGGACACGGACATGGCCGACGCATATGGCCAGGTTCACCTGAACAACAACGGCGCCACGTTTGCCGGCCCGGAAGCGCATATGCGGGTGGACTCGAGCGAAGGCTTCATGTCCTCGCCGAAGTATCAGTTCAACGTGACGGGTGGCTCGGGCAGCGCGGAACGCGTCGATCTGCTCGACAACGAGCGCTCGGTGTTCACGAAGGGCACGTACACGGCGTGCTCGTGCACGGACAATCCGGCCTGGTACATCAAGGGCAGCGAGTTCGATTTCGACACCGGCGCGGACGAAGGCGTCGCGTACAACAGCGTGTTGTTCTTCCAGGGCGTGCCGATATTCGCGTCGCCGTGGATGTCGTTCCCGTTGTCGGGCGAACGGCGCAGCGGGATCTTGCCGCCCACGTTCTCGCTCAGTTCGTCGAATGGTTTCGAACTGTCGGTGCCGTATTACTTCAACATCGCGCCGAATCGCGATCTGACGGTCACGCCGCGTCTGATCTCGAAGCGCGGTGTGCAGCTGCAGTCGACCTTCCGTTATCTGTCGCCCACGTATTCGGGCTCGATCACCGGCGAGTTCCTGCCGGACGACCACCTGACGCATACCAACCGCTACGCGCTGTACATCCAGCACAACCAGAACTTCGGCAACGGGTTCGGCGGTTACATCTATTACAACAAGGTTTCGGACAACACGTATCCGGAAGACCTGTCGTCGTCGGTCAATCAGTTCATGAACGGCACCCAGCTCCTGTATCAACAGGAAGCCGGGTTGACCTATAACAACGGCCCGTGGTCGGTGCTCGCGCGCGAGCAGCACTGGCAGACGCTGACGCCCTCCGTCGCGCCGTACGGCCGCGAGCCGCAGTTGAATGTGAAGTACGCGAAGTACAACGTCGGTGGCTTCGACTACGGCGCGGAAGCCGATTACTCGAATTTTCGCATCACCACCGCAGACATGACCCAGGGTCAGCGGGTGATGTTCAACCCGTACCTGTCGTATTCGGTGGTCGGGCCGGGTTACTTCGTGACGCCGAAGGTGCAGTGGCACTTCGCGTCGTACAACCTGAGCAACATCGGTGATGACGTACCGGTCGGCACGCCGAAGAATTTCACCGAATCGATCCCGACGCTCAGCTTCGACACCGGGCTGATTTTCGACCGCTCGGTGCGGATCTTCGGCCAGGATTACATCCAGACGCTGGAACCGCGGCTTTACTACGTCTACACGCCGTACCGCAACCAGGCGTCCGCGCCGCTGTTCGATACGGCCGAGTCCGATTTCGGCCTCGCGGAAATCTTCACGCCGAACACGTTCGTCGGCAATGACCGGATCGCCGACGCGAATCGTCTGACCGCGGCCATCACCACGCGCTTCCTCAACCCGGCCACCGGCGACGAACGTGCGCGCTTCGTGATCGCGCAGCAGTACTACTTCCAGGACCAGCGCGTCACGCTGGATTCGAGTCAGACCAGCACGCAGGCCACGCATTCGGATCTGATCCTGGGGGCGTCGCTCAAGCTCGGCGCCGGTTTCGCTTCGGAAACGGCGTTCCAATATAATGCCGACAACAACCAGTTGGTGCAGACGAGCGTGGGCTTCGGGTTCAGTCCGGCCACCGGCAAGGTGATCAATGTCGGGTATCGCTACACCCGCGCGAACACCACGCTGGGCAATCAGCCGATCAATCAGGTGCTGATCTCGGGGCAATGGCCGCTGACACACCGGGTGTACGGGGTCGGCCGTTTCAACTACGACCTGGACGGGCATCGGATCGTCGATGGTCTGATCGGCCTGCAATACGACGCCGACTGCTGGACGCTCGGCGCCGGGATTCAGCGCTACGCGAACGGGGTGAACACGTCGGCCCAGCAGCAGACGGGCACGCGGTTTCTCGCGCAGTTGACGCTCAAGGGCTTGTCGAGCGTCGACAACGGGCTGATTTCCGCCTTCCGCTCCAGCGTGGCGGGCTATACGCCGTTGCCGCCACCGCCGCCGCCGGAAGCGCGTTTCACCAATTACGAATGACCCTCGCACGCTCATTCATAGAATGCGAAAAGACGGGCCAGGCGCGCCCGACATCATTGGAGTATCTGTGGCAATCATGAAAAAGCTTCGCTTGGCAACGCTTGCGGCCGGTCTTGTCGCCGTGGCGTCTTTCCTGTCGGTTGCGCCGGTTCAGGCGCAGGCGCTGTCGTCCGGCAATGGTGGCCAGACGGTCGACACCATTGCCGCGGTGGTCAACAACGGTGTCATCACGCGGCGCGAGCTCGACGAGCGGATCGGCCTGATCACGCGCCGGCTGAACCAGCAGAACGCGCCAGTCCCGCCGATGGACCAGTTGCGTCAGCAGGTGCTCAACCAGATGGTGCTGGAACGCATCCAGTTGCAGAAGGCGAAAGAAGACGGCATCACCATCGACGACGCCGCCGTGCAAAAAACCCTCGAGCGGCTCGCGCAGGCGAACAACATGACGCTCGAGATTTACCGCGCGCGTATCGAGGCGCAAGGGGTGCCCTGGACCACCTTCACGAGCGACGCGCGGACCGAGCTCACGCTCTCGCGTCTGCGTGAGAAGGAAGTGGACAGCAAGGTCACCGTGTCGGACGCCGAGGTGGCGAACTATATCGCCAGCCAGCGTGGCCCGAATGCCGGCCTGACGAGCGATCTGCACCTGCAGCATATTTTGGTGAAGGCGCCGTTGAATGCTTCGGAAACCGACATCGAAGCCGCGCAGCAAAAAGCTCAGGCCCTGCTCACCGAAGCCAAGGGCGGCGCCAATTTCGAAAAGCTGGCGAAGTCGAATTCGCAAGCACCGGATGCGTCCAAAGGCGGCGATACGGGTTTTCTGCCGCCGTCAAAGCTGCCGCCTGAGTTCGTCAAGGCCGCTTCGGCGCTGCGCCCGGGCGAGGTCAATCCGGATCTGATCCGCACCAACGACGGCTTCGAAATCGTGCGCCTCGTCGATCGTCGCGCGGGCCAGGGCACCAGTTCCGATGCACCGAAGCTCGTGCAGACGCACGTTCGCCACATTCTGCTGCGCGTCGGCGACGGCATGTCCGAGCCGCAAGCGCGTGAGAGACTGCTCGACATCAAGAGCCAGATCGCCGCGGGCGGCGACTTCGCGAAGTTCGCGCACACCTACTCGCAAGACGGTTCGTCGTCGCAAGGCGGTGACCTCGGCTGGATCAGCCCCGGCGAGACGGTGCCGGAATTCGAGCGCGCCATGAACAGCCTGCAGGACGGTCAGATCAGCGACCCGGTGCGCAGCGAATACGGCTATCACCTGATTCAGGTGCTGGGCCGCCGCGAATCGGAAGGCTCGGTTTCGCAGCAGATGGATCTGGCGCGTCAGGCGATCGGTCAGCGCAAGGCGGAACAGGCCTACGCCGACTGGCTGCGCGAATTGCGCGACACCGCCTACGTGGAAGTGAAGCCCACGCTGACCACCACGCAATAACCATCATGACAAGCGCCGCGCAGTCCACCAGCCTTCCGTTGCAGATCGCGATCACGACCGGCGAGCCTGCCGGCGTCGGCCCAGAGCTGACCGCGCAGGCGCTGGCGGGCGCGGCGGCGCATTGGCCCGGCGCGCAGTTCACCGTGCTGGGCGATGCGGATCTGCTGACGGAACGCGCGCGCGCGGTCGGCGTCGATTGGGCTGCGCTGGTGGCCGACGGCAAGCGCGTGCGGGTACAGCATCGGCCGCTCGGCGCGCCCTCGCTGGCTGGCAAGCTGGACGCCGCCAACGGTCGCTACGTGCTCGATCTGCTCGACAGCGCGATCGACGGCGCCGTGGCCGGCACGTTCGACGCGATCGTTACCGCGCCGCTGCAAAAAAGCACCATCAACGATGCCGGCGTACCGTTCACCGGCCACACGGAATATCTCGCCGAGCGCACGCACACACCGCGCGTGGTGATGATGCTGGCCGGCACCGGCAAGCGTCCGTTGCGCGTTGCACTTGCTACCACGCATCTGCCGCTCAAAGACGTCTCCGCCGCGCTGACGGTCGAAGGGATCGTCGAGACGTTGCGCATCATCGATCACGATCTACGCCACCATTTTGGTTTGCCCGCGCCGCGCATTCTCGTCACGGGCTTGAACCCGCATGCGGGCGAAAACGGTTATCTGGGCCGCGAGGAGATCGACGTGATTGCACCGGCGCTGAAGCTCGCGAACGCGCAAGGCATCGACGCGCCCGGCCCCTATCCGGCCGACACCTTGTTCCAGCCGCGTTATCTGGAACAGGCCGACTGCGTGCTGGCCATGTTCCACGACCAGGGCTTGCCGGTCTTGAAATACGCGACGTTCGGCGAAGGCATCAACGTCACGCTCGGCTTGCCGATCATCCGCACCTCGGTCGATCATGGCACCGCGCTCGATCTGGCCGGCACCGGCCGTGCCGACGCGGGCAGTCTGATCGCCGCGATCGATACTGCGGTTTCGATGGCGCAGCACCGCCGCGCGGGTTGATACGGCGGTGTCGATGGCCTAGCACGGCCGCGCGGGTTGATACTGTCGAGTCGATGGAGCAGCACCACCGAACGGGCTGATACTGCCGTGTCGATCGCCTATCACCGCCGAACGGGCTGATCCAGCGGCCTCGATGGCGTAGCATTGCCGGGCAGGCCGCAACAGCCGCCAGGGCGTACGGCTTCGTCAGCGTTTCCCATGATTGCGAGCTGTTCCGCTTGCTCCTTTTTAAGCAGTTTTCTTTCTTAGCGTTTCTTCGATGTCCACCAGCAGACAGCAACAGGGCCGGCACCAAGGCCATATCGCGCGCAAGCGTTTCGGACAGAATTTTCTGGTCGATATGGGCGTGATCGATTCGATCGTCGACGTGATCCGGCCGCAGCGCGGCGAGCGCATGGTCGAGATCGGGCCGGGCCTCGGCGCGCTCACCGAACCGCTGATCGAGCGTCTGGCGACGCCGGAGGCGCCGTTGCACGCGGTGGAACTGGATCGCGATCTGATCGGCCGCCTCAAGACAAAATTCGGCGACCTGCTCGAGTTGCATGCGGGCGATGCGCTCGCGTTCGACTTCGGCACGCTGGCGGCACCTGGCGAGAAGGCGTCGCTGCGCATTGTCGGCAATCTGCCGTACAACATTTCGAGCCCATTGCTGTTTCATCTGACCGCGTTCGCGCATCGCGTGATCGATCAGCACTTCATGCTGCAGAACGAAGTTGTCGAGCGCATGGTGGCCGAGCCGGGCACCAAGGCGTTCAGCCGCCTCTCGGTGATGCTGCAATACCGCTACGTGATCGACAAGCAACTCGACGTGCCGCCCGAGGCATTCAACCCGCCGCCGAAGGTCGATTCGGCGATCGTGCGGATGATTCCCTACGAGCTGCATGAATTGCCGGCCGTCGACGAACGCGTGCTCGGCGAAGTGGTGACGGCAGCCTTCTCGCAGCGGCGCAAGATGCTGCGCAACACGTTGGCCGCGTATCGTGACTCGGTGGATTTCGAGGCGCTGGGCTTCGATCTGCAACGCCGCGCCGAGGATGTGCCGGTAGCCGAATATGTGCAAGTGGCGCAGATCGTGGCGGCTTCGCCGGCGCGCGGCGCCGCGGCCGCCGGCAACGGCGAGAGCTGAACGGCGCAGCACAAGCTTGAAAGAGGCGCGCCACCATCCGTGGTGGCATGCCTCGACATGCCACCACGTTGCTAACGTGCCCGAGGTTTCCCGGGCGCATTGACCAGCGCGATGCCGGTCAGTACCAGCACGGCCGCCATCAGAAAGCGCAGGCTGAACGATTCGCCGAGCAGCAATACGCCGAAGGTCACGCCGAACAACGGCGTCAAGAACGAGAACACCGACAGGCGCGACGCGATGTAGCGCGTCAACAGCCAGAACCACACCAGATAGCTGACGAACGCCACGATCACCGCCTGATACGCGAGGCTCACTAGCGCCAGCGGCGTGACGGTGTCCACGCGTGTCTGGCCTAGCCCCACTGCGAGCGCGATCAGCACCACCGCCGACACCGTCAATTGATAGAAGAGCGTCTTGCTGGCGCTCGAATGGGCGAGGCGCGTGGCGCGCACCACCACGGTGGTCGCGGCCCACGCGATGCCGGCCAGCACCCCGAGCGCGTCGCCGGCGGCGCCCTTCAGCGTCGCACCCTGTGCGCCTTGGCCGTGCAGGAAGCCGTCCGCGAATGCCAGCGCCATACCTGCAAACGCCACCAGGATGCCGAGCCAATGAATGCGCCGCATCCGCTCGCCGTCGACGAACCAGTGCAGCCCGAGCGCCGTGAAGCAGGGCGCGGTGTACAGAAAGACCGCCATGCGCGAAGCGCTGGTCAGCGTCAGGCCGAGAAAAATGCAGACAAACTCCCCCGCGAACAACACACCCGCGAGCAAGCCCGCAGCCAACGTGCCGTCGTCGCGAAAGAGCGGGGTGCCGCGCGAGCGCGCCCAGCCCCATACCAGCACGGCTGCGATTGCCGAGCGCAAGCCGGCCTGGAATACCGGCGGCAGCGCCGCGTTGGTGCTCTTGATCGCGACTTGCTGGAGTCCCCAGATCGCGCACAAGCCGATCATCAGCAGGATGGCAAAGCTATCTGGCGCGCGGCGCACGGGCAGGGCAGTGGTGCTCATGAGGGGTGTCGAGTCGCGATCATAGGTCATACGATATCAAAACCGTTCGAGCCGCAATGCGATGACCCCACGGCCTACGCGTGCTTCTTACAAGCTGCAAGCACTTCGATGACTTAACAACACTTACGTCAGTCTATTTTCTTGCGGCTTCAGATTCGCGCTAAGGTTCAGCCAAACGCATTTTGTCAGCTTATTCGCGCAGCCGGCAGGGCCGCCATACAAGGCTCCGAGGCGGACTCTGCTCCGTACCTGCCGATTTGTGCGGTCCAGATGAGCAGCGTGCCGGTACTTTGCATCAAGCGCGGCGGTGTCGAAATATCCGCGAAAAACGGGAATCTGTACAGGAAACGATATGAAGAACGCAAGCCGGTGGGGGATTGCAGTGGTGCCCGCAGCGTTGGCATGTCAGATGGCGCACGCGCAATCCAGCGTGACGCTCTACGGTGTGGTCGACGAAAGCGTGCGGTATCTCACCCACGTAAACAGCGCCGGAGATTCGAAGCTCGCGCTCGGCAACGGCGGCACGACCGAAAGCCGCTGGGGCATAAGAGGCGTCGAGGACCTGGGCGGTGGCTGGTCTACTTTCTTCAAGCTCGAAAACCGTTTCTACATAAATAGCGGTCAAAGCGATCCCAACATGCCGTTCTTCAATGAGGCGCAAGTGGGCGTGCGCTCAGACGCGTATGGTCAGGTGATCCTCGGCCGTCAGTACAACGTGATGATCGAGGGCATCACCATCGGCGGATACGGCAGCAATCTTTGGATTCCGTACGATTTCAGCTTCCAGCCGGAAGTGACCATGACCGGTGGTATCTGGACCAGCAATCAGGTGCAGTATCAGGCGAAATACAACGGCTTCTATTTTGCCGCTGGCTATGCGTTCGGCGGCAACGCGGGCAATTCGTACGGCAGCCAGGTCGGCGCGACGCTTGCCTACGCACCGGGCGGACCGTTCACGCTCGGCGCCGCGTATGAAAAGTCGAAAGATTCGGTCAACGGCTCAGCCGCGACGGACTGGACCTTCGGTGGGTCGTACACGTGGAACATGACCCGGTTCTCCGTCGGCTATATCGTCAATCAGAACGACGCCGGCTTTTCGAGCTTCGCCAATGGGCCGTTCACCGCCCCCGCCTTGGCCGCGCTCAAGTACACCGACTTTTCGCGGCGCCGCATGATCATGGGCGGCATCACGCAGCAGGTCGGCACCGCGTGGCACTTCGCCGCGAACGTCTGGCGCACGCTGCAGGACGGCAAGACTGCCGCGCAGGACGGTTCGGCATGGCAGTACCAACTGATCGCCGACTACAACCTCTCGAGGCGCACCGATGTCTATGTTGAAGGCGATTACTCGCTGTACCGGGGCGACCTGATCGGCGCGCAGTTGCAGGGCGTCAACGGGGTCGGGCTCGCGCAGAAGGGCAGCCAGATCGGCCTGATGGCCGGTCTGCGGCATCAATTCTGACCCCTTACCAACTCCAGCGCGCGCCCAGATTGCCCTCCACCGTGCTGCGATGCTCGCCGTTCACGTTCGTGGTGTAACTCGCCGTGATGAACACGCTGCCGCGCGCGCTCAAATGCGCGACCATGCCGATGCCGAACTGGGCGGCCGTGGCGGCGACATCGGTGGGAATCACGGTCGTGCCGGCGAAGGTCGCGCTATCGGTGCCGTTGAAATAGCGCCACAGATTCGCGCGCAGATACGGTTGCCATTGCGCGCCCGCGCCTTCGAAGCTGCCTTGCAGGCGCACGCCGAGCCGGCCCACCAGGCCGTTCGCCGCGTGAAACGATACGTTCGAAATGCCGTCGTTCAGATCGTTGATCGATGCGTGCTGCCAGATCAGTTGCGCTTGTGGTTCGAGACTGAGATTGGCGCGTAGCGGAATCGGCAAGCCGGCTTCCAGTGAGGTGGTGACCGAGTGGCCGTGCGTACTCGCGCCAATGCCCTGATTCGACGAAGGATCGAGCGTGAGTGAGCTGCCCATCGCAACCGCATCGGTGTACCAGCCGCCGGGGCCGATATGAGTCCAATAAACGCCTGCGCTGTATGCATTGATTGACAGCCGCCCGGCTGAGAGATCGGGGAAACCGAGCGCGAAGCCGTTCACGTCGCCTTGGGCGCGGGCAAAGCCGATGAAGAAGCCATAGTGATTGCGATGGCCGCTTGCGCTGCGATCCGCGTAGATATCCTGGCCCACTTGCACGCCGGTCATCGTGCCGCTGAATTCAGGGTTGGCACCGCCGCTGTTGCTTTGCGAGCTGTGCTCGCCCCAGACACGAGACCATGTGGCGGCAAGCGGGCCGCTGTCGTTCAGCAGCGCCTGCTCGCCCTGGCGGTCATGGAAGGTGCCGATCTGCGCGATACCGAGTTCGCGCGTGAGAACCGGGACCTCGGCATAGACGGGCACTTCCATGCGGTAGAGCGGCGTTGGGGCGACGCCTGCGGACGGAGGGGCGGGCAGGGCCGGCGTGCCGGGCGCGGGGATCGGAGCGGCCGAGGCGACCGGTGTCGGTGTGGGCGTTGGTGTTGGTGTTGGTGTTGGAGTAGGTGTCGGTGTCGGAGCCGGTGTCGGAGTCGGAGTCGGAGTCGGAGTCGGAGTCGGAGTCGGAGTCGGAGTCGGAGCCACGGCCACACTCGAGCGCAAATACCAGTTGTCTGCCGTCCCCGCGCTCACACCGCCCTTGAACAGATAGTACGTATAGGCGCCCACGGACAGCGGCCTTGGCAGCGTGAAGGCGTTCGCCGTCGTGGTCGCGCCGTTCGCCGCCTGCACGACAAGAATGCCGTCCGTGAGCGTGGCGCCGCCCGAGCCGCCGACATTGGTGACGCCAAGCGAAGTATTGCCCGAGCCGACGCCTTGCGCGATCACCAGCTTGTCGCTCGGCGAGCCGTCTGCGCCCAGCACCGTCTGTAGCAGCAAGCGGCCGTTGAGCCCGGTGTAGTTGCCGTTGATCAGCAGCGTATTGCGCGTCGCCGTCGCGCCGTTGGTCAGATCGAGGATGCCCGCATTGTTGACGTTCACGCGTTGGCCCGCGACTGCTGGCGCGATCGCCGCCGTGCCGCCAAAGCCGCCCGCAAACACCGTGCTGCTCGCATCGACGTTGAGCGAGCCGGTCAGTGTGCCGCTGTCGCCGAGCACGAGGCCGTTGGCGTCGAGCGTCAACTGGCCGCCGTTGGTCACGTTGACGGTCTCCCAGTTGACGAAGCGGCCGAGGCCGCTCGCCGACGTCCGGTTGAAATTGAGCACGTCGTTGCCGGTACCGCCGTCGAAGCTCGGCACGCCGGCGAGATTGGCGTCGGTGAGGCCAGTGAGGTTGGCGGTGTCGTTGCCTGCATCGAGACGCACGAAGCCGGTGACAGTGCCGCCGCTCCAGTTGAAGGTGTCGTTGCCGCCGTTGGTCCAGATCGCGGCGCCGTTGCCACCGGCGATCATGCCAGTGTTGTTGATGGCGATGTCGAATGTGCCGGTGGCGCTGATCGCCTGGCTCGACGTCGAAGTGAGCGAGCCGCTGTTCGTCACGGTCGCCGCACCGTTGGCGATGGCGATTGCGTTGCCGGCGCCCGAAATTGTGCCGGCGTTGTTGAAGATGCCGCCGCCGTTCGCGACGATGCCGTTGGCCTGCTGGCTGACGATGCTGGCACCCGACAGATTGTTTAGCGTGACCTTGCCGGAAAAGAATGCGCCGAGGCCGCCGGCTCCGTGCGCGGTGACCGAGCCGGTATTCGTCACGACGCCGGGCACGGTGTCCAACGAAACGAGGCCGTGTGCATTCACACCTGAGACGTCGATCGTGCCGTGATTCGTCAGCACGTTGTTGCCGGTTCCGCCGACGGCGTTACCGTTGGCCACCATGCCGTCCGAACCGGCGCCCGTCGTCGTGATCGAGCCATTGTTGACGAGCGTGTCGTTGTTCGTCAACGCGGCCATGCCGTGCGACCCGTCGCCGCTCGTCGAGAGCGTGCCATTGTTGGTCAGCGTGCCGCCGCCTGGGCTCGCGAAGTCATGCATCGCGACTGAGTCATTGCCCGTGGTAGTGATCACGCCGGCGGTGTCGTTGAGCATCGTGACTGCGGCAGCGCTGTTGAACATGCCTTCCGATTCGACGCCGCTGGTGACGATCGTGCCGCGGTTGATCAATACGTTGTGGCCAGTACCGTCGCTCGCGCCGTGCGCCGAGATGGCGTCGAAGGTATCGCCGGCGCCGTGCAAGATGCCGAGGTTGGTGACGGTGCTGCCGTCGCGCACGAGGATGACGTTGTTGCCGGTGACGTCGAGTTCCGCACCCGTTTCCACGTTCACCGTGACGTTGGCGCTGCCGGCAACCGCGGCGACCGGCGTAGCGGCCGGATTGGGCACGCTGCTATCGCAGGTGACGGTCTGGCCGCTGAGCGGCGCAGAGTTGTCGCAAGCTGCGAATGCAGGCTCGCATGGCAGAAGGATCGCTAACCCGAGTGCGGACGAAAGGGCTTCGAAGAGACGCGAACGAACAGACACATGCAGCGGGCATGCACGACGCATACGGTAGTTCTCCAGTAGAACAGGTCTGGTCAGTTCCTGCTGGGTTTGTTATGTGCGCTGCGCCGTCTCTTGGGATACCGCGTCTGGACGATGTGCAAGAGAATGTACTGTCGGATGAATTTAGTCAACAGTACGAATGACGCGGAACGCGAGTGGTATGCGGCATGACTGCACACGAAGGAACTGTTCGAGTAGGGCGGAAAGGAACTGTTCGAACGGGGCGTAAAAAGGGTGCTGCAAAAGTCGCATTGAAGCCGAGTGAAAGCAATGCGATGGCCGAGAAAGAAGGCGACGCGAAGGGCCATGCAACAGCCATGCAAGAACCACCTGCAAGCCCTTGCGAAAGCTAATCCGAAGGCCCCAGCAAAAGCCTATGCAAAAAGCCTATGCAAATGCCCCTGCAAATGCCCCTGCAAATGCCCCTGCAAAACCCCCTGCAAAACCCCCTGCAAAACCCCCTGCAAAACCCCCTGCAAAACCCCCTGCAAAACCCCCCGCAAAACCCCCCGCAAAACCCCCCGCAAAACCCCCCGCAAAACCCCCCGCAAAACCCCCGCAAAACCCCCGCAAAAGCGGCCCCAAAAGCATCATCCCGCAATGCCCTCCATGCGCCGCTTCGACCGTTGTGGATCGATCAACGCGAAACCCGCCGCGCCGACGATCAGCAGCAACACGCCGGTCACCGCGAAGCCGATTTCATAGCCACGCGCGTCGCCTGTCGCGCCGAGCAGCTTGCCCATCGCAACGGGGCCGATCAGTCCCGCAGTGGTGACGATCGAGTTGGTGATCGCGAGCAGGGCTCCGCGCCGCGCTGCCGGCGCGACTTCGGCGACCAGCATCGGACCGAAGGTGAAAGTCTGGATCGCCAACGCGCTGGCGAGTCCCATCAACGCGACCTTGATGAACGGCGGCGCGCCGAACAACAATGAGCAGTACGCAAAGCCACTCACCACGCATGCCGCACTGATCAGCTTGCCGCGCGCCACCTTCGACGGCACGCCGCGCTTGAGCATTCGGTGCGATGCCATCGCCAGTGCGATGCCAAGCGGGATCTGCGCCGCGACTTGAAGTGCGAACAACCAACCGGCCTGGGTTGCGGCAAAGCCGAGGCCGAGCCGGAAATACGCGGGCACCCAGGTGAAGCCGATCGCGATCACCGCATAGCCGACAAAGCATTGCAGCATCACGCCGAGCACGGTGCGGTCGCTCAGCATGCGCCGCAAGCGCAATGACGCAGCATGAGGCCCGGCTGCGGCCACCGGCGCAAACGCGGGCGATGCGTTGTGCTGACGATCGCCCGTCTTGCCCAGGCACAGCCACAAAATGGTCCAGCCGATGCCGACCGCACCGAGCGTGAGAAACGTCGCGTGCCAGTGCCACCGCTGCGAGATGTAGGTGAGTAACGGTCCCGCGAGGATGACACCTGAGGTCGCCCCCTGCTGAACGATGGCGGTGGGAAGATTGCGCTCGCGGTCGTCGAACCAGGTGTAGACCACATGCAGTGCGAGCGGCGAGGCCGGCCCTTCGCCCGCCCCCAACAGCACGCGGCACAGCAGCAGCACGGCGAAGCTGGCCGGCCACGCGAGCGGCAGCTGCGCGACCGCCCAGATCAGCGCGAGCGCGGCGAGCAGCCATTTCATGTTGACACGATCGGCGATCAGGCCCACGGCGATGCCCGAGATCGAGAACAGCACAAAAAACGCGCTGCCGACGAGGCCGAACTGAGCGTGCGTCAATTGCATGTCATGCATCAGCGGGATCGCGACGAGACCGAGCACTGCCTTGTCGGCGAAATTGATCAGCATGAACAGGAACAGCGCGGCGACGATTACCCAGCGGCGGCCTTGCGCGATCTCGCGCACGTGAATGGGTTGGGTTGGGTGAGCCGACGCCGCGTCGGCGGCAAGCGCGGTGCAGCGCTTCGTGCTGCTGAGGAAAGTGGGCAAAGCGTGTCTCCGTTTCTGGCGCGGGGGCGCTGGGTTTTCGCCCATTTGAGGTGGTATAACTGAATTGTTCAAGTGCATTCTCGTTATCGGGAGCTTGCAAATCATGCATGAGGTCAATTCTCGCCGTCTTACCCATTTGATCGCGCTCGCGGAGGAGGGCAGTTTCGCGCGTGCGGCGGAGCGGGTTCATCTGAGCCAGCCGGCATTGAGCCGCAGCATTCAGGCGCTCGAAGAGGAAGTCGGCATGAAACTGTTCGACCGCGCCGCGCGCGGCGTCGCGATGACGGCGGCCGGGCGGATGCTGGTCGAGCGCGCCCGCCGCGTGCTGTTCGAAACGCGCTGCCTGTTTCGCGACGTCGAACTGCTGAAAGCGCATGAGCTCGGCGAGGTGCGCATCGGCCTCGGGCCCTACGCGGCTGTCGTGCTGCTGCCGGACCTGCTGGTGCAGTTCGCGCGGCGCTTTCCGAAGATCAAGGTGTCGATCGAGCTTGGCGAAGGCGATGCGCTGCTGGCCAAGCTGCGCGCCGAACAGATCGACTTTCTGGTCACTGATCGCCGTGTGCCGCCCGTGACGCCTGATGTCACGATGCAGCGTCTGCCGCGTCACGAGGGCGGCTGGTTCGCGCGCCCGGACCATCCGCTGTTTGCGCGCGACCCGGTGCAGCTCGCGGCGTTGCGCGAGTTTCCGCTGGTCTCGGTGAGCTTGCCGGCATTCATGAAGGACGCGCTGCATCGCCTGCTCAAATACCGCGCGCACGAGCAGATTCCGTTGCAGATCGAATGCAACGACGTGGCGGTGCTGAAGGACGTCGTTGCGCAGACCGATGCGGTGCTGTTCGCCACGGCGTCCGCGGTGCGGCGCGATCTGGAGATGCGGCGGCTCGCGCGCATTCCGCTCGTCAATCCGCCGCGTCTCGCGTTGGAATTCGCGCTGGTGTACCTCGCCGAGCGCACGCCGTCACCTGCCGCGTCTTCCGCGCTGGGACTCGCCGAGCAGGTGATGGAGGGCGCCAACCGCGCTGCCCAGGGCTTGCTGCATCCCGACTCAATGTCGACATGAATGGACCGCTGCACGCCCGCCTGGGTGATCCTATAATCGGCCCCCGTGATTACCCTGGATGCGATTGACACAGCGATCCCAATCGCGGACGATCCGGAATCCAGATTCCGGTTTGCCGTGAGTCTTCATTTTCTCAGAGCAGCGAACCGAAGCTGAAACCGGCATGACGACGACTTCACCACGCAGCCGCGAAGCCCGGCAGCCCAGCGCCATCGCGGCGCCGCGCCAAACGCGCAGTCAGCAAGGGCTCGTGCGCATGCTGCAAGCCGGGCGCGAGTTGCTCGAGGCGAGCGGCAATCTCGACGATCTGTCGATCAACGACATCGTCGAGCGTGCCGGCACGTCTATCGGCGCGTTCTACCGGCGCTTTGATAACAAGGACAGCTTCTTCGAAGTCGTCCAGGACGCGGTGATGCAAGAGGGGCTCGAGCATGTGCGCCAGACCGTCGAGCGTGACCCGGCCTGGTGCTCGAACGATGCAGGCACGCTTGCCGACGCGGTCATTTCGTTTTACGTGATGACATTCCGGCGCAATCGCGGTCTATATCACGCGTCGTTGCTGCGAGCTTCGCAGCGCAAAGCGAGCTGGGACGCCGTGAAATCGACCAATCACGAGGTTCTGGCGTTGATCGTGCCGCGCCTCGTCAGTGCGTTGGCACAGTCACGCGGCATCAAGGCCCATGACAACGCTACTCAGTCGCTCGAATTCGAAGTGCGCGCCACGTTGCAAATGATCCTCGGCATGCTGGTCAATAGCGTATTGAACGACCCCGGTCCGTTGTCGCTCTCCAGCCGGCAACTGCGGTCGTGGCTGAAAATCCGGGTGCGGCGCTGCCTCGGTTTGCCGGACGGTTGATTTTTTTACCCAGGAATCGGAATAAGAATGCCGGTTCCATTAATCGAAAGCCCATCCTCAAGTGCAGCGCGATGGCCGCTGCGCGCAGCCGAATATCCAAGGAGACACTGCATGAGCTCATGTTGCCCTGAACAGGTCCGCAATCCCACCTTCGACGCGCCGCATATCGGCGAACCGCTCGATGTCGCGTTCGACGCCGGCGTGAATCTCGCTTTCGCCATTGCCGCGCCGACCGTGCCGCCGCGTCTCACCGAACACTCGCGCCGCATGGCGCAGCGCATCTATCGCGTCGCCGAGCGCGTGTATTGCGCGGTCGGCTACGCAATCGCAAACATCATCTTCGTGGTGGGCGACGACGGTATCGTGGTGATCGACGCGACCGAGGCGGTGTCCGCCGCGAAACGCATCTACGAGGACTTCTGCGCGATCGATCCGCGGCATGCCGAACTGCCGGTCAAGGCCGTGGTCTACACGCACAATCACACGGACCATACCGGCGGCGTGCGCGCCTTTGTCGATGAAGCCGCGCTCGAGGCACGCAGCGTCGAGATCATTGCGCACCGCACGTTGATGGACACCGTGATCAACAACGCGAACCTCGTCGCGCCGATTCTCGCCACGCGTTCGGCCTACAGCTTCGGCACGCTGCTGCCGCCCGGCGCGACCGGCAAGGTCAACGCGGGCATCGGACCGGTGCTGATCGCCGAGCCGGCGAGCTTCTTCGCGCCGACCCGCGTGTTCGACGACAAGCTCGACATCGTGCTGGCGGGCGTGCGCTTCGAGTTCCGCTACGCCCCCTCGGAAGCCGACGACGAAATCATCATGTGGCTGCCGGACCTCGGCGTGCTGCTGTCGGCGGAAGTGATCCAGGGCGAGTGCCTCGCGAACGTGCATACGCTGCGCGGCACGCGTTATCGCGATCCGGTGCGCTGGTATCAGACCATCGACATGATGCGCGGCTTCAACGCGGCGCATATGGTGCCGGCGCATGGCCGGCCGGTATCGGGTGCGCAGTATGTCGCCGAGGTGCTGTGCGTGTATCGCGACGCCATCCAGTTCATCCACGATCAGACCATCCGTCACATGAACTTCGGACTGAGCCCGGACGAACTCGCCGAAGCGATTCCCGCGCTGCCGCCGCATCTCTCGGAACATGCGTGGCTCGGCGAATACTATGGCACGGTCAAGCATTCGGTGCGCCAGGTGTATAGCGGTCAGCTCGGCTGGTTCGATGGCGATGCGGCGTCGCTCGATCCGCTGCCGCGCGCCGAACGTTCGCAACGCATGGTCAGGATGATGGGCGGTGTGGAAGCGGTGCGCGCGGCCGCGCGTATCGCGCTGGGCGACTCGGACTGGCGCTGGGCCGCGGAATTGGCGACGCTGCTGGTGCGCTTCGATACAACCGACACTGACGCGCGCAATATCAAGGCGAGCGCGCTACGCGAGTTGGGCTACCGCACGGTGAACACCAACTGGCGCAACTGGTATCTGAGCGCGGCACGCGAACTCGAACACGCTTACGACGATTTGCCGTTCGCGGGCAGCGCGGGTCTCGCCTCGACGGATGTGTTGCGCGCCCAACCGTTGCGCAATGTGTTCCAGCGCTTCAGCGTGAACGTCGATCCGAGACGTTGCGCGGATTTGCAGATGACGTTGGCATTGCGCGTGACGGATCGCGATGAAACACATGCGCTCGAACTACGGCGTGGCGTGTTGCAGGTTCACGAGCGTATCCCTTCGGCGATCGACGTTCAGGTCGCGATGGAAACCGGCACCTTGTACGGCCTGCTGCGCGACATGGCGACGCGATTGCCGAAGTGCCTCGAGAGCGGCACTGTGGTGCTGGAGCGCGGCACGGTTGAGCAATTGCATAGGTTCTTCGATTGCTTCGATCGCCCAGTGCGGCGTATGCCCGCGCTTACTGCGCGATAGACGCAGCGTACCTTGCCAGCGGCACAGCGCAGCAGCGGCACAGCGGCACAGCGGCACAGCGGCACAGCGGCACAGCGGCACAGCGGTACAGCGGCGCAGCGCAACGACACTTCGTGCATTGACGCATCGCGAAGCGAAACCAACAAGGAAGGAGACATGGAAAAAATCTGGTTGAAGTCCTATCCGCCGGGCGTGCCGGCCGAGATCGACGCTACGCAGTTCAGCTCCGTTGCGGACTTGCTGGAGCAAAGCTTCCAGAAGCATGCGGCAGAGCGCGCATTCGTCTGCATGGGCTGCGAGTTGACCTACGGTGAACTCGATGCGAAGTCGCGTCATCTTGCAGCGTGGTTTCAACGGCTAGGTCTCGCACGCGGCGCGCGCATCGCTGTGATGCTGCCAAACGTGTTGCAGTATCCGGTGGCCATGGCGGCGATTCTGCGTGCAGGTTACGTGCTGGTGAACGTCAACCCGCTGTACACGCCGCGCGAACTGGGGCATCAGTTGAACGACAGCGGCGCGCAAGCGATCGTGCTGCTCGATACGTTTTCTCAAACACTGGAGGCTGTAGAGGCGCAAACATCGGTCAAGCATGTCGTGCTGACCTCGATCAGCGAGATGCTTGGCGTGGGCAGCCCTGAGATCGCGGCCGCTGTGCCGCCCACTTCACGCATTGCATTGAACGATGCGATCGCACGTGGCGCGGAGGCGGGCTTTACACCGGTCACGCTCACGCGTGGCGACGTGGCGGTGCTGCAGTATACGGGTGGCACCACGGGCGTTTCGAAAGGCGCCACGCTGTTGCATGGCAATCTGATCGCCAACGTCTTGCAATCGGAGTTGTGGCGCGAGCCGGTCTATCGCGGACGCACCGACATCAAGCAAGCCATCACTGTGGCGGCGCTGCCGCTGTATCACATCTTCGGACTGACGGTCTCCGGCTTGCTGACGATACGTTGCGGCGGCATGGGCATTCTGATTCCGAATCCGCGCGACCTGGCTGGCCTGATCAAAGCCTTGCGAGGCTACGCGATCAATTCGTTCCCCGGCGTGAACACGATGTACAACGCGCTGCTGAACGAACCCGACTTCAAAACGCTCGACTTCTCCAAGCTGTTGCAATCGAACGGCGGCGGCATGGCGGTTCAGCAAGCCGTCGCGCAACGCTGGCAAGCGCTCACCGGTGTGCCGATCGTCGAAGGTTATGGGTTGTCGGAAACCTCGCCGTGCGCCACCACCAATCTGCCGACGTCCACCGCGTTCACCGGGACGGTCGGCTTGCCGTTGCCGTCCACGGATATCTCGATTCGCGACGACGCCGGCAACGAAGTGCCGCTCGGAGAACGCGGCGAAATCTGCATTCGCGGGCCGCAGGTGATGGCTGGCTACTGGAACCGTCCCGACGAAACCGCGCGGGTGATGACGCCGGACGGCTTCTTCAAATCCGGCGACATCGGCGTGATGACGGAAGAAGGCTTCGTGAAGATTGTCGATCGCAAGAAAGACATGATTCTGGTGTCGGGCTTCAACGTCTATCCGAATGAAATCGAGGATGTGGTGGCGAAGCACCCGGGTGTGTTCGAAGTGGTGGCGGTCGGTGTGCCGGACGCGGAGGCGGGCGAAGCGGTGAAGCTTTACGTCGTGAAGAAAGACCCTGCGCTCACCGAGGCGGATATTCTTGCATTCTGCAAGGAACAACTGACGGGCTACAAGCGTCCCAAGCTCATCGAATTTCGCAGCGAACTGCCGAAGACCAACGTCGGCAAGATCCTGCGACGCGCATTGCGCGACGAATTGAAGCACTCTGGGTGAAGCGGGCGTACCCTGCGCTTGGCGGCGTGGGGCACGCCCTGCAGCGTTGCGCGATTCCGGGTACATTTACGTCCTCGACATCACGCACTAGGGAGTACACAATGCGCCTGCTTCACACCATGCTCCGGGTCGGCGACCTGGACCGTTCAATTGCGTTCTACAACGACTTGCTCGGCATGAAATTGCTGCGCCGCCAGGACTATCCGGAAGGCAAGTTCACCCTCGCCTTTGTCGGTTATGAAGACGAACGCGACGGCGCCGTCCTCGAATTGACCCACAACTGGGACACGCCGTCGTACGATCTCGGCAACGGCTTCGGGCACCTCGCCGTCGAAGTCGACGACGCGTATGCCGCTTGCGACAAGATCAAGGCACAAGGCGGCAAGGTCGTGCGCGAAGCCGGCCCGATGAAACACGGCACCACCGTGATCGCCTTCGTCGAAGATCCGGACGGCTACAAGATCGAGTTCATCCAGAAGAAAGCGTGACGTAAGCGGCGGGGCGAAGACAAGCAATGAATAACAGCAATCCCTACTTCAAAGAACTTGGCGACATCCACGTCGAAATCCAGGCTTTGTTCGACGGCGCCGCGGATCACGGCGTGCTGGATCGCATCATGGCGCGCTTCGCTCCGCAATTCACGCTGGTCATGCCGTCCGGTATCGCACTGGACCACGCGAGCGTGCGCGAGACTTTCGCGAAGCTGAATGGCGCGCGTCCGGGCTCGCAAATCTCGATCCGCGATATGGAGATCGTGTCCGAGTATTCATCGGGCGCGGTAGTGAAATATCGTGAGTATCAGCGCGACAAGGCGGGCAATGCGAACGTGCGGCGCTCGACAGCGGTGATGGATCTGGATGCGCACGGCAACGTGACGTGGCGCCATCTGCAGGAAACCTTCTGCACGGCATGAGCCTTCTCGGGGCTCGGAAGGTCGGCGCTTCGGGTCGAAGCGCCGCCTTCAAATCTTCATGCATGGTCTTCGGTCCGGGCTATTGACCGAAAGTCTCAAAGACCGGTTGCAACGGCCGGAAAACGCCAAGGCCGCAGGATCCGATGGCTCTAAAGCGTCGGCAGCAATTCCGGCGGATGCGACTTCAACGTCTGGCGCGCTTCGCGGAATTCCGGAAAAATCGATTCGACCGTCTGCCAGAAGCGCGGGCTGTGATTCATCTCGCGCAGATGCGCGAGTTCGTGCGCGACGACGTAATCGATAATCGACAGTGGGAAGTGGATCAGCCGCCAGTTCAGACGAATTTTGCCGTCGCTCGAACAACTGCCCCAACGCGTGGCCGCCGAAGAAAGTGCATACGCGCGATAGTTGACGCCCAGCTTCTCCGCGTAGATCGCGAGGCGCTCGCCGAACAGGCGTTTCGCTTCGCCTTGCAGCCAGCCTTGCACGCGATCCTTGATCTGCTGAGGGTCGGCTTGCAAGGGCAGCGGCACTTGCAATGCGGCTTCATCCGCATTGAACGCGAGCATGCCTTGCGGTGAACCGAGCTTCACGCGCACCGGCTGGCCGAGATACGGCACTTCCGCACCATCTTTCCAGTCGACCTTGGGCAACGCGCGCTGTTCGACACGCGTTTGCCATTCGATCAGCTTCGTAAAAATCCAGCGCTGCTTTTCGGTGATCGCGGTTTCGATATCGGCGAGCGTGACCCAACGTGGTGCGGTAATCATCAGGCCGGTGCTGTCGATCGCAAAGCCGATCGAGCGGCGTGCCGAGCGCTTGAGCGCATAGTGCAGCGTGCGCGAACCGATGGTGAGGCTGCGCAGCCTGGTACCGTCCGGGGCGAGCGGCACGGCGGGCTGCTGCCCGCTCTGCGAGCCCGAAGGCGCGGAGGGTGTTGGGGACGACGACGTCGACCCCGGCTCGGCGAAGAGCGGGAGATCGAGCTGCCGGTTATCGAGCGCCACAGCGGGCTGCGACGTAGGAGACTTCTGCATCGGATTCGGCTTCGCGCAAATGCGCCTTCGAGGGCGCGGGCGCGTCAGATTGGTGCGGCGGCGGAGCTGCTATCCGCCGCGCGGTACGCGGTAGGATCGATGCGACGCATTTCAGCTTCGATCCACTGTTCGACGCGCGTGTTCACTTCATCGGGCGTGAGCCCCGTGGTCTCGATCGGCTTGCCGATCGACACTGTGACTATACCCGCATATTTGAGAAACGAGTTACGAGGCCACACACGTCCGGCGTTGTGCGCGATCGGCACGACAGGCGCGCCGGTGGCAATCGCGAAACGCGCGCCGCCGGTTTTGTACTTGCCTTGCTTGCCGGTCGGCGTACGCGTGCCTTCCGGAAACATGATCACCCAGGCGCCTTCCGCCATGCGCGCCTTGCCTTGTCTGATGACCGATTCGAACGCGTACTTGCCTTCCTTGCGGTCGATGTGAACCATCTTCAGCATGCCGAGCGCCCAGCCGAAGAACGGCACATACAGCAGCTCGCGCTTGAACACGTAGCACAGCGGCCGCGGCATCAGCGCCGGAAAGGCCAGCGTTTCCCACGCCGATTGATGCTTGGACAGCAGCACGGCCGGACCGTCGGGCAAATTCTCGAAGCCGTCGATCCTGTAGCGGATGCCGTTCAGCCAGCGCACCGTGTGGAGCGTGGCGCGGCACCAGCCGGCCGCCATCCAGTAGCGATTATCGGCGCGCATGAACGGAAACGCGATGAAGCACGCGGTCGCATACGGCACCGTGAACAGCACGAAGTAGATCAGCAGCAGCAAAGAACGAATGAAGCGCATCGGTGTGGTTTGTGAGGGGTGGGGACGCGCTCGACGCGCATCACTCGTGATCGTCGGAGAGAAAGTCGAGCGCGAACGCGCGCAGGTCATCGTGCACCTGGGTGCCTTCGGGCAGGCCGCCAGCTGCGAGCGTTTTGCGACCCTTGCCGGTCAATACCAGATGCGTCGGAAAACCGAGTGCCGCGCCCGCTTGCAGATCGCGCATCGCGTCGCCGACTACCGGCGTATGCTCCGGATCGACTTCGAAACGTTCGGTGATCATCTTCAGCATGCCGGGCTTCGGCTTGCGGCATTCGCAGTGGTCTTGCGCCGTATGCGGGCAGAAGAACACCGCGTCGATACGTCCACCGACCGCCGCCGCCATGCGATGCATTTTCAGATGCATCGCATTGAGCGCGTTCATGTCGAAGAGGCCGCGGCCGATGCCCGACTGGTTCGTCGCGATCGCCACGCGATAACCCGCCTGGTTCAGCCGCGCGATCGCTTCGAGCGCGCCCGGCAAGGCAACCCATTCGTCCGGCGACTTGATGAACGCGTCGGAATCGACGTTGATCACGCCGTCGCGGTCGAGGATCACCACTTTTTTGGTCGGCATGGGGCGGCGCTCAGGCGGCGAGTCGGGAAATGTCGGCGACGCAATTCATCTGCTGATGCAGTGCGCCGAGCAAGGCCAGACGGTTGGCACGCAACGCCGGATCTTCGGCGTTGACCATCACGTCGTTGAAAAACGTGTCGACCGGTTCGCGCAACGCGGCGAGCGCGGTCAGCGCGCCCGTGTAGTCGCGTGCAGCGAGTTGCGTTTGCACACGCGGCGCGACTTGTTCCAATTGCGCGTGCAGGGCCTTTTCCGCCGCTTCGGTCAGCAGCGTGACCTGCACACCGCCGCTTGTGGCGCTTTCCGACTTCTTCAGGATGTTCGAGATGCGCTTGTTGGCCGCGGCGAGCGAAGCCGCTTCCGGCAGCGCTGCGAATTCGCGCACCGCATCCAGACGCGCGACGATGTCGTCGAGGCGCGACGGGTTCAGGGCCAGCACCGCGTCGATTTCGCCCGGCGCGTAGCCACGTTCGCGCAGCAGGCCGCGCAGACGGTCCATGCTGAAGTCGTAGATCGCTTGCGTGGAATCGGCGACGCCCGGCACGGCGGCGAATGTCGCGTAAGCCGCGCGCAGCAGTTCGATCAGGTCGAGCGGCAATTGCTTCTCGACCAGGATCCGCAGCACGCCAAGCGCATGACGGCGCAGCGCGAACGGGTCTTTCTCGCCGGTCGGTTGCAGGCCGATGCCCCAGATGCCGACCAGCGTTTCGAGCTTGTCGGCGAGCGCGACGATAGTGCCGGTTGCCGTGGTGGGCAGTGCATCGCCGGAGAAACGCGGCTGATAGTGTTCCGAGCACGCGAGCGCGACCTCTTCCGGCTCGCCGTCGTGGCGCGCGTAGTACGTGCCCATCGTGCCTTGCAGCTCGGGGAATTCGCCAACCATGTCGGTGATCAGATCGGCTTTCGCCAGACGTGCAGCGCGCCTGGCCAGCGCCACGTCCCCGGCAAACTGCGCGTGAATCTCGCCGGCCGCCTGATGACCCTGTTGACCCGCTTCGATCAGCGAAGCAATCGCGCCGGACAGTGCTTCCAGCCGCTCGACGCGTTGCAGCGCCGAACCCAGCTTGTTGTGATACACGACGTTCGCGAGCAACGGCACACGGTCGGCGAGCGGCTTTTTCTTGTCCTGCTCGAAGAAGAATTTCGCATCCGCCAGACGCGGACGCACCACGCGCTCGTTACCTTCGACGATATCGCCCGGCGTTCTGGTTTCGATGTTCGACACGATCAGGAAGCGCGAGCGCAGCTTGCCGTTCGCATCCGTCAACGCGAAGTATTTCTGGTTCGTCTGCATCGTCAGGATCAGGCATTCCTGCGGCACTTGCAGGAATTCGTCCTCGAAACGGCAGGCGTAGACCACTGGCCATTCGACCAGCGACGTCACTTCGTCGAGCAGCGATTCCGGCATCACCACCTGATCGCCTTCGGCTTGCGCGAGCAGATGCGTGCGGATGGTTTCCTTGCGGTCGGCGAAATTAGCGACCACGCGGCCCTTGTGCATCAGCGTGTCCGCGTACGAATCCGCATGCTGGATCTGCACGAAGCCTTCGGACAGGAAGCGATGGCCGAGCGTGGTGTCGTCGGCATCGACGCCTAGCGCGCTGACCGGCACGACCTGTTCGCCATGCAACGTGGTCAGACGATGCACCGGACGCACGAACTGCACATTGGTGCCGTCCGGGCGCTGATAGGTCATCACCTTCGGGATCGGCAGCTTGGCGAGCGTTTCGTCGAGCGCGGCTTGCAGGCCTTCGGCGAGCGTGGCGCCCGGCGCGGCGTAGCGCAGGAAGAACGCTTCGGCCTTGCCGTCTTGCGCGCGTTCCAGATCGTTCACCGAGAAGTCGGGGAAGCCGAGCGCGGCCAGTTTCTTGGCGAGCGGCGCGGTGGGCTGACCGTCTTTATCCAGCGCAACGGAAACCGGCAGCACTTTTTCGCGCACGTGTTTTTCCGGCGCAACCGAACGCACGTTCCTGATCGTGACGGCGAGGCGGCGCGGCGTTGCGTAACGTTCGAACGACAGTTCGCCTTCGATCAGATCGCGCGCCGCGAGGCGCTGCGCAATGCCTTCGGCGAAGGCGTCGCCGAGACGCGCGAGCGCTTTCGGCGGCAGTTCTTCGGTCAGCAGCTCGACGAGCAGGGTAGCTTGATGGGGTTGAGTCATTTCTTGATGTTCTCGTCAGTCCTGGTCGATCTTGCGTTCGACTTTGAGCGGCGGAGCCCAGGCGGGCATTGCGGCATCTTGCTCGTCGGTCATTAGGCCGGGCACGCCGTGCACCGGGTTGCCGAGCATCGGGAAGCCGAGCTTTTCGCGTGAGTCGTAGTAAGCCTGTGCGACCAGACGGGACAGCGCGCGAATCCGGCCGATATACGCCGCACGTTCCGTGACGGAGATCGCACCGCGTGCGTCGAGCAGGTTGAACGTGTGGCCGGCCTTCAGCACCAGTTCGTAAGCGGGCAGCGCGATCTGCGCTTCGATCATGCGCCTGGCTTCCGCTTCGTAGCTGTTGAAGAACGTGAACAGCAGATCGACGTTCGCGTGCTCGAAGTTGTAGGTGGATTGTTCGACTTCGTTCTGGTGGTACACGTCGCCGTAGGTCAGGCGACGGAGTTCCGGGCCGTTCGGGCCTTGCTCTTCCCACTCGGTCCAGACCAGGTCGTAGACGTTCTCGACCTTCTGCAGATACATCGCGAGACGTTCGAGACCGTAGGTGATTTCGCCCAGCACCGGCTTGCAATCCAGGCCGCCGACCTGCTGGAAGTAGGTGAACTGGGTGACTTCCATGCCGTTCAGCCACACTTCCCAGCCGAGGCCCCAGGCGCCGAGCGTGGGGTTTTCCCAGTCGTCTTCGACAAAGCGCACGTCGTTCTGCTTCAGGTCGAAGCCGAGGGCTTCCAACGAGCCGAGATACAGATCGAGGATGTTTTCCGGCGCCGGCTTCAGCACCACCTGGTACTGGTAGTAATGCTGCAGGCGGTTCGGGTTCTCGCCGTAGCGGCCGTCTTTCGGGCGGCGCGACGGCTGCACATACGCGGCGCGCCACGGTTCCGGACCGATTGCGCGCAGGAAGGTGTGGACGTGGGACGTGCCCGCGCCGACTTCCATGTCGATCGGCTGGAGCAACGCGCAACCCTGTTTGTCCCAGTAGGACTGCAGTGTCAGGATGATTTGCTGAAACGTGAGCATGAAGTGCCTTTCGGGCATGGGGCCGCGCCGTAAGCGCCGAAGCGCGCAGGCTGGCCGTGGAGCGAAGTGCTAAACCGTAGATTTTAACGGAAAGGGAGGGGGGTGTCCGTTTTGGCCGCTGCGGCGGGGGCTGAGGTGTTCCGCTAACAAAAAAAAGCCGCTTTGGACGGCCCGTTGTTGTTGTTGTTGTTGTTGGGTGCGTCAACAAAAGCTCGGCCCTAGTGGTCTCCTTAACAGCATGCCAACATCCGTACCTGCCCCGCTGATTTTTCCCTGTGGATTGGCGCGTGGGGCGAGCGGCGTTCATGCCGCGTGGACAGAAGAGCCACCCAACGCTTACGATTTCTGGTGCCGCATGCTGCGGGTTCCAGAACACATAAAACTCGATTTACCGATGCTCCCCGTCGCCATGCCGTACCTCACATCGACCGAGGACCGAGTTCGACATTGGCAGAGCTATCTCGACAGCGTTTCACCCGTCAAAGTGTCTAAGAGGATGCGCGTCGGACTGGTGTGGGCGGGAAATCCTGAATACAGCTTTGACCGATATCGGTCAATCAAGTTAGACGCGTTGCGACCTTTGCTGCGATATGCCGGTGTGACCTGGTTTGCACTTCAAAAAGGCGAGCTGGAGCGTGAAGGCGAAGCGCTCGAGGGTGAGTTCGATTTCCATACGCTCGGGCCAGCCATCTCCAGTTTTTCCGATACGCTTGCTATCGTACAAACGCTTGATCTGGTCATCACCATTGACACCTCAGTTGCACACCTGGCGGGTGCGGCGGGCCGGCCAGTATGGGTACTCCTGCCTACTTGTACAGATTGGCGATGGCTGGCTGATAGAACCGATAGCCCTTGGTATCCGTCGATGCGGCTGTTCCGTCAACAGCAGTTAGGCGATTGGGGGCCGGGTGGTTGAGGACGTACTGAGGGCGTTGGGCGAATGGTGCAATGCCCCTTCCCATCGGCAGATTGGCGCGGGTGCGGACGAGGCGCAAGAGTCGTAATCAATGGACAAAAAATGGCCCGCTGCATGGCGGGGCCTGGAAAGTCATTCGCGATCTGAGGGCCGCGCGAGCGCAGTTCTATGCGATGCGAGATTATTTCCATGCTCGCAGTCCTGTAGAGGCACATGCCTTCGCCTATACCTGTGCTGTACAGCGCGCACCACAGCCTAAACGCGTATTCACGCGTCGCTTCGCGCTCCGCTAACTACCCAAACTCATCAACGCATGAGTTGCCGAATCTGCCTCCGTCACCTCCACAAACCCCTCAATCTCCATCTCCAACTCCCGTGGCAGCGCGAGCATATTGCACGACAGCAACCTGCCGTAGATATTCTCCGCGCGCCCAAAGAAATTCCCCGGATTGAACAGCGGCGGCAAATGCCACCACATCCGATACTCCTTCGACCACAACCACTCGATCAACGCCTGCGACCGATCGAGCCGGTCGTTCTCCACGTAAATCACCGGCCGCGAGCGCGCGATGGTTTCCTCCGCGCCTTGCAGCGCGCTCAACTCGAAGCCTTCCACGTCGAGTTTCAGCAGCCCGACGGTATGCGAGCGCAGCACGTCATCCAGCCGCACGCACGGCACGGCGATCGTGTTCGCCCCAGCCTCCGTCTGCATCGACACGCCGCCGAAGTTACCCGGTGCGTCATAGTCGGGCCGCGCGAAATGCAGCGTCCCCGCACCCGCCCCACACGCATACGGCCATGCCAGCACGTTATGCAACTCATTGGCCGCGAGATTCGCGCAGAGGTTTTGAAAGATCACCGGCTGTGGCTCGAACGCGACCAGCACCTGGCGGCGCGCCTGCGCCTCACGCGCCAACGGAATGGTATGCACGCCGATATTCGCGCCGACTTCCACGACGATCCCCGGCCGCACCAGCAACTGTCGCAACACAGCAGATTCGAGTTCGTTGCATTCACCGTATTCGATGAGGGCGCGGCCGAGATAGAAGTCGTTTGGATTGGCGAGCATCCAGCCATGGCGGGTCTGGACGAGTTGCGTGCGCTCGCCGAGCGGCAGCGGAACAGAAGAGGGCGTAACCATGACCATTGAGCGGAAGAAAGACCACGCAAATGTACGGCCAGCCGCTGCCCTTGTATATAAGACGGAGTCTTAAGTATTCTTATTTTTCCGCAAGAACTCGTCGTCAAAACCTAAGACTCCGCGAGGACTTCATGATTTCTTAGCCAACGAACCAAACCTTCTCGATCTTCGTGGCACCCACTTGATAGATGGCAATCGCGTGGCGGACTGAGTCGTCGTTCAGAAATCCCGAAACACGCTCGCTGTCGATCACAATGTTGCCGTGAACAGCACGACTTACAAGCTCGGCCTTGAGCGATGGGCTCGACTGGAACAAGTGGTGATACCGGGGGCGAAATGCCGGACCGGAACGATCTGTCATCTCGGCACCTGACGGGAACGCATAGACCCTCACCTCATCGACATAGAAACCCAAAAACGCTTCCAGATCGCGTCGATTGTACGCAGCCAGTTGTCCCGCGACGATTTCTTCAACTACCATTCGAGCACCTCGTCCATAACGTTTCAATGATCCACTGGTTTTTCATCACGGCGCCTCCCGCGGGTGTCTTGATGCAGACGAAGCCATCGTGTCAGGCTGATCGCTCCATAGGGCGACGGCTATCAGCAATATCAATCCGACAAGCAGGCGAACCACGCCGAGTGATGCCGTTTTGGCCGCATCGGCCAGCGCGATTCCAGCTATCTGTTCACCGAAGCCGAACACGACGCCAAGGTAAAGCAACATGCTGGCGCGTATTTGCCCTACCGCGTGCGACGGGGCACGCCGCAGGATCTGCGCGTTGGTGTAATGAAGCCAGAACGCATTGACCAGGGTCAGTACGACGTAGATCATCGCGTGGACCGTGACGTGCGAAAGGTCAACCAGAGAGCCCAACAAACCGCATGCGATAAGTGCTACGGAAAATAGGACCGCCGATAGCCTTGCGACGCCGGCACTGCGCAAAAGCGGTGCGGTGAGCCAGAAAGCCAACCCGTAAAAAAACCACGATGCCGCGAAGCCCATTTGCACAGGAACGACGGCTTGCCTCTCGGCGATCGCGTAACCATAGACCATCATTCCAGAAAGGCCGATTAAAAAGCAGATCTGCACAAGGGACCATGGGCGCAACGCCGGTAGCCAAAAACTTCTGACAGCGCTCAGGACAGAGTCACCCATGTATCTCCATCGAAACGCCATCGAACCGGATTGGTCCTCTTTTGCGTATGCGCTGCCAGAAAGGAAAATCACCAGGCCGCCAGCGGTCAACGCGTCGATGACCAGGGCAACGACCATGGAATGCGCAGTCCAAACCGGAATGAGCACGCAGATGATCGACGCGAAAACCATTGCGCCTTGGGGCGAAGTGACCATGTGTGCGACAGCACCGCGCGAACCCGAGCCGCTGAGGTCTGCGAGTAGTCTGTAAGCCAGTGCCGTGATAGCGCCCACGATGACGAATCGCAGGCCGGTCCAGACCAGAACGAACGCCGGGGAGACACTGGCGGAAAAAAGCATTTTCGCGAGGAGTACGAGCGCAAGCCCCAACTGCGCCGCCTCCAGCAGAGCAAATTTCTGGATGACCCGCCCCCTGTCGGCCCAGGTCCCTGCCAGCAGCGATCCGGCGACCATGGCGATCTGCCGCTCCATCCCGAGCAACCCGACAAGGCGGCTGGACTGGGCAACCTGATCGAAATACGGCACCAGCAACAGCCACATGATCGTCGAGCCTAGCGAGGCAGCCAAAATCGATACGAACATCGAGCGCACGATCAGCCCCTTGCTGCAGCGGCAGACAACTGATCGAGCAGGCGCAACGTGGCCCGAACCGGGTCGTCCCCAAGCAGCACGTGCAAGGGGATATTGACGCCGCATCGTGCGCGCAGGGCACTGACGATCCGCAGCGCCTCAAGCGAGTCCGGCTGGAAGTCCAGCAATGCTGATCCGTCTGGAGCCTCGCCCGCCCTTTCCCGATATATTTCCACGAACACGTTCCAGACGGCCGTCAGATCCACCGCTGCCTTGGTGCGCGGAAGTCTGTAGGGGACCGCGCTGTCGCGATCATAGTTGTCCGGCATACGGTCTTCGACCTTGGGTAAGTCCGCAAGCAGGACTTCCAGCGGTCGGACTGCGCTACGCGAGTCGACTGCGTCGCCTTGCTGCTCCGTGTTCGCCAGGTCGCGCACCACGGTCCGATATATGTCGGCGATTGTCTCCAATGCATCCTGGCTCAGTACATGCGCGGCCGCGTTGAAGGACAACCGGAGTTGATCGGTAAATGGATCGACTTCGAAGGTGGTGAGCAGCGCGAAATCCGCGTGTTCGAACCAACGGATGTCGCTGATCAACGCCGCGCCGGCGGAACCTAACCGGTCGCGATATGAACTGAATTCGACGAAGTTGAATCCCGTTTCGACTAGCCGCCGTCCGCCCTGGTCCCGTTGTATCGATGCATATGAATATCGACGGTGAGGAAGCTGCTCGTGGTCGAAGTGCTGAACATCCGCAATCAGTTCGTTCCAGTCGGAATTCACCGACACGCGCATCGGCAGGATGTTCAGGAACAACCCGATCATGCGGTCCGCGTCGACATGCTCGGGACGACCATGTGCGAAGACCCCTGTGGTGACATCCTTCTGCTGCGTGATTAGCGCCAGCACTCGCAGATGCGCGGCCAGACACAGTTGGCGAACCGTTACGTTGCGTCGAGTCGCGGATCGCGACAGGCGAGCGTGCAGTCCTTCATCGAGACACAACGACAACTCCGACCAGCGGTGATAGGGGTCCTTCTCAGGAACCCGCGGTAGCTTGGTGTAGGGCGCGCCTTGCAGCCTGTGCATCCAGTAGCTTCGCGCCTGCTCGTCGTGCTGCGCATCAAGTTCGAGACGAACGTAATCCCGATAGGCCAACGTGCTCTGCTCCGCCGGTACCGGCGGCAGGCCAAGGGTGGCACGACGATAGTTATCGAGCAGTCCGGCCATCAGGCGGGAGAAGCTCCAGCCGTCGATGATGGCGTGATGGAAGCTCACCGAGAAGTTGAATCTCTCGTCGCTCAGGCGGTGTACAAAAAAGCGCATGAGAGGTGCCGCGTTCCACTGGAATGCACTGGCCTTCTCAGCTTCAAACCATTGGTCGATCAGCACCTCCTGATAGGCTTCGTTGAGGTGGGACATGTCGTGCACCGCAAGCGCAAGCGCTGCATTCTCGTGTACGAGTTGGAGGGGGCGCGAATAACCCGTCAGAGCGAACGACGTCCGCAGCACGTCGTGCTGGCGGACCATCTGCTCAAGCAAGCCAGCAAGCGCGAGCTGGTCGAACGGCAGTTCGATCCTGTAGCTGATCAGGTCGTGAAAGGTGGCCTGCGCAGAGTCTAGCTTGGTGTGAAACACCATACCGAGCTGTAGTTGTGTAGCGGGATAAGCGTCGACAACGCCGGCAGGAATGCGTTGCCGGTCCGCGGTGGAGAGCAGCCCGAAGCGCTCGATACCCTGAAGAGACCCGTCCACGAGCTGCGCTGCGCCGCTCCGAGGCGCGACGTTGTGATCGAAAAGCTGGCGGATGGTCTGCAGTTGGAACAGATCGGCGAGTGCCACGTCGAACCCGTGCCGGCGCAGTGCGCCGACAAGACGAATTCCCTGGATGGAGTCGCCGCCCAGCGCGTAGTACGTATCGTCAATGCCGACCTCCTGCGTGCCGAGAACCTGTTGCCACACCCGAGCCATTTCCGCTTCGGCCGCTGTGCGAGGTGTGGCATGACTACGCGGTGAGCCGGCAGCTTCGGTTTCGGGATGGGGTAGCGCCTTGAGGTCCGTCTTCCCATTGATGGTCAGAGGCCAGCGTTCCATCGGCAGGAAGAACGAAGGCACCATGTAGCTGGGAAGCATGGCCTGCACATGTTCGCGTAGCGCTTGCACCGCCACGGAACGCTCCTGTTTGACCACGTAGTAGCTTGCCAGGGCCATATCGCCGTTGCTGCGTTTAAATGCAATCACCAGCGCGGAAGCGACCGCCGGGTGGCTCACCAAGGCGGCCTCAATGTCGCCGGTTTCAATCCGATAGCCATGGATCTTCACCTGAGCGTCCGCGCGCCCGATATATTCGATATCGCCGCCTGGAAGCCGTCGAGCCATGTCTCCCGACCTGTAAAGGCGCATGCGCCGCCCACTTCCGCGCAAGTCGCGTTCGACGAAACGTTGTCGGGACTGATCGGGGGTGTTGACGTAACCCCATGCGACGCCGGCGCCAGCGATCACCAGCTCACCCACGGTGCCGACAGGCAGCGGTTGCAGATGTTCGTCCAGAACGTAAAGCGCCAGGTCAGGAATCGGCGTGCCAATCAGGCTGCGTGAAGACAGAACGTCCTCACGACGCACGGGGCGGTACGTCACGTGGACCGTGGTCTCCGTGATGCCGTACATGTTCACCAGGCGCGGCTTCTCGTCGCCGAAGTGGCCGATCCAGTCAGCCAGCGCGGCGAAATCCAGCGCCTCGCCCCCGAAGATCACATAGCGCAGCGGGAGTTCGGCAGTGTTTGGACCACAACGCCGGATCAATTCCCGCTGGTTATTGCGGAAGGCCGATGGCGTCTGGTTAAGAACCGTGACCTTTTTGGTCAACACCAGACTGACGAAGTCTTCCACGGAGCGGCTGGCCCAATATGGCACTACGACAAGCTCGCCGCCGTGGAGCAATGCGCCCCACATTTCCCAGACGGAAAAGTCGAAAGCGAAGGAATGGAATAAGGTCCAACGGTCATATTCATTGAATTTGAACCACTGATCCGTCGCGCCGAACAGGCGCAATACGTTGCCGTGATTGACCAGCACGCCTTTGGGCCGGCCAGTCGAGCCCGAGGTGAAGATCACATAGGCGCTGCTTTGTGCGCCAAGCTCCGTGGCGGGGCGGGCATCGGCGCCGATCCCCGCGATTGCCTCCAGTGCCGCCTGCGTGCCGAGAATGCAGGGGCGCTGCGGCAGTTCGGAAAGCACGGACTCGGTGCCGATCAACAACCGTGCCCCGGAGTCCGCAACGATCGTGGCGATCCGCTGGCTCGGATTGGCCGGGTCGATTGGAACATAGGCTGCGCCTGCTTTGATGACAGCCACAATGGAAAGCACCATCTCCAGATCGCGCTCCAATGCGATTGCGACCAGATCGCCAGGCCGCACGCCACATTGGACGATGTGGGTGGCCAAAGCATTGGCGCGCCTGTCGAGCTCACGATAGGTCCATTCGCGCTCGCCGTACGAAACGGCAATTCGATCACTATGAGCGATGACGATCGCTTCGAAACGGTCCCTGATGTTGTCGTGACCCCCGAGCTCCAGAAGGGCTTCCTGAGCCGGGCCGGCCAAGGCGGCATCCTGCTCTTTCGCGGACAGCAGCATGTCGTCGATCCATTTGCCGTCGCCATGGACGGCAAGGGCGGCGAGAGCGCGTCCGTAGTAGTCAAGATAGCGACTGATCTGCTCGGCACTGAATCGATTGGGGTTATAGCCCATGCGATATTCCCAGCTCTCCGAGAACGCGTTCCATCCCACATACACGACAAGCGGGACATTGGTCTGCTCGAAATAGTCGACGGACTCGATCCTCGGCTCGTTCACCGCGGCGTCACGGTTGTGCACATGGAAGTTGGTAAAGTTAAAAATGACGTCAGAGATTGCCGCGCTTCCCGCGACGCGTTGAATGGCGGCCAACGGGTACCAGCGATGCCGCTGCAGTCGTTGTTCGAGCGTAAAACATCTTTCGGCCAGTGCTTTCCAATTGTCATCGACATTCAACTCGACACGGAAAGGCAGCGTATTGAGGAACATTCCGAGCGCCCGTTCGGCGCCGTCGGTTTCCGGACGTCCATTCGTCACGAGCCCGGTCACGACATCGCGCCGGTTCCCGACAAAGCCTAGCAGTCGAACGTGGGCGGCGAGGAACACGCTCTTGAGCGGCATGGCCCAGTCGCGTGCGCGTTGCCGCAGCGTGTCGATCAACCGCGGATCGAGCGGGCGGCCCATGACAGCGACTTCCGCCGACGTGCCCGGCTTACCGGATACGTCCGCCAGGGGAGGAAGTTCGAACGTCTCGGCGGCACCTAACAGGCCGCGCCAGAATTCAGCTTGTTCAGCGTCGCCGATAGCGCGTTGCTCCAACTCCGCATAACGCTTCTGAGCCATCCGGGTCGCGTCTGTTGTGCTGCGCACGATATCGCGGCCGGCGAGTATGTCGCTGTAGCAATTGATCCATTCCTCGAGTACGGATGCAACGCTCCACCCATCCAGAATGGCATGGTGAAATGCAAAGCCGACCACGACCTGGTCGGGCCCGGTGACAAAAAAACGCAGCCGGTAGGCGGGACTTTTTGCCGGGTCGATCGGCGTGCGCTTTTCGTGTTTCACCCATTGACCGATGAGATCCTGCCCCGGGGGACATTCGACGACCTCCACCGGCAATGCGGGAGCGCTCTCGATCACCATGCGCGGCTCGTCCCAGGTCTCTGTATCGAACCGTGCGCGCAGGGTGGGATGCTGCTCAGCAAGCATTCTCCAGGCGCTCACCAGCGCGGCTTTATCGACTCGGGGCACCTCGACCCGGTAGCGGAAAATATCGTGGTAGACAGGTATCTCCGGGTTAAGCCGGCTGTGATAGATCATGCCAATCTGGAGTTGGGAGGCCGGCCACGAATCCAGATCGCAATTGTCAGCGGCCGCTGTCCCGGCCGCCTCATGTGGTTCGTTTGGACGACGCGCAACGGCGGCCAGGTCGGCCAATCGGTGATGTGAGAACAAATCGGCAATCGTGACCTCGTACCCGGCGTCGCGCATGACTGCGATCAGGCGGATACCGAGGATGGAGTCGCCACCCAGCGAAAAGAAGCTGCTGTTTCGACCCACGTCGCGGACATTGAGAATGTCCTGCCAGCAGCGAGCAATGCATTGCTCGTGCGGCCCCTCTGGCGCTTCCGGCAAACTGGCGTCCGCGGCGGCACGCCCATGTATCGGCGGATTGGGAAGTGCTTTGCGGTTCAGCTTTCCATTGGGAGTCAACGGCATGTGGTCCACCCGCATGAACGCCGATGGGACCATGTACTCCGGTAACTTCCGGGCGAGTCTGGCTGTCAGTTCCGTCGCGTCGCATTCCGTCCCGGAGCGGTAATAGCCCACGAGTATGGTGGCTCCGCTTGGTGCGATGAAAGGACGCACGGCGGCTTCTGCGCATTCAGTCGCTTCACGTAAGCAGGCTTCGATTTCTCCTAACTCGATACGGAGTCCGCGCAGCTTGATCTGATCGTCGATACGTCCGAGATATTCAATTGCACCGTCGGCCCGAAAACGCGCGAGATCGCCGATCTTGTACAGGCGGGCATTTTTCTCGCCGCTGAATGGATCGCTCACGAACATTTCAGCAGTCAGCTCGGGGCGGCCGTGATAACCACGTGCGAGACAAATGCCGCCGATGTGGAGCTCGCCGGGCAAGCCCGCCGGTTGCGGATTGCCTGCCTCGTCGAGTACATAGAGCCGAACATTGGAGATCGGCTTGCCGATCGGCACAGCACCGTGGACGTCGTCCCGCGTGCAGTGCCAGTGCGATACATCGATAGCGGCTTCGGTCGGCCCGTAAAGGTTGTGCAACTCCGCCGTGAACTTTTCGTAGAAAGCGCCGACGGTGGTGGCCGATAGTGCTTCGCCGCTGCTGAAAACAAAGCGAAGCTTGGGTAGCGGGCCAACTTCGCTATCCAGGAAGAGTTCGAGCATGGAAGGCACGAAGTGCGCGACCGTCACATCGTGCCTGCGGATCGTGTTTGCCAGCGCGGCGGGGTTTCTGTGCACGCCCGGCTCAGCCATGACAATTGCCGCGCCGTACATCAGCGGCCAAAAGAACTCCCACACGGAGACGTCGAAGCTGAACGGTGTCTTTTGAATGACGCGGTCAGTCGAGCCGAGCGGGAACGCTGCCTGCATCCATGCCAACCGATTGGCTAGCGGACCATGTTCGAGCAATACGCCTTTCGGCCGCCCGGTGGAGCCCGAGGTATAGATCATGTAGGCCAGCGAGTCTACTTCGATCGGCAGGGCCAATGGCGTAACCGGCATGTCGGCGTTTGCCAGTACGCTGGTTACGTCGACGATCATCATGCGGGTACTGAGCGCGTTCACCAATTGAGTCTGTGTCAGGATCACGGCCATTCCGGCGTCTTCGATCATGTAGTCGACACGGTCCGGCGGGTAGTCTGGGTCTAGCGGAACATAAGCCGCCTGTGCCTTGTGTATCGCCAATAACGACACTACCATTTCCACGGAGCGATGCATGAAGACACCTACGAGGTCTTGCTGTCCGACGCCTGCACGCCGCAAATGGTGCGCGAGTTTATTCGCGCGAGACATCAATTCCTCGTAAGTCAGCTTTTCATCCCCGAACTGCAGTGCGATCGCATGAGGCGTCTCTTTCGCCTGACGATCGATCTCAGCCGTTACGGTTCGCTCCGAATAATTCCGGCGGGTTGCGTTCCAATCGTTATCGAGTTGCGCGCGTTCGGTCTGAGTGAGTATCGGAAGTGTGTGGATTGGCAGATCAGCGTGCTTCGGCAACCGGCCGCACAGCCGTTTGAAGTGTCCGATCATGCGGCTGATCGTGGTGGCGTTCAGCAGATCCGTATCGTATTCGAGTTCGAAGAAAAGGCCGCCGTCTTTGGATTCCAGAGTGAGCTGCAGATCGACGCGCGCACCGGAGACCGCAAACGGGACAGTTCGCGCGACCAGTTCCGGACCGAAATCCGAGGAGACGGGCTCTCGGGCGACTACGATTGAGCGAAGCCAATCGTCGCGATTCCTGTGCTCAGCGCCATCGGTCCTGGCGGAGACTGATTCAATGATATGGTTGAAATCGAGTCGCTGGTTCTCCAATCCACCAACGACCGAATGTCGAACTCGCTCCAACACCATTGGAAAGTTGGGATTTCCACGCAGGTCGATGTGCATCGGCAGCGTATTGGCGAAGAAGCCTATGGCCGCCTGTTCGTTCTCGTGAATGCGCCGGGAGAAAGGTGCGCCGACAACAACTTCGGACTGCCCGGAGTATCGACCAAGCAATACACCCCAAACGGAAAGGATGGCGACGAACTGCTGGCCGCCTGCAAGCCGGAACAACGGGGCAAGCTCATGCTGCGACAATTCGAAGAAGGCCGTTTCGCCGCGGAAATTCCGCTTCGCCTGTACGTCGCCGTCGTAAGGAAAGGGAAATTCCTTTGATATACCGGTCAACCGTTCTTTCCAGTAGGAGCTCTCTTTTCGACCCGGTGTGGTGTCGGCGTACTCTCTATCACTCTCTGCGAATTGACGAATCGCTACGGCGCGGGCAGATGCAAGCGGTACCGACTCACCGCGCTGAACAAGTGAAACGTATCGCGCCGCCAACTCGCGGACGAGGACCAATTGAGAGCGACCGTCCGAGACGATATGGTGGCAGACAATCAGTAGCTTCCATTGGGCGTCCGCGACTTGAGCTAGTACCGTGCGCATAAGCGACGGCTTGGCCAGATCAAAGGGTTCGTCAGCCAATGCTCGCAAGCGCTGATCGACTGCACTGCAACCGTCAGTCTTCTGCAGTTCGCGTAGATCCAGGCGATGCAGCCGTGCGGATACTTCCGCATACACCTGCCGAACGAGCCCCGAGGGCACGGACGTAAAGCCGGTACGCAATATTTCGTGTTGCACGACGAGTTCGCTGAGCGCGCGTTCCAATGCCGCCTCGTCAAGCCGACCTTCAAGGGAGAGCAGCGTGACAACCTTATAGGCATCGGCTTATACACAATTTCCAGCGTGACCGCCGGCACGTAACTTCTGCAATGTCTTGGCAGCGACATGAACCTCTTTGAGTCCCAGCCAAATAGCTTTCGTGCCGGGTTCGCCATCGCCCTTGCGGCCGAGGAATCCGCCCAGGCGCGCGATCAGGCGCAGCACCTCGTTGAGCTTGGGCTTGTCCGGCTGCTTGACGTCGGTCAGCAAATACGCGCCACGAATTTCATCGACATCGAAGAACAGTTCGGCATCCAGATCGGGGCAACTGCGACCCATGTGCATCAGACGGACGATTCGCCAAGCCACGACCAGAAACAGCGCCAGCGCGCGTTCGAGCCGTTCGATCGCGCCCAGTTGCAGCGCCTCGACCCGGCAACCGTTCTTCAGCACGTTGAACAAGATCTCGATTTCCCAGCGCGCCCGATACCAGTCGATCAGTTCAATCGCTTCCTGCAACGTCGTGGCTTCGCGGTTGGTCAGCAAGCGCCATTCGATCGGCTTGACGCCGCCTGGTGCATCAAACTCACGCGCCACCAGACACGTGGCCGCAACGCTCTGACCAACGCCTGCCGGCAGTTCGATGCGCCGCAACCATACGTGCTGACGCACCTGGCGCGCCTTCACGCCGTGACGCGAGCCCATCGTGAAGGCAATCTCGCCCAGCGGTGTGCCTTCTGTCGTCGCTGTCCATAGCTTGGCTCCCTCGGGCAGCGCGCGGTCGTGGGTCGAGCGAATCAGCCAATCCGCCGGCGTGCCCAACTCCTGCGCCCGCACCATCAGCGCGAGCATGTCTGCCTCGCGATCAGCGACGTACACCAGTCGCGTGTGTGGCAGGCTCGATGCCGTTTCCGCTACGCGCTCGTAACCCTCGATCCAGCGCAGGCTTTCCTTGAGGCCGCCGCGCTGGCCCTGCGCGTCCTTGGGCTCACGCGCCCACATCCATGCGTCGAGTACACCCAGCGGCACCCGCTCAGGCGTCACCGCATAGGTCGGATGCAAATACATCCCGCGCTGCATCTCATAAGACAGTGGCCCAAGGCCCGCGGCCTGCCGGCCGTTGAAATCCAGTTCCGTGGTGTCCTGCAGGCACAACACGACCGACTGAGCGGCCATTCGTTGCTCGGTCTGCCGCCAGTGCGGTTCCAGAATCGCACTCCACTCGACCTCGCCGTTGTCGAAGAAGCGGTACGCCGCCATCGTCTCGCCCCAGCCCCGACACGCCTGCGGCACGCCAGCCGTCGGCTTGGCCGCCAATCGTTCCATCAATGTCCTCGCTCGCTTGTTCAAGCGCGCGTCGCCAAGGTCGAGGTCAGCAAATTCGGTTTGCGTCCAGCACGGTGCTTCCAGGGCCAAGGCGTTCACGCAAAAAGCGAGAGTAAACGCGATGCGCCGAAAGTTTACAAGCCCCCGTCGATCTCATTGCCCGACGACGGTTTGTTCCAGGGCCGGAGCGCCAAAACCCGTTTACAAGCAATGAGTTACAGCAACGAGTTGTAAGCTTGGCGGAAAAAGCGTTTACTTCTGGTTTTTCAGAGTAGCGCAAATGAGCCCGGGAAAACATCTGATCAGTCTGCTGTCGGCAATAGAAGATCCCCGCGTCGTTGGACGAACGTGGCACAAGTTGATCGACGTTCTGTCGATTGCGCTGTTCTCTGTGCTGGCCGGCGCACAAGGGTGGGACGAGATGGAAGAATGGGGGCTTGCCAACGAAGCGAGGCTTCGGCAATACCTCGAATTGCCCCATGGCATCCCGGGGCACGACACCATCCGACGGATCTTCGAGGTGCTCGATCCGAAGCAACTGGATGCGTGCCTGCTGAATTGGGTAGGCGAGGTGTGTCCGGATCTTCATTCGGTCATCGCAATCGACGGCAAGAGTGTGCGTGGTTCGGGCACGCACGCCAGGGGTGTGCGTGCCTTGCATAGCGTGACGGCCTACGCGAGTCTAAGTGGGCTGGTGCTGGCGCAGCAGCGCTGCGAGGAGAAGTCAAACGAGATCACTGCCATTGAAGCTCTGCTGCCCGTCCTGTCGCTCAAGGGCAGCCTGGTAACCATAGACGCCATCGGCACTCAGGTGGCCATCGCCCAGAAGATCACTGAGCGTGGTGGCGACTATCTGCTGGTTGCGAAGGATAACCAGCCCGGTCTGGCTCAGGCCGTTGAAGACTATATGCGAATCGGCAAAGCCCACGATTGGGCGCACATGAATCCATCGATCTTTGAGACGCTGGATAAAGGGCATGGTCGCCTTGAAACCCGTCACTGTGTCGCAGTGGCAGCGCCGGACTATCTCAGCGAACTGGACCGCTGGCCCAGGCTTAAGAGCCTGGTGCGCATTGAGCGGACACGCGAGATCGCGGGCCAGGTCAGCTCGCAGACGCAGTACCTGATCAGCTCCGCAGCACCCGACGCCAAATACCTACTTGAGGCGAGCCGCATGCACTGGGCCATCGAGAATGGTTTGCATCATTGCCTTGACGTGACCTTCCGCGAGGACGCCAGCACCGTGCGCTTGCGCAATGCGACGGCCAATTTCGCCACCTTGCGCCGCATCACTTTGAATTTGCTGCGCATGCGGCCCGAATCCGGTAAGAAAAAGCGCAGCGTGGCCGCACGTCGCAAGGTCGCCGGCTGGAATCCCGACTACTTATTCGAGTTACTCCAGCTCACGCGACTTCCCAGAATTTGATGCTCCGGCCCTGCGGTTTGTTCCGGCCTACGGTTGCGGAGGGCTGACTTGTGTATAAGACGATGCCTTATAGGGCGCCCGGCCGCAGGACAACTGCTCAATAAAGTGCAAACGTTCTTCCGCATGCGAAGCCACACCGGTCAGCAACATTTCACCTGTTAAATTCGACGCGCTCATAAATTAAATAAACTCCAAAGCAGTTAACGTAGATTCCGGCGTATTCAAGTGAGCATAAAAGGGCTATCTAGCAGCCTTTTATCTAAGGTAGGAATACTAAGATGTGTTTGTTCGACTTGAGAATGCGTCGAATTTAATCGGTATAGCGTATCAGCGACTTTCCTGATTTAGGTCAGGACATTTCGGATGAGTTGTTGATCACCCGCTCGGGCACATCCGGGTTGCAAGATTCAAGACACTGGAATATTTCATTTAGTGTCCAACGTGATAGCGGTTGCAGGCAGTTATTCCATAGTGAATATTCGCGCCGACGTTTGATGGTCCTCGTCTGCGCCTGAAATTGCCACAACACAGAGGATTCCAGTTAGCCTCGCCATATTCGGCCAGAGCGTGGCCGGGATAAAGTCTTGAATTGGCGTGCACCCAGCTGCAGCAGATCCGGACGAGTTGCGCATGAGCGCTGAGCGACTGCCAAGCGAGGTTGGACATAACCATGAACATTAAGCGGGGGAAAAGACATCCGCTAATGTACGGTCCAGAACAGTACTTTGTATATAAGACGAGTTCTCAAGGATTCTTATCTTTCTACCTGAACTCGTAATCCACGTCTAAAACGTTGCGACGATCGGCACGCCAGCCGATCGCCACCATAACCAAGTTAAGTCGCCGCCAGTTCAACTTTCGGCGCAAACGAATCGCTTTGCGCCAAAGGCCAATACTTCTCGTACAGCGTATAGCGATAGTTGCCCTTCAGCAGATCATTCGGATCGAGATACTTCAACAGTTCGGACATCAACTGCACCTCATGCGACGACACGCGCCGCACGATGTGATGCGCGCGTAGTTCAGCAGGATGCTTGAGCCCCGCAGCCTGAATGATTTCCTTCAGCGCATGCAAGGTGTTGTGATGGAAGTTGAACACGCGGTCGGCCTTGTCCGGCACTACCAAGGCATGCTGACGCACCGGGTCCTGGGTGGCGACGCCCGTCGGGCAGCGGCCGGTGTGGCAGGTCTGCGCCTGAATGCAGCCGACCGCGAACATGAAGCCGCGCGCCGCGTTGACCCAGTCGGCGCCGATCGCCAGCGTCTTCGTGATGTCGAACGCGGTAATCATCTTGCCGCTCGCGCCAATCCGGATGCGCTGACGCAAGCCGGTGCCGACCAGCGTGTTGTGCACCAGCAGCAGGCCTTCCTGCAAAGGCACGCCGACGTGATCGGTGAACTCCAATGGCGCTGCGCCCGTGCCGCCTTCCGCACCGTCGACCACGATGAAGTCCGGCAGAATCCCCGTCTCCAGCATCGCCTTTGCGATGCCGAAGAATTCCCACGGATGCCCGATGCACAGCTTGAACCCGGTCGGCTTCCCGCCGGACAGCGTGCGCAAACGGTCGACGAATTCGAGCAGGCCGCGCGGCGACGAGAATTCGGAGTGGGTGGCGGGCGAGATGCAGTCGCGGCCCATCGGCACGCCGCGCGTCTCGGCAATCTCTGGCGTGATCTTGGCGGCCGGCAGCACGCCGCCGTGACCGGGCTTCGCGCCTTGCGAGAGCTTCACTTCGATCATCTTCACTTGCGGTTCGGCGGCCTGCTTCGCGAACTTCTCGGCGCTGAAAGTGCCGTCGTCGTTGCGGCAGCCGAAGTAGCCCGAGGCGATTTCCCAGATGATGTCGCCACCGTGCTCGCGGTGGTATTTCGACATCGAACCTTCGCCCGTGTCGTGTGCGAAATTGCCTTTCTTCGCGCCGAGGTTCAGCGCCATGATCGCGTTCGCCGACAACGAGCCGAAGCTCATTGCGGAGACGTTGAAGATCGACATCGAATAGGGCTGCTTGCGCTCGGGCCCGACGACGATACGGAAGTCGTGGTTATCGAGCGTGGTCGGCGCGAGCGAGTGGCTGATCCATTCATGCGCGACGGCTTTGACGTCGAGCTCGGTGCCGTACGGGCGGCTGTCCACGTCGTTCTTCGCGCGCTGATAGACGATGCTGCGTTGCGCGCGCGAGAACGGTTTCTCGTCGGTATCGTTCTCGACGAAATACTGGCGGATTTCCGGGCGGATGAACTCGAACAGGAAGCGGAAGTGGCCCCACAGCGGATAGTTGCGCAGAATCGCGTGGCGTTCCTGCGTCAGGTCGAACAGGCCGAGCGCGACCAGCGCCACCGGCACGATGATCCAGAACCACGAAAGGTGATGCGTCGCGGCGAGCGCCGCACAGACGGCGAGCAGCACGGTTGCGCACCACATCGCCAGATAACGTCGAGAGAACATGGGGACTCCAGTGCAGTGAAGATCGTCACGGCGGGATCGTCGACGCTGTCGGCGCAGACGGAATCCGCCGCGAAGGGAAACGCACAACTGCTTGTTATGGTGAAGCTAGCTGCGGCTCGAAGATGAAACGCGTGGTGAAGCGTGAAGTGCGTGAAGCCTGAAGTTTGAAGCCTGAAGCCTGAAGCCTGAAGATAAGCCAGGAAAATGAAGCGCGTGCGGTGACGTCGAGCGATGCTAAACGTTGCCGCACGATAAAACTCCTGGCTCAACGGGCGGTTAGCAACGCGGCCGTTTGCGCCTGGCGCGCCGTGGGCTGCCCGGTCACCGCGTGTTCGATGATGCCGCCGCCGAGACACACGTCGCCATCGTAGAGCACTGCGGATTGCCCAGGTGTGACAGCCCATTGGGCGGCGTCGAAATTCAGTTCGAACAGACCCTCGCCGGCCCCCGCCGCGCTTGCAGTCGCACGTGCAACCGAGCTTGCAGCCGCACCGAACGTGCACGGCGCGTCCGCTTGCCGGTAACGCGTTTTCGCGCCGCACGCGAAACCGTCGACCGGCGGCTCGCCCGCAACCCAGCTCGTATTGCCCGCGCTCAACGTATGGCTTAGCAGCCACGGATGATCGTGGCCTTGCGCGACATACAGCGTGTTCGACGCAATATCCTTGCCGGCGACGAACCATGGCTCGCCGCTGCCGTCCTTGCTGCCACCGAGGCCAATGCCCTTGCGCTGTCCGAATGTGTAGAACGCGAGGCCGATATGTTCGCCGACCACTTTGCCTTCGGTGGTTTTCATCGGACCGGGTTTGGTCGGCAGATAGCGGTTCAGGAAGTCGCGGAACGGCCGTTCGCCGATGAAGCAGATACCGGTGGAATCTTTCTTCTTCGCATTCGGCAGCGCGATCTGTTCCGCGATCTCGCGAACTTTGGTTTTCGGAATCTCGCCCAGAGGAAACAGCGTCTTCGACAACTGCGCCTGGTTCAGCCGGTGCAGGAAGTACGACTGATCCTTCGTATGATCGAAGGCCTTCAGCAGTTCGAAGCGGCCGTTGTTCTCACGCACACGCGCATAGTGGCCGGTCGCGATGGTTTCCGCGCCGAGCGACATCGCGTGGTCGAGGAAGGCCTTGAACTTGATCTCGGCGTTGCACAGCACGTCCGGGTTCGGCGTGCGGCCTGCCGAGTATTCGCGCAGGAATTCGGCGAACACGCGGTCTTTGTATTCGGCGGCGAAGTTGACCGCTTCGACGTCGATGCCGATCAGGTCCGCCACCGAGACGACGTCGATCCAGTCCTGCCGCGTCGAGCAGTACTCGCTATCGTCGTCGTCTTCCCAGTTTTTCATGAACAGGCCGACCACGTCGTAGCCCTGTTCCTTCAGCAGCCACGCGGTGACCGACGAATCGACGCCGCCCGACATGCCTACTACGACTTTCTGCTTGCTCATAACGTACTCACTGGGTACTGCGTGACTTCATTGATCGTGGGTTGACCGTGGTTTGGTCGCCTGGTTGGCCGCTTGTGACGGCTCAGGCCCGTTTGTGACGGGTTAGGCCGGGCTATGTCTGGCTATCCCTAACTACAGCCTACAGCCGCTTACGTCTGCTTATGCCCGACCGAATGCGTGTGCACGAAGTCGAGCGGGATACGCCGTCCCGCGAGGTAATCGTCGAGACATTGCATGACGAGCGGCGTGCGATGCCGTTCGGGGCAGGCGCGCAATTCGTCGGCGCTCATCCACAGCGTGCGGACGATGTCGGGATCGAGCGCGTGTGCCGCGTCCGGTTCGCCGCTCGCGCCGCAATAGGTGAAGCGCAGATAGGTCACGCCCTCACTGCCGGGCCGCTCGAAATGCGTCATATAGATGCCGACCAGCGCCTCGGGCGTGAACGGATGCGCGGTTTCCTCGAGCGTTTCGCGGATGACCGCTTCCAGAAGCGTTTCGCCCGCTTCCAGATGGCCGGCGGGCTGATTCAGGCGCAGGCCGTCGGCGGTATGTTCCTCGACGAGGAGAAAGCGTCCGTCACGCTCGACGATGGCCGCAACGGTGACGTGCGGCACCCAGGTTTCTGGTTTCATGGCTGCGCATTTTACCGTTTATGGGCCTGGGCTGCCGGGAAGCGGACGAGCGGCCAGGACACCCGGATTGTCCCCGATTTCTTTGCACCCCCCTGTTTCGGTTAAAGTGAGGCGTTAGCCGTTGCAATCGCAAGCCGGCGTGCCTCGTCGGCGCATCTGTCGTAAAACAGGAAGTCGAGGAGGAACAACGATGCACATCGGAGTGCCAGCTGAGACGCGCGCGCACGAAACCCGCGTCGCCGCGACGCCCGAAACGGTCAAGAAGTATGTGACCCAGGGCCATCGGGTCACGATCCAGAACGGCGCCGGCACCGGCGCGAGCTTTCCGGACGAAGCCTTTACATCCGCCGGCGCGGAAATCGTCGATGGGGCTACCGCATTCGGCGCGGATCTCGTCCTTAAAGTCCAGTCCCCGACCGATGCCGAGTTGCCGCTGCTCAAGCGCGGCGCGACGCTGGTCGGCATGCTCGATCCATTTAATACCGAAAACTCATCAAAGCTGGCGGCCGCGGGCGTCACCGCGTTCGCTTTGGAGGCCGCGCCACGCACCACGCGTGCGCAGAGTCTGGATGTTTTGAGCTCGCAGGCGAACATCGCCGGCTACAAGGCGGTGCTGCTGGCGGCCACGCTCTATCCGCGTTTTATGCCGATGCTGATGACCGCCGCCGGCACCGTGAAAGCGGCCCGTGTGCTGATTCTCGGCGCGGGGGTGGCGGGGTTGCAGGCGATTGCGACCGCCAAGCGCCTGGGCGCTGTGATTGAAGCGTCCGACGTGCGTCCGGCGGTGAAGGAGCAGATCGAATCGCTTGGCGCCAAGTTTCTCGACGTGCCGTACGAAACCGATGAAGAGCGTGAAGCCGCGCAGGGCGTCGGCGGCTACGCGCGGCCAATGCCGCCTTCGTGGCTGACGCGTCAGTCTGCATTGGTGCATGAACGGGCCAAACAGGCCGACATCGTGATCTCGACCGCATTGATTCCAGGCCGGGCCGCGCCAACGCTGATTTCGGTGGAAACCGTGCAGGCGATGAAACCCGGTTCCGTGCTGGTGGACCTCGCGGCTGGCCGAGGCGCGGAGTACGAAGGCCGGCGCGGCGGCAACTGTCCGCTCAGCGAAACGGACCAGGTGGTGATCAAACATGGCGTGACGATCGTCGGCTATACGAATCTGGCCTCGATGGTGCCCGCCGACGCGTCGTCGCTCTACGCACGCAACCTGCTCGACTTCCTCAAGCTGATCATCACGAAGGAAGGCGCCCTGAACATCGATCTCGCGGACGACATCGTCGCGGCCACGCTGCTGGCCCGCGATGGAGAAGTCACGCGCAAGGCATAAGTGGAGAGTGCGGAAATGGAAGTCATCAACCACACCGTCATCAATCTGATCATCTTCGTGCTGGCGATTTACGTCGGCTACCACGTCGTCTGGAACGTCACGCCCGCGCTGCATACGCCGCTGATGGCGGTGACCAACGCAATCTCGGCGATCGTGATCGTCGGCGCCATGCTCGCCGCCGGCCTCACGCTGGGCACGCCCGGCAAGTTCTTCGGCACGCTCGCCGTCGCGCTCGCCGCAGTGAATGTGTTCGGCGGCTTTCTCGTCACGAGGCGAATGCTGGAGATGTTCAGGAAGAAAGAGCCCAAGAAGCTCATCGCTGACAAGACGGCCAAGGAGAACGCGTAATGAGTCTGAACGTCGTCACGTTGCTTTATCTGGTCGCGTCGGTCTGCTTCATCCAGGCGCTCAAGGGGCTGTCGAATCCGAAGACGGCGCGCATCGGCAATACGTTCGGCATGGCCGGGATGGCGATTGCGATCCTCACGACAATCGCGCTGATCATCAAACAGGCCAATGGGCTCGGCTCGAATCTCGGTTTGGGTCTCGGCCTGCTGCTGGTCGCCCTGGTGATCGGCGGCGCGATCGGAGCGTTTGTCGCCGCGCGCGTCGAGATGACCAAGATGCCGGAACTGGTCGCGGCGATGCACTCGCTGATCGGTCTGGCAGCCGTGTGTATCGCGTATGCGGTGGTGTCGGAGCCGTCCGCGTTCGGTCTGGTCGATCCGGAGAACACAACACCGGGTTTCCTGCCTTATGGCAATCGCGTCGAGCTGTTCATCGGCACGTTCGTCGGCGCGATTACGTTCTCCGGTTCGGTGATCGCGTTCGGCAAGCTGTCGGGCAAGTACAAGTTCCGGCTGTTCCAGGGCGCGCCGGTCGTTTATGCAGGGCAGCACCTGATCAACCTGCTGCTCGCGCTCGGGATGCTCGGCTTCGGCGTGATCTTCTTCCTCACGCAGGCGTGGTTGCCGTTCATCATCATGACGATCATCGCCTTCGTGCTCGGGGTGCTGATCATCATTCCGATCGGCGGCGCGGATATGCCGGTGGTCGTGTCGATGCTCAACTCGTACTCGGGTTGGGCGGCGGCGGGGATCGGCTTCTCGCTGAACAATCCGATGCTGATCATCGCGGGCTCGCTGGTCGGGTCGTCGGGTGCGATCCTGTCGTACATCATGTGCCGGGCGATGAACCGTTCGTTCTTCAACGTGATTCTGGGCGGCTTCGGTAACGAAGCGGGTGCGGCGGCTGCGGGTGGTTCGGCGGAGCAGCGTCCGGTGAAATCGGGTTCCGCCGACGACGCGTCGTTCATGCTCGGCAATGCTGAAACCGTGGTGATCGTGCCGGGTTACGGGCTTGCCGTGGCGCGCGCGCAGCATGCGTTGAAGGAGTTGACCGACAAGCTGGTCGAGAAGGGCATCGAGGTGAAGTACGCAATTCACCCGGTGGCCGGCCGCATGCCGGGGCACATGAACGTGCTGCTCGCCGAAGCCGAAGTACCGTACGACATGGTCTACGAAATGGACGACATCAACGGTGAGTTCGGCCAGGTCGACGTGGTGCTGGTGCTCGGCGCGAACGACGTGGTGAACCCGGCGGCGAAGAACGATCCGAAGTCGCCGATCGCGGGCATGCCGATCATCGAGGCATATAAGGCTCGCACGGTCATCGTGAACAAGCGTTCGATGGCAGCGGGTTATGCGGGCCTCGACAACGACCTGTTCTACATGGACAAGACGATGATGGTGTTCGGCGACGCGAAGAAGGTGATTGAGGATATGGTGAAGGCGGTGGAGTAGCCGCGTTCCACTATGCTACGCGGCCTGCCCTGCGGCGGGCCGCAGCCTTAATGTGCGCGCGACGTCTGGTGAGGCAGGGCGCTTCCTGATTCACAGCCCCGACACGTACTACCGGATCTCACAACGCAAACGTGCCCGCGTCGCAAAATCGCGTCGCTCTTCACCTCGGCTTCGCATTCACATGCCGCAGCAAGTCGGCCAAACGCCTGCCTTCCTGATCCGGATACTGTTCGAGCACCTGAAGAGTCTGAATCTTCTCCAGCCCGAAGTTGCGGAAGTCTTCGCGCAATTCACACCACGCGCCGAGCGTCCAGCGCGCACCCCAATACGCTAGCGCCAGTGGCCATACGCGCCGTTCGGTCGCCGCGCCGTTTGCATCGGTATAGGCAAAGCTCACTACGTGCCGCGCGTCGATCGCTCGATGCAGGACGTCCACCTTCGTCGAGAAATCCGCTTTGATGTGAAACGACGGCGCGAAGATCGCCAGACGTTCGAGCGTCACGCGCTTGTCGGCGGGCATCGCCGAGGCGATCTTTGCCAACGCGCCGCGCGCGCCGCTCGCGAAGCCGGCGCCACCCCACGATTCGAGCATCCGCGCGCCTGCTGCGAGCGCGGCCAGTTCATCGGCGGTGAAAGTGAGCGGCGGCAGGCTCGCCGCGCGGCTCAACCGATAGCCGATGCCCGCTTCGCCTTCGATCGGCACGCCTGACAATTGCAGATCGCGCACGTCGCGATAGACGGTGCGCAGCGAAATATTCAGCCAGTCGGCAAGTTGTTGCGCGGTGGTCAGACGCCGTCCGCGCAGCAGTTCGGCGATCTGGAACAGGCGGTCGGCGCGGCGCGTCATCGTGGGCGTCTTGTAGAAAAGGACGGGGACAGTCCCGCGATGATAGCGCCGCATGCCGCGCTCCGGTCGTCGTTCGGCGCGGTGCCGTTGGGCCGCCGTGCTGGTGCGCCGCGTTGCGTGGCGAAGTGTTGTGTGGCGTCGCGTGTTATCCGTTGGTCCGCGAATGCAGGCCGAGACGATTGCCTTCCGTGTCGGTGAAGAACGCGATGTAGCCGATGTCCTGTGGCAGCTTGATCACCGGACCATCCGTCTTGCCGCCGGCCTGCTCGACGCGGGCGAGGGTGGCGTCGACCGTCGGCTGTGCGTTCAGATAGACGAGCACGCCGTCGGCGGTTGGTTTCATCGACGGGTTATGGACGATCGCGCCGCCGGTAGCCGGTTCCTCGTAGCCGAAGATGGCGATCGGCTGGCCGCCGACTTCCTGACGATTCAGTTTGAGGTCGAGCGCGGCTTCGTAAAAGCGAACCGCGCGCTCGAAATCGACGGACGGAATCTCGAACCATGCAACAACTTTGGATGATGCGGACATGACACTCTCCTGTGGATGGCGGTAAGCCGTGCAAAGCGCCGGATGGCGTGAGAGGGAGTGTGCGGGGGTGCTACTGACAGCGTAGTGTCAGTAGGGCTTGGCGGGGGAGCAAAAGGACGTGGCGGGCGATGAGCGCGTGGGGCGCCGGTAGTGATGGCGGGGTGGGGAGGTGGCGGAGGTGGCGGAGGTGGCGGAGACGGCGGAGACGGCGGAGGTGGCGGAGGTGGCGGAGACGGCGGAGACGGCGGAGATGGCGGAGATGGCGGAGATCGCGGAGATGGCGGAGATGGCGGAGACGGCGGAGACGGCAGAGAAGGCAGAGAAGGCAGAGAATGCAGAGAAGGCAGAGAAGGCAGAGAAGGCAGAGAAGGCAGAGAAGGCAGAGAAGGCAGAGAAGGCAGAGAAGGCAGAGAAGGTAGAGAAGGCAGAGAAGGCAGAGAAGGCAGAGAAGGCAGAGACGGCGGAGACGGCAGAGACGGCAGAGACGGTAGAGACGGCGGAGATGGCAGAGATGGCAGAGACGGCGGAGACGGCAGAGATGGCAAAGACGGTGTGGCGGGCGCGAACATAGGGGCGCAGAAGCCGGGGTGGCAGCCGGCGGGGCCCTACGTCGGTCGATCGCCGACGTACTGGTGAAAAAAACCGCGAACCTGGATGCGCGGTTTTTTTCGATGCTGCTTTGCTTTGCTTTGCTTTGCTTTGCTTTGCTTTGCTTTGCTTTGCTTTGCTTTGCTTTGCTTTGCTTTGCTTTGCTTTGCTTTGCTTTGCTTTGCTTTGCGCCTGCTTAGGCCGCTGGCGTGTCGTTGTTCTGCGGCCGCTGGCGCACACTGCCGGCGATCAGATCAAAGCGGAACAGCCGGCATTCGAGCGCGCCATTGAAGAGCGGCGTTTTGGTCGATTCACGCAGACGTAACTGGCCAGGCAACTTGCGATCCGACGTCAGGATGAACGCGTGCCAGCCGGTGAAGCGCTGCTTCAGTGCATCGCCAAGCGATTGGAAAAATTCGCTATCCGGCGTTTCTTCCTGAGCGCGGCGGAAGCCGTCGTCTTCGCGGCCTTCACGCGTGGCGCGTCCTTCGCGGATTTCGCCGCGTGCGTTGCGGCCGCGCACTTCGATCCGTTCGCCATACGGCGGATTTGCGACGAGGATGCCGGGCTCAGCCGACGGCGCCGCCATACCGCGCGCATCGACTTGCTTGAGCGGAATCGACGGCAGACCGGCGCGCTGGAAGTTCGCGCGCGCCTTGTCCAGCATGTCGCCGGAAATATCGCTGCCGAAGATTTGCAGATCGGCGCGCGAGTTGCGGGCGGCGTGCTTGGCGTCGAGCGCGGCGGCCTTCAGCGTTTGCCAGGTCTTGGCATCGAATTGCTTGAGCTTTTCGAAGCCGAAGCGGCGTTCCGCGCCCGGCGCGATATTCAGCGCCACTTGCGCGGCTTCCGCGAGGAAGGTGCCGCTGCCGCACATCGGGTCGTACAGCGGCGTGCCGGCGGTCCAGCCGGTCAGACGCAGGATGCCGGCCGCGAGATTCTCGCGCAGCGGCGCCGCGCCCTTGTCCAGGCGCCAGCCGCGCTTGAAGAGCGGATCGCCGGAGGTGTCGAGGTAGAGCGTGCAATCGGTGGCGGTGAGGAACGCGAACACGCGCACGTCGGGCATGGCGGTGTCGATGTTCGGACGCGCGCCGCTCACTTCACGCAAACGGTCGCAGATCGCGTCCTTGACGCGCAGCGTTGTGAATTCGAGGCTGCGCAGCGGCGACTTGATCGCGGTGACGTCGACTCGCAGCGTTTCATTCGCTGAGAACCACTGCTCCCAGCGCTGTTCGACTGCGAGCGCGTAGACGTCCTGTTCGCTGCGGTACGGCCGATGTGCGATTTTCAGCAGCACGCGGCTCGCGAGGCGCGAGTGCAGGTTGGCGGCCATGCCGGCGGCCCAGCCGCCGCGGAAATGCACGCCGCCGGGGACTTGTGCGCCGGCTGTGAACGGCGCGCCGTTCAGGTGCTTCGCGGCAATTTCGGCGAGCTCGGTGGCGAGCGAGGCTTCAAGGCCGCGCGGACAGGGGAGGAAGAAATCGAAGGACATTGGGGTTGCCGGAAGGCGTTGGATAAGGGCGTATTGTACGCGGTCAGGGTGGGGGGGCTCGGGCGTTTGCCTACGGCGTTGGTCTTTGCTTGAATTGCTGGCCTGCTCGGCGCGGTTTGGTTGTTCGCCTGCGGCGTTGGCCTTTACTTGAATTGTTTGTCTGCCCGGCGCTTTATGGCTGTGTCTTTATGGCGTTGGCCTTTCCTTGAATTGTTATTGGTCTATTAGCGTTGCCCCTGTGCGGGGCGGCACTGTAGTGGTTCAATGATCCTGGACACCTCTAAAGGGGATAATTCTCCAACTGAGGTGAGAAATGAGCAGACGGAACATTCCCGACGAATTGAAGGCAGAAGCGGTCCAGCTGGTGGTCAGCAGGGGCTATTCCTATGCGCAGGCGTGTGAGGCGCTGGGCGTGGGCGACACGGCGTTGCGCCGCTGGGTGACGCTGTGGCGCGCTGAGCAGGTCAGAGCGCCGCGTACACAACTGGAGATAGAGGCCGATGCGCGCCGCATCCGCGAACTCGAAGCCCGGGTCGCCGATCTGGAACGGGAGCGCGACATACTAAAAAAGTCCACGGCCTTCTTCGTCAAGGAAATGGATCGCTTCCCGAAGTGATCCAGTCACTGAAGAAGGTCTGGCCTGTGAGGGCGATGTGCCGGGTGATGAATGTTGCGCCTAGCAGCTATTACGCGTTTGCCGGGCGCACGTCGAAGAGTGCGGCGCCTTGCCAGCAGATAGCGGCCGCACGGGAAATTCATCGCGAAACCCGCGGCAGTTATGGGAGCCGCAGGATGTCGCAGGAGTTGCGAAAACGTGGTCACGCGGTAGGTCGTTATCGTGCCGGCACGCTGATGCGGCAGGCACAACTGGTGGTCACCAGAAAGCGCACACATCGCTATCCGAAGAGCAATGAGCAGGCGCAGGTGGTGCCTAATCTGCTGGACCGTAACTTCGAGCCGCCGGCCATCAATCAGGTATGGGCAGGCGACATTACGTATGTGAGGACGCTTCAGGGTTGGTCTTATCTTGCCATCGTGATGGACCTGTATTCGCGCCGTATCGTCGGCTGGTCGTTGGGGCTGATGCCTGATACAGCGCTGGTGATCAGGGCGTTGCAGCAGGCCCTGGAGCGGCGCAGTCCGTCGCCAGGCCTGATGTTCCACTCGGATCAGGGATGCCAGTACACCAGCGCGCACTTCACGAACGAACTGAAGGCAAACGGCATCGTCCAGAGTATGAGTAGAAAGGGGAACTGCTGGGATAACGCGCCGGTGGAGCGTTTCTTTAGAAGCCTGAAAGGCGAATGGATCGACGACAAAGGGTACCGTGATCACGCGCATGCCGAACGCGACATTGAGGCTTACATCGACGACTTTTATAACCACCGTCGCATCCATTCTGCAGCAGGCGGACAACCGCCGGCACGATGTGAAGCGTCACTTTTTTAGAAATGCCCCTTTCCGGGTGTCCAATTTTACTTGACCACTACACACTTACTTTCTTTGCCGCCGCAAAGAAAGATAAGCAAAGAAAGCGGCTCACACCGCCAGCGCTTAAGCGGGGACCTCGCACAGTCGCGGTAGTGGTGCATCTGGAATCCGTGCCATCGCACATTCGGCGTGAGTGACAAAGCATTCATACTTCCCGCCTCGCACTGCGTGCTCGCCGGAAGGGTTCATCATGCAAACCAGCGGCTTCGTTTGGGAGCAGGTGGGCGCCATCGGCTTCGCCTCGGCGAAGCGCCCGAGCGACAGCACCAGAGAGGCAAACTCGAAGAGACAATATATGCCGAGCCACCGCACGAAATGAAATGAGCGACCGCACGAAATGAGCCACGGCGCGAAATGAGCCGTGAGCGCGAAACCGCAGCGATCGGCTTTATGAACTACGCTACGGCGCGCGCAGCGTCGCCGGAAGTATGACGGCTGTGTCACTGATGCCGAATGTGCGAGAACACAGATTCCAGATGCACCACTACCGCGACTGTGCGGGGGACCCGCTTAAGAGTTGGCGGTTTGAGCTGCTTTCTCTTGCCTACTTCTCTTTGCAGCCGGCAAAGAGAAGTAGGTGCCGCCCCGCACAGGGGCGACGCTAATAGACCAATAACAAATCAAGGAAAGGCCAACACCGTAGGCAAACAGCCAAACAAGCGCGAGCAGACAAACAAATCAAGGAAAGCCCAACACCGTAGGCAAACAGCCAAACAAGCGCGAGCAGACAAACAAATCAAGGAAAGCCCAACGCCGTAGGCAAACAGCCAAACAAGCGCGAGCAGGCAAACAAATCAAGGAAAGCCCAACGCCGCAGGCAAACACCTAACCAAGCGCCCCGCGGGCAAAAAAAAGCCATCAACTACCGGCAGACGTAGCCCCACTCACATCACCAGAAGGACACGCCGGCACGGCAAAACCAGCTCCACCGGAGCCCCTCCTGGTAGAACCAGAAACAGCCGCCATCCCCTTCACAGCAACAGCAACCTGCATAGCAACCTGCTGCAACGCAGCCCTATGCCCACGGACAAGCGCGTCATACCCGCCGCTAACCGGCTCACTCACCACACTCCGACAGGTCATCACCGCAGTACTCCGTACAGCCCTCACACTCCAAACCGCATCGATCAACGCATGTGACCCCGGCCATGACTCGAACCGCTGCACATTCATGCTGACCCGATACACCGGCGTCGTATCCGGATAAGCGGTGCCATACACATCGATCGTGCCGAGCTGCTGCGTAAGGCTAGTCGACAAAGCGCGCCGAATCTCATCACCCGGTAACGAAGCCCAACGCTCCTGCTCGAGCACCTGAACCTGCGTCGGTCCCGTCTGCACCACCAACTGATTCTTCGCCACCTGCGGCGGCACATCGATCGGCGCGACTTCGATCAGCCACGCCGGCGCAGCCGCAGTACGCGCACTGACCGTGGCCGCAGAACCAGCAGCACCGGAACCCGCGCTGTCGGCGCCGAGCGTATAAAACCGGCTCGATGGCGACGAACACGCCGCCATCGCCATCAATCCGGCCAGAGCGCCGACATACACAGCGCCGCGCACAAGCCCGCGCGGCGGGCGGGGGAGCCGGGCAAACATCATGGTTTATCTCCTGTTTTACCGCGCAACAGCGATTCCGGATGACGCTCCAGATAATCCGACAGCGCATTCAGCGACTGCAACGTGCGCGTCAATTCCTGCAACGCCTGATGAACATCCGACTGCAACGGCGAATCCTGCTGCAACGTCGCCTCGGCCGAGCCGAAGGTCTGCTTCGCCGCGGCGAGCGTGTCGCGTGCCTCCGGCACGACTTCCTTGTCGAGTCGCGTGAATAGCTGGTCGGCATTCTTCAACGCGCTGTTCAGGTTCGAACCGATCTGGTCGAACGGCACCTTGTCGAGCTTCTTCGCAATGTCGGCAACCTGCACCTGCAGTTCGTCGAGCGAGTTCGGAATGGTCGGCAACTCGAGCGGATCGCCCGCTACGTCGACTGTGGCCGGGGGCGCCTTCGGGAAGATATCGAGCGCCACGTACAACTGGCTCGTGATCAGATTGCCGGTGCGCAACTGGCCCCGCAGACCGTGCTTGACAAGCTGTTGCAGCATGGTTTGACCCGCGATGCTGCCCGGCACCGGCGCGGTTTCGCGGAAGCGCTTGCCGAGACGATCCGGGTAGATGTTCATCGTCACCGGCATGGTGAAGCTGCGCGTCTTCGGATCGTAGTCGATGCCGATGTTGGTCACCTGACCCAGCACGATGCCGCGGAAATCGACTGTCGCGCCGACCGACAGCCCACGCAGCGACTGGTTGAAGTTCATCACCACGCGCAGCGGTACGCCGTCCGGTTCGCGCATCGCGTCCGCTTCATCCGAACCGAGGCGGAACGTCATATTGTTCGGCGCCTGCGCGCCCACGCCCTGGCCCGGTGGCGACTGGAACGACAGGCCGCCGACGATCACCGTCGCGAGCGATTGCGTGTTCAGCTTGAAGCCGCTCGAGTCGAGCCGCAGATCGACGCCGCTCGCATGCCACCAGCGCGAATTGGTGCCGACGTACTGGTCGAACGGCGCCGACACGAAGACCTGCATCGTCACGCCGGTGCCGTCCTTGTCGAGCGAGAAGCCGACCACCTGGCCGACCTGCACGCGCCGGTAGAAAATCGGCGAGCCGATGTCGATCGAGCCGAGCGAATCGCCGTGCAGGATGAACTGGTGGCCTTTCTGGTCGCCGGTAATGGGCGGTGGCGTTTCAAGGCCCACGAAGTTCTTCTCGGTATCCGGCGAGTGCCCGGCGTCCGCGCCGATGTAAGCACCCGAAAGCAGCGTGGTCAGTCCGGACACGCCGCTCGCGCCGACGCGCGGGCGCACCACCCAGAAGCGCGAATCCTTGACCGCGAAATTTTCGCCTTCCTTGGTGAGCTGCACCTGAACCAGCACGTGCGACAGATCCTTCGACAGCGTGATGGTCTTCACCGAGCCGACGTCGACGTCCTTGTACTTGACCTTGGTCTTGCCGGGCTCGAGGCCTTCGGCGCTGGTGAACGTGATCGTGATGGTCGGGCCTTTTTCGGTCACCGACTTGATCACGAGCGCAAGGCCGATCAGCGCGGCGATCAGCGGAATCACCCAGACCAGCGAGGGCAGCCAGCGGCTGCGCGGCTCGATATCGGGGTCTGGCAGTTGCGGCGGCAGCTTCGGTCCGTTCGAATCGTTGCGCGGCGCGTCGGAGGTGGGCGTCGGTCCTGGCGGGCTAGTCATGGTCGAGGTCCTGAGGTTTTGGAGTACTGCCTTCCACGTTGTCCCAGATGAGCCGTGGATCGAATTGCATGGATGCCATCATCGTCAGAATCACCACCGAGCCGAAGGCGATCGCGCCCGGTCCGGCCGTGATCACAGCAAGCGACTTGAAACGGACCAGCGCGACGGTCAACGTAACGACGAACACGTCGAGCATCGACCAGCGCCCGATCCGTTCGACCATGCGGTAGAGCGTGGTGCGCTGTTCCGGCCGCCAGCGCGAGCGCCGCTGGCAAGTGGCGGTGAGCAGTACCAGCACGCTGAGCTTGAGCATCGGCACCATGATGCTGGCGATGAACACGATCACGGCCAACGGCCAGTCGCCCGAGGTCCAGAAGTACACGACGCCGCTCATGATGGTGTCGTCTTCCGAACCGAGCAGCGACGTCGTATGCATCACCGGCAGCAGGTTCGCGGGAATATACAGCAAGGCCGCGGCGATCAGCAGCGCCCAGGTGCGCATCAGGCTATCGGGGTTGCGCGAGTGGAGGTGTGCGCCGCAGCGTCCGCAGTGCTGCGGTGTGACGGAGCGGATACGTGGCTCGACGCGTCCGCACGAGTGGCAAGCAACCAGACCCGCGCGTTTCGCGGTCGTGTATTTCATCGTGTGCTCATCCCTGATGCGGCGCCGGCGGCAATGTGGATTGCGCCGCGCCTTGCACGTCAGGCGGCGCGGGCGGCCCGGCCAGCGAACCGACAGCCGCGGCCGCACTGTCCGCGGAGGTGCGCGGCAGCGGTCGCCGGCCGCGTTCGCCCATTTCGTCGGCGAGATCCCACAGCACGCGCGGATCGAATGTGAGGACTACCGCAATCATCAGCGTCAGCACGCCGAAGGCGAATAGCGCGGCTTCGGGAATCACGCGCGCGAGACTCACCATCTTCACGATGGTGATCAGCACGCCGAGCATGAACACTTCGATCATGCCCCACGGCCGCACGAACTGAATCGCGCGCAACACGCGGTTGAAGGCGGGCGGCACGTAGCCGGCGCGCAACGGGATCAGCACGTAGAGCAGCGCGACCAGCTCGGTCAGCGGAAACAGGATGGTCGAACAGAACACCATGACCGCGACGATCTGCATGTCCTCGCCCCACAGCGCGACGAGCGCGCCGAACAGCGTGGTCTGCGAGGTAATGCCGTTGGTCTCGAGTTCGACGATCGGGAAGGCCTGCGCGATGATGAAGGTGATCAGCGCGGCCAGCGTCATCGCACAGATACTGTCGAGCTTGCGCGAGATGCCTCGATAGAGCGTCGCGCCGCAGCGCGAACAGCGCGCGGACGCCCGCCCGACAAGCCGGGGCTTGCGGAACAGCGTATCGCATTCATGGCACGCGATCAGGTTGTCTTGTTCCATACGGCTGCGGGCTAACGACGTGAGAGAGGCGTGCAATGCCGGTTTCAGGGCAACGCTGGACAAAACGTGGAGCAATAGTACCAAACGCGCTTTGACACCGGGCCGGCCATTCCCCTCGTTGCCGTTGAGGCTCGGGTGTCGCCGGCATTCAGACTAGTCTTACATAAAATCGCTTCGGTTCTGACAGTCTCCGTCCCCAATTGTTCAATACCGTTTGCGTGCGGGAAAACTTTCCGTCTGACCCCCATGTCGCGCCGCCAGCGTGTTCCGCTTGCGGTAGCATGGCGGCCTGGCGTGTGCCGCAGCCGCCGTGCTTTCTTTCGAGTCGCACCATGCAGCATGCATGGGGCAGCGTGGAATAGCAGGACCGGTTGCGCCGTTAACCTCTCTTAGCTTGCGTTCACCTGTCATGGCACTCAATCCTTCTTTCGGCGGCCGGGAGTCGTACACGCGGACTGCCATCGCCTTTCACTGGCTGATCGCGCTGTTGATCGTATGCGGCTTCTCGCTCGGTTGGGTGATGACCGACATCCCCGGCTTCACGCCCACCAAGCTGCGCTACTTCTCCTGGCATAAATGGATCGGCGTGACGGTGTTCGCGCTCGCGGTGCTGCGCATTCTGTGGCGTGCCACCCACGCGGCCCCGCCGCTGCCGCGCCGCATGCCGGCCTGGCAGCGCGGCGCCGCGCATCTGACGCATCTGCTGCTCTACGTGCTGATGATCGTGATTCCCGCCTCCGGCTATCTGTATAGCTCGGCGGCCAATGTGCCGGTGGTGTACCTCGGTTTGATTCCGCTGCCGCGCCTGATCGCACCGGACCCGCACCTCAAGGAGCTGTTGAAGAACGTGCACATCACGTTGAATTACACATTGCTCGTGCTGGTCGCGCTGCATGTCGGGGCGGCGCTCAAACATCAATGGCTCGACCGCGACGGCTTGCTGTCGCGCATGCTCCCTTTCATCAAATAAGGACAACCATGAAAGTTTCGTTTTATCGCTACATGCTCGCCGCGTTCGCGGCGGCCTCGCTGGCCGCGGCGGGCAGTGCGCTCGCGCAGGTCGACGTCGCCAAAAGTTCGGTGACGGCAACCTCGAAGCAGATGAACGTGCCGGTGGAGGGCAAATTCGGTAAATTCACCGCGCAAGTGAAGTTCGATCCGGCAAAACCGGTTGAGGGTACCGCGCAGTTCAGCATCGACGTCGGCAGCTACGATCTGGGCGACGAGAGCTACAACGACCAGGTGCGCGGCAAGGACTGGTTCGACGCGAAGACCTTTCCGACTGCAACCTTCGTATCGAGCGCGATTGCGCCGGCCGGCGGCAATCAGTTCAAGGTCACCGGCAAGCTGACCATCAAGGGTAAATCGCAGACTGTGGTGGTGCCGGTCACGGTCACCCAGCAGGGCGCGACGCAAACGTTCGACGGCTCGTTGCCGATCAAGCGTTCGCAGTTCGACATCGGCACGGGCGAATGGAAAGACACCTCGGTGGTCGCCGATGACGTGGTGATCAAGTTTCATATCGTCGCAGCACGCAAGTGACGTTCGCGGCGCGCTTCGGGCGCAACCGTATCCTTCAAGCATTCCGGAAACACAAGGAGCATGAATTGAAAACATCCCTGTTGATCGCCGTCGGCGCACTGGTTTCTTCTTTCTCGCTCGGCGCGTTTGCTGCTGCCGACACCTATCAGCTCGACCCGACTCACACGTATCCGAGCTTCGAGGCGGATCACTTCGGCGGCCTCTCGGTGTGGCGTGGCAAGTTCACCAAGAGCTCGGGCACGGTCACGCTCGACCGCGCAGCGAAAACCGGCACGGTGGACGTCACGGTTGACCCGGCTTCGATCGATACCGGCAACAGCAAGCTCGACGAGCATCTGAAGACGGACGCATTCTTCGACGTCGCCAAGTATCCGTCGGTGACCTACAAAGGCACCGATATCAAGTTCGACGGCGACAAGCCGGTTGAAGTGATCGGTAACCTGACGATCCGTGGCGTGACCAAACCGCTGAATCTGAAGATCGAATCGTTCAAGTGCATGCAGCACCCGGTGCTCAAGCGCGAAGTGTGCGGCGTGGAAGCGAGCGCTCATTTCAGCCGCGCTGATTACGGCATGGATTTCGGCGCCAAGTACGGCTTCAGTATGGATACCAAGCTGCACATTCAGTCCGAAGGCATCAAGCAATAAGGGCCCTAGAGAGCCTTTGCGCATCCGCGTTTAAGGGCCGCTTGCGAGCGCGGCGCGTTGCGCCGCAACAAAAAAACCGCTGCGTTCGCTTTTGCGACGCAGCGGTTTTTTATTGCCCCACTTCAAACGCGCGAAGCCTTGTGCAGTGGCCACCGGCTATTTGCCGCTCGCGTCGTTTTAATTTTTCAGGTACATAGAGCGCTGGCATCGTATTGGTTGTGCGCGCATCCAGTTCGGGCAATAGTCAGGGTAGAACCCACGTAAATAATATTTCGCGCGCATTGGAGATCTGCATGAATACAACGACAGCGGCAAGCCTGGCGGGGAGCCGGCAGAATTCGTGGCGCGCGGTGGTCGCCGCCTCGATCGGCAACGCGCTGGAATGGTTCGATCTGGTGGTGTACGGTTTTTTCGCGGTCATCATCGCCAAGCTGTTTTTTCCGGCGGGTAATGACACCGTCTCGCTGCTGCTGACACTCGGCACCTTCGGGGTGTCGTTTTTCATGCGACCGCTCGGCGCGATCGTGATCGGCGCTTACGCCGACCGCGCCGGACGCAAGGCGGCGCTCACGCTGTCTATCCTGCTGATGATGTGCGGCACACTGATTATCGCGGTGCTGCCGACGTATCAGAGCATCGGCCTCGCCGCACCCGTGATCCTCGTGCTGGCGCGCCTGATGCAAGGCTTTTCGGCGGGCGGCGAGTTCGGCAGTGCCACGGCTTTTCTCGCGGAGCACGTGCCGGGGCGGCGGGGTTTCTTCGCGAGCTGGCAGGTCGCGAGCCAGGGGCTTACTACGCTGCTCGCAGCGGGCTTTGGCGTGCTGCTGACCGGCAAGCTCTCGCCGGAGCAGATGGGCTCGTGGGGCTGGCGCGTGCCGTTCTTCTTCGGCCTGCTGATCGGACCGGTTGCGTGGTACATCCGTACCAAGCTCGACGAAACGCCCGAGTTTCTCGCGGCGGAAACCACCACGACGCCGCTGCGCGATACCTTCACCAGCCAGAAGCTGCGCCTCGTGATTGCGATCGGCGTGGTGGTGCTCGGTACCGTGTCGACCTATCTGGTGCTGTTCATGCCGACGTACGGCGTGAAGCAGTTGGGGTTGGCGCCGTCGGTCGCGTTCGCGGCGATTGCGCTGACCGGTCTGATCCAGATGGTGTTCTCGCCGCTGGTCGGCCATCTGTCGGACCGCCACGGGCGCACCACGATCATGCTGATCTCGGCGCTGCTGCTTCTCGTGCTGATCTACCCGGCCTTCGTGTATCTGGTCGCGCATCCGACCTTCGGCACGCTGATCGCGCTGCAGATCGTGTTCGGCTTTCTGATGACAGGTTACTTCGCGGCGCTGCCGGGTTTGCTCTCGGAGATGTTCCCGGTGCAGACACGTACGACCGGCATGTCGCTCGCGTATAACATTGCCGTGACGATCTTCGGTGGCTTCGGGCCGTTCATCATCGCGTGGCTGATCAGCTTCACGGGTTCGAAGGCCGCGCCGAGCTACTACATGATTTTTGCCGCGGCGATCAGTCTGGTGGCGCTGATGGCGGCGCGGCGTAAGCTTGGGTTCAGATAAAACCCAGCAAAAGCGGTAAACGTAAAAGGCCGGTTCGAGAGAACCGGCCTTTCTTTGTTGCGCTCGAGTCAAATGTCCGCCTACGGCAGGATCAGACTTGTGCGCCTGCGTTTGGATCGTCCGGATCGACGCGTTCCTTCTTGTCCTTGATCAGATCTTCGCGCCTCACGCCGAACCACATGGCGAGCGCCGCGGCGACGAACACCGACGAGTAGATACCGAACAGAATACCCACCGTCAGCGCCAGGGCGAAGTAGTGCAGCGTAGGGCCGCCGAACAGGAACATCGACAGCACCATCATCTGCGTACAGCCGTGGGTGATGATCGTGCGCGACATCGTGCTGGTGATCGCGTGGTTGATCACCTCGATCACGGTCATCTTGCGTTCGCGGCGGAAGGTTTCACGAATCCGGTCGAAGATAACGACCGATTCGTTTACCGAGTAGCCGAGCACCGCAAGCACCGCAGCCAGCACCGACAGTGAGAACTCCCACTGAAAGAACGCAAAGAAGCCGAGAATGATGATCACGTCGTGCAAGTTCGCGATCACGCCGGCCACCGCGTACTTCCATTCGAAGCGGAACGACAGGTAGATCACGATGCCGACCACCACGCAGGCCAGCGCGAGCAGGCCGTCGGTAGCGAGTTCCTTGCCAACCTGCGGGCCGACGAACTCGACGCGCTGCAACTGCACCTGCGCGTCCTGGCCCTTCAGCGCGGCCATCACCTGATCGCTCTGTTGCGCCGAGGTGTAACCCTGTTTGAGCGGCAGACGGATCAGCACGTCGCGCGAGGTGCCGAAGTTCTGCACTTGCGCGTCAGGATAGCCGAGCTTGTTGAGCGTGCCGCGCACCGGTTCGAGCGGTGCGGCGCCAGGATACTGCACTTCGATGACCGTACCGCCGGTGAATTCCACCGACAGATGCAGCCCGCGATGTACCAGGAAGAACACAGCGGCAAGGAACGTCAGGAGCGAGATTGCGTTGAAGATCAACGCACGCTGCATGAACGGAATGTCTTTGCGAAAACGGAAAAATTCCATGGTCTTGTTCTCCGGGGTTCAGCGGGATGAACCCGGTTTCTGCGGCGTATTCGACGCATTGGACGCGTCGCGGCGGCGCACGGTCGGCTTGGCGCGCGCCTGGGCCGCAGCCTTGGCCTTGGGCTTGGCGCTTGCCGCGGCGACGGCTCGTGCTGTGTCGGTCGCGGCATCTTCGTTACCGAGGTAGGCGGCGGCGCCGTCGATACCTTCCGGCTGCGGACGCCACACCTGACCGATGGCCAGCGACTTGAGCTTCTTCTTGCCGCCGTACCAGAGATTGACGATGCCGCGCGAGAAGAACACCGCCGAGAACATCGACGTCAAGATGCCGATACAGTGGACCATCGCGAAGCCGCGCACCGGGCCGGACCCGAAGGCGAGCAGGGCGAGACCGGCGATCAGCGTGGTGACGTTCGAGTCGAGAATCGTCGCCCATGCATGCGCGTAGCCGTTCTGGATCGCCAGTTGCGGCGGCGCGCCGTGGCGCAGTTCTTCACGCACTCGTTCGTTGATCAGCACGTTGGCGTCGATCGCCATACCGAGCGCGAGCGCGATAGCCGCGATACCCGGCAGGGTGAGCGTGGCTTGCAACATGGACAGCACGGCGATCAGAAGCAACAGGTTGACCGACAGGCCGATCATCGAGATCACGCCGAACAGCATGTAGTACGCGATCATGAAGACGGCGATCGCCACGAAGCCCCACACCACCGAGTGGAAGCCCTTCTTGATGTTGTCCGCGCCGAGGCTCGGGCCGATCGTGCGTTCTTCGATGATGTCCATCGGCGCAGCCAGCGAACCGGCGCGCAGCAGCAGCGCGAGGTCGGCGGCGCCTTGCGGCGAGGCCTGGCCGGTGATCTGGAAGCGGTCACCCAGTTCCGACTGGATGGTCGCCACCGTCAGCACTTCGCCCTTGCCCTTCTCGAACAGCACCATGGCCATCGGCTTGCCGATGTTGTCGCGCGATACGCTGCGCACCGCGCGGCCACCGGCCGAGTCGAGGCGGATGTTGACCGACGGACGCTGATGTTCGTCGAAGCCTGCCGACGCGTCGATGATGCGGTCACCCGTAAAGATGATCTGCTTGCGCAGCAGCACCGGCGTCTGGTTGCCCTGGGTGAACAGCTCGTCGCCCGGCGGCACTGGGTCGGACGGATTCGGATGCGTGTTGACCGGATCGGCGAGGCGCGCTTCGAGCGTTGCCGTGCGGCCGATGATGTCCTTCGCCTTCGCCGTGTCCTGCACACCCGGCAGTTCGACGACGATACGGTCGGAGCCTTGCTGCTGGATCACCGGCTCGGCCACGCCGAGTTCGTTCACGCGGTTATGCAGCGTGGTGATGTTCTGCTTGAGCGCGGCGTTCTGCACGGTTTTCTGCACCGCCGGCGTGAATGTGCCGACCAGTTGCACGCCGCCGTCAGGGCCTGCCTGGGAGGTCCACTGGAGTTCGCTGATGCCGCGGCCCAGTTGTTTGAGCGCCGCGTCCGCCGTGGCCTGGTCGGCGAAATTGATCACCACCGTCTGGTTGACGCGATTCACGCCGCCGTCGCGGATGTTGTTGTCACGCAGCATGGTGCGCGCATCCGATGCGTCGGAGTCGAGCTTCTTGTTCAGCGCGCCGGCCATGTCGACCTGCAGCAGGAAGTGCACACCGCCGCGCAGATCGAGACCGAGGTACATCGGCAGCGCATGCAACGCGGTCAGCCAGCGCGGCGACGCGCTTTGCAGGTTCAGCGCCACGATGAACTGCGGATCGGTCGGGTCGCTGTTCAGCGACTTCTGCAGCAGATCTTTCACACGCAGCTGCGTGTCGGTGTCGAGAAGCCGCACGCGAATGTTCGCGTTGGTCGACGAGTTGTCGAACGTGACTTCGTCAGGCTTGATCTGATTGGCGGCAAGCGCCGTTTCGACTGCCGACAGCGTGGTCGAGTCGAGCTTGACCGTTGCCTTGCCGCTCGACACCTGCACCGCCGGCGCTTCGCCGAACAGATTGGGCAGCGTGTACACGAGGCCGATGACCAGAGCCACCAGCATCACGGCATATTTCCAGAGGGGGTAGCGATTCATGAGTGGTCCAACGGGAAGGTTGGCTTGGAAGCGATGCGTCCGGCGATGAGCGCGGGCAGTTCAGCGTGGTTCCGCGAGAACTGCCGGCGAGGCCGCGCCGGACGCGAGAGAGCAGGCCTTACAGCGACTTGATCGTGCCCTTCGGGAGAATCGTCGTGACCGACGCTTTTTGCACGGTGATTTCCGTGCCTTCCGAGATTTCGACGCCGACGTAAGCTTCACCCACCTTGGTCACCTTGCCGACGATGCCGCCATTCGTCACCACTTCATCGCCCTTGGCCATGGCGGCGAGCATGTTGCGATGTTCCTTCTGGCGCTTCATTTGCGGGCGAATCATGATGAAGTACAGCACGCCGAACATCAGGATCAGCGGCAGGAAGCTCATCAGGTTCGATTCAATGCCACCTGTTGCTGTGCCTTGGGCGAAGGCATTGGAAATGAACGACACGTTGGTCTCTCCGTTATAAGTCAAAACGATCAAAAAAATCAGCCGGTTATTCTACCACCGGCCTGACAGGCGTCGGCGCGGCGAATCGGCTTTGCGATCAACCGTTTAAAGCCTTTTTCGCTGTTCGCGAAAGTTTATTGTAAGGTTTTCCGCGTCAAGCCGACGGATTCCTCCGGCAAATTCGTCGGCTGATTGCCGATCGCCGACTAGTCTATGCCGCGCGCGCGATTCTCGTGAAAGCGCTTGCGGAAAGGCTCGAACAGTTTTGCGTCGATCGCGTCGCGCATTTCCTGCATCAATTCGAGGTAGTAGTGCAGGTTGTGAATCGTGTTCAACTGCGCCCCGAGAATTTCTCCTACACGATGCAGGTGATGCAGGTAGCCGCGGGTGAAATTTCGGCAGGTGTAGCAACCGCATTGCTCGTCGAGCGGGCGCAGCGAGTTCTTGTGCGCGGCATTGCGGATCTTGATGTCGCCGAAACGCGTGAAGAGCCAGCCGTTGCGCGCGTTGCGGGTCGGCATCACGCAATCGAACATGTCGACGCCGGCGGCCACGCCCGCCACCAGGTCTTCCGGCGTGCCGACGCCCATCAGGTAGTGCGGCTTGTCGGCTGGGAGCTTCGGGCCGATATGGTTCAGCACGCGCATCATGTCTTCTTTCGGCTCGCCGACCGAGAGGCCGCCGATCGCGAGACCGTGGAAATCCATCTCCGCGAGGCCCGCCAGCGACTCGTCGCGCAGGTCTTCGAACATGCCGCCCTGGACGATGCCGAAGAGGGCATTCGGGTTGCCGAGGCGGTTGAATTCGTCGATCGAGCGCCTGGCCCAGCGCATCGACATGCGCATCGAATCGGCGGCTTCCTGATGCGAAGTCGGCACGTTGTTGGTCGCGTACGGCGTGCATTCGTCGAACTGCATGACGATGTCCGAGTTCAGCACCTTCTGGATCTGCATCGACACTTCCGGCGACAGGAAGAGTTTGTCGCCGTTGATGGGCGACGCGAATGTGACGCCATCTTCGGTTATCTTGCGCAGATCGCCGAGCGAAAATACCTGAAAACCGCCTGAATCCGTCAGGATCGGCTTTTTCCAGGCCATGAAGCCGTGCAGGCCGCCATGCGCTTCGATCGTTTCCAGACCCGGGCGCAGCCACAAGTGAAAGGTGTTGCCGAGGATGATCTGCGCGTGCATTTCCTCGAGCTCGCGCGGCTGAACCGCTTTCACCGTGCCGTACGTGCCGACCGGCATGAAGATCGGTGTTTCGACCACGCCGTGGTTGAGCGTGACGCGACCGCGCCGGGCCTGACCGTCGGTGCCGAGCAGTTCGAATTTGAGGCCGTTGTCAGGGCGCGAAGGGGCGCTCTTGTCGTGGCTCGCGCAAGTGTTGCAGGTACCGCTTGTATCGTGGGTATGACCTTCGGTCATTGGGGGGACTCCTGTGCCACCGGAAAAACAGTCCGGCGCAAATGATCAACGCCGCCGGGTAAGCCACGGCGGCCGGGTAAAGAAAACTCAAGATGCAGCGCAAGTCTGCCGCTGCGCACGCGGTAAAAACACGTACAAGCACGTACAAGCGGTGCGGCAACGACTGCCGCTACATCAAAGCAGCAAGGAGCGGCAGACTACCGCGCGCGCTACCTGCACGCAACGCTATCGCACGGAACCTCGCCGCACGACACGGCACGTATCAGGCATCGCGCCGCGTCAGCAGCATCGCGTCGCCATAACTGAAGAACCGGTAACGCTGCTCGATCGCATGCCGGTACGCTTCGCGAATCGTCTCGACGCCCGCGAACGCCGACACCAGCATCAGCAACGTCGACTTCGGCAGATGGAAATTGGTCACCAGCCGGTCGACCACGCGGAATTGATAGCCCGGCGTGATGAAAATGTCGGTTTCCGTACTGGCCGCACCGAGCGGGCGTCCGGCCGCTTCGGCATCGCGCGCGGCGGCTTCGAGCGCGCGCATCGACGTCGTGCCCACCGCGATCACGCGGTTGCCGCGCGCGCGCGTCGCCGCGATCTTGTCGGCGAGCGCTTGTGGCAGGTGATACCACTCGCTGTGCATCTTGTGCTCGGCGAGGTTTTCGACCCGCACCGGCTGGAACGTGCCCGCGCCGACATGCAGCGTCAGCGTCGCGCGCTCTACGCCGCGGGCGTCGAGCCGCGCGAGCAGGGCGTCGTCGAAGTGCAGGCCGGCGGTGGGCGCGGCCACCGCGCCCGGGTTCTGCGCGAACACGGTCTGGTAGCGGGTTTCGTCGATCGCGTCGGGATCGTGCTCAATGTACGGCGGCAGCGGCAGACGGCCGAATTGTTCGATCAGCGTCAGACAGTCGTCGGGGAAATGCAGCGTGTAGAACGGCTCGACGCGTTCGCCGACCGTCACGTCGAATGCGTCGGCGAGACGGATCGCGGTGCCCGGCTGCGGGCTCTTGCTTGCGCGGATCTGCGCGAGCGCGGTGCGTTCGCCGGTCAGACGCTCTACCAGCACTTCGATCTTGCCGCCACTGGCCTTCTGGCCGAGGAAGCGCGCCTTCAGGACTTTGGTATCGTTGAAGACCAGCAGATCGCCGGCCTCGATGCACTCAGGCAACTCAGCAAAGCGGCGGTCGATCAGGCGCGCGGTGTCGGTGCCATCAGCTGTGTTGGCCACTTCGAGCAAACGGCTGGCGCTGCGCTCGGGCAGCGCGACTTGCGCGATCAGTTCGGGTGGCAGATCGAAATCGAAATCGGAAAGCGTAAACATGCGGACGACTGGAAGCGAATTGGGACTGAATTGAGCCGAAGCCGGAGCCGGGCGGCTATGATTGCGGGACGCCAGAGCGGCCCGCGAGCCCGCGCGCTGCATGGCGGCGACACCTTTGACAGCCGATATTGTACTTGCGAAGCAACCCATGCCTTTGTCCGACCGCCGATTGCCTTCCGCCACCGATGAAGTGAGCACCGCGCCGAAGCGCCGCGTCTCGCGGGGCGAAGCAGCGGCGGCGGGCGTGAACGACCGCAGCGCGGGTGTCGGGCGGGAGAGCGGCAAAGCCGCGCGTGAAGATGAAATGGTCGACCCATTCGGCGACAAGCCCGCCGGCAAACCCGCGGGCAAAGCCACCGGGAAGCCTGCTGCCAAGGCCGCCGCAAAACCCGCGGCCAAGCCCGTCGACAAGCTCGCCAAACTCGGCCTCACGCGCGACATCGATCTCGTCCTGCATCTGCCGATGCGCTATGAAGACGAGACCTCGCTGACGCCGATCGGGCATTTGCTGCCGGGCGGCATCGCGCAGACCGAGGGGGTGGTATTCGACAACGAGATCGCCTATCGTCCGCGCCGCCAGTTGCTGGTGAAACTGCGCGATGACGCCGGCGACGAACTCATCCTCCGGTTTCTGAATTTCTACGGCTCGCAGGTCAAGCAGATGGCAATCGGCGCGCGGCTGCGAGTGCGCGGCGACGTGCGCGGCGGCTTCTTCGGCATGGAGATGGTGCATCCGGCGGTGCGTGTGGTCGACGAAGATACGCCGCTCCCGCAGGCGCTGACGCCGGTGTATCCGAGCACCGCGGGCGTGACCCAGGCCTATCTGCGCAAATCGATCGATAACGCGTTGTCGCGCACGTCGTTGCCGGAGTTGCTGCCCGGGCCGATCGCACAAGCTTATATGCAGCCGCTCGGCGTGCCGACGCTGATGGACGCGGTGCGCACGCTGCATCATCCGGGCGTGCAATCCGATGAGACCGCGTTGATCGACGGCACGCATCCGGCGTGGGTGCGTATCAAGTTCGAGGAATTGCTGGCGCAGCAGATGTCGTTGAAGCGCGCACACGAGGAGCGCCGCACGCGTGCGGCGCCGGCCATGCCGCGCCGGAAGCTGGGCGATGAATCCGCGCTGGTGGCGCGTTTGCTAAAGGCGCTGCCGTTTTCGCTGACGGCGGCGCAGGAGCGCGTGGGCGGCGAGATCGCGCTCGATCTGACGCAGCCTCACCCCATGCAGCGGCTGCTGCAGGGCGACGTCGGCAGCGGCAAGACGATCGTCGCCGCGCTGGCCGCCGCACAAGCGATCGACGCCGGCTACCAGGCCGCGCTGATGGCGCCGACCGAAATCCTCGCCGAACAGCACGCGCGCAAGTTGCGCGGCTGGCTGGAGCCGCTGGGCGTGAGCGTCGCGTGGCTCGCCGGCAGTCTGAAGACGAAGGAAAAGCGTGCCGCGATCGAAGCGGCGGCGCTCGGCACGGCGCAACTCGTGATCGGCACGCACGCGATCATTCAGGAAGCCGTCGAGTTCGCGCGACTCGGGTTGGTGATCGTCGACGAACAGCATCGCTTCGGGGTGGCGCAGCGGCTCGCCTTGCGCGCCAAGGCGCGCAACGCCGCCGACGGCGCGCGCGATTTCCAGCCGCATCAATTGATGATGTCGGCGACGCCGATTCCGCGCACGCTGGCGATGACCTATTACGCCGACCTCGATGTCTCGACCATCGACGAACTGCCGCCAGGACGCACGCCGATTCTGACCAAGCTGGTCTCGGACGCGCGGCGCGAAGAGGTGATCGGTCGCGTGCGTGAGGCCGCGTTGACGGGGCGGCAGGTGTATTGGGTGTGTCCGCTGATCGAGGAAAGCGAGACCTTGCAGTTGCAGACCGCGGTGGAAACCTACGAGACGCTGGTGGCCGCGTTGCCCGAATTGAATGTCGGGCTGGTGCACGGGCGTCTCGCGCCGGCGGAGAAGGCGGCGGTCATGGATGCGTTCACGCGCAACGAAGTGCAGTTGCTGGTGGCGACGACGGTGATCGAAGTGGGTGTCGATGTGCCCAATGCGTCGCTGATGGTGATCGAGCATGCCGAGCGGTTTGGTCTCGCGCAGTTGCACCAGTTGCGCGGACGGGTGGGGCGCGGGAGTGCGGCTTCGGTTTGCGTGTTGTTGTATACCGGACCGCTGTCGCTGACGGCCCGGGCGCGCTTGCAGACTATGCGGGAAACGACTGACGGATTCGAAATCGCCCGGCGCGACCTTGAGATTCGCGGTCCTGGAGAATTTCTCGGTGCCCGGCAGTCGGGTGCGGCCATGTTGAGGTTTGCCGATCTCGAGAATGATCAGTGGCTCATCGAGCCGGCCAGAGAGGCCGCGGCGGTTTTGCTCGAGAAGTATCCCGAGGTGGTGATGCAGCATCTGGCGCGGTGGCTCGGTGCGCGAGAGCAATATTTGAAGGCCTAGGATTGGGCTGTTGGCCGCGGCATGGCTCGTATGCGTACGCGGCTAGCCTTTGCTTGTGTCTCTTCCGGCGCGGCGCTTCGCGGCCGTCTGTATGCCCGCGGCAGTGCTCCTCTTGCCCGGGACGCCAGCCGCCAGGAAGACCAAAAGGTTGGCGAACCGACCCTATAGGTGTATAACTAGAACCTATCGAACTCATCGCACTGATTGGTCCCTTAATGACGCTCACCGAATTGAAATACATCGTCGCGGTTGCCCGCGAGCGCCACTTCGGCCGGGCCGCCGAAGCCTGTTTCGTCAGCCAGCCGACCCTGTCGGTGGCCATCAAAAAGCTCGAAGACGAGCTCAACGTCCAGATTTTCGAACGCGGCACCAGTGAAGTCAGTGTCACGCCGATCGGCGAACAGATCGTCACGCAAGCTCAGCGCGTCCTCGAACAAACGCTCGCGATCAAGGAGATCGCCAAACAGGGCAAAGACCCGCTGGTCGGGCCGTTGCGCCTTGGCGTCATCTATACGATCGGGCCGTATCTGCTGCCTACGCTTGTCAAACAGATGATCAAGCGTGTCCCGCAGATGCCGTTGATGCTGCAGGAAAATTACACGATCAAGCTGATCGAACTGCTCAAGCAAGGGGAAATCGACGTCGCCGTCATGGCGCTGCCGTTCCCGGAAACGGGTCTGATGCTGCGCCCGCTCTATGACGAACCGTTCGTCGTCGCGCTGCCGTCCGGTCATGCGTGGGAAAACCGCGCGAAGATCGACGCCGAGGACCTCAAGCAGGAAACCATGCTGCTGCTCGGCAGCGGTCACTGTTTCCGCGACCACGTGCTGGGCGTGTGCCCTGAATTGATGCGTTTCTCGCAGAACGCGGACGGCATCCAGAAGACTTTCGAAGGTTCGTCGCTGGAAACTATTCGTCATATGGTGGCGAGTGGTGTCGGGATCACCGTGCTGCCGCGCATGTCGGTGAATGAAGTCAAGCCGCATGCCGGCGGTATCGACGCGGGCCTGCTTAGCTACGTGCCCTTCGGCGAGCCGGTGCCGGATCGCCGTGTCGTGCTCGCCTGGCGTAAGAGCTTCACGCGCATGCCTGCGATCGAAGCGATCAGCGACGCCATCAGCGCCTGCGATCTGACTGGCGTCAAAAAGCTCGATTTGCCGGTTGCCGTCAACTGAGTTCACACTCTTTAGCCGTTGGCGGCCGTTCCTCGCTCAATCCCGCCTCGGCGCTGTCACGCAGCGGCCTGGCGGACCAATCTCGCTAAGGGTCGAAAGACGCAATCCCTATTGAATAGATAAATTTAATCAAATACGATGATTCGATAGCTTTGTTATAGTTCCCTCCATGGATCGCCCGATCCCATCAGACCCGGAGGAAATCATGACGCAATCGAACTCCCAGCCAGCCCAAACCGTCGCCCCCCAATCCGCCCGCGCCACCATCGCCAGCTTCGCCGCCTCGGTGCGCGTCCTGCGCACGGCCGCATTGTCTCTGCTGGTCGATCGGGCCTTGTCCGCGTAAGCCGTAGGCATCGGCGCGCCGCAGCTATCTTCGCATTCTGTTTTCGATAAAAAGCCCCACTGGAGTCACGCATGTCCGAACGTAATCTCACCAATGCAGCCGGCGCACCCGTCGCCGACAACCAGAATTCGATGACCGCCGGCGCGCGCGGTCCGGTCGTCCTGCAAGACGTCTGGCTGCTCGAAAAACTCGCTCACTTCGACCGCGAAGTGATTCCGGAACGCCGCGTTCACGCCAAGGGTTCGGGCGCATTCGGCACACTGAAGGTCACGCACGACATCTCGCGCTACACGAAGGCGAAAGTATTCGCCCTGGTCGGCAAGGACACGCCGCTCTTTATGCGCTTTTCGACGGTGGCCGGTGAACGCGGCGCGGCCGACGCGGAACGCGACGTGCGCGGTTTCTCGATCAAGTTCTACACGGAAGAAGGCAACTGGGACGTGGTCGGCAACAACACGCCGGTGTTCTTCATTCGCGATCCGCTGAAGTTCCCGGACTTCATCCACACGCAAAAGCGCGACCCGTACACCAACATGCGCAGCAATATCGCGGCATGGGATTTCTGGTCACGTCACCCGGAGTCGTTGCATCAGGTCACCATTTTGATGAGCGATCGGGGTATTCCGCAGAACTACCGCCAGATGCACGGCTTCGGTTCGCACACGTATTCGTTCATCAACGCGAACAACGAGCGTTTCTGGGTGAAGTTCCACTTCAAGTCGATGCAAGGCGTCGAGAACTTTACTGATGCCGAAGCGGCGCAAGTGGTGGCACAGAACCGTGAAAGCGCGCAGCACGATCTGCTCACGAATATCGAAGCAGGCAACTTCCCGACATGGCGTTTTGCCATCCAGGTGATGCCGGAAGCGGACGCCGCGACCTATCGCTTCAATCCGTTCGACGTCACGAAGGTGTGGTCGCAGAAGGATTACCCGCTGATCGACGTCGGCACGATCGAGTTGAATCGCAACGCAGCGAACTACTTCGCGGATGTGGAGCAGGCAGCGTTCTCGCCGGCCAATGCCGTGCCGGGTATTGGCTTCTCGCCGGACCGTCTGTTGCAAGGCCGTTTGTTCTCGTACGGCGACACGCAGCGCTATCGCCTCGGCATCAATCACCATCAGATTCCGGTGAATGCGCCGCGTGTGCCGAGCCCGCATTCGTTCCATCGCGACGGTGCGATGCGCGCGGACGGCAACCTGGGTGGCAACGTGAACTACGAGCCGAACCGTTTCAGCGACTTCGCGCAGGACAGCAACGCGTCGGAGCCGCCGCTCGCAGCGGGGACGGTCGATCGTTACGACCATCGCCAGGACGGGGACTACTACACGCAGCCGGGTATGTTGTTTGCGCTCTTCGATGCGGCGCAACGTCAGCGTCTGTTCGGCAACATCGCGCGCCATATCAACGGTGTGCCGCAGGAGATCGTTGCGCGTCAGATCGAGCATTTCCGCCGTGCCGATCCGGCCTATGCGGAAGGTGTGATCGCCGCGCTGGCCGACCTTGCTGAAGGCGGCAAGAAGTAAGCAGTTGAAGTGTTCAGGAAGTCATGCAGCAAGGCGGGGCGCATCGGCGTCCCGCCGGAATTGATACGAATCGAGGAAGCACGATCATGATCCAGATGATGATGTCCACCATCGGCGGCTCGCCTGCCGCACGCAGCGCACGGCAGCAGCAAGCATTGATGTTGCGCAAGGCAGTGGGATTGGCGATCGTCTCGAGCGGACTCGCGGTGATCGTGGCACAAGCCCTGCAACACGCACTCGGCGCGTGATCGAGCCGAACTCCCGGGTGCGGCAAGCGGGCACGCGTCACACGAACGCAGCTGCTCTAGGCTAAACTGTCGAGCGTTCGATATGCCGGGTTTGCTACCGCACATCGTCACTCTACCGACCGGTTCGCATCACTCTTCAAAGGAGTCATCATGGCCAAGAAAGAAGCCGTACAGCACGTCAATATCGGTATCAACGACAAGGATCGCAAGAAGATTGCAGAAGGTCTGTCGCGACTGCTCGCCGACACCTACACGCTGTACCTCAAGACCCATAACTTCCACTGGAACGTGACGGGTCCGATGTTCAACACGCTGCACTTGATGTTCGAGACGCAGTACAACGAGCTGGCGCTCGCGGTCGATTCGATCGCCGAACGCATCCGCGCGCTGGGCGTGCATGCGCCGGGTAGCTACAAGGATTTCGCGAAGCTGTCGTCGATTCCGGAAGCGGACGGTGTGCCGGCTGCGGAAGAAATGATTCGCCAGCTGGTGGAAGGTCAGGAAGCCGTGGTGCGTACCGCACGCGAGATTTTCCCGTCGACGGAAGCTGCCAACGACGAGCCGACCGCCGACTTGCTGACGCAACGCATGCAGACGCACGAAAAGACGGCATGGATGCTGCGCTCGATGCTGGCTTAAGCGTTCTGGGCGTTTCGCCTGGGTTCAACGCAGCGCATCGGCATTTGCGTTGAACTGAAACACTAATAAAGCCTCCCCTTCGCGGGAGGTTTTGTTTTTTGCGGCACCGGTTTGCACGCTTAATGGGGGCTTCGGACTCGGCATCGGGCTCGGCTTCAGCGTCAGCATCCGCATTGGTTTCGGTTTCGGTTTCGGCTTCGGTTTCGGACTCAGCATCGGCATCGGCATCGTTTTCGATTTGCAAGTTAAGCTTTTCGAGCCTCGCCTGCCCAGCAGGCTGCCTGCCGCCCACATCCCGTAAAATAGCGGCACCGTCTGCACTTCACCGAATCCGCCATGTTCGCCCGACTTCCTCTGTATCTGCGCCTCGTCCGCATGGACAAGCCGATCGGCAGCCTGCTTCTGCTATGGCCGACGCTCAACGCGCTGTGGATTGCATCCGACGGTCATCCGTCGTGGCCGCTGCTGGTGATCTTCACGGTGGGCACGGTGCTGATGCGTTCGGCGGGTTGCGCGATCAACGACTACGCGGACCGCGACTTCGATCGCTACGTGAAGCGCACGGAAAACCGGCCGATCACGTCGGGCAAGATCAAGGCCTGGGAAGCGGTGGCACTGGCGGCCGGTTTGTCGCTGCTGGCGTTTCTGCTGATCTTGCCGCTGAATACGCTGACGAAGGAGTTGTCGGTGGCGGCGTTGTTCGTCGCCGGGTCATATCCGTTCACCAAGCGCTTCTTTGCGATTCCACAGGCGTATCTGGGCATCGCGTTCGGTTTCGGCATTCCGATGGCGTTTGCCGCGATTCAGGATCACGTGCCGATGGTCGCCTGGGTGATGCTGTTGGCCAACGTGTTCTGGTCGGTTGCGTACGATACCGAATACGCGATGGTCGATCGCGACGACGACATCAAGATCGGCATCCGCACTTCGGCGCTGACTTTCGGCCGCTTCGACGTGGCGGCAATCATGCTTTGCTATGCGGTGACGTTAGGGATTTACGTCGGCATCGGCGTGATGCTCGGTTTTGGCGTGTTGTACTGGTTGGGATGGGCGGCAGCAGCGGGCTGCGCGATCTATCACTACACGTTGATCCGCAACCGCGAACGGATGGCGTGCTTCGCGGCGTTCCGCCATAACAACTGGCTGGGCGGCGCGTTGTTTGTCGGTATTGCCGCGCATTACGCGTTGGCTTCGTTCTAATTCTTCCGCGCAAGCCCCAACCGCCACCCGCCACCCGCGCTTACAACTTGCCGAACTCGTCGCCCATTTCTCTCGCGCGCGCATCGGCGGCGAGCGCCCCGCGCACGATCGCGTCCTTGATCCCGTTTGCCTCGAACGACGCCAGCGCCGCCGCCGTGGTGCCGCCCTTCGACGTCACACGTTCGCGCAACAGGCTCGGCGGCTCATCCGAATTCGCGGCCAATTGCGCCGCGCCGGTGAAGGTCGCGACCGCCAGCGCGCGGCCTTGCGCTTCATCCATGCCGAGTTGGCGCGCGGCTTCCTGCAACGCTTCGATGAAATAAAACACGTAAGCGGGACCACTGCCCGAGATCGCGGTGACGGCGTCGATCTTCGCTTCGTCGTCGAACCAGACGGTTTCGCCGACTGCGCCCAGCACCTGCGACGCGAGCGCGCGGCCGCTTTCGTCAACGTTGCCGGTCGCGACGAGGCCCGTTACGCCCATGCCGATCAGCGCCGGCGTATTCGGCATCACGCGTACGATGCGGGCATGGCCGTTCAGCCAGCGCGACATGTCATCCATGCGAATACCCGCGACGATGCTGATCGCCAGTTGCGATGCGTTCAGATACGGCGCCAGCGCTTCAGCGACGCTCTTCAGAATCTGCGGCTTCACCGCCAGCACGACGGCGTCATACGACGCGAGCGCGGCGTCCGCGGCGGCGCCGGTCTTGATGCCGAATTGCTGCTCATTGCGCTTGCGCGCGTCCTCGTTGGGGTCGATTGCGTACAGGTCAGCGGGCGCGACGCCGCGTTTGATGAGGCCGCCGATCAACGCGGCGCCCATGTTGCCGCCGCCGATAAAAGCAATTTTCATGATGTTCCGAAAGAGGGTCCGTGAGGCGTCAAGAAGGAAAGGCCTGAACGGTCAGTTAGAGTAATCTCGCGCGCCGAAGATCGCGGTGCCGACGCGAACGATCGTCGCGCCTTCCAGCACGGCGGCTTCGAGGTCGCTCGACATGCCCATGGAGAGCGTATCGAGTTCGAGGCCATCATTGCGCAGACGCTCGAACAGTTCACACAGTTGCCGATGCGGCACGCGCTGTTCTTCGATGCTGCCGGCTGGTTCTGGAATCGCCATCAGGCCGCGCAGATTCAGCTTCGGCAGCGCGGCGATTTCCTGCGCGACCTCCACGGCCTCGGGAATACTCAGGCCGCTTTTCGACGCTTCACCGCTAATGTTGACCTGCAGGCAAACATTCAACGGCGGCAGGTTGTCCGGGCGCTGCTCCGAGAGCCGCTGCGCGATCTTCAGGCGGTCGACCGAATGCACCCAGTCGAAGCTCTCGGAGACCGGCCGTGTCTTGTTCGATTGCAATGGTCCGATGAAATGCCATTCGAGCGCTGCCCGCAGATCGGCCAGCGCTTCGATTTTGGTGATGGCTTCCTGCACGTAGTTTTCACCGAACGCGCGCTGACCGGCTGCATGAGCGGCGCGCACGTCTTCGGCGGGAAAGGTCTTCGAGACCGCGAGCAGGGTGATCGAACGCGGGTCGCGTCCGGCCACCTGCGCGGCGAGGGCGATGCGCTGCTGCACCGCTTCGAGGTTATGAATCAGATCGGGCATGGAACGGAACCGGAAGTCCAGCGAAAGGCAATGATCGAATTATACGGACGCCGCCGCTTGATGCCGCTTGATGCCGCTTGATGCCGCCGCAGGACGGCAAAGCCGCTCGTGGTGAGGTACCGCAGCCGAATGCCACGCTTGCATCAAATCGATCGCTTCAAGCGGACAGCATGTGCTCGACAAGTTCGATCCAGTGCGCGACCGGTGTGGACGTGCCGCTTTGCAGATGCGCAATGCAGCCGACGTTCGCCGACACGATCACCTGCGGCTCCTGCGCCTGCAGCCGCTCGAGTTTCTGATCGCGTAGCGCGTATGAGAGCTTGGGCTGCGTTAGCGAATAAGTGCCGGCCGAGCCGCAGCAGATATGATTGTCGGCAGGCAGACGCACTTCCACGCCGAGCGTTGCCAGCACATGTTCGACCTTGCCGCGCACCTGCTGACCGTGCTGCAACGTGCACGGTGGATGGAACGCCACCGTATGGATCGCGCGGCGGCGCGTCACGGCGACGAGCGCCTCTTCGAACTCCGGCAGGATCTCCGCGATGTCGCGTGTCAACTCGGTCACGCGGCGTGCCTTCTCCGCATAGGCGGGATCGTTGCGCAGCAGATGCGCGTATTCCTTGACCGTCGCGCCACAGCCAGACGCGTTCATCACGATCGCTTCCACACCCTGTTCAATATAGGGCCACCACGCGTCGATGTTGGCGCGCAGGTCGTCGAGCGCTTCGTCGTTGTAGCCCAGGTGCAGACGGATCGCACCGCAACAGCCGGCTTCGGGCGCGACCAATGTTTCCACGCCGAGCGCGTTGAGCACCCGCGCCGTCGCGACGTTGACGTTCGGCATCATCGACGGTTGCACGCAACCCGTGAGCATCAGCATCTTGCGCGGATGTTTCGCGGTCGGCCATTCGAGCGGACGCTGCCGCGCGGGCACCTTGTCGCGCAGTTTCTTCGGCAGAAGCGGGCGAATATGCTGACCGATGCGCATGATCGGCGTGAACAACGCGCTGTTCGGCACGAAGCTCGCGAGCAGCCGGCGCAGCATCCGCTGACCGAACGGACGCGTGACCTGTTCCTCGGTGATCTTGCGGCCGATCTCGACCAGCCTGCCATATTGGACACCGGACGGGCAGGTCGTTTCGCAGCTGCGGCAGGTGAGGCAGCGGTCCAGATGCAGCTGCGTGCTGCGCGTGACGGCGGCGCCCTCCACCATTTGCTTGATCAGATAAATGCGACCGCGCGGACCATCGAGTTCGTCGCCGAGTATCTGATAAGTCGGGCAGGTGGCCGTGCAAAAACCGCAATGCACGCAATTGCGCAGAATGGCGTCGGCTTCGACGCCATCGGGCGTGTTGCGAATGAAGTCCGCGAGGTTGGTTTGCATCGCGTCGCTCAGAAGTCGGGGTAGAGGCGGCCGCGGTTGAAGATGCGGGCCGGGTCGAAGGCGCTTTTCAGGCCGCGATGGATTTTCATCAGCGGTGCGGGCAGCGGCGTGAAGATGCCGGCGCTGCGGTCGTAGCCGAGGCCGGTACGAAAGATGGTGGCATGGCCACCGGCCTGTTTGGCGCTGATACGCACGGTTTGCGCGTCGGTATCGGTGATCCACCAGCGTTGGCCGCCGCCCCATTCCATCAGTTGCGCGCCGGGCAATTGCAGCGGCTCGGTGATCGACGGCAGCGCGAGACGCCAGAGCGCGGCCTTTGGCGGGATGCCTGCAAAGAACGAGTCGGTCTGCTCACGCAGGCCGGCCCAGAAGCGCTCCGCCTCCACGGCATCGACGACTTCGCCGCCGAGCGCCGTGCGTGCCGCTTTGACCGCGGCTTCCGCGCCGCCCATCCGCACGGCCAGCGTGCCGTGACGCCACGCGCTCGCGGTGATCGGCAGTGGCCGGCCGCCCCATTCGTTGAGCTTGCGGACCGCATCGGTGCCATTCATCTCGAACTTGAGCGTGGCTTCGGCCTGCGGCAGCGGCAGCACTTTGACCGACAGTTCGAGGATCAACCCAAGGGTGCCGAGCGAACCTGCCATCAAACGGGAGACGTCGTAACCGGCGACGTTCTTCACGACCTGGCCGCCGAAATGCAGCTTCTGGCCCTGGCCGTTGATGATGACGGCGCCAAGCACGAAGTCGCGCGCCGCGCCGGCGGCCGGGCGGCGCGGACCGGCGATGCCCGCCGCGATGCAGCCGCCGAAGGTAGCCTGGGGCCCGAAGTGGGGTGGCTCGAAGGCGAGCATCTGGTGGTGTTCGGCGAGCGCGGCCTCGATCTCCAGCAGGGGCGTACCCGCGCGCGCCGTGATGACCAGTTCGGCTGGATCGTAGGCGATGATGCCGCGATAAGCGCGCGTGTCGAGGATGTCACCTTCCAGCGTCTGACCGTACCAGTCTTTGGTACCGCCGCCACGGATGCGCAATGTGCGCCCTTCTGCGCTGGCCGAACGTACGCGTTCGGACCAAACGGCGACGATGTCGTCCTCTTCCATGGTGCCCTGCTTCGTTGTGTTTCGACTGATTGTACCGGGCGGGGGCGCGCTGGCAAGCCGGAGCGGACCCGCATCGGGTAATCAGGGTGGAAGCCGGGAAGCGGCGCCGGCGCGCGCTATGCGCGCTGCGCTGGAGGGGTGCAGGCGCCTTAAAACCGCGGCAGGTCCGGATGCGGCAGCAGGCCGCCGCGCACATGCATCTTGCCGTACTCGGCGCAACGAGCGCGGGTGGGGATGCCCTTGTCGGGATTGAGCAGGCCCGGCGCGTCAAAGGCGCGTTTGACCGCATGGAACGCGTCGCGCTCTTCGGGCGAGAACTGCACACACATCGAATTGATTTTTTCGATGCCCACGCCATGCTCGCCGGTCACCGTGCCGCCCAGTTCGACGCACGCTTCGAGAATGTCGCAACCGAACGCCTCAGCGCGATGCCACTCGTCCATATCGTTGCCGTTGAACAGAATCAGCGGATGCATGTTGCCGTCGCCGGCGTGGAACACGTTGATGCAGCGCAGCCCGTATTTCTTCTCCATCACTTCGATGCGCGTCAGCAGCGGCCCGATACTGCGGCGCGGCACGGTGCCGTCCATGCAGTAATAGTCGGGTGAAATGCGGCCGGCGGCCGGAAACGCGTTCTTGCGCCCGGACCAGAAGCGCAGCCGTTCATTTTCCGAGCGCGAAATCTGGATGCGGGTTGCGCCCTGTTCGCGCAGCACGGCGGTCATGCGCACGATTTCGTCGGCGACTTCTTCAGACGTGCCGTCCGATTCGCACAGCAGGATCGCCGCCGCGTCGAGGTCGTAGCCGGCATTGACGAACTCCTCGACGGCGCGTGTGGCCGGTTTGTCCATCATCTCCAGACCGGCCGGAATGATGCCCGCTGCAATGATGCCGGCGACCGCGTCGCCGCCTTTCACGACGTCGTCGAAACTGGCCATGATGACCTGCGCCGTTTGTGGCTTCGGGATCAGCTTGACGGTGACTTCCGTGACGATGGCGAACATGCCTTCGCTGCCGATCAACACGGCGAGCAGATCGAGCCCCGGCGCGTCGGGCGCGAGCGAACCGAATTCGACCACTTCGCCTTCCATGGTCACGGCGCGCACACGCAGCACGTTGTGGACGGTGAGGCCGTATTTGAGGCAGTGCACGCCGCCCGAATTTTCGGAGACGTTGCCGCCGATCGTGCAGGCGATCTGCGACGAGGGATCGGGTGCGTAGTAAAGGCCGTATGGCGCGGCGGCTTCGGAAATCGACAGATTGCGCACGCCCGGCTGCACGGTCGCAGTACGCGCATACGGATCGACTTCGACGATCTTGCGAAAGCGCGCGAGCGACACCACCACGCCGTGACGAATCGGCATCGCGCCACCGGACAAGCCGGTGCCCGCGCCGCGCGGCACGATCGGCACGTCAAGCCGGTGACAGATCTGCACGATGCGCTGTACCTGCGATTCCGTTTCCGGCAAAGCGACCGCGAGCGGCAGACGCCGGTAGGCGGCGAGGCCGTCGCACTCGTAGGCGACGGTGTCTTCTTCGCGATACAGCAGACAGTGGGTGGGCAGCACGGCCATCAGCGCCTGCACGACTTCGCGCTGGCGCTGGGCGAGAACTTCGGCCGTCAGTTCGACGGGTGCGTTCATATGACTTGTCTCCTCGTGTCTTTCACGCTGCGTGCCCCGTCAAGCCCTGGTTGTGTGGCAGCAGGCGTGGCCGCTGCCTGCTGCTCTAACTGAGTTGAGCTTCGACGACGCCCTATGCCGCCCAGGAAAAGATCTTGCCCGGGTTCATCAGATTGCGCGGATCGAGCGCGTGTTTGATGGAGCGCATCGTATCGACGGCGACTTCGCCGTGTTCCTCGAGCAGGAAGTTCATCTTATGCAGACCGACGCCGTGCTCGCCCGTGCAGGTGCCGTCCATGCGCAGCGCGCGTTGCACGATGCGATGGTTCAGTCGCTCGGCTTCGGCGAGCTCTTCCGGCTTGTTCGGATCGATCAGGATCGCGACGTGGAAGTTGCCGTCGCCGACATGGCCGACGATCGGGCAGGGCAGCGGCGACGCATTCAGATCCTGCTCCGTTTCCACCACGCATTCGGCGAGGCGCGAGATCGGTACGCAGACATCGGTCGTCACGGCGCGGCAGCCGGGCTTCAGTTGCAGCATCGCGAAATAGGCGTTGTGGCGCGCGTTCCACAGGCGGCTACGGTCTTCCGGGCGGGTCGCCCATTCGAAGCCTTCGCCGGCATTCTGCGCGGCGAGTTCCTGCACCAGTTCGGCTTGCTCTTTGACACCGGCTTCGGTGCCATGGAATTCGAAAAAGAGCGTGGGCGCCTCGCGCAACGTCAGATTCGAATGACGATTGATTGAGCGGATCGCGAGCGAGTCGACGAACTCGACACGCGCGATCGGCACGCCCATCTGGATCGTTTCGATGACCGCGCGCACGGCATCGCCCATCGACGGGAACGTGCACACCGCAGCCGAGACCGCTTCGGGCTGCGGATACAGACGCACGGTGATCTCGGTAATCACACCGAGCGTGCCCTCCGAGCCGACGAACAGACGCGTGAGGTCGTAACCCGCCGACGACTTGCGCGCCCGCGTGCCCGTTTTGATCACGCGGCCATCGGCGAGAACTACCGTCAGCCCGAGGACGTTTTCGCGCATCGTGCCGTAACGCACGGCATTGGTGCCCGAGGCGCGCGTAGCCGACATGCCGCCGATGCTCGCGTCAGCACCCGGGTCGATCGGGAAAAACAGGCCGGTGTCGCGCAGCGCTTCGTTCAACTGCTTGCGCGAGATGCCGGGTTCGACGGTGACGGTCAGGTCTTCGGCATTGATCGACAACACGCGGTTCATTTCCGACAGATCGATCGACACACCGCCTTGCACGGCCAGCAGATGCCCTTCGAGCGACGAGCCGTTGCCATAGGGGATGATCGGCACGTTGTACTGACCGCATAGTTTGACGATGGTTTGCACGTCTTCCGTATTGCGTGCGAATACGACGGCGTCGGGAAGTTGGGGGTCGAACGGCGATTCGTCGCGGCCATGATGGGCACGCACGGCTTCTGCCGTGGACACGCGTTCGCCAAAAGCGGCCTTGAGCGCAGTCAACAGCTCGGCGGGAAACGGTCGGCGCAGCGGGGCCGGCGGCACGGGATGGTTCACGCATGTCTCCTGATAATGGGGCGGAACTGTTCTACAGCATGTGCTTCATTTTACGCCGATCGCCTGCGGGTCGGCGTCGAGGACCGCTACCGCTCCTATAATGGCGGCGACCGTACGATGCGCGCAATATGGATAAACGCGGGTGGTCAACGCGGTGGCGAACTCAGCGGCTATTCGGCGGCTCTCCGCGGCTCACATGGCGGCTATTCGGCGGCCAATCCGGTAGCAAACCTGCGGCTTGCTTACGGACTTGCCGGATGGCTTCGCTGCCGCCGCTGACGCAGCGTCGCTGAATGATTGAATGGATGGGAGACATCATGGGCAACCGCTTGAGCAAGATCGCCACCCGTACGGGCGACGACGGCACTACCGGCCTTGGCGACGGCCGCCGTGTACGCAAAGACAGCGCGCGCATTGCTGCAATCGGCGATGTCGATGAACTCAATTCGAATCTCGGCGTGCTGCTGTGCGAATCGCTGCCCGACAACGTGCGAGCGGCGCTGGTAGCGATTCAACACGACCTGTTCGATCTTGGCGGCGAACTCTGCATCCCCGGCCATACGATGATTACCGACAAGCATCTCGGCCAACTCGACGACTGGCTGGCCGACTACAACGCGACCTTGCCGCCATTGAAGGAATTTATTCTGCCGGGCGGGTCGCGCGCGGCGGCCTTGGCGCATGTGTGCCGTACGGTGTGCCGACGCGCCGAACGATCAATCGTCTCGCTGGGCGAAGGCGAGGCGATCAATGAGGCGCCGCGTCAGTATGTGAACCGGCTGTCCGACCTGCTGTTCGTGCTGGCGCGCGTGCTCAATCGCGCCGACGGCGGCAGCGACGTGTTATGGCAACACGATCGTAGCGCCGGCTGACACCCTGTTTTTTTCCTCTTGATCGCTGTGACAATCTGTCCCGGGCAAAACGTCTCCTTAAAGATGTATTGTAAATGAATCTTTAAGGAGACGTAGTTATGACCACTCTCACCGCCGACCAGATCGCCCGTGTCAAAGCCACCGTTCCCGTGCTCGCCGCACACGGCACAACCATTACCAAACACTTCTACAGGCGCATGTTCGCGCACCATCCTGAGTTGAAGAACGTGTTCAACCAGACGCACCAGAAGAGCGGCACCCAGCCGGAAACGCTGGCTAAAGCGGTGTACGCGTACGCCGCGAATATCGACAACCTCGGCGCGCTGGGGCCGACTGTCTCGCGGATCGCTCATAAGCATGCGAGTCTGAATATCCGGCCGGAGCAGTACCCGATCGTGGGACGCCACCTGTTGGGCGCAATCGTTGATGTGCTCGGCGACGCAGTCGATCAGGAGACGCTTGGCGCATGGCAGGTTGCTTATGGGCAGCTTGCGGATATCTTCATCGGTGCGGAGGCGAAGCTCTACGGTGGCGCGGCTTGGAGCGGCTTTCGGCCGTTCAAGGTTGCGCGCAAGGAAGTGGAGAGCGATGAGATCACGTCGTTCTATCTGACGCCTGCCGACGGCTCGCCGGTTTGCGGCTTCGAGCCCGGCCAGTATCTGAGCGTGAAGCGTTTCGTGAATGAACTTGGCGTCGATCAGCCGCGGCAATACAGTTTGTCGGATGCGCCGAATGGTAACTGGCTACGTATTTCGGTGAAGCGCGAGGCCGGTCGCGAAGACACGGCGCCAGGCCATGTATCGAACCTCCTGCACGACGGCGTGGACGCGGGCGCGGTAGTGCATGTCAGCGCGCCAATGGGCGATTTCACGCTGGACCGCAAGAAGACGACACCGGTGGTGCTGATGAGCGGCGGCGTTGGCGTGACGCCGATGACCTCAATGCTCGCAACGTTACTGGCCGACCGGAGCGAGCGCAGCGTGAGCTTCGTGCACGCCTGCCGTAACGGCCGCGTGCATGCGTTCCGGCAGTGGCTTAATGACACGGTCGCAGCGCATCCCAACGTCACGCGCGCGGTGTTTTACGAGGCCATTGAAGCGTGCGATCGCGCCGGTGCCGACTACGACTTCGAAGGCCGCCTGGACCTCGCGAAAATCGCCGACAAGGTGATCGTTCCCGACGCGGATTACTACATCTGCGGGCCAGTACCGTTTATGCACGCGCAATGCGAGGCGTTGGCTGCACTCGATGTGGATGCGGCGCGGATTCACACGGAAGTGTTCGGTTCCGGCGTGGTGCAGTGAGGCGGAGGCGCATGGCAACCCGAGCGCGCAAGCACGCGGAGCCCGTGCGCCTTACCCAACCGCCAGCGTGACCGGCTTGCCAATCCTGCTCATCATTTCGACCAGGGTATCGATAGTGAACTTGGTGGTTTTCTTGTTGACCACGTCTGAGACGCGCGGACGCGACACCATCAGGATCTCGGCTGCCTCGGCCTGTTTCAGATGATGCTGTTCGATCCAGCTGGAGAGCTCGGTCATCAACTGTTCCTTGAGCAGCCGCGTGTCGTTGATCTGTTTTTGCGACGCGGCATGCAAGCGCTTTGCCTCCTCGGCGGAAAAGCCGAGTTCGAGAAACAGGTTAGCGCCGGGTTTTGTCACGTGACGGATTTTTGTGTCGATCGTCATTTGTCAAGTTTTCCTATCTATCATTAATAATGGCGCGGTACCGCGTCTCGGCAATCTTTCTATCGTGCGGGCTGAGCTTCTGCGTTTTCTTCTGGAAGCAATGCAGCACATACAGCGCTTCCACAAACTTGGTGATGTACATCACGCGGTAAATGCCGTCAGCCTCCCTGATGCGAATCTCGCGCGTTCCGGCGCCGATCGAATCAAACGGCTTCCAATCATCAGGGTCCAGACCAGCCTGAATCTTGCCAAGCTGAAATCCTGCACGGCGACGCGGCTCTTCGGGAAAGGCGAGTAAATCGTGATAACTGGAGCCCATCCAGCGAATTTCTTTTTCCTGCTGCATAGCCGCCTTTCATGTACAAAATATTATACGCAACACCCATCCAGGTCAAGTCGTATCCGACCCGGCAACGAGTTGTTACGGTACAGAGGCGGCTCGTCGAGCACCATTCGTCCGTTCGGCTAATAAAAAAACCCGGCTCGACGAGCCGGGTTTCCGATGAAGCCACTACGACAATCGTGCAGGTGCGAGAAGCGCGCAGTTAATTGCCGCTGCCACGCGCCACACGCCGTTGCTTGACCGCTTCGGCGAGACCTTCCAGCACGGCGACGCTTTCATCCCAGCCGATGCACGCGTCGGTGATGCTCTGGCCGTACGTCAATGCGCAGCCTTCCTGCAGATCCTGACGGCCCGCCATCAGATGCGACTCCACCATGACGCCGACAATCCGTTCGTCACCCGAAGCAATCTGGCGGCCGATGTCCGCGCACACAGGAATCTGGTTCTCGTGCTTCTTCGAGCTGTTCGCATGGCTCGCGTCGATCATCAGACGCGCCGCGAGACCCGCCTTGCCGATGTCGGCACATGCCGCATTGACGCTGTCCGCATCGTAGTTCGGCGTCTTGCCGCCGCGCAGGATGATGTGGCAGTCTTCATTGCCGGCGGTCGAGACGATCGCCGAGTGGCCGCCCTTCGTGACCGACAGGAAATGATGCGGCTGAGAAGCGGCCTTGATTGCGTCGACGGCGATCTTGACGTTGCCGTCCGTGCCGTTCTTGAAGCCGACCGGGCACGACAATCCCGAAGCCAGTTCACGGTGCACTTGCGACTCGGTCGTACGCGCGCCGATTGCCCCCCACGAGATCAGATCGGCGATGTACTGCGGGCTGATCATGTCGAGGTACTCGGTGCCGGCCGGCAGGCCGAGTTCGTTGATGCGCAGCAGCAGCTCGCGCGCGGTGCGCAGGCCGTCATTGATCTTGAAGCTGTTGTCCATGTGCGGGTCGTTGATGAGACCCTTCCAGCCCACCGTGGTACGCGGCTTTTCGAAGTACACCCGCATCACGATTTCGAGTTCGCCAGCGAAGCGTTTGCGCTGCTCGACCAGACGCCCGGCGTATTCCATCGCCGCCTTGGTATCGTGAATCGAGCACGGTCCGATGATGACGATCAGACGGTCTTCCATGCCGTGCAGGATGCGATGCATTGCGTTGCGCGAGTTGTAGATCACGTCGGACACCGTTTCGTCGCAAGCGAATTCGCGGATCAGGTGAGCGGGCGGCGTGAGTTCTTTCAATTCGCGGATGCGGACATCGTCGGTGTTGTGCGGGGGCATGCTTGTTCTCCTGAATCGGGTCATGGCGTGTTCGCGCGGGCAACGAAGGCTGCGATCAGACAACAATCAGGCAGCGATGCCAGGGCGGACAACAATCAAAAGGGTTTCAACGGCAAAAGGTTCAAAGACGTGAGGCGAAAAAAAACCGCCAGGCTAGCTGGCGGTTTTCGTGAATTCTGAGTGTCTTGCGTGCACTAACACCCCTCTCGATCCGCCAGCGGTCTGAGATGCCAAAAAAAGTAAAAGTAAAACTTGGCGGACATGGCGAATTAGGTCGCTGGTCAAAAAGGGTGAGTGACTTTATAACCCGGGCAAGCTCGGTTGACAAGCTGCGGGGTATAAAAATGCGGAAAATCCGCATACTTCGCGCGTTGTATGCACGAAGTATGCGTCTACACCAAAATCAGGCGGTGCCGCCGACCGTCATCCGGTCAATGCGCAGGGTCGGTTGACCGACACCCACCGGCACGCTCTGGCCTTCCTTGCCGCACACGCCGACGCCCGAATCGAGCTTCATGTCGTTGCCTATCATGCTGACGTACTTGAGCGATTCCGGGCCGCTGCCGATCAGCGTCGCGCCCTTGACCGGGTAGGTGACCTTGCCGTTTTCGATCATGTACGCCTCGGAGGCCGAGAACACGAACTTGCCGTTCGTGATGTCGACCTGGCCGCCGCCGAAGTTCACCGCGTACAAACCGTTCTTCACGGAAGCGATGATTTCCTGCGGGTCCTTGTCGCCGTTGAGCATGTAGGTGTTGGTCATGCGCGGCATCGGCAGCGCGGCGTACGACTCGCGGCGCGCGTTGCCGGTGACCGGCATTTTCATCAGGCGCGCGTTCAGCGTGTCCTGGATGTAGCCCTTCAGGATGCCGTCCTCGATCAGCGTCGTGCACTGGGTCGGATTGCCTTCGTCGTCGATATTCAGCGAGCCGCGGCGATTCGGCAGCGTGCCGTCGTCGACCACAGTCACGCCCTTCGCCGCAACCCGCTCGCCGATTTGACCCGCGAACGCCGACGATCCCTTGCGGTTGAAGTCGCCTTCGAGGCCGTGGCCGATCGCTTCGTGCAGCAGCACGCCCGGCCAGCCCGGCCCGAGCACGACGGACATCGCGCCCGCCGGAGCCGGGCGGGCGTCGAGGTTCACCAGCGCCGCATGCACGGCGTCGTCGACGTAACCCGACAGCACTTCGTCAGTGAAATATCCGTAGTCGAAGCGGCCGCCGCCGCCGCCGCTGCCGATTTCGCGGCGGCCGTTCTGCTCAGCGATTACTGTGACCGACACGCGCACGAGCGGACGGATATCAGCCGCAAAGCCGCCGTCGCTACGCGCGACCAGCACCACGTCGTATTCACCGGCGAGGCCTGCCATCACTTGCTGGATGCGCGGGTCGCGGCCGCGCGCCATCTGTTCGATGCGCTCGAGCAGCTTGACCTTGGCGGTGGCGTCGAGCGAATGGAGTGGGTCGGCGGGCAGGTACAGATCGCGCCCGGCAATGCCGGTCAGCGACGAGGCCGCCTTGATCTTCTGCTTGCCGCCACCCGCCTTGGCAATCGAACGGGTGGCGAGCGCCGCCTGACGGATCGCTTCGGGCGACAGATCGTCCGAATACGCGAACGCCGTGCGGTCGCCCGACACGGCGCGCACGCCGACGCCCTGGTCGATGCTGAAGCTGCCCGACTTCACGATACCTTCCTCGAGACTCCACGCTTCACTGCGCGTGTATTGGAAGTACAGGTCGGCGTAGTCGATCTTGTGCGTGAAGATTTCGGCGAGCGTGCGGGTGAGCAGGGATTCGTCGAGACCGTAGGGCGTCAGGAGGATGTCCTTGGCGGTGGCGAGATTACGGATACCGGGTTCGATGATGTTCATGCGAAGTATGTTCTGCTCGATACGAAGGATTCGGTTAGCGCCGCTGTCACGATCACTATATGAGTGAGCGGCGCCGCAGTTTCAATGTCGACTTCTGGATTCAGCGGATCACTCAACTCAGCACGCGGTGACGCCAGGCGGGCAGACTCTGCCGCACTTCGTCGATGCGCGCACGTTCGAGATTGCCGGCCACCACGCCGGCGCCTTCGTCGCGCACCGCGACGATTTCGCCCCACGGGTCGATCAGCATGCTGTGGCCCCATGTCCGGCGGCCGTTTTCATGTTTGCCGCCTTGCGCGGCGGCCAGCACGTAGCACTGGTTTTCGACCGCCCGGGCGCGCAGCAGCATTTCCCAATGCGCGCGGCCGGTGGTGTAGGTGAACGCCGACGGCACCACGATCAGCGCGCAGTCGCCCATGCGCCGGTACAGCTCCGGAAAGCGCAGATCGTAGCAGACCGACAGGCCGACCCGGCCGAACGGCGCCTCGAAGGTGCGGACTTCGCCGCCGGGGCAGATGGTGCGTGCCTCGTCGAACGATTCCTTGCCCTTTTCGAAGTTGAACAGATGGATCTTGTCGTAGCGCGCGGCCTCGTTGCCTTGCGGGTCGAACACCAGCGTGGTGTTCAGCACGCGCGACGGTTCCGCTGACATCAACGGCAAAGTGCCGCCGATCACCCACACCTTGTGGCGGCGTGCGGCATCGGCGAGAAAGCGCTGGATCGGGCCGTCCTGGTAGGGCTCGCGCACGGCGAGCTTGTCCGTGTCCTTGAAGCCCATGAAGCAGAAATACTCGGGCAGCAGGACCAGTTGCGCGCCCTCGGCGGCGGCTTGCCCGATCAGGCGTTCCGCTTCGGCCAGATTGCGCTCGCGATCCGGCGTGCTGACCATTTGCAGCGCGGCCACGCGGAAGGTGCTGCCGGAAGACCCGTTGGACGCTACGGCGGATGAGGCCGCGGACGAAGCGGTGCACGAGGAGGAAAAGACGTGTGTTTCGCTCATGAGCGTTTCGAAAAACTCCCGGCAAAGGCGGCGGCGCGAGAACTGCTCATGCCGCATACGTCGTTCAAGGCTGGCTGGGGCCTGTGGCGCGGCACTGCGCTCTATCATGATCAACGGCCCCAAAGGCTGCTGAAGGCTCAGTGCACTTCCACGGTCGAAGCCGGAACATCCATCTTACCGCGATCGCTCTTCACCCGCTCAATGTGCGGTTTCGACCACGGACCGGTGATCGCGTACTCGCGCGCAAACGCCGTGGAGACTGACTTGCTGAACGCCAGATCGGCCACCAGCGCGCCCAGCCCGAGCAGCGGATTGATCACGGTTGCGGCGATCACGGCGGCGCCGGCGCTGACGGTCGGCACGATCCGCACGTGCAGGTCCTGGGTCTCCTGCGCCAGATCCACCGAGCCCTTCATCTCAGCACGGGCCGGCGCCGTCACCATCTCGAAGTTCTCGGTACGGCCAATGCCATTGTGGATTTGACCCGTGCCGGTGACGCGCTCGAACGGCAGCCCTTCGCCGATCACATCGCGGAAATTGAGCGTGGCGAAGCGCGCGAGGCTTTGCAGGCTGAGCACGCCGAGCAGTTTCGCGACGCCCGGATCGACCTTGAGAATCTGTCCGTGGCGCAGATCGACGGCCAGATTGCCGTTGAGCGTCGGGTAGTCGATGGCGGTCGGGCCGCCGTGCCACACGACCCTGCCCGACAGCGTGCCGCTGCCGGCTTTGAGCGTGCGCGGCTGGCCGAAGCGCTCCAGCAACGCGCCGGCGTCCTTGATGTCGAGTTTGAAATCGAACAGGGTACGGCGCTGTGTCGTTTCGTCGGCGGCGTTGCCGAGGCCGCTCGAGGTGCGCCAGTTCGCGGTGGCGGTCAGCGTGGCGGCGGGGTTCGTGATGTCGAGCTTGTCGAGTTGCCAGACCGGTCCGCCGTCTTCCACGAAGTTGTGCGCGTCGACTTCGAGCCGGCCAATGTTGCGATCGCGCACGATCAACTCGTTGACCACCAGATCGATGGACGGCATGTTCTGCGCCGGCGCCGACATCGCCTGGCCGAGCAGGTCCTTGTCGGTGGCCGAAGGGATCACCACGCGGGCAAAGCGCGCCTGCAACGTGCCGGGCGATTCCTTGCTGGCGCCCGGCAGCCACGAAACGTGCCCCGACACCTGGTTCGACGCGATGTTCGCCTGCCATTTGCCGTCCGCGTGCGATGCGCCGACGATCACGCTGTCCCAGTGCCGCTTGAGCAGCGTCAGCGACTCGATGTGCAGCGCGAAGCGGCTCGGCAGAAATTGCGCGACGGTCGGATTCGGCGCAGCCGGCGCGGCGGCGGGAGCGGCTGCGGGTACGCCAGCGGAAGCCGGCGTCGGCGCTTCCTTGTTGCGCATCTGCGTGACGAGCGCGCGCCAGGCGTCGGCGTCGAACGCTTCGACGTCGACCGCGGCGATCACGCCGTTGGACGGCAAGTCGGCGGGCTTGTTGACGCCGATCGCGCCGCGCACCACTGTCGGCGGCGTTTTCGGCTGCGCTTTTGGCTCATAACGCAGCAAATAGGTGGCGGCGATCGGGCCGAAGGTGAGGTCGGCGCGTTCCAGACCGGCTTCGCCCGCGTCGGTGGCGGGGCTGAGCGCGAAGTGCAGCGGCATCGGGGTGCCGACCGGTTTGTTGAACGGCGCGGGGAAGTCGAGCCCGAGGCCGGTCAGATCGGAGTTCGCCGTGACCTCCGGCAATCGCCCTTTGGCGCCGCGCACGTTGAGCGCGTAGGGCGCGCTGCCGTTCATGCGTGTCAGCACCTGCGTGGCCGGTCCATGCAGATTCAGACCGCGCGCGGCGTCGACGGCAATGTGGCCGCCCAGCTCGAGCGCATACGTACCGTCCTGCTTCAGGCCGCCATTCGCGTGCACGTCGCCGCCGAGGAACTGGCCCGAGAGCCGCTCGACCTGGGCCGTGTGTTCGGTGAAGCGCACCTTGCCGTTCAGTTGCGACAGCGGCGGCACGTTTTCGACAGTCAAGCGATTGTTCTGAAAACCGACCGCGCCTTCCACGCCGATATGGGGCTTCGGCGTGCGCGGCACGGTCAGTTTGAGCGCCAGCGACGCGGATCCTTCGGCGCGCACCTTCTCGGTCTCATGTTTGGCCATGATGCCGAGCGAGCTTTCATTGACGTAGTCGAGCATGTCGGCGAGCGGCCCGCGGCCGTCGCCATCGATCACGAGGTTGGACGCCCTGGTGCCGAGATCGTCGATCTTGCCGTTGACACGCGTCAGTGCGACCCGCTTGTAGTGGGCGCGGTCGATATCGAAGCGCAGCACGTTCTGCTTGAGTTCGAACACGCCGTCGATGCCATCAAGCGGCGGCCACACGTTCGGCGTGCCGTTCCTCATCCTGCGCGGCGGGTATGGCGAAGGGTCGAACTTGCCGCCCTTGAACGGCGCGACGATACGGAAAATCCCGGCTTCCGGGGCGCGGGAGTAGGGGAATTTGGTCAGATCGCCGTGTATTTCGATCGTCGCACCGCGCGACGTGCCGGCTTGCAGCCCGTGGCCAAGGTAGGTGCGCAGCTTTTCGCTGATGCTGGTCGGCAGATAGCGGACGATGCGCGTGACCTGGGCGCGCTGGAAGTCGGCTTTCAGGTCGAGCGAACCGCGCCCGTGGCCTGGATTGCTGTAGTTGGCGGTGGCGGTGGCGTCGGCGTCCCTGTTCGAGACGCCGAAGTTGGCCAGCTTGACGGTGAAGGCCGGGTGATTTTCCCCCGGCGCCTTCGCCGTGATGGTCCAGTCTGCCTGGCCGCGCAGACGGTCGAATTTCAGGCGCGGGTCGTCGAACACACCCGGCAGCGTAATCGCGACGTTGGAGGTGTCGAGCGTCGCCGTACCGTGGTTTTCGTCGGCGTCCACGCTGCCCCACAGGTTTTCGATACCGGGAATGCCCGCGCGCGGGTGATTCAGCGGGGTGAGCCCCGGCGGCGGTTCCTGCGCGGCGACGCTGATGCCCTGCAGATCGCCCTTGAAACGATAGCGCTCGATCGGCTCGGCGCCACTCGGTGGATGCTCGACGCCCGCTTCGCCCGACTCCGGTTTGCCGCGCTCGACCTCGATCAGATAGTTCGCCACCAGCCCGCGTGGATTGAAGCGCACGAGATTGTTCAGGAGATGCCGCGGCAAAGGCAGTGCGCGGCTGAATTCGGCGAGGATGCCCAGGTCGACGCGGTCGCCGCTGACGCTGACGAGCTGCCCATGCTGCTGCGAGGCGGTTCGGTAGCGGCCGTTCAGCGTGGCTAGCGTAAGGGTGCGGGTGAGCGGCGTGCCGTCGTCGAGCGGCGGCTGGCCCAGTTCCGCGCGCAAGTCGTTCAGTTGCAGCTTGTAGTCGCCCTGATCGACCTCGAGACGCCACCCGAAATGGGCCACCGGCACGTCCAGCCTGGGCTGGGTCGGGCGCACCCGCATCGACACATTCGTGCCGGCCAGTTGGCCGCCGGCGGACTTCATCCGGCCATCGGCGAAGTCGGCCCAGATCGCATTGTCGATCCGGCCGGCGAACATCTCGATCGGAAAATTGATGTAGCGCGCAAGGGTCGGCAGATCGACCGGGCCGGTCGACATATAAACCTGGCCGGTCCAGTTGACCGGTTTGCCGATCGCGGACAGCCGGGCGTGCCTGAAATGCGTGCGGAAGTCGAGCGGACCGTGCAGGACCTGACCGTCGGCGGGCGCCTGCAACGCGAGCCGGTGATCGTAGCCGTCGTTGAGAATGGCGATGCGGATGTCGCGCAGGGCCAGTTCCGGCGCGTCATGCTGGGCATCGCGCCAGCGCAGCGTGCCGCCGCGCACCACGATCGCCTGTTGCCGCAATAGCCACGTGGACAGGGCGTCGTTGCCGCTGTGCCGGGTCGGCACCGGCACGCCCGCCACCGAAATCACGCCGTCGCTGCTGCGCGACACCAGCACGTCGGGCTGGTCGACGATCAGGCTGGAAAGTGCGGGATGGAACTGCCAGAGCGACTTCCACGAGAGCGTGGCGGTGGCGTGCGGAATGGTCAGCGCCGCTTTGCCCTCGGCGTCGCGGATGACGATATCGGTGACGTCGAGGCCCGGCTGAAACCCGCTCCAATGCGGCGCCAGCTTGCCGATCGTGAACTGCGCGTGCAGCTTGTCGGAGACGGCGGCTTCGATGCGCGGCCGGAACGACTCGACGCGTGGCAGCACCACGTAACGCAAGCCGAGAAAGAGACCTGTCGCGATGAAGTACAGGACGAGTGCGAGCGCGAGGACGACATGAAAGGTCCGACGCAGCACGATGTGGTCGCTTCCGCTCACAGGCCGGACCTGCCCGGTTTCGTGCGGGTCGGCGGATTCGTTTCGCTCGGACATGCTGCGGCGGGTGGGCGTATGGTAGTTTTGCGAATTAACGACGAAATGTAACACACGGGAAAGCCTCGGCGGACTTCCGGCAAACCCTTTGTACATGCCGCCTCGCGACCTGCGCGAGGCGCGCCGTACCCCTGTGTTACAGCGAACTGAACCACGCTGATAAAGCAACGAGCGAGCCAGACCTTTGATGACTGACGCCACTCTCCTGAGTTCCAGCTATTCACATTACGCGGCGCGCGCCGCGGCGGCTCGTCCGCAAATCGTGGCGCACGTGGCGGCACTGGCGTGCGCGCCGCTCACCCGCGAACGGATCGACGCACGTCTTGACGCGCTGTGCGCCGAGGCCGCCGGCGCGGGCGGCGGTCCATTGAGTGAGGATGCACTCAAACGGGCCTTGCGTCAGTTGCGTACCGAGGTGTTTTGCGCCGTGATGGAGCGCGACCTGGCGGGTGAGGCAGATGTTGCCGAAGTCACCGGCACCATGACCGATCTGGCGGAGACGACGATCCAGCGTGCGTTGGCCGTTGTGTCCACCGAGCTCGAAACGCTTTTTGGCGAACCGCGCGGACCGCAGGGTGAGCGCCTCGCACTTGGCGTCGTCGGGATGGGCAAGCTGGGTGGGCGTGAGCTGAACGTGTCGTCGGATATCGACCTGATCTTCGTCTATGAAGAGGACGGCGAGACCGCGGGCGCTCAGCGTGCGCCGATCGCGACGCAGGACTTTTTTGCGCGGCTGGGCAAACGCCTGATCGGCGCATTGGCCGAGGTGACCGCCGACGGTTACGTGTTTCGGGTCGATATGCGCCTGCGGCCGAATGGCGATTCGGGACCGCTCGTGTGCAGCCTCGGCATGCTCGAAGAGTATTTCTACGTGCAGGGCCGCGAGTGGGAGCGCTATGCGTGGATCAAGGGCCGGCTCGTCTCCGAAGGCGCGAGCGAAGCGGCCGAGCGGCTGCAGAAGCAGCTCGACGCGATCGTCACGCCGTTCGTTTATCGCCGTTATCTCGACTTCGGCGTGATCAGCGCGATTCGCGCGCTGCATCTGCAGATTCGCCAGGAAGCGCAGCGGCGCGCCTCGATGCGGCCCGACAAGGCCGACGACATCAAGCTCGGCCGCGGCGGCATCCGCGAAATCGAATTCAGTGCGCAGGTGTTTCAGCTGATTCGTGGCGGCCAGGATGCCGGCTTCCGCGTGCGGCCGACGCTTGCCGTTTTGCGGCACGCGGCCACGCATGGGCTGATCGATAGCTCGGTCTGCGTGAAGCTTTCCCAGGCATACCGCTTCTTGCGCGAACTCGAGCACCGTCTGCAATACCGCAACGACGCGCAGACCCACGCGATGCCGGTCGATCCTGAGGACCGTGTGGCGCTCGCGCACGCCATGGGTTGCGTTGACTATGCCGAGCTGATGCTCAGGCTCGACACGCATCGCGAGTTCGTCGAGCAGCAGTTCGACCAGATTTTCGCCGACAAGGTGAGCGGCCGCGACGGCTGCGGCGCACCGGAAGACGGCGCGGCGGCGTGGGTGTGGAGCAGCGCGCTCGCCGACGACAGCGCCGACGAAGCGCTTCAGGCGCGCCTCATCGAACTCGGCGTGCCGCAGCCGGGCGAACTGCTGGCGCGCTTGCGCGCGGTGTGGCAGTCGTCGCGTTATGCGGGGCTCGCCGAGCGTAGCCGGCAACGCTTCGACATCGTCGCGCAGCGTGCGCTGGAGGCCGCGCGTACGCTGGAGCCGCCCGAACGGCGCGGTGACACGGTGGCGCGTCTGTTCGACCTGCTCGAAGCCGTGGGCCGGCGCGGCGCGTACCTCGCGCTGCTGACCGAATATCCGCAGGCGCTGCATCGGGTGCTGTCGGTGCTGGGCGCGTCGCGCTGGGCCGCCGGCTATCTGATTCGCCACCCGCAATTGCTCGACGAACTCCTCGATGACGAGGCGATGGACAGTCCGTTCGACTGGCCCGAATTCAAGCGCACGCTGCGCCTGCGCCTGGCCGCCGCCGACGGCGTCGAACAGCAGATGGATCTGCTGCGCCACGCGCACCACGCCGAGGTGTTCCGCATCCTGCTGATCGATCTGGCCGGCCGGCTGAGTGTCGAGCATGTGAGCGACCGTCTGTCCGAGCTCGCCGACGCCGTGCTCGATGTCACGCTCGAAGCGGTCTGGAAGCAACTGGCCAAACGCCACCGCGAGGTGCCGAAGTTCGCGGTGATCGCATACGGCAAGCTGGGCGGCAAGGAACTGGGTTACGCGTCCGACCTCGACGTGATCTTTCTCTACGACGATCCGGACGATGCCGCCGCCGACGTCTACGCCACCTACACCCGCCGGCTCATCAGTTGGCTGACGACGGCGACCGGCGCCGGCACCTTGTTCGATGTCGACTTGCGGCTGCGGCCGAACGGCGAGTCGGGCCTGCTCGTCACCGATCTGGATGCGTTCCGTCGTTATCAACTGCGCGAGGGCGATGCCGCCAACACGGCGTGGGTGTGGGAGCATCAGGCATTGAGCCGGGCGCGTTACTGCGCGGGCGACGCCGAAATCGGCGCGAAATTCGAGCAGATCCGCGAACAGGTGCTGACCACGCCGCGCGAAGCCGCGCCGCTCGCCAGGGAAATCGTCGAGATGCGCGAGCGCGTCGAGGCGGGACATCCGAACCATACGGCGTTGTTCGACCTGAAGCACGATCGCGGCGGCATGGTCGATATCGAATTCACCGTGCAGTACTGGGTGCTGCTGCATGCGGCGAGCGATCCTGAACTGATCCGCAATACCGGCAACATCGCGTTGCTGCGCGAAGTGTCGCGCTTCGGCTTGATGAGCGAGGAGGAAGCGGAGACGGTCGGGGCGGCTTATCGGACCTACCGGAAGTTGCAGCACACGCTGCGGCTGGACGGGATGGAGAAGGCGCGGGTCGTTCCGGCGCAGGTGGTGACCGAGCGTGAGGCGGTGTTGGGGCTGTGGAAGCGGGTGTTTGGGTGACGGCTGATGGCGCGAGGTGTGAGCGGCGTCGCACAAGTTGCGCGGCCCGCAGAGCTTGCCTTGCGTTTCCCGAGGGCCGCGATGATTCCCGGCCTGAGTTTCTACGCCGCCAGCATTTCCTTCGCGTGCTTGCGGGTGGTCGCGGTGATCTCCAGTCCGCCGAGCATCCGCGCGACTTCTTCGACGCGGCTTGCGCGGTCCAGCGAAGTCACGCTGCTAACCGTGCCGCCCTTGCCGTTGCCCGCCTTCGCCACCTGGAAATGATGGTCGCCGCGCGCGGCGACTTGCGGCAAGTGGGTGACGCACAGCACCTGACGCGCCTGTCCCAGTTGATGCAGCAGCCGTCCGACCACTTCAGCGACGGCGCCGCCGATCCCCGTGTCCACTTCGTCGAAGATGAGGGTTGGTATGGGACTCGCGGCGCTCGCAATGACAGCCAAGGCGAGACTGATCCGCGCCAGCTCCCCGCCTGAGGCGACCTTCGCGAGCGGCCGCAACGGCACGCCGGCGTGACCGGCGACGCGGAATTCGACCTGTTCGAGCCCGTGCGCGCCACCTTCCGGCAACCGCACCAGCGCGACTTCGAAGCTGCCGCCTTTCATCGACAGTTCCTGCATGCCAGTGGTGACAGCAGAGCCCAGAGCCTTACCGGCCTTGGCGCGCGCCTTCGACAGTTTGTTTGCTTCGGTGAGGAAGGCTTCTTCGGCTTTGGCGACGGCCGCGTGCAGGCTGTCGAGATCGGCTGCGGCGTCGAGCGCGGCAAGCTGTGCGCGCCGAGCTTCGTGTTCTTCGGGCAGCGTCTCCGGCTGCAGGCGGAATTTGCGTGCGGCCGAATGCAACGCGTCGAGACGCTTTTCGACCTGGGCAAGCCTGTCCGGATCGAGGTCGAGCTTCTGCGCGTAGTGACTGAGCGAGTAGGCCGCTTCCTGCAACTGGATCTCGGCCGGTTCCAGTGCTGCCAGCACGTCGTTCAGCGCTGGGTCGATCTCAGCCAGGTCACGCACCTTCGATACGATCGAGGCGAGATGCGTGATCATCGCTTCGTCGGATTCGGACAACGCGCTGAGTGCCCCTTGAACGCCGTCGATCAGATTCGCCGAATGCGACAGGCGCCGGTGCTCGGCGTTGACCTCTTCCCATTCACCCGGTTGCGGCGAAAGTTTGTCCAGTTCGGTGAGCTGCCAGGCGAGCCGCTCGCGCTCCAGTTGCAGTTCCCGGTCGCGCGTTTGCGCATGCTCGACGGCCTGAACCTTTTGGCGCCACGCCCGCCAGGTCCGCGTGACAGTTGCAGCGGTTTCGGTCAGACCGGCATGGGTGTCGAACAGCTCGCGTTGTGCGTCCGGACGCATCAGCAACTGGTGTGCATGCTGGCCATGAATATCCACCAGCATTTCGCCGACTTCGCGCAACTGCGCAAGCGTCGCCGCTGTGCCGTTGATGAACGCCCGCGAGCGGCCGTTCACGTCCACCACGCGCCGCAGCATCACGGTGGCGCCGTGATGGCCGTCGTCGCCGGACGTGCCGAGCGCCTGCTCATCGAGCCATTGCTCGACTTGCGCATGCGCCTCGAACTCCGCGGTGATGTCGGCGCGGCTCTCGCCGGTGCGCACCACGCTCGCATCGGCGCGGGCGCCGAGGGCGAGGGCCAGCGCGTCGATCAGGATCGACTTGCCGGCGCCTGTTTCGCCCGAGAAAACGGTAAAGCCGCTGTCGAATTCGAGATCGAGCGCGGCGACGATGACGAAGTCGCGTATCGAGAGGTGGCGAAGCATGGAGGTCGTCTGATGAGCTTGAGGTTCAGGGTTCGACAGCGGTGGTGTTCGCGTTCCGGTGTTCTGGCGGCCCGGCGATCCGGCGATCCAGTGGTCCAGTGGTCCAGTGGTCCAGTGGTCCGGCGCTCAGGTGCACCGGTGTTCGGGCCGCTCAGGGCTTGGAATCTTCTTCGTGCGACGGATATTCGTTCCAGTGCAGCTTCTTGCGCAGCGTGGCGTAGTGGCTATAACCGACCGGGTGCAGCATTGGCACCGTATGACGCGAGCGGCGCACTTCGATCGTGTCGCCCAATTCCAGCGACGTGAACGACTGCATGTCGAAATTGACGTTCACTTCGCGCCCCGAGACGATCTGGATGCTCACCTTCGAGTCGTCCGGCAGCACGATTGGCCGGTTCGACAGCGCGTGCGGCGCGATCGGCACCAGTACGATGCCTTGCAATTGCGGATGCAGGATCGGCCCCTGCGAGGACAGCGCGTAGGCGGTCGAACCCGTAGGCGTGGCGACGATCAGGCCGTCTGAGCGCTGGTTATACATGAAGCGGCCGTCCACCGAGACATGCAGTTCCGCCATCCCCGAGAAACCGCTGCGGTTGACCACCACGTCATTGAATGCCAGCGCGTGATAGATCGGGTTGCCGCCGCGCATGATGCGCGCCTCGAGCAGCACACGCTCTTCGCGCTCGAAGTTGCCGGAGAGCATTTGCGGCACGATCTCGCGCATGTCGGAGATCGGAATGTCTGTAATAAAGCCGAGCCGCCCGTGGTTGATGCCGATGAGTGGCGTGCGGTAGGGCGCTAGCTGGCGGCCAATGCCTAGCATCGTGCCGTCGCCGCCTAGCACCACGGCCACGTCGGCGCGCGCGCCGATCTCGGCGGGACGTAGCGCCGGGTAGTCGGTCACGCCGATTTCGGCGGCGGTTTCTGCTTCGAACACGACGTCGAAGCCACGCTTTGCGATGCACGAGGCGAGCGCGGTCAGCGGCTCGCCGATGCCCGGCGTATTGTTGCGCCCAACGAGCGCGACGGTCTTGAACTGGCTGGTCACTTGCATGCCGGCATTACACCATAGGTAGGGCCTGAAAAGAACCGCAGACAGACCCGGTAGCGGGCCGGCGCACGCGGGCTGCCAGTGCATTGCACGATTATCGTTAGAATGGTGAAGCCTTGATGACATACGCGCCGGTTATAGTCCGGCGGCGTGCCGCCAGCGGACTCGCCGAATCGGCGGCCGGCGAGGCGTTGGGCCCGAAGCACAGAATAACAGGCGCCGCCCCGCCAACCGGCGGCGCGATAGTCAGGGGTTGGCGCCGTTAGCGCTCGCTGTAGTCGCGTCATTGAGCTAAAATTTTCCGTCATGCTAGATCCCCGCGCACAAACCCTCCTCAAAACGCTGATCGAGCGCTACATCGCCGAAGGTCAGCCGGTCGGCTCACGCACGTTGTCACGCTATTCCGGCCTCGAACTGAGTCCGGCAACGATCCGCAACGTGATGTCCGATCTCGAGGACCTGGGGCTCGTGATCAGTCCGCATACTTCAGCGGGCCGGATCCCGACGCCGCGCGGCTACCGCTTGTTCGTCGATACCATGCTGACGGTGGAATCCGCCGCGGACGAAGAAGCGGTGATGCGCACCGTCAAGACTACGCTGCAGGCGGGCGAACCACAGAAAATCGTCGCCGCGGCGGCCAGCGTGCTGTCCAATCTGTCGCAGTTCGCCGGTGTGGTGCTCACGCCGCGCCGCAGCCACGTGTTCAAGCAGATCGAATTCATGCGCCTGTCGGACAAGCGCATTCTGCTGATCATCGTGACGCCCGAGGGCGACGTGCAGAACCGTATCATGGCCACCCAGCGCGACTTCTCGCCGTCGCAACTGGTGGAAGCCTCCAATTACATCAACGCGCATTTCGCCGGCCTCTCGTTCGACGACGTGCGCCGCCGCCTGCGCGAAGAAATCGACGAATTGCGCGGCGACATGACCACGCTGATGCATGCCGCGGTCACGGCCAGCACAGATGAATCTGACACTGGCGAGACCGTGCTGATTTCCGGCGAGCGTAACCTGCTCGAAGTTGCCGACCTTTCGTCGGACATGGCGCGCTTGCGCAAGCTGTTCGATGTGTTCGACCAAAAGACCAGTCTCCTTCAATTGCTCGACGTGTCGAGTCACGCCGCGGGTGTGCAGATTTTTATCGGCGGCGAGTCGAATCTCGTCCCGATCGAGGAGATGAGCGTGGTGACCGCGCCGTATGAGGTAAACGGCAAGATCGTCGGCACGCTCGGCGTGATCGGGCCGACCCGCATGGCCTATAACCGCGTGATTCCGATCGTGGATATCACCGCGCGGCTGCTTTCCCTGACCCTCAGCCAGCAGTAACACCCGCGGTCACGGCGGGCTGCGGCCGCTGATGTTGCAAATGATGCGCGAGGGCGCGCGGCTTGCCAATTGGCCGAATGGCCAGGGGTCCCTGGCGAACCCGCAATGGAGCGCGCCGCTATAATGAATCCCACCTTGAATCAACTTTCCGCCTAAAGCGGTTATGCCTGCTGCCTATGCGCTTTGACCTCGAGCGGCCCTCGCAGAACGCCACGTCACACCGTGTCGCGGTGCTGCTGATCAATCTCGGCACGCCCGACGCGCCGACGCCGCGCGCGGTCCGTCGCTATCTCGCGCAGTTTCTGTCCGATCCTCGCGTGGTCGAAATTCCAGCGCTGCTCTGGCAGGTGATCCTGCGGCTGATGATTTTGCCGTTCCGGGGCCGCGCGTCAGCGAAGAAGTACGCAGCCGTGTGGATGCCGGAAGGCTCGCCGCTGCGCGTCTTCACAGAAAAGCAGGTAGAAGGCTTGCGCCATCTGCTGCAGCTGAACGACTACACCGTGCTGGTCGACTACGCGATGCGTTATGGCACACCCGGCATTCCGGCCATGCTGAACCAGCTCAAGCTGGCGGGCGTCGAGCGCGTGCTGCTGATGCCCATGTATCCGCAATATTCCTCTTCGACCACGGCAACGGCCTTCGACGATGCCTTTTCGGCCCTCAAGCGCATGCGCAATCAGCCGGAAATCCGCACCGTGCGCCAGTACGCTGATCATCCGGCGTATATCGCCGCGCTCGCTGCCCAAGTGCATCAGTACTGGCATCAACACGGCAAGCCGGATTTTGCAGCGGGCGACAAACTGGTGCTCAGTTTTCACGGTGTGCCCAAGCGCACCTTGGATCTGGGCGATCCGTACCACGAGCAATGCCAGCAGACCGGCGCGTTGTTGACGCAGGCGCTGGGATTGACCCAGGTGGAATGCCGTATCACGTTTCAGTCGCGCTTCGGCAAGGCCGAATGGTTGCAGCCGTACACCGCCCCCACGCTGAAGGAACTTGGCTCGGCGGGCGTGCGGCGTGCCGACGTGTTCTGCCCGGGTTTTACCGCCGATTGCCTTGAAACGATTGAAGAAATCGGCATGGAAGTGCGTGACGAGTTCCTGCATGCGGGCGGCAAGGAGTTTCACCGGATTCCCTGCGTGAACGCCTCACAGCCGTGGATCGCCGCGCTAGGAGAAATCGTCGCGCAGAATCTGCAGGGCTGGCCCGTGCAAGCGGTGTCGGTGCCGCACACGAGCGGGGCTTAAGCAGGCTTATGAATTACAGGATTGCAACGGAACCGGGCGCGAAGCTGCGCATCGACAAATGGCTTTGGGCGGCGCGCTTCTTCAAGACCCGCTCGCTCGCGGCGGATGCGGTCGAGAAAGGCCATGTGCGCATTAACGGCGCCAGCGTCAAGCCGGCGAAAGATGCGCGCGTCGGCGACCTGGTCGAGATCGAGATCGAGCGGATGGTGTGGCAGGTGGAAGTGCTGGGCGTGTGCGACGTGCGTGGCCCAGCCAGCGTCGCGCAGACGCTTTACGCGGAAACCGAAGAGAGCAGGGTGAAGCGGCAAGTCGAGCAGGAACGGCGCAAGACGTACCGCGAACCGGCTGCCGCTTTGCACGGCAGGCCGACCAAGCGCGACCGGCGCACTATCGACAAACTTTCAGGTGGGGATTGAACAACTGTTCCATCGTCGCGTGCACACCGCCGTACTCGGTGGTGTGATCGTTGACGGCCCCGGACATGCAGATGGTCGTGGTGCCCGCGATCAGTACCAATGCGACCACCGATATTGCAAAGGTCAGTTTCACGGTACTCCCCTCGGGAAGGATTCAGGACGGAAACAGGCTAATCAGGTGGAATTGAAAAGTGTCGGTAAGGCTTACGTCAGATTAGGGTTAACGTGCCTTTTCCGATGCTTTATTGGAGCATAGGCCACTTGTAGGACGCACTCAATCTCAATCTGATTGCGACGCACTAGTGGTTGTAACGGGGCATTTCTGCCGCACGTCCTTGGTGCGAAAAGTTCCGGGAGAGGCGCTTGAAATGGGTCTTTCCGGCCCCATCTGCCGTTTCGATACGCATTAAGCACCGAGTTGTCTGTCGTAATTTTGCAACGCACAAATTGCGCGCGCCTTGATGCGTTGCCGCCACTGTTAGCTTCAACTTTTTAACGACTTTCAGCGACATGGAAAACACGCAAGAGAACCCGACGAGCCAGAATCCCACGCCCGCCGACGAAACCGCGCGCCAGGCCGCAGAGGCCGCAGCACCCCAGCAGGAAGCGGCTGCAAACGCTGCTCCTGAAGCGCCGGCAACGGGCGCGGAAGCCGCACTGGCCGAAGCAGAAGCGAAGATCGCCGACCTGCAGGAAAGCTTCCTGCGAGCGAAGGCTGAGACCGAGAACGTGCGCCGCCGCGCCCAGGAAGATGTCGCCAAGGCCCACAAGTTCGCGATCGAAAGCTTCGCTGAGCATTTGCTGCCAGTGATCGACAGCCTCGAAGCGGCGGTTGCTCACTCGTCCGACGATCTGCAGAAGGTGCGCGAGGGCGTCGAGCTCACGCTGCGTCAACTCACCGGCGCGCTGGAAAAGGGCCGCGTCGTCGCACTGAATCCGGTTGGCGAGAAGTTCGACCCGCACCGTCACCAGGCTATTTCGATGGTGCCGGCGGATCAGGAACCGAACACCGTCGTTGCGGTGCTGCAAAAAGGCTTTGTGATCGCTGAGCGCGTGCTGCGTCCGGCCCTCGTAACCGTCGCGGCGCCGAAGTAAGCAGCACAAGCAGTGTTTTAAAAAGAAGCCGTTTATCAGCCGTTTCGCCTGACAGGCATCGTCGTCGTGGCCAACATTACCCGTCGACGCTGCCGCGTTTGCTGTCTTCGGCATGCAGGCGCTCAGCGCTGAGCTGTTCGGCACCGTGCTGGCTGAAGGCCGGATGAGCTGGCCATGGTGTTTTTCTGGGGCCCAGCTGCTTTAACCGCGAGATCGCCAGGAAGAGGGCGACGCTGGTTGCGGCCGGACGCGATCCGTGCGCTCGGTTTCAGATGGTTTCACAGCAACGTCTACGCACATCGCAAACCAGGCCGGCGTTTCGTGTTTCACGGCGTGGCCGCCCGTGCTTCTTTGCCGTGGCGAGTGGCACCGTGACAAGCTGCTGGGCCGGGCAACCGGCTGGCATGGCGCTGAATGGTTCGAGGCGGCGGTAGCAGCCGCGCGGGCAACGATTCGGGGCGACCCGGGCGGCCAAATGCGGCCGGCATCGCGACGAACGGTGAAAAAAGCGGCAAAAGTTCGGCTAATTGAAAAAAATTAAAGACCGCATCGTAAAAGAGGTCTTGAAAACGATGCGGACGCACTTATGTTGAGTGCAGGTAGGAATTGAGAGCGGATCGCCGTACCGCCAGATAGGCAAAAACGGCGATTACCGCAGCGATCAAAGTCAGGAGATTAGTAAAAATGGGCAAAATCATCGGCATCGACCTCGGCACGACCAACTCGTGCGTGGCGATCATGGAAGGCAATTCGGTCAAGGTGATCGAGAACTCGGAAGGCGCGCGTACTACGCCGTCGATCATCGCTTACATGGAAGACGGCGAGATTCTCGTCGGCGCGCCTGCGAAGCGTCAGTCGGTTACGAACCCGAAGAACACGTTGTACGCGGTCAAGCGTCTGATCGGCCGCCGCTTCGAAGAAAAAGAAGTGCAGAAAGACATCGCCCTGATGCCGTACAAGATCATGAAAGCCGATAACGGCGACGCATGGATCGAAGTGCGCGATCAGAAGCTTGCGCCGCCGCAAATTTCCGCGGAAACGCTGCGCAAGATGAAGAAGACCGCTGAAGACTACCTTGGCGAGCCGGTCACGGAAGCTGTGATTACGGTTCCCGCGTACTTCAACGACAGCCAGCGTCAGGCTACCAAAGACGCAGGCCGCATCGCCGGTCTGGAAGTGAAGCGCATCATCAACGAACCGACTGCAGCCGCGCTGGCATTCGGTCTGGACAAGGCCGAAAAGGGCGACCGCAAGATCGCGGTGTACGACCTGGGCGGCGGTACGTTCGACGTGTCGATCATCGAAATCGCGGATGTCGACGGTGAAATGCAGTTTGAAGTGCTGTCCACGAACGGCGACACGTTCCTCGGCGGTGAAGACTTCGACCAACGCATCATCGATTACATCATCGGCGAGTTCAAGAAGGAACAAGGCGTCGATCTGTCGAAAGACGTGCTCGCGCTGCAACGCCTGAAAGAATCGGCTGAAAAGGCCAAGATCGAGTTGTCGTCGAGCCAGCAAACCGAAATCAACCTGCCGTACATCACGGCCGACGCGTCGGGTCCGAAGCACTTGAACCTGAAAATCACGCGCGCCAAGCTGGAAGCGCTGGTTGAAGAGCTGATCGAACGCACTATCGAACCGTGCCGCACGGCGATCAAGGACGCAGGCGTGAAGGTCGGCGAAATCGACGACGTGATTCTGGTCGGCGGTATGACCCGTATGCCGAAGGTGCAGGACAAGGTTAAGGAATTCTTCGGCAAGGAACCGCGCCGTGACGTGAACCCGGACGAAGCCGTGGCTGTTGGCGCCGCGATTCAAGGCCAGGTTCTGTCGGGTGACCGCAAGGACGTTCTGCTGCTCGACGTGACCCCGCTGTCGCTCGGCATCGAAACGCTCGGCGGCGTGATGACGAAGATGATCAACAAGAACACCACGATCCCGACCAAGCACGCACAGGTCTACTCGACGGCTGACGACAATCAGGGCGCCGTGACGATCAAGGTGTTCCAGGGCGAACGCGAAATGGCAGCGGGCAACAAGCTGCTGGGCGAGTTCAACCTCGAAGGCATTCCGCCGGCACCGCGCGGCACGCCGCAGATCGAAGTGAGCTTCGACATCGACGCGAACGGCATTCTGCACGTCGGCGCGAAAGACAAGGCGACCGGCAAGGAAAACCGCATCACGATCAAGGCGAACTCGGGTCTGTCCGAAGCCGAAATCGAAAAGATGGTGAAGGACGCCGAAGCGAACGCGGAAGAAGATCACAAGCTGCGTGAACTGGCCGATGCCCGCAACCAGGGCGACGCGCTGGTCCACAGCACGAAGAAGGCGCTCACCGAATACGGCGACAAGCTGGAAGCGGCTGAGAAGGAAGCGATCGAAACCGCGCTGAAGGACCTGGAAGAAACGCTGAAGAGCGGTTCGAGCGACAAGGCCGCGATCGAAGCCAAGATCGAAGTGGTGGCCACGGCTTCGCAGAAGATGGGCGAAAAGATGTACGCCGACATGCAGGCTGCGCAAGGTGCCGAAGCTGCGGCAGCAGGCGCGGCAGGTGCAGGTGCAGGTGCTTCGGCCGGTGGCGCGAGCCAGCAGCAGGACGACGTGGTCGACGCCGATTTCAAGGAAGTGAAGAAAGACTAAAGCCAGGTCGCAATTTGACCGTAAAGCCGCGCACAGCAATGTGTGCGGCTTGGCTGCAAAACGGTTTTGCTCCCGTCCGGGCGCATGAGCCTGCAAAGCGGTTATCGCGCCTGGTGAGCCTGTTTGGGCTCTCCGGGCACATTTGTTTTATGGAGGGCGTTGTTTTGAGTCGCGTGAAAGCGGCGGAAAACAGCGGCCGGACGAGTCGCAAGACTCCAGCATTCAAGAGGAGCCACCGCGCCCCATTGCGCGAGTGGCGTTGAACCGATATGGCGAAACGGGATTACTACGAGTGCCTGGGCGTCGCAAAGAACGCGAGCGACGACGAAATCAAGAAGGCTTATCGCAAGCTTGCGATGAAGCATCACCCCGACCGCAATCCGGGCAACAAGGATGCGGAAGAGCATTTCAAAGAGGTGAAGGAAGCCTATGAAATGCTGTCGGACTCGCAAAAGCGCACCGCGTATGATCAGTACGGCCACGCGGGCGTCGATCCGAACATGGGCGGAGCCGGTGCGCAAGGCTTCGGCGGATTTGCCGATGCGTTCGGCGATATTTTCGGCGACATCTTCGGCCAGGCGGCCGGCGGTGCGGCACGCGGCGGTGGCGGCCGTGCAGGCCCGCAGGTGTATCGCGGCGCCGATCTGCGCTACAGCATGGAAATCACGCTGGAACAGGCTGCACACGGCTACGACACGCAAATTCGCGTGCCGAGCTGGGTGTCGTGCGAAATCTGTCACGGTTCGGGCGCGAAGCCCGGCACCAAGCCGGAAACATGCCCGACCTGTAGCGGTTCGGGTCAGGTGCGGATGTCGCAGGGTTTCTTTAGCATCCAGCAAACCTGCCCGAAGTGCCACGGCACCGGCACCTATATTCCTGAACCGTGCGGCCACTGCCACGGCGCGGGCAAGGTGAAGGAAACCAAGACGCTGGAAGTGAAGATCCCGGCCGGTATCGACGACGGCATGCGCATCCGCTCGGCCGGCAACGGTGAACCGGGTATCAATGGCGGTCCGTCGGGCGATCTGTACGTCGAGATTCATATCAAGCAGCACTCGGTGTTCGAACGCGACGGCGACGACCTGCATTGCCAGATGCCGATTCCGTTCACCACGGCAGCACTTGGCGGCGAAATCGAAGTGCCGACCCTCGCGGGCCGCGCGAGCTTCACGGTGCCGGAAGGCACGCAGTCGGGCAAGACGTTCCGTCTGCGTGGCAAGGGCATCAAGGGGCTGCGTTCGAGCATCGCCGGCGATCTGTATGTGCACGTGCAAGTCGAAACGCCGGTCAAGCTCACCGAGCCGCAGCGCGATCTGCTCAAGCAATTCGAAAAGGCGCTGGTCGAGGGTGGCGCGCGGCATAGCCCGCAGAGCAAGAGCTGGTTCGATCGGGTGAAGAGCTTCTTCGATTAACAGCGGTTTGATTTGGCGGTAAGCATGACGGCAGATGAACGCGACGCAGTGTTCGCGTTGCTCGACGATTGCGGCGCGACGGCGGCGCGCCGTTCGAGTCGTCTGTACAAGGGCTTTGTGCAGGAACGGGTTTGCGCGCACGCTGCGCAACTCGAAGCCGTGTGCGAGACCGTGTCCGCGGACACGCTGCGGGGTTTGCATGCCGTCGTGCTCGCCGACTACGAGTTTGGCCGGAGACTTCTCGACAGCGGCCTTCCTCACCGGGTATTGAAAGAAACGCAGCGTGGCGATGCCACGCTGCGTTTTTTATTGTTTGACCGTTGCGAGAAACTGTCGCGCGACGAGGTGGATGCGTGGCTCGTGGAACGCGACGGCGGCGCGCCCGAGGCGTCGGTGGCGGGCACGGCGAACGTGCGCGAGAGCGTCGATCCAAAGCAATTCAACGAAGCGATCGAGGCGATCCATGCCGCCCTGCGCGCGGGCGATTCCTATCAGGTCAACTTCACGTATCGGCTGGGTTTCGATGTATTCGGTTCGCCGCCCGCGCTTTATCGACGCCTGCGGGCGCGTCAGCCGGTGCCGTACGGTGCGCTGATCGCGCTGCCGGACGACGAATGGGTGCTGTCGTGCTCGCCCGAATTGTTCATTCAGAAAGAGGGCGCCACGTTGCGCGCCCGGCCGATGAAAGGCACGGCGCCGCGATCAGCCGATCCCGTGGCCGATCGTCATGCCGCTGAGTTCCTTGCAAACGACCCGAAGAATCGCGCCGAGAACGTGATGATCGTCGACCTGTTGCGCAATGATTTGTCGCGCGTGGCGCAGACGGGCTCGGTCAATGTGCCGGCGCTGTTTTCGGTCGAGCCGTATGCGTCGGTGTGGCAGATGACGTCGACGGTGCATTCGACGCTGCGCGCCGGCACGTCTTTCGCTGAGATCATGCGCGCGCTGTTTCCGTGCGGCTCGATCACCGGTGCGCCTAAGCATCGCACAATGCAATTGATCGACGAGCTCGAAAGCACGCCGCGGGGTCTTTACACCGGCGCAATCGGCTGGCTCGATGCGCCCGCGGTTGTTGCGGAAGTCGCCGCCGCCTCCAGTGGCAACACTGCTGTTGGTGCCGGCATCACCCCAGCCCCAGCCCCAGCCCCAGCCCCAGCCCCAGCCCCAGCCCCAGCCCCAACCCCAACCACAGTCCCAACCACAGTCCCAACAGTCCCAACAGCCCCAACCACAACCACAACCACAGCCGCAGCAAGCCACGCCACCTGCGGCGACTTCTGCCTGTCCGTCGCGATCCGCACATTGACCTTGAGCCCAGCCGCGCAGCCAGGCGGCGAACGGCAAGGCAAGATGGGCGTCGGCGCGGGCATCGTGCTTGACAGCGTCGCCGCTGACGAATATGCGGAGTGCCAATTGAAGGCCAGCTTTCTAACCGGCGCCGAGCCGGGTTTCGAGCTCTTCGAAACGATGTATGCGACGCGGGACGAGGGCGTGCGGCATCTATCGCGCCATCTCGCACGACTCTCAGCCAGCGCCGCGACGCTCGGTTTCAAACTCGACGGCGAAACTGAAATTCGCGCGCAAATCGCAGAGAAATGTGCGGCGTTGCCAGCACCAAGCCCGCACCGTATGCGCCTCGCGTTGAGCAAAAACGGCACGGCGCAAATAACCGCTGCAGTGCTGACGCCGCTGGTTGACTCAGCTGTCGGTGTCCTGCTCGGACCGGACCACGGTTTTTCCGCGACGGATGCCAATGATCCACTGATGCGGCACAAAACCACGCGCCGCGCCGAATACGATCGCGGCTGGCGCGAAGCGGAAGCGAAGGGTGCTTTCGACACGCTGTTCTTTAACGAGCGCGGGGAGTTGACCGAGGGCGGTCGGTCGAATGTGTTTGTGAAGCTCGACGGCCGATGGTGGACGCCGCCGCTGGCGTCGGGCGTGCTGCCCGGGGTCATGCGGGGTGTACTGCTCGACGACACCGATTTTCACGCTGCCGAGCGCGTGCTGACGCGAGCCGATGTGCAGAAGGCCGAAGCGCTCCTGGTGTGCAATGCACTACGCGGCGCGGTGCGGGCACGGGTGATGGATTGAGGTCGAACGTACGCGCTGTGGCCGTTGCGCGGCGCGTGCCCTGCGGCGGCTCAACGATGTCGAACGTGCAGTAAGCGGGCAATCCATCCGGTCAGGCCTGCATGCCATGTGGAATCCCGCATGTCATGCTGTTGGCTATCAGATCGTGTGTTCAGAATGTCAGAACGTATGCTCTGGCCCAGGGAACGAGCCGTCCTTCACCGCTCGTACATACGCTTCAACCGCAGCCTGAATGTTCGGCTGCCCTTGCATGAAATCCTTCACGAAGCGCGGCCGCTTGCCGGGGAAAATTCCCAGCATATCGTGCAGCACCAGCACCTGGCCCGAGCAGTCGAGGCCCGCGCCGATACCGATTGTCGGAATCCGCAATTGCTTCGTCACTTCCGTCCCGAGCAGCGTTGGAATCGCTTCGAGCACGATCAGTTGGGCGCCTGCGTTCTGCACGGCGAGCGAGTCGCGCAATACCTGGCTTGCGCCGGCATCGGTCTTGCCCTGCACCTTGAAGCCGCCGAACGCATGCACCGATTGCGGCGTCAGACCGACGTGCGCGCACACCGGAATCGACCGCTCGACCAGAAAGCGCACCGTGTCGGCGAGCCACACACCGCCCTCGAGCTTCACCATCTGCGCGCCGGCACGCATGAGCTCCACCGAACTCCTGAAGGCGTCCTCCGGCGTGCCGTACGTGCCGAACGGCAGGTCGGCCACTACCAGCGCCGAGGGCCGCGCCCGCGCGACACTCGCCGTGTGATACGCAATGTCCGTGAGCGACACCGGCAGCGTGGTCGTCTGGCCTTGCAGCACGTTGCCGAGCGAGTCGCCGATCAGCAACACGTCGACACCCGCGCGATCCAGCAGCGCGGCGAAGCTCGCGTCGTAACAGGTCAGCATGGCGATCTTTTCGCCGGCGTCGCGCATCGCCTGCAGTTTCGGCACGGTGATGGCGTTCCGGCTCGCTTCCTGCAAATAGGTCATGAGGAAATCCGTTGGAAAAGAGAGGGGACGCGCCGCTTAGAGCGACGTGCCTTTGACAAAGAATTCCTTGCGGCCGCGCATGGTTTCGATGCGTTCGGCGAGTAGCGCAAGGTCCGCGTCCGAGTCGAGCGGATTCAGATGTTCAGCGTTGACCGTCAGCACGGGCGCGCGGTCGTAGTGATAGAAAAACTGATTGTAGGCGTCGCAGAGCGCGTGCAGATACGCATCGGAAATCTGCAGTTCCATGGGCACGGCCCGCTTCTGGATGCGCGCAAACAACACTTCAGGACTGGCTTGCAGGTAGACGACGAAATCCGGCGCGGGCGCGCTCACGTCAAGTCGCGCGGCGAGGGCGCGGTATAACTGCCACTCGTCTTCCTGCAGCGTCAGACGCGCGAAGATGTCGTTCTTCTGCGTCATGAAATCGGCGATCAGCGGTGTGCCCGCCACATGCACTGCGACCACTTCCTGGGCCTGCTGCGCGCGCTGCAAGGCGAAGTGCAATTGTGTGGGCAGAGCATAACGCGCGGTGTCGCGATAAAAGCGTTCGAGAAAGGGATTGTCCTGGGGCCGCTCGAACAGTTCCTGCATCGACCAGCGTTGGGCGAGCCGCCGCGCGAGTGAGGTCTTGCCGACGCCGATCGGCCCTTCGATCGCGAGATAGCCGAAGGGCGGCCGTAGTTGCGGCGCGGTGACGGTAAGCGGCGGCGAATTCATTCGCAGCGACCCCTGGCCCCAGTAGGAGCGCCGGCAGTCAATGCATTGAGCATGGGGCACTGGCAGGGCCCCTTCACCTTTTCGATGCGTTGATCGCTTACGCGGTCGAGCAGCGCCTCGGCACGACCGTGTTGCGGGATGATCAGCGCTGGGTCGATCTCGACGAGCGGCACGAGTGCAAAGGCACGCTCGATCAAACGGGGATGCGGCACGATCAGATCGGCTTCGTCGATCGATTGATCGCCGAACAGCAGGATGTCCAGATCGAGCGTGCGCGGGGCGTTGCGAAACGGCCGTTCACGACCGAACTGATGCTCGATCTTGTGGCACAGCGCGAGCAGATGCCGCACGGGGAGCGTCGTATCGACCTTCACGACGCAGTTGAAATAATCATCGCCGCCTGCGTCGATCGGGGCGGTGCGATACAGGCTCGACTTGGCGAGCACGTTGATGGTGTGCTGTTGTGCCAGGCACACCACCGCGTCTTTCAGGGTCTGGCGCGCGTCCCCGAGATTCGCGCCGAGGCCGAGATAAGCAACCGTCATGGCATAACTTCCTACGACTATCGTTCGACGACTTCAGCGAACGCCGCGTCAGTCTTCGTGCGAGCCGTCATGGCCCACGTCGTTGGCTGTGCGTTCGGCTGGCGTGCCGCCCTCCATTCCGTCGCCGGGTTTGCGGTTTCTGGCGCCACTGCTGCGCCGCCGTCGTTTCCTGGGGCTTCGGTCCTTCCCGCCTTGCGTAAGCAATGTCTCACGCGCCGCGATGTCTCCTTCGATGAATTCCGTCCACCACGCACCCACCGACTCATCGAGTTCGCCCGATTCGCAGCGCAACAGGAGGAAATCATACCCCGCTCTAAATCTTTGGTGTTCCAGCAGCTTCAGCGCACTTCTTCCCGAGCGTTTCTCGAGGCGCAGTTGCAGGCCCCAGATCTCGCGCATATCCGACGAAAAGCGCTTGTGGATCGCGAGTTTCTCGGTTTGCATGTCGAGGACTTCGTCCATCGCGCGATGCAGGGCCGGCACCGGATATTCGCCGTTCGCCTCAAATTGTTGCCAGCGCGTCTGGACGTCGTGCCACAGTAGCGTGGCGAACAGGAAGCCCGGCGAAACCGGCTTGCCGGCGCGCACGCGGGCGTCCGTGTTGGTCAGCGCGAGCGTGATGAATTTCTCGCCGATCGGCTGTTCCAGCACCACGTCGAGCAGCGGCAACAGACCGTGATGCAGGCCTTCCTGACGCAGACGTTTCAAACAGGCGAGCGCGTGGCCGGACAGCATCAGCTTGAGCATCTCGTCGAACAGACGCGCGGCCGGCACGTTGTTGATCAGATCGGCCATTTTGGCGATCGGCGCGCGGGTCGTGTCTTCGATCTCGAAGTCGAGCTTGGCGGCAAAACGCACCACGCGCAGCATGCGCACCGGATCCTCGCGATAACGCGTGGCCGGGTCGCCGATCATGCGCAACAGACGGGCGCGCATGTCGGCCATGCCGTTGTGATAGTCCAGCACGGTTTGCGTGGCCGGGTCGTAGTACATCGCGTTGATCGTGAAGTCGCGCCGCGTGGCGTCTTCGTGCTGCTCGCCCCAGACGTTGTCGCGCAGCACGCGGCCGCTGGCGTCCACCGCGTGGGTGCGGCGATCGAGTTCGTCGCGCTTCAGACGGCGCGGCGGCGCTGCGTCGGCGGCGGGCGGATCGACCAGCGCGCGGAAGGTCGAGGTTTCGATGATTTCCTGGCCGAACTGCACATGCACGATCTGAAACCGGCGGCCGATGATGCGCGCGCGGCGAAACAGCTTCTGCACCTGCTCGGGCGTGGCGTCGGTCGCGACGTCGAAGTCTTTCGGCTTGATGCCGAGCAGGAGATCGCGCACCGCGCCGCCGACGATGAACGCGCGATGCCCCGCTTCCTGCAGGCCTTCGGTGACGCGAATCGCGTTGCGCGAGATCAGCGACTGATCGATGCCATGCACGTCATGCGGAATGATGACCGGCACGTCGGGGTCCCGCACGGCTTTGGCGGCCGGGCGTGCCGGTTTGCGGCGCGCCTTGCCGGCGCTGGACGCGTTGCGTGCCGACGCCTCGTCGGCTACGTCTGCTTCGGCCTCGGCGGGCGGGATGTCGTCAGCGGGCGCCGAGTCCTGGCCGAATAGCTTGCGGATAAGTTTTTTGATCACGAGGGTTGAAAGAGTTCGAGGATGCGCCAGCCTTTGGCCTGCGCATGGGCGCGCAATGTGTCGTCGGGATTGGTCGCGATCGGATCGGTGACCTTTTCGAGCAGCGGGATGTCGTTGTGCGAATCGCTATAGAAATAGCTGTGCTCGAAATCGGTCCAGCTCTTGCCGAGCGAAGCCAGCCATGCCTCGGTACGGACGATCTTGCCTTCCTTGTAGCTCGGCGTGCCGGTGGGGCGGCCGGTGTACGGCGAATGCGGCTGGCCGTCGACGGTTTCCGCTTCGCAGGCGATCAGCGCATCGACGCCGAACGCCTGGGCGATCGGGCGGGTGATGAATTCGTTGGTGGCGGTGACCACGCAGCAGAGGTCGCCGGCTTCGCGGTGCTCTCTGACCAGTTCCAGCGCGACCGGAAAGATCGCCGGTGTGATGACTTCATGCATGTACTGCGCGTGAAGGTCGGCAAGCTGCGCGCGCGAATATTTTGCGAGCGGCGTGAGCATGGCGATCAGATAAGCGTGAATGTCCAGCTTGCCGGCCTTGTAGTCGGCGAAAAAGCGGTCGTTTTCACGGGCGAAATTGTCAGCGTCGACCATGCCTTGTTTCACCATGAAGCGGCCCCATTCGTGGTCGCTGTCGGTGGGAATGAGCGTGTGGTCGAGATCGAAGAGTGCGAGGTTAGCCATGGGGGCCTATTTTACTTGAAGCGGCGGCGGGGACGCGGATGATGCGGCGGGCGACGTTGAGGCGGTGGGCGCCGTGCGCCGTTCCTCGGCGTCGGGCGAGTTCAGCATGATGCGCAGAAGCGGCAGCGTGACCGCGCGTTTCTGTTCGAGCGAGAAGCGGTCGAGCGCGTCGAGCAAGCCCATCAGGCTCGGCATATCGCGGCGAAAATGCGTGAGCAGGTAAGCGGGGACGTCGTCGGCGAGCATGATGCCGCGCTCGCGCGCCGCGTGTTTCAGCACCGCGGCCTTGCCTTCGTCCGGCAGCGGCGCGAGGTGAAACACGAGGCCCCAGCCGAGGCGCGTGCGCAGATCTTCGCGCACCGTCATGCCGATCGGCGCCGCGTTGCCTGCGGCGACGAGCGCGCTGGTGGGATGCGCGCGCACTTCGTTGAACAGGTTGAACACGGCGATTTGCTGCGCCGCGGAGAGGCTGTCGCAATCGTCGATCGCATACAGCGCGACGCGCGGGTCGAACGAGAAGGCGGCGAGGCTGCTCTGCGGACCGGCAAAGCGTGCATGACCCGGCGCCGCTTCGTGAACCAGCGCCTGCAGCAGATGGGTGCGGCCGCTGCCCGCCTCGCCCCAGATGTAGAAGGTGCGATCGGGCACTGGCCCGGCCGCGAGCGCGTTGTCGAGCTCGCGCAGCCGCGTGACCAGCTCGGCGTTGGCGCCGGCGAAGAAATTGTCGAATGTCGATGGCGGCGGGGTGCCGAGATCGAGCGTCAGTTGACGAAGCACAGTAGGTTAATGCCGAAAATGAAGCTTGGGCCGCAGATGGCCCGGACCTCGGGCCGTAAAAATTCGATGAGCGGTCAATTGTTGTAAAGCGTGCTCGCCAGATAGCTTTGGCGCAACTCGCGCATCGCCACCGAGAGAATCGCGCTGACCGGCAGCGCCAGCAACACACCGAAAAAGCCGAACAGCTGACCGAACGCGAGCAACGCGAAGATGACCGCGAGGGGGTGCAGTCCGATGCGTTCGCCGACGAGGCGCGGCGTGAGATAAAAGCTCTCCACGATCTGGCCGGCGCCGTAAATCAGCGCGACCGCGCCGAAGCCGTACCAGTCGCCGAACTGCAGCAGTGCCGCGAGCAGCGCCAGCGCGAGACCGGTGGCAAAGCCAATGTACGGAATGAACACAGCGAGGCCCGTGAAAATACCCACCGGCAGCGCGATTTCAAACCCGGCGACGGTCAGCGCAATCGCATAGTAGAGCGCCAGCACCCCCATCACGAGCAACTGGCCGCGCAGGTATTGCGACAGCATCTGGTCCATGTCGCGCGCGAGCTGCAGCGTCTTGTCGAGCCAGCGGCGCGGCACCACGCTCTGCACGCGGGCGAGCATGCGGTTCCAGTCGTACAGCAGATAAAACAGCACGAGCGGCACCAGCACGGCGTTGCCGACCACCGTCATCATCACGTTGCCGCTGGTGCGGATGTAGGCCCATGCATACGCAGCGACGGTCTGCGCGCTGCCTTCCAGCTGCCCCATCACGAGATCGCGGATGCTGGCGAAATCGAGCGAATCGGCAAGTCCCAGCACGGCGAGCTTGGGGTGCAGCCACGTGTTGACATGTGTGAAAAACACCGGCACCTGCTGCCTGAGTTGCGGCCCCTCTTTCTGGATCACGGCCAGCACCAGCAGCACGAGCAGCGTTATCAGCAGCGAGAACAGCAGCATCATCAGCAAGGCGGCGAGTGCGCGCGGCACTCGCCGGCGCACCATCCATGCGACGCCCGGTTGCAGAATGTACGCGAGAATGGCGCCCAGCAGGAACGGTGTCAGCACCGGACTCAGGAGCCACAGCAGAATGCCGATGCCCAGCGCGATTGCCAGCCAGATGAAGGCGCGGCGCTGCACGGGTGTCAGGATCGAGGGGGTTTGTTGCAAAGTTGTTTCCCTGGTGTCGTCGCGACAGGATGATCAGGACGATTCAAATTCCAGCCAGCCGGCCAGCATCGGGTAAAATCGCATTTTACCGACCTTCGAGCTCTTCCCCATGAATCAACCGAAATCCGCCCCGAATTCAACTGATTCGGCCCAAGGGTTGTCGTATCGCGACGCCGGCGTGGACATCGACGCGGGCGACGCCCTTGTCGACGCGATCAAGCCCTTTGCCAAAAAGACGATGCGCGACGGCGTGCTGGGTGGCATCGGCGGGTTTGGCGCGCTGTTTGAAGTGCCGAAGAAATACAAGGAACCGGTGCTGGTTTCGGGCACGGACGGTGTCGGCACCAAGCTGCGCCTCGCGTTTCAACTGAACAAGCATGACACGGTCGGCCAGGATCTGGTCGCGATGAGCGTCAACGACATTCTGGTGCAGGGCGCCGAGCCGCTGTTTTTCCTCGATTACTTCGCTTGCGGCAAGCTGGACGTCGGTACCGCGGCAACGGTCGTGAAGGGGATCGCGCAGGGTTGCGAACTGGCGGGTTGCGCGCTGATCGGCGGCGAGACGGCTGAAATGCCGGGCATGTATCCGGACGGTGAATACGATCTCGCCGGCTTTGCGGTCGGCGCGGTGGAAAAGAGCAAGATTATCGACGGCAGCACGATCGCCCCGGGTGACGTGGTGCTGGGTTTGGCTTCCAGCGGCATCCATTCGAATGGGTTTTCGCTGGTGCGCAAGATTATCGAGCGCGCGCAACCTGATCTGAATGCGGACTTCGATGGCCGTTCGCTGGCTGATGCCTTGATGGCGCCTACGCATATTTATGTGAAGCCCTTGCTGGCCTTGATGCAGCAGATCGCTGTAAAGGGTATGGCGCACATCACGGGCGGCGGCCTCGTCGAAAATATTCCGCGCGTTTTGCGTGAAGGTCTGACGGCTGAACTCGATCATCGCGGCTGGCCGATGCCGCCGCTGTTCGCGTGGTTGCAGAAGCACGGCGGCGTGGCGGATGCGGAAATGCACCGTGTGTTCAATTGCGGAATCGGGATGGCGGTGGTTGTGTCTGCCGCTGATGCCGATGCGGCGATCGGGCTGTTGTCGGCTGCCGGCGAGCAGGTCTGGAAGATCGGCGTGATTCGCGAAAGCGCGGCCGGTGAAGCTCAGACGGTCGTGGTTTAAACAGCCAGCTTGAACAACCAGCTTGAAGATCGGCTGGTTTGCCTGCGCGGTGTACAGAAAGAAAGCGCCGCGCGGGCGAACACCTCAAATCAAATCTTCAATTAAGCCGACAACCTGCGCGGTCGCGCCGGGATCGCAGCAATCCACCACAACCCGCTCTGTCATGCCGCGCAGCCACGTGAGCTGCCGCTTGCACAATTGCCGGGTGGCAAAGACCCCCTTGTCCCGCATCGTCGAATAGTCGACCGCTCCGTCGAGATATTCCCAGGCCTGCCGGTATCCCACGCAGCGCATGGATGGCATCTCGGGCAATAAATCCCCGCGTTCTCGCAATTTCACCACTTCGTCGATGAAGCCTTCAGCCAGCATGGCATCGAAGCGCTTTTCGATGCGTGCATGCAGCACGCTCCGCTCGGATGGCTCAAGCGCGATCGGCACGAAGCGCCAGGCTTGCGCCGCACGATCGACGCGAGCGGGCGCGGCCAGCAAAGCGGACATCGCTTGCCCGCTCAGCATGAAAACCTCGAGCGCCCGCTGAATCCGCTGCGAATCGTTCGGCGCGAGGCGCGCGGCCGTAACAGGATCGACAGCGGCAAGCCGCGCATGCAGCGCCGGCCAGCCGTCGCGTGCGGCGTCGGCATCGAGCGCTGCACGCACGTCGGCATTGGCGGCGGGCAGGTCGTTCAGTCCTTGCGTGAGGGCCTTGTAGTACAGCATCGTCCCGCCGACCAATAACGGCAGCCGCCCGCGCGTGCTGATCTCACCGATCAGGCGTAACGCGTCGCTACGAAATTCCGCCGCCGAATACACATCCGCCGGATCGACGATATCGATCAGATGATGCGGCGCCACCGCGCGCTCTTCAGGCGTCGGCTTGGCCGTGCCGATATTCATCTCGCGATATACCAGCGCAGAATCGACGCTGATGATTTCGACTGGCCGCCGTGCCGCCAGCGCCAGCGCGGCAGCGGTCTTGCCGGATGCGGTCGGGCCCAGCAGGCAAGGGATCGGCGTGGGAGTGTGCGTGTGCGAGGTCATAGGCAAAACGGGGCGCACCGGACCAGCGTAAGCAGGCGCACCGTCATTGCCCACGCATGAACAGCCGATCGAGATCGGACAGCGTCAACTGGTACCACGTCGGACGGCCGTGGTTGCACTGGTCGGCGCGCTCGGTCGCCTCCATCTGGCGCAGCAGCGCGTTCATCTCATCGAGCGTGAGACGCCGGTTCGCGCGCACCGCGTGATGGCACGCGAGCGTGCCTAGCAGTTCGTGCTGACGCTCGGTCAACACGCGTGAACCGCCGAACGCATGCAGATCGGAGAGAACCGCGCGGGCCAGCGCCTGCAGATCGGAGTCTTTCAGCAACGCAGGCACGGCGCGGATCGCGAGCGTGGTGGGCGACAGCACGGCGAGGTCGAAACCGAGTGCATCCAGCGTGTCGCGCTCTTCTTCGACCGTGCCGATTTCGACCGGATCGGCCTGCATGGTCTGCGGGATCAAGAGCGGCTGCACGGCAATCGTGCGATCGGCCAGTGCGTTCTTGAACTGCTCGTACAGGATGCGCTCGTGCGCGGCATGCATATCGACAATCACGAGTCCATGCGCGTTCTGCGCGAGCACATAGATGCCGTGAATCTGGCCGAGGGCGAAGCCGAGCGGCTGCTCGTCGACCGCATTGAAAGCGGGCGATGTGTAGGGTGTGGACGTGTTGTATGGCGCGGGTGCCTCGGCGGCCGAGTCGCGCGCTTCGAAGAGCGTCGCGCCTTCTGCTGTCCCTGCGTTGGTGTCTTTGCGGCCGAAAAGGGCGTCGTAGAACGCCAGCGGTTGGGCCACCGGCAGCGTGCCTTGTGTCATGCGCGCCTGGCGCATCCACGTATTGCCGGGCTGCTGCGAGGATCCAAATGCGCCACCGATCCCGCCACCGGGGCCGCTAGCACCCGCGGCTGCATTCGAGCCCGTGCCGAAGCTGCCGCCCGTACCGCCTACACCGCCCGCACCGCCCGCACCGCCCGCACCGCCCAGCGGCGTAGCGCCGAACGAGGCCGGCCCACCTGCCGATGCATGCAGATGCGCTGCATGCCCACCAGCGGTCGTTTCTGGCGACGCGCCCGCGTGCCGCGCCAACGCGCGCTGCACGGCGTGAAACACGAACTGGTGAATCGAACGTGAATCGCGAAACCGCACTTCGATTTTCGACGGGTGCACGTTCACGTCGACCGCTTCTGGCGGCAGATCGAGAAACAGCACGTAGGACGGATAGCGATCGCCGTGCAGCACGTCTTCGTAAGCGGCGCGCACCGCGTGCGTGAGCAGCTTGTCGCGCACGAACCGGCCATTGACGAAGAAATACTGTTGATCGGCGCGCCCGCGGCTCGCGGTCGGCAGACCGGCGCAACCGTAGACGGCGAGCGGTCGGGCGGATTCGTCGAGCGGCAAATGCGCCGTCGCGAAGGTTTCGCCAAGAATCTTCGCGACCCGCGCGGGCGGCTCGCTGGCGTTCCAGTGTTCGACCGCCTTGCCGTTATGCAGCACCGAAATCGCCACATCCGGCCGCGCCAGCGCAGCGCGGCGAATCTGTTCGAGGCAGTGACCGAGTTCGGTCTGCTCGCTTTTCAGGAATTTGCGGCGCGCGGGCGTGTTGAAGTACAGCTCGCGGACTTCGATTGTGGTGCCCTGGGTGCCGGCGGCGGGGCTCAGCACACCGGTTTGCGCGTCGACGCGCACGGCGTGCGGCGCCTCGGCGGTGCGGCTCGTGATGCTCATCTGCGCGACCGACGCAATCGACGCCAGCGCCTCACCGCGAAACCCCAGCGTCGCGACCGCTTCCAGTTCGGCAAGCGAGCGAATCTTGCTGGTCGCGTGACGCATCAGTGCGAGCGCGAGTTCGTTCTCGGGGATGCCGGAACCGTCGTCGGTGATCGAAATGCGTTTGACACCGCCTTCGTCGAGCAGAATACGCAGCGTCTGCGCGCCGGCGTCGAGCGCATTCTCCAGCAATTCCTTGACCACTGAGGCCGGCCGCTCGACCACTTCGCCGGCGGCAATCTGGCTGATCAGCTGATCGGGAAGGGGCTGGATCGCCCGCAACGGGCGTGGGACGGGCGCGGCGGCGGAAACCGCGGCCGCGTCGGTGGTGCCGGCTGGTGTTTCGGAGAATTCTGACATGGCGAAATTATAGCGATTCGGCGCGAGCCGGCTCGATGTGGGTCGACGCTATCGGTCGGCGCGGTCTTGCGGCCGGCAGCCGCTGAACCGGAACCGCCGACATGGCGCCCAGTTGGCGATGTGATCGACCTGCGCGGCATGCGTTCGGTGCGGACCGCAGAACCGCCGCACAGCCTCGAAGTGTCGATACCCGGCAGATTTTTAATCGCAGCCGGGCACTTTCGGTATCATGACGCGGTCAATTTGCGGCGGCGAGCACGTGCTCGCCGCCCGCCGCCTGCAAGGCTGCTGACGCGGCCACTCCCGCCACGCTCGCATTCGCTCAATAAAGGACGCTTTTTGGACACGTTGCTACACTTCGTCAACCTTGTCTTGCACATCGACAAGTTCCTGGGTGACTTCATTCACGTGTACGGCACCTGGGTCTACGCGGTCCTGTTTCTGATCGTGTTCTGCGAAACCGGGCTGGTCGTGCTGCCGTTTCTCCCGGGCGATTCCCTGCTGTTCATCGGCGGCGCTTTTTGCGCGAGCGGTGAAATGAATCTCGGCCTCCTGATCGTGCTGTTGCTCGTTGCGGCGGTCGCCGGTAATACGGTCAACTACATGATCGGGCGGGCCATTGGGCCACGGGTGTTCAATTCGCATATCCCTTTCCTTGAGCGCTTCCTCGACCGCGCCGCGCTGCAGAAGACTCATAACTTCTATGAAAAGCATGGCGGCAAGACCATCGTGCTGGCGCGTTTCATTCCGGTGGTGCGTACCTTCGCGCCGTTCGTTGCCGGTGCATCGGAGATGACGGTGAGTCGATTCCAGCTCTTCAACATTCTCGGTGCGCTGTTGTGGGTGTTGCTGCTGGTGTTGCTCGGTTACTTCTTCGGCAACATTCCGTTCATCCGGCAGTATCTGAATGTGATCGTGCTGGTGGGTATCGGCGCGGCCGTGGTACCGGTTGTGTTAGGTGCGTTATGGAAGATGACGCGTAAGAACTCGACCAAGGCGGGCACCCGCTGACGCTTCACGTTGCATGGAGCACACGAACAAACGGCGTCGCGAATCTCGCGACGCCGTTTTCATTTCGGGTCCTGATTCAGCCGAGCCGGATCGCGGAAGTTGTGAGCAAATTTGTCAACCCGGCGAGCTGCGACCTCGATCATTCGTGTACCTAACCTTGGTCGCGTTCACGTCACCACGCGCGGCGCAAGCGGCGTTTCCGGCGTCGGATAGCCGGCTTCCTTGAAGGTCTGAACGATCGCGCGATTGGTGTCGAAGTAGACTTGCCAATAATGCTCATTGTTCGTATAGGGCCGCACGCATAACAACGGTCCCTCCGGCGTGAAGCTCAGCACCTCGATATCCGGCGCGGGGCTTTCGGCCACGTTCGGAATCTGCGTGACGGCCGCCTTCAGCCGGTTCATTGCATCCGTAGGGTCGACGCCGTTGGCGATCTTCGCTGTCAACTCGACACGCCGTACCGGCAGTACGCTGTAGTTCGAGATTGTGTCGGAAAAGATCTTGTTGTTGCCGACGATGGTCGTCACGTTGTCCGGCGTCACGATGGTCGTGCCGAACAGTCCCAACTCGGAGACCGTGCCGGTCACGCCGCCGGCAGTGACAAAATCGCCCACCTTGAACGGCCGCAGCACCTGCATGAAGATGCCAGCCGCGAAGTGGGCGAGCAAGCCGCCCCACGCAGTGCCGATCGCGAGACCGAGACCGGCGAGCAATGCGGCGAACGAGGTAGTCTGGACGCCGAACACCTGCAGGATCGCGAGGATCAGCAGCAGATTCAGCAACGCGCCGAGAATCGAACCGAGGTAATGCGCGAGGGTTGGATCGACGCGGCCGTTTTTCGACAGCAGTTTGCGAAGCAAGCCGGTTATCAGGCCGATGACCCAGCGGCCAACGACCCACAACACGATCGCGCCGAGTACCTTGGTGCCGAGGTCGATGCCTCGGGTCATGATGAACACGCGTACGGTTTCGAGATCCAAGATGTTCCTCGTTGGTTAAGTTGCCTTCGACTGATTGAACGGCGGTAGTGCAATACAGCGGCAAATGCCCGGTGGCGGGCGCAAACGGTAACTCTCGGTCTTCGGAAGTTATAGGCGACGGGGCGCCCATACGCAAGGTCCGTTCCTGGCGATGATGCGCAATGCGTGGCGGGGAAAATGAGCCGCGTGCGGTTACATCGGCAGATGTGATTCGGAATACGGCGACGTGCGAATGACCAGTGTGTTCATGTTAGCTTTGGCGGTGCGCATGCGACGTGTGGCGTACCGCCACGCCAATGCGGCAATGGCGGCCAGCACATACGTGCTGGCGCGTTCGAAGAATGCGCTCGAGTTGCTGAACTTGCCGTAGCGGTTCTGCGCGTCGGCGAACACGAGAAAGGTCAGCGCGGCATCGAGCAGCAAGGCGGTCCAAGCCAGCGCGATGAAGATGTGCGCACCATTGAGCGCGGCGCCGGGTACGAGCCGGTTGCACAGATGACACGCGAACAGCACGATAGCCAGCAAGGCAAGGTTCGCGACGAGGTCGAACAGAAAATTAGTCATGTTGACGGAATGAAAGCGCAGAGATTTGCGGCGTTGGCAAAGCGTCTGCTCACGCAGCATTGCAGCGTGATGCGCAGAATCGGCGGCGATCATTGCACGTCTTTACGTCTCAATAAATATCAATGTTCGGAGTCCGTTGCATCGGTTTCGTATTGAAGAGACGTGATGTAAGAGCTCCTGCATGGTTGTGTGGGGCATGATGATTGGCGCTGTGAGAAACTTTCGCGCCGATGCACAAGATCGAGGCGATATCGATCGGATTCCGTCGATGTCGCACGTCCGGAGCGGTACCGGTGCCGTCGAAACTATGCTGCGCGAGTCGCTCGTGCGCCAGCGTTTGCCGGGACTTTGCCCGCTGATCAGAAGTGGTACGAAAGACCAATTTGCAGCGTCGGATACCATCGATAGGGCGAGGCTTTGTCCCTCAGTTGTTGCAAGCCCGTCGAGGCAATCTCCTGGCTCATGGCAGGACCCGCGGCCTGAGCCAGGGCCGGTGACAATGTATAGGACGATCTCGGCACGCCATACGCGACGCCGAGATCGACCACCAGACCGAATCCCTTGGCCGCGGGTCGCAAGCCATAGCCCACCCCCAGATAAGGCATGACGGTCGGGTACTTGACGGTGGCGGTCGCATACTCGCCCGGAAAGGCCGGCGTTCTCTGGCCTTTGAATATGTAGGTGCCGTTCGTGGGAACGGAATTGCCGCTCACTTCGTCGTCCGTGAAGCGAAGGCCGGCGGTGACGCGAAAGCCGCTGTTCGACCACGGGAACAGATCGCCGTAGATGCCTCCCTGGCGAAGCCGCAAGTCGTCGGCATAACGATTTCCGCCCACCGTAAAGTCATGCGAGAGATTGATCGCGTTGAAGTCCGCGTGCACGCCGAACCAGGAAGTGACGTTCAGTGCCGCGCCAATGCCGACACCAAGCGTTCCGCCCTCCAGGAATACTTCCTGAGCGTGCGCCGTTTCGATCGAGATCGCCAAACCTACTACCCAGATTACTTTTGCAGTGTTCATGGGCGGCCCCCTGGGCGGGTTGGGCCGCGGGATCGTGCGTCCCTTGGCAGCCCTGTCTTGTGGTCTTTTTTGCGGCGCTTCTTATCGCGCCGTGACGCGATCATGCGTGCGCAAGACGGGGGCGGTCTGTGGGGTGTCGAACTATTTGGGGGATCGAGCGAAGAGGGTGGCGCGCGGGCCAGAAAAAGAAAAGGGCTTGCGACGCTGACGCGTGCAAGCCCTTGAATCTTTTGGTAGGCCGTACGGGATTCGAACCTGTGACCAACGGATTAAAAGTCCGCTGCTCTACCAGCTGAGCTAACGACCCAAAAGAGAAGCGAGATTATAGCGATAGCAGCCATGGGCTGTCAACCCATGGTGGTAAGCCAAACTATCCCTACTTCAGATAGTGAAAAGCCCGAGGTATCGCTACCCAGGGCTTTCCAGCGAGAGGCGCGCGTGGCTGGTTAATTTGCGAACCGCGATGTGAACTGCGTGGCCACTGCGCGTGATGCCAACTGCTAAAGCTTGTACGACTACTTGATCTGCGACAGCTTGCTCTGAGCCGACTGCGCGACGTCCGAGCCGCTGTATTGCGCGACGATCTGCTCCAGCGTCTTCTTGGCCGCAGCCTTCTGACCTTGCTCGAGCTGATTGTTCGCAATCGCAAGCAGCGCTTCCGGTGCACGCGGATGCTGCGGGTAGTTCTTCACCACACCTTGCCAGATCGCCGTCGAGCCCTTGTAATCACGCAGCGCATACAGCGCATTGCCGAGCCAGTACTGCGCGGTCGGCTGGTAGGGGCTGTTCGGGAACTTGGAGATGAAGGTGCGGAACGACGCCGCCGCATTCTTGAAGTCGCCGTTACGGAACTGCTGTGAAGCCGCATTGAACGAATCGGTTTCACCCGGCTGCACCTCGCCCTGGACGCCGTCCACGGTCTGTTGCTGCGGCTCGAATTTCTTCAGCCGCGTGTCCAGATCTGTGTAGTAGTCCTTCTGCTGCTTTTGCAGCGTGGTGAGCTGGTTGCCCATATCTTCGTTCTGCCCACGCAACGTCGCGACCTGCTGATTCAGCTGGTCGAGGCGGTTGGACTGATCGAGGATCGTGCGCTGTGCAGCCGACAGTTGGCTCGAAAGGCTATCGGTCTTCGAACGCAGATCGAGAATGGCCTGACGGGCCTGATCGTCGTCGAAGATCCCTGCGTGCGCAGGCACAGCCGCGAAGGCCGTGCCTGCGACGCAGGCCGCTGCGGCAAACCGCAGCCAGGAGAAACGATGCGTCATTCGGCTCATCACCCGTTACTTACTGTTGGTATACGAGGTCGGCGCGGCGGTTTTGTGCCCACGACGATTCGTCATGACCGGTAGCTTGCGGCTTTTCCTTGCCGAGGCTCACGGCTTCCATTTGCGAGTCCGTCACGCCCATCAGCGACAGCGAACGGCGCACAGCTTCAGCACGCTTCTGGCCGAGTGCCAGGTTGTACTCGCTGGTGCCGCGTTCGTCGGTGTTGCCCTGGATCAGGACGTGACGTTGCGGATGGCTCTTCAGGTATTGCGAGTGTTGTTGCAGCAGCGATTGGTAGTCGTCCTTGACCGAGTAGCTGTCGAAGTCGAAGTAGATGCTGCGCTTGGCGAGCGGGCTATTCGGATCGTTCAGCGGATCGACGTTGACCTGAGCGACATCGGTCGGGTTCGGTTGCGTTGAAACAGCGCCGCCCTTGTTAGCGTTTTCGTCGAGCTTGACGCCCGAGTGACACGCGGCCAGCAAACCGACCATCAATACGGCAAATGCGAAACGAAGTTTTGAAATCATTTGGTAACTCTCCTTGTGTTGTTGCATGAACGTTATTGCATAAATGGGCCCCAGGACGGTTCGCGTACGCTGCCGCCCTGAACGGACAGGACCTGCCGAGTGCGACCGTCGGTCGATACTGCGGCCAACACGCCACGGCCGTTCACCTGTGTGGCGTAAAGAATGTACTGACCGTTCGCCGCGAAGCTCGGCGATTCGTCATGTGTGGTGTCCGTCAGGCCCGTGGCGGTATTGCCTTGCAGGTCCTGAATGTACAGCTTGAACCCGCCGCCGACGCGCGAGATATAGGCGAGCTGCTTGCCATCCGGGCTCACGCGCGGGCTGGTGTTGTAGCTGCCCGTGAAGGTCACGCGTTGTGCGGGGCCGGCGCTTTCGCCCTGGGCCGACATTTTGTAGATCTGCGGTTGGCCGCCACGGTCGCTCGTGAAATAGATCGACTGGCCGTCAGGCGAGAAGCATGGCTCGGTGTCGATCGAGCTGCCTTGCGTCAGGCGCCGCAGGCCGCTGCCGTCCGCATTGACCGCGAAGATCTGCGTATTGCCGGTGCGCGAAAGCGCGACGGCGAGTGTACGGCCATCCGGCGACCAGGCCGGCGCGCTGTTGTTACCCTTCTGGTCCGATACGATCACGCGACGGCCCGTAGGCAGGTCGTGGATATAGACGATCGGCTTCTTCTTTTCGAACGAAACGTAAGCGACCTTGGTGCCGTCAGGCGACCATGCCGGCGAGATGATCGGCTCGGGGCTCGACAGCGCGATGTGCGCGTCCTGGCCGTCCGAATCGGAGATCTGCAACTGATAACGGCCGCCCGTCTGGATGACGTACGAGAGGCGCGTGGCGAATACACCGCGGCCGCCCATCAGCTTCGCGTAGATGTAGTCCGCGACCTTGTGTGCGCTCATGCGCAAGCCGCTTTCTGGGCTCACGAGTACGAGGCCGCCGAGGCTTTCGCCCTTGACGGTGTCGTACAGCTTGAAGCGCACTTCGAACTGGCCGTTCGGCAGACGGTTCACGCTGCCCGACACGAATGCGTTGGCGCCCTTGGCTTTCCAGCTGCCGAGGTCGACGGAATCCGTTTCGGAGACTGGCGTGCTGCCCGCGTCGATATTCGTGAATTTGCCGCTGCGTTGCAAATCCTGACGCACGATCGTGCTGACCTGCTGCGGCGAATTCGCTTCATTGGCGAAATTCGCCGTTGCGATCGGAAACTGGGTGGACCCGACGCCTGTCACGAGGACGTTGAGTTGTGCGTGGGCGGCACCGCCGACGGCGATCAGGCACGACGCTACAAGTGTCCGCAGGCCTAGCTTGGTCATCAAACTCATGCTGTATGGTTTCCCCAAAAACGGTTTTACTAACACTTCACGACAGCAGACAGACCCGCAAACAACTAATTCGTTCCCGGGTGCGCCGCGCTGGGCGGGGCGCTGCGTCTGCTGTCAACTGACTGTCAAACTATTGCAATCACCCTGCCGGGCGCATCGTAATCTTGAAACTGGTGGGCGTTTTCCCGTCGATATCCTGAGGCATCGGATTCGAACGCTGGACAGCCCGCAGTGCTGCATCGTCCCACGCCGCGTTGCCGCTACTGCGCGAAATTTGCGCGTCCAACAGCGTGCCGGTCGGCGAGCAGCGTACGGAGATGACCGTCTCCAGGCCATCCGTTTCGCCGCCCCACGAGATGTTCGGACGCACCACACGACGCACCTTGTCCGCGTAACCCGGCGATGTCGCCGTGCCACCCGAACCACTGCCAGTGCCGCTCTTCGCAAGCCCATTGCCGGTCGAACCTTCGGCGCCCGCCGAACCTTGCAGCTGGGCAAGCCGCGCACGACGTTCCGCGTCCAGCTTCTTGGCTTGCGCTGCAGCGTCTGCTTGCGCCTTGGCCTTCGCTGCTTTCTGCGCGTCGGCCTCGGCCTGTTTCTGCTGCTCCTGCTGTTGTTCCTTCAACTGCTGCTGCTTCTGCTGGTCGGCCAATTGCTGTTGTTTCAGCCTGTCGGCCTGCTGCTGTTGCTGCAACTGTTTCTGTTTGGCCGCCGCTGCTTTTTGCGCGGCCAGTTGCGCTGCCTGATCAGCCGCCAGTTGCTGCTGACGCTTCGCCTCGGCCTCCTGCTGGGCTTGCAGCTTCTGCTGACGCTGCTGCTCGGCCAGTTGCGCCTGACGGGCCGCTTCCTGTTGCTGGCGTTTCTTTTCCTGCAGCGCGATGTCGGCCTGTTCGTCCGGCAGCGGCGGGGCAGGGGCGACGGGAACAGGCGGCGGTGGAGGCGGGCGTGGAATCGCCGAATCCGGCACCTCGGTCCACAGTTCTGCCTCCGCGCCAGCCGGCGTGCTGTTCTGCCATTGAATGCCGTGATACAGGAAGAATCCCAGCAGCGCGTGCATTACCAGGGCGAACACAAAGGCTCGCCAGGTGCCGCGTTCACGCGGCGGCTGAAGCGGGTATTCGGAATTCTTGCGGATCATTGTGATTTGACGAGCAATCCAACGCGCTTGACGCCCTGAGCTTTCAGATCGGACATCACGTTCATCACGACTTCGTACTTCACGGTTTTGTCGGCGGCGATCACGACAGGCTGATCAGGGTGTGACTGCGCGCGGTCGGCGATAAACCCGTGCAGATCGGCCTTGCTCATGTTTTCCTGTTGCTGCGCGCCGGAATCGTCCTTGTATTTGACGCTCATATTGCCGTCCGCGCGGATGTTCACGATCACGGGCGGAGTTTGCTGCTGCGGCGCGGCGCCGCCGACAGTCGGCAGATTGACGATCGACGGGGCGACGAGCGGCGCGGTCACCATGAAGATCACGAGCAATACGAGCATCACGTCGATGTACGGCACGACGTTGATGTCGGCCATCGCGCGGCGCTGACGGGAGCCGCGCATGCTGGAGGAAGAGCCTGCCATCGTGGACCCCTTACTGTGCCTGACGCTGCAAAATGTTCGAGAACTCTTCGATGAAGGTCTCGAAGCGGATCGCCAGACGGTCGATGTCGTGTGCGTAGCGGTTGTAGGCGACCACCGCCGGAATCGCGGCGAACAGGCCGATTGCGGTGGCGGTCAGCGCTTCTGCAATGCCCGGTGCGACGTTCGCAAGCGTTGCCTGCTGCACGTTGGCGAGGCCGCGGAACGCATTCATGATCCCCCACACCGTGCCGAACAGACCGATATACGGGCTGACCGAACCGACCGACGCGAGAAACGCCAAATTTGCTTCGAGCACGTCCATTTCACGCTGGAACGCGGCGCGCATGGCACGGCGCGCACCGTCGAGAATCGCGCCGGAATCGTTCAGGCGCTTTTCCTTGCCCTTCAGAAATTCGCGCATGCCGGATTCGAAAATCCGTTCCAGTGCGCCGATCGTGTGGCGGTTGTTGGCGGCGCTCTGATACAGCGCCTGCAGGTCGCCGCCCGACCAGAAATCGCGTTCGAAGCGTTCAGTTTGCGCGCGTGCCCGGCGGATCGCAAACCACTTGCGGAAGATGAAAGTCCACGACAACAGCGACAACAGAAGCAGCAGCGCCATGACGGCCTGCGCCAGCAGGCTCGCATTGAGTACGAGAGAAACGATCGACAGATCTTGTGTAGTGTTCATAAAGGTTCGTTTTAACGTCCCGGAAGGGGGCGTCCGGCTGCAAGGTCACTCGAAGCTTGCCGTGAGCAAAACGGAAGCATCGGCGATATTGCAAGCCGAACCATGCTTTGTGTTGCTTGATCGATACGAGTTCACTGGCCCCGTAACAACGGGATTCAGTCGTTGTCCGTTGACATGCCGCGGTCGTTCACGTTCGGCCCGCGCCGCAACGCAGCGAGAACCGGCGGAGGAATCGCGGCCGGCCGCAGCGCAATGCGCTCGACGCAGCCGACCCGGATGGAACCGGAAGCAAGCAACGTGCCGTCGCGCCACGCTTCCTGTGCAAAATCGACGGAAGCCCGGCCAAGACGCTCGATTCGGCTCACTACTTTGACGACATCGTCGAGGCGGGCCGGCGCCCGATAATCGACTGCGGTGCTGCGCACGATGAAAATGGCCCCCGCTTCACCGGCGAGCCGGTTCTGGTCGACGCCGCACGCGCGCAGCCATTCGGTGCGCGCCCGCTCAAAAAACTTCAGGTAATTCGCGTAAAACACGATGCCGCCGGCGTCGGTATCTTCGTAATACACGCGGATTGGCCACGTGAAGCCGATTTCCGTACCGGGCTGGATGGTCGACATATTCATGCCGCGCATTTTACCGGAACGCATACCCTGAGGTCTGTTTCAAGATGTGCGCCCCGCCTGGCTTGCCTCAACGGCGCTTTCGGCCGTGATTAACCGCGATGGATGGTCAAGCCGGCAAAAGATTGGGCCACCGGCATCAGCTCGATCGTGTTGATATTGACGTGCGCCGGACGCGTGGCAATCCAGTAGATCGAGTCGGCGATATCTTCCGCCGTCAGCGGTTGCACGTTCTGGTAGACGTTGGCCGCTTTTTCGTCGTCTCCGCGAAAACGCACGTTCGAAAACTCCGTGCCGCCGCACAGGCCCGGCTCGATGTCGGTCACGCGCAGTGCGGTGCCGGCCAGATCGGCGCGCAGGTTCAGGCTGAACTGACGCACAAACGCCTTGGTGGCGCCATAGACATTGCCACCCGCGTACGGCCATCGGCCGGCCACCGAACCCAGATTGAAAATGTGCCCACGGTTACGCTCCACCATTCCGGGCAGGAGCGCATGCGTGACCTGCACGAGGCCCGTGCAGTTGGTGTCGATCATGGTGTTCCATTCGTCCAGATTCGCTTTTTGCGCCGGCTCGACGCCGAGCGCGAGGCCGGCGTTATTGACGAGTACGTCGAGTGCGGCGAAGTCGGCGGGCAGCGAGGCCGGCACGGCTTCGACGGCGGCGCGGTCGCGCACGTCGAGCTCAAACGGCAGGAGGGCGTCGCCGAGTTCGTCGGCGAGTGCCTGCAGGCGGTCTTTGCGGCGCGCGGTGGCGACGACCCGATGGCCGCCCTTGACGAAGGCGCGAGCGATAGCGGCGCCGAATCCCGCGGACGCTCCGGTGACGAATACGATCATTGCAGTTCCCTGGCTGGTAAATGAGAAAGGCCCCAAGCCTACTTCCAATGCGGCGCCGCGGCAAGGATGAACCAGCCTTACAAGGGGCTGCGGCAGGGACGCGGAGCGGATTGCGGGCGCCCTTTCATCAGATGTTTGCGCGCCGCTTGCGGCGCCGCTGTGACCGGCTGTGTGAGCGCCCACCGGCCCAGCAGGAAGCCGGTTGCCTATTCGATCCTCTTCCAATAAACTAACGCGCTCATCCCTGTGTGACTGGCGATAGAACCGGTTCAAGCAATCGGGTTCAAGGTGGAGCAACCCACCGTGAAGCGCAGGGAGCCGTTTTGCCGTTCGCCTGGGCAGCCGTGATCCGCGCGCATTGATCTGCGCTGACGGTGGCTGTCCTGCCTCGCGTGTGCGGCGATTCTCCATCCGCCACGTCAGGGCTGGCCCAGCCGCCAGCAGCGCTGCGTACCCTCTACGCAAGATTCGGCGCACGATCCGGTCAACCTGAACACACTCAACGGAATCCGTATGTTTGACAGAGCCCAAAGCACCATCGCCAATGTCGATCCTGAACTCTGGAAGGTTATCGAGCAGGAAAATCGCCGTCAGGAAGAGCACATCGAACTGATCGCGTCGGAAAACTACACGAGCCCGGCCGTGATGGCTGCGCAAGGCTCCCAACTCACCAACAAATACGCCGAAGGGTATCCGGGCAAGCGCTACTACGGCGGCTGCGAATATGTCGACATCGCCGAGCAACTGGCGATCGACCGCGTTAAGCAACTGTTCGGCGCCGAAGCCGCCAACGTGCAGCCGAACTCCGGTTCGCAGGCGAACCAGGGCGTGTTCTTCGCCATGCTCAAGCCGGGCGACACGATCATGGGCATGAGCCTCGCGCACGGTGGCCACCTGACTCACGGTTCGCCGGTCAACATGTCGGGCAAGTGGTTCAACGTGGTGAGCTATGGCCTGAACGAAGCCGAAGACATCGACTACGACGCGGCTGAGAAGCTCGCGCAGGAACACAAGCCGAAGCTGATCGTGGCCGGCGCGTCGGCGTTTTCGCTGCGCATCGACTTCGAACGGATGTCGAAGATCGCGAAGTCGGTGGGTGCGTATTTCATGGTCGACATGGCGCACTATGCCGGCCTCGTCGCCGCGGGCGTCTATCCGAACCCGGTACCGCACGCCGATTTTGTCACCACCACCACGCATAAGAGCCTGCGCGGCCCGCGCGGCGGTGTGATCCTGATGAAAGCCGAGTTCGAAAAGCAGATCAATTCGGCCATCTTCCCGGGCATTCAGGGTGGTCCGCTGATGCACGTGATCGCCGGCAAGGCAGTCGCGTTCAAGGAAGCACTGTCGCCGGAGTTCAAGGCATATCAGCAGCAAGTGGTCGAGAATGCGCGCGTGCTGGCTGAAACGCTGGTCAAGCGCGGCCTGCGCATCGTCTCGGGTCGTACCGAAAGCCACGTGATGCTGGTCGACTTGCGCGCCAAGAAGATCACCGGCAAGGCCGCGGAAGCTGCGCTCGGCGCGGCGCACATCACGGTCAACAAGAACGCGATCCCGAATGACCCGGAAAAGCCGTTCGTCACGAGCGGTGTGCGTCTCGGCTCGCCGGCCATGACCACGCGTGGCTTCGGCGTCAAGGAAGCGGAGCAGGTAGGTAACCTGATCGCCGACGTGCTGGACAACCCGGAAGACGCAGCCACGATCGAACGTGTGCGCGCGCAAGTCGCCGAGCTGACCCAGCGCTTCCCGGTTTACCGCTAAGCCGCCATGCACTGTCCCTTCTGCCGTCACGCCGATACGCAAGTTGTGGATTCCCGCGTATCCGAAGACGGCGCGACGATACGCCGGCGCCGCCGCTGCCCGGCCTGCGACAAACGTTTCACGACGTATGAGCGGGTTGAGCTGGCGTTGCCGTCGGTCGTCAAGAAGGACGGCAGCCGCACGGAATTCGATCGCCGCAAGATCGTCGCAAGCATGCAACTGGCGCTGCGCAAGCGCCCGGTAGCAGCGGACGCGATCGACGCGGCCGTCGCGCGCATCGAATATCAACTGCTCGGCAGCGGCGAGCGCGAGGTGCGCAGCGAGCGCCTCGGCGAACTCGTGATGAACGAGTTGCGTGCGCTCGATACTATTGCCTATGTTCGTTTCGCCTCTGTCTACCGGCGCTTCGAAGACGTCTCCGAATTCGAGGACGTGATCGAAGAATTCCGTCGCGCCTCTTCTCCTCCCAAGCCACCCCGCAAGCGCTGATTGCTGTCGCGCCTGAAGTTGCGCTCCAGGCTCTGTTCTCTTCCGCGTAAGTTCGCGCATCCACATCTCCGCTCCCGTTATGTTCGTCACGCGTGCATTTTTGCGCGGGATAGCGTCTGAGTGCCACCTGGCCATTCGGCCGATTGTCGACCCGTTTGCGAATCGCTAGATTGGCTGCATTCTTTGAAACGATCAGGGATGCAGATGAAATGGGATGCAGTCTGTTTGAGGCCGCGCCGCGGCTTTACGCTTGTCGAAACACTGGCTGTTGTCGCGCTGCTGGCGATAATCGCGGTGATGGCGACGCCGGCGTTCGTCGCATGGCACTTGCGAGACCAGGTTGACGCACGCGCGAAAGCGCTTGCCTCCACGCTCGCCTATGCGCGCAGTGAAGCAATGCGCCGCGGCGCTCGCGTCACCGTATGCCGAATCGACGCGGCGCGGCATTGTCTTGCCACCGGGCAAGCGTGCGGCAACGGGGTTGCCGACTGGTCGTGCGGCTGGGCCGTATTGGCCGAACGAGGCGGCACGCTCTCGCTACTGCGCGCGCATCCTTTGCTGGCGGCGGTCAGTATCACTGGAACGCAGACGAATCTCACGTTTACGCCGCCGGCGGGGCAGTTGATCGGCACCTTTCGCAGCTTTGATATCGCACCGCGCGTGCCGTCGAAAGCGACCCAGGGCGACAAATGGCGGCGTTGCATCCGCATCGCGGCGGGCGGGCGTGCGCGGATTGTCGAGGGCGCGTGTGGAGCGGTATCGTGAGCCGATATTCGTCGAGCCCGTGGGCACGCAGTTGCCCCGCAAGGCACTCAACAACGCATAGAGGCAGTTCGCTGATCGAAGTGATGCTGGCCGTCGCCCTGATGGCAGTGACGGCGCTCGGGCTGCTCGCCGGCCAATTGTGGACCGCGCGCGAAGCCCGTGCGATGGCGATGCGCGAGCACGCCGCATGGATAGCCGATTCCGCCGCCGAAGCGATGCGCGAGTCCTCGGCCGGCGACGCTGCGATCAGACAATGGAGCGCGCGTGCAACGGCCCTGCTGCCGCACGGCGAAGCTTCGGTAGGGGAACGCAGTGGCGTGTCCATCGCAAGTGTCACGTGGAGGGCTCTGCACGACATGCCGCGCGCCGACGATGTCATCGACAAGCCCGAGTCGTGCGGTGGTGCGGATGTTCCCACTGGCACCTCATGCGTTGCGCTGGCGTTCGCAAAATGACGCAACGTATCTCTATCGCGCTTGGCCACACGCTCGTCGAGTTCGTGATCGCAATTGCGTTGGGGCTGGTCGTGACGGCCGGCGCGGTCTCGCTTTATACAACGCAGCGTCATGTGTTCGAGCGCTCGAACGACGCGATGCGGATCCGCGAAGCCGGCCTGACCGCACTGACGCTGATGGGCCAGCAACTTCAAATGGCCGGCTTTGTACCCGTGGACGTCGTGAGGTTCACTAGTCCGCCGCCGTTGTTCGGTTGTTCGGGCAGTCGCCCGACCGGTGCGGACGACAACCTCGCCTGCGAGGCGTTGCCGAGCCGCTCGGACGGTATCGCGGTTCGTTATGTCGGTGACAACGTTTCGACCTGGCCGTCAGCGACCGGCCAATCAACCGACTGCCTCGGCCAGGCCGTAACGAACAACGATGCGGCACTCGGCGGGCAGGGCGTGTTGGTGGTCAACCGATACTTCGCGAGGGTCAGCGGGTCGACGGGCGAGCCGGAACTTTACTGTGAGGGCAATGGCAAGGCGGGGTCCGCGCAACCGCTGGTCGAAGGTGTCGAACGCGTACGACTCAAGTACTGGCTAGCCGGCGGGCTGAGCGCAATAGACGCGTCGGCGATAGCGGCCGATCAATGGGCAAGGGTCGTCGCCGTCGATCTTTGTGTGCTCGTTCGCGGTGCCCCGCAAGGACGGAGCACGCGCTACGCCGATTGCGATGGCGTGAGCGCTGTGGCTACCGACATGCGGGCACGGCAGGCTTTCTCGCGGCGAGTGGCGATACGCAATCACGCGGAGGATTCTCTGTGACAGACGGACCTTACAGTACAACGAACCGCGCGACATCGGCTCGGCGAAATCCCGATGGTCATGCCGTTCGGAGATCACGCGTTCACAACAGCGGCACCGTCCTGCCGATCGTCCTGCTGATTTCCGCGATGATGTTGACCACCTCCGCGGCCTGGTTTGAAACCTCGCTTGTTGCGGCGCGGGGCGCCAACAACATGCGCGACTATTTGCAGGCATTTCATGCCGCGGATTCGGCGCTGACCCTGTGTGCCCGGAGCGTGGTCGCTGCGGCAACTGTCGAACCGGAGCCCGTGGCATCGCTCTCACCCGGCGAGCCGACGCAGTGGAAGCACGAAGCCGCTTTTGAGGCCGGCGCTGTCGCACCTATCGCGCAATGGCCCGGATCGTTGCGCCCGCCGCAATGTTTGATCGAAGCGTGGCGTCTTGCCACGCGCGCCGATGCCCGAGCCTATTTATTGACGTCCCGCGGCTTCGGCCGAACCAAAGAGTCACAGGTGTGGTTGCAGATGGAACTTGTGATCACAGGTGAACAGAGCGAGCGTCATTGGCGTCGTATCGCCGCACGCCCATTTTGACGGGAGGTTTATGACGAGATTGCACACATCCGCATTTACGCTACTCGAACTGATGATCGCGCTGGCGATAGCTGCCACGCTGCTCGGGTTTGCAGTGCCTTCGTACCGGAGTCAAGTCGCGCGAACACACAGGGTCGACGCGGCGTCCGCCCTTTATCGGGCAGCGCAATTCGTCGAGGGAGCGGCAAGCGATGGCACCGCGATATTGCCGCCGGGTCTGAATCAGGCGCCGCAATTCGGCACGCCGGTATACCGGTTGCACCTGCTGCCGGTGGACGACACAAACGGCGGCTATTCACTAGAGGCAGCGCCGATCGAAACCGGCCCCATGCGCGACGACGCTTGCGGCGTTTTCACGCTGGATGCGACAGGGCTGCGAGGGAATAGAAGCAGCGCAAACGGCGTGGCGCCGGCAAATGGCGAGTGCTGGAACACAAGCTAGGGAGCGCTGTTGGACATGGCGCGGCAATGCCAGACGATGAACCTGATACTCGGGCGCGTACTACCCGGGCCTCAGTACCCGCTATCAACCGCCTCTTCCTTTTTGCCGGCGGACGCAGCGGACTCATTCTTCATCTGCTGCCAGATTCGATATGCTTCCCAGCCGGCAAGCGCAAGGCTGCCCCATTTGAGCGCCGGCTTCGCCCCCGCTGCGATAGTCGCGCGCAGTGGCTTGGCTAACACCAGCGAAGCGATCGAACTGATGAGCGGATACTGTTTGAGGAGCGCGCCGATGCTGCCTGCGTTGATAAAACTCGCCTTCGAGCCCCTGCCCACACGCATGCCGCCGAAGCCCGGCAGAATGAATTTGAGCCAGCTGAAATGCGTGACTGCCTGCCGCAATTCGATCGTCGCCTGAGCGAGTTCCATGCGCTCGACATCCGCGCGCACCAGCAGCAATTCCTTGCGCAGCGCTCGCAGGTGAGGCGTACTCAGATCTTTGGCTTGGTGGCGCTTGTTGCGGAACGCGGTATCGGAATGGGTTGAGCTCATGGCGTGTCGGCGGCAGTGGAGGTGGGGCAATAAAACTAAGCTGCAAATCGGTCGAAGTGTCTGCGAGGATTCACAAAGGCGCCGGACGTTTGAGGCACGCCCATGAGCCGGTTATACGCGCGGCTTCACGGTTTGCGGAACACGTCGCGATCTTTCTCGAACTCGGCAATCGTAGCTTCGAACACCATTGGCGCGTTGCGCAAACCACTGCGCGCTTTTAGCGCACAGGCTATTCCTGCGATGGCGTACACCGCCGTGATGCCGGCGAGCGCTTGCCATCGGTAGGTGTCCCAGAACGCGATGGCGATCAGCGCCGTCAATGCGATCAAGGCCATCGTCGCAAGCATCATGGCCGCGAGGCCGAGAAACAGCACGCCCAGCAGGCGGTCTTTTTCTTCGGCGAGTTCGATGCCGACCAGTTCAAGCCGCGTTTGCAGAAGAGCAAACACGGATCCAAAAATACGGCGCAACGGACTGTGTTCGCCGTGCTGCGATTGTGTTTCGATCGTCATGGCTTTGAGCGTTGCGCGTGAAGGCCTAACCGGCGCGTGAAAACGAGCGCGCCAAGAGAAGCGGACCGGCCAGGCTTGCGCCGGTCAACCCGATTCGCTGGTCTGCCGCGCACGCTTCGCGCGGCAGTGTCACCAGAGTGTTACTTGCGGTTGATCAACAGCCCCAACAGCACGCCGGCGCCAGCGGCGATGCCGATGGATGCCCATGGATGCTCATGCACGTAGTCGTCGGTAGCGCGTGCGGCCTTCTTGCCCTTTTCGACCACCACGACCTGCACGTCAGCCGCCTTTTCCTTAGCCTGCTTCAGGCGCGTGAGCGCCGTTTCACGCAGTTCCGAAGCGCGCTCGCCGGTGGCGCTCGCGGCCTGTTTCAGCAAATCTTCAGCGTCCGCGAGGACGGTTTTGATATCCGACATCAATCTCTCCTTGTTGACTTCCGACATTGACAGCTCCCCTTCGTCTCACGCCACGCGTGAATCGTAACCAAAGAAACGGCCGCTGGCGAGCGCAGTGCTCGGTTCGTTGAAAACAATCGCACGAACCGTTCCCGGTTGAAGTAAGGTTCCGAAAACTCCTCATCTGCTACACCCTACAGCAGAGTTTGCCTAAGATGGAGTTGATCTGTCCCGCAAAGTTTCCACTAAATCGGTGAAAATTACAAAAACGCATAAAGTAGTGACGCGATGTTGGTTCGGTATGTACCGTCGCTCCCGTATGCTGTAATTTGGCGAAGCGCGCTTGAGCAGAGCGTCGCGCGCGAATGCTCGCGCAGAATGTCCGAATACAACAAGGAGCTGCACTATGAGTTTACGTCTTGGCGACATTGCACCGGATTTCGAACAGGAGTCGAGTGTCGGCCGCATCAAATTCCACGAATGGCTGGGCGATAGTTGGGGCGTGCTGTTCTCGCATCCCGCTGACTTCACGCCGGTTTGCACGACCGAACTCGGTTTGACGGCGAAGCTGGCCGGCGAATTCGAAAAGCGCAATGTGAAGACGATCGCGTTGTCGGTCGACAGCGCCGAGTCGCACAAGGAATGGATCAAGGACATCAACGAGACCCAGGCCGCCAACGTCGGCTTCCCGATTCTCGCTGACGGTGATCGCAAGGTCGCTGAGCTGTACGACATGATCCACCCGAACGCCAATGAAACGCTCACGGTCCGGTCGCTGTTCGTGATCGATCCGAAGAAGAAGGTGCGTTTGATCATCACCTATCCGGCCAGCACCGGGCGCAATTTCGACGAAGTGCTGCGCGTGATCGACTCGCTTCAACTCACCGACAGCCACTCGGTGGCCACGCCCGGCAACTGGAAGCAGGGCGATGACGTGGTGATCGTGCCGTCGTTGAAGGACGAAGAAGTCATCAAGCAGAAATTCCCGAAGGGCTATAAGGCGCTGCGCCCGTATCTGCGGATGACGCCGCAGCCGAACAAATAAGCGGCGGATGGGTCACGAAAGGCGCCGTTAGCTGCAATGCGACGCCGTGACGCCGCAACGAAAAAAGGCCGGTTCGAAAATTGAACCGGCCTTTCGTTGTCTACTTCCGATTTGCTATCCAGCGGCCAAGTCGAAACGCCGCCATCAAAACAATCAAAACAATCAGCGCATCAGAAAAACGCCTGAATGCCCGTTTGCGCGCGCCCGAGAATCAGCGCGTGAATGTCGTGCGTACCTTCGTACGTGTTCACGACTTCCAGATTGACCAGATGCCGCGCGATGCCGAACTCGTCCGAGATACCGTTGCCGCCGAGCATGTCGCGAGCGAGCCGCGCAACGTCTAGCGCCTTGCCGCACGAATTGCGTTTCATGATCGAGGTAATCTCGACGGCGGCCGTGCCTTCGTCCTTCATGCGGCCGAGACGCAAAACGCCTTGCAGGCCGAGCGTGATTTCGGTTTGCATGTCGGCGAGCTTTTTCTGGATCAGCTGATTCGCGGCGAGCGGCCGCCCGAACTGCTTGCGATCCAGCACATATTGACGCGCCGTGTGCCAGCACGCCTCAGCCGCGCCGAGCGCGCCCCAGGCAATCCCATAACGCGCCGAGTTCAGGCACGTAAACGGACCGCGCAAGCCGCTGACTTCGGGGAAGCGGTTTTCTTCCGGCACGAACACTTCATCGAGCACGATCTCGCCGGTGATCGATGCACGCAAGCCCACCTTGCTATGGATGGTCGGCGCTGACAGCCCCTTCCAGCCCTTCTCGAGAATGAAGCCGCGGATCGAATCCTTGCCGTTCTCCTCGAGCTTCGCCCACACGACGAACACGTCGGCGATCGGCGAATTGGTGATCCACATCTTCGAGCCCGACAGCGAATAGCCGCCGTCGACCTTTTTCGCGCGCGTGATCATGCTGCCCGGATCGGAGCCGTGGTTCGGTTCTGTCAGCCCGAAGCAGCCGATCCATTCGCCGGTGGCGAGCTTCGGCAGGTACTTCTTTTTTTGCGCTTCCGAGCCGAATTCGTAGATCGGCACCATCACGAGCGACGATTGCACCGACATCATTGACCGGTAGCCGGAATCGACGCGCTCCACTTCACGCGCGATCAGACCGTACGCCACGTAGTTCAGACCGGGACCGCCGTATTGCTCGGGAATCGTCGGGCCGAGCAGGCCGAGTTCGCCCATTTCGCGGAAGATCTCGATGTCGGTCTTCTCATGACGGAACGCTTCGAGCACGCGCGGCTGCAGCTTGTCCTGCGAGTAAGCGGCGGCGGCGTCGCGCACCATGCGTTCGTCTTCGGTGAGCTGCTGATCCAGCAGCAACGGGTCTTCCCAGTGAAACTGCGCGGCCTCTGCCATGACGTATCTCCTGATTCCTTGCTTGACTAAACGTGTCCGAGCTTGACTTAAGTTCCGCTATGCGAAACAATGTTTTGCAAACCACGTCCGAGTGTACCACCCCATGACGCCCACATCTACTCTCTCCGACCCGCTCGACGAGCGCAAATTTGTCGTCGCCCTCGCGCGTGGGCTGGAGTTGCTACGTGCGTTCAAACCGGGCGAAACAATGCTCGGCAATCGCGATTTCGTCGAACGCACGGGGTTGCCCAAGGCGACCGTCAACCGTCTGGCCTACACGCTGACCGTGCTCGGCTATCTGCGGCTCGATGAAACCCTGGGTAAATATGCGCTGGACGCCGGCGTGCTGTCGCTCGGTTTCGCGCTGCTCTCGGGCACCGACACGCTCGAGCTCGCGCGTCCGCACATGCGCACCTTCGCGCGCGAAGTGGGCGCGGCGGTATCGCTCGGATGCCGCGATGGTCTCGACATGATTTATCTGGAGACGATCCGCAGCGAAACCGCATTGACGCTCGGGCTCGCATCCGGTTCGAAACTGTCGATGCTGACCAGTTCGATGGGACGCGCGTATCTGGCGGTACAGCCATTGGACGTGCGCGCCGCGTTGCTTGTCGAGCTTAAGAAGAGCGCCGGCAAAGAGGGCGCCGCGCTGCTGGCAGATGCCGAAAAGGAAATCGAAAGCTTCGCGCAGGAGCGCTGCTGCTATTCGTTCCGCGCGTGGCACGACGACGTGAACGCGGTCGCGGTGCCGTTTCGCGAACCGCGCGAAGGCCGCTGGCTGGTGCTGAGTTGCAGCGGGCCGGCGTCGTCGATGGGAGAGGATGTGTTTAGGGAAAACGTCGCGCCGCGCCTGAAGGCCCTGGCACGGCGGTTGGGCGATACCGGCTGAGGTGCAGGCCGGCGCATCGCAGCGCGGGCCTCACTCAGCCAGGTTCACATCGCCCGATCATGATAGTGCGCGTTGAACAACGGCCCTTGAACGAAGCGCACATCGTACTGTTGCAACGCGTCGAACTGCGGCTCATCCATCACGCGGTTGAAGATCAGCGGAATCCGCAAGCGGCTTGCATAGCCCACTAGCGGCTTCACCATCGCATCGCGCAACGCGGTCGCCGCATCCATCTTGATGAAGTCGAGCCGCGCCGTTTCCGACACTGACAGAATCTGCCCCGCGTTCGAAAGATTGCCCGCCACCTTGAAGCCGTAGCGCTGATAGCTCGTGGTCAGATAGCCGAGGAAGGTTTTATGCGCGACCGCCGCCGCCGGCAACTCGATCACCACGCGCGACGGGTTCAGTCCGAACGACACCAGCACGGTTGAGAAATGCAGGCCATGGTCGTACTTGACGCTCTTGAGCAGCCGCTCGTGCACCCGTAGAAACAGCAGCCCGTGCCGCTGCGCGCCGAAGAAATTGATCGCGTGCAGCGCGCGTGACATGCGGTCGAGGGCGACCAGATCCTGATCGTCGGCGACACGGTCGAATGGATCGAAGACATCAAAGGGCGCGCCGTCGAGACGTTGCGTGACCGCCTGAAACCCGAGTTCATCGCCGAAACGATCCACGCCCTCGGCGCCCGACGACAACGACTGCGCCAACGCATGCACGCTGATATCGAAGATCGGCTCATAGGCGCTGGCAAGTTCGACGCCGTCGAACTGAGCCACCGCGATCTCGCTATGCACGCCGGTTCCCATCGCCAGATGTTCGCCGAGAAATGGGTGGTCGGCGGCGCGTGCAATCAGGTTGGAGACGGTCGGCGGAATCATGTAGGCGAATGGATGGCGATAGGTGCGCGCTCGGCGCTCGGCAACGCGACTCGGTTGCCGCATCCTTTGATGGTAGCAGTCTGCGCCGCGCGCACTTGAACAAAATGCTCATAACGTTATCGGCAAACGCTTGTCGCAACCGGCTCCGAGGGCTTCCGCCGCTCGTTTTCAGGGTATACGTTAGTTTCACTATTCGTAATTAGTTTTACCATACGTAAATTGCAGCGCGGCTGCGATGGCGATCGCGTTGCCGTTTCCGTTTCCGTTTCCCTGGCGGGGAAAGGGTGCATGTCCCGATCGCCAACCGGGCGCGCGCCGTTATCTAGCAACTTACCAGGCAATCCACTCAGGATGAAGGGCACTCAATGAGCACCAAACCGGCCGCGGCCGCCACCAATGTGATCGAAGTCGAGCGCGTGCTCGGCGAGACGCATCACCCGGCATTCCAGTTGATGTTGCTCGCGCTATGCGGGCTATGCCTCGTGATCGACGGCTTCGACGCGCAAGCCATGGGCTACGTCGCGCCGAGCGTGATCGGTGAATGGCATGTCTCGAAGGCGGCGCTCGGCCCCGTGTTCAGCGCCAGTCTGTTCGGCATGCTGCTGGGTGCGTTGGGCTTGTCGGTGCTGGCTGACCGTGTCGGCCGGCGTCCGGTCCTGATCGGCACGACGCTTTTCTTCGCCCTGTCGATGTTAGCCACGCCCTTCGTCACGACGATCCCTGCATTGATCGCGCTGCGCTTCATTACCGGCCTCGGGCTTGGTTGCATCATGCCGAACGCAATGGCGCTGGTCGGCGAATTCTCAACGCCCGCGCATCGCGTCAAGCGCATGATGCTGGTGTCGTGCGGCTTCACGCTGGGCGCGGCTTTAGGTGGTTTCATCAGCGCGGCGATGATTCCTGCGTACGGCTGGCGCGCGGTGTTCTGGGTGGGCGGCGCGGTGCCCTTGCTGCTCGCGTTCGCGATGCTGGCGGCATTGCCGGAGTCGCTGCAATTCCTCGTTCTCAAGGGGCGCAGCGATCGCGCGTTGCGTTGGCTCGCCAAGTTCAATCCGGCGCTGCCGATCAATGCGGCCACACGTGTTGTCGTGCGTGAGAAGGGCAATGGCGGTGCGCCGGTCGCCGAACTGTTCCGTGCGGGCCGTGGCCCGGTCACGCTGATTCTGTGGGCGATCAGCTTCATGAACCTGATCGATCTTTACTTCCTGTCGAACTGGCTGCCCACTGTCATGCGCGACGCGGGCTACTCGCCGGGCACGGCGGTGATCGTCGGCACGGTGTTGCAGACGGGCGGGGTGATCGGTACCTTGCTGCTCGGCTGGTTCATCGAGCGCTTTGGTTTTGTGCGCGTGCTGTTCGTGTGCTTCGCGGGCGCGGCGCTGGCGGTCGGTACCATCGGCACGGTGGCACATGCGCTGCCGTGGCTCCTGATCGTCGTATTCGCGGGCGGCTTCTGCGTGGTCGGCGGACAGCCGGCGGTCAACGCGCTGGCCGGCCATTTTTATCCGACCACGCTGCGCTCGACCGGCATCGGCTGGAGCCTGGGTATCGGGCGCATCGGTTCGGTGATCGGACCGCTGGTTGGCGGACAATTGATCGCGCTGAACTGGTCGAACGAATCGCTGTTTCATGCGGCCGCGGTGCCGGTGCTGTGCTCCGCGCTGCTGGTAATCGCGCTGGCCGCGGCGACCCGGCAACGCGAACGGCCATCCGAGCCGCAGACAGCCTGAGGCAGAAAGCTCACGTCGACGGATTCAAGTATCAACGGAGAACTTTGTATGGATACCCCAACCCGCACGCCGAATACCGCCAGCTCGCGGCTCGAGATCGAGCCGGGCTATCAGTCGGGATTCGCGAACGAATTCGCCACGGAGGCCTTGCCGGGCGCGCTGCCCGAAGGCCGCAATTCGCCGCAGCGCGCGGCTTATGGCTTGTACGCCGAGCAGTTGTCGGGCACCGCATTCACTGCGCCGCGCGCCCATAACCGCCGTTCGTGGCTGTACCGGATTCGCCCGGCGGCAGTTCACAAGCCGTTCACGCAGTTGCCCTCGGACCGGCTCGTCGCCAACTTTGCCGAGGTGCCGCCGACGCCGCCCAACCAGCTGCGCTGGGACGCCTTGCCGATGCCCACCGAGCCGACCGATTTCGTCGACGGCTGGGTAACGATGGCGGGCAATGGTGCGGCGGAAGCGATGAGTGGCTGCGCGATTCATCTGTACGCAGCGAACCGCTCGATGCAGGATCGTTTCTTCTATAACGCCGACGGTGAATTGCTGATCGTGCCGCAGGAAGGCCGCCTGCATATCGCCACCGAAATGGGTCGGCTTGACCTCGGACCGTTCGAGATCGCGGTGATTCCGCGCGGCGTACGCTTCGCGGTGAGCCTGCCGGACGGCAACGCGCGCGGCTACATCTGCGAGAACTTCGGCGCGTTGCTGCGTCTGCCGGACCTCGGCCCGATCGGCTCGAACGGCCTCGCCAATCCGCGCGACTTCCTCACGCCGCATGCCGCCTATGAAGACCGCGAAGGCGACTTCGAACTCGTCGCCAAGATGAACGGCAATCTGTGGCGCGCGGACATCGGCCATTCGCCGCTCGACGTGGTGGCATGGCACGGTAACTACGCGCCATACAAATACGATCTGCGCCGCTTCAACACGATTGGCTCGATCAGCTTCGACCATCCGGACCCGTCGATTTTCCTGGTGCTGCAATCGCAAAGCGATACGCCGGGCGTCGATACGATCGACTTCGTGATTTTCCCACCGCGCTGGCTTGCCGCCGAAGATACGTTTCGTCCGCCCTGGTTCCATCGCAACGTCGCGAGCGAATTCATGGGGCTCGTGCATGGTGTGTACGACGCGAAGGCCGAGGGCTTCGTGCCGGGCGGCGCGAGTCTGCATAACTGCATGTCGGGTCATGGGCCGGACGCGGACACCTTCGAGAAGGCGTCGCATAGCGATACGTCGACGCCGAAGAAAGTCGGCGACACGATGGCCTTCATGTTCGAAACGCGCACGCTGATCAAGCCGACCCGTTTCGCGCTCGAAACCGCGCAATTGCAGGCGCATTACTACGAGTGCTGGCAAGGTCTCAAGAAACATTTCAACCCGGAGCAACGATGAGCGCATTGAGCGATCTTCAGGCGACGCTCGATCCGTCGCGCAAGAGCTGGGTCGAGTCGGCGAACGATTCGACTAACGATTTTTCGATCCAGAACCTGCCGTTTGGCATTTTCAGCAACCACGCCAACCCCACGAACCGCGTGGGCGTCGCGATTGGCGACGAGATCGTCGACTTGCATGTTCTCAAGACCGCCGGCTTGCTCAAGTTCCCGATCACACCGGCCGGGCAATTCGACGCGAGGCATGACCGGGTGTTTGAGCAGTGCACGCTCAACCCTTTCATTTCCCTCGGCCGCGATGCATGGCGCAGCGTGCGCATCCAGCTGAGCAACTTGCTGGCGCGCGACACCGCGACCTTGCGCGACGACGCCGCCTTGCGTTCGAAGGCACTGGTGCGTCAGTCCGACGCGCAACTGCATCTGCCTGTGCAGATTCCGGGCTACACCGATTTCTATTCGTCGAAGGAGCACGCGACGAATGTCGGCTCGATGTTCCGCGATCCGAAGAATGCGCTGTTGCCGAACTGGTCGGAGATGCCGATCGGTTACAACGGACGCGCGTCGTCGGTGGTGGTGAGCGGGACGCCGGTGCGCCGTCCCAACGGGCAGTTGAAACTGCCGGATCAGGAGCGTCCGGTGTTCGGCGCATGTCGCAAGCTGGATATCGAACTGGAGACAGGCTTTGTGATCGGTGCCGGCAATGTACTCGGCGAGCCGATTGCCTGTGCCGATGCCGAAGCGCATATCTTCGGCATGGTGTTGCTGAACGACTGGAGCGCGCGCGATATCCAGCAATGGGAATACGTGCCACTCGGCCCGTTCAACGCGAAGACATTTGCGACGACGATCTCGCCGTGGATCGTGACGCTCGACGCACTCGAACCATTTCGCGTCGAGCAGCCGACGCAGGAACCGCAGCCGCTGCCGTACCTGCGCCACGACGGCAAGCATGCGTTCGACATCTCGCTGGAAGTGACGCTGCGGCCGCGGGCGGCGAAGCAGGCAACCACGATCTCGCGGACCAACTTCAAGCACATGTACTGGACAATGGCGCAACAACTCGCGCATCACACGGTATCGGGCTGCAATACGCGGGTTGGCGATCTGATGGGTTCGGGCACGATCAGCGGCTCGACGGCAGACTCGTGCGGCAGTCTGCTGGAGTCGACATGGAACGGCAAGAACCCGCTGGAATTGAAGGAAGGCGGCACCCGGGCGTTCATCGAGGACGGCGACGAACTGACGTTGGCCGGCTGGTGTCAGGGTGATGGCTACCGCGTGGGATTCGGTACCTGTGTAGGGGCGATCCTGCCGGCCCACGGTTAAAGCGAAGAGGGTGGATGAAAGGCCGGCGGAATGCCGGCTCAGACTGCTGACCAACCCCACGTTTTTCGAAGCGTGGGGTTTTGTTTTTCAGGCGAGGCGAATTGCTGCGAGGCATGGTTTTTTATTGCGCGCGGTGCTCGGCGCGCCGCCAGTGAAGCAAATAGATGGAGAAGCTCGCAGAACAGCCCCCGCAACGGCATCGATCTTCGTTCGAACACAAGCGCGGCCGTATTGATCGGTAACATCGTGGAAGGCTTCAATGGGCCGGATGCATGCGGCATCGCGGCGGAGGGCCGAGTTGGCGGCGTCATCTAGGGCAACTTCTTGCGAGACTGCAAGACCGACATCGATCTATACCAGTGCAAATCCATGTCCGTGACGGCGAACAGTTCAACGGGTTGTTCGCGTCATTACGCCGTGGAAAGCAGCGAGCGCATCATTGTGGAGAACAACGCGAATTGCTAACGCAAGACAGCCGTTGCCGCGAAGAGTTTTCGACGCGACAACGCGCGATGCGGGCGCTCTTCTATAACCAGCGGAACCTATCAATAGAAGCGCCGAGTCAGTTATCGTCTCGTGGCGCTCTTGATCGCGCAACGCATAGCGCGCACACAAAGACGCCGATCGCCACGCCGACCAATAGACATGCGGCATGCGTAAAAAAACTGACCATCCCCTACTCCCTTAGCGGCAACAGCCATTTTTTTTACGCGTAAAACGACGCGATGGTGTGTCCGGAGTGCTGCACGGCACGAGGCCTCAATATACCGGGGAAATATTTATTGCGACATATCGGTTTGCATCGGCGCACGCCGTTTCTCCCACCAAACGGCGGCGAGAAATGCGAGCGCCGCTGCCATTAGCACAGCGACCATCGCATCGTTGCCGACAGCTTTCATCAGCGCACCCGCCACCAGCGGGCCGCCGAAACTCGCAGCGCTCCACGATGCGCCCACCAGCGAGCTGGCGGACACCAGCGCGATGCCGCGAAAGCGCTCGCCGCAAGCAACCAGCGACAAAGTGTAGATCGCGCCGGCCGCGGCACCGAGTACAAAGAGTAGAGGCCAGCACAGCCACGGCGAAGTGATCGCCCAAGGCAGCAACGGCAGCAGCAGCGCGACGATCACACCGCAGCCAACATGCACACGTTCACGCCCGAGCCGATCCGCGAGCCAGCCAATCGGAAATTGCATTGTCGTGTCACCGAGCAGGAGGGCCGACGCGAACAGCACGGCCAGCTCGCTCGTCATTCCGTGCGCCATCGCGAAGAGCGGCAGCAGCGACAGCGCGATGGTGTCGAACAACGCGAAGAAGCCGGTGCCGATGACTAGCGCCGGCATCTGCGGCAGCACATGACGCCAGCTGCCATGCGCCGCGTGTTCATCCTCCGACGCTTGCGGCGTCTTGCGGATGCTCGCGAGCGCCGGCAAGGCTAACAGGAAGATCGCGCCGCAAATCAGGAAGCGCCAGTGCGTGTAGTCGGTGATCTGGCTCACCAGCACCGGGCCCGACATCTGGAACAGCGTGAAGTTGGTTGCGTAAATCGCGACGACGCGGCCGCGCGTGGCGTCGTCGGCGAGCTGGTTGACCCATGCTTCGCCGATTGTGAAGAGCAGCATCAGCGCCGCGCCGCAGAGTATGCGCAACATTGCCCATAGCCACAGGCTCGAGGTGAGTTGCATTGACGCGGTGGCAAGCGCAACCACCAGCACTGCGCTGACAATCACCTGGCGGCCGCCAAAGCGCGCCGCGATCCAGCCGGCGATCGGCACGACGATCAGGCCGCCGCCTGCTTGCGCGGCGGTCAGCAGGCCGACCACATCGGTGCCATAGCCGGCTTGCGTCAGCGCGAGGGCGGTGAGGGGAAGCGTGGCGCCGCTGCCAAGTCCGACGACGGCGACGCTCAGGATCAGCGCAAGGAAATCGCGGGTGAAGATGACTTTCATCGGCCGAGATGCTACTACGGCCGCGGGTCATTCGTACTTACCCCGCCACCGCCATCCGTTGCGCGCGCCGGTCGATCGACACCGACCACAACGTCAGCAGCAGCGCGCCGATCGAAGTCGCCACGCCGACCCACGGCAGCATGGTAAGCGGTGCGCCCGCGCCGATCGCCATGCCGCCGAGCCAGGCACCCGTTGCATTGCCGAGATTGAACGCGCCTTGATTCAAGGTCGATGCCAGATTCGGCGCATGGCTCGCGCGGTCGACGATCAGCATTTGCAGCGGCGGCACGATCGCGAAGGCCAGAATGCCCCACACGAAGATCGTGATCATGGCCGGGATTTCAGCGTGCATCGTGCCGGCGAAAATCGTCAGGATCACGACGATAGCCAGCAGAAACGCAACCAGCGAGGGCATCAGCCGCCAGTCCGCGAGCTTGCCGCCGAGCGTGCTGCCCACCGTCAAGCCGAGGCCGAACAGCAACAGCACGAACGTGACGGCATGCGGCGTGAAACCGCTGACGTCTTCGAGAATCGGCGTGATGTACGTGAAGGTGGAAAACAGGCTGGCCGACGCCAGCACGCTGATGCCAAGCACCATCAGCACTTGCGGGTTTTTCAGCACGCTGAATTCGCGGACGAGGCTCGCTTTCTGCATCTCGATCTTCGCCGGCAGGCATACCGCGAGCGCGCCCGCCGCGAGAATGCCGATGCCGGTGACCGCCCAGAAGGTGGCGCGCCAGCCCACCGCCTGGCCGAGCGCGGTACCGAGCGGCACGCCAAGCACGTTGGCGAGCGTCAAGCCGGTGAACATCAACGCGATGGCTTGCGCGCGGCGATTCGGTGCGACGAGTCCTGCCGCGACCACCGAACCGATGCCGAAGAACGCGCCATGGCAAAACGCCGTGACGATGCGCGCGGCAATCAACACCGCGTAGCCCGGCGCGATCGCGCACAGCAGATTGCCGACGATAAAGACACCGATCAGGCTCATCAGCGCCTTCTTGCGCGGCATGTTGGCCACGGCGATCGCGACGATCGGCGCGCCGATGGTGACGCCGAGCGCATAAGCCGACACCAGCATGCCGGCCGCCGGAATAGACACGGACAGATCGCGCGCGACATCGGGCAGCAATCCCATGATCACGAATTCAGTGGTACCGATTCCAAAAGCGGCAACGGCAAGGGCGAGCAGGGGTAAAGGCATGATGACGGAGTGTGATCGGCGCGACGGGAAGCGTCGTGCGGCAGGCGCGCGTTTTCGGGGCGAGAACGCATGCGCGATGCGAGGGGAAAGCAGTAGGGGATTCTACCTAAGTCAAAACAGCCTTGCTGAGCGTCGCGGCGGATGTTGTTGTTTGAAAGCACATACGGAGGGCGCTTTTTGCCGTGCCGCCTTGCCGTTCCCTCTGCTCGCGGAACGGCGCTGTCTTACTGCGTGCTTTCGTCTGACTTGAGGGTGTTGCCATGACGGCCGGCGCCTTCGGCGAAACGTGCGGCGCCTGCAACGCCCTCGTCGAATACCGCCTGATAGCCGCCAGCGCCTTCACGCTGCAACGCCAGGGCGAGATCATCGAGCGTGCTGTTTTCCAACGCGGAGTGGCGGTCCGCCAGCAGCGCCGCCTGCGGCAAGGCTGCCAACTCGGCGGCCAGTCGTTCAGCCGCTGCGTGCTTCGCCCCTAGGCACGACACGGTTGGCGAGCCCGAAGGCGAGCGCTTCCTGCGCCGCTACCGCGCGACCAGTCAAAATCAGGTCGAGCGCGCGCGACAGCCCGATCAGACGCGGCAAGCGGATCGTGCCGCCATCGATCAGCGGAATCCCGACGCGCCGGCAGAACACACCGAGCACGACGTCTTCTTCGACAACGCGCAGATCGCACATCGCGGCCAGTTCGAGACCGCCCGCGACCGCATAGCCGGCAATCGCGGCGATCACCGGTTTGCTGAAACACATGCGCGTGGGTCCCATTGGACCGGGACCGCTGCCGTCGGCGTGCAGTTCATTGCGGCGGGTCTCGTCGGCGAGCGCGGTGAGGTCCGCGCCGGCGCAGAAGGTGCCGCCCGCGCCGAACAGCACCGCCGCGCGCCATGCCGGTTCCGCTTCGAAGCGGCGGAAGGCGGCGCTCAGCGCTTCCGCGGTAGGACGGTCGACGGCATTGCGCCGCGTGGGACGGTCGAGCACGATGGTGGCGACGCCAATGTCCGAGTTGGACTCGATACGCACATGGTCATTCAAATTTTGCGTGGCTATCATCGTTGTGTCCGTAAAGGTTCGCGTCCGGTCACTCGCGCCGGGTGCTCATGCAGTGCGATTAATACCATTGGTTGTCATGCATCTTTCACAATCGGCTCGTAGCGTAAGTGCACTTCTAACGTGCTGGCGTTTTTTAGCCCGCGTATCGAGCCTGCCTTTGCCCTTGACCAATTCATCATCCGCAGCCGCGCCGGCGTGTGCCGAGACGATCTGGACCGTGCCCCTGCACGAGCATCCATGGTACGACCATGTGCGCCTGAAACGCGTCTTCGTCACCGACGGCACGCGGCATCATGTCGTTCTGGTCGACGTGCGCAAGCTGCTGGAATGCGCGGATCGCGACAACACCGATTATGTGTTGAAGCCGGTCGCCGAATGGCATTCGGGCAAGGTGCGCGGTATCCGCGAATTTCTCGATCCAGACAATTCGCGCACTCCGCAGATGCCGTACGTGACGATCTCGACACGTCGCGCGCCGGGTCTGTTGGGCTGGTTCGGTTTCGAGCGCGAGGGCGTGGTGGCGTTTCGCAACGGGCAGCATCGCGCGCGTTATCTGGCCGACGCGGGGGCGCGCTGGTTTCCGGTGGAAGTACACGAACGCGAGGCGGCCTTGCTGCGTGCGATGTGCGGCGCAGCGGACGACGCCCGCACGGCGATCCGCCCGACCACGGTAGACGGCGCGGCGGATGCGGTGGCCGGCGACAGCCCGCCCGGCTAGCCGCGCGCGTGCACCACATTGCGCGGCGTGCCGGCCTGCCATGCCGCGACGTTATCGAGCGTGGTCTGCGCGATCTCGTTCATCGCCTCGCGCGTGAAGAATGCCTGATGCGCCGTGACGATTACGTTCGGGAACATCAACAGGCGTGCGAGCACGTCGTCCTGGAGCGGCAAATTCGAGTGGTCCTCGAAAAACAGGCCGCCTTCTTCCTCATACACGTCGAGCCCGAGATGGCCGAGCTGGCCGTCCTTCAACGCCCCGATCAGCGCATTGCTTTCGACAAGGCCGCCGCGGCCGGTGTTGATCAGCATTGCGCCACGCTTCATCTTCGCGAGCGCGGGCCCGTCGATCAGATGGTACGTGCCAGGCACTAACGGACAATGCAGGCTGACAACATCGCTTTCAGCCAGTAGCGTATCGAGCGGCACATAGCGCGCGCCGAGCGCGAGCAGGTCGTCGGCCGGCGTGCCGGGATCATGGGCGAGCACCTGCATGCCGAAGCCCGCCATGATGCGGCCGAACACGCGGCCGATCATACCGGTGCCGACCACGCCCGCCGTCTTGCCGTGGAGGTCGAAGCCGAGCAGCCCATGCAGCGAAAAATCGCCTTCACGTGTGCGCGCGGCCGCGCGCGGCAAGCGCCGGTTCAGCGCCAGAATCAGACCGACCGCATGTTCGGCGACCGCGTGCGGCGAGTAGGCCGGCACCCGTGCAACGGACACGCCGAGACGTTCGGCTGCGGCGAGGTCGACGTGATTGAAGCCCGCCGAACGCAGCGCGATCATGCGCGTGCCGCCTGCGTGGAGACGCTCCAGAACGGCGGCATCGACGTTGTCGTTGACGAATGGGCAGACCACTTCATAGCCTTGCGCGAGGATCGCGGTTTCGCCATCGAGGTGCGATTCCTGGAAGTGCAGTTCAAAGCAATGGTTGCCGTTGGCCTCGGCGAACGTGTCGCGATCGTACTGACGGCTGCTGAACAGGACCATGCGCATGAGTGGCTCCGGAAGGAAGCATGCCGGCGCGGCAATTTCGATTCATTCGCGGCGCCGCATGGAGGCAGGTCAGTATATCGGCCCTTTTATGCGAATGACCACCGTTTGCGATGCGCAGTTCGAAAATGATTCCGACCTTTACTAAAGATCATGTTTTGCGAAGCAAAAAGGGTCGTAATTGAAAATAATATTGACAGGCATGGCGAACTACAATAATTATTAAAAAAGACGTCTCAAAAAAGCACCTTCGTGCGGTAGAAGAATGAACCATCAGCAAAGTATGTGGTTTTCAGAACGTCGGGCAAACCTCGCGAGGAACAGCGTGACTGTTGAGCTTGCTAAAAAGCATTTCTCTGTTGTCGCTGCAGTGCGGCATATCCTATTTGACGCCGGAAGCGTCATGCCAATGCCATAAAGTTTCCATTCAATGGAATCTGCTTATGCCGGGTGAGTAATATCTGAGTCGTCGCGACCCGGATTGAATTCATTTTCAAATTCCAGAGAGATTTGTTCAGCTTTCTGCTAATAAACCGCAAATCGGCGAGCCAACATGATCGGTGAATTGCTGAAATCTCAACCGGAGATCGCGCTGTTCGCAAGCCTTGCAATCGGATATTTCATTGGTCGTTTCGCGTGGGGCCAATTCAACTCGGCGGCGTCTGCGGGACGTTGATCGTGGCCTTGCTATTGGGTCAGACGGGCGCGCGGCTCGCCCCCGATCTGAAGAACATCGCCTTTGCGCTGTTCATTTTTGCGCTGGGCTTTACCGGCGGACCGCAGTTCTTTGCCAACATTGGCCGGGGCTGGCGTTATGGCTTGCTGTCGGTGGTCGAGATCGTCTCGGTGCTGGTGCTGATCATGATCGCGGTCTTCGCGATGCGGCTCGACGCCGGCACGGCGGCCGGCTTGCTGGCCGGCGCCGCGACGGAGTCGGCTGTGATCGGCACGGCTTCGGAGGCCATTGCTAAGCTCGGTTTCAGCGACGCGGAGACAGTGCGTCTGCAGGCCAACATCGTGACCGCGTACAGCGTGAGCTATCTGTTCGGCCTGATCACCATCGTCCTGTTCACGAGCCAGTTCGCGCCGCTGCTGCTGCGCATCAATTTGCGCGAAGAAGCTGAGCGCGTGTGGCACAAGCTCGGCGGTGACAGTGCATTCGGCGAAGGTCAGCGCGCCGCGGCGCCGGCGCTCGTGGGCCGCGCATTCCGGGTCGGCATGGCGGCCGGCTCGACGATCTTTACGCTCGAACAGCAGCACGGTTTTAATCTGACGATTGAGCGGCTTCGGCGCAACGGAGCCGACGTGCCGGTCGAGCCGCACCTGGTGTTGAGCGCCGGCGACCTGATTCTCGTGGCCGGGCGGCGCGAAGCGATCGTAGCCGCGGCTGCCAGCCTCGGCGAAGAAGTGGCGGACGCCGGCTTCGGCCAGCTCGTGGCGGAGAAGCTCGACGTCGTGCTGACGCGCAGCGAGGCGCACGGTCTGACGGTCGCGCAGCTACGCGAACGGGCCAAGCCGGAAGAAGGGCGCGGCGTTTATATCGCGGCCGTCACGCGGCTCGAAACCACGGTGCCCGCGCTGCCCGGCACCGAACTCAATCGCGGCGACGTGCTGACGCTGGTGGGCGCGAAGGCCGACGTCACGCGCGGCGCGCGGCATCTGGGCTACGTACTTGCCGCGACCCAGAAAACCGACTTCGTTTATCTCGGCCTGGGCGTGCTGGTCGGCATGGCGATTGGCCATCTCGGCGGACGCATCGGTGGTGTGTCGATCGCGCTCGGCACGGGCGGCGGATGTCTGCTGTCGGGGCTGCTGTTCGGCTGGATCCGTTCGCGCTATCCATTAGTCGGTTCGTTGCCTTCGGCCGCCGCGCAAATTCTCAAGGACTTCGGCCTTGCCACCTTCATTGCCGCCGTCGGGCTGTCGGCGGGACCCGATGCCATCAAGCTGGTGCGCGAATACGGTTTGGCGCTGCCCGTCGCCGGCATTCTGATGGTGCTCGTGCCCGGCTTGCTGTCGCTCTGGATCGGCCGCGTGTTTCTCAAGCTCGAGGCGCCCATGCTGCTCGGCGCCATTGCCGGTCAGCAATGCAGCACGCCGGCGGTCAGCGCGCTGGTCGGCGTGACCGGCAACTCGACGCCCGTGATCGGCTACACGATCACCTATGCACTCTCGAACATTCTGTTGCCGTTGATGGGGCCGGTTGTCGTCGGTCTCGCCGGGAAATTCGGCTAGGCGGCCAGATGGGCTGCGCGCGGTGCACCACGCCGCGCGCAGCCGACACGGCACGCGGACATCGACACGAAATCCGCGTGGACATGCAGCATCCAGTACTCAGTATCTCAAACTATCCAGCGAGGGCACGATGGACTGGCTACATCACATTCTTCAGAAATCACCGGAGATCGCGCTGTTTTTGTCGTTAGCAGCCGGTTACTTCATCGGGCAGATCAACTTCGGTAAGTTCCAGTTGGGCGGCGTAGGCGGTTCATTGCTGGCCGCGGTCGTGATCAGTCAAGCGGGCGTGACGATCGACAACGGCGTGAAATCGGTGATGTTCGCCGTGTTCATTTACGCGGTCGGCTATGACTCCGGGCCGGGCTTCTTCAACTCGTTGAACCGCAAGACGCTGCGCGAGATCGCCATGGCGATCTTTCTCGCGGTCACCGCGCTGATTACCGTGGTGGTATGCGCGAAGCTATTCCATCTGAACAAAGGTCTCGCAGCCGGACTCGCGGGCGGTGCGCTGACGCAGTCGGCGATCATCGGCACGGCCGGCGACGCCATCGCGCGTCTCGGTTTGCCCGCCGATCAGGTCAAGTCGCTGCAATCCGACGTGGCGATCGCCTATGCGGTGACCTATGTGTTCGGCTCGCTCGGCGCGATCATCGTCTGCGTGAATATCCTGCCGAAGTTCATGGGGCAAAGCTTGCGAGATGCGTCGATCGAAGCGGAGCGCGAATTGTCCGCCGGTTCGCCCTCGCTCGGGGCCGGGCAAATTCGTGCGTTGCCCGAACTGGTGGGACGTGCGTACAAGATCGATGTCAGCGCCGGGAAAACGGTCAAGGCAGTCGAGACCCAGCATCAGGACCTGTTGACGATCGAGCGGATCAAGCGCGACGGTAAGGCCCTCGAGCCGACGCCCGATCTGGCGTTGCAACTCAACGACGAAGTGCTGGTGGTGGGCCGCCGTGAAGCGGTGGTCGCATTCGGCGCGAACGGCAACGAGATCGCCAACGTCGAGGACATTGGCGTCGTGATGCAGACCCGCGACGGCGTGTTCACACGCAAAGGCATGAATCACACGACGATCGCCGCCGCACGCGAAGTCGTGGATCGCGACCTGCGCCACGGCGTCTATATCCAGAGCGCCTCGCGTGCCGGCCAGCCGCTGCCGATCCTGCCCGAGACCAAGCTCGAACACGGCGACGTCATCACCTTCTACGGTTCGCCGAAAGACACCAAGCGCGCCGTCGATGCAGCCGGCTACGAGCTGCCGTACAGCAACAAGACCGACTTCATTTATATGGGCGTCGGCATCGTGCTGGGTCTGCTGATCGGCCTGATCGTCGTCGACGTGGGCGGCGTTCCGCTCACGCTCGGTTCCGGCGGTGGCTGTCTGCTGGCCGGCCTGCTGTTCGGCTGGATGCGCGGCAAGCATCCGATGTACGGCGCGATGCCGTCCGCGGCTTCGCAGTTGCTGAAGGACTTCGGTCTGGCGGCGTTCGTCGCGGTGGTGGGTTTGAATTCGGGCTTGCAAGCCGTGGTGACCGTCAAGCAGAGCGGCATGACGATCTTCCTGCTCGGGGCGGTCGTCACCGTGGTGCCGCTGGTGCTGACCATGCTGTTCGGCCGTTACGTGCTGCGCTACAACAACGCGGCCATCCTGGCCGGCGCGCTGACCGGTTCACGCAGTGCCAATCCTGCATTTGGCGGCGTGCTGGACAAAGCCGAAAGCGCCGTGCCGACTGTTCCATTTGCGATTACCTATGCGATTGCAAACGTCGCGTTGACGCTGCTCGGGCCGCTCGTAGTCGGACTGGTGTAGCCCGGTTTAGCCTGGTTTAGGACACGCATCTATCGATCTCTCTTACGCCGGCGGCAACTAAACGATCATTCGCGACGCCGGCGTCATTCACTTGCACATTGGAGAACGCATCATGGCAAAAGAGAAAAGCGGCAAGAAACAAGGCGACATGGCTCAAGCCGGCTTTGCAGCGCTTAGCCCGTTCGAACTCAAGGACGAACTGATCAAGGCCGCCGGCGGCGGCGCAGTAGAGCGTGCCGCCAATGCATCGATGCTCAACGCCGGCCGCGGCAACCCGAACTTCCTCGCAACGATTCCGCGCCACGGCTTCTGGCAGCTTGGTCTCTTTGCAATGCGCGAGTCGGAGCGTTCGTTTGCGTTCATGCCCGAGGGTGTCGGCGGTTTCCCGCGCCGTGACGGGCTCACGGAGCGCTTCGATCTGTTCCTGCGCGAAAACAAGGGCGTGCCCGGCATCGACTTTCTGCGCGGCGCGATCTCGTATGTGCGCGATCAGCTCGGATTGTCCGCGGGCGACTTCCTCTATGAAATGTGCGAGGGCATTCTCGCCTCGAACTATCCGGTGCCGGACCGGATGCTCAAGTTGTCCGAACTGATTGTCGGGCAATATCTGCGTAAGGAGATGATCGGCAACCATCCGTTCGTCGGCGAATTCGACGTGTTCGCCGTGGAAGGCGGCACGGCGGCGATGACGTATATCTTCAACACGATGCGCGAGAATCACCTGATCAAGCCGGGTGACACGATTGCGCTCGGCTTGCCGATCTTCACGCCGTACATTGAAATTCCGCGTCTCAACGACTATCAGCTGAACGTGGTCAACCTCGAAGCCACGGTTGAAAGCGGCTGGCAGTATTCGAAGAAGGAACTCGACAAGCTGCGCGATCCGAAGGTGAAGGCGTTCTTCCTCGTGAATCCGAGCAACCCGCCTTCGGTGAAGATCAACGACGAGAGCCTTCAATACATCGCCGAGATCGTCAAGGAAAGGCCCGATCTGATTCTGTTGACCGACGACGTGTACGGCACCTTCGCCGACGATTTCGTCTCGCTGTTCGCGCTCGCGCCGAAGAACACGATCCTCGTGTACTCGTACTCGAAGTATTTCGGCGCGACCGGCTGGCGCCTCGGCACAATCGCGACGCATCGCGACAACGTGCTCGACAAGCTGATCGGCGAACTGCCGAAAGAACAGAAGAAACAGTTGCACGAGCGTTATGAATCGATCACGACCGAACCGGACAAGCTGAAGTTCATCGACCGCCTGGTCGCCGACAGCCGCACCGTCGCGTTGAATCACACGGCTGGTTTGTCGACGCCGCAGCAGGTGCAGATGGTGCTGTTCTCGTTGTTCTCGCTGATGGACACGCCTGACGCGTACAAGAACGCGTTGAAGCGCCTGATCCGCAAACGCAAGCAGGCGCTGTACGAGGAGGTCGGCATTACGTTCGAGGACGACGATCCGAACCAGGTCGACTACTACACGATTCTCGACATCGAGTTTCTCGGCGAGCGGATGTTCGGGCGCGAGTTCGTCGACTGGCTGCTGAAGAACACCGAGCCGTCCGAGTTGCTATTCCGCCTTGCGCGTGAAGCGCGTGTGGTGTTGCTGCCGGGACGTGGTTTCGGTACGCAGCATCCGTCGGGACGGGTGTCGCTGGCTAATCTGAACGAATCGGACTATCGGCAGATCGGCCGCGCAATGCGCAAGCTGATCGAGGAATATGTCGAGCGGTATAACGCGGCAACCGGCAAGAAGCTCGATAAGACCAAGGTGAAGTGACAAAATCCTTGCGCAATCGCGCAGATCGGTGAATGATCGGACGAACGGCCCCGCCAGTGTCATTGCTGGCGGGGCCGCTTGTTCCTTTGCGCCCTGACATTCACGTACAGATCATGCCGACTTCATCCACTCCCTCCGCTTCCGCTGTTTCCACGGCAGTGCCTTGTCCGGTTGTCGAATCGCTCGACGCCATTCTTCCCGAAGAACCGTTACTGATGATGGGCGCCGGCCCCGTGCCGATTCCCGCGGCGGTAGCCAAGGCCAATACGGTGGTGATTAATCACCTCGGCAGCACGATGGTGAAGGTGATCGGCCAGGTGAAGACCATGGCGCGCTACGTCTTCCAGACGAATTCGAAGTGGGTGCTGGGCGTGGCCGGTCCGGGTTCGGCCGCGATGGAAATGGCGATCTCCAATCTCGCGTGGGAAGGCACGCGGGTGCTGAGCATCAAGAACGGCTTTTTCAGCGAACGGATGGCGGAGATGGGCCGGCGCGTGGGTGCGCGGGTGAGCACGCTGGATGTCGAAGACGGTACGGTAGCGAGGCTCGAAAGCGTGGCTGAAGCGATCCGCCGCGAGCGGCCGGAGATCGTGACGATCGTGCAGGGCGAGACGTCCAACACCGTGTGGAACCATCAGTTGAAGGACATCGCGGCGCTCGCGAAAGCCGCTGGCGCGCTGGTCATCGTCGATGCGGTGTGTACGCTGAGTACGATGCCGCTGGAGATGGACGCGTGGGGTATCGATGCGGTGATTACGGGTGGGCAGAAGGGATTGTCTTCGATCCCGGGTGTCTCGCTAATCGCGTTTTCGGATGAGGCATGGGCGCGCGTGAAGGGGCGCACGGCGCCGAATGCGCATTGGTGCCTTGATGCGTCGCTGGCGGAAAATTTCTGGCATAACGCGGGCTATCACTACACGGCGCCGGTGTCGGGTGTGTTGGCCTTGCACGAGGCTTTACGGTTGGTTTGTGCCGAGACGCTGGAGAAGCGCTTTGCGCGCCATTTGAAGTGCTCGGTGGCGCTTCAGGCGGGGATTACTGCGTTAGGCTTGCAGCTCTATGCGCCGGCGCCTTGCCGTTTGAATTCGGTGGTCGGTATCGTCGTGCCGGAGCGGCTGAGTTCTGCCGATATCTGTGGGCATATCTCGCGGCATCATCAGGTGGAAATCTCGGGGTCGTTTGGTTTGCCGATCGTTCGGATTGGGCAGATGGGTGAGCAGTGCCGGGAGCACAACCTGTTTCGAACCTTGCATGCGCTTGGGCGGACGATGGTGGATCTGGGGGTTAAGGTTGAGTTGCCGGCTGGTGTGGCGGCGCTTGAGCGGGGGTTGTCGGAAGGGAGGTGAGGTTTTTGGCCTTTGGCGGAGGGTGTTTGTTTGCCTACGGCGTTGGCCTTTCCTTGATTTCTTATTGGTTTATTAGCGTCGTCCCTGTGCGGGGCGGCACTTACTTTCTTTGCCGCCGCTCACACCGCCAGCGCATAAGCGGGTCCCCCGCACCGTTGCGGTAGTGGTGCATCTGGAATCCGTGCCCTCGCACATTCGGCGCGAGTGACAAAGGGCTCATCAGCTCCCACTCCGCACTGCGTGCGTCGCGGATGGGTTTGCATGGGAAACCAGGGGGCTTCGTTTGCGCGTGGTGGGGGACATGCGTTTTGCCTCGGCGATGCGCCCAAGCGCAGCGGCAAGCGAGGAGATCGACAGAGGCGAAGAAGCGATACACGCTGATTTACCGCGCCGAATGCAGCGTGAGTGCAAAAGCGTGGTGGTCGGTTTTTGAAGCGTCCTTCGGCGCGCGCAGCGTCGCCGGAAGTATGACGGCTGTGTCACTCACGCCGAATGTGCGAGAACGCAGACTCCAGATGCACCACTACCGCGACTGTGCGGGGGACCCGCTTAAGGGTTGGCGGTTTGAGCTGCTTTCTCTTGCCTACTTCTCTTTGCAGCCGGCAAAGAGAAGTAGGTGCCGCCCCGCACAGGGGCAACGCTAATAGACCAATAACAATTCAAGGAAAGGCCAACGCCGTAGGCATACAACCAAAAAACGCCGCGCAGGCAACCAACTCAAGCAATGCCCAACGCCGCAGGCGTGCAGACAAACTGCGCCGAGCAGGCAAAAAAGGTCAAGTCGCCGCAGGCGCATTCGGCGCCCGCGAATTGCGCAAATACATCATGGTCGACAACACGACTCCCAGCGCGGAAGCCACTGCTGCAAAAAGAAACACCTGCGCATAGCCGAACTCCCCCGCGATATACCCAGCCAACGGCCCGGTAATCCCCAGCGAGAGATCAAGAAACACAGAATAGGCCGACAAAGCCGCACCACGGCTAGCAGGCGGCACAAGCCCAACCGCTTCAACCCCAAGCGCCGGAAACACCAAAGCAAACCCAAACCCCGTCAACGCCGCCCCAGCAAGAGCAATATGCGGCTCAGGCGCCAACCACAACATCAACAATCCCGCACATTCAAGCGAAAACGAAGCAATCGCAACCCGAAACCCACCATAAGCCTTAATCGTATTAGCAAACAACAACCGCGCGCCGATAAACAGCGTGCCAAAAACAGTCAACGACAAAGCCGCATTAGGCCAATGCCGCGCCGCATAAAACAGCGTAATAAACGTCGCAATCGACCCAAACCCAGCCGACCCCAACGCCAACCCAATCCCATGCGGCAACACCCGCGTAAACACGCTCCTATACGACATCCGCTCGCCATGCACGATCGGCACCGGCGCTATAGGCCGCGCCAGATAAAACCCAAGCGCCCCCAGCAAAACCACCAGAATGCCCACCGCGGCAAATCCGACTGAGTGCGTAATCGCGACCCCAAGCGGCGCGCCAATCGCGAGCGCGCCATAAGTCGCGATACCGTTCCACGAAATCACCCGCGCATTGTTGCTCGTGCCCACCCGCCCAATGCCCCACAGAATCGCGCCCGTCCCGCACAGGCTTTCGCCGAACCCGAGCACAAGACGGCTGCACACCAGCAACCCCAAACTCACCACCGGCCAACGCCCACACAACACAGCCAGCAGCAACAAAACCCCGCTCGCGCCGCAACCCAGCAAGCCGATCGTCACCGTCCGCTTCGGCCCCAACGTATCCGCCGAGCGCCCAGCCAGCGGCCGCGATGCCAAGGTCGCCAGATACTGCACGCTGATTGCCGCGCCCGCGAGGATCGCGCTGTAACCCAGGTCGTCGTGGACGTAGCCGGGCAGCACCGCGAGCGGAATGCCGATCGTCAGGTAGCAAAGAAACGTAAAAAAGACGACCGGAATGATCTGCATGGTCGTCGCAAATTCGCTGCGAGGTGTCGCTGAGTCGGTGGACATGGGGAAAACGAGACTTGAAAACGGCGGGAAGGCGTGATTTTCCCATGGAACCGATTCTCTTGCAGGGATTGCTTAATAATTTCGCTGGCGAAAAAAAGGTGCCGGAGTCATATAGTGGTTCATTTTCTCCCTTCATGAACGGTCTTTCCATGTGCAGCGTATGAACAGAATAGGACCGTTCATGGCAATAAAGATATAGTTTTAAAAAAAATATGGCAAAACAGCCACGTCAACATAAGTCAACCAACCCTCAAACCCATCTCGATATCGTCTAGCGGATATGTCCCGCATGTGGTACCTGCTATGGGTTGTATTTATTGACGGTGATAGTTTTCGAACCATCATCGCAGCACGTCCCCACGGACACAGAACATTCGAGAGTAACGAGACATGACTGAGCCGATTCGCTTCTATCACCGCAACGCGATCCGCGAGATCAACGACGCGCCCGTGACCCGCACCGTCCTGCAGTATCTGCGCGAGGACGTACATTGCACCGGCACCAAGGAAGGGTGCGCCGAAGGCGACTGCGGCGCATGCACGGTCGTGATCGGCGAGCGCAACGCGGCGGGCGGCGTCGACTTCAAGGCGGTGAATGCCTGCATCCAGTTCGTGCCGACGCTGGACGGCAAAGCCCTCTTCACCGTCGAAGACCTGCGTCAGCCGGACGGCTCGCTGCATCCGGTGCAGGAAGCGATGGTCGAATGCCACGGTTCGCAGTGCGGTTTCTGCACGCCGGGCTTCGTGATGTCGATGTGGTCGCTGTACGAAAAGCACGGCCACGAACACAGCTGCGCGAACAAGACCGTACCGTCGCGCGAGACGATCAGCAACGCGCTGACCGGCAATCTGTGCCGTTGCACTGGCTATCGTCCGATCGTCGACGCAGCAGTGCGGATGTTCGAAGCGCCCGCGCCGAAAGCTCCGGTCAATATCGAAGCGCTGTCGAAAACGCTCGCCACGCTCGAACGCCAGGACACGTTCCACTACCAGCATGCCGGCCAGCAATTCGCCGCGCCGCGCACCGTCGACGCCCTCGCGAAAATCAAGGAAGCCGAACCGGCTACCCGCATCCTCGCCGGCAGCACGGACATCGGCCTGTGGGTCACCAAGCTGATGCGTGAGTTGGGCAACATCGTCTACGTCGGCCAGATCGCCGCACTGCAAAAGCTCGAAACGAATGACGACTGGATCGAGATCGGCGCGGGCGTGACCGTCGAAAGGGCGTACGCGGAAATCGCGAAGCAGTACCCGGAACTCAACGAAATGTGGCAACGCTTCGCGTCGCTGCCGATTCGCAATGCCGGCACGCTCGGCGGCAACATCGCCAATGGCTCACCAATCGGCGATTCGATGCCTGGCCTGATCGCCCTCGGTGCGCATGTGATCGTGCGCGGCGGCGAGATCGAACGCGAAATGCCGCTCGAGGATCTGTACCTCGCGTATCAGAAGAAGGACATGGCAGAGCACGAGTTCGTCGTCGGCCTCAAGGTGCCGACGCGCACCGGCGCGCGCAAGAATCTGCAATTCCGCACCTACAAGCTGTCGAAGCGTTTCGACTCGGACATCTCGGCCGTGTGCGCCGCGTTCTCCTTTATCGCCGACGGCAACGTGATCCGCGAGCCACGCATCGCGTTCGGCGGCATGGCCGCCACCTCGAAGCGCGCGACGCACGCCGAAGCCGTGCTGCGCGATGCCGAATGGCACGAAGCCACCGCGCAGGCCGCGATGCTCGCGCTCGGCAACGACTACGCGCCGCTGTCCGACATGCGCGCGACCAGCAACTATCGCCTCGAAGCGGCGAAGAACACGCTGTACCGCTTCTGGCTCGAAACGCGTCCGAACAATCCGCTGCCCAAGAGCGCGCTGGATGTTCGTGCCGTTGCCGCCGCTTGCGCCCCGGCCAGCGCGAACGCGTGAGACGCAGCAGAGCGGCCCCAACCCTGGCGCTATGCGCGAGGCCCCCGAGGGGGATCGGAAAGCTTGGGGCGGCCCGGCGTCTTCTTAGAAGGATACGGAGAACACAACAATGAATCAGCAAGCAGAACCGTTCCTGAAAGACCTTCAGGATTTCGACGACTTTACCCAGGTCCACATCTCGCGTCCGCACGAGTCCGCGCATCTGCACGTGAGCGGCCGCGCCACTTACACCGACGACATCCCCACGCTCGCCGGCACGCTGCATGCCGCGCTCGGTTTGTCGCAGAAAGCGCACGCGAAGATCGTCTCGATGTCGCTCGACAAAGTGCGTGCCACGCCCGGCGTGGTCGCGATCTTCACCGCGGACGATATCCCCGGCGCCAACGATGTGGGCCCGATCATCCACGGCGACGATCCGATTCTCGCCGACGGCCTGGTGCAATACGTCGGCCAGCCGATCTTCATCGTGGTCGCGACCTCGCATGAAATTGCGCGCCTCGCTGCGCGCCGCGCCGAAGTCGTCTACGAAGAGCTTCCGGCCATTCTCACCGCGCAACAGGCCCGCGCCGCGAACCAGCACGTCTTGCCGCCGATGAAACTCGCGCGCGGCGAAGCCGGTACGAAGATCGCCCGCGCGGCGCATCGCGAAGCCGGCGAGATGCTGCTCGGCGGCCAGGAACAGTTCTATCTGGAAGGCCAGATTTCGTACGCGGTGCCGAAGGACGATGACGGCATGCACGTCTATTGTTCGACTCAGCACCCGACCGAAATGCAGCACCTGGTCGCGCACGCGTTGGGTGTGGCATCGCATAACGTGCTGATCGAATGCCGCCGGATGGGCGGCGGTTTCGGCGGCAAGGAATCGCAATCGGGTCTGTTCGCGTGCTGCGCGGCGCTCGCTGCATGGAAGCTGCTGTGCCCGGTCAAACTGCGTCCGGATCGCGACGACGACATGATGGTCACCGGCAAGCGCCACGATTTCCACTACACGTATGAAGTGGGCTACGACGACAAGGGCGTGATCGACGGCGTCACCGTCGACATGACTTCGCGCTGCGGTTTCTCCGCCGACCTGTCCGGTCCGGTGATGACGCGCGCGCTGTGCCACTTCGACAACGCGTACTGGCTCTCCGACGTGACGATCGACGGCTTCTGCGGCAAGACCAACACGCAGTCGAACACCGCGTTCCGCGGCTTCGGCGGTCCGCAAGGCGCGTTCGCGATCGAGTACATCATGGACAACGTCGCGCGTTCGGTGGGCGAGGATTCGCTCGACGTGCGCCGTCGCAATCTGTACGGCAAGACCGAGCGCAATCAGACACCGTATGGTCAGGTGGTCGAAGACAACGTGATTCACGAGTTGATCGACGAACTCGAAGCGACCAGCGAATACCGCGCGCGTCGTGCGGCCATCAACGAGTTCAACGCGAACAACGCAGTGCTGAAGAAGGGCCTGGCGCTCACGCCGGTCAAGTTCGGCATCGCGTTCAACGTGACCCACTTCAATCAGGCCGGCGCGCTGGTGCATATCTACACCGACGGTTCGGTGCTGGTGAACCACGGCGGCACCGAAATGGGCCAGGGGTTGAACACCAAGGTCGCGCAGGTCGTAGCTCATGAATTGGGCCTCGGCTTTAACCGCATCCGCGTGACGGCGACCGACACGAGCAAGATCGCCAATACGTCCGCGACCGCTGCATCGACGGGTTCGGACCTGAACGGCAAGGCTGCGCAAGATGCCGCGCGGCAGTTGCGCGAACGTCTGTCGGCTTTTGCCGCCGAGCGTTTCGGCGCAGGGCAGGTGGCCGCCTCGGAAGTGCGTTTCGCGCACGACCGCGTGGTGGTCGGCGAAGTAATCGTGCCGTTCGAAGAAGTGATCGCGAAGGCCTACCTTGCGCGTGTCCAGTTGTGGTCCGACGGCTTCTATGCAACGCCGAAGCTCTACTGGGATCAATCGAAGCTGCAAGGCCGGCCGTTCTACTACTACTCGTACGGCGCCGCCGTGTCCGAAGTGGTGATCGATACACTGACCGGCGAAATGCGCGTGCTGCGCGCGGACGCTTTGCATGACGTGGGCGCATCGCTGAACCCGGCGCTCGACGTCGGCCAGGTGGAAGGCGCGTTCATTCAGGGCATGGGCTGGCTCACCACCGAAGAACTGTGGTGGAACGCCGGCGGCAAACTGATGACGCACGCACCGTCCACCTACAAGATTCCGACCGTCAACGATACGCCGCCCGATTTCCGTGTGCGCCTGTTCAAGAACCGCAATGCGGAGGACAGCATCCATCGTTCGAAGGCGACCGGTGAGCCGCCGCTGCTGCTGCCGTTCTCGGTGTTCTTTGCCGTGCGCGATGCCGTGTCGGCCGTGGGCGACCACAAGGTCAATCCGCCGCTGAACGCGCCCGCGACCAGCGAGGAAATCCTGAAGGCAGTCGGCGCGGTGCGGGCAGCGACCGCGGCGGCTCGGCAGTAGTGCCACTATCGAAACCAACTGGAATGATCGCGATGAACGCCTTTTCTTCCGTTCAGATCGGCCGGCGCAGCGCCGTACCCGCGCCGCGTCCGGCGCCGATGCATATCGTGCTGTTCGGCGCGGGGCACGTCGGCCATGCGCTCGTCACGCTGCTCGGCAGCTTGCCGTGCGTCGTCCAGTGGGTCGATGAGCGCGACGAACTGTTCCCCGACGAAACCCCCGCCAACGTACAGATCGAAGCAACCGACACACCCGATGCGATCGTCGACACGGCGCCCCCCGGCGCGTATTTTCTGGTGATGACGCACAATCACGCGCTCGATTTTTCGCTCGCCGCGCGCATCATGCGGCGACGCGATTTCACCTACTTCGGCATGATCGGCTCGAAGACCAAGCGCGTGAAATTCGAGCGTCGTCTGCTGGATCGAGGCGTGGATCTGGATCGGCTGGTGGAGATGACCTGCCCAATCGGCGTGACCGGTATCGTCGACAAGGCACCGCCGGCGATTGCCGTTGCGGTGTGCGCGGAACTGCTGCAGGTTCGCTCCCGGCAGGCTGTGGCGCAAGCAGGAGTGACGCAGAAGCTCTACGCGAGCGTGTAAGCGGGCCGAGCAAACGAGACTCAACCCGACCTTCAACCCGCCGCGGCCGACTTTTCCTTTTTCGGCGCTCGCTTCGCGCCCCGCACTTTCCGCGCGACCAATTCATCCGACACTTGCGACATCAACGTACGCAACCAGCCGACGTCGCTCGGCCGGTCCGGCTGCGGATGCCATAGCTGATAGCACTTGATGCGCGGAAACGGAATCGGCACTTCGACCACCGCGAGCGGCAGCATGCTCGCATAGTGCGCCGCGAACCGGCGTGTGGTCGTGAAGATCAGATCCGATTGCAGCAGCGTTTGCGGCACGAGGCCGAAGTAGGGCAGCGTGGCGACGATGCGCCGCTCGGCGCGAGCCCGCGCAAAACCGATGTCGACCGCGCCGCCGCGCGTGCCGCTATATGGCGTCGGCGCCAGATGCGGGGCGGCGAGGTACGCTTCGCGCGTCATCGGCGTGCGTGTCAGCGGATGATCGGCGCGCATCATGCACACCACCGTATCGGAGAACAGATCGCTGCGTTCGAAACGCGGATCGGGCTTCGGCCAGTTGCCGATCACCAGATCGAGCTCGCCCGCATCGAGCGCGGCCGAATGGTCGAGCATCGGGCCGAGCGAATCGATCTCGAGGCGCGCATGCGGCGCCGCCTCGCGGAACTGCGCGATCACGGTGGGCATGAAGAAGTCGTTCAGATAATCCGGCGCGGCCACGCGAAAGGTGCGGCGCGAGCGGCCCGGATCGAAGTCGCCGTGCGGCGTTGCCACGAAATCGACTTCGCGCAGCACACGTTGCGCCGAGCCCAGCAACGATTCGCCGTATTCGGTCGGCACCATGCCTGATTTGCCGCGCACGAGGATCGGGTCGTTCAGCGTCTCGCGCAGTTTGCGCAGCGCGGTGCTGATCGCGGGCTGGGTCTGATTCAGACGCAGTGCGGTTTGTGTGACGCTGCGCTCGACAAGCAGCGTGCGCAGCACACGCACGAGCCAGATATCGAGGGAGGCGGCGGAGTCGTCGTCCATGGTTTAGGCGATGCAGGCAGGTCGGATCCGGAGGAAGCCTCGTACGGAGCCGCCCGCGAGCCAGATCGCGAGAGCGAGGCGCAAAGGTTATAACCTTAGGCCCGTTTGCCGTGCGGCGGCATAGCGGACGCAGTATGGCCGGCATCAGGACGGCGCTTTTGATGCAATCTCGTCTGAAACGGCATGCCTGTTCGCACGAGTATTACGTTTTGCCTTCGCTCAAATGTCTGCGATGCCTGAAGGCAGTGAACTGATCCGCTTCACTTCACCTGAGTCGAGCCAGTTCGGTGTGCGTGCGCAATACAGCACCATCGGCAATGCGTCTTCGCCCCAGAACAATTGGTCGTTCAGACGGAAGGTGGGCACGCCGTAGACGCCCAGGCCGATTGCATCCGCGGTGTTGCGCTGCAATTGCGCTTTCACTTCTTCGTTCTTGATGAGTTCCGGACCGTCCGGCATGCCGACGCGCGCGCACAACTCGGCGAACGCGGCGTCGCTCGACGGATCGCGGCCTTCACGCCAGATGAAACGGAAAATCTCGCGCACGAAGCTGATGTCGCCCTTCGCCGCGGTGGCGAGCAGAAGCGGCTTCATGGAGTCGAACGGATGCGCCGGCGGCATCTTGAACGGAATGCCGAGTTGCTCCGCGCGAAACAGCGCGTGGCGATACAGGAAGGTGCGCTTCGCGGGCACGCTGTAAGCGGGCCGCTGGCCCCAGTGGCGATACAGGTCGTTCAGCACGACCGGTGCGAACGCGAAGTCGAAGCCCGGCCATTTGTCGTGTTGCTCGAGCAACAGGTACGTGAACGGCGAGACAAAATCGTAAAACCACAGCGGTTGCCTGGCGTCGATGCCAACGGTCATAAATCTCTCCCGGATTGCCTGTTCCGAACGGGTCGTCTGCTAAACCGTCGGAATTGTAATGATCTTACGCGGTGCAGCCGCCGCTTGCACCCGTCAATATGCTTTTGGGGCCGCGGCGGCCGGCACGGCGGACGTCGAACTCGACAGTACGGTGGCGATGCGCGGCCCTAAGCGGGGCGGCCGGCCGGAGGCTCGTGGGCCTCGGCGGCGCCTCGCGCTTCAGGGGAAGCTATTGCGTCATCGGCTTCTGAAGCACGCGCTCCAGCAGGCGGCAGTGACCCCTCGCCGGGTTCGCCCGCTGCGTCGCGCTGAGCCTCGCGGGTGTGGGTGAGCCGCTGGCGCACGAAGCCGATGTGCTCGCGCAGCACATAGAACTGGTCCGCATAGGCGAGCGGCATTTTCAGGCCGTTCACCGATTCTTCAATCGCATCGAGGCGCTCGATTAGCGCGGCGCGTTCTTCAGCCGAATGCTCGCTGAGCGCACTGCGCTCGATCGCGATCAGCGCGCCGTACCAGCGGTAGATGCGCGATTTCACCCGCCACGCGTACAGCGCCGGCACGAGACGCAGGGCAGGAATCAGCAGCACGATCAGCGGCACCACGACCACCAGCAGCCGGTCCGCGAGACTCGCCAGCCAGAACGGCAGGATCCGGTAGAGGAAGCTCTTGCCCGACTTGTAGTAACGGGCGGCGTCGTCGCTGATCGGGAAATCGTGGGCGAGCGGCGCGGGGAATTCACCGGCGCGCTGCATGATGTTCGCCTTGCCGTGGACTTCGCGTGCCGCTTCGATCAGCAGATCGGACAGCGCGGGGTGCAGCGAGTCGCGCGCCACCAGTTCGGCGGTCGGCGCCACCATATGAATTGGCGCGGAGGGCAGATTCTTGCCGAGGTCGAACGCGCCCATCGGCATTTCGAGCTGCGTCAGATACGGAAAGCGCCGCGTGTAGGCATCGGCCTGGGTGAAATCGTAGAACTGCACATTCGGCGTGCGATAGAGCTTGCCCATTACCGCCGGTTGCGCCGAATCGCCGGCCAGAAAAGCCGCGTCGACTTTGCCGGCGACGAGCGCGTCAGCAGCGTCGTCGCCCGAGAGCGGCAGCAGTTTGGTGGGGCCGCTGCCCGGCACGATGCCGTTTGCCTTGAGCAACGCGAGCGCCAGTTCGCGCGTGCCGCTGCCTTCCGCGCCGACCGCGAGGCGCAAGCCCTTAAATTCGGAAAGCCGCGTGACAGTCGGCCCGTGATAGAAGATCGCCAGCGGCACGTACGCCACGCTGCCGAGCGACATCAGACCTTGGCTCGCCGGACCGGGCGCGACGCCGTCCTGCACGAAGCCGACATCGACATTCGACTTCGGGTCGGAGAGACGCTTGAGATTCTGCAGCGAGCCTTCCGAAGACAATACGCTCAGGGTGATGCGGTTGCGCGCCAGAATCGTCTTGTACTTCTGCGCTGCATTCCAGAAGGTGCTGCCTTCGGGGCCGGCGCTGATCGTCAGGGTGCTGGGCGGAGCGGGCTGGATCAGGCGCACGGCGACCCAGATCGCCGCGGCGGCGATCAGCAGGATCGGCCCGAACGAGACTGCCAGATCGCGCCAGGAGATCGCCACGAAACGGGCGACGAGACGGGGAGGGGGTTTGCGGCCGGTGGCTGGCTTCATCAGATGACGTGACGGCGACGGTCGAAAGTGAACAGGATGGCGGCGCTCTGCGGCGCGCGAACCGGGGCGAGGCGCTCGTGCCATGGCGGGCTGGCCGGCGCGAAGGACACACAAGACGCGCGGCAACGCGCGTCGCGCCGATGGTACCTGAGAATAGCGCGGCGGCGGGGCGTCCGGCCGGGGCGGGCGCCGTCAAACCCGTAACAAATCGTGAACGGCGCGTGAAAGGCCGATGAACGGCCATGAATTGCCAAAGAGTCGCCCATGAACCGCCCAAGAGTCGCCCAGAGTCGCCCAGGAGTCGCCCAGGACTCGCCCGAGACCGCCCGAGAGCCGCCAATGACCGCCCAAGAGTCACCCGTGAATTGCCCAAGCGTCGCCCACGAACCGCCGCCGGCCCAAAGAATGAACGCCGTATGAATAAAACCCGCTGAACGCCCCCTGGCAACCCGCAGGCACGTCGAGGTACGACTAAACCCTTTGCGCTTCTGGCGCGGCTAGATTAAATTGTCGATCGCTGCCGCGAACATACGTTTGCGCGGCGTGACCCGGCATGACAGACAAGAACCGGGCGCGCTGGCGGACTTCGCGGCTTGCCGGCTCCCGTACCGCATTGCATGCGTGGCATCGCATGCCACTAACTGTGCGGCAAACTTCAGCCGGCCTCTCTCGCCTCTCGCACATCGTGTTACAGCCATAGTCGGCCGTTGCTGAGTCGCGCCTTGCCGCGCGCGAAGCATGGCCGCCGGAAGTCGTAACGAAGCCGCTTATGCATGCGGTCCAATGTGTAGCTAAGGAGAAGAGAAACTATGAAATCGGTCGGTTTTCTGAAAACGCTGGGCTCGGTCGTGGCAATGGTGGTGGCGTGCAATGTGTACGCTCAGGCAAGCGATGCAACAGGCACGACCGCGGCGCCGGCTGCAAGCACCAAGGCCAGCAAGCATGCCAATACCCAACTGGGTCGCAAGGTGCGCAGCGCGATTGGCAAGGTGCAAGGCGTCGACGTTTCCAACATCGCCGTGCGCGCGCGTGGCGGCGCGGTGACCCTGACGGGTACGGTGCCCGACCAAGGCCAGATCGACGCTGCCGGCGAAGCGGCCAAGGGCGTCGCCGGTGTGACGTCGGTGTCGAACAAGCTGAACGTGATGCAGCAGTAAGACCGCTGCCATGAGCAGGCCGCAATAGTCGGCTTGCCATGGGCGCTCGCAACAAGCGCATGAAGTGCATGAAGCGCCGGCAGGCGCTTAAGGCTGCACCCGGCTGCCAGCGATTCGATAGCGTCGCTATGTTTGAGTGTGATGAATGAGCGTGGTGCATGCCAGCGTGAGGGTTCCGGCGGAATAACCGGAGCCCTTTTTTTTGCGCTTTATTTTCCCCGGTGATGATTTATGACGCGGCGATGATGGGTCTGGTCAGTGCCAGGCCGAGCGCCCGCACGGCAACGGTCCGTCTGTGCGCTGCGACACACAATTGACGCGCCCCGAAGCGTACTGTGATGCAAGCGGAACCGGAGTCAACGCCATGGAAACCACGCTTTTGCGCTATACCGATCTACCGATCGGCGATCGGGCGGCTTTCGAACTGGTGTGCGCGCGGCACGGGTTCGCGCCGGCGCATTTCGACATCAGCGCCCGTACGGATCCGCGCGATGTCACGCATGAGCGCCTCGTTACGATTCGGCGCGGCGGCTGGGCGCAGTCCTATCAAGACCATCACGGGCAATGGGTCAGACAGTTCGAGTCCGATCTGACGTGCAGATTTTTTAAGTAAAGACTGCGTGGTGCGTCGGAGTTTTTGGCAGCACCCCACGCAGACTATTGAAGCCGCCGCTTCACGCCAGCACGAGACGCACGCCGACCAGCGTGAGCGTAGCGGCGAGCACGTTGCGCAGCAGCGCTTCCGGTGCGCGCGACGACAGATAGCTGCCGATCGCGATGCCCGGCAACGACCCCACCAGCAGCGACAACAGCATCGACCAGTCGATCGAACTCAGCAGCCAATGCCCCGCGCCCGCCAGCAACGTGAGCGGGACCGCGTGCGCGATATCGGATCCGACGATGCGCGTGGTCGGCAGTAACGGATACAGCAGCAACAACACCGTCACGCCGATCGCGCCCGCTCCCACCGACGTCAGCGACACCAGCACGCCCAGCACCGCGCCGGTCAGCATGGTGAGCGCGAGCGTACGGCCTTGCCTGGGCGCGCGCTGACGGCGCGCGCCGAGCGCCGCGAGTTGTGGGCGGAAAATCAGCGCGACGGCCGTCACCAGCAGGGCGGCGCCGAGCACGATCTGAATCAGCCGGCTCGCGCCCGGCGTGTCCATCCCGTAACGATGCAGCAGGATCAGCGTGATGGTCGCGGCCGGCACGCTGCCGGCCGCGAGACGCAGGGTGATCTGCCAGTCGACGGAGCCTTTCAGGCCGTGCACCAGCGTGCCGGTCGCCTTGGTGGCGGCCGCATATAGCAGATCGGTGCCGACCGCGGTGGCCGGATGCACGTTGAACAGCAGAACCAGGATCGGCGTCATCAGCGAGCCGCCGCCGACGCCCGTCAGTCCGACAAGAAAGCCGACGAACAGGCCGGAGAAGGAATACAGCAGTTCGATGTGGGGAAGAGCCATTGAGCAGACCGCTTAGGGTCGGGTGGGTTGGACAGATTGGGCGGCAAGGCCGGCGCGCGCATGCCCGCGAGAGCCGGCGATTGTCGGCGACAGGCCCAGGGCGGCGCGGCGAAAGCCGCTATTGTCGCAAAACCGCCGCGCTTGCGTGAAAAGCGCTACGACAGGTCGTGCTGCGCCGCTTGCATCCGCTCGATCAGCGCCAGTACTTCGGGGCGGCTCTCGCCCTTCGCATGCACGAAGTAGTATTTCAGCGGCGACGCGACTTCGTGGCGGCTCACCCGCACGAGACCGCTCTTGCGCAGATACGCGTCGGCGAACGGCACGCGCGCCAGTGCCACGCCGAGTCCCGCTTCGGCGGCGGCTAGCACCAGTGTGTAGTCTTCGAAGCGCCGATCTTGCGCGCGCGGCTTCAACGGAATAGCGAGCGCGTCGAACCATGCGCGCCAGCCGGTCACATCCGAGTCGTGCAACAGCGGCACATCGAGCAGCGCGGCATCGCCCCGTTTATGCCGTAGCTTCGCCAGTTGCGCGGCAAGCGTGGGATGCGCGACCGGATAGAGCGTCTCCGGCAGGAACGGCTTGACTTCGAGCTGACGCCAACTGCCGCGCCCGTAGCGAATCGCCAGATCCGCTTCGCCGCCGGCGAGGTCCACGTTGCGATGGTCGATATCGAGCTGGATGCGCAGCGCTGGGGCTGCGCTTTCAAAGGCCGCCTGGCGCTCGAAGAACCACAGCTTGGCGAATGCGGGCACCACGCTCAGCTTGACCAGCTGCGGGCTGCGCGGCGAGCGCCACTGATCCGCCGCGCTGTCGATGATGCCGAACGCCTGCTCGATCCGCCCCACGAAGCGCTGCCCGTCCGGCGTCAGCCGCACGCCGCGCGCATGGCGTTCGAACAAGGTCATGCCGAGCCAGTTTTCGACCGCGGCGACCCGCCGGCTGATTGCGCCGTGCGTCAATCCGGCGACCTCGGCGGCGGCGAGAAACGAGCCTTCGCGGGCGACGGCGCAGACCGTTTCGAGGCTCGCAAGCGGCGGCCGCGCCGACGAAGCCGGTGGCGTTGGTGAGGAGGTGTGAGCCATATTCACATCACGATTTTCATTTGTGCGCTAGCTTAGCAGCTCGCGGCGCGGCACCATTTGCGCATGAACACATTGACTTCATCCCCATCGCCGCGTTCCGCGCGGCAACCGCTACTGGCGGCAGGCGCGGTCGCCTTCACCATCGTCTCGTGGGCGTCCGCTTTTCCATTCATTCGTATCGGCTTGCAGGGTTTGCCGCCTTTGCAATTGGCGGCGGCGCGTTTTGCCACCGCGGCGCTGCTGGTGATCGCGTGGCTCGCCTACCGGCGCCCGCGCTTGCCGACATGGCGCGACGGTCTGCGTTTCGTACTGTGCGGCTTTCTCGGCATTGCGCTTTACAACGCGCTGCTCAATACCGGCGAGAAAACGGTGGCGCCAGGCGCGGCGAGTTTTATCGTCAATACGCTACCGATTTTCACCGCGCTGCTGGCGGCCGTATTTCTCGGTGAGCGGTTCAATCGTTGGGGATGGTTCGGTTCGCTAATCAGTCTTGCCGGTATTGCCGTGATCGCGCAGGGCCAGCCCGGTGGCCTGACGCTCGGCGCGGGCAGTACGCTGATTCTTGGCGCGGCGCTGTGTTCGGCGAGCTACTTCGTGTTGCAGCGGCGTCTGATTCCGGTCTATGGGGCGCTGACCTGTACCGCGTACACGTTGCTGGCGGGCGCGATTGCTGGCGCCGTGGCTGCCGGGCGCGTTGAGTTCGCTGGGTGGCGCGCCACATGGCACGTTGAGTTCGCTTGGCGGCGCACCGCGTGGCACGTTGCAGGCGGTGTTGGTGCTCGGCGTGTTTCCCGCGGCGCTCGGCTACGCGACGTGGACGTTCGCGCTGGGCTACTTCGGCGCGGCGCGCGCGGCCAACTTCCTGTATCTGACGCCGGCGGTGGCGACGGCATTGTCCGCTTTGCTGACCGGCGAACGCCCGGGTCTCGCGACGCTATGCGGTGGTTTGATGGCGATTGCCGGTGTGGTGTTCGTGGCGCTGCGTGGCCGCTCGTGAGTCTGAAGGCGCGACGCTGAGCGCCGCCTGCGCGGCGTCGTTAAGCCTTATTCAAAGCGCACGGCGAATCTCGACGATGCCGAAGGCCGCGAGCGTGAATCCGACCATCCGGTCGATCGCCACGCGCAGCTTGCTGCCGATCGCATGACGTGCGAGCGACACTACGGTCACGAGGAAACACCACCACGCGATCGAACCGCAAAATACGCCGCCTACGGTGGTCAGTGCGATGCTCGATGAAAATGCGCCGCGCGGGGCGAGCGTCGTAAATAGTGCGGCGAACATGATGACGGTTTGCGGGTTGGTCAATGTGAGCAGCAGTGAACTCGCGTAGGCGCGCAGCGCGCCGGCGCGGCCCACCTGGGCGAGCTTGCTGTCACTATTGCCATTGCCATTGCCATTGCCATTGCCATTGCCATTGCCATTGCCGGCGCCGTTGGCCACATCTACGACGGGCGCTTTTTGCAGCAAGGCTCGCACGCCGAGATAAAGCAGAAACAGACCGGCCAGCAGATGCAAGGGCCGGTCGTAGGCCAGCATGAACTGCGAAATGCCCACAAGGCCGAGCGCCGCGATCAAACCATAAACCGCATCGCCGGTCGCGATGCCAAAGCCGATTGCGAGCCCTGCGCGCGGACCGCCCGTCAGCGTGCGGCGAATGCATAACATGCCCATTGGGCCGACCGGTGCGGCAATCGCGAGGCCGACGCCGGCGGAGGTGACAAAGAGACTGGCGGTGGACATGGACAAGCCTTGATGGGTTGTTCTGTTTGGTGGTGGTTGCGTGCGCGGCGGTTCTCGCGTGCGGGCAGGTGAGGCCTCCTGCCGGCGCGTCCCCCAGCATAGCCAGATCGAAAATCCGGAGCAAGACTGCAGGCTTAAAACGGCGCGAACCAGCACCGCGTCGAACTGCATCACGAACTGCATCAGTCTGCACACGATCGACACTCGCGAGGCCGCGCTGCCTCAACCTGCGCAGTTTGGCACACGATCTGCCTCCACAACCTGGCGCGCAATCAACGGCGCACACCCGCATGCCGACCGTGGATACCCTGGAATGAACTCGCCCTCCGCCTTCCTCGGGCATAATTTTCCCACGTCAAACACCGGGGGCACGCTCGTTCATGTGGCAAATCGATCAGGTGACGTTGCGCTTGTTCATCGCCGTTTGCGAGGAAGGCACGATTGCGCGCGCGGCTGAACGCGAGTTCATCGCGCCGTCCGCGGTCAGCAAACGGCTCACCGATCTCGAAGCGCTAGTCGACGTCGCGCTGCTCTCGCGCAGCCAGCGCGGTGTGCGCGCGACCGCTGCCGGCGAGGCGCTGCTCAGGCACGCGCGGCTCATCATGCGCGGCCACGAACGGTTGCAGGCGGAGCTCAGCGAATACGCGGCCGGCGCGCGGGGTCAGGTGCGGGTGCTGGCGAATGTGTCGTCGATGGTGGAGTTTCTGCCCGAGGCGCTCTCGGTGTTTTTGAAAGCCAATCCGCAGGTCCGTGTCGATGTCGAAGAGCGCGTCAGCGCCGAGATCGTGCGCGGTCTGGAAGAAGGGGTGGCCGATCTCGGCATTTGCCGCGACGTGGTGCCGATGGGCAGTCTCGAGGTGCTGCCGTATCGCTCCGACCATCTCGCGCTGATCGTGCCACGCGATCATCCGCTGGCAGGAGAGGCGGCGGTCGGCTTCGAGCAGACGCTGGCATTTGACCATCTCGGGCTTGCGACGAACGCTTCGGTGAACGCGCTGATGCAGCGCATTGCAGTGGAAAAAGGCAGCGAACTCAACTATCGAACCTACGTGTCGACCTTCGACGCCGCCTATCGTTTTATCCAGGCAGGCCTTGCTGTCGCGATCCTGCCGAGCGAGGCACTCCCCAGGCATGCCGCCGATGAATACGGCATCGTCGCGGTGCCATTGCGCGACGCGTGGGCAGGGCGGCGCTTCGTGATCTGCATCCGCGACCGCCATGCGCTGACGCTGACGGCGTCCCATCTGCTCGATCATCTGTTGCGATCGGTTTGATCTCTCGCGGCGGTTTGTCTTTGATGCGCAATTGAAACGCCGACTGAAAGCTTGCTCAACGGCCGTCCAGCACCTCCCACGGTCCCCCGACTATTTCCGACCGCTCTCACAACGTCCTTCGGTTTCCCTGTGAAAAGCCCTTAGGGGTTTCCCCTTTGCGGCGCGGCACGCCCGTCCCGCATGCATTTGCCGCCATCGCGGGCGGCGATGGAGTACGTCGTCAACGCAGACTTTGCCTCGTGGGCGCGGGCGGGCACGCTGTCGCTCAACTGCTTCATTCCCTGCACTCCACGCAAGATTCAAGACCGGGATTCAAGACCATGAGTGACACCCGAGAGCGCGTCGTCGTGACCGAAGTCGGCATGCGCGACGGCCTGCAAAGCATCGCGCGCACGATGCCCACCGACTTCAAACGGCGCTGGATCGACGCCGCGTATGCCGCCGGCGTGCGGCATATGGAAGTCGCTTCGTTCGTACCAGCCAAGCTACTGCCGCAAATGGCCGACGCCGACGAAGTGATCGCCCACGCACTCACCTATGACGATCTGATCGTGACGGCGTTGGTGCCGAACCTGAAGGGCGCGCAACGTGCGCTCGAGTCCGGCGTCCATCGGATCGTCGCACCGATTTCGGTGAGCACGGCGCATAGCCTTGCCAATGTTCGCAAGACGCCGGTCGAGATGATCGAGTCGTTTGCCGCGATGCGCGAACTGATCGACAGCGCGGCTGGCGCGAATGCGCGGTGCGTGGAATTGATCGCCGGATTGTCGACGGTGTTCGGCTGCACGCCACAAGGCGCTGTGCCTTACGCCGATATCGTCCAGCTCGTGCGCGCCGCGTTGCGGGCAGGCGCCGACGTCATCGCGCTCGGCGACACCACCGGTGAAGCGACGCCGCGCCAGGTCGGCGAAATCATCGAACGGGTGCGAGAGGTCGCGGGGAGCAAGCTGCGTTCACTGCATTTCCACGACACGCGCGGCCTCGGTCTCGCGAACACACTGATAGCGCTGCAGCACGGAATCCGCGAATTCGACGCGTCGCTGGCCGGCCTCGGCGGCTGTCCGCATGCGCCGGGTGCGACGGGCAACGTGAACACCGAAGACCTCGTGTTCATGCTCGACAGCATGGGTTACGACACTGGCATCGACCTCACCAGACTCATCGCGTCGCGCGACGTGCTCGCCGACGCGCTGCCTGGCGAACCACTGTACGGTTATTTGGCGCGAGCCGGTTTGCCGAAGCAGTTTATTGCCGCTGCTCAACGTTTTGAACCTTCTGAATCACGGGTGCTGTAATGACTCCAGTTTTTTCTCCGTCTGCTCCTTCGGCAACGGCTTCTTCTTCGGAGCAACACGGTGCGTTGCCGCTTGCCGGCATCCGCGTGGTCGAGTTGTCGCATATGGTGATGGGGCCGACCTGCGGGATGATTCTCGGCGACCTCGGCGCCGAAGTCATCAAGGTCGAGCCGCCGCGCGGCGACGGTACGCGCCGTTTGCTCGGCACCGGTGCGGGTTTTTTTCGCACCTTCAATCGCAACAAGAAGAGCGTCGCACTCGATCTCGATAGCGAAGCGGGACTGGCCGCGCTGCACAAGCTGGTCGATACCGCGGATGTATTCGTCGAGAACTTCAAGCCGGGCCGCATGGCGAGCCTGGGTCTCGATTATGCTTCGCTGCGCGAACGCAATCCCAGGCTGATCTACGTCTCGCACAAAGGCTTTCTGAACGGTCCGTACGAACACCGTCTCGCTTTGGACGAAGTCGTGCAGATGATGGCCGGCCTTGCCTACATGACCGGACCGGTAGGCCGTCCGTTGCGTGCGGGCAGTTCGGTCAACGACATCATGGGTGGCATGTTCGGCGCGATCGGCGTGCTTGCCGCATTGCACGAACGGCATACGAGCGGACGCGGCAAGGAAGTGCAAAGCGCGCTGTTCGAAAACTGCGTGCTGCTTTCCGCGCAACACATGCAGCAGTTCGCAGCGACCGGCGTGGCCGCTGCGCCGATGCCCGAGCGCATCAGCGCATGGGCCGTCTACGACGTGTTCAGGCTTGCCAACGACGAGCAGATGTTCATCGCCGCGACCGGCGACGGGCAGTGGCGCGCGCTATGTGCGATTCTCGGCCGCGCTGATCTGTTGGCCGATCCGCGCCTCGCGACTAACAACGACCGCGTGCTGGCGCGCGAGTGGTTGCTGAAGACGCTTGGCGAAACACTGAGTCACTTCGAAGGCGCTGCGCTCGTACCGCTGTTCGAACGCGACCACATTCCGTTCGCGTCGATCACGAAACCCGAAGACCTGTTCGACGATCCGCATCTGAACGAGAGCGGCGGCCTTGCGCGTTTGACCCTCGATGACGGCACCGAAACCGCAATGCCCTTGCTGCCGATTTCGATGGACGGCGCGCGTCTGCAACCGCGCCAGCCGATCGCGAAGATCGGTGAGCACACCGCAGACGTGTTGCGTGGGTTGGGTTACGACGAAGCGCAGATCGCGGCGTTGGGCGGTGGCGTGGCGCAGTCGTGCCAGGAAGTTGAGTAAGCGTGGCGATCGGTGGGACGGCGCGCAAAGCCGGATGAGTCTGGCGGCCGGCGAGGCGTCGAGTCCCGCAAATGAAGGGGTGTGGCGCTCTTGTCCGCAGGCGCTCGATGCGTCGAATGCAGTCAAGCAACTCTCATCCGGCGTCAGACCTGAATTCAGCAGCCATTTTGCATGGGATCGGAGTAGTCGCTATGGGACCAGAGTAGGCGCTAAAGCGCCGACTTTGGTCGACACGCTAACTCCGATTGACAGCTTTGCATGGGACCGGAGTAAGGGCTAAAGCGCCAACTTCGATCGACAGCTTTGCATGGGATCGGAGTAAGCGCTAAAGCGCTAACTCCGATCGACAAAAGGAGACAGACGATGAAATCGTCGAATCAGGCGGTGTATGCGACAGCGGTCGGCGATGCCGGCGCGCTGGGTGATTTGCCCTCAGGCGCCGGCGTATCGGCGGGAGGCCGCGCGGAAGAGATCGCGCTCGACGGCGCGCGTATTTCCGCGCGGCTCGACCGCTTGCCCGCGACGCGCTCGATCTGGCAACTGGTGATGCTGTTGAGCCTTGGCCTCTTCTTCGAACTGTACGACCTGATGTACTCCGGCTACATCGCGCCGGGCCTCGTGCGCAGCGGCATTCTCACCGCGACGACGCATGGCCTGTTCGGCACCAGCGGTGTGGCGAGTTTCATCGCGGCGTTATTCGCGGGCCTGTTTATTGGCACGGCGGCATGCGGTTTTCTCGCCGACCGCTTCGGTCGACGCGCGATCTTCACATGGTCGCTGCTGTGGTACACCGCGGCCAACGTCATCATGGCGTTCCAGGACTCGGCGCTCGGGCTCAATCTATGGCGCTTCATCGCGGGGATCGGTATCGGCGTGGAGATCGTGACGATCGGCACGTACATCTCCGAGCTCGTGCCGAAGCACGTGCGCGGCCGCGCGTCGGCGTTTTCGCAGGCGGTCGGTTTCTGCGCGGTGCCGATCGTCGCGTTTCTCTCGTACTTGCTGGTGCCGCACCGTTACTTCGGGCTCGACGGCTGGCGTCTGGTCGTGCTGACTGGCGTCATGGGCGCGATCGTGGTGTGGTGGATTCGTCTGCGCTTGCCGGAGAGCCTACGCTGGCTCGCACAGAAAGGCCGCATCGAGGAAGCCGATGCGGTGATGAAGCGGCTTGAAGCACGCGTCGAACGCGAATATGGACGGCCTTTGCCGGAGCCGGCGTTGCCCGAACCGGTGCGCGCGCGTGCGGCGTTTCGCGATCTGCTGGTGCCGCCGTATCGCAAACGCACGCTGATGCTGATCATTTTCCATGTGTTTCAGACGATGGGTTATTACGGCTTCGCGAACTGGATTCCAACGTTGTTGATCAAGCAGGGCATTACGGTTACGACGAGTTTGATGTACGCGAGCGTGATTGCGATTGCAGCGCCGCTTGGGCCGTTGTTGGGCATGCTGATTGCCGACCGCTTCGAGCGTAAGACGGTGATTATCTGCATGGCGGCGGTGAACGTGGTGTGCGGGCTGTTGTTCAGTCAGGCGCGGGAGACGGTGCTGCTGGTGAGCCTGGGTGTTTGCCTTGTGCTGGCGGGCAATATTATTTCGTATAGCTATCACGCTTATCAGGCGGAACTGTTTCCGACCAGTATCCGGGCGAGGGCCGTGGGGTTTGTTTATTCGTGGAGCCGGATTTCGGCGATGTTTTCCGCGTTTGTGATTGCGGGGTGTTTGAGCCGGTTCGGCGTGGACGGCGTGTTTGTGTTTATTTCGGGCGCGATGGTGGTCGTCATGCTGGCCATCGGCGCGCTTGGGCCGAAGACGCGGGATGTCGCGTTGGAGGATATCTCGAGGTAGAGGTTGGTGCCCGCCTGGTGGGGCGGGCTTGCTCGTTTAGTGCGTCTTTAGTGCTTCTTCTGGGTTGCCGATACGGTCGGCGCTACTCGGATCGGCGGCGCGCCCGACGGCGTGGTAGCCGGTTGAGGCTTCTTCGCCTGTTTCGGTTTCTTTACTTCGCGGTTACTGCGCATTTGACCTTTTGCCATGATGGACTCCCCAGTAGGCTTTTGTCGCTCCGCAACGGAGCAGCAGGGTAGTGTGCGCTGGAATTTGCCTTTTATGGGGGAGTTTTTGGTTTTTTTTGCTGTCAGGGTTGTTGTTGGCTGTACGCCTGGCGGGGTGCTTGATCTGGTTGCCTGCGCGGCGCTTGTTCGTCTGTGTTGGTGTTGGCCTTTCCTTGATTTGCTATCGGTCTATTAGCGTTGCCCCCGTGCGGGGCGGGCACTTACTTCTCTTTGCCGCCGCCGCAAAGAGAAGTAAGTCAGTATGACTCCCTGTGGATAGCGGCAAGGCTGGCCTTCGCGGGGAGTACAAGACGCGGGTTAGCATTGCTGCCAGAGCCGCAATGCATGGGCACGGAGCCCGTGCAAAGGCTGTTTCCGGCACGGAGGCCAGCATGGAAAACCATAGCACACTGTACGTTGGACTGGGTCCACAAGGATTCGATCACGGTTGCGCACGCGATTGGGCTGGGTGAGGTGGAGCAGGCGGGCAGGATCGGCACGACGCAGCGCGACATTGAACGGCTGGCCACACGGTTGAAGGCGAAGGCCTCGCATGTACATGTGGTCTACGAGGCAGGCCCTACTGGCTACGGGCTATACCGGCAGCTCGTGAACCAGGGCTTCGAGTGTATGGTCTGCGCGCCTTCGCTGATTCCACGCAAGCCCGGCGAGCGGGTGAAGACCGACCGGCGCGATGCGATCAAACTGGTGCGCTCGCTGCGCACGGGCGATTTGAGCGCGGTGCATGTGCCGGATGTCGAGGATGAGGCGTTTCGCGATCTGGCACGTGCCTGGTTAAGCGCGCGTGAGGATCTGGGGCAGGCGCGCCGGCGACTGAAATCGTTCCTGCTGGCGCACGATGTGCGTTACAGCGGGCGGGCCGACTGGAGCGTGGCGCACCGGCGGTGGATCAGCGCGTTCACCTTCGCGAGTGAATGGCAACAACTGGCCTTTAACGAACACCGGCGCGCCATTGAGGACCGGCTTGCCCAATGCGAACGGCTGGAGGGGGCATTGCGCGAGGCACTGCCGGGCTGGCGTTTCTATCCGGCGGTACTGGCGCTACAGGCCACGCGCGGCATCCAGTTCACGGCGGCCATTGGACTGATGTTTGAACTGGGGGACCTGTCGCGCTTCAATCATCCGCGGCAACTGATGGCCTGGCTGGGGGTGACACCGTCGGAGCATTCGTCGGGCGAGACACGCCGGCAAGGCAGCATCACCAAGACCGGTAATCGCTACGCGAGGAAACTGCTGATCGAATCGGCGTGGAGCTACCGGCATGCGGCGCGCGTGAGCCCGGAAATCCAGCGACGCCATGAGGGGTTGCCCAAGCCGATCGTCGATCGGGCGTGGGACGCCCAGGTGCGGCTGTGCCGGCGCTACCGCCGGCTGGTGAATCGCGGCAAGAGCGCACCCACGGCGATCGTGGCACTTGCCCGTGAGCTGGCTGGCTTTATCTGGGATATCGGGCGGATGGGCATGGCTGTCGCGGCGCGCTCAGCACCGCAGCGCTGAGCGCGCCGCGACAGCCATGGTGATATAGACGACAAATTGTAATGACAGCGTGTGTTCCCTCAGGGCGGCGCAGCCCGGTATGCGAGCAATCCGCGACTCTTGAGTGGCAACGGCTTCGGAGCGACTTGCGAAGTAAGTCAGCGGCAGGCTCATGTGACGGAACCTGTAATGCGGTAACCAACCCGCGGATATCAGATCCTGAAGCGAGGCCCTCGACAGGCTGACGCCTAAAATCAGCGTGCTGAGGTTTGCTCACAGGAGAACATCATGCGTACCGATCAGGCATACACGGGTGGTGGTGACGTACCGGTGCTGGCAGTGTCGCTGGAACTGGCGGCGGCCAAATGGAAAGTCGCGCTTCACGACGGCCGGCGCGAGAAGCCGGCCGTGCACACGGTCGCACAGCCGCAGGCCGCGGCGCGTTTGCAGGCGGTGCTGGACCTAATCGAGGCACTCAGGGAGAAGTGGTCGTTGCCGGCAGACGTACGGATAGTCGTCAGCTATGAGGCCGGGCAGGACGCGTTCTGGATCTGTCGCGCCCTGCAGTCCCGACACATTGAATGCTACGTTGTCGATCCGGCCAGTATTCCCGCCGAACGCCATCAGCGGCGCGCCAAGACGGACAGGATCGATGTCATCAAGCTCGTCATCAACCTGCGCGCGTGGCTGCGCGGCGAGCGCGACCGCATGCACGTGGTGCACGTGCCGTCACCTGAGGACGAGGCATCACGCCGGCTGATGCGCGAGCGCGGGCAACTGCAGAAGGAAGTCCTGCAGCACCGCGACCGGATGCGCAAGCTGCTGACCACGGTCGGCTGCTGGGACGCGGTCGACCACCGCACCTTCGCCGACCGGCTCGAGCGCGGCGAGGTACGCTGCCACGACGACGCGCCGTTACCGCGCGAGTTGCGTGAGCAGTTACTGCGCGAGTGCGAACGGCAGGCACTCGTCGAACAGCAACTTGCGGCGCTGGAGAAGACGCGACAGGCCAGCGTGCCGCCACTCGCGCGCCAGCGTTGTGATGCGCTGGCGCGCCAGAAAGGAATTGGTGAGGTAGGCGCTTCCCGTCTTGCCCTCGAGCTGTTCTGGGTGCGCCGGGAGACCGGCAAGGAGGAGGTGGTGCAAGTCCACTACGATGAAGGTGTAGCGAACCACATCGGCCCCGAGTCATGCGTGTCGTACCGCGAGGTGCAGCACGAAGCGTTGACAGGGGTACGCATAGGCCAGCTATTGAGCCACGATAGAGTTCTAGTCCCGGGTGCCGACGCTGTCCAGAAGGCGGAAGGCAACACGTCCGAGCGCGCCATCGCAAGTGTGCCTGGACGATCCGGCGTGGTCGTAGACCCTGGCATGTGCGCACGTTCCTTGCTCGGGAACCGGGAGATCTCCAGTCTGACCGTCGATGCTCACTCAGGTCGGCGGCCCGCATCGGGAAGGCGAGGAGCCGAAGCCGATGATGAACGGACGGGAGAAGTCAGACTCCGCCATATTAGCGATGAAACCTGCGAACAATGTCGGGAAACCGGCTGCGGAGTGGGTGGAGCGAAGGGCGGGGACCAAGGGGAACACGGGTCAGCCACACACGCGGCGGGCGCAGAACCGGGCAAGCGTGCCACAGGGGCTGGAACGTGTACGGCAAGCTGCAACGCAGCGGAAGAAGGAGCGGTTCATGTCGCTTCTGCACACGTCACGATCGACCGGCTTTGGGAGTCGTTCCTTGCGCTCAAACGCAATGCGGCTCCGGGAGTGGACGGCGTGACATGGAGGTACTACGAAGCAGGACTGGAAGAACACCTCCAGCGTCTGCACGCGCAAGTACAGAGCGCTTGGTACGAAGCGTGTCGATATCTTCGGCCGCGGCCATTACATACTTGCGAAGCAGATATCTCACGCCGAAGCGCGTAAGCTGCCCGCCATGGCTGTTGCGAAACAAGAAATCATCGTTTCCCTCGACAACATTACTGTGCGTCCTCGGTAAATCTCGCAGCAATCCGGCAGTACGCGCCCAGATCGGACAGAACCGTACCTTTCCTCCTTTGCCCTTCAGCCTGACTTGGCATGGCGACTGGAAACGTACATCGCAGCGCCGCAGATCGAGGATCTCCTGCACTCGAGCTCCAGTGTTGAACAGCACGGCGAATAGCGCGTAGTCGCGTTGGCCAGCTTCGGTGGAAAGGTCGATCTTGTCGAGGACCGCCTTAACCTCGAACGCTTCAAGGTATTCGACGGGCGCTTGCCTTGCTCCGCGCTTGAACGGTAGCGCCAATATCCGTTGCCATTCGACCATGTGCTCCGGATAGTGACCCGACAGGAATCGCGAGAACGTATGAAGTGCAGCCAGTCGAGCATTGCGGGTGCTTACGCTGTTGCTGCGCGATTCCTGGATGAACGTCAGGAATCGACTAAGGCTACGCTGAAGAAGCCACCGCTTTCGCCGACGGCTTGCAGCTAAATTTCGGAATGCGAGATCAGCGACGCGACTGGTTCGATTTCCTGGCCCCGCAGGGCCTTATAAGCGGGTCTCTCGACCCGCTTTGGCCGCTCATGGACGCACCTGTGCCATGAGTCGCTCGCGGCTCATGTAGATGTTGCTCAACGCCAGTGCGGTGAAGGCGCGCGTGGCGTTCTTCGCCAGGCCGCGATAGCGCACCTTGACGAAACCCCACAGCCGCTTGACCACCGCGAAGACGTGCTCGACCCGGGCGCGTATCCGGGACTTGCTACGGTTCTTCGTGCGCCTGGTCTGGTCGACTTCGCCACTGCGGTTGCGCACACGCTGGTTGGTAAAGTCCTTCGCTTTCGGCGCCTTGCTGGCGATGAGTTCCTTCTGGCTCGCATAGGCGCTGTCACCGTACACACGCCGCTCGGCGCCATGCAGCAAAGCCGGCAGCGGATGCTTGTCATGCACGTTCGCAGCGGTCACTACCGCGGTGTGTGCCAGTCCCGTCTGGCTATCCACACCGATGTGCAGCTTCATCCCGAAGTACCACTGCTGGCCCTTCCTCGTCTGATGCATTTCGGGGTCTCGTGCCTTGTCCGCGTTCTTCGTGGAACTGGGTGCACCGATGATGGTGGCGTCCACAATGGTGCCGGTGCCAACCTTCAGGCCACGCCCTTGCAGTACCTCGCCGACCTTGGCAAACAACTGCTCGCCGAGCTTGTTGCGCTCCAGCAGTCTGCGGAACCTCAACAGCGTCGTGCCATCAGGCACGCGCTCGCGCCCCAGGTCAATCCCGACGAATCGCCGCAATGCGGTGCTGTCCAGCAGCGCTTCCTCGCAGGCTTCATCCGCCAGGTTGAACCAGTGCTGCACAAAGTGCATCCGCAGCATGCGCTCCAGACCAACTGGCGGTCGTCCGCCTTGCCCCTTCGGATAGTACGGCTCGACAACCTCACACAACTGCGTCCACGGCACGATCTGCTCCATCGTCTCAAGGAACACATCACGTTTGGTTGGCCGACGGTACTGTTCAAATCCGGCGCCTTGATCGGCCGCCATCGCAAGGGTCTGTTGTTTCATCCGCATTTAACGATTCACCGCCCAACGGCGTTGACCTTTTTCAGCGTAGCCATAAGGTTATGTGAAGGGAAGATGCTCACGGGCTGGACCAGCGTGACCGAAGCCGCGCAGCTTCACATTACGAAGCACTACACATTAGCCAAGGCGGTTCGGGAAAATCGATGGGGCAAGGCGAAAGTCTTGCAACGTTTATTGACCCGCTCGCATAACGGCAAGATGCTGGCCGTGAAGCGGGTGACGGAAAATCGCGATAAGAGAACGCCGGGGGTGGACGGCGGGATCTGGTCATCTCCGGCGGCCAGATGGAACGGAATGTTGTCGTTGCGTCATCGAGGCTACCGCACGATGCCGCTGCGGCGTGTCTACATTCCCAAGAGTAACGGGGAAAAAAACCTCCGTTAGGAATCCCATGCATGAGATGTCGGGCGATGCAGGCTCTGTGGAAGCTCGCACTGGAACCGATCGCGGAGACCCTGGCGGATGTCAACTCCTACGGCTTTCGGCCCGAACGTTCGCCGCCGACGCCATCGAACAGTGCTTCAACGCTCTGGCGAGGCGAACCTCGCCGGAGTGGATTCTGGAGGGTGATATCCGAGGCTGTTTGGATCGTGCATCACAATGCCCTTTGGTTTATGAAGAGTGTTCGAAGAGGTGAGTCTGGTCGCTGACAGCCTTGATACGTAAGCCTTTGCGCCGCCCGCTGCAAACGAGGACAGCGTCGAGCTCGGCGCGCTTTACACGCTGCAACACGGTTTGACGGGTGACACCGAGCAACCGGGTGGCATCCTGCATCACGACGTAACCTTCCGGGCTGTGTTCAACGAAGCGGTTTCGTAACGCATCGGTGATGCGAATACGCCAGGGCGCGCCAGGCGTCGTTTGCTCTCCGGCGATGAAGCCGTCGTTGACCCAGCGATGTAGCGTGGACGGCGCTGTTCCCAGTGCGCGGGCGGCCTGGCGAATGCTGCCCGGCGGCTTCCACCGCATCCGCCACTATGGGCTGCTGGCCAATCCCGTGCGCCGGGAGAATCTCGCGAAGGTGCGTGGGCTGTTACACGTCGTGCCCGCAGCCAGCACGCAACCCGACGACACCGGTCCCGCTATGCGTCCCGCCTTCATCTGTCTCCACTGCGGCGCGCCGATGATCGTCATCGAGATCCTCCAACGCAGCGCACCGATCCGCGCACCACCCGCACAGCGAGCCGCAGCATGAGCACAGGTGTTTGGAGACGGTCAAGGCGACCGTCGGCTCTCCGGTAACGGGACCCGATAGCGGACGCTTGCGTCCCTCACACGGACCACGCGGCTGTGCGCCCGGCCTCCCGTCAGAAACGCGGGCCGAACAGCCTCGCCAACGTGCATCCCGTCGACATCAACCCGCTTTGCCCCAGCGCTGGGTCAGTCCAACACCGCGCCCGACCCCTTCAATCCCAATAGCGCTAACGATTCCGGCCGCGCCGGAACACTCCGCGGTTTCCTCCATCGGGGTTTGTACGACGCCTACCCGCATGCGCCCGTGGCTCGCGCTCATGTCCGTGGTCGAGGGCAGGCATCCTACAAATCTAAACACACTGAGACCTTCGTCAGTGGACCACGTTCGGGGCGACTCCTTCCTGAAGTCGCTCATAAAGCCTTCGCTTCAGCCTCGCATCCTGCTGACGCCGGTCTCGCCCCAGTCACCCGACGCTCAGGCTCGTCCGTCCGAGGCGAAACCCCGCCAGGCGAGGCAAAAAGGTTCTCAAGAGAGCGTTCTTCCTCTCGGCCTTTGCTGCCCTGCGATATCCGATATCGAGGATTTATCACGCTCGCAACGTCCAGCAGGACAGGCGCCATAAAAGGCCCTCATCGCATTGGCCAGACGACGCTGCGACGCTCTACTCGCCATGCTGCGAGCTCTACCGCCTACTACATGCCGCATAACGCGCGGCCGACCGCGAAACAAGTCGCACCAATCAGGTTGACAACACCCGCGACGCAGAGCGGCCGCCGGGATTATGGTTCTTCAGTCCAGTTTGGTCCGATGGCGCACAGATCGCACCATCGCAAACCAATAAATTTTATGAATCAGGCAGCGTTGTATCCAACGATTGAACTACTGTAAATAAATAACCACTAGTGTCCGGTTTATTTTAGGGGGACTGGCCGCACAGCCAGTCCCAGATTGGGTTTCGAAGGATTCAAGGGTGTCCACGATTTGAGTTTCCAGATTTGCGATGCTCCCGGATTTGACCGATCTGGGGTAACGCATGAACGTGGGCAAGACGCTGTTTGCACAAGTCATGGAGTACGTTCCGTGGAAGACGTTTGGGCGCATCGTCAATCGATATCGCGGCGATGCGGGCGTGCGTACGCTGGGCTGCGCCGACCTGTTTCGAGTGATGGCCTTTGCCCAGTTGACGTGGCGCGAATCCTTGCGCGATATCGAGGTGTGCCTGACGGTCAATCAGACCAAGCTCTTTCACATGGGCCTGAAGAACATTCCCGCCCGCCCGACGCTGTCGGATGCCTTGAATCTGCGGGACTGGCGCATCTATCACGAACTGGCGATGCGGTTGATTGCATGCGCTCGAACGCTTTATACCGAAGAGCCCCACGGAATCGAACTCGATGCGACGGTCTACGCGCTCGATGCGACCACCATCGATCTGTGTCTGAGCCTGTTCGACTGGGCACCATTCCGTTCGACCAAAGCCGCCGTGAAGATGCACACGTTGCTCGACCTGCGCGGCGCGATTCCGGCGTTCATCTACATCAGCGACGGCAAGATGCACGAGGTCAAGGTCCTGGATTTCATGCCGGTCGAGGCGGGTGCCCTTACGTGATGGACCGCGGCTATCTCGATTTCGCCCGACTGTACAACCTGCATCAGGCCGGGGCTTTTTTCATCACGCGTGCCAAGCGCGGGATGAACGCAAGACGCGTGTACTCGAGCCAGACCGACCGGACCACCGGCGTGGTCTGCGACCAGAAGATCGCACTGAATGGCTTCTACGTGTCGAAGGACTATCCCATTCATCTGCGCCGGATTCGTTACAAGGACCCCGACTCGGGCAAGACGCTGGTCTTTCTGACCAACAACATGACCTTGCCGCCGCTGATCATTGCGGCCCTCTAGAAGCGCCGCTGGCAGGTGGAACTGTTCTTCAAATGGATCAAGCAGCATCTGCGTATCAAGCGTTTTCTGGGCACCAGCGAGAACGCGGTGAAGACGCAAATCTGGTCGGCCGTGTCGACCTACACGCTCATCGCCATCGTCAGGAAGGAGCTTCATCTCGATGCCTCGCTCTACACATCGCTACAAATCCTGTCGGTCTCGGTTTTCGAGAAAACCCCTATATTGCAGGCCTTTTCTGAAACTCTCCAGAAGCCCGAACCACATGAAAGCTGCAACCAATTGAATCTATTCGATTTTTAACCGGACACTAGTGATAAATAACACGTCATGAACAGCTCCATTTTGCGACGCACGCAAGGGGCGTGCGACCGCAGAGTGCCGCTTGCACGCTACGAAGGAATCTGATAATGAGAGATCTGGAACGTCACGGCTCCGCCGCGCGCGTTATGTTTGTGCCGACCGAACAATGCATCGCAGCATCCCGGATGAGTGCGTTCACCGCGGCGCTCGAAGCACACACCGGCCTCTTGCTGGCCGACTACGCGAAGCTGCACGCGTTCTCGGTACGCGAGTATCGGACCTTCTGGCGATTTTTTCTCGGCTGGTGTGAAGACATCGATCGCGGCGGGGATATCGAGCCGGTCTGCGTCGGCGACGACTGCGAGCACGCCACCTTCTTCCCGCGCGTCGAGCTCAACTATGCGGACAATCTGCTCAGTCTGAGGGTAGCCAGCGCCGATGCGCCGGCGCTGTGCGAATGTCACGCCGACGGGCTACGGGTGCGAATCACGCGCGGCGAACTGCGCGAACGCGTCGCGCGTCTTGCCAGTGCACTCGAACGCCTGGGCGTGCGCAGCGGCGATCGGGTCGCCGCAGTGATGCATAACGACGCGCAGGCGGTGGTTGCCGCGCTAGCAGTCGCAGCGATCGGCGCCACGCTGTCGAGCGCATCGCCGGAGATGGGCGCCGACGCGCTGCTCGACCGCTTCGCGCCGCTCTCGCCACGCCTGCTGTTCGCACACACCGCAAGCCGGGGCTTCAGTACCGGCGGCACGCCGGCGGCAAACGTCGCGCAGCTGGCGGCCGCATTGCCTTCGCTTGAAGGGATCGTCCTGCTCGAAGACGGGCCGTTGCCGAGCAACGTCACCCTGCCGGTTCATTCGCTCGGCGCGCTGATCGCCGAAGCCGACGCGACGGCTTTCGTCTGGCGCCGCTTCCCGTTCAACCAGCCGCTCTTCATCATGTTTTCGTCAGGTACAACCGGCAAGCCGAAATGCATCGTGCACGGCGCCGGCGGCACGCTGCTCGAACACCTGAAGGAACACCGCTTGCATACCGACCTGCACTCGGGCGACAAGCTCTACTTCCACACCAGTTGCGCGTGGATGATGTGGAACTGGCAGTTGTCGGCGCTCGCGTCCGGGGTCGAAATCGTCACGTATGACGGCCCGCTCACGTCCGTCGATACGCTGTGGCAGCTGGTCGCCGACGAGCGGGTGAGCATGTTCGGCACCAGCCCAGCCTACCTGAAGATGTGCGAGCAGGCGGGCCTCGAGCCCGCACGCCAATTCGACCTGTCGGCGTTGCGCGCGATCATGTCGACCGGCGCGGTGCTGTACGACAGGCAGTACCACTGGGTGCGCGAGCATGTTGGCAACCTGCCGCTGCAGTCGATCTCCGGCGGGACCGATATCCTCGGCTGCTTCGTACTCGGCGATCCCAATCTTCCGGTGTATGCCGGCCAGGCGCAATGCAAGAGCCTGGCGCTCGACGTTCAGGCATGGGAGAACGGCGCGCCCGCTCACGGCGTCGGCCAACTGGTCTGCGCGAATCCCTTCCCGTCGCGGCCGCTCGGCTTTTTCGGGGATGCGGACGGCGTCCGCTTCCATGAAGCCTACTTCACGGCGAATCCAGGCGTCTGGACACATGGCGACCTAGTCGAGTTCTCGAGCCGAGCTTCAGCGCGCATGCACGGCCGCTGCGACGGCGTGCTCAACGTGAGCGGCGTCAACGTTGGTCCTGCGGAAATCTACCGTGTACTGAGCGACATCCCCGCTATCCGCGACGCGATGGTCGTCGATCGGCGTGCTTCGCCCACTTCAGCTTCCGGACAGGGCGCTGCGGTGGCCGCGGGCGCGGCGGTGCGTTCGCGCGAGCGCTGCATTGTTCTGCTTGTTGTGCTGCAGGACGGCGTCGCGCTCACTGGCGCGCTGCAGTCGCAGGTGCGCCGCGACCTCGCGCGCCGCGCGTCGCCAGCGCATGTGCCCGACGTAATCCTCGCAGTCGATGCATTGCCGGTCACGCACAGCGGCAAGCCGTCCGAAGCCGCCGCGCGCGATGCGATCAACGGGCTGCCGGTTGCCAACGAAGCGGCGTTGCGCAACCCAGCATGCCTCGACGTGATCCGCCAGCATCCAGCGCTGAACCTCGCGGTGCGCACGCTGCCGCCGCCCGGCACCACCCGCGAGACGCTTGGGCTTTATCTGCAGGCGCTATGGGAGAGCCTGTTCAGCTTCAGCCCGATCGCCTGCGACGACAATTTCTTCGATCTGGGCGGCGATTCGCTGCTCGCCGCCGAGCTGGCGACGCATGTGCATCAGGCAACCGGCCGCACGATTTCGCTCGCCACGCTGCTGGTCGCGCCGACCGTCGCCCAGCTTGCCAGCGTAATCGTGGACGATGCGCCCGACGCGCTGTCAGAATCTCTGGTGCTGATGCGCGCTGGCATTGGTACTGCGCTGTTCTTCGCGCACAGCATCACCGGATCGGTTATGGAATGCCGTGCGCTGATCGGTGCGTTGCAGAGCCCGCGGCCGGTCTACGGGCTCATCGCGGGTCGTCTCGAAGGCAATGAGGCTCCGCAAAAGGCCGTCGCCGAGATGGCGCGCGGCTACGTCGAGCAGATACGCGTCGTGCAGAAACACGGGCCGTACGCGCTGTCCGGCTACTCGTTCGGCGGGCTGATCGCGATGGAGATCGCGCAGCAACTGCATCGCGCGGGCGAGGAGATTGAGCTGCTGTGCATGCTCGACACTTACGTGGACGAACATTGTCTGCCGTGGGGTGCGTGGCTGCGTCATCAGGTTGGCTACGTCGCGCGGCAATGGCAGGCGCTGCGTGAGATGCCGGCGGCGCAGCGCGGCCGATTCGTGCGCGGCAAGTTCGCCAGGGCGCTAGATCGCGTGCGATTGCGGCTCGGCCGCACCGCGCACAAGCCCGCGCCTGAGGCAGTCGGGCTGCCGCCCATGCTGCTGCGCGTGCGCGAGATCATGCGGGTCGCGATGACGCGATACCGGCCGCGGCGATATAGCGCCGGCCCGATCCTGTATGTGGATGCGCTGATTCCGCAGGCGGACCGCGCCGATCCGATGCCACTGTGGCGACGTGTTGCGCGCGCCGGGCTGGAGGTCGTCGCTGTGGAGGGCGGCCACAACGACATAATCGTCGAGCCGTATATGCTGGCGGTCGTGCGGACGCTCGACGACGCATTGCGCGGCTGCGCGCCGCTGTCCCAACCGTCATCGCGCCCGCCGCAGACGGGTCCGTCGATGGACGGCGAATGCGCGATCTGAGAAGACGCGGCGCAGCGGCACGTCGTGACAGACCGGTGGACGGCAGCATCGAAACCGCGTTTGTGCCCATCCAAAGTCGGGTTCGCCTTACCATCCCCTGGCTTGGATCACCAGCGCCGCCTCCCGAATCGCCATAGCAGTCACGACGCCGGTGTATCAGCGCATCCCGCGGGTTCCTCCCTTGCCGGCAACTGCGTGAGCTGAAGCAGGACTGTCAGGTCATCGCGCCGTCACTGATTCCGAAGAAGCCGGGCGAGCGCGTGAAGACCGACCGGCGCGATGCCCTAAGCCTGGCGCGCCTGCATCGCGCCGGCGAGTTGAGCCCCGTGTGGATTCCGGATGAGGCCCAGGAGGCACTGCGCGATCTAACCCGTGCGCGTGAGGACATGAAGCATCTGCAGCGCCAGGCCAAGCAACGGCTGTTGTCGTTCCTGTCGCGCCATGGTCATCGCTACAACGGCCGCTCCAGGTGGACGCAAGCGCACTGGCGCTGGCTGGAAGGCATCAAGTTCGCCCGGCCTGAGCAACAGATCGTGCTGCAGGAATATATCGACACGGTGCAGGCCTGTAGCCAGCGCGTGGCCAGCCTCGACCGCGAAGTCGAGACAGCCGCGCACGCCAGCCCGGTTTGGCCGGTAATCGAGGCGTTGATGGCGCTGCGCGGCATCAGTCTGCTCGCGGCTGTGACGGTGGTCGCGGAACTCGGTGATCTCGCACGGTTTGCCAACGCGCCCCAACTGATGGCGTATCTGGGCCTGGTGCCCAGCGAACACTGATATGCGCGGGTTGGTTACCGCATGGCAAACGAAGCGTCGGGGAGCTGCCTCAATCTAGTTTCGAGGGTTGTGCTGTTTCCAGTTGCCTCCTAGTGTTACCACGAGGGTTCTCCCACCGTTGCCTGGTCCTGGCCCAAACATCCTGTTGCATGCTCGATCCTCTCATGCCGGCTAAGCTCGACTGAGGGGGATGACGTATTGCCCGATAGCCCAGATAAAGCCGACGAGCTCGCGCGCAATGGCGGTACAGACCTGGTTCTTGAGCTTGCCGCGTGCCATCAGGTTTCGAAAGCGTTGACACAGCCGCTTTTGCGCCGACCAGGCGATCTCCTGGACCTCCGGCGGTGTACGCTCGGCGCGCCGCTGCAGGATCGCGGTCTTTCGTGCGGCATGACGATAGGTCCACGCTGCTTCGATGAGTACCCGCCGGACATGGCCGTTGCCGGTCTTGGTGATGCCACCGCGGCGCTCGCGCTTGCCGCTGGAGTGTTCGCTGGGCACCAGGCCCAGACACGCCATCAGTTGGGGCGCGTTGGCAAACCGTGCGAGATCACCGAGTTCCGCGACCACCGTCACAGCCGCGAGCAGACTGATGCCGCGCAGCGCCATCAACGCCTCGATTACCGGCCAAACCGGGCTGGCGTGCGCGGCTGTCTCGACTTCGCGGTCGAGGCTGGCCACGCGCTGGCTACAGGCCTGCACCGTGTCGATATATTCCTGCAGCACGATCTGTTGCTCAGGCCGGGCGAACTTGATGCCTTCCAGCCAGCGCCAGTGCGCTTGCGTCCACCTGGAGCGGCCGTTGTAGCGATGACCATGGCGCGACAGGAACGACAACAGCCGTTGCTTGGCCTGGCGCTGCAGATGCTTCATGTCCTCACGCGCACGGGTTAGATCGCGCAGTGCCTCCTGGGCCTCATCCGGAATCCACACGGGGCTCAACTCGCCGGCGCGATGCAGGCGCGCCAGGCTTGGGGCATCGCGCCGGTCGGTCTTCACGCGCTCGCCCGGCTTCTTCGGAATCAGTGACGGCGCGATGACCTGACAGTCCTGCTTCAGCTCACGCAGTTGCCGGCAGATTGTGTAGCCGCACGGGCCGGCTTCGTAGCAGAACGCCAGCCGTCCCGTGCTCCGCTTGAGCTGTGCGACCAGCTTCGTGATGGCCTCCGGCGTGTTTACAATCTCGCCCATATACCGCACCTCGCCGGCCGTGTCGGCGACCGCCACGGCAATCGTTTCCTGATGTACATCCAGGCCCACGTACTTGCTAAACTTGTTCATGACCTGCCCCCTCAATGGCGGCTCTGAGCCGCGGCGTAACCCACCTCAAGCTTAATCCGCGTACCTTGAGGTGCGGCAGGTATAGGGTAGCCGCGCTTCCTCTCGGAAACGCGGCCCCCGAAGAACCGTACGTGCGAGCTTTCCCCGCATACGGCTCGAGCACAGCATGAAACGTCGCACTGACGCCGGTCTCGCCAGTTGCACGGGTCCTTCGCAAGCATCACGCTGTTGATTCGCCTCATCGCTGAGACGAAGAGCGCTGAACCGTAGTGTTACCGGTCTCTCACAAGCTTCCCCTCGATGAATCTCAAACGTGGACCTGCGACAGCTGCACCACGCGGAAGTCTGCACCCTTTCAGGTCGGGGCAAATCTTGAACCCCTATGTGACCCATTACAGGTCGCCGTTCGCTTGCTCCGCGTTCTCATATCCGCTCCCCCAACAGTTCCCCTCGCGAGTCACCTGCCATCGCTACAACATCCTCAGGCTATGGCGGAGAATCGGACTTACCGTGTTCCGCGTAAAAGACAAGAGCAGGTTAGGTTCCACCTATTCGCCGGCAATCCACTGTCCGTGTAGCCCCAGTATGGAAGGAGCTATCCGATTGCATGCCTTTTGGCTTAAGCCTCACAGCACCTTTGGCTTATTACATTTGACGACGTTTATCGGTGATTCGCTTTCACTAACCGTACTGCTCACCCTGGCACCTTATCCATCTGATGCTGATAGAAAGCATCTCGCCCTCACGGGGTCAATGCCGCACTCTCGTGCAGGTTACGTTGTCCCGGCGGCTTCATACCACCTCGTTACCGAGATCGCATGCGCCGGTAGGGTACGGCTGACGGAACAGCCGGTTCCTCTCTGGCACAGGCCAGCTGAAACAATCCTTTACGCGACCTCACGTCGCACCCATACATGATGTCTAGCGCAACAGCCCTTACACATAAACGGCGCACCTGGTTGCAAGTTGGCCGTTGGACATCGGAAGCCGCCGTTGACGTGGTGTCGGCTCCAACGGCTGTTGAGGTTCGCAGTATGCTGATTCCACGAGGCAGTGACCGGCCATGAAGCGTCATTCGCTTACTTACTGTAATTGCATGGGCATTCAAACGGCGACTCCGTTTCAAAAAGCGGCCGTCTCGACTGAGACTGTGAACGTATGTGCCATGTCGGTCGATCGTGAGACGAAGTCCGCGCTAACATCACTATGGCTCATAGGACGTGTGCGCTAGCGCACACAAGATGCCGGAGGCCTTAAAAGTCAGGTTGAAACTTTTGGGAAGTAGTCCATACTTCCAAACACCCTTCAGGCAGCCAGTCCGTCGTTCGAGGTAACGACAATACGGCGGACCCGAAACAGCCTGCTCTCTTTCCCACCGCCAGGGGAGTTCGCCATGATTTCCGCTCCATTCACGCGGCGCGCGTTCGTTAAAGGAACCGCGTCGGCAATCGCACTTGCATCACTCCCCAGGCTAGGCGTCGGAGCGACGCCCACCGTGATCAGGCTTGAGTGGCAAACGTTCAAGACGACGCCGCACTATGCATCGTATTTGAACGCGGTTCAAACGATGAAGGCCAATACCAATTCCGCCAAGCCCGCGTCCTGGCAGTACTGGGTCAACGTTCACCTCAATTATTGCCCTCACGATCTGCCGTATTTTCTGACGTGGCATCGCGGTTATATCTATTATTTCGAGCAGCAGTTGCGAACCGTATCCGGCGACAGCGGCCTGATTCTTCCCTACTGGGATTACTACACGTATCCCGTCATGCCGTCGGAATTCACGGATACTGCCAAGGGCAATCCGCTCTACGTTTCGCGAGTGAACACGAACGTCTATCAGGCGCTCTCTCTGAGTCCGTTCGGAACCAGCGTGACAAACTTTCAGCGTGGCCTGAGCAACGCATTCGAAACCTCGCTGGAGAGCGTGCCGCACGATGCGGTGCACGACATCATTGGCGGTTATATGGGCGACATTACGACGGCCCCGATAGATCCGATTTTCTATTTGCATCATTGCAACCTCGACCGCTTGTGGAACGCGTGGTCGCTGCGCTCGACGAGCAAGGTACCCGCGGCGAACAATAGTTACTGGAACGGTAGCTTCACATACGCAAACGGTCTGACAATGACGAAGTCCCGTACGCGCACGACGACGGGGCTGGGCTACGACTATGCCAACGACAAGATGCCCACCGTATTGCCGCCACAGGCGCGTGAAGGGAGGATTGTTCGTGTGCAAGGACAGACCATGCCGAATCAGACGCGCCCGGCAGTAGCCGCATTGACGACGACCCCGCCGCGCACCGTGTCCGCCACGCGCGAGTCGTTGGGGGGCGTGACGAGCGTGTCGCTAGGCACGAACTCCTTGAGCGCCGCCATTCCGCTTCAGTCAACCAGCACGAACACGCTGCAGAGTGTGCTCACGACTTCGCCTGCAGTGGGTCTGGGCAATTCGTCAGCGGCAACAACTGCGAGCCCACTGGCCGCGACCCGGGCCACGAAGTTCCCATACGTGAAGCTCGTTCTCGATGGCTTGGCCATTGCGCAGGCGGCCAAAGCCGGGGGGTTCTTCTACAACGTGTATATCAATTTGCCCGCTACCGGAGACGTGAATGCCGCAGGGGCGCCGCACTTCGTCGGCACGCTCGGCTCTTTCGAAATTTCGACCGCGGCACATCACGGCATGAACATGATGAGCTACGACGTGACCGATCTGCTGGCGCAGCAAGGTGTGACCAAACTGTCTCAGATCGTGGTTTCGTTCGTGCGTATCAATGCTGCCGGCTCGCCGAGCGGCAACGCGATCGCTATTCAGGAGATACGAATCGAGCTAGGCACGGATGCGCCATAGTGGATCGAGCGACGCGGCTACGATGGGTAGAGGACAACGACGCAGGTTGAAAGTCTCGAAGCGGCATACGCTCGAAGTCTCGCGGCGACTGGAGCGATCGTCATTTCGCGGTTTGAGAGACGCTCGTCTTCGGAATCGACATCAGCGGCGGCATGGGCGGCGGAATGATGTCTTCGGGGCGGCCCGCAGCGGTCGCGAATTCGCGGCTCAGGACATCGAGCGCGTAGTCGATGATAACGATCGGCAGGAGAACAAAGTCGCAATGTATAAAACAGATCGACATTGGACCGGAACCATGAAAAGTATGCGCGCCATGGACCCGTCAAAGCGTCGCCTTTGAACCAGTGCGTCGAACGCCTTTTTTGAACGAGATTCTTTTCCTGGTCGAGGTTGGCCTCGCCACGCCTCACACTTCACTGCGCTTCAAGAGGTAGGCGCGGCCGATTTGCCGGCCGACGTCCGTTGAACTGCGAAAGCAGACGGAGCCGTGGCGACGGCGAGAAGGGCAGTTCAGGGTCGCGTGCTGCCGATCGCAGCCTTTGGGAGTTCAGGCTGCGTATGCCCATTGCACGAGGCGGCATCCGGCCGATACTGTTGAAAAAGTCGGTGACTGTCGTTCTAACCCGGTTTTCATGGGTCGCTTTACCTTAGCCGATGCTCGCGAGCGGTTTGTGGGGCGATCTGAGAGGTCGAATTTTTCGCTTGCGGAGTTAGGGCGACGCGCTACGACTTTTTCAACAGTATCGGCCAAAACCCGTCATTCAGCATGAAGAAATACTTTGTCATAGGGCGTCCGGTTCACGTCGGATAACTGCCGTTCAAGAATGACCGGAAAACTTGCAATAGAGGTTGGCAGGCCAGACGGCCATGAGAGAATTCTTGCTCTTGCTCTTGCTCTTGCTCTTGCTCTTGCTCTTGCTCTTGCTCTTGCTCTTGTCCTCATCCTCATCGCCTCATGAAGATTCTCGAATACACAGGCCTCGACACCTCACGCGTCAAGGCCAGCTACGACAAGGTGTCCGCGGCCATCGCTCGCCACGACTTCCGTGCTGCCCAAGTCAAGAAGCTTGCCAATCTGAGCCACGGCAAGTTCTACCGGGCGAAGCTGGATGACGCCGACCGGCTGTTGTTCTCGCTGGTGCGCCACGGGGATGAAGTCTGCGCGCTGATGCTGGAAGTGATCGCCAATCACGCCTACGATAAGTCACGTTGCCTGCGCGGCGCGGCGATTGACGAGAGCAAAATTCCAGACATCAGCGCGGATGACGCCATCAGGGAGGCGCAAGCTCTATGTAGTGGTCAAGTTATTTCGGACAGGTAGATAGGGTCTTTTGCTGTCGGTTTCGCCTCGTAGGCAACGGGCGACAGATAGCCCAAAGTCGAATGCAAGCGTACGGCGTTGTAGAAACCGACGATGTACTGGTTGATGTCGCGCCGTGCTTCATCGTGGTTGGCGTACTGACGCTGCCATACGCGTTCCATCTTCAGATTCAGGAAGAACCGTTCCATCACCGCGTGTCCCAGCAATTTCCCTTGCGACTCATGCTGCAAACCACGTGATGCTGCTTCAGCAATGCCTGGTACTCGTCACTCGCGTACTGGCTGCCCCGGTCCGAATGCAGGACCAGTCCCGGCGCTGGTCGGCGCTGCTGTAGCGCCATGGTCAGTGCCGACACGACCAGTCCGGCCGGCATGGTGGGTGCCATGGACCAGCCGACCACCTTGCGTGAGTACAGGTCCAGTACGACTGCCAGATACAACCAGCCCTGCGCTGTGCGGAGTGGAGTGGAGTAAGAGGCAGAGCGTAGTCGAACTATCTCCCTGCCTCTCCTCCCCGAACCGGACTTGCGCCTCTCAGCGCATCCGGCTCTCCATTCAAGCGTTGCTCATAGCAAAGGCGACATCGGCGTGGCGCGACTCGATGGTGCTGCGTTTCTCATCGCGCAGGATGTACGGATTTTCGGACGGAGAACACGACCTGAATTGACCCTTGCGACTGGTAACAAGCCGCCGAAGCGCTACCGCCCCATACCACCCTCGACTGTTCTGGCCGTGCAGCACCCATGTTTTAGTCTGGCCCGGCTCTGGTGCCCGTATGTATTCGCGCATCAGCGACCGGCACCCGCGCCGATACCTGCGCGCAAGCCAGTAGCCGAATTTCCAGAAGACTGCGCGGTCCAATTTTCTGAACATGGTGGCCGTAAAGTCGGTGAATTGATAAAAGGCGGCCCAGCCGGCAAGCTGCCTATTCAGGCTTTCAATCAGGTCCATCCGGTTCATGCCATAGTTACCCGACAGTTGCTTGACGAGCCTCTCGACAAAGCCCCGATATTTCTCCCACGGAATCGTCGTCACAGGTCGCATGCGCCCGCGTGACCCACGCTTGCGGATGATTCGATGACCGAGGAAGACGAAGCCATCGTTCACATGCGTGATATGGGTCTTCTCCATATTCAGTGTGAGCTTCAGGTCGCCTTCGAGGAACTTGCGGCATGCGTCGCGTACTGCCTCGGCATGTCCGCGAGTACCCTTGACCACAATCACAAAGTCATCTGCATACCGACAGTAGGCAACAGCCGGTTTCCACTGCCGGTTTTCTCGTACAGTAATGGGGCGCTGTTTGAGAATGGCGAAGTTCCACGCCCACCGATCCTTCCGCACTTTCTTGCTCAGGTAATTCTTTTCCATCCACACATCGAACTCGTGCAACATGATGTTGGATACTGACGGGGGCATCAAATAGTGCGCGGTTGATCAAGCGGCATATCGAACATGTTTTTCCTTGAACAGGTTGCGAATCACGTGCGGCTCCTTTTGTCGACGATGCAGGTGGCTTCGGACGTCCCGGATCATTTCCTGTTTGCTGGCCGGACGGCTCTTGCCCAGCGCGTTGGTCTTCACGTCCTGATTCAGCTCGGGGCAGTAGCCCGGCAGTCGGATCAGACGCAGGCGATCGGCGTTTTCGGCGGCGAATTTCCTGACGGCGACAGATCGGTGGACCGGATGTCCGTCGACAATCAGATAGATCTTGCGGGTAGCCTGTTTGATCATGCGCTTCATGAACTCGATGAACGTCGCGTTCATGAACGTTCCCTCGAAGACCATGAAGCTCAGTTCGCCGCGGTTCGTGATCGCCGAGATCATGTTGCAGCCGAAGCGTTTTCCAGTCGCCCGCACCACCGGCGTCTCGCCCTTCAAGGCAAAGCTGGTCCCGCTGATGTGGTCGCTGCGCAAGCCCATTTCGTCGCCCCAGTAGATCGTCGCCTGTTCCTGCTTTGCCTCTTTCGCAATCTGCGGATAGTCTTCGTTGAGCCACCGATCGATCGCCGCGTCATTTCGCTCGTATGCTCGCCGCACCGGCTTCTGGGCACTCATGCCCCATGCCTTGAGATACCGGCCAGCCGTCCACTTCGATACCTTGGTACCGTACTCTCGCTCGATCAACTGCGCCGCCGATTCGCGGGTCCAGAGGTAGAACGGCAGCGCCAGTTGGTCCGGCATTCGCTCGACGATCAGCTTGCGGATTCGAACAGCTTGCGTATGCGTCAGGTGGCCGCTTCCCGGTCGGCGGCCGCGCTTGCCCTGCCTCAGCGCCCTCAAGCCGCCTTCTCGTGCCAGCCTCATCCAGTTGCCAACTGCGCGCAGGCTCACGCCATACGTTCGCGACGCTTCGACTCGTGTCATTCCGTCACGCACCGCCTGCACCACCATCTTCCTCAGGTGCGCCTGCGTTGCCTGATCCAGTTTTCGGGCATCAGTTTTCGTCTTCATACCCGTATAACGCGCAAGGCATTATTTGGTGCACCCGTCAGTAAGAGGGGTGAGATGACACCACCCTGAGGAACGCCTTCACTTGCGGCACGAAACAGATCACGATCAACGCAGCCCGCCTTGATGAACTTCCAGAGCAGGGCAAGGAAGCGCTGGTCGGCGATCCGCTTGCGGATTCCCTTCAGGAGCAGACGATGGTGAACGGTGTCGAAGTAGCTGGCGAGATCGCCCTCGATGACCCAGCGTCCGGAGACACTATGCTCGCCACCATCTTGCAACTGAAGCTTCACCGTGCGAATCGCGTGATGTACGCTGCGGGCCGGTCGAAAGCCATAGGAGGCCGCATGGAAATCACTCTCCCATATCGGTTCCATGACCATCAACATAGCCCGCTGCACGATCCGATCTCGCAGGCTCGGGACGGTCATCGCGAACTGCACAAGCGCTCAACGAGCATTTGGGTTGGGCTGAGATTCGTCACCCGTTCCATCCCCTCAGAGGTCAACGTTTTCCCGTTCTGAAGGAGCGCCGTGTCGCGGGCGTCGACACACTGCTCCTCGGTCATGTGGAACGCGGCAGCTTCAGCATTGCCCGCGAATGGACCGACTGGGGCGCACCCTTCGTCCAGGACGACGCCAGCATCACCGTGTGCCGATTCGATCTGGGCATGTTGCTGGAGCTGATCGACCTAGTCGACCAGCTTGCCGTTTCGTCCTCCAGGAAGTCATCCACCAAAGGAGCTTGATCAATGGATCGTCCTATCCTACTATCAGACCAGTCGTTAACGTGGTCCGCTTATGGAAGACACTCCATCATCCGCCTTACGCAGACGCCGCGCCCAATTGCTGAAGCAGATGCCGGCGTTGGAGACACTCCTGCGGGGCTCGCTCATCGAGCGCTACAAACGCTGCGGCAAACCTGGCTGCAAGTGCGCCGACGGTCCCGGTCATGGCCCCAAGTACTATCTGTCCGTGAGCTTTCCCGGGCGCCGACCGCAAATGGACTACGTGCCTCAGGCCGATTACGCCGACGTCACCGAACGCCTGGCGAACTATCACCGCGTCCGCGAGATCATCGAGGAGATCTGCGAGATCAACCGCGAACTCTTACGCCGCCGCGAGGCGCTCTGAGAGGCAGCCCTTCCAAGGTCTTTCTCAAGATGTTCCGCTGCGAGCAAGTTTGAGCAGGCGTGCCGTACTGTGATGAGCGCGCGCTACTGCGCCATCGACGTAGGGCGCGGATTTGCGGGTTTTGGGGCCACGCTTGCGGGTACGTACCTGAACCGGATCGACGTGGCGGGCCAGTTCGAGCAGTTTGCTGGCAATCGCGGCGGGCTCGGCATCGCTCCAGTGCGACCACTGCTGCGGCGGCAGCGCGATGAGCATGCCCTCATACTGGCCACGAATGTGCTGTGCGAGGTAATACGTGGAGATGTCCGGTGGCGACCCGCCCGCGTCACCGAGCGGAGCATGTGCGGTTTCGATGCTACGCTTGAGCATGGCCAGCACGTTGTAGGCCAGCACTGCGACAGTTAAGCCGAGCAGCGCGGCGCGCGGATGGCCCAAGGTGCGAATTTCGCTGTGCAGTACCGACTCGAGCCGCTGGAACATCCCTTCGATACGCCAGCGCTTGCGGTACAGCCGGGCAATCTCGTGTGCGCTCACTGCGGCAGGCAGATTGCTCCACAGCAGGATCACGGTGTCGCCCGCATCGGTCGGCTTGTCCAACTGCAGTTCGATACGCCGCCAGCCCTTCAGCCCGGACTTCAGATCAATTCGTTGCTCACGCACCCGCCCGGTCTCGATACGCGCACCGGCCACCCATGGACCACAGCCGGCAAGCGGCGGGCCGTTGCGGCCGTGTTCGCGCACGATGAAGCAGGCCTGCGCCTGGTGCCAGCCCTGCAGGATGGTACTGGTGCAGAAGTTCCGGTCAGCGAGCCACAATTCGCCCGCGCCGGCACATTCAATCAGCGGGGTCATGGCCGAGCGCTCTTGCGCATGCGCGTCCTCGATGGCGATCAGATCGGTGACCAGACCCAGATCCGGCTCGTAGACCACCAGCGCGTGCCCCGGCAACGCTGCGCCACGCTGCTCGCGCAACGCCGCCAGCCGTTTCTCGCTGGGCGCCAGATGATTGCCGTCGAGTACACGCAAACGCCAGCCGGGCAGGCTGGGCGCATATGGCCATGTCGCAACGACCGGCTCCAGACGTTGGGCGCTCCCCTGTACCAAGGCGCGAAGGATCGCGGGTTCGGTACGGTTGACTATCGCGCGTCAATCAAGATGAGAACAGCGCGTCAATCAGGATGAGAACTGGCGTGGCGGCAGCGGTGGAGGGCGTAGCCCGGAAACCGCTGCCGCCACGCCGCGCCGAACAGTCCCCGTCGTCGGGGAGCCTTGTCGGTGGTCGCGGTGGATCGGGTATGAAGGAACCTTCCATTTCACGGGAGGCTACGGTGCCCGGGCGTCACGTCAACGACCACCAGATGAGGCTCTATATGAAGTACAGAAGCAAGGAACAACCGACCAGGGCAGGCGCACGCGCCGGGTTCAGCGCCGCCACTGCCTATCGCATCGAACAGGACCCAAGACCGCCATCGAGGCGCCACGCACGCGTCGCCGTGCTGATCCCCTGGCAGCAATCTTTGACGCCGAGATCGTCCCGCTGCTCCAGTCCGCTCCCGGCATCCGGCCCGTGGCCGTACTGGACGAGATGCTTCGGCGCCATCCAGACCTCCCGGGCAACGTGCGTCGCACGCTCGAGCGGCGTATTCGCGACTGGCGGGCACTCCATGGCGAGGAGCGTGACGTCATGTTCCGCCAGGTGCACGAGCCCGGTCGCCTCGGATTGTCCGACTTCACCGAGATGGACAGCCTGGGCGTCACCGTGGCGGGTGTCGCGCTGGACCACCGTCTGTATCATTTCCGGCTGGCCTGCTCGGGCTTTGAGCACGCTCACGTCATCCTCGGCGGCGAGAGCTATGTCGCGCTGGCCGAAGGGCTGCAGAACGCGTTGTGGGTGCTCGGTGGCGCACCGCGCGAGCACCGCAGCGACAGCCTGTCGGCGGCGTTCCGCAATCTCGAACGCGAAGCGCGACGATCTCACCACGCGTTACGAAGCGCTCTGTGCTCACTACGGAATGCAGCCTACGCGCAACAACCGCGGCGTTGCCCATGAGAACGGCTCCATCGAGAGCCCTCACGGCCACCTCAAGAACGCGGTGCGTGATGCGTTGCTTTTGCGCGGCAGTAAAGACTTCGACGACCTCGATACCTATCGCCGCTTCATCGACGAGCACGTCTGTCGCATCAACGCGCGCAATGGCAAGCGCATTGAGGCCGAGCGCCCGCAGCTTCAGCCACTGCCGCCGCAGCGCACGACGGACTACGAGCAAACGCGTGTGTACGTCAGCTCCACCGGCGGCTTTGTCCTGCGCAAGGTGTTCTATACCGTCCCGTCCCGGCTGATCGGTCATCGACTGCGCGTGCGGCTGTATGACGACCGGCTGGAACTGTTCCTGGGCAGCACCGCCCTGATGACGCTGCAGCGCGGCCGTCCGGGTCCCAGTGGCAAGCACGGCCACGTCGTCAACTACACATCATCCACGCGCTGCGCCGCAAGCCCATGGCGCTGCTCAACCTGGTCTACCGCGATCAGGTCTTTCCGCGTGAGGCCTATCGATTGACCTTCGAACGCCTGTGCGAGCAACTGCCTGAGCGTGCGGCATGCAAGACCATGGTTGAACTGCTCAGCCTGGCCCACGAGCGCAACTGCGAGGCACAACTGGCGCAGGCACTCGAGCAGTGCCTGGCCGACGGGCAACTGCCCGATCTGCACGCGCTGAGTTCCCGTTTCGAAGCGAAACCCGCGAGCCTGCCGCAGGTGAACGTCCAGCTGCCTTCGTTGCGCGACTACGAGGCCCTGCTTGGCCTGCAAATGGAGGTGGCAGCATGAATCACGAATTCGACGCCACCCGCCTGTCGCTGCTGCTCAACGATTTGCGGCTGCCCGCCATCAAGCAGATCTGGTCGAGCTTTGCCGAGCGTTCCGACACGGAAGGCTGGCCCGCGGCGCGCCTGCTCATGGCGCTGGCCGAACACGAGATCGCCGAGCGCGATCGACGTCGCATCGAACGTCACCTCAGGGACGCCAGGCTGCTGCCGGGCAAGACGCTGGAGAACTTCGATTTCGACGCGGTGCCGATGGTGTCGAGAGCGCACGTCTCGGCGCTTTGCGCTGGCGACGGCTGGCTGCGCAACGGCGCCAACCTGATTCTTCTGGGGCCGTCCGGAGGCGGCAAGTCGCACTTGTCGTCGGCCATTGGACTGAGCCTGCTGGAGAACGGCTGGAAGGTCCTGTTCGCCCGTACCACCGATCTCGTGCAGCGGTTGCAGGTCGCACGCCGCGAGCTGTCGCTGGAGTCCGCCATCAACCGGCTGGATCGATTCGATCTCCTTATTCTGGACGACTTTGCATACGTCAGCAAGGATCAGGCCGAGACGTCGGTGCTGTTCGAGCTCATCAGCGCCAGGTATGAGCACCGCTCTCTTTTGCTAACTGCAAATCAACCATTTGGCGAATGGGACCGTATCTTCCCCGACCGGGCCATGACGGTAGCCGCCGTCGACCGGCTGGTCCATCACTCCACGATCTTTGAACTGAACGTCGAAAGCTACCGTAGGCGTACCGCCCTCGAGCGCAAGCAGCAGGGACCGGGACGCCCGGCCAGTATCGCGACACCAAACAACGTCGGCGTGCCGCCGCGCCCGGAGGATCAGCAATGAAGCACAACGCACATCTGCAGCTCGTAACGCGTGACGATACATCCGACAGTTCGACGACGAAGCCCATCGCACGCACGGCCGCACAACGGCAACGCGCATACCGCTTACGCCGCAAACGGGCCGTTATAGACGCCATTGGTGAGGAAGCCTGCGCGTCACGCGTTACGATGCTGGCCCTGCTCGGCGAAGGCTTGGCGGCATTGGATAACAGCGACACTTCGACAAGGCTCATTGAGAGCAAACGCCACTGCGTAAGGCGTGTGCTCCAGGCCATCGTCACGCGTTACGCAATCGATCTCACCGACTGACGCGCTGTTCTCATCCTGATTGTCGCGCGGCACAGAATGCCTGCAGCGTAACGCGTTGCGCTGCAGGCTCTGCCCGGCGACGGCTTGGCGGCATTGGACGCCGGCGACATTCCACGATGCTCATCGAGATCAAACGCGACAGCGTAAAGCGTGTGCTCCAGGCCATCGCCACGCATTACGCAATCGTCCTCACCGGCTCGGGCGCCGTTCTCATCCTGATTGTCGCGCGGCACACGCGCGCCAGCGTCAATCAAAAACTGCGCGTCAATCAATAAACGCTTGTCAGCGCCAATCAACATCGGCATCATCAACCCCGCCGCGACATTCTCATCCTGATTGTCGCGCGTCTCTCATCCAGATTGTCGCGCCACAGTTGACCTTATCGTACAGCGCTGCCAGCGACACCGGCAGGTGCTTGGCCTTCGTCGCCGCGGCGTACAGCGACGGGCTCAGTCCCAGAGACACCAGCGTCATCAGTTCCGCCACCGTCGAGAACAGCAGTTCCCTCGGATATTGCCGTTGCCGGTGCGCGGCAAACACCTCGTCAATCCACTGCGACGTCATAGCTCCCTCAAGCGCCACGCGTGCCATTACGCTCACCGGGGCTTCCCGCTCGAAATGCTTCATCACCTCTTCAAACATCGTTTTACGCCCGTCGTCCTTGAACAGATCGCCAGGTTACCAGGTTCACCGGACAAAGACCTTGAAAGGGCTGGCTCTGAGAGGCGGCGGTGAGCCAGTCGTCGCTGTCACTCACCCAATCCGTCGATCCTCACCTGGCCGGCGTACTCATCGCCAACATGCTCGAGGCCTGGATCACCGCCGGACCCGCGCTGGAACCGACCGAGGAGGCCGTCGATGAACAGCAAGATCACCTCGCAACATCACAGCAAGCCGGCGTACATCTATATTCGCCAGTCGACGCTGGCCCAGGTGCGACACCATCAGGAGAGCACCGAGCGTCAGTATGCGTTGAAGGACAAAGCACTGGCGCTGGGCTGGCCAGAGACCGCGATCCGCACGCTGGACCGCGACCTCGGTCAGTCGGGGGCGCAGATGACGGGCCGCGAGGACTTCAAGACGCTGGTGGCGGATGTCTCGATGGGGCAAGTGGGCGCAGTGTTTGCACTGGAAGTGTCGCGACTGGCGCGCTCAAACCTGGACTGGCATCGCCTGCTCGAACTGTGTGCGCTCACTCATACCCTGGTGATCGACGCCGATGGTTGCTACGACCCGGGCGACTTCAACGACGGCCTGCTTCTCGGTCTCAAAGGAACGATGGCGCAGGCCGAACTGCACTTCTTGCGCGGCCGCCTCCAGGGCGGCAAGCTGAACAAGGCCCAGAAGGGTGAGTTGCGCTTTCCGCTGCCTGTCGGATTGTGCTATACCGATGACGGCCGCATCGTCCTGGATCCCGATGACGAGGTTCGCGGCGCCGTGCAACTGGCATTTCGTCTGTTTCAGGAGACCGGCAGCGCATACGCGGTCGTCAAGCGTTTTGCTGAAGATGGCCTGCGCTTTCCAAAGCGGGCCTATGGAGGCGCCTGGGCAGGCCGACTCATTTGGGGGCGCCTGAGCCACGAACGCGTACTCGGTCTGATCAGGAATCCTTCCTATGCAGGAGTCTATGTGTTTGGACGGTACCAATATCGTCAGCGCATCACCCCACAAGGAGAGGTTCATAAGCGCGTGCAGCCGGTACCCAAGGCGGACTGGCGCGTCCATCTGCCCGACCATCACGAAGGATATATCACTCCGGAGGACTTCGAACGCAACCAGGCACGCCTGGCGCGCAATCGGACCAACGGCGAAGGTACCGTGCTCAGCGGTGCGGCACGTGAAGGGTTGGCACTGCTTCAGGGGATGCCGATATGCGGCCGCTGTGGCCGGGCGCTGACCGTGCGGTACCAGGGTAACGGTGGCCTTTATCCACAGTACCTGTGTAGTGCGCGTCGCCGCGATGGTCTGGCGACCACCGATTGCATGAGCATGCGCAGCGATCTCCTTGACAACGCGATTGGCGAGGCTGTACTCACCGCCCTACAGCCTGCCGAACTCAAGCTCGCCGTCACTGCCCTGAACGAACTCGAACAGCGCGATCGCGCCATCATGCGTCAGTGGCACATGCGCATTGAACGCGCCGAGTATGAGGTCGCACTCGCTGAACGGCGCTACCAGGAATGTGACCCGGCCAACCGTCTGGTCGCGGGCACCCTCGAGCGGCGCTGGAACGACGCGATGATTCGCCTCGAAGCAATCAAGACCGAAGCCAACCAATTCCAGAGCCAGAAGGCACGCGTCGCCACGTCCGAACAGAAGGCCCAGGTCCTCGCGCTGGCGCGCAATCTGCCGCGTCTCTGGCGCGCGCCAACGACATCAGCGAAGGATCGCAAGCGCATGTTGCGACTACTCATCCGGGACATCACGGTCGAGAAAGTATCTGCCGCGAGACAAGCCGTGCTGCACATCCGCTGGCAGGGCAGCGCGTGTACTGACATCACCGTGGACCTGCCAAAGCCAGCTGCCGACGCGATGCGTTACCCCGCCGCGTTCGTCGAGCGGGTGCGCGTACTATCGCAGCATCTGCCTGACCGGCAAATCGTTGCACACCTCAATCAGGAAGGGCTGCGCAGCGCCTCTGGCAAATCGTTCACGCTTGAAATGGTCAAATGGATCCGTTACCGGTATGAAATTGAAGCAACCTGCTTCAAGCGGCCGGACGAGCTCACGGTACAGCAGCTTGCCCATCGACTGACAGTCAGTCCACACGTCGTGTATTACTGGGTCGAGCGTCAAGTGGTCCAGGCCCGCAAGCTCGACGGGCGGGGGCCGTGGTGGATCACGCTGGATCCCGCCAAGGAGCAGCAACTGCGGGATTGGGTACGCACTTCAGGGCATCTGCAGCGGCAACATTCCAACACTCAACTGTGAGAGGTGCATTATGAAATCACCGTCGGAATGCCGAGTGGCCTGAGCTTGCCATTCGCTTTCGGTATATACACGCGTCGCGCGGGCAACGGGCTATACGAGCCCGTCAACAGCTCTTCGCGTATCGTTGCCAGTCTTGATGGAGATGAGCTTCCATCATTCGCCTGTCAACCCCGTCCACGCCCGGCGTGCGGGCTCTGCTGGATGCCAGCGTAATACGAGCCGCTTCACTCAGCCAATCCCGGTCGGCAATCAGTCTCAGGAGTCGATCGAACTTGCGCTCTTTGTTCTCCGTTGACCATGTCGCCAGTTTGCTTTGCATTTCACTGATTATCAAAGGTCTTCACCTCATTGCGGTCAGTTAATTAACCCAGCAAATCCACTTACTCATAGGTCAGAAACATAGCGGACAGATGGGTGCCTGAAGAAGGAGCGCACGAGAGTTGGGTCTCGTCCAATTTGAGCAAGCTGCTCGTGAATTCGCGGACCCAGCTTTTCGCCTTTTCGCAACGGGCGTCGCGCAACGCCGGTGCGCTTGACGTGACTCCACACCAGTTCGTCCGGATTGAGGTCTGGTGCATAACCCGGCAGGAAGTGCAAGGTCAGCTTGCCCTGGGTGCTTGCGACGTAGTCCTTGACGACAGCTTTCTTATGCGCCGGCAATCCGTCGACAATCAGATGAACAGCCTTCCTGCGATTGAACATTAACTTCCTGAGCAGCGTCACGAACAACTCACCGCTGAGCCCACCTTCGTAAGTTGCAAACCAGAACGCCCCTTTTGAGTTGACGGCGGACGCCGCGCTCATGCTTTGCCTCTGGCCGGGGCGTTCAACGACTGGCGTTTCGCCGCGTTGCGCCCAGGTCCTGCCGTGCACCGAGTCGGCCCGAAAGCCGGATTCGTCCCAGAAGAAGATGTCGGCACTTTCCTCGCGAGCCTGTCTGACAATGGCCGGATACGTGTCACGCTGCCAGCGCTCGATTGCGTCCGGATCTCGCTGGTAAGCACGCTGCAACGGCTTTTGCGGCGTCAGGTTTAAGCGCGCGAGCATCGCGCCAATCGACGCAAGGCTCAACGTGACACCGAAATCCCGCTGCACCAGTTCGCGAACCAGGTTGCGCGTCCACAGGCCGAAGTCAAATCCATACTGCATTGGATTCTTGCCATTGATCCAGCGCAGTACCTGTCGTTCCTGTGCTTGCGTAAGCTTACGAGGGCGGCCCGTGCCTTTGGTCGAGAGCAGCACACGCACCCCACGACCGCGACCGCGCGCCTGAGCCCGGATCTTGTATGCCCAGGAGCGATGCATTCCAAACGAGGCTGCAACATCGTGGATAACGTCAACTACGAAGTCCGCTCGTGTTGCCTCACGGAAGGATGTTACTCCGGGGTAATCGTCGCCTCCAGGTTGTTCTGCCATGGACTGGACCGGTAACCCGTTTTGATGGCGCCATGAACTGATGTCCAGGAGTTATCCACGGCCGGTCGGCGGGTCGCCTGTTACGACCACGGCGCCGGCCGGCGGTGGGTAACTCCGGCTCGTCATCACGCGGGTTGCTCCCTCCTTCATTTCCGGCGCGCCAGCGCCGCCCGGATTCACTCGGGCTCCACGCAACCCAGCAACGAATCCGGGTGTTCAGTGTTGCTGGCCCTGCGTAGCGGCGCCAGCTTCCACTGCGCCGGGCTCGCCCAGGATCCGGGTTACCAGTTCCCTGGCACGATTCGATCGCCATGCTTTCACGCGCCGCTGCAGGGTGCGAAGCTGGGCGCTCGAGTACATCATCGGTGCCATCCCGATCAGGCGGTTCTGCAACTGTTTCGCCGTGATGCCAGACTCCGTTTCCAGCCACTGCTCTATCCTGGGCCAGGTGTGCTCGAACGGATCCGGGCGCGTGCGCCAGTCATGGGGAACCCTGGCCTTCCTGTGATGGGTCGGGCGCACCTCGCCGGCCTGCCAGGCTGTGCCCAGGCTTGCCAGGAAGTCCGCCATCGGTACCTCGTCGTTCGGTCCGGCGCCGGTTGCGGCGCTGCCCGTAGCCGGGCATTCGGCCACCCGCCGCTGGGCCTCACGCATGCGGCGTAAAAGGTCAACCGGATCGAGCGCACGAAACTGTTCGCGCAGGCCCTGTTTGGTGGCCTCCGGCACCGAGGCCGCACGCAGGACTCGCTCGAGCGGCGTCAGGGGCGCTTCATAGTGCTTCGTGACCCGCGCCCCGTGGCGGGTCTTCGACTTCAGCTTGAACGACGGCTGGAAATAGTTGATGTACAGCCGCGAGACCCGGTACAGCGACGCCAGCGTTTCCGTGTCTTCCAGGCCCCGCAGCTTGCCATAGCCCACCAGCCGCCGCACGATCGAACCGTTCTTCTGCTCGACCCAGGCCTGGTCGTTCTTCTTGTAGGGACGCGAGCGGGTCAGTTCGATACGCGCGTTCTTGCAGAAGTCGAACACGGCTTCGTTCATGAAGGCGGTGTCGTTATCGCTGTCGAGGCCGCGCAGGGGAAATGGCAGTGCGCTACGGACGCGCTCGATGTGCTCAATGACGAACGCATGGTTGCGGAACGGCATCGCCAGACATTCGGTCCAGCCAGTCGCGATGTCGGTCATCACCAGGCTGTGCACAAAGTCACCATCGATCTTGGTGCCGCCGCAATGCTCGACGAAGTCGATCTCCAGATAGCCGGGCAGCGGATCGTTCCAGTCGGCAAAGGTCCGGACCGGGACCGCGCGGCGGATCGCATTCCCCACGCCTCCGGCACGCCTGCGTTGCCCTCCGAAGGCCTGTTCACGAACATCCCTGAGCAACCGGTCGATCGTGGCCGCGCTGATGCCGGCGAGCCTCTCACGCAGGGCGTCGGTCAGCGACAGATAACCGTGCCCGGTCATCGACTCGATCAACGTCGGAATCACCGCCTTCAGCCGCTTGCCGCAGATCCGGTCGGCCGCTTCCCACAGCGTGATCAGCGCTGCACGAACCTCATCATCGTAGCGCCGCTGTGGGCCGGGCTTCGCCTTCGGTGGCCGGGTCTCACGGCACAGCACGCGGATCGCATGCTTGCGGTGATAACCCGTCAGTTTGAGAAACTCATCCAGGATCTGGCGCTTGCCGTCCCGGCTGGCACGCTGGTATCGCTCTCCGACTGCCTCAATCAGTTCCCGTCGTGTCGTCATGCTGAGCTGCCTCGTCATAAGTCGCCCCCGCCAGCCATCTGACAGGTAGCAAATTACATGAGGCAACGACCCCGGCCTGGTAACAAATAACCTGAGTCAATGCGCCGGCCATCATAGTTGTCGCGCTGGCGGACTTCATAAGTGTCGCGCACCAAACATCGCCTGGATGTTCTCCCTCAGCCATGCGTTGAACTGCCAGGATGCGCATCTCCTCCAGCGTGTTGTGAGCCAGGCTCCGGCCATCTCGTTTCATGAGCGATCCTGTCAGTAGCCCTCGCTCAAGCATAGACCATATGTCCGCTAAATTCCTGACTTATGAGTAAACTGCCTCCCTTCGCCATGTAGCCGGCTTTCCCGACCTCGGACTACTACGGAGGCTCCGCCAGCCTGCACGTCATCGGGGGCACACTCCCTTGGCATCCGTGCAGGCCTTCCCCAGTTCACATGCTGGACTCAATGCATGGGCGAGGCTGCCTGTCGCAGTCTTTATCCTTGCTTGCCGCAAGTCGTCGCGAACACCACGGTCTAGCTGCGCACTCCCCGTGATTCCCTGCCGACCAGCATACATATCCAGTCAGCGCTCGTGCCGCCGGGCCATACGTGTGACCGGCCACAGTTCGCGTCCTGCCCGTAAAGCGGTGTGGGCAGGGGTGACATTTCAACCCTTAGATGCGGTTTAACAGGTTCGTGTTCCTAAACCGTCCCATGCTCAGCCTGGAGGCTCATCTTGGCGTAACCGCTTCGCCGCAAGCCCCGTTTCCCACGGACTACGTCACCTTGCCAGTGTCGGCAAGTCACCGCCGCTTCGGCTCACTTCCTCTCGCAGCAGAGGAAGGGCATACCCCGGTACTGCAACTTCAACACCTCCGGAGTCCTGCATTCCAAACATGCTCAAGCAGCTTCACCCCCAAACGGGCGGGCTACGCTGGCTGGGCGTACTATACGTGATGTCTGAAACCCACGCGCGATTGGGCTCGGCCACATCAAACTGCCGATCGAGCACGTTCTCCGCCACCGGTAGCGTATGCCTGCTGTCGGTCGTCGAGACGAACTTGCGCTTCCAGTTCGTGCGCAGGCCCGCCTGGCGCATCAGCGTACGCACCCGGTAACGACCAATCTTCAGCCCTTGCTCCCGCAGCGCATGCATCACGCGCCGGCTACCATAGCTCGCGCCACTGGCGGCAAATGCTGCCTTGACGTGAGTCTGCTCCTGCAGGCTCCTTGCGCTCGGCCTGGCACGCCGGTGCGCGTAGTAGCCAGAGCGGCTCACCTGCAAAACCCGGCAGGCGTGACTGACCGATACGGCCTCCTGTTGCAAGTGAGTTACCACGCGGTAAGTCACTTCAGTTCCCGTGCAAAGAAGGCCGACGCTTTCCTGAGAAACTCCCCTGAGTCAGCTCGCTTTGGCCTGAAGGACATAGCCCAGGACTCGGCCCGGCGCGTGAGGTTGTTCAGGACCCGCTGCCGGTAACGTTCCTCATAATAGGCTGCGCGTGGATCGACATAGTCCATGCCGTAGCGCAGCGTGTTGTAGAAGAGCGCCGCGATCTTGCGTGCGGTGGCAGTGACGGCCTTCGCCTTCCGATGCGGGCTGACAGGCGTCGATAGAAGCCGCCCAGAGCGGTGTCGGTCTTGCCGACCGTGACGGCGGTGAGCCGCAACGCGGCAGCGGCCTTGCTGGAGGAGCGGCGCGTTTTCGAAGACAGGATCTTGCCGCCCGAGATCTTGTTGCCAGGTGCGAGGCACAGCCATGACGTGAAGTGCTTCACGCTCGGCCAGCGGGACATGTCGTTGCCGCATTCGGCAATGAGCTTGAGCGCCACGTAGGGTCCCAGGCCGTGAATCTGCGTCAGGTCGACGCCGAGCATCCCGTACAGCGCAGCACGCACGTCGAATGAGAAGTCGTTTGACTGCTTGCGTCGATGTCGCGCTGCTGGCAGTGGCGCGGCGACGGGTTCGATGCCGGCCTGCAACTGCCTGAGCGCGATTTCGATCCGCTGATCGCATTGCGTCACCTGGGTCTGGTAGAAGTCGTACAGGGCCACGGCCTGGGTGAGCTCGAACACGTGTTCGGGCTCGATGGAGGCCTTGCAACGTCTGTCGCGATGCTGTGCGAGGACATCGGTATCGCGCTCGCAGCAACGATCGCCCGGATGATCTTCATACCGGTGACGCCTGTGATGTCCTGAACGACGTGATGCAACTGTACATTCATCTGCATCATTGCCTTCTGCATATGCTGGATATGGGACGCCGCATATTCCAGCAGGCGCTCCCGCTGCCGCAGATAGGATCGTAGCGTGGCCACGTCCTGTCGGGGGCGGAAGCTGGCGCGCAGCAGTCCGTACCGGTGCAGCTTCTGCAGCCACTGGGCGTCGTTCACGTCGCTCTTGCGTCCGGGCACGCTCTTCGCCTCGCGGGCGTTGACCAGCAATACCTCGAAACCATAAGACTCAAGGATTTCGAACACCGGAAGCCAGTAACTCCCGGTCGACTCCATCACGACAGTCGTGACCTTGACCTGCCTGAGCCACCTGGCAAGTTCGTGAAGATCGGCGGTAAAGCTGCGGAACGAACGCACTGGCTCCTCGACGCATTCGGGTCCAACTGCGACCACGTGAAACTGTGCGCCGACATCGATGCCTGCGGCGTGTGGATTGACAACGGACATATCGGTGCGGCGACCGACGGTTCGCCTCAGTTTGGGCTGTGCCATGTCTGGCCCTCCTGGTCATGGAAGTGCCAAAGGGCGGGACTGCGGTATCAATCACTTTCCTGAACGGGATCACCTCACGGTGTCACCAATGCCAGGGCCGGAGCGCCAAAACCCGTTTACAAGCAATGAGTTACAGCAACGAGTTGTAAGCTTGGCGGAAAAAGCGTTTACTTCTGGTTTTTCAGAGTAGCGCAAATGAGCCCGGGAAAACATCTGATCAGTCTGCTGTCGGCAATAGAAGATCCCCGCGTCGTTGGACGAACGTGGCACAAGTTGATCGACGTTCTGTCGATTGCGCTGTTCTCTGTGCTGGCCGGCGCACAAGGGTGGGACGAGATGGAAGAATGGGGGCTTGCCAACGAAGCGAGGCTTCGGCAATACCTCGAATTGCCCCATGGCATCCCGGGGCACGACACCATCCGACGGATCTTCGAGGTGCTCGATCCGAAGCAACTGGATGCGTGCCTGCTGAATTGGGTAGGCGAGGTGTGTCCGGATCTTCATTCGGTCATCGCAATCGACGGCAAGAGTGTGCGTGGTTCGGGCACGCACGCCAGGGGTGTGCGTGCCTTGCATAGCGTGACGGCCTACGCGAGTCTAAGTGGGCTGGTGCTGGCGCAGCAGCGCTGCGAGGAGAAGTCAAACGAGATCACTGCCATTGAAGCTCTGCTGCCCGTCCTGTCGCTCAAGGGCAGCCTGGTAACCATAGACGCCATCGGCACTCAGGTGGCCATCGCCCAGAAGATCACTGAGCGTGGTGGCGACTATCTGCTGGTTGCGAAGGATAACCAGCCCGGTCTGGCTCAGGCCGTTGAAGACTATATGCGAATCGGCAAAGCCCACGATTGGGCGCACATGAATCCATCGATCTTTGAGACGCTGGATAAAGGGCATGGTCGCCTTGAAACCCGTCACTGTGTCGCAGTGGCAGCGCCGGACTATCTCAGCGAACTGGACCGCTGGCCCAGGCTTAAGAGCCTGGTGCGCATTGAGCGGACACGCGAGATCGCGGGCCAGGTCAGCTCGCAGACGCAGTACCTGATCAGCTCCGCAGCACCCGACGCCAAATACCTACTTGAGGCGAGCCGCATGCACTGGGCCATCGAGAATGGTTTGCATCATTGCCTTGACGTGACCTTCCGCGAGGACGCCAGCACCGTGCGCTTGCGCAATGCGACGGCCAATTTCGCCACCTTGCGCCGCATCACTTTGAATTTGCTGCGCATGCGGCCCGAATCCGGTAAGAAAAAGCGCAGCGTGGCCGCACGTCGCAAGGTCGCCGGCTGGAATCCCGACTACTTATTCGAGTTACTCCAGCTCACGCGACTTCCCAGAATTTGATGCTCCGGCCCTGTCACCAATGCCGGGGCCGCATCAGTCCCTGGACCATGTTTTTTAACGGGATCAGTCACCAGTAAGCGGACGGCCGCTCCCTTCAGCGTGGCCAGTGTAGGACTTTCCCGGAGTTTCTGCTCCTTGGGGAGGGCATGGCCCTTTGGATGTTTTTTAACAGCATGTTGTCCTCGCGCAATTGCCGGTTCTCTGCTTCGCGTTGCCGGATGCGCTGCTGTTCCGCCGTCAGCGGCTCGCCCTCGCCGGGACCGCCAGCACGTTCCGCATCGTACTGCGCTACCCAGCGCCGCAGGGCTGTATCAACCAAGTCCATCGACCGGCAGACTTCGCCGACCGATAAGCCCTGGTCTCGAACCATCCGTACCACTTCCAGCTTGAAGCTGGCGTCAAATTGTCGGCGCCTTCTTGTCATCTATCGTTTTTCCTCATCGATTCAGGATTGTCCTCCTATCGACCTGTCCGAGGAAATTAGACCACTACAAAGGCCACGCAGCCAGATCAAAGGAAAGCGACTTACATCCCAACATACTCCACCGGCACGGTCGAATTCCCCTTAGCAACAGAAGCATTATTCGACACCACATAAACTGGCGACTCGGTCAAATTAAGCGTCAGCGAACCATTACTATAATTCGCACTAGTCGCATTCCCCATCATATCGACCACCTTCACGGTGCCGCTCGTACCCGGAGCATCCACCGCAAGGCTATACGGCGCGCTATAAGTCGAGCTGAACCCAACACTAGCATCCCACACGCTATTGTTGTGCGCCCACAAGGCGGTGATCACCGCACCATTGCCCACCTGCTGGAACGCATACGCGTAGATACCGGTCGGCGTACCATTCACCGCTCCGAGCGTGGTGGTGCCGTCGAGCGTGTGCGTCATCGCGCTGATCGCCATGGCAACCGGCTTCGGACTAATGTTCGTCGCGCCAAATGCCCCCTGCGCGTCAATCAGATCGAAGAACGTACCGTAGCCGACCTCGCCCGGATAGTCCGCCCCATAGAACACGTAGGTCTGATCCGCGCCTTCGCCGAGCGTGATGATGTGCATGCGCGCCGCGACCGCCGCCTGTGCATACAGCACGTTCGCGCTCGGATAGTTCGGCCCGTACGAGCTGCCAAGGTCATAGCTGATGCCCGCTTCCGTCGAGAACAGATGCATGCCCGGGCGGTAATCGGCGGCCATTTCCGCGCGCAGATCACGCATCTGGCCGCGCAGCGATCCTTCGGCGGTCGACGGGTCGCTGTCATAGCGCTCCGGCGGATGCGACGGCGAAGTACCCGCGTCGTAGTAACCGTGCGTCGCGACGGCGTCGATGTATTGGCCGAAGCCGAGCGGCGCGAGGCGCTTCAGACGCGTCGTGGTCAGGCTCGGGAACGCATCGGTCGGGCCCATCACCACTGCGTGCGGATCAGTCGAGTGGATGCCTTGATAGACGGACTGATACAGCGCCACGAAGTTGGCGTCCGTGTCGGTCCAGAACTCATTCGGTTCCCACGTCACCTGATAGTAGTTCGCCGACTGGGTCGGGAAGTACGCCGCGCGAATCGCGTTCGATTCCGTGCCGACGCGGCTCATGTAGCTCTGGTAATACGAGAGGCTGGTCGGCGCGCTCGTGTCGTCCTGGAACGCACCGGTGCTGCTCGCCCACGCGGGAATGCCGTCGAGACGGATCAGACGCATCACGTTGCCGCTCTTGTAGAACGGATCGAGATTGTTGGCCGAAGGATTGAAGGTGTTCGCTGCGTTCGGTTCCATCGTCGAAAGCTGGCGGTCGTCGATCGTCGACGAAATACCCAGTGCGGCGAGCAGCGGACCGTTGTCGTTCGCGCCCTGCATGCCGAAGCGGTGCTGTTCCTGACGCGCGTAGTTGACCGCGGGAATGACGCCGGACAGGTTCGGTGTCACGCCGAAGGTCGCGATGCCCACCGGACGCGTGCCGGCTTGCGGCAACTGGCCACCATTCTGGGCGAGCGTGCCCGTCGCGGCGAAATAGCCGGCGAGCGTCGAGGTGCAATTCAACGTGATGGTCTTCGAGCCACTCGGGACGGCGGTGCTGCCGCTCGCCGCGACCCTGCCAATGGTGTCCATGACGGCCCATTTCAGCGTGTCGGCGCTCGGCACGTTAGTGGTGAAAGCGAGCTGGAACGTGCTGCCGGCGGCGAAGATACGTGTGCCGTCCGCGCTCGGCGTGTCGGCGGAAAGGGTGGCGCTGCCGGAACCCGCCGAGACGGCCGGCGATGCGCAGCTCAGTGCCGCGACGGTGTTACCCGCGCCGTTCACCGTGGCGGCACCGCCGGTGCTGCTGTTTCCCGCGGCAGCCGAGTTCGGCGCCGCGGCGGCGCTTCCGTTGGCCTGGGTTGCTGCGTTGCTGCTGGTGCTATCACCGCCGCCGCCGCCACCGCCGCAGGCTGCAAGTGCCAGGGAAAGTGTCGAGAGTAGGAGTAGTTGCGATTTCATCAATCTTTAACCAATGCGTTAGCGGAACATTCGTTCGCCTCTTCGCGCGAAGCGCGTTCGGAGACGGAGCGAACATCCGGGTTCAATTGCAGGCCAGCCGAAGCCATTGCGTCGGTACTGGCCCTCGTGTGCGCATAACGGGTCCATTGCGCGAAAGTGATGGCTTCCCGGGGTTCGGCCGCAAACGCATTCCTTTGCAGAGAAATTCATGTCATACGAATCCGCGCCGCTCGTCATGGCGGATTTGGCGGAATCGGACGACCAGGGAAGGTACGACGAAAACAACCACGGTCTTACGGACAGTGCAATTCACATCGCAGTACTCGAACTTTCAGCACTGATCAATGAATTTTTTACTGTTCTGTAAGCAGGGAAAGCTCTAACGGGAATAATCGACCGTCACCATACGGCATTAGCATATTTAAAAGAAGTAACGAGTCGTTACATATGAACAATAAGCCAGTACTAATTGCATTGATCTAACGAAAGAATACGTATGTCTAGACCAGTCTTTATCCGCCATCCTCAATAGGGGTCGAAAAGATGTGAAACGGATACCTAACTAATTCATATCGGTGTAAACCGTAGGGAAATGGGCGTTAGCGCTCATTTCGACGCCGATGGAAACTAGGAGTTGGCGAAAAAGTGCTGGGCCTTGGGTGTAACGTTTCCTCGCGATAGTGACTTCGCAGCGGAACTGTCGCTGTTTTACGAAAGATGAAGCCGCGCCCCGCGAAAGGGGGCACCAGATAAACGGTGATGGGTGCCAATGGTTTTGGGGCCGGCACGTGCCGGTTGGCATGCCATCCGCTGCGCAAAAAATGCGGTTATCCAGAGAGATAAATCGTGAGAATTCTTCAGTTGGTTCACGCACCGCGACTATCCGGGGCAGAGGTGCTTGTAAAGGGTGTGGCGATTCATCATCAGCGCGCCGGCCATGAGGTCTGCATTACCTCACTGCTTCCGCAGCAGGACGATTTCGCGGGCATTCGCGCGGAGCTTCAGGCTGCGGGCGTCACGTGCCTGTTCCCGAGCACGCGTTACGGCAGGGCGGGCAAACTGCTGCACCTGTATCGCGTGGTGCGTCAGTTCCGCCCCGACTTCATCGTGGCTCACGCCACGCTCGCTGCACTCTATGTGCGGCTTCTGCCCGTGCACACGCCGATCGTCTGGGTGATGCACTCCGGCGTCAACGATTTCGAGAACAGCGCGCTCAAGCGGGCCGAGCGGCTGTTGTCACGGCGGGCGCGAGCGATCATCGGCGTGTCGCAGCAGAATATCGACGACTACCTGCGAGAAATCGGCAAGCATCCGGCAATGGTCGTGATTCCGAATGGCGTGGACGCGTCGCTGTTCGCGGAGGACAACAGCGCGTCTGCGCCGGATATCGACGTGCCCGCGAAGCAGATCGTGCAGCTAGGCCGCTATATAGAAGGCAAGAGCCAGTTGCACACGATCCGCGCGTTCGAGCGCGTCCTGCAGAGCGAGCCCGAAGCACGCCTGCTGCTGTGCGGTGTTGTCGAAGATATTGCCTATCACGCGGCCGTGGTGTCGCTTGTTCAGCAACTCGGCTTGGAGAGCCGCGTGACGGTATGCGGACCGCGCCTCGACGTCGCCGCGATCCTGCGCGCTTCGCGTGTCTTTGCCATGCCCTCGCGCTTCGAGGCACAGAGCGTCGGTTTCCTGGAGGCGCTCGCCTCGGGTATCCCGGTCGTGGCGAGCCGGATTGCGTCGTTCGGTTTTGCCAGTGGCTTTGCCGGTGTCAATCTCGTCGATACGACCGATCCTGAGGCCTATGGCCGTGCCTTGCTCTGCGCGCTCGACATGCCGCGTGCGAACCGGCAACTGGCCGGATACACGTTGCATGACACGGCGGAGCGCTACATGACGATCGCGCGCCAGTTCGTCCGGCCACTGCATGTTTCGGCCTGAACCGAGTCGGATCGATCGGCTCGCTACTGTGCCGACCTACTGAACCAATCTACGGCGCCAACCGATCGATCCTCACCGTCTCCGAGAACAATCCCGGCAGTTGACCGAGGTCCTCGGGCGCGCCCAGCGCGAAGCCATCGCCGACCGGATAGCGCGTCAGTGCCGGTGCGCCGCCGGTGAAATAGAAATCGCCAAGCGTCGCGTCGACTCTTCGATAGAGCACGAGCGCCGCATTGCGCCTGTCACGCACGAAAGCCGGAAAAACATCCGACCACGACATGCCGCGCAGTTTCGCTGCCTGGACCGGTTCGCTCTTCGTGTTCGCCGTGTCTAGCGTGTCGATGTCGATGACGGCGTCCTCATTCGTGGCGTCGAGATGCGGTGTCAAAAGAATCAGCGTGGTGCCCGCTTTGCCTTGCACAGGCCCGACCGCCATCTTGACGAACCCGGGTAGGAAACTGGCCGGCAATAGTTTGCGTTCGCCGATGCTCATGCGCGTGCCGTCGTTGGCGATTGACGTGAGCGCGAGCCGGCCGTTCGCACCATCCGTCGCGACCAGTGACGCGCGTGAGCCTGGAACCTGGACCGGCAGAAGGGTTGCGTTTTGCGCCAGATTTTTTGCCTGTGCCATCAGTGTCGGTGTCGAGCCGGCCGAGCCCGTGGAAGACGCCAGCCACAAGTCGAGCCCGCTATCGATCCGTCTCTGTGCGATCAGCACGCCGCTACGTCCTGTTCCGTTGAAATCCGCCGCCACATATTGCTGCGTCAGCCCAGGCCTGAACGTATTGCTGGTCTGAAGCCAGAGACGTGGGGCTTCGAAGCGATCGCCTGTACTGCGAAGTAACCAGAACGCCGTGCCGCCGTGGCGCGCGGTGATCACCATCAAATCCGCTTTGCCGTCGCCCTCGAAGTCGCCGAGCAGGAAGCGCGCGCTGTCGAAGCACAACGCATCTTCCGCGCAACTCGGCGCCGTGGCGCGTGGATCGAAGGGCATAGCGCTCGCAAACCAAAGAGCCGGCGGCGACGCTTTCACGAGCGACGCCGCATACACCTTGAATCCGGGTCCATCGTGTTGCCGCTGCACATAGATCGCGGCTTGCTCGCCCGTGCCGGCGATGTCGCCAACCATGGCGGCAGCGAGCCGCAGATCGGTTGCCTGGGTGCGTTGCGTGGTCGACCAACGGTAGCGTGTAGTAAGCGAGGAGCAGCCACGCATGGTCAGCTTGCCGTCGTTTTCGCCGAGACAGTGCCGTAGCGGCGTATAGACGAGGCCGAAGTCCCACGGTGTCCAGCGTTGCGCCATGTCCCATTGATCGCAGGTCTCGGCGATCAGATAGCCGTCGCGTTCGGCGATGCATTGCGAAGTCGCGACGCTGACAAGCGCGGCGTTGCGCGTATTGCCGGGATAGACGGTCAGCGGGTCCCAGCGCCATTGTTGCGCGGATGAGCCGGTGCACGCGGCGAGTGTCGGTGCCTGGCCGCTGCCCGCTGAGGTCAGACAACGGCTCGACGCCGCATTGAATAGTTGAATGGGATGCGACTGGAAATCCGCGACGCGCCGATCGCTGCGATCGGTGAAGGCATAGCGGCGCGCGACCCAATTGCCGTCCCATTGAAATTCACCGAATACGTGCGAAAACTCGCTTCCGTCGATGGAAAAATAGCTCGCGACGATGTCACGCTTGCGCTGAACTTCAGCCGCAGGAACGTTGCCGGGCCAGTCGCCGGTCGGGTAGGTGATGTGGTATTCGATCGGCACGCTTTTACTCAGCGTCTGCGCGACATGGCGCGTGATGCGGGCGGCGTAGATATGATCGGGATGCTCGAGAAACGGCACGGTGTCCGGATTGAGCGTGTAGATCTGCGAGGCCTCGGCGAGTATCGCTTTCAGTGTGGCCGACAGCGAATCCCGATCGTATTGCACACGCACCGAACCGTCGGCGTTCATCGGGTAGGTGGTGACTGTGGCGCGCTGTTCCCACAGGAGGCCGAGCGGCACACGGCCGCCGCGCACGGCGCCGCCGGGCAACCGCAGTTCGAGCAGGCGGACCTGCGGCTTCGCCTTCAGCACCATCTGATGCACAAGCTTGCCCGCGATCGGAATGTTTGTTTCGATCCATTCGTCAGGCACCCCCGCCATGCGTGCATAAGCTAGCCGCGAAGCGCGCTCGCGTGTCAGCACATAAGCGAAATTCGCACCGTTGGCGCCGCCGATCAGATGCACGGTGGTAATGCACCAGCCGGCGTCGAGCCGCTCAGTGATGGCGGGGTCCACGAACAGCAGATCGTCATCGAGGTGCGCGACGACCGTGACCAGCGTACCGGCGTTGCAGGTCGCCGCGCGCGCCGAACCGGGAAGGAAAACGAAGAAAAGTAGCGCTACACAAGCAATGAATGAATCGCGAACGAGCCTGACTACCGATGATCGCATGTTGATTCGAGCCCTGACGGTGAGCTCGATCATACGGTATCGGCGTGGTGCGCCACGTTGGCGAACTCACAGTAGGCGTCACTTTGCGTGCCGGCTATCGGTCATGCGCACACCGGAGGCGTTGGCTCCAATGGCAGCCTTGGCGCTGATGCTAGCGGAAATAAGCCTTGGTGTTCTCGTGAACATCGGCGCGCGCGAGCAGCTCGGAAGGCGCGAGCCAGAGGTATTCGCTGTGCTGCTCGAGCCGGCCGACCGAGACGGTACTGGTGAATTGCAGCGCATAGGCGAGCACGATGTAGTGCGTCGACACGTCAGGCTCGGCTGCGAAGTTGTCGTTGTAGTGGTGTTCGAATACGCCCTCGAAGCGTGCGCTCGAACGCGCCAGCCTCGCGATACCCAATTCGGCGTCGGCAACGCGCGTGAACGCCGCGTCGAGCGTTTCGTCTTTATGAATGCGCCCGCCGGGCACGAACCATGTGCCGCGGGCAGGGCGATTGCGACGGTGGCCGATCAGCACGCGGCCTTCGGCGTCGCTGACGATCAGATCGATCGCGACCAGCGGCGTCAGACGCAGCACGTCCAGGAAATCGATCTCGGTCAGCATGTCATCTCCTGCGGGGCGTGCGCCGGTTGAGCGCGGGGTGATGGTTGATCGTAAGGGAACCTGAAGGCGCTAGTAGTCGCCGTGGTGTTCGTCGTCCCGGGTGAGACGGTCTGAACCATTCGCCAGCAGCAGTGCCACCAGAATCGCGCCGATCGTGGCGAAGAGAAACGCCCCGACCATTGCGGCTAGCACCAGCATTGTCCATGCGAGGCCGTTCATCTCTCGGCTCCAGCGCGTTGATATGCATGCAAAACAGTCTCCTGCATGCGAAGCAGTTTCCGTTTGGATTTTACGGGTGTAAGAAACGACCTGCCCTGTCACATCACGCCGAAGTATCGGCGCGTCTCGACAGTGCGTGATGTCCGAAGATCGGCTGCCGTTTGCCTATGCGCATCATGCACGACAAAGCACAGCACAGCACAGCACAGCACAGCACAGTACGGCACGGCACGGCAAAGCACACCACGGCAAAGCTAGCGAGCAACGTAACCCTCCGGAGTCGTCACCACGTCCTTGAACACCCCGGCGTTGGCGGAGACCACATAGATGGGTGTCGGCGACAGCTTGAGGCTCGCGAAACCGTCACGATACGGCAGAGTCGAGGCGTTGCCCATCATGTCGAACACCGTCACCTCGCCCGACGTGCCGGGCGCATCCACCCGCAGGCGATAGTCCGCGCTCTGGCTCGCGCTGAAACCTGTTTTGGCGTTCCACGCGTCGTTGTCATGCGTCCACAGCGCGGTCACGATCTTGCCGCCGCCGAGCCTACGGAATGCATAAGCGTATACGTCTTTAGGCAGACCCTTGAGCGGTCCGAGCGTATCCGTGCCGTCGATGATCCGAGTCATCGCCGCCACCGCGAGCGCGGCAGGTTTGGGGCTGATGTGAGCGGCGCCGTAAGCGCCCTGCGGATGATCGAGTTCAAAGAACACCCCGTAACCGGGCGCGGCGTCCGGCATGTCCGCAAGGTAGAAGACGTAGGTCATGTCCGCGCCTTCGCCGAGCAGGATGAGATGCGTGCGCGCCACGACCGCCGCTTGCGCATACAGGACGTTCGCGCCCGGATAGTTCTTGCCGTACGCCTGGCCGATGTCGTAGCTGATGCCCGTTTCGGTGACGAACAGCGGCGCGCCGGGCTTCAGATACTGACGCAGCTCGTGGCGCAGCGCCCGCATCGCGGCGGGCAGCGCGCCTGGCACGGTGCCTTGATTGCCTGAGTCGGCGACTCGCTCGGGAGGATGCGACGGTGTCGTGCCGATATCGTAATAGCCGTGAATGGTCATGCCGTCCATATAACGGCCGATCCCCTGCGGACCAAGACGGCGCATCCACGTCACGTTGGCTTGTACTGAGGCGTAGGTCACACCCATCACCACCGCGTGCGGGTCCGTCTGATGAATGCCTTCCCAGACGGCCTTATACATGGCGATGAAATTCGCGTCGGTATCGCGCCACGGTAGCCCACCATCGGCGTCCGGCTCCCATGTCAGCTGATAGTAGTTGTCGCGCTGTTTGGGGAAGTAGGTCATCCGCGTGCGGTTGGACTCGGCGCCCACTTTTGCCATGTAGTCCTTCATTTGCGTGAGCGAGGTTGGCGCATAGCTGTGCGTCTCCTTGCCGGTCGGGCTCGCCCACTGCGGAATGCCGTCAAGCTGGATCAAGCGCATGATGTCGCCGCGCCGGAAATAGGGGAGCAACTGTTTGCTCGCGGGATCGAACGTGCCCGCTTTTTTCGGCTCTTCCATATACCAGTTGCGGTTGTCATTCGCCCAGGAAAGGCCGAGCGCCGTATAGGCCGGCCGATAGCCGTCGCCATCGCAGCAATGCTGCCCAGGCGCGAGATAAGCGGTGCCCTGTCCACCGAATCGATGCAAGTCTTCATACGGAAAGCGCACGGCTGGTAAAGCCGCTGAGGTGTCGGGCAATACGCCGAAGGTGGCGATCCCCGCAGGGCGTGTGCCACGCGATTCGAGCTGGCCGTGTGCGCGCTCCAGCGAAGCAGAGACGGCGAAGTAGCCCGCCACCGTCGACGCGCAACTGAGCGTCGATAGCGTGGCGCCCGCCGCAATGGGGAAGTGGCCGCTGGCGCGCACGGCATTCCAGCTGTCGCGAATCTGCCAGTTGAGCGTGTCGTTTTGCGTCGGACGTGTTGTGAAAACGAGTGCGAACGGTTTGTCCGCGGCGAAGAGGCGCGTGCCGTCGCTCGGCGTGTCCGCTTCCAGCAGATCGCCGTTGGCGGCTGCGCGCACCTGTGAGGAAGGCGCGGCACAGCGCAGGCCCGTTCCGGGCGGCGCCTTCAATGCAGTGGGTACGTTGGCCACCGATTCCGCGCCGGCGGCCGGCGCGCTGTCCTGGTTCGCCGAAGCTGCCGGCACCTTCGCCGCAGCGCCCGCATCGGCAGGGATGAGCGCAACCGCGCAGCGCTTCTCCACGCCCGGCGCTGGATCGCCGAACACACCGTTATTGCAATCCGCGCTGTTCGAAAACGTCTTTATGACATGTTGCTCGACCGTGCCGTAAAGCACGTCACGTGTACCGCTGAACCGGCAGGTGCCGTACTCCGCCGCGCAGGGTGTCCACGTTCTGCCGTCAACCGTCAGATCGGGGTTGCTCGCGGCGCCGGAACCGGCCGAAGCCGCTGCCGCGTTGTACGGGGCGAGGACCGGGCCAAGGAGGATAAACGCCGCTGTCGAGGCAGCGGCACGCAGTGCAAACCCGTGAGTGGCAAAGGCGCCGACGAGTGGTCGCAGCGCGCGATGTTCGCGTACATTCGACATGTGTTCCCCGTGTCGTTCGACGTTTACGTTCCGGCAACTAGGCGACGCGCAATGGCTAGTTGACCAGGCCAGACCCGCTTCAGGCTACCTCACATCGCAATGTGTTGCGGAAACCGCATAGGCTATTTCCGCAATGTGTTGGCGGAATCGTACCGGCTGTCATCCGACACAATCCGCCGTTGGCCCGCCTATTGCCTAGCGGTCTAAAGTTGCCTTATTTCGGTGTTTCACGTTTGAAACATTAATCGTCCTGTTTATATTCAGCTGATCCAATAACAATGAATTAAATAATTGTGTTGCCAGCGAAAGTGCTTATATTGGAGACTGTTTTTTACACATCTCAGCCGACTGCATATATCGTCGGAAGAAAGTCCCTTTGGCATCCTGGAAGAGCAATAGCCGGCGCGGCAAGGACAGCTGCCCTCATTCTGGCGGTGTGCGGGGAAGAAGTTACCTCAAATCTGCGGAATGATGGGGCGGAACAAGGTGAAACTGAAGCATTTCGAGCAGCGACTGTGTGTGCCAACGCACAAAGAATTGCATTAATTAGCATTAGAATTCGCGAAACGTAAATTCATTCATATGCAGAAAAAGCATTTAATTCATTGAAAAAATAGTAGTGGCGGGATTGTTCCGAAAATCACTGGCTGGCCACCATATCGAAACGCCAACATGTCTGCACTTTCGGTCATGGCGGCTAAATGCTTGATTGCGGATGGCTATGATGCACTGCACAGAGCATGCCCTGTGCGGCGTTCAAGGTTGAAAAGTAGCTCCGTTTTCTGGTGAGAGGATGACTATGACCTGCGCGAGTCTCGAATCTGCAATGTTGCGCTGGGTGCACGCGCCGAACAAGGGTATGCGTCGCATCGCGATACTGATGTTCAAGGACTGCTCGCTGCAGGGCGCGGGCGTGGTTGCCGAGGTGTTTCAGGCCGCGAACGAACTGGCATCGTCCGGCTCGGGCGGTTGGTTGTACGACGTTTCCTTCCTGTCGGCCGACGGCGGCATGGTGACCTCGTCATCGGCACTGCGGGTCTGGACCGACGGACTCGACGCGCGGCATTACGGCGGCTTCGACGCATTGTATGTCGCCGGCGGCAAAGGCGCGGGCGCCGCGGCCGGCGACGAGCGTCTGATTGCCTGGTTACGGCGCGTTCGCCGCAACACCGGCATGATCCGGCCGATTGCGGAAGGGCGTGCGCTGCTCGATGCGGCCTATGTGCCGGACAGCAAGGAAAGCGCCGACTTCCGCCAGCAGCAGCCGATGCCGCCGCGCCAGACCGAACAGAACGGCGATGCGGGCGACCGGCTCGAATCGATGCGAAGCGCGCTCGCCATGATCAAGCGCGATCTCGGCGGTGCGACCGCCCGCACGGTGGCCGAGCGTCTGCTCGCCGATTCGTGCTCGAACCTCACACCGCTGCTTGGTGAAGACGGCGGTTTGAGCCCGGGCGACAAAGTGCGCGCGGCGGCTCGCTGGCTGCAAGAGAATTGCCAACAGTCGATTTCGATCGCCGATGCGGCGCAGTTCGCCGCGATGAGCGAGCGCAACTTCCTGCGCCGCTTCAAAATGGAAATGGGTATCACGCCCTCGAGTTTCCTGTTGCACGAGCGCCTCGCGGTGACCTGCAGCCTGCTGACCGAGTCGGAATTGCCGGTGGACAAGATTGCCCGGCGCACCGGCATGGGTAACGGTGACCGCCTGGCGAAGGTTTTCCGCAAGCGCATGAGAATTTCCCCAACTGAGTTCCGGATTCAAAGCCGCCGGATGGTCGGCGGATAGCGTACGTACGCGCCGCGAGCCAGCTTTTCGCGCGTATCACGGAATATTTCGGTCATGGCTTCGTTAGGTATTTCGTTTTCTTCAGAACGTTATAAGGAATGCGAATATGTTGACTCAGGGAGTGGAGGGCGCTGGGTCGGTGAACCCGGACGGCGCAGGTGCCGGGGCCGCCGGTACGCATTGCGCGCGCATCGTCCCGGTCATCCTTGCCGGTGGCTCAGGTACGCGTCTGTGGCCGGTGTCGCGTGAGAACTTTCCGAAGCAACTGATCGACGTCGTCGGCTCCGACTCGTTGCTGCAGGCAACCGCGCGGCGGATGGACGGATTTCCCGCCGGCTGGAACGTGGACGCGTCGCCGATCATCGTGTGCGGCGAAGAACACCGCTTTGTGATTGCCGAGCAGCTTCATGAAAACGGCGTGGACGCACGACTGATCGTCGAGCCTGCGCGGCGCGATACGGCCCCGGCTTTGACGCTCGCGGCGTCGCTCGCGTGCGCCGACGGCGGCGACGCGATTCTCATTGTGATGCCGTCTGATCATTCGATCGCGGATATACCCGCGTTGCAGGGCGCGCTGGAACGTGCCGCCAGGTACGCGGACCGGGGCTCGGTCGCCACGCTCGGCGTGCCACCCGCGCGTGCCGATACGGGCTTCGGCTATATCCGCATCGGCGCGCAATTGCCCGACGGCGGCCATGCGATCGACGGCTTCATCGAAAAGCCGGCCGAGGAGATCGCCGCGCAGTACGTCGCGGCGGGCACGTATTGGTGGAACGCCGGCATCTTTGTCGTGCGGGCACGCGTGTGGCTCGAGACGCTGAAACGCCTGCAACCGGAGATGCACGCCGCTTGCGAGCGTGCGTTCGTGAACGGCCGCAGCGAGGGCGCGTATTTCCGTCCGCTGCTCGATGCTTTCCTGGCAACGCCAGCCGACTCGATCGACTACGCCGTGATGGAGCGTCTCACGGACGGCGGCGAACAGAGCGAGCTGGGCAACGCGAGCGCCCTGGACGAGGCGGCCGCGACTCAGGCCACGGACCCGCAAGCGTCGTCCGCCGCGAATCCCGCAGGCGTCGTCGTGCGGCTCGATGCGGGCTGGTCGGACCTCGGTTCCTGGGACGCGGTCTGGGCTGCGATGGAGAAGGACGCCAACGGCAACGCCGGGCGCGGCCGCGTGACGTTCGAAGGCGCGGTGTCGAGCTATGCGCATTCCGAAGGGCGGTTAGTCGCCTGTGTCGGCACGGCCAATGTGGTGGTCGTCGAAACAGCGGATGCCGTGCTGGTGGTCGACCGTGCGCACGTGCAGGACGTCAAGGGTCTGGTGTCGCGCATCAAGGCGCAGCACGCCCCCGAAGCCGATGCGCATCGCAAGGTGCGGCGCCCCTGGGGGTTCTACGACTCCATCGATCACGGCGAACGCTTCCAGGTGAAGCGCATCGTCGTTACGCCGGGCGCGAAGCTGTCGCTGCAACTGCACCACCACCGCGCCGAACACTGGGTTGTCGTGCGCGGCACAGCGCTCGTCACGCGTGGCGATGAGCAGTTCCTGCTCAGTGAAAACGAATCGACCTACATTCCGCTCGGCACACGTCACCGGCTCGAAAACCCCGGCAAGGTGCCGCTCGAAATCATTGAAATCCAGTCAGGCACCTATCTCGGTGAAGACGACATTGTGAGGTTCAACGACAACTACGGCCGCTGCTCCTAACAGCGCTCCCGGAATGATGCGGAAAAGAACGAACGGCAAGAACGAGGTAAGCAAAATGCGCAAGTTTCAGGATTTACTCGCGCGAGTTTTCGATGTCGCGTTGGTGCTCGTGGGGGCGGCGGTGGCGTCGCAGATCCGCTTCGACTACCTCGCTCAATCGGGGTTCTATTGGGCGCTCGTGATGTTTTCCGCTGCCTTCGCGCTGGCCATCTTTCCCGCGTTCGGCGTGTATGAATCCTGGCGCGGCCGTTCCAAGCTCTCGCTCGCCGGGCAGGTGGCGCTCGCGTGGCTGATCGTGCAGGGCAGTGCGCTCGTGCTGATGTATTCGCTGCATCGCATCGACTTCGTGTCGCGGCTGTGGTTCTCGTACTGGACCGCGGTGACGGGCGGCCTCCTGATCGCTTACCGGCTGATAACGCATGCGGTGCTGGCGCGTGCGCGCAGTGCCGGCCTGAATCTGCATCAGGTCGCGATCGTCGGCAGCGGTTCGCAATGCGACGCGATCATCCGCCGGATCGATTCGGCACCGACCACCGGTTTTCGCGCCACCGCCGTCTATAACACGCGTCCGGACGTGTCGCCCGTCACCAGTCCGCGCGTGCCGGTGTACGACAGCGTGGACGCGCTCGCCGACTATATCCGCACCAACGACGTGCACGAACTGTGGCTGATGGTTTCGCTCACCGAGGAGCCGTTGATTTGCGCGCTGGTCAGCGAGTTCCGCGACGACCTGGTGAATATTCGCTTCATGCCTGACGTGCGCAGCCTCGCGCTCTTCGAAGGCAGCGGCGTGATCGATCTGCTCGGCGTGCCGGCCATCAACCTGGTCGCCTCGCCGCTGTCGGCCAGTTCGATGCTGAAGAAGGAAATCTTCGACCGCCTGTTTGCCGCCACTGCGCTGATCTGCCTCGCGCCGCTCATGCTCGGCATCGCGATCGCGGTGAAGCTCTCGTCGCGCGGCCCGGTTTTCTTCAAGCAGAAGCGCAAAGGCGCGGACGGCCGCGTCTTCACGATCTACAAATTCCGCTCCATGCGGATGCATGCCGAGCAAAAGGGCACGGTCAGGCAGGCGACGCGCAATGATCCGCGCGTCACGCGAGTCGGCGCATTTCTACGCCGCACGAGTCTCGACGAACTGCCCCAATTCTTCAACGTGTTGCGTGGCGACATGTCGGTCGTCGGACCGCGTCCCCATGCACTCGAGCACGACGACCTCTATCAGAAAGTGGTCGCGGGCTACATCAATCGCTATCGGATCAAGCCGGGCATTACGGGTTGGGCGCAGATCAACGGCTTTCGTGGCGAAACCGACCGCATCGAGAAGATGGAGCGTCGCGTCGAACATGACCTGTACTACCTGGGGCATTGGTCGTTCGCGCTCGATATGCGGATTATCGGCGCGACGATTGTCGCCGGACTGGTGCATCGAAACGCTTACTAAGTAGTTAACAAGTACGCTGGGCGCTGCCTCCCCCGAGGACAGTTCGCTGGCGCAAGGAGGAAACACCATGAGCTCGCTTGGTATACGCACGGGAAGTCTCGTGATTTTCACAGCTACAGCACTGCTTTCCGGATGCGGGGAAGTACCGGGTCAACGGATGATCACGCCGGCCGCTATTCAGGACACGGGCGGGGACTACAGCACCGAAGCATCACAGCAACAGCAGATACCGATTACCGATATCAACCTCGCGCTGCTGCGCAAGATGAACCAGGCGCAGACGTCCTCGCCGCTGCCGACGCAGACCATGGCGCTGTTCGGCAAACCGACGACATACAAGGTCGGCCCGGGCGACGTGCTGCAGATTGTCGTGTGGGATCACCCGGAACTCGCGGCGGCGCTCGGCCAGCCCGCGCAGAACGCGAAGACGTCGGATGCCGCTCCCGGTTTTCTGATCGACGAAAACGGCGATGTTCAGTTCCCCTACGCGGGCACGGTGCATGTGGCTGGCAAAGACGTCGCGACGATCCAGAAGGAACTGCACAAGCGTCTGAGTAATGTGTACCAGAAGCCGGAAGTGACCGTGCGGGTGGCTTCATTCCGGAACGCGCAGGTCTTCGTCGACGGCGAAGTACGCACGCCGGGAGCCCAGTCGGTCACCGATATTCCGCTGACGCTGACGAGTGCGATCAGCCAGGGCGGCGGCTTCAGCGCCAATGCGGATCGCAGCCGCGTGGAGTTGATCCGCAACGGCGTGACGTATCCGCTCAACGTGGACGACATGGTCAAGCGCGGCCGCAATCCGTCGGAGATTTACCTTCAGGCCGGCGACATGGTGCGGGTGGCATCGCGTGAAGACAGCGGCGTGTATGTGATGGGCGAGGTCAACAAACCGGCGACCATCCTGCCGATGCGGAACGGTTCGCTGACACTTTCGCAGGCCATTTCCGACAGCGGAAGCTTCGACTCGAACACGGCGGCGGCCAAACAGCTGTTCGTGATCCGCAATTCGACCAGCGACTCGCCACAGGTCTACCACCTCGATGCGACTTCGCCGGTGTCCATGATCCTCGCCAATCAGTTCGAGCTCCAACCGAAGGACGTCGTGTATGTCGGTCAAGGGGGCTTGGTCCGCTTCAACCGTGTGCTGAACCTGCTGCTGCCGGCTATCAATGCCGCGGTCACCGGTGTCGTGCTCGCGAAGTAACGATACGAATCCAGACCTTGAACCGCCGGTCTTTGTTGGGTGAACAAAATGGCAATCAACTTCGGAAACCGCTACACCGACGTGTCCGGACCGGACGAGCTGCATCTGTCGGACTATCTGCGCACGATCGTGAGGGGTTGGCGCACGATCGTGATGGTGACGCTGATCGCGCTCGCGCTGGGGTGCGCGTACGCCTTCCTCGCGCCGCCGACGTATCGCGCGGATGTGCTGTTCCACGTCGAGGATAAAACGGCCAATGGCAATGCGAACGGCAAGGATTCCTTGCCGCCGCTCACGGGCATGTTCGATACCAAGCCCTCGACGGCGGCGGAGATCGAGTTGCTGAAGTCGCGTCTCGTCACCGAGGAAACGGTCAAGAACCTGCACCTCGACATTTCGGCTGCGCCGCGCACCCTGCCGTTCATCGGCGGCATGATCGCGGGCCTGGTGAACGGACAATGGGCCTTCAAGTTGCCGTCGTTCATCAACCTGTCCGACTACGCATGGGGTGACGAGAGCATTGCCGTGTCGCGCTTCGATACGTCGAAGGACTTTTACGACACGACCTTCACGCTGATTGCGGGCGATGGCGGTTCGTACGTGCTGCGCGACAAGAACGGGATCGCGATTCTCTCTGGCCATGTCGGCGAGACCGTGGAAACCGATACCGCCGACGGTCCAATCGCGTTGCACGTCGATAAGCTGGTCGGTGCGCCCGGCTCGCGTTTCGAGCTGCAGCGCGCCTCGACGCTGGGCACCGTGGACCGCTTGCAAAAGGCGCTGGTGGTCGCGGAGACCACGCTGCAGTCGGGCGTGATTCGCACGAGTCTCGAAGGTGGCGACCCCGCGCTGACCGCGGCGATCGTCAACAGCATGGCACGCGAATTCGTGCGGCAGGACGTGGAAAGCCGCTCGACCGAGGCGGAGCACATGCTGGCCTTCCTCGACCAGCAATTGCCGGGCTTGCGCAAGGAACTCGACGAGGCCGAGCAACGCTACAACAAGTTCCGCAACGCGCACGGCACGGTCGATCTTGGCGAAGAAAGCCGCCTGCTGCTCCAGCAGGTCGTCGACAACAAGACGAAGCTGCTCGATCTGCAGCAGCAACGCGCGGAGATGTCGCAGCGCTTCACGGCGAATCACCCGGCGGTAGCCGCGCTCGATGCACAGATCGCGGCGTTGCAGGGCGCGGCGGCCACCATGAACCGCAGTGTGGCCGTGATGCCGGATACCGAGCAGACCGCGTTGCGTTTGCTGCGCGACGTGCATGTCGACACGGAACTCTATACCAATCTGCTGAACAGCGCGCAGCAACTCCGGGTGGCGAAAGCCGGCCAGGTGGGCAACGTGCGCGTGGTGGACTTCGCCGAAACGCCTGACGAGCCGGTGCGTCCGAAGCGCGTGCTGGCGATCCTGATCGCGCTGGGCGGCGGCTTGCTGATCGGCATCATGCTGACCTTCTTCAAGCGCGCGATGTACGGCGGCGTGGAACGGCCGGATGAACTCGAAGCGGTGCTCGGCGTGCCGGTGTTCGCGATCGTGCCGCGCAGCCAGACTCAGTTGCGTTTGCAGGAAAACGTCATGTTGCGCCGTCGCGGGCTGCATGTGCTCGCGCAGCAGGCGCCGGAAGACATCGCCGTGGAAGGCGTGCGCAATCTGCGGACCTCGTTGCAGTTGTCGCTCGATCACGCCGAGAACAATGTGGTGATGATCACAGGTTCGCGGCCCGATACCGGCAAGTCGTTCCTGTCGGTGAACCTGGCGGCGCTGGTGGCCTCGGCGAACAAGCGGGTGCTGATTATCGACGGCGACATGCGGCGCGGCGACGTCCATTCGCATTTCGGCGTCGGCCATCAACCGGGCCTCTCCGACGTGCTGAGCGGCGGCGATCTGACGGCGATGATCCAGCGCGACGTGTTGCCCGGACTCGATGTGCTCGCCAAGGGCACCTTGCCTTCGCATCCGTCTGAACTGCTGATGAGCAAGCGCTTCGAAACGATGCTCGAGGAATTGAAGTCGCACTACGACCTCGTGATCGTCGACACGCCGCCGGTACTCGCCGTGACCGACTCGACGGTGATCGGCAAGTACGCCGGCACGACGCTGCTGGTGGTGCGTCACGGCCGCCATCCGCTGAACGAGATTGCCGAGACGGCCAAGCGGCTGCTCAACGGCGGCGTCTCGCTGAGAGGCGTGCTCCTGACCGACGTGCCTCAGGAAGGGGCTTTCCTCGGTTCCGGCTATCAGGGGGGCTACTACGGATACGACAGCATTGCCGGCTAAGGGTTGACGCAGCGTCGGCTCCGCACGGGGCCGCTCGCTCGACTCGTGCCATGGCACCGGCATCGCAAAGTTTAACGAGAGGGATAGCTCCATGAAACGCAAGGTCGCGCTGATCACCGGCATCACTGGACAGGACGGGTCGTATCTGGCCGAGCTGCTGCTCGCCAAGGATTACGACGTACATGGCATCAAACGCAGGTCATCCCTGTTCAATACAGACCGGATCGATCATCTCTATCGCGATCCGCACGACCCGGATCAGCGACTCTTCCTGCATCACGCCGACCTGACCGACTCGACCAGCATCCTGCGCGTGATCCAGCGGGTCGAGCCTGACGAGATCTACAACCTCGCGGCGCAGAGCCATGTGGCGGTTTCGTTCGAGGAACCGGAATACACGGCCAATGCCGACGGTCTCGGCGCGCTGCGGATTCTCGAAGCGATCCGGATTCTCGGGCTTCAGCACAAGACGCGTTTCTATCAGGCTTCGACCTCGGAGCTGTACGGCCTCGTGCAACAGATTCCGCAATCGGAGACCACGCCGTTCTATCCGCGCAGCCCGTACGCGGTGGCCAAGCTGTTCGCGTACTGGACCACGGTCAATTACCGGGAGGCTTACGGGCTCTATGCCTGCAACGGAATTCTGTTCAATCACGAATCGCCGGTGCGCGGCGAGACTTTCGTGACGCGCAAGATCACGCGCGCCGTGGCACGCATCGCGGTGGGCATGCAGAAGATCCTCTATCTCGGCAATCTGTCGGCGTTGCGCGACTGGGGTCATGCGCGCGACTACGTGGAGATGCAATGGCGCATGCTGCAACAGGAACAGCCGGAGGATTACGTCATCGCCACCGGCGTGCAGTACAGCGTGCGTGACTTCGTCCGCCATGCCGCGGCCGAACTGGGTGTCACCGTGCGTTTCGAAGGCACCGGCGTGGATGAAATCGGTATTGTCGACAAGGTGGAAGGGCGCGAGATCAAGATGTCGCCCGGCGACGTGATCGTGCGCGTCGATCCGCGCTACTTCCGTCCCGCCGAAGTCGAGACGCTGCTGGGCGATCCGTCGAAAGCGCATGCCAAACTCGGCTGGCAGCCGACCACGTCGTTCGCCTGGCTCGTCAAGGAAATGGTGCGCGCGGACTATCAGATTGCAAGACGTGACGCGCTTGTCACGCTGGCCGGTTTCACGGCGCTGGAACATCACGAGTAACGGCAATGAACAAACAAGCACGCATCTTCGTCGCGGGCCACCGCGGCATGGTCGGCTCCGCGCTGGTCCGGCGGCTCGAGGCCGACGGCTATCACAACTTCGTCACGCGTTCGCGGGCGGAGCTCGATCTCATGGATCAGGCTGCCGTGAATGGCTTTTTCGAGCGGGAGAAGATCGAGGTGGTGCTGCTTGCGGCCGCGCGGGTGGGCGGCATACTCGCCAATGCGTCGCAGCCGGGTGAGTTCATCTATGAAAACCTGGTGATCGAAACCAACGTGATTCACGCCGCGTTTCGTGCTCAGGTCGAGCGCCTGGTGTTCTTTGGTTCGTCATGCATTTATCCGAAGCAGTGTCCGCAGCCGATCCGCGAGGAGTATCTGATGACCTCGCCGCTCGAACCGACCAACGACGCCTACGCGATCGCGAAGATCGCCGGCCTCAAGCTGTGCGAGGCATACAACCGCGAATACAACACGCAGTACGTCTCGTTGATGCCGACCAATCTGTACGGCCCGAACGATAACTACGATCTGAACAGCAGCCATGTTTTGCCGGCGCTGCTGCGTAAGGCACACGAAGCGAAGGTGAGCGGCAGCGCGACCTTGACGGTGTGGGGATCGGGCACGCCGCGCCGCGAGTTTCTGCACGTCGACGATCTCGCCGCGACGACCCTCTTCGTGCTCGAGCATAACGTGACAGAAGGCCTGTTCAACGTCGGCGTGGGTGAGGACCTGTCGATTCGCGAGCTGGCCGAGTGCATCTGCAAAGTAGTTGGCTTCGAGGGCGAACTCGTCTTCGACGCGTCCAAACCTGACGGCACGCCGCGCAAGCTGCTCGACGTATCGCGCCTCGCGCAAATGGGTTGGCACGCGACCATTGGCCTCGAGGAAGGCCTCGCGTCCACGTATCGGGAATTCGTCGAACTACACGCCGGCTCGACCTCCGTCGCCGCCTTGCACGTATAGGCGCGCACTGAAGGGCCGTTGAGCGCGATTCCGGAATTGGGGGAACGCGTGGCGCGTGACGCGCGAGTAGCGTGCAACGCACACAGGGACGATTTTTCGAGGAGTGGCATAAAAATGACAGCGTCAGTCACGATCTTCCACAACGTCGTATGGTCGCGCCACAAGGGTGTCGTGTTCTCCGCTTTGCATAGCATTTCGGCGTCCGGCGCGATTCGCTACTCGATGGTGCAGATTGCGGATACCGAGCACGATCGTGTCGGCTTTTCGGATGTCGACTATTCGTACCATCGCTATCCCATGCAGAAGCTGTTCGACGGGTGCTACGAAGATGTGCCGACGATGAAGATGATCGCGCGGCTCACCTGGGAAGTATTGCGGACCAAATCGGATCTGATCGTTCTGCCGGGCTACCACCGTCCGGAATATTGGGCGATGCTGGCGGCGTGCATCGTGACCGGCAAGCGGCGCGCGGTGTTCTGCGATTCCACTGCGCGCGACCGGCCCAAGAAGCTGCTGACCTCGATTCCAAAACGCGTGTTCTTCTCGCTCTGCGACGGCTATTTCGGTTTCGGCGAGCGCAGCCGCGAGTATCTGCTTTCACTTGGCGCCAAGCGCGACAAGATTTTCGTGCCGTGTCAGGCCGCCGCCTTGCCAGGCTCGTTCTCGCCGGAGCGCGCGCTGGTCGAGCGGGTGGCGGCGCGCGCCGGCAATCCGCCGGTGTTTCTCTATGTAGGCCGTCTTTCGGAAGAGAAGGGCATCGGCACGCTGATCGAGGCCTTCGCCGGTTTGCGGCGGCGTATTCCAGCGGCGAAGTTGCGCATTGTCGGCACCGGGGCGATGGCGGAAGCGCTGCACGCGAAAGTGATTGAACTCGAGCTGGGCGAGGCGGTGACCTTCGCCGGCAGTTTGCAGGACGAACCCCTCACTCAGGAATATTACGGTGCGACCTGCATGGTGCTGCCGAGCTATAGCGAGCCGTGGGGACTCGTCGTCAACGAGGCGCTCGCGCATGGCTGTCCCGCGGTGGTCAGCGAGAGCTGCGGCTGTGTGCCGGAGCTGGTGATCGACGGCGTGAGCGGCTATGCCTTCACGGCGGGCGATGTCGCCGGCTTGCAACGCACGATGCTCAAGGCAATGGAAGCGTTCGCCGACGCCGGCGGCACGGCGCGCCGTTGCATGGATGTGATTCGCCGTTTCGATCCGCCTTCCGCCGCCGCCAATATCGCTCGTGGCTGCGCGCTGATGCTGAGCGACTGACGCGCCTCACGGCCTTCGTCGCGTAAGAAGCGAAGCTCTAACTCGTTCTGGCAGCCACAATGAAGATTCTGATCTACGGCCTCAACTACGCGCCTGAGCTGACGGGAGTGGGCAAGTACACGGCGGAAATGGCGGTGCTTCTGGCCAACCGCGGCCACGAGGTTCGGGTGGTGTGCGCGCCGCCCTATTACCCGGAGTGGCGCGTGGCTGCGAACTATGTGTCGTGGCGCTATCAGCGCGAGACACGCGATGGCGTGAGGATCTGGCGCGCGCCGCTGTGGGTGCCCTCGCGTCCCAACGGCCTGAAGCGGATGCTGCATCTGGCGAGTTTCGCGGTGGCTTCATTGCCGTTGCTCGCGCGGCACGCGCTGTGGCGTCCCGATACGGCGATGCTGATTGCGCCGACGCTGATGTGCGCGCCTGCCATGCTGCTGCTCGCGCGTATGGCGCGCGCGAGTGCTTGGCTGCACATTCAGGACTTCGAAGTCGATGCGGCTTTCGATCTGGGTCTCCTGAAAAGCTCGCTGGTGGCTCGCGTGGCCCGCTGGATCGAAAGCACGCTGCTGCGGCGCTTCGATACCGTGTCGTCGATTACGCCGCAGATGAGTGCGCGCGCGGTGGTCAAGGGTGTCGAGCCTGAGCGGGTCGTGTGCCTGCCCAACTGGGTCGATGTGTCGACCATCTTTCCGCTGGCACGCGCGAGCGAATACCGGCGTTTGCTCGGGATTTCGCTTGACCAGAAGGTGGTGCTGTACTCGGGCAACATGGGCGCGAAACAGGGCATCGAAACGGTCGCCGATGCGGCCGCCTCGCTTGCCACGCGGGCCGATATCACCTTTGTTTTCTGCGGCAGCGGTGCGGCGAAAGCGAGTTTGCTAGAGCGCTGCGCGGGACTGCCGAACTGCGTTTTCATGCCGCTGCAACCGGTGGACCGTCTAAACGAACTGCTCAATCTCGCCGACATTCATGTTCTGCCGCAACGCGGCGATGCGGCGGATCTGGTGATGCCTTCGAAGCTCACCGGCATGTTCGCAAGCGGGCGCGCCGTGGTCGCCATGGCGCGACGCGGCACGGGTCTGCACGACGCGGTGGCGCCGCGCGGCGTGGTCGTGCCGCCAGACAACGTCAAGGCTTTGGCGGCGGCGCTCACGGTGCTGGCGGGCGATCGCGAACGTCGCGTGGCGCTCGGCAGGGCCGCACGCAATTATGCGGAGCGTGCACTGTCGCCGGAGTCGACGATTGGCACCTTCGAAGAGCGGCTCGCGCTGCTGGCCCGGGAGTCATGTGGCAAGCGCGCGAAAGTGGAGAAGCCGTATTTCGGTGCCGCAAGATCTTCAACCGCTGCGGCGCGGCGGCAACGCAAGCCGGCTACAACGGAGGACGCCGCGCCGGATTGATCCGGTACGCGGCCATCTCATGAATGCGATATCACCACGGGGATTTGTAGACGGCGTGCTTGCCCGGAGCGTACGGATCGGCGTACGTGGCTTTCGCCGCGCCGTCGGGCATCAAGCCGTCGGCCGCATTCGGACGGCCTGGCTGGCCGGCCACGCGCACTTTGCCGTTGGCGGCAGCCGGCGCTTTGTTGCGCACCGCGGGCTGCGCGCCGCCCAACACCGTCATGCGTTGTTCGTCGAGCAGCGCGGCTTGCTGGGCGTCGGCGGTATTGCCTTGCTGTGCGTCTGGCGAACCATAGTCGCGCGGAGCGCCGAGCAGTTGCGCTTCGCTTTTGCGACGCGCATCGCCCGGTTTGGCGCGCGCTGCCGGGGCGGGCGTGCCGTAGCTGGTCCCAGCGGTGGCGGCGAGCGCCGGTGCAGCGGGTGCGGGGGCCGCATTCTGCGCGAGCGCCGGTGCGGCACACACGGCACACGCGGCACATGTGGCGATCGCGAGCAACAACGAGGTTCTTGTATGCCGAAGCGTGGTGATCATCGTATTTCCCAGGAAGATGCAGTCGCAATAGAGCTATCGTGCGCCAACCAGCACGCGCGGAGCCGCCAAAACGCTTTCCTGTACGGCCATGAAGCCAGCTTCAGTAAGGAGTCGAAACATAATGTAAGCAGGGCGAATGGGTATGTGGAATGCCGTTCGTGGTTAGGAGAAAGCTGATGGGTAACGTCGCAGACGATCCGCAGATCGGGCGCATGCCGGAACTCGAAGGCGTCCGCGAGGATGGCCGCGTCATTGATCTCAGCCTGGCTGGAAAGGGAAACTATCGCGCGAAGCGCAGTGCCCTGGTCGAGCTCATCTGGTTTGTCGTTGAAGCGTGCGTCATCAACAACAAGCTGCTGCCGCTTTCGTTGGTTCGGGTGGCGCTGTTACGTCTGTTCGGCGCGAAGATCGGCACGGGTTGCCGCTTCGTGCATCCCTTGCGGGTGAAGTCGCCGTGGAATCTGGAAGTCGGCGATAACTGCTGGTTCGGCGTCGACGTCTGGATCTACAACCAGGCATCGATCCGCATCGGATCGAATGTGTGCATTTCCCAAGGTACGTTCCTGAGCGCCGGATCTCACGAGATGAGGACGACGATGGATCTGCGCGTTGCGCCGATCGTCATCGAGGACGGCGTCTGGATCACGTCGAAATGTGTGGTGCAGATGGGTGTGACGATCGGCCGGTCGGCCGTGGTGACGCCTTTGTCCGTCGTGCATCGGTCGCTCGATGCAGAGGGCGTGTATGGCGGCAATCCATGCCGTTTCATCCGGAAGCGTTTCGCTTCCGTGACCTGAAGCACAGAGAGAGAACCGCAGCGTTTATACGCTGGGGAGGCCAGTCGTTGTCAAGCCGGAATGTCGGCGCCCGCATTGGGATGGTCGGTCGATGCGACCCGATCGACGCTGATGAAGTGTTTGGTAACGGCGTGTGTGTGGTTTGCTTGCCAGCCCCGGCTGGATGAGTAGCCGGACGCACTCAGACTCCATGAAGACGATCGGGAGTAGGGATGTTCATCGATACTCGCACTGTTGAACACAATACGGTCATTGAAACGACGGTCTGCATCATCGGCGGAGGGGTCGCCGGTATTACGCTTGCGCTGGAGATGTCGAGGGCGGGGGGCGACACCTGCGTGCTCGAAAGCGGCGGGTTCGGGCCGGACGACGAAACCCGCGACCTCTATCGTGGCGAGAACGTCGGGCTTCCCTATACTTTCGCGGACGGTTCGCGCAGCCGCTACTTCGGCGGCAGCAGCAACTGCTGGGGTGGCTGGTGCCGCCCGCTCGATCCGTGGGACTTCGAGAAGCGCGACTGGATTGCGCACAGCGGCTGGCCGTTCTGCCTCGAAGAACTGGCGCCGTACTACGCGCGCACGCACGAACTGCTGAAGCTCGGCCCGCAGACTTTCGACCCGGCATACTGGGAGCGCGAAATCGGACGCCACGACGTGCGCCGCATACCGCTCGCGACCGGCGATATGCGCGATACCGTGGCGCAGTTCAGCCCGCCTGTGCGCTTTGGCAAGGCCTATCGCGACGAGCTGTCGCGCTCGTCGCAGGTGCGCGTGTTTCTGTACGCGAATGTGCAGAATATCGACGCCGACGCTCAAGGAACCTCGGTTTCACGGCTCCAGGTGGCGACCATCAGCGGGCGCAAGATGACGGTAACCGCGCGGATTTTTGTGCTGGCCACCGGCGGCATCGAGAATGCGCGCCTCCTGCTTGCCTCGAACAACGTGCAGAAGGCGGGCCTTGGCAATGCAAACGATCTGGTGGGCCGCTACTTCATGGATCATCCGCGGATGATGTGCGGAAAAGTGCGTTTTCGTCCGGGCAATGCCCGCAACAAGCTGTATGACATCAAGTATCACTATCAGAATGCCGCAGTCTCGGCGCACGGCACCAAGATATCCTCGCAGTTCGCGCCGAAGCAGGAGTTGATGGAACGCGAGAAGTTGCTGAATTCGCGCGTGTGGCTCTATTCGCGCTGGTACGGTGAAGGCACCGCGGGGTCCGAGGCGCTGATCCATTGCAAGGAAGCAGTGCTGCAGAAGGATCAGCCGGGCCGCAGCGTGAAGACCGATATCGCGACGATGATCGCGCACCCGCTGCACACCGTGGGGTATGGTTTGACGCGGCTCTTGCAGTGGCCGGCGCTGATCACCGACGTGACATTGCAGGCGATCGTCGAAGCCGTGCCCGATCCCGATAGCCGCGTCATGTTGTCGACGGACAAGCACGACCGCTTCGGCATGCCGCGCGTGAAGGTGGAGTGGCGTCTCGGCGAACAGGTAAAGCGCACCTTCGACAAAACCTTCGCATTGCTCGCGCAGGAGTTGCAGATGGCCGGCATCGCGGACGTCGAACTCGATGCGCCGCTCGAAGGCCGGCATTGGCCTGCGAAGCTGGAGGGCACGTGGCATCACATGGGCACCACGCGCATGCACGATTCACCCCGCGAAGGCGTGGTGGATCGCGATTGCAAGGTGCATGGGATGAGCAATTTCTACGTGGCGGGCAGCTCGGTGTTTCCCACCGTCGGCGCCAACTTTCCGACTATCACGATCGCCGCGCTTGCGCTACGCCTCGCGGGTCATCTGGTGCGGCAGCTCGACGTTCCGGATATCGTCGGCAGCGCGCGGAACGAGGCCGCCAATAGTTCATCGATGTCGCTTCAGACACAGCAGCCTCAAGGCGAAACCCTGCCGATCGCAGCCTCGACCTTGACGCCGTTGATGAAGGAGCAGTGAAGAACAGCCGGTGACGATGCGCGCCAGGCGGGCGCGTTGTCACCGGCTCGGTTGTGTGCTGGGTTGCGGGCTCGCTTGCGTGCCCGGCTGCGTGAGCTCGCGCAGCGTGCTGAGCGTGTTTTCACGCGGATCGCCGGTGTTGCCTTTGGTTTCCAGCAGAGCGGTCAACGCGCTCACCATCGTTTCGACGCGAAAACGTGCTTCGAAAGTGCGGGCCGCCTGCGCGCGCATCGCGGCGCGTGCGGTATCGTCGAGCTCGAGCCAGCGCACGAGATTCTTTTCCGTCCCGTCGACCGTATCGGCGGCAACCATCCCCGCGCCGTCGGCTTCGATCTCGCGCCACACGTTGACCTTGTCCGAGATCAGCGCCGGCAGTCCGCAGCCGAGCGCCTCGGCAACCGCGACGCCGAAGTTCTCCTGATGCGAGGGCAGAACGAACACGTCGCTGGCATGAAACGCGCCCCACTTGAGATCGCCCTGCAGCATGCCCGGCAGGCTGATGCGATGCGCGATGCCGGCCGCCTGCGCCTGGCCGCGCAGGTTGGCGACCCAGCCGGTCTCGTCGGGACCCGCGATCATGAGATGCAGCGATTGATCGCGGCCGGCGACTCGCGCGAATGCATCGATCAATAGATCGCAACCTTTCTTCGCGTGGACGCGGCCGAGAAACAGCACGATGCGCTTGCCGCGCAAACCGGGCACGGCCTGCAGGAATGCTTCACGCAAGGGCTCGGCCTCAAGCGACGGCACGCTCGTGCCGAACGGCACGATCCGTTCATGCGCGCGGTACAGCCAGAACGATTGACGCGCGCGTGTGCGTTCTTCCTCCGTCGTGAAGATGACGGCGCGTGCGTCGCGCAGCACGCGGTATTCGGCCCACGGCCAATAGAGCCACTTCTTCAGATGCTTGAGCGGATAAGCCTGTTTGAACCACGGGTCGAGCATGCCATGCACGTATACGTAGTAAGGCACGCTGCTTTGGCGCAGCGCTTTCCATGCCGCGAAGCCGTGGTATTGCCACAAGCCGTGCACGATGACCGCGTCGAACCGCTTCGCGTTGGCGACGAGCCACGGCGCGAGTTGCGCGCTGTAGCTGAAGCGGCTGTTGACGGGCCCGAACGCGTGGACCGGAAACGGAAAGGCCGCGAGGTAGGCGTCGCCGGGCGCATCGCAGGTGGCCACTTCGATTTCGTGCCCGGCGTCCTGCATCGCCACGCCGCTGCGGCGCACGCCTTCAACCGGGCCGCCGGCGCGTGGATCGACACTGGCAAGCAGATGGAGAATTTTCATCGGACGATATTCGGTCGATTGGTGCTTCGCGTCGTCGTGGTGTGCGGCACGAGGGCGCCGAACTGGCGGGAGCCGGGCGCGCTGCTTGCCGGGCGCGACACGCCGAGCGTTCTTGCGAGATCGGCACGGCCCATGCCGGGCTGGATTCTGCCCGGCAATTCAGGCATGGCGGCCGGGCGTACGTGCGGGGGCTTGGGTGCGCGCCTGGCGCGCGCCGGCAGCGCACGCTGCAAGCGCGCATGCGTGGCGATCATCAAGCCAAGGGCGATGCCGAATATCAGGCCGGAGAAGCGCGGCCCGAGTGGATTGCCGCCGATCGAGGTGGCCGGCAACGCGGCAAACAACATGATGGCGCGGCCTAGTACCGGAAGCATGGGCGCGTCGGGAACCACCACACGCCAGTAGCGGTAGGAGAAAAAGCAGATGGCCAGCGCGGCCAGGGTTGCCAAAGGCATGGCGACGCCGAACAGCAGTCCGCCCGCGAAGAACTGATAGACCCAGAAATTGTGACCCGCCGGCCATTCGTTGATCGCGTAAAAGTCTTTCTCGCTGATCTGGCCGGCAAGGTCCGGCAGGTAGACGGGAGAATAGCGGTAATAGTGCCCATAGCCTTCGCCAAACAGCAGCGTTTCGGGCGACGCCGTCACCTGGTCATACTGATCGCGCATCTCGGCGAGACGGGTGACGGTAGTGGGATCCTTGCCGGTGACGGTTTCCTCGGACGCGAAAATACGCTGCGTCCAGTGCTCGGTGACGGCCGGAAAGCTCACGGCCACGATGCCGATCACGCCGGCCAGCACCGCGGCGGTCATCACGCCGCGGGCGGCCGTGCGCCAGATGAGCTGGATCGACGGTGCGCTCAGCGCCATCGCAAGCAGGAACAGCAAAACCGTACCGATCAGCAAACTGCGCGTCACACTCAGCAACTCGACGATCACGCTCAAGGCGAATACCGCGATGTTGAAAAATGAAAAGCGCCTGGCAACAACGAACTCGTGCAGCAGCACGGCTTGCAGCCCCAGCAACGTCACGGAGATGATGCGAAAGCGCGCATCCTCGAGATTGCCGCTCGTGGCGATGCCATAGACGAAGGTGAACACGAGACTGATCACGTTGGCGACGAACAGGGCTTTCTCGAACTGCGAGATTCTGTATCCGCTCCACGGACGGCAGGCCACGAGGTAACCGAGCAGAAACAGCAGGAACGGCAGGAGAACGCGCAGATAGTTGCCGGTGTCGTTATCCTGAACAAACTGGGCGACGACGCTGCCGAGTACGCACAGCAGCATGCTGAAGGTAATGACCGAGCGCAGCCGCGAGCCGTTGTGAAAGCGTGGCGCGATCAGTACGAGGGCGAGTCCGGCGGCGATCACCGGGATCACGAAGATAAACTGGACGAAGTGACCTACGTTGGCGTCGGGCGCTTTATAGTCCAGGGCAAGTGGTAACAGAAAAAACCATATCCAGAGGGTCGCATACTGATGGCGCATTGCTGATTCCTCCCCGCGCTGTCGATCCGCCGTCGGTCTATAGCGGACGGTCTCGCATCGGGTCATTGTGCGGGAATATCCGCGCCCGGCCCTTCTGCCTGGCCGGTTTCGTCGCCGATTGCCTGGGTTCTGGCGACAGCGGCAAGGGCGCCCCCTGCAAGACGCGCGCACACTGGGTGATGTTGTCGGTCAATGCCTTGATGTTGGCGCGCACGCACGCGTGCCGCCACCGAAGATGCAAAAAGGGACACGCGCCCGGGAATGGTAATAGGGGAGAACAACATGAAGTTTTTCGGCGGGACGGGACCCGTAACAGCCGGCCGGGCCATCGAGCTCGATTTCGTGCGCGGCATCGCCATTATCATGGTGATGGGCTTTCACTTTCATGCCGTTCATACCGGCAATTTCCTGATTCAGATCATCGAATATCCCCTGAAGAGTTTCGGGCGCGAAGGCGTGAATCTGTTCTTCACGCTGAGTGGCTTTCTGGTTGGCGGCCTGCTGCTTCGACAGTACGCCGAAAAAGGTAATGTCGACGCCAAGCGTTTTATCATCCGGCGGATCTTCCGCATCTGGCCCGCGTATTACGTGCTGATCGCTTTCCATGTGCTGGCCGGGCGGCATCCGTGGAATACATTTCTGTTCCAGAACCTGACCCACCTGCAGAATTATCTGGGCACCTCGATTACCCAGACCTGGAGTCTCGCGGTCGAAGAACACTTTTATCTCGTGTTGCCGGCGCTGTTGTTGCTGTTCGCGCGCTGGCGTCTCGGCGCGTGGACGATTGTCGGCGTGCTCACCGGGATCTGTGCGGTGGTGCTCACCGCGCGCTGCTTCGCGGTGGCGGGCGGCAACCTGGAAGGGGCATTCGCGTACACGCAATACCGCATCGACAGTTTGCTGGTCGGCGTGATTCTGTCCGCGATCTACTGGATGAAACCGGGCGTCTATCACCAGATCGCGAAGCGCAAGTGGCTGCTGATCGCCAGCATCGTGATGCTGTGCGCGTGGCTCGCGTTTGCGACGAAAAACATCGCGCTCGACGAAAGCATCGGCTATACGATTCAGGCGATCGGTTTCGCCGCGTTGATCGTGTTCGTGCTGGAGTATTCGGGATCGCTCAAGAGGTCGTGGGCGTATCGCGGGATTGCCTGGATCGGCCTCTATTCGTACGGCATCTACCTATGGCATTCGCTGGCGCTCGCGCCTGGCGACATGCTGATCCGCAAGGCGACCGCCATGGGTCTTGCGCCGAGCGTAATCTGGATTGTGGCGCTCGCCGCGCAGTTCGCTTTCGCAATTGCGATCGGCTATGTCACTACGCGCGCGATCGAGTATCCGTTCCTGCTGATGCGCAACGCGCTGTTCCCGGCAAAGCGCAACAGTTCGTTGCGCGAAGAAGTGCCTGTCGCCGGCGGCCAGTTGTCCTGATCACGCCTGAGCACGCGGCGGGATCGGCTGACGGCCGGCCGGCCCACCGCGCGTGTTGCCGGATGATCACGCCATCTGTTGAAGCAAGGTCTGCTTGAATTGCCCGAGCGTATGCCGGGACAGCAGATCCTCGCGTGCGGACGGAACGGTTTGCGGCGCGTGTGGCCACGACGTCATGGTTTCAGTGATCGCACGGCCGATCGAAGCGGAACTGAGGTCGCTCAGAATCGGTCCCAGTTCGCAGCGCCGGCTGAACCAGCCGATCAGGCCGTCTTCCGTTGCAATCACGGGCTTGCCGAAGCGGTACGCCTGCACGAGCACACCGCTCATTCCATAGTGTCCCTTGTAGCCGAGCCAGACCGCGTCACAGGCGGAGAACAGATCGCGTTCGACGTCGTTCGCAATGAACGAGTCGAGTATCAGCGGCGCGGGTGTGAGGCTGCGTACATGGTTGCGCATGAAATGGCGCGTGCCCGCGTCCTGCTCGCCCGCGACGATCAACGTGGGCGCATGCTCCAGGCGCGTCAATGCATGGACCAGTTCATAAATCCCCTTGCGTTCGCTGATTGCGCCGTACACCAGCAGATAGCGCTGGTCGGGGTCCAGTCCGAGCCGCTCGCGAGCCAGAACGGGATTTTCCGCCCGCTCGTCCGGAAACGGGTCCGCCACATAGGCGACGGCCGCGCTGCTCTTCGAGGCGTTGCGCGCCGACCATTCCGGCAGCGTTGGGTCAATCGTCAGAAGCGTACGCAAACCTGGGGAACGGATCGCGCGTTTGAACAGCTGCGCCTTGATCGCATTGACGATCGGCCGGTCGGGCGACTTGATGCCGACCTTGTGATGATGGAAAGTCGAGCGCATCGTGATGCCGATCCACGGTGTCTTGCGGAACGGCGAGCCGAGAAACGGTAGCGCATAAAAGAAATAATCGACATAGGGCACGACCACCAGCCTGATCGGCTGCGCATGGCTGACCACCCGATGCACGCGCTTGAAATAGCGATGAAAGCGCGAGTACTGGTTGGACTGGCCCAGCAGGCCGCGAGGCCGCTCCTGGGGATCGACGAACGCAATCTGCAGATCGGCGCGATTGGCGGCCACGATCTGTCTGGCAAGCCGGTGATCTTCGTTGCCGGATTCGGTCGCGAGGATGCACGGATAGCCGGCCTCCGTGCAGGCCTGCATGGTCCACTCGACATAACGCCAGCGATGACCGGTGAGGTTGGGCTCCACAATCAGGACGAAGTCTTGTTCCATCGATTCAGTGGTCTTCCGTGGTCGATTGCGTCGTGAAGAAGCAGCGTTGACGCGGCCTGCCGAGAGGCGCTGGCTGAACAACGTTAGCATCGCGGGCGCGAGTGGATTCGTCTATTTGACTCGTTCTGTGTGTAAACGTACCAGCGCGTAACCGGTTCGGCTGAACCGGCCTAGCTGATGGCGGTTGTCGCCGATTCTCTCGCGGTAAGGTCGTAGATAGCGTTCGATGAAAACCTCGCCAGCTTGCTGGTGCAACCTAACTATTTATGCGCCGGCGGCGTTTCGCAGCGATGCATTGAATCGCTGCGAGCAGCCGATTCAACGGCGTGCCGATTCGACGGAGATACAGCTTGCGGGCGATCAGGCTTCCGCCGCTCTCTATAGCTTCCAGCTTTGGCGCGAGTGCCGCGACGTGGGTGCTATTGCAGCAGTTCGCCGTGCGTGGACTCATAGCGGTCAAATTTCTGGCGATTGGCCGGATGCTCGGGCCGGCGGCGATCGGCAGCGTGAGCGTGGCTTTGCTCGCGGTGGCGATTGCCGAGGCGCTCTCGGACACCGGTCTCGCGCAAGCAGTCATTCAGGGCGAACATCCGCCGACGCGCTCGCAACTCGGCGCGGTGTGGACGACGCTGACCGCGCGCGGCGTGCTCATCTCATTGCTGCTGGTCGCGCTCGCGCCATTGTTGAGCAGCCAGTTTCATCTGAACGGTTCACTGGTGCTGATTCAGCTTGCGGCACTGCTGCCGTTGTTGCGCGGTCTGGGCTCGCCCACTTACTACCTCGTGCAGCGCGAGCGGCGCTTCCAGCATATTGCCGGCGTCGAGGTGGGGGCGGCATTTGTCGATTGTTCGATCGGGCTCGGATGCGCCTACCTGGGCGCCGGTGCGGCCTCGGTGCTGATCGGCCTCGTCGCCGGCGAAAGCCTGAAAAGCACCCTCACCTGGGCGACGATGAAGCCGCGTCCGCCGATCCGCGCCGTGTGGTCGGGCATCGGTCACTACGTGGGTTTCAGCCGCTGGATCTGGGCTAGCAGCGTGATCAATCTGTTGCTCAACCAGTTCGACAAGGTGGTGGTTGGCAAGCTGCTCGGCCCGGCGCAACTGGGTAGCTATCAGATGTCCTCGCGGCTCGCGCAGATGCTGCTCGCCGACGCCGCGATCGCCATGTCGCAATATCTCTTCCCCACCTTTGCGGCGCGTCATCGCCGGAATCCCCAGGCGGCCTCGCGGCTCATCAAGATTTATCTTCTCGTGATCGCGATTGGGCTGGCGGCGTTCGTCGAGGTGCTGAGGCTGATCGCCGAGCCGCTCTTCTCACTGATTCTCGGCGCCGCCTGGCTGCCCGCGGTGCCGCTCTTCAGAATTCTGGTGATCAATATGGCGATCGGCGCGTTGATCGCCGTGCTGGTGGCTTATCTGCGCGCGGTAGGTGACGCGAAGGCGACCGTGCATGCCTCGCTGATTCAGGTCGTCGTGCTGCTGGTCAGCGCGCCTGTCGCGGTTCATTGGTGGGGCGTGACGGGCATTGCCTGGTCCATGACCCTTGGCCTCGGCTGCGCCGCGGCGTGGATGCTGTTCAGGACGCTGACTGCAAGGACGCCGTGATGCGAGTTCTACATCTGATTCTGGCGCCCCGTTTGTCGGGCGCCGAAGTCCTGGCGAAGGATCTCGCTATCGATCAAAGCGCCGAGGGCATGGCTGTGTGTGTGGCCTCGCTGTTGCCCGCGCATGCCGAATTCCTGCCTTTGCAGGACGATCTGCGGCAGCACGGCGTGCGGTGCTGGTTTCCGAAGCGGCGCCGCCACCTCGCCGGAAAATTGTGGAATCTGTTTCGCGCGGTGCGGCGGTTTCAGCCGGACGTGATTTTCGCGCACGCCACGATTCCTTCGTTTTATGCGCGCGCGTTGCCGCTGCGCGTGCCGGTCGTCTACGTCATGCATTCGGCGACCAACGACTTCGAGCGGCCGCTGTTCCGGCGCGTCGAGCATATCCTGTCGGGACGCGCCCGGGTGGTGATCGGCGTATCGCAGCAGGGCCTGACCGACTACGTGCAGGCGATCGGGCCGCATCCTTCGATGACCGTGGTGCCCAACGGCGTCGACCTCGGACGCTTCGCGTTCACCGACGGCGCCGGGCGTAGCGGCCGGGCGCCCCAGGTCGTGCAGATCGGGCGCTATGCGGCGGTGAAGAACCAGCTTTTGACCGTGCGGGCGTTCCGCGAGGTGATCGAACGGGTGACAGACGCACGCCTCATGCTGTACGGCGTGGTCGAGGATCCGGATTACCAGCGCGCGGTCATCGACCTCGTGCGGGAGTTGGGACTCGCGGACCGTGTCGTGGTGGCCGGTCCACGCACCGATGTGGCGAGCGTGCTGTCGGAGTCGAACGTGTTCGTCATGCCTTCGCGCTCCGAGGCGCATAGCGTGGCGTTTCTCGAAGCGCTGGCTTCCGGGATCCCGATCGTGGCAAGCAAGATTCAGTCGTTTGCATTCGCGAGCGGATTTCCCGGCGTGCAGCTGGTCGATACGGACGAGGTGCGGTGCTATGCGGATGCCGTTGTCGCGGCGTTGGGGCAGGAGCGGGCGCAACGCTCGCTGGTCGGCCTGACGCTGAGGGATACGGCGGCCCGCTATCGGGCGATCGCGCATCAGGTCAGCAGTCGTCTGGCCGTGCCGGCCCCTTAGTTCACCCCGGCCTGTGCCTTCCGCTTGTGCGGTGGCACGTCAGTTCGTTCAATGATGGCTGATGGCGAGGCTGCGTTCGTCGGGTGTCGTCTCGGCCGTGGGCGCCGGCTGCCACGCGCTCGCCAGTTCGGTCTCGCGCATCGCGAGCGACACGAGGCTCTGGGCCTCCTTGCTGCTCGAATCGACCTGCAACGCATCGCCGGCTTTGTGCCAGACGCACGCCCATCGTCCGACATAGCTGCAACCGCGTGCCACGCTCAGCAGAGCGTCCCGTTGCTGTTCCCGCTCGGCCACGGTAGCGCGCATGGCCTGCGCGTCGGCGCTATCCGGTTGAGCCGCGATGGCCGCCGCCAGGCGCGCTTTCGTCGCCGACAGATTGTTCTGCTGCAGATTGGCGCGGGCAGATCTGATCTGCTTCGAGGCATCTGCGCGCAGTTTATTGGACACGGGGTTGGTCTGGCCGCCCGGGTTGTGCTTCGCCTCGGCCGATGCGGTTACCGTGCGCCGTGCAGCCGGCAGCGGCGCGGCCGGTGGCGGGATGGGCGGGGATCGCACGGGCTTTTGAGCGGCAAAGACAGGCGTGGGCCGCTGGGCGACGGCTACCGGCGAAGGCCGCTGAGCGACGGCTACCGGCGGCTTGACGTTCTGGGTTTTAACTTTGCCGGACACCGCGATCGGCGTGCCGTCGACGGAGTCATTGTTGTGCAGGAAGCCCAGGTACACGGCGGATGCCACGACCAGCGCCGACACGCTGAGCGCCACGGGCTGGCGCAATCGCTGCAAGACGGAGACGGCGACTTGCGGCTCTTCAGCAACGGCGTACGGATCGATCAGGTCTCTCGAGGACGGGCGCCAGATTCGCGGTGTCATCAGCCGCGTGGGCAGCATCGGCTGGGGGTCGGCGAGCGGCACGTTCAGCGGGGAGGGCGGTGCGTGGCGCACGCCGAGCGAACCGACCGGACGCGCATTGCACTCGGTGCACGGCGTAAAGCGGCCGGCTAGCGGCGCACCGCAGTGCTCGCATTGGGAATAATCATGCTGATCGGAAGTAACGTCGCTAAGCATTGCCATTTCGCAAACGGGCGTCGAATGCCGACGCCACAATCAAGAAAAACAAGGCACGGCAACGAAGCTTGCAAGCGGGATTACTGTGTGACGACGTAACCCCGCGCTTGCATGCACGCGCCATACGCGGCCCAGTACTGTGTCATTGGCGGTTCGGGCGCCGGCAGCGGCGGCAGCTTCACGCCGGATGCCGCGGCCGTCTGTGCCGCGCTGGCTGTGGCTGTCTCCGAGGCGCCGTTTTCCGTGATCGCCGCCGATGCCGGCGTGGCGGCCGCGGTCGTTGTCTTTGCCGTGGTCGAACTGGCTGTTTTCGTCGCCGCGGCGGTGGTAGCCGTTGTCGTGTTCACGCCGGCCCCGCTGGCAGCAGGCGCGGCTGCGGCGGCGGGCATGCTTGCGCCCGGCGGGGTCGCTGAAAAACTGCTGGGGGGCAAGGGCGGCCGCGAAGGCGTGCCTGTCGACGAAGTCTTGACCGCTGCGGGTTTGCGCGGCGGAAGCTGCGATTCGTGCGCCATGTTGACCTTGGTCTGCTTATTGGCCGCGGCGTAGCACATCGCGGTGTCGATGCTGCGCTGATAAGCGCTTTGACTTCGGATCGGATAGGTGAGCGGCTGCCATGCGAAAGCAGCACTGCTAAAAACCCATAACGTCAACGCCGTATATGTTCTGATTCGCATCGCAGTCGCTCCCGCAGCGATGTTTCGCCGTTCGCCGGCAATCGCGCTTCGCGGTATGTTCTCGTGGCTGCTGATTTTGCCGCTGAACGGCGGCTCAATGCCGCGAAGGCTGCTTTCCTGAGCGTAACACCAGCCATTGTCTGCAGAAGGCGCCGTATAGCGCGCGAAAACGCCATCCTGCAGTCGAATCAAGACATCCCAACATGAAAGAGTGTGAAACGGGATGATAGCGTAGGGGAATTCCCTGGACGCCGCGCGCCGGGCTTCGGCGCCCCGCTTCCCGGTTTTTCGATGAGATTCAATTGCTTGCCGTGTTCTGAGGGGAGCTGTCGCCTGCGGTCGAGTGGCAAAAAAGGAGATCGGCCGTGGCTGAAAACGGAAAGTTGGACCGATCTTGTCGTCCAAAGCGGGATCCCTTCTTGAATTTGTCACCACCCGTCCATATAATTAGCACTCGCTGCACGAGAGTGCTAACAACATCGCCGGCTGGCTCAGCCAGCCGGGTTTTCTCAGCGTTCTTCAGTCTCAATCAAGAGAGGAGTATGTATGAACCTTCGTCCTTTGCATGATCGCGTGATCGTCAAACGTCTGGATCAAGAAACCAAGACTGCGTCGGGCATCGTGATCCCCGAAGCCGCAGCAGAAAAGCCGGATCAAGGCGAAATTCTGGCAGTCGGTCCGGGCAAGCGTGACGACAAGGGTGCACAAATCGCGCTCGACGTGAAAGTTGGTGACCGCGTCCTGTTCGGCAAGTACGCAGGCCAGACCGTCAAGGTCGACGGCAACGAACTGCTGGTAATGCGCGAAGAAGACATCATGGCCGTGGTGCAGAAGTAAGCGCAAAGTCGCTACTTTTCCCGGTCATATCCCAGAGAATTCAAGGAGTTAGAAGATGGCAGCTAAAGACGTCGTATTCGGTGATTCCGCCCGTGCCAAGATGGTTGAAGGCGTGAACATCCTCGCGAACGCTGTGAAGGTCACGCTGGGCCCGAAGGGTCGCAACGTTGTCCTGGAACGCAGCTTCGGCGGCCCGACGGTCACGAAGGATGGTGTTTCGGTCGCGAAAGAGATCGAACTGAAAGACAAACTCCAGAACATGGGCGCACAAATGGTCAAGGAAGTTGCTTCCAAGACCAGCGACAACGCAGGTGACGGCACCACGACCGCAACGGTTCTGGCTCAGTCGATCGTCCGCGAAGGCATGAAGTACGTTGCATCGGGCATGAACCCGATGGACCTGAAGCGCGGTATCGACAAGGCTGTGACGGCCGCGATCGAAGAACTGCGCAAGATCAGCAAGCCGTGCACGACCAACAAGGAAATCGCTCAAGTCGGCGCGATTTCGGCAAACAGCGATTCGTCGATCGGCGATCGTATCGCTGAAGCGATGGACAAGGTCGGCAAGGAAGGCGTCATCACCGTTGAAGACGGCAAGTCGCTGCAAGACGAGCTGGACGTTGTCGAAGGTATGCAATTCGACCGCGGCTACCTGTCGCCGTACTTCATCAACAACCCGGACAAGCAAGTTGCTGTGCTCGAAAACCCGTTCGTGCTGCTGCACGACAAGAAGGTTTCGAACATCCGTGATCTGCTGCCGGTACTGGAACAAGTCGCTAAGGCTGGCCGTCCGCTGCTGATCATCGCAGAAGACGTCGAAGGCGAAGCGCTGGCTACGCTGGTTGTGAACAACATCCGCGGCATCCTGAAGACCGTTGCTGTCAAGGCTCCGGGCTTCGGCGATCGTCGTAAGGCCATGCTGGAAGACATCGCGATCCTGACCGGCGGTCAAGTCATCGCTGAAGAAACCGGCCTGACGCTCGAAAAGGCAACGCTGGCCGAACTGGGTCAAGCGAAGCGTATCGAAGTGGGCAAGGAAAACACGACGATCATCGACGGCGCTGGCGAAGCTGCAACCATCGAAGCACGTGTGAAGCAAGTTCGCACGCAAATCGAAGAAGCTACGTCGGACTACGACCGTGAAAAGCTGCAAGAGCGCGTGGCCAAGCTGGCCGGCGGTGTTGCAGTGATCAAGGTCGGTGCTGCGACCGAAGTCGAAATGAAGGAAAAGAAGGCACGTGTCGAAGACGCACTGCACGCAACGCGCGCAGCTGTGGAAGAAGGCATCGTGGCTGGCGGCGGCGTCGCACTGATCCGTGCACGTACGGCAATCGCTGGTCTGAAGGGCGCTAACGCCGATCAGGACGCAGGTATCAAGATCGTGCTGCGCGCGATGGAAGAGCCGCTGCGCCAGATCGTCACGAACGGTGGCGAAGAAGCCAGCGTCGTGGTGGCAGCTGTTGCTGCTGGCCAAGGCAACTACGGCTACAACGCAGCAACGGGCGAGTACGTCGACCTGGTTGACGCTGGTGTCGTGGACCCGACGAAGGTGACGCGCACGGCGCTGCAAAACGCAGCTTCGGTCGCTGGCCTGCTGTTGACCACCGACGCAGCTGTTTGCGAACTGCCGAAGGAAGATGCTCCGATGGGCGGCGGTATGCCCGGCGGCATGGGCGGCATGGGCATGGACATGTAATTTCGGTTGGGCCTCTTTTATTAGAGGTCCAGCTCGAAACACATGGGGAGGTGCGCCGCGAGGCGTGCTTCCCAAAAGAAAAAACCCGCAGAAATGCGGGTTTTTTTATGGGCGGCGTTTATGGGCGCCGCTGGCCGCGACTGAAGCGCAGGCGCTTGCCGGGCACCTGGCGATCACGCATGCATCAGCGCTTGCTTGGGCATCTGGCGATCACGCATGCATCAGCGTTTGCTGGGCATCTGGCGATCGCTCATGCATCAGCCGCCTGCCAGGCACCTGGCGATCGCGCACGCATCAGCGCCTGCCGGGCATCTGGCGATCGCTCATGCATCAGCGCCTGCCGGGCACTTGGCGATCACACATGCATCAGCGCCAGCCAGGCGCCCGCCGCTCACACAGCAAACGCCTCACGCGTCAATTGCCTCGCGCGTCAATTCTCAATGCCGGGCTTCGCCCGGCGCCGCGTCTTTGCCGGCTGCCGGTGGCGTTTCATCATCGCTGCTGCGGGCCCAGAAGAAGCGGTCCGGCATATAGGCGCCCATTCCGGGCCGGAACGCGTTGCGCACCGCCTGATACAGATACTCCTGCGCTTCGCGCACGGCTTCCGCCGGCTCCTGACCATTCGCCAGCAACGCCGCAATTGCGGCGCCGAGCGTATCCGTGATGCCCATGATCCGATGGCTGCCGCGGTCCCACATATCCTGACGCAGCTGGCCGTCTTCGCTAAACAGCGTATTGACGAGCCGGTGCGTGCCGGTTTCCGTCGACAGAATGTATTCGCAGCCTTGCGACAGCAGATGCGAGATCGCCGCGTCGAGGCTCGGCGTTTCGGCGTCGCCGTCCGGCTGGGCGAGCGCGAGCAGCGTGGCCGAATCGGCGACCAGCAAGGTGGTTTGCGGCGCCAGCAGGTCGGCGATCGCTTCACGCAGTTCGTCGGCGGCGAGCACGTGTTCGTCGTCGAGCGTGAAATCGGGGGCGAGGATCAGCGGAATGTCGTCGTAATCGGCGACTACCTCCGCAATCGCGCTCACTACTTCCGCGCGGGTGCATGCGCCGACCTTGAATGCGGCGATCGGCATATCTTCGAGCAGCATCCGAGCCTGGGTTGCGACTACTTCAGGGTCGAGCCCGGTGACTTCGTCGCAGCTTGCCGAGTCGCGCACGGTATAGCCCGTAAGCACGGAGACGCCATGGCAGCCCATGCTGGCGAGGGTCAACAGGTCGGCTTGCAGGCCGGAGCCACCGGTGGGATCGGAAAGGCCGAAGGTGAGGACGATCGGAGGCGTGTCGCTGGGCATGAAAATTTACAAAAAGGAGCTGTATTTAGGCGCGGAGGGTGCGCAATTGGCTCAATTATGCGGCCTAAACCATTATGAAGGCGGTTTTTCCTGGTCTTCGGGGTCGAGGGCGCCATTGAGTCGCAACAGGATACGGATTGACGCGATCCGCATACTCCGGGGTCGTCGCGTCCTGCGTTTGGCGGTCTCTGATCCAGTGCGCGGCAAATCTTGGTCTTCAGACCGGGTAAGCATAGTGCGGACTTCGCAACCGTCCTCGCGCCTATCAGGGCGGCGTCTGCTGCTGACGCAAGATGACAATGTGCGCACCGTTACAACGACCCGCAGAGTAGCTCGGAAACCATAACATAATGCACCGCCCGAGAGCTTTTTCGGATCATCCCACTGGACGCTCCTTTCAGGCTTTGCGGCAGCGCTGACACATCCAATTTCGGTGAATAGATCATCAACAGGTGCAGGTGGTCGCTCTCGCCGTCGAACTCGACCAGTTCGGCTTCGAAGTCGCATACGTTGCCAAAAACGTCGCGCGTGTCATCAAGAATCTCATTGGTGAAGACGCCATCCTCGTATTTGGTCACGAAGACCAAATACACCTGCGTCATAAAACTGAATGTCTGCCGTGCTGAACGTCGTTGCCAGTACTCAGAGACCAGTAATATAGTCTTGGCTATGAACCGACTCCAAGCCTACAAATACGAACTCATGCCCACTACCGCGCAGGCGCGTGATATGCGCGGCTTCGCGGGCTCATGCCGGTTCGTGTTTAACAAGGCGCTGATGTTGCAAAAGGAGAACTACGAAGCAGGCAGAAAATTCATCAGCTATGTCGAGATGGCGAAGCAACTGACGGCATGGCGCAATGGTGCTGACACGCTGTGGCTCAAGGACGCTCCGACTCATCCATTGCAACATGCCTTAAAAGACCTCGAGCGCGCCTACAAGAACTTCTTCGCCAAGCGCGCAGGTTTCCCGCGCTTCAGGAAGAAGGGGCGGTCAGACAGTTTCCGTTATCCCGATCCCAAGCAATTCAGGATCGACCAAGCGAATAGCCGCATTTTTCTGCCCAAACTCGGCTGGCTACGCTATCGCAATAGTCGCGACGCGCTGGGCACGGCGAAGAATGTTACCGTCAGCCAGTCATGCGGCAAGTGGTTTGTGTCGATCCAGACCGAGCGCGAGGTTGGGCAACCTGTGCCGCAGGCGGCAGGCATGGTCGGCATCGACATGGGCATCGCCCGCTTCGCGACCCTAAGCAGCGGCACGTTCTACGCCCCACTCAACACCTTCAGGCGGCACGAGGCACGGCTTCGTAAAGCCCAGCGGGCCATGAGCCGCAAGGCAAAGTTTGGCAAAAACTGGAAGAAAGCAAGAGCCCGCGTCCAGCGCATTCATGCCCGCATCGGTAACGCCCGTCGCGACTACCTGCATAAGACCACGACCACAATCAGCCAAAACCACGCGATGGTTTGTGTCGAGGACCTGCAGGTTCGGAACATGTCCACATCGGCAGCAGGCAGCACCGAACGGCCGGGCAGACACGTTCGGGCCAAGTCTGGCCTGAACAAGGCCATTCTCGATCAGGGATGGTTCGAGTTTCGCCGCCAGCTGGATTACAAGCTGGCGTGGAATGGCGGCTACCTCATCGCCGTGCCGCCGCAGAACACGAGTCGGGCCTGCCTCCGCTGCAACCATGTCTCAAAGGACAACCGCCAGACGCAATCACGGTTTGCGTGCATGTCATGTGGATATGAGAATCACGCCGACGTGGTCGGCGCGATCAACGTTTTAGAGCGCGGACAGCGCTTGTTAGCCTGTGGAGAGACGGCGCAGTTAGGCCGCTCCGTGAAGCAGGAACCCGCCGAAGCGACTCAGGTAGAAATCGCCTGCGCGCCGTAGGAATCCCCGTCGTTCATGGCGGAGAGGATGTCAATGCTAGGCATTGGGGCGGCAACACGGTACCATCGTGGCTCCCGCTCCCACGGACTCTACGACGCGACACAAGAATGGAATATCAAAGCTGGATGTGCCTGATTTGCGGCTGGATTTACGACGAAGAAGCCGGTTTGCCGGACGAAGGGATTGCGCCGGGCACCCGCTGGGAGGACGTTCCCATTAACTGGACCTGCCCGGAATGTGGCGCGCGCAAGGAAGACTTCGAGATGGTCCAGATCTGAGGTTGCTGAGGCAGCGGGCGTGCGCCGGCCGGTCGTCATGCCGGGTGCCTGCAGCGCGGCATTTCGCAGGCGGCGTCCGCCAGATCGAACGCTGCATGCGCTCGGAACGCAGCCCCACCGCATCGACGCGGAACGTCCAGGTTGTGCCGTGTCGCAGCGGTAGTCTGTCATTGTCCTGTCGCTAGTTCGCGCGTTAGCCGATCAGTCTCTCGTGCGTCCTTGAGCGGCGGCCCGTCAGCTTCCTGTCGCCTGCCCATGACTCTTCGATCCACTGCACCCGATTCCTTCGATGCCTTGCCGAATCCGCGCGGCGGCGCCGTCCGTCCCGCGGAGTTGGCGCTGGCCGAGGCGCTGTTAGCGTTCGAGCAGCACAGCGAGAGCACCTCGGCGCTGCTGCGTGCGTCGCACGCATTGCGCGAGGCTGGCTGGCTGAGCGCGCAGCGCTTTGCGGACGCGCTGGTGCGGCTGTCGCCGTTGGCCGAGGGCGATCCGGTTGACGCGGGTAGCGCCCGGCCCGTGTTCGGCGCGGCATTGCTTGATTTCCGCGCGGCGCTCGAGCGCCACAATCTGCGTGAGTTGTCCTGCTCGCCCACGCTGTTCAATCACTATCGCGCGCTCTGTACCCATCTGTCGGAGCACACGCCCGGCTCGACCGTCGCTTTCGAAGATCTCGCACTCAATGCTCGCCCGGTGCCTCCGGTGTCGCTGCATGCCCAATCCGCGGATCGACTGGCCCATTTGCGGGCCCGTTATGAACGCGCGCTGTTGCCGGTGTTGCGCTCGCAGCCCGATAGCAGCGGCGCCGCGCTCGCTTTCACGAACGCCGCGCTGGATGAGTTGGACGCTGTTCTCACCGAACTCTCCGGCCCAGACCCCTACGATTTCTGGCGCCTCGCCAAAGCCTGCGCCAAGGCGCTGCGAGTCGGCGGCCGCGCCACCGGAGAAGCCGACGCGCGGCGTTTTTATGCGCGCTGCAATCTCACGCTGGCGGATCACGCGCGCGGCATCGAGCGCGCGCCGCGTTCGCTGGTGCGCGCAACGCTGGCGCTGCTGTGGCGCGACTACGCGTTGTTCGGCGCCGCGGCGGAAGATGCCGATCAGGTCGAGGTGCTGCACGACTATGGTTTGACGGTCGATTGGCACGTCGCGGGCACCCAGGCATCGGAAATGCTTTGGGAAGCCGGCGCGGTGGAGGCGCAAGCGATCAGCGCGACCCGCACCAGCTTGACGCGCGACCTGGGCGTGTTGACAGTCAACGCGCACGCCTATGAGGATTTCCTGCAAACCGCGGATGCCTCGATTTCGGCGCTGACCGACCATGCCCGCGCGGCCGATCAGCCCGAGAAAGCGGATCCGAGCCAAGCGCTGCAGGCGGGCGACGCGGCCTACCGGCTCGGCACCGCCGCCTGCGCGCTGGGCCTCGGTCACGTGGCCCTGGTCGCCGATGCGCTCGGGCTGGCGTGGCGCCGCCGCGCGCACGCCGGCGTATCGACGCCGGCGGTGCGTTCCCACGTCATCGTCGGCGCACCGGCAGCGAGCACGCTTGAGCAGGCGGCGCAAGCCTTGCGCGCGATGTTGCACAAAGTGGCTGCGGGCGTCGCGCCGGCCGGGAGCGCCGCGGCGCTGGCCGCATTGACGCGTTCGATCGAACAGGGCGGCCCCTGATCTCCCGTGCGGGATTGGCTGCAGGCGCCGTGCGCCCGATAAGCCTCCTCAGCCGGCAGGGCGAGGAGCAAGGTTCGAAGCCGGAGGCACGCGATATGCGGGTTGTAAAACACCCTAACCGGCACCGTGGCCAAGGCCTGCGTGCGTGATAGAGTGGAACTTGATTCGCCGTCGATGGCTCGCGGCGCACTTCATCGCGAACATCGCGGTCCCCGCGCTCAAAGCCCGCCATCCTGCATCGTCTTTGCTAAAATCCGAACTATGTCCAAGAGTACCGATCGCATCAATCTGACCAACCAGTTCCTGATCGCCATGCCGAACATGGCCGATCCCACGTTTTCAGGAACGGTGGTCTACCTTTGCGATCACAGTGAGCGCGGCGCGCTCGGCCTCGTGATCAACCGGCCGACCGATATCGACCTCGAAGCGCTCTTCAGTCGCATCGATCTCAAGCTCGAGATCGAACCCCTTCTCCATGTGCCCGTGTATTTCGGCGGCCCGGTGCAAACCGAGCGCGGCTTCGTGCTGCACGATCCGAAAGACGGCAATGCCTATACGTCGTCAATGTCAGTGCCGGGTGGGCTCGAGATGACCACCTCGAAAGACGTGCTCGAAGCCGTCGCGAGCGGCACAGGTCCGGAGCGCTTCCTGCTTACGCTCGGCCATGCCGGCTGGGGCGCGGGTCAGCTCGAAGAAGAGATTTCGAAGAATGGTTGGCTCACGGTTGAAGCCGACCCGAAAATCGTTTTCGACGTGCCCGCCGAGGAGCGCCTGGAAGCCGCGCTCGCGCTGCTCGGCATTTCGCTGTCGATGCTGTCGGGCGAGGCAGGTCACGCATGAGTCTGCTGGCCGGACGTGAGGCGACGCTGCTTGCGTTCGACTATGGTGAAAAGCGGATCGGCGTGGCGGTGGGCAATTCGCTCACGCGCAGCGCGCGGCCGCTCGTGATCGTGCAGAACCGCAGCCGCGAATACCGTTTCGAGGCGGTCGGCAAGCTGATCGCCGAGTGGAAGCCGAACGTGCTGGTGGTCGGCTTGCCACTGCATCCGGACGGCACGCCGCACGAAATGACTCAACTCGCGAAGCGCTTCGGCAATCAGCTGAACGGCCGCTTCAATCTGCCGGTGACGTGGATCGACGAGCGCTATTCGTCGGTCGAGGCGAAGGCGGAAATCCGCGCCGGCAACGGCCGCGCCGACATGCTCGACGCCGAAGCAGCCAGCATCATCCTTCAGCAATATCTAGACGGACTTTCCGACGATCATGAGTTTCATTGACGCCGAAGCGCTCTATCGCGCCGTGCTCGAACAGATTCGCGCGGCTTACGGCGACGCGTTCAGCGCTGCCGATGGCCCCGTGCTGGCCGGCATTTACAGCGGCGGCGCGTGGCTCGCCGAGCGCCTCGCCCGCGATCTGAAGGCGCCGAGCTTCGGCGTGGTGAATGTCGCGCTGCATCGCGACGATTACGCGAAAAAAGGCCTGCACGCGCATGCGAGCCCGACCTCGCTGCCGTTCTCCGTGGACCAGCGCCGCATCGTGTTGCTGGACGATGTGCTGTACACCGGCCGTACGATTCGCGCGGCGTTGAATGAGCTGTACGACTACGGCCGTCCGGCGTCGGTGGAATTGGCCGTGCTCGCCGATCGCGGTGGCCGCGAGCTGCCGGTGGCGGCGCGCTTCGTTGGCGGCGTGGTGGATGTGCCGGCCGACGCGACGCTCGTGCTCGCCCGCGAAGAATGCGGCGTCGAAGGCAATCAGCGTTTCACTTTTCATACCGAAGCACGCGTCGATTGAACGCGGCTTTGCGCATCAAGCAAGAAGCAGGTACACCATGAACACCGCCACCCAGTCCTCCCAGGATTCTGCCGATAGCGCCACTGAGCGCTTCCGTTATGGCTTCCTGAAGGGCAATCCGCAGCTCACGAAAAACGGCGAGCTCAAACATCTGTTGTCGATCGAGGGCTTGCCTAAGGCGATCGTCAATCACATTCTCGATACCGCTGATCAATTCGTCAGTGTGACCGATCGCGAAGTGAAGAAGGTGCCGCTGTTGCGCGGCAAGTCGGTGTTCAACCTGTTCTTCGAGAACTCGACACGCACTCGCACGACCTTCGAGATCGCCGCGACGCGTTTGTCGGCGGACGTGCTGAATCTGAACATCAATGCGTCGTCGACGAGCAAGGGCGAGTCGCTACTCGACACGATCAACAATCTCTCGGCGATGCATGCCGATATGTTTGTCGTGCGCCATGCATCGAGTGGCGCGCCGTATCTGATCGCCCAGCATTGTGCGCCCCATGTGCACGTGATCAATGCCGGCGACGGCCGTCATGCACACCCGACCCAGGGTCTGCTCGACATGTACACGATCCGCCACTACAAGAAGGATTTCACGAATCTGCGCGTGGCGATCGTCGGCGACATTCTGCATTCGCGGGTCGCGCGTTCGGACATTCACGCGTTGACCACGCTCGGTGTGCCGGAAGTGCGCGCGATCGGTCCGCGCACGCTGTTGCCGGGCGGTCTCGAGCAAATGGGCGTACGTGTCTTCCATAATCTCGACGAAGGCCTGAAAGACGTCGACGTGATCATCATGCTGCGTTTGCAGAACGAGCGGATGAGCGGCGCGTTGCTGCCGTCGGCGCAGGAGTATTTCAAGAGCTGGGGTTTGACGCCGGAGCGCCTTGCGCTCGCCAAACCCGACGCGATTGTGATGCATCCGGGTCCGATGAACCGCGGCGTCGAAATCGATTCGCAGGTGGCCGACGGTCCGCAATCGGTGATTCTGAATCAGGTGACGTTCGGTATCGCGGTGCGCATGGCGGTGATGGGGATCGTCGCGGGCAATCACGATTAAACACTAAGACAGCACATGACGATTCATATTCAAGGCGGCACGCTGATCGATCCGGCAGCGGGCACCGAACAGCAGCAGGACATTTTTATCGACGCGGGCAAGATCGTCGCCATCGGCAACGCGCCTGCTGATTTCAACGCAGCGAAGACGATCGACGCTAAAGGCCTACATATCGCGCCGGGCCTGGTCGACCTGTCCGTGCGCTTGCGCGAGCCGGGCTACGAACACAAGGCGACGCTCGAATCAGAAATGGCCGCGGCGCTCGCGGGCGGCGTGACGAGTCTCGTATGTCCGCCGGACACCGATCCGACGCTCGATGAACCGGGCCTCGTCGAGATGCTCAAATTCCGCGCACGCAATCTGGACCAGGCGCATGTGTATCCGCTCGGCGCGTTGACCGTCGGTCTGAAAGGCCAGGTCATCACCGAGATGGTCGAGCTGACGGAGGCGGGTTGCATCGGCTTTTCGCAGGCCGATGTGCCGGTGGTCGACACGCAGGTCTTGATGCGTGCGTTGCAATACGCGAATACCTATGGCTACACCGTGTGGCTGCGCCCCGTCGATGCGTATCTCGGCAAGGGCGGCGTGGCCGCGAGCGGCGCGCTGGCGTCGCGGCTTGGGCTTTCGGGCGTGCCAGTGTCGGCCGAGACGATCGCGCTGCATACGATCTTCGAACTGGTCCGCGCGACGGGTGCACGAGTGCATCTGTCGCACATTTCGTCGGCGGCGGGCATCGAGTTGATGCGCGCGGCCAAGGCCGAGGGTTTGCCGGTGTCGTGCGACGTTACCGTGAACCATGTGCATCTGATCGACCTCGACATCGGCTACTTCGACGCGCAATTCCGGCTCGATCCGCCGTTGCGCCAGCAGCGCGATCGCGAAGCGATCCGCGCGGGTCTCGTCGACGGTACGATCGACGCGATCTGTTCCGACCACACCCCAGTGGACGACGACGAAAAGCTCCTGCCGTTCGCCGAAGCCACGCCGGGTGCAACGGGTCTCGAGCTGTTCCTGTCGCTAACAGTCAAATGGGCCGACGAGGCGCGCGTGCCGTTGGCCAAGGCGCTGAACCGCATCACCACGGCGCCGGCCGACGTGCTGAAACTGGAAGCGGCCGGACGAATCGCCGTGGGCGCCGTCGCCGATCTCTGCGTGTTCGACCGCAACGCGTATTGGCGCGTCGAGCCGCGTGCTTTGAAGAGCCAGGGACACAACACGCCGTTCCTCGGCTATGAACTGCCGGTGCGTGTGCGAGCGACCATCGTGTCCGGTAACGTTGCGTTCGAACAGCGCTAATAACAGCGCTAATATTGGCGGCACTGTCCAGTTACGGAAAGCTCTGATGATGAAGCTCGCGTTACGCAAGGCCCGTCTCGTCGCCCATCTGCTGCATGGCATGTGGATCGTTGCGACGCGCTTTTCCAAGGTCGGCGCGGAGGGGCGGCAGACGCTCAACCGCGAATGGTCGCTGAAAATGCTGCGTCTATGCGGCATGCAACTCGTCGTGCATAACGACAGCGTGCGGCTCGATCGCGGCGCGCTGGTGGTCGCCAATCACATCTCGTGGATCGACATCTACGTGATCAACGCGTGGCGGCCTACGCCGTTCGTCTCGAAGGCCGAGATCCGGCATTGGCCGATAGTCGGCTGGCTGGCGCAGCAACTGGGCACGGTGTTTATCCAGCGCGAGAAGCGCAGCGATGCGAAGCGGATCATGCAGGAGCTGTCCAGCCGCCTGAACGCGGGTGAGCTGATGTGCGTGTTTCCTGAAGGGACGACGTCGAACGGTCTGGCGCTGCTGCCGTTTCACGCGAATATGCTCCAGGCCGCCGTGTCGGCGTCGGCGCCGGTGCAGCCGCTTTGCATCATGTATGAAGATGCGCAGGGCCGACAATCTACCGCGCCTGCGTATATCGACGATCTGACGCTGGCTGATTCGCTGAACACGCTGTTAAGCGGTGGGCCGTTGACCGCGCATGTGTACGTCGGCGCGCCGCTTGCGCCGGGCGCGAATCGGCGCACGCTGGCGGCGGAGGCGGAAGGGGTGATTGCAGCGGCGTTACGGGAGCTGCAGGCGGGCAGGACGCGGTCCGGTGCAGCGATCACGGAATCGATCGCATCGCGCAACGCGTTCGATTCCTCTGATGTTTCCAAGCCCTCGCCAGCGCTGATCGAACCGGTTGATCACTCCGGCCGGTCGGCTTAGCGACGGACCTGGGCGAAGGGCCTGGCGAAGCGGCTCAGTTGCCGCTACCTGGCGTCCCGCAAGCCTCGCAGTCGACCTGTGTGAGCGTGCGCTCAGCGGGATCTTGCGCAAGCCTGACGGCCGATAGTTTTTCTCCCCACACGCAGCCGGAATCCAGACCAATCAGGTTATCGCGCAAGGTCAAACCGAGCGCGGCCCAATGGCCGAACACCACGGTGACGTCCGCGGTCTTGCGCGACGGCACGTCGAACCACGGCATGCTGCCCGGCGGCGCGGAATTCAGGCCGCCGCTGGTGCTGAAATCCATTGCACCTTCGGCATTGCAGAAGCGGATGCGCGTCAATGCGCTGCACGTCAGACGCAGCCGCTCGATGCCCTTGATGCCGGGCGTCCAGCAATTCGGCTCATTGCCGTAGAGTCCTGCAAGCGTTTCCTTCCAGTTCGGTGCGCGTAGCGCCCGCTGCAGTTCGTCGGCGAGTTCCATCGTCAGGGTGGCATCCCATTGCGGCAATACGCCCGCATGCACCATCAGCATGCCGTTGTCGAAATGCGCGAGCGGACGGTGGCGGACCCATTCGAGCAGGTCGGCGGCATCCGGCGCGGCGAGAATGTCGTCGATCGTGTCGCCTTTTTTCGACTTGCGAATTCCCGCCGACACCGACAGCAGATGCAGATCGTGATTACCCAGCACCGGCACCGCGCGGTCTCCCAGCGCGATGATGTCGCGCAGTGTGGCGAGCGATTCGGAGCCACGGTTGATCAGGTCGCCCGCGAACCACAGCGGCGTGCCTTCGGGAGGTGCTGCTTTGGCCAGCAACTGCTTGAACTGTGTGTGGCAGCCTTGCAGGTCGCCGAAGGCAAGCGGAGCGGGATGCGGCTGTGGAAGCGCAGCGGAAGCGGTAGCGGGAGCCGCGGTGGAGACGGTGGAAGATGTCATCAAGTGAGTCGGTGCAGTTCGATACATGCGGTTACGAACAAGGCGTGCCGCGTTGGGCGGTGCAGCAAGTTAGCGTGACATAATAGCCCTTTTGTAGCACGAATATCGCGGTATGCGACGACAGAAGCCGCCAGAAACCGGCGTTCCCAAGCGCATCACAGACACGTCGCAAAGCGCGTGCCGATATTGCAATACAACAGAATGACCCTCGTGAACGGAGAAAGCATGTCGTCTTCTCATGCGAAGCAACCTATCCGCACGCTCGTCACCGGGGCGAGTGGCTTTACTGGCCGCTATCTGGTCGACAATCTGTTCGGCCGCGGCCATACCGTGATCGAAACGGTGGCCGGGCGCAACGAGCCTGAAACGCCGACGCGCCTCAGGCTCGACATTACGTCGCCTGACGCATGCCGGCGCGTCATCGAAACCGCGCGGCCCGACTACATTGTGCATCTCGCCGCAATCAGCTTTGTGGGCCATAACGATCCGCTCGATTTTTATCGCGTCAACGTGATCGGCACGCTGAACCTGCTTGAGGCCTGTGCGGCCGTTGGCCATACGCCCCGCAAGCTGTTGATCGCGAGCAGCGCGAACGTCTACGGCAATGTCACCAGCGACGCTATCGACGAAACTTTCCCCGTCACGCCCGTCAATCACTATGCCGCCAGCAAGGCGGCGATGGAAACGATGGTGCGGACCTGGTTCGACCGGCTGCCCATCCTGATCGTGCGGCCGTTCAACTACACGGGCCGTGGGCAGACATCGAACTTTCTGGTGCCGAAGATCGTTGAGCATTTCGCGCGGCGCGAACCGGCGATCGAGCTCGGTAATATCGACGTGGCGCGTGATTTCTCGGACGTGCGCTACGTGGCGGATGCTTATGAGGCTTTGCTCGACTCTGAGGCTGCTGCGGAGACGGTTAATGTGTGTACTGGCACGCCGTTTACGCTGCGGGAGATTCTGTCCGCGGCGAGCGATATGACCGGGCATGAGCTCGAGATCCAGATTAATCCGGCTTTCGTCCGTCAAACCGATGTGAAGATGCTCGCTGGGTCGCCGGCCAAGCTGCGCTCGTTGGTGCCAAAGGTTGAGTGGATTCCGTTTATGGATACGCTGCGCTGGATGTTGGCGGCTTAAATCGCGCAATTATCGGTATTTTCGACTGGATACCGCCATTTTTGGCATCAAACGTCCCGCCAAATAATCCCCTGTTGGCCATTGGAAACCAAACTTGTCAAGCTGTTTCAAGTTGTTAGGGTTCTAGTTTTTGCCTCTGGCGGCTTTATAATCGGGGCTTCATAAGATTGGCGTTTGAGTGCCTGCCTGCCGTATGAGAGGCGGCGGCGGGCGCTGACAAGAAACGAAAGCCACAACGCGAGGCGCGTGGATCGGCGAACCGACTTCGATCTGCCACCAACATCTAGAAGGAATTTCATGATCCTGGTAACGGGCGGTGCCGGCTTTATCGGCGCCAATTTCGTGCTCGACTGGCTCAACGCCTCGGACGAAGCGGTTCTGAACGTCGACAAGCTAACGTACGCCGGCAATCTGGGTACGCTCAAGTCGCAACAGGCTAACCCCAAGCACGTCTTCGTGCGAGCCGATATCTGCGATCGTGCCGCGATGGACGCGCTCTTTGCCGAGCACAAGCCGCGCGCCGTGCTGCACTTCGCCGCGGAAAGCCACGTCGACCGTTCGATCCATGGCCCGGCCGATTTCGTGCAGACCAATGTGGTCGGCACGTTCACGCTGCTCGAAGCCACCCGTCAGTACTGGAATACGCTCGGCGAGGCCGACAAGACGGCGTTCCGCTTCCTGCACGTCTCGACGGACGAAGTGTTCGGCTCGCTGTCCGCTACCGATCCGCAATTCTCCGAAACCACGCCGTATGCGCCGAATAGCCCATACTCGGCTACGAAGGCGGGTTCGGACCATCTGGTGCGCGCCTACCATCACACGTATGGCCTGCCGGTGCTCACCACGAACTGCTCGAACAACTACGGTCCGTATCAGTTCCCTGAAAAGCTGATTCCGCTGATGATCGCCAACGCGCTCGGGGGCAAGGCATTGCCGGTTTACGGTGACGGTCAGAACGTGCGGGACTGGTTGTACGTGGGCGACCATTGCAGCGCGATCCGCGAAGTGCTCGCGCGCGGCACGCCGGGCGAGACGTATAACATCGGCGGCTGGAACGAAAAGAAGAACCTCGACGTCGTGCACACGCTGTGCGACCTGCTCGATCAATTGCGTCCTAAGGCGGGCGCTTCGTACCGCGACCAGATTACCTACGTGAAGGATCGTCCCGGCCACGACCGCCGTTATGCGATCGACGCCCGCAAGCTCGAGCGCGAGCTCGGCTGGAAGCCGGCTGAGACGTTCGAAACAGGCCTCGCCAAGACGGTTCAGTGGTATCTGGACAATCAGGCGTGGTCTGACGAAGTCGCTTCAGGCGAGTATCGGAAGTGGGTTGAGACCAACTACGCGCAGCGCGCGTAAGGACACGACAATGGCGCGCAAAGGCATTATTCTCGCGGGTGGATCGGGCACGCGCCTGTATCCAATCACGCATGTCGTCTCCAAGCAATTGCTGCCGGTCTACGACAAACCGATGATCTACTATCCGCTGTCCACGCTGATGGTGGCGGGTATTCGTGACGTACTGATCATTTCCACGCCGCAGGATACGCCGCGTTTCGAGACGATGCTCGGCGACGGCAGCCAGTGGGGTATGAACATTCAGTATGCGGTTCAGCCGTCTCCGGATGGGCTGGCTCAGGCGTTCATCATTGGCCGCGATTTTGTGGGCAATGATCCGTCGGCGCTGATTCTTGGCGATAACATCTTCTACGGGCACGATCTGGCGAAGCAACTGGAACGCGCTAACGAGAAAGACGAAGGCGCGACCGTTTTTGCCTATCACGTGCACGACCCGGAGCGCTACGGCGTTGTCGAGTTCGACAAGGACTTTCGCGCGCTGTCGATTGAAGAGAAGCCTGCTAAGCCGCGCTCGAATTACGCGGTGACGGGGCTGTACTTCTACGACAATAGCGTTTGCGATATCGCGGCTGGTATCAAGCCGTCGGCGCGTGGTGAGCTTGAAATCACCGACGTGAATTCGCGCTATCTCCAGCAAAAGAAGCTCGATGTCGAGATCATGGGGCGCGGGTATGCATGGCTCGATACCGGCACGCATGATTCTCTGATTGAAGCCGCGACGTTTATTGCTACGTTGCAGAAACGGCAGGGGTTGGTGGTGGCGTGTCCGGAAGAGATCGCTTTCCGGCGTAAGTGGATCGACGATGAGCAATTGCTCCAACTGGCTGCGCCGCTCGCGAAGAATGCGTACGGCCAATATTTGCTGAATCTCCCGAAGGACCAAGTTGCATGGCCATCCAGGTAATCACCACGTCGCTGCCCGAAGTCAAGATCATCGAACCCAAGGTGTTCGGCGATGCTCGTGGCTTCTTCTACGAGAGTTTCAACGCACGCGAATTCGCCGAGAACGTCGAAACGGGTGTTGAGTTCGTGCAGGACAATCATTCGCGTTCGATGCGGGGCGTATTGCGCGGGCTGCATTATCAGATCGAGCATGCGCAGGGCAAGCTCGTGCGTGTCGTTGAAGGTGAAGTGTTCGACGTTGCCGTCGATATTCGCAAAAGCTCGCCGAACTTCGGCAGGTGGGTTGGCGTGATTCTGTCAGCCGAGAACAGTCGGCAGTTGTGGGTTCCACCCGGTTTTGCACATGGTTTTGTCGTTTTGTCGGACGCTGCGCAATTTCTGTACAAGACAACCGACTACTGGTATCAGGCGCACGAACGCAGTATCGTCTGGAACGATCCGGATATCGGCATCGAATGGCCGATTGACTTCGCGCCGGTGCTGGCGGCAAAGGATGCCGCGGGCAAGCGCTTGAGCGAATCCGAGCTGTTTGCCTGAGGCCGCCCAATGAGCAAGCAGCCGACCATCCTCGTCACCGGAGTCAACGGGCAAGTTGGCTTCGAGTTGGCGCGTACTCTTCAAGGTCTCGGCCGGGTCGTGACACTCGATCGTGCGGCGCTCGATCTGGCCGACCTCTCGCAAATCCGCTCGACGGTGCGCGAGCTCAAACCTTCCGTCATCGTCAACCCGGCCGCGTACACAGCGGTGGACAAGGCGGAAACTGACGTAGATGTCGCCATGCGTCTCAATGCGGAAGCGCCTCGCGTGCTCGCGGAGGAAGCGGAGCGTAGCGGGGCAGTGCTGGTTCACTATTCGACGGACTATGTGTTCGACGGAACCAAAAGCGAAGCCTACGTTGAGGACGATGGGACCAATCCCCAAAACGTCTACGGCGCGAGCAAACTTGCGGGAGAGCAAGGTATCGCCGAATCCGGCTGCGCGCATCTGATCTTGCGCACTAGCTGGGTGTACGGAGCACGAGGAAAGAACTTCCTGCTTACCATGCTGAAGCTCGGAGCCGAGCGACCCGAATTGCGCGTCGTTGCCGATCAGAATGGCGCACCGACCTGGTCGAACACCATCGCGACGTCGACATCTCACATCGTCGCTCAGGGCCTTGGCGCGAATGATATCGACTGGTGGCGCGAACGTTCAGGCGTCTATCATCTGACGGCCGCTGGCGCGACGTCGTGGCACGGATTTGCGCAAGCGATTTTCGATATCGCAATGGACGGAAAAGGACCCAAGGTCGTACCGATCGGCACGAGCGACTATCCCGTTCCGGCAAAGCGCCCGGCGAATTCGCAGATGTCTCATCGCAAGCTCACGGAGACATTTGGGCTCTACTTGCCCGATTGGCAAGACGCGTTGCGTCTATGCATGGCCAACCGATGTGCGTAGCCGGCGTCCGCGAATGGCGCGGTCATTGCCAATCGATTTCTGGAAAGTGATCCAACACCATGAGTATGGGTGATCTCGGCTCCTCGCCTGGCGACGCGGCGAATGGAATTGTCGTCGTGTTCTACCGGTCCGATGCTGCGTGCGTGCGTCGGGCCAATCGCTATGCCGACTTCGGGCGCTGCGTGGTGGTCGACAATACCGAGCGGGTGCAGAGTGCCGAACAACTCGGGCTCGACGACCGGATCGTCTATGTTGCCAACGGGGCCAACCTTGGGATCGCGACGGGCATCAATCAGGGCGTCGAGTTGCTACTGAAAGCAGGCTGTAGCAGTGCGCTTATTTTCGATCAGGATAGCGAGCCGTCGACACAACTGTTAGAAGCGTTGCCGCAGTTGCTCAAAGAGGAGCAGCGTCAGCGAGGACGCGTTGCGCTGATTGGTCCTGCTTATGAGGACGCGCGCCTTGGGGGCGTAGCTCCGTTTGTTCGCTTTGGCTATCTGAAGCTGCAGCGGGTCGCGCCCGTCGGCACCCAGCCGCTTGAAATTGATTTTCTGATCAGTTCGGGCTCGTGCATCAATCTAGCTGCGTGGCGCGACATTGGCCCGATGGATGATGCGCTATTTATCGATTTCGTTGACCTCGAATGGTGTGTCAGGGCTCGTTCTAAAGGATATGCGGTGCTTGGCGCGCCTGGGTTGCGGCTTGCGCATGAACTAGGTGGCGAACCGGTGCGGGTGTTCGGTCGGCAATACCCGAGTCATAGCCCCCTGCGACATTATTATCTTTTTCGAAATGCAGTTGCCTTAATCAAACGGAGCTACATTCCGTGGACCTGGAAGTCCACTGAGCTAGTGAAGTTTCCATTTCGGCTGGCTATTTATGCACTGTTTCTGCAACCGCGTCTCAGCCATTTGCGAATGGCGTTGATCGGCATCTGGCACGGACTGACCGGTCACATGGGCCGGCTGGATCGAACATGACGCGGAGCGCATGGACATTCACTGGTGGTTTCTCTTTTAACGCAAGAATTTAAAAAGTCTGTAATGTACAACTTGGCACTTTCCGATTTAATGCAAAGCATTGCCTCTTGGCGGCTTTGGACACTCCTTGGTTGGCTCGAGGTGCGGCAACGCTACGCGCGCTCGCGCGTTGGGCCGTTCTGGCTGACGATCAGCACCGGTGTGATGATCGGCTCGATCGGCGTGGTGTACGGCACGCTCTTTGGCGTGAAGATGAGCGACTATCTTCCGTATCTGGCCGTCAGCCTCGTCATGTGGGCCGCGTTTTCGGCGACTGTTCTTGAGGGAAGCACGGCTTACATCGGTAGCGGCCAATATATCCGGCAAGTGTCGACACCGAAACTAATTTTTATGTTGCAGGTGGCCTGGCGCAACCTGATCATCTTGGCTCACAATTTCGTGATTGTCGTGGTGCTCCTGGCCGTTTTCGGTGTGAAGAGTTGGGAGACTCTGCCGCTTTTCATCCCTGCTTTGGTGCTCTACATGGCCAATGCGCTGTGGATGGCGATGGTCGCCGGCCTTTTGTCCGCACGATTTCGAGATTTGCCGCAAATCATCGCGGCAATTATCCAGATTGCGTTTTACATTACCCCGATTATCTATCGTCCGAATTCATTGTCCAGATATTCGTTCATCGTTGAGTTCAATCCTCTTGCGCATCTAATCGAACTCGTTCGTGCGCCGCTGATCGGTGAGATGCCAAGTGCAACTACTTGGGGCGTTGCTGTAGGGCTCGCGATAGTTGGCTGGCTCTTCGCGCTCGCGCTGACAGGGCGGTTCCTGAAACGCATTCCGTATTGGGTCTGACAAGGCAAATCATGGCGTACATCGAACTTAAGAGCGCGACGCTCGACTTGCCCATATACGACGTACAAGGGCGATCGCTCAAGAAACAGGTCTTGCGCATGGGACGGCGAAACTCCATCGCCGAAGGTAACGATGGTGTAGTCGTCGTGCGCGCACTCGACAATGTGGACCTGCGATTCGAAACCGGCGACCGAATTGGCCTTATTGGCCACAATGGCGCAGGTAAGTCGACCCTGCTCAGGACAATGGCCGGTATCTACACTCCCACCTACGGGACAATCGAGAACGAGGGGAAGATCGTGCCGCTGCTCGATATCAGTCTTGGGATGGACGAAAACTCGACCGGTCTGCAGAACATTCGCTTGCGAGGCCTGTTACTGGGCATGTCGGATGCCGAGATCCGTGCCAAGCAGCAGTCGATTGTGGAATTCTGCGAGTTGGGTGACTACCTCGACCTTCCGTTAAGAACCTATTCGAGCGGGATGCGCGTGCGGTTGGGCTTTGCCATTTCGACCGCAGTCGATGCCGAGATTCTCTTGCTCGACGAAGTGATGGGCGTGGGAGACGCGTCGTTCATGCACAAGGCAGAAGAGCGTCTCGCAGATCTTCATAGCCGTGCGGAGATAGTGGTGTTGGCAATGCACTCGAACTCGGAAATCCGCAAAGTGTGCAACAAGGCGTTATGGATGGAGCGCGGGCGCGTACGAGCGTTTGGGCCGACCGAAGAAGTTGTTTCGGCATATGAATCTCAGGTGTAAGCGCTCGACGGCACCTGCAGTTTCAGGTGGCAATAACTAAGCATCCGGCTCCGATTCTCGGGGTAGGCGAGCCGGATCTCCGACATCGATGGTGAACGATGGTCAAGAGAATAATATGACGAGTGCTGTTTATGGCACGCAACGAGGACTTCCAATGATTGATCGAGCATACAGGGCCTATTGCTACTGGAAAAACCACGGAACTATGGCGTTGCAGCAGATCGTCTACAGGAAGTTGGCCCGCAAGCTTCAGGCTTCGTCGGCCAAGGGTGGCCGTGACACGGGGCCAAAAAGTCCGGCGCAGCTTGCTCGTGCGCACTTCGAGGCCCTTGAGCCCTTGCTGACGTTTTCGATTCCCGCAACGGGCGTCCGTCGCGTGAGCATCGTGACGGATAGCGTCGCGAGTGGCAGCCTGTTCGGCGGAGTCGGGACCGCTTTGATTTTTTCGGCGTTGCTCGCCAATGAGTTGAACGCGCAACTTCGAATCATCACGCGTACGCAACGAGCACAGCCCCAAAACATCGATCACATTCTCTCGCTATACGGAATCAAGCTGAAGCACGAAGTGCAATTCAAATTTGCAGCTTTCTTCGATAAAAAATACGAGGTCGACGTCAAAGAAGGCGACCTGTTCGTGACTACGTCCTGGTGGACCACGGCGGCTACGTTGCCGAGCGTGCCGCGCGACTCGATCATCTATTTGCTTCAGGAAGACGAGCGGATGTTCTATCCGTTCGGCGACGAACGAGTGAGATGCGAAGAGACCTTGGGCAATGGCGATATCCGCTATTTGGTCAATACCAAGCTGTTGTTCGATCATCTGACGGGTGACGGCTTGGGTAATATTGCTGCTAAAGGCACATGGTTCGAGCCCGCTTTTCCGGGCGCCGTATTCCATTCGCGCGAAAAATCCACGGCGCAAAAGAAGCGCTTCTTTTTCTACGCGAGGCCGAACAACGCGCGGAACCTCTTCTATGTTGGAATAGAAGTCATTGAGCGGGCGATCGCTGAAAAGGTGCTGGACCCTGCGGAGTGGGAGATTTGTCTGGTCGGCAAGAATATACCGGCTGTTGTATTCGACGGTGGCTATGTGCCTAAGAAATTCGAAAACCTCACGTGGTCTCAATACGCCGAATTCGCGGGGACGGTTGACGTTGGTCTTAGCTTGATGAGCACGCCGCATCCAAGCTATCCACCTCTGGATCTGGTCGCCAGTGGTGCGGTTGTTGTGACTAATCGCTTCGGTAACAAGACCGATTTGTCCGGCTACTCGCGCAACCTGATTTGCGCGGACCTTGAACGTGACGCGTTGGTGGAAGGGCTACGATCCGCAGTGGCCTTGGCGTCCAATCCGCAACTGCGAGAGCAGAACTACCGCAGCAATGGACTTGCTTCCGATTGGCAGCAAGCTTTCGGCGGGATCATCAAGCAGTTGTCCGCACAACTATAATGTTTAAAGTCGATATTCCCCCGAAGGCTTATTCGGACCCATGGAATCTTCCGTTGCGCGAGCGGATGGCGATGCTTACGCGCGGCAAACGGCGAGTTGCCTACTTCTACGAAGAGCCGAATAACAGTACGTTTCGGTACCGCGCATATAATATGGCGCAAGTGCTTAACGACGACGCGAGTGGGGACGTTTCGGCGAGCTTTTTCTTTCTTCAGGACTGGGAATGGATTGACGAGGTCGCCGATCTCGCCGACGTGCTCGTGATCTGCAGATCACGATATTGTCATCGCATCAATCGGCTCGTGATGAAGTTCCGGCTGCGAGGCAAGCGCATACTCTTTGATATCGACGATTTCGTTTTCGATTCGAGCTATGCGCATCTGATCATGAACACGCTCGACGAAAACGTCAACGACCCTGGGCGCTGGGACTATTGGTTCTCGTACATCGGCCGTCTAGGCGTCGCATTGACAATGTGCGACGGTGCCATTACGACGAACGACTACCTGGCCAACAAGATTGCGACGTTTTCCGGGTTGCCGGTAAGTGTGGTCCCGAACTTCATGAACAAAGAGCAAATCGAGTATTCCGATGCACTTTTTCGACATAAGCAAAGCACAGGATTCGCCCGCGACGACAAGATCCACCTGGGTTACTTCAGTGGCTCACCGTCACACAAGTTGGATTACGCGATCATCGTTCCTGCTATTGAAGCGCTGCTCGCCAACGACTCCAGAATCGAGCTGATGGTTGTAGGATATATCGAGGCTGGCCCGGCACTCAGCAAGTTTGGTGATCGGGTGAAGCGGCAGCCGTTTCACGACTATGTCAACTTGCAGCGCCTGATCAGTACCGTTGAATTCAATCTGATGCCACTGCAGTCAAATGACTTTACGAACTGCAAATCGGAACTCAAGTATTTCGAGGCTGCCGTCGTTGGGGCGATAAGTGTTGCGTCGCCTTCTTATACATACGCCGGAGCAATTCGAAACGGCGAGAACGGCTATCTCGCGCAAGCGCAGGAATGGCTATCGGTGATCGAGGGTGCCATTGACGATACTTCCAGGTGGCCGGCTCTGATCGAATGCGCTCGCGAGGATGCGCGTTCGAAATACGGTTGGTTCCACCAACGCGATACGATTCTCGCCGCGCTGCAGTTTGACTGACGCGGCGGACGGAGCGACCGGACGGGTCTCGGCTACTGATGCAGATATGAACCTGGAATCTCCGATGTCTTACGTTGCCGGGGTGGTGGCTATCGTGGTCACTTATCAGCCGGATTCGGCACGTCTCGGTGCGCTCCTGAACGCGGTGACGCCGCAGACGGAGCATGTGGCCGTAGTCGATAACGGTTCAGCTCAGGACGTGGCCGGTGTAGTGGCTGCGTTGGGTGGTCCATCGGTTCACGTCATATCGTTGGGCAAGAACCTTGGAATTGCAGCAGGCCACAATTCCGGCATCGATTGGGCACGCAAGCAAGGCGCAAAGTACGTCTTGCTGATGGATCAGGATAGCGAACCGGATGCCGGGATGGTCGCTGCCTTGCAGTCGGCGCACGAAGATCTCGTTGGGGCCGGCAACAAGGTGGCAGCCATTGGGCCTCGAAGCAGGGATCGTCAGACGGGACATCTCGCGCCGCATGTGCGCTTCGGCGGGATACGGTTCGCTCCCGTCGCATGCGAACCCGGCCAGCGGACAGTCGTGACGGACCTTTTGATTTCGTCAGGGTCCTTGATCTCGCTGGAGGCTCTCGACGCCATCGGGGAGATGGATGAGCAGCTATTCATCGATCAGGTCGATACGGAATGGGTGCTTCGGGCTCGCGCGAAGGGGTATGTGACGTGGGGACATTGCGCGGCCGCTATGGCCCATTCTCTTGGAGAATGGCGTCGACGGGTATGGCTAGGTCGGTGGCGGGAAATCCCGCTGCACAAGCCGTTCCGGTACTATTACATGATTCGCAATAGCGTGCTGCTACAGCGGCGTGACTACCCGTGCTGGGCCTGGAGGCGTTTGGATGCGATACGCTTGGTGCAAATTGCGGTGTTCGTAACGATGTTCCATCCTCAGCGATTGCAAGCGTTGGGAAAGATGCTGCAAGGGTTGCGGGACGGTATCTGGATGCGCAACTCAAGGTAATGCACGCCGGATTGCAGCTATAAGGTCCGGCGCAGAAAGCGGCAACCCAGCCTAAAAGAATACGATAACGAGCCGCGAAATAGACGATAGCTTTCGCAAAGCCAACATCGTTAGATATTTGAGCGAGAAGAACCCGGAGAGTTTGGCCTCTTGATATGTTTCTCACTATGCTGATTTCGTCGCTGCGTCGAGCGACCAGACGTGTCACGTCGAAGTTTTACCATCGCCCATCCGCTAATCGCGGTATCAACGGAAAGAGGCGCACGTCTCCTGATGAACGCAGAATCATCCGGGAGTCTGGCCTGTTTGATGAAGCGTTTTACCGCCAGACATATCCAGATGTGGCAAAAGCCGGCATTGATCCCCTTGAACACTACATTAGGTGGGGTGGCAGGGAAGGCCGTCGGCCGCATCCGGCATTTGATCCGCGCTGGTACACGACGCAGTATCCTGACGTTCTGCAGAGTGGAATTCACCCGCTAATTCACTATCTGACAATCGGCAGGAAGGAGGGTAGGCGGTGCGGCCTCGATTCGAGAATCCTTTCGGTTGTCGGGTCGATGTATGAACTGGCGAGCGCTTTCGAACCGGCTATTGCACGTGATCCAACGCTTACCGCACCTCACCTTCTCGGTATTCATGGAGGTGGCCAACATTGGCCCGCACTTCGCGTATGGCGCGCACTGTTTGAATCGCTTGAGCATCCCTTCCGTTGTATCGTTTTCGCTTCAGGGCCGCACAAAGGGAGGGCGAAGTATATGTCCGCCAATGCGGCGCAAGCCGCTATCGACGCGCACGGGGCCGATTCGGCGCTCGTCGTGTTCACCGACGATGAAGAAAAGGAGGTGAACAACGATTTCGCGGTAGGCGTTCACACGCGTTGCCTATCCAACTTTGGAGAAGCATTGACGGCTACGGAGCGGGCATCGATTGTCGAGAAGTTGATCCTCGCGGTCCGGCCCAAGTCCGTGCTCAATATCGACAGCGTTGCATGTTGGGACTCGATAGTGCGAAAGGGCGGCGCGCTCCAACTAGGGACCGATCTTTACGCGTACCTGTATCGCGGCGATGGAGATGCGGACGGTCATGTGAACGATTTTGCAAATACTCATTTTCGCGAGAGCCTTCCGTTCTTGCGCATGGTGTATTTCGATACCCTTCATTTCCTGGAGAGTCTGGCATCCGAGCACGGTATTCCTCCCTCTCTGAGGGGCCGTCTGGTGCCGCTATATCAGCCTGCACGCGTCACGCCCACTGTAGCCTACGACAGTGGTGCTACGAACCGGGACGCAGTTATTTGGGCAGGGCGCGCCGACTCCAAAACAAGTGTTGATCTGCTATTGAAGATTGCGGTGCAGGCGCCTGATCTGACGTTCGACGTGTTCACAAATGAAGCCGCCCGTGATACGAAGCACTTGCAGGATGCAGTGTCATCGAGCCTGAACCTGAGGCTTAGAGGCTCATTTTCGTCAGTGTCGCGACTGCCGCTTGCAGACTATGGTGCATTCCTGTGCACGTCGATTTCTGATGGGCTGTCACTTGAACTCATCGAGGTGGCTTCGACGGGAATGGCGGTCGTCGCGCCGGCCATCGGAGATCTCGCCGAACTGGTTACGTCGACGACGGGATGGCCTGTCGCTAGCTACCATGAGCCGGAACCGTACGTTCAAGCGCTTCGGCAAATCAAAGATGATTCTCAACTGGCGATATCTAAATCGAGGTGCATGGTCGAGCATGTCCGAGCCCGGCATTCATGGACGGCATTCACCAATGTGCTGCGAGCCTCTCCCACTTTTATCGATTGAAGCCATGCCAGACTACGATATCACCGCGGTCATAAACGGGCACGCAGAAGGTCTGCTTGCACAGCCATCCTTGCGCAGTCTTTCTAAAGCCGCCGCGGTAGCGAGATCGAATGGTTTGCGCGTCGAACTTCTTGCGATACTCGATAAGCCGAATCCACTGACCAAAGAAGTGTTCGACGAATTTGCACGAAATGAACCCGAATTGCGAATCGAGATCGTTCAGCATGGCGATCTGGGTTTCTCCCGAAATTCTGCGGTCGAAAATGCACGCGGCAAATGGATCGGCTTTCTCGACGCGGACGACATTTGGGGCGAGGACTGGCTGGTCCGGGCTTATGTCGCCGCGGAAGCCGATCCGAGAAAGGTCATATGGCACCCGGAAGTTAATGCGTATTTTGGTGTGACCCCGTATATCTTTTTGCATATCGATATGGAGGACCCTTCCTTTCGTATTGCAGATCTTGGCTACACGAACCTGTGGACATCGCTTTGCTTTACTGCAGCGGATTTTTTGCGGTCAGTACCGTACGCAGGCACGGATCTGAAGAATGGTATCGGCTACGAAGACTGGTGCTGGAACATTGATGTGCTCAATGGCGGCGGAATTCATAAGATCGTGCCCAACACAGCTCACGCGATACGCACAAGAAGTGTGTCGCTGGTGAAGCAAACTTCGGCTGCCGATAGTGTCCCGCGGCCGTCGGATTTTTTTCGCAAGATGATTGCGGCGAGACGGAATGTGCATTCCGATTGCCCGTGACTCGGATATCGATAGTCGTTGGCGTTATGCGCAGGCGTCAGCGCGCGATTGGTGTCGCGCCAACTCATTTCCGGCTCTGAAAAGTAATCGAAAGCCTTCGGCGTGCTCTGCAGGCGGTATTTCGCTTCGTCTTGCCGCGGCTACTTTGCAGCAAGCAAAGCGAACAGCGCGGGTCGTTTTCGGATTTCGCCAACGCCGCAAAATCTTCCCGAATTTCGGCGTCTTCCCGAATGTCTCCGATTGCTGATGACGGGAAGAAGAGTACGCTGCACGATGTTCGGACATGATGTCGGGCCAGGCTTGGGACCATACCTCCGGCGGCGCTGCGCGCGACAACGTGGTACTTCATTGAGCCACTTCCTTCTTCGATGCTCACGTTTGCATTGAGCAACGTATCCGTCAGCGTAGCCCGTCACCTGACGGAAGATGGTGCGAGACGAGCATTCTTCGTCAAATCAGGACGAGGCGAGGTAGGCAAGACCGCTCTCTGGGTCTGAGAATGTGTAGCTTTGACGTGCCAGTAGTCGCAGTCCGCGACAGCGACTCGAGTTGGCTCATCGCCGCTCAACGGAACGATCCGAGCCAGGGGTGCCAGCACGTCGCGTTCTCCCCACCGAACCCAGACGAAGATGCCAACCCGACACAGGTCTTCATGAGCGAGTCCAATGACCGAGACGGCAGAGGCGTCGATATGCACGCACCGCTGCTGAACGGTCGCCAATCAGCAACGGTTACTGTCGCAGGGCCTTTCGAGCCAAAACCGATTCCCAATCCCGGAGGGCGAAAACGTTCGAACAACATCGAATCGGCAATCTACAAACAGGGGTTCGATGCAAGGAGTTTCCGTTGTCGGCATATGCGCTTCGGCGCGTTTATGGCAGACAGCGATCGACTCGGTCAAGATCGGCCGCGGAAAGCAGATCGTGAAATGGTAGACCGATCACGCAAGGCGCGATCGACTCTGTGACGTGCAGATCGCCACGCGGCACGTCGGCGAAAGCAGGATGGGTGTGGCAGCCGAGGCCCCACCAGCGACGCCACTCGATGTGATCCTCGTCGAGGTGAGCGAGGGTAGCCGCCACTTTATTCGGTGGGACAATTACATTAAGCGTCATGGTAAGCCAGCGCTCGCCAACACCTTCCTGGAAACGCGAGAGCCGGTCAGCACCGATACGTTTTCGGTAGCCATCGGTGAGGCGCTGCAAGTCCGCGACCCGCGCCGGCAGTGCGTCGATCACGGCGTTTCCGACAGCCGCGCTGTATTCGGAGATGCGGTAGTTGCCCGCGCGAATCGCCGATACACGCTCCGCACCGAGAAAGCCGAAGCCCGTCATCGCGGTCGCATGATCGGTCAGGTCCGTATCGGCGCACAGAATCGCGCCCCCCTCTCCAATGCCAAGCGCCTTGGTGGCGTGTAGGCTCAGACATAACGGTTGGCTTCCCACCTGTTTGATCGATGTCGCGGCGGCTGCCGCATCGAACACAACGGGAATGCCGTAACGCGCCTCGAACGCTTGCCAAGCGGCTTGGTCCGGCGGCGCACCGAACGCGCTCACTACCAACACGGCGGCGGGCAGTTCGTCCAGGCCTTCGAGCGCCGCTTCGACGATTTCCGGCGTCAGCATCAGGCTACGCTCGCATACGTCGAGCAGGTACGGTGTGAGGCCAGCGTTACATACCGCGTGCGCACTCGCGATAAACGTAAAGGATGGCATCAAACAATAGTGTCGCTGCGGCGTCGCGCGAATTCGCAGCGCGAGTTCGATCGCCGATGTGCCATTACTCGTAAGAGTGACGCCCGCTGCGCCGGTCAGTTCGCTGAGACGGCTCCGAAATTTTTCGGTGAGAGGGCCGTAGTTACTGTAGACACGCCGCTCGTCTATTTGTCTCATGTACGGCACGATCGCTTCCGTGCCGGGCAACTTGGGAACTAGCACCTTTATCTTCGCATTAGTCATGTTTTGCTCTTTGTGTCTCTGTTGTATTTAGTCGGTCGTAAGCGCCGCCCGAACCTGCGGCAGACCTCTGCGGTAGCCGCGCATTATCTCTTACCGAATGGTCGGATCGCGAATGTCTAAATATCGCGAGACCATAATATCGGCCAGACGATCTGGCGAGAATCTCGCCATCGCTTTTTCGTGCCCTCTTCTCCCGATGCTTTCCAGATCCTTCTTGCCGTCAATGCAATCCTCGAGCAGCGCCGCCAATTCCTCGTGGCTTGAGTAGCCAAGCATCTCTTGCCCGTGGAAAAAGTTCGTTTCCAGCACCTCGTTCGGTGCAGCGACGACGACAGACGCGACACTGAATGCGGCGAGTGCACGCTCGTGAAAACCGGTGTGATGCGGCAACGGGCAAATCACGGCCTTCGCGTCGGCCATAGTCGCAATCAACTCGCGAAACGACTTTGTATCGACGAATTTCAGGCTCGTATCTTTGAATCGCTGGGACACGTCGCGATCCGGGATGATCGTTACAGGTAGGTGTTGTATGCTGCGCACCAGATCATCACGCCGTTCGAATTTGACGTAGTCGACGATAGATGTGACAAGAAAACGAACATCCGGGTCTTGGACATCACAATGTACTTGCGCCTGCTGTAACGCGAGCAGCGTTTCAATTAACGGGTCAACGCGGAGATCATTGGCTGCAACCTCGGTGACGGCTTCAAATATCTCGCGGAAAACACGGCCTCGGTAATTCGTTGCCAAGGAGTGGCGCTCCCGCATTACGGATGATTGAACAAGTCCTATCGGCAGCAGAATATCTATCGGGCGTGACTCGAACGCCGACAGAATTTTCGGGGCGGTCTGTGGAAACGTGATACTAGGGACTGCATGAACATTCCTTAAACCGAGCAAGCGCGCTAGATGAGCGTAGGTCGTATCCGTCGCAAACAGATGTCGTTGACTGTCTGTTGATTCGACCTGGTGTGCCATCGATTCGTGAATCGGAGAATCATGCATCAAGTCGAAAAGAGGCTTTTTGAAAAAGCCATACGAGGACACCAGACGCCCCGGCGCCTCTTGGAACATGAGTTCTGAACCGAAACCATTGAAACACGCAAAAAATCGGCACTTCGGGTCGTTCATTGCCTCGGTGACTTGGCGAACGTCATGCACGTAGTCAAGGTAGCGCACGGCCAATCCATGCTTTTCGAAGCCGGACATTAGCTCGTCAATAAAAACGCCGTTATGGCCGTGCATGTCGCGGTCGGCACGTTTGAGGAATACGACATAACCGTCTGTCATGTGATCTATTGCAGCCTGCGAAAATGTATTAAACGTGCTCATCGGGCATGCCTAATGTGTTGCAGTGCCGCTCTTTACCGACCGTGTCCGAGCGAAAGCTTTTCTGAGCCGCATCACATATCGCGAGTGGAGTACACGAAGAACCGCGCGATCTAGCTGGCCAATCACCGGCGGTTGATCCGGCAGTCCTGACGCCTGCCCAGCATTACCAGCAGCTTCGAGTTTCTTTGCCCTGTCGATTAGAGCAACGTGATCGGAATGCAACTCGTCGAAGCCAGCACTGAGTTTGAGATATTCGCCAAGGAGGTTGTCATGTCTTCTGGTCGCGTCCTCAAAGTTCGCGTGTGCGGCAGCGACTTGCACCCTCATTGCAGCGATTCGAGACGCATCCAAGTCACTTAGTCTAACTGGCGGTCTGATGATCAATGCCTCCGGCTGAAGGAGGGCTAAATTGATCAATCGCGAACGCTCCCACAATTGCGAGTTCGTATCGAAGGCTTTCAGAAAACTGCGCCAGTTTGCGTACGATAGTTCATACAACTTGTCGACGTCCGCTATCAGCTCGCCGAGTCTGGCGATAGTCTTCGATGTTTCGAAATCGACCAGAACAATGTCTTCCCCATCATGAAAAGCAATATTCATATTGAGAGGATCGCTGATGCAATTCAGCACACCACGAAACCCAGCCTCCATACAGGCGCCAGTCGGAAAGCCATCGAAAGCGCCTGACCGATCTTCGTTCGATGGCCTGTTCGCGGAAAGGATGATGTCCATCTGCGGATAGAACGCCTTGAAAAAGGAGTTCGGCTTCCGGCCGTGGAAGGTAACCTTCTCGGTGGCGTGTTCTAGTGGAATCTGGTCTGGCGTGTAATCGCCGACGACATGAAAACGCACGTCGGGGTGTTGTGCGGAAAGGGCTTTTGCGACGGCCACAAACTGGTCGTATCCTTTCTTTTTGACATCGTCTCCGTAGCGATGTGCGACAAAGCAAATGTCGAGCGTCCTCTTGTCTCTGCCGTAGAGTTTCTTATCGCGGAAGAAGTCGAACTCATTTTTCGTGTCATAGACACCGCCATAAATGAATTCGATTTTCTCGTCCGCACAGCGAATACGATTGAGCAAATAGTCCCTCGTAAGGTTTTGCGTAACGATGACCTTTTTGCAGAGTGGAGAGTGCAAGATTTGCTTCAATCGACGATCGCTCTCTTCACCATTGATCTCGAATCCGCCGCCAGGGTAGAGCTGCAAGATGAAGGGGATATTGCGCTCTTCAAGGAACGGCAACGCTTGCCATGCGTTGGTCAGAAACGTTATGTACGCGAGCTTCGGAACGATGCGCGGAAAACTAGAAAACGGTCGGACCTTCGCCTTGCATTCATTTCTGAGTGAGCTGGCCGCAAGCTGGTCATCGAAGTTTAAATTCGAGTAACCGTTGCGCCATCCTTGGAAAGTGACCAGCAAGGACGACTCGAAATACGAAAGGTAATGGGTGTATTCCAGATTGCGAAACGGCGAAAAGTCGCAAGGCAGCATCTCGTCGATAATCAGCAGATCGCAATACTCGACGGCGCCAGCTGTGCTTGGCGCGCCCGCCCCATAGCGAATCGTTACAAGTCCTTCCGCTGCGATCATGTTGCTGACCCAAGTCCGTTTGAACAATGAACTGAAAACCCGGGGGTCCAGCGTCTACGATATATCTGATTTTGATTATAAATCATCTACTTATCGTTACAGTCTGCTGCCGCGGGCTCTCAGATCGCGAGGGCAGATTCTACGCGAAGTAAGGTTAGGTAAGGGTGTCGATGTAAAATATACCGGCGCTCGACGATTTCGTTCGTTGCTCATGCATCTTTTACGATATCCTCCGGACATCAGATACATCGTGTAGTCTGTAATTTGCATCTACAGGTTGATCATGCGGCAAATTGCCCGCGCAAGGGGGCAACATCGAGGCACTACGCTTACGCTAGGTTCAGGCCGGTATCTCGTCTAAACTGGCGATCGTCTATAAAGATCACTGGCTAACGTCACCGCGACGGATGTCACGGAGAGAGGGGGACTTGGACCGCAGAGAGAAGATGCTTGCCGGCATTGACCTGGCTTCGTCGGTGGGAGCCGAAATTGGCCCCCTTGGCAATCCGCTTGTTAGCAAAGCCGACGGCACTATCATTTACGTCGACTACGCCGACGCGGGGAGCCTTCGGAAGCACTACGCGGGTAATCCCTCGTATGACGTCGACAAGATTGTTGAAACCGACGCGATCTGGGGCAAGCAAACTCTCGTGGAGACGCTAGGGCGTCCAGTTGACTTTATCGTGGCCTCACACGTGATTGAGCATGTGCCTGACCTTATCACATGGCTACGGGAGCTCAAGGAAGCGTTGACCATCGATGGGCAGGTGCGGCTTGCCATCCCTGACCGGCGATTCACTTTCGATTTCCTGCGCAGGGAAACAGAACTGGCCGATGTCCTCGACTCGTACGTCACGGCAGCTCGGGTGCCGAAGCCCCGCGCGATTCTGGATTACTATCTGAACGCGACTCCGGTCGATCCTTGGGCCGCGTGGCGCGGCGAGCTTAACGAAAGCAATGTCAAGCGATCCAACACGTTCGAGGCGGCAATGGCGATGGCACGGGACCCCCCCGCGTCAGAATACTTGTCGCTCCAATACAATCGATGAACCGGGGGCGATGATGAGAAAGCGAATTGGCAAAATACGGACAAGCATTCAAGGACCGAGCGGTTGCACGGTTGTTGCCGCCGGAGAGCGCGGCGTTGGAAGACGTTGCACGTGAGGTTGGCGTGGGAGTGGGGACGCTGGAGCGCTGGCGCAGTGATGCGCTGTCCAGGCCCGCTCGCGAGCGGGCCTGGACAGCGGCGGCCCGATTCGACGCCGTGCTGACGACCGCTGCGATGGATGAGGCTGCCAGGAGCGCATGGTGCCGCGCCAACGGTGTGTACCCGCACGAGCTGGCTTCCTGGCGGCAAAGCGCCACACAGGCGCTGGCCGAGCCCGAGGAGGCGCGTGCCAGCCCGCAGCAGACCCAGCAGGACCGGCGTCGCATCAAGGAACTCGAGCGCGAGCTGCGGCGCAAGGACCGTGCGTTGGCTGAGACGGCGGCGCTGCTGGTCCTATCAAAAAAAGTCGCGGCGATCTTCAGCACGGGCGAGGACGAATGATCGGCCTCGAAGATCGCCAGTCGCTGGCTCATGATATCCACACCGCGCACAAGGCCGGCGCACGGCTGCGCCTGGCCTGCGAGACAGCCGGCATCGACGTGCGCACGCTGCAGCGCTGGAATGCCGGCGCGGGCCTCGTATCGGGCGATGGCAGGCTCCATGCGGTACGCCCGCAACCGGCGCATGCGCTAAGCGTCGCCGAGGGTGCCGAGGTGCTGCGCGTAGCCAACGAGCCGCGCTTCGCCGATATGCCTCCTGCGCGCATCGTGCCAATGCTGGCTGATGAAGGCGTGTACATCGCCAGCGAATCCACCTTCGCCCGCGTGCTGCGCGAGCACGGGCAAACCACACATCGCGGCCGGGCCAAAGCACCCAGGGCGGGTCGACCGCCGACCACGCACATCGCTGGCGCAGCACGGGAAGTCTGGTGCTGGGATATGACCTATTTACCCGCCGAGGTCGCCGGTCAATGGTTTTACCTGTACCTGATCCTCGATCTGTACAGCCGCAAGATCGTCGGATGGGAGGTGCACGAGCGCGACGATGCCAGCCATGCTGCCCATCTGGTGCGGCGCACAGCGCTGGCCGAGGGCATCGCTACTCTGGCGGACAAGCCGGTGCTGCACGGAGACAACGGCTCCACGCTCAAGGCCACGACCGTGCTGGCCATGCTTCACTGGCTTGGAGTGAAGCCCTCGTACTCGCGCCCACGCATCAGCGACGACAACGCCTTTGCCGAGGCGCTGTTCCGCACGGCCAAGTACCGACCGGAGTTCCCCAACACGGGCTTCGCCGATCTCAATGCTGCACGCAACTGGGCAAGCGAGTTCGTGCATTGGTACAACTTCGACCACCGTCACAGCAGCATCCGCTACGTCAGTCCGGCGCAGCGCCATGACGGCGACGATCACGCGATCCTCGCGGCGCGTCACGAGGTGTATGCCCAGGCGCGGGAACGCAACCCGGCACGCTGGTCACGCTCCACGCGAGACTGGACGCCAATCGGCGCAGTCACCCTCAATCCGGAGCGCGAGTCAGTCGTCACGATGGCCTCGCACGCCACACTTAAACAGCCTTTGGCTGCATGACTGAGGCGACAAGTACCTTGACACGCGCCGGGGACGCAGCGACCAACGGCACATATCACGACGCGCACTGCTGGGTTTTTACGCCACGTTCATTCGCAGATCTGATGGAGCAACTTACGGCGCTTGGGCTGATGCCATTTGCTTGCGATCGTTTCTTCGATACCGAAGTCAATACAATCGAATTTTTCTTGTCGCTGCGCCCCGAGCCCGATACCGAGAAGGCAATCGCCAGTTGGCAGGGGATGGCATCCGAAGCGAAGGGATTCATTCACAAGGCGTCGAAGTCAAGTCGTCAGCCCGCGCGGGCGCTCTCCTCGATCAAAGCCCCGCTTCGAGCTATTTCCGCGCGCTTCCGAAGCTCCTCTGCGGGAAAATCATGACTTTCCACCCTTTAAAACGAATACCCGTAAATCCAAGGTCCTTGATGTGTCTGACATGACGGATCGGGTCGGTTTCAACCGGGTTTTTTATCGTCTCTCCTGGCCATGCCGTTCTCGCCACGCACCTATCCTACATTCCCCGTTCCTCGTTTTGGGGGGCGCCATCTGCGCCAGTCGCGCGCACCCAAAACACGCAGCCGTATTCACCGTTCGCCTGCACATGCACTCTGCCGCCATGCAAGCAGACAGCTTGCGACGTGCCCGCTACATCTCCGCCCCAATGCAGATTATGCTCGAAAAGCTGTCTAATTCTGAGTCGGACAAGTCGATAAATAACGAGAGTCCGTCCTGAACAATAGTGATGAGCCGGTTTGCGAGCGCTGGGCACAAGACGTGTAATTCCAGTTTTTCTGCGGCGAGGACTATTTCCAGCCGAGCCTGCCGTGCGATCCGATCAACCTCGTGCGCTTTCGGCTGGCACTGGCCGAAGCCGGTGTCAAGGAGATGCTCGCGACGACGATCGCAGCGGCCGTGCAGATGAAAGCGGTGAGGCCGTCCGAGCTCGAGCGTGCGATCGTCGATACTACGGTCCAAGAGAAAGCGATAGCCTATCCAACTGACAGCCGCTTGCTGGAGGTTGCAGGAGTTAAACTCGCAAGGCTGGCGGTCAAGACGCTAAGCAGTACACAGCGAAAGTGGTTAAAACGCCGCTAGGCGAGTGAACCGATCATCGGCCATGTTAGGCAGGATCACGGCATGCGGCGTTGCTGGCTCAAAGGTCAAACCGGCGACGCATTATACGCAGTGTTGTGCGCGGCGGGCTACAACCTGCGCTGGTTGCTGCGCGCTATCGTGCGCCTTGGGCTTGCGCCCGTATTTTTTGTTCTCGCGTGGCTGCATTGCCTGCACAACGTCTTGCCAGAAACCTTGCTCGCGCCTCTGACGTCTTCAGCATTGGGTCCGGTAACGTGATTTGCGTCCATGATGTCGCGTTGCTCACACTTGCTTGCGCATTTATGTGTTCACGGTTTGTATAACAGTATTGTTAGTGCTCCAAATGAGCTTCTGAGGAACATATTCGGCCTCAATGCCGGTGCGATGTCTCGCCATCCGGTTCAACTCGCAAACTGCACAAACGTATCGGCGTAGGTATCCATCATCTTCGGTCGACTGAATTTTTGTTCAGCTGTAAGTCGAGACGTTTTCTGAATTTCGCAGAGCGTCGAGCGATCGTTCGCCCATCCGGCCAGCAGATTGGCGATTCGAAGTGATTCTTCCGGGCCGATGAGATAGCCGTTCTGACCATCCTCGATCAGTTCCGGCACTCCACCTACGGGGGCCCCGATGACGGGAACACCGCACGCATTGGCCTCCATGACGATGTTAGGCCGGCCATCGAGTTTGGACGGCAGCACAAGAACGTCCAACGAACGTAGTGCCGTCCGGAGATTCTCGACATAACCATCGTAAGTGAGCTTTCCGGCGGCGGGACTTACTTCGATGCGTCCGCGCACCAACGCTGCCTGGTCACCTTCGCCGCCCATCCGGAAGGTTGCTCCCGGTACGAATTCATGAATTGTTTCTACCAGATCGATGAATCCAAGAGGGTTCTTCTCCGACGACATTCGTCCGATATATCCCACTACGATGCCATTTCGCAATGTCCGATCACGATCCGGCGTCAGCCAATCCACATCGATGCCACTGCGTACGACCGCGATGCCCGCATCTTCCTTGTGCGTGCATGACTGGACAAAGCGTCGCATGTACTCGCTTTCAACGATAACGCCGTCCATGCAGCTCTCGTAAAGAAAATGATTCACGACATGGCCGACCTCGTTATAGAGGGTATCGACGATTCGAAGCTCTGGTTTTCTTTCCTTCCAATACGGCAAATACGAATACAAAGAGTGCGCGCCTATCTGGATAATCAGATCTACGTTGCGTTGCTGGATCTCGTTCCAAATGAGTTCGCGATGTTCATGCGCCGACGTGATGCTAAGATCCAACAGCCGATCGGCCGACCAGAAGTCATCCATCGAATCGGGTGTGTAGACGGTGGATTCATCTGCGCAAGATGCTACCGTAACGTCAAAGCCGCGCTTGCGCATTTCGCGCAGCACCGCAATGGACAGAGCGCCTTTCACGAGAAAAGGCAGCAAGGCGAGGATAGTAGGTTTCTTCATGACTGCGTTCAGGCCATCGTATCGTGGTTAGTCTTGAGGTTGCGCATTTGCATCTTCGGATGTCACTTTCTTGAGCCGCTCATGTGCGTCACGCCAGTTCCTAGCTTTATCTTGGTACCGTTCGGCGTTGACTGCGTTCACGCTGTCGGTGTACCAAAGTTGAGTCATGCGTGTCATGCGTGTCACCGACGGGAGGGCGTGAGCCCGCTCAATGAGAACGGGAAGTGTGAGAACCCGTTCAGCAGTCGGCGAAAAGAAATTACGACGTTATATGCCAGATCGAGCGCCTTTCCACCCCGGTGATGCCTTGCAGGTCCGACTGTTTCATACGAACACATCTACTACCCGGCAATGCCGGCGCCCGCGCGCATGTTTTCGGGTTTCGACGATTTGTTCGTTAGTGACTTTGTACCCGACACCAAAGAATGCGGGCCAACTCATATCGGTGTCGCGACCCGATGCCACGAATTGAGCACATGCATCGACATGTTGTAACAGCAATGAGTAGTCGTCGCCGCAAAAAACGCTGGTGTCGTCAGGCGACGCTCCGATGACACCCATTGCGCAACTTTCGCAAGGCAGAACTCGTCGTCCGTCGCCCCGAATCACAGTGCGGGAGATATCGGTGTTGCGGGCGAACTGGACCTGGCTGCCTGTCATAGGATTTCGTTGAACGAGTATCTATTTGGAGGCGACCGGCGGGTGTGCGTTAGGAAATTAAGCTGACCACTGGTTCGTCGAATGCGCGTTATGCCGATCGCGCCGTCGCTTCCACATAGGCACGCTGCCACTTCTCGCTTTCGCGACGCCAGTGGTCGCGAGCGCCGATATATGCCTCGACATCCCTGTTAAGCTTGCTGAGTTCCTGATAAACGGGCGCGCCCTTATCCAGCAACGCCATGCATCTCCGTCCCACCGTCACCAGTTCGGGCTGCTCTTCAGTGTTTCTCAGAATGGCCTTGAAGCTCGCATAGTCACCGACTGATGTGGATTGCATCAGCATGCCGAGCAGGCGGTAGCGCTCCGTTGGCGACAGCCGACTCAACTGTTCATGGTAAGCCACCCAGCTAATAATGCTTGCAATGGACGGGTGCAGTGCGCGCTTCTCTGCCAACGGAATGAGATTGCGCAGCATTGCGTAGGCTATTTCCAGCAGAGAGCCAAGCGGGTCTGCATGTGTTACGCCGGTAGAGGTCGCACGGATGAATGTAAGCTTCTCAGGAAGGATGGCGAATCCACATCCTTCGCGCAATGCACGCGTCCAGAGCTCGTAGTCAGGCGCGCGAACCATGTTCGGATCATCGAGTCCGATGCGTTGGTGTGCAGAGCTACGCACCATCGTCGATGAGCGGCAAAGATGATTCGCGCCGATCCATGTATCGGCACGCCCAAATTCATGAGGGCGATTGACAGCTTCCTCAATAGCATCTGCATTCGGGTGCGGGCAACCATCCTGGTCGTACACCGAAATATATGTGCCAATGATATCAATGCGTGGATCTGCTGCAGCGAGCGCCAGTTGACGCTCGGCCTTATGCGGCGCGATCCAATCGTCGGCGTCCAGGTTGACCATCCACTCGCCTTTGCAAGCGAGGACGGCGCGGTTATAACTGCCCGCGCCGCCCAGGTTCTGCTCATTCTGGAGAACACGAATCCGGGGGTCTCGGAAGCTCCGCACGACATTGACGGAGTTATCCCGCGAACAATCGTCCACGACGACGATTTCAAAGTCCTGCACGGTCTGGTTCAGGATGCTTCGAATGGTCTTGTCGATATAACGCTCGTAGTTGTACGAGAGGACGATATACGAAAGCAGAGGTTTATCGCTCATGGAAGACAATGGGCAATGCGATCGAGGTCTTGTTCGGACAGGCGATCATGGAAGGGGAGCCCAATTACGCGAGGCGCTAGTGCTTCCGTCGTGGGCATGTCACAGCGAGGTGCGTCGGCGAATGCCGGATGCCGATGACAGCCGAGTCCCCACCAACGTCGCCATTCGATATGTTGGCTGTCAAGCCGGTCAAGCGTCGCCTGTAGTGCCTCAGGCGGCACGACCACGTTGAAGGTCATGGTGACCCAGTCGTCGCCAACGCCGGGCTGAACCCGAACGGTTTTCTCTTGCAGCCGGTCCAGATAAGACCGCGACAACTTTCGCAGAGCCTCGAGGCGCGCGGGAAGGTTATCCATCACAGCCATCCCGACCGCCGCAGCATACTCCGAGATCCGATAGTTCCCACCCTGGATGGCGGACACCCGCTCGGCACCGAGAAAGCCAAAGCCGGTCATGGCTGTGGCACGCTCGATCAGTTCGCGGTCGGATGAAAAAATGGCGCCGCCTTCGCCAATTCCGACGACCTTCGTTGCGTGCAGACTGACGCACACCGGCTGTTCGCCGACGCCGTCGAGAGCGGTCACGGCGGCGGCAGCGTCGAACACCACCGGGATGTCGTGCTTTGCTTCGAATGCTTTCCAGCTGGCCAGATCGGGCGGTGCGCCGAACGCACTGACGACAAGCACGGCAGCAGGCGGTTCGCTTAGCTGCGGCAAAGCGGCCTCTACGATTTCCGGAGTCAGCATCATGCTCTGCTCGGATACGTCGAGAAGGTACGGAGTGAGCCCCGCGTTGCGCACTGCGTGCGCGCTCGCGATGAACGTGAAAGCGGGCATCAGGCAATAGCGTCGTTCAGACTTGGCGCGAATACGCAACGCCAGCTCGATGGCCGATGTCCCGTTGCACGTGATCGTCACGCCGGGTGCGCCTGTCAATTGTGCAAGACGGGCGCTGAACTCGCGGTGAAGCGGGCCATAGTTGCTATAGGTTCGCGCCGAATCGATTCGGGTGAGATAGGGCAACAGCGCATCGGCGCTCGGCAGGCGCGGAATCAATACTTTGATGGTTTCGCTCGGCATGAGTGACAGGACAGCGGAAGATTAAAGTTGATCAGGCTGTCGCCTGACTATCGGGCGTGCGGGAACCCCAACGACAGTGGTGCCAGGTTCGACGGACCTCACGACGACGGCGCCTGCCCCTACGGTGGACCATGCGCCTACGACGCATCCCGGTGCAACGACCACGCCGACACCGAGATTCGCACCCTCTTCAACCGTTACACGGCCGGCAAGCGACGTGCCTGGGCCGAGGCTCGCAAAGGCGCCGATTGTACAATCGTGCGAAATATTACAGCCGGGATTGATGAGTACGTGAGGTCCGATTTCAATGTCAGTGGTGAAACTCGCAGTGCCGATGACCATAGCGCCCTCGCCGAACTTCACGAAAGAGCCAATCGTCGCAGCGGGGTGAAGCACCGTTCGGAATCTGGCGGCGCCAAGTTGCCCAGCGATCTTCGACCGAGCCCTGTTATCGCCGACCGCAATCACGAATTCAGTCTCGCCATTTTTGTCTTGCGCGTCAAAGGATGATTCTCTCACCGGAAGATTTCGTACCGGCTTTGAGGCGAATCCTCGTTCGACCAGAAACGAATCGACGTCTAGTCCCATCTCCAGAAGTACTGCGTGCACCTCTCGACCGAGACCGCCTGCACCTACGATATGTATCGTCATACGGTTCTCTCGCTGCGCATTAGCGCAAGGCGCCGATTGCAATCAGCTGTTCTCGACGAGCCGCTCAATCGACTTGGCATATCCGTTCAACATCACTTGTCTGTTAAATCGCCGTTCTGCAAACTTTCTGGCGTTGTTCTTGAAGGAGGCCAGCTTCGCTGGGTCGGCGGCCAGTTCGATAATCCTTCGCGCAAATTCGTCGTAGTCGCCCGGTTCGCAAAGATAGCCCTGCTGCCCATCTTCGAGCAGGTCGGGCAACGCGCCAACGCGCGATGCGATCACGGGCGTGCCGTTGGCGAGCGCCTCCATGACGACGTTCGGTCGGCCATCGATCCGGGATGGCAACAGCAGTAGGTCGTATAACCGCAAATAAGGTGCAAGGTCGGGCACTGATCCGCAGATGATGAACTTGCCCCGCGGGAAGGATGCCTGCTGAACGGCTGCGCGAAGAGCGCCGTCCTGCGGACCAGCGCCCGTTATAACAAACGAGACACGCACATTGGAAGGAATCCTCCTCGCGATTTCGACGAACCCAAGAGGGTCTTTCTCCTCGGACCAGCGGCCGGAAAAACCGACGATAAGTCTCTTGGGCGGAATGCCATGTTCAGTGAGCAGGGCGGCGTCCTTCGGCCCGGGCGCATTGACTTCCAGGTCGACCCCGCTCTCGATGAGACGAATCCGGCCAGGCGATTCTCCAGCATCGATCAGCCATCGCTGGACCTCCGTGTTCTCGACGAGGTTCAAATCGATGTAATCGGCGTAGCGCCGATTGTTACTAACGTGTCCCACCGTGTTGAACAGAAGGTCCACGACCTTGAGTTGTTTGTGTGCATGTTTCAGCGCCGGCAGGCAGTCATACACGAACGCGCTGCCCACTACCCACAGTACCGAGATATTTCGAATGGCGAACAAGTAGTCCAGGAAGTCTCTCCAACGGTCGGGATTGAGGAAGCGGGGGAGATGAAATATTTCGCTGGTCGCGCGTTGGAACCATTCGGTCGTGTCGCCGTTCGACGCGTCGCTGTGGACAGTACTGACGATGACCACACGCCAACCGCGTGTTGCGAGATGCTCGACGAGCGCGCTAAGCAGACGTTCAGCGCCGCCGAGAATGAGATACGGAACGGCGAGCATCAAGGTACGTGTGTGGTTCCTCGTTGCCTCGTCCTCACGACGAACCATGTTGCGTAACGGTTTGGGTACGCGGATCTCCATTGCTGCCCGGCGTCGGCCGAGCTTGAACGCCTCTGGGGTCAGGACATCGGCATTGAACTCGCAGATTTTTTCTGCTTGAACGTCGTTACCCAGAACTGCGTCGCTGTTGCTGAGCGTGTTTCCATGACTGCGATAGAAAAACAGCGGATCGCGCATGTTCGCGAAGCGTGCGCCGAGCGCCGCCAGCCTCACCCAGAACAGCCAGTCTTCGTGGATATGACCCGCCGAAGGGTCGGAATCGCGATAGCCGCCAGCCTGGCGCCACAGTTCGCGTCGGAACAGCGAGCAGGTGAGTACATGATTGCCTTTGACCAGCATGTCGAGGTCCGGCTTTTCGTTTGGCGCGTAGACTTCATCGCGATTTCCGAAGAACTTGAGGCTTGGCCCGACAACATCGTAGCCGTAGTGTTCGAGCAGGAATACTGCTTTCTCGAGATAGGTGGGGTCCAGCCTGTCGTCGGCATCGAGGCAGCATACGTATTTGCCCCGCGCATAGCTGATACCGTAATTGCGATTCGCGCCGGCCCTGTAGGGTCTGTCCTGCAGCAGCACGCGGACACGCGAAGGTGCACGTTCGATGAGGCCGGCGAAGTTCTTTCGGGACTCGGTCGAACTCGAACCGCCCTCCACGACGATAATTTCGAAGTCCTGAAACGTTTGTGCCATTGCCGATTCGATTGCGTCAGCAACGAGGTGTCCGTAGTTAAAGCACGGCACAATGATGCTCACGAGTGGACGATCATCAGGCCAGATGTCCTTGTCGAGTCCGTACTCCGCTTCCGTGACCACGCCGGCGACAGGCAGGAGTTGGGCGTCGGCAATCCGGATGCCTTCTTGCGCGCGGTGGCGTTCGGCCTCGACAACTGCGGCGAATTCTGCCCGGCGACGTCGCACTTCTCGGAGATTGACGCCTAGTTTGCCTTGCATCGTCCACAACGCCAACCTGGCCACTTGCCGTACTCGTCGCAACACATGCGGGTAGCGTAAACTGAGTTTGTGGATTGGTCGCATTGCGCGCCACAAAATGCTGCTGCGAATGGCCAGCAATTCCCGTTCGACAGCCATACATCTGTTCTGAGCTTCCGCAACCCGTGCATCCGCTGTGGCAGCGCGTACGTAGGCCTCGCTGGCTTTTGCTTCGAGGGCGGCACTGCGTTCCATTTCCACGACGATGGCGTGAGTTGCCTTTGCAGCGTTGAGCCTTGCGTCACGCCGGGCAACTTCAAGCAAGGAGGAAAGCCGTCCCGTTTCAGTGGCGAGTTGCTCTGACTTCTGCCGCCACGACTGTTCCCATTGATTTGCCAGTTGTTGTAGGGAGTCGCGCTCTTGCGTGAGATCTTTCAATTGCTTATTCCTGGCCTTCCCTCGTTGGAGGTCAAAGGTCCATAACTGGACGATGCGTGCCACCACCGGCTCTGTAAAGTGGTTGTTATCGAGATGATTGATGTCGGACACAAGCGCTTCAGAAGACTGAGCCATATGCAGCAGGCGGAGATGCAAACGGGCGAGAGTTTCGTCTTTTGATAGCGATGAGTCGTCCGCAGCCAGTAGGCGCGCGAATATGGCTTCGAGTTGCTTTGCGCCTTCTGCTGTCTTCGTCACCGCGCCGACAAAAGTAGACGCATAGTCTTTGATGACGAGTTCCGAGCCGACGAGATAACAGTTCAGGCGTTGTTCGACGATGTGTCGAATCGAGGCTTCCGTTGGATAGTAAACATGCTCGAAAGAACTGTTGAGCCAAGCCTCATTGCTGATTTCGTCAGACATGACGGGAACCTCGAACAGGAGAATGCCGTCGTCTTTCAAGAGGTCCAAGGCAATCTCGAATCCCTCGCGGAAGTTATTCAGGTGCTCGAATACGGCTATGGCAGAAACGAAGTCGAATTCGCCGCGATATTGATTGCGAATCTCCGGTGCGAAAATATCGTTTCCAATAATCGTTACACCGGAATTGGCAGCCTGCTGGGCCATATCAGCGTTGACTTCAATGCCAAAGCGCTGAAAACCTGCGCCGACGTGTGTCAGCAGATATCCGTCGGCACATCCGATATCCAGAATCTTGCCACCATCTCGTAACAGCCTGATCAACCTGGCAGCCCAGCCGGTTCCATGTTCTGCTGCGAACCGGTAGTCGATGTAACCGCGTTCGCCCCCATTGACATAGTAACTATCACCGTAGAATGCCGCGAGGTTGTCCGGGATGGTTTCAACCACGCCGAGTCCGCAATCTGTGCACTGGACAATGTTGACGCCGTCCGCGCGAACTGCCATCGGCGCAAAATCGCGGCCTCCGCAGCCGTTGCACGAGAATTCCGGGTTGTTCGGCAAAGCCATTGTTAACCTAGGAGTCAGAAGCGCCTCAAACGCGCCATTCCTCGCAGGTGTCACGCGACACGCGTGCGAAGCCCAAAACAATCGGTGCCGCAGCGCGGAAAAGTCTTAGTTCGCTGCGGTGGGTTGTGCGTCGGAGTTCATGGCGTCCGACTGCGCCTGCGCCAGCATGGCCGGCAAGAGCCTGTCGAAATCAGGACAGGCAACCGACAGTCCCAGAGATTCGAGTTTTGCCGGTGATCCTATGAACCGCCGCACGTTGCTGTTCCCTTTGCGGCTGCTCTCGTAGTGGAGTTGTATGGGGGACTCCGAGCAGGCAATCAATCGTTGTGTGATGTCTAGCAGGCGTGATCCGATGCCCGTGCACACGTTGACGATTCCGCTTTCTACAATAGGATTCAAGGCCAGTTCCACGAGAATGCGGCCAGCCTCGCGAACATCGATGAAGTCTCGCTCGACGTCCAGATCGCCTGTACGAAGCGTCCCGCCCGTCGATGGTAGACGCGCAATCTGATCGGCAAAACTCCCGAGCGCGAGCGAAGTCGACATGCCTGGTCCGATCGGATTGAAAACTCGAGCGATTGTTACTGGCAATCCGGCTGCTGCCGCGGTGAGGCCGTGAAGCGTTTGCGCAAGCTTGGTGATGCCATATGCGGTATTCGGCGAGCAGGGGAACGCTTCAGTTACGGGCAGATCGGCGTCCGGCACAGGACCATACTCAGCCGCGCTTCCGACCAGCAGAACATGGGGATTAGGCTTGACTAACGCCGCTGCCCTCAACAGGTTCGCCGCAAATATCGCGTTGACGCGATATAGCTCGGCTAGGCACTCCGCTGATGAAGCGCCGGCCAGGTGAATGATGCATTGAGGGGCGACCTGGGCCACCAGCGCTTCCACTTCGCTTGCGTCATCCGCGCGGGCAAGCACTCGATGGTCGCTCGGACTCGCTGCCGTGACATGCCGACCTACGGTAACGACCTCGGCACCGCGTCGCACGAGCTGATCGACAACGCGGCTGCCGACAAAGCCGCTCGCGCCTGTAACAAGTACACGCATTGCTCAGGCAGGCAGGAACAGTTCGCGCTTCTCGGCGAACAATTGTTGCGCCGTGGCGTAATCGTCGGGGCGGCCGATGTCGAGCCAGAAACTGTCCGGCTGTCGATGGCAGTGCACCGTTTTTCCCTCTGCGATCAAAGCCTTCATGAGGTCCGGCATGTCCAGATAAGTATCAAGCTTGACGTGCGGAGCGATCGCGTCACGATTGAGAACGTACAGCCCCATACTCACGAGATGTCGCGACACCGGCTTTTCGAGGTAACCCGTCAACCGCATCTCGGCGTCAGTCTGGACCAGACCGAAGTCGATCTTCACCTCGCGTTCGTACACACTGATGGACGCAGCTGCATTTTGCGCACTGTGATCGTCAATCAGTTTGCGAAGATCAAGCGTCGTCAGCAGGTCACCGTTGGTGACGATAAAGTCGCCGTCGAGCTTGTCGAGCAAGCCGCCGAGCGGTCCTGCAGTGCCAAGCGGACTGTCCTCGAGGCTGTAATCCAGCTTGAGGCCAAAGCGTGAACCATCGCCGCAAAACGCACGAATAAGGTGGTGCAGGTGATTCACGGCCAGGAATACTTCCGTAATGCCCGCCGTCCGCAGTTGATGCAGCAGCAGCTCCAGGACGGGCATGTCGCCGAGTGGCATCAACGGCTTGGGGAACAACGCGGTATACGGCTGGAGGCGAGCGCCCTTGCCGCCGGCCATGATCACAGCTTTCATAAAAGACTCCAGATCAGCAGGTGAGAACGGCTTATACCGTGTACACGGTCGGGCGGTACAGGTGAATATTCTTCCGCACGAACTCGATAGTCTGCATGAGGCCGTCGTCCAGACTGACGCGAGGCATCCATCCCATCAACTGGGCCGCGCGCGAATTGTCGGAAACCAGCTTGAGAACTTCGCTCTTTTCCGGACGCATGCGCGCTGCTTCCTGCACAATTGGCTTGTGGCTGACGCCCATCAGGCTGAGGATCCGTTGCGCGAAATGTCCAACGGTATAGGTCGACCCGGTGCCGAGATTGATGGTTTCGCCTTCGATTCCGGGCGTCGTCGATGCGGCGATAAATCCGGCGACCGTATCCGTCACGAACGTCATATCGCGTTCCGGGGTCAGCGATCCGAGCCGGATGTCGTCTTGCGTTGCCGCTTGCGCAATGATCGTCGGGAGAAAAGCGCGCGCGGATTGTCGCGGGCCGAAAGTATTGAACGGGCGCAGCGTGACAACGCCCGTATTGAACGATCGATAGTAGCTTTCGGCAATTTTGTCGGCGCCGATCTTTGATGCCGAATAGGGCGACTGCCCTTGCAGCGGATGCGATTCGTCGATCGGTACCCGCATGGCGGTGCCGTACACCTCCGACGTGCTCGTATGAACGACGCGTCCAACAGAAAGTCGTCTGGCTGCTTCTACTACGTTCAGGGTTCCTTCGACATTCGTGCGAACATAGCTGCGCGGCGCGACGTACGAATAGGGAATCGCAATCAGCGCGGCGAGATGGCAGACCACATCCATTCCTTCGACTGTATGGAAGACGAAGTCGCCGTCATCTACATTGCCTGCGATGACTCGAAATTGCCCCTTGACTTCGTCATCGACGAAGTCCAAGTTACCCCAGCTCGCCGAGGAGCCGTACTTTATCATGGCGGTGACATCAGCCCCGGCGCGCACCAGCGCCTCGACGAGGTGACTGCCAATAAATCCGCCGGCTCCAGTAACCAGATATTTGCGTCCAGTCAGCATGACTCTTCTCTGTATATGCATGTGCCGAATATTCTCACAAACGACGCACGAAGACTACCCTCGATAGTCGCGGGCAATCGCACAGTCGTGCGCTAACATGACTGCGCGGCGATAGAACGTCGGCGCAGAATTAATTGTGAACCGTATCTGCTTGCTCCAACAAATAAGTCAATCGACGGCTAGACGGCCGGTTGTGAAATTTGACAGGACCGAGGGGTTTGTTCTAGCTCCTGTTCGCATGGCGTCCGGGAAAAAGTACCATCGAGCAATGCCAATCGGTAATTGCCCGCAGGTTGCATATCAAAACGGCTGAACGGATTTCGAATTTCGTGCAAGTGGAAAATATCGAGCAGTCGATGCTATATGCAGTGCCGTCTCCGACGATTTCACGATATGAAGCGCAGCCTTGGTAGACTTGCAGGTTGTCAAGGCAGCTGGAGGGCAGCCGGGTTGCCGAAATTCGCAGTTTCAAATTAGCTTCCTATTTGTTGCGGCCCCACCATTTCCAAAATATTACCAAGAGAGGCACGCTGTCTTTTTCCATGAATGCTTCCAGCGCGCCGTCAGGCGAACCCAATGTTCTGTCCGTATCGGTCGTCGTCTATCAGCCGGACCCTGCGCAACTCGTGCGCACCCTAGAGAGCCTGCGAACGGCCTGCGATGCATTGGAGCTCCGGAGGTCCAATGCACCTATGGAGTTGTTTGTGGTCGACAACGGCGGTTTGTCCGAGGTCGACGCCGATCTGGGTAAGCTGAGACGCGACGATTTCGCCGTAACGATCATCAGCGGCCATGGAAATGTTGGCTACGGCCGTGGCCACAACTTGGCAATAGAACGCGCCAAGAGCCGGTTTCATCTCGTGCTAAATCCGGACATCGATATAGATCGAAGTGCGTTGGTGCAAGCTTTCGATTTTTTTGATGCACATCCCGAAGCGGGACTGCTGACACCACGTGTCGGCGATGACAAAGGGGATCTGCAGTACCTGTGTCGCCGCTATCCGACCTTGCTCGACCTTTTGATCAGAGGATTCATGCCGGGTCGTATCCGAGAACTCTTTTCGGCGCGTCTTGCGTTTTACGAAATGCGAGACCTGATCAATGAACGCGACGTCGTTTGGGATCCGCCAATCGTCAGCGGCTGCTTCATGCTTTTTCGAACAAATTTGCTGAAAACTCTTACGGGATTCGATCCGCGCTATTTCCTCTACTTCGAGGACTATGATCTCAGCTTGCGAACGCATGAACTCGCGCGTGTGGTCTATGCTCCCGCGGTTCGGGTTCTGCACCACGGCGGCGGAGCCGCGCGTAAGGGAGCCGCGCACATTCGGATGTTCGCCACTTCCGCATGTAAATTCTTCAACCGCTTCGGCTGGAAATGGCTATGAGTCACATGTTGCTGAGTGGGGCCAATGGCTTTGTCGGGCGCGCGCTAGGGCACGTGCTGGTGGACGCTGGCCACACTGTAACGGGTTTGGTGCGTCAACAGGGCGGTTGTGTCGACGGCATGCACGAGTGGGTTCACAGCGACACGGATTTCGACAAGCTACCCGACGCCTGGCCAGCGCATCTGCAACCGGACTGCGTCGTCCACCTGGCGGCCCGTGTCCACATCATGAACGACAGATCGGCCGACCCGAACTCCGCCTTCCGCGCGACCAACGTCGACGGCGCGCTGCGCATGGCCGCCGCGGCCCATGAGCACGGTGCAAAGCGCTTTGTCTTCGTTAGCAGCATTAAGGCAACCGCCGAAGGCGACCCTGGCCGACCGCTCCGAGAATCTGATCCGCCGCATCCCGAGGACGCCTATGGCCGCTCGAAACTCGCTGCGGAACAGGCGTTGACACGTTTCGGCCAGCAAACAGGCCTCGAGATCGTCATAGCCCGCCCGCCGCTGGTATATGGCCCGCAAGTGCGAGCTAACTTTCTGCGCCTGCTAGACGCCGTCTGGCGCGGCACACCGCTGCCACTCGGCGCGATCGATGCTCGGCGCAGCATGGTCTACGTCGGCAATCTGGCGGACGCATTGGCGCATTGCGCGACCGATCCGCGCGCCGCAGGCCAATGCTTCCATATAGCCGATGCGACCGACTCGACCGTTGCGGACGTCGTCCGGACGCTTGCGCGCCACATGAACAAGCCCGCGCGCCTGCTGCCGGTTCCGCTAGGTTTGCTGCGCCTTGCTGGGAAGCTGACTGGCCGTACGGCACAGATCGACCGCCTGACGGGCAGCATGCGCGTGGACACGACGCATATTCGCGAAGTGCTGGGCTGGCATCCGCCCATTTCATCCGACAACGGGCTCGCCGCCACGGCCGAGTGGTATCGGGTGACACACTGAAACCCTTTATGGATCTTCAAGCGCTCCAAATTTCCCCGTGGGCGATCACATTGATTGTGGCGGTCGTCTCCGCGTGCCTGTGTGCGACTATTCTTTTCACATTGCTGAAAACTGGCCTCGCATGGCGTCTGGCAACCGATGTCCCGAACGACCGTTCGCTACACGTCCGGCCGACGCCGCGCGTCGGCGGCTGGGGCATCGTCCCGGTGGTCGTTGTGATCATGCTGCTGATGGCGCCGACCTTGTGGTGCGCCGGGCTCGCGACCGCATTTCTCGCGGCCGTGTCGCAGGTTGACGACCGGCGCGGCCTGCCTGCCCGATTGCGCTTCGTGGCGCATCTTGCAGCCGTCCTCCTATTTGTCGTACTTTTCCCGGCTGCAGCGCCTTGGTGGCTGCTGTGCATGCTGGCAGTCCTGATGGTTTGGCTGGTCAATCTTTATAATTTTATGGACGGTGCTGACGGTCTCGCGGGGGGAATGGCGCTGTTTGGCTTTTCTGCTTATGCGATTGCCGCATTGATATGCAACCATCCGATGGCTGAATTGGCGCTTGCGTCTGCGGCCATAGCGGCGGCCGCCGTCGGGTTCCTGCTTTTCAACTTCTATCCGGCGCGGATTTTTCTGGGCGATGCCGGCTCGATCTCGCTGGGCTTCCTTGCGGGCGCACTCGGTTACTGGGGCTGGCGCGGCGGCGAATGGCCGATCTGGTTCCCCGCAATGATCTTCTCGCCCTTTATCGCCGATGCGTCAGTCACGCTCGCACGACGGCTGCTCCGCGGCGAAAGATTTTGGCAAGCGCACCGCGAGCACTACTATCAACGTATGGTGCGCTCCGGGATCGGACACGCCAAGACAGCTTTGACGTGGTATGTACTTATGGTAGCTGGCATAATGCTTGCTTGTTGTGCGCTTGGCCGCTCGGTGATTTTTCAGTCGTGTGTGCTGGCCGTTTGGATCGCCGTCCTCTGCACAGCGGGCGCTTTGGTCGATTTGCGCTGGCGTCGTTTCCAATCAACACTGTCCGATAACTGAGGTATGACGCTGATGCTAAGAAACAAGGCCACCTGGCTGTCTTGCAGCGCTTTCATTTTCGATTTGTGCGCGGTCGCCACCTCTTGGCTGATTGCGTACGTCATCCGCTTCAACGGCCTGCTTCCGGAAGACTTCCGGGTCGGTGCGATCCACTCGCTCCTCTGGGTCCTGCCGACTTACGGCGTCATGTTCCGTATCTTCGGCCTGTACCGTGGCATGTGGGTCTTTGCGAGCTTGCCGGATCTCGTACGTATATCGAAAGCGGTCATCGCTGGGGCCCTCGTCGCCATGGTTGTTTCGGTGATGGTTCAACCTATGCCGATCGTGCCGCGCTCGGTGCTAATGGTGTCACCGCTATTCCTGTTTCTCGCTATGGGCGGATCACGCGCGCTGTACCGTGCGACCAAAGAGTTCTATCTGTATGGTGGGCTCGTTGGACAGGGCAAGCCGGTCGTCGTGCTCGGCGCCGGCAATGCGGGTGCGAGTCTCGCCCGCGAACTGTCGCGCTCCAGCGAATGGCGTCTCGTCGGTCTGCTCGACGACGATGTTTCCAAGCACGGCCGCGAGATCTATGGCTACAAAGTACTCGGTTCGATAAACGAATTGCCGCAATTGGCTGAGACGCTGAAGACCGAATACGCAATCATTGCCATTCCTTCCGCTACGGTGGATGTGCAGCGGCGTGTAGCGACGCTATGTGTTCGCGCCGGCGTACGGGCGCTCGTGCTGCCTGCGCTAACCGATGTCACGCAAGGTCAGGCGTTTCTATCGCGCGTGCGACAGATTGACCTCGAAGATTTGCTGGGCCGTGATCCGATCAATATCGATACGCCCCATGTAGAAGCACTGCTGCATGACAGGATAGTGATGGTCACCGGCGCAGGCGGGTCCATCGGTTCCGAATTGTGCCGCCAGATCTTGCGCTTCCAACCGGCTCAACTCATTGCTTATGACTTGTCCGAATTCGCGATTTATCGGCTCACTGAAGAGGTGGGCGAGCGTTTTCCAGGCGTGTCGGTGATTCCGGTTATTGGCGATGCCAAGGACTCGCTGCTGCTCGACCAGGTGATGTCACGACACACGCCGCACATCGTATTTCATGCGGCCGCGTACAAACACGTCCCGCTAATGGAAGAGCAGAACGCATGGCAGGCCGTGCGTAATAACGTGCTTGGCACCTACCGAGTGGGTCGCGCGGCGATTCGTCACGACGTGAAGCATTTCGTGCTGATTTCAACCGACAAGGCAGTCAATCCGACAAACGTCATGGGGGCGAGCAAACGTTTGGCGGAAATGGCGTGCCAGGCTTTGCAGCAGACCAGCTCGCGTACACAGTTCGAGACAGTTCGGTTCGGGAACGTACTCGGTAGCGCCGGCAGTGTCATTCCAAAGTTTCAGCAGCAGATAGCGAAGGGCGGCCCTGTCACGGTGACGCACCCCGAGATCACGCGCTTCTTCATGACCATCCCGGAAGCGTCGCAGCTCGTGCTGCAAGCGTCGAGCATGGGGCATGGCGGCGAGATCTTCATCCTAGACATGGGTGAGCCGGTAAAGATCGTCGACCTCGCGCACGATTTGATACGCTTGTACGGCTTTAGCGAGGAGCAGATTCGGATCGTGTTTACTGGTCTGCGGCCTGGCGAAAAGCTCTACGAAGAACTGCTGGCTTGCGACGAAACGACGACACGTACGCCACATCCTAAGTTGCGGACTGCACGCGCGCGTGAAGTGTCGGATGATCTGTTGGACAAGTTGTTGCCGTGGCTTATGCAGCATCGGGTGTTGAGCGACGACGAAGTGCGCCGCGACCTGCGTCGCTGGGTGCCGGAATATCAACCCGCCGCCGCACCGGCGTTGCGTAGTGTTGGCAACGTTACATCAGTCACGCGGGCTTCCTAGAGCTCACACGCGATACGGGTTCCCGTTGTTGGCATGCATTTAAAAAGGCGCCTGAGCGCCTTTTTTCACTTCTTTCGCTTCCTCACCACCATCCACCTCGGCGACTTGAACCGCACGATGCTCATATAGAGCCACACATAAGTCGCCGCAAACACCACCACAAAACAGAACAGATGCAGCGTATGCCGCCAGAACAACGTCGCCGGCACGACCGCAATCAGACACAGCAACCAGAGATACGGTGACGTCAGCGAGTTTCGCCGCGTCAACTCCCGCGCAGTCCTAGCCCCCACCGCCCAGCGCATCAACCGCTTATAAACCAGCATGTGAAGATGCACGCCGTCGGGAATCCCCGGCGACATCCCGCGAATGAACTTCTTCCGGTAGATCGAGAAGCAGGTCTCGAAGATCGGGTACATGAAAAGCAGCACCGGATACCACGCCGACACATCCCGATTGCGCATCACGAGCATGATCGACAACTCGGCGAGCATGAAGCCGATGAAATACGCGCCGCCGTCGCCGAGGAAAATCAGTCCCGCTGGGAAATTCCAGATGAAGAAGCCGAGCACCGCGCCCATCATCATGAACGACGCCGACAGCACGATCGGATCGGACACCTGGAACGCCACGTAAGCGAGCGACGCGAACATCATGAACGCGACCATCGAGGCAAGGCCGTTGAAGCCGTCGATGATATTGATCGCGTTGGCGAGTGCCGCGACGGCGAGCACCGTGACCGCGCAGGAGATCACCGCATAAGACAGCAGAAAGTCCAAAGGCGGCACGCTGATACGGGTGACGGCGATATCCAGCAGGAAGTAGGCGAGAGCGGCAGCCGCCATCGTGCAAACGAGCCGCGCGAGGGGCGACACGCGCTTGGTCAGATCCTCGACCAATCCCGAGCCGAACGCCGGCATGCCGCACGCGATCAGCCCCAAGATGCCGCCCGACACCGCGGGATAGGCATGATGCAACTGCACGGCGGACACGATCAGGCCGACCAGAATCCCGGTCCCGCCGATGCGCGGCACCGGGCGCGCATGGAATTTCTGCACGCCGGCCAGATCGGTATCGGTGGAGAATTTTTCATGCAGATGCGCATAGCGCACGATCAACAGCGTGATCAGCAGTGAAACGAGGAAGCCGAGCGCAAAACTAAGCATGAAAGTGGGCCTGAGCGAAGACGCCGAATTATACAAACGAAACGCATGCCGTCCTGAAAAGCCGCATTTGCATCAAGTGTGAGAAAAATCCCAGATAGTGAAGCTTTAACAGCCCGCAAAGCCATGCCTGTCATGGATTCCACCTATGCGGGGAGGTCCCGCGAGGGCCGTTAACTTGGTTTCGGCGAAGTGTAAGTTGCCGGCGAAAAAGACGATCGCCGATGCATCACGGGGTTCGCCGCCGATCAATGAGACGTTCCGGAGAACCAATGCTTAACAACATCACCATTCGTGGCGGCCTGACGCTAGTGATCAGTGTATTCGTCGTTTTCCTGCTGACCGTGATCGGCGTCGGCTATGGCGCGCTCAAACTCGCGAATAGCAGCCTCGACGAAACGCAGCACAGCGCCGTGGCGCTGTCGCATCTGAAGGCCAGTTCCGAGAAGCTGCTGCAAGTGCAGCTCGCGCTCGGCTCTTATCAGACGCTCTTCAGCGTGGGCAAGCAGACCGACGACCTGTTGCCGGCCGCGCATAAGGTGCTGGTCGAGTCGAACAAAGACTTTGCGGGTCTTCGCGGAAAAGTGTGATGAAAAATCGCCATTTTTCAGATTCGAGGCAGCATGCAAGTGAGGATCTTCAGGCGCAGATACTCCTCATCTCGCAATCCGTACGCGCGTCGTTGGATGACCCGAATCTTGTTGTTGAGTCCCTCAACGAAGCCGAGCGGCACCTTGTTCTCTGGCTTGCAATAGGAAGCAATCCCGTCCCAATGACGCTCGACCATCGCGGCAAACTTCTCGTACGGCTTCAAACGCTGCCACCTCAGGCTGGATTTCCAATTCTCGAAGAAGCGACGTGCCCAGCCTTCGCGCTCGTAGTCCCACAACTGCCCGAACGACTCCTTGAGCAGGTACGCGGTGTTCAGACGTCGGTTCGCTGCGAGAAGCGTTTTCAAGGAGTCCCTGCCTTCCATCGACAGGTTCTCGCGATGACTGAGCAGAACGTACTTCTGGCCTTTGATGTAGCGCCGCTGCTCGCCTTGCAGGCGAGCGTATTCGCTCTTGCGCACTTCATCCAGGGCTTCGTTGAGCTGCTTTATGACGTGGAATTTGTCGTACAGGATGGCCGCATGCGGCACGCGTTCCTGCGCGACGTTTTAAAACGGCCGCCACATGTCCATCACGACAATCCGGATGCCGCGGGCCTTTTTCTCGCCAAGCCAGTCATAGAACTGATGCATGCTGGCCTCCTTTCGATCTTCGCCACCGAACCAGATCGCACGGCCCCGTATCAGGTCGCTCACAACAATGCGGTACGTCTGTCCCTTGCCAATCGAAAGCTCGTCGATACCGATTACCTTCGGCCCGGGCGTGCCGAACCGCTCCAGCTGCGCCCGCATGTACTGCATCTCGAGGTCCTTGACCGTGTGCCAGTGCAATTGCAGTTCGTCAGCCACGTCCTTGACCGTGCTCTCGCGACAGCGACGACCGACGTACCACGCGAAGCGCTTCGTGTAGTGAGGGTTGTCCGCCAGAAAGCTCAGTCGTTCGCCTTTCACGCTGCCATCGCATCGACAGCGGACCCGACGAGCTTCGAGTTCGAGGTAAATCCGTACATCGCCGTTCGGCAGATCTCGAACGCGACGCACCCTGCGATCGTGGATCGAGCACCGTCGACCACATCCCTTGCAGGCCGTTTTTTTGAGCGCCGAACCAGCGTGACGACGCGTGCCATGCGATCACCGAAGACACCGCGCAGCGCTTCGCAAGGACGGAAACCGTCGAACCGGTATGCGTCGGAAAGACGCTTGAGTTTGCGTGAAGTAGCCATCGCGAAATCATGCCCGATTTCGCGAGGCCATCAAGACGCGCAAACCCTTTCCCAGATCGGTTCTCCGACGTTTTGATCATGAAAAACCATCACACTTTTCCGCGAAGATCCGACTTTGCCAACTACATGGCTGGCCCGTTCGCTAGCGAAGACGAAAAGAAGCTCGCGCAGAACGTCGAGCAGGCGCGCAGCGCGCTCGTCGATAAGGCAATTGAGCCTGAATTCAAGGCGCTGACCGACTTCGATTTCAATACCTTCCGCAACATCCAGGGCGAAACGGCGAACGCCTTCTACGCGACCTATTCGAAGGCCATCGACACGCTGCAGCGCTTGCAGACGGAAAGCCAACGCAAGCAGGCTGAGACGGGAGCCCAGCAGTTCCAACTGGCTACGCTGCTATTCGCGGGGATCGGCGCGATTTCTATCGTGATCGGCGTGATGGCGCGGGTCGGTTTGTCTGCTGCGGTGATCAAGCCGGTCAATGCAACCATTAAACACTTCGAGCGCATTGCCGCGGGCGATCTGACGATCTCCATCAAAAGCAAGTCGCGCAACGAGATGGGCCAGTTACTCAGCGCATTGACGAAGATGCGCGACGGCCTCGTCGAGGCGGTATCCAAGGTGCGCGGCAGCACGACGGCGATTACACAAGGCGCTAACGAGATCGCCTCGGGCAACGCTGACCTGTCGTCACGCGCCGAGCAGCAGGCGGCGGCACTTCAACAGACCGCGGCGAGCATGGAGCAGCTCTCGGCGACCGTGAAGCAGAATGCCGACAACGCGAAGCAGGCGAACTTGTTAGCGCAGGGTGCGTTAGATACGGTGACGCGTGGTGGCGCCGTGGTGTCGCGTGTCACTGAGACGATGAATGGGATCAGCGAGTCGTCGAAGAAGGTGGCCGAAATCATCGGCATGATCGAGGGGATTGCGTTTCAGACCAATATCCTCGCCTTGAACGCGGCCGTCGAAGCAGCTCGCGCGGGGGAACAGGGGCGCGGCTTTGCCGTTGTCGCCTCAGAAGTGCGTAGCCTCGCGCAGCGCTCCGGCTCGGCTGCGAAGGAGATCAAGGAATTGATCGGCGAATCGGCCTCCAAGGTACAGCAGGGGGCATCGCTCGTCTCCGACGCACAGAAGACGATTCACGAAGCCATGGACGCGGTTCAACGCGTCACGGGCGTCATGAATGAGATCGAGGCGTCAGCGCTCGAACAGAGCGACGGGATTGAACAGGTCAACAAGGCGGTCTCACAGATTGACGAGGTCACACAGCACAATGCCGCGCTCGTCGAAGAGGCTGCTGCTGCGACCAAATCGCTGGAAGAGCACGCGGTTGCGTTGCGGGATGCAGTTACGGCGTTTCGGGTAGAGGATTAGCGTCTGACCTACAAAGCCGCACTAACGCGTTTCCAGAAAAGCCACCGTCACCAAAGGACAAGTGCGCAACTCCCTTGCCCAGCGATACTCGGCGATCATGCTGTTCTTGAGCGCACAACCGAAATCGTGCGCATTGAGCCCGGCAGTGCCGGATTTTTGGAGCCGCGATTTCGTGCCACCCTGGCTTTTTGAGATTCGCAGTGGTGCGAAAAGTTTTTTCGACGAGCGTTGGTGCGACCTCAATCGAGACGGTTCATCGAGTAGTGGAAAATTCGGTTCAGCATAATCACGCGTCATCGTCCGCTTCTGCGGCTTGCCCCCGGGAGTAAGTGCCCGCTAACGGGCCGGCCGTTCAGGCTCGGAAACAGATCGACTCTCTAGTGTCCCGAGTTAGAAATTCGCAGACAAAATCGCTTGACGCTGGCGAGAATGTCGTCGGCCGATTTGGTCCAGTTGAAAGGTCTCGGATCAGTGTTGTTGATCTGGATGTATTGGCGAATAGCCTGTTCGAGTTGCCGGGTGGAGCGATGAGTGCCACGGCGGATGTATGTCTCGCTGAGCGTGGCAAACCATCGTTCGACCTGGTTAATCCACGAAGCAGAGGTCGGGGTGAAAGGCGCATGAAAACGCGGATGGCGAGCCAGCCAGGTATTGATCGAGGAGGTCTTGTGCGTACCGTAGTTGTCCATCACCAGATGCACGTCCAGTTGGGGAGGCACGTTGGCCTCGATGGTGCGCAGGAACTGCAGGAACTCACTGCTGCGATGACGTCGATGCAGCTCGCCAATGACTTCGCCCGTAGAGATGTCCAGCGCCGCGAACAGTGTGGTCGTGCCGTGGCGCATATAGTCGTGCGTGCGTCGCTCAGGGATGCCCGGGGCCAGCGGCAGCATAGGCTGGGTGCGGTCCAGCGCCTGGATCTGGCTCTTCTCGTCCACGCACAACACCATGGCCTTGAGCGGTGGGTCCAGATACAGCCCAACGATATCGCGCACCTTGTCCACAAACAATGGATCGCTGGAGAGCTTGAAGGTCTCCTGCCGGTGTGGCTGAAGCCCGAAGGCACGCCATATCCGCGTCACGGCCGTCTGCGACAGCCCCATCTCGCGGGCCATTGTGCGTGTGCTCCAGTGGGTCGCTCCCGCGGGCACGGACTCAAGCGTGCGTGCAATGAGCGCGTCTACCTGGGAGTCCTCGATCGTCCTCGGTGCTCCCGGGCGCGGTGCATCGAGCAACCCGTCCACGCGGTGATTGATGAATCGCGAACGCCACTTCGAAACCGTATGCGAGGTGACACGCTGCCTTGTCGCGACCGTCCTGTTGTCGATGCCCTCGGCGCAGGCCAGCACAATGCGTGCGCGCAAGGCCAGCGCCTGCGCGGTCTTGCGCCGCATTGTCAGCGCCGTGAGCTGTTCGCGCTCCGCTTCACTCAAGACCAGTGGCGCCTTCGGTCTTCCTCTCATCGTCGCCTCGCTTATTTGCGAACCCTGCAACCCAGGTTAGTACACAACGCAAATAAGGCAATGAATTTTTAACTCGGGACACTAGTGCTTCGGATCCGTGTCCGCGTCACCGCGCTCAGGCCACACGCGGGAGTGCGCCACGGATCACTTGCTGGTTACATTCATCGGCTCAAACGGCACCGGCCTTCCTGCGAATACGTGAGCCCGGGTCACGACGCGAGTTCCGCGCGTGATCCATTTCGAGGCGGCGTGCACTCCCATTTCGATCTCGCCGCCGCTCGACCGGAGCCTGCCGGAGATGTCAATATCATTCATCGTCGCCGGTTTGCCGGCTCCTTGAGCCGATCAGCGTGACGAAGGACCCCTGGACACATTGATTCAAATGCCGTGCAGCACTTCGACCTTGGTCGCTCGAGACCCTGCGGCTAGCCCCGATTCTTTTGCGCGAAGGCGTGACCATGAGTTTTCTCACCGTCGCCTGTGCGCCCTTGGGCACAATTAATCTACCCACCACCGCTTTTCGCGATGATCGACCTCGCGACCTGAATTTGTTTTTTATAAGACACAGAACACTTGCTGGCGATGTTAGCCCCCGCGCGTCTGGAGATCATCACACTGCTTCGCGAAGAGGGAGCTGTGCCAGCCGACACGATTGCAACATGTCTTGGTCGCGACAGGTTTCTGGTCAGTCGAAACGTAGGAATGCTTAGCGATGAGTAAATCATCGACCTTGAGCGTGATGCGTGTTATGCATTTGGTTTTGGGGGCATTCGCGTAGTGTCGCAATACTCGCCCTCCAGATTTGAATGAATCGATGGGTGTGCCGATCATCCACCTGGAATAGGAGGCGCTCGGGGCGGACGGAAGGCTGCCTTCGGGCGGATTCATTGAGGTTGATGGTGTTTTCCGGACTGGCACCTCAGAGGAGAGCTATTGCAAATGTGGATACCGCCATTTTTCGCACATACTGGCGCCGCTCCTGGGGCGAGCGGGTCGTTCTCGTGATGGGTTGCATCAAGCCTCGATCCCGGTAATGCGCGCCCTGGCGAACAGTCGTAAAGACCAGGGTTATTTTAACCCGCCAACCTGCCTATCGAGTTTCCGGCGACACGCGTTCGTGATGAAGCTTGCACTCAGTTATTCATGAGGGAGACTGAGGTTGCGGCTGCTGTCCGTCTGTTGTGCCGCGCAATAGTCTCATTTTCATTCTCAATAAAATGGAATCCGAATGAATTTATTAAGAAAACTGGTTGAATGTGTCTTCCCATCCGATAGCGGTGATATCGATCTCCCATTGCTCGCCATCGTGACAGCAACATTAAGCAGTGGTGTCGTCGCCATAGTGTTATGGATTGTACATTCCCCTCCCACATTGCCAGCGTCGGACGTGGTGCCGCACGATTGTCTGGAGCGCTGCGAGAAGATGTGCAACGGTCAGATCCGTTAGCGGCCGTAGTGCGCAACATTTTCACCAACTCAAGCGAGAAAATACACATGCGAAAATTTGGTTTCTACCGGCATGTCTTCTGGACAGAATGTCTTGCGGTATTCCTTGACTGCGTGCAGCCGCTGGTCGTCGTCACGCGATGGCTGCGTAGGAAAAAATAGGTTGTAGTCTGCCACCCGCGTTATGCCCACACCCGAGACGGTGTGGGCGGATGGTCATATGAATCCTTCCGCCTATCTCTTGCTGAATTTTCATTCTGCGTCGTCCATACTGCGATCCATCGCATACGCATGCCGCATCTTCATTTTCAATACCAGCTTACCGTGCACCTTTCACGATCGCCCATCCATGGCGCCGTTCCTGCGCGTCCCGGGATCCGGGTTGACGTGGAGGACCTCGATGAGGCGGCCCCTGACGGATAGCGCCCCGACGGATAGCGCCAAGCTGCATGCCGGGTTGTCTTGCCATCATGATTGTCGGCGTCCACCACGAGCTCATCAAAGATGATCGCGGTGGACGAGCAACGTTTTGCGGGCAATCCCTGTGGGTCAGCTGGTGTGGCAGTACAAGTGTCAGCCGTAATCCGGAGGGCGGCAAAATCGCGCGCTCCGGATTTGCTTCATCTTTGCGGGCGCACGTGCCCACTTCACATGTCTCGCCCCGGTAAGTCAGCGGAACTACACCGGCTTGAAACCCAGTGGTTCGTCGGCGAAGTGCCCCGACGATGTCGACTCCGGCACGACTTCGCTGGCGGCTGCTTTGGCAGCCCGTTCTTCGCCAGCTTGCTCGTGGGAGGCCACAGACGGGATGGCCTGCGGCAGCACCATCTCGAGCGCTCGCGTGAGTGCGGGCTTGAGTGCCTGGAATCGCCTCTGGAGAATCATCCGGTCGACCAGCCCGGCTAGTTCACCCTCGCCCGCGCCCTGGCTATGAGCATCAGCCAGCAACGTCTCATAGTTGACGGACTCGCGCATGGCGTCACCGATCGCAAAGTGGGCCCGCTCCAGTGCAGAGACTACAGTGGATTCCTGTATGACGGCGTTCGCGTTGCAGTTCACGAATTGTGGATTCTGGGCGAGGTAGCTATCGAGGATCTCGAACCACTCCGTGCTCTCGTGCCCCGACTTCATGGCCGGGACGCCGGTGCGCAGAATGCGCAGTTGTTCAGGCATCATGCCCGCTTCGGTCAGCTTCGCGATCTGTGTGATTGCGCCACTCTGGGATTCTGCGCGAGGGGTGAGTGTGATGATGATGCTGTGAAGGTCGCCGAGCGTTCCGGGTGTTTGGCGTGCAAATTCACACAGCGCGTCGAAGCCGGCGGGGGCAACGCAGAGGATAGCGCGGCCGGATGTGCAGCTAAGCTTCCTGTAGCTTTCGTCGAAGCGAGCCGGGGTGAAGCGATGTGTGTCGGGTTCAGCATTTGCGGTGCTGCCACGCTGATTGCCGACGGCTATTACTTGCCCGCCAAAATGTGCCTGTGCGAGTGAGCAGGTCGTTTCGAGGTTATTGGTCGTGGTCGGTGCGGTTAGAAGAATGTATTGTCGTTCCATCTGTGGCAGTGGGTAAGTTGGATTGTTGGCAACAGACCTGACGCCGGCTCCCGCCCCTTCTGGCTGGGGGCGCAGCGATGGTCAATGTATTCGTTGGGACGTCGTTTTAATGCAGCGCTGTCGACAGCCATCGGGCCTGGCGGCCCCCGCGAGCTGGAATTGGCGGTGCCGCTTTTCATGGCGGTCCTGCTGTGTGGGTAGCCATAGTCATCGCTTTTCATCGCTAGTGAGGTTGATCGTTCGAGCTGTTCCTCCTGGTGTCCGTCGCAACGTTTTCCGGGATTGCGCCAGCGTCTTTGGGGAAATATCCAAACTGATAGGTACCGCCGTCGGCGTTTTTCACTCGTTTGCGCTTGCGCGGGGCGACGAGGCCAGCAAGATCGCGCTGATCGCGACCTGCGACGATCAGCAGCGTGCGCAACGCGGCGAGAACCATGAAAAGCTGCGAGTCGGGCATCTGCGAGGCCTTGCAGTGGGCGACGAACGGCCCAAAAAGCGACGTCGGGATTTCATCCAGGCTTTTCAGGTCAGCGGCGTGCTGACTTGCGATAAACGCTTCAAAGATCTCCCATGCGGGATCCATCAGCCGGGCGAACTGGCCGTCACGCGAGTAAGCGTTGATAATGCGGGCGATCTGCTGTGTCAGCTCAGGGTAATGCATGGCAATAGGCTCCTTGGGTTGGGGTGCGTCGCGTGAACGTGATTGGTAAGGTCAAGGTAATCACGCTAATGATCGGTGCGTCGTTTTCAGGAAAGCGAACTGGGGTGCTGTCAGTGGGGTATGTCTGATTTCGCTTGAAGAGGATTCCATATAATATAAATTGACATCGATATGGCATCGCACGCGCGCACTATCACTTACCGGTTTCACTTTTTTCCCCAGCGAGATTTTCTGCGCGTCTTCTCGGTAGAATTCGGACTCCGCTGGTCGTTCAGGACTTCGTCCAGGTATCTTGCGCAACCCATAAAACGGCTTCCCTGCATGATTCTCGAGAAATGCGAGAGAATTCCGCGCAGATACACGCGAGCCGTGAAAGATTGACGGGACGGTCCGTGACCAAGGTCCGCGCTCACATGAACGAGTACCGCATGCTCCTCCATGCCGCTTTGGATATATTCAAGGGCCTTGTCTTGCGCGTATGTATACCTCGCTGCATGTGAGGACGTCTGTCCTGTCATGCCAATGGCGGTGTAGAGTGCCTTCAGTCTGTTCAGGGCGCTCTCAAGGGAGTTGCGACGGCCCGTGATCAGTCGGCCACCATTTGCGTTGCAGTACTCGACAGCGGAATGCAGTACATGGATCGTTTGTTCGCGGCGTTGCATGAGGATGGTGACTGTTCGCGGCCTGCCGCCCTTTGCGCCGCGGGTGACGGACACGGTGTGGCTGCCGGCAGTGATGCGGTCAAGCCAGAGTTGAAGATCCGGTGCACTGCGCAGCCCTTCAAGCCGGCGTAGTCCCAGCAGACGCTGCAGCATGATCAGCAGTGCGAAGCCCGTGTTCAGGCGCGCGGCGCGGGCGACAAAGGCATCGACTTCAGATGGCATTAATGCCCTTTTCTGCCCATTGCGGTCGCGCGACGAAAGGCCCATGGCCGAGTTCGTCAGGTAGTCAATATTGCGACCAGCGCGCCTGAGCGCGCACCGCAGCTCCGTGGCGGTGTTGCGCACGGTGCCGGGCGCAACGCCGCGTGCGACACAGTGCTGGATATACAGGAAAATCGCGAATGCGGGGGTGTCCTTGACGCGCTTCGGCTTGATATCCAGGGTCCGCATGAAGCGGGCGAATGCCCCGGCTTCGCACATCGAATTTCGAAGGCTTGCAAATGCGCCCTGGGTTCTGCGCTTGCCACATCCGATCTCATGCAAATAGTTGGAGTACCAGCTCATTGTTCTGCTCCTGTCAAAAAGTGTGCGGACGCGCCCATGCGCATCCTTACCGAGAAAGGCGCCTCGGGCGGTCAGCAATCCCATGCATTGCATGGGGCACTGGGGTGTGCTTGAGACTTTTGTCAAGCGGGTGAAGCGGGTGAAGCGGGTGAAGCGGGTGAAGCGGGTGAAGCGGGTGAAGCGGGCAAGGCAGCGTGCAAGTGGTCATCAGGCGATCCGGGGCAGCGCTGGTTGGGAACACTCACCCACCCAGCGGGAAACAGATGCAGTTCAGGTGCGCGAAGGTCGTGCGTATTTGCTCTGGGGCCGCGGGTGCCAATGGCAGAGATGGCGCTCCCCGAGTTGCGGGGGAGCGCACTGCCGTGCGGGGATTGCGGTTGCTGGTGATGGGTAGCTGATGTGCAGGGGAATCTGGAGTTAAGTTGGGAGAACCGGCGAGATCCGGTTTGAGATTCTCAGTGCAATGTCTGCTTGGGGGTCGGAGGGAGCCGCGGGTGCGTGCGAGACATCCGCACGGGAACGCACACAACGTGTCCTGAGAGGAGTGATTGCGTGCGACAGGGCTCGGAGAAATGCCAGTAACGGCATGAAGACGCTGGGTGCAAGGCGGGGCTCGAAGCTGAGGCAGCCGGACGGTCAGTCGCGTTACCGCAAAAGCGGTGACATGCAGCAACGTATGACCATCCGGGCCGCGGCTATGGGCCACACCCAACGTGATACCGACGGTTTAAAGCGGAGAGTTTATCGACCGCAGCAAGCAGTGCAACCTTGCGGCTGACGCAGGCGGTCTGGAGAGTTCTATAGATACGCTGTCAGGCAGGATCGCTCCAGCCATAACGATGCGTGCCCGCCACATGTGCATGCGGCCCGGCTGCTACCCAAGATTCACGTCTGGACGGTTGAAGAGCCACATGGCTGTGTCTCTCACGTCCATTTTGCTGAGAAAATTAGTGCAGACAGGTTCGGCGCACGCAAACTCGCCGGCATGCTGTTGCAATCTTGATGGTCATCCAGCCGTAACAGCACAGCTTTTGCTTTTATGATCCGTGACCGTCAGATGAACCGCGACCACTCGTTTATTTCGCAAGGATGGGCAAAAGTGTCCATCGTGCCAATCATATTACAATTCGTCCACCGAGCAACAGGCGGGAACCGGTGAGTCATGCCCAGTGAAGGGCTATTTTTAAAACATGTGCTGCAATGGCTTAATTCAAACATACAAATAAGCCAGCTGGCAAGAGTGTGCGCGCTAGTGTAGCAAAAAAGCGACACATCGCGACCTGAAGGTGACAGCCGGTCAGATCTAAAGGCTTGTCCCGAATCAGGCGTTTTCCAAGTCGGTTGCCCGCCCGTCAACACGCCTGACGGGCTCGACCGCCGGCTTGTTGGTTGACCAGGGTTGTTAACTTCCGTTCGTCCGTGTTAACTTTGTGACCGTCCAAACAAGACGGCGGGAACACGGATGATATTCGGAGGCGTATTTTCGGAGCTGCGTGACGCACGGCGGGCGCAGGGCAAGCGCTACGCGCTGGAGCCGCTGCTGTGTGCGATCGTGATGTCGCTGATGGCAGGCGCGAATTCGCTGAGGACGATCGAGGTGTTCATTGGCGAGCGGCGTGCACAGCTGAACGAGCTGTTCGGTACGGACTGGCGCAAGGCGCCGAGCTGGGTGGGCATCCGGAAATTTCTGCTCCAGCTCGACGAGGACGATCTGGAAAGCACAGTGCGTGCTTTCGCGCAGAAACAGGTTTGCGCGCCGCCGGGGCGGCAGTTCATCGCGCTGGACGGCAAGGCGCTGCGCGGCAGCGCCTCACGTTTGGAGGATATGACGGCCCGGCATATCGTTTCGGCCTTTGATCAACAGGGCCTGATTGTGCCGGGACATGTCGAGGTGGCGGAAAAATCCAATGAGATTCCGGCCGCGCAGGCGTTGATCGAATCGCTCGGGCTACAGGGGCGGGTCTTCACAATGGACGCGTTGCACTGCCAAAAAAAACGCTAGCGCTCGCCCTGCAAAAGCAGGCCGACGTGCTGGTGCAGCGGCGCAAGGTTGAGTAAAAGAGTCAACAACGTGGGGCCATCTGGCCCCCAGGGGGTGCGAGGCCGTAGTCAGAATGGATCCATGTCGCTCGGATGAGGATGGTCGGGAAGTACGCGCTGCTCGCGGATCAACTCATGCAGTTCGACCTGGTAGTGCATCCAGATTCGCGCCTGCAGATCTGCGAGGAGCTCAACCACGGCGAGCGCCTGCGCAGGAGACCAGTTCCTGTCGATCATGAAGTCGAGTCCGTCGCTGATGCCCGAAGGCAGATGGATGAGGGCGTTCATGATTTCTTCTTCTCCGCCCGGGCCTCGGTGCGTTTCTTCGCGTAGTTCGGCCCGCTCACGTGCTTCCTTCACCCGGTACGACTCGCCTTCGATCGCGACGACTTCCGCGCGATGCACCAGCCGGTCCACCAGCGAGACGACACATGTCCGGCGCGCAGAAGACGATTCATGAAGCCATGAGTGCCGTTGAGCGCGTGACCGGCGTGATGAACGAGATCGAGGCCTCCGCGCTCGAACAGAGCGACGGCATCGAGCAGGTCAACCAGGCCATCTCGCAGATCGACGAAGTCACGCAACACAACGCGGCGCTCGTCGAAGAAGAGGCTGCGGCGGCGAAATCGCTGGAAGAGCAGGCGACGATCTTGCGCGACGCCGTGGGCGTATTTCAGATGGCCTGGTGACGCGAGGGTCGCGCTCCCCAAGCGCGGCATAAGAATTGAAGACTGCTCTTCGCGGCGCGATTCAGGCAGCAGACTGCGTTTATTAATCTGCTACTCGTCGTTGTACTTCTAAATGCGACGCGGCCGCGTGATCGTTTGATGGTTGCTGTAGTGCAACAACCACTGGGTTACAGCGCTTTTCCCCGGCGGCTGCGCACGGGCCGAAGGCGCATTCACCGGACGAGCCGATGGCGTCTGGGCCTTTCACAGTGATGCCGGCGGGCGGATTCTGAATTGGCATTCTGGTAGCGCTAGGCAAAGGCCATTGCGGGAGAATCTGAAATGATCTCGCCAGCGGGCGACGACGGATACCCTTGATAAATCAGACATATTGTAATTTCAAACTGCGCTCGGTCGACCTTTCGGCTGACGTCGACTTCTCCAGCGATCTACTACAAAAAACGGCTTGCGCGTACTACCCAGGAACGAACGTTCAACGCAAATAAGTCCTCTCAATTCCGCCGATCGTGCGGGCTAATCCGCCCGTGCCATTGCTGCGACATTCTTTGCCGGTTATGCTCGCACTGCGAGATTAAGGCACACGATGATCCGTGCAACCTTTGAGCGTCTCCATTACCGCTTCTGTTTGCCGACAGCGCGCGTGAGGGAAGCGAACCGTCATTTCCTCCTCGATTCGAGTGGCGGCTTGCCATACGCAAGCCAGCGACACTTAGGTAAATGAAATGATGACGACATGTCAGTCATACCGCCGTGGTAACCGTCTGCTAGAGACGCTCCCAACGCATGAATTGGAAGCGCTGATTCCTCGGCTTGAACTCGTTGAGTTGAGTCCGGGTCAACTGCTGTCGAAATCAGGTGAGCTGATACGTACCACCTATTTTCCGGTCACTGCGATTGTCTCTCTTCTGCAGACCATGGAAAACGGCAGTTCGGTGGAAATCGCCGCGATCGGCAGGGACGGCACGACGGGCGTACCGATCCTGACAGGTGGAGACACCATGGCAGCCAGCGTTCAGGCTCAATGCGGAGGTTTTGCTTATCGAATTAGCTCAAATGCACTGCGCGAAGCGTTGCGCCATTGTGCGACTTTGCGCTCGCTGATGTTGTTGTACATGCAGGTTCTTCTGACACAGGTCGCACAAACGGCGGCGTGCAACAGGCTGCATCGACTGGACGAGCAACTGTGCCGGTGGCTGCTGGTTGACATCGACCGCTCGGGCACAAGCGATTTGCACGTCACGCATCAACTGATTGCCGACATGCTTGGCGTGCGCCGCGAAGGTGTGACTGAGGCGGCCGGCAAGCTTTGCGAAGCCGACCTCATCCATCACAGCCGTGGCCGTGTCAGGATTCTCGATCGAACTGGACTCGAGGCGCGGGCGTGCGAGTGTTATGAGATCGTCAAACGCGAGTTCGATCGACTCTTGCCACGCATAATTGCAATGGAAGTCAAGCGTTAAGCAGCGGAATATCCGCGTCCGGAACGACACCTAGATGCTCTCAAGAAACCGTGTGGACAAGCTTGGTTTTCAGGGAGTGGGTGCGTTTGGCTGGAGCTGGAATCCGAGGGCGGAGGCACGTCGCCTGAGGGCCGCGATGCTGCGCTGCCTTTGCTGTTCCTCGTAACGCTGCTGCCCCTGGTCGACGAACGCTTCACCGCGGGTGAGCATGAAGTACACCATGCGAGCGAGCTTGTAGGCCACCGCGGTGTTGGCGCGCGGTTTGTCCATACGCGCGCACAACCGCCGGTAGAACGCACCGAGCGCCGAATCGCTTCGCGACAAACTCATCGCTGCCATTTTCAGCGCCTGCCGGGCGCGGTTGGCAGAGGGTCGGGTGCCGGAAGACAGGGTCTTGCCGCCGCTGATTTTCGTGGCGGGACAGAGGCGTAGCCACGAGCAGAAGTGCTTGACATTGGCAAAGCGGCTCAGGTCCGGGCCAATCTCGGAAAGGACTGTCATCACGGTTGCCACGGACAGGCCGTTGATGCGCGTAAGGTCAACGCACGCCCAGCGCGCGAGCGCCGTGCGGGCGTCGAACCGTGGGGTGTTCTTCTGGCGCTTCTTGTCCGGCCCGGCCAGCTCGACGTTGTGACGCCCCAGCGGTACCAGTAGCGCCTCGATCCTGGTGTCGCACTCGAGGATGCGCTGGGCGAGGCTGTCGAACATCGCCAGCGCCTGCCCGAGCACGAACAGGTGTTCCTCGCGCCAGTTGCCAGTCAGCGCGCTGATGACGTCATCAGCACTGGCCTTGACGAGTTTATGGCGGAAGCGCGCAAGCACTTTCGGGTCGCGTTCGCCGGCGACGATGGCGCGGATGATGGCCTGCCCGGTCACGCCCATCACGTCAGTGAGTACCTCGGTGAGCTGCAGGTTCATCTGCACCAGCGCCTTCTGCATGCGCTGTATCCAGCTGCCCTGTTCGGTGAGCAGCAGCTCACGCTGCCGCACTACTGCACGCACCACGCAGACTTCGCCGGCAGGCCGCCAGGCCGCGCGCAGCAGTCCGAGACTCATCAGCTTCTGTAGCCACTGGCAGTCCTGCACGCCGCTCTTGCGGCCGGGGACATACTTCATCTGGCGCGCATCAACGAGCCAGACCGCCAGGCCGCGCTGCTCGAGCACCTCGTAGACCGGGATCCAGTACACCCCGGTGGATTCGAGCGCCACGGTATCGACGCCGCACGCAAGCAGCCAGTCGGCCATCGCGTGCAGCTCGCATGTCGTGGCGCCGAATTCACGCACGGGCTGGTCATCAGCCGTCCGGGGGACTGCCACCCAGTGGCTGGACGCGCCCACATCGATCCCGGCGGCGTTTGGATACACCTCATCGTCTTCCCGCTTGCGCATGGCCATGGCGTGCTCCCGGCTGGTTGGTTCAGGGCAGCGCCAGGGGGAAGCGTCTGAATCGACTCGATCTCTCAAACGGGATGCAGCTCGCGCCGCTCACCAATGTCACCGACGATTCCCGGACCATGCTATGTGCCGGGCTCGTCACGCGGCGTCTAGTGACGTCGCATGCGGGCACCAGTGATCTGCCGGTCATCGGGGCGCTGCCGCCTGTGTTATAGCGCATCGTCGTTTCTTCCGGAACACCGGGGACGATTGCCGGCCTTGGGAAGCTATGTGGGAGGGCAGCGACAGAAAGCCCGACTGGAGTAAAACGGGACTTGCACACTCGTTTTCTCCGAAGGAGCACGCAAATGGATACGCCTGACACAGCCCCCCGTGGGCAGAATACGACGGCAGGTGGCCGCCTGTACATGGCTTTTGAACTGGGCGAGAAGAACTGGAAGCTCTCACTGGGTGATGGCCAGCGCGCGCCCAGCCGCTGTACGGTCGCCGCCGGTGATACCACGGCGGTTCTCACCGCCATCGCCAGGGCGCGTTGCCACTCGGCGCCGACGCACCCGTCTACAGCTGTTATGTGAGGTTGACCCGGTTGGACGGACAGATTTGCAGTTGGGTTTAATGTGTTGTTGATCCTCCATGGCTTGCTGGATCTCGGGTTGTCCACGGCCGGGCGGCGGGTCGCCTGTCACGACCGTGACGCTGCCCGGCGGTGGGCAACCCGCACTGCGATGGCGTTTGCTCCTGCGCATGCAGGCTTTCGAATTCGAGCGGTGCGCGATAACCGATGCTGCTGTGCAGGCGGCGTACGTTGTACCAGCCCTCCAGGAAGGAGAAGATGCGCCGCCTGGCCTGATCATGGGTATCGAAGTGTTCGCGCATGAGCAGCTCGGCTTCGAGCGTGCCGAAGAACGACTCGCACATCGCATTGTCATAGGCGTCGCCTGCGGTGCCCATCGATGGCTGCACGCCTGCCTCGCGGCAGCGGCGTCCGAAGGCAATCGACGTATATTGACACCCCTGGTCCGAATGATGGATCACGCCCACGGGCCGCCGCTGCAACAATGCCATGTCCAGTGCGCGTAGCATCAGTTCGGTGTACAGATGGTTAGACATTGCCCAGCCCACGATACGCCGGCTGAATACATCAAGCACGACGGCCAGATACAGAAACCCGACGCGGGTCGGTAGTGGAGTAAGAGACAGGGCGTAGTCGAACTATTTCCCTGCCTCTCCTCCCCGAACCGGACTTGCGCCTTTCAGCGCATCCGGCTCTCCATTCAAGTGTTGCTCATAGCAAAGGCGACATCGGCATAGCGCGACTCAATGGTGCTGCGTGTTTCATCGCGCATGATGTACGGATTTTCCATCGGGGTGCGCCAGGTGAAACGGCCCTTGCGACTGGTAACAAGACGCCGAAGCGCCACCGCCCCATACCAACCCCGGCTATTCTGGCCTTGCAACATCCATGTCGTGGCCTTGCCCGGCTCTGGCGCCCGGATATGGTCGCGCATTAGCGACCTGAAGCCGCGCCGATACCTGCGCGCAAGCCAATATCCGAATTTCCAGAATACAACCCGGTCCAGCTTTCTAAATATGGTGGCCGTAAAGTCGGTGTATTGATAGAAGGCAGCCCAGCCGCCAAGCTGCCGGTTCAGGCTTTCCATCAGGTCCATCCGGTTCATGCTGTAGTTGCCCGACAGCTGTGTGACCAGCCGCCCGGCAAAGCCCCGATACTTCTCCCACGGAATGGTTGTCACAGGTCGCATGCGACCGCGTGCCCCACGCTTGCGGATGATGCGGTGACCGAGGAAGACAAAGCCGTCGTTCACGTGCGTAATATGGGTCTTCTCCATATTCAGTGTGAGCTTCAGTTCGCCTTCGAGGAACCCGCGACATGCTTCACGTACTGTCTCGGCATGTTCACGCGTGCCTTTAACCACAATCACAAAGTCATCTGCATACCGACAGTAGGCAATAGCTGGTTTCCACTGCCGGTTTTCTCGAACAGTAATCGGACGCTGCTTGAGAATTGCGAAGTTCCACGCCCACCGATCCTTCCGCACTTTCTTGCTCAGGTAGTTCTTCTCCATCCACACATCGAATTCGTGCAGCATGATGTTGGATAACAGGGGTGAGATTACGCCGCCTACAATGTTGCATACTTTTCACTCCATCGTCTGAATCATTCGAATTCTCGCCTGCGAGGAGACCTCCGGGCTGCGGATCGATCCGGAATACGACGAGGATTTCATCCTTGTGGATTTCGACACGCTTGACCAGAGCCAGTACGATCTTGCGCTTCGTTGCGAGATCGATCGTAGCGAGTTTGTCCGTAACGGCACTTGCAAATTCCTCCAGCCGGTTGATGACCAGAAACAGTTCACTTTGAGCCACCCCGTGCTGCCGGGATTCCTGGATCTGCTGATCGACCTGCTCTAGCCGGTTCTTCAACTGCTGTATCTTCGGCTCGAAGTCCGTCCTGTCGATGATACCGTCGGCATAGCTGTCGATGAGCCGGGACTTGCCTTTCTCCAACTGAAGCCTTTGCCTTTCCAGGCTGGCCGTATCGAAGCCACTATTCTCATTGCGCTCCATCGCATCCAGTCGTCGTTCATATTCCTTCTTCAGTCGACTCGGATGCCTCAACAGATCCGCGACCTGCTGCCATACGAGGTCATCGAGCCGATCCGTTCGCACTTGCAGGTTGTCGCAGATGCGTTGACCACCGAAGCGATAGGCATCGGTTCCGACACAGCGGTAATAAGCATAATCTCGCTGATGCCCCTTGGCCGCCGCCTTGCTGACTTTCTTGCCGTAGTACGCATAACGGCATTGCCCACAAACAGTCAGCCCCTGAAGCAGGTAGATCGGCGCGTTCTGGCGGCGTTGGCGCGCCAGCTTGCGATTCTCGGCAAGCTGCTCCTGGACTGAATGGAACATCGCTTCGCTGACAATCGCCGGCACCGGGATTTCGATCCACTGCTGCGGGTCCGTGGATGTTGTCGAGTATGCCCTCCTGGGCACATCGGCGCTGTGGCGTTGGGTGCGCACGCGGACATGCGGCAGGCGATCACGAGACTGGGTTTTACCGAACGCGGCCCGCCCCATGTAAGCGGGATTACGCAATATTCCCCATACCACACTACGGTCCCAGTACAGCTTGCCGGATGCCGTCACCGTGCCCGCCTCGGCAAGACGACGAACCACTTCGCCTATGCTCAGCCGGTCCATCCCGATCCACTGGAAGATAGTCTTTACCGTCGCCGCTTGCGGTAGTTCAATCACGTACTGGGCCGGAGTCCCATCGAGCTGCTTGCGGATATAACGGTAACCATAGGGAGCCGTCGATAGCACATTCACGCTTCCGCGCTTTGCGCTATGAAGCTTACCGCGTCGATTACGCTCGGTGATTTTTGCCCGTTCGTACTCCGAAATCATGCCCTGCATCTGCAACAGCAGCGACTCTTCCGGTGTCGTGCCAATCTCATGATTGAGAAACACCACCTGCACGCCACACGCAGAGAACTCCTCCATCAGCAATGCCTGGTGTGCATACTTTCGCGCCAGCCGGTCGGGAGACAGGATGTACAGCCGATCAACCAGCCCGAGTGCGGCACGGTCCCTGAGTCGCTCTAGCTGCGGTCTGATCAGCGTCGCACCGCTTATCCCGGCGTCTATGAAGCACATGTCGTCGACAAGATGCGCATCGTCAGCGGTAATGCGCTCCCTCAGCGCGGCAATCTGGCTCTCAATGGTGCCGCGTTTGGTCTGTTGTTCGGAGGATACCCGCGCGTAGAGCGCGACCATTGCAGCGTTGCTCATCGCTTACCTCGCTTGATAGCCGCTCGCCGTGTCGCCACGGGCCGAACAGCGGATGGCTGTGCCGTAGCGCGTGAATCTATCGGACTGAGCTGCTCGTACGCCTTCTGCAGCTGTTCGCCGGCATACCGGTTCGGTTCAAAGGCAAGACGGACACGCCAGTTCTTACGTCGTCCTCGGGTCATTGTCGCGCCTCCCTGTCGGCGGGAGCGAGGGTCTCAAGGACGAGAACCGCATCGACGTCAGGCCATCCTCTGGACCACGGTGCCAGACACTCCCTTGAAATGCGCAGGCCCCATTTTACCCGCGAGTTTGCTATGTTGTTGGCAGTGCTATGACACCGCCTTGAGGAACACCTTCGCTCGAGGCACGAAACAGATCACGATCAACGCAGCCCGCCTTGATGAACTTCCAGAGCAGGGCAAGGAAGCGCTGATCGGCGATCCGCTTGCGGATTCCCTTCAGAAGCAAACGATGATGAACGGTGTCGAAGTAGCTGGCGAGGTCGCCCTCTATGACCCAACGTCCGGCAACACTGTGTTCACCACCGTCCTGCAACTGAAGCTTCACCGCACGGATCGCGTGGTGTACGCTACGGGCAGGCCTGAAGCCGTATGAAGCCGAATGGAAGTCACTCTCCCAGATAGGCTCCATGACCATCAGCATAGCCCTTTGCACAATCCGATCCCGTAGACAAGGGACGGTCATCGCGAACTGCACAAGCGCTCAACGGGCATTTGGGTTGGGCTGAGATTCGTCACCCGTTCCATCCCCTCAGAGGTCAACGTTTTCCCGTTCTGAAGGAGCGCCGTGTCGCGGGCGTCGACACACTGCTCCTCGGTCATGTGGAACGCGGCAGCTTCAGCATTGCCCGCGAATGGACCGACTGGGGCGCACCCTTCGTCCAGGACGACGCCAGCATCACCGTGTGCCGATTCGATCTGGGCATGTTGCTGGAGCTGATCGACCTAGTCGACCAGTTTGCCGTTTCGTCCTCCAGGAAGTCATCCACCAAAGGAGCTTGATCAATGGATCGTCCTATCCTACTATCAGACCAGTCGTTAACGTGGTCCGCTTATGGAAGACACTCCATCATCCGCCTTACGCAGACGCCGCGCCCAATTGCTGAAGCAGATGCCGGCGTTGGAGACACTCCTGCGGGGCTCGCTCATCGAGCGCTACAAACGCTGCGGCAAACCTGGCTGCAAGTGCGCCGACGGTCCCGGTCATGGCCCCAAGTACTATCTGTCCGTGAGCTTTCCCGGGCGCCGACCGCAAATGGACTACGTGCCTCAGGCCGATTACGCCGACGTCACCGAACGCCTGGCGAACTATCACCGCGTCCGCGAGATCATCGAGGAGATCTGCGAGATCAACCGCGAACTCTTACGCCGCCGCGAGGCGCTCTGAGAGGCGGCGGTGAGCCAGTCGTCGCTGTCACTCACCCAATCCGTCGATCCTCACCGGCCGGCGTACTCATCGCCAACATGCTCGAGGCCTGGATCACCGCCGGACCCGCGCTGGAACCGACCGAGGAGGCCGTCGATGAACAGCAAGATCACCTCGCAACATCACAGCAAGCCGGCGTACATCTATATTCGCCAGTCGACGCTGGCCCAGGTGCGACACCATCAGGAGAGCACCGAGCGTCAGTATGCGTTGAAGGACAAAGCACTGGCGCTGGGCTGGCCAGAGACCGCGATCCGCACGCTGGACCGCGACCTCGGTCAGTCGGGGGCGCGATGACGGGCCGCGAGGACTTCAAGACGCTGGTGGCGGATGTCTCGATGGGGCAAGTGGGCGCAGTGTTTGCACTGGAAGTGTCGCGACTGGCGCGCTCAAACCTAGACTGGCATCGCCTGCTCGAACTGTGTGCGCTCACTCATACCCTGGTGATCGACGCCGATGGTTGCTACGACCCGGGCGACTTCAACGACGGCCTGCTTCTCGGTCTCAAAGGAACGATGGCGCAGGCCGAACTGCACTTCTTGCGCGGCCGCCTCCAGGGCGGCAAGCTGAACAAGGCCCAGAAGGGTGAGTTGCGCTTTCCGCTGCCTGTCGGATTGTGCTATACCGATGACGGCCGCATCGTCCTGGATCCCGATGACGAGGTTCGCGGCGCCGTGCAACTGGCATTTCGTCTGTTTCAGGAGACCGGCAGCGCATACGCGGTCGTCAAGCGTTTTGCTGAAGATGGCCTGCGCTTTCCAAAGCGGGCCTATGGAGGCGCCTGGGCAGGCCGACTCATTTGGGGGCGCCTGAGCCACGAACGCGTACTCGGTCTGATCAGGAATCCTTCCTATGCAGGAGTCTATGTGTTTGGACGGTACCAATATCGTCAGCGCATCACCCCACAAGGAGAGGTTCATAAGCGCGTGCAGCCGGTACCCAAGGCGGACTGGCGCGTCCATCTGCCCGACCATCACGAAGGATATATCACTCCGGAGGACTTCGAACGCAACCAGGCACGCCTGGCGCGCAATCGGACCAACGGCGAAGGTACCGTGCTCAGCGGTGCGGCACGTGAAGGGTTGGCACTGCTTCAGGGGATGCCGATATGCGGCCGCTGTGGCCGGGCGCTGACCGTGCGGTACCAGGGTAACGGTGGCCTTTATCCACAGTACCTGTGTAGTGCGCGTCGCCGCGATGGTCTGGCGACCACCGATTGCATGAGCATGCGCAGCGATCTCCTTGACAACGCGATTGGCGAGGCTGTACTCACCGCCCTACAGCCTGCCGAACTCAAGCTCGCCGTCACTGCCCTGAACGAACTCGAACAGCGCGATCGCGCCATCATGCGTCAGTGGCACATGCGCATTGAACGCGCCGAGTATGAGGTCGCACTCGCTGAACGGCGCTACCAGGAATGTGACCCGGCCAACCGTCTGGTCGCGGGCACCCTCGAGCGGCGCTGGAACGACGCGATGATTCGCCTCGAAGCAATCAAGACCGAAGCCAACCAATTCCAGAGCCAGAAGGCACGCGTCGCCACGTCCGAACAGAAGGCCCAGGTCCTCGCGCTGGCGCGCAATCTGCCGCGTCTCTGGCGCGCGCCAACGACATCAGCGAAGGATCGCAAGCGCATGTTGCGACTACTCATCCGGGACATCACGGTCGAGAAAGTATCTGCCGCGAGACAAGCCGTGCTGCACTATCGCGCGTCAATCAAGATGAGAACAGCGCGTCAATCAGGATGAGAACTGGCGTGGCGGCAGCGGTGGAGGGCGTAGCCCGGAAACCGCTGCCGCCACGCCGCGCCGATCCCCGTCGTCGGGGAGCCTTGTCGGTGGTCGCGGTGGATCGGGTATGAAGGAACCTTCCATTTCACGGGAGGCTACGGTGCCCGGGCGTCACGTCAACGACCACCAGATGAGGCTCTATATGAAGTACAGAAGCAAGGAACAACCGACCAGGGCAGGCGCACGCGCCGGGTTCAGCGCCGCCACTGCCTATCGCATCGAACAGGACCCAAGACCGCCATCGAAGAAGAAGGCGCCACGCACGCGTCGCCGTGCTGATCCCCTGGCAGCAATCTTTGACGCCGAGATCGTCCCGCTGCTCCAGTCCGCTCCCGGCATCCGGCCCGTGGCCGTACTGGACGAGATGCTTCGGCGCCATCCAGACCTCCCGGGCAACGTGCGTCGCACGCTCGAGCGGCGTATTCGCGACTGGCGGGCACTCCATGGCGAGGAGCGTGACGTCATGTTCCGCCAGGTGCACGAGCCCGGTCGCCTCGGATTGTCCGACTTCACCGAGATGGACAGCCTGGGCGTCACCGTGGCGGGTGTCGCGCTGGACCACCGTCTGTATCATTTCCGGCTGGCCTGCTCGGGCTTTGAGCACGCTCACGTCATCCTCGGCGGCGAGAGCTATGTCGCGCTGGCCGAAGGGCTGCAGAACGCGTTGTGGGTGCTCGGTGGCGCACCGCGCGAGCACCGCAGCGACAGCCTGTCGGCGGCGTTCCGCAATCTCGAACGCGAAGCGCGCGACGATCTCACCACGCGTTACGAAGCGCTCTGTGCTCACTACGGAATGCAGCCTACGCGCAACAACCGCGGCGTTGCCCATGAGAACGGCTCCATCGAGAGCCCTCACGGCCACCTCAAGAACGCGGTGCGTGATGCGTTGCTTTTGCGCGGCAGTAAAGACTTCGACGACCTCGATACCTATCGCCGCTTCATCGACGAGCACGTCTGTCGCATCAACGCGCGCAATGGCAAGCGCATTGAGGCCGAGCGCCCGCAGCTTCAGCCACTGCCGCCGCAGCGCACGACGGACTACGAGCAAACGCGTGTGTACGTCAGCTCCACCGGCGGCTTTGTCCTGCGCAAGGTGTTCTATACCGTCCCGTCCCGGCTGATCGGTCATCGACTGCGCGTGCGGCTGTATGACGACCGGCTGGAACTGTTCCTGGGCAGCACCGCCCTGATGACGCTGCAGCGCGGCCGTCCGGGTCCCAGTGGCAAGCACGGCCACATCGTCAACTACCGGCACATCATCCACGCGCTGCGCCGCAAGCCCATGGCGCTGCTCAACCTGGTCTACCGCGATCAGGTCTTTCCGCGTGAGGCCTATCGATTGACCTTCGAACGCCTGTGCGAGCAACTGCCTGAGCGTGCGGCATGCAAGACCATGGTTGAACTGCTCAGCCTGGCCCACGAGCGCAACTGCGAGGCACAACTGGCGCAGGCACTCGAGCAGTGCCTGGCCGACGGGCAACTGCCCGATCTGCACGCGCTGAGTTCCCGTTTCGAAGCGAAACCCGCGAGCCTGCCGCAGGTGAACGTCCAGCTGCCTTCGTTGCGCGACTACGAGGCCCTGCTTGGCCTGCAAATGGAGGTGGCAGCATGAATCACGAATTCGACGCCACCCGCCTGTCGCTGCTGCTCAACGATTTGCGGCTGCCCGCCATCAAGCAGATCTGGTCGAGCTTTGCCGAGCGTTCCGACACGGAAGGCTGGCCCGCGGCGCGCCTGCTCATGGCGCTGGCCGAACACGAGATCGCCGAGCGCGATCGACGTCGCATCGAACGTCACCTCAGGGACGCCAGGCTGCTGCCGGGCAAGACGCTGGAGAACTTCGATTTCGACGCGGTGCCGATGGTGTCGAGAGCGCACGTCTCGGCGCTTTGCGCTGGCGACGGCTGGCTGCGCAACGGCGCCAACCTGATTCTTCTGGGGCCGTCCGGAGGCGGCAAGTCGCACTTGTCGTCGGCCATTGGACTGAGCCTGCTGGAGAACGGCTGGAAGGTCCTGTTCGCCCGTACCACCATCTCGTGCAGCGGTTGCAGGTCGCACGCCGCGAGCTGTCGCTGGAGTCCGCCATCAACCGGCTGGATCGATTCGATCTCCTTATTCTGGACGACTTTGCATACGTCAGCAAGGATCAGGCCGAGACGTCGGTGCTGTTCGAGCTCATCAGCGCCAGGTATGAGCACCGCTCTCTTTTGCTAACTGCAAATCAACCATTTGGCGAATGGGACCGTATCTTCCCCGACCGGGCCATGACGGTAGCCGCCGTCGACCGGCTGGTCCATCACTCCACGATCTTTGAACTGAACGTCGAAAGCTACCGTAGGCGTACCGCCCTCGAGCGCAAGCAGCAGGGACCGGGACGCCCGGCCAGTATCGCGACACCAAACAACGTCGGCGTGCCGCCGCGCCCGGAGGATCAGCAATGAAGCACAACGCACATCTGCAGCTCGTAACGCGTGACGATACATCCGACAGTTCGACGACGAAGCCCATCGCACGCACGGCCGCACAACGGCAACGCGCATACCGCTTACGCCGCAAACGGGCCGTTATAGACGCCATTGGTGAGGAAGCCTGCGCGTCACGCGTTACGATGCTGGCCCTGCTCGGCGAAGGCTTGGCGGCATTGGATAACAGCGACACTTCGACAAGGCTCATTGAGAGCAAACGCCACTGCGTAAGGCGTGTGCTCCAGGCCATCGTCACGCGTTACGCAATCGATCTCACCGACTGACGCGCTGTTCTCATCCTGATTGTCGCGCGGCACAGAATGCCTGCAGCGTAACGCGTTGCGCTGCAGGCTCTGCCCGGCGACGGCTTGGCGGCATTGGACGCCGGCGACATTCCACGATGCTCATCGAGATCAAACGCGACAGCGTAAAGCGTGTGCTCCAGGCCATCGCCACGCATTACGCAATCGTCCTCACCGGCTCGGGCGCCGTTCTCATCCTGATTGTCGCGCGGCACACGCGCGCCAGCGTCAATCAAAAACTGCGCGTCAATCAATAAACGCTTGTCAGCGCCAATCAACATCGGCATCATCAACCCCGCCGCGACATTCTCATCCTGATTGTCGCGCGTCTCTCATCCAGATTGTCGCGCCACACTGCACATCCGCTGGCAGGGCAGCGCGTGTACTGACATCACCGTGGACCTGCCAAAGCCAGCTGCCGACGCGATGCGTTACCCCGCCGCGTTCGTCGAGCGGGTGCGCGTACTATCGCAGCATCTGCCTGACCGGCAAATCGTTGCACACCTCAATCAGGAAGGGCTGCGCAGCGCCTCTGGCAAATCGTTCACGCTTGAAATGGTCAAATGGATCCGTTACCGGTATGAAATTGAAGCAACCTGCTTCAAGCGGCCGGACGAGCTCACGGTACAGCAGCTTGCCCATCGACTGACAGTCAGTCCACACGTCGTGTATTACTGGGTCGAGCGTCAAGTGGTCCAGGCCCGCAAGCTCGACGGGCGGGGGCCGTGGTGGATCACGCTGGATCCCGCCAAGGAGCAGCAACTGCGGGATTGGGTACGCACTTCAGGGCATCTGCAGCGGCAACATTCCAACACTCAACTGTGAGAGGTGCATTATGAAATCACCGTCGGGATGCCGAGTGGTCTGAGCTTGCCGTTCGCCTTCGGTATGTACACGCGACGTGCAGGCAGCGGGCTATACAAGCCCGCCAGCAACTCATCGCGTATCGTTGACAGCTCATGCTGGAGATTCGATTCCATCATGCGCCGGTCAACGCCGTCCACGCCCGGCGTGCGGGCTCCGCTGGATGCCAGCGTAATACGAGCCGCTTCGCTCAGCCAATCCTTGTCAGCAATCAGTCTCAGGAGTCGATCGAACTTGCGCTCTCTGTTCTCCGTCGACCATGTCGCCAGTTTGCTTTGCATTTCACTGATTATCAAAGGTCTTCACCTCACTATGGTCAGTTAATTAACCCAGCAAACCACTTAAACTGCCTCCCTTCGCCATGTGGCCGGCTTTCCCGACCTCGGACTACTACGGAGGCTCCGCCAGCCTGCACGTCATCGGGGGCACACTCCCTTGGCATTCGTGCAGACCTTCCCCAGTTCACATGCTGGACTCAACACACGGGCGAGGTTGCCTGTCGCAGTCTTTATCCTTGCTTGCCGCAAGTCGTCGCAAACACCAAGGTCTAGCTGCGCGCTCCCCGTGGTTCCATACCGACTGGCATACGTATCCAGTCAGCACTCGTGTCGCCGATCCCTACATGTGTACAGCGACAGTTTGCGTCCTGCCCATAAAGCGATGTGGGCAAGGGTGACACTTCAACCCTCAGATGCGGTTTAACAGGTTCGTGTTCCTCAACCGTCCCATGCTCAGCCTGGAGGCTCATCTTGGCGTAATCGCTTCGCCGCAAGCCCCGTTTCCCACGGATTTCGTCACCTTGCCAGTGTCAGCAAGTCACCGCCGCTTCGGCTCACTTCCTCTCGCAGCAGAGGAAGGGCATGCCCCGGTACTACACCATCAACTCCTTCCGGGCCCTGCATTCCAGACATGCTCAAGCAGCTTCACCCCCGTACAGGCGGGCCATGCTGGCTGGGCATACTGTAGGTGGCATCAGCCACCCACAGCACGTTCGGCGCGGCGGCGCTGAAGTGGCGGCGCACCAGATCGGGCGCGCGCCGCGCTCCCGCGCGCTGGTGTGTGGTGAGCTTCCAGCGCCGGCGGCTGGCCCCGCACAGACCAGCCAGACGCATCAGACGCGCCACCCGTTTGCGCCCCACGTGCACTCCCTCACGCGCGAGCTGCGCGTGAATACGGGGCGCGCCGTACGTGCCGCGCGAGCTCGCATGCAGGGTGCGGATGCGCGCCAGCAGCTGCGCGTCACTGCATGCATGCGCCGATGGCTCTCTTGCCAGCCACCCGTAATAGCCGCTCGTGGAGACCCTGAGCAGCCGCGCCATCGTGGCGATGGGCCAGCGGGCCCGGTTCGCTCTCATGAATCCGTATCCTTCGGCGATACGGCTCCCGTCTCCCGGGCAAACCAGGCCGCTGCGTGAGAGAGGATGTCTCTTTCCATCTTCAGTTGCCGATTCTCGCGACGCAGCCGCGAAAGCTCCTGCCGCTCGGCGGTGGTCAGCCCGTCATGGCGCACGCCCGCATCGCGACCGGCCTGTGCCACCCAGTTGTAGATGGTCTGCGCGGTCGGCTCGAACTCCTTTTCCAGTTCCTCCGGCGTGCGCCCGGCCTTCACCAGCTCAACCATCTGCGCCCGGAATTCCGCCGGGTACGGGGTACGATGCTTGCCCATTTCGGCACCTCCTCTTCAAAAGGATAGGCGTCCGTTTTTGCGGGTCAACTTCATATGAAGCAGGCCGCGACGGTTTCTGGCTGCACCGCTGGCTGGCTGAACAGGGCATCGTCAATCTCGTGGTGGGCGCTACCGGCTGCGCGCGGTGGTTTCCAGTAAATCGCGAACGTGGTGAATCGTTATTCATTCAATCTCGCCTCAATTGCAAGGACCAGGTAAGTGTTCAGGCGAAACGGATTTCAAATTCTGAGCCATAGCCGGCGAGCAGCTTCGCGATCTCAGCATCGATGGTTTCCTTCGTCCAGGTGACGAAACGTCGCCAGTGATACTTGGCGTGCTTCCAGACGATTTCAATCAGGTTCAGCTCGGGACTGTAGGGCGGCAGATAGAAGAGCACCATGCGATGCTCGAGAAACCACCGGTCGATCGTTTCCTGATCGATGTTGTGATGAATCGAGGCATTGTCGAGCACCACGACCGTCATCAAACCGGGCTTGCCTTCCTGCGCGATCTGATCAAGAAACTGGATGATGTCGGGGCGTTTGATGGTTGCCTTGCGGGCTTCATGCCTGAGCAGGTTCGCACCGAAATCAAATGCACCGAGGACCGAGCGTCTGCAATGCGGCTGAGGAACAACACGGTGTGGCTCACCAATAGGCGACCAGCCACGTTGCACCGGCGGCGAAGCGGAGAACCCCGACTGGTCGAAGTAGATCAGGCGGCACGCCCCATCGCGGGCGGCCTGCTGCAACTTTGAGACGTGTCTGCTTTCACGGCGAACTCCTGTTCGTCGCGTTTTTTTTGAGCGAGTAGCGGCCACGCTTGTAGGAAAACCCCGCGCGCCTGAGCGCCACCGACAGCGTTTCCAGGCGGCATGGCAAAGGCTGGCCATGTACCTCCTCAATGCGCAGCGCAATCTGCCTGAGTGTCATCGATTCGGCGCGGGCCGATTCGACGGCAGTGGCGATCAAGGCATCAGACAACGCGCGGGGCCGCCCGCCCTTATGTCCGGTCAGCAAACCACACAGGCCCCTGTCGTTCCAGGAATGCGCCCAGTTGTACAGCGACTTGTCGCTCACCTCGAGCTCGACCGCGATCTCATGAACCCGCCGGCCGCTGGCAAGCTCCAGCAAACCCAGCCCACGGGTCCGAAAGTCTTGATGAGGATGCTTGCGCGACAGCTGTTGCAAGGTCTTCTTCTCCGCTTCGGTCAATTCAACGGCACATTTCACGGGCAGGCAGGCGGTCAGGATGAGATTGCCTCTCAGACTCGCCATTCTGAAATTCGTTTACTCGACACACTTAAATGCTGGGCGTTTTGACACATTTCTTATGCTTTATATTGGGTCTGCTCGTTGGCGTTTTTGTATGCGCATTATGTGTCGCACGGTCCAGGACGCCACGAGACGACCAATAATTTTTTCTTTCAGTCGCGCAAGGAAGTGGCATCCTAGAACGTGCAAGGTTGCGGAGATCGATCCCGTCACTTCGCTCTGGCTTGCGGCAGGGTTGCGTGGTCTGTTCTATTCTGTCGTTGGGTAGTGGCGGCCTGACAATGCTGCCCCGATGCATTTGCCGTGACACGCGGCACCTAATCTCGAACCGTGAGATGCGGCAGAGGGAGAACTCCCCGTTTAAAACTGCGATCCTGAACTGCGACATGCAGTGCGCTCTTTCGTCAGTCCAGCGCATCTGTCACTTCCGGCCATGGGGGATTGACGATCTGATTCTCCTCGGACTCGGCCATGCTTTGCATAGCGTGCGCTCGCGCACAGTGTGGCTGAGCGCGGGTCGCTATCGTCGTGGAGACACGTGAAGAAGGCGAGTGGGTGCCGCTTGTACGGCAACGCCCTTTATTTTACTCGCTTCAGGCATGTCGAGCATGTTCTCGCCCGGTTCAGGGGCCTGATCTGACGTGTCGCAATCGCTCGGAGTGCCGAGATAGTTGATCAATGCATTTTACGGGGGCCTCTGGGTAATCGGCTGGCGAACCACCGTTCCAATTTGAGGAATACGTCGATGGACTATTTGCCTTTCCATTCGATTGCAGTCCAATCGGACCGCGACCGTCGTTTTCTATTGGCGCGCGAAATTCCTCACCTGATGCGCGATCGCTAGGTGGAGATTGTTGCTGTACCGGTTAATGGTAGCGCTCGCGAGTGTCTATGTGTTTTTTGCAACGCCAATGTATACGACCACGGCGCTCATCCGCGTGGATCCGCCCGACCTCAATGAACTTGGGGTTTTCCCCGCTGGATCGGCGAAGCCTGGCTCCGACCCCATTCTTGTCCATGAGATAGCAGCGATGCCAAGCCGTTCGGTTGCGGAGCCATTCATTCAGCGCTTCGATTACAACATATCGACTACTTCCCGGTCGCTTCCGATTCTGGGTGCAATGGCGAAAAAATTTGCTGTACCTAGGGTACTTGCCGAACCTTGGTTGAAGCTGGTCGACGGGTATCTGTTGGCAGGAAACGTGGACGCTCCAACGTGTTTGGAGGACTCCACAGCGGGTAACGGTCACGTCACGAGCGTCGATAAACAGTTGAAGCAGCTGAACGATGCGAAGAGCGCGTTCGAATCGCGATTCGGGGGCAGTCCGACATCGGAGCGAACCTACGTCGACCTCGCTGGTGACGTCAAGGCAGCGCAAACGATCTACGTAGACAGGGTGCAAAACGGCGAACAGCTGTCCATGCGGCGCGCCAGTGCAACGGGTGGCGCGCATATTGTCGACCCGTCTCGCCGGGCTGCACGCGGAAATTGGCGTGCGCGTTCTCCTGACCGATGCCGACACGTGTCGCAAGCAGCTCGTGGCTTTTTTAGCCTAATCGACCACGGCCCGGTCAGTGAAGAACTCAAAGGTGAAAAACATCAATCAGGACGCGATCCGCGAGGTGGACGTAGAACGCTTATCGGTCATATTTGCTTTATACAATCGGCGCCTCTTCCCCTGCTTGCCCCTGTCGAACTAAGTGGTTCGCCATATTTCGAACCCGCTTCCTCGGCGTCGCGGCAGTGCTTGCCAATGCATGCCTGGAGACTCAGAGAGGCTTAAGAGAAACAGCTATGGAAAGGACGGAGAATACTCGAGTACTGGTATTCGTGTACGGCGGATACATCATGAGGTACATGTACCTCGGTGTTGTGATTCCCTTCTACGGGCGCGTACTTGGCTTGACCGAATACGGTCGTGTGCTGGCGGCGATGTCGCTGATGAATGTGATCTGGATGCTGGTAGGCTACGGCTTTGCCGTTGTCGGTATGCGAGACTTATCCAGGGCGCAGGAGCGCTCCGAACATAATGCGATTTTTTCCTTGCATGTGAGTGCCCGGGCGTTGCTGGGGGTGCTCGGCGGGGTAGTTGGCCTGATCGCCACGTTCTGCTCGCCGGTTCTTTCAGAACGTCCGATTATTGGTATCCTCGCGACGGTATTGGGCATCGTGAACGGGTCGAATCCCGCTTGGCTTTTCCAGGGGCGCCATCGGTTCCGCACTCCGATCATGCTTGAGGTTGTTGGATTCGCGATGAGTCTCGTATTAGTGTTGTCGCTTGTCCGCGGTCCTGCGGATTCGTTATGGGTATTGGGAAGTTTGCTGATCTCAGGCGTGACATGTTCGGCGATTGCGTATGGACTGACGATCGTCGACATTGGACGACCGCGAATCAGCCTGAACGGCGTCAATCAGCTGATCCGTAGCTCTACCATGCTGTTCTGTTACTCCACGGGATCGGTGATTCTAGTATCCCTTTCCACCTATCTTCTAACGCTTCTTTCAACGCCGACAGAAGTCGGCTACTTCGGTGCTGCAGAGCGGTTTGCCGCCATTGGATTGAGTCTCATGGGCCCTGCAGCGCAGGTTTTCATTCCGACCATTTCGCGGCAGCTTGCGCAAGGTGACCATGACGGCGCGGCGGCGACGACTCGTCGGGGCGGTGCATTGCTGATCGGCTACGGATTGCTCGCATTGTGTGGCGCGCTCGCGCTATCGCCATTGCTATTGCCATTGATTCTCGGTGAGGCGTTCGCACCGAGCGCTCGTGTGTTGCAGTGCTTTGCGTGGATGTTTCCCTTTGCCGCGTTCAATCAATTCATTAGTTTTTACGTTTTTGTCCCGCTAGAAAAAGACCGTTCGCTCGCCTTGGCCGGCGTGGCGTCCGGGCTCGCCAATCTGGCCGCGGCGCTTTATCTTGCACCTCGGCATGGTGCGATGGGCATGGCGTTGGCGCGAGTGATCAGTGAGGGCACGCTATCCCTGACGCTGCTCTTCCTTGCAGCTCGCTTTGGCCTGCTCACAGGCCCCAGCCGGGAGTTTGCCCGCGCATTTGCGAAGTTACGTTTTGCGTGTGGTGTTGGCGTGGAGGCTAGAAAAACCGATGAGGAAGGTTGACGAAAACAGAAAACGTGCGATCTGACGCTGCACCGCAAAAGCCCCATTAAAGCCCAATAAAAATGGCGCCGACACCCCGTTGGGTTCGGCGCCTTACAAGACCAAGCCGCACCACAGCAGCCGCCACTCGGGGCCGCCGTGTTCACCACAATTACGGTGAACTCGTACGCAAAACGGCGGCACACAACTCGCTAACTTCCTCAGTATCGAGAATTCTTTCGTGGAGAAATTGCTCGAATTGATTGATCACGGCCTCACGCGCCGAGCGCGAGAAGAGCGCGTGATCCACCCGCTCCAGCACTTTCGTCGTCACGTTGGTCAGCACTCCGAGTTCGCTGCCGTTGGGTCCGAAATGAATCGTCAGCTCCTCGAGCCCTGCGTCGAGCGAGCCGTATATCAGTGACGTCTGAACGCCTTTGTGCTCGAGGCCCGTCATGATCCGGCGGATGGCGCCGGTCGAGGTCGCGAAGCCGATGCAGCGTTCGAATGGGCCGCTTGCGCGTGCGAGCACGCGTGCACACCGGCGGCGCGCGAGTTCGAGGAAGATCGCCATCCCGTTCACCTGGCCCGTCAGCAGTCGGGTCCACTTGCGCAGGTCGCGGATTGCACGCCAATAGACGAGGCTGGATTCGACAGAGCGAGCTCCCGGCCGCATCAGCGAACGGCGCCATATGAAGAACGGCATATTGACCGACATGCAGCCCACTACGCCGGGATGCGCCAAGGCCGTGTGAATGCTGACGTATGCTCCCGAGCAGACGCCGAACATGACGACTTTCGGGTGGCCTGCCTTCAATAGCCAGTCGACGCCGACCTTTGCATCGGTGACGCCGTGACGGGCGTACACGGCGCCGAGCGTCAGCGAATCGTCGCGGCGCTGACTATCGCCCAGGCCGCCCAAGTCCATACGTAGCGAGGCGATACCCTGCGCGGCGAGCCGGCGCGCCATCAGCACGGCCACACGTCCTTCGCCGATGCGATGAACACCGCCCGTGTTGACGAACAACACGGCAGGGGCGCCTTGAAGCGGGCGGCGCGGCCGGCAGAACACGCCGACGTAGCGCGCGCCGCCGAACACCACAGGCGTCTCATAGCCAGCCGCGAAATCGATCCGTGCACCGGCGGCGGGGGCGACCGTGTCGGGCGCGGGCTGGGCCTGCGTGCCAGGCGGCCAGCCCAACCACGTGAGGACGGTGTTAAACGCCTCCCGGGGAGGCTGGCTGTACCAAGAATCGACTAGGAGCTTGTCATACTCGGGAAAAATCTGCAAGTCCGCCTCGACACCCTGACGACGGTAACTTTCGAGCAGCCGGTTTGTGTGTGCGTTGTCGAAGGTATCGTGGAGCAGCAGACGCCGCGCGACGTGCCCGGCCTGTTTCTCAAGGTCGACTGCTGTCAGTTGTTCGAGTGTGTCCGGAAAGAGCTGAAAACCGTAGGCGCCAACAGCAGGTCCGTCGTCATTCGAGTGCGCGACCCGGAGGCCGTCAGCAGTGCTGAGCCAGCTCTTGTGCTGCATGGCCAGTTCCCGCACATAACGCTTGCCGGTTATGACGGGCGCTATCATGACCAAGGTATCGACGCCACCCATTTCTTCCGCTGCGATGGCCGCTAGCGTCGCACCAAGGCGCACGCCGCAAAAGATAAGGCGTTCGACGCCGGTAGTGGCTCGCAGATACGCTGCCGCTGCTTTGATACTGTCGATCCATGCACGAAAGATCTGAGGGTCTTCCTGATTGCCTTTCGAATCGCCAGTGCCGGGATAGTCGAAACGCAGCGCGGGAATGCCAGCGCCTGCCGCCAGCGAGTCAGCAAGCTCGCGCCAGCCACGGTAAGCGCACAGCGCCTCGTAGCCGAAAGGACTGCACAACACCGCGCCTATTTTGGCCTGAGAGCTGGCTGGCTGATGAAGCCACCCCAGGCAACCGTCGAAGGTAACCGGCGTCGTCGTTGGATTGCTTGTCATAGTTTGTCGGCGCACGTGTGTGTGGTTGCCTCCGCGCCGCTCACTTCTCTGGCGCGAAGCAGGCCAATCGTGTTCACGAGGGAATCGATACTCCGAAAGAGGTCGTAGGTAATCAAGTCACCCGGTGTCTCTATGTCGAACGCCTCTTCGATCGCCATCATGACGCGGACCGAGCCAAGCGAAGACAAGCCGGCAGCGTAGAGATCGTCGCTATCGCTGAGGGTTTCGACTGGAACGTCCAGGCAGCCCGTTTCCGAGAGAATGCGGCGCAATTCGGCTTTCATCTTTATTCCCAAAAATCCGAACGTTGTTAGATTCGATGTGCTAATGCTATGTGCTGCAATTTCGCCTGGGTGCTTCCGGTCCCTAAGCGTTAGCCGATGGTCTGGCCGCGCATGTACTCCGCGGCGAGGGCCTTCCTGTCGATTTTGCCGTTCACGTTGATGGGTAACGTGTCGACGACAACGATCCGTTCAGGTACGGCATAGACAGGCAAGTGCTGCCTGCACGCGTGCAAAATCTGCGCGACTTCGACAGAAGAATTCGTCACGAAAGCGGTGAGGCCGATAGCACGGCCGACTTCGTCGAGCGGCCATGGGACGACCGCGCATAGCGCAGCATGACTGCAGGCCTGGACGACATGTTCGACTTCCTCCAGTTCGACCCGGTTACCGCGAATCTTGACCTGCGTATCGAGTCGTCCCTGAAACACGATTCCGTGTCGCGTTGACTCGCGCGCAGCGTCAGAGCTCCGATACCATCGTTGTGCGCGCTGGCCCGGAAAGATCTTCGCAATAAAGCGACTGTTACCGGCTTCGCTGGGCAGCAGATAGCCATCTGCCAGCTGCGGGCCACCGATCAGTAACTCGCCCGTCTGCCCGGCGGCGACGGGTTCGAGATCGGCATCCACGATCACCAGGTCCATGCCCGGGACCGCCCAGCCAAGCGGTACGGAAACCTGTTGTGGATCGTCGAGGAACTCGGCGGTGACCTCGAAGGAAGTGCAGGATACGGTCGCTTCAGTCGGCCCGTAAATGTTCCTGAGGCGGCTGTTCGGTGCGGCCCGCATCCATGCCAGCGCCAGCGAGCAAGAAAGGGGTTCGCCGCCGAACAGCGTGAAGCGAAGACTCGGAAATTCACCGGGTCTCAATTTGCGCAGTTGACGCATGAAGCCGGCCACGGAAGGTACGCTATTCCAATGGGTGATCTCGTGAGTCTTGATGAAGCCTGCGTTATAGACAGGATCGACGGTTTCAGGCACGTACAGGCAGCCGCCGTTCGCCCAGCAGACAAACATGTCGTGTATGGACGGATCGAAGCTCAGCTCGCAGAACTGCACGTAGCGCGCTTCGGACAATTTCTCGCAATTATCTTCCAGCTGCAATTGGCCTCGCACATACGCCTCGGTGTTCGCGTGTGAGATAGGCACGCCCTTGGGAACACCCGTGGATCCGGAGGTAAAGAGGATGCAGGTGAGGCTTTGCGGTGTGCCTTCATGTCGCACATACGGCGCGTCTTGCAGCCGTGATAGCCCATCGGCAACGGGCGGCAGGTGCGGATCGTCCGTGTTCTGGTCGATCAGAAAAATCCGTGGGAACTCATCGAGCAAGGACAGCACTTCTTCGAGCAAGGGTGCGCAGCGGCGATCGACAAGCATTAGCGGTGCACCGGATTGCTCGATGATCGCCGCGATCCGCGCGGCCGGCCACTTCGGGATGAGCGGCACATAGGCCATACCGGCGTCCAGAATGCCCAACAAGCCGACGTAGGCGTCGACGCTGCGCGAAGCGAACAGCAAACAGCGGTTGGCGCCCCCGGCCGGTGCGGCCACTCTCAGTCCTGCTGACACGCGACGAGCGCGAGCTTCAATTTCGCCGTATTCGTAGAGGTGCTCATCGGCCCATAGAGCCGGACTCTTGGGCTGGCTGGCTGCGGTATCAAAGAAAAAGCTATGCAACATTTGAACGCCTCGATTTATCAAAAGTTACGTTGGGTAACGTTCCGAATCTTCGGCTCCAGACGATGTCAATGTCGGGCAGTCTTGAAGCGGCAAGTTAGCCCTAACTTTCGCCTCTTCGGACGCTATGTGCAGACGATTGGCGTGTGTTCGCGTAACGCGATTCGCTACGTCGCACTTCCAGCGTTGGACTTGCCCAGCCCTGCCCTTGCCGTCACAGAGGATTGTTACACAAACAAAACGGCAGGCTAATGGTGTTCGCGCGACGCCCTGCAATGCCGAGTGTTTCAGGAAGCTTAAATTTCATGGATGCCGCCCTCTGTGCGATACCGCCCACAGGCTTTGATTTAGAAAAATGCGGAACGGCCCGAACGTGCGAAAACGGGGAAGGATCCCACTTTTTGAACGTTCTCATGAAAAACGGGGGAATTTCCTTTTTCCACAGCCTCGGTCATATACGGGAATTCGCGCGATCTTTCACGCGGACATTCAAACGTTCGGCTCCGCACAGACGCCAAACTTTCCGGCAGGGAACATGCATTAACGACTATTGCAGACTGTCGGCGCGCTACGCTGCCGATTGTTGTGAGCGACTGCTCTGGTGTTCGAATGCCTCAAGGCTAGCGTCGGATCGGGTGTATGGATTGTTGGCACGGGGCGTACAGAAGGCAGTGGCGGTTGGCCGCGAACGTTACTTGTCTGGAGTAACAACCCGCTGACGGAAATCCGCCACCAATGAGCGAGTTGGCGGAGGAAGGGGGGCAACCGTACAGCGGCAACGTGGGCAGCTTGGGTCACCTCATCCAGCGCAGTGCACGCAGATGATCCAGCGGGCAGTCGAGGCGGAATTGGCGACATTGCTCGAACAGTACGAGAACGTGAAGACACCTGGCGACAAACGCGCGGTGGTATGCACCGGTTTTCTGCTCGAGCACGGAGTCGTCACGATTATTAGGAATTAAACGATTCCTGGGTTGAAATGTTGCCGGATCTGAATGAAAAATGAGCGTGAACAGAATCTTCTGAAACGCGTCGACCTGATTTTTGGTGACGTCTTCTTGTACGTGTTAGGGAACAGCGGCATTTTTGTCGTGCGAGCACGCGCATGGCTCGCAACGCTCGGGCAGCTGCAGGGCGGCGGCAGGCAAGCGGCCTGTGTCAACTGCGGGCAAGTAAGGATGTGAGCCGCGTCCCCGGACCACCTGCGGACGCGGCGGCAACCTTTGTGAGTTGTGGACCGTACGGAGCGAGCCGATGCCTGGTAATTGCGATGGAAGATTCGCGCTCCTCACCGCGGGAGGTAATGGCACGGTGCCAGTGCATGACCGCGCCTTGCCGATTCACGGACCTGTCCCGCGCAGTGCGGCTGACGAGACCATCACCTAAAGCGCTTACGCTCTGGAGTACCGAAAATAATGGCGACCGTTTACGCGTCCTCTCACATTTCGATCAACGGCCGCTTTCTCGGGCGGCGTCCGACTGGCGTCGACCGCTTCGCCTATGAGGTCGTGCGCGAACTCGACGAGCTTGTCGCCGCGAAGGATCCGCAGACAGCCGGTCTGTCTATCGACGTCCTCGTGCCGGTGGGCGTGAAGCTGGCGCCCGGGACGTTTCCGCAGTTGAATGTGCGAGCCGTGGCCGGGGCGGGGCAGCGTTGGGAACAGATCAGCCTGCCGTTCGCCGCGCGCGGCACGCTTCTGCTCAACCTCTGTAACGCAGGGCCGCTCTTGTTTCGCAATCAGGTCACGGTGCTGCACGACGCTGCGCCAATTCGGGTTCCGGAAGCCTATACGCGCGCATTCAGGACCTGGTACGCGGTGATGGCCCCATGCATCGGCCGCGTGTCGCGCCGTGTGCTGACGGTGTCGGAATTCTCGCGGCGCGAGATCGCCAGCGCATACCGTATTCCGTCTGCCAAGATCGGCGTCTTGCCCGAAAGTGGCGAGCATATCCTGCGTGCTACCGAAACCGGTGACGTCGTGCGGAAATATGACCTAGGCAGGCGGCCCTATGTGCTTGCGGTTAGCAGTGCGAGCCGCCACAAGAACTTCCGGCTCGTCATCGACGCGATCGAACTGCTGGGAGCCTCAAGTTACGACTTCGTGATCGTCGGTGCGAATCTCCCGATCTTCAATGCGGACGAGCAAGTCCTGCCGCCGTTCGTCAAACATCTGGGCTACGTGTCCGATGCCGAATTGAAAGACCTGTTTCACCACGCGGCATGCTTTGTATTCCCGTCGCTCTACGAAGGCTACGGGCTGCCGCCCGTGGAAGCGATGACCCTCGGCTGCCCGGTGATAGCCTCGAACCTGCCGTCGATCCGGGAAGCGTGTGGAGACGCCGCACTTTACATTTCACCGTATTGCGCAAGCGAACTCGCGAGCGCGATGGACAAGGTGATGCGCGACGCCACATTGCGCAAATCGATGCGCGAGCGCGGCTATACGCAGGCCGCCCGACACTCATGGCGCGCTAGCGCGCTCACCCTGCTCAAGGAGATTTCGCCATGGCTCGCCCATCGTTGAACCAGCGTCTCGTGACAGACAGGCCCGCCACCGGCCCGTTCGGACGCGTCGCTGTCGTACACGAATGGCTCACCACGTACGGAGGATCGGAACGCGTGCTCGCACAGATCCTGCGCATCTGGCCTGAGGCGGACCTGTATAGCGTCGTGGATTTTCTCGCCGAGGAGCATCGCGACGCGCTCCTTGGCAAGCACGCGATCACATCGTTCATCCAGCGCCTGCCGCGCGCTCGCCGTTCCTATCGCACCTATCTGCCGCTCATGCCGATTGCTGTCGAGCAGTTTGACCTCTCGGGCTACGATCTGGTGATCTCGTCGAGCCACGCTGTCGCCAAGGGTGTAATTACCGGCCCTGGCCAGCTTCACGTGAGCTATGTGCATTCACCGATCCGCTATGCGTGGGATCTGCAGCATCAGTATCTCGAAGAGGCGCGCCTGTCCTCGGGCATCAAGAGCTGTATCGCTCGGTCGCTGCTGCACTACATGCGGATCTGGGACCAGCGTACGGCGCACGGCGTCGATCTGTTCATCGCAAACTCTGCTTACGTCGCACGACGCATTCGCAAGGCGTACGGTTATCCGGCGAAGGTGATCTTTCCTCCTGTCGACGTCGCACGGTTCACGCCGGGTGCAGTGCGCGAGGATTTCTATCTGACCGCGTCGCGCTTTGTGCCGTACAAAAAGATAGCGCTCGCCGTTGAAGCATTCGCTGCGATGCCTACGCGCAGACTGGTGGTGATTGGGGACGGCCCGGATTTCGAGAAGATCCGGGCGATCGCGCCGCCCAATGTCGTGCTGCTCGGCTACCAACCGGATGATGTGCTGATCGATCACATGCGGCGGGCGCGTGCATTCGTATTCGTGGCCGAGGAGGATTTCGGGATCGTGCCGGTCGAAGCCCAGGCGTGCGGCACTCCGGTCATCGCCTATGGGCGCGGTGGTGCACTCGAAACCGTCATTGATTCAGATGACCGCAATGTGCGAACCGGTCTTTTTTTCGAACATCAGAGTGTCGAAGACATCGTGGACGCAGTTCACCGCTTTGAAGCGGCAGGACCGTTCGATGCGTCTGCATGTCGACGCAACGCCCTGGGTTTTTCTCCCGAGCGGTTCCGCAAAGAGATGCTTGATGCAGTGCGCGCTATCCATGAGACGACGCGATTGAAGGGAGCGGAGGTTGCCCGGCGGCCGGGCCCTGTCGATGCGCATGCAGAGGAAGTCACGGCTAAAGCCGTGGTTTGAGTAACCGCCGCCCGTTGTTTAAGAGACGGAATCAAAAAGACCCCTTTGGGGACTGTTTGCCTTTTCGGCAAGCTGTTACAGTAACCTTGGCCATCTGAGCAACTGGAACCAACGATGGGCGCGCCGATTGTTGACGACGAACTGTGGGCACTAATCGAGCCATTGCTGCCGACGCCAAAACCACAGCGCAAGAAGTATCCGGGCCGGTTGCCGGTTGCGAACCGAGCTGCACTGAACGGCATCCTGTTCGTGCTCAAGACCGGCATCCGCTGGCGCGACCTGTCGACAAAATTAGGATTTGGCTCGGGTTCAACCTGCTGGAGACGGTTGCGCGACTGGCAGAAGGCTGGCGTGTGGAAGCGATTGCACGAGCTACTGCTGGCGAAGTTACGCGAGGCCGGCGAACTGGATTTCTCGCGCGCAGCCGTCGACTCTTCATCTGTGCGAGCCGTTGGGGCGGGCGAAAAACTGGTCCGAACCCCGCGGATCGCGTGCGACCAGGTTCCAAGCACCACATCCTCGTAGACGCCAATGGCGTTCCTGTCAGCGCGACACTGACAGGCGCGAATCGCAACGACGTCACCCAGCTGCTGCCGCTGGTTGATGCCGTTCCACCGATTCGCGGTGTACGTGGCCTGCCGCTTCAGAAACTCAAGGTCATCTACGCAGACCGTGGCTATGACTCCGAGGCGCATCGCCAGAAACTTCGCGAGCGGGGCATCAAGCCGGTGATTGCCAAGCGCCGGACAGAACACGGCAGTGGTCTGGGCAAATTCCGCTGGGTTGTCGAACGTACTCATGCGTAGCTTCACAACTTCCGTCGTCTTCGCATTCACTTCGAACGTCGGGCCGACATTCACGAAGCATTTCTCAAATTCGGTCGCTCCCTCGTCTGCTGGAACATTTTCAGACGAACGGAGCAGCCTTTTCGATTCCGTCTCTAAAGGCTTTTTGCGTGGAACTCCGATCAAATCAGTCAACACGTCGGACATTTCAGACCCACGGCACGTTCTGAACGGAAAGGACGGTTTAGATTGGATACCTGATGATATGAGACCGCTGTGCCAAACCTGGTGCTGACCGATCTGGGGATGCAGGGGACGAACGGCGCGCTGCTGTCACGCGTGCCAGGCGAGATGTATCCGCACGTACCGATCATCTTCATGAGCGCCGATTTCGATCTTGACGTTGTGCCCATGGGTTTGCCAGACAATGCCGTTCTGCTGCGCAAGCCTGTGCTGGCAGAGGATCTGGTGGCGGCTATCGGCTGCAGCTTCAGTCTGTGACCGAAAGTCGGGGCTGACCGGTCCGGATGCGCTCGCGCCTTCACCACAAAATCTTATCGCGGGCCACGCTTACGCGGCCTGTCGCAATTAGCGCACGATGCCGCACAAATCATCCAGTGCGGTCGGTTTAAAACAGCAAGCGCCCCCGACGTTGACCAGCTGCTTAGAGAATGAAAGGGACTTCCCCGTCCCGAGGCTGCGGCGGAAGCCGCGAGTCGGCATCGACGTGCCATGATGAAGTTTCGAACGTTCATCAACACCAGCGAGAGGGGAAGTCCATGCCTATTGTCACTGTCGGAATCGATCTTGCCAAGAATGTATTCGCCGTTCATGGTGTAGATGAAGCAGGTAAAGCGATGCTGGTCCGGCCGCGTGTTCCGCGCGATCAGCTGGTGACGTTGATCGCGCAGTTGCCAGCGTGCCTCATCGGGATGGAAGCGTGCTCTGGCGCACATCACTGGGCTCGCATGTTCCAGCAGCACGGCCATACGGTCAAACTCATGGCGCCCAACCTTGTGGCGCCTTATCGCATGTCCGGCAAGCGTGGCAAGAACGACGCGGCGGATGCCGCTGCGATCTGCGAAGCGGTGACGCGCCCGAGCATGCGTTTCGTACCGCTGAAGGACGAACATCAGCAGGCAACGCTTTGCCTGCATAGGACACGACAAGGTTTCGTGGAAGAGAGGACCGCGACCTACAACCGGTTGCGAGGCCTGCTCTCGGAATTCGGCGTGGTGCTGCCACTGAGCCCGGATAAGTTGCGCAGGCACATCACGGAACATCTGGACACATTGCCTGGCTGGGCGAAGCGTAGTATCAGCGATCTGCTTGAGCATGCCGGCAATATCGAGGACCGCCTGCTCGAATACGATCGCGCGATCGCCGAGATCGCGCGTGAAGACGCGCGTAGCAGGAGGCTCATGCAGTTGCACGGCATTGGCCCAACCACAGCAAGCGCGTTGCTCGCCAGTATCGGTGCCGGGCACGACTTCAGAAACGGCCGCCAGGTGGCAGCCTGGATCGGACTTACGCCCGGGCAGTACAGCAGCGGCGGCAAGGCGCGGCTGGGCAGCATTACGAAGGCAGGCGACGCCTACCTGCGCGGCCTGCTGGTCAACGGAGCTCGCGCCGTCATTGCCAGTCTCGGCGAGAAACAGGACCGCTTCAGCCGGTGGGTCCGAACCCTGGTCGAACGCCGGGGCTACTGGCGGGCAGCGATCGCGATCGCCGCAAAGAACGCGAGATTGGCATGGGCCTCGCTGAAATATGGCGATGACTTCAAGCTCGACCCAATAGCCGACTGATTTCGGTTCGAGCCTGCCGATCAAACGCCAACGAGATATGAGTGCGGACATCATGAGCACATAGAAACGATCACTTTGCACTGCCTGCGGTGATGTGAAGCGGGTTGGACCCGCGCGGGGCATACCTGACTAACACAGCGGGGATATCCATTCCCGGCTAGAGAATGAGGCCTCCGTGCGCGTCTTTCATCAGGGTCCGGGCTATTAGCCCAACATGACCGGTTGTAGAACCGCAGTCCTTCACCTTCTCACAAGACCGGCGCGGCATTGCAGCATGTATCACAGCGAACTTCGATTGAGCTTGCGCTCAACGGGGAGCCCTTGTAGGGTGTTAGGAACTTTTTGCCGGACCTGGTATCCTGGCAGGATGAAAAAACGCAGGCCATACCCGACGGATGTATCGGATGAAGAGTGGTACTTCGCCGCTCCGTACCTGACCTTGATGAACTAGGACGCACCGCAGCGCCGCTATGAGCTGCGCGAGATGTTCAACGCGCTGCGCTGGATCGTACGCGCGGGTGCGCCGTGGCGTCTGTTGCCAAATGATTTTCCGCCGTGGGAGCTTGTTTATCAGCAGACGCAACGCTGGATTCAGGCGGGTTGCTTCGAGGCCATGGTGAACGACCTGCGTTCGATCATCCGGGTCGCGCAGGGCCGACAGGGCCAGCCCAGCGCGGTCATTCTCGATGGGCGCACGCTGCAGTCGACCTGCGAAAGTGGACCTCGCGCCGGTTACGACGGCTACAAACGCAAACGCGGCAGCAAGGTCCACATGGCGGTAGATACTTTGGGGCAATTGCTTGCTGTGCATGTTACGCCGGCCAACGAACAGGAACGCGCGCAGGTCGGAGAACTGGCACGTCAGGTTCAGCAGGCCACGGGCCAGACGGTCAAGGTAGCGTTCGCCGATCAGGGATATACCGGCGAAGAGCCTGCGCAGGCGGCACTCGACGAAGGAATCGAGCTTCAGGTAATCAAGCTGTCGGAGGCGAAAAAGGGTTTCGTGCTGTTGCCGCGCCGCTGGGTGGTCGAGCGCAGTTTCGGCTGGCTTAACCGCTTCCGCCGACTGGCCAGAGACTACGAGCGATTGCCCGAAACCCTGGCTGGTTTGCACTTCGTCGTATTCGCCATGCTTATGCTTGTCCACTTCGTAGCTCTTAACAAAAGTGCCTAGCACCCTCTAAACGCGCCAACGAGCGACAGCGCGGTATGAGCGACAATGACCAAGTCATCAGGCGCAAGATAGAGACGCCAAATCTCGCATACCTGCAGTCCATCCGTATCAGGCATCCGCAGATCAAGAATTACGGAATTGGGCTGGACTGCCATTAGGAAGCGACTACAGGCGCCTCGGGTCCGCCCAGCGCTACCCGGGCTTCAAAGCCCGACATTGCAGAAAATGCGACAAAAGCTCTGCGATGTCTCTCAGGTCGTCAACCAGATGCAGGCGAGGGATGCGAGATGCGCGAGATCGACGCAGCTGACTCGCTACGCAGGCACACCCGGTCGGACATTAATCTTGCGAAAAGAGACATGCCATAAACATCGCATTTGTTTTGATGTAGCCTCCAACGAGACATTCCGTAACATTGCGAGCACCCTGTTGCGCTCCTGCGCGCAGTGCCGATGGTTAGAATTCGCATCTTTGAATTCGTTCATGGCCAACGGCAGCGAGGTTGCTCTATGTTCGGACAATCCGGCTAGTAACATACAAAAAAGTTCTGATCGAAAAGGATGTGCGGACGATACTTTCAATCGACACGCAGAACGTTTTTTTCATTTAAGTGCGTCTCCTCAATGGCGCCTCTCACGGATTATTTTCGATGCGCGATGTCCACCAATACGAATGAAATCTAGGCCGACACAAATCTTGCTGCTGCGAGGTTTCGACCTGAAGGTTGCGGGTGCCTTGATCGGCTTGGAAAATCTGGAGGTCGTCTATGGTGCAGAGACAGGCTTGCCTGAAAAGGTATTTCATCCGATCCATCCCGATTCTTACCATAGGAACTTTCTCCGTGGGCGATATTGGCAAGGTTCCCTGAGACGTCCAGCGATTCAGATTGAACCGGATTGATCTCAAGATTGAAGAGATTGACCGTGACTAGCGCAAACGACTTTTCCAACATGCTTCATCTCATTTTGAGAATAGGTGCATCAGATGACACGTTATGTTGACCTCGAGTATGATGTAGAAGCTCCTCTGGACAATACATCCTTCGATATCCTGATTGTGGGTGGTGGAGCGGCTGGATTGACTGTTGTTCGAGGACTCGCCGGACTCGGTCTGGTAATCGGTGTACTTGAAAGTGGCGCACTGGAGGAAACTCCAGAACATGAGGCCTTAAACTCGGTTGAAGTTTCCGAGACCAGTCACGAGACCCGTTTGCAGGGCGCACGTCAGACAGCGCATGCATACCAGATGAAGTTTTGGTCGGCGCAAAATCAAAAATTCGGGGTGCGGTGTCGTGTATTAGGGGGATCTACTGCCGCGTGGGCGGGCAAAGTAGCGCCATTCGACGCTATCGATTTTTCGGAGCGGAGCTGGATTAGCAATTCGGGCTGGCCAATAGACGATGCAGCTCTCGCCCCCTATATTCGCCGTGCAGCTGAGCTACTAGACCTCGGACCCTTGATCAATGACCGGCAGTTTTGGGCTGCGTCGAAAGTGAAAGAACCGGCTGAGTTCAGCAAATCAAAATATGTCGAATCTTTCTTCTGGCAATTCGCACGCTCGCGTCAAAACATGACTGACGTTATGCGTTTCGGGCCGGATTTTCGCTCTCTGGATATCGAAGGGGTGACGGTCCTATTGAACGCCACAGTCTGTTCCGTGAACACGGACGCCGATGGGGTGACAGGGGTGGAAGTTGTATCGACGTTGTCGGCAAAAAGACGCTTCGTCATCAAAGCGACGACCGTCGTGCTGGCTGCCGGTGCAATAGAAAACGCTCGGCTGCTTCTCATATCGAAGAACAAGACAGGGCATGCGCTGGGCAATAGTCACGACACAGTCGGGCGATATCTTATGGATCATCCAAGCATGGCGATAGGTGCCTTTTCAACGGAGTCGCAAGAACGGGCCGCTGGCATCCTCGGCTTCTTTGCATTGCAACAGAACTATCGTGTGTATATGTATTCTCACGGCTTGTGTCTCCGACCGGAAATACAGAGAAAAGAGCGCTTGCCGAATATGGCGGTCTACACGAACATTCACTTCTCCGATGACGATCCGTTACTCTCGTTTCGGCGACTGGTGACGGGTCAGAGCAAACAGCATATTGCTGACTTCGTACGCGTGCTAAAAAGTTGGCGCTTGGTGATCAGTTACACGGGACGCAAAGTGCTGGGCTCGCCTAAACTGCCGACGCGCGTCAGACGTTTTATTGTCGATGCCACGGTGAAACTCAGCCCCAATTTTGCCGCGCGGGATTACGCAGCTAAAGGGACCGGCCGCAAAATCAAGAAAATCACCTTGAACGTGATTTGCGAGCAGCCGCCTTCTCCTGAGAACCGCGTGATCCTTTCGGACCAACGTGACCGGCTCGGGTTACCAATTGCACATGTGATCTTCGATGCTGGCGAGTCCCTGCGCCGGGACGTGTTGACGTTTGCGCGCCTGCTGGATGAAGACCTGCGCGCGGCGGGAATCGAAGGATTCTGCGTCGCGCCCGAAATCGTCGCCGGCAACACCTCCGCAATCGATCTGTACGACATGGCGCATACCGCGGGGACTACTCGCATGGGACGCGAACCTGTAACGAGCGTCGTGAATGAGAGGTGCCAGGTGCACGGCATTTCCGGCCTGTACATTGCGGGGGCATCCGTGTTTCCCACCGTTGGCCATGCAAATCCCACCATGGTAATAGTGGCCATGGCGATCCGTCTGGCTGACCATCTGAAGTCGAGGATGATGGCACAACGGCTGTCCGAGTTGGCGGACCCCGCGATGCGACAACCTGTTCAAGAGAAGGCCGAGAGTCCGCTTGTCCTTGTCACCGGTGGCACCGGCAATCTGGGAACGGCCGTTATCGAGAACCTGCTGAAAGGCGGTTTTCGCGTACGTGGGCATTTTCACAGGAAGATCCCGTCAGATCCGCGAGTTCAATGGGTCAACGCTGATTTCGCGGATGACAATCTGGCTGACGAGGTCCTCGACAAACTCGTTGAAGGCGTCACGGCTGTGATTCACTTGGCGGCGAGTCTTCCTGGCATGCCGCACATGCTTACCACCAATGTGACCAATCTCGAGCGCCTGGCCGCGGCCTGCGTTCGCAATGGCGTGAAGTATTTCGGACAGGCTAGCTCAATGGTAGTTTATGGGTCACCTTGTCGTCGGCTTGTGGCGGAAAGCACGCCGCTGATCGACGTGAATTTGCCGCTGCAGAAGCAGTATTTTGCAGCGCGTGCAATGCGAGAGTATGCGCGTAGCAAACGGCTGGGCGAAGAGATCCTCGGTAATTATTCCAACCGGATGCACGTCGATCTGTACCGCATCGCGCTGGCACAAAAATCTGGCTATCTCGAGCAGTCGCTGAACTGGAGCCGTAAGAAGCGCTTTTTCGTACTCTACAGAAACAGTCACTTCATTTCGACCGGCAATGTCGCCAGAGCCATCACGCACTTGCTTCGCGTCTCGGCAAAAAACGACTACCAGACCGGAGCAGAAGCATTCAATGTCGCCGATACGAATTCGCCTACCTACAGCGAATTTTACAGGCATGCCGGTCTGAATCCGGGTATTCATTTGCCATTACTGTTCGACGTATTGAAAGATTTCGCAGTGGGGCGATCTTTTTTCACCAGGTACCCAATGGGCTTTTTCCGTCTCGACAATAGCAAGCTTAGGTCGACAGGTTTCGATATTCGTGCGGATAACTAGCCAAGGTTACGCCTTTCGATGTCTGGCGTGGCGCTACCCGGGTTAGCATATCAATGCGAATTGCGTCTTATGGGCCGAACTCGCAAGCGAGGCAATTGCCCCGCGCGCAATCGTATCGAATAGCCCGTCATCGGCATGACTGATACTGTTATTTGACGCTGCGGAGCTGTGAGCAAACTCGGATCGACTGCTGGATTGTGACAATTCGTCCATGACCGTATAGACCCTGCATCCCTGACGCCATGCTTGCCCTTGGACACAAATGTCACTGTGTGCAGAAACGAAATCATGGACACAGTCGCCGAACTCACAGAAACTAGGGCCGTGCGCAAGTACTGTCGGCGCGCGACCGGGGAGAAACGTGGGATTGTCGAGGAGACGTTGTCCTGTGGGCGTTCAGTCGCGGAGATCGCCCGCGCACATGAGGTGAACGCCAACCCGGTCTTCGACTGGCGCCGACAGTATCACGTGGGTCGTCTCGGATCGGCTGTGCACGACTGTACATTGCTGCCGGTCATCGTGCACGATCCGGAGGACAGCGCCGTTGACGCAACTGGCGCGGCACGCCGAGCAAACCTCGAAAAGGACGATGCGCAGGCCGACCCGAACACCCTATCGGAAAAGGCTGATGCGACTGGGCGAATGAGCCGGCAGGATGCCCAGTCGCTGCGCCGTGGTGGTGGCGACGGCATGTACACAAGGAAAGCGAACGCAACACGGGAAGTCCCTTGGCGTGGCCAGGAATGACCAATCGGATGCCCGTGAGGGACAGGCCGGGCGTCTTGGGATGACGGAGAGGCCCGTAGTGCCGATGAAGTCGGGTATTCAGCGAGTCCATTTTTCTGCGGAGTGGGATGGCACAAGCAAGGAAAATCCTGTCGCGCACCACTTTTCCACTCCGCATAATATTGCGTGCGCCTACTCCGTCCTCAGAAGTTCAATGAGTTGATCGGGTGCGCGAAAGTGTCCCTTCCGGAGGGTCGGCGGGACAGTTGAGTTCATGGTTTCGAGCAGTGTCGTTGTATCGACCCGCAAATACTGATCCGTCGTTTGGGTACTGGCGTGCCCCAGCCACAACGCGACTTTGCGAATGTCACCCGTCGATTCCAGGATTGAAAGGGCGCATGAATGTCGAAGGCAATCGTCCGCCGATAAGTATTGAGAGTCGTGTCCCGCATCCCGTGATGCCGGCGCATCCACTCGCAAAACTGCAAGAACAGCGGTGGCATCGTCGATCCAGTCGCGGTTTGCTCCACCGCGGAGATCACGCTCGCCTCTCGGAGGTGTCGCAGAAATGCGCGTGCTCCGCGCAAATCACAGTCGCTTACACGCTTGAACCGTTTGCACTCACAGGCGTGCAAGTGTTCCTTAGAGGTCAGTTCAAAAACCCCTGAGGGGGCTGTTTACTTTCTCGGCAAGCTGTTAACCTTGGATGTCTGAACAAGGGAACCTAAGGGATGGAAGCGCCGATCATTGATGACGAGTTGTGGACACTGATCGAACCGTTACTGCCGCCGCCCAAGCATCGGCGCAAAGAGCATCCTGGTCGCCCACGCGTATCGGATCGGGCGGCGTTGAATGGCATCCTGTTCGTGTTGAAAACCGGTCTGCGATGGAACCACCTGCCGACCGTATTGGGCTTTGGCTCCGGCGCGACCTGCTGGCGACGACTGAACGACTGGCGCAAAGCAGGAGTATGGGATCGACTGTACGAACTGCTGCTCGACAAGTTGCGCGAGGCCGGGCAGATCGATCTTTCATACGCTGCCGTCGATTCCTCGTCGGTACGCGCTGTTGGGGCGGGCGAAAAACTGGCCCGAACCCCACGGATCGCTCGCGACCCGGTTCCAGGCACCACATGCAGGGCCTGGCGATATGCGCCAGATGCGGTGAGCGAATGACGGTGCGCTATCACGTCCAAGGCACCCGCAGGGTGCCGGACTACATGTGCCAGCGTCACGGCATCGAACATGGGCGGCCGGTATGCCAGCATGTTCACGGTGGCGAGCTTGACGATGCTGTTGGCAGGTTGCTCGCGGAGACAGTCACGCCGGTCACGCTTGAGGTCGCGCTGGCGGTACAGGAAGAACTTGACAGCCGTTCTGAAGAGCGCGACCGACTGCACCGCCAGGAGTTCGAGCGGGCACGCTACGAGGCCGATCTGGCGCGTCGCCGCTATATGCAGGTGGATCCAGCGATTCGATTGGTTGCGGACTCGCTTGAATCGGAATGGAACCATGCGCTTCGCGATCTCGCCGAAGCTCAGGATTGCTACGAAAAGAAGCGTGAGGCTGATCATGCCGGACTTGACGACAAACAGCGTGCGCGCATCATGGCACTAGCCAGAGACTTCCCTCGTCTGTGGAACGATCCGCGCACACCTGATCGCGAGCGAAAGCGCATGGCGCGACTGCTCATCGCTGACGTGACTTTGCTCAAGGGTGCAGACATCTGCGTTCAGATACGCTTTAACGGCGGCGCCACGCATACGCTACATGTGCCGCTATCCATGCCAGCGTGGATATTACGGCAGACCCCACGCGCAGTCGTTGCCGAAATGGACCGGCTTCTCGACGAGTACACCGAGGGTGAAACGGCGGAGCAGCTGAATCGTCAGCAGCTCATCTCCGGCTGGGGTAAGCGGTTTACTCATAAGTCAGGGATTTAGCGGACATATGGTCTATGCTTGAGCGAGGGCTACTGACAGGATCGCTCATGAAACGAGATGGCCGGAGCCTGGCTCACAACACGCTGGAGGAGATGCGCATCCTGGCAGTTCAACGCATGGCTGAGGGAGAACATCCAGGCGATGTTGCAGCCTCGTTTGGAATGCATCGCTCCTGGGCATACAAGATCCGGGCTCAGGCGCGCGGTCGCGGTCGTGGGGTGCGTGTGCTGCTCTCGACCAAAGGCACGGGCCGCCCTCGTAAGCTTACGCAAGCACAGGAACGACAGGTACTGCGCTGGATCAATGGCAAGAATCCAATGCAGTATGGATTTGACTTCGGCCTGTGGACGCGCAACCTGGTTCGCGAACTGGTGCAGCGGGATTTCGGTGTCACGTTGAGCCTTGCGTCGATTGGCGCGATGCTCGCGCGCTTAAACCTGACGCCGCAAAAGCCATTGCAGCGTGCTTACCAGCGAGATCCGGACGCAATCGAGCGCTGGCAGCGTGACACGTATCCGGCTATTGTCAGACAGGCTCGCGAGGAAAGTGCCGACATCTTCTTCTGGGACGAATCCGGCTTTCGGGCCGACTCGGTGCACGGCAGGACCTGGGCGCAACGCGGCGAAACGCCGGTCGTTGAACGCCCCGGCCAGAGGCAAAGCATGAGCGCGGCGTCCGCCGTCAACTCAAAAGGGGCGTTCTGGTTTGCAACTTACGAAGGTGGGCTCAGCGGTGAGTTGTTCGTGACGCTGCTCAGGAAGTTAATGTTCAATCGCAGGAAGGCTGTTCATCTGATTGTCGACGGATTGCCGGCGCATAAGAAAGCTGTCGTCAAGGACTACGTCGCAAGCACCCAGGGCAAGCTGACCTTGCACTTCCTGCCGGGTTATGCACCAGACCTCAATCCGGACGAACTGGTGCGGAGTCACGTCAAGCGCACCGGCGTTGCGCGACGTCCTCTGCAAAAAGGCGAAAAGCTGGGTCCGCGAATTCACGAGCAGCTTGCTCAAATTGGACGAGACCCAACTCTCGTGCGCTCCTTCTTCAGGCACCCATCTGTCCGCTATGTTTCTGACCTATGGTGCGACACGTGTCGCCGTCAGCCGCGCGTCAAGCGGCATGTAGTTGGCGGTAAAGCTCGTTTTTGTCTTGTCGCATTTGATCGTCGAATCATGGCGGTTGAAGCTGCGACCTGTTGTGCGACCAACAGTTGCCTAGTCGGGCATGCGCGATTGGCAACGATCGAGTGTGAAGCCCCGGGGACAAAGTACTCCGCAGAAGCAAGTCCTTCTCGGTGACGAGGGAGGTCCGACACTGCCAGCAGCCGCGCGGTGTGGGGGCAAGGCAAATTCCGTATGCACAACGTAAGTGAACTGCTGTTAAACCTCGTAAGAAACGAAGAGCCAAAGCTGCTGAAAGGCTCTAACCAAAAGGTGGGTGGCCGGTTGTGTTCCTCATGGTTGAACGCACGTTGCCAGAGCGCCACCGGGGGATAGGCAGGTGCTAACCGGATAGGCTCAGGTTGTTGCTGGGTCGGCAGAAACGGGAACGTGGTAAGCCCGACCCCTCGCCACTGACTCGGGACGTCGGGTCAGCGGCAGGTCACCCGCGAGGGAAGCTGTTGAGGGAGCGGGTAAGAGAACGCGGAGAAAGCGAATGGCATGCTGTAATGGTGTGTATAGGCGGGCGGATTCAACCGGTCAATGCAACACCCAACGTTTCCGCCAGTTTCTCGGCAGGGTTCATAAATTGCAAGGTCTGACGGGGTCGACCGTTCAGTTGCGCGGCGATCTTGTTCAGGTCTGCCTGCGAATAGCCGTCCACCGGCTTGCCTTTAGGGAAGTACTGACGCAGCAGGCCATTCGTATTCTCGTTGCTGCCTCGTTGCCATGGGCTTCGCGGATCGCAGAAATACACCTGTACGTCCGTGGCAATCGTGAAGTTCCTGTGGCTCGCCATCTCGGTGCCCCGGTCCCATGTCAGTGACCCACGCAGTTGTTTCGGCAGTTTGTTCACCTGTTTGATCAGCGCCGACACCACACTTGCAGTGTCCTTGCCTGCCACCTTGACCAGCATCACATAACGCGAGTGCCGCTCCACCAGGGTGGCAATGTAGGTGTTGTTCGAGCCCGCCAGCAGATCGCCTTCCCAATGGCCGGGTACCGCACGGTCCTCCACCTCGGCCGGCCTTTCGCTGATCGACACTGCCCCGACTATCGTGCCCCTGTTCTGTCCGCTTGCCGAGGCACTCTTCGCCTGGCGCATCGTACGGTTCGTACGAAGATGCTCGACGAGCTCCTTTTTGAGCACCCCGCGCGCCTGGATGAACAGGCTCCGGTAGATCGTCTCGTGTGATATCTGCATGTCCTTGTTGACCCGGAACTCGCGCCTGAGCCACCCTGCTATCTGTACATGAGCCCATTTTAATTTGAGTTTGGCTGCCACCAGCCGGCGCAGGCGCCCATTGCCGGACAACGCACACACCTTGGGCCGCCGCGCACGCTCCCAGGTGTCCGCATCGGCCTCGTGCGCCCGATACCTGTCGCTGCCGCCATTGCGCCCGATCTCCCGGCTGATGGTCGATTTCGAGCGCCCCAGTTGCAGTGCAATCTGCCCCATCGTTCTGCCTGCGACAAGGCCCCGCGAGATCTCCTCGCGTTCGGCCAGCGTCAGCGCTCGCGCAGATCGTGTGCGCGCGGGCGGGGAAATCCCGCCATTCCTGTGCACAACATGATAAACGCCACTCGGCTGGCGCTCGAGCATCCGCGCAATTGCACTAAGCGACTCGCCCTCGCGCCATAGCTTCCAGATTCCAGCCTTCTGCGCGGTGTTCAACCACGGTCTTCTTTGTCGTCCCATCGTGCTCCACTCTCCATTTCCGTATTGGAACAGAGGTGTTGCAACGACCGGTTGAATCCGCCGGTTCAAACTTTGCCCCAGCCTGAAAGGGCGCAGACTTTCGCGAGGTGTGGCTGTCGGGGGCGATTATTTGCGGTTCGACGTAGGGAAGCTTGGAAGAGGCTGCCTTGTTGCAGCTCAGCGCCCTCGGCCCAGCAATGGGATGAACCAACGTGTGGCGCGACAATCTGGATGAGAGACGCGCGACAATCAGGATGAGAATGTCGCGGCGGGGTTGATGATGCCGATGTTGATTGGCGCTGACAAGCGTTTATTGATTGACGCGCAGTTTTTGATTGACGCTGGCGCGCGTGTGCCGCGCGACAATCAGGATGAGAACGGCGCCCGAGCCGGTGAGGACGATTGCGTAATGCGTGGCGATGGCCTGGAGCACACGCTTTACGCTGTCGCGTTTGATCTCGATGAGCATCGTGGAATGTCGCCGGCGTCCAATGCCGCCAAGCCGTCGCCGGGCAGAGCCTGCAGCGCAACGCGTTACGCTGCAGGCATTCTGTGCCGCGCGACAATCAGGATGAGAACAGCGCGTCAGTCGGTGAGATCGATTGCGTAACGCGTGACGATGGCCTGGAGCACACGCCTTACGCAGTGGCGTTTGCTCTCAATGAGCCTTGTCGAAGTGTCGCTGTTATCCAATGCCGCCAAGCCTTCGCCGAGCAGGGCCAGCATCGTAACGCGTGACGCGCAGGCTTCCTCACCAATGGCGTCTATAACGGCCCGTTTGCGGCGTAAGCGGTATGCGCGTTGCCGTTGTGCGGCCGTGCGTGCGATGGGCTTCGTCGTCGAACTGTCGGATGTATCGTCACGCGTTACGAGCTGCAGATGTGCGTTGTGCTTCATTGCTGATCCTCCGGGCGCGGCGGCACGCCGACGTTGTTTGGTGTCGCGATACTGGCCGGGCGTCCCGGTCCCTGCTGCTTGCGCTCGAGGGCGGTACGCCTACGGTAGCTTTCGACGTTCAGTTCAAAGATCGTGGAGTGATGGACCAGCCGGTCGACGGCGGCTACCGTCATGGCCCGGTCGGGGAAGATACGGTCCCATTCGCCAAATGGTTGATTTGCAGTTAGCAAAAGAGAGCGGTGCTCATACCTGGCGCTGATGAGCTCGAACAGCACCGACGTCTCGGCCTGATCCTTGCTGACGTATGCAAAGTCGTCCAGAATAAGGAGATCGAATCGATCCAGCCGGTTGATGGCGGACTCCAGCGACAGCTCGCGGCGTGCGACCTGCAACCGCTGCACGAGATCGGTGGTACGGGCGAACAGGACCTTCCAGCCGTTCTCCAGCAGGCTCAGTCCAATGGCCGACGACAAGTGCGACTTGCCGCCTCCGGACGGCCCCAGAAGAATCAGGTTGGCGCCGTTGCGCAGCCGGCCGTCGCCAGCGCAAAGCGCCGAGACGTGCGCTCTCGACACCATCGGCACCGCGTCGAAATCGAAGTTCTCCAGCGTCTTGCCCGGCAGCAGCCTGGCGTCCCTGAGGTGACGTTCGATGCGACGTCGATCGCGCTCGGCGATCTCGTGTTCGGCCAGCGCCATGAGCAGGCGCGCCGCGGGCCAGCCTTCCGTGTCGGAACGCTCGGCAAAGCTCGACCAGATCTGCTTGATGGCGGGCAGCCGCAAATCGTTGAGCAGCAGCGACAGGCGGGTGGCGTCGAATTCGTGATTCATGCTGCCACCTCCATTTGCAGGCCAAGCAGGGCCTCGTAGTCGCGCAACGAAGGCAGCTGGACGTTCACCTGCGGCAGGCTCGCGGGTTTCGCTTCGAAACGGGAACTCAGCGCGTGCAGATCGGGCAGTTGCCCGTCGGCCAGGCACTGCTCGAGTGCCTGCGCCAGTTGTGCCTCGCAGTTGCGCTCGTGGGCCAGGCTGAGCAGTTCAACCATGGTCTTGCATGCCGCACGCTCAGGCAGTTGCTCGCACAGGCGTTCGAAGGTCAATCGATAGGCCTCACGCGGAAAGACCTGATCGCGGTAGACCAGGTTGAGCAGCGCCATGGGCTTGCGGCGCAGCGCGTGGATGATGTGCCGGTAGTTGACGATGTGGCCGTGCTTGCCACTGGGACCCGGACGGCCGCGCTGCAGCGTCATCAGGGCGGTGCTGCCCAGGAACAGTTCCCGGTCGGTCGTCATACAGCCGCACGCGCAGTCGATGACCGATCAGCCGGGACGGGACGGTATAGAACACCTTGCGCAGGACAAAGCCGCCGGTGGAGCTGACGTACACACGTTTGCTCGTAGTCCGTCGTGCGCTGCGGCGGCAGTGGCTGAAGCTGCGGGCGCTCGGCCTCAATGCGCTTGCCATTGCGCGCGTTGATGCGACAGACGTGCTCGTCGATGAAGCGGCGATAGGTATCGAGGTCGTCGAAGTCTTTACTGCCGCGCAAAAGCAACGCATCACGCACCGCGTTCTTGAGGTGGCCGTGAGGGCTCTCGATGGAGCCGTTCTCATGGGCAACGCCGCGGTTGTTGCGCGTAGGCTGCATTCCGTAGTGAGCACAGAGCGCTTCGTAACGCGTGGTGAGATCGTCGCGCGCTTCGCGTTCGAGATTGCGGAACGCCGCCGACAGGCTGTCGCTGCGGTGCTCGCGCGGTGCGCCACCGAGCACCCACAACGCGTTCTGCAGCCCTTCGGCCAGCGCGACATAGCTCTCGCCGCCGAGGATGACGTGAGCGTGCTCAAAGCCCGAGCAGGCCAGCCGGAAATGATACAGACGGTGGTCCAGCGCGACACCCGCCACGGTGACGCCCAGGCTGTCCATCTCGGTGAAGTCGGACAATCCGAGGCGACCGGGCTCGTGCACCTGGCGGAACATGACGTCACGCTCCTCGCCATGGAGTGCCCGCCAGTCGCGAATACGCCGCTCGAGCGTGCGACGCACGTTGCCCGGGAGGTCTGGATGGCGCCGAAGCATCTCGTCCAGTACGGCCACGGGCCGGATGCCGGGAGCGGACTGGAGCAGCGGGACGATCTCGGCGTCAAAGATTGCTGCCAGGGGATCAGCACGGCGACGCGTGCGTGGCGCTCATCTGGTGGTCGTTGACGTGACGCCCGGGCACCGTAGCCTCCCGTGAAATGGAAGGTTCCTTCATACCCGATCCACCGCGACCACCGACAAGGCTCCCCGACGACGGGGGGACTGTTCGGCGCGGCGTGGCGGCAGCGGTTTCCGGGCTACGCCCTCCACCGCTGCCGCCACGCCAGTTCTCATCCTGATTGACGCGCTGTTCTCATCTTGATTGACGCGCGATACCAACGATATGACGCTAGCGAAGGGCTTGCGCAGGTTGGCAAGACCGGTATCGGTTGCGGATGCTTTAGCCATGCCTGAGCCGTCTGCGGTGAAAGTCGCTTGGGCGGTTCTTTGGGGAGGGAGCAGCGGAGACGCTGCTCTCTTACCCGCTAGTAATTCCAGAATGATCACGCGGATTCGGCTGTCCCACGGGCTACCGAGTCATCATGACAGGCTGCGCGCACGTGGAATGCTTACACAAGACGAGATCGCAGAGCGGTTGGACGTGGCGCCGACGACCGTCAAGAGCTGGCGTCGTGCGGGCCTGCTTGTAGCGCACCGTTACGACGACAAGGGCGGATATCTCTTCGAACCCCCGGGCGCCGACGCACCAGTAAAGTTCCAGCACCAGGGAAAGACCCGTGGCCGACGCTCGGCCGCATAAACACCAACGCAACCGACATATGAGGTGCACTATGCAGCGTAGCCCTTCTCGTTGCCTCGCGCAACGGCCACAGGACGGGGCTCATAGCGATGATGGGCGGCGAACGCGAGGAGTTGGGGATTGAACCGGATTGCGTCACCGTGCCGCTCAAGGACGGCGCTCTTGAGGTTGTCATAGAGCAGGACCCTGGGCAGACCGGACCATGCCTCGAAGGCGCCTGCATGGCCGGCCAGAAAGCTGTCCATGCGGGCATCAAGGAAGAAGCGCAGGTAAATCTGCCGTGACCACGACAAGACCATCACGAACGCCATCAACGGTCGGCGTGCGCGACCAATCTGCAGGTGATCGAAATGGGCCCAGTCGACCTGTCCTTGCTCACCGGGCAGTGTTCGTAGGCGCAAATAGGCCTCGGTGATCGGCCTTGGACGGTGCACCGAGATCAAATGCCTGAAGTGGTGGTGATTGCCCCGGTAGCCGCGCTCGCACACCATCGCATAAAGACGGCTGGCCGTGAGTGACGGAAACTTCTTCAGCGTCTCGTGGATGAACGGCAGGTATGCGTCGATCTGTGAGGGTCGTTGCAGGCCACCGATCCTGGGAAGTCCAGCTTGCGCCAGCACCCGATGAACCGTTCCGTGGTGAACATGCAATTGGCGCGCGATGGTGCCGGCACGCCACTTCTCGACGTGGTAATAGCGCAGAATTTGCGCCTCAAGTTCTGCTCCGATGGTCATGGGTCGTGTCCTGTGTTGTGCATCGCACTGCGAACATTAAGGAAGACCCGGCCACGCAGCGGTCCGAGGCGCACCAACGCCGAGCAGGCACGGTGACAGAAGTGACAGTGGGCGGGCAAACGCCTGGCGATACCAGGCGTCGTTGCTTTGGCCGATGTTGTCGGGGTCGCTTGCAGTAGAGCATCGGCGGCAGGCGCCGCGGAACCCTGATGTGTCACTTTATTTAAGCGACCGCGATAGCGGCGCATCCGTTCGGCATGCGCCAGACGGCCATTGCGGCTGCGTTGGTATCGGCGCCCAGCCTCCCGAATGCTGCTCTGGCGAGCGACCAACGAGCAGTCGCCGTCGCAGTAGATCTGGCCACGGTCGCAACGGCGACAAACGATGACCTGCACCCGGCAACGCACGCACACGAAGAAGCGACCTGAGGCCGGCATCGAAGAATCCCGTCGTTGCCGAGGCGATATCGACAGAGCCGGCGGAGCGTGCAATACTCATTGCACACCCATGCTCCGTGCACGCGGTGGGGTCTGACATCGGTGTGAACTTGGCGGTTTGCGCCGGTGTCGGGCCGTTTCTTCGGCGGTGAACTGTTCTTCTATCCTATCTCGTATCCCTGCGTCACTCCCTGAGCAAAAACGAGTCTGCGCTGCGGCGCGTCTGCATTCGCCCTTCGGGGTCCTTACGACGCACCGCAGCGCAGTCCGATTACGCCTCAACAAGCGATTCCCGAGCAAACAGCAAATACGTCTCGTTCAAGATTGCAAGTCGCCGCCGCCGTCTAATTGCGCTTTCTGACCGCCGCTCACACCGTGCGAGCGCCGTACCGTCTTGCCGTCAATTGCCACCACCTGGCCCGCGACTGCAGGACAAATGCCGCTTACCCATCGCACAAAGCACGCCTCGAACTGCCGCGCATCAAGCGCCGCGAATACGCGCCCGAACGTGTCATGCGAGGCAATCCCGTTGCGCAGCGGCAGGTACCGGCGCAGCCACTCCAGTTGTCCATGCGCCCACAACGCAATCCCAACCCAGGTGTCGGCACCCGACAGGATCGCCGCCAGTGCAACCACCAGCATCTCCGTCAGATAATGCTCCGGAGTGCGTACACGCGGATCCGTCAGGTCCCCAAACGCGTCTTGCAAACTCAACGGCTCGTATTCGTCGTCCACACCACTCTCGGCTCTTGGCAAAACCAAGAGTTAACGCTTCTTCGCAGCAGTTTACAACCCCCATTCGTAACCCATTGTGTGTAAACAATTTTTCGTGCGATTGCCCTGCGTACCGATTGAGGAGAAGGAAAGCTACCCTTGGCTCGAGAACATGCGCGAGTCGAGCGCGCTGCTGGGCGAGCCCGGGCGCTGTATCCATGTGGGTGATCGGGAAATCGACATCTACGAGCTGTTCTGCACGGCGCGCGATCTCGGCACACACTTCCTCGTGCGCACATGTGTAGATCGCCTGGTAGGAGATGGTCGGCATACGATCGACGGCGAGATGCGCAACGGAAGGGTCAAGGGGCTAGATCGAGTTGAGCTTCGCGACGCGAAAAGGGGTTCCATTGGTGGCCGACCTTGAGCTTCGCTATCAGCGCATGACGGTGCTACCGCCCATCGCCATGCAGAGCCGATATCCGGCACTGCCGCTCTCAGTCATTCACGCTCGGGAGCGTGACGCTCCGGGCACACGCGCTCCAATAGAATGGAAGCTGATTACGGATCTGCCAGTCAGCTCGCGTGCACAGGCCGTAGAAAAGCTCGACTGGTATGCGATGCGCTGGAAGATCGAGACGTTCCACAAGATCCTGAAGTCGGGGTGCAAGGCCGAGGAAGCACGGCTACGTACGGCAGACCGGCTGGCCAACCTCATCTCCGTACTCTGTATCCTGAGCTGGCACATCTTTTGGCTCACGATGATCAGCCGCGCAGTTTCGCGATAGGGCCCCGCTCGAAGCTGTATTCACCCAAACGGAAATCGAGTTACTGGATCGCGTGGTACAGGAAGCAGCCCGCACCGCACCTGCGCTACCGCTCGTGCGCGACGTGTTCAAACTCGCGCAGCTTGGCGGCTATCTGGCTCGTGCCGGCGATCCTCCTCCTGGCAACACGGTGATGTGGCGAGGCATGAGAAGGCTGACGGACATTCAACTCGGTTACGAACTCGCAATGAAAAGAGGTGGGTAATTGCAAGGCAGCCATGACGATTGCGATAAACGTTCGTTATCCGGATGGTATTTTGGTGTGGTGGTTACGGAGGCCGAAATTGGCAGATAAGCCAGATGGTCGATTGCCGTTTGAGTTTGCATCGGTATGCAAACTAGGATGCAAAAACAGGCAAAACCTGCCTGGCGGTTTGAACGACTATGAACCTCGAGCGAATCACGGCACAGGTGCGTCCATGATGCCAAAGTGCGTGGAAAGACCTACTGCAAGGACACCATAAGCAAGAGAATCTAACCAATTGCGTCGCAAGTCCGCATCCCGAATTTAAGCCGTAGTCTGTCGACGAAGCCGGCGGCTCGGACTTGCATAATTCATCTTCAGTAAAGATCGTTGGCTTCGTGTTTTCGAACCGGAGCTTGTCCGCTCTGATCGGATGTCCGCTCGGCGGCACGGAGCATGTACGCTAATTCTGCCTTCATCGATGAAAGCCTTCAACGTGACCTGGGTTGGCGTGGACGACGCTCACTTTGAGCGTGAATTTGGCGACCTCCATCCGTTGAGTCGAATCCGTTGTGCGCGCAATCGGGTCGTTGTCTTATGGACCAACTGCCTCGTGAACAGGTCTCGCACCTTCAGATGGTTCGTTGAGATATCGCGGGCAGAGCCCCGATCAGGTGCCCTGTTTTACAAAAGCCTCAATCCTCCGGCCGACCCCACCGTATGGCGCAGATCGTGTCGAGGCACCAGCACGATGCGTGCCGCGTCGAAGGTTTTGTTAAGTAAGCATAACAAAGCATCGGGTTAACCCAAGCACGGAGCAATCGCTTAAAACGCCGTCCGACGTAGTAAAACTTTCATTAATCAGACAATTAAAAGGTGTCGTTTCTACGCTTTTGCACGGTCGGCTAGATGTCTTCTGTCACTATTTGAAGTAAGCGAGGGGAATGTTTCATTTTTCCGCTAAGAGAAGGATAAATTGTCTTATGACGATTGGATGCAGGGAGCTATCGCTTTTTTCCGCAAATTTCGGTCTGTTTCAAGATTGAAACATTTTTTTGCGAATATAATTCGTTCCCATGGAATCTCATGTAGAAAGGTCTACCGCACACTTCGATGCCGTTCGATTGAAGCGCGCGGTGTGAGTGCCCTTGTCTCTGTTCGCACGACTGGTGGTTGCGTAGCGCCAATGGTCGCGTGCATGTTCGTGGCAGGTCGCGGCGACGAATAAGTGAACAAGCTGTGCCGGCGCGCTCGCAATGCGCAACCTAGTTGCGGTACCGCTGCGTGACCGGCTAAGGTTGGTGGCATGCGCAGCGGGTCGAATCGCTCGACAAAGAATCGCAGTCCTTAGTGTCTGTGATTTGACTTCAGGTGCACCACACCTGTATTTCCGGTATTTTTTTGGCAACGAAAGAGGGCAGGAAATGTCTTTCGTATTAGTAATTCGCACTGCGAATAAATATATAGAGTCTTCCGGAAAATCGCTTGTGCGTTAGGGGCTAGCGAAGACGAGTGATGAGAATTGCGTTCGCTACATCAGGTGGCGAGCGGGCATGAACTCGTCTCGCACCTGGCCAAAGCGCGCACTGCGCCGCGTGTGCAGATATCGCCTGGTTCCAACGTCGAACAGACGCAGGATGAGCGGGCGTGAATCTGTAGCAGTGCGGTGTTAACGCAGGATTAATCGCAACTCGAAGGAGGGCTTTCAGCATGCGTATCGATCAGAACAACAAACTATTAAAGAAGTTCATATCGCCGACCACTATTGAGAAGCTTGCTCAAAGCCTTCCATGGTGCGCTGGCATACCCAATGTTTGCTAGCGCCGTCTGGCAAATACCTGCTTCAGCTCGGACTCAGCAGTCTGAAGACGTTTAAGGACACGCTTGCCGCGACGCAGCGCGGGGACTAGGTCATAGCTGCGCCGGGGATGCTCAATTCACAACGGGCAAATCAGGTCCGAGAACGAATCACTCGGTAGCGAAAGCTATGGAGTCCGGCGTCATGCCTGTCGCTGACGGCATCGCCTTAGTAATTCACTACAAGCATACGTTTCATTCCCATTAACTATAGCGCCTTCGGGCCGCTTTTCTTAATTTGAGATTTGTTATGAAGTTGAAGTCCAGTCTACCGGTTACGACGTTGGCCACCCTTCTTGTTTCCTCCGCTCTTCTCACAGCATGCGGCGGCGGCGGTGGCGGCAACGGCGCTGATCCCACCGCGACGGCAAATAGATATCGCAGGCCGACTTCGACGTCTTCATCGTCGGCCGCATCGTCGACGTCCGCCGCATCTGCACCTGCGGCTGCGTCGTCGGCAACGCCCGCTTCGAACGTGATCTCGATCACGCAAGCACCGTACAACGCGGATCCGACGGGCAACAGGGACAGCACGAACGCGATCCAGAACGCGCTGACTGTCGCAGCGCAGAATGGAAGTAGCGTGACCATCCCGGCAGGGACGTTTGTCTATTCGAACGTGCTGAAAGTCGATGGCATTGCACTCTCAGGTGTCGGCAAAACCTCGATCCTGAAGGCGACCAACGTCAACAACGAGGCTATCCATTTGACTGGCACGGGTGGCTCGCTTTCCAACTTTGCGATTACGAGTGCTGCCAGCACCCGTTTGGCCGCGTGGGAAACAGCCGCGGTCTGGATCGACGCCGCCAAGAACTTCACCGTTCAGGGTCTCACGATCACCGGCTCGGCCAGCGTTGGCATTTTTAACGCGGGCGGGCAGGGCGGCACGATCCAGAACAACACGGTGCAGAAGACGTTGGCCGACGGCATCACGAATACGGATGGCGCGAACGGCACCGTCATCAGCGGAAATCTAGTCAAAGGCACGGGCGATGATGGGATCTCGATCGTCAGCTATGCGGTCTCACCTATCGTCCAGAACATCACGGTCAAGAACAACACGGTCACCGGTCAGGTCGGTGGCCGCGGGCTGACGACGGTGGGTGGCAGCAATATTACCTATACCGGCAACGTCGTTGACAACACCGATCAATATGCCTCCCTGTACATCGCGTCGGAATCTGAATACAACACCTTGGGCGTATCCAACGTGACCGCGACCGGCAACACGTTTATCCACGGTGGTCCTTCTCAAGGCACCGTCACGGTCTACAACTCTCAAGGGTCGACGTACAACATCACCGGCGTGAATCTGACTAACAACCAGATCGTGAGCCCGCCCTTTGTTGCATTCCAGTTCGTGGGCAACGGCAGCGGGAGCGGTACTATCCAGAACAGCACCGTGTATTCGGCGCAGGGAGCATCGGCTCTGCAGAGTGCCGGCAATTCGAAAGAGAATATCCCTGTCACGGGTACGACCTTTTCCCCGGTGGCCGCTTATACCGCCTCGATCGCGCCGGGCGGCGCTGGCGCCATGCAGTAAGATCGTTAGCCTTTCAACCCCGCTTCGGCGGGGTTTTTTACGTGATCTGAAATCGTCAGGACCGTGGTCTTCAGTCGATATGTCGCAATCCAGAGTAATATGGAGAGCTGAACGATCCGCCAGTGCGCTAGCAGCACTGAGGCGGCTCTAACCCGACATTCACCCTGCTCGTTCTTTGGGCTGTAGTGTGCTTCGGGAGGCAATGCTGTGCGAGGCAGCTTGCCTGCGGCTTAATTGCGTTCGGGTGCCGCTCGAGCGCTCGAGTTAATGTGCGGCAGCTGCGACGCATCGACGCCGGTGATCGTGAGCTCGCCAATCGCGGAGGCGCCCCCCGGTTGCGGGAATACTTTGCCGTCAAGCGTGTTGTCGCTGGAGATGATCTGGCTCGATGCACAATTTCTACTCTGCAATGAAATCGGCAAGCCGCTTATTGAATCGAACGCGCTGTTAGCAACGCGGTATTGACAGACGTTGCCAAGTGCGCGAAAGCCGCCATAGTTCGCCCGGGATACGGTGTTGCCCGTCACCAGCACCCGCGACACCGAGCCCATGCCGGTGTTGATGTCGATCCCCGCATGCCGTGCTGCCGGCCAGAACTTGCGAGGGTTCGTCGCATTCTCGATGTCCGACACGGTGTTATTGCTGATGACGATGTTCGTGGCGTCGTAGGTCCGGTAACCATCTTCCTGCGCGACCAGGATGCCGGCCGCTTTCTGCACGCCCTGAACTGTGTTGGCCGACAGCGTCACGCTAGTCCCGCCGACCACCGACAAACCGCGGCCCCAGTAATTGCCCGAGACCGTGTTGTTCGTGACAAGTATGTTCCTGTTCAAGGCGCCGTCCTTTTCATAGCTGACGATCGCGATCATGTCGTCGCCGGTGCCGGTCACGGTATTACCCGACACAAGAACATTCTGCGATCCACCGGTGATGTGTATCCCGTCGGCGAGCGTCGCGCTGACGCTATTGCCCGCCAGCGCGATACTCGTCGCGCCGGACACGAAAATACCCGCGCTCGCGCCGCCCTCGATCCTGGTATCGAGAATCTGGATGCCTGTGCCGCGCACCACGACTTTCGCGGAAAGGTCGCTTTCAAGCCTCTTGCTGCCTGTGCCGCGCAGCGTCAGACCAGCGACCGTTGCGTTCGTCCCGGTGACGACGAGCGATTGATCGTCAGGGTTGGTCGCGACCAACGTGGCGCCATATCCATACACCACGACGCTCTGCGTCTTGACCGCCAGCGAATGGCTCACGACGTAAGTGCCCGGCGCGATCACGAGCCGTTGGCCGATACGCAGCGCGTTGAGCGCGGCCTGAATGATGCCGGCTTGATCGTTGCCGTCACGAGGCGAGCGGATCGTCGCGTCGGCGAGTGCCGCGGTCGCGGGCAAGTTCGTGTGGCGCGTCGTGCTTGGTCTTTCTTTCGCAGTCAGCGTCGACGACGTAATCGCTGTGTTCGGTTGCGCGTAAGCGAGCGTCGCACAACGCGACGCGATCGCAATGACCGACAGCAGGACGGCAATTTTCTTGATCATGTGGCCTTTCTTTTGCAGCCGCTTCGTCTTCCAGACGAAGCGGCAATGAGCGAACTGAACGTGGAGCGCGCTCTCTGCACGTCAGCATTGTCAGACTACTGCGCGAGAGGACCGGGCAGACTTCGTTCTACAGAAACGGAAAACGATGAACAGCACTGCGATCGATACAAAGTTTCTGCCGCTGAACAGGATGGGAATACGCAGAATCTCGCACAACGACACCAGAAACACTGAATGCGCGCAGCACCAGAACCCGTTGCCAGCGCGCCATCCTGAGTAGCTTCGGTTAAACACCCAGCCAATGAAGGCGGCGACGAACAGTGCAAACCAGCCCCATTCGTAGAAATGCACGAAGATACCGGACGGATTGTTGAATTCCGGGTCGGCGTTGTTGCTCAGAAAGGCGACGTAGTCCGCGGTGAAATCGCGCCCTGCCTGAAAAAAGTCGCCGAGCACCGGAAACCTGAACCACCAATCGAGTGTGAACACGGGGTCGCCTACACCCCAGCCGAGAATCTTCAGAACCCCGGCGCCGTTGTTGAGCGCAGTGGAGTAGTACAGCGCAAGCCGATCGAGCGCGAAGGTGAAGATGTTGCTGTAGATCTTGACGTAGTAGCTCTCCCACGAGCGGTTGTATTCGTTAGCGATGAAGAACGCGACCAGCGGCACGATGGCGGCATAGGGCCCGAGCGCGATAATCCTGGAAGGTCGATGCGAACGCCGGAATTTCAGATACATGACAGTGAGCGGAATCACAAGCTCGATCAGCGCCAGGCGTTCGGCGAAAACGAAGCTTCTCAGCAGCGCCAAACCGAGGAGGACAAGAAGGTAGATCTTGTACCGTGATATGCCTAGTGCCGGTTGCTGGAACACATAGAAGTACAGCGGCACGTAAGCAACGGCTACCTGCGTCAGTGTGCTTATCCCGGCAATCCGACCTTTTACCGCCATCAGGTCGTACGTGTTTGCGTCGCCGTTGAAGAACGACAGCATAAGCGTCGGATGAGTGATCACGCCACTCATCATGGTCAGATAGCCAATCAACGAGAGCACAAAGAGTACGTCGAGCACCCATCGCGATATTTCGACTGGCGCCTGCGTTACCGGCGGGGCCACTGTTCGACCTAAGTAGGACACCGCCGTGACGACAACGAGGAACAGCGCGCCTGCAAATGCATAGAAGCTGTTGAAATACAGTTGTGCAATTGCTTTCTGATCGCCTAGCAAGTCGATCGAAATCAGCGTGTAGAGCGGCATGATGAAGAACAGCATCAAGCGCGCCGGGTCTTCCCACCAGTAACCGTTGAATGCAAGTTGTTCGCGCGTCGGTACGCCGACATGCGCCTGGGGCGGCCTGGCCCAGTTGAAGCGGTCCACCGGCTCGCCAATGTTGTTTCGCATTATGTTTCTCCTGAGACTGGCTGCCCAACACGGCAAACCATTCCGCTCAACTGGCATCCTGCTGCAATTTGCCGGCACCGCCCCCTCTTGCCAGTGGATTGGCAATGTAGCGCACTGCGCGATCGCTGATCGATGCCAGCGGAATCAGACTAAGTGCCGTCAAACAGATTACGGCAAACTTCTTGCGGATGCCCCAGAACGGATTCGCCAGCACCGTATGAAAATAGCTTCCCGATTCGCGTGTGAACCATCGCCATCGGCGCGTGAGCGGCGCTTGATACACCAGGTTGGCAAAGTGTGCCTTCTCGATTGAGAAGTCGAAAAACGCCACGGGGAGCGCTTCACCAAGCCTTTGTTGCACGACGTCGCGCAGCATCGACCAGCGGAACGCAGCCTTTCTTGCTCCGGCCAGCGGATCTTCGGAATTGGCAAATGCGAGCCCCGCCGCAGAACCGTTCGCGCCGCTGGCGGCGGACCGGTGAACCCGATATCCGCCTAAGGGTAGATCGAGCATGTACACGTGGCCCAACAGCGCAATACCGTAGATCGCATAGAAATCCGCGCCGTAGAAATTGTCGGTCGTGACGGGAATAGGAAATACCCGCTTCAGCGCCGCAACCCGGTAAGCGTTGCCTGAACCGGGTGGCGACGGATAGAGCCAACCCGCGCGCAGCAGCTTGCCGCAGTCGGCGACCGTCATGGTTTGGGGCACGATGACACCCGTTCTGGCGCCTTCGTGAGTCACCACATCCAGCGGAAATTGCACCTTGACGTAGTCACCGGATTCGAATGCTGCAGTGACGCGATTCACCGCGTCCGCATACAGTAGGTCGTCAGCGTCGAGAAAAATCACGTAAGTGCTATCGACCTGCACCAGCGCGCGATTGTAGGCAGCCACCTGGCCGCCGTTTTCCTGAAAGATCGCGGTAATGCGCTCGCCGTACGAAAGGATGATGTCGCGTGAATCGTCGGTCGACCCGTCGTCGATGACCAGCACCTGAGGTGCGCCGACCGTCTGCTTCAGCGCGGAATCGATCGCGCAGCGTAGATACTCACCGTAGTTGTAGTTACAGATCACCACTGTCAAATTCGACATGGTCCCCTCGTGGAACTATGGTCGGATAGACGCTTCATGCGAAGCGCTGTCACAACAAGTAGTCAAACTGCAGGCCCGCCCGAAATACCTCGCTTGTCTGCAAGCGCGCTCCGGTGACGTGATGCTCGCCGCTGCATGCTTGCGCTCGTCGGCGAGACGGGCGCATGTCGCGTGCAGCGACCACGCATAGACAGGTCGGTGCGAGATCAATGTTGTTCTGCTGGCTGCCCTGTAGAGCCCCCGCGTCTGTCACCACCCTGGGCGCCGTACCCGTAACCCGAATAACCATATCTGCCCGGCAATGCCTTGAAGTCGTTGAGCACCACGCCGCGAATCGGCACGCCCGCCTGCGCCAGTCTGCGAGCGCTCTCACGGATATCAGGCAGAGTGGTCACGCCATGGCGAGCCACCATGAAGACCGCACCTGCGGCGTGCCCCAGCACCATTGCGTCGGAGACCATCAACAGTGGAGGCCCGTCGATTACCACCATGTCGTATTGCAAGCTGACCTGCCCAATCAGGTCCGCCAATTCCGGTCGCAACAGCATCTCGCTCGGACCGGATTGCACTTCGCCAGTGGACAAAAAGTCGAGCCCCGGCGACACATTGCGCTGCACTACTGCCTCAAAGCTGGAAGTGCCCGCCACGACTTCTGACAGCCCCTGAGCGCGTCTGACCTTGAAGTACTGATGCAAACTGCCCTTGCGTAGATCGGCGTCGATCAGCAGCACGCGTTTGCTCGATGCACCGGCCAGCGTCGCAAGATTTGCCGAAACGAACGACTTGCCAATGCCGGCAGTCGGCCCGGTGATCAGCACAACCCGATTACGCGCCTCTGGGAGCCTGAACTGCAGTATGGTGCAGAAGCTGCGCAGGCTTTCAATAGTGGGGCTATTGCTAAAGGCATGCGTGAGCATGAGCGCTTCGGCCGGCTTCGGTGGCGCCTCGCGGCGCGAGTAATCGGGCAGACGGCCGTGCGGTGGCACCGTTGCGTACACGGGCAGACCGATAGATGCTTCGATTTCCTGCGGATCCTCCACCAAGGCGTTCACGCGCCGCCGGAACAGCACAAGACCCACGCCGACCAGCAGACCAGAAAGGAGCGAGCCGCCAATCACGACGCCGACGCGTGGCTGAATCGGCTCCTCCGACGGCGTGGCGTTGTCGATCAGCCGAACGTTACTCGCCTTGGCAGCACCCACGAGCGTGAGTTGCTGACGCGTGTCGAGCATAATCTTGTACAGGTCGGTGTCGACCTGTACGTCACGCTTCAGTTGCAAGACTTCCTGTTCGAGAGCCGGCAACGACTGGGTGGCCTGCAGCACCGCTGCAAGCGCCGTCTGCGCATCCTGCAACTGGTGGTCGATTGCCTGCACCTCCGGATGCCCCTCGGTGAAGCGCGCCATGAGATCGTCGCGGCGCTGCTTCAGGTCAAACACCTTCACCTGATCCGCCACCGACTGTTGCAGCAGGGCCGCGCCGTACTGACTAGTATCGATCGTACCGTGCTCCGCGCGGAACGCGTTGAACCGGGTTTCGGCTTGATCCAGTTGCGCCTTCAGCACCGGCAGTTGCGTGTCCAGAAAGTGCATCGACTTGTCCGCCTGTGCAGCTTTGCGCTGCACGTTCTGTTCGATATATGCGCGACCGATCTCATTCAGAATCCGGCTGTCTTCCTTCGGATTTATACCGTCGAACGTTGCGCCGATGATGTTGGATTGTTTGCCTCTCTCCAGAATCGAAACGGTGTTCTGCAACCACTCGGTTGTACCGCCTTCCGAATAACGTTTCAGATTGAAGGTTGCTCCCGGCTTACCGTCCAGGTGCTTGACCAGCAGTTCGATCAAGCCATAACTGGTCTCCTCATGCAGCATCTGACCGACACGGCCCTGAAGCTGAACCTTCTCCCCGAACAAGGATCCCCTGCCCACAAGCGCGTAGGTTCCGCCCGGTCCCAGCGTCAGCCTGAAGGACTTCTCATACAACCGCTCGGGGACGTTGAAAGTTGCGACTTCGATGCTTTCCGTGCCGCTCACATAGCCGCCAACCAGCGGAGTCGACAACTCGTCCGAACGCGCGGAGAGCCACCAGCCGACGATTGGGATATAGCGCGGTGCGGCGTCGATATAGAGCTTCAGGTTATTGACCGCCTGCGATGTGACCAACCGCGACTTCAATACCTCGATCTCGGATGACACGTCGGTTTTCACGTCGAACATCGCCGACACATCGGCTAGCGTGCTCTTTTGCAATTCCGGGGTCTGCTCGACCTGAATCAGAATATCGGAGCGATACACCGGCTGCTTGAACGTCGTATAGCCAATGCCAGCCAGCAGAAACAAAGCCGTAGAGCCGATGATGATCCAGCGTCCGTTATAGAGGGCGCCGAGAGAGTAGTTTGACGGCACTGGCTGCTGAAGTGCCGGCTCGAAGCTCGATGTTGACCAATTCACGTGGTTCACTGTCATACACTCCTTAACCCCTGGATTTCTCGGTCAGCGCGCAAGCACCGCGCGGAAAAGCAGATCTCATTGCGTTACTACCTTCCTCGCCGAGTCTGCCTGCACTCGTTACCGTCTTGGGAAGTCCGCAGTTCAACAATGCGTCTCCAGCAGGAACGTTCCCGTAGCAGTCAACGCGACAACGTGAGGAAGGTTCATGGGCGCTGTTTATAGATTGTTTTGATTCCACTGGGCGCATGTCAGTACGCCCCGCATCCGTCTAAGACAACTTTGAACGTTCTCAGCAGAATGCTGATGTCGCGCAGGGTTGAACGCTCTTTCACGTAGGTGACGTCCAGTGCGACTCTCGTTGCATAGTCGACATCGTTTCGCCCGCTTACCTGCCACAATCCTGTCAACCCGGGTCTGACCGCTAAATAGTAGTGGGCGTCGACGCCATACCGTTCCAGTTCCTCGGTGATGATGGGGCGAGGGCCAACCAGGCTCATATCGCCGCGAAGAACGTTCCAGAGCTGAGGCAGTTCATCGAGGCTCGTCTTGCGCAAAAACCGGCCGACGGGAGTGATACGCACATCGTTCTTAAGCTTGAAATCGCAGTTCCATTCCTCACGCGCTTTGGCGTCGGTGGCAAGGAGCTCTGCGAGAACGAGATCGGCTTTCGGTACCATCGAGCGGAACTTCAAACAGCGAAACGGCCGTCCGCCCTTTCCAACCCGGCGATGACCAAAGAAAGCTGGACCGCCGTCGCTCAGTACGACGCACCCGATCACGAGGAAAATCGGGATTAGCACGAGGAGTAAGGCGGATGCACCAACGATATCAAGGGCGCGCTTTGTGAAGACGCCTTTCCTGACCGGCGTGTCAGCATCGTTCGCCGCAGGCAAGGTGTGGCACACCATAGGGCTTGCCGCTGTCTCCGTTGACGCTTCCGAAGGAAACGATTCTTCGCTGCGACCGAATTCCACGGTGCCATCCATGTGAGAAGCTGAAAAGTCGCGGCCGCCGAGATCCGCATGTTCGGTATGCGAACGACTTACGTGACGGCTATCGAAAGGTTTGACTTCGTTTGTCACTGATTCCGACATCTTGCCGAATAAAGCCATTGCTGCCCCCGATCGAGGTTCGTTGACGGATACATCAGTGTTTGGATATTTCAAGCTGTACCCGTTATTTCAGCAAAAAATCAGAATGAAAAGCCTTTCCATATGCATGAGAAATGTATTCCGCGCATGCAAGGCGCCGTAATACATGGCAAATTGGATCCCAATTATTTCCGTATGAAGTATGTCTTTGAGATTCGGCGTCTATCTGCGTGAAAGTCTTAAAATTCTGATGTCCTGGCTGACTGCGAATACGCAAAAAAATAGGTTATTTCTAATCGTCAGGCGTTAATTATTGGCAATGCGAAATGTTCGTCGGCAGTACCTTTCAGCTATCATGTCGCGAAGTTAATTGGTGACGAACCCGATAGATAAGTCGACATCAGTCGGCTTCTGTCCCTTGCATTTTCGTATCTGGTCAACATGGCCTTTAATGCAAAGACACACTGTATCTGCTCTGCCATTTGCCGAGCTTGTGTAGACGTAGCGTATCCGTACGAATATGGCTATACCGTTCGCTACAGCACATAACGCGTGATTAGGAAGCGCGCCCATGACCGCGCCCATATGTGTGTTGAAAGAGGCTCGCCGCGTCGATGTCGGGCGTGGTTTGGATGATAGCGGAACGCCTTCCCGTGGTCGTTTCGCGATTGCGAAAGGAGGTCGGCAGATTCCTACGGATTGGTCGATTTCCGTCACCTTCGCGCCAACGACATGTTGCGTGATGTTCGTGGAGTAGACATCCTTTGGACATAATGCCCGTTGGCCCGCAGAACGGTATGCGCCTAATCGTGCTTTTTTTCCGGATTGCAATCAAGCAGTGGCAATGTCGCGAGTCACATGATCCTCGGCCGGTAGCGCCGCGTACGCAGTGGCGAGATGGTAGGGCGTGGTTGACGGCATGTCGGCGCGCGACACATCGCCCGCGGCCGTCTTTTATTCGAACCAGCCTCGCGGGTGCAAAAAGCGCTGGCCGAAGCGCTCCATTTGCCCGGGCAACGCGCGGTGCGCCGCATCATCCTCAATGGTGGCGAGCGCGCGCAGATATTCGCTTTGCGCCCAGATCCGCTTGATCCTGCCGGCTTCATCGAGCGAGGCGCACACGCCGCCTGTGAGCGGGTCCACGCCATGTCGCTGCGCAAATCCAAACGCGCGAGAGAGCCCCTCGTGGAGCCCCGATCCGTCCAGTAGCATGCCCGCCTGCTTGACCAGCCAGAACCATTCGAACTGACGGCCAGGCTCCGGGCGATTGTCGTCGGCACCCAAAGGCAGTTCCGCGATGCAACCGGTCGGCGCATACACAAAGGTGCGTTCGATAGCGTCAGCCAGTTTGCGCAGGCGGAATCGAACGCGCTGTCCTGGGTCGCTTCGCGCGCGGCGAGCCAGGCTTGGGTGAGATGCATCAGCGGGTTCTGCACAGGCGTGCCGGTCAGAGTCGCGAAATCCGCGTCGAGCGATGCGTTGAACAACCCGTGTTGCGCGGAGAAACGCGCTTCGATCAGCGCCGACGTGCTATGGACGAGGTCAAGCGCATCGCGATTACCGAAACGTGCGGGATACTCGGAGCACGCGAAGATCAGGAATGCGTGCGTATAGTGATCCTTGGTGATATCGAGCGGCGCACCTTGTGCATCGACACTGTAGAACCAGCCGCCGCGTTGCTTGTCCTGGAAGAAATGCAGCAGTGCCTCGAACAGAATATGGGCATGAACGGCTTCGCCTGCCTGCGAAAAACGAACAACTGGCGCGCGCACGCCATGGCGCGATAGCGCTCAACCGGCATCGGACGATGGCTCGCGTCGGCGCTGACGGCTTCGTAGGGCAGATGTATCGCGGTATTGAAGCCAGGTCAGCGCCAGATCGGCAGGACGACTCGAGCGAAGTGATCTGGTAGTGTGGCGGCGAGGGCGATCGCAGATGCTGCGAATCTCCTTTGATGTCGCGAAAATGGGGGTGGCGGGTTTCATGGCAGCAAGGCTTGCAGCGAGGGGAAGCTGAACGACGCGTGAAGTCCCGACCAGTTTGCCAGGTCGCAGTCCCTCAGCGCGATGCAAGCGACAACGAGAAAAACGTGCAATTCTTCGTCGCTGTTCCAATTGTGATGACTGAAGCCGGATGCGACGGTTCAATCGGTTTCACCCGCCGGGCCGCTGCTCGCAATTTCCGCATTGATCCGAGAGGCGATCAATGCAATAAGTACGCAACTGTTTCGTCTTGAGTCGACCAAGTACAGGCGTAGCAAATTCGTACGAATGGCGCTACTCTGTTCGGTACAGCACACAAAGCTCGCTTGGCGCGGCGATAGTCGTCATGCTCATGTGTATGATGAAAGGCTTGCCGCGCACGCGCGTGATGTCCTCGCGATGGCAGTGGATTGCCGTTTCAATACTTGGCGCGTGTGCAGATCAAGCGTGCAGCGAAAATCCCATCGGCTTGAGTGCGCCGGCTGAGTCCGCAGTATGCATGTTCCATTTCACACGGGAAGGCCAGATCGGCGAAATGAGTTGCATTGGACCGAACGGGCCGTTCGCCGGCGGTGGAGCCCCTGCCTGGCAGCCCCTTTGCCCGCCGTCGAGCGCGCTTTAACTCACGCGAATCCGTGCGGATTCGTCGACTGCCAGCGCCAGTGGTCCGCGCACATCCGCTCAATGCCGAACTGCGCGCGCCAGCCGATAATCTTCTCGGCCGCGGCTGGATCGGCGAAGCACGAAGCGACGTCGCCGGGACGGCGAGCGACGATTTCATAAGGCACCGGCCTGCTGGACGCCTTTTCGAACGAACGCACCACGTCCAGCACGCTATAACCCTGGCCGGTGCCGAGGTTCACCACGAAACTGGCGTCGCGCTTGACCAATGCGTCGAGCGCGGCGAGGTGCCCGCGCGCCAGATCCACCACGTGGATATAGTCGCGCACGCCGGTGCCGTCGGGCGTTTCGTAATCGCCGCCGAACACGCGCAGTTTCTCGAGCTTGCCGACGGCCACCTGCGCGACATAAGGCATCAGGTTGTTGGGAATGCCGGCGGGATCTTCGCCGATCAGGCCGCTCTCGTGCGCGCCGACCGGATTGAAGTAGCGCAGCGTGGCAATGCGCCACGACGGATCGGCCACTTCCAGATCGCGCAGGACCTGCTCGGCGATCAGCTTCGACTGGCCGTAGGGATTGGTGGCCGACAGCGGAAACGATTCATCGATCGGCGAACTCTTCGGCACGCCATACACCGTTGCCGAGGAACTGAACACGAACTGCTTGACGTTGCGATCGCGCATCACGCCGAGCAGCGTCAGCAAGCTGCCGACGTTATTGTTGTAGTACTCGATCGGTTTGGCGACCGATTCGCCCACCGCCTTCAGTGCGGCAAAGTGAATCGCGCCGGTGATCGGGTGGGCGTCGAAAATACGGTTGAGCGCTGCTTCGTCGCGCACGTCGGCTTCGTAGAAGGTCACAGGCTTGCTGGTGATTTCCTCCACGCGCCGCAGCGACTCGCGGCTGCTGTTCACGAGATTGTCGATTACCACGACGTCGTAACCGCCGTTCAGCAGTTCGACACAGGTGTGCGAGCCGATAAATCCTGCACCACCTGTTACCAGAATCGTACCCTTCGTGGTCATGCTGTTGCTCCCTTAAAGTAAAACGCCCGTCATTTTCTGCACCAGGTCTTTATACGTTTCGACGACGATGCGTTCGTCGAACTCTTGCGCGACTTTCTGTCGACCGCGTTCGGCCATTGCGCGGCGCTCGGCGCCGCTCATGTCGAGCATCTGCGCCAGTTTCTGAGCAAGACTTTCTGCATTGCGGACTTCGCACAGCAATCCATTGACGCCGTCCGCCACCACCTCACGGCAGCCGGGCACATCCGTCGTCACGATCGGCCGGCCCATCGCCGATGCTTCCATCAGCGTGCGCGGCACGCCTTCCCGATATGACGGCAGGACGACGCAGTCCGCCTCGGCGATGAAGGGCCGTACGTCGTGCGCCTCTCCAAGATACTCGATGATGCCATCACGCTCCCACACGGCCACCTCTTCGCGTGTGATCGCGCTCGGGTTGTCGACGCCGACCGGACCGAGCAGCTGGAACCGCGCCTGCGGGTAACGTTCACGCACACGCCGTGCGGCTTCGACATATTCGCCGACGCCCTTGTCCCACAAGAGCCGCCCGATCAGCACGAACCTGAATTCCGCCTGCTCCGGCAGCGGCGTGAAGGCGAACTGTTCGAGATCGACGCCTTCGCCATGCAACAGCCGCGCACGCTCAGGATGCACCAACAAATTCTGCTCGACAAACGCGGCCTGGTCGTCGCGGTTCAAAAACCAGACTTCACGCGGGAAGCGGAAGGCGAAACGGTACAGCTTTTTGGCGACAAGCGCCGCGCGGCTCTGCTGGATGAACACGTAACCGAGCCCGGTAGTCACCGCCACCGACTGCACGCCCGCCAGTTTCGCGGCGACCGAGCCGTAGATGTTCGGCTTGATCGTGTAGTGGAACACGACATGCGGGCGGATGCTTCGATACAAACGATACAACGACAAAAGCGTGCGCAGGTCGTCGCGCGGACTGGTGCCTTTGGACGCCACCGGCAATTCGATGCAGCGGCACCCCATCGCGGTGAGCAGGTCGAAGGTGCGGTCGCGCGGCGCGAGCACTGTCACGTCGACGCCGCGTCCAACCAGCATGCGAATCAGCCCTTGCCGATACGTATAGATTGCCCAGGCGGTATTACAGACGAGTGTAATGCGTAGCGCGGGCGTCGACTTCAAGGCAGGCTTCATGCGGGAACGGGCTCGGCGGTGAATGACGGGGTGAAATGACCGGTTGAGTGACGCAATGGAATCATTGGCTGGCACGCGGCGCAAGCAACGTGCGTTTGACCCGCTGCAAGGCGCGGTAAGGCATCACCAGATGCAGCAGATTCTTGGCGAGACCCAGCCAGTCGTACAGATTGGCGGCGTTGAAGTAGCGCAGTTGCAGCCGCAGCGTCGAATTGACCTGGCGGCGCCGTTTGGTCGCGCTAATGCCGCCTTCGTTCAGCTCGTAATAGAGCCCGAGCTCCGGCAGATTCGCGCAGTCGTGGCGCTCCATCAAACGCAGGAACAGGTCGAGGTCTTCGGCGGAAGGATACGCCGCGCGATAGTTGCCGGCCGCGCGCACGGCGTCGATGCGCAACATCATCGAAGGGTGCGCGAGGCATGAACGGAAGAAGCGCAGACGCCGAATCTGGTTCGGTTCGGCGGGCGGCGTCAGCATGAAAAGCGGTTTCCCTTCACGCGTGACGACCTGCGTCCACATGCCGAGGCCGGCCACTTGCGGATGCAGTTCCATGAACATGCGTTGTTTGGTGAGCCGTTGCGGCACGCTGCGGTCGCCCGCGTCGATCCGGGCCGCGTAGCGAAAACCGCGCTGCGCAAGGGCGTCGATGCCGGTTTGCAGCGCGCGTTCGATCCCGCTGTTGCGCGACATACGCAACACTTCGATCTTCATGTTCGGGATCGCCGGCGCGACGATCGGTGTCGCGCTGCCGTCGTCGACGATCAGTACGTGGACCAGCGCGCTTTCGCTGAACGAGGCCAGCGTGAGATCGACGTCGGCCTGGCCGTTGTACGCGGGCATCAGGACGGCGACGTCGTCGAGGGAATGCGCTGCGGCGGATGAATTCGTCATGGGCGCAATTTAAAGCGAATGTAATAAAGATTAACCGACGCGGCGGCGAGATAGCCGGCCGCGAGTCCCACCAGCGCGCCGTAAGCGCCGAGCCGGGGAATCGCCAGCAGATTGACGGCGAACGCGACCGCCAGCGCCAACAGCCACTTGGAAAGCAAGACGAACTTGGCCTGATATTTCAGCACGATCAGATTGCCGATCGCTTCGATCCCTGCCGGCACCGAAAGCCACACGGCCCAACGGAAAATGTCGATGGCGCCTTCAAAGCCGGGCCCGAACACGCGGCGGATGATGAAGCCAGCCAGCAGATCCAGCACGATCGCGCCGCTGACCATCAGCGCGGCGGTCATCGCCGTGAGCCGCCACACGTTGCGGCGCAATTGCGCCGCATCCTGCACGCGATAGACGAAGGCAGGCGCAATGGTCTGCGCGAGCATCAGCGCGAGCGTGATCCAGTTTTCGTTCAACTGCTGCGCGGCGGAATAGCGGCCGAGGTCGGCGAAGGAAATCGCCCGCTCCAGCATCAGTCTGTCCAGTTTCAGGAACAGATACATACAGATCAAGCCGAGCCAGAACACCGTGCCCGCGGTCGCGAAGTGCTTGAAGAGCGAACGGTCCAGATGCCAGCCGAGCTTGCCGCCATGGCGGCGGATGTAATAGATCAGCAGAACCGCGCCGATCAACGCCGATTCAGCGGCCCACAGCCAGCCAAAGCGCGCGGGCGTGGCCATCGCGCGTACCAGCAGATAGACGAAACCTGCCTTCACCACCGCGGTGCTCATGCTGGTGAGCAACTGCGGCTTGCTATAAGTCATGCTTTGCAGCCACGCGTTGATCACGCCGACGAACGGCTCGCGAAACAGCATCGTCACCGCGAGACCGGCGAGCATCGCGCCCACCAGCGGATCGAAGAAGTGCAACGCGATGCCGAGCCACGTGATCAGCAGCGCCACGGCGGAAACCGAAAAGCGCAGCGTGAAGGCGCTGCCGAGCACGGTGCCCAACTGGGTTGGCGCCCGACCGACGATGGTGGGCACCAGAATTTCGGCGCCGCACACCCAGGTGATCGGCGAAAGCACCAGCAGCAGCGTGTTCGCGTACTGCCATTTGCCGAAGGTGTCGGGCCCGAAGTAGCGCGCCAGCATGCCGCTGATCACGATCGCCACGCCGATCTGCGTGAGCCGTTCCAGCCCGAGCCAGACGATATTGGTGAAGGCGCGCGTGACGTCGGGGTTGGCGAAGCGTTTGAGCGTCAGCATCCGCCGGCCGCTCGCCAGTGCAACGGCGCCCGTTGAGCGGCTTGCGCCAATTGCGCCAATTGCATGGGCGGCACCTGCGACGCGAGGAGCGCACTGTGAGTACCGTGCGCAATCGCCCACCCGGCCGTCTGTCGCGGCAACTTTACAAAAGGAGGGCGTCTAAGCATTAGAATGGCGGTTATAAGACTGGTCCGAGAAGCGTAATTATAAGTTGGAACCGGATCCCTTCCGGTATAGGCGCTTCGCAATGTCTTATCTGTCGGTGAATAGCGAATTCGCTGCTCAATTTACCGATCCCCCAGCGACGCGCCGGTCAAAATTTTCTATTGCACGCAAGTGAGCCAACATGATCTCCAAATCTATTTTCAAGGCGTATGACATTCGCGGTGTGATCGGCAAGACGCTCGATGCCGATGCAGCGCGTTCGATCGGCCGCGCCTTCGGCAGCGAAGTGCGGGCGCAAGGCGGCGACGCCGTGGTGGTCGCGCGTGACGGGCGCCTGTCGGGTCCCGAACTGATCCAGGCGCTGTCGGACGGTCTGCGGGCAGCCGGCGTCGACGTGGTCAACGTCGGCATGGTACCCACGCCGGTCGGCTACTTCGCGGCCAGCGTACCGTTGCAGCTCGACGGCGGCGAACGCCGCGTCGATTCGTGCATCGTCGTGACGGGCAGTCACAATCCGCCTGACTACAACGGCTTCAAGATGGTCCTGCGCAGCGCGGCTATTTATGGCGAGCAGATTCTGGCGTTGCATCAGCGCATCGTCGACGAAAACTTCTCTGAAGGTAGTGGCACATACACTGAATACGATATCGCCGACGCCTATCTCGATCGTATTACCAGCGACGTCAAGCTGGCGCGCCCGATCAAGATCGTGGTGGACACGGGCAATGGTGTCGCAGGCGGCCTCGCGCCGAAGCTCTTCAAGAAGCTCGGTTGCGAACTGGTCGAACTGTTCACCGAGATCGACGGTAACTTCCCGAATCACCACCCGGACCCGGCTCACCCGGAAAACCTCCAGGACGTGATCCGCGCGCTGAAGGAAACCGACGCTGAAATCGGCTTCGCATTCGACGGCGACGGCGACCGTCTCGGCGTCGTCACCAAAGACGGCCAGATCATCTATCCGGACCGTCAACTGATGCTGTTCGCCGAAGAAGTGCTGTCGCGCAACAAGGGCGCGCAGATCATTTACGACGTGAAGTGCACGCGCAATCTGGCCAAGTGGATCAAGGACAAGGGCGGCGAACCGCTGATGTGGAAGACCGGCCACTCGCTGGTGAAGGCGAAGTTGCGCGAAACCGGCGCGCCGCTGGCAGGCGAAATGAGCGGCCACGTGTTCTTCAAGGACCGCTGGTACGGTTTCGACGACGGCCTTTACACCGGCGCGCGTCTTCTGGAAATCCTCACGCGTGTGGCCGATCCGAGCAAGCTGCTGAACTCGCTGCCGAACTCGAACTCCACGCCGGAACTGCAATTGAAGCTCGAAGAAGGCGAAAACTTCGAACTGATCGCGCGCTTGCAGCAAAACGCGAAGTTCACCGGCGCGGACGACATCGTGAAGATCGACGGTCTGCGTGTCGAGTATCCGGACGGCTTTGGCCTCGCGCGTTCGTCGAACACCACACCGGTGGTGGTGATGCGTTTCGAAGCCGATAGCGACGAAGCACTCAGGCGCATCCAGGAAGATTTCCGCCGCGTGATCATGGCGGAGAAGCCTGACGCGAAGCTGCCGTTCTAATAGCTTGAGCGGCGCCGTGGTTCATCATGAGCTGCGGCAGCCGTCGAACGCGGCGCGGGTTTCACTTACCGCGCCGCGTTTTTTCATGTCATTTACCCGTGGCGCGCTAGAATTGCGGTCCTCTCCTCGTGAGAATCCCCTCCGGGGGGGCTTGTCGCGAAGCGACAGGTTCGGGGGCTCTTTCACCGCATCTTCGGGCCGGATAGCCGGTTTTCCCACACTTGAGCGTGCAAAAGATACTGATCGTGAGGGTGTCGTCCTTGGGCGACGTGGTTCACAACATGCCGGTGATCGCCGACATCCGCCGCCGCCATCCCAATGCCCAGATCGACTGGCTGGTCGAAGAAAGTTTCGTGGGGCTCGTGGAGCTGGTTAGCGGCGTGCGGCGGGCGATCCCCGTGTCGCTGCGCCGTTGGCGCAAGCGCATCCTTTCGATCGACAACTGGCGCGAGATCGGCGCGTTTCGCCGCGCGCTCGCCGCCGAGAATTACGACCTCGTGATTGACTGCCAGGGGCTCATCAAGACCGCGTGGGTTGCGAGCATGGCGCGCGGGCCGGTGGTCGGCCTCGCGAACCGCACCGACGGCGCGGGCTTCGAATGGCCGGTGCGCTTCTTCTACGACAAGCGCGTGCCGATCGAGGCGCGCACCCATGTGGTCGAGCGTACCCGCCAACTGGTGGCCGCGGCGCTGAACGACCCGCCGCCGCAACCCACCGACGATATCGACTTCGGCCTCGACACCGGGCGCGCGGCGCTGGCTTTGTCGGAGGCGAATCTGAACCTGCCGGTGCCGTACGTGGTGTTCGTGCACGCCACCTCGCGCGCCGACAAGCAGTGGCCCGCTACCGCGTGGATCGAACTCGGTCAGTCTTTGGTGCGGCGCGGCGCGTCGATCGTGTTGCCGTGGGGCAGCGAGGAAGAGCGCGTCACCAGCGAACGTCTGGCGAAGGAATTCGGCGCTGCGGCCATCGTGCCGCCCAGGTTGGCCTTGCCGGCGGTGGTCGGCCTGATCGAAGGCGCCGCCGCGACGGTCGGCGTTGACACAGGTCTAGTTCACATTGCGGCGGCGCTGAAGCGGCCCACGGTCGAGTTGTACAATTTCGCCACCGCATGGCGTACCGGCGGCTACTGGTCACCGAACGTCATCAATCTCGGCACGGCCGGCAAGCCGCCCACGCTGCAGGAAGTCAAGTCCGCGCTGGCCGGTTTCGGCCTGCTCTAATGTTGTAGCGCCGTAATGCGGCGTGCTTCGCCTTACGCTCCATCCGTTTTCAAGGGCGACCATGAACGAAACCCAGATCATCGAAGTAGCGAACGCTGACTGGCACGGACGCAATCTGTCCGTGCCGCGCGAGATGCTGCTGGCCGGCGTCGAACGCGGCAAAGTGCTGTATTTCCCGAACCTGCGCTTTGCGATCGAAGGCGGCGAACAGGCGCTGCTCGATCCCGCGCTCGCCGATCCGAACCGCAAGAACATCAGCCTTGAACCGAATGGCGGCGCGCTGCATGGCGTGGCCGGCGACGCCGTCACGCAATCGGCGGTGCGCGCGTTGATCGCGCGTTATCAGGCCAATGCGCGCACGCTCGTCGATGGGCTGTTCCCTGAATACAACGGCAGGTTGCGCGTCGCGCCCACGAGCCTGCGGCTGCATCAGGTGGAAGGGCGCGAGACGTCGTGGCGTAAGGACGATAGCCGTTTGCATGTGGATGCATTCCCGTCGCGGCCGAACTATGGCGAGCGCATTCTGCGCGTGTTCACCAACGTCAATCCGCATGGTGCGCCGCGCGTGTGGCGCGTCGGCGAACCGTTCGAGGATATGGCGAGGCGCTTCCTGCCGCGCATCAAACCGCAAATGCCGGGTTCGGCCTGGCTGCTGAACTTGCTGCATGTCACCAAATCGCCGCGCAGCGAATACGACCATCTGATGCTGAATCTGCACGACGGCATGAAGGCCGATCTCGACTATCAGAAGTCGAGCCCGCAGGAAACCATGCCGTTTCCGCCGGGCAGCGTGTGGGTGTGTTTTTCCGATCAGACTTCGCATGCGGTGATGTCCGGCCAGTTCATGCTGGAGCAGACCTTCTTCCTGCCGGTCAAGGCGATGGCGCAGCCCGACTGCGCGCCGCTCGGCATTCTCGAGCGCCTGAAGGGCAGGGCGCTGGTTTGAGCGCCGCGTTCGCTTTGGATTGCGCGCGCCCGCTCGACGCGAAGCTCACGACGAAAGTCACATTGGCACACGCGCTGAAGCCCAGCTTGAAACGCGCGGAGTCTCGATGCTGAGGGCGATCTATAACGCCCTCTGGTGGATCATCGCGCCGCTTGCCGTGTTGCGTTTGCTGATCCGTTCGCGCAAGGAGCGTGGTTATCGTGAGCATATCGGCGAGCGGTTCGGTTACTCGCGCGACCGCTTGCCGGAAGACAATGCGCCGCTGATCTGGGTGCATGCGGTGTCGGTGGGCGAGACGCGGGCCGCGCAACCGCTGATCGACGCGCTGATGAAAGCGCGTCCCGATGCGCGCATTCTATTGACGCACATGACGCCGAGCGGCCGCGCAACCGGCGAGCAGATTTTCGGCGACCGCGTGTTGCGCAGTTATCTGCCGTACGACATGCCGCATGCGGTGCGGCGGTTTTTGCGGGCATGGCGGCCGTCGCTCGGCCTGGTGATGGAAACTGAAGTATGGCCGACCTTGATCGACGAATGCCGTCGTGCGGATGTGCCGCTGGTACTGACCAATGCGCGCATGTCGGCACGCTCGTTCAAGCGCGCGGCCAAATTCGGCCATGCGACCAAGGACGTGTTCGGTGGGTTTGCGCGCGTGCTGGCGCAGAGTCCGTCGGATGCGGAGCGGCTCACTGCACTCGGTGCGCGTAATGTCGCGGTGCTCGGGAATCTGAAGTTCGATATGAGCACGCCCGCGGAACTGGCGGCGCGCGGTCATGCGTGGCGCGCGGCGATCGGTACACGGCCCGTGTGGGTCGCGGCGAGTACGCGCGAAGGTGAAGAGGAATTGGTGTTGCAGGCGTTCGCGGCGCTTGGCGTCGACGATGCGTTGCTGATTCTGGTGCCGCGTCATCCGCAACGGTTTAACGAAGTGGCGGCGTTGGCGGAGAAGGCGCGTTTGCGTCTTGAGCGGCGCTCGACGTGGGCGCCTGCCGCGGCGGTGGCATCGGCGGCTGCTGTAGCTGCGGGCGGCGGCGTGCCGGCCTTGCCTTCAGATGTGAAGGTCCTGCTCGGTGATTCGATGGGCGAGTTGGGTGCTTACTATGCCGCTTCGGATCTGGCGTTTATCGGTGGGAGCTTGCTGCCGCTGGGGGGGCAGAATCTGATTGAGGCATGCGCGGTCGGTGTGCCGGTATTGATTGGGCCGCATGTGTTCAATTTCACGCAAGCCACCGCGGATGCGGTTGCGGCGGGGGCTGCGGTGCAGGTGCAAGACCCGGCTGACCTGGCGCGTGTGCTGCGCGAACTGTTCAGCGACAAAGCCCGCAGGCTGGCAATGGGCGGCGCGGCCTCGGCGTTTGCCGCGCGCCATCGCGGCGCGACGGCACGCACGGTGGATGTGTTGATGGCGGTGTTGCCGGAGTAGGGATTCGAGCGGCGCTGTGTGGTGCTCGCGTTATCGCTTCGCGTGCCGATAAATCGTATATTCTGCCAACACTGGGCTTAAGCATTGATGGCCCTGTGATCCAAAACGCCTTTTTCCAACTTGCCATGACGCTTTTCACCGACCTCGGCTTTCAATGGAATCGCGCCGCGATTCCCCAAGACCTGCCGACCCATTCGATCAAACGGGTGTGTTTTCGTTTTCATCGGATGCTGCCGGAATTCGTGTGGGATGCGAGCGTGCTCGAAGGCAATCCCTTTACTTTCCCCGAGGTGAAAACGCTGCTCGACGGCGTGACGGTTGGCGGTCGGAAGATATCGGACCAGGAGCAGATCCTGAATCTGGCGGAGAGTTCAAAACACTTGCTGGCGATCGTGCAGAGCGGACGGTTCGCGCTCGACAAGGCCACGTTTTGCGACCTGCATCGCCTTGTTGCACGTAACGAGGCGCTCGAATGGGGCGTCTTCCGGGGGGAAGGCGAGGAAACGCGATATACACCCGACGTAGCACTGGGCGAGGCGGGGCGACATACGCCACTACCGACCTTGCCCGGTGCTCCTGAACTCAACCGCGTTTTCGCTGCGGGCACACGTGCACTGACCGATCAGGTCTCCAACGCCTTTGAGAGAGGTTGCGCCTTCTTCCTGTTCGGTGCATTGCAGCAGTTCTTCTTCGACGGCAATAAGCGCACTTCACGCTTCATGATGAACGGCGTGCTGATGTCGAACGGAATCGACGCCATCAGTGTGCCGGCGCAGCGCGCCGGCGACTTCAACGAGAAGATGGTGCGCTTCTATCTATCGAAAGATGGGTCGGAAATGATGGCATTCCTGCTTGAATGCCATCCGGGCGAGTAAGGCCTCAAACCTTCAACAACCCCTTCTCCTCGATAAACTTCACCACCACATCCAATCCGTCGAGCGCTTTCAGATTGCACATCACGAAGGGTCGCGCGCCGCGCATCTTCTTCGCGTCCGACGCCATTACCTCCAGGTTTGCGCCGACCATCGGCGCGAGGTCGGTCTTGTTGATCACCAACAGATCCGACTTTGTAATCCCCGGCCCGCCTTTACGCGGAATCTTCTCGCCGCCGGCCACATCGATCACGTAGATCGTCAGGTCAGACAACTCCGGGCTGAAGGTCGCCGCCAGGTTATCGCCGCCCGATTCGATGAACACGATGTCCGCATCGGGGAACCGCGTCAGCATGCGGTCGACGGCTTCGAGGTTGATCGATGCGTCTTCACGAATCGCCGTATGCGGGCAGCCGCCCGTTTCCACGCCCATGATCCGTTCGGCCGGCAACGCGCCCGCCACCGTCAAGAGACGCTGGTCTTCTTTCGTATAGATGTCGTTGGTGATCGCGACGAGGTCGTACTGTTCGCGCATCGCCTTGCAGAGCATTTCGAGCAGCGTGGTCTTGCCCGAACCAACCGGGCCGCCGACGCCCACGCGCAGCGGCGGCAGTTTCTTCGTGCGGACAGACGAGTGAGTGGCTTGATGAGGTGCGTTCATGATGGATCTTTTTACGAGCGGAAGAGCCGCGAATACTGCGACTCGTGACGCGCCGACAGAATGCCGAGTTGCGGCGCGAAGGTGTTGATATTGTCGGGCGAGGTGGCCAAGGCTCGTGTGACGGCGGCATCGATCGGCTCGCGTAGCGCGACGATGATGCGCTGGCCGGCGAGTTGGCCGAGCGGCACGGCCTTCAAGGCGGCGGCGGCCTGATTCTCCACCCAGCTGAATGCATAGGCGGCGAGCGCGGCGTCGGGCGCTGCGTCGTGAGCGAAAGCGGCGAAGGCGAAAGCCGTGGGTTGGGCCAAGGGCTTGAGGGAGGACAGCGTGGCGCGTCGATCGGCGTCGCCCCACTCCAGTGAGACGCACAATTGTCGCAGTGACCAGCCCATTTGCTCCGTCTCACGCCTTAGTTCAGCGGACTCACGGCTTGCCAGGAATTCGCTGTTCGCTTCCTTTAAGCCATCTGCGTCGTGCGCACGCCAGCGTTCCATCTGATGGGCGAGAAACGGCAACTCGCCGCGCGCGAGCACATCGGTCAAGCCGCTCGCGATCCAATCGCGTGCGGAATCGGCGTCGGTGATGAGTTGCGCTTCGATCGCGGCTTCGAGACCTTGCGAGTAGCTGAACGCGCCGATCGGCAATGCCGGCGACGCCAGATGCAGCAGCGCCGTGAGCTCAGCGATGCGCATGGTGGTGATGATGCCCGTGGCCGCACGATTCGTCGTGGACGTGATCGTTAGCGTTGTGGCCGTGTGAGTGGTCGTGCTCATGCGCGTGACCCTGCGCGTGGCTATGGCCATGCTCATGATCCGGCTGGTCATGCCCATGACCCTGCGCATGGCTATGACCGTGCTCATGATCCGAATGATCATGTCCATGCTCGTGATCATGCGAGTGACCGTGTGCATCGCCATGCTCATGATCATGCGAATGCTCATGCCCATGATGTTCACCGAACACCTGCTGAGCTAACGCATAGTCTTCAGCGAAGGTCTCATCGTGACCATGCTTATGACCGCCGCCGTACGCGCCGGATTCCGGCTGGAACGGCATCGATACCTGATCGACACTCGCGCCGATGCGCTTGAGCATATCGCCCAGCACCGGATCGTATTCGAGCTTCAGATAATCCGCGCCGACTTCGACCGGCGTGTGACGATTGCCGAGGTGGTAAGCGGCACGCGTCAACGTCAACGCGTCTTTCGCACGCACATACAGCACCGTTTCCGGCGCGGCGACCACGCGCACCAGGCCGCCATCGTCGGCGACCAGTACATCGCCGTCGCGCAGCACCGTGCCGCGCGGCAACAGCAGCGCAACGTCCTCGCCGTTATCGAGCGTCGCCGCGAGGCGGCTCTTGCGGCGGTCATCGAAAGCGAGCGTCAAGGTCGGCGCGCGCTTCACCAGAACGGGTGCGAGCTTCAGATGCGGTGCGATCAGTTTGTCGATGGTGCGCATGGTTAGAACAGGAAGTAGCGTTGCGCCATCGGCAGCACGGTGGCAGGCTCGCAGGTCAGCAACTGGCCGTCGGCGATCACCTGATAGGTTTCCGGATCGACGCTGATCGCCGGACGCCACGCGTTGTGAATCATGTCGGCCTTCGTGATGTTGCGGCAGTTCTTCACGGCAACGATACGCTTGTTCAGCCCATAGCGTTCGCCGACGCCTGCATCGGCAGCCATTTGCGAAACGAAGGTCAGGGACGTGCGTCCCAGCGCACCGCCACGCGTCGCGAACATCTCGCGATAATGGACCGGTTGCGGCGTCGGAATCGACGCATTCGGGTCGCCCATCTGCGCCATCGCGATCATCCCGCCCTTCAGGATCAACGACGGCTTGATGCCGAAAAACGCCGGCTCCCAGAACACCAGGTCGGCCCATTTACCCGGTTCGATCGAGCCGACTTCGTGTGAGATGCCGTGCGTGATCGCCGGGTTGATCGTGTACTTCGCGACATAGCGTTTCGCGCGGAAATTGTCGTGACGCGCGTTGTCTTCCGGCAGCGCGCCGCGTTGCACTTTCATCTTGTGCGCGGTTTGCCATGTGCGGATGATGACTTCACCCACGCGCCCCATCGCCTGCGAATCCGACGACAGCATCGACAACGCGCCGAGGTCGTGCAGGATATCTTCAGCCGCGATGGTCTCGCGACGAATCCGCGACTCCGCGAACGCGATATCTTCCGCAATCGACGGGTCCAGGTGATGGCACACCATCAGCATGTCGAGATGCTCTTCGAGCGTATTGACGGTGTACGGGCGTGTCGGATTGGTGGACGAAGGCAGCACGTTCGCTTCGCCGCATACCTTGATGATGTCCGGTGCGTGGCCGCCGCCTGCGCCTTCCGTGTGATACGTATGGATCGTGCGGCCCTTGAATGCAGCCACGGTCGCTTCGACAAATCCCGCTTCGTTCAGCGTGTCCGTGTGAATCGCGACCTGCGTGTCGGTATCGTCGGCGACGGAGAGACAGTTGTCGATTGCGGCCGGCGTCGTGCCCCAGTCTTCGTGCAGCTTCAAACCGATCGCACCCGCGGCGATCTGTTCAAGCGCCGGTTGCGGCTGGCTCACGTTGCCCTTGCCGAGAAAGCCGAGATTCATCGGATAACCATCGGCGGCTTGCAGCATCCGTTCGAGATGCCACGGCCCTGGCGTGCAAGTGGTCGCATTCGTGCCGGTTGCCGGACCCGTGCCGCCGCCGAGCATCGTCGTGACGCCGCTCGCGAGTGCTTCTTCGATCTGCTGCGGGCTGATGAAGTGGATGTGCGTATCGATGCCGCCCGCCGTCACGATCAAGCCCTCGCCGGCGATCACTTCAGTGGATGCACCGATCGCGATCGTCACGTCCGGTTGAATATCGGGGTTGCCCGCTTTGCCGATCGCGAAGATGCGGCCGTTCTTGATGCCGATGTCGGCCTTGACGATGCCCCAGTGATCGAGAATCACCGCATTCGTCACGACCGTATCGACGACGTCGGCATGCACGCGTTGCGACTGGCCCATGCCGTCGCGAATCACTTTGCCGCCGCCGAATTTGACTTCTTCGCCGTAGGTCGTGAAGTCGCGTTCGACTTCGATCAGCAGCTCGGTATCGGCGAGGCGTATGCGGTCGCCAGTGGTGGGGCCGAACATTTCCGCGTATGCGCGGCGGCCAATGCGTAAGGTCATGGTGTGGATCCGGAAATGAGCAGGGCGGTCGGTGCAAGCGTGCGCGGGTCGCGCATCAGAGCTTGCCCATCACCTTGCCGTTGAAGCCGTAGACGACGCGCTCGCCCGCCAGTTCGACCAGCTCGACGGTGCGTTCCTGGCCCGGCTCGAAACGCACGGCGGTGCCCGCCGCGATGTTCAGCCGGAAGCCGCGCGCCGCTTCGCGATCGAAGGAGAGTGCTTCATTCACTTCATAGAAGTGATAGTGCGAGCCGATCTGCACCGGACGGTCGCCGGTATTCGACACGACCACCGTGACGGTGGCGCGGCCCGCGTTGAGTTCGTGTTCGCCGTCGTCGATGAGGAGTTCGCCGGGAATCATGGGGCGTGCCTTACGTGATTAAAGCGTGATTAGGGAATCGGGTGATGAACGGTGACGAGCTTGGTGCCGTCGGGGAACGTGGCTTCGACCTGGATGTCGGGAATCATTTCCGGCACGCCTTCCATCACGTCGGCGCGCGTCAGCAGCGTGGTGCCGTAGTGCATGACCTCGGCGACGGTCTTGCCGTCGCGGGCGGCTTCCATCAGCGCGGCGGTAATGAAGGCGATCGCTTCCGGGTAGTTCAGTTTGAGGCCGCGAGCGCGGCGCCGTTCAGCGAGCAGCGCGGCGGTAAAGATCAGCAGCTTGTCCTTCTCGCGAGGTGTCAGCTTCATTGAATGTGTGCGTTGGTGTGCGTTGGGTTGCGCCGGACCTGAGGGCCGGCTGCGAAATGATAGGCGCTGCCTGTCATGGCCGCGATCGCGTGCGGCGCACGGGATGAGTCCATGACGAGTGCAATGCCGGATAAGCCAGCCACGGTATCAAGTTCCGCTAACGAAGCGCTTACAAATCGGTCGGCAGCGGCGCGCCGAACCATTTCTTCGACATCGTGTTGAGCGTGCCGTCCTGTTTGGCCGCCGCGATCGCGGCATTGACCTTCTGTTGCAGGCGAGGCTCGTTCTTGTTCATGCCGACGAAACACGGCGAATTCTTGATGACGAACTTCGGTTCCGGCCGACGCGGCGGATTTTTTGCGAGGATCGCTGCGGCGACGATATTGCCCGCGGCGATCAACTGCACCTGGCCGGACAGGAACGCGGCGATGGTCGCGTTGTTGTCTTCGAAGCGCTTGATGGTGGCGTTCGGCGCCATTTGCGTGAGACCGATTTCCTCGAGCGCGCCGCGCGTGGCGCCGACCGTCTTGCCGGTCAGATCGGCGGGGCCGGTGACCTTGATGTCGGCGGGACCGAACACGCCCTGGTAATACGGCGCATAGGCCGTCGAAAAATCGATGACCTTGTCGCGCTCAGGCGTTTTGCCGAGCGACGAGATCACCAGATCGACCTTACCGGTTTGCAGATACGGGATGCGGTTCGCGCTGTTGACCGGCACGAGTTCGAGCTTCACATTCATCGACTTCGCGAGCAGGGCGGCCGTGTCGATGTCGTAGCCTTGCGGCTTCATATCCGCGCCGACCGAGCCGAACGGCGGATAGTCTTCGGGAACCGCGACTTTCAGCACGCCTGCCTTGGCGATGTTGTCGAGCGTATCGGCGTGAGCCGTGGGCGCTGTCACGGCGAGGACGGGCGAAAGCAGCAATGCGGCAAGCCAGGCGCGGCGCGCGGGGCGAAGTGTCGATCGGGTCATGTTATGTGAGCGGTGATGGCGAGAAGCGGTCGGCTGCCGTCAGGACGCGGCAACATCGTGGGGAGATTGCGATGCAAGGTATGTGCCATGGCGGTGCGACGTGGGCTGGCGCGACGCGAGAGAAGGCTGTGCACCGAATTGGCGCGTCGCGGTGCTTCAGACTGGTGCACGCGGAGGCTTACGAAGGTGAAAGGCTCAACGACTGACGTCGTAACGCGACAGGAGGAATGACCACGGCGCGCAGCGCTGCCGGAATGTGATCGATCTTTGGCGGTCATACAAAACTGTGAAACGCGTTAGAGCAATGTCGATGCTGCGTCAGCCAACCGCTGCAGACGCAGCAACCACTAAGCTTTACTTCGCCCAGCTATCAGATATAAAAGCCGTAGTCGGAGCTGTATCCCGTGCCGCCCAGGTCCAGCGTGAAGCCCCAGTCGGTTCCAGAGCCGTACCCGTCATCCAGCGTGAAGTTGTACGCGCCACCACTCGATGAAATCTGCGTCCCCGTGGAACCGTAGTCTGCCCAGCCGGTTTCAAAACCGGTAGGCCCGTACGCGACCGCGTCATAGCCGCCGCCCACGGTGTAGGTGAAGTCGGTGAAGCCGGTCAGTTGTCCCTGACTGTTGTACGCCTGGTACTCCGTCTCCAGGCCCGACGCGTTGTAAATGATCTGGTCCTGGCTGTTATCGCTATGGAAGATGTTAGCGACCATGCTTCCGTCACTGCCGTAGTGATCGTATTCGGTTTCCCGACCGGTCGGGCCGTTGAAAAAGTAGTCGTCGGTTTTATGTCCGCTGGAATCAAACCGCGCAAATTCGGTTTCCTGGTTGGCGCTGTTGTACACCGTTGCGGTCTGGGTATTGTCCGTGTTGATGATGTGGACAGTTGTCTGGTTGCCAGACAAAGAGCCACGGCAAGTCCAGAAGTGCGATTACAGCCGCGCCGGAAAGGAAGGAACGCAGGGCGGCAACGTCCTGCGATGTAGCAAGGTCTGGGCGAGGTGATCGCCTTGCGAACGTCTCGACTCGGGCCGCCAGCGCCAGCCGGTCGAGACGGTCGGCCAACTGGCGGCCAAGATCAGCGAGCAGAAGACTTCGCACGACGTCAACGGCAAACATCATGAACAGGGCGATTGCCATGAAGATCACCAGCATGGCGAGCGTTTCCAGGCTGCGGCTTGGCAGGACGCGGTCGTAGACCTGAAGCAGATAAAGCGTGGGAGTCAGCACCAGCAGATTGCTGGCGATGCCGAAAAGTGCGGCGAACACCAGGTGTCGCCTGATTGCCTGATACATCGTCATGTCTATTTCTGGGAGAGCGCGGCTGGGGAAGTGTCCGCCGCATCAAGGTGTGCGAGTGTCGATTCGTCAAGCTGTGCGACGCTCGCCTTCAAATGAAGAAACTGCATCAGCGCGTCGTAGCGCGCCTTGGCCAGATCGCGCCGCGTGCGGAAGAGTTTGTCCTCGGCGTCAAGCACATCCGCATTGATCCGCACGCCTACTCGAAATCCTTTGCGGTTGGAATTCAGGGCGGTTTCAGCGGATTGCTGCGCGATGCGTAGTGCGGCGATCTGCGCAAGTCCTTCACGCACGCCGAGAAACGCCTGCTGGGCATCAAGCGCGGCCGAACGGCGCGCATCCTCCAGATCGTCTTCGGCCTTATCCCGAAGCGCCAGGGCTTCGCGCTTTTTGCTCAACGTTGAAAGGCCGTCGAACAGCGGAATGCTGATCTGGATACCGATCTCACCGGATGAAGCCCGATGCGCGCCGGTGTAGAAGTTGGTCTGTCCGTTGATGAACGCAGCGTTGCCGTTACTCGCATTTCCAACTATCGACACGCTCGGCATATAGCCAGCATTGACCTTGCTGACCTCCCGCTTTGCGACCTCCAGCGCGATCTGCTGCTGCCTGACCTCAAACCCCGACGTCTGCGCATCCGATTCCCACGTCTCGGAGGAACTGTCAATTAACGACGCCAGCGTGGCGTCTGCATCGACCGGTTCAACCGCATCGATAGGATGACCGACTATCTTTTGCAGCGCGGCGTAGCGCCTCGCAACTTCGCCCTGCGCCTTGACGAGATCAGCGTGCGCTGAATCGGATGCAGCCCGCGCCTCGTCCATGTCAACGATCGTTGCTGCGCCTAGCGTAAAGCTTCGGCGAGTCAGCCCCAACTGTTCGTCAACCGAGCGCAGATGCTCCTGCGCGAGCAGGAAGGCATCTTTCGCTGCGAGCGCGTCAAAATACGCCTGCGCCACGCGAAGCAGAAGGTCCTGCGTCGCGCTGGCGAACGCGAAGCCCGCACCGATGACCGAGAGCCGGCTTTCCTGATAGGCCTGCCAGTCGTCCCACCTGAAGAGCGACTGGTTGAACGACAGGGACGTCCCTACCGTGGAATACGGAGCGGCGGCCTGTCCCGGTACATGGATAGCATTCTTGAAATCGGACTGCGTAAGGCCGATGTGTGGAAGAAGCGCGGCACGCGCCTCGGGCTCTTTCTCGAGACCTGCCCGATATGACGCTTCGGCGCTGGCGAACGTGGCATCGTGCGCGAGGGCGTCGTCAGCAAGTTGGGACAGGCTGGCGGCGTGTGCGGTCGCATGGAGCATGGAGAGCGCAAGCGCTCCAGCGGAAAGTAACCGCGCTGTCTGACGCCGCGCGCCTGAAGGATAGGTGTAAGACCAGTTGTGGCTCCATCTCATCGCTATCGTTTTCGCATCTGGTTCGGCAGTGCGGCCACGGATTCGACCGCCCTCGATTCTTGGCGCGGTATTTATTCGCCTTCCCGATTGTGGAAAGTTGTTTGAGCGCCACCTGGAAGGCTGAATGCTGGCGCCTGCAAGAATTCTGGGCAATCGGCCATATCGACAGCGCAGTCGGACCCCGCCGCGGCATACGTAGGAGACTGTGAGGGGATGCCGGGGGAAATTTCAGCGCGGGTGCGCCGGTGGGGAATTCGATGATGCAAGGCGCATCTGTCAAATTTGGTTACCGCGCGGACGCGAAGCGGTCCGATGCGGTGGAATGTGCCGCCGATCTGCTAACGAGGCAGTCAGAAGCCAAGTGCGGAGTTTACCGGCACCTTGCGGAATCTGAATTGCCGTAGACCGGGTCCTCCGAATGCAAATGAAAAGGCGTGACCTCGAGGAAAGGCCAGCACCATTCAGAGCACAGCCGGTGTCAAAACAGAACCGATGAACCTCAAGTACTCCAGATCCGCAAAGGCGCAGCCTCAACCCCATGCACAACCGGCCGCAACTGCAACCAGCACTGAGTCATCGCGCGCTGCAACTGCTCCATAGACCGCGAAACAGCGCGCACGAGCAGCACCCCCGGAGTCACGCAAGAAGCCCCAGCCCGTACTGCATCATCAAACGGAAGCTGAGCGGTCAGCGACTCGGCAAGCGCATCATCACAAGCCGCCCCAACAGCCCAAAGCGTCCCATAAGCGGGAAACCCAGCCAACCCTTGCGCGGCATCGCGTAAAGAGTCACTCGCTGCGAGAACCGAGCGTTCGAACCACAGCAACTCACCATTAGCGCCGACGATCCGCAACACAGCACCTAAGCTACCCTCTGACCACCGCTCCCCCGCAGCCTGCCGCCCAAGCTGGGTTGCATCCCACCCAATCGCAGTCGCACCTTCAGCAAGCGTCAAACAAAAATCGAGCTTCGCATTCGCATGATCGAAAACGATATTGTTCTGCGGCAGCCAATCGAGCCTGGCTCGCTCGCCGACGCGCACGTCGATCTGCTGCTGCGCTTCCCGCCCATTGGATTTGTACCATTTGGTTGCCCCAGGCGTCGTAATAACGGCATGCGCGCCCGCACCAACGTCAACATCAATGGCAAGCCGATCCCCACCCGCGACCCCACCCGGCGGATGCACGATCACCGCATGACAGATACCGTGACCTTCGGGATAAAGCGGCCTTTGAACCCGCAACGGCCCATCATGGAGCCGATGCTTGAGCGTGGTCCGCTCACCATCCTTGACGAATCCAAGTTCAAGACGCGCGCGCCATTGCGAATGAGTACTGGCTTGCGCGGTAGCGAGCGTGAGGTGATTTTCGTGAAGCGACATGCGAATGGAATGCGACCGGACGAAGAGAAGCAAAGCGTGCCTGCGCACGTCAGACAACGCTCAACTGCGCTGCCACAGGATACGGCGAGAATAGCACGCCCGCTTGCGCGGGCCGCTCACACGGCGATCAATGTCCGCACGCCATCTGCATCCATGTTGGCGCCTTCGCCGCCCGCAATGATTTCGCCACGGCTCATCACCCAATACCGGTCGGCGATCTCCTTGGCGAAGTCGTAATACTGCTCGACGAGCAGCACGGTCATGCCCATTTCCTCGACCAGTTGACGCAGCGTGCGGCCAATGTCCTGAATGATCGACGGCTGAATGCCCTCGGTTGGTTCGTCGAGAATCAGCAGTTGCGGGTCGCTCATCAACGCGCGGCCAATCGCAAGCTGCTGCTGTTGACCGCCCGAGAGATCGCCGCCTCGGCGGCTGCGCATATCCTTTAGCACCGGGAACAGTTCGTAGATACGAGCGGGGATCTTCTTGGGTGCCTTCTTGCTGGCGGCGCCCACCATCAGATTTTCTTCGACGGTCAGCCGCGGAAAAATATCGCGGCCCTGCGGCACATACGCGAGGCCCTTTTCCACGCGCGAGTAGGTCGGCAGTTTGGTGATCGGCGCGCCGCGCCAGGCGATCGAGCCGCTCTTCGTTTGCACGACGCCCATGAGGCACCGCAGCAGCGTGGTCTTGCCCACGCCGTTGCGGCCCAGCAGAACGGTGAGCTTGCCGTCGGGCACGGTCAGTCTCACATCCCGCAAAATGTGGCTGCCGCCGTAGTACTGGTTGAGATTTTCTACTTCTAGCATGTGCGTTCGACCTTTTCGTTCTTCGGCCCGCTTCATTGGCCCGCTTTACCGGTCTGCTTTACCGGCCCAGATACGACTCGATGACCGTCTCGTCGCGCTTCACTTCGTCGAGCGTGCCGTGAGCGAGCACGCGCCCCTCGGCCATCACCGTGACCTTGCCTGTCTCGCCTGACAACGCCGCCACGAACTCCATATCGTGCTCGACGACCATCATCGAACACGTGCCGCGCAGATGATTGAGCAATTCGGCGAGCTGCATGGTTTCGTCGTCGGTCATGCCGGCGGCAGGTTCATCGAGCAGCAGCAGCGCCGGTTGCTGCATCAGCAGCATGCCGATTTCAAGCCGTTGTTTCTGACCGTGCGAGAGTTCGCCGGCAAGCCGCCGTGCTTCACTCTCCAAACCGATAAGCGCTAACGTTTCTTCGATACGCGCTTGCGCCTCGCGATCCAGACGCGCGCGCAACGAGGCCCACCAGCCCTTGTCGGCCTTCATCGCCAGTTCGAGGTTTTCCCACACGGGATGCTGCTCGAACACCGTCGGCTTCTGGAACTTGCGGCCAATGCCCGCGCGAGCAATAGACGGCTCGTTCATCCGCGTCAGGTCGATCGACTGCCCGAGATACACCTTGCCGGAATCCGGCTCGGTCTTCCCGGTGATGACGTCCATCATCGTCGTCTTGCCCGCGCCGTTCGGCCCGATGATGCAGCGCAATTCCCCGGCGTCGATAGTCAGCGTCAGTGCATTCAACGCACGAAAACCGTCGAAACTCACGGTCACGTCTTCGAGGTACAGGATCGTGCCGTGCGACACGTCGATCTCGCCGGGCACGACCGCACGGCCCATGCTCGCGACGCCGCTCAACGAGGTTTCAGCGGGTTCTTCAAGCAACGCAAGATCTGGGACTATCGGGTTTCCGTTCATGTGCGGTTCCTCTTGCGCGTCACGAGTTCGATCAGCCCCATGATGCCGTTCGGCAACAACAGCGGGACCAGCACGAAAATCAGACCCAGAAAGAACAGCCAGTATTCAGGGAAGTTCGCCGTGAAAAAGCTCTTCGCGCCATTCACCGCGAACGCGCCGATAATCGGGCCAATCAACGTGCCGCGTCCGCCCACCGCAACCCAGATCGCCATCTCGATCGAGTTGCCCGGCGACATCTCGCCCGGGTTGATGATGCCGACCTGCGGCACGTACAACGCGCCGGCAATCCCGCACAAAATAGCGGACACCGTCCACACGAACAGCTTGTACGCGAGCGGACTGTAGCCAAGGAACATCAGACGCGTTTCGCCGTCGCGCACCGCGGTGACCACGCGGCCGAGCTTCGAGGTGACGATTGCCCGCGCGCCAATGAAGGCCAGAATCAACACGGCGAACGTGATTAGCAGCAGAGCAGTGCGCGTACCTGGATGCGTGATGGGAAAACCGCCGATGCGCTTGAAGTCGGTGAAGCCGTTATTGCCGCCGAATCCGGTTTCGTTGCGGTAGAACAGCAGCATGGCCGCGAACGTCATCGCCTGCGTGATGATCGACAGATAGACGCCTTTCACTCGCGAGCGGAACGTGAAGAAGCCGAACACCCACGCGACAACGGCGGGCACCAGCACCACCAGCAGCAGCGCGTAACCGAGATGCTGCGTGCCTTGCCAATACCACGGCAATTGATGCCAGTCGAGAAACACCATGAAGTCGGGCAGATCGCTGCCGTACTTGCCGTCGTGCCCGATCGATCGCATCAGGTACATGCCGATCGCGTAGCCACCCAACGCAAAGAACAACGCGTGTCCCAGGCTGAGAATGCCGCAGTAGCCCCACACCAGATCGAGTGCCAGCGCGGCGATCGCGTAGCACATGAACTTGCCGGTGATCGTCGTCGCATAAGCCGACAGATGCAGCGCGCTCGTCTCGGGCACCACGAGGGTGGCGAACGGCACGCCGAGACCGAACACGATGATCAGTGCGATCAGCGCGAGCCACGCACGGCGCGACAGCAGCGCAGGACGCGGCGGCAAGCCGAGCGCGAAACCGGGCTGCGTGTCGCGTCCGACAGCGCCGCCACCGCCCGTTGCGCCGACATGAGCCGATGAGGTTGCCGATGTCATCTCATACCTCCGCGCTACGGCCCTTGAGGGCGAACATACCCTGCGGACGCTTCTGGATGAACAGCACGATCAGCACGAGCACTGCGATCTTCGCGAGCACCGCGCCCCAGAACGGCTCGATCGCCTTGCTGACGAGCCCGAGACCGAAGCCGCCGATCACTGTGCCGGCCAGTTGACCCACGCCGCCGAGCACCACGGCCATGAACGAATCAATGATGTAGCTCTGGCCGAGGTCGGGTCCGACATTGCCAATCTGCGACAACGCACAGCCGCCCAAACCCGCAATGCCCGCGCCAAACGCGAACGCGTATGAATCGACGCGCGCGGTCTTCACGCCGACGCACGCTGCCATGCGCCGATTCTGCGTGACGGCACGCACGAATAGCCCCAGGCGTGTTTTAGTCAGCACAGCCCAGGCGATCCCGACGACGATCAACGAGAACGCGAGAATTGCCAGCCGGTTGTACGGCAGGATCAGATTGGGCAGCACGGTCACGCCGCCGCTCATCCACGCCGGGTTGATCACTTGCACGTTTTGCGCGCCGAACAGCATGCGCGTCGCCTGAATCAGGATCAGGCTGACGCCGAAGGTGGTCAGCAGCGTTTCGAGCGGACGGCCATACAGATGCTTCAACACCAGCCGTTCGAGCACAATGCCGACTAACCCGGCTGCAGCGAATGATGCCGGCACGGCAAGCAGCGGATACCAGTCGAACGCACCAGGCGCAAAACGCTGGAACAGGTTCTGCACGACGTAGGTGGCGTAGGCGCCGATCATCAGGAATTCACCGTGCGCCATGTTGATGACGCCGATCAGCCCATAGGTGATCGCGAGGCCGAGTGCGGCGAGCAGCAGCACGCTGCCGAGCGACAAGCCCGCGAACAGCGTGCCGGCAATCTGGCTGCGACGCTGGATCGAATCGAGCTCGTCGATGCCGCTTTGCGCGGCGGCGCGTACGCGTTCATCCGCTTCGTTGAAGCTGCCGTCCGGTTTCTTCGCGACCAGCGGGCGGAGCAGTTCGTTCATGTCGAGATCGTGGCGCGCGGCGACCAGTTGTACCGCCTCGAGCCGCTTGGCCGGATCGGCGTCATGCAACGCCGTCATGGCCCATAGCGTGTCGAGACGTTTCTTCAACGCGGGGTCGGTTTCTCTCGCACGAGCCGCATCGACGAGCGGTTTGATCGACGGATCGGGGTTTTGCAACAGCGCGGTGATGGCGGCGTCGCGTGTGGCGGTGTCGGGCGAATCGAGTTGCAGGCCTGACAGTGCGCCTGCTACTTTCGAGCGCAGCAGGTTGTTCAGCGTCACGGGTTGCGCGTCGCCCGCGGCGACCGTTTTGCCGGTGACGGCATCGCGCGCGGTGTCGCCGTCTTGCAGCAGGATGCCGCCGGAATCGGTAGCGAGCGCGCTGTCCTCGGAGAGTGCTTTGAGGATTGCGAGCGATTCTTTGTCGTGGTTGGCAATCAGCTTGTCGATGGCCGCGGATTTTGCGTCGAAGTCATCGCCGGCGAGCGGCGCGACATCGGCCGGGGTGAGCGCGAAGGCGGTAAGCGGCGCGCTGATGATAAGCGCGAGCGTGAGACCGCCGATGCAGCTTCGTGCGAATTTCGGAAATGAAAACGCCATGGTGGCCTTTGAAGAAAACCGGCAGGGCGGCGCGGCATCGTGCTAACGAGCCGCTTGCCGCACCGCCGGGTTACTGCGCGCGGAGGGCGCGCCGTCGTCGCGATCCGTCCTGTCAGGCAACGCGCGAACGCTTCAGGAATGCGGGAATCGAACTGACCACATCCGGCTTGCTCGAATTGCCGGCGATGAACGGACTCCAAGGTTGCGCGCGAATCGCGGTCTTGGTCCGCCACACCACATTGAATTGGCCGTCGGCGCGCACTTCGCCGATCATCACCGGCTTGTGCAGATGGTGATTGCCGTCCATTTCGAGGGTGAAGCCCGACGGCGCCGCAAACGTCTGGCCGATCATCGCCACGCGCACCTTGTCCACCTCCGTACTCTTTGCTTTCTCGACGGCCTGCTTCCACATATGGATGCCGACGAACGTCGCTTCCATCGGGTCATTGGTCACGCGCTTGGTGCCGCCCGGCAGGTTGTTCTGCGCGACCCATGCCGCCCATTGCTTCTTGAACTTCTCGTTGGCCGGGTTGCGCAGCGACATGAAGTAGTTCCATGCCGCGAGATTGCCGACCAGCGGCTTCGTATCGATGCCGCGCAGTTCTTCTTCGCCGACCGAGAACGCGACGACCGGTACGTCGGACGCCTTCAGCCCCTGGTTGCCTAGTTCCTTGTAGAACGGCACGTTCGAGTCGCCGTTGACGGTCGAGATCACCGCGGTTTTGCCGCCCTGCGAGAAGGTCTTGATGTTCGCGACGATGGTCTGATAGTCGCTATGGCCGAACGGCGTGTAGACCTCCTGGATATCGGCTTCCTGCACGCCTTTCGACTTGAGGAACGCGCGCAGGATCTTGTTGGTCGTGCGGGGATACACATAGTCGGTGCCCAGCAGGAAGAAGCGCTTGGCGCCGCCGCCTTCCGTGCTCATCAGATATTCGGTGGCCGGAATTGCTTGTTGATTCGGCGCGGCGCCCGTGTAGAACACGTTGCGCGACATTTCTTCGCCTTCGTATTGCACCGGATAGAACAGCAGGCCGTTCAGCTCTTCGAACACCGGCAGCACCGACTTGCGCGACACGGAAGTCCAGCAACCGAACACGACGGCGCACTTTTCCTGAGTGATCAGCTGGCGCGCTTTTTCGGCGAAGAGCGGCCAGTTCGACGCCGGGTCCACGACCACCGGCTGCAACTGGCGGCCCATGACGCCGCCGTTCTTGTTGATGTCGGCGATGGTCATCAACGCAGTGTCTTTGAGCGACGTCTCGGAGATCGCCATCGTGCCAGACAGGGAATGTAGAACGCCTACTTTGATCGGACCGCTGCCCGATTGCGCCTGAGCAAACGGAACCTGACCTGCAAGCGCCAATGCGCCCGACATGGAGCCGAACTTCAACAGACTACGACGTTTCATGTGTTTCCCCTTGCCATTGATGGTGACTGTTTATGGGCGTCGATTTCAGCCAGCAGGGCTTGTCCCGCATGACTTGCCGCTTGTGTACTGCAAGGCACATGCCATGCAGTAATTTCGACTTGAAGTCCGCGTCTTGCGTGCTGCGACGCGGCGATGCGGTGCCTCGCTTATGCGGAACGCAGCGCGAAATTGGTGCAGCAACGGGGTATGCGCCTCGTTCAGGTGCGTGTCGCGCCGCAACGAAGCGTGTTCATCGGCCAGCGGGCCTGAGCGGTGCATGACCGCCGCGCCTTTGTGCATAGCCGGGCTCTGCCTACACTGAAAGACCACTCGCACGAGGAGACACGATATGAATGAGCGCGCCAGCGTCAACCCACCCGACATGTCCGCTTTCTGGATGCCCTTTACCGCGAACCGTCAGTTCAAGAGCGCGCCGCGATGGGTGCGGTCGCGGCTAGCGGCAAGATTCACGATTCGATCGTGAATGGGGCGCCGGGTGGGATTGAGCTGTTTCATGGGTATACGTATTCAGGACATCCGATTGCGGCGGCTGCGGCTTGCGCGACGATTGATCTTTACGAGCGCGAACAGCTGTTTGAACGCGCTGCGCGGATGGCGCCGATCTTCGAGAATGCGATTCATAAGCTGCGCGGCGAAAAGCATGTGATTGACGTGCGTAATCTTGGACTGATTGGCGGGGTGGAGTTGGCGCCACGCGCTGGAGCCCCTGGGGCACGTGCTTATGATGTGTTCGTGCGGTGTTTTGAGAAGGGGGTGTTGACGCGTTATACCGGGGATATTCTGGCGTTCTCGCCGCCTCTCATCATCGAGGAAGCTCAGATCGACGAGCTCTTTGCGACTGTGGCGGAGGTGTTGAGGGAGACAGATTAAAGGCCTACATCTGCGGCAGGGTGGTTGCATGCTGCCTTGCTCGCGAGTGAGGCAGGATAATCCGATCACTATTGAGCGGTCGGGCGTTGGAAAAATCGAACTCATCCCACCTCGCGCTGAAGTTCGGGGGCTGACCTTCAGCGCAAGTCCTATATCCGTGTTCGCCTCTTCGATAGCATTTACACGCAAACTCGCGAGAGCCAGGCGGTACATCGCGTGCGCTTCTTTAGGGCGTACGGCTAATCTCCTTGATAACAGGTATGCGCAGCGCAGAGAGGGGGCGTTGGCGCGATCAATCATCGCGCCAACGTCAGCGGGGCCAACATCCGTATTTGACATTCTGACGGGCCGATCAACCACCCAATTTGGTCATACTTCTGAACCCGCGATTGATCGTAGGGGTGTCATTATCAGATGGCGCTAACAGGGTTTCGACCCTGGGCCACAAAAGCCACCAGATGTATCGGGTTCAGTATTAAACGCGCGGATTGTGGCGTCGGCCACTGCTGTCTTGCCTGTCACCCTGGCGTACCAGGTTTGTCCACCGGCCACTTTGTAACCCACACAGGTAGCAGCCACCCCGCCTGTCACGCTCGACGTGCAATCAGGTGACACCATTGATGCAGTACCGCCCTTGAGTTCCAGCGTCGCGACATCCTTCGATGAAGCCGACTTGAGGTTAAAAGTTGTAGTCCATATGCTGTTGACATGTAAGCTGCGCGGCCCTTGTGGAACATCGATCGAAAAATATTGAACCTCATCCTTGGCTAGCGCAAACCTCAACCCATACTGCGTGACGTAATCGCCGCCAAGATCGGTGACTAAAAGTGCTTCGACATGAACGGGGAGCGACGTAGTGCTCACTGCTCCATTCCCGTCAGTCGTGGTCAATGTAATCTGATACGTGCCAGGGAAGTCGTAATCCACAACGGGGTTGGTGGATCGTGTAACGATCGTGTCAGGCTTACCATCGCCGAAATTCCAACTCCATGACCGGATCGGGACGCCTCCCCGCGCTGTAGACAAGTCCTTACAGGTTAATTGCATAAGGTTTGGGCTTTGCGTGCAAGTGAAGTCCGCAGCCGCCGGTATTTTTCCAGACTTCGCAGCCTGTACCGCCGCCGTCGCATCGACAATGCCTGGACCAATCGGTTGATCCGGTCTTTGGGGCATAAATGACTGTGCGGTTTGCTGTATGAGCGTCCGTACTTCCGCAACGGTTAGCGGTTTAGGGGCGATGGATTGCACCAGTGCAGCTACGCCGCTGACCATCGGGGCGGCCTGCGACGTACCACCCAACAGGCCGTAGCCTTCCGCGCCTGGCGCTGTCTTCCCATCGTTATAGGTGGACCATATGTTATTGCCTGGCGCAGCGATATCAACGGTCGGGCCGAAGTCTGAACTCACCCATTTTGTCGAATCGGAGTTGATGGCTCCGACCGTAATAACGTTACGACAGTTAGCGGGTTGAACCTTCGAGGCGTCGGTCGAGTAGTTGCCAGCGATCACAACAACAACTGTCCCTTTACTGGTTGCATAGTCGATGGCATCTTGCAGCGGTGTTTGGCACGCTCCCCATCCATAAAGACTTATGTTTATCACCTTCGCGGGGTTCGAATTGACAGGTGCGTCTGGGACAGTTCCGCCCGCAGCCCATGTAATACCGTCTGCCATGTCGGACATATAGCCTCCGTCGCAGTTCCTGACCGTCCGTACGGAGACGATCTTGGCGGCTGGTGCAATTCCGGCAATACCAATACTGTTGTTTGTCACTGCGGCCATGATGCCCGCGACGTGCGTTCCATGCCACATCACATTGCAGTTCTCTCCGGGCTTATTGGCCGGTTGCGTGCCGTCCCCTCCTCGATTGCTACAGGTACCACCGGTGAATTCGTAGCCTGGCAGAACGTTCGCGTTCAGATCGCTGTGGCTTGTAATACCGCTATCTACCACTCCGATTACTACCCCTGCACCGTTCGCTGTCTCCCATGCGCCTTCTGCGCGTATCCCTGCCGTGGTTGTTCCCGGTGTCTTATTCGAACTTAGGGCCCACTGCTTGGCATACAAGGGATCATTCGGTGCCGACCCTGTGTTCATCACGGCGTCCGGTTCAACGAACTCAACGTCGGGGTCCGAAGCGATAGCGCGCATGAATGCTTTGGCTTCAATGGCGTTCAGCGCGCGGTCGGTTTTCACCACGTCCGAGCCGAGTCCCAGACGACGCAAGTGGCGTGCTTTCGAGGGAAAAGCACTTCCCAACTTGTCAAGCCTCGCCTGCACCGATGACGTCGATCTGCGTTCGGGAGTACCCGTTTTGTATTTGACAATGAAGCGGTCGACAGATGCATCCGCCGCCAAGCTGCTCGTATTCATCTTCATCGACATTGCTAAGGAAGGTCTGCACAACCCGTTTTCTGTGCATTGATTGTTTGCAGCGCATGCTGTTTCATACTGCAAACCTGCTGGCACCTTGATCACAGGGTTCTGATTCGGCTTTGTGATTCGCGTTTGGCTGAGCGCAGGGTGCCGACACCTTCCCCGTTTCATGCTTTGAGCAATTGCCTACGCGCCATCCACAGGTTACCCAGCGCGAACAGCGTCGTGATCTGGGCAGTGTTTTTCGCCAGGCCCCGGTATCGGGTCTTTGTATAACCAAACTGCTGCTTCAGCACGCGGAATGGATGCTCGACCTTGGCCCGGATTCCGGCTTTAAGACGCTCAATCCGATCGAATATCGCGTCCAGACGGTCTTTCAGATTCAGTTGTTTTCGCCTGGATGGTCTCATCGCGACATGCCAGCGCGCCGAGCCCTCCTCGCATCGCTTGTGAATACCCTGATAGCCGGCATCAGCGTACACATCCGTTTCTTCGCCGTGCAGCAGCGACTGGGCCTGATTGATGTCGGCCGTGTTGGCCGCTGTGCCGATAACCGTGTGAACCAGCCCCGATTCCGCGTCCACGCCGATATGCGTTTTCATCCCGAAGTACCAGCTACGGCCTTTCTGTGTCTGGTGCATTTCCGGGTCTCGCTCACCCGAGGCATTCTTCGTCGATGTGGGCGCCGATATCAGGGTAGCGTCGACGACTGATCCCGCTTTGAGCATCAATCCCTTGCTGATCAGAATCTCATTGACCAGCGCAAACATCTGTACCGCCAGATCATGTGCTTCGAGCAGGTGACGAAACCTCAGGATCGTGCTCTCGTCGGGCAAACGCGTCATGCCGCCGTCCAGCCCTGCAAAGTCGCGGTACAGCGGCACGTCATAGAGTGCCTCTTCCATCGCCGGGTCTGACAAGCCAAACCACTGCATGAAATGGATCTGCAGCATCGTGGCAATCGGAAAGGGCGGGCGTCCCGTCTTACCCTTCGGGTAGTGCGGCTCGATCAGTGCAATCAGCTTCGACCACGGCACCACGCGCCTCATTTCTTCGAGAAATTCGCGCTTGCGCGTGCGTTTCGTCGACAGATCCAGACCAAGTCCCAGTTGCGTCATCAACACTCCCCCTGATTAACCATCCTTCTTCCAGGATAGTCCACACACACGTCAACGCCAGGACTTTTGCAGACCTTCCTTAGCTTTTGAGGTGCAGTGCAAATGACCGCGCACGCGGTTTGTGGGACGCAGGCGCGCATATCACGGCGTGGATTTCAGCGGGCGGCATCCCGTCGAACAGAAAGGCGTTTTCAGGTGAGTTGCTGCCTGTTGTCGATCATTCGCCGCATACGCTCAGCGTCAAGGACGTGGCGAATTCGAGAGGACAGCCAGCACGAGGTTCTCATCTTGCCGATGATCTGGGGCCGACTTGTCACGTTGCATGACGCGTCAACGATTGCTGCGGTGATCGTCGAACCGGTTGCGGGTTCGATCGGGGTGCTGATTCCGCCGCAGGGTTATTTGCAACGACTGCGTGAGATCTGCGACAGGCACGGCATGCTAATGATCTTCGACGAAGTGATTACCGGCTGGGGACGCTTAGGTGTGAAGTTCGCGGCGCAATACTTTGATGTAACGCCGGATATGGCCAAGGGCACCGACAATGCCGCCGCGCCGATGGAAGCGGTTGCGGCAAGTGTGACGATTCGCGGACTCGATCGTGAATAGTGCGCCGGGTGGGATCGAACTCACCCGATTGTGGCGGCTGCGGCTTGCACGACGATTGATCTTTGCGAGCGCGAACAGCTGTTTGAACGCACTGGACGGATGGTGGCGATCTTCAAGAGTGCGATTCATAAGCTGCGCGGCGAGCGGCATGTGATCGATGTGCGCAATTCGGACTACTGGGCGGTGTGGATTTTGCGCCGCGTGCCGGGGCGCCTGGGGCAGGTGCTTATGATGTTTTTGTACGATGCTTCGAGAAGGGGGGCGCGTTATATCGGAGATATTCTCGCGTTTTCGCCACCGCTGACTATTGAAGAGGCGCAGATCGTCGAGATCTCCTGGGCTGTGACCCAGGTTTTGAAGGAGACCGATTAACGGTTGGGTAGGGCACAGTTTTCCGGTAGAAGCACAAAAGGCCGGCGCCTTACGGCGCCGGCCTTTTGCGCTACATGTGCGCATCCGAAGATCGATCAGAATGCGACGAACGGACCGGTTTGCGTGCCCACGCGGGAGCCGTTCAATGCCGTGTATACGTTGCGGCCGTAGAACAACGGCAACCCCCATATAAAGTAACTGGAGGACGACGTATAGACGCCGAGATCGTCATGCGCGGCATACTGGCCTGCCATTAGGCTGGCCATATTGGCCACTTGGAACGGCATGGTTACGGGAGCAGTCGCGCCATTGCCGGATTTGAGCGCGGCGGACAGGCTCAGTGTGGTCGACGGTGTGTAACGGTCCCAGTGATCGACCGGGATCGTCGCATCCCGGAAAGTGTTCGTGTTCGAACCGCTATCGATCGCGGCTTTGACGAACGTGCCGCCCTTGTACACGGTCGTGAAGAAGCCATCGCCGTCGAGTGGAATAATATTGGCGTTCGACGGTAGTGCATTGTTCTGCTGCGTGCCGATTCCGAACACCAGTTCGCCAGTGACGCTCGCCTGTCCGCCTGACGGCAACGCAGGCAGACGAATGATCGTGCCGTTGTTGTCCGATGTGAAGTTGGCGACAGGATTCATGACCTGGGTGTCGAGCGGTACGCGCGTGCCTTTGCACGAGTTTTTGGACGGACAATAGTAGTAGGTTGCTGATAATGCGTATTGGGCTGCGAGCGGCCAGTCGCGTACTGCGGGACTGATGCCGATCACGCCGTTGGCACCGAGATCGTTCGCTGTCCCGAGATCCGAGAGCCCGCTCGCCAGGCAATCTGATGGCACGGCATACGCGCCGTCGCTGATGACCTGGATCGGCAGGTTGCCTGCTACCTTGCCGCCTATCGTTACGTCGGCTCGCTTGATCGGACCCCATGTGTATCCGGACAAAAACTGCGTGCACTCGGAAATCGGCGCGCCGCTGGTTGGGTCGTCGGTGGCGCCGGTCTGCGCTGGCAAACGACCGGCGAGCGCCGAGCCTAGCGCGCTCGCCAGCACACGCACGCCTGCTGAGCCAGTGTCTATCAACATGTGGTCAATCGTCGCGCATTGGTTTGCGCCCTGTACACCGGGGATGCAGATGGTGACGGTCGCATATGGCTGATTGGGGAAATTCCCTGTCCACCGTTCGACGGTGATCGGGACCGTGTTGACATCGGCCGCGGGGGGGGGGCGGTGTCGGTGTGGGCGTTGGTGTGGGCGTTGGTGTCGGTGTCGGCGTTGGTGTGGGCGTTGGTGTCGGTGTCGGTGTCGGCGTCGGTGTGGGCGTTGGCGTTGGTGTCGGCGTCGGCGTCGGTGTGGGCGTCGGCGTCGGCGTCGGTGTGGGCGTTGGCGTTGGCGTCGGTGTGGGCGTTGGCGTTGGCGTCGGTGTGGGCGTTGGCGTTGGTGTGGGCGTCGGCGTTGGCGTCGGAGTCGGCGTTGCCGGGTTTTCGTTGTCCTTGGTCGCGTTCGAGTTGCCGTCGTCGCCACCGCCGCCCCCGCAGGCTGAAAGGGTCAAGCTGGCCGTTAGCAGAGCGAAGCAAAGTTTCTTATTGAGGGCATTCATGTTTCTGGTTTTCCGTGAGATCGATGTACCGTGTCACTGCAGGTCGTCAGCACGGACATTGGCGGGGACGAGGCGTGGCAAAACTGCCTTACCGAAGAAGCTCCCTGCTCGGCCCACCGACTCGATCTGAAAGTCGCCATTGCGTTCAATCAATGGACCGGTGCCGCGCACGCGGCTTTGGGCTGCTGAGACCGCGGTCTGAAAATAGCTGCCAAGCAACGCGACCATGTCCGGGCGCACAGGCCCTTGCCACGTGACGGCAAAAACGACGTTGCTAGGCAACACGTATTCGCGAATCCGGACACCGTCAGCGTCACGCGATTCACGCACGCTGTACGCAGCGGCAGAGGAAGAAGAATTAGAGGTTGCCGCCCGAAGCAACGTCTGCGGGGCCGACCCCGCGCCCGGTGCACCACCCAACGCCGCATACGACGCGAGCGGCAAAAGAGCCGACACCGCCAGCACGATCTTTACAAATTTCATCACATTGCTCCAGAAAACAGGTCGGAGCATGTTGCCTGCGGGTGATTAATGAGAGTCTCTGAAAAATCTCAACGGTGAGTAGGAAACACCGATGCGACTCGATCGATTTGTGCTGTGGCAGAAGGAGGGAGGCGCCTCGCGACGCCGCCTCCCGAATAAGTCACACCCATTCCATCAGAACGCGACAAACGGTCCGCTCTGCTTGCCTATCGTACCGATGCCGACCGTCGTGTACACACTGCGTCCGTAGAAGAAAGGCAGACCCCACATGAACATTCTCGAACTGGACTGATACCAGCCGACGTTGTCGTACGCGGCATACCCGTTCGCCGACACGCGGACGGCACTGTCGATTGCAAAAGGCATATTGACGGGCGTTCCCTTGCCGCTGGTGGCCTCCATCGTGGCAGCCAGGCTCAGCGCGACTGACGGCGTGTACCAGCCCGACGTAGTGGGAATCGAATCGTCCTGGAACGCAAACCCGTTGGTACCGCTGTCGATTGCACTCCAGTTGAACGCCTGACCTTGATACTGGGTCGTAAATTCGCCGTACTCATCCAACGCCAGAACGTTCACGTTCGACGGCAACGCGTTATTCGATTGCGTACCGATACCGAATACCAGTTCGCCGGTGACACTCGCCTGGCCTCCCGCCGACAGCTTGGGCAGGCGGATGATCGTGCCGTTGTTATCGCTCGAGAAGGCGGCGACAGGGTTTATCACCTCCTTGCTGACCGTCATGCGCGTGTTGAAGCACGCGTTAGCGCCGGTGCAATAGTAGTAATTGCCCGGCAGTGCGGTGGTCAGCGCGTCTTTCGAGTCCTGGGTGCCGTAGCCGATGCCGAGAATACCGTTGGCGCCGAGCTTCTCGACGGTACTGAGGTCCGGGCCGCCGTGCGCGACGCAGTCCGAGGGAATGGCGTACGCGCCGTCGCCGACCAGCTGGATGGGAATATTGCTTGCCGTGCGGCTGCCGATCTTGACGTCGGCGCGTTTCACCGAGCCCCAGGTCGTGCCGGAACCGAACGGCATGCATTCGGCGATCGGTGCGCCGCCGCTTACGTCGTCGACGGCGCCGACTTGCGTCAGCAACTTGGAGCGCAGCGTCGGCAATGCGCTGGCCATGATGCGTACACCTACCGAGCCAGTATCCACCAGCATGCGGTCGACGGTCGTGCACTGGCTCGCGCCTTGCGTACCGGGCACGCATACGGTGATCGTTGCGTAAAGCATGTTGATGCTGCCCATCGAGTTGTCGACTCGAATCGGCACCGTGTTGCCGCCACTGCTGGACGTATTCCCCGAACCATCTGAACTGCCCGAGCCATCCGGCTTCGTGATCCAGTCGGGATCGGCTGACCAGGCGATCGAGCCGTTGTTCTTGCTGCCGTTTCCGTCGCTTCCGCCGCCGCACGCGGACAGCGTCAGGCCAAGCGCTACCAGCGCGCACCAGAGTGTCTTATTGATTGTCGTCATCTTGTTGTTTTCCGCGAAATCGATACGCCGTATTACTTCAGATCGGCTGGGCGGACATTGGCCGGCATCAGACGCGGCAGATACGCCATGCCGAAGAAGTGCCCCAGGCGGCCGGCTGATTCAATGTGGAAGTCATCGTTGCTTTCGAACAGCGGACCGGTGCCGCGCGCGCGGCTTTCACCGGCAGCCACATAGTTCGGGAAATAGCTGCCGAGCAGCGCCGTCATATCCGGGCGTATGGGTCCTTCCCACGCGACGGCGAACACGACATTGCCTGGCAGCACGTATTCACGGATCGTGACAGCGTTGGCGTCACGCGACTCACGCACGGTGTATGGGGTGGTGGCGGTTGTTGCAGCCTTACCGGTCGCGGCGGTCGAGGCGGCAGAATGCGGCGTGGCGCGCAGTACCATTGGAGAGGAGGATGCACCGGCGCTCGGTGCGCCGCCCAGCGTGGCATACGATGCGAGTGGAAACAGCGTTGCTCCAAGCATCATGGTCTTCAAAAATCTCATTACACGGCTCCGAAAAACTTGTCGCAGCATGTTGCCCGCGAGGTGTTCAGGAAACCGCAGGAATTTTCCGGGGCAGTGACGAGAAACGGCTTATTGAAAGCGCGGTGTCAGCATTGTCTTAAGTCGTCTTAATTGCCGAGGCCGACGTTGACATGACTTAAGACAAGGGCTCGATCGCGATGAGTTGGCGATCTGTATCGATGGGGGAAAAGGTAACGGCGCTGTTCGAGGTGGTGGAGCTTCGAAAGCGCGCGAACAGCTGACGGAAACAGCCGATCGAATCCAGCAGGAGCGTTTGGAAAGGAAAAGCAGTAAGCGAAATACTACCGAGCCTGCGGAGACTACTGAGCCTGTGGAGGCGCCAACGTGCCCGGCATAGCCCGCCGCCCGGCCTTCCCTGCAGCGCCTTTCGCGGCGACGCCCGGATGCGGCACCGTCGGCGCTTGCGGCAGCGCGGTCAGCGAACCATCGTCGACCGGCGACAGCAGCGCGCTCAACTGCAGCACATCCTGATCGGTGAGATTCGCGGTGGAAGCCTTCAGCTTGAGGCTATTGATCAGCGTGTCATAACGCGCCTTAGCCAGATCGCGGCGTGCCGAAAACAGTTGATCCTGTGCATTGAGCACGTCGATATTGATCCGCACGCCGACCTGATAGCCGAGCAGGTTCGATTCGAGCGAGGTGTTCGCCGATCGCTCGGCGGTCTGCAGCGCGCGGACCTGTGCGAGCCCACTCACCACGCCGAGAAAAGCCTGCCGCGCCGACAGCGCGGCATTGCGCCGAGCCGTATCGAGATCGGCCGCGGCCTGATCTTCCAGCGCAAGTGTCTGACGTACACGGCTTTGTGTCGCGCCGCCCGCAAAGATCGGAATCGTGATCTGCACGCCAATCGTGCTGTTCGTGTACGACGACCCCAGGTTGCCCAGTTCCGCGGCGAGCGCCGGCGTGCCGGGTGCCGGCGTATTCGCGCCGCTGCCGAAGCCGCCACCGAAATTGCCGCCGAAGTTACCCGCACCGGCCGCGCCGAGACTGCTGCGCGAGCGGCTCGCCACCAGGTCGACGGTCGGCAGATGGCCGGCCTTGGCTTTCGACGTCTCGCGTTGCGCGTTATCGAGCGCGATCTGCTTCAGCACGACCTGATAGTTCGCGTCGCTCGCGGCGTCGACCCATAGATTGATGTCGGCGGGCACAGGTGGTGGCAGCGGCGCGCCGGCGGCCAGTCCATCCACATGCTCGACGGGGTGCCCGACGATCTGCTGTAACGCCGCCAGCTTCATCGCAAGATCGTTCTGCGCTGCAATTTCCTGCGAGATCGCCTGATCGTATTTAGCCTGGGCTTCGTTGGTATCGGTGATCGTCGTATTGCCGACTTCGAATGAGCGCCTGGCCGACTCGAGCTGCTGCGCGATCGATGCTTTCTGCGAACGCGCAATCGCAAGGCTGTCCTGTGCGGAGAGCGCATCGAAGTAAGCCTGACCGAGCCGCACGATGAGATCCTGGCGCGCCTGTGCGAACGAAGCCTGCGCCGAATCCACCGCGAGCTTGCCCTGCGCATAGCCATACCAGCTGTCGACATGAATCAGCGGCTGCGTAAGCGAAATCACGTAACCGTTGCTGTTGCCGTAGGAAGCAGGAAAGCCGCCACCGAAATCAGTGTTCTGACGGTTCGCGGTGAGCGATGCGGAGACTTGCGGCAGCAGTTTGGCGCGGGCGAGCGGCAGCTCTTCGCTGTTGGCGGCGAGCGAGGCGCGCGCGCTTTGCAGCTGCGAGTCGTTCGAGAGGGCTTCGTCGTAAAGCTGGGAGAGGCCGACCGCCTGGGCCGGCAGCGGGATCAGCGCCGCGAGTGCGGCAACAGATGCGCAGACACGACCACCACGGAACGCGCCATGAAATACACGATGAAGCGCCGGAGCGGCCGCGCGGACCGGCACCCGCTGGCGCGTCATCGTGAACGTTCGATCAATAGGTGGGAACGGAAGGATCGACCTGACGCGACCACGCGTCGATCCCGCCTTGCAGATTGAACACGCTGGTGTGGCCGCGCGATTCGAGGAACATCGCGACCTGGGCGCTGCGCGCGCCGTGGTGGCAGACGCAGACGATTTGCGCGTCGTCGTCGAGCTCTTCGCTGCGCGCCGGAATTTCACGCATCGGAATCGACACGGTGCCGGCGATCGACGCCGTCTGGATTTCCCACGGTTCGCGCACGTCGAGCAGCACGGGCGCGGGGCGCGATGTGTCGGCGAGCCATTCGGCGAGCGCGGGAGCAGTCAGATTTTGCATCAGCAGGACATCCAGTTCAGCGGACGGCGGCGTGCCGGCCGTACAGATAAACGTGCAAACGAAACGTGTGGCGGTGCGATTTAAAACTTGAAGCGCGGCGGCTGCACAGCGTTGATCAGCGGCTCGACGTACGTCTCGAACACGTCGGCGATACGGTATTGCTTTTCGTCGATACGCGTGATGATCTGCGCCTTCATGACCGGCGCGGTGCCGACAAAGGCCGCCAGACGGCCGCCGATCTTCAGGTGTTCGAGGATTTCCTGCGGCAGCACCGGCAGCCCGCCCGATACGCAGATCACGTCGTACGGTGCGGCGTTGGCCCAGCCCCGCGAGGCGTCGCCCGTGGCGACTTCGGCGTTCAGCACGCCGTTGGCGATCAGGTTGCTCTTCGCCAGTTCAGCCAGTTCCGGTTCGATGTCGACCGTCAGCACGTGCTGCGCGCGGTGCGCGAGCAGGGCCGCCATGTAACCCGAGCCAGCGCCGATTTCGAGCACGCTTTCGTGTTTCTTCACCGCCAGTTCCTGCAGCACGCGCGCTTCGACGCGCGGCGCCAGCATGTGCTGGCCAGCCGGCAGCGGCACTTCGAAGTCGACGAAGGCCAGATCGCGGTAGACGGCGGGGACGAAGTTTTCACGCTTGACGATCGAGAGCAGATTCAGCACGTCCTGGTCGAGCACTTCCCAGGGGCGGATCTGCTGTTCGATCATGTTGAAACGCGCTTGCTCGATGTTCATGGTGGGTTCGGCAGTGAGGTTTGGCGAGTTTGCGATTGAGTGTGCGTTTTTTGCCACTGGCCGGCGGGTTCGGGATGCGACTCGGGGGCTATCGCCCGGACACAACTCGGTTCGCAGGGCGCGGCAGGGTAACTGCGGGATTGTACCAAATGACGGCGCGAACCCAGGCCGTCGAGGGCAGTGCGCGGCTGGCGCGCAGCCTGGCGCGGCCCTTCCCGCGCCGCTTCGCCTCCGTGTTAATCCCTAGCGATCCGTCCTTGCGATTCCCGTCGCGATCGCCCAAAAATGTAATCGATTACATTTTCAAGGCGCATTCACTTGTCCAAGTCGTTGTCCGAACCGGCCCTCCCAACGTCGTCGAAGGCGGGTGCGCAGCCTGTGGTTCAGGCGTTGCGGCCTGCCGAGGGGCTTTCGATCGCTCAGGTGGCGCAGCAGGCGGGCGTCTCGGTGGCGACCGTGTCGCGTGTGCTGAACGGCCACGAGAACGTGCGCCCCGCCACCCGCGACAAGGTCCTGGCGGTGGTCGACGCCAGCGGCTATCGCGTCAACGAACTCGCGCGCAACCTGCGCACCGCCGAAAGCCGCCTGCTGCTGACGATGGTGCCCGACGTCGGCAACCCTTTCTACGCGGAGATCGTGCGCGGCATCGACAGCGTCGCGCGCCAGCACGGCTATTTCATGCTGCTCTGCGACACGGGCGCCGATCCGGGCCGTGAGCGCAGCTACTTCGATCTGCTGCGCCGCCGCCGCGCGGACGGCGCGATCTGTCTCGATCCGGCCACGATCCAGCAGGCGCTCGGCGAGACATCGAGCGCGCTGCCGTGGGTCGCATGCTGCGAGTTCGATCCGGCGATGGGCGTGCCGTACGTCGGCATCGACAACTATCGGGCGGCGGGCGACGCGGTGCGGCATCTGCTCGCGCGCGGCCATCGGCGCATCGGGCTGATCAATTCCGATGTCGACTACCTGTACGCACGGCAGCGCCAGCAAGGCTATCTGGACGCGTTGACTGAAGCCGGCATCACGCCGGATGGGCGTTGGCGCATGAACCTGAACAGTCTCGACTACGAAGCGGGCGCATCGGCGGCGGCCTTGCTGATGCAGCAGCCTGACGCGCCGGGCGCGATTTTCGCGGTCTCCGATACGCTGGCGATCGGAGTGATCCACGGCTTGCGCAGCGTCGGCAAGCGCGTGCCGGAGGACGTCGCGGTGGTCGGCTTCGACGATATTTCGCTCGCCGCGCAAATCGATCCACCGCTCACCACCATCGGACAGCCGATGCGCGAACTCGGTGAAACCGCCGCGCGCCTGCTGTTGCAACGGCTCGCGAATCCGTTGGCAAACGTGCCGGGCGTGCTGTTGCCCCATCGGCTCGTGATCCGCAGGAGCGCTTGAGCCATGAGCCTCACCATCCGCTTCGACGATATTCGCAAAGACTTCGGCCCGGTGCGTGTGCTGCATGGCGTGAGCTTCGAACTCGCGCCGGGGCGCATCTACGGTTTGCTCGGCGAGAACGGCGCCGGCAAATCGACACTGATGAAGATTCTCGCCGGCTACGAAACGGCGACCTCGGGCACCTTGCTGGTCGACGGCCACGCGCAGCAGTTCATCGGTTCACGCGACGCGGAAGCGGCCGGCATCGTGCTGATTCACCAGGAGTTCAATCTCGCCGAGCATCTGACGATCGCGCAGAACATGTATCTCGGCCATGAAAAAAAGCGCGGCTGGTTCGTCGACGATGCCGCAATGCGCGCCGATGCCGCGCGCTACCTCGCGCAGGTCGGCCTGGAGAAAGCGCCGGATACGAAAGTGCGCGAGTTGATCGTCGCGGAAAAGCAGATGGTGGAGATCGCCAAGGCGTTGTCGCGCCGCGCGCGTTTGCTGATCATGGACGAACCCACCGCCACGCTCACGCCGTCCGAGACGGAGCGCCTCTTCACGTTGATGGCGAAGCTGAAGGCCGATGGCGTGACCATCGTCTACATCTCGCACAAGCTCGATGAAGTCGAGCGCATCACGGACGAAGTGATCGTGATGCGCGACGGCCGCTTTGTCGCGCGCAGCGAAACCGCGGGGCTCGCGCGGCAGCAAATGGCGAATCTGATGGTCGGGCGCGACGTGTCCGATATGTTCCCCGACAAGATCACGGTGCCCGCCGACGCGCCGATCGCGTTGAGCGTGAATGGCCTCGCCGTGCCGAACTGGGTCGAGGATCTGAGCTTCGAGGTGCGCGCCGGCGAAGTACTGGGTTTCGCTGGCCTCGTCGGCGCCGGTCGCACCGAAGCGTTCGAAGCGATCATCGGGTTGCGCAAACGCACGGCGGCACGCATCGAAATCGCGGGCCGCCGCGCCGATCTGAAGAACCCGCGCGACGCCATGCGCCACGGCCTCACGTATCTGAGCGAGGACCGCAAAGGCAAGGGCCTGCATGTGAATCTAAGCCTGCAGGACAACGTCACGCTGATGACGCTGGAACGCTACGCGCATCCGCTGCTCGACCTGAAAGCGGGGCGTGTGGCGTTGACCAAAGCGGTGAGCGACTTCGGCATCCGCACGGGCGATCTGTCGAGCCGCGCGCGCATGCTTTCCGGCGGCAATCAGCAGAAGCTCGCGCTCGCCAAGTTCCTGCAGCCCGAGCCGAACGTGATCGTGCTCGACGAGCCCACTCGCGGCGTCGATGTCGGCGCGAAACGCGACATCTATTTCCTGATCCATCGTCTCGCCGCGCAAGGCCGCGCGGTGATCGTCATTTCATCCGAACTGATCGAGCTGATCGGCTTGTGTCATCGCGTCGCCGTGATGCGCGCGGGACGTCTGCAAGCGACGCTCACGCTCGAGCATCTGACCGAAGAGGAGTTGATCGCCCATGCGACCGGCACCCACTGAAGCCGTGCAATCCGGCCGGGCGTTGCGCTTCGCGCATCGGCTGTACGCGCTCGGGCCGCTGGTTGGGCTGATCGTGCTGTGCATCGTCGGCACGCTGCTCAACCGCGATTTCGCGACGCTCGACAACATGATGAACGTGCTCACGCGTACGTCGTTCATCGGCATCATCGCGGTCGGCATGACGTTCGTGATCATTTCGGGTGGCATCGATCTGTCGGTCGGATCGATGGCGGCGCTAATCGCCGGCAGCATGATCTGGTTGATGAACGGACTCGCGGCGGGCGTCGGCGGCCATACGTTCGCGCCCATGCTGATTCTGACGCTCGGCATTGGGTTCGCGCTGGTGCTCGGCGGTTTGTTCGGCTGTGCGCACGGCCTGTTGATTACCAAAGGACGCATCGAGCCGTTCATCGTCACGCTGGGCACGTTGGGGATTTTTCGCGCGGTGCTGACGTGGCTCGCGGATGGCGGCGCGCTGACGCTGGATAACTCGCTGTCGGACTTGTACGGGCCGGTTTACTACGCGAGCTTGTTCGGCGTGCCGGTCCCGATCTGGGTGTTCCTGGTCGTCGCGGCGGGCGGTGCTTTGATTCTCAATCGCACGGCGTTCGGCCGCCATGTGCAGGCGATTGGCTCCAACGAACAGGTGGCGCGCTACGCGGCCATTCGTGTCGATACGGTGAAGATCGTCACGTACGTGCTGCTGGGCATCTGCGTCGGCGTCGCCACGGTGCTGTACGTGCCGCGGCTCGGCTCGGCGACGCCGACCACAGGCTTGCTTTGGGAGCTTGAGGCGATTGCGTCGGTGGTGGTGGGCGGCACCGCGCTGAAGGGTGGCGAAGGGCGCGTGGTCGGCACGGTGATCGGCGCGATTCTGCTTTCGGTGATCGCCAATATTCTGAATCTGACCAGCATCATCAGCGTGTATCTGAACGCGGCGGTGCAGGGCGTTGTGATTATCTTCGTCGCGTTCGTGCAGCGCGGACGGCGGTAGGCAGTGGGCGTTGAGCTTCAAGGAATAGAACGGCAAGTTCCAGAATCGGGGCGCATGAACGCCTCACAATCGGAGACACAACCATGAAGCAGGTCATTCGAGCAGTCGGCGCCGGCATGCTGGCGTTGGGGATACTGGGCACGGCAGGCGTCGCGCGTGCCGATGAAAAAGTCACGCTGGGCGTCGCGATTCCGACAGCCGACCATGGCTTCACGGGCGGTATCGTCTGGTGGGCGAACAAGGCGAAAACCGATCTGGAGAAAGCCCATCCCGATCTGAAAGTGATCGTGAAAACCGCAGCCGGCGCGCCCGAACAGGCGAACCAGTTGCAGGATCTGGTGACGGTGAACAAGATCAACGCGCTGGTGATTTTCCCGTTCGAATCGGCCTCGCTCACGCAGCCGGTCGCGCAGGTGAAGAAGAAGGGCGTATATGTGACGGTGGTGGATCGCGGCCTGACCGACACCAGCGCACAGGACGCCTATGTTGCCGGCGACAACACCGCGTTCGGCAAGATTCCCGCCGAGTATTTGGCGAAGGCGCTTGGCGGCAAAGGCAACATCGTAGCGTTGCGTGGCATTCCGACCACCCTCGACAACGAACGCTGGACCGCGTTCACGAACGTGATCAAGAACTATCCCGAAATGAAGATTCTCGACGGCAAGTACGCGAACTGGAATCGCGACGACGCGTTCAAGGTGATGCAGGATTACCTCACGCGCTTCAAGCATATCGACGCGGTCTGGGCCGCCGACGACGACATGGCCGTGGGTGTCATCAAGGCGATCGAGCAGGCCAAGCGCACCGACATCAAGATCGTGTTCGGCGGCGCGGGTTCGAAGGGCATGGTGAAGAACGTGATGGACGGCGCGCCGATGATCAAGGCCGACGTGTCGTACTCGCCAAAATTCATCTACGACGCCATCAAGCTCACCGCCGAAGCTCGCCTGAAGGGCGAGAAGCTACCGCCCACCACGATCATTCCGTCGGTGCTGATCACGAAGGAAAACGCGCAGCAGTTTTATTTTCCTGACTCGCCGTTCTGATTCTGGATGATCCTGGGTATGCCGCGCGCGCTTGCCGTGGTTTGCCGCAGAGGCATGACAGGCGCGCCCTACTTCGAGGAACCGTACGATGAAAACCATCAAAGGGCCGGCGATTTTTCTGGCCCAGTTCATGGGCGACGAGGTGCCGTTCGACAACCTCGCGCACCTGGCGGGCTGGGCCGCGAGTCTCGGCTTCAAGGGAATCCAGGTGCCGTGCGATACGCGCCTGATCGATCTCGAACAGGCGGCGGCGAGTCAGACCTATTGCGACGAGTTGCGTGAAATCGCGGACGATGCGGGTGTGACGATCACCGAACTGTCGACGCATCTGCAAGGGCAACTGGTGGCCGTGCATCCGGCTTATGACACGTTGTTCGACGGCTTTGCAGCACCGCATGTGCGCGGCAATCCCGCTCTGCGCACGCAGTGGGCGGTCGATCAGATGAAGCTGGCGGCGCAGGCGTCGCAACGTCTGGGGCTGACTACGCACGTGTCGTTTTCCGGCGCGCTGGCGTGGCCTTATCTCTATCCTTGGCCGCAGCGTCCGGCGGGTTTGGTCGAAGCCGCCTTCGATGAACTCGCGCGCCGCTGGACGCCGATTCTCGATGCGTTCGACCAAGCCGGTGTCGACGTGTGCTACGAACTGCATCCGGGCGAGGACCTGCACGACGGCGTGACCTTCGAGCGCTTTCTACATGCGCTCAAGCAGCATCCGCGCGCGAATATCCTCTACGACCCGAGCCATTTCGTCTTGCAGCAACTCGACTACCTCGCGTTCATCGACATCTATCATGAGCGCATCAAGGCATTTCATGTGAAGGACGCGGAGTTTCGGCCGAACGGCAAGCAGGGTGTGTATGGCGGCTATAGCGGCTGGGTCGAACGGGCGGGGCGTTTCCGGTCGCTGGGTGACGGGCAGATCGATTTCGGCGCGATCTTCTCGAAGATGGCGCAATACGATTTCCCCGGCTGGGCGGTGCTGGAATGGGAGTGCGCGCTGAAGCATCCGCAGGACGGCGCGCGTGAAGGCGCGGAGTTTATTCGCCGGCACATCATTCGGGTGGCCGAACATGCGTTCGATGACTTCGCGGGCAGTGGCGTGGATGCGGCGCAGTTGAAGCGCGTGCTTGGCATTTGACTGCGTGCTCACGGGAGTTGTCCGCGAGTTATTTGTGCAGCGGCCGTGACGCGGCTGAAGCAGACCATCAAGGAGTGAGAGCAATGCCACAAAAAAGACTCAGGCTCGGCATGGTCGGCGGCGGGCAGGGCGCGTTTATCGGCGCGGTGCACCGGATCGCGGCGCGGCTCGACGATCGGTTCGAACTGGTAGCGGGCGCGTTGTCATCCGATCCGCAGCGCGCGCAAGCGAGCGCCGCCGAGGCCGGTATCGCGCGCAGCTATACAGACTGGCGCGAGATGGCGCGCGTTGAAGCGGCTCGCGACGACGGTATCGACGCGGTCGCGATCGTTACGCCGAATCATCTGCATGCGCCGGTGGCGACGGCTTTTCTCGAAGCGGGTATCCATGTGGTGTGCGACAAGCCGCTGGCGATTTCGTTGGCGGAAGGCGAAGCGCTGGCGAAGCTCGCTCGCGAGAAGAACAAGCTGTTCGCGTTGACGCATACGTATTCCGGCTATCCGTTGGTGCGCCATGCTCGTGAGCTTGTGGAGAAAGGTGAGCTTGGCGAAATACGCGTGGTGCAAGTCGAATACGCGCAAGACTGGCTCGCGGAGCCGATAGAAACGAGCGGCACGAACAAACAGGCAGGGTGGCGCACGGATCCTTCTTTGGCAGGTCCCGCCGGCTGTCTCGGCGATATCGGCACGCATGCGTATCACCTGGCTGCCTTCATCACGGGGATGACACCGTCGTCGCTATCGGCGGAGTTGCATACGTTCGTGCCGGGACGCCGTATCGACGATCACGTGCAGGCGATGCTGCGCTATCCGAACGGTGCGCGCGGCATGCTGTGGGCGAGCCAGGTGGCGAGCGGCGCGGAGAATGCGCTGCGTCTGCGGGTATATGGCACCAAGGCCGGTTTGTGTTTCGATCAGGAGAATCCCAACGAATTGTGGTTCACGCCGTTAGGTGGTTCGGCTGAGCGCCTGACGCGAGGACGAATTAAAAGCACGATCGCCGCACACGCGACGCGCGTGCCAGCGGGACATCCTGAAGGTTATCTGGAAGCGTTTGCGCAGTTGTACAAAGATGCGGCGTTGCAGATCGAGGCGTTGGATGCGGGCCGCGCATTGCCCACCGAAAGCTTGCTGCTAACAACGGTGGACGACGGTGTGGCCGGCCTGCGCTTCATTGATGCAGTGTTGGCAAGCAGCGCGGCGGACGGGCAGTGGCGGGAGATAAAACCCGCTTGACCTCGAATACGTGACGCGCACGCCGGGAAGCGGAAAAAGTCTTTCAGTTTAACGCCGCCTGATCTTTAACCACGCCTTGAGCGCGCCCAGGTCCAGGAACTCCACCAGATCGTACTCGAGCGACCTGATCTGTTCCTGTAGCATAAAAACGTCCTCTGTCAGCCCGTACACGACCTTCTTCGGCGTGATGGAGGCCATCGGGTCGAGCCCGTACCGTTCCTTGAACGCCATTTCGACAAACATGATTTCGTCGTCGAGTTCGCCTACTTGCTCCCTCAATATCTTGTTGTAATGCTTGAGCCGGTCTTCGCTAAGGTTATCGATCGCGTTCTGATCGATGTGCTCCAGTTCCAACTGCAATTCAAGCAAACGCAGCAGGTTATTCTTGCTGTAGGCCTCGTTGACTCGCTGCATCAGCGCGGTTTTCCGTTTGCGTTCCTCTGGATCGTTTTCGCGATCGGGATGCAACGCGCTGGCCAGCTTCCGATACACCTCGCGGATCGAGCGGCTCAGTTGCGCTTCTTCTTCCTCGCGGCGCGTTTCGGCCGCGATCTGCTTCGCCGTCTTCTTTTTCGGGGCGCTTTGCGCCTGGTGCGCCTGATGCTCCGCCGCTTGCGCGGCTTCGTCCTGTTCAATATGCGCCTGCAGGCGATCGAGAACTTCATCGGGCGAGTTCATGTCGATGTCGTCTAGCTCGACGCCTAGTACTGTCTCCAGCATCGATTTCATTTCGTCCAACTCGGACGCTCTGACGGCGTCGTAATTGGACCCGCTGTGCCGGTTGTATAGCGTTTTCAACTCGTCGCTATCTTCTTCCCCGAGACACCTTGCCGCCAGGTCGACAATCACCGCTGAAAGGGTGCGCCGCTCGGTCTGCGTGATACGTTTCTGGTTGCTCTGCTCGTCCAGAAGGTGTGCCATCCGCGCACGCAAATGTTGCATCTTCTGCGTCAGCGGCAGCAGTTCATTCACGTATTTTTGGTGGAAAACCGGCGCGAATTCCTCCCATGCGGTCAAACTGGCACGCCGCTTTTCAATCTGTTTGATTAGTGTGTTGAACGCTTTCTGCCCTTTCGACAGTGCAGACTTGTTGTGTTCCGGCGCGATGCTGACGGATTTGGCGCTTGTCCTGGTCATGGAGCGGATAAATTGGGTGGGCAAATCGAATGCCAGGCCGCCTAGCTGCCTTTGCTCTTCCTGATCTGCTCTTCAAACGCAATATCGAGCTTGCTTGCCTTGCGCGGCTTGGGCGGTCCAAAACCGTCGACGAACTTGACGAAGTCGTCGAGCGTCAGCGGATCGGAGACTTTCTTGTCCGTGCCGCTCGATTTGTCGACCAGATAAAACAGCCCGCCGGACAGGCTGATCGCCGCGAATTGCGGATTGCCGCTGCGGGTTTTCAGCCGTTCGACGGCGTGGATAGCTCGAGTGGTGCGCATGATGTGGGAAACGGCGAATTGAAGGTATGCACTTTAGCAGCAATCCGCCGCGCCGCTCGGCTGTCGGCGCTTGCCGTGTAGTAAGCCGAAAGTTTGTACGATTTTTGGCTCATGTACGATTTTTTCGTACATCAATAAAAAATCCGACATGAGTAAACCATGCCGCGCCTTGGCGATTCGTTTCTTAAAAAGAGAATTCCTGAACAAGCGTGCGGCGTCCGCGTGACCAATCGCGGCTATTGCTCCAGTGTGGCGGTTCTGCCTTTGCTGAACTTCCGTCGCACCCAATCCCCCCAATCCTCCAGCACCGTATAAACCACCGGCACCACCACCAACGTCAGAATCGACGACGTAATCACCCCGCCGATCACCGTCTGCCCGAGCGGGCCACGCTGTTCGCCGCCTTCACCCAGCGCCGCGGCCAGCGGCAGCATGCCGAAGATCATCGCCAGCGTGGTCATCAGAATTGGCCGCAGACGCACGCGCGCCGCTTCGAGCAGCGCTTCACGCCGCTCCATCATGCGACCCTTGCCCGACGCGTCGAGCAACGTGCCGCGCCGTGCCTGATTCGCGAAGTCGATCAGCAAAATCGCGTTCTTCGTGACAAGACCCATCAGCATCACAAAGCCGATGATCGAAAACATGTTTAACGTACTGCCGAACAGCAGCAGCGCAATCAGCACGCCGATCAAGGTAAGCGGTAGCGACGCCATGATCGCAAGCGGCTGCGCGAAGCTGGCAAATTGCGACGCAAGAATCATGTAGATGAAAATCACCGCCAGCGCCAACGCCTCCACCGCGTACACGAACGACTCGTTCATGCTCTTGGTCGAGCCTTCGAAGCGATAGTGGTAGCCCGCGGGCAGATGCATCGCGTCGAGCGCCTTCGCGACGTCCGAGGCCACTTCGCCGGGCGAGCGGCCATTCACGTTCGCCGACAACATCACCTCGCGTTGCAGATCGCGCCGGTTCAACACATCGGGCCCGTTCGTCTGGACGATATCCGCGATCTGCCGCAGCGGCACCAGCACCGGCGCGCCGTTTGCATCGGTGCGGTTGGTGGCGATCATCAGCTTCGCCAGATCGTCGACGTCCTGGCGCTGCGCGCGCGGCAAGCGCACGCTGACGTCGTAGTCCTGGTCGTCGGGCGCGCGCCATGTGCTGATGGCGTCGCCGGAGAGCAGCGGCCGCAAGGCGGTGCCGATATCGGCCACGCCGACGCCGAGGTCGGACGCCAGTTCACGTTTCACGTTGATCGCGACAATCGGCTTATCCGCCTTAAGGCTCGAATCGAGGTCGACGAGGCCCGGAATCTTTGCCATCCGCGCTTGAGCCGCATCCGCAAGCCGACGCAGTTCGTCGATGTTGTCGCCCTGCAAGCTCAACTGGATCGCCTTCGTGCTGCCGGCGCCGTCGGGCACGCCGATTTCGGTGATCGACACGCCCGCCACCGAGGCGAGCCGCGCGCGAAACACCTGGTTCAGTTCGACCATGCCGCGCGTGCGGTCGCGCCGGTCTTTCAGGCGCACGGTAATCAGCGCGGTGTTTTTGCCTTGTGTGTTGCCCGAGTTGACGGTCGCGTAACTGAAGCGCACTTCGGGGTAGGTGGCGAGAATCGCCTGCACCTGTTTCACTTTTTCCGAGGTGGCTTCGAGCGAGGTGCCCACGGGCGTGTTCAACCCGATCTGCGTTTCGGAGAAGTCCGCATTCGGCACGAACTCGGTGCCGACGAAGGGCACCAGAAACAGACTGCCGAAGAACGTGGCTGCCGCCACGACCAACGTGAGCGCGCGATGCCTCAGCGACCAGCCGAGCAGGCGCTGATAGAACGCGGTGAGCCGGTCGATCTGCTTGTCGAACAAATGCAGCGAACGTTCGATCAAGCGTCCGTAGCGATAGCCTTTGCGGCCCGTGTCCGCGTCATGCAGATCGGGGTCCGGCCAGATCGAGGACAGCATCGGATCGAGCGTGAACGATACGAACATCGAGATCAGCACGGCGGCGGCCACCGTAATGCCGAACTGATGGAAAAAGCGGCCGATGATGCCGCCCATGAAGCCCACCGGCAGAAACACCGCGACGATCGAGAAGGTGGTCGCCAGCACGGCGAGCGCGATTTCCCTGGTGCCGTCGAGCGCGGCAGTGCGATGGTCCGCGCCTAACTGCACGTGCCGCACGATGTTCTCGCGTACCACGATCGCATCGTCGATCAGCAAGCCGACGCACAGCGACAGCGCCATCAGCGTGATCACGTTGATCGTGAAGCCGCACGCGTACATCACCGCGAAGGTGCCGATCAGCGCGATCGGCAGCGTGAGGCCGGTGATCACCGTGCTGCGCCATGAGCCGAGGAACAGGAACACGATCAGCACCGTCAGCAGCGCGCCTTCGAGCAAGGTGCGCTTCACTTCGTTGACGCTGTCTTCGATATTGATCGACGAATCGTCGGTAATGCTGAGTTGCACGCCTGGCGGCAATTGCGGCTGCAAGCGGGCGACTTCATCACGCACGCCGTGCGCGACGTCCACGGTGTTCTCGCCCTGGGCCTTGATGATCGACAGGAACAGCGCACGCTGGCCGTTCAGCAAGGCCATGCTATCCGGTTCCTGCTGGCCGTCCACCACGTCGGCGACCTGATCGAGCGTGACCGGCTGCGTGGCGGAGGAGGCGGTCGGAATCGCCGACTGTGCGCCGCGCCGCGCGACGATGATGCGTTTGAAGTCGTCCGGCTTCTCGAAACGGCCTTTGACCTGCACGGTTTGCTCGACATTGCTCGAGGTGAGCGGTCCAGCCGGAATCTCCTGATTTTCATTCTGCACCGCGCGGATCGCCTGATCGACGCCGACGGAAAGCGCTTGCAGCTTTTCCGGATTCATGTCGATCTGCACCTGCCGCTTCACGCCGCCCACCAGTGAGACCGAGCCGACCCCACGCACGGTTTCAAGCCGCTTGCGCACGATCTGATCGGCGACGGTGGTGAGATCGCGCGTGGATAACGACGCACCCGGCGCGTTCGAGATGGCCACCGTGATGATCGGCATATCCGCCGGGTCGTAGCGCAGCACGCGCGGGTCCTTCACGCCGTCGCGCAGATCGGGGCGGATCAGCGCGATCTTGTCGCGCACGTCCTGGGCGGCCTGCACCGCATCCACGGACAAATCGAACTGCACGATCACCACCGACTGCGCGTCATACGAACGCGAGGTGATTTCGTCGATGCCGCTGATCGTGTTGACCGCTTCCTCGATCTTGCGCGTGACGTCCGATTCGACCGATTCCGGCGACGCACCCGGATACGCGGTCTGCACGACCACGATCGGAAAGGTGATGTCGGGAAACTGGTCGACCTTGAGCCGTTGATAGGAAAACAGACCGATGACGAGGAACGCCATCATCATCATCGTGGCGAGCACCGGGTTGCCGATGCTGATGCGGGTGAACCACATAGGCGAGGGCTCCGGTCAGCGTGCGCTGCTTGCGCTATTTGCGCCCGGCACGCTGGCCGCTTGCGGGACAGCCTGTCCGGGCAGGCCGGGTTGGGCTGGCTGCGGCTGGTCAGGCTGCACCACATGCACGCTGCTGCCGATCCGCAATGAGCCGAGATTGTTCTTCACGATCTGCTGGCCGAGCGCCAATGGCCCGCCGACGATCTCGGTCCACGTGTCGCCGTCGGCGTCGCCGGTCGCGCCGGTCTGCACCGGATGCTCGACCAGCTTGCCGTCGACCACCGCGTAGACGCTGCGGCGCATGCCGTCCGTGCGGATGGCGGTAGCCGGGACCACCAGCACGTTCTGCCGGCTCCCCACCGAAATCGTGCCGGTGCCGAACATGCCGACTCGCAGCGTGCCTGACGGGTTGGCGACCTGCACATACACCATGATCGAACGCGAGCCGGCTTGCGCGGCCGGGTTGATGCGCGTGATCGCGCCGTGTACCGCTGTGTCGATACCGTCGAAAGCGATCTGGATCGGCTGGCCGATCCGCACGCGGCCGATCTCGCCGACCGGCACCGGCGCTTCCAGTTCGAGTGTGCGTAGATCGACCACGTCAAACAGTTTCGTATCGACGGCGACTTTCTCGCCGGGTTCGACCGAGCGTGAGGCGATCTGTCCATCGAGCGGCGAGCGCACGACCGTGTCGGCCAAAGACAGATTCGACGACGCCAGCGCCGCTTTCGCCGCATCGAGATTCGCGCGGGCGATTTCAAACTGGCTTTGCGCGGTGTCGAAGGCGTTTTTCGAAATGAAGCCTTTTTCGACCAGCACGCGGTTGTTGTCGAGCGTCTGTTTAGCGATGTCGAGTTGGCCGGCCATGGCGGCCATCTGGCCGCGAGTCTGTTCGGCGCGGGCCACGTAGTCGCGGGCGTCGATCTTCGCGAGAATCTGGCCGGTCTTGACCGAATCGCCTTCGCGCACCATGACCTCGAGCGCCGAGCCGGCGACTTTCGATTTGACCGCGGCTTGCGTCACGGCGCGCAACGAACCGGTCAGTGGGAGTGTTTCGGAGAGCGTGCGGCGGCTGACCGTGGTGAGGTCGTCCGGCGCGAATTCGACGATGGAAGACACCGTGGTCGTGGCAGCGGCGGGCGCGCTGCGTTTTCTGATGGCCTGCGCTATCGCGATGGCGAGGATCACGATAACCACGGCGGCGGCGACGATGATGCGTTTTCTGGTTTTGAGCATGCGCGGTCTGACGGACTTCACGGGCTGGCGATGCGCGGCGGCGTCTTCGAAGAAAGGCGCCGCGCGCTCGCACGGAATCGGCAAATAGCCTGAGCCCGCGTTCACCGCAAGCTGGCCGTCAGCATGTTACACGGAGCTTGCAGGCGGCACGCCGCCCGATCGGTGTGAACGGACGGCGGTCATGTGTGTTGACTCAAACGCGGCTGATTGAGAGGGTCGGCGCACCATGCGCCATGCGCGCGGAGCGACGCCCGCCGCGCCGGCCGCACTCACTGGCTCAGGTAAACGAACTTGCCGTTCTTGATGATTCCCATCACGCTCGCGCGCTGATCCAGACCGACGTGGTCCTTCGCGCTCGTATTGACCACGCCGTTCGGCACGACCAGTTCATGCGCGTGTTCCAGCTCGTCGCGCAGCGCGGCGCGGAACGCCGGCGTACCCGGCTGTGCCGTCTTCAATGCGCGCGCGACCGCATCCTGCAAACGCGGATACACACCCGCCGCATCGCCCGCGAATTGGGTCACGCTGCCCGGGCCGTACTTCGCCTCGTATTCGTTGGTGAACGCGAGCGCCGCTTTCTTCGCCGGAAGATCGGCCGGCAGCGTGCGCGCGACCACCACCGGCTGGGTCGGGAACAGGGTGCCTTCCACGTCCTTGCCGCCCAGTTTGATGAACTCGGGCGTGGCGATGCCGTGCGTCTGATAAATCGGGCCTTTGAAGCCGCGTTCGATCAGCGTGCGCTGCGGCAGCACGGTCGGCGTGCCGGCACCGGCGATCAGGATCGCGTCCGGCTTGGCGGCCATCAGCTTGAGGATCTGGCCGGTGACGCTGGCGTCGGTGCGGTTATAGCGCTCCGTCGCCACCAACTGGATATGCCGCAAAGCCGCGAACTTGCTGAACTCGTTGAGCCAGCTTTCGCCGTAACCGTCCGCGAAACCGATAAAGCCCACGGTCTTCACGTTGTGGTTCGACATGTAGCGCGTCATCACGTCTGCCATCGCGCTGTCGGTCTGCGCCATCTTGTAGGCCCACACCTTCTTGCCTTCCTGCGGTTCCACCACGCTGGCCGAGCCGATCAGCGTGATCATCGGAGTCTGGCTTTCGGCGACGGGATCGAGCGCGGCCATGGCCGCCGGCGTGATATTCGGGCCGACGATCACGTCGACGTGGTCTTCGTTGATCAGCTTGTGGATGTTGCGAACCGCCGCGCCCGGGTCGGAGGCGTCGTCGAGGAAGATGTAGTCGGCTTTCTGGCCGGCAATCGTGGCCGGCCACATCAGCATCGCGTTCTTGCTGGTGATGCCGATCACGGCCGCCGGGCCGGTGCTGGACAGATCGATGCCGACCTTGATGTCGGCGTGGGCTGCGGTGGCGAGCAGGAGCGCGCCAAAACCAAAAGCGGCGGTGAGTCCGCTGATCTTTTTCTTATACGACGTCATCGAGGGGTCTCCGTAGCGGGGATAGCAGGAAGCGGGGTGATATCAAAGTTCGTAGGTTTCGTGTTCGCCTTTGAGGGCCTGTTCGATCAGCTTGCGGTTCATGCTCGGCGACAACAGTTCGACGAGCGTATACACATAGCTGCGCAGATACGCGCCCTGTTTCAGCGCGACCCGCGTCACATTGCTGCCGAACAGGTGGACGACCGGCATGGCGCGCAGATGCCGGTCACGCTCGGCATTGAACGCGATATCCGCCATAATGCCGACGCCCAGACCCAGTTCCACATAGGTCTTGATCACGTCGGCGTCGATCGCCTCCAGCACGATGTCCGGATGCAATCCGCGCAGGCGGAACGCCTCGTTGATCTTGGTGCGCCCGGCGAAGGCGTTGTCGTATGTAATCAGCGGATACTGGGTCAGATCATCCAACGACAAAAGTTTGCGGTCGAGCAGGGGATGATCCGGCTGCATCACGGCGACGTGGTGCCACTGGAAGCACGGCAGCGAGACCAGTTCCTTATAGCTGGCGATCGCCTCGGTGGCGATCGCCAGATCGGCCTGGTCATGAATCACCATCTCGGCGACCTGGGTCGGGTTGCCTTGCAGGATCGAAAGGTGAACCTTTGGGAAGCGCTTCTTGAATTCAGCGATCGCGGCCGGAAGTGAGTAGCGTGCCTGGGTGTGAGTCGCGGCGATCACCAGATTGCCCTGATCCTGCGCCGCGTAATCTTTACCGACCCGTTTGAGGCTCTCAACTTCCTGGAGAATCTTTTCAACCGACTGAAGAATGATGCGCCCAGGCTCGGTGAGAGAGCGCACGCGCTTGCCGTGCCGGGTGAAGATTTCGACGCCCAGCTCGTCTTCCAGCTCGATAATCGCCTTGGAGACGCCCGGCTGGCTTGTATACAGCGCTTTGGCCGCTTCTGTCAGATTGAAATTCTGCCGCACAGCCTCGCGGACGAAGCGGAATTGGTGCAGGTTCATATATAACCTCTCCGCATATCAAAAGAATTTTTTAGTCGTTTGAAATATAAGGCGAGTTTATTACGATCTGTCCATCTTTTTCAATATGGATATCTGTATTTGTCATAAGCAAATGAGCGATGGGTCTAAACGTTCATCGGCGGGTGGTGACAAATAGAGATAGCCGGGCGCGGCGAAACCGGATCGCCGTGCTGTTACTGCAAAAAAATTGGGGTCCCCGAATGTATCAATACGATCAGTACGACCAGACCATCGTCGATGAACGGGTCGTGCAATACGCCGATCAGGTTCGCCGCCGCTTGTCGGGCGAATTGAGCGAAGAAGAGTTTCGTCCGCTGCGTCTGCAGAACGGCCTGTACTTACAGCGCCACGCGTACATGCACCGCATCGCGATTCCTTACGGCAACCTGCGCAGCGACCAGATGCGCGTGCTGGCCCAGATCGCGCGCGAGCACGACCGCGGCTACGGCCACTTCTCGACGCGCTCGAACATCCAGTACAACTGGATCAAGCTCGAAGAAACGCCGGAAATCCTGCGCAAGCTCGCCGCGGTGCAGATGCACGGTATCCAGACCTCGGGCAACTGTATCCGCAACATCACGGCCGACCAGTTCGCCGGCGTGGCGCCGGACGAAGTGGTCGATCCGCGACCCTGGGCAGAAATCCTGCGCCAATGGTCGACGTTCCACCCGGAATTCGCGTGGCTGCCGCGTAAGTTCAAGATCGCCGTGTCGGGTTCCAAAGAAGACCGCGCTGCCGTGCAGATCCACGACATGGGCGTGTATCTGAAGAAGAACGAGCAGGGCGAACTGGTGGCCGACATCCTGGCCGGCGGCGGCATGGGCCGTACGCCGATCATCGGCGCGATCATCCGCCGCGATTTGCCGTGGCAACATCTGCTGACGTACTGCGAAGCCGTGCTGCGCGTGTACAACCGCTACGGCCGCCGCGACAATATGTACAAGGCGCGTATCAAGATTCTCGTGAAGGCGTTGAGCCCGGAGAAATTCTCGGCGCAGGTCGAAGAAGAATGGCAACACCTGAAGGATGGTCCGTCGACGCTTACGCAAGCCGAAGTGGATCGCGTGTCGCAGTACTTCCAGCCGCCGGTGTATGAGAAGCTGGCCGACACGGATACATCGTTCGAAAAGCATTTGCTGGAAAACCGGGCGTTTGCGCGCTGGGTCGAACGGAACGTGCGCCCGCACAAGGTGTCTGGCTACTCGTCGGTCACGCTGTCGCTGAAGCCGACCACGATCGCGCCGGGTGACGCAACGGACGTTCAAATGGAAGCGGTCGCCGATTGGGCCGACGAGTACTCGCTCGGCGAAATCCGCGTGTCGCACGAACAGAACCTGATTCTCGCGAACGTGAAGAAGCGCGATCTGTTCGCGCTGTGGGAAAAGGCCAAGGCGCAAGGTTTCGCGACGCCGAACATCGGCTTGCTGACCGACATCATCGCGTGCCCGGGCGGCGATTTCTGCTCGCTCGCGAATGCGAAGTCGATTCCGATCGCGCTCGCGATTCAGGAACGTTTCAACGACCTCGACTACGTGTACGACCTCGGCGACGTGTCGCTGAACATCTCGGGCTGTATCAATGCCTGCGGCCACCACCACGTCGGCAACATCGGCATTCTGGGAGTCGATAAGGACGGCTCGGAGTGGTATCAGGTGACGCTCGGCGGCGAGCAGGGTACGGGCGCCACCGGCGCGCATCTCGGCCGCGTGATCGGCCCGTCGTTCTCGGCGGAAGAAATGCCGGACGTGATGAGCAAGGTGATCGATACGTTCGTGGAAAACCGCCACGAAGGCGAGCGCTTCATCGAAACGTACAACCGCATTGGCATCACCCCGTTCAAGGAACGTGTGTACGCCTCGCGTCAACCGGCTCACGCGTAACCGCGAAAAGGATACTGAACAGATGGCTTCTATCATCAAGAATCGCGCGATCGTCAACGATGACTGGACGGTGGTGCGCGCCGCTGAAGACGGCACGCTGCCCGCAGTCAATGAACTGCCGGCCGGCAAGGTGCTGGTGCCGCTCGCGCTGTGGCAGGCTTCCCGCGATGCATTGATCGCATCGCGCGGCGCCACTGAAATCGGCGTGTGGCTCGCGGCGGATAGCGAACCGGCCGATATCGTCGCCGACTTCGACACGATCGCGCTGATCGGCGTGGACTTCCCGGTGTTCCGCGACGGCCGTGGCTATAGCATCGGCCGCCTGTTGCGCGAGCGTTACGGCTACAAGGGCGAACTGCGCGCAATCGGCGACGTGCTGCGCGATCAACTGACGTTCATGTTCCGTTGCGGCTTCGACGCTTATGCATTGCGTTCGGACAAAGACTTCGACGACGCACTGAAAGCGTTCGACGAATTCAGCCTCAACTATCAGGGCGCCGTGAACTCGTCGCCGCTGTTCCGCCGCCGCGAAGCGGGCGAACTGGCAAAGGCCTCGGCATGAGCGAAGTCCAGTCGCTCACGCCGGAACTCGCTGCGAAGGTCGAGCGCCTCGATGCGCTGCTCGATTCGATCGCGGCGCGTCACGCGAACGTGAAGCTCGCCAGCAGCCTCGCAGCGGAAGATATGCTGCTCACGCACGCAATTCTGTCGCGTGGCGTGAAAATCGGCATTTTCTCGCTGAACACGGGTCGTCTGCATGCTGAAACACTCGGCATGCTCGATCGTGTGAAAGAGCGCTACGGTTACAATATCGAGCAGTTTCATCCGCAGGCTGCCGCGGTTGAGGAATATGTCGCCTCGCACGGCTTGAATGCGTTTTACGAAAGCGTCGATCTGCGCAAGCGCTGCTGCGAAATCCGCAAGGTCGAGCCGTTGAACCGCGCGCTGTCGGATGTCAGCGCGTGGGTGACGGGCCAACGCCGCGAGCAGTCGGTGACGCGTGCCGAACTGCACGATGAAGAACACGACGCCGCGCGCAACATCGCCAAGTTTAATCCGCTGACGGACTGGACAGAGGCCGAAGTGTGGGATTATCTGAAGACGTTCGACGTGCCGGTTAATCCGCTGCATGCGCGCGGTTACCCGAGCATCGGCTGCGAGCCTTGTACGCGTGCGATCCGTCCCGGTGAAGACAGCCGGGCAGGACGCTGGTGGTGGGAGTCGCGCGATACGAAGGAATGCGGGCTGCATATCACGACGATTACGCCGATCCCCGTCAGCAGCAGCGAAAACGCTTCGGCATAAAGCATTTTGGCAGTTCAGGCCTTGGCTTTTGGGCTTGAACGCCGCACATACCGATTTGAATACTTCTGCTTGGGGCGAACCGCTCGTCAAGCGAACCAATGAAGGACCCAAACATGAGCACCACGCTCGATTCCACTATCAACGCACCGCTTACCAATACGGCGAACCGGATGGATCACCTCGATTGGCTCGAAGCCGAGTCGATTCATATCCTGCGCGAACTGGTCGCGGAATGCAGCAAGCCCGCACTGCTGTTTTCGGGCGGCAAGGATTCGGTCGTGGTACTGCACCTTGCACTGAAGGCCTTCGGCATTGGCGCGAATCGCAAGACCGTGCTGCCGTTCCCGCTCGTGCATATCGACACCGGCCACAACTACGAGGAAGTGATCGACTTCCGCGACCGTCGCGCGAAAGAGATCGGTGCTGAACTGGTGGTGGGTCACGTCGAAGATTCGATCAAGCGCGGCACGGTGCGTCTGCGCCGCGAACTGGATTCGCGCAATGCTGCGCAAGCCGTGACGCTGCTCGAAACGATCGCGGAACATGAGTACACCGCGTTGATCGGCGGCGCACGCCGCGACGAAGAAAAGGCCCGTGCAAAAGAACGGATCTTCTCGTTCCGCGACGAGTTCGGCCAATGGGACCCGAAGGCACAGCGTCCGGAACTGTGGAGCCTGTACAACGCGCGTCTGCACAATGGCGAACACCTGCGCGTGTTCCCGATCTCGAACTGGACCGAACTCGACGTGTGGCAATACATCGCTCGCGAACAGCTTGAATTGCCGTCGATCTACTACGCGCATCAACGCGAGATCGTGCGCCGCAACGGCCTGCTCGTGCCGGTTACGCCGCTCACGCCGATGCGTGAAGGCGAGACCAGCGAAACCGCGCTCGTGCGTTTCCGTACCGTGGGCGATATCAGCTGCACGTGCCCGGTGGAAAGCGACGCGGACGATCTCGAGAAGATCATCGCCGAAACGGCCGTGACCGAAATCACGGAACGTGGCGCGACGCGGATGGACGATCAGGTCTCCGAGGCCGCGATGGAACAGCGGAAGAAGCAGGGTTATTTCTAATGCATGGGACTGGAGTAGGCGCTAAAGCGCCAACTCCAGTCGACAGCTTTGCATGGGACCAGAGTCATAAGCGCTAAAGCGCTAACTCTGGTCGACAGACGGACAAGGAACATCATGAGTATTCATCAACCAGAAGACCTCGGCGTGCTGCGTTTCATTACCGCGGGCAGCGTCGACGACGGCAAGAGCACGTTGATCGGCCGCCTGCTGTACGACAGCAAGGCGGTGTTGAGCGACCAGCTCTCGGCTCTGTCGCGCGCGAAGAATAAGCGTACCGTTGGCGACGAAATCGATCTGTCGCTGCTGACGGACGGCCTCGAAGCCGAGCGCGAGCAAGGCATCACGATCGATGTTGCGTATCGCTACTTTGCGACGGCTAAGCGCAAGTTCATCATCGCCGACACGCCGGGTCACGAGCAGTACACGCGCAACATGGTGACGGGCGCATCGACCGCGCACGCAGCGATCATCCTGGTCGACGCAACGCGTGTGACGTTCGTCGACGGCGCGGCGCAGTTGCTGCCGCAAACCAAGCGTCACAGCGCGCTCGTGAAGCTGCTCGGCTTGCAGCACGCGATCGTCGCGATCAACAAGATGGATCTGGTCGACTACAGCGAAACGCGCTTCAACGAGATCCGCGATGCGTATGTCGAACTCGCGCGCCAACTGGGTCTGAACGATGTGCGCTTCGTGCCGGTGTCGGCGCTGAAGGGCGACAACATCGTGACGGCCAGCGAAAGCATGCCGTGGTACGCAGGCGAGCCGCTGCTCGATTTGCTCGAAGCACTGCCGGTCGAGATTCCGACGGGCCAGGCGCTGCGTTTCCCGGTGCAATGGGTGGCGCGCCAGGACGGCAGCCAGGCCGACGACTTCCGTGGCTACATGGGCCGTGTCGAGGCGGGCGAAGTGAAAGTCGGCGACACGATCGTTGTGCTGCCGGCGAACCGTGAAGCCACGGTTGCCGAGATCATCGCGCCGGTGATCGGCGGCACGGCTGCGGTGGACCGTGCGTTCGCGGGTCAGACGGTGACGATTCGTCTGGCGGAAGACGTCGATGTGTCGCGCGGCGATACTTTCGTGCTGCGTGAGGAAGCGCCGGAACCGGCCAAGAAATTGGAAGCCGACCTGTGCTGGTTCGACGACACACCGCTGTCGACGCAACGCAAGTATCTGTTGAAGCAGACCACCAACACGGTGTTCGCGCGGATCGGTGCGATCAAGGAAGTGCTCGACGTGCATACGCTGTCGCAGGCAACCGATCGCAAGGAACTGGCGATGAACGACATCGGCCGCGTAGCGCTGACGTTGCAGAAGCCGCTGGTGTGCGACGTGTACGACTCGCATCAGGGCACGGGTGCATTTGTGCTGATCGATGAAGCGACGCATCACACGGTCGCGGCTGGGATGATTCGGGCGTTTTCTGCTTGAGTTACTGACTGGGTGACTGATGCGCGCCCGCGGCTTCGGGTTTTGCACGAACCGGACGAATGGGGTTGAGGCAAATGGGTAAGGTGTATCTGATCGGTGCAGGGCCGGGGGCGGCGGATCTCATCACGGTGCGCGGCGCGCGGCTGCTCGGCATGGCGGATGTGGTGCTGCACGACGCGTTGGTCGAGCCAGCCATGCTCGACTATGCGCCTTCGCACGCGCGGCGGATTGCTGTGGGTAAGCGCTGTGGGCAGCTTTCTACCGCGCAGCAGTTCATCAACAAGCAGATTGTGGATGCTGCTTTGGAGCACGATGTCGTGGTGCGTCTGAAGGGTGGAGATCCGATGTTGTTCGGGCGCGCTGATGAGGAGATGCGGGCGCTGGAGGCTGTTGGGATTGAGTATGAGGTGGTGCCTGGCATTACAGCTGCACTGGCTAGCGCGGCTTCGTTGAAGCGGTCTCTTACGCTGCGCGGCGTTTCTCGTAGTGTTGCGCTGGCTACTTTTAGTCGTGCTCCGGGGTCCGAAGAGATTCGCGAGCAGGTTAATGCGGATTCCCTCGTGTTTTATATGGGCCGCGATAGTGGGGTTGAGATTGCTCAGCAACTGATTGATGCCGGGAGGGATGTTTCTACGCCGGTGGCAATTGTTGAGGCTTGTAGTACGGAACGTGAGCGGATGCTCACACTCACGCTTGAAACGCTAGCTGCTGGTGAGGCGCAGAAATGGGTTGATGCTTCGCAGCCCAGCCTTTTGATGATCGGGGAGGCTTTTGCCGCCCGGCAGCAGGTGGGGCGCTCCGCGGGGGAGGCTTTGGTGGCTGCGGCTTAAGTTTTTTGCTGCGCGGCGCTTGATTGTCTGTTTGCTTGCGGTGTTGGCTTTTTCTTGATCTGGCTTTTTGGCCTTTCCTTGTTTTCTTGTTGGTCTATTAGTGTTGCCCTTGTGTGGGGCGACACTTACTCTCTGTTTGCCTACGGCGTTGGGCTTTCCTTGAGTTGGTTGCCTACGCAGCGCTTTTGGGTTGTACGCCTGCGGCGTTGGCCTTTCCTTGATTTGTTATTGGTTTATTAGCGTCGCCCCTGTGCGGGGCAGGCACCTACTTTTCTTTGCCTGCCGCAAAGAAAAGTAGGCAAAAGAAAGCGGCTCAAACCGCCAATTTTTAAGCGGGTCCCTTGGCTTGGAGGGGGCAGTGGTGCATCTGGAATCTGTGCCCTCGCGCATTTCGCGTGAGTGACAAGGCAGTCATACTTCCCGCCTCGCACTGCGTGCTCGCCGGAAGGGTTCATCGAGCACCCACGGTTTTCTTCGCGTGATGGGGATCACGGCTTCGCTCCGGATTCTTGGCAGTCATCTCCTTCTCTTCGCAATGCCGTCTTACTTCCGGCGGCGCCGCGCGCGCCATCTCAGTAGTCGACCAATTTCTCGGTTTCTTTGCTGAAGTTTCTCTGGTGCTGTAGTCCTCTATTCGGATGGGCACTTGGGAAATTTCGGAAATGCTGGCGACGCGCGCGCTTTAGCCTGGGTAGGCGATCAATCCCGAAACGATACGTTTTAAACTCAATTCGCCGTCAAAACAGCGACGGTCAGGCTTGGCAGCCTGCCACCACGCGCGTACTCCTGCCCCCCGGCAGGAAGTGCGTCTGTTTCAGCGCGTCCTCTTGCTATGGGCGGGCCGTGATAGGGAGACCTTCGGGTCTGCTGGTTGCAGTGGTGCCAGTCTGCCAACCTTGTCATTGAGCCCGCTCACCACAGCGCAAGCTGTGTGTCGGGCGATCGAATAAGTTTCAGGGAGATCGCGCCATGAGTAAATCCGTCAAGAATTCACGAACCCCGTCGCGCCCGCCTGTTGACGCACTTCAGTACGAAAAACTTGCTCTATCTGCTTTCGGACTTGTTGACCGGCAGCTAAGCCAACTGGACAAGTTGGTCACGCTCGCGGCCTCGATATTCAGGAGTCCAACCGTGACGCGAGAGGAGAGACAGCGCCAGCGGAAATTGCTGGAAGTGCTGATCGACACTGGGGAGGAATATCGGCAAGAAGTCGAAATTGACCGCGAGTTATACCAGGTCATTGCGCTCGACGCGAAGGGAGTACCTCAAAGCTGCATCACAGCACGTCGCGCAGCAAACCTTCTGTCGAAGGCCACGCGGACTGCGCCGGAGCGCCGCAAAGGCACCCGCGCAATGGGAGCAATGCGCAACAAACCAGGACGCTTTAAAACGATCACGCGGCCTATTGCGACGGCGCACTGACATAGACTCACGGCACCAGGCCGCAAGCATAAAAGGGCGCTCGCGCCTTTTTATGTTGTGACTAGGCGGTATTGCAGTGACTAACGAAGTCGGCGTAGCGACGACGTATAACGAGCAGCACGTGATGCGAGTCATCGTCGTGGGGGCACGACGTAAAAAACTTGCCAACACCTATTTCTTTGGGGAGAACCGAAGCCACTCGATACGGAGAGTGCGCTTTGGCGCGCGCAGCGCCGCCGGAAGACTGACGGCTTGCGAAGAGAGCCGATGATGACACGATTCCTGTGCGAAGCACTGGCCTTCCCGATGTTGGTTCTGACGAGCACGCAGTGAGACGGGAAGTGTCCGAAGCGAACCACTGATCTTCGCGAAGTCGGTTCTGACGAGCACGCAGTGAGACGGGAGGTGTCCAAAGCGAACCACTGGTCATCGTGAAGTCGGTTCTGACGAGCACGCAGTGAGACGGGAAGTATCCGAGGCGAAGCACTGGTCATCGCGAAGTCGGTTCTGGGGAGCACGCGGTGAGACGGGAAGTATCCGAAGCGAAGCACTGGTCTTCTCGAAGTCGGTTCTGACGAGCACGTAGTGAGACGGGAGGTGTCCGAAGCGAAGCACTGATCATCGCGAAGTCGGTTCTGAGGAGCACGCGGTGAGATGGGAAGTATCCGAAGCGAAGCACTGGTCATCGCGAAGTCGGTTCTGAGGAGCACGTAGTGAGACGGGAGGTGTCCGAAGCGTTCGCGATGTCCCGTTCCGGCGAGCACGCAGTGCGAGGCGGGAAGTATGACTGCCTTGTCACTGAAGCCAAATGTGCGAGAACACAGATTCCAGATGCACCACTACCGTGGCTGTGCGGGGGCCCCGCTTATGAGCTGGCGGTGTGAGCCGCTTTCTTTGCTTATCTTTCTTTGCGGCGGCAAAGAAAGTAAGTGCCGCCCCGCACAGGGGCAACGCTAATAGACCAATATCAATTCAAGGAAAGGCCAACGCCGTAGGCAAACGACCAAAGCGCCACGCAGGCAAAAAAAACTCAACCCTGCCGCAGGCAATACTCAGCAACAGCATCCAGCACAACCTCATCCTCACCAACAGCAACAGCACACTGAATCTCGACACCAGAATACAACCCGCGACAGCGCTCAATCACTGCAGGCAGATCCTTCCTGACATGCCCACCTTGCCCAAAAAAAACCGGCACAACAGTGACAACAGAACACCCGTCGGAGACAAGCTCCCCCACAGCCGCGGGCAGATCCGGCTCCATCAACTCGAGAAAAGCCAGCAAAACCGGCTCAGAGCCGCGCCCACCGCGCACCTTCTCGGCGAGCCTCTCAAACGGCTCGCGCCAGCGCACATCCCTTGCGCCATGCGCAAACAACACCATCCCATGCGTAGCCATGCCAACGGCTCCTAATGCCGATCAACCCACTTCAACCCAACCAACCCAAGCACGAGATAAACCAACCCAGGCGTAGCCGCAGTCAACGGCGCGGGCCACGTATTCAACGTGCCGATATGCGAGAACAGCGTATTGAACAGCTGAAAACTCATGCCGAGCATAATCCCGCCGAAAACCTTCACACCCACCACGCCGGCACGCGTATGCAGATACGCAAACGGCAACGACAACACCAGCATCACAAACACCGCAAACGGATACAGCAACTTGCGCCACAGCGCAATCTCATACCGCTGCGTGTCCTGATGATTCTCGGTCAAATGCTGGATGTAGCGGAACAGGTTGAACATCGACATCCGGTCCGGTGACACAAGCAGCACCGACAAGATCTGCGGCGTCAGTTCCGAGCGCAGCGAATATTCCGGCAACGCCACTTGCTTCGCGCGATACACCGGATCCAGGGCGTCGGCCGGCGTGCCCGGAGGAGGGGGCACGTCGATCAGTTGCGTGTCCGTCACGCCAGTCAGTTGCCAGTGACCCGGCGGCTGGTACTTGCCGTTTTGAGCGATCCGCACATTCGAGAGCCGGAACTTCGAATCGAATTCGTAAATCCGCACGTTGCTGATCGTCGCGTCCGGCTGCAATTTGCCCACGTTCACAAAACGCGTGACCTGCTCGCCGTCCGCGCGCGCCGTGAGCGTGTCCTTCACCCACACGCCCGACTCGAAATTGCTCGATACTGACGACCCCAACGCCTCAAGCCGCACGCGTTCCGACAACTGATCCGTGTACGGCCCGATCACTTCGCCGATGATATAAGTCAGGATCACCAGCGGAATGCCGATCTTCATCAGCGAGCGCAGCGCCTGATTCGTGGCGAGGCCGGATACGCGAAAAATCGTGTACTCGGAGTTCGCCGCCATCTGCGCGAACACGTAGATCGCGCTGATCAACGCGGCGACCGGAATGATTTCGTAAAAGCGCGACGGCGTTTGCAAGGCAACCCGCAGTACCGCGTACTGGAACTTGTAATTGCCGTGGCCGACGGAATTCAGCTCGTTGATCAGGTCGAAGAAGAAAAACAGACCCGAAAACGCGAACAGAATAAAGATGAACGTGAGGTAGATCTGACGCGCAAAGTACCTTTCATAGATGCGCATCAGTCAGGCCCCCTGCGAACGGCTGAACATCGCCCGCGTGAACAGCGGCCGGTTGCGCACGCGCAGCCAGAAGATGAACGCGACGATCACCGCCACAATGATATGCAGGCCCACCAGCCCAACCCCGAACGACATCTTGCCTTGCTCGATCCACGACTGCACCACGTTCAACAAATTCGAATACGTCAGGTAGATCAGGACAGCCATCACCAGATTGATCGTGCGGCTGCGCCGCGGGTTCTGGTGCGCGAGCGGAATCGCCAGCAGCATCAGGTTGATCGCAATCAGCGGCAGCCCCGCGCGCCACGCGAATTCGGCGAGGTTGTCGTTGGTCGGGTTGCGCAGGAGCGTGAGCGTAGGCAAGCCGGTGGTAGTCGGCGTATTCACGACCGGCTGACTCTGGATTTTCACGCCATAGCGTTCGAATTCCATGATGCGGAAGTCGGGATGCCCCGGTTCGCCGTCGTAGCGCCGGCCGTTTTCCAGTACGACGAAGCGATCGCCGTTCTTGCGTGTTTCGGTGTGGCCGGTTTTCGACACGACCACATTGACCTTGCCGTTTTCCGTGCTGGTCACGAACACGTTCTCGACGCGCGCCTGGTCGGGCGACATCTTCTCGATGAAGAACACGCGGTGGCTGACGGCCGATTCGCGGAATTGACCCGGCGCGAGCAGTGAGACCTCGTCGCGCTGCTGGAAACGCGCGCGGATCAGCTTGCTCTGCTGATTCGACCAGGGCCAGCCGACGAACACGAAAAACATGATGAGAATGATGATCGGCGTGGCGAAAATACCGATCGGTTTGATGAAGCGGGTCAAACTGACACCCGAGGCGAGCCAGACGACCATCTCGGAGTCTTTGTACCAGCGGGTCAGGACGAACAGGATCGACACGAACAGGGTCGCGACGAGCATGATGGCGATGTAGCCGATCACGGTCAGGCCGATCAGGACCAGCACGTCGCGCGGATCGATCTCGCCCGAAGCGGCGAAGCCGACGATGCGGATCATCATCGTCGTCAGCACTAGCGTGAGCAGAACCATGAACACGGCACCAGCCGTATACGCGAGTTCGCGCTGGAGGGAGCGTTCGAAGATCATTATTGATGATGAGAGGGGGCGCTCTCAGTGGCGCGCGGAATGTTTCCCGTCACGCCCCCGGTGCAGCCGCCGCAGGAAAAATAGCGGATAATTGCGGCTTTCATCCTAAGCCCAGACTTTATCCGAGGACAAGCGCGATGGACTTTAGCATAAAAGCCTGTGATTGGACCAAAGGCTCGTCAAACGGTTTCCTGACCGGGAAATCCGATTGCATCGTAATCGGCGTGTTCGAGTCGCAAACGCTTGCGGGCGCCGCGCTGGAGATCGACGCGGCCACCAAGGGCCTGCTGACCCGCATCATCAAGGCCGGCGACATGGACGGCAAGGCGGGCACTACGCTGTTCCTGCACGAAGTCTCAGGCATCGGCGCTTCGCGCGTGCTGCTGGTCGGCCTCGGCAAGCAGGATGCTTTCAGCCAGAAAGCCTACGGTGAAGCCGTTCGAGCTGCGTGGCGCGCACTGCTTGGCACCAAGATCGTCCAGGTCACCTTCACGCTCGCCCAGCTACCGATTCTCGAGCGCTCGGCCGATTGGGGCGTGCGCGCCGCGATCCTCGCGTTGCGCGAACTGACCTACAAGTTCACGCAGATGAAGAGCAAGCCGGACAACTCGGCGCGCGCGTTGAAGCGCATCGTCTTCAGCGTCAACACGGGCGACGAGAAAGCCGCCAAGCTCGCGGCCAAGCAGGGCGCCGCGCTCGCCAACGGCATGGACCTGACGCGCGATCTCGGCAACCTGCCGAGCAACGTCTGTACGCCGACTTACCTCGCGAACACCGCGAAGAAGCTCGCTAAAGACTGGAAGCTGAAGGTCGAAGTGCTCGGCGAAAAGCAGTGCGAAGCGCTGAAGATGGGCTCGTTCCTGTCGGTCACGGCCGGCTCGGTCGAACCGGCTCAGTTCATCGTACTGCAGTACCACGGCGGCGCCGCGAAAGCCGCGCCTGTGGTACTGGTCGGCAAGGGCGTGACGTTCGACACCGGCGGCATTTCGCTCAAGCCGGGCGAAGGCATGGACGAGATGAAGTACGACATGTGCGGCGCCGGTTCGGTGCTGGGCACGTTGCGCGCGGTCGCCGAAATGGGCCTGAAGATCAACGTGGTCGGCATTATTCCGGCGGTTGAGAACATGCCGTCGGCTACCGCCACCAAGCCGGGCGACATCGTCACCACCATGAAGGGCCTGACGGTCGAAGTGCTGAACACGGACGCCGAAGGCCGGCTGATCCTGTGCGACGCGCTGACCTACGCCGAGCGCTTCAAGCCGGCAGCGGTGATCGACATCGCCACGCTCACGGGTGCCTGCATCATCGCGCTGGGTCATCACAATAGCGGTCTGTTCTCGAAAAACGACGCGCTGGCGGGAGAACTGCTCGACGCCTCGCGTGAAGCATCCGACCCCGCCTGGCGCCTGCCGCTCGACGACGAGTATCAGGATCAGCTGAAGTCGAACTTCGCGGACCTGGCCAACATCGGCGGCCGTCCGGCGGGCAGCGTGACCGCGGCGTGCTTCCTGTCGCGCTTCACTGACGCGTATCCGTGGGCGCACCTGGACATCGCCGGCACCGCATGGAAGAGCGGCGCGGCGAAGGGCGCCACCGGCCGCCCGGTGCCGTTGCTCGCGCAGTTCCTGATCGACCGGGCCGCGGACGGTCGGGCCGCGGACGGTCGGGCCGCGGACGGTCGCGCTGCACAATGACGCATTGCAGTAAGGTTGCGGCCGTAGCGGTAGACGTAAAGCGGAGCCGCCGATGACGAGAATCGATTTTCACTCGAACGTCGGTGACTCGCTGCTGTATGCGTGCCGTCTCATTCGCAAGGCGTATCAGGCCGGCCAGCCGACCATCGTGCTGGCCGAGCCCGAGCGCCTGCGGGCTTTCGACGAACAGTTGTGGACGTTCTCACCGCTCGACTTCGTGCCGCACTGCATGGCGGGCACGCCGCTCGCCGCGCAAACGCCGATCGTGCTGGCTTCGACCCTCGATGATGTGCCGCACCATCAGGTTTTGCTCAATCTCGGCGCCACGGTGCCGGCGCAATTCGCGCGCTTCGAAAGATTGCTGGAAGTGGTTGGTAACGCACACGAGGAGCTCGCGGCGGGCCGAGAACGCTATCGGTTCTATCGCGATCGCGGCTATGCTTTGAACAACTACAAGCAAGGCAGCTAGGTCTCATTCCGCCCGCGTCGCGTGGTGTTTTGTCGGATGGATTCGACGCGACCGCGGCCTGCTTCAGCCTGGACTCAAACACGGAGAGTGCACGTGTCCGATCCTAACGATAGTTCGATCCCGGTTCTGCACGAGATTCTCGTACCGGGCAATCCTGCCCAGGCGCGCAATGCGTCGGGCGGCGCGGCGGCGCCGGCTGCGCAGCCGGTGTCAGATCCCGAGACCGGGAAAGAGCCGGTCTTCGCGCCGGAACCCAGTCGCGAGCCTGTGCCGGTGCTTGCGCCAGAATCCTTGCACGGGCGAGAGGAGTCGACGCTCGCGCCAGACCCCGCGCATGTGCCAGGGCAGGCGCATCCGGCTGACCCCGCGCATCCGAGAAAACGCTCGCGGGCACACCACGGCGCCGACCACCGGCATGAACATGAGCGGGTTTTGCATGAACCGGCCGTGGTGCCGTCGGCGGGCGTCTTCGATCGGGCGGAGCCGCATGCGCCGGTCGAAGCAGGTGCGATCGTGCCACCGGATATCGCTCACGAAGCATCTGCACCGTCGCAGTCGAATCTCGATGCGGACGTCATCGCCGAACGTCTGCGTGGACGGTTCGCGGGTTTTCTGACGGGCGAGGGGCGCGGCATCATCGAGGCACGCTGCCGCGATGCGTTGCAGGATCACACGTCATGGCTCGTCAACCAGATCACGCGCGAAGTGGCGTTGGCGCTGGAGACTGAGTTGACAGGCTGGGTTAGGGAAGCCGTCGATCAGGAGATTGCGCGGCGCTCGGGCAGCGTTTGATCGTGACCAGAGGGCGCGCCTTTAGCTGGGCGCTCTCACCGCGCTCAACAAACCGCGTTCGTGTGAGGGTTCGTTTGAGCGGCCTCTTTTGAGGTCCTCTTCTGCGTTTCCTTATTTGAGCGTGCTCATTTCAGCGTCATCACCCAGTTCGCCAGCGTAGCCGCCTGATCGGGCGTGAGTTGCGTATTCGCGGGCATCGGCACGGGGCCCCACACGCCCGCGCTGCCATCCAGAATCTTGTGCTTCAGATAGGCGGCGGCATCATCGCGGCCGGCATATTTCGCGGCGACGTCACGCAGTGCCGGTCCCATGAAGGGGCGCGTTACCGAGTGGCAGCTCATGCAGTTCTGCTGCTGGGCAAGCGCGAGGCCCGTGGGGGCCTGGGCGTGCGCCGCCGGACTGCCGACGCTCAGCACACCAGCCGCGGCAAGCACTGCATACGACATTGATTTCATTCTGGTCTCCGCCGGTTCAAGTGCCCGACTCGTGGTGCACGCATTATAAAAGCAAAGGGGCGCACGGTTTCCCGTGCGCCCCTTTGCGCTCTCTGCGCTTTTACGTAGCTCAGGTAGCTTGTGCAGCTTCGAGCGGTGCTGCAGATCCGCCCCGTTGCCGGAGGCGAATCGGCGCGCGCGCTCGATGCACGCCGATGCCGCTCAGCCCGACACCGCGCCCTTGTTGGCGGGCAGCGCCAACGCGGAGTACTTCGCCAGCACGCCACGTGTGTAACGCGGCTTCGGCGCCTGCCATGCAGCGCGGCGTCGTTCGATTTCGGCGTCGTCGACGTTCAACTGCAACAGCAGCTTGTGCGCGTCGATGGTGATCGAATCGCCTTCCTGCACGAATGCGATCGTGCCGCCCACGAACGCTTCCGGCGCGACGTGACCCACCACCATGCCCCACGTGCCACCCGAGAAGCGGCCGTCGGTGATCAGGCCGACGCTTTCGCCGAGCCCCTTGCCGATGATCGCGGAGGTCGGCGCGAGCATTTCCGGCATGCCGGGGCCGCCCTTCGGGCCGAGGTAACGCAGCACGACCACGTCGCCGGCCTTGACCTTATCGGCGAGAATCGCTTCCAGCGCGCTCTGCTCGTCGTCGAACACGCGGGCCGGGCCGGTAATGACCGGGTTCTTCAGGCCAGTGATCTTGGCCACCGCGCCGTCGACGGCCAGATTGCCCTTCAGGATCGCGAGGTGGCCTTCCTTGTACAGCGCCTGTTCGATCGGGAAAATCACCTGCTGATCGGCGCGCGGCTTGCTCGGCACGTCCTTCAGTTCTTCAGCGATCGTCTTGCCGGTGATTGTGATGCAATCGCCGTGCAGGAGACCCGCGTCCAGCAGAATCTTCATGACTTGCGGAATACCGCCTGCCTTATGCAGATCGGTCGCCACGAACTGGCCCGAGGGCTTCAGGTTGCAGATCACCGGCACTTTCTTGCGCATGCGCTCGAAGTCTTCGATGGCCCATTCCACTTCAGCCGCATGCGCGATGGCGAGGAAGTGCAGCACGGCGTTGGTCGAACCGCCGGTGGCCATGATCACGGCCACCGCGTTTTCGATCGACTTCTTCGTCACGATGTCGCGCGGCTTGAGGTCCTTCTTGACCGCTTCGACCAGCACGCGTGCCGATTCGGCGGCCGAGTCGACCTTTTCCTGATCCGGATTGGCCATCGTCGACGAATACAGCAGCGACATGCCCATTGCCTCGAACGACGAACTCATCGTGTTGGCTGTATACATGCCGCCACACGAACCCGTGGACGGGCACGCGTTCTTTTCAACTCCTTCGAAATCTTCCTGCGACATCCGGCCGGCCGTGAATTCGCCCACTGCTTCGAACGACGACACGATGGTCAGGTCGGTGCCCTTCCAGTTGCCCGGGCGGATCGTGCCGCCGTACACGTAGATGCTCGGCACGTTGGCGCGCAGGATGCCGATCATGCCGCCCGGCATGTTCTTGTCGCAACCGCCGATCACGACGACGCCGTCCATCCACTGGCCCTGCACGCACGTCTCGACGCAGTCGGCGATGACTTCGCGCGACACCAGTGAGTACTTCATGCCTTCGGTGCCCATCGACATGCCGTCCGAAATCGTCGGCGTGCCGAAGATCTGCGGATTCGCGTCGGCGCCCTTGACCGCAACGACCGCTGCGTCGGCCAGACGCTGCAGGCCGGCGTTACACGGCGTGATGGTCGAGTGGCCGTTGGCGATGCCGATCATCGGTTTGTCGAAGTCGTCCTTCTGATAGCCGAGTGCGTAGTACATGGAGCGGTTCGGTGAACGCGCCACGCCTTGCGTGATGTTTTTCGAGCGACGGTTGTATGCCATGGGGAACTCCAATCTGTTTTGTTTTGGCCCGTGCCGCGTATGCGGGGCTCAGTGCTGCCGCAGAGGCGGTGACTGCGCTGCCAATGCGTCGCCGGCGGCTTCGGCCGGCGCGTCAGTCCAGTTTAGTTCGGACGCGTCGCGCAAGGATGCAGTTTTGCGAAACGTGTGTCCAATATATTATTTAGCCGGCATTAGGTCGTAAAATGTATTAATCATGCTGGCTCCCATTCCTGATTTGCGCCAATTGCGCTATTTCGTGACCGTCGCCGAAGAAAAGCACTTCGGCCGCGCGGCGGCGCGCCTTTCCATGACGCAGCCGCCGTTGTCGCAGGCGATTCGGGCGCTGGAGGAGACACTCGGCGTCGTGTTGTTCGCACGGACCAAGCGTTCGGTGGAGCTCACTTCGGTGGGGGCTGACCTGCTGCCCGAAGTGCAGCGCCTGCTGGCGAGCGCCGAGGGACTGAAGCCACTGGCGCAGAGCCTCGCTCGAGGCGAGGCGGGGGTGCTCTCGCTGGCCTTCGTCTCGACGGCCGATTACGGCCTGCTGCCGTTGCTGCTGCGCGATTTCGGCGCGCGCCATCCGCGGGTGCGCCTCGAATTGACCGAAGCCACCAGCGACGTGCAGGTCGACGAACTGGTGGCCGGGCGCATCGACGCGGGCCTCGTCATTGCGCCGCTGCCGTCGCGCCACGCCACGCAGCTGTCATGGCTGCCGATCGCGCGTGAGCCGCTGGTGATCGCGATGTCGTCGGACATGGCGGCGCGTTTGGGAGGCGCAGCCGGGTCTGACGCGGGGACCAACGCAAAAGCCGACGCAAAACCCGCTACAAAACCCGCAACAAAAGTCGCCGCCGGGTCGCACAACAACCCACAAGCCGAGTGGCTCGATACACCGATCAGCCTGCGCGACGTCGCCGCCGAGCCGCTCGTGATCTTCCCAAGACGTCTGGCGCCAGGCTTTTATGACATCATTATGGATTGCTACGGCGTGGCGGGGCTGGCACCTCACATCGGCCAGGAGGCGATCCAGATGCAGACGATCGTGAGCCTCGTGTCAGCCGGAATGGGTGTCGCACTGGTGCCGCAATCGCTGCGTAATCTGCGCCGCACCGGTGTCGTGTATCGGCCGCTCTCCGAATCGGTGCCGGCGATCGAGACGGGGCTGGTCTGGCGCACGGAGGAGGTGAGCCCGGTGTTGGCCGGCTTCATCGAAATCGTGCGAGCGCATGCGGCCACCGCCGGGGCGCAGTACGCGGCGCCTCGTATTTAGGTTCGGCGCGGCCGCGAACGCATTGCCAGCCGAACCGTCCAACGCATGCGCCGCATGGTGCGCAAACCGCTGGCTGCACCTGAAATCCATTAGAAATCCGCTTCTGAACCTGAACTGCCCATAACAACACGATGCTCATTCACCCGAATTTCGACCCCGTTGCCATTCATCTGGGGCCGCTCGCTGTGCGCTGGTATGGACTGATGTACCTCGTTGCGTTCATCGCGGCGATCGTCGTCGGTCGGCTGCGGCTGCGTTTGCCGTACGTTGCGGCGCAAGGCTGGACCGCGAAGGATATTGACGACATGCTGTTCTACGGCGTGCTCGGTACGATTCTCGGCGGCCGGCTCGGCTATGTGCTGTTCTACAAGGCGAGTTTTTATTTCGCTCACCCGCTCGACATCTTCAAGGTGTGGGAGGGCGGCATGTCGTTTCACGGCGGCTTCCTCGGCGTGACGCTGGCGATGGTGCTGTTTGCGTATCAGCGCAAACGCTCGTGGCTGCAGGTCACCGATTTCGTCGCGCCCATGGTGCCGACCGGGCTCGCGGCAGGGCGCCTCGGCAACTTCATCAACGGCGAGTTGTGGGGCCGTGTGACCGACCCGTCGGCGCCGTGGGCGATGCTGTTCCCAGGCGCCGCGCCGGACGACGCCGTGTGGCTCACCGCGCATCCGCAACTGGCCGCGCAGTGGCATTTGAACGAAGTGTTCGCGCAATATCACATGCTGCCGCGTCATCCGTCGGAGTTGTATGAGATCGCGCTCGAAGGCGTCGCGCTGTTCTTCGTGCTGTTCTTCTTCTCGCGCAAGCCGAAGCCGATGGGCGCGATTTCCGCGATATTCCTGATCGGCTACGGCCTCGCACGCTTCACGGTGGAATTCGCGCGTGAGCCGGACGACTACCTTGGCCTGCTTGCAATGGGCCTCTCGATGGGCCAATGGCTCTCGCTGCCGATGATCCTTGCGGGCATCGGGATGCTGGTGTGGTCCTATCGCCGTGCGCGGCGTGAGCCGGCGCAAGCGGTCGGCGCGAACTGAGCGCGGCAGTTTATCGTACGGGTACGGTTCGAGTTGTCGACGCGCCGCAAAGCCCGCGCGGTCCGTTAGCGCGAACTGCCCGCCACGTTTTATCGTAGTGAGCAACCCATGAAAAAAGCCACGGCATGCCGTGGCTTTTTATTTGACCTTGCTTGCCTCAACACAAGCACATCTAGCATAGAACGCGCTACTTCATCTGCACCGAGCCCGACACGTTGACCGTCACGGTCGACGTACCGCCTTCGAGCGGTACCGGCGCGGATGCCTTCGCATCGGCGCCCATGGCACGGGCACTCATCATCATCATCGGACGCGGCATGACGCCGTTGTGCCCAACGTTGACTTCGCGAATCGAATAGCCGCTATAGCCGAACGCCTGCGCCGACGAAGCGGCCTGCTCACGGAATGACTTGATGGCTTCACCGGTGAGCTTCTGCTCAGCAGCACGCTGCGTTTCAGGCGACAGCGAGAACTGCACATTGCCGACCTGCATGATCGATGCCATCTGGCCCGCGAGTTTCGACACCGCGGCGAAGTCGTGCGATTCGAGCACGACTTCCGTGCGGCCGCGCCATGCGGAAATGCGCCCGTCACGATCGGTGGACGGGTAGATCGAGAAGGACCCGGTGCGGGCCGTGACACCGCTCACACTCCTGGCTTTTTGCAGCGCTGCATCGGCGCGTTGATTCAGCGTGGAGGTCAGCGCGGACGGATCGCTCGCTTCCTGTTCGTAGAACAGCGTGATGTCGACGACGTCTTGCGGCACTTCCGCACTCGCCTGCGCATTCAGCGACAGTACGCCCGCGGGCTGATACTGCGTCACGCTCTGCGCGCGGGCCATGGCCGGCGCGAGTGCGAGCGCGGCAGGGGCGGCGCATACGAGCGCGAGAGCGAGTGCACGTGCGGTGTTTTTCGTCATTCCTGGACTCCTTGCTTGAACAGTGGTGCACGATTGAAGCGAACGCCGTGCGATGGCACAACGTTTGCGAGTCCGTTAGGCGCTTGTAACCTTAGCTTGGTTCCCTAATTTGACGTTTGCTCAACGCTTGCCTTCATGCCCGCGCAGAATTGCGCATGATTCAAGCGACATTCAAGCGACGCCACGTCGTATGCGCGTATGCACCGTCAAACAAGACGTTTGGTGATGAAGCGCCATTCGGCTTCAGTCACCGGCGTGATCGACAGGCGGTTGCCCTTGGCGAGCACGCGCATGTCCTTCAATTCCTCATGCTCACGCAGCGCGGCAAGCGGAATCAACGGGATCTTCTTCTTGAACACCACATCGACCAGCAGCCAGCGCGGCGTTTCCTGCGACGATTTCGAGTCGTAGTAGGGGCTCTTCCTGTCGAACTGAGTCGGGTCCGGATAGGCGGTCGACGATACTTCCGCGAGCCCCGCAATGCCTGGCTCAGGACAGCTCGAGTGATAGAACAGCACACCGTCGCCGACCTGCATCATGTCGCGCATGAAGTTGCGCGCCTGATAGTTGCGCACGCCGGTCCACGGCAGCGTGTGCTGCGGTGCGTGGGCGAGATGATCGATGCTTGCTTCGTCCGGTTCGGACTTCATTAGCCAGTAGCGCATGAATCGAATTGAACGTTAAGAGGTTGATGCGGAAGAAAATCGAGGCCCAAAGAAAAACGGCACCGAACCGAAGTCCGATGCCGTTTGAATAGGGTCCCCGCCTTAGCCGCTAGGCCGGCATCCTGAACCGGGGGTTCAGAATTGGTCGCAGTTAGCAGCACTTCGGGTACATCAGACAGAGTGACGCGCACACCCGTGCTACAAATTTCCACAACCGTGCACATGGCATTGGTTCAAGGAATATATGACCTTGGCGAACCAGGCAGGGAAGTCAAACCGATTGAATTCAAAAACGTTTGCATGAGTCTTGGCTCATGCACTTCGCTTGAATCCGCAGCCGATCTCAGGACCGGCTACAAGATACTTACTGCATGCTGTACTGCTGAATCACAGTACCCAGTTGTTCGTTCATTTGATGCATTGTACGCCGGATTTCTTCTGCGGGAAATGCTTCTCCGTGCCGCACGCTCGTTTGGAGCTTAAGCAGTTCCGATGCCAGCGACAGCGCAGCCATGACGGCAATGCGATCCGTGCCGCGCACATTGCTGTTGTTGCGGATCTTCGACATCTCGGCGTCGACGCGTGCCACCGCTTCGAGCAGCGCGCCTTCAGTTTCGGGCGAGCAGGCAAGGCGATAGGGCACGCCGAGAATCGATACTTCGATCTGCTTGGTGGTCATGCATTTTCTCCGTGGCGGGTGACGCCGCTCTCCGCTTCGACCTCATGCGGCGGGGTCTCGAGCAGATCGAGCTGATTGTCCGGCTCGCTGTGCGCGCGAGCCCGCGGCAGCTTTTCGAGGATCGCGTTCAGGCGCACTTGTGCGTCGTCGATCTTTGCCGACAGCGCGTCGCGTTCTGCTTGCAGTGCATCGCGCTCCTCGCGCATCAACGCGAGTTCAGTGCGCGTGGCCTCTGCTTCGGCGCGCGTTTGGGCGAGCTGATCTTCGAGCGCGAGCCGCGCTTCATTGTGGCGTTGGCTGATCGCGATCAGCTTGCCGATATTCTGTGAAAGTGTTTCGAGTTCGGTGAGCATCTGCTGCGTCCTCTAAAGACATCGCATTTTAGCGCGGAATGCCGCACGTTCCGACAATTGTCTCGTTTCGAGACGTAACAACATCGCTTTGTGCAGGCTTTTATCGAACCTACGATGAAAAACGATGCGGACATCGGACAATAACCTGCACAGAACAGAACGGATTGCACATAGATTAACCATTCTTGACGGACCCGAAGGCCACTTCTAAACTGGCCGCACTCTGGCGCCCGCGCGCATTTCACAGTGCGCAGTTCAGTGCGCTTGTTCGGGTGCGCTCTGTTAAAACGGGAAGCAGGGCGCGCCGTTCGCATGAACGCGCGAACCCGCGCTGTCCTCGCGACGGTAAGTGACCGCATACGGCATGCAGCACGCAGGTCGATTCTGATCTCGTGTTTGAAGCCGAACATGCGAGTGTGCCACTGCGCGCCACGCGTGGGAAGGCGGGATCGATGTGTCGTCAGCCCGGATGTCGGCCAGAGGGCGAGGGGCGTCCCCACGAAAACGTAAACAGCGTGGGTGCCTCCGCGGGTACCTCATACGCATTGGCCGGCGGCGAAGCGGGCCGAGCACGCTACCCACGACTCGAATACGTTGGCGGTGACCGCGAAGATAGCAGCGGTGCGCTGAGCGGCTATGGTGTAGCGAATTTGCCGGCGCGCTATAAAATCAAGAAGGCGAAGTACGTGGCCGCGCAAATCCAGAACCTGTTGAACAAGGACTATGAAACGGCCTACCTGTATCACTCGCCGCGGCGCGGAGCGTATGTCACGGTCGGTTGGCTGCGGCAGTGACGAACGTCCTTCCATGAGAACGTGCCGGTGAGCCGCAGCTCGAGCCCGCTGCCCGCGACCACGCTGCGCGTGATGAGCGCGAAGCGCGCGGCCGCGATCTGGCTCGTGCTCGCGGGAATCGCGCTGCTCGTGCTGCTGGCGTCGCTCGCGCTCGGCAGTGTGTCGCTGGCGCCTGCGCGGGTATTGGCGGCGTTGCTGCCGTCGCATGCCTCGCATGTCGAGTCCGCCGATCTTGCCGGCGAAATCGTGCGCACGCTGCGTTTGCCGCGGGCGGTGGCCGGCTTTGCATGCGGCGCCTTGCTTGCGCTCGCGGGTGCATTGCTGCAAGTGCTCTTGCGTAACCCATTGGCCGAACCCTATGTGTTAGGTGTGTCGGGCGGCGCGGCGAGCTTCGCGCTGGTCGCGATGATCGCCGGTTGCGCGTGGTGGCTCGTCGATGCCAGCGCGTTCGCCGGGGCCTTCGTATCGATTCTGCTGGTGCTCGGACTCGCACGCCGCGAGCTGTGGCGCGGCGTGCCGCAGGACACGTCGCCGCGTTTGCTGCTGACCGGCGCGGTGATCGCGGCCGGTTGGGGCGCTGTCATTACCTTGCTGCTCAACCTCGCACCGGACAATCGTCTGCGCGGCATGCTGTTCTGGCTGACCGGCGATCTGAACGGTGGCGCGATGCCGTGGACGGCGCTCGCGGTGCTCGTCGTCGTACTCGTGGCGATCGTGCCTGTTGCGCCGCGTCTGAATGTTCTGCTGCGCGGCGACGCCGCCGCGCAGGCGCTCGGCGTCGCCGTGATGCCGCTGCGTTTGCGCGTGTATCTGGTGGCGTCGCTGGCGGCCGCAGCGGCCGTGACTACAGCGGGCACGATCGGTTTTGTCGGCCTGGTGGTGCCGCACATGCTGCGGCTTGCGTTCGGCAATGATCAGCGCATGCTGCTGCCGGCCGCGGCGCTCGGTGGCGGTGTCGCGGTGATGGGCGCGGACCTGATTGCGCGTACCGTGATTGCACCGGCGCAATTGCCGGTCGGCGTCATCACGTCGATTGTCGGCGTGCCGGTGTTTCTGTGGATGCTGTTGCGCAAACGTCGATGATGAACGCCTATAACGCCCAGCATGCGGCGCTCAGCGCGCAACGCCTGACCCTGCGCGCGGGCATGCGCACCCTGCTCGACGCATTCACGCATACGTTCTATGCAGGCGAGATCTGGTGCATTGCCGGACCGAACGGTGCGGGCAAGACGACACTGCTGTCCGCACTCGCGGGTCTGACGCAACCGTCGGCGGGTCACGTCGAACTGGACGGTGTGCGTCTCGCCGACTGGCTGCCGTTGCCGCTCGCGCAGCGTCGCGCGCTGCTGCCGCAAAGCGCAGCGGACGCCTTCAGCGCGAGCGTGCTCGATATCGTGATGCTGAACCGCTTTCCACATCTGACCGGCTGGGGTTGGGAGGGCGAGGCCGACCGCGTTGCCGCGCATGCCGCGCTGGACGCATTGGGCCTTGCGGCATTCGCTGCGCGCGACGTGTTGTCGCTTTCGGGAGGCGAACGTCAACGCGTGGCGCTTGCGGCAGTATTGTGCCAGGAGGCGCCGTTGTTGCTGCTCGACGAACCGCTCTCGCATCTGGACTTGCACCACCAGATCGACTGTCTCGAAGCGTTGACGGCCTGGACCCACGAGCCTCGGCGTACAGTGATGTTTTCGTGTCACGACCTGAACCTCGCGCGCCGCTTCGCGACCCATGCGTTGCTGCTCGACGGCAACGGCGGCGCGTATGCCGGGCCGGTGCACGACGTGCTGACACCCACGCTGACAAGCCGCGCGTTCGGCTATCCGTTGATTCTGATTCGCGACGGCGAGTATGAGGCGCTGATTCCCGCGCCGCGCTCGCGTCACGAATCGCCTGCGGCTAATGACATGCCGGCAGGCTAAGCGCTTTAACCCACACTCTCTTTTAGAAACCTCTATGACTTCTTTGCCAGGTTTGCAGGGATTGACCGAAGTCGAACCGCTCGATCAAACGCTGCGTGCCGACCTGCAACACATCATCGATACCAAGACCAAACCGCCCGGCAGTCTTGGGCGGCTCGAGGCGCTCGCGCGCCAGATGGGGTTGATCCAGCGCACGACGCACCCCACGGTCGAACGTCCGGCGATGATCGTGTTTGCCGGCGACCACGGGATTGCGCGGGAAGGCGTGAGTCCTTATCCGCAAGCGGTGACCGCACAAATGGTCGCCAACTTTCTCGCGGGCGGCGCGGCGATCAATGCCTTGAGCCGCGTGTCCGGCATCGAGCTCGAGGTGGTCAACTCAGGCATCGCGACACCGCTGCCGTCGGCTGACGGTCTCATCGACATTCCGCTTGCGGCCGGCACGCGCAACTTTGCGCACGAACCGGCGATGACGCGTGAACAGGCGCTTGCCGCGATGCAGGCGGGCGCGGCTCGCGTGCGGCATCACGCGGCGTTCGGCACCAATGTGATCGGCTTTGGCGAAATGGGCATTGCGAATACGTCGGCGGCCGCGTGTCTGATGAGCCGCCTGTGCGGCGTGCCGATCGACGAATGCGTCGGCCGCGGGACCGGTCTCGACAATGCGGGCCTCGCGAAAAAGCGCAACGTACTCGCATCGGCGCTCGCGCATCACGCCGTTTCCAACAATCCGCTCGATGTGCTCGCCACCTTTGGCGGCTTCGAAATCGCGATGATGACGGGCGCGTATCTCGCTGCCGCGCAAGCCCGCATGACGATCCTCGTCGACGGTTTCATCGCGACCTCGGCCTTGCTGGTGGCCGATGCGTTCGCAGCGGAGGTGCGCGAGTATTGCGTGTTCGCGCATGCGTCGAACGAGGCGGGGCATCGGCGCATGCTCGATCATTTCGGCGCGCTGCCGTTGCTCTCGCTCGATATGCGTCTGGGCGAAGGCACCGGCGCGGCGCTCGCGGTGCCGCTGCTGCGCGCGGCAGTGGCGTTCGTCAATGAAATGGCGAGCTTCGAATCGGCCGGTGTCGCCAATCGCGATGCGTAAGCCGCTATACGAGGCGTCGTTATCCGAAGCGCTTTTAACCGAGGCGCTTTTAACCGAGGCACTTTCATGCAAGGTACCTTCGTACGAGGCACTTTCAGACAAGGTGCTTGCATACGAGACGCTTGCATACGAGGCGCTTTCATACGAGGCGCCCCCTCACAAAAACGTGCGCCTCGCTCACTCATGAACCCGCTCGCGGAACTGCGCTATTTCTTCACGGCGCTTGGCTATTTCACGCGCGTGCCGGTGCCGCGTTGGGTCGGCTATGAGCCGCACTATCTGAATGCGGCGGCGCGATATTTTCCGCTCATCGGTCTATTGATCGGCGGATTGAGCGCGCTGGTCTATCTCGCGGCGTTGCATCTCTTTCCAGCAAGCGTGGCGGTGCTGCTGTCGATGGCGGTGTCGCTTCTCGTCACTGGCGCATTTCACGAGGACGGGCTCGCTGATTGCGTCGATGCGTTCGGTGGCGCCTATACACGCGAGGACGTGCTGCGCATCATGCATGACTCGCGCATCGGCGCGTTCGGCGCCATCGCGCTCGTGATCGCGCTTGCATTGAAGTGGCAAACGCTCGCCGCGCTGCCGCCGCTGCGCGCGGCAAGTCTGATGATTGCCGCGCATGCGGCAAGCCGCGTGTTTGCAATCAGCTATCTGGCCACGCTCGACTACGTGCGCGCCGAGGGCAAGGCCAAGCCGGTGGCACAGCGCTTGAGCGGTCCCGCGTTGCTCTGCGCGGCGCTGTTCGGTTTGCCGTTGTTGCTCTGGCCGAACGGACCTGGTCTGCCGGATTGGCGCTTCGCCGGGGTGACATTCGTCGTACTCGGGGCGTTGCGGTTTGCCATGGGCCGTTACTTCGTCAAACGCATTGGCGGCTACACCGGCGACTGCCTCGGCTTTGCACAACAGATCTTTGAATTGAGCATCTATCTGCTGGGGCTGACATGGATATCGTCCTGATTCGCCATCCCGCCGTCGCGCTCGATTCGGGCGTGTGCTATGGCCATAGCGACGTCGCGCTTGCCGAGGATGCCGAGGTGTCCTCAACCGCGCTTGCATTGAAACTCGCCACGTTGCAGGTGCCGGCGCCGCGCGTGTTCATGTCGAGTCCGTTGATGCGTTGCTCGGCGCTCGCCGCCGCGATGGCGAACGATTTCGGTTGCGCGCTCTGCCATGACGATCGTCTGAAGGAAATGAACTTCGGCGCCTGGGAGCAGCAGCGCTGGGATGCTATCAATCGCGATTTGCTCGACGATTGGGCGGCCAACTTCGAGCACGCGCGTGCGCATGGCGGCGAGAGCGTCGCGCAATTCGCCGCGCGGGTGCGGGCGTGGTTCGAGGCATTCGCGCAGACGCGGGAGTTGTCGCCGGCGTATGTGGTCACCCATGCCGGTGTGATGCGGGTCATTGCGTCGCTGGTGCTGGATGTGCCGCTGGAGCGCTGTCTGCGATGGTCGCTGGAGATGTCGGGGATCGTCTGGCTGCGCAGGGACGAGGAGGCGCAGCAGTGGTCGTTGGTGAGGTGGAATGCGTGAGGACCCGGCTTGCGTCTTCCGCCTCCCTGGAATTGCGTCAGTCTCGGCCTATTTGTGACACATTTTCTGAAAAAGTGTCACGAAAACCATAATCGCGCCACTTGTAGATCGAAAAGTGGCGCGATTAGCCCGAATTGTGCCACAATGCCATGAGAAAGTGGCGCGATTAGAACTTATCGCGCCACATAGGCTCAAGGGTGGCGCGCATGAACAGCAGCGGTATCAGACAGGAACTGGATTTGATCGAGCAACTCATCGCGGCAAGCGCTGAGGGGCGGGGCGTTCGCGCGCTTGCCGCGGCACTTGCCGCGCGCCGCCATCCCATGCAGCGCCGCACGCTGCAACGTCGTCTCGACGCGTTGCTCGAAGCGGGCCGGATCATCTCGGAAGGTGCCGGCCGGGCCGTCGCCTACAAGCAGGCTTCAGTTTCCAGCGCGGCTGTTTTTCCTACCCAGGTTGTCACCAGCGCAAGCACGTCCGGCGAGTCCTACGTGCCCGTGTCGAGTGCGGGTCTCGAGGTGCGCGCGGAAGTGAACAGGCCGCTGAACGAGCGCCGGCCGGTCGGCTATAACCGCGCGTTTCTCGAGCGCTATCGTCCGAATCAGGACGCGTACCTGTCGCAAGCGCAGCGTGCACGCCTGCACGAATGGGGCCGCACGTCGGCGGATGTCAGGCCGGCAGGTACTTACGCGCGCGACATCATGAGCCGGCTTCTGATCGATCTGTCGTGGGCGTCGTCGCGGCTCGAGGGCAATACGTACACGCGGCTCGATACCGTACGGTTGATCGAACAAGGGCACATTGCGGAAGGCAAGGACGCTCAGGAAACGCAGATGATCCTGAATCACAAGGCCGCGATCGAAATGATCGTCGAGAGCGCGGACGAAGTGGGCTTCAATCGATTCACCGTCCTGAATCTGCACGCGATTCTCTCCGATAACCTGATGTCCGACCCGTTCGCCAGCGGCCGTTTGCGCGCGCGCGAAGTGGAGATCAGCGGCACCGTCTTTTTTCCGCTCGCCGTGCCGCAGCAGATTGCGGAATGCTTCGAGGCGGTATTGAGCAAGGCCGCCCAAATCGACGATCCCTTCGAACAGGCTTTCTTCGGCATGGTGCACCTGCCGTATCTGCAGCCGTTCGAAGACGTCAACAAACGGGTCTCGCGTCTGACCGCGAATATCCCGCTGATCCGGCAGAATCTGTGTCCGCTGTCGTTCATCGACGTTCCCGAAAAGGCCTACGTTGACGGTACGCTCGGCGTGTACGAAGCCAATCGCGTCGAGTTGTTGCGCGACGTATTCATCTGGGCGTACGAACGCTCGTGTCAGCGTTATCTGGCGATTCGACAATCCATCGGCGAGCCGGACGCGTTCCGCCTCAAGTATCGCAATGCGTTGATAGAGACGGTACAGGAGGTGATTCGCGGCGGTCTTGCCGGCACGCGTGGCGAGATCGAAACGCTCGCACGGAACCTGGTGGCTGCGGAGGAGATGTCCCCGTTCATCGACGCGATCCAGTCCGATCTCGATCACCTTTACCTTGGCAACGTCGCGCGTTATCGGTTGCGGCTTTCTGAATTCGAGCGCTGGCCGTTCAAGCGTTCGGAGACGACCTCACGCTGAGGCTTTATTTTCGGTTTCGCGACGTGCATCACTGCGCGCCGCCCTTCCTCCGTGAGCGCGCCAGGTCCATGTCCTCGCACATCTGCTTCGCCCCTTGCGCAATCCGCGGCGCCGGCCGGTTGATCAGATCGCCGTCGATGGCGAACAGATTGTTGTTCGCGACCGCTTTGAGGCTCGGCCACGCACGCCATGTGTCGAGTTGCGGCAAAGTCGTGTCCGGTTTGGTCGCGCCGGGCGCGGCAGTGAAGATCGCTTCGGGATTCGCTGCGAGCACCGCTTCGGTCGAGACGGTGGGCGCCAGCGGCTCGAGTTTCGCAAACACATTGCGGCCGCCGCATAGTGCGATCACATCGCTCACCATGTGCTCGCCGTTGAGCGTCATCAACGGTTGATCCCACACCTGATAGAACACGCTGACTGGCGGCCTGCTCGCATACTGCGTGCGCAATCGCGCGATGTCCTGACGGTATGCCGCGGCGGCGGCATCCGCGCTCGGCGAGGTGCCGAGCAATTGCCCCAACCTGGTCAGCGACACGGCGACGTCGTCGAGATGATGCGGCTCGCTGAAGAACAGCGGCACGTGCATCTCGCGCAGTCGATCGAGCTGACGCTGCGCATTGCCGTGTCGCCACACGACGATCAGATCGGGCTTCAACGCGACGATCCGTTCGAGGTCGAGCGCCTTGTTGTCGCCGACGCGCGGCAGTTGCTTCGCTTCAGGGGGATAGTCGCTGTAGGACACGGCGCCGACCAGTTTCGCGCCACCGCCCGCGGCATACAGCAGTTCGGTGACATGTGGCGCGAGACTGACGACGCGTTGCGCAGGTGCGGACAAGGTGACTGTCGCGCCGGTGTCGTCGGTGACGGTGATGGCGGCGTGCGCATGCAGTGTGCCCGCGAAAAGCGCGGCGGCGATCGCGAAACGTGGACCTCGAATCATCGAACCGCCTCGCGCAAACCTTCCTCAAAACGCGCCCATTCCGCCTCGCTCGCCGGCAGCCCGAAGCGCACGCTGCCCGATGCCGCGAAGAGCCGTGTCCACACGCCGCGTCGCGCTAACGCTTCATGCACGGCGGCGGCGCGCGCGTCGTCGGTCCACGCGAAGAGCGGCGTGCTGCGCGCGGCGAGACCTTGTGCATGCAACAGACTCACCAGACGGGCGCTTTCGGCATCGAGACGCGTGCGCATCCGCTGCTGCCACGCCGTGTCCTCGAACGCGGCCTTGACGGCGTGACGAGCCGGACCGCTGACAGTCCATGCCCCGAGCGTACGGCCCAATGTGTCGAGCAAAGCCGGCGCACCGAGTACGAAGCCCGCGCGCACACCGGCGAGCCCAAAGAATTTCCCCGGCGAACGTAGCACGATCAACCCGTCGCGATGCGTGCTTGCCGCGAGCGATGCCGCAGGCATCGTATCGGCGAAGGCCTCGTCGACGAGCAGGCTGCCGCCGCGCGCGCTGAGTTGCGCGTGCCAGTGCAGCAGCTTGCCGGCGCTCAGATGCTCCGCGGTCGGATTGTTCGGATTCACGACAACCACATGCGTGAACGCCTCGGGCAAGGCGTCCCAAGTCACATCCAGTGGCGCGACCTGATGTCCGGCCCGCTCGAAGGCGGGCGCATATTCGCTATAGGTGAGCCGCGCGATGCCAACCTGGGCGTGTGGCAAGAGCGAGGGCAGCGCGCGGATCGCCGCCTGACTCCCGGCTACGGGGAGCACGTGCGCGGCATCGGGCGCGCCGTAGTAGCGCGCGGCGCAGGCCGCAAATCCGTCGCCTTCGTCGGGCAGGCGGCGCCAGGCGTCGGCGGGAACCGGCGGCACCGGATAGCCGTGCGGATTGATACCCGTCGACAGGTCGAGCCAGTGCGCGTACGGAATGCCGTAACGCTCAGCCGCTTCGTGCAGATTGCCGCCGTGAATCACCACGTCGGGCGCGGCGCCGGTATCGGCCGTGTGACCCGCCATTCGCTCAACCATGAAAGGGCACACTCAGCAAAGCCAGCACGATCAGCACCGCCAGCCAGAGAATGACCGTGCGTTCGACCAGCAGCAACGCCGCCGTCACATGCGTGGCCTTCGCGGCGTGTCCGAAGCCGAGTGTCGGTCTGTGTTCAAGCGCGCCGTGATATACCGCGGGGCCGCCGATCAATACGTTCAGACTGCCAGCGCCCGACGCCATGACCGGCCCGGCGTTCGGACTGTCCCAGCGCGGCGCCTGTTCGCGCCAGCAACGCAGCGCCGTGCGCGTGTCGCCGAGCAAGGCGTAGCTGGCCGCGGTGAGGCGCGCGGGAATCCAGTTGAGCACATCGTCGATCCGCGCGGCGGCCCAGCCGAAGCGCAAATAGCGCGGCGTGCGGTAGCCCCACATGGCATCGAGCGTGTTGGCCAGACGAAACCCCAAGGCGCCCGGCCCGCCCGCGATCGCGAACCAGAACAGCGCGCCGAAGATCGCGTCGTTGCCGTTTTCGAGTGCCGATTCGACGGCGGCGCGCGAGAGCGCCGCCTCGTCGGCATGCGCGGTTTCGCGCGACACGATGCGCGAGGTCAGAAGACGCGCTTGCGCCAGATCGCGTCGCGCCAGTGCCTGGGCGATCGGCGCGATGTGATCGTGCAGACTGCGCGCGCCGAGGGCAAACCACAGCAACACGACATGCACGGCGCAGGCCCAAAAAAACGGCAGCACGGCGACGAGCCACCAGGCGATCAGCACCGGCGGCATGACCGCCAGCGACCACGCGAGCAGCCCTTTGAGCCGCAAGCGCCGGCCGGTGTTGTAGCGCGCTTCGAGGCGCGTCGCCCATTTGCCGAAGCCGACCAGCGGATGCGCGGTGCGCGGCTCACCGAGCCAACGGTCGACGGCGACGCCCGCCGTTGCCAGGGTAACGATCAGGGGAAGCGACAGCATTACGCGCTGCCCGCTGTTTTCAAGGCGAGCGGCAAGCCCGCGACCATCATCGTGACCTGGGTGCTCAACGCGGCGATGCGCTGGTTGAGCCGCCCGAGTTCGTCGACATAGAGGCGCGTTGCAGCGCCGAGCGGGACGACGCCCAAGCCGATTTCATTGCTGACCACGATGATCTTGCCTTTGGCGTTGATGAGCGCTGCTTCGAAAGCGGCAAAGTGCGCGTGATAGTGCTCGATTGGCAAACCGTCGCCATCAGGAGGGCACAGCAGATTGGCGAGCCACAGTGTCAGGCAGTCGATCAGCATGCAGTGGCCGGGCGCGTCGGTTTGCGCGACGGCGCCGGCGAGATCGATGCCCGCTTCGAGCAGCTGCCAATCTGCCGGGCGCCGCTCGCGATGATGCGCGATACGCGCGCTGAATTCGGCGTCGTCAGCCACGCGCGCGGTGGCGACGTAGGTGACGGGGAGGGCGCTATGGTTGGCCAGTTGTTCTGCGTGCACGCTCTTGCCCGAGCGGGCGCCGCCAAGAACGAAAGTGAGGTCGCGGGGAATCATCGCGTGATTGTACCGGCGTGCAGCGCGTGCCGGCACGATGGGATAATGCCGGGTCCAAATCGCTGCGTTGCCGCTTCGTGGCTGTATCGTGCCGTCGCGTACGGCGATATCGTTGCCGCCGGGTCGCGCGCTGCGCCGCTGCTTCACTGCCTATTTCACTGCCTATTCACCGCCGAGTCCGACATTCCGTGACCACCACTTCGACCCCGCATGACGCTGTACCCGTGCCGCGCGGCACGCTGATGATTCAGGGCACCACCTCCGACGCGGGCAAGAGCACGCTCGTCGCGGGTTTGTGCCGGCTGGCGCGCCGCGCCGGCGTGCGGGTCGCGCCGTTCAAGCCGCAGAACATGGCGCTCAATAGCGCGGTGACGGTCGACGGCGGCGAGATCGGCCGCGCGCAAGCTTTGCAGGCGGTGGCCGCGGGCATCGCCGCGCACACCGATCTGAACCCCGTGCTGCTCAAACCGACGAGCGACCGCGGCGCGCAAGTGATCATCCACGGCAAGGCGCGCATGAATCTCGACGCGCGCGCGTATCACGACTACAAGCCGGTCGCGTTCGAAGCCGTGCTGGAATCGTATGCGCGTCTGCAGGCGGCGTACGACACGATCTTCGTCGAAGGCGCGGGCAGCCCCGCTGAGATCAATCTGCGTGAGCGCGATATCGCCAACATGGGTTTCGCTGAAGCGGTCGATTGTCCGGTTGTCCTGGTGGCCGACATCGACCGCGGTGGGGTGTTCGCGCATCTGACCGGTACGCTCGCGTGTCTGTCGGAAAGCGAGCAGGCGCGGGTGCGTGGCTTCATCATCAACCGCTTTCGCGGCGACGTCGGTTTGCTCAAGCCCGGGCTCGACTGGCTCGAAGCGAAGACCGGCAAGCCGGTGCTCGGCGTCGTGCCCTACCTGCACGGTCTGACGCTCGACGCCGAAGACATGCTGCCGCCCGAACTGCGCGCCGCGCATAGCGGCCACAGCGACGCGGCGGGCCGGATGTTGCGGGTGGTCGTGCCGGTGTTGCCGCACATCAGCAACCACACCGATTTCGACGCGCTGCGCGCGCATCCGCAGGTCGATTTTCATTACGTGCGAAGCGGCACGCCGCCTCCGCCAGCCGATCTGATCATCTTGCCGGGCTCGAAGAATGTACCGGGCGACCTGGCCTTTTTGCGTGCGCAGGGCTGGGATGCGGTGCTGCAACGGCATCTGCGCTACGGCGGCCGTGTGATCGGGATTTGTGGCGGCATGCAGATGCTGGGGCGCGAAGTGGCCGATCCGCACGGCGTGGAAGGCGCGCCTGGAACGAGCGTGGGCCTCGGCTGGTTCGATTATTCGACCGTGTTGACGCGTGAAAAGACGCTGAAGAACGTGACAGGGCGCCTTGCATTGGCGGGTTCGCCCGAGGTCGCCGGCTACGAGATTCACATGGGAGAGACGCAAGGCCCGGCGCTGAATGCCCCCGCGCTGCAATTGGGCGAAGCGCCAAATGTTCATCCCGACGGCGCGATCTCGGCCGATGGCCAGATCCTCGCTACCTACGTGCACGGCCTGTTCGATACGCCGGCCGCGTGCGCCGCATTGCTCGCGTGGGCGGGGTTGAGCGATGCCGGGAAAATCGACTATCCGGCGTTGCGTGAGGCTTCGCTGGATCGTCTGGCCGACACGCTCGCCGAACATCTCGATCTGTCGAAGCTTTTTGCTGCGATTGGGTGACGGAGTCGATCGGATAGTCGTGATTTTCCCGTATTGGGAAACAATCAAGACCTAAAGGGCAGATTTTTGCCTCATTGCACCTCGCCGGATAACGAAAAAAGCACGCGCCGTGAGGCCGCGTGCTTTTTTGTGGCGCTGCGCCCAGATACTTTGGGCACTTCGACCCCGTCGCCACGCCCGCATCACTCAGTCAATACAACACCATCTGCGTACAGCGAAACAGCGCGATCGTCTTGCCGTTCGGATCGGTGACGGTGGCGTCCCACACCTGCGTACTGCGGCCCAGATGCACGGCCTTGGCGACCGCGCGGATCGTGCCCTCCGTCGCCGTACCGAGAAAATTGCTTTTCAGCTCCACGGTGGTGAAATTGCGCGCCTTCTCGGGCAGGTGCGCGAGGCACGCATAGCCGCAGGCGGTATCGGCGAGACCGATCACGGTGGCGGCATGCAGAAAGCCGTTCGGTGCCAGCAATTCCTCGCGCACGGTCAATTCCGCGCTCAGGGTGCCATGCTCCAGCGCCAGAATATGCACGCCCAGCAAATCGGGCAGCGTGCCCTTCTGGCGCTCATGCAGGCGCTCGATAGTGTATTCCGGGCGGAGTTTGCTCATGAGATTGGGTTCCTCGATGGAAAAATCAGTGGGATAGGGCAGTCAATTAGCCGTTTGGGGGCTTCGGCCCCGGTCCATTTGTCGATATTATCAACGGCTGGATCGGCGGGTGAACCTGAAACGGCACGAATCAGGACACGCCCGTGCAAGTCGGAGCAAACAGCGCGGCAAACCGGCTGGCGGCGCCCAGCCTTCTTTCCGGGAGAATTCATGACGGTGATCGTGGTGGCGAATCCGAAGGGCGGCGTGGGCAAAAGCACGCTGTCCACCAATCTGGCAGGCTATTTCGCGTCGCTCGGGGAATGGGTCGCGCTGGCGGACCTCGACAAACAGCACTCCGCGCAGGCGTGGCTGTCGCTACGGCCCCCTGCGCTGCCGCCCATCGAGACCTGGGAGGTCGATCCGGAAAACCCCGTCAAACCACCCAGAGGTCTGGAGCACGCGGTAGTCGACACGCCGGCCGGGTTGCACGGCAACCGTCTGAATATCGCGCTGGATCTGGCCGACAAGGTGATCGTGCCGTTGCAGCCTTCCATGTTCGATATTCTCGCCACCCAGGAATTTCTCGAGCGGCTGGCAAAAGAGAAGGCGGTCAGGAAAGGCGCGATCGAGATCGGCGTCGTGGGCATGCGCGTCGACGCGCGCACGCGCTCAGCGGAGCAGTTGCATCGTTTTGTCGAGGGATTGAAGCTGCCGGTGCTGGGCTATCTGCGCGACACGCAGAATTACGTGCAACTCGCAGCGCACGGCCTGACGCTGTGGGACGTCGCAAAAAGCCGCGTGGAGAAGGATCTGGAGCAGTGGCAACCGATCATCCAATGGACTGACGGCGCCGGCAAGAAGGCTTGAGGTGAGTTTGGGCGGCTCCAGGCGGCCTCAGTCGGCTCAGAGCGAGCCTGAGGCGCCCTTGAAGCAGGCTTGATGAGAAGTCTTACGTGCCCGCGGGACGTCCTTGAAGCGTGCCTGAAATGCCGTCCAGACACGCGGCGTGGCAGCCCGCCGCTCAAAACTGCGCCGTGAACGACAGGCTCAGGTCCAGTTCTGGGTCGGCACGTGATCGCGGCTGCCCTTGATTTTGTTGTTGTCGTCGACGAACACCAGATCCGGTTTCCAGCCTGCCTTCAGTTCCGTTTCGTCGACCACCGCGAATGCCGCGATGATCACCAGATCGCCTAGTTGTGCGCGCCGCGCAGCCGAACCGTTCAGCGAAATCATGCCGCTGCCGCGTTCGCCCTTGATCGCATACGTCGAAAAACGCTCGCCGTTGTTGATGTTCCAGATGTCGATCCGCTCGTTTTCAACGATGTTCGCGGCTTCCAGCAAGTCTTCGTCGATCGCGCACGAGCCTTCGTAATGCAGCTCGCAGTGCGTGACCGCGACGCGATGGATTTTCGACTTCAGCATGTTGCGTTGCATGACCAATCCCTTGTGGCTTCTTATGCGCGCTTGCGCAGACTAAGACGGCTTCAGATTTCGAGGTTGTCGATGAGCCGAGTGGTGCCGAGCCTGGCGGCGGCCAGCACGACCAACTCCGCGTTCGCGTCTTGCGGGTTCGTCGGCGGCAGCAGATTCGAGCGCTTGCGCACGGCGATGTAGTCAGGCTGCCAGCCGCGCGCGGCGAGTGCCGCCATTGCCGCCTGTTCGAGTTTCGCGAAGTCGGGATCGCCGGCGAGCACCGCATCGCGCACGCGATTGAGCTCGGCGGCCAGCACCGGCGCCTCAGCGCGCTCGGCCGTCTGCAGAAAGCGGTTGCGCGAACTGAGCGCGAGGCCGTCGGCGTCACGCACGGTTTCCGCCGCGATGATGTCGGTTGGCAGGGCGAACTGGTGGCACATGCTGCGCACGATCATCAATTGCTGATAATCCTTTTTGCCGAACACCGCGACGCGCGGCTGCACGCACGACATCAGCTTCATCACCACCGTGCACACGCCCTGGAAGAAGCCCGGCCGGAATTCGCCTTCGAGGATGTCGCCGAGATCGTGCGGCGGATGCACACGGTACTCCTGCGGCTCCGGATACAGATCGCGCTCCGTCGGCGCGAACAGCACGTAGACGCCCTCTTTCTGCAGCTTGTCGATGTCGGCTTCGAGCGTGCGCGGGTATTTGTCGAAATCTTCGTTCGGGCCGAACTGCAAGCGGTTGACGAAGATGCTCGCCACCACCGGATCGCCGTGCTGGCGCGCGAGGCGCATCAGCGACAGATGGCCCTCATGCAGGTTGCCCATGGTCGGCACAAAGGCGGTGCGATTCTGGCCGCGCAACTGGTCGCGCAATTCATGGATCGAGCTGATGACTTTCATGATCGGACAGGAATTTCCTCGCGCGGTGCGCGGCTCGGTGGGCGCAAAAAATCAGGTTTTCGCACGTCCCGCGGCCTCGCTGGTGATGACAGGTTCGGAGCGCGGGATTGTAGTGGAATTGTTCCGGCGGCGCACCAAGGTAGTGGATTTTGTTCCGTGGAGCGCACTGAAACGAGGCGTCCGCGGCAGCAATGGCGCACGCAGACCCCGTTTTGCGGCTTCAGGCCGGCAGATAGGCGAGGCGCACATAGATCGGCGCGAACGGCTCAGCCTGAGTGATTTCGATGAGCGACTCACGGCACAACTCGAGCATGGCGATGAAATTCACCACGACTACGGGCACGCCCTTGCTCGTGTCGAACAGATCGGAGAATTCCATGAAACGCGCGTTCTGCAAGCGCCGCAGGATCGTGCTCATATGCTCGCGTACCGACAATTCCTCGCGCGAAATCTTGTGATGCTGAACCAGCTTGGCGCGCTTGATCACGTCGGCCCACGCGGCGCGCAGGTCTTCGCTATCCACATCCGGAAAGCGCGGCGTGATGCTTTGCTCGATATACACCTCGGCGCGCAGGAAATCGCGACCAAGTTGCGGCAGATGGTCGATGCGCTGTGCGGCCAGCTTCATCTGCTCGTATTCGAGCAGGCGGCGTACCAGTTCCGCACGCGGATCCTCGGCTTCGTCGCCGCTATCGGCCTTCTTCACCGGCAACAGCATGCGCGACTTGATCTCGATCAGCATCGCGGCCATCAGCAGATACTCGGACGCGAGTTCGAGATTGGTCTGACGCAACTGGTCGACGTAGCCGAGGTATTGGACCGTGACATCCGCCATCGGGATGTCGAGCACATTGAAATTCTGCTTGCGGATCAGGTACAGCAACAGATCCAGCGGGCCTTCGAAGGTTTCGAGAAACACCTCCAGCGCGTCCGGCGGAATGTACAGATCCGTCGGCAGCTTGAAGAGCGGCTCGCCGTACAGGCGCGCGAACGCAATGCCGTCGACGATGTCCGGCGTTGAATCGGTGGCGGGCGCGGCAAGCGCGGCGTCGGGCGCCGGCGTGGCGCCCTTTGCCTCGTCGGCGTGACTCACGCGCTTAGAAGTTTTGATAGTACGAGTAAGGCGTCTGCTCTACGCGCGAGGCTTTCTGCTCGGCGCGTTCTTCGAGGTCGATCGGCTGTTTGTCCCACAGCAGCGCCCGGCCACGGCGCTGTTCAGCTTCCAGATTCGGTTTTTGTTGCTTGAGCTGGTTCAGGAACTGGGTGATGTCCGATTGATACATGGCTAGACGTCCGTGGTTTGGGAAATGGCGGCTGCCCGGCGGGAATCCGCGTGGCGTCGCTGCTATTCCATAATTTTACCGCATGCGCCGCGCGCGGTCGAAAAACGCTGGCTCGACGCGAGCAGCCAGCATGCAAAAACGTCCGGAACCCGCGCTGCTGCGATGCGTCAAAGGCGGGCGCGTCGCTGGCGGACAGTGTGCGAATCCGGGATGTGCGTCCGGGCGGATAGCGTTGCGCAGACTAATTCAGCGCGGCGTACCAGCCAAGGGGCGCGCCGTTCCCGACGCGGCAAACGCGCCTTTTTAAGACGTGGCGCGGCTTCGCCGATGTGGTCAAATAGCGCGAGCTTCGGCCGCCGCGGCGCGCCAGAGCGACAGAATTCATCAACCACGGCCGGAGGTCCTGCTTGGCGGGGTGTGCGATCGAAGAGCCGCGTATGCGGCGCGGCAAAAGCGGTGACGCGCGCGGGCATCTGGTGCTTATTCGGCGCTGGCTGCGCGCGTGGCTCACGTTCGGCATCGTCATGCTCATGCTGGCCACGGTCGACGCGCACGCGGCGCGGCGCGCCGCCGCCAGCTACAAGGTCGATATCGAAGCCACGCCGCGCTCGCTGCGCAAGCTGCTTGAAGCGCATCTGGACGTGGCGCGGTTCGCCAAGCGTCCCGACATCAGCGACGACCAGTTCGAATTCCTGATTACCGCCACGCCCCAGCAGGTGCGCGATCTGGCCGCCACGCAGGGCTATTTCACGCCGGTCGTGCGGACCGATGTGCGCACCGTCGACGACCAGAAGCGCGTCACGGTGAGCGTCGATCCCGGCCCGCAAACCCTCATCTCGGCGATTTCGCTGTCTTTTCGGGGCCCGGTGCTGACCGAAGACCCGGCGCAGGAAAACGCCGCGCGCTTCGCGTTTTCACTGCATGAAGGCGATCCGTTTTCGCAAGGCGACTGGGACGACGCGAAAAACGCGTCGCTCAAGGCCTTGCAGGCGCGCCGTTATCTGGGCGCGAAGATTTATCACTCCGAGGCGCGTATCGACCCGCGCACGCACGAAGCGAAGTTGTCGGTGACGTTTGAAAGCGGCCCGACCTTTACGATGGGCAAGCTCGACGTATCCGGCACGCGGCGCTATCCGGAACAGATCGTCGACAACGTGAATCCGATTTCGGTCGGCGATATCTACGACGTGCAGCGCGTCGCCGAATTGCAGCGGCAGTTGCAGAACACGCCGTACTATGCGAGCGTGGCGATCGACGTGGATAGCGATCCGGCCAAGCCGGTCGACACGCCGATGCACGTGAAGGTGTCGGAATATCCGTACAACAGTATCCGCGGCGGGGTCGGTTACTCGACCGACAACGGCCCGTTGGTCCAGGGTTCGTACTCGTATCTCGACACGTTCGGCAAGGCGTGGCCGTTCACGATCAGCGGACGCATCGACCAGATCCAGCAGTACGGACAGATTCAACTCGCGATGCCGCCGGGGTCGCGCGCATGGACCAACAGCGTGCTGGCTTCCTACACCACGACCGACGTCTCCGACACCCGCATCTACAGTATTCGCGGCGGCGTGCAGCGGGCCCGTACGTCGCAATTCATCGACTACAACTACGCGATCCTTTACTACCAGGACCGGCTCGACCAGAACGCGATCGCGCCGACCACCAGCCGCGCCCTGGTGCCGTCATGGTCGTGGACCCGCCGCAATACCGACGACCCGCTGTTTCCGCGTTCGGGCAACCTGATTCACGTCGAAGCGGGCTTCGCGGTCAAAGGCGTGCTGACCGATCAGACGTTCGTGCGCGGCTACGCCCGCGGCCAGCAGTACCTGCCGATCGGCAAGGAAGACCTCGTGCTGTTCCGTGCCGAACTCGGCGGCGTGTTCACGAGCGGCAGTTCGAGCGGGATTCCGGCTTCGCTGCTGTTCCGCGCGGGTGGGTCGAATTCGATACGTGGCTACAGCTATGAGAGCATCGGTAACAACGTCGACGGGTCGGTGCTGCCTACCAAGTATCTCGTGACGGCGTCGGCCGAATATCAGCACTGGTTCACGCACGACTGGGGCGCAGCCGCGTTCTTCGACGTCGGTACGGCTACCGATACCTGGGGCGAGAAAGTCTTTTATCCCGGCGTCGGTGTCGGGGCGCGTTGGCGCAGCCCGGTTGGCCCGGTCAATGTCGACGTCGCCTACGGCATCCGCAACAGGAGCGTGCGGCCGTACCTGACGCTCGGCATCGCCTTCTGATGGAAACCTGCGCTTACATGATCCACGCATGACCACGGACGTTTCCGCCCAACCACCCGCGCAGCCGCCCGGCGCTCATCCGCCTGGACCGCCGCCCGGACAGCAGCCTCCGCCTGACGCGCCGCAGCCGAAACGCCGTCGCGGCCGCCTGCTGCTGAAAACGCTTGTGTGGACGGTGGCCGTGCTGGTGTTGCTGGTTGCCGTGGCAATCGGCCTGCTGTACGGCGCGCTGACGACCGAGCGCGGGACTGCCTACGCGTGGCAGGCGGCCGTCAAGCTGCTCGGCGGCAAACTGACCGGCACTCTGGACAGCGGTGCGCTTTCGACCGGCGTGCAACTGCGGCAGGTGCGCTGGCGCAGTCTCGACGGCAGCGGCACCGATATCCAGATCGACCGCGTGGCCGGCCGCTGGGCACTTTCGCGCAAGCCCTGGCGCTTCGCGATCGATTATCTGCATATCGGTACGATCGACGCCCGTGTCGGCGCTTCGTCGTCGAGCAGCAGCGGACCGCTGAAACTGCCGCAAGACCTGCGCTTGCCGATGCAACTCGAGGTGCGCGATGTGCAGGTCGACAAACTGCTGTTGCGCCAGGGCGGGTCGACGACCGAGCTTTCCCGCTTCATGTTCCACGGCCGCAGTGACGGCCGGCACCACGAAGCCGCGATCGAACGGTTGGACACGCCGTTCGGCGCGCTGACGGCGGCGGCCAGGCTCGACGGGGTGCGGCCGTTTCCGTTGACTGGCGACGTCGGCTATTCCGGCAAGGTCAACAACGAGGCGGTGCAGGTGGGCGGCCATCTGAGCGGCTCGCTGGAAAATCTCATTGCCGAACTCGATGCCAGCGGCATGAAGCTCGCCGGCCATGCACGGGTCGAGGCCACGCCATTCGGCGACGTGCCGTTGCAACGCGCCACGCTGACTTTCGATCACGTCAATCCGCAGGCATTTGCGCCGGGTGCGCCGCTGGCGGACCTGGCGGTGCGGGCGGAACTTGCGCCGGTGGGGCAGGGTGCGGCAGGGGCGGTGATATTGGGCGCGGCTAGTGGGGCGAGCGGGGTGAGTGGCGCTCGCGCGACAGGGGCGGCGAGTCCCGCCGGCGCTTCCGGCACCGCGAGTGCCGGCAATGCTGGCAGCACCAACAGTAGTGCCGGTAACGCGAGTGCTGGCAGCACCAGTAGTGCCACTAGCGCTGCCCCGAACAACGCTTCCGGCATTGCCGAGCGGCACGTTGTCAAAAACGGCAAAGGCGGCGTCAACACCGACGCGACAGAAAAAGGCGCAGCGGGTTTCGTCGTCGCCGGTCATGTCTCGATCGTCAACGCCAAACCCGGTGCAATCGACCAGAACCTGCTGCCTTTGATCGACGCGCAAACCGACGTGCGCCTCGACGCCCAGGCGCAGCGCATCTCGAACCTGAACGTACGGCTGGTGAAGAGCGCCACGCTCACCGGCGGCGGCGCGCTGACCGGCAAGCGCGGCCAGTTCGACCTGCACGTGGCCGGGCTCGACCTGAACGCGCTCGAAGCGACCGTGCGGCCGACCCAGCTTTCCGGTCCGATCGGCATCCGTCTGAACGACGACGTGCAAAGCCTGACCCTCGACCTCGCCGACCCGAAAGCGGGGCTGCGCGCCCAAGGCAAGGTGACCTTCGACCCGGCGCGAATGAGCTTCAACGACGTGCGGATCACGTCGGGAAAAGGCCGCATCGATCTGTCCGGCGCGCTTAAGCACGACGCGAATTCGACCTACAACCTGAAAGCGCAACTGACGGATTTCGATCCGTTGACGCTGGCTTCGCAGATGCCGTCCCGCACGCCGGTAACCACGGCGGCAGGGACCGCCAAGGCGACTAAGGCGACTAAGGCCACGAAGGCCAAGGCCACCCAAGCCACCCAAGCCACCCAGGCAACCCAGGCAACCCAGGCAACCCAGGCAACCCAAGCAGCCCAAGCAGCCCAAGCAACCACCCTCGCGGGCAGTACGGCCGGCGCCAAAAGCGCGGCGCCTGGCGACAAGGCCGCGGCGGTGGTCAAGAACACGGTCAAGGCGACAGTGAAGGCAGAAGTCGTCCAGCGCAAGGTGCCACCCAAGGCGTCCAAAGCGCCGCCGGCCCGCAAGATCGAGGCACGCGTAAACGGCACGCTCACGGCGGCCGGTGTGCTCGGCCCGGTCTTCACCACCAAGGCCGAACTCAAGCTCGGCCCGAGCGTATACGACGGCCTGCCGTTGACAGGCAGCGGCGTGGTCCAGCTAGCCGGTTCGCGAATTCTGCCGAGCCGCGCGAATCTCTCGGTGGCGGGCAATCAGGTGGACTTGCAGGGCAGCTTCGGCGCGCGCGGTGACCGCCTGCGTTTCCGTGTCGATGCGCCCGAGTTGGAGCGCCTCGGTTTCGGCCTCGCCGGTGACGTCGCCGCGGATGGCGACGTCACCGGCTCGTTCGCACATCCGAATGTCGTGCTGAACTACAAGGCAGACAGTGTGGTCTTCAGCAGCAATCGTATCGGTCATGCGGAAGGCCATGCCGAACTGCGCGACGGTGCGAACGGCGCGCTCGTCTTCACGACCGACGCACGCGATCTCAGCGCGGGCGGCGTCGATCTGACCACGCTCACGGCACGCCTGTCCGGCACGCGCGCGAACCATACGCTGGAGGCGGCGGCCACGGGCAAGCTGCAGGACCGCCCGCTCGATTTGACGCTCGCGGCCAACGGCAAGCTGACTGAAGCACGCGACGGCACGCGCTGGGACGGTACCGTGACGCGCCTGCAGAACCGCGGCACACCGGCGCTCAATCTCGAGTCGCCGCTCGCCGTGAGCGCTGGGCCGAGCCGCCTGACGCTCGGCGCGACACGCCTCACACTCGAAGGCGCGGTGCTGAGCTTGAAATCGTTCGCCTTCGACCACGGCAAGATCCAGTCCGCGGGCACCTTGACCGACATTTCCCTCGCGCGGCTGCAAGATCTGCGGCGCGAAATCACCGGTGCGGCGCACGCCGTCAAAACCGACCTGGTGTTCGATGGCGACTGGGATTTCGCGCTCGGCAGCACTGCGAGCGGCCATATTCAGCTGAAGCGCCGCGGCGGCGACGTGACGGTCGAAATCGGTCGCGGTTTGGCCTCGCTGGGCATCACGGACATGACCGCGCGCGCCGAATTCACCGGCGGCAACCGCCTGAATGCGACCGTCCATGCGCAGGCCAGCCGGATCGGGGTGGTCGACGCCGATGCGCATACCACGCTCGTGATGCGCGACGGCTTTCTGACCGTCAACGAGGAGGGCCCGCTCAGCGGCAACGTGAATGCGAACTTGCCGTCGCTGAAAACGACCGGCGGCCTGTTCGGTCCGAGCTATCTGCTCGACGGCCACCTCGCGCTGAAGCTCGCGCTCGGCGGTACCGTCGCCAGGCCGAATCTGACGGGTTCGCTGCTCGGCGACGGTTTGTCGGCGACGATGGTCGACCAGGGCGTGCAATTGAAGGACGGCGTGGTGCGCATCGCGCTCTCGCAAAATCTGGTGGATTTTCAGCAGGTCGAGTTTCACGGCGCGAGCGGGACGTTGCGCGCCACCGGTCGCGTGCGTCTGGATGGCGCACAGCCGGACCTGACCGCCAGCATCGTCGCGGATAAGCTCGAATTGTTCGCAGCGCCGGACCGCAATCTGTCGCTGTCGGGCAGCGCGAGCGTGGCGAACGCCGGGGCCGAGGGCGGCATGGCGATCAACGGCAAATTCGCGGTCGATCACGCGCTGTTCGATATGCCGGAGCAATCCGCGCCAAAACTCGGCGACGACGTGGTGGTGGTGCGTCCGGACGGCACCGTAGCGGGCGAGCGGCCACCGCCGCAGGTGGCGGGCACCAACAAGCCGATCGGTCCGTTCGCGCCGCGCGCCAATATCGATATCAGTCTCGGCAACAGCTTCCGTTTCCGTGGTTCGGGAGCGGACCTCGGCCTGACCGGCACGATCACCGCGATGAGCGCGCCGAACCTGCCGCTGCGGGCGGTCGGCAATGTCCGCGTGACGCAGGGTTCGACCTACACCGCGTTTGGCCGCAAGCTCAACATCGAGAATGGCTTTTTCACCTTCAACGGTCCGGTGGCCAATCCGGGTATCAACATCCTGGCGATGCGCCGCAATCAGCAGGTCGAGGCGGGCGTGCAGGTGACAGGCACAGTGCAGTTCCCGGTCGCCAAGCTGGTGTCCGAGCCGAGCGTGCCGGACAACGAAAAGCTGTCGTGGCTGCTGTTCGGACACGGCACGGATCAGGGCAACAACCTCGGTCAGCAGAGCACCATGACGACCGCGCTCGCCTTGCTCGGCAGCGCGAGCGGCAAGCGGATCGCGCAGACCTTCGGGCTCGACGAGTTTTCGATCGGCCGAAGCGAAGTCGGGCTGACCGATCCGCAAGTGGTGATGGTGTCGAAGGCGATCAACGAGTGGCTCGTGATCGGCTACGAGCAGGGTCTGCAGTCGGCGAGCAATGCGATCAAGGCGACCGTCAACCTGACGCGCTATTGGTCGGTCGCGGCTTATGGCGGCACGTTCGACGGGCTCGCTCTGCTCTATACGCGGCGCTTCGACCGGATCAACTGGTGATGTCTGGAATGCCGCGCCCGGTGATGCACTGGCGCGGCGTTCCCATGCGTCGATCATCCGCGTTTATTGCGTGGCATACGCGGCCTTGCTCTGCGCTTCAAACTTTTCCCGGTGCGCCTGTTCGCTCTGCAGGCGAGCCCATGTCCGATCGTCTACCAGGTACGTGGACTTGATGTCGGACGCGCCGGGTTGCGGCGGCGCATCGGTTTGAATACTTCTGATGGTATTGCCTTGCAGATTGCGCACCTCCAGGGTGTGCTCGCCGGTCGCGGCGAGATAGAAGCCGTCCCTGAACAGCAGTGCCGCCTGGTTGCGATTGAGCCAGTCCACGGTCTGCTGCTGATCGCGAGAGGACTCGCGTATGAATGCACGGGTGTCTTTATAGGTCTTGGATGCGTCGGGTCCATGCGTCGCAAAGTAAGTGACGCCAGCGGGCAATGCCGAATCCGGATCTTTTTCGAATTCATACTGGGTTCGCGCGCTGCCCGCACTGTTGTCGTAGTAGAGGTTGATGCTTTTCGGCGGCGAATAGGAAGTGTGGCTGCTGTCGGTCAGCTTCCACTGTGAATAGCTGCTGTCATAGGCGTCGCTGCTGACGTATGCATAGCCGGCGTGGGAATAGGTGAGCACCTTGTGATCCTCTTCGTGAATCAGACGGTTGTCCAGGTAGCGGAACACGCCATTCTTGCTTTGCGGATCCTTTGGCGCGTAGTCGAGATACAGGTAACCGTTGCTGCCCACCCGCAAGACTTCGTCTTCGCCGAGTACCTTGGTGTGAAACCGGCCGTCATCGCCCATCCGGAACGTGTGAAAACCGTCCACGTCGGCGGCGTTGTCCGTTACGGTGACGTCGGTGTTTCCGGGGCCGTTGGGCGAAAAGACCTGCCCTGCCGGCGTATGGACGTTGGCCTGTAGCGTGCCGTACGCGCCGTTGTGGGCGATGAGCTTCATGGGTCCCCGATGATCCTGGCCGTGGGCCTGCTGGTCGTTCAGGTAGCCGATTTTATCCAGCGCGTGGTTATAGAAGCTCGCCTGGGTCAGGTTCGACTCCTGCGTGGGCGCATAGATGGTTTTGCCATCCTGCTGCTGGGCGGTGGCGAACGGTCGATGCGCACTGTCGCTCCAGGCCGGGTTGTCGGCGGCGAAGCGTGACAGTTGGGGCTGGGCGCCGGCGGTGCGGGTCTGGTCGTAGACGTCCCAGCGATAGTCCGGGTTGGCGATGAACTTGCCGAGCTTGCCGTTCTCCATTTTTTGCCAGCCGCGAATCTGCGTGTAGTCGATGCGGCCCATCGCGGCGACTTCGCCGGTACCGGTGCGGCGGGCATTGGTGCCGAGTGTGGCATTGACGTCGACCATATTGGGCGTGGGCGCGACCGCGTAGACGTAACCGTTCTTTGCGTCGACGAGTGCCGGATTCTGCTGCGCCGTCTCGAGCTTACGGAAGGTGCCGAGATAGCCGGCGCCGTCGATTACGGAGGGATTGGCTGCACTGTCGAAGTCGTGCATGTCCAGGTTGACCTGTCCGAGCGGTGTCTGCTCGGCGCTGAAACCGCCGAGTTTCTTCAAGTCTGCCGGTGTGGTGATGGAAGGGCGGTACAGCGCCATCGGTTGACGCTCGCCTTCGGTGTCCGCGCTGCGCTTCAGTTCGTTGTGCGGGGGACGATAGCCCGACGGCCCCGGCTGGTCGAAGTCGGGAAGCGGCGGCAAGTCCGCCCGCGGTGGTGTGAGGGATGGCACGGGGATGGGCATAGGCCGCGCGGCATCGGCGGAAGGCTCCGCGTGGTTCGCCGGGAGGGCCGGAAAAGGCGCGATTCCGTAGCCGCCACCCACTGCGCCGAGGCGTTGCTCCGCCATCGGATGCTGCACGACATTTTGCATCGCATAGTACGACGTGCTTGCCGACGAAAACCCCCGCATCACGGGGTAGGCGTTCGCATAATAGTTGGTCAGCGCGTAGGCTAGCTGATCAAAATTCTGGTAGCGGAAGGCGCCTTCGGTCGGGTGATACAGCGCATAGGTATCGTTGCGATAGTCGCCCGAGGTGTGAAGGCGTTGGACGCTAATGGGCAACGGCGGCAGCGAGTTGTCTCCTGACGGAGTAGCCGTGTGGCGGAACGAAAAACCGATGAGGGCGAACGCTTCAGGGTGTCCCATCCTATCGCCAAAGGGGTTGTAGGGCGTGGAGAAATGTCTCTCCAGGTCGCTCACCAAGGCCTCGCCGCTTTGCAGGCCGGTCGCGCCAGGATGCCTGATGTGGTGCGGTAGTGCTCTCGCGTCGCCGTTCCATTCCCCGTTGCTTTCCAGGTTTTCGATGTTCGAGAGCACACCAGCTTGAGAAGCGCCTCCGTCATCGTGGGCTGCCGCGAGGATTCCCGCCGCATCGTACAGATTACCCGCCTCTGGGCTACTGGCGGCCTGGTACATGACCGCCATGGTCGTGCCGAAGTAGGGCGCGGCAGCAGGTTCCGGCGACGGGCCGCCTTGATCGGCATTGCCCCGTCGCGCCAGATGAAACGCCGTTACGTTGTCGGCGGCGGAGGCGGGGCGATAGAGCGAATCCCGGTCGGCGTAGTTGGCCCGCTGTTGCGGTGTCGCACCAGGCGGCGAGAGGCTGCTTTGCAGGTTGATAAGGTGATTTCGGTAAAGGACTTGCATCGCCCCTTGCGGAAGAGTGCCGATGTTGGGATTCGGCGGCGGTTGTACGTTCTGAGGATCGAACTGGCGGAGGGGGGGATCCGCCGGCCCCGAGGATGGCAGCCCGCGTTTCGCGGGGCCCGATCGCGGCGATTGCTCCCCTGCCTTGCCCTGTCGCACCGGTGCGGTTGCCGAGGGCGCGGCCGCGGGTAGCGCGACTCGTTCGCGGCTTGGCGAGGCGAGCGAACGTGCGGTTTCATTGGCCAGCGGAGCAATCAGATGCTGCACGCGGAGTGCAACCGGCGACCTCGGATCAGGCGAGGACGGCGGTTCGGCTGGACTCGCAGCGGTCTGCGCATCTGGCTTCGCATTTTGCGCAACGGCTGGGGAAGGCAGGGAGGAAGCGTCTCCCTCAGTAGGAAGAGGCAGTGTGCTTGCGCTATATCCTTCAACTCGCATGATAGGGTCCTCTGGTTGTGACGCAACGTCCGGTCAGTGAGTGGATACCGGGCCGGTTTCAATATTGGTTAGCTTTGCATATTGAAAAGAGAGGGTGTCATACCAGGGTAATGCAGCGCGCGCCGCGGCGCATGGAGCAGTCTGGCGCGGATGTTTGATGATCGATATATTCGCAAGATCGAAACCACCGAATGAGGTGCGAACAATATGAAAAAGGGCGCAACGACCGAGAACGAATCCCCTTCCCGTCTGATCGACGCGAGGATCAAGGAACTGGACGACTGGAGGGGCACGATGCTCTCCGATCTTCGCGTGCTCATCAAACAGGCTCTGCCTGAGGTGGTTGAGGAGTGGAAGTGGAGAGGCGTTCCGGTTTGGTACCACGACGGAATGATCTGCACCGGCGAGACGTACAAGAGCGCCGTGAAGGTGACTTTTGCCAAAGGCGCTTCACTCGACGACCCTTCAGGACTATTCAACGCCAGCCTTGAAGGCAACACCAGGCGCGCTATCGATTTTCACGAGGGCGATGAAATAAATGAGACCGCCTTCAAGAAGCTCATACGCGCCGCCGCAGCACTGAACAAATCGTCGGGCCGGTAGTCGTCGGCGCCGGAGCCGGCGCTTGGGCGCCTATCCTGGCCAGCGCGATGTGCTCGATCCGTGTCTGCAAGCGGCGTTGTTTCCTGCCACACATCGCGCTCTGTGCCGGAGCCAGCGTGAAATGAAAAAGCGGCACGCCTTTGAAGCGTGCCGCTTTGTTTGGGGATGCCCGCAGCGTTCGGCGCCGCGGTTTATTTCACCCGCATGCCCGGCTTGGCGCCGCTATCCGGCTCCAGCACGTAGAGGCCCGGTTCGGCCTTCTCGTCAGTTGCCGATGCCGCTAGCACCATCCCTTCCGACAAACCGAACTTCATCTTGCGCGGCGCGAGGTTCGCGACCATCACCGTCAGCTTGCCGACCAGTTGCTCCGGCTGATACGCCGACTTGATGCCCGAGAACACATTGCGCGTCTTCTCTTCGCCGACGTCGAGCGTGAGTTGCAGCAGCTTGTCCGAACCCTCCACCGCCTTGCAGTCGACGATCTTCGCGATGCGCAGATCGATCTTTGCGAAGTCGTCGATCGAGATGATGCCAGGCGTCTCATCCTTCTCGGCCGCAGCCCCTTTCGCTGCCTTCGACCTGGTCTTCGCATCCACCGGCGCCGCCGCTTCCGGCGTGGCTTGCAGCGACTCGCGATTCGCCGCGAGGAGCGCCTCGATCTGCTTCGAATCGACGCGCGTCATCAGGTGCTTGTACGCGTTGATCGGGCGCGTGGAGCTCAACGGCACGTTCGCGTCGGCCCACACCAGCGGCTCGATGCCGAGGAAGGCTTCGACCGCTTCGGCCAGCTTCGGCAGCACCGGCTTGAGCGCCAGCGACAGCAGACGGAACGCCTCGATGCTCACGCTGCAGGTCTCATGCAACGCGACCGCGTTTGCCGGGTCCTTGGCCTGATCCCATGGCTTGGCGGTGTCGACGTACGCATTGACCGCGTCGGCCAGTTCCATGGTCTGACGCAGCGCGCGGTTGTACTCGCGCGCTTCGTAGTTCGCGGCGATTTGCGGCACGGCGGCGCGCAACGTGGCGAGCAGCGGATGCTGCATCGCGCTGTCCTGCACGCGGCCGTCGAAACGCTTGATCAGGAAGCCGGCGGCACGGCTCGCAATGTTCACGTATTTGCCGACCAGATCGCTGTTCACGCGTGCCTGAAAATCGTCGAGGTTCAGGTCGAGATCTTCCATTGTGCTGTTCAGCTTGGCGGCGAAGTAATAGCGCAGCCATTCCGGATTCAGGCCCGTGTCGATCACGCTTTGCGCGGTGATGAACGTGCCGCGCGACTTCGACATCTTCGCACCGTCCACCGTCAGGAAACCGTGCGCGAACACGTTGGTCGGCGTGCGGTGGCCTGAGAATTCGAGCATGGCCGGCCAGAACAGCGTGTGGAAATACAGAATGTCTTTGCCGATGAAGTGGTACTGCTCGGCGGTCGAGCCTTTACGAATCCACGCGTCGAAATCGAGGCCGCGCTTTTCGGCGAGGTTCTTGAAGCTCGCGTAATAGCCGACCGGCGCGTCCAGCCATACGTAGAAATATTTGCCCGGCGCGCCCGGAATTTCGAAGCCGAAGTACGGGGCGTCGCGCGAAATGTCCCAGTCGGCAAGCTTGGCTTCGCCGGCGTCGCCGAGCCATTCGCGCATCTTGTTGGTGGCTTCCGGCTGCGCCAGGCCGCTGACCCACTCGCGCAGGAAATTCTCGCAGCGCGGATCGGACAGGCGAAAGAAGTAGTGCGTCGAGGTCTTACGAATCGGCGTGGCGCCAGAGACGACCGAATACGGATTGACCAGCTCGGTGGGCTGGTAAGTTGAACCGCATACTTCGCAGCTGTCGCCGTATTGATCCTTCGCGCCGCACTTCGGGCATTCGCCCTTGATGAAGCGGTCCGGCAGGAACATTTCCTTGACGGGGTCGTATGCCTGTTCGATGTCGCGCGCGTCGATCAGGCCCGCGTCTTTGAGCGCCAGGTAGACCGATTCGCTCAACACGCGATTCTCTTCGGAATCGGTCGAATAGTAATTGTCGAACGAAATCCCGAAGCTGTCGAAATCGCGCTTGTGTTCTTGCCAGACGCGATCGATCAACTGCTTCGGTGTCAGACCTTCTTTCTCCGCGCGCAGCATGACCGGCGTGCCGTGCGTGTCGTCGGCGCCCACGTAGTAGACCTCGTGCCCGTGCATTCGCAACGTCCGGACCCAGATATCGGTCTGGATATATTCGACCAGATGGCCAATATGGATTTGCCCATTCGCGTACGGAAGGGCCGACGTGACGAGAACCTGGCGACGGCCCGACGGCGCGCTTGCGGAGAGATCGGTTGCGGGTGCTGACATAAGGATGGTGGGAACCTGCGGTGGGACGAAACGTTGATTCTAGCAGGGCAGGCGCCCGCGGCGGGCTGGGCCGCCTGGTCGCTGCCGGGGGACGATGGCTACCGGCTGGAGGGTGCGGGAGCGGGAGCGTTTGAAAACGGCGTGAAAACCGGGCGCCCAAAAAAAACCGGGGCTGTTAACCCCGGAGCAACAACGACAAGAGGAGAATGGTGACGCGGCGGCTTCGCCAGCCACGTACCGTAAAGACAGACAGCGGATTTTCGGCAGAGTTCGAAATTTTTTTCGCTCTCGTGCGAGATTTTTTCGGTCTGCTTGTTACGGCTTGCCGGACGCTGGTGGAAACAGCGTCAAGCGCTTCGCGCCCGGTTGTTTCTTCCTCTTTCAGCCCGCGCTGTTATTGCGTGGTGTGCTGAGCCGTGGCGCGCAGATAGATTTCCACGCGACGATTTGCGGCACGGCCGGCTTCGGTGTTGTTGTCAGCGACCGGTTGGTTCTGGCCCATGCCTTGTGCCGACAGGCGTTGCGGCGCAACGCCGCGTTGTCCCAGATAGCCCGTCACGCTTTCCGCGCGGTTGACCGACAGCGTCTGGTTGTAAGCCGGCTGACCCGTGCTATCCGTATAGCCGATCACCTGGGCGATCAGTTCCGGATTCTGCTGCATAGTTTGCGTGAGCTGATCCAGCACTGGCGCGAACGACGGCTTGATCGCGTAGCTGTTGGTGTCGAACGTGACCGAACTCGGGATGTTCAGCTTGAGCGAGCCGTCCGGCTGCTCGGTGATCTGCGTGCCGGTGCCCTTGGTCGCACCCGACAGCTTGTTGTGGATGGCTTGCCAGTTGTAGCCGGTGATGCCGCCCACCGCTGCGCCGGCGCCCGCCCCGATCGCCGCGCCCTTGCCGCCGCCGAAGATCGCGCCGATCGCCGCGCCGGTGGCGGCGCCCACGCCGGTGCCGACAGCCGTGTCAGTACCCTGTTGGGTTGCGCAGCCGGCCAGCAACGAACCGGCAACGGCGAAAACAGCCAGGCGAGTCATGATTTTTGCATTCATTTTTTGATTCCTCTCTTGAGTCAAACGAGTAAACGGTGGAAGCGATGAAACTATCCGCCAAACGTGGCGGCCGTAAAGCGTGTTACTCGACGTTAGGAGAATCCTGCGTCTTCTCAGGTCCCGGTCCGACAGTGAAGAAGGGTCTTCCGGCAGGGCTTGGCGCCAGCCACTACAATGATGACTGACGTACCCAGCGATGCGACCCCTTGGTGCGCTGCCTGCCCGAAGGGTGCACGGCACACCTGGCTTTAGCAATGCTGCCTAACAATTTTTTTCAAATTCCGGCGCGTGGCCGAGACCTTGGATTCCGCCGCGCCGCAGGTGTTCCTCACGGAGTGTCAATGAGTATTGATCGGGCTTTGGTCGACGCTGCCCTTGCAGCCGTCACTGACCCCAACACGGGCAAGCCGTACGCGGCTGCCAGGAACATCAAGAACGTGGCCGTGGAGGGTGACACGGTTAGCCTCGAAGTGGTACTCGGCTATCCGGCCAAGCGGCAGTTCGACGCGATCCGCGCGCAGTTCGCCGACGTGCTGAAAGCCGTCCCCGGCGTGGTGGACGCACGTGTCGAGGTGTCCCAGCAGATCGCCGCACACACGGTGCAGCGCGGCGTCAAACTATTGCCGAATGTTAAAAATATCGTCGCCGTGGCGTCGGGCAAGGGCGGCGTCGGCAAGAGCACGACCGCCGTGAATCTCGCACTGGCACTGGCGAGCGAAGGTGCGTCGGTCGGCATCCTCGATGCGGATATTTACGGCCCCTCGCTGCCGATGATGCTCGGCATTGTCGGCCGTCCCGAATCACCCGACGAAAAGTCGATGAACCCGATGACCGGCCACGGCTTGCAGGCCAACTCGATTGGCTTTCTGATCGAGCAGGACAACCCGATGGTGTGGCGTGGCCCGATGGCTACCTCGGCGCTCGAACAGCTGCTGCGGCAGACCAACTGGCAAGATCTCGACTATCTGATCGTCGACATGCCGCCGGGCACCGGCGACATCCAGCTGACCCTGTCGCAGCGCGTGCCGGTGACCGGCGCCGTGATCGTCACGACGCCGCAGGACATCGCGCTGCTCGACGCGAAGAAGGGCCTCAAGATGTTCGAGAAGGTCGGCATTCCGATCCTCGGCATCGTCGAGAACATGGGGATGCATATCTGCTCGAATTGCGGCCACGAAGAGCATATCTTCGGCGCGGGCGGCGGCGAGCGGATGGGCAAGGAATACGGTGTCGACGTGCTCGGCAGCCTGCCGCTCGATATCGCGATCCGGGAGCAGGCCGACTCGGGCACACCCACCGTCGTGGCGGATCCGCAGGGCCGTATCGCTGAGATCTACCGGTCGATCGCGCGCAAGGTTGCGATCCATATCGCCGAGCGGGCTCGCGACATGACCTCGAAGTTTCCCAGCATCGTCGTGCAGAACACCTGAGTAGCCATTCGGATGAGGGGGCAAAGCGGGGCCAGTGCGTCAATTTGCGCCGGGTCTCGCGGTATCATGTCGACTTCACAGGTTCGGCTCGGCGGCCGCAGGGGCGGCCACCAGGCCGGCAAGAGGATCGCATGGGAAAACGAATCGACGGGCAGGCGGTGCATGCGTTCATCGTCCTGGCTGCCAGCAGCGTGCTGTTATGCGGCTGTAGCGCGTTCCTGAGGCCACAGGAAAAGCGTGCCGACGCGCAGTTGCTGCCCACCGTGGGCAATCAGGCGCACGGCCTCGTAACGTTCATCGAGCGTTCGGACGGCGTGCAGGTCACCTATAACATCGCGGGCATGCCGCCCAATAGCGACCATGCCTTGCAAGTGCATGAGCGCGGCGATTGCAATGCCGCAGACGGCTCCAGCGCGGGCCAGGTGTTTTCGCCGGCCGCCGAGCGTCTGAAAGCCGGCGCCCGCGTCGAAGGCGACCTCGGCAACATCCACGCGGACGCGAACGGCGTGGCGACCGGCTTCATCGTTGCGCCGGACGTGTCGCTCGACGGTATCCGTTCGGTGTTGCAACGCGCGGTTCTGTTACATCACGACGCGACCGATCCTTATGCGTATCCGCCGCATGGTGCGGGCCCCGCGCTCGCATGCGGTTTGATTCGCCAATGAGGGCAGCGCAGGCGGCGCTCAGGCCATCTCCGCAGCAGCAGTCTCACGATCGCGTAAAATAAGCGCTTTTCGCTGACGGGCCCGGTACTTGCCGGGTTGTTACCCGTCACACATCTGTCACTCAAGTCGAGCAGCGTTCACCTATGACTATCAAATCCGACAAGTGGATCCGGCGCATGGCCGAGTCGCACAACATGATCGAGCCGTTTTCGCCCGATCAGGTCCGCGTCTCCGAAGACGGCCGGAAGATTGTCAGCTACGGCACGTCGAGCTACGGCTACGACATCCGCTGCGCCGACGAATTCAAGATCTTCACGAACATCAACTCGACCATCGTCGATCCGAAGAACTTTGACGAGAAGTCGTTTGTCGACTTCAAGGGCGATGTCTGCATCATCCCGCCGAATTCGTTCGCGCTGGCCCGCACGGTTGAGTATTTCCGTATTCCGCGCAGCGTCCTGACCGTGTGTCTGGGCAAGTCCACCTATGCGCGCTGCGGCATCATCGTCAACGTGACGCCGTTCGAGCCGGAATGGGAAGGGCACGTCACGCTCGAATTCTCGAACACGACGCCTTTGCCTGCGAAAATCTACGCGAACGAAGGCGTCGCCCAGGTGCTGTTTTTCGAAAGCGACGAGATTTGTGAAACGTCGTACGCGGATCGCGGCGGCAAATATCAAGGTCAGCACGGCGTCACGTTGCCTAAGACGTGACGTCGGCAGCGCACTGACCCACCAGCTATTCGGGTGACCGCTGCTCCTGCAAGGCGCAGCGGTCGTTCTTTTTGGAGAATCGCCCATGAAGTTTCGTTTTCCCGTCGTCATCATCGACGAAGATTTTCGCTCCGAGAATATCTCGGGTTCCGGCATCCGGGCTTTGGCCGAAGCTATCGAGAAAGAAGGCGCGGAAGTGCTCGGGTTGACGAGCTACGGCGATCTGACTTCGTTCGCACAGCAATCGAGCCGCGCGTCGTGCTTCATCCTGTCGATCGACGACGACGAACTGCTGCCGTACACCGATAACGTCGTAGTGGAAGGCGAAACGCCGGAGCTGGCCGCGGCGATCGTCGCATTGCGCGCGTTCGTGACTGAAGTGCGCCGCCGCAATGCCGATATTCCGATCTTCCTGTACGGCGAAACGCGCACCTCGCGCCATCTGCCGAACGACATCCTGCGCGAACTGCACGGCTTCATCCACATGTTCGAGGACACGCCGGAGTTTGTCGCGCGCCACATCATCCGCGAGACCAAGGTGTATCTTGATTCACTCGCGCCGCCGTTCTTCAAGGAGCTGGTGCAGTACGCGGACGAAGGCTCCTACTCGTGGCATTGCCCGGGGCACTCGGGCGGCGTGGCGTTCCTGAAGAGCCCGCTTGGCCAGATGTTCCATCAGTTCTTCGGCGAGAACATGTTGCGGGCGGACGTGTGTAATGCCGTCGACGAACTCGGTCAGCTGCTCGACCATACCGGTCCGATTGCGGCCTCCGAGCGCAACGCGGCGCGCATCTTCAGCGCCGACCACGTGTTCTTCGTGACGAACGGCACGTCGACCTCGAACAAGATCGTCTGGCACGGCACGGTGGCGCCGGGCGACATCGTGCTGGTGGACCGCAACTGCCACAAGTCGATCCTGCACGCGATCACGATGACCGGCGCGATTCCGGTGTTCCTCACGCCCACGCGTAACAATTTCGGCATCATCGGTCCGATTCCGCGCAGCGAATTCGAACCGGAAAACATCAAGAAGAAGATCCTCGCGAATCCGTTTGCTCGCGAAGCGTTGGCCAGGAATCCGGAGCTGAAGCCGCGGATTCTGACGATCACGCAGAGCACTTATGACGGCGTGATCTACAACGTCGAGATGATCAAGGAAATGCTCGGCGACTGGCTCGACACGCTGCACTTCGACGAAGCGTGGCTGCCGCACGCCGAGTTCCACGAGTTCTATCAGGACATGCACGCGATCGGCGCGGGCCGTCCGCGCATCGGCGCGATGGTGTTTGCCACGCACTCCACGCACAAGCTGCTGGCCGGTATTTCGCAGGCTTCGCAGATCGTCGTGCAGGACTCGAAGAACAGCCGCTTCGATAAGCATCGCTTCAACGAAGCGTATCTGATGCATACGTCGACGAGCCCGCAGTACGCGATCATTGCCTCATGCGACGTAGCTGCGGCAATGATGGAAGCGCCGGGCGGCACCGCGCTGGTCGAAGAGTCGATCGCGGAAGCTTTGGATTTCCGCCGCGCGATGACCAAGGTCGACGCCGAATACGGCGACGACTGGTTCTTCAAGGTGTGGGGTCCGGACCAGTTCGCGGAAGAAGGCATCGGTTCGCGCGAAGACTGGATGCTGCGCCCGAACGACGCGTGGCACGGGTTCGGCCCGCTCGCCGAAGGCTTCAACATGCTCGACCCGATCAAGGCGACCATCGTCACGCCGGGTCTGGATATGGACGGCGGCTTTGGCGAGTCCGGCATTCCGGCTGCGATCGTCACGAAGTATCTGGCCGAGCACGGCATCATCGTCGAGAAGACCGGGCTGTATTCGTTCTTCATCATGTTCACGATCGGCATCACCAAGGGCCGCTGGAATTCGATGGTCACCGAACTCCAGCAGTTCAAGGACGACTACGACAACAACCAGCCGCTGTGGCGTGTGCTGCCCGAATTCGTTTCGCACCATCCGATGTACGAGCGCGTCGGCCTGCGCGATCTGTGCGAGCAGATCCACAGCGTCTACCGCGCGAACGACATTGCGCGCCTGACGACCGAGATGTACCTGTCGAGCATGGAGCCCGCGATGAAGCCGTCGGATGCATTCGCCAAGCTCGCCCACCGCGAGATCGACCGGGTACCGATCGACGAGCTCGAAGGCCGCGTCACGTCGATTCTGTTGACGCCGTATCCGCCGGGCATTCCGCTCCTGATTCCGGGCGAGCGCTTCAACAAGACTATCGTCAACTATCTGCGGTTCGCGCGCGAGTTCAACGAACGCTTCCCGGGCTTCCACACGGATATCCATGGGCTGGTCGGCGAAACCATTAACGGGCGTATCGAATATTTCGTCGATTGCGTGCGCGCCTGACGATGAGGATGTTGAAGTCTCTGTTGGGTGCTGACGGCCGGCGGCGCGCATTTGGCGCACTGGCCTTGGCGTCGGCGATGCTCGGCTTCGCGCCGCTAGTGGCGCATGCCGAAGTCGCCGCCGCCGATCCGATCGACGCGTCGATGCGCACCTGTCTTGCGCGCAGCGATATGTCGTCGACGGCGGGGCAGGTGCAGTGCATGGACAACGCGCGGATCGGCTGGAAGGCCGCGTTGGACAGCGCGTGGCAGCAGCTTCAGACGAAATTGCCGCTGGCGCAACGCAAGCCGTGGGAAAAGAGCCAGGCGAGCTGGCAGGCCTCGCGCGATGTCGAGAAGCAGTTGCTGGCGGCCGTGTTCGAGACGACGCGTGGCACGATGTATGTGCTGGCCGAAGCCGATATGCAATTGCAGCCGGTGCGTGATCGCGCACTGGCGCTGCGCAGCGCCGCGGCCAGGATCAGCGCCGGCGGGGACCCGCCGCGGCGTTCGCGCGCCTGTAACGCGGACGCGCATTGCGAACACGCGATGTTCGATCTGAACCGCTATTACCGTCGCTTGCAAGCGAAGATGCCGGCGCGTTCGCGCCCGACGCTCGCGCGCGCCCAGAAGGCCTGGACCGCGTATCTCGACGCCAGCACGCCGTTGATCGATGAGCGTAGCCGCATCGATATCATCGGTGCGCGGGTGGCGACGCTCAAGCGCTTGTCGGAGACGGTCGGCAACGACTGAGGGTTGTCCGCCCGTCCACCACGAATGAGCGTGGGCGTTTAACGGTACGCGTGGCGCACAGCCTGCGTGGCCGTATCCATTCTTCCCTGACCACGCGGCCGCGCCTGCGCCGCGACGTCATCAATTGAGTATGTAGCCTTCATTCTCTTTGGGCTTGGGCATTTCCAAAGCCGGCTCGCCGAGGAGGTCGCGCATGGCGTCTTCGATAAAGAGCGACATCGTATTGAGCGCGAGGTCGTTGTCGTCGGTGCCGAAGGGCTCTTCGATCTGTGAGGCGATTGCCTCGTGCGCCATGAAGGTGTACGCCACGAACACGGCGAAAACCGGCGTGAAGACGCCGATGCTGTCGACCAGCCCGAACGGCAGGGACGCACAGAAGAAATACACCGTGCGGTGAATCATCACCGAGTAGGCGAAGGGCAGCGGCGTCGATACGATGCGTTCGCAACCGCCGATTACGTCCGATAGACCGTTCAGGTTCCGATCGAAAGCGAGCACGGCCATCGGATCGATCGCGCCTGTTTGAGCGTGACGCTGCACCCATTCGCCGAGAACCAGCAGAAGCGTCGCCGGTTTGTAGCGCGACGCCATGACGCGGTCGAAAAGCGCCTTGGGCAGGCGCGCCGCGAGGTCCGCATGCGGATCGCTCTTGCGAAGCTGGTGGCGCAGCGCGTGGGGAAGGGCGCCGAGCGCGGTGACGAACGCCTTGATGTCGTCCTTCGGCAGTTGTTTATTTTGCAGCGTGAGCGCCTGGCGGGTGAGCGAGCGCGATTCGTTCAGCAATTGGCCCCATAGTTTGCGGGCTTCCCACCAACGGTCGTAGCTGGCGTTGTTGCGGAAGCCGAGGAAGACCGCTAGCGCTATGCCTATCAACGAGAACGGGGCGGTGCTGTTGAGGTTGAGCGAGACCGGCAGCAGGTGGTCGTGTGCGGCCACGGCGACGAGCGCGATGCAGAAAATCAGGGATAGCCGCGGCAGCAGTTGCGGGAGGACGGAGCCTCGCCAGGCTAGCAGCATGCGGAACCAATGGAGATGTGGGCGGATGATCATTGGGGTTGGTTCGGGCTTTTTTGCCTTCGGCGGGTGGGGTCTATTATCGCTTTTTTGGGTGGTGGCCTGATTGCCTGCGGCGTGGGCGTTTGGTTGTTTGCCTACGGCGTTGGGTTTTGGTTGGTCTGGTTGCCTGTGCGGCGCTTAGTGTCTGTTTGCCTGCGGTGTTGGCCTTTCCGTGAATTGATATTGGTCTATTAGTGTTGCCCCTGTGCGGGGCGGCACTTACTTTCTTTGCCGCCGCAAAGAAAGATAAGCAAAGAAAGCGGCTCACACCGCAAATTCTTAAGCGGGTCCCCCGCACAGCCACGGTAGTGGTGCATCTGGAATCTGTGCCCTCGCACATTCAGCCCTGGTGACCAGGCAGTCATGCTTCCCGCCTCGCACTGCGTGCTCGCCGGAAGGGTTCATCATCCAAACCAGTGGCTTCGTTGGGCGTGGTGGGGCCGTCGGCTTCGCCTCGGCGAGATGGCGCTACATAGGACCACGGGTCTTGTTTGCGGGCCGCGCGCACTATCGGCTTAGCCTCGCCAAGGTGCCCAGGATCCAACGGTTTTTATGAAGTGCCCTTCGCCGACGTACCAACACATCACGGATGTTGAAAGTGCTCTGCGGCAATGCATCCAAACACCCCGTTGGTTTTACGACGTGCTCTGCGGCGATGTGTCCAAATGACCCATTGGCTTTATGAAGCGCCCTGTGGCGATGTGTCCAAACATCCCATTGGTTTTATGAAGTACCTTCGGCGCGCGCAGCGCCGCCGGAAGTATGACGGCTGTGTCACTCGCGTTGAATGTGTGAGGTAGCCTGACTTTTTAAGACACTCCTTTTTGATAAACTTTATCAATGGGAGCACAGATGACGAAACCAAGAACATACACGCCAGAGCTTCGTGAAGAAGCTGTAAAGCTTGTGCTTGCACAGGGCCTGACGCTGGATGAAGCGGCGAAGCGAATTGCCATTCCGATGGGGACTTTGGCCACGTGGGTCAAAGCAGCCAAGCGTGGCAATGGCGCCGTGACGGCGCCAGGCAGTCGTACGGTTGCCGAATTAGAAGCCGAGGTAGCCAGACTACGTAGGGAACTGGCGGAGACCAAGATGGAGCGAGATATCGTAAAAAAAGCGGCAGCGTATTTTGCGCAGGAGTCGCTGCCAAATACGCGGTCATGAATACGATGCGACTCGATTATCCAATTGCTGTCCTGTGCCGTGCCTTTAAGGTTTCGCGCAGCGGCTTCTATGTCTGGTCTAAAGGTAAGCTGTCTCCACGTGCGCAGGTTGATGAACGCCTGAAAGTCGCCATCAAGGCTGTGCACAAGCAGAGCCGCGAGACCTATGGCACGCGACGCGTGAAGCCTGAGCTTGAGGCACAAGGCTTTATAGCCGGCCGCGACCGCATCGCTCGCCTGCGCCGAGAGCTCAATCTGCGGTGTAAGCAGAAGCGCAAATTCAAAGCCACGACGAATTCGAATCACAACTTGCCTGTCGCCGACAATCTGCTGAACCAGACGTTCGCGCCAACGCGGCCAAACGAAGCCTGGGTGACAGACATCACCTATTGTGCCACCGACGAGGGATGGCTCTACGTCGCCGGTATTAAGGACGTCTTCACCTGTGAGTTGGTTGGATACGCCATGGGTGAGCGCATGACACAAGGACTCACGGCGCAAGCTCTGTGGCGTGCTGTGCGCAACAAACGCCCCGAGAAAGGCTTGATTCATCATTCGGACCGTGGGAGTCAATACTGTGCTCATGACTATCGGAAGCTGGTTGAACAATTCGGCATGCAGGCCTCAATGTCGCGTAAGGGCAATTGCTTTGACAATGCTCCGATGGAAAGCTTCTGGGGCAGTCTAAAAAACGAACTGATACATCACCATCGCTACGCCACGCGTGCCGACGCGAAGGCGGCAATTCAGGAGTACATCGAAAGCTTTTATAACCGCCAACGGCGCCACTCACGCCTAGGCAATGTTCCGCCAGCGTTGTTTGCCGAAGCGTTCAGCAAACAACAACAGGCGGCTTAAGAAAAGAGTGTCTGCTGTTGACAGTACACCTCAGTGCGAGAACACGGATTCCAGATGCACCACTACCGTAGCTGCGCGGGGGACCCGCTTATGGGCTGGCGGTGTGAGCCGCTTTCTTTGCTTATCTTTCTTTGCGGCGGCAAAGAAAGTAAGTGCCGCCCCGCACAGGGGCAACACTAATAGACCAATATCAATTCAAGGAAAGGCCAAAGACCCAGATCAAGGAAAGGCCAAAGCCCCAGATCAAGGAAAAAGCCAAAGCCCCACCTCAAGGAAAAACCCAAAAACCCACATCAAGAAAAGGCCACCACCGCTGGCACCCAGAAAAAACACCCCGCCGCGAAGGCCCAACCCCCCCTTAATCCCGTGCCGAAGAAGCCGCCCCATGACTCAACCAGTCAAGCACCGCAGTAGCATCATCATCAGCCCCCTGCCGCGCCTTAGCGACCGTCTCAGCCACATCCGCGCTAGGCACAGCGCGCCGAATCGCCACACCAACGGCAAGAATATCAATCATGACCAGATGCAAAATCCGCGAAATCATCGACAACTGCGACTCGCGAATTTCAATGTGATCGGTCTCCAAAGCCACCGTAGCGCGCTTAGCCAAAGGCGTATTGCTCGACGTAATAGCAATCACCTTAGCCCCCGCCTGCATCGCGACATCCAGCACCCGCAGTAACTCAGGCGCGCGCCCCGACTTGGACACAGCAACGATCACATCACCCTTGCCAAGCAACGCGGCGGAAGCCGCCTGCATATACAGATCGCCGTAGGCAATAGTCGGAATACCAAACCGGAAAAACTTGTAATGCGCATCCTGCGCGACAATGTTCGAATTGCCGAGCCCATAAAACTCGATCCGCCGCGCGCCGTTCAACAGATCGATCGCCCGCTCGACCTGGTCGAAATTCAAATGCTCGCGCAACTGCAAAATCGCCGACACGGTGTTGTCCAGCACCTTCGCGCCGAAGTCCGTCGCGGTATCGCCCAGATGCACCTGGCTATGACTCACCGGAATCGTGCCGGTCAAACCCGTCGCCAGCTTCAACTTGAAATCCGACAAGCCCTGGCAGCCGAGCGAACGGCAAAAGCGGATCACCGTCGGCTGACTCACGTCGGCCTTGCGCGCGATATCCACAATCGGATCGTTGATGATCGAGCGCGGATGATTCAACGCGAGATCGGCCACGCGGCGCTCGGCCGGCGTCAGCGCATCGCGCATCTGGCGAATCCGCTCGAACACGGCCGATGAACTGCCGCCCGCGCGGTTCGACAACTGCTCGGCGAGAATCGCGGAAACCCCCAGAAACGCCGGGTATTCCGCGGTAATCACGTAGGTCGGCACGGTCTGTAAATATGCTTCGAAGCGGCCCTTCGCCTCGAACCGTTTGCGAAACGACGAACGCGCGAAGAATTCACCAAGCCGCGGCACGACGCCGCCGCCAATATAGATGCCGCCCAATGCGCCGAGCGTCACCGCGATATTGCCGGCGAAGGTGCCGAGAATCCCGCAGAACACATCAACGGATTCGGCCGCGAGCGGCTCGCCTTCCATGGCGCGCTTGACGATCTCGACGGTGTCGACGTTCGCCGCCACCCGCTTCTTGTCGCGGCCCGCCAGCGCGCGGTAAATCACTTCGATGCCAGGACCCGCGGCCACGCGTTCGAACGAGACGTGCGACCACTTCTTGCGCGCGTATTGCAACACGATATCTTCGCGTTCATCAGACGGCGCGAACGTGGCGTGGCCGCCTTCGCTGCCGAGCGCGATCCAGCGGTCGTCGGCCGGGATCAAGCCGGACACGCCCATGCCGGTGCCCGGGCCGAGCAGGCCGATCACGCTGTTCGGACGACGCGCGCCGCCGCCCACCTGCACGCGCTGGGCATCGGTCAGGCCAGGCAGCGCCATGGCCAGCGCGGTAAAGTCGTTCACAACGAGCAGCGTGTCGAAGCCGAGCGCGCGGCGCGTGGCTTCGATCGAAAAGCTCCAGTCGTGATTGGTCATGCTCACCTGATCGCCGTCGACCGGATTGGCAATCGCAATCGCCGCATGATTCACGCGGCCGATCTTGGTGTCCTTCAGGTACTTCTTGATGACTTCAGCAACGCCCGGATAGTCGGCGCACGGATAGACCTGCACCGAGGCGATCTCGCCCGGGCTGTATTCGAGCGCGAAGCGCGCATTGGTGCCGCCGATGTCGGCGAGCAGCCTCGGTCCGTCGGCGTGCTGGCCCGCGCCCGGAACAGCCTTACTTTGCACACCAGTAGACATCGAGTCTTACTCCCTTGTCGTTTGCCAACTGCGAGATGGCATTTTTTTGTAGCGAAGCGGCGGCGGCATTCAGCACGTCCATCTTTCGCGGTCCCGCGATCAGCAAATACAGCTGCTTCACTTCTTTCAATGCGGACAGCGACCAGCTCACGCGCGCATGCGGCGCGCTGCCGGGATGCACGGCCACGAAGCGCTCAGTCGTGGTGATCGCGTGGTCCCATTCGGGCGCATCCGCGAAAATCGACGCGGTGTGGCCGTCTTCGCCCATGCCGAGAATCGCGACGTCCGGCACCACGCTGAAGCGCGGATCCGCATTCAGCGCGGCAACGTGCGCGTTCAGGTCTTGCGTGGTGTCCACCAGCGGCCAGAAAGCGGCGTGCTTCGCGGCATTCTGCAACAGCGTGTCGTGCACGAGTTGCGAATTGCTCGCACCGTCCGTTTCCGGCACCCAGCGGTCGTCGACCAGCGTCACGGCAATGCGCGCCCAGTCGAAGGATTGCGTGGACAAGGTCTGCAGGAACGGCCGCGGACTGGTGCCGCCGGACACTGCAAGCATCGCCGGGCGCGCGCCGGTATTTGGCGTGCCCGCTGCGGACGTGCCGGTCGCGGACGTGCCGGTAGCGGACGCAGCCGCCTGTGCGGCGAGCGACGCATGTAACGCGTCGCCAACCGCTTTCGCCAACGCGTCGGATTGGGCGCGTTGATCGTCGAAAGCGTGAAGCTCGATCACTTCTCCTCCGTACTGCTTTCTTGTTCGATCTGCGGAAAGTGCCGTACTGCTCTCACGCGATGCCTGCAAGCGGGATGACTCGCAGGCGCCTTCGTGATACCGGCGCCATTCCTTTCAGCTCGTCGGTGGGTCTTATAGGCGCCGCGCCGTGCTTCGATCGGGATCGTGATCGGGCACGGCACGACGCCGTGGTTCAGTCAATTCAATTCTCTTCTTCAAGCCAGCAGGTGTCATGCTGCGCCAGCATCGCGCTCGCCGCGGCGGGTCCCCACGTGCCCGCTGCATACGGTTTGGGCGGCTTGTTCGAGGCCGCCCATTCGTTGAGGATCGGCTCGACCCAACGCCATGCCGCTTCCTGCTCATCGCGCCGCACAAACAGCGCGAGGCGGCCGTTGATGACGTCGAGCAACAGACGCTGATACGCCTCCATCTGCCCTTCGCGGAAGAACCGGTCGAACGCGAGGTCGAGGTGGACGCTGGCAAGGTTCATCCCTTCGCCCGGCTGCTTCGCGAGACAGTAAAGGCGAATGGTTTCGTTCGGCTGCAAGCGGATCACGAGACGGTTCGCACCGCCGCGCAGCGCGGATGCGCCGAGTGCCGAATGTGGCACCGCACGAAAATTCACCACGATCTCAGCCACGCGATCCGCGAGGCGCTTGCCGGTGCGCAGGAAGAACGGCACGCCCGCCCAGCGCCAATTTTCGATTTCCACCTTCACGGCGACGAAGGTTTCGGTCGTGCTGTCCGGCTTCACGCCAGGCTCGGTTGCATACGCCGGCACCGCGTTGCCGCGGATCACGCCGGCATGATACTGGCCGCGCACCGCGATCTTGCTGATGTCACGTGGATCGATCGGCTTCAAGGCGCGCAGCACACGCAGCTTTTCGTCACGTACCGAGTCGGAATCCATCGAATGCGGCGGCTCCATCGCGACGATGGAAAGCAGTTGCAGCAAATGGTTCTGCACCATATCGCGCAACGCGCCGGTGTTGTCGTAGAAGTCGCCGCGCGCTTCCACACCGAGTTCTTCCGCAATCGTGATCTGAATGCTTTCCACCCATTCACGGCGCCACAACGGTTCGAACAGCACATTGCCGAAACGCAGCGCAAGCAGGTTCTGCACGGGTTCCTTACCGAGGTAGTGGTCGATCCGGTAGATCTGTTCTTCAGCGAAAATTTCGCCGACTGCATCATTAATTGCGTTGGACGACTTGAGGTCGTAGCCGAGCGGCTTTTCCAGCACGATGCGCGAATTTTCGTTGAGGCCCACCGAAGCCAGCGCGCGGCAAATCGGCACGAACAGCGAGGGACCCGTGGCCAGATAGAACACCCGGATGCCCGGCCGGCCGCTCAAGGCGTCGCGCAGCAACGTGAAGTCTTCGGGGTTGCCGAGATCGATCTTCACGAACTCGATACGTGCGAGGAAGCTCGCCCACGCTGTTTCATCCACACCGTTCTTCGACACGTGCGGCTTGACGTGCTCATTGACCCAGTCAAGGTAGGCAGCCCGATCGGCCACATGCCGCGCCACCGCGACGATCTTGCCACTCTCAGCCAGCATGCCGCCTGCACGGTGCGCTTCATACAGTGCCGGCAGGATCTTGCGCATCGACAGATCGCCGGTGCCGCCGAAGAGCACGAAGGTGAAACTTGAATCGGTTTGCATGAGTCTCCGTCGATATCCTGAGGGCCGCCGTAGGGACCGAAAAAGGGCGACCGTAGTCCGATAAAATATTTTTTGACACTGAATTGTAGTTTAACTACAATCCAAATCAAGAGGTAGCGCTAATTCGATGAAAAAAGCGTGCGCTGTGGGGCAAGATGCACGTTTTCCCGAATCGGCAGGCGTCCCCTGCATGTTAACGGACATTGCGTGCGAGCACGTGCCAGCATGCCATCGGCGGACCTTACGGAAAGCTGGAGGGCGGAGCGGGTGTCAGGGTTAACGTGCGAGGCACCTCGAGTCTGCCGCGCGCGACGCGGGCAGGCAAAAATCAAAAGAGGAGACAGTCAGTTGCATCCCGAACCACTCATCTCTTGAGCTTCCAGCGGCCGGACATCGGTCCGCCGGCACATGCCTCGACGCATGCGCCCGACCGTGCTCGATCGCCCAGTGTTTTGCCTGTTTGAACCAACCACAGCACCCTGGCGACATCAGGGGCCATTTGTTTTTTGTTCAGGTGTCTGGAGGAGATAAGCAATGAAATTTCGCGCGATCATGGGCGCTTTGTGCGCCGCGGGTCTGATGTGTGGCGTCTCGGCTGTGCAAGCTGCCGAGTCGGTCGAAGTGTTGCACTGGTGGACTTCGGGCGGTGAATCGAAAGCCGTCGGCGTCCTCAAGGACGACATGACGAAGCAGGGTTACACGTGGAAGGACTTCGCGGTTGCTGGCGGTGCAGGTGCGGCTGCCATGACGGCACTCAAGACGCAGGTGATCTCGGGCAACGCGCCGAGCGCTGCGCAGATCAAGGGTCCGCTGATCCAGGACTGGGCTTCGCAAGGCGTGCTGGTGCCGATCGACTCGGTGGCTGGCGACTGGAAAAAGAACCTGCCGCCGGAAATCGACAAGATCATGCACGCAGACGGTCATTACGTGGCGGCACCGTTCTCGGTGCACCGCGTGAACTGGCTGTACATCAACAAGGCAGCGCTGGACAAGGCAGGCGGCAAGGCGCCGACCACGTGGCCTGAGTTCTTCGCCGTGGCCGACAAGATGAAGGCCGCCGGCATCCAGCCGATCGCGATGGGTGGTCAGCCGTGGCAAGACCTGACGCTGTGGGAAGACGTCGTGCTGTCGCAAGGCGCGGGCTTCTACAAGAAGGCGCTGGTTGATCTCGACGAGAAGACGCTGACGTCGGACCAGATGGTCGGCGTGTTCGACACGGTCCGCAAGATCCAGGGTTACTTCGACGCGGGCCGCACGGGCCGTGACTGGAACCTGGCAACGGCCATGGTCATCAACGGCAAGGCCGGCATGCAGTTCATGGGCGACTGGGCGAAGGGCGAGTTCGCCAACGCCGGCAAGAAGTCGGGCTCGGACTACATCTGCGCTGCGGTTCCGGGCACGGAAAAGTCGTACACGTTCAACGTCGACTCGTTCGTGTTCTTCCAGCAGAAGGGCCAGAAGACTGCGACGCCGGGTCAATTGGCGCTCGCCAAGACGATCATGACGCCGGACTTCCAGGAACAGTTCAGCCTGAACAAGGGTTCGATCCCGGTTCGTCTGGGCGTGTCGATGGCCAAGTTCGACGACTGCGCGAAGAAGTCGTACGCAGATGAACAGGTGGCGATCAAGTCGGGCGGCTACGTGCCTTCGCTGGCACACGGCATGGCGCAACCGGATGCAGCAGCCGGTGCGATCTCGGACGTGGTCACGAAGTTCATGAACTCGCAGCAGGATTCGAAGAGCGCAGTCGCAGCGCTCGCGAAGGCAGCGAAGACGAAGTAAGTGATGTAAGCGAAGTGGCGCGCCTGGTTGTTCCCTCGTGGGCGCCGGGTGCGCGCTTCTGGTTTGCTTGCAGCAGGTGCGTTACTTAGGGTGAGCGTTCGGCCCTGGTTTCATCGAGTCACACCTATGCCGTTCCGGCCTCGCGGTTTCCATGCGTGAGCGCCCCGGCGGTACAGTTTCAGTAGGAGTCGAGTAGTGACTGCTTCTATCAGCGGAAACGGGAAAACCACGGCCTCCGTGACCCGCCGCACGTCGCCGATGGCGGCCCTTGCCGATCGTTGGATTCCGAAGCTGGTGCTCGCACCCAGCGTCGTGATCAGCCTTGTCTTTGTGTACGGCTTCATAGCCATTACCGGCTTTCTGTCGCTGTCCAATTCGCGACTGATGCCACGTTATGAATTTGTCGGTCTCGATCGTTATCGCGAGCTGTTCGATAACGATGTGTTCTGGACCTCGGCTGCCAATCTTGGCTGGTTCGGCATCCCGTTCATCGGTATCTGTATTGGCCTCGGTCTGTTCCTCGCGATTCTGCTCGATCAGCAGATCCGCAATGAAGGCGCGCTGCGCGCCGTGTTCCTGTACCCGATGGCGCTCTCGTTCATCGTGACGGGTACCGCGTGGCAGTGGATCATGACGCCGAGCGTCGGTCTCGAGAAAGTGTTCCACGACTGGGGCTGGACGAGCTTCTCGTTCAGCTGGCTCGGCGACCCCGACAAGGCGATTTTCTGCGTCGTGATCGCGGCAGTGTGGCAATCCACCGGCTTCGTGATGGCGCTGTTTCTCGCGGGCCTGCGCGGTGTCGACGGTGAAATCTTCAAGGCCGCGCAGATGGACGGCGCAGGCTTGCCCACCATTTATCGCAAGATCGTGATTCCGAGCATGCGCCCGGTGTTCTTCTCCGTGTTGCTGATTCTTTGCCACATCACGATCAAGACCTTCGACCTGGTCGTCGCGTTGACGGCGGGCGGTCCGGGTACGTCTTCGTCACTGCCGGCTATTTTCATGTACACGTTTTCGTTCAATCGCGGGCAGCTGGGCGTCGGCGCGGCATCGTCGATGATGATGCTCGCCACCGTCGTGGCCGTGCTCGTGCCGCTGATGTATCTGGAATCGAGGAGCACCCGCAATGCAGCCTAAGATGACGATCAGCCGTGCCGTCATTTATGCGGCCTTGATTCTGTTCGCCCTGTATTTCCTGTTTCCGCTGTACGTGATGCTGTCCACGTCGTTCAAGGACATCGATCAACTGCGCACCGGCAACCTGCTCACGCCGCCCACTCACTGGACCATCGATCCGTGGATCAAGGCATGGAGCGGCGCGTGTACGGGTGTGCGTTGCGACGGCATGCAGCCGTTCTTCATGAACTCGGTGCGCATGGTGATTCCGGCCGTGCTGATTTCGTCGATCATCGGCGCGTTCAACGGTTATGTGCTCACGCACTGGCGTTTTCGTGGCGCGGATCCGATCTTCACGATGATCCTGGTCGGCTGTTTCATTCCGTTCCAGGCGATCCTGCTGCCGATGGCGCGCTTCGAAGGCTTTCTCGGCCTGTCGAACACGACCACCGGTCTGGTGGTGGTGCACGTGATCTACGGTATCGCCTTCACCACGATGTTCTTCCGCAACTTCTACGTGAGCATTCCGGCTGAACTGGTGAAGGCCGCGCGGATCGACGGCGCCGGTTTCTTCACGATCTTCACGAAGATTCTGATGCCCGTTTCGCTGCCGATTTTCATGGTGTGCCTGATCTGGCAATTCACGCAGATCTGGAATGACTTCCTGTTCGGGATTGTGTTCTCAGGCGTCGATTCGATGCCGATCACGGTGGCGCTGAACAACCTCGTGAACACCTCGACCGGCGTGAAGGAATACAACGTGGACATGGCCGGCGCGATCATCGCCGCCCTGCCGACCTTGCTCGTCTACATCATCGCCGGACGCTATTTCGTGCGCGGTCTGACGGCGGGCGCAGTGAAGGGCTAAACCCGGGGGCTAAACCCGGACTAAACCATACGCATTGCGGCGGCGTTTCCTGCACGACATGCACCAGGTGCAAGAAACGCCGCCGTCATCCGACAGACGTTCCTGAGAAAACGCCGGGCCGCCCCAAGTTTTCTCGACCCCCCTCGGGGGGCCTGGCGCGAAGTGCCAGGTTTGGGGGCGCTTTCAAGCAGTACCAGAGACAAGAGGATTCACAGCATGGCAAGCCTTTCCATCCGTGACGTGTACAAGACCTACCCGAACGGGGTGCCGGTTCTGAAGGGTGTCAACATCGACATCGAAGACGGCCAGTTCCTGATTCTCGTCGGCGGCTCGGGCTGCGGGAAATCGACGCTGCTCAATATGATCGCCGGCCTCGAAACCGTGACCAAGGGCGAGATCCAGATCGACGGCAAGACGGTGAACAACCTCTCGCCGAAAGATCGCGACATCGCGATGGTGTTCCAGTCGTATGCGCTGTATCCGTCCATGACGGTGCGCGAGAACATCTCGTTCGGCCTGGGTATCCGCAAGGTGCCGAAGCAGGAGCAGGCGCAGATCGTCGACCGCGTGTCGAACACGCTGCAGATCACGCACCTGCTGGACCGCAAGCCGGGTCAGCTGTCCGGCGGTCAGCGTCAGCGCGTGGCCATGGGCCGTGCGCTCGCGCGCGATCCGGTGATGTTCCTGTTCGACGAACCGCTGTCGAACCTCGACGCGAAGCTGCGCATCGAAATGCGTTCGGAAATCAAGCTGCTGCATCAACGGCTCGGCACGACGATCGTCTACGTGACGCACGATCAGATCGAAGCGATGACGCTCGGCGACCGCATCGCGGTGATGAAAGACGGCATCGTCCAGCAGTTCGGCGCACCGCAAGACATCTACGACTCGCCAGCGAATCTGTTCGTGGCCGGCTTCATCGGCGCGCCGCCGATGAACTTCATCCAGGGCAAGCTGGTGGAGCAGGGTTCAGGCGTCGGCATCGAACTGGATACGGGTGTGGCGCGCGCTGTGCTGAACCTGCCGTTCGACTCCGCGAAGGTGAAGTCGCACGTGGGGCGTGAAGTGATTCTGGGCCTGCGCCCGGAGCGGATTACCGACGCGCGCGGCGCGCATGGCGACAATGCGAAGCTGCAGCCGATCGAAGTCAAGGTCGACGTGATCGAGCCGACCGGACCGGACACGCTGGTGTTCGCGCAGGTCAACGGCAAGCGCATTGTGAGCCGGGTGCACCCGGCGTCGAATCCGCAGCCGCTGACGAATACGACGCTGCTGTTCGATGCGTCGAAGGCGGTGTTGTTCGATCCGTCGAATGAAGAACGGATTGCCTGAGGCGGGTGATTCGCTGAGCGGTTCGGGATGAAGAAAGCCCCATGCGTTGTGAGACGCATGGGGCTTTTATCATTTGCTCAAGGCCGGTTTGTTTGCAACGGACCTGGCACCTGGCGCTCCTGCGGCAAGACGTCAAGCGTCTGCGATACGCAGATCCGGATTGTTCCGCGCCAGTTCGGTCACCCATTCGGTGAATGCACGTAGCCGTGAACTCAGATTGCGGCGATGGGCGTATAGGATCGACAGCGGCGTGCTCGGGCTCGTATAGGTCGTGAGGATTTCCTTGAGCGCGCCTTGTGCGATCAGATCGGCAACCATGAAGCGCGATGGCTGGATGATGCCGTGGCCGAGCACGGCCGCGCCGATGTAGACGCTGCCGTCATTCACCGCGAGCACGCTCTTCAGCGTGACCTTGACGATCTCGTCGTCCACCTCGTACTCGAACGGAAAGGTCTTGCCGCTGCGTGCGGAAACGTAGTTGACCGCGCGATGCTCGCCGAGCTCGTCGAGCGTGGTCGGCGTGCCGTGTTTCTCGAGATAGGCGGGCGACGCGCAGGTCACGATCCGCGCCTGGCCAATGTGCCGCGCGACAAGACTCGACTCCTCCGGCGTACCCATGCGGATCACGCAATCCACGCCGTCCTGGATCAGATCGATATTGCGATCCGCGAGGCCAAGCCGCACGTCGATCTCCGGGTATTGCCGGTAGAAATCGTCGAGCGCGGGAAGCAGCAGCGCACGGGCGAGCGTGCCTGATGTATCGACACGAATCGTGCCGCTCGGATGTTCGCGCTTGTTCGACAGCGACGATTCGGCATCGACGACTTCGGCGAGGATGCGCACGCAGCGCTCGTAGAACAGCGCGCCGTCTTCGGTGACGCTGACCTGCCGCGTCGAGCGGTTCAGAAGCCGCACACCGACGTGTTCTTCCAGAGCCTGAATGGTGCGGCTGACTTTGGCGCGGGGCAGGTCGAGCGATTCGGATACTTTGGTGAAGCTGTTCGCTTCGACCACACGCGTAAATATCTCCATCGCTTCGAAACGGTCCATGTTTTTGCCTTATGAATGATGGGCGGAAGTGGGTATCGAAACGAAGTGTATAGGTTGGAAATAATGTTGTGGCAAGGAGGGCCGCGGGGCACGCAGACGGGGCCACCTATCAGCTTGCTCGCGCATTGGTCCCATCTTGCCTTCTTGAGTCTCGCTGTGCCGGATTTTGCCGCGCCGATGCGCTCAATCCCGATCGGGCGCGCCAAGCGGGAACAGCGGGCGATACGGACGGGCCTCGTCGACCGCGCGTGCGAACGACGGCCGGGCCAGCAGCCGCTTGCGATAGGCGAGCACGTGGGGAAACGCCGGGCCGATGCGATGCGTCCAGTCGGCATAGAACAGGAATGGCGCGGCGCCGCAATCCGCGAGGCTGAACATATCGCCGGCCGCCCATTCGCGCTCGGCCATTACCTTGTCGAGCCAGCCGTAGGCGGTGTCGAGCATGGCGCGGGCTTCGGCCACGGCGCGCGGATCACGCTCCGGCTCGGCCCGCAGACTGTCGTACACGATCTTTTGCTGCGGCGTGGAGATGTAGTTGTCGAAGAAGCGGTCCATGCTGCGCACTTCCAGCGCGGCGCGGGCATCGGCCGGCAGGAGCGACACGGGGCCCGGATGATACAAGCCGAGATACTCGACGATGATGCTCGCCTCCGTGACGGTGCGGCTACCGTCGACCAGCACGGGAAAGCGCTTGATCGGCCAGAGCGCGGCGAACTCCGCCATCATTGCCGGATCGTCGTGCGACAAAACGCGGAATTCAAATGGGGTGCTGCATTCGTACAATGCAATAAGAACCTTCTGTGAGTACGACGAGAAAGGGTGGGCATAGAGTTTCAGTACCATTGTGGTCACCTTTGGTTCAGAGAGAGCGGGCTGCAGCGCAGCGCCGGCACGAGCCCGGCTTATAGACGACGAATGAGGCTGGTGAGAATCGACATCTCATAAACGCGCCCTTTTCTGTCGGTACGTAAATCAAATATCAGGATAACCCGCGGCGCAGCTAGTGCGTCAGTGCCAGAAGACCTGTCGTCAAACGGATGGGACTGTGGTTGTTTGTCACGCGCGAATACCCTGAAAAGTGTCAAATCTTTATTGCGTGATTGACCGTTCATTCGCTACGCGAGCGAATGTAGTATCTCCCGGTCATGCTAGAGCGTGTTAGGAACTTTGAAGTACTGGCACTGCGTGAACGAGCATGAGCATTGCGAAGACCACGAAATGAAGCCCGGCAAGGGTTTCGGGTAACCGTTCATAATCACGTGCGAGACGGCGGAAACGGTTGAGCCAGCCAAAGCTGCGCTCGACCACCCACCGTCGTGGCAGCAGTACAAAGCCCTTTTTCGCTTCCTCCAGTTTGATCACCTGCAGTTCAATGCCTTCATCGAGTGCGGCCTGCGCAGGCTCTTTGCCCGTGTATCCCTGATCGGCAAATGCCACCTTGACCGTGTGTCCCGTTACCTGCTGGACCTGACGCGCAAGCTCTGCTACCTGCGCGCGCTCCTGTTCATTGGCCGGTGTCACATGTACCGCCAGCAACTGTCCCAGGGTGTCCACTGCAATGTGGACCTTGCTACCGCGCTTGCGTTTATAACCGTCATAGCCCGCACGCGGGCCGCTCTCGCAGGTCGACTGTATCGTGCGGCCATCCAGAATAACGGCGCTGGGCTGTCCTTGCCGTCCCTGTGCCACGCGTATTACCGAGCGCAGATCGCTGACCATGTGCTCAAAACAGCCTGCCTGTAACCAGCGTTGGGTTTGCTGATACACCAGTTCCCAAGGTGGGAAATCATTGGGCAGCATCCTCCAGGGCGCGCCGGCACGAGCCATCCAGCGCAACGCATCAAACATGTCGCGCAGCTCGTATCTGCGCTGCGGCGCAGTAACGTCCATCAGCGTCAGATAGGGTGCCGCGAAGCTCCATTCTTCGTCGGACACATCGGTCGGATACCCTTTGCGGTCTGCTCTTTTCATCCCGCCAGGATACCAGGTCTCACACAAAGTGCCTAACACGCTCTAGCAGGCCGTTGAAATATCCGTCGTTGATGCGCTCAGATGCATTACGACGGATGCTGGGTTTGCACTTTTGAAACGCGGAACACGTTTGCGGGCATTCGGCGTTACTCGCGGGTTCACCATATCGGTGTTATCCATCGCTTCCTGCCCCTCAACCGGCAAGTGTGCGCATACGCGTCAGGTTGTAGCCGACCTGCGTCAGCACGAAGAGCTGGTCTACGCGTTCGAGTCCCCGATACATCGCTTGTCGAATTCGTCCGACTGTCTTGCCCCATCCGAACACCTGCTCAATGCGTTTACGTTTTTGCTGGCTGACCGCGTAACCCGGCCAGCGCGTAGTTCGCTCGTCAATTGCTGAACCTCCTGGACGCCCATCGTTTTGCGCCACATGCGGCGTCACACGGTTCGCTCGACAACTGGCCACGAAACCGGCGGTGTCGTAGTTCTTGTCCGCGCCGACCGTGATGCCGTGCGGCGCAACACTTGCGGCATCGGCAAGCATCAGCTCGGCCGCGTCGCGCTCGGCGGTGCCCGTCGCCAGCGTCACCTGTGCGTTGACCACCAGGCCATGCCGGTTGTCGGTCAGCACGTGGCCCATATAACAGAGCATCGCTCCGGTTCCTTTGCTCTTGCGAAACAGGCGCGCCTGCTCGTCCGTCGTGGATTGGTGCGTCTCGTTACTGCGCTTCTGTCCGTGCCAGTTGTCATTCGGCGCGGGCGGTTCGTCAGGAGGCGTGTCGTCTTTGTCCGGACTTGCCTTGGGCACAAAGCTCTTGTGCCCGGCCCATGCCTGAATCAACGTACCGTCGACGCTAAAGTGCTCCCCGGAAAGATATCCGCGCTCGCGCGCGGTCTCGACTGTCTCGTTGAAGAGCAACACCAGCACATCGTGTTCGAGCAACCGGTCGCGGTTCTTGCTGAACGTCGAGTGGTCCCACACGGTCCCGTCCATCGGCAGGCCGACGAACCAGCGGAACAACATGTTGTAGGAAATCTGTTCCACCAGCATGCGCTCGCTACGAATCGAATACAGCACCTGCAGCAAAAGAGCTCGCACCAGCTTCTCCGGCGCGATGCTCGGCCGACCTCCTTTCGCATCAGCCTCGTACATCCGCGCGAACACATCGTCCATGCGTTTAAGCGCGTCATTGAGCCAGGTGCGAATCGGACGCAACGGATGGTCCTTCGGTACAAAATCGTCCAGCTTCAACACCGTGAACATTGACTCGGTAAAACCATCTGGCCCACGCATCCGTTCCATCTCGCTCTCATTGATGACATCAGTTCAACGTTTACGCCTGCGTCCCGGATGACCGCTACATGAGGTATTTCACCGGCCTGCTAGGGGTTGTTCGTAAAGGACGGACCCCTTCTTCTGTGTATAGATTAGGCAAGCAAAGTAATAGTCTTGATGAAGCACAAAAGAGCACGAAAGCGAGATCAGAATGGGCGGTGAACGGGAGCAGATAAACCAGGCATTCCTCGAAAATATCCAGGGCAGAACGTCGTCGGCGATTTTGACGTACTTCTTTTCGCACGGTGTCTGCGTCGGTCGTTCGGATCTAAGAACGGCAACGAGGTTGCCCGAGCACGCGCATGTTTTTTCGGCATTGGAGCCCGAGTTTGCACGGCTGATGGAATCAATCAACTTGCTGGAAGACATTGGCTTTCTGTCACTTCCAGACAAGGAGAAAACCATGCGTGCGATTTATAGGATCGAAGCGCGCCTGGCCGAGCAACGAGGCGATGTGCAAGGGCTGGGAATAGCCGTTGCCCGGATCGGGCGCGCCAAGGCGTCGATTCCCCGAAAGCCGAAACTGTGGCCGTATGCTGTTTGGGGCAGCGTTGTTGCACTTGGCGGTTTCGTTAACTTGCACTGCGTCCTGATTGGCGTCGCGATTTATGTGATCGGTGCGGCGAAGTTTTATCAGTTCGTCAAACATAGGGCGCAGGCGGATCAGGAAGTGCGAGACGCTAGCGCTCAGTTTGAGCAGATGGCGGTGCCGGGGGTTGCGCCGCCGGACTCATTGAACCGGGCTCAGTGAGGCAGCCTCACGTCGAACCTGAACGTCGCCAGCCTCGCGAGCAGGATGAAAGCGGTGGCGATCAATACGCTATAAACCGTATCGACGTTCATGTAGTCCAGCAGCACGTACAGCCAACACCCTACAAAAGCACACGTCGCGTAGGGCCGCGAATCGCGCAAAATCAGCGGCACCTCGTTGCACAACACGTCGCGAATCACGCCGCCGAATACGCCCGTCAACACTCCCATCATCACCGATGTAAACCACGGCATCTGTGCGTCGTGCGCGATCGATGTGCCTGAGATGCTGAACAGGCCCAGCCCGATCGCGTCGGCCACCAGCAAGACGCGCTCGGAGAGCAGGCGGGAAGTCATCTTTAGCAGCGTCGGCGCGAACAACGACATCACGAAGATCGCGATCAGATAAGCCTGATGTTCGACCCAGTAGAAGGGCCGCCGCTCGAGCAGCACGTCGCGCAACGTACCGCCGCCGAAGGCCGTCGCGATCGCCACGAGGAAGGTGCCCACGGCGTCGAGCCGCCGGGTCTTCGCTTCGATAAAGCCGGAAATCGCGTATGCGAAAATAGCCAGCGCCTCCATGATGGCCAGCGCCAGTGTCAGCCTCGGATGGATCACCGCGGCTCCGTCAGGGGCCTGGCGTGAGCCGGCAAGGCGCCCGGCTGTAACAGCACAACCACCGCACCCGCGCCGCCGTCATGCGGACGCGCCTGACAGAAGGCGATCACCTCGGACTTCTGCACGAGCCATGCGCGTACTTTTCCCTTCAGAACGGGCTCTTTGCCGATCGACCCCAAGCCTTTGCCGTGAATCACGCGCAAACACCGCAGGCCGCGCTTCACCGATTCACGAATGAACTCGGCCAGCGCCTCGCGTGCTTCCTCGCGACGCATGCCGTGCAGATCGATTTGCGCCTGCACGATCCAATCGCCACGGCGCAGTTTTCGCACGACCTCCCGACTCACGCCGGGGCGGCAATAGGAGAGCGTTTCGTCGGTTTCGAGCAGGATCTCGGGATCGAACTCGTCGGAGATCGCTTCGTGCAACACGGCTTCTTCGTCGAGTTTGGTCTGCACCGGGAGCGGCGCCGGCGGATTGCGCGGCAAGGTCGCGCGCGGCGGGACTGCCAGCGGCGCAACGGCGCCGATCTCGCTGCGAAACAGATTGGCGTCCGCCGACGCTTCGCGCTGCGCGGCCGCTGCCGCCGCACGTTCGCGCTCGCGCCGTTGCGCGTCGCCCTTTAACGCGTCGCGCAGCGCGCCGAGGCCGGCCAGACCGGCAGCGGGCTCGATCTTCGGTTTGATGACGGGAGCGGCCGCCTCGGGCGCGGGTCTGGCAACGGCACGGGCGCGCTTCGGTTCGTTAGGGTGGGGCTGATTCTTCGGCATATCGCTAATACACGCAGAAAAGTAGATCGATCGCGTGACGCTTTTGGGGCATCGGCACATGCCGCGGAGCGTCGCCACGAAGCGCCGGCTAGAAGGCGGGAAGCTGCAAGCAGGCGCAAATGCGGCGTCGAAGACGCAGGCCAAAGACGCCGCGCCAAAGACGTAACGCCAAAGACGCAGTGCCAAAGACGCAGTGCCAAAGACGCAGTGCCAAAGACGCAACGCAAAACGGCGCTTCAATAAGCAAAAAAGCCGTCGGCTTCTCAGCCGCGGCCTTCTATCAAGCAAGCGGCCGGGCCATGCCCAGCCGCCATTTTACCGTTGCGGCTTAGCGGTCGGCTTCGGCGCTCATCACGTGCTCGCCAATCTCGTCGAGGGTTTCCAGATAACGTTGCGCGTCGAGCGCGGCCATACAGCCTGTGCCCGCGCTGGTGATCGCCTGACGATAGATGTGGTCTTGCACGTCGCCCGCGGCGAACACGCCCGGCACGTTGGTTGCCGTGGCGAAACCGTTCAGGCCGCCCTTGGTGATGATGTAGCCGTTCTTCATCTCCAGTTGGCCTGCAAAAATCTCCGTGTTCGGAAGATGGCCGATCGCGACGAAGATGCCTTGCAGCGCGATGTCCGTGGTTGCGCCGGTTTGCGTGTTCTTGATACGCATGCCGGTCACGCCGGATTGATCGCCGGTGACTTCGTCGAGCGTGCTGTTCCACTTGATCTCGACCACACCTTCCTTTTCCTTCGCCAGCAGACGATCGATCAGGATCGGCTCGGCGCGGAACTTGTCGCGGCGATGGATCACCGTCACTTTTTTGGCGATGCCGGAAAGATAGAGGGCTTCCTCGACTGCGGTATTGCCACCGCCAATCACGGCCACATGTTGTTGCTTGTAGAAGAAGCCGTCGCAGGTAGCGCAAGCCGACACCCCCTTGCCCATGAATTCTTTTTCGGAATCCAGGTTGAGATACTGCGCCGACGCGCCGGTCGCGATGATCAGCGAGTCGCAGGTGTATTCGCCCGAGTCGCCGATCAGGCGGATCGGCTTCTCATCCAGCTTGGCTGTGTGGATGTGGTCGAAAATGATTTCCGTGTTGAAGCGCTCCGCGTGCTCCAGGAAGCGCTGCATCAGTTCCGGACCTTGCACGCCGTTCGCGTCTGCAGGCCAGTTTTCGACGTCGGTGGTGGTCGTCAGCTGGCCGCCCTGGGCGAGACCCGTGATGAGCACCGGCTGCAGGTTGGCGCGTGCCGCGTAGACCGCTGCCGTGTAGCCGGCGGGACCGGAGCCGAGAATCAGAACCTTGGCGTGTTTCGTGGAAGTTGCGGGCATGATCGAAATCCTTTTACGGCGCCCGGCTCGCCCATGCGAGGCCGCGCGACTTGAGCTGAAACTATAGATGGGTATCAGAGCGGCATTATAAAGGGCGGCACGCCGGCCTGCTCCATGAAGCTTTCTGATCGTGGCGATAGCACCGCCGTGGGGCGCGGGAGCGTTTCACGAGGCCAATCGGCTAAGTTACCGTCATTTACAGCCTCGCGTTCGACACTGCGTTTACAATAGGCCGCATCGATGGACCCGGCAGCCGGGGCCGGGTCTGGAGCCGCCCTAGGCGCGGCGTCGGGCCGCGACTCTGGCAGCGAATCGGCCACACAAGCAACAGGATCAATGGCAAAAGCTCCCTATTCCGCGAGCGCGCAGGCATTGCCGCACCGCATGTCGCGCCTTTTCACCGAAATCCGCTGGATCCTGCAGGTCGCGCTCGGCGTGTTCCTGCTCATGGCGCTCGTCAGCTACAGCCGGCACGATCCGAGCTGGACGCACGCCGCGCAGGTCGACCACATCGCCAACTGGGCGGGCCGTGTTGGCGCGTGGACGTCTGACATCCTGCTGCTGCTGTTCGGTTTGTCCGCCTACTGGTGGATCGTGCTGCTCGGCCGTCATATCTCCGCCAATTACCGCCGTATCACCCGTCACGAGGAACTGCAGGAAGACGCGCCGCGCGATATCAGCTGGCTCGCGGACGCGTTCGCGTTCATGCTGGTGTTGCTTGCCTGCGACGGTATCGAGGCGCTGCGCATGTGGTCGCTCAAAGTGCAACTGCCGCGCGCGCCGGGCGGTGTGATCGGCGAAGCGGTCGCGCGTGGGGTGTCGCATGCGCTGGGTTTCACGGGCGGCACGTTGGCGCTGCTGATCGTGCTCGGCATCGGTTTGTCCCTGTATTTCCGCTTTTCGTGGCTGTCGGTATCGGAAAGGGTCGGTGAATCGATCATTTCGGCCGTGACCTTGGCCAAACTGCGCCGCGAGGCCGGCCGCGACCGTAAATTGGGCGAAGCCGCCGCCGTGAAGCGCGAAGGCAAGGTCGAAAAGGGCCGCGTGCGGATCGAGGAACACGAGCCGGTCATGATCGTGCCGCCGGTCGTCACGCCCGCCAAATCGGAGCGCGTCGAGAAAGAACGGCAAGTGCCGTTGTTCACGGACCTGCCGGGCGACTCCACCTTGCCGCCAATCTCGCTGCTCGACGCGGCGCCCGCCGCGCAGGAAACCATTTCCGCCGATACGCTCGAATTCACCTCGCGTCTGATCGAGAAGAAGCTCAAGGACTTCGGCGTCGAAGTGAGCGTGGTCGCGGCCTATCCGGGCCCGGTCGTCACGCGTTACGAAATCGAACCGGCCACCGGCGTGAAGGGCAGTCAGATCGTCGGTTTGGCGAAGGACCTGGCGCGTTCGCTGTCGCTGGTGTCGATTCGCGTGGTCGAAACGATTCCGGGCAAGAATTTCATGGCACTGGAGTTGCCGAACCAGCGCCGTCAGACCGTGAGTCTCTCGGAGATTCTCGGCTCGGCGGTGTATGCGGACGCGGCTTCGCCGCTGACCATGGGCCTCGGCAAGGACATCGGCGGCAAGCCGGTGTGCGCTGATCTCGCGAAAATGCCGCACTTGCTGGTGGCCGGTACGACCGGTTCGGGCAAGTCGGTGGGTATCAATGCGATGATCCTGTCGCTGCTCTACAAGGCGAGCGCCGACCAGGTCCGTATGATCCTGATCGATCCGAAGATGCTCGAAATGAGCGTCTACGAGGGCATTCCGCATTTGCTGTGTCCGGTCGTCACGGACATGCGCCAGGCGGGGCATGCGCTCAACTGGGCGGTCGCCGAAATGGAGCGCCGCTACAAGCTGATGAGCAAACTCGGCGTGCGCAACCTCGCCGGCTACAACAACAAGATCGACGAAGCCGCGAAGCGCGAAGAGAAACTGCCGAATCCGTTCAGCCTGACGCCGGACGATCCGGAACCGCTGGCGCGTCTGCCGAACATCGTCGTCGTGATCGACGAACTCGCCGATCTGATGATGGTGGTCGGCAAGAAGGTCGAAGAGCTGATCGCGCGGATCGCGCAGAAAGCGCGCGCGGCTGGCATCCATCTGATTCTGGCGACGCAACGTCCGTCGGTCGACGTGATCACTGGCCTGATCAAGGCCAACGTGCCGACGCGGATGGCGTTCCAGGTGTCGTCGAAGATCGACTCGCGCACGATTCTCGACCAGCAGGGCGCGGAATCGCTGCTCGGCATGGGCGACATGCTGTACCTGCCGCCGGGCAGCGGCTTGCCGGTGCGGGTGCACGGCGCGTTCGTGTCGGATGAAGAAGTGCACCGCGTCGTCGACAAGCTCAAGGAGCAGGGCGAGCCGAACTATATCGAGGGCATTCTCGAAGGCGGCGTGACGGGCGAGGGCGACGAAGGCTCCGCGGGAGCCGGGGGAACCGGCTCGGGCGACGGCGAGGCGGACCCGTTATACGACCAGGCGGTCGACGTGGTGCTGAAGAACCGCCGTGCGTCGATCTCGCTGGTGCAGCGGCATTTGCGCATCGGCTATAACCGCGCGGCGCGTTTGCTCGAGCAGATGGAAAACTCAGGGGTGGTGTCGGCGATGTCGTCGAACGGCAATCGCGAGATTCTTGCGCCGGCGCGGGAAGCGGAATAGGGCGCCACGCGGCGCTAATACCGCGGCGCGGAACGTGCTTGTTGCTACGAGCGGCGCCGCGAAACGCAGCATCTAAGGCCCGTTTAAGGCTCGGCGCTTAAGCTGCTCATGAAGGCCGCGGTCGCGCCCGTCCGCCACGCGGTTCAACTGGGCGCCGCGGCCCTCGCAGCCGCTGTGCCATTCGCCGGCCGCCGCGACCGCTCAACACAATCAATCAAGGGAGAAAACACCATGCAGCTTTTCGCGCAGCAGCACGCTCGACAGAGTGCTCAACCCAGCCGTTTCGACCAACTCGCGCGCACGATCGTACGTGGCGTCGGCAGTGTGGTGATCGGTGCGTCGATGCTCGTCGCGTCGCAGGCATTCGCGAGCGGCACCGAGCAATTGAAGGCATTCGTCGCGCAAGTGCATTCCGCGCGCGGTACCTTTGTGCAGCAGGAAGTGCGTGCGCCGAGCAAGGCGCAGGGCGCAAGCGGCGCGAGCGGCGTGTTGTCCACAGCAGGCAAGACCGGCACGTCGAGCGGGACGTTCACGTTCGCCCGTCCCGGCAAGTTCATCTGGCAATACGAGAAGCCCTATGCACAACTGCTGCAAGCCGACGGCGACAAGCTCTACGTGTATGACAAGGATCTGAACCAGGTGACGGTGCGCAGCCTCGGCGGCGCGCTGGGTGCGAGCCCGGCGGCGATCCTGTTCGGCAGCAACGATCTGGACAAGAACTTCACCCTGCACGATGCGGGCGTGAAGGCCGGCATCGACTGGCTCGAACTGACGCCCAAGGCGAAGGACACGCAGTTTCAGCGCGTCGGCATCGGCTTCAAGGATGGCAATCTTGAAGCGATGGAACTGCATGACGTATTCGGCAACGTAACGTTGTTGACGTTCTCGAACATTCAAAAGAACCCGCCGCTGCCGGCCGATGCGTTCAAGTTCACGGTGCCCAAGGGCGCGGATGTGATCAACGGGTGAGCGGGTTGTTGCAGTAGGTTGATTTGCAGAAAGGCTGCGCATCCAGCGCGGCCTTTTTTCATGCCGATCGCGCTGCACACCCGACGCATCGTTCGTTCTTTTCGGGACCTGAACCCGCTGTGCAGACCTGCTGCCTCGTCTGTTTTCAGAACGTAGGCGACCAGGCCGAACCGCTACTCATCGACCTCCAGAATCTGCACCGGATGTGCGGCTTTCATATCGTCGATAAATGCTTCAACGATATCCGTCCGATGCTGCCGCGCCCGCGTGACCATATGAAACGCCACGCGATACCGCATCTGTGCGGGATTCAACGCGGCCAACAAGCCCTGCTTGACGAACGGCGCAGCAAAATGCCCGGGTAAATAGCCGAGATGATGCCCCGACAGCACCAGCATCGCGACCGCTTCCATGTTGTCCGCGACGGCGGTGACGTTCTGCGGCGTAGTCGAACTTTCGGCTTCGGGCAACGGATAGCTGCGCCACGCCCACTCATGAACGGCAGCTTCAGCAGGTGACACGTCTCCGGCTGAAGCGAACAGCGGATGCCCCTTCGCGCAATACGCGAACTGATCTTCGGCGAACACCTCGGTGTATTCGAGCGACGGCACGCGATGCCAGAAGTAGCCGATGCCGATCTGAATCCGCCCGTTCAGCAACAGTTCTTCCAGCTCGCCTGGCGAGCGCACCAGAATCGAAAACCGCACCGACTGATCGCGCGCCCGAAACCGGCCGATCGCGTCGCTGATGCGCGCGCTCGCCGACACCGGCGTGTGGCCGATCATGCCGATATCGAGCGTGCCGACCAGCTTGCGGCCGACATTGCGCGCCTGCATGCCGAAGGTGTCGACCGCGGAGAGCAGGGCGCGAGCCGCGTCGATGAATTGTTCGCCGCGCGCGGTCAGGCTGAAGCCGCCGCGGCCGCGTTCGCACAGCCGGTAACCGAGGCGCGTTTCCAGCGTGGCGAGTTGCGTGCTGATGGTCGACTGGCCGACATTGAGGGTGGCTTGGGCCGGCGAGACGCCGCCGGCGTCGACGATAGCGAGGAAGACGCGGATCAGCCGCAGGTCGAGATCGGTAAGTTGGGAGAACATACGGCAGGATACATCGCTGCAAATCGATGTGAAGTTTATTCTGTTCGTATTTTAACTTGCGGAAAACTGCTCAAGAATTGAGATTCCCCCGGCAAGGTGCGCTTTTTCATTAGACCTCTCAGCCGGTTGCACTCCATTGGGCTAGCGCCCCTTTTTCATTGCCGAGACACGATGAATACTTCCTCCTTCATTTCCCCCGAGGCCGGCGAACGGCCGCAGCCGTTGTCCGGCAATGCCATGCCCCGTTGTGGCGGCATCGCGACCATGATGCGGCTGCCGAACGTCGGCTCGGCCGAAGGGTTCGACGCGTGCTTCGTCGGGGTACCGTTCGATCTCGGCACGTCGAACCGCACCGGCGCGCGCTTTGGGCCGCGCCAGATCCGCAGCGAATCGGTGCTGCTGCGCCCGTACAACATGGCAACGCGCGCCGCGCCGTTCGATTCGCTGCGCGTGGCCGATCTCGGCGACGTCGCGATCAATCCGTACAACCTGCACGATTCGATCAAGCGCATCGAAACCGCCTACGACGAAATCCTCCAGCACAACTGCAAGCCGATCACGCTTGGCGGCGACCACACGATCGCGCTGCCGATCCTGCGCGCGATCCATCGCAAGCACGGCAAGGTCGGTCTGATTCACGTGGATGCGCACGCCGATGTCAACGACACGATGATGGGCGAGAAGATCGCGCACGGCACGCCGTTCCGCCGCGCGGTAGAAGAGGGCTTGCTCGATTGCGACCGTGTCGTGCAGATCGGCCTGCGTGGCACGGGCTACGCGGCCGAAGATTTCGACTGGTGCCGTGATCAGGGTTTCGAGGTCGTGCAGGCCGAGGCGTGCTGGAACCAGTCGCTCGTGCCGCTGATGGCGCGCGTGCGGGAACGCATGGGCGATGGTCCGGTGTACATCACGTTCGACATCGACGGGATTGATCCGGCCTTCGCGCCGGGTACGGGCACGCCGGAAATCGCGGGGTTGACGGTGCCGCAGGCGCTCGAAATCATTCGCGGCTCGCATGGGCTGAACATCGTCGGCTGCGATCTGGTTGAGGTGGCGCCGCCGTACGATCCGTTCGGCACGACCGCGCTGCTCGGCGCGAATCTCGCGTTCGAATTGCTGTGTGTGTTGCCGGGTGTCGAGTATCGGGCATCGAAGCGTTGAACTGCGGGTTGAACTACGGGTTGACTGCGGGTTGAACTGACCAAGGTTGATGACGCATGAAGAGAAAAGGCCTGCATTTGCAGGCCTTTTCTGTATTGCGGTGATGCTTGCTCCGCTTACGCGTACGCAGTCTTCCGAGTCGACACCAGCGCCAGATAACACACCGCGCCGATCGCCAACGCGGGCAACGTAGCGCCCAGATTCGGCAGCCATTGATTGATCGCCTGATACGACACGATCCCGATTGCCCACGCGATAAACGCGCTGAGATGCCAGCCGCCCGAGAAGCCATAACGGCCGCGAACGTCGGCGAGCACGGCGGCTTCAATGCGACGCTTGCGCACGATGAAGTGATCCACCAGCACCACGCCGAACAGCGGCGCGAACACCGAGCCGATCAGCAGCAGGAAGTTCTGATACTTCGCCATCGGCACGAGCAGGGCGATCGCCGTGCACAGCGCGCCGAATGCCGCCGACAACAACGGTACACTGCTGCGCGTCCAGAACGTGCCGGTCGAAACCGCTGCCGAGTGGATATCGGCGAACGCGTTGTCGACTTCGTCGATCAGGATCAGCAGCAGGGCGAGGCCGCCGCCCGCTTGAGCCAGCGCGCCGGTCAGGAGCGCATCGCCACCGCCCGCCGCGAGACCGTAGATCGCGCCGAGCGCGTAAAACCAGATGTTCGCAATGCCATAGCCCAGCAGCGTGCCGCGGAACGTTTCGCCTGGGCGTCGGCCGAAACGCGTGTAGTCGGCGATCAGCGGCAGCCATGAGAGCGGCATCGCGACCACCAGATCGATAGCGCCGCCGAACGACATTTCGCCGGTTCCCGGACGGCGCATCAGCGCGCTCAGATCGTGTCTCGCCAGCAGATTCCACGAGAGCCACGCGGCGCCGGCCAGCAGCAGCCAGATGCCCCACGTGCGCAAAAACCGGCGCACGAACGACAGCGGGCCGCTGATTGCCAGCAGCGTCGCGAGCAGGCCGAAGACGATCGTCCAGATCAGCGGCATCGAGAAACCGAAGGCCTGTTTGGCGAGCGCATCGGCGGAATCGCGCATCACGATCACCTCGAACGAGCCCCAGCCGACCAGTTGCACCGCGTTCAGCACCGCCGGCACCGAGGCGCCACGCACACCGAGGGTCGGGCGCAGCGACGACATTGCCGCGAGCCCCGTATCCGTGCCGATTACGCCGGCCAGCGCCAGCAATACCACGCCGATCACGCTGCCGATCACGATCGCCAGCAAGGCATGCGGCAGCGACAGCCCCGGCACTAGCAGCGCGCCCGCCTGCGCGACCAGCAGTCCGATGCCGAGCGAGAACCAGAGCGCGAAAGCGTCGCCGGTGCGAAACGCGCGGCGCGCGTCGGGCACCGGCGTGAGCGGTGCGTAGGTGGAGCCGGCATCGCCGGCGAGTGGATCTTGTGCCATTTAATCGTGTCCCTGTTGATCCGAGTTAGCGTGTTGGCTGGAGTTGGCGTGTCGGTTCGAGCTGGCGTGTCGGCTGGAGTTGGCGCTTTAGCGCTTACTAGGGCCCCATAGCACGCTACTCTGGTCCCATAGCGCTTACTCCAGCCCAATACAACATAGTTGCGGTTGATATTGCTTGCAGATCCGCGTGCGACGCCGGCGTTGCCGGCCAATCCGCGCGCGACCGTCGAGCCGCGGCGCGGCCGTCGCTCAGGCGCCGTCACTGTCATAATGCAGCACGTTGCCCGCGCCGCCGTGCGCCGGCTTTGCCGTCCGGCAGCACGCCGCCTTCACACGGACCGCGTCCGGAAAAGCCGAGATTATCCCCAAAAAACGTCATGTTTGAAGAACCCCGTGCCAATGTTCCGCTCGCCGAACGCCTGCGGCCCCGCAATATCGACGAAGTAATCGGTCAGAAGCACCTGCTCGGCCCGAACAAGCCGTTGCGGGTCGCCTTCGAATCCGGCGAAGCGCATTCGATGATCCTCTGGGGCCCGCCGGGCGTCGGCAAAACCACGCTCGCGCGGCTCATGGCCGACGCGTTTCACGCCGAGTTCATCGCGTTGTCCGCCGTGCTTTCTGGCGTGAAGGATATCCGCGAAGCGGTTGAGACGGCGCAGATTCATCGTGCCAACGGGCACCAGACGCTGGTGTTCGTCGACGAAGTGCATCGCTTCAACAAGAGTCAGCAGGACGCGTTCTTGCCGCACGTCGAGTCGGGGCTGTTCGTGTTCGTTGGCGCGACGACCGAGAATCCATCGTTCGAGGTGAATAGCGCGTTGCTCTCGCGAGCCGCCGTCTACGTGCTGAAAAGCCTTACCGACGAAGAACAGCGCGAACTGCTCGAGCGCGCCCAGAAAGAACTCGGCGGCCTCACGTTCACCGACGAAGCACGCGACGCCCTGATCGGCTCCGCCGACGGCGACGGCCGCAAGCTGCTGAACAACCTCGAAATCGTCGCCCGCGCGGCTTCGCAGCAGAAAACCACCGAGATCGATGGCGCGTTGCTCGGTAGCGCTCTGGCGGAAAATCTGCGCCGCTTCGACAAAGGCGGCGACGCATTCTACGACCAGATCAGCGCGTTGCATAAATCGGTGCGCGGCAGCAGTCCGGACGGCGCGCTGTACTGGTTCTGCCGCATGCTCGACGGCGGCGCGGACCCGCGTTATCTCGCGCGGCGCATCGTGCGGATGGCGTGGGAAGACATCGGCCTCGCCGACCCGCGCGCGGCCCGCATCGCGCTTGACGCCGCCGAAACCTACGAGCGTCTCGGCACGCCCGAGGGCGAACTGGCGCTGGCGCAGGCGATCATCTATCTCGCGGTCGCGCCGAAGTCGAACGCGGGTTACAACGCGTACAACGAGGCACGCCGTTTCGTCAGCAAAGACCAGTCGCGCGGCGTGCCGGTGCATCTGCGTAACGCGCCGACCAGGCTGATGAAAGAACTCGGCTACGGGCATGAATACCGCTACGCGCACGACGAGCCCGATGCCTACGCGGCCGGCGAAACCTACCTGCCGGACAACATGCGTGATCCACATTGGTACGAGCCGACGCCGCGCGGTCTCGAAGGCAAGATTGGCGACAAGATGGCGCGTCTGGCCGAGCTTGACGCGCAGTGGCGCGGCGAGAACAAGCCTAAAAAGGGCTGAGTGTCTGCGCTTGTGCTGCCGCGGCCGTTTCGGATGCTGTATCGCCATTGCGCGGCCCTTAACGATCTAACGCACCGGCCGCCCGTGCCGGTGCGCTAAAATCCCTGCTTCATACAACGAATACCTGCCCCATCCCATGCTCGACATTCAGCTGCTGCGCAAAGACCTCGACGGCGTCGCCAAGCGCCTCGCCGACCGCGGCTACACCCTCGACGTCGCGGCCTTTACCGCGCTCGAAGCGGAACGCCGCGACACCCAGACCCGTACCGAAGAGATGCAGGCGCGCCGCAATACTTTGTCGAAGCAGATCGGCGGGATGAAGGGGCGGGGCGAGGATACGTCGGCGCTGATGGCCGAAGTGGGCGGTATCGGCGACGAGATGAAAGCGTCGGCGGCAAGGCTGGACGATATCCAGAAGCGTCTGTCCGACCTGCTGCTTGGCGTGCCCAACCTGCCGCACGCAAGCGTGCCGGAGGGCCAGGACGAAACCGGGAACGTCGAAGTGCGCCGCTGGGGCACGCCGCGCCAGTTCGATTTCGAGGTGAAGGATCACGTCGACGTTGGCACGCCGCTCGGCCTCGATTTCGAGACCGGCGCGAAACTGTCGGGCGCGCGTTTCACGTTGCTGCGCGGACAGATTGCGCGGCTGCATCGAGCGCTGGCGCAGTTCATGATCGACACGCACACGCTGCAGCACGGCTATACCGAGGTGTACACGCCGTACATCGTGAATCCGGAGATTCTGTACGGCACCGGCCAACTGCCGAAATTCGCCGACGACATGTTCCGCGTCGAGAAGGGCGGTGACGAGAATACCGTCACGCAATATCTGATTTCGACGTCGGAGATTTCGCTGACGAACACGGTGCGCGACAGCATCGTCGAAGCGGACACGCTGCCTATCAAGCTGACCGCGCATTCGCCGTGCTTCCGCTCGGAAGCGGGCTCATATGGCCGCGATACGCGCGGCCTGATTCGCCAGCATCAGTTCGACAAGGTCGAAATGGTGCAGATCGTCGCGCCGGAAGCATCGTATGACGCGCTGGAACAGATGGTCGGCCACGCTGAGACGATCCTGCAGAAGCTTGAACTGCCGTACCGCGTGATCACGCTGTGCACGGGCGACATGGGCTTTTCGGCTGCCAAGACGTATGACCTGGAAGTGTGGGTGCCCGCGCAGAATACGTATCGCGAGATTTCGAGCTGCTCGAACACGGAGTCGTTCCAGGCTCGCCGCATGCAGGCACGTTTCCGTAATGCGCAAGGCAAGCCGGAGCTGGTGCATACGCTGAACGGATCGGGTCTGGCGGTTGGCCGCACGCTCGTGGCCGTGCTGGAGAATTTCCAGAACGCGGACGGATCGGTGACGGTGCCGGCGGCGCTGCGTCCTTACCTCGGTGGTGTGGAACGGCTGGAAGTGCCGGCGGCTTGATTGATGCCGGGTTGATGCGCGGCTGATGTTGTTACCGCTTGCCAGGTCGCTTTAAAAAATTCTGGCAAGGGGCTTGGAATTCGGATTCAGCTGTTCTATAATCTTTCTCTCCCAAGCAACGACCCGCTTGGATCTGACGAAACAGTTACGTTGCTGTGAGTTGGAAGACACGGAAAGGTGGCAGAGTGGTCGAATGCGCTGGACTCGAAATCCAGTGTACCTTTAGGGGTACCGTGAGTTCGAATCTCACCCTTTCCGCCAAATTTTAAAACCCCCGCAAAGCGAAAGCTCTGCGGGGGTTTTTGCTTTTCGGGCATCGAGGGCTTTGGAACTTCAGGGGCGTTTAAATCGTGTTGTCCGAGATCACGCGTCACTCGTTCAAGTCGTGGATGGAGTCACGGCGGCCCCTTAGATGAGCCTTAGCTCGCCGAAGTCGAGCGAGACCAGAAGTGGCTCCGGCACCTTCCTACGCTTACGACAAAGCCTTTCAAGGCGTTGCAGTGCCGCTCCGTGGTAATGCTTCAACCGGAAGCTGCACGTCGCCGTTCGACCACAAGTGCAAACGGTTCTTCATAAGTTATCGTATAACGTTTTCATCGTAACTGAGCTACTAGGGCAATCACTGCCGGTAGATGGCGTCCCTGCGTTGTAGGATGACGTATGAATTACAGCGGTGCGACGAGTTGAGCACCGCCCTAGCCGCCAGCAACGCCACTTTCAATAGCTGACACGAACGTGAGGGAGTCTTCCTTGCCGGCGGGGCATCAACGTTCTGTATCACCGGAGGAGACATGAAATCCCACTACCGCTGGACGGTCGCGGCCCTGCTGTTCTTTGCGGGCATGTTGAACTATCTGGATCGCGCCGCGTTGTCGGTCGTGGCACCCATCATCAAACGCGATCTGCATATCGACGACGCGCAGATGGGCATTCTCTTCAGCAGCTTTTTCATCGGCTATTGCCTGTTCTGCCTCATCGGCGGATGGGCCGCCGACCGCTACGGTCCTCGCAAGGTGTTCATGCTGGCCGCAGGTTTCTGGTCCGTGTTCTGCGGTGCCACGGCATTCGCGGGAAACTATGCGACGTTGATGGTCGCGCGCGTCGCGTTCGGTGTCGCCGAAGGCCCGATGGGAACGACCACCAACAAGTCGATTTCGAACTGGTTTCCGCGCCGCGAGGCGGGTCGCGCGGTTGGCATCACGAACGCGGGCCAGCCGCTCGGCGCGGCCATCGCCGCGCCGATCGTCGGACTCGTTGCCTTGCAGTTCGGCTGGCGCGTCTCGTTCGTCGTGATCGCACTGCTCGGTTTCGTCTGGATGGCGTTCTGGTGGCGTTGTTTTCGCGATCAGCCGACCGATCACCCGGCGGTCTCGCAAGAAGAAGCCCAACTCATTGCCTCGGATCGTCAGGTCGTGAACGCCTCTGACACTTCGGCAGACGACGGCGTCATGCGTTACCTGTTGTCGATGCCGGTGCTCGGCGTCGCGATGGCATTCTTCGCCTTCAATTACGTGCTGTATTTTTTCCTGTCCTGGCTGCCTAGCTATTTCACCGACTATCAGCATCTCGACATCAAACATATGAGCATCGTCGGCATCCTGCCCTGGCTCGGCGCGACGCTCGGATTCGTGCTTGGCGGCCTGATCTCCGACGGACTTTACAGGCGCACCGGAAATGTCCTGTTCGCGCGAAAGACGGTGATCATCATGGGCCTGGGTATGGCGGCCGTTTGCGTGCTGCTGGTATCTCGCGCGACATCGCTCGCAGCCGCCGTGTCGCTTATCGCGGTTGCGAGCCTGTTTGCCTTCATGACGCCTCAGGCGTGCTGGTCTTTGCTGCAGGACATCGTGCCGCGCGGAAGGATCGGTGCGACCGGCGGCTTTGTCCATCTGCTCGCCAATCTTGCGGGGATTCTGGCACCGAGCATCACCGGTTTCATGATCCAGTACGGCGCCGGCTATTCCTCGGCGTTTGTGCTCGCGAGCGCATTGGCGGCAGCCGGCATGTTGGCACTCTGGTTTTCAGTGCGCGAAGAGAACGTTGAACGTCTGCGTCGGGCGCCCGTCTAGGTAGCGGCGAGCACAGGTACTCGACACGCGCGGGGCAGGGCTGTTCAGCGTGGCTTGATCGTGCTGGGCCATGTCGAGGTCGCGGAAAAATGTGAGCGCCGCAACCTGCCGGATAGCCATCCGTGATCACGGGTCGGATGTCCGGCAATCCGTTAGCGCCTGCGCAGCAATGATCTTTGCGCACGAATGGAATAGACCGCCCCGGCAAACCGTTTAAACGACGTGTCCGAACCCGTGGCAGGCTTTCCATGAGCATTCAACAACCGCATGTCATTCGATCCGCCAGCGGACTGCTGCTGACTGCATCCGCTGCGTTGTTCGCGGCTTGTGGCGGAGGCGGAGGCGGAGGCGGCTCCGGCGCCAGCAGCATGTCCACGGTCGCGCTCGCCGGTACGGCAGCAACCGGCAAGGCGCTCGCGAACGCGACGATCAATATCAATTGCGCACAGGGCTCGATATCGGTCGGCGCAGATGTAAACGGAAATTACCGGGCGACGCTCCACGCGGTCATGCCGTGCATGATTACCGCGACATCGAGCGGGACGGTGCTGCACTCGGTTGCGTTCGCCGGCGGCACGTACAACGTCACACCGGAAACTGACCTGTTGTTGTCGTATGTGGCGGCGCAGCTCGGTATGAACGAAACTGGGCTTATCGCCGGTTTCCCGGCGAGCACGCTGTTTCAGCAGACGCTGGCGAATCAGAACGACCTGCTGACCGCGCAGGCCGCCGTGGTGCAGAATATTCAACAGACCTATGGTGTGTCGCTGTCTACTCCCAACTTTCTGACCACCTCATTTTCCGTGGGTCAGCCAGGCGTGGACAGTGATCTCGAAGCGCTCTTCGCTCGCGGTGCAATCGACGCCAACGGCGAGCCTGACGCCACCGCCGTCGCGCTTATGACAACGATGGGAGCGGCGCATCCGATTACTGTATCGCCGGGTGCGGGTGCGGGTGCGGGTACGGGCTCTGGCGGGACGGGCGGCACTGGAAGTCCGGGCGGCATAGGCGGAATGATGTGACGCAGTGAGACCACCCAGGCAACCCGGTAACTTCTTCACGCCCGCAAAATCCGCCATCTCTGCATCCGTTTCAGTCCCCGCTGCGTAAATCCCCTCAAGGACGCACAACCCCCGCTACACCCCGCTAACCAACCGCGCGTCCCCCCGACCGGGAGACGCGCCCATGAGCCAGCCCGCACCGACCTCTCCACTACAACGCGGCGCACGGGTCGCCGTCATCGGCGCCGGCATTTCGGGTTTAGCCAGCGCCTATCTGCTGGCGCGCAACCATCAGGTCACCCTGTTCGAATCGGCCGGCTACGCGGGCGGCCACACCAACACCGTGGACGTCGCGCTCGAAGGCCACACGCATGCCGTCGACACCGGTTTTCTCGTCTTCAACGACCGTACCTATCCGAACCTGGTCGCGCTGTTCGCCGAACTGGGCGTCGAGTCGCACCCGAGCGACATGACCTTTTCAGTCTCGCTCGATGAAGGCCGCCTGGAATGGGCCGGCACCAGCCTGAACACGGTATTCGCGCAGCGCCGCAATATGTTCTCGCCGACCTTCATCGGCATGCTGCGCGACATCCTGCGTTTCAACAGCAGCGCGCAGAGGAACCTGGAGATCGCGACGCAAACGCGCGCGTCGATGGGCGAACTGCTGATGGCCGGCGCTTACGGCGGCGCGTTCCAGCGCCACTATCTGTTGCCGATGGCCGCCGCGATCTGGTCGAGCGCGACCGCCGACATCCTCGCCTTTCCGGCCACCACCTTCCTGCGCTTTTGCCTGAACCACGCGCTGCTTCAGGTGAACCGCCGTCCGCGGTGGAAGACGGTGGTCGGAGGAGGGCGCGAGTATGTGCGCCGTATCGTCGGCACGCTCGACGACGTCCGCATCGCCACCGCGGTCAGAGGCGTGCGGCGCGCTGCCGACGGCGTCGACGTCTTCACGGACAAAGGCGCGGAGCGTTTCGACGCGCTCGTGCTCGCCACCCACGCGCCGACCACGCTGCGGCTGCTCGAAGACGCCGACCCGGACGAGCGCAGCGTGCTCGGCGCGGTGCGCTACCAGCCGAACGTCGCCGTGCTGCATACGGATACGAATCTGTTGCCGCGTCGTCAGCGCGTATGGTCGGCGTGGAATTATCTCGGGAGCCGCGGCGTCGACGGCACGCATCCGGTATGTGTCAGCTATCTGGTCAACCAACTCCAGCCGCTGCCATTCAAAACGCCGCTCGTCGTCACGCTCAATCCGGTGACGCAGCCCGCGCCGGGGACCGAAATGCGCCGCTTCGTCTATGACCATCCGCTGTTCGATCTGGCCGCCATCGATGCGCAGCACCGCTTGCCGTCGCTGCAAGGCAAGCGCCGCACCTGGTTCGCGGGCGCGTGGACGGGCTATGGTTTTCACGAAGACGGACTGAAATCGGCGTTACGCGTGGCCGCCGCTTTCAGCGCTTTGCCGGTATGGGCCAAGCTATGAATCCCCCGCGCGCCGACGTCGATCCGGCCGCCTGGCTTTTGACGGGCAACGTGATGCACGAGCGTCTGCGGCCGAAGCATCATCGCTTTACGTATCCCGTGTTTTACGTGCGCTGCGACCTGGATCGTTTGGCGTCGCTCGATCGTGAATGGTTCGGCATCGACCGTTGGCGTTTGCTGAGCCTACGCCGGCGCGATCACGGTCCGCGTGACGGCAGCGATCTTGCCACATGGATGCGCGCGCAACTATCCGCTGCGGGTATCGAAGAGGCGGACGGCCGGATCTGGCTGCAAGCATTCCCACGCGTATTCGGCTATGCGTTCAATCCGGTCAGCTTCTGGTTTTGCCACGACCGCGACGGTCATTTGCGTGCACTTCTGGCGGAGGTGCGCAACACTTTCGGCGCTCGCCACAGCTATCTGCTGAGCGCCGCGGGCAACGCGCCGATCACGGCTGATACCACACTCAAATGCCGCAAAGTGCTGCACGTGTCGCCGTTTTGCCGCGTCGAGGGGAGTTACGAATTTCGCGTCAGAGAGACGCCGAACAGTGCGTTCGTCTCGATCGACTACCGTGACGCCGACGGGCTTCTGATTCGCACAGCACTCGGCGGCCGTCTAAAGCCTTTAACACGTTCGGCAGCACTCGCCGCGCTGATCCGTCAGCCGCTCCTGACTGTCGGCGTCGTCGCAAGAATTCATTGGCAAGCGTTGCGCCTCGCGGTCAAAAGAGCGCCGTTCTACGGCAAGCATCCTGCGCCGGGCCGCACCGCCGATGCATCCACTGACGCATCCACCGATTACGCCGCAACTGGTCAAGCGTCCGCCGCTGCACGCCCCGTTTCGTCCGATTGAGGAGATTCAGCCATGGCGCTTTCGAGAACCGTGAGCGGGCACCGAACCGTCCCCGCGTCAGGCCGTCTGTTTCTCTCTCTGCTCGAACGGATTCAGGTGGGACATCTGGTGCTGATCACGCCCGACGCTCAGCAGCGCGTGTTCGGCGATCCGCACGCGGCGCCGGGCGCGCGTCTGGAGTTGCGCGACTGGCGTGCCTGCGGGGCGATTCTGCGCAAAGGCGACATCGGTTTCGCCGACGCCTGGCGCTCGTTCTGGGTCGATACGCCTGATCTGGCCGCCTTGTTGCGCGTTGCCATCCGCAATGAACGCGCGCTGCAACGCACCGTCTACGGCGGCTGGCTCGCGCAACTCTGGTACGGGCTGCGTCATAAACTGAGGCCCAATACCCGCTCGGGCAGCCGGCGCAATATTCACGCGCACTACGACATCGGCAACGCGTTCTACGAGCAGTGGCTGGACTCGACGTTCACGTATTCAAGCGCGCTGTTCGACGGCAATTTCCATCAATCGGTCGAAGACGCGCAGCATGCGAAGTATCAACACATCATCGATACGCTCGGGTTGCGCGAAGGCATGCGCATTCTGGAAATCGGCTGCGGGTGGGGCGGTTTTGCGATGTATGCGGCACGCCAGGGCATTCACGTGCACGGCGTAACGATCTCGCCGGCGCAGCTCGAATTCGCCCGGAAGCGTGTGAGCGAAGCGGACTTGAGTGAGCGCGTGCACCTCGAATTGCGCGACTACCGTACGCTGACCGGCCAGTACGACGGCATTGTGTCGATCGAAATGTTCGAAGCCGTCGGCGAAAAATTCTGGCCGACGTACTTCCGCATTCTGCGCGAACGTTTGCGGCCGGGCGCACGCGCGCTCGTGCAAACCATCACGATCGACGACTCGCACTTCGCCGCCTATCGTGCCACTAGTGACTTCATCCGCGAGTTCATTTTTCCGGGCGGCATGTTGCCGAGTCCGCGGCGGTTCGTCGAAGCGGCTCGGCGCGGCAAGCTCGCGGCGCGCACGTCGTTGACATTCGGACGCGATTACGCCGAGACGCTGCGCCGCTGGCGCAGTGCGTTCGAAGCTCAGCTCGAGACGATCCGCGCGCAAGGCTTCGATGAGATTTTCGTGCGGACGTGGCGGCTGTATCTGGCGTACTGTGAGGCCGGTTTCGACGAAGGGCGCACGGACGTGATGCAGTTCGTGCTCGCCTCGGCGGACTGACATGCGCGCGCTCGCGGCTATCGTGCTGGTGTTGTGGGCAACGGCCGCCTGCGCGGATTGGCGCGGCGATGTGCAGTCCGCGAAACTCGTGGGCGAGGGCGATTTCAGCCTGTTCGGCTTCAGGCTCTATCGCGCGCAGATGTGGAGCGAACGCGTGCCCGTCGACTATGAGGAACGCTTTGCGCTGCACATCGTTTACGTGCGGGGCATCAAGCGCGAACGATTCGTCGACGCGGGTATGAATGAAATCAAGCGTCTTGCGAGCGTGTCGATTCCGGCGGATACGTTGGCACGCTGGCGCGCGGATATGATGCAGGCGTTCGTCGATGTGGAGCCGGGAGATCAGTTAAGCGCGGTGTATCTGCCGGATAAGGGCGTGCGTTTCTATGCCGGTGACCGCATGACCGGCGAGTTCGACGATCTTGCATTTGCACGGGCATTTTTCGGCATCTGGCTCGATCCGTCGACGCGCGCGCCGACTTTGCGCAGGCATTTGCTTGGTATGACGCAGTGAGGGCGCGCGCGATGCGCATGGAGAACTTGCGGTTGCCAGACCGTCTGCGACCACATCGCGAGCACATAGCTGCGCGGCAGCGCCGAGCGGCATAACTCGGCGAGATTGCTGCCGGTCACGAGCCCCAGCTTCGCGTGTTTCAGGCGCTCATGTTGAGCGTGCCATTCACACCGTTCGGGAAGAAGCCACCCTTGGTCGCCATGGAACTCGTCAGATACACGATGTTGAGCACGTTGCCATAGCCGCGGCTGAAAGCGAGTCCGTTGCTGTCGAGCGGCACGATGTTCGACGAACCGGCCGTCGCGCCGGTGATGCCCTGATCGTCGTGGCCATTGTTGTCGAGGCTGTCGCGCGCGGCGGAGATCGCGTTGGCCGCCGTGTAGATACTTGCCGTGTCGACGCCTTTTGCAAACAGCACCGTGCGTACCAGACCCGCGTGATACGCCTCGGCCGCGAGAATGCCGGCAGCCGCTTCGAGGAAGGTCTTGTTCGTGATGAGAGGCGAAGCGCCCTTATAGGCCGTCACGCCGACGTCTTCGAAGATGAATGCGCCGAGCAGGAAGTTGTTGTCGTTCGCATACGGATTGAAGGCGACACCCGCGCCGACAAGTCCCGCCGCCCGCGCCGCGTTCGAGAAGGCCCCGGTCGGATTGGTGCCGCCGATGTCGATCGACGGCATCGCCACGGCTGCGCTACCCAAGGCCGTGCGTAGAAAGTTGACGTGTTCGCGTTCGTCGTTGGCGATCTCGTTCGCGTAAGCCTGCACTACGGGATCCTGGAACGGCACCTGCTGCCCCGGGATCACCATGCCCATCGTGCCGACGCCGGCGGTCATGCTCGCGGGCAGCCCCGATCCGGTCGTCGCATACGTATAGAACTGCGATTCGAGGTATTCCAGATTCAGCGCGAAGTTCAGAATCTCCGCATCGGTCGGCGCGCTAGCGGCTGATACGATCGAGCCGGAACCTCCACCGCACGCACTGATCAGCGTACCGCCGACCAACCCTAGACCCAAACCACCAGCGTTGCGGAAAAACTGCCTACGCTGCAGGCGCCGTTCAACGCGACGGTCAAGTACGTCGATAAGCTCTGCTGATTTATTGCTGGACTCCGACATGGCGATGCTCCTCAGATGGTTCGCTGCCAATACCGCGGACGCGCGAGTGTATGTGCGTGGACAACGGATACTCACACGATGCACAAACGCAAATCGCGGACGCAAAGAGGCCCCGTTCATCTGAGAAGAGCTAGACGATGCAGGCAGAAGAAGTGAGTCCTCAATCGTCTTTACGGAGCGCGTGCGCTGCCGGATGCAAACCTCCCAAAAGATTTCTGTGTGCGCTCGCAGCATGTGATTGAACGGACCATGGCTGCACGACGCCGAACGCGGCTCGGTGCCGCGCGCGCAGCATCCATCGAACGGTTCCAGCCCGGCTCGCGCAGCCCGTCCGGCGATCCTCTGTACAATTGGCCGATCGTCAACATTGATTTACCTCGACCGAATTCATGGCCATTACCTACAAGACTCCCGACGACATCGCCAAGCTGCGCATTTCCGGCCGCCTCGCGGCCGACGTCCTGGCGATGATCGGCGAGCACGTCAAGGCCGGCGTCTCCACCGACGAGCTCGACGCCCTGTGCAACGATTACATCGTCAACACGCAAAAGTCGATTCCCGCAAACGTTGGCTATCTGGGATTTCCGAAAACCGTCTGCACGTCCGTCAACCAGGTCGTATGCCACGGCATTCCCAACCGCGGCGAAATCCTGAAAGACGGCGACATCATCAATATCGACGTCGCGATCATCAAAGACGGCTATTTTGGCGACACCAGCCGCATGTATTGCGTCGGTCAGCCGAGCACGGTCGCACGCCAACTGATCGACACGACCTATGAAGCGATGCTGGCGGGCATCCGCGAGGTCAGGCCGGGCGCCACGCTGGGCGACGTCGGCTACGCGATCCAGAAAGTCGCGCAGCGCGACGGCTTCTCGATCGTGCGCGAGTACTGCGGGCACGGCATCGGCCGTGTCTACCACGAAGACCCGCAAGTCTTGCACTACGGTCAGCCGGGGCAGGGCGTGCGCCTGAAGCCGGGCATGGTCTTCACGATCGAGCCGATGATCAACGCGGGCCGCGCCAACACCGCAGTGCAACGTGACGGCTGGACGGTGGTCACCAAAGACCGCTCGCTGTCGGCGCAATGGGAGCATATGATTGCCGTGACCGAGGAGGGCTACGAGCTGCTCACGCCATGGCCGGACGGCACCGGCGATTACGAAGCGCCTTGAACACAGTGGCCAGCGCGCCTCACGAACCGGCTTTGCAAGGCGGTGGGCGCGCGAAATGCCGCGCCATGGGTGCGCGGCTCCGGGTCCTCGGGCCTGCGCTACGGTCCGATCCAGCAAATAAGGATTTGACTCGCGCGCCGGTTCGGTTAAAGCTACGCCTTAGGATTTCAAGGGGTTTCCGTCTGCATGAGTCCGTCATTGACCGTTCGCCGCATCGCCGCTGATCAGGGCGCCGTTTTTCGCGAACTCCGTACTGCGTCGCTGCGGGAGGCGCCCTATGCCTTCGGCGAAACGCTAGAGGATGCGTTGTCCGCGGATGCCGCCACGTTCGACGCCACCGCCGCCGAACACGCTGTTTCGTTTATCGCCACCACTTTTATCCTTTATACCGAGGGCCATCCGGCAGGACTGATCGAAGCGTATTTCGACGACACCGCGGCGCGCCGCGCGTTCGTCTGCGAGTTGTGGGTGGCGCCGGCCGTGCGTCATCTGCGCGGCGGCGAATTGCTGGTCGACACCGCCAGCGCCTGGCTCGCCGGCGAAGGCGCCGTCGAAATCTACGCGTGGTTGGCCGACGCCAATCGCAATGCGATGCGCTTTTACGAGGCGCTCGGCTTCGGTCCGACCGGCGAGCATCGGCGCGTCGCGCGCGCACCCGAGCAGGCCGAAAGCCTGCTGGTGCGCCACGTGCCGACCACGTCACAGGTATTTCAGCAGTGATCCCGCGAGCGGCGCGTCAGCCTGCCGCTCACATCCCATCCGCGTCGCTACAGCGCTCATGGCCCAATGACCGGCCGAATCACCGGTCAAGTGACCGGCCTGAGCGCGGCCTGAATGGCCGAGGCGTGGCCACGTCATGGATATTCAGGCCGTGGTGGCGCGTTCTCTCGGCAAAAAAGCTCGCCGCCCGCCTGGACGCCTGTAAAATACGCAAAATTTTTTGCCGAACGCTATGTCGCCCAAGAAATCGCCCTTTTTCGAACTCCGCAGCGGCTCTGTCGACACACTTCTGTTTGTGGTCAAGACAACCGACCTCAACGCGATGCGTGCCGAACTGACCCGGCGCTTCGAGGCGACCCCCGAATTTTTCGCTAACGACGTCGTCGCGATCGACGTGCGCCGTCTCGCCGAGAACGAACGCGTGCCGCTCGCCGACATCGCGCAACTGCTCGACAGCGTGCGCATGCGCCCGGTCGGCATTGTCGCCAACGCGCAGCAGACGTGGGCGGCCGAATCCGCACTGCCGCTGCTCGAAGCGCGCGATCGCCGCGGCGCCACCGCCAAGTCCGCCGACGAAGAGGGCGCCCATGCGGCTGCGTCGGCACCGGCAGCCACCGCCGCGACGGCCACGCCGCCGGCCGATCTGTTCGCAGCCGCTGCCGTCACTGCCGCCGGCGGTCCCCCTGGAAACGGCACACCGGCCAGCGCGGCCGCGGTCGACCCGGCGCCTGCCGCCGAGCCCGTGCGCCTCGCCACGTCGTCGCAAACCATGGTGGTCGACAAGCCGTTGCGCTCGGGCCAGCGCATCTACGCAAAGGGCGATCTGGTCGTGCTCGGTCTCGTGAGCTACGGCGCGGAAGTGATCGCGGAAGGCAACATCCACATTTACGCGCCGCTGCGCGGCCGGGCGTTGGCCGGCGTGCAGGGCAATCACGACGCGCGCATTTTTTGCACGTGTCTCGAACCGGAACTGATCTCGATCGCGGGCATCTACCGTACGACTGAGACCCCGCTGCCGGCCGACGTGCTCGGCAAGCCGGTGCAGATCTGGCTCGAAGAAGAAAAGTTGATGATTGAACCGCTGCGGCTCACGTAATCGACGTGACGCGCGCGCTGCCCTGAACGTACACGGCAAGCGGCGTTCCACGGCAAAGATGGCCGCACATAATTGACGAATTTGACGAACACAAGGTAAGGGTAATGGCAAAAATCATTGTGGTGACTTCGGGCAAGGGTGGTGTGGGCAAGACGACCACGAGCGCGAGTTTTGCATCGGCCCTCGCATTGCGGGGCAGCAAGACCGCCGTGATCGACTTCGACGTCGGCCTGCGTAACCTCGACCTCATCATGGGCTGCGAGCGCCGTGTGGTGTATGACCTGATCAACGTGATTCAGGGCGAAGCCAATCTGAACCAGGCGCTGATCAAGGACAAGAAGTGCGAGAACCTGTTCATCTTGCCGGCGTCGCAGACGCGTGACAAAGACGCACTGACCATGGAAGGCGTCGAGAAGGTCATCAACGACCTGATCGCGATGGACTTCGAATTCATCGTTTGCGATTCGCCGGCGGGTATCGAATCGGGCGCGCTGCTCGCCATGCACTTCGCCGATGAAGCGCTGATCGTGACGAACCCGGAAGTCTCGTCGGTGCGCGACTCGGACCGCATTCTCGGCATCCTGTCGTCGAAGACCAAGCGTGCAATCGAAAGCAAGGAGCCGATCAAGGAACACCTGCTGATCACCCGCTACAACCCGAAGCGCGTGAGCGAAGGCGAAATGCTGTCGCTCACCGACATCCAGGAAATTTTGCGCATCGATCTGATCGGCGTGATTCCGGAATCGGAAGCGGTGCTGCATGCGTCGAACCAGGGTCTGCCGGCGGTGCACCTGGACGGTACGGATGTCGCCGAAGCTTATAAGGATGTCGTGTCGCGGTTCCTCGGCGAGCAGAAATCGCTTCGCTTTACCGATTACCAGAAGCCAGGCCTGTTGCAGCGCCTCTTCGGCACCAAGTAAGGGGAGCGCACGTAATGTCGATTCTTTCGTTTTTGCTGGGCGAGAAGAAAAAGTCCGCTGCGGTAGCGAAGGAACGCTTGCAGTTGATCATCGCGCACGAGCGCGCCGGCGGCCATGCGCCAGCCGATTACCTGCCTGCGTTACAACGCGAACTGGTGGCCGTGATTTCGAAGTACGTGAAAATTTCCGACGATGACATTCGCGTGAGTCTCGAGCGTCAGGATGACCTCGAAGTGCTCGAGGTCAAAATCGAAATACCGCAGGCTGGTTCTGCATGACGTGCTGCGCGTTCTGCTTCGTTTCGTCGATGTGATGTGACGAGGTAGAGCGCGTCAGCGCCGTTCTCCACGGGTTCTTTCTGCTGTTCAATTTGACGCGCGGACGCGAGTTCCACGCGCTGTCTGTCTTGTTGTGCCTTTCTCTCTGCAGCGCGCCGGCGGCTATCGTCTACTAACGTCGTCTATTGGCGCGGGGCGCCTTCGTCAGTGGAAGCATCACCGTTGATCTCGTCGACCACCGCTGGTTCGGCCGCTTCGACTTCGGGGACTTCCGGCGCGGGCGCCGGTTGCGGCAGCGGCGCCATATAGCGCTGCGCCAGCGACTCATACAACGGCGGCGCGAAGAAACGCGCCACACGGCTCGCAATCAACGCGGTGGCCATCAGCGAAATCACCAGCGCGTGGCCGTCGATCATCTCCATCACGATCACGAACGACGTAATCGGCGACTGCGTGACGGCGGCCAGATAGCCGACCATCGCGAGGGCGATCAGCATGGGCAACTGCATCGAACTGAACACCATGTGCAGCAGATTGCCGAAGCCCGCGCCGATCGACAGCGACGGCGCAAAGATGCCGCCCGGAATGCCCGGCAGATACGAGCCGACCATTGAGATCATCTTCAGAAACGGATAGAACACGGAGAGGTGCTCGTGCCCATCGAGCAGTCCGCGCGCTTCCGCATAGCCGCTGCCGAAAGTCGTGCCGCCGGAGATGAGGCCGACCACCGCGATCACGAAACCGCACAGCGCGGCGAACGCGACCGGCCGCTCGCCGTGCAACTGACGCAGCGGCGCCGGAATCCAGCGCGCGGTGTTCAGCAGCAGCCAGCCGAACACGCCGCCCGCAATACCGGTGACGATTGCCGTGAGCACGACGGCCACCGCCAGCAGATCCGGGAAATGCGCGCCGATCTGAATGGTGCCGAAATAGGTGTAGTTGCCGTTCAACGCGAGCGCGATCACACCGGCGATGATGATCGCCGTAATCAGCACACCGCTTGCGCGAGCCTCGAAGCTGCGCGTGAGTTCCTCGATCGCGAACACGATTCCCGCCAACGGCGTATTGAACGCCGCGGACAAACCCGCTGCCGCGCCCGCGAGCACCAGTTGCCGTTCGATCTGCGCGTTCGAACGCGGATACAGCCGCCGCAGATTGAACATCAGCGCCGCGCCGACCTGCACGGTCGGTCCTTCGCGGCCGATCGTGAAGCCGCCGAGAATCGCCAGAAACGACACCGCGATCTTGCCGAACAGAATCCGGAACGACAGCAGCCGCGCGCCGTATTCGCCGGGCTTGGCGTGCAGGGTGGCGATGACTTGCGGAATGCCGCTGCCTTCGGCGCCGCGGAAGAAGGTGCGGGTGAGCCAGACGGCGAGCGCAGCGACCGCGGGCGTGACGATCAGCGGTGCCCACACGTGCTGTTGCTGCATCGTGCGGAATTCGCCGTAACCCCAGTCGATCAGCCTCGCATACAGCACCGCCACCAGGCCGACTGCGATCGCGCCGAGCCAGAAGACGCCGTATTGCCGCCACAGGCGTCTCGCGCGACGCACGATGCTGGAAGAGAGAAGGGGAGATCCGGAGGACATGAGCATGCTGACGCAAAGGGTGAAGTATAAAGCGCGCTGGATCGGTTCAACGGTATGAAAGTATTTTGAAATGCTGTAAAAGGGCTGTCGTAAGTGTGCGATGTAACGCTCTGTATTGATGGCCGCATTCGCGCTTTGCCGCCTTGGGCAAAGATTCTTTCAATCGTCGGCTAAAATGGTTTGACGTTCGAACAACTAATAGGTCCTCAATGAAGCGTGTCCTTATCGTCAAGGTCACTTCACTCGGCGATATCGTGCAGGCGCTGCCGGTCGTCGCCGACATCAAACGCGCGTTTCCCGGCGTGGAAGTGGACTGGGCAGCCGACGAAGCATTCGCCGAAGTGGTGCATTGGAGCGAGAGCGTGGACCGCGTGCTGTCCGCGCCGCTGCGCCGCTTCAAGAAAGCGCGGCATTGGGGCGATTTCAAGGCGATTGCGGCGTCGATCGCCGAATTGCGCGCCTATCGCTACGACTTCATCATCGACATTCACGGCGTCTACAAGAGCGCGATCATTGCGTTTCTGGCGCGGTCGTCAAAGCGTATTGGCTATCAGTCCCAGGATCTGGGAGAGCGGGGCGCCGCATTTGCCTACACCGGGCGTTTCGGGCCGCGTCCGCAGTGCAATGCATGGCATGGCATGCGCATCAGTGCCGGCGAGGCGCTGGGTTATGAGGTCGAAGGCCCAGCTGTCTACAATCTGCGCCTGCCCGACCCAGCTGCTGCTCCGTTCGCTGCAGACAGCGCGCCGGTCGCGGCGCTGTTTCACGCCACCTCCAAAGACGACAAGAAGTGGCCGGTGCCCCATTGGATCACGGTCGGTCGCGAGTTGGCGCAGCGCGGTTTTCGCGTGGTGTTGCCGTGGGGCTCGGAAGGCGAGCGAGCCGAGGCGGAGCAGATTGCGTCTGAGGTGCCGGGCGCGACCGTGCTGCCCAGGCTGAGCGTGACCGAAATCGCGCAGATGATCGACGCGTGCGCGCTAGTAGTCGGCACCGATACCGGCTTCGTTCATCTGGCGCATGCATTGCAGAAGCGCACGGTCATGATTTTCGTGGCCACTTCGCCGTCGCATTGCGGCATCGAGGCGCCGTTCCGCTCCATTTCGATCGGCGACGGTCATTCGGTACCGTCGATCGCCGAGGCACTCGAGGCAATCGCCTACGTGAATACGGAGCCACGCATCGACGCCACGCAACACGGATCGGCCGCCGCCTGAGCGCAGCTTCGTTGCGCTTTCGCGCAACCGTTTGGCGAAAAGAAAAGAGGCGTGACGCGCAGTCGCCCAATCAAACAAGCGCTGCCACGGAACGCCTCGAAAAACGCCCGTGTCGGGGAACTACGGGCGGAGAGGAATCGCTGCAATGAACAAACTGACTCAAGCGCCGAGCGGCCACATCGAGTGACGCGCCTGGTTCTAAAGAGACCGCCGGCCGGCGGTCGAGTTCAATGGTCTCTGCATCAACGCATGCCGCGCGCGTGCCGGCGGATTCGTGTGCCGCTCATCGGCGTCCCGCAGCTTGTCGCTCATCGCATGCATGCGCGTTCTCTGCGTTCAGATAAGCGTCGCGCATTACACGCCTGTTAAATCTGTCGCTTTTCGTTGAGTGCCTACTTGGCTACACGAGATCTCTTTTGCGTGGTTGCCGGCTCATTTATCGCGCAGGAAACGCGAACGCAATACTCACAGTCGCTCACAGTCATCGCGTTTGTCCGCGCATCCGCCACGGGCAGGGCTTGTGCGGCGCGCACATGTTCAAAGCAGTATAGGCGGTGTTTTCGTCTGAAGTGAATCTCTTGTCACCCTCGTCGCGCGAAGCCGGTTTCGGACTGCGCGACGTGTAACACATCGGTGATCTTCCCTTACAAATAGCAACGTTCGCGCGAGGCGGGGTCGTGTTCAATCGAGTCATTCGGGGTTTCGGCTCGAATGAATCTGACTCGAAGGAGAACAATATGAAACGCTTAATCCTGACTCTCGTCGCAGGCACGCTGCTCGCAACGGCGCTTGGAGGTTGCATCGTTGCACCGGCGCCTGGCTATTACTACGGCGGCGGTGGTTATTACCATCACGGTGGCTACTACTACCGCTAATGGCTTGCGGCGCCCATCCGGGCGCCGCCGCTTCCGAACGCTCAGGCGAGCAGCATTTCGAAAGCGATCACCGCGGTGATCGCAGCCGCGTTCGCGGCCAGCGCTTCCACGACAATGCCCTTCCACGTCGCGGGACGAAAACGCAAGGCCAGCAGCAGCGAACACAGCAACGCCAGTGCGATGATCATCACGATGTCCGCGTTGTGGAGATGAATGTTCATCAAAGCCTCCCTGCTCGCCATAGGGTTATTGGATTCGAGTATAGGCAAGTCAAAAAGACGCGCAAGGCAGGGATTTACCAGCACAGTGTGCAAAACGGGGGAGAAAGGCGGGACGACCGCCGATGCGGCCGCAGCGCGCGTCAAGGCGCGCCTGGCGGCATCGGGGTAAAGAAGCAATCAGACCATCAACGCAGCGCGCCCCTTTACATCAAGCGCGCATCGCGCGTTTCGCGCATGCACAGCACGCCGATCATGCTGACGGCCGCAGCGATCGACACATACGCGCCCACCCACGGCAACCCGCCGTGCGCGGCCAGCACCTGCGCGATATACGGCGCGACAGACGCACCGAGAATCCCGCCGAGGTTGTACGACACGCCTGCACCGGTATAGCGCACGTTGGTCGGAAAGAGTTCCGGCAGCAGCGCACCCATCGGGGCGAAGGTCACCCCCATCAGGAACAGTTCGATCACGAGGAACAGCAGCACCTGTGGCGTCTGTCCGCTGCCGAGCAACGGCGCCATCGTGAAGCCCGACAGGATCGCCGCGATGATGCCGACGATCAGCACCGGCTTGCGCCCATAACGGTCGCTCGCCCAGGCCGACAGCGGCGTGGCGAGCGCCATGAACACGACCGCGATGCACAGCATGCCGAGGAAAGTGGGCCGCGGAATATGCAGCACCGACACGCCGTACGACAGCGAAAACGTCGTGGCGTTATAGAACAGCGTGTAGCAGACCACCATTGCCAGCGCGCCGAGGAGGGTCGGCAGCCAATGCTGCGAGAGCAGCGTGGCGATCGGCACCTTCACACGCTCCTTGCGTTCGATCGCTGCCTGGAAGGCCGGCGTCTCGGCGATTTTCAGGCGCACATACAAGCCGAGCGCGACCAGCACCGCGCTGACGAGGAACGGCACGCGCCAGCCCCAGCTGCGGAATTGTTCGTCGCTCAAAGACAGCGCCAAAGCGAAGAACAGACCGTTGGAGGCGAGAAACCCGATCGACGGCCCCAGTTGCGGGAACATCCCGAACCAGCCGCGTTTTCCGGCCGGCGCGTTCTCGGTGGCGAGCAGCGCCGCGCCGCCCCATTCGCCGCCGAGGCCAATACCCTGACCGAAGCGCAGCACGCACAACAGGATCGGCGCAAGGCTGCCGATCGAGTCGTAGCCGGGCACGAAACCGATCAACGTGGTCGACACACCCATCACCAGCAGCGAAGCGACCAGCGTCGACTTACGGCCGATCCGGTCGCCGAAGTGACCGAACAGGAACGAGCCGATCGGCCGCGCGACGAACGCGATGCCGAACGTGACGAAAGCCGATAAAGCCTGGGCGGTCGCCGAGCCGTGCGGGAAAAACACCGGTCCGATGACGAGCGCCGCGGCGGTCGCATAGACGTAGAAATCGTAGAACTCGATCGCGGTGCCGATAAAGCTCGCGAAGATGATCCGCGCGCTGCTGTTCTGCCCGGCCGCATTGGGCTGGGCCGCGGAAATCGGCGAAGTGGACATGCAGGGTCTCCTATGTCGTGATGCCGTTGGGCGCCGTGATTGTATGCGGGCGGCGCATGGTCAGGCGGCGTCATTGTTTAGATTCGTGCGCTTCGGCGCGTCTCGCGGGTGGTGAAAGCCATGCTCGGCGCGGGCGACGAAGCGACAGCTTACAACGGCAGCCGGCAGACGTCAGCGGTCGCACGAGATTTTAGCGCTGCATTGAAGCCGCGATGCCGCCGCTTCCGCTGCGTTTAGAAGCGTTCGGAAACCGCTTCGGCGTCGCGTTCAGTCGATGGTTTGTGCTTGCGGCGAGGCGAACTCGCGCAACTGGAATTTGCCGTTGTCGTTGAACAGCCAGTCTTCGAATAATTCGACCTGGCCACGGCCGTTCAACAATTTGCCGGGCGGCTGCGGCAATGGCGAAGCGCGTCGCAAGGTGGCAAGCGCGGTGCTTTCGGCTTCGTCGTCGCCATTGGTGCGATAGACCGACGACTCCAGCACCCGGCCCTCGCGATCCACCGTGAACGACACCACCACCAGTGAGCGCAGCATCGCTTGCGGCGTGCCGCGCAATACATAGGAAGGGTTGCGTTCGATGATGCGTTTGGCGACCGCGCTGCGGTACTGATCGAGCGTCGCACTGTTGACGGCCGCCGCCGGCGTGACGATCAGCGGGCGTTGCGGCGGCGTGATGGTGCAGCTTGCCATGGCAGCGAGCGTCAGAATCGAAGCGGCCGTCAACGCCGCTGTCAATGCCGACGCCGCGTTTTGCGCATGCGATAGAGACGCGCTCACGCGTGAGGCGAAGCGTCCGATCAAGCGGCGAAGGTGGTGCGTGCGGATGAGCATCGTCGTGGAAAGCACCGGGACGGGTCTAACTCGATGGTAGTCAAAAAGCGCCAGGTTTCAATTGTCGTTCACCCTGTATGGCAATCCCAGGCCACGTGGCCCAGTTCGCTCGCACGCCATGCCCAGCGATCTTTCCATTGCCTTTCTGCCGCATGCATGAGCGGCTTCAGTCTGATGCGATCCACCTGACATAAGCCGGGTTTAAACAAATGTCCTCACGCTAGTCCGCACATAACAGGAGTTCTAAGAGTTTTCCTATGGTGACTCGATCCTCACGTCAATAGCGTGTTTGACCGGACCATCGGGCGAAGCGCCGCAGCGCGGTCATGAGCCGCGCGCGGCCGGCGCTACGCGAGCCGATCGGACCTGTCCATCCCGACAACGAGGTATCGTTTGGAACACTCTTCATTTGCGTTGACGCGCACGCAATCCCGCACGCTGGCGCACGCCGCCGGTCCCAATCTCTGCGCCGTCTACCGGATCGACGGCCGTCCCGACGTCGCACGTCTGACCGCCGCCGTGGCGCAACTTGTCGTGTATTGCCGGCCTCTCGCCTACCGCCTCGTCGAAACCGAGCAGGGCCTGCGCTGGGCCATTCGCCGCGAGGTGTGCGCGGAACTGAACGTCATCGATCTCGACAGTCGCGATGCGCGCGACGAAGCCGCCGCGCTGTCGCTGATCGACGGCTTATGCGCGCGGGCCTTTCGCATGGATGCCGGACTGCCGTGGGCGTTTACGCTGCTGCGCGACGGTGAGCGAAGTTATCTCGTGTTCGCCTGTGATGCCGCCTTGCTCGACCGCTTTTCGCTGAAGCCGTTGTTCAACGCGCTTTCGTGGTTCTATTGCGGCGAGGCGCCTGGCGCGCCGCTCGACATCGATCAGCAAGGCCTGCTCGACGCCGAGCGCGAACTGCTTGCGAGCGACCGTTGGCAGACCGACCTCGATTTCTGGATCGGCCAGGTGGGCGATGCCTCGTTCGAATGGCATCCGCCGCGCCGGCAGAACGCGCGTGCCGACAGCAGCTTCACCGTGCGCCTCGATGCGCAAACCGGCGCTGCATTGCGCAGCCAGGCAAAAGCACTCGGCATCGCGCCGGATGTACTGATCAAGTTGTGCGTTCACGTGCTGCTGCACCGCATGACCGGCAGCCGCGCGGTGCTCACCGCGCATCACCAGCGCGGCCGCGGTCCGCGCGACGAGACGATTGGTTTCGACGAACGGCGGCGCTTGCTGAAAACCGACCTCGACGACACGATGACGCTGCGGCAGTTTCTGCGGCACGCGGCGGCGCGCGCGGAGATGGCGGATTTTCATGCCGAGCTGCCGGCCTTCGAAGTGCTGCACGATATCGAGCGGCGCGAGCCGGGTTTCGTGCGTGCGACCAATGTGGTGTGCGAGACCGACAGCTTGCCCTATGACGCGCTTACGCTCGACGCGCTGCCTGTGGTCTTGCTGGCACCGTATTCGCGCCGTTTCGCACATGAGGAGATTGGCGTCTATCTCGATGTGCGCGCACGGATCGCGTTGCATGTGCATAGCCGGCATCCGCAGGAGCTCGACGGCTTGCGCCTCGCCTTCGAGCATTTGACGGCGTTGCTGGCGCGCGTCGGCGAGCGTCTCGAGCAGAAGCTCGATGCGATCGATCTCTATACACCGGCTTTGCGGCAACGTTGCGCGCAATGGTCCGATGGCGGCCCGCTCGCGGCGCCCGCGCGCGACGTGCTCGATCTGTTCGCTCAGGCAGCGTTGGAACATGCAGGGCGTCCGGCGCTCAGCGGCCCGGACGCCGTCTTCACTTACGCGCAACTGGCGCTGGCCGCTCAGCGCGTGGGCGCGGCACTCGCCATGCGCGTTCCAGCGGCGCCCGATCCAGCCGCACCCGCTCCAGCCGCGCCGGATGGGCGGGACACGCTGGTCGGCATTTGCGTCTCGCGCGGCGCGCGTATCGTGCCGGCAATGCTCGGCGTGCTTGCCAGCGGCGCGGGCTATCTACCGCTCGATCCGCAGATGCCCGATGAGCGTTTGCGCTACATCGTCGAGGATGCGCAACTGCAAGCGGTGATTGTCGATGCGGCGACGCACGCGCGCCTGAGCGGGCTGGTCGATTGCGCACTGTATCGGCTCGACGATCTGTTGGACGCCCCGGTGGCCGAGGCAGACGCTTCACGATTCGCTTCACGACTCGCACGATCTGCGCCGGCCGATCCGCAACGCGCCGCCTACGTGATCTACACCTCCGGAACGACGGGCAAACCCAAAGGCGTTGTCATCGAGCGCGGCATGCTGGCGCATTTCATCGCCTCGCTGACGGGCCGTTACCGGCGTGATGAAAGCACCCGCTGGCTGCAGTTCGCATCCGTCAATTTCGACGCCAGCGTGCTGGAGATTTTTAATCCGCTGACGCATGGCGGCCACCTGATCGTCGCACCCGAAGCGGTGCGCACCGATGCCGAAGCGCTGTCCGGCTTCCTCGACGCCGAGCGCATCACGCATGCATTCCTGCCGCCGGCGATTCTCAAGCTGCTGCCGCGCCGCGCGCTGCCGCACCTGGACACGATCTTGTGCGGCGGCGAAGCGAGCGACGACGAGACGATCCGTTTCTGGTCCGGCGTACTACGCCTGTCGAACATCTACGGGCCGACGGAAGCCACCGTGATGGCGACCGACAACACCTTTGACGGCGACAAACCGGCCAATCAACTCGGCCACCCGCTCCCCGGCTATCAGATCCACTTGCTCGATGAGGAAGGCGAAGCGGTGCCGCTCGGCGCTATCGGCGAGATCTGCATCGGCGGGGCAGCGGTGTCGCGCGGCTATCTGCTGCGGCCCGAGTTGACCGGACAGAAGTTCCGCGGCAATCCATTCGGCCCGGGCCGTCTTTACCGTTCCGGCGACCTCGGCCGCTTCCAGCCGGACGGCGCGATCGAGTTTCTCGGTCGTAGCGATTTTCAGGTGAAGATTCGTGGCTATCGGATCGAACTCGGCGAGATCGAGGCCAGCATCGTCGAGCAGCCGGAGGTGCGCAGCGCGTATGTTGGCACGTGCGAGCGGCAAGGTGGCACGGCGCTGGTGGCCTGGTATGTCGGGGCAGCGCTGGAGCCGGCCGTGCTGCGGCATCGCCTTGCGCAACGTCTCGCGCATTACATGGTGCCGGCATTCCTGCTGCCGATCGAGGCGCTGCCCCTGACGCTGAACGGCAAGATCGACCGCGCCAGATTGCCGGCGCCGCAAGCCGGTCCGGCCGACGCCGCGAACCGCGCGTTCGATGCCTTCGAACAGGCAGTGCAAGGCATCTGGTCGGAGGTCCTGGGTGTGCCGCTCGAAAGCGTCGGCGAGCACAGCCATTTCTTCCAGTTGGGTGGCCACTCGTTACTCGCCACGCTCGTGTGCAATCGCGTCAGTTTGAGCTTGCACGCGCCGGTCAAACTGAAGACGCTGTTCGAGCATCCCCAGTTCGATGCGTTCTGCGCGCGGGCGCGCCAAGGTGTCGAACAAGGCGCCTTGCTGCCGCCGCTCGTCGCGCAGCCAGGCGAACCCATGCCCGTGCCGGTGACAAGCCGGCTCGTGCGGATGATGCACACCCGCACGCTCAGCAAGCCGGACGATAACGCCTACAACATCGTGATGCGGGTGGACTTCGGCGGCGCGGCGAATCCGCTGCGGTTGCACCAGGCATTCGTCGCCGTGCTGACGCACAACCCGATCTTCAACATGAACTTCGCCGAGCGCGACGGACAATTGTGGATGCTGCCCGGCACTGCAGCGGTATCGCCGCATGGGCTAATTCCGCTGGAAAGCTGCGCTGCCTCTGCGATCGATGCCCGTATCGATGCCATGCGCGCGCTGAGCTTACCGCTTGACTGCGCGCCGCCGTGGCGGGCACAACTGCTGATGTGCCCGCTAGAGAACCGCACCAGCTTGCTGCTCGCCATTCATCACGCGATTTTCGACGGCTGGTCGTTCAAGCTGCTGCTGGATGAACTGACGTCGCGCTACGAAGGCAAGCCGGTTTCAGGGCAACCGCTCTCGTGGTTCGACTACGGCCATTGGGCGCCGCAACTCGCGGCATCGCCACGCTTTGCCGCCGCACGTGACTACTGGAAGCGCAAACTCGACGCTGTCGCCTTGCGTACCGAACTGCCGTTCGACGCGCTGCAACGCGAGCCCAACGCGAACCGCGCGTTGAAGCTGCATGTGCGGCCCGACCAGATGCGGCGCTTGAGGCTGATAGCCGAGGCGCACGATATGACGTTGCCGCCCGTGGTGTTCGCGTTGTACCTCGTCTGGCTGTGGCGCGTGAGCGGTCAGCAGCAACTGGCTTGCGCTTATCCGTATGCGGGCCGCGACGTGCCGGGCAGCGAGGGCATCTACGGTATGTTCGTCTCGATGGCGGTGCTGGTGCAGCACATCGACACGCGGCAGGGTTTCGGCGAACTGGCGCGAGCTGTGCAGCGTCAGATGCTCGACGACCGCGATCATCTGCTCGCCACGCCTTACGACACCGATAACGCCCAGCTCGGCGCGCTGAACACGATTTTCAGTTTGCAGAACGGTATCGAACTGAATGGCCGCGTCGGCGAGGCGTCTTATCACGCCGAGGAATACCCTTCGCTGACGTCGAAGGCGGATCTGTCGGCGGTCTTCTATCCGCGGCCGGACGGCGGACTGGACGGGCGCTTCGAATACGACAGCTCGGTGCTGCATGCGGCCTCGGTCGAGCAAATGGCCGAGGTGTTCATGACGCTGTGCGACGCCGCGGGTCAGCAGCCGGACGCGCTGGTCGGCGAGCTCAACTATTTGAGCGACGGGCAACACGCACAGTGTTTGGGCTTCGCTTGCGGCGAGCCGCTGCCAGACGCACCCCAGTCGATTCCCGAGCGTTTCGCCGAGGTGATCGCAGCGAACGCAGCGCGCGTTGCGGTGCGCTGCGGCGCAGAGCAGCTCAGTTATGGCGAACTCGACGCGCTTAGCGATGCCATCGCCAACGGCCTGACTGCCTGCATGCCGGGCGGCGCGCGCATCGGTTTGAGCATGCAGAAGAGCGTCTTGCTAGTGGCGAGCGTGCTGGGCGTGCTCAAGGCGGGGTGCGCGTATGTGCCGCTCGATCCCGCGTATCCCGCCGAGCGCTTACGCTATTTCGTCGAGAATTGTTCGGTCGATACGGTGCTCGCCGATGAAACGAGCCGCCGCGCGCTGGGGGCCGCCGGTCTCGGCGAATTGCGCATGCTCGACCCGGCGCAGGTGGCGAAGGGGCAGCCAAAAGCCTTGACCCAGGAGGAGAGGGATACGCAAGCGGGCGCGGACGTTCAGGCGAACACGGACCCGCGGGCGGACGCGCAGAAGCAGGCGATGCAGCCGCGCCGGCCGTGCACCGTCGGCCCGGAGGCGCTCGCCTATGTGATCCACACCTCGGGCTCGACCGGTAAGCCGAAGGGCGTGCTGGTCGAACACCATAGCGTCGTCCGAATGGTGGCTGGCGCAAGCCGCGCGCTTAACTATGCGCCGGGCAGCATCAGCACGCTTGCGGCGTCCACCAACTTCGACGCCAGCGTGCTCGATCTGTTTCTCGCGCTGCTGCACGGCGGCACCCTGATCGTGCTGCCGGAGGAGGCGCGCCGCGATCCGCGGCGGCTGCACAGCTTGCTGAAGGCGGAGCGTGTCACGCATGCGTCGCTTGCGCCGGTGGTGGTGCAGAGCTTGCCGCGCGAGCCGCTGCCCGACTTGCAGTTGCTCGGCTTCGGCGGCGATACGCTTGACGAGCCGAGCGCCGCCTGGTGGAGCGAACACACGCGCCTCTTCAGCCTGTACGGCCCCACCGAAATCACGGTGATGGCCTCGTGCGGGCAAGTGCTGCCGGGCGGCCCGAGCCGCATCATCGGCAAGCCGCTGCCGGGTTACCGGCTCTATCTGCTCAATGCGCAGCGGCAATTGGCGCCACCGGGGACGGTCGGCGAAATCTATATCGGCGGCGAGAATCTGGCGCGGGGCTACATCAATCAGTCGGCCATGACGATGGAGCGTTTCGTGGTCGATCCGTTTCGCGACGCGCCGTACGCCCTGATGTATCGCACCGGGGACCTCGGCCGCTTTCTTGCTGACGGTACGATCGAATATTTCGGCCGCAACGACGCGCAGATCAAGCTGCGCGGTTTTCGCATCGAGCTCGGCGAAATCGAGAATTGCATCGCGGCCGCGCCGGGTGTCGCGCATGCTGCTTGCGCGGTGTGGGGCGAGGGCGAGGCGCGCTATCTGGCCGCGTATTACGTTGCCGCGCCGGGTGAAGAAGGCACTGCGCCCGATGAGGACACGTTGCGTCGTCATGTGGGCGAGGTGCTCCCCGACTACATGGTGCCGGCGTGTTTTATCCGGCTGGACGCGCTACCGGCATCGCCGAACGGCAAACACGATCGCAAGGCCTTGCCTGCGCCATCACGCATAAGCGGTACACCGCCGCGCGAAGGCGTCGAGCAAGGCATCGCTAAAATCTGGCAGACGCTGCTGCGTATCACCGGTATCGGCCGCGACGACAGTTTCTTCCGGCTCGGCGGCAACTCCATTCTGGCGGTGCGGATGCAGGGGCAATTGCGCGATGCGCTCGCTATCGAGTTTCCGATGGCTGCGTTTTACCGCTCGCCGACCATCGCCACGCTCGCGAACGGCGGTCATGAGGACATGATCGAACGCGCGATTGCCGACGCAGCGCAGCCGTTCGTTGTCGAGCATGCCGCGCCCGTTGTTTCTGACGGCGTCGAAGTAACGCCGATTCGCACGATGCTGCTGACCGGCGCGAGCGGCTTCCTCGGCATTTACCTGCTGCACGGGTTGTGCGGGCGGCTCGACAAGGTGCTCTGCCTGCAACGCTGTCCGGACGCCGCGGCAGGGCGCGCCGTGTTGCAGGACAAGGCGCGCGAGGCGGGTCTGGCGACCGACTTCAGCCGCGTCGAAGTCATCCCTGCCGACCTTGCCGCGCCGCAGCTTGGACTCGACACGCCGCGCTGGCGGCAACTCGCCGGCGAGGTCGACGCGATCCTGCATTGCGGCGCGTTCGTTCATCACCTGCATAGCTATGAAGAGATGAAGGGGGCGAATGTCGGCGGCACCGAGGCTTTGCTGCGGCTCGCGCTGACGCAGCGGCGAAAGCCGTTCTGCTTCGTCTCGACGCTGTCGGTCGGCGAGATGCTGGCGGGTGCCCGGCACATCGACGAGCAGGTCAATGACGCCCGTCCACTGCTGGACAACGGCTATCTGCTGACGAAGTGGGTAGGTGAGCAGCGGGTTGCGGAGTGCGCGCGTCGCTTCGGTTTGCCGGCGGTGATCGCGCGGCCGGGCAATATCACCGGCGATAGCCGTACCGGCTTCAGCAACTTCGCGCACAACCATTTCTGGCTGTTCAACAAGGGGTGCTTGCAGTTGGGCGCCTATCCACGGACGGCGCAAGAAGTGGAAATGATGCCGGTCGATCTGCTTGCCGGCGCGGTGACAGCGATGGCACTGCATCCGCATGCCGGCTTACGGGTGGCGAACCTGAACAATCCGCTCGCGCTCAGCCAGCGGCAGTGGTTCGCGGCGCTGGCCGCTTGTGGTTTGCGCGCCGAGCCGCAGGCGGCGGCCGACTGGCAACGGCGGCTGGCGGATCTCGACGCGTCGAATGGGCTGGCGCTGATTCGCGACTTTTATACCGGCGATCTGTCCGCTGCGCCCTTGCCGGTTGAACAGATCGGCACGCTGACGGAGTTGGCGCGGCACGGTGTGGATCTGACGGTCGACTACGGCGCGCTGATCAGGCTCTATGTGGGGTATCTGCGCGAGGCGGGTTTTCTTCACTCATTGCTGGAGACGGCAGTGCCCTGAAGCGCCGTGAAGGGCGCGCAAGCGACGGGCGGTGCATCCGCCCGTTTCAGCTTGCACACCGAACCCATGCGTGCTTTGTAATAGGCTGAAATATGAGCTGTTTTCTCTTCGGCCAAAACACGCCTACACTTCGCTGGCCTCTTTCGAGAGGCATCGGTGGAAGTCTTTCATTTAGCCCGCTTCGCGCGGGCTTTCTTTTATGCGCGACGCTTTGCGCCATCCATCGATCCATCCAGCCAGCCATCCAGCCGCGAAAACGAAAAAGGCGAACCCGTCGATGAGTTCGCCTTTGTTTGTGTGCTTCGTTTAGTGCCCGCAGTGACGCCCGAGGTAATGTGGCTGAGCCACACGATGCACGCACCGGGCGTTACCGGACGCGCTAACGCGCGCCAGGCCGTACCTTACTTCAACGCTTCCCGCGCGGCCTTGACCGCCGCGAGCACCTGCTCGGGCGCTGTGCCGCCCGGATGGTTACGGCTTGCCACCGAACCTTCGAGCGTCAGATACGAGAACACGTCTTCGCCGATCAGGTGCGCGACGTTCGGCAGTTCCTTGCGCATTTCCTCGAGCGTCAGGTCCGCCAGGTCGCAGCCGCGATCCGCGCACACGCGAACCGCGAGCGCCACCGCTTCGTGCGCGTCGCGGAACGGCAGGCCGCGCTTGACCAGGTAGTCGGCGAGGTCGGTTGCCGTGGAGAAGCCTTGCAACGCGGCGTCGCGCATGGCTTGCGGCTTCACCGAAATACCGGCGACCATTTCAGCGAAGATGCGCAGCGTGTCCGCGACCGTATCGACAGTGTCGAACAGCGGCTCCTTATCTTCCTGATTGTCCTTGTTGTACGCGAGCGGCTGGCCCTTCATCAACGTGAGCAGCGCGATCAGATGGCCGTTCACGCGGCCCGTCTTGCCGCGCGCGAGCTCGGGCACGTCCGGGTTCTTCTTCTGCGGCATGATCGACGAACCGGTGCAGAAACGGTCGGCCAGATCGATGAAGCCGACGCGCGGGCTCATCCACAGCACGAGTTCTTCGGAGAAGCGCGACACGTGCGTCATGATCAGCGCCGACGCTGCCGTGAATTCGATCGCGAAGTCACGATCGGACACCGCGTCCAGCGAGTTGGCGCAGATGCCGTCGAAGCCGAGCGTCTTCGCCACCGCATGACGGTCGATCGGATAGCTGGTGCCGGCCAAAGCGGCTGCGCCCAGCGGCAGGCGGTTCACACGCTTGCGGCAATCGGCCATGCGTTCGGCGTCGCGCGAGAACATTTCGACGTAAGCCATCAGGTGATGACCGAACGTGACCGGCTGGGCGACTTGCAGGTGCGTGAAGCCCGGCATGATGGTCGACGCGTTTGTCTCCGCCATGTCGAGCAGGGCCGTGCGCAATTCCGTCAGCAGCCCGCCGATGCGGTCGATTTCGCCGCGCAGCCACAGGCGGATATCCGTCGCCACCTGGTCGTTACGCGAGCGGCCGGTGTGCAGGCGCTTGCCGGCGTCGCCGATCAGCGCGGTCAGGCGCGCTTCGATGTTCAGGTGGACGTCTTCCAGATCGAGTTGCCACTCGAATTCGCCTCGCTCGATTTCACCCTTGATCTGCGCCATGCCGCGCTGGATCGCGGCGAGGTCGTCGGCGGCGATGATCTTCTGCGCGGCCAGCATCGAGGCGTGCGCGAGCGACCCTTCGATATCGACGAGCGCCAGACGCTTGTCGAAGAAAACCGACGACGTGTAGCGTTTGACGAGCTCCGACATCGGCTCCGAGAAGCGAGCCGACCAGGCTTCGCCTTTTTTGTGCAGTTGGGACGTCATGGTGTTGGGCAGTTAAGCGGCAGTTGAGCGAGCGGTGAAAGCGGGACGGCGTGCGCTCGATGCGCTGGGCCGCCATAGCGAGGAAAGACAGGGATTTTAACACTGGCCGGGAGCGCCAAATGAGGCTGCCGGCAGACGGGGGCTTTTTGCGCCCGGCCCCGGATGGCGGGCTGCCGGGCTGCGCTTACTCCCGCACCAGCACCACCAGCTTCAGATCCTCGCGATGCGCGGGCTTGAAGGTAATCTGGTCGTAGACGATCCGGCCCTCGCGCGGATGGTTGAATTCGCGCCGGCCGCCTTCACGCCCGCCGACGTCCTGCGACGCCCAGAAGCGCGCGAATTCGTCGCTGGCGGCGGTCAGTGAGTCGATCAACGCGCGGGTTGGCGCGTCGTTCAGATGGCGAATCGAGTCAGCGCGGAATTCCGCGGCAAGGCGCCGGGCGCGCGTCTCCCAGTCGAAAATCAACTCGCGCGCGGCTGGCTGGGTAAAGGTGTAGCGCAGCAGATTGCGCTCGTGCGTGCCGTCCAGCCAGCCGACGAACAGGTCGGCGGCGCGCGCGTTCCAGGCCAGCGCATTCCACTGCCGGTCGAGCACGTAAGCCGGTGCGTTCACGAGCTGCACGGTTTCAAGCAGCGTGGCGGGCGCGTCGGCGGCGGCTGGATCGGGTTCGGCCGGGTCGCGCTGCGCCGCCAGTTCGAACAGATACGCCCGCTCGGCGCGCGACAGTTGCAGCGCAACGGCGATCCGCGCCAGCGCGTCCGCGGAGGCGGAGACCGGCCGGCCTTGTTCGATCCACGTGTACCAGGTCGGGCTCACGCCGCACAACTGCGCGACTTCCTCGCGCCGCAAGCCTGGCGTCCGGCGGCGCGGGCCGGGCGGCAGGCCGAGCGCTTGCGGCGAGAGCCGTTCACGGTGCGCGCGGATGAACTCGCCGAGTGCGCGGGCGGGCGTGGCGTCGAGCGGTGGCGGGTTGTCGGCGGAGGACGGCGTGGTCATTCTTGTCGGGCAGCGCTTGAAGGGGGTGTCGAGGTGATGACGGGTGGTGTCGGGGTGGTGTCGGGGTGGTGTTATCGATACCAGAATAATTGCTTAACTTGTACTGGTACACGGCGGCCTCTATTGTAGCGGCAGGAACGGCGCAGTGCCCGTCCAGCAGTCCGGGCCCAAGCCCGGCCCAACCCAACAGAGACAAACCGGAGCCCCCCCATGAAGCATCACGACCAGGTCGCCGACGCCTTTGGTTCGACCGCCGCCGCGTATTTGACGAGTCAGACGCATGCCACCGGTGCCGACCTGCAGACGCTGGCCGAGTCGATCGCCGCGACGCCGGGCGCCAAGGTGCTCGACATGGGCTGCGGCGCGGGCCACGCGAGTTTCGCGGTGGCGCCGCACGCACAAGAAGTGGTCGCATACGACATCGCGCCGCAAATGCTGGCAACGGTCGACGGCGCGGCGAAGGATCGCGGCCTGACCAACATCCGCACGCAACAGGGCGCGGCCGAAACGTTGCCGTTCGACGATCACGCGTTCGACTGGATCATCAGCCGCATGAGCGCGCATCACTGGCACGACGTGCCGCTGGCGCTCGCCGAAGTACGGCGCGTGTTGAAGCCGGGCGGCAAAGTGCTGTTCATCGACATCGCCGGTGCGGATCATCCGCTGCTCGACACGCATATTCAGGCCGTCGAAGTATTGCGCGACGGTTCGCACATCCGCGACTACCGCGCCGACGAATGGATTGCGTTTTTCGAAGCGGCCGGCTTCAAGGCATCGATTCGCGAACGTTGGCGCATCGACATCGAATTCACGTCGTGGGTGGCGCGCATGCGCACGCCGGAGCCGCGTGTGGTGGCGATTCGCTCGCTGTGGAGCAACGCGCCCGATGAAGTGCGCCAGTATTTCGACGTGCAGGAAGACGGCTCGTTCAAGCTCGACGCGCTGATGGTCGAGGCGCAGTAAGCCTGTCTGGAAGAGATGCGGGCGCCGACGCGTCGGGCGCCGATGCGTCGGCCGCCCATGCGACCGAACGACACGTGTGCCTCATCCCGGAAAAATTGCCGCGTAAGCGCGTGCTACGCTGCGGATTGCTAAGCAATTCGGAGGTATGCAGATGCAACGGCTGATCTTTCTTGTGGCGTCTACAGTTGCATTGCCGGGCGCTGCGTCGGCGCAGGGCAATCCGGTCTATCACGGCAATCCCTACACGACCTTGCCGCGCGCACTGTCGTCTGATCCGGTCATGCCCGATTCGACCAGTGGGTCGATCGGCATTACCACGCCCGGTTCCAATGTGAACATGTCACAGCAAGCGCGCCGCGACCTTGATGCGCGCGTCCAGTCCGAACGCTCGGAGCGCGACAAGCGTGTTCAGGCATGGCGCGAGCCTCCCCTCAAATTCAACATGCCTGCGCCAGAAATGCCGAAGCCGGGTGCGGCAAACTGATCCGCACCCGGCTTCGTTTTTCAAGCGGTCCCGCAGAGGTTACCGGTTGCGGCGGGTGATGCAAAACACCCGCCTCATCTGGCTCGATCAGCCCGTATTCCGCAAACCCGCCGCGATCCCGTTGATGCTCAGATGAATCCCGCGCCGCACGCGCGCATTGGTATCGCCCGCGCGGTGACGCTTGAGCAACTCCACCTGCAAGTGGTTCAACGGGTCGAGATAGGGGAAGCGGTTCTTGATCGAACGCGCGAGCAGCGGATTCTCCGCGAGCCGCTCGCTCTTGCCGGTGATCTCCGACAACACCTTCGACGTCCGCTCCCATTCCGCGACGATCCGCTCGAACACGTGCTTGCGTAGCTTCTTGTCCGACACGAGCTGTGCGTAGCGCGACGCGACCGCGAGGTCGGTCTTCGCCAGCACCATGTCCATGTTGGAAAGCAGGTTCGAGAAGAACGGCCAGGTCTTGTGCATCTTCTTGAGCAGTGCAAGACGGCGGGTGCGTTCGGCATCGCTCGGCGCGCTGTCCAGATGCGCGGCCACCGCGCTGCCGAAACCGTACCAGCCGGTCAGCAGCAAACGGCATTGACCCCATGAGAAGCCCCACGGAATCGCGCGCAGATCTTCGATCTTGCGTTGCTTCGGGTCCTGCAATTTGCGCGAAGCCGGACGGCTGCCGATGTTCAGTTCGGCGATCTCCGAGATCGGTGTCGACTCGAAGAAATACTCCTTGAACCCAGGCGTTTCGTAGACCAGCGCACGATACGACGCCATCGCCGCGTCGGACAATTGCTGCATCGTCTCTTCGAAGGCGGGCAGTTGCGCGGGCGCATTGCCGTGCGGCAACAACGAGGCTTCCAGCGTGGCGGCCACCACGGTTTCCAGATTGCGCCGGCCGATCTCCGGATTGCCGAACTTGCTGGCGATCACTTCGCCTTGCTCGGTCAAGCGGATCTGGCCGTCGACGGTGCCCGGCGGCTGCGACAGAATGGCCTGATAAGTCGGGCCACCGCCGCGGCCAACCGTGCCTCCGCGTCCATGGAACAGGCGCAGGGTCACGCCGCGTTGATTGAACAGCGACACCAGCGCGAGTTCGGCACGATACAGCTCCCAGTTCGAGGTCAGGAAGCCGCCGTCCTTGTTGCTGTCCGAATAGCCGAGCATCACTTCCTGCTCGTTGCCCTGATGTTCGATCAGCGTGTCGACGCCCGGCAGCGCGATCAGATCGCGCATGATGTGCGGCGCGTTGCGCAGGTCGGGGATCGTCTCGAAGAGCGGAATTACCATCAAGCCCGCTCGTGCCGGATCGTTTGCGTCGCCGAGGCGGCCGTGAAGCAGACCGGTTTCCTTCTGCAGCAACATCACTTCGACCAGATCGCTGACAGTCTCCGTGTGCGAAATGATGTAGTTGCGCACCGCGCGCGCGCCGAACTTCTCGCGCGTGACGCGGGCCTCTTCGAGCACGCCGAGTTCGCTCTTCACGAGATCGGAGTACTCGGCGTACGGCAGACGCAACGCGCGCGGCTGCGCCAGTTCGGCGAGCAACACCTTGAGCTTGTCTTCTTCGGCGAGCGACGCGTAGTCTGCTTCGACGCCTGCGCGTTTCAACAGCTCGGCGATCACCGCTTCATGGATGTCGGAGCTTTGGCGCAAGTCGATACTCGCCAGATGGAAGCCGAACACTTCGGCGGCGCGCGCGAGCGGCGACAGGCGCGGTGCCGCGAGCGGCGCGCCATGATGCTCGGCGAGCGAATCGATCAGCACGTGCAGGTCGCGCACGAATTCGTCGGCGTCGCCGTACGGTTGGGCGCGGATCGGCGCCGCGCCGCGGCCCGCGCTGCGCACCGGCACGCTGCCTTCGCCGAGACGCACGCGCGCACTTGCCGCAAGCCGCGTGTATATGCCGATCAAGGCGCGCCGATACGGCTCGTCGGTACGGTGCGGCGACTGGTCGGGCGAGGCGGCCGCGAGGTCTTTCAACGCGTCGCTTGCGCCGGCCAGCAGGTTCGACACCGACAACTCGGCGCCCAGCTTGTGCACCTGCTCCATGTAGTGTTCGAAGATCACCGCGGCCTGGCGGGTGATCGCGTGCTCGAGCGTTTCGGCCGTGACGTTCGGATTGCCGTCGCGGTCACCGCCGATCCAGCTGCCCATCTGGAAGAACGGCGGCAGACGCGCGGCGATGCCGTGCTCGGCGAGCGCTTCTTCGATATCGGCGTAAAGCGCCGGGATTTCTTCGAGGAAGGTGGCGCGGTAGTACGACAGCGCGTTTTCGATTTCATCGGCGACTGTCAGTCGCGAGTCGCGCAGCATACGCGTTTGCCACAGCGACGTGACACTTGCGCGCAGCATTGCTTCGTTACGCGCGCGTTCGCGGTTGGTCAATTGCTGATCGCGTTCGGCCAGCAGGCGCGCGACGTCGTGCTGCGCGTCGAGAATGCTCTTGCGCTGCACTTCGGTCGGGTGCGCGGTCAGGACCGGCACGATCAGCGCGTCGTTGAAGAACTGCTGCAGGACCGGCGTCGCGGCGGCGCCCGCCTCGACGAGCCGTTCGAGCGCATACGCCATGGTGCCCGGCTGCGAGGTCGAACCGGCCAGCGCGTGAATCCGGTGACGGCGATTGCGGTGGCGGTCTTCAGCGATGTTCGCAAGATGCGAGAAGTAGCTGAACGCGCGCACCACGCTGACCGTTTGCTCGGGGCTCAGCGTGCGCAGTTTCTTCTCGAGCGTTTGCGCGGCGGCACTGTCGTCCTCGCGGCGAAAGCGCACAGCGGTCTGGCGGATCGTCTCCACGACGTCGAACACCGCGTCGCCTTCCTGTTCGCGCAGCACGTCGCCGAGCAGGCGTCCCAGATAACGGATGTCCTGGAACAGCGGGTGGTCCTTGTCCTCACGGGTGCGGCCGCTGCTTTTCGATGCCGGCACGACCGTATCCGGCGAAACGGCTTCCGGCCTGGGCGCCTTCGCGGTTTGCGGCCCGGCGGTTTCGTTCGCGATGACCTTGATCTTCGGGGATTTGGCTTTGGCCGGTTTCACCGCTTGAGCGGCGTTCGCGGCTTGCGCTGCCTTGGATGTCTTGACGGCCTTCGCCGCCTTCACGGGCTTTTCCGTCCTGGCGGGCGCGGAAGCTTTGGCGGATTTGGCGACATTCGCGGCCTGGCTTGCCTTGGCAGCTTTGCCGGCAGGTTTGGCCGGGGTGGACTGGGCAGCCGTTGCGGCGGAGGCAGAAGCGGCGGGCGCCGCGGCGGCGTCGGCCGCTTGAGCGTTGGGCGATGCAGTGTTGCGGCGGGCAGGGCGCGCCGATCCGGAAGACGTCACGATGGGTTTCCTCAGGGAAGCCAGGGTCTGTTGAGTGATGAACTGCTACTGCGGAACTGCACTATGAGTTGCAACGTGAACTGCACGGAACCGGCACAAAGCGGGTACGCGCCGATGGCAGCAAGCCGGAGAGGATGGCCGCGCGCGCATTTGCACAGGCGCACAAAGCGCTCGAGGCGCCCGGCATGCATTACATGCGCCGTAGGCACACGAAGCACGCGAAAGCACGTTGCGCCGCATTCCATCATCCCGCATGCCGTGCCCCGGTGCGCGAACGACCGTGCTTGAACAGGCTGGAATGAGGCCGGCGCGCGCCGCGCGAGACCCGTCTCCTCCATCGATACCGCGCCAGCACTGTGTTCCGCTGTGCCTTGAGACACAGGGTCGCGTGCTAACATTGATTGTTATTACATCCCGTCATTCGATCAGCAAGCTAATGAACACCGAGACGTTTTTTGCGCCACCCCACACGCTTGTGATTGCGTCGAGAGAAAGCCGCCTTGCCATGTGGCAGGCGGAGCATGTGCAAAGTGCGCTGCACAAATTATATCCATCTTGTGACGTAAAAATCCTCGGCATGACGACACGTGGCGATCAAATTCTCGATCGCACTTTGTCGAAGGTCGGCGGTAAGGGCCTCTTCGTCAAGGAACTGGAAGCAGCGCTGGCCGACGGCCGCGCCGACCTGGCCGTGCACTCGCTCAAAGACGTGCCGATGGAATTGCCGGCGGGCTTTGCGCTCTCCGCCATCATGGAGCGCGAAGATCCGCGCGACGCGCTGGTGTCCAACGACTACGACTCGCTTGCCGCGTTGCCGCCCGGCGCCGTGGTGGGCACCTCCAGTCTGCGCCGCGAGGCCATGCTGCGCATGCGTTACCCGCACCTCGTGGTGCGGCCGTTGCGTGGCAATCTGGACACCCGTCTGTCGAAACTCGATCGCGGCGACTACGCGGCGATCATTCTGGCGGCGGCCGGCCTGAAGCGTCTGGGTCTCGGCGCGCGCATCCGCGCGCTGCTCGATCCCGAAGACAGCTTGCCCGCAGCCGGTCAGGGCGCGCTCGGCATCGAGATTCGCGCCGATCGCCCGGAGCTCGCGGCATGGCTCGCGCCGCTGCATCACGAACCTACGGCAGCGGCCGTTGAAGCCGAGCGGATGGTCTCGCGCGCGCTCGGCGGCAGTTGCGAAGTGCCGCTCGCGGCTTATGCGCACTGGCACGACGGCGCCCTGCATCTGCGTGGCATCGTCGCCACGCCCGACGGGCAGCGGGTCCTGAGCGCGCACGCGTCCGCGCCGGCGCCTGGCGTCGAACGTGCTGTCGCGCTCGGCCAGGAAGTGGCGAGCGCGCTTGAACAGCAAGGCGCGATGGAAATCGTCCGCGCGCTGAGCATGGCCAGCGGTCCCGCGGCAGAGGCGGGGGCAGACGCAAAGGCAGCAGACGCCGCGTCGGACAGCGCGGCGCCCCGCGAGTGATGGCGGCCGATATCCCGGGCAACGCATCCTCATCCGTCGGCAAGGCGGCGTTCACGGTCGTGATTACACGACCGGCCGGTCAGTCGAATGAATTGATTGCGCAACTCGCGGCGGCAGATGTCGCCGTGCTCGACTTTCCGCTGATCGACATCGCGCCGGTCACTGACGACGCGCCGTTGCGCGCGGCGCTGGCTTCTCTGGAGCGCTATGCCCTGGTGGTGTTCGTCTCGCCCAATGCGGTCGACCACGCGTTTGCCAGGAGCGATGCGATCTGGCCGCACGCGCTGCCGATCGGCGTGGTCGGGCCGGGCAGTGTGCAGGCGCTGGTGCGCCATGGCGTCACGGTGCCGGCATACAACGTCATCAGCCCGCCGTCCGTACCCGACGACGACACCGGGCGCTTCGATTCCGAAGGCCTGTTCGCGGCGCTCGATACCACGCTCGGCGCGAGCACGCTGGAAGGCAAACGCGTGCTGATCGTGCGCGGCGACGGCGGCCGCGAATGGCTCGCCGACCGCTTGCGCGAAGCGGGCGCCGAAGTCGAAACGGTGGCGGCCTATCGCCGCCTCGTGCCGGAACCGTCGATCGGCGGCTGGTCGCGCGTGCACAAGCTGCTGGCGGGCGAGCCGCATGCCTGGCTGCTCACCAGTTCGGAAGGGGTGCGCAATCTGCACGAGCTCGCACAAGAGCACCTGACCGCCGACGAAATCGCGCAACTGAAGCACGCCACCCTGGTCACGCCGCATCCCCGTATCGCGCAGACTGCGCGGGCATTGGGTTTTGATAGCATTACGGTGTCCGGTGCGGGCGATGATCGCATCGTCCGCGCCCTGCTTGCCGCCGTCCCGACCGTAGTTCCACCGGTACCGTCCAACCCGGCTCATTCACCGGCTAAATCACGCATGACTGAAACGAACGCATCCACGAACGCTTCACCTCAGCCGGCCGCGACCGCAGCGTTGCCGCCGAATCAACCCTTCACGCCCTACGAAGCGCAGCAAAAGCGCCGCAGCGCGAGCGGACCGCTGCTGTGGTTTGTCGTCGTGATCATTGCGTGTGCGGCGGGCGTGGGCGGCTATGCGCTCAATCGCAAGGTGGAGCGCACCGAGCAGCAACTCGTGCAACGCCAGCAGGCCAACGACGCGCAGACCAACGAACTGCGCGTCAAGACCGATCAGGCGCTGGCCACGGTGCATCAATCCGACTCGCAGGTCGCGCAACTCGAAGGCAAGCTCGCCGACGCGCAAACCGCGCAGCAAGCGCTGCAACAGCAATACGCCGATCTCGCCCGCAATCGCGACGACTGGACGATGGCTGAAGTCGGCCAGATGCTGTCGGCCGCGAGCCAGCAATTGCAGCTCACCGGCAATACGCAACTCGCGCTGTTCGCGCTGCAAAGCGCGGACACGCGGCTCGCTGCGTCGGATAGCCCGCAGGCTGTGGCCGTGCGCAAGGCGATTGCGCAAGACATCGACAAGCTGAAGGCCGCGCCCTCCACGGATCTGACGGGTATGGCGATCAAGCTCGACAACGCGATCGATCAGGTCGACAACTTGCCGCTCTCCGGCGAGGCACCGATTGCCCACGCCACGCCGAAGGCCGCCACCTGGGACGACACGGCGAAGGTAGCCGCGGCCACCGGCGAGCCGCGCTGGAAAGTCTGGTGGCGCGAAGTCACGACCGGCATCGGCCAGCAGTTGACGAGCCTCGTGCAGGTGCGCCGCATCGACAACGCCGACGCCATGCTGATCACGCCCGATCAAGGCTACTTCGTGCGCGAGAATCTGAAGCTGCGTTTGCTGTCGGCGCGGCTGGCGCTGCTCTCGCGCAACCAGACCACGCTGAAGTCCGACCTGCAGGCGGCGCAGGCTGCGCTCACGCGCTACTTCGACAGCACATCGAAGAAAACGCAGACCGTGATCGATCTGGTCAAGCAGGTGGATGCGGGCTCGGCCGCGGTTGAACTGCCGAATCTGAGCACCAGTCTGCAGGCCGTCAATCAATACCGGAGCCGAGGTTAATCATGGCAATCCGGGGACTTCTATGGCTCGCGTTGCTGTTCGCTATCGCGGTGGTGCTGGCGGTGGTCGGACGCTTCGACATGGGGCAGGTACTGCTGATCTATCCGCCGTACCGCGTCGACATCTCGCTGAATCTGTTCGTGGTCGGGCTGGTGGTGCTGTTCATCCTGCTGTATGCACTGCTGCGCATCGTGCGCAATATCTGGCGCATGCCGCAGCGTGTGGCGGCCTATCGCGCTCGCTCGCGGGTCGCGAAGGCGCACGCTGCATTGCGTGACGCGATTGGTAACCTGTACGCCGGGCGTTTCTCGCGCGCTGAAAAAGCCGCGAAAGACTCGCTCACGAATGGCGCCAACAAGGGCGCGGCCGGTTTGATCGCGGCCACCGCGGCGCACCGCATGCACGAATATGCGCGGCGCGACGAATGGCTCGCCCAGATCGACGAGGCCGACTGGCAGGACGCGCGCCTGATGGCCACCGCCGACATGCGTGCCGACGGGCGCGACGCGGACGGCGCGCTCACCGCGCTCACCGAAATGCAGTCGCAGGGCGCACGGCGCATTCACGCGCAGCAGATCATGTTGCGCGCGCAACAGCAATTGAAGAACTGGGGCGAAGTGCTCAAGCTCGTCAAGACGCTGGAAAAGCGCGAGGCGATCCATCCGGCGGTGGCGGTGCGCCTGCGTCAACTGGCGGCGGAAAATCTGCTCCGCGACAGGCGTCATAACGCCGATGCGCTGCTGGAGTTGTGGAATTCGCTGTCGGCTACTGAGCGTCATTCACCGCGTCTCGCCGATCTCGCTGCTGAATTGCTGGTGTCGCTGAATCGTCCGCAGGAAGCACGCAAGATTGTCGAGGAAGCGCTGGCGCAGAACTGGGACGCGCGTCTGCTGCGCCGTTATCCGGATACGACTGGGGGCGACGCGCTGCCGCTGATCCAGAAGGCCGAAGGGTGGCAGAAGGATCGTCCGGAAGACGCGGACTTGCTGTTCGCATTGGGCCGCTTGTGTCTGCATCAGCAGTTGTGGGGCAAGGCGCAATCGTTCCTCGAACGCGCGCTGAAACTGGCCGACAACGAGACGCTGAAGATTCGTTCGCATCGCGCGTTGGCGCGTTTGCATGAACAGCTCGGCGATGCGGATAAGGCGAGCCAGCATTATCGTGAGAGCGCGTTGGCGATGAATATCGTTTGATGCTTTGACTGGGGCTGCGCGCGGTTTTGAACGCTCAGGCGGTGCGCAGGAATCAGAACTTGAAATGGAAGAAGCCCCCGGCGTCGGAAGATGCCGGGGGCTTTTCTTTGGAACGTGCGGCTTGCGGTGTGAGCCATGAACCGTGAGCCGTGAGCCGTGAGCCGCGAACCGCGAACTGTGAACCGCTGTGCGTGCGGCGTGAACTCGCAAAAAGATGAACCGTGACGCGTCACTCAGGACATTTGACGGCGGCTCCTACGCGAGCGCGCATCGACGAGTTCATCGGTCAGCTATGCTACAGCTACTTATTGACCATCGTCGCGGGCACGCTGATCGCCAGCAGTCCACCAAGGATCATGAATGCCGCGAGCATATACATGCCGGAATCGTTCGCGGCAGTCGCCTGCTTGAGCCAACCGACCGCATACGGGCTGAGAAAGCCCGCGAGATTGCCGATCGAATTGATCATCGCGATGCCGGCCGCCGCGCCCGTGCCGGCGAGGATTGCCGTCGGCAAACTCCAGAATAGCGGCAGCGTGGTGAGGATGCCCATGGTCGCGAGGGTGAGCGAGGCCATTGCCAGCACGGTGTTGTGGGCCCACACCACGGAGAGCACGAGACCGATCGCCCCCGCGAAGGCTGGTAACGCGATATGCCAGCGCCGCTCGCGCGTGCGATCCGCGCTACGCGACACGAACACCATCGCGACCACCGCGGCGGCGAACGGAACCGCCGACAACAAGCCGATCATGAACGAGTCGGTGACGCCGGTCGCCTTGATGATGGTCGGCAGCCAGAAACTCACGCCGTACAAGCCCATCACGAACGAGAAGTACGTGAGGCTCAGCATCAGCACGCGGCCGCTCGTCAGCACCTGGCGGATCGGCATGTCGTGCTTGGTGGCTTCTTCAGCGGATACCTGGCGTTCGAGTAACTGCTTTTCCTCCTCGGTGAGCCACTTTGCCCTGGAGATACGGTCGTCGAGCATCAGGAACACCATGACGCCGACGATCACCGACGGAATCCCCTCGAGCAGAAACAGCCACTGCCAGCCGTGCCAGCCGTTCATGCCGTTGAAGCTCTTCAGGATATAGCCCGAGACCGGGCCGCCGATCACGCCGGACAACGCGATTGCCGTCATGAACCAGGTGGTCATGCGGCCGCGACGGTGCGACGGATACCAGTACGTGAGATACAGGATGATGCCGGGGAAGAAACCCGCTTCGGCGAGACCGAGCAGGAAGCGCATCACGTAGAACATGGTCGGCGTGGTGACGAACATGGTCAGCATCGAGATCACGCCCCACGACACCATGATCCGTGCGATCCACACACGGGCGCCCACCTTGTGCAGGATCACGTTGCTCGGAATTTCGAAGATGAAATAGCCGACAAAGAAAATCCCCGCGCCGAAACCGTAAACAGCATCGCTTAAGCCCAGGTCGGTGGTCATTTGCAGCTTGGCGAAGCCGACGTTCACGCGATCCAGATACGCGACCACGTAGCAGAGCATCAGGAGCGGCGCGAGCCGCCAGGTGACCTTGCGGTAGGTTGCCTCTTCGAACGTGGAAGGTGGCGCACCCGCGCCGGGATGGTGAAGCGGATTTGCAGGACTAGCCATGGTGTCTCCTCTTTTCTTGTGGAAATGAAGTACCGCCGTCGATCGATTCTAGCCGTGCTGGAGGGGTTGGGCGGTATGGCAAACCGATACCGGGGGAAAACACTGACTACAGGGCACGGCACGCGGAGGTCGGCTCGCATGCAGGAGGCGAACCGATTCGATGCGGCATGGAGCCGGTCGCTTTCCGCGTGCCCGGCTCCGGTCGTGCCGGACCCACAATCGTTACACGCAGCGCCCACCGTCCACTTCAAGGCACACGCCGGTGATGAACTCCGCCTCGTCCGAGGCGAGATACAGCGCTGCGTTGGCGATATCCTGCGGCGTCGAGAAACGCCCGAGCGGAATACCGGCGAGGAAGCGCTGGCGATTTTCCGGCGTATCTTCCACGCCCATGAATTCCGACAGCAGCGCCGTCTCGCCGATCACCGGGTTCACGCAGTTCACGCGAATCCGGTCCGGACCCAGTTCGACGGCGAGCGACTTGCTCGCGATGATCACCGCGCCCTTGCTGCCGTTGTACCAGACGAGGCCCGGTCGCGGCCGTACACCGGCAGTCGAGGCGATATTGATGAACGTGCCGCCGCCTTGCTCGCGGAAATACGGCACGAATTCCTGCACGCTCCAATAGATGCTTTTGACGTTCACCGCGTAGACGCGGTCGAATTCGGCTTCCGTCACGTCGAGCACCGGTTTGTTGCGATGCGTGGTGCCGGCATTGTTGACGACGATCTGCACGCTGCCGAAGTCTTCGAGCGCGGCTTCGCGCAACGTCTGCCAGTCCTCGCGTTGCGTGACGTCGCCGGCTACCGCGATCGCCTTGCCGCCGGCGAGGGCGATTTCGCTCGCCACCCGTTCGGCCGCCGCGCCGTTCAGATCGTTGACCACCACGTTCGCGCCTTCGCGTGCGTAGGTCTTCGCGATGCCTTCGCCGAAACCCGAGCCGCCACCCGTGACGATGGCCGTTTTACCTGTCAACCGCATAATGTCTCCGCTGTTTGTTGTGGATGTGATGCGCTTGCTTCCGCTTGTTGCCGTTCACTTTCGTTGCGCTTCTGCTTGCTGCCAAACGCGAATGCCTGACTAGCCGTGACGAATCGCGATGGTTTTCAGGACCGTGAAGCCATACAGCGCTTCGAAACCCTTTTCGCGCCCGTGGCCTGAATGCTTCACGCCGCCGAACGGCAATTCCACGCCGCCGCCCGCGCCATAGTTGTTGATGAACACCTGACCGGAGCGCAGGCGCCGCGCGAGGCGCATCTGCCGGGCGCCGTCGCGCGTCCAGATCCCGGCGACCAGGCCGTACTGCGTGCCGTTGGCGAGCGAGAGCGCCTCGTCTTCGTCGGTGAACGGCATGGCGGCGAGGACCGGGCCGAACACTTCGTCGCGCGCGAGGCGGTGGCTTGCCGGCACGTCGCGCAATAGCGTTGGTGCCTGATAGAAGCCGCTTTCCGGTGCTTCAGGGATCACTTCGCCGTGCGCCGCCAGCGGGATGCCGTCGTGTTGCGCGTCGGAGAGGAAGTCCCACACGCGCTGTTGCTGCTTCGCATTGATCAGCGGACCGCAGTCGAGATCGGCATGCGACGGTCCGACCCGCAGCGCGTGGAACGCGCCGCTCAGCCGGTCGAGCAGTGGCTCATAAATGGCCCGGTCGATCAGCACGCGGCTGCCCGCCGAGCAGGTTTGCCCGGCGTTCTGCACGATCGCCGACACCAGCACGGGCAAGGCCGCGTCGAGATCGGCGTCGGCGAACACGATTTGCGGTGATTTGCCGCCCAGTTCGAGCGTGACCGGCACATGGTTTTCGGCGGCCATTTGCGTCACGAGCTTGCCGGTTTCGGGCGAGCCGGTGAACGAGATGTGATCGATGCCGGGATGGCGCGCGAGGGCCGCGCCCGCTTCGTGCCCAAAACCGGTGACGATATTCAGCGCGCCCGCCGGCAAACCCGCCTCGGCCGCCAGTTCGGCGACCCGCAATACGGAGAGACACGCATCTTCCGCCGGCTTGACGACGCACGCATTGCCGGTGGCGAGCGCCGCCCCGACGCTGCGGCCGAAGATCTGCATCGGATAATTCCACGGCACGATATGGCCGGTTACGCCGTGCGGCTCGCGGATCGTCAGCACCGTGTAGCCGGCCTGATAGGGCAGCGTTTCGCCGTGCAGTTTGTCCGCCGCGCCGGCGTAAAACTCGAAGTAGCGCGCGAGAGCTGCCGAATCGGCACGTGCCTGCTTGAGCGGCTTGCCGGTGTCGCGAGCTTCGAGTTGCGCGAGTTCTTCCTGACGGGCGGCGACCAGCATCGAGAGGCGGTACAGCACGCGACCGCGTTCGGCGGCGCTGGCCGCGCCCCATGCGCCTTCGAACGCGCGGCGGGCGGCGTGGACCGCGGCGTCGATATCCGCCGCGGTGCCGCGCGCCAGCTGGGTGAACGGCTGGCCGTCCGAGGGATCGAGTACGGCGATCGTCTCGCCGCCTGATGCAGCGGACCATTCGCCGCCGATGAAATGCCGGGCTTCTTCCATGCATGCTCCTTGGGGTGTCACGCAGCCGATGTTCAGACCGGGATCCATACCGGGCTTCAGCTACGCGGTGTTCACAAACGAGAGGCACAATCGAGAGACGCCAGTCGATTATCGCGCCGATCCAACGAGAGGCGCCATCGGCCGATTGGCTATAATGACGCATTCCGCACTGTCTGGCCGCAGCGCCTCGTGCTGGCGAGTTTTACGATTCGCGCCGCCCGAGCCCGCACGCCGCACGCCGTGTTTTTCGAATTCCATCTGATCAGAGAGCGCTCATGAGCTTCAATCACGTCCCCGCAGGCAAAGATCTTCCGCAAGATTTCAACGTTATCATCGAAATCCCGGCGCAAAGCGATCCGGTGAAATACGAAGCCGACAAGGAAACAGGCCTGCTCCACGTCGACCGTTTCATCGGCACGGGCATGCGCTATCCGGCGAATTACGGCTACATTCCGCAAACGCTGTCGGGCGACGGCGACCCGGTCGACGTGCTGGTGATCACGCCGTTCCCGCTGCTGGCTGGCTCGGTAGTCCGCGCGCGCGCGCTCGGCATGCTGCAAATGACCGATGAATCGGGCGTGGACGCGAAGCTCGTCGCCGTCGCGCACGACAAGGTCTGCCCGATGACCGCCGACCTCAAGTCGATCGACGACGTCCCGGCATACCTGAAAGACCAGATCAAGCACTTCTTCGAGCAATACAAGGCGCTGGAGAAGGGCAAGTGGGTGAAGGTCGACGGTTGGGCAGGCATCGAAGCCGCCCACAAGGAAATCACCGAAGGCGTGGCGAACTACAAGAAGTAAGCTGCGTTACACCGGTTGATGAAAAAACCGCGCGAGCCTGCAAGGGCCGCGCGGTTTTTTTTCATGGGCAGTGTGTTCAGCGATCCCGCTCCGCGCTTAACGCGTAGTGCCGGCCGCGCGCCCATCTGGCCGGCCGCTCCAGTGCATAGACACAACGCATCGACTGGATGAACCGAAGGCATTTTTATGTATCAGCGTTAACCCTTATCATTCGGCGGCTGCAGCAGGTTTCCTGTCGTCGGCGTATTACTGTGCTGACGCAGCGCCACCACGCGTTTTTGGGAGCTACCGCCGGATGCTGAATCGCAAGTCCACCTCATCATCGTCGCCGCGCTGGTCGAGCCGCTTGTACGGGAGCCTGTATGCGCTCATCACCGCGATCTACCGCGGCCGGCCCGTATGGATGGTGTCGTTTTCCACGAGCGAGGCCAATCTGTCGGAAGGACTGAGAGCCGCTTGTGCGTCGACCGCCATGCTCGTGCTCGGCAATCTGCTGCATGATCCGCTCTTCGCGTGGGCCGCGATTGGCGCTTTCTGGACCTGTCTCGCCGACGCCGCCGGCTCGAATCGCACGCGCTTCGCCTCGATGATGGGCTTCGCGCTCCTGTCCACCGTGTGCGGTGGCGTGACCGCCTTCGCGTCAGGCGAGGGGGCGGTGTTCGCGGCGCTCGCCATTCTGGTATTCACGACGCTCGGCGCGTTCGGCAGGATCTGGGGCGCCGCGACATCGCAGGTGACGATTCTCGCCGCGACCGCCTGCGTCGTGATGGTCGACCGGCCCATGCACGACTTTCGTGGTGGCATGGCGTTCCTCGGCATCTATCTCGTTGGATGTCTATTTGCCGTGGTGCTGAGCCTGAGCGTCTGGCGCATTCATCCGTTCGGCACGAGCCGCGCTGCGCTGCGTGCCGTGTATGTGCGTCTGGCTGACATCGCATTCGACAGCGCCCGCCTGCTCGATCAGCGCGCAGCCGCTGGACAGTGGGCCACACATGCCGCGAAATTTCGCGCCGATGCGCGCGCTTCGCTGGAGCGTTCGCGCAAGGTGCTGGCGAACGTGCCTGGTTCGAGAACGGCCGGCCGCGAAACCTACGACAATCTCCTCGCCTTGCTGAGCGAAAGTGAAGCGCTCTTTGCGTATCTGATCGCGGTCACCGGCGCGTGTGAAAAAGCCCCGGAAGACGCCCGTCGCGTAAAACGCACGGCGCGGCTGCTGACCGGAATGGGCGAGACGTTGCGAAGGATCGGCGCGGCCGCCAACGAAGCGCAATGGAACCGTCTCGCCGACCTGCAGCTTCGCTTGCGAAGCCTCGCGCGGCGACTCGAATCCGCGTTGATGGAACCCGTGGCGCTCAAGGCCGACTTCGAACTGGTCGATTTCACGCCGACCCATGCCCAACCGATGGGTTGGTCGGATAGCGCAGCCGGACTGTTGACGCGGACATGGTCGACCCTCAAGGCAAACCTCTCGCTTCAGTCGGTCGGGTTGCGCCACGCCGCCCGTGTGGGTGTCACGACGACGGCGGGCTTTCTGGTCATACGGGCGCTCGGGCTTCCCTTCGGCTACTGGGCAACCATGGCGACGTTGCTGATCCTGCAGCCGTCCATTGGCGCGACCTGGCCGCGGAGCATCGAACGCGCTGCCGGGAGCATCGTCGGCGGCGTGCTGGCGGCCGCGATCGGCTTTGCGATTCATTCCCCCATCGGCATTTCATTGGCGGTCTTTCCGCTGGTAGTGGCCACGATGGCGCTGCGTCCGGTCAGCTACAGCCTGTTCGTTCTGTTCCTGACGCCAACCTTCGTGCTCGTGGCTGACTTCGCGACGCCGGGCGCGAACGAATTTACCTACGCGCTCACGCGGCTCGGCAACAATGTACTCGGCTGCGTGTTGGCGCTGCTGGCGACGTTCTATCTGTGGCCGACGCGCGAAAAAGTCGACTATCGCGCCTATCTGGGCGAGGCGGTGCGCGCCAATCTCGCGTATCTGAGAGCGGCACTGGAGTTCCCGCGTCGAAGCGAGAAGGACATGGAGCGTTTGCGCCGAGCCGCTGGCTTGGGCAGCAATAATGCCGAGGAGGCCATCGGGCGCATTCGACTCGAAAAGCTCGAGGACTCGATGGTCGACACGGTGACGCTGACGGTGCTGAGCGTATTGCGAAAAATGGCCGGAACGGCGACACAACTGCGCCTGAGTACGAACCGGCGCGACATGCACGACGAACTCGGCAGGTGGGTCGCTGCGGCGGGCGCCGACATCGAGGCAGCCTTGGAGCGGAACTTGCGGCCGATACGGCGCGATCTGCCTGCGCGAGACGGGCTGACCTCGCTAGAGGCGGATGCGGTGGGGGAAATCGCGCTGATGCATCGGCTGCTGACCGAGCGAATGCGGGAGGCGAGGGGGTAGGTGAGGCGGATGAGGATTGCTTGCGAGAGCCCTTGACGCACCTGTCTGGTTCTCAGATGTGTATTCTAGACTCGTTCTGTGACGCGATTAACAACGGCTTAGGGTCGCATTTGCACAGGCACCAGTCATTGCTCAATGCCTGTTCACGGCCATCTACCCCGCGGTTTGGCAAACGTTCGCCCACGCAAAGTATCCGACCGTTTGTTTTGCATTTCGGGCACCAAACGGGATCGCCCTCATAGGCGACCGCGCGGCCGTGAAACAGGTTGGCTCGCGAGCTTGCGAAGACCGTTCCTCCGGCCGTGGTGGTATCGCCTGCGCGGATATCAAAACGTGGACGCATCGTTAATTCCTTGGAAATAGACCTGACCAGGTTGGAAAGTGACTTTATGTATTTGTCATGGTGTCGGCTGCGGGGGGCACGAAATGCCATTGACCGAACTCGGGATCGAATAAGGCAATCTTTTCGCAATCCGATGCGCCTTTACCCGGTCGATCGATTGATCCGATGGTGTCGAGTGCGTATTCGATTACCGTGCAACGGCGCTCGGGGTGCCAGTTCAGGAATTCTGAGGTAGCCTGACTTTTTAAGACACTCCTTTTTGATAAACTTTATCAATGGGAGCACAGATGACGAAACCAAGAACATACACGCCAGAGCTTCGTGAAGAAGCTGTAAAGCTTGTGCTTGCACAGGGCCTGACGCTGGATGAAGCGGCGAAGCGAATTGCCATTCCGATGGGGACTTTGGCCACGTGGGTCAAAGCAGCCAAGCGTGGCAATGGCGCCGTGACGGCGCCAGGCAGTCGTACGGTTGCCGAATTAGAAGCCGAGGTAGCCAGACTACGTAGGGAACTGGCGGAGACCAAGATGGAGCGAGATATCGTAAAAAAAGCGGCAGCGTATTTTGCGCAGGAGTCGCTGCCAAATACGCGGTCATGAATACGATGCGACTCGATTATCCAATTGCTGTCCTGTGCCGTGCCTTTAAGGTTTCGCGCAGCGGCTTCTATGTCTGGTCTAAAGGTAAGCTGTCTCCACGTGCGCAGGTTGATGAACGCCTGAAAGTCGCCATCAAGGCTGTGCACAAGCAGAGCCGCGAGACCTATGGCACGCGACGCGTGAAGCCTGAGCTTGAGGCACAAGGCTTTATAGCCGGCCGCGACCGCATCGCTCGCCTGCGCCGAGAGCTCAATCTGCGGTGTAAGCAGAAGCGCAAATTCAAAGCCACGACGAATTCGAATCACAACTTGCCTGTCGCCGACAATCTGCTGAACCAGACGTTCGCGCCAACGCGGCCAAACGAAGCCTGGGTGACAGACATCACCTATTGTGCCACCGACGAGGGATGGCTCTACGTCGCCGGTATTAAGGACGTCTTCACCTGTGAGTTGGTTGGATACGCCATGGGTGAGCGCATGACACAAGGACTCACGGCGCAAGCTCTGTGGCGTGCTGTGCGCAACAAACGCCCCGAGAAAGGCTTGATTCATCATTCGGACCGTGGGAGTCAATACTGTGCTCATGACTATCGGAAGCTGGTTGAACAATTCGGCATGCAGGCCTCAATGTCGCGTAAGGGCAATTGCTTTGACAATGCTCCGATGGAAAGCTTCTGGGGCAGTCTAAAAAACGAACTGATACATCACCATCGCTACGCCACGCGTGCCGACGCGAAGGCGGCAATTCAGGAGTACATCGAAAGCTTTTATAACCGCCAACGGCGCCACTCACGCCTAGGCAATGTTCCGCCAGCGTTGTTTGCCGAAGCGTTCAGCAAACAACAACAGGCGGCTTAAGAAAAGAGTGTCTGCTGTTGACAGTACACCTCATTCCTTGGAGGCTTCCTGCCACGCATAGAAGCCGGCGAGTTCGCGAAGCTTGACGTACTCCGAGAGCGCGATGTGGTCGACTTCGAACATGAGCGGTTCATGGGCCCAGTGGTGCATCAGCCTGGAATATCCTGCCAACCTGCCGCTGGGTCGAAGTAGAAGCCGGCCGCTTCTGGCGGGCCAACCGAGATGTATCTCGGCAATCAGACCGTTACCGTTGATGTCGCGAAACAGGTGTCGACCGACATCCGACGCGGACATAACCTGATACGGCCTACCGAGTCTTGTGAAGTGGGCCGCTTCGACCATGGCTTCGAAAGGGGTTAGGAAGCAGGTGATTATGTTGCCGAGTTTGGTTTGCTCGGAACGGACATATGAGATGCCGTCGCTGTTCGTGAAGTACAGGACGTAGGCTGGGATGATGCTGAAGAAGGGTTTTGCGTTGGTGTCGTCTGGGGTTTGGGAGATCATTACGCTTCTCTTCGATTGTTTTGTTAGAAAATTCGATAGTGGGATAAGTGGCTGTAAGGTAGTAAAGCTGGCTGTAAATAGATTGCTCGCCACCGGTTAGTGTCGTGGTTATTATTAATGTGGAAATAGTATTTGCTGCCGGCAGCATGGCTGTGCGTAAAAAATCGGTTTTTTTGGCGACCTCCAGTATTCGAATGATGTTTCGGCATGTGAATTTAGTATTGGTAGAAACCTTGCCTTGCTATGCAGTCTTTTTTTTCTTCGTGAAAGCGACTGGCAGTCAATTTGCAGTTTTCGGTTATGTAATAACTCCAGTGGGCATCTTTAATATCTAAAGTCAACGTACTGTAGCTCTCTCAAACGAGTTTTCGTAAGTTCATCAAGACAGGTCCATTTCTCTATCCCAGCCTCCTCACCGGGAGCCGTGCCGTTATAAACGGACCGACAAGATTTATCTTTGTAAATTATCCATTCGCGTTGTGATGCGAGAAGCATTTCTCTTTGTTGGGGTGAAAGTCTTGGTCCAAGAGTTCTGTACGCAACATTTAATTTCCTGTCTGACGATTCAAAATTTTCTTTCGCGCATCGCTCAAGGTCGCGGGTGATAATGCTATCGCATCGCGAAGCGGCCGTTGCCGTTTGCGATAAACCAAGTGTTAAAAGAAGAGGGGCAATTTGTTTTAAAAGAATTCTGGTCGAAAACGGAAGCAGAACGTCGCGGGCTATCAGACTGAGGAACGATGCCGAACTGCCGCAGTGCCGGATTGATGAGTGTATGGTGTTCATGGATTTTCTCAAGTCTAATTTACATTTAGCACTTCTTTTGGAGGAGTTCCAACCCATACCCCATGGGCGGTCTGATCGAGGTGGTTGAGTATGAAGAGTCCCGTCGATACGTGTCCGTTACCGATTTCCAGCAAGTGAAATAGGCCGGCATCTTTATATCCGTTTAGAATAATCTTTCCATTTTTCCCTGCGTAGGAGTAGTGACCTGCCAAACATCCGTTAAATACGCCAATCGCGTAGCTGATGGCGAATCGATTCGCCATCTTTGCCGTTCCATCGATTGTGAGGACTGGCGGATTCTTTTTGGAGAGGCACAGGAGGTCTCCATCAAAAATTATCGATTCAGTTTGAAGATCTGCCATTAATGAAAAGTTCGTCCCGTTCGGCAGCGGAATAAACTCATAGCCAGAAATGGAAAAAACAACGTTGCCATTTTTATCAAATATCGTAATTTTTTGATCTTTTGAGTCCGAAACGCCGTTGTCGCTGCATCTGGCAGCGCGATAGATGCCGAAATCCAATCCAACTGCATTGGCGCAAGTGGATGGGGAAATGGTCTTAAGCCATGTGGGCTTGTCGCTATAGGAAATCATGCCGTCGTCATTAATTGCTCCGGAAACGTCAAATTTTCTTAGTTCTGTTTTCTTGCACGACATCCCGACCGATCTAACTTCGTCAACAGCGTCGTAAGCAGTCTTATAGATACAATTGACGTACAATTTTTGAGCGGTCTCCCTTATCGGGGCAATAATATGAAATTTATTTCTGGATCCATTCGAATCTATTGCAAGAGCAAGGCTGCCGCCTGCAAGACTTACCACGGTCGAGGAAAGTGATGTTTCGTTGATAATGAGATTGCTGTACTTTCCAATTAATTTGTCGGATTCATAAAATTCAACTACACCTTGGCGACTCGCCTCTTTAGCGCTCAGTTCGATAGCGTGTCCTGCGTGCTGATAGGCGGTGCTGAGCGTCTCGGAAAAGGCGAAGATTGGAAGAATTGATAAAATTATTGTACCGAATATTAACTTCAGCATTTTGAGGTCTCGAGTATCGATTTAAATTTTAACGCGAAGGTGGCGATTTTATCCGCCTGATCGAGGCCGTTGATTATTCGGCGGGCGTTGACATAATCTTGCGTAGTCGCGTTGATATAATCCGATAGTTTCTTCCCCGTAAACAGTCCTTGCTCCATGCCATAGACGGTCGCCCATGCGGCGATTTCAGGTTCCAGCATTCGATCGGGATTGGCGACCAAATTGATCCCTATTTTTTCACCTATTTTTCGGTAATTATTCTTCCAGGTCACCTGTACGTAACCTCTTCCTCGATATATGTACCCGTCACCTCGATTTGTATTGCCATTTTGCACGGCAGTGTTTCGGCGAGTTTCCGTGTTTGCTAGCACCGGGTCGTATCTATTAAAATATGCGATCGAGCCGCTTTCTGTGGTGAGCTCAAAATAAATAAATTTACGCAAGTCTGCGTGATTATTTTTTGTTTCAAGACGAGCCGTCGCCAGAATGTATGCCATGTAAGGGATGTTGCATACGCCATTTTTATATTTATTGTAATAATTTAAAATTTCGTGAATCAATGTCGCCAGATTCTCTTTTGATATCGTGTCTAGTGGTTGTGTGCCAGGTTCAAAAGATACATGTTGAGCTTCATAGACACGCAGAAACTCATCGATATTAATGCCGTTACAGCCGCATTTGAAATTCGCAACCAACGCCACCGGATGAATATGCAGCACCGTCGCGCTACCCGGAAACCCTGCGACCTTACCCTTCACCTCATCCCACCACTGCAGCTTCTTAACCCTCTCCAACTCCTTCAACCAATTGCCCCTAGCATTGCGCATCAGCGGCGTAATCGCGTTCCAGCGAGACATATCCCCGCTCCACTCGCTCTCATAGCGCAATACCACATGCGACAGTGCCTGGGCGAGCGACGGCACGCGCATCGCCGCCTGCATCGCAGGCGCGGTCACCTTGCCGCCGTTCTCACCTGATTTCTCTGCGGCAACCGTCTGTTCGAGCTTCAACAGCAGCGGACTATTGTTCACCGCCGCTGCGGATGGCTCGAACGCCTTCTTCTCTTTCCAGTCCACCGTGTCGGTGATGACGAGGTTGCGTTTGAAGGCATCAGCCAGATTGAGTCCGGTCGCATCCACGATTTCAAAACCCGGCCACGCCCACGGGCTTTCCCACCGTGTTCCCGGATGGCTTGCACCGCACACCCAGCCGCTCGCATTTTTGCCGTCGGCCGTGCGAAACGGCACATGCCACCAACGCACATTGCGTTCGTCAATCGCCTGGTTTTCCGCACCCAGGGCGTCGAGTTGGGCGCGAGAGTAAATCAGCGGGAACCCGTTCGCCGGAGTGGCTACATCTTGTAGTCGGAGTGGAAACTCACTCCATGCAGGCATGCCGTCGACGGGGGCCGCTGCCTTATCACGCTCCATCCACACGGGAGGGCCGTCCGAAACCAGCAGCGCATTGGCCGTATGCAAATATCTAGGCTGCACCTTTGCCCAAGGACCGCTTGAAGGGCTGTCGTCGGTCGGCTCGGTCATCCGCACCGGATTGTCTCGACCGAGTTTTCGATCTGCCGGGGCGATGCTTTGGACCAGCTTTGCGCCGACCTCGATAACAAGCAGTGTCTTCTGTTCCGCGCGCAATTGCGCAGCGCGTGCGCGACTCTTCGTCAGGAACGCGCTGAAGCCGTCGTCTGCGAATACTTCGAGATGAAGCAGTTTGCGTCGCGACGTGGGAGGCAATGGTGTCGCCCGCTCATAGTCCTGATACTCGCCGATCTGGCCCAATACCGTTCCCGCTTTCACAGGAATAGGCGCGGAAGGGACGACAACGTGACCGACCTGTCTGGGCCCCGCGACTGATTGCAGACCAGGCAGGAACAGCCAGCCCCAATCGCCTTTTGGGGTGACCGCCGCACGGCCCGCACTGCTGGCGTCCGTTGCCTCCCACGGTACGCTGCGGTCATCGATGCCAAATTCGCCGCCGCTCGTCGGACTTGTCATTCCGCCCGCGGTGATCGTATGGATATGCCCCCACTGGCCCCGCTTCTCACCAATGATGACTTCACAACCTTGGGGCAGAAATCCAACCTGCTGGCCGGCGCTGTACTGCCCTTTTTTCTTGCCGGCTTTCGGTTCAGTCCAGACGAATGCGCCGGCTGCGCCAGCAGCGCCACCATCAGCCGCGGGGTGCTGGTGGTCCTTGCCGAGCACGCTATGCGCGTCGACATCCCACCAGTAAGGGCGCGGCACCTTGAGATCGGCGAGGTAGGTGGCCCAGTCCGCCATGTGCATGTAGAGGCTGTAAATGTCATGCGACTCGTCGGCGGGCTGCGCGCCTATATGGTTTGGCGCGGGAGGCATTGTCAGGCGATGGCGCACGAGGACGAACCCGGTTGAGTACGCGGCCCATTTCCCATCGGCGAATTGCAGGTGGGGATGAGCGTCATCGATCTTGTGGGCGACAATTTCTCCGTCCGCGATACAGCGCACGCCGGCCGCCTGATCGAGTCGCGCCGCCGAGCCGTTGCCGAAATGAATGCCACCGTGCGGGAAGCCATTTACGCCCAGCGGAAAAAAACCATCGTCCACCAACGACAGTGCGTCGTAGAACTTTTGCGGGTCGGTGATCTCCTTGCGGCCGGCGTCCCGGAACGGAAAAGTCCACGTTAGTTCGGCCGGGGCGGCTGGCGGCGGCACGGGGGAGGGGGCTGCCGCAGGTGCAGGATGCGGATGTGTCTGTGCAGGCATGTCTCGATGTCTGTTCAAGTGAATCAGGTGGAAAGCGAACCGGGATACGGGGCGCGTGGCGTTTTTAGCCGGAGAACCTGGAACCGTGGCCGCCCGTATCGGGCAGATCGGTCGTATAGGGCAGGAATGCCTTGGTCATCGCAGAGGTCGGGCCGTCTTTGCGCCACGTCAGCGCCTTTTGATAGAGGTCGCCGGGTGTCGCGATCTCGATGTTGCAATCGGTGAGGCGGATATAGGAACCACCCGCGCCGATCCAGAGTTCCTTGTCCGCGGAGAGGACGAGCCTGCCTTCCGTGCTGGTGATGGTGATGTCCTTGAGCGCTGACATCGTCAGTTCGTCGCTTTGCGCCTGGATCTGGACCTTGCCGCGTGCTGCGAACAGCTTGATGCCGAGGTTGTGCGCGAACAGGGACAATGCATCGCCGGCCGCCATGACGATGTTCTTCAAAGCGCTGACGTTAAAGCCCGCACCGGTCGCCATATTCACGTCCTTACCTGCGCCAACCGACACGCGATCCGGTGTCGAAACAGCCACGCCCTTCGGGGAGGACAGCAGCATGACGGCCTCTTTCAGTTCGTTCACGCTGTTCCTGAGCCATTCGTTTTCGGCCCTCAGGTCGGCTATTCCGGCCTTCGCCATGTTCGCCATGTCGGCTAATTCCTGCGCCTGCGCGAGGCGTGCCAGGAGCTGGTTCATGGCTTCGGCCATGTCGGTCTGCTTGCCGCCGGCCTGCTGCTGGATGTCGCTGCAAAGCATCAGGCCGCCGCCGGCACGCACCACACCGTCGCCATCGGTGCGCAGTTCGAAGCCGCTGCCGCGGTGTTCGCGCTTGCCGTTGACGATGTGCCCCAGCGTCAACTGGCTTTTGCCCGAGTGCCGGGTAGATAAACTGGCGTGCTCCTGACCTTCCCAGTCTTCAAACTCGAGCGTGTTGTCGCCCTGCGTGTGAATGACGTTGCGAGACATCAGCCGGTCCTGATTGGTAATCAGATCAAGCTGCCGGCTGTTGTGATGGAACGCAGCGATGTATGGCTTATTCGGATCGCCGTCCCGGAATTCGATGACGGCCTCCGTTCCTTCGACGGCGGGGAAGTGAAAGCCCGTTTGCAGACCGCCCGCAAACGGTTTCGCGAGGCGCAGGGGCACGCTTTCACCCCCTGCGGGCCATTCGCCGAAGTCGCAGTCGAAGCGCACCACGTAATAGCCCTGCCGGGTCAGGTACGCGTACTTGTACTGGCCCGGCGACGTGACGCGAGCGCTTAGTGAACCGGTAATCTTCGGCCACTTGTGATCTTCGATCTTCAGGCGAAAGCGCCGGCCGGATGGAATCGCCTTGTATGTGTTGCGGTAGGGTTCGTCGCGCGCGCCGGTGTGTGTGACTTCGATCATGACGTGGCCGTCCGGTGCGTCAGGCAACTGCACGTCGGTGCGCAGAATCCTGCCGACACACAGGCTGTGAACGTTGCTTTCACCTTCGTAGACGACCTGCCACGCAATCGCCGCCTCATGACGTAACTGCGCTTCCCATCGCGCGCCGTCAGCGTCCAGATGATGCGTACCGTAGATATATGGCTCGCCGTATGTGGTGGTGTCCTTGCGGGCGACATTGGCCACGGCCTCGAAGCGCTCCCATGCCTGGTCGGGGTTGTAGTCGGCTACAGCGAACGACTGGGGCACCAGCTCGGCATGCGTGCGCAGTGTCGACACGAATTCAGCGTCAGTCTCCAGCCCCGACATTGGCCGGTATGGAGCAGTCAGGGTGGGCTGGTAGATGTAGTGATCGATGTCGTCTCCGAACACGACGACATCCCCATGCTCGCCCGGTACGATGTAGCTGTAGATGCCCTCTTGCTGCATCAGGATATTGATGAAGGGCCAGTCGCCCGTTTGATATTGAAACCGGAACGGATGCTGAGGGTATCGGCGGCGTAGCTTGAATATGAACTGATGGCCCACGAGGCCATTGCGCCGCAAGATCGATTCGATAATCTCGGGCGCGCTCTGGTGCTGATAGGTCTGCGTAGTGCGCAGGGTTAGGCAGGCGATATGCGGTTCGACGACGATCTCGTAGGTGCTGCAATCGTTCGTCGTCTTGACATGCGAGAAGCGTGTCACGCGCCCCCAGAACACGCGTGGCTCGCCGCCGTCTTCAGGCACGAGCTTGAACTTTGCCTCGTGTCCGAGGATAACGTCTCGCGCCAGTTTCTCCGGATGGGTCGCGACGATATCGATCTGGTAGGGCAGCCCCATCTTTTCGACGGCGCTGAACGAAACGACCGAAATATCCTTGACCCGTTCCTCTCCCAGCACTTCGAGGAAATAGTGCTGGCCGGCGCGGGCCAGGTCACGCCTGTTTGTGTTCTCCATTTTTTCGTCTCCCACTTATATATCGCGACAGAACAACGTCTGCCGAGAATGCATAGGGAGGCCTCGCGCGCGCAATAGGACTTGTCCGAAACCGCGGGCGGCGAAAAAGAGGCGAAGGAGATCTGAAACAGGCGGCGCGCTTTAGAAGCTGTGCCTTCGGGGTCACGCCGTCAGGAGGCGTCGGCTTTTTCGTCCGTTTGGTCAACGGCGACCGGCTCCGGCTCCGGCTCCGGCAAAGGCATCACCGACTCAAGCGTCCGCAGCCCCCCAGCCAGCGCCCACTTCTCAGAAGGCGACAAGCGCTTGACCCAATACTCGGCGCTCGAAGCGCTTGATCGGTCCGCCAACTCGAACGACACCAGCACCCGCACCGGCTTGCGCGAACGCGTATAGCGCGCGCCTGCGCCGCTCAGGTGTTTGTCGAAGCGCGCCTGCACATCGGTGGCAATGCCGGTATAGACGCTGCCGTCCGTGCATTCGAGCAGATACAGAAACCACGCCATGGGTACGCTTCTAGCCTTTGAACGGATTGTGTTCGCGCAGCTCGTCCACATACGCGTGGATGCTGTTCTTTTCGTTGTCGAGGAAGTGGCCGACCGCATCGGCGAAGGCCGGATGCGCGAGCCAATGCGCCGAGCGCGTCACAGTGGGCAGAAAACCGCGCGCCATTTTGTGCTCGCCCTGGGCGCCGCCTTCGAACGCGCCGAGCTTTTCTTCGATACAGAATTCGAGCGGCTGGTAGTACGCGGTTTCGAAGTGCAGGCAGGGCACATGTTCCAAAGCGCCCCAATAGCGGCCATACAGCGTCCCGCCGGTTTTCGCATCGCGCTGATAGACCACGAGCGAGCTGGCAATCGGCTTGCCCTCGTATTCGGCGATCACCAGAAGCAGATTCTCCGGCATCGAGGCGCCGATCATGCGGAAGAAATCGAGGTTCAGATACGGACTCGAAAAGTGCTCGCGGTAGGTCTGCCGATAACACTTGCTGAAGAATCGCCAGTCGGCGTCCTGGATATCTTCGCCACGGATCCGCCGCATCGTCACGCCGGCTTCCTGGACCTTGCGACGCTCGGCGCGGATGTTCTTGCGCTTCTTCTGTTCGAGCGTGGAGAGGAAATCGTCGAAGTCGCGATAGCCGTCGTTCAGCCAATGGAACTGCACGCCTTCGCGTTGCATCATGCCCATGTCGGTCAGCGCGGCGCCTTCCGTTTCGGTCGGAAACAGCACGTGCAGCGACGACACGTCGGCTTGCTCGGCGAACGCCATCAGCGTTGCCGCCAGATGTCTGAGGGCATGCGTATCCGCCGACAGCAGCCGGTTGCCTTGCACCGGTGTAAACGGCACCGCGCACAGCAGCTTCGGGTAATACGGCAGACCGTTGCGCTTGTACGCATCGGCCCACGCCCAATCGAAGACATATTCGCCGTACGAGTGCCCCTTCAGATACACGGGCGCGGCCGCTGCGAGCTTGCCCGTGCGCGGGTCGGTGAGCGTGACGAATTGCGGCGCCCAGCCGGTGTCGGCGACCGCGCACCGGGTTGCGGAGAGCGCGCTCAGAAACTCGTGCCGCAGAAACGGCGTGGGTTGCGACTGCTGCGCGAGGAGGGCATTCCATTCGGCGGCGTCGACCTCCGAGGGCGACGCCAGAATGCCCGTGCGATAATCAAAGCGTTCCTGGTTCAATCTGTGTGACTGTTCCCAATGAGCGACGCAGGCGTGAAGCGATGCGTCGTTCGTTTATCCGATTTGTCCGTTGCCGTCGAGCTAACCAGCCGCGGTACTCGCAAGCCATCCGGCTTGCCTGTCGATCCTGCCATGAAGACCCGAATCGCTCTTGCTCAAATCAATGTCACCGTCGGCGACTTCGCCGGCAACGTCGCGAAGATTGTCGCTGCCGCGCGCGCCGCGCACAACGATGGTGCGAAGCTGCTGATCGCACCTGAACTCGCGCTCTCCGGCTATCCGCCCGAAGATCTGCTGCTGCGTCCCGCGTTTTACACCGCGAGCGCGGCAGCGCTGACCGACCTCGCCACGCAATTAAAGCCGTTCGCCGGCTTGCATGTGATCGTCGGCCATCCGCTGCGCGAGGTGACCAACGCCGCGACCCACGCGGCGACGCACGTCGCGGCGCACGGCCATGGTAATGCAAACGCGCCGATCGAGCGCGGCGTCCCGCCGGTCGATACCTTCAACGCGGCCTCGCTGATCGTGGACGGCGAAGTGACCGGCACCTATCGCAAGCAGGATTTGCCCAATACCGAGGTGTTCGACGAGAAGCGCTACTTCGCGTCCGACCCGAAGCCGTTCGTGTTCGAACTGGATGGGGTGAAGTACGGCGTGGTGATTTGCGAGGACGCGTGGCATGCGTCGGCTGCGCAAATGGCGAAGGCGGCAGGCGCGCAAGTGCTGCTGATTCCGAACGGCTCGCCGTATCACCTGAACAAGGAAGCGGTGCGCTTCGACATTCTGCGCGCGCGGATTCGCGAAACCGGTTTGCCGATGGTGTACGTGAACATGGTCGGCGCGCAGGACGAACTGGTATTCGACGGCGGCTCGTTCGTGCTCGACGGTGAAGGTCAGCTCGTCGCGAAGATGGCGCAGTTCGAGGAGGGCCATGCGATCGTCGAGTTCGACGGTGGCAAACCGCTGGGCGGCAATCCGCTGGGCGGCAAACCGCTGCCCGGCGCGATCGCGCCGGAGCTCTCCCTGGAGGCGCAGGTGTATGCCGCACTCGTGATGGGCGTGCGCGACTACATCAACAAGAACGGTTTCCCGGGCGCGCTGATCGGCCTGTCGGGCGGCGTGGATTCCGCGTTGGTGCTGGCCGTCGCGGTCGATGCACTCGGCGCTGACCGCGTGCGCGCGGTGATGATGCCGTCGCGCTACACCGCGGACATCTCGACCACCGACGCCGCCGAAATGGCCCGCCGCGTCGGCGTCCGTTACGACGAAATCGCGATCGCGCCGATGTTCGATGCGTTCCGCAGCTCGCTCGCCGATGAATTCGCGGGCCGCGCCGAAGACGCCACCGAAGAAAACATTCAGGCGCGCATCCGCGGCACCTTGCTGATGGCGCTGTCGAACAAGTTCGGCTCGATCGTGCTGACCACCGGCAACAAGAGCGAAATGGCGGTGGGTTACTGCACGTTATACGGCGATATGGCCGGCGGCTTCGCGGTCATCAAGGACATCGCCAAGACGCTGGTCTACAAGCTATGCCATTACCGCAACCAGGCCACCACCTTCGGCAAGCAGGACGTGATCCCCGAGCGGATTCTGACGCGCGCGCCCTCGGCGGAATTGCGCGAGAACCAGACCGATCAGGACAGCTTGCCGCCGTACGAAGTGCTCGACGCCATCATGCGCATGTACATGGAAGAGGACCGCTCGCTCGCGGAAATCATCGCGGCGGGGTACGCTGTCGACGATGTGAAACGTGTCACGCGCCTCATCAAGATCAACGAGTACAAACGCCGTCAGGCGCCGATCGGCATTCGTGTCACGCATCGCGCGTTCGGCCGCGACTGGCGTTATCCGATTACGTCGCGCTACACCGAACCTGTTCAGTAAGAAGCGAACGGCCATTGTGGACTCACGTGAAGCAAACCTGAAGCGCGCGCCGGATCGCCGCAACGCATCCGGCGCGGCGTAGAATAAAAATCATCCATTCACCTTTCGAACTTCCAATCACGAGACGAGGTCCGCCATGAAGCGCATCACTGCAGTCATCAAACCGTTCAAACTCGACGAAGTGCGCGAGGCGCTCGCTGAAGTCGGCCTCACGGGTCTGACCGTGACCGAAGTCAAAGGCTTCGGCCGGCAAAAAGGCCACACCGAGCTCTATCGTGGTGCAGAGTATGTGGTCGACTTTCTGCCGAAAGTGAAGATCGAAGTGGTGGTCGCAGATAACCAGTGCGATCAGGTGATCGACGCGATCATTGGCGCGGCGCGCACCGGCAAGATCGGCGACGGCAAGATTTTCGTCGCGGACGTGGAGCGTGTGATCCGGATTCGCACGGGCGAGGAAAACGAAGCCGCGGTTTGAGCGGTTCGTGAGCGGGTTCAACCCGCACGATAAAACACAGAAGCTAAAGCGCCGGTCTTGGCCCCGCGCAACGCGCGCACCGATCAGGTGCGCCGGAGCAGTGGCAAAACCGTGCGCACCAATAAAAAACGGTGCGATACCCTTTCGGACATCGCACCGATACGCGCCTCTCGCAGCAGCGTGAAAAAGATTCTCTTGAAGAACTCGTGACTACTACGCCCCGCAGGAAGTCCCCTTGGGGGGCGCCCAGAAGGAAGCCCCTTCGGGGAACACCGTTCGCTTAGAACGAGTGTTGAATACCTGCGTACACGCCGGACTGCTGGTGGCCTTGCAGCGGGTTATCCGTTGCAGCGGAGAAACCAGCGTTGTTAGCATTCAGACCGAAGTTAGCCGTACTGCTGTTACGCACCGTTGCAGCCTGCAGGTCCAGCAGCGTGCGCTTGGACAGGTTGTACGAGCCGCCGACCGTGTAGATCGTCGCATTGCCTGCACCGTTGTTGCCGTTCACGTGGTACACCGCCGCAATCAGTGCCGCAGCCGGCGTTGCTTGCCACGTCACACCGCCCCATTCGTGATCGAGCGTGGTCGGCTGGCCCGGCAGAACACCGGTAGCACCTGCCGAACGGACAGCCTGGTAGGCGCCCTGAATCTTGAACTGGCCGAGGAACACGTTGAACATGGCCGTGTATTCACGCGATGCTGCGAATACGCCGTTGCCCGTGTTAGCTGCGTTGCTGTTCGCGCCGACATTGCCACCCCACAGCGAGCCGGTTACCGGGTTGCGAATTTCGTCGTACAGACCGCGAATCTGGAACAGCGAGTTCGTGTAGGTGATCTGTGCGCCAGCTTCGCGACCTTGCGGGGTCGTGCCGTTGCCGTTCCAGCTCGTTGCGTTCGACAGGGCGTATTGGCCGTAGAAGTCAAAGCCTGCGATCTTCGGCGACTGGTATGCGAAGTTGTTGCTCGATTGCGGCCAGTTGCGGCCACGCACCAGCGACGCCGACGACCAGTTCGATTGACCGAACGGGTCGAAGTCCCACACGCCGTTCGAGATGAAGAGCATGCGGCCCATCGTGAACGTACCGTACTGGTCGTTCGCGAGGCCTACCGTTGCCCAGCGATTGAAGAGGCCGCCACCGCCAGGACCTGCGCCGGTCATGGTATTGAAGGAGCCTTCCAACTGGAACAGGACCTTGTTACCGCCACCAATGTCCTCAACGCCCTTCAAACCCCACAGGCTGGTACCCCAGTCGCCGCTTTCTGCCTTAAAACGGTTCGCGCTGCTAGTTGCCTGACCATTTGCACCGACGCCTTGCGGAACGCCCGACATGTATTCCAGGCCAGCGTCAAGGCGGCCGTACAGCGTCACGCTGCTTTGGGCGTGAGCAACTACACCGGCTGTCATCAGCGCAGCGGCGAGCAATGCTTTCTTCATCTTCTCCTCCATACCCTGTCGAAAAGTAAAACCCAGTACTGCGAATGGTGTTCGGACGCAAGCGCGCCGAACAGAAATCGGTACCAGGGAGATTAGCGGGTGGATTGGGTCTCCTGCCGTGACGGCTAGCCTCGGTGGGCCACTTCTTCGCGTCATGCCGATCCCTCGCCGACCGGTTCTCCTCTGTTGCTTTGAAGTGAAACTACTTTTAATGAACTTTGTTTTGCTACTTTGGTTACTAATTTATCAAAAATACCCTGGAGTGGGAGAAGAAATTAGTACCGCCCTCAACGGGTGTCTCCAAATTGCAATACGAATGTGCGCGAGCAAGCGTTGTGACGTCTTCAAAAGGGCGGGAAACCCTTATCTGGAAAGGGAATCACGGATTGAGACGGGCAACCTTAAGGATTGCCACTATTGACGCTTCAAATGCGGCAGAGTAAGGCGGGAAGAGGGCGGCCCGGAGCAGGTTTGGGCCGATTTTCGAGGCCAGAACGGCCGGAATGTGCAGGTGAGCGAAGTAAAAAAGGCGCTCGTAAGCGCCTTGTAATACTACTTTGACTACAGCCCAAATACTGGGTGGTACGGCAGTCCTATTTGAGGCTGCCGGAGAGGAACTGCTTGAGCCGTTCGCTCTTCGTGTTCCTGAAGACTTCGTCCGGATGGCCTTCTTCTTCGACGCGGCCTTGATGCAGGAACATCACGTGATTCGACACGTTACGCGCGAACGCCATTTCATGGGTGACGACGATCATCGTGCGGCCTTCTTCGGCGAGCGTCTGCATCACCTTCAGCACTTCGCCGACCAGCTCGGGATCGAGCGCCGAGGTCGGTTCGTCGAACAGCATCACGTCCGGATGCATGGCCAGCGCGCGCGCGATCGCCACGCGTTGCTGCTGGCCGCCCGACAGATGCGACGGGTACTGCTTTTCCAGCCGCGGCGCGAGACCCACCTTCTCCAGATACTCACGCGCGCGTTCTTCGGCTTCCTTGCGCTTCAGACCCAGCACATTGACCGGCGCCTCGATGATGTTCTCGAGCACGTTCATGTGCGACCACAGGTTGAAGTGCTGGAACACCATCGACAGCTTGGTGCGCACGCGCTGCAACTGCTTCGCGTCCGATACGCGCAAGGCGCCGGCCTTGCCGATCTGCGTGCGGACTTCCTCGCCGTCGACGAAGATGCGCCCGGCGTTCGGCTGCTCGAGAAAGTTGATGCAGCGAAGCATCGTGCTCTTGCCCGAACCGGACGAACCGATCACGCTGATCACGTCGCCGGCGTTGGCCTTCAGCGACACGCCCTTGAGGACTTCATTGTCGCCATACTGTTTATGAAGCTCGTCGACGAAGAGCTTTTGCTTCTTGGTGGTCATCAGGATCCTTGGCGGGCTTACTTGCTTGGGGCTTGAGTCGGTGCCCTTGGTTACTTGCCTTGCGGCCGCAGGTAAGCGAGCCAGCGACGCTCGGCGCGGCGGAACAGCCATACGAGCGCAAACGAAATCAACAAATAGAGCAAGGCGGCGAGGCCGAACGCATTGAACGACTGATACGTGGCGGAGTTCACGTCGCGGGCGATCTTGAGGATGTCCGGCACGGTCGCGGTGAACGCGACGGTGGTGGCGTGCAGCATCAGGATCACTTCGTTGCTGTAGTACGGCAAGGCGCGGCGCAGTGCCGACGGCAGAATCACCCGGCGGTACAGCGTGAACGACGACATGCCATAGGCGCGCGCCGCCTCGATCTCACCATACGGCGTGGCCTTGATCGCGCCGGCGAAAATCTCGGTGGTGTATGCGCAGGTGTTGAGTGTGAACGCGAGCAGCGTGCAATGCATGCCATCGCGGAAGAACGCGTTGGTCAGCTCGTGATTGCGGATGATCTCGAGGCTGTACAAGCCGGTGTAGCAGAGCAGCAGTTGCACGTAGAGCGGCGTGCCGCGGAAGATATACGTATACAGCCACACCAGACGGCCGAGCCATTTCTTCTTCGACACGCGAGCGACCGCGAGCGGAATCGACAGGCAGAAGCCCAGCCCGATCGACACCACCAGCAGCCACAGCGTAATCGCGAGGCCGGTGAAACGGTAGCCGTCGGTATAAAGATAGTTGCGCCAGTATTCCTGAATGATCTCGATCATAGATCCGCCTTTCGCACGCCGGTCGAGTAACGCTTTTCGAGGTACATCAGCACGAAGTTGGAGATTGTGGTGATGACGAGATAGATCGCCCCTGCGAACAGGGTGAAGAAGAAGAACCGCAATGTGCCCTTGCCCGCGTCCTGCGAAGCCTTGACCACATCCGCGAGACCGATGATCGACACCAGCGCCGTGGCTTTCACCATCACCTGCCAGTTATTGCCGATGCCGGGCAGCGCGAAGCGCATCATCTGCGGGAACATGACCCGCGAGAACACCTGCCAGCCGGTCATGCCGTAGGCCGCGCCCGCTTCGAGCTGGCCACGCGGCACCGCGAGGAACGCGCCGCGGAAGGTTTCGGTGAAGTAAGCGCCATAAATGAAGCCCAGCACCGCGACGCCGGCCACGAAGGGGTCGATGTCGATCTGCTCCCAGCCGAGCAGGTCGGTCAGGTTGTTCAGCCAGATCTGGATGCTGTAGAACAGCAGCAGCATCAGCACCAGGTCGGGCACGCCGCGCACGAGCGTCGTGTAGACGGTGCCGACGCCGTATGAGAGACGGTTCTTCGACAGTTTCGCCGCCGCGCCGAGCAGACCCAGCACGAAAGCGAACGCCAGCGACAACACCGCCAGTTTGACGGTTTGCCAGGTGCCGTTGAGAAGCAGCGGGCCGTAGCCTTGAAGGAACATATGGGGTCCTTGACGATGCGCTTGTGACGCACCGCGAAAGACGCGGCCAGCTCTGCGCCGCGTTTGCCGCGAGCTAGGGGCTCGCTGTTTTTCCTGCGGCGCAGAGCGCACCGCTGTGCAAATCATGACTGCATGGCCGTTGCCGGCCTTGCAGCGCGCTTTTCGACTCTGGTTTTGAATCGGGTTGGAACTGCTTTCGATACTGCTCTGAAATCTATTGCCGTCATGGCGCGCCGATCTCGACGACCGCCGGCTCGTGGCCGGCCGTCGCTATTCTAGGCGTTCAAAATTGTCGCGCCGCGTATGGTTCCGCCTGGGTCCGCCTGCTTTTCGCTTCGCTCCTGGCTGGGCCCCGCCGATGTCTTTCCGACGTCTCAAGCGAGGTTGGCAAGGGGCTGAAGCCCACGGTCGTCCCATCGCGGCCCCGCCGGCGCGCTTGCACGTCCACGTGTCTCGAAAAGGGCGGTATTTTACCCGAAGAGGGACTTGGCGCCAGTGTAGAACGCCGCCGGTCGTCGCGGGGCGGGCGCATGCGTTGTGCATGCGCGACGCTGTCGGGCTGCGGCCGGGCTGTTCTTGCGTGCGCTCATTCGCGTCGCGTGCATGGGCGGCAGGCTGTCGTCCGGCATGCGAGGAGGGGCGCCGGTAGCCGGCGCCATGCTTGGTGTACGTTGATTTGCGTGAAGGAGCGGCAGGTCGCCGTCCGGCATGGCAAGGAGGGCCGCCAGTAGCCGGCATGGCCGTGTCTGGCCTGCGCTGATTTGCGTGAAGGAGCGGCAGGTCGCCGTCCGGCATGGCGAGGAGGGCCGCCGGTAGCCGGCATGGCCGTGTCTGGCCTGCGCTGATTTGCGTGAAGGAGCGGCAGGTCGCCGTCCGGCATGGCGAGAAGGGCCGCCGGTAGCCGGTCTGCCCATGCCTGGCGTACGCTGATTCGCGTGAGTGGGCGCCAGGCCGCCATCCGGCATGACGAGGAGAGGCGCCAGTAGCGAGGGGCGGAGTGTCTGGTGCCGCCCGGCGCACGATTGCGCGGATTTATGAAACGATCCAGTGCGCCGCTACCGATTGTTTAGCGCGCTGGGCGCCCATACATTCTGCGCATCGTTATTTACTGACCGGGAGATCCCCATGATCGAGATTCGCCGTTCCAACGAACGTGGCCATGCCAATCACGGCTGGCTTGACTCGTATCACAGTTTTTCGTTCGCCGACTACCGCGACCCGCAACACGTGCATTTCGGGCCGCTGCGGGTGATCAATGAAGACCGCATCGCCGGTGGCCAGGGATTCGGCACGCATGGCCACCGCGATATGGAAATCGTCACCTATGTGCTCGAAGGCGCGCTTGCGCACCGCGACAGCATGGGCAATGGCTCGACCATCCGTCCCGGCGACGTGCAGCGCATGAGCGCCGGCACGGGCGTGCAGCACAGCGAGTTCAATGCGTCGCAGGACGAGCCGGCGCACCTGTTGCAGATCTGGGTGATCCCGCAACGCGCGGGCGACCAGCCCGGCTACGAGGAAAAACGTTTCGACGATGCCGATAAGCGCGGGCGCCTGCGCGTAGTCGCCTCGCCCGACGGTCGGGATGGCTCGGTGACGATTCATGCGGACGCGTCGATCTACGCGGCGCTGATCGACGGCGCGGAACAGGCCACGTTCGCGTTGCCGAAAGGCCGGCTCGCCTATGTGCACGTGGCGCGCGGCGCGTTGAGTGTGAACGGCGAAGCGCTCCAGGCCGGCGACGCCGCCAAGCTCAGCGAGACCGCTACGGTGACACTCGAAAAGGGCAAGAACGCCGAAGTGCTGCTGTTCGATCTGGGCCAGCTCAACGGGTAAGCGCCTGAACGGCAAGCGTCGGCCTTCATCGGCCGTTGGTTGACGGCTGGTAGTTCTTCGTTGCTCATTGTCCGCAGTCCGCAGTCCGCAGTCCGCAGTCCGCAGTCCGCAGCGAGCGCAACGCGCAACTCGAGTCGAAGAGCGGGAAGCGCGCAAACAAAAACGCCACGGACAACCTCCGTGGCGTTTTTGCATCCGGACGACGGCCGCGCGAGCCGCCTTCCGCCTGCGTCGTACCGCTTACTGATTGGCAGCCGGCGCCGACGCCGCGCCCTTGCGATGTTCCCAGCGCTCGCGCATCTTCTCGTGACGCGTTTCCATCTTCGCAAAACGCTGTTTCAACGCCGTGCTGACGGTGGTCTTCTGCTGGTCGTTCAAGCCGTTATAGAACTTGAGCCACGCATCCGAGGTTTGCTGACGCAGTTGCGCGTCTTTCTGCTCGACTTGCTGGTGCGCGGCGGCCATGGCGTTCAGATCCAGAATTGGCTGCTGCTGCGCGGCCTTGAACTGATCCTTGATCTGTTTATGGTTGGCGCGCATCGCTTCGTGGTTCTGCTTCATGGTGTCGAGCGCGGCTTGCCATTGCTTTTCCTGATCCGCGTTCAGCTTCAACTGGTCATGCAGTTGCGTCAGTTCTTTCATGAAGTGGCCATGCCAGCCGCCGGGACCGCCATGAGCGGCGGGTTGTGCGGCATAGGCAGCGCCCGCGCCGATAGCGAGGGCAGTGGCGGCAACGGCGAGAACGCGCGACATTTTTTTGGTGGACATGTAAGACTCCCTGTAATGGAATAGCCGACGATGCAACCGGTGATAGAGGACGGCGTGCATTCGGTAAGACACAGCGTAGACAACTGCATCCGCCGCCGTGTTACGTGACTTGATGCGGCTATTACGGGTCATTACGTACGCCTTTCACCGTAACACCCGGTAACCCTTGATGGCCGTCTGAAATCGAAAACCCTTCTGCTGCGCGTTAAACTCCATCCCATGGCTACTCAAATACTTGTTGTCGACGACGACGTCGAATTGCGCGACCTGCTGCGCGACTATCTGGCCCGTCAGGGCATCGAAGTCTCGGTGCTGCACGACGCGGGCACGCTCGAGCGCAGGCTCGAACGCGAGCGTCCGGATCTGATCGTGCTCGATCTGATGATGCCGGGCGTAGATGGGCTGACCGCGCTGCGCAAGCTGCGCGCGTCGGGCGACGACATCCCTGTGATCATGCTCACCGCACGTGCTGACGACGTCGACCGTATCGTCGGCCTCGAGCTCGGCGCGGACGACTACCTCGGCAAGCCGTTCAATCCGCGCGAGCTATTGGCGCGCGTGCAGGCGGTGCTGCGGCGGCGCCGCACGCTGCCCTCGGCGGCGGCGCCGGAGCAACGCGAGCCGTTCAACTTCGGCCGCTTCACGCTGGATTTCCAGTCGCGCACGCTGCATCTGGAAGACAAACCGCTCACGCTGTCGGGTAGCGAATTCGCGCTCCTGAAGATTTTCGTCAATCACCCCATGCGCACGCTCACACGTGAGCGCCTGCTCGAATTGCTGCATGGCCCGGAGTACGACGGCACCGACCGCGGCATCGACGTCCAGGTGTGGCGCCTGCGTCGCATTCTTGAAACCGACCCGTCCACGCCGCGCTTCATTCAGACGGTGCGCGGTCGCGGCTACGTGTTCGTGCCGGACGGCGAACAGCATGCGCCGGCCCATTGATTCGCTGTTCGGGCGCCTGGCACTGCTAGTCATTGCGGTGCTGCTGCTGTCCCATTTCGCGTGGTACGCGCTCATGCGGCTCGAGCGCAGCCAGCTGCAAACGCGCTACGCAGTCGAGGAAGCCATCTTCCTCGTCGACTCGGTGCGCCAGCACGTCGCCCGCACGCCGGACCTGCCCTTGCCGTCGCGCGTCAGGCTGGTCGATCCGACAAGCCCCGACGTGGCGCCGGAGAACGCCGACCTGCCTCCGCCGCTCGAACGTTTCGTCGAGGACGTGCGCGATCGCATGCCCTCCGGCACCCTGGTGCGGGTTGGGTCGCCGGGCCGTCCACCCACGCTGTGGGTGCGTGCCACCACGGATCGCAGCTGGATCGTGGTGCCGCTGCAGCCATTGCGCCCGCCGCGTTCGCTCGACCGCACCGTGCTGTGGCTGGTGATCATTTTCTCGTTCGCGGTGATGGCGGCGCTGTTTGCCGCGTGGGCGCTGCAGCAGCCGTTGCGCTCGCTCGCCCAGGCGGTGGCGCGCTTCGGTCGCGGCCTGCCGGTGCCGCCGGTGCCCGAGCGCGGGCCGCGCGAGTTGCGGCAGTTGACGCATGGCTTCAACCAGATGGTTCAGGAAGTGGCGCGTACTGAAAACGACCGGGCCGTGATGCTGGCCGGCGTCGCGCACGACCTGAAAACGCCGCTGGCGCGCTTGCGGTTGCGCGCCGAAATGATGGAAGAAGTGAAGATGCGTGACGGCGTGGTGCGCGACGTCGATTCGATGACGCATATCGTCGAACAGTTTCTGGTGTTCGCACACGACGGCGCCGATCGCAGCGAGGCGGTCGAAGTAGACGGGCAGTGCGAGCGCGTGGTGCGCAGCTATCGCGCGGTGGCGGCGGGTGCATCCACGGTGCGGACCGAGCTCAACGCAGGGTCCGGTTTCCTGCTACCCGCTGCGACGCTCGACCGGATCCTGTCGAACCTGTTGGACAACGCGCACGCCTACGGCGCGCCGCCGATCGTCGTCGCCACGGCGCGCACGGCGCAGGGTTTCACGCTGTCGGTGAGCGACAACGGCAGCGGTATCGCCGCGCAGGACCTGATCAACGCGAGCCGGCCGTTCGTGCGGCTCGACCCGGCACGCGGCGGCAATGGTCATAGCGGGCTAGGGCTCGCGATCGTCGAGCGTCTGGTGCGCCGTGCGGGCGGCGAGTGGGAGATCGGCAACCACGGCGGCCGTGGCTTGCGGGTCTTGATGAGCTTTCCGTTCGAAGCGGTGCCGCGTGTCATGGTGGCCTCGGAAAGCGTCTGGTAAAGCATCGGATAGGGTGAGCGGGGCAAAGGGCGGCAGGCGCCTGCCCCACTGTGTCTATCCCGGAACGCGATGTCCGGACGAACCCTTGCACTAGTCTGAAAACAGCGTGTTCAACGCGTTTGCCGCGTCGCTATCCACCGTATTCCACGTGACCGTTTCGGCTTCGAAAATATAGTGCGTGGTGTACTTGCCAAGACGGGCGATTATCTCTTCCTGAATCAATTCCGGCGCGACAGCCAGTTTCAGATACCACGCGGTCGACGACAAGCGCGTCTGGAACGCGCCATATTCGGCCAGCAGATGGTCGAATGCGTGAGCATCCTGATCGCGACAGACGATGACCAAATTTCCCTTCATGCGAATCTCCCGTTAGAGCGGTAGCGGCAACCTCAATATCAGGGTTGATGATACCTGCTTCGTTACAGGACGCCCGAGGCCAAGCCTTGCTTTGCATCAGCTACCGCACTTATCCGGGGCACTGGCATCACCAGACGCTGGCCACCGTCCGCGCGGGCGGTGCGGTGTCGTCGGGCGGCAGGGCTTCGGTGCGGTCGCGGCCGCCCGTCTTCGCCGCGTAGAGCGCCGTGTCGGCGCGGCTCATGATGCGCTCGGGCAGATCGTCGGGCGAGAGTTCGGTGATGCCGATGCTCACGCTCAGGCCCACCGAGGGTGGCAACTTCGGCGAAGGCATCGCCTTCAGGCGCAGGCGCAAGCGCTCGACGACTTCGCGGCCTCCCGCCAGATCAGTGGCCGGCAGCAACAAGCCGAACTCTTCACCGCCCAGCCGGCCGATCGCATCGGCGCCGCGCAACTCAGCCCGGCAGGTGTCGACGAAATGTTCGAGCGCGCGGTCGCCGGCGGCGTGGCCGAAGCGGTCGTTGATCTGCTTGAAGTGGTCGAGGTCGGCGATCGCCATGCACAGCGGCTCGTTGCCCGCATGCGCGCGTTCGATCTCGTGGCGCAGCAGATCGAGGAAGTAACGCCGCGACAGTGCGCCGGTCAGCGCATCGTGGCGCGCCTCGGCCGAGAGCAGTGTGTTGGCCGATTGCAATTGCTCGGCAAGGTCGCGCGTGGCGCGATGGTGACGCCGCTCACGCACATACGACACGGTGATGACCCATGCAAGCGCGACGGTGCCGCCCAGCGTCAGAAACACCAGCAGATGATCGCGCTTGTGATTACGCAACAGCTCGGGCCACGCCGCGAGCGGATCGACCAGATGCGCCGACAATCCCGAGTTCAAGCCGCTGCGTGCCTGATACAGCGCCGGCGCCGGCTGCGCGCTCATGCCGAACAGCTGTCCGGCGACAGCGGCGGGTACCCAGGGCGCCTGCTCGCGCACCTGCGTGTCGACCTGGATCTGTACATCGGGGAGGATTTCGCGGCGATAGATGATCATGTGCTCGGCGGCGCTCATCTGCGTGACGCGCGAATTCGGCAGCGAATGGCCTTCGAGTTCGCTGTTGTGCGCCATGATAATGACGCCGTTATCGTCGGCGACGAAGGTGCCGGCATGCGCGACCCAGTGGCGCAACCGCGCGATACCCACCTTGGCCACCACGACCCCGACCAGCAGGCCGTCGGCATACACCGGCGCGGCGATGAAGATGCCCGGCTCGCCGCTATTGCGGCCCACGCCATAGGCCTCCGAAAACGCGCCGAGCAAGGCATTCGTCAGATAGCCCCGAACTCGCATGTCGATGCCGACAAAGGAGCCTTCCCGGGTAAGCGGGTTGTCGATGGCGTTGCTCGACGCGACGCAGATACCGTTGGCGTTAACGAGCCAGATCTGATCGAGCCCGGAGAAGCCTTGCGCGTCGTGCAGGAAGTTGCTCACGGCGATCATCCGCGGGTCTTTTAACAACACGGTGCGCAGGGCGGGTTCCGCCGCTGCGCTGTTCGCGGCATAATTCTGGGATTGCACCAGCGCGTGCTGGACCACGTCCATTTCGGCCATGGTTGCGGGGATCGCGCGAGACATCGCGAGGTCGCTGGCGATCACCTCCGCCATGTTGTCGACAATCGACGTGGACATTTGCCGCTGTGCGCGAAGGGCCGCGTCCAGCTCTTGCTGTACCATCCGGTCCGCGACCATGCCGGCCACGAACCAGCAAACGAGCACGATCAGCACGAAGCTGATCGGTCCGGTTGCCTGGCGCAAGGTTTTCCTGTTCATCGACCCTCTGATCCGTCTGGCTGTGACATGCAACTGGCTCATTCGTGGCAGCGCGCTGGCGCTATTTCGCTTCTGTGCAAGCGGCTGGCAACACGCCCCTGGTTTGAGCCTCGCTGTGGCCCCGGCATAGGCGCAAGCGGCGTGCCGTCTCTTGATTTTAACCGTCATGGGGCCCGACGCCATCGTTATTGCGGGAATGCGAAGTGTGTCCGTCGCGCCCATCAGATTCTTAACGGCAGCGCATCAGCTTTCTGAATGGCTGCGCGGGTTTTCCAGGGTTTGAAACGCGGCTCCGGCCGCTATTGCAACGGCGGGGGACGGGGCTGGCGCGGGACAGTAGTTGCCACGCTGCAGCGTGCGTCGGCGCCGGCCGGCGGCCGTTGCTGGAGCGTGCACAGCGATTTGCCGCTATTTGCCGCGAAAGGTTGTGCCTGAAACATAGGATGGTGTAGTGTCGTGCCGTCCAAAACAGAGGAAAGCTCGCCAGCCTTCGGGCGGCGCCTGCGGCGACAGGAGCCCGGCTTGACGGTTTGCGGTCCCGGGCGGCTCGCCCACGGACATGTCCGTCACCGGTTCACGTGTCTCCAACGCTAACGATTTACCGCGCACACGCGTTTTTGCCATGCCTGATTTCCGCTTTCCGGACCGATCTTCAGACCGCCGCGCCGAAGCCGCAGCCCCCTTCGTGCTTTTGAATGCCCGTATGACCAGTATTAAAAAAGGGGAGAGCGTCTGATGGATTTCAGCTTCAATCTGAAGCGCACCGCCAATGCGTCGGCATGGCGGGTGCTGCCCAATCGCTGGGATTTCGTCGCCTTCCCGCTGATCATCTGCATCATCGCGATGGCCGCGATCGGCTTTCACGAGACCTTGGCGCCCATGTCGACGCTCAAGACCCAGACGATTTCGCTCGACCCGGCGAATCTGCCCGAGTACGCCATGCGCACCACGCTGCGCATGCTGGCGGCAATGGTCGCCTCGCTGACCTTCACGCTGGTGTACGGCACGCTGGCGGCCAAGAGCCGCCGCGCCGGCCTCGTGCTGGTGCCGATTCTCGACATCCTGCAGTCGGTGCCCGTGCTCGGCTACATTTCGTTTACTGTCACGTTCTTCCTCGCGCTGTTCCCGGGCCGTGTGCTCGGCGCGGAGCTGGCGGCGATCTTCGCGATCTTCACGAGCCAGGCGTGGAATATGACCTTCAGCTTCTACCAGTCGTTGCGCACGGTGCCGCGCGATCTGGACGAAGTCTCGCGCGGTTTTCATCTGACCTCATGGCAGCGCTTCTGGAAGCTCGAAGTGCCGTTCTCGATGCCGGGCCTCATCTGGAACATGATGATGTCGATGTCGGGCGGATGGTTCTTCGTGGTTGCGTCGGAAGCCATCACGGTCGGCAACAGGACGATCACGCTGCCGGGTATTGGCGCTTATCTCGCGCAGGCGATCTCGGACAAGAATCTGCATGCGATCGGCTGGGTGATCCTCGCCATGACCGTCGTGATTCTCGCCTACGACCAGTTCCTGTTCCGCCCACTCGTTGCATGGGCCGACAAATTCCGCATGGAGAACACCAGTTCGGGCGACGCGCCGGAATCGTGGCTGCTCGACCTGATCCGCCGCACGCGGCTGATTCACCGTCTGCTGGTGCCGCTCGGCTGGATGTTCGCGAGGGCCGCGCGCGTGCCGTTCCGCCTGCCGGCGTTCCAGGGGCCGCGGTTCCAGATTCCGCAGAGCCAGAAGAGTTCGCGCGTCGGCGATATTCTGTGGGCGGCGCTGGTGCTGATCGTCACGGTGTACGTGGTGTCGCGCGTATTCATGTATGTGCGCACCGGTGTGTCGCTCGACGAGGTCGGGCATGTGCTGGTGCTCGGGCTCATCACATTGCTGCGGGTCGTGCTGCTGATCGCGATCGCTTCGCTGATCTGGGTGCCGGTCGGCGTGCTAATCGGTTTGCGGCCGGCGCTCGCGGAGAAGATCCAGCCGCTCGCGCAGTTTTTTGCCGCGTTCCCGGCGAATCTGTTGTTCCCGGTGTTCGTGATCGCGATCGTGCGCTTCCATCTGAACCCGGATATCTGGCTGTCCCCGCTGATCGTGCTCGGCACGCAGTGGTATATCCTGTTCAACGTGATTGCCGGCGCGAGCTCGTATCCGAACGACTACCGCGAAGCCGCCAAGAACTTCCATATCCGCGGCTGGCAGTGGTGGCGCCAAGCCATGCTGCCGGGCATTTTCCCGTACTACGTGACCGGCGCGATCACCGCGTCGGGCGGCGCGTGGAACGCGAGCATCGTCGCGGAATTCGTTCAGTGGGGCGACACGAAGGTGGCCGCGCACGGCCTCGGCGCCTATATCGCGCAATCCACCGCGGCGGGCGACTATCCGAAGATCATTGTCGGCATTGCCGTGATGTCTCTGTTCGTGACCCTGTTCAACCGTCTGCTGTGGCGTCCGATGTACGCCTACGCCGAAGCCAAGCTCCGGCTTGATTGAGCGCCCCGAACCTGTCGCTTCGCGCCGGGCCCCCGAAGGGGTAGAGACTTGGGGGCGGCCCGGCGTTTTGTTGAGAGAAATGAAGGCTAAACGCGATGCAAAATCCTAAAGCTGCTATGACCGCCACGCCGATCCAGACACCGCCGAAGCCGCCGCGCCTCGGCGAGGAGATCCTGCGCGTCAAGGACGTGTGCCGCGGGTTCAACAAGTCGCAGGGCGAGCTGCTCGTCCTCGACGACGCGAATCTGTCGTTGCGCGAGGGCGAGATTGTCGGTTTGCTGGGCCGTTCGGGTTCGGGCAAGTCGACGCTGCTGCGCATCATCGCCGGTCTGATCGAGCCGACCGACGGCGAAGTCACGTATATGGGCAAGCCGCTCGACGGCCCGGCCAAGGGCGTGGCGATGGTGTTCCAGACCTTCGCGCTATTTCCGTGGCTGACCGTGCTGCAAAACGTGGAAGCGGGTCTGGAAGCGCAAGGCGTCGGCGCGAGCGAGCGGCGCACGCGCGCGCTGGCGGCAATCGACCTGATCGGTCTGGACGGTTTCGAAAACGCTTATCCGCGCGAGTTGTCGGGCGGCATGCGTCAGCGCGTGGGCTTTGCGCGCGCGCTGGTGGTCGACCCCACGCTGCTGCTGATGGACGAACCGTTCTCGGCGCTCGACGTGCTGACCGCCGAAACGCTGCGCACCGACCTGCTCGACCTGTGGACGCAAGGCCGCATGCCGATCAAGGCGGTGCTGATCGTCACGCACAACATCGAGGAAGCGGTGTTCATGTGCGACCGGATTCTGGTTTTGTCGTCCAATCCTGGTCGCGTGATCGCGGAGATCAAGGTGCCGTTCAAGCATCCGCGTAACCGTCTGGATCCGGCGTTCCGCCGCCTGGTGGACGAGATCTACGCGAAGATGACCGCGCGTCAGACCGACGAAAAGACCAAGAAGGGGCTGGAGCTGCACAGCTGGCTGCCGCATGTGTCGACCAACCTGATGGCCGGTCTGATCGAAACGCTCGCCGCCGCGCCGTACCACGGCCGCGCGGACATGCCGGAAATCGCCCGCTCGCTGCATCTGGAGGTGGACGATCTGTTCCCGGTTGCCGAAGTGCTGCAGCACCTGGGTTTTGCGGACGTGCGCGAAGGGGATATTTTCCTGACGCCGCCGGCACGCGTGTTTGCGGAATTCGGCACGCAGGAGCGCAAGATGATGTTCGCCGAGCATCTGCTGCGCCACGTGCCGCTCGCCGCGCGGATCAAGAAGGTGTTGAACGAACGGCCGGGCCATCGCGCGCCGCGCGTGCGCTTCGAGCAGGAGCTGGAGGATTTTCTGTCGGACAGCGCTGCGGAAGAGACGCTCGATGCAGTGATCAACTGGGGCCGTTATGGCGAGATATTCTCGTACAACGACCAGACGGAAATATTCAGTCTGGAAGACGTGGAGTCTTAAGCCAGGTCGGGTTGGTTGAAGCTGATCAAGCAGAACACAGCGATCTGCCTCGCCTGAGTAACGAAACCCCACGCTTCGGAAAACGTGGGGCTGGTCAGCCATCCGGGCGGCAGGGGAGACCCCGCCGCTTTTTTGTTTTGAAGAGGCGGGAAACGCACCGGTTCGCCCGCTGCCTCGCATAACCGGCGGTTGCGTTTTTTTATTGCAGATTGCCCCAGCGCTCGACCGCCGGTTCCGCCGACGCCCACTTCCAGCCCTTGTCCTGCTGGCACGCGCTCGCCATGTACCAGTCTTCGTGCGCCTTCGGGCCGTCGCCGTCCTGCACCGAGAACACGAAATCCTTGCACAGCGTGAGCGCCGAGCTGAACGCGCGCGTTACGCGTACCTGGCCGTGGCCGTTCTCGATCGGCAGCGTGTGCTTGACCACCCACGGCCGCGTCTCGCCGACCGGCATCGCCCCCGCTAACGCGGCGATCATGTCCTGCTGATCGGTGTGCATGACGCGCATATAGTGGGCGACGGCTTCGTCGGTTGCGGCCTGCACGGCGATACCGATGCCGATACCGATTGCCGGGTTCGAGGTCACGAGGCCTGACGCGACGCCAGCTGCGGCGCCGCTCGCCGCGCCCACCGACGAGCAGCCGCTCGTCAGCAGACTGGCACCGACGCAGAGTGCACCGGCCAGCACGAGCCGCAGCCGGCTGCCGGAAAGTACCGCCGCAAGGGCACGCGGTGCCCGGGCCGCACGCGTGCCCTCGACGAACCGTGGCTCAGACCGCGCCGATTCGTTGCGCGGATGAGGAAGCGAGCGCGCCTTCATTGCAGCGCGCCCCAGCGTTCGGTAGCAGGTTCGGCCGATGCCCATTTCCAGTTGTCGCCGTCACGGCAGATCGACGCGACGTAGAACGCGCTGCTCGCCGGCACATTCTTGGTGGCGGTCTGATCGACCGAGAAGACGATTTCCTTGCAGTCGAGCGCGCCGGCGCTGATGGTGCGGCTGACGGTGACGCGGCCGTGTTCGTCGTCTTCGATCGGCACCGAGTGGATCACGCTCCACGGTGCAATCGCACCGACGTCGAGCGGTCCGGCGATTTTGGCGATACCGTCCTGCGTATTCTTATGGACCACGCGCTCCGAGTACTGCACGCCGGCGCGCGCGGCGGCCACCGCGCCGAGACCGATGCCGGTAGCCACTGCCGCGTTGCTGGTAACTTTGGCGGCAAGCGCGGCGCCCGCGATACCGGCGCCGGCGGTGGCGCCTTCCGAATAGAGCGAGCTACAGCCGCTCAATGCCGACGAGATTGCCACGGCCAACGCGACGAGCGCCGTTGTAGCCGACTTTGCGCGTTTCGCTGCTCCAGGCGCTGCGGATACTTCGGCTGTTGGTCTTGCCCATCCGCCCCACACCATACTTTTTTGCATTTCCCTGTCTCTGCTCCTGCAAGTGCCTTTCATTTACTCGCGACGCTTGTGTGTGAATGAAAGGCACGTCTTTCTCACCGTTGCATTATGTGCTGCCGCATTTTGCAGGATGCCATTTGTAATTGGCAGTGGGAAAGTGCAAGCAATTGCAAAAGATAGTGCGAGACGAATCGGTTTCTGGTGAGAGAGAACCGATTTGATTGGTGGTGCGAAGGGATTAATTATGAGACGACAGGTGGGCGGAAACGGCCGTTTCTGCAGAAAGGGAAGACACAACAGACGCACGAGAAGGCGCAAAAAATCGCCGGCCCGCACCTCGACAACACACCGGCATCACACGCTCAAGCGAGCCAACCACGTGAGCGCCTGGCAGGGCTTACTGTTCGGTTTCTTCTTCCGCGCCTTCGTCGTCGCCATACGCACTCAAGCGGTTGTACAGCGTTTTCAGACTCACGCCGAGCGCCTTGGCTGCGCGCCGCTTGTCGCCGCCGCAATATTTGAGCGTGCCGAGAATGATCTGCTTTTGCGCATCGGCGAGCGGCGTGCCGATCCAGACGCTCATCGCGTCGCCTTGCGTCACGGGCTTTTTCACACGCGACGCGAGATGCGGATGCGGCAGCTCGACCGTCTTCTCCGCGAGAATGAACGCGCGATACACCGCGTTTTTCAACTCGCGCACATTGCCCGGCCACGACCAGGTTCGCAAAGTTTCGATCGACCGTTTGCTGAAGCTCTTGCTTGCGTTTTCCTGCCGATTCAGCAAGGCGAGGAAGTGTTGCGCGAGCAGTTCCCGATCGTTCTCACGCTCGCGCAACGGCGGCGCGCGCAACGGAAAAACCGCCAGCCGGTACATCAGGTCTTCACGCAGACCGTTTTCCTTCACAGCTACCGCGGGATCGCGATTGGTCGCCGCAATCACACGGACATCGCCGCGAATCAGTTCGTTGCCGCCGACCCGGAAGAACGTGCCGGTCTCGAGCGCGCGCAGGAGTTTGACCTGGCGCACCGGCGCCATTTCAGTGATTTCGTCGAGGAACAGCGTGCCGCCGTTCGCGTGTTCGAAGTAGCCGACGCGCCCCTGGACCGCGCCGGTGAAGCTGCCTTTTTCATGGCCGAACAATTCGGCTTCGATGAGTTCGTCGGGAATCGCACCGCAGTTGACGGCGACAAACGGGGCCTCCTTGCGGCCACTTTTATCGTGAATCGTGCGGGCAATCAGTTCCTTGCCGGTGCCGGATTCGCCGATGACCAGCGCAGTCGCGTCGGTACTGGCGACGCGTTCGATCTGTTCGTACAGATCGAGCATCACCGGCGACGAGCCATACAGCAGCCCGTACGATTTCAGTCCCGCGATGCCGTCCGCGACGCGCTGCTTCGCCTGTGCCGAAGCACTCCCGCCGGCGGAGACGGTGGGCGAGTCCAGATCGATTGACGCCATAAACGGGGGTCCTGTGCAAATGAGGTTCGGTGCTGCGGCGCGCAGGCCTTGACGCGAGACGGACCAGTGCGGTCACTATCTCACAAAAATTTGATTTAACCACTTTGACGCAGCTTCCTGCAATCCATGTGGCGGGTCGACGGGATGGCTCGGCGCGCGTTCGGTCGAAAGTGCCTAAGCCTCTGCCGGCAACGGATGAGGTCGGTAAATTTACCGGGCACGGGGTTTGCGTCATCAACCCGACACGCGTGTGCTTTTGTACGTCCTGGTTCGAAGCGTGCGGCACGGATACGGTTCCGATGGTTCGCGCCGCACGCGATATAACACGCAAACGCCGAATTCAGACATAGGAGCGAATGATGACTGACACCACGCAACAGCTTGCACTCGGCGGCCAGAAGATTGTCGATGATCTGAGAGTGCTGCTGACGGACTCGGAAGAGATGCTGCGGCTTGCCGCCAACGTGCCGGGCGAGGGCGTCGACGCGCTGCGCAACCGCTTGGGCGCGCATGTCGAAACCTTGCAATCGACGCTTGGCGATGCCCAGCGCAATGCGCAGCGGCGCTACCGGGCCGCGACCGTCAATACGGAACGCTACGTGCGGCGCAACCCGTGGCGCTCGATCGGCATTGCCGCGGGCGTCGGCTTTCTGCTTGGCGTGCTGAGCGCGCGCTAACGCGCGATGCTCGACGCCGATCGGCTCGACGATAAACAAAGGAGTTCACGATGGCACGACCCAAAATTGGCATCTTCGGCGCGCTGATGGCCCTCGGCGGTTTTCTGGCGGTGCGCTACGTGCAGCGAAACCGCGCCGCGCAGATTCCGGCGGCGCGTGAATTGAGCCGCTGGGAAGGCGAGGGCGGCGCAGTGGCGGCGCCGGCTACGCCGTCCGGCAGCGCGACGGCGGCGAGTGCCGGCCCGTCCACGCCGGACACGGCGCAGGGCGCGAATGGCTCGGCCCATCCGAACGGACACGGCGGCGCATGGCCGTTTCCACGCAGTTAAGCGCGGCGCTTGAAAGACCCTTGCGCGCGCCGCGTCGTCGGTGTGAAACTTTGACGGCGGCGTTTGGCGTGCATGACAAATTTATCTCGTTAAAGCCGTATAATAGGCAAATAGACAACAATGTCGCAGTCAGCGGGGGGATTTCCGTGTTGATTGTTGCAATATCGAATCAAGTCGAGGGCTGGGCGCTGTTGTAAAAACGTTGGCGTGTGCTCACATCCGGGCGCATCGCGGCGCAGCGGTAAGCCGCCCGCCGGCTTTTTCAGCATGCGGTTTCGCATGCTTCCTCATTCACGCTTTCGGGCTTTCGAGACGCGATGCCACACGTATTGATTGTCGATGACGATGCCGGTACCCGCGAGGCGCTTTCCGCCATCATCGGGGAAGACGGTCTGACCACCGCCACTGCGGGCGATTTGCGCGAAGCGCGCATTCAACTGGTCCGGCAGATGCCGGACGTTGTCTTTACCGATCTGAAGCTGCCCGACGGCAGCGGAGTCGATCTGTTTGAAGATCTCGATCCGCGCTCCGGCGTGGAAGTGATCGTGATTACGGGCCATGCCACGGTGGAGTCGGCGGTCAACGCGCTGAAGATGGGCGCCACCGACTACCTGGTGAAGCCGATCAACATGCAGCGCGTGAAGGCGATTCTCTCGCGGCTGCCGCGCGCCGGCGACCTGAAGGCGGAAATCGGCACGTTGCGCGGCGAGTTGCGCCGCATGGGCCGTTTTGGCTTGATGCTCGGCAATTCACCGGCCATGCAGGAGGTCTACGACCAGATTGGCCGCGTTGCGCCGACGGCGGCCTCGGTCATGCTGGTGGGCGAGTCGGGGACCGGCAAGGAAGTTGCCGCTCAGACACTGCACCAACTCAGCTTGCGCCGCAAACACGCGTTCCTTGCGGTGAACTGCGGTGCGATCTCGCCGAACCTCATCGAATCGGAGATGTTCGGTCACGAGCGCGGCTCGTTTACTGGCGCGGACCGTCAGCACAAAGGCTATTTCGAACGCGCGAACGGCGGCACGCTGTTCCTTGACGAAATCACCGAAATGCCGATTGAGTTGCAGGTGAAACTGCTGCGTGTGCTGGAAACTGGCATGTTCATGCGGGTCGGCACGACCAAGGAAATCGAAACGGACGTGCGACTGATCGCGGCGACCAACCGCGATCCTGAGCAGGCGGTGTTGGAAGGCAAGTTGCGGCTCGATTTGTACCATCGTCTGAATGTGTTTCCGATCAGCCTGCCGCCGCTGCGCGACCGGGGTAAGGATGTGGAGTTGCTCGCGCAGGCGTTTCTTGACGAGCTCAACGAGCGTCACAGCACGAAGAAGCATTTCCCGGCCGCGGTGAAGGAAATGCTGATGTCGTATCCCTGGCCGGGTAATGTGCGCGAGTTGAAGAACTACGTGCAGCGCGCGCACATCATGTCGGGTTCGGATTCGGACAGCACGGCGACGGTGCCGTTGCAGATCACATTGTCGAAGCCGGCGGCGGGTACGGCGATTACGATTCCGTTTGGGACCTCGCTTGCCGAAGCGGACCGTCAGTTGATTTTGGCCACGCTTGAGCAATGCGGGGGTGTGAAGACGCGGGCTGCTGAGATTCTTGGTATTAGTCTTAAGACTTTGTATAACCGGCTTGTTGAGTATGGGAATGATGCGCGTGATGAGGGGGATGCGGCTGACGAGCCGCGGGCTTTGAAGGGGGCTGATGCGTGAGGGTTTTTTTGCCTCCGGCAGTGCGCTTTGTGTGTTTGCCTACGGCGGTGGGTTTGGTTTGGTTTGTTTGCCTACGGTGTTGGGCTTTCCTTGAGCTGGTTGCTCGTGCGGCGCTTGTTGTTTGTCTTCTTATGGTGTTGGCCTTTCCTTGTTTTCTTATTGGTCTATTAGCGTCGCCCCTGTGCGGGGCAGGCACCTACTTTTCTTTGCCTGCTGCAAAGAAAAGTAGGCAAAAGAAAGCAGCTCAAACCGCAAATTCTTAAGTGGGTCCCCCGCGCAGTCGCGGCAGTGGTGCATCTGGAATCTGTGTTCTCGCACACTCCGCGTCAGTGACACAGCAGTCATACTTCCGGCGACGCTGCGCGCGCCGTAGCGGTACTTGATCAAACACGTGTGTTGTTGCCGACACTCAGCGGCAGTTCAGCAAACCATGCACTGTTGCTGAGGCTCGATGGCAGTTCAGCAAACCGCGCATTGTTGTTGATGCTCGGCGGTCGTTCAGCAAACTGCGCGTTGTTGTTGAGGCTCGATGGTCGTTCACAAACCGTGGGCTGTGGTTGAGGCTTGACGGCAGTTCCGCAAACCGTCCACGTTTGTTGATGCTCGACGATCGTTCACAAACCGTGGGCTGTTGTTGAGGCTCGGTGGCGGTTCAGCAAACATGCACTTTTGTTGCCGCTCGGCGGCCGTTGAGCGAACCTTGCGCTGTTGCTAAGTCTTTGCGCCAGGTCGGTAACCGTGCTCCGTGGTTAAGGCTCCGTGGAAACTTAGTAAAACCAACGTTGTTATCGTTCTCTGCTGCTTCATTAGGCCAATAGCTGCTTCCTTTGTTTGGGTGCGCCAGCGCGGCCGCTAGGTGTTGATGCGCTTGGCGGGGCACCCAAAAGGCCATCCGGTATTTTCAGCGTATCGCCGAGGCGAAGCCGATGGCCCACTGCCCCAAACGAAGCCACTGGTTTGCATGATGAACCCTTCCGGCGAGCACGCAGGGCAAGGCGGGAAGTATGAGCGCCTTGTCACTCACGCCGAATGCGCGAGGGCACAGATTCCGGATGCACCACTACCGCAACTGTGCGGGGGACCCGCTTATGCGCTGGCGGTTTGAGCTGCTTTCTCTTGCCTACTTCTCTTTGCAGCCGGCAAAGAGAAGTAGGTGCCGCCCCGCACAGGGGCAACGCTAATAAACCAATAACAAATCAAGGAAAGGCCAACGCCGTAGGCAAAACAACCAAAGCGCGCCGCGAACGCAAACCCATCTACAAAAAACGGCCGAAGGCAAAAACCACCGGCACAAGCCTTGCTGCCATCCAGAAGACAGCAAAAACCGGAGGATAACTAACATGCCGGAATACACCCTCGCGCCCGCGCTTCCCTTCTCGAAGCACGCTCACCGCCCAGAGCCGATCGAACCGCCGTCGCCGTCGCCGGCACCCAACCCCGGCGAACCCGACACCATTCCAAGTCCTTCACCGACTCCCGACCCAATCGAACCCGTTGCGCCGCCGATCGGCGATCCCCCACCACAGCCCACGCAAACGCCACAAGCCAGTCCCCGTCCGCCTTCGCATCGATCGAGCATGCAACTCTGACGCGTTCTGTGCGCTGCGCCACATACCGGCGCAGCAATTTTATGTACTTGTTACAAAGCCGGCGCATCTTTTACCGGCAGTTTACCGTCGCGACCCCTAGACTGTATTAATGCCGCTCCCGATAGCGGCGGGCTTCCCCTGGAGGCATCGATCATGAGACATCCAGCACTGCGCCGTTCCGCGCGCCACTCGAAACGCGATTCCCGGCCGGCCAGCAGCAAGAACGGTCCGCCCGAAGCGCAAGACCCCTCAGCGCACGACCCCTCAGCGCAAAACCGCGTCGCGCCCGACGCGCCGCCAGACGGCGAGTACAACCAGGGCGGTGTGCGTCCCGAAGGACTGGAGTATCAGCGCGATCTCGGCTCGGAACAGGACGCTTAAGCTCGTGGTTACCGGTAAGAACGGTTCCGATTTTGCCATGTAAAGCAGCAAAAAATTCTTCGCGGCGCTTCGAAGTCGCGAGTTTTCGCTCGCCTGTCACATTTGCACACATTTTTATTCCCAGCGTCTCAAAAAACGGCACGCGATTTGCATACCCCCTTTTGGCACTTATCAGTACGCAACGAAACAACTGACCAGATGGAGCACCAATGAGCAGACTGATCGTGGTATCGAATCGTGTCGCGCCGACGCAGGAAGGCCGTCCCTCGGCGGGGGGCCTCGCGATTGGCGTGTTGGACGCGTTGAAGGAAACCGGCGGAGTCTGGTTCGGCTGGAGCGGCGAGACGGTGAACGAGCCGTCCCCTCCGGTGATCGAAAAGCAGGGCAACGTGACCTACGCGACGGTGGGCCTCACCAAGCGCGACTACGACCAGTACTATCGCGGCTTTTCCAACGCGACACTGTGGCCGACCTTCCACTATCGCAACGACCTGTCGCGCTACGATCGGCAAGAATACGCGGGCTATCAGCGGGTCAACGCGACGCTCGCCAAGCATCTCAAGGCGCTGCTCAAACCCGACGACATCATCTGGGTGCACGACTATCACTTGCTACCGTTCGCGCGCTGCCTGCGTGAGCTCGGGGTGAAAAATCCAATCGGCTTCTTCCTGCATATTCCGTTTCCAGTTCCGGAAGTACTCCGGACAATTCCGCCGCACGAAGAGCTGGTCAAGGCAATGTGCAGCTACGACGTGGTCGGCTTTCAGACCGAGGCGGACCGTCAGTCGTTCGTCGACTTTATCGAGCGCGGCCAGCACGGCACCTCGAGCGAGGACGGCATGGTGCACGCGTACAACCGCTTTCTGAAAGTGGCGGCGTACCCGATCGGCATCTATCCGGACGCGATCGCCAAAGCCGCTGAGCAGTTCACCGACCGCAAGCCGGTGCGCAGCCTGCGTGACGGTATGCGTGGGCGCAAGCTGATCATGAGCGTCGACAGGCTCGATTATTCGAAGGGCCTCGTGGAGCGCTTTCAGGCGTTCGAGCGGTTGCTGTTGAATGCGCCGGGTTGGCACGGCCGTGTATCGCTGGTGCAGATCGCGCCGCCGACTCGCGCCGATGTGCAGACCTATCAGCGCATCCGCCAGACGCTGGAGGGTGAAGCCGGCCGCATCAATGGCCGGTTCGCGCAACTCGACTGGACGCCGATTCAATATCTGAACCGCAAATACGAGCGCAATCTGCTGATGGCGCTGTTCCGTCAATCGCAGGTCGGCTACGTGACGCCGCTGCGCGACGGGATGAATCTGGTCGCGAAGGAGTATGTCGCCTCGCAGGATCCGGCCGATCCGGGTGTACTCGTGCTGTCGCAATTCGCCGGCGCGGCCGAGCAACTGCCGGGCGCACTGGTCGTCAATCCGTTCGATCTGTCGCAGATGGCCGAGGCGCTGGAGCGCGCACTGTCGATGCCGCTCGCCGAACGGCAAGCGCGGCATGCGGACATGATGGCGCCGATGCGCGAGAACAATCTGTCGGTCTGGCGCGATACGTTCCTGGGCGATCTGCGCAACGTCGCGACGGCCTCTTCCGTGACGGCCAAAGCGGTAAAGCTCGCTGACGTGACGGCATCGTCGTAACGGCCTCAGTGGCGGCGCGGATTCTTTTCGGAGGCCGCGCGCGCTGCTCACGTCGAACTATTTGCGGATGAATGAAGCATTAAAGAAGGGCGCGGACCGCTGCACGCGATTCGCGCCCTTGTTGCATTGCTCGCAACACGCTCACGCCGCTTGCACATTCACGCGCTGCATCACCCGCAGCGTGCTGACCACGGCGGCGACCGCTGAAAAGCACGCAGCCACATACAGCACGACAGTCGGCCCATGCTGGGGCGCGATGCCGAAGATCAGCGCGACCAGTGCCGCGCCGAGCGTCTGTCCGGTCAGGCGCGCGGTGCCGAGCATGCCGCTCGCACCGCCGCTGCGCTCGCGTGGCGCGGCCGACAGGATGGTGCGGTTGTTCGGCGACTGGAAGATCCCGAAGCCCGCACCGCACACCGCCATGCGCCACGCGATCTGCATCGGCTCGGGATGTGCGCCGAGAGTGGCGAGCAGCAACAGGCCCGCGGTCATCGCAACAAGTCCGACGCCGCCGAGCCAGCCTGACGACACCTTGTCCGCCAACACACCCGCAATCGGCGCGGCGATGATGATCACCGCCGGCCACGGCGTCATCAGCAAGCCGGTATCGACCTGTGAGAAACCGAGCGTGTCCTGCAAGAGAAACGGCAGCGATACGAAGGCCAGCATCTGCGCGCAAAACGAACACACCGAGGTGCCGATCGACAGCGCGAACACCGGAATCCTTAGCAAATCGATCGGCAGCAGCGGCGCGGACTGGGTCAATTGACGACGCACGAAGAAATAACCGATCACGATCGCACCGAGCGCCTCCGCGACGACCCAGCCGAGGCGCTCACCGTGGCCGAGACCATCGACGGCAAAAATCAGCAGGCCGAACACGAATGCGTTCATCACCGCACTCAGATAGTCGTAGGGCGACTCGTGGCCGGGATTCATCGGCAGCGCCTTGAAGCCGCCTACGATCGCCGCAATCCCGATCGGCACATTGATCGCGAACAGCCATGGCCACGAGGCGACGGCGAGCACCCCGGAAGCGACCGTCGGTCCGACCGCGGATGACACCGCAACGACCATCGCGTTGATCGCAACGCCGCGCCCAAGCTGCGCGGGCGGAAAGATCATGCGCACGAGCGCGGTGTTGACACTCATGATGCCCGCCGCGCCGAAACCCTGGACCACGCGGGCGAGCGCGAGCGTCGGCAGCGAGGTGGACAACGCGCAACCGAACGACGCCACCGTGAACAGGATCAGCCCGGCCAGATAAATGCGCCGATAGCCGATACGGTCGCCGAGCGACGCAAGCGGCAGCAGCGAAATGGTGATGGCGAGCTGGTAAGCATTGACGACCCAGATTGAGCCGGCTGCGCTCGCTTGCAGATTGCGCGCGATGGTCGGCAGCGCGACGTTGGCGATTGCGCTGTCGAGCACCGCCAGCGTGAGGCCGAGCGCGATAACCAGCATGGCCCAGTAGCGTTGCGGGATCGGCAAGCCTTGTTCCGTGTTATCCGCGAACGGTGTGCCGGTGCCCAGGGGGGCGCCTGAAGCGGCATTGGCCGGCGTCGAACCGTCCTTGCGCGATGGTTGTGCGTGCATCGTTTTTTTGATTTGGAGTGAGGCGGCTCATCGACCCGACGATGAACCGCGCGCGCTGCCTATTGCTTTCGAAAGACAAGACGGCGCGCGGCGACGATGCCGACGCCGCATCAGCGCGCCGGCATCGGGTCTTACGCGTTATTTGAGCTCGTACAGACCCGTGTGGGTGGTCGAATCGAGTTCATTCAGATGCGTCATGAAGCGTGCGACCGCATTGGTGGTGTCCGCATTGATCGGCAGATGCGGCACCTTCAGCGCATGCAGGCGGAAGATGTAGCGATGCGCCTTGTCGCCGCGCGGCGGCGCGGCGCCACCGAAGCCGACCGTGCCGTAATCGTTGCGTACCTGCAGCGCGCCTTGCGGCAGCAGCGAGCCGTCGGCCTTACCGGCGTTGCGCGGCAGCGAGCGGGCATCGGCCGGAATATTGACGATCACCCAGTGCCAGAAGCCGCTGCCGGTGGGCGCGTCCGGATCGTGGACGGTGAGTGCGAAGCTTTGGGTGTCGGCCGGCGGTGCGTCCCATTGCAGCGCGGGCGAGATATTCTCGCCGTCCACACCGAAAGCCTTGTCGTGATACTCGTGGGCTTTCGGCATAAAGCCGTTGGTGGGGAACTCGTCGGACCAGAGACGGAAATCAGCCATTGTGTGCCTCCCTTCGTGAGCGGTTCTGGGATGGTTAGCTAGTCGAGTGTATCACCAGCGGCTTCGAGATTCGCTCGGATCGGACGAACTAAACGCAGCTTTCAACCGCGTTCCTCGAAGCTCGGCGCGTCGCTCTTCAACCACTCGACGAGCCGCTGCAAGACGCCTTCGATATCGCGATTCGCACCACGCAACGCGCATTCCCACACCACCCCGACGCGCCAGCCGCTCGCGAGCAAGGCCGCCTGAACCTTGTCGTCGTTGCTGCGATTGCGGCCGATCTTGTCGCGCCAGAATTCCGGCCGCGTTTGCGGCCATTTGAAAAGATGACAGTCGTGACCGTGCCAGAAGCAGCCGTGGACCAGAATCACCGCGCGGTAGCGCGGCAGCACGATATCCGGGCGGCCCGGCAGATCGCGCGCGTCCAGACGGAAGCGAAAGCCACGGCCATGCAGCAGGCTGCGGATCAGGACTTCCGGTTTCGTGTTGCGGCCGCGAATGCCGGACATCATCCGGCTACGCGTTGCGCTGTCGACGATATCGACCATCGTCAGCGCCTGGGTAATGAATCAGGCCGCTCAGGAATAGAGCGAAAGGGTTTGCTTCGAACCATGCTGCGTTTCCTTGGCGAGCAGGATTTGCACGTGCGGCAGCATGATACGCGCCACTTCCCGCATCACTGGCATGACGACGCTGTTGCCGAATTGCCGGTAAGCCTGCGTGTCGCTGACCGGAATCCTGAAGGTATCGGGAAAGCCCATCAGCCGGGCACATTCGCGCGGCGTGAGGCGCCGTGGCCGCAACTGTTCGCCCTGATAGACCAGAATCTCCGAGCCGTCCTTGTGATAACGCGCGGAGAGCGTGCGCGTGACGCTGTCGGGATAGGCCATGCCGAAACCGAAGCCATTGCCTGCCGCGCGATGCTTCGCTGCGTAGTTCTGCAGATAGGTCCAGAGATTCGGCGTGAGCGTGTACTTCGGTTGCACGCGTTTGGCGGCGTGGTCGAAGAAGCGATCGTGGTCCCAGGGGAGCACAGGTTCGCTGCCATCCGTGCGATGCAGGATCGAGCCGAGGCGCGGGCCATTTTCCGGCAGACGCAGATCGTCCCAGGAAAACGACGTCTTGCCGCGAAAGCCGACGATGATGATGCGCTCGCGATGTTGCGGCGTGAAATGCTGGCCGTCGACCACACGGTAGTGCACTTCATAGCCGAGCTCGTCGCGCAGGGTCTGCAGGATCACGTCGAAGGTACGGCCTTTATCGTGCGAGAGCAGATTTTTCACGTTCTCCAGCAGGAACGCTGCCGGCCGTTTCGCCGCGATGATGCGCGCAACGTCGAAAAACAGCGTGCCTTGCGTCGTGCACTCGAAACCGTGCGGCCGGCCCAGCGCGTTTTTCTTGCTGACGCCGGCAATCGAAAACGGCTGGCATGGAAAGCCGCCGAGCAGCACGTCGTGGCTCGGCACTTCTTCGGCGGGAAACGAGACGATGTCGCCGATCAGCGCGTGCTCGCCGTCAGCCGGGTAGTTTTCGCGATAGGTCCTGGTGGAGAAATCGTTCCACTCGCTCGTGAAGACGCAGTCGCCGCCGTGTGCCTCGAAACCCATGCGAATGCCGCCGATGCCGGCAAACAGATCGATGAAGCGGAACTGGGCGCCGGCCGTGGCGGCACCGGCCTTGGCCCGGGCACTGCTCTGCAGCAGATCGCGCAAGGCCGGTTCGAGCATCGACGGACACGGTGTTTCGCCTTTTTCCCAGCGGCGTACCGTTTTGATGTCCTTGCCGACGTGCGCGGCGATTTCGCGTTGAGTGAAGCGGGCGCGCGCCTGTCTGAGCAGATCGAGCGGTGCGGCGAGGGTCACGGAGGTCCTTGCTGGGAATTTTTGCGGACATTATGACCTAAGGTCGTCCCTTTTTCCTATTTTTGCCGTCGACGGGCAGAAAATTTGCGATAAGCCAGGACTGGCTTCGCCTAAATGCGATGCCACAGTTGGCCTAAATGCGGGTGTCACAGTTGGACGTGTAGGCTGGCGGTGTGACGCGAATTCCCCGCGTTGCGACGTGTTCCGGCCGCGACAGGGTTCGCGGCCTTTTTTTAGCTGGGAAACAGTGAGACTGGCCGACGTGGAAGGCCGGCCATCAAGACCTGCAGCGTCTCAGCCAGAACGGCTGGCGCTCGCGAGGTGCGGCGGCTGGGACAGTGCGGCGGCTGCCGGGGCCAGCGCAGCGCCCCACACGGGTTCGGCTTCGAACTGGTCGATCTGGAGCAGGAGGCTGTCGACCGTGCACAGTTGCGCGTGAGACAGGTGGCCGGAGTCGAGCAACTGATATAGACGCTTGCGCCAGTAGGTGGGCGGCAGAATCGGACCGCCCAGATCGCCGTGTAAAGACGGCCGCATCACGCGCCCGATATGCGCGATGTCCCGATCGATCAGCGTCGCCTGGGATGACCCCGTCAGCGTAATGAGTGTGCGTTCCATAGCCCCTCCATGGCACCTTTACGGCAGGCGGCGGCGGGACTTTAGGGCTTTTGTTAAATATTTCTGCGGCCGTGTACTTCGGGCGCAGTGGGTCGACGGCGGCCGCGGGCACACCCGTTGCTGAACACGGTTACTGGCGTAATGTCGCGCCGGCATTCCAGATAGCGGAGCCGAACATGAACAAAGACCAGGTGAAGGGTGTGGGCGAGCAGGTCAAGGGCAAGGTCAACGAAGCGGTCGGCAAGGCCACCAACAACCCCGGCAAGGAGCTTAAGGGCGACCTGCAACAAGGCGCCGGCAAAGTACAAAAGGCCTATGGCGATGCTAAAGAAGACGCCAAGGACGACGCAAAGCGCAACAAGCCGTAATCTGGCTTGCGATGTCGCTTGACGGGAAGAGGCGCTTCGGCGCCTTTTTTCTGTCTTAGCCTGGGAGTAACCCGGGTTCGGCGCCGTGGACGCGCCGCGCGCCGTGCGTCGCCATTAGACTTGGCGCATCCAACAGCAAGGAGGCGCCCATGACCCCCGAAAAAGTGCTTTCGATGTTCGAACGGCAGTACCTGGAGGGCAAGGCGCCCATCGACCTCGAAACCACCTGTGCGAGCTTCGCCAGCTGGCTGGCGGCAACGTGGGAACAACTCGACGGCGAGCAGAAGACGCTGCTGTTGACGGTGGGCGCGGCCTTGTGGCGCGAAGGCTATAACCTGCGCGCCGGCGCGGCGACGAAGGATTTGTGGTGAGCCTTTTGGGGTCCTGGTGTCTCGGTGCGGGGATCTGGCGATGGGGTGATGCGGAGAGCTGGCGATGAGCTGATGCGGTGATGTAGTGATGCGGTCGAGAAGAGCTGCGCGTGGCCCTGTTCGCGACGGGATGTTTTGAGGCGAGCTCGCACGCGTTGTGCTGGGTCGGTTTATATTTGGCGGTCGCGCGTTCGGGTCTTGCTTTTCGGTCTTCCGGCCGATCGCTGATCCCGATGCGATTCCAATTTCCAGCTGCTGCTCTCGTACAAGGGTTACCTCACTACCATGACCGATCTCTCCGCCTTCCCGATCACGAAGAAATGGCCTGCCGAGCATCCGGACCGGATTCAGCTGTATTCGCTGCCGACGCCCAATGGCGTGAAGGTGTCGATCATGCTCGAAGAGACCGGTCTGCCGTATGAGCCGCATCTCGTGCGCTTCGATACGAACGATCAGATGTCTGCGGAGTTTTTGTCGCTGAATCCGAACAACAAGATTCCGGCGATCATCGATCCGAACGGCCCTGACGGCAAGCCGCTGCCGCTGTTCGAATCCGGCGCGATTCTGATTTATCTGGCAGACAAGGCCGGCAAATTGATTCCGCAGGATGCCGCTGGCCGCTATGAAGCGATCCAGTGGGTCATGTTCCAGATGGGCGGCATCGGGCCGATGTTCGGCCAGGTCGGTTTCTTCCACAAATTCGCCGGCAAGGAATACGAAGACAAACGTCCGCGCGACCGCTACATCGGCGAAGCGAAGCGGCTGCTCGGAGTGCTGGAGCGGCAACTCGAAGGACGTGACTGGATTCTGGGCGATGCCTACTCGATTGCCGATATCGCTACCTTCCCGTGGGTGCGCAATCTGATTGGTTTCTACGAAGCAGGGGACCTGGTTGGGATTGACGACTTTCCGAATGTGAAGCGCGTGCTCGCTGCGTTCGTCGCGCGTCCGGCGGTGGCGAAGGGATTGGAGATTCCGAAGCGGCCTGCGTGAGGCGGGCCAGCAGTATTAGTCGATCCAGGCCTTCCGTGCGCTCGCCGCGTTTGGCCGTTTATCGGCGCTCGCGTCGCGTGGGTGCCGATGGCGGTGGGAAGTGGTGAGCGGCAATTGCCAGCCTGTGATGGCCATTCACGTTCGACGCGCCGGCACGCCGTGGATTCAAACCGCGACTCAATGCCCGTACCCGCCATAGCCACCGCTGTCGCCGCCATAGCCACCGCTGCTGGCGCCGCTGCCATAGCCGCCGCTGCCATCGCTACCGTTGCCGCCGCCATACCCGCCGCCATAGCCACCGCCGCCATAGCCACCGTTGCCATAGCCACCGTTGCCATAGCCGCCGTTGCCGCCGCCATAGCCCCCGCTGCCCCAGCCATCAATGCTGCCGTAGCCGGACGCCGGCGCATAGTCGAGCCCATAAGTGTATCCGGGGTCGGCGTATCCGTAGCCCGCAGGATAGGCGACGCAGCCTGACAGCGCGGCCGCCAGACTAATAACTGTCATAAGCCTTAGCATGTTGTACTCCTTATCATATTGAACCCCTCAGTATGGGCACCCCCGTTAAAACATAAGATTAGGGATGCTTGACGAAGTTCAGGGAGAATTGTCCCCGCAGATTAAGGGCGCGCGGAGGGAGCAAGTGAAGATTCTTGCGACTTGTCGGCAAGTATCTTGTTGCGATCCGATATGCTATTCCATTCGCACGTTATCTCGTCAGACGCTGAATGTGTCATATCCGCGCGGGCTTCCGTTGAAGCCCGGGAATGACGACGAACAGCAGCTCGCCGGTGCTGTATCTGGGCTACGTGAGCCAAAGCTTCTTCGAGCAGTTCCCGGAATGGCGCATGTACATCGAGCAGTAGGTGCTGTGCGTCCGGTGCAGACCTGGCGGATCACCGACGTGTTTGTGGCGAATAAGAGCGGGGAGGTGCACATGAAGCACGCCGGAATGGAACCGTGCATCAACCATCACAGACAATTTCGTATCGATCCCGAGCCATTGATGAATCCGTCGCGGGGGATTTCCAACGTCTACGACCTCTATACGGATCCTGAACTTTTCCAGGACATGCTTGCGTGCGCGGATAAAGACAACCGATGAGGTGCTATCGATGCCCCCTTCAGAAGTGGCGGCGAGCTCGGCGGTCCGTGTTGGGTTTGCCCACATCCACGCGGCTTACGCTCCGTGATCGGTTCGGTGGCAGCGGCCGGTCGCCGATGAGTTGTGCCACTACGCGGAAACAGAGCAGCTCGGCACGGGCGTCGTCAAAAGTCCGCGCCTTCATGATTCGTCGATCGGGACATTGAACTGATTGCCGCAGGTAGGACATACTACCGGTTCGACGCTGCCCTGAGCCGGTAACGCGGCAAGTGGCTGTTCTTCGCCCGCGAGGAAACAGACGGGGCAGGGAAACGCCTCGTGCGGTCGTAGGTGGTGCCAGCGGTCTACGAACCGTTGGACCTCCATCTGCGGCGCGCCGATCGCCTCGAGATGATCCAGCAAGACGTGGAAAAGCGGGGCATTCTGCATGTCGCCTCCCTGGGCGGTATGCGAATATGTTACCCGGACGTACATGAGAACGGGTGTCATGCCTCCGCGGACCTGAGTTGTCACCGTGTAGTGCCCATCCCCGGGCGGCGTGACATCGGATACGGTCTGCAGGCGGCGAGCATGGTCAGGCTCGCGAAAGCTATTTTCGTTTTCATTGTGTGGTCCCGATCGTGTTCTGGATTGTGCCGTCCCATACTGCCGTCAGCAGGCGCAAGCAATGATACGGTCGATCCGCTCCATCGGGATCAGACCGCATCTGTTGAACGAAAGCTTCCCGGCTTCATCAGGTTGCGCACAGTCGAGCGGCTTAAGTAAAGCATTTCGGCGGCCTGCAGGATCGTCGCAGGGCAGCCTATCCTTTGAACTGCGCGGCTTGAGCGCGCCCGACGTAGCGTCTTGTCGTCGGCCCGAACACCTTCCCGAACTTAAGGAACAGGTGCAGTTGCGCTGGCCGCGCAGAACCGCAGACGCGCTGGAACCGGTGGAACGCCGGTTGTCGGTGCCACGTACCTCGGCGGCTCACGAAATCGGGCGGCATACACGCAACACTATCGAAGACGGAAGGCTGACTACGCGCCGACACATCGACGCGCCGGAGTCGGGCTCGCAGCGTTCTCGCTGTGATCGCTAAATAGCTCGCCAGTGCCGAGGTGTCACCGTCGAACTGGTCGAACATGTGGTAGTAGGCAACCGCCTCGGAGAACTGGGCGCGGATGACGTCTGCCATCCCGGTGGCCTCTTGCGCCAGTTGCAGCGCGATTTCGGGTTCGCAGGTTTGCGGGGCCGATAGGCGAGCGGAGACAGCGTTTGCCCGAAAGTCCCCGTCGTCGTCGCGCTCGTCCTGATCCAGGCGGACCGCGAAGCGCATTGCGCGGTTCACGAAGCGGCCGAACAGCTTGTGCAACCGGGCAACGATCGTTGCCTGAATTTCGTCGTCGTCAGGCTCGATATCGGTGCCACGTTCCGCTTTGATCTCCTCGGCGATGATCCAGGCGTGGCTTTTCAGGTCGTCGACCGACTGTTCTCCACGCGTCAGGCCGGCTATATGCCGGAGTTGCTTAAGCATCGGCGAGATGAGTCGATCGAAGAAGGACGCTTCGTGTCGTTGGGCCATGGCACCGCCTTTCGGGGGAGAGGGAGGCTGGATCCGCGCTGCGACGGTAGTTTATTCCGGTGCCGGGACACTTGATGTGCGGCTATCGAGCACGCCAGCGCCGTCGATTCCATCGCGGCGCTTCGATTTCAGCGATCGGCTTGGCGCCGATCTTCGGGAACCATCGACTTCGAGCGAATTGATCACCTTGCCGGCGTAGACCTCCGTCCAGCCAAGTGCTCGCGCGCTTCACCTCCTTTTTTGCCCCGACGGGTCGATGCTACTGGCCAGCAGTTTCCGTGCTGCGACGCACCGCTCACGCGCTTCGGCAAGCGACACCTCTGGGTACACGTCGAATGCCGCCCGTTTTTCCTTGTCTACGAAGCGATATTTCATGCGCCAGTAGCGGGACCCGTTCGGCATGACCTCCAGATAGAGGCCTTTACCGTCGACGAGCCGGTACGATTTGTCCGCTGGCTTCGCCTTGCAGACCTGCATGTCGCTTAGCGGATTGATGTGCTTAGGCACCTTGGGGGGCATCGGTGGGGGCATCGAAAGGATGCCCCCACCGATGCCCCCCAAGAATCTGGCTTGTATTGCGCGAGCGTGGGCAATGATGGGCAGCAAAAAGCCCCGCAGTTCAAAGGCCTACGGGGCTTTTATGGGCAATCTCGGGTGATGCTGGGAAGCGAGTTGGTCCCCCTGACAGGAATCGAACCTGTATCTAGCGCTTAGGAGGCACTTGTTCTATCCATTGAACTACAGGGAGAGGGACCGAACCAAAATAATCGCTGCAATCCCGCCAACCAACAACCTCAGGCAGAGACCGGGCGAGTCCAAATTCGCCAGCGAGCGCAGAGTATATCAAACACGCCCAGCCGCGAGGAGGGCGGCAAAGCCCGTCCCACCAAGCAAACGGCCCAGCGGGCATCACCCGCTGGGCCGCACGAACCGCCCGGCGCACTACATCAAGAAGCGCGCCCCGGTTCAATCGAGCTCACTCAGAATTCCACCACCGCGAACTCCGCCTTGCTGACATCGCACAGCGGGCAGCGCCAGTCGTCCGGAATTGCGGCGAAGCGCGTGCCCGGGGCGATGCCTTCTTCGGGAATGCCTTCTTCTTCGTTGTAGATCCAGCCGCAAATCAGGCAGACCCAGCTCTTATATTCAGTCACTTCGATTACTTCGCTCACGACGTACTCTTCTTTGGTTCAATGCAATGATCCGCTCAGTCTGCCCCTTTTTTGGGCACGGCGGCGACCCGCAATATTACCGGAATTTGTCAAATGGACCGCCAATTGCCGATGCGGCATCTGCCGCAAAGCGCCCGAGACGTGCCCGGGCCCGCCTGACGGCCCCTGTCATACACAGCGTGTATGCTCTGATTCGCAGCTAATCTTTTAGACAGGCGCGCCGGGCGCCTGGCATGTATTGCGACGATCGGCCTCGGACAACTGGCGCCGCCCTGCGCGCCTGCACGGCGCGCGCACGACTCTCGTTTCCCAACAAGGAGAAAAACGATGTTAAGAAACAAATGGTTGGCCGGCACGGTACTGGCCGGATTGCTCGCCGTATCCGGCGCGGCGCAGGCCGCCGGCGTGTCTTTCGTGCAGCCGGCGGACGGTGCGACCGTCAGCAACCCGGTGCATGTGGTGTTCGGCGTCGACGGCATGAAAATCGCGCCGGCCGGCACGATGACGGAAGGCACGGGCCATCATCACCTGCTGATCGACGGCAAGCCGCTTCCCAAGGGTGAAGTGATTCCCGCCACCGACAAATCGCTCCACTTCGGCAAGGGCCAGACCGAAACCGATCTGACGCTGCCGCCGGGCGACCACACACTGACGCTGCAATTCGGCGACGGCGCGCATCGTTCGTACGGGCCGGAAATGAGCAAGACCATCACGGTGCACGTGAAGTAACCTGCACGCCTGAGCGGGCCGGGCGTGTGCAAGCACCGTCCGGCCGCGTCCTCCGTTTGTATCTGGCTCGAGCACGGCCTGAGCATGGCTTACGCGCAGTCGGATCCTGTCTACGTCAGACTTGCATGCGGTTCGTCGCCATTTTTCAAGCCGGCCATTCAGCCTATCTCTACCGGCATACAGGCACCCGCCCGCGCGCCCGGTACAATGAGCAGTTCCGACTCATCGCTGCCTTCTCCAATTCTCCATGTCGCTTTACACCATTACCGGGGCCCAACTGGCGTTCGGTCACGTCGCGTTGCTCGATCACGCGGATTTTTCTCTCGAAGCGGGCGAGCGCGTTGGGCTGATCGGCCGTAACGGCGCGGGCAAGTCGTCGCTGCTGAAGATCGTCGCCGATCTGAGCAAGCCTGACGACGGCCTCGTCACGCGCCAGCAGGGTTTGACGAGCGTCTACGTGCCGCAGGAGCCGGAGTTCGATACGGACGACACGGTATTCGACGCGGTCGCCGCCGGCCTCACCCACGCCCGCGCGCTGCTGGATGAATACGACGTGGTCGCCAATCAGCTAGCCGACGAGCCGGAAGGCCCTGCACACGACGAACTGATGTCGCGCATGAACACGCTGCAATCGGCGCTGGACCATTCGGACGCCTGGAACTGGAGCACGCGCGTGGCCACCACGCTGCAGCAGATCGGTCTGAATGGCGAGGCGCGGGTCGGTTCGCTGTCGGGCGGCATGCAAAAGCGCGTGGCGCTGGCGCGCGCGCTGGTCGTGCAGCCGGATGTGCTGCTGCTCGATGAGCCGACCAACCACCTGGACTTCGACGGTATTCGCTGGCTTGAAGACCTGCTGGTCTCGCTGCGCGCGGGTCTGCTCTTCATCACCCACGACCGCGCGTTTCTCGACCGTGTCGCTACCCGCATCGTCGAACTGGATCGCGGGCGTTTGTTGTCGTATCCGGGCAATTTCAGCGCTTATCAGACCAGGAAGGCGCAGCAGCTTGAAGTCGAGCAAGTGGAAGCGGCCAAGTTCGACAAGCTGCTGGCGCAGGAAGAAGTGTGGATTCGCAAGGGCGTGGAAGCGCGCCGTACGCGCAGCGTCGGCCGGATCGCGCGGCTCGTGCAGATGCGCAATGAGCGCGCCGAGCGCCGCAACGTGCAGGGCAACGTCAAGCTCGACGTGGGCCAGGGCGAGAAATCCGGCAAGATCGTCGCCGAACTGACCGACGTGACCAAGCGCTATGGTTCGCGCACGGTGGTCGACAACTTCACGGCTACGGTGATGCGTGGCGACAAGATCGGCTTCGTCGGTCCGAACGGGGCGGGCAAGACCACGCTGCTGAAGATGATCCTCGGCGAATTGCCGCCGGATGCAGGCACGGTGCGCATCGGCACCAATCTGCAGGTCGCGTACTTCGACCAGATGCGCGCGCAACTCGATCTGGACAAGAGTCTCGCGGATACGATCAGCCCAGGCAGCGAATGGGTCGAAGTCAACGGCCAGAAGAAGCACGTGATGAGCTATCTCGGCGACTTCCTGTTCGCGCCGGAACGCGCGCGTTCGCCGGTCAAGTCGCTCTCGGGCGGCGAGCGGAACCGCCTGTTGCTGGCGCGTCTGTTCGCCCGGCCGGCCAACGTGCTGGTGCTCGACGAACCGACCAACGACCTCGACATACCAACGCTCGAATTGCTCGAAGAACTGCTCACCGAATATGACGGCACCGTGCTGCTGGTCAGCCACGATCGCGCGTTTCTCGACAACGTCGCGACTTCGGTGATCGCTTCGGAGGGCGGCGGCAAGTGGCGCGAGTATGTCGGCGGCTTTACCGACTGGCAGATTCAACGCGACCGTTCGCAGCAGATGGCGCAGGACGCACAGAAAGAAGCGGCCAAGGAAGTGGTGGCATCGAAGGATACCGGCACGGCGCGCAATACGCAGCGCGCCGTCAAGCTGTCCTTCAAGGATCAGCGCGAGCTGGAGGCGTTGCCGGCGAAAATTGCCGCGCTCGAAGCCGAGCAGAAAACCATCGGCGCTCAACTCGAAGACGGTTCGGTCTTCGCGAAAGACGCTCAGGAAGGCACGCGTCTGACCGAGCGTTACGCCGCGATCGAAGAGGAATTGCTGATCGCGCTGGAACGCTGGGACGAGCTGGAAAACAAGCGCAAGTGAGGCACGGGGGCGGCGCGATCCGGGTTTGCGCCGACGTCATGCTGACGCCTGGGGCCGGGGCTGCGTCAACGAGGTCTCATCGCGGTCTCATGACAGGCCACACGCGAGCGCTGCCCCTTATCCAAACGGCCAATCCCGCATGCCGTGAATTGCCGCCCGTATCGAAATCAGTAAAATACCCCGCGGACAGGCTTCCTTCGGCGTTCGCACCGGCGGGCCGTTACCGGGCTGTAGAACCGGCATCGAGCCGCCGTCGAGCGCGCCTACGGGAAGCCGGGCGACAAAACACCTTGCCCGCACTGCGGGCACCCCACCTAACCCTGTTGTTTCGTTTCGCTTTTTTTGAAAACTCAACGCATTGTCCACGGACCTGTCCACAGGACCTGTGGACAACGACGAACCGACGCACCCGAGTCAACCATGTCTACGAAAAAGCCAAACGCCGCGTATAGCGAAGCGTCGATCAAGGTGTTGAAGGGTCTGGAGCCGGTCAAGCAACGGCCCGGGATGTACACCCGCACCGAAAATCCGCTGCACATCATTCAGGAAGTTATCGACAACGCGTCGGACGAGGCCCTCGGCGGCCATGGCCGGCAAATCACGGTCACGCTGCACGCGGACCATTCGGTCTCGGTCGAAGACGACGGCCGCGGCATTCCGTTCGGCTTGCATCCGGAAGAAGGCGTGCCGGTCGTCGAGATCGTTTTCACGCGCCTGCATGCGGGCGGCAAGTTCGATAAAGCTGCCGGCGGCGCGTACACGTTCTCGGGCGGCCTGCACGGCGTCGGCGTGTCGGTCACCAACGCGCTGTCCACGCGCCTCGACGTCACCGTGTGGCGCGACGGCAAGGTCGCCGAGCTGAGTTTTGCCAATGGCGACGTCGCGAAACAGCTTGAAGTTCGCCCCGCAACCAAAGCCGACAAGAAGTCCGGCACGCGCGTCACTGCGTGGGCCAATCCGAAATATTTCGATTCGCCGAACCTGCCGTTCGGCGAACTGCAGCGTCTGCTGCGCTCGAAAGCGGTGCTGTTGCCGGGCGTCGAAGTCACGCTGGTCAACGAGAAAACCGGCGAGCAGCAAACCTGGAAATACGAAGACGGTTTGCGCGGCTATCTGCTCGAAGGCATGAACGGCAGCGATCTGCTGATTCCGCTTTTCGAAGGCGAGCGCTATGTCGAAAACTCGCGCGCCAGTGAAGAGACGTTTGCCGAGGGTGAGGGCGCCGCGTGGGTCGTCGCGTGGAGCGAGGAAGGGCCGCTCATGCGCGAGTCGTATGTCAACCTGATTCCGACGCCCGCGGGCGGCACGCACGAATCCGGTTTGCGTGACGGTCTGTTCCAGGCGGTCAAGAACTTTGTCGAGTTGCATAACCTGCAGCCGAAGGGCGTGAAGCTGCTGGCGGAAGACGTGTTCGCGCGCGTGTCGTTCGTGCTGTCGGCGAAGGTGCTCGATCCGCAATTCCAAGGGCAGATCAAGGAGCGCCTGAATAGCCGTGATGCGGTGAAGCTGGTGTCGTCGTTCTCGCGGCCGGCTTTGGAGCTGTGGCTGAACCAGCACGTCGAGCACGGCAAGAAACTCGCCGACCTCGTTATCAAACAGGCGCAGGCGCGTACGCGTGCCGGCCAGAAGGTCGAGAAGCGCAAGAGCTCCGGCGTGGCCGTGCTGCCGGGCAAGCTGACCGATTGCGAATCGACGGAAATCGGCCGCAACGAACTGTTCCTCGTCGAGGGCGATTCGGCGGGCGGCTCGGCGAAGATGGGCCGCGACAAGGAATACCAGGCGATCCTGCCGCTGCGCGGCAAGGTGCTGAACACGTGGGAAACCGAGCGCGACCGCCTGTTCGCCAACAACGAAGTGCACGACATTTCGGTAGCGATCGGCGTCGATCCGCATAGCCCGGACGACAAGGTCGATCTGTCGAATCTGCGTTACGGCAAGATCTGCATCTTGTCGGATGCTGACGTCGACGGTTCGCACATCCAGGTGCTGCTGCTCACGCTGTTCTTCAAGCATTTCCCGCAACTGATCGAACGCGGACATGTGTGCGTGGCGCGTCCGCCGCTGTTCCGGGTCGATGCGCCCGCGCGCGGCAAGAAGCCGGCGCAGAAGCTCTACGCGCTCGACGAAGGCGAACTCGAAGCGATCCTCGACAAGCTGCGCAAGGACGGCGTGCGCGACACGCAGTGGTCTATCAGCCGCTTCAAAGGCTTGGGGGAAATGAGCGCGGAGCAGTTGTGGGACACCACGATGAACCCCGACACGCGGCGTCTGACGCCGGTGGCGCTCGGTGAACTCGACTACGACGCCACGGTGGCGCGCATGACCATGCTGATGGGCAAGGGTGAAGCGGCGTCGCGCCGCAGCTGGCTGGAAGAAAAGGGCAACGAGGTTGAAGCGGATATCTGAGCGCGCGTGAGATAGCGCGCCACCTTCGCACGAAAACTTCACGCCAAACACGGATACGGAATCTAGATGGACGACGATAACACTCTCGACCTTTTCACCGAGCCGCCGCCCCCGGAAGGCGACTTCCTGACGCTCGGCAACTATGCGGAACGCCAGTACCTCGACTACGCGGTAAGCGTGGTCAAGGGCCGCGCGCTGCCGGACGTCTGCGACGGCCAGAAGCCGGTGCAGCGCCGCATCCTGTACGCGATGAACGACATGGGCCTCGGCGACAACGCCAAGCCCGTCAAGTCGGCACGCGTGGTGGGCGACGTGCTGGGTAAGTATCACCCGCATGGCGACCAGTCCGCGTACGACGCGTTGGTGCGTCTCGCGCAAGACTTTTCGATGCGCTATCCGCTGATCGACGGCCAGGGCAACTTCGGTTCGCGCGACGGCGACGGCGCGGCGGCGATGCGCTACACCGAAGCGCGCCTCACGCCGATCGCGAAGCTGCTGCTCGATGAAATCGATCAGGGCACGGTCGACTTCATGAAGAACTACGACGGCGAGTTCGAAGAGCCGAAGGTGTTGCCCGCGCGCTTGCCGTTCGTGTTATTGAACGGCGCATCGGGCATCGCGGTGGGGTTGGCCACGGAAATCCCGTCGCACAATCTGCGCGAAGTGGCGGCAGCAGCAGTCGCGATGATCCGCAATCCAAAGATCGAGCACGCCGAGTTGATGCAGCACATCGCCGGGCCGGACTTCCCGGGCGGCGGCCAGATCATTTCGAGCGACGCCGAGATTTCGGCGGCCTACGAAAGCGGCCGCGGCAGCCTGAAAGTGCGGGCTCGCTGGAAGATCGAAGAGCTCGCGCGCGGCCAGTGGCAACTCGTGATCACCGAACTGCCGCCGAACACGGCCGCGCAGAAGGTGCTCGAAGAAATCGAAGAGCAGACCAACCCGAAGATCAAGCTCGGCAAGAAGGCGCTCACGCCCGAACAGTTGCAGACCAAGCAGACCATGCTCGCGCTGCTCGATGCAGTGCGCGACGAATCGGGCCGGGACTCGCCGGTGCGGCTCGTGTTCGAGCCGAAGTCGAGCCGCATCGACCAAACTGATTTCGTCAACACGTTGCTCGCGCATACGAGCCTCGAGTCGAACGCGTCGCTCAATATGGTGATGGTGGGCGGCGATGGCCGGCCGCGCCAGAAGGGCTTGAGCGAAATCATCCACGAGTGGATCGCGTTCCGCTTCGCAACGGTTACGCGCCGCACGCGTCATCGTTTGACGAAGGTCGACGACCGGATTCATATCCTCGAAGGCCGGATGATCGTCTTTTTGAATATCGACGAAGTCATCCGCATCATCCGCGAATCGGACGAACCGAAGGTCGCGTTGATGGCCGCGTTCAGTCTGTCCGATCGCCAGGCCGAAGACATTCTCGAAATCCGCTTGCGTCAGTTGGCGCGGCTCGAGAAGATCAAGATCGAGAAGGAACTGTCCGAGTTGCGCGACGAGAAGGCCAAGCTCGAAGAACTGCTCGGCAACGAATCCGCCATGAAGCGTCTGCTCATCAAGGAAATCGAAGGCGATGCGAAGCAATACGGCGACGAGCGCCGCACGCTGATCCAGCAGGAAAAGCGCGCCACGTTCGAAGCGCGTGTGGTCGACGAACCGGTGACGGTGGTGGTGTCGCAGAAGGGCTGGGTGCGCGCGCTGAAGGGCCACGGCCTGGATGTGGCCGGCTTCACGTTCAAGGCCGGCGACGGCCTCTATGCCGCATTCCAGTGCCGCACGCCGGATACGCTGGTTGCGTGGGGCAGCAATGGCCGCGTTTATTCGGTGGCGGTCGCGATCCTGCCGGGCGGGCGGGGCGATGGCGTGCCGGTTACGTCGCTGATCGAACTCGAGTCGGGCAGCCATCTGATGCATTACTACGCGGCTTCCGCGGATCAGGCATTGCTGCTCGCATCGAGCAACGGCTTTGGCTTTGTCGCCAAGGTCGGCGACCTGATCAGCCGCGTCAAGGCCGGCAAGTCGTTCATGACGATCGACGCGGGCGCCGCGCCGCTCGCGCCGATGCCGATGTTGCCGGATGCGACGCACATCGCGTGTCTGTCTTCAGGTGGACGCCTGCTGGTGTTCGGCCTCGACGAGATGAAAACGCTCTCGGGCGGCGGACGCGGCGTCACGCTGATGGCGCTCGACGACAACGAAACGCTGGTGCAGGCGCTGTCCATCAACAAAGCAGGCGTGGTGTTGATCGGCACGCGCCGCGGTGGCCGGGTGGACGAGGAGAAGCTGAGCGGCGCCACACTCACGCCGCACGTTGGCAAGCGGGCGCGTAAGGGCCGTGCGCCGGAGAGCAAGATGAAGCTCGACAGTATGCGTCCGGTGCTGGCGGCTTAACGGCGTTGCATAACGAAGCTGTTGAAAGCTGCCTGCAGCAGGGAAGTTTAGCGACACAAAAGTTGCCTGAGCGGGACAGCGCAGCAACACGGAAGCTGCCTGAAGCAGGAAAGCGCAGCAACACGGAAGCTGCCTGAAGCAGGAAAGCGTAGCAACACGGCGTGTGCATCATTCGCAGATGAAGCACGCGCCGTGCGTTATAAAAACCGGGGTGCAGCACCGTCTTCGCATCGGGCGCGCTGCAATAACAACTACAAAGAGTGTCAAGACGCCACGAGCGCACGGAACTGCATGCATGGCGCGCGGTCGAATGCGCTCAATAGCCGCTGCTAATATCACTCGTCATAAGCGGCGTGGCATCGTTACGAGAGGAAAAACAAATATGAACAAGGCTATCGAACTCGCGCTGTTTCTACATCTGCTCGCAGTCGCGGTGTGGGTGGGTGGGATGATATTCGCGCATTTCTGTCTGCGGCCGGCCATTGCCGATCTTTCGCCGCAACTGCGTTTGCCTTTGTGGGAATCGGTGTTCGGCCGTTTCTTCAATTGGGTCGCCGCCGCTGTGCTCGTCATTCTTCTCACCGGTGGCTTCCTGCTGATGCAATTCGGCGGCGGGCACGCCACCTGGCCGTTGCACGCCATGGCCGGCCTCGGCATCGTGATGATGCTGATCTTCGGGCACATTCGCTTTGCCGTGTTCCCGCGCATTCGCCGTGCGGTCCAGGCGCAGAAGTGGCCGGACGGCGCGCAGGCAGTCGGCACGATCCGGCGCCTGGTGCTGGTGAATATCGTGCTGGGCGTGGTGACGATCGGTGTCGCCGTGCTGTCGCGCGGATTCTGAAAGCTGGCTTTTTAGCGGCGTTGAAAGGCTGAAGCGCGCTGAAAACGCTGAGCGCATATGAAACCCGCGCTATCAAGCGCGGACCCCTGCCGCCTACGGCATCGCGCCGTAGGCAAGCCACAACCCACACACGACCGCTACGGTCCCGTACACCGCATACACCGGTACCTTGAGCTTCGCGAAGCACATCGCGGAGAACAACGCGGTCACCAGATAGACTGGTTTGAACGGCACATGCGCGGCGATGCGCAACACCGCCACCGCAAGAAAGGCGGTAGTGACCGCGCGCAAGATCCGCATGCCGTGCTCGAAACGCGGATTGGCCTTCAACTGATGCAGATGCCGCTGCGCCAGTACCACGAGGCAACCCGACGGCACAAACAGCGCGAGCGTAGCAATCAACGCGCCTGTCCAGCCATCCACCAGGTAGCCGAAGAACGGCACCACATTCAACAGCGGTCCCGGTGACAGTGGAGAAAGCGAAAACGCCAAGGTGAAATCGTTATCGGACACGCCGATCGCGGGCGTCACAAACAGCGTCTTGAGCACCGGCAACGCCGAGAAACCGCCACCGAACAACGTCATGCCCGCACCGGCCAGCCGCGGCCATAGCAGCGCCAGTTCATAGCGATGCGGCAGCGGCAGCGCGAACAACACCAGCAACCCGCACAGCGCGGACAGCATGTGCCAGTCGCCGCGCCCGATCGACACGACGATGCGTGTATTGCGAACCGGGCTGACCAGCCATCCGGCGCCGAATGCCGCGCCAAGCATCACCACGTATGCCGCCGGACTGCGCGCATAGAAGAGCGCCACGCAACCGAGCACCGCCGCGATCCATTCGAGTTTGCCGCGCACCAGCGCGCGCGTCTGTTTGTACCAGGTGATCGCGATCAGCGTGGCCAGCACCACGCTGAAGTGATTGAGCAATGTTTGAGAAGCGGCGGCGCGTACGAGTGGCGTGCGATAGAAGATCGCGAACAGCGTCATCAGCATGAAAAAGGGCAGCACGCTTGCAATGCCCGCCACCCAGGCGCCGGCGCGTCCGCGCAGCGCATGCCCGAGTTGCACGGCGACATTGCAGCCCACCGGTCCGGGCACCATCCAGGCAAGCGCGATCAGATCGGCAAAGGCCACGCGCGAGAGCCGTTCCTCGCGTTCCACGTAGTGGTTTTCGAGTTGCGCCATCAGCGCGAGGCCGCCCCATGACAGCGCCGACAGGCCGAACACGACCCGGAACAGCGTCCATAGCGGCTCCCGTACTCCTCGTCTGGCGGCATTCTGGCTCGTGATCGTCTGCATGGCGCCGCGGGCTCCGCCACGCGGGCGGCCCGCCCTCTGGGATCATCGGTGTGGGTTGGCGCGGCTGGCAGCCGGCCGCGCGCCGTATCGCAGTACAGCGTGAATGTAGCCGGTTTTGTGATGCTGCAGTTAGATATGGCGGAGGCGCCGCTTATAGAGGCTAGTGCGCTTGCACGTGGCACAGGCCCATACGCGCCCCCGTCGACCCCGGGTTCAGCTATTGGTGCTCGACACGCTAGTGGTGCTGTCGGCGAGGTGCGCGGGATGGTGCCCCTTCGTGCCGCATACGCCGAAGCGCTCGAGGAGCGCCGGAATCGCGTCCACCGGCACCGGACGCGAGAACAGGAACCCTTGCGCTTCGATATGGCCGAGCGCGGCGAGCCACGCAATCTGCTCTTCGGTCTCGGTGCCTTCGACCACCACCGTAAGCCCGAGCGAGCGCGCCAGATTGACGATCGCGGTGACCATCACGCACACACTCCGGTCGCCCGGAATCGCCTGAATGAACGAACGGTCCACCTTCAGCGTGTCGACCGAGAAGCGGTTCAGGTAAGAGAGCGACGAATAGCCTGTGCCGAAGTCGTCGAGCGCGATGCGCACGCCGAGGCGTTTCAACGCGAAGATCTTCTCCGAGACGAGTTCGGGATATTCCATCATCGCCGTCTCGGTGATTTCGAGTTCGAGGCGGCGCGCGGAGATGCCGCTTTCTTCGATCGCGTGCGAGATGGTCTCGTACAGATCGCCACGCCAGAACTGCACCGCGGAGATGTTCACCGCGAGCGACAACGTGTCGTAGCCCTGTTGCTGCCACAACGCCAGTTGACGGCAGGCGGTCTCGATCACGAAGTCGCCGATCGGCACGATCAGGCCGGTCGATTCGGCGACCGGAATGAATTCGTTAGCCGGAATCAAGCCGTGTTGCGGATGATTCCAGCGCACCAGTGCTTCGAAACCGGTGATGCAGCGGCGCGTCAGATCGATCTTCGGCTGATAGGTGAGGAACAGTTGCCCCTCGGCGAGCGCGACGCGCAACTCCTGTTCCCATTTCATCAAATGGTCAGCGCGGTGCGACAACTGCGGCGAAAAGAACTGATAGCAGTTCTTGCCCGCGTCCTTCGCGCTGTACATCGCGAGGTCGGCTTTTTTCAGCAGGTCGATCTCGCTCTCGTTGGCGACCGAGTAGAGCGCGATGCCGATGCTCGCATGCAGCACGAATGAACTGCCGCGCACTTCGAAGGGCTTGGCGAACGCTTCGGCCGCCGCTTCGGCGAGTGTGACGGCGCGTTTCTCGACGTCCTCGCCCTTGATCACCACGACGAACTCATCGCCGCCGATGCGGCTCAACGTGCCGCCGTCGCCAACCGCGGTGGCAAGACGCGAGGCCGTCATTTGCAACACGATGTCGCCGGCGTTGTGGCCTAGCGTGTCGTTGACGGTCTTGAAGTTGTCGAGGTCGATGAAGAGAATCGCGAGACGCCCGAGATTGGCCGACTGCGCGACGTCGTGCCGCAGTGTTTGCAGCGTCGCATAGCGATTGCGCAAGCCGGTCAGCAGATCGTACTCGACCAGATGCGTCATCTCGCGCTCGCGCCCGAGCAGCTTGCCGATCAAACCGGTGGCGACCGCGAAGAAGCTCAGCATGGCGAGCGAGATGAAGCCCGCCATGAGCAGGTAAACGTTACGCGTGTGGTTGTAGTCGGCGAATTCTTCGGCTTGCGACAGACCCACCAGCACGCCGAGCGGATAGCCGTCGATATGCCGGTACGAGACGATGCGCGTGACGTTGTCGATCGAATCGACGTAGGTGCCTGACACATGCTCCGAGGTCGGGTACGAACCGCTTGCCGAGAATGTGCCGTTGGCGCTGTCGGTGCTGCCGGTGCGGCGCGCCAGCACCGTGCCGTTGTCCGAGATCACCGCGATCACGCCTTCACGGCCGATGGCCGCATTGTTGTAGAAGTCGCTGGTGAAATAGCTCGGGTCTTCGGAGACCACCACGACGCCCGCGAACGAGCCGTCCGGATGATTCAGACGCCGAGTCATCTGCAAGGTCCAATGGCCGGATATGCGGCCTAGCACCGGCTTGCTGATAAACAACTGGTCGTCGTTTTCATGCTCGTGGACCTTGAAGTGTTCGCGGTCCGACAGGTCGATGTGTTTGGGATTGAGTTCGGCCGTGTTCGCGATCAGCGTGCCGTGTTCATCGATCAGTGACACCTGCACCAGCGTCTCGCTTTGCACCACGCCTTTTTCGACCGTGCTGGCGAGATCGAAATGATTCGGCGTTTTTTCAAACTCGTATTTGACGAAGCGGGTGATCTGGTCAACCTGGTGAATCGCCTTGACCGTGTGCTGCTCCAGCGCCGCGGAGAGAATCGCAGCAGAGGCCATTGCTTCACGATTTGTCGCTTCTTTCTCAACCGACAGACGCGCGAAGATCACGGTCCAAAGCAGGATCAGCACCAGCACGCCGAGCGCGGGAATGACGAGCAAGGCACGACGGCGCGACACAGCGGGATCGCGGCGGAGTTTGGTTTCGCGCAGGTCGGAAAAGCGGAACTGGCTCATCAGGCGGCCCGTTCCCTGGTACCGGCCAGTTGCAACTGCGCGAGTAAGGACTGCGCTAATTTCATGGGTGGCTGCATGGTGACCAAGGTGCCGGAACTGCTGCGCAGGGGAGGGAGCGTGGCGTCGTGCCTGACCATCCGCAGGTCATCGGGTACGTTTCGATATTACTTAATGCCACTGGATTAAGGAAGAGTCCACACATCGGGTATACGCGGGCGCGACAGACCGTCTCAGCCGGCTGAATTCGCAGGCGACGCGGCCAGTCTTGGTGCTGCAGCCTGGCAGTCGTTTTCGAATATTTCATCGGGGTCCGGAATTCAGGTGTGCCAGCCTCTCGTCATGCGGGGCGCATTAATCGTGCAGGCGCTGCGGCGTTTTGTGGTCAAGGGCGGCCCAAAGGGGCGCAACGCATGCGACATTCAGCGGCAGACTAGTGTTCACTGGCCTGCCATGGTGCGCCACGCCGCGCCGTTCACGGCATGCGGAACGAGCCGTCGACGATCGTCACTGACGGCCCACCGATCCACGTCTTGCCGGCTGCGTCGTCATAGTGCACCGAAACGTTGCCGGCGCGGCCCAGCACGGTGCCCTGGCGGGCCGTGTAGTGCGAGCCGGGGCGCAACTGCTGCGCGCTCAGGAGACCCGCGAGCGCGGCGTTCGCGCTGCCCGTTACCGGATCTTCGCCGACGCCGAAGCGACCACCCGCCATCAGGCAGCGCACCTCGAAGGTGGCCGGACCGTCAGCGCCGTGCGGGCCGTAGACGGCGAGACCATGGGTATCCACTGAATGCACGAGGTCGGCGAGCGCGGTGGTATCGGGTTCTAGCGCGAGGCAGTCGTGCGCTGAATTGACGCGCACCACGAGCCATGGCGCACCATTGTCGACCGCGCAGGGCGTCGCGCTGAAATCGATCGCGTCGCTACGCAAAGCCGTAGCCAGTGCCGCGTACCGATCTTGTGCAAGCGCCGTGACGCGCGCGGGCGGCGCGGCGAAAGCCCATCCGCCTTGTGCCTCGCCGGCTGAGCCGGATTGAGTCAGGGCCTGCAATTCAACGAGACCCACGCCGCATTGCTGCATCAGCTTGCCGGGCTGTTTCGGTCGATACCCACTTTCAAGCAACGCATGCGCGGTGCCGAGTGTCGGATGACCGGCGAACGGTAATTCGCCATGCGTCGTGAAGATACGCACGCGATAGTCGGCGGCCGGGTCGGTCGGTTTCAACAGGAAGGTGGTTTCGGACAGATTGGTCCAGTGCGCGATGGCCTGCATCTGATCGGCGCTGAGTCCGTCGGCGTCGAACACGACCGCGAGCGGATTGCCTTTGAACGGGACCGACGTAAACACGTCGACCTGTTTGAAACGAACGTTGGTGGCGGACATCGGGCGCGATCCGGCGAAGCCGGCAGAGGGGTAGGGTTCGCGAATTCTATCTGGTGATAAAGGAACGGGCCAACTCGCCACAAATGCAAAACGCGCCGCAGGTGACAGACACCTCGCGACGCGTTCAGTACCTTCAGGACGGCTCGCTGGGAAATCGGCGGCCGAACCTGCGGGCGTGTGTTATTCGACTTCGGCGATCAACTCGATTTCGACGCATGCGCCAAGCGGAATCTGCGCCACGCCGAACGCCGAGCGCGCATGCTTGCCGCGCTCGCCGAACACGTCCGCGATCAGTTCCGACGCGCCGTTGGTCACCAGGTGCTGCTCGGTGAATTCAAGCGTCGAGTTGACGAGGCTCATCAGCTTGACGATGCGCGTGACGCGGTTCAGATCGCCCACATGTGCGTGCAGCGTGGCGAGCAGGTCGATCGCGATCGAGCGTGCGGCGAGCTTGCCTTCTTCGGTGGTGAGCGTGGCGCCTAGCTTGCCCGCCCACACCTTGCCGTCCTTCTTCGCGATGTGACCCGACAGGTACACCGTGTTGCCGCTTTGCGCGCTCATCACATACGCGGCTGCTGGCGCCCCTGCGCCCGGCAGTTCGATGCCCAATTCCTTGAGCTTGTCGTACACATTCGTTTGAGCCATGGTGTGTCCTTTCAGTAAGGGAATTCGGTAACCCGGCGAGACGGCCGGGGGTCGCTTAGACTTTCGCGCGGATCAGCGCCGCAAGACGCGATACGCCTTCGTCGATCTTGGCCGGCGGCACCGTGACGAACGACAGGCGCAGCGTATTGTGCTCGGCTTCGTTGGCGAAGAACGGGGCGCCCGGCACGAACGCGACATTCTGCGCGACGGCTTCTTCGAGCAGCTTCATGCTGTCGATTTGCGCGGGCAGATTCACCCACACGAACATGCCGCCTTCCGGACGGTTCCAGCTTACGCCTTCAGGCATGTAGTGTTCGAGCGAGGCGAGCATCGCCGCGCATTGGTCGCGGTACAGCTCGCGAATAGTCGGCACGTGGGTGTCGAGGAAGCCGTCCTTGATCACCTCGTACACGATGCGTTGCGTGAAGCTCGGCGTGTGCAGATCGGTGGCTTGCTTGGCTTGCACGAGCTTGAAGATCAGCTCCTCGGGCGCAATGATGTAGCCGACCCGCAGGCCCGGCGCCAGCACTTTCGAGAACGAGCCGAGGTGGACGATGTGATCCGGCGCCATCGACAGCATGGTGGGCAGCGGTTCACCCGCGTAGTCGAGCGCGCCGTAGGGATCGTCTTCGATCACCGGGAACGGCGCGGTCTTCGCAAACGCGGCGAGTGCGCGGCGGCGTTCGACCGGCAGGCGGCGCCCCGTCGGATTCTGGAAATTCGGCTGTGTGTACAACAGGCGTGCGCCGGCCGTCAGCTCGGGCGTGAGCGCCTCGGGAATCAGGCCTTGCTCGTCGGTCGGCACCTGCACGTAGCGCGGTTCGTACATCGAGAACGATTGCAATGCGCCGAGGTAGGTCGGCGTTTCGACCAGTACGGGACTGTCCGGGCACACCAGTACTTTGCCGAGCAGGTCGAGCGCTTGCTGCGAGCCCGTGGTGATCAATACCTGCGACGGGCGAATCTGCGCGCCGTTTACCGAATAGCGATGTGCGATCCATTCGCGCAGCGGCCGGTAGCCTTCGGTCGCGCTGTATTGCAAAGCCGCGGCGGGTGCGTCGCGCAGAATGCGGTCGGACGCTTCGCGCATGCGTTCGGCCGGGAAGGTCGCCGGCGAGGGCAGGCCGCCCGCGAACGAAATGACTTCGGGCCGTTCCGTGACCTTCAGGATCTCGCGGATCGCCGAGCTCGTGAGCTTGAGTGCGCGTTCGGACAGTTGCCACGTGGGGGCTTTCAAGTCGCTTTGGTCCATGGTCTCCTCTGCTGGTATCTCTGGAACCGGTCAAAACTTCAATTATCGCGCGAGTCGGCGACCCGCGCGCGCTGCTTATTTAAGGGTCCGCAGACCGTCGGGTGTTTCAAACTCGGCGACGAGCGCCGCTGCGCCTGTAGTGGGCTCGAGTGCGATCAGGTGCGCGGCGCCCAGCCAGTGCAATTGCGCCGCGATCGTATCGGCTTGCGGATGCGTGGCTTTCAACGCTTTCAGCGCAATGTCCGTTTCAGGCAAGACACTCGACGGATGGCGCGGCGTGTCCCACTGGATCAGCGACGGCAGCACGCCGTCGCCCGCGCCTTGCCAGGCAGGGAAAGCGCCGTCGTCAGGCACTGACAGGCTCCACGTGAAATCGCCGCGCGTCATCGGTACGATCGGTGGGATGCGCTGCGGATACTGCGTTTGCCACACATCGAGCCGCTTCGGCCGCTCGACTCGGGCAACCCAGTGCGACAGGTAGGGCCCTTTTTCGAGCCGTGCGCGTGTCGCCGGGTCGTCCAGGGCGAACAGGCGACCGCGGGGCGGGGCGCCATCCGCGGGTTCGGCGGCCTGCGGATCGATTGCGATCACCTCCAGATACCCGTTACCCCACAGATTCAGCAGGCGATTGTGCGTGCGCATCAGCGGATGCGCGCCGCCGCCTGCCGGTGCGACGCCGAGCGTGTCGGCGACGTACTGCGTGCCCTCGTCGAGGGTACGGGCGGAAATCACGAGATGATCGAGATGGAGCGAATGGGCAGTCATGGCGGATCGGAAAAGCGGTTTCTGCGGTAGGCCGGAACGCGCGCCGGGTGCGGCAGCAGCGTGGCCGGGGTCGTAAGCATAACCGTTTGCCGGGTCGGCAGGCCAGACGAATGGGGTTTGGGCGGGTCTTGCCCGAGCTTGGCCGTGTGCGGTGCATACCGCCCGGGCCGCTTCATCATCCGCTGCTTATCTTGAATTTAGCCTTCAATGTAACGGCGGCGACCGGCACAGTAACGGTACAATCGACTCGATACCGTTCGGTACAGTTGGAGCCCGTCATGTCCGTCCCGCTTGCCCAGATTCCCGCCCCGCACGACACGGCGTCGCTGACGCTGGTCGAGCAGCTCGTCCAGTGGGCGCGCCGCCGCATCGAGGAGCGCGTCTTCCGTCCCGGCATGCGCATGCCGTCGATTCGCAAGCTGGCGCTGGACAAGGGCGTATCGCGCTTCACCGTGGTCGAGGCGTACGAGCGGCTGGTCGCGCAAGGCTACCTGGAGTCGCGGCGGGGTTCCGGTTTCTATGTGCGCGAACGATTGGTCGGTGCGCCGACGGCTGAGATCCGCACAATCGCCGCGGCGGCGCCCGCGCCGGCCACGATCGACGTCGTCTGGCTGCTGCGCAATATGCTGCATACGGGCGCGCGCCCCGAGCGCAGCCCGGGTCTGGGCTACCTGCCGGGGCGCTGGCTCGACGGCGATCTGATCACCAACGCGCTGCGCACGCTCGGCCGGCAAAGTGGGGCGCAGATGCTCGGCATTGGCACGCCGCAGGGCTTTTTGCCGCTGCGCCAGCAGTTGCAGACGCGGCTGGAGGAACTGGAAATCGGCGCTTCGCCGGATCAGATCGTGATGGTCTCCGGTATTACGCAGGCGATCGACCTGATTTCGCGCATCTATGTGAAGTCGGGCGATGCGGTGATCGTCGGCGATCCGGCCTGGTTTCAGATGTTCGGGCGTTTTGCGTCGCAGGGCGCGCGCCTGGTCGGCATGCCCTATACGCCGGACGGGCCGGACCTCGATGCGCTCGAATCGTTGGTGCAGACCTGGCGGCCGAAAATGCTGGTGATCAATTCGGTGCTGCAAAACCCTACCGGCACGTCGCTCACGGCCGCGCAGGCGTTCCGCATTCTGCGTCTCGCCGAGGCCTACGATTTCATCGTCGTCGAAGACGATATTTACGGCGATCTCTGCCCGCCGAGCTATCCCGGCACGCGGCTCGCGAGTCTCGACCAGTTGAAGCGCGTGATCTACCTGGGCAGCTTTTCGAAGACGCTCGCGCCGAATTTGCGCGTGGGTTTTATCGCCTGCGCACCGGAAGTGGCCACAGCCGTCAGCGATCAGAAAATGCTGGTCGGCATGACGAGCCCCGAACTGAACGAGCGCGTGCTCTACAAGATTCTCACCGAGGGCCACTATCGCCGGCATGTCGAGCGGCTGCGCGCGCGGCTCGACGGCGTACGCGAAAAATCCGTGCGGATGCTCGAGAAGACCGGCATGAAGCTGTTCCTGACGCCCACGGCGGGCATGTTCCTGTGGGCCGACACCGGTGTCGATGCGAGCGCGCTCGCGGCCGCCGGCCACGAAGATGGCTTTCTGCTGACGCCCGGGAGTCTGTTTTCTCCGCAGCAATCGCCGACCACGTGGATGCGCTTCAATATTGCCAACTGCGGCGATCCTGAACTGGCGACGTTCCTGTGCCGCTATCTGGACAGCGTCGCGCGGCGTGCCTCTTGAAACCGCGCCGGCTCGCCCCAATTTACGCGGACAATCCGGCGGCACGGCGTCCGGCGGCACCGGCACGACTGCACGGCGGACCGAAGCTCCGGCGCTCCGGCGACGCAGCGTCCGGTGGCCCGGCGATCCAGTCCGCTGGCGCGCAAAAAAGCGCCGGCAGCGGCTGAAGTGGCCAGCGGCCCAGCGTCGCACCTGACTTGAATCCCATTCGTAACAGAGAGGAAGTCCGACCATGGCACAAGAAACCATGAGTTTTCAGGCAGAAGTTAAACAACTTCTGAACCTGATGATCCATTCGCTGTACAGCAACAAGGAAATCTTTCTGCGCGAGCTCATTTCGAACGCGTCAGACGCGGCCGACAAGCTACGCTTCGAAGCGATCGAAAACAGTGCGTTGTACGAAAACGATTCGAATCTGCGGATTCGCGTGTCGTACGACAAGGCCGCGCGCACCATCACGCTCGACGACAACGGTATCGGCATGAGCCGCGACGAAGCGATCGCCAACCTCGGCACCATCGCGCGCTCGGGCACCAAGGAATTCTTCGGCAAGCTCTCCGGCGACCAGCAGAAAGATGCGGCGCTGATCGGCCAGTTCGGCGTGGGCTTTTACTCGGGCTTCATCGTCGCGGACAAGATCACGGTGGAAACGCGCCGTGCCGGCTTGCCGGCCTCGGAAGGCGTGCGCTGGGAAAGCGCGGGCGAGGGCGATTTCGCGGTCGAGCAGATCGAGCGCGCCGCGCGCGGCACGACCATCACGCTGCATCTGCGTGCCGATGAAGATGATCTGCTGTCGTCGCATCGTCTGAAGTCGATCATTCAGAAGTACTCGGATCACGTCGCGCTCCCCATCCTGATGGCGAAGGAAGAGTGGGACGCGGAAAAGAGCGAGATGGTCACGAAGGACGAAGACGAGACCGTCAACCAGGCGAGCGCGCTGTGGACCCGTTCGAAGAACGACATCACCGAAGAGCAGTACAAGCAGTTCTACCAGCATCTCTCGCACGATCATCAGGATCCGCTGACGTGGACGCATAACCGCGTCGAAGGCCGCAGCGAATATACGCAGCTGCTGTATGTGCCGACGCATGCGCCGTTCGACATGTTCAACCGCGATCATCGCGGCGGCCTGAAGCTGTACGTGAAGCGCGTGTTCATCATGGACGACGCCGAACAACTGCTGCCCGCGTATCTGCGCTTCGTGAAGGGGGTGGTCGATTCGGCTGATTTGCCGCTGAACGTGTCGCGTGAAATCCTCCAGGAAAGCCGCGATGTGAAGGCGATCCGTGAAGGTGTGACCAAGCGCTCGCTGTCGATGCTCGAAGAATTGGCAAATTCGGACAACGAAGCCGATAAGGAAAAGTACGCCGGTTTCTGGAAGGAATTCGGCCAGGTGCTGAAGGAAGGCATCGGCGAAGACTTCGCCAATCGCGAGCGTATTGCGAAGCTGGTGCGGTTTGCGTCGACGCACACGGAAACGCCGGAGCAAACGGTTTCGCTCGCCGATTACGTTTCGCGCATGAAGCCTGAGCAGACCAAAATCTACTACGTGACCGCCGATACCTGGCAGGCCGCAACCCACAGCCCGCACCTCGAGGTGTTCCGCAAGAAGGGTGTGGAAGTGCTGTTGCTGACCGACCGCGTTGATGAATGGATGCTGTCGTTCCTGAACGAGTTCGACGGCAAGCCGCTGCAAAGTGTGGCGCGCGGCGATCTCGATCTGGGCGCACTGAACGACGAGGAAAAGCAGGCGCAGGAGAAGGTCGGCGAAGAGTTCAAACCGCTCGTCGACAAGATGAAAGAAGCGCTGAAGGACAAGGCCAAGGATGTGCGTCTGACGTTCCGTTTGACCGATTCGCCGTCCTGTCTCGTCGCCGACGACGGCGAAATGAGCGGCTATCTGCAACGTATGCTGAAGGCGGCGGGTCAGGACGCGCCGTCGTTCCATCCGATTCTCGAAGTGAATCCGGAGCATGCGCTGGTGAAAGGCTTGCATGCGGATAGCGCGAATTTCGACGACTGGTGCCATCTGTTGTTCGATCAGGCATTGCTCGCTGAAGGTGGGGCGCTGGAAGATCCGGCCAGCTTCGTGAAGCGTACGAACGCGTTGTTGTTGGCGCGTGCGGGTTGAGTTTTCGAGTTTGAACTGAGCTTGAACTGAGCTTGAGTTGAGCTTGGACCGGCGTCGATTCGACGCTTGTAGATGAAAAATGCGCTGCCTTGGCAGCGCATTTTTTTTTGCCGATCGCTTTCGCGCTCCCGGTGCGTTTTGCACCGGTTTAAATGGAGGCGGTGGAGCGCTTTTAGCGCACCAGCGCCAGCCCATGCAGATGGCGCACCTGCGACAGCACGGAACCGGCTAGCTCCTTGGCCTCCATGCAGGAATGATGATCGGCCAGGACCTTTGCCGCGAGACTGCCGATGGCAGCACTGGTTTGCTTCGCCGTGTGATGCTGTGCGAGTGCCGAGCCGGCGAGTTCTTTTTCCTGATGCGAAGCACTCGTGCGCCGCAACACGACCGCAGCCAGATGGGCGATGCGGTCTGAAGTTTCTTTCGAGTTCGTAGTATTCAAGCCCTTTACTCCTATGTGTTTTTGTCGATTCAGGCGAGGCTTCCTGCCAGAAAGATTCACCTGAAAATTAATTATGGTTAACTAAATAAAACTCTTCAACAACCATAAATTGAGATTGGTTTATGAGATGTAAAAGCGCCGATTTGTCTTATGCTCGCGCGTTCGAAACTCGGAGGTTTAGAGGATTATTTGCAATCTTTAAGCTAATGAAACACCGAGTCTTATTTCTGCGATGACGCATTCACGCAACCCGCCGTTGCGTTCACTTCTCGTATCTCCTATGTCCGACTCTGCCTTGGCGAAATCCGCCGATCCTGTTCATCTGTTGTGGTCCATCTTGCGCGAGCAAGGCTTCGATGCCGCCGCACGAAGCGCTGTCGAGTTCGCGGCACAAGGCATGACGCCGCAGCTGCACGCGGACTTGTGCGCGAGCGCGGGCCGCTTCGAAGAGGCCTATCACAGCGCGTCGCAAGCGCCGGCCGTGACACGTGGCGCGCGTCATGCCCGGCTGGCGCTCTTCGCCGATGCACTCGGCCATGCCGAGGCCGCGCAGCGCCACAGCGAACTGGCGGTGGTTGCCCAGTCGCAGGCTGCGACGATCGACTGGATTGTCTGGTTGGTCGATCATTGCGGCGCGCATTCGGCAGCGGCGCACATGGTGCGCGCGTATGAGCAGCATGTGCCGCAGGACGCGCGCGCGCCGTGGTGGCTGGCGATTTCGTTGGCAGCACAAACGGATGCGGGTTCGCGAGTCGAGCGTCGCCAGGCATTGTTGCGGGCCTATGCGCTCGATCCGTCGACCCACCCCGCGCTGCCGTTGCAACTCGTGCTCGCCTTGCGCGAGAGTCGCGATTGGCCCGCGGTCGAACGCGTTTGCCGCGAAATGCTGTCGCGCAATCCCGCCGATGCGGAAATGGCCTGGCAACTGAGCCACGCGCAATGGCAATGCAACGACGCGGCGGCGGCCGAGGCGACCATGCGTGCCGTCGATGCCGCCGCGCCCGGTAATGCCGACGTGCTGGCCGCGATCGGCATGTATCTCGCCGAACAGGCTCGCTATGACGAGAGCGAAGCGGCACTGCATGCCGCGCTCGTGTGCGATCCGTCGACGACGCAAGCGGCGGTCGATCTGGCCGATCTGAAATTGCGGCGCGGCGCATGGTCGAGCGGATGGCCGCATTTCGAGGCGCGATTGGCGCGCGACGACCGCGAGTCGAACAATGTGGTCACGTTGATGGCACAGCTGTGCCCCCGCTGGCGAGGCGAACCGCTCGCCGGCAAGACGCTCGTCGTGCACAGCGAGCAGGGCAGCGGCGACGACATCCAGATGGTGCGCTTCGTGCCGGAATTGGCGGCGCGTGTGCGCGCTGAGGGCGGCCGCGTGGTGCTTGCAGTGCGCCGCCCGTTGCAGGCGCTGTTTGCGCGCTATTACGCGGATTGCGTGTCGATTGAAGCGGGTGCGCCCGGCAAACCGCACTATGACTATGGCCTGTCGATGATGAGCGTGCTATCCGTTCTCGGTTTGCCGCCTGAGCAGATGCGCGGCGCGCCATATCTGCATGCCGACGCGGCCAAAGTGGCCGCGTGGCGCGAGCGTGTCAGCGCGTGCGGCAGCGACGCCGTGTTGCGTGTCGGCCTGGTATGGTCGGGCAGCCCGACGCATCGGCGCGACGCAAAGCGCTCAATTCCGCTTGCGGCGCTGGCGCCGATGCTCACTGTATCCAATGTGGTGTTCCATCCGCTGACCCCGGGCCGTCACGCCGACGTGGCGGCTTTGACCGCGCAGGGCCATCGCGTTAGCGATCTGACGGCACGCTACCAGGCGGGTTTCGACGACGTGGCCGCGCACGTGAGCGCGCTCGATACCGTGGTGACCATCGACAGCGCGCCGCTGCATCTGGGCGGCGCGTTGGGGCGTCCTGTTATGGCGATGCTCGATCATGTGTCGCACTGGTGCTGGGGCAATGAGGAAGCGCAGCCGTGGTACGACTCGGTCGATCTGTTCAGGCAGCCGCGGCCGGGGGCGTGGGAGCCGGTTGTGGAGCGCGTGGCGGCCCGTTTGCGGGCGATGGCTGGCGCGCGATAGCTACTCTGCTTAGGCGAATCGCGCGGAAGCTGGAAGGTCGAGCCTATAAGAACGCACACGCACACGCACACGCAGATGCACACGCCGAAGCACATGCAGACGCACATGCAAAACCGCCCGCATGACGCGGGCGGTTTTGCGTTACGAGCCTGACGAACGCCTACTTCTTACCCATCAGCGTATCCATCGTTTCGCCACGCACGAGGATCTCGGTGCGGCGGTTCAGTGCGCGACCCTCAGCCGTGTCGTTGCTTGCCACCGGACTGTTATACGCGTTGCCCTTCGTGCGGATCCGCTCCAGCGCCACGCCGCGCGCGACCAGCGCGTAACCCACGGCGGTAGCTCGGTCCTCCGAGAGCTTCTGGTTGTATTCCAGCGTGCCCACGTTGTCGGTGTATCCCTCCACCACGATCGGTTTCTTGCTGCGCTCGAGCAACACGGCGGAGCGGTTGATCACCATGGCCGCGTCGCCGCGTACTTCGGATTTGCCGAATTCGAACAGCGCCGCCTCCGGCAGCTTCACCGACACCCCGCCGGCGACGGGGGCCACCTCGATGCCGACCGCCTTGTTCAGCGATGTTTCCGTATCGCGATTGAGCGGTGCCGCGCAACCCGCCATTAGCAGGACTGACATCGCGCATGCTGTTGCGCCCAGGAACGTTCTCATGTTTCTTCTTCTCCTTCTCTATCCGATCAAATGGCGCGCCTTTTCGATCTCAGGCGAGCCGCCGACTTTGTAAAGCACGAAGGTTGTATCGCGCGTCGCTGGCGCAGGAGAATCGGAACACTCTGAAATCGATAATCTGTTTGAGGCGAGTCAGCATTCAGACAGTTGTCAATGGAACTTCCTGAAGGGGAGATAGGTGAGCGCTAGGCAATGCTCTGACGGCTGCGCCGCTATAATCCGACACCATGCCTATCCGTTTCGATGCCGCCGACGCCCACTGGCGCGTCGCGCCCTTACCCCGCTTCAGCGCCGCCCAGAAAGACTGGTTGACCCGCGGTGGATCGCTGACCGCGCATCTGCGCACGCTGGGCGAAGTCGCTGTGCGTGTGACGCGCGAAGCTGTCGCGCTGCCGTGGGCCGACGAGCACGCTCCGCTCGGCCTCGTGCCGCGCGCGCCGGTGTGGGTTCGGGAAGTGGTGTTGTCGGTGGACGGTGTGCCCTTTGTCGCGGCGCATAGCATCGCGCCGCTCGCCGCAAGCGTCGGCGTGTGGCAGGCCACGAGGCGCTTGCGTACGCGGCCGCTCGCCGAGTTGCTGTATAGCGATAGCAGCGTCGCGCGGTCGTCGCTGGTGAGCCGCAGGTTGACCGCGCGTCATCCGTTGTACCGATTGGCGGTGCAGGAGATTGACGCAACGCCGCCGCATGCGCTGGTCGCGCGGCGCTCGGTGTTCGAGCGCCACGGTGCGCCGTTGATGGTTACCGAGTGCATGTTGCCGGCGCTGTGGGCGCATCTGGCGTCTTCGGCGCGGACACCGTCTGCGCACCTAGCGTCCGCGCAAGCGCCGCAGCGTACTCATGTGCGGGAACATGGCCGGCCGCTCGAGCATACGGTGTCGCGCGCCCATGGTGCGCCGCGTGCGGAGCCCGCACATCAATCCGAGCGGGGCGCGCGTGAATTCGGGCACGCACCGGCATCGGACTATCATGACGAGCGAGGCGAGCGTGAATCCGGGCACGCGCTGGCGTCAGATCGTCATGACGAGCGTGGCGCGCGTGACTCCGGGCACGCACCGGCATCGGATCATCATGACGAGCGTGGCGCGCGTGACTCCGGACACGCGCCGGCATCGAACCATCATGACGAGCAGGCTGCGCGTGAATCCCGGCACGCGCCGGCATCGGACAGCAAGGTGAAGCGCTGATGCTGCGCGGCTTTCCTCCCGTCGTCGCGGCGGATACACATACGCTGATTCTCGGCAGCTTTCCGGGCGAGGCCTCGCTCGTGGCGACGCAGTATTACGCGCATCCGCGCAATCAATTCTGGCGGCTGCTCGGCGCCGTGCTCGACGAACCGCTGCCCGAACTCGCCTATGAAGAGCGTTTGCGCCTCGTACTCGCGCACGGCATCGGCGTGTGGGACGTGCTCGCCGCCTGCGAGCGCGAAGGCAGTCTTGACGCCGCGATCCGCAACGCCAGCCCCAACGATTTCGCATCGCTGCGCGCCCACGCCCCGCAACTCGCCAAAGTCTGCTTCAACGGCAAGACAGCGGGCCGCTTCGCGTCCGTGATCAGTGAGGCCGGCTACGTCACCCTCGTATTGCCTTCGTCGAGTCCGGCCAATGCTATGCTCTCGTTCGACCAAAAATTGCGTCTCTGGCGCGACATCCTTACATGACGAAATTGATCAAGCGCGCCTCGGCTGAAGCACGGGCGTTCCGCAACAAAGACGCTGACGCGGGCGACAACACGCTGAACAAACAGAAAGCCGCGCGCAACAAAAAGAGCGCGCTGCGCGACGACGATCTGCACGACGCGCCGCAAATCGAAGCGCCGCGCAAGCCACGTTTCGCACCGGTCACGTTCTCGGAAGAGGGCGGCGTGCGGTTCCTGCATTTCGGCACCGAATGGGTGCAGGGCGCGATGCGTCTGCGTAAGCCGGATCACATCGAGCTCGAATACGCGCAGCAGATGATGGCCTGGCTGCTGTTCATCGAAACGCCCAAACGTATCGTTCAGCTCGGTCTCGGCGCAGCCGCGCTGACCAAATTCGCCTATCGCTTCCTGAAGCGCGCAAAGGTAGAGGCGGTCGAGTTGAATCCGGCTGTGGTGGTTGCGGCCCGCACGATGTTCGAACTGCCGCACGACGACGCACGGCTGACCGTGCACGAAATGGACGCATGGGACTTCGTCAACGACCGCGCCAACCATGGCACGATCGGCGCGTTGCAGATCGACGTCTACGATGCCACCGCGCGTGGCCCGGTGCTTGACAGCGTCGGCTTCTACCGTGCGGTGCGCGCATGTTTGACCGACGCGGGCGTGGTGACGGTGAACCTGTTCGGCGATCATCCGAGCTTCGTGCGTAACATGAAGCGTCTGAACGAAGCGTTCGACGGCCGCGTGGTCGCGCTGCCGGAAGTGCACGACGGCAACCGCATCGCGATCGCCTTTTCGGGCCCGGCGCTCGACGTGCCGTTCGCGGCGCTGCAAGCGCGTGCAAAGCTGATCGAAGCCGAACTCGGCTTGCCGGCGCGCAAGTGGATCAAGGGGCTGCAGGAATCGACCGGGCAGAACGGGAGCGCGTTCTCGGTCTGATGAGTGAAACGGTCGGGCCGGGCAAGCCGGTTCGACTGTGGCAAGACCTGGACTGTGGCGAGACCCAAAGGGCCGCCGCCGTTGCGCCCACGCGACGGTCCTCGACGCCACGACCCACCGCGCATCGCGCAGCCTGGCGACATTGCACACGAGGGCTCATCGGCGAGCGAGGCATAGGTTGCCCGGCCCGACGCCTGCGGCCACACCAGCATTTCACCCTGCGCGACACACTGTCCCGCCCCCCTCGAAGCACCTGCCCGCCTGCCTCAAAAGCACGTCCCGCCTCGGGTCGTCCCTGCTTGACCACACGTTCGCGGCTCCTATACTCTTTCGGAGCTTTCGGGGCACCCGTGGCCTATCTGCGACGGGGGGATCCACCACCCGTCAAACACGGGCCAACATTTCAATAATAGGGAAGAGGAGACGTCATGGCTCACGACGCCGACGCGAACAAAGCCAGCAAGCACTGGCTCTGGTTGTTGCTGTTGCCCTGGATCGCCATGATCTGGGTGCCGTCATATAACAAGGTCGAACCGCAACTGTTCGATTTTCCGTTCTTCTACTGGTATCAGCTCCTGTGGGTGCTGATCAGCGCGGTCATTACGGCGCTCGTGTACTTCAAGACCAAGACTCGCTCAACGGGCAACCCGGGTAGCTCGCAAGGGGGCGCACACTGATGAACGCCACCGCAACTTTTGTCTTTGTCCTGTTTTTCATCGGCGTCACCATTCTCGGTTTTGTCGCGGCCCACTGGCGCAAGGGCGACCTGGCCCATCTGGAAGAGTGGGGCCTCGGCGGCCGGCGCTTCGGCACCGTCGTCACGTGGTTCCTGCTGGGCGGCGACCTGTACACCGCCTACACCTTCATCGCCGTGCCGGCGCTGGTGTTCGGTGCGGGCGCAACCGGTTTCTTCGCGTTGCCGTACACGATCCTGATCTATCCGTTCGCGTTCGTCGTGTTCCCGAAACTGTGGAGCATCGCCAAACGTCAGGGCTACGTGACATCGGCTGACTTCGTTTCCGCTCGCTACGGCAGCCGCATGCTGGCGCTGGCGATCGCCGTGACCGGCATCGTCGCGACGATGCCTTACATCGCGCTGCAACTGGTCGGTATCGAAGTGGTGATCGGCGCGCTGGGTTTCGACACCAAGGGCTTTGTCGGCGATCTGCCGCTGATCATCGCTTTTGCGATTCTGGCGGCTTACACGTACACCTCGGGCCTGCGCGCACCGGCCATGATCGCGGTCGTCAAGGACGTGCTGATCTATATCGTGATCTTTGCCGCGATCATCGTGATTCCGCCGCAACTGGGCGGCTTCGGTCACATCTTCAGCGTGGTGCCGCCGGCCAAGCTGCTGCTGAAGGCACCGGACGTGTCGAACCTGAACGGCTACAGCGCGTACGCGACGCTTGCGGTGGGTTCGGCGCTCGCGCTGTTCCTGTACCCGCACTCGATCACCGCGGTGCTGTCGTCGAAATCGGGTAACACCATCCGCCGCAACATGGCGATGCTGCCGGCTTACTCGCTGGTGCTCGGCCTGCTCGCCTTGCTCGGCTTCATGGCCCTGGCCGCGGGCGTGAAGGACATGCCGGAATTCGCGCCGTACTTCAAGGCGTTTGGCCCGAACTTCGCGGTGCCGGCGTTGTTCCTGCACTTCTTCCCGTCGTGGTTCGTGGGCGTGGCGTTCGCGGCGATCGGCATCGGCGCGCTGGTGCCAGCGGCAATCATGTCGATTGCGGCGGCGAACCTCTACACGCGCAACATCCACAAGGAGTTCGTGAACCGCAACATGTCGCCTGAGCAGGAGACCAATGTCGCGAAGCTGGTGTCGCTGATCGTCAAGGTCGGCGCGGTCGCGTTCATTCTCGGCCTGCCGCTGACGTACGCGATCCAGCTGCAACTGCTGGGCGGCATCTGGATCATCCAGACGCTGCCGGCCATCGTGCTGGGTCTGTACACGCGCGTGCTCGACTATCGCGGCCTGCTGATCGGCTGGGCGGTCGGCATCGCCACCGGGACCTGGATGGCGATTTCGCTGAAGCTGGCTGGTGCGGTCTTCACGATCCACCTGTTCGGTCTCGCGATCCCCGGCTACGCGGCGGTGTGGTCGCTGATCGTCAACCTGGTGGTGTCGGTGGTGGTGAGCCTGCTGGTGCGGGTGTTCGGCATGCAGCGCGCCGAGGACCGTACCCGTCCGGAAGACTATCTGGATGTGGTCGAAGGCTAATCAGCCGTTCCATCTCGCCTGAAAAAGCAACGCCCGCAGGCAAAAGTTTGCGGGCGTTTGTCTTTCTGGGGTACTCCAGGGCAGGATAGCGGAACCCCCCTCCAAAAAAGCGTCCCTCGTGCCGCCATGGCTTCTGCCGATTCCCGCACCGTGATCGCCCGCCGTTCGGCTATTAGCCGCATGGTGCGCACGTTCACGTCGCCGTACTACCGCTATCGCCACGCGAAGGTGCTGCATAGTCTGCGTGTGGGCCTTGCGATGATCGTGTCGATTCTCGCGACCACCGGCATCGATATTCCGCACGGCATCTGGGCGTCGGTGACGCTGCTGGTGGTGATCGGCGGCTTGCAGCACCACGGCAATATCCGCAAGAAGGCCGCCGAGCGGGCGGCGGGCACGCTGCTGGGCGCAACGATCGGGCTTCTGTTGATTTTGCAGCAGAATCTGCTTGGCTCGCTGCCGCTCACCTACGTGCTGATGTCGATCGTCGCGGCGATTTGCGCATGGTTCGCAATCGGTTCGTCCGGCTACATCGGTCTTCTGACGGCGATCACGATGTGCATCGTCGCCGGGCATGGCGACAATCTGATCGACGTCGGCCTATGGCGCACGCTGAATGTGCTGATCGGCATTGTGATCGCACTGGCGTTTTCGTTCGCATTGCCACTGCACGCCACGTATTCGTGGCGCTACGGCCTCGCCGCCAATCTGCGCGAATGCGCGCGAATCTACACCCGTTTGCTGGAAGGCGAGACGGTCAGCGACGAAGAGCAGGTCAAACGCTTCCTCGCGATCAACAAGCGGCTGGTTCAGTTGCGCTCGCTGATGCCTTCGGTGGCCAAAGAGATCGATGTGCCGCTGGCCAAGCTCGATGAGATCCAGCGGCTGCATCGCTCGGTGCTCAGTTCGCTGGAGTTGCTGGCAACCGGCTCGCTGATGCGCGCCGATGCCGAGGCGCGCGCTGCGTATGCGCGCGAGTGCGGTGTCGAGGTGCACGCCGTGCGCGGCATTCTGCTGGCGATTGCGCGCGGCTTGCGCTTTGGCCGCGCGACGCACTTCGGCATTCCGGCCGCGTCGCCGCTCGCCCAGACGTGTAGCGACGCGGCGCTTGGATTGCCGCCCGACTTGCAAGGGCCGTATTGGCTCGGGCAGCGATTTGCCGAACAGGTGGATCGACTACGCGCGCTATTGTTGGAAACTGAGCCGAACTGGAATATCGAGCGGCATTCGCGGACTTTGCTGCAGGCTTAGGGCGCGGGGCAAGGTGGCGAAGGGCGACGCCACCGGGCTACTGTTACGGTCGAAGCCACAGCCATGGCCAAAGCCACAACCAAAGCCCGTGAGGCCTTCAGGCGTCCGGTATCGTCACCATCCACGCGAGACCGAAGCGGTCCACCACCATCCCGAAGCCCTTGCTCCAGAAGGTGGCTTGCCACGGCATCGTCACCGAACCGCCGTCGGCCAGCGCGTTGAAATACTTCTGGCCGGACTCGGCGTCGTCAGCCGTCAGCGAGAGGCTGAAGCCGCTGAAGGAGGCTGCGGGATCGCAGTGGCCGTCGGAGGCCATCCAGTTGGTCGAGCCGAGCTTGATCGTGGCGTGCATGATCTTTTCTTCCAGGCCGGGGCGCGGCTGGTTCTGCGGGTCGGGGTTGGGCGGCGCATCCTTGTAACGCATCATCAGCAACACTTCGGCGCCGAGCTTCTCGGTGTAGTACTTGAGCGCTTCTTCACAGCGGCCGTTGAAAAATACGTAAGGCTGAACGTACATGATCGTCTCCCGGAATAGGGTTAGCGGCGCCGCGTTCCTTCGGCAAGCGGCAACGAGGGAGCAGGCGTGCAGACGATTGTAGTCGTCCGTTGCGGCAGCGATTGTGGCGTTATTTCGTAGGGAGGCGAGGCGTGGGCGCTTATCGGACGTATTGGATATAGCGGACGTGCGCCTGTAAACGGCACGCGGCCCAGAACCAGAGGGCTCAGGGCCGCGTATTCAAGCACATGCGCAATCAATCCGCGATCCCGCGTGCGATCGCGTGCGTAAGCGCCGAAGGCGAAGCTTAACGCAGTGCTTCGATCAGCTTTTCCAGCTTGACGGCGTCCGCGGCAAACGCGCGGATACCTTCAGCGAGCTTTTCAGTCGCCATTGCTTCGTCGTTGACGAGGAAACGGAACGAGGATTCGTCGACCGGCACGCGCTCGATGTCCGCACCCGTGGCGATCTCGGGCGACAGCTTGCGCTCGACCTTCTCGGTGCTCTCCTGCAGTTTTTGCAGCAGATCCGGGCTGATGGTCAGCAGATCGCAGCCCGCCAGTTCCAGAATCTGGCCCGGCGTGCGGAAGCTTGCGCCCATCACCTCGGTCTTGTAGCCGAACTTTTTGTAGTACGCATAAATGCGGCGCACCGATTTGACGCCCGGATCGTTGGCGCCGCCGTCTTTCGCTTCGTCCCAGGCGCTGCCGGCGTTCTTCTTGTACCAGTCGTAGATACGGCCGACGAACGGTGAGATCAGTTGCGCGCCCGCTTCGGCGCAGGCAGCGGCTTGCGCGAGCGAGAACAGCAGCGTCATATTGCAGTGGATGCCTTCCTTCTGCAGCACTTCGGCGGCGCGGACGCCTTCCCACGTGGAGGCCAGCTTGATCAGCACGCGTTCGCGGCCGATGCCATGCTCTTTGTACAGGGCGATCAGCTCCCGGCCCTTGGCGATCGACGCCTCCGTGTCGAACGACAGACGCGCGTCCACCTCGGTCGACACGCGGCCCGGGATGATCTTGAGAATTTCGGTGCCGAAGGCGATCAACAACTGGTCGATGATCGCGGCGACCGGCTTCGACGCGTGCGCTTTCACGGTCTTTTCGAGCAGCGGTTTGTAGTCGTCTTTCTGAACGGCCTTCAGAATCAGCGACGGATTGGTGGTCGCGTCCTGCGGCTTGTACTGGGCAAGCTGCTGGAAGTCGCCGGTGTCGGCCACGACGGTGGTGTATTGCTTGAGTTGATCGAGTGCGGTTGTCATGTTCGAGCCTTCATGGCGCGCGTGCGCCGTGGTTCAGGAGAAATGAGATTGCCACCGGACAGAACAGACAAAATCGTTCCGGCGGCCGCGTGTCACGCTGCAGCGTCTGCTCGCCATGTTGCCGGGGAAATCTGGCGGAAGGCGCTGCCGGATGCCTCTATTCTATGGCGGATCGCCTGATGCAGTATTGACACTTGCCCCGGGCGATCCGTTCACGGGGATTTGGGTAGACGGTTTCCGGTGCTGAATCCGGCGCCGCGTTCCGATGTCGATCTTCGGCGCCGATTTGTCGCCTGGCCAACTTCCGATGGATTCCCTGCGCCGAATTACCGTCTGGCTAACTTCCGATGGATTCTCTGCGCCGATCTGCCACCTGCCCATCTTCCGACGCTGATTCTCTGCGCCGATCTGCCACCAGCCCATCCTCCGACGCTGATTTTCTGCGCCGAACTACCACCTGCCCATCCTCCGATGGCTGATTCTCCACGCCGAGCTACCGCCTGCCCATCTTCCGACGCCGATTCTCCGCGCCGAACCGCCACCAGCCCACTGTCTTTGTCTCCGGCGCTTCAGGCACGCCGGGCGTTCAGCACAACTTGCGTCAGCACGCCCGCCACCAGGCCCCAGAACGCCGAGCCGATCGACAGCAGCGTCAGACCCGAGGCCGTCACCATGAACGTCACCAACGCCGCTTCGCGTTGCTTCAGGTCCTGCATGGCGTTGGCGAGGCCGCTCATGATCGAGCCGAACAACGCCAGCGCGGCGACCGAGACCACCAGCGCCTTCGGCAAGGCGGCGAACAGCGCGGCGATGGTCGCGCCGAAAATCCCGGCAATCAGGTAGAAAATGCCGCACCAGACCGCTGCCGTGTAGCGTTTGTCGCGGTTTTCGTGCGCTTCGGGGCCGGTACAGATCGCCGCCGTAATCGCCGCAAGATTGATGCCGTGCGAGCCGAACGGTGCGAGCAGCAACGAGGCGATGCCGGTCGTCGAAATCAGCGGCGCGGAGGGCGTGGTGTAGCCGTCCGCGCGCAGCACGGCGATGCCCGGCACGTTCTGCGAGGCCATCGCGACGACGAACAGCGGAATGCCGATGCTGATACTCGCCGCAACCGAAAACGCCGGCACCGTGAACACCGGATGGGCGAGCGCGACGTGAAAGCGGCTGAAGTCGAGCAGTCCGAGCGCGCTGGCGGCGGCCGTGCCGACGATCAGCGTCGTCACGATCGCATAGCGCGGCGCGAGGCGTTTGACGATCAGGTAGGTGAAGAACATCGTCAGCACGAGCGCCGTCTGGAACTGCGCGGCGCGGAAAATCTCGATGCCGATTTCGAACAGAATGCCCGCCAGCAAAGCCGAGGCGATGCCAGCCGGGATTTTCTTCATCAGCGTGTCGAACCAGCCGGTCAGGCCGACCACCGTCAGCAGCACCGCGCAGACGATAAACGCGCCGATCGCCTCGGGGTAGGACACATGCGGCAGCGACGACACCAGCAGCGCCGCACCGGGTGTCGACCATGCAATCACGATCGGTGCGCGAAAGCGCAGCGAGAGGCCGATCGTGCAGACGGCCATGCCGATCGAGAGCGCCCAGATCCACGAAGAAATCTGCGCATCGGTGAGATGCGCGGCCTGGCCGGCCTGGAACATCAGCACGAGCGAACTGGTATAGCCCGTCATCATCGCGACGAAGCCGGCGACGATCGCCGACAGCGAGGTGTCGGCAATGGGGTTGAAACGCCCGGGCGGCGTGTCGGCAGGGGACAAATCGGGCAATGAAGACTGACTCATACGGATGCTTTCTTATAGTTGGAATGAAAAACGCGAGCGGATTATTTGCTCAACATGCGCATCGCGGTTTCGAGTCCGGCGAGCGTGAGCGGATACATGCGATGGCCGAGCACTTCGCGAATCGCGCTGACCGACTGCCGGTACGCCCATAAGCCTTCCGGCTCCGGATTCAGCCACGCGTGATGCGGGAAATGGTCGGCGAGGCGGCGCAGCCACACGGCGCCGGCTTCGGCGTTGTTGTATTCGACCGAGCCGCCCGGTTGCAGCACTTCGTACGGGCTCATGGTCGCGTCGCCGACGAAGATTAGCTTGTAGTCGGCAGTGAACTTGTGCAGCACGTCCCACGTCGGCATGCGCTCGGCGTGACGGCGGCGGTTGTTCTTCCACAGAAAGTCGTACACGCAGTTGTGGAAGTAATAAAACTCCAGATGCTTGAACTCCGCCTTGGCGGCGGAAAAGAGCTCTTCGGTGCGCTTGATGTGATCGTCCATCGAGCCGCCCACGTCCAGCAGCATCAGCACTTTCACCTTGTTGTGGCGCTCCGGCACCATCTTCAGATCGAGCCAGCCGGCGTTCGCCGCGGTGCTGCGGATCGTGTCGGGCAGATCGAGCTCTTCGGCGGCCCCTTCGCGAGCGAAACGGCGCAAGCGGCGCAGCGCGACCTTGATATTGCGCGTGCCGATTTCGACCTGGTCGTCGTAATCGCGATAGGCGCGCGCCTCCCACACCTTCACCGCCGTGCGATTGCCCGCCGCGTCGCCGCCGATGCGCACGCCCTCCGGGTTATAACCGCCGTTGCCGAACGGCGAGGTGCCGCCCGTGCCGATCCATTTGTTGCCGCCCTCGTGGCGCTCTTTCTGCTCGTCGAACAGTTCCTTCAGGCGCTCCATCAGCTTGTCGAGGCCGCCCATGGCTTCGATCTGCGCTTTTTCTTCCGGCGACAGATCGCGTTGCAGCTTCTTCTTCAGCCAGTCGAGCGGCACATCGAAGGCGAGCTCCGAGGCTTGCGCGACGCCGTTGAAATACGCGCCGAACGCCTGGTCGAACTTGTCGAAATACTGCTCGTCCTTGACCAGCGTGAGGCGCGCGAGATAGTAGAACTCGTCGAGCGACGGCGCGATCACGTTGGCTTTGAGCGCCTCGAGCAGCGTCAGGTATTCCTTCACCGACACCGGCAGTTTGGCAGCGCGCAGCGAGTAGAAGAAATCGATCAGCATGCTGTGTCCTCGGCGGCGTCTGGCGTGCGGCGCGGCGCCTTCATCAACGGGTATTCGCGAGTCATCCGCGGTGAATCAACGGTTGTTGCGGTTCATGAAGATCAGCCGCTCGAACAGGCTCACGTCCTGCTCGTTCTTCAGGAGCGCGCCGTGCAGCGGCGGGATGATCTGCTTCTGGTCGGACGAGCGCAGCGCTTCGGGCGGAATATCTTCCGCGAGCAGCAGCTTCAGCCAGTCGAGCAGTTCCGACGTGGACGGCTTCTTCTTCAGACCGGCGACGTTGCGCAACTCGAAGAAGCTCTGCATCGCCGCGGCGAGCAGTTCCTTCTTGATGCCGGGGTAGTGCACCTCGACGATCTGCTGCATCGTCACCGGATCGGGGAATTTGATGTAGTGGAAGAAGCAGCGGCGCAGGAACGCGTCGGGCAGTTCTTTCTCATTGTTCGACGTGATGATCACGAGCGGACGCTGTTTCGCGCGGATCAACTCGTGGGTCTCGTAGACGTAGAACTCCATGCGGTCGAGTTCGCGCAGCAGGTCGTTCGGGAATTCGATGTCGGCCTTGTCGATCTCGTCGATCAGCAGCACGGTTTGCTCGTCCGACTCGAACGCCTGCCACAGCACGCCCTTGACGATGTAATTGCGGATGTCCTTGACGCGTTCGTCGCCGAGCTGCGAATCGCGCAGGCGCGACACCGCGTCGTACTCGTACAGGCCTTGCTGGGCCTTGGTGGTGGACTTGATATGCCACTGCAGCAGCGGCATGCCGAGCGCGGCGGCGACCTCTTCGGCGAGCATGGTTTTGCCCGTGCCGGGTTCGCCCTTGATCAGCAACGGGCGCTTCAGCGTCATCGCGGCGTTGACCGCGAGCTTGAGGTCGTCGGTGGCGACGTACTGCGATGAGCCTTCGAAACGCATGGCGAGATGCTCTTTTTTGGGAAAAAACCCAGTATAAGTCAGAAGGCCTGTTGGCCTGAAACGGGCTCGCGTAAGGTGTCACCCGCGGTGTCGGACGCTGCAGCGGGCGCACGTAGGGCGTTCGCGAGCGGTCCGTACGCTTGCCCGGCGCCGCCCGGTGGGCGGGCGCAGCCGGCCGGATTGCGCAGTGAGCGCCAGGCGACGTGGGCGAAGCGCGGCGGAGCAGAATGGCGCTAGCCGTGGCTTTGCGGCGCCCGGATGCACCGCGGCCCCCGCGCGGTGGACGTTCGGCGCGGCGTCGCGGTACAATTAGCCCGATTTTTTGCCTGCGTGGCTACCCTTATAAGAAGAACGGCGCGGGCCGTTGCCTTTCTGGGCGCCCGTTCCCCTCATGCCAGGTTACATGCTATGAATAAATTCGTCGGCAAACACGTCGTGATCGCAGCGCTGTCGGTGCTCGCGGGCTATGCGGTCAGTGCGCAGGCAGCGGATGTCGTCGGCAGCGCGAAGGCGGGTCAAGGCAAGGTCGCGATGTGTATTGGCTGCCACGGCATTCCTGAATACCGCACGGCTTACCCCGAGGTCTACCGCGTGCCCATGCTCGGCGGCCAGAATCAGGCATACCTCGAGAACGCCCTGCGCGGCTACAAGAAGGGCGACCGCCATTTCGAAACGATGCACGCGATCACCGCGTCGCTGTCGGATCAGGACATCGCCGACATCGCTGCCTACTACGCAGCGCAAAATTCCTCTTCGAAGAGCAATCCCGACAAGTGATCGGCTGCGGTCTGCGGTCGTCCATCCGGTCACTCGCTATTTATATTCGCGGGATAGGAGAATTCATGAATAAGCCCCAACAGGCACTCACCACGGTGTTCAAGGCTGCATGCGCGTCGGCGGCAGTCATCGGTCTGGTTGCAGCGAACGTCGCGCACGCCGCTGACGCCGGCAACGGCAAGGTGCTGTCGGACAGCCACAACTGTGCAGCTTGCCATGGCGTCAACCTGAACAACCCGGTAAGCCCGGAATATCCGAAGCTCGCCGGTCAACACGCTGATTATGTCTACTGGGCGCTGCGCCAGTATCAGATGGGCAACGGCAACCCGCACCTCGGTCGCAACAACCCGATCATGCAGGCGCAGGTGCAAAGCTTGTCGCCAAGCGACATGAAAGACATCGCGGCCTACGTCGAATCGCTGAACGGCGATCTGGTGCAGAAGAAGTAACAGCGTCGCGCTGTTTTTTGCATTGCTTTCTGATTGAACAACACCCCGCTTCGGCGGGGTGTTGTGCTTTTGGGGCTCAGTCCCGCGTGGCGCGCCGCTCGATACGCTGCAAATACGCGTCCGTGTCCGGCGGCGTGCCGGTGCGCTGTGCTTCCCAGATGGTTTCGCCGAGGCAGTCCATGATCGCGTGCTGCGCCTCGTGGGTCGAGCCGAGACGGGCGGCGAGCCGCTCGTGCGCCGCGCGGATGCCCGGCGGCTGGTCGATCGACAACTGTTCGGTGATCGCCAGATGCATCGACAGGTGCAGGAACGGGTTGGTCTGGCCGCGTTCGGGCGAATAGTCCTGAGCCTGGGCGGCTTCCGTATTGGTGAGATCGGCGTGATATTCCGGATGCTCGACGATCCAGTCAGCGGCGATCGCTTCGAGCGGCGTCAGAATCTCGCCTTGACGCTGCTTGCGCCAGGTATCGGTGAAAAATTGACGGACTTCGTCGCGGCTGGGATTGAACATCGTGGGAATGGTGCGGTGAGTGTGGGGCGGGTTCGAAGGGTGTGATTTTACGCTGGGGCAGGGCGGCTTGCTGGCGGCGCGTCAGTGGGCCGAAGGGCAATGGGGCCGCGGGCGCGCCGGGTGAGTGCAGCATGGGCGATGCGCAAGGACGCCACGGCGATGCGGGCACCGCCTCGCCGCCCGCCGAACCCGTACCGCCCTCAAAGATCCGGCGGCGGCGTCTTGGGCCGGAATTCGCACAGTGGCTCGATCACGCAATGCCAGCATTCCGGCCGGCGCGCTTTGCACACATAGCGGCCATGCAGGATCAGCCAGTGGTGGGCATCCTGCTTGAACTCGGCGGGCGTGAATTTCTCCAGCGCCGCTTCGACTGCCCGCACGTCTTTGCCGGGAGCGAGCCCAGTTCGATTCGCAACCCGAAAGATGTGTGTATCCACGGCGATGGTCGGATGACCGAACGCCGTGTTCAGAATCACGTTCGCCGTTTTGCGGCCGACCCCCGGCAAGCTCTCTAGCGCTTCACGATCCTCCGGCACTTCGCCGCCGTACTGGTCGAGCAAAATGCGGCAGGTTGCGATTACATTCTTCGCCTTGGTCCGATACAGGCCGATCGTCTTGATGTAGCCGGCCACCCCTTCTTCGCCGAGATCGAACACCTTGCGCGGCGTGTTCGCGACGGGGAACATCTTGCGCATCGCCTTGTTCACCGAGACGTCGGTGGCCTGCGCCGACAGCAGCACGGCAATCAGCAGTTCGAACGGTGTGGTGTACTCGAGTTCAGTCGTGGGATGCGGGTTGAGACTCTGAAGCGTCTCGTAGATGGCGCGGCGTTTATTCGCGTTCATGCGCGGCGTGGAGTGATAGGTTAGCGCTTCGTTGGTGGCGTATCGGCGTCGTTTTCGGCGAGTCCGAGACGGCGGCGGCGTGCTTCGGCGGCGTCGATCTGCGCCTGTACGTCGGCGCTGACGCGTTCCGTGTTCTGCGGACCCTGGCCTTTCGCCGCCAATTCCTGCTTCTTCTGACGCGCCCGTTCGAGCGCGGCCTGGATGATCGCGCGTTTTTTCGCTTCGGCGTCGTCCGCTGCGGGCGCGGCGGAGGTTGCCGAGGCATCGGCTTGCGTAACTTGAGCGGGCGCATTGCTAACCGCTCGCCGCGCCGCAGCACGCGCCTCGGCAGCTTCGCGCTCACGTGTGAGACGTGCTTCACGCCGGTCGTGGCGCTCGCGCGCGGCGTCGGCCTGGCTCTGGCTCCATGCGTCCCAACCGGTTGCCTCACCCGTGACCGGCGGCAGCGCGATGCAGTCGACCGGGCAGGGGGGCACACACAGGTCGCAACCGGTACAGAGCTCGGCGATCACCGTGTGCATCTGTTTCGGTGCGCCAACTATTGCATCGACCGGACAGGCCTGCATGCACAGCGTGCAGCCGATGCAAACTTGTTCGTCGATAACCGCCAGCGGACGCGGCCGTTCGACGCCGTTGGCGGAATTGAGCGGAATCACCGGTTTGCCGAGCAGTGCGGCGAGGCGGGCGATGCCTTCGGCGCCGCCCGGCGGGCACTGGTTGTAGTTAGCCTCGCCACGGGCGACGGCTTCGGCATACGGACGGCACGCCGGATAACCGCATTTGGTGCATTGCGTTTGGGGCAGCAGATCTTCGATGCGGTCTGCGAGTGTTTTGAATTCAATCACGGTCACGACATGGGGGCTTGCTTCGGGGCCGCACAACTCGCCGAACGCGGCTTAGGGAAAACACGCGGCAGGCTGGGGCAACACAAAAGCGCGGCGAAAAAAGAGCAAAAAACGGAGCGAAAACACGCGCCGAATAGGCAAATACAGACACGAATAGAGGCGCGATTGGCGTCACGATTGGCGACGTCTAGAATCAGGCGCTGCGCGCAAACTAAATAGCACATTATCGCCGATTTCCCCGATTGCCATCCGCAATCCATGTGCCATAATCGAAGCGCTTTTTCGAATGACCGCAGAAGGGTATTCCCGCAACCAGCCCGTTCAGTGCTGTCGGTGCAAGGTCCGAGGAGAGGCCGGCGGCGCGATTCGGATAACGCGGCTCACGAAGACATGCCACCATGAATCAACCGAAAATCAAAAGAGATCCTGAAGGCACGCGGCGCCGCATTTTGCTTGCGGCGGCCGAAGAGTTTGCAAATGGAGGGTTGTTCGGCGCGCGCGTCGATCAGATCGCCCGCCGCGCGGAAACTAATGAACGCATGCTCTATTACTACTTCGGTAGCAAGGAGCAGCTTTTTACTGCGGTACTCGAGCACGCATTCAGCGCGCTCAATGAAGCGGAACGAACGCTCGAACTGAACGGCATTGCGCCGGTCGAGGCGGTCACACGTCTCGCGCATTTTGTTTGGGATTACTACCGCGATCATCCCGAGCTGCTGCGTCTCATCAACAACGAGAATCTGCATGAGGCACGCTACATGCAGAAGTCGACGCGCATTCGCGAAATGATCTCGCCGATCGTCGCTACGCTCGGCGGCATTCTTGAACGTGGTCAACGCGCCGGGCTGTTTCGCACCAACGTCGATCCGTTGCGCTTTTACGTGACGCTGTCCGGCATGGGCTACTACATCGTGTCGAACCGCTTCACGCTCGAAGCGACACTTGGCCGCGATTTCAGCAGCGCGAGCGAACGCAGTGAAGTCATCCAGATGAACACCGAGTTGCTGCTTGCGTATCTGTTGCGGAAATAAGCTGCGACGCAGCAGCGCAACAACGTAACAAGCGTCACAACAAGCGCTCAGAAACGACAACGGCCTCTGAAGAAGAGGCCGTTGTTTATATCCGTGCGCGCGGTGCTCAGGCTTCGACTTTTTCCTTCGCTACCTTCGGCGTCTTGTTGTGCTCGAGGATGAAGTCGCGCAACTGCGGATAAATGATGGTGCGCCAGCGGCGGCCCGAGAAAATGCCGTAGTGGCCACATTTCTCCGCGGTGAAGTGACGCTTGTCCTGCTCCGGAATGCCGCTGCACAACTCGTGTGCGGCGAATGTCTGACCGTCGCCGGAAATATCGTCCAACTCGCCTTCAATCGTGAAGAGCGCGGTCTTCTTGATGTCCTGCGGACGCACCCGTTCGCCCGCGACGTCCCACGTGCCTTCGGCCAGGCGGAATTCCTGGAACACCACGCGGATCGTGTCGAGGTAATAGTCGGCGTCCATGTCGAGCACGGCGTTGTACTCGTCGTAGAAGCGGCGATGGGCTTCCGCGTCGTCTTCGTCACCGCGCAGCAGGCTCTGGTAGTAGTCCCAGTGCGAGGCCGCGTGCCGTTCCGGATTCATCGCGACGAAGCCGGTGTGTTGCAGGAAGCCCGGGTAAACCTTGCGGCCCACGCCCGGATAGTTCGGCGGCACCGTGAAGATCACGTTGTTTTCGAACCACTCGTACGAGTGCTGCGTGGCGAGCGAGTTGACCGAGGTGGGGCTCTTACGCGCGTCGATCGGACCGCCCATCATCGTCATGGTGCGCGGCGTGTCTTCGCCGCGGCTCGCCATCAGCGAGATGGCGGCGAGCACCGGCACCGTGGGCTGACACACCGAGATCACGTGCAGGTTGTTCGCGCCGATGTGGCGGATGAATTCCTGAATGTAGGCGACGTAATTGTCCAGATTAAACTCGCCTTCTTCGAGCGGCACCATGCGTGCGTCGATCCAGTCGGTCAGGTAGACCTTGTGGTCTTGCAGCAACGTGCGCACCGTATCGCGCAGCAGCGTGGCGTGGTGGCCGGACAACGGCGCGCACACCAGCACGATCGGCTCGTCTTTCAATTGGATAACAGCGTCGCTGTCGTCGGCGAAACGCTTGAAGCGCATCAGGCGGCAAAACGGCTTTTCGATAATCGTCTGTTCGATGATCGGAATGTTATGACCGTCTTTAACAATCTGATGAAGATTGAACTCGGGCTTTTCGTAATCTTTGCCGAGCCGGTAGAGCAGTTCGTAACCGGCGGACAGCCGCGTGGCGCCGGGCACATAGGCCAATGGGCTGGCGGGATTCGCGAACGATTTGGACGCGGCCTGGGCCCAGGCGGTGAGGGGGCTCAACATCGCCCGCTGGAATTCGTGCAGTTGGTAGAGCATGGGTGCTCCGTTTAAGCGGTTCGCATGGGGCTTTGGCAAACACGCGTGTGGCGTTGCGGCAGGCCGTATTGGTTGTGGGCACATTGATTTTCGGCCAACAGTCTGCTCGATCATACTGAACAAAGCGTACTTGTGCAATGCAGCAATTTACGCGCGGGCTGCGCGCAATGTGTCATTAAATCATGGTACTGGCGATGTTGCCGCGCTGCTATCGGGGCTTGCCGCAGCCTCAAGTTCTTCCACCATGGTGTTGTTATGCGGCGGCTGCCCGGTCGCCTGAGCCATCCGCTGTTCGTGTTTCATCAGGTTCAGGCCGGTGTGCACAAGCGCCACATGCGAAAACGCCTGCGGGAAGTTGCCGACGAGGCGTTGCGCGCTCGGGTCGTACTCTTCCGCGAGCAGACCGACGTCATTGCACAGACCGAGCAGGCGTTCATACATGGCGATGGCTTCATCCATGCGGCCCTGCAGTGCCAGGTTGTCCACCATCCAGAACGAGCACGCGAGGAAGGTGCCTTCGCCGGGCGGCAGGCCGTCGTCGTATTCGGTGGTGCGGTAGCGCATCACGAAGCCGTCATGCATCAGGTCTCTCTCGATTGCCGCCACCGTGCCCTTGACGCGCGGATCATCCGGCGGCAGGAAGCCGACCAGCGGCATCAGCAGCACGCTCGCATCGAGCTGGTCGCTGCCGTAGATCTGGGAGAACGCGTTGAGCGCCGGATTCCATGCCAGCGCACAGACTTGCGCGTGGATTTTCGCGCGGGTGGCGCGCCATTCATCGAGCGGACCTTCCAGCTTGAACATTTCGGCTGACTGAATGGCGCGGTCGTAGGCGACCCACGCCATGACCTTCGAGAAGGTGAAGTGCTGGCGGCCGCCGCGGGTTTCCCAGATGCCTTCGTCCGGCTCTTCCCAGATCGTGTCGAGGTGGCCGAGCAGCGCGCGCTGCACGTTCCATGCGGTGTCGTCCGCCTGCAAGCCGCCGACGCGCGCGAGATGCAGCGCGTTCATCACTTCGCCGTAGACGTCGAGCTGACGCTGGCCGACCGCGTTGTTGCCGATCCGCACGGGTTTGGCATCCTGATAGCCCGGCAGCCAGTCGATTTCGAACTCGGGCAGACGCCGCTCACCGGCGATGCCGTACATGATCTGCAATTGATCCGGCGCGCCGGCCATGACCCGGCCGAGCCAGCTGCGCCACGCGCGCGCTTCGTCGTAATAGCCGCCGCGCATCATTGCGAGCAGCGTGATGGTGGCGTCGCGCAGCCAGCAGTAGCGGTAGTCCCAGTTGCGCATGCCGCCCAGCTGTTCCGGCAGCGACGTGGTGGGCGCGGCGACGATGCCGCCGGTCGGCTCGTACGCGAGCGCCTTCAGCGTGATCAGCGAGCGGCGGATCTGCGCGGCCCATCTGCCTTCGACCGTGCTGCGCGCCGACCATTCGAGCCAATGATTCTCGGTGCGTGCGAGCGACGTGTGCGGATCGCGCGCGGGGGGAATGCGCAGATGCGAAGCGGCATAAGCCAGCGAAAACGGTATGCGCTCGCCTTCGCTTACGGTGAACTCGGCGACGGTCTTCATGTTCTCGCCGCGTAGTTCGACCGGCGTGCGCAGCACCGCGGTGTCCGGGCCGACGATCGCCTTGACGCCGCTGTCGTGCTTCAGACGATCGACCCACGGAACCGAAAAACCGTAGTCGAAGCGCAGCACCAGTTCCATCTGCATGCGCACGGTGCCGCGTTTGCCGACCACGATCCGCACCATCTCCGACCAGCCGTTGCCCGGCGGCATGAAGTCGATCAGCGTGACGGCGCCTTCGGGCGTTTCGAAATCGGTTTCCAGAATCAGCGTTTCGCCGCGATACCGGCGAGTGATGGTGGGCGGCGTATCCGAAACCGGCGAAATCAGCCAGCGGCCGTTGTCGGGCGTGCCGAGCAGGGCGGCGAAACAGGCACCGGAGTCGAAACGCGGCCAGCAAAGCCAGTCGACCGAACCGTCCCGGGAGATGAGCGCGGCCGTATGGCCGTCGCCGATGAGTGCGTAGTCTTCGATGAGTGCGGGCATGGAGGAGCGTATCAGTGTTACGCGAGGCGAAGGCCGCCACGCGTGGGGTCATTGTTATTACCGGACTCGCGCGCGGCGCTTTGGTTCAGCGCGCAATGGGGCAAACGCGGGTTGGTAATTGTCAAATCACTGCCTACAATCGATTTTCGTGCCGATGCGTGAAGCCATCCAGATCATGCCTCGGCCTTGGCTCACGGCGCGTGCAAACACCGTTTTCGAGGATCCAAGCAATGCTGAACCCGTCGAAATCCGATTGCATCACAATTCTCTCGGCCGCCAGCGAACTGGCCGACGACTCAATGTTGCCGCTCGATCATGGCCGGCTGGGCCTGAGCCGCAACCGCATGCTGGCCGCGGCGGCCTTTCTGGTCGAACGGGCCTGCTTCCGGCGTCATCAGGAAGCTGACGGTCATTATGCCGTCGGCGGATTGTCGTTGCAGGGGCGCTTGCGGCTCGATCAGCTTTCGAACGGCTGACTGTCTGTTGCGCGGGCTCGGCGCCGCGCGGCGGTCTTCCATCTGGTGCGCAGCATGGGGTGCGAATCTGTCGCGCGTATGCATATCGCGCGTACACATATTGCCGCGCTGCTTTGTCGTTCCGTTTCGCTTTTCCGTTCAGTCTCGCTGCTTCCCTGTGCTACTTGCTGCGCCACCGCGGTCACGTCGATACGCGTGTTGTTGCTCATCTACCGCCGCGTTCATGCGAGCGGGCGCCGGGCCGGCACTGCGCCCGGTTGTGCGTTCCTTGCCGGTTCTGTTGCCGACTGCCGGCGGCGCTTGGACTTAGAAGTGCGACGACCCCACGCCAAAGATCCCAATGATGCCGATGATGATCAGATAGAGCGCGACGATGTAGTTCAACAGGCGCGGCATGATGAGAATCAGAATACCGGCGATCAACGAAACCAGCGGGCCCAGGCTGAGTGTGACGTTCATGAAGACTCCGTAGTATGTGATGGGTGAGACGCGGTTGAAAAATGGGTGAGACGCGGTTGAAAAAAATGCGCCGCCGGGAGGGACAATTGCTGCGCATGCAGCGGTGCGCTGACCAGCCGTCCGACCCAGCCGATCGCGGCCCGACTAACCACCGCCGGCCGGAATCGCTGCATGATCCGACGCAACGCTTTTATACTTGCCTCGATAAAAACAATTCGACCGAACGCGCGGCAGACCAGAGACACCATTACAACCGATTCAATCGAATAACCGATGTAGAGGAGGTCATATGCTTCGTAGTCACCGGGTCACAGCGCGTGCCGCTTCAAACTCTGCCTCAAACTCTTCTTCACTTTCTGCTGTTCAATCCACCTCATGGCGCGGCGGCCGGCCAGCTCCTCTGTGTTCCGCCCGCTCGATAATAAAAGGTTTCGTGCTCATGGTCTCGATTGTTGCTTCGCATGCGTTTGCGCAAGATTCCGGCCCGGCTCCCGCCGACGGCGTCTATGACATGCTGGTCGGCACTTATACCGGTGGCAAGAGCGAAGGCCTATACGTCTACCGCTTCGATACGAAGACGGGCGAAGCGACCCGCGTCTCGGTCGCGCAGACGGTCAACCCGTCGTACCTGGTGGTGAGCCGCGACCGCCGCTTCGTCTACGCAGTCAACGAATTGCCCGGCGACAACGGCCCGGCCACGCAACGCGGCGGCATCAGCGCATTTCGCTTCGATGCCGCAAGCGGCCAGTTGACCTTTCTCAACAAGGTCTCGTCGGACGGTAATGACCCGTGCTATCTGAGCCTGTCGCCGGACGGCAAATATCTGCTGACGGCCAACTACTCGGTGGCGGCCGATCCGGGTGGCAGCTTCGCGGTGTTCCCGTTGCAGGCGGATGGCCAGGTGGGTGCGTCGGTGCTCACAGTGCATCATGAAGGCGGCGGTCCAGTGAAGGGCCGTCAGGACAACTCGCACGTTCACTCCACCGTGTTCTCGCCAGACGGTCATTACCTGTTCGCGCAGGACCTGGGTGCCGACAAGCTGTACTCATACCGCTACACGCCTGACGGCAGCCGCGGCCTGTTCGGCCCGACCGACTGGCGTTATACCCAGGAGAAAGCGGGCACCGGCCCGCGTCATCTGGTGTTCGGCGCGGACGGCAAGCATGCTTATCTGACGAGCGAACTGGCGGGCACGGTCAGCACCTTCAACTACAACGACGGCAAGCTCACGCAAGTGCAGACGCTTTCGTTGACCGAGCCTGGCTTCAAGGGCGCGGTGGGCGCCTCGGCGATTCATCTGTCGCCGGACGGACGCTTCCTTTACGCGTCGAATCGCGGCGACGCGAACGATATCGTGATCTTCTCGGTCGATCCCACCAATGGTCATCTGAAGAAGATCGGGCACCAGTCGAGCCTCGGCAAGTCGCCGCGCGAATTCGCGATCGATCCGACCGGCAACTGGCTGATCGTCGGCAATCAGAATAGCGGCACGGTGTATGTGTTCAAGCGCGATCAGCAGAGCGGCTTGCTCGAGGCGAATCCGAAGCGGATCGAGATCGATTCGCCGGTGGATTTCAAGTTGGTGTCGCCGTCGTGAGGGGAGAGGTGCGAGCCGGCGCCGCATGTAGAAGACAGGGCGCTTTGGGCAACACTGTTTTGAGTGAACCCGTATGGCGATGCTGACAGCAGGCCTCTAAGTCATTGCGGCCACCTGGGGCAATCTTTTCGCCGAGGCGGTGCTGGACAGCTTAATCAACGTTTCGGAAGTTTAAGAAAGAAATTTCTGAAATAATATCGACCGGGCCGATATAGCCTGCGCGGGTAAGCGCGTGCTACATCGTGCGGCTTATACTCAGAAAGCCGTCGAAACAACGACGGTTCAGGCTTGGCAGCCTGAGTTACTGAAACCCGCGCGCCTGCTTCGGCAGGTCGTGCGTTTGCATCCGCACGCCTGTTTTCCATGGGCGGGCTGTAGCAAGGAGACCTTCGGGTCTGCCGGTTTGTGGTTTCAGTACCGGTCTGCCAACCCTGCTACGTGCCCGCTCACCCTATCTGTTAGCAAGTGTCGGGCGATTCAGGAACGAACCGGAAATCGCACCATGACGAAAATCACCAAACAGCTTCAAACCGCGTCACGTCCCCCGGTCGACGCGCTTCAGTACGAGAAACTCGCGCTTTCAACTTTCCACTTATGCGATCAGCAACTTGGCCAGCTTAATCGGCTGGTTAATCTGGCAAGCACGATCTATCGATGTCCGACCGTGACGCGCGACGAACGGCAAAGCCAACGCGCATTGCTGGAACTCCTGGTAGAGACGGTCGAAGGATATGAACGTGATCTTGTGCGTGATCGCGAGTTGTATCAGGTCGTCGCGCTTGATGCTAAAGGCGTACCTGAAAGCCGCATCACCGCGAAGCATGCAGCGGGTCTGCTCGCCAATGCGGCAATAGCACATGCTGCAACGAGCGCAAGCGTGTCTGTCGCACCGCTAACCAATGCTGACGCATAGCGCATAACCATGCGGTAGTCGCCGTAGCGTTGCGGGGGCTTTGCGTCCCTGTGAGAAACAAAGGCGTGAGGCAATCCACGCCTTTTTCTCATCGCCACGCTCATCTTTGTGGGGGTAACTCGGTCATGCACGGTCAATGCGACGCCGTCTCTTCGTTCCTGCCAAGAACCACAGACTGACACCAACGCAATCAGATTTTTCGGAATTGTCGGATTCAAAAATATTTCACTCTCCTTAAAAATGCTTTCGCCTTCATCGGCGAAACGAACAACTAAAGGGAGAAAAATGAAATTCCGGATATGCCAGAGTGGCTCGGCCAGCATGCTGTGCCGCTTTCTTGCCGCATTCATACTGTTACTGGTGGCGTTCGGCGCGAACGCGACAGACTGCTTCACGCTGTACTCAAAGTCGGGCGCAACGCCGGGTACGAAGTCCTGCCGCAACGATGTCGTCAGCAATACACCCGGTGGCATGGGGAATTACGCGTGCATCAATGACATCGCGCTGATCGACCAATGGTGTTCCGTTCCTGCGACGGATGAGCCCGAACAAAGCTGTCCGGTAGCCGATCCGGTCTATCCCGGCAATGGCGCGGTCACGCTGACGGAAGCGGATTTCGTCAGCGGCGACGATATTCCGATGTCGTTCACGCGCACCTATCGCTCCAAACCACTTGCGAAGAATGCGATCTCGATGGGACCGGTCTGGTTCCATAGCTGGCAGCGCAGCCTGGACCTTGCGAATGCGAACAGCGGTGGCTCATCCAAGGTTATTGCGTATCGCGCGAATGGTGAGCCTGTCACGTTCAACTGGTTGGCGGGCACTTGGCGCACGGCTGGCTTTACTGGTCTCGCGCTTGCGCAGAACGCGTCCGGCTGGACGCTTACTGATCTTCAGACTGAGACAGTCGAATCTTACTCGCCGCAAGGGCTCTTGCTGTCGGAGGAGACGAAGACCCGGTTTATCCGCACGGCAACCTACGATGCATCGGGTCTGTTAACCGCCATCACTCAGCATGCTGCCGGCACGGACGCGAACAAGGACATTACGCTTCGACTCGACTATGACGACAAGCGTCGTCTGTCGCGCCTGAACGATCCTTTGGGAAGGATGACGCAGTACGGTTACGACGCGAATGGCAATCTCGTTTCTGTTACGTGGCCGGATGGGTACACGCACCGTTACGCCTATGAAGATGCCCGGTTCAAGAATGCGCTGACGGGAGAGATTAATGAAGTCGGCATGCGTGTCGCGGCGTGGACTTATGACTCGCAAGCTCGGGAAATAGCGGTCGACCATCCCGACGCTACCCGCAATGTGCAGTTCGCCTATAACGCCGGCTCAACGGTTATTACCGGCAGCAAGCGCACCACCACGTTAAATCTGTCGTCGATCGGCGGTGTGCTGCGGCCAACCACTAGCACGTAGGCGGCGGGTAATGCGAGCAGCGCATGGGATGCGTCGGGCAATCTGCTGAAAGATACAGACGCAAGCGGCGGAACGTCGGAATACAGCTACGACGATGCGGGGCGTCCCTTCAAGGCGACCGTTAAGAGCGCCTCCGGGACTTCGATATCCACGATTCGCTATGCCGATGCCACAAGCCTGCGTCCGTCGATGATTGCGTCGCCGAACCTGATTCAGTCATTCGTCTACGACGCTCGCGGCAACACGACAGGCATCGCCGAGACGCCGACGAGCGACGCGACCGGAATCCAGGGCTTCGATGCACCGAAGCCTGAAGGCGCCGTGACGACGGCCTACGGCATGACGTACGACGCGACGAACCGGCTGTCGTTTGCCCAGCAACTTGCCGCCGGGAAGGTCGTCGCGCAATGGGTCGTGACGCGCGATGCGACCGGGAATGTATTTTCAATCTATCCCGTGGAGCAAGACGTCGCCAGTGAGGCGATTTCGCGCGATGCCGCTCACCGGATCGAGTACGGCTACAACCCGACCGGCGACTATTTCCTGCGCTACGACCGGCGTGGACGAATCGACCTCTTCAAGTTTCAGGAGGATGCAAGTCCTGCGAACGGTGGTGTCCGGCGCATTTTAAAAGTCAGGTTCACGTATTCGCCCGATGGTCAGGTCGTGTCACGTACGGGCACGGTTGCCAGAAACGGCAGTCTGCTCGACCTGAACGACGGTACGGATATTCCGGTCGGCGACGAGGAAATCAATCAGTGGATTGATAACTACAACTATGGGGACTCGCCTATAGCGCCACCGGCAAATCTTCAGGGCGCACGTCGGCTTCTCGGTGCTTCTTCGCTTTCGACTTCGACTGTGTGTGTGGGGGTTGCCATTTCTCGGCCGGGCTGATTGATGGCGCGGCACGGGGAATCGTGCTCGTCTGGCGACTGATCAACAATCCGGCTGTCAAATACGGCATCGGTCAAGGCGCAAGGAAAGCGGCGGAGAACTGGGACCGTATCAAGCAGATGTGCAAGCCCGCGGCCGAGACGGAGGTGGATGGGATTCCGCCGGGGCGGATTACGTCGAAGTACGAGAACATTACCGAGGGCAACAGTATCACCAACATCGAGACCGATGTAACCAAGGCAGAATTCGAGGCAAACTTGCGTAATGACGGATGGACGCAAACTCTCAGCAAGGATGGAAAGGCCGACATCTTCACAAAAGATGGCGTGCGCTATAGCGTCCGGGACGAGTCGAATGCCGGCAGACCGACTGCTGATTTCACCCCGGCTGGAGCATCACGCCCTACACTCAAAATACGGCTTCCAAAATGATGAATACAATTGACTTCATACGCGAACGTTCCGAGTTCATGCCGCTTTGGGAGCGCGCGACTACAGGCGTCCGGATGCTTCGCGACAAGTTGCCAACGGAGCTGCTTTATTTCGATACCATCGATCTCCAGACGCAAAAGTTCTTTGAACTTGTTCAAAAGCTGCTTGCCCTCGAGGGTATGACTGACTTCGCCACTCTCGTCCTGAAGCCAGACCCATTCGACTACTTTAATTTTCATTTCGGAAAATACCCAGGTTTCATCCATCGGGCAGAGAATACAGATGACGAATTCTTCGAATTTCTGTTGAAGGACCCCGGTGGAAGCCTTGCCGACTCCTTGGGAACCAATTCGGAACATTATATTGTGATGCCCTTGTCAGCTAAGTGGATCGCCTTTGGTGACAGGTCATGGGGCACGGGTGTGCTGTACGGGCCGCCGGATGTCATGGAGTGTGCAAAGAGCTTTTACCCATTCTTCATCGTCCCTCCGAAGGGCTTTCGGATTGACCCGTAGTCAATGTCAAACGAAGAAGGCGCGAGCATTTCGCACCTTCTTCGGCGGTCGAAGTATGCAACCCTCAAAATCCGATTAATCAAATGAGCAAGATCGATTTCATACAAGACGGCGAAGCATTTACTTCGCTTTGGCAGCGTGCACGTGAGTGCATGAACATAGCGTTGGTCACTCCAGCCTCGGAGTTGCTCTACTTTGATTCGTCTTGCATTGGCACAGAACGGTTCCGTGATCTTATCCGCAACATCGCGGCGTTCAGTGGGACCGGCGAATTCGCGGTGATCGTACTGAACCCAGACCCCTTCAACTATTTTCATTTTCATTTTGGTAAGTATCCGGGATTCATTGTTGAAGCACATCATAACGACGACGATTTTTTTGAAATCCTGATGATGGACCCCGGCGACAGCCCGGCCGACGCGATGGGCTTCTATTCGGAGCAGTATGTTGTTTTACCGATTGTGGGTGAATGGTTCATATATGCCGATCGGGACTGGGATTGGGGCACGGGTGTGCTATCCGGACCCGCAGATACCATGAAGTTTGCGCGCGAGTCATTCACCTTCGATGAGAATCCTGGCTAGGCGAACAAAAAGCGATCTCTTTAGAAAAGACGGTACCGAAAATACAGTGTGTGTGTCCCCTCAATATTCGGTGGTTCTACCGCCGAATATTGAGTAATAAGTGACAGGGGCACGGTTGAGATCCGTCTTGGCAACCATCTGGTGTGTTAACCAATGAACCAACTAGACTACATACATGATCTTGCAACGTTTACCGCGCTCTGGAGTCGCGCGAGAATGGGTGTCCAGTCGCTCGTCAGCAAGTCACGGGACGAGTTGTTGTACTTTGACCCGATCGATATTGCGACACAGAAATTTTTCGATCTCATACAAGCACTCGTCGCGTTCGCCAATACGACTGATTTTGCGACGGTAATCTTGAAGCCGGATCCGTTCAATTACTTTCATCATTACTTTGGAAAGTACCCAGGATTCGTCCACAAAAAAAATAACTCTGACGAGGAGTTCTTCCATTTCATGATGCAAGACCCTGGTGGCAGCCTGGCCGATGCACTGGGTGTAAACCACGAGCATTACGTGATAATGCCGACTGATGGCGACTGGCTCGCTTTCGGCGATCGCTCATGGGATGTTGGTGTGTTCTATGGTCCCCCCGAGATCATGCAATGCGCACGTGAGTTCTATCCGTTCTTCATCCAGCCGCCGAGCGGCTTCCGAGTCGAACCGTAACAAGGCGGTGCGCCCGATTCTCTAGAATCGTTCCGTTACTGGACCAAACAAGAAAGGCGAGATCAATCGCGCCTTTCTCCTCGCCGCGGCGCGAAGTCACGGGTCGACGTCAATGTTCTTATCACGCCGATATGCGAGCTATCGGAACAGGAGATGCAGGTGGACGAGATTCCGCCGGAGCGGATCACACCCGGTAATACGTTGATATCGCTGTGGGTCGTGGGCGGCAGATCAGCTACAGTAAAAACTCGTTTGGGTGGGAAATAATGAATCGACAAAAAGGCAACTTTCTAAATAATCTGGAAGATTTCTTACCGTTATGGGATCGTGCGAATGCAGCAGTCCAAACTCTGGCCGACTCTGCTCGGACCGAACCGACGCTTTATTTCGACTCGATCGATATCTCTACCCCGACGTTTTTCTTCTTTATTCGTGCGCTCCTGGCGTTCGAGGGCGCGGATACTTTTGCCGTACTTGCCCTCCGTCCGGATCCGTTCACCTATTTCCATCACCATTTCAAAAAATATCCAGCTTTCTTCGTTGGCCCTGAGCACAGCGTCGACGACTACTTCGCATTTTTAAATGCTGATCCGGGCGACAGCTTGGCAGATGCGTTGGCGAGCAATGCACAACGCTATGCGATTTTGCCGATCAATGGGAGCTGGTTCGTGTACGGGAATTGGAGCAAGGAAATGAGCGCCCTAACCGGCCCGCTCGATTTTCTCAAGTTCAGTCACAGGCACTATCCTTTCTTCCTCTACCCAGGTCCGAATTTTCGGATAGTGGACTAGGGCGAGATAAAAGCTGCTGTGGGCAAGCTAGAAGGCGCGGTTGTCGCGCCTTCTTCTGATGCGGCGTGGAACGCTACCTATCACTACGCGACGGCGGCAGCCCGTTTCCCACCCGCAGCAATTCCATCCACCACATCCTCACTCCGCCGCCCCCGGCGCCAGCACTTCACGGCTACCATTAATCCCCATCGCCGACACCAACCCCGCCGTCTCCATCTGCTCGACAAGCCGTGCCGCCCGGTTATAGCCGATGCGCAATTGCCGCTGCACCGACGAGATCGACGCGCGCCGTGTACGCACCACGAAGGCGACGGCTTCGTCGTAAAGCGGATCAGCTTCAGCATCCGGCGATTCGCCGAACAGGTCCTGCGCCGCACCGCCTTCGGTGGCCGGCCCATCCAGAATGCCTTCTTCGTATTGCGGTTCACCGAACTGCTTCAGATACTCGACGATCCGATGCACTTCCTCGTCGGCGACAAACGCGCCGTGCACACGCTGCGGATAACCCGTGCCCGGCGGCAGGAACAGCATGTCGCCCTGGCCGAGCAGCGATTCAGCGCCCATCTGATCGAGAATCGTGCGTGAGTCGATTTTCGACGACACCTGGAACGCCACGCGCGTCGGAATGTTCGCCTTGATGAGGCCGGTGATCACGTCGACCGACGGACGCTGCGTCGCCAGAATCAGGTGAATGCCGGCGGCGCGCGCCTTCTGCGCGAGACGCGCGATGAGTTCTTCGATCTTCTTGCCCGCGACCATCATCAGGTCGGCGAGTTCATCGATCACCACCACGATCAACGGCAGCGGCGCGAGCGGCTCGGGTGCATCCGGCGTCAGCGAGAACGGGTTGCCGAGCTTTTTGCCCTTGGCTTCCGTATCGCGAATCTTCTGGTTGAAGCCGGGCAGGTTGCGCACGCCGACCGCGGACATGAGCCGATAACGCTTTTCCATTTCGCCGACACACCAGTTCAGCGCGTTGGCCGCCAGCTTCATATCGGTGACGACCGGTGCGAGCAGATGCGGAATGCCTTCGTACACCGACAGTTCCAGCATCTTCGGGTCGATCATGATGAGCCGCACTTCTTCGGGCGTCGCCTTGTAAAGCAGCGAGCAGATCATCGCGTTGATCGCCACGGATTTGCCCGAACCCGTCGTGCCCGCCACCAGCATGTGAGGCGCCTTCGCGAGGTCGGCCACCACCGGATGGCCGGTGATGTCCTTGCCCATCGCCAGCGTCAATTGCGAATGCGAGTTCTGGTAGACGCTTGCTTCGAGGATTTCGGACAGGCGGATGGTCTGGCGCTTCGCGTTCGGCAACTCGAGGCCCATGCAGGTCTTGCCGGGAATCGTCTCGACGACGCGAATCGACGTGAGACCGAGGCCGCGCGAGAGATCCTTCATCAGGCCGACGATCTGACTGCCGCGCACGCCGAGCGCTGGCTCGACTTCGAAGCGCGTAATGACTGGGCCGGCCGAATGGCCGACCACCGTGACCGGCACTTTGAATTCCTGCAGACGCTGTTCGATCAGCAAGCCGGTTTCGATGAGCTTTTCTTCTGAAACGGGTTCGACGTCGGTGTCGGCGCGCGCGAGTAGATCGAGCGTCGGCAACTCGACCATCGATGCCGCGGGCGCGCGGAATTCGAAGCCGTTGGCCGGGCTGTGGCCGCGCAGTGGCGGGCGCTGGATGGCGGGTCCCACGGGCTCCGTGCGTTCGACGGGCTCGGTGGCTTCCGCGCGTTCGGCAGGCTCGGGGAGGGGCGCGGTCGTGAAATGGGGTGCCGGAGGTGCGGGTTGGGTGGTGGGGATGCTCGGTCCCGCCGTTGCGCCCAGTGCGTTCAGTGCTGCCGGTGCTGCTGTCTCTGCCCCTGCCGATACGCTCGGCGCGTAAGCCAGCCCGTTGGCGGTTTCGTCGACGATGGTGGCAGAGGCCACCGGCGCGGCGTGCGATGCGAAGCCAGGGAAGCGAACCACATTCGACACGTGCGACGCGGTGCTTTGCGGCCGTACTGCGGCGGCGACGAGCGAAACGTCCGAGGGCGTTGATGAGTTCAGATCGCGGGATAGGTTCGATGCGTCCGATGCGTCCGATGCGTCCGATGCGTCCGATGCGTCCGATGCCGCTGACGAGTCCACATCGTCGGATAGGTTCGATACGTCCGATACATTCGATAGGGCAGGGGCGGCCTTTGTTTCCACTTCAACTGGCCTGACAGCATCGCTCGCGCTCGCGACTCGCCAAGGCGGTATGGCGTGATGTGTCGGCACGGCCTCGCTCGGTGCGGTGGCGCCGACCACACGCGATATGTCCGCCGACGCTGTGTCTTGCGGCCGCACTACAGGCTGACCGATCGACTGCACCTGTTCGACTGGTGCATTTGCGTTGTTGTCGTTATCAGCCTTGGATTGCGCCGGTTCCTGTTCGATGAATGGCGACACGTCCGTTGGCGCGCGGCTTTCCTGCAACTGGGCCGCGAAGATTTGAAACGGCGTGGCGGTGGACACCGGGGCTGCATAGCGTGTGGTCGGCACTGGCACTGGCACTGGCGGTGCGGATGTCGGTGCTGGCGCTGGTGTCGGTGCATCAGCTTGTGCGGGTGCCTGTGCTTGCGGCGAAGCCTCTGCTTGTAGGGAGGCCTCTGCTTGCGCTGATGGCAATGTCTCCGCTGGCGCTGATGCTTCTGCTACTGTCAATGCGGATGCGGATGCGGATGCGGATGCGGATGCGGACGTGGGCGTCGCTGTCGCGACCCACGGTGTCTGGATGATGGGCGGCTCAATCGGCCATTGCACGACGGCCTTGGAGTTTTCCTCGATGGACGCTGCTGAAGCAGCTTTCATCCGTGTCGTGTCAACCCGCGACTGCGTTTCGTCCCAAGGTGGCATGTGGACCGACGGCTGCGCTGCGACCAACGACTGCGCTTCGACCGGTGGCGGCATGTGGACCGGCGGCTGCGCTGCGGGCAACGACTGCGCTTCGACCGGTGTCGGCATGTGGGCCGACGGCTGCGCTGCGACCAACGACTGCGCTTCGACCGGTGGTGGCATGTGGACCGGCGGCTGCGCTGCGACCAACGACGACGCTTCGACCGGTGTCGGCATGTGGGCCGACGGCTGCGCTGCGACCAACGACTGCGCTTCGACCAGCGGCTGCGCTGACATATGGGTTGGCGCAGGGGTTGGCGCAGCGCCAGCTTCGTTCTGCGAAGGCACGCTCGCGCCAGGCACCGCGGCCTTTTCTCCCTCGCTTGCCAACGACGAAGCCACGCCCGATTGCCCACCCTCGACCGGCGACTCGATGCTCACCGGAGCCGTCGTGACCATGGCGTTTTCCGCGCCGCTGCTGCGCGCGAGGCTGACTCCCGCGATGTCGGTCCAGCGCGCGGCGTTTTCCGCGATGCTGCGAAGCGTCTCCTGGACGCTGGCGGGCGGTGCGACCTTCTGCGCTGTGGCCATCGGTCGTGTATAGCTCGGTGCCGGGGCGCTGGGCGAAGCGGGACGCCGCATTGTCTGCGCCGGTGTGATGGTGTTGTTCGCGCGCGAACCAGGTGAAAAAGGCTGTTGAGCCACCCGGGAACGACTGCCCGAAGACATTCCACGAGCTGCCGAACCCTGAATTGTCGACGGACGGCCTGTGCCGCTCGTGGCGTGCGTTGCAGAACCGGCCGCCGATCCTGACATCATCCTTGTTGCCGTCGCGGCGGGCAGCGCTTGTGCTGCTTGTGCCGCCGCACTCGCACCCGCGAAACCGGCGACACCTGTCATGCCCGAGCCGACCGCCGACGAGTCCGTCGGTCGTTGCTCACCAACTAAGCGTCGACCAATTTGCGATCCGCCATCGCGAGCGGGAGTCGCAGCCGTTCCTGGTCCCGCTGCCGAACCGGCTACAGACGCGCCCGTGCGCGGTGTTGTTGCCGGCTCACGCAACCAGCCAGTCGGTGCAACCGGTTCAGCCGGCATCCATGTCGCCCTGTCCGTGTTCAGCGAACGGGCCTGTGTTGGCGCTTGCATCGGCGTCGGCGTTTGTATCGGCACTTGCCGCGGCGCCGCCGCGGCTGACGTACGCAGCACCGGCTCCGTCTGCGCGGCCTGATTGCGCGTCTTCACTGCACCGGTGCGCCAACTCGCGCCGGCGCCCCGCGCCGCTGCGTCATTCGCCGCCGCTGCTGCTGCCGCACCCGCCGCACCGCCGGCCGCAGCGGCGCCACGCCCACGCGCCGGCGGCCGCCAGACTGTCGGACGCGCATAACGTCCATTGCTTTTAGGGGCCATCGTATTGGTGGACGGCGGCACGTGTGAAGGCAAACCGTGCGACGACAAACCGTCATCGACGCTGCGATGGCGACGCACTTCCTCATCGCGTTTGGCGAGGCCGCGTGACAGGCCGAGGCCGAATGCGCCATCGGCCCACACGGCGACGTCGCGCCAGCGGAAGTCGACCAGCCAGGGCAGGCTGACCAGGAGCAGGGCGAGCGCCGCGAGCGGCGTGCCGATATGTCCAAGCAGATGACCGAAGCCCGCCGCGAGCGCATGGCCAAAACCATTCACGCCGGCCGCGCCGATCAGCGACGCCTCCAGTGTGCAGCTCGCCACCATCACACAGACGAAGCCGAGCCACAGGCGGATCGTGCCGGGGCCGCGCAAACCTGCGCCACCTGGCAGTATCGACTTCACGAGGCGCCAGAAAAGAGGAATGAACCAGACGGCTGACCCGCCGAACCAGCCGAAAACTACCGTATGCATGCTAGACATCAACGAATGACGGACGCGTTTAAGCGCAAGCCAAGGATTCTAAACTGAAACTGACAGAGGAAAATGCTTTGAGGGTGGACGCAAAAAATTCCGTTCCGACTGGCACCGCTCAACGCAGTCGCCATTGTCGGAACGGTGTGACTAACGTTGCGCCGTCCGCCATGAGTGCGCCAGGCGACGGCTACGACGATCAATCAAACCCTCCGTCATCCACCGGGGCTGCGCTCGAATTCCAGCATGTCGTAGTTGTCGAGAAACAAACGCAATCGTTGTGAAGTGCTCGACGCTGCTTGTATGTGCGCCGCCCGGATTTGGGTCAATGAATAGACATAATCCTGTTCCAGGAGGCGGCTCGGGCATTCCTGCATGTCGTTTCCTTGTCGATCATGGGATATTTTTTCACCTCCTCGCCGGGTGGTCGCGACCGGTTGCATGGACAGGTTGCCATCGGCGAACGTATAGGTTGCATCGATAGAGGTGCAACCTGTGTCACCTTCGGCTTTCCCTTGATCAGAAAAACCAAGGCGGAAAGGTTGCCCGTTCGTGGGCAATTCCCGCATGTCACCGTCTGCGGACTCCCAGCGTGTTAGTGTCCATTTGGTATTTTTGATTTGTTCTTTGGTGACGCGCGGTGCGGAATTCATCTGCGCATCGAGATTTTGCCGGAGGAAGCGAAATTCCAGCCTCTCGCCGTCATAGGTGCGAATTATTAATGTCGGCGGAGAACCACCAAGTATGTCGGTCTCGATGCTGTTGCTCAGCGCTCTTGCATATTGCCGTTCGAATTTGTAATCCTGCAAGCGGGAACAGTTCCGACGGGTCCTCCTGTCCGTCCGTATCCACACTTGATCTTGCTCGAAGGAATATTCGCCCGGGATCGTATTGCAACCCGTATAACCAATGAGCTTGTTGTCAGGCGCAAACTCAAGCGTTGCCTGATTCTGTTCCGAAGGTATGTCTCGCCTGCTGTTATCTGGGAGAGTCCAGGACTGAAGTTTCCAGACGGTCTTCTGGATTGACTTTTCCGTGACAGGAGACGAGGGAGCCGGGGGGGCTGCGTGAACAGGCAGCGCGCAGGCAATGAAAAGTGTGACTGCTACTAGCATACCCAAACCGGTACGCTTTACGTAGGTATGAGCGACGTTAATCGCCTTGCCGGAATCGCTATCTATATTGGAAATGGATTGCCTGCAAGTAGTCATGATAAATTCCTTTTTTATCCGCAACAAACTCTACCCATTATTTTAAGGGCATGGGTGAGTTGAAATGAATTTAATTCAATGGATTGCATCAGTAAGGATGCAATTAATATCGTAGGTGGCTTGCTTGAGGAGGGCAATGCGACAAATTGACAAGATTACTGCTTTGTTTTAAATGATGTTGGGTTGGGGAATTTAGTGAAATGATAAAAATAATTAAGAATTTTTAAGAAAAAATTCTTGTTCTCATTTTTATTGGAATATGGTTGACATGATTTTAAGAGCCGCCAGAAAAGACGAATGAACCAGACGGCTGACTCGCCGAACCAGCCGAAAACTACCGCGTGCATGCTAGACATCAACGAATGACGGACGCGTTTAAGCGCAAGCCAAGGATTCTAAAACTGAAACTGACAGCGGAAAATGCTTTGAGGGCGGACGCAAAAAATTCCGTTCCGACCGGTGACTGATCTACGCAGAAGTCACCGCCGGAATGGTGTGGCTAACCCTGAGTCGTCCGCCATGTGGTGCGCCAGGCGGCGGCTACGACGATCAGTTATAGCCCTCGGTCATCCACCCGGGACTGCGCTCGAATTCCAGCGCGTCGCGGTTATCGAGAATCAGCCGCAATTGCTGTGAAGTGCTCGACGCTATCTGTATGTCCGCCGATTTGATTTGAGACAATGCATTGAGATAGTCCCGTTCCAGGATATAGCTGGAGTTATCCCGGATGCGGTTTCCTTGTTGATCCCGGGATGTTTCCTGGCATAACTTCAGGGTGGTAACGCCCGGTTGTACTGACAGCTTGCCAGCGGCGAATGTATAGCTCGCCTGCATGGAGTTGCATCCTGTGTAACCGTCCGCTCTCCCTTGATCAAAAAAATTGAGGCTGAGTGATTTCTCGCCCGTGGGCAATTGCCGCATGTCGCCGTTTGCGGGCTTCCAGCTTTTGAGTGTCCACTTGGTATTTCTGATTCGTTCCTGGGTGACACGGAGGGCGGAATTCGCCTGTCCAACGATATTATGTTCGAGGGGCAAGAATTCCAGCCTCTCGCCGTTGGCGAGAATGATTTGCAATCTCTGCGGAGAACCGCCGAGCATGCGGGTTTGGGCGATGGTCCCCAGCGCCCTCGCATATTCTCGTTCGAATCGGCTATCCGGCAAGGTGAAACAGGCCCGGCGGCCCATGCTGGCCGTCTGTATCGACAGGTTGTCTTGCACGAAAGAATATTTGCCTGAGATCGTATTGCAACCCGTGTAACCAATGATCGTGTTTTCAGGCGCAAACTCGAGCGTTGCCGGAATTTCCTGAGGCGGGACAGCTCGTGTGCTGTTGTCGGGGCGCGTCCAGTTCCGGAGGCCCCAAACGGTATTCTGGATTGTCTTTTCCGAGACAGGGGACGGTGGCGCGGGGAGGGCTGCGTGAACGGGTAGCGCGCAAGCAGTGAGGAGTGCGGCTGCGGCCAGGATACCAAAACCGGTTTGCCTTATGTAGGTATGAGCGACGTTAATCGCCTTGCTGGAGTCGCCATATATATTGGAAAAGGATTGCCTACAAGTAATCATGATGAATTCCTGTTTTTAATCCGCAACAAATCCTGCCCATTATAATGGGCGAGTCGAAATAAATTTCAATAGATTGCATCGGGTAAGGATGCAGTTAATATCGTAGGCGGCGTACTTGAGGAAGGCAATGCGACAAAATGACGAGGCGCTGCTTTATTTCGGAGGGCGTGGGTTTGAGCTTTTTTTAATAAGAATTATTGAGAGTATTTAAGAATAATTTCTTATTTATTGGAATGTAATTGATCTGATTTTCCAATCGGTTCGCGCGCGAGATTACGCGCAGGCATCATTTGAAATCAAATAGAGGCCCGCCGTGAGAAAGATCGAGCAGGTCGAAGGCCGTCGAGTCAGCAGGCGCACCGCGCGTCCACCGTCGACGCGCACTCGCCTGCCCATCATTTAGCGCTGCGGTCGAAGGTCAGCGTATCGCCGTTATCGAGCACCAACTGCATCTGCTGCGGCGCGCGCATCTGCACGCCGGTACGGTCGATGTGCGTCAACGCGTTGAGATACGGGCCTTCGATTTGCCCGCCCGGCGTCGCGCACGCCATGCGCGTGCCGCCCAGGGTGCCGAAGCTCAGCTTGCCGTCTTTTAGCGCATACGAGCCCATGTAGCGATTGCAGCCGGAAAAGCCGCTGGCGTGGCGCTGGCCTTTGTCGGTGGAGAGCACGAGCGTGATCGGCGCGCCCTGGTCGGCGGACGGAACCGCGCGTGCCGTGCCGTCGGCCTGTTTCCAGCCGGCGAGTACCCAACTGGTGTCGTCGAGCAACTGGGTCGCGGCCGGGTTGAACGGATCGGGCGGTGCCGCTTCCGAGTCGGGGTGCTTTGGCATGGCGCACGCACTGCATAGCGCGGCGACGCTCAACGCGGCGATGGCCGTGCGCGCATACGGGATGAAGCGCGCAACACCTCGCGCGGAGGAGCTTTGGAGCATGGCGTCGTTCCTCTTCAAACTGGCGAAGGCGTAAGGGTAACGCACTCAGCACGCCGCACGCGAGCGAACAGCGTGCGACGGACTGTTGTAACGTCGGCGCCGCAGCGCCCCGCGACGTCTTTATGCGCCTTACGCACAGATAGCAACGCGAACCCGGTGAGCAAGGCGCCGCGCGGGGGCCGCGACGTCGGCGCAACGGGTGCGGAGTGGGGTGCGCATGTTAACATCGTGGTCTACCCAATCCCACCCTCATCCGACTTTTATCTGGAGACCCCATGCAGATCGGCCAACGGATCGGCACGCCCCTTTCTGAATCCGCCACACGCGTCATGCTGCTCGGCGCCGGCGAGCTCGGCAAGGAAGTGATCATCGCGCTGCAACGGCTGGGCGTCGAAGTGATCGCCGTCGACCGTTATCCGAACGCGCCGGGTCATCAGGTCGCGCATCGTTCGCACGTGATCGACATGACGGATCACGCCGCCTTGCGCGCGCTGGTCGAACAGGAACGCCCGCACCTGATCGTCCCCGAGATCGAAGCGATCGCCACGGATGCGCTCGCCGCGATCGAAACCGACGGCCTCGCCGAAGTGATCCCGACCGCGCGCGCCACGCAACTCACCATGAATCGTGAAGGCATCCGCCGTCTGGCCGCTGAAGAGCTGGGCCTGCCGACTTCGCCGTACGCGTTCGCCGATTCGCTCGACGAGCTACGCGCAGGCATCGCCAAGGTCGGCTATCCGTGCGTGGTGAAGCCGGTGATGTCGTCGTCGGGCAAGGGGCAGTCGGTGCTGAAGAGCGACGCGGACGTCGAAACCGCCTGGCAATACGCCATGGCGGGCGGACGCGTGAATCACGGCCGCGTGATCGTCGAAGGCTTTATCGATTTCGAATACGAAATCACCCAGCTCACAGTGCGTGCGATCGATCCGGCGAGCGGCGAGGTCAGCACCTATTTCTGCGACCCGATCGGCCACGTGCAGGTGGCGGGCGATTACATCGAATCGTGGCAGCCGCAGCCGATGAGCCCGCTCGCCCTTGAGCGTTCGCGTGAAGTGGCGCACAAGGTGACTGCGGCATTGGGCGGCAGGGGCTTGTTCGGGGTGGAACTTTTCGTTCGCGGCGACGACGTATGGTTCTCGGAAGTGAGTCCGCGTCCGCACGACACGGGTCTGGTCACACTGTGCTCGCAACGCTTCTCGGAGTTCGAACTGCACGCGCGCGCGATCCTCGGTTTGCCGGTGGATACGTCGCTGCGGGCGCCGGGTGCGTCGGCGGTGATTTACGGCGGTCTCGACGAAGCGGGGATCGCGTTCGAAGGCGTCGCGGCGGCGTTGGCCGTGCCGAATGCGGATCTGCGTCTGTTCGGCAAGCCGGAGAGCTTTGTCAAGCGCCGCATGGGCGTGGCGCTCGCCACCGGCGAGAGTATCGACGAAGCCCGCTCGCGCGCGAAGCAGGCCGCGGCGGCGGTGCGGCCGGTTTCGGCCAGGTAAGGCAATTTTGCCCAACGCGTAATCTGACTCATCGAAGTTCACTGATGTTCAATGAAGAAGTAGAGGTAGGCATGGCCCTGGAATCCCGCAAGACTACGCGGCGTGGCAAGTTAGTCCGTTTCGGCGCCCTCGGCGTGATGATCGCACTGTGTGCCGGGATGACAGGGTGCGGCCTTGCCGCTGCACCGTGCCGGGTCGCATCGGCCGGCTTGAAGATCGTGCCGCTGGTCGGGCACGTTGCCGCCGCGCCGACCGACGCGTGCGCCGACGTGATCGATCCATAAACGAGCCACAACGGGTTGACGACGGCCGTGAGCGTTCCGGGCGGGCAACGTAGTTGCAAACATGGTGGCAACCGCGTTCCGTACGCCCAACGCAGCCGCAACTATGGCGGCAACCACAGCCGCGGTGCAGGGCGCGCCGCTCTTGTTTGATGCGCAACAACGATCGAGGCATCTCATGAAGAAATGGCTTGTTGCAGTCACTGCGGCAGCGGGTCTCGCGGCGCTGAATGGCAATGCCTGGGCCGCGCCATTGCGCCTCGCCGAGATTCAGGCCAAGAATCGCCAGACGCACAAATACACCTGCGCGACTGGCAAGATTCTGCATGTGACCTACTGGAACACCACGAACGGCCAGAGCTTCGCGCTCGTGCCTGTAAAGGGCCGGCAACTGCTGTTCGTCAACACGATATCGGCTTCAGGCGCGAAGTATCAGGCCGGCAGCTACACCTGGTGGACCAAGGGCCCGCGCGCCGACCTGTACGACGCGACCGACGGCGAAAACGCCCCGCCGATGCTGTCCGACTGCATCACCATCAATCGCTAAGCATGCCGCGGCGGCTTTCCTCAACCACGCCGCCTGCCTCACTTTGCCTCCGCCTTGCGGCGCTGCCCGCCGGCGCACATCCTTTCCATTCGAGTAGTAAGCTGTTTGGCATGGTATCCGCTGTGTCCGCCGTTACTGCTGTCCCCGCTATCACCGTTATGTCGGGCCGCGCGCGGTTCGCGTGGCCGTCGTCGTGTTCGATCGTCCGTTTTCCGACCTCAACGGATGGGCCCGTGGCCCGCGTCCGTTTCATCAAGCGAGACCCTCCATGAAAGCATCGGACCTGTTCGTCAAATCGCTGGAAGCCGAAGGTGTCGAGTACGTGTTCGGCATCCCCGGTGAAGAAAACCTCGATCTCCTCGAATCGCTGCGCCGCTCGAAAATTCGCCTGATCCTCACGCGTCATGAACAGGCAGCGGGTTTCATGGCCGCCACCTATGGACGCCTCACCGGACGCACCGGTGTGTGCCTGTCCACCCTCGGGCCGGGCGCGACCAACTTCGTGACCGCCGCCGCATACGCGCAGTTAGGCGGCATGCCGATGCTGATGGTGACCGGACAAAAGCCGATCAAGTCGAGCAAGCAGGGGCATTTCCAGATCGTCGACGTAGTGCGGATGATGGAGCCGCTCACCAAGTACACGCGGCAGATTGTGTCGATCGCCAACATTCCGGCCTCGGTGCGCGAGGCGGTCCGTCAGGCCGAAGAAGAGCGGCCCGGCGCCGTGCACCTCGAATTGCCCGAGGACGTCGCGGATGAAGAGGGCGACGGCAAGCCGATTCCGAAGAGCTATAGCCGCCGTCCCGTCGCCGAAGAAAAGGCCGTGGCGCGCGCGGTCGAGGCGATCACGAAGGCGATGCATCCATTGCTGATGATCGGTGCGGGCGGCAACCGCAAGACCACCACCAGGATGCTGCGCGAATTCGTCGACCAGATTGGCATTCCGTTTTTCACGACGCAGATGGGCAAGGGCGTGATCGACGAATCGCACCCGATGTGGCTCGGCAACGCCACCTTGTCCGACGGCGACTTCGTGCATCGCGCGATTGATCACGCGGACTGCATCATCAATGTCGGCCACGATGTGATCGAGAAGCCGCCGTTCTTCATGCGCAGCGGCGACACCGGCGAGAAGACGGTGATACACGTCAACTTTCTCGGCGCGGAAGTGGACACGGTGTATTTCCCGCAGATCGAAGTGGTCGGCGATATTGCCAACGCAGTCTGGCAGCTCAAGGAAAGTCTCAAGGAGCGGCAGGAACATTGGGACTTCACGCGCTTCAAGGAAATCAAACAGCACTTCGAAGCGCATCTGGTCAAAGGCCAGCACGACGACCGGTTCCCGATGTACCCGGTGCGGATCGTCAACGACGTCTACGAGACCACGCCGGTGGACGGCATCGTGTGTCTGGACAACGGTATGTACAAGATCTGGTTCGCGCGCTATTACCGTGCGCACGAACCGAATTCGCTGCTGCTTGATAACGCGTTGGCGTCGATGGGCGCCGGCTTGCCGTCGGCGATCGCGACCAAGATCGTGCACCCGGACCGCAAGGTCATGGCTGTATGCGGCGACGGCGGCTTCATGATGAATTCGCAGGAACTGGAAACGGCGGTGCGTCTGAAGCTCGATCTGGTGATCCTGATTCTGCGCGACGACGCGTTCGGCATGATCCGCTGGAAGCAGGAAAACATGAACTTCCCGGACTACGGCATGACGCTGAGCAACCCGGATTTCGTCGCGTATGCAGAGAGTTACGGCGCGAAAGGTCATCGCATTGAATCGGCAGCGGAGTTCGCGCCGTTGCTGCGCGAATGTTTCGCGACGCCCGGCGTGCATGTGATCGATTTGCCGATCGACTACTCGGACAACGAGCGCGTGCTGAATCGCGAGATCAAACGGCTCTCAGCACAACTATGAGCGGACCAGCGATGAGCGGCAACGGGGCATAGCCCTTGCTGGCCGCATGACTAATGTCAGTTGTCGGAAAGGAGAACGTGTCATGTTGAACAAGACTTACCCGTACTACCTCGCAAACGTTGCGGTGGCCGCCAACACCGATCTCGAAGTCACCGATAAATTCAGCGGCGAAGTGGCGACCCGCGTGGCGATGGCAGACGCGACGGCGATCGACAAAGCGATCGGTTACGCTGTCGACGCCATGCCCGCATTGCGCACGTTTCCGCCCTTCAAGCGTCAAGCCGTGCTCGAACATTGCGTGAAGCGCTTTCGCGAGCGTTACGATGAATTGGCGCTCGCGCTCTGTATCGAAGCCGGCAAGCCGATCAACGACTCGAAAGGCGAGGTCACGCGTCTGATCGATACGTTCAAGGTGGCGGCTGAAGAGTCGGTGCGCATCGACGGCGAAATCGTCAATCTGGAGATTTCGCCGCGCGCGAAGGGCTATCACGGCTACGTGAAGCGCGTGCCGATCGGGCCGTGCTCGTTTATCTCGCCGTTCAATTTTCCGCTGAACCTGACCGCGCACAAGGTCGCGCCGGCCATCGCCGCCGGCGTGCCGTTCGTGTTGAAGCCCGCGAGCCGCACGCCGGTCGGCGCACTGATCATGGGCGAGATTCTGGCGGAAACCGATTTGCCGAAAGGCGCGTTCTCGATTCTGCCGGCACATCGCGACGGCGCCGACCTGTTCACCACCGATGAGCGCTTCAAGCTGCTGTCCTTCACCGGCTCGCCCGCGGTGGGCTGGGAGTTGAAGAAAAAGGCCGGCAAGAAGAAGGTGATTCTGGAGTTGGGCGGCAACGCGGCCGCGATCGTCGACGGCGATCAGGGTGAGAAGCTCGACTACGTGGTCGACCGGCTGGCGTTCGGCGCGTTCTATCAGTCGGGGCAAAGTTGCATCGGCGTGCAGCGGATTCTGGTGCATGCGAAGGTCTACGACGCGCTGCGCGAGAAACTGATCGCCAAAACGAAGTCGCTGGTGATGGGCGATCCGAAGGACGAAAAGACCTTTGTCGGGCCGATGATCTCCGAATCCGAGTCCAAACGTCTCGCTGGCTGGATGGAAAGCGCGGTGCAGGCGGGCGCGAAGATCGTCGCGGGCGGCAAGGTCGACGGCGCGATGTTCGAGGCCACCCTGCTCGAGGGCGTAAAGCGCGACACCGATCTGTATCGTAAGGAAGCGTTCGGGCCGGTGGCGATTCTGGAGCGTTTCGACGATTTCGACGCCGCGCTGGCCACCGTCAACGATAGCGACTTCGGCCTGCAGGCCGGCGTGTTCACCGATTCGCTCGCTCATGCGCATCGCGCGTGGGATGGGCTCGAAGTGGGCGGCGTGGTGATCAATGACGTGCCGTCGTTCCGGGTCGACAACATGCCGTATGGCGGCGTGAAGGATTCGGGGCTCGGACGCGAGGGTGTGCGCTACGCGATCGAGGATATGACCGAGATGCGGTTGATGGTGATGCGCGAGACGTGGTGAGCCGTGCGCCACGTCCCCCGGCCGGCTTTCGCCACCGTAAGCAGAAAGCCGGCAGAAGCGCCATGAGTGTTTTTGCTGAAGTGCTACAATACCGGCCTTTCCGGCGGGTGTTTCCGCCGGCCGGAGCCGGCCGCATTTTTTCCCGTGATACTGACGGGTCCCCGTGCGGAACGCCGTGGCTCCGCCTTCATCCTGATGCCCTCTGCGGTTCCGACCGCTGCCGTGCGCACCCGCGCCAAGCGCATTTTTAGCGAAAGCCACCATGTCCGACACAGCCGTCACGCCCAGCACTGCGACTTTTGATCAATTCGGCCTCGCGCCCGACATCCTGAAAGCCGTCAAAGAATCGGGCTACACCATCCCTACGCCGATCCAGGAGCAGGCGATTCCCGTCGTGCTGGCCGGCCGTGACATGATGGGCGCCGCGCAAACCGGCACGGGCAAGACCGCGAGCTTCTCGCTGCCGATCATCCAGCGTCTGCTGCCGCAGGCCAGCACGAGCGCATCGCCCGCCCGCCATCCGGTGCGCGCGCTGATCCTCACGCCGACCCGCGAACTCGCCGACCAGGTCGCCGCTAACGTGCAGGCGTACGCGAAACACACGGCGCTGCGCAGTGCGGTGGTGTTCGGCGGCGTCGATATGAATCCGCAATCCGAGCAACTGCGCCGCGGCGTGGAAATTCTGATCGCCACGCCGGGCCGTCTGCTCGATCACGTGCAACAGAAAACCGCCAACCTGGGGCAGGTGCAGATTCTCGTGCTCGACGAAGCCGACCGGATGCTCGACATGGGCTTCCTGCCGGATTTGCAGCGCATTCTGAACCTGCTGCCGAAGGAACGTCAGACGCTGCTGTTTTCGGCTACGTTCTCGGGCGAAATCAAGAAGCTTGCCGCCACCTATCTGCGCGATCCGCAGACGATCGAAGTCGCGCGCAGCAATTCGACCGCGACCAATGTGACGCAGACTGTTTATGAAGTGGCCGAGGGCGACAAGACGGGTGCTGTCGTCAAACTGATTCGCGATCGCAACCTCAAGCAGGTGATCGTGTTTTGTAACAGCAAGATCGGCGCGAGCCGTCTGGCGCGGAGTCTCGAGCGCGACGGTGTGATCGCCACGGCGATTCACGGCGACCGGACGCAGAATGAACGGATGCAGGCTCTGGATGCGTTCAAGCGTGGCGAGATCGAGGCTTTGGTGGCGACCGATGTCGCCGCGCGTGGTCTGGATATTGCCGAGCTGCCCGCCGTGATCAATTTCGATCTGCCGTTCAATGCTGAGGATTATGTGCACCGGATTGGGCGCACTGGGCGTGCTGGAGCCTCGGGCGATGCGTTGTCGCTGTGCAGCCCGAATGAGCGTAAGCAGCTTGCCGATATTGAGAAGCTGATCAAGCGGCCTTTGGATGTGCAACGTCTGACTGTGGATACGCCGGTGCGGCATCACCATGAAGAGCGGCCACCGCGGCGTGAGCGCGTTGATGGCCGCGCGGAAGGTCGTGATGAGCGGGGCGGTCGCCGGCGTTCCGGAGCTTCGGGTTCGGGGGCGTTCGATCGGCCGCATCATCATCGTGCGCAGCCTGTGGATGATTTTTTTCTTAAGCCTTATGAGCCTTCGGCGGCTTCCATTCGGAAGATTGAAGAGGCGGCTGCCTCGTCCGCTGCTGCTCCGCAGAAGGCTGCTTCCAAGCAGCCGTTGGCGGCGTTGCTTGGGGGGTTTGGGATGCCGAGGAAGTCGACTTCGTCTTCGTGATTTTTTTTGCTTGGGTGCGGGTGGGGGCTGTAGTTTTTTTGGGCGTTGGCCTTTGCTTGGTCTGGTTGCTTGCGTGGCGCTTTTGGGTTGTGTGCCTGCGGTGTTTGGCCTTTCCTTGATTTGTTGGTGGTCTATTAGTGTTGCCCCTGTGCGGGGCGGCACCTACTTTTCTTTGCCGGCCGCAAAGAAAAGTAGGCAAAAGAAAGCGGCTCACACCGCCAGCTCATAAGCGGGTCCCCCGCGCAGTTCTGGTAGTGGTGCATCTGGAATCTGGGTTCTCGCACATTCCGCGTGAGTGACACAGCCGTCATACTTCCGGCAGCGCTGCGCGTGCCGTAGCGGTACTTTCCTAAACCCCTCGCCCCCTTTCCACTCGATCGATCGACAGACGCCGCGAACGCCTTAGCGATGCTATCGTGCCGCTTGCCGCTTGCCGCTTGCCGCTTGCCGCTTGCCGCTTGCCGCTTGCCGCTTGCCGCTTGCCGCTTGCCGCTACGGCAGCCAGCGCCTAGCCAAAGCCCCAACCAAAGCCCCAACCAAAGCTAAAGCCAACGCCCCGCTAAAGCCAAAGCCCCCGCTAAAGCCAAAGCCCCAGCCCGAGCCACGGCCACGGCCACGGCCAAAGCCAAAAGCCAAAAGCCAAAAGCCAAAAGCCAAAAGCCAAAAGCCAAAAGCCAAAAGCCAAAAGCCAAAAGCCAAAAGCCAAAAGCCAAAAGTAAGCAACTCGCGAGGGCCATTCTGGACGACTGGTCGATGCTTTGGGTAATTTGGTGTCCACCAAATTATTGTGGGCACCAACGTGGACAAAACATCAAGCGCACGCACCAAGCGGCCGAATTTCTCGCTCGAGTTCAAGAGGCACCTGGTCGAGCAATCCTTTGAGCCGGGTGCATCGGTTGCCCTGATCGCGCGCGGCAATGATGTCAACGCGAACCTGCTCTTCAAGTGGCGGCGAGCGTATCTCGAGGGAGCGTACGGTCTGCCGACGCTGTCCGAGCAGGCGGAGTGCGAGATTCCGCCGTTATTGCCGGTGAACATCATCGACGGTACGTCTGTACAGGCGCCGCCGCCAACGGTCACTACAACTGAGCCGCTGGAGAGTGTCTGCGAGGTGGAGTTCGAGCGTGCACGCCTGCGCATTCGCGGCGAGGTCTCGCCGGAGACACTGCGGCTGCTGATTCGCGAGCTGTCGCGATGATCGGTCTGCCGGCGGGCACACGCATCTGGATTGCCGCGGGGGTGACCGACATGCGTTCCGGGTTCCAGGGCCTGGCCGCCAAGGTACAGACGGCGCTTCAGGAGAATCCGCTGGGCGGTCACGTGTTCATCTTCCGCGGCCGTCGAGGTGATCTGATAAAAATTCTTTGGGCTACCAGCGACGGGCTATGGCTGCTTGCAAAGCGGCTCGAGCGTGGCCGCTTTGTCTGGCCGCAGGCCGATAGCGGCAAGATCCATCTGACCCAGGCCCAGCTGTCGATGCTGCTTGAGGGCATCGACTGGCGGCAGCCACGCCGTACCGCCGAGCCACTGTCGATGTTGTAAACCGCGCAACACCTGCGTAAACTGCGTGGCATGTCTGATGCCAGCGACCTTCCTGATGACATCGATGCACTCAAGGCCTTGTTGCTCGAGGCGCGGGCGTCCCTGGCCGAGCGCGATCTGGAAATCGAACGGCTCAAGGCACAGATCGACAAGCTCAAGCGCATGCAGTTCGGCCGCAAGTCCGAGAAACTGGACCGGCAAATTGCGGAACTTGAGACCCGACTGGATGATCTGACCGGCAGCCGTGGCGCAGCCGAAACGCGCGAAGCACAGGCCGGCGGCAGGAGCAGGTCCGACGCGCCCGAACGTGCTTCGCGCGAGGCGCTCCCGGACCACCTGCCGCGTGAGGAGCACGTGCTCGAGCCGGAGCCAACCTGCGCCGAATGCGGCGGCCAGATGCAAGCGCTGGGCGAGGACGTCTCCGAGCAGCTCGGCCGCATCGCGGCAGCGTTCAAGGTCATCCGCACCATCCGGCGCAAGAAGATCTGCGCCTGCTGCGGTCGCATCGTTCAGCCGCCGGCACCGAGCCTGCCGATTCAGCGCGGCATCGCGCACCCAAGCCTGCTTGCCGAGATCTTTGTGGCCAAGTATGCCGATCACCAGCCGCTTTACCGGCAGTCGGAGATCGCTGCACGCGAAAACGTCAAACTGGACCCGGCGAGCATGGGCCGCTGGGTTGGTCAGTGCGAGGCGCTCGTCGATCCGCTGGTGAAAGCGCTGCGCCGCTACGCGATGGGCGGCCTCAAGATCCATGCGGACGACACGCCGATCCCTGTGCTCGCGCCGGGCAACAAGAAGACAAAGACAGGCCGGCTGTGGGTCTATGTGCGTGATGACCGTCGGTCCGGTTCGAAGGAACCAGCCGCCGTCTGGTTTGCGTACTCGCCCAACCGGCAAGGCGTCCATCCCCAGCGCCATCTGACCGGCTTCAGCGGGATCCTGCAGGCAGACGCGTATTCGGGCTTCAACGAGCTGTTCCGGGACGGCTCGATGCGCGAGGCAGCATGCTGGGCGCACGCGAGGAGAAAGCTGTACGACATTCACGTGCGCACGCCGTCTGAAACCACGCAAAAGGCGCTCGACTATATTGGCGAGCTCTACGGCATCGAAGCCAGTATCCGCGGCAAGCCGCCTGCCGAGCGGCTGCGTGTGCGGCAGGAGAAGGCCAAACCGCTGCTTGAAACCTACGGTGCATGGCTCAGGGCAAAGCTCCAGATGCTGTCAACGAAGTCGGATACGGCCAAGGCCATCAACTACTCGCTCAATCAATGGCTCGCGCTGACGCTGTACTGCGACGATGGCACGGTGGAGATAGACAACAACATCGCGGAGAACGCGCTGCGCTGTGTCTCACTGGGACGAAAAAACTTCATGTTCGCCGGCTCTGACAGCGGCGGTGAGCGGGCAGCGGCGATGTACTCGCTGATCGCCACGTGCAAACTCAATGGCGTCGATCCGCGTGCTTACCTGTGCCATGTGCTGACCTGCATCGCCGATCACCCGATCAACCGCGTCGACGAATTGCTGCCCTGGCGCGTTGCCGCACACCTGCAAAATCCGCCCCAACCTGCGGTTCCGACCGGTTGAACAACAGCGGTGGACAGCACGCCCCGATCGCCCGGAACGGCTCACACGCGCTGAGCCAGTAGCCGACTGCACCTGGGACAGCGGTCCGTTACCCGGTAACGCTGAAGGGCTACCGTCGAACCTGGAAGTAGGTATCCCATTCTGCGGAGTCCGGATCGAGCCTGCGCACGATAGCCGCGTCCGCCCGCACTACCAGCCGCTCCAGCATCTCACGCTTCGTTACCGAGTAACGGCGTGCCAGCCGTGCGAGCGCGAGATCGGCTTCAGTGGTCACCCACATATCAAGCCGCCGCTCCCCGTTGCCATCGTTTCCAGCTGTCGCCCGCCTTGCCCGGAAGGCGGCCTGCCGCTCCGCTGTTGTTTGCGCCATCGGTTTCTCCTCGTCGTTGTTACCCGGTAACGATATGTCTGAATTCGTTACCGGGTAACGCAAAATACCCAAAGGAGATAGCATGTCCCGCTTCACATCGCGTCGTCCAGAAAAACCCGAACGGTCCAAGCGAGGCGCTTACAGCCAAAAGCCAAAAGCCAAAAGCCAAAAGCCCCAGCCCCAGCCCCAGCCAAAGCCAAAGCCAAAGCCAAAGCCAAAGCCAAAGCCAAAGCCAAAGCCAAAGCCAGCTACCAGCTATCTGGATCGCTCTCCGCTGGCGCCCTTCGGGTGTTGACGTGTCTCGTTTGTATCCGGCGCTTTTGGGCGCTAGTTGCGTTGCACTCTTACGTCCACGCGCTTTGCCCATGCGGTCGTTGCGGCGGCATAGAAGTCATTTAGCGTCGTGTGTTCGGTGCCGCTCATCTCAAGTCCTAAGTGCCGCGCGGCTGCGCTCAGTGTCTCAAGTGGTCTGTCATTGTCCAGCGCGGTTGCACCGTTTTGCTTGCTAAGCTTTTCGCCCTGTCCGTTCGTGACCACCGGTACGTGCAAATACTCTGGTGTCGGCACGCCCAGACAACGCTGCAGGTAAATCTGCCGCGCCGTTGAATCCATCAAGTCCGCGCCCCGCACGATGTGCGTTATGTCCGCGTCCGCATCATCGACCACCACCGCCAGTTGGTATGCCCACTGGTCGTCGGCACGCTTCAGGACGAAGTCGCCGACCTCGGTGGCCAGGTTCTGCGTCTGCTTGCCCTGCCAGCGGTCTTCGAATGTGATCACCGCAGCGTCGCCGTCGGGCACGCGCAGGCGCCAGGCTCGCGCCGGTTTGCCGTGCAGGCCGTTGCGACACGTACCGGGATAGGCCAGCGTGGTGTTGCGCGCGTGCGCACTCAACAACGAATCCGCAATCTCCTTGCGCGTGCAGCCACATGGATAAATCAGACCGGCAGCCTTCAGTTGATCCAGTGCTTCCTGATAGCGCGCCATGCGGCGACTTTGCCAGACCGGCGGCTCGTCTGCGTGCATGCCGAATCGTTCAAGCGTCGTCAGAATGTCTTCGGCCGCGCCAGGGACGGTGCGAGGACCGTCAATGTCTTCAATACGTACAAGCCACGCACCGCCGTGCGCACGGGCGTCCAGCCAGCTCGCGAGCGCGCTCACCAGCGAGCCGAAATGCAAGGGCCCGGTAGGCGACGGCGCAAAGCGTCCACGATAGGTCATGAGGCGGATGGATCAGTGCGGAAGAAACGGGGCGCGCTCACCGCCATCCGGAAAATGGCTGCCTGCGCCGTGTCTTGCCTGCTTCCGCCGTGCGGGCCAGCAACCTCGCATGGCTTGGTCTCGTTCGGAGCCCGTTGCACGAGTAAACGCTGCGGCCACGGCGCAGGCGGTCGCAGCAGACCGGCCGCGTTCGTCATGTGTGCGACAGCCGTAGCGTACCGTGCCCCGAGCACGCCGAGCACGCCGAGCACACCGAGCACACCGAGCACACCGAGCACACCGAGCACACCGAGCACGCCGAGCACACCGAACACGCCGGACACGCCGGACACGCTGAGCACGCCGGACACGCTGAGCACGCCGGACACGCCGGACACGCCGGACACACCGCACACGTGCAACATGCCTCGCAGCGATCGTGCGAAGGCGCTTGCTCTCATCACGCGGCGGCGGCCGCCTTGCTGTCCGGATGGCATTCCGGACACGTCTTGCCGGCCACATACAGCGGCGATTGCTGCGCCTCGGGCGTCACTACCGCGCGACAGCCGAAACATTGCGCCGTCGCGGTCGGCTCCAATTGCGGATTGAGCGCGGTGCGATAGTCGAACACGAAGCAGTCGCCGTGATAGTGGGCGCCGCCCACTTCCTCGAAATATTTCAGGATGCCGCCTTCCAGTTGGTAGACGTTCTCGATGCCAACTTCCTTCATGTGGATCGCAGCCTTCTCGCAGCGGATGCCGCCCGTGCAGAACGACACCACCGTCTTGCCTTCGAGATCGGCGCGGTTCTGCTCGATCACTTCCGGAAACTCACTGAATTTCGTAATGCGGTAGTCGAGCGCGGCGTCGAACGTGCCGACGTCCACTTCAAATGCATTGCGTGTGTCGAGCATGACGACGGGGCGGCCTTCGTCGTCATGGCCCCGGTCGAGCCAGCTTTTCAGCGTGGGGGCGTCGACGAACGGCGCGCGGCCGAGCTCCGGCCGGATGGCCGGCTTTTTCATCGTGATGATCTCGCGCTTGAGCTTGACCAGCATGCGGGTGAACGGCTGCTTTTCCGACAGGCTTTCCTTGAATTGCAGATTTGCGAACTTGCCTTCGAACAGCGCATCGTGACGGATGTAGTCGATGAAGGCGTCCGCGGCTTCGCGCGTGCCCGCGACGAACAGGTTGATGCCTTCCGGCGCCAGCAGGACGGTGCCGCGCAGGCCGAGCGCACTACAGCGCTCGGTGACGAGCGGGCGCCATGCGGCGGTGTCTTCGATAGTCGCGAAATGATACGCGGCGAGATTGACGGTACTCATGTGTGTCCAGCAGTAAGAAGTGCCCGGCGGCGCGGAAAACGGGGCGCATTGAGACGCCCGCATTCAGCCTCCGTGCGGCCGATCACGTCGAATAGGCGAAACCCGTATTATCCCTCAAGCCGGCGCTTAAGCCGACTCGGCCGAATGGCCAGCCAGTTGCGGCAGCGCAAATCGCTCGCAAACTTGCACGGCGCTTGCCTCGGCGCACTCCACACGCTGCTGAACGTTCTTCATTGGCAACGCGCCGCACGGCGCAGCTTGACCGTTCCTCGCACGCCCGCACCGGACGGTGGATTCTGGCCAGTGAAATATCGCCGAATGTGCTCCGGCTGGTCCATCCGGGCGCGCAAGCACGCCCGGACGCTGTCACCGAAACCTGCCACTGCCCGCAAACCGCCGGTGTACGGCGCGCTCGCGTTTCCGTCCTAAGCCAAACGGCTAACGCGCGGTTTTGGCCTGAAAACTCCGGAAGGGTGGAGTTACAATGTCGCCCATGTCAGATCCCCGCTTCGTTCATCTCCGCGTTCACTCCGAATTCTCGATTGCCGATGGCATCGTGCGTCTTGACGACGTCGTCAAGGCCGCTGCCAAAGATGGTCAGGGCGCGCTTGCCCTAACCGACCTTGGCAACGCGTTCGGCCTCGTCCGTTTCTACAAGGAAGCCCGCGGCAAAGGGGTCAAACCCATTGCCGGCTGCGACGTCTGGATCACCAATCCGGACGACCGCGAGAAGCCTTCGCGTTTGCTGCTGCTGGTCAAGAATCGGCGCGGCTATCTGAATCTGTGCGAGCTGCTCAGCAAGGCATCCCTCACGAATCAGTATCGCGGCCGCGCGGAGGTTGAAGCCGGCTGGCTTGAATCGGGTCTGGGTGAAGGCCTGCTTGCGTTGTCGGGTGCGCAACAGGGCGACGTCGGGCTCGCGCTTGCCGCCGGCAACGAAGAAGCGGCCAAACGCAATGCCTTGCATTGGGCGAAGGTGTTCCCCGGCGGCTTCTATATCGAACTGCAACGGTGCGGTCAGCCGGGCGGCGAACAATACGTGCAGCAGGCGGTCGCACTCGCGGCGTCGCTGAAATTGCCGGTGGTGGCCACCCATCCCATGCAGTTCATGACGCCGGACGATTTCACCGCGCACGAAGCGCGCGTGTGTATTTCAGAAGGCGACATCCTGGCGAATCCGCGCCGCTCGAAGCGCTTTACGTCGGAGCAGTATTTCCGCACGCAAGAAGCGATGGCTGAGTTGTTCGCGGACATTCCGTCGGCGCTCGCCAATAGTGTCGAAATCGCCAAACGCTGCAACCTCACGCTCGAACTCGGCAAGCCGAAGCTGCCGCTCTTTCCGACACCCGACGGCATGTCGCTCGACGACTACCTCGTGCAATTGTCGAAAGAGGGCCTGGAAAAGCGTCTCGAACAGCTGTATCCGGTTGAAGCCGAGCGCGAGGCGCAGCGCGAAACGTATTACCAGCGCCTCGAATTCGAGTGCGGCACGATCATCAAGATGGGCTTCCCGGGCTACTTCCTGATCGTTGCGGACTTCATCAACTGGGCGAAGAACAACGGCGTGCCGGTCGGTCCGGGCCGGGGTTCGGGGGCAGGTTCGCTGGTCGCGTACGCGCTCGGCGTGACCGACCTCGATCCGCTGCGCTACAACCTGCTGTTCGAACGTTTCCTGAATCCGGAACGGGTCTCGATGCCCGACTTCGACATCGACTTCTGCCAGCACGGCCGCGACCGTGTGATTCAGTACGTCAAGGAGAAGTACGGCGCGGACGCCGTGTCGCAGATCGCCACCTTCGGCACGATGGCGGCGAAAGCGGCGGTGCGCGACATCGGCCGCGTGCTCGATCTCGGCTACATGTTCACGGACGGCATCGCCAAGCTGATTCCGTTCAAACCGGGCAAACACGTCACCATCGCCGACGCGATGAAGGAAGAGCCGCTGTTGCAGGAGCGCTTCGACAACGAAGATGAAGTGCACCAGTTGCTCGAACTCGCGCAGCGCGTGGAAGGCCTCACGCGTAACGTCGGTATGCACGCCGGCGGCGTGCTGATCGCGCCCGGCAAACTGACCGATTTCTGTCCGCTCTATACGCAGGGCGATGAAAGCGGCGTGGTGAGCCAGTACGACAAGGACGACGTCGAAGCCGTCGGCCTCGTGAAGTTCGACTTTTTGGGTCTCACCACGCTGACGATTCTGGATTGGGCCGAGCGCTATATCCGCCGTCTCGATCCGTCGAAGAAAGACTGGTCGCTGGCGCAAGTGCCGCTCGACGACGCGCCCTCGTTCTCGATCCTGAAGAAAGCAAACACGGTCGCTGTGTTCCAGCTGGAAAGCCGCGGCATGCAGGGCATGCTGAAAGACGCACAGCCTGACCGCTTCGAGGACATCATCGCGCTGGTCGCGTTGTACCGTCCGGGCCCAATGGACCTGATCCCGAGCTTCTGTGCACGTAAGCACGGCCGCGAAGTGGTGGAGTATCCGGATCCGCGCGTCGAATCTGTTCTGAAAGAGACCTACGGCATCATGGTCTATCAGGAGCAGGTGATGCAGATGGCGCAGATCATCGGCGGTTACTCGCTCGGCGGTGCCGACTTGCTGCGCCGCGCGATGGGTAAGAAGAAGGCCGAGGAAATGGCCGAGCACCGCGAGCTGTTCCGCCAGGGCGCCGCGAAGAACGGGCTGACCGGCGACAAAGCGGACGAAATCTTCGACTTGATGGAGAAGTTCGCGGGCTACGGCTTCAACAAGTCGCACGCGGCGGCGTATGCGCTGCTTGCGTACTACACCGCGTGGCTGAAGGCGCATCATCCGGCCGAATTCATGGCGGCGAATATGTCGCTCGCCATGGACGACACGGACAAGGTCAAGATCCTGTTCGAAGATTGCCTCACGAACAAGATGGCCGTGCTGCCGCCGGACGTCAATCTGTCCGCATACCGTTTCGAGCCGGTAGCGGAAGCGGACGGCAAGCGGTCGAAAACAATCCGCTACGGTCTCGGCGCGATCAAGGGCAGCGGCCAGAACGCGATCGAAGAAATCATCCGAGCACGCGAAGAAGGTCCGTTCATCGACATCTTCGATTTCTGCAACCGGGTCGATCGCCGGATCGTCAATCGCCGCACGGTGGAAGCATTGATCCGCGCCGGCGCCTTCGACACGCTGCACGCGAATCGCGCGCAACTGATCGCCTCCGTCTCGCTGGCCATGGAAGCCGCCGAGCAGGCAAGCGCCAATGCGATGCAGGCGGGCCTGTTCGACATGGGCGATGCGCCGTCGCAAGGTCACGAGCTGGTCGACGAGCCCGAATGGCCGGAAAAAAAGAAGCTGCAGGAAGAAAAAGCCGCGCTCGGCTTCTACCTGTCGGGCCACCTGTTCGATGCGTATAAGGACGAAGTGCGCCGCTTTGTGCGTCAGAAAATCGGCGAACTGAAGGAAGGCCGCGACAAGCTGGTCGCGGGCGTGATCGCGTCGCTGCGCACACAGATGACCCAGCGCGGCAAGATGCTGATTGCGCTGCTCGACGACGGCACCGGCCAATGCGAAGTGACCGTCTTCAACGAGACCTTTGAAGCGCACAAGCAGTTGTTCAAGGAAGACGAATTGTTGGTGGTGCAAGGCCAGGCGCGTAACGACGCATTTACGGGCGGCATCCGTTTCACGGTCGATACGGTGATGGATCTCGGCCGCGCGCGTTGCCGTTATGCGGAAGCCGTGAAGGTCCAGATGAACGGTAATGCAGACGCATTGGCGTTGCGGCGTGTGCTCGAAGCGCATAGCGCGGGTAAGGACGAGCCACAAGCTGCGCCGGCGCCGGCAGCGTCATCGCGCGGCAACGGAGGTGGCGCAGGCGCTGGGCGCAACGGCGGTGGTTATGGCGGCGGTGGGCAGCGTCAGGCGGTGCAGATTCCGAACGGCCTCGCCGTGCAGGTGGTCTATCGCAGCGAGAATGCGCAAGGCGAAATGCGGCTGGGCGACGCGTGGCGCGTGAAGCCGACCGACGAACTGCTCGCGGCATTGCGCGGCGAATTTGCCGGAAGCTCGATCGAAATCGTTTATTGATGACCGGTTTGCCCGCGCCGATCGCATAGCTCGCGCGGGCACAGTCGATCAATTTTCGTGGCACTGACGCTGGGGTTGCTGCCGCCTGGCCGTTGCTATCCAATGCTGTACGTTCCGTTGAAATTGGCTCAGGAACGAGGCCTGGCGCCTGCGCTGAAGACGAGCCCCGGCCACCCCTAGCGCCGCGCCTTCTCCCCCAACTGCGCCAGCTTCAAAAACCGGTAGTACACCGTTTCCGCGTTGAACACCGCAATCATGAAGCCCGCGCGGCCGTCGAGAAATCCGCGCCGCAGCACATAGGTCCGCACGAAGGCCCATGCGCCACGCCCGAGCGCCTTGCCGAAACTGCCACGCTTGCCTGCCGCATGACGTTGCTGCGCACCCGCCGTCGAATACGCGTCGAGCTTGCGCAGGACGCCCTCGAAGTCCTCGTAGGAGTAGTGCATCAGCTTGCCGGTCAGTCGCTGCGACGGGGTGTCGAACACCAGGCGTTCATGCACGAGGTCGTCGGAGAAACGCGCGGCGCCACGTTTGAACAGGCGCGGAATCCAGTCGGGATACCAGCCGCTGTGATGAATCCAGTGGCCGCAAAAGCTCGACAACCTGTCCACCGCGTAGACATCGGCGGTGGGCGCGGTGAGCGCCGCGCGGATCGCCGAGGCCAGTTCCGGCGAGACGATTTCGTCGGCGTCGATCGAGAGAATCCAGCTGGTGGTGAGCGCGTCCACCGCACGGTTTTTTTGCGGTCCGAAGCCCGGCCAGTCGGTTTGCTGGAGCACGCGCGCGCCGTGTGCCCGCGCGATGTCAGCGGTACCGTCGGTGCTGCCGCCGTCGATCACGACGATCTGATCGGCGAAGGCCACGGCCTGCAGGCATTCGGCCAGGCGCGCCGCCGCGTTTTTGGTGATGATGGCGACGCCGAGGGTGGTTTCTTGCATACGCTGGAATGCGGCTGGAATGCGTTGAGGGTGCGGTGTGCGGAATGGGTCGCGCAAGTATACACAGCGCAGGCGACGGGCCACGCTTCAGCGCCGCCGCAACCGGGCAAATCCGAACCATCCTTAACCGTCGGGCATCGTCTCCAACCATTTACAATGCTCTTTTTCGATATTCCGCGCGGCCGGCATCCGCCCGCTGCGTGGATGCTGTTCCGCATTCTCAGAGGATTCCTTGAGCGCGAAGCCAACGTTAAGCAAACCCATCGGTTCAGGTGAAGCATCGTCGCCCGCCGTCGTCTTTCGACGCTTGTGGCCGTATATCAAGCCGCTGATGTGGGTGGTGGTCGGCGCAGTCGTCGCAATGGCCGTGAGCTCTGCCACCGACGCAGCGATTCCCGCGTTGCTCAAGCCGCTGCTGGACAAGGGCTTCGGCGCGCATGCCAGCGACAACGCCAAGTGGTTCGTGCCGGTTGCGGTCATTGGCCTTGCGCTGATTCGCGGCGTCTCGCAATATGCGTCCGGCTATCTGCTCGCCTACGTGTCGAACAAGATTCTGCTCGAATTGCGGCTGAAGATGTTCAACCGCATGATCCACACGAGCGTGGCGTTCTTCCAGCGCGAAACCGCGAGCACGGTGATCAACGCGATCGTCTTCGAGGTGAACCAGATTCTCAACGTGTTGTTGAGCGTGATGGTCACGCTGGTGCGCGATTCGCTGACAGTCGTCTTCCTGCTCGGTTATCTGTTCTATCTGAACTGGCGCCTGACGCTGATCGTCGCAGTGTTGCTGCCGGGAATCGGCTGGCTGGTCGGCAAGATCAACCGCCGGTTGCGGCGCCTGAATCGCGAGCATCAACTGCTGACCAACGAACTGTCGTACATCGTCGAAGAGACGGTGGGTGGCTACAAGGTCGTCAAGGTGCACAACGGCGAACAGTACGAGACCGACCGCTTCACGGCGATGAGCAAGCGTCTGCGCGGCTACGCCATGCGCATGACGGTCTCCGGCGGCCTTGCGCAACCGTTGACGCAGTTCCTGTCGTCGATCGCGCTCGCGGTGGTGATTACCATCGCGGTGGTGCAGTCGTCGTCGGATCAGACCACGGTCGGCGGGTTTGTCGCCTTCGTCACGTCAATGCTGCTGATCATCTCGCCGCTGAAGCATCTGATGGACGTGAACCAGCCACTGCAGCGCGGCATGACGGCGTGCGAACTGATTTTCGGCCTGATCGACGAGCCGTCCGAACCGGAGGGCGGCGGCAAGCCGCTCGATCGCGCCCGCGGCGAAGTGGAATTCCGCGACGTCTCATTCACCTATGGCAGCAACGCCACGCATAACCGCCACACGCTCGACCGGGTGTCGTTCAAGGTGGCGCCGGGTGAGATGGTCGCGCTCGCGGGTCCGTCGGGCAGCGGCAAGACCACGCTCGTCAATTTGCTGCCGCGCTTTTTCGATCCGACCGGCGGCGAGATTCTGGTCGACGGCGTCGCGCTGCCGGAATATGACCTGCACGCGCTGCGCAGCCAGATCGCGATGGTGAGCCAGGACGTCGTGCTGTTCAACGACACGGTGGCCAACAACGTCGCTTATGGCCAGACGGCCGATCCGGAGAAGGTCAAGGCGGCGCTGCGCGCCGCCAACCTGTGGGACACCGTCGAGGCGATGCCCAACGGCATCGATACGTTGGTCGGCGACAACGGCATGATGCTTTCGGGCGGTCAACGCCAGCGTCTGGCGATCGCGCGCGCGATCTACAAAGATGCGCCGATCCTGATTCTCGACGAAGCCACTTCGGCGCTGGATTCGGAATCCGAGCGCCACGTGCAGGCCGCACTGGAAACCTTGATGAAGGGCCGTACCACGCTCGTGATCGCGCACCGTTTGTCGACTATCGAACGCGCCGACCGGATTCTGGTGATGGAAGCGGGGCGGATCGTCGAGCGCGGCAGCCATCGCGAGCTACTGACACAAGATGGGCTGTATGCGCACCTGCACCGCATTCAGTTTCAGCAAGACGCAGCCTGATCAGCCAAATTTTGCACATGCCGCAATCGGCCGGACAGCGCCATTTCAGGCGCCTCCCGGCTGCCGTTGACACCCAGCGTCGGCATTCCCCCGTAGCATCGCATCTCGCTTTCCGATTACAAATGCTTGTCAGCCGGCCTTTTCGTCCATTTTTCGAGATGGTGTTGTGTTTTTGTCTCACTTTATTGTGCTTGTTTTACACTAAACGCATGCTGACGACCGACGCCCGTATTCCGCAGAGGAAAACCCACTAGCGATGCATCACGACGATCCCACCAGCAAGCCGCTCGTTTCGATTGCGCTTGCGACCTATAACGGCCGCACTTATCTGCCCGAGCTTCTGGCTTCACTGGAAGCGCAAAGCTGGCCGAATCTCGAGGTGGTGGTCTCCGACGACGCTTCCACCGACGGCACGCCCGAATTATTGGCCGCGTACTCCGGCCGCGTGCAGGTCCGCCTGATCGCGAGCGGCGAACGGGTGGGCATCGTACGCAATTTCGAGCGTGCGTTGGCGGGCTGCCGCGGCGAGTATGTCGCACTGGCGGATCAGGACGATGTGTGGGCGCCGGAAAAACTCGCCGACCTGATGCACGAACTGCAAGCCGTGGAAAACGCCCGAGGCCTCGCCACGCCGGCCCTGGCATTCTGCGACATCGAATTGGTGGATGCGACGCTGTGCCGCCTGTCGAAGTCGCTCTTCGATATCACGGCGAAGTCGCGCCGCGCCGAGCGTCTGCGGGATTTTCTGCTGAGCAACCATATCCCGGGCTGCGCGATGCTGGTCAACCGCGCCGCGCTTCAGCGCGCGCTGCCGTTCCCCGCCGGCATCGTGATGCACGACTGGTGGCTGGCGATGGTGGTGGCATCGTTCGGCGAGATCCGCTACGTGGCGGCGCCGCATCTGAAATATCGCCAGCACGAGAGCAATGCGGTTGGCGCGAGTGCGACCAATCAGCGGTCGGCGGCCGGTGCGCGCGACGAATGCAAGCTCGCGGCGGCCGAGCGGCGGGGCGCCAGCAAGCGGCGTCAGATCGACGGCATCGCGGATCAGATTCAATTGTTCGGGCGGCGTTTCGGCGCCGAACTGCCGCTCGATGCGCGCGACGATATGAACGCGTTTTCGCGCGGCATCGAAAACTGGCGCGGCGCGCTCGAATTCGTGCTGTTCAGCCACACCGGCGAGACCTTCCTGCGGGCGATGAAGATGATGCGGCGCTTGCGCAAGAGTCTGCTGAGCTTCGGCGTCGAGGCGCAGCAGCCGTTCGGGCGTCGCTTGCGCGGGCGGCGCAGCGCCTCCTGAAGCGCATCGCGGCGAGCGGTTTCAGCGGCCGTTTTTCCGCACGATCCGCTTGAGCCAGATTCCCGGCGCGTAGAGAGCCGGACATGTCGCATACAGAAACATGCGGATGCGCAGCCCGAGCTTCACGTTGGGACTGCGCGTAAGCAGCCCCATACGTTCTCCGAGACCGCCCGCTTCGAACATCGCGTGAATGAATTGTTCGCGCGCGAGTTTGGACGCCAGCGCCGCGCGCATGCGTTCGCCCACGCCGCCGATCTCGGCGTCGCGCTGCAACTGCGCGAGTTCCGCCAGTCCATGGCGATTGCTTTGGCGCATTCGCGCAATCAACTCATCCACCGATCCATAGCGGCGTTTGCGTGACAGTCCGCCGCGCCGGTAGCGCACCAACGGCTCGCGCAGACTCGCGGCCCCGCCTGACAGGATCGCGCGCAACACCATGATCTGATCTTCCGCGGCGGCGCCTGGCAGCATGGGTCCGAAGCGCTCGAACAGCCGGCGCGACCATGTGTGCGCGGCGCCGATGAGCCACGGTCGGCCGGCGAGCCAGTCGTCGAAACTGCGATAGGTGTCGAGTTCGGTCGGCGACATCCGTTCGTGGACGTTGCCGGCTTCGTCCATGTCCGCGAGGTCGGTGGCGATCAGATCGGGGCGGCGATCATGGGCGAGCCAGAAGTCGACCACCCGCTCACAGCGGTTCGGCGCGGACATGTCGTCGCCAGCGGCCACGAACAGCAGTTCTCCCTCAGCCAATTGCGCGATTTGTGACAGATGCGCGCTGATGCCCCGGTTGGCCGCGTTGCGGCGCGCAATCACTTTGTGTGGTCCGCTGTAGCCGGCGACCGAGGCCTCGATCGCGGCGAACGTGGCGTCGCTGGAGGCGTCGTCCGAGATGATGATTTCGAGCGGCGCATAGGTTTGCGCGAGGGCGCTCTGCACTGCATCGGCGATCTGCTTTTCCTGGTTGTAGGCGATCAGCAGGATCGATACGAGCGGGCGGTCAGTGTCCGACGTTGCGGATGGTGGGCTGGTCGACGGGCTATCGGTCATGGAATAGGGTGGGGTGCGGATGCGCTAGATTCTAATCGGTGACGGGAGGGCTGCGTCATGTAGCCCGCGAAGCCCATCCTTTACAATTGCCGCTGCCCTGAAAACCAGTCCGCACGGTCCTCCACCGCGCGGGCGCCTCACAGAGAACCGATCTTTGTCCGATCCCACCCGGCGTCCTGTTACCGACATCGCCCTGACCGCCCAGGCGCTGAAAAACAGTGGCGGCGCCGAACGCTACACGCGCGACGTGATCGCCGGCTTGCATCGGATGGGCCTGCGTCCCACGTTGTTCGCCCGCGAGATCGACCGCGCGCTGCCTGAGGCGGCGTGGATCGACGCTCAGCCGCTCAATGTCCGCTGGGCGCCGCGCAAGCTTCGCAATCTCGCGTTCGATTGGCGCCTCAAGCAACGGCTGAGACGGCACCGTCCGGCGTGCGTTTTCTCGATCAACCACTCCACGCATGCCGACGTCGCGTTGTGCGGCGGTACGCATCCGGGTTCGCTCGAAGCCGCCGGCCGCACCGCGCGCCGCAGCGACGAATGGCAGATCGATATGGAACGGCGCGTCTATTCGCATGCACGTTCGATCGTCGCGCATTCGCAATTGATGAGCCGCGAGTTGCAGCGTTTTTACGGCGTCCCGGCCGAGCGCATCGACGTAGTCTATCCACCCGTGGACACCGCGCGCTTTCAGCCGCTGAGCGATGTAGAGCGAGCCGCGGTGCGCCGCCAGTTCGGTCTGCCCGAGGACCGCGTGATTTTCGTGTTTTCGTCGACCAGTCACGAACGCAAAGGCTATCCCTTGCTGGAAGCGTTTTTTGCACAAACCACGCTGCCGGTTTGCCTTGCGGTGGCCGGCCGGCCCGTGCCGAAAACCAGCGACACGATTCGCTATGTCGGGTACTGCAAGGAGATCGAAAAATTGTTCGCCGCAGCCGACTTTACGGTGGTGGCGTCGGCATACGAGCCGTTCGGTCTGGTGGGTGTGGAGTCGGTGATGTGCGGCACGCCGCTTGTGATCGCCGACAACGTCGGAGCGGCGGAGACCGTCACCGGTGCGGCGAAGATCGAGTTCTCGCGGCAGTCGGCGGGGAGCTTCGAGCGCGCCATTCAGGCCGCAGTGGAGCGTGTGCGGGACGGCGACGCGCGTATTGCCGAGCCGCTGCGGAGCCTCGTCTACGACCCGGGCGTCGATGCTCATGTCGCCGCGCTCTACGAACTGTTCACGCGTTGAGCCCGCCGCGCCGCGCGTAGGTGCCGGGCGCGGCTGAAATTGGCGGGAGGCCGGCCCGAAGTCGGGATTGGATCGGGCCGAAGTCAGCGCGACGCCGGGTTTGAGCCGCCCACGGTGGACCGAAGTAGGATCGACGTCAGCCCCACGCCACGCCGTGCTCGAATCAGGCCTTGACGCCGGTGGTGGTTTGACGGGCGGCGCGTGCCGCTGCCGGTTGCGCCGTAGCCAGTTCGCGTTTGCGCGAATCGATCACCGCGAGAAACGTAGCGACCAGCAGCGCGAGCAGCACGGTGACCATGATCGGCACGAGAACGTCGATGGTCAGTCCGAAAATCACTGTGCTGGTGGCAACCGCCAACCCAGCATAGGACGCCGCGCGGATCGCCGGATCGCTCGACAGCCTGTGACGCCAGAAGTACACCGAGATGCCGTAGTAGAACAACAGCAGGCACATCACACCGATTGCGCCCATTTCGGCGAGCGTCGAGAAAAAGTCGCTATGGGCGCGCTCATTGACGATCTCCGTCTTCACTTCGCCACGCTCCGCGAGCAGTCCCAGCTCGTCCACCAGACGCCCCTTGCCGACGCCGTAGACCGGATGTTGCATAAAGATCAGGCCGGACGCATTCCACAACTGAAAGCGCAGGCCGACCGACGTGTAGTCTTCGCCCTGATGCATCATCGACACGTCGTTGGTCACTTCGCCGAGGCGCTTCTGAATCCGCTCGGTCGACAGCAGCGCACCCGCGGCGATCACGATCGCCAGCGTGGTGATCAGCAGACGCTTCTTGTGCGCGTACCACTGATACTGCATGCCGAGCAGCACGACGAACACGGGCACGGCCAGCCAACCGCCGCGGCTGCCCGAGAGATAGGATGCGTAGCCGCCGCCCACCAGCGCGAGCAACCGCAGCCCGAACACGAACCAGTCACGCGGCTTGTCCCAGCCCAAAGTGAAAACCGAAAGAAAACCGAGCAGCAACGCGGTATCGCCAAACGGAATCGCATTCGTATAAGAATTATTCAGACGATTCGCATCCGTCCAACCGCCGGCGGGTTGATCCATGAGCGCCCAGGCGCCGACCGCCAACGCGCCGGCGGCACAACCCCAGCCGATTACGCGCAGATGCCTGGACGGCAACTGCCGCAGCAGCAGAAAGACGGGCAGGGCAAGCACGAAGCGCGACAACGCATCGAATTGACGCGGCAGCCAGTAGCCGAACAGCGCCTGTTGGACGGCGATAGCAACGACGAAAGCCAGCATGCCGATCGTGAACCAACGGTAGGTGCGCAGGCCGGAGAAATAGCCCGGCGTGCGCCGGTTGGCCACGGCGGCGCCGAGCGCGAGCGCGAGAATTGCGAAGAAGCAGTAGCCCGTGCCGCCGCGCCACACGAGATTGACCGCGGGCGCGAAAAACAGCAGGGCTGTGCTGAGCCAGACCAGACTGGGAGCAAAAATCATAGGGCAACAATATGTAAGAACACTACCGTTCCGGTGGTGGAATTGCTATGGCCGGACCCTTGGGTGCATTTTTTTAAGACGGTAGAGCGATCGCGATTATAACCGTGCGTTCCCTTGCAGAATGCTTGCTGAAGCACACAGTAAGTCATGCGTCGACGAGGTGCCGCTACCGGTATCGCCTTGCACGGAAGGTCTTGCTCAAAGACGGCCATCATGGTTTGCGGACCTTGGTATTTGTCGTATGAGCGGGCGGCGGCGGTACAATCCCCGGCGAAACTGATGGGCGACGCTGTCTGGCTGCCTGTGCGGCGTCGGGTTCCCACGGCGTGCGCAGACACTCACGCCGACAGCGATTCTTCAACGCCGCGTCCGGTGATGTCGCCGGCACGGCGGCCATTTAATTGCATTGCACTGCCCCACGCCGGATTGCCAATGCGGAGTTGAACCGCGCTCGCGCCGACGGCAAGCTCAACGGACCGAATCGATGTTCTCAATCATCATCCCGACCTGGAACAATCTGCCTTACCTGCGGCTCGTGATCGAGAGCTTGCGGCGTCATTCCACGCACGCGCATCAGATCATCGTGCACGTGAACGACGGCTCGGACGGCACCCTGGCGTGGGTGCGCGACGAGGGTATCGAACATACCGCGTCTCCCGCCAATATCGGCATCTGTCATGCGGTCAATCTCGCGGCGGCGCGCGCCACGCAGGACTACATCGTCTACATGAACGACGACATGTACTGCTGCCCCGGCTGGGACGACGCGCTCGTCAAGCGCCTCGCGCAGATGCCGGCCGACAATCTGTTCATGCTGTCCGGCACGATGATCGAGCCGGTCGACTCCGGCAATCCGTGCGTCGTCGTGCAGAACTTCGGCCGCGATGTGGAAAATTTCCGCGCCGACGAACTGGTGGCCGCCACGCCAAAACTCGTGCGCGCCGACTGGCGCGGCGCCACGTGGCCGCCCACGCTGGTGCATCGCGACTGGTGGTACAAGGTTGGCGGCTATAGCAGCGAATTGAGCCCCGGCATGAGCAGCGATAACGACTTCTCGATGAAGCTGTGGGACGCCGGTTGCCGGGTGTTTCTCGGCGCCGGCGACAGTCTCGTGTATCACTTCCAGCAGAAGAGCACCGGCAAGGTCGTCAAGAACGATGGGCGCCGCCAGTTCCTGAACAAGTGGGGTATGACGCAAGCCACTTTCGATCGTTATTTTCTGCGGCGCGGCACGGCGGTGGAAGGCAGCCAGGCAGTCAGCGAGCCTGAACGGACCGGCCGCTTGCGCCGCGCGCTGCTCAAGTCGCGCATCAAGCGGGCGTTCAGCTAAAGCCAAGGGCACGTGCGCGGCGCGCGCTTCTGCATACGTTACACGCCGCCCGTCACCAGCGGCAGCACCGTCAGATCCGGGTGCGTGCCTTCGATGATGCTGCGCCCCACGTGCACCCCTTCGTAGAGTGCTTCATCCTTGCCGGTGAAGCTCTCCTCGCCGTCCGCATGGAACGGCACCGCATGCCCGGGGACGGTCGGGTCGGCGCCTGGATGACACACATAGCCGACATACGTGTAGCGGTTATCCGTCACGCCTGACGGCTTCGTTTCGTCGGGCGGGTTTTTCGGGAAGGGCGCCACATGAATTTCGAAGCCCTCGTACTCCACCATCTGCCAGGGTGCGGTTTCATCGGCCATGGCCGCCTCCGTCCAAGTCGCGCGTTTCTTAAAAAGTCTAGGTGATTTGAACGTAAAACGCGCCCCAGGACTGATGCGGCTAAACCACTACGGCTTGATCGCACCTGAGCAGTTTGAGCAGCGTCAGCTTGTCTTCAAGGCGCCAGTTTTCGACGATTTGCCGTCCTTCACGCGATAAAGGTCGAAAGGCTGGAAATCGACGTCTTGGCCATTGCTTTTCAAGTTCTGGAATTGTCCGGTGAAGTGCGCGTGGAACCCGGTCTGCCGCTAAAAGGATCTCGGGTTTCATTTGAAAATGGCTGGTGCGAAGGCACCGCCTCGCCGCAGCGAGCGCTTAGGCTTCTGACGGCGCCATCTTCGCCGCGTCATATAGAATGACGCGCTTTGCCCGTACAAGACCCCGCCCATGTGGTTCAAAAACCTCCAGTTGCACCGCCTTCCCGCTCCGTGGTCCGTCACCCCTGAACAAATGGAGAAATGGCTCGCGCCGCACGCGTTCGCGCCCGGCAACAGCGTCGAGATGCAAAGCCACGGTTGGGCGTCGCCGCGCGATAACGACTCGCTGGTGTATTCGCTCAATGGTCAGATGCTGCTGGTGTTCCGCACCGAGAAGAAGCTGCTGCCGGCTTCGGTCGTCACGCAATTCACCAAGGCACGCGCGCTCGAACTCGAAGAGCAACAGGGCTTCAAACCCGGTCGCAAGCAGATGCGCGAGATCAAGGAGCAGGTCACCGACGAACTGCTGCCGCGCGCCTTCAGCATTCGCCGCGATACGCGTGTGTGGATCGATACCAGGAACGGCTGGCTCGTGATCGATGCGGGCTCGCAAGCGGTCGCCGACGAAGTGCGCGGTCTGCTGGTGAAGTCGATTGATCAATTGCCGCTCGGCACCGTGCGCGTCACGCACTCGCCGGTTGCGGCGATGACCGGCTGGCTGCTTTCCGGCGAAGGTCCCGCGGGCTTCACGCTCGACCAGGACACCGAGTTGCGCTCGCCGACCGAAGGCAACGCGACGGTGCGCTATGTCGGACATACTTTGGATGCCGAAGATATGCGTCGTCATATCGAAGCCGGCAAGCAATGCATGCGTCTGGCGATGACGTGGAACGATCGCGTGTCGTTCGTGCTGACGCCGTCGCTCACGATCAAGCGCATCGCGCCGCTCGACGTCCTCAAGGAAGCAAGCGACCCGACCGCGCAGAATGACGATGAGCGTTTCGATTCCGACGTCACGCTGATGACCGCCGAACTCGATCGCATGCTGAACGATCTGCTCGACGCGTTGGGCGGCGAGCAGGGCGAGGCGCTGCCGCAAGCCGCGGCTGCCTGAGTCCAACGCAAACGCCTCGATATGCGGCTGCGACGATGCGGCCATGCACGGGTCCGCGATCGCAAGCCGCGCCGACTCTCCATGAACGCGTCGACATGTGCGGACACAGCCCCCGTACCCGAGCGTGTGCTCCAGCTCCGTGAATATGGTTAAGATTGCGATCTGAATGGCGCATCATTCACGGAGGCCTTGCGATGGTTCGACTGGTCATGATCCTGCTGGGTGTCGATTATCTGCGCACGCGCTGGCGCTCGTTGCAACTGATCGGCTGGGTGAGCCTGGCGCTAGGCGTGGTGGTGTTCATCGACGCGCTCGATAGCGCGCTCTATTTTCCGATCACACTGTTTGCGTCATTGCTGCTGTTCGAAGGGCTCGCCACGCTGGCGGTCGCCTGGACCGGCATGGGCGGGCAACGCGTGCTGCGCTATGTGAAGGGCCTCGCATTCTGCTTTGCGGCGGCGTTGATCCTGATTGGCCATCATCATGGCAACTTCATTCTGTCGATGATCTTCGGCACGCTCTTTCTGGCCGACGGTCTGTTGCAGATCGTCTCCGCGAAGGTCGTTCGCTATCGCACCTGGCGGCTCGCGATGATCGGCGGGGGCGTTGAAATCGCGCTGGCGGTTTTCTTCTATCAGCCGTATCCGACGCACTATGTGGGCACGGTGCCGTACTGTCTCGGCCTTGGCCTGATATTCGGCGGCTGGAACATGATTTTGCTGAGCACGCGCGTGCGGCGGCTTGCGTCGAATCCCGCGGTCGCTTCGAATGATGCGAGCGCGGATGCCGCAAGCGCGGACGCCGCCAGTTCCGCAGCGAGCGCGGTGGCGCCAGGGCGGTTGGGCACAGTCGAGTGGGACGGCCCACCCGCCGCCGATGAAGACGCGTTGACCGTCCATGTGTGGACGCCGGTCGGTTCGGCGAAGGGCGAGGCGCGGCGGCAGCTGATCGTCGACCGCTATATCGCGGCGGTAGATCGCAACGGCGTGATATCCACCGGACACGCCGCGCTCGAATCGCCTGAAGGCATCTATATCAGCTTGTATCCGGGCGTCGAGATCGATCGTTCGCCCGACGATTTCGCGCGGCTCCTACGCGCGACGCGCGAGAACGACGTGCCCGGCCTATTCCAGCCCGATTACCAGACCGAATCGAAAGCATGGTGTCCGTCGACGGTTCAGGTGCGCATACGCAATTACGATCCGGCGCGCCTGCACCGCTTCTGGGACACCTATCGTCAGGACACGACCTACAATCTGACGTATCGCAACTGTTCGAGCAGCGTGTCGCGCGCACTGGAAGCGGCGATCGAGGGGGCGTCGGCGCGCGTGTGGGGTCGCCTCGGCGGCTGGCGGCCATTTTTGCGAGTGATTACGACGCCGGAATTGTGGGTGGCGGCGCAACTGCGCAAACGCGCCGCGACGATGGCGTGGACGCCCGGCCTCACGCTCGACTATGCCCGCGCGCTCAGCATGCTCGCCGACCCGCGTCCGTCGGGCTGGGTGAAGATGACGCGCCTCGCTTTGCGCAGAATGCTGCGTTCGCGGCAGCAATGGCGCGAGGAAGCGCGCACGGCCTCACGGGACGCCGCGAGCGGGCCTGCCGCGGAAGCGGCGCGTGATTGACAGCTCGCGATCCCCGCGCGACACCACGGCCGTGACCTGCCCAACTTCGATCTGGCGGTAAAAACAGCAGGCATATCAAGAGCTTGCAGATTTTGCTGGATAGTTATGCACAGATTTGCGAACAGATTCTGTTGATAACTTCGACATGCGCGGCGCCGCTGCCAAATGAGTGATTTCAACCAATATGGCGGGTGTATGCTCAAAGCGAAAGCTGCTCGTTGAGCGCACTCGACCACGCCGAATCCTGGCCGTGGCTCATTCAGGATCAAACCGTGCCGGGCGCTCGCCGCCTGCCGCGGCAGCGGTTTTTACCAGCGTGAACGCGATGGTCAGGACGAACCCAGTTGCATCCATCGGCCTGTCAGATGATTGAGCCCCAGCGTTTCACGGTGCGTCACGTCAGCGTCTACCGTTACTCGGAACCCGTGCGGTTCGGCGAACACCGGATGATGTTCCGCCCGCGCGCCAGTCACGATTTGCGCCTCGTCACGACCCAGTTGGTGATTACACCGACGCCCTCGCGGCTGCACTGGCTGCATGACGTGTTCGACAACTCGGTGGCCGTCGCGAGTTTCGTGGGCAAGGCGAGCGAATTGCGCTTCGATAGCGAAGTGACGCTCGAACATGTCGAAACACCGTTGCCCGACTACGCGCTTGAGCCCTACGCGGTGAACTGGCCGTTCGCGTACACCAACGAGGAAGCATCCGACCTCGTGAATGCGCGCAGCCGCCAGTATCCCGACAGCGACGTGGACGAGTGGGCGCGCCGCTTCGTCCCTGCGCAGGGCGCCGGCAGCGGCAAGAACGGCACAGGCGGGACGATGGCGCTGCTGCGCGCGATGACGCTGGAAATCAAGAACACGTTTTTCTATGTGCGCCGCGCGGAAAAGGGCGTGCACCGTCCTGGCGACACCTTGCGCAGCCGCAGCGGCAGTTGCCGCGATTTTGCCGTGCTGATGATGGACGCGGTGCGTTCGCTTGGCCTCGCGGCGCGCTTTGTGAGCGGTTATCTGTTCGTGCCCGAGCATGACGCCACCCAGGGCGGCGGCGCGACGCACGCATGGTTGCAAATCTATTTGCCGGGCGCCGGCTGGGTCGATTTCGATCCGACCAATAGCATTGTCGGCAATCGCCATCTGATACGGGTCGCGGTGGCGTGGAACTACTACCAGGCGTTGCCGTTGTGGGGCACATGGCATGGCGCGCCGCATTCGTTTCGCGGCTTGCAGGTCGATGTGAGCGTGACCGCGGGGCAGTGACGGCGCGGGCCGGGTGGGTTGACCTTGGTACAAATCGAACGTGTTAGCTGGGGGCGTCAACTCGGGTTGCTTGCCGGGCGCGTCAATTGAACGTTTCAACTGGAAGAGGGTGTCGCGATGAAATTGCGCGTTGGCTACGAGCTGGTCTATGAGTGCGTGCAACCGACGCCGATGATGTTGATGTTGAACACTCACTATTCGCACGCGAAGGAAGTGCTGAGTCCGGATTTGCTGGCGGTCGATCCGCCGGTGCCGATCAGGCAGTATCGCGATGGTTTCGGCAATTTATGCAGTCGGATCGTGGCGCCGCAGGGGCTGATTGCGTTGTCGACGAGTGCCGTGCTCGAGGTGTCGTCCGAGCCGGAGAGGCGGCCGCCGTTTACTGAGCAACACGCGGTTGAGGCGTTGCCTGATGATTCGTTGGTGTTTCTGCTGGGGAGCCGTTATTGCGAAACGGATTTGCTCTCGGAATTTGCGTGGCAGAGGTTTGGGAAGATGCCGCTCGGGCGCGGGCGGGTGGATGCGATTTGTGATTATGTGCATCAGCATATCGTCTTTGGATATGATTTCGCGCGGCCGACCAAGACTGCCTGGCAGGCGTGGCAGGAGAAGCAGGGCGTGTGCCGGGATTTTGCACATCTGGCTGTGACGCTGTGCCGGGCGATGAATATACCGGCGCGGTATTGCACGGGTTATATCAGTGATGTTGGGACGCCGCCGCCGTATGCGACTATGGATTTTGCTGCTTGGTTTGAGGCTTATGTTGGAGGGTGTTGGCAGATCTTCGATCCGCGGAATAATGTGCCCCGGACGGGGCGGGTTTTGATGGCCCGCGGGAGGGATGCTGCTGATGTTGCTATTAGTAATGCGTTTGGGGCTACGCAGTTGATGAAGTTTGATGTGGTTTGTGAGGCGGTGTAGAGGGTTCTTTTTGCCTTGGCGGCGCTTGGTTTTGTTTGCCTGGGTGGTGGTCTTTCCTTGATCTGGTTCTTTGGCCTTTCCTTGAATTGTTATTGGTCTATTAGCGTTGCCCCTGTGCGGGGCGGCACCTACTTTTCTTTGCCTGCCGCAAAGAAAAGCAACCGTATTGGAAGTCAAGCGGGAACCTGTTCCTGGGTGCTGGATTTTCAATGTGGTCGCCAGTTCGTACAGGCGAGCGCAAACCACGCGAGTGATCGCGTTCAGGCACCGCATCCAGGCAAGGCTATACCGCCGGTTAATCCGTCGATGGGCTCCAGGGTGTTGAGTTATGGACCATGGCGTTGAGCGTCACGATGAGCTTGCGGATGCACGCGGTCATGGCCACCTTGAAGGGTTTGCCGGCTTTGCGCAGACGGTCGTAGAAGGCCCTGATCACCGGGTTGAAGCGCAGCGCGGGAATGCAGGCCATATAAAGCGCGCGCCGCACGATGGCACGACCGCCCTGAATGCGCCGCTTGCCGGTGTGCCTGCCGCTGTCGGAATTGAACGGTGCGACACCGGTGAGCGCGGCGATCTCGCGGCGGTTCAGTGAACCGAGTTGCGGCATGAATGCGATCAGCGTGGCCGCCGCACCGGGACCGATGCCGGGCACCGAGCGCAGCAGGTCCTCCTTCTGGCACCACGCGGGCGAAGCGCGCATGAACGAATCGATGTCCTTGTCGGCGACGGTGAGCTGCTGCTTGAGCCATTTGATGTGGTCATTCAGGCTTTCCTTCGCCGCGGCGTGAGCGCGCTCCAGGCGGGCCTTTTCGGCCACGAGCATGTCGATGAGCTGGGCACGGCGCAGCAGGAGTGCCTGCAGCTGCTCGGTCTGCACATCGTTGAGCGGACGCACGACGGGTTTGATGACGGCGGCGAAATGGGCGATGACGAACGCGTCGATGCGATCGGTCTTCGCCCGTTTGCCGGTGGCTTTGGCAAAGTCGCGCACCTGTCGGGGATTGACCGCGACCGCGCGCAGGCCGGCCTGGCAGAGCGCCCTGAGCACGGCGAGTTCGAGCTTGCCGGTGGCCTCCATGACGATCAGGGTGGGGTTCAGCGCGATCAGACGCTGGACCAGCTGGTCGATGGCGGCGGTTTGATTGTCGACACTGAAATGTTCGGTCGTGTCGTGGATGGCAACGTCGAGCGTGCTACCGCTGACGTCGATGCCGATATAAAGGGACGAAGAGGTCTGGTTCATCACGGTACCCATACTTGCAGGAAAATACGAGCTCGGGGCTCAGTCAACTGTTCGGGTTAAGAGGATGAAAAGGACAGTCGCTCAGGCTTTTCTGCGGGCTCGAGGCACTGTAGGCAGACGAGCTGACTGTCCGTGTGGCGACAACTGATCGGGTCGGCGCCACGGAGGGGAATATACAAGTAGGCAAAAGAAAGCGGCTCAAACCGCCAACTCTTAAGCGGGTCCCCCGCACAGTCGCGGTAGTGGTGCATCTGGAATCCGTGCCCTCGCACATTCCGCGTCAGTGACACAGCCGTCATACTTCCGGCGGCGCTGCGCGCGCCGAAAAGGAATTCGAAAACCGATCGTCTGAGATTCGCGCTCACGCTTCATTCCGCACAACGGCTCAGCGTGTATCGCCTCGATCGTCCCAGTCACGCCGGCCATTCAGTCATCCCGTCACCCGATCACCCGATCACCCGATTACCCGGGCAACGCGGTCAACTTAGTCGCTCTTGTGTGTTGCACACGCGTTGCGCTGCGTACCTCGCATCTCCAGACCTCGCGGCGGCCTGACTGCGTCGACCGCGCGCAATGTCAATTGCGGCTTTCGGGCAGGGCGCGCATGGCGTCATTCTCCAAGCGCCAGCGCGCGCCTGCGCCGCGATAGCGCCGAGCCGATCGATACCGCTGCTCCAATGCAGCCCATCGCCGCCGCGAGCGCCACGATCAGTACGCCGGTTTGAGCTCGTGTCGAGAACACGCCAACCAGCAATCCGGCGAGTGGTTGCGTCAGGTTGTTCAACAGAATTACCACGCCCGTCGTCTTGCCGTAGTCTTCGGGGGGAATGATTTTCTGCCGTGCGCTGCGGATGTAGACGTTGAACATCTTGTCGAAGCCGACAATCAGCAGAAAGCCAAACGGATAGCCCCAAGGCGCCGCGCTCGCACCGGCAATGACACCCCCCGCACAGATCGCGACGAAGGCGACCCGGCCGAGTGTCTGCGCCGGCCACGCATGACGCGCGATCGACAAAAGAATCAGTACCGTGGCCACGGCGCCAGCCGTTTGCAGGCCAGCGTAGTAGCGGTTCGATTGCGCGTGAAGACCTGTCACCATCGCGGCCGATGTCGCAAGCGTCACGCCAATCACGAGGTTCTCGGCGGCGGCGAGCAGCACGACTTCTTTCAGGCCCGGTAAAACCAGCACGTGGCGCAGCGCGATGCGCAGAGGCATCGTCCAGTGACCCGGTGCAGGAGGCGGATCGCCAGCGCTGAAACCACTGGTGCGTTGCCACAGCAGTAGCGCCGCATCGGCGAGCAGAAACAGCGCGCCAGTTGCGCCGACCACCCACTCCCAACGCCACACGCCAAGCAGTACGGCAGCCACCATGGGGCCAAGGACGAAGCCCAACTGGTCAGCCAGCTGCGAATAGGCGAGCACGCGCTGGAACTGCTGCGTGCTGAAGATTTGCGGCAACATCACTTCGCGCGCGACCAAACCCTGACTCGTCAGCACTCCGCACAACGCCGACAGCGCGATCAACCAGCCAATGCCGCCAAACAACACGTAAGCCAACACGCCGCCGAAACACACCAGCGCCCGCACAGTCTGACTCACCCGCATCAGCTTGAGCGGCGAAATACGGTCGCACAGCGCGCCGAAGAATGGAAACACCAGATAACGCGGCAGCGTTTCAATAAAGAACGCGAGTCCTGACCACGATACCTGGTGTGTCGTCTGAAACACGACGAGCGGCACCAGGAACAGCAAGACCTGATCGGCGAGACGCGCGACAAACAGCGAGCAGAAAAAAGCCTGATGGTTGACTCGCACCGTTCATGTCCCGCCGTTTATGGGTCGAGACCGATCCTATCAAAGATCGACGGGCTACGGTCCACGTTACGGCCAGCACGCTGCCCTTCGGTCGGGGCCACCCGCCGCGTCGTGCATCGTGGTGGCGATGCGCGAATCGTTGAGGATGCCCGTATAAAAGCGGGTGGCTTCTTCCGCGTTACCATCGAACCACAGGCAGGGCGCGAGCTTTTGCATACGACCTCCTGGTCCCGGTATGGGGGAGGCGGCTTATTGCGAACCGCCGCACTCCATGCCTTGCATACTCTGCATGGCCTGCTGAATCTCCTCCGCACTCAGATCGCGCTTGTGCGTGGCAAGCGACCAGCTGTGGCCGAACGGGTCCTTCAACTGGCCATAACGGTCGCCCCAGAACATGTCGGTAACCGGCAGGGTGACGCTCGCGCCTGCCTCGATAGCCTGCTTGAAACTGGCGTCGACATCTTCGACGTAGTGGTGAATCGTCACCGGCGTGCCTTTTAGTGCGTTCGGGCCGAATGTGTTGTGCTCGGGCCACTCGTCGGTCAGCATCAGCATGGAGTCGCCGATCTTCAGGCAGGCGTGCATCACTTTGCCGCCGGGTCCGGGCAAGCGGAACTGCTCGACGGCGTTGAACGCCTTGGCGTAGAACGTGATGGCTTCGGCTGCGTTAGCGCAAATCAGATACGGGGTCAGCGAGTGCATCCCGTCCGGGATCGGTTTGACAGCGGGGCTGGACATGACGGCGACTCCTTGAAGTAATAGTTCGTGAGTTGAAAGACCGGCTGCGTGAGCCAGACCTTCAACGTTACGACGAGTGCATCGCCTTTGAATCGACACTCCGGAAAAAATATTTTTAAGCACGGGCGTGCGGTGAGGGGCAGACGCGTGGATGGACGCGCGTGCAGGCGTGGACGTCTGCGCGAGAACGGGCGTCCAACTGGCATCGGCACGACATCAGCACGGCCGCCGGCGCGCGACGCCGAGACGCAGAGAGCCGAGATGCCGAGATGCCGAGATGCCGAGATGCCGAGATGCCGAGATGCCGAGAGCCGAGAGCCGAGAGCCGAGACGCCGAGACGCCGAGACACCAAGACGCCAAGACGCCAAGACGCCAAGACGCCAAGACGCAGGGACGCAGGGACGCAGGGACGCAGGGACGCAGAAACGCAGAAACGCAAAAACGCAAAAACGCAGAAACACCGCGCAGGCTCAACCGGCCGGATTGTCGTCGTCCGGCGGCGCGGCGGGTGTGGCCGGGGCCGCCGGCGTTGCCGCTGCACCGGCCGGCGCGCCGAGGATGCTGATCTGAAACGTCGGGGTCGCCGCGAGCGACTGCAAGGTCGCGTCTTCCGGAATGTGTTCGAACAGCGGCAGGATCACCGAACCGCCGATCACCGCGCGCCGGCTATTGTCGGCCGGCCGCAAGCCCCACACGTCCTGATAGACGACCGGCACCGCGACGCCGTTGCGGGTCGTGTTGCCGATGTACAGCATCACATGTCCGCCGATGTAAATCAGCGTGCGCAACGGCTCGCCATGCTGGGCGAGGTAGTCGAGCCGTTGCGCTGGCGTGGACGCGGACAGATCGATCATCCGTCCGGCGCTCATCTGCGTCGACGAATGGCGCGGCAGCCATACACCGAATGCCGCGAAGATGCTTTGCAGTTCCGACGAACAGTCGTTGTAGAGGCCGCTATTACCCCAGCCATACGGCCGCCCGATCAGCGTTTTCATCAGCATCGCCAGATGCCGCGGGGTGGCGGCGAGCGGCATCGGGGCAATCTGTGCCTCGCTCAGTTGGGCGGTGCGGATGATCGCCCGACCGTCCACATCGCGGGCCGGGACGAGAAGCGTGCGGGAGGCCGACGTGCCGGCGGCGTCACTTGCTTCGCTCGCTGTTCTAGCTGCCTGTGCCTGTGCCGTGGGCCGCGTGGCGTCGTTCGTGGCGAGCGGCAGCAGCGTGCCGGCGGGCGCGTCGAAGCGGAACACGCCGCGGCTGTCGCGCACCGGCGCCGACGCCACGGTCACCGCGCCCAGCGACTTCGCGGTGGCGGCGCGCCACCTGTCGATGAAGATGGCGTCGGCCAGTCCGACGCCGTCGCTGCGCACCCAGCCTTGTACGTCGGGCGTCTGGACGTAGCGCCACGCGCCGTCGACGCTGCTGCCCAGCACATACAGCGGCGTACCCGGACGTACCGCGGAGATCTGCAGGTTGTCGAACGGATAGCCTTCGCCAGCCAGGTGATGATCGTAGAACGACGGGTCGGCGGTCGGCAGTTCACGCACCATCAGGTTGCCGGTGGCGATCGCGCGGCGTTCGGGCTTGTACACGGCCTCTTGCGTGAACTGGCCGAGGTCCATGTTTTGCGCGATCGCGTCGATCCACGTCTTGTCGTGCGGCCGGAAATTCTCGCCGTAGCCGAGCGCCGCGCCGCTCTTGCCGGTGTTGTCGAATTTGCCGATGCGGCGTTGCTGCAACGCCGCAATGTCCGTACCTTGCTGGCGATAGACGCGCATCGTCACGTAAGCGGAATTCCACGGCGACGGTGCGCTCGTACCGGTGCCGAAGTAGCGCGCGTAGAGGGCTCTGAAATGCGCCTGCTGATCCGCGGGGCTGAGGAACGGCTGGTCGTAGCCGGGGCTGTCCGGTTCGAGCCAGTGGTCGACGTTCTGGTCGTAATTGGCGATCGGGAACAGCGTGACGGTGTTGACGTTGACGTTGGCGTTGGCGTCGCGTGTCGGCAGCGGATTGCTGCAGGCGGCGAAGGTGAAAGCGACCGCAAGGGCGGCGCATAGCGTGGCGGCGCGGCGGACGTGCGGCAGTCGGGCGGCGCGGCATGCGGCAAAGCATGCGGCAAAGCATGCGGCAAGACCTGCGGCAAGACCTGCGGCAAAACCTGCGGCAAAACCTGCGGCAAAGCATGCTGCAGTGCGTGTGGCAGTACGTGGCGGGACGGCGACAGGCATAGGCTTCGACGGTGATGGTCCAAGGGCACGATGATACGGTGTCGCGCGCCGCGCCGGGCTGTGGATGCGTGCACAAGCCTCTCAACGGATTTCGGGAAACCGAAGCGCGCCGTGGCATGTCTTGGGGCCATTTTGAGGTGTACCTCTGACCCGGAACGAGTGGGCGAGGCTTTCTCGCGCTTGCAGGCGCCTCTCGCGAGCATGAGCGCACCGTTTCACAACGACGCGGCGCCGGCATGAAATCAATGACCCGCGTGATGCTTTATCAGCGTATGAGTGTATTTGCACAACGCTTATGTGGTTTCATTGGGGTTTGGGTCGAATCGTCAATAGCGGCTGCGCCATATCGCACTTCATGCACAAGGGGCCGCTCAGGCCGGGCGTTTCGCCACACTCGGCACATCGCCCCAAACCGTGTTTCACGAGCTCAATCAACCAGGAGAACAACATGCAAACCAGCGCGCGCAATCAATTCGCCGGTGAAGTCGCCGAAGTCAAACACGGTGCCGTGAACGACGAAGTCACGCTGCGCACCCAGGACGGGCTCGAGATCGTCGCAATCATCACGCACGGCAGCGCGACGACGCTCGGCCTTGCCGCCGGTAAGAAAGCGTTCGCCCTGGTCAAGGCGTCGTCAGTGATCGTGATGGTCGACGTGACGGCGAGCCAGGTGTCGGCGCGCAACTGCGTCGCCGGTACGGTATCGGCGGTGACGAAGGGCGCCGTGAATTCGGAAGTGACCATCAGCGCGGGCGGCGCACAGGTCGCCGCGATCATCACCAATGAAAGCGTCGAGCGCCTCGGCCTCGCGAGCGGCAAAGCGGCGACGGCTATTTTCAAGGCATCGAGCGTGATCATCGGTGTGGAATAACGTTTTATGCATGGCGTTGTGCGCAGGGTTAAAGTCTGGATAAAGCCGTCGGGCCGCACGTAGATCGGACGGAAAGAGGGTGGCATGCGCAACCGGCCGTGCCGTGAAGGAAACGGCAGCATGTTTTACACTGCACAGCCTTGCTGTTCCTCTTTCCGCTTTCATCACGGACGTCGTCATGTTCGAAGTCTCCTCCGCGTCGCATCTCCCCAAAGCCGCGCAATACGAAGAGCTGGTCGCCCAGGCGCGGGCGCTGCTTGCCGGCGAAACCGACTGGATCGCCAACGCCGCGAATTTCTCCGCGTTGGTGTTCCATTCCCTGAGCGATCTGAATTGGGCCGGTTTCTATTTCCACGACGGCCGCGAACTGGTGGTCGGGCCGTTTCAGGGCAAGCCCGCCTGCGTGCGCATCGCGCTCGGCAAGGGTGTGTGCGGCACGGCAGCGCAAACCCGTCAGACGCAAGTGGTGCGCGATGTGCATGAATTTCCCGGTCATATTGCCTGCGATTCCGCATCGCAATCGGAAATCGTCGTGCCGCTCGTCGCACCGGACGGCACGCTGATCGGCGTGTGGGATGTCGACAGCCCGGTCGTCGCGCGCTTCGACGAAGAAGACGCGAAGGGCATGGAAGCGCTCTGCGCGGTGTTTATCGAAGCCGCGCTGCCGCGCGCGTCGTAGCCGTTTCAGGACGACCTGATCCAGCGGCGCGGCGGCACCCTGTGCTTTTTCGTACATAGACTCAATGCACTCAGGGGATGGGTCGGCGGACCTCATCCCGCTATCGTTTTCTCCACGCGCTCAAGACGCTCCAAAGAAAGTCCTCTTTGGGGACGATACATAAGCGCGACGAACCCCCACCAGGTTTTGGAGACATGCATAAGTTCCACCACCGCAACTGTCACCGCTACCCCGCTGACATTCCAACGTTCCCCCGCGGCGCGAATGCGGCATGCATGGAGTACGCGAGTATCCCGGCCATAGCGAACGCATATGATGTGTGCGATAGCGGACGTGCTGCTGCCGGCGTCGGGGAATACGCCGAGGAAAACGATTGCGCGTGGAGAAATGCGCGGCCGGCGCGCCGGGCCGGCCGGGAAAGCCGCTATCATACGCACGGTGACCGGGTGGATCGGACCGGATCTGCCAGCTTCGGCGCTTGCGTCGTACGCGCCAGAAAAAACGCTTACTCGCTTTCAATATCAGAAAATCCAAAGGCCGGCGCGATGCAAGAACACCCCTATGCCGAAGCGCGCGCACGCGACGCCACGCTTGCGGCCGCGCCATACGGCATGTTCATCTGCGCGGCCGACGGCACCTTCAACTCGGTCAATGCGGCTTTCGAAAAGCTGACTGGCTTTGCCGCCGAAGAACTGATCGGCCGGCGCTCATTTGAATCCTTGCACGATCCGGCCGAACTCACGAGGCGGCGCACCGAATTACCGCCGCTGTCGGCGATAAGCACGCGCTATGAAGGCGAATGGACCTATGTGCGGCGCAACGGCACCCCGATTCGCGTGGTGTTCGCGCTGGCGCCGATTGTGGCGTCGATTGTGGCGCCGATTGCCGCCGAGCCGGCGCCTCCTGGCGGTGTCGCCGCTCAGCCCGCCCGCTATGTCGGCATCGCGATCGATATGACGCGCTACGCGCAATCCGAAGCGCGCTTATGGTACGTCGCGCATCACGATGGCGTGACCCGTCTGCCCAATCAGACGCTTTTCACTGAACGGCTCGAGCTCACGATCGCGCGCTGTCAGCGTAACGGCAGTGGCTTTACCGTGCTGATCGCCGAGCTCGATCATTTGCGCAAACTGCGCGATGCACTCGGTTTGCATGCGGCCGAGCTGGTATTGCAGATCGTCGGCGAGCGGCTGCGCGGATTGTTCCCCAACGACGGTACGATCGCCTCGATCGGCGGCACGCAATTCGCGCTGCTGATCAATGAAACCGGCGCCGCGGCCGATGCGTTCGCTGCCGAGGCACTGGGCCGCATCGCCGAAGCGATCGACTACGCTGGCACCACGCTGAACATCACGGCGAGTATCGGCATCGTCGCCTATCCTGCCGACGGTGCCGATGCACCGACGCTGATGCGTCGCGCGGGGGTGGCGTTATCGGCGGCTTCGGCGGTGAACGGCAATGCGGTGCGGCGTTTTTCCACCGCGCTAGAAGGTCAGGCAGCACGCCGCTTCGAACTGGAGACGATGCTGCGTGAAGCGCTGGAGCGTCAGCAATTGCATCTCGTGTATCAACCGCAGGTGACGCTCGCCAACGGACGCATCGCGCAAGTGGAAACACTGCTGCGCTGGAACCATCCGCAGCGTGGCTTGATCAGTCCGGCCGAATTCGTGCCGGTCGCGGAAGAGGCGGGCCTGATCGAGCAGATCGGCGAATGGGTGATTCGTACCGCGTGCCGCGATGCCGGCAAACTGCTGCGGCTTACCGGTACCTTGCCGCGGATCGCGGTGAACGTGTCCCCCCAGCAATTCCAACGGCACAATCTGTTCGAGACGATCCGCGAGGCGCTCGAAGAGGCGGCGCTCGACCCTTCCTACCTCGAGCTGGAAATCACCGAGGGTGCGTTGCTCGGCGACACAGAGCTGGCCTTGCAGACGTTACATGCGTTGCGCGAATTGGGCGTTGAAGTAGCGGTGGATGACTTCGGCACCGGCTATTCGAGTCTCGCCTATCTCACGCGTTTTCCGCTGAATCGCCTGAAAATCGACCGCTCGTTTGTGATGCGCATGAGTACCGATCCGCAATGCGCGGCGCTCGTCGGCGCCATTATCGCAATGGCACACGCTTTGAAACTGCGCGTGACGGCCGAAGGCGTGGAGACCGCCGAACAGGCTGCGCAACTGGAAGCACTTGGCTGCGACGAGGCGCAAGGATTCTGGTTCTCGCGGCCCGTCACTATCGCGGCGTTGCGCAATTTGCTGAAACCGTTAGGCACTGCTTGACCGTCCGGCTAATGCCGCAACCGCAGAAGCCTCCGGTAACTTAGCCTATCAATCCTTCTGTCGGTGCAGTGCATCGCTGCAGCAGCAGCGGTACGCAACATATCGAGGTTGAAAGTCGGACTCGCGTTGCGCAAAACGTGTGTAGCCCGGCTAAGCGGAAAAAAGAAAAGGGGCCAATCGGCCCCTTTCCTTTAGTCGCTATACCGCGCGTTACGACGCGAGACTTACTATGCAGCGTTGTCCGCGGTGGTAATCGCCGTGCCCGTCAGGGCACCGGATACACGCTTCATGCTGTCCTGCATCGCGTTGCCCGACTGAATCATCGAAGCCATCACGGATTGCATTGCGCCAAATGCGCTGTCGGAACTGAACGGCGTGGTCTGCCCGAAACCCGAACCGAACTGCGCCGCGCTGGCGCCGAACTCTTCGCGTAGGGCTTCGCCAGCCTTGTTCAACGCCGCGGTGAATTGGGCGTCGATTTCCTTGACGTGCTGTGCGTACGACAGGGTGCGTTGAATCAGTTGCTGCTGTAGCTCGGTCGCGCCCGCAAACGGCGCGATGTTGACCTGGCCGGCCGACAGCGCGTTCTTGCTTTCGGTGACGGTTGCCTTCAGCGCCGCGAGATTGAGCTCGCCGAGTTTTTGCAGGCAGGCCAGGCCGTCGAGCTGCAAGTCGGTGAAGATGTTGAAAGTGCGTTGGCCAAAGGCGGCGCTATGTTCGATCGCGGGGCTTTGCATAAGTGTGATCTCCGAAGTGACCCAGCGCAGGCGTCCAAAGGATTTCGGAGGCCAGGTCTCAAGCGAGACGGCAGGTCGACGCGGCGCAGTGTTTTTTGCTGCGCTGCAACATGACTCACTCTATACCTTTGCGGCTGGATGTACAGCACTTTCGTCGCGATCATTCATCAGTTGAAAGTAATTAATGCGTGGCTGACGTTCGTGGATGGGCGAGGAAGAAGCGCAGCATTTCGGCCGTCGCGTCGGGGCCAGATGGGTCCGTGTAGGAGCCACGCTGACTGCCGCCGGCCCATGCGTGACCCGCGCCATGAATCGACCAATGCTCCGCTTCCACGCCGTTCGCCGCGACGCGCCGTTGCACCGTGCAGCCGCGCTGGCCGCTCGTTGTGCCTGCCGTATGCGACGGCGTGCCGATTGCCGTGACGCCGGCGTCGAAGCCTGCTACGAGCGCTGTGGCGTTCGAGGGATGCACGGTCGTGTCCGCGTCGCCATGAAACACGATGAGCGGGCGTTGCGGTTCGACGGGTGAGCGGTTGCGATGTGCCTTGCCGCCCTTCATCGCGGCGAGCGCCGAGGGCAGATCCTTCGCGCATCCGTATGCGAGGCCGGAGTGCACGCAGGCTGCCGCATACAGGTCGGGCGAAGTCTTCAGCATGACGTCCGCCATGGCGCCGCCCGCCGATAGACCCGCCACGTACACCCGTGCCGGATCGACGCGATAGCGCGCCATCACCTCCCGCGTGATGCCGGCGATCAACGACGGCTCGCCCTGATCGCGCTGCTGGTCGGCAGGCTTGAACCAGTTCCAGCACTTCGAATGATTAGCCGCTTGCGACTGATTCGGATACACGACGATGAAGCCATGGCGCTCGGCCATTTCGTTCATGCGCGTGCCGGCCGCGAAGTCGTCGGCGTTTTGCGTGCAGCCGTGCAGCATCACGATCAGCGGCAACGGTTCGCTGTTGTAGACGGCGGGTACGTAGAGCTTGTATTGGCGTTGGCCCGCGCTATTGCTGAAGGTATGGGTGCTGAAGGTGCCGGGCGTGTCGGCGTCGAAAGTGCGCTCGGCGGGCGCGTGTGGCGTGGTGTGGGCTCGGGATTGCGCCTGATTTTGGGTTTGAGTTTGCGCTTGCGTCCACGCTCGTGCCCATTCGTTGACACCCTGCGGCGTGTGCGATGGGTGTGCGTTGCCGGCTTCGGCCGAGGCGCCCGCGAGCGCGCGCTGAACCGCAGCGGTCGCTTCCTTCGCCCCTTTCGTTTGCAGCAGGTCGAAGGCGTCTTTCATCGACTTCAGGAAATCTTCATTCATTTTCATGATCGTAAGCGGTTATAGATTGACTTGCAGAAGGCGCGGCTGGGCAGGCGATGAGCTTCACTAGTTCAACGTGGTCAGCCACGTCTTCAACCATAAGATCAGCCACGCGAGGTGGGCCTACCTGATGCGGCCGGCGAGCGCCGCCTTGACCGCGGGCGACGCGTGAAATGCACCGAGCACCACCACCGATGCAATCGTGGCCGCCGCGAGTTCCGGCGGCACATCCGCTGCGATGCTGGCGAGGCCGAGCACATGGATGTCCAGTCGTTCGTTCGCGGTTTGAGCGGCTTCGAGGTCCTGCCTCGAGAAGTGCTGCAAGCCGAGCACCATCGCGCGCCGGGTCACCGTTTCCGTGACGACCTGCGCATGTACGGCGAGCTGGTTGCGGATCGCCGTACGAATCAGGTCGGTGCGGTTCGAGTAAAAACCTTCTTCGACGAGTAAATCGATCTGGCCCAAGTCGATTGGACCAAGGTTGATGGTGATTTTTTCGGTCTCACCGCCTTTGGGGCGGGAGGTGCTGATGAGTTTGAGGTTGGCCATTTCTGTCCTGTTCAGTATCCGTCGAACATCCATATACCATCCAATTAACATCCAATGGGATGGTTATACGCTTCGGGTCAGGAAGACGTCAACGGGGAAATTGAGGGCCGGTAGAGGTTTTTGCGGCGGTTGTTGTGCTGACGGTAACGTCTGCGGCTTTTCTCCGTGCCGGTTGCGCGTAGGGGCAAAGAGCGCGCGGCGAAACTGCGTCCCAGCCGGATGGTCCGCGCGGGATGCCTTTACAATCCTGCGCTCAGATCCGCAAAACGGGAACCAAGCCATGAAGCACATCATTGCATCGTCACTTGTCGTCGCCATTGCCGTTGCGAGCGCTCAGGCGAGAGCTCAAACATCAAGCAGCAATGCGGCGCCCAAACAATCGTGCGCGATCGCGTACGTCACGGGTATTGGCGGATCGGCTCAAAGCGTTCGCGAATACATGACGATGGCGAACTCCAACAGGTATCGCTACCTGGCCGACAACCCGATCCAATGCAAGGTCTCCGACGAAGGGCGCACGTCGGACTGCGTCGGTCTCACCGACTTCCGGAACGAGCGGGTCAGCGTGTACGACGACACCGATGCCACAACGGTCGCCGTGGTGGCACGCGTGGAACTCGACCACGGGACGTACCCGGCGATCGTCGTGGTGCGTAGAGAGGATGTGAAGTGTGAGGAGTGAGGGGCGTGGAGTGCGCGCGGTGAGGATCGGTTGGGATGGAGTAGCGGGTAAGTCCCGCTATTTGCCACCGTGTTTTGCGGTGCTTGCTATCACTTCATGCGGACTCGATCTTTAGCGAATCAAACTCGACTGCGATCTCCGCGCCAAGACTGGCGTGCATGAACGCGACTTTCGCGCCCTTCTGCGTCGAAAGGCGCTCGCCTTTGTTCAAGGCGGCAATCGCGTACTCGTAGTTCTTATCGGTTGCTTCGACGATCCGGACGCTGTAGGCGATGTTCAATAGCCCAAGGTGTTCAACGCTGAAGCATGTCACGCCTTCGAACGTTATGGATGCGCGCTTGTCCCCGAGATACAGGCCAAGCGTCAGCTTCCGGGGCTCTTGATTTGGTCCGATAGCGATGCGGTAGAGATACCAGTCGTGGAAGTAGTTCCATTCCGCGAGCGTTGCTTCTGTCCTTTTGATCACCAAGGCAGTACTGAAACGGGGCGCGCCTTCGTCGCGGTTGTCGCCGTCCCAATTATGCGCGTGTGGGTTAGCGTTTCCGTGATGGGCTTCGAAGTCGATATCCGTCCCAGTGGGCCGGGCTTGCAGCGTTCGCATCCAAACAGGTCGGCTGCGGACTGCTCAACGCCGCAGAGATGATCAGCATGTCGAACCGACAACGCAACGCCTACCAGCAGTGGGACAAAACCAGTTCGCCGCTTGAACGCCTGTCGCCCTACGCATCGCCGCGCATGCCAATACCGGCTCAGGCGTCCGGCGAAGGTGCACACAAGGTCTACGCGATGCTGGCGAAGGGCAACACGGCGTTGTTTCTCGACGTGTGGCCGCTACACATGTTTTACAAGAAATTCGGATTGCAACGGTTCAAGCGGTGCTTACCGGAGCGGCGGGAGTTGCGCGGCTCGGTCGTGTGGCCGATTGAAGCGGCCGTTCCGTTCGGTGCGGTGCAGCCCCGCGTCGTGCGCGCGTTTGATGCGATTGACGCGGGGGATACTGCTGGAGGTGTCAAGTTGTTGGCGGAGCACGAACAACTTAACATCCTGCAACCGGCCATGTACGACAATACGGCGTTTGCCATGTTGATGCGGGCCAACCAGTTCGCGTGGGCGCTGAATATCCCAACCGGATCGGCGCGGGAAATTCAGCTGACTCTGGCGAACCAGTGCACGGTCACGGGTGCCAATGCCAAACACGAGATCTTCAGCAAACAGCCCCTGGCTAATCTGGCGGACCCCAACCAACGGATGGCGTTCGTGCCACGCGCGGCACAGCGGTTCGATAATCTGCTGCGCGACCCTATAGAGAAGCACATGGTCGAAAACTCGATTTTTCTGATTGCGCATCCGAGGTGATCATGTTGCGCGGAAGAATCAAAGGATGCGGGTATCTCGTATGCGCTCTAATCGGCTGTGCCGTTGTTTGGGGTATTTATGCGATGACAAGTCCCGTTGACGAAGTTGTACTGACGCTAGGGGAGCCCTATGAGCAGGTGCGCAAGCAATCCCGCTCGACCTTGCCTGCTGGCGACCCTGGAATATTTTGGGGAGGATTCGTAACTCGGCCAGCCAGATTGCGTTTCACAGATCCTGAGCATGGCTTCGTCACGCCTCCGGCAAAACTCCTATATGTCGGAACGGGCGAGTTTGGAAAGGTCGAATCGGCAACGTTGTCACCGCAGATTGAAACCTTGCCCCTCGATAAGGCAATGGTCATTGTCGAGGATTTGCAGGAACAGTTACAACGGCGCGGCTGGCATCCGATACGCGCTCAACGCTTTCCACCAATCACAAGCACGCCGACGATGGTGGAGAGCATACGGCGCGGCGACGATCCACAGTCCTTTTGGCAGGTCGCCGGCAAATATCAGGTCGCCCTCGATATTCGACGGTTCGTCCACGAAAGCCGGCCACAGGACGAGCGTTATCTCATAACCGTTGAGCTTAGCGGTCCGCCGCTCATGGAAGCCTATCCCGGCGATTGACACGCGGCCACCGCGTCGAGGACGCGGAGAGCGATACCATCGAGATTGACGGGTACCGATAAACAGGAGCAAGTCCCAAGATGTTTGATTTTATGAACCAGTGCGATCCGCGCGGGCCTTTTCTCGTCAATGGGTCGCGTCACATCAGCACAATATCGTACTGCTCCTGACTCAAATTCGACTCCACCTGCAACGACACCGGCTTGCCGATGAAATCGATCAGCATCGCCAGGTGCTGCGACTCTTCTTCAAGAAACAGATCGATCACCTGCTGTGACGCCACTACGCGAAACTCACGCGGATTGAACTGTCGCGACTCGCGCAGAATCTCGCGCAGCACGTCATAGCACACTGTGCGCGGCGTCTTGACCTGCCCCTTACCCTGGCAAACCGGGCAGGGCTCGCACAGCACATGAGCCAACGATTCGCGCGTGCGCTTGCGCGTCATCTCCACCAACCCAAGCTGCGAGAACCCATTCACAGTCACGCGCGTGCGATCCCGCGACAACGCCTTCTTCAACTCACCGAGCACCTGATCGCGATGCTCGACGTTCTCCATATCGATGAAGTCGATAATGATCACGCCGCCCAGATTACGCAGCCGCAATTGCCGCGCGATCGTGTGCGCGGCTTCAAGGTTGGTCTTGAAGATCGTATCGTCGAAATTGCGCGCGCCGACGTAACCGCCGGTGTTCACGTCAATGGTGGTCATCGCCTCGGTCTGGTCGATCACCAGATACCCGCCGGACTTCAGATCGACCCGGCGCGACAATGCGCGCTGGATCTCCGCCTCGATGTTGTACAGATCGAAGAGCGGCCGCTCGCCGGTGTAGTGATGCAGCTTCGACGACACCGCCGGCGTGAATTCCGCCGCGAAGTCGGCAAGCATTTGATAGGTCTCGCGCGAGTCGACCTGAATCCGCGACGTTTCATCGTTCACGAAATCGCGCAGCACACGTTGCGCGAGATTCAGGTCCTGATACAGCAGGCTGGTCGGCGGCATGCGCTGACCTTGCGAGATGATCGTCGCCCAGGTCTTGCGCAAATACGCGACGTCCCCCGCCAACTCTTCGCTGGTCGCATCTTCGGCAATGGTGCGCACGATGTAGCCGCCTTTTTCATCGGCGGGCAACACGGCGGTCAAACGCGCGCGCACGGCCTCGCGTTCGGCTTCGCTCTCGATCTTCTGCGAGATGCCGATGTGCGGCTCCTGCGGCAGATACACGAGCGTGCGCCCGGCGATACTCACCTGCGTGGACAGTCTTGCGCCCTTGGTGCCGATCGGATCCTTCACGACCTGCACCATCAGCGTCTGGCCTTCGAAAACGATCTTTTCGATCGGCTGATGCGGCGTCTGATGCTGCGGCTCGCCGGCAATGCGCGGGTGCCAGATATCGGCTACATGCAGGAACGCGGCGCGTTCCAGACCGATGTCGATGAAGGCGGATTGCATGCCCGGCAACACGCGGACGACTTTGCCGAGATAGACATTGCCGACGCGTCCCCGCGACAGCGTTCGTTCGACGTGAAGTTCCTGGACGGCGCCTTGCTGGACGAGCGCGACTCGCGTTTCCTGCGGCGTGACATTGATCAGGATTTCTTCATTCATGGTGTTATTTTAGAAGTCGATGCGCGCTGCACGCAGGAGGGCAGCGGTTTCAAAAAGCGGCAAACCCATGATACCTGAATAGGACCCGTCGATATGTTCGATAAACTCCGCGGCGCGTCCCTGCACACCATATGCGCCCGCCTTGCCGAGCGGCTCGCCGCTGGCCGCGTAGCGGCGCAGAGCGTGCGCGTGCAGTGCAGCAAAACGCACCTTCGATACCGATAGCGCAGCAGGCAGCAACGTGCCTTCGGCGTCGACCACCGCGACGGCCGTCAACACCTCGTGAGCGCGACCAGAGAGGCGTGTGAGCATCGCGACGGCGTCGTCGGCGTCGACGGGTTTGCCGAGGATCGCGTCATCGATCGTGACAGTTGTGTCGGCAACCAGAATCGGCCGTGCCACATGGCCGCCGGCCACGAGACGGGCGCGCGCGGCGTGAGCTTTGGCGATGCACACGCGCTGTACGTAGTCGCGCGCGCGCTCGCCGGGCAATTCGACTTCAAGCGCTTCGGCATCTTCATCGGGACGCGGCAGCAGCAATTCGAAACGCACGCCGAGCTGCTGCAACAGCTCCTGGCGGCGTGGGCTCTGAGACGCGAGGTAGACGAACGGATGCAGCGAAGCGGTGTGCGTTGGCATGAACAGGTCTCGATGAGGCGGATTGTGTCAATGCGCGAGAAGCGCGCGGCGAGCTTGTCGGTCGAGCGTCGATCAGCGTGTCGAAGTACACCACGCAAGAGGTGTCGATAAAACAGCCCGATAAGCAGGCCGATCAGCAGGCCAAAAATCGTGTCGAAGAACTTGTCTACAAGCCCGTCAACCTGCGCAGGCGACGAGACCAGAAAACGCGCGATCTGTCAGCAGGCTCGTTCGCTCACACGCGGTGATAGGGGTGATTTTGCGTGATGGTCCACGCGCGGTAAAGCTGTTCGGCGAGCAGCACGCGCACCATCGCGTGCGGCAGCGTCAGGCTGGAGACGCGCAGCAGCATATCGGCGCGCGCTTTCAGATCGGGATCGAGCCCGTCGGCACCGCCGATCAGAAACGCCACGTCGCGGCCGTCCTGTTGCCAGCCGGGCAGGGCGCCGGCGAGCTGCATCGTGGTCCAGTCCTTGCCGCGTTCATCGAGCGCGACGATGCGCGCGTTCTTCGGCAACGCGGTTTCGATTTTCTGCCGCTCGGCAGCCATCACGCTTTCGGCTGGACGCCCCGACGAACGCTGCTCGGGCTTGATCTCGCGCAGCTCGATACGCAGCTCGGGTGGCATGCGTTTCGCGTATTCGTCGAAGCCGGTGGCGATCCAGTCCGGCATCTTGTGGCCGACAGCGAGGATATGCAGTTTCATGACGGATGTAATCGCGGATGCAATCACGGGTGGAATAGAGGGCGCAAGCGCTGCAATCGCGGACGCAACCGCGGACTACACGTCGCGGACTTCAGCTGTTTGCTAGCCGGGCGCTTACTTGCGGCGTGCCGGCGCCTTGCGTGCGGGCTTTTTGACAGCCGGCGCATCTTCCTCTTCGTCCTCGTCGTCCGGCTCGCTCGAGCGCGCGCCGCCGAACGGATTCGGCGTCGACAGCTTGATGCGCACCGGCTTGTCGCCCCAGATTTCCTCGAGGTTGTAGTACTGGCGCAGCGCCGGCTGCAGGATGTGCACGATCGCGTCGCCGCAATCGACCAGCACCCATTCGCCGATGTCCTCACCCTCGGTGCTGATGATGTCGCCGCCGTTTTCCTTGACGCTCTCGCGCACGCTCGAAGCGAGCGCCTTGGTCTGGCGGTTCGAGGTGCCGCTCGCGACGATCACGCGATCGAACAACGCCGTCAGGTGGCTGGTGTTGAACACCTTGATGTCTTGCGCTTTGACGTCTTCGAGAGCGTCGACGATCACGCGTTGCAGTTTGCGAATATCCATGGGGTTACCGGTGGTACAGATGATGTTGAAGAATATAGTCCCACACCGCGGTGGGGACATGGCTCGCGGCGGCCTGGTCTTGCTGTTCCTCGCCCACGAGGGCGAGCCGCTGGTTCACCTGTTCGCGCAGATGCGCGCGAATGTCGGTGGCCGAGACGTTGAACGCAAGCGTCGTATCGATCAGCAAGTGGCCGCAGGGGGTGGCTTGCAGAACGTCGGCGCGGGCACGGCGCGCGTCGATTTCTTTAGCGACCACGGGCGGAATCGACGCGAGATCGAAACCGGGGCGCGTGGCCGCGCAGATGTGAGCAAAGTCGAACAGACGCCGCCAGTCGCGCCAGCTGTCGAGATGCACCAGTTGATCCGCGCCGATCAGAAGCGCAATCGACGCATCCGGACCTTCACGTTCACGCCAAAATTGAAGCGTATTGACGGTGTAGGTCGGACCGTCGTGTTCAATTTCGTCGGTCGCCACCCGCACGGTCACGCCCGGCAGCACCAACGCGCCGGCGGCGGCGCGGGTCATGGCCAGCCTGTGTTCGGCGGCTGACACGTCGGTTTTCTGCCAGGGCTGGCCGGCCGGCAGCAGCACCAGTTCGGTCAGGTCCAGCACCTCGGCGAAACGCCGCGCGAGCGCGAGGTGGCCGTCGTGGATCGGATCGAAAGTGCCGCCGAGCAGGCCGATCCGGCGAGGCAGGGCGACAGGATGAGCGTTCGGCTTCAGGTGAAGATCCTTTGTCGTGGTCACGTGCAGTGAGGCTTGGGCCTAACGGGCCTCAGCCTCACACCCACTCGCGCGGCACGAGAAAATCGCTGTAAAGACGCGCTTCCGGCGTGCCCGGTTCCGGCTGCCAGTTGTAGCGCCAGTTCACCACAGGCGGCATCGACATCAGAATCGATTCGGTGCGTCCGCCGCTCTGCAGCCCGAACAGTGTGCCACGGTCGAAGACCAGATTGAACTCGACGTAACGGCCGCGCCGGTATGCCTGGAAGTCCCGCTCGGCTTCGCCGTACGGAATGTTGCGGCGCTTTTCGATGATCGGCAGGTACGCTTTGAGGAATCCCTCGCCGACGCTTTTCAGCATCGCGAACGATTGATCGAAGCCCAGCGCCGAGAAATCGTCAAAGAAAATCCCGCCAATGCCACGCGGTTCGTTGCGGTGCTTGAGGAAGAAATACTCGTCGCACCAGCGCTTGAAACTCGGGTAGAGGTCCGCACCATAAGGCTGCAGCGCGTCGCGGCAGACACGATGGAAATGCTGCGCGTCTTCCTCGTAGCCGTAGTACGGCGTCAGATCCATGCCGCCGCCGAACCAGAACACCGGCTCTTCGCCGGCTTTGGTTGCAACCAGCAGACGCACGTTCATATGCACGGTCGGGCAGTGCGGATTGTGCGGGTGCAGCACGAGCGAGACGCCCATGGCTTCGAAACCACGGCCGGCCAGTTGCGGGCGCGCGGCGCTCGCCGAACCGGGCAGCGTGTCGCCCGCTACGTCCGAGAAGCCGATGCCGGCGCGTTCGAAGACGTTGCCGCCTTCCAGAATCCGCGTGCAGCCGCCGCCGCGCAGCTTTTCGCCGGGGCCGCGCTGCCACGCGTCGGTCGCGAACGGCTTACCGTCGAACGCGCCGAGTGTGTCCGCGATATGCGTTTGCAGGCCTTGCAGCCAGCTGCGCACGGCCTGTGCGTCATAGGTCGAATCGGTCATGAATGCAGATGCTGAGGGCGGCACGCTCGACGTGCCACGGGTTCTTCGTGAAGGGCAACGGCCGGGCCTTCGTCAGGATGTTCCTGCTCCTGCGAAGGCGCGGCGGCACATTTGTTCGCGCCGGGTGAATGCCGCTCGACCCGGGGCGCCCACATGGTGCGGTGGGCGCGGCTACGACCGCGAAATCCGCAGTGTAGCGCCGTTGGCGCCGCACGCGGGCGAGTGGGGATGTGGCTTAGTGCTTGCCTTCTGTCTTGGCGTCGTGCTTGCGGTTCAATGCACGGTAGCCGATGTCGCGGCGATATTGCATGCCGTCGAACGAGATCTGGTTGATCGTCTCGTACGCGACCGATTGCGCGCTGCGCACCGAATCCGCCAGACCGACCACGCACAACACGCGGCCGCCCGAGGTGGTCAGCTTGCCGTCCGCGAGCGTGGTGCCGGCGTGGAACGTGACCGAATCATCGGTCTCTGCCGGAATATCACTGATCCGGTCGCCCTTTCTCGGCGTGTCCGGATAGTTGTGCGCCGCGAGCACGACGCCCAACGCGGTGCGGCGGTCCCATTCCAGTTCGATCGTGTTCAGCGTGCCGGCAATTGCCTGCTCGACCACCTTCGAGAAGTCGCCCTTCAGGCGCGCCATGATCGGCTGCGTTTCCGGGTCGCCCATCCGGCAGTTGAATTCGAGCGTCTTCGGGTTGCCTTGTGCGTCGATCATCAGACCGGCGTACAGGAAGCCGGTGAAGCGGATGCCTTCTTTCTCCATGCCACGCACGGTCGGCTGGATGATCTCGCGCATCACGCGTGCATGCAGTTGCGGCGTGACGATCGGCGCGGGCGAGTAGGCGCCCATGCCGCCCGTGTTCGGGCCCTGATCGGCGTCGAGCAGACGCTTGTGGTCCTGGCTCGAGGCGAGCGCCAGCACATGCTTGCCATCCACCATCACAATGAAACTCGCTTCCTCGCCGGCGAGGAATTCCTCGATCACGACACGCGCGCCGGCATCGCCCAGCTTGTTGTCCGACAGCATCATGTCGACCGCGGCGTGCGCTTCTTCCAGCGTTTGCGCGACCACCACGCCCTTGCCGGCGGCGAGGCCGTCGGCCTTGATCACGATCGGCGCGCCCTTGGCGTCCAGATACGCGTGCGCGGCGGCCACGTCGGCGAACGTTTCGTATTCGGCGGTCGGGATCGCATGACGCTTCATGAACGCCTTGGCAAAATCCTTCGAGCTTTCGAGCTGCGCGGCTTCCTTGCTCGGTCCGAAAATCTTCAGACCGCGCGAGCGGAACAGGTTGACGATACCCGCGGCGAGCGGACCTTCCGGCCCGACCAGCGTGAAGGCGACCTGTTCTTTCTCGACGAAATCGGCGAGCGCGGCAGGATCGGTGATGTCGATGTTGCGCAGACGCTCGTCCTGGGCCGTGCCGCCGTTGCCGGGCGCAACGTAGACGAGCTGGACCCGCGGCGATTGCGCGAGCTTCCATGCGAGCGCATGTTCGCGACCGCCGGAACCGACGACGAGTAACTTCATGTGAATCCCCGAGACTTAAAAACCATAAACGGCTGAAGCATCACGCTCAGCCGTGGAATAACAGCGAGGTTTGCAATGGGCCCGCAGCCAGAGAGCGGCGCAGGGCACATAGCGAACCCGAGTGGCAACGGTGCGGAAGGGCATAAACCAACGCCCGCTCAGTAGCCGCGAGGCTTACCGGAGGCGCAGGCGTGATTCAATGCCGATCCACGCGCAAAGCGTCAGATACAGCCCGCCGCCGGGGCACGCTCATTCGTCGGCGATCGCCGCGTTTGTATAGACTTCCTGCACGTCGTCCAGACTCTCCAGCGCGTCGAGCAGCTTCTGCATTTTCACCGCGTCGTCGCCGGTGAATTCGACTTCCGTCTGAGGTTTCATCGTCACCTCGGCCAACTCGGCCTTGAAGCCCGCGGCTTCAAGCGCGGTCTTCACCTTCGGGAAATCGTTCGGCGGGCACAGCACTTCGATACTGCCGTCTTCATTCGTGACGACGTCGTCAGCGCCGGCTTCGAGCGCGGCTTCCATCAGCTTGTCTTCAGCCGTGCCGGGCGCGAACAGGAACTGGCCGACGTGATCGAACATGAACGACACCGAGCCGTCCGTGCCCATGTTGCCGCCGTTCTTCGAGAACGCGTGACGCACGTCCGCCACCGTACGGGTGCGGTTGTCGGTCATGGTGTCCACGATCACCGCCGCGCCGCCGATGCCGTAGCCTTCGTAGCGGATTTCTTCGTAGTTTGCGCCGTCCACGCCGCCCACACCGCGCTGGATCGCGCGGTTGACGTTATCTTTCGGCATGTTGGCGTCGTACGCCTTTTCGACGGCGAGCCGCAGACGCGGATTCGAGTCGATGTCGCCGCCACCCATGCGGGCCGCGACCTGGATTTCCTTGATGAGCCGCGTCCAGACCTTGCCGCGCTTGGCGTCGGCCGCTGCTTTCTTATGCTTGATGTTGGCCCATTTCGAATGACCCGCCATACCTTTCTCCATCGCGCGCGCCAGCGGGGCGCACGCATAGTGCAATTGTCGTTGCGATGTCGGGCGCTTGCGACTGCGATCCTGATTGCGATCTTGCGCCTCGATTCAGACAGTTTCAGCTTGATAACGCCCGGCTGTGTCCGGTTGCGCCGCGGCTAGCGGGACCGGTTGCAGCGCGGTTGGGGCCAGGCGGTGCGGCTAGCGGGCTGAAAACGCCGCGCCAGTTCCGGCAAGCCCCGCGTAAAGGCGCGATGCGCCAGGCAGTTGTGCAAGTTGAGCCGCTCTTTGAGCGGATTCGAATTTTATCACGGCGCGGGGGTGCGGCAGAGGCCGGATGAGCCGAAAGTAGGCACCACGCGCGTCTTTTGGAGCGGCTGGACGCCGCGCGCCACGCCCGAACGGCATCGCCGGCCTTGTTGAAATAAACATTTTTGTTTATATTCGACTTTGTGTTCATGAACACAGGAGGGCCGGTGAAGCAAAGCGAGTTCAGACGTTGGCTCGCTGACCAGGGGGCGACTTTCGAACAAGGCAGCAAACATTTGAAGGTGTATCTGAACGGTCGGCAGACCACACTGCCGAGGCATCCCGCTCACGAGATTCGGAGCCGCTTCGCAAAGTAATTCTCAAACAACTGAAATGCAAATAGAGGCAAGCCCCGCAAGGGGCTTCATCGTCGCCCAGGCTTTTCCCGTCAAGGGACCACGGAGAGTTACCTATGTTTCGCTACCCCGCCCGCATCGAACCAGACGAAGCCGGCTTGACCGTTTCCTTTCGCGACATTCCCGAGGCCCTGACCTCGGGCGCAACGCTCGAAGAAGCACGCGAAATGGCGGCGGACGCCTTGGCGACGGCAATGGATTTCTACTTTGAAGACAAGCGTCAGGTTCCGTTGCCATCAAAGGCGCGGCGTGGCGAAGAACTGATCGAATTGCCCGCCAGCCTGGCGGCGAAGGTGCTGCTGCTCAACGAAATGCTGGCACAAAAAGTGTCGGCCGCAGAACTGGCGAGGCGCCTTCATACCCGTGCGCAAGATATCCAGCGCGTGATCGACCTCGGTCACGTCACGAAGATCGACACGATTGCGTCCGCGCTCGCCGCGCTGGGCAAACGCCTCGAGTTGTCGATTGTGCCCGCATAGGCATCTGCTCGCGTAGCGGGCGCAGGCACGGCGGCGTTGCTCCGCGTCGTCTGCGTCCGTCCGCTGTCTCTCCGGGCTGCTGTCAGTTTTTCGTGCCGAACAGGCGGTCGCCGGCGTCGCCGAGACCCGGCACGATGTACGCGTGCTCGTTCAGGTGCGAATCGAGCGAGGCCACGTACAGCTTGACGTCCGGATGCGCGTCCTGGAACACCTGCACGCCTTCCGGCGCGGCCACCAGCGCGAGGAACAAGATGTTCTCGCCCGCCACGTTGCGGCGCTTGAGCACGTCTACCGCGTGCACAGCCGAGTAACCGGTCGCGACCATCGGATCGCACAGAATGAACACGCGGTCTTCCAGATCCGGCAGGCGCACCAGATACTCGACCGGGCGATGGTCCTCGGCGCGATACACGCCGATGTGGCCCACGCGCGCCGACGGCACCAGCTCCAGCAGGCCGTCCGACATGCCGATGCCGGCCCGCAGTACCGGCACGATCGCCAGCTTTTTGCCGGCGATCACCGGCGCGTCGATTTCGACCAGCGGCGTGGTGAGGCGGCGCGTGGTCATCGGCAGGTTGCGGGTGATCTCGTAGCCCATCAGCAGCGTGATCTCGCGCAGCAGTTCGCGGAACGTGCGCGTCGAGGTGTCCCGGTCGCGCATATGCGACAGCTTGTGCTGGATCAGCGGGTGATCGAGGATGAAAAGATTGGGAAAGCGGCTGTCCTGAGTCATGGCGGGGGCGCAAGCGGCGGAAAAAGGGATCGGCTCCGGTATCGGATCGGCGGCTGGCGCCGGCTGAAAATACAGCCGGCGGGGCACGCCACGCCGCAAGTTTATCGAAAGAGTGCCGCCGGAAGATACCGGAGATTGCAGCGGCCCGGGGCAGTCCGGCACCGATTCTTCTAGAATCGGGGAAACGTGGCTGCGATCGGGCGGCCTTCGTCGGCGACACGGCGACACGGCGACACGGCGACACGGGGGCACGGGGGGCACGGCCGTGGCCACGACGGGGGCACAAATGGCCCGCAGCCGGACTACGAGCGAATCACGAAAGGCGCGACCGGGCCACGACCGGGTCGCAATCAAGTCACAAGCGAGTCACAAGCACGCGCACATTCACGTCACGAGGATACAAACATGGACATGGGAATCGCAGGACGCACCGCGCTGGTTTGCGCGGCCAGCAAGGGTTTGGGGCGCGGCTGCGCGGAAGCGCTGGCAGCCGAAGGCGTCAATCTGACGATCGTCGCGCGCACGGCTGAGACGCTGGAGGCGACCGCCGCCGAAATCCGCAAGCAAAGCGGCGTGGAAGTGACAACAGTGGCATGCGACATCACCACGCCGGAAGGACGCGCCGCGGCGCTCGCCGCGTGTCCGCAGCCGGACATTCTGGTCAACAACGCGGGCGGCCCGCCGCCGGGCGACTTCCGCAACTTCACGCACGAAGACTGGATCCGCGCGCTGGAGAGCAACATGCTCACGCCGATCGAGCTGATCCGCGCGACCATCGACGGGATGAGCGAGCGCGGCTTTGGGCGCATCGTCAATATCACGAGTTCCGCCGTGAAGGCGCCGATCGACGTGCTCGGCTTGTCGAACGGTGCGCGCTCGGGCCTGACCGGGTTCATCGCGGGTCTCGCGCGCAGCAAGGTGGCCTCCTCGGGCGTGACGATCAACAGCCTGTTGCCGGGCATCTTCGACACCGACCGCATCGCCACCACCTTCGCGGCGCAAGCCAAGGCGCAAAACATTTCCGTCGACGATGCGCGCAAGCAGCGCATGAAGACGATCCCCGCCGGCCGTTTCGGCAATCGCGACGAATTCGGCCGTGCCTGTGCGTTCCTGTGCAGCGTGCATGCCGGCTACATCACCGGTCAGAACTGGCTGATCGACGGCGGCACTTACCCCGGTACGTTCTGAACGGTCACGTTTCGAAGCAACGGCATCACTCTCACTACAACAACCACAATCACAGCGGTTTCAGGAGTCTTACGTCATGAGCACCCGCATCGCGCTGATCGCGCACGATCACAAGAAAAACGACATCGTCAAACTGGCCGGCGAATACGTCGATACGCTCAGGCGTTGCGAGATCGTCGCGACCGGCACGACCGGCACGCGCATCGGTGACGCGCACGGTCTCACGGTCGAACGCATGCTGTCCGGCCCGCATGGCGGCGACTTGCAGATCGGCGCGCAGCTCGCGGAAGGGCGGGTGGACATGGTGATTTTCCTGCGCGACCCGATGACGCCGCAGCCGCACGAACCGGATATCAACGCGCTGGTGCGTGCCTGCGACGTTCACAACATTCCCTGCGCCACGAACATTTCGACCGCGCGAATGATTCTCGACGTGCTGACCTTGCGCCTCACGCAGCAGGTTTGAATGCGCGCATGTTGGGCGGTCAATCGGCGTCACACACCAAGGAGATATGATGGTTAAAGCAGTCCGATTCGATAAAACCGGCGGCCCGGAGGTGATGAAATGGGTCGACGTGGAGGTAGGCGAGCCAGGCGCGGGCGAGATCCGCATCAAGCAGAACGCGGTTGGGCTGAACTATATCGACGTGTATTTCCGCACGGGCCTGTATCCGCTGCCGCTGCCCGGTGGCCTCGGTATGGAGGCGGCGGGTGAAGTCACCGCGGTCGGCACAGGCGTGAGCGGTTTCAAAGCGGGCGATCGCGTGGCATACGTGGCGCGTCCGCCTGGCGCCTATGCCCAGGAGCGCGTGCTGTCGGCGGCGCAAGTCGTCAAGGTGCCGGACGCGTTGAGCGACGAACAGGCGGCTTCTGTCATGCTGCAAGGGCTGACGGCGCAATATCTGCTGCGCCGCACGTATCCCGTGAAGGCCGGCGACACGATCCTGATCCAGGCCGCGGCCGGCGGCGTCGGCCTGCTGGTGTGCCAATGGGCGAAGGCATTGGGTGCGACGGTGATCGGCACGGTCGGCTCCGACGAAAAGGCCGAGATCGCCAAAGCGCACGGCTGCGACCACGCCATCGTCTACACGCGCGAGAACTTCACCAAGCGCGTGCGTGAGATCACCAACGGCGCGGGTGTGCCGGTGGTGTACGACTCGATCGGTAAGGACACGTTTACCGGCTCGCTCGATTGCCTCGCGCCGCTCGGCATGTTCGTGAGCTTCGGCAATGCGTCAGGACCGTTGCCGCCGATCGATTCGTCGGAATTCGCCGGACGCGGTTCGCTGTTCTTTACGCGCCCGACGCTCTTTACCTATATCGCCAAACGCAGCGACTACGAGGCAATGTCCGCCGAGCTGTTCGACGTGCTGGTGTCGGGCAAGGTGAAGACGAGCATCAACCAGCGTCATGCGCTGGCGGATGTCGGCCGCGCACACGCGGATCTCGAAGGCCGTCGCACTACAGGCTCGACGGTTCTGCTGCCGTAAGCTCTCATGCCATGAACCCAGGGCGGCGCATCGCGCGGGTGTAAAAACCGCCGCGCCATGACGCCGCTGTGTGTGGCATCCAGGCGGCCGCGAAATACCGCAAACCCATACCCCGCCGCCACAAGGCCGTTCCGTCCCCGATGGAACGGCCTTTTCCGTTTACGCGATTTTTACACTCCATCTCAAATCTTTGACCTGCCCTTTACGCGGATCGGCATAACGTTGCACCCATCCAAAGTCCGTGAGTGGAGAACAAGATGGATGTGCTGTATGTCGGGGGGCTGGTGCTGTTTTCCGCGCTGACCTTTGCATTGATTGCCGGCTGCGAGAAGTTGATGCAGTTCCGGCGCGGTCAGGGAGCGCGGTGATGAACTGGATTCTCTGGTTGTCGGGCGCGGCTACCGCGCTGTTGTTTGTGTACCTGGTCTATGCGCTGTTGCGCGCGGAGGACATTGAATGAACTCGAACAATGTCCTGCAAGCGGGCCTCTTCATCGTCGTGCTGCTGCTAGCCGCGGTGCCGATGTCCCGCTATCTGACCAATGTGATGGACGGTACTTCGCGCGTGGTCCGCTTTGGCGGCCCGCTCGAACGCTTGCTGTATCGCATTGCGGGCGTCGATCCGTCGACGGAAATGAGCTGGAAGCACTACGCGATCGCCACGATCGCGTTCAACGTGCTCGGCGTGCTGTTCCTTTACGTGCTGTTGCGCGTGCAAGGCTGGCTGCCGGGCAATCCGCAGCAGTTCGGCCCGATGACGGTGGACGGCGCGTTCAATACGGCGGTCAGCTTCGTGACCAACACGAACTGGCAGGATTACACGCCTGAGCAAACCGTTGGCTATCTGACGCAGATGCTCGGCCTGACCGTGCAGAACTTCTTCTCCGCGGCCACCGGCATTGTGGTGGTGATTGCGTTGATTCGCGGCTTCGCGCGTCATACCGCGCAGACCATCGGCAACTTCTGGGTCGACCTTACGCGGGTGACGCTGTACGTGTTGCTGCCGATGTCGGTGATCGTCGCTGCGGTTCTGATGAGCCAGGGCGTGATCCAGAACTTCAAGGCATATGAAGACGTGCCGACGCTGCAGACCACCACCTACGCCGCACCGAAGCTCGATGCACAAGGCAATCCCGTGAAGGATGCCAAGGGCAATGCAGTGACGGTCGACACGCCGGTGAAGACGCAGACCCTCGCGATGGGCCCGGTTGCCTCGCAGGAAGCGATCAAGATGCTCGGCACCAACGGTGGCGGCTTCTTTAACGGCAACTCGGCGCATCCGTACGAAAACCCGACACCGTTCTCGAACTTCCTGCAGATCTTCTCGATGCTGCTCATCCCCGCGTCGCTCGCGCTGGTGTTCGGCCGGATGATCATGGACCGCAAGCAGGGCGTGGCCGTGCTCGCGACGATGGCGATCGCCTTCAGCGTGTGCGTGTTCGGCGAGATCAGCGCCGAGCAATCGGGTAATCCGGCGTTGACGGCGTTGCATGTCGATCAATCGGCGACTGCGTTGCAGTCGGGCGGTAATGCGGAAGGCAAGGAAACGCGCTTCGGTATCGCGCAGTCGGGCATCTTCACGGTGGCGACCACGGCGGCTTCGTGCGGCGCGGTGGCTAACACGCACGACTCGCTGACGCCGATCGGCGGCCTCTATCCGATGCTGTTGATACAACTCGGCGAAGTGATCTTCGGCGGCGTGGGTTCCGGTATGTACGGCATGCTCGTGTTCGCGATGCTGGCGGTGTTCGTGGCGGGCCTGATGATCGGCCGCACGCCGGAATACGTCGGCAAGAAGATCGAAGCGTATGAAATGAAGATGGTGTCGATCGTGGTGCTGCTCACGCCGCTGCTGGTGCTGGTGGGTACGTCGATCGCGGTGCTGACCGATGCCGGCAAGGCGGGTATCGCGAACCCCGGCGCGCACGGTTTCTCCGAAATCCTCTACGCGTTCAGCTCGGCTGCGAACAACAACGGTAGTGCGTTTGCTGGTCTGACGGTGAGCACGCCGTTCTACAACTGGCTGACGGCGATCGCGATGTGGTTCGGGCGCTTCGGCACGGTCATCCCGGTGCTGGCGATTGCGGGCTCGCTCGCGGCCAAGAAGCGCATCGGTGTGACCGGCGGCACGCTGCCGACTCATGGCCCGCTGTTCGTCGTGCTGCTGCTCGGCACGGTGCTGCTGGTCGGCGCGCTGACTTATGTGCCTGCGCTCGCGCTCGGTCCTGGTGTCGAACATCTGATCATGATGGGCGCCCATTGAGGCGCCCCGTCGAGATGACGCAAGACCAGTGAGTGCACAGGCATAAGTGACGCGTAACGGGAAATTCGAGGATTCAATGACTGAACATAACGCAACCAGGTCCATGTTCGACCCGGCGCTGCTGCGCCCGGCGATCGTGGACTCCTTCAAAAAGCTCACGCCGCGCACGCAGTTCCGCAATCCGGTGATGTTCTGCGTGTACGTCGGCAGCATTCTGACGACCATTCTGTGGATCGCCGCGCTTGGCGGCCAGGCCGAGGCGCCCGCGGGTTTCATTCTCGCGGTCACCTTGTGGCTGTGGTTCACGGTGCTGTTCGCGAACTTCGCGGAGGCGCTCGCCGAAGGCCGTTCCAAGGCCCAGGCCGCGTCGCTGCGCAGCGCGAAGAAAGACGTGATGGCCAAGAAGCTCAACGAGCCGCATCCGAAGTCGCCGATCCGCATTGTGACGGCGTCCGATCTGCGTAAAGGCGACGTCGTGCTGGTCGAAACGGGCGACGTGATTCCGGCCGACGGTGAAGTGATCGACGGTGTCGCGTCGGTCGACGAATCGGCGATCACGGGTGAATCCGCACCGGTGATCCGCGAATCGGGCGGCGACTTTTCGTCGGTGACGGGCGGCACGCGCGTGCTGTCGGACTGGATCGTCGTGCGGGTGACGGCCAATCCGGGCGAAGCCTTCCTCGACCGCATGATCGCCATGGTCGAAGGCGCGAAGCGTCAGAAGACGCCGAACGAAATCGCGCTGACGATTCTGCTGGTCGCGCTGACCATCGTGATGCTGCTCGCCACGGCGACGCTGCTGCCGTTCTCGATGTTCTCCGTCGAAGCTGCAAAAGCGGGCCACGTGGTGACGATTACCGCGCTGGTCGCACTGCTGGTGTGTCTGATTCCGACCACCATCGGCGGACTGTTGTCGGCGATCGGTGTGGCCGGTATGAGCCGCATGATGCAGGCGAACGTGATCGCCACCTCGGGCCGCGCGGTGGAAGCCGCCGGCGACGTCGACGTGCTGTTGCTCGACAAGACCGGCACGATCACGCTCGGTAACCGCCAGGCATCGCAGTTCGTGCCGGCGCCGGGCCTGACCGAAGAAGCGCTGGCGGACGCCGCCCAGCTTTCGTCGCTCGCCGACGAAACGCCGGAAGGCCGCAGCATCGTCGTGCTGGCCAAGCAGCGTTTCAACATCCGTCAACGCGATATGGCTTCGCTGCACGCCCAATTCCTGGCGTTCACGGCGCAAACGCGGATGAGCGGTGTCGATCTGCCGGGCCGTGAAATCCGCAAGGGCGCGTCCGATGCAGTGAAGAACTACGTCGAAGCGAATGGCGGCCGTTTCCCGAACGAAGTCAGCGCGGCAGTGGCCGAAGTCGCACGTCGCGGCAGCACGCCGCTGGTGGTCGCCGAGAAAGGCGAGCAGGGCGCACGCGTGCTCGGCGTGATCGAACTGAAGGACGTGGTGAAGGGCGGCATCAAGGAACGCTTTGCCGAACTGCGCAAGATGGGTATCAAGACCATCATGGTGACCGGCGACAACCGGCTCACCGCCGCAGCGATCGCAGCAGAAGCCGGCGTCGACGATTTCCTCGCCGAAGCCACGCCGGAAGCGAAGCTCGCGACGATTCGCGCGCACCAGGCGGAAGGTCGTCTGGTCGCGATGACCGGCGACGGCACCAACGACGCCCCGGCGCTCGCCCAGGCCGACGTCGCGGTGGCGATGAATACCGGCACGCAGGCCGCGAAAGAAGCCGGCAACATGGTCGACCTCGATTCGAATCCGACCAAGCTGATCGAGATCGTCGAGATCGGCAAGCAGATGCTGATGACGCGCGGCTCGCTGACCACGTTCTCGATTGCCAACGACGTCGCCAAGTACTTCGCGATTATTCCGGCTGCGTTCGCCACCACTTACCCGGCACTGAACGCGCTGAACGTGATGCATCTGGCCACGCCGGCCTCCGCAATCATGTCGGCGGTGATTTTCAATGCGCTGATCATCGTGCTGCTGATTCCGTTGGCACTCAAAGGCGTGAAGTACCGGGCGCTGGGCGCGGCGATTCTGCTGCGCCGCAATCTGCTGGTCTACGGTTTGGGCGGGATCATCGTGCCGTTCATCGGCATCAAGCTGATCGATATGGTGCTGGCCGCATTCGGCTGGGTTTGAGAAGCGGCTGTTTAAGAGGAATTATTCATCATGAAAAATCTGTTCCGTCCGTTGATCGTGATTTTCGCGGTGCTGACCGCCCTCACCGGACTTGCTTATCCCGCCGTGATGACTGCGGTCGGTCAGGCGGCTTTCCCCGATCAGGCCAACGGCAGCCTGCTCGAGCAGGGCGGCAAGGTGGTCGGCTCGAAGCTGATCGGCCAGCAGTTCGATGCGCCGCAGTACTTCTGGGGCCGTCTGTCGGCGACCAGCCCGATGCCGTACAACGCGCAGGGCTCGTCTGGTTCGAACCTCGGACCGACCAACCCGGCGCTGCTCGATGAGGTCAAAGGCCGTATCGACGCGTTGAAGGCTGCCGGCACGGATATGTCGAATCCGGTGCCGGTCGATCTGGTGACGTCTTCGGGCAGCGGTCTCGATCCGGAGATCAGCCCGGCAGCCGCCGCTTATCAGATCGAACGCGTTGCCAAGGCGCGCAAGCTCACCACGAACGACGTGCAGGCGCTGGTCGATCGTTATACGAGCGGCCGCCAGTTCGGTATTCTGGGTGAGCCGCGCGTGAATGTGCTGCAACTGAATCTGGCACTGGATGAGATGAAACACGGTTGAGGGTCGCCGAACGCTAACAAGCGTCAATAAGCGATCTCGATGGCGGTGACCCGAGGAGGCGGCGTCCATGCGGCGCCGCCTTCTATTTGTTTTCGCGCCCGCTGTGGTGGCAGGCCGCCTGGCGCACGTGTAGCACCACTTGATCGGCGGGCGGCACGGCTGCCATTGCCGCTGTCATTTCCTCAGCCAATTGCGGCCCGGCCGCCGCCGTGCCACCATGCACGCACTATCGCTCGCCTTACTATGAAAACCATTGAGCATGAACCGCCCCGATCCTGATGAACTGCTCGACAAGCTGCAACGCGACGAAGAGAAACGTCAGCGAGGCAGGCTGAAGATTTTCTTCGGCGCGTCGGCGGGTGTCGGCAAGACCTATGCAATGTTGCAGGCCGCGCGGCGCCGTGCCGATGAAGGCGCGGACGTGGTGGTCGGCATCGCCGAAACCCACGGCCGCAGCGAAACCGCTGCGCTGCTCGAAGGCCTCGACGTGCTGCCGCTCGCGCATATCGAGTATCGCGGCCGCAAGCTCGGCGAGTTCGATCTCGACGCCGCGCTCGCCCGCAAACCGCAACTGATTCTGGTCGACGAACTCGCGCATTCGAACGTGCAGGGCGCACGGCATCTGAAGCGCTGGCAGGACGTCTACGAACTGCTCGACGCGGGCATCGACGTCTACACCACGGTCAACGTTCAGCACCTCGAAAGCCTGAACGACGTGGTCGGCCAGATCACCGGCATCCGCGTCTGGGAGACGGTGCCCGACCGCGTGTTCGATCGCGCCGACGAAGTCACGCTGGTCGACCTGCCCGCCGAGGAACTGCTCGACCGGATGCGCGACGGCAAGGTGTATTTGCCGCAGCAGGCCGAGCGGGCGGTGCGCAACTTCTTTCGCAAGGGCAATCTGATCGCGCTGCGCGAGCTGGCCTTGCGCCGCACAGCGGACCGTGTCGATGCGCAGATGCGGGAATATCGCGCCGATCGTTCGATCCAGCGGATCTGGCAGGCGCGTGAGCGCTTGCTGGTGTGTGTGGGCCCGGGGCCGGAAGCGCCGATGCTGGTGCGGGCCGCAGCGCGCCTCGCCGCCAGCCTGAAGGCCGACTGGATCGCCGTCTACGTGGAAACGCCCGCGTTGCAGCGCTTGCCCGATGCCCGCCGCGAACGCACGCTGAACGCCCTGAAGCTTGCCGCCGAACTCGGTGCCGAAACCGCGACGCTTGCGGCTACCGATGCGGTCGCCGCCCTGATCGGTTACGCCCAGGCACGCAACGTCTCCAAGCTGGTGGCCGGCGCTTCGGCCCGCACCGGTTTCATGCGCTGGCTGCGCCGGCCGCTCGGCGAGCGCATCGCCGAACGCGCGGGCGATCTCGACCTCACGCTGATTCGCGCCTCGTCGGAACGTGACGGCGGCGAGCATCGGCGCTTGCTGAACACCACTGCCAACGCATGGCGCGAGGTGTTGAGCACGGCGCGCGAACGCCGCTCGCCGCCGCGCGCTTACGGTATCGCGCTGGCGATTTGCGCGGCCATTACGCTGCTGTCGAGCCAGTTGATCGACCGTATCGATCTGGCCAACCTCGTCATGCTGTACCTGCTCGGCGTGATCTTTACCGCCGTGAAGCTGGGCCGCGGGCCGGGCGTCGTCCTGTCGTTCATGAGCGTGGCCGCGTTCGATTTCTTCTTCGTGCCGCCGCGCATGTCGCTGTCGGTGTCCGATACGCAGTATCTGCTGACCTTCTTCGGCATGCTGCTGACTTCGCTCGTCATCAGCCATCTCACCTCGAGCTTGCGCCGTGAGGCGAGTGTCGCGCGGCGCCGCGAGCAACGCACCGGCGCGATGTACGCCATGGCGCGTGAACTCGCGGCGGCGCTCACCACCGAGCAGATCGTCGGCATCGGCAGCCGGCATGTGAGCGAAGTGTTCGGCGCGCGCGTGGCGATCCTGTTGCCGGACAGCGCCGATCAGGTGAAGCAGAAGATCGAAGACCCCGACGCGGCCATCACGCTCGAAGGCGAACTGCTCGATAGCGACGTCGGCCAATGGGTCTACGATCAGCAGAAGCCTGCCGGGCAAGGCACCGACACGCTGCCGGCCGCCGCCGCGCTGTACTTGCCGCTGAAGGCGCCGATGCGCACGCGCGGCGTGCTCGCGGTCGTGATGCGCGACGAACGCGAGCTGGACGTGCCCGAGCAGCAACGCATGCTCGACGCGTTCGCCGCGCAGATCGCGCTGGCTCTCGAGCGCGTGCACTACGTCGACATCGCGCGCGACGCGCTCGTCAATATGGAATCGGAGCGCTTGCGCAATTCGCTGCTGTCGGCCATCTCGCATGATTTGCGTACGCCGTTGACGACGATCGTCGGCTTCTCGTCGATGCTGGCGCAATCGCGTGAGGCGCATCCCGGTGTGCAACCCGGCGACGATCTCGTCGAAGCGATCCACGAAGAAGCGCTGCGCATGACCGGCATCGTCACTAATCTGCTCGACATGGCGCGCTTGCAGGCAGGCAGCCTGCAATTGAACCAGCAATGGACGCTGCTCGAAGAAACCGTAGGCGCCGCGCTGCGGGCATGCAAACGCGTGCTGGCGAATCATCCGGTGCAGGTGAAGCTGCCCGCGGATTTGCCGCTGCTGCATCTGGACGCCGTGCTGATGGAACGGCTGTTCTCGAACCTGTTCGAGAATGCCGCTAAATACACCGCGCCGGATACGCCTTTGACAATCAGCGCGCAAGGCCTCGACGCGGACGGCAAGTCGTTCGTGCGCGTCGCGGTCGACGATACCGGGCCGGGTCTGCCGGCCGGCATGGAAGCGCGTGTGTTCGAGAAATTCACGCGCGGCGAGAAGGAGTCGGCCAAGCCGGGCATCGGCCTCGGTCTCGCGATCTGCCGCGCGATCGTCGAAGCGCATGGCGGTACAATCGGCGCGCTCAATCGCTTATCCGCGGACGGCCGCGTCGAAGGCGCGCGCTTCTGGTTCACGCTGCCGGTGGAAACGCCGCCCGAAGCACCGGATGCGCTGGAAGACGAAGGCGCCGACGCGTTGCCCGATCTCGATTCAACTCTTATCCAGCATTCCAAGCCAAACCATGAGTGACCCGAGCATCACAGTCGTCCTGATTGAAGACGAAAAGCAGATTCGCCGCTTCGTGCGAACGGCGCTGGAAGGCGAGGGCATCGTCGTGCACGACGCCGAGACCGGTAAGCAAGGTCTCGTCGAAGCCGCGACGCGCAAACCCGATCTCATCATCGTCGATCTCGGGCTGCCCGACACCGACGGTCTCGATGTGATTCGTGAACTGCGTGGCTGGAGCGAGTTGCCGGTGATCGTGCTGTCGGCGCGCACCCAGGAAACCGAGAAAGTCGCGGCGCTCGACGCCGGAGCGGACGATTACCTCACCAAGCCGTTCGGTGTCTCCGAACTGCTGGCGCGCATCCGCGCGCATATGCGGCGGCGCAATCAGGGCGGCGCGAATGAATCGCCGGTGGTGCGCTTCGGCGCGGTGACGGTCGATCTGGCCTTGCGTCAGGTGAGCCGCGACGGCGTCGCCGTCCATCTGACGCCGATCGAATACCGCCTGCTCGCGACGCTGGTGCGTCACGCCGGCCGTGTGCTGACGCACCGGCAATTGCTACGCGAGGTGTGGGGGCCATCGCATGTCGAGAGCCATCACTATCTGCGTATCTACATGGCGCATCTGCGCGGGAAACTGGAACGCGATCCGGCGCAACCGGAGCATATCGTGACGGAAACCGGCGTGGGATACCGGCTGGTGGGAGCGGTTTAGCGTTGCCCGAGGTGCTTGTTGAGTTTACAAGTGGGGTTCGTGCACGAGTTGCTCGCAAGCCAGGCGGCGCGTGCTCACTCTCGCTTGCGAGATGCCCGCTGAGCCTTACGGCTGCTCACCGCAGCGGAGTCGTGCACTATTTTGGTACAATTTCTGACCGTAAGGACGACCTTACGCATCCGCTACGAACGGGGACGGCCCCATCTGACCATGGAGCCGTCTAGTGTCCTGGTTTCTTCTGTTGATTGCCGGTTTGCTCGAAGTCGCGTGGGCGGCCGGTCTCAAAACCTCCGAAGGTTTCACCCGGCTCTGGCCCTCCGTATTCACGGTGGTGACCGCGCTCGGCAGCTTTGTCCTGCTCGCCATGGCGATGCGCCAGTTGCCGCTCGGTACGGCCTACGCCGTATGGACGGGGATCGGTGCGGTCGGCGCGTTCATCTTCGGCATCGTCATGATGGGCGAGGCCCTGACGGCCGCGCGAGTGGCGAGCGCGGCGCTGATCGTGATCGGATTGATCGGGTTGAAGCTGTCGTCAGGGCATTGAGCCTTTGATATTCAGCCGGAGTAGTGAAGTGCGAGTGTGCTCGCACTGCGCGCCGACTGGACGCCAATCGCACGCCAACCGGCGCCAATTGGGCACCAATTGAGCCCCAGCCAGACGCCCTTGGCGGGCGCCATTTGTTCGCCGCTCTGCGTTCTGCGAATTAACGTGGCTATAATGAGATTGAATCCAACCTGAAATTGCCCGCGGCCCATTTGGCGCGGCCGGCTTGGCGCGGGTCTGACGACTTCGGTGCGGCGGTTCCCTTTCCCTTGCCCGTCGAAGCGCCCGGCACGCACAGCGCGCCTGGAGGCGGCCATGCTTGAATCACTTTCGCTTGCGGCGGGCCTCTCATGGGGCAGCGGCCTGCGCCTCTATTTGACAGTCCTGCTGGCCGGCGTGTTCGCGCGTCTGGGCCTCGTCCATCTACCCGACACGCTGTCTGCCCTGTCTTCGCCGTGGGTCATCGGTGTGGCCGGCGTGCTGACGATCACGGAATTTCTCGCCGACAAAATCCCCGCGTTCGATTCGTTATGGGACGCGATCCATACCTTTATCCGCATTCCGGCTGGCGCCATGCTGGCGGCCGGCGCGCTCGGCCATGCCGATCCTGCGCTGCTGACGGTCGCGGCGCTCGCCGGCGGCACGCTGGCAGGCACCGCGCATCTGGCGAAAGCGGGCACGCGCGCGCTGATCAATCTGTCGCCGGAACCGGTCTCGAATGTCGTGACCTCGACCGCCGAAGACGGTCTCGTGTTTGGCGGCATGCTGCTTGCGCTGTTCGTGCCGCTCCTGTTTCTAGTGTTGATGGTGGGCTTTCTGATGCTGGCGAGTTGGGCGTTACCGCGGCTATGGCGCGGGGTGCAAGGCGGTTTTCGGGGGATGGCGACGCACATGGTGTCGCGTTTTGCCAGGAGCAGGCACGATTGAGCGATACCGTAAGGAGTACGACGGCGCGCGCTGATTCAAAGCCGACGCGCCGGCTGGGCGGCATGGACGTGCTGCGCCAGGCCATCCGCATGACGGCGCGCGACTGGCGCGCCGGCGAACTGACGATGCTGCTGTTGGCGCTGGTGCTGGCCGTCGCGGCTTTGTCGAGTGTCGGCTTTCTGGCTGACCGCTTGCACCAGGGTCTTGAGCGTGATGCGCGGCGCATGATCGCGGCTGACTTCATTGTCCGCGCCGATCATCCGGTCGATCCGCAGTTCGCGCAGCAAGCGAAAGCGCTCGGTCTGAACACCGCCAGCACGGCAATCTTCCCCAGCATGATCAACTCGACCGGCGCACAGCCGGTGTCGCGGCTCGCCGCCATCAAGGCGGTGTCGCCGGGTTATCCGTTGCGCGGCGCGTTGCGGATTGCCGCGGCGCCGGGCGCGGCGGACCACGCCGCCCGATCGATTCCGGCGCCGGGTACGGTGTGGGTCGATCAGGCACTGCTCGACACCTTGAAGCTGCATGTCGGCGACGTTGTGAAGGTCGGCACTCGCAGCTTTTCGATTGGCGCGATCATCACCCGTGAACTCGACCGTGGCTTCTCGTTCGTCAATTTTTCCCCGCGTTTGATGCTGCGTGCCGACGATGTCCAATCGACCGGCCTCATCACCTTCGGCAGCCGTGTGACGTACCGGTTGCTGGTGGCGGGCACGGATGCCTCGGTGGCGCGCTTCGCGCAATTCGCGCATGACAGGGTGGACGGCGGCAAGATGCGCGGCGTCGCGCTCGAATCGTTGCAAGACGGTCAGCCGCAAGTGCGTCAGACGCTCGACCGGGCGAGCCACTTCCTCACCCTGGTCTCGTTGCTCACCGCCTTGCTCGCGGCGGTCGCGATTGCCATGGCCGCGCATCGGTACATGCGCCGGCATCTGGATGGCTGCGCGGCGATGCGTTGCCTCGGTGTCAGTCAGCGGACGCTGCGCACGCTGTTCACGCTGGAATTCGTCGCGCTGGGTTTGATCGGCGGCGTGCTCGGCGTAGCGCTCGGTTATCTGGGGCATATGGCGTTGCTGACGTGGCTCGGCAGTCTGATCGACGTCGCGTTGCCGTACCCAAGCGTGTGGCCCGCGCTCGAAGGGATCGCGGCCGGCCTCGTCTTGTTGCTCGGCTTCGCGTTGCCGCCGCTGTTGCCGCTGACGCGCGTACCGCCGGTGCGTGTGCTGCGTCGCGAATGGGGCGAAGCGGGACGCACCGCCTGGGCCGCCTATGCGCTCGGCATCGCGCTGTTTGCCGCGCTCCTGATCGTCGCGGCGGGCGAGTTGAAGCTCGGCGGCATTGTCGCGGGCGGCTTCGCCGGCGGACTGCTGGTGTTCGCGTGCATCGCGCGGGCCGCGCTGTGGGGCGCGGCGCGGCTCGTGCGCAGCGAGCGCGTGAACGCGGGAATCGGCTGGCGTTATGCGTTGGCGTCGCTGGAGCGGCGCAGTGGAGCGAGCGCGTTGCAGATCACCGCGCTCGGCATCGGCCTGATGTGCCTGTTGCTGATCGCGATGACGCGTGACGACCTCGTGGCGGGCTGGCGCAAATCGACACCGCCCGACGCGCCGAATGAATTCATCATCGACATCCAGCCCGACCAGCGCGACGCCGTCACGCAGTATCTGAACACGCATGGCGTGCCCGGCACGGTGCTCTCGCCGATGGTGCGCGGCCGCTTGATCGCCATCAACGGCAAGCCGGTCAATCCGGATTCGTTCAAGGGCGAAGATGCGCGGCGCCTCGTCGACCGCGAATTTAATCTGTCGTACACGACCGAGCTGCCCGAGGACAACCGTCTGTCTGCCGGCACGTGGTACGGCGACACGAAGACGCCGCAGATTTCGATCGAGCAGGGGCTCGCGAAGCTGATCAATGTGAAGCCCGGCGACACGCTGCGCTTCGACGTGACGGGTTTGCAGATCGATGCGCCGGTGACGAGTGTGCGCAAGCTCGACTGGGGCTCGTTCAAGGTCAACTTTTTTGTGCTGATGCCGCCGGTGGCCTTGCAGGATTTCCCGGCGACGTTCATCACGAGCTTCCATTTGCCGCCGGAAAAACAATCGACCATCGACGGGCTGATCGCTGCCTATCCGAACCTCACGGCGATCGACACCGGTCCGATTCTCGCGCAGGTGCAGCGCGTGTTGCAGCAGGTGATCGGCGCGGTGCAGTTCCTGTTCGCGTTCACGCTGGCGGCCGGCGTGCTGGTGCTCTATGCCGCGCTGGCCGGCACGCGTGATGAACGCATGCGAGAATCCGCGCTGCTGCGCGCGCTGGGGGCTTCGCATCGCCAGGTGCGCGCGGTGCAAGTTGCCGAGTTCGTATCGGTGGGCGCGCTGGCGGGTTTGATGGCGGCGGTCGGCGCGCAGGTGATCGGCTGGTTGCTGGCGACGCGCGTGTTCGAGTTTTATCTGACCTTCGATCCGTGGTTGTTGCCCGCGGGTGTCGCGGCCGGCATTGCCTGCGCGGGCGTGGGCGGCTGGCTGAGCTTGCGGCATGTGCTGGCGCGGCCCGCGTTGCAATCGCTGCGGGACGCGTGAATTTTCTTTCCTGTTTTTGTGATTGGATATGAGCGATCTTGACGACGAAGTGTCCGCGGCACAGCCGACGGCCTTCGAACTGGTGGGCGGCGAAACGCGTGTGCGTGAGCTGATCGACCGGTTTTATGACCTGATGGATCTCGAGCCGGAATTCGCCGGGATTCGGGCTTTGCATCCGGAGTCGCTCGACGGCTCGCGCGACAAATTTTTCTGGTTCCTGTGCGGTTGGATGGGTGGACCCGATCACTACATCAGCCGCTTCGGCCATCCGAGATTGAGGGCACGGCATCTGCCGTTTCCGATCGCTTCCAGCGAGCGCGATCAGTGGCTCCGTTGCATGGCGTGGGCGATGGAAGACGTTGGGCTTTCCGAGCCGTTGAGGGAGCGGTTGCTGGCGTCGTTCTTCGAGACCGCGGACTGGATGCGCAACCGCAATGGTTGATGGGGTAGCGGGGCTGGAGGCAGAGGCGCGTGCAGTGCTCGACTGCTGGTTCGGCGCTCCGGATTCGTCTACCTTCGGCCATGCGCGGAAGTGCTGGTTTTCCCGCGACAAAGCCTTCGATGCGATGCTGCTGGAACGCTTCGGAACGCTAATCGACGCGGCGCGCGAAGGGTCTCTCGACAGCTGGATGGAAACACCGCTCGGCGCGTTGGCGCTGGTCATCGTGCTGGATCAGTTTTCGCGCAATTGCCATCGCCATACACCGCACGCTTTCGCTGCCGATCATCAGGCGCTGCGCATCGCACAGCAGATGATCGCAAGCGGCGCCGATCTTTTGTTGCCGGGCGCGCATCATCGCGCGTTCGCATATTTGCCGTTCGAACACGACGAAACGCTTGCCAGCCAGCACGAATCGCTGCGCCTGTTCAAACAGCTGAAGGCCGAGCCGGGCGGCGCGTCTTATTACTCCTCCGCGCTCCGGCACGCCAGAATCATCGAGCGTTTCGGACGCTTTCCGCATCGCAATGCGCAGCTCGGGCGTCAGTCGACGGTTGAAGAAACAGCGTTCCTGAAAGAACCTCGCTCGTCGTTTTAGGCGTAAGGCAAACGCGAAAGACGAACGCGTAAGGCGAACACGCAAGGCAAACGCGCAAGGCGAACACGCAAGGCAAACACGTAACGCAAACGCGCAGCATCGGCCACGCGCTATCTGGCGCGGCGTGCTACTCGCCGCGCGCGGGCGGCGCCGGCGTCCGGACGAACACGCGCAACATTTCGTCGGTATCGCCCGGGCGCGCGCCCGACCAGAACAATTGCCAATCGCCCGCCGGCGTACGTGCTGTGTCGCGGCGGCTCTCTTCAATCAGCCACGTGCACTCGGTCGTCGCGGTGTTCGCGGTCGGTTGATGTTCGATGCCGGTGTAGTAGTACAGCATCGGCGCCTCGGATTCGCCGAGTCCGGCGCTTGCCATGCAATCGCCATCGTTCCATTCGATATTCATCTGCGCGCCGAGGCTCTCGAACACCGAGCGGTAACTCTTCGCATAGTCGAGCCACGGCAGCAGCAATGTGCTCACCAGTCCCCACACGAGAATCGCGCCCGCGCACCAGCTCAGCGCGCCACGCCATTTACCGGTGTATTTGAAAACCGGCAGCAACCACACCCAGCCGAGCGTCATCACCAGCGCGGCTGCGATCAACCCGGGCCTGACCGGCAGCACCCAGTCGAGTGGCAACCAGCGGCCGAGCCGGTGCAGCGACGCATGCGTGTTGGCCGGATCGCTCATGATCGACCAGATGATCCACGCGAGCGCGGCCATGCTGCCGAACAGCACACGGCTCGCGATGTCCCAGCTTGCGTGCAGACGCCGCGGCAGCTTTTCGATGCCTTGCATTGCCACCAGCGCGAGCGGGGCGATGAACGGCAGAATGTACAGTTCGCGCACGGTGGCCGAGCTTTGCAGTACCGCGAAACCCGTGCCGGCGAAGATCACCGGCAGCGCCACGCGCGGATCGCGCCAGCGGCGCCACCCGCCGCCGGCGAGCGCGGCCAGCGCCAGCGGTAGGACCGGAAAGCCGACGCTGAGCACGGTGCGCAGCACGAACAGACGGCTCTCGTTTTCAGAGCCGAGCTCGGCCACCGAAAAGCCGAAGAAACGGCCGACGTTGTTGTCCCACAGCCAGACTTTGAAGAGCGCTTCGGAGCGCAGATAGAAGCATATCGGCCAGATCAGCGCGAAGGGTGAAGAGACGAGCGCGGCGACGCCGAGCGCCCCGGCAAAGCTGCGCGTGCGGCAGGCGGGATACAGCGCCAGCACGGCGACGGTGGTCGCGCCGAACACGAGCGGCACGAACAGGCCCTTCGCCAGCAACGACACCCCTACGCCTGCGCCGAACATCGTCGCGCCGCTGAAAATCGCCTGGCGGCGACGGCGTGCGTCAACCGGCAGCAGGCGTGCTTCGTCGCGCAGATGCACGAGTACGAGTTCGAACAGGCCGCAGAAGCCGAGTGCGGCGCCGGCCATTAGCGCAACGTCGGTCATCATGTCGTGCACATGCTTGACGACCACAAGCGTGCCGGCGAACAGTGCCAGCGTGCCGATCACGCGGATGTCGAACCAGCTCGACGCGGCCACCGCGCGGCGGGCGACGCGTGCCGTGTAGTAGACGGTCAGTCCGGCGAAGAGCGCACTCGCGAGGCGTGCGGCGTCATGCAAAGGCAGGTAGCGGCCGAACATCCACGCGAGGCCCGCTGCGACCCAGTCGTAGATCGGCGGCTTTTCGACGAACGGCTGGCCGGCGTTGGTCGGCACGACCAGATCGCCCGTTTCGAGCATGTGCTGGACGATGCCGAACGTGTAGGTCTCATCCTGCTTCCATGGCTCGTGGCCCAGGATGCCCGGCAGGAGCCAGGCGGACAGGATTGCCAGGGCGGCCAGCCACATCAGCGGACGGACGGCCGCGAGCGCGCGCAAGCGTTGAGCGCCATGCGAGGCGGGAGCCAGAGCGGTAGGTTCCATGGGACCGGCAGGGGCGGCCGGCTTTGCGGTCGCCGCGGCTTTGACTGCGTGAGCGGCTGGCAACGCGGCACCGGATTCGGCAGCGTGTGCCAAGGCGGGGCGCGTGTCCGGCGCGGCGTCGGCAGGGCCGGCCGGCGTTGGCGTCGCAATCGCGACGTTCCCCGTGCGCCAGGGCGCGGATGGCTTTTCGTGCATGAGATTCTTTGGTCGCCGGACGCGGCGACGTGGGCCGCGGGCGTATGCAATGGCTATGTGCCGCATGCGGGGTGCATGCGAATGCTGCGATTGTAGTCTCGGTTTATTACGGCCGATTACGGGGAGAGCCGGGGATGTTGTGCTTAGCCGAACGGATTGCGCCGATACCTCGTCAATTCGAAGGGAATCGGGAATTGGGGGTAGGGAATCGAGAAGCGAGGATCGGGAAGGAAGAGGCGGCCGGTGGGAAACCGCTGATCCCGCAAACAGCAGAATGCAGGCTCAGCTGCGGAATGCCGCTTGGCAACAGAACGGCGCTTAGCCCCGGAAGGGCCGCTCAGCAGCAGAAGGGCTGTTCAGCAGCAGAAGGGCGGCTCAGCGGCAGAGCGCCTCAGCGGCACAGCGCCTCAGCGGCACAGCGCCTCAGCGCCTCAGCAGAAGAACTCCTCAGCAGAAGAGCTCCTCAGCAGAAGAGCTCCTCAGCAGAAGAGCTCCTCAGCAAGAAGAGCGGCTCAGCAGCAGAAGAGCGGCGCAGCAGCAGAACACCGGCTCAGCAGCAGAACACCGGCGCAGCAGCAGAACACCGGCTCAGCAGCAGAAGAGCACCTCAGCAACAGAACGGCCGCTCAGCGTCCGCCGCTGACGTCGAGCAACGCGCCCGTTACATACGAGGCGGCGTCGCTCAGCAACCAGACGATCGACTCGGCGACTTCGTCGGCCCGGCCCGGGCGGCCCAGCGGTGTGGTTGCGCCGAGTTGGGCGGCGCGCTCGGGCTTGCCGCCGCTGGCGTGGATCTCGGTATCGATCAGGCCAGGACGCACCGCGTTCACGCGCACACCCTGCGGACCGAGTTCCTTGGCGAGGCCGATGGTCATGGTATCGACGGCGCCCTTCGAGCCGGCGTAGTCGACGTATTCGTTCGGCGAACCGAGGCGCGAGGCCGCCGACGAGATGTTCACAATCACGCCACCCGCCCCGCCACGGGTGGTCGACATGCGGCGCGCGGCTTCGCGTGCGCACAGATATGCGCCGAGCACGTTGACGTCGAACATGCGCTTCAGACGCGCGAGGTCCATATCCGCGAGCTGGCTCGACGGGGCGACGATCCCGGCATTGTTGACGAGCGCATCGAGCCGGCCGAACTTCTGCTGGAGGGCGTCGAACATTGCGATCACGTCGGCTTCGCTGGCGACGTCGCCGGCAATCGGCAACGCGTGGCCGCCGGCGCGTTCCACTTCAGCAACGGTTTCCTGCGCGGCCGCGAGATTCGTCGCGTAATTCACGCCGACCGACCAGCCGCGTGCGCCCAGCAAACGTGCGGTCGCGCGGCCAATGCCGCGGCTGCCGCCGGTGATCAGAACGGTTTTCGTCATCGCAATCTCAACTTTCGGGAGGAGCCGCAGGCGCACGCGGCCGGGGTTCATTCAGATGCTCGAACAGGCAATCGAACAGGCGCGACAGACGACAATCAAACGGCGTCGCGCTTGATTGCCCATTTGTCGTTGGCAGGCGGCTGGTAGCGTTGCAGCTTGTCGATCAGCGCGACAGGATCGGCCTCCATTTGCAGGATGTCGAAGTAGGTCTGCCGCATGAAGCCTTCTTCTACCGTGTGCTTGAGCAGCGCGATCAGCGGATCGTAAAAGCCGTCGATATTCAGCACGGCCACCGGCTTCTGGTGATAGCCGAGTTGCGCCCACGTATAGACCTCGAACAGTTCTTCGAGCGTGCCCACGCCGCCTGGCATCGCGACGAACGCGTCGGACAGGTCGGCCATCATCTTCTTGCGCTGATGCATGTCGGGCACCACATGCAACTCGGTCAGCCCGTTATGGCCGACTTCCTTGTTGACCAGCAACTCGGGAATCACGCCGATTGCGCGGCCGCCTTCGGCCATCACCGTATCGGCGATTACGCCCATCAGACCGACCTTGCCGCCGCCATAGACCAGCGCGAGATCGGCCGCTACCAGCGCGCGGCCGAAGGCGCGCGCGGCTTCGGCGTACAACGGTCTGGCTCCGTCGGAGGAGCCGCAATACACACACACCGACTTCATGCTCAAGTGTCCTTCGGTTCGTTACGGGGCACGGCGCCTTCTTTCGGCGGCAGGTAATCGTAGAACTCGCGTTTGGGCAGCTTGCCCGAGACGAGGTCGTCGAAAATCTGCCGTGAGCGGCCGCGCAGATAAGGCGCCATCAGCGAGACGATCTGCACGCTGACCTGATGCAGTTCAGCGCGAATGGTTTCCTGCTCGTTGTACTTGCGCGGGTTCATCACGAACTGATACGACAGCCAGTACGTCGCGATCACGCCGATGTTGGTCGCGATCACTTGCAACTCTTCGGGCGTGGCGACCATTTCGTTGTCCGCCACCAGTTGCTCGCAGAACTGGCTCGCAAAGCGCACCTTGTGGCTGATGATCTGCTTGAAGTGCGTTTCCAGTGTGCGGTTGCGTGCCAGCAGATCGTTCAGATCGCGATACAGGAAACGATAGCGCCAGGTGAAATCGACCATGTACTGCAGGTACGACCACATCTCGTCGATGGTCGCGCGGTGATCGTCGGGAAAGCGCAGACGCTTTTCGATCTCCTGCTCGAACTGGCTGAAGATGCTGTTGATGATGTCGTCTTTGTTGCGGAAGTGGTAGTACAGGTTGCCTGGACTGATTTCCATTTCCTCGGCGATCGTCGTTGTCGTGACGTTCGGTTCGCCGATCTCGTTGAACAGCTTCAACGACAGTTCGAGGATCCGTTCGCGGGTGCGGCGGGGAGGTTTGGCTTCCATGTAGTCCGGCCCTGGTTACGCCGGGCTTGCATGATCCACCCGGACGCGGTTGGTATATTGAGACTATCGATCGATTATAAACCGACCGTTCTTATACCAAGAGAATACTCAGGGTTTTCGTTGCCGCGGGCACGATGGCAGGGCGCGCCCTGGGATTCATAGCCACGCTTTGACCCAACGCACGACGAGCGGCCCGACAATCAGCCCCCAGGTCATCAGGCACATGCCGAGCGCGACCATGACCGCTGCGCTGCCGAGATCCTTGGCGCGGCGCGACAACTCATGACGTTCGAGCGAAATCCGGTCGATGGCCGCCTCGACGCTCGAATTCAGCAACTCGACGATCAGCACCAGCAGCACCGAGCCGAGCAGCAGTACGCGCGACACCGGATCGACCGGCACCAGCACGCCACAGGGAATCAGGATCGCGGCGAGCGTGAGCTCCTGGCGGAACGCGCTCTCCTCGCGGATCGCCACCCGAAAGCCGGCCAGCGAATTTTTCATCGCGTGCCATGCGCGGGTCAGGCCGCGATTGCCCTTGTATGGATTGAAAGGCAGCGGGGCGAGCGGATCGTCGGGGCTGAGCGGCTCGTGGTGCAAGTCGCTATCGGGGCCGTCGGAGCGCTCGAGGCTTGTGCCATTCATGCCACGCAAACCATTCGCATGATTGGCATGATTTGGCGCGTCGTGCCCGGTATCGTGCTCAGTGTCGTGCTCACGCACGTCGTCGAACGGCTCGATGCCGGCGGTGTCAGTGCCGGCATCGACAGCGCGCAACGCGCCGTTCGACGCGTGTGCGGCGGTGGAGTTTCGGGTTCGCATAAGCGGCTCGGCGCGCCGCCTCATGCGGCGGCGCTTTCCTCACTGTACGAAGCGCGCGGCAGTGGCTTCAGATGCGCCGCGAACTGCTCGGACGCCGCAGCCCACGAGAAGCGTTCGGCCCATGCGCGTGCATGGTTGCGATCGATCTTGAGCGCTTCGAGGCAGGCCTCGCGCAAGTCTTCGTGCATGGCGCCCGCGCCGCCGTCACCGAGCACGTCGATCGGGCCGGTTACCGGATACGCCGCGACCGGCGTGCCGCAGGCCAGCGCTTCGAGCAGCACGAGCCCAAAGGTATCGGTGCGGCTCGGGAACACGAATACGTCGGCGGCGGCATAGACCTTCGCCAGTTCGGCTTGCGTCAGGACGCCCAGGTAATTCGCTTGCGGATAGCGTGACTTCAGCTCGGCCAGCGCGGGGCCTTCGCCGGCGACCCACTTCGAGCCTGGCAGATCGAGCTTCAGAAACGCCTCGACGTTTTTCTCGACGGCCACGCGTCCCACGTACAGGAAGATGGGGCGCGCGGTGTTGAGGACCTTCGAGTCCATCTGGTGAAAGATGTCGAGGTCGACGCCGCGGGTCCACAGCACCACGTTGGTGAAGCCGAATTTTTCGAGGTCGGTCTTGACCACTGGTGTGGGCGCCATCACCGCCAGCGACGCCTTGTGGAACCAGTGCAGAAACTTGTAGGTGGCCGCGAGCGGAAAGCCGAAACGCGCCTGCACGTATTCGGGAAAGCGCGTGTGATAGGCGGTTGTGAACGGCAGCTTGTGCTGGATCGCATAGGCGCGCGCGGCCATGCCGAGCGGGCCTTCGGTCGCGATATGCAGCGCGTCGGGCGCGAATTCGCCGATACGCTGGCGCAGCTTGCGGCGCGGCAGCAGCGACAGGCGAATCTCCGGATAGGTCGGGCACGGAATCGTCTTGAATTCGAGCGGCGTCAACAAGTCGACGCGGTGGCCGAGCGCGGTCAACTCGCGCGTGGTGTTTTTCAGCGTACGCACGACGCCATTGACCTGCGGTTCCCATGCGTCGGTGACGATCATGATCTTCATCGGTTTCGGCCCAATAGAAGTGGAGAGGGACTACGCGGTCGCCCGGGCCTTTTGCACGCCGACTTCCGGGGCGCGCATCACGGTCCAGTAGATCACCTTGAGTTCGCCTTCGTACGTCTCGACGAGTGCCGACAGGCTTTCGACCCAATCGCCGTCGTTGCAATACAGCACGCCGTCGATGTCGCGGATCTCGGCTTTGTGAATGTGTCCGCAGACCACGCCGTCGCAGCCGCGGCGGCGCGCTTCGTCGGTCATCACGCGTTCGAACGAGGAGATGAAATTCACCGCGTTCTTCACCTGATGCTTCAGGTATTGCGACAGCGACCAGTAGGGGAAGCCGAGGCGGCTGCGAATCCGGTTGAACCAGCGGTTCAGGATCAGGATCATCGTGTAGAGCGTGTCGCCCAGATACGCGAGCCATTTGGCATGCTGGATCACGCCGTCGAACAGATCACCGTGCACGATCCACAGGCGCTTGCCGGCGAGCGTCGTGTGGAATGCTTCGCCGCGCACGTGGATGTCGCCGAACGCGAGGTCGCAGAACTGGCGCGCGGCTTCATCGTGATTGCCCGGTACGTAAACGACCTGAGTGCCTTTGCGCGCTTTGCGCAGCACCTTCTGCACGACGTCGTTGTGCGCCTGCGGCCAGTACCAGCCTTTTTTCAACTGCCAGCCGTCGATGATGTCACCGACGAGGTACAGATATTCCGACTCGTTGTGCCGCAGAAAGTCGAGCAGATAGGGCGCCTGACAACCACTCGAGCCGAGATGGATGTCGGATAGCCAGATCGTGCGATAGCGGTGTGGTTCGGCGTGCCCGTCGTCGTGGTGACCAGCGTGCGCGTCGAGCGGCAGCGACGGTACGGGCAACGGCAGTCCGTGACCAGGGTGGGGTTCCGGGCGGAACGCGACAGGGTCGACGCTCGGGCCGGTCTGGCGGAACAGGGAGGTCGCGGACGTTTTTGGGTCCATGGCTCACGCGTCGAGTTGCGGTGCCCGTATTGCGCCAGCCGCGCGTGACCGTGCCGTGACAGTCACGAGAAGTTCTTATTACTCTGTGGGAGAGGGACGCTACGTTAGGGGAGCGGTGGAGTGCGGAGAACGGCGCTGTGAGAGGAGGCAGGGAAAGGGCATGACGCCGCAAAAATGGCGCAGCGCTGCGAGGAGAGGCAACCGCAGGCAACCGCAGAAAAGCGAACGCGAATCGCGGACGCGGCGGCGTCAATTACAGGGCGGTCAGTTTGCCTGGCGTACGACGCTGACCACCCGTGTACCCGCGAGGCGGTCATGCAGGAATTGACGCTGCGAATCGAAGCGGCCGGTGGCGGCCCACAGCACGAACCAGATCGCGGCGATCACCAGCGTCTGCGGCACGGCGAGGCCGAGCAACGGATGCAGCGCGAGCGGCGGCAAAAACCACAGCCAGGCCAACACGTAACGAACGATCGCGCGACCGGTGGACAGCGGGGCGCCGTCAGCGGCGACAACGCGCAGGCGCCAGGTTTTCATCGGCAGCGTTTGGCCGCTGTGCGTCCAGAACCAGACGAAATACAGACCGACCACGAGGCCGATCCACGCTGCGAGCAGGTTATGGTGGGTGAGGCCGTTGCGCTGCTGCGTCAACGTGCTGAAGAGATAAGCCGCGACGAACACGACGCCGAACAGGATCACGGCTTCGTAGAGCAGCGCGGCGAGGCGCCGGCGAACAGTGGGGGCGGTGCCGGATGAGTCGGCGGGCAGGGTCGAGGTCGCGAGCGGTTGAGACACAGTGGGGCTGGATCAGGAGCCGTGGAAGATCGACGGCGCCTCGGACGGCGACACCGGCACCGGCGTGGCAGGTACGAAGCTGCCCGCAGCCGGAATCGCCGGCGTGGAAGCCGGGCTCGGCAACGGCACGGCGACCGGGGCACTTACCGCCGCGGCACCGCTCGCGCCGTGCTCGCGAGCATTGACCAGACGGTCCAGCCCCTTGATCTCCGACTTGCCGGACGGCGGCGCGCTGACGACGCTGGGGCGCCGCTTGCGCTCGCTCGCGGCGAGTCGCTCCTTCTGTTCTTCCGGCAATTGCTGATAAGCCTTCCACGCATTCTGGCGAGTTTCGCGCGGTAACTCTTTCGACACCTGATAGTTTTCGCGTGCAACACGCCGCTGATCGGGTGTCATACGCGTCCATTCAGTCATTCGGTCATGCAGGCGTTTTTGCGCATCGGGCGACAACTTCGCATAACGCGATGCAACCTTGAGCCATTTTCGCTTGCGTTCGTCGCTGAAGGAGTCCCATTGGCTGGCGAACGGCGCGAGCGCAACGTGCTCGGCCGTGCTCAGGCGCGACCATGCCAGCGGGCTATTGCTGGTGGGCAGACTCGGCAGTTCGACGGCGAGCGTAGGCGCCAGCGCCTTGGCGGTCGCATTGCCGCTTGCGGCAGGCGCACTGGCGGGCGATGGGCTCGGATAAAAGCGCGGATACGTCGCGGCAAACGACACCAGGGCCGCGATCGTGCATCCGAAAACAACGGCCAAGCCGCGCTTGTAACTCACCCGAAGGATCTCCCGCTCAGTGGGCGCGTGATAGATACGCGTTGAAACCGTGGTCGAGATAGGCATTGAGCGGCAAGTCGTCGCTTAGCATGGCTGCATCGATATCGGCGAGTTCGGCAGTGCGTTGCTGGTCTTCCCAGTAAGCGATGCCTACGAGGCTGACGACGAGCGCGACCAGCGGCCAGGCGAGCGCAAAGCGGCGCAGCGGCGAACGGCGGCGCTGCGGCAGGTCGACTTGCGGCATACCGGCCGGCATGCCGGCACCGGCGAAAGCGGGCACAAACACCGGCGCGCTCACGGTTTCGGGCTTCTTGCGAGCGAGCGCGGCGCGCCGCGCCGCCGCGAGCCGGTCGACGGTGGCGGCCGGAATGCTGGCGGCGGTTTCGTCGAGCGCGCGGCGCACCTGGCGGGCGAACTCGAGTTCTTTGGTTTCTGGGGAGCTCATAGCGTGATTCCTTTAGCCTTGAGCGCTTGCGCCAGCGTGTGGGTGGCCCGCGAGCAGTGCGTTTTCACGCTACCCTCGGAGCAGCCCATTGCGGCGGCAGTCTCGGCGACATCCATATCTTCCCAATAACGCATGAGAAACGCCTCCCGTTGACGTGCCGGTAACTTTTGGATCTCGTCGTCGATTAACTGTAAGACCTGTTCGCGTTCGAGTTTCTGTTCGTTGCTCTCCGAGCCCGCTGAACCTTGCTGCGCCTCGAAGGTTTCGAGCGGGTCGAACTCGTCGTCATCGGCGTTGCCGAGCGAGGAAAACAGACTAACCCAAGTATTGCGCACTTTCGCACGACGGAAATAGTCGTGCATCGCATTCTGGAGAATACGCTGAAACAGAAGCGGCAGTTCGGCGGGCGGACGGTCGCCGTATTTTTCGGCGAGCTTGATCATCGCGTCCTGCACGATATCGAGCGAGGCGTCGTCGTCCCGCACGGCGTAGACCGTCTGCTTGAATGCGCGCCTTTCGACGCCCGCCAGAAAATCGGCGAGTTCCTTGTCTGATGCCATCCGTTTGGGGGTCGGCGCAGCGTGCGTGCGCGTAATCGGTCGAAAAATGTCGTAAAACTCGCGGATGCTAACAAACTTTTGCGCCGCCGGGGCGAAACGCGCCCTAACTTGCATCTCTATAACAATGTTTCGGTCAATAGCGGGATAAGCAGCAAGGCGCTCAGGCAATATTTGCTTGACCGCGCGGCCTTCTGAAGATATCGTCGCTGGTTCGCAACATAAGTGACTTGTCTCAATTGAGGTGTGGCCCAAGAAGCCCGCCTGTCAACTGGACGCGCCGCTTGAACCCGAGCCACAAGCCCGGCAGAGAGCACCCGATCAATTTTTTGCCGAAAATTCGAAAGGTGAATAAATGAATATGCCCAGCGCGGAATTCTCCACGTCGGATACGACACCCCATCCCGAAGCTGAATCAATCGGCGCCACCGTGCTCATGCGCGCTTTGGCCGACGAAGACGTCGAGTTTGTGTGGGGCTATCCCGGCGGCTCGGTACTCTACATTTACGACGAGCTGTACAAGCAGGACAAATTCCAGCACGTCCTCGTGCGCCACGAACAAGCCGCAGTCCACGCCGCCGACGCCTATGCGCGTTCAACCGGCAAAGTGGGTGTGTGCCTCGTGACCTCCGGCCCCGGCGTCACCAATGCGGTGACCGGCATCGCCACCGCCTACATGGATTCGATTCCGTTGGTGGTGATCAGCGGCCAGGTGCCGACCGCCGCGATCGGCCAGGATGCGTTCCAGGAGTGCGATACGGTCGGCATTACGCGTCCCTGCGTGAAGCACAACTTCCTCGTGAAGGACGTGCGCGACCTCGCCGCTACCGTCAAGAAAGCTTTCTACATTGCCCGTACCGGCCGTCCCGGCCCGGTGCTGATCGACATTCCGAAAGACGTGTCGAAGACGCCGTGCCAGTACGAACCGCTGAAGACCGTTTCGCTGCGCTCGTACAACCCGGTTACGAAAGGTCACTCCGGCCAGATCCGCAAGGCCGTGGCCTTGCTGCTGTCGGCCAAACGTCCGTATATCTACACCGGCGGCGGCATCATCCTCGCGGATGCATCGCGTGAGCTGAACCAGTTCGCCGACCTGCTCGGTTATCCCGTCACCAACACGTTGATGGGTCTGGGTGGCTACCGCGCGAGCGACAAGAAATTCCTCGGCATGCTGGGCATGCACGGCACGTACGAAGCCAACATGGCAATGCAGCACTGCGACGTGCTGATCGCCATCGGCGCGCGCTTCGACGACCGTGTGATCGGCGACCCGGCGCATTTCGCGTCGCGCCCGCGCAAGATCATCCATATCGACATCGATCCTTCTTCCATTTCCAAGCGCGTCAAGGTCGACATTCCGATCGTCGGCGACGTGAAGGAAGTGCTGAAGGAGCTGATCGAGCAGCTGCAAACGGCCGAACATGGCCCGGACACAGCGGCGCTTGCCGACTGGTGGAAGGACATCGAAGCCTGGCGCGCCAAAGACTGCCTGAAGTTCGATCGCAAGAGCGACATCATCAAGCCGCAGTACGTGGTGGAAAAGGCGTGGGAACTGACTGACGGCAATGCCTTCGTGTGTTCCGACGTCGGTCAGCACCAGATGTGGGCGGCGCAGTTCTATCGCTTCAACAAGCCGCGCCGCTGGATCAATTCCGGTGGTCTCGGCACGATGGGCTTCGGCCTGCCGGCGGCGATGGGCGTCAAGATGGCGCATCCGGACGACGACGTGCTCTGTATCACGGGCGAAGGCTCGATCCAGATGTGTATCCAGGAACTCTCGACCTGCAAGCAGTACGAGACTCCGGTGAAAATCATTTCGCTGAACAATCGCTATCTGGGCATGGTGCGCCAGTGGCAGCAGATCGAATACAGCAAGCGCTATTCGCATTCGTACATGGACGCGCTGCCGGATTTCGTGAAGCTCGCCGAAGCGTACGGTCACGTCGGCATGCGTATCGAACGCACCGCGGATGTGGAACCGGCGCTGAAGGAAGCGCTGCGCCTGAAAGATCGCACGGTGTTTCTCGACTTCCAGACCGATCCGACCGAAAACGTCTGGCCGATGGTTCAGGCCGGCAAGGGCATCACTGAGATGCTCATGGGTTCGGAAGATCTATAACGACGGTTTCTGACGTTGGCTTCGTCATGCACGCCTTCAAAAAGGGCGCGGGCGGACGAAGCGGCGCGAACCTGCTCGCATACATCGACAAAACATCTGGAAGAAGCGAAACATGAGACACATTATTTCTGTCCTGCTGGAAAACGAACCGGGCGCGTTATCACGCGTGGTGGGTCTGTTCTCGGCACGCGGCTACAACATTGAAACCTTGACGGTGGCTCCGACCGAAGACCGTTCGCTGTCGCGCATGACCATCGTCTCCATTGGCTCGGACGACGTGATCGAACAGATCACGAAGCATCTGAACCGCCTGATCGAGGTGGTGAAAGTGGTCGACCTTACCGAGGGCGCCCACATCGAGCGCGAGCTGATGCTGATCAAGGTGAGGGCGGTCGGCAAGGAACGTGAGGAGATGAAACGGATGTCGGATATTTTCCGCGGCCGCATCATCGACGTCACCGAAAAAACCTACACGATCGAACTGACGGGCGCGAGCGAAAAGCTCGATGCCTTCATCGAAGGGATCGACGCGACTGCGATTCTCGAAACCGTCCGTACGGGCGGTTCGGGCATCGGTCGTGGCGAGCGCATTCTGAAGGTTTGACGCGCGAGCTGAGTTGCGGTGAGTTGTGGTTAGCCACCGCCTCGATCGAAACCGGGCAGTGCGTGTGCTTGCACTTGCGCCAGTCTGGTCAGCAACACAACATTCGCAGTATTTGTATTTCACCGATTTCACCGATTTCACCGAATTTAGCCAAGGAACCGACATGAAAGTTTTCTACGACAAGGACGCCGACCTCTCCCTCATCAAGGGCAAGCAAGTCACCATCATCGGCTATGGTTCGCAAGGCCATGCTCACGCGCTGAACCTGAAGGAAAGCGGCGTGAACATCACGGTCGGTCTGCGCAAGGGCGGCGCATCGTGGAGCAAGGCTGAGAACGCTGGCCTGCAAGTCAAGGAAGTAGCGGAAGCCGTCAAGGGCGCAGATGTGGTCATGATGCTGCTGCCGGACGAGCAGATCGCCGAAGTCTATGCCAAGGAAGTGCACGGCAACGCCAAGCAAGGCGCGGCGCTGGCCTTCGCGCACGGCTTCAACGTGCACTACGGTCAAGTGATCCCGCGTGCCGACCTCGACGTGATCATGATCGCGCCGAAGGCCCCGGGCCACACGGTTCGCGGTACCTACTCGCAAGGTGGCGGCGTGCCCCACCTGATCGCCGTGGCGCAAGACAAGTCGGGCTCGGCACGTGACATCGCGCTGTCGTACGCAGCAGCGAACGGCGGCGGCCGTGCCGGTATCATCGAAACGAACTTCCGCGAAGAAACGGAAACCGACCTGTTCGGCGAACAAGCCGTGCTGTGCGGCGGTACGGTCGACCTGATCAAGGCCGGCTTCGAAACGCTGGTGGAAGCGGGCTACGCGCCGGAAATGGCGTACTTCGAGTGCCTGCACGAACTGAAGCTGATCGTCGACCTGATCTACGAAGGCGGCATCGCGAACATGAACTACTCGATCTCGAACAACGCCGAATACGGCGAGTACGTGACGGGTCCGCGTATCGTGACCGCTGAAACGAAGAAGGCGATGAAGCAGGTTCTCACGGACATTCAGACCGGCGAGTACGCGAAGAGCTTCATCATCGAAAACAAGGCTGGCGCACCGACGCTGCAATCGCGCCGCCGTCTGACGGCTGAGCACCAGATCGAAACGGTCGGTGCGAAGCTGCGTTCGATGATGCCGTGGATCGCTGCGAACAAGCTGGTCGATCAGTCGAAGAACTAAGCAAGTCGTTACTTTTGTCCGGTGCGGCGCGGTGTCGCCGCCGCTTCGCTGCTGTGTCGTCACAGCAGCGTCGCCGTGTCGTATTAGCCGGACTTATCAAAAAGCCGTCCAAGGGTGCTGAACCCTGGGCGGCTTTTGCTATCCTACGGTTTTACGTGCGACACGCACGCTCGTGTCCGTCAGCCCCACGTTACGGGGCATCGACTAGAGGGTTATTGAGGAAGGTCTCGACTGGACTCACCATGCCCTCCGCAGGCGGTTCCCTTGTGAGCCGCACTTTAAGAAGTAGATGTGTCCTTCGGGGCACACCTTGGTAGTGAACACGGGACACGGTGCAGTCTGCCGTCAACCGTATTGCATTGACCTGATTACCGTCAGGTCCCGCCCAGTCAGCGGCTTCATCTCCGCCGACAGGGCGGGGTGATGTTTGCAATTCCTGCGCCTCAGGGCAACGGAGTCGCTAAACGATACGAGCGAAAAGCTCGGTGTGTCATTGTTCGGCCTCGCTGGCTGCATTGGCGAGGGTAGTGAACCTGCTGTACGACCAGCAGTAGCCTAGGAAGACATGCGTCACTGGCAACGGTGGGGTGTGAAGCTCTTCTAACAATGTACCCCCCGGAAGTTCGGGCGGATGGTGGTTGCGAGATGACCATCCGGAGACTCCCAGCAGCAACGGGGTTGAGGGGCTAGGCTGGCTGATATGGTTAATGCAAGTGAACTGCTGATAAACCTCGTAAGTAGGACGGTGCCAAAGCTGCTGACAGGCATCAACCAAACAGGTGTGCGGTTGGATAACCCGCTGTAAATTCGGGTTACGTCGTCATCGGACCGCCGGGGAATAGGCAGAACCTAAGTCAGTCGTGTGACATGCCGGGAACGTGGTAAGCCTGTATGGTTGCCGGTCGTAGTTTGACTGGCAGGCGAACCGTGAGGGACGCTGTTGATTGTGCAGGTATGGGATGACGGAGAAAGCGAAAGCCGATCTGTAATGGGTCGGATAGGGGTTGGAACATTACCCCACGCGAAAGCGGGCAGACTTCCGTCTGGTCTACCGTCGCAAGATGGCTGACTAACCCTTAGCTGGAAGATGATTGCTGTCGGGCTTCTGGACCGTCAGCATATGTTTTTAACCCCCTTGCGGGAGCAGATCGCTCCCGCAAGGGGCGATCTGTTCTTCGCTCGGGATTCACTTCTTCGAGTAGGAGAGCAGCATGAGAGTATCTGTCCGAAAGGACGGATCTGCGCTTTCCCACGCGCCGGACAACTGGTACGCCGTAGATTGGCGGCGGGTTGAACGGAACGTGAGAGGGATGCAGATTCGAATTGCGAAGGCGACGCGGGAAGGCAACTGGCGCAGGGGGAGAGCCCTGCAACGGATGTTGACCCGCACGTTGTCCGCAAAGCTGTATGCGGTACGACGTGTTACGCAGAATCAGGGTGCGCGAACGGCTGGAGTCGATCGCGAACTTTGGGACTCGCCTGAGAGCCGATGGCTTGCTGTCGGCAGGTTGAAGCGGCGTGGATATAAGCCTCTGCCTTTACGGAGAGTCTTTATCCCCAAGGCCAATGGAAAGGAGCGCCCTCTGGGCATTCCGACCATGCGGGACAGGGCGATGCAAGCCTTGTATCTGCTGGCCTTGGAGCCGGTGTCGGAATCGACGAGCGACCCGAACTCTTATGGGTTCAGGTTAAACCGCTCGACGGCTGACGCCATGTCACAGATATTCGTCGCCATGTCCCAGACGGGTTCAGCCCGTTGGGTGCTGGAGGCGGATATCAAGGGATGCTTCGACCATATTAGCCATAACTGGTTGGAGACCCATGTCCTGATGGACAAGGAAATCCTCCGGAAATGGCTGAAAGCTGGCCTGATTTACAAGGGGCAGCTTCAGGCGACAGAGGCCGGTACGCCGCAAGGAGGGATCATAGCTCCGCCAACAACATAGCAAACTCGCGGGTAAAATGGGGCCTGCGCATTTCAAGGGAGTGTCTGGCGCCGTGGTCCAGAGGATGTCCTGACGTCGATGCGGTTCTCGTCCTTGAGACCCTCGCTCCCGCCGACAGGGAGGCGCGACAATGACCCGAGGACGACGTAAGAACTGGCGTGTCCGTCTTGCCTTTGAACCGAACCGGTATGCCGGCGAACAGCTGCAGAAGGCGTACGAGCAGCTCAGTCCGATAGATTCACGCGCTACGGCACAGCCATCCGCTGTTCGGCCCGTGGCGACACGGCGAGCGGCTATCAAGCGAGGTAAGCGATGAGCAACGCTGCAATGGTCGCGCTCTACGCGCGGGTATCCTCCGAACAACAGACCAAACGCGGCACCATTGAAAGCCAGATTGCCGCGCTGAGGGAGCGCATTACCGCTGACGATGCGCATCTTGTCGACGACATGTGCTTCATAGACGCCGGGATAAGCGGTGCGACGCTGATCAGACCGCAGCTAGAGCGACTCAGGGACCGTGCCGCACTCGGGCTGGTTGATCGGCTGTACATCCTGTCTCCCGACCGGCTGGCGCGAAAGTATGCACACCAGGCATTGCTGATGGAGGAGTTCTCTGCGTGTGGCGTGCAGGTGGTGTTTCTCAATCATGAGATTGGCGCGACACCGGAAGAGTCGCTGCTGTTGCAGATGCAGGGCATGATTTCGGAGTACGAACGGGCAAAGATCACCGAGCGTAATCGACGCGGTAAGCTTCATAGCGCAAAGCGCGGAAGCGTGAATGTGCTATCGACGGCTCCCTATGGTTACCGTTATATCCGCAAGCAGCTCGATGGGACACCGGCCCAGTACGTGATTGAACTACCGCAAGCGGCGACGGTAAAGACTATCTTCCAGTGGATCGGGATGGACCGGCTGAGCATAGGCGAAGTGGTTCGTCGTCTTGCCGAGGCGGGCACGGTGACGGCATCCGGCAAGCTGTACTGGGACCGTAGTGTGGTATGGGGAATATTGCGTAATCCCGCTTACATGGGGCGGGCCGCGTTCGGTAAAACCCAGTCTCGTGATCGCCTGCCGCATGTCCGCGTGCGCACCCAACGCCACAGCGCCGATGTGCCAAGGAGGGCATACTCGACAACATCCACGGACCCGCAGCAGTGGATCGAAATCCCGGTGCCGGCGATTGTTAGCGAAGCGATGTTCCATTCAGTCCAGGAGCAGCTTGCCGAGAATCGCAAGCTGGCGCGCCAACGCCGCCAGAACGCGCCGATCTACCTGCTTCAGGGGCTGACTGTTTGTGGGCAATGCCGTTACGCGTACTACGGCAAGAAAGTCAGCAAGGCGGCGGCCAAGGGGCATCAGCGAGATTATGCTTATTACCGCTGTGTCGGAACCGATGCCTATCGCTTCGGTGGTCAACGCATCTGCGACAACCTGCAAGTGCGAACGGATCGTCTCGATGACCTCGTATGGCAGCAGGTCGCGGATCTGTTGAGGCATCCGAGTCGACTGAAGAAGGAATATGAACGACGACTGGATGCGATGGAGCGCAATGAGAATAGTGGCTTCGATACGGCCAGCCTGGAAAGGCAAAGGCTTCAGTTGGAGAAAGGCAAGTCCCGGCTCATCGACAGCTATGCCGACGGTATCATCGACAGGACGGACTTCGAGCCGAAGATACAGCAGTTGAAGAACCGGCTAGAGCAGGTCGATCAGCAGATCCAGGAATCCCGGCAGCACGGGGTGGCTCAAAGTGAACTGTTTCTGGTCATCAACCGGCTGGAGGAATTTGCAAGTGCCGTTACGGACAAACTCGCTACGATCGATCTCGCAACGAAGCGCAAGATCGTACTGGCTCTGGTCAAGCGTGTCGAAATCCACAAAGATGAAATCCTCGTCGTATTCCGGATCGATCCGCAGCCCGGAGGTCTCCTCGCAGGCGAGAATTCGAATGATTCAGACGATGGAGTGAAAAGTATGCAACATTGTAGGCGGCGTAATTTCTCCGACGCTGGCGAATGTGACGCTGAACGGGCTGGAGCGAGAACTGCTAGCGCACCTTAGTGCGAAGTTTGGGATCGCAAAAGCCAACAAGCTCAAAGTCAATGTGGTGCGGTACGCGGACGACTTCGTGATCACCGGTGACTCGCAAGAGTTGCTGGAGCAGGAAGTTCGACCTTGGGTGGAAACATTCCTTGCCGTTCGAGGTCTGCAACTGTCCGAGGAGAAAACGCGGATCACACACATTGACCAAGGCTTCGATTTCCTGGGGTGGAATTTCCGTAAGTACTCGGGGACGCTACTCATCAAGCCGAGCAAGAAGAACGTGAAAACGTTCTATCGCAAGGTGGCGGATACGATCAGCGGTCATAAGACGGTAAAGCAGGAGAATCTGATTCGACTGCTGAACCCGATGCTACGGGGCTGGGCGCAGTATCACAGTCCCGTGGTCGCCAAAGAGGCATACAGCCGCATGGAGTCTTTGATTTTCCGAAGGCTTTGGCGGTGGTCGAAGAGGCGGCACCTGAACAAAAGCGCCGAATGGGTGAAGAAGAAATACTTTCACTCGGAGGGCAATCGACACTGGGTGTTCGCTGTTCCTGTAGCTCGTGACGACGGTGGTAAGGGGTTGCTTAGCCTGTACCAGATCAGCGGTACGGAAATTAAGCGACACAGAAAGGTCAAAGGAGCATTCAATCCCTTTGATCCTGAGTGGGAGCAGTACGGCGAACAGTTGCGACAGGCGCGCATGGAACACTCAATGCGTTATCGGAAGCAATGGGTTTCGCTGTATATGTCGCAAGACGGGCTTTGCTCGCATTGTGGCTGTGCCCTGACAAAGGAGACCGGCTGGCATGACCATCATCTAGAGTATCGGATGCATGGTGGCACGGACGCTCTCTCGAACAGGGTTCTGCTTCACCCGCACTGCCATCAGCAGGTGCACGCAGGTAAAATTGCGGTAACTAAGCCGGCCCGGTCCTAAGACCGGGCTTTGTTTGTAGATTTGAGCCGTATGCGGGGAAACTCGCACGTACGGTTCTTAGGGGGCCCTTCTTCCGCGAGGAAGGGGGGCTACCCTCCAAAAATACAGAAGCCATCCATGAATTACCCTCATCCGATCATCGCGCGAGAAGGCTGGCCGTTCATCGCCATCGCGGCCGTCGTTGCTTTACTGATTCACTTCTTCGCGGGATTCGGCATTTCATGGCTGTTCTGGCTGCTGCTGATCTTCGTCGTGCAGTTCTTCCGCGATCCGGCACGGCCGATTCCGACTCAGGCGAACGCCGTGCTGTGCCCGGCCGACGGCCGGATTGTCGCGGTCGAAACCGCGCATGATCCGTATGCCAACCGTGAAGCGCTGAAGATCAGCGTGTTCATGAACGTGTTCAATGTCCACTCGCAACGCTCGCCGGTGGATGGCGCGATCTCCAAGGTCGAATATTTCCCGGGCGCATATCTGAATGCCGCCGTGGATAAGGCCTCGCTCGAAAATGAGCGCAATGCGGTGGTGATCGAAATGGCCGGCGGCCAGACGGTGACGTCGGTGCAGATCGCCGGTCTGATTGCGCGGCGCATTCTTTGCTACGTACGCTCAGGTGAACCGCTCACGCGCGGCCAGCGTTATGGGTTTATCCGTTTTGGCTCGCGTGTCGACGTGTATCTGCCGGTTGGCAGCCGTCCGCGTGTGTCGATCGGCGAGAAGGTTTCCGCGTCGTCCACGATCCTCGCTGAACTATAAAGCGGCACCAAGGAGGTTTTCCGAATGGCCGCATTCAAACCGCGTCGACCGCGCAACAGCGGACAGCTCCCGCGTCCGTTCCGCCGTAACAAGCCGATCGTGGCGGAGACGGGAGCAGTCGAAAGCCGGCGCGCTCAGCGTCAGCAGTTCCTGAGGAAACGCGGCATTTACCTGCTGCCGAACGCGTTCACCACTGCCGCGCTCTTTTGCGGCTTCTTCGCCGTCGTGCAGGCGATGAACGTGCGCTTCGAAATCGCGGCGATCGCGATCTTCGTGGCGATGGTGCTCGACGGCATGGACGGCCGCGTCGCGCGTATGACGCACACGCAGAGCGCGTTCGGCGAACAGTTCGATAGCCTCTCGGACATGGTGTCGTTCGGCGTGGCGCCGGCGCTCGTCATGTACGAATGGATCCTGAAGGACCTCGGCCGCTGGGGCTGGCTTGCGGCGTTTGTCTACTGTTCGGGGGCGGCGTTGCGTCTCGCGCGTTTCAACACGAACATCGGCGTGGTCGACAAGCGTTTCTTCCAGGGTATGCCGAGCCCCGCTGCCGCGGCGTTGATCGCCGGCTTCGTCTGGCTCGCCACCGATAACCGCGTGCCGCTCAAGCTCGTGTGGCTGCCGTGGGTCGCTTTCGTGCTGACCATCTACGCTGGCGTGACGATGGTGTCGAACGCGCCGTTCTACAGCGGCAAGGCGCTCGACGTGCGGCATCGCGTGCCGTTCGGCGTGATTCTGCTGGTGGTGGTGGCGTTCGTGCTGGTGTCGTCCGATCCGCCGCTGATGCTGTTTGGCCTGTTCGTGCTGTACGGTCTGTCGGGCTATGTGTTCTGGGGCTACCAGGCATTGCGCGGCAGGGCGAATCCGGCGCGCTCGGTGGCACGGGATAGATAATCGCGCGCCGCTTTTGCATAAAAGTGACACGGGAAAACGGCAGCCTTCGGGTTGCCGTTTTCGTTTGTCGAAGCCTTGTGGCGGGGCGTGGCAGGCAGGTCTGACGCCAATTGCACGACGGCGGGAATGCCGTTATAGTCGATCGATGAATGCGTTCACGTTCTCATTTGAACTACGGCACGAGCCTCAACAAGCCGGTGCGTTGCCAGGCTCGCTCGTGCTGGTGCGCCACCGCGCTGGTCGCTGACCGTTTTCGCCCTCCGTCTGCCTCGTCTGTAATTCAAAGCGTCGCCAGCGGTGGCGCAAACGCCCAAATTCCAATATCCAATCCCCACAATTGAACGACTCCTCAGGAGACCCGACATGGCCGACAAACTGATCATATTCGACACCACGTTGCGTGACGGCGAGCAATCGCCCGGCGCGTCGATGACGAAGGAAGAAAAAATCCGTATCGCGAAACAACTCGAACGGATGAAGGTGGACGTGATCGAAGCAGGCTTCGCGGCTAGCTCGAACGGTGATTTCGATTCGATCCAGACGATCGCCGGCCTGATCAAGGACAGCACGGTCTGCTCGCTGGCCCGTGCCAACGACAAAGACATTCAACGCGCGGCTGACGCGCTCAAGCCGGCTGATCATTTCCGCATCCACACGTTCATTGCAACGTCGCCGCTGCATATGGAAAAGAAGCTGCGCATGACGCCGGACCAGGTGTTCGAACAGGCAAAGCTGGCGGTGCGTTTCGCCCGCAAGTTTACGGACGACGTCGAGTTCTCGCCGGAAGACGGCAGCCGCTCGGACATGGATTTCCTGTGCCGCGTGCTGGAAGCGGTGATCGCAGAGGGTGCGACCACCATCAATATCGCGGATACGGTCGGTTATGGCGTGCCGGAACTGTACGGCCAGCTCGTGAAGACGCTGCGCGAGCGTATTCCGAACTCGCACAAGGCCGTGTTCTCGGTGCATTGCCATAACGACCTTGGCATGGCGGTGGCGAACTCGCTGGCCGGTGTCCAGATCGGCGGCGCGCGTCAGGTCGAGTGTACGATCAACGGTCTCGGCGAGCGCGCGGGTAATACGTCGCTTGAAGAAATCGTGATGGCGGTGAAGACTCGCAAGGACTACTTCGGCCTCGATATCGGTCTCGATACCACGCAGATCGTGCCGGCGTCGAAACTGGTGTCGCAGATCACCGGTTTCGTCGTGCAGCCGAACAAGGCCGTGGTCGGCGCGAACGCGTTTGCGCACGCGTCCGGCATTCACCAGGACGGCGTGCTGAAAGCGCGTGACACGTATGAAATCATGCGCGCCGAAGATGTGGGCTGGAGCGCGAACAAGATCGTGCTCGGCAAGTTGTCGGGCCGCAATGCATTCAAGCAGCGTCTGCAGGAATTGGGTATCGCGCTCGATAGCGAAGGCGAATTGAATACCGCGTTCGCGCGCTTTAAGGAACTGGCCGACCGCAAGTCGGAAATCTTCGACGAGGACATCATCGCGATCGTCACGGAGGAGTCGGCTGAAGCGCAGGAAAAGGAGCACTACAAGTTCCTGTCGCTGTCGCAGCATTCGGAAACCGGCGAGCAGCCGCACGCGAAAATCGTGTTCTCGGTTGAAGGCAAGGAAGTGACCGGAGAAGCACGCGGCAACGGTCCGGTGGATGCCACGCTCAATGCGATCGAAACGGAAGTGGGCAGCGGGTCGGAACTGCTGCTGTATTCGGTGAACGCGATTACCACCGGCACGCAGGCGCAGGGCGAAGTGACCGTGCGGCTCTCGAAGAGCGGCCGTATCGTGAACGGCGTGGGCACCGATCCGGATATCGTCGCGGCTTCCGCGAAAGCGTATATCTCGGCGCTCAACAAGCTGTATTCGAACGTCGATAAGTTGAATCCGCAACGCTCGGAGTGATGTCGGGCAGAGCGCTGACTGGCGTTTCTGATTCGAGGCGGTAGTTCGAAGCCCTGTGCCCTGAAAGGCACAGGGCTTCGTGTTTTGCGGCGCGTTCACGCACGCCGCATGGGGTCGCGCAAAAGCTCAGAACAGGTTGCGCTGAGCCGGGTCGTGCAGCGGATCAGGTGTTTTCTGCGTGAGCCGCACAATGCCCTGATCGTCGAAATAGAAGCTGTACATCATGTACCAGACATTGTCTTCGAGATAGCGATAGGTCCAGACCTCGCGCTTCATCAGCGGGAAGTACGACGTTTCAACCGGGCGGCCGAAGTTCACCAGCACGTCGCTCTTCGTCCATTTGCCGATTTCGGCACGATAGAACTCGTTGGGTTGAAGCACCTGACGCACAGTAACGATCTTGCCGGATGCGTCGATGTCGGCGGCGGTGGTCGTTTCGCCCATCGGCTGGGTCGGCCACATCAGCCGCTTGCCGCCGTTGGGCAAATCGTAGCTTTCACGCGGCGCCCCGAGGCGGGCGATGATGGTCGATTCGTCCGCGCCCTGGCTGTATTGCTGCCAGGGCTGCACGCAGCCGGCGAGCGTAACCGTGAGCGTGAGCGCGCTCAGGCAGACGAGCGCGGCGCGGCGCAGGCGTGCCGCGGGCGGCACTTCGATCGAGGCCGCCGTGGATGGGTGGCGGTTGGACATGACTTCCTCCGATGGCATTCGAGTAGCGGTTTTTATCATCGAGACGCATTATTTTGACACGGGCGGCGGCAAAAGATTTGCGCTTCGTACAAGCTCTTGCTGAAAGGACGGTAACGGATTCGCCAGCTTGCTTATTCCGTCCGGAACGCCCTATGATCCGCGCTTCGACGAATCCAGCGGGGCAGTGACGATGGCGAAATGGCAAAGGGCGGCAGCGGCGGCAGTCATGGCGCTGGCAGCGATTTCGATGGCCGCCGCGGCTCATGCCGCGGGCGAGGCGGCATCCGCTTCAGCAAGCAAGCCGATAAGCAAGCCGACAAGCAAGCCGACAAGCAAGCCGACAAGCAAGCCCCCGGGTACGCCGATCCAGCTGGCGCTGATCGAAGGCATGTCCGGCCCCTTCGCGAATGCGGGTGCGGCGGTGGAGCGCAATCTGCGCTTCGGCGTCGAACAGGTGAATGCGCAAGGCGGCGTGCAGCTCGCCGACGGTGCGCATCCGCTCGAACTGGTCGTGCTCGACAGCAAGGGCAGTACTGAAGAGGCGTTGGTGCAACTGCGTGCCGCCGCCGACCGTCATATTGGCTACGTCATGCAAGGCAACAGTTCGGCGGTGGCGGCCGCGCTGATCGGCGCGATCGACAGGCAGAACAGCCGCGAGCCGGACAACCGCGAACTGTTCCTCAACTATTCCGCCGACGATCCCGCCCTGACCAATGCCAATTGCAGTTTCTGGCACTTCCGCTTCGACGCGCACGCGGGCATGCGCATGGATGCGCTGGTTGATGTGATCCAGCGCGACAAAGCGGTGAAGAAGGTTTATCTGCTGAATCAGGACTACAGCTTCGGCCACGATGTCAGCAGTCTCGCGCGTTCGACGTTGGCGACAAAGCGTCCGGACATTACGGTCGTCGGCGACGAATTTCATCCGATCGGCCGCGTGAAGGACTTCGCGCCGTACATCGCCAAGATCCGCGCGAGCGGCGCGGACGCGGTCATCACCGGCAACTGGGGCAATGATCTGACGCTTTTGGTCAAGGCGGCGCGCGAGCAGGGCCTAAACACCCGGTTTTACACCTTCTATGGCAACAGTCTTGGCGCGCCTGCCGCGTTGGGCGACGCCGGGGTCAAACACGTGATCGCGGTAGCCGACTGGCACCCGAACGCCGGCGGCGCGGCCTCCGACGCATGGTACGCCGCGTTTCGCGCCCGTTTCCCGGCCGCCCAGGATGATTATCCGGTCCTGCGCATGCCGTTGATGATTGAAACCCTGGCCACGGCGATGAACCGCGCCGGGAGCGCCGACCCGATGGCCGTCGCGCGGGCATTGGAGGGCATCAAGTTCGACAACGGCTTCCACGCTTCGTGGATGCGGGCCGAGGATCATCAACTGATCCAGCCCCTTTACGTGATGGAGATGGACAAAGCCGGCACACCGGGCGTCAAGTTCGACAACGAAGGTTCAGGCTATGGTTTCCACACGGTGCTGGCCTTGCCGCCCGAGCGTACGGTACCGTCGACCGTGTGCAAGATGAAGCGGCCTTGAATGAAACGGCCTAAAGTGGACCCTTGCACACACGCGAGCCGCCCGGCAGAGCAGGGTTCGCGGCCGGATTGGGCTGTGCTACAATACGCGTCCCGTTGTGAGGCATGGCTAAAACCATGCATACACGGGTAACCCACGGCACGGCCTTTCTTCCGTGACCGCCTGTCTAGTTCTTAAGGAAATCGACATGTCCGCAGTTGAAACAAGCAAGAAGTCAGAAGTCGTTGCGCAATTCGCGCGCGCAGCTAACGACACCGGCTCCCCCGAAGTTCAGGTCGCGCTGCTCACGACCCGCATCAACGAACTGACCGTTCACTTCAAGGCACACACGAAGGATCATCACAGCCGCCGCGGTCTGCTGCGCATGGTGAGCCGCCGTCGTAAGCTGCTCGACTACCTGAAGGGTAAGGACGCGGATCGTTACCGCGCACTGATCGAGAAGCTGGGTCTGCGTAAGTAATCGGCCAGTCGTTCAGCAAGATGCCTGTGTCAGTTCCACTGATGCAGGCATTTTGTTTTTGCACGGTGCGCTTCATGTGATGCGCACTGCCTGACGGCCGCGGTAGCGTGACGGTTCATGCGGCGGCTAGCAGGAAAACAGCAGTAAAAAAGCAGCAAAAAACAGACATACGGCCGGGCTTCAGGGCAGAGCTTTGTGTCATTCCAGCGGTTCGCGCGCGTACTCGACGTAGGGCGTGGTTCTCTGGAATGGCATAACACTACTCTTCCCATGCGGTGCCGGTCCTGGCGTTGCCGCGCCGCTTCTGGTCTGCGCGGCATTACGATGAGGAAAAGCAATGACTATGTTCAACAAGATCGTCAAAGAATTTCAGTGGGGACAGCATAAGGTCCGCCTCGAAACGGGCGAAGTCGCTCGTCAGGCAGGCGGTGCAGTGATCGTCGACGTCGAAGACACAGTTGTCCTGGCTACTGTGGTCGGCGCAAAGACCGCCAAGCCGGGCCAGGACTTCTTCCCGCTGACCGTCGATTACCTCGAAAAGACCTACGCCGCCGGCAAGATCCCGGGTGGCTTCTTCCGTCGCGAAGGCCGTCCGTCGGAAGGCGAAACGCTGATCTCGCGCCTGATCGATCGACCGCTGCGCCCGCTGTTCCCGGAAGGCTTTTACAACGAAGTCCAGGTCGTGATCCACGTCCTGTCGCTGAACCCGGAAATCCCCGCTGACATCCCCGCGCTGATCGGCGCGTCGGCGGCGCTCGCCGTCTCCGGTCTGCCGTTCAACGGCCCGGTCGGCGCCGCACGCGTGGCTTACATCAACAACGAATACGTGTTGAACCCGACGCGTCCGCAAATGAAGGAATCGGCGCTCGACCTGATCGTCGCCGGTACGGAACGCGCGGTGCTGATGGTGGAGTCGGAAGCGCAACAACTGACCGAAGAAGTGATGCTCGGCGCTGTGGTGTTCGGCCACGAACAAATGCAGATCGCCATCAACGCGATCCACGATCTGGTTAGCGAAGGCGGCAAGCCGGAATGGGATTGGCAGCCGGCAGCGAAGAACGAGCCGCTGATCGCGCGCGTGACGGATCTGGCACAAGCCGAGCTGCTCGCCGCTTACCAGATTCGCGACAAGCAAGCCCGTTCGACCAAGCTGAAGGAAGTCTACGCAGCCACGTCGAAGGCGTTGGAAGAAGAAGCAGCGGCAGCCGGCACGGTTGCGGCGGATAAGGCTAGCGTCGGCAACGTCCTGTTCGATATCGAAGCGAAGATCGTCCGTACGCAGATCCTGAACGGCGAACCGCGTATCGACGGCCGCGACACGCGCACGGTGCGCCCGATCGAAATCCGTACCGGCGTGCTGCCGCGTACGCACGGTTCGGCACTGTTCACGCGCGGCGAAACGCAAGCGCTGGTGGTTGCAACGCTGGGCACGAAGGGCGACGAGCAGAACATCGACGCGCTCGAAGGCGAGTACCGCGAACGCTTCATGCTCCACTACAACATGCCTCCGTTCGCGACCGGCGAAACGGGCCGCGTCGGTTCGCCGAAGCGCCGTGAAATCGGTCACGGTCGTCTGGCCAAGCGCGCGCTGGCTGCGTGCCTGCCGAGCGCCGACGAATTCGGCTATTCGATCCGCGTCGTTTCGGAAATCACCGAATCGAACGGTTCATCGTCGATGGCTTCGGTGTGCGGCGGCTGCCTCGCACTGATGGACGCCGGCGTGCCGATGAAGGCGCACGTTGCCGGCATCGCGATGGGCCTGATCCTGGAAGACAACAAGTTTGCCGTCCTGACCGACATCCTCGGCGACGAAGATCACCTCGGCGACATGGACTTCAAGGTGGCGGGCACGGAGCAAGGCGTGACCGCGCTGCAGATGGACATCAAGATCCAGGGCATCACCAAGGAAATCATGCAGGTCGCCCTCGCGCAAGCGAAGGAAGGCCGTATGCACATCCTCGGCAAGATGACCTCGGCTGTGTCGGGCGCGAACACGCAATTGTCGGAGTTCGCACCGCGCATGATCACCATCAAGATCAATCCGGAAAAGATCCGCGACGTGATCGGCAAGGGTGGTTCGGTGATCCGCGCGCTGACCGAAGAAACCGGCACGACGATCGATATTTCGGACGACGGCATCGTCACCATCGCCAGCACCAGCAGCGAAGGCATGGCCGAAGCGAAGAAGCGTATCGAGAACATCACGCTGGAAGTCGAAGTGGGCCAGGTGTACGAAGGTACCGTGCTCAAGCTGCTCGATTTCGGCGCGATCGTGAACATCCTGCCGGGTAAAGATGGTCTGCTGCACATCTCCGAAATCGCCAACGAACGTATCAAGGACATCAACGACTACCTCAAAGACGGTCAGCAGGTGAAGGTCAAGGTCATCCAGACGGACGAAAAGGGCCGCGTGCGTTTGTCGGCCAAGGCGTTGCTGAACGAAGGCGCAAACGGCGCGCCGCAAGGCGAGCCGACGCCGCAGTAATGCGGTAACAGGACGACGGCCGGCAGCGTGAATGCGCGCCGGCCGTTTTTCATGAAGGGTGCAGGGTGGATTGCGTTGCAGGTCGCTGCAAACGGACATAAGCGGGTACTCTGTTTGCATGGCGCGTTTCGTTGGAGTCGGGCGATTCGTGTCCCCCAGTCCCCCAAGGGGACTTCCTTCGGGGCGGGGGCTCCTGTGGGGCGCCGGTAGGCAACGCAATCCAATCTTGGAGTTGACGCAGATGAAAGCGATCGAAATCACCGAATTCGGAGCACCGGAAGTCCTGAAGTTGGCAGAGCGGCCCATGCCGCAGCCGAAAGCGGGCGAGGTGCTGATCAAGGTGGCGGCATCAGGCATCAACCGGCCGGATGTGTTCCAGCGCAAAGGCGGCTATGCGCCGCCGCCGGGCGCCTCGGATCTGCCGGGGCTGGAAGTGGCCGGTGAGATCGTCGGCGGCAGCATCGACGAGAAGAACAATCCGTTCGGTTTGAAAGTGGGTGACCGCGTGTGCGCCTTGCTGGCGGGCGGCGGTTACGCGGAGTACGCGGCCGCGCCGCTGTTGCAGTGCTTGCCGGCGCCCGCCGGCTTGTCGGATGTCGAGGCGGCTTCGCTGCCGGAAACATTCTTCACGGTGTGGAGCAATGTGTTCGACCGTGCGCAACTCGGCAAGGGCGAAGGCGCGCCGAACGAGACGCTGCTGGTGCAGGGCGGCTCGAGCGGTATCGGCGTGACCGCGATCCAGATCGCGCATGCGCTGGGCTTTCGTGTGTTCGCCACGGCCGGATCGGACGAAAAGTGCCGCGCGTGTGAGGCGCTCGGCGCCGAACGTGCGATCAACTACAAGACTGAGGATTTCGTCGAAGTCATCAAGTCGCTGACGAACGATCGCGGCGTCGACGTGATCCTCGACATGGTGGCGGGCAGTTATGTGCCGCGTGAGTTGACCGCGCTGGCCGACGGCGGCCGCATCGTGCTGATCGCATTGCTGGGCGGCGCGAAAGCGGAGCTGAATCTGAACGAAGTGCTGCGCCGCCGCTTGACGGTGACGGGTTCCACGTTGCGTCCGCGGCCGATCGAGTTCAAGGCGAAGATCGCCGCGCAATTGAAAGAGCGCGTGTGGCCCCATCTCGAAGACGGTCGCATCAAGCCGGTGGTGCATCGTGTGTTTCCGGCCGCGGAGGCCGCCGCCGCACATGCGCTGATGGAAAGCAGCACGCATGTGGGCAAGATTGTGCTGACTTGGGGTCAGGACGCTTGACACGGTCTGTTTGACCCGATCCACCCCACGCAGTAAAATTGCGCGTTTTGCGCACGCCGCATGAATCCGAAAGGCGGGCTGTAAGCGCAAATCAAGTCCGCCGCCAATTCAAGAAGACGAGACGACGAGACGATGTCGAAACAACGAGCCAAGCTGGTAGTCGGTAACTGGAAGATGCACGGGCGCCTCGCCGAAAACGCAGCGCTGCTGCAGGCGGTGGCGCAAGGCGCGGGCGAATTGCCGGCTGATGTGCGCGTCGGTGTCTGTGTGCCGTGCCCTTATCTCGCGCAGACTCAATCGTTGCTGGAAGGCAGCCGGGTCGTGTGGGGCGTGCAGGACGTCTCGGCGTTCACGCATGGAGCCTATACGGGCGAAGTGGCCGCACAGATGGTGGTCGATTTCGGCGCCACGCTTGCGATCGTCGGGCACTCGGAACGCCGTGCCTACCATCGTGAAAGCGCGGAGTTGGTTGCGGTGAAGACGCAGCGCGCGCTGGAAGCAGGCTTGACCCCGATCGTGTGTGTCGGCGAAACGCTCGAGGAGCGCGAGGCCGGCTCGACGGAGCAAGTGGTCGGCATGCAGTTGGATGAGGTGCTGGCGAAGCTGTCGGTGGAAGAAGCGGCACGCATCGTCGTTGCATACGAGCCGGTCTGGGCGATCGGCACCGGCAAGAGCGCGACGTCGGATCAGGCGCAAGCCGTGCATGCGTTCCTGCGTTCGCGTCTGGCGGCAAAGGGCGCGGCAGTAGCGGATGTGCCGGTGTTGTACGGCGGCAGCGTGAAGCCGGAGAACGCGGAAGAATTGTTCCGCGAGCCGGATATCGACGGTGGGCTGATCGGCGGCGCGTCGTTGAAAGACCAGGATTTCCTGGCGATCTGCAAGGCGGCCGGCGCGACGAGCGTCGCCAGTTAAGCAGGGCGCCTCGGCGAGGATGACCCAATCCCGCGCGGCACGCTTTGTGTGGCGCGGTTAAATAAAGACTCAGGTGAGTGTGATGCTGTATTTGAAAACATTGATTATCGTCGTTCAGCTGTTGTCGGCACTTGGAGTCATCGGCCTTGTCTTGCTGCAACACGGCAAAGGCGCCGATATGGGTGCTGCTTTCGGTAGCGGTGCATCGGGCAGCCTGTTCGGCGCGACCGGTTCGGCAAACTTTTTGTCGCGTACCACGGCCGTCCTCGCAGCCGTGTTTTTTGTAACGACATTGACGCTCACCTACCTCGGTGCGTATCGTGCGAAACCGTCCGCAGGCTTGCTGGGTGCGGCTGTGACTGCGCCTGTGGCGGCTTCCGCTGCAGCTGCGCCGGCAGGTGGCTCGGCAGTATTGCCGGCGTCGGCTGCATCCGTCCCCGCTACGGACGTGCCGAAATAAATTTTCGTTCAAAGTGGTTTTGTGCGTTGAACAAACTGTTTAGACCAGTTACAATCTAAGTCTTGAAGCGATTCGCGGGTTTTATAAGTTGTTTTCCCGGATTGCAGTTAGTGCCGACGTGGTGAAATTGGTAGACACGCTATCTTGAGGGGGTAGTGGCGAAAGCTGTGCGAGTTCGAGTCTCGCCGTCGGCACCAAATGTTATCTAAATGCCAGCCGCTTGCTTCGCTTCGGCTGGCATTTTCACTTGTGCCGCGCGGCTTGCGTTGGGCTTGCGGCATGTGCGTTGCCGAAGTGATTTCGCGTCAGGAGTGCTATGCTCTTGGCGGCATTCAGAACCAACCGAAAGAGGATAGTCTTGAACCTCGCAGCCTATTTCCCCGTCTTGTTGTTCCTCATTGTGGGCACCGGTTTAGGCGTAGCACTGGTCAGCATCGGCAAGATCCTCGGTCCCAACAAGCCCGATACCGAGAAAAACGCACCATACGAGTGCGGCTTCGAAGCATTCGAAGATGCGCGCATGAAGTTCGACGTGCGCTACTACCTCGTCGCCATTCTCTTCATCATTTTCGATCTTGAAACCGCGTTCCTGTTCCCGTGGGGCGTGGCCCTGCGCGACATCGGCTGGCCTGGCTTCATGGCGATGATGATTTTCCTGCTCGAATTCCTGTTGGGCTTCGCCTATATCTGGAAGAAGGGCGGCCTCGACTGGGAATGATGGATTAATCGCCGGTTTGCGTGGGTGGCCAAGGCTTGCCACCCCGTCTGGAGTGGAAAGCAAATGAGTATCGAAGGGGTCTTGAAGGAAGGGTTTGTCACCACGACGGCAGACAAACTGATCAACTGGACGCGCACCGGGTCGTTGTGGCCGATGACGTTCGGTCTCGCGTGCTGCGCGGTCGAGATGATGCATGCGGGCGCTGCCCGTTATGACCTTGACCGTTTCGGCGTGGTGTTTCGTCCGAGTCCGCGTCAGTCGGACGTGATGATCGTTGCCGGCACGCTGTGCAATAAGATGGCGCCGGCTCTGCGCAAGGTCTACGACCAGATGGCCGAGCCGCGCTGGGTGATTTCGATGGGCTCGTGCGCGAACGGCGGCGGCTACTACCACTATTCCTATTCGGTAGTGCGCGGCTGCGATCGAATCGTACCGGTCGACGTCTACGTGCCGGGTTGCCCGCCTACCGCGGAAGCGCTGGTGTACGGCGTGATCCAGTTGCAGGCCAAGATCCGTCGCACCAACACAATCGCCCGTCAATAAGGCCAACGCCTCCCCCACAATATGGCAAGCAAACTCGAGACCCTGAAAGCGAACCTCGAGGCGGCCTTTGGCGGCCTCCTGTTGAGCACCACCGCGGCAATCGGTGAGTTGACGATCGTCGTGAAGGCGAGCGACTACATTAATGTGGCAACGCGTCTGCGCGACGACCGTTCGCTCGGTTTCGAGCAACTGGTCGATCTGTGCGGCGTCGACTATCAAACCTACGCCGATGGCGCATACGACGGTCCGCGTTTCGCGGCCGTTCTGCATTTGTTGTCGGTGCAGAACAACTGGCGTCTGCGTCTGCGTGTATTCGCACCGGACGACGAAGTGCCGATCATCGCCTCGGTCGTCGATATCTGGAGTTCGGCCAACTGGTACGAGCGCGAAGCATTCGACCTGTACGGCATCGTCTTCGAAGGCCACCCGGACCTGCGCCGCATCCTGACCGACTACGGTTTCATTGGTCACCCGTTCCGTAAAGATTTCCCTGTCTCCGGCTACGTCGAAATGCGTTACGACCCGGAAGAGAAGCGCGTCGTCTATCAGCCTGTGACGATCGAGCCGCGGGAAATCACGCCGCGCGTGATCCGCGAGGATCGCTATGGCGGTCTGAAACACTAAGAGAACGCCATGGCAGAGATCAAGAACTACACGCTCAACTTCGGCCCTCAGCATCCGGCAGCTCACGGTGTGTTGCGCCTCGTGCTCGAACTCGACGGCGAAGTCATCCAGCGCGCCGATCCGCACATCGGTCTGCTGCATCGCGCGACCGAAAAGCTCGCGGAAACCAAAACCTTCATTCAGTCCGTGCCGTACATGGACCGTCTCGACTACGTGTCGATGATGGTCAACGAGCATGGCTACGTGATGGCGATCGAAAAGTTGCTGGGCATCGAAGTGCCGATTCGCGCGCAGTACATCCGCGTGATGTTCGACGAAGTCACGCGGGTGCTGAACCACCTGATGTGGATCGGTGCACATGCGCTCGACGTCGGCGCGATGGCCGTATTTCTGTACGCGTTCCGCGAGCGCGAAGACCTGATGGACGTGTACGAAGCGGTGTCCGGCGCACGGATGCACGCGGCTTACTACCGTCCGGGCGGCGTGTACCGCGATCTGCCCGACGCAATGCCGCAATACAAGGCATCCAAGATTCGCAATGCGAAGGCGTTGTCGAGGATGAACGAGAACCGTCAGGGTTCGCTGCTCGACTTCATCGACGATTTCTTTACGCGTTTCCCAAAGTGCGTCGACGAATACGAAACGCTGCTCACCGACAACCGGATCTGGAAGCAACGTCTGGTCGGTATCGGTGTTGTCAGCCCGGAGCGCGCGCTGAACCTCGGTATGACCGGCGCGATGTTGCGCGGCTCGGGTATCGAGTGGGATCTGCGCAAGAAGCAGCCGTACGAAGTTTACGACAAGATGGATTTCGACATTCCGGTCGGCGTTAATGGCGATTGTTATGACCGATATCTTGTTCGCGTCGAAGAAATGCGCCAATCCACACGGATTGTGAAACAGTGCATTGATTGGCTGCGTAAGAATCCTGGTCCGGTGATGGTCGACAATCACAAGGTTGCGCCGCCGTCGCGGGTCGGCATGAAGTCGAACATGGAAGAGCTGATTCACCACTTCAAGCTCTTCACGGAAGGCTTCCATGTGCCGGAAGGCGAGGCATACGCCGCAGTCGAACATCCGAAGGGCGAGTTCGGTATCTACCTGATCTCGGACGGCGCGAACAAGCCGTATCGCCTGAAGATTCGCGCGCCGGGCTATGCGCACCTGTCCACGCTCGATGAAATGGCGCGCGGTCACATGATCGCCGACGCTGTGACGATCATCGGTACGCAGGACATCGTGTTCGGCGAAGTGGATCGCTAGGACGTATTCATCGGCGCGGGTCTTCAGATTGCATCGAAGCACGCGTCAAGAAAAGGAACGCCGGGTCTGTCGCAGCACGATGTGAGCGACGGGTTTTCGTTCGGTAGGATTTGAAAGAGTCGTGTCTGAAAATGATCTCAGCTGAAGGCCTGAAAGAAATCGATCGTGCGATCGCGAAGTACCCCGCCGATCAGAAACAGTCCGCCGTGATGTCGGCGCTGGCTACTGCTCAGGAAGAGCATGGCTGGCTGTCGCCCGAACTGATGCAGTTCGTCGCGGACTATCTCGGCATGCCGGCGGTCGCCGTGCAGGAGGTGGCTACCTTCTACACGATGTACGAGACCTCGCCGGTCGGCAAGTACAAGATCACGCTCTGCACGAACCTGCCGTGCCAGCTCGGCCCGGACGGCGGCTCCGACAGCGCCGCTGAATATCTGAAGCAGAAGCTCGGCATCGACTTCGGCGAAACCACGGCTGACGGCAAGTTCACCTTGAAAGAAGGTGAGTGCATGGGCTCGTGCGGCGATGCGCCGGTGATGCTGGTGAACAACCATCGCATGTGCAGCTTCATGAGCCGCGCGAAGATCGACCAGCTGCTCGAGGAACTTTCGAAATGACGTCTTTACACGATCGTCACATCAAACCGCTGATTCTCGCCGGCCTGAACGGCGATAACTGGCATCTCGAAGACTATGTGGCGCGCGGCGGGTACGCCCAGCTGCGCCGCATTCTGGAAGAAAAGATTCCGCCCGAGCAGGTGATCGCCGACGTCAAGGCGTCGGGTCTGCGCGGCCGTGGCGGTGCGGGTTTCCCGACCGGCCTGAAGTGGAGCTTCATGCCGCGTCAGTTCCCGGGGCAGAAGTACCTCGTTTGCAATTCCGACGAAGGCGAACCGGGCACGTTCAAAGATCGCGACATCCTGCGCTTCAATCCGCATTCGCTGATTGAAGGCATGGTCATCGGCGCGTACGCGATGGGTATCACGGTCGGCTACAACTATATCCACGGCGAAATCTGGGAAGTCTACAAGCGCTTTGAACAAGCGTTGGATGAAGCCCGTCGCGCCGGGTTCCTCGGCGACAACATCATGGGTTCGGGCTTCTCGTTCGAACTGCATGCGCACCACGGCTACGGCGCCTACATTTGCGGTGAAGAAACTGCGCTGCTCGAGTCGCTCGAAGGCAAGAAAGGCCAGCCGCGCTTCAAGCCGCCGTTCCCGGCGAGCTTCGGCGTCTATGGCAAGCCGACCACGATCAACAACACCGAGACGTTCGCCGCGGTGCCGTTCCTGCTCGCGATCGGTCCGCAGAATTACCTCGAAATCGGCAAGCCGAACAACGGCGGCACGAAGATTTTCTCGGTTTCAGGCGACGTCGAGCGTCCGGGCAACTATGAAATTCCGCTCGGCACCCCGTTCGCGACGCTGATGGAACTGGCCGGCGGCATGCGCGGCGGCAAGAAGATCAAGGCCGTGATTCCTGGCGGCTCGTCGGCACCGGTGATCCCCGGCGAAATGATGATGCAGACCGACATGGACTACGACTCGATCGCCAAGGCTGGCTCGATGCTCGGTTCGGGCGCGGTCATCGTGATGGACGAAACGCGTTGCATGGTGCGTTCGCTGTTGCGTCTGTCGTATTTCTATTACGAAGAGTCGTGCGGTCAGTGCACGCCGTGCCGCGAAGGCACCGGTTGGCTGTATCGCGTCGTGCATCGTATCGAACACGGCCTCGGCCGTCCGGAAGATCTGGATCTGCTGAACTCGGTGGCCGAGAACATCATGGGCCGCACGATTTGCGCGCTCGGCGATGCAGCGGCCATGCCGGTTCGCGGCATGCTCAAGCACTACTGGGACGAATTCGAATATCACGTCGCCCACAAGCATTGCCTCGTCGGCGGTCACGCCGGTGCGGCAGCGGCGTCGGAAACAGTGGCTGCTTGAGTGCCCAGATAAGTACGCTAAATAGCGCAGCAGAACACATCATCCGCGGGATTCATTACCTGAAACGGGCGATGAACTGGGCGAACGATTGAGCGGTAACAGGTTAAGGAAGATTGACCATCATGGTTGAACTTGAAATAGACGGCAAGAAAGTAGAGGTGCCTGAAGGCAGCATGGTGATCCAGGCTGCGCATAAGGTCGACACGTACATTCCTCACTTCTGCTATCACAAGAAGCTGTCGATTGCAGCCAACTGCCGGATGTGTCTGGTCGATGTCGAAAAGATGCCGAAGGCCGTGCCTGCATGCGCCACGCCGGTGTCGGCGGGCATGATCGTGCGCACCAAATCCGATAAGGCAGTGAAGGGTCAGCAAGCCGTGATGGAATTTCTGCTGATCAACCACCCGCTGGATTGCCCGATCTGCGATCAGGGCGGCGAGTGTCAGTTGCAGGATCTGGCGGTGGGCTACGGCAAGTCGGCGTCGCGCTATAGCGAAGAAAAGCGCGTGGTGTTCCACAAGAACGTCGGCCCGCTCATCTCGATGGAAGAAATGTCGCGTTGCATTCACTGCACACGTTGCGTCCGCTTCGGCCAGGAGGTCGCCGGCGTGATGGAGCTCGGCATGCTGGGCCGCGGCGAGCATTCGGAAATCACGTCGTTCGTAGGCAAGACGGTCGACTCCGAACTGTCGGGCAACATGATCGATCTGTGCCCGGTCGGCGCGCTGACCAGCAAGCCGTTCCGCTACAGCGCCCGCACGTGGGAGCTGTCGCGCCGCAAGTCAGTGAGCCCGCACGATTCCGTCGGCGCGAACCTCGTGGTGCAAGTCAAGAACAACCGCGTGATGCGTGTTCTGCCGTTCGAAAACGAATCTATCAACGAATGCTGGATTTCGGACAAAGACCGCTTCTCGTATGAAAGCCTGAACAGTCCGGAACGTCTCACGCAGCCGATGCTCAAGCAAGGCGGCAAGTGGGTCGAGACTGACTGGCAAAGCGCGCTTGAATACGTGGTCAAGGGTCTGAAGGGTATCAAGGGCGACCACGGCGCGAACGCGCTGGCCGCTCTCGGCAGCGTCCACAGCACCGTCGAAGAACTGTTCCTGCTGAAACAACTGGCGAGCGCGGTCGGCACGCCTAACGTCGACTTCCGTCTGCGTCAGTCTGATTTCTCCGCACCCGTCAACGGTGCGCCGTGGCTCGGCACGACGATCGCCGACCTCTCGAACGTCGACGCCGCATTGGTGATCGGTTCGGATCTGCGCCGCGATCATCCGCTGTTCGCCGCACGTTTGCGTCAAGCCGCCAAGAGCGGCACGAAGCTCACGCTCGTGCAAGCCACCAACGACGACGCGCTGATCCCGCAAGCACAACGCGTGGTTGCCGCACCGTCGGCATGGGTCGACGCGCTGGCTGGCATCGCTGGCGCGGTGTCGGAAGCAAATGGCGTGGCACTGCCGGAAGCCTTCGCCGGCACGCAACCGACCGACGCCAACAAACAAGTCGCGAAGTCGCTCGGCACCGGCGAACGCCGCGTGGTGTTGCTCGGCAACGGCGCGGTCCGTCATCCGGATTTCGCCGTGATTCACGCAGCAGCGCAATGGATCGCAGAGGCGACCGGTGCTACGCTGGGTTTCCTCACGGAAGGCGCCAACACGGTCGGCGCGCATCTCGTGAACGCATTGCCGGGCGAGGGCGGCTTGAACGCTCGCGAAGTGTTTGAACAACCGCGCAAGGGGTATGTGCTGCTGAACGTCGAACCCGAATTCGACACGGCCAATCCGGCGCAGGCTTTGGCCGCGCTGAACCAGGCTGAAATGGTTGTCGTGATGTCGCCGTTCCAGACGGGCGCTGATTACGCAGACGTGCTGCTGCCGATCGCACCGTTCACGGAAACGGCCGGCACGTTCGTCAACGCCGAAGGAACAGTGCAGACGTTCAACGGCGTCGTGCGGCCGCTCGGCGATACGCGTCCGGCATGGAAGGTGTTGCGCGTGCTGGGCAGCCTGCTCGGCGTGCCGGGCTTCGAATTCGATACTTCAGAAGAAGTGCGTACGGCAGCACTCGGCGATGGCGAGTTGAAGTCGCGTCTGTCGAACAAGACGGGCGTCACGGTTGCACGTGGCAAGGCAGCGAAGGCAGCAGAAGGCAAGTTCGAGCGTATCGCCGACGTGCCGATCTACCACGCCGACGCGCTGGTGCGTCGCGCTGAGTCGCTGCATCTGACGGCCGCGGCACGCGCAGCGAACTCGGTCGGTCTGCCGGCTGGACTGTTCGACAAACTGGATTTGAAGGAAGGCGACGCAGTGCGCGTGCGCCAGGGCGAGCAATCGGTGCAGTTGCCGGCCGTGCGCGACGCAAATCTTGCGGAGACGGTCGTCCGCGTATCGGCGGCTACGCCTGCCGGTGCAGCGCTGGGCAGCCTGTTCGGTGAACTGGTGGTGGAGAAGGCGTAAATGAGCTTGTTCGATACGATCAACTCGGGCGGCACCCAGCTTCTCGGTGTGGCATGGCCCACGGTGTGGGCACTGGTGCGCATCCTGGTGGTGGCCGTCGTGATCCTGCTGTGCGTGGCTTACCTGATTCTGTGGGAGCGTAAGCTGATCGGCTGGATGCACGTGCGTCTCGGCCCAAACCGCGTCGGCCCCGCAGGTTTGCTGCAGCCGATCGCGGACGTGCTGAAGCTGTTGCTGAAAGAGGTGATTCAGCCGGCTCAGGCTAGCCGCTGGATCTACATGATCGCGCCGATCATGGTGGTGGTGCCGGCCTTCGCGGTCTGGGCGGTAATTCCGTTCCAGGCGGGCGCGGTGCTCGGCGACATCAACGCGGGTCTGTTGTATGCGATCGCGATTTCGTCGGTTGGCGTGTACGGCGTGATCCTGGCCGGTTGGGCGTCGAACTCGAAGTACGCATTCCTCGGCGCCATGCGCGCCGCGGCGCAGATGGTCTCGTACGAAATTTCGATGGGCTTCGCGCTTGTCGTCGTATTGATGACCGCGGGCAGCCTGAACCTGTCGGACATTGTCACTTCGCAAGAGCGCGGCATTTTCGCGAGCTACGGCTTGACCTTCCTGTCGTGGAACTGGCTGCCGCTGCTGCCGATGTTCGTCGTGTACTTCATCTCGGGCATCGCCGAAACGAACCGTCACCCGTTCGACGTGGTGGAAGGGGAGTCGGAAATCGTCGCGGGCCACATGATCGATTACTCGGGGATGGCGTTCGCGCTGTTCTTCCTTGCCGAGTACATCAACATGATCGTGATCTCGGCATTGGCTGCAACACTGTTCCTCGGCGGCTGGAGCGCACCGTTCGGCTTCCTGTCGTTTATCCCGGGCGTCTTCTGGCTCGTGCTGAAGGTTTTCTTCCTGTTGTCGGTATTCATCTGGGCGCGCGCCACATTCCCGCGCTATCGCTATGACCAGATCATGCGTTTGGGCTGGAAGATTTTCATTCCGGTCTGCGTGGTGTGGCTGGTGGTGGTCGGCTTCTGGATCATGTCGCCGTTGAATATCTGGAAATAAAGGGCGGATGAACCCATGACCGCAATCCAAAACTTTTTCAAGACTTTCTTCCTGACGGAGCTGCTCAAAGGCCTCGCGCTGACCGGACGTTACGCGTTCCAGCGCAAGGTGACGGTGCAGTTCCCCGAAGAGAAGACCCCGATTTCGCCGCGTTTCCGCGGCCTGCATGCGCTGCGCCGCTATGAAAATGGCGAAGAACGCTGCATCGCCTGCAAACTGTGCGAAGCGGTGTGCCCGGCGCTCGCCATCACGATCGAATCGGAAACCCGTGCGGACAATACGCGCCGCACGACGCGTTATGACATCGACCTGACCAAGTGCATCTTCTGCGGTTTCTGCGAAGAAAGCTGCCCGGTCGATTCGATTGTCGAGACGCACATTCTCGAATATCACGGCGAAAAGCGCGGGGACCTGTATTTCACGAAGGACATGCTGCTGGCCGTGGGCGATCGCTACGAAGCGGAGATCGCCGCGAACAAGGCAGCCGACGCACCGTATCGTTGAAGCGCTTCTGTTAAAGCGGTAAATGCGGCAGTAAATGCAGCAGTAACACGGCCTGTTGTCGGGCCGAGCGCCGCGGCCTGAGCGCCGCGGCACGGCGCACCTGTGCGGTTGTTCTGGCGGTTTCGGCCGCTTTTGCCCGCCACGTGCCAAAGAACAATGCCTGACGATGGCCTAACGATGAACCGGTAATCATGGAATTCACGACCGTACTGTTCTACATCTTCGCGCTGCTCCTGGTGGTTTCAGGGCTGAAGGTGATCACCTCGCGCAACCCGGTTTCGTCCGCACTGTTTCTGGTGCTGGCGTTCTTCAACGCAGCCGCGATCTGGATGCTGCTGCAGGCCGAGTTCCTCGCGATCCTGCTGGTGCTGGTGTATGTCGGCGCGGTGATGGTGCTGTTCCTGTTCGTCGTGATGATGCTGGACATCAACATCGACGTGCTGCGCAAAGACTTCAAACGCTTCGTGCCAATGGCCACGGTAGTGGGCGCGATCATCGTGATCGAAACCGCACTGATCCTGTGGCACGGCTACGGCGCGACCGCCACGGCGCTGCGTGACACCACGGCTGCCGCAAACGGTATGGCCGACTGGTCGAACACCCGCCTGATCGGCAAGATCATCTACACCGACTACATTTTCGCGTTCGAAGTCGCCGGCCTCGTGCTGCTGGTGGCGATCATCGCGGCAATTGCGCTGACCACAAGCCACAAGAAAGATAGCAAGCGCCAGAACGTCAGCGAGCAGGTCAAGGTACGTGCTCAAGACCGCGTGCGCGTGGTGAAGATGGCATCGGAAAAGACCGCGGCGACCGTCGCGGCGGAAGAAGCCGCAGCAGCGGCAGCAGCGGCCGACTCGGCACCCGCTAAGAACAGCTGAGCGGACAGGAGATAGAAATCATGTTGACCCTTGCTCATTACCTTGTCCTCGGCGCGATCCTGTTTGCGATCAGCATCGTCGGCATTTTCCTGAACCGTCGCAACGTCATCATCATCCTGATGGCGATCGAACTGATGCTGCTGGCGGTGAACACCAATTTTGTCGCGTTCTCGCATTATCTCGGCGACGTGCATGGCCAGATCTTCGTCTTCTTCGTACTGACCGTTGCCGCGGCGGAAGCGGCGATCGGCCTCGCAATTCTGGTGACCCTGTTCCGTAGCCTCGACACGATCAATGTCGAGGATCTCGATCAGCTCAAAGGTTAATTTCAGGGAAAGCGGCTATGTCAACGATACTCAATGAAAACCTGCTGCTGGCGATCCCGCTGGCACCGCTGGCCGGCTGCCTGATTGCGGGGCTGTTCGGGAAAGCGGTAGGGCGAGCCGGTGCGCATTCGGTCACGATCCTCGGCGTCGCGATCTCCTTCATTCTCTCGGCCATCGTCTTTTTCGACGTGCTGAATGGCGCGAGCTTCAACGCGACCGTTTATGAATGGATGTCGATCGGCAAGACGAAGTTCGAGATCGGTTTCCTGGTCGACTCGCTGACCGCGATGATGATGTGCGTGGTGACTTTCGTGTCGCTGATGGTGCACATCTACACGATCGGCTACATGGCCGACGACGACGGCTACCAGCGCTTCTTCTCGTACATCTCGCTGTTCACGTTCTCGATGTTGATGCTCGTGATGAGCAACAACTTCCTGCAGCTGTTCTTCGGCTGGGAGGCGGTGGGTCTGGTGTCGTACCTGCTGATCGGCTTCTACTTCACGCGTCCGACGGCGATCTACGCGAACATGAAGGCGTTCATCGTGAACCGTATCGGCGACTTCGGGTTCCTGCTCGGTATCGGCCTGCTGTTCGCGTTCGCCGGTTCGATGAACTATGGCGACGTCTTCGCGAAGCGCACCGAACTCGCGGCATTGACTTTCCCAGGAACAGACTGGGGTCTGCTGACGGTGTCGTGCATTTGCCTGTTCATCGGCGCGATGGGTAAGTCGGCGCAGTTCCCGCTGCACGTCTGGCTGCCGGATTCGATGGAAGGCCCGACGCCGATTTCCGCACTGATTCACGCGGCAACCATGGTGACGGCCGGTATCTTCATGGTCACGCGCATGTCGCCGCTGTTCGAACTGTCGGATACGGCGCTGTCGTTCATCACGATCATCGGTGCGATTACAGCGTTGTTCATGGGCTTCCTCGGGATTGTCCAGAACGACATCAAGCGCGTGGTGGCTTACTCCACGCTGTCGCAACTCGGTTACATGACGGTCGCACTTGGCGTGTCGGCCTACCCGGTCGCCGTGTTCCACCTCACGACGCACGCGTTCTTCAAGGCGCTGCTGTTCCTCGGCGCGGGTTCCGTGATCATCGGCATGCACCACGACCAGGACATGCGCAACATGGGCGGCCTGCGTAAATACATGCCGATCACGTGGATCACGTCGCTGATCGGTTCGCTGGCGCTGATCGGTACGCCGTTCTTCTCGGGCTTCTATTCGAAAGACTCGATCATCGACGCAGTGAAGCTGTCGCATCTGCCGGGTTCGGGTTTCGCGTACTTCGCTGTGGTGGCGAGCGTGTTCGTTACTGCGCTGTATTCGTTCCGTATGTACTTCATGGTGTTCCACGGCAAGGAGCGCTTCCGCGATCCGAAGCATCCGGATTCGCCGATGGGCATCGAAGCGGCAGCGCATGCGCATGACGGTCACGGCCATGACGCGCACGCTCACGGCCATGGCCACGACGACCACGCACACGAGCCGCATGAAACGCCGTGGGTGGTGTGGCTGCCGCTGGTGCTGCTGGCGATTCCGTCAGTGGTGATCGGTGCGATCGGCATCGGTCCGTTGTTGTTCGGCGACTTCTTCCAGCACGGCGTGGCATTCGACAAGGTGATTTTCATCGGCGAAAACCATCCGGCGCTGCATGAGATGGCTGAAGAATTCCAGGGCTGGGCGTCGATGGGTCTGCACTCGGTCTCGGGTCTGCCGGTTTGGCTGGCACTCGCAGGTGTGGTGGTCGCGTGGTTCCTGTACCTGGTTCGTCCTGATCTGCCGGCTGTCATCAAGCGCGCGTTCGGTCCGATCTACACGCTGCTCGACAACAAGTACTACATGGACAAGATCAACGATGTCGTGTTTGCGCGGGGCGCTGTGGCGATTGGCCGTGGTCTCTGGAAGGAAGGCGACGTCGTGGTCATCGACGGCATTGTCAATGGCAGCGCACGCTTTATCGGCTGGTTTGCCGGCGTGATCCGCTTCCTCCAATCCGGCTATATCTACCACTACGCGTTTGCCATGATTATCGGCATGCTGGGGCTCCTGACCCTGTTTGTAACGCTCGGCGGCAAATAAGGCGAGGGACACTAATGCACGCTTATCCGATTCTCAGTATTGCGATCTGGTTGCCGATCCTCGTAGGTCTCCTGATTCTGGCTATTGGTTCCGACCGGAACCCGGCGCCGGCGCGCTGGATTGCGTTGATCGGCTCGGTCGTCAGCTTCATCGTGACGATCCCGCTGATTACCGGTTTTGATTCGAGCACCGCCGATCTGCAGTTCGTCGAAAAGGCGAACTGGATCGAGCGCTTCAATATCACGTACCACCTGGGTGTCGACGGCATCTCGATGTGGTTCGTCGTGTTGACGGCATTGATTACGGTGATCGTCGTGATCGCCGGATGGGAAATCATCACGAAGAACGTAGCGCAGTACCTCGCTTCGTTCCTGATCCTGTCCGGCATCATGGTCGGCGTGTTCAGCGCAGCGGACGGCATGCTGTTCTACGTGTTCTTCGAAGCGACGCTGATTCCGATGTACATCATCATCGGCGTGTGGGGTGGGGCGAACCGCGTGTATGCGGCGTTCAAGTTCTTCCTGTACACGCTGATGGGCTCACTGCTGATGCTGGTCGCGTTGCTGTACCTGTACATCGAGACCGGCACGTTCGATCTGGCTACATGGCAGAACGCGCAGATCGGCATGACGCCGCAGATATTGATATTTATAGCGTTCTTCATGGCCTTCGCCGTGAAGGTGCCGATGTGGCCGGTTCACACGTGGTTGCCTGACGCCCACGTGGAAGCGCCAACCGGCGGCTCGGTCGTGCTGGCCGCGATCATGCTGAAGCTGGGCGCCTACGGTTTCGTGCGCTTCTCGCTGCCGATCGCACCGGACGCGAGCCACTTCCTCGCGCCGGTTGTCATCACGCTGTCGCTCATTGCGGTGATCTACATCGGTCTGGTCGCGATGGTGCAGGCCGACATGAAGAAGCTGGTCGCGTATTCGTCGATCGCGCACATGGGTTTCGTGACGCTCGGCTTCTTCATCTTCAATCAGCTCGGCATGGAAGGCGCGATCGTGCAGATGATCTCGCACGGCTTTGTGTCGGGCGCGATGTTCCTGAGCATCGGTGTGCTGTACGACCGGATGCACTCGCGTCAGATCGCCGATTACGGCGGTGTCGTGAACGTCATGCCGAAGTTCGCGGCGTTCGTGATGCTGTTCTCGATGGCCAATTGCGGCTTGCCGGGCACCTCCGGTTTCGTCGGCGAGTTCATGGTGATTCTGGCTGCTGTCCAGTACAACTTCTGGATCGCAGGCGGTGCGGCTGTCACGCTGATTCTCGGCGCGGCCTACACGCTGTGGATGTACAAGCGCGTGTACTTCGGCGCGATCGTCAACGATCATGTGAAGAGCCTCATCGACATCAATCGCCGCGAATTTTTCATGCTGGCAGTGCTCGCTGCACTGACGCTTTTCATGGGCCTGTATCCGAAGCCCTTTACCGATGTGATGCACGTATCCGTGGAAAACCTCCTCTCCCACGTCGCGCAGTCCAAACTGCCGTTGCCGCAGTAATGCAGAGCGGAGGAATTTAAAGATCATGCAAAACGCCCCTATGACTGCTCTGTTGCCCGACGCACTGGTGATGCTCGCCGTTGTCGTTGCGTGGCTCAACGACACGTTCGTCGGCCAGGCCGGTCGCCGTACCACGTATTTCATCGCGTTCTTCTCGACGCTGATTGCCGGCATCTGGTTCGCGGTGAACGCGTTCGATCCGCAGGTGCATTACTTCTTCGGTCACATGTATGTGGTGGATTCGTTCGCCAGTGTGATGAAGGCGGTGGTGACGCTGGGCTACGCGGTGTCGATCGTTTATTCGCGCCGCTACCTCGAAGATCGCGGATTGTTCCGCGGCGAATTCTTCCTGTTGGGCATGTTCTCCTTGCTCGGCCAGCTGGTGATGATCTCCGGCAACAACTTCCTGACGCTGTACCTCGGTCTGGAACTGATGTCGCTGTCGCTGTACGGTGCGATCGCACTGCGTCGTGACGCGGCACCTTCGAACGAAGCTGCGATGAAGTACTACGTGCTCGGCGCGCTGGCTTCCGGTTTCCTGCTGTACGGCATTTCGATGCTATACGGCGCGACCGGTTCGCTCGACCTGAACGAAGTGTTCAAGGCGATCGGCACGAGCCACTACGATCCGAGCGTACTGCTGTTCGGCGTGATCTTCATCGTGGCGGGCGTGGCGTTCAAGATGGGTGCGGTGCCGTTCCACATGTGGGTGCCCGATGTGTATCAGGGTGCGCCGACGGCAATGACGCTGATGGTTGGCGGTGGTCCGAAAGTGGCGGCATTCGCGTGGGGCCTGCGCTTCCTCGTGATGGGTTTGCTGCCGCTGGCGGTCGAATGGCAGGAAATGCTTGTTATCCTCGCTGCGCTGTCGCTGATCGTCGGCAACATCACCGGTATCGTGCAACGCAACGTCAAGCGGATGCTTGCGTATTCGGCAATTTCGAACATGGGCTTCGTGTTGCTCGGCCTGCTGGCTGGCGTCGTGGATCACAAGACCACGGGTGCAGCCAACGCGTACGGCTCGGCGATGTACTACAGCATCGTCTATCTGATTACGACGATGGGCACCTTCGGCATCATCATGCTGCTGGCACGCCGCGATTTTGAAGCGGACACGCTCGAAGACTTCAAGGGCCTGAATCAACGTAGCCCGGTGTTCGCTTTCGTCATGATGGTGATGATGTTCTCGCTCGCCGGCATTCCGCCTGCGGTCGGTTTCTACGCCAAGCTTGCGGTGTTGCAGGCAACCATGAATGCCGGATTGACATGGTTGACCGTGTTGGCCGTGATCACGTCGCTGTTCGGCGCGTTCTACTACCTGCGTATCGTCAAGCTGATGTACTTCGACGAACCGCAAGATAAGTCGCCGATCCTCGCCGACACGAGCACGCGTGCGTTGCTGGCACTCAATGGTGTTGCCGTGCTGGTGCTTGGTATCGTGCCGGATCCGCTATTGAAGGCCTGTCTGCAGGCTATCCAGCACACGCTGCTGCTCTGATGTCGGCTGCGGGTTGGTTTATCGTGTTGTTGGCGCTGGTCGGCGCCAACCTGCCGTTCCTGAATCAGCGCCTCTTCGCCGCCGTGCCGTTGAAAGCGGTGAAGAAGAGCGCCTGGATCCGGATTGCCGAATTGATCGTGCTGTACTTTGTGGTCGGCGCGCTCGGTTTTCTGCTGGAAGCACGCGCGGGTAACCGTTTCGAACAGGGGTGGCAGTTCTACGCGATCACGTTCGCATTGTTCGTCGTGTTCGCATTCCCCGGTTTTACCTTCCAGTATCTCGTCAAACGCCGCTGACGGCGTCTCGCCGTCGCGCACCAAGCTGTTCTGAGGTCGCATATGGCTGAACTTCCCGATCACGACGCCGCGCTCACCGAGACCTGTATCGAGAGCAAAACGATCCATCAAGGGCCGTTCCTCACGCTCAAGTGCGATACCGTCCGCTTGCCGGACGGTAAGCAGGCTACTCGCGAGTATGTTCAGCACCCGGGCGCCGTGATGGTGATCCCGCTATTCGACGACGGCCGTGTGTTGCTGGAAAGTCAGTACCGTTATCCGATGGGCAAGGTGATGGTCGAATATCCGGCGGGCAAGCTCGATCCGAACGAAGGCGCGCTGGCTTGCGCGAAACGTGAGTTGCGGGAAGAGACCGGCTATACCGCGCGCGAGTATGTTTATCTGACGCGAATTCATCCCATCATTTCCTACTCGACCGAATTCATCGATATTTACCTGGCGCGCGGGTTGACTGCCGGCGAGCGCAAACTCGACGACGGGGAATTCCTCGAACTATTCACGGCGACTGTGGCCGATGTGTCGGAGTGGGTGCGCACCGGCAAGATCACCGATGTGAAAACCGTCATTGGCACGTTCTGGCTGGAGAAGGTGTTGTCGGGTACCTGGCCAATGGCCGAAGCGCAATAGCGCGCACTGTTCAGAACGCAGAACGGGCGCGAGTCGCGCGCCGGCTGGAAATTCCGCAAAAAGCCCCTGTTGGTCCATGGCCGCCAGGGGCTTTGCCATTGCGGGCACGATATCGACTCAACGCGTTTCGCAGTGTCTGAAAAATGGGTTTTCCTCCTATGCCATCTGACAGGCTCGCCCCCTGTCCGTTGCCGCTCTAGTATCGATGTCTGGCAACGGAGTTTGTTATCGCACTTATTTTGGATAACGAAGGATATGAGATGGTTTCGACTGCCATCGCATAGGCGAGGTTGTCACTTGACAACCTCGTGCGCACGTATTAAATTGGAGGGTATAGATGGTTCGTGGAATCCATTCCAAGAAAGAGGTCGAGGGCGCGTTGGCTTACGCGGAAAGAAACGGCTGGCGTGTGCAGGGCGGCGGTAAAGGTCACGCGTGGGGAAAGATGTACTGCCCTTACAACGACGCGGAGTGTCGCTGCGGAGAGTTCTGCATTTCGAGTGTGTGGAGTACGCCGAAGAACCCCGGCAATCACGCAAGGCACCTTAGGCGCATCGTCGACAACTGCACGGCGCGTCGGCAGTAAATGTGTTCGAAGGGCAAAAACCCGAAGCTGAATGAAGGCAGGAGTAGTTTATGGAATATGTGTTCACCTTGAAGTACCGGCTCGCCGCTGAAGATTGCGATCTTGACGAGCTCGTCGAGCGGCTGGGTGAAGCGGGATGCGACGACGCTACGATCGGCGTAGGGCAGCCTGGGCGCATTGCGCTGGTTTTTACACGCGAGGGCGCGTCAGCGTTCGAGGCGCTTGTCAGCGCACTCAAAGATATCAAACAGGTCGTGCCGTCCGCACGACTTGTCGAAGCGGGGCCGGATTTCGTCGGCCTTACGGATGTCGCTGAGGTCGCGGGCGTATCACGGCAAAACATGCGTAAGCTGATGCTGAGCCATGCCATTGATTTTCCACCGCCGGTTCACGAGGGCAGCGCGTCGGTATGGCATCTGTCGGACATCCTTGGTTGGCTGACCGCGCGTGGCGGGTATGACATCAAGGCGGACGTTTTCGATGTCGCGAAATCGGCCAAGCAGGTCAACCTCGCCAAAGAGGCGCTCGAACTCGAGCCGCGGCTTAACCGCCGGCTCGAATCCCTTGTGGCTTAAAAGGTGCGCGGCGGCAAGCGCGCCAACCCATGAGCGCCATACGTTCAGCGCGCTCTTTCATCTACTGGTTTTCGATCTGCCGTTCGCCGCTTAAGCCACCTTCGGCAGCCGGTTGCGCAAAGCGTTAAAATCGCGCACCGCGTTTAATTTGTCGGCGACGTCTGGCGTCAACGTGCCGTCCGTAAAAATTTACGAACGATCGTTCACAAATTTCCATTTTGCGCTAAACTGGCACGCAAGCCCTGATTCCACATGAAGGTCCTCGATTTACAGTGTCCGCATGGCCATCGGTTCGAAGGCTGGTTCGCTTCGGCGGATGATTTCGAGTCGCAGCAGTCCCGCAAGCTCATCGAATGTCCGATCTGCGGCGCGAACGAAGTGAGCCGTTTGCCGTCGGCGCCCCGGCTGAATCTGTCGGGCGCGACTGATACGAAAGTCCCTGCGGGCGCGGCGGAGATGCAGGCGCGTGTGATGCGCGCATTGCGCGAGGTACTGGAAAAGACTGAGAACGTGGGCGACCGCTTCGCTGAGGAAGCACGGCGCATTCACTACAACGAAGCGCCTGCACGCAATATTCGCGGTGTCACGACGCCCGAAGACGCAAAAGCCTTGGTCGAAGAAGGCATCGAAGTGATGCCGCTGCCGGTCCCGGCTGCCTTGAAGGAACCGCTGCAATAGCGCAGTGGCTCACTGGCGGCGGGCGGTCGCGGCCAGGAGACACTACGCATGAATCTGGACTATTCCCCCGCTGACGACGCGTTCCGCGCCGATATCCGTGCCTGGCTCGAAGCGAATTTGCCTCGCGAGCTCAGCGACAAGGTACTCAACCACAAGCGTCTGAACCGCGAAGACTTCGCTGGCTGGCACAAGCTGCTCGGCACGCGCGGCTGGTCGGTCGTCGCATGGCCAAAGGAATACGGCGGCCCAGGCTGGGACGCGACCCAACGGCATATCTGGGACGAAGAGTGCGCGCGTATCGGTGCGCCGTCCGTGCTGCCGTTCGGGGTTTCGATGGTGGCGCCCGTGCTGATGAAGTACGGCAATGAGGCGCAGAAACGCCACTATCTGCCGCGCATTCTCGACGGTACGGACTGGTGGTGTCAGGGCTACTCCGAACCGGGCTCCGGTTCCGACCTGGCTTCGCTGCGCACGCGTGCCGAGCGCGTTGGCGACCACTATGTGGTCAACGGTCAGAAAACCTGGACCACGCTGGGCCAGTACGCGGACATGATGTTCTGCCTCGTGCGTACCGACAGCGGCGCGAAAAAGCAGGAGGGCATCTCGTTCCTGCTGATCGATATGAAAACGCCCGGTATTACCGTGCGCCCAATCATCACACTCGACGAAGACCACGAAGTCAACGAAGTCTTCTTTGAAGACGTGAAGGTGCCAGTCGAGAATCTGGTCGGCGAGGAGAATCGTGGCTGGACTTACGCGAAGTATCTGCTCGGGCACGAGCGCACGGGTATTGCTCGCGTCGGTCAATCGAAGCGCGAACTCGTATTTCTGAAGCGCCTTGCGCTCGATCAGAAGAAGAACGGCAAACCGTTGCTGCAGGATCCTGTGTTTGCCGCCAAAGTCGCGAGTCTCGAGATCGAACTGATGGCGCTCGAAGTCACCGTGCAGCGCGTGGTGGCCAATGAAACGGGCGGACGTGGACCAGGACCCGAGGCGTCCATGCTCAAGATCAAGGGCACGGAAGTGCAGCAAGCACTGACTGAACTGATGTTCGAGGCAATTGGGCCGCTCGCCGCACCTTTCGATGTGCCATTCCTCGAAGGCGAACGCAAACATAGCCTCGCCGGTGACGATGACGCCGCGCCGTTGGCCGCGTACTACTTCAACTTCCGCAAGACGTCGATCTACGGCGGCTCGAACGAAATTCAAAAGAACATCATCGCGCAGATGATTCTGGGACTTTGAGGAGCGGCGCATGGACTTCACTTTCAACGACGAACAACAGCAATTTGCTGACGCGCTGCGCCGCTATCTGGACAAGAGCTACGGGTTCGAAGCGCGCCAGGCGATCGTGCACTCGGAAGCCGGCGTGTCGGATGTGCACTGGGCAGCCTTTACCGAACTCGGCCTGACAGCTTTGCCGGTGCCGGAGGCTCAGGGTGGCTTCAACGGCAGCCCAATCGATATGCTGGTCGTCATGCAGGAGCTCGGGCGTGCTTTAGTCATCGAGCCGTATTGGGCGACCGCGGTCGGCATCGAGGCGCTACGGCTAGCTGGCACGCAGCAGGGCGACGACGCATCGCTGCTCGAACGCGCGGCTCAGGGCGAGATCAAGCTGGCAGTGGCATTTCACGAGCCGCACGCGCGCTACGACCTGTTCGAGGTCGAAACGGTTGCGAACGGGCAGCTCGATCGGCAGACGTTGATCGGCACGAAGTCGGTTGTGTTGCACGGCGCGCAAGCGGATTACTGGATCGTGCCGGCGAGGCTGAATGGCGAGATCGCGCTCTTTGTCGTCGCCCGCGATGCGGCCGGCGTTGCAGTGACCGACTACCGCACAATCGACGGCCAGCGCGCCGCGACACTCGAGTTCAACGGCACGCCCGCTCGCCAACTCGCCGGCAAACACGCTGGTGCCGCGGCCCTGGAACACATCGCGGACTACGGCACGGTCTTGCTGTGTGCGGAAGCGGTCGGCGCGCTCGACGCGTTGAACCATGCAACGGTCGAATACACCAGGACGCGCCAGCAGTTCGGCCAGCCGATCGCACGGTTTCAGGCATTGCAGCATCGCATGGTCGAGATGCTGATTCACGCCGAGCAGGCGCGTTCGGTCACTTATCTCGCGGCCATGCGTTACACGAGCGCAGACGCCGACGAACGTCGTCGCGCGGTCTCTGCCGCGAAGGCGCGGGTTGGCCAGGCCGCGCGTTTCGTCGGTCAGCAGGCGGTCCAGTTGCACGGCGGCATGGGCGTCACGAACGAAGTCGCGGCGGCGCATCTGTTCAAGCGTCTTGCTATCATCGAAACCACGTTGGGCGATGTGGATCACCATCTCGCGCGGTTCGCCGCGCTGCCCGGCTTTGTCATCGCCGAAGCATGATCAGCCGCTCGAATCGGACGAAAGAGGTGTGACGATGGGTCTGAGTTATGAAGACATGGTAGTCGGCACAACTACCGAAATCGGCAAGCATACTTTCACGCGCGAAGAGATCGTCGAGTTCGCAGAGAAGTTCGATCCGCAGCCGTTTCACCTGGACGAGGCTGCAGCCGCGGCGTCGCCGTTTCGCGGACTGGTCGCAAGCGGCTGGCACACCTGTTCAGTGATGATGGGCATGCTGGTGCGCAACGCGATCTCGGGTTCCACGTCGATGGGCTCGCCCGGCATCGATGAAATTCGCTGGTTAAAGCCGGTGCGCGTCGGCGACACGATCACGATGATGAACGCCGTACTCGACAAGCGCGTCTCGGAGAGTAAGCCGGATCGCGGCATCGTTTCGACGCAGTGGGAAGGCATCAACCAGCACGGCGAAACGGTGATCACCGTACGCTCCAAGGCTTTGTTCGGACTGCGCAATCCGGGAGCCGCGTCGTGACGGGCAGCGCGGTGCCCGCCGCCACGTTTGGCGATGCGGCCGCGTTGCGCGCGCTGATTGGTGCCGAACCGCTCGTTAGCGACTGGCTGACGGTCGATCAGGCGAGCGTCGATCGTTTCGCTGAGGCCACTGGCGATCATCAATGGATTCACGTCGACCCCGAGCGGGCGCGGCGTGAGTCGCCGTTCGGCGGTCCGGTGGCGCATGGGTTCATGACGTTGTCGCTGATTCCCGCGCTGCTCGGCAAGACGGTGGCACTCGAGCAGCGCATGGGCGTCAATTACGGCTTGAATCGCGTGCGGTTCACGTCGCCGGTGCTGGTCGGTTCGCAACTGCGTGCACGGTTTGCGGTTGAATCCGTCACTGACGTCGACAACGCCGGTGTACAGGTCGAGTGGAATGTCACGCTGGAGCGGCAGGGTAGTGAGCGACCGGTGTGTGTCGCGGCGTTCATCACGCGACACTATTTTTAGCGTTCGTGACCGAACCGCCCGGTTGATAAAAAAACGCGAGTGGCAGTGATACCATCTCGCGTTTTTTTATGCCGACGCACGTATGGATACCAGTGACGGCGCGGTCATTGACAACGCGAACGAGCGCCGATGCCACGGCGCGACGGTACGACTACCGCTTCGCGTACTGCGTCGCGCCGAATAATATTTCCTTAGCCTTATCGTCCATCGTCGGCTTGCGGGCCGACGCCAGCACGTCGACACCGCGTACCACCGCCGGGCGTGCGGCAATTTCTTCATGCCAGCGCTTCACATTCGGAAGCGCATCGAGTTCGACACCCTGGTTTTGCCACGAGCGAGTCCACGGAAATGCGGCGATATCCGCGATCGTGTAATCGTTGCCAGCCAGATACTGCGTCTTGCCGAGCTGTGTATCCATTACGCCATAGAGGCGTCGCGTTTCGTTCGTGTAGCGATTGATCGCGTATTCGACCGGCTCCGGCGCGTAGATGCGGAAGTGATGCGTTTGCCCGAGCATGGGACCTAATCCGCCCATCTGGAACATCAGCCATTGAAGTGTTGCATAGCGTGCGGCCGGATCGGTCGGCAGGAACTTGCCGGTTTTTTCGGCGAGATAAATCAGAATCGCGCCCGATTCGAATAGCGCGAACGGCTTGCCGTCGGCGCCCTTGGGACCATCGGAATCGACGATCGCCGGAATCTTGTTGTTCGGGCTAATAGTGAGGAACTCGGGTGTGAACTGGTCGCCCGCGCCGATATTCACGGCATGTGCGGTGTATGCGAGGCCCGTTTCCTCGAGCATGATGTGAACTTTGTGGCCGTTCGGGGTTGCCCAGCTATAGACGTCGATCATCCTGGCTCCTTCGTTTCGTGGAAGCGGCGCCACAAAGGGCGCCGCAGTTGGCGAAAATTAGAGCACAGATCGGACAATGTTGCTGGCCGTGAACTCGCGTGATCCGCGCGGCGCCGCGGTCCATGTCACTTCGCCTGCGTGCGCCGCGACCCTATGCGTGGCGTTGTCACCCTCCGCCCGATCGGTCGTAAGCCAGCGCTGCGTGTCTCTTCGTAGTCTCGATTTCGCGCCGCCGGCTACCGCCTCGACCCCGACCTCAAACCCGCGTAATCGGCGTCTCCACGCGAGCCGCGGTACTCGCCTCCATATAGCGCGCCAATTCGAGCTTTGCGATGGCGTTGCGATGCACTTCGTCGGGGCCATCGGCGAAGCGTAAGGTCCGTGCGGATGCATACGCATACGCCAGCGGAAAATCGTCGCTGACGCCGCCGCCGCCGTGCGCCTGGATCGCCCAGTCGATCACCTGACACGCCATATTCGGCGCGACCACCTTGATCATTGCAATCTCGCCGCGCGCGCCCTTGTTGCCGACGGTGTCCATCATGTATGCGGTCTTCAACGTCAACAGACGCGCTTGCTCGATCATGCAGCGTGCTTCGGCGAGACGCTCCTGCGTGACGCCTTGCGCTGCAACCGGCTTGCCGAACGCCACCCGTTGCAGCGAGCGCTTCGCCATCAATTCAATGGCGCGCTCGGCGAGGCCGATCAACCGCATGCAATGGTGGATGCGTCCCGGTCCGAGGCGGCCTTGGGCGATTTCGAAACCGCGGCCTTCGCCGAGCAGCATGTTGGTGGCCGGCACGCGCACGTTTTCGAGCGTGATTTCCATGTGGCCGTGCGGCGCGTCGTCGTAGCCAAATACGGTGAGAGGGCGGTGCACGGTGATACCGGTCGCATCGGCGGGGATCAGAATCATCGACTGCTGCGCATGGCGCGGCGCCTCAGGGTCGGTCTTGCCCATCACGATGTAGACCTTGCAGCGCGGATCGCCCGCACCGGACGACCACCACTTGTGGCCGTTGATCACGTAGTAGTCGCCGTCGCGCACGATGCTCGTCTGAATATTGGTCGCGTCCGACGACGCCACGTCCGGCTCGGTCATCAGAAACGCCGAACGGATCTGCCCTTGCAGCAGCGGTTCGAGCCATTCGCGCTTGTTGTCGTCGCTGCCGTAACGCTCGATCGTTTCCATGTTGCCGGTGTCGGGCGCGTTGCAGTTGAACACTTCCGGCGCCCAAGGCACACGGCCCATGATTTCGCACAGCGGCGCATATTCAAGATTCGTCAGACCGGCGCCGCGTACCGATTCAGGCAGGAACAGGTTCCACAAGCCGGCGTCGCGCGCCCTCTGTTTCAGTTGCTCGATCAGTTCAGTCGGCAGCCATGCGTTGCCGTTCTGGCGATTGCGCGCGATCTCGGCGTAGAACGCCTGTTCGTTCGGATAGATGTGCTCGTCGAAGAAGGCGAGCAGTTTCTCGCGCAGCGCCTGAACCTTCGGGGTGTAATCGAAATTCATGTATGACCTCGCGGATGACGAATGACGTTTGTTCGGGAGCGCAGATCGGTGCGCCGATTCGATTCAGTTAACGCACCTTCTGCGCATAGCGCCAGGCGAGTTCGGCCATCGGCTTTGCACGACGGCCGGCATCGAGCGCCTGAGCGCTGGCCGCGGTGCCGTCAACCACACGTTTCATGATCCCTTGCAGGATCGCGGCGATGCGGAACATGTTGTACGCCAGATAGAAATTCCAGTCGCCGTGGATCTCGAAGCCGGTGCGCTTGCAATAGCGCTCGACGTATTGCGCTTCGTCGGGAATGCCAAGGGCTGCCCAATCGAGACCCGCAATGCCGCGGAATTGCGCCGGATCGACGTGCCATGCCATGCAGTGATAGGCGAAGTCGGCGAGCGGGTCGCCGAGCGTCGACAGTTCCCAGTCGAGCACGGCGAGTACCCGTGGCTCGGTGGCATGGAAGATCAGATTGTCGAGCCGGTAGTCGCCATGCACGACCGAGGCGCGCTCGCTCGTTTCGGCCGGCATATGTTGCGGAAGCCATTCGATCAGGCGCTGCATCGAGTCGATCGGTTCGGTTTCGGATGCAAGGTACTGTTTGCTCCAGCGGCCGATCTGGCGCGCGAAGTAGTTGCCCGGTTTGCCGTAGTCCGCAAGGCCGATTGCTGCGACGTCGACGCTATGCAACGCGGCAATCACGCGATTCATTTCATCGTAAATCGCCGCGCGCTCCGCAGGCGTCATGCCGGGCAAAGACTGGTCCCACAGCACGCGGCCCTCGATAAACTCCATTACGTAGAACGCCCGGCCAATCACGCTTTCGTCCTCGCACAAGGCGAGCATGTTCGCGACCGGCACGCCGGTGCCGGCAAGCGCATGCATCACCCGGTATTCCCGTTCGACGGCGTGCGCTGAGGGCAGCAACTTCGCGGCCGGCCCGGGCTTGGCGCGCATCACATACGCACGCGACGGCGTGACGAGTTTGAAGGTGGGATTGGACTGGCCGCCTGCGAATTGTTCCAGCGTGAGCGGTCCGGCGAATCCGTCGACATGCTGGCTTAGCCACGCGGCGAGCGCGTCGCTGTCGAAGCGTTGCCGCTCGTTGACCGGACGCGTGCCCTCGAAGGCGGAGTAATCCGGTTTGCGTTCTGGTTCGCCGGTCTGTGTGGCTTGCACCATATGTCTCCTCCAGTTCGGTTCAGCTACGCTTGTATTGAATGAATTGTGCGTAGAGCATTTCCATCGTGGTATTGCGAACGTCGCGATGCAGCGGCGACGGCGGTGAATAGTTGATCGCGCGCAGCACCCAGTCGCGCGGCGCGGTGCCGACGTCGAGCGCATTGATGCAACCGGTGGCCTGCGCCAGATGGCCGAAGAACGTGCGGCCGCCGGCGGTGAGCGCATGCGACAGAATCGCGCGATTCACCCCGCCGTGCAGCACCAGCAGCACGGTGTCCCACGACGTGTCCGCGCGCAACGCCGCCACCGCGGGCAACACGCGGTCGAACAACGCGCCGATGGTCTCGCCGTCGAGAAAGCGCGTGCTTTCCGGCACGATGCCGTCGAACACGCCGAGAAATGCCGCTTCGATATCCTGGAGCGGAATATTGCCAAGCTTACCGCCGCGGATTTCCTGCCATGCAGGCTCGATGTCGAGCTCGACTTGCTGGCCGGTCTCGGCCAATACGCGCTGCGCGGTTTCGACCGTGCGCGGCAAACCGCTCACGATCACCCGATCGAACCGGACTTGCTGCCCGGCGAACACGCGGCCTGCCGCGCTTGCCTGCTCGCGGCCGTTCGCGTTCAACGGTACGGTGTCAGGATCGATCGCGCGGCCGCTGTCGTCGAAGTAGGTCACGTCGCCGTGACGCATCAGGAAGATACGGCGGCGCTTGGGGAGCTGATAGTCAGGCATTGTCCCTCGTTCACTTATGTTCACTTGTAGACCGGCGCGCGTTTTTCGAGGAACGCGGAAATTCCTTCGAGTCCTTCGCGATGGTGCAGGGATGCGACGAAGCTGTCGCGCTCGGCAACCAGATGTTCGGCGAGCGGCTGGGCGCCGGCCGCGCTGATGAGTCCCTTGATGCGCGCGACCGAATTCGGCGAAATCTTGCCCAGCTCGTCAGCCCAGGCGACAGCGGTGTCGCGCACTGTGCCGGTCTTCGCCAGTTTGTTGACGACCCCGAGTTCGTGCAGACGCGTGGCACCGATCGGTTTGCCTTCGATCAGCACCTCGGTTGCCAACTGGCGTGGCAAGGCCTGTGCGAGAAACCACGAGCCGCCGCCATCGGGCGTGAGACCGACGCGCGCATACGACATCACGAACCTGGCGTCTTCCGCAGCGACGATCAGATCGCACGCGAGCGCCAACGAAAATCCCGCGCCGGCCGAGGCGCCGTCAACGGCGGCGATGACCGGTTTTGACGACAGACGCAGCGCCGAAATCCACTCGCCCAGCAGATCGATGCTCTCGGCTTGCACCGATGGATCTTTCGCACGGTTTTCCAGCAGACGGTTCAGATTGCCGCCGGCACAAAAGAAGTTGTCCGCGCCGGTAATCACGACCGCGCGGATCGACGGATCGCGCTCCACCGAATCGAGCGCTTCGATGCCTGCGGCATACATGTCCGGATGCAGCGCATTGCGTGCGCCGGGGTTCGACAGCGTGAGGACCAGTGTCGATTCGCTTTCAGTCGGGCGTGAGGTCAGCAGTTCGGCGCTCATTGTTGGGTCTCCGTTTGAGTGTCGGCAGCGTCGCGTTGCGTGAGCGACAGGCCAAGTTGTGCACGCCGTGCAAGCCACGGTGACGGACGGTAGCGCGGATCGCCGAGCACGCTGAAGATATTGCGCAAGATCGTGAGGATCGTTGTCGCGCCGAGTGCATCGCCGAGTGCGAGCGGCCCGCGCGGGTAGCCGAGGCCGAGCACCACGGCGAGGTCGATATCGTCCGGTGTAGCGATCTGCTTTTGTGCGATGTCGCAGCCGATATTGACGATGGTCGCCATCACGCGTTGCGCGACGAAGCCGGTCGAGTCGCGAATCACGGTGACGGGAATGCCGTCGGCGGCAAACAGCGCGTGCGCGGTCTCGCGTGCGGCGCGGGTGGTGGCGGGTGTCGTCATCAGTGTGCGGCGCTGTGCCGCGAGCAGCGGGAACAGTGCGTCGATAGCGACGACGCGGGTTGCATCGAGTGCTTCGTCGACGGCAGCGGTGGTCGCGTCATGACCGAACGGTGTCACGACGATCAGCGAGTGCGCTGCGGGCGTGGTGCCTTCGTCGAGCTTTACGCCGGCCTTGGTGACGAGTTGCGCGACGGCTTCGTGCGCTTGCGGATAGCGCTTGCTGACCCACACGCTTTGCGGCGGTTCGGTCGGCGCGGGCGCCTCGGCGGGCACTTGCTGTTTGCCGTCTTCATAGCGGTAGAAGCCTTCGCCCGTCTTGCGGCCGATCAATCCGCCCGCGAGCCGCGTGCCCGTGATCGGCGAAGGCGTGAAGCGCGGCTCTTCGTAGAACTGGTGATAGATCGATTCCATCACGGGATGCGACACGTCGAGCGCGGTCAGATCGAGCAGTTCGAACGGGCCGAGACGAAAGCCTGCCTGCTCGCGCATGATACGGTCGATGTCGGCGAAGCTCGCCACGCCTTCGCCCGCCACGCGCAGGCCTTCTGTATTCATGCCGCGGCCGGCATGATTGACGATGAAGCCGGGCATGTCTTTCGCGCGCACCGGCGTGTGGCCCATGCGGCGCGCGAGATCCATCAGCGCGTCGCCGACGGCGGGATCGCTGCGCAGGCCGTCGATTACTTCGACAACCTTCATCAACGGAACCGGATTGAAGAAATGATAACCGGCTACGCGCGACGGATTCGTGCAGCCCGCCGCAATCGCGGTAATCGACAACGACGACGTGTTCGACGCCAGCACGCAGCGCCCGCTTACCACTGTTTCGAGTTCGCGAAAGAGGGCTTGCTTCACCTCGAGCTTCTCGACGATCGCCTCGACGACCAGATCGCAAGCAGCCAGATCGCCGATGACCTGCGCGCCGCTCACGTTCGCCAGCGCGGCGAGCGAGCGGGCCTGATCGAGCTTGCCTTTGGCGGTCAATTTGGCGAAAGTCTCGGCAAGGTAGTCACGCGCGGCGCCGATCGCGGCAGGATTCGTGTCGTACAGACGCACGGTAAGGCCCGCCAGTGCGGCAATCTGGGCGATGCCACGACCCATTGCACCGGTTCCGACAATGCCGATAGTCTCGATACTGAAATTGCGAGAGGTCATTGTGATGCTCGACTCCATGGTTATTTTAGAATAGCACGATCGTACAATTTACCGGATGATTGATCGAAGGCCGCCGCTTTTGAGTTCGACGAGCGGTCTCAAACAACCCGAAGGAAGGAGACACCCGATGATCAAGCTGTGCGGTTTCGCGCTCTCGAACTATTACAACAAGGTGAAGTTCGTGCTTCTCGAGCACGGCATTCCGTTCGAGGAAGTGTTCGTGCTGCCGAGCCAGGAAGAGACGATGCTCGAGCATTCTCCGCTCGGCAAGGTGCCCTATATCCAGACCGAGCACGGCGATCTGTGCGAATCGCAAAGCATCGTCGAATATCTGGCCGCGCGTTTTCCCGACAAGGCGATTTTCTCCCCCGACCCATGGGAGGCGGCCAAGGAACGCGAGTTGATCATGTTCGTGGACGTGCATCTCGAACTGACCGCACGCAATCTCTACAAGCAGGCGTTCTTCGGCGGTACCGTGACGGACGCGACCAAAGGGCGCATCGAGAAGCTGCTCACGCATCACATTGCCGGCTTCAAGCGGATCGCGAAGTTCGGGCCGTATTTGCGCGGCGAGCGTTTCAGTGTCGCCGATGCGGCGGGTTATGTGAGTTTGCCGCTGGTCGGCATGGCGACGCAGACTGTCTACGGCCGCGACTTCCTGCTCGACGCCGGTGTGGACTGGAAAAACTACGTGAAGGCGATCAACGCCCGGCCGGCCGCGCAGCGCGTGACCGAAGATCGCAAGGCGTATATCGCGGCCTCGCGTCCGGCCTGACGTATTGCGGCGGTGTGGCGACTGAAATGAATGCGGGCGCGCGACGCACGCATAGGCCGTTGCGCGCGATGGCGAGGAACGTGGGTTCGTTCGCAGCATCGCGCGGGACATCCTAAAGCCGCGCCAGCCGCTCGAGCGCGGTGGCGAGTGTGGCTTCCTGCTTGGCAAAGCAGAAACGCACCACGCCCGATTCATGGGCTTCGTGATAGAACGCCGAGACCGGAATTGCCGCGACACCGACCTCGCCGGTCAGCCATTGCGCGAAATCGGCTTCGGGAAGATCGCTGATCGCCGAATAGTCGACGCACTGAAAGTACGTGCCCGTGCAAGGCAGGAGCTTGAAGCGGGAATTCGCGAGACCGGCGCGGAAGAAGTCGCGTTTCTTCTGATAAAACGCGGGCAGATCCAGATACGGTGCCGGATCCTTCATGTATTCGGCGAGGCCGACCTGCATCGGCGTGTTGACCGTGAACACGTTGAACTGGTGCACCTTGCGGAATTCAGCAGTGAGCGCGGCAGGCGCGGCCACGTAGCCGACCTTCCAGCCGGTGACGTGATAAGTCTTGCCGAAGCTCGACACCACGAAACTGCGCTGTGCCAGTTCCGGATAGCGCGCAACGCTTTCGTGCGGCGCGCCGTCGTACACCATGTGTTCATAGACTTCGTCGGACAGAATCAGCACGTTGGTGCCGCGCACGATTTCCTCAAGCTTGCGCAGGTCTTCGCTGCGCCAGACTGTCCCGGTCGGATTGTGCGGTGTGTTGATCAGGAGTAGCCGCGTTTTCGGCGTGATCGCGGCGGCGAGCTTGTCGAACGGAATCTTGTAGTCGGGCGCTTCGAGCGTGACGAACACCGGCTTGCCGCCGGCCAGCTCGATCGACGGCAGGTAGCTGTCGTAGGTCGGCTCGACCACGATCACTTCGTCGCCCGGATGCACAGTGCAGAGAATCGCGGTCAGCAGCGCCTGGGTGGCGCCCGCCGTCACGGTGATCTCGCTGGTGGCGTCGTAGCGGCGGCCGTACAGGTTCGCAATCTTGTCCGAAATCGCCTGACGCAGTGGGGCGGCGCCGGCCATCGGCGGGTATTGATTGTGGCCGTCGCGCATGGCGTTCGCGACCGCGTCGACAATGCGCGGATCGCAGCCGAAGTCAGGAAAGCCCTGGCCGAGGTTCACCGCGCCTTTTTCGGCGGCGAGCGCACTCATCACGGTGAAGATCGTCGTGCCGACGTCCGGCAGGCGAGACGGAAACGAGGGACTCATGGGCGTGTCGTGCGGTGCATTCATGGCGCTGTCCGGAGCGTGGTCGAGTGAATTGGCGAAAGGCGTCGTTTGAAAAGGAAGAAGCCTGATTGTAGGGAAAACGCAGCGCTGCGTGCGCGCCGTCGGCGCAACGTTGGCCATCCGGCCAGGTGTCATGGAGTCATACGGCGGGCGCGGGTTCGTCTGCCGCGCTCATACAGGCGCTGACGAACGGCGCCGGTTGTGCAATCTGAAAACCGAAGTCGCGCGCAATCCGCTTGGCAAGTTTCAACACCGCGCGGTCTTTTGACACCAGCCAGTGGGCCTGCGCGGCATGCGCGAGTTCGAGGAATTTCTGGTCGTCGCGGTCTTTGCATTTGGGCAGCGGCCTCGCATCTTCCGCGGGTGCAGCGGGGTCGATCAACTGCGCGAGCCGTGCGACGGCGGCAAGCGCGGCCGCCTTGTCGACGTTCCGATGCACGAATTGCGGATAGTCGAGCACGTAGGCCAGCTCGGCGAGGCAGCGCGCGTCGATCAGCGCGGCCAGCGCGCCACTTTCGAGCGCGGCGCGGATCGGCCGCGTGTGCGGATCGTCGAACACGAGGATATCGATCCAGACATTGGAGTCGAGGACGACGCGCAAAGCGCCGTGTGAGGCATGGGGACCGGGCATTCGTTACAATCTGGCTTTCGTCTTTGACCACCAGGCACGGCGTGCCTGCAAGCCTCTATGATAATCGTTCTGTCGCCGGCGAAATCGCTCGACTACGAAACCCCTCCGCACGTCAAAAAGCACACGATCCCCGATTTCGTCGACGATGCGGCCGAATTGATCGGCGGGTTGCGCCGTTTGTCGCCGCAGCAGATCGGCTCGCTGATGAGCATTTCCGATCAGCTTGCGCACCTGAATTTCCAGCGTTACGCGGAGTGGTCGCCGAGCTTCGGCACGCACAATGCCAAGCAGGCGGTACTCGCGTTCAATGGCGACGTGTACGAAGGCTTCAACGCCAGGACGTTGTCGTCGGCCGATCTGGATTACGCGCAAAGCCACGTGCGCGTGCTGTCCGGCCTCTACGGACTGCTGCGCCCGCTCGACCTGCTGCAGCCGTACCGGCTCGAAATGGGTACGCGCTTTGCCAACGCGCGCGGCAAGGATCTGTACGCGTTCTGGGGCGAGCGGATCACGCAGGCTTTGAACGCGCAACTGAAGAAGAACACTGTTGCCTCGCGCGTGCTGGTCAACTGCGCTTCGGGTGAGTACTTCAAGTCGGTCAAGCCCAAGCTCCTCGACGCGCCGATCGTCACGCCGGTGTTTGAAGACTGGAAGGGCGGCCGCTACAAGATCATCAGCTTCCACGCAAAGCGCGCGCGCGGTCTGATGGCGCGCTACGCGGTCGAGAACCGCCTCGACAAACCCGAGCAGTTGAAGGACTTCGACTCCGAAGGCTATGCGTTCGACGCCGAAGCCTCGAACGATTCCACTTACGTATTCCGCCGCCGCATCGCTGACTAGGCGATTGCCGCGCACACAAGCAGGGAAGCTCATCATGACGTTATCGATTACGAGCAACTTCGACGCCGGTGCGATCGAAGTGCTGGCTTGTGAAGACGCTGGCAACATCCGTCTGCGCGTACGGCCTGACAGTCACGCCGAGTTCGCGCAGTGGTTTTATTTCCGTTTGTCCGGCGCGGCCGGCGAGCGCTGCGTGATGACCTTCGAAAATGCCGCGGCGTGTGCCTTCGCCGAAGGCTGGCGCGACTATCAGGCGGTGGCAAGCTACGACCGGGTGAACTGGTTCCGCGTGCCGACTTCCTACGACGGCCGCGTGCTGACGATCGACCACACGCCTGATTTCGACCGCATCTACTACGCCTATTTCGAGCCGTATGGCGAGGAACGTCACTCGGAGTTTCTCGGCGCGGTCCAGCAGTTGCCGCAGGCCACGCTTACGGAATTGGGCAAGACTGTCGAAGGTCGGCCGATGTCGCTGCTGACGCTTGGCACGCCGCAAACCGGCGACGCGCCCAAGAAGAAGATCTGGCTGATCGCGCGTCAGCATCCTGGCGAGACGATGGCCGAATGGTTTATCGAAGGTCTCGTCAAGCGTCTGGTGGGCTGGGGCGATTGGGTGGGCGACCCGGTGGCGCGCAAGCTCTACGATCACGCGGTGTTCTACATCGTGCCGAACATGAATCCGGACGGCAGCGTGCACGGCAATCTGCGCACCAACGCGACGGGTGCGAACCTGAACCGCGAATGGATGGAGCCGGACGCCGCACGCAGTCCCGAGGTGCTGGTGGTGCGTGACGCAATTCACGCCACCGGTTGCGATCTCTTTTTCGATATCCACGGCGACGAAGCGCTGCCGTACGTGTTCGTGGCCGGCTCTGAAATGTTGCCGGGTTTCACCGAGCGGCAGGGCGAGGAGCAGAAAGCGTTTATTGAGGCGTTCAAGCATGCGAGTCCCGACTTCCAGGACAAGTATGGCTACGCTGCGAGCAAGTATCGCGAAGATGCGCTCAAGCTGGCTTCAAAGTACATCGGCAATGAATTCGGTTGTCTGTCGTTGACGCTGGAGATGCCGTTCAAGGACAACGCCAACCTGCCCGACGAGCGGGTGGGTTGGAACGGCGAACGTAGTGCGTCGCTGGGCGCCGCCATGCTGCAGGCGATCTTGCAGCACGTGGAGACGTTTGCCTAATCTGACGTTATCTCATAGACAAACGGGGCACACACTTTGGAAGTGTGTGTCCCGTTTCTTTTGATGCTGGCACGGCCCGCGGCGCGGGTCAGTTGAATCTGCTACGGGGCTTGCCAGTTATTGACTCTTCCTCGCAGCAGATTTCTTCGCGGCCGATTTGCTCGCAGACTTGCTGGAAGTTGCTCGCGAAGATTTTCCCGAGCTTGCCTTCGAGGACTTGCCGGTCGCTTTCTTCGTCGCCGTTTTGCCGCCAGCGGCGTGTTTGCCCTTCACGCTCTTATGCTTGCCCGAGGACGCTCGCAATCCCGCCGATCCGGAACTATGCGCACGGGCCGGTGGCACCGGATCGTTCCAGCTGAACGCGAGCATCTGGGCGCCTACATAGCCGCAACGGAACTTGAGATCGGCTGGATCGCCGTCGCCGCTCTGGCGGATACCGAGACCTTCGACGGTCACGATGTTGTCTACCTTGACACGCTGCTTGCCCTCGTCGAACGAATCGTTCCAAGGCGTGACCGACGCATGCGCGCTGTCGAAGGAGCTGGGTGGAAATTCGACATGGTCGAAGACGGTTGATGTGCTTGCAACAAAATCGCCATGCGCAGCGCAGTCCGCAACTAGTGGGTCTGCATGCATGTCATTGACAAATTTGTTGACGAGATCGTTGTGCTGTTCGAGTTGATCGGCGTATGCGGGAGCAGTGCAAATGAGCGAGAGACTCGCTGCAAATGTTGCTAACCGGCCGACTAGCCGCAGCAATCGGCGCGGTACGTTGGTGCGATCCATCTAGTTCGTTAGACGCTTAGGAGACGTGAGGCACGTAAGATGCACAGCGAGAGGGATGAGTTCAATCCTGACACAAATATTTTGTCCTGTCGTGGTGCGCAGACTCAAGCGCTTACGTGCCGGGATGGCTGATTGCCGCAGATAGGTGCTCGATGCCGCGTCTTTGTCAGGTGCGTGGCCCGCCCAATCGATAACGACGTACATCATAAGTGGTGACCCACGCCGGACGATAGACCGCGATCAATGCCGTCGACATGCCTGTGAACCAGGCCTCGCCGGTGGCTAGCAGAAGCACGTTGAACGCGTAGCCGGCCGGCACCACGGTCATCGAACCGTCGGCCAGCGCGATGTGAATGCCAAGCGCCGCGGCCGCCGTGAGCGACACGGCAATGGCGGGTGACACAAAACCTTGGCCGAAGATGAACATGAATAGATTGCGAGGCAGCCAGGCAATGCTGGCGCGCTGGATCAAGGTCGAGATGCCAACCGGCAGCGCGCCGAACACGAGGAAAGTCAGCGCAATGCCCTGCCAGGGGGCGTCGAAGATAACAGCGGCGAGACCGGTGACGATCGCCATGGCGATTAGCGCCAACGCCCAATCGAATAGCGTGACGACCAACGTGGCGCCGAGCAGATGCATGACCGTGCCGTCGTCGAGCCACGCGTTGCTCGCCCACAGCACCGACACCGCGACGATGATCGCGAGCCAGACATGCTGGAGCGTGCCGTCTTGAAGTCGTTTGAAAGGATTTTTCCACAGCGCGAGCGCGACCACTATCGCAGTGGCGATCCAGCCACCGACAGCGACCCAGAACGGAAGCGGTGTGTAGAGGAAACCCATGTATCTCATATTACTCGTTGGACGAGAAAAGGTGTGAGCGGATTCCATGCCAGCCGGCGCAAACGCTGCCAGAAAGTGCGCCTCCCGATTCTGGCGCGCGCGCCGGCTGAGGTTATGCCGGACCTTGTGTGACCTGCTCCGCCGCCGGCCCGGCGGGCATACCGCCGTAAGGCGTACTCGGTTCGGCTGCCATTGGCAGCGGGTCGGCCGTGTCGTTCGCGGGCAACGGATACTGGAAGCGCCGCAGCGTGCGGCGCCGCAAGGGCACCACGCCGGCTTGCCCCATTACCGGACGGACCGGACCTGCGTCACCGTTGCGCAGTACCTGCAAATGAGCTGACAGCCAGCCGTTGTAGAGCGCGACCGCCGCAGCGCGATTGGGCGCGCCGAGTTGCTGAAATATGCTGGTCAGATGGATCTTGACGGTGCCCTCACTGATGCCGAGCGTGCGCGCAATCATCTTGTTGGTGCTGCCCATGTGGACGCAGCGCATGATCTGCTCCTGGCGAGGCGACAGGCCGTTGGAAAGTTTGGTTCTGCGCGGTGGCGGACTCTTCTCGTCGAACGGCCGGATGGCGGCGTCCGGCGGCAGCGGCGGCTTGAGCGCCAACGCGCCGGGCGGCACATAGTGACCGCCTAGCAGAACCATCTCGAAAGCGCGCACGATCAGGCATGGGTCGGTTTCGCGCGGAACCACGCCGAGCACACCTTCGTCCATGAGGTCCCGCACGACAGTTGGCGAGACCTCGTCAGTCAGCACAGCAATGCGCAGGTCCGGGTAGTGGCTGAGCAGATGACGGGCGTCGTCAACCGACATCCAGTCCTGCCAATCGATCACGAGCAAGTCGGGACGCAGGCGCTTGAGCGTACGTTCAACCTGACGCCAATCCTGTGCTTCGTTGAAGCGCGCTAGCCGGTCGATTTGCCGCAGCAGTGCTTTGAGTCCATCGCGGCGTTCCGCGTCTGAGTTGAGTATTGAGAATCGCATGCCATGTCTCCAGATGAATCGGACGAGGTGGCGCGATGCGTGCGGGCCGGCGAGGGTGCCGCGCACTACGATGCGCCACTGGCACTATGATGACAAATTCCCTTCGTTTTGACGGCCTGTCCAAAAGGCATAGGAGGAATGACATAAAAAAAGCCCCGCGCGCGGCGGGGCCTCCTGGTGTCGACGGCGCGGCTCAAAGGCGCCGCTGGTTCAGTGGAAATGCGGTTGCGCGGGCTCCGCGTCCTCCGGCATTTCGGCGTGGACGATTTCGCCAAGCGGGTCCGCGTAGAGCGGGACACCGCAGTCATCACAATATTCCGGCTCGAAGCGGCCCGAGTGGCGGCGCACGTCCGTCACACCGGTTTCCTTGAGCAGCGCGACGATTTCTTCGATCGGGTCTTCTGACGCAGCGGTCTCTTGCGGTTCTTCATCGATACCGGGTTCGCCGTTCTCGCGGCCGTAAAGTGGCCATACGACGCCGTAGATCACATCGTTGCTGCCGCGGCGCGTGAAGCCAACGCGGTATTCGTCGATACGGCGCTCGCCGAAGCCCGCGACAACCGCGCGCAACTCCTGCGGCGCCGCACCGATTGTGTCGAACAGATAGCGCACGGCGGTACGCACCGTATGAGGGCGCACGCGTTCGTCGGCATCGCGGCAAGCTGAATAATAGGCGTCAGGCAGCAGACACTCGAATTCACATCCGGGCAGTACCAGCGAAAGATTGGCGCCGCCTTGCGTTGCCCATTGCTCGAGGCATTGGCCACGCTCGATCCGGCTGCCGTTTTCTTCTTCCTGCCAACGAAACGCCGGCTCGCCTACCGGCGCCGCGACCACAGCCAGCAGAAAGCGCGGGTCGGCAAGGATCGGTGAAGTTTCCGGCAGTTCGCCAAAATTGAGTTTGACGTTGCCGCCGGCCATCGCTGCTTGAGCGAGTTGCTGGGCGATGCGCCAGGTTTCGACGTGGTGGCGCGGCAGCTGATCGATGCTGTACAGGAACGGCACCATGGCGACACGCGTATTGGCTGCGAGCACATGCGCCTGCAGGTGCGCGCGCAGCGCGTCGGCTGCGTCCGTTTTGAGCGGGCCGGAAGGAATCATGTAGCGAGTCCAGGCCAGCACGGGCGCGGCAATCAGCAGCGCTTCATAAGGAGCGCCTTCATGTTCGAGGATGAACGACTCGCTGTGCGTCTCCGCCATGTCAGCGAGTGCGCCGTAAGCATCGGGATGATTTTGCTGCAGATGATCGAGCGCGGCGTCCAGCGTAGTCTGATTGGCGTTGCGGACGATCTTGGCCAGCAGCGCATCGAGCTTCGCTTCCCAGAAGCGGTCTTCAGTGCGGCTGCCCGACGCGAAAAGCGCGAGCGAGAGACCGACAAGCTTGTCGGCATCGGGGGGGAGACGTTTGGCGATTCGCGAGCGCATAAATCCGGAAGTTGGGGTGCACAGAACCTTATATTCTAGTCTTTTCTATGCCGACTTATTATTTGGCTGAATATGCCGAATGGATTGGGACGTTTCCGCGTCGAAAATAAGCCTGTTGCGGGCGGCTCCGGATGCGTTGCATGGCGCCTTGGCCGAATGATATAAGACGTGCCCAGGGGCGCGACTCGCTTCTATACTGACTGTCTTCAGTGGGCGCCTGGCAAGCGTGTCTATTCTTCGCTGTGGTCTGGCACAACAGGAGATTCATGGTGAAATCCGACCAACTGATTGAACGTCTCGCCGCAGTGTTCGCGTTGGTCATATTGGTAGGCGGGTCCCTGCTGGTGCTGGCACCTTTTACGACCGCATTGCTGTGGGGCGCCATTCTCAGTTATAGCTCATGGGGCTTGTACCGGCGCCTGACTGCGGCCCTCGGCGGCCGGCGGAAGCTGGCTGCTACGTTAATCGTACTCATCATTCTGGTTGTGGTGCTTGGCCCGTTCGTGTATGCGGGCTTTGCTTTCGGTGCGCACGTTCACGACATCGTCGCGTTGGTGCAAAAGCTCTTCGAGGCTGGCTTGCCGGATTTGCCGCCGTGGGTGGGGCGAATCCCGCTGGTCGGCTCCAACATCGAGGCGTTCTGGACGAATGTGACGAGCAGTAATTCTGAACTGATCGCGCAAACGCGTGCGCTTGCCGCGCCGGCCGGCAAGTGGATCCTGGCGGCTGCGATTGCCGTTACGCATGGTCTGGGTTTGTTGGCGCTGAGTATCGTGCTTGCATTCTTCTTTTATACCGGAGGGGAGGGCGCTGCGGCGTGGCTGAGGGCGGGCATGCGGCGCATCGCCGGCGAACGCGCCGATTACTTGCTGGCGTTGGCGGGCAGCACGGTGAAGGGCGTGGTCTACGGAATTCTCGGCACGGCGCTTGTGCAAGGCATTCTTGCCGCCTTCGGTTGCTGGATTGCGGGCGTCCCGGCGCCGGCGCTGCTTGGGCTGGCGACGTTCTTCCTGTCGGTGATACCGGGCGGTCCGGTTGTCGTCTGGTTGCCCGCGGCGATCTGGCTGTATCACGGCGGCGCAACGGGTTGGGCAATCTTTCTGGTCGTGTGGGGCGTGTTGGTCGTCGGCATGTCCGACAATGTCATCAAGCCGATTCTGATTGGCAAAAGTAGTGACATGCCACTGATACTGGTGATGCTGGGTATCCTGGGCGGCGCGTTTGCTTTCGGCTTCCTTGGCGTTTTCATCGGCCCAACCTTGCTGGCGGTTGCTTATACCGTGCTGCACGACTGGACGATCGGTGCTCCGGCAGCGCACGCTCTGGCGCCCGAGGTGAAAGTGCCGGCTGCCGAGGAGTCAGGGCGCATAGAAAAGGCGCCTTGAGATAAATTCCAGATAACGCTTGCAAGGCGCGGTTCGGCTCGCTAGAATCTCGCTCTTTCGTGCTTCGGACAACGGGGCACGGGAGGCGGGAGAGCCAGCAGTGGCAAGGCTTTCAGCGAAGTGAGCGGGTTGGGAAAGTTAGAAAAACCTGTTGACGGCGTAGCGAAAGTTCTTCATAATCTCGTTTCTCTGCTGCTGATGCAGCGACGCAGAACGAAGCGGTACCGGGTGGTTGTGGTGTTGGAGTTTGATGCCAGCAGCGCGCGGTGCGGTTCCGGTAGTGAATGCGGACTCGATCTTTAAAAATTAACAGCCGATAAGTGTGGGCGCTTGATGCGCGACGCGCAGTGAACTCTTCGGGGTTTGCTGGAAGCGAAAGTATCAAGTCTCACACAGTAATGAAAGGAAGGTTTTCCTGCTGGGGTGGAAACACGCTGGCAGGAGGATCATTCGTCAGTACGTTGAGTGAGCGACCGGTTCGTAACAGAACCGAAAAACAGTAACAGGTTTGAACTGAAGAGTTTGATCCTGGCTCAGATTGAACGCTGGCGGCATGCCTTACACATGCAAGTCGAACGGCAGCACGGGGGCAACCCTGGTGGCGAGTGGCGAACGGGTGAGTAATACATCGGAACGTGTCCTGTAGTGGGGGATAGCCCGGCGAAAGCCGGATTAATACCGCATACGCTCTACGGAGGAAAGGGGGGGATCGCAAGACCTCCCGCTACAGGGGCGGCCGATGGCAGATTAGCTAGTTGGTGGGGTAAAGGCCTACCAAGGCGACGATCTGTAGCTGGTCTGAGAGGACGACCAGCCACACTGGGACTGAGACACGGCCCAGACTCCTACGGGAGGCAGCAGTGGGGAATTTTGGACAATGGGCGCAAGCCTGATCCAGCAATGCCGCGTGTGTGAAGAAGGCCTTCGGGTTGTAAAGCACTTTTGTCCGGAAAGAAAACCTCTGGGTTAATACCCCGGGGGGATGACGGTACCGGAAGAATAAGCACCGGCTAACTACGTGCCAGCAGCCGCGGTAATACGTAGGGTGCAAGCGTTAATCGGAATTACTGGGCGTAAAGCGTGCGCAGGCGGTCCGCTAAGACAGATGTGAAATCCCCGGGCTTAACCTGGGAACTGCATTTGTGACTGGCGGGCTAGAGTATGGCAGAGGGGGGTAGAATTCCACGTGTAGCAGTGAAATGCGTAGAGATGTGGAGGAATACCGATGGCGAAGGCAGCCCCCTGGGCCAATACTGACGCTCATGCACGAAAGCGTGGGGAGCAAACAGGATTAGATACCCTGGTAGTCCACGCCCTAAACGATGTCAACTAGTTGTCGGGTCTTCATTGACTTGGTAACGTAGCTAACGCGTGAAGTTGACCGCCTGGGGAGTACGGTCGCAAGATTAAAACTCAAAGGAATTGACGGGGACCCGCACAAGCGGTGGATGATGTGGATTAATTCGATGCAACGCGAAAAACCTTACCTACCCTTGACATGTATGGAATCCTGCTGAGAGGTGGGAGTGCCCGAAAGGGAGCCATAACACAGGTGCTGCATGGCTGTCGTCAGCTCGTGTCGTGAGATGTTGGGTTAAGTCCCGCAACGAGCGCAACCCTTGTCCCTAGTTGCTACGCAAGAGCACTCTAGGGAGACTGCCGGTGACAAACCGGAGGAAGGTGGGGATGACGTCAAGTCCTCATGGCCCTTATGGGTAGGGCTTCACACGTCATACAATGGTCGGAACAGAGGGTCGCCAACCCGCGAGGGGGAGCCAATCCCAGAAAACCGATCGTAGTCCGGATCGCACTCTGCAACTCGAGTGCGTGAAGCTGGAATCGCTAGTAATCGCGGATCAGCATGCCGCGGTGAATACGTTCCCGGGTCTTGTACACACCGCCCGTCACACCATGGGAGTGGGTTTTACCAGAAGTGGCTAGTCTAACCGCAAGGAGGACGGTCACCACGGTAGGATTCATGACTGGGGTGAAGTCGTAACAAGGTAGCCGTATCGGAAGGTGCGGCTGGATCACCTCCTTTCTCGAGCTAACGTGTCAATGCGTTGAGCGCTCACGCTTATCGGCTGTGAAAAAGACAGACTCAGGGGTCTGTAGCTCAGTTGGTTAGAGCACCGTCTTGATAAGGCGGGGGTCGATGGTTCGAATCCATCCAGACCCACCACTGTTTCTGCGGTGGCTGCGCTAATGACTGAAACCCCTGGGGCATCAATACAGATAGCAATATCTGTGTGTGACTGGGGGATTAGCTCAGCTGGGAGAGCACCTGCTTTGCAAGCAGGGGGTCGTCGGTTCGATCCCGTCATCCTCCACCAATCTTCAATGCCGGTTTTACTGCGGCGGACCTTGCAAGAGGTTTGCGGTGTAGTGAAACAGGCATTGGCGATTGAGCCAGTCAGAGTGATAGGTGGTCATAGCGACCATCATATCGGCTGTCGTTCTTTAACAATCAGGAAGAAGTAGTAAAGAGATTCACGAAAGATCACTTAGAGATGGGTGGTTGAGTAGGTGAATCAGGGTTGTGATTGTATCAATGTATGAAAAGGTAATCGAAAGATTGCCTTGGAATACGGCGCAACACGAATACTCAACCTGTAGCGATTGTGGCGAGGCATGGATCTTCGGATCGGTGTTGAGACACACCCGTTATAGGGTCAAGCGAACAAGTGCATGTGGTGGATGCCTTGGCGATCACAGGCGATGAAGGACGCGGTAGCCTGCGAAAAGCGACGGGGAGCTGGCAAACGAGCTTTGATCCGTCGATGTCCGAATGGGGAAACCCACCTCTTTTGAGGTATCCGTGACTGAATACATAGGTCACGAGAAGCGAACGCGGTGAACTGAAACATCTAAGTAACCGCAGGAAAAGAAATCAACCGAGATTCCCAGAGTAGTGGCGAGCGAAATGGGATCAGCCTGTACTCTTTATCTTCATTGTTAGTCGAAGGCTCTGGAAAGTGCCGCCATAGCAGGTGATAGCCCTGTAGACGAAAACAGCGAGGAAGAACTGGGTGTACGACAAGTAGGGCGGGACACGTGAAATCCTGTCTGAAGATGGGGGGACCATCCTCCAAGGCTAAATACTCGTGATCGACCGATAGTGAACCAGTACCGTGAGGGAAAGGCGAAAAGAACCCCGGGAGGGGAGTGAAATAGATCCTGAAACCGCATGCATACAAACAGTCGGAGCCTCGTAAGGGGTGACGGCGTACCTTTTGTATAATGGGTCAGCGACTTACATTCAGTGGCAAGCTTAACCGATTAGGGCAGGCGTAGCGAAAGCGAGTCCGAACAGGGCGTTCAGTCGCTGGGTGTAGACCCGAAACCAGGTGATCTATCCATGGCCAGGATGAAGGTGCGGTAACACGTACTGGAGGTCCGAACCCACTAACGTTGAAAAGTTAGGGGATGAGCTGTGGATAGGGGTGAAAGGCTAAACAAACCTGGAAATAGCTGGTTCTCTCCGAAAACTATTTAGGTAGTGCCTCGTGTATCACCTTCGGGGGTAGAGCACTGTCATGGTTGTGGGGTCCATTGCGGATTACTACGCCATAGCAAACTCCGAATACCGAAGAGTGCAATCACGGGAGACAGACATCGGGTGCTAACGTCCGGTGTCAAGAGGGAAACAACCCAGACCGCCAGCTAAGGTCCCCAAATATTGCTAAGTGGGAAACGAAGTGGGAAGGCTAAAACAGTCAGGAGGTTGGCTTAGAAGCAGCCATCCTTTAAAGAAAGCGTAATAGCTCACTGATCGAGTCGTCCTGCGCGGAAGATGTAACGGGGCTAAGCAATATACCGAAGCTGCGGATGCACATTTATGTGCATGGTAGGAGAGCGTTCCGTAAGCCTGCGAAGGTGCATTGAAAAGTGCGCTGGAGGTATCGGAAGTGCGAATGCTGACATGAGTAGCGATAAAGGGGGTGAAAGGCCCCCTCGCCGTAAGCCCAAGGTTTCCTACGCAACGTTCATCGGCGTAGGGTGAGTCGGCCCCTAAGGCGAGGCAGAAATGCGTAGCTGATGGGAAGCAGGTTAATATTCCTGCACCATTGTTAAATGCGATGGGGGGACGGATCGCGGAAGGTTGTCCGGGTGTTGGAAGTCCCGGTCGCTGCGTTGGAGAAGGCACTCAGGCAAATCCGGGTGCGTAATTCAAGGGCGTGGCGCCATTCACTTAGGTGAAGAAGCAATCGGAAGTGGTTCCAAGAAAAGCCTCTAAGCTTCAGTTTAACAAGACCGTACCGCAAACCGACACAGGTGGGCGAGATGAGTATTCTAAGGCGCTTGAGAGAACTCGGGAGAAGGAACTCGGCAAATTGGTACCGTAACTTCGGGATAAGGTACGCCCCTGTAGCCTGACGCGCCTGCGCGCTTAGGGTGAAGGGGTTGCAATAAACTGGTGGCTGCGACTGTTTAATAAAAACACAGCACTCTGCAAACACGAAAGTGGACGTATAGGGTGTGACGCCTGCCCGGTGCCGGAAGATTAAATGATGGGGTGCAAGCTCTTGATTGAAGTCCCGGTAAACGGCGGCCGTAACTATAACGGTCCTAAGGTAGCGAAATTCCTTGTCGGGTAAGTTCCGACCTGCACGAATGGCGTAACGATGGCCACACTGTCTCCTCCCGAGACTCAGCGAAGTTGAAGTGTTTGTGATGATGCAATCTCCCCGCGGCTAGACGGAAAGACCCCATGAACCTTTACTGTAGCTTTGCATTGGACTTTGAACCGGTCTGTGTAGGATAGGTGGGAGGCTTTGAAGCGTGGACGCCAGTCTGCGTGGAGCCGCCCTTGAAATACCACCCTGGTTTGTTTGAGGTTCTAACCTTGGTCCGTGATCCGGATCGGGGACAGTGCATGGTAGGCAGTTTGACTGGGGCGGTCTCCTCCCAAAGTGTAACGGAGGAGTACGAAGGTACGCTAGGTACGGTCGGAAATCGTGCTGATAGTGCAATGGCATAAGCGTGCTTAACTGCGAGACCGACAAGTCGAGCAGGTGCGAAAGCAGGTCATAGTGATCCGGTGGTTCTGTATGGAAGGGCCATCGCTCAACGGATAAAAGGTACTCTGGGGATAACAGGCTGATACCGCCCAAGAGTTCATATCGACGGCGGTGTTTGGCACCTCGATGTCGGCTCATCTCATCCTGGGGCTGTAGCCGGTCCCAAGGGTATGGCTGTTCGCCATTTAAAGAGGTACGTGAGCTGGGTTTAAAACGTCGTGAGACAGTTTGGTCCCTATCTGCCGTGGGCGCTGGATATTTGAAGGGGGCTGCTCCTAGTACGAGAGGACCGGAGTGGACGAACCTCTGGTGTACCGGTTGTCACGCCAGTGGCATCGCCGGGTAGCTATGTTCGGAAGAGATAACCGCTGAAAGCATCTAAGCGGGAAACTCGCCTTAAGATGAGATATCCCCGGGGCTTCGAGCCCCTTGAAGGGTCGTTCAAGACCAGGACGTTGATAGGTCAGGTGTGGAAGCGCAGTAATGCGTTAAGCTAACTGATACTAATTGCCCGTAAGGCTTGATCCTATAACCGGTGTGTTTTACTACGCCACGGTTGAGATCACGTGTTGTGCCAGAAACAACACAACCCCAACAGCTTTACCCCTGGTGAGCATCACCAGAAACTACTTCTTCCAGATTGGTTGTATTGCTCCACGAGCAGTGCGACAACAAGTCATGCCTGATGACCATAGCGAGTCGGTCCCACCCCTTCCCATCCCGAACAGGACCGTGAAACGACTCCACGCCGATGATAGTGCGGATTCCCGTGTGAAAGTAGGTAATCGTCAGGCTCCCCTGCAGCAACAGAAACCCCACCCCAAAAGGTGGGGTTTCTGCGTTTACCGTCTGCAAAAACAGGCACAGAACGGGCCTTCGCCTCCAGCCGTGCCATCACGACTGCGATGGCACGCTCACGCCGGCACTTCGCCCAGGTGGTCCATCCGTCGTAACGGCCGGATCTGGAAACATCGCGCGACATGGCTGATGCGCTCACACTGCTCCGGCGTCACTCCTTCCCGATCCGCAGTGCGTTCTGCGTCAGCTCCAGATAAGCCGACGCAGAACGCAGCTTCGCCCCCGCCGTGTCATGACCATCCACGATGGCACGCCCACATCGGGACCACGGCAACTGTCCGTCAGTTTGTTCGTCACAATGGCTGAATCCGGAAATATCGCCGCGCGATCCTGCCCAATGCGCTCCCGTTTCGCCGGCATTGCCCCTTCCCGATCTGGCGGGCGCTCGTCAAAACCAGCCAACTCTGGCTCGTATCCACGGCATACATGCTTAGGCTTTACGCTCCCATCCCTCCCAACACGCTAACTCTGGTTTTGTTCGCGTAGCAGCAATGCCACGTGACAGTTCTCCCGTAGGCGAAAAACCTGCAGAAAAGCAGCGTCAACACCTCTCTACATTTCCTTCCTGCGCGTTTCGCTGCATCCCTCTGCCTTAACATTCATCTCGAAATACTGTATAAATATACAGTGAAACGTTGCCGCCCTATGCTTGTCCGACGCCGGGCGGGGCGGAGCATTCCCTATGAACGAGCGTGACTATGGCAGCAGCGATTCACCTGATGACGACAACGTTGTCGTCACAATTGAGGCGTCAGGTGTGGCAGGGCAATGAGCTTGCCGAGGCGGATTCCCGGGTGATTTCCAGCGGCTATGCCGCGCTGGATCAACTGCTGCCGGGACAGGGCTGGTCGACCGGCGGCCTGACGGAGTTATTGATTGAGCACGAAGGAGTTGGCGAACTACGCCTGCTGGCCCATGCGCTTCGGCATCTTACGGCACACGCCGAACGAAACGTCATGCTCGTAGCACCCCCTTATCAGCCCTGTGCTTCGGCACTGAGGGCTTGGGGTATCGATGTCGAGCGTGTCTTATGGATACGCTCGGGTGAAGACCAGGCGCTGTGGGCCGCCGCTCAGGCATTGAAGCAGGATGGCATCGGCGCGGTGCTGGTATGGCTGCCGAATGCGCGCGCCGATAAGGTTCGGCGTCTCCAAGTGGCGGCTCAGGAGTCGGCATCGCTGGCATTTTTGATCCGGCCTGTCGAGGCTATCGCGCGTCAATCAAGATGAGAACAGCGCGTCAATCAGGATGAGAACTGGCGTGGGGGGGGGGGGGGGGGGGGGGGAAACCGCTGCCGCCACGCCGCGCCGAACAGTCCCCCCGTCGTCGGGGAGCCTTGTCGGTGGTCGCGGTGGATCGGGTATGAAGGAACCTTCCATTTCACGGGAGGCTACGGTGCCCGGGCGTCACGTCAACGACCACCAGATGAGGCTCTATATGAAGTACAGAAGCAAGGAACAACCGACCAGGGCAGGCGCACGCGCCGGGTTCAGCGCCGCCACTGCCTATCGCATCGAACAGGACCCAAGACCGCCATCGAAGAAGAAGGCGCCACGCACGCGTCGCCGTGCTGATCCCCTGGCAGCAATCTTTGACGCCGAGATCGTCCCGCTGCTCCAGTCCGCTCCCGGCATCCGGCCCGTGGCCGTACTGGACGAGATGCTTCGGCGCCATCCAGACCTCCCGGGCAACGTGCGTCGCACGCTCGAGCGGCGTATTCGCGACTGGCGGGCACTCCATGGCGAGGAGCGTGACGTCATGTTCCGCCAGGTGCACGAGCCCGGTCGCCTCGGATTGTCCGACTTCACCGAGATGGACAGCCTGGGCGTCACCGTGGCGGGTGTCGCGCTGGACCACCGTCTGTATCATTTCCGGCTGGCCTGCTCGGGCTTTGAGCACGCTCACGTCATCCTCGGCGGCGAGAGCTATGTCGCGCTGGCCGAAGGGCTGCAGAACGCGTTGTGGGTGCTCGGTGGCGCACCGCGCGAGCACCGCAGCGACAGCCTGTCGGCGGCGTTCCGCAATCTCGAACGCGAAGCGCGCGACGATCTCACCACGCGTTACGAAGCGCTCTGTGCTCACTACGGAATGCAGCCTACGCGCAACAACCGCGGCGTTGCCCATGAGAACGGCTCCATCGAGAGCCCTCACGGCCACCTCAAGAACGCGGTGCGTGATGCGTTGCTTTTGCGCGGCAGTAAAGACTTCGACGACCTCGATACCTATCGCCGCTTCATCGACGAGCACGTCTGTCGCATCAACGCGCGCAATGGCAAGCGCATTGAGGCCGAGCGCCCGCAGCTTCAGCCACTGCCGCCGCAGCGCACGACGGACTACGAGCAAACGCGTGTGTACGTCAGCTCCACCGGCGGCTTTGTCCTGCGCAAGGTGTTCTATACCGTCCCGTCCCGGCTGATCGGTCATCGACTGCGCGTGCGGCTGTATGACGACCGGCTGGAACTGTTCCTGGGCAGCACCGCCCTGATGACGCTGCAGCGCGGCCGTCCGGGTCCCAGTGGCAAGCACGGCCACGTCGTCAACTACCGGCACATCATCCACGCGCTGCGCCGCAAGCCCATGGCGCTGCTCAACCTGGTCTACCGCGATCAGGTCTTTCCGCGTGAGGCCTATCGATTGACCTTCGAACGCCTGTGCGAGCAACTGCCTGAGCGTGCGGCATGCAAGACCATGGTTGAACTGCTCAGCCTGGCCCACGAGCGCAACTGCGAGGCACAACTGGCGCAGGCACTCGAGCAGTGCCTGGCCGACGGGCAACTGCCCGATCTGCACGCGCTGAGTTCCCGTTTCGAAGCGAAACCCGCGAGCCTGCCGCAGGTGAACGTCCAGCTGCCTTCGTTGCGCGACTACGAGGCCCTGCTTGGCCTGCAAATGGAGGTGGCAGCATGAATCACGAATTCGACGCCACCCGCCTGTCGCTGCTGCTCAACGATTTGCGGCTGCCCGCCATCAAGCAGATCTGGTCGAGCTTTGCCGAGCGTTCCGACACGGAAGGCTGGCCCGCGGCGCGCGCTGCTCATGGCGCTGGCCGAACACGAGATCGCCGAGCGCGATCGACGTCGCATCGAACGTCACCTCAGGGACGCCAGGCTGCTGCCGGGCAAGACGCTGGAGAACTTCGATTTCGACGCGGTGCCGATGGTGTCGAGAGCGCACGTCTCGGCGCTTTGCGCTGGCGACGGCTGGCTGCGCAACGGCGCCAACCTGATTCTTCTGGGGCCGTCCGGAGGCGGCAAGTCGCACTTGTCGTCGGCCATTGGACTGAGCCTGCTGGAGAACGGCTGGAAGGTCCTGTTCGCCCGTACCACCGATCTCGTGCAGCGGTTGCAGGTCGCACGCCGCGAGCTGTCGCTGGAGTCCGCCATCAACCGGCTGGATCGATTCGATCTCCTTATTCTGGACGACTTTGCATACGTCAGCAAGGATCAGGCCGAGACGTCGGTGCTGTTCGAGCTCATCAGCGCCAGGTATGAGCACCGCTCTCTTTTGCTAACTGCAAATCAACCATTTGGCGAATGGGACCGTATCTTCCCCGACCGGGCCATGACGGTAGCCGCCGTCGACCGGCTGGTCCATCACTCCACGATCTTTGAACTGAACGTCGAAAGCTACCGTAGGCGTACCGCCCTCGAGCGCAAGCAGCAGGGACCGGGACGCCCGGCCAGTATCGCGACACCAAACAACGTCGGCGTGCCGCCGCGCCCGGAGGATCAGCAATGAAGCACAACGCACATCTGCAGCTCGTAACGCGTGACGATACATCCGACAGTTCGACGACGAAGCCCATCGCACGCACGGCCGCACAACGGCAACGCGCATACCGCTTACGCCGCAAACGGGCCGTTATAGACGCCATTGGTGAGGAAGCCTGCGCGTCACGCGTTGCGATGCTGGCCCTGCTCGGCGAAGGCTTGGCGGCATTGGATAACAGCGACACTTCGACAAGGCTCATTGAGAGCAAACGCCACTGCGTAAGGCGTGTGCTCCAGGCCATCGTCACGCGTTACGCAATCGATCTCACCGACTGACGCGCTGTTCTCATCCTGATTGTCGCGCGGCACAGAATGCCTGCAGCGTAACGCGTTGCGCTGCAGGCTCTGCCCGGCGACGGCTTGGCGGCATTGGACGCCGGCGACATTCCACGATGCTCATCGAGATCAAACGCGACAGCGTAAAGCGTGTGCTCCAGGCCATCGCCACGCATTACGCAATCGTCCTCACCGGCTCGGGCGCCGTTCTCATCCTGATTGTCGCGCGGCACACGCGCGCCAGCGTCAATCAAAAACTGCGCGTCAATCAATAAACGCTTGTCAGCGCCAATCAACATCGGCATCATCAACCCCGCCGCGACATTCTCATCCTGATTGTCGCGCGTCTCTCATCCAGATTGTCGCGCCACACGAGGCAGCCACGCAATCTTCGCCGGCGCCATTGCGAATGATCTGCGAACCGCTCTTACCGGCCAATGCGCAGACGATCAACCGTCGTCAATGGTTGCAGGAGATCGGCATCTCGATCGACATTTTCAAGCGCCGCGGCCCGCCGCTAGTTGAGCCCCTACGTCTCATTTTGCCGTTACAAAGCGTCTTGTCGCCGGAAAACCGAGTCGGCAGCAATCAAGGACGAGAGATCAAACATGTTGTGGATCGCAGTCACATTGCCACTCTTGTCGCTGGAAGCGGTGAAACCTCTGGAGCCGCTTCCGGATGGTTTGCCCGCGAAGCCGAATCGGTGTGAGCCGGGCGACAAGGCAAGCCAACCTTCAGGTGCCGAAAACGTCACGGAGGCGCGCTGCTATGCGCTGGCCGATCACGCGCACATCCTGATGCCGGATTTCGACGCATTGCGGGCTGGAGTGCATGTGGGTCATTCGCGCTCGTACGCATTGGCTTTGGCTCCTGGTCTCAAGATGCTTGCCGCAGATACAGGCCGCGAAACCCAGGCGTTCGAAGCGATGGCGCTCGCTTTGCTGACGTACACACCGAAGGTGTCGCTCGCGCAGGCGCATACCTTGTTGCTGGAAGTCGGCTCCGGTTTGCGGATGTTTGGCGGCTTGCGCACGTTGTTGTCACGGGTATCCGCGACGGTGGCTGAATTCGGCTATACGGCGCGCATCGCGTGCGCACCGACAGCTTGGGGCGCGTGGCTTTTGGCGCAGGCGCATGCTGCCCGGCAGGGGCATCGTTGGCACGTGATAAAGGAAACGTCGCTTGCGCGGGTCCTCGACCGCGTATCGGTGTCGTTGCTGCCGGTTGCGCAGGCGCATCGGGATGCGTTTGCACATGTCGGTTGCTCGACGCTGGCCGATTTGCGTGGGTTGCCAAGGTCGGGTGTCGTACGGCGTTTTGGCAGCGGCATTCTGGATCTGCTGGCGCAAGCATATGGTACGCGTCCGGATCCGCGCGAATCGTTTTGTGCGCCGGCATCGTTTCATGCGCAGTTGGAATTGCCGTCAAGGGTCGATAACGCCGATGCACTGCTGTTCGCCGCGCGCCGGCTGATTGTGCAACTGGCCGGCTGGTTGAGTGCGCATCATGCCGCGCTCAGTGGTTACACGTTATTGCTCGAACACGAATTGGCATCCCGTCATGCGCCGAAGACGTCAAGTCTGAAGGTCGCATGGGCCATCCCGTCGCGCGATGCCGAGCATTTGATCTGGCTGTTGCGTGAGAAGTTGAATCAGACGGTTCTGGTGGCGCCTGTGATCGAGTTGAAGCTGGTTGCGAATGAGATTGGCGAGTATGCAGGGCGGTCGGATACTTTGTTTCCAATGCCCGAATCAGATGGCGATTCGATCGCACGTCTGCTCGAACGCCTGAGCGCGCGGTTGGGGCCGGAGAACGTGTTGCAGATGTCGGTGCAGGAGGATCATCGGCCTGAGCGGGCAATGCGCGTCGAGGCCTACCAGGCGCAAGCGTTTTCACGCAAGAAGCGTTCGTCTGCGAAAGCCAGGACAAAAATCAAAGCGGATAAAACCTGGCTGACCGATGAGTTGCAGCTCGCTGCATTGGAAAGTGTGTGCGCAGACGGCGATATGGCGACACAGGCGACACAGGCGACACAGGCGACACAGGCAGAACAGGCAGAACAGGCAGAACAGGCAGAACAGGCAGAACAGGCAGAACAGGCAGAACAGGCAGAACAGGCGGAGAGCGCAGCAAACACAGCACACCTATCCCAACAGCCTGACAAAACGAATAGTGCTAAAAGCAGCCGCATATTTGCCACGCAACCTGTCGATGCCCAAGCCTCACTCGATTTGCCCGACAGTGCATTGCCATCGCAGCCTCGCCCCGTCTGGATGCTCGACAAACCGCTGCGCCTGATGATGCGCGACCAGCGGCCGATCTATCGTCGGCCGCTGAAAATGCTCACGCGTACCGAGCGGATTGAAGCAGGGTGGTGGGACGGTAATCGCGTCGAGCGAGATTACTACGTCGCGGCAGACGATCGTGGACATATGTTCTGGGTGTACCGCGAACGTCTTAACGGTGAGTGGTATTTGCAGGGTTTGTTTGGCTGAACATCATGGCAAATACTCAACCCTCGTTCGTATTGGAGCAGACGCTAGCGGCCCAACTGCCGCCCTATGCGGAACTGCATTGCCTGACTAATTTCTCATTTCTGCGCGGCGCTTCGCATCCGCATGAACTGGTCGAGCAGGCGATGTCGCGTGGCTATAGCGCGCTTGCGATCACCGATGAATGCTCGCTGGCAGGCGTCGTGCGCGCGCACACGGCGGTGCGAGAAATCAAACAGGAACGGGAGCGCCAACAGAAGGAGCGCGAAGACAAGGCGAAAGGCGCGCAAGCAGGAACGTCTTTAGAAGAAGCAGCAAAGTCGACGGCTACAAAGCCAGCGAGCTCACAAAAGGACGTCTCACAGCAAGAAGCCTCACAGCAAGAAGCCTCACCGCAAGAAGCCTCACCGCAAGAAGCCTCACCGCAAGAACCCTCACCGCAAGAACCCTCACCGCAAGAACCCTCACCGCAAGAACCCTCACCGCAAGAACCCTCACCGCAAGAACCCACCGACCAAGAACCCACCGACCGAGAAGCACTAAAACCAATCCCTCATCTCATCATCGGCAGCGAACTGAATCTGACGAACGATGCAGGTGAACCATTCTGCACACTGGTTGCGCTCGCAACCAACCGCAATGGCTACGGCAATCTTTCCGAACTGATCACGCTCGCCCGCTCGCGTGCCGACAAAGGCAGCTATCGCCTCAGTCCGTCCGATTTCACCCATGCGTCGCCGCATCTCGAACATCTCAAGACCTTGCCCGATTGCGTTCTGATTCTCGTGCCGCAACGTACGGCGACGCTCTCACACACGTTGCAATGCGCGCACTGGCTCGCCTCATTGGCTCCGCAACGCTCATGGATCGCACTCGAACTCTGGCAAACCGGCAGCGACGATCTTCAGATTGACGCCTTGCGGATGATTTCAAAAGCGAGCGGTTTGCCTCTGGTGGCGGCAGGTGGCGTCCTGATGCATGCGCGATCGCGCAAGCCACTGCAGGACACCCTGACCGCGATCGGCCTCGTCACCCCGCTGTCGGCGTGCGGCCACGCGCTCGAGGCCAATGCCGAGCGGCATATGCGCACTCGCGTGCGGCTCGGCAAACTGTACCCACGCGACACGCTCGAAGAAACGCTGCGTATTGCAGCCCTATGCCGCTTCTCGCTCGACGAACTCAAGTACGAGTATCCGGAAGAACTGGTGCCCGCTGGCGAGTCGCCGTCGAGTTACCTGCGCACGCTGGTCATGGCCGGCGCAGTCGAACGTTGGCCGGGCGGTATGGATCTCAAGCGGATCGAACAGATCGAGAAAGAGTTGCGGCTGATCGCCGAGTTGAAATACGAAAAGTACTTCCTGACGGTGCACGATATCGTGAGCTTCGCGCGCTCCAGAAACATTCTGTGCCAAGGTCGCGGTTCGGCGGCAAATTCAATTGTGTGTTACTGCCTGCATGTGACGGAGATCGATCCGGTCAACATGAATATGCTGATCGAACGGTTCATCTCTCGCGCGCGTAATGAACCGCCTGATATCGACGTCGATTTCGAGCATCAGCGCCGGGAAGAGGTGATTCAATATATCTACGGCAAGTACGGTCGTCATCGGGCGGCGTTGACTGCGTCGCTGATTACGTATCACGCGCGTAGTGCGCTGAAGGATGTTGGTAAGGCGCTGGGACTCGAAGCATCGTTGATCGAACGGATCAGTAAATCGCAGCAATGGTGGGACGGCACGGAAGCGGTCGCCAAATATCTGGCTGAAGCGGGCTTCGATGCCAACTCCCACATTACGCAGAATCTGATTCGCCTAACCAAAGAGTTGCGCACTTTTCCGCGTCATCTGTCGCAACACGTCGGCGGCTTTGTGATCGCGAAAGACAAGCTGTCACGACTCGTGCCGATCGAAAACGCGACGATGAAAGACCGTAGCGTAATCGAGTGGGATAAGGACGATATCGACGCGCTCAAGCTATTGAAAGTCGACGTGCTGGCGCTCGGCATGTTATCAGCGATTCGGCGCGCGCTGGAATTCGTCGCATTGCGGCGTGGCTTTCCGAAATTCAGGGTGCAGGATATTCCTCGCGAGGATCGAGCCGTCTACGAAATGTGCGGCCATGCCGATACGATTGGCGTATTCCAGATCGAATCACGTGCGCAACAAAGCATGTTGCCGCGGCTGAAGCCGAACAAGTACTACGATCTCGTGATCGAAGTCGCAATCGTGCGGCCCGGGCCGATTCAAGGCGGCATGGTGCATCCGTATTTGCGCCGTAAGCAGGGTCTCGAGGCGGTGGACTACGCAAAGGATGAATTGCGGCCGGTGCTCGAACGTACGCTCGGCGTGCCGATTTTTCAGGAGCAGGTGATGCACCTCGCGATGGTTGCCGCGCTCTACACGGGTGAGCAAGCCGACCAGTTGCGGCGCGCGATGGCTGCGTGGCGGCGCAGCGGCAATCTGGCGAAGTATCAGAAGGATTTGAGTGACCGCATGTCAGCGCGTGGCTACGAAAAGGACTTTATCGAGCGCATCTGCAAACAGATCGAAGGCTTCGGCGAGTATGGCTTTCCGGAGAGTCATGCAGCAAGCTTCGCATTGCTCGTCTATCTCAGCGCGTGGTTGAAACGTTATGAGCCGGCCGCTTTTCTGGCGGGTTTGCTCAACAGTCAGCCGTTGGGGTTTTATTCGCCGTCGCAACTGGTGCAGGATGCGAAGCGTCACGGCGTCCAGGTATTGCCGCCCGACGTGACCTTGAGCGATTGGGAATCGACCTTTGAACGACGCGGTCAGGAAGGGCAGCGAATTTCATCGAGCGAGACCTGTTTGCATCGTCAGCAGGGCGTATTATCCGCGCAGCAATTACGCGATCTGTCGTTGCGGCGCTTCACGGTGGCCCGGACGATTCGGCGAGCGGCAAAGCGGCTGACCGCACGCGTATTCCAATCGTCGAACACCTATGGTGCACGCGGTCCGGCAGTGCGCATCGGCATGCACTTGATCAAAGGTCTTTCACAGGTGGCTGCCGAACGCATCATGGCGGCTCGCAGCGAGGCGCAGTTTGCCGACGTCGACGATCTGGCGCGTCGCGCGGCATTGACGCGACGTGATCTCGAAGCGCTCGCCGCGGCGAACGCGCTGGTCAGCATCGCAGGCCATCGGCGCGAAGCGTGGTGGGCGGTGACCGCGCAGCACACGGTGCCCAAGCTGCTGCGCGATGCGCCGATCGACGAAGCGCGGTTGGCATTGCCGCAGGCAGCCGAGAGTCGCGAGATCGTCGATGATTACGCGAGCCTCGGCCTCACGCTCAATCGTCACCCGCTCGCACTATTGCGCGAGCGTCTTGCCAAACAACGTTTTCGCACGGCAGCCGAACTCGCCGCGTGTCAGCACGGCACGCTGGCGCGCGCTTGCGGCATCGTCACCGTGCGGCAGCGGCCGGGCACGGCAAACGGCACGGTGTTCGTTTCCATCGAAGACGAGACCGGTTCGATCAATGTGATCGTCTGGCCATCGCTGGTGGAAAAGCAGCGCAAGGTGCTACTGGGTTCATCGTTGCTCGCGGTGTATGGCGTCTTGCAGCGTGACGACGGCGTTTCTACCGGTGGTCACGGCGCCGGCAACGTGGGGAACGCTAATCAAGCGGGCAAGGCGAAAAAGAAACAGAAGGGCGAGGTCATTCATCTCGTTGCGCATCGACTCGAGGACCACAGCGAATGGCTCGGCGATCTGGCTACGGCGAGCCGCGATTTTCATTGATGCCGATCTGCAGTGGCCAGGCTTGCAGGCCAATGCCAGGCCGGCCTGTCGACGAGCTGTGGGACGTGGGCAGCATCTGCCGCGGTTAAGCTCGCAGCCGGGCGCTAGGCCAGCGTTTCGCCTCGCCACGGAAATGCGGGCGGCACCTGCCGGGTTAAGCTCGCAGCCGGGCGCTAGGCCGGCGTTTCGCCTCGCCACGGAAACCCGGCCAGTACTTGCCGGATCGCCACGTCGAACGGCGTGCGGCGGCCGATGCCGAGCGCCTCGAGCCGGTCCGACGCCAGGTGGCAGTTATGCGGACGCGGCGTCGCGTCGGTGGGCATGTGCTGTGGCGTCAGTTGCGCATCGAGTTGCAGCGTGTGCGCAAGCCGCATGGCGATTTCATACTTATTCATCGGTTCGTCGCCCGACCATTGCACGATGCCGTGGATCGCTTCGCCCTGTGCATGCCGTTCGAGCATCTGCCGGATCACGAACGCGACGTCCGGCGTAAAGGTGGGATAACGGATCGCCCATGCATCCATGACAGCCGCCTTGCCATGGCGCGAAGCCGATGCCGCAATCGCCGGCACGAGACTCGTCACCGCCGATTCTGCCCAAGCGACGATCGGCCCATACAGCAACGGCAAACGCAGCACGCAGCCGAGATCGGTGGAATCCGTCAGCGCGCGCTCGCCTTCGAGTTTGCTGCGCCCATAGGCATTGAGCGGCGCGGGCGCGCAATCGTGCCGATAGGGCGGGTGAGTGCCGTCGAACACATAATCAGTTGAGATCGAGAGCGTCCATGCGCCGCGCCGCCGTGCGGCCGCAGCCAGTGTGCGTACCGCATCGACGTTTAACGCCCGGGCGAGCGCCGGGTCGTGCTCGCACACATCCGGCCGACGTTCCGCGGCAGCAATCACGAGCGCGTCCGGCGCTTCGCGCTCGACAAATTGCTCGACCGCCTGCGCGTCGCGAATATCCAGCTCAACGGTGTTCGGTCCCGGCCGGCTGAACGCCGTCGCGACAATTTGCCAGCCAGACTGTCGTTCCAGTTCGTCGACGAGAACCCGGCCGAGCAGTCCGGAAGCACCAATGACGGCAACTTTGAACATGACGGTCGCTAGCCTAGCGGGCCGAGCCGTTGGTTACGGCCGTAACCGTGTAGCCGGCCTCGTCGATAGCGGTCTTCAGCGTGTCAGCCGATTGCGCCGATTCGACCGCCACGCGGCCGGATGTCAGATCGACGTGTACCTGCGCGGCTTCATCGTGTTCACGGATCGCGTGTGTGACTGCCGCCACGCAATGCGGGCAGCTCATGCCTTCTACCTGGAATTCGATCGTCACGGGGATTGCCTCAAAAAGGTAAATGCTGCGATGGTTGAATTATGCCTGCCGATGCGCACTTGAGTAGCTGACCTTCCCACTATGGGAAGGTGTACGATCGACGCTCACACTGGGGAAACAGTCATGAACATCGGTGAAGCGGCCCGCGTGTCGGGCGTCACGGCGAAAATGATTCGCTACTACGAAAGCGTGGGCCTGCTGGCGGCAAAGGCGCGCACGAGCGCCGGCTATCGCGTATATGGGCCGCAGGAGGTTCATTCGTTGCGTTTCATCCGGCAGGCGCGCCGTCTAGGTTTTCTGGTCGAAGACATCCGCCGGTTGCTGGCGCTGTGGCACGACCGCTCGCGCGCCAGCGCCGAAGTGAAGGCGATTGCGCTGGAACACGTCGCGGAACTTGATCGCCGTATTGCCGAGCTGACTGACATGCGCGACACATTGGCGCACCTGGCTGATCATTGCCACGGTGATGAGCGCCCCGATTGCCCGATTATCGAACGGCTCGCGGACACCGATCTGGTGTCGGGGAAGGGTTGCCATCCGATTTAAACCGGTTGGATGCAACCTGGTTGAGATTTGTTGCAACCGATCAGTCAAAAGCACCATGATGGTGCTAGTTAAGTCGGGGCACTATCGAATATCTCAAAGAAATCATCCTGAATTTAGCTAAATCAATGACTTAAGTGCGCCGCGAGCGTGCACCATTCCAAAACGGAATGCACGTCATGCGGGCATTTCACTAGCAAGGTTGCACCATACGGTTATAATCAGGGTTAACCCTTTTACGGGAAATCCCTGATGCAAAACTCACCGGGGATTCAATCTGATCCTTGGAGAACATCATGTTTGCATACGTACTTGAAAAGCTGAGCACCTGGTTTGAAACTTCGGAACGCAGCCGTCGTGAAGCCTATCTGGCATCGTCGTCGGATATCGTTCAGCTCGAACAGCGCATCCGCTCGCTCGAAACCAACGGTTATTCGCTGTAAGTTTCAATCGCATTGAGTTTGACCCGGCAGCGCTCGTGCGCGGCCATCGCAGTAAAGTGTTGAGCCCCGTATAGACGGGGCTTTGTCACATCTGGACCGCGTAAATTTCACGGCAAGTGGCGCGTCGGCGCTACTCATGGCCAATAACGACTAGCCTGACGGTTACCGCCGCGGTAAGGTAAAGCGTTTTTCTGCGCAATCCGGCATTTTCAAACCTAACCGGTCCGCCCCATGCCTCCTGTCCGCTTGCTCCAATCCGTTGTGGCCATGGCCGTCGCCGCCTCGCTGACAACGGTTTTCGCCGTACCAGCGACTTTCGCCGCGTCGAGCAATAACGCCCGCAAGCCCTTGATACTGGACTCGCAGAGCGGGATAAGCGACGGCCAGAGCGGCACCGTGCTGCAGACCGCGCCGCTTTCGCGGCAGCCGATCGTAGAGGCGCAGCCCATCGCGACGCCAGCGGAGCTGGCGCCCAATTCGTCGATACCGGTTGTTGTCGCGCCATACATCGCAGTGCCTGGCGGCGGTGGCACGCCGTATCCACAACCGCAGCCACACCCTCGTCCGGTGCCGCGCGCGCAATAAGCGTCTTTCGCGCGATACCTCGCAGTAGTTTCTTCTCCATCTGTTGAAGCCTCGAGCGGCGGCCCCGCGGCCGTGCCGCCGCATGTGCGCGCCAGCCTGTGGCTAATACGCGAGGCACCGCACGCCATTCGGGTTTCGGCGCATGGCGTGTAAGAAACCGTCCGACGACAATCGTTGCGCGCTCTCTCGCCCGCGATGTGGGCCATGCACGATGCGCTGCGCCATCGCATCGAATGAAAACAGAACAAGGAGACATTAAATGCCTACTCACTGGATGCGGCGTGCCGCCGGGACTTGCGCGACGTTGATCGCGCTCATCGTAGCCACGGCGCTGCCGGGCGTTGCGCTCGCCAGGGACACACCGGAAAAGCCCACGCTGACGATGGCCGTCGGCGGCTTGCCGGGCCTCTACTATTTGCCGGTGCTCGCCGCCCAGCAGTTGGGTTACTTCAAGGACGAAGGGCTCGACGTCACGCTAGAAGATTTTGCGGGCGGCTCGAAGGCGCTGGAAGCGGTCGTGGGTGGCAGCGCCGACGTGGGAGCCGGCGCATTCGAGCACACGCTGTTCATGCAGGCAAAGGGGCAACGCTACCGTGCGTTCGCGCTGATGGGCCGCGCGCCGCAGATCGTCGTCGCCGTGTTGAAGTCGAAGGCGGATCAGATCAAGACATTGGCGGACTTCAAGGGGGCGAAAGTCGGCGTGAGCGCGCCGGGTTCGTCGACGGATCTGGTGCTCACCGTGGCTTTGCGCAAGGCCGGCGTGCAGCGCAACGAGATTTCGGTGATCGGCGTGGGCAGCGGTGCCACGGTAGTCGCCGCAGTGAGCGGCGGTCAGCTCGACGCGCTGTCGAATGTCGATCCGATGATGACCAAACTGCTGCGTAGCGGCGCGATCAAAGTGCTGGTCGATACACGTACCGTGAAGGGCACGCAGGAGGTATTCGGCGGCACGATGCCGGCGGCGACGCTCTATGCATCGGAGACTTTCATCCAGAAGTATCCGAAGACGACGCAGGCGCTCGCCAATGCGATCGTGCGCGCGGACCGCTGGTTGCAGACCGCGAGCGATGCCGACTTGCTGAAGATGGTGCCGCCGGCCTATTTGCTCAATGACTCGGCTCTCTATGTGGAGTCATTCCACAACGTGCGCGACGCGTATTCACCAGATGGCTTGATGCCCGCAGATGGTCCGGCAACCTCATTACGCGCGTTGTCGTCGTTCGATAACCGCCTCGATCCGAAAAAGATCGATCTGAACGCGACTTATACCAACGACTTTGCTCGTAAGGCAGCGGCGCAACTCAAGTGATACACCCGTGCGCAAACCAGCATTGCGGGTTGAGTGGCATGAGATGTATCCGCGCAAACCGCGATCGTGCTGTGCTTGGCCGCCACGATACAAGTTCGCGCGGAGCCCGCAACGAGGCTCAATCGCCGCGATATTCGACCTTGAACTGCGCGGCCTTGTCCTCGCCGAGCGCCTGGACCAGCCAGGGCATCTGGTCTTTCAGCGTTTTCGCCAGCGTATAAGGCGGATTCAGGATGAACATGCCGCTGCCGAACAAACCGAAGCCGTCGGTCGGTGGATTGCTGACGGTCAGGCTCACATGCAGCCAGTTGCGCTCCTGGAGCTTTTTCAGTTGATCGGGAAAACGCTGCGATTCGAGGCGTCTTACCTGCGGATACCAGACCGCGTAGGTGCCGGTCGGAAAACGCTTCAGACTTTCTTCGACGCAGCGCAGCGTGCGCGTGTAGTCGCGTTTGTCTTCATACGAGGGATCGAGCAGCACCAGCGCGCGGCGCGGTGCCGGAGGCAGCAACGCGAGGATGCCGTCGAAGCCGTCGCCCGCATAGAGCATCGCGCGGCGGCCTGCGTCGCGGAAGTTATGGCGTAGCACGTCGATTTCAGTGGTGTGCAGCTCGAACAGGCGCATGCGGTCCTGCTCGCGCATCTGCCGCCACGCGATATACGGCGAACCTGGGTAGAAGCGCAACTGGCCGTCCGGATTCAGCGCGCTCACTTCGTCGACGTAATCCGCGAAGATCGGCGGCAGGTCGTTACGCTCCCATAGTTTGGCGATGCCGGTCTGGAACTCGCCGGTTTTGGTCGCATAGCCTTCCTTCAGCGAATAGACGCCGGCGCCCGCGTGCGTGTCGATATACCAGTAGGCTTTGTCCTTCTGGCCGAGGTAGCGCAGTAGCTGCAACACGACGGCGTGTTTCAGAACGTCGGCGTGATTGCCTGCATGAAAGGCGTGGCGATAGCTGAGCATGATGAGGAGACGCTGAAAGAGGGCGTGCCGGTCCAGGGCGGATTCGGCGATGCGAGTGCAATGCGGCAGCACAACCGAAGTGCGGCGCGGTCGCGTATTGTACGCGACGCCGCGCTGCCCTCCGCAGTGCGTTGCGCGTGACACGGCCCGGATGGTGCGCGGGCCATGCTCCGCGGTCCGGCGAGCGGCCGGTCAGTCGTAGGCGTCGCCGATGATTTCCTCGATCTGTTGCTTGATCTCCGGCGTGATCTGCTCGGCCACCTCGGCGGATTTCATGTTCTCACCGATCTGTTCGACGCGCGACGCGCCGGTGATGACGGTGCTCACGTGCGGATTCTTCAGAATCCACCCAATCGCCAACTGGCCGACCGTGCAGCCCAGCTCGTCGGCCACTTCGCCCAGCTTGCCGACCACGTTGTTCTTGCCGGCATCGGTAACCTGTTTGCGCAGCCAGTCGTAGCCTTGCAGTTGCGCGCGGCTATCGGCAGGTACGCCGTCGCGATACTTGCCCGTGAGCAAGCCGGACGCGAGCGGACTCCATGTGGTGAGCCCAAGGCCGATATCCTCGTAAAGCCGCTTGTATTCCTGCTCGACGCGCTTGCGGTGAAACAGGTTGTACTGCGGCTGCTCCATGACCGGTTTGTGTAGGTGATGCCGCTCCGCGATATCGTAAGCCGCGCGGATTTCATCGGCGCTCCATTCAGAAGTCCCCCAGTACAGTGCCTTGCCGCGCGTGATCATGTCGCTCATGGCCCAGACGGTTTCTTCGATCGGCGTGTTCGGGTCAGGACGATGACAGAACACCAGATCGACATAATCGAGCTGCAGGCGTTTGAGCGAGTTGTCGATCGCGTTCAGCAAATATTTGCGATTCAGCGTGTGGTACTGGTTCGGCGCTTCGTTGAGCCCCCAGAAGAATTTCGTCGATACCACATAGCTCACGCGCGGCCACGCCAGTTCCTTGAGCGCCTGGCCCATGATTTCTTCGGATTGGCCGGCGGCGTATACCTCCGCGTTGTCGAAGAAGTTGACTCCCGCATCGCGCGCGGCCGCAAGGGACTCGCGCGCCGCACGGTGATCCACCTGATTGCCGTAGGTGACCCATGAGCCGATGGACAGTTCGCTGACTTGCAGGCCGGAACGGCCCAGACGTCGATAATTCATGCATTCCTCCTTGGTAGTGATGCCGCCGGAATTCCGCTGAAAACGTCTAGTTTAAAGAGATAAGGCTCGATGTGCGGTTTACGGATGCAGTTCACACGGTTCATGCACAATAGCAGCGTTGGCCGCAGTGCAGCATTCGGCCAAACGGCCTATGCCGTTTGGCGGACTTCACGCCGCCTGCGGCCCGTGGTCTCATTGCTCATCAACTGCATGGAGGTTCTGGATGTCGTCACTGAACACGAATCTGAATGGGAAGGTCGCGGTGGTTACCGGCGCCGCGAGCGGCATCGGCAAGCAGATTGCGCTCACGCTGTCCGCCGCGGGTGCGGCGGTCGCGATCGCCGACCTGAACCAGGACGGCGCGAACGCCGTCGCTGAAGAAATCAAAAAGGGTGGCGGAAAGGCCATTGGCGTGGCAATGGACGTCACGAACGAAGACGCCGTCAACCAGGGCATCGACAAAGTCGCGGCCAAGTTCGGCTCGATCGACATTCTGATTTCCAACGCCGGCATTCAGATCGTCAATCCGATCGAGAACTACTCGTTTTCCGACTGGAAAAAGATGCAGGCAATCCACGTGGACGGCGCCTTCCTTACCACCAAGGCCGCGCTCAAGCACATGTACAAGGACGATCGCGGCGGCATCGTGATCTACATGGGCTCGGTCCATTCGCACGAAGCGTCGCCGCTGAAGTCCGCCTATGTGGCGGCCAAGCATGCGCTGTTGGGGCTTTCGCGTGTACTGGCCAAGGAAGGCGCGAAACACAATGTGCGCTCGCATGTAGTGTGTCCGGGTTTCGTGCGTACGCCGCTCGTCGACAAGCAGATTCCCGAGCAAGCCAAAGAGCTCGGCATCAGCGAAGAAGACGTGATCAAGCGCGTGATGCTGGGCGGCACGGTCGACGGTATTTTCACCACGGTGGAAGACGTCGCGCAAACGGTGCTGTTCCTGTCCACTTTCCCGACTGCGGCGCTGACTGGCCAGTCCTTTATTGTGAGCCACGGCTGGTATATGCAATAAGGAGGCGCCCATGGCGCAACGCAATCTCAAGCAGGCGCGCGTCGGCGCGCCCGGCGGCGGGGAAGGCGAGGGTGCCGGTCCAGCGCCCGCCGCGCATCCCGGCCGGCATCTCCATTTGCCTAACTACGAAACCGTCGCGTTGATGCTGCAAGGCGGTGGCGCGCTGGGTGCCTATCAGGCCGGCGTGTTTCAGGGACTTTACGAAGCCGGCATCGAGCCGAACTGGCTTGCCGGCATTTCGATTGGCGCACTGAACACGGCCATCATTGCCGGGAATCCGCCCGAGAAACGCGTCGAGCGGCTGCTGCAATTCTGGGAGACGATCTGCCAACCGGCGTTTGGGCTGCCGTTGCCGGCTTTTATCGAGCACGCGCTGTTCAATTCCAGCGAGGCCATTCGAAAGGCCTTCACGGCCACCCAGGCAATGGGCGCGATCGTGGAAGGGCAAAAGGGCTTTTTCGTGCCGCGTTTCCCGCCGCCGTTGCCCACCGTTTCCGGGCCGCCGCAGTTGGCGAGCTACTACGACACCACGCCGCTGAAGGCGACGCTCGAAGCTTTATGCGATTTCGACCGGATCAATTCCGGTGAGATGCGTGTGTCGGTGGGTGCGGTCAATTGCGGTACAGGTAATTTCGCGTACTTCGATAATACGCATACGAAACTGAAGCCGGAGCATTTCATGGCGTCAGGTGCGTTGCCGCCGGGTTTCGCAGCAGTCGAAATCGACGGCCAGTACTATTGGGATGGCGGCTTGATGTCGAATACGCCGCTCTACGAGGTGATTCAGTCCACGCCGCGTCACGATACGCTCGCGTTCCAGGTCGATCTATGGAGCGCGATCGGGCCGGTGCCGGACAATATCACTGATGTTCAAGGGCGCATGAAGGACATCCAGTACTCGAGCCGCACGCGTCTCGTGACGGATATGCTGCAACGTTCGCAGCGATTCCGGCATGTGCTGCGCGAGGTGCTCGATCGCGTGCCGTCTGACCAGCGCAACGATCCGTGGTGCAAGCTGGCGGATGATCTATCGTGTTCGAAGCGCTACAACGTTATCCATCTCATCTACCGGCACAAAGAGTACGAAGGGCACTACAAGGACTTCCAGTTCGGTTTGTCGACAATGCGTGAGCACTGGCAAAGTGGCCTGGAAGATATTCGTCACTCGCTTGCTCAACCCGATTGGCTGGCCATGCCTGACAACGACTCAGGGTTTGTCACGCATGATATTCATCGGGATGCGCGCTGAAGCGGTAGCAGCTCGCGCCGTGCGTTGAACCAACCAGCCGCGTTGTGTGGACGCTATACGGACGATACGCGCGCCAGGCAATCAGCAGCCAATAAAAAAACGGCGCCCGAAATGGGCGCCGTTTCTACAAGCAGTTCAAGCAGCCTGATCAGCTCAGGTAACGTGAGCAGCCCAAGCGGCGTCAGCAAAGCAAAGCGCGCGCAATAGTGGCTCGCGCTCCGAATGCCTTACTTCAACACGTGAGCGATTGCATTAGCCACCAGGTCGAGGTTGCGCGTATTCAGCGCAGCCACGCAGATGCGGCCCGTGCTCACAGCGTAGATGCTGAACTCTTCACGCAGACGGTCCACTTGCGGCGCCGTCAGACCCGAGTACGAGAACATGCCGCGCTGCGCGTTCACGAAGCTGAAATCGCGATCCACGCCGCTTGCCTTCAGACGTTCGACGAGACCGTTACGCATGGCGCGGATGCGGTCGCGCATTTCGGCGAGTTCCGTTTCCCACGTGGCGCGCAGTTCAGCCGATGCGAGCACCGCTGCGACCACCGAGCCGCCATGCGTCGGCGGGTTCGAATAGTTGGTGCGGATCACGCGCTTCAGTTGCGACAGCACGCGAGCCGATTCTTCCTTGCTCGCCGTGATGATCGACAGGGCGCCAACGCGCTCGCCATACAGGGAGAACGATTTCGAGAACGACGACGTCACGAACACGTTCAGGTCCGATGCCGCGAACAGGCGGACTGCTGCAGCGTCGGAATCGATGTTGTCGCCGAAACCTTGATACGCGATGTCGAGGAACGGCACCAGATTGCGCGCCTTGACGACTTCGACGATCTGCGTCCATTGGTCGACGCTCAGGTCGACGCCGGTCGGGTTATGGCAGCACGCGTGCAGCACGACAACCGTGCCCGCGGCATAGCCGTTCAGCGCGCTCAGCATGCCTTCGAAATTCACGCCCTGCGTGTGCGCGTCATAGTACGGGTAGGACACGACTTCGAAGCCGGCGCCTTCGAACAGCGCGCGGTGGTTTTCCCAGCTCGGATCGCTGATCGCGACCTTGGCCGAAGGGTTCAGGCGCTTCAGGAAATCGGCACCGATTTTCAGCGCGCCCGTGCCGCCCAGTGCTTGCGCCGTCACGACGCGGCCTGCGGCGATCAGCGGCGAGTCGTTGCCGAGCAGCAGCTTTTGCACGGCGGCGTCGTAGGCGGCGATGCCTTCGATCGGCAGATAGCCACGCGGCAGCGCGGCTTCGACGCGTGCCTTTTCCGCGTCGCGCACGGCGCGCAGCAGCGGAATCTTGCCTTCTTCATTGAAGTAGACACCAACGCCAAGGTTGACCTTGGTAGCGCGCGCATCGGCGTTGAAGGCTTCGTTCAGGCCCAGAATCGGGTCGCGGGGAGCAAGTTCGACGGCGGAGAACAGAGACATGATGGGTGAGCAGCAGTAGTGAGAAGAGGGCGGCTTCGATCGCGGGCGGCCCGGCCAAAGGTGTCTGATGGACGATTCAGACGGGGGCGGCGGGCATCGGCGAGCGAGCGCAACTTGTCATTGTAGCGAATCCGCGGGCATTTTTCGGATGACAACGCCCGGTGGACTGAATTATTTGCTTGAAAAACAGGCACTCAGGCGTCATGTGCTCCTAATCGATCTGTTCGGGACGGACGCAAGCAAGCCCCTAAGCGAGCCCCAAGCAGGCCCCGCAAAAAGGGCCACAAGCATCCCGCCGCCGCCCCAACCCCTACGCAGACCCGCTCAGCCCGGGTTCCCGCAACCCGTTAGAATGGTCCTTTGCCCAAGGCCCGGTGCCGCTCCCCATGTCCGAACAACATCTGACTGAAGCCGACGAGACGCTCGACGAATCCAGATTCGTCACGTTCGAAGGCTCGCCGTTCCAGCTGTATCAGCCGTATCCGCCCGCCGGCGACCAGCCGACGGCGATCGACACGCTCGTCGAAGGCGTGGAGGACGGTTTGTCGTTCCAGACGCTGCTCGGCGTGACCGGCTCCGGCAAAACCTTCACGATGGCCAACACCATCGCGCGGCTCGGCCGGCCGGCGATGGTGTTCGCGCCGAACAAGACGCTCGCCGCGCAGCTCTATTCCGAGTTCCGCGAGTTCTTTCCGCGCAATGCGGTCGAGTACTTCGTCTCGTACTACGACTACTACCAGCCGGAAGCGTACGTGCCGCAGCGCGATCTGTTCATCGAGAAAGATTCGTCGATCAACGAGCACATCGAGCAGATGCGCCTGTCGGCCACCAAGAGCCTGATGGAGCGGCGCGACGTGATCATCGTCGGCACGGTGTCGGCGATCTACGGTATCGGTAACCCGTCGGAATATCACAAGATGATTCTGACGCTGCGTACCGGCGACAAGCTCGGCCAGCGCGACATCATCGCCCGGTTGATCGCGATGCAGTACAACCGCAATGAGGCCGACTTCCAGCGTGGTTCGTTCCGCGTGCGCGGCGACACGATCGATATTTTCCCGGCCGAGCACGCCGAAATGGCGGTGCGCATCGAGTTGTTCGACGACGAGGTCGAGACGCTGCAACTGTTCGATCCGCTCACCGGCCGCGTGCGGCAAAAGATTGCCCGCTTCACCGTGTACCCGTCGTCGCACTATGTGACGCCGCGCGATACCGTGGTGCGCGCGGTCGAAACGATCAAGACCGAACTGCGCGACCGGCTCGAATTCTTTTATAGCAGCGGCAAACTCGTCGAAGCGCAGCGGCTCGAGCAGCGCACCCGGTTCGATCTGGAAATGTTGCAGGAGCTGGGCTTCTGCAAGGGCATCGAGAACTACTCACGGCACTTCTCGGGCGCGGCGCCAGGCGAGCCGCCGCCCACGCTGGTCGACTACCTGCCGTCCGATGCGCTGATGCTGCTCGACGAATCGCACGTGCTGATCGGGCAGTTGAACGGCATGTACAACGGCGACCGGGCGCGTAAAGAGAACCTGGTGGACTACGGTTTTCGCCTGCCGTCGGCGCTCGATAATCGCCCGCTCAAGTTCAACGAGTTCGAGCGCAAGATGCGCCAGGTCGTGTTCGTATCGGCTACGCCAGCCGATTATGAGCAGAAAACGGCAGGGCAGGTGGCCGAGCAGCTGGTCCGTCCAACCGGCCTCGTCGATCCGGAAATCGAGGTGCGGCCGGCGCGCACGCAGGTCGACGATGTGCTCGCGGAAATCAACGAACGCGTCAAGGTCGGCGACCGCGTGCTGGTCACGGTGCTGACCAAGCGGATGGCCGAGCAGCTGACCGAGTTTCTGGCCGACCACGGCGTCAAGGTGCGTTACCTGCACAGCGACATCGATACGGTGGAACGGGTCGAAATCATTCGCGATTTGCGGCTCGGCACATTCGACGTGCTGGTCGGGATCAACCTGCTGCGCGAAGGGCTGGATATTCCGGAAGTCTCGCTGGTGGCGATTCTCGACGCGGACAAGGAAGGTTTCCTGCGCGCCGAGCGCTCGCTGATTCAGACCATCGGCCGGGCCGCGCGTAACGTGAACGGCAAGGCGATTCTGTATGCGGACAGGGTGACCGACTCGATGCGTCGCGCGATCGACGAAACCGAGCGGCGGCGCGCCAAGCAGATCGCTTTCAACCTCGAAAACGGGATTACGCCGCGCGGGGTGGTCAAGCGCATCCGCGACATCATCGACGGGGTGTACAACGTCGACGACGCCCGCGCCGAACTGAAGGAACAGCAAACGCGCGCGAAATTCGAGGACATGTCCGAGAAGCAGCTCGCCAAGGAACTCAAGCGTCTCGAAAAGCAGATGATGGAGCACGCCAAGAATCTCGAGTTCGAAAAGGCCGCACAGACTCGCGACCAGCTAGCGCTGCTGCGTCAGCGCGTGTTCGGCGCGAACGTCGGCGATCACGTGTCTGGCGTCTAAAAAAGCGCGCTTCCGCTCTGGGCGCGGCAATGTGCCGTGCCCAGTCTCATCAAACCTGGCAACACGCCAGCCGTCCCGCCATCACCGCTCTCACCCCCGATTCCTTAAGACCCTGCTGTCATAAGGCGCAGCCTCCCGCCAAATTTGTCCTCCCCGGCGAACAATGATAAACTCGACCAATATTGAGAATGGTTCGCATTAACGTTCGCATATGCGGTTTGCTTACGGTCAATCGCCCTTTGTAAGGGCTGGCCGTTGCATCAAGGCGCGCGCAACGCACTGTTCCAATGGGTTCCATTCCGGTCAGATAAAAGAACAAGGAGTTTCAATGCGGATTTCTTCATTTGTGCGTGGCGGCGCCGCAGCGGTGGCCGTAGCAGCGGCCTTCTCGGCAACGGCAGCGGAATACCCGATCGGCAAACATCAGATTCAGGGCGGCATGGAAATCGGCGCGGTCTATCTGCAGCCCATCACCATGGAACCGGAAGGCATGATGCGCAAGGCGTCGGATTCCGACGTTCACCTCGAAGCAGATATCCACGCAGTCAAGAACAACCCAACGGGTTTCGCCGAGGGTGACTGGATGCCGTATCTGCAAGTGCGTTATGAACTGACGAAAGCGGGTTCGAGTCAGACCCAGAAGGGCGACATGATGGCGATGGTCGCCAACGACGGTCCGCATTACGGCGACAACGTCAAGCTGCAAGGTCCGGGCAAGTACCACCTGAAGCTGATCGTCGAACCGCCGATGCAAACCGGCCACATGGCTTTCGGCCGCCACGTCGACAAGGAAACCGGCGTGGGTCCGTGGTTCAAGCCCGTTACGCTCGAATACGACTTCACGTACGCGGGTATCGGCAAGAAGGGCGGCTACTGAGCGCCGCGGACACAGATCATCAAGGCTCGCCACGCATCGCTGCATGGCCGCGCGTCGGTGGGTGAACGAATGCAGCAGGCGGCGTGCGGATCATGAAACCCGCCGCGCCGCGTTTTCCGGAAGGGCTAATGAGAATTAACCGAACGATCGCAATGTTCGCCGTGTCCGCTTTACTGGCGGGCGCCGCGCACGCAGCGGATCTGCCGACCTTCAAGCTGGAAATGAACGACGGCAAGCTGAATCCGGTTCGTATCGAAGTGCCGGCGGGGCAGCGTATCAAAATCGAAATCCGCAACACCGGCAAAGGCGCCGCCGAATTCGAAAGCGTGCAATTGCGTAAAGAGAAGGTGTTGGCGCCGGGCGGGGAATCGTTCGTCGTGATCGCTCCGCAGCAGCCGGGCGAGTACAAATTCTTCGACGATTTCCATCAGCAGGCGCAGGGCGTGATCGTCGTGAAGTAGCGGCTTGGGATGCGAGCGCGGGCCTTGAGCAGTCCGGGCACACGTTCGCCAAAGCAGTAGAAGGGTAGAAGGGAGAGCTTGGATGGGTCAGATTCTATTCATCGTGTGGCGGGAAAGTGTCGAGGCCTTGCTGGTCGTCGGTATCCTGTACGCGTGGCTGAAAAATGGCGACGACGATGCGCGCCGCGGTTTGCCATACCTGTGGGGCGGCGTGGCGGCTGGGTTGATCGCGGCGGTCGCGCTTGGCGCGGCGCTGGTCGGTTTCACCGAAGTGCTCTCCGGTGACGCACAGGATTATTTCCAGACCGCGATGGTGCTGGTCGCGTGTGTGCTGATCGTGCAGATGGTGCTGTGGATGAAACAGCACGGCCGCACGCTCAAGCGCGATATGGAACAGTCGCTGCAAAAGAGCAAGCGCGATTCGAACTGGTGGGGCGTCGCGTTGCTGGTCGCGCTGGCGATCGCGCGGGAGGGCAGCGAAACGGTGATCTTCCTGTACGGCCTCGGTTTCGGCCAATCGGGTCATGTGGATGGCAGCCAGATGCTCGCGGTCGTGATCGGCCTCGGTCTCGCGTTCCTGACTTTCTACATCCTGCAGTTAGGCGGCAAGTTCTTCTCGTGGCGGCTGTTCTTCCGCGTCACTGAAATCATATTGCTGTTTCTCGGCGCGGGTCTGTTCCAGACCGGCGTGGACAAGCTGATCGACAAGGAAATTCTGCCGACAATCGTCGACCAGATGTGGAATTCGTCGGCCATCGTCGATGATTCGAGCACGTTCGGTTCACTGGTGGCGACGCTCACCGGTTATCGCGCCCACCCGGCCCTGATGAATCTGCTCGCATACGCCGTGTACTGTGCGGTCGTCTATCTGCTGGTGCGGCGCGCGAATCGCAAGCCGGCGCGGCAGGCCGCAGGGCGCACAGCATGAGCACCGTGATGACCCGCCCGGGGCGCCTCGCCGCGGCCGGTCAGTGGATGCAGCGCCACGGCGCTGCGATCCGCGGCATTCAGTGGGTCGTCGTGGCGGTATACGCGTTCCTGATCCTCGTGCCGGCGGTGATGCCCCTACCGGACGACACCGCGCATCTGTGGAATAACCTGACGCTTGCCGCGCAGTTCGTGTTCTGGGGCATCTGGTGGCCGTTCGTGCTGCTGTCGATGGTGATGCTCGGCCGCGTCTGGTGTGGCGTGCTGTGTCCGGAGGGCGCGCTCGCGGAATTCGCCAGCAAATACGGCCGCGGCTGGGCGATTCCGCGCTGGATGCGCTGGGGCGGCTGGCCGTTCGTCGCGTTCGGTATCACCACCATCTACGGGCAGATGGTCAGCGTCTACCAGTATCCGAAGGCGGTGTTGCTGGTGCTCGGCGGCTCGACCTTTGCGGCGATGATCATCGGCTTGCTGTACGGACGCGAGAAGCGTGTCTGGTGTAAGTATCTGTGCCCCGTCAACGGGGTTTTTTCGCTTCTGGCGCGTCTCGCGCCGTTTCACTACAAGGTCGATGAAGACGCGTGGCGTCGTTCGTACAAGAACGGCGAACATGGGCATCGCGTGATTCCGATCAATTGCGCGCCGCTGGTGCCGCTGCGCAATATGAAAGGCGCCTCGGACTGTCATATGTGCGGCCGCTGCAGCGGACATCGCGACGCGATCGCACTGACGTGGCGTGCGCCGTCGTCTGAAGTCGTGCAGCTCGGCGACAGGCAGGCCAACCCGTGGGATACCGCGTTGATCCTGTACGGCTTGCTCGGCATCGCGATCGGCGCGTTCCACTGGACCGCATCGCGCTGGTTTGTCGACCTGAAGATGTTCTTCGCAACATGGCTGGTCGATCACGACATCACGTGGCCGCTCGACACCAACGCGCCGTGGTTTCTGTTCACGCATTACCCTGAGCAAAACGATGTATTCACGTGGCTCGACGGCACGATGGTGATCGGCTATATCCTCGCCACGGCGCTGGTGTATGGCACGGTACTGCTGGTGTTGCTGATGGGCGCGACGCGCATGCTGGGGCGTTTCAGCAGCGTGCGTTTGCATCACCTGACGCAAGGTCTGATTCCGATTGCCGGCGCGGGGGTGTTTCTGGGTTTGTCGGCGACCACGCTGTCGTTGCTGCGCGCGGAACATGTGTCGCTGTGGTGGGCATCGGACATGCGTATCGCAATTCTGGCGATTGCCAACCTGTGGAGCGCGTGGCTCGCCTGGCTCGTTACGCGCCGCTATAGCGAGCGCTTCGTTCAACGCAGCCTTGCGATGGTGTGGTTTGTCGCAGCACTGGGTGTGGTCGACAGTGCCTGGTGGCTGATGTTCTGGGGCTGGGCTTCAAAGTAAGTTCTGAACGCTCCGGCGTGCTCGCGACTCGGGGCAGCGCCGTGCCAAACAAAAAGCCGTGGAGATGACACCATCCCACGGCTTTTTAATTTCTGGATCCGCGACACACGTCGTTTCGTGCATCCGCCTTGGGTGAGAACCAAAAAAGCGGCCTGGCTGGCTGCGACGGCTGGCTTGGAGTCTGCACGAAGGGGTCTAGTTCTCACGTGCAAGCCGTCGTGGCTGGCTAATGCCCAACACCTCTCGAGGAGGTGGTCCCCACAATACCCGGTACTGACTGCTATTCGTTGCCGCCTGTTACTTCGTCAAAATGAGCTTGCCTAAGCGCGTTGCACGCAGCTGATAGGTTTCGCCGTTATGCACGATGCTGACGTGGCTATGTCCTTGCAGCAGAGTGTCGCTGCGCACGACCCGATCCGACGTGTCGCCCGAACCGTTGGCGCGATCCGCTGCGGGTTTCGCTGCGGTTGCCGTCGCCGTCGATGCCTTCGGACGGCTGGTCAGCGCGGCCGCCGGGCGGCGCAGGCTGAGGGTGGAAGAGTGCGTGAGATCGGTCATTCGTTTTAGCTGTTGGTCGATTCGATGGATTAATTCTAAATGATAACTATTCCTATTTACAAGAAAGAGAAATTCATCGGATTCGACTTTCGATAGCTAAATGAAAGGGGAATAAAATGACGAAGGAAGGTAGGCCATCTCCCATCAGGCCGCCTCAAACAACGCGACGGCGCGGGCAGAGCGCCCGCACACGCATCAATGCAACGAACCGGGTTCCTGCCTGGTCTGCACGTACTGGCGGATTAGACGCACGGTATCGATATCGTTTTCGCGATATGCCGACTTCACGATTTCCTGCGTTTGCACAGCGTCCTGGTCGTCGGAGATTGGCAGGGTCGTCGCGTATTCGAAGCGCAGGAACAATTGCAGGTCGTCAGGCTGCTCGATCGTCATCGTCAGCGAGCCGCCGACGTATTCCGCGGTCGGCAGAATGTCATAGCGCACGCTCTGTCGATCCTGCAGCGTGACACGGTCGCGCACGGTGGCCTGGCCGTAGTGCAGCTCCCGTTCGAGCGTGTCGCCTTCGCGCGAAAGAATGGTGCAACTGTCGAGTCCTATCACGAACAGTTGTGGCTGCTCGGCGCGCAACACGAGGCCCTCCCACAACTGCTCGCGGGTCATCGAGTCGACAAACGGATTCAACGGGTCGTTGATCTGGATAAGGTGTTCGAAATTCAAAACGACGGCTTCCTATGAAAGCGTTGCAATAGGTGCGGCGCCGTTAGCCGGTGCCGGCCCACTTGGCCTTTCACGCATCAGGCGACGGCAAGACCCGAGCGGATCGTGATCGAATGCGTGAGGATCTTGTGAACTGGGCACGCATTGGCAATTTGCAAGAGTCGTTCCCGCTGCTCGTCGGAGAGATCGCCTTCCAGCACGATTTTGCGGTCGATGGTCGAGCCCGCGTCGCCGGTTTCGAGCGACAGCGCCACGCGCACGTCGGCGAGCGGCCAGCCTTTGCGCTGAGCGTACATTTTCAGCGTGATCGACGTGCAGGCGCCGAGGCTCGACAGCAACAGCGCGACAGGCGTCGGCCCGCGATCGCCGCCGCCAAGCGACTCGGGTTCGTCGGCGAGCCACGTGTGCTTGCCGTCGTCGAAAAGGACCTGGAAATTCGTCGAACCGATATGGGCGGTGACGGTGGACTCTGCCATGCGCGCTCCTGAACAGGGACGGAAATCGCCGCGCGCCACGGTCTGTCATGGTTAGACAGCGTGGCGCGCGGCATGAATTGCTATTGTGAACGAATTTATCGGCCTTCGCGCCGGGGGCGGGGCGCGAAGGCCCGCTTCGGCGCCGCTTTGCATGCGCCGAAACGGCATGATGGCGTGTCTGAGTGATCACGCCCCGTCAGCGTGCCGCTCAGTGCTCAAGCGAGTCAGTGCGTGATCGCGCCCATGCGTCCTGCCTGGTAGTCGATCACGGCCTGGCGGATTTCGCCTTCCGTGTTCATCACGAAGGGACCGTAGCGCACCACCGGTTCTTTCAGCGGAACGCCGCCGAGCAGCAGCACTTCAAGCGGCTCCTCGCCCGCTGCGAGCGTCACCGATTCTCCGTCGTTCTGAAACACCACCATCTGGTGGGCGCCGATTTCCTGGCAAGCTTCCCCTGCGCCGTAAAAGCCCTTGCCGGACAGACTGTAGGCAAACACCCGATAGTCGGCGGGCACCGGCTGCTGGATCGTCGCGCCCGGCTGTAGCGAGAAATGCTGATAAAGGATCGGTGTGCGCGTTTCGATTGCGGCCTTCACGCCGAGCGCTTCGCCCGCGATCACCTTGACGCGCACCTTGCCGTCCGCGGATGTCGCGACCGGAATGCTGGCCGACGGCATTTCCTGATAACGCGGCTCGATCATTTTGTCGCGGCGCGGCAGATTCACCCACAATTGCAAGCCGTGCACGCGCCCACCCGTGCGCACGAATGAGGGATCCGGCATCTCGCTATGCACGACGCCTGCGCCCGCGGTCATCCATTGCACGTCGCCGGCATGCAGGGTGCCCGAATGGCCCGCCGAATCCTTGTGGCCGAACTGCCCCTCGAGCACGTACGTGACCGTCTCGAAACCACGATGCGGATGATCCGGCGCGCCTTTGGCCTCGCCCGGCGCGTAGTCGATCGGGCCCATTTCGTCGAGCAGCAGGAACGGATCGAAATCCATCAGCAGGCGGGTCGGAAACGGGCGGTTAACGATAAAGCCGCCACCTTCGGTCGTGCGAACAGCGGGAAACGTGCGTTCGATCGTGCGGGTCGTGCTCATTAAAAGTCCCTCCGGAAATGGGGAATAGCGTTATTTTTGAAACATAGGGATATTATAGGGACCGTTTTCCTAGGCGCCAGCCGCCGTCACGCAATGGATTGTTCTATCACTGGAACGATGAGATGAAGATCGATTCACACAATCTGAATGACCTCATGTATTTTTCGCAGGTCGTCGAACACGGTGGTTTTTCCGCCGCGGAGCGCGTGCTGGGCATTTCCAAGTCGCGCCTCTCGCGCCGGCTGACCGAGTTGGAAGCCTCGCTGGGCGTACGTTTGCTGCAGCGTTCCACCCGCAAGCTGGCGCTCACCGAGGCCGGCCAGCTCTTCTACCAGCACTGTCAGGCAATGCTGAGCGAGGCGCAGGCGGCCGTCAACGTCGTGCAGCAACTGCGTTCGTCGCCGCGCGGCACGGTGCGCGTCAGCGTTCCGGTGACGATTTCGCAGACCATCCTGTCGCAAATCCTGCCGGAATTCATGCATCGCTTTCCGGAAGTACGCGTGGTCATGCGCGTGACGAACCGCGTGGTCGATCTGTTCGAGGATTCGATCGACATCGCGTTGCGCGTACGCTCCGATCCGCCGGAAAACGCCAACATCGTCGTGCGCCCGTTGTGGCGCACGCAGCAGATGCTGGTTGGCGCGCCGAGCCTGTTGCAGCAGAATGCGCCGCCGCTCGTGCCTGCCGATCTGAGCCGTTTCGAAACGCTCGACGTGCCGACCGCCGACGGACGCCACGTCTTCGATCTGATTGCCCCCGACGGCACGCGCCACGCGCACGAACACGAACCGCGTCTTGTCACCGCCGATCTGATGACGATTCGTGAAGCGGTACTGTCGGGCGTGGGGATCGCCGCGTTGCCGGAGATGATGTACGGCAGTGCGTTGCGCGCGGGCCAGTTGTCGCCGGTGATGCCGGATTGGACCTTTCCGACGCCGCAGTTGTACGCGGTATTCGTGTCGCGTCAGGGAATGGTGCCGGCCGTGCGCGCGTTCGTCGACTATCTGGTCGAAATGCTCGATCCCGACGAAGGCAAGCACATCATGGGCGAGTGCCCGACGCGTGCGGTGCGGACAATCGCAGAACCGGTTCTTGCGTTCGCGTCATAGCACTTATTACGGGCGGCAACATCGCTTTTAGCATTTAAGCGCCGCTTGTCATGAGTACTTTCAATGGCGGTTTGCTTGAATGCTCGCGCTCGCGGGCCTATAGTGAAATCCCTTCGCTAAGGAGTCTCTTATGCGGAAACTCATGGCCGCTATGATAGCCGGCCTGATAGGGCTGACCGCGCTGTCCGTGTCGATCACGGCTGTCGCATGCGGTGATTCGAGCTATCAATCTTCTTCGACCGATGGCAAATAATCCCGCCGCCCGAAGGCGCCGAGTGCGCACAAAAAAGGCCTTCATCTGACGATGAAGGCCTTTTACTTTTAGCCCTTGTTTCAAGGGCTTTTCTGTTTTTTCGGCAGGCGCTGCTTAACAGCGTCGCGCCGCTATGCGGATCGCCGGTCCTTATTTGCCTTTGGGCTGCGTGACGAAGCCGATCTTCGTGAGGCCACCGGCTTGCGCCGCCGACATCACTTCGGCCACTTTCTCGTATGCGACCTTACGGTCGGCATCCAGATGCAGCTCCGGTTGCGGATTGGCTTGCGCGGCCTCTGCGATCTTCTCGCGCAGTGTCGCGTCGTCGACCTTCTTGTCGTCCCACATCACGTTGCCGTCCGCATCGACGCTGACCGTCACCTGCGCGGGTTTCGTGTCTTCCTTCTGACTGCTCGCATGCGGCAGATCGATTTTGACCGCGTGACGAATCACCGGGATCGTCACCATGAAGACGATCAGGAGAACCAACATCACGTCGACGAGCGGCGTCATGTTGATTTCGTTCATCAGGCCGTCGTCATCGTCGCCGGCGAAGGGGCTCATTGCCATCGGAATGCCTCGTCGATCAGTTGGCGCGCGTGGCGAGGCGCAAACCGTCGCCGCGCTTGGACGACGACAGACGGGCGCCCGTCACGAAGAAGGCGTGCAGACCGTGTGCAAAGCGGCTCAGCTTGGCGACGAGCGCCTTGTTGGCGCGTGTCAATGCGTTGTAGCCGAGCACGGCCGGAATAGCGACGAACAGACCGAACGCAGTCATGATCAGCGCTTCGCCAACGGGGCCCGCGACCTGATCGATCGACGACTGGCCGCTCGCGCCGATCGCCAGCAGTGCGTGATAGATGCCCCACACCGTGCCGAACAGGCCGACGAACGGCGCCGTGCTGCCGATCGAGGCGAGAATCGCCAGACCGCTTTGCATGCGCGCGACGCTTTCGTCCATCGTGTCCTTCAGGCAGCGCGTCACCCAATCCGACACGTCCATGCGATCGTGCAGATGCGGCTGCGTCTGATGATGATGGTCGGCCGCTTCCTGACCGGCCAGCGCGAGTGCCAGGAACGGATTGTCCTGCGGCGTCGACGACCCGGAGCCAAGCTTCTTCACGCCATCGGCGAGGTCGTCCGAATGCCAGAACTGCTGTTCGGCGTTCTTCGTGAGACGCTTCAGGTGCATCACGTTCCAGCCCTTGATGACGATCACGCTCCACGACATCACCGACATGATCAATAGTGCGAGCGCAATACCGCGCGTCACGAAATCCCCTTGCGCCCACACGTGCGCCAATCCGTAGTTTTGCATTGCAATTCCTTTTTTTTGAAAGCTGCCTCAATCGTTCAGATTGAAGTTGTAAGGCTGGGTGGCCATGGCCCGAATGGGCTGGCCGTTCTCGAGATAGGGCTTGCACGAACTCGCATGCGCGGCGGCAATGGCGGCGTCGTCCAGACGGCTGAAGCCGCTGCTCTTTTTGAGCGAGATGCTTTCGACCTTCCCCGTCGGTCCGATGACGAACGTCACATAGGCCGTACCGGTTTCGCCGCGGCGCTTCGACAGCGCGGGGTAGTCCGGCGTGACCATACTGCACTCGATGTGCGAGACGTTCTTCGGCGCCGTGATGTCCATCGTCGGACGGCCGACTGCCGGCGCAGCCTGAGCGGGCGGTGCAGCCGGCGCGGGCTGCGCGGGCGGCGTTGGATCAGCAGGTGCCACCGGCGTAGGCGACGGCGCGGCCGCCTCGGGCAACGGCGTAGGCGTCGGCTTGGACGTCAGTATCGGCTTTGGCTGAACCTTGGGCCTGGTATGAACTGGCGGCGTCGGCTTGGGCGGTGGCGGCGCGATCGATTGCACCGCAACAGGCGCGGCCACGGGCGCCGGCGCCAGCAATTCCGCGGTCATGACGCGCGATTCGAGCGGCGGCTGCACGGGGTCATGACGCAACGTCAGGACCACCGCAAGCAAGGCGACATGAATCGCGGCGACTGCGGCAGTCGCGGTCCAGACACGGGAATTCATTCGGGCGGACGAAGCCGACGTAACGCCGGCTGAAACGGTAGGCGAGGCCTGCATATTAGCGTGGCGACGCGCCGTTGATGCGGTGCGTCAGGCAAGACATCGTCATGTTCGGAAGATCAGCAGCGAAATGAACAAAGTAGTCACGAAACCAATCAGCAATTCCATCTCGAACTCCTTTTAACGGATGAGTGGGTAGCTGGCTTGTACGGATACTGGCTTGCTGACGGCAGTGGGATAACACGTGAAGCACGGCGAAGAGCAGCGCCTGAAGCAGTGAGCGCCCGCGCGGCGTGGGCCGCGCTCTAAAACCGGCCTCGCGTTCGCAAATTCAGGCGGCTTTGCGTTCGTAGAACGTCAGCGGCATAGGCTGCGAGTGATGATCGAAGCCGCAGCGGCTCGCGCATACCCCGCTTTCCATCATGACGCCGCGCACGGAATCCGCGCATTTGCCACAGCAGGAGGCGACGCCGAGTTCGAACTGGAGTTCGTCGAACGAATCGACGCCTTCCGCGATCGAGGCACGGATCTTTCGGTCAGAAACAGACTTGCAGACACAGACAATCATGGCAGGCGTCATAGCTAACGTTAATGCGAACTATTATCATTTTGATTGAGCCGTTTGGCAAGCGTCCTGCATGATTTTTTGTAACAAAACCAGACTCTTAGAAGGGTTTCGTCTAAGGGACGGGATCGGGCGTCAGGGGCTGAAAGGGCTCGAAACGCCAAAAAAACAGCGCAAAAAAGCCTCGGGACGGCCCTAAAGCACACCGCGAGCGGTTTTTATGCGGCTTGGGAATCTGGCGCGGCCGTGCGGCGCGAAGGGATGACAACCTGTGCGACCGCCGCGTCGATCTGCAGCAAAGTCGCGGCGAGCTGTTGCTGATGGCTGCCGTCGCCTGTCGAGTAAAAGCGGGGCAGAACAGCGTCGGCATTTTCCGGGGCGGCGCGCATGCCGTGCTGGTCGAGTACCCGTTCCAGTTGGCGTGCGATGGCCACGCTCGTATCGATCAGCATGAGCCGGTCGCCGACGATGTCGCGGATCGCCGCATCGAGGAAGGGGTAGTGGGTGCAACCGAGCACCAAGGTATCGGCGCCGGCATCGAGCATGGGTTGCAGGTAACCGCGCAGCAGTGCGCGCAGTTCGGCGGAGCCTACGTCGCAGCGCTCCACCGCCTGCACCAGCCCGTGGCCAGGCTGGCAGAGAAAACGGCAATCGGCGGCGTAGCGCTCCAGCAGCGCCTGAAAGCGGGCGCTGCGCAAGGTCACTTGGGTCGCGAGCACGCCGGCGACACGCGCTTTCGACTGCAGCGCGGCCGGTTTGACGCCCGGCTCCACACCCACCAGCGGAATCGTCAGCTTTTCGCGGACCAGTGCGATCGACTGCGCGGTCGCCGTGTTGCATGCGACCACCAACGCCTTTGCGCCTTGGCTCACGAGCCATTCCCCGATTGCGAGGGTGCGGTCGGCGATGAAGTCGTCGTCGCGTTCGCCGTAGGGGGCGTAGCGCGAGTCGGCGACGTAGATGAGCGCTTCGTGAGGCAGTTGCGCCCGGACCGCCCGCAGCACCGACAAACCACCCAGACCCGAGTCGAAAATGCCGACCGGCGCTCGCGAATCGCCACCTGAGGGGGCAATCCCGGCACTGGAAGACGGCGATTCTGCAGGCATAGGCAATAAGGACGCGCGCGGCACAGCGGTCACGGAAAACTCACGAAAACGGGGAAGTGCTCAAGTATATCGCCCGCGCGGTTCAGGACTCGATCGAACCCATCGCAGTTTGCTGATAATTCTGGATGCCGACCTTGTCGATCAGGTCGATCTGCGTTTCGAGCCAGTCGATGTGTTCTTCGGTGTCGTCGAGAATCTTCACGAAGATTTCACGCGAGATGAAATCGCGAACCGATTCGCAATACACGATTGCTTCCTTGCAGGTGCTCTGCGAAATCTGTTCGAGCTTCAGGTCGCATTCGAGGATCTCTTTGGTTTCCTCGCCGATCAGCAGCTTGTGCAGGTCTTGCAGATTCGGCAGGCCGTCGAGCATGAAAATACGTTCGATCAACCAGTCGGCGTGCTTCATTTCGCCGATCGATTCGTCGTATTCATGTTTGCCGAGTTTCTCGAGACCCCAGTGCTTGTACATCCGCGCGTGCAGAAAGTACTGGTTGATGGCGGTGAGTTCGTTCTTCAGTTGCGAGTTCAGATACTCGATAACTTTTTTGTCGCCTTGCATGGGGGTTCCTTATGGGGGATTTGAATTTTCAACAACAATAAACGCCGGACCTGAAAAAGCCAAGGAAACAGACACAGTTTTTTGCCTTGATTCGCAAGGTTTTTGCGTGATGCGTACCGTTCTCATTCCAAGATAAAAAAGCCGGGGTTTGAGGCCCCGGCTTTCACTTTTCAGTTGATGTTGTTACCGATCAAACTGTCGCGACCGGAATCTTGCCGATCTTCGCTTGCCATTCCTTGGGCCCAGTCTGGTGCACCGAGGTGCCGTTCGAATCGACGGCGACTGTTACGGGCATGTCCTGTACGTCGAACTCGTAGATCGCTTCCATGCCGAGGTCTTCGAACGCGAGAACCTTCGCGCTGCGAATGGCTTTCGACACGAGATAAGCGGCGCCGCCCACGGCCATCAGATACGCGGCCTTGTGCTTCTTGATCGCCTCGATCGCAACCGGGCCGCGCTCGGCCTTGCCGATCATTGAAACAAGACCGGTTTGCGACAGCATCGTCTCAGTGAACTTGTCCATGCGCGTCGAGGTGGTCGGGCCGGCGGGGCCGACTGCTTCGTCGCGCACCGGATCGACCGGGCCTACGTAATAGATCACGCGGTTCGTGAAGTCGACCGGCAGCTTTTCGCCCTTCGCCAGCATATCGGCGATGCGCTTATGCGCGGCGTCGCGGCCCGTCAACATCTTGCCCGACAGCAGCAGCGTCTGGCCCGGCTTCCAACCCGCAACTTCTGCCGGCGTCAGCGTGTTCAGATCGACGCGCTTGCTGGTTTCCGTATTCGGTTCCCATTGCACCTTCGGCCATGCGTCGAGCGATGGTGCCTCGAGCTTTGCCACGCCCGAGCCGTCCAGCGTGAAGTGCGCGTGACGCGTTGCCGCGCAGTTCGGGATGATCGCGACCGGCTTGCTCGCGGCGTGCGTGGGCGCTGCCATGATCTTCACGTCGAGCACGGTGGCGAGACCGCCGAGACCTTGCGCGCCGATGCCGAGCGCGTTGACCTTCTCGTGCAGCTCCACGCGCAGTTCTTCGATCCAGTCTTGCGGGCCGCGTGCGATCACGTCCTGGATGTCGATCGGTTCCATCAGCGATTCTTTCGCCATCACCATCGCTTTCTCAGCCGTGCCGCCGATGCCGATGCCGAGCATGCCCGGCGGGCACCAGCCTGCGCCCATGGTCGGCACGGTCTTCAGAATCCAGTCGACGATCGAGTCCGACGGATTCAGCATCGCCAACTTCGATTTGTTCTCCGAACCGCCGCCCTTGGCCGCGACCTGCACGTCGACCTTGTCGCCCGGCACGATCTCGTAGTGGATCACGGCCGGCGTGTTGTCTGTCGTGTTCTTGCGCGCGCCTTCCGGCGGGCTCACGATCGACGCGCGCAGCACGTTGTCCGGGTTCAGATAACCGCGGCGCACGCCTTCGTTGATCATCTCGGTGACGCCCATGGTCGCGCCATCCCACCGCACGTCCATGCCGACCTTCACGAACACCGTGACGATGCCGGTGTCCTGGCAGATCGGGCGCTTGCCTTCGGCGCACATGCGGCTGTTGGTGAGGATCTGCGCGATCGCATCTTTCGCGGCCGGGCTCTGTTCGAGCTCGTAAGCGCGGCCCAAGGCCTGGATGTAATCGAGCGGGTGGTAATAGCTGATGTACTGAAGCGAATCAGCAATGCTCTGAATCAGATCTTCCTGTTTGATGACGGTCATGGCTAGCTCAGTGGGGACAATGGCGCTTGTTTTCAGACTCGCGGGACAGTGCGGTCAGTCGTGCGCCTTCAGGGGAGGGGAAGCGTTCGAACCCAGCGCGTGCAAACCCGCGGGTTCCTGAAAATGTTTCGGATGCGTATGGGTGGTGAGGCGGTCGACAAGTGCCATCACCAGCGCCGAGACGAGGAACGCGACGTGAATGATCACCTGCCACATGATGGTGTGCGTTGAATTCTGGTCAGGGCTGATGAAGGTCTTCAGCAGATGGATCGACGAGATGCTGATCAGCGCCATCGACAATTTGACCTTGAGCACGCCGGCGTTCACATGGTCGAGCCATTCCGGTTCGTCCGGATGACCCTCCAGGCCGAGGCGCGACACGAAGGTTTCATACCCGCCGATGATCACCATGATCAGCAGGTTCGAGATCATCACCACGTCGATCAGGCCGAGCACGACCAGCATGATGTTGGTTTCGTCGAGCGTCATGGAGGCCGTGACCAGATGCCAGACTTCCTTCAGGAATAGCACGACGTAGACAGCCTGGGCGACGATCAGGCCCAGGTAGAGCGGCACCTGCAGCCAACGGCTCATGAAAATGATCACGGGCAGGGGCTGCATCGGGCGGCGCTGACGGGCGGAGTCGGGTCGCGGAGCGGACATAGGCAAGAGTCGGATGAAACGCAGGTGACGGAACACGGACCAAATGTGCCGACCCGGCGCTCAAATCAACCGCGCGGGCCAAGCATGCAAACCGGGGCGCAGACGGCGCGGTACACGGCCAAGGCAGGCCGGAAAAGCTTACGTCGGGCGCGCTATTGTACAGCGACAGCTGAATTTGCTGCGGCGCGGCGGGCAGCGGCTCCTGGTAACAGGCAGCGGTATTCAGGAGGCGACCGGCGGCACCCGCTTGACCCTCAGGCTCGCCAGCCCGATCCCTGCGACCACGCAGGCGAGCGCGATGCCGTGCGCGAATGTGGGCCGCTCGCCGAGAAAGACGATGCCGTAAATCGCCGCGGCCACCGGCAGCACGGCGCTGAAAACGCCCGCGAGACTGCCCGGCACATGACGAATGCCCTTCATCCACAGCCAGAACGAAAAGATGCTCGCCGACAGCCCGTACCACAGCACCAGCGTCCACACGCTGAGCGGCACCGCTCGATAGTCGAAGTGCAGCAGCGCGGTGGCGCCGACCGGCAGCATCAGCAGCAGGCCGAACATATGCGTGTAGGCGCAGATGTCGAGCGGCGCGAGGGTTTGCGTGAGACGGCGCGACAGGATGATGTAAAGCGATTCACAGCACACGGCGCCCAGCACCATCAGGTTGCCGGTGAACGAAGCCTCGCCGCCAACGTGCTCATCCCCATGCGCGAGATTGATGACGACCACGCCGACGATCGCCAGCCCGATCGATGCGAGCGCCCGACCGTTCGGACGCTCTTTGAGGATCAGCCACGAGAGCAGCGCGACGACAGCGGGAATCGTGCTGGTGATGACGCCGGCCGCGACCGCGCTGGTACGCTGCACGCCGCCCAGCATCAGCAGCGTAAAACCGAAGGTGCCGAACAGCGCCTGCAAGAACAGATTGAGCCATTCACCCCGCTTGACGCGGCGCAGCTTGGCGACGCGCAACAGCGGCCACAACACCGCCATCGCAATCACGAAGCGCAACAGCGCGAACAGGGGGACGGGGACGAATGCGACGATCGATTTACCGATTCCGACATTGCTGCCGACCAGCAGCATCGAGGTAATGAGAAGCAGGGCGTAGCGATTCAAGCTGAGGATCCGGATAAGAGCGCGCGTCGGCGCATAGTCTACCGGACTGGCCGGCGCCCCGCACCTGCTCGCGTGCCCGCCGCTTGCCTCGCGTCAAATGCGTCGAACGTGTCAAATGCGTCGAACGTGTCGAAGTATCAAACGTGTCGAAGTTATCAACCGCGTCACTTGCGCGGCGCGCCGCTGTACAGATCGTATGGCGCACCGCATGCCTGATCCGCTGCGGCAAAATGCGCGACGATACGCGCGCGTCCGGGACCCCTGTCGCCGTGGGCTGCGACGATGCGCAAGTTCTTCAGGCGCAGCGGCGTTCCCGGCAGCACGGCGACGCAATCGGCGAAGAGGGCGGTCGACAGATTCTTCTGCGGGACCGATTCGTCGAAGATCGAGAACAACGGGTACACGCCGTCGCGCCGTTGCGCGGCAGCCCGGTGCTTTGCCCAGGCAGCAGCGTTGGACGGCAGCACGAAGGCGCACTGAGCGCCTAGGTCCACAAAGCGCCCGCCTCGGTCGCCTTGCAGCGCGGCAAGCCCGTCGCGAGTGATCCGCGACACGCGGTACGAGGTGCCGACATAGTCCTGCATCGATTGCAGTGCATCGAGGAAGCGTTGCACGACCGCATCTGGCAACGCGCCACGGCGCAGCGACTCGCCGATCGGGCGATGGCCGCCGTCGACGAAATGGCTCATGGCGTTGTAGAGCCCTGCATTGGAGCGCCGCACGAGGTCGTCGAGCCGATGGCGATCGACGGGGCCGAGCCTTGAAGAAGAGTTCATGGTGTTCTAAGAGGGAAGTTCGGGGCAGGGAGTGAGGCGATGAAGCGAGGCTATAGAGCGGGCCGGCTATAAGGCGCAGACCGCGAAGCGGGGGCAGAAAGCGGGCAGGAAGCGGGCAGGAAGCAGAGCGGCTTGCTGACGCGCCGCCCCGCTTCCGGCCGGCGTCGCTGCGACGGCCGGCCGTGACCTCAAGGCTCCGTTAAGCGGCAGCGCCTCCAGCCGCACCCGATTTACCCATCATCGACGTGACCATGCCGAGCAGCGGCATCGCGGCTGAAATGGCCGTCTTGATGAGGTCCATGATCTGGCTCATCGCGCCCGCCATGTCGGCGCCACCACCGCCGCCGCCCTGGGTCCCCGCGCCCTGGGTGCCGAAGTCGCCGTCGTTCGCGGCGCCGAGCCGGGCGTGCGGCATGGCGGCCGGCGACATATTGCCGGCATCGCCGGTGTCGTCGGGGGAAAACATCCGCACGGAGCTGAAGCTCGCGTCGGTCTGGATGCCGTTTTGCGCCGCGTCCGGCAAATTGCCCATATCGAACGGCATGCTGCCGCCGACGGTGTTGATTGCATTGCTCATCGTGAAATCCTGGTGATTAAAAGTTAAACCGTTCGGTTGCCGTTTTAGCGCGAACAATCACAGTCGGTGCTCCACGGTTGTCAGATTCCCGTCTGTGAGAAGAATTGGCCTGATTATTTCGATAAACCTCCTTGCGTCTGTTGGTGAGATTTGCGCGCTGCGTCTGGATCGATTGCCGTTATGCCGATTGGATATTTCTGTTCGAGTATCTGCGTGACGCAGATGATTCTGATGAAACCGGTGAAGTTGCAGATGGTTTCTTGCGTCATGTCGATTTCCAGAGCCCATTTTGAAATCAGCTTTCCTACTGTCAGAGATTCCTGACGTGCAATTTCCTCGATGATTCGCCAATAGATTTCCTCGAGTCGCAGACAGGTTGCAAATCCGTTAATTCTGACGGAGCGTAGTCTTGGTCTCGCGAGTTGAGGGGTGAAGTTGCAATACCGTGTCATCCGCATGTGGGTGCGCATGTAGGAATTGAGGAATGAAGCGCTTCTATTAAGACGTTGAAGCAGAACAGTGCGCTGAATAATTGCGGAAGAGACTGTCCGGTACGAACTGAATTGAACGAGTTGGCTGTCATGATCGGATTAATCGAGTTGTCAGTTCCGCAATCCTCGCTCTACAGGAAAAAAGCAGGTCATACAGATGTATGACTTATCGATATGTGCACTTCATCTGTATTTTTGGATAAGTGGATTCCGCAGGATAAATGCGACATCGGACGAATGCTGCGTATTGGCATTCTGTCGGGTTGGGCGGAATCGCGCCGATGCATCTGTATTTGAACCACTGCCCATGTCTTATATGTGTATGACCTTGAGCAGTGGAAACATCATTAAATTTCTGGCTAACGTAGTCAATAAACGTAGCCAGGGATTTTTAATGCTTATGATGCGGCGCAACGATTCGACCATTGAGAAGGAGAAGGGCGGCGACGACCGTCCGGATTTGCCGTCGTGCGCCCGCCGGGCCGCCTTGCGTCATGTCGCGGGTCCGCTCGGGCTCGCTTCGGCCGTGTTGCTCCTGCCCGCGGCGCATGCCGCGACACCCGTATGGCAAGGTGCGCCGATTCACTACGCAGTGAACGGCGCCCCGTTGCCCGACGTCTTGCGCGATGTGCTCGCCGTCGAAGGCTTGAGCGCCGACATCGGCCGCGACGTGAAGGGGCTGGTCAATGGCCGCTTCGACGACACGCCGGGCAATGTCTTCACCCAGCTGATCGAGGCATACGGACTCGTCTGGTATTTCGACGGCAAGGCGATGCATGTCGCGAGCGCGTCGGATGTGCGCAGCCGGGTTATCCCGTTCGTACCGATGACCCGCGAGGCCGTCGCGTCCCTACTGCGCAACCTCGATCTCGACGACGCCCGCCTGCCGATCAAATATTCCGCGACCACCGTCAAGGTAGCGGGCCCGTCGAAATTCGTCGATGCGGTGGCCGAGGCGATCGACAAGGCCCAGCGGCAGACCACCGTCGCGCCGTCGTTCGACGAGACCGTCATCCGCGTTTTCCCGCTGCGTTATGCGCAGGCGCAGGACGTCCGTTATGCGGTCGGGTCGCAGGAGCAGGTCGTGCCGGGCGTCGCTTCGCTGTTGCGCCGCTTGATGACGGACACCTGGCAGGCCACGGCCCAGCGTGCCTCCCGCTCGCGCGCCGACGCTCGCAATGCGCGCGGCGGCCCGCCGCCGTTGCCGAGCCTGCTCGGCCTCGGCCTTGCCGGCACACCGTCTGAGAGCGCCGCCGAGGCGGCCCCGCTGCCCGATTCCGAGTCCGACACCGCACAGCCCGCCGCGACACCCGCGCGGCGCAACATCGTCGCCGATCAGCGCAGTAACTCGGTGGTCATCAGCGACCTCGTGTCGATGATGCCGAACTACGAGCGCGCGATCGCGATGCTCGACCAGCCGCAGGAGCTCGTCGAGATCGACGCGGTGGTGATCGACGTCTCGTCGAACGCGGCGCGCACGCTCGGCGTGCGTTGGGGCGGCGCGAACGGGCGGATCAACGTCGCCTCCGGGACCGCGAGCGCGCCGACGAGCTTCCGTGCGGTGGACCTGGTCACGCCGGCAAGCGCGGTGGCCGGACTCAATCTGGCGACGCTGATCGGCAACTCGGCGCAATACCTGTTCGCCCAGATTCATGCGCTGGAGGAGGCCGGCCAGGCGCGTGTGCTGTCGCGCCCGCAGGTTTTGACGCTGAACAACACGGAAGCCGCGCTGACTTCGCGCAGCACGGTGTATGTGCGGGTCGCGGGCAACCAGGCGGTCGACCTCTTCAACATCGATACGGGGATGACGCTGAAGGTGACGCCGAGCGTCGAATCGAGCGGCGAGCCGCGCCGCAATATCCGGCTCAACATCCAGATCGAAGACGGTACGTTCAACACGTCGGCATCGGTGGACGGTATCCCGAAGGTCGACAACCACTCGGTCGTCACTCAGGCGATCGTGCGCGACGGCGAGAGTCTGCTGATTGGCGGCTATCAATATGAACGCAGCGAAAGCACCACGTCCAAGGTGCCGCTGCTCGGCGACGTGCCTTATCTAGGCGCGTTGTTCCGCGATACCCAGACCACGCGCGAGCGCCTCGAACGGCTGGTGCTGATCACGCCACGCCTGAAGCGCCTGACGGGTGATGTGGCGTCGAATATGGCGCAGGGCGCTGGTGGAACGACGATGGGTATCGCTACTTCAAGTCCGGATACGCCTTCGGTTGGGACGGTGGTGGCGAGCGCGTTGCCCGTACCGACGATGCTACCGGCGAGCGACGCGCCTGTTGCTGCGCGTCCACGGCCGCGGCAGCAAGCGCAGCAAGTACTGCAAGCTCAGCAAGCACAACAAGCTCAGCAAGCCCAGCAAGCCCAGCAAGCCCAGCAAGCCCAGCAAGCCCAGCAAGCACAGCAAGCACAGCAAGCTCAGCAAGCACAACAAGCCCAGCAAGCCCAGCAAGCCCAGCAGGCACAGCAGGCACAGCAGGCACAGCAAGCCCAGCAAGCCCAGCAAGCCCAACAACCGCCTGCCCCCGATGTGCCATCAGCCGTGGACGCGGCATTACGCGCGCTGGCCCAGCCCGCCGCTCCGCAGTCGTCTGCGTCATCGGCCCTGTCACGGCCGGGCTTGCCGCTGGTGAGCAAGATGCCATGGGAGAACCGCCATGACCGCTGAAGCACAGATCGTCGTGATGGACGGCGTGCACACCGGCGCAAGCGTGGTGCTGTCGCCCGACAAGCCGTTGCGCATAGGCAGCGGCGGCGAAGCCGACCTGATGGTGATCGACGAAGGCGTCGAACCGCTGCACGCCACCGTCGAGTTGCACGGGGCGGGGCTCGCGCTGGTCGCCGACGGTCCGCACGTCGCTGTATTCGGCCGCCCCGTAGCGCCCGGGCGGCGTGTGCTCCTTCAGCGCGGCGCGTGGTTTTCAGCAGGGGCCGTCACGTTCCAGTTCTGCGGCCGCGATGCGCCGGGTGCGACGATGGCGCGCGACGCCGAACGTGCCTACCTGCGCCGTCATGCGCCGCTGACGTATATCGCGCGGCACTGGACCGATGCGTCGCCGGTGACGCGGGCCGTGATCGTTGCGGTGCCGGTTGTATTTGCGCTGCTCACGTGGACGGCTTCCAACCAGTGGACCAGCGACGTACCGCGCGTGGTTCGTGCGAACGACGCGTTCCGGCTGGTGAAGACGCACCTCGACCCGAAGTCCGGCGCACTCATCTACGAGGGCTACGTCGAGTCGGCAGCCGATCTGGCGGCGCTGACCGCCAGCGCCTGGTCGCGGCAGCGCGCGCCGGTGATGCATGTGTTCGTGCTCGCGCAACTGCGGGAGCAAGTCGGCGAATTTCTCGCGCGCTACTACCGCGGCGCCGCAGTGCACGCCACGCAACCTGGTGCATTCGCCGCGACGCTACCCGACGCGCACGGCTTTCTGTCGCCCGAGTCGTGGGACTACGCACGTGTCGCGCGTCTCGCCGGCGCCGAAATCAGCGGACTGCGCGGTCTCACTTTTCCCGGTCATGCCCAGCAGGGCGAGCGGGTGCGGGTACCGCTCGAGGCAATCGGCCTGAATCTGCTCGCCAGCCGTCACGCGTTCTGGCTCACGGATGCGCAGGGGGTGCGCTATTTCGTCGGCGCGCGACTGCCGATCGGACGGGTGACACGTATCTCGGCTTGCGCCGCGGAACTCACGCGTGACGACGACGGTTCGGTCTACGAATTCTTTATGGATGCCGCACATGCTGGAAAAAACTGCCGGTAAAAGCACGCTCGGCGCGTGCGCCGATCTTCCGCTCGAAGCGCAACTTGCCGAAGCCGGCGGCGCGGCGCGCGAGTCGATCGTGGCACGTCTGACCACTGAGATAGACGCCATGAACAGCGCGCTGCCGGGGGCGTCGCCAACGGTGCGAAAGGAACTGATTCTGCTTGTCGAGTGTTTGCGCGCGGCTCGGCAAGTGGTGGAACGAAGCGCCAGCTTCACAAACGCGCGCGATAAAAAGTAAGGAGTGGAAATCATGAATCAGGTCAATACGACGATGTCCCCGAATCTGGGCGGCAACCTCGCCGGTGCCACGGGCGGCTCGACGGTCGGCGCGAACGGCGGCCTGTCGTCCCAGAAGGTGGCCGAAGTGCTGGCGAAGATCCTCGAGAAACAGAACAAGGACTTCGATACCAAGTTGCAGCAGGCAGAAGGCACCGACGAAAAGCAGCAGAACGCCGCCATGATGAAAGTGCAGCAGGCAATGGGCGCGGTGAACACGACCCAGAGCGTTGCGACGGCTTGCGTGCAGGGTCTCACCGACGCGCAGAAGGAAACGGCGCGCGCGTCCCACTAACGCATTTCTAGTTTCACTTTAACCAGGACGGAGACGCCTTGCGGCGTCTTCGGGGAGCCATCGACGATGCAGGACGACACCTTGGAACTGCTGATTTCGATCGGTCATTACGCCCGCGTGCATGGGCGCTTCGATGAGGCGCGCTATCTGTTCGAGCGGCTTGCCAGGTTGTATCCGCAGCGGGCCTTTCCGTATCTCGGGCTGGGGCTGGTCGAGATCGACCGGGCGAATTACCGCGCTGCATCCGTGCTGTTCGGCCGTGCGGTGGAAGTCGCGCCCGACAGTGCGCTGGCGCGTGCATGGCTCGGCGTGTGCCAGGTGTTCGAGGGCCACTACGCGCTCGGTGCACGAACGCTGAGCGCGGTGGCGAACGGCGACGAGCCCGGTGCGAGTTCGATGGCCGCGGCGTTCCTGAATCTGCCTGAATGCTTGCCTTATCGCCACGCCGCTCGTGCCACGCAAGCCGAGCGCGCTGTGGGTCCCGTTTCAACCATTGAACGACTGACTATTCGAGGCAGCCATTGATATGTTGCAAGTCCCTGTCACAACCTTGCCGGCGCAGTCCGGCGCATTGTCCCCGCAATCTTCCGTATCGCCCATGCCTGGCGCGACCGTACGGGTCGCCGACGGGACAGCCGACCAGGGCTCGCTGATCGAGCGTCTTCTGGCGCACGCGCAAGACGTGCAGGACACGTCGGCGCAGCAGCTTTCGCAGCACCTCGACCAGCTCGACGCCGGCCGCATCTCGACCTCCGACATGCTGCGCCTGCAGGCCGACATGGGCGCTTTCTCGGTGCGGGTGCAAATCACGGTGCGCGTTGCCGACGAGACCGGCCGCGCCATCCAGACGCTGTCGCAGCGAAGCTGATGCGGCGCGCCCTGATCCTGCTGCCGGTGCTGCTGCTCCTCGTCGGCTGCAGAACCTCGCTATTCGAAGGCCTGGACGAGGACCAGGCGAACCGCATCATCGCCGCGCTCAGCCATCACGGCATCAACGGTTACAAGGAGCGTAACGCGGACCGCACCTGGAACATTTCGGTCGACGACGCGGATGCGGTCGTGGCAACCGAACTGGCCAGCGCCTACGCGCTGCCGCGCGGCGGCCATGCGAATCTCGGCGAGCTGTTCAGCCGCCAGGGGTTGATATCGAGCCCCGAGGAGGACCGTGTCCGCTATGTGTACGGGCTCTCCCAGGAGTTGTCCGAAACGCTCGAAAAGATCGATGGCGTGCTGCTTGCCCGCGTGCACATCGTGCTCCCCGAAAAAGATCCGATGGATCCGATGCAGGACACGCTGCCGTCGGCGTCCGTGATGATGCGCTACCGCAGCGACTACAACCTCGAGCTGATGCGCGACAGGATTCGCGCGCTGGTGGCGGGCAGTGTCGAAGGCCTGACGCCCGCGCGCGTGTCGCTGACGCTGCTGGCGGTCACGCCCGTGCTGACCTTTCCAGGCCGATGCGCGGACGGTGGCGATGTCGCCAGTGCCGCAGGCGGAGTCGCCGCCACGGATTGCCTGCGCGACGGCGGCAACCCGTCGCGCACCACGGCAATGCTCGGTGTGCTGGCTCTCCTCGTGCTGCTGGCCGCCGGATTCATGTGGTTGTGGCGTTCGCAAACGCGCACGTGGTTCGGACGGAAGACGCGCGGCGACGTAGCGAAGGCCGAGCCAGGACAACGCGCGCAGGCTGCCCGCCAGGCGCCACGTGACGGGTCGGAGGCCAGCACCGCCGAGACCGCCGCCGGGGCCTCGAAGTCCGCGAACCGTACGGGAGGTGAAGCATGAAACACGCCTACACCAGCGCGCCCGCCTATTGGGTGCATGACAGTTGGCTCGAATCGGGGCGTCACGTTCGAAACGAACGGCACGCGCGAGCGGCGCATGCTTTTCTGTTCGACCGTTACCCGCAACTGCTGCAGGTGAGCCTCGCCGGCTTGCCGCCGGCGCTGCCGCTGTGGCCACGGCCGGCGTGCGCGCGCCTGTGCCGAATCGTCGCCGCGCTTGCATTCGCCGGCTCGTTGCGCCGCATCGTTGCCGCGCCGGCCCGCATGGCGTTCGCGGCCGGTGTCGCGCCGCATCTGCTCGGCACGCTGCAACGGCACCCGCGTAGCGGCACGGCCGACCTGAGCGTCGAGCCGATACCGTCGCTGTTCAACCGGCGTGACATGACGGCGCTCGGGTTGACGCTGGCAACCCACGTCGCCGCGAACTCCCCCTATGCGTTCTGGTGGAGCCTGCGCCTGCGGCGAGACGTCGTGGAGGCCGCCGCGTGTTATCGCGTGCACGGCCTTTCAGCGGTCGACGCCCAGGCGCTGATCGCCGACGCGCGGCGTGTGATGGAGGGGCCGGCATGCTGATCTGTCGAATGGGCGCATGGCGAATTGAATCCGACGGCCATCTGAGTGCGCATGAGCTGGCGTCGTTCGAGGGCTTGCGCGCGGTCGAGGCGCAACGCGCGAGCGAAGCGGCAGGTGAGCGCGTCCGCCTCGCCCAGCAGGCGCGCGAACTCAAACGCCGGGCCTGGCGTCACGGGCACGCGGCCGGCAAGGCGGCGGTGCTGCGCCAGCACGTGGGACGCATGGCCGCGGCGGCCTTTGCCGCGCAGCGTCTCGAGGACCGGCTGACGCAGATCGTGTTGGGGGCGGTGAGCGCCATCGTCGGCGATCTGCCGCCGTCGGCCGCGTTGACCAATCAGTTGCGCCGGGCGGTCGCGGTCTCGCAATCGCAACGGCTCGTTTCCGTGCGGGTGGCACCAGCGGCGTTCGAGGAAGCGAGGCAGTTGATTGCCGTGGTCGAGCATGAACTCGCTGCGCCGTTCTGCACGGTGCTGGCCGATGCCGGCTTACCCGCGCATTCGTGCGTCATCGAAACGGAGGCCGGCGTGATCGATGGCGGTCTGAAAGTGCAGTTGCGCGCCCTGGAACGCGACATCCGCGACGGCGTCGCCGCGGTGCTCGGCACTTACGACCTGGCTGACGGCGCGGGCCGTACGACGTTCGACATGGTCGAGCAGGGCGTGCGGCACACGCTGGCCGCGCTGGCTGCGCCACTCGTGCTGCCGCCCCAGCAAGCCCCTGTGTTGGAGCGGGTGCGTGTCGTTCAGCGTCCGTTCGTGCGGGAGGTGGCATGACGCTCTGGCCGGATCTGGAAACCCTCGCGCTGGCGGACGCCGAGCGTCACAACCTGGCGATCGGCCACTTCGGCCGGCCGCGGGCGGTGCGTGTCGGCACCGGCCGTTTCACGCTGGAGTTCGAAGCGTGCCGGGCACGCTATCCACTGCGCTTGTCCGGCATGGCGGCGCAAACGCCGTTCAGCGCCACGTGCGATGCCGGCGCGCTATTGCCGGAACTGGCGCCGGCGGTGATCGGCGCGCGCGGGGACACCGCCGTGACGCATGTCGCCGACGCGTTGAGCGACTGGTTGTGCGCGCTCGAAGGCCTGTTCGGCTTCACGCTCGAACTCACCGAGGTGGCGTTCGACGCCGTCCCGCCGACGGGCGCCTATGGCATTGCCGTCACCCACGCGACGAGTGGCCGCGCGGCCCATTTTTCTTTCTGCAGCCCCGCGGTCGATGCCTGGCTGCGGCGCCACCCAACGGCGCCGCCGTCCGGCGACGCGCTGCTGCGCCGCCTGTACGTCCGCATGCCGATCTGCCTCGCGGGCCCATCGATGCCGTTGCCGCGCTTGCGCAAGGTCGCGGTGGGCGACGCGCTGCTGTTCGACAGTCAGTCGTATTACCTGCGCGTGCCTTTGCGATTGGGCGCGTGCCGGATCTTGTTGAAGTTCACTGAGGAGCACACCTTGATAGACCATGTCCTGAATGATGAAACCCCGCCCGTCGAAGTGACCAGCGAACTGTTGCCGATCGACGCCCTGACATTCGCGTTCGAAGCGGTGCTCGGCACGCTGTCGTTGTCGGTCGCCGAACTGGCTCATCTGCGCCAGGGATCGATCGTCGCGTTCCGGCTGCCGGCGCGTGAGCGCAGCGTGACGCTGCTATGCCAGGGCATTCCGTTTGCCCGCGGCGAGCTGATCGATATCGACGGTTCGCTCGGCGTGCGCGTGACCCGGCTGACCCAGGCAGACGTACCGGCATGATCGCCCAACTCGACCAGCTGCAGGTTGTCGGCGTGTTCTTCATGCTCGGCCTGCTACCGCTCGCGGTCGTGATGACGACCTCGTTTACGAAGTTCAGCATCGTGCTCACGCTGCTGCGCTCGGCGCTCGGCGTGCAACAGGCGCCGAGCAACCTGGTGATCTCGGGTCTCGCGCTCGCGGCGACGCTGGTCGTGATGTCGCCGACTCTGGCAAAGATCGAAAACGCCTTGCCTGTCGGCGACAGCGGCGAAGTCGCGTTGCCGCGTCCCGCCGAACTTCTGCAGGCAGTGCGCGGTCCGCTCGGCGAATTCATGCTGGCGCATTCGCGGCCCGACGAACGCAAGTTTCTCGTCGGCGCCGCGAAGCGGATCGATCCTCAGCGCGAGGCCCAGGAAACCGATCTGCAACTGCTGATTCCGGCGTTTCTGATCGGCGAGATATCGAGCGGATTCGAGGCGGGCTTTCTGCTCTATATCGCGTTTCTGGTGGTCGATCTGGTCGTCGCCAACGTGTTGACCGCCATGGGCATGGTGATGCTGTCACCGAGCACGGTGTCGATTCCGTTGAAGTTATTCATTTTCGTGTCGGTATCAGGCGTTTCGAAGCTGATGCACGGCCTGATCGTCGGCTATGTCAAATGAACAGTGTTCCCTCTCTTGCCAGCTTGTCCAGCGACGCGCTCATGCTGGTGTTCTGGTTGTCGTTACCCGCGCTTGCCGTCGCGACCGTGGTCGGTTTGCTGGTGGGGTTGTTGCAGTCGGTGACGCAGATCCAGGATCAGAGTCTGCCGTACGGGGCCAAGATCATCTGCGTCGGCGCGGTGCTGATCGTGACGGCGCCCTGGGCGAGCCGCGAACTCGCGCGCTTTCTCGCCCATGTGTTCACCTTCATCGCGGCGGGGCGGTTGCATTGAGCCCCGACTACCTCGACTACCTGAAGGGCTTTGCGTTTTGCGCGATCCGGCCCGCCGTGGCGCTCTACCTGATTCCGTTCGGCCAGAGCGGCTCGCTCGGCATTCTGTCAGGGCCGGAGCATCAAATTCTGGGAAGTCGCGTGAGCTGGAGTAACTCGAATAAGTAGTCGGGATTCCAGCCGGCGACCTTGCGACGTGCGGCCACGCTGCGCTTTTTCTTACCGGATTCGGGCCGCATGCGCAGCAAATTCAAAGTGATGCGGCGCAAGGTGGCGAAATTGGCCGTCGCATTGCGCAAGCGCACGGTGCTGGCGTCCTCGCGGAAGGTCACGTCAAGGCAATGATGCAAACCATTCTCGATGGCCCAGTGCATGCGGCTCGCCTCAAGTAGGTATTTGGCGTCGGGTGCTGCGGAGCTGATCAGGTACTGCGTCTGCGAGCTGACCTGGCCCGCGATCTCGCGTGTCCGCTCAATGCGCACCAGGCTCTTAAGCCTGGGCCAGCGGTCCAGTTCGCTGAGATAGTCCGGCGCTGCCACTGCGACACAGTGACGGGTTTCAAGGCGACCATGCCCTTTATCCAGCGTCTCAAAGATCGATGGATTCATGTGCGCCCAATCGTGGGCTTTGCCGATTCGCATATAGTCTTCAACGGCCTGAGCCAGACCGGGCTGGTTATCCTTCGCAACCAGCAGATAGTCGCCACCACGCTCAGTGATCTTCTGGGCGATGGCCACCTGAGTGCCGATGGCGTCTATGGTTACCAGGCTGCCCTTGAGCGACAGGACGGGCAGCAGAGCTTCAATGGCAGTGATCTCGTTTGACTTCTCCTCGCAGCGCTGCTGCGCCAGCACCAGCCCACTTAGACTCGCGTAGGCCGTCACGCTATGCAAGGCACGCACACCCCTGGCGTGCGTGCCCGAACCACGCACACTCTTGCCGTCGATTGCGATGACCGAATGAAGATCCGGACACACCTCGCCTACCCAATTCAGCAGGCACGCATCCAGTTGCTTCGGATCGAGCACCTCGAAGATCCGTCGGATGGTGTCGTGCCCCGGGATGCCATGGGGCAATTCGAGGTATTGCCGAAGCCTCGCTTCGTTGGCAAGCCCCCATTCTTCCATCTCGTCCCACCCTTGTGCGCCGGCCAGCACAGAGAACAGCGCAATCGACAGAACGTCGATCAACTTGTGCCACGTTCGTCCAACGACGCGGGGATCTTCTATTGCCGACAGCAGACTGATCAGATGTTTTCCCGGGCTCATTTGCGCTACTCTGAAAAACCAGAAGTAAACGCTTTTTCCGCCAAGCTTACAACTCGTTGCTGTAACTCATTGCTTGTAAACGGGTTTTGGCGCTCCGGCCCTGGGCATTCTGTTGCGGCTGCCGATGGTGCTGGCGCTGGCCATGCTGCCGCAACACATGGGCTGGCCGCCGCACCTGTTGCTGGCCATCGGCGTGGAAGCGGCGACCGGCGTAGCGCTCGGCCTGCTGCTCGGCACGATCTTTCATGCGGCGGCAGCGGCGGGCGCGGTGCTCGATCAGCAGGGCGGTTATGCGAGCGCGGCGATCTACGATCCGCACTTCCAGCAGGAAGCGGCGCTCTTCGAAACGCTGTTCTTGCAGTTTGCCGCGTTGACCCTGTTCACGGGACCGGGTCTGCCGCTCCTGTTCGGCTTCTTCACCGATGCGTGGGTGCTGTGGCCGCCGGGCCGTTGGCGCGTCGACCTGAGCGACGTGTTCCGGCACATCGCGCTCACCGACCTGGCCGGAACGCTAGCCGAAGGCGTGCGGCTCGCCAGTCCGCTGCTCGGTCTGATGCTGCTGATCGACGTCGCGTTCGGGCTGATGTCGCGGCACGCGAAACGGCTCAACCCGTTCGCCACCGCACGGATCGTCAAGGCAATGATCCTCTCGTTTGCCGCGATGCTGAGCGTGCCCGCGCTGTTCGCGCAATTGCGTCTGGCATTCGATCACGTGATCCATTTGCCATGAGCGACAAGACCGAAGCCCCAACCCCCAAGCGGATCCGCCGTGCCCGTGAGGACGGCGAGATCACGAAGAGCACCCATCTGACGGTGGCGTTCAGCGGCCTCGTCTGGTGGCTGTATCTGCTTATCGAAGCGCCGCACCTGTATGCGCTAGGCACGCGGCTGATCCGGCATGTGACGGTCCTGGACGAGGCGCTGCCGTTCGCGGAGCGGCTCGTATCGACGCTTGCCGCGCTGACCGCGTTCCTGCCGACGGTGTTGATCGCGCTTGGTGTCGGTGCGCTCGCGGTGCTCGTGCCGGAGTTGATGCAGACGCGTGGACTGATCGCGTGGAAGCGCGTCACACCCGATGTGAAGCGTCTGAATCCGGTCAACGGTCTCAAGCAGATGTTCAGCCTGCGCCTGCTGTGGGACACGGTGCTGACCTTGCTGCAATTCGCGGTGCTGCTGTTTCTGTTCGTGCAGGCGCTCGCCACGTGGTTGCGCCAGCTTGCGCCCATGTGGGCCTTCTCATTGCCGGCTGATCTCGGCTATACGGCGGCCTCGCACTCGCATCTGCTGATTGCGATGGCGGCCTCGCAGATCGCGCCCGCCGCCGCGGACTATTTCATTCAGCGCTTCTTGTTGCTGCGCAGCCTGCGCATGGACAAGAGCGAAATCAAACGGGAGTTCCGCGACGACGAGGGCGACCCCTACGTCAAAAACCGTCGCCGCGCGCTTCATCGGGAGCTTGGGCAATAACATGTTGAATCGTTCCATTCTGAGCCGCTACGATCTCTCGGCCATCTTCGCGCGTCACGCCGACGTCGCCGTCGGCATCGGCATTCTGACCGTGCTCGCTCTGCTGATCGTGCCGGTGCCGCCGTTCGTGCTCGACCTGTTCATCTGCGTGAGTTTCGCCTCCAGCCTGACGATGCTGACCACCACGCTGTATGTGTCGAAGGCCGCGGATCTCGCGAGTTTTCCGTCGTTGCTGCTGATCACCACGCTGCTGCGTCTCGCGCTCGCGATCGCGTCGACCAAGATGATCCTGCTGCATGCGCACGCCGGCCAGATCATCGGCGCATTCGGCGAGATGGTGGTGGGCGGCAATGTGGCGGTCGGGCTGGTGGTATTCATCGTGCTCGCCGCGATCCAGTTCATCGTCGTCGCGAAAGGCGCGGACCGGGTGGCCGAAGTGGCCGCGCGCTTTACGCTCGACGGCATTCCGGGCCGCCAGATGAGCATCGACGCCGACATGCGCAGCGGCGTGATCAACGCTGCCCAGGCGAGCCGGATGCGCGCCGCGCTCGAACGCGAGACGTACTTTTACGGCTCCCTCGACGGGGCGATGAAGTTCGTCAAGGGCGATGCGGTGGCCGGCATCGTCGTCGCGCTGGTGAATATCATCGGCGGCCTCGCGGTGGGCATCGCGCAGCGCGGCATGTCGTTCGCCGACGCGTTGCATGCCTACACGATTCTCACGGTCGGCGATGGTCTCGTCTCGCAGATCCCGTCGTTGATCGTCTCGGTGGCGGCCGGTATTCTCGTCACCCGCGTGGCCTCGGCCGATAGCGCCGAGGCCCATCTCGGCGGCGACATTTACCGGCAACTGGCCATGCATCCCAAGGCGATCGGCATGGCCGGGATTGCCTGTCTGTCGCTGGCGGCGATCCCCAATTTTCCGCACATCCAGTTTCTGGTGGCCGGTGGTCTGCTGCTCGCGCTCGCGGTCACGCTAATGCGCAACGCCGCGCTCGCGACGAACTCGCAGCGCGCGCTGATGCCCGAGATGACGCGCGACGGCGGCAACTACGTGCCGCGCATTCTCGACGACGTCGAGCTCGGCACCAGTGCGACGTTGCGGTTGCGGCTCGGCCTCGATGCCTTCGATGCGTTGCGGCCCGAAGCGCTGAACCGGCAGCTCGGCCAACTGCGCCGCAATCTGATGGTCGACCTGGGCGTACCGTTTCCTGGCCTCGCGCTGCTGCGTGACTCGCGCCTCGCGCCGGAGCGCTACATCGTGGATATCGAGGATGTGCCGTTTGCGAGCGGCACGCTCGTGGCCGCCCACACGCTGGTGAGCGGCGACGAGAGCCGGATCGGGTTCGACGGTGTCGAGGGCTACCGGCCACGCGCCGAAAAATCGGTCTGGGTGCCGAACGCGAAGGCGGCCGCGATCGACGATCCGGAGATCCGCAAGGCGAGCGTCGACGAGGCGTTATGCGATCACCTGGCGGAAATCTGCGAGCGTTCGGCGGCCGATTTTCTCGGCACTCAGGAGACGCGCTTCCTGCTCGATCAGCTGGCGATCGAATTTCGCGAGCTGGTCGCGCAGGCGGGGCAGGCCGCGAGCACGGTGCAGCTCGCCGGCGTGTTGCGGCAATTGCTACAGCAGCAGGTGCCGATTCGCAACCTGCGCGCGATCCTCGAAGCCGTGGTGCGCGTGCCGGCCGCCGAGCGCACGCTTGACCGGCTGGTGCGCGAAGCGCGTATCCAACTGGGACGGCAGATCGCACGTGCTTACGCCGACTTGCAAAGCTGGACGATTTCGGCGGCTGTGCTGGACCCGGCATGGGAGGCCAGCCTCGAGGCGCAAATTCGCAGCGGCGTGGACGGCGAGCCGCAGTGCGTGTTGTCGGCCGAAGAGCTGACTCGTGCACAGCAGTTCCTGACCGCGGATCTGTCCGGGATCCGCCTGATTGTCACGAACGCGGTGCTGCGTCCCCATCTGGTGCGGTTACTGCGCGACTTCGGATTGCGCATTGAAGTGCTGGCGATCGAAGAGATTCCACTCGACGTCTTCCGTATCCAGACCGTCGCGACGCTCGGCGCGCCATAAGGAGGAACTCATGCGAGCGACGGAAAGCAGTGCGCCCATGTTCATGTCCGCGCCGAGCTTGCGCGGGCGGGTGGTCGAAGCGCGCGGTGTGATCGTGCGGGTGGTGGGTGTTTCGTTGCGGGTCGGCGAGAAAGTGCGCCTCGTGCGGCCGGATACGCTCGAAGCGCAGTACGGCGAAGTGGTCGGCTTTGCCCACGACGGTGCGCTGGTGATGCCGCTGGCGGGTCTGGCCGGCCTGTCGGATATTACGGAGGTGCAGGGCTGCGGCGCGGCGTGGGGCAGCGTCGCAGCGGCGGGATTGCTGGGACGCGTGGTGGACGGCCTGGGCAATCCCCTCGACGGCGGTCCGCCGCCGCCGTCCTCTGCAACTGCTGCGCAAGACCTGCCGGGCGATGCCGCGGCGACGCTCAATCCGCTCGAACGGCCCGTCATCAGCGTGCCGTTTGCCACGGGTGTGCGCGCGATCGACGGCCTGCTGACCTGTGGCGTCGGTCAGCGCACCGGCATCTTCGCGCCGGCGGGCGGCGGCAAAAGCACGATCATGGGCATGATCGCGAACGGTGCGTCGACCGATGCGATCGTGGTTGCACTGATCGGCGAACGAGGCCGCGAGGTGGCCGAATTCATTCACGACCATCTGGAACACCGGCGCGCGTCGACCGTCGTGAACGCCGCGACGTCCGACCGTCCCGCGGCGGAGCGGATCAAGGCAGCGCAACTGGCGTCGCAGGTGGCGGTGGGTTTGCGCGCCACCGGGTGCAATGTCCTGCTGCTGTTCGACTCGCTGACGCGCTATGCGCGCGCGCTGCGCGAGCTCGGTCTTGCAGTCGGCGAGCCGCCGCTGCGCGGTGGCTTTCCGCCGAGTGTGTTTGCGCAACTGCCGCGCCTGATCGAATCCGCCGGTGTGACCGCGCAGGGCAGCATCACCGCGTTTTATACCGTGCTTGCGGATGAGGCCGATTTGTCGGATCCGGTGGCGGAAGAAGCGCGCTCGTTGCTCGATGGGCATATCCAGTTGTCGTCGAAACTCGGCGCGTCAGGCCACTATCCGGCGATCGACATCTTGCGCAGTCGCAGCCGCTTGATGAATCGCGTCGCGGATCCCACGCAACGCGCCGACGCGAACCGTGTGCGCGATTGGCTGGCGCGTTATGAGGAGGTGGAGATGCTGTTGCAGATCGGCGAATACGAGCGGGGTCACGATCCCGAGACGGACCGCGCGATCGATCAGCGCCCGGCGATCCAGCGCTTTCTACGTCAACCGTACGACCAGTGCAGCCCGTGGATCGAAACGCGCGCGCAGCTACATGGCTTGTGCGCCGGCGATCGCCCGGCATGATGCGCGGCGCCGCGCAGGAGGCGGAGCTCTGGCAGCTGCTCGCGCGTGTGCGCGGTTTGCGGGTGCGCCGCCGGCTGCGTGCACTGGCTGACGCGCGCCGGCGCGAACGTCAGGCGGCGGCCGCGGTGGCCGAGCAGGTTGCCGTGCTGGAACGGCACGCCGAAGAACGGCTGCGCGTGCTCGGGTTCTGCCGTCGCGACCAGCGCGCCGGCAGACAGTGGCACGCGACGCTGCGCGCGCACGACGCACGCCTTCCCGATTTGCAGCGGCAACTGAGCGACGCGCAGCACGCGCACGCGGCGGCGCGCCACGAAGCGGCTGAGGCGCTGCGGGACTGGAGCGTCGAGCGGGTTCGGCATGACGACGCGAAACACCGCTGGCGGGTGGCGCTCGCCCGCGTGGCATGCGCGGCGGATGGCGGGCGGGACGGGGGCTAACGCGGCCGAAAAGGCAGCGCTAGCCCGCCCGGTCAACGTCGGTTAGGCATGAGGATCAAACTGCACGAACATCTGCATCGCCCGACGCAGATCGGCCGATTGATCGCGACCGAAGTGGTAGCTGCCCAGATCGAACTGGGTCATGTAAGCCGGCGCAAGCACGCCGTTCAACACCATGCCAAACGCTGCGGCAGCGCGGTCTTTCATCGGCAGGTTCGGGTCCGCAACGTCGCGGGCGAAGGTCCAGACTTCGCGCGCCGACGCACTGGCGTGGGCGATTTCTCCAGCATTCACCTTATGCAGATTGTTGACGATGGCATCGGCGGACTGGTCCGATAGATTGATGTCGAGGCGTTTCAGCATGTCGTTGACTATTTTCACGGAGCTGGGATATGAGCCCGGCAGGTTGCCGGTTGGCGAGTTCGACGCGATGTCGTGGAGCCGATCGCGGTTGGCCATATTGTCGCTGCTGTCCCCCCGCAGCGCCGGGGTTCCCGCCCTTGAGGCCGACGTCGTCATGCACCTGCCAGTTGCCCTGTTCGTCGAGTCCGACAGGATATTGAAGTTTCGCGGCGTCGTCGGGATGATAGACGCGCCACGTGCCGTTGTCTTTGTCGTATCTGACCGGCCAGTTTTGCTCGCCTGCCTGGATATAAGATTGGCCGTTCTCGTCCCTGAAGACGCCCGGACTGTTCGGATCAGCTTCCAGATTACCCTTCGGCTTGCCTGCGTATTGCGCGGGCACATCGAAGTGCGAGTCGCTCGCAGGCGGCGCGTTCGTCTTGGGTTCGTCTGCATGCGGTGTAGTGGCCGGCGGTTCACCTGCCCTGGATTGAGGCGTCCCGGATTGGGTCGGCTTCGATTGAATAGGCGCAGCTGGTGCGCCGCCACTACCCGCAGATGGAGTTTGCGAAGGCGCGGGCTTCGTGCCGGGCTTCGTGTTCGAAGGTACTTCGGCTGGGAGCTTCTCCGCCGGTCGGCCCGGCTGGCCGCCCTTGACGGAATCGCCCGGCACCTCCGGCTGAACGTTCGGCTGCGGCAGTTGCGGGTTGCCATCCGGATCGTTCTCGCCTGCGACCCCGCGCGTGATAGTGATTGCATCGCCGACTACGGGCAGCTGCTGCAGTACACCGTCGACCTTCTTGCCAGTTTTCTCGCCGCCATGTGACTTATCACCCGTCGCCATATCATGGATCTTGCCCATGGTTTGTGCCGGATGCGTTGCGCCATCCGTGAAGCCGCGCCTAAAGACATCCATCTGCGTCTCGGCCTGCTTGGGGTCGCGGTGCGGTTGCGGCGCTGGGAAGCTTCCGAGATAGATGTGTTCGCCGTTAGGGCCCAGCTTCCAGTTGGTCCCGACATTGTGAATCTGCATCGGGTCCTGATTGGGGTTGTCATTGGACGAGGCCGACCGCTGCGTACCACTGGAACCGGAGGTATCGAATACCGCGGGCTGCGCCGCTGGTTGAACAGCCTGCCCACCGCGTTGCGCCGTCACGTACTGAACAAAAGCGTTTTTCTGATTGCTGGATGATTCGACTTTCATTGTGTGATCCTGAATTAAATAAACTGTCGAAATCGACTTTGTCGAACACGGTTCCCGAGGAGAGGTGTGCATCCATTGGAACGCATGGAATCCGTGCAACGGTCTAATCTGTCTCTGCATTCTCGGGTGTCTTTTTCGCCGCACCATGCGGTGAGAAGAGACAGTTGCGTGATCGGTGCGGTGTGCGCGCGGGGGACGTCCACGCAGTCGGCGCGTATAGGCAGATTCCACGTGCTGCCCGGGGAGGGTCGGTGCGCGTAGAGGTAGATCGCGCGCGCGACCGGGGCGATCCGCGTGCGGGGGGCGGATGCCGCAACCCCTGCGTCGATCGCGAGTGCGGCATCCATGGGAGGCAACGGCTGGCGCCGTTGTCCCCTGTAGCGTGCGGTGAGCTTACTTGTTGGCCTTGCTGATGTCGGCCGCCGTCGGCTCCTTGCCAGTGGTCGGATCGATCCAGCCGGTGCCGTTACGGTTGGCCTGGACGGTGTAGCCGTCCGGCGCGGCGGCGTCTAGCGCACGACCGTCGCGGCTCTTCTGCACACTCAGGCCTGCCTTGTCTTCCTGGCTTAGCCCCGTGACCTGGTAGGCATCATTGCCGCGGGTGATCGTCACCTGATCCGCGTACGACACCGACTTGTTGTTCGCGCCCGGCTGGGTGCCGACCGTGACCTTGGTGTTGTCCGGCAGCATGAACGTCATCGGGCCGTTGAACATCGCCGTCGACTTGTTGGAACTGTTCTCGTGCTGGGTCAGGTGCGGATCGCCCCAGACCTTCGTCGTATCGCCGGTTTTCGCGTTAGTCATGGTCATCGACGAATCCGACTTGTTGAAGTCGAGTTTGTAGTCGCCGAGATCGATGCTCGCCTTGTTGTTGCTGACCGCGGTATTGCTCCACTGCGTCTGGTTGGTCTTGCCGGAATCGTTGCAGCCGCAGTTGTTGCGCGACGAGATGTTGATGTTGGTCTGGGTGTAGTTGCCGTTGCGATTGTCGCAGCGGTTGTCATACCGATTGTCGGGGCGATTGTCATACCGGCTGTCGCAGCGACTATCGAAGCGATTGTCATACCGACCGGCGGTCGCAGGACTGAGGTAGTCGCCACGATTGCCATTACCACGCAAGTCGGGCGGTTGCGGCATCGCGGCCTGACCGCGACCGCTGGTCGACCCTTGCGCGAAGAACGTGCTGCTCTGACCGTTCCCCGAGTTCTGGCTGAAGACGGAGAACGATGTCTTCGAGAAGCCGCTCAGCATGTTCGACATCTGGCTGGACTGGTTGAAACCGCTATTGAAACCGCTATTGAAACCGCCGCCAAAGCCGCCATTGAACCCTGCGGCAGGCGGCCGCTGCGCTTGCGCGGCGCCGCCAAAGAGAGTGTTGATATTGCCCTGGAGCGAGAGCAACGGGGTGTTCAATTGCATGGCTGCTTGCATGTGGTCGTTCCTGAACGAAAAGAGTCGGCTTGAGCTGGACAGTCGGAGCCGCGTCGCCGACGGTATGAGATTGGCTCCGCTGATGAAATAGTAGCGAGATCAGTTTTTAATTCGGCATACTTATCTATAGAGATACGCGATGTCGGCGAATTGGTTGAGTCGGCAGATTGCGGTGATGGGCCGTCTCGTCGTTGCCGTACCCATCGCCGCGTGTATGTCATGTTGTCAGCGGTCCCGCCGGGTTCGCACTGCGACGTACAGGTGGCTGCGGCTGCTGAGGTCTGGGCGGCAACGTCGTATAGACCGGTGTCATTCCCGGCGGATAGACCAGTTCCTGCTCGCCGGTATGAATGTTCTTCGCGAAAGTCGCTTCAGTGATCGGTACCTCGGTCAGACGTATGCCGATACGGGAAGCGTGCGTCCCGTCTGGAGACTTTGCTGTGGCGACTTCGTCGACTCTGAATACAGTGTTGGGCTGGAATATCCATTCGGTCTCGTGGGGGGCCAATGTGGTAACGCGATTAATAAAGGGCGTTGCCGACTTCGACTGGATGTCGTAAAGCGCTAACGCACCCCCGTACCTGCCTACATAATCGTTGTCCGCCACGGCTGCCTTTGCGTATTCATTCTCGCTGGCGGCGGACATGAAAGCCGGCGAATTGGTCACGTAGTCGCCCACTTTGAGCGTACCCTCGTAGTTGGCAGGGACCTTCGCAAAACGAATCAGGTGAGTGTCGCCGGGCGGTTTCGGCAGACTGCTCAGCGCGGTCTGCAACGCCTGGGCGCGCGTGGCGGTGTCGCTTTCATGGGAGCGATCGCGCAGTTGCTGATTGAGTTGGAAATTGATATCGTCGTAGGTCGAGTCGGTCGAGTAGGTGTCGCTGACATCATCCAGATAAGTCCAGTCTCTGAGGGCGTGTTGCTGGTCGGATGGAAGATGATCGAATGCGCCTCGGTAGAGTGTGGTGAAGTTCAGATTCTTGAGCCAGTCGTTTGCCGCGGAGTGCCATGTCGCCGGATCGAGCGTTTGCAGCATGTTGGCGGAGGGCGGGGCGCCGGTCTCGGTCGTGACGTGATAGGCCTGCTCGAACGGGGGCATTTCCGCAGCTTCCGAAGACCCAGACGATTCAGAGGACGCGGGAGATCCCGGAGATTCTGACGATCCCGAAGATGACGGACTGTCCGGGTACATCCCGCCTTTGAGCCCGACATTGTTGTGAACCTCCCAGTCACCCTGGGCATTGAGCCTGACCGGATATTGAGGCCGGTACGCGTTATCGGGCTGATACACGCGCCAGGTGTTGTTGTCCATATCGAAGCGCGCGGGATAGGTCTTCCCGCCGCTGTTGATGTAGTGCTGCCCGTTGTTGTCGATGAGTACGTTTTTCCAGCCCATGGCGGCTTTCAGTGAATCGGCCTCGGGCTGTACGGCGTAGCTGTCAGGCAAGCTTGCCTTCGTCCCGCTGATGCGCTGCGACGCGTCAGCGGCGGCCGCGTCAATACTCATGCCCTGCGCGGCGGCATGGACCGCCGGCCGTGTGCTTTGCACGCCTGCCTGGCCTCCCTGACCGGCTGGCGCGGCCGGGAGAGGAGCCCCTTTGTCGCCGGTCGTGATCGGGTGTTCGGGCAGGTGTCCCTCGGAACCTGCCCTGACGACGGCTCCAGCTTCCTTCGCGGCGAGGCGCTCGGCGAAGGCCGCCTCGCCTCCGCCCGCGACGAGCCCAAGCAGGCCGGACGCGAGGTCGATGCCTAGCCGCGTATTTGGCGACAGCGACGAATGCGGGTCGAGCGCCGCCGTGACCGGAGCGAACGGTGTCAGGCCGAGCAGAAAACGCGTGGCGCCCTCGAAAACCTGCTCAGCCAGCTTTTCTCCACGGGCGCGTGGCGTGATCGAATAGTCCTTGTACGACGAGTCGTGCAGCACGGCGTTGTACTGGTCGGCCAGATCGCGGACATAGTCGGGGCCAGCCGGCGGCAGGTTATTCAGGATGTCGAGATAGCTTTTCTGGGCATCGACGCCATAGGCGTTGAGTTTTCGCCCCGCCTCGACTGACCAGTTGACGAGCTTGTCGTGCAGCGAGGGATCGTCCCGCATCCGTTGCGTGAACGCCAGCAGTCGACGGTCTGCCAGCTCGTCGCGGCCAGAGCCTGGATTGGTGCTGTACAACTGACGGCCGATCAGTTCAAACCGCTTGCCGGGATCATCTTTGATCGCTTCGGCTTCATGGATGATCCGGTTGACTTCCCCGTTCGCCGCTGCCCATTTGCCGGTTTCCTGGGTCGTGTGCCGATCGATCGCCGTGGCGATCTTGTGCTGGATCTCGCTCTTCAGTTCCGCGGCCTCTGAGAAAAGCAACTGACGTGCAACAGGCGTTGAGGCGGTGACGAACCAGTCACGTAACTGCGTCAGTGCACCGAGTTTCTGCTGGTCGACCGGTTGGATCAGGTAGCCCGCGCCGACCGGGCGGTTGAACACGTTCAGCGCCTCCTGGACCGGATCGTTGATTGCGGTGGTGGAGCGTACGATCAGCGCGCTGCCCAGCAACGACAGTTGCCGATCGACACGTTGCAGTTCCGCGGCGTCGGTGCTGTAGCGGACCGCGGCGTCCAGCGTCGCGAGGGCGCCCGCGTAGGCCTCGTGCTCACTGGGTGGCAGTGTGCTGAGTTGAGCCTGCATGTCGTTGATCGTCTGCTCGAATTGCTGAACTGCGGGCGGGTAGCCTGTGAGGCTGCGCTCCAGGTCCGCACCTAGCCGCACCATGTTCTGCCGGTCCTGATCGCTGCTCCGCGACAGACGCGTGCCGTTATCCAGCGTCCGCGTGTCATGCGCATCAAGCAAGTGTTTCAGTTCGTCGCGCGTGACGCCGGGTAGCAGCGGTGGAGTCGCAGGAGCGTTCGAGGTCGAACTTGATGACGGAGCACCTTCGGGCATCGTGGACAGGGTTGCGGAAAGCGTTGCCACGGCAGGTCTTGTCCATGTCCGCGCTGATGGAGGCGAGACTGTCGCCGCGGCAGTGCTGTTGCCAGCGCGGTCCTTCCGGGGTGAGGCGGCGGCTTCGTCGCGCGTGAATCGTTGCGGCGAAGCAAGCGGTCTCTGGTCGAGGTCGCCCACGCTATATCGTTCGCGCGTGGATGCCTCATCGCGGTCCGTCGGCGCGGATGACATGTCGCGGATCGCCGGCCGCGGCGCGGACGGCGGCGTGTTGGGCGGCAGAACGGTGTCGCTGGCCGCATCGAGATGTTGCTCGGTCAAAGCGGAGCTAGTGGAACTGCCAGTGGACGTCGTCATATGAATGCTCCTGTTCCATGCAGGGTGAAGAGCCTGCGCGATCCGGGCTCACGGATGGGCATCGATTGCGATGCATGCTCAGGAGACCACCCCAGGACCAACCCTGGGTGTCATTCCTGTATGACGGCGCTTTGCATGCCGTGCGAAGGCGAAGTTCATGACAGGGCCCGAGCGCTTCAGTTAACATGGGAAACCTGCGCAAGCGAGCCGATGCAGGGCGCAGGGCAGGCGGCGTAAGTGACGGGTAAGTTGCTGCAGTTATTTTGATTGCAATCCGACAAGGGGGTTGCTGACGCAGTGCCGCATGCTCGCCCCGTTGTCAGTGGATCAGGAGACACGTGCCGCGTCATTTGCGCGCGGCACGAAGGCCCGCCACAGGCAAGCCGGCACAGGATTTAAGTTTCATCTTCACCAAGGGGTTGTCGATGTCTGCGATTGAATCTGTTCTTCAGGAACGCCGTGTTTTCCCACCCTCCGCTGAAGCAGCAGCGGGTGCGACGATCTCCGGCATGGATGCGTACCGGGCGCTGGCCGCCGAAGCGGAACGCGATTACGAAGGCTTCTGGGGGCGCCTCGCTCGCGAGACGCTAAGCTGGGAGACGCCCTTCACCAAGGTGCTCGACGAATCGAAGGCGCCTTTCTACACGTGGTTCGAAGACGGCCAGATCAACGCGTCGTATAACAGCATCGACCGTCACGTTGAGGCCGGCAATGGCGAGCGCGTCGCGATCATCTTCGAAGCCGACGACGGCACCGTCACCAACGTCACCTATAACGATCTGCTGCAACGCGTGTCGCGCTTTGCGAATGCGCTGAAAAAACGCGGCGTGAAGAAAGGCGATCGCGTCGTGATCTATATGCCGATGTCGATCGAGGGCATCGTCGCCATGCAGGCGTGCGCGCGCATCGGCGCCACGCATTCGGTGGTGTTCGGCGGCTTCTCGTCGAAGTCGCTCAATGAGCGCCTGGTGGATGTGGGCGCCGTTGCGCTCATCACTTCCGACGAACAGATGCGTGGCGGTAAAGCATTGCCGCTGAAGAACATCGCCGACGAAGCCATTGCCATGGGCGGCTGCGATGCGGTGAAGAGCGTGATCGTCTACAAGCGCACCGGCGGCAAGATCGCGTGGAACGATAGCCGCGATCTGTGGATGCACGAACTCACGCAGGCCGAATCGGATCAATGCGCGCCCGAGTGGGTTGGCGCCGAGCATCCGCTTTTCATCCTCTATACGTCGGGTTCGACCGGCAAGCCGAAGGGCGTGCAGCACAGCACCGGCGGCTATCTGCTGTGGGCTGCGCAGACCATGAAGTGGACTTTCGACTGGAAGCCCACGGACGTGTTCTGGTGCACCGCCGACATCGGCTGGATCACCGGCCATAGCTACATCACGTACGGTCCGCTGACCCTCGGCGGCACGCAGGTCGTGTTCGAAGGCGTGCCGACCTATCCGAACGCCGGCCGCTTCTGGGCCATGATCGCGAGGCACAAAGTCTCGCTGTTCTATACGGCGCCCACCGCGATCCGTTCGCTGATCAAGGCGGCTGAAGCGGACGAGAAGGTGCATCCGAAGAGCTACGATCTGTCGACGCTGCGCATCATCGGCACGGTCGGCGAACCGATCAATCCGGAAGCGTGGGTCTGGTATCACGAGAACGTCGGCGGTGGCCGTTGTCCGATCGTCGATACCTGGTGGCAAACCGAAACCGGCGGCCACATGATCACACCGCTGCCTGGCGCCACGCCGCTGGTGCCGGGTTCATGCACACTGCCGTTGCCAGGCATCATGGCGGCCGTGGTCGATGAAACCGGGCAAGACGTGCCGAATGGGCAGGGCGGTATTCTGGTGGTGAAGCGTCCGTGGCCGTCGATGCTGCGCAACGTGTGGGGCGATCCGGACCGTTACAAGAAGAGCTATTTCCCCGAGGAACTCGGCGGCAAGCTGTATCTCGCCGGCGACGGTGCGGTGCGCGACAAGGAAACCGGCTACTTCACGATCATGGGCCGCATCGACGACGTGCTCAATGTGTCCGGCCACCGCCTCGGCACGATGGAGATCGAGTCGGCGCTGGTGTCGAACCCGATCGTGGCGGAAGCGGCCGTGGTGGGCCGTCCTGATGCGACCACCGGCGAAGCCGTGTGCGCATTCGTGGTGCTCAAGCGCGCGCGTCCTGAAGGCGAGGAAGCGGTGAAGCTTGCCAACGAACTGCGCAACTGGGTCGCCAAGGAGATCGGTCCGATCGCCAAGCCGAAGGACATCCGCTTCGGCGAGAACCTGCCGAAGACGCGTTCGGGCAAGATCATGCGCCGCCTGTTGCGTTCGCTCGCGAAGGGCGAGGAAATCACCCAGGACGTATCCACGCTGGAGAACCCGGCGATTCTCGACCAACTCGGCGAGTCGCTCTGAGCTTGGGTTTGCGTGGGTTTGCCCACGTATGCGGCAGGGGTGCACAGGACGATGCGCCCTTGACCGGACCCAAATATCGGCCACTTAGGTCGGGCAGTTAAAGCCACCGGGCAGACAATCCCAATTGTCTGCCCGGTGGCTTTTTGTCAATTGGCTCCGCCGCAATGGCCCGCGGCGCGGCATCAAGGAGCGCAAACGCGCTGGAACAATTTCCACGCGAGGCAGTCGCCGTGCAGATTGTCTGAACCTCAACGCCGCGACAGGACGCGTTGTGTGCCGACCCATGTCCAAGAGAGCGAAATGCCCGATCGCCCGTGCATTGTGAGCGTCTGAATGTGGGCGTAAATCATTTGCGGGAAGCGACATGGGCGTCGCGACATGAAGAAGACTGAAAACCGGTGTTGCCAGTCTTTGCGCCGGGTCATCATTTGCGATTCCTGAATACCACGCAACCATTACGGAGCGCTATAAGCCTTGAAATGCCTGGACATTTCAAGTGTGGAAAAGGGTTCTTCGACATCTGGTGCGCCAGTTGGCGCTCGCTTTTGGAGGCTTGGTCATGCGCGTGAGTACCCAGAATGGATCGGCCTACGGTCAGGTCGGTTCGGAGTATGCGAGTAATGGTTCAGATCGTACGCACACTGGTGCGGCTGCGGATCAAACACAGGGCACATCGCTCCGAACAGAGTCACTGCGGAACGGATTGTCGTGGCCGATGGTCCCTTCGGACGCCGTCTGGATGCGTCTCCAGGACTTCGGGCAACATGTCCACAAGATCAAGCAGAGGCAACGCGACGGTCGCGCGGCTTCTGACACTGACCTATCGACACTCGCGGCATACGAAAAACTGAGCCGAGATCCCTTGTTTGATCCGTTGTTTCAGATGAAGCATGTCGCTCGGGAGCCGACCTTTATGCGGCGTGTTTCGGACGATCAGCGTAGTGTGAAAACGACTGCACCGGTTCCCACTACAAGGAAAGAAGACGGCCCTGGTCGGCAGTACGTTGGAGGCGTCCAGATCAAGAGCGACTATTCGCTAGAGGAAGGCTCCGGCATCTTCGTGGACGCGCTACGGGATCCATTCGCCTCGTTTGCGAGAAGTGCAACGGATTCCTATCTGAAGTTGAAACAGGGACGTCCCATATCAGAAGAGGAAAAGCGGAATATTGAGCGATACACTCAATTTATCGATGCCGCCTTTTCGGTAACCCCTCAGGGCCGAGGGATGACCGCGACGGCCGACCTGGTGGAAGCAGCAAATCGTGCAGCATCTGGCAAATTGCCATCGTCAGATGCGATGGGGGCGGCAATCCAGTCGGGTACCAATGTGGGTCCCCGTAAACGTCCCCGAAAGCCGCCTCAAACCAAACCATCGGGCACGAATTTCAAGCCGCCTACCCGGCTCCCCGACGGTCGGGTCGGTTATCCGTTGAGCCCGCCGCAGCCTCCCCGTTTGCCAAAGGAGCCGCCGGCCAGTGGGGCGTCTGGTACGCGAAGCCCGCAGACGATGCAACGCCCTGAGGGTGGAAATCCGGACACGCCACCGAGAGCGCCAAACACGCCAAACACGCCAGGCGCGACAGGCGCGACAGGCGCGACAGGCGCGATACCGCGCCGACCGTCGGCGCGTCCAACCGGTACGCAGGCGCCGAAACGGCCTGGCATCGTGAGCAAGATGCTCTCCAGATTGAGAAAGTCGTCAGTAAGAAATGGTCACGTAGATAAATTAATCGGAAAAGGACCGTTCAACGTCGAGCCTCCCGCAAATTCAGCGGAAGAGAGGCGGAGAATTCATGAGTTCCCAGTCGATTTTGCTTATTATCGAAGGGACGGGGAGGGAGGGATGAGCTACGGAATTAACACGGAGCACACCGTGTCGGCGAAGGACGCTATCCCCGAAGTATTAAAGGACGTCTTGACGGTAGGGAACGGCTCGCAAGTTACCTCGGAGTCAAGCCACAGCAAGGTCCGTCTGGGAGATCAGTGGGGACCGTCAGGAAAGCGACTCTCCGATAAGGTGCATGTCATCGAACTGGCTAACGGCCGAAATGGCGTCGGTGCGATCAGAGTTCCGTATGAAAATCTGAAACCGGGGCAGACCGTTGTCGTGACTGGAGGCGCCATGAGTGGCTGCACCATGATGTACGCTTCGGATACCGACCATTTCTATGCTTATCATGCGGGAACCTACGGCGAGGGAAAGGATGGCTGGATTACGTCTCATGACGGCGCAAACGCCATTCGATACGCAAGCAGTAAAATGAAGAATGAGACGTCCACGGATCCTCATAATTATGCTGGCAATAACAATGACCTCGTCCATGTCGGCAATAAGTATCCGTTTTCCGTCATCGTTTACAACGGAAAATATGAGGCGCCGTCAGCGCGTGGAAAATTTTTGAAGCCATCGGATCCTCAGCCTTTGGACGCACGCATTACCGATTACCAAGGTGCGAGAAATCATGGCACATATGTTTTCGACTACCATGTTTCAAACCAGGAAGTAGGGCAGCTGGGTACGGCGGAAGCAGTGATAAGCAAAGATAAACAAGGCGTGGTTACCGTACGTGTGCTGGCGGAAAAGGGTGAAGTCGAGTTACCGGGACCGAGTTCCCGGCGAGGGGGAAAATATACGCCCATGGCATCAAAGACGTACGAATACAAGCCAAAGGGTTGAGATGCCTGTCGATGAGGCGTGCGGTGCCCAAGGTGTGTCCCGCGCGGACACATATGGGTGATTCGCCGGCGCTGCTGTCGACAAACTGACTTGCCGTGAACGGCGGCCGGACATAGTCGCGGCCGCTCACCCCACCTGATGCCCCAATGCCTGAATGAAGAGCGAAAACAACTCCGCTTGCGTGGACATGCCGAGTCCAGTGCATTGCCTTGCAGTTAAAGCCACCGCGCGGACAATCCCGATTGCCTGTCCGGTGGCTTTTTGATACATAGGCGCATGGCCACGCCGCACCACTCCTCTCACGCTACGCTCAACCCCACGCCCGAACCCCCTGCGGTCTCGGCAGCGATGGCGCGCGCGCATCAAAAGTATTGGCGCTTCAATCTCGCGTTGATCGCGACGTTGATGACGGTGGGCTTCATGGTGTCGTTCGTTTTGCCGCTGGTGGCGCCGGCGTTGGAGCAAGTGCGCTTTGGCGGCTTCAGCTTGCCGTTCTACTTTGGTGCGCAAGGGGCGATTCTGATTTATGTCGCGTTGATCCTCGTTTATATCGTGCTGATGCAGCGCGCCGACCGCCGTCTGCAACGTGCTTTTGAGGCGGATGCTGGTGCTAGCCGCGCCAGCGCCGGTACTAGTGCCTGTGCCGGTCCCAGTGCCAGTGCCGATTCCACCGCACCCACCGCGCGTGGAAACTGAGCCGATGACGCTCACGAACCGGCTGATCCGCTCATACGCGCTTTATACGCTCGGCTTCCTGCTATTCATCTATGTGATGTGGCGCATCGAGCGGAACACCGGCCCCGGCGTGTGGATCGGCTATGTGTTCCTGTTCGTGCCGATTGCGGTGTATGCGGTGATTGGCTTGCTGTCGCGCACCTCCGACCTCGTCGAGTATTACGTAGCCGGGCGGCGCGTACCGTCCGCCTTCAACGGCATGGCGACCGCGGCCGACTGGTTGTCCGCGGCATCGTTCATCGGTCTTGCCGGGTCGATCTATGCGACCGGATATGACGGTCTCGCTTACCTGATGGGGTGGACCGGCGGCTACTGCCTCGTCGCGTTTCTGCTGGCGCCGTACGTGCGCAAGCTCGCGCGCTACACGATTCCCGACTTTCTCGGCACGCGCTTTTCGAGCAACGCCGTGCGTGGGCTCGCCGCGTTAGCCGCGATCCTTTGCTCGTTCGTCTATCTGGTCGCGCAGATCCAGGGCGTCGGCTTGATTGCGACGCGTTTTATCGGCGTGGATTTCGCCGTCGGCATTTTCTGCGGACTGGCGGGCATTCTCGTGTGCTCGTTTCTGGGCGGCATGCGTGCTGTGACGTGGACCCAGGTCGCGCAATACATCATCCTGATCGCGGCGATTCTGATTCCCGTGTCGATGATCGCGCATAAGGATGGCCTCGGCTGGGTGCCGCAGTTCAACTACGGCCGTTTGATGGAACGCGTGGAGGTGCTCGAAAAGCAGGTGCGCGACGCGCCACTCGAGCAGACCGTACGTGATGATTACCGCCGGCGCGCCGCGCTGATGCAGACGCGGCTCGATACGTTGCCGCAATCGTTCGTCGACGAGAAGCTGCGCCTCACCCAGGAAGTGGCGGACTTGCGGCGTCATAACGGTCCGCTGCGCGAGATCAAGGAGCGGGAGAGGGCGCTGGAGCAGTTTCCACGCGACGCCGCCGCCGCCCAGATCGTCTGGACCCAACGCCGCGACGAGATGCTGATGCGCGCGGCGGCACCGGTGCCGATGCACGAGCCGTTTCCCGCCACGAGTGATGAGGACCGGCGCACGCATGAGCGCAATTTCCTGTCGCTGCTGCTGTGCCTTTCGCTTGGCACCGCGAGCCTGCCGCACATCCTGACGCGTTACAACACGACGACCTCGGTGGCGTCCGCGCGACGCTCGGTCGGCTGGACGTTGTTCTTCGTCGCGCTGTTCTATCTGACGGTGCCGGTGCTGGCCGTGCTGATCAAGTATGAGATGTTGACGAATCTCGTCGGTCATCACTTCGCTGATTTGCCGCAATGGCTCACACAGTGGCGCAAGGTCGAACCGAGTCTGATCAGCCTCGCCGATACGAACGGCGACGGAATCGTGCGCTGGAGCGAGATTCAGATGCAGCCGGATATGGTCGTGCTCGCCGCGCCCGAGATCGCGGGGCTGCCGTATGTGATGTCCGGGCTGATTGCGGCGGGCGCGCTGGCCGCCGCGCTTTCGACTGCGGATGGCTTGCTGTTGACCATCGCCAATGCCTTGTCCCACGACGTCTACTATCACATGGTCGATCCGACGGCCTCGAGCCAGCGGCGCGTGACGATCTCGAAGATTCTGTTGCTGGGGGTCGCGTTGTTCGCCTCGTATGTGGCGTCGCTGAACACCGGGAATATTCTGTTTCTGGTGGGGGCGGCGTTTTCGCTGGCGGCTTCGAGCCTGTTTCCGGTGTTGGTGCTGGGGGTCTTCTGGAAGCGCACGACGCGGCTTGGCGCGGTGGCGGGCATGATGGCGGGACTGGTGGTGTGCATTTACTACATCGTGTCGACGTATCCGTTCTTCACGCAGATGACGGGCTTCGCGGGCGCACGGTGGTTCGGGATCGAGCCGATCAGCTCCGGCGTGTTCGGCGTGCCGGCGGGGTTTCTGGTGGCGATCGGGGTGAGTCTGGTGGACCGGAAACCGGACGCTTATACAAGGGCGCTGGTGGACTACATCCGGCATCCTTGAGTGAGCATGTTTTGCGGGTTTGGAGAGGGGTGTGGCGCAGGGCGTGAAGTTTGCTATAATTCGGCTCCCCGCCGGAGAGATGGATGAGCGGTTTAAGTCGCACGCCTGGAAAGCGTGTATAGGTTAATAACCTATCCGGGGTTCGAATCCCCGTCTCTCCGCCAGAATTCGTCGCAAAGCCTTGTCAGACGGTCCTCGTCTCGAATCTTCCCACAAAGATTCCCACAAGTTTGCATCGGCGCACTTAGTTGCGCCCGCAACTAATCCCACGGCGTCCTCTGGACTCGTAAAAGCAAACGGCCCATCAAAGGGCCGCTTGTGCGTTCCGACAACGCGCGGCGTGCGTTCGCATTCAAGAATCGCTATCGTCCTCCTCCTCGGTCATCGCGCGAGCCACCCTGGTGTCAGCCTCCCGGCCACGTTGAACGCCATCCATGAGCATCCGGCCTTCGTCGTGCATGTTGAACTTGAATCCGCCTTTCCCACCCATGTTCAGAATCCCGACAAGCTCCCAGCAAAGCCCGCAGAGAATCCCACGGCGCGCCTGCTGTTCGGGCGTTTCGTCCGGGACAGAGGCGTCCGTCAATTGGTCAATCACTTGAATGAGCGACAGCGGATGGCCATCACGCACGGCGCGGTGCGTAAAGATGTCAGCGAGCGCCGATCCGATTGGAAAGGAGCGGTGATAGATGACGGTTGAATCATTGGGCAGCTCTGCGGGTTGATCTCGCAGTGCCTGGCGGATTGCCTCATCAACGTAGGCGGAAAAATGCGCCTCCCGCTTTTCGGTTTCGAGTTGCGGGGTATTTTCGGAGAAGTGGCGGGCGTCGTTATGCACAACTCGCCTCCAGACAATCGGTGCGCGTAAAGAGCTCAACAAGGCCCGAAACCTCGCGAGCGAGATCCTCGGCCAAGCCGTGGACTATGACCATATCCATATCGTCCTCGTTCAATTTGGACCGGTGGATCAACGATAGAAGAGCAGTTAGTTGGCCGGAGCGGATCTCCGCATAGTCGCGAATGGCGTAGTTATGGTGAGTCACCGTCACCGTTCCTTCTGGCGGGTTATGGTCGAACGTTGGGAGCTTAGCCACGGTTCGCCTCCTCAAAGGCTTCGGCTTCTTGCCCGAGAAGTTCACCCTGCATATGCGTAAGATCGATGCCGATTTGAATAAGTGAGACGACACGTTTTTGATCGATGGTTTTGCAGCCGTCGATATCTCCTCTGAGGATGAGAAGCAACTGCTCGATGTTGAAGAACGCATTGCTTGCCAGACACATGGCTTCTTCAAAGCGTGCAAACTTGCGGGGTTGATCGATGGCATCAGCGGAGCCCTGCACCCCGATATCATCAGTAATGCTTACAAATTGATTCATGGTCGGTCCTTACTTAATTGTTGTTCCGCCGACCAAGGGAATGGTGGGCGGGCACTGGACGGGGTTGGCGAACCGGCTCGATAGGAAACCGGCAGACCCGAAGGTCTCCCCGCCCAGGCCCACCCATTGTGAAGGGCGCGCAAAGGCGTGCGGACGTAAAAAAACCGCGGTACCGCGGTTGTCCGCCTATCGATAGTCAGGTCGCCAAACCCGGTCACGTTTGTTTGCGTGACGGATCGAAGCATAGAACTGTTCGTTACCGCACACAAGAACTTTTTGCGAACTTGAGGCTTGAGCGTAAGCGCCTCGCTTGGACCGTTCGGGTTTTTCTGGACGACGCGATGTGAAGCGGGACATGCTATCTCCTTTGGGTATTTTGCGTTACCCGGTAACGAATTCAGACATATCGTTACCGGGTAACAACGACGAGGAGAAACCGATGGCGCAAACAACAGCGGAGCGGCAGGCCGCCTTCCGGGCAAGGCGGGCGACAGCTGGAAACGATGGCAACGGGGAGCGGCGGCTTGATATGTGGGTGACCACTGAAGCCGATCTCGCGCTCGCACGGCTGGCACGCCGTTACTCGGTAACGAAGCGTGAGATGCTGGAGCGGCTGGTAGTGCGGGCGGACGCGGCTATCGTGCGCAGGCTCGATCCGGACTCCGCAGAATGGGATACCTACTTCCAGGTTCGACGGTAGCCCTTCAGCGTTACCGGGTAACGGACCGCTGTCCCAGGTGCAGTCGGCTACTGGCTCAGCGCGTGTGAGCCGTTCCGGGCGATCGGGGCGTGCTGTCCACCGCTGTTGTTCAACCGGTCGGAACCGCAGGTTGGGGCGGATTTTGCAGGTGTGCGGCAACGCGCCAGGGCAGCAATTCGTCGACGCGGTTGATCGGGTGATCGGCGATGCAGGTCAGCACATGGCACAGGTAAGCACGCGGATCGACGCCATTGAGTTTGCACGTGGCGATCAGCGAGTACATCGCCGCTGCCCGCTCACCGCCGCTGTCAGAGCCGGCGAACATGAAGTTTTTTCGTCCCAGTGAGACACAGCGCAGCGCGTTCTCCGCGATGTTGTTGTCTATCTCCACCGTGCCATCGTCGCAGTACAGCGTCAGCGCGAGCCATTGATTGAGCGAGTAGTTGATGGCCTTGGCCGTATCCGACTTCGTTGACAGCATCTGGAGCTTTGCCCTGAGCCATGCACCGTAGGTTTCAAGCAGCGGTTTGGCCTTCTCCTGCCGCACACGCAGCCGCTCGGCAGGCGGCTTGCCGCGGATACTGGCTTCGATGCCGTAGAGCTCGCCAATATAGTCGAGCGCCTTTTGCGTGGTTTCAGACGGCGTGCGCACGTGAATGTCGTACAGCTTTCTCCTCGCGTGCGCCCAGCATGCTGCCTCGCGCATCGAGCCGTCCCGGAACAGCTCGTTGAAGCCCGAATACGCGTCTGCCTGCAGGATCCCGCTGAAGCCGGTCAGATGGCGCTGGGGATGGACGCCTTGCCGGTTGGGCGAGTACGCAAACCAGACGGCGGCTGGTTCCTTCGAACCGGACCGACGGTCATCACGCACATAGACCCACAGCCGGCCTGTCTTTGTCTTCTTGTTGCCCGGCGCGAGCACAGGGATCGGCGTGTCGTCCGCATGGATCTTGAGGCCGCCCATCGCGTAGCGGCGCAGCGCTTTCACCAGCGGATCGACGAGCGCCTCGCACTGACCAACCCAGCGGCCCATGCTCGCCGGGTCCAGTTTGACGTTTTCGCGTGCAGCGATCTCCGACTGCCGGTAAAGCGGCTGGTGATCGGCATACTTGGCCACAAAGATCTCGGCAAGCAGGCTTGGGTGCGCGATGCCGCGCTGAATCGGCAGGCTCGGTGCCGGCGGCTGAACGATGCGACCGCAGCAGGCGCAGATCTTCTTGCGCCGGATGGTGCGGATGACCTTGAACGCTGCCGCGATGCGGCCGAGCTGCTCGGAGACGTCCTCGCCCAGCGCTTGCATCTGGCCGCCGCATTCGGCGCAGGTTGGCTCCGGCTCGAGCACGTGCTCCTCACGCGGCAGGTGGTCCGGGAGCGCCTCGCGCGAAGCACGTTCGGGCGCGTCGGACCTGCTCCTGCCGCCGGCCTGTGCTTCGCGCGTTTCGGCTGCGCCACGGCTGCCGGTCAGATCATCCAGTCGGGTCTCAAGTTCCGCAATTTGCCGGTCCAGTTTCTCGGACTTGCGGCCGAACTGCATGCGCTTGAGCTTGTCGATCTGTGCCTTGAGCCGTTCGATTTCCAGATCGCGCTCGGCCAGGGACGCCCGCGCCTCGAGCAACAAGGCCTTGAGTGCATCGATGTCATCAGGAAGGTCGCTGGCATCAGACATGCCACGCAGTTTACGCAGGTGTTGCGCGGTTTACAACATCGACAGTGGCTCGGCGGTACGGCGTGGCTGCCGCCAGTCGATGCCCTCAAGCAGCATCGACAGCTGGGCCTGGGTCAGATGGATCTTGCCGCTATCGGCCTGCGGCCAGACAAAGCGGCCACGCTCGAGCCGCTTTGCAAGCAGCCATAGCCCGTCGCTGGTAGCCCAAAGAATTTTTATCAGATCACCTCGACGGCCGCGGAAGATGAACACGTGACCGCCCAGCGGATTCTCCTGAAGCGCCGTCTGTACCTTGGCGGCCAGGCCCTGGAACCCGGAACGCATGTCGGTCACCCCCGCGGCAATCCAGATGCGTGTGCCCGCCGGCAGACCGATCATCGCGACAGCTCGCGAATCAGCAGCCGCAGTGTCTCCGGCGAGACCTCGCCGCGAATGCGCAGGCGTGCACGCTCGAACTCCACCTCGCAGACACTCTCCAGCGGCTCAGTTGTAGTGACCGTTGGCGGCGGCGCCTGTACAGACGTACCGTCGATGATGTTCACCGGCAATAACGGCGGAATCTCGCACTCCGCCTGCTCGGACAGCGTCGGCAGACCGTACGCTCCCTCGAGATACGCTCGCCGCCACTTGAAGAGCAGGTTCGCGTTGACATCATTGCCGCGCGCGATCAGGGCAACCGATGCACCCGGCTCAAAGGATTGCTCGACCAGGTGCCTCTTGAACTCGAGCGAGAAATTCGGCCGCTTGGTGCGTGCGCTTGATGTTTTGTCCACGTTGGTGCCCACAATAATTTGGTGGACACCAAATTACCCAAAGCATCGACCAGTCGTCCAGAATGGCCCTCGCGAGTTGCTTACGCTTGAGCGAACGGCGTACTCCCTGCGGCCACACTCGGGCCGCAGGGGCCGCTCTTCTCCTCTAACCCCGTCGCCTTGTTCTCGACGGAGTAAAGGATAGGCCTAAGACACGACTCGTCGTTACGCAAACAGACGTGCAAATGGAGCATTGTTCGCGCCATCGTTGGCGCTACTCCCAGGTGTAGTAGTTGGTTGCGACCGCACCTATCTGCGAACCGTTCGCAGGTGTGTCACGTGACAGTAACGCTGCGGTACCCCTCACTCCAGATCGAACAGCGCCCGGTCAGCAGGACGGGATAACGCCTCGTCCATCATTTGCTTGAATTCCTCTTCGTCCATCTCGCCGCGATCTACGCGACGCAGCACCGCTTCACCGACGAGCATCACCTTGCGGTCGTGATCGGCTTTGCTCTGCTTGTACTGCTGGCGTCGTGCCTTGTCGGATGCCTTGCGGGCCTCCTTAATCTCGTTGATCTTTTTGTCTGTCGCAGCCACTCGGCTTTTTAGCGTCGTCATCGTTCAATCTCCGGTTAGGCCGCGCCATTCTATGCGCGCTGCCGACAATCCAGAACGGCCATTTCCGTGGAAACCTCACGCTTGGAAACTAGCCAGTCGAGCCTGTCGCCATCAACAAAAGCACCGGGAACAGAGGGAACACCGGGAACAGCCAACGCTGGCGCGGGTTTGTCGTGTTCCCACTGCGTCACACAGACCGGGAACAGAGGGAACAGGAATACCGTGGGCGAGGGACTGGCTAACGAAAAAGTGAACCACCCGGGTTAGCCTGTGCGGCGCCTACAATGTAAGCATGGTCGCAACGGGGCAAGGAGGCTGCCATGACTGATTCAATGATTAGCTTTTTAGTGGGCCTAGCGGTCGTGTTGGTCGTTGCGGCGGTCATGCTGGCGCGACGTTACATGCGCGACCACAAGGGTGAGGGGATGTCTCAGTGGCTCGATGCGCATCACATGGGCTGGATGCACCATAGGCATTGATGATGCCGCCAGAAATCGAAAACCCCGATCGGCGACGGCATAGCAGTTTGGTCTTCCAGAACACTTGTTAATTTGTATGGACTGTATAGGATTCGCCGGGCGTCGGAGCGATGCCCGAGCGCGTGTGATTCCGAGCCGCGGCTATGTCTGCGGCTTCTTTTTTGGGCGGGAAAAAGCCCTCCGGCGGGGAGGTCTGGAAGTTTTCGGGATCGCCCAAGTGCTCAGAAGCCGACGCCGACACCCGCGCCCACACCACCGCCAAAACTGCCGCCACCGACGCCGACGCCAACACTCGTGCGTGGCGCGTAATAGCCGGGACCATACCCATACGCGGGATCACCGTAGCCATAGCCGTACGGCGGAGCGGCCACGCAGCCCGTGACACCGGCAATTAAAGACAATATGCCGAATAGTCTCATCATGATCTTTCCCCCTCGCGACTCGATCGCATCTCCTTTACCGCAAAATCGATGCCCGCGTTTCGACTGCTTGCGACACGTCAATGGAAAACGGCCGCCACGATCTCAATCTGTCGCTATCGGCTATATCCCGGCGGTGAGGATGTGAATTATCCAGTCGACCTTCAGGGCGCCCTGGCGCGCATTACGGTACGACACGCTGCGGCGCAACCCGAGCTATTTCGGCTATTTCTGGCCTGACACTGAACGCCGGCAGATCGATCCATGCGGAAAATTGGTCATGCCAGTGCTCCCATTCATACTCGCCGAGGTCAAATCGGTCTTCGATCTGGAGCCGGCCGTTGTGGTTTATGAAAGCGTAGGCCACCTGCTGCCCGTGCCAATACGCAACCGCGAATGCCGTGAGGTCAGCAGTTGTACCGAACGGGATATCACGCAGCAGTTTCGAGAGTTGCGACTGGAATTGATCGAGCGTCAGGGTTGTCATGGCGGTTTCCAATGTGGCGGTCTATGCCGCACAGGCGAAAAATAGCCCGCACGACCACATGGGCCAGAGCGGGCCTAAAGACACGGCTTGCTTCTGCCTCAGGACCGGTGAGGCAAAGTCACTCTACCGGCAATGCTCCTCAATGGCACGTGATTGCGCCCCATAAATGCGCGCCTGCCAACACTCGGCAAGATTTGGCCTCGTGCCGGCTCTGGGCCAGCAGCGGGGTCAACCTCAAATTTTCGTTACGTAACGAAAAATCTGGCAACGATTCAGATTGGTTTCGAGTGCCGACGACCGTCTCGGATATTTTCGTGAAACGGAAAAAACCCCGCACATGGCGGGGCCGTCCATTCGGATTTCAAATCTGTTTTTAGCCCTGACTCTCAGTTTGAGGGTGCCGCTCCCCGCCGCCGTCCGCACCCGGAGTTTCCGGGAAGGATGCGAAGCGGCTTCCATGAGCATGAGCGGCTGCCGGCTGAGGCAGCAAACAAAAAGCCCGCGACAGCCGAAGCTGGGCGGGCCGAAACTCGCGACGGGGAATCGCGAGTGGGACGTATGGTTGCAGGGCTCCGGGGCGAGCCGCGTACTTCCACGTAATCAAGATAGCGGGACGACCGAAAGAAAACCATTCTACGAACGGTTGCGGCAACCCTCCGCAGGTATCGTGCGCCTATACGTTTGGATAACGGCGCGCCGTAGGTCATTGGGTGTCGGCGCCTGCCGTCGTCCACGCCCGGATTTCCCAGGAAGGAAGCGGAAGACCGTACTCCATTAGCGGTCGTCGATAGTCTGGCTGTCTTCTTGTCCCTTGATGCGTAGTGCCTTGTCAGCTTCGACCAACTCGTCTTTGAGCATTCCATGCCAGCGCCATAAAACACTTTCCATGATGGCTTGCTCGTCGTGGGGTGCCGTGTCAATCAATTCGCTGGTAGCGACGATCAGCGAATAGCTTGTGCATTGAATAGGCTCGATCAGGCCTACGTTAGACGGACCGTAAAGCAGCGCCTCTTGGTTCGACATCGACAACCCGAGCTTGTAACCGATGCTATCGACGCCGGAATGGATGTTTTTACTGGCAAAACCATATTGCGGCCTAAGGTAACTCAGGTCGACGAAGTCTTCGATATCCCTGAACGTCACTCGCTTCTGCTTAAGGACCTCGGAAGCCCATCCGTTCCCAGTATCGCTTTTGAAAGAGTCGCCATACTTCGCTACCACTGAATCGCGCTTACGTTCGTAGCGGTCTATGTCATCGGACGGGATTGGATCGAATCCTAGTGCAGCGTGATGTTCGTTATATTCGCAGACGGCCTTCCAGCGAAGGATCGCCTGAAAATCAACAAATCGGCTTGCAAGCTCGTCGTCGTGTCTGCCGAGGAACGTGAGGATCACCGTTGTTTCATGCAGCGATCGCCAGCGCGCCATTGCCCCATCCGCATAACCACCTTTTGCTAGGCAAGCCACCTCGTTAGCGATCTGCACGGCGCGAGCATGAAGGCGAGTAGTCATGCTTCGTCGCGGCGAAGGAGTGCACTTCCCTGCGGATCTGTATTCGGAACTAATCTCGCTGCCGATCTCCTGACACATCCCGATGAGAGAGTCCAGACGCACCAAAGGAGCGCTCCACGTATCCAATAAGCGACTCTGAAAGCCGGACATGTCCGAGCGAAGCAAATCCACATGCTTCCGCTGGTTAGCATCGAGGTCTCGCGCGAGCGAGGCTGAGAACATTTGGACCAGCTCGTCAGTATTGTCCGCCAACCATTGATCAATCGCCTCGTCCGGCCCCGGCTTATGATCTTCGGGATGCTCGCGAAAGTATTCGTCTAGCAGTTCTCGGAAGCTTTTCATGACTAGCGGAGCGCAGTGGAGAATTGACGTTGGATGATAGTCTGAAAACAAAAAAAGGCGCCGAGGCGTCCTTTCGTCGTGCCACCCCCTGCCGCCGCTGACGCCCGAGACCGGGAAGAAAAGCAAAAAGCCCGTGAGGCGTTTGCCTGACGGGCTTCATATGTTGGTTGCGGGGATAGGATTTGAACCTATGACCTTCGGGTTATGAGCCCGACGAGCTGCCAGACTGCTCCACCCCGCGGCGCGGAGTGTACTGGGGTTGTCGGTTCCGGTCAACAGAACGTTGCCAGCGCCGCAGGTCATTGGGTTGCCGCTCCCCGCCGCCTTCCGCACCCGGAGTTTCCGGGAAGGATGCGAAGCGGCGTCCATGAGCGTGAGCGGCTGCCTGGGTTTCTCTGAGCGCGCCACTCACAGGCTTGGCGCGCCGTCTATTCGACGGCTCAATCAATTGCGGACATTCTGCGGACACTGTGCGGACACATTTGAAATGTCCGCACCGATTTGCAGGGCCGTCCCATCAAGGTTTGCGGGTCCAGACTGCGGACAGTGCGGACACTTTTTTCGTCCTGTGGCTGGGCGAATATCGCGAGTTAGCGTGCCCGCAGGGGCAACTCGTCGGCGGAGGACCCAAGCTATATGTAAGCTCCACGTCGACGGTCCCGAAAGTAAAAGGTGCGTACCGCCGCCGTGCGAGAATCGAAGCGCTTCACTTCCTCAACCACAACAAAGCGGGGGGGCACGCATGGACATCAGCATCAACTTCCAGTTCACTGAACAAGCGATCACGTTACGCACTGGGATTCCGAACGATCACTTTTCATACGTCGCCGGGGCACCATTCCCGGATGTCGGGGATCACATTGAGTTGCCCGGCGATTCAGGCATCCAAGTCTTTCAGGTAGTAGAACGCGTGTTTACCTACCGGTCGGATTCGATCGATATCCGGGTACTGCTGGACCTTCCTGCCGCACACTAATCTTCACGTTCGGCCGGCTAAGTTCGAGCGCCGGCCGGATCATCCACAGCACGAATCGTGCATACAATCGTTTCATATCAAATCTCTGTGATATGCACTTGGCGCCACCGAAGCGGCACCAGTGCTTGGTCATTACGCAATGGTCACGGCAGAACTAGGAAGCGTCGTTGATGCGCCAGCAATCACGCTCTTGCAGCCATAAACGAAATCGCGCACCGCGGCGGCGAAGTTCGTAAAGTCGGCCTCCGTGAAGGAGTGCATCACGCCGGTGACGTCCGGATAGTTGAATGTCGTCGCGCCACCCGGGAAGCCCTTGCCTGCGTTCAGGCTCGTCTCGATGGCGATGATGTCCATCTGACTCAACTGATCGCACGCATAGGTGCCGTTGAGTGCCGGTGTCCCGGTGCTGACAATCGAGATACCGGCGGCCATTGCAGTTTGAGCCGACTGGATAAGCGCCTGTGCCGCGATCTGTGCGGCGGTCGGCGGAGCCGGTGGCGTCGGCGCGACGAGTGCGCCATTCACCACCGTGTAACCGGACGTCGCGATGCAGGTTTGCCACTGCGCATCCGTGATTTCAATGGCGGTTACACCCTCCGGCACGGGGCTGTCGACGCTGTCGTAGAAAGCCATGATCGCACCTTGCGCGTTATATGCTGCGAATTTTTGTCCCATGATTTTCCTTTAGTACCCAATCGCGATGAATATGCCAGCTTGCGTCGCAACGCTCGCGCTGCTGTTATATACATAGAAATTGGCTTTCTGGTTTGGCGATCCCTGGATATTCGCTCCGTTGATTGACGACGAAGCCGTAGAGGTCGCGCCCGCGGTAGCGGAAAGTCCAAGCACTGCAGTAGGAAACGCAATAGGGTATGTAATGAGCAACGACCCGTTTGCCGCAATCGATCCTATTCCACCCCATTGAATAATCAGACCGCTAGCGAGCTTCTGATAGCCGTTGGCTGCGAGAGACGAGCCGAACTGCCCCAGATTAACTGCTTGATTACTCTGCGTAGCGGGGGCAACCTGCTGTGCACCGCCGGCGCATTCCATCAGCACGCAGATCGGATTGCCACTGTTCACGCCTGCGATGGTCGCGTGCATCAGAATGGCCGTGCCGTTCAGCGCCAACTCGCCGCCTTGAAGCGGTTGCAGGCCTAGACCATAGATCGGGATGGCAGTCAGGCCGTCCGGCGCATAGGTCGACGCACCAGTGTTGGCGTGCGCGATCTTCACCGCCTGCACTACGCCGTCGGCCCATGTTCCCACGACCAATGGAACCGGGTTCGCTGCTGCGTATGCGTTCGCGTTCCCAGTGTCGGTGAGCACAAGCGTGTTTTGCCCAATGCGCTTGATCGCTGACAGAACCTGGTTGTATGTCGTCTTGCTGGGTGTCAATCCACCCGCAGTCACGATGTTGAGCAGCTCCTGCTGAAGCATGTTCAGCCAGTCGGCGTCGACGAGTGTGGCCGGTTGGCCGCCGGCTGGGTTGCCTCCCGTGAAGAAACCAGGCGTGCCCGCTGACGCCGGCGTTGGCAGCGTCGATACTGCGGTTGGTTGATCTGTCGGAAACATCAATAATCCTTATCGGTATGGGTTCACAAAAGGGAGGACTCGCCAAGTACGAACGAGATATCCAGCTCCCCCGACTGTCCGTACGTGAAGTTAAGAATGGTGTGAGCGGGTTTGACACCGCTTAGCTCGCACTGAAGTACTTCATTTCCCCAGCTAGCGAGCGGCTCGCCAGCAGAGGACGAACCTGCACAGAAATAGGTGATGCTTTCGGCTGGCGCATTTATTTTCCAAGTGAACGCCCAGTCCGCGCTACAACAAGGGTCACCAGCACTCGATTGACCCGCACGGAATGGTGCAAACTCCGTTACGGTCACGTCATAGCCAAGCGCTTGCGCATAGGCCGTGAAGTACGGCACCGATTGGCCGCCGCTATTCGTGAGCCGCGCGACGACTTGTGCCTGGCGCCCCTGAAGGGTCGGCGATTCGCCGGCGCATGGATCAGGCAGCCCTAGCGTTTCTTCCCATTCCGTGAGCAATTGGACCGCTGTCGCCGGGAATGCATCGACGAGCAATTCATTGTTCGAAAGCGTGTGGCGCGCGAACGTAGGAGACAGACAACCGACTGTCTGTGCCATGACCGAGTCCGGGTCACGCGGCCAGGTTAGTCCCCGCGGCAGCAGCGCCAGAATGACGTCGGAGAAATCCTGGGCAGAATAGTTCGGTGCTGGCATCGGTTAGTCCGTGAGCGAATTAGACCCGTCGATCAGCGGCTCATCAACCCGACCGCCGACAGGGTCACCCATGCGAATGATCCCCTCCGTTCTCGCTTGCAGTTGATCTGCCACCTTGGTCGGACTGAAGGTCGCAAGCGGATCGCCCGCCCGCATCGAACCACACTGGGCGGGAGTGGCAACCGCGCTCGCCTCTGGGTCGCGACAAGGAAGTCGTTCGCCGGCCGGTGAAAGTGTGCTCGGATCGTTGTCTACGTTCATTCGATTTCTCCGTTGTGCGCGATAGCGCTTTTTGGTAAGTACGCCCACGTGTCAGATATCCAGGCCTGCCGTGCGCAGTTCGTTGGCCAGCGCTTGATACTTTTCGCTCGAGCCTTGAGCGATTGCGCCCATCCATGCCGGTCCCTGCAACCCGCGTTCCGTCCACACGCGCAGCCCGTCGCCTTTCAACGCGTCCAGCAACATCGCCGAACCGGTGAACCAACTGTAGTTACCCGTCAGCACCCGCGTGATGCCGTCGAACGCGCTCATTTCTTCGAGCGGCCCGCGAAGCGCATCAACAGCTTCATTGAATGCCGCTTGAGCCTTCGCCCGTTGCTGCGCAATGTCCGCTAGTGCTACAGCGGTCAGTTCCACACGTGCCGCTGCAATCTCGGCTTTCAGTTCCTCGCATCGCTTCTCGATGACAGCAAGTGCCCCACGTGCCGCATTACCGCTTGCGCGCAGCGACGCGGATTGCTGCTCGGCGCGGTCAAGCTCGGCGTTAAATGACGCGTCCGGGTCACGCTTGGCGAGAAAGGCTTCTGCGGCTTCGGCGTCGCGTCGCTGGCGTGCCGCAGTAACGTGTGACTCGGATTCGTCTACGGCAGCAATTGCAGACGTGCAGCGGTCGATATCAGCGGTCAGGCGGTCAAGCTCCGACTGGCGCGCGTTGATGGTCTTGGTCAATTGTTTGGCGCTCATGTTCGTTCCTTGGGTTGGGGTTGATTACTTGTTGCCGTTCAGTCGTTCGCCTGCCGCGACAATCTGGCGGCCCACTGCGGATGCGTCGAGCTTCGGCGCGGTCGTCTCGGTGCGTTGGACTTTGATAAATCGACCGGTCGCAACACCGCCGATCACTTCGGGCCAGAGCTCGGTAGTGCCGGCGTGTTGGTCGTGCGCTGCCGATTTAAAGCCGCCCATTGCCTCAGAGAACGGCATTGCGGTCGCTTGACGGCGTGCAGCCTTCGTAGCCTTAGCGGTTGCCTTGGTCGCTGCCGGTGCCGGCTTAGCGCTCCCTTGAGCGGGCGCATGCTTTGCGGCGGGCGTCAGACTCGCCGCGGGCTTGCGCAGTGCCTTCGCTGCCACTGCTTGGGCCTTTGCCGGTGCCGACTTTGCCGCTGCAGCGACCCGGCCAGGCAGACCCAGGTACTGTGCGAATGCCATCGCGTTACCAGTGCCAGCGGTCGGCTTTTTATCCGGTGAGGACTGCTTACCGGTGAGGTTGCCAATAAGATCAGTTTTCATGTGAATCCTGGTGTTTTGGGTTAGGTGCGCAGGGCGCGACGGATCGCGCCGACGCTGAAGGCGCGGGGATTCGGATGGATCGGCGCCGGGATTACTCCGGACTGAATCCTTCGGGCGAGTGTGCGATTGCTGATGGAGAACAGTGCCGTAACGACTTCCGCGGGCACGCGGGCATCGTCGGGAAGGGCGTCGAAAACCTTTACGGCTTCCGGGAGAGACTTGGCTTGTCGGGTCATCGTTTAATCCGTTGTGGCTTGCGATGACCTCACTATGCGCGACGCAGCGCGGATTATCACGCCGGTTTAATCACTGCATTTTTCCGGCCTAGAAGGCTACTTCCCAAAAGCACGCCTGCCGGCTTCTATAATCCGGCGCGCGATAGACGACGAATCGAGCTTCGGCGTTTCCGCGTCTGGCCGCTCGACTGCGACGTAGCGGTCGCTGTCGACCATCTCCGGCATGCGCAGGGTTTCGCCGAAGATATCGCGGAGAGTCGCGATTTCCTCAACGGTCCATAGGTCACTACCGGCCGATTCGTCCCGCTCGAGCAATTCCATCCGTTGGTCGCGAATCCGGATGCGGGCATTTTCTTTGCACTCGGACCACGCTCCAGCGATCACCGTCCGCTTTAGCCCGCACTCATCTTCCACGTGCTCGACGGCCACCTCGAGGGAGGAGCCCGTCCGGAGTCTGTGGCGCAGCACAGCGGTTGCCAACTCAACTTTCACGGCCCGATCGATCTTGGGGCGTCCGCGGCCTTTCTTGAAATGCAGTGCGGCATCCAGGGTTTTCCCGCCATAAAGGAAGTCGCTCAGAGCGTCGCGGAGATAGATGAGCAGTTCGGGCGACGGCCCGCTCGCGCAGTAGCAGCCGTGCACGAACTGTTCAAGCAGCAGCCGGGCGTCTGCGGGCGATCCGCGATCGTCCCGTAGAGTCCCAGCAATGCGATGGATCTCGGCATCGGTCAGGATGCGCTCGACTTTGGGCTTGTGATATTCGAGGGTGGGTTCTGGCTTTTTCTTCATGGATTGGCACACTGGTTAGGCGTTGGTGATGACTCTGACAGGCGCCGACGCAGCTCCGCCGCCTTCGTCTGGCTGCATCCTAAATGTCGGCGAATGTCCCGCACGGTGGCCCGCACCCGGCCGGCTGCAATCTCGCGGGCAAGGCTCGTCGCGTCGTCTTCGGGTTCGATAGCGGCGGTAACCGGATCCGGATCAGGGGCCGCTACTGCCGCGTGACGCACAACCGTAGCATCTGTAGCTGTAGCAAAGCTTGGATGAAACGCCAGGAGCCAGAACAGGCACGCAACGCCTTCGAGCACCGCCGCGAATGCCAGCCCTGCCAGCAGGTCTATCCGTCCCGGCGTCGCGCCAACGAATGCAGCCAGACGGCTCGTTACCGGATCGGCGCGGAGATCGTCACGTCGAGCTATCACACGATCCTGCTGCGCTGCCTGCCGGTCGTCGGATGCTTCCCGCCGTCTGGCTTCGTCGGCCTCGATGTTGAGCGCGTCGAGCCGGGCGGACATTGAGACGCTTTGTAGGCGCACCGCGGAACAGTCACGCGTGCACCGCCGTGCGTTCGCAGCAGCGAGCGCGGTCGTCACGTTGGCCCGGTCGATTGCGATGTCGGAGAGACTGCGCCCCGCCGTGGTCACGGGCGTGACGGTCGGCATCGCGACGGCTGCGGCCCGCACTTCCCCGGCGTGCTGCTGTGCCATCGTGAAAAACATCGCGTGCGAGTAACAGCTTGCGCCCATGCAGCCGACCCACAGCACAGCACCGACGCAACGAACAACGAGCGGGGCAGAGCGGCACAACGCCGGCAGCAGGTGTGCGGTTACGACCAGCACAGCCGCGATCGCGATCCACAGCAAGCGCTCCGACAACCAGCCGCCGCGTTGCCAGCCGGCAAGCACCGAAATACAAACCGCTGTGCCGGTCGACGCAAGGGCCAGACAGAGAACGGCCCTGCGTATCACCCTCGTGTCGGCCGTCATCGGTCAAACCTCCACGTCCGCCGGTCCATTGCATCTCGCGCTGCCGCCTCCGCGCGGGCCTCCGACAGCCGCTCGTTGAAGTGGTGCAGGTTCGGCATCAGGTCGGCCAGCGGACCGCGAATGGCCCGCGTTAGAACGTCATCACGGCGGCCTGAGTCCCATTGCTCCAGGTCGGCCAGTTCCTCGATCAGCGCCACAAGCTCGCCGCGCATCCGCTTCACGTCACCAGGACTAAGGCATGGTCCCCAGGGCAGATACAGCCCGCCGTCAGCAGATTGCAAGGCCCCGATGCAATCGACGGGAATCATCGCTGGGTCGTTGGCAGCCTCGGCACTTCTAGGTTTGCTACGGCTACAGTTGCTACTTTTGCTACGGTTCGCGGAATCAACAGGGGATGCCATAGGCGTTGCTACAGCTACAGTTGCTACTGTTGCTACAGATAGCTTGGTTCTTATTCCATCTGTAGCATCTGTAGCAGGTGTAGCCGTAGCAATCTGCGCTTTCCTCTTTTTGTAGATAAGATCAGTCAGGCTCATTTCACACCCCCATCCAGTAGCGCAGGATTCACGTGAATCAGGATCTGCTTTCCAGCCCGGGCGACGCGAACCCGGTCCAGATCCTCCAGGGCCTTGAGTGCGGCGCTCAATGGATCGGCCTTGCGCAGGGGACCAAACTGTTGGGCGTGACGCTTACTGACCATTTGCGTGCGTTCGGCACGACAATGCTCGATCAGCCACGCATCGAGCCTCGCCGCGTCCGCCACGTCATCAGGTAACGCAAGCTCGGAGAAAAAGCGCTTCGATTCGCTCAGGTGCCATGCAACGATGCTTGATGCGCTCTCGAAGGCATCCAGGCCAATCGGCCCCGTTGCGCCGCTGAACACATGGAACAGCGCTGCCAGACGCGCCGCGTTGTCTGCCGACTTGCTCGCCACGTCTCGCACATCGTGGAGGTCGCCGCCGTCGCGCAACTGGACTTCCACGGCATCATGAAACGCTACCCATGCGGCTTTGGTGTCGGGCGCAAGAGTGAGCATCTGTGGCTGCAAATGACCGTCGTCGTCGATCGGAACTGGCGTGCGCAGAATCTCCGCGATCCTCTGATTGAATGTCGCCATGTGCGGCCAGTGCTCGGGGGCCTCTTTGAAAAGCCGAGTTCCTTGCGTCGATTGGGGCCATGCAATCAGGAACCGGGCTAGAAAGCCTGTGCCGCGCGCCAGCGTCCCGGACCTCTCGAAGAAGCTCAGAATCGTCGCCGCCTGCACCTGCAGTGCCACCGTCAACCGTGCCCCGCGTACCTCGTATGATTCGGATGTTCGCCGGTCAATCGTCAGGTTGCTGCCATCCCACAGGACATTGAGCGTCGCCAAGTTGCGCATCACGCTATCTGCACCCATGCCATGAGCGCCGAACACGATGCCGGCCTCAGCCGACACGACGCCACCCGACGGCCATTGCTTGCCAAGGGAGAAGGCGAGCGCCTCCGGAGTTACGTCGCCATACAGCAGTCGCGGCACGCGCGGCGGCTCCGGCTTGTCGTTCTCCAGGTCACGCAAGTCCGCCTTGAGCGCGTCGGTCGGTTTCCGGTTCTTGGCCTCTTGCTTGATTTTCTCTTTGACACCGCCCGTTTCGGCCTCCCATGCCTGAAGATCGGCCTTGAAGTCTTTAAGGACCGGCGCAAACAGTTGCTGCTGCTCGGACTGATACTCGCGCACCGCGGCGGTAAAGAACCCGTCTGAAGTTGACTTGCGCTCTCCGGACTCTGCGATGGTCAGCATGAACAGCGATGCCGGACCAGCCAGGCGGCCGGCTCGCTCGACATCAACGAGTGCCTGAATCGACAGACTCAGCGCTGCGATCGCCGACGATGCGACCATCGGCAAGGGCGCTTGCACGAACCCTTGCACCTCCTCTACAGCGGTCCTAATGCACGGCGGTAGCGCCTCAACCGGATATTCCAGCGCGTCCGTGGTTGAAGCGAGCGACTGCGGCTCAGGCCATTCCGACGACTCGCCACCATCTTTAGGCGTGGCCGCTGCACGCGCCCCGACTCGGGGCAGTGCCAGCACATCATCAGCGGTCGGCATCCGGTCGTGACTTGCTTTGAAGACCTCGAGCCAGTCCATCACGTCGCCTTTTTCCGGCAGGCTCATAGCGGCCACGTCCACCCGCTCCACCGTGCCTCCAAGCGCTTCCAGCTTCTCCGTTACCTCGTCGGCGTACTTCGCGCCTGGTGCGTCGTGATCCGGCCACAGCAGCACATGACGGCCCGCCAGCGGTTGCCAGTCCGCAGCACCAGCACTGGTGCAGCCGCCAGACGTGACGCCAACGAACCGGCCCATGCCGATCTTCGTCGCCGCGTCCGCCTTCTGCTCTCCCTCCAGTAGGAGTACTAAGGCCTTAGGAAACGCCGAAACTTCCCGAAGGCCATAAAGCACCTTTCCGCCTGCTTGCGGAGGCTCGCCGTGCTTCCACTGCGTGCCATCGTGATAGAACGGGCGGATCAGCTTGCTATAACCCTTGGGGGCAGTCGCGTCAGTCTTGTGCATCCGAACGCGTGCAAGAATGATCCGACCATCAGCGTCAGAGAACACGTGCAGCGCGACCGGCATATAGCCTTCCAGCTTTTGCGCTTTGAACAGGCGTCCGGCGGCTGCTTTACAGTCAGCTTCCGTCAATGCCCGTTCCTCGATTGCCGTATTCATCGTCCCTCCCATGCGCCTAACTCGCGTGCAGCCTGTGCGAACGACAGCCCCCGAGCACGGCGATACAGTTCCAGTACGTCGCCGCCAGCCTCGCCGCACGCGAAACATCGCCAGTTACCGCGCTCGAGGTGGATAGACAGGCTCGGGTTGCTCTCGCCGTGGATCGGGCAGCGAACCTGCCCATAACCCGACCCGTTCGGCCTACCGGGTTCCAGATTCAACAGCGCCAGCACGTCACCGACGGGGGGGAGCGCTTCACGGTTAAATTGAGAACCGATCATGGGCGTTCCTCCGGAATCAACTCCTGCAACTCATCGTTCAGCGCGTTGAACTGCATCCGCAGTTCAGCCTGGGCGCCGTCCGACAGAAGCGCGTAGGCGTCGCAGGACATCTGGCCCAGCAGGGCGGATTTCTTGTCCTTGGCGCTCATTGCCGGACCTCCGCGCGGGCAAGGTCGGCCAAGCGGATAAGCGCATCGCCAAGAACGTCGATTGCATCGTTAGGCGTCGCCGAGATGGCAGCAGCGCGCAGGGCGTCGCGAATGATTTGGGTGAGATTTTTCGGGAGAGGTGCGAACGCATTGACAGCCGGGATTACGGCTTGTCGAGCTCTATCGTCGCTCCGACTGCGCGCATCCGATTCAGAATGCGTTCCATCGTCTCGGAGTCGAGCTCCAGTTGCGCCATCGCGAAGAACAACAGATGCGGACTGAGATCCCGCGGAGTTTCCCCGCCGGTATATTTGCGCCACTGACGACCGCCTTGCACGCCGAACAGATCGGCCATCCCGGCGCTGCTGAGTTTCAATTCCTGCTTCAGTTTCTCCAAGTCGATCGGAGTCGGGGGCGTATATCTCATTGGGAATGGGGCGGCCAAGCGCCGCACGGAATGGGTGCTTCATGATCAGAATCCTCTCGGCTGTGATGGGTCGCGCACTTACGCAACCGCTGATGTCGAGGATAGGCCCAACGGTCCTAATCGTCAAGCGCGGATTTGGGAATGAGCGATTCATTGCCAGCTGCATTAAGCGGCCTCCGCTCGGTTTGCTGCGTCAAGCAGCATCAGAAGGACGGCGTTCAATTCGTCGCGGCGGACGATCATCGGCGGCTTGCGCTCAGGGTTTGACGTGGTGCTGGAGCGGACGAAGACGAAGCCCGGTTCTGCGGCCGGCTCGATGTGGGCGAAGAGGGCGCTCATGCTGCGACCTCCGCGCGGTAGTTTGCCGGATCGGAGAGCCAGGCGTCGATGTCCCCACGGCGCCAGCCAACGGCGCGCGGTCCCAACTGAATGGGGCGGGGGAATGTGCCCTCGCGAGTGCGAGCGTAGATTGTCGACTTGCTGAGACCCGTCGCGTCTTGAACTTGGTTCCGGCGCAGGATCGCGAGAGCGGATTGAAGTTGTGCAGCCATGTTTCCTCACTATCGGTTAGTGAGCGTCCCCGGCCCATCCGGGAACACATGGCTTCTCATTATTTACATAAAGTCGAGAGTTGCTACCTGCATGCGCATAGGGTCCACCGAGCGCAGACATTCCGCTCTGCGCAGACGGGAAACGTTCAAGTCACCTTCTTTTTTTCTGCCGATATTAATTCGGCAAGTTTTTTGTGTGACAACTTAACTATGCCGATCAATTCTTCTGCAGCCTTGGATGCCGACAATTTCTTATCTATGTTTTTGTGCCAGTGGTCTATTGCATATTTCGATAACTCGTAATGCTCCTTATGCCTCCGCCGTGCCATTTCTGCAGCCGGATTATTGTCATGATTCTTTACTCCGGTAATCTCACCATGCGTACCAGCCTCCAAGTCGATGACAATGGGGGCCATAATTGCAAAGGCATATCTCTCACTTGCGACTCTGAACAGAACAATAGCCTCATCTTCGTTGCGGTACATACCGCTCATCAGCATTGCGCAGCAATAGAGTCCAAGACCGATATCGCGCTCAACTTTGCTTGCATCTATCCACGCACGAACCAAAGCTAATCTTTCATCTTCAATCTCTAAGGATTGTCTCCATATTCTCTCCCCCTCACTAAGAATAGAAAATTCTTCTTCGGTTAGAAATTCATCATCTGGATAATGCCGACCAACAGTTAATAGCCAACCAAATCTTCCAATGTCAAATAATTTCCGAGTATCGCAATCCCCTGCTATATCGTAAAGATCGTCAATTAAGTCCTCCGCACGGCTAATAAACCGTTTCTCGAAATTATTCATTCGCGCCCTCACGCAAAGCCCCCTTAAAGAAGGGCCGCGCCAGCGGGTGAGGGAACCCGTTTTCGATCCATCGATCTAGGCGCGGCTTTACTGTTTGCGCACCGATGTGCGCGGTTCAATTCTACGTAAAAGCGCAAGCTATTTGCCGAGCGCGCTAACCACGCGAGGTGCCGGCCATCTCGATAATCTTGCCGTGGCCATCCGCAAAGTCGGCCCAATCCTGCATCATCTTTTTGCGGCGCTCGAGTCCGTCGCCACGCCGGTAAGCAGCCTCGGTGGCATCTGAAACAACGTGCGCCAAGGCATGTTCCGCAAGTTCTCGGGGGTAGCTAGTCGCCTCGCCAACCCAGTCGCGGAACGTTGAGCGGAATCCGTGAACAGTCAATCCGGGACGCACACCGCGGAGCAACTCGAGCATGGCCATCGACGAAAGAGGGCGCTCAGGCTTTGCGCCGGGGAATATCAACTTATCGTCGCCGCCCTGCGGCAATGTCTCAAGCAGCTTTAGCACCGATGCGGACAGCGCCACGCGATGCGGCCGCTTCGACTTCATTCGGGGGGCTGGGATAGTCCATAGCGCTGCATCCAGATCGATTTCGCCCCATCGCGCGCCGAGCACTTCGCCGGTGCGGCAGGCGGTCAAAATCGTGAATGCCAGTGCCGTTGCGCTGATATTGTCTCGGGCCCGCAGTTCTGAAACGAAAGCAGGTAGATCCTTCCAGGGTAGGGCGGGATGATGCTTGACGCGCTGGGTTTTCGGGATTGCCGGCAGCAACGCCTGCAGATGCCCTCGCCATGCCGCGGGGTTTTCGCCGCTGCGCAGATTTCGCACCTTAGCTGCGGTCAGCACAGCTTCGATGCGTTGGCGGAGGCGAGTCGCCGTCTCATGCTTTACCGACCATACGGGCTTCAAAACTTCCAGGACGTCTTCCGTCGTGATGGTCGCGACGTCGCGCTCGCCAATCTTCGGATAGGCATACGTCTCCAGCGTTGCCGACCACTGCGCAGCATGCTTTGCGTTTTTCCAGCCATCGCGTTTCGACTTAATCAAATCGGCTGCCACGTCTTTGAAGGTGGTGCCTCGCGCGCGCTGGGCCTGCTGCCGCTTTTCAGTCAGCGGGTCGACGCCGTCGCGCTTCAGCGTCAAGCGCAGCGCGGTGGCTTTCGCGGCAGCTTCAGCTAGCGAGTGGTCGGCGTATCTCCCTAGACTCATCTCCTTAGCTTTACCGGCGCTGGAGTAGCGCAACATCCAGAACGCGGCCCCCGTGTCCGTCACGCGCAGATAGAGTCCGCTAGCGACGCGATGCATCCCCGGCTTGGATTTGATCGACCGGATTTCGCGATCAGTTAGGTTGCGTAGCGCCAAAATTCCTCCCACAAAAGTTCCCACAATTTTGCACTGGATTTTGTGGGAAGGCAATGAACTCTATCGGACCATCAATGGGTGATCGGGTCCCGAGCGAACGGCCTGATAGCCTTTGTGGGTATGGTATTGGGAGGATTGATAAGGTCCGATGCGGTTCGGGAGAAAAATGGCTTTGGCGGACCGTCTCTCCGCCAGAACACCAATGAAAACAGGCCTCCAGGGCCTGTTTTCGTTTCTACCCGTCCTCAAACCCGCCAATCCGGAAAACTGTTGTTCTCAGGACATGGACTAACTCCGAAAACGTGACCGCTTCAACAGGATTGCATCCGAAGCGTTCGCAATGCTCTACGGGTCTTTCCCAATTCCGTTGAACTTTGCCCGACAGACTTCGAGATACCGAAGGGCGAGCACGGCGAGGTTCAACAGGCGGACTGGAACTTTGTCGTCGCGGTGATCGACCAGCTGGACGAGGAAGGTTATTTCCGAAAGCAAGGCCGAAGCATGGAAGGAAGCTACTACGAGGCGGTTCTTTCCAGCAAACCGGGCCGAACGCTTGAAAGTCCGGATGGCATTTCTGCGCGATGCGCTACCGTTGAATGGACTTGCGGCACCGCGTTGCCCAGCCGGGCAGTGGCCACCATGGACGCCTGACAAAGCGGAAAACAGGTGCGAGAATTGACGTGAACGCGTGGATTCTCCCGCCAGTCACCGCGGAGTGCAAAATGGACGATCCCTATGACCTTCAGCGCTTCGTCGACGCCCAGGAGCCGGTGTACGCACAGGTATGTGAAGAACTGCGTGACGGGCGTAAGCGAAGCCACTGGATGTGGTTCGTATTTCCGCAGATCCAGGGCCTTGGGACAAGCGCAATGGCGCAGCGGTTCGCGATCTCGACGCTGGCCGAGGCCGAGGCGTATCTGCGTCATCCGATACTCGGCCAACGGCTGCGGGAAGCGACGCGACTGGTCAACCTTGTCAAAGACCGTTCGATCGAGGAAATTTTCGGATATCCGGATGACCTGAAGTTCAAGTCATCACTCACCCTGTTCGCCCGTGCGACGAGCGACAACGAAATTTTTATCGAAGCGCTGCGCAGGTACTTCGGCGGTGAAGGCGATTCGCGAACGCTGCAGCAGCTATAGGCGGCCTCTGCGCTGCGCAGACATAGATGCGAGCGCACACGCTCGGGTCGAAACTGGGAGCGCTAAAGGACCCGGTTAAGCGGCGGATCCCGTGGGCGCGACACGGAGCTGGCCGCCGTCATGCAACCCATTGTCCAGGCGGTGGTTGCAAAACGAATCTCGTGCGTTCCCCTCAAAAGATCTGGCCTGACCTGCTGTACGGAGTCTGACATGACATCCCATCGAGCGATAAGGAAGTGCTTCACGCTGCAGCGTGCGTGTAGCATGACCTGCGCCGCGCTGAGCTGTGCGGCGGTTCTAGTGTTCGGCGGCTGTGCGCAGCCCTGGCAGCGCTTCGAGGCCGGCGAGCCGGAAGGCAATGTCATCGCTAAACTAGGCCAGCCGCGTGAGGTCTACGACCTGCCTGGCGGCGCGAAGCGTCTGATGTGGCCGACACAGCCGATGGGTGAAGTCACCACCGCTGCTGACATCGACGCGATGGGCAACGTGATCAGCGTCCGGCAAGTGCTTCAGCCGAGCGAGTTCTATCGGGCAGAGGTAGACAAGTGGACTAAGAAAGACGTGCTGGTCAACTTCGGCCGCCCGGAGGAAACCACTTACTTTCCATTGATGAAGCGTGAAGTATGGAGCTATCGCTATCTGGAAGACGGGGTGTGGTACCAGTTGTTCAATTTCTATTTCGATGACACTGGCGTCCTCCGCTCGACCCAGAAAAGCCCCGACCCGCTCCATGAGCAAAACGGAAATGATCACGTCCCCTGAGCTTGATGAAGGCTAAGAAGATGAGCCAATTAAATCATGACGTTATGCCTTCGATGTTACTCAGCCAATGGCACACAGCTTTGGCACGCCTCCCACACATTGAGCAGGGCGGAAGTGATCGCCCCAAGGTTTTGTCGGACTCCGTGTGATCCGGGGTGGACAGGTGCCAGGGCCTCTGGTCACCGGTCCGCTGCCACAGTCTTACAAAAAGAAAGCGCCGCGTAAGTATAAAAAACAAATAAATAAACTTGCTCTAAACTACCAGCCGCCCGAGCCAGCCTAGTAGAGAGCAAGAAACCAATGCCCCAGCCTCCAGCCGATCCCACCGGCGGTCCCAGCTTCAGTTTGCCTAGACACCCCGCCTTTCAACGTTTCTGGTGTACCCGCATCCTCTCATCGCTGTCTTTCCAGATGCTCGCCGTGGCAATGGGCTGGCACATCTACGCGCTCACGCATAGCGCCTTTGCACTGGGCCTTGTCGGTCTCGCCCAATTTCTGCCGATGTTCCTGTTGACGCTCGTGGTCGGTCACGTCGCCGATCGCTACGACCGTCGCCGGATCGCGGCCGTCTGTCAAAGCCTCGAAAGCGCCGCTGCATTGCTATTCGCCTTCGGCACCTTCGGTGGCTGGATCAGTGCGCCGGTCATCTATGTGCTGGCCGCATGCGTAGGCGCGGCCCGCGCCTTTGAATCTCCCGCGGTTGCCTCGTTACTGCCGGCCGTCGTGCCGCGCGGGCAATTGCCCAAAGCCACGGCATGGGCTACCTCCGCGAATCAGTCCGCCCAGATCGCGGGCCCGGCATTGGGCGGCTTGCTTTATGGCATCGGTCCGGGCGCGGCCTATCTCGCTTGCACGCTGACGTTCGCGGCCGCTGCGGCTTCCGTGTGGGCGATTCCGTTGCAGGCCAAGCCGGCGAGCCGCGCGCCGGTCACGCTCGAATCGGTGTTCTCCGGCATCGCTTTTATCCGCAAGGAGCCCGTGATACTCGGCGCGCTCTCGCTCGATCTATTCGCGGTGCTGTTCGGCGGCGCGACCGCGCTGTTACCGGTTTTTGCACGCGACATCCTGCACACAGGCCCGCTCGGTCTCGGCCTGCTGCGCTCGGGCACCGCCATCGGCGCGCTCGCGGGCACCATCTGGCTTGCCCATTTCCCGCTGCGTAATCGGCCCGGCGCTGCGATGTTCGGTGGCGTGATCGCGTTCGGTGCCGCCACTATCGTGTTCGGTTTATCGCATCAATTCTTCGTGTCGCTCTTCGCGCTCATGGTGCTGGGCGCGTCGGACACCATCAGCGTTGTGGTGCGCCTGTCGCTCGTGCAATTGCGTACGCCTGGCGACATGCTGGGTCGTGTTAGCGCGGTCAATTCGCTATTCATCGGGACATCGAATCAACTGGGCGAGTTCGAGTCCGGCGTGACAGCGGGATGGTGGGGCGCACAGCCGGCCGTGCTGCTGGGCGGCGTCGCGACGATCGCCGTCGCCTTGTTGTGGATGCGGTTTTTTCCGGAACTCAAGCGCACGCGTTCGCTGGAGCGAGAAGAGGCGCTCTCGCCGAGCAGTTGATCGATGCAGCCCACGCGCCGCGCCGTCCATCGCACCGTCGCGAGAATCGATGCCACGACGATCAACGCGCCGCCGATCCACGCCACCGTTGAAATCCGTTCACCTAACCAGATGCAGGCGAACAGCGCGCCGAAGGCAGGTTCGCTGCCCATCAGCAGCGACACGCGCGTCGGGCTGCTGCGCTTGATCGCGAAGTTCTGCGCGAAGAACGCGAATAGCGTGCACGCAATCACCAGATAGCCGACATAACTCCAGAACACGGCATGCCCGGTGAGCGACGGCATCGGCTGCCACTGTTGCGGCGCAAACAGCAACGCAACCGCGGCGGCGCCGAATGCCACCACGCCCGACTGAACTGCGGTCACCGACAAAGGCGGCAACGCGGAGTCGCGCATCACCCGTTTAGTCACGCATACATTCAACGCACGCAGCAGCGCGGCGAGCAGAATCAACGCGTCGCCGGAATTGAAACTCAGCGCGCCATCCCCCGCCAGCAGCCAGGCGCCGAACAGCGAAAGGACGACCGCCATCCATTCGATGCGGCTCGGCCTGCGTTTAAGCAGCCACCATTCGATGAGCGGCGTCAGCACTACGCACAGACTGATTAGAAACGCCGCATTGGCCGCACGCGTCAGCAGAATGCCGAAGGTCTCGCAGAGAAAGATGCCGAGCAGCAGGGCGCCCGCGATGAGCACCCCACTTAGCGTGCGGCCATTGGCGGCGCGCAAATGGCGCAACGCGGGCGACAGGATCACAAAGGTGATGCCAAAGCGGATCGTCAGCAAACCCAGCACCGGATAGAACACGAGGGCACTTTTGACGACGCCGTAACTGGTGCCCCACACCACGGCGACCGCGAGCAGCATCAGATCGGAAAGCAGAAGCAGGCGTGGTTGTTTCGACATGGCGGGGCGGACCTCAAACAGATGAGCACGTATTGCGCACATATTGTCGAACTTTGCGCTGAAGGCGATAATCGGGTCGCCGTGCACAGCTTTTATGTCTCAAACGCATTAATAGACGCACCTTCAACGGGCTTCTCACGATGAACCCAACCGACCTTTTCGCCTTGCTGCCGGATATGGCGGTTTTCGCGCGCGTCGTCGATGCCGGCAATTTTTCGGTGGCCGCGCGTCAGCTCGGCAGTACGCCGTCTACCGTCAGCCGTCAGATCAAGCGGCTCGAGGACGCTTTGGCGACACGCCTGCTGGAACGGTCGACGCGCACGGTGCGGGTCACGGAATCGGGCGCCCAGGTCGTGCGTTTCTGCCGCGACATGCTGAGCGCCGCGTCGGGCGCGGTGGATGCCGCCGGGCAACTGGCCGGCAGACCGCAAGGCAAGGTCAGCGTGAGCGCGCCGACCGCGTTTGCGAAGACCGTGATTCATCCGCTGATTCCCGGCTTCCTGCGCGCTTACGACGAAGTCGACCTGCAACTGCTGTTCACCGATCACGACGTCGACCCGCTCGCCGACGATGTCGATCTGGTGATCCGTCTGACCGAGCACCCTCCTCAGGGACTCGCGGGACGCAGGCTGGGCGCGGTGCGCTGGCTACTGGTCGCGTCGCCGGCCTATTTACGCGAGCGCGGGATGCCCGCGCAACCGCGCGATCTCCTCAAGCACGATTGCCTTTATCTGGGCGAAACCGCCGACGACAACCGCTGGCGCTTTCGCCGCGGCACGGAGACGCAAAGCGTCGACGTGAAAGGGCGTTACATCGCCAATCATGCTGGCGCGCGGCTCGAAGCGGCGCAGCAGGATTTCGGCGTTGCGAGCTTGCCCGAATTTGCCGCTACCGATGCATTGCTGAGCGGCGAGCTGGTGCAGGTGCTGCCTGACTGGAACCTCGAAGCGCGCGCTTACGTGGGGGCGGTGTGGCTGTTGTATCCGCCGAACCGCTTCTTGCCGCCCAAGGTAAGGGCGTTGATCGACTATCTTGTCGAGCACATTCACGAAGCGGCTTAAGCAGCGCGGGTCAAGTTCACCGCGCAACGCGCACGCGCGCCATGCCCGCTTGCGCTCGAAGCGCATACACACCGCCGGGCGTGAAGATACGCAGGGCGGTGCCGGTTATGCCTCGTCTTTCTTGAAGCGATCTTGTATGGCGACCAGTTGATCGTCGCTGGTGGCGACGATCCATAGACGGGCGCGCTCGGCCATCAGCCGATTGTGATCCTTCAGGACGCCCATCGACACGGCCGTTTTCCACGCGACGGGTGCGGCGCGGCTGGTTCTTCCTGACGGCGTGCCGACCAGCAATGCGTAGGGCCCGAGGGGTAGCGAGACGAATGGCATGGCCGGCTTGACGCGCACGCGCCAGTCGATGAATGGTGAATCGCTGAACAGCAGCGGCGTGGGCAGACCGTGCAGCACGGTGAAATCGTAGAGCGCGAGTTGTTCACGCATGGGTCCGTAGACCCGGCGAATATCGCTGACGAGCGCCGCGCGGATTTCGTCGTCGAACATTGCTTCCTGGGTGTAGTGGTCGACGGCTTGTTGCGCGTCGTGCTGATAGGCGCTGAAGATCGCGAGCTCGACGCAATCGTGGACGGCGCGTTGGACTTCCGCTGCCGAGCCGGCTTCTTCGGGTTTGCCGAGTTGCGCGGCGCGCAGGAAGCGCGCGAGGGCGGCGTCCTGGGTTGACGGGCCGGTGACGCGTGGGTCGTCGATGGCGTCTTTGTCTAATGGGACGTAGAGGTATTTTTCTGCCGCGAAGCGGGATTTTTTGCCGTCATCGAAGTTGATTTCGCCGTTGGCGCAGTTTAGGTATCGGGTGCCGATGTGGCCGTGTTCCCAGACGTAGTTTTTCAGGAAGGGGCGCAGGGGATGGAGTGGGTCTGGTTGTTGCATTTTGCCTTTTGCACTCCGTGCGGGTTGGGTTTGGGTATGGTCACATAGAAGTTGCGGTTTTGTTGGTTTTTTTGCCTGTGCGGCGGTTGGTTGGCTGTGGTTTTATGGTGTTGGCGTTTTCTTGATCTGGCTCTTTGGTCTTTCCTTGATCTGGCTTTTTGGCCTTTCCTTGAATTGATATTGGTCTATTAGTGTTGCCCCTGTGCGGGGCGGCACTTGTAGTGGTTCAATGATCTTGGACACCTCTAAAGGCATCGGCTTATACACAATTTCCAGCGTGACCGCCGGCACGTAACTTCTGCAATGTCTTGGCAGCGACATGAACCTCTTTGAGTCCCAGCCAAATAGCTTTCGTGCCGGGTTCGCCATCGCCCTTGCGGCCGAGGAATCCGCCCAGGCGCGCGATCAGGCGCAGCACCTCGTTGAGCTTGGGCTTGTCCGGCTGCTTGACGTCGGTCAGCAAATACGCGCCACGAATTTCATCGACATCGAAGAACAGTTCGGCATCCAGATCGGGGCAACTGCGACCCATGTGCATCAGACGGACGATTCGCCAAGCCACGACCAGAAACAGCGCCAGCGCGCGTTCGAGCCGTTCGATCGCGCCCAGTTGCAGCGCCTCGACCCGGCAACCGTTCTTCAGCACGTTGAACAAGATCTCGATTTCCCAGCGCGCCCGATACCAGTCGATCAGTTCAATCGCTTCCTGCAACGTCGTGGCTTCGCGGTTGGTCAGCAAGCGCCATTCGATCGGCTTGACGCCGCCTGGTGCATCAAACTCACGCGCCACCAGACACGTGGCCGCAACGCTCTGACCAACGCCTGCCGGCAGTTCGATGCGCCGCAACCATACGTGCTGACGCACCTGGCGCGCCTTCACGCCGTGACGCGAGCCCATCGTGAAGGCAATCTCGCCCAGCGGTGTGCCTTCTGTCGTCGCTGTCCATAGCTTGGCTCCCTCGGGCAGCGCGCGGTCGTGGGTCGAGCGAATCAGCCAATCCGCCGGCGTGCCCAACTCCTGCGCCCGCACCATCAGCGCGAGCATGTCTGCCTCGCGATCAGCGACGTACACCAGTCGCGTGTGTGGCAGGCTCGATGCCGTTTCCGCTACGCGCTCGTAACCCTCGATCCAGCGCAGGCTTTCCTTGAGGCCGCCGCGCTGGCCCTGCGCGTCCTTGGGCTCACGCGCCCACATCCATGCGTCGAGTACACCCAGCGGCACCCGCTCAGGCGTCACCGCATAGGTCGGATGCAAATACATCCCGCGCTGCATCTCATAAGACAGTGGCCCAAGGCCCGCGGCCTGCCGGCCGTTGAAATCCAGTTCCGTGGTGTCCTGCAGGCACAACACGACCGACTGAGCGGCCATTCGTTGCTCGGTCTGCCGCCAGTGCGGTTCCAGAATCGCACTCCACTCGACCTCGCCGTTGTCGAAGAAGCGGTACGCCGCCATCGTCTCGCCCCAGCCCCGACACGCCTGCGGCACGCCAGCCGTCGGCTTGGCCGCCAATCGTTCCATCAATGTCCTCGCTCGCTTGTTCAAGCGCGCGTCGCCAAGGTCGAGGTCAGCAAATTCGGTTTGCGTCCAGCACGGTGCTTCCAGGGCCAAGGCGTTCACGCAAAAAGCGAGAGTAAACGCGATGCGCCGAAAGTTTACAAGCCCCCGTCGATCTCATTGCCCGACGACGGTTTGTTCCGGCCTACGGTTGCGGAGGGCTGACTTGTGTATAAGACGATGCTCTAAAGGGGATAATTCTCCAACTGAGGTGAGAAATGAGCAGACGGAACATTCCCGACGAATTGAAGGCAGAAGCGGTCCAGCTGGTGGTCAGCAGGGGCTATTCCTATGCGCAGGCGTGTGAGGCGCTGGGCGTGGGCGACACGGCGTTGCGCCGCTGGGTGACGCTGTGGCGCGCTGAGCAGGTCAGAGCGCCGCGTACACAACTGGAGATAGAGGCCGATGCGCGCCGCATCCGCGAACTCGAAGCCCGGGTCGCCGATCTGGAACGGGAGCGCGACATACTAAAAAAGTCCACGGCCTTCTTCGTCAAGGAAATGGATCGCTTCCCGAAGTGATCCAGTCACTGAAGAAGGTCTGGCCTGTGAGGGCGATGTGCCGGGTGATGAATGTTGCGCCTAGCAGCTATTACGCGTTTGCCGGGCGCACGTCGAAGAGTGCGGCGCCTTGCCAGCAGATAGCGGCCGCACGGGAAATTCATCGCGAAACCCGCGGCAGTTATGGGAGCCGCAGGATGTCGCAGGAGTTGCGAAAACGTGGTCACGCGGTAGGTCGTTATCGTGCCGGCACGCTGATGCGGCAGGCACAACTGGTGGTCACCAGAAAGCGCACACATCGCTATCCGAAGAGCAATGAGCAGGCGCAGGTGGTGCCTAATCTGCTGGACCGTAACTTCGAGCCGCCGGCCATCAATCAGGTATGGGCAGGCGACATTACGTATGTGAGGACGCTTCAGGGTTGGTCTTATCTTGCCATCGTGATGGACCTGTATTCGCGCCGTATCGTCGGCTGGTCGTTGGGGCTGATGCCTGATACAGCGCTGGTGATCAGGGCGTTGCAGCAGGCCCTGGAGCGGCGCAGTCCGTCGCCAGGCCTGATGTTCCACTCGGATCAGGGATGCCAGGGCGAATTCAATCGGTCGTTGCAACATCTCGAGATTGGAGGTGTTAAATGGGACGACCACGAGGTTGGGCTGCGCAACAGACGGGGCGGGCATCGATGTCTTCACCGGGCAGGCCAGGTGTCAATCAGTTAGAGACGAAACAAGCATTCTGGAACCGCATTGCCGAGGGAATGGAGAGTGATGCCGCCGCGTTGGCGTGCGGCGTGTCGCAGCCCTTGGGCCCGCGATGGTTTCGCCAGGCTGGAGGCATGCCGCCGATAGATTTGGCGCCGCGCTCGGGTCGCTATTTATCGTTCTCGGAGCGTGAGGAGCTTGCCTTGCTTCGGGCGCAGGACTGCGGGGTTTGCGAGATCGCACGGCGGCTTGGTCGTTCGCCCTCGACCATCTCACGCGAACTGTGCCGCAATGCCGCGACCCGTGGCGGTACGCTGACCTATCGGGCGACGGTCGCGCAGTGGAAAGCCGAGCGAGCGGCAAGGCGGCCCAAGACCAGCAAGCTCGCCGAGAACGAGCGATTACGGGCTTATGTGCAGGACCGACTGGCGAATGCGGTTACCGATGAGAAGGGCCGGCCGATACCGGGACCCAACGTACCGTGGAAGGGAAGACGGCATGGTCGTCGGGCCGACCGGCGTTGGGGCACTTGCTGGAGTCCGGAGCAGATCAGCCGCCGGTTGCGACTTGATTTCCCCGATGATGAGTCTATGCAGATCTCACACGAAGCCATCTATCAAGCACTCTACATTCAGGGCCGTGGTGCATTGCGACGCGAACTCTCTGCGTGTCTGCGTACCGGCCGGGCACTGCGCGTGCCACGGGCCAGAACGCAGCAGCGAGGAAAAAGCTTCATCACCTCCGAGGTGCTGATCAGTGAGCGCCCGGCCGAGGTTGCCGACCGTGCTGTACCTGGGCATTGGGAAGGAGATCTGATCATCGGCCTGAACAGCTCTGCAATTGGCACTTTGGTTGAACGTACGACCCGATTCACAATGCTGCTGCACCTACCGCCCATGCCGGGCCACAATTCTGGCGCTCGGGTGAAGAACGGGCCGGCGTTAGCTGGCCACGGCGCCGAGGCTGTTCGCAATGCCATTGCCGCGAAGATCGCGATGCTGCCCGAGCATTTACGCAAGTCACTAACTTGGGATCAGGGCGCGGAAATGGCCCAGCATGCGCAGCTACAAATCGACACGGGTTTGGCAATCTACTTCTGCGATCCGCGAAGCCCGTGGCAGCGTGGAACTGACGAAAACACCAACGGCCTGTTGCGACAGTACTTCCCCAAAGGCACCGACATCAGTCGATATTCTGAACGCGAACTCGATGCGGTCGCCAACACACTCAACGCCCGACCGCGCAAAGCCCTTCAGTGGAAGACCCCCGCTGAAGCGCTTGAAGAGTTACTATCCACAGCTTAAAAAACAAGTGTTGCAACGACTCCTTGAACCTAAGCAGTACACCAGCGCGCACTTCACGAACGAACTGAAGGCAAACGGCATCGTCCAGAGTATGAGTAGAAAGGGGAACTGCTGGGATAACGCGCCGGTGGAGCGTTTCTTTAGAAGCCTGAAAGGCGAATGGATCGACGACAAAGGGTACCGTGATCACGCGCATGCCGAACGCGACATTGAGGCTTACATCGACGACTTTTATAACCACCGTCGCATCCATTCTGCAGCAGGCGGACAACCGCCGGCACGATGTGAAGCGTCACTTTTTTAGAAATGCCCCTTTCCGGGTGTCCAATTTTACTTGACCATTACAACTTACTTTCTTTGCCGCCGCAAAGAAAGATAAGCAAAGAAAGCGGCTCACACCGCAAATTCTTAAGCGGGTGTCTCGCACAGTTGCGGTAGTGGTGCATCTGGAATCTGTGTTCTCGCACACTCCGCGTGAGTGACACAGCCGTCATACTTCCGGCGGCGCTGCGCGCGCCGAAGCGGTACTTCATAAAACCGCCCGTTACGTTTTTACATTCATGCTTTACTTGATGCGATGGCACTTCCAGAGCTCCGCGGTGTTCGCGCAATCCACGCGTCGCCGAATCGACGCCGATGGCCCCAACCACACTCGAACGAATCCATAGTTTTGCGTGATGAACCCTTCCGGCGAGCACGCAGTGCGAGGCGGGAAGTATGACTGCCTTGTCACTCACGCTGAATGTGCGAGAACACAGATTCCAGATGCACCACTACCGTGGCTGTGCGGGGGCCCCGCTTATGAGCTGGCGGTGTGAGCCGCTTTCTTTGCTTATCTTTCTTTGCGGCGGCAAAGAAAGTAAGTGCCGCCCCGCACAGGGGCAACGCTAATAGACCAATATCAATTCAAGGAAAGACCAAAAAGTCAGATCAAGGAAAGACCAACACCATAGGCAGCCAGAAAAACTAATCGCCGAGCAGGCAAAAAACCCACATCAAACAACAACCCCTCCGCCGCAGGCACCCCCACCGCCTCCACGCCAGCAAATTCATACGAAGCTTACCTAACGTTACAGAAGCGACAGCATAGTTTCACATACTCGACAACCCGCCCCCTAGAATGCAAAGCGATAAGAGCGCGGCACCGTTAGCCAACCGCAAGCGAACTGAAAGATCACAATGCATTCGCCCGCAATGCCCAAGGTGCACACGCATCGTCGTCGTTTCGCTTCCATTCCAAGGAGAACGTATGATCCGCTTGCCTCTCGCCGCTATTACCCATGCCTGTATGGCCAGCCTTCTGGTCGCCGCTACCGCGGCCAGCGCGCAAACCGCGCCCGCCGCGCCGTCAGCAGCGGCGCAAGACGCAGGTCGCCTACATGCGGCCGATCAGGCCTTCATCGCCGATGCCACCAGGAACGTCGCCACGCAACGCGATGCCGCACGCATCGCCACGTCGCGCTCCACCGACCGTGACGTCAAGGCGTTCGCCGAACGCGTGTCGAGCGACAACGCGAAAATCTCGGACGCGCTGCGCGCCGCGAGCCCGCGTGGTGTCGACGTGCCGAAGAACGATCCGGACACAGCAGTGCTCGCGAGCATCAACAACCTGCGCGGCGCCGATTTCGATAAGACCTACATCGAACAGGTCGCGCTCGCTGGCGAACAGAAGGCGCTGTCGGCATTCCAGGCGGAAATCGCCTCGGGCCGCGACGAACAGTTGAAGGAGGCGGCAAAGAAGGCGCTGCCGACCATCCAGGAGCACTACGCGATGGCGCAGGATCTCGCCAAACGTAAGCATCTGACTGTCCAGTAAGCTGCCGACTCGAGGCACGGTAAGGCACCAGCGCGCGTCACGTTATTGCGTGACGCGCGCGACCGCGAGATCAAAAAGCGGCTCGAACTCGGCTCGAAAAGCCGCCCCCAAATCCCGCCACAACCTTTTCGCTCGCGGCCAACCCCGGCCGCATGCACACAGCAAACCGAATCCATTCTTTTCAGCGATAATCGGCTTCGATCTTTCGAGCCGGATCTGACCCGCGCTGCTTTCAGCGCGACTCAAACAGTTCGAAAGCCGTTCCCGATTTCACGCGCATTCATTCAAAGCTCGCCTCATGAGCAAGCCTGCCAATCTCCCGCAACAGTTGGACCACATGCTTCGGCAAGCCATCGCGCTTCAGCACAACGGCGCATTCGCGGAGGCCGAAGAACTCTACCGAGAGATTCTCGAACTCAAACCACGCCATTTCGACGCGTTGCAATTGTTGGGCTCGCTCGCACTGCAAGCGGGTCGTCTGCAAGAGGGCATCGAGTTGATCAGAAGGGCGCTGGCCATCAACGCGAGACAGGCGCCACTTCATTCGAATCTCGCGTATGCGCTCAATACGCTGCAACGTTTCGACGAAGCCCTCGCGTGCGCGGATCGCGCGCTCGTATTGCAGCCCAAATTCCCGGATGCACTGAACAATCGCGGCAACGCGCAGGCCGGTCTGAATTTGCCGCTCGACGCGCTTGCCAGCTTTGATCGCGCGATCGCCTTGACGCCGGATTTCGCGCAAGCCTGGAACAATCGCGCCTGCGTGCTGCGCGATCTGGGCCGCCCCGCCGATGCATTGGCAAGTTGCGACCACGCGCTCGCACTGCAGCCGAACTATCCCGATGCATGGAGCAATCGCGGCAATGCGCTCAGCGATCTCAATCAGCCGCAAGAAGCAGAGCGTAGCTATCGGCGCGCACTTGATCTGGCGCCTGCATTCGCGGATGCCTGGAATAATCTCGGCCTGACCCAGATCGATCTCAACCAGCACGCTCAAGCGTTGTCGAGCTACGCGCGCGCGCTGGCTGTGAATCCCGCAGCGGCGGAAACGCATTGGAACGAATCGCTTTGCCTGTTGCAATTGGGGCAGCTTGAGACTGGGTGGCAGAAATACGAATGGCGTTGGGAACGCCGCCGCATCAAGGCGAGCAAGCGCGCCTTCGCACAACCCCTTTGGCTGGGAGATTTTTCAATCGACGGCAAAACGATTCTGCTGCACGCCGAGCAGGGCCTCGGCGACACGCTGCAGTTTTGCCGCTATGCCGCGCTCGTGTCGAAGCTCGGCGCCAAAGTCGTATTAGAAGTACCGTCCGAATTGATGCGGCTGATGTCCACGCTTCACGGCGTGGATCAAGTGATCGAAGCGGGGCAGGCACTGCCGCCGTTCGATTGTCACTGCCCTCTACTGAGCCTGCCGCTCGCGTTCAAGACCGATCTCGCGAGTATTCCCGCAAAGACACCGTATCTGTTCGCCGACCCGCACGCAACGCGTGAATGGGACGCGCGTATCGCAGCACAAGCGGAAGGGCGCTTGAAAGTCGGACTCGTCTGGGCCGGTGGAAATCGGCCGCATGTCGCCGAGCTCCGCAAGAACGACGCGCGCCGTTCGATTACGTTCGAGTGGCTCGCGCCGGTTCTCGATGTGCCGAATGTGCAGTTCTTCAGCCTGCAGAAAGGCCCGGCCGCGCTGCAATTAGCGCGCAACGATCCGCACGCGAGCGTCGTCGATTACACAGAAGAACTCGACGACTTCGCCGACACCGCCGCGTTGGTGGCGAACCTCGACCTGGTGATATCGGTGGACACATCCACCGCGCATCTGGCCGCTGCGCTGGACAAGCCGGTGTGGATTCTGAACCGCTTCGACAGCTGCTGGCGCTGGATGTTGGAACGCACCGATTCGCCCTGGTATGCGCAAGCGAGGTTGTTCCGGCAACCGGCATTGGGCGACTGGGACAGCGTAATTCGAAGTGCGCGTGATGCGCTGGCCGCATTGTGCGCCGCGCGAAAACCAACGGCGCAATGAAGATAAGGCACTATCTGTGCGTTAGCCGGATAGATCAGAACTGAACGCTTCACTCGTTGCCATGACAGCGCTCTTCAATCCGCGCGACACCTTTTACACCGGCGCGAGCCCGCCGGCACGTTTGCCCAGACGCGCGTAGACTAAACGTCCGTTTATCGATGGCTACGCCACGGAGATTGATCAATGGAATACAGACATCTGGGTGCATCCGGTTTCAAGGTGCCGGTACTGAGTTTCGGCACGGGCACATTCGGCGGCAAGGGCGAATTTTTTCAAGCGTGGGGCGCCACCGACGTCGCCGAAGCACGTCGCCTGATCGACATCTGTTTCGATGCAGGCGTCACGATGTTCGACAGCGCGGACATCTATTCGAGCGGCGCTTCCGAGTCGGTGCTCGGCGAAGCGCTCAAGGGCAAGCGCGATAAAGCGATCATTTCGACCAAGGCGACCTTTCGTTTCGACGACGGTCCGAACAACGTCGGCTCGTCACGTTTTCATCTGATCCAGGCGGTGGACGCGGCGCTCAAACGTTTGCAAACCGATTACATCGACCTGTTCCAGTTGCATGGTTTCGACGCGAAGACGCCGGTCGCCGAAGTCATGTCGACGCTCGACGATCTCGTGCGCGCGGGCAAGATCCGCTACACGGGCGTGTCGAATTTTTCCGGCTGGCACCTGATGAAATCGCAGGACACCGCGGATCGTTACGGCTATCCGCGCTACGTCGCGAATCAGACTTACTACTCGCTGATCGGCCGCGATTACGAGTGGGAGTTGATGCCGCTCGGCGCCGATCAAGGCGTGGGTGCGGTGGTGTGGAGTCCGCTCGGCTGGGGGCGTCTCACCGGCAAGATCAAGCGCGGTCAGCCGTTGCCGGAAACGAGCCGTCTGCATAAAACCTCCGACATGGGGCCACCGGTCCCGGACGAATATCTGTTCCGCGTGCTCGATGCGATCGACGAGGTTGCGGCCGAAACCGGCAAGACCGTGCCGCAAATCGCGCTGAACTGGCTGCTGCAGCGTCCTACCGTTTCGACGGTGCTGATCGGCGCGCGTAACGAAGAACAGTTGCGGCAGAACCTCGGCGCAGTGGGCTGGAATCTGACGCCCGAACAGGTGGCGAAGCTCGATGCTGCCAGCGCTGTACGTCCCGCGTATCCGTACTGGCATCAGGAGGGATTTGCGGAGCGTAATCCGAAGGCGGTTTAAGGGCGCTGCCCGGCGTATCCACCGGGTAACAACTCGCTCCGGCTCGACTTGCTACTTGACGAGTTCGGCCGGAGCGGCGAACAGTTCGCTGTAGTACCCATTTCCCCGCGCTTGCATGGCCCGCCGGGCCGTATTCGACTTGCCAGTCCTTCGCGTTGGCGAGCGCCCGCATTTCCTCGGCGCGTGGCTTGTTGCGTCTTTCGATATCGCGCATCGGCGCGTAGACGATATGGCCGGCTTCGGCCAACGATTGCGCCGTGAGCCTGCCGATGCCGGTACCCGCGTTCGTCACCAGGATGACGTTTTTCGGCATGGCTCTTCTCCGGTTCGATGAAAGTGATACGACGTTTAAAGACGCTGTGAAAGCGGCGCTTTATGCGTCTTCAAGTCGGCTTAAGCCACACCGCCGTTGGCGCGCAGGATCTGGCCATTGACCCAGGCTGCATCCGGGCCGGCGAGGAAGGACACCACCGAGGCGATGTCGTCGGGCTGGCCGAGGCGTTGCAGCGGCGGCATCTTCGCAAAGGTCTGAATCTGTTCTTCAGTCTTGTCGTCGAGGAACAGCGAGGTCGCGATCGGGCCTGGCGCGACTGCGTTGACGGTGATGTTGCGACCGCGCAGTTCCTTGGCGAACACGTGCGTGAATGCCTCGACGGCCGCCTTGGTGCCGTTATAGATCGCATAGCCCGGCATGTTCAGCGCCAGCGTGGTGCTCGAGAAGTTGACGATGCGTCCGCCGTCGTTCATCCGTGCGGCCGCTTCGCGCAGGGTGTTGAAGGTGCCACGCACGTTGATGTCGAAAGTCTGGTCGTACAGCGCGTCGCTGGTGTCGGCGAGCGGCACTGTCTTCAGCACGCCGGCGTTGTTGACCAGCACGTCCACTTTGCCAAGTTGCTGTTCGGTGGTCTCGAACATACGATGCACGTCGTCGGCTTTCGATACATCGGCCTTCACCGCGATGGCCCTGGTGCCCGCTGCCGTGAGTTCGGCGACGAGCGCTTCAGCCTCCGTCGAACTCGATGCGTAGTTGACGGCAACCGCAAAACCGTCCTTGGCGAGGCGTTGCGCAACGGCTGCGCCGATGCCACGGGATGCGCCGGTAACAATGGCGACCTGAGCGCGCTTGATCGTGTTCATGATTCGTTTCCTTCTCTGTGGTGGGTTGATGAGATGAATCATGGCCGCTTTCCTCGCTGAGATAATCGGCTTAAACTTGCCATAATCATTCCATTTGCTTTAACAATTGGCCGATGGGCCTGTCATAGAGGCGTTGAAGATGGATCGTTTCGAGGAAATGCGGGTGTTCGTGCGGATCGCCGAACGGCAGAGCTTCACGCGCGCTTCGGACGATCTGCAGATTCCGCGCGCCACCGTCACTAATTTGATGAAGCGCATGGAGCAGCGGCTCGGCGTGCGGCTGCTCGAGCGCACAACGCGCTCGGTGCGGCTTACGCATGACGGAGAGGCGTACTACCGGCGCTGCGTGCGGTTGATCGCCGATATGGAGGAGGCGGAGGGCTCGTTTTCCAACCTCGCGCCGAAGGGTCTGTTGCGCGTGAATCTGCAGGGCACCTTGGCGCGGCACTTCATCGTGCCGGCGCTGCCGGCGTTTCTCGCGAGGTTTCCCGACATCGAACTGACGATTGGCGAGGATGACCGGCTAGTCGATCTGGTGCGCGAAGGGATCGATTGCGTGTTGCGGGCGGGCAATCTGCAGGATTCGTCGATGGTGGGGCGGCGCGTGGCGCAGCTGCCGCAAGTGACGGTGGCGAGTCCGGCTTATCTGCAGGCGTATGGCGAGCCAGGCGATCCGACGGATTTGTCCACGCATCGGGCGGTCAATTACCTGTCCAGTGCAACCGGCAAGCCGGTGCCGCTCGAATTCAGAGTCGACGGCCGCGATACGGCGACCTACCTGCCGTCGGCGGTGTCGGTGACCGGCGCCGATCTCTACACAGGCGCGGCGGTAGCGGGGCTCGGCATCGTGCAGGTGCCGCAGTACCGTGTGGCGGGAGAGCTGGCTTCGGGGCGGTTGAAGATCATCCTCGCGGACTTTCCGCCGCCGCCGATGCCGGTTTCGGTGCTGTATCCGCAGAATCGTCAGTTGTCGTCGCGGGTGCGAGTGTTTGCGCAGTGGTTGCGCGATATTTTTGAGGCCGCGAGTGTGCAACCGGGGGCGCGGGGGGCATGAAGGACGCGTGTTGCGATGATGAAGTGAGTAGTCAAGGCAACTACGGTTTGCGAGGCGCCTGATGCGCGGTGTCGATATGATCCGTGTGATGTGCGTGATGTGCGTGATGTGCGTGATGTGCGTGATGTACGTGATGTACGTGATGCGCGCGGGCGGTGCGTTGCTTGGTGCGGGGGGCGGCTTATCGTGGGATCATGTGCGTCGTGCTGGGCGATATTGTTTATTTGCACGGTACGGACAGTTTGGAATAACAGGAGTAGAGCGATGATCGATGGACTGGTGGGCGGGCGATTGTACGGCGAGGCGCAGATTCGCACAGGACAGAATGGGAAGCGGTTCGTGACCTGCAAGGTGCGGGCGACCACCAACGATGGCGATACGGTTTTCGTCAATGTGATTGCGTTTGATGATGATGTGCAGACGGCGCTACTTGCGCTTACTGATTCAGATAGTGTCGCGCTGAGTGGGGCGCTGACGCCCAAGGTTTGGACTGACAAGAATGGGTTGATTAAGGCTGCTATGGATATGGTTGCACATAAAGTGCTTGTGGGGTATCGGGGGGAGGGGTGATGGTTTTTTTGCCTTTGGCGGCGGCATTGATTGTTGTACTGTGGGTGTGATTTTTTTTGGTTTTTTGCTTGCGCGGCGCTTGGTTGTCTGTTTGCCTGCGGTGTTGGGCTTTGCTTGGTCTGAGGTGTACTGTCAACAGCAGACACTCTTTTCTTAAGCCGCCTGTTGTTGTTTGCTGAACGCTTCGGCAAACAACGCTGGCGGAACATTGCCTAGGCGTGAGTGGCGCCGTTGGCGGTTATAAAAGCTTTCGATGTACTCCTGAATTGCCGCCTTCGCGTCGGCACGCGTGGCGTAGCGATGGTGATGTATCAGTTCGTTTTTTAGACTGCCCCAGAAGCTTTCCATCGGAGCATTGTCAAAGCAATTGCCCTTACGCGACATTGAGGCCTGCATGCCGAATTGTTCAACCAGCTTCCGATAGTCATGAGCACAGTATTGACTCCCACGGTCCGAATGATGAATCAAGCCTTTCTCGGGGCGTTTGTTGCGCACAGCACGCCACAGAGCTTGCGCCGTGAGTCCTTGTGTCATGCGCTCACCCATGGCGTATCCAACCAACTCACAGGTGAAGACGTCCTTAATACCGGCGACGTAGAGCCATCCCTCGTCGGTGGCACAATAGGTGATGTCTGTCACCCAGGCTTCGTTTGGCCGCGTTGGCGCGAACGTCTGGTTCAGCAGATTGTCGGCGACAGGCAAGTTGTGATTCGAATTCGTCGTGGCTTTGAATTTGCGCTTCTGCTTACACCGCAGATTGAGCTCTCGGCGCAGGCGAGCGATGCGGTCGCGGCCGGCTATAAAGCCTTGTGCCTCAAGCTCAGGCTTCACGCGTCGCGTGCCATAGGTCTCGCGGCTCTGCTTGTGCACAGCCTTGATGGCGACTTTCAGGCGTTCATCAACCTGCGCACGTGGAGACAGCTTACCTTTAGACCAGACATAGAAGCCGCTGCGCGAAACCTTAAAGGCACGGCACAGGACAGCAATTGGATAATCGAGTCGCATCGTATTCATGACCGCGTATTTGGCAGCGACTCCTGCGCAAAATACGCTGCCGCTTTTTTTACGATATCTCGCTCCATCTTGGTCTCCGCCAGTTCCCTACGTAGTCTGGCTACCTCGGCTTCTAATTCGGCAACCGTACGACTGCCTGGCGCCGTCACGGCGCCATTGCCACGCTTGGCTGCTTTGACCCACGTGGCCAAAGTCCCCATCGGAATGGCAATTCGCTTCGCCGCTTCATCCAGCGTCAGGCCCTGTGCAAGCACAAGCTTTACAGCTTCTTCACGAAGCTCTGGCGTGTATGTTCTTGGTTTCGTCATCTGTGCTCCCATTGATAAAGTTTATCAAAAAGGAGTGTCTTAAAAAGTCAGGCTACCTCAGTCTGGTTGCCTGCTCGGCGCTTAGTGTCTGGCTGCCTATGGTGTTGGCGTTTTCTTGATCTGGCTCTTTGGTCTTTCCTTGATCTGGCTCTTTGGTCTTTCCTTGAACTGACTTTTTGGCCTTTCCTTGAATTGATATTGGTCTATTAGCGTTGCCCCTGTGCGGGGCGGCACTTACTTTCTTTGCCGCCGCAAAGAAAGATAAGCAAAGAAAGCGGCTCACACCGCTAGCGCATAAGCGGGTCCCCCGCACAGTCGCGGTAGTGGTGCATCTGGAATCTGTGTTCTCGCACATTCGGCGTGAGTGACAACGCGCTCGTCAGCTCCCACTCCGCACTGCGTGCGTCGCGGATGGGTATACGTGGGAAACCAAGGGCTTCGTTTGTGCGCAGTGGGAACCATCGGCTTCGCATCGGCGAAGCGCCCCCCGCAATCATGATTCAACCCCCTCAATTTGAAATGTCGGTGTCGCACTCGCACCTGCATTCGTCTCACAGCCACCGCCACGGCCAAGAAGCCAAGAAGCCAAGAAGCCAAGAAGCCAAGAAGCCAAGAAGCCAACAAGCCAAGAACCCAAAACCGGAGAAGCCAAAAAGCCAAAAAGCCAAAAAGCCAAAAAGCCAAAAAGCCAAAAAGCCAAAAAGCCAAAAAGCCAAAAAGCCAAAAAGCCAAAAAAGCGGAGAAGTGGAGAAGTGGAGAAGTGGAGAAGCCGCAATCGCTGCCGCATTGGCGATGCAATGACGAGCCACGGTATGGGGTAAAACGCGAGAGCGAAGACGTGGAGGTCGGTGTTGTGAAATGCTCTACGGCGCGCGAAGCGCCGCTGGAAGTATGACGGCTTTGTCACTCACGCCGAATGTGCGAGAAGACAGATTCCAGATGCACCACTACCGCGACTGTGCGGGGGCCCCACTTATGAGCTGGCGGTGTGAGCCGCTTTCTTTGCTTATCTTTCTTTGCGGCGGCAAAGAAAGTAAGTGCCGCCCCGCACAGGGGCAACGCTAATAGTGTAGTGGTTCAATGATCTTGGACACCTCTAAAGGGGATAATTCTCCAACTGAGGTGAGAAATGAGCAGACGGAACATTCCCGACGAATTGAAGGCAGAAGCGGTCCAGCTGGTGGTCAGCAGGGGCTATTCCTATGCGCAGGCGTGTGAGGCGCTGGGCGTGGGCGACACGGCGTTGCGCCGCTGGGTGACGCTGTGGCGCGCTGAGCAGGTCAGAGCGCCGCGTACACAACTGGAGATAGAGGCCGATGCGCGCCGCATCCGCGAACTCGAAGCCCGGGTCGCCGATCTGGAACGGGAGCGCGACATACTAAAAAAGTCCACGGCCTTCTTCGTCAAGGAAATGGATCGCTTCCCGAAGTGATCCAGTCACTGAAGAAGGTCTGGCCTGTGAGGGCGATGTGCCGGGTGATGAATGTTGCGCCTAGCAGCTATTACGCGTTTGCCGGGCGCACGTCGAAGAGTGCGGCGCCTTGCCAGCAGATAGCGGCCGCACGGGAAATTCATCGCGAAACCCGCGGCAGTTATGGGAGCCGCAGGATGTCGCAGGAGTTGCGAAAACGTGGTCACGCGGTAGGTCGTTATCGTGCCGGCACGCTGATGCGGCAGGCACAACTGGTGGTCACCAGAAAGCGCACACATCGCTATCCGAAGAGCAATGAGCAGGCGCAGGTGGTGCCTAATCTGCTGGACCGTAACTTCGAGCCGCCGGCCATCAATCAGGTATGGGCAGGCGACATTACGTATGTGAGGACGCTTCAGGGTTGGTCTTATCTTGCCATCGTGATGGACCTGTATTCGCGCCGTATCGTCGGCTGGTCGTTGGGGCTGATGCCTGATACAGCGCTGGTGATCAGGGCGTTGCAGCAGGCCCTGGAGCGGCGCAGTCCGTCGCCAGGCCTGATGTTCCACTCGGATCAGGGATGCCAGCTTAGGTTCAAGGAGTCGTTGCAACACTTGTTTTTTAAGCTGTGGATAGTAACTCTTCAAGCGCTTCAGCGGGGGTCTTCCACTGAAGGGCTTTGCGCGGTCGGGCGTTGAGTGTGTTGGCGACCGCATCGAGTTCGCGTTCAGAATATCGACTGATGTCGGTGCCTTTGGGGAAGTACTGTCGCAACAGGCCGTTGGTGTTTTCGTCAGTTCCACGCTGCCACGGGCTTCGCGGATCGCAGAAGTAGATTGCCAAACCCGTGTCGATTTGTAGCTGCGCATGCTGGGCCATTTCCGCGCCCTGATCCCAAGTTAGTGACTTGCGTAAATGCTCGGGCAGCATCGCGATCTTCGCGGCAATGGCATTGCGAACAGCCTCGGCGCCGTGGCCAGCTAACGCCGGCCCGTTCTTCACCCGAGCGCCAGAATTGTGGCCCGGCATGGGCGGTAGGTGCAGCAGCATTGTGAATCGGGTCGTACGTTCAACCAAAGTGCCAATTGCAGAGCTGTTCAGGCCGATGATCAGATCTCCTTCCCAATGCCCAGGTACAGCACGGTCGGCAACCTCGGCCGGGCGCTCACTGATCAGCACCTCGGAGGTGATGAAGCTTTTTCCTCGCTGCTGCGTTCTGGCCCGTGGCACGCGCAGTGCCCGGCCGGTACGCAGACACGCAGAGAGTTCGCGTCGCAATGCACCACGGCCCTGAATGTAGAGTGCTTGATAGATGGCTTCGTGTGAGATCTGCATAGACTCATCATCGGGGAAATCAAGTCGCAACCGGCGGCTGATCTGCTCCGGACTCCAGCAAGTGCCCCAACGCCGGTCGGCCCGACGACCATGCCGTCTTCCCTTCCACGGTACGTTGGGTCCCGGTATCGGCCGGCCCTTCTCATCGGTAACCGCATTCGCCAGTCGGTCCTGCACATAAGCCCGTAATCGCTCGTTCTCGGCGAGCTTGCTGGTCTTGGGCCGCCTTGCCGCTCGCTCGGCTTTCCACTGCGCGACCGTCGCCCGATAGGTCAGCGTACCGCCACGGGTCGCGGCATTGCGGCACAGTTCGCGTGAGATGGTCGAGGGCGAACGACCAAGCCGCCGTGCGATCTCGCAAACCCCGCAGTCCTGCGCCCGAAGCAAGGCAAGCTCCTCACGCTCCGAGAACGATAAATAGCGACCCGAGCGCGGCGCCAAATCTATCGGCGGCATGCCTCCAGCCTGGCGAAACCATCGCGGGCCCAAGGGCTGCGACACGCCGCACGCCAACGCGGCGGCATCACTCTCCATTCCCTCGGCAATGCGGTTCCAGAATGCTTGTTTCGTCTCTAACTGATTGACACCTGGCCTGCCCGGTGAAGACATCGATGCCCGCCCCGTCTGTTGCGCAGCCCAACCTCGTGGTCGTCCCATTTAACACCTCCAATCTCGAGATGTTGCAACGACCGATTGAATTCGCCCAGTACACCAGCGCGCACTTCACGAACGAACTGAAGGCAAACGGCATCGTCCAGAGTATGAGTAGAAAGGGGAACTGCTGGGATAACGCGCCGGCCCCCTGCGTCACAATAGATGTCGCCTCTGAATTTTCTTGATTTAAAGAGATCAGAGGTGCAAGTTGAAGTTGAAACAAACGTATTCTGTCGAGTTTAAAGAGCAGGCGCTATTGAAGGTCTTTCACCGCGGAAGTCGCACCATCGGATCCGTGGCCGATGAATTGAACATGAACGTAATGACCTTGAAGAACTGGATGAAAGGTGCCGCTGCATCGACCCGGGGCGATGGATCCGGACACGCAAAACGTCCGGAAGACTGGTCGTTGGAAGAGCGCCTGCTGGCCTTGCAGCAGAGCCATGGGCTGGTCGAGGAGGCCCTGAACGCGTGGTGTCGTGAACGGGGCCTGTTTGTCCATCATCTCGATCAATGGCGCGCGGACTTCTGCGCCGCCGCCGGGACAGGAAGCCGGCGCGAGAGCGCCCAGGCAGTCCGTGAACTGAAGCACGCCAATATGCAACTGCAGCGCGAATTGAACCGCAAGGAGAAAGCGCTGGCTGAAGCCGCGGCGCTGCTGGTGCTGCAAAAAAAGTATCGTGCGCTGTTCGGGGACGAGGCCGAATGACGGCCCTCGAAGAGCGCAAAACATTGATTGGTTTGATCAGCGAGGCGACCATGGGCGGTGCTCGCCAGGCACGCGCGTGTGAGGTGCTGGGGCTGAGCGCCCGGACGGTACAGCGCTGGCAGGGCGCTCAGCCTGACGCGGTGGATGGGCGCTCGTTACGCTGCTTTGAGCCGCCTCACAAGCTGAGCGCTGCCGAACGTGCCGAATTGCTGGCTGTCGCGAACTCAGCCGAATTCGGTCATCTGCCGCCGAGCCAGATCGTTCCACGCCTGGCTGACCAGCAACGCTACATCGCCTCGGAATCGACCTTCTACAGGGTACTGCGCGAGGAGAATCAACTCGCGCACCGGCGTAGTGAACGCCCGACGACCGTGCGCAGCAAGCCACGCGCGGTCTGTGCCGACGCGCCGAACCAGCTCTACAGCTGGGATATCACTTACCTGCCGGCGGCGATTCGTGGGCAGTATTTCTATCTGTATCTGTTTATGGACGTGTTTAGCCGCATGATCGTCGGCTGGCAGGTCTATGCCGAAGAGAGCAGCGCCCAGGCCAGCGAGGTACTCAAGGATCTCTGTGCGCGTGAAGCAATACAGCCCAACCAGGTCATTCTGCATTCCGATAACGGTGGTCCGATGAAGGGGGCCACGATGCTGGCCACCTTGCAGGCGCTGGGCGTTATGCCGTCATTGAGTCGTCCGGGCGTGAGCAACGACAATCCCTATTCGGAATCGCTGTTCAAAACGCTGAAGTACCGACCCGCTTATCCGCTGGAGGCGTTCGATACCCTGTTCGCCGCGCGGACCTGGGTTGCCGGGTTGGTGCGCTGGTACAAACCACGAACATCGTCACAGCGCGATCCGGTTCGTGACGCCAGCCCAGCGTCATGCCAATCTCGATCAGGACATCCTGGATCGACGTGCAGCGCTCTACGAGACTGCGCGGCAGCGTAATCCGCTGCGTTGGAAAGGCCCCGCCCGCAACTGGAAGCGCATACATGCCGTGCATCTGAATCCGGATCGGGCCGACGACGATGGCGTCATTCCACAACCCCGCTACCAGGAGCGAAAAGCCGCCTGAAATTTAATTGTCGAGGCGACAACTACTTTGACAACGGCCGGGCTCGAGGCACTGTAGGCAGACGAGCTGACTGTCCGTGTGGCGACAACTGATCGGGTCGGCGCCACGGAGGGGAATATACAAGTCGGGTAAGGACGCGACGTTGCCGTCGCGTCCTCCCCTAAGAACCGTACGTGCGAGTTTCCCCGCATACGGCTCAAGCCTCAATAAGGCTGGCTCATGCCAACCCGGTCAACGACGTTTGACCAGCATGTGTACCGGCGTTAGGGCCGGACGACCGCATGCGCGTTGCCTTTAGGTAACGTTCTGCGGGAGCGGGACTTGCGGCTTCGGATCGCAGCGCGCTGCGCGAAGTACGTGAACCACTCGGTGTCGTAAGGATTGGCGTCTGATTGGACCTTCGGGTGCCGCTCGATCGGCGTGGCCGACGCTTTTCGAAGCTCCCGGTAGATCGGGGAGCCAGTGTCATCCAGTTCGTCCGTGCGTGCGGCGAACACCCAGTGCCGCAGCCCGAACTGGTGGAAGTAACGCCGGTATACCCAGTGTCCCAGTTTCTTCGGATGGCGTCGTCGCGCCCATTGCCATAACGCGTACCAGATCTGGCTATCCACATAACTGAAGGTTTTCTTCGCTACGATGTGCCGGTGGTACATCGCCCAACCAGTGATGACCGGGTTGAGAGTATCGATGAGTTGCCTTTGCGGAGCGCCCATCAGTTGGCGAATCAGACTCCTGACCTTTTGCAGGAACGCGTGAACGTTCTTGCGCGCCGGTTTGATGAGCAGTTTGCTGCCATATCGCCGGACGTGCTGGCCGAGGAAGTCGTAGCCTTCAGTCAAGTGGGTGATCTTCGTCTTCTCCGGAGCAAGCTCCAACCCTCGTGATGCAAGGAAGGCCGTGACGACTGGAGTAATCTTCTCCTCCAGCACCTCCCGACTTGCCCCAGTGATGACGAAGTCGTCGGCGTATCGCACCATGTTGACTTTGTTGATAGCCCGCTGTGACGCATTCCTGAAGGCGGACGATAACGCCTTGTCCAATCCGTTTAAAGCCAGGTTTGCCAGGACGGGGCTGATTACGCCGCCTACAATGTTGCATACTTTTCACTCCATCGTCTGAATCATTCGAATTCTCGCCTGCGAGGAGACCTCCGGGCTGCGGATCGATCCGGAATACGACGAGGATTTCATCTTTGTGGATTTCGACACGCTTGACCAGAGCCAGTACGATCTTGCGCTTCGTTGCGAGATCGATCGTAGCGAGTTTGTCCGTAACGGCACTTGCAAATTCCTCCAGCCGGTTGATGACCAGAAACAGTTCACTTTGAGCCACCCCGTGCTGCCGGGATTCCTGGATCTGCTGATCGACCTGCTCTAGCCGGTTCTTCAACTGCTGTATCTTCGGCTCGAAGTCCGTCCTGTCGATGATACCGTCGGCATAGCTGTCGATGAGCCGGGACTTGCCTTTCTCCAACTGAAGCCTTTGCCTTTCCAGGCTGGCCGTATCGAAGCCACTATTCTCATTGCGCTCCATCGCATCCAGTCGTCGTTCATATTCCTTCTTCAGTCGACTCGGATGCCTCAACAGATCCGCGACCTGCTGCCATACGAGGTCATCGAGACGATCCGTTCGCACTTGCAGGTTGTCGCAGATGCGTTGACCACCGAAGCGATAGGCATCGGTTCCGACACAGCGGTAATAAGCATAATCTCGCTGATGCCCCTTGGCCGCCGCCTTGCTGACTTTCTTGCCGTAGTACGCGTAACGGCATTGCCCACAAACAGTCAGCCCCTGAAGCAGGTAGATCGGCGCGTTCTGGCGGCGTTGGCGCGCCAGCTTGCGATTCTCGGCAAGCTGCTCCTGGACTGAATGGAACATCGCTTCGCTAACAATCGCCGGCACCGGGATTTCGATCCACTGCTGCGGGTCCGTGGATGTTGTCGAGTATGCCCTCCTTGGCACATCGGCGCTGTGGCGTTGGGTGCGCACGCGGACATGCGGCAGGCGATCACGAGACTGGGTTTTACCGAACGCGGCCCGCCCCATGTAAGCGGGATTACGCAATATTCCCCATACCACACTACGGTCCCAGTACAGCTTGCCGGATGCCGTCACCGTGCCCGCCTCGGCAAGACGACGAACCACTTCGCCTATGCTCAGCCGGTCCATCCCGATCCACTGGAAGATAGTCTTTACCGTCGCCGCTTGCGGTAGTTCAATCACGTACTGGGCCGGTGTCCCATCGAGCTGCTTGCGGATATAACGGTAACCATAGGGAGCCGTCGATAGCACATTCACGCTTCCGCGCTTTGCGCTATGAAGCTTACCGCGTCGATTACGCTCGGTGATCTTTGCCCGTTCGTACTCCGAAATCATGCCCTGCATCTGCAACAGCAGCGACTCTTCCGGTGTCGCGCCAATCTCATGATTGAGAAACACCACCTGCACGCCACACGCAGAGAACTCCTCCATCAGCAATGCCTGGTGTGCATACTTTCGCGCCAGCCGGTCGGGAGACAGGATGTACAGCCGATCAACCAGCCCGAGTGCGGCACGGTCCCTGAGTCGCTCTAGCTGCGGTCTGATCAGCGTCGCACCGCTTATCCCGGCGTCTATGAAGCACATGTCGTCGACAAGATGCGCATCGTCAGCGGTAATGCGCTCCCTCAGCGCGGCAATCTGGCTTTCAATGGTGCCGCGTTTGGTCTGTTGTTCGGAGGATACCCGCGCGTAGAGCGCGACCATTGCAGCGTTGCTCATCGCTTACCTCGCTTGATAGCCGCTCGCCGTGTCGCCACGGGCCGAACAGCGGATGGCTGTGCCGTAGCGCGTGAATCTATCGGACTGAGCTGCTCGTACGCCTTCTGCAGCTGTTCGCCGGCATACCGGTTCGGTTCAAAGGCAAGACGGACACGCCAGTTCTTACGTCGTCCTCGGGTCATTGTCGCGCCTCCCTGTCGGCGGGAGCGAGGGTCTCAAGGACGAGAACCGCATCGACGTCAGGACATCCTCTGGACCACGGCGCCAGACACTCCCTTGAAATGCGCAGGCCCCATTTTACCCGCGAGTTTGCTATGTTGTTGGCGGAGCTATGATGCCGCCCTGCGGCGTTCCATCGTTGGTCGGTGCGAAGGTGCCGTCCTTCAGGTAACCAGCCTTCAGCCATTTCTTCAACACAGCCTTGTCCATTGGCACGTTCTGTAAAAGCCACGTGTGGTCAATATTGTCGAAACAGCCGCGGATGTCCGCTTCGAGTATCCACTGAGCTGATACTCGTGCGCCCCGATCTTTTGGGTTGCCGTGGTATCGGGCATTCAGAAAGCACTGTGCTATTGCATCGTGCGTAGATCGCTCTTTGCGGAATCCGTAGGACTGCGCGTCGGAGATCGTTTCCGACACAGGATCGAGCGCGAGCAGGTAAAGCGCCTGCATCGCCCGATCCTGCATCGTCGGGACGGTCATCGCGAACTGCACAAGCGCTCAACGGGCATTTGGGTTGGGCTGAGATTCGTCACCCGTTCCATCCCCTCAGAGGTCAACGTTTTCCCGTTCTGAAGGAGCGCCGTGTCGCGGGCGTCGACACACTGCTCCTCGGTCATGTGGAACGCGGCAGCTTCAGCATTGCCCGCGAATGGACCGACTGGGGCGCACCCTTCGTCCAGGACGACGCCAGCATCACCGTGTGCCGATTCGATCTGGGCATGTTGCTGGAGCTGATCGACCTAGTCGACCAGCTTGCCGTTTCGTCCTCCAGGAAGTCATCCACCAAAGGAGCTTGATCAATGGATCGTCCTATCCTACTATCAGACCAGTCGTTAACGTGGTCCGCTTATGGAAGACACTCCATCATCCGCCTTACGCAGACGCCGCGCCCAATTGCTGAAGCAGATGCCGGCGTTGGAGACACTCCTGCGGGGCTCGCTCATCGAGCGCTACAAACGCTGCGGCAAACCTGGCTGCAAGTGCGCCGACGGTCCCGGTCATGGCCCCAAGTACTATCTGTCCGTGAGCTTTCCCGGGCGCCGACCGCAAATGGACTACGTGCCTCAGGCCGATTACGCCGACGTCACCGAACGCCTGGCGAACTATCACCGCGTCCGCGAGATCATCGAGGAGATCTGCGAGATCAACCGCGAACTCTTACGCCGCCGCGAGGCGCTCTGAGAGGCGGCGGTGAGCCAGTCGTCGCTGTCACTCACCCAATCCGTCGATCCTCACCTGGCCGGCGTACTCATCGCCAACATGCTCGAGGCCTGGATCACCGCCGGACCCGCGCTGGAACCGACCGAGGAGGCCGTCGATGAACAGCAAGATCACCTCGCAACATCACAGCAAGCCGGCGTACATCTATATTCGCCAGTCGACGCTGGCCCAGGTGCGACACCATCAGGAGAGCACCGAGCGTCAGTATGCGTTGAAGGACAAAGCACTGGCGCTGGGCTGGCCAGAGACCGCGATCCGCACGCTGGACCGCGACCTCGGTCAGTCGGGGGCGCAGATGACGGGCCGCGAGGACTTCAAGACGCTGGTGGCGGATGTCTCGATGGGGCAAGTGGGCGCAGTGTTTGCACTGGAAGTGTCGCGACTGGCGCGCTCAAACCTGGACTGGCATCGCCTGCTCGAACTGTGTGCGCTCACTCATACCCTGGTGATCGACGCCGATGGTTGCTACGACCCGGGCGACTTCAACGACGGCCTGCTTCTCGGTCTCAAAGGAACGATGGCGCAGGCCGAACTGCACTTCTTGCGCGGCCGCCTCCAGGGCGGCAAGCTGAACAAGGCCCAGAAGGGTGAGTTGCGCTTTCCGCTGCCTGTCGGATTGTGCTATACCGATGACGGCCGCATCGTCCTGGATCCCGATGACGAGGTTCGCGGCGCCGTGCAACTGGCATTTCGTCTGTTTCAGGAGACCGGCAGCGCATACGCGGTCGTCAAGCGTTTTGCTGAAGATGGCCTGCGCTTTCCAAAGCGGGCCTATGGAGGCGCCTGGGCAGGCCGACTCATTTGGGGGCGCCTGAGCCACGAACGCGTACTCGGTCTGATCAGGAATCCTTCCTATGCAGGAGTCTATGTGTTTGGACGGTACCAATATCGTCAGCGCATCACCCCACAAGGAGAGGTTCATAAGCGCGTGCAGCCGGTACCCAAGGCGGACTGGCGCGTCCATCTGCCCGACCATCACGAAGGATATATCACTCCGGAGGACTTCGAACGCAACCAGGCACGCCTGGCGCGCAATCGGACCAACGGCGAAGGTACCGTGCTCAGCGGTGCGGCACGTGAAGGGTTGGCACTGCTTCAGGGGATGCCGATATGCGGCCGCTGTGGCCGGGCGCTGACCGTGCGGTACCAGGGTAACGGTGGCCTTTATCCACAGTACCTGTGTAGTGCGCGTCGCCGCGATGGTCTGGCGACCACCGATTGCATGAGCATGCGCAGCGATCTCCTTGACAACGCGATTGGCGAGGCTGTACTCACCGCCCTACAGCCTGCCGAACTCAAGCTCGCCGTCACTGCCCTGAACGAACTCGAACAGCGCGATCGCGCCATCATGCGTCAGTGGCACATGCGCATTGAACGCGCCGAGTATGAGGTCGCACTCGCTGAACGGCGCTACCAGGAATGTGACCCGGCCAACCGTCTGGTCGCGGGCACCCTCGAGCGGCGCTGGAACGACGCGATGATTCGCCTCGAAGCAATCAAGACCGAAGCCAACCAATTCCAGAGCCAGAAGGCACGCGTCGCCACGTCCGAACAGAAGGCCCAGGTCCTCGCGCTGGCGCGCAATCTGCCGCGTCTCTGGCGCGCGCCAACGACATCAGCGAAGGATCGCAAGCGCATGTTGCGACTACTCATCCGGGACATCACGGTCGAGAAAGTATCTGCCGCGAGACAAGCCGTGCTGCACATCCGCTGGCAGGGCAGCGCGTGTACTGACATCACCGTGGACCTGCCAAAGCCAGCTGCCGACGCGATGCGTTACCCCGCCGCGTTCGTCGAGCGGGTGCGCGTACTATCGCAGCATCTGCCTGACCGGCAAATCGTTGCACACCTCAATCAGGAAGGGCTGCGCAGCGCCTCTGGCAAATCGTTCACGCTTGAAATGGTCAAATGGATCCGTTACCGGTATGAAATTGAAGCAACCTGCTTCAAGCGGCCGGACGAGCTCACGGTACAGCAGCTTGCCCATCGACTGACAGTCAGTCCACACGTCGTGTATTACTGGGTCGAGCGTCAAGTGGTCCAGGCCCGCAAGCTCGACGGGCGGGGGCCGTGGTGGATCACGCTGGATCCCGCCAAGGAGCAGCAACTGCGGGATTGGGTACGCACTTCAGGGCATCTGCAGCGGCAACATTCCAACACTCAACTGTGAGAGGTGCATTATGAAATCACCGTCGGGATACTCAGTGGGCGCAGCTTCCCGTTACTTTTCGGAATGTAGATCCGTTTGAGCGGCAGCGGCTTATAGCCACGTCGCTGTAGCGAGCCTATTGCCTTGTATTTGGCATCCGGAGTAGACCACAGCACACCGTCTACGCCCGGGGTACGTTTGCCCTGATTTTCCGTCACGCGTTTCACGGCTAAAGCTTTGCCATGAAACGAGCAGGTCAGCAGCTTTTGCAAGGCTTTCACCTTGTTCCAGCGGCCTTCCTTCGTCGCCTTCACGATACGCGCCTGCATTCTTTTGACCACGCTGCATACCGTGCCCCAGTCAATGCTGTGCCACGACTGTGCATGGTCGGCCAGTGCACACGTCGACTGCCCGTTCATTTGCTTTCCCGCCTTCAAAGTTCATGCTGGTTATCTCGTGATGAGAGACCAGTTGGAAGTCTGCCCACTTTCGTGTCGGGTGATGTCGCAACCCGTATCCGCACCATTACAGCCCGGCATTCGCTTTCTCCAACCTCCTTTACCCACTCCGCCGACAGCGTTCCTCACGGTCGGCCTGCCCAGATGGGCGGCGGGATGGGCTTACCCTGTTCCGCTATTGCAACAAGATGGCGACGGTTCCCTCTTTACGCCGGCGACACGATGTTCTGCGTGCGTCCATAACAGACTGTCCGCACCCGGTCGCGTAGCTTTTGCCCTCAGCCTGACAGCATCTTTGGCTGGACTGTATTCACGACGCTTGCGAGAATTCACTTCCGTTAACCATGCCACCCGAGCCCTTCCGGCTCCTGCGTGATGCTCGCAGGTGTCGCCTTTGCCTCGCGGCTCGGGCCTGGCCTTTCGGCCCCAGTTGGTGTCCTCGATGCTTCGCACCCCGCTGTTACCAGCGACGCACGATCGAGTAGGCTACTGCTGGCAGAACAGCAGGTCTTGTCCAGTTACTATCGGCAAGACAGTTGCGATAGCGACCTTCAGGTCGCACCTGTATAAATATACAGTATAGTACCCCGTTGCAACCCGGGCCTTTGGCACATCTTCCCGCCGGCTCGGGCACACTGAACTTGCGCGGTCGCGAGGCGTCCGTGAGAGGTGGTCCACTCATTCAGACGGTCGGAAAAATTGGCATCTAACGGAATTATCCGCATTCGCGGCGCGCGTCAGCACAACCTGAAGAACGTCGATCTCGACGTAAGAACCGGCGAAATGACGGTCGTCACCGGCCCGTCCGGTTCCGGCAAATCGAGCCTCGTGTTCGACACGTTGTACGCGGAAGGGCAGCGGCGCTACGTCGAAACCTTCAGCGCTTACGCCCGCCAGTTTCTCGACCGGATGGACCGGCCGCAAGTCGACCGGGTCGACGGCGTGCCGCCCGCCATCGCGATCGACCAGACCAACCCGGTGCGCAGTTCGCGCTCCACCGTCGGCACCATGACGGAGCTCAACGATCACCTGAAGCTGCTCTACGCGCGCGCGGCCGAACTGTTCGATCGCAAGACCGCGCATCAGGTGCGCCACGACACGCCCGAGACGATCTACGCCGAACTGCTCGAACGCACGGCGAAGCATGACCCGCGGCTGGTCGTTACGTTTCCGGTCGAGTTGCCGGAAACGGCGTCCGAACAGGAAGTGGAGCAGTGGCTTTCCGCGAGCGGCTACACGCGTGTGCAGGCGCAGCGTGAAGTCGATTCGCCCACTGGCAAGCGCAAATTGCTCGACGTGGTGGCTGACCGCTTCCGCTTGCGCTCGGTCGACAAGCAGCGCGTGGTCGAAGCCATCGAGGCATCGCTCAAGCGCGGTGCCGGCCGCGTCAACATCTACGTGCTGCCGGCCGCGCCAGAGGCGCCGGAAGCCAAAGAAGCCGAGCCGCAAATCTGGCGTTTCTCCACCGGTCTGCACAGCCCCGAGAGCGACTTGCGCTATGCGGATCCGCAGCCGGCGCTGTTCTCGTTCAACTCGGCTTACGGCGCATGCGAGGTGTGCCGCGGTTTCGGCCGCGTGATCGGCGTCGACCTCGGTCTGGTGATTCCCGACGCACGCAAGACGCTGCGCGAAGGCGCCATCAAGCCGATGCAAACGCCGGCCTGGAAAGAATGCCAGGACGACCTGATGCGCTATGCCGCGAAAGCCGATATCCGTCGCGGCACGCCTTGGGGCGAGCTGACGGAGGCCGAGCGCGATTGGGTCATCAACGGTTCGCCGGACTGGAACGGCAAGTGGCAAAGCCATTGGTACGGCGTCAAACGCTTCTTCGAATATCTCGAATCGAAAGCGTACAAGATGCATATCCGCGTGCTGCTGTCGAAGTACCGCAGCTATACGCCGTGTGAGACCTGCGGCGGTGCGCGTTTGAAAACCGAGTCGCTGTTATGGCGCCTCGGCAGCAAGCAGAATGCGGACGAGGTGCTCGCGCCCACGCAGCGCTTCATGCCGCGCGGCGTCGAGTGGTCGCGTGCGCAGCTCGAGTCCTTGCCGGGTTTGACCGTGCACGACCTGATGCTGATGCCGATCGAGCGCATCCGGCGTTTCTTCGACGAGATCAGCCTGCCGAGCGCGCTGCTCGACGACGCACTCAAACTATTGCTCGCCGAAGTGCGTACGCGCCTCAAGTATCTGTGCGACGTCGGGCTCGGCTATCTGACGCTCGACCGGCAAAGCCGCACGCTCTCGGGCGGCGAGGTGCAGCGGATCAATCTGACCACCGCACTTGGCACATCGCTGACCAAAACGCTGTTCGTGCTCGACGAGCCGAGCATCGGCCTGCATCCACGCGATCTGAACCGGATCGTCGAGGCCATGCACCGGCTGCGCGACGCGGGCAATACGCTGGTGGTGGTCGAACACGATCCCTCGGTGATGCTCGCGGCCGATCGCCTGATCGATATGGGCCCGGGGCCGGGCGAGCGCGGCGGCTCGATCATTTACGACGGTGCGCCTGAGGCGATCCGCTCGTCCGGCACGTTGACCGGCGAGTACCTGGGTGGTCGCCGGCATGTGGCGGATGCGGCGCACTGGTCGCAGCGTCCGGTGGAGGCCAGCACGCCGCGCATCGTGCTCGAAGGGGCAACCGAACACAATCTGCAAGACGTCACCGTCGAGATTCCGTTGGAACGGCTCGTCTGCGTCACGGGGGTGTCGGGCTCCGGCAAGTCCACCTTGCTGCAGGATGTGTTGTATCCGGCCATGGCGCGGCACTTCGGCCTCGCCACAGAATCGCCCGGCGCGTTCAGAAGCCTGACCGGCGCCGACCAGGTCACGGACGTGGTATTCGTCGACCAGTCGCCGATCGGCAAGACCGCGCGCTCGAATCCGGCCAGCTACGTGGGCGCATTCGACGAAATCCGCAAGCTGTTCGCCAAGGCGCCGCTCGCGCAGCAACGCAGTTACGGCCCCGGCATGTTCAGCTTCAACTCCGGCGACGGGCGCTGCCCGACCTGCGGCGGCTCGGGCTTCGAACACATCGAAATGCAGTTCCTGAGCGACGTCTACCTGCGTTGCCCGGATTGCGACGGGCGGCGCTATCGTGCGGAACTGCTCGAAGTGAAAATCGAGCGCGGCGACCCCGTACGCGCCTTGAGCATTGCCGATGTACTGGAATTGACGGTAAGCGAAGCCATCGCCTACTTCGCAAAGGATGCCGAAGTATTACGCGTGCTGCAGCCAATCGTCGACGTCGGTCTCGAATACGTGAAGCTCGGTCAGCCGGTGCCCACGTTATCCGGCGGCGAGGCGCAGCGACTCAAGCTTGCCGGCTTCCTCGCGGAATCGGCGCAGGCGCGCACCGCGCGCAGCGCGAAGCAACCGGTCGCAAAACGCTTGTTCATGTTCGACGAACCGACCACCGGGCTGCATTTCGACGACATCGCCAAATTGATGCAGGCATTCGGCAAGCTGCTGGCAAGTGGCCATTCGTTGATCGTGATCGAACACAATCTCGACGTGATCCGTGCGGCCGACTGGCTGATCGACCTCGGCCCTGAAGGCGGTGACGGCGGCGGCAGGGTGCTGTGCGCGGGCACGACGGAAGAGGTCAAGCTCTGTGCGGAATCGCATACCGGCGAGGCGCTGCTGCAATACGACCGCGCCATGAACGCGGCGGCCGAACCTGCATCGCAGGGTATTCCGCTGCAGAAGGCACTGAGCGCGGCGCGCGCGCGGCGGGCGATCGAAGGCGAGGACGTGGTGCGCATCGTCAATGCGCGCGAGCACAATCTGAAAGCGCTGGATGTGGACATTCCGCACGGCAAGTTCAATGTGATCACCGGCGTGTCCGGTTCGGGCAAGTCCACGCTGGCCTTCGACATTCTGTTCCACGAAGGGCAGCGCCGTTACCTCGAATCGCTGAACGCGTACGCACGCTCCATCGTGCAGCCAGCCGGCCGGCCCGAGGTGGACGCGGTGTATGGCATTCCACCCACCGTCGCGATCGAACAGCGTTTGTCGCGCGGCGGCCGCAAGAGTACTGTGGCGACCACGTCCGAAGTCTGGCACTTCCTGCGCCTGCTCTATGTGAAGCTCGGCCTGCAACATTGCATCCACGACGGCACGCCGGTCACGGCGCAAAGCGTCGAATCGATTGCGGCGCAATTGCTGCGCGATCACAAAGGGCAGCACGTCGGTTTCCTCGCGCCGCTGGTCGTGAACCGCAAGGGCGTCTATACCGATCTCGCCAAGTGGGCGAAAGCACGCGGCAATACGCATCTGCGTGTCGACGGCGAATTCGTGCCGGTGGACCCATGGCCGAAACTCGATCGTTTCCGCGAGCACACCATCGAGTTGCCGGTGACCGACCTCGTCGTGTCGCCGGATAATGAAGCGGCGCTGCGCCAGGCGCTCGACCAGACGCTCGAAATCGGCAAGGGCGTCATGCATCTGCTGGCGCCGCTCGACGGTTTGCACGACGCGATCAGCGGTGGCCGTGCCACGGCGAAACTCAGCACGGTGAAGGTACTGTCCACCAAGCGCGCCTGTCCGGTCTGCGGCACGAGCTATCCCGAACTCGACCCGCGCATGTTCTCGTACAACAGCAAGCACGGCTGGTGTACGACGTGCGTCGGCACGGGCCTCGCGTTGACGCGCGAACAGCGCGCGGCATACGACGACACCGTGATGGTCGAAGACAACCGTGGCCGCGAGCAGAGCTTGCCTTCCGAGGAACAGGAACCGGAAGGCCTCGTCGACGAACCGTGTGCGGATTGCGGCGGCACGCGTCTGAACCCCACCGCACGCGCGGTCACCTTCGGCGAGCAGGCCATCGTCGACGTCGCGCAATGGACGGTGTCCGACACGCGCGCGTGGATCGACACGTTGCAGATGACCGGTCGAGACGCGGAAATCGCGCGCGACGTGGTCAGCGAAATCGGCAGCCGTCTGCAATTTCTGGAAGAAGTCGGACTCGGTTATCTGAGCCTCGATCGCGCGGCGCCGAGCCTCTCGGGCGGCGAGGCGCAGCGTATCCGGCTTGCCGCGCAACTGGGCAGCAACCTGCAAGGCGTGTGCTACGTGCTGGACGAGCCGACCATCGGCCTGCATCCGCGCGACAACCAGATTTTGCTCAACGCCCTGCGCAAGCTGGGCGAAAAGGGCAACACGCTGGTGGTGGTCGAGCATGACGAGGACACGATCCGGCGTGCTGATCACATCATCGATATCGGGCCCGGCGCGGGCAAGCGCGGCGGCACGCTGGTCGCGCAGGGCAGCGTGGCCGATCTGTCGGCGCAGCCCGATTCGCTGACCGGGCAGTTTCTCGCCCATCCGATCGTGCATCCGTTACAGCCGCGCCGCGAGGTCGTCGCGCCGACCAAACGCGCAGCCGCGGTGCCGGAGAACTGGTTGACAGTGCACGGCGGCAAACTGCACAACCTGCGCAACGTCACCGTCGGCATTCCGCTTTCACGGCTGGTGGCGGTGACCGGCGTGAGCGGTTCAGGCAAATCGACGCTTGCGCGCGATGTGCTGATGGCCAACCTGCTGGATGCCGTGGGGCGCTCGGTGCTGTCGTCGCCGGCCACGCGGCGTGCGCGCGCGGCCGCCGAGACCCAGCCGGCGGCGAACCGGCGGTCAAGCGTGTTGGCGCGCACGGCGCCGCGTGCGCCGCTGAACGTCACGCACGCCTGGCAAGGATGCGATGCGATCACCGGTTGGGAAACCATCGACCGTGTGCTCGAAGTCGATCAGACACCGATCGGCAAAACACCGCGGTCGTGTCCGGCAACCTACATCGGCGTATGGGATGCGATCCGCAAGCTGTTCGCCGGCACGCTCGAAGCGCGCGCGCGTGGCTATACGGCATCGCGTTTCTCGTTCAACACCGGCGAAGGACGTTGCCCGGCCTGCGAAGGGCAGGGCGTGCGTACCATCGGCATGAGCTTCCTGCCCGACGTGAAGGTGCCGTGCGACGTTTGCCACGGCCAGCGCTTCAATCCGGAGACGCTAGCGGTCACGTGGCGCGGCAAGAACATCGGCGACGTGCTGACCATGGAAATCGACGAAGCCGTCGAGTTCTTCGCGCCGATCTCGAACATCGCGCATCCATTGCAATTGATGAAGGATGTCGGGCTCGGTTATCTGACGCTTGGGCAGCCGTCGCCCACGTTATCGGGTGGCGAAGCGCAGCGTATCAAGCTCGTCACGGAGTTGAGCAAGGTGCGCGACGACATCACGCGGCGTGGTCAGAAGCCGCCTCATACGCTGTATGTGCTGGACGAACCGACTGTCGGCTTGCATATGGCGGACGTCGCGAAGCTGATTCGCGTGCTGCATCGTCTCGCGGACGGCGGCCATAGCGTCGTGGTCATCGAGCACGATCTCGACGTGATTGCCGAGGCGGACTGGATCATCGATCTCGGTCCGGAAGGGGGTGTGGGTGGTGGCACAATCGTCGCCGCTACCGACCCCGAAGGCCTGTCACGCATTGCCGCCAGCCACACAGGGGCGGCGTTGCGTCCCGTGCTCCAGCGAGCGCAGAGCGATGCAGCAATGATGGCGGGCGAGGGTACTAACGGTTGAGGCAGCGAAGCGGCGCAATAAACTTTGTGCCGCTTCGAATTTTGCAACACCCAGTCGCTGCTGGCGTCGTCGCTAATCGTATCGCGCCGCGGGCGCAGCAGAGACTCCTACGAGAATCGCTAATGATTGACGAACGTTGGGCGCAAGCCGCCCGGTTGCTGACGAGCCGCGCGGCGTTCTGGTCGCTGCGCATTGTCGATGAACAGATCGACGATCACGAGATCCGCAACGACATCGCGCAACCCATGCGCACGGTGCGCGATCGCGGCGCGATGCTGATCGCATGGGTGGGCGCGGGAGCAGGCTATGCGGCCACCGCGAATCTGAGCGCCGCAGGCTTGCAGGAGGCGCTGGATCTCGCCACGGCCCGCGCGCAAGCGTGCGCCGCCTTGTCGTTGATCGACCATCGCGAAGTGGCGCGTCCTGCCGTGAGCGGCCACTACGCATCGCCGAATGCGCAGCGTGCGTTGCCGAGCCGCGCCGAATGGTTAGACTGCCTCTCCGTGGAATGCGCGAGCGCGAATCTCGACACACGGATTGTCGAACGCGTCGCGGCCGTGCAGATTACGCATACCGATCAGCTCTACATCACCGGCGACGGCGTGCGGATCGATCAGCAGTTCCAGTTCGTGATGCCGCAATTGAGTGTGGCCGCGCACGCGAACGGCGATACACAAGTGCGTACCCTTGGCGGCGACTATGGCACCTTGGGGCAGGGCGGCATGGAGGTGCTGACGCGCTTTGGCTTCGACGGCTCGGGTGTCCGTGTCGCCAATGAAGCGTTGCAATTGCTGGGCGCGCCGAATTGCCCGTCGGGCAAGCGCGATTTGCTGCTGATGCCCGATCAGATGATGCTGCAGATTCACGAATCGATCGGCCATCCGCTCGAACTCGATCGTATTCTCGGCGACGAGCGCAACTTCGCCGGCTGGAGCTTCGTCAAAAAGGAAATGTTCGGCTCGTACCGTTACGGCTCGGCACTGCTGAACGTGACTTTCGACCCGGAACTGCGCGAAGAAGCCGCAGCGTACGCATTCGACGACGACGGCACGGAAGCGAAGAAACACTATCTGATCCGCGACGGCGTGCTCGAACGTCCGCTCGGCGGCGCGCTTTCGCAGCAACGCGCGAATATGGCGGGCGTGGCGAATTCACGCGCGTCGAGCTGGAACCGGCCACCGATCGACCGGATGGCGAATCTGAACATCGAACCCGGCGAGAGCTCGCTGGAACAGATGATCGGCAACATCGAACACGGCATTCTGATGCGCACGAATACGTCCTGGTCGATCGACGACCATCGCAACAAATTCCAGTTCGGCTGCGAGTTCGGTCAACTGATCGAAAACGGCAAGCTTACTCAGATCGTCAAGCAACCGAATTACCGCGGCATCTCGGCGAATTTCTGGCGCAGCCTGAGCGCGGTGGGCAATGCGGACACGCGTGAGGTTTACGGCACCTCCATGTGCGGCAAGGGGGAGCCGGCGCAGATTATTCGCGTCGGCCACGCATCGCCGGCTTGCGTGTTCAGCAACATCGACGTGTTCGGAGGCGTATGATGAGCCAATTCATGTCCTCGCGTTCTGGCGTGTCGGTCGATTGGCAGCAGCATTTCACGTCGCTTGCTGATGCGATTGAAGGCTTGCAGCAGGGTGCGGAAACCACGCTGAGTTCATTCGCCGGTGAGCAGTCCGACTTTATCCGCTTCAACTCTGGCAAAGTGCGGCAGATCGGCAGCGTGTCGCAAGGCAAGCTGACCTTGCGTTTGATCGACGGCGCACGTCAGGCCTATTCCACGCTGACCGTCTGCGGCGATCTGCAACAGGATCTGGACGATGTGAGCGCGGCGCTCGTCACCTTGCGTGAAAGCCTGCGCGATGCGGCGGACGATCCGCATCTGTTGTTCGACACGTCGACATGGCAGCGCACCACCCAACGTTCAGGCAAACTGCCGGAGCCGGACAGTCTGCTGCGCACCGTTGCCGAATGCGCGCAAGGACTGGATTTCGTGGGCTTTTACGCCGGCGGCACAATCGTGCGCGGTTTCGCGTCCACGAGCGGCAGCCGCGGTTGGTACGAAGTGGATAACTTCAATTTCAGCTGGTCGTTATACGATCCGAGCGGCCGCGCGATCAAAACGACTTACGCCGGCGACGAGTGGAGCGAGGCCGTTTTTTCCCGTAAGGTCGAGCAGGCCGCAGCACGTCTGCCCGTGCTCGCGCGCACGCCGCGAACATTGGCGCCCGGGCGCTATCGCTCGTATCTGGCGCCTGAAGCGCTCGCGGAATTGCTCAGCGTGACAGCGTGGAGCGGTTTCTCCGCCCGCGCCCAGGCGAGTTCGCGCAGCGAGCTGTACAAACTGCATGTGGGAGAAATCGTAGTCGACCCACGCGTTACGATTAGCGAAGATCTGGAGCTCGGTATTACACCCGGCTTCAACGATGACGGCTACCTGCGCGACAGCGTGCCGTTGATCCAGGGCGGCCACAGTGCCGAACGCCTGACCAATGCACGCAGCGCGCGCGAGTACGGTCTGACGCCCAACGGTGCGCTGGCGAACGAGTCGCCGACGGCGCTCTCGATGCAAGCGGGCGATCTGCTTGAAGAAGACGTGCTGGCTAAACTCGATACGGGTCTCTACATCGGCAATCTCTGGTACGTGAATTTCTCGGACCGAATGAATTGCCGCCTGACCGGCATGACGCGCTTTGCGACCTTCTGGGTCGAGAACGGGCAAATCGTCGCGCCGCTCGAAGCAATGCGTTTCGACGACAGTTTGTACCGTCTGCTCGGCAGCGAACTCGAACAACTCGGCGCGCATGCGGAAATGCTCTTGAGCGATTCGACATGGGGCGAGCGCGCCACGGGCGGCATGCAATTGCCTGGTATCCTGACGAGGTCGTTCGAATTGACGTTGTGAGCCTGTGAATCAAGACGCGCCAACTCTCCAGGCAATCTGAAAGGATTTTTTGTGCGCTGCCGGTCGGTGTGTCGTATGACTGGGTCGCCGCGGTGCGTGAAGAAACCGCGGCGGCACGGATCACACCGCTGTTGATTGAGCAGGACAACTGGAACGTTGCATGGCGACGTTCCAGGTTCCAGAAACACACGCACGACGTTTTTCCACAACGAAAAAGTCGTCGCAAATTCGAGGTTGCCGTCTAAACCGGCTGAACCGACAAACCGCTTTCTCTCTTTGTGCACGGGTCTGCTATTCCTGACCTTGTGCCGCCATGCTCAAAGCATGGTCCTTGGTCCTTCCTGACTGGCAAAGAAGCACGGGCCCCCCGCGCGCGCTGCGCAATCTCGCTCTCCCGAGCGCCGATACCACCGGCATTGACTATCTGCGCTGCATAAGTTCCGCGGCGCCGTGCCGCATAGCGTACGGCGTGCCGGCATCGCATGATTTTCACGAAATTGTGGTGCAGCAAATCCTCTGTCGGGAGCCTCTCTTCTGCGATTCAAAAAGTGCTTTAGAACCCGTTAGTCCATTCTATTAGTTTAGGAATACCTATTTATGAAATCGCGTCAAGACATTCTCGATTGCAACGCCACCGGTCTCCTTTCACTGGGTGGCGCGTCCGACTGCATAAGCCGATCCGCGCCGGCCGGTTCGCTGATCGATAGTGTCCGTTCAATGTGCCAACGTCTTGGCGCGGCCGGTTGGCGCGAGATGCTGCTGGACGTCACCGGCGGCGCCTTCGACATGATGGCGTCCGATCTCGAGGAGGCGCTCGTGAAACCGCTGCCGTGGATCGACCGTCGCTTTGCGGGTTTCGGCGACTTCGCCGCGGCGGGTTGTGCTGCGATCCAACCGGGTCAGCCTGACTTCAGTTTGCTCTATCACGCGTTCGCCGCGCCGTCGGTCGTCACGGGCCGCGATGGTGCACCGCTCAGCGCGTATCCCACGCTGGCGGAAATCGACACACTCGAAAACTACATTTTTGCGGCGCGCCGCGTGTCACTGAGCGAGTTGCGCGCCGAATGCGGCGCATGGCCGATCGCTGTTTCGACATTCGCGGCGCAATACCGCAACGCGCCGATGGGCGTAAACGGCCGCCGTGCGCAGCTGTGCTTTTCGCGTGCGGGCGTCGCGCGGATCGGCAATCTGGAACCGCGCTATGAACCGAAGCTGCGCGGCTTTGTCGGCTGCGACGAAAGCCGTCCCTTCGATTTCCACGTGGTGCCGCGCCGCTTCTCGACGTACCTGGCGATCCGCAGGCGGTTCGAGCCGGACGGACCGGCGCAGTTCGGACCGCAGGACCGGCTCGACGACGACGATCGCCGACATTTCTGGGTGCCGGTTCATAAACTGTTCAGCGGGCCGGAATGCATTGTCGGGATGGATCTGCAGATCACCCCGATGTGCCGGCTGCACAACGACACGCTGGCGGCATTTCATCGCTTCCTCGATGCCGAGGGTCTGGAGAACAACTGGTCCGGCGACTGTCTGGAGGAGTTTCCGTTTACGATCCGCAACAAGATGATCGGGTCGCTGACGACGGACGCACAGTACGGTCCCGGCGTGCTGGTGCCGCGCCCCAACTCGATGATCGAGGAAGACGGCAGACTACTCCTTATCGATCGCGGCGGATCATGGCAACTGGACAAGACGATACCGACGTCGTGATCGTCGGCGGTGGTCCGGCCGGCAGCGCGGCGGCGATCGCCTGCGCGGCTCGCGGGTTGCGAGTACGGCTCTTCGAGCGCGAACGGTTCACGCGCGAGCGCCCTGGCGAGACGTTGCATCCGGGCATCGAGCCGGTGCTGGAACAGTTGGGCATCAGTAGCGCGCGCCTCGCGTCGGTCACCGGCGCGCGCCATGAGGGGATCTGGATCGACTGGAACGGCGCGCGTCGATTCGAACAGTTTGGGCAGGACGTGCGGGGCGCATGGCGTGGCTTCCAGGTGCAACGGGCCGCGTTCGACGCGATGCTGCTGGCGCGTGCCGCCGAAGCGGGCGCGCTCGTATGCCAGCCTTGCGCGGTTGCCGGACTGCTGATGCAGGAGGGGCTGGTGCGCGGCGTCATTGCGGATGGCGGGCCGGTGGCGGCGCGCGTCGTGGTCGACGCGAGCGGCCGCACGCAGTGGTTGCGCCGGCAACTGGGGATCGGCGCCGCGCCACGTTCGCCGCAACTGATCGCGCGTTATGGCTATGCGAACGGAACGTGTCCGCAGCGTGACGCCGCGCCGCAGATGAACGGCGATGCGTCGGGCTGGATATGGACCGCGATGATCCGGCCGGGCACGTATCAATGGACGCGGGTGTCGTTGAACGGCGAAAAGATTGCCGCGGACTGGATGCCCGACGAATTGCGTCATCTTGCGCCACAAGGGCCGTCTCGCGGTGCCGACGTCACCTGGCGGATCGCGGGCGACGTTGCGCGGCCGGGCTGGTTCATGATTGGCGACGCCGCCGCCGTGCTCGACCCTACGTCGTCACATGGCGTGCTGAAGGCGATCCTGTCGGGCGTCACGGCAGCGCATCTGATTGCCGCCGTGCTCGCCGACAAGGCCTCGGCGGACGACGCGGCGCACGCCTATCACGACTGGCTTGCCGACTGGTTCGACACCGATGCCGCGCAATTGGCGCATTTCTATCGTGAGCTCGGCGTGAGCGGTTTCGGCTAGACGCTCACACTAGCCGGCCGGGGTCGCCGGTGCTTGCGAAGGCGCGAGGGTGCCTGAGTTTTGCGAGGTCGTCAGGTTCGCGGCCGGCAGGCAGTCCGCGCGATATTCGATTTGCAGTTTTTTCTCTGCCTGTTGCAGATCGCTGGGGTATTCGTCATCGTCGTGGTCGGGGTCGTAGCCGAGCGCTTCCAGTTCGCCGAGTTCGCGCATCAACTGCTTGTGCGTGACTTCGCCTTTGAGTTGTTTGAACGGGTAGGCGTTGCATTGCTGCTGCGTGAGGCCGGGCGCGGCCATCGCCGATGCGCTGCCGATCAGCAGAAGGGTGGCGACGAGTGTCCTGGTTGCGAGCTTCATTTTGATACCATCCACGATAAGGTTTGAGTCGGACCGCAAGGAAAGCGGTGGGATGGCAGTAGCCTAGTTGAGGCGTCCTACAGGAGCGGCGTCGCGACAATGAAATTTGTTTTATGGTTTCGTCGTTCGTTTTCAGCGGACTTACGGCGAAGTTAAATTTTCCTTCATGAAGCGGATATTCATCCGCTATACGAGCGCGTGTAGCCTGCAGGCAGGCACTGAGGCGAAGCGGCGACAGCCGTCGAATCGCACGCCCGTGCTCTGAACGCGCAGCCGAATATGGCATCATGTCCTTCTACTGATAACCTGTCGCGTCCGCCGCTTGCATTGGTAGAGCGGGCTGCGACGAATGCAATGATCATGTCGCGAGTACTCACGATCGAAGATGATGAAATTACCGCGAATGAAATTGTCGGGGAACTGAAAAGCCGCGGCTTCACCGTGGATTGGGTGGCCAACGGCCGCGACGGCATGGCGCGCGCGCTCAGCGAAGATTACGATGTGATCACGCTCGACCGCATGTTGCCAGGCGTGGACGGTCTCACGATCCTTACCACCATGCGCAGCATCGGCATTCAAACGCCGGTGCTGATGTTGAGCGCGCTGGGCGATGTGGACGAACGGGTGCGCGGCCTGCGCGCCGGTGGCGACGATTATCTGACCAAGCCTTTCGATCCCGAAGAAATGACCGCGCGCCTCGAAGTACTGTTGCGCCGCAGTCAGACACCGGCCACACCACTCGAAACGCAACTGCGGGTCGGTCCGCTCGAACTCGATCTGATTTCCCGCAAGGTTCAGCGCGATGGCGAAGAGATCGCCTTGCTGCCCACCGAATATCGCGTGCTTGAATTCATGATGCGGCACGCGGGACAGACCATTACACGCACCATGCTGTTCGAAGCGGTGTGGGGTTACCACTTCGACCCGGGCACCAATCTGATCGATGTGCACATGGGCCGGCTGCGCAAAAAAATCGACCCGCCCGGCGTCTCGCCGATGATTCAGACCGTGCGTGGGTCGGGTTATATCCTCGCATGAGCAGGACATTTTGATGGACCCGACCTTCCCGGCTCAGTCTGCGCTCGGGCAGCGCTGGCATTCCACCACGTTTCGCCTGCTATCGATCTACGGGGTTATTTTTTCGCTTTCGGTGATGGTGTTGCTGGGCTATATCGGCTGGGCCGTGACCGGCGATATGGAACGCGAGACCGACGTGGTGATGGACTGGCAACTGGTCTACTTCGATTCAGTGCCTGACGCAGGCCTTGCCGGCGCGATTCATCGGCGTATCGAACACGAGCGCATGCACGCCAATTACTACGGTCTGTTCGCCGCGGACGGCCGTCTGATAGCCGGTGACGTGCTGGTGTATCCGTCGCAACTGCCCACTGATCGCAGCGGCAAAACGCTCGATCTCGTGCTTTCGATGGCGCGTAACGACCAGGTGCCGGTGGTTCGCGCCATGGCCGAGCGCCGCAATGACGGCTCGACGCTTGTCATCGCGCGTGATCTGACGCACATCCTGCGGATTCGCGAGACCATCATCAACGCACTGGTGGGCGGCGGGATCGTCTGCCTGCTGGCGGGCGTGGCGGGCGGCCTGGCGCTGAGCATACGGCAGATGCGCCGACTGAAAGCGATCCGGCGGGTCACGCAGCGTATTGCGCAGGGCGATCTCGCGCAGCGCTTGCCGATTGGCGGACGCGACGAAGTGGATATGCTCGCGCATCTGGTGAACCATATGCTCGCGGAAGTCGAACGCCTCATGAATGAAGTGAAGGGCGCCTGCGATGGCATTGCGCACGATCTGCGCACGCCGCTCGCGCATGTGCGAACCTTGCTGGCGCATGCGGCGGAGCGCACCGATACGCTCGACGACGCCGCACTGTCGCAACTCGTGGAGCGCGCGCGCACCGAGACCGATGCATTGCTCGATCGGTTTCGCGCGATGTTGCGTATCTCCGAGATCGGCACGCTGCAGCGGCGCGGTGGTTTCGGCGAAATGCATCTGGAGACACTGGTGCAGGAAGTCGGTGAACTCTACGAACCACTCGCCGAGAGCCGCTCGATTCAGCTGTCCGTGCATGTGCAACCGGTCGATGCGATTCATGGCGACCGTGCGTTGCTGTTCGAAGCCTTGAGCAATCTGGTGGATAACGCGATCAAGTTCACGCCTGAAGGCGGGGCGGTGCGCATGGAACTGCGCCAGACTTCGGCGGGGCCACAGGTGGATATTGTCGATAACGGGCATGGCATTGCCGCGGATGAGCGCGATGCGGTCCTGCAGCGGTTTTATCGTGGGGAAAGCACCCGGCACCTGGCTGGATCGGGGTTGGGTTTGAGCATCGTTTCAGCGGTGATGCGGGTGCATGACTTCACGATGAAAATCGGGAATGCGGAACCTGGCACCCGGATTTCGATCGAATGCTGGTCGAGGACGCTTGCATGAGGTCTGTTTCTTTTCTTGTCATGGCACGGTGGTGAATGCGCATCCTGTTTGTTGGGCCTTCTCATCCGGAAGCTGCGTGGCTGTTCAAGGCGCTGCAAGAGAGCGCGCATAGTCTGCAACGAGCCGACGATCTGCGGGATGGGGTTTTTCTTGCTTCGCAGGAACCGTACGATGCGGTTGTTTTGATGGTGCTTGAGGTTGGGTTTTATTCTTCCTTGCAGGGGTTTATTGGAAAGTTCGCTGCGGCGGGGAATGGAGCGGCGATTGTCGCCGTGCTTGGGGTGGCTACCGCGCAGGATCGGACAAGGGTTTTGCGCGCCGGCGCGGATGCGTGTTTTTGCCAGCCTTATTCGTTTATTGAAATGCATGAGAGGATGGCCGCCTTGCAGCGGGTTGCGGGTGGGCGAGTGGCCGTTGGCGGTGGTTCCGGGTTTGTTTCTGCTGCGGCGTCTGTTTTGCCCGCTGTTGGCGGGGCTTGCCTGGATACCGCTACGCGGGAACTCGTTTTTGACGGGCGGCGGGTTGCCGTTACGCGGCGGGAGTTTCTCTTGCTTGAGTGCCTGCTGAGGCAGGTTAATGCGCCTGTGGCAAGGGATCAGCTGATCCGTTATGCCTGGCCGGAGAAGGAGGATGTTGATCCTTCCAGTGTCAATCTTGTTGTGTCTCGGTTGCGGCGGAAGCTTTTGGGGGATGTGCCTGAGGTGCGGATTGAGACTGTTAGTCGGTTTGGGTATCAGGTTTGTGTTTGATTTTTTTTGCCTGCGCGGCGCTTGTTCGTCTGTATGCCTGCGGCGTTGGCCTTTCTTTGCATTTTTCTGCCTGCGCGGCGGTTATCGGCTGTTTGCCTACGGTGTTGGCCTTTCCTTGATTTTTTAGTGGTCTATTAGTGTTGCCCCTGTGCGGGGCGGCACTTACTTTCTTTGCCGCCGCAAAGAAAGATAAGCAAAGAAAGCGGCTCACACCGCTAGCGCATAAGCGGGTCCCCCGCACAGTCGCGGTAGTGGTGCATCTGGAATCTGTGTTCTCGCACATTCAGCGTGAGTGACAAGGCAGTCATACTTCCCGCCTCGCACTGCGTGCTCGCCGGGAGGGTTCATCGAAAAGTATCGGGCTTTGTTTGGCGCGGCGGGCCATCGGCCCCCGATGCGGGGGCATTGGTTTCGCCTCGGCGATGTGCCTGGCGACGACGAGTGAGGCAGAGACGAAGAGCCCGACGCGCCCTGCCACCGCGCCAAATGAAGCGTGAGCGCGAAAATGCAGCGGACCGCTTAAAGAAGTACCCTTCGGCGCACGCAGCGCCGCCGCAAACACGACGGCTTTGCAAACAAAAGCCGATGACCTGCAGGAGTCCGAGCGAAACCGCGAAACCGCGAGTCCCGATGCCCCGTTCCGGCGAGCACGCAGTGCGAGGCGGGAAGTATGACTGCCTTGTCACCAACGCGGAATGTGCGAGAACACAGATTCCAGATGCACCACTACCGTAGCTGTGCGGGAGCCCCGCTTAAGAATTAGCGGTGTGAGCCGCTTTCTTTTGCCTACTTTTCTTTGCGGCAGGCAAAGAAAAGTAGGTGCCCGCCCCGCACAGGGGCGACGCTAATAGACCAATATCAATTCAAGGAAAGGCCAACGCCGCAAGCGCCCAGACACAAGCGCCCAGACACAAGCGCCCAGACACAAGCGCCCAGACACAAGCGCACAAACCCAAACGCAACACCGGCAGAAAGAACCAAAAAAAATCCCCGCACCGCAGGTACACACACGAATCCGCCGTCTGACGACAATCAGACCATCGGCCGGGTGGCCATTCGACACTCATTCTAAAAGCAACAACATCAAGAAAGAGCGCGCTGCCAAAAGCGCCCCCCGCTCGTGTTCACGAACCAAAATAGATATTGCAAAAACTCACGGGCCCAACACAGTTGTCGGCGCTGGTGGATGTCGTCGTTGCGCAGCCGGATAGCAGCAGTCCAGCTACAACAGCGGTAGCGGCGAACGAGGCCATCCGCTTGATCGTAGTGCGAAAAGTCATTGAGATCAGCATGATAAATGTTGCATGTTACGTTTAACGATAGAGCCAATTCAGATAGTTCATCTGTCCATCGTCTCGGATTTGATCAGTTGCCTGTAAACCGGGGTCCGTGTTTGGCCATGGCCATTCGTTGCGTTCGGCGATGGCCGTCCGCCAGCGAATGCCAGCCCGGTCGAGCGCTCAGTGTTCGGCCACCGGCGGCGCGGCGACGGCCGACGTGGCCGCGTTTGCGAGACCGCAGGTGAGAGGCACCGCCCACACGGCGTGCACCCGATTGCGGTTCTTCACGCGCATCTCAACGTGAGTAAAGGGTCGAGTCCAGATAGGCGCGCTGACCATCCTTCTCCGAATGCACCAGCTCCTGATAGACCTCCGCGCGCGTCTTCTCTCCAGTCACCTGATCGTAAGGCGGCACCCACGATCCTGCAGTATCGGCCGCAGAAATGCTGTTCTGCGCCACTTGCATCGTCGTCGCATTCTGCTGCGCCGACGCCGTGGTCGATTGAGCGAAAGCGGAAGCCGTTGCGGTTGCACCGATGAAAGCGATGGCGAGCGTCAGAGATTTCATGTTGATAATCCTCGCAAATCCGATTGGATGGACCGATGCCCGAACCGCAATGCATTCGTGGATCGGTTGATAAGAAGGATAGTCACCTGGCTTTAGCGGATCAGCGATCTACGCATGAAAAGATATTTATCCGTTGGAGCGTCGGCGACCCGTTGATTCAGGGAGCTGTCGGGCGTGTGTCATGAACATGAAAAACGTTTCATGAATCGGCCGGTTTTGATCACGGATATGTCACCGCGCAAATTTACATTGCGGCTACCCGCACGATGTGCGGGATCGGTTCGCTCATGCGCGGGCCGGCGCCTTCTCTTATCCGGAATCACACATGAATAAAGCATTGGCAACCACACTCGTCGTGCTCGCCGGCACGTTTGGCGCGGCAGCGCACGCGCAAAGCAGCGTCACGCTCTACGGCACGCTCGATACCGGCATCGACTACGTCAGCAATCAGAAAACAGCCTCCGGCGGGAAAAGTAACTGGATGATGGAGAGCGGCAATCTCAATACCGACCGCTGGGGTTTGCGCGGTAACGAAGACCTGGGCGGCGGGCTGAGTGCGATCTTCGATCTTGAGAACGGCTTTAACGTCGACAGCGGCAAGTTCTCCAACGATGGCGACGAGTTCGGCCGCCAGGCATGGGTCGGTCTCGCGAGCAAACAGTGGGGCACGCTGACCATGGGCCGGCAATACGACTTCCTCGTCGATTTCGTCGCGCCGCTCTCGGCGACAGGTTCAGGCTTCGGCGGCAATATCGCCGATCATCCGTTCGATAACGATAACCTCGACAACGATATGCGTATGAACAACGCGGTGAAATTCCGCAGCGCAACTTATGACGGCCTCACGGTCGGCGGCGCCTACGCGTTCAGCAATGCGGCGGGCGGCTTCAGCAACAACAGGGCGTATAGCCTTGGCGCGCAATGGGCAGGCGGTCCGTTCAACCTGGCGGTCGCGTATCTGCAGGTGAACCAGCCGGGCGGCGTCAATCAACCCACCAATACCAGCGGCGCGGTGAGCAGCAGCGACGACGATGCGACCTTCACCGCCGCGCGCCAACGTGTCCTCGGCGCCGCGGGCCGCTACACGTTCGGCGCGGCAACGGTCGGCCTCGTCTTCACACGGACGATGCTCGACGATCCGCAGCAGATCGCCCAGGGCGGCGCGTATTCCACGCTCAACGGCGATTTGCTGACCTTCAACAACTACGAACTGAACGCGCGCTACGCGATTACGCCGGCATTGTCGCTGGGCGGTTCGTACACGTTCACCGACGGACATTTCAGCGACGACGGCAAGAGCGTCGCGCCGAAGTGGAATCAGTTCATGCTGCAGGCGGACTACGCGTTGTCACGCCGCACCGATCTATATCTGGAAGGCGTCTATCAACATGTGTCGGGTGCGGACGGCATCGCGGTTCTCGGCAACGCGTCGATCTATTCGCTGGCAGCTTCGTCGAGCGATCGGCAGGCGGTTGTGGCATTGGGAGTGCGGCATCGGTTCTGAGCGCCGCAAGCCCACCGCAAGGCGCTGTAGGCCTGCCTGAAACGCAAACGTCGCCGGTGATGAACCGGCGACGTTTTTTTACCGCATGGGTGGATTCTGCTGGCAGATTCAGCCGGCAGAATCAGCTGGCAGATTCAGCTGGCAGATTCAACCGGCAGATTCAGCTGGCAGATTCAACCGGCCGATTCAACCGCCAGACTCAACCGCTAGATTCAATCAGCGGACGCAAACACCCCCGGATGCGCTGCTTGCAAGCTAGCCGCCTGAACGCCAGCCGAGCCCGCAGCGCCGTCCGGCGACCAACCGCCGCCCAAGGCCTCGATCAGTCCCACCGAGGCCGGCAGGCGCCGCGTATCGAGGTTCAATGCATCGAAGTTCCAGACCACGCTGATCACGGGAATGCGGATGTCGGGAAAGATATCAGTCGGCGTGCGCAACGCGGCAAGCGGGCCGATCAACAGGATCAGCATCGCAAGCACGATGAACGTGTAGGGCCGGGTCAAAGCTAACGGACTATTTTTAACATCGAAGGCTGCTCCGTTCAGGGTCGCGCCTGAATCTGCACAGGCGTGTGGCGGTTAGGGCTCGCATGCATGGCGTGGCCCGGTAACGCATTCTGGAGAGCGGGACCTAACAGTCGTGGACTAGACAGATGAAACTAGTTTTGGGAAGACGGGGCGGTGCGCGTGATGATGTCGATACTCGCGTTGCAACAAGGTTAGCGCTGCATGCAGCGCTAACGCTTCGTCAGAAAACCTGCGCATAAAGCCGCGTCAACCGAACAGATAGCCTGAGCCGCGAATCGTGCGAATCAATGGAGGTTCGCCGGGCGTCTCGACTTTCTTGCGCAAACGGCCTATGTGCACATCGATCAGATTGGTGCCGGGATCGAAGCGGCAGCCCCACACGGCTTCGAAAATCATCGTGCGCGTGAGCACGTGGCCGGTGTGGCGCATCATGAATTCGAGCACGCGGAATTCGGTGGGCTGCAGATCGAGTTCGCGCTGCCGGTGGGTGACTTTGCGGCGCACCAGATCGAGTTCCAGCGCGCCGGCGCGCAGCAGCGTTTCAGCTTTGGCGTGACGTGGCCGACGGCGCAACAGCACTTCGACGCGCGCGAACATTTCCTCGGGCGAGAACGGCTTGGTCAGATAGTCGTCGCCGCCGGCGCGCAGGCCTTGAATGCGCTGATCGACATCGGACAGCGCGCTCATCACCAGCACCGGCGTTTCCATGCCGACACCACGCATGGTCGCCACAATGGTCAGGCCGTCGAGATCGGGCAGCATGCGGTCGAGTGTGACGACGTCGTAGTCGGCCGCCATCACTTTCGCCATGCCTTCGCGGCCGGTGCGCGCCACGTCGACGGAGCAACCGCGGGTGCTGAGCGTGCGCACGATGTCGTGTGCGATCAACTCGTCATCTTCGATCGTCAATATTCTGGGCATGATGCGCGAGCCCAGTCAGGCCACCGCCCGCAATGCAACCGGGCGGTCCGGCGCGCGATACTGGCTGACCGCGAAGTCGATGAAACTGCGCACGCGCATCGACAGGTAATTACGTCCGGAGTAGAGAATCGACGTCTGGCGCGGGCCGCCGTTGATTTCGAACTGTTCCAGCACGGGTACGAGCAAGCCTCGCGCGAGATCGTCGGCAATGATCGGCAGCGGCAGCAAGGCGATACCCATGTGATTGAGCGCGGCCACGCGCACCATCGCGCTGCTCGTTGCGCTCAGCGCGCTGCCTGTATTGACACGGTAGATGCCATCGGCGTCCGCGAACTCCCAGGAGCGCGACACACCGTCGGAAACGCTCAGCAGACCATGACGGTTCAACGCCGCCGGATCGCGAGGGGTGCCGTGACGCGCCAGATAGGCAGGCGAGGCGACCGTCATTTCATTGATGCTGGTCAGCGTGCGGCTCACCAGCGAGGAGTTGGCCAGGCGCCGGTCGTCGGAGAAACACACGTCGAAGCCGCCTCCCACCAGATCGATGGGCGTATCGAACGTTGTCACGTCGAAGTCCACGCGTGAATGCAGCGTGCGATAGGCGGCAAGCAATCCACCCAACCCGGCGGCCGCGAACGTCATGGACGTGGCGATCCGCAGCGTGCCTTGGGGATCGCGCGTCGTCTCAAGCAGGTTCGATTCCATCTCGTCGAGCTTCTCGATGATCGTGCGGCAACCGTCGAGATATTCGCGGCCCACATCGGTCAGCGAAAGGCCGCGCGTGGTGCGGTTCAGCAAGCGCATATTCAGATGCGCTTCCAGTGTGCCGACGCTGCGCGTGACCGCCGCGGCCGACATACCTAACTGTCTCGCAGCAAGATTGAAGCTGGCGAGATCGACCACCCGCGTGAAGACACGCATCGCTTGTAGCTGGTTCATGTTGGAACAGTAGAGAAGGACGATGGGTGCATCATCGGCGATCGCGGATAAAACGGCGCTGCCAGGCGGATTAAGTCTTTTTTAATTTTGGGCGATGTTCGTGATCTGTGAGGCGAGCCTGCAATCCGACCCGTGCTGCGCGAAACGCAACTCGCCGCGTGCGTTTGTAATTCAGCCGATCCGGCTGATTCAGTTCAGCATGCCGTGTACTTCGAGCGATGCTTCCAGTTGCTGTGTCAACGCATGGTGCAGCCTGGCGAGGCTCTCGGTGGGGAGCGCAAAGCCCGCCCAGCCAAGACCGGAATGCCTCAGGAACAGCACGGCGCCGTCATGCAGCGGATGCTTTTCGGTGTGCCAGCACGGATCGATTTCAATCACGTACTGATGCGTGCGCAGCGGCTCCTTGGGTACTTCCGGGCGCATCGTGGCGCGCAGCACGCTGAGGTGTTCGATCAGGGCGTCCAGATCGGCTACTTCGAGCAGCACCGCACTGTCCTCGATGGCGATGCGAACCGCGTTCTGTCCGTACTCGTTGACTTTCTCGATGCTCATGGGGCGCGACATTTCTTTGCTCCTTACAGCTCTCACGGTGCACAAATTATGGCGCCGCCTCTCTTAACCCAGTCTTAAAGAGCACGATCCAGGGATGAAACTTTGTTTAAGAAAGCTGGCCGGCATGATTTATGGTGCAGCGCGAAATCGTCTGATGTTTGCTCGCGGGCGGCTAACGGCCGACGCATTAAGTCATATGTAAAAGGAACTCGATGTTTCAAATTAGAAACGTTTTGAGTCGATTAAGTATTTCGTGGTGAAATGCTTAATCGTCAATGTTTTGATAAGTGTGCGGTTCGCCACATTGGCACTGCCCGTAAATTCCCGGTTTGCGAATAAAAGCCGGATTGAACGTTCATTATTTGCGAGGTTTGGAGTTCAGGTTTGAAACACTTTCGGTTGCTGTGGCGGCTAATCGATGCTCCGAATCAGCGTGATCGGTGACGACCTGACACACTGGCGAAACAGGCTTGAAAGCTAGTGCGTGTAAGGTTTTCAGGCCGCGTGGCTGCCGCTATTCCGGTATCATCAATGGCACTGACCGGTGATATACCGGCAGTCATCTGAAACGAACAATAATGGTTTTCTTCATACATTGAATTTCCCGATGCGGATTTGTTTTTAAAATTTACTATAGCGAAGCATTCAGCTAACATCACGCTTAATCCGTTAAGCGGCGTTGCCAGCGGTTATCACCCGCCTGATTAAGTTCGACCATATCGGCCAGCCGACGGGGCAGCGGGGTCCACAACGTACGACAGTTTGGGGAAACATCATGCCGCACATGCACCTGGATACTGCGAGGATTACCTGGTTACATACGCCGACACTCAATGTGCGTACTGCAGCGCGGCGAATCGGCGTGTTGCTGTTCGATGGCTTCTGGTTGCTCGGGCCTGGCACGGTGGTCGAGATGTTCCAGACCGCCAACGAACTCTCGGGTTCGCGGGCCGGCGAAGAACCGCCTTATGAAGTGCAGTTTCTGTCGATGGACGGCGGCAGCGTCGCGAGCTCGTCATTGGCGCGGATCTGGACGGACCGTATCGACCCACGTTACGGCAGCGGTTTTGACGTGCTGTTCATCGCAGGCGGATACGGTGCACATGAGGCCGCGCTCGACGAGCGGCTGCTCGGGTGGCTGCGCTCGGTGCAAACGCGTACCCGCGCGATCGAGACGATCGGTGAAGGCCGTCTCGTGCTGGAGGCGGCGGGGCCCGCGGAGCATGACGGCCTGCAGGTGAACCGCTATCTGGGCAGCGCCGCGATCGATCCCACACGCAGCGCCGCCAATGATCGTAACGACTGTGCGCGTAGCGCGTTGATGTTCATCAAGCGTGATCTCGGCGCGGAGCTCGCGCGCAGCGTGGCCGATCGGGTGATGCCGGGGATGGCCGCCACCTGGGTGCCGCTGCCGGCTGAAGGCGGCACGCTCAGCGTCGCCGAGAAAATCCGTGCCGCCGCGCGCTGGATGGAGGCGAATTGCGATCGTCCGGTGTCGGTTGCCGACGCCGCCCAGGTCGCGGCGATGAGCGAACGCAATTTCCTGCGGCGCTTCAAGCATGAAATGCAGGTCACACCGTCTGACTACCTGTTGCAGGTGCGGTTGCGGATTGCCTGTAACTTCCTGACGGAAACCGAACTACCGGTCGACAAGATCGCGCGCCGCAGCGGCACCGGCAATGGCGATCGCCTCGCGAAGATATTCCGCAAGCGCATGGCGTTGTCGCCCACCGAATATCGCGCGCGCAGCCGGGTGGCGTCCGAAGCGTAAGCTTGGGGAGCGCCGTGCACACGGCACACTTCTGCGTGGATGGGTATGTGCGTAGCGGCGTGCGTAGCGGCATACGCAACGACGTGCGTGGTGACGTGTGTAATAGCGTGTGCAACGGCGTGTTCATCACCGGCTGTGTTTTCTCCGGGCGGGCTTCTTACGAGCACAGTGGCCATGGGCAACAAGGTAATGGCGACCGCATTGCCAGAAGTGAAACTCATCGAGCCCGAGGTGTTTTGCGACGAATTCGGCTTCTGCTTCGAGAGTTTCAGCGCGGATGAGTTTACCGACGACGTTTCGCACGGATTCACTTTCGTGCAAGACCGTCATTTGCGGGCAGTGCGTGGTGTGTTGCGCGGGCTGCACTATCAGGTGCAGCGTCCACAAGGTCGGCTCGTGCGCGTGGTAGTGGGGGAAGTGTTCGACGTCGCCGTGGACGTGCGGCTCAATTCGCCGACCTTCGGCAAGTGGAGCAGCGCCTATCTGAGCGCGGCCAATCATCGGCAGGTGTGGGTGCCGCCGGGCTTTGCGCACGGTTTCGTCGTGCTGTCCGAGGTCGCCGAGTGCCTCTGGAAGACCACCGAATACTGGTTCCCGGAACTCGAGCGCTGCATCTTGTGGCGCGACCCTGATATCGGTATCGAGTGGCCCATCGACGTCGAGCCGATCCTCGGCGCGAAGGACGCAGCGGGCCGGCGTCTCTACGAAGCGGAAAATATCGCCTGAGCGCGCGGCACCCGCACCCGCACCCGCACCCGCACCCGCACCCGCAGCGATTGAACGCCGTTCAGCGTGTTGCCACTACGGCACCCACACTCGCGACGACCACCAGCAGCGTACCTGCTATCTGCGGCACACCCATTGGTTGATGCAGCACCACGAAGCCGGCCAACGCGCCGATCGCGGGTTCCAGACTCATCAGTATCCCGAACGATGCGGCCGGCATGTGCCGCAATGCCACCATTTCCAGCGCGTAGGGTAACAACGGGACCAGCACCGCGAGACCCGCGGTGGCGGCGATCTGGCTCGCCGCGATGTGGATGCCGCCTTGCGCGAGGCCGAATGGCGTGGCGACCAACGCCGCGGCGATCAACGACACCGACAATCCTTCGAGTCCGGCGAACACGGTGCCGGTCTTTTTCATCAAGACGATATAGCTTCCCCAACCGAGCGCGGCCCCAAACGCGAGCAGTACGCCAAGCGGTTCGCCGATCCAGCCCGCGCGATCGCGCGAGAGCAACAGCACGCCGGCAATCGCCAATAGCGGCCACAGTAGCGCTCGCGCGCGCCGTACCGCGAAAGTCGCTACGGAAAGCGGCCCCAGAAAATCGATCGCGACGGCAAGCCCCAGTGGAATCCGCTGAAGCGCCGCGAAAAAGCACAGCGTCATGCCGGCCATTGCCGCGCCCAACGCACCGGCCGCAAACCAATGCGAGCGCGAGTAGGTAAAGAAACGCGGACGCACCAGCAACGCAAGCACCACGGCTGCCCAGCAAAGGCGCAACCAGGTGGTGCTGAGCGAGCCGTATGCCGCCATCGTCGGCGCGGAGAGCGCGGCGCCGAACTGCACGCTCGACATCGACAGCAGGCATAGGAGCGCGGCACCCGCCGCCGCGCTGGCGGGCTTCACTGGTGCTGGCGCGGAATTCAGCGCTGGTTTGATGGTGGTGTCCTGCATCGTGGCCTCGGTCCCGCCTTTCTGGTTCGTGGACGCTATCTTATCGGTATGGGCGGTATTAAGATTAGTTGATATTTCTTATGGCCACTTCAGGAAACGTGATGACCCGAGATCTCGACAGCAGTCTCCTGCGCGCGTTCGTCACGGTGGCGGAGACCGGTGCCGTCGGTTTGGCGGCCGTGCGCCTCGCGCGGACCCAGGCGGCGGTGAGCATGCAATTGCGCCGGCTCGAGGAAGAACTGGGGTGCCGTTTGCTCGACCGCTCGCCGCGCGGCGTGCAACTCACCGAAGCGGGGCATCTGCTGCTGCCGTTCGCCCATACGATCCTCGGCGCGGGCGCCGATGCGCGGCGGGCGTTGAGTGCGGGGCAGGTGTCCGGCACAGTGCGGCTCGGCATGCTGGAAGACATCGCCGTCGGCCGGCTGCCGCGCGCGCTGCGGCGTTTTTCGATCGCTTATCCGCAGGTGGCGCTGGAGATCGTTGTCGATACCAGTCCGGCATTGTCGAACCGGCTTGCGGAAGGGAGCCTCGACGTGGTGGTGGGGGATCCCGCACTGGTCGACTCAGTGCCGCTGCTGACCTGGACGCAGCCGCTGTTCTGGGTCGGCGCGCGCGGGTTTAGCCGCGACGCGGACGCGGCGTTGCCGGTGGTTGCGTTCGGCGGCGCGTGTTTGTGGCAGCAGCAGGTGTTGACGGCGCTGCGGCGCGCGGGGATTGCGTGGCGCATCGTATGCACCAGTACCAGTTTGCCGGCGGTGCAGTCGGCCGTGGAAGCAGGGCTTGGTGTGTCGGTGCTGCTCGACGGCAATATCCGTTCGGAGTCGATGCGCGTGCTCGGTCAGGCCGATGGATTGCCCGATGCGCCCAGCGCCGATTTCGGGCTTTTCATGCGTCCGGTGGCCGGCGCCCAGGCCGCGGCTGTGCAGACATTGCAGACGTTTCTTTGCGAGGAATTGCATCTCGGGTTACGGGAGAGTGAGCCGGTTGCGTTGTTCGCGGGGTAGCGCGTGGGCAGTTGCTGCGGGCAACGTGGTGTCATGCTGGTCCATTGGTCCATTGGTCCATTGGTCCAATGACACGTTGGCACGTTGGCACATCGGCGCGTTGGCACATCGGCATATCGGCATATCGGCAAGTCGGCAAGCGGCAAGCGGCAAGTCGGCAAGTCGGCAAGTCGGTAAGTCGGTAAGTCGGTAAGTCGGCACTACATCCCATGTGAGTTTTTACGACATTTTTTCTTGAGACGCTTATGCGTGAAACCTACACTTCGTGCATCTTGATAGCGCGAGGTGCTCAACGTGAAGCGACGTGCAATGACGCAGCAATCCGTCCGTATCGACTACGTGTGTCACGGCATCGGCCGTGTCGAACTGCGCCGGTTTGATCCGTCGCGCGATTCGTACGTTGCGTTGACTGCGCTGTTGCATCGGGCTTTCACACGACTCGGCGCGATGGGCTTGAATTGCACCTGTGTGGATCAAACGGTGGAGACGACACGTTCGCGCGCGACGCGGGGCGATTGCTACGTCGCGGTTTGCGGGGGGCGCATTGTCGGCACGATGACGCTGTATGCGCCGGATCATGATTCGCCGTGCGAGTTGTATCGTCGCGACGATATCGCCAGCTTGCGCCAGTTCGGCGTGGAGCCCATGTGGCAGGCACGGGGCATTGGTACCTTGTTGATCGCTTTCGCCGACCATTGGGCCGCGACGCGCGGTTATGCGGAGCTTGCGCTCGATACGCCGCAACCGGCCGCGCACCTGATTGCATTTTACAGAGGGCAGGGGTTTCGCATCGTCGATTTCGTACGTTTCGATGGCAAGCGATACGACAGCGCGATCCTGAGCAAGCCGCCGGTAGTGACACGTACGCTCGCGAACTGGTCGCATAGATTGACGGTCCCGGCGAGGATTGCGCGCGCGGCATGACGAGTGTCCTCGTGCACTAGCGGGCTTGAGCTTTGAAGCTGGTGAACCTCGAAATTGCTGAGCTACCGAGCTGCTGAGCTGCCGCGCTACTGAGCCACCGAGCGGGTGAGCTACTGGGCTGGAGAGGTATTGAGTTTCTGAATTTTTTTGGGTGCTTGAGGTAGTTGAGAAGCAGTGCTGCGATGCAATGCGCTCCGGGCGTGCATACGTGCGACGTGTGGGTGTTTGCAGTAAAAACCCCGGTGTGGGGAGCAACTATTGCAATACCGTGTGGCAAGTATTGCAACGAGCTGCTGGTCCTCGCGCCGGGGTGGGTGTTTCTTACCTTGGTCGATGCGGTGGTCAGCGTCGCATCACGCCCATCAGCAAGGTGACGAGGAAGATCACCACGAAGATGAAGAACAGGACTTTGGCGATTTCCGTAGCGCCCGCGGCAATGCCGCCGAAGCCGAATACTGCGGCGATGATCGCGATGATGAAGAAGATTGCAGCGTATCGAAGCATGGGGCCTCCCACCGATGGATTGCTGGAGTGAAATAAAAAGCGGCGGCTCGTTGTGGGCACAGCGTGCTTTGACGGATTTTTGCCGGCGAGCGATATGGAGCAATAGGTGTGCCTAAGGGGGAGTTTTTGCCTTTGGCGGCGGCATTGCGGGGCTGGTCGGCAGGTTCTGGTTGGGCTGCCTGCGCAGCGCTTGTTCGGTTGCCTGCGGCGCTGGCTTTCCCTGATTTGTTTGCCCGTGCCGCGCTTGTATGGCTGTCTGCGCGTGGTGTTGGCCTTTTCTTGATCTCGTTGCTTGCGTGGCGCTTGTTCGTCTGTATGCCTACGGTGTTGGCCTTTCCTTGAATTGATATTGGTCGATTAGCGTCGCCCCTGTGCGGGGCGGCACTTACTTTCTTTGCCGCCGCAAAGAAAGATAAGCAAAGAAAGCGGCTCACACCGCCAGCGCATAAGCGGGTCCCCCGCACAGTTACGTTAGTGGTGCATCTGGAATCCGTGTTCTCGCACATTCCGCATGAGTGACAAGGCCGTCATACTTCCGGCGACGCTGCGCGCGCCGAAGGGCACTTCTTAAAACCGGCCGCCGTGTTTTTGCGCTCATGGTTCGTTTGACGCCGTGGCGTGTATTGCCTCTTCGCCTCTGCTTCCGCTTTCTTTTGCCTACTTGTATATTCCCCTCCGTGGCGCCGACCCGATCAGTTGTCGCCACACGGACAGTCAGCTCGTCTGCCTACAGTGCCTCGAGCCCGCAGAAAAGCCTGAGCGACTGTCCTTTTCATCCTCTTAACCCGAACAGTTGACTGAGCCCCGAGCTCGTATTTTCCTGCAAGTATGGGTACCGTGATGAACCAGACCTCTTCGTCCCTTTATATCGGCATCGACGTCAGCGGTAGCACGCTCGACGTTGCCATCCACGACACGACCGAACATTTCAGTGTCGACAATCAAACCGCCGCCATCGACCAGCTGGTCCAGCGTCTGATCGCGCTGAACCCCACCCTGATCGTCATGGAGGCCACCGGCAAGCTCGAACTCGCCGTGCTCAGGGCGCTCTGCCAGGCCGGCCTGCGCGCGGTCGCGGTCAATCCCCGACAGGTGCGCGACTTTGCCAAAGCCACCGGCAAACGGGCGAAGACCGATCGCATCGACGCGTTCGTCATCGCCCATTTCGCCGCCGTCATCAAACCCGTCGTGCGTCCGCTCAACGATGTGCAGACCGAGCAGCTGCAGGCACTCCTGCTGCGCCGTGCCCAGCTCATCGACATGCTCGTGGCCGAAAAGGCCCGCCTGGAGCGCGCTCACGCCGCGGCGAAGGAAAGCCTGAATGACCACATCAAATGGCTCAAGCAGCAGCTCACCGTCGCCGACAAGGACATCGATTCGTTCATGCGCGCTTCGCCCGCGTGGTGCCAGAAGGAGGACCTGCTGCGCTCGGTGCCCGGCATCGGTCCCGGTGCGGCGGCCACGCTGATCGCATTCATGCCGCAACTCGGTTCACTGAACCGCCGCGAGATCGCCGCGCTCACCGGTGTCGCACCGTTCAATTCCGACAGCGGCAGGCACACCGGCAAGCGGCGCATTCAGGGCGGTCGTGCCATCGTGCGGCGCGCGCTTTATATGGCCTGCATTCCCGCGCTGCGCTTCAACCCGGTGATCAGGGCCTTCTACGACCGTCTGCGCAAAGCCGGCAAACCCTTCAAGGTGGCCATGACCGCGTGCATCCGCAAGCTCATCGTGACGCTCAACGCCATGGTCCATAACTCAACACCCAATACGGTTGCTTTTCTTTGCGGCAGGCAAAGAAAAGTAGGTGCCGCCCCGCACAGGGGCAACGCTAATAGACCAATAACAACTCAAGGAAAGGCCAACGCCGCAGGCAAACAGAAAGCGAGCGCCGCGCAGGCAAACAACTCAGCGAAGGGCCAACACCGTAGGCAAACAGAAAACAACCGCCACGCAGGCAACCACCTCAAGAAACGGCCACCGCGCATAAGCGCACAGAAACAAACACCGCGCGAGCAGACAATTCAAGTAAAGGCCATCCCAGCACCTTCATCTAGGACAGCGCGTTTAGCGTCCAAAAACCCACCTCGCCACCGGCGTGACTGTCGCGTCGCTGCAACAGCACAGCATCCGCGTCTTCCCAGGAATCGCAAATCGCCAAGTTGGCAGCAGCTATCTGACTCGAATCAGATGAGCAGGGCGCGTAGAAATGCGCCAACGCACCATCGAAGAGAACCAGAAACCCGAACTTTCATCCCGCGCTAACGTTTGCGCATCCCAATCCATCCACACGCAAACGATCAATACGCATTACAGAAGAAATTCAGGCGCACGGCATGCGCCAGACCTGGCCGCGGCTCATATTTGCGCGCGGAGCCAGTGATAAACGAGCGGCCCGCACAATACGCCCCACGTCACCGCGCAGATCAGGAGCGCCATCGTGACCGCCGCGCTGCCGCAGTCCTTGGCACGCTTGGACAATGCGTGCCGTTCGAGCGAAATGCGATCAATCGCGGCCTCGATGCTCGAATTCAACAACTCCACCAGCAGCACCAGCAGCACGGAAACAATCAGTAATACCCGCTCGATCGCGCCAACCGGCATCAACACGGCAGAAGGCAGCAAAACCGCCGCCAGCGCAATCTCCTGACGAAAAGCGCTTTCCTCGCGCAACGTCGCAACAATGCCGTCGCAGGAGTGCCGCAGCGCATACAGCGCACGCAAAGGCCCGCTGCGTTTAGCAGGCAACGACGTGGAAGAAGCCGCCGAAGGGGCCGAAGAAGACTTTATCGGATTGCTCATGATTTGCTTCGAGTCAAGGTGGCCGCAGCATGCCTCAAATGTCACAAATTGTCGCGGACTTGTGATATCTTCTCGCCCGCCCAATGGCGCCGGTACCCCTGAGCCACAGTCCTCGGAAAAAGCGCGAAGCAGGCATCCGGCACGCTATGCCGGACACGCGCCATGTGTTGGCCGTTTGTCGTGTCGCTCGTCATTCAAGGTTTCGCGGGATCGTCCGTATACAAGCGTAGGGGACCGCATCGCGGTCATGTCGCATTTCCGTTTTTCACGTTTTCCGCAAACTTCCGCGGCAGGCCGAATTCGCAACGATGTCCCACGCAATCATGGGGCGGATGGCCGATGTCCAACAAGCTGATCGTCCATGAAACCTGTCGTTTCGTTTTGTCTGTCGCTGACGGCGCTCGTCGGCGCCTTGTATGCCGCTACGCTAGCCGCCGCGCCTACCGCACTTCCTTTGTCTTCCGCGCGCGTTCCGTCGTCCGCCACCGTCGCTGTACTGCCGTCGCCCGCTGCGCCGGGCACCGCTGCCAACGGCGCGCGCGCAATGAACGCAACCCACGCAACCCACGCAACCGCCGCACCGCTTGCAACCAACACAACCGCCGCACCGCTCGCAACGGGAGCGTCCAACGCGACGAACGCATCCAACGCCGCGGCCAGCGCAGCCGGCTCGACCACGGTACACATACCGTTCTCCGCGCTGGGTGCGTATCGGCCGCTGAATCTGCGCGGTCTCGAGGACGTGAGCGTCGTCAACGTCGGCGTGCGGCTCGATCGTGTGGTGAACGCGGCGCGGCTGCGTTTGCGCTACACGTATTCGCCGGCGCTGGTGTTCCCGATCTCGCACTTCAAGCTGTCGATCAACGACGAAGTGGTGGCGACCGTGCCGTTCGATCGCGAGCATGCAGGGCAGGTCGTCACGCAGGACATCCCGCTCGATCCGCGTTTCCTGACCGATTACAACCAGCTTGGAGTGAGGCTCATCGCGCATTACACGCTGGACCATTGCGAAGACCCGGAGAACTCGTCGTTATGGGCCGACGTGAGTCCGACAAGCGAAATCATTCTCGACACGTCGCCGATTCGCTTACCTAACGATCTCGCGTTGCTGCCGGCGCCGTTTTTCGACCGGCGCGATGTGAGCCGCCTGCGTCTGCCCTTCGTGCTGCCGGCAGGCGTCGACAACGCGACGCTGCGCAGCGCCGGCGTGCTGGCCTCATGGTTTGGCGCGCTCGCCGATTATCGGCAGGCGCGTTTTCCGGTCTCGTCCACCTTGCCGTCCGACGATCAGGCCGTGGTGGTGGCGCGCAGCGCGCAGTTGCCCGCGGCGTTGAAGCTGCCGCCGGTCAATGGGCCGATGCTGATCGTCACCGACAATCCCGCATCCGTCTACAAGAAGCTGCTGATCGTGACCGGCCGCACCGCCGCGGAAGTCGATCAGGCGGCCGCCGCGCTCGTGCTCGGCAGGACGGCGATGGCGGGTCCAGCGGTGCAGGTCGCGCAGATCGACATTGGCGCGCCACGCAAGCCCTATGACGCGCCGCGCTGGTTGCCGGTCGACCGTCCGGTCGCGTTCAAGGAGTTGACCGACGATCCGAGCCAGTTGCAGGTGCGCGGCGGTTCGCCGGACCCAATCCGCCTGAATCTGCGCGTGCCCGCCGATCTGTTTTCATGGAACGGCGCGGGCGTGCCGCTGAATCTGAAGTACCGCTATACGGCGCCGACGGTGCAGAACAACTCGATCCTCGCCGTGCAGATCAACGATCAACTGGTCAAGTCGTACCGGCTCGCGCCGGCCAGCGCCGACGATGCACAGGGCCGTCTGCAACTGCCGGTGCTGTCGTCGAACGGCAACCGTTCGACGAGCGCGCTCGATATTCCGGCGTTCCGCGTCGGCAGCTCGAACCAGTTGCAGTTGCGCTTCAATCTCGATTCGCAAAAGACCGGCCTGTGTCAGGGCGTCGCGTCGAATCCCGTGCAGGCGGCGGTCGACCCGGACTCGACGATCGACTTCTCGAACTTCGTTCACTACGCGCAGATGCCAAATCTCGCGTACTTCTCGAATAGCGGCTTTCCGTTCACGCGGTATGCCGATCTGTCGCAGACGGCCGTGGTGATTCCCGCGCATCCCGCACCCGAAGAACTCGAGGCATTGCTGACGATGCTCGGCCACATGGGGCAATGGACCGGCTATCCGGCGTTGCGCGTGCAGATCGCGCGGCCGGCCGAGATCACGCAACTGGCGGGCAAGGATCTGCTGGTGATCGGCGGCAATGGTTCGACACCGTGGCTCGATCGTTGGCATCAGGCGCTGCCGCTGACCATCGGCGCGAACCCGAAGGACGCTGCCGAGGGTGTCGAAGGCGGGAAGGTCACGCGCGCCACGTTTTCGGTGAAGGAGCAGTGGCACAACGGCGCGCATCTGCCGGACGGCAGCGCGGATCTCGAACGCGACGGCTCGCTGGCCGCGCTGATGGGCTTCGAATTGCCCGGCAGCAAGGGACGGAGCGTCATCGCGCTGACGGCCACCGATCAGCATCAGTTGCTCCAGTTGCTCGACGTGCTGGAAAAGCCGGACCGGGTCGCGCAACTGCAAGGCGACGTCGCCCTGGTGCGCGACGGTGAAGTCGACAGCATGCGCGTCGGCGAACCGTATCTGGTCGGCTATGTGCCCTGGTATGCGCGGCTCTGGAGCAAGGCCATTCAGCATCCGATCCTGCTGGGCGTGCTTGGCGCAATCGCCGGGCTGCTGCTGGCGGTCGGCGCGTTCACCGCGTTGCAGGAACTGGCCGCGCGCCGCCGGGGAGTCTGACCGATGCTGCCGGTGAAGTGGAAAGCGTCGTTGCGGCAGGCGCCGGGCGCGGCGCTGGCGGCGCGCACGCGCCTGGCGTTGGTGGTGGACCCAACGGTTGCTACCTGGGTGTCTAGCGGCTTGTCTATCCGCGTGGTAAGCCGTGCGGTAAGCCGTGCGTCGACCAGTGTGGCCATCGGCGTGGCCGCCACGCTCGCGAGCGGCGTGTTCGCCGCGAGCTTGTCGGTGCCCGCCAACGCCGCTAACAACAACGACAACGCCGCTAACAACAACGACAACGCCGCTAACAACAACGACAACGCACCCACAGCCGCAGCCGCAGCCGCACCCGCAGCCGCACCCGCACCCGCACCCGCACCCGCACCCGCACCCGCACCCGCACCCGCACCCAAACTCACCACTCCTACGCCAGCCTCCTGCACAGCCCCCGCATGGCCGCGCTGGCAGCAGTTCAAGCGCGACTTCATCTCGCCTGAAGGGCGCGTGATCGACGTCGGCTCGGCCGATTCGCGCACGGTATCCGAAGGTCAGTCATACGCGCTATTCTTCGCGCTCGTCGCTGACGACCGCACAACCTTCGATTCGATCCTCAACTGGACCGAGGCTCACCTCGCGCAAGGCGATCTGACCGCGCATCTGCCGGCCTGGTTGTGGGGCCGCTCGGACAGCGGGCAATGGGGCGTGCTGGATGCGAATGCTTCGTCCGATGCCGATCTGTGGATCGCATATGCACTGCTCGAAGCCGGCCGCGTCTGGCAGGAACGCAGCTACACAGCGCGTGGCGCGGTACTCGCGAAGCGCGTGCTCGACGAGGAAACAGCCAGCGTTCCCGGTCTCGGCTTGACCCTGTTGCCAGGGCCGGTAGGCTTTCATCCGGCGCCGGACGTGTGGCGCGTCAATCCGAGTTATTCGCCGCCGCAGGTGATCCGCGGCATCGGCACACTGCTGCCGGACGACGCCCGCTGGACACGCCTTCTCGCCAGCACTGGCCGGGTTCTGCTCGACACCGCGCCCCACGGCTTTTCACCGGATTGGGCCCTGTACCGCGCCAAACAGGGTTTCGCACCGGACGCCCAAAGCCAGGCCGAGAGCGCCTATAACGCGATTCGCGTCTACCTGTGGGCCGGCATGCTCGATCCACGCGATCCGCTCGCGCAACCGCTGCTCACCCGCCTTGCACCGTTCGCTGCCTTTATCGCCGCGCACGGTGCGCCGCCGGAAAAGGTCGATACGACGAACGGCAACGTCGGCGCGAACATGGGTAACGCCGGTTTCTCGGCGGCGGCCGTGCCGTTTCTCGACGCGCGCGGCGAGCGCGCGCTCGGCGATGCGCAGATCGCGCGCATGGAACAGCTCGATCGCGAGGCGCCGGCCGGCTACTACAGCAGCGTGCTGAGTCTGTTCGGGCTCGGCTGGCGCGATGGCCGCTATCGCTTTGCCGCCGACGGCACCCTCAATCTGCGCTGGAGTTCGCCGTGCGGCGTCGTTTCTCGATAACGTGCGCAGCGCTGCTGCTCGGTTTCGCGGCGCAAATCGCGCCGGTCGCCGCATGGGCAGCGGCGCAGGCAAGCACGCAGGCGGGCACCCAGACAAGCACGCAGGCAAGCGCACAGACAAGCACCCAGACGGCCGCGCAAATAAGCAAGCGCCCAGGCACGCAGGCGGGCACGCAAATAAACAAGCGTCCAGGCACCCAGGCGGGCGCGCAAATAAGCAAGCGTCCAAACACGCAGACGGGCACGCAAATAAGCAAGCGTCCAGGCACCCAGCCGGCCGCGCAAATAAGCACGCAACCAGGCAAGCAACCAATCACCACCACGCCATCGCAAAACACCGCCGCGCAGCGCCTGTTCGCGACGGCCCGCATGTGGTCGACCAAGCATCGCGACGATCTCGCATTGCAGTCGATCCAGAAGGCCTTGCTGATCGCGCCGGACGATCCTTCGCTGCTGGCCCAGCAAGTGCGCACCCAGTTGCGTCTCGGCCAGGCCCAGGCCGCGCAGACGACCCTGGCGCGGCTGCGGGCCGAGGCCCCCGGTACGCCGGCCACGCAGCAGATCGAAGATGAGTTCCGCGTCGCCACCAACGGCCGTGAGGAACTGGCGACGATCCGCCTGATGGCGCGCAGCGGCCAGTCCGCCGAAGCGACGCGGCGGCTGGTCGCGCTGTTTCCGCACGGCGCGCCGTCGGGGTCGCTCGGCGCCGAGTACTACCAGATCATCGCGGGCACGCCCGAAGGCCGCGTGCAGGCGGTCGACGCCTTGCGTCAGCGGATCGCCGCCGATCCGTCGGATGTCGATTCGGCGCTGGTGCTCGCCAATCTGCTGAGCGCACGCGGCGAGACGCGCGCCGAGGCCAACCGCATCGCGTGGAATCTCGCCACGCGGCCGGATTCGGATCGCTCGGCGTCGCTCGACGCGTGGCGTCACGTGCTGCAATCCGCGGGCGCGGACCCGGCTTATCTCGCGGCGCTGCAAGCCTATCTGCAACTCGTACCGGACGACACCGAGTTCAAGGACCGGGTCGGCGTGATCGAAGCGCAGCTGGACGCGCAGCGCCAACTCGAACGCAATCCCGACTACATCGCGCAGCAACGCGGCCTGCAGGCACTCGCGCGCAACGATCTGACGACAGCCGAACCGCTGCTCGCACGAGCAGCGCAAGCCCGCGCGACCGATCCCGAGGCGGTCGGCGGCCTCGGTCTGGTTCGCATGCGCGAAGGGCGGCGTGACGAAGCCCGCACGCTGTTTCTGCGCGCGGCCGTGCTCGCGCCGGACAATCGCGCGAAATGGGACAGCCTCGCGCGTGCCGCGCAGTTCTGGGGCACGCTGGCGCAGGGCCGCGAGGCCGCCGCAGCCGGGCGGCCGCAGGATGCCGAGCGGGCCGCGCGCGCCGCGCTCGCGATGGAGCCGGCCAACGCCGACGCCAAACTGATGCTCGCCGACGCGCTGCTCGCCCAGCACGACTGGAGCGCCGCGGAACCGCTGCTGCGCGACCTGCTGGCGGCGCGCGAACCCAGCCTGGCGGCGGTGCGCAGTACCCAGACGCTGTTCGAGAACACCGGTCGCGCGGCCCAGGTCGCGCCGCTCCTCGACGCATTGCAAAGCCGTTTCACGGCTGCCGACGACCGCCAGAGCCTCGCGCAACTGCGCGCCGACATCCTCAGCGCAGAAGCGGAAAAGTTGCTCGCGGCGGGCCAGCGCGGCCCGGCCGCGCAGCGCTACGAGGCGGCGTTGCGGCTCGCGCCCGATGCCCCGTGGACACGCTTTGCGCTCGCGCGTCTATATCGCGATCTGGGTCTGCCGCAACTTGGGCGGGTGGTGATGGACGATGGCCTCGCCGCGTCGGCATCGCCCGAAATGCGTTATGCGAGCGCGCTCTATCGCAACTCGCTTGACGACATCGACGGTGCGCAAGCCGTGCTCGCACCGATCGCCGACAAGGACCGCACGGACGGCGTGCGCGCGCTCGAGCGCAATCTGGAAGCACAGCAGTGGCTCGCCCAGGCACGCGCCGCATTCGCGCAGGACGACCTTGCGGGCGCGACACACGCGCTTGACCAGGCACGCTCGCTGGCCGGCGACGATCCGAACCTGCTGGCCGCGGTCGGCGCGCTGTGGATCGATCAGGGCCAACCCGAGCGCGGCCTCGCGTTGCTGCAGAACTGGATCGACACGCATCCGCAGCAGACCGACGCCGACGTGCGTCTGCGCTACGGCGATCTGCTCGGCAGCGCTAAACGCAATGACGCACTGGACGCGTGGCTGACGTCGCTGCGTAGCGATGCACAACTGAGCCCCGCGCAAAGCGCGCGTCTCGAAGACCAGGCGTTGCGCTCGATTCTGCGCCAGACCGACGCAGCGCTCGATCGTCAGGACTACGCCGCCGCGCGGCAGTTGCTCTCTCGCGTCAGTCCGGCCGGCCGGCGCGACAAACGGTATGCGTTCGAAGTCGCCGATCTCGAACGTCTTCAGGGGCACTATGCGGTCGCGCGCGCCGCGCTGGCGCCGGTGCTGGCCGCGACGCCGAACGATCCGGACGCGCAATTGGCGCTCGCCCGGGTGCTGGAGCAAAGCGGCGAACGCCGCACGGCGCTCGATCTCGTGCGCACGGTGGTCGACGGCGCGGCGCCCGACGACGTCGATACGCGGCTGTCCGCGGCTCGCCGTCTGGCGGCATTGCGCCACCCGCAGGAAGCTCAGCAGATCACCTCGGCCTTGCGGATCGCGTATCCCGCGCGGCCGGACGTGACGGTACAAAGCGGACGGATCGCCCAGGATCTGGGCCAGTACGAGGACGCCGAATCGCTGTACCGCCTGTCGCTTAGCCAGGAACGCGTGGCGGGTGTGACGGCCGGCCCCGACGGCACGCCCGCCCAGGCCGCGCTGGCCGATCTGCAGGAACGCCGCGATCCGGAGCTCGAAACCGCATGGATCCCCGCGTCCAAATCGGGCGATGCCGGCATTTCGCAGTTTCGCGCGTGGCAAGCGCCCGTGTACGTGCAGATTCCGTATCGCTACGACGGCCACTTTTTCTTCCACGCCGATACGGTGCATATCGATGCCGGCACGCTCGACGTCAGCGACGCGAATTCGTCGACGCGCGACACGTTCGGCACGCTGGGCGCCGCCGACTTGCTCGCGCAGGCGCACAACGTGGCGCCGCAGACCGTGGCCGACTACGCCGCGACGCTGCCGTATCTGCATCAGTCGGCCACCGGCGTGGCGCTCGGCACGGGCTATACGTCCGATGCGTGGCGCTTCGACTTCGGCACGACGCCGCTCGGTTTTCCCGTGCATTACCTGGTGGGCGGCGTGCGCTATCAGTTCGACGCGGGACCGGCGAGCTTTTCGATCAGCGGCTCGCGCCGTCCGGAGACGAGCAGTCTGCTGTCATACGCGGGCATGCACGATCCGCTGACCGGCGCCGTGTGGGGCGGGGTGCGCCGCGACGGCATCGACTTCCACTCGGCGCTCGATGTCGGCACGACCAGCGTGTTCGCCGATGTCGGCGCGGGCATGCTGACCGGCCGCAATGTGGCGAGCAACCAGGAAGTCACCCTGCGCACCGGCTTCACGCTGCCGGTCTACCAACGCGTCAACACGCTGGTGAGCACGGGCCTGGTCGGCAACGTCTGGCACTACACCAACAATCAACGCTTCTATTCGTTCGGGCAGGGCGGCTATTACAGCCCGCAACGCTATCTGTCGCTCGGCGTGCCGATCGAATGGGCGGGCCGGCGCGATGCGCTGAACTGGGACCTGACGGCCACCGTCGGCGTGTCGAATTCGTATGAGAAGGCCTCGCCGTATTACCCGAACGGCTTGCCCGCGCTGAACAGTGCATCGGCCGCACTCAACGATGTGTGGAAGACGGCCAGCTCGGCGCCGGGCTTCAGCAACCTCGTCAATCCGGCCAGCTCGACGCGCGGCGTCGCATTTTCGTATGGCTTGAGCGGCATCGTGCAGTACCGCTTCAACCGTTATCTGGCGGCGGGCGCGCAGCTCAGCATTGATCGTTCGCATGACTACGCACCGAGTTCCGCGCTGCTGTACATGCGCTACACCTTCGACGGACGCAGGCAGGACAACAGTCTGTCGCCGACGCCCGTGCGCCTTTACTCCAGCTTTTGAGCGGCGATACAACGAGATCAGGAAAGCCACGCGTGAGCACCGTTTCGAATTCACTCAAGCCGAAGCCGGCTGGCGCCTTTGTGCGACGCCTGCTGCAGGCTGTCCGCCGGGCGGGATCGGCTAGCGACGCGCGGCTGCTCGGCCAACTGGCGATCGATGCGCTGCCCGCCGAATGGGCCGCGCTCGAAACCGGCAAGCTCTACGCGATCTATGCCGCCGCGCGCACGCCAGGCGCCGACGCGCTGCTCTGGGAAAGCGCGCGCGAGGCGCAGGCGCGCGACGTCACCGTGGTGCTGGCACGCACTCGTGCGCAAGTCGCCAAACGTCTGCGCGAACTCGGTTTCAGCACCCACGCGCCGGCCTCCGGCTGGCCGCGTAACCTGAGCGTCCTCGCGATGCCGCCGGCCGGTCCCGCCGACGCAGGCCCCCACGGGGTGCCGCCGGTCCCGCTTGCCAAGGTGTTTGGCGGTTTGCGCGCGCTCAAGCGCTTCGGCTTCCGTTCGCGCTCGCTGTATTTCGTCGAAGGCGCCGAGCGTTGGTTCAACTGGGACGATCCGGCGGCACTCGCGCGCGAAGGCCGGATGCTCGCGAACTGGTGCGCGGTGCGCGACATCACGCTGGTGTTGCTGCTGGGTTCGCAATCGGACGTCAGTGCGGACGTCAATGGGGATGCCGACACGGACCTCGACGCCGCTACCCGGTCACTGTTCATCGAGCCGACCGCCGACAGCGCAGCGGCGCAACTTGGCCGCAACGAATTTCACGCAGCCTGCGCGGGCGTCGCGCGGATGGAGAGCACCCACGGCGAGTTGCTGTGGCAGGTGGATTTCTGGCGCTCGGACCGCACGCTCGTCACCGGCGAGGTGCGCTCGCTGCGCTTTACCGATAACGGCCGCCTAAGCGTCGCGCGCGATCCGCTCAGCGACGCCGCCGCACGCGGCGATGGACTGCTGGCGCGCGACGAACAGCGGGTGATAGTCAGCCGCGCGGCGGTGCGCGGACACGAGGCGTGGGTGCCGCCGAACTGGGAAGTGCTGGCCGATCAGCAGGCCGTGCTGGCGGCCTGCGTCGATGCGCAGGCGGCGACCATCGTGCTCGATTACGCTAGCGGTGCGCAACTCGAAGCCCTGTGCGCGGCGATCCATGCACTGCGCCGCCAGGCCGGGCGCGCGTTGAAGATCGTCGTCGCCGAACGGGGCGAAGTGCTGCGCCATCAATACGAACTGCTGGTGCTGACGCTCGGCGCCAACCTGGTGCTGGGTCGCGATCTGCCGTTCTCGCGGATGCAGTCGCTGCTGCAGTCGTTGCAGGGACAACTGCACACGCGGGCGGTCGCCGCTGACTATCGCACCGCGCTCAGCGCCGCGCTGAGCGAAGACGTGCTGGGTTATCTGCCGGCCGGTACGTTCTGCGAGCGGGTGCGCGCGGTGCTCGAACGCAGTGCCGTGCTGCAACTGCCGCACGTGCTCGTCAAGCTGACGCTGCTGCCGCAATGCGCGCACGTCGAAGCCCTGAAAAGCTGTGTGCCGCGCCGTGCCGGCGACATCTTCACGGCGGATGCCTCGCACCTGTATGTGTTCCTGTTCGCGTGCCGGCAGGCCGACGCGGACGCCGCGCTGGCCCGCATCTTCAACGTGCCGGTCGAACGGATTGCGGACGGCATCGTCCATCTCGCGGAGCAGAGCATCGGCGATGAATTGAAGGCGCTTGCCACGGCGAGCCGGCGCGCGCCGATCGCCGACTACAGCGATCTGTTCGCTACGCCGTTGCGCAGTCGAACTGCTGTGCCGGTCGCAGTCGCGCACGCCGGTACGGTCTTGCCGGCTGAAGAAGGGATGTCGACGGTTGAGCAGCTCGCCGCGGTGGAGCAAGCGCTTGAAGCGGCGCGCGCGGAAGCGGCGCAGGAGCTTGCACAGAAGACTGGGCAAGTGGCGGCCCACGAAGCCGGGCACAAAGCGGAACACGAAGCAGGCCACGAAGTCGGGCACAAAGCCGGGCACAAAGCCGGGCACAAAGCCGAGCACAAAGCCGAGCACAAAGCCGGCCACGAAGCCAGGCAGGCCGAGGCATCCGGGCCAATTGCGCCGCCGCGCCGCGCCGAACCCTACGCGATGCCACTGCGCAAGAAAGGGAGCGAGTAATGGAATTCCTGTTGATCTGTTTTGCCGCGGGTCTGCTTCTCGCGATTCCCGTGTGGATTGTGTGGCAGCGCGCCGGCTCGCGTCGCGGTCTCGCGGCGATACGCCACTTCGATCCGCGCGATGCAGTGCCTTGCGACATCGAGCCGGTCGCATTGCGCGCGCGCCTGTTGCCCGAGGCCGAGCGTGCCCCTGGAGGCACCTCATGAAGACGATTGCTGTCGTCTCCACCGCCGGCGGCACCGGCCGCACGACCCTGAGCGCGGCGCTCGCCGTGCTGCTCGCGCGGCGCGGCCGTCCCGTGGTGGCGCTCGATTTCGACCCGCAGAATATGCTCGGCGCGCACCTCGGTCTCGATTGCCTCGCACCGGCCGGTCTTGCGCAAGCCATGCTCGACGACAACGCAGCGTGGCACGCGCACACGTGGCGCAATAGCGAGGGCGTGCTGTTCGTGCCGTACGGCGCGGTGTCGCTCGAACAAAGCGCGCGCTGCGATGCGCGCCTCGCCGCCGAACCGCGCTGGCTCGCCAACGCGCTCGCGCAACTCGATTTGCCGCGCGAGGGCGTCGTGCTCGTCGACACGGCCCGTTATCCGTCGCAGCAAGGCGAGCAGGCTGTACAGAGCGCCGATCTCGTGCTGTGCGTGACGCCGCCTGAACCGGCCGCCTGCGCGACCCTGGTCGAGCGGCTCGACACGTTGCGGCGCGGCGGCGCGACGCTGCGGATCATCGTCAACCGGCTGAATCCGGCGCGCGACATGCAACGCGACGCGCTGGCGATGCTGGGCGCCGCGCTCGGCGACGGCCTGCCGCTCGCGCAGCGCGTGCATCTGGACGCGGCACTGCCCGAATCATTCGCACGCGGCACGTGGCTATTCGACGACGCACCGCATTCGCAGGCCTCGCACGATCTGCAAGGCCTCGCCAATTGGCTGCATGCGTGGCTTGCCGCGGCGCTGCCTGATGCGTCGGCGGCAAACGCGCGCCGTGTGGATGGGCGACCATGAGCGGACCCGCTGCCGTCGGCCGCAGCGAACGCACGCGCCGCCAACGCGCGTTCGACTGGCTCGCGCGCGGCCTCGGACTGCCCGCCGAGCGCACGGCGCTCGACTGGTTCGTGCGCGTGTTCTTCCAGCCGCCGGCTGCCGGCCAGGCGGATCTCGCGCGCTTGTGGATTCGTGCCGCCGTGCTGCATCTGGCCGCGCACTGGGGCGTGCTCGAACCGCATCGGCTGCGAGCGTGGTTGTGGCGCGCGTTCATCCGCGCGCCGAAGCCGCGCGCACAGACCGGCGCGGCCAAAGCGCGCGCCGTGCTCGCATGGATCGACCGCTGGCTGGTGCCGGTGCTGCTGCGCTGGCGGCGTGTGCAGCGGCGCATCGAAGCGATGCTGCCGAGCCTGCCGTGGGAACGCTGGGGTATGCAGCTCGAAGCCGGCACGCAGCGCATCGGCCACATTCGCTGGCTGCTGCCGTTCATCGTCGTGGCGGGCGCCGTGGTGTGGTCGATGATCGGCACCTCGCCGTTGCAGGCGGACGGCCAGTTCGAATTCTTCGCGGTGCTGGCGGTCGTGGCGCTGGTGGTACGCCGCTTCCCTGGCCGCATGCCCGTGCTCATCCTGACGACCCTGGCCTTGCTCGCGATGGTGCGCTACGTCTGGTGGCGCGTCACGCAGACCCTGTCGTTCCAGACGCCGGGCGAGGCGATTCTCGGCTACCTGCTGTTCGGCGCCGAAGCGTACACCTGGATCATTCTGTTGCTGGGCTTCGTGCAGACCGCATGGCCGCTCACCCGCACGGTTGCCGAACTGCCCGCCGACACCTCGAGCTGGCCCACCGTCGACATCTATATTCCGACCTATAACGAACCGTTGACTGTGGTGCGGCCGACCGTGTTCGCCGCCCAGGGCATCGACTGGCCCGCGGACAAATTGCGGGTCTATCTGCTCGACGACGGCGCTCGCGAGGAATTCAAAAATTTCGCACGCGATGCCGGCATCGGCTACCTCACGCGCAGCGACAACCAGCATGCGAAAGCGGGGAACATCAACCGCGCGCTCGAAAAGACGCACGGCGATTACATTGCGATCTTCGATTGCGACCACGTGCCGACCCGCTCGTTTCTGCAAACCACGATGGGCACATTCCTGCGCGACGCCCGCTGCGCGATGGTGCAGACGCCGCATCATTTCTTCTCGCCCGATCCGTTCGAGCGCAATCTCGGCACCTTCCGCCGTGTGCCCAATGAAGGCAATCTGTTCTACGGGCTCGTGCAGTCCGGCAACGATCTGTGGAACGCATCGTTCTTCTGTGGCTCGTGCGCGATCATCAAACGCGCGGCGCTCGTCGAAGTCGGCGGCATCGCGGTCGAAACGGTCACGGAAGACGCGCACACCGCGCTCAAACTGCACCGGCGCGGCTATACCACCGCGTATCTGCCGACCGTGCAGGCAGCCGGCCTCGCCACCGAGAGTCTCGCCGGCCACATCAAGCAACGCACCCGTTGGGCGCGCGGCATGGCGCAGATTTTCCGCATCGACAATCCGTTTCTCGGCCGCGGACTCGGTCTGTTCCAGCGCCTGTGCTACGGCAACGCGATGCTGCATTTCTTCTACGGCGTCCCACGGCTCATCTTCCTGACCATGCCGATGGCGTACCTGTTTTTCCAGATGTATTTCATCAACGCGTCCGCGACCACCATCGCGGGCTTCGTGCTGCCTTACATCGTGCTCGCCAACATCGCCAACTCGCGGATGCAGGGCAAATATCGCCATTCGTTCTGGGCCGAAGTCTACGAATCGGTGCTCGCGTGGTACATCGCGCTGCCGACCACGATCGCGTTTTTCAGCCCGAAGCACGGCAAGTTCAATGTGACCGACAAGGGCGGCCGCATCGCCGAAGGCTACTTCGACTGGGCGGTATCGAAGCCGTATCTGGTGCTGCTGGCGCTGAACGCCAGCGCGCTGCTGGCGGGCGTGTACCGGCTGACGTTCGGCCCGGGCGGCGAAACCGCGACGATCCTGATGAACGTGTTCTGGACCCTCTACAACCTCGTGATGCTCGGTGCGGCCGCGAGCGTGGCGCGCGAGGCGAAGCAGGTGCGCGTCACTCACCGTATCGCGATGCGCGCCGCGGCGACGCTGCTGCTCGCGGACGGCACGACGGTGGCGTGCATCACCAGCGACTATTCGACCGGCGGTCTCGGTCTCGAAGTCGATCCGGCGTTGAAGCTCGCACTCGGCGACAGCCTCGGCGTGTGCCTGAGCCGGGGCGACCGGCAGTTCCATTTTCCGGTGCACGTGAGCCGCTTTGTGGGCTCGCACCTCGGCGTGCGTTTCGACGGCCTGACGCTCGAACAGGAGCGGCAGATGGTGCAATGCACGTTCGGCCGCGCCGACGCCTGGCTCAACTGGGACGAAGAGACGATCGAGGACACGCCGCTGCGCGGCCTGAAGGACGTGCTGACGATGGGCATTGAGGGTTATTCGCGGTTGTTGAACGGCGCAGCACGCGCGGTTCAGTCGCTGCTCGCGCTGGACCGTACACGTTATTAATGCCGCTGGCGCATGCGCCCGGCCAATGAGAGAGCTTCGTCAATGACGCTGTGGAATCTGTATTTCATCATCAAGTTGTATCTGTTTACCGGCGGACATCTACAGCCGGTGTGGATCGCCAACATCGGGTTCGCTGTGGCGCTGGCGGCGAGCGCGACGCTGCGCCATCGCGGGTGGCGCGTGCTGCGCAACCTGGTCGGTCTCGCGATCGGCATTCCGCTGATGTACTACGAAGCGAACGTGCCGCCGTTCTCGCGTCTGATCGAAGAATTCGGCGACCTCACCAGCTTCAGTTTCGGCTACTGGCTCGAACTCGCGCAGCGTTTCTTGCCGCCGATGCTGCTGCTCACCGCGCTCGGCGCGCTGGTCGGCTATCTGATCGTCAACCGCTGGCTGCGTGTGGCGACGTTCGTGCTGATCGCGCTGGTCGCGATTCCGTTGTGGCAGCAGGGCAGCGCGGTGTATGCGCGACTGCAGAGCGGACCGGCCACGGCCGCGTCGCCGAATACGCTGGCCGCGCAGCCACTCGACCATAACGCGGCGCTGTCGGCCTTCCGCACCCAGGAATCGCAACGGCAAGTCACCTTCGGTCATCTCGGCGCCGATGCGAACACGCAGTTCGACGTGATCGTGCTGCATATCTGTTCGTTGTCGTGGGACGACCTCGACGCGGCGAAGGCACGCAACAATCCGATGCTGAGCCATTTCGACTATCTGTTCACCAACTTCAGCACCGCCGCCAGCTACAGCGGGCCGGCCGCGATCCGCGTGCTGCGGGCGAGTTGCGGACAGGAAGCGCACGCGGATCTCTACAAGGATGCGCCGCAGCAATGCCACCTGCTCGCCGACCTGGCGCAGGCGGGCTACACACCGCAGACGATGCTGAATCACGACGGCCACTTCGACAACTTCCTGCAACTGGTGCACGACAACACCGGCGTGCCGAACGTGCCGATGATCTCGAACACGAGCGTGCCGATCGCGATGCATGCCTTCGACGGCTCGGCCATTCGCGACGATTACGCGACGCTCGCCAACTGGTATGCGCAGCGTGCGAATACGCCCGGTCCGGTCGCGCTGTACTACAACACGATCAGCCTGCACGACGGCAACCGTCTGCCGAATAGCAATCTGTCGAGTATCGATTCGTACCCGCAGCGCGTGAACAAGCTGATGAGCGACTTCGACCGCTTTGCGGATCTGATCGCGGCCTCCGGGCGCCGCGCCGTGATCGTGTTCGTGCCGGAGCATGGCGCGGCGCTGCGCGGGGATGCGAACCAGGTGGCCGGGCTGCGCGAGATTCCGACGCCGCGCATCGTGCATGGACCGGCCGGCGTGCGGCTGGTCGGCTTCCAGGGCAACCATGGACCGACCACGGTGATCGACAATCCGTCGAGTTTTCTCGCGATCGCGCAATTGCTGTCGAATCTGGTGTCGAACAGTCCGTTCAAACCGGGTGTGACCTTGCCGCAATACGCAGCCAATCTGCCGCAAACGCAGATGGTCGGCGAGAACGAAGGGACCGTGACGATGAAGACGGCGTCCGGCTATGTGGTCAAGACGCCGGACGGCGTATGGGTGGACGGCAAATGACAGCAGCCGATCTTGAAGCGAAGATGCAGGCGAGCGGCTGGCCGGTTGACGATATCACCGGCCTTGGGCGCCGCTTGCCTGAAGTCGATCCGGCCAGGTACTTCGATGAGCAGGCGCGGGAGTCGTATCAGCTGTCGCTCGTGAAGTGGCCGGTGCTCGCCAGGTTGATGAAGCTCGTGCCGCTCGACGAGGCCGCGGTGTCTGCGGCGTCCACTGCGTCCGCTATGCACGAAACCGTGCAAGCGGCAGCGGTCGACTTCGACTAGGCGCTCGCTCGACGACGCGCCGGTTGGCGCGTTCTCAGGCAAGTCGCATTCTCAGGCAGTTCGCGATCTCCGGCAGTGAGTGTTCTCAGGCAGTGCGCGCCCTCAGGCGGCGTGCTCTGTTCACCGTAACTGCGTCACCGCCAGCAGCAGCACCATGCTGCCGATCGCGCCATCCAGCACGCGCCATGCGGTAGCCCGGCGAAACAGCGGCGCCAGTGCACGGGCGCCGTAACCCAGACCGATAAACCAGACCCCGCTCACCGCCATCGCACCCACTGCGAACGCCACCCGTGCGCCGTCCGGTTCGCGCGCGCCGGCCGTGCCGATCAGCAGGAAGGTGTCGAGATACACGTGCGGGTTGAGCCACGTCAAGGCCAGGGTCATCAGGATGATGGGCATTGCACGTTGCACGGGCGCGGCGCTCGTGCCGGGTGCCGCGCCGCTCGCAGCGGCGTCCAGCACTGCATGGCCCGGGCGCACTGCACGGCGCAGCGCGTTGATGCCGAACCATGCCAGATAAGCGAGCCCGACATACAGCATGGCGTGGACGAACACCGGATAGCGCTCCACCAGCACCGACGCGCCACCCACGCCCGCGCCGATCAGGATGAAGTCCGACAGCGCGCACAGCGCGACGATCTTGCCGACGTGCGAGCGCATGATGCCCTGACGGAGCACAAAAGCGTTCTGCGCGCCGATCGTCACGATCAGCGACGCGCACAAGGCGGCGCCGTGGGAAAAAGACAGCCAATTCATAATCGATCCAGTAGACGAGAAAAGCGAACGGGGCTAGTCTGCGGTTTTGCGTCTCATAAGAGAAGCTAATTTACTTAATGCCAATTAAGGAACGCTAATGCTCGACTATGCGTTGCTCGACGCGCTGGCCGCCGTGGTGCGGCACGGCTCGTTCGACCGTGCGGCCAGCGAACTGAACGTGACGCCCTCAGCCGTCTCCCAGCGGGTCAAGCTGCTGGAGGAGCGGGTGGGCAGCGTGCTCGTGAAGCGCGGCCAGCCGTGTGTCGCGACCACCTCGGGCGCGCTGCTGTGCCGCCACACCGAACGCGTGCAGTTGCTGGAAGCGGAACTCGCAGGCCGGCTCCCGGCACTGCCCGGCACCCTGGTGGAACCGTGGCCGGCGCTGCGCGTGGCCGTCAACGACGACAGCGTGGGCACCTGGTTCATCGACGCGGTGGCGCGGTTCTGCGTCGAACGGGAGATGCTGCTCGATCTGGTGGTCGACGATCAGGACCACACTGCACAGCGGATTCGCGACGGCAGCGTGCAAGGCGCGGTCACCACGCAAGCGGAGCCGGTGCAGGGCTGCCGCTCGACGCGGCTCGGGCGGATGCGCTATCTGGCGGTCTGCACGCCGGAATTTCGTGAGCGCCATTTTGCCGACGGTGTCACGCGCGAAACGTTGCGGCGCGCGCCGTGCGTCGATTTCAATCCGAAGGATCAGTTGCAGAAGCGTTTCATGCGGCGCGTCACGCGGGCGGAACTCGATCCGCCCCTGCACTGGATTCCGCACGTCGCCGGGTTTTTGCGCGCTTGTGTGACGGGACTGGGCTGGGGCATGTGCCCGGAACGGATGATCGCGCCGCATCTGGCGAGCGGCGAACTGGTGGACATGGCGCCCGGCAAGCATATCGATGTCGATCTGTACTGGCAGAGCTGGCGCTTGTCGATCGGCTGGCTCGACGATTTCGGCGCGATGCTGCGCAAGCGGGCGGCGGAGTTTCTCGATTGAGCGCCGCCCTGGCAAGTCACCCGCTTGCGGTTCACGTTAGCGGTGCGCCGGCGGCCACTGCTTGTACTCGATACGCACGCCGCTAGCCCCCGCTCGCGCCGCATAACTGTCGACCACCTGACGCACGTCGTGGTCGATATGATCGGCGTGGGTCGCATCGAGAATCAAGGTCGCGCCAGACGGAACCTGCCCGAGATAGTGCTTGAGTTGCGGGGTGCAGAAGAAGGTCGCGCTCTTGCGCACGGTCAGCAGATAGTGATTGCCGTCGCGCGTGAAACTCAGCACGCGGCGGATATTGCGTTCGACCACCAGCAGGACGCTCAGGGCGAAACCGATCGCGATGCCGATCAGGAGATCGGTCGCGAGCACGCCCACGATCGTGCCGATGAACGGCACAAACTGCGCGAAGCCCGCCTGACCCATCGACACGAACAATTGTGGCTTGGCAAGTTTGTAGCCGGTATGAATCAGGATCGCCGCGAGGCTGGCGAGCGGAATCATATTGATCACGCGGGTCAACGCGAGACAGGCGATCAGCAACACGACGCCATGTGTCACGCACGACAGGCGGCCGCGCGCGCCCGCATGCACGTTGGCGGCGCTGCGCACCACCACGGCGGTGAGCGGCAGGGCGCCGAGCAGGCCCGCGAGCAGATTGCCGACGCCTTGGGCCTTCAGTTCGCGATCGGGCGCCGCTTTTCGATGCTCCGGGTCGATCTGTTCGAGCGCCTCGAGACTCAGCAAGGTCTCCAGACTCGCGACGATCGCGATCACCACCGCCACGCGCCATACATCGGGATTGAGCCATTGCGCGAGATCCGGGAACGTGAATGCCTGACGCAGCGCATCCCACGAGCCGAGTGGCGGCATCGCGACGCGCTGTGAGGGCGCGAGCGCCACGCCCGGCGCGAACGTGTCGACGAGCGCGGTTGCGGCAATGCCGAAAGACACGACGGCGAGCGGCGCGGGAATCGCGCGCACGAGGGCGAAGGCGCGTAATGCGGGTGTTTCCCACGCGAGGAGAATGGCCAGCGACGCGAGCGCGAGCAACGGCATCGCGACGGAAATGTCGCCATTAGCGAAGCCTGCCGCCAGCGGCAACTGATTGACGATCAGCAGGATACCGATCGCGGCGAGCATGCCGTTGATCACTGGCGGCGGTACGTAACTGGCCAATTTACCGGCGCGCAGGAAACCGAATATCAATTGCAAGGCGCCCGCGAGCACCAGCGCGGTCAGAAACGCGGAGAAACTGCCCAGCGTGGCAAGCGCCTGTACGACGATCACTACCAGACCGGCTGCCGGGCCGCTTACGCTGAGGCGCGAGCCGCTCAGCAGCGCCACCACGAGCCCGCCGATCACGCCGGCGAGAATGCCGGCAAACGGCGCTACGCCGGAGGCGGTCGCAATGCCCAGACATAGCGGCAGCGCGATCAGGAACACGCTGATGCCGGCCAATAGATCGGTGCGCCAGGCCGCGGGCGGGCAGGCGCGAGGTGAACGGTCATGAGGTGGGGTGGCGTGAGCTTGCGTCATCGGGAGACTTACCTCGAAGGGGGCGAACTGCATGAGAGGCGCGGCGCTCGCGGCAAAGGCGGAGCGCCGCGTCGGAAACGTGGGTTGCGCGTTGATCGCGTTGCGGTTCGCATGCGCCGATGGCACGGCGCGTGCGGCTACTGTGGTCAGCCGGTGGCCTCGTGGACGTCGTCGGCGTCGCTGAGCGCCCACTGCGGGTCGGCCAACGCCTTCAGGCGGCCGTCGTGCATCGAAAAAATCCAGCCGTGAATCTGCACGGGCCGTTGCGCGTTTTGAATCAGCGGCATCGCGTGCAGCGCCTGCACCTGGGCCAGCACGTTGAGCTCGGCAAGCCGGTCAGCGCGGTCGTCGAAAGCATCCAGCAGACGGAGTTCCGTCGCATGCAGCGCGGCCAACCGGCGAATCGGGTCGATGCGGCGATTGACGTTCGGCAACGCGCCTGCCGGCGGCCGCAACGCCGCTTGCACACCGCCGCAGCAATGATGGCCGCAGACGATGATGTGCTGCACGCGCAGCACGACGATCGCATATTCGAGCACGCTCGCGAGACTGTCGTCGTGCTCGCTCACCAGGTTAGCGATATTGCGGTGTACGAAGATCTCGCCGGGCATCGCTCGCGTGATGGCTTCGGGGACGCGGCTGTCGGAGCAGCCGAGCCACAACACGTTGGGCCGCTGGTCGCTGGCCAGGCGCTGGAAGTAGGCGGGATCGCGGTTGCTGATCTCGGCGGACCACGCGAGGTTTTCGACCAGCATGCGTTGGGGGTAGGTCATCGGTGCTCCTTGTGTTGTTGCGTCAGCGTCAGTCCTTGCCGGTCCAGAAATTCTCGAAAATCCGGTTGCGGGCGCGGTTTGCGGCGATGGTTCGCTGGCTCGGCGGGTAGTCGGCCTCGGTGGTTGGGATGGTCCCGTCGCGGCGCGCATCGATGAGTTCCTTGCGGACTTGCGCGCGTGTCTTTCCGAGCTGATGTGGCTGTGCGGCAGGCATGCCAGTCGACGCAGGCGGCGCGAGCCGGTTTGCGTCGCCGGGTGCCGGGACGCTGTCGTCGTGGCTCGCCAGAGCGGATGTGGACAGCGCGCTCGTGAGAATGGCGGCTAGCGCAATTTGCCTGGATTTCATCTTTCTCTCCATGAATGATTGGCATGCCGAAGTTGTATCCGGTATGACGCATTCTGCATGGGGAGGTATGAGGCAGCGGTGATCGCTAGATGATAATTACGTCATGCGCCGTTATTTGTTGTCCCGTCTGCGGAATCTCCCACGCGGGACTTTTAGCGTCGGCAGCGCGGCGGGCTGCTTCGGAAAACGCAAGCTGAATGTGGTGCGCACGTGCGGAATGCTCTCGACACTGCATTCGCCGTGGTGCTCGTTCATGATCGACTTGACGATGGCAAGACCGAGACCGGTGCCACGCGCCGAGTTGTGGCGCGCCGGGTCGACCCGATAAAAGCGGTCGAAGATCCTTTCCAGATGCGGCTCGGCGATACCGGCGCCGCTGTCGGATACGGATAGCTGGACGTCGTGGAGCCGCTCGACGCAACGCAGTTCGACCATGCTGCCGCGCGGCGCATGTGCCAATGCATTCGAAACCAGATTGCTCAGTGCACGCTGCACGAGCAGCACATCGCCTTCGAAATTCGCATTGCCGTTCACGACGATCTCCACGCCGACGTCCGCCGCCATGCTTTCGTAGTAGCCCGCGACCCGTAACGCCTCGCTGCGCGCGTCCACCGTCTGCAGTGCCAGGCGGCGTTGTGCGCTATCGGCGCGAGCGAGGAACAGCATGCTGTCGATCAGGCGTGAGAGGCGCTGGAATTCGTCCACGCTCGACTCGATCACCGCGCGGTAATCGTCGGCGGTACGGGGTTGCGAGAGCGCGACCTGCGCTTCGGCCAGCAAGTTGGTGAGCGGTGTGCGCATGTCATGCGCGAGATCGGATGAGAACTGGGTGAGACGTGTAAAGGATTCGTGCAAGCGCGCCAGCATCCGGTTAAAGGCGTGGCTCAATTCCTTGAGTTCGCCTGGCATGTCACGCTCGGGCAAGGGCCGAGCGAGGCGGCTGCTGGAGATCTGCTCGGCGCGTGCCGTCAGGCGGGCCAGCGGCCGCAGCCCGAAACGCGCGATCCACCAGGCCAGCAGTGCGTTCACCAGCGTGCCGATCACACTCACGAACGACACGTTGAGCGCGTAGGCGCTGAGCAAGGCTCCCTCGGCGCTGGCATCGTATTGCACGACCACGCGCACGCGCGCATTGGCTTGGCCGCTGAGCGGCGCCATCGCCACCAGAAAACGCATGGGCATGCCCTCTACCTTCACCTGGACGGGCGCGAGTCCGGCGCGTACCGCGAGCGATTCGGCATTTGGCCAGTAGCCGCCGGTGCGGTTGAGCGGCGCGCCGCCCTCATCGAACAGGGCAATGTCGAGATTCTGGTGGCCGTGTAGATGGTCGTACCAGATCTCACGATCGGCGCGGACCGCGTCCACTCCGGGCATGGTGTGCAGGCTCAGTTGCAGCGCGGAGAGGGTCGCTGTCATCTCGCGCGCCGAAGTCGAGTCGAGGCGCGTTTTTAGACCGTGATACAGCAATACGCCGTTGAATACGAGCAATAAAGAGGTCGATACCGCGAACAGGATCGAGAGCCGTACCCTCAAGGTGCGTGGCATGAGCAGCGCGAGCGGTCTCACGAGCCACTGCGCCACCGGCGCGAGGATTGAGCAGCGCTGTCGCCAGGTCATCGCGGTACGCTGTCGCGTTCTTCGAGCACGTACCCCATGCCGCGCACCGTGTGGATCAGTTTCGGTTCGTAATTGTCGTCGACTTTCGCGCGTACGCGCCGGATCGCGGCATCGACCACGTTGGTGTCGCTGTCGAAATTCATGTCCCATACCTGCGAGGCAATGGTCGAGCGCGGCAGAATTTCGCCGTGACGGCGCATCAGCAGCCACAGCAGCGCAAATTCCTTCGCGGTCAGCAGGATCGTGTCGCCTTGACGGGTGGCCTTGCGGCGCGTTAGGTCGAGCGCCAGGTCCGCGACGTGCAGCGAGGCCGTGTCGCGCGCATGGCCACGCCGCAAGATCGAGCGCACGCGCGCCAGTAATTCGGCAAAGTCGAAGGGCTTGATCAGATAATCGTCGCCGCCCATTTCGAGGCCGCGCACCTTGTCGTCCAGATCATCGCGCGCGGTAAGCAGCAACACAGGCGTGGAACGTATGTGGCGCAGGTTTTTCAGCACGGCCCAGCCGTCCAGACCAGGCAGCATCACGTCGAGGATGATCAGGTCGTAGTCTTCGGTCAACGCCAGATGCTGACCGGTCACGCCGTCTTGCACCCAATCGGCGACAAACCCCGCTTCTGTCAGACCCTTTCGCAAGTAGGTGCCGGTTTTCGCTTCGTCTTCGACGATCAGAATTCGCATGGTCTTTCTCCTGGAGACACTCTCTGCGCCGTATCGCGTAAGCGGCGCGGCAAGCGGAGGGTGAGAGTAGGGCCGCTTTTGACGCGGTAAACGCCGCTACGCGTGAGCGAATAGGTGGGCCCTTGGCGTGGATGCAAGTGCTGCACGTGCATGCACGCTGGCGCCAATGAGTCGCATGGCTTGCTTGCCCCGGGTGAGGCAGCATGGATGCGCGATCGCGTTCAGGTTGAGGCGCGTGAGTCCGGCTATCGGGACTGAATCTGGCGATGCGATGGCGCGGATGCGGACGAGCGCGCCGTGGACTGCTGGCAGCGCGATCGACGAAAGACGGATCGCTTTGAGGTTCTGTTTCATAACGTCAGGCATGCATCGGGCCATACCGAGGCGGCGGCTAATTTTGAGACGCGTGGCCGCCGAAATCGGGTAGGCGCAGTTGTCATGGCCTCCTGAATGTATGCAGTACTTATACCATGGTGTGATTCAAAAAGGCTTTCATCGCTGCATGCCTCGCATAAGTTGAAAGAGGGCGGCCGGTCATCGGCTCGACCGTGCCGGCGCCGCGTGAGGCAGCGCGCTGAACCGTCAATACGCTATTGCCCGGCTGGCGCGCGCGCTATGTGAGTGAACATGGCGAGACGCAGGCGAAGCTGCGGTAGAGGGCGTCCGTTCGCAGAGCATTCGGGCGCTCGTGTCGCGTTGGGGCATCTGCTTTTGCGAGTCGCGCTGCATGGCGGAAAGCAGTTCGAGCGACAGCAAGCCGTGCGCGAGTGGCGGACTTTTGCGATTCACCGGCGCTTGGGTTGCGGCTGCGGAAGATAACCCGCCGCCGTTGAACAGGTGAGCGGGCTGGTTTAGCCAGAACACGAGGGAGCCGATTGCGATGGCCGCCAGACCCGCAGCCAGGGAAAGGGTCTCGAGTTTGCACCTGGGGAGCCGTCTGGTGAGATCCGACATGAATGCTCTTACGGTCGACGCCCGTATTGCCACGCATCGCATTGGTTGAATTCGTCGCATGCGATTCCCGGTTCGAAGTCGAGAGCATCCATCGTATAAATGCGCGCCGACATCAAGATGAGAACAACATGACAATTCCGTCATACAGTCCTCAAGCGCACAGTGCACCGAAGACCGCCGCGGATGACGGACTTGTCATGCGGCGCTCACGCTCGTGCAGCGGGCCAAGCCTAAGATCGGAACTCAGTCAAACGGAGAATCGATGATGCGAAATGCGATGTGGTTGGCAGGATTCGTACTGAGTTGCACCTGTGTGAGTGCGGCGGTGGCCGTCGACACTATCCCGTTGCGCGAACCCACGCCGGGGCCTCATGAGTTTTATAAATTGCACGAGCAGGTGTTGCAGAAGCCGCGGGTGCGGGGCCAGCGCGCTCCCGCGCTGCCGGCGGTTCAACAGGTCTCGCACGCGGGGCAGGCGCTGCAGGCGCCGCGGGGAAAAACCCGCGACGAGGTGAGGGGTGAACTCGCTGCCGCGCGCGCGGCGGGGTGCATGGATGTGCCGGACAACCAGTATCCGCAGCCCTGTCCGCTGCCGGGCGCGATCCGTTCGATGGCGGACGCATTTCGGACCGAGTAGCGCCCACACACGGCTGTGGTGATAAGCGCGCGGGACCTTTGGCGAGGTCCCGCGCGTGCCTGTTCGAAAGTGCTCAATGCAACCGGATCACCGGATGCACGCGTCTGCGCAGCCAATGGCTCGCCGAATCGAGCGCCATGCGTGCGAAGCCGGTCAACGTCATGACATGGCGGCGATAGATGAGCTTGTAGACGGCGGTCGCCAGCCAGCCGTCGACGAACACAGGCTGCGTGAGCAAGCTGTTGCTCAAGCTGCCGATCGTGCCCTCGCGGCCGAAACCGACCAGCGTGCCGGCGTCGCGATAGACGAACTCCGGTAACGGATCGCCCGCTATCCTGCACTTCAGCGCACGCGCCAGAAACATTGCCTGTTGGTGCGCGACCTGAGCGCGCGGCGCCAGAAACGCGTCCGCGTGGTCGGACGAAGGGCAGGCCGCGCAATCGCCGAGTCCAAAGATATTCGCGTCGTTCGTGCATTGCAGTGTGCGACTCACCTGCACCTGCGCGTTGCGATTTACCGCGATGCCGTCCAGCGTGCGCAGCACGGGCGGCCCCGCGATGCCGGCGGTCCAGATGGCGATGTCGCTGGCGAGCGGCGCGCCCTGGTTGGTCAGCACGGCATCGGCGCGCACTTCGGTGACGCGCGTTGCGTTCAACACTTCCACTCCGAGACTGCCGAGCATGGTTTGCGCGCGTGTCGAAATGGTTTCGGACAAGGCGGGCAGCACGCGCTCACTGCTTTCGATCAGACGGATGCGGAAGTCGCGCACGGGGTCGAGTGAAAACGGGCTGTAGTGCTTCAGCAGGCGCACTGTATCGCGCAACGCAGCGGCCAGTTCGACGCCCGTCGCGCCGGCGCCGATGATGTTGATCGACACCGGCGTGTCCGCCTGCGCGGTCCGCGCCCGGCGCGCATGGTTCGCACGCAGGCAGGCGTCGAGCAGCTTGCGGCGAAACGCTTCCGCATGCGCGACCGAATCGAGCGGCAAGGCGTGTTCGGCCGCGCCGGGCACGCCGAAATATTGCGTGACGCTGCCCATCGCCAGCACCAGCGTATCGAATGCAAGCTGCCGTGACGGCAGGATTTCGCGGCCGTCGGCGTCGTAAAGCGCGTTCAATGTGATGTGCCGGTTGGTTCGATCGAGCGCGGCGAGTTCGCCCTGTTCGAATTCAAAGCCATGCCGTTGCGCCTGCACCGCATATTGCAGTTGATGCGTGGCCGGATCGAGTTGGCCCGACGCCGCTTCATGCAGCAGGGGCTTCCAGAAATGCGTTGGCCAGCGGTCGACCAGTACGATCCGCGCGTGACCGGCGCGTCCGAGCGTTTCCGACAGGCGCGTAGCGAGCCCCAGGCCGCCGACGCCGCCGCCAACGATTACGACGCGATGTGCTACTGCTGGCGCCGTGTGCAAAATGGGCTGCGTGGGTTGCGCGCCAGAGGGTGATTGCTGATCGGTTGCGGCCATGATCCCTATCCTCCTGAGTTATCTCTGCTCGACTGGTGAAAGCGTTCCGGGCTATTCCCGGGATTCACCGGCCTCATCTGTCCGGCCCAGTATAGAATCCGCTAAAACCGCAGCACAATTTAATGTTTATACAGAACATATAGGTTTTCACTTATGTTAAAAGCCGCCACGTTCCGTCAATTGAAAGCCTTGCATACGGTCGCGAAGCTCGGCAGCGTGTCGCGCGCGGCCGAAGAACTGAAGCTCACGCAACCGGCGGTGTCGCTTCAGGTGCGTCTGCTCGAAGAGGCCGCGGGGGCGCCGCTGTTGCAGCGAGTGGGACGTGGCGTGCAACTGACAGCGGCGGGCGAAATCCTCGCGCGCTATGCGCTTGAAATCCTCGATCTATGGAACGGCGCGGCGGATGATCTCGCCGCGTTGCATGGCGAGCAGGGCGGTACGCTGCGCATCGGTGCGATCACGACCGCCGAATATCTGATCCCGCCTTTTCTGGTGCGCTTCACCGAATTGCGTCCGCAAGTGAAGGTGCAGTTCAAAGTCGGCAATCGGGCCGACATTATCCGCATGCTGGCCACGCACGAGATCGATCTTGCCGTGATGGGCAGCGCACCGCGTGAATTGCGCACGGTGGCGACCGCCTTCGCGAAGCATCCAATGGCGTTCGTCGCCTCGCCCGCCCATGCGCTGATGAAGAAAAAGCGCCTGTCGCTGGACGATCTGCAAAGCGCGAATCTGTTCGTGCGGGAGCGGGGTTCGGGCACGCGCTCGACCGTCGAGAATCTGTTTCGGCTCGCCGGCCACAAGCTGCATATCGGCTCCGAACTCTCGAGCAACGAGGCGATCAAGCAACTGGTCGAGGCGGGGTTGGGCGTCGCGTTTCTGTCGCTGCATGCGTGCTCGCTGGAATTTCAGGCCGGCTTGCTGGCGTTGTTGCCCTTGCCCGCCAATCCGATCGAACGCGACTGGTACGTGATGCATGTGTCCGATAAGCGCCTGCCTCATGTCGCCGGGTTGTTTCGCGATTTTCTGATCGAGCATGGCATGTCCGGCGCGGTACCCGTGCCGCTGCCGGCCGCCGCCGCGGCGAAACGGCGCCGTCAGGCGCGTCAGGCAAGTCCGGTCTGAAGGCGTGGATTCTCGCGATTCACTTCGACGTTTGCGCGCCGCATGGCTCAACGGAAGTCCTCGCACGGCCTTTCGTTGCATCCGTAGAGCCTTATTTGACGGGGCTTTCAGGTTACATCGCCCGAGATCGAAGTAAAGGTTGGGCGGGCGATATTTTTGCCCGCGCCGATTGTCTTTACAGTGGCGTCCAGACATCTGAGAAAAGCGGACGCCGCATCCCCGTGGCGAGCCATCGTGATTGACCTGGCCGTTACAGGAGGCGGAGACAATGAGCAGTAACAGCATCACTCAAGTCGAAACATTCGGTTTCGAGCGCATTCCGGATCGCTCGCGTTATGCACGGCCGATCGATCTGTTCCGCTTGCTGTTCGGCGGTTGCAATACCTTCTCCACCTCGGTGCTCGGCAGTTTCCCCGTGCTGCTCGGTTTGTCGTTCAAGGCGGGCGTTTATTCGATCGTGCTCGGCGTGCTGGTCGGTTCGTGCATCCTCGCGCCGATGGGCCTGTTCGGACCGCGTAACGGCACCAGCGATCCGGTTTCGTCTGGGGCGCATTTCGGCATTCATGGCCGGATCGTCGGCTCCTTTCTTGCGGTGTTGACCGCGGTCGCGTTCTTCTCGCTGGCGGTGTGGAGTTCGGGTGACGCGCTCGTGGGCGGCGCGAATCATCTGCTCGGGCTGCCGGTCAACTGGATGACGCTGAGCTTCGCCTACGGTCTCTTTGCGGTGCTGGTGCTGACCGTCTGCGTCTATGGTTTCCGCTTCATGTTGTGGGTCAACAAGATCGCCGTGTGGGCGGCGAGCCTGCTGTTCGTGGTCGGCATCTTCGCATTCTCCGGACCGTTCGATAGCGCGTACGCCGGCAAGGTGGCACTCGGCTCGGCGGGTTTCTGGCCTGCCTTCGTGAGCGCCGTGCTGGTGGCGATGAGCAACCCGGTGTCGTTCGCCTGCACGCTCGGCGACTGGGCCCGTTATATTCCGCAGAACACGCCGAAGCAACGCACGATCCTCGCGGTGATGCTCGCGCAACTGGCCACGTTCGTGCCGTTCTTCTTCGGCCTCGCCACGGCGACGATTATCGCCAGCAAGGCACCGGATTTCATCGCGTCGAATAACTACGTGGGCGGTCTGCTGGCGATCTCGCCGAACTGGTTCTTTCTGCCGGTGTGCCTGATTGCGATCATCGGCGGGATGTCGACGGGAACCACTGCGCTGTACGGCACCGGGCTCGATATGTCGAGCATGTTTCCGAAGTTCCTGAACCGCGTGCGCGCCACGCTGCTGATCGGCAGCCTCGCAATCGGCTTCATTTTTCTTGGCCGCTTCGCGTTCAACCTGGTCGAAAGCGTGTCCACGTTCTCGGTGCTGATCAACGTCTGCAGTTGTCCGTGGATGGTGATCATGATCATCGGCTTCGTGACGCGGCGCGGCTTCTATCTGTCCGACGATCTGCAGGTGTTCAATCGCGGCGGCCGGGGCGGTCATTACTGGTTCACGCACGGCTGGAACTGGCGCGCGATGGGCGCCTGGATTCCGAGCGCGGTGGTCGGCCTGGGTTTCGTCAATCTACCGGATCAGTTCGTCGGCCCGCTCGGGCAGCTCGCGGGTGGCCTCGATATCAGCATGCCGGTTTCGCTGACGCTGGCCTGCGCGTTGTATATCGCTTTGCTGCAGTGCTTTCCTGAACCGGATGGCGTGTATGGGCCACTTGGCCGCCGCTGGTTGAGGAGCGGTTCGCAGCGCGATGTGATCGTGCATCCGGTGGTGCCGGTGGCTAAGCTTAAGGCGGATGGGGCGCGGTTGAAGACGCAAGCGAAGACGCAACCGGTGTCGCAACCGCCGCAGCGCGCCGAGCAGCGCGAACGCGAAGAAGCGCTGGACACGCAGGACGCTGGCTAGATTTTGTGCTCCGGTGGGCTAGCAGGTCGTCGAAGCGCTGGCGCCGGACATGAGCCGTAGCGGAGAGCCATTGCGCTCGTGAGCGTCGTGTCCGTGCTGTCGCTGCTCGGGGCATGCTCAGCCCGCAGCGAAGCACCACCAAAGCAACCATCACGCAATAAACGCAATGGTATTCAAGTTGAGTAGGAAAAAAAGATGAGCGAGTCAGTAAAGCGCGCGTTTGAAGGTGTAAAGCTGTTTCCGTTCTGGCTGGACAATCCGCGCGCGCCGGCCGTCGAACGGGAATTGATCGGTCCGACTTCCGCTGATCTGGTGGTGGTCGGCGGTGGTTTCACCGGCTTGTGGGCCGCGATTCAGGCGAAAGAAGCGGACCCTTCGCTCGACGTCGTGCTGGTCGAAGCGGGCAAAGTGGCCTACGGCGCGTCGGGCCGTCCGGGCGGGATCATTTCCACCTCGGTGATGCATGGTTTGCCGAACGCGACGCGGGTCTTTCCGCAAGACCTCGATGTGCTGGAAAAGCTGGGCCAGGAGAACCTCGACGGTTTCAAGGAATCGTTGACGCGTTACGGAATCGAAGCCGACGTCGAATGGAATGGCGAGATGACGGTGGCGGTCGACCCGAGCCACCTCGATCATCTGAAAGGCGACTACGAGTTGCACGTGGCGCATGGACACGACGTGGTGCTGCTCGACAGCCAGGGCGCTCGCGAACAACTCGATTCACCGCTATTCGCGGGCGCGATGTGGTCGCGTAATCGCAGCGGCACGATTCATCCGGCGAAGCTCGCGTGGGGTCTGAAAGCCGCCGCGCTGAAACTCGGCGTGCGTTTGCATGAACACTCGCCGATCACGCGCCTCGAAGATCGCGGCGCGACGATGATCGTGCACACGCAGGCGGGCCGCATCGAAACGCCGCGCGTGTTGCTCGGCACCGGTACCGCGGATGTGGGCGTCACCGACATCAAGCGCCGCGTGATGCAGGTGCGCGATCACATCGTCGCGACCGCGCCTTTGAGCGACGAGCAGATGGCGCGCATCGGCTGGAACAATCGCCAGGGCATCTACGACACGCGTACGCAACTCAATTATTTTCGCCTCACCAAAGACAACCGGATTATCTTCGGCGGCCGCGTGAGCTATCACTTCGGCGGCGATCCGAATCCGGCAGCGGATCGTGACGAAAGCACATACTACAAGCTCGCTGAGGCGTTTTATCGCACCTTCCCGCAACTGCACGACGTGCGCTTCACGCACGCCTGGGGCGGCCCGATTGACTACTGCTCACGCGGCGCTGTGTTCGCGCGCCGCTATCACGGCGGCAAGAGCGTGTTCGTCGCGGGCTATACGGGCTTTGGCGTGGCGGGCAGCCGCTTCGGTGCGAAGATGGGCCTCGACATGCTGTGGAAGCGCGATACGCTGATTACGTCGCTGGATATTTCGCGCAAGGGACCGTCGTACATTCCGCCGGAGCCGCTGCGCTGGATCGCCGCGAAGATCACCTTCAACGCTTTCGATGGCGCTGACGATCGCGGCGGCTGGCGGCGGCTGTGGATCAATTCGATCAAGGCGCTGGGTTTCCCGATGTAGTGGTGGGTGGTGTAGCGAGGCGTCCCTGTTTCTAGCGGGTTTTTATGCATCGCCGTCAGAAAAAACCGCACCTGAATGGGTGCGGTTCTTGATGAAGCTACGTTGCTACGCAGCAAAGTAGTGACGCAATGACGCAGTACGAATCAACCGCAGTACACGATGCTGTACTTCTTGGTCGCCGCCGGCATATGCCACGTGCCCGAGAAGCCCTTGTGCAGGATGAAGGCGTCGCCGGCGGCATAGCGTTCGCTGCGGCCGTCCTCGCTGGTGATGACGACTTCGCCTTCGATCAGCACGCAGACTTCGTGGATCGGCAGATCGGCCAGCTTCAGCGTGCCTGCATCGCATTGCCATACGCCGGCGGACAGCATGTTGGTCGCATCGGAGTATGCGTTGAGCGCGTGCGGTGCCCTGGCGCCTTCCAGAATGATGTCGGCGGGATCGTGCAGGGCAGGGTTCAGGCCGGAGGCGCCGGGGCCTTTTGCGTCGATGCGGGTGAAAGTGATGGTGCTCATGTGTCTCTCCTGGTTAATGAGGTCAATGGCGGTGGATTCGATGACGAGGGATTCGACGAACCCGAAGCAGAACCGGAGTCTGAGCCAAAGCAGCGTAGCGATGAATTTCGATTTGAAGACATTCAGATTGAGCGGCGTCGATGTAAAGCATTCGATACCGCTGGGGCGCGATTTTCGCGCCCAACATCTGACCCAACCATTCATGTAAAAGGACGAACCCATGCAACACGCCAAACAGTTTTATATCGACGGCCAATGGGTCGACCCGCTTGACTCAGCCAACGCCGCCACGCTCGACGTGATCGATCCGTCCACGGCCACTGCGTTCGCGCAGATTTCGCTCGGCAGCGGGGCCGATGTCGACCGCGCCGTGGCCGCTGCGAAACGTGCCTTTCCCGCCTACAGCGAGACAACCGTCGCGCAGCGCATCGATCTGCTGCAAGCGATCCTCGACGTCTACCGCAAGCGCTACGACGACATGGTGCATGCGATCAGCCGCGAGATGGGCGCGCCGCTGCAATATGCGAACGACGCCCAGGCGTGGACCGGCGTCGCGCATCTGGAGACGATGATCCGCACGCTCGACACGTTCGAATTCGAGTACGTGAAGAGCAGCATTCTGATCCGCAAGGAAGCGGTCGGCGTGTGCGGGTTGATTACGCCGTGGAACTGGCCGGCCTTGCAGATCGCGACCAAGGTCGTGCCCGCGCTCGCGGCCGGCTGCACGATGGTGCTCAAGCCTTCGGAACTGGCGCCGCTCTCCGGCATCGTCTTCGCCGAGATTCTCGACGAAGCGGGCGTGCCGGCCGGCGTGTTCAATCTTGTGAACGGCGAAGGCCTCACGGTGGGTGAGGCGATGTCGCGTCATCCGGACATCGACATGATGTCGTTCACCGGTTCGACGCGTGCGGGCGTGCAGGTCGCAAAGGCCGCGGCGGATACGGTCAAGCGCGTGCACCAGGAACTGGGCGGCAAATCGGCCAACCTGATTCTCGAAGACGCCGATCTGAAGCAGGCCGTGATGCGCGGTGCGCGCGCGTGTTTCGACAATAGCGGCCAGTCGTGCGATGCGCCCACCCGCATGTTCGTGCCGCGCGCACGTTTGGACGAGGCATTGGCATACGCGAAGGAGGCCGCTGAAGGGTTGGTCGTCGGTCCCGCCGATGCCAAGGGTACCGATCTCGGGCCTGTTATCAGCGAGCAGCAGTTCGACAAGATCCAGCGGCTGATCGGCGTGGGGATCGAAGAGGGCGCGACGCTGGTGGCCGGTGGCCCGGGCCGTCCTGAAGGATTGAAGGATGGCTACTTCGTGCGCCCGACGGTGTTCGGCAACGTCACGCCGACCATGACGATCGCGCGCGAAGAGATTTTCGGACCGGTGTTGTCGATTCTCGGCTACGACTCCGAAGACGAAGCGATCGCCATGGCCAACGACAGTCTCTACGGTCTAGCGGGCTATGTGCAGTCCGCCTCGCTCGAGCATGCGCATGCGGTGGCGAAGCGCCTGCGTACCGGCACGATCTATCTGAACTATGCGGACTACAACCCCGATGCGCCGTTCGGCGGCTTCAAGCAATCGGGCAATGGCCGCGAGTATGGGGAGTTCGGGCTCGAGGACTTTCTGGAGATCAAGGGCGTGGTGGGCTACGCGAGTTGAGGCGGCGTGAGTGCCGGTTGGTGATGGTACCCGGCGGCGTGGCTCGGAGACGAGATAACGCCGCCACGCAAGCGTGACGAAAGTTATGCGGCCATGAGAGACATCACCGCACCGGCGACTTCCCGATGGCCATTCCAATCTGCGGGCGCCGCTCGCAGGCGTCTATAATCTTCGCCGGAATTCGCCATCGGATCTTGACCTGTGAAAACAACTATCGCTATTGCGCTCGCCGCGCTTGCCCTGAGCGCTTGCATGTCCGCCGAAAAACAGGAGGCCGAGGCCCGTGACTTCACCCGCTCCGAAAACCTGCTCGATGCCGCGCAGCGTAACGCCGCGATTGCATGCGTGGATCAGACGCAGTGCGACAAGGCCTGGGCGCTCACGAAAGACTATGTGGCCGCGCATTCGTCCACATCGATCGTCCGCGCGGACGCGGTGGCGATCGAGACCGACGTGCCGAGCCGCTCGGGCAAGGCCGTCTATTCGGCCACGCGCGTGGCCAAGGGCAGCGGAGCGACCATCACGCTGTATGCGCAATGCCGCGGCATGTATGGTCCAGAGCGCGCGCAGGGTTCCGATTACGATGATTGCGTCAAGCAGATCGGGCCGACGCAGAACGGCTTCGTGCCGTATCTGAATCAGCATCTATCCAGCCAGTAACGCACAGCGCTTGCTCTGCAGCGACGCGCCGGGTCTATTGCGAAAACTGGCGGCTTGCAACGTTCATGTTGCCGTGCGACGCGTCATCATCCGTTCGAATGCATCGACGATACGTTGCACGTAAGGATTCTTGTGAGCGAGCTCGCCGGTCTCACGCTCGAAGTGCGCGAGCATGGTTGCGTTCGCTTCGAAGAAAAGCACCTGTCCGCCGGGCAGCACCGTAAAGTCGATGCCTCCGTAGTCGAGATCGAGCCGCCTGCCGATGGCCGCGACGGCACGCATGACACGCTCGCCGAGCGCCGCATGCGGATTGTCGAGGAAACGCCGTTCTTCCTCCAGCTTCCACGGGTGCTGTTCCATGTCGGCAGAGTAGTAGTGCACCATCCAGTGCGGCGAAATCGCCAGATGGTAAGGATACGGCTCCCGGTCGACAAAAATGATCCGGTATTTGCGGTAGAAGCCGTCGGCGCTGCGATAGTCGCGAAACGCCGTCAGATAGGCAACGCCGGTTTGTGCCGAGCGCCACGCTTCGAGTGCGGCGAGGCTCTCGCAGAGCGTCAGCCCGTCGCCGCCGTGCGTAGCGGCGGGACGCGCCAGGACCGGAAAGTCGATGCCGCTCTGCGCGAGCAGGGTGTCAAGCGCGGCGCGTGAAGCCGGCGCGGCATCGCTTTGCACACAAGGTGCCGCTTGTACGTCCGGCAAGCCGTCGAGCAGGCTGGCGGTACGGTGTCGCTGGGTTCGGGCGACAGCGGCGGGCGGATTGAGCACGGGCCGCGCGCAGTGCGAGACGAAGCGCGCGAGCCTCGCTGCGAGCGGGGCCGCGACATCCGCATCGCCAATTGCGTTGAACACGAGGTCGTAGGCCGGCAGTTGTTGGTCTTCTTCGGTGGCGGCGTAGTCGATCGCGTACTTGATGCGGCAGCAGGTCGTGCCGGGCAGCAGGGCATCGAACGGGACATTGCCGGAAGCGTGGGCCGCGCAAAGCACCAGCACGCGGCGCTGCTCCGCGCCGCTTCCCTCGACAAAGACACGCTGAATCCGATAGGCACGCTGCCGATACGCGTCAGCTTCGGCCACGTCTCCAGCGCTTGTGAGGATGGCGGCCAGGTTCTGGCAGGCAACCGCGACGTGCGGATCGAGCGTCAGAACGAGGCGGTACCAGTACGCGGCGATCACGTGATCGCCTGTCATGAAGTAGCCGGTCGCGACATCGCAGAGATTCGCGGCGCTGGCGTCGGGTGCTGCGGCGGCGTAGGCGTCCAGCGTGTGGGCGGCGATCAGATGCGCGACGGCGCCCAGTTCGTCGCCGTCGCTGCGGCGCGCTTCAGCGAGGGCGCGGTGATGGGATGGATCGAGCGAGGCGTTGGTGCTGTCGTTACCGCTGTCTGTGTCTGCGTCGCTACCGCTACCGCTGGCGCGTTGCGCCGACGCGCCCGGCAATTGTGTGTCGTAGTCGGCTTCGTTGTCGGGCGGAGTCTGCTTCATGGTCGGCACGGGGTGGGGGCAGGGCGGCGTGCCGCTGCGCACTCGAAGCATAGTGGGCATGCCTGCGATTCAGCTTACAACACGCGATGTGTGGCCACGAGCGAATGCGGGTGAGCGCGTGCGTCGTCGTTTGAAGAGGACGGGGTGAAGTGGGCCTGTGACTCCGTTCGACAGTTCTGATCACGCCACCGAGTCCACACCACCGAGTCCACACCACCGAGTCTCATGACCCGTCATCTAATCGAGCTCCGTCCCTACAGCAGCAGTTCGATCGAATGAAACAGGCGGCGCAGCTCGGGGTCTTGCGAGCGCGCTCCTTCGTCGATCACTTCACGCAAACATTCGAGAAAACACGCGGCCGCTGGACTTGTCGGCGCACCGCGGCGCGACGTGATGCTGACGATCGTTTCGTCCACCGTTTCGCGCAAGGGTAGCGCCCACAGATTTTCCTTCGCGATGCTCACTTCGACGAGCGGCCATGGAAAAATGCTGAGCATGTCCGTTTGCGCGAGCAGGCCCAGTACGACCGCGAGCGAATGCGCGAGATGAATGGTGTGCGGCACGCGCATGCCGCGCTTGCGGAACAGATTGTCCGAGATGGACTCACGGCTGGCCGGGTCCCAGTTCAACACCCATTCGGCGTCTTCCAGTTCAAGCAGCGTGCGGCAACCCGCCTTCGGATGATCGCGGCGCGCGACCACCGCCGAGTGCGTCGAAAAGAGCGGCACGTTGTGAAACTCCGATTGCGGCGAAGCAGGCGGAGGACGGCCAATCGAGAAGTCGAGGCTGCCGTCGCGCAAGCGGGGTTGCACGACCGCCAACAGACCCTCGAAGAATTCCAGCTGGACTTCCGGCATGCGCTGCCGGAACCGCTGCACCGTGGGCGGCAGAAAAGTCAGCGCCACCCACGGCGTGACGCCGATTGACAGCTTGCCGGCCGCCGCGCCGCGCATCGCCTCGATCTCCGCTTCCGCGCGTTGCAACTGGCCGAGCACCAGCCGCGCATGCACGACCAGCGCGCGGCCGAACTCGGTGAACGCGACACCGCTCGCGCCGCGCACCAGCAATGGCGCTTGCAGATCGGCTTCCAGTTCGCGCATTGCCTTGGTGACGGCGGCCGGCGAAAGGTCAAGCGAACGGGCAGCGGCCCGGATACTGCCGGTATCCGCAATGGCCGCTAAAGTGCTGAGCTGATGCAGTTTCATCTGACAAGCTTGTAGGAAGGTGGCAACTGCAGGTTGCTGCCGCAACGATTCTACGCCTGCCGCTGGAAAATCGGCGTCGCTATGCTCGGTTCACGCATACATCGACGGAGACGACATCGTGAACACCATGGCCATTCCGGCGGGCATCGCCGAACTCGAAGACGAAATGATCGCGCTGCGCCGTCGCATCCACGCGCAGCCCGAACTGGCTTACGAAGAATTCGCCACCGGCGACCTGGTCGCCGAGCGCTTGCAGGAGTGGGGCTACACCGTACATCGCGGGCTGGGTCAGACCGGTGTTGTCGGCCAACTGAAAGTCGGCAACGGCACGCGCAAACTCGGCCTGCGCGCCGACATGGACGCGCTGCCGATCCACGAAACCACCGGCCTGCCGTATGCGAGCACCGTCGCTGGCAAGATGCACGCATGTGGCCATGACGGCCACACCGCGATGCTGTTGGCGGCGGCCAAGCATCTCGCGCGGGAAAAGAGTTTCGACGGCACGTTGAACCTGATTTTCCAGCCCGCTGAAGAGGGCCAGGCCGGCGCGAAAAAAATGCTCGAGGACGGCCTGTTCGACAGATTCCCGTGCGACGCGGTCTTCGCGATGCACAACATGCCGGGTTTTCCGACTGGCAAGTTCGGCTTCCTGCCGGGCTCGTTCATGGCTTCGTCGGATACGGTGATCATCAAGGTGACCGGCCGTGGCGGTCACGGCGCGGTGCCGCATAAGGCCGTCGATCCGGTAGTGGTGTGCGCGCAGATCGTACTGGCCTTGCAGGCCATCGTGTCGCGCAATATCGCGCCGCTCGACATGGCGATCATCACGGTCGGCGCGATCCACGCCGGTGAAGCGCCGAACGTGATTCCCGAGACCGCGGAGATGCGCCTGTCCGTGCGTGCGTTGAAGCCCGAGGTTCGCGACCATTTGCAGGAACGCATCACGGCGGTCGCGTGCGGGCAGGCGGCCGTGTTCGGCGCGCGGGCGCATGTGGATTATCAGCGCCGCTATCCGGTGCTCGTCAACGATGCGGAAATGACCGGCCTCGCACGGCAAGTCGCGCTCGACTGGCTCGGCGAAGACGGTTTGATTGCCGACATGCAACCCCTGACGGGCAGTGAAGATTTCGCGTTCCTGCTCGAGCGTTGCCCCGGCAGCTACCTGATCATCGGCAATGGCGACGGCGAGGGCGGTTGCATGGTCCACAACCCGGGCTACGACTTCAACGACGATTGCCTCGCGACCGGCGCGGCTTATTGGGTGCGGCTCACGCAGACGTTTCTTGTCTGAGGGGGGCGTCGGGCTGGGCTGACGCCGCGCATTGCTTTCAGGCGCACAAGGCCGCAGAGCCGCGCATCAGCAGGAAGGACACCATGGAGACTCAGATGGACTATTCCGCTACACCGCAACCCACAGGCGCCGACGCGTTGAATCTCGCCGGCGAGTCGGGCGTGCAACCGGCCAAACGTACGAGCCACGCCAAAGCGATCGCCGCGATCACGCTCGGCAACGGCCTCGAGTTTTTCGATTTCACAATTTACAGTTTCTTCGCGACGATCATCGGCAAGCTGTATTTCCCGGTGGAAGGGCAGCTTGCGCAACTGATGCTGGCAGTCGGCACGTTCGGTGTGGGCTTCATCATGCGGCCGGTGGGCGGCATTATCCTCGGTGCTTATGCGGATCGCGCCGGCCGTAAGGCGGCAATGAGTCTCACCCTGTGGCTGATGACGCTTGGCTCGGCGATTATCGCGTTCGCGCCGACCTACGCGGCGATCGGTGTGGCCGCGCCGCTGCTGGTGATTCTTGCGCGGCTGATACAGGGTTTTGCATTGGGTGGCGAGATTGGCGCATCGACTTCGTTATTACTGGAGTACGGCAGCGACAAGACACGCGGTTTCTATGGCAGTTGGCAGTTCGTGAGCCAAGGGTTGAACACGGTATGTGGCTCCCTGCTTGGTGTCGCGCTGGCGGCGGCGCTCTCGACGGCCGCGTTGGAGAGCTGGGGCTGGCGCGTGCCGTTCGTGATCGGCATGGCGATGGGGCCGATTGGGATTTATATCCGGCGTCATCTGGACGAGACGTTGCCGGGCATTGAGGACGGCAAGGGTGGGATTGAGCCAGTGCCGGCCGCGCAGCCGGTACGGAATCTGTTTCGCGAGCATTCTCGCGTGATCACGACGGGTGTGTTGACGACGATTGGCGGCACGGCGGCGAACTATATCGTGCTGTTCTATCTGTCCACTTACGCGATTCGGATTCTGCATTTGCCAATGTCGTCGGCGCTGTGGGCTGCCTGGACCGCGGCGGTGGTGACGGTGATCTGTTCGCCGTTTGCGGGGGCGTTGTCCGATCGTGTCGGGCGTAAGCGGGTTCTGTGGGTTTCGCGTGTGTTGTTGATTGCGGCTGTCTATCCGGCATTTATGATTATCAATGCGACGCCTAGTGTGTCTGTGTTGTTGTCTGTTGTTGCCGTGCTGGCGGTGTTTGTTGCTTTTACCGCTGTACCTAATATTGTCATGCTGCCGGAGATGTTTCCGCGCGAGATTCGCGCTACCGGGATGTCGGTTGTTTATTGCCTTGGCGTTTCTATTTTTGGTGGGTTCGCACAGTTTTTTGCCACCTGGCTGATTCAGGTTTCCGGGAGTAATTTGGCTCCTGCCTGGTATTTGATTGGATGTGGTTTGGTGTCGTTGTTGCCGCTGCCTTTTATGCGGGAGACTGCGGGGCGGGCTATTGATTGAGGGGGGCGCCCCTGGTGGCGGCAATTGTCTGTGTGCTTACGGCGTTGGCCTCTCCTTAATCTGTTTTTGGTCTATTAGCGTTGCCCCTGAGCGGGGCAATGCTCTCAACTTGAGCCCATTCCATCAAGCGAGCTTGTAGGGGAGATGATGAGGGGGCCTGGCTTTTCTGGGTGGTCGTGAGTAGGCTCGCGGGGGCTGGATGCGGCATCGGCTCCGGCGGATGACGGCAATTAGACGAGGTTCAAAAGCGGCAGTTTTTGCGCTACCCAGGCGAGCCGGATCGTCCTGTGGGTGAAAGAAAAAATGGTTCGCGATACGAATTAACGCGAGGTCTGCGCCCCCACCGCATCAGATCTGCCTGGATTGGAGCGGCCCAAGTCCGAGCAGCGTGAGCCAGTGTTGATACTTCTGGCCGATCATCACTTCATGCGGGCCACCTGCTCGCCATTGTCACTGGCGTACACGGGGTGGACTACCGCTTTGTGTAGTAGAGATCCTTCCTTTTGCTCACTATCATCAGGGCAGGACAGGCTTCTGAAGCAAACCCCTGCCTTATCCCGTGAAGCGCCTGTTATTAAGTTTCATAGAGCGCACCTTTCTTGATCGGTGCCATGGCGCCAGAGCTCAATAGTATTCGCGGTGAATTGGGTTGCCACCAGCAAACGCATTATCGGCCAGTGGATCTCCTCACCGGATCGGGATTGGGGTTGTTTCCGGAATGCTTCGCCTCTGTCCAACACGACTGACCTAACCAGACCGTACTTATCAGGTTCCCGCTATTTCGATGAAGCCAGTTTTCTGCAGACCGATGCCGAACTCGAAGACTTCTTGAATGAGCCCCCACCCCCGGGCTCGACCATGGTCAACGGTGACCAGTATTTTGCCGCTGCGGTTCAAGCACTCAGATTGATCAACCGCCGCGGAGTGTTTCCGGTGCGACTCATTTCTCAACTCACCGACCGGGTAGCGATAAAGCCCCGAGGCGCCCAACCTGCCGCAGAGCCGCCTTTGAACACGGGCACCTTGCACTGCCACGGGACTTTCTGATGCCCCTTTGCATCGCCATAACTCTGCCGCCAATGGCCGCGGCCTCAGGCGTAACTCTTTTCATTAGTTTCATTCGGCCGGCTGAACTGGCCCACGGAGAAAACTATGACTCAGGCCACGTCGTCTTCGAACGGAAAGCATTTCCTTTACCCGCTTACCACCCCGCAATTGGATATCTGGTTGGACCAGGTTCTGCATGGCGAGGCCCCTTTGTATAACATCGGGGGCTATGCCCGAATCAACGGCACGGTCGATGCGTCAAGGTTGCAACAGGCCTTCAATCAGGTCGTCAGCTGCCACGACGCCCTGCGCACTCAGTTGGTGCCCGGCTCGCCTGACCATCCTCTACCGCGACAACGGTTCCTTGAGCCGGTTACCCTACCGCTGGACTTGCTCGATGTGTCGGGGTATGGCGATCCAGAGGCCGCCGCATTGGCCTTGATGCAAGAAAACTTGCAGACTCCATTTTCCTTTGACGGCGGGTTGCTGTTTCGCATGAACCTGCTTAAGGTTCGGGAAGAGTCCTACTACTTCTTTCTCAATTGTCATCATCTGATCGCCGACGGCTGGGCCTTCGCCACGATTGGTCGGGCAATTGGCCAAGCCTATACCGCACCGCATAAACAAAAGGAAAGTGTGGCGTGCGCGCCGACTTATCGGGCGTATGTCGAGCACGAAAGAACCGACAGAGACTCGCTGCACTTTCAGCGCCAACGCCAGTACTGGCTGGATAAATATCGCACACTGCCCGAGCCGCTGCTCGCCCGCCGCTATGAAAGGCGATTCGTGCAGCGCCTGGCACCAAGCCAGAATCACGCCTGGCGCTTGCCACGCGCGCTTTACAATCGCCTCGACGAACTGGCGAAGGCCTCCAGCCGGGCGACTGTATTGCACGTGCTGCTAGGTACGCTGTACAGCTACTTTACACGCGTTGCCCAACGCGATGAGGTCGTGATCGGCCTGCCAATCCACAACCGCGCCAATGCCGCGCACAAAGCCACGGTCGGTTTGTTTGTCGGCATAAGTCCGGTACGCCTTAACCTGGGCACGGACCTGGGCTTTAGCGAGTTGGTCAGCAGGATTGCCCTGACGCTCAGGCAGGACTACCGTTATCAACGTTTTCCGTTGAGCGAACTGAACCGTGAACTTGGGTTGCAGAACCTGGGGCGGCGGCAATTGTTCGACTTGGTAGTGTCCTACGAGCTCGACCATGGCACTTGGTACGGTCCAGCATTCGCGCAGTCGGTCAAACTCAGCAATGGGTATGAACAAACGCCGCTGGCCATGCATGTTCGTGAGGCCGCGCCGGACGACGATGTGTGGATGCATTTCATCTATAACGAAGCCTATTTCGAAAAAGCTCAGGTCGAGGCGCTGCAACAGCGCTTCATGAGTATCCTGCAGAGCGTGGCCGCTGATTTTGACGTGCCGGTCAATACGCTCGATCTTATGCCGGACACTGAACGCCAGCAGGTACTGGATGAGTGGAATCGCACCGGCGTCGACTACCCGAAAGAGCCGCTGCTCCATCAGTTAATCGAGACCCAGGCCGCCGCTCGTCCTGAAGCGATAGCCGTGCGGTTCGAAGTTCGAACGCTGACCTATGGTGAACTCAACCGCCAGGCCAATCAGTTGGCCCACACCCTGCTCCAGGCGGGTATTCGCCCGGACGATCGAGTCGCCATCTGCCTGGAGCGCAGCCTGGAAATGGTGGTGGGTCTGTTGGGCATTCTTAAGGCAGGCGCCGCGTACGTGCCTATCGCCCCTGGTTTTCCAGGCGACCGATTGAGCCACATGCTGAGCGACAGCGCGCCAGGCGCCCTGATCACCACCCGTGCGTTACTGGCGAGCCTGCCCGCCGTGACCGCGCCGGTGTTGTGCCTGGATACCGACCATGAACGCTTATCCCGGCAACCGGAGCACAACCCAGACGCCGCGGCGCTCGGACTGACGCCTCAGCACCTCGCTTATGTGATTTACACCTCCGGTTCCACCGGCTTGCCCAAAGGGGTTATGAACCAGCATGACGGGGTCGTGAACCGATTGCTCTGGGCCCGCGATGCTTATGAGGTCAATGAGCACAGCCGTGTCCTGCAGAAGACTCCGTTCAGTTTCGATGTGTCCGTCTGGGAATTTTTCCTGCCGCTGCTTAGTGGCGCGCAACTGGTCGTCTGCGCCCCGGGCGGACATCAGGATCCCCGCTATTTGAAGGACATCATGGCGAGCGCCAGCATCACACTGGCGCATTTCGTACCGTCGATGTTGCAGCTATTTCTTGACCAGGCCGAGCCGCAACGCTTGCCTGACCTGAAGCAGGTACTGTGCAGTGGCGAAGCGTTGTCTTATGCCTTGCAGGAACGTTTTTTCGAACACTTGCCGAAAGTGCAACTGCACAACCTCTATGGTCCCACCGAAGCGGCTATCGACGTCACGGCCTGGCATTGTCGGCCGGGCTTGCACGAGGGCATCGTACCTATCGGCCAGCCGATCGCGAATATTCAGCTGTATATCCTCGACGCGAACCTGCAACTACTGCCACCGGGGATCGCCGGGGAGGTTCACATCGGCGGGATTGGCGTTGCACGGGGCTACCTGAACCGGCCAGAATTGACGGCCGGGCGATTTATCCGCGACCCGTTCCAGGCCGATCCCCAGGCACGCCTGTACAAGACGGGCGATCTGGGTCGTTGGTTGCCCGATGGCAGCATCGAATACCTGGGTCGCAACGATTTCCAGGTGAAGATTCGTGGCTTGCGTGTTGAGCCTGGCGAGATCGAAGCGCGCCTGGCCGCATGCGAAGGCGTCAAGGACGTGGTCGTGATCACACGTCAGGAAGCGAAGGGCGATGCGTACCTCAGCGCCTATATCGTGAGCGAACCGGGGTATGTACTTTCACAGCAAGCACTGCATGAAGCCTTGCGTCAGCAGGTACCCGACTACATGGTGCCCAGGCATCTGATTCAGGTGGAGCAGTTCCCGTTGAATGCCAACGGCAAGCTGGACCGCAAGGCGCTGCCCGAGCCCGGAGCAGTGTCGGGCAGTACCGATGCGACAGCGCCACGCACAGCGTTGGAACAGTCGTTGGCCGACCTCTGGCGCGACAACCTGAAGCTCATTGCGTTGGGGGTCCACGACAACTATTTCATGCTGGGCGGCGACTCCCTGAAGGTCATTCACTTGCAAGTCAAGGCCCGTGAACAAGGGATTGCGCTGACGGTGGCGCAGATTTATCGGCACCCAAGCATTGCTCAACTGGCCCAAAGCTTAGAGGCGCAAGGCGGCCAGGCGGCGAATCTGGGGCCCTTGGCGCACATGGCGCCTTTTGCGCTCGTGCCGGAGGCTATTCGCCTGGCCAGCAAGGGCCTGTTCGATGACGTGTTTCCAGCTTCGCAGCTGCAAGTCGGGATGATCTACCACTCGATGATGCACCCCGATTCTGCGATCTATCATGACATTTTCAGCTACCGCCTGCGCCTGCGTTGGGATGCCACTGCGTGGGACCGGGCCTGTAGCGCATTAATCCGGCGCCACCCGGCCTTGCGCATGTCGTTCGATCTCGGCCATGCCGAAGCTCCCATGGCTCGGGTGCACTCGACGGTCGAATCGCCCGTGCAGGTCATCGATGCCGTATCGCTGAATCCCCGTGCGCGTGAGCGGGCCGTTGCCGCCTATGTGGATGAACGCAAGCGTTACCGCGAAGACTGGCATTGGGCGCCGCTGTACAAGTTTTGTGTGTTCGTCGCAGCGGATGACATCGACCTGGTGTTCAGTTTCCACCATGCGATTCTCGATGGTTGGAGTGTCGCCACCTTGATGCATGACCTGATCACGCTGTACACCTCGGCCGACGGTGCCGATGCACTGCCGGTGTTGACAACCACACCTGCCGACTTCGCCTCCGTGGAACTGAATGCCATGGCGACCGATGCTCATGGCGTGTTCTGGGCCGATTACCTGCGCGACGCGCCAGTTGCCTCTATGACCAGTTGGGCCCATGCGGTTGCCCCGGACTCAGAGCCGCACCGCTCGGCCTACCGGGAAATTCCCGCACCGGACGCGGCCCGGCTCGAAGCGTTCTGCCGAGCACAGGACCTACCGTTACGCGCGGTGCTGCTGGCGGCTCACGGTTTCGCGCAAGCGATTGTTTCGAATCAGGAAGAGGTGCTGTGCGGTGTCATCAGCCATGGTCGGCCAGCGTTCGAGGATGCCGCATCGGTCCTGGGCTTGTTCCTCAATACCTTACCCGTGCGCTTCAGTAGGCGTGGCCAGACCTGGCTTGAGGTGATCCGGGCGTTGATGAGCCAGGAGCAACACGTGTTTGCCCACCGGCACTATCCGTTCGCGCTGATTCACCGCGAAACCGCCACGGCCGTGAACGTAGTGTTCAATTACGTCGATTTTTATGTACTCAAAGACATGGTGGCGAAGGGCGAAGAAATCGTGACCGGCTGGGAAACCATGGAAGCCAGTAACTACGACTTGTTGACCACGGCGGGGCGTCACCCTTTCAACGGTTCGCTGATGTTGAAAATGGACTACCGCACGGCGCGCGTCGCGGCAAGCCAGATCGAGGTCTATGCCGAATATATGCTGCGTACGCTTGAACTGATGATCGCCGACCCCGGCGCCACGCCACGCATACCGGCCTGGCTGCCCAGCATCGAGCGAACCACGCCGACGGCGGTCACGGCAGTACCTCATGGCAATCTTTCGACCTTGTTGCTGGATAGCTTCGCGCGCCATGACGAGCAGACCGCCGTGAGTTTTGAGCAGACCCACCTGTCGTACCGCCAACTGGCGAATGCCTGCGCACAACTGGTGAGTTGGCTGCATCAGCGCGGTATCGGTCAGGGAGATCGGGTGGCCATCATGATGCCGCGCTCGCCCGACCTGATCATAGCCCTGCTCGGTGTCGTACAGGCCGGCGCGGCTTACGTGCCGATTGATCTGAGCTACCCACAGGACCGCATCCGGCTGATTCTCGAGGATTCACAGCCGCGCCTCGTGCTGTTCGCCAATGCGTCTGCGGACCTGGTGACAGCACTGGCAAGCAAGGCAGACAAGCGTCACTGGGACAGCGTGGTCGCTGAGTTCGACGATAACCTGCCGCGCAGTCATGGCCTGGTCGCCTCGATTGCCGCAGGCGTTGCGGGGGGAGACAACGCTTACTTGCTCTATACGTCGGGCTCGACCGGACGCCCTAAAGGCGTGGCAATGCCGCACCGCGCATTGACCAATATGATCCTTTGGCAGAACCGCCAGCAGGCCGATGACGCCAGCACGGCCACACCCCTAAAGACCCTGCAATATTCGCCCATTTCGTTCGATGTATCGTTCCAGGAAATTCTCTCGACGCTGTCTTGCGGAGCAGAACTGGTGATGATTGATGAGGGGCTGCGCTATAACTTCATCCGGTTGTTGAAATTTATCTGTGCGCGGGGCGTTAATCGTGTTTTCCTGCCCTACGTCGCCCTTCAGAGTCTGGCCGAAGTCGTCATGCAATTAGGTATCCAGCCGGTTTCGCTGCGCCAGATCAGTGTGGCCGGCGAGCAGCTGAAAATCACCGCCGAAATCCGTAATCTGATTGATGGCCTCGGCGACTGTCGGGTCGAAAACCACTATGGCCCGACTGAGGCTCACGTGGTTACGTGCCAGAGACTTGAAGGCGCCGCCGCGACCTGGCCGAACATGCCACCGATCGGTGCGTCGATCGACGAGGTACGCATGCATGTTCTGGACGCGACGGGCAACGCATGCCCGGTCGGGGTCATTGGTGACCTATTCATCGAAGGTGTGTGCCTGGCGAACGGTTACTGGAATCAACCCGATCTGACCGCGGAACGCTTTGTCTATCGTCAGCTGGAGGGCAAGATCCGGCGCTTATATGAGACCGGCGACATCGGCTTTTACCTGCCTTGGGGCGAGCTTGTCTATCAGGGCCGAAGCGACGCGCAGGTAAAAATTCGCGGTTATCGCATCGAGCTGGGCGAGATCGAAGTGGCCATGCTCGGCTCCGGTCAGTTCGGCGCCGACATTCAGCAGGTGGCGGTTATCGACAAGCTTGCAGCGGATGGCAGTCGCTATCTGGTGGGTTTCGTTCAGGTCATGCCGGGGCGCGAGGTGGACCTGGATCGACTCAAGGCCGAGATGCGCCTGACGCTGCCCGATTACATGCTGCCGAACACGCTTGTCAGCATCGCGCAAATACCGCTTGGGCCCACCGGCAAGCTCGATCGCCAGCAATTGCAAAAGGTGGAGGTTCAACACACCCTGGTGCGGCCGTTTACCGCGCCCCGAAATTGCAGGGAAGACGTGTTGCAGGGCTACTGGCAAGAAATCCTGGGCCTGGAGGAGATCAGCGTTCATGACAATATCTTCGAGATCGGTGGCAACTCACTCAAGGCGGTCCGCCTGGTTGCCATGCTGGCCAGGTATCAGGGCTTCGAGCCGTCATTGTCCGACTTCGTCCAGGCTCCGACCATTGCCGAATTCGCCCATGTCCTGGAACAGACCGAGACTTGTCAGCATGGAACCGGCGTGCTTGTGGACTTCAAAAATGCCACGCGTGTGCCCACGCTGTTCCTGGTGCACCCGATCGGCGGTCATGTGCTGTGTTATGCGGCTCTGGCGCGAGTACTCAAGGACCAGGTTCACCTGTGTGCACTGCAAGCACCGGGTACGTGGGATACCCGCGAACCGTTGCTATCTGTGCAAACCCAGGCAGTGTATTACGCGGATGCCATTGAACAGGTCGCGCCCCAAGGCCCGCTGAATATTGGCGGCTGGTCGTATGGCGGTGTGGTGGCGTATGAACTGGCGAGCGAGTTGGAGCGGCGCGGGCGGCGTCTGCATAATGTGTTTTTGTTAGATACCATCGTGCGCGTCAGGCAAGGTGCGGTGCAGATAGAGCGCACCGACTTGATGAACTGGTTTATGTGGGAGTTGCTCAGCGGCGATGGCCAGAAAGAGTACGACTACCACGCCCTCGACGTCTCCTCCATGAACGACTCACAAGCCTTCGAGGCGATCAAACAGCACGGTATCGACCAGGGAATTTTCGACACGCACATCACCCTCGCGACGTTGGGTCAGCTGTACCGGGTCTTTCATACCAACTGGCAGTCGTTGGTGGACTACCGCTTCCCGCCATTGGACCTGCCGCTCACGCTGTTCGCCGCGGATGCCAGGTTACCCGATGTACTGCTAGCCCCCCATGAGCTGGTGGGTACCGCATTTCGCGATCCGTATCGTGGCTGGCGTTCGATTTCTCCACAGGTGGAGCGAATCGCTGTAGAGGGGAATCATTTGACCATGATGCGCGCGCCGCATATCGAACGGGTGGGTGAAGTTATCAAATCGAGAATTGAAGCGGCACGGGCGAAAAGCGCCCAACCCGCGGCGGCATTCGCACAGCCGTCACCGATGGTCACTGTGACGGAGGAGGATCAACAGCCTCTTTGATTCAATACCCAGTCGTTCCGGGCTCGATACAGGTGAAGCGGCATGACAGAACTCAGGAAAGTCATTGTGGTGGGGGCCGGTATCGGCGGGCTGACCGCAGCTATAGCGCTGCAGCGGGCCGGCTGGAAGGTCAAGGTTTTCGAAGCGGCCCAGGCGCTACGTACCGGTGGCGCCGGCTTATCAGTCATGGCCAATGCCATGGCGGCGCTGCATTCGATCGATGCCCATGTTCCGGTGGAGCAGGCGGGTCAAGTGATTCAGCATTTCTTCTTCAAAAAGCAGAATGGCGATCTCATCGCCAGCATGCCCATCCACGAGATCGGCGAACAGTTGGGCCACCCTAATGTGAATATTCAACGCCCTTTGCTGCTGCGCGCGCTGGCGCAGCAGCTCACGCCGGATACCCTGACAACAGGGTTGCGCTGCGTAAGTTATGCCCATCGCCCGGATGGGGTGAGGGTGTCGTTCGAAGACGACAGCACGCACGAGGCTGATCTGCTGATTGGCGCAGACGGTTTGAACTCAGTGATCCGTCAGCAGATGCTGGGCGAGACGCCAACGCGCCCATCCGGCTATATCGCGTGGCTGGCGGTAACGCCACTCAGCCACCCGGTGATGACCGAAGGCTATGTGGCGCATTACTGGGGCCGAGGCAAGCGCTTTGGGCTTTGCGATGTGGGAGATGGGCAGGCGTACTGGTGGGGAACCTGCAACCACGGCAACGCCGCAGATGCCGCTTTGAGCATCAGCAAACAGGAGGTGCTCAGCGCTTGCACTGGCTGGGCACCGGAAGTCATAGCGGCCGTCGAGGCCACGCCCGAGAGTGTCATACTGAAAATGCATGCCCAGGATCGCGAGCCCGTGGAGCAATTCTGTGATGGGCATGTGGTGCTGTTGGGCGATGCTGCTCATCCAATGCTGCCCAGCCTGGGTCAAGGCGCCGCACAGGCGATTGAAGATGCCGTGGTGCTGGCCGGTCATCTGGCGCGAACGCCAGACCTTCGCACTGCGCTGGCGCGCTACCAGGCGTGTCGACACCCGCGGGCCAATGCGGTGGTCAATGCCGCGCGTTTTATGAGTGGAATCGAACAGGCCGAGTCGAGATTCGGTTGCTGGTTGCGAGAATGGTACTTCCGCTTGACCCCGCAAAGCAGCTTCCGCAAAAAGAACATCGACATCTTGTCGTTCGAGCCATCTGCATAAGCAGGCTATCGACGCCGTTCCAATGCCGCCGCCAAAGGCAAAAACCCTCACCGCGCAGCGGACTTCCCCCCCTCCACAGCCGCTGCCTCCTCAGCCGCCGCATCCCGCGTCTCGGGCATCGCGGCCCACACCAGCAAAACGGCAAGCGCCCCCGCAGCAGCAAGCCCGAAAAAGCTCACAGCATTGCCAAAATGATCCGCCACAAACCCAGCAGCAGTCGTGCTCAGCGTCGCCCCAATCCCCGCAGCCAACCCGAACAACCCAATACAAAGGTTATACCGCCCCTTGCCGCCAGCCACATCGGCGGCAATCAACGGCAACATCACGCCGAACACCGCGGCACTCAGGCCGTCCAGCATCTGCACCGGCACCAGCAAATACGGGCTGCTGATCCCGGCAAACAACAACGCCCGTATCGGCAGCGCCGAAAACCCAAGCAGCAAAATCGGCCTGCGTCCCCACCGCTCGGCAGAGCGCCCAACCCATGGCGACATCATCGCGACAATCGCCTGCGGCACGATGATGCACGCCGCAATCACGAGTTGCACGTTGTCGCCCATGCCGGCCGTCACTTCGCCAGCGGCAAGATTCAGCATCGCCGCATTCGACAAGTGGAACAGCACGATACAAGCCGCAAACAGCAGCATCCGCTTGTCACGCAACAACTCGCGCAAACTCTCGCGCCGTTCAATCTGTTCCGGCGTCGGCCCGGCTTTCGGCAGTTCGATCGTGTCGGTACGCTGAATCATCATCAACGCGAACAGCGCCGGGACGGCCAGCACCGCAGTCAACCAGAACACCGCGCGCGGGGAATAGTATTCGCCGAATACGCCCATCAACCCAGCCGCCACGGCGCTGCCGATCGACGCCCAGCGCGCATTGCGTCCCAACCGGTCGCCCAGATTCGCACGCCCTACCAGCGCGAACGAGATCGCAGCCAGCGCCGGCGTCAGCATGCAGCTGGCAAAGCCGTGGAACACCTCGGCGGCAATCACCGGCAGCACGGTCGGGCTCGCGGCCAGCAGCACCGCGCTGAAGATGATCGCGAAGATCGCCCAGGCGGCAGCGCCTTTTTTGTTGCGCAGCGCGTCGACGGCAGCACCGCCCGGCACCTGGCTCACCATCGCGCTAATGGTGCCGACGGACAGCGCCATGCCGATTTCGCCCTGGGTCCATTTGTGCGAGGCGAGGTACGAAGCAATGAACGGCCCGAAACCCGTCTGCACGTTGGCGACGAAAAAATTCAGCCAATCGAGTGCGCGCAGACTGCGCGCGGTGACGAAAGTGCGGCCTGTCATCGGGCCGCCCTTGAGTTGGAACCCGCCGTGGCAGCCGCCGGCGCGGCAGACGCCGCAGCAGCGGGAGCAGATGCCGGCGGCGCCGGCGACACCGCGCGAATCGGTTTGTCGTTGGCGTACAGCGGCGTCGCGTTGATCTGCGCGTCGCTCAAATCGATCAGCGGATGCAGTTCCTTGTCTTTCATGACGAACCGCAGCGCCGACCAGTTGGCGGCAATCGTGCGCCGCTCGGTGCTGACCATGCCGTTGACGTCGAGCACGACCGCCTGCGGCTGCGCATTGGCGTCGATCAGCACGTCGATCACGCGGCCGACCTTGGCGCCGTTCGAGCGCTCGACATCGGTGTCGATCAGCGGCACTTGCATGACAGCGGATTTCGCCGAGGGAGCGGGCACGGCGGCCGCGTTGAGCGTGATCGGCGCAGCCTTCGCGGTCGGCACGAAGCGGAACGCGCTCCACGGGAAATTGACCTTGCGGTCGCCAACGCCGAGAAAGCCCTGCAGATTCACCACCATCTCGCGCGGCTTGCCGCTCGCATCCGCGATCATGTCGACCGCGCGGCCAACCACCTTGCCGTCAGGCTTCTGCACTTCGCTATCGAGCAACGCGCGCGCTTCGCTGCGCTCGATCGTGCGCAGCACGATCAGCGGCGGGGGCGGCGGCGGCGGTGGCGGGGGCGTGACGACCGGCGGCGGAGGTTCGACCTTGCGTGGCCTGACGACCGGCTTGCGGGGCTTCCTCGGCTGTTCGGGCTCGGCCGCTTCCTCCGTCTCGACCGGTTCCGGCTCTGAGGCCACCACGGGCGCGCTCGCGGGCTCGACCGGCATCACCGTGGCATCGACAATCGGCGCCTGCCGCGGGCCCCACAACAGGCTGCAGCCGGACAGCGCGAAGAGCGCGAACCCAGCAAGAATCAGTAGACGCCAGGCAGGACGCGAAAAACCGCCGCTCATCGGGAAGAACTCCATGGGCCGGTGCGGACGGGCGCTGTGGACCGCCGCTGTTAAGACATTCAGTCAAGTCAGGTAAGGGTCAGAGTGTAACCCGCGGCGCCGGGGCGGCCCCGTTTCGCAGGCTTTCTGACAGGTGTCCCCCACGCACGCTTCATGCCGCGTTGCGCGCTCCCGGCCGCGATCAAGGCCCGTTGTTGTGCGCCGAACCCATCAAAACCCTTTCACAACGTCATGACAAACCGTAGGTGTATACGCGCGGAGCGCCGACGTGGTTTGCCGCCCTTTAGAGGATATAAGCATCGCGACATGTCGGGCATGCCATCCATGCGATGGGAGATATATTTGTGTTGACCTACATTTCGAGACAGCAAAAGAAGGACGGAAGGCGGAATGTCCGGACGCATCGCAAGCCGACGTTCAAACCTTGCCACACCACATTAAATCAATGCAACGAGACGAACCTGATGGCGGCCCGAAACCGGGCCGTTTCAGCACGCTGATAAAGGAGGCTACTCATCATGATGGAACCCCACGCCCAACCGATTTCCGAAGTCGGCGCCGAATCATTCGACGGAAAGGGCTTTCTCGACCGCTACTTCGAAATCTCTTCACGCGGCAGTTCGCAGCGTACGGAAATTGTCGCGGGCATCACGACCTTCCTCGCGATGGTCTATTCCGTGTTCGTCGTGCCGGGCATGTTCGGCAAAGCGGGCTTCGATACCAGCGCGGTGTTCGTTGCCGTGTGCCTGACCACCGCGTTCGGCTCGTTGCTGATGGGCGTGTGGGCGCGTCTGCCGATCGCGATCGGCTGCGCGATTTCGCTGACGGCGTTCACCGCGTTCGGTCTCGTGCTCGGTAAAGGTCTGCATCCGAACGTCGCGCTCGGCGCGGTGTTCCTGATGGGTGTCGTCTTCACCGCGATCTCGGTGACGGGCGTGCGTTCGTGGATCCTGCGCAATCTGCCGACAGGCATCGCGCACGGCACGGGGATCGGCATCGGCTTGTTCCTGCTGCTGATCGCCGCGAATGACGTGGGTCTGGTCGTCAAGAATCCGGGCGCCGGTTTGCCGGTCGCGCTCGGCAATATCACGGCGTTGCCGGCGATCATGTCGGTGGCGGGTCTGGCGGCGATCTTCGGTCTGGTGCGCCGTCGCGTGCCGGGTTCGATCCTGATCGTGATCATTGCGATCTCGGCGATTGCTCTCATGATCGATCCGACGGTGGCGTTCCACGGCGTGTTTGCGGTGCCCTCGCTGAGCGCGCCGGGTCATGCCTCGCTGATCGGCGCGATGGATATCAAAGGCGCGCTGTCGATGGCAGTCTTGCCTAGCGTGCTGGCCCTCGTGATGACGGCCGTGTTCGACGCTACCGGCACGATTCGCGCGGTTGCCGGACAAGCCGGTCAACTCGACGAAAACGGCCGCATCATCAACGGCGGCCGCGCATTGACGGCGGATTCGCTGAGCTCGATTTTCTCGGGCCTGCTCGGCGGTGCGCCGGCGGCTGCCTACATCGAATCGACGGTTGGAGTTGCAGCCGGTGCGAAGACGGGCATGGCGGCAGCGGTGGTCGGTCTGCTGTTTCTCGTGGTGATGTTCTTCTCGCCGTTGGCCAGTCTCGTGCCTTCGTATGCGACGGCCCCGGCGCTGATGTACGTGGGTCTGCTGATGCTCTCGAACGTGAGCAAGCTGCACATGGACGACATGGTCGACGCGATGTCGGGTCTGATGTGCGCGGTGTTCATCGTGCTGACCGCGAACATCGTGACGGGCATCATGCTCGGCTTCGCAACGCTGGTGATCGGCCGCGTGGTGAGCGGCGAGTATCGCAAGCTGAACGTGGGTACGGTTGTCATCGCGATCGTGCTGGTCGGCTTCTATCTCGGCGGTTGGGCGATCTGATTCCGCCGCCTTGCGTCTTGCGCGATTTGCTGTGACGCGAGAGTGGGGCGGGCGTTCCCTGCCGCTTCGCTCGAACGTGTAGTCGGTTGTTCTCCACCTTGACGCGGCGTGTTGCAGGGTTTTTTATCTGCGATGCGTCGCGTATCTTTTTGCAGCGTCCCCTTTGCCGGTTCTTTCACCGGTTCTTTCGCAGCTTCATTCGCCGCCTCCTTTGCCGCTCTTTCACCGTTTCCTTCGCCTCTCCCTGCTCGCTTTGAAAAAGCACGCAGCTGTCCTTGACATCCCCTAGCGTGTTTCTATACTTAACCTCATGGTTAAGTTTAACGAAGCGTTACTCGATCGCACCTTTGCCGCGCTGTCCGATCCGACGCGGCGTGCGTTGCTCGCGCGTCTGTCACAACTGAACGATCTGTCGGTCAGCGAACTCGCCGAGCCATTTGCGATGTCCTTGCCCGCGGTGATGAAGCACCTCGACGTGTTGTCCGAGGCCGGTCTCATCACGCGTAGCAAAACCGGCCGCACGGTGGCGTGCCGCCTGTCCGCGGAACCCATGGAGGAAGCCATGGAGTGGCTCACCCGCTATCAGCGCTTCTGGTCCGGATCACTCGATCGTCTTGTTGCCTTCGTCGAAGAGGAGGCCCCATGTCCGTTGAGCCCGGCATCACCTTCTGGCGCCGAATCAGCGCCGCGCCCGCGAAAGCCGTCAGCGCGTCGACGCTAACGGCGCATCGTTGACTATCGCGCAAGCACAACGCGTCGAGGAAGACGCGCTCAGCCTGCATCGGTCATGCTGAGTGGCGATCTCGATTCGCCGGCACGCTACTTCAATGTAGTACGCCTGATTTTGCTCTATCGAACCTGCACGACGCAGACAAGGAGATGCACATGGACCCGCAACACCGGATCGGTACCAGGGAAGAATGGCTGGCCGCGAGCAAGGCGCTATTAGTCGAAGAGAAAGCGTACACACGCGCCGGCGATGAACTCGCCCGCAAACGCCGTGCACTGCCGTGGGTGAAGGTCGATAAGACCTACGTATTCGACACGCCGCAAGGCCGCAGGACACTCGCCGATCTGTTCGGCGGCCGTAGCCAATTGATCGTCTATCACTTCATGCTCGGCCCGGATTGGGAAGAGGGCTGTTTCGGCTGCTCGTTCGTGTCGGATCATATGGACGGCATCCTGACGCATCTTGAACATCACGACGTTTCGTACGTGTCGGTCTCGCGTGGACCGCTCGCGAAGATCGAGGCTTTCAGGAAACGTATGGGCTGGAAGTTTCCGTGGGTGTCGTCGAATGAGAGCGACTTCAATTTCGACTATCACGTGTCGTTCACGCCGGAGGAGATCGCCAGTAAAAAGGCGTTCTACAACTTCACCGAGCAGGACGTCGGCATCGACGAGCTATCCGGTCACAGCGTGTTCTACAAGGACGAAGTGGGCGACGTCTATCACACGTATTCCACTTACGGCCGCGGCGGCGAGCAGTTCCTCAGCACGTACGCGCATTTCGACGTCACGCCGAAAGGCCGCAACGAGAAGAAGAATATGGGTGACTGGCTCAAACATCACGATCGCTACGAAGCGACGGCGAATGGTTGCGCCGCGTGCGGCTCGTAATGGCGACGCGTGCGGCGGTCGTTTGGCAGGAGTGCGCACCCGTGACTACTGGCGGCTTACGGCTGTCTTTCAGTGGCGAGATAAAAGCGAGTCAGGACGGATGACGCTGCATCGCGCTGCGTCAAACTCAAAGCGTCATCTCGAGGGCAGGCTTGAGGAAGAACTCGATCGCCATCACCACGAGACCCATTACGGCGGCTGACAGCGTCAACGTGCCGTATTCGTCGTAGCGTGAATCGTACAGGCACGCCACGACGAAAATGATCGCCATGAGGTTGGTTAGCCAGTCGAAGTTCAGCGCGAAGTTCATCGATCAAATCCGGACTCACGCGCGACTCGTATCGTCGAATCGCGCAATTATGTGAACCGGATTCTAGCGAGTTGAGCTTACGGATTCGCAACGAAAGTGCTTACACTAATTACGCCCCGAAGGTAGCCCCGAAGGAAGTCTTCTCGGGGATGCTCTGCAGGAAGCGCCCTCGGCAGGCGCCCCGGAGAAAGTCTTCTTGGAGGATGCTTCCACAGGAAGCGCCCTTAACAGGCACCCCGGCGGAAAGTCACGCGGAGGCCATCATGTCGTGCTCAATCCAGTCGATCACCGACGTGCGTTCAGGCTGCCAGCCGAGCACTTTGCGTGCGCGCTCGCCGCGCACGCGGCTGTTCGAACCGAGCCCGTACGAAGCCATTTCGTAACCCCATTCCTTCTGTGCCTCCTCGAGCGGCCAGTCTTGCGCCTCGCCCAGTTTCATCACGCGGGCAATCGCGGCGCTCATGTCGCGAAACGATGCCTCGCCGCTTTCGACGAAGTAGAAGGTGGCCGCCGGCGTCTTCTCCAGCGCGAGGCGATAGAGTTCGGCGACGTCGTCGACATGCACGTTCGACCAGACATTGCCGCCGCTGCCGACATGCCGTACCACGCCGCTCTTTTGCGCCTGGCGCACGAGCCGCGGCAACTGCACGCTTGCGCTGCCCGGCACGGCGCCGTGGCCGTAGATCAGCGTGTTGCACAGCACCGCCGAGCGGATGTTCTGCTGCGCGGCCTTGAGCACGAGTTGATCGATGGCGACGCGCGCGGCTTTATCCGCGCTCGGCTCGGGCAGGGCGTCCTCGTGATAGATGCGTGCGTTGCCCGCTTCGCCGCCCGACGCATCGCCGACGATGCTCGAGCCGCTCGTATGCAGAAACGGCTTGCCGGAACCGGCGAGGCCGTCGATCAGCGCTTTCACTGCACCTTCATGGTCGCTGCTCGCGGCGTTGATGACCGCGTCGGCGGCTTTTGCTTCGGCGATCAGCAGGTCGCGGTCGTCGAGCGTGCCGATCACGGGTTCGATACCGAGGCGTTGCAACTCAGCGCTGTGCTCGGGCTTGCGGATCAAACCGCGCACCTGATGGCCGGCACGCACGAGGTGTGCCGCGATCGAACCGCCGATAAAGCCGCTTGCGCCAGTAATGAAAATCTTCAAGACGTTCTCCCTTGGGGTGGAAACACCGGAAACACGATGACATGGACGCAGTATCCGACGTCTTGATTCTCGCAAAAAGCGTATTAGTCTCAAATGAATCTTGATTTGAAATCAAAAATGAAGGCGTCCGCCAGCGGGTTCCCGGCGCTTAACTATTTTTTGTCCGGTTGCCGCCGAGGATTTTGAATGTGTATATACAAGTCAACGGCCATCACCATCGGCAGAAGCACGAAGCACGCTATCGCTCCCAAGCTAAGTCCGAAGCGATATGTATGCCAGGCAGGCATCCTGCCCTAATGGAAACCCCTAGTCCCGAACCTGCAAAAACCAGTTGTATATACAAGATGACGCCGCTAGACTTCTCTCAAATTGTATAGACAAGACAGGACACAACATCATGATGATTCTGAAACCCGGTTACCTGACCCTCCCGCAGCTGCGCCAGATCGCGCGCGAACACGTCGCGCTGCAACTCGATCCGGCCAGCCACGCCGCCATCGACGCCTGCGCCAAAGCCGTCGCCGATATCGCCGCCAAGGGTGAGCCGGCCTATGGCATCAACACGGGTTTCGGGCGTCTCGCCAGCACGCACATCCCGCACGACCAGCTCGAACTGCTGCAACGCAATCTGGTGCTGTCGCACGCGGTCGGCGTGGGTGAGCCGATGTCGCGTCCGGTCGTGCGTCTGTTGATCGCGCTGAAGCTGTCGAGCCTCGGCCGCGGCCATTCGGGCATCCGCCGCGAAGTGATGGAAGCGCTGATCACGCTGTACAACGCCGACGTGCTGCCGGTGATTCCGGTCAAGGGCTCGGTCGGCGCATCGGGCGACCTCGCGCCGCTCGCGCATATGTCGGCCACCTTGCTCGGCGTCGGCGAGGTGTTCGCCAAGGGCGAGCGCATGCCGGCCACCGAAGGCCTCGCGCTGGTCGGCCTGAAGCCGCTGACGTTGCAGGCGAAAGAAGGTCTGGCGCTGCTGAACGGCACGCAAGCCTCGACGGCGCTCGCGCTCTACAACATGTTCGCAATCGAAGACCTGTACCGCACCGCCCTGGTGGCGGGCGCGTTGTCGGTGGACGCAGCCGCGGGTTCGGTCAAGCCGTTCGACGCGCGCATTCACGAACTGCGCGGCCATCAAGGTCAGATCGATGCGGCCACGGCATACCGTTCGCTGTTGCAAGGCTCGGGCATCAATGTCTCGCACGCCGATTGCGACAAGGTGCAGGACCCGTACAGCCTGCGCTGCCAGCCGCAAGTGATGGGCGCGTGTCTGGATCAGATGCGCCATGCGGCCGAGGTGCTGCTGCTGGAAGTCAACGCCGTCTCCGACAATCCGCTGATTTTCCCGGACACGGGCGAAGTGCTGTCGGGCGGCAACTTCCACGCTGAGCCGGTTGCCTTCGCTGCCGACAACCTCGCGCTGGCTGTCGCTGAAATCGGCGCACTGGCCGAGCGCCGCATCGCGCTGCTGATCGACGCGACGCTGTCGGGCCTGCCGCCGTTCCTCGTGCGCGACGGCGGCGTGAACTCCGGCTTCATGATTGCTCACGTGACGGCTGCCGCGCTCGCCTCCGAGAACAAGACGCTCGCGCATCCGGCTTCGGTCGATTCGCTGCCCACCTCCGCGAACCAGGAAGATCACGTTTCGATGGCGACGTTCGCCGCGCGCAAGCTCGGCGACATCGCTGAAAACGTGGCGAACATTCTGTCGATCGAGTTGCTCGCCGCGGCGCAAGGCGTCGATCTGCGCGCGCCGCACAAGACCAGCCCGAGCTTGCAGAAAGTGATGGACGCGGTGCGCAAGGACGTCGCGCATTACGAGCTCGATCACTACTTCGCACCGGATATCGAGGCGGTGACGCATCTCGTGCAAAACGGCACGATCGCGAAGCTGAGCCCGTTCTCGTTCGCGTCCGAACAGTAAGCTCGCACAACACATTTCAAGCACGCACATCAAGCCAATGAACGCACCGGCCTACCAGGGCATCAAGGACTTCATCCTCGGCCGCATCCATGCGGGCGAATGGGCTGAAGGCGACCAGGTGCCCTCCGAAAACGAGCTCGCGCGCGAATTCAACGTCGCGCGCATGACGGTCAACCGCGCGTTGCGCGAGTTGACTTCGGAGCAGGTGCTCACGCGTGTGCAGGGCTCGGGCACGTTCGTGGCCCGGCCCAAGTATGAATCCACGCTGGTGGCGATCCGCAGCATCTCCGACGAAATCGTCGCGCGCGGTCATCGTTATCAGGCGAAGGTGCTGCACATCGGCGCGAGCATCGCCGACGAAGCGCTCGCCGAAGAAATGCGGGTGAGCGCGGGCAGTCCGGTGTTTCATTCACGCGTGCTGCATTTCGAAAACGACGAACCGGTGCAACTCGAAGAACGCTGGGTCAACCCGGCGGTCGCGCCCGAGTATGCCTTGCAGGACTTCACGAACACCACGCCGAACCAGTATCTGGTGCGCGTGGCGCCGTTGCAGCGAGTCGAGTACCGCATCGAAGCATTGGCGGCGGACGCGGACACGCGCGCGCTGCTGACCATGGATGAACTCGAACCGTGTCTCGTGCTGCATCGGCGCACGTGGTCGCAAAGCCAGGTCGCTTCGATCGCCAATCTCTGGCATCCGGGCAGCCGCTATCGCTTCACTGGACATTTCTGATTTCGCCGCTTTTTCAGACTCGTTTTCCCGGCTTATTTTCCGATCTTCTCCCGAACATTTTCACGCATTCCGAGGGCCACCATGAACAACCCGAAACACATCGACCCGCGTCTGGACCCGACCCGCACGATCCGCGCACCGCGCGGCGCGGAAAAAACCTGCAAGACCTGGATCGCGGAAGCCGCGTACCGGATGATCCAGAACAATCTGGACCCGGAAGTCGCCGAGCATCCGCATGCGCTGGTCGTGTACGGCGGTATCGGCCGTGCCGCGCGTAACTGGGATTGCTTCGATCAGATCCTCGCGTCGCTGAAGGACCTGAACGAAGACGAGACGCTGCTGATTCAATCGGGCAAGCCGGTCGGTGTGTTTCGCACGCATGCGGACGCACCGCGCGTCTTGCTGGCGAATTCGAATCTGGTGCCGCATTGGGCGACGTGGGAACACTTTCACGAACTCGATCGCAAGGGCTTGATGATGTACGGGCAGATGACGGCGGGCAGCTGGATCTATATCGGCAGCCAGGGCATCGTGCAGGGCACCTACGAAACGTTCTTCTCGGTGGCGAATCAGCATTTCAACGGCGATCCGTCGGGCCGCTGGATTCTGACGGGCGGTCTCGGCGGCATGGGCGGCGCGCAGCCGCTGGCAGCGACCATGGCCGGTTTCTCGATGATCGCGGTGGAATGCGATGAAACGCGTATCGACTTCCGTCTGAAGACGCGCTATGTCGACAAAAAAGCGCAGACGCTCGACGAAGCGCTCGCCATGCTCGAAGAGGCGAAGAAAGCGGGCAAGCCGGTGTCGATCGGCCTGCTCGGCAACGCAGCGGATGTGTTCGCTGAATGCGTGACGCGTGGCATCACGCCGGATTGCGTGACCGATCAAACCAGCGCGCACGATCCGATTCACGGTTACCTGCCGCAAGGCTGGAATGTCGAAGACTGGCGCGAGCGTATGAAGACCGTGCCGGACAGCATCGTGCTGCCCGCCAAGCAGTCGATGGCCAAGCAGGTCCAGGCGATGCTCACGTTGCAGGAACGCGGCGCGGCCACGCTCGATTACGGCAACAACATCCGTCAGATGGCATTGGAAATGGGCGTGGAAAACGCGTTCGATTTTCCGGGCTTCGTGCCGGCGTATATCCGTCCGTTGTTCTGCGAAGGCAAGGGCCCGTTCCGTTGGGTCGCGCTGTCGGGCGATCCGGAGGACATCTACAAGACCGATGCGAAGGTCAAGGAACTGATCCCCGACGATCCGCATCTGCACAACTGGCTCGACATGGCGCGCGAACGCATCGCGTTCCAGGGGCTGCCGGCGCGGATCTGCTGGGTCGGCGTGAAAGACCGTTATCGTTTAGGCCAGGCCTTCAACGAAATGGTCAGGAACGGCGAGCTGAAGGCGCCGATCGTGATCGGCCGCGATCACCTCGATACCGGTTCGGTGGCCAGCCCGAATCGCGAAACCGAATCGATGAAGGACGGCTCGGACGCGGTCAGCGACTGGCCCTTGCTCAACGCACTGCTGAACACCGCAGGCGGCGCGTCGTGGGTCTCGCTGCATCATGGCGGCGGGGTCGGCATGGGCTTCAGCCAGCACTCCGGCGTCGTGATCGTCGCCGACGGCACGGATGCAGCCAAAGAACGCCTCGGCCGCGTGCTGTTCAACGACCCGGCGACCGGTGTGATGCGTCACGCGGATGCGGGCTATGAACTCGCCCAGGAAACGGCGCGCGAGGCAGGTTTGAATCTGCCGATGCTGGGTCGTTGATCGTGGCGCTTCACAGCCCGCTTGTCGATAACATGGCAACCACGACGCTGATTCGCGGCGCCGACCTCGTGGCGGCGCCGTGGAAAAACGGCGGCGGCGTCACGCGTGAGGTGGCGGCGTTTCCGCTACACGCGGGGCTCGACGCATTCACGTGGCGCGTGAGCATCGCCGACGTGGCGCAGGCCGGTCCGTTCTCGCGTTTTGCGGGTATCGACCGCACGTTGGTATTGTTGTCCGGCGCGGGCATGTTGCTCGACGAAACAGACGACACTGACGCGCACGCCGTGAAGACCCATGCGTTGACTCAGCCGCTCGATATCGCGCAGTTTGCGGGCGAAGCGGGGATCGATGCACGCCTCGTCGACGGCGCCACGCGCGACTTCAACCTGATGGTCCGCCGTGGCGCGGCGCTGGGCGAGACAGAAGTGTGGCGCGGCGCTACGCAGCGTACGTTGTCCGCCGACGTGGTGCTGTTGTTCTGCGCAAGCGGTTCGCTTCAGGTCGCGCTCCGTGGCGACGCTCAACCGCGCGCGCTCGAAGCTGACGACACGCTGCGCATCGACACACCGAACGCGCTGTCATGTTTGATCGAGGGCACGGGCGCGTTGCTCGCGATCAGCATCCGCTATATGTGATGAGCGTAACAACGACGACGATTCGCGCACGCGCTTAAGGCCTGGCGAAGCAAGCCAGGCGAAGCGCGCCGCGAACCACCACAGACACGCAACGAGCTGCAAAGAGCACGCGATGAAGCAAACCGTCTGGCATCACCTGAAACTGTGCCCCCAGGGCGATCCCCAACACACGCTGCCCGATGCTGCGATTGCCGTTGAAAACGGCAAAATCGCATGGCTCGGCGCGGCCTCCGAATTACCCGCCGATTACGCCGCATGGCCGCGCGAAGATCTGCATGGTGCGTGGGTGACGCCGGGTCTCGTCGATTGCCATACGCATCTGGTGTACGGCGGGCAGCGCGCCGATGAATTCGCGCAGCGCCTCGCGGGGGTCAGCTATGAGGAAATCGCGCGGCAGGGTGGCGGTATTGTCTCGACGGTGCGCGCCACGCGTGCCGCCGACGAAGACTCGCTGTTCCGCCAATCGGCCGCGCGCCTCGAACCGCTGCTCGCCGAAGGCGTGACGGCGATCGAAATAAAATCCGGCTACGGCCTCGATCTCGCCAGCGAACGCAAGATGCTGCGCGTTGCGCGCCGGTTGGGCGAGCGCTATCCGGTGACGGTCTATACGACGTTTCTCGGCGCGCATGCATTGCCGCCCGAATTCGCGGGAAGAGCCGATGCCTATATCGACGAAGTCTGTAATACGATGCTGCCCGCGCTCGCCGACGAAGGCCTCGTCGATGCGGTCGACGTGTTTTGCGAGCGTATCGGTTTTTCGCTGGAACAAAGCGAACGCGTGTTTAAAGCCGCCGAGCGCTATAAGTTGCCGGTGAAAATGCACGCCGAGCAGTTGTCGAACGGCGGCGGCACGGCATTGGCCGCGCGCCATCATGCGCTGTCCGCGGATCACCTTGAGTTTCTCGACGAAGCGGGTGTCGCCGCGATGAAAGCGTCCGGCACCGTCGCCGTACTGCTGCCCGGCGCGTATTACTTCATCCGCGAGACGCAACTGCCGCCTTTGGACTTGCTGCGGCGCTATCAGGTGCCGATCGCGATTTCCACCGACAGCAATCCCGGCACATCGCCCACCACGTCGCTGCTGCTCATGATGAACATGGCGACCACGCTGTTCCGCATGACCGTGCCCGAAGTGCTGCAAGGCGTGACCTCGCATGCTGCGCGTGCGCTCGGCAAGGCAGATACGCACGGTTCGCTGGAAGCAGGGCGCGCGGCGGATTTCGCGGTGTGGTCGGTGGCAACGCTGGCCGAGCTGGCCTACTGGATTGGGCGTCCGTTGTGCGCGCGAGTCGTGCGCGCGGGCGAGACCGTTTATGCACGGCGTGAATTGAGCTAGGGCCTGAGAGATGATGCAAACACAACGATCACTATTCGCCGATCACGCCTATCTGCCCGACGGCTGGCGCCGCAATGTGCTGCTGGAATGGGACGCAAATGGCACGCTGACGTCGGTTACGCCCGATACGGCTGGTGTTCCTGAAGGCGTTGAAAAAGCCGCCGGTCCTGTCTTGCCCGGCATGCCGAATCTTCACTCGCATGCGTTTCAACGCGCGATGGCCGGCCTCACCGAATATCGCGCCGCATCGGGCACCGGGGCCACCGATAACTTCTGGAGCTGGCGCGACCTGATGTATCGCTTTGCGGCGCGGATCACGCCGGAAGGACTCGCTGCTGTCGCGCAGTGGTTGTACATCGAGATGTTGAAAGCGGGCTATACGTCGGTCTGCGAATTTCACTACGTGCATCACACGCCGGATGGCAGCCGCTATTCGAACCAGGCGGAACTGGCGCAGCGTGTGGTGGACGCGGCTTCGACGAGCGGCATCGGCATGACGATGCTGCCCGTGCTGTATCAGTACAGCGGTTTCGGTTCGCGTGCACCGCGCGAAGATCAGCAGCGCTTCATCAATACGCCGGAGAGTCTGCTCGATCTGCTCGGCACGTTGCGCGCGGCGCGGCCTGAGAGCGCCGCATTGCGTTATGGCGTGGCGCCGCATTCGTTGCGCGCGGTATCGGCCGAGTCGTTGCGTGACTTGCTGAGCGGTATCGATAGAAGCGCGCCGGTTCACATCCACATCGCCGAGCAAACCGCCGAAGTCGACGCCTGCCTCGAAACCGAAGGGGCGCGGCCGGTGCAATGGCTGCTCGATCGCTTCGATGTGGACAGCCGCTGGTGCCTCGTGCATGCCACGCACGTCGATGCGAACGAAACGCTTGCGCTCGCAAAAAGCGGCGCGGTCGCCGGTTTGTGTTTGACCACCGAAGCCAATCTCGGCGACGGCATTTTTCCGGCACACGAGTACCTCGACGCGCAAGGGCGCATCGGCGTCGGTTCGGATAGCCATATCGGCGTCGACTGGCGGGCGGAATTGCGTTTGCTCGAATACGGCCAGCGTCTTACGCGACGTCAGCGCAACGTGCTGGCATCGGCGCGGGCCACGCATGTGGCCGATCGTTTGTTCGACGCCGCGCTCGACGGCGGCGCGCACGCAACGGGCCGTGCCGTCGGCGCGCTGCAGGCTGGCAAGCGTGCCGACTGGCTGGTACTCGATCCCGTTCATTCGAGCATCGCCGAGCACGCGCCGAACGCGTGGCTCTCGGGCGTTGTATTCTGCGAGCATGGCGAGACGCCGATTCGCGACGTCTACACGGGCGGCGACAAGGTCGTCGACAACCGTCGGCATCGCGATGAAGAGGGTGCTTACGCGCGCTATCGCGGGGCGCTCGCCGATTTGCTCAGGTGAGCGGCTGAATGCCACATGCTGAAGCGAAATGCGCGCGTGAATTGCCGAATAAACTGAGATTTCTTTCGATCCCATCGATTCCGGACTGACATGACTGCTTCGTCTATTGCAACTACTCCGCCGGTTTTGTCGCTGCATCAAGGCAGCCTGCCGTTGCTGATTTCGATCCCGCATCTGGGCACGCAAATTCCCGCCGATATCGCCGCGACGATGACGCCGGTCGCGCAGCGCACCGACGACTGCGACTGGCACCTCGACCGTCTCTACGCGTTTGCGAGGCGCATGGGCGCGTCGATTCTCGCGCCGACGTACGCGCGTTATGTGATCGATCTGAACCGTCCGCCCGATGGCGCGAATCTCTATCCGGGGCAGGACACCACCGGCTTGCTGCCGGTCGATACCTTCGACAAGGAACCCTTGTACCTCGAAGGCCATCTGCCGACCGATGCCGAAGTCGCACGCCGGCGCGATGCTTACTGGAAGCCCTATCACGATGCGCTGGCGGGCGAGCTTGCCGCGCTGAAGGCGAAGCACGGCAAGGTGCTGCTGTGGGAGGCGCATTCGATCCGCTCGCAGGTGCCGCGGTTTTTCGAGGGACGTCTGCCGGATTTCAATTTCGGCACGTCGAACGGCGCCAGCGCGGTGGCGGGAGTGGGCGAGGAACTGGCCGCGGTGGTCGAGCGGCATGGCGGGTATTCCGCTGTCGCCAACGGGCGCTTCAAGGGCGGCTATATCACGCGGCAGTATGGGCAGCCCTCGCAGGGTGTGCACGCGGTACAGCTCGAGTTGTCGCAGATTACGTATATGGAGGAGCAGATGCCGTATGCGTATGACGAGACACTGGCCGTGAAGGTCCAGCCTCTGCTTGAAGAACTGGTGGCGACGGCTTTGGAGCGCATCAAGGCAGCGTGACCCACCGCTCGCGCGCGTCGACCCGGTCGGCGCCGCTGTCGTCGCTTTTCATCTGATCTCCCTGCGGCGTTCACGGCGCTTCGCGTCGCGCGAGGTCGCCTTGACGCATCCCCTCACCCTGCAAAGGTGTAACAGCATGTGTCCGTGATTGCATGCTGGCCGTTTCGCGCAGAACTTATAGAGCGTTGCAGAACATGCCGGCACACGCGCCCGGGCGTAAAAAAAGCCCCGCGTAAAAGCGGGGCTTTTTGTTCACCCTCGGTTCACCCTCGCGGGCGAGACCCGGCCATTAGTGGCAGCGGTTTTCCCAATGATGGTGGACGCGCACTTTGTGGCATTCCTTGTGATGATGCTCGTAGGCCTGGGCGGGAGCGATCGCGCTGAGGGCAGCTACGGCTGCTGCGAGGGCAAGAATGATTTTCTTCATTACAAAATCCTTAATCGACGTGATGGTGCTAACGCTGCAGCACGAAGCGTGCCGCAACGATGCGCAAGGATGCCACAGATCGCGCGCTCAGCACAGGAACGCTGGCCGAATGCATGGGTCAACTCAAAACGACGAGCTTCGTGGCGTTTTATCCCTGAGCGGCGGCGCAGCGTAGCGTGTAATTTCAACCCATCTGTAGCCGCCATATGTTCGCTCCGGGATTGCGCGCCACGCCGTGAAACGGCTACCCTTTCAATCCGATGACGCGTGCGTATCGCGTCGTCCATACATCGGGCAAAAGATGGAAGACCCAGCAATGGAAGATTCCGACGAATTACTGCTCCCGGTCTGGCGAGCGAACCTGGTGCTGCTGACCCGCGAGGTGGGCGCGGCGACGCGTCTCGCGCGCATGATGACCTTTTCCGCCAGCTATCTGAAACTGATCTTGTCCGGCCAGCGCGAATTCAGCGAGGAGTTCGTGCGCGGTATCGAGGCGGTCACGGGCTTGCCGAACGGCTGGATGAACGCGTCACACACGCAAGAGGACATACCGGCCAAGGCGCGCGAAGCAATCGACAATGAACAGCCGCTTGCGCGGTTTCGCGGCACCGCGCATCCGGTGCGCAAGAAGACCGTGCTGCGGCCGCCCGAGCCGATTTTCGGCCAGACGGGCCCGGCCAAACGCGTGGAAGAAGAGACGCTCGACGCCGAAACGCATCGGCGTCAGGCGCATTTTCGCAAGGTCCGCGATGTGGCGATGCAGGACGTGCGGCGTTTCGAGCGGCATTTGAGTCATGCGCCGGTGGACCTTGCGTCGATGCGCTCGAAAGTGGAGGAGGTGATCGCCGCCGCCGATCTCGACGATCCGATTCAGGCCGACCTGGCCGGCCGGCTGGAACAGATCGAAAAGCATCGGCATTTACTGCTCAGGCATGTGGAGCGCTTGCAGGCTTTGCTTGGGCAAATCGGGGAGGGCGATTGATGCCCGCAGCAGGGTTTCTGTTTTATGCGGGCTTGAAGCCGCTCGCCGCCACGCCGCAGCCTAATGTCGAGCCACCTGACGCCTGCGCCGCGCGTGAAATTCCGCCTCGAGCGTCCACGTCACGCCATCCTGCGCAAGCGCGACGCCGGTCCAGCGGAACGAATCGCTCGTGATCTCGGTGAAATTCCATCGGATCGGCGTGCCGTCGGCGTGTGTGCCGATCTGCACGAGATCATTGCCGACGCGCCGGCCGGTCAGTTCATCGCGCTGGCCAGTCAGCGGATTGAGGTAGGTCACGCGCCACGCCCGCAGTGCTGGGTCCCACACTCGCAGCGTGGTGCCGTACATCGTGTCGCCGGGTTCGAGCCCGCTGTGAGGCGCGCTGCGCGGCGGCATGATCCAGACGTCCTGCACGGCGCGGCCCTCCAGTACCCAGCCGAAATGGATCTCGCCGCGGCGGCGCGCGCTGCCCAGATCGACGCGGTAATGCAGCACGTCCATGTCCCAACTGCCGATCAGCCAGCCGTAAACGTCGTCCGCCGCGGCGATGCCGGCGGCGCGCGCCGGGGCGCTCAATGCGGCGTGAAACTCGCCGTCCAGGGTGTCGTCCAGCAGGTTCATCGTGTGTGCTCCTTCGGGTGTTCCAGTGAAAAGCGCTCTCGCCGGAACGGGCAAAACCACGCCGGCCGCCGATGTGCTAAAACCACGATACGGTCTCTGCCGAGGTGCATCTTGGGGAAAATTGCCGTCACTTTGCAGCAGGCACTCGCGCAGCGGGCACGGGAAGGCACGCGCGGCAGCACGAGCGCGCGTGCGTTGGCCCAGGGCGAGGGCTGGGATGTCGCGGACATCCTTTGCACCTTCGGCCCACGCGACCAGCCATTCGAAGAACGGCACGCCGGTGTGTGCATCGCGATGGTGGTCGCCGGTTCGTTCGGCTACCGGGCGGGCACGGGGCGTGAGTTGCTTGCGCCGGGCGCGCTGCTGCTCGGCAATCCGGGTGACTGTTTCGAATGTGGCCATCGGCATGCGGCCGGCGATCGCTGCATCGCCTTCCGCTATGCACCCGCGTACTTTGAGCGGCTCGCCGCCGATGCGGGCATCGCGAGCGGCAATCTCAACTTCAGGCTCGCGCGCATTCCATCGCTAGCCGCGTTGTCGCCGCTGATTGCGCGGGCTTGTGCCGGCGCGTTGGAAGCAGGCGAGACGGTGTGGGACGAACTCGCGGCCGAACTGGCCGTCGCCACGCTCAAGGCGGCGGGCGGGTTGACGCATGCGGAACCACCTGCAAGCGCCACGGCCTGGTCGCGCGTCGCGCAGACGGTGCGCCTGATCGACGACACCCCTGGCGCGCCGCATACGCTCACGAGCCTCGCTGCCGCGGCGGGCCTGAGCGAGTTCTATTTCCTGCGTACGTTCCAGCGCGTGAGCGGCGTGACGCCGCATCAATATGTGCTGCGGGCACGTTTGCGAGCGGCGGCGCTGCGCCTTCACGACGACAACGCGAAGGTCGTCGATATCGCGCTCGATTGCGGCTTCAACGATCTGTCGAATTTCAATCATGCGTTTCGCGCGGAGTTTGCGTCGAGTCCGCGGGCATGGCGCGCGCGGGGCAGGGCGCGTCGCGCATGACGTGGTGCGCTCTGTTCATCAGGCTGGCCGCCGCGTTGGCGCTGGTTGCGTGCGCAACCGTCTCGCAGGCTGAGGGGAGTACCGCCAGCAACTTAAGCACCACCAGCGCTTCAGGCACGTCCAGCACGTCCGGCACGTCCAGCACGTCCAGCACGTCAAGCACGTCAAGCCCCTCAAGCCCCCCAAACGACGACCTCTCCCCCTCGACGATGGAGCGCGACGTCCATCTCTTCGTGATCCAGAAGGACGGCTCCGTCGAAGAACACGACGACACGGTCCTGCGGGCCAACACGACGAGCGGCGTCGACGATATTGCGCAACGCTACGTGTGGTTCAACAAGGATATCGAGCAGGTGCAATTGCTGGGCGCCGAAACGATCGACCCGAACGGCGTCGCGCATCCGGTCGGCCCCGAGGCGATCCGCGACGTGCAGGAACCCCGCTCGGCGGGCGCGCCGAGTTTCGAAGACGGGGTGCTGCGCACGGTGATCTTTCCGGGCGTCGAGCCTGGCTCGCGCGTGCATCTGGCGTTTCGCAAGACCCGCACGAAGCCCCTGCAGGCCGGCACCTTCGCCTACCTGGTCGAACCGACGCGCGATCCGGTCGAGATGCAGCGTCTGATCTTCGACCTGCCCGCCGACGTGCCGCTTTATGCCGATGCGCGTGGCTACGTCGCGCTGCCACCGGTGACGGCAAACGGCCGCACCCGCTACGAGTTCGACTACCGGCACGGCCCCTATGCGCCGCTCGAAGCGGGCGCGGTCGGCTATGCGAACTGGGGCGACCGGTTGATGGTGTCGACGGTGCCGGACTTCGCGAGTTTTGCCGCGCGCTATCGCGGTCCTGCCGCCGACGCGACGGCGAGCGACCCGGCGATCGTTCGACTCGCAGAGAGCCTGACCGCCCAGGCCAGCGACCCGCGCGCGAAGGCGCAGATCCTGTACGACTGGATGCGTTTGAATATTCGCTACGTCGCGCTGTTTCTCGGCGAAACGGCGGCGATCCCGCACAAGGCGATCGACATCCTGCGCAACCGCTATGGCGACTGCAAGGACCACGTCGCGTTGTACGGCGCGCTCCTCGCCGCGGTCGGCATCCGCAGTGAGGCCGTGCTGCTCAATCTCGGGCCTTATTACAGTTTGCCGGACGTGCCCGGATACGGTGCAAGTGCGATCAATCATGCAATCGTCTGGATTCCTGAGTTGTCGTTGTTCGCCGACACCACGGCGGGCGGCGTCGGCTTTGGCTATTTGCCGCCGAGCGTCATGGACCGGCCGGTCCTGCTGGTCGACGCCGGAGTGTTATCGCGCACGCCGGCCACGCAAATGCGCGAGCGCACTGCGCGTCTGCAGATCGATATCGATGAGAGCGGGGCGGCGAACTACGCTTACCGCGTGGAGGACGATGGCTATACCGCGGAGCTCGAACGCAATACGTTTCGACGGGCGACGCGCCAGCGTACGCAGCAGATCGCGGCCAATCGTCTATTACTGACCGGCTTGCATGGCACCGCGCAGTTGCGCGTGGGCGATGTGGGCGCGACCGGCGGCCCGTTTTCCACGTCGATGCAAGGACGCGTCGAACACTTTGTCTGGACCGACGGCACGACGGCGGTGCCCGCGCTGACCAGCTTGTCCGGCGGAATGGCGGGGCAGGTGCAGGGATGGCTTGCGGAGCCCGCCCGGACCCAGCCGTGGGCGTGCATCGGCGGGGAATTCGATGAGACGCTGGAGATGGCGCTGCCGAGGTTCGCGCGCGTGTCGGATGTTCCGCCGGATGCCACGGTGAAGGATCGGTTCTTCGAGTTTTCTTCTCGCTACGTGTTCGATCCGGCCGCGCGAGTCCTGCAGGTGAGGCGACACCTTCGCGCCACGTTTGGGCATCAGATGTGTTCCGCTGATGAATTCGCCGAAGTGAAGGACGATCTTGTCCGGATCGAGCGGGATCTCGATGCCGAGGTGGTGGTCAAGGTTGCCAGGTAGGCACGCGAGGCAGTGGCAATGGGAGCGGCGGTGGCAGTGGCATCGGCAGTGGCAATGCGCGCGGCATTGGCAGTGGCAGTGGTAGTGGTAGCGGCGGCAGCGGCAGTGCCAACGGCAGCGGCAGTAGAAAACACCACCACTGCCGCACGAACAACACGGCCGTCATGGGCAAAACGAGACGCTTAACTCCCGCTCTTGGTCACGATAGGCACCCACGCTCCGTTCTTGACCTGATACAGCGTGGAAGCACCGCTCTTCAGCGCCCCGGTGCTGTCGAAAGAAATCTTCCCGGTCACGCCGTCGTAGTCGATCGCCTTGAGCACCGGCCGGTAGACCGCCGGCGAACTCGATTTCGCCTGCTGCATCGCCTTGATTGCGGCCCATGCGCCGTCATACCCAAACGGCGCGTACGACAGGATATCCACCCCGAAGCGCTTTTTGAACTTCGCGGAAAAGTCCTTGCCGCCCGGCAACTGGGCCAACGGTCTGCCGTATTCCCAGGCCATCACGCCTTCGGCCGAGTCGCCGGCAAGCTTGATGAAGTCCTGGTCCATCACGCCGCCACCGCCCACCAGTTGCGCGTTCATCCCCAACTGCTTCATCCGCTTCGCAAAGCCCGCCGCCTGGGTATCCAGACCGCCGAAGAAAATCAGATCCGCGTTGGTCGCCTTGATCTTGGTGATCTGCGTGCTGAAGTCCACCGCGCGATTGTCGGTGTATTCGCGCGTCACGATGGTGCCGCCGTGTGCCTTCACCGCCTTCTCGAACTCGTCGGCCTCGCCCTGGCCGAAGGCGGTGCGGTCGTCGATGATCGCAAGGCGTTTGGCCTTGGTCACCTCCACGGCGTAGACGCCCGCGTTGCCGGCGTTCTGCGCGTCGGTGGAAATCACCATGAAGGTGTTCGCAAAGCCTCGCCCGGTAATGACCGGATTGGTCGCGGCCGGGTCGATCACCGGAATGCCGGCTTGTTCGTACACCTGCGAAGCCGGAATCGTCGTGCCCGAATTGAAGTGGCCGACCACCACCGACACGCCCGCGTCGACCAGCTTCTGCGCGGCCTGCACGCCGATGCGCGGGTCGGCCTGGTCATCCTCGGAAACGATCTGGAATTGCGCGACCTTGTCGCCGATCTTGATCTTCTGCGCGTTGGCTTCCTCGACCGCCAGCCGGACGCCGTTCTCCAGGTCCTTGCCGTAGCCGGCGTTGGCCCCGGTCAGCGGCGCGGCGAAGCCGATCTTCACCGGCAGGTCGTCGGCAAAACTGGCCGGCGGCACGATCGCGAAGACAGCGCCAACGAACAGTGCAAGCGGTTTCAGCGTGTTGCGAAGGCTCATGGTCTCACTCTCCATCGACAGTTTCAGGTGTGAAAGCGGCAAGGCAGTAACGCTGGATCGGCGCGCGAGCCTGGGTTCACTTCGCGTGGCGCGCATCGTCAAGAGTACGGATGATTGGACGCCATAAACAATCGGGGAATCTGCCCCGTAGGGAGTCCCCGTCCCGAAGGAAGTCCTCTTGGGATCGGGGGGCTGCGAAGTGCGTTCAGATGCGGGTCAATCTGGCGCGAATATAGAAAGCCAATTTGTCACCGTCTTGGCAGTTCGCGGCGCTTTGAATGAGCATTTCAGCATAGGCGGCACGGCGCTTGGGCTGACAGCCTGTCAGCAGCATCGCGTAGGCGCGGATTGCGGCATATGCTTAAGAAGCGGAATGGCGGAATGGCGGAATGGCGGAATGGCGGAATGGCGGAATGGCGGAATGGCGGAATGGCGGAATGGCGGAATGGCGGAATGCACGGAATGGCGGAATGGCGGAATGGCGGAATGGCGGAATGGCGGAATGGCGGAATGGCGGAATGGCGGAATGGCGGAATGCACGGAATGCACGGAATGCACGGAATGCACGGAATGCAGATATGCAGATATGCAGATATGCAGATATGCAGATATGCAGATACGCAGGAAATGCAGGAAATGCAGGAAATGCAGGAAATGCAGGAAATGCAGGGAATCCACGGGCGTACCGAGGAATGCGGCGCGGGAACGCCGCCCGCCGAAGCAGCTTGGAGGGGAGGGGCTAACGTAGACCAGCAGGACGGGTCCAGCAAAGCAACGCTGGCCACGCCGTTCAACGAGCCGACGTGCGCCCCGGCCTCACCAGTCGCGCACTCGCGGAACAAGACCCGCGAATACGCCAATCAAAACGACAAGCCAGCCGGACAAAAACGCAGGCCAGTCAAAACGCCCTCAACGCTCGCCTTGCTGGCGCAGCAACTCTTCACGCAGACGCAGTAGCGGCGCCTTGGTCTCTTCATCGGCCCAGGTGTCGAGATCGTCGATCGCGCGCTGGCAGCCGTCGAGCACCAGGTCGAGGTCCACCGGCACGCCATTGTTGAGTGCGAATTCGATGGTCTCGGCGAACTGCTGGCACTCGTCCTCGCCGTACGAAATGTCGAGGTTGTCGGCGATCACTTCGGCGATGTTGCTGCGCGCCTTGTCGTCGGGCGTCACCATGTCGACGATGCCGCGCGCCACCGCCGGCGAATAGTAGAGTGCGATGTCGAGCCACTGTGCCGGATCGAAGTCGGCCTGGTCAAACTGGTTCTCGAAGTACTCGATCGCTTCCTGCTCGTGCGCTTCGTCCGCGTCGACGCTTATGCACAACTGTTCAAAAAATTCTTCCCGCTCGCTGCGGATATAACCGTCCATCGATGCCTCGTCTGCTGAATGCCGGATGCCGGAAGCCCGGACGCCCGGATACCTGAAAAATGCGGTGCGGGCGGGTACGTGCCTCGCCCACGCGGCACGCATTATAGGACCGCCGGCTAACAGACGTGGGTCACGTGTCTCCCGCGAGCAGATCGTGCTGTGCGGCCGAAGCACCCACTGCAGCGTGTCTTCAGGCCGGTCGTGATGAGATCGCTTCGTGGAACCGCGGTTCTCTCCGCCGACTTACGCTGTCTCCGCCACCCAGGCGTCGAACCATTCACGCGGCTGCGCGATTTCGTTCTGCACGGCCACCAGTTCCAGTTCATAGCGCCCAGCCTGCCATGTCGCCTTGACTACCGCGTTCACGGCGGCCAGCGTGTGTTCAAAGGCCGCGCGGATCGAATCGCCCAGCAGCGTGCGCGCGACAAACACCGCGCTCGTCAGATCGCCGACGCCCACCGGCTGCCGCGCGAACGGGTAGAGCGGACGCTGGCCCATCCACGCCTCGCGCTCGGTGACGACCAGCATGTTGAACCGGTCGGCGGGGCTGTTACGATCGAGCAGATGCTTGACCAGCATGAGCTTCGGCCCGCGGGCGATAACCTCGCGGCAGGCGGTCACGGCTTCCTCGAGCGTATCGATCTCGCGGCCTACCAGGCGTTGCAACTCGGTATGGTTCGGTGCCATCGCGTCGGCCATCTCCGGCATGGTGCGCACGAGAAATTCCTGGATGCCCGGTTCGACCTTGCAACCGCTCGCGGCGCCCATCACCGGATCGCAGAAGTACCACGCGCGTGGATTCGCGGCCTTCACGGCCTTGACGATTTCCAGCACCGATTGCGCCTGCTCAGGGGTGCCCAGATAGCCGGACAGCACGGCGTCGCAGCGCGGCAGCATGCCGATCGCGCCGATCCCCTCGACCAGCTCTTCCATTTGCGAGGCCTCGATCGCACCGCCGGTCCAATGGCCGTACTGCGTGTGATTCGAGAACTGGACGGTATTGAGCGGCCAGACATTGACGCCGAGCCGGCGCATCGGAAACACGGCCGCGCTGTTACCGGCGTGCCCGAAGACGACATGTGACTGGATGCTCAGAACGTTTTTCGTCATGGTGTGGCCGGCGCAGGCGATGATGCGCGATCAATGAGAGCGGAAGGATGGCCGCGGCAACGAACCGGACATGGCCCGGGCGCCTGAAACGGCATGACTGTTACAGATGATGCAAGAAAAACGCCAATCTGCGTAGTCAGGAAACAATACATGAGTTTGTCACGCGCGAGGTGATCCGTCCCCGTGTTGTTGCGTCGAACCATCAAACGGGGGGACGGGGCGCCAGGACGAAGGGCACTTAGGGCGCCGGCTTGCGTAAAAGCCAGCGCTACGTGAGTGGGCCGTTGTCGAGGTTTTGCGCAGCCGCGCTTCAGGCGAGTTCGCGATACAACGTCAGATAGCGCTCGGCCGAAGCGCCCCAGCCGAAATCCTGACGCATCGCGCGACGCTGCGTGGCTTTCCACTCGGTGCGGCGCTCGTGGAGTGCAAACGCGCGGCGGATCGCTGCCGTCAGGCCTTTCGGTTCGAATCGTTCGAACACGAAGCCGGTGGCGAGATCGTCGGCGAGATTTTCGAGCGACGCGTCGACCACCGTGTCCGCCAGGCCGCCGACGCAATGCACGAGCGGCAGCGACCCATAAGCCAGCGCATACAGTTGCGTCAGCCCGCATGGCTCGAAGCGCGACGGCACCGCGATCACGTCGCTGCCGGCGACGATCGTGTGCGCGAGCGTTTCGTCGAAACCCAGTTCGACCGCCACCGATTCCGGATGCGCATGCGCGACGCGTTTCAAACCGTGTTCGAGCGCCGGATCGCCGGTGCCGAATACCACCAGCTGGCCGCCGCGTTTGACGATTTCGGGGACCGTCTCGAGCAGCAGGTCGAGGCCTTTCTGCTCGGTCAGCCGGCTCACCACGCCGAACAGCAGCGCATCGCTTTTCTGCGCGAGGCCGAAGCGTTTCTGCAGCGCCTCCTTGCAGGCCAGCTTGCCGGCCAGACGGCTGGCCGTGTAGTGATCTTCGAGCAGCGCGTCGGTGGCGGGATTCCACACGGCGTAGTCGACGCCGTTCAGGATGCCGCTCAGATCGTGTGTGCGATGGCGCAGCAATGCATCGAGCCCGCCGCCCTGGGCGAGTGTCTGGATTTCGCGGGCATAGGTGGGGCTGACGGTGGTGATACGGTCGCTGTAGTAGAGGCCCGCCTTGAGGAACGACAACTGCCCGTAGAATTCGACGCCGTGCATGCTGAAGAAGTCGTCCGGCAGCGCTAGCTGGCCGAACAGATGCGCCGGAAAAACGCCCTGATACGCCAGGTTGTGCACAGTGAAGACAGTGCGCGCGAAGGAGCGGCCGTGCTGCCGTTCAGCGGCCTTCAGATACGCCGGCGCGAGCCCGGCGTGCCAGTCGTGCGCGTGGACGATCTGCGGCGCCCACGCCGGGTCGAGGTGCTGTGCCAGTTGCGCGGCGACCCAGCCGAGCAGGGCGAAACGTTGCGCGTTGTCGCCGTACGGCACGTGTTCTTCGTTCAGATAGGGGTTGCCGGGCCGGTCGTACAGCGTACCGGCGCGGATCACATAGACGATCAGACCGTTCGACGGCAGCGTGCCCTGTTCGAGCGTGACGCCTGGCGAATCGAAACGGCGGCCCAGTTGCGCCACCGGCCGCAAGTCGCTCAAACCGGCGACCACCGCCGGGAAGCCGGGCAGCAGCACCCGTACATCGGCGCCGAGCTCGCTCAGCGCCGGCGGCAGCGCGCCCGCGACGTCGGCAAGACCGCCCGTTTTGAGGAGGGGATACAACTCGCTTGCGACGTGCAGGGCGCGAATCGTCATAGGCTCGGTCTCGTTCCTGTTAGTGCGAGGTTTGCGTAACGGTGACATGAAGGCTTACAGGAGCGGCAAGACGGGCGGCGGCTCCGCCAGCCCGTTCAGTTCTTTCGCGTTGCCGCTCCGGCGCGGATCACTTCCCCTTCTGCCGCAGTGCCTCGGGCGTCACCAGCACGACGCCATCGTCCGTGCGATAGAAGCGTTCGGCGTCGGCCACGGGATCTTCGCCGATCACCGTGCCGTCCGGAATGGCGCAGCCGCGGTCCACCACTACCTTCTGCAGCCGGCAGCTCGCGCCGACGGTGACCTGCGGCAATAAGACTGCCTCATTGATATTACAGAACGAACTCACTTTGACGTTCGACGACAACACGGAGCGCGAAATCTGCGAGCCCGAAATCACACAGCCGCCGCACACGATCAGATTGTTGCCGGAGCCTTGCAATCCTTTCATGTCGCGGACGAATTTGGCGGGCGGTAACTGTTCCTGATATGTCCAGATCGGCCAGTTGCGGTCGTATAGGTCGAGCGTCGGAATGGTGGAGGCGAGGTCGAGATTGGCGGCCCAGTAGGCGTCGATCGTGCCGACGTCGCGCCAATATGGCTCCACGTCCGGGCTCGACGAGACGCACGACATGCTGAACGGATGCGCGATCGCCGTGCCCTGTGTGACCACGCGCGGAAGGATGTCCTTGCCGAAGTCGTGATCGGTATCGACGCTCGAGATGTTCTCCTCGAGCAGCGAATACAGGTAATCGGAACTGAACACGTAGATGCCCATGCTCGCGAGCGCGGAATCGGGGCGGCCCGGCATGGCGGGCGGATCGGCGGGTTTTTCGACGAAGCCGGTGACGCGGCGGTTTTCATCCACCGCCATTACGCCGAACGCGACGGCCTCCATGCGCGGCACCTCGATGCAGCCGACCGTGCAATCCGCGCCGCTTTCCGCGTGGTCCGCGATCATGCGCGTGTAGTCCATCTTGTAGATGTGGTCGCCCGCCAGCACCACCACATATTTCGGCCGGATCGAGCGGATGATGTCGAGATTCTGAAATACGGCGTCGGCGGTGCCACGGTACCAGTGCGCGCCTTCCACACGCTGCTGGGCCGGCCACAGATCGATGAATTCGCCGAATTCGCCGCGCAGGAAGCCCCAGCCGCGCTGCATGTGGCGCAATAACGAGTGCGCCTTGTATTGCGTGACCACCGCGATGCGGCGGATGCCGGAGTTCAGACAATTGGAGAGCGCGAAGTCGATGATCCGGTATTTGCCGCCGAAGTGCACCGCCGGTTTGACGCGTTTGTTGGTGAGCGGCCCAAGCCGCGTGCCCCGTCCGCCCGCGAGGACGATGGCGAGGGTAGTGCGTTGCAGATCATTCAGCCGTGCCGGAGTTTCCATGTCTGTCTCCTTTGTCGACCGGAGTTGGCGCTTTAGCGCTTACTCCGGTGCCATGCAGCGCATCGACTGGAGTTAGCGTGTCGGCTGGAGTTGACGCTTTAGTTGCGTTTACGCCAGCCCCATAGCGCTTACTCCGGTCCCATGCAAGATAGTTGCTGATTAGCATGCCCCGGATGTCTTGTTCGCCTGCTTCTGTTCCGCTGCTCTCCGCTGATGATTCGTGCTGCCGGCGGCGCCGTCTTCGCGGCCCCGTCTGCTAGTTCTAGCACTGATTTGCCGCGGGGGAGTAGTGTGAATTGTGCGGATGCCGGTCGCCTGCCTACTTGCGCACGATCAACCCTTGCATCCCAGGCATCCGTGCGCCACGCCACATAGGGTGCGAGGTGCAGTGCCGCAATATGCGTGCCAAACCGGCCGGCTCCGCCGTCAGCTTGCGCGTGCGGCAGCAGAGTCGGACGGCGCGTCGTAGAATCGTGCGCTCTGAACGGGGTGCGCGCGTTGGCCTGTTGGCGCGCGAGGCCTGCATGTTGTCCGCCGATTTCTCTTTGCAAGAAAACTATCGATGAATTTTCGCCGCCAGTCTTTGTTCGCCATGTTGAGCGCCTGCATACTAGCCGCGGCGCCAGGTGTCTTTGCCGCCACGCCGGCCAGTGCCGCGGTGGCGGATGGTCCTGCCAGTGCCGTTGGTGCTGTTAGTGCCTGGAGTACGGCTGCTTCCGGTGCTGCTTCCGCTTCTGGTACTGTTCCCCAGCCCGATTTCGCTGCAGCGGGTGTCGCTCCCGCAGCGGCTGCGGACAACAGCGGCCCGGCTTACGGCCCTGAGTTGCAGGGCTTCAATTATCCGGCGCCAGTCGAGCAGTACGACTTCACCTCGCAAGGCGCGGCGCTGCACATGGCGTACATGGATATCAAGCCGGAGCATGCGAACGGCCGCACGGCCGTGCTTCTGCATGGCAAGAATTTCTGCGCGGCGACGTGGGACGCGACCATCCATCGTTTGAGCGACGCCGGCTATCGGGTGATCGCGCCGGACCAGATCGGCTTTTGCAAGTCGAGCAAGCCCGAGCACTATCAGTACAGTTTTCAGCAACTGGCGCGCAACACGCATGCGCTGCTCGCATCGCTCGGCGTGAGCGACGCGACCATGATCGGCCATTCGACCGGCGGCATGCTCGCAATCCGCTATGCGTTGATGTATCCGCATGAAACCCAGCAACTGGTGCTGGTCAATCCGATCGGCCTCGAGGACTGGAAGGCGAAGGGCGTGCCGTCGTTATCCGTTGACCAATGGTACGAGCGTGAACTGAAGACGACCGCGGACGGCATTCGCCGCTACGAGCAGGCCACCTATTACGCGGGCCAGTGGCGGGCGGACTATGAGCCGTGGGTGCAGATGCTGGCGGGCATGTACCGCGGCCCGGGCAAACAGATCGTGGCGTGGAATTCCGCGCTGCTGGACGACATGATTTACACGCAGCCGGTGGTGTATGAACTGAGCCACCTGACCATGCCGACGCTTTTGCTGATCGGCCAGAAGGACACAACTGCGATCGGCAAGGACGCCGCGCCGCCCGAGGTGCGCGCGAAGATCGGCCATTACCCGGAGTTGGGCAAGGCGGCGGCGAAGGCGATTCCGCACGCGACGCTCGTCGAATTTGCCGGTTTAGGGCACGCGCCGCAGATCCAGGACCCGCAGGCGTTTTATAAGGCGCTGCTCGAGGGGCTGGCGGCGGTGCCGGCAAATCGGTGAGTTTTGGTGTTGACAAAAAAAGAAGGGCGGCCTTTGTTAATACAGGCCGCCCTTTTTTCTTGCTTGCCGGCGACGTTACTTACTGGCGCTCAACTCTTCGCGCACTTGCGCGGCGATCTCGAACGAGCGCAGCCGCGCTTTGTGATCGTAGATTTGCGCGGTCAGCATCAATTCATCTGCGCCGGTCTGATCGATGACCGACAGCAGTCCTTCGCGTACCGTATCGCGATCGCCGATCACGGAGCAGGCGAGCGAGTGCGCGACGCCTTTCAACTCCATCTCCGACGCTTCGAGCCGTTCGACCGGCGGCTGCAACTGACCGGGCGTGCCACGCCGCAGGTTGATGAACTGCTGCTGCAGCGAGGTGAACAGATGCTGCGCTGCTTCGTTGCTGTCGGCGGCGAACAGGTTGACGCCGACCATGGCGTGCGGTTTATCGAGTGTCGCCGACGGCCGGAATTGTTCGCGATAGACCTTGAGCGCGCTGAACATGTAATCGGGCGCGAAGTGCGATGCGAACGCGAACGGCAGACCGAGAGCCGCAGCCAGTTGTGCGCTGAACAGCGACGATCCGAGCAGCCACAGCGGCACATGGAGACCTGCGCCGGGGACCGCGCGAATGCGCTGGCCCGGCACGGGGTCGGCGAAATAGCGTTGCAGCTCGACGACGTCGTCGGGGAAAGAGTCGGCGCTGTTCTGCAAATCGCGGCGCAGTGCGCGGGCGGTGCTTTGATCGGTGCCGGGCGCGCGGCCGAGGCCCAGGTCGATACGATCGGGGTAGAGCGAGGCGAGGGTACCGAATTGTTCCGCGATGACTAGCGGTGCGTGGTTTGGCAGCATGACGCCGCCGGAGCCGACGCGGATTTTCTTTGTTCCACCGGCGACGTAGCCGATCACCACTGAGGTGGCCGCGCTGGCGATGCCGGTCATGTTGTGGTGTTCCGCTAGCCAGAAGCGGCGGTAGTTCCAGTTTTCCGCGTGTTGGGCGAGGTCTAATGTGTTTTTGAACGCGTCCGCGGGGGTGGCACCGGTGTTGACCGGCGACAGGTCTAGGACCGAGAAGGGGATCATTTTCTGTTCATTGGCGGTTTCGGGCGCTTTCGCGCGATGGGGCATTGTGGCAAAGGTTTGGGTTTTCTGCTGATGGTGGGGGATGTCCACGTTCGTGGGAGGGGTGTTGTTTTTGCCTGTTCGGGGGCTGCGTGGCGGTTGGTTGTCTGTTTGCCTGCGGCGGTGGCCCGTTGTTGATTTGTTTGCCTGCGCGGCGCTTGTTTGTCTGTGCTTTTGTGGTGTTGGCCTTTCCTTGAATTGATATTGGTCTATTAGCGTCGCCCCTGTGCGGGGCGGGCACCTACTTTTCTTTGCCTGCCGCAAAGAAAAGTAGGCAAAAGAAAGCGGCTCACACCGCTAATTCTTAAGCGGGTCCCCCGCACAGTCGCGGTAGTGGTGCATCTGGAATCTGTGCTCCCGCACATTCGACGCGAGTGACAAGGCAGTCATACTTCCCGCCTCACACTACGTGCTCGTCGGAACGGGCCATCCGGAAGCCAGTGGCCTCGCTCGGCATACTTCCCGCCTCGCACTGTGTGCTCGCCGGAAGGGTTCATCGTGCAAACCGGCGGCTTCGTTTGGGAGCAGGTGGGAAGCATCGGCTTTGCCTCGGCGAGACACACTGGCGACGGCGGCGAGAAGCGGAGGCGAAGACGCAATACACGCCGCGCCATGGCGTCAAACGACCCGTGAGCGCAAAAACGCGGCGGGCGGTTTAAGAAGTGCCCTTCGGCGCGCGGAGCGCCGCCGGAAGAATGACGGCTTTGTCACACACGCTGAATGTGCGAGAAGCCAGATTCCAGATGCACCACTAACGCGACTGTGCGGGGGACCCGCTTATGCGCTGGCGGTGTGAGCCGCTTTCTTTTGCCTACTTTTCTTTGCGGCAGGCAAAGAAAAGTAGGTGCCCGCCCCGCACAGGGGCGACGCTAATAGACCAATACCAATTCAAGGAAAGGCCAAAAAACCAGATCAAGGAAAGGCCAAAAAGCCAGATCAAGGAAAGGCCAACGCCGCAGGCAGACAGACAACCAAGCGCGAGCAGACAAACAAAAACAGGAAAACACAATCGCCACAGGCATCCAAAACAACCAAGCGCCGCGCAGCGAAAAACACCTCTCGGTTACATGCAAACCCGATATAGATATGTTCGATCAATATTTAACAACCGCATGTAGCGCTGGTACCTTGAACCCCTCGAACAGAGCACTGCATCCAGCAACCAAAGCCACCGCCCCGCCGGGCAAAGAAACCACCCCGGGAGACACCCAAAGTGTCCATCGAATTCATCGGCATGATCCAGACCCGCAAGGTGTCTGAAACCCTGGAAGGGCTGGTCGAAGCCGAGCCGGACGTCCTCACCTGAGCGCTCCCTGGATGACTCTACGTTTCGATGCGCCGGTTTCGCTCCGGCGCTGGCAACTCGTGTCCACGTTGCCGGTTGCCGGCGTGCTTCGGCGCATCGGCCTCGCACCCTTATGGACCGACATCTTCAACACCGCGCTCGCCCGCGGTGCGTGACCGACTTACCCCGCCACCCATCCTCTGAACATTCGATGACTCAAGCTTTGAGACCGGACCGGCTACGCGCGTTCGTCGGACGGATTGCGTCGCTGGTCGACGAGCAGGTGCCCGAAGCGCATCTGCTCGAAGCCGGCGGTGTCGCGCTACGTGAACTGATCGCCCACGACGACTGGTTGCCCGACGCCTTCGCGCAACCCGATCCCGAGCGCTATCAGCAATTCCTGCTGCATGCCGATTCGCGGCAGCGCTTTTCAATCGTCAGTTTTGTATGGGGGCCGGGGCAGTCGACGCCCGTGCACGATCACACCGTATGGGGTTTGATAGGCGTGTTGCGTGGTGCGGAAATTGCTGAGGGTTATCACATCACGTCAGACGGAATACTGAAGGACGCGGGGGCGGCAAAACGCCTCGGCGCCGGCACGGTGGACGCCGTGTCGCCGCGCATCGGCGATATCCATCGCGTGAGCAATGCTTTTGGTGATCGTACGTCGATCAGCATTCACGTGTACGGTGGAAATATCGGCGCGGTGACGCGTTCCGTCTATCCCGGCAGCGGAGGCCGCAAAACTTTTATCTCCGGTTACTCGAACGACGTGTTGCCGAATATCTGGAATGTTTCAAAGGAGTCCCCGATCTCATGAGTTTCGCTAAAGAATTCCGTATCCGATCATTCGACGATGTGCGCCGCACCTTGCTAGATCGCGAGGAAATCGCGCTCGTCGACGTGCGCGAGGAGGATCCGCACGCGCGCAGTCACCCGCTGTTCGCTGCAAATCTGTCGTTGTCGCGGCTCGAACTGGAAGCGCCGGTGCGCTTGCCGCGTCGCGACGTGCCGGTTGTCGTGTTCGACAACGGCGAAGGGCTTGCCGAGCGCGCCGCGCACCGGCTGAGCGAGTTGGGTTATACCGATATCGCGCTGCTGGAGGGCGGATTGCAAGGCTGGCGCGAGGCGGGCGGCGAGCTGTTCCAGGACGTCAACGTGCCGAGCAAGGCATTCGGTGAACTGGTCGAAAGCGTGCGCCATACGCCCTCGCTGGCAGCGCAGCAGGTGCTGTCGCTGCTCGATCATGAAGCCGACGTGGTGGTGCTCGATGCGCGCCGCTTTGACGAATACCAGACCATGAATATTCCCGGCAGCGTGAGCGTGCCCGGCGCGGAGCTTGTGCTGCGCGCGCGGCAGCTCGCGCCGAATCCTGCCACACGGATCATCGTCAATTGCGCGGGGCGTACGCGCAGCATCATCGGCGCGCAGTCGCTGATCAATGCGGGCGTGCCGAATCCGGTTGCGGCGCTGCGCAATGGCACGATCGGCTGGACGCTTGCAGGCCAGGCGCTCGCGCACGGCAGCTCGCGCCGCTTCGAGCCGCTTGTCGATGATGCACTTCGCCTCGCCGCGGCCGATTCCGCGCGCGGCGTGGCGGATCGTGCAAGGGTGGGCCGCACCTCGCGCGACGAAGCGCGCCGCTGGGCCGACGAAGCGGTACGCACCGTGTATCGCTTCGACGTGCGCACGCCCGAAGAATACGAAGCGGGGCACGTGCCCGGCTTTCGCAACGGACCTGGCGGTCAACTGGTGCAGGAGACCGACATGTTCGCGCCGGTGCGTGGCGCTCGCGTGATCCTTGCCGACAACGACGGCGTGCGCGCGAACATGACCGCGTCATGGCTCGCGCAGATGAATGTCGAGGTGTATGTGGTCGATGGCTTGGGCAATGCGGACTTCGGCGAAAAAGGCCCCGCGCCCGCCGCGCGCCATGCGCCAGCACCACCCGATGTCGATGAGATCGCGTCGGCAGGACTGGTTACGCTGTTGCAATCACGTGGCACCGTCGTGCTGGATTTCACGACCAGTGCGAACTATGTGAAGCGCCATATTCCCGGCGCGTGGTTTGTGATTCGCGGACAGCTCGACGAGGCGTTGCGCAAGCTGCCGGATGCACAACGTTATGTGCTCACCTGTGGCAGCAGTGTTCAGGCGCGCTTCGCCGCGCCTGAGGTGGCGGCGTTGACGGGTAAGCCGGTGCAGGTGCTAAGCGGCGGCACGAACGCGTGGATCGAAGCGGGCCTCGCCGTGGAAAGCGGCGAGACGCGTCTGGCGTCGCCGCGCATTGATCGTTATCGTCGTCCGTATGAGGGAACCGATAACGCGCGCGAAGCGATGAATGCGTATCTGCAGTGGGAGTATGGCCTCGTTGCGCAACTTGGGCGCGATGGCACGCATGGTTTTCGCGTGCTCTGACGGGCCTTCCTGAGCGAAGCAGGCGAGGTTGGTGAGTCAGGTAAGGCTGGTGAAATCAGGTAAGGCCGGTGAGTTGGCCGAAGCAGTTGGAGCGAAAGAAGGCGAGGCCCGTGAGTCGGCCGAAGCAGCTGGAGCGAAAGCAGGCGAGGCCGGTGAGTCGGCCGAAGCAGCCGGAGCGAAAGCAGGCGAGGCCGGTGAGTCGGTCGAAGCAGCCGGAGCGAAATCACGCGGGACCGGTGAGGTGGCCGAACCAGCGGGAACGAACGCGGCGTGCGGCTCAAGCTGCGCGCCGCGCACGCGCTTCCTTGAATTGCCGCTCGATCGCCGCGCCGAACCGCTCCACCGGCTGTTGCAATTTACCCAGCACGCGCGGATGCACGAGCCAGATATCGATGAGCGGCTTGAAGTCGCTGATCGAGACGATATCGAGTGCGTCCGCGTGAGCGCTTGCCTTTAGCAGGGGGAGGGGCACGAGACCCAGGCCGTTACCGTCGGCGACGAGTTGCAGCTGCAATTCGGTGCCGAGCGTTTCCAGATTGAGCTTGAGCGCGAGCCCCTGGCCTGTCAGCGTGCGTTGCAGGCCGTCGCGAAAGCCGCAACCATCCGGATTCAACACCCACCCGATCGACTGGCATTCCGCCAGTGTATGCGCGCGTCTCTTCAACATGCCTTTCTGCGCGATGACCGCCAGTTTGATGCGGCCAAGCGAGCGTGCCGACAATGTCTCGTCGAAGGTCTTGTTGTTGGGTAGCAGGATCGCGGCGGCGTCGAGCTCGCCCTGCTCGACGCGTTGCAGCAGCTGGCTGCCCCAACCGGTCGACGCACGTGCTTGCAGATCAGGATAGGCCGCCTTGAGACTGCGCATCGCATCCGTGAGCGCGATATCGGCAATCGTCTGCGCGACGCCGAGGCGCAAGGTGCCAACCGGCGGCGTGTCGGTGGCGACGATTTCGCGCAGCACGTCGAGTTCGCGCTGAATCACACGGCATTGTTCATAGACGACGCGCCCGTTGCCGTCGCCTTGAGCGGGCGCGTATTGCGGTCGAGCAATTCGACGCCGAGCGCCTCTTCGAAATTCTGCAGACGGCGCGTGATGGCGGGTTGCGTGAGGCCGAGCGAAAGCGCCGCCTGTTGCAGCGACTGGCAGCGAATAACGGTGACGTAGGCGTCGATTTCGTCGATCTTCATGGTGAGCGGTGACTCGATGAGGGCGCGGGAGACGCTAGATTCGTGCGCTCGATGATACCCGTATCGATGCGCGCGCATGCCTCGCCGCTCAAGAAAATCCGCATATTTGCTTGGCAGAATAATGCGTTTGTCTTATACAGAGGCGAGCCTTATCGTGCGATAGCACATCATCTGGATGGCACGACGTAAGCGCCGTATGGACGCACCGATTGCCGAAAGCGCGGTGTGGGCCGTCAGCCACCGGGCGTTGGCGATGCGTTCGGCGCGCTGCTCGCGCGGCTCACTATGACCGCAAGGCAGAATTTCCGCACGCCAATCTGGCGCGACTGCACGAATTCGATCTGCTCTCCGTGCAAGCCGCTTGCGCCAGCGCCGCAGGTTGCGAATCATCTGCCAATTCGGTGTAAACGCGCTCTCGTCTAAATCCGCCAATCCGTTTAGATTAGCTCCACTTGGAAGGCTTATCGAGGGACCAGGGCGGCCAAACAAGCAGCGGTCTGCCATTCCGGCGATGGCGCAAGGTTAGGGGCTAAGGTCTCTCACCGCTTCGGCTGGGATTGGACCGCTGCGCGTCGTCCGCGGTGCCGCGTTTTTCAGGCGGCTTCCTGGCCGCCGGTTGTTGCCGGTTTTGACCGTATCGACCGGCCTGGCGACGCTTTGCACAGCGTCGCCTTTTTGCTTGTGGGGATGGGGTTTGTGGGGGTGTCGTGGGTTTCTTGCCTACGGCGTTGGCGTTTTCCTGTGTTGTTTGTCTGCTCACGCGTGGTTGTCTGTTTTGCCTACGGCGTTGGCCTTTCCTTGAATTGGTATTGGTCTATTAGCGTCGCCCCTGTGCGGGGCGGGCACCTACTTTTCTTTGCCTGCCGCAAAGAAAAGTAGGCAAAAGAAAGCGGCTCACACCGCTAATTCTTAAGCGGGTCCCCCGCACAGTCGCGGTAGTGGTGCATCTGGAATCCGTGCTCCCGCACATTCAGCCTTGGTGACCAGGCAGTCATACTTCCCGCCTCGCCCTGCGTGCTCGCCGGAAGGGTTCATCATCAAACCAGTTGGTATGTTTGGGCGTGATGGGGAGCCATCGGCTTCGCCTCGGCGATGCACCGTGGCGACATAGAGAGACACAGGCAAAGATGCGGTATACACGATACTCGCCGAGTCACCGTGCCAGATGAAGCGTAAGCGCGAAAACGCCGCGGACCGTTTAAAGAAGGGCCCTTCGGCACGCGCAGCGCCGCCGCAAGCATGACGGGCTTTGCAAACAAAGCCGATGATCTACAGGAGTCCGAGCGAAACCACGAGTCCCGATGCCCCGTTCCGTCGAGCACGCAGTGCGAGGCGGGAAGTATGCCGAGCGAGGCCACTGGCTTCCGGATGTCCCGTTCCGACGAGCACGTAGTGTGAGGCGGGAAGTATGACTGCCTGGTCACCAAGGCTGAATGTGCGAGGGCACGGATTCCAGATGCACCACTACCGTAACTGTGCGGGGGACCCGCTTATGAGCTGGCGGTGTGAGCCGCTTTCTTTGCTTATCTTTCTTTGCGGCGGCAAAGAAAGTAAGTTGTAGTGGTCAAGTAAAATTGGACACCCGGAAAGGGGCATTTCTAAAAAAGTGACGCTTCACATCGTGCCGGCGGTTGTCCGCCTGCTGCAGAATGGATGCGACGGTGGTTATAAAAGTCGTCGATGTAAGCCTCAATGTCGCGTTCGGCATGCGCGTGATCACGGTACCCTTTGTCGTCGATCCATTCGCCTTTCAGGCTTCTAAAGAAACGCTCCACCGGCGCGTTATCCCAGCAGTTCCCCTTTCTACTCATACTCTGGACGATGCCGTTTGCCTTCAGTTCGTTCGTGAAGTGCGCGCTGGTGTACTGGGCGAATTCAATCGGTCGTTGCAACATCTCGAGATTGGAGGTGTTAAATGGGACGACCACGAGGTTGGGCTGCGCAACAGACGGGGCGGGCATCGATGTCTTCACCGGGCAGGCCAGGTGTCAATCAGTTAGAGACGAAACAAGCATTCTGGAACCGCATTGCCGAGGGAATGGAGAGTGATGCCGCCGCGTTGGCGTGCGGCGTGTCGCAGCCCTTGGGCCCGCGATGGTTTCGCCAGGCTGGAGGCATGCCGCCGATAGATTTGGCGCCGCGCTCGGGTCGCTATTTATCGTTCTCGGAGCGTGAGGAGCTTGCCTTGCTTCGGGCGCAGGACTGCGGGGTTTGCGAGATCGCACGGCGGCTTGGTCGTTCGCCCTCGACCATCTCACGCGAACTGTGCCGCAATGCCGCGACCCGTGGCGGTACGCTGACCTATCGGGCGACGGTCGCGCAGTGGAAAGCCGAGCGAGCGGCAAGGCGGCCCAAGACCAGCAAGCTCGCCGAGAACGAGCGATTACGGGCTTATGTGCAGGACCGACTGGCGAATGCGGTTACCGATGAGAAGGGCCGGCCGATACCGGGACCCAACGTACCGTGGAAGGGAAGACGGCATGGTCGTCGGGCCGACCGGCGTTGGGGCACTTGCTGGAGTCCGGAGCAGATCAGCCGCCGGTTGCGACTTGATTTCCCCGATGATGAGTCTATGCAGATCTCACACGAAGCCATCTATCAAGCACTCTACATTCAGGGCCGTGGTGCATTGCGACGCGAACTCTCTGCGTGTCTGCGTACCGGCCGGGCACTGCGCGTGCCACGGGCCAGAACGCAGCAGCGAGGAAAAAGCTTCATCACCTCCGAGGTGCTGATCAGTGAGCGCCCGGCCGAGGTTGCCGACCGTGCTGTACCTGGGCATTGGGAAGGAGATCTGATCATCGGCCTGAACAGCTCTGCAATTGGCACTTTGGTTGAACGTACGACCCGATTCACAATGCTGCTGCACCTACCGCCCATGCCGGGCCACAATTCTGGCGCTCGGGTGAAGAACGGGCCGGCGTTAGCTGGCCACGGCGCCGAGGCTGTTCGCAATGCCATTGCCGCGAAGATCGCGATGCTGCCCGAGCATTTACGCAAGTCACTAACTTGGGATCAGGGCGCGGAAATGGCCCAGCATGCGCAGCTACAAATCGACACGGGTTTGGCAATCTACTTCTGCGATCCGCGAAGCCCGTGGCAGCGTGGAACTGACGAAAACACCAACGGCCTGTTGCGACAGTACTTCCCCAAAGGCACCGACATCAGTCGATATTCTGAACGCGAACTCGATGCGGTCGCCAACACACTCAACGCCCGACCGCGCAAAGCCCTTCAGTGGAAGACCCCCGCTGAAGCGCTTGAAGAGTTACTATCCACAGCTTAAAAAACAAGTGTTGCAACGACTCCTTGAACCTAAGCTGGCATCCCTGATCCGAGTGGAACATCAGGCCTGGCGACGGACTGCGCCGCTCCAGGGCCTGCTGCAACGCCCTGATCACCAGCGCTGTATCAGGCATCAGCCCCAACGACCAGCCGACGATACGGCGCGAATACAGGTCCATCACGATGGCAAGATAAGACCAACCCTGAAGCGTCCTCACATACGTAATGTCGCCTGCCCATACCTGATTGATGGCCGGCGGCTCGAAGTTACGGTCCAGCAGATTAGGCACCACCTGCGCCTGCTCATTGCTCTTCGGATAGCGATGTGTGCGCTTTCTGGTGACCACCAGTTGTGCCTGCCGCATCAGCGTGCCGGCACGATAACGACCTACCGCGTGACCACGTTTTCGCAACTCCTGCGACATCCTGCGGCTCCCATAACTGCCGCGGGTTTCGCGATGAATTTCCCGTGCGGCCGCTATCTGCTGGCAAGGCGCCGCACTCTTCGACGTGCGCCCGGCAAACGCGTAATAGCTGCTAGGCGCAACATTCATCACCCGGCACATCGCCCTCACAGGCCAGACCTTCTTCAGTGACTGGATCACTTCGGGAAGCGATCCATTTCCTTGACGAAGAAGGCCGTGGACTTTTTTAGTATGTCGCGCTCCCGTTCCAGATCGGCGACCCGGGCTTCGAGTTCGCGGATGCGGCGCGCATCGGCCTCTATCTCCAGTTGTGTACGCGGCGCTCTGACCTGCTCAGCGCGCCACAGCGTCACCCAGCGGCGCAACGCCGTGTCGCCCACGCCCAGCGCCTCACACGCCTGCGCATAGGAATAGCCCCTGCTGACCACCAGCTGGACCGCTTCTGCCTTCAATTCGTCGGGAATGTTCCGTCTGCTCATTTCTCACCTCAGTTGGAGAATTATCCCCTTTAGAGGTGTCCAGGATCATTGAACCACTACAGGTGCCGCCCCGCACAGGGGCGACGCTAATAGACCAATATCAATTCAAGGAAAGGCCAACACCACAAAAGCACAGACAAACAAGCGCCGCGCAGGCAAACAAATCAAACAAAGACCAACGCCACAGGCAGACAACCAACAAGCGCCGCGAAGGCAAAAAAAAAGGAACCTACTCAATCCCTAATCTAGCCCGAATCGCAGGCAACATATACTCAACCGCCGCGCGCCCCTCCTCCATAGCCGGCCCCGCGCGGTGAAAATCAAAAATCCCCATTCCGCCCAGCCGCGGCTGAATCAGAATGTCCGCCGGCTCGCCAGCCAACCGGCTCCGCGTAATCCGCACCTGCATGATGTCGATGCTCTGCGCGATCGAACTGAGCATCGACGGCACTCGCGCACTCGGCGCCGGCGGCACACGCACATCATCGGTAGCACGCACTTCGGCAGGCGCTAGCCAGCGTGGCCAGGGCTTGCCGTTGCGGCGCAGCGCGACCGGCGGCGCATCCGGATCCAGCGCCGGCGTATCGACCACCGCGCCGCCGAAATCGCGGCCATTCAAAATATCGTTGTTCAGATCGACAGCAATCACGCAGTCCGCCCGCATACCCCGCGCCACCGAGACCGGCACCGGATTGCTCAGGCCGCCGTCCACCAGCCACACGCCGTTGTGCCAAACCGGCGTGAAAATCCCCGGAATCGCAATCGAGGCGCGCACCGCGTCGACCACGCTGCCGTCCTGCAACCAGCTCTCGCGGCCCGAATCGAGTTCGGTTGCCACCGCCGCGAACGGCATGTTCAGCTGCGCGATCGAGCGGCCGTCGAATTTGTCCGCGAATATCTGGATCACCTTGCGCCCGCCGAGCAAACCGCCCGAAAAACGCAGATCGAGCAGCCGCACCACGGTTTGCCAGGTGAGCCGCGAAACCCATTCTTCGAGCCAGTCGAGATCGCCGTTCGCATACACGGCGCCGACCAGTGCGCCGATCGACGTGCCGCACACCACATCCGGCTTGATGCCCGCATCATGCAACGCGCGAATCGCGCCGATATGCGCCCAACCGCGTGCGGCACCGCCCCCCAACACCAGCCCGATCCGGCTGTATCGACGTCGACGTATCATTTCTTCCCCGCCTTTTATCGGCTATCGCCCGCGTATCACATCCGAGCGCGATGTCGTGTACACCTTATGATATTGGTCAAAGTGCACGTTGAATATACCTTCTTCGGTCACGCCGCCCTCACGCCACTTCCAGCTCCACACGGTTTCCGGCTTCAGCGGAAACACGGCGATCTGGCCTGGCTTGCCGAGCAGGCGGCGCACTTCGTCTTCGGTCATGCCAATGCGAATCTTCCCGAAGTTGGCGGCTGTCAGCACCTGAGTGATGGCTTGCAATTTACCGTCACGGTCGATGTCGACCATATACGTGTTCAGCCCTTGCGGGCCGCGCGGATATTCGAAGCGCTTCGACCCGTCGGTAAACGTGCGCTCGGTTTCCGGCTTGCCCATCTGGTCGCGGATCTGCGCCTCGGTCGTGACGCCCGGCGTCATGTTCTTGAGCAATAACGCGTCCGGCTTGACGGCGTTAAAGAATTCCTTGAGTTTTTGCACGGCGCGGTCGCTCTGTTGGTCGTCGCAACCGCTCAGTGCAACGCACGCGGCCAGCGTCGCGACGGTAAGCAATTTGAGGCTCACAGCGAGTTTCCTGTACGGATGCGAAGCGGCAGTTCGCCGGCATCCCGTTGTGTGGGGTGTCTGTCTCCAAGGGCACTTGCTTCAGGGCGGCCCCAAGGGGACGTCCTTCGGACGTGCTACAGGATAACCGCGCACGGAAAAAACCGCGAGCGAGCCCGGCAACGCGATGGTGGGGGTGGGGCGGTGAGTCGGTAAGCGGTGGCTCGGTGGCTCGGTGGCTCGATGCGTCGGTGAACGGTGGGCTGGTGGGTCGGTGGGTCGGTGCGTCGGTGAGCGGTGAACGGTGGGCTGGTGGGTCGGTGGGTCGGTGCGTCGGTGAGCGGTGAACGGTGGGCTGGTGGGTCGGTGGGTCGGTGCGTCGGTGAGCGGTGAACGGTGGGCTGGTGGGTCGGTGCGTCGGTGAGCGGTGAGCGGTGGGCTGGTGGCTCGATGCGTCGGTGAACGGTGGGCTGGTGGGTCGGTGCGTCGGTGAGCGGTGAGTGGTGGGCTGGTGGCTCGATGCGTCGGTGAGCGGTGGGTCGTTGGGTTGGTGGATGGGTGAGCAGTGAGCGATTGGCGAATGCTGTTGCTGAGTCTCGGGCGACCCAATGGCGAGCGACGGTACTGTGTGGAACGCGAGACTGAGACGTAGTAGTTGGTTTTGTGAAGTGCTTTTCGGCGCGCGCAGCGCCGCCGGAAGTATGACGGCTGTGTCACACACGCCGAATGTGCGAGGACACAGATTCCAGATGCACCACTACCGTAGCTGTGCGGGGGCCCCGCTTATGAGCTGGCGGTGTGAGCCGCTTTCTTTGCTTATCTTTCTTTGCGGCGGCAAAGAAAGTAAGTGCCGCCCCGCACAGGGGCGACGCTAATAGACCAATATCAATTCAAGGAAAGGCCAAAAAGCCAGATCAAGGAAAGGCCAAAAAGCCAGATCAAGGAAAGGCCAAAAAGCCAGATCAAGGAAAGGCCAAAAAAGCCAGATCAAGGAAAGGCCAAAAAAGCCAATTCAAGAGGAAAGTCCAACACTGCATGCAAACAGACGATAAGGGCCGAGCGGGCAACCAACCCAATCAACCCTCACTGCCGGAGGCAAAAAAAACCGCCACTGCCGCAGGCCCTAGCACCTATCGAAAAAGCGACCCAAAACCAGCTAAATCGCTCCAACGCTCGCAGCGCGCGCCTCGCCTTACAAACCGACATCCCCCACAAAACCAAGCCCCACCAAGCCCCCAACCGCGCCAAGCGGCCCCTTGCTGCACCGCAGCACATCCAGAAGGCCTCTTTGAGAAATTAATTTCCGCTTGCGAGACTCCGCGCCATGCCGGATGAGTCGGGAACACGCCCACCCCGACCCCATCCATGACATTGTCAATAAACCTGGATGGAGACACGCGTGTTCCTTTACGGCTTTGGTCCGGTGTTGCTGGCCGGCACGATCCAGACGATCGAGCTGTCCGTCCTGTCGCTGGCAGCCGCCGTGCTGCTCGGCCTCGCGGGCGCAGCGGCGAAACTCTTCTTCAACCGCCCCCTGCGGGCAATCGCCACCGGCTATACGACACTGATCCGCTCGGTGCCCGACCTCGTGCTGATGTTGCTGCTCTTCTACAGCATCCAGATCGCCGTCAACAATCTCACCGACGCCCTGAACCTGCCGCAGTTCGATATCGATCCCTTCGTGGCCGGGGTGCTGACGCTCGGCTTCATCTACGGCGCGTATTTCACCGAAACCTTCCGCGGCGCGTTTCTCGCGGTGCCGCGCGGTCAGCTCGAAGCCGGCAGTGCGTACGGCATGAGCGGCGCACGCGTATTCACGCGCATCCTGTTTCCGCAGATGATGCGCTTCGCGCTGCCCGGCATCGGCAACAACTGGCAGGTGCTGGTCAAGGCCACGGCGCTGGTGTCGATCATCGGCCTCGCCGATGTCGTCAAAGCCGCCCAGGACGCCGGCAAGAGCACCTTCAACATGTTCTTCTTCATTCTGGTCGCCGCCTTGATCTATCTGGCGATCACCACCGCGTCGAATCTCGTGCTGATCTGGCTGGAAAAGCGCTATTCAATCGGCGTGCGGCACGCGGAGCTCTAAGACCATGATCGACATTCTCAATCAATTCTGGCGTGCGTTCCTATACTGGGACGGTCAGCGCATGTCCGGCCTGGCGGTCACGCTGTGGTTGCTGGTGGCATCGGTCGGGATCGGCTTTTGCGCGGCAATTCCACTCGCGGTGGCGCGTGTGTCGAAGAAGCGCTGGCTGTCGACACCCGTGCGTCTTTACACATACGTGTTTCGCGGCACACCGTTGTACGTGCAACTGTTGCTGATCTACACCGGCATGTACAGCCTCGAATTCGTGCGCTCGCATCAATTGCTGGATGCGTTTTTCCGCAGCGGTTTTCACTGCGCGATCCTCGCCTTCGCACTGAACACTTGCGCGTACACCACCGAGATCTTCGCCGGCGCGATCCGTTCCACTTCGCACGGCGAAGTGGAAGCGGCCCGTGCTTACGGCATGAGCTGGTTCACGATGTATCGCCGCATTGTGATACCGTCCGCGCTGCGCCGGGCGCTGCCGTTGTACAGTAACGAAGTCATCCTGATGCTCCACGCCACCACGGTCGCGTTTACGGCCACGGTGCCGGACATCCTGAAAGTGGCGCGCGATGCGAATTCGGCCACGTATCGGTCGTTCGATTCGTTCGGACTCGCGGCGCTGATTTACCTGGTGGTGTCGTTCGCACTGGTAGCCTTGTTCCGCCGTGCCGAGCGTCATTGGCTGGGCTACCTGGCGGTGCGCACGCACTGACGAGGCGTGTTTCGACGCAGCGGCGCGGCTGGCGCGCGCCGTCACGTAGTCTGATTTGATCCGTATTTTCAAAGGGAGAGCATCTTGCTCCACACCACTCAAACCGAAGCTTGCAAGCTCGCCGTTCAGGACATCCACAAGCGCTACGGCGACAACGAAGTGCTCAAGGGTGTGTCGCTGAACGCGAATAAGGGTGACGTGATCAGCATCATCGGCGCGAGCGGGTCGGGCAAGAGCACCTTTCTGCGCTGCATCAATTTTCTTGAACGGCCAAACGCAGGGCAGATCGTCGTCGACGGAGAAATGGTGAAAACCAAAGCCGACCGCGCCGGCAATCTGGAAGTGGCCGATCACAAGCAGCTGCAACGCATCCGCACGAAACTCGCGATGGTGTTCCAGCACTTCAACTTGTGGGCGCACATGAACGTGATCGAGAACATCGTCGAAGCACCGATTCATGTGCTCGGCATGTCGCGCCGCGAAGCCGAAGAGCGCGCGCGTGAATATCTCGAGAAGGTGGGTCTCGCGCCGCGTCTGGAAAAGCAGTATCCGTCGCATCTGTCGGGCGGCCAGCAGCAGCGCGTGGCCATTGCGCGTGCGCTGGCGATGAACCCTGACGTGATGCTGTTCGACGAACCCACCTCGGCGCTCGACCCCGAACTGGTCGGCGAAGTGCTGAAGGTGATGCAGAAGCTCGCCGAAGAAGGCCGCACGATGATCGTCGTCACGCACGAAATGGGTTTCGCGCGCAACGTGTCGAATCACGTGATGTTCCTGCACCAGGGCCGTACCGAAGAAGAGGGCTTGCCCGCCGAGGTGCTGACCACGCCGCGTAGCGAACGGCTCAAGCAGTTCCTGTCCGGCAGTCTGAAGTAACGCGCGGCTCGCGCTTTTCACGTTCCATTCGCGGTTTATCAATAGATGATGGCTCGCCCGTCCAACCCGGCTCGCACCACGCAGGTCGCGATCGTCGCCTTGCCGCCGGTGTCGATGTCGGGCGTCGGGCCGATCGTCGACGCGCTCAATCTCGCCAACGAAATCGACGGCCGGGCGCTGTACCGCGTGCAGGTGTGTTCATGGGACGGCCGCCCGGTGCCCTTGTCGGGCAGCGCGCAATGGCCGGCCGATGCCGCCTTCGGCGATGCGGTCTCGTGCGACTGGCTGATCATCGTCAGCGAGCGGTTCCAGCAATTCGCCGATTACCGGCTGTTTCTTGCCAGTCTGTCGCGCGTCGGGCAACGCACGCCGCTCGTCACCGGCATTCATCACGGCGTCTGGTGGCTGGCGATGGCGGGGCAGTTGTCCGGTTATCGTGTGAGTGTCAACTGGGAAACCTATCAGCAGTTCTCCGAGCAGTTCGAGCGCTCGATCGTCACCCAACAGATTTTCGAAATCGACCGTGATCGCGCAACTTGCGCGGGCGGTCAGGCCACCGTCGACTTCATGCTCGCAATGATCGGCCGCGATCACGGGCCTGAACTCGCGGACCGGATCGCTGACACGCTGGGCGTCGGCGTGTTGCGCGCGGGCGAGGAGCGGCAGCGCATTCCGTTCGTGACCGCGCCGGGCGAGCGCCATCCGCGTCTGAACGATGCGTTGATGCTGATGGAAGCGAATATCGAAGACCCGCTGACCACCGATGAAATCGCGGGTCTGGTCGGCGTCTCGCGGCGTCAGTTGGAGCGCCTGTTCCGCCAGTATCTCGGCTCGATGCCGTCCAAATACTATCTTGGCCTGCGGCTTTCGAAAGCGCGCACGCAATTGCAGCGCACCAGCAAATCGGTGGTGCAGATCAGTCTTGCTTGCGGGTTTTCGTCGGCGGCGCACTTTTCGAATGCGTACCGCGAACGCTTTGGTGTCACACCGCGCGAGGATCGTCGTAACTGGATCGACAAGCAGACCGGCGCGACGGGCGCCGCGGCCAGTGAGCCGCGGCCTGCCGCGTTGATCGAACGGCCTGACGAGGCGGATTAAACGACTCACTCGCGACCCACTCGCGACCGATCCGCCCGGAAGCTCATAGAAAGCGTCGCGTATGCGCAAGACGTATTGCTCGCGGTTTCCTACACTACGTGTATTACCTCTCAACCGTAACGAGGATTTGCCATGAACGACCTGACTGTGACACGCCAGACCTTCGACGAAGTCATGGTGCCGGTGTTTTCGCCCGCCGCCTTCGTGCCGGATCGCGGTCTCGGCTCACGCGTCTGGGATACGCAAGGCCGCGACTACATTGACTTCGCCGGCGGTATCGCGGTGACCGCGCTCGGTCATGCGCATCCTGAACTGCTGAAGGTACTGCACGAACAGGGTGGCAAGCTGTGGCACATCGGTAACGGTTACACCAATGAGCCGGTGCTGCGTCTCGCGATGCGTCTCGAAGACCTGACCTTCGCCGACCGCGCGTTCTTCGCCAACTCGGGCGCGGAAGCGAACGAAGCCGCGCTGAAGCTGGCGCGCCGCGTCGCGTTCGAGCGTCATGGCGCGGACAAAGTCGAAATCATCTCGTTCATGCAGTCGTTCCATGGCCGCACGTTCTTCACCGTGAGCGTGGGTGGCCAGCCGAAGTATTCGGAAGGCTTTGGTCCGGTGCCGGCCGGCATCATCCATTTGCCGTACAACGATATCGAAGCGGCAAAGAAAGCGATCGGCGCGAAGACGTGCGCGGTGATCGTCGAGCCGATCCAGGGCGAAGGCGGCGTGATCCCGGCCGATCCTGCATTCCTGAAGGCCTTGCGCGAAGCCTGCGATCAGCACGGCGCGTTGCTGATTTTTGACGAGGTACAGACGGGTGTGGGCCGCAGCGGTTACTTCTACGCGTACGAGGACACCGGCGTGACGCCGGATATCCTGACCACCGCGAAGGCGCTCGGCAACGGTTTCCCGATCGGCGCGATGCTGACCACCAACGAACTGGCCGCCCACTTCAAGGTCGGCGTGCATGGCACGACTTACGGCGGCAATCCGCTGGGCGCGGCGATCGCGGAGAAGGTGGTCGAGCTGATCAGCGACCCGAAGGTGCTTGAAGGCGTGCGTAGCCGCAGCGAGGCATTGAAGGGCCATCTCGCGAAACTGAACGAACGCTTTGGCTTATTCAAGGAAGTGCGCGGCAAGGGCCTGTTGATCGGCGCTGAATTGACCGATGCGTTCAAGGGCCGCGCAAAAGATTTCGTCACGGCCGCGGGTCAGCATGGCGTGATCATGCTGATGGCGGGCCCGGACGTGCTGCGTTTCGTGCCGTCGCTGATCATGCCGCTCGACGATATGAACGAAGGCTTCGCGCGTCTGGCTAAGGCGATCGAAGAGATCGTCGGCGCGAAAGCCGAAACGGCGCCGCACTGATCGACGGCACCGATCGACCGCACTGATCGACCGCATTGATCGACAGTACTGAGCCACCACACTGAGCTGAAGCACGGAGTCATTGCATTGATCATGCGTCACATTCAACAGGAACGATGATGCTCTTCGTACGTCCAAGCCGCCTCGCGGATCTCGATGCGCTCGAACATATGGCGCGCACCGCGCAACCGGTGCTGCATTCGCTGCCGCACGACCGGCGCGCGCTCGAAGCGCGCGTCGCGTTATCGGAAGACTCGTTTCGCGCGGACGTCGATTTTCCGGGCGAAGAGTTCTATCTGTTCGTGCTCGAGGATGCACCGAGCGGCAAGTTGATGGGCACGGCGAGCATCGTCGCCGCAGCCGGTTATGCGGACCCGTTCTACGCGTTTCGCAACGACGCACTGATTCATGCGTCGCGCGAGTTGCACGTGAACCGCAAGATTCACGCGCTGACCATGTCGCATGAATTGACTGGCAAGAGCCGCCTGGCGGGTTACTACATCGATCCGTCGCTGCGCGGCGATGCGGCCGCGCATCTGATGTCGCGGGCGCGGATGATGTACATCGCCGCGAATCGCAAGCGTTTCACGTCTGAAGTGTTTTCGCTGCTGCTCGGCGTCACGGACGACTCAGGCGTGTCGCCGTTCTGGGAAGCGGTGGGCCGCAAATTCTTCGGCCGCGATTTCGCCGACATCGAAATCGAATCGGGTGGTCGCAGCCGCACCTTCATCGCCGAAGTGATGCCGACCTATCCGATCTACGTGCCGTTGCTGCCGGAAGCGGCGCAGCGCGTGCTCGGCGAGCCCGATTCGAAAGCGCTGCTCGCGTATGAGATTCATCTTGAAGAAGGCTTCGAGACGGATCGCTTCATCGATATTTTCGACGCGGGTCCGGTGCTGACCGCGCAGGTGGATCGCAGCGCCTGCGTGACGCGCAATGAAACGCGTGTGGTGCGGGAGGCCAGCGCGGCTGCCGGCGGCTCGACGTATCTGATCGCGCATAACGGTGCGGATGGCGAGTTCCGCTGCGTGCTCGGTGAATTGCCGGGCGGCGAGACAAGCGGTGCGTCGTTGTCGCATGCGGCGCGTGCCGCACTCGGCGTGCAGGAGGGCGACGCGGTACGCTGCGTGCCGCTGCATCAACCGCATCAGGAAGCATTGACGGGAGACGCACAATGATCGTCGTTCGCGTTGTGCAACGAGGCGATGTGGACGCGCTCATGCGGCTGGCGCAAGAGACCGGGCCCGGCCTCACGACCTTCAAGCCGGATCGCGAGGCACTGGCGGCGCGGGTTGAACGTGCGCGCCGCACGATGGAAGACAAGGCCGAACCGCACGAAGCGGGTTACTTCTTCGTGATGGAAGACACGGAGACCGGCGACGTGGCCGGCGTATGCGGCATCGAAACCGCAGTCGGTCTGCAGCAACCGTTCTACAACTACCGCGTGAGCACGGTCGTGCACGCGAGCCAGGATCTCGGCATCTGGACACGCATGCGCGCGCTGAATATTTCGCATGACCTCACGGGTTACGCCGAAGTGTGTTCGCTGTTTCTGAGCCCGCGTTACCGCACGAGCGGTGTAGGCGGGTTGCTGTCGCGTTCGCGCTTCATGTTTCTTGCGCAGTTCCGTGAGCGTTTTCCGCAGCGTCTGTGCGCGGAATTGCGTGGCCATTTCGATGCGCAAGGCACCTCGCCGTTCTGGCGTGCGGTCGGCTCGCATTTCTACCAGATCGATTTCAACGCGGCGGACTATCTGAGCTCGCACGGCCGCAAGGCGTTTCTCGCTGAGCTGATGCCGCGTTATCCGGTGTATGTCGAACTGCTGCCGGAAGAAGCGCAGGAATGCGTCGGCCTCACGCATAGCGACACGATTCCGGCGCGCCGCATGCTCGAATCGGAGGGGCTGCGCTATGAGAATCATGTCGATATTTTCGACGCAGGCCCGGTGCTCGAATGCCATATCGCCGACTTGCGCACGGTGCGCGAGAGCGTGGTGGTGCCGGTCGAAATCGCCGACGTGCCGGCGGGCGCGCCGCAGGATGCGCCGCGTTCGCTGGTATCGAATACGTCGCTGGGCGATTTTCGCGTCGGCGCGGCCGCGGGCGTGCCGCAAGACGGCGTGTTCCGTATGAGCGCCGCCGAGGCGGCCGCACTCGACGTCAAGGCAGGCGACCCGGTGCGGGTGCTGCCGCTGAAACATAAACAAGGATGATCATGAGCGAGCTTCTCATCGACGGCGAATGGGCCGCCGGCACAGGACCCGCATTCGCGTCGCGTAACCCGGGTACGGGCGCGACGGTCTGGCAAGGCAACAGCGCGTCGGCGGACGACGTCGATCGTGCGGTGCGCAGCGCGCGGCGTGCGTTTGCCCGGTGGTCGGCGTTGAGCCTCGACGAGCGTTGCGGCGTGGTACGCCGCTTCGCCGCGCTCGTGACCGAACGCAAGGAAGCGCTTGCCGAAGCGATCGGTCGCGAGACCGGCAAGCCGCTGTGGGAAGCGCGCACGGAAGCGGCTTCGATGGCGGCGAAGGTCGAGATTTCGATTCAGGCCTATAACGAGCGCACCGGCGAAAAGCGTTCGCCGATGGCCGATGGCACGGCTGTGTTGCGGCATCGTCCGCATGGCGTGGTCGCGGTGTTCGGGCCGTATAACTTCCCGGGTCATTTGCCGAACGGGCATATCGTCCCGGCGCTGATTGCGGGGAATGCGGTGGTGTTCAAGCCGTCCGAACTCGCGCCGGGCGTGGCGGCGCTCACGGTGCAGATCTGGCGCGATGCGGGCTTGCCAGCGGGCGTGCTGAACCTCGTACAAGGCGAGAAAGAGACGGGCATTGCGCTCGCCAATCATCGGCAGATTGACGGTTTGTTCTTCACGGGTAGTTCGGATACCGGAACATTGCTGCATAAGCAATTCGGCGGCCGTCCGGAGATTGTCCTCGCGTTGGAGATGGGCGGCAATAATCCGCTCGTGATCGGGCCGGTGGCGGATGTCGATGCCGCCGTGCATCACACGATTCAGTCGGCGTTTCTGTCGGCCGGGCAGCGTTGTACGTGCGCGCGCCGTATCTTCGTACCGAACGACGCGTTCGGCGACCGCTTTGTGGAACGCCTGACCGAAGTGACTTCGCGCATCAGCGTCGGCGAATACAACGCCGAGCCGCAGCCGTTCATGGGCGCGGTGATCTCCGCGCGTGCGGCTTCGCGCCTCGTCGCGGCGCAGGAGCGCCTGCTCGCCGATGGCGCGAAAGCGCTGCTGAAGATGGAGCAGCGCGATCCGCAACTCGGCTTCGTCACGCCCGCGATTCTCGACGTGACCGCCGTGAAGGACCTGCCGGACGAAGAACATTTCGGACCGCTGGCGCAGATCGTCCGCTACGGCACCTTCGACGAAGCGCTCGACCAGGCCAACGACACCGAGTTCGGCCTTTCCGCCGGCCTGCTCGCCGACGACGAAGCGCTGTGGGCGCATTTCCAGCGCACCATCCGCGCCGGCATCGTCAACTGGAACCGGCCGACCAATGGGGCGTCGTCGGGCGCACCGTTCGGTGGCCCGGGGCGTTCGGGCAATCACCGGCCGAGCGCGTTCTACGCCGCCGACTACTGTGCGTATCCGATGGCTTCCGTCGAAAGCGCGCAACTGCAAATGCCCGCGAGCGTTTCGCCGGGTCTTCAATTCTAAGGATCGACGATGCAAGCCACTGAAGCCAATTTCGACGGTCTCGTCGGTCCGACCCACAATTACGCGGGACTTTCGTTCGGCAACGTCGCGTCGCAGAGCAACGACAAGTCGATTGCGAATCCTAAAGCGGCCGCGAAGCAAGGCCTGCGCAAGATGAAGCAGTTGGCCGAGCTCGGCTTTCATCAGGGTGTATTGCCGCCGCAGGAACGTCCTTCGATGCGCCTGTTGCGCGAACTTGGCTTTTCCGGCGACGACGCCACGGTGATCGCACGCGTCGCCAAAGATGCGCCCGAGTTGCTGGCCGCGGCGAGTTCGGCCTCGGCGATGTGGACCGCGAATGCGGCGACGGTCAGTCCGTCGGCCGATACGCACGACGGCCGCGTGCATTTCACGCCGGCCAATCTGTGCAGCAAGCTGCATCGCGCGATCGAGCATGAATCGACGCGCCGCACGTTGCGCGCGATCTTCAGCGATGCCGATCGTTTTGCTGTGCACGAGGCCTTGCCCGGCACGCCCGCTCTCGGCGACGAAGGCGCGGCGAACCACACGCGTTTCTCCTCGGAATACGGCACACATGGCGTCGAATTCTTCGTGTACGGCCGCAGTGAATATCGCCGCGGACCGGAGCCCACGCGTTTCCCCGCGCGTCAGACGTTCGAGGCGAGCCGCGCGGTCGCGCATCGTCACGGTCTGGCCGAAGCGGCCACGGTGTACGCGCAGCAGAATCCCGACGTGATCGACGCGGGCGTGTTCCATAACGACGTCATCGCCGTCGGCAATCGCAACACGCTGTTCTGCCATCAACTCGCGTTTGTCGAACAGAAAGCGGTCTACGACGAATTGCGCACGAAGCTCGCCGGGCTGAAAGCCGAGTTCAACGTGATCGAAGTACCCGACGCGCAAGTGAGCGTGTCCGACGCAGTCACGTCGTACCTGTTCAACAGCCAGTTGCTGACACGCCCGGACGGCAAGCAGGTGCTAGTGGTGCCGCAGGAGTGCCGCGAAAACGCGCGTGTGGGCGCGTATCTGGACGATCTGACTTCGCACACCGGCCCGATCGACGATGTGCTCGTTTTCGATCTGCGCGAAAGCATGAAGAACGGCGGCGGTCCGGCATGTTTGCGGCTGCGCGTGGTGTTGAGCGATGCGGAGCGCGCGGCGGTGACGCCTGGCGTGTGGATCAATGACAAGCTGTTCGGCCGCCTCGATACGTGGATCGAAAAGCATTACCGCGATCGTCTTGCGCCGTCCGATCTGACCGACCCGCAATTGCTCGCCGAGTCGCGCACCGCGCTCGATGAACTGACGCAGATTCTCGGTCTGGGTTCGCTGTATGACTTCCAGCGCTGAGCGCGGCATGTCGATTCCGATGCTCGACGATTTCCTCGCCTACACCTTGGCGGGCATGCGGCCTGGCGCGCTCGAAGCGCAGGGTGCGTGCGCTAACCATAGCGTGCGCTGGTCATGGCTCGACGACGGCGTGCTGCTCATGGAGCCGACAAAGCAGGAAGAAGGTGTGCGCAGTGTGCTCGCCTCTGCCGGCGTGCATGGTGATGAAACCGCGCCGATCGAGCTGCTGTCGCGTCTCGTGCGCGATATCGCAGATGGCGGCGCGGCGTTGAGATGCCGCGTGCTGGTGATTCTCGGCAACGTCGATGCAATGCGCGACGCGTGCCGTTATCGCGACGACGATCTGAACCGCCTTTTTAGCGGACGTCACACGCAGCTGCCGCACAGCCACGAAGCGCCGCGCGCGGCGGCATTGGAGCGGGCGGCAACGCAGTTCTTTGCCGCTGCCTCGCAAGAGCCGGGCGCCCGTTGGCACGTGGACATGCACACGGCGATCCGCGCTTCGGCTTTTGAGCAGTTCGCCTTGTTGCCGCATACCGGCAAGCCGTTTTCGCGCGCAATGTTCGAGTGGCTCGGCGAAGCGCGCATTAGTGCGGTTCTATTGCACACCACCAAGGGCAACACGTACTCGCACTTCACCGCGCAAGCATGCGGCGCCGAAGCATGTACGCTCGAACTCGGCAAGGTGCGCCCCTTCGGGCAGAACAATCTGACGCGTTTCGCCGGCGCGGACGAGGCATTGCGCCATCTGCTGGCCGGTACAAAGAACGGCAACGTGCCCACGCCGATGCCGCGCGTATTCACCGTGATCGACCAGCTCACCAAGCAAAGCGAAGCATTCGAATTGCTGGTTGCCGCGGATGTGCCGAATTTCACGCCCTTTGTAAAGGACACCGTGCTCGCACGCGACGGCGACTATCGCTACATCGTGCGTCACGACGAAGAACGGATCGTGTTTCCCAACGCGACGGTCAAGCCGGGTTTGCGCGCGGGTCTGCTGGTGGTCGAGACCACTGAGGAAACGCTCTCGAAGCTCGTCTGAATGCGCGCTCCTCTGTACAATCCCGCCCTCGCGGCCGTTGCGCTGCACCACACTGGCCGCATGAGTTTGAATCGCAATTTTGGCGCGGCAATCATGCTTACCCCGGATTCGGCTCCGTCTTATTCAATACCGTAGAGGAACACCCGTAATGAAGATGAATTGGCGAAACATGGCCACGCTCGCGCTGTTCGCGACGGCAACGGCAACGGTAACGGCAGCAACCGCAACGGCGGCGGAGATCAAGGAAGTGCGCTTCGGCGTCGAGGCGTCGTACGCGCCGTTCGAATCGAAGTCCCCGGCGGGCGAGCTGCAAGGTTTCGATATCGATGTCGGCAATGCCGTGTGCGCAAAACTGAAGGCGAAGTGCGTGTGGGTCGAGAATTCGTTCGACGGCCTGATTCCGGCGTTGGCAGCGCGCAAGTTCAACGCGATCAACTCGGACATGACGATCACGGAACAGCGCCGCCAGGCCATCGACTTCACCGATCCGATCTACACGATCCCGAATCAGATGATCGCGAAGAAGGGCAGTGGTCTGCTGCCTACGCCGGCCTCGCTCAAGGGTAAGCACGTCGGCGTGCTGCAAGGCACGATTCAGGAAGCGTATGCGAAGGCGCGCTGGGCACCGGCGGGTGTCGACGTCGTGCCGTATCAGACGCAGGATCAGATCTATGCCGACCTCGCGTCGGGTCGTCTGGACGCCGCGTTCCAGGACGCGGAAGCGGCTTCGAAGGGCTTCCTGAAAAAGCCGCAAGGCGCGGGCTTCGAATTCGCCGGGCCGGCCGTCACCGACGAAAAGCTGCTCGGCGCGGGCGTGGGCTTCGGTATCCGCAAGGGCGACAAGGCGTTGAAGGACGCATTGAACCAGGCGCTCAAGGAACTGAAGGCCGACGGCACGATCGACCGTTTCGCCGCGAAGTACTTCGACGTGAAGGTCGTGTTGAAGTAAGACCCGAGCGCTGTTGTCCGTTGTATGCAAACCGGCCGCCTGCGCGGCCGGTTTGCATTGCGGCGTCACTTTACACAGTCGAGTGGCGAATGCGTGGCTAAAGGGCGGGTTGAGCTGTTCGCCAAATGCAGGACCGTCTGCGCGACTTCGTGTGCGGTCGTGAACGAGGTGTCGGCGCCGCCGCGAGGCGCCACGTGCCTGACCACATCGTCGTCCCCGGCGCCGTGGCAAACCAGATACGCGTGCACGTTGTGCGGCGCGCCTTCTTTGGCAAGTACGCGAGCGATCCCGAGTAACGCGTGTTTCGCCGCGGCGTACGCGCACATCAGCGGCGAGGTGTCCTGAGCATCCACCGAGCCGATGTAGATCACAACGCCGCCACGGTCGTCCCGGTACATGTGCCTGAGCGCTGCGCGCGTAGTCAGAAACGCCCCGTCGACGTGGGTCGCCTGCATCTTCCGCCAGTCGGAAAACGAATTGCTTTCAAGCGGATTGAGGATCTGGACGCCGGCGTTCGCGACGAGGACATCGAGCGCGCCGAACTGTGCGATCACCCGATCGATGCCCTCGTTGACAGCGTTCTCGTTCGTGACGTCCATTGCCATGCAGACGGCCGTGCCGCCGCTCTTTCGGATCTGTTGTACAACTTCCTTGACTCCCTGCAGGTTGAGGTCGGCGACGCCGACAACCGCACCGGCGCGTGCCAGCGCCAGTGCGATCTGTTCACCGACGCCGCCGGCCGCGCCGGTCACGACAGCGATCTTGCCGATGACACTGTTCATCATCTAGATATGTTTGGTCAGACTTCCAAAGAAGTTCGATGAAGAGGCTCGCACACGGCGAGGAGGCGGCGCAGCGACAATCTGCGAGTGACCCAGATAGTCGAATACCCGTTCGCCCGTTCCGAGTGTGAGATCGGCAATCAGATGGCGTGCCTCGACGATTTCGAGCACGGGCAGGTCGGCCGCCGGCGCGAGCGCATGGGGTGAGAGTTGCAGCGACGAAGGCCCGGTCCAGGCGCCTTTCAGTTCGATATTGTCGAGGTAGTGGCGCACCAGTTCACACACGCGCGGCTTGCCGTCCACATGCGGCAGCACTTTCAGCAGGAAGTTCGGCATCTCCAGCCGCTTGCGTTCTTTGGCGAGGTTGAGCGAGTAGTGCTTGTAGCCCATGGTGGCAGTGGCGATGCGCACCGGGCCGTAATCGAGCGTGCCTATCAGCGTGTCGGTGTGAACGACGAGTTCAGGTCGCGCGAGCTTCTTCGGGAAGCCCCACAGTTCGCGGCCGGCGGCGATGGGCGGATGATCGTCCACGTACATGGCCAGCGTGTAGTTGCCGGCGACGCCGTCGAGGGTGACCGGGATGACCTGGCCGCTCTCGGTGTAGTCGCCGAATCCCGTGGAATCCGGCGTGCGGATGAATTCGAAATGTACCAGCGGGTCGTGCACCTCGAGTGGCTCGGGCACGACCGCGCGCAGCTTTGCCGGATCCGTGCGATACGTGACGATCAGGAATTCCCGGTCGACGAAATGGTACGGGCCCATCGGGAAGGCGGGGCTTGTCACCGGCATGGAAAACGCATTGGGCAGAATGGAGTTGATTTTCATGGTGAGGGTCGTCTCTGGTGGTGGCAGGGAAGGTGGGGCGTTATTCGAATGAGTTTGTGTTTTGTTATGTCATTCGTATAACGAAGTAAATGTGATGAAAGGATGGCTGTAGATTCCGATCGGACATGGTATTTCGGATATGGGCTTCGACGCGGCCATCGGCTGGGATGGATTGATTCTAGCGTGCACGGTCCTTTTGATTATTCACAATACCAGCATCAAATTTTTTCGATTATTGGCACTCGTTCTTAACTTGGCATCTCGAAATAAGAAACGGCCGCAAGCGGCCGTTTATCAGAATGACTCGGCGCGCTATGGCGCCGAAAGCGTTGGTGACTAATGCTATTTCAGATAATCGAATACCACTTCACCGAGTCCGAGCGTTAGATCGGCAACCAGATGGCGCGCCTCGACGATCTCGAGCACCGGCAATTCCGCCACCGGGGCCAGCGCGTGCGGTGCCAATTGAAGCGCGGCGGGACCTGTCCATGCACCTTTAAGGGTGATGTCCTGCAAGTAGTAGCGCACCAGTTCGCAAATGCGCGGCGTGCCGTCCACGTGCGGAATCACTTTCAGCAGGAAGTTCGGCGTCTCCAGACGTTTCTGTTGCTGGGCGAGATCCAGTTGCCGATGTTTGTAGCCCATCGTGCCGGTGGCGATGCGCACCGGGCCGTAATCCAGCGTGCCGACGAGCGTGTCCGTGTGCACTTCGAGAAGGGGCTTGGCGAGCTTCTTCGGAAAGCCCCACAATTCGCGGCCACCGGCAATCGGCGGATGGTCGTCCAGATACATCGCGAGCGTATAGCCGCCCGCCACGCCGTTGTACGACACCGGGATCACCTGACCGCTTTCCGTGTAGTCGCCGAAGCCGGTCGAATCGGGCATGCGAATGAATTCGTAGTGCACCAGCGGCTCACCGATCTGGAGCGGCTCGGGCACCACAGCGCGCAGTTTGTCCGGATCCGTGCGGTAGGTGATGATCAGGAATTCCCGGTCGATGAAACGATAGGGGCCCATTGGAAACGCCGGGCTCGTGATCGGCATCGCGAAGGCATTTGACAGCACGCTTTTGACGTCCATGATTTTCCTTGGTGGTTAAAGGCGGGTAGCGCGGGCGATGGAACGCTTTTGCACTGCACAGGAGTATCGTCGATTCTCTTGCGGCCTTTATTGAGACGAGCACCCAATTATTTCGAGATATTGCGGCGTGGACATGTCCGCGCACGGTGGGCTGCGCTAAAATCGCCGGGCGCGCCGCACCGCACGCGCCACGGGCCTCAGGACCTGGATGCGCGCGCTTGGTGCAGCAAAGACCAAAAATACGGCAGGAAGCGCCTGGGCGGCGCTTCGCGGGGAGCGGAATGACCACCATCGCAATCGAGAATCCGGGCCAGACGGGCGCCACGGCCGATGCACAATTGAATGCCAGCTTCGCGCGTCAGCCGATTCTGAATCGGGACGGCATGCTGTGCGGCTACGAGATCAAAGTGCGCGCGCCGGCGTTGCCGGCGGGCGTCGAAGCGGGCGCGGCTGCGGCGCATGCCGGTGATTCGGCTACGGATGCCGACGCCTTGCCGGGCCGCGCGCCTGAGGCGGCGCAACTATTGGCGCGAGCCATTGTGCGCGGCCTGATCCATAGCAATGTACGCGGTGCGCTCACCGGGCATCCGGCGTACGTCGACGTAAGCCGCGAGATGCTGTTCGACGATTCGATCCTGCGTCTGCCGGCTGCGCGTTTCATGTTCGAGCTGTCGCCGTCGATGGAGGTTGACGACGCGCTGGTCGCGCGGATCGTTCAGTTGCACACGCGGCGCTATCGTTTTGCGCTCGACGAAGTGACCCAGCCCAACGAGACGTTCGCCAAACTGCTGCCGTACGCGGAGGTCGTCAAGATCGATTTCATGCGTGCCCCGCGGGCGTTGTTGCCCAAGCTGGCGAGCGTGCTCAAGGCCGCGGGCAAGCTGTTGGTCGCGCTGGGCATCGATGCCCAGGACGACTTCGAAATGGCGCATGAACTCGGCTTCGACCGTTTTCAAGGGTACTTTTTCGCGCGTCCGCAGACGTCGATGACGCGCCGTGTCAGCGCGCCGCGCCATGCCTTGCTGAATCTGCTGCAACTGCTGGCGGGCGAGCCGACCGTCGCGCAACTCGAAGCTGAACTGAAGCTCAATCCCGTGCTGGTGATGCATCTGATGAAGCTCGCGAATTCGAGCGGCCTCGCTGTCGGCCACAAGGTCAGTACGCTGCGCGAAGCGATCAATGCGACCGGCACCAATCGGATCGCCCGTTGGACCCAGTTGCTGCTCTACGCGGACGGCCGCAAGGTCGCGCTGGAAGACGATCCCTTGCTGCAACTCGCGGCGACCCGGGCGCGCTTCATGGAACTGGCCATCGAACGTTTGCCCGAGGCGGGGCGTGATGAAGCGGATGCGGCGTTTCTGACCGGCGTGTTTTCGTTTGTCGATGCGGTGTTTGGTGGTTCACTTGAAAGCACGCTGAATGTGCTGACGCTGTCGCGGCCGATTCAGGCGGGCATTTTGCATCGGCAGGGCGTGTTGGGGTTGCTGCTGACGGTGGTTGAGGCGCTGGAACGGGGGGCGTGGGATGAGATTGACAGTCTTTGTGCTCGGTTGCAGCCGTTGACGACGGAGGAGGTCGCGGTGCTCGGGTTGGCGGCGGGGGCGTGGGCCGGGGTGGCGGATCGGAGTGCGGAGGGGTTGGAGATGATTGAGGATTGAGCGGCGAGGCGCAGCCAAGGTACTCCAGAACGGCGAAGCAAGGCTTCGCCGTTTTTGCGTTTACGACGTGTGATGCTTTGAACGAGCGTAAGGGGCGAGGGCTGAGGCCCCTCACTTCCATAAATTCCGACGACGCTGTCAGAAGTGCCTGATACCGCACTTTGGTTCGATGCGATAGATTCGCGGCCGATTCTTTCGGTGTGAAAGGATTGATTGCCGCCCCTCCGACACTTCTATCGTATTCATGGCCGCTTCCACCGACTACAACGCCGCTACTGACGCTTTCCGGATAACGTTTTCAACCGGTTATCGCATCAGATACTTCATCGTCAATCTTCTGTGGATGATCATGACGCTGTTTGTACTCTATCAGTCTTGGGCACGGCCATAACAGGCGCTTTGTTTGGTGTCTATTGGATGCGTTTGCCTATGGCACTTGCTGTGGGCGGATTTGCTTTCCGTCGGATATTGATCGGTGGGCTAACGGCACCGCCTGTAACCGTCGGTCGTTCTGGCGATGTTCACCGCGGTTTTCAGCGCGTGCAATTCAGAGATCGGCCGAGGGTGATTCTCACGGGGCCTGCGGCGGAGGTTGGGGAACCGGATCGCACTGGCCGTGGGCCAAGGCTTGCTTCATCGATCATTCTGCTTGGACCGCACGGCGCACGCTTTGTCATTTACACGGCGAAGAATGTTCACGCCGCCCGCCATATCTTTGGTGGCGTTCGCGAATGGATTGGCGATACAAATCGCGTTGTGCTGCACACGAGCGTGCCGACTTTAGGACGCCCGTTGTTGTTTGGACTATTTGCAGTGGGGATTGCGTCAATTGTCGGCCTGGTTGTACTGGATTCCGATTACCTGCTCATTTATCCAGCCTATATAGGGACCTGGGCGCTTGGCGCCACCGTACTCGCGACCGCGTGCCTGATTCAGTTTGCGGTGACAGTCAGGCGCGGTAACTGGCCGCCCCAGGCGTTGAGCGTGCCGCGTGTTCTGCGAGCGGCCCACACGCTAATCGCCGGACTGTTCATCGCCAGCGGTGCTGCAATATTCTTTCACCTCGCCAATCTGACCGAGTTCCGCTGGACGCCGTGGCAGATACGCAATGTCCAGACCTTCGTTTTGCGATCGGAAACTTGGATGAAAGGATGCCGCACACGGGTATATCTGCTCGAACCGACACTTAGGCGCGAGCTCCGCTTTTACGGTACCGGATCGCGGAATGATTGGTATGCAGGGCAGCGGGTGGAGATCGAAGAAAACGTCAATCGGTTTGGTGTGCGGTTGGTTGGGGTGCGGGTTTTGAATGTCGAGTAGGTAGGGGCTGTGCGGGTGAACAGAAGGCTGCCAGTGCGGGCTCTAGCCGCACAGTTGGCCGCCGGTAAAGCGATAGGCGGGGAGTGAAATGCATCCCTTGGTGATCGGGATTGAGGATGTCGCTAGGCAATTCGGGGCCGCAGGTTGGTGTGGGCGAAGGAGCTTTGAGCACTAAGAAGATGGTGGTGATGGATATGCACCTCCGTGTGGACAGCATGTCGTTGCGCATTCCACGGTATTGGAAATCATCTCAATCTACGCGATATTTTTTAAGAAAATATAAGACGACGAGCGGTTATCGATTAACCGGTCGATAGTCATCTGCACATTTAGGTAATTTTTTGTCAATTTCAAGTATTTCATTTTGCTTTCGATGGAGCGATGTTGTAATTTATCGCCTGTAACGACTCACGTCAGAATGTCCCTCGGCTCGGCTAATCAGTGCGATGCTAGCTACATTTCGGGGGCGATGAATCGGAATAGTTGTGAATGCATCAATTCGATCACGCCGCGGGCAAGTGTTTAGCTGTAACGAGATGAGCGGGACTTCTGTGTCTGAGAAGTGATTGTTGCTGCCGACTTGCTGAGCCAGATAATCGTGAATATGCTTGATAGGATATTTAAATTAATTTGTCTCGCAATAGCTATTTTCTATTTTGGAAGCGGCCCGATAAGAGTCCTGCTTTATACCCAACCAGAGCGCGGCATGCTGAAATATTCGGCTGGCGTGGTGGAGCTTAGAAAAAAATATCGCGGCGCGGAGTACGTAACATTGAGGGAGCGCTCAGGGCTGCATATATACCAATGTGGCTATTACCTATGGGGGCTTGGTGTAGGATTCTGTCCCCTGGAAATTAGAGGTGGCGACAAAATAAATGGAAAGGATGTGGTAATCGGACGGTATGAGCGAAGAAGTAAATCTTGGGGCGTTTCACAGAGGCAAATATTTGAGATGTCTGCGCACGGGAATCCCATATTGAATTTCAGTAGCGCAGCGAAATATTACGAAAAGCAAAATAGCAAGATAACTTGTTCGTTTTTGCTCGCATCTACTCTGGCGCATCGTCTTATACACAAGTCAGCCCTCCGCAACCGTAGGCCGGAACAAACCGTCGTCGGGCAATGAGATCGACGGGGGCTTGTAAACTTTCGGCGCATCGCGTTTACTCTCGCTTTTTGCGTGAACGCCTTGGCCCTGGAAGCACCGTGCTGGACGCAAACCGAATTTGCTGACCTCGACCTTGGCGACGCGCGCTTGAACAAGCGAGCGAGGACATTGATGGAACGATTGGCGGCCAAGCCGACGGCTGGCGTGCCGCAGGCGTGTCGGGGCTGGGGCGAGACGATGGCGGCGTACCGCTTCTTCGACAACGGCGAGGTCGAGTGGAGTGCGATTCTGGAACCGCACTGGCGGCAGACCGAGCAACGAATGGCCGCTCAGTCGGTCGTGTTGTGCCTGCAGGACACCACGGAACTGGATTTCAACGGCCGGCAGGCCGCGGGCCTTGGGCCACTGTCTTATGAGATGCAGCGCGGGATGTATTTGCATCCGACCTATGCGGTGACGCCTGAGCGGGTGCCGCTGGGTGTACTCGACGCATGGATGTGGGCGCGTGAGCCCAAGGACGCGCAGGGCCAGCGCGGCGGCCTCAAGGAAAGCCTGCGCTGGATCGAGGGTTACGAGCGCGTAGCGGAAACGGCATCGAGCCTGCCACACACGCGACTGGTGTACGTCGCTGATCGCGAGGCAGACATGCTCGCGCTGATGGTGCGGGCGCAGGAGTTGGGCACGCCGGCGGATTGGCTGATTCGCTCGACCCACGACCGCGCGCTGCCCGAGGGAGCCAAGCTATGGACAGCGACGACAGAAGGCACACCGCTGGGCGAGATTGCCTTCACGATGGGCTCGCGTCACGGCGTGAAGGCGCGCCAGGTGCGTCAGCACGTATGGTTGCGGCGCATCGAACTGCCGGCAGGCGTTGGTCAGAGCGTTGCGGCCACGTGTCTGGTGGCGCGTGAGTTTGATGCACCAGGCGGCGTCAAGCCGATCGAATGGCGCTTGCTGACCAACCGCGAAGCCACGACGTTGCAGGAAGCGATTGAACTGATCGACTGGTATCGGGCGCGCTGGGAAATCGAGATCTTGTTCAACGTGCTGAAGAACGGTTGCCGGGTCGAGGCGCTGCAACTGGGCGCGATCGAACGGCTCGAACGCGCGCTGGCGCTGTTTCTGGTCGTGGCTTGGCGAATCGTCCGTCTGATGCACATGGGTCGCAGTTGCCCCGATCTGGATGCCGAACTGTTCTTCGATGTCGATGAAATTCGTGGCGCGTATTTGCTGACCGACGTCAAGCAGCCGGACAAGCCCAAGCTCAACGAGGTGCTGCGCCTGATCGCGCGCCTGGGCGGATTCCTCGGCCGCAAGGGCGATGGCGAACCCGGCACGAAAGCTATTTGGCTGGGACTCAAAGAGGTTCATGTCGCTGCCAAGACATTGCAGAAGTTACGTGCCGGCGGTCACGCTGGAAATTGTGTATAAGCCGATGACTCTGGCGGGGTACACGTTTATAGTGATGAAAATATTTCGCCCGTCGGGTTGGCGTGCGAATCGCGAAAAAATTATTGCGTGAGACTTCGTCGATGTACTCCGGGCGACGACATGATTTTTGTGTCAGATTTTATCAATTGCTAAGTTGAGTCACATTTAGATTCCAGTGAAACGGGTTGGAGGTATGCGGTGGTAAAGAAGATTACATATGCGGGGCTTTTTTTTGCAGTCGTTGCTGCCGGCTGGGCCGTAATATTCGCTCGTAGTCCAGGACAAATATTTCCGGAAGAGATGATCTGGGTATTCTATTTGATCATCATCCCCGTAACTGCACAGTGCGGGATATTCGTCGAGAAGCCATTTTGGGGTGCCTTTTGGAAAGACGGAGTTCCAGTTTCTCCAGTTTTGGAGAAAAAATGGAGTAATCGGTATATTGTTGTTCGAGGAATTTGCGGACAGAACAGGAAATTTTGTGCGACGAAAACTTCGTCTGGAAATTCTAAGTATGAATCACTGTACAACTTGTTGTCTACCGGTGTTTCGATCGTGGTGATGTCAAGAACTATAAAAATTGGAAAGGTGCTGATTGCTACGGCGGTCGTACTTACTATCATTAAAATAATTACATCGCCAATTATGGACGGGGGAGGCTTAACAATGAAAGGTGAGTTGGCAGCGAGTTGGCCAATAGTCTGGTTCGCGGTCGCAATTCTGCAATTGGCATTGTTTACGTGTGCGACCCTTTTTTCATATTGGATGCTTGCGAAGGTCGCTTGTCTGGTTCGGGGTGAAAAATGAGCGTAGTGACGATCATAACGAATACGGGGATTATTGTAATTGAAGCTACCCCTGCCGTAGGCCGGCGTTTAGCCGATCTTCTTATCCGCAATACCGACGCGGAAGCGAACCTGTACGGTAAGGCTATTGGCTCCTATTGGCTCCGCGAGTGACTCGACGTCATTGTATGACATGGTCAAATCGGTTACTGGTGGCCTAATGGGTGGCGACATCAGCGACAGTATTAAGACGGTGGGAGGGTTCGCATTTGGAGTCGCGACGGGTGCTGCGACTCAGGCGGTGGCGGAGGTTGTACTTGGCGGACTGGCGGGCGGCGCGCTAGTAACAAATCCGGCCGGATGGGCGGTGCTGGGCGGTGCAGCGGCGGGCATATTAGTTGGATACTACGCGGACCAATACTATAAGAATAACTATGACTTGGCCATGCAGGCGGCGGGAGAGATTGCCCAAAAGATCAACGATGCTATTTTCGGTAACAGTAAGAATTCCGGAGAAGAAAGCAAGCTCAAGAAGTACGATCCCACTGGTGCATACGATCCCTCGACGAGCGGCGGCAGCTCAGGCGGCAACTCCAAGTTTGATCTTCCCTTTGGCATCGGCCGCTTCTTTAAATGGCTTTCCCAGACATTGAACCTTGTCGACCCCCTCATCCTCGACATCGACGGCGACGGCATCCACACCACCAACCCAGACACGTCCACTGCCTACTTCGATTTCGACAACAGCGGCAGCCGCACGCACACCGGCTGGATTAGCGCGGGCGACGGTTTCCTCGTGTTCGACCGTAACAGGAACGGCACCATCGACTCCGGCGCCGAGTTGTTCAGCAACTTCACCCCGCTCGCGAACGGCGCACTCGCCGCGAACGGCTTCGACGCACTCCGCGATTTCGACGCCAACAAAGACGGCATCATCGACCGCAACGACGCGATCTGGTCGTCGCTCAGAATCTGGCGCGATGCAAACGGCGACGGCACCTCACAATCCGGCGAGCTGCTGAGTTTCGACGAACTCGGCATCCTCTCGATCAACCTGAGCAAGGACGGCACGATCCGCACGCTCGAAAACGGCAACATGGTGCGAGGCACCGGCTCGTTCGTGCAAATGGTGGACGGTGTAGCTGTCGAGCGGGACATGCAGGAAATCTGGTTCGGCCAGGACACGTTGCACCAGCAATTCGACACAGCAATCCCCCTGCGCGACGACGTTATCGCAATGCCCTATGTACAGGGTGCAGGCAACGTGCGCGACCTCTGGCAGGCGGCGAGCCTTGACACGCCGCAAGGCGCGGCACTGCGCACGCTGCTCGAACAGATCACCCATGCCAAATCAGCCGCCGCCCAACAGGCATTGATCGAGCCGCTGCTCAAGGCGTGGGCAGCGACATCAGGCATGACGACGTCGCAGGCACTAAAGGAAGCCGGCAAGCGCACGATTACCGGCTATGCGGCCGACGCTGACTGGATCGGCCGTCTTACCGTGCTGGAAAAGATGTCCGGAACGATGCTCGGCGCCAACGCTAGCGGTACAGTGAATCTCTCTGGCACGCGCGGCGAGTATGTGGCCAGCGCATGGTCCACGCTGGTCGAGTCGGTCTATACGGCCGTCGCAATGCAGACGGTCTGGAAGCCGTATCTCGACGCGATCGTCTACGAGGTCAACGACGCCGGTCAACTGCATATCGACTTTACCGGCATGACCTCAAAACTGCACGCCGCACAAAGCGACGTGGGCGCAACCGACGTTGCGTTCATTCTGGCCGGCATGACCCGCGCATTCGGCATCAACTGGCTGCAGCAGGGTTTCGATATCGGTGCGGAACTCCGCACCTACGTCGAGACATATCAGAGCGATGCAATGCGCGAGGCGTTGGGACAACTAGGCGTGGTGTTCGGCAGCGGCTCGCTCGGTGTTGCAACCGGAGACAAGTCGGGCAAGATCCTGATCGGCTTCGCCGGCAAGGACGTCCTCAACGGCGGCAGCGGCGACGACATCCTGCTGGGTGGCGACGGTAACGATACGCTTTACGGTGGCGCCGGTGACGACGTGCTCGATGGCGGTGCGGGCGATGACCTGCTGATGGGCGGCACAGGCAGTGATACGTATCTGTTCGGACGCCGCTCGGGGAACGACACGATCGAGGAGGCCTTTGATCTGTACGGCAACGACACCGATGTCGTGCTATTCGACGCCGATATCCGTCCGCAGGATGTGACGGTACGGCGCGACGGGCAGGGCTACGACCTTCTGCTGACGATCTCCGGTTCGAACAACGTACTGCGGATCAGGAGCCAGTTCGCCCAGGCCAGCGGAACTTCGACGTTCCCCTACGGCATCGAACAGTTCAGATTTGCTGACGGCACGGTGTGGACCAAACAGGACGTGGCGTTGATGGCATTGCAAGGCACGCCCGGCAACGACGTACTGGTCGGCTACAACGGCAACGACGTGCTCGATGGTGGCGCAGGCAACGATCTGCTGGCAGGCGGGACAGGCAGCGACACGTATCTGTTCGGCCGGAAATCAGGCAACGACACGATCGAAGAAGCCTATGACCTGTACGGCAACGACACCGACGTCGTGCTATTCGACGCCGATATTCGTCCGCAGGATGTGACGATACGCCGTGATGGGCAGGGCTACGATCTTCTTCTGACGATCTCCGGTTCGAACAACGTACTGCGGATCAGGAGCCAACTCGCCCAGCTCAGCGGAAGCTCGACGTTCCCCTACGGCATCGAACAGTTCAGATTTGCTGACGGCACGGTGTGGACCAAACAGGACGTGGCGCTGATGGCATTGCAAGGCACGCCCGGCAACGACGTACTGGTCGGCTACAACGGCAACGACGTGCTTGATGGTGGCGCGGGCAACGATCTGCTGGCAGGCGGGACAGGCAGCGACACGTATCTGTTTGGCCGCAAATCGGGTAGCGACACGATTGAGGAAGCGTACGACCCGAACGGTAAGGACACTGACGTCGTGCTGTTCGACGCGGACATCAAGCCAGACGACGTCACTGTGCGTCGCGACGGTAGCGGCTCTGATCTGCTGGTCACGATCTCAGGATCGGACAACGTGCTTCGCATCAAGATGCAGCTTTATCAGAGTGGTTCAGACCTGCCATACGGCATCGAACAATTCCGTTTCGCCGACGGCACCACCTGGGACAAGGCAACGATCAACGCAAAGGCGATCACGACGCTGCCGAAGCTCATGTCGGCGAGGCAAACCTTCACACCGGCCACAGCAGACGCATCCGCGTACATCGAAAGCAAACTGGACTTGCTGATCCAGACGATGGCGAGCATTGCGCCACCGGCGTTATCCGACTCGGCATGGCAGCAAAGCTCAATGCAAGCGCTAACGCCGCCGATCGCGGCCAACTGCTTCTAGTCCAAACCACCGCTCCCGGCTCGCGTGGCACACATGTCGCGCGACCCGCTCACCCGCAGCACGCGCAAAGCAATACCGAATGCAACCCCACGCCGTCCCGAACACTCAGCACGCCGAGCACACGCAGCCGTCCCCACACAACCCCGACGCGTCCCCAATCGACCCCGGCCTCTTCTGTCTCGTCCTGTTGGCGCGCTATCACGGCATCGCGGCCGATCCAGATCAACTGGCGCACGAGTTCAAGCCAGGAACAGAGCCGCTCGACACAACACAGCTTCTGCTCGCCGCAAAATCGCTCGGCCTCAACGCAAAGCTGACCAAAGTTCGTTGGGACCGGTTAGATCGAGTCGCACTACCTGCCGTCGCCATCGACAACACAGGCGACTTTTTCGTCCTCGGCCGCATAGAAAAGAACAAAGCGGTCATACAGCGCCCCGCCGCCGCGCAGCCCATCTCTATCGACATCGAAGTACTAAAAACCACTTGGCCCGGCGAGCTGATCCTATTCGCCTCACGCGCGTCGATGCTTGGCGAGCTGACAAAATTCGACTTCACTTGGTTCATCCCAGCATTAATCAAATACCGGCGTCTTCTAACTGAAGTACTCGTTGTCTCATTCTTTATCCAGGTCCTCGCCCTGATCACACCGCTGTTCTTCCAGGTCGTGATGGACAAGGTCCTGGTGCATCACGGACTAACCACGCTCGACGTAATCGCCGTCGGTCTCACCATCGTCGTGCTATTCGACGTCGGCTTAACCGCGCTGCGCAGCTACGTGTTCGCGCACACTACGAGCCGCATCGACGTCGAACTCGGCGCAAGTCTGTTCCGCCATCTGCTCAAATTGCCGCTTGCGTATTTCCAGGCGCGGCGCGTCGGCGATTCGGTCGCGCGCGTGCGCGAGTTGGAAAACATTCGCGCGTTTCTAACCGGCAACGCGATCACCTTGGTGATGGACTTGCTGTTCTCGTTCGTCTTCATCGCGGTGATGCTGTTCTACAGCGGTTGGCTCACACTGATCGTGCTCGTCTCGCTGCCGTGTTACGTATTGCTCTCGGTCGCTTGCACGCCGGTACTGCGCCGGCGTCTGAACGAGAAGTTCGCGCGCAGCGCGGAGAATCAATCGTTTCTCGTGGAAACGATCAGCGGAATCGACACGGTCAAATCGATGGCGGTCGAGCCGCAGTGGACACGTCAATGGGACAACCAGCTGGCAGCCTACATTGGCGCGACGTTTCGCGCATCAACGGTCGGCATCTGGGCCAGCGGCGGTGTCAGCCTCGTGAACAAACTCGTTACCGTGGCGCTAATGTGGGTCGGTGCGCGCCTCGTGATCGACAGCAAACTCACGGTCGGTGAACTCATCGCGTTCAACATGCTGGCCGGCCAGGTTGCCGGGCCGATCATGCGGCTTGCCCAGTTATGGACCGATTTTCAGCAGACCGGCATTTCAGTCGCGCGCCTCGGCGACATTTTGAATAGCCGCACGGAAGCAGCCGGCGCGAAGAGCGCGTTGCCCGCAGTCAAAGGGCGCATCGAACTGGAGGAAGTCGTGTTTCGCTATCGCGCGGACGGTCCGGCGATTCTCAGCGGCGTGAATCTCTCGATCGAGGCGGGCGAGGTGATCGGCATCGTCGGGCAGTCGGGTTCGGGAAAGAGCACGTTGACCCGGTTGGTGCAGCGCCTTTACACGCCGGAGCGCGGTCGCATCACCATCGACGGGCAAGACCTCGCATTGATCGACACAACGTCATTGCGGCGCCAGGTGGGCGTGGTGTCGCAGGAGAACGTGCTGTTCAGCCGTAGCATCCGCGACAACATCGCGCTGACCGATCCCGGCGCACCGCTCGAAGCGGTGATGCACGCCGCGAAATTGGCGGGGGCGCATGAGTTTATCGTCGGCTTGCCGGAGGGCTATGACACACCGGTCGGTGAACATGGCTCGACGCTATCGGGCGGTCAGCGGCAGCGCATAGCCATTGCCCGTGCCCTGATGCACGAGCCTCGCATCCTGATCTTCGACGAAGCAACCAGTGCGCTCGACTATGAGTCCGAGCGCATCGTGCAGGACAACATGCGCGCCATTTGCCGGGGACGCACGGTGCTGGTGATCGCGCATCGTCTGTCGGCCGTACGGCGGGCGGACCGGATCATTGTGATGGAGCGGGGCGCAATCATCGAACAAGGTCCGCACGACACGCTGGTCGCCGCAAAGGGCGCTTACGCGAAGCTCTGGCATCTTCAGGCGGGCATATGACGATCCGTGCAGCGCTTTGGCTAGGCGCGACCAAAGATCTGGTGCGCCAGTATCTGAAGGTGTGGCGTGCAGCATGGCGTGTGCGCGAGCGGAACGCACCACGCTGGTCAGCGAGCGAATCCGAGTTCCTCCCCGCCGCACTCGCGTTGCAGCGCCAGCCTGTTTCGCCGCTCCCACGCGTCGCGATGGCGACGATTGTCGCGCTCTTGCTGATCGCCTTGCTATGGGCCGTGTTCGGCAAAATCGATATCGTCGCGACTGCACAAGGAAAAATCGTCCCGGACGGTCGCGCGAAAATCATCCAGTCAATCGAGACTGCCAAAGTGACCGCGATCCATGTCAATGACGGCAAGCTGGTGAAAGCGGGCGACGTGCTTCTCGAACTGGACTCGACTGCATCCTCGGCGGATCGTCTGCGTCTGCGCGATGACTGGGTGGAAAGCTGGCTCGGCGCCGCGCGTGCGCGAGCATTGCTCAAAGGTATCGACAGCGGCACGACGCAACCTATCGACATCGCGGTCGATGCAGGTGCGCAAGTGCCCGCCGAACTGACGCCGCCGGCGGTTCGCGTCGAACAGGAACAACGTTTCCTCGATGGCGAACTCGCCGAGTTTCGTTCGAAGGTGGCGCGCCTGGATGCGGAAATCGCACGCAATGCGGCCGAGCTGCAAACCGTCGGCGCCATGATCCGCAGGTTGCAAGGCACATTGCAGATCGCGCGCAGCAGAGAGGCCGATCTCGACGAGTTGGCGGCGAAGAACTACGTATCGCGTCACGAATATCTGGAGAAGCAACAAGTCCGGATCGAACAGGAAGGGGAGTTGGCCGCGCAGAAAAGCCGCATCGGCGAGATCAGTGCTGCCGTTGTGAGCGCGCGGCGACAACGTGAGGAACTGGTCGCTTCGACACGCCGCGCGACGCTCGAAAACCTCGGTAACGCCACGCAAAAGGCGGCCGAGCTTCGCCAGGAGTACATCAAGGCGGACGCGCACGATCGCTTCATGACGCTCAAAGCGCCCGTAGACGGTGCCGTGCAGCAGCTCGCGGTGCATACCGTCGGCGGTGTTGTGACCGCCGCTCAACCCTTGATGGTGATTGTCCCAGCAGAACATCCCGCCGAGATCGAAGCGTTCCTGGAGAACAAGGACATTGGATTTGTCGCCGTGGGTCAACCTGCTGCGGCAAAGATCGAAACTTTTCTATACACCCGCTACGGGACCTTGCCGGCCGACGTGGTCAGCGTCTCGCACGATGCGATTGAAGATGAAAAACGCGGCTTGATCTACTCGGTGCGGCTGAAACTCCAGCAGTCGAGCATGATGATCGACGGTCAGCGTGTGGCGCTCAGTCCGGGTATGGCAGCAAGCGTCGAGATCAAAACCGGCAAGCGCCGATTGATCGAATATTTTTTGAGCCCCTTGCTGACGCGGGTCGATGAGAGTTTGCATGAACGTTGATCTTCATGGGCTCGTGCACGGTAAGAAGCGTGTCGTGCACGGCATCCTTGCGGCTGCCATCGCGTTCTTGCCGACCGGGTCGGACGCGCGATCGCCAACGGACGGTTTCGATCCGTTTGGCACGCAGCACGAAATCACTGCGCCGCCGGTCGTCGCACGCGTGCCTGAATCGCCGGGTAGGGCGCCTTGCGAATCTGATTTGCCGAGCGCGGCATTGCGGCTGGACGACGTGGCGGCGCGCGCGTTATGCCGCAATCCGCTGACGCGCCGTGCGTGGGGCAACGCGCTGGCACAGGCCGCGCGCCTGGGCGAAGCGAAGGCTGCACAATGGCCGACGCTTTCCGGTGTTGTGAATGGATCGCTCAATCGCGCGAACACTGCGTCGACCAATGAATGGGCGTCGCACGAGTCGTACAACGGTGCGGCGCGAGCGGCCGAGTTGGCGTTCGAATGGGTGGTGTTCGATTTCGGCGCACGTTCGGCAGAGGTCAGGAAAGCGCGGGAACTGCTGATCGCGGCTGATCAGTCGTTCAACGGCGCGGTGCTCGACGTGCTCTATACGAGTGCTCACGATTATTTCGCGGCCATGACCGCGCGGGCGCAAGCCGAAGCGGCCCATGAGGCGGAGGTCAATGCCGCGCAAAGCCTCGCGGCCGCGCATGGCCGGATGTTGTCCGGCGTGGCATCCATCGCGGACGAGTTGCAGGCGCGTACCGCGCATAACCAGGCCATGTTGAACGTCGTCAAGGCGACTAGCGCGTTGCACGAAGCGATCGGTACGTTAGCGATCGACATGGGCCTAAGTCCGGACGTGCCGATCGTGCTTTCGGCGGTGCCAGCGCAGATACAGCGAACGGCGCCGCAACTGGAGACGATCAAGGTGCTGCTGGATCAGGCGCTGGATAATCATCCCCGTTTGCTGGCCGCGCGGGCCGAGCTGCACGCCACTGAGGCATCCATCGAAAGCATGCGCGCGCAGGCTTGGCCGACTGTTCGTCTCCAGGCCGGTCTGTCGGATAGCAATCGGCCAACGGTGTCCATCGGTGCGGCAGGCGGCGCGTCCTCTACATCGCGCAGCAGTTACGTCGGCGTTCGGGTCACCATCCCCTTCTTCGAAGGGTTCGGCTCGACCTACCGGATTCGCGAGGCGAGGGCACAAGCGGAGCTTCAGCAGGCGAACGTCGCCGAGGCCGAACAGCAGGTCGCGTTGAATGTCTGGAAAAGCTATGAGGCGGTCCGGGCGGGCGCGCAAACCGTGCAGCAAGCCGAGGCCTTGCAGGAGAACGCCGCCCTGGCGTTCGATGCAGCGCAGGCGCGCTACAGAATCGGGGTGGCAAACATTATCGAACTGCTGCACGCGCAAGACGCGCTCGTCGCCGCCAACCATCAGCGCATTGCAACGCTGGCCGACTGGTACGTTGCACGCCTGAGCCTGGCGGCCAGCCTCGGCAAACTCAATTTAGGGCAAATACAAAGCGGGTGAATCTGAAGCACCGTGATCAACGATCACGCCACGTCTTCACATCGTCTCCATTTCCTGCATTTGCCCCAGACCAAAAAAACGTCCTAACTCCTTGGCCAATTCATTCAACGCACTCATTTCCTTCTGCGTTATCCGGCGTGGCTCCTGCGTATGAGACCAGTCGCCATATAACAGCGCCACCGTCTGACTGGTTTCGTCGACGACCGGCAGCAGTACGAAAGCGAGGGCGTCGTCGAACGAGCGGCGGAACCATTCCGGTAATCGCGCGACCATTTTCGGGTCGCGTGCGTTCTCGATGAAAATGCCGACCGAGTTCGCGACCGCGAGATGAAACACGTCGGGCTCGAAGGCGGTGTTGAAGGTCAGCTTCGGCAGCGCCCCGTCGGTCTTCGGACCGAGCCCGAGGCGCGCCCTGAAGGTGCCGTTGCTGTGCTTGACGAACACCACCGTGCGGGCGAAGCCGAGCGCCGCCAACACGGTTTCCGCAGCCAGCGCCAGCGCCGGTGCGAGCGCGCTGCCGTCGGGCAGGCCGCGCAGATCGCCCACTCCCGCCGCGATGCGCGCTTCCGGATTGAGCGCCTCGCGCGCGATTGCGTCCGCATTGGCGCGCAACTCGACGATTTCGGCCATCACGCCGTCGCCGCCTTCTTCACGGGCGAGTGCGATGCTCATCTGATGCAGTACTTCCGGATCGGTATTCAGCGCGTGACTGTATGCCTGCGCCAGTCCGGCGATGCGTTCTTCGCGCTGCCAGTCCGGCATGTTCTGCTGGGTCAGCACGTCGGCAACCGCCGTCGAATAATTGGTGATGGCGCGTAGCCACTGCACCTGGCGCGGCTGCTCGACATCCAGCGGATCGAACTCGCCCATGCCGGAACGGATCATGTCGGGCAAGCGCCAGCGCACCGCGGCTTCGGCGCCGATCTCGTCGAACGTGACGCCGAGCACCAGCACGCAGGCATCGGTCTCGATGGTGCCGTCTTCGATATGCCGGCGGATCTGATCCCACTCGGCGTCGAGATAAAACACCACCAGCAGCTTGCCGATCTGCCGCATCAGCGTGCAGACCACGGCTTCTTCGCCGGCGCGCAGATCGCCGCGCTCGGTCAGCTTGCGCGCAACGCAGCCGGACAGCAGCGTGCGGTTCAATTCAAGCTTCGCGTCGATGCGGCGCGGCGCGCTGTGATGAAAGTGATCGACGATTTTCAGGCCGACCACCAGATGGCCGACCGCGTCCATGCCGAGCACCATCAGCGCGCGCGACACCGTGGTGATATTGCCGCCGAACGCCATGTACATGGCCGAGTTGGCGAGCCGCAACACCTTTTGCGTCAAGGCGAAATCCGACAGCACGACCTGCACGAGGCCGGTGAAGTCGAGGTCGTCGTTGTTCATTGCCGCCATGGTGGTGCGCAGCGATTGCGACAGCATGGGGAAATCGCCGCGCTCGCTCATACGCGTCCAAAGCCGGTCGAGCACCGCCGCCTTTACCATGTGAGTCCCGCAAAAACCATACATGTTCCAATGAATGCCACGCCGGCATCGAGCCGGTATCTTCCGCTGCGCACGAGATTTGCCCGCATCGCTACGCGGTGTGCAGGTGAAGCGTGCGTGCTTCGAACCGCTGCGCGAGTTCGTCGGAGGGTAGCGCCTTGCAGACGAGCCACCCCTGAATATGGTCGCATCCCATCTCGGTGAGCAAGGTGCGTTGTGCTTCTGTTTCGACGCCCTCGGCGACCAGTTCGAGATCGAGTGTTTGCGCGAGCCCGACGACTGCGCTTACGATTGCCTGATCGTTCCGGGAGGTTAGCAGATTCTCGACAAAACTCCTGTCGATCTTGAGCTTGGCCAAGGGAAATCGTTGCAGGTAAGCCAGGCTTGAATAGCCGGTGCCGAAATCGTCGACGGCAAAGCGGATGCCCATCGCCGTCAGTTCTTCGAGCAGCACCTTGGCGTGTGCCGGGTCATGCATCAGCAGGCTTTCGGTGATCTCGAACACGAGGCGGCGCGGGTCGATGCCCGTCAACTCGATCGCTTCGCGAACGCTGTCCTTGAAGCGCGGGTCGCGAAACTGCTGCGGCGAGACGTTGACGGCGACGTATTGCAATGAGATGCCCCGCGCGTCCCACTGGATCAGCTGCATGCAGGCGACCTTCAACACCCAGTTGCCGAGGAAGTTGATCAGGCCGATCGATTCCGCGAGCGGAATGAACATCGAAGGGGGAACGAGGCCGTGCACGGGATGCGACCAGCGGATCAACGCTTCGACACCGACCACGCCGTGCGTGCGGCTGCTCGTGATCGGCTGGAAGTGCAGCGAGAACTCGCCGTTGCGCACGCCGTCGTACAGGTCCGCCTCGAGCTTCAGGCGCTCGGCGTCGGCGGGATTGTCGTCCGGTACGTAGAAGGCGAGCGTATTGCCGCCGGCCGCCTTGGCCTGCAGCAACGCATGATCGGCCCAGCGCAGCAGGTGGGTATCGTGGGCGGCGTTGTCGTTGGCGTGGCGCACGTCGGGATACAGCGCGATGCCGATGCTCGCCGACAGATGCACCTGCTGGCCGCTGAACACATACGGTTGCTGGATCGAGGTCAACAGGCGGCGGGCCAGCGCTTCGGCCGCGGCGGCCGCGTCGGTGCGGCTCGCGGCTGGCTTGATCAGGATCGCGAACTCGTCGCTGGCGACCCGCGCCACCGTTTCGCTCGGGCTCGTCATGTTCAAAAGACGCCGCGCGGTGTCACGCAACATCTCGTCGCCGGCATCGTAGCCGAGCGCGCGGTTCACGCGCTGATAGTCGTCGAGGTCGAGCAGCAGCAGCGCGGCCGGGGTACCGTGGGCGTCGGCTTGCTGTTGCGCCTGGAGCAACGCGGGGATCAGCGCCGGCTGATTGGCCAGATTGGTCAGGCGGTCCAGATGCAGTGCCTGGGTCAGGCGTTCCTCGTTGGCGCGCCAGGCCGATACGTCGAAGCCGGCGACCGCATAGCTGTCGATGCCGTCGTGGCTGCTGCGCACCACGCGCAACTCGACTGTGATCGGGTAGGTCAGCGACTTGATGAGGCCAAGCGTGGCCTTTTCGACGTTGCCCGTGGCGGTGGCGCGCTTCAGCAGCGCGTCGAGGCGCGGCACGTCGGCGGGCGCCACGAGATCGTGCAGCGTGATGGTCTCGAGATACTCCCGGTGATAGCCGATGAAGCGCAGGCTGGCGTCGGATACATAGAGGAAGCGCAGCGACTGATCGACGTGCGCCAGCAGATCGACGGCGCCGACCACCTGTTCCAGTTGCGCAGTGCGGCTTGCGCCTGACTGCAGTTTGCTGGGCGCGCGCCGGCCGAACGCACGAAACCGGTCGATGACCGTGCGTAAGGGGCCCCGGCGGGGCGCGATGATCCTGTTCGCTTCCATGTTTGTCGCTGGCAACCTGTGTTCGTCTGCAGGCGGGGCGGCTCGCTGCCCGCCGTGTCCGGGCGGTTAAGAGGTATCAGGCCGCCCCATCAGAACAAGATAACGACCCGCGGCGTGAAATCTTTAGCGCCTGCGGTAAAAAACAAATGGTGAAGAAGGGGCGGCGTGGTCCGGGGCGTGGCGCGACCAATTCAGTTAAAGTGCGACGGCCTGGCATCCGTTAATACGTCAAACCCGTTGTGCAGTGTCGGCCAGGACGTCGCTGCGTAGCTTTCCGAACACTTGCACCCTTGATCCATGTCTGAACGTCACTTTGTCAGGGCCATTCCCCGGCGCGTCGAGGTGCTCCAGCAATGTGCCGAAGACGCCGACCCGGCGTCCGGGGCGCAGTTCGTCTATCTGGGCCGCCAGCCGATTCTCGATCGCGACGGCGCGCTCAATGCTTACGAATTGCTGTTTCGAGCCGGCGCGCATAACTATGCCGAGGTCAGCGACGACGCCCGGGCGACAGCCCAGGTCGTGGCGCGCGCGCTCGGCGGGATCGGCGTGGCGGCCGTGCTGGGCCGACACCGCGGCTTCGTCAATATCGACCGCGCGCTGCTCTTTAACGACATCGTCCATCTGATGCCACCTGAGCGCTTCGTGCTGGAGATCCTCGAAACCGTCAGGTTCGATGCGCAGCTGGGCCGCCGGCTGACCGAGTTGCGCCGCGCCGGCTTCCAGGTGGCGCTCGACGACGTGTGCGAACTGTCGGACGAGCTGCTTGCCGCGCTGCCGCATGCCGACATCGTCAAGATCGACTTCCTGCAGGCGGAGCGGTCCGCGCTTGCCAAATTGGCGTCGGTGGTACGCAGCCATGGCAAGACGCTGATCGCGGAAAAGATCGAGACGCGCGAAGACTTTGCGCTGGCACGTGAGCTCGGCTTCGATCTGTTCCAGGGATACTTTTTCGCGCGACCGCAGGTGCTGGTCGCGCCGCGCAACCGCTCGCCGCGCCCTGGCCTGCTGCGTTTGCTGGCGCTGCTGTCGCGCGACGCCGGGATTGTCGAGCTCGAGGCGGAGCTCAAGCTGAACCCGAGTGTGGTGATGCAACTGCTGCGCCTCGTCAATTCGAGCGCGTTCGGACTGGGGCGCAATATCGCTTCGCTGCGTGAAGCCATCATCGCCACCGGCACGCGGCAGATCGCGCGCTGGGCGCAGTTGCTGCTGTACGCCGACAGCGCCGATCTACCGTGGCGCGCCGATCCGCTGGTGCAACTGGCCGGCACGCGCTCGCGCTTCATGGAATTGGCCGCGAGCTGGCTGCGCCCGGCCGACGGCGAATTCGCCGATGCCGCCTTCATGACCGGCATTTTTTCTCTGGTCCACGTCGTGGTCGGCAGTACGCCCGCGGCCGTCCTCGAAAAACTCGGCCTTGCGCCGCAGATTCGCGAGGCAATCGTCACGGGCTGCGGCCCGCTTGGCGCCTTGTTGCGGATTGCCGAAGCAGCCGGCGAGGGTGCCGATGCCGCGCTGATCGCGGCGGGATCCGATGTCCCGGCCGGTTTCGCCGCGCTCACGCCCGAGGTGCTGGCCGAACTGAACCTCTCGGCTGCGGCGTGGTTTGGCGTCCATATCCAGGAAGCCGTCGTCGTCTGAGGGGAGCGGCGCTGCGATGCCGCCCGGGCTTCTCCCGCGTGTTGCGTGGTTTCGACTGGATGGGTTTTGTTCTGTCGGCGGATCGGGCTGGTAGCGCGGGCTGGCAAGCGGGCTCCGGGGCGCCGGCGGTCGTTGCGCGTTGGCTGGTTTCGACCGGATGGGTTTTTGTTCTGGCAGCGGATCAGACTGGTTCGCTGGCTAGCAAGCCTGTTCGGGGGCGCCGGCCGGTCGTTGTGCCGCGCTGCTGCGGGCGCGGGTTCCCGGATGCGTCCTTTCTTCGGGTTCTGACGTATTTTGTCTGTACGTGGTCCAATAGCAGATGGAGATGCCGGGGTTCGACTGGACGCCGCGACCTTCGGCTAATTGTGCTAACCACGTGCACGGATGTTTCGAGGGACTGAAAATGAAGAGAAAGCTTGTACCGGTGGCGCTGGCTGCCGTGTTGTCGGTGGGATTCGCAATGCATTCGCTGACGGCCTCGGCCACGCTCAAGCCGGGCGATGCCGCGCCGCCATTCACCACGGAGGCTTCGCTGGGCGGCAAGACCTACACGTATTCGCTTTCCGACGAGTTGAAGAAAGGGCCGGTGGTGCTGTATTTCTACCCGGCGGCGTTCACGAAGGGTTGCACGATCGAAGCACACGAGTTTGCTGAAGCCGTCGACGAGTACAAGAAATATGGCGCGACTGTGATCGGCGTATCGCACGACAACATCGACACCTTGACGAAGTTTTCGGTGAGCGAATGCCGCAGCAAATTCCCGGTGGCGGCCGATGCCGACTCGAAGGTAATCGGCGCATACGATGCCGGCTTGCCGATGCATAGCTCGATGGCCAATCGCGTGTCGTACGTGATCGCTCCGGACGGCAAGATCATTTACGAGTACACGAGCCTTTCGCCGGAGAAGCACGTCGAGAACACGCTGAAGGCGGTGAAGGACTGGGCGGCGACGCATAAGTAGCCGTAGGACTGGGCAGCGGCGTATAAGTAGCCGTAGGACTGGGCGGTGACGCATAAGCAGCCGCAGGGCCTTGGCATTCCCGACGCGCTCGTGGCGCTCATCACGCGAGGCTGCGCATTTTTCGCAATGGTTTTTTGCCGTGAGATTTGGGGCTGCGCCGTGCTAGGCTGATTTTTTGTCTAGCGAGCTTGCGATGCCGATTCTTGTTGCGTTGATTGCGCTGATCGCGCTGGTGTATGGCGCCGTGCGGGCGTTTTATGCCTTGCAGGCGGCTTTTGGGTTGGCCGTTGCGGTTGGGGTGGCTGTTCTGGTTGTTTTGCTTTTGATTGGGGCGGTTGTTTATTGGTGGCGGCGTCGGAAGGAAGTCGCTCCCAATATTCGCGATGGCGATTGGACTCATGAGCTTAAGGGGACCTGGGGGTCGGTCCGGCTTGCTGCAGGCAAGCGCTTATGTGAGGTGCGCCTTGGCGGCGAGCGGGGGGATTATATTTTTGCCGATTTGCTGGGGGCTGAGGTGCAGGGCCATGATGCTCAATGGCAGGTCGCTTTGAAGGTTAAGGACGCTAAGCGGCAGGTTTGGGTTTTGCCCATGCGGGGCGAGCGGCAGGCGAAGCAGTGGGTGCGGGTTTTTTTGCTTGCTGTTGAGCAGAGGCTTTAGAAGTGGGGGTTTTTGTTTGCCTCCGGCGGTGGGGGGCTTGGGTTTTTTGCCTGCTCGGCGCTTGGTTGTATGCCTGCGGCGTTGGCCTTTTCCTGTTTTGTTTTTCTGCTCACGCGTGGTTGTCTGTTTGCCTGCGGCGTTGGCCTTTCCTTGATCTGGTTTTTTGGCCTTTCCTTGAATTGATATTGGTTTATTAGCGTCGCCCCTGTGCGGGGCGGCACCTACTTTTCTTTGCCGGCCGCAAAGAAAAGCAACCGTATTGGAAGTCAAGCGGGAACCTGTTCCTGGGTGCTGGATTTTCAATGTGGTCGCCAGTTCGTACAGGCGAGCGCAAACCACGCGAGTGATCGCGTTCAGGCACCGCATCCAGGCAAGGCTATACCGCCGGTTAATCCGTCGATGGGCTCCAGGGTGTTGAGTTATGGACCATGGCGTTGAGCGTCACGATGAGCTTGCGGATGCACGCGGTCATGGCCACCTTGAAGGGTTTGCCGGCTTTGCGCAGACGGTCGTAGAAGGCCCTGATCACCGGGTTGAAGCGCAGCGCGGGAATGCAGGCCATATAAAGCGCGCGCCGCACGATGGCACGACCGCCCTGAATGCGCCGCTTGCCGGTGTGCCTGCCGCTGTCGGAATTGAACGGTGCGACACCGGTGAGCGCGGCGATCTCGCGGCGGTTCAGTGAACCGAGTTGCGGCATGAATGCGATCAGCGTGGCCGCCGCACCGGGACCGATGCCGGGCACCGAGCGCAGCAGGTCCTCCTTCTGGCACCACGCGGGCGAAGCGCGCATGAACGAATCGATGTCCTTGTCGGCGACGGTGAGCTGCTGCTTGAGCCATTTGATGTGGTCATTCAGGCTTTCCTTCGCCGCGGCGTGAGCGCGCTCCAGGCGGGCCTTTTCGGCCACGAGCATGTCGATGAGCTGGGCACGGCGCAGCAGGAGTGCCTGCAGCTGCTCGGTCTGCACATCGTTGAGCGGACGCACGACGGGTTTGATGACGGCGGCGAAATGGGCGATGACGAACGCGTCGATGCGATCGGTCTTCGCCCGTTTGCCGGTGGCTTTGGCAAAGTCGCGCACCTGTCGGGGATTGACCGCGACCGCGCGCAGGCCGGCCTGGCAGAGCGCCCTGAGCACGGCGAGTTCGAGCTTGCCGGTGGCCTCCATGACGATCAGGGTGGGGTTCAGCGCGATCAGACGCTGGACCAGCTGGTCGATGGCGGCGGTTTGATTGTCGACACTGAAATGTTCGGTCGTGTCGTGGATGGCAACGTCGAGCGTGCTACCGCTGACGTCGATGCCGATATAAAGGGACGAAGAGGTCTGGTTCATCACGGTACCCATACTTGCAGGAAAATACGAGCTCGGGGCTCAGTCAACTGTTCGGGTTAAGAGGATGAAAAGGACAGTCGCTCAGGCTTTTCTGCGGGCTCGAGGCACTGTAGGCAGACGAGCTGACTGTCCGTGTGGCGACAACTGATCGGGTCGGCGCCACGGAGGGGAATATACAAGTAGGCAAAAGAAAGCGGCTCACACCGCTAATTCTTAAGCGGGTCCCCCGCACAGTCGCGGTAGTGGTGCATCTGGAATCCGTGCCCTCGCACATTCGACGCGAGTGACCAGGCAGTCATACTTCCCGCCTCGCCCTGTGTGCTCGCCGGAAAGGTTCATCATCAAACCAGCGGCTTCGTTTGGGAGCAGGTGGGAACCATCGGCTTTGCCTCGGCGAGATACCCCAGCGACGGCGGCGAGAAGCAGAGGCGAAGAGGCAATACACGCCACAGCGTCAAACGAACCATGAGCGCAAAAACACGGCGGCCGGTTTTAAGAAGTGCCCTTCGGCGCGCGCAGCGTCGCCGGAAGTATGACGGCCTTGTCACTCATGCGGAATGTGCGAGAACACGGATTCCAGATGCACCACTAACGTAACTGTGCGGGGGACCCGCTTATGCGCTAGCGGTGTGAGCCGCTTTCTTTGCTTATCTTTCTTTGCGGCGGCAAAGAAAGTAAGTTGTAGTGGTTCAATGATCCTGGACACCTCTAAAGGGGATAATTCTCCAACTGAGGTGAGAAATGAGCAGACGGAACATTCCCGACGAATTGAAGGCAGAAGCGGTCCAGCTGGTGGTCAGCAGGGGCTATTCCTATGCGCAGGCGTGTGAGGCGCTGGGCGTGGGCGACACGGCGTTGCGCCGCTGGGTGACGCTGTGGCGCGCTGAGCAGGTCAGAGCGCCGCGTACACAACTGGAGATAGAGGCCGATGCGCGCCGCATCCGCGAACTCGAAGCCCGGGTCGCCGATCTGGAACGGGAGCGCGACATACTAAAAAAGTCCACGGCCTTCTTCGTCAAGGAAATGGATCGCTTCCCGAAGTGATCCAGTCACTGAAGAAGGTCTGGCCTGTGAGGGCGATGTGCCGGGTGATGAATGTTGCGCCTAGCAGCTATTACGCGTTTGCCGGGCGCACGTCGAAGAGTGCGGCGCCTTGCCAGCAGATAGCGGCCGCACGGGAAATTCATCGCGAAACCCGCGGCAGTTATGGGAGCCGCAGGATGTCGCAGGAGTTGCGAAAACGTGGTCACGCGGTAGGTCGTTATCGTGCCGGCACGCTGATGCGGCAGGCACAACTGGTGGTCACCAGAAAGCGCACACATCGCTATCCGAAGAGCAATGAGCAGGCGCAGGTGGTGCCTAATCTGCTGGACCGTAACTTCGAGCCGCCGGCCATCAATCAGGTATGGGCAGGCGACATTACGTATGTGAGGACGCTTCAGGGTTGGTCTTATCTTGCCATCGTGATGGACCTGTATTCGCGCCGTATCGTCGGCTGGTCGTTGGGGCTGATGCCTGATACAGCGCTGGTGATCAGGGCGTTGCAGCAGGCCCTGGAGCGGCGCAGTCCGTCGCCAGGCCTGATGTTCCACTCGGATCAGGGATGCCAGTACACCAGCGCGCACTTCACGAACGAACTGAAGGCAAACGGCATCGTCCAGAGTATGAGTAGAAAGGGGAACTGCTGGGATAACGCGCCGGTGGAGCGTTTCTTTAGAAGCCTGAAAGGCGAATGGATCGACGACAAAGGGTACCGTGATCACGCGCATGCCGAACGCGACATTGAGGCTTACATCGACGACTTTTATAACCACCGTCGCATCCATTCTGCAGCAGGCGGACAACCGCCGGCACGATGTGAAGCGTCACTTTTTTAGAAATGCCCCTTTCCGGGTGTCCAATTTTACTTGACCACTACAAGTGCCGCCCCGCACAGGGGCGACGCTAATAGACCAATATCAATTCAAGGAAAGGCCAACGCCATAGGCAAACAGACAACCAAGCGCGAGCAGGCAAACACTTCAAGCAAAGGCCAACGCCATAGGCAAACAGACAAAAAGCACAGCCAAAAACAACCGCCGCATAGGCAAAAAAAAACATCACGACGCCGCCATCCCGGCTCTCCGAGCCTTCCTCCGCTCCCACCGCACCCGAATCCGATCCATATAGAGATACACCACCGGCGTGGTATAGAGCGTGAGCATCTGACTCACGATCAACCCACCCACAATAGAAATCCCCAGCGGAGCCCGCAATTCAGCCCCTTCCCCACGCCCGAAAGCCAACGGCAACGCCCCAAGCAGCGCGGCGCAAGTAGTCATCATGATCGGCCGGAACCGCAGCATGCAAGCCTGAAAAATCGCATCCCGCGACGACAACCCCTGCCGGGAGGCCTCAATCGCAAAGTCCACCATCATGATCGCGTTCTTCTTCACGATGCCGATCAGCAAGATCACCCCAATCAGCGCGATGATGCTGAACTCAACCTTGAACAGCAGCAATGCCAGCAATGCCCCCACGCCCGCGGAGGGCAGCGTGGACAAAATCGTCAGCGGATGAATATAGCTCTCATACAACATCCCCAGCACGATATACACCGCCGCTAACGCGGCCAGAATCAGAATCGGCTGGTCGGACATCGACTGCTGGAACGCCTGAGCCGTCCCCTGGAAGCTGCCGTGGATCGTGCCCGGCATGCCGAGCTGTGCCATCGTGTCGTAGATCGCCTGGGTTGCCGTCGATAACGACACGCCCGGCGGCAGATTGAACGAAATCGTCGATGCCACGAACTGGCTCTGGTGATTCACCGACAGCGGCGTATTCCCAGGCCCAAAGCTCGCGATCGCCGACAACGGCACCATCGTCTCCTTCGAGGTCGACACTGCCGCGCCCGACGAAGCACTCGATTTGCCGCTCGCCGCAATCGAATTGATCGCCTGGTTGCGCGCGGAGTCGGCCGCGATGCTCGCCACGCTCGACGCCGTCGTGCCCGCCGTGCCGCCGGTCGTCGCACTCGTGCTGGCCAAAGCGCTTGTCTGCGCGGTCACCGTGCCGGCCGGCGCGTTGGTGGTCTGCGCGCCGCTCGCGCTGCCGCCCGAGGTGCTGACGTAAATCTGATTCAGCATGTCCGGGCTCTGCCAGTACTTCGGTGCGACTTCCATCACGACGTGGTACTGGTTCAGCGGGTTGTAGATCGTCGAGACCTGGCGCTGGCCGAACGCGTCGTACAAGGTGTTGTCGATCTGCGCCGGCTTGATGCCGAGGCGCGCCGCGCTCGCGCGGTCGATCGTCACCATCGCCTCGAGGCCACCCTGCTGCTGGTCGGAATTCACGTCGGCGAGTTCGGGGCGCGCTTGCAGCGCCTCGGTGAGCCTCGGTCCCCAGAGATACAGATCAGGCGTGGAATCGGCCAGCAGCGTGAACTGATACTGCGCGTTCGATTGCCGCCCGCCTACTCGAATGTCCTGCACCGCTTGCAGGAAAGTCCGCGCGCCGGCCACGTCGCCGAGCGGGGCGCGCAGTTGCTGGATCACCTGGTCGGCGGAGAGCTTGCGCTCGCTCTTCGGTTTCAGCGACACGAACATGAAGCCCGAGTTGGTCTGCCGGCCGCCGGTGAAACCGGCCACGCTCTCCACCGCGGGATTCTTGCCGACTATCTCCATCATCTCCGCGAACTTGCCCTTCATCGCCTGGAACGACGTGCTCTGGTCGGCCTGGATGCCGCCGACTAGCCGGCCGGTGTCCTGTTGGGGAAAGAAGCCTTTCGGCACAATGATGTACAGCCAGATGTTCAGTCCGATCGTCAACAGCAGAATCGTCACGATCAGGCGCGGATGCAGCAGCGCCCAGCCGAGGGTGCGCTCATAACCGCGCTGCATCGACGTGAAGCCGCGTTCGAGCCAGAGGCCGAAACGTCCTTCTTCCTTTTTCTCGTGCGGCTCGCGCAGGAAACGCGAACACATCATCGGCGTCAAGGTCAGCGAGACGATCAGCGACACGCCGATCGCCAGCGACAGCGTCAGCGCGAACTCGCGGAACAGGCGCCCGACAATGCCGCCCATCAGCAGAATCGGCAGGAACACGGCCACCAGCGAAATACTGATGGACAGCACCGTGAAGCCGACTTCGCGCGCGCCGAGGATCGCGGCCTGCATGCGCGGCACGCCGTTTTCTATATGCCGGGAGATGTTCTCCAGCACCACGATCGCATCGTCGACCACGAAGCCGGTCGCGATCGTCAACGCCATCAGCGACAGGTTGTCGATCGAGAAGCCGAGCATATACATCGCGGCGAACGTGCCGATGATCGAGATCGGCACGGCGACGGTCGGAATCAAAGTTGCGCGCCAGTTGCGCAGGAACAGGAACACCACCATCGTGACCAGCGCGACGGCAATGATCAACGTGCGCTCGGTGTCTTTCAGCGACGCGCGGATCGTCGTGGAGCGGTCGGCGGCCGGCGCGATGTCGACGTCGGCCGGCAGCGACGCGTGCAACTGCGGCAGCATCCCCATCACGCGGTCGATCGTGTCGATGATGTTCGCGCCGGGCTGGCGGTACAGAATCACCAGCACCGAACGCTTGCCGTTAAAGAGGCCGAGGTTGCGCAGATCCTCGACCGAATCGACCACTTCCGCCACGTCGGACAGTTTCACCGCCGAGCCATTCCGGTACGCGATGATCAGATCTTTATACTGCGCGGCCTTGCTCGCCTGGTCGTTGGTATAGATCTGCACGCGGTTGGGGCCGAATTCGATCGAGCCTTTCGGGCTGTTCGCGTTGGCCGCGGCGAGCGCCGCGCGCACGTCTTCAAGGCCGATGCCGTAATGGGACAGGGCGTTCGGCTCCAGTTCGACACGCACCGCCGGATTGGCCGAGCCGCTCACGTCTACTTCGCCGACGCCATCCACTTGCGAGAGCGACTGCTGCAACACGGTGGCCGCCGAGTCGTACAACTGGCCGGCGGTCAGCGTCTTCGACGTGAGCGCGAGAATCAGGATCGGCGCGTCGGCCGGATTCACCTTGTGGTACGTCGGATTGCTGCGCAAGCTCGCCGGCAGATCGGCGCGGGCGGCGTTGATGGCCGCTTGCACGTCGCGCGCGGCGCCGTCGATGTCGCGATTCAGGCCGAACTGCATCGTGATGCGCGTTGAGCCGACCGAGCTCATCGAGGTCATTTCGGTGACGTCGGCGATCGAGCCGAGATGCCGTTCGAGCGGACTGGCTACGCTCGTCGCCACCGTGTCCGGGCTCGCGCCCGGCAACGTGGCCTGCACGGAAATGGTCGGGAAGTCGACCTGCGGCAGCGGCGCGACCGGCAGCCTGGTGAACGCGAAAATACCGGCCAGCGCGATGCCGATCGCCAACAGCGTGGTGGCGACCGGGCGGGAGATAAACGGACGCGACAGGTTCATCGCTTAGTTCCCTGCATCGGTGGCGGGCGGCGGCGCGCCTTTCGACGCATCGCCGCGATGGAACCGCGCGCGCGCGCGGCGGGCCAGCGCATCGAAGCCGAGGTAAATCACCGGCGTGGTGAACAGCGTCAGCAGCTGGCTGACAATCAGACCGCCGGCAATCGCGATACCGAGCGGGCGGCGCAGTTCCGAACCGGCGCCGGTGCCGAGCATCAGCGGCAGGGCGCCGAGCAGCGCGGCAAGCGTGGTCATCAGAATCGGCCGGAAGCGCAGCAGACACGCCTGATAGATCGCCTCGCGCGGCGGCTTGCCTTCCTCACGCTCGGCGTAGAGCGCGAAGTCGATCATCATGATGGCGTTCTTCTTCACGATACCGATCAGCAGCACGATACCGATAATGCCGATGATGTCCAGATCGTGCCCGGTGATCAGGAGCGCCAGCAATGCGCCGACGCCGGCAGACGGCAGCGTCGACAGAATCGTGATCGGGTGAATGAAGCTTTCGTACAGTACGCCGAGCACGATATACATCGTGACGATCGCCGCCAGGATCAGGAACAGTTCGTTCGACAACGACGCCTGGAACGCCAGTGCCGCACCCTGGAAGCGTGTCTGGAACGAGGCCGGCAGCCCGATATCCTTCTCCGCCTGATCGATCGCTTTCACCGCCGCGCCAAGCGATGAACCGGGCGCGAGGTTGAACGAGACGGTGGTGGCCGGGAACTGGCTCAAATGCGTGACCAGCAGCGGCGCGGGCTTCTCGACAAAGCGCGCGATCGACGACAGCGGCACCTGCCCGCCTGACGACGTGGAGGAGGGCAGATAGATCGAGTTCAGCGACTCGGTGTAATGCTGCATCTGCGGCTGCGCTTCGAGAATCACGCGGTACTGGTTCGACTGCGTGAAGATGGTCGAAATGATGCGCTGGCCGAACGCGTCGTAGAGCGCGCTGTCGACGGTAGCCGGTGTGATGCCGTAGCGCGACGCCGTGGCGCGGTCGATTTCGATGTAGACCGACTGGCCGTTATCCTGCAGGTCGGTCGCCACGTCGGCCAGTTCAGGCGACTGCTTCAACCGGTCGACCAGCTTCGGCACCCACGTGGTGAATTCGCTGATGTTCGGGTCGGTCAGCATGAACTGGTACTGCGTCGGGCTGACTGTGGAATCGATGGTCAGATCCTGCACCGGCTGCATGTACAGCGACGCGCCCGGAATGTGCGCCACGTCCTGCTGCAACTGGCGGATCACGTCGCTCGCGGTGTGGCTGCGGTCGTCGCGCGGCTTGAGGTTGATCAGCATGCGGCCACTGTTCAACGTGATGTTGCTGCCGTCCACGCCGATGAACGAGGTAAGACTTTCCACGTCCGGATTCTTCAGGATCTGCACGGCGAGTTCCTGCTGACGCTCGGCCATCGACGCATACGACACCGACTGCGGCGCCTGCGTGATCGCCTGAATCACGCCGGTGTCCTGCACCGGGAAGAAGCCCTTCGGAATGTACACGTACAGCACGCCGGTCAGCACCAGCGTGAGCAGCGCGACGAACAGCGTGGCGCGTTGCCGGTTCAGCACCCAGGTGAGCGCGACCGCATAGCGTGCGATGACCCAGTCGATCGCATTGTGAGCTTTGGCTTCGAAACGGTGGCTTTCATGCGGCGGCGAGTGACGCAGGAGCTTCGCGCACATCATCGGCACGAGCGTGAGCGAGACGATCGCCGAGATCACGATCGTCACGGCCAGCGTGATCGCGAATTCGTGGAACAGGCGCCCGACCACGTCGCCCATGAAGAGTAGCGGGATCAGCACGGCGATCAGCGAAACCGTCAACGAAATGATCGTGAAGCCAATCTGTTTCGAGCCTTTCAGCGCGGCTTCCAATGGCGATTCGCCGTCTTCGACATAGCGCGCGATGTTCTCGATCATCACGATTGCATCGTCCACCACGAAGCCGGTGGCGATGGTCAGCGCCATCAGCGACAGGTTATCCAGCGAGAATCCGCACAGGTACATCACGGCAAGCGTGCCGATCAGCGAAAGCGGCACCGACAGGCTCGGGATGATGGTGGCGTAGACGTTGGCGAGGAACAGGTACATCACCAGCACGACCAGCACGACCGACATCAGCAGTTCGAACTGCACGTCGCGCACGGAAGCGCGGATCGTGGTGGTGCGGTCGGTGACGATCTGCACGTCGAGCGCGGCGGGCAGCGACTGCTGCAGTTGCGGCAGCAGTGCCTTGATACTGTCGACCACCTGGATCACGTTGGCGCCCGGCTGGCGCTGCACGTTCAGGATGATGGCCGGGGTGTTGTCGACCCACGCGCCGAGTTTGGTGTTCTCCGCGCCTTGCACGATGGTGGCGACGTCCGTCAGCATGACCGGGCGGCCGTTCTTGTACGCGACCACGGCGCTCTTGTAAGCCTCGGCGTCGGTCAGCTGGTCGTTCGCGTTGATCGTGTAGTTGCGCGTCGGGCCGTCGAAGTTACCCTTCGGCGTGTTGACGTTCAGGTTCGAAATCGTGGTGCGCAGATCGTCCAGATTCAGCCCATACGCGGCGAGCGCGCGCGGATTCGCCTGAATCCGCACGGCCGGGCGTTGACCGCCTGACAGGCTCACGAGACCCACACCCGCCACCTGCGAGATCTTCTGCGCGAGACGCGTGTCCGCCAGATCCTGCACCTGCGTGAGCGGCAGCGTTTTCGAGGTGATCGCGAGCGTGATGATCGGTGCGTCGGCGGGATTGACCTTGGCGTAAATCGGCGGCGCGGGCAGGTCGGACGGCAGCAGGTTGCCCGCGGCGTTGATGGCGGCCTGGACTTCCTGCTCGGCGATATCGAGCGGCAGATCGAGGCTGAACTGCAGCGTGATGATCGACGAGCCGGCCGAGCTTTGCGATGACATCTGGTTCAACGACGGCATCTGTCCGAACTGGCGTTCGAGCGGCGCGGTGACGGAAGACGTCATCACGTCCGGGCTCGCGCCCGGATAGAAGGTCTGCACCTGGATGGTCGGATAGTCGACTTCGGGCAGCGCGGAAAGCGGTAAAAAGCGCAGCGCGACGAGACCGACCAGCATGATCGCCGCCATCAGCAGCGCGGTGCCGACGGGACGCAGAATAAAGGCGCGGGATGGATTCATGCGATAGTGGCCGTGCCTTTATTCCGAGGCTTGCGCCGCGTGTCTGCGATGATGTCCATGTGCGCCGGAAGCGCCTGACGCTGCCGAAGCGGCCGCCGCGCCGCTTGCTCCACGCGCGCCCGAGGCGCCGCGCGGCTTGTCGGCCGGAATCGTGATTTTCGCGCCTTCCTTCAGGCGGTCCGAACCGTCGATCACGACGCGTTCGCCGACCTGCAGGCCGGATTTGATACTGGTGCGCTCGCCGTCCACCGGACCGATCTTGACCGGACGCACGGTCACCGTATTGTCCGGTTTCACGACATACACGAACTGACCCATCGAGCCGTTCAGCACGGCCGGCGTCGGCACGATCACCGCGTCCTTGATCGTGTCCACGAGAAGGCGTGTATTCACGAACTGATTCGGGAACAGCACGTTCTTGTCGTTCCGGAAAGTGGCGCGCAGCTTGACCGTGCCGGTGGTGGTATCGATCTGGTTATCCAATGTTTCGAGCGAGCCGCCTTCGAGCGAGGTGGTGTTGCTGCGGTCATAGGCGGTGACCGACAGCTTCGCGCCCGTTTGGGTCTGCTGGAGGATCTGCTGCAGGTTGTCTTCGGAGGTCGTGAAGATCACGCTGATCGGCTGCAACTGCGTAATCACGACGAGGCCGTTGGTCAGGCTCGGCGTCACGTAGTTGCCCGGATCGACCTGGCGCAAACCGACGCGCCCCGATACCGGCGCGGTGATGCGCGCATAGATGAGGTCGAGTTTGAAGGTATCGATGTTCGCCTGGTCGGATTTCACCGTACCTTCATATTGCCGCACGAGCGAGGCCTGGGTATCGACCTGCTGGCTCGCGATCGAGTCTTGCGAGAGCAGCGTCTGATAACGCTTCAGGTCGAGGCGGGCGGTTTGCAGCAGCGCCTGGTCGCGCGCGAGGGTGCCTTGCGCGTTTTCCAGCGAGATCTGATAGGGGCGCGGGTCGATCTGGGCGAGCAGGTCGCCCTTCCTGACCATCTGGCCTTCCTTGAAATAGACGTCCTGCAGCACGCCGCTCAACTGCGGCAACACGGTGACGTTGGCGAGCGGTGTGACCGTGCCGAGCGCGGTCAGCACCACCGGCATTTCACCCTGCACGGCGGTCGCCACATGAACCGGTTGCGCCATGTTGGCGAAGCCGGCACCCCCGCGGCCGCCACGGCCCGCGTGGCCCCCGCTTGCACCGCTTGCGCCGGCGGCACCGCTCGCGCCGCCGCCGGGGCCGCCCCACGGATGCCAGCGCCACAGCACGATCCCGAGGATGACCAGCGTCGCCACGAGCAGCGCGATGTTGCGGCCGCGATGGCTTTTGGCTGTGACCGGCGGATTTCCCGGACCGCCAGCGGCTGGTTGCGAACCACCGGGTTGGGCGGCCGGCGGGGCAGGGCGTGAGGTTTCCGAATGCTTTTGTTGTTCGTCCATCGATCGGTCAGGTGGCTGGCTTTGATGTGAGCCGCCCGTGCGATTCTGCCGCTTCGACAATTCAGCGGACCGGCACGCAGGCGGCATGACAGGCGGTTTCGACAGCGGGCGCGCCGCGCATGTTCAACGCGATGCTACCCGAGGCGCGGGACAAAGATGTTAACGCAATGCGGCATCATGCAGGTCGGCCGGACCGTTATCAAAGGATGATGGCGGCAAGCCCGGCGAGCGCCCCGCGACAGGAATGCAAGATCCTACGTCGCAGGCTCTGTAACAGTCCACCCGTGTATTTTTCTTTTGATTACGAAGGTTACAGAATCACAACGCGCTTAGAATGCCGTTTCCGGCCGCCGCCGGGCGTCTGCGCGGTTCACGTGTCCAGCCGGCGCCCAGGGGTGCCGCCAATTTCGAGCACGATGTTACTGATACATTCGAGCAGGGCCGGCGCGGCGCGCGAGATCAGCCAGTCGCGCGGGCACTGATCCGCGGAGCCGCCGCAATTGACCGCATAGCGCTCGCCCGAGGGGCCGACGAATCCCTTCGCGATGGCGTTCAGACCGTTGTACCATTCGCCCGTCGCGATCGCGAAGCCCTGTTCCTCGGTTTCCCGTAAGGCGCTGGTGAGACGGCTGCTGACGTGACCCCAGTCGTCGCCTTCGGCGGCCTGCAAGCCGATCAGCAATTTTTCCCGTTCTGGTTCGGCGAGCGCCGCCAGATAGGCGCGGCCGACCGCGGTGCGGCTAAGGTTCATGCGTGAGCCGATTTCGAGGCGCGACACCAGCACGGCCGAACGTGGCCGGATCGCGTCGATCACCACCATGTCGAGGCGGTCGCGCACGGCCAGATGCACGGACAACGCGGTGCGTTCGGCGAGTTCGATAAGGAAGGGGCGCGCCCGGGCCCGAATGTCGAAGTTGCGCAGAAAGCCGTTGCTCAACTCCAGTACCGACGAGGTCAGCACGAAGCGCTCGCTGTCGGGCAAGCGGAACAGGAAACCGGCGCCGACGAGTGTGGCGGTGATTCGCGAGACGGTGGGTTTCGGAATGCCGGTCAACTCAGTTAACTCGCGATTGCTGAGCGGCGCGTCGGCTGCGGCGACCGAGCGCAACACCGTCAAACCACGCGACAGCGCGGTGACTTCGTCGCCCGAGCCGTCTTTGTCTTTGTTCCTGTTTTTGGCTGGGGCTGCGGCAGTTCGTGAGGGCGTGGGTCGGTTCATGTCGTTTTTTGGAACTATATTTCAGTTTTTTTGTTCGCTTGGCTGCCAGCAATCGTTCCGCAAGAGCATGGCGGGGCCCAAAGTGGGGCATTCAGTCGGTTTTTCGTCTTAAGATTCATTGTATCGGAATATTTTGCCGCGACGAACGACGCCTCCTCAGATTTTGCTTGACTTAGTCAGCATAACCATAAAAAATGGAACCTCATTTCGAAAGACGGTTTCGGCTTCTGCATTTGGAATTCCGAATCAACCGTGGTTCGCGAAGTGTCTGGTCGAGTGCCTGTAACAGTCCCCCGTAACAGTCTACGCAGTGTCAATCCTGCATCCAGCATCGCGCGCCGGGCCCACTTTCGAATACCGTCTCTCAGGTTCTAGCACGGCCCTCGGAATGGCTAGAACTTTTTAAGGCGTCACGGCAACGTGACGCCTTTTTTTTGTCCATTATTTGCGAACAACAAAGTCTGCGGCATTCCTAAAACGCCCTTTGCGTGCAACAAGTCGTGTTATCAACGAGCTGGGTGGACGCAATCGGCTTTGAAGGGGCGCTCAACAGCCTGCCACTTGCAACACTTGGGCACGAGTAGTCGGCTCGACCTTCAATCCCGAAGAGGACCGGTTAAATACGTGGCGGAGAATGCCTCGGGGTCAGCAGATGCGTCGGCATGTAAAAAAGCATGGCGTCCAATGCTGGTTGGCGCTCGACGACATGCGCGGCGGATTCGAGGGCGTTGGCGGACGCTCGGTATCGAGAAGACCATCGCTCTGTTACCAGACCACCTGCGCCGCAGAGTTGTCGGCACGACGCTTGGCACGCCACCTCGTCTAAGTGAAATCAGCAATGGCTCTGCCAAAGCCATGACCGTCATTCGCCATGCCGTGAAGCACGTCTTGAGCAGCTAAGCGCCAATCGGCTGAGCGTCCCCATCGGCAGCATGTCAACGCGGCTCTTACAAAATTTTAGAATCCAACCTGACTAAAGCCATTAGCTAGATATGTCTTTAACTTCCTCTTCTATCGAACAGTTTCTTGGACATATAAAGCCATAAGTTGGACGGAACCCTTTTTTGCATGAGGCCGCTGTATGGATGGAGGTCTTTCGTAGCTACACATCAAAATAGCACCACGTGTTAGAGACGCCAGCGTCAAGAAACTTACGAGCTAATCGCGGTGTCACCCGATACGGTTCTGACTATCCATGGCTATCAATCCACGCCCGTGCCCAAACGAGCCGCCGCAGGGCTTCGCTAATGTCTATCGCGCACAGGTTGATGCGCACGTGCGATAGAGGATTGTTCAGGTTCGGTGACGAGCAGTACATCGACGGGCCATGACCCGGCTCAGTTCTGGAAGCAATTCCGACTGGGTTGACGAGAGCACCCGGGTCGCCCTGGTTTGATAGCCGCGACAAGAGCGCATGCCGGGCGCTGACGCTGTATTGCCCGCTTCGTCGACGCCGGCTGTTGGATTCAATTCGGTGAGACGTTGGCGGGCGCGCGCGAAATCAGTTTGGCGCTATTCGAAGAGGGCGAATGCATGGTGTGCGTCTGCACCACCTCTGCTTTTGCAAACTGAAGCGTAGTGCTCGCCAGAAGCTGGCGTCCAGTTGGAATGATTTGAGCCCCGATAACTATCCCCAGCAATCCCACGAGGGCCACCATTGGCGGTGCCGGCGAGCGTACACGAATCAGGCTGTATATCGCGCCGGCGAGAATGCCACCAAGGAGTGAGAGGATATAAGGTTTCATTGGCGGAAAATTGCTTGGACTTGCGTATCAGCGTGCTCGATGGTTTTCGCGCACTATTTGCATTCAGGTGATAGCCATGGACATTGCGCTGAAAGGCCCGCACCGGAATGATGATTGTGGATGCGAGCCTCGCTTTTCAGCTCAGGATGCGTCGCCCCGTCAGGTTTTCGCCGGGACCGCGGCGAGAGATTCGTGCTTCGTTGCGGTGCGCTGGGGTGCCTTATGAACCATCGTGTAGGCGTAGTCGACGCCCATCCCGTATCCGCCAGAATGTTCCTTCACGATTTTCATTACGTCGTCGTAGGTTTCTCTGCGCGCCCAGTCGCGCTGCCATTCGAGCAGGACCTGTTGCCATGTGACCGGGACGGCGCCCGCCTGGACCATTCGTTGCATTGCGTATTCGTGCGCGTCCTTCGATGTGCCGCCGGATGCATCGGCGACCATGTAAATTTCGTAGCCGCCTTCGAGCATCGCGCAGAGCGCGAATGTCGTGTTGCAGACCTCCGTCCACAGGCCGGAGACGACGACCTTGTTTCGGCCGTTTTTCTTGAGCGCGTCACGGACCTTCTGGTCGTCCCACGAGTTCATCGAGGTTCGCTCGAGAGTGGGTTGGTCCGGGAACACGTCGAGCAGTTCCGGGTACGTGAAGCCGGAGAAGCTTTCGCTCTCGACCGTCGTGATAGTCGTCGGGACATTGAATGTCTTCGCCGCCTTCGCCAGTCCGACGACATTGTTCTTCAATACTTGCCGGTCGATTGACTGGACGCCAAGGGCCATCTGAGGCTGTTGGTCGATGAAGATGATCTGGCTGTTGGTCGGAGTAAGTACTTCCAGTTTCTCATTGCTCATGATGCCACCGTTCGGATGAGGTTTTAAAAAACGTCGCGCCAGATTTGAGCGTTGGAAGAGCTGCTCGCGTTGCTCTAAGGAACAGCCCTTTCAAGGTCTTTGTCCGGTGAACCTGGTAACCTGGCGATCTGTTCAAGGACGACGGGCGTAAAACGATGTTTGAAGAGGTGATGAAGCATTTCGAGCGGGAAGCCCCGGTGAGCGTAATGGCACGCGTGGCGCTTGAGGGAGCTATGACGTCGCAGTGGATTGACGAGGTGTTTGCCGCGCACCGGCAACGGCAATATCCGAGGGAACTGCTGTTCTCGACGGTGGTGGAACTGATGACGCTGGTGTCTCTGGGACTGAGCCCGTCGCTGTACGCCGCGGCGACGAAGGCCAAGCACCTGCCGGTGTCGCTGGCAGCGCTGTACGATAAGGTCAACCGTACCGAACCCGCGATCCTTCGCGCCTTGGTACAGGGGAGCGCCCAACGTCTGGAGCCGGTCGTTGCGACATGGCCATATGCGCCCAGCCTGCCCGGCTGGCGTTTGCGTGTACTCGACGGCAATCATCTGGCGCCCAGCGAGAAACGGCTGGCGGCGTTGCGCGAGCAGCGTGGCGCAGCGTTGCCGGGGCACGCGCTGGTGGTCTACGAGCCGGATCTGGGTCTGGTCACCGATCTGATCGCCATCGAGGACGCGCATGCGCAAGAGCGCTCGGCCATGACCCCGCTGATTGAATGTGCCGGCGCGGGCGAATTGTGGCTCGCTGACCGGAACTTCTGCACCAGTACCATCCTGCAGGGCTGGCACCAGGCGCAGGCCTGCTTCATCGTGCGCGAACACGGCCGCAACGGCCCGCCGCTTGCCGGCTGTGGTCCATGGGTGGCCGGTGCGCGTATCGAGACCGGGCGGGTGCGTGAGCAACGAATTGATCTGAAGTCCGGGCTGAAGGGCTGGCGGCGTATCGAACTGCAGTTGGACAAGCCGACCGATGCGGGCGACACCGTGATCCTGCTGTGGAGCAATCTGCCTGCCGCAGTGAGCGCACACGAGATTGCCCGGCTGTACCGCAAGCGCTGGCGTATCGAAGGGATGTTCCAGCGGCTCGAGTCGGTACTGCACAGCGAAATTCGCACCTTGGGCCATCCGCGCGCCGCGCTGCTCGGCTTAACTGTCGCAGTGCTGGCCTACAACGTGCTGGCCATGCTCAAGCGTAGCATCGAAACCGCACATGCTCCGCTCGGTGACGCGGGCGGGTCGCCACCGGACATCTCCACGTATTACCTCGCACAGCACATTCGTGGCCAGTATGAGGGCATGCTCATCGCGCTGCCGCCGCAGCAGTGGTCGCACTGGAGCGATGCCGAGCCCGCCGCGATTGCCAGCAAACTGCTCGAACTGGCCCGCCACGTCGATCCGGTTCAGGTACGTACCCGCAAGCGTGGCCCCAAAACCCGCAAATCCGCGCCCTACGTCGATGGCGCAGTAGCGCGCGCTCATCACAGTACGGCACGCCTGCTCAAACTTGCTCGCAGCGGAACATCTTGAGAAAGACCTTGAAAGGGCTGGCTCTAAGGAAGCCAACAACGACGTGTCTCTCGCTGGAGAAATAAGACATGAGCTATACCGTCTTGTGGTCCAAATAAGCATAGTCCACATTGCCTGAATGTGAAGCTGTCGATGGCGATGTCAGGGTTTTATGTAGGCGTTCGATGCCAATAAGATGCTTTTCTTTGGAGATGGAAAGTCATAAGCTGCGAGGAAAGCGCACGATTCGTTGTCCTTCGATAGCGGGTTGCCCGTTTATGTTTTCGGTCAGTCTGCGTATTACTCGGAGGATTGCATACGTCGTGCTGTGCGCGTCCTTTGATGCCACATCATCAGTCGTTGCAACGCGGGGCGGCACTATTCAAAGCCAGTTCGTCGAACACGTGTAGGCGCTTCCTGTTTTCGGCCTGGTCATCGTTGTCGCGAGTGGTTGCTTGCTGCGTACTTGAGGAGGATGGGTCGATGAAAGCGTATGTGCTTTTGCTGCTGGCTGGAATCCTGGTAGGCGTGGTCTATAGCTTGATTGGCGTGCCGTCACCGGCGCCTCCTATCGTCGCCCTGGTGGGTCTTTTAGGCATACTCGCGGGCGAGCAGATTTTCCCGGTTGCAAAAAAGATGCTTTCCGGAGCCAACTTTCGTGTGGCCTGGAAGGAGGAGCATTGCAATCAACACCTGTTTGGGTCTTTGCCTGGCCGGAACTCCGCCAGCCCTCGGCCCATGGCGGGAGTGTCGTCTGAGGAGAAGCGTTCATGACGTCTCATCAAGATGCGGCGGATTTGATTCTTCTTAATGGTCTTTTTACAACGTTAGATAAATCGAAGCCAACTGCCACTGCGGTTGCTATCAAGGACGGTAAATTCATTGCCGTCGGCGGCGACAGTGAGATAAGCGAGTTCAAGTCCGATAGCACGCGCACGGTCGACCTGAAGGGACGCTCAGCTCTTCCGGGGTTAATCGACAACCATCTCCACATCATCCGTGGCGGGCTGAATTTCAACATGGAGCTTAGGTGGGATGGTGTGCGCTCACTGGCGACTGCGATGGAGATGCTCAAGGCGCAGGTTGCTGTCACGCCGCCGCCTCAATGGGTACGTGTCGTCGGTGGATTCACGGAGCACCAGTTCGACGAGCGTCGCTTGCCGACCATCGAGGAGCTGAACGCTGCAGCACCAGACACGCCGGTTTTCATGCTGCACCTCTATGACCGCGCGCTGTTGAACGCCGCGGCGCTGCGAGTGGTGGGCTACACGAAGGACACTCCTGAGCCCCCTGGTGGCGAGATTGTGCGCGATAGCGCGGGCAATCCGACAGGGTTACTCCTGGCGAAGCCCAACGCGGCCATCCTCTATGCGACGTTGGCGAAGGGGCCCAAGCTTCCTCTCGAATATCAGCTGAATTCAACGCGGCATTTCATGCGCGAGCTGAATAGATTGGGCGTCACCGGAGCCATTGATGCCGGCGGCGGTTTCCAGAACTTCCCGGAGGACTACGAGGTCGTCAAGAAGCTTGACGCTGAGGGACTGCTGACCATCAGGCTGGCCTACAACCTGTTCACTCAAAAGCCCAAGGGTGAGAAGGAAGACTTCGTCAACTGGACGAAGACGTCGAAGTATAAGGACGGGAACGACTACTTCCGGCACAACGGTGCAGGCGAGATGCTCACGTTCTCGGCGGCGGACTTCGAGGACTTCAGGGTGGCGCGCCCGGATATGCCCCCGGAAATGGAGGGCGACCTCGAAGGGGTCATCCGCGTGCTCGTGGAAAATCGCTGGCCGTGGCGCATGCATGCGACGTACGACGAGACCATCAGTCGTGCGCTCGATGTGTTCGAAAAGGTAAACCGCGATACACCCGTTGCCGGGCTGAACTGGTTCTTTGACCACGCGGAAACGATTACGGAAAAGTCGATGGACCGCATCGCGGCTCTCGGTGGAGGCATTGCCGTCCAGCATCGAATGGCGTACCAGGGGGAGTATTTCGTCGAGCGATATGGTGAGAAGGCAGCTGAGGGAACGCCGCCTGTTGCGCGAATGCTCGAGAAAGGGATTCATACGTCAGCCGGGACCGACGCGACGCGAGTTGCGTCCTACAACCCGTGGGTCTCCCTGTCCTGGTTGGTGACCGGCAAGACGGTCGGCGGCCGGCGCATTTATCCCCAGCGCAACTGTCTGGACCGTGAGACGGCCCTGCGCATGTGGACCGAGAAGGTCACCTGGTTCTCGAATGAAGTCGGCAAGAAAGGGCAGATTGCAGTGGGTCAGCTCGCGGACCTTATCGTCCCTGACCGCGACTTCTTTGCCTGCGCCGAGGACGACATCGCTGGCGCGTCGTCTTTGCTTACGGTCGTAGGAGGCAAGGTTGTGTACGCGACTGGCGAATTCGCCGCGCTGGACGATAGTCCGCCACCTCCGGCGATGCCGGACTGGTCACCGGTGCGAAAGTATGGCGGATTTGCCGCGTGGAAGCAGGGCGGCGAATCCGGCGCGCCGCTTCAGCAGGTGGCGTCCACAGCATGTGACTGCGCGCGCGCTTGCGGCGTTCACGGTCACGACCATCGGCGCGCGTGGCTTGGCAATGCGCCGACGTCGGACTACAAGGGCTTTTGGGGAGCGCTGGGATGCGCGTGCTGGGCTGTCTAGCGGGAGGGTCAGTGGCGGACAGTCCATCCTGGGTAGCGGCGCTGCTGCGTCAACCGTGGGTGATGCCATTGGTCCGCATCTGTCTCGTCTCAGCGTACCTTATTGGCGGCGTCACCAAGCTGATGCATTTCGACGCCGCGGTCGCTGAGCAGGTGCACTTCGGTCTCCATCCTGGCTGGCTTTGGGCTACCTTGGCAATTTTCGTGGAGATAGCCGGCTCCCTGTGCATCATCTTCAACAGGTTTACGTGGGTCGGAGCGGGAGGGCTGGCTGCATTGACGGTGGTGGCGATGCTCGTGGCGAACAACTTCTGGCGTCTGGAAGGTGTGGCGAGCTTCATTGCGTTGAACAGCTTTTTCGAGCACCTCGGGTTGATTGCCGCCTTCTTGATGGTCACCTATCTGGCCAGCGGTGAGCGACGCTCTCGCGTCTAAAAAAACAGGACAGGAAACTCACTATCATGCGCAGCTTTCAATCCCTCGGTGTCGCCGTTGCTCTTGCTCTCGGCCTGGTTGCAAGTGCACCGTCGACTTCTTTCGCAAAGGTAAACATCGGGACGCCGCAGTCGGCGTTCTTCTCTGTCGGGCCGCAATACGACACCACTCACGTGTATGTGGCACCGGAAGACTTCGACAAGTTCACGGACAGCTTCGCCGCCACGTTTGGCGGCCACAAATCGCAGCAAGGCGTCTTTCAGGTGACGCCGACACCGAGCCAGACGATGTCCCAACTGGTCTTCACGCCAGTGGGTACGATTTCGGTGTTCGGCTTCAAGACGCCAATTCCGTATCCGTTTGGTGACGAGCGTACCGGCTACCTTGTCACGGACATGGACGGCGCGATGAAATCGGCGAAGGCTCACGGTGCTGATGTCGTGGTCGATACTTTTCCGGACCCGATTGGGCGTGATGCAGTCATCTCGTGGCCGGGCGGCGTGCACATGCAGCTCTACTGGCATACGCAGGCTCCAAACTACGAGGCGCTCGAGACCGTTCCGGAGAACCGGGTATACGTTTCGCCGGGACGTGCGGACGCATTCATCAAGAACTGGGTCGCGTTCTCGCACGGGAAGGTGGTTTCCGATAATCACAGGGCGCCCGGCGTTGAAATCGGTCGGGGCAACGATACCTTCCGGCGCGTTCGACTGACGTCGGGATTCGGGAACATGACCGTCTTTGTGACCGATGGACGTTTGCCGTACCCATACGGGCGCGAGATGACCGGGTATGAAGTGAAGGACTTCGATGACACCATGAAGAAGGCTCAGGCCGCCGGTGTTTCGGTTCTCGTGCAGCCTTTTACGTCGGACCGGAGAGAATCGGCAATCGTCCAGTTCCCGGGCGGATACATCGCGGAAATTCACGCGGCTGCGAAATAGGACAGCGTCACGACAAAAGGAGAGTCGATATTCGAGAGGCCAATCCTCGCTAACGGTTCTCCATAGGGTGAGCAATGAATGACGATATTTTGCTGTCCGCGACTGCTGGTTATGTCGACACGCTCAGCTTTTTCGCGCTGTTCGGCCTGTTCACCGCACACGTGACGGGGAACTTCGTGCTCATTGGTGGTGGCGTCGCAGGGTATGGGCAGGGCGTCTTCCTTAAATTGATGGCGTTTCCTGCTTTTATCCTTGGCGTCGCGCTGAGCAGCTTCATCATTCGCGGCCGAAACCCCGAGACCCCGATGCGAGGCGCGTGCATGCTCTACGCCGTGCAGGCGGTTTTGCTTCTGGCGTTCTGCTTTGCAGGTGTCAAGCTCGGACCCAGGTTCAACCCGGAAAATTGGGCAGTGGTCGTGTGCGGGATGATTGGCGCGACCGCGATGGGTGTCCAGAACGCTCACAGCCGTCTTGTTGCCCGGGCTAGTGTGCCGAACACCGTCATGACCGGGAACGTGACGCAGGTCATTCTCGACGCGCTTGACCTGTGTTCGCCACGCGTTGCAGCGGACACCAAGACTGCTGCACGAACGCGCGTCGCCAAAATGCTTCCAGCAATCGCAGCGTTCGGGCTCGGCGCCGTCGCCGGTGCTCTGGCTTACAGAAACTTTGGCTTCTGGGCTCTACTGTTGCCGGTAAGCGGGCTCGCCTGGCTGGCAATGCGCGCGTGGATGCACCGGAACGCGGTAGGTAACCTTGCCTCTTGATACCTTCTCCTGCGCGTGCACTCGCCGGTCGTGCTACGGGGGGCATCGACGGTGCCTTGATGGCATCTGAAGAGTGCGTGGGGTATGCGATGGCGGAGGGCTCCACTCCATAGAGGTCGGAAGAACAATGTTTGACAGGGCGGGAGGCCAAATGGGATGCAACTCGCGGCATATATAGGGATTGCCGTTGCTGGGCTTGCACTCGGGTTCTGTGAAGACACGCGGGCTGATAACGAGGGGCAACCATCTCAGCAGACCGGCACGCCGACTGAGACGTGTGACGCCAAGCGGCCGGTCGTGATGTTCAATCGCTGGCAAGAAGATTGGTCCGTTCTCAAGAATCCCTGTGTACCGCACAAGCCACTCGACGGCCTGAAATATATCCCGCTCGGAGGTGACCCATATTCGTATCTGTCGCTGGGTGCCAATTTACGCGAGCGCTTCGAGTTCAGCGGGACACCGCTCTTCGGGCTCGGCTCGGCAGGCTCCGATAGCTACGTGATCCAGCGAGCGCAGGTTCATGCTGACTCCCGCATCGGCCAATATCTGCAATTTTTTGTCCAACTCGAGGACGCAAGAGCCTTCGGTAAGAACCAGGTGAAGACGACAGACAAGAATCCACTCGATTTGGAGCAGGCGTTCGTTGCCTGGGTGAGTCCGCTCGGTCCGGGAACGATAAAGTTGCGCATTGGGAGGCAGGAAATGGCCTTCGACCTGCAGAGATTTATCTCTGTGCGCGACGGTCCAAACGTGCGGCAGGCATACGATGCACTATGGGCGGACTACGAGTACGAGAAGTGGCGGTTCATCGGCTACGCGACGCGGCCGGTTCAGTACCGCGACATCTTGGCATTCGACGACACGTCGAATCGCCATTTGACCTTTAGCGGCGTGCGTTTCGAACGTCAGGGCGTGGGGCCGGGAGACCTGTCTGGATATTATTCGCTTTACACCCGTGCCGGTGCGCAGTTCCTTGATGCGCAAGGCGATGAGCATCGCAATGTATTTGACCTGCGATATACGGGGAAAGTCGCTGCCACAGATTGGGACGTGGAGTCGATGTACCAGACAGGCCACGTCGGCGACAAGACGATTGCTGCATGGGCAATTGGCTCGCTGTTCGGCTACACGCTCGATTCTCCCTGGAAGCCGCGGTTCGGTTTGCAGGTTGATGCGGCATCCGGTGACCGCCATTTGAACGACGGCCGCGTCGAGACCTTCAATCCGCTTTTCCCGAACGGTTATTACTTCACCTTGGCGGGCTACACGGGGTATGCAAACCTCATCCATGTCAAACCCTCGATTACGCTCAAACCGTCTAGCAAGCTAGCCTTGTTGTTTGCCGTTGGATTCCAATGGCGGATGAGCACGAACGACGCGGTTTATCAGCAGGGAAATGCGGTCGTCCCGGGTACTGCTGGCCACGGCACGCGATGGACTGGCGCCTACGCACAAATACGTGCTGACTGGACGGTGGCGACCAACCTGATTGCGTCCGTTGAGGCCGTTCATTTCCGGGTCGGAGATTCCATCCGAGAGCTGGGCGGGAGTAACTCCGACTATGTTGGGCTGGAGCTGAAGTATGGCTGGTAGCGTCACGCGGGCGAGGCCCGGGCGCCGTATCATGCGAGAGAAAAACAAACTTTAGCTGCCTGTCAAGGCAGTGCTCGTGCTCTCGGAATTGCCCATGGATAATGTCCAGTTTTTCCATTACCTGCTAGTGCTGATGGCGGGCGCGTGCGTTCTGACCTGGCTCGCGGACCGCGTGGCATTTCCTCCCGCGCTCGCGCTGCTGGTCGGCGGGTGTTGCGCAGCCCTGTTTGGCGGGCATTCGCCTGAAATCGACCCCGGTCTTGTGCTTGCAGCGGTCCTTCCGCCGCTCCTGATGTCGAGTGCGTTTTATACGGCGTGGGACGACTTTCAAAGAGAAATCGGCCCCATCATTTCCCTGGCATTGGGAGCCGTGATGTTCACTACGGTCGTCGTCGCGGCCGTAGTCCACGCTTTTAATCCTTCGGTGCCGTGGAGCGCGTGCTTTGCATTGGGCGCTATTGTCTCGCCGCCTGACGCAGTCGCTGCGAAGGCGATACTTCAACGTAATCCGCTGCCGGCCAGGTTGGTGACCACGCTCGAGGGTGAAAGCCTGGTCAACGACGCGTCGGGCCTCCTGCTTTATCAGATAGCCATTCTGTCTGCATCGACGGCCAACATTACGCTGGCAAAAGGCGGCCATCTCTTTGTCGCGCTCATAGTCATTGGAGTCGCAGTAGGAGCGCTGAGTGGCACCGTGATGACCTGGGTGATAGCCAGGATCGAGGATGTCGCTATCGGCATCACGGTGACATTCATCATGGCGTGGGCAAGCTACGCCATAGCTGAGGAAATGGGCGGCTCTGGTGTCCTCTCGGTTGTGACGTGCGGACTAATATTGGGGATTAGCCAGCATCGGATTTTCGGCGCCAGCATGCGTCTGAAGGCGAAGGCCACATGGGAAGCAGTCGAGTTCATTCTTAACTCTCTGGTGTTCATCCTTATCGGCCTCGCACTGCGCGGCATCATGGTCCGCATGCAGCAGCAAGATTCGTTGCTGGTCGCTGGTCTGAATATGGCCATACCGACCATCATCGCTACCTTCGTTGCGAGACTGGTATGGGTCGCCGTCGCGATGTACGTTCTGGGGCAACTCCTCAAGAAGACACGGATAGTTCGGGCCTGGTCGCTTCGCGAGTCTGTGATTCTCGTGTGGGCCGGTATGCGCGGAGTAGTCAGCCTCGTGGCAGCGCTCGCGTTGCCCAACAATTTTCCCGCGCGCGACCTGATTATCTTCAGCTCCTTTGCGCTCATCATATCTACCCTGGTCATTCAGGGCGGGACGTTATCGTTTTTGATTCGCCTCGTTCGAATTCGTCCGGTGAGGCGTCAGACGATGTCGGAGCTGGAGGCGAGGTCAAAAACATTCAATGCGGCGTTACAGGAGCTGGGCGCGAGAAGGGCCGGCAGCGAGGGGGCCGAAGATGTCGCGCTCGAGCGGCTTCTGGACGAATACAAGGTTCGGGTAAGCAATAATGAACGAGCGCATCGCGAAGGGGCTGAGCAGGTCAATGTCAGAGCGCGACAACTTCGCCTGGAATTAGACATGGTGAGCGTATCGCGCCGGGAACTATTGAAGCTCAAGGAGGCAGGTCGCATCGACGATGCAGTCCTGCATCGGATAGAAGCCGAACTGGACTTCGAAGAGCTGAGGCTCTCGCGCCTCATGGAACCCTGACTGGAGCGAGCCAGGCGCACTGACAGTTCTGTCCGGTGATAACCAGACAGTCCGCGCTCAGTGGAGAAATCGGTGACCGAGTCTGCTTTGAGGCGCTTCCCCACGCAATAACTTGCGCTTTCCAATCGCTATGAAATCAATTCAGTCAAGGATTCCAGTGCCCAGTCGACGAGCAGCAACGGCCTGACGTAGTTCATACGGGAAGACATGAAGCTTTGCGACACGCCTTCCTGGGCGCCACACCCCCGTTTGAGGCGGAGCGCCGACCTTCTCAGAACAGGTACATACCAGCCACAAAAATCACGCCTGAAAACAGAAGCGCCGTCACGCAGTAGCCCATGATGTCTCGAACGCCCAAACCGGCGATAGCAAGTGCGGGCAGTGCCCAGAACGGCTGCGCCATATTCGTCCACGCTTCGCCGTAGGCAATTGCCATCGCGGACTTGCCGAGGTCCGCGCCAAGTGCTTGCGCTGCCGGCATAACAAAGGGACCTTGCACCACCCAATGACCGCCGCCAGACGGCACCGCGAAGTTGATGAGCGCCGAACTCAGGAACGCCAGAAGCGGGAATGTGTGGACGTTCGCGATGTCGACGAACCACTTCGTAATTACGCCAGCCAGCCCGGAATGGTCCATAAGCGCCTGAATGCCAGCGTAGAACGGAAACTGAATCATGATGGCGGAAGCGCCTTTCGCTGCACCGGCCACAGCGCGCGCGTATGCCATCGGCGTCTTGTGAAGCACGATACCTGCTGCGAGGAAGACGAGGTTCACGGTATCGATATCAAGTACGAAGCCTTTCTTGACGAATCGGATTACCAGAAATACGGCGCACAGTGCCGCCACCAGGAGCGCCAGGATACGGCTTTCTTCCAACCTCTCCGCGAACGTCGCGTTAGGGGGCAGTTTGCGTTCAACGCTTGGCGGGTCCTGCAAGAGCGCTGGGTCCACCGTGATGACATCCTCCGGCTTCGGCATCATGAGTCTTGCCAGAATTGGCAAAAGAATGATGAGGCCGATCGTGATAAACGCGTTGTAGCCGGTGAATATGGTTTCGATACCGGGATCAGACCTACTGTCTTCTCCATCGGATTGCCCTTTGTCGCGGCCACGAGCGGCACAGAGCCAGACAGGCCACCGTGCCACGTCAGGAAGCCCATGTAGGCGCTTGCAACGAGGAGGCGGTAGTCCGTTCCGGGGACGCGTCTCGCGACCTCACGTGCAAGCATCGCACCAAGGACCAGACCGAAGCCCCAGTTAATGGCGCAGGCGACTCCGCCCACAAACGCCACCAGCATCACGCCTTGGCCGGGTGTACGCGCGGAGCTCGCCAAGGCGACCAACATCCGTTTGACCGGGCCTGAGCTCGCCAACGCGTGGCCGGTCACAAGAATCATCGCCATCTGCATCGAGAACGCGAGCAGATTCCAGAAGCCAGAACCCCATAGCATCACCAGGTCCGCAGGTGCCTTCGGCGTCAAACCAAGCGCGAGCGCGAAGGTCACGATGGTCAGGAGGATGGCAAAAATCAGGGGGTCCGGCAAAAACCGGTGCACCACCTGAGTAAAGAAGGCGGAAATTCGCTGAATCAAGTGTCTACTCCTTATCGCCAATATGAAGTCGGCCTGCTGTCATTGTTATGGGCGGTAAGCCGCGCGCGGCGATTCTTACACACAACGAAAAATCCTGCAGCGACGAATGCCACGACTGGTGCAGTGAGTAAAGACGGCATTGATCGATAGATGCCGCCCACGGCAAAAGTGGTGCCTTGAACAGACAGACGGGATATCGCGAACCGCAGAAGCAGCGACCAGGAGAAGCCGAGCTCGCACATGCGCGTACGCCACGAACATGCGACGGCGCCGTCCCGATCGTCACTATAAGCGGCGATTCAGACCAAGCTAATTGACTCACTTCTGACAACGGCGCCGTGGATTGCGCGGCGCGGATGGGCACAGATGGATTTACTTGTCGACTCCGTACGGAGCGCATGTGACCTTTCCGATGGCAGCACAGGTCAGCAACAGCGTTGTTGCAGGGGACGCAAGGCGTGTCGAATCATTGGGGCCGCTAAGCTGACCTTGTGCCACATCAGCATCCCTGCACCACGCCCTTAGGGCGAATTGAATCTACAGGTGGGTCAGGAGCCGAGGAAACAGGCTTTTCGAAACTCTGCGAATCACTTCCGGGACCGACGCGGCGCGCTTCGAAACGTTATTGTCGACTTTGTATTCAAGTCACCCACATTGATGCCGACACCTGGTGCCCCCGTCAGCAATCAGGCTGACATCATAGAGAACCGCCCGTTGGGAGCAATGCTCGCAGCTGAGCATCATGAGTGTATGAAAATCGCCCAATGAAACTGAGCCGCCGGGATGACGAGTAACCACCTTATGCTGTACCGAGGTCTGCGGCCGTCACGAGAATGCGAGCACCCCGCAATGCCCGACTTTTTCTGTCGGCCACCTCCAGTATTCGCCTAAGTCCGCGTTCGAAAGCCGAGACAAGCGTTGCGTCGTCGGATTCCCGTCGAAACAGAAAATGTCGTTCCAGCGCATCGCGAGTTACCGCGCACGCAATATCTCGACCCTGCGACATCAGGGTGAAGGTCAGCAGCCGTCCCTCGGCAAAAAACCCGGGACGTCCTTTTATTGCCAGCATCTCATCCTCAGCTTTACATCAGATTGGTGCGCCCTCGAAACGAGGGCCATAGCATCACAATTACCGGTTCAGCCCACATATCGGGCTTCGTTACGATAACCCGAGCTTATCAAGGACATAAAAGCGCTGCTGTGTTTCAAATCCCTTGAGGTGTTACCAGGTGTTTCAGTACCGTTCTGGCGCCCGCCTATGCTGGCTACAGGCCGCCCGTGGGGATCCCGGCTCGGCACGCTAAAGCCTGCCTGCATGCGTCAGACACCGCCGAGAAAGACAAGCGTTAGCCGCACTGGGCTGTCAACGAGCGGGAAGTCCGCCGCCACGGGAATGCCGCTTGCTCCAGTGCCCATCACAGGGCGCTCACTGGCAATGAACGCTAGAGTCGATTAACCCAAGGAGTAAGGAATATGGACCCAGTTTCGCACGGCATTATTTTTTGGCTAATTATTGGCGGCATCGCTGGGGCTCTGGCCGGCCGGATTGTTGACGGTGGCGGTTTCGGTATTCTCGTCGACATCATTGTAGGGATTGTCGGCGCATTCATCGGAGGATGGCTTGGAGGCGCTCTTGGATTGCATCTGGGAAGCGGCATCATCGGCTCACTGATTACCGCCTTGCTTGGTGCTGTCATCCTGCTGGCAATCCTGCGCCTCTTCAGCCGGGGGCGCGCGCGCTCACTTTGAATCGGCAGTTGGTTGGTTTTGGCGGCTGGTCCGCCAAAACCAACTAAGGTGGTGATAAGTCTGTTAGCCAGGAAACGCGTGGTCTAACAGCGCTGACTTCTCCCCAACAGCGGTTGGAGCTTTCAATTCTGGAATCACAATCGTGGAGCAATAGCGCCGTATTACCGTTCTCCAAACTCTCTTTCGCCAAGAACGATTTTGTGCACATTCGATGGGTAAACCCACTGCAGCGCCTGACATTCGATAAGCTTCATGAACGCAGGCGGTCCGCTGCAGATTACGTGTGAGTTCGCGCGGGTGGGACTCAAGGCGTGAGCCGTAGCACGCGCAATCTGCTCCTCGCTTAGACCGATTTGGTGGCGAACCTGAGCACGGTCGCGAAGTTCGTCCAAATCCGCCCGAAAGACAGCTCGCCCGGGTGTTCGAGCGAAGTTGTGAATATCGAGGCAGCATCCTGCCATTGAGGCGATTTGCCTTGCGACCCCCGCGATAGCTTTGACTCCAACGCCAGCTGAGAACAGGATATAGCGCGCGCTTTGGTCCAGGACAACGGCCGCGCTTCGCGGCACCCCTACGAATATTTCATCTCCTCTGTTCCACGAGAATCCTGAACTTGTTTGCGCCGTCTCCCTGGCGTGCTCTTGCCGGATTCCTAGTACAAACGCGTCGCGCCGTGAAGGAGTGTGCCACAGCGGGTGTGACCGCATGGTTCGGCTTCCATTGTCTGGAGCGAGGTCGACAATCGCGCCGTCTTTGAATGGCGGTAGTTCCGCACGGTGCTTTGTCTCCAATTCGACCGCGTGATAGCCCTGAGCGAGCGGCCACTTCCGCGTCACAATCGCTGCAATCATATTTTCGTCCATGGCTGTTCCGTTACGAACCTACAGAGGATGGGATGTGCGCGGTATGACAACTCAGAAGTTCAGTCGGCCCGACGCTTTGTTTCGATACCGGATTCAGAGTAGGACCCGTCTGTGCCGACCGCAAGATGCGATGGTTGAATGCCGTGTATATGGCGACCTCGATAATCATTTGCTCCGGCCCACCTGGGTTATGAGGGCAATCGTGGCGTGCTCCCTTCGGGGTGCCGAGAGTAGTGCCAGATGCTGGTAAAACAGCGAGATTTCTTCACTCGGGAAGCCGGGCACACCGGTTGCGCATTGGAGTTGTCCTGCGCCACGACGTCTGCGTCTGATTGCCGGCGAAGTCAGTTCATCACGTCAGGGAGGCAATCATGAAAGCAATAAGGAAAAATACGTTGGTGCCGAATTGAAAGAGAATGCGCGCCATCGTTGCGCAGGCCATATACGGAAACAACGGCAGACCTGAGAGCATGGCGTGCAGTTCGTCATGCGAGTCGACGTCGACAATGCCGTAGTTGGCATATTGACCGACCACGCGATGCAGTTGCTGCCATTTGCCCTGACGTTGAGTCTCTTGCGAGTAGGCTTTTTCGCGAGCCTTGATTTCGTCAGCCTGAGCCAGCGGCATATCGTGTGGCAGTTGAGGCGTTCATCAATAGATTGCTATCGCCGGAGACACGCGCAGTACTAGTAAGCGGTCTCTTCGCCACTTCGCTCACTGTCTGATTTCCGCTTCTTTTGAAGTGACGGAGACCGTTCGGTCAAGTGAGCTGCTACGTCCTTATCCGGAGAACCCGCTGCCGCGAACTGCCGTCGATATTCAGCGGGCGTTGTTTGCTTTGCCGCCCTGAACTGCCGATTGAAATTCGCGACGTTCGCGAAGCCCGAACGAGCAGCGATGACGGCGACGGGCAGCGCGGTGTCAACCAGCATCCGGCACGCGTGACCAATCCGAACGCGGGCGATATATCGACCGACGCTCTCACCGATATGCTGAACAAAGTAACGTGTGAGCGTGCGTTCCGACAGGCTGGCGGCCGCGCAGAGATCTGCCAGTCGCAGCGGTTCGGCAAAGTGCGCGTCGATCATCGAAAGGACCCGGTTGATCCGTTCGGGCTCGTGACCGGATGGGCCGCTTGCCTGGTTGAAAGCACTCGGCGAGGCGAGTGGCTGGCCCGGCGCGTCGGCTAGCGTGCACAAAATATCGAGGGCAGCGCCAAGGCGCTCGCGTGCTCCGCTCGATAGTAATGAGTCCAGGTGGCCGCGCATCCATTGGCCGGCAGGCGGCTCGAAGGCCAGCCCACACGCGGCCCTGCGCAACAGCTTGCGCAGCGGTTCATATTCGGGGCAACAATCCGCCATACGCCGCGCCCAATCGCCGTCGAACCAGATAACGATGGCGACTTGTGGAGAGGACGGTTCGATCGAACGATTCGACGCCCAGGTGTGAGGAAGATCCGGCGGTACGAGGACGAGATCCTCAGCCGCATAGTCGTTGACAGAGTCGCCGATGTAGCGCTTGCCATGACTGTTCATGGTTAGCGTTAGCTCGTACTCCGGATGGTGATGCCACTCGAACGGAATACGGGGCAGGCGCCGATGGTAAACCCGCAGCGAACAGTCTTCACCGAACTCGACATGCTCATAGGCTGGTTTCATGGCCGAAAACGCAAATTAATCGCCTGAATAGTATCACCAAAGCGCGCATGCACGTCATATCCTCGGGCATACCCAGTCCAGACGGAGACAATCATGGCGTTGAAAATCGAAGATTTGCCGAGCGCGATCCGGCAGGCGAAAAGCGCGCTGCGCGCGGCGTTGCCAAACTACCGGGAGGTCTTCGCCGAAGTCGAAGAAGCGATCAGCGCCGAGGCGAAGCGAATCGCCGGACAACGCGATCGCGGGGAAGACGTCATACCCGAGATTCAGTTTTCCGACATCACCGAACAGCGCGTCACCGCGGACCAGATCGCGCTCGTCAAGGCGCGCGGCGCGTGCGTGATCCGCAATGTTTTTCCTCGTGCGCTGGTGCAAAGTTGGGATGAGGAAATTGCCGACTATGTCGAGCGCAACCATCTCGACAAGCGCCTCGAAAACCGCGCCGAAGACAAATACTTTGGCCAGTTGGCGTCCAGCAAGCCGCAAATCTACGGCGTGTACTGGTCGAAGCCACAAGTACGGGCCCGTCAGTCGGAGTCGCTGACAACGGCGCGTGTGTTCCTGAACAAACTGTGGCGCAATGAGAGCGAAGGCCGCGTGCACTTCGATCCGGCGCGTGTGCCTGTCTATGCCGATCGTCTGCGCCGCCGCCCGCCAGGCTCCGAGTCGCTCGGCTTGTCGGCGCATTGCGACGGCGGCTCCGTCGAGCGCTGGATCGAAAGCAATTTCCGCAAGGTCTATCGCCACGTGTTTGCGGGGAACTGGCGCGACTACGATCCGTTCGATGCGGCTTTCCGGCCTGACGTGGAGGAGATCGCGTCGCCGGCCGTCTGTTCGATGTTCCGCACGTTCCAGGGCTGGACTGCGTTGACGCCGCAAGGCCCGGGCGACGGCACGCTGCAACTCGTTCCGATCGCCAACTCGATGGTGTACATCCTGCTGCGCGCGCTTCAGGACGACGTCGCCGAGGACGACCTATGCGGTGCAATGCCCGGGCGGGCGCTGTCGATCAAGCGGGAATTTCATGCGCCATTGTTCGAGGCACTATCGTCGATTCCCAAAATGGCAGCGGGCGACACGGTGTTTTGGCACAGCGACGTCATCCATGCCGTCGAAGACGAGCATAGGGGTGCGGGTTATAGCAATGTGATGTATATCGCCTCGGCGCCCGCGTGCGCCAAAAACGACGCTTACCTGAAGCGCCAATTGCCGAGCTTCCTCAAGGGTGAAAGCCCGCCTGATTTCCCGACTGACCACTTCGAAGTGGATTTCAACGGCCGCGCAACTGCCGACGACCTGACACCGCTCGGCAAGGCGCAACTTGGGTTTGACCTGTAGATCGGCAAAGACGGCGAAGCGATGGCGCGTCGCCGGTGTTTGCCAAGGGCGTGTATGTCGGCACAGGTCAGTGATCGACCGCGGTGCGTGTGGGGATTCGCACGCTTTTCTGGCGGTTTGCGAAAACCAATCCACAAAAGCTTCTTTGCGATTCCGTATCCTGATCGCTAGATTCATTGGTATAGCGATGAATCGACGGAGGTCGCATGGCCACACTCACAGCGACGCTTATCTGGGGCGGACTGCGGCATCCTGTGCGAAGCCTGCGGACGCAATGGTCAAAACATTCGGCTGTTTCGGCTGAGGAATCCTCAGACGGGACGGCTGCCGCTACGCACACTTCGCCGTCACCGGAGCGGCTCGAACGTATCGCGGCTTACGCGCGCAGCGGCTATTTCCATACGGAGTACACCGCAGGGATGTTTATCGTGCCGCTCGAGTTCCCCCGGGAATAACCCGGGCCCGAGTGGCGCGATCAATCAGCGCGAGCCACGACGGGCGAACGAAGATTTTGTGCTTTGCATTTCTGCGGGAACGCTTTCGGCGTTGCGGTGGGCGCCCGTGCCTTGGCGCACTGGGTTCGGCAGGGTGTACGGCGAGGCCGGAGGCCGTAAGCAGCATCAGGCACCATCAAGCAGCATCGGCAGGGGACGATTAAACTGGCGCGACCTGGTTGCGATGGAGTTCGCTACATGTCACGTCAGCTTCGCCTCGGCGCTTTCATGCGTCCCACGACGATTCACACCGGCGCCTGGCGCTATCCCGGCGCCTGGCCCGACGCCAACTTCAATTTCGCGCATCTGAAGCGTTTTGCGCAGACGCTGGAGCGCGGCCGCTTTGACGCGTTTTTCATGGCCGACCATCTCGCGGTGCTCAACATGCCGCTCGACGCGCTCAGGCATAGCCACACAGTCACGTCGTTCGAGCCGCTGACGCTGCTGCCCGCGCTGGCCGCGGTCACTGAACGGCTGGGACTGATTGCAACGGCATCCACCACGTTCGAAGCGCCTTATCACGTAGCGAGGCGCTTTGCCTCGCTCGATCACATCAGCGGTGGCCGCGCGGGATGGAATCTCGTGACGACGTCCAATCCCGACGCGGCGCTCAATTTCGGCCTTGACGAACATGTCGAACACGACGAGCGGTATCGACGTGCCCGCGAGTTCTTCGATGTGGTCACCGGGCTTTGGGACAGTTGGGCCGACGATGCCTTTATCCGCGATACCGAAAGCGGCACATTCTTCGATCCGCAGAAACTGCATGTGCTGAACTACAGAAGCGAGAACTTCTCGGTGCGCGGGCCGTTGAATATTGCGCGCCCTGTTCAGGGGTGGCCCGTCATCGTGCAGGCGGGTTCATCGGAAGCAGGCAGGCAGATCGCCGCTGAAACCGCGGAGGTCGTGTTCACCGCGCAAAGCCGGCTGGTCGACGGCAAGCGCTTCTATGCCGATGTAAAAGGCCGTATGGAAAAGCTCGGTCGTAATCGCGATCACATGAAGATCCTCCCGGCCGCCTTCGTCGTGGTGGGCGATACATTGGATGAGGCGCTGGAAATCCGCGCGCGGCTCGACACCTTCGTCCACTACGAGAGCGGCATTGCTTCATTGTCGATTGCATTGGGGCACGACGTCTCCGGTTTCGATCCGGACGGCCCGCTGCCCGAGATCCCCGAGACCAACGCGAGCCGGACCTCGCGGCAACGGGTGGTGGATTGGGCGCAGCGCGACGGATTGACGATCCGCCAGCTCGCTCAGCGCATCGGCGGATACTCGGGACTCGAGATGGTCGGCACGGCGGCGATGATCGCCGACCAGATGGAGCAGTGGCTGGTGGAGGAGGGCTCGGACGGATTCAACGTGATGTTCCCGTATTTGCCGGGCGGTCTCGACGACTTCGTTGACAAGGTCATTCCGGAGTTGCAAAAGCGCGGGCTGTTCCGGCGCGAATACGAAGGGACGACGCTGCGCGAAAATCTGGGTCTGCCCCGGCCCGAAAATCGATTTTTTCCGCGTGAGGTAACCGAACCGCAAATCGGATAGCAGGGTGTGGACTTTGGCGCGGTTCGTCATGTTCGGTTTGTCACGTTCGACAGGCCGTTCATTGGCGGACCGCCTCTGGAGACGCGATTACGCCTCGCCTCCATCGCGATTCGACGCAATGCACACCTTCCTCCCGCTCATAAGGTTATGACCTTTGCTTGGTTGCCGCGCGCCGCGCGGCGCGCTAACGTCGTCCCGTTTGGCATCCGGCACGTCTAACCGTTCACCTGGCCGATCCCCGCAGCGCGGGATCTACCCGTCAATTTCCTTTCGCGAACTTCCATGAGCAAACGTAGCGGGCATCTGCGTCTCGGCGCTTTCCTTTACCCTACCGGGCACCACATTGCGGCGTGGCGGCATCCCGAGGCGCAGGCGGACGCCGGCGTTAACTTCCGTCACTATGTCCAGCTCGCGCAAGCAGCCGAAGCCGCGAAATTCGACCTGGTCTTTCTCGCCGACGGCGTGGGCACCCGCGGCGACAACGTCGACTTTCTCAGCCGCACGGCGCACAGCTACGTGGCGCAGTTCGAGCCGATTACGTTGCTGTCGGCGCTGGCGGCCGTGACCGAACGCATCGGTCTGGTCGGCACGGCCTCGACGAGTTTCAACGAGCCGTATCACATTGCCCGCAAGTTCGCCTCGCTCGACCACATCAGCGGGGGGCGGGCGGGGTGGAACCTGGTCACCTCGTCAAGCGAGCATGAAGCGAAGAACTTCAACCGCGACAAACATTTCGACCACGCCGAGCGCTATCTGCGAGCGGCTGAATTCGCGGAAGTCACAGCAGGACTTTGGGACAGCTGGGAAGACGGCGCTTTCGTTCGCGACAAGGCCGAAGGGCGTTTCTTCGATCCCGCCAAACGGCACGTACTGGATCACAAGGGACGTTTCTTTCAGGTGAAGGGGCCGCTGAACGTGGCTCGGTCTCCGCAGGGGCATCCGGTCGTCGTGCAGGCCGGGTCGTCCGAAGCGGGCCGCGAGCTGGCCGCCAGAACAGCTGAGGTGATTTTCACGGCGCAGCAAACGCTGCAGGACGCGGTGGATTTTTACGCGGACGTGAAGGGGCGCATGCAGGCCTATGGCCGTCATCCGGACGATCTGAAGATCATGCCGGGCGTGTTTCCGATTGTCGGCCGCACCGAAAGCGAGGCGAGAGAGAAGTTCGAGCAGTTGCAGTCGCTGATCGATCCGAAGGTTGGACTGGCACTGGTATCCGGGCTGACCGGCGGGTTCGACCTGTCGGAATATCCACTCGACGGCCCGATTCCCGAACTGCCCGAGACGAATGCGAGCAAGAGCCGCCAGGTGTTGACGATCGATCTGGCTCGCCGCGAGAACCTCACGATCCGCCAGCTCTATTTGCGGATCGCGGGTGCGCGTGGCCACTGGCAGCTCGTCGGCACCGCAGCCCAGATCGTCGATCAGCTCGAAGAGCGCTTCGTGAATCATGGCGCTGACGGCTTCAACGTGATGCCGCCGGTATTGCCTGACGGCCTGACCGATTTCGTCGAACTGGTAGTGCCCGAACTGCGGCGACGCGGCTTGTTCCGCGAGAACTATGAAGGCCGTACGTTGCGCGAGAACCTCGGTTTGCGGCGGCCTGAGAACCGGTATTTTCTTGCGTAACAGAAAGCGCGAAACCGGGAAACCGGCCACCAATCAGCACCTTTCACGCAGTACTTGCCATCAGGTACTGCCGGTCTCAGGAAAGTCGAGGCTGCACACGCGTTTCGCGTGCAGCCTCGAATCTGCAACATAACTTTCCACGATTCGTTATTTCCTCCATGCGCATCCATCGCCTACGCTGAAGCGATAGGCGTATGCGTCTACTGCCGCCACGCGCTGCGTGCGGCGGCTACAGGCAATGGGGATTCCAATGACCGAGTCTATCGAACAAGGGCAGGAGGGCACGCGTCTCGCGTGGATTGCCGGCGTGGGTGCGAGCGCCGGACTGGGCGCGGCGCTCGCACGCCGTTTCGCTCGCGAGGGCTTCAGTGTTGCCGTGACAGGCCGCTCGCGCGAGCGGCTCGATGCGGTCGTCGACGAAATACGCAGCGCCGGCGGCCATGCTGTCGCATTGCCGGGTGATGTCACGCGCGAAGCGGATCTGACTGGGATCGCGCAGCAGCTTGCCAACACCGGCACGCTCGAAGTGGCGATTTTCAACGCTGCGGGCGCAACGCGTGCACCGACGCTCGAACTGAGCGCGGAGCAGTTCGAAGTGGCATGGCGCGTCACGACGCTCGGCGGTTTCCTGTTCGCGCGGGCGGCGCTGCCGTCGCTGCTGGCGGCCGGCCGAGGCTCGCTGCTGTTTACCGGCGCGACCGCATCGCTGCGCGGCCGGCCGCCGTTTGCCGCGTTCGCTTCCGCCAAAGCCGGCTTGCGCTCGCTCGCGCAGAGTCTCGCGCGCGAATTTGGGCTAAAGAATATCCATGTCGCGCATGTGGTGGTCGATGGAGGCATCGACGGCGAGCGCCTGCGTACGTCGGCGCCGCAGCGAGTGGCCGAACGTGGCGCAGACGGCCTGTTGAATCCCGCTGAGATCGCCGACGCCTACTGGTATCTCCATCAGCAAGGGCGCAGCGCGTGGTCGCAGGAAATCGATCTGCGGCCGTTCAACGAATCGTTTTAACGTGATGAGGATGTGAACATGAGCGATATCGTCATCGAAACACCGGCGTCCGCCGCGACGGTTGAGGCCGAGTTGAATTACCTCGAGTTCACCGGAGAGAAGCCGGTGTCGTATCAATACGACCCACCGCCGGGTGTGCCGAAACGCAGCGGCGTGTACCGGCCGCATCGCGTGAGCATTTCAAATGCACGCGTCGCACCGCCGCCTGGGCGGTTGTCGCTCGATCGTAACGGCTTCGAACTGCTCCGGCACGCTAGCGCATTGCGCGATTTCTCCGATCCGGCGAAGATCGAATCGGTCTATTACCGGGAAGCAGAGCAGTTGCTGAAACAGGCCACGGGCGCTCGCCGCGTGGTCGTGTTCGATCACACGCTGCGTGACGGCGACCCCGAGCGCCGGGATGGCACGCGGGAGCCGGTCAAGTACATCCATAACGACCAGACGTTTGTCTCGGGTCCGCGCCGGGTCCGCGATCATCTGCCGCCAGATGAAGCCGAGCGTCTGCTGCAGGGCCGTGTCGCCATCGTCAACCTGTGGCGTCCGATCGGGGACACAGTGCGATCGTCGCCGCTCGCGTTGTGCGATTCGCGCAGTATCACGCTCAACGATCTGGTGGCGTCCGACCTGGTTTATCCCGACAAGGTCGGCGAGACGTATGCGTTGGTATTCAATCCGCGGCACCGTTGGTACTACTTTCCGCACATGTCGCCCGATGAGTTCCTGCTGCTAAAAATCTACGATTCGGCGGGCGACGGAATCGCACGTCTAACGGCTCATACGGCATTCGACGATCCCACTACGCCGGCCGATGCGCCGCCGCGTCGAAGCATCGAGTTGCGCTCGCTATTGTTCTTTTGAGTGGCGGCTTGCGCTGCCAGGCAGGAGCAGTGACGTCTGCTTCTGCATCGCAGAATAGGCAATATCGAAAGCGCGAATTCTTGTTTGTTTGTGATTCGCGCATTTACGCAGACGCGAGTGTCGTCAAAACGGCGTAATGGATGTTGGGGCGGCTCAGTTCAGCGCAACGGCTGCGGCAGCGCTGACCGGCGAGCCTTCGATCGCCACCGATTGCGCACCGTCGGGGCCAACGGGCACGTCACCGACCAGTGTTGTGCGATACAGCTGCCGGTCGAAGTCGAGATCGAAAATATCCGTGGGCGCGAGGTGAGCGGTCGCGCGGTTGTCCCAGAAGGCGACGCTGCCGGCTTCCCACTTGAAGCGCACGGTGAACTCCGGCCGGGTGACGTGTTCCCAGAGCAATTCAAGCAGCACCTGGCTTTCGCGTGGCGTGACGCCGACAATCGACTTCAGGAAACTCGGGCTCACATAAAGCGCCCGCTCACCCGTTTCCGGATGAACTCTGACGAGCGGATGTTCGGTGACGAGAATACGTTGTTCGACGGCCCTGGCAAATGCTTCCGTGCCACTCGCACCAGCCGGTGGCGTGAAGCGATGCAGCCCGCGCAGGCCGTCGACGAATGTGCGCAGCGGCGCGGAAAGCTTCTGATAGGCGGCCACCAGATTGGTCCACTGCGTATCGCCGCCATAAGGCGGAATCGTCACGCCACGCAGGATCGACGCCCAGGGCGGATTGACCGCGGCGGTCACGTCCGTGTGCCAGCCGGTCCACGGCCGCAGCAGCGCCTGACCTTCGAAACGCGTCGCTTTGCGGTACTTCGAGACCGAATAGATTTCCGGATGACCGTCGACATGACCGAACACTGGATGCCCTAAGGTCAGCTCGCCGAACTGCGCCGAGAAAGCAACGTGTTGCTCGTGCGTCAGGAACTGCTCTCGAAAGAACACGACGCGCCACTTCAGAAGCGCCGCGCGAATGTCCGCGATCTGGCGCGTGTCCAGTTTCTGCGTGAGATCGACACCGTGAATTTCAGCGCCAATATGCGCGGAAAGCGGGTTGACCTGAATCGACTGTATGTCCTGCACGGCGGCTGCGCTCATGGGGGCTCCTTATGATAAAAACGTCTCGCATCAATAACCCGCTACCGCGGGTATCTGTTTTGTCTCGGCGGCATAGCGATTTTCGGGTCGGGGCAAGCCGAGGTTCTCGCGCAGCGTGCGCCCTTCGTATTCGGTGCGGAAAAGTCCACGCCGTTGCAGTTCCGGTACCACCAGTTCGGCGAAATCCGTCAGCCCGCCCGGCAGCCACGGCGACATGATGTTGAAGCCATCGGCGCCTTCCTCCTCGAACCACTGCTGTAGCTGGTCGGCGATGCTTTGAGGCGTGCCGACCACCTGCTGATGGCCGCGTGCGCCGGCAATACGCAGATACAGGTCGCGGATCGTCAGGTTTTCGCGCCGCGCCAGATCGAACAGCAAACGCTGCCGGCTCTTGCCGCCGTTGGTTTCCGGCAACTCGGGCAGCGGCCCGTCGACCGGGTACTGGGACAGGTCCACGCCGCCCGACATGTTCGACAGCAGCGACAGACCGACGGTCGGATGAATCAGGTCCTGCAGCGCGGCGAACTTCGCTTCGGCTTCTTCCTGCGTGCGGCCGACGATCGGAAAAATGCCCGGCATGATCTTCAGATGATCCGGCGCGCGTCCGTACTTCGCGAGGCGGCCTTTGACGTCGCGATAGAACGACTGCGCCTCCTCGAGCGTCTGATGCGCAACGAAGATCACCTCCGCGGTTTGCGCCGCGAGTTCGCGACCCGCCTCCGACGCGCCGGCCTGCACGACGACCGGCCAACCCTGCGGCGAACGCGCGACATTCAACGGTCCGCGCACCTTGAAGTGCTTGCCGGCATGGCCGAGCACGTGCAGCTTGTCCGGATCGAAATAGACGCCGCTTTCCTTGTCGCGGATGAAGGCGTCGTCTTCCCAGCTATCCCACAGGCCCGCCACCACATCGTAGAATTCGCGCGCGCGTTCGTAGCGGACCGCGTGATCGGGGTGGCGTTCGAAATTGAAATTGAGCGCCTCGGATTCGGTGCTCGACGTGACGAGATTCCAGCCGGAGCGTCCGCCGCTCAGATGATCGAGCGAGGCGAATTTGCGCGCGAGGTTGTAGGGCTCGTTGAACGTCGTGGAGACAGTTGCGATCAGGCCGACATGTTTCGTCACGACCGAAAGCGCGGACAGCAGCGTGATCGGCTCGAAATGATCGGCGCGCGCGGTGCGAGAGAGCGACGGCAGATTCGTGTCGCGCACGCTCACGCTGTCGGCGAAGAATACCGCGTCGAATTTGGCGCGCTCGGCGATCTGTGCAAGTTCCGCGTAGTGTGCGAAGTCGAGTCCTCCGCTCGCGTGCGCATCCGGATGCCGCCATGCGGCGATATGATGGCCTGTCTCCATCAGGAAAGCGCCGAGTTTGATCTGCCGCTTCTGCTGATTCTTACCGCTCATCGTCTTCTCCGTGATTGTCTGGTGTGCTCGAGGGAAGCAGCGCGCTTCACCACGCGAGGCGCCATTCGGTGATCGGCGGGCTCGCCGCGGGCGCGGTTTGAATGCGCGTGCCGCCGCCTGGCGTATCGTCTTCGGCAGGCGCGCGACGCTCGCCGTCATGCTCGGCGAAATCGGCCAGCACCTCGTCGCGCAAGCGAATGAAGCGGGGGTCGCTTCGTTCGCGTGGACGCGGCAACGCGACATCGACGATCCGTTTGATGCGGCCCGGCCGTGGCGCCATCGTGACGACCCGATCGCCGAGGTAAAGCGCTTCGTCGACATCGTGTGTAACGAGAATCATCGTAATGCGCTCGTGTTCCCAGATGCGTTGCAACTCGTTTTGCAAGCGGGCGCGCGTGAGCGCATCGAGCGCGCCAAACGGTTCGTCGAGCAGTAGCACACGCGGGCGGTTCACGAGACCGCGCGCGATTGCCACGCGCTGCGCCATGCCGCCCGACAGCTGATGCGGGTACGAATTTTCGAAGCCGTTCAGGCCGACGAGCGCGATATGCTGTGCAACCGCATCGCGCTTTTCGCGTGCGGATAGTGGCGCGTTACGCAATGCAGCGAGAATGTTTTGCGACGCCGTGAGCCACGGAAACAGACGATGGTCCTGAAACACGATGCCGCGTTCGAGCGAGGTGTCGCGCACTTTTTCACCCGCGACGACGATGTCGCCCGTGTAGTCGGTGTCGAGTCCCGCGATCAGCCGTAACAGCGTCGACTTTCCGCAGCCGCTCGAACCCAGCACGCTGACGAATTCGCCGGGACGCACCCGCAGGGTAATGTCGTCGAGCACCGCGAGTGGGGTGCCGTCTTGCTGCGTGTAGCGCTTGCTGACGCGGAGAATGTCGATGCTTTCGGAAAGCGTCGAAGAAGTCATGAGCGGTTCCGGTAAGGAGAGGTCAGGTACGTGTTTATCGTGCGGCTTGCGGCGAACGACGTGCAAAAATCGCCCGCTCCACGGCGCGCGCCAGCGCGTTCAACGCCCAGCCGGTTAGGCCAACCACGATCACGCCGAACAGCACGAGGTCCATGCGGAACTGCTCGCTGCCGTCGATCAGCGTATTGCCGATGCCGCTGCCGGCTACCAGCAGATATTCGGCGCCGAGCGTGGCGAGCCACGAGTAGATCAATGCGAGGTAGATGCCCGTGAAAATCGACGGCAACGCAGCCGGCAGGATGACGGCGCGGATGAGTTGCCAGCGCGTGTAACGGAAGGCGCGCGCGACTTCGATATAAGCGCGCGGCACCGCGTGGATGCCGTCGCAGGTGTGAGCGGTGACGGGCAGCAACGCGGCGAGCGAGAGGAAGACGACTTTGGCCGCATCGCCGAGACCGAACCACACGGAGATCAGGGGGATCCACGCGAACAGCGAGATCTGTTTGAACGTGTCGAAACTCGGGCCGATCATGCGTGTGGCGAGCCGCGAGAAACCCAGCACGCTGCCGAGCAGCAGGCCGCCCAGCGTGCCGATCACGAAGCCGCTCGCTTCGCGCGCGAGCGAGGCGGAGAGCGCTTTGAACAGCGCGCCGCTAATGATCTGTTGCCATGCGGTGGCGAGCACTTGCGCGGGACTGACCAGCAGGCCGCTCTTGACCACGTGCGCCTCCGAGATGGCCCACCAGATCGCAATGGCAACGATCGGCAAGACGGCGCCGCGCCAGTCGACGCGCGCCAGCAGCAACCGGCGTGGTCGCGCCGCGCGGCGGAAGGCGGCGGGCACGTTGCAGTCGCAGGACGTGTCGGCGGCGGGCTTCGAGCGGGTGAAGGAGAAGAGACTCATCGTAGATTCCTCAAGTGCGGCGCCTGGGTGCCGTGGGCCGGATCACCCGCGGTCAGTCGCGAAATGCCGACGGTTGTCCGCGCCGCAAACGCGCTTCGAGTGCGTCCAGCGATCGGTTCACCGCGTAACCAATGGCACCCACCACGACCACCGAGGCCATCACCAGGTCGAGCTGAAACAGTTGCCGGCCGTAGACGATCAGATAGCCGAGCCCTTCGGAGGACGCCACCAGTTCAACCACCACCAGCGCGAGCCAGGCCTTGGTGAACGCGAGGCGCACGCCGGTGGCGAGCGTCGGCACCGCGGCTGGCAGGACCAGATAGACGATCCGTTGCCAGCCGTTGTATTCGAATACCCGTGCGACTTCGTTGAGCGAGGCAGGCGTCTGGCGGAATCCTTGCAGCGTGCTCAACGTGACCGGAACCAGCGCCGCATGCGCGATCAGGATGTATTTGAGCGGCTCTCCGACGCCGACGAGCAGCAGCAGAAACGGCAGCCAGCCGAGTACCGGAATTTGCACGAGCGCATTGAAACTCGGCAGGACATACGCTTCGAAGGTGCGCGACAAACCGAGTGCCGCACCGAGCACAAAGCCGACTACGGTGCCCGCCGCGAAGCCGAGCAGCACGCGTTGCAAACTGATCAGCGTGTTGCTCGCGAGATCGCCGCTCTTCGCCAGCTCGACGAAGGTGTCGAACACGCGCTCGGGCGGCGGCAAAATCTGCGGCGCGATCCAGCCGCGCTCGCAACCCACTGTCCATAGGGCGAAGAGGACGGCGGGCAATACCCACGGCGCAAGCCGCCAGGCGAGTGCGCGCAGCCGTGGATTGCTATGCAGGGGCGGATGCGAGGCATCCGGCGACACGGCGACGGCGCTGAGTCGTTTGTTGTCGACCGGGAGTGCGGTTTCGCTCATCGTGATGGTTCCCGTTTTAGCTGAGCGGCTTGCCGGCGGCGTCGTAACGCGTCCAGTAGTGGTCGAGCTTCAGTGTGCTTAGCGCGTTGTCGAGATATTTCGTCTCGAACCAGCCATCGACCTGGACCGGCTGACGGATCAGTTTGAGTTTCAATGCATCCGCCGCGACGGCTTTATAGCGCGCGACGATGAACGGGTCGATCAGCGGCGAATTGCGGTCTTTCAGCTTTTGATTCGCGTATTCGGCCTGCCATGACGAATAGGGCACGCCGCTTTTGGCCCAGAGCTTGAAGAGCGCGTCGCGGTTCGCTTCATCCGACGACCATTGCGAGCCTTTGACGAACACGTTGACGACGCGCTGCACGATGTCCGGATGCGCGCGGTCGAAGTCATCGACGACCAGCAGATGCGATTGACGCGTGAATTGCGGCCCGTCGTTCTGCGATTCGTAGATCACCTTGGCGAGCCCCTGGTCGCGCAATTTGTACACGTGGTAATCGTTGACCGACGCATCGATGCCCTTGGAGGCCAGCGCGGCGAGCGAACTGGCGGTATCGAGATTGATCACGCGCAGATCGCGTTCGTCGAGCTGATTGGCGGCGAGCGCGTTGTCGGCGACCAGTTGCAGATTAGTGCCGCGAAAGATCGATACGCGGCGGCCCTTGAGGTCCTTGACCGAGTGCACGTCGGAGTCGGTGGGCACGGCGACCTTGACGCCGGTGCGCACGCCCGAGGCGAGCAGAAGATGGGTCTTCAGGCCGTTGGCGCGCGCGAGCACCGCGGGCAGATCGCCCTGGAAGGCGAAGTCGAGCGACTTGTCGGCGATCGCTTCGTTGACCGCGGGGCCGGCGCCTTTGAAGAACAGCCATTCGACCTTGATGCCATCGGCGGCGAATTCCTTTTCGAGCGACTGCTGCAGTTGCACGGTGGCCGCGGGCGTCCCGCCAAAGGTAGGCGGATCGCCGGTACCCTGCTGCGCGACGCCGATCCGGATCACGGCAGGCTTGTCAGCATAGGCGTGAACCGCGGCAAGCGACAGCGTCGCCACGGCAACGAAAGTTTTCAGCAGACGGAAATAGCGCATTCGGCAATACCAATCGAAGGAAGGGAGCGGGTTGCGAATTCAGGGGGGCCGATAACTGGCACTACACGTTAGATTCGCGTGCGCTCGAATCCAACCAATCATTGCTGATAAGAAAATATGCAGTAGTTCGAACCGGCTAACTGCGTGGCTATGGCGTCGGACACTGGCGTTCTGAGCGGCAGCGGCTATTGCGATCATTTTCGTGGGTTAGTTTTGTGCGATGACGCTATATCGGCGAATCGCCTGTTCGGGCAACGAATCAGACCGCCATCATTGGGTCGGCGACGCGTTCAGGAAGGAAATCCCGCTTTATGCCGATGATCTGAAAGTGGTCGGCGTGCTCAACAGCGGGACCGATTCGAACCGCCTGGCGGATGGGGTGTTCTCGAACGTGCTGGCTTGGCGGCGCGCGCTGTCTGTGCGCCATGCGGTTTACGTCGATCGATATATGAATTTATCGTTTGGCCACGGCAATCGGCTTCATTACGCTAGCGGGCTTGCCTATGACGCGTTGCCATTGTCTCTATGAATCCGCATGATCATCCGCCGTCGCGCGGCCGTCGTCGATTGCTGGGCCGCCTCGCGGCCGGCGGTCTCGCTGTTTCACACGTGGCGGCGGCAAGCGAACTGCTCAAGCCGCTCGAGGTGGCGCCATCGAGCCGCGTACCAGGCGCGCCGATCCTCGAGCATCCGTATGGTGTGCCTTCAGTGCACGAGGCGGACGTCGTGCGCCGAAGCGCGCGCGTGTGGCCGCTGCCTGGCGCGGCGTCTTCGATGACGCCGTTGGCCGACTTGCACGGCACCCTCACCCCCAACGGTTTGGTGTACGAACGTCATCACGGCGGCGTGCCCGACATCGATCCGGATCAGCATCGGCTGGCGATACACGGCCTGGTGCGCACGCCGAAGCTGTTCACGATCGACGATCTGGTGCGCCTGCCGTCCGAGTCGCACATCCATTTTCTCGAATGTTCCGGCAATACCGGCAACGAATGGAACGGCCCGAGCGGCATGCCGGTGCAGCTTACGCATGGTCTGCTGTCGTGTTGCGAATGGACGGGGGTGCGTTTATCCACCTTGCTGGAGGAGGTGGGCGGGGTGACGGCGGGCGGCAGCGCAAGCGGTAGTGGCTGGATCCTGGCCGAAGGCGCGGACGCCGCGGCGATGACGCGCAGCTTGCCGTTGGATCGGATACTCGATCGCGCGCTCGTGGTCTATGCGCAAAACGGCGAACGCCTGCGCCCGGAAAATGGCTATCCGTTGCGTCTGATCGTGCCCGGCTTCGAAGGCAATACGAACGTCAAGTGGCTGCGTCGGCTGAAGGTGGTCGACGCGCCGTTGGAAACGCGCGAGGAAACCTCGAAATACACGAGCCTGCTCGCGAACGGCACCGCACGTCAGTTCGCGTTCGAGATGGACGCGAAATCGGTGATCACGCGGCCGTCGCCGGGACATCGTCTCACCACGCACGGTTACTACCCGATCACCGGTCTCGCCTGGTCGGGGCGCGGGACCATCCGCAAGGTCGAAGTGTCGGCCGATGGGGGCGCGACGTGGCATCTCGCGCGTCTGGACGGCGCGGTCCGCGACCGGGCGCTGACGCGCTTTCAGGCGGACTGGCGATGGGACGGCGGCGCTGCCGCGATTCTCTCGCGCGCCACGGATTCGACCGGCTATGTGCAGCCCACGCGCGCTGAACTCGTCGCCGCGCGGGGACTGAATTCGCAGTATCACTACAACGCGATCCAGCAATGGCGTGTCGAGGCAAGCGGGGAGGTGCGCAATGCGTGATCGCCTTTTGTCACGCGCGCCGGCGCGGGTGCACAACGCGATGCGGCAATGGCGTGTCGACGCCAGCGGGGAGATTGGCAATGCGTGATCGTTATTCGCTACATACGCTGGCGTGGAGAGCCAGCGCGATTCAGCCTTGGCGTCTCGACGTAAGCGGGGAGGAGGGCCATGCGTGATCGCCATTCACTACCCAGGCCGGCGCGGGTGGCGCTGGCCGTGCTCCTGTCGCTCACGGCGCTGGCATCCTGTTCATCGATCGCGCCCGGCGAGCTCAACGCCGGAACGCAGTACGGCATCGGCACGCCGCTCACGGACCAGGATCTCGCTGCCTGGAACATCGACATCGCGCCGGATGGCCGCGGCCTGCCGCCGGGCAGCGGCGACGTCGCTACCGGCGCGCACCTGTTCGCCGCCAAATGCGCGGCGTGTCACGGCGCGCGAGGTGAGGGTGGTCTTGGCGATCAACTGATCGGCGGGCTGGGGACCTTGACCAGCGCCAGGCCGCAGCGCACGGTGGGCAGCTACTGGCCCTATGCGACCACCTTGTTCGACTATATCCGCCGCGCCATGCCCTACAACGCCCCCGAATCGCTTTCCGCCGACGAGGTGTACGCGGTGAGCGCTTTCCTGCTCAACCAGAACGGGGTCGTGCCGGCGAATACGCGGCTCGACGCGGCCACGCTGCCGCGTGTAGTGATGCCCAATCGCCACGGCTTCGTGGCCGATCCGCGTCCGGGACAATTGTGACGATTGTGAGCCGTGCGTGCGCGCCCAAGGACAGACGGCGACACACGCCGGCAAGCATCGCGTCCGGCCCGGCGGTCAAGGTCATGGAAGCGTCAGGGCTGGGCTCCCCGGCTTTCAGCGCGCCAGCAGGGAAACGGTCGCGATGCCGAGGATGGTCATCAGCAGCGACGCGCCCACATGAATCACCACTTCACCGGCCGCCCAGCCAAGCCGGCCGTCCTGCAGGCGCTGTACGACTTCCGCTGAGAACGTCGAGAAAGTCGACAGGCCGCCCATCAAACCGGTGATGACGAAGAGCCGCCATTCGGGCGCGATCTGCGGCGCCCGCGCGAACCCCGCGACCGCGACGCCGATCACGTAGCCGGCGATGACATTGGCGGCGAACGTGCCAAGCGGCAAGCCGGCGAACACGCCGTTCAGACGGATGCCGAGGAACCAGCGAAACAGCGAGCCGAGCGCGCCGCCGACGCCGACGGAGAGAATGGACCAATACATGGAAATGCCCTGGTGAAGCGAAAAAGGTCGTCAAACCGGGCTGAACGGGACGTGCGATGCCGCGTCCGCAGTCATCCGGGCGAAGCAGGCATCATCAGCCACAAGGGCGGTTAAAGGAGAATGCCATCTCCAGCGCGCAAGTCTAGCATCGGCGGCCCGATTGGGGGACAGGTGGAGGCGGCGCAATGTGGGCGCGAACGTGACGGGAGCGAGCCTGTGCGGTCCGCGAGACGCGCCCGGAGCGCGACCTACAATGAAGAGAGGATCTGCGAGCATTCGCCGTGGACTTGACTGCGGCCGCGCGGGAGGCCGACATGATGAAGGGCTACCAACTCACGTTCTATACCGAGCAGAACAGGCGCCATGGACATCAAACGGTCGTGGAATGTCTGCTGTCGATCGCGAAGCACGTCGGCATTCATGGCGCGACCGTCGTGGCGGCGGCCGAAGGCATCGGCCACGCGGGCGCACGGCATGCCGCGCGCTTCTTCGAACTGGCCGATCAACCGCAACAGGTCATTTTCGCGGTCACTGAAGGCGAGGCCGAAGCGTTGCTCGAGGCGGTGCGCGAGAGCAATGTCCCGGTCTTCTACACGCGTTGCCCGATCGAATTCGGCATGCTCGGCGCAGAGCCGGCCACGAAACATCCGGCGCGCCGCTAACGCTGCTTCGCGGCAAATCCATCAGCCGACGCTTTCGCGCTCCGGCGTCGCCGAAATCTTGTGGATCGACAGATCCGCGCCGTTGTATTCGTCTTCCTGGTCGAGCCGTAGGCCCACCGTCAGGCGAATCGCGCCGTACACGAGCGTGCCGCCGAGCGTCGCCACCACGATGCCACCCAAGGTGCCAACCAACTGCGCGCCGAACGAGACGCCGCCCAGCCCGCCGAGCGCACGCAAGCCGAAGATGCCGGCCGCGAGGCCGCCCCACGCGCCGCACAGACCGTGCAGCGGCCATACGCCGAGCACGTCGTCGATGCGCCAGCGGTTCTGCACGCAGGTGAACATATGGACGAACAGTACGCCCGCGATGCCACCCGTTACCAGCGCGCCGAGCGGATGCATCACGTCGGAGCCGGCGCATACCGCGACCAGCCCGGCAAGCGGACCGTTGTACGTGAAGCCCGGGTCGTTGCGGCCCGCGAGCCATGCGGTCAGCGTGCCGCCGACCATCGCCATCAGCGAATTGACGGCGACGAGACCGCTGATCTTATCGATGGTCTGCGCGCTCATCACGTTAAAGCCGAACCAGCCGACCGCCAGCACCCATGCGCCCAACGCGAGGAACGGAATATTCGACGGCGGATGCGCGGCGATCCCGCCGTCGCGGTGATAGCGGCCGTGGCGCGCGCCGAGCAACAATACAGCCGGCAACGCGACCCAGCCGCCGAACGCATGCACCACCACCGAACCGGCGAAGTCGTGAAACGGCACCCCGAATAGCTGGGTGAGCGAGCTCTGAACACCGAAGCGGCCGTTCCACGCGATCCCTTCGAAGAACGGGTAGACGAAGCCGACCAGCACGAAGGTGGCGAACAGTTGCGGATTGAATTTCGAGCGCTCGGCGATGCCGCCTGACACGATCGCCGGAATCGCTGCCGCAAAGGTCAGCAGGAAGAAGAAGCGCACCAGCGCATAGCCGTTGTGCGCGGACAGCGACTCGGCGCTGCCGAAGAACTGCACGCCGTAGGCGATCGTGTAGCCGATGAAGAAATACGCGATCGTCGAGACCGAGAAGTCCACCAGAATCTTGACCAGCGCATTGACCTGTTTCTTCTTGCGGACCGTGCCCAGTTCGAGAAACGCGAACCCCGCGTGCATGGCCAGCACCATCGCGGCACCCAGCAGAAGGAAGAGGGTATCGGTGCCTTTTTTCAGACTTTCCATCGATGTGTCCCGCTTATGCCAAAAAAGCGGGCACTGAACGCAAGAAGCGGGCCAAATTTATGCCTCAAAGCGTCGCCAAGGTGCAAAGCCGCACCGGGATGGGTTTTCCTTCGCTTCTTGTTAATTGATAACACGCTCTTTCTTGCACCTCGAAAAGCAATGAAAGCACTAGATAAGTGCGTACGGTTTTCAGATGGGCGGTCGTGATCCAAACAGGGGCAAAATTTTCGATTTGATTTACATTTAATTCAAAGTGCTGACGTTTTGCGCGTATTCGTGACGCGCGGGTTCGGATCGGGCGGTAAAAGCCATGATTCGTGGCGCGTCGTCTTTGTCTTCCTGTGCAAACGCCGACATAATGTGCCGTTCCCGCGCATGATCTGCCGGCCATCGACTTCCAATGCGTACGCATGAGACTGACCACTAAAGGCCTGTTGCTGATCGCGATTCCGGCCCTCTTCGAACTGGCGCTGCTGTCCGGCCTGGTCAAGGCCCAGTCAGACGCGGCGCAAGCCGAGCAGTGGGCCATCCATAGCGAAGACGTGTTGCGTCAGACCACCGCGATTCTCGATCCGGTGCTAGGTGAGTCCGTCGCGCTACGCGGTGCGGTGCTCGCCAACGATTCCCACTTCACGACGCCGGTTACCTTCTGGATGGACGTCGACCGTCGCATCGATCACCTGGCCGAACTGGTTGCCGATAACCCGGCGCAAGTCGAGCGCGTGGTGCAGGTGCGTCAGGAGGTGCAGGGGTATCGTCAATGGTCGGACCGCGTTCAGGACATGCTGCATTCCGGGCGGCGGCGCGATCTGCTCGAGCGTTTCCGCGAGCTGGCGCCGGCCGACGTGCTGGATAGCTTCCGTCAGCAGGTGGCAGCCTTCCAGGCCGAAGAGCGGCACCTCGACACGTTGCGCTCGAACGCCGCCGACGCCGCGCGTGAACGGCAGCAGATGCTGATCGTCGCGGCCGTGTTCGGCTCCTTGCTGTTCGTCGCGCTGGCCGTCTGGCTGTTCACGCGCGGCGTGCGCGGCCGGCTCGCGGTGCTGTCCGATAACGCCGGGCGCCTCGCGGGCAACGAGCCGCTGGCGCCGCTCAGTCCGGGCCGTGACGAAATTGCCCAGCTCGATCTGACCTTGCATGAAACCAGCCGGCGTCTGCTCGAGGCCGAGCGGATTCAGGCGCGTTTCCAGGCCGATCTCGCGCGCCGCACCGGCGAACTGGCGCGCATCAACGAGACCTTGCGGCAACAGACCCAGGAAAACGAAATGTTCATTTACAGCGTGTCGCACGACTTGCGTGCGCCGCTGGTGAATCTGCAGGGGTTCTCGAAAGAATTGATTCGGGCGTGCGACGAACTGCGCGCGATGCTGCGCCAGTCGTCGCTCGCGGTGGGGCCGCGGCAGCGCATCGAACGGGTGGTGGACGAGGATATTGGTGAGGCGCTGCACTTTCTGCAGACGGCCGTGCTGCGTGCCTCGCACATCATTGACGCGCTATTGCGGCTGTCGCGTGTCGGCCGCGTCGAGTATCGGCAGCAAAAGGTCGAAGTGCGCGATATCGTGCCGCGCGTGGTCGACGCCATGCAGGTGTCGATCCGGGCGCGCCGGGCGCGTGTGATCGTCGAGGACTTGCCGGCGGTGTGGGGCGACCCGACCGCGCTCGAACAGGTCTTCGCGAACCTGATCGGCAATGCGGTCAATTATCTGGATCCCGAGCGCGAAGGCCGGATCGAAATCGGTACGACGCCGGCGCCCCCGGGCGTGCATTCGCTACGGATTTTCTACGTGCGGGACAATGGTCTGGGCATTCCGGCGGTCGCGCTGCCGCGGCTCTTCAACGCCTTTCAACGGCTGCACGGCAATGTGGCGGCGGGTGAGGGCATCGGTCTTGCGCTCGTGCGGCGCGTGGTGGAGCGGCACGGCGGGCGCGTGTGGGCGGAGTCGAAAGAAGGGATGGGCACGACGTTTTATCTGTCGCTGCCCGAAGCCGCGGTGCGGATGGCGCAACTGGCTGTTGAAACGCATGCCACGTCGGCGGACGGTGTTCATGCGGTTCGTGGTGCGCGCGAAGGGCGCGCCGGCCTCGCTGATCGTGATGGGGCCGGCCTGAGCGGTGGTGCGGCGCCACATGTCGCCAATACCGCTAATACCGCCAATACCGCCAATACCGCCAATACCGCCAATACCGCCAATACCGCCAATACCGCCAATAGCGCCAATAGCGCCAGTGCCGCGCCCGGTATCAGTACGCGGTAAAGAGCCGGCGCGGTTTGAGCAGTTTGCTGCCGCGAATCGACCAGTAGCAGCCACAGGCGATCAGGATCGCCACGCCGGTCAGCGCCTCGAGCGGCGCCGGGTGCAGCCCGGCCACGCCGTCAAGAGCGAACAGACCGCGCGCGGCGATCAGCAGCGCCGCCCACAACGAACAGGCTGCTTGCACCAGCATGCGCATGCCTGCCAAACGTCGCGCGCGGTTTTCTCGCGACCAGTTGGCCGGTGTGCGTGCGCAGAAAAAAGCAATCGCCATCAACGTGACGGCGAGAATGACGATCCAATCAGTCAGTTCCATTGAAAAGGCTCCCAAGTCAACCGGCGACTATAGGAAAGCCTTTCGCTGCGAACTATCGGATTAGTCTCAAAATGCGGATGCGTTTGGTGGGTTTGGCGAGCACCTTGCCGCAAGGGCAACGCGCTCGCCCCAGGATCAGAGTTCGATCCGGGTACCGAGCAGCACGAGGAATTGACGCAGCCACTCAGGATGGGCGGGCCACGCGGGAGCGGTGACGAAATTGGCGTCGGTGATGGCGGCGTCGACCGGAATGTCGGCGTACTCGCCGCCGGCCAGCTTCACTTCGGGCGCGCAGGCCGGGTAGGCGGAAATGCGCTTGCCGCGAATCACGTCGGCGGCGGCCAGCAGCTGCGCGGCGTGGCAGATCGCGGCGATCGGCTTGCCCGCTTCGGCGAATTGCCGCACCAGTTCGATCACCTTGTGATTGAGCCGCAGATACTCCGGCGCGCGGCCGCCTGCGATTGCCAGCGCGTCATACTGACGGGGATCGGCCTCGTCGAATGTGGCGTTGAGTGTGAACTGATGGCCAGGCTTTTCGGTGTAGGTCTGGTCGCCTTCGAAATCATGGATCGCGGTCTTGATCTTCTCGCCCGCTTTCTTGTTCGGACAAACCGCGTCGACGACATGGCCGACCGCCTGCAGTGCCTGGAACGGCACCATCGTTTCGTAATCCTCGGCGAAGTCGCCGGTCAGGAACAGAATCTTCTTTGCTGCCATCGCATGCCTCCTATTGATCAACGGAACACATCGAACGCTTTGGAAGTCTACTCTAACGCGTTTGACAGAACCGCGACGGGGCATGTAATGAGGCTCGCCGCGGAGACCGTGTGGCGCAACGGCGTATCATTGGCGCGTTTTCGCATGCGGAAGCCGCTCGACGCGGCTCACACTCAGCCATGACTTTCTCTATTCGTTCACCGTTGTTGCGCCGCGCCGCGGTTGTCGCCCTTGTGTTCGGCGGCCTCGCGGCTTGTCAGAAGAACGATGCGTCGGCCGGACAGGTTGGCGGCAAGCTCGACGACGCGGCGCAAGCCGCCGGTCAGAAGCTCGATCAGGCGGCCAGCTACGTCAGCCAGCAGGTCGACGCGACCAAAGCCGCCGCGCAGCAGAACCTCGAATCGGCCTCCGCGCCGTCGATCACGATCGATCCCGCGTCGCTGGCGTCGACCGCGCAAGCCAACCTGCAAGGCGCGGCAAGCGCAACCAATGCACAACTCGGCAAGGCGGCGGCGCTGACCGGCCAAAGCCTCGAGTCGGCGGGGCGCAAGCTGCAGGAGTGGTCGGCGCAAAGTTCGGCCTCGTCGGCGGGCGTGTCGGCTTCCCCGTCGGCGTCGAGCGATTCAGGCGATGCGCAAAAGCAGATGGACAAGTGACAGGACGCCCGTTGTGTTCATCCGTTTGAGAGCCGGTTTGACAGCCGGATTAAATGTAATTACTATGGTTACATATTGTCGTTGCCGGGCAGGGTCGCTTTGAATACGAGTAGCCGGTTTGCGTTCGCGGTGCATGTGCTTGCACTGCTGTCCTTGCAGGAGGGCACGCCGCTCTCGTCGGAGATGATCGCGGGCAGCGTGAATACGAATCCCGCGTTGATCCGGCGTTTGTTGAGCATGCTGGCCGACGCGGGGCTCACCACCTCGCAGCTCGGCGCGGGCGGCGGCGCGCTGCTTGCCAGGCCGCCAGACGACATCACCTTGCTCGAGGTTTATCGCGCGGTGGACGACGCGCAATTGTTCGCCATGCATCGTGAGGAGCCGAATCCGGCGTGTATGGTGGGGCGGAATATCCAGGTTGTGCTGCGCGGCATCATCGACGAAGCGCAGCAGGCCATGGAGGCATCGCTTGGCGCACGCACGCTGGCCGATGCCACTTCCGAGCTGGTGCGCGCCGAGCGGGCGCGCGAGCGCAAGCGGCGTCCGCAGACGACGTAGCTAAGAAGCAGTACCGAAGGGCGCGTGTCATGTAGTCGAGATGTACGCGCCTGAGAACGGACGGGGGCCCAAGGCCCCTCTTTTTTCGACGTTATATGTAATCGATGTAGTTACACATAGGCTAATGTGAGGAGTATCGAAATGAACAAACAGTTGAAAATCGCATTGTTCGGCGCCACCGGCATGATTGGTTCGCGGATCGCCGCGGAAGCAGCCCGCCGCGGGCATCAGGTAACCGCGCTGGCGCGTAATCCGGCACGCGTGCCGGCCGACGTGGCGAATCTGCAAGCCGCGCAGGCCGATCTGCTCGACGCCGCGAGCGTCGGCGCCGCGTTACGCGGCCACGACGTGGTGGCGAGCGCGTATGCGCCGCCGCAGGACGATCCCGGCGTGGTGGGCAAGGCGACCCATGCGCTCGTCGAAGGCGTGCGCGCAGCGGGCCTGAAGCGCCTCGTGGTAGTAGGCGGCGCGGGTTCGCTCGAAGTGGCGCCGGGCAAACAACTGGTCGACACGGACGGTTTCCCGGACGCCTATAAGCCGATCGCACTGGCCCACCGCGATGCATTCGACTACTACCGCGGCGTCACCGATCTCGACTGGACTTTCTTTGCCCCCGCCGCGCTGATCGCGCCGGGCGAGCGCACCGGCCAGTTCCGCACGGGCGCGAACACGCTCCTTGCCGGCGCCGAGGGCAATAGCCGCATTTCCGCGGAAGACTATGCGATCGCCTTTGTCGACGAATTGGAGCAAGGCCGTTTCATCCGGCAGATCGCGACGGTGGCTTATTGAGTTTCAAGAGTTTCAAGGGCCCGTGTGCGGTCGTGTCGCGCCTGGTCCGTTGAATGCGTCTCAGCGGCCGTTCAGCGGATAAAGGTCGCCGGTAATTCCTCGAACATGCGCAAGCGTCCTAACAATCGGTTACGCATGTTCGGCCGCCGCCGGTAAAACTGCGGCTACACTGGCGTCTCCCGTTTTCTCACGGATCGCCATGCAGTCATGCCCGTCGCGGCGTGAGTCCGGGGCCGCGCCGTCCAACGGCGGGCAACCGGCAACTCACGCCGCCTTTCGTTTTTCTTTCAGTCGTGCCGGATGCCGCGCCCGGCGCGGTGTTCGCGCTCACGTCGCGGCGTGGTTCGGCGCGTGGGCGGCCACGGTCTGCCTCGCGCTGGTTCTCGGGATCGGATGCCTGCCCGCGACTGTCCATGCTGCCGGCACCGCCACGCCGGTCATTCCAGCATTGCAGAGTCTGATCAATAGCGCGACGGCGACGCCTGCGTCGGCCGCCTCGGGCGCCTCGGCGGCGGAAGCGGCCTCCGCGCCGTCGCCCGCGAGCCAGGCGGAACTGGCGCGCTCGCTCGACAGCGTGATCGCCACGCTCGACAACGACCGGCAGCGTACCGCGCTCGTCGCCCAGCTCAAGAAACTGCGCGAGGTCTCGCAAAACGTCGCACCGCCCGCGTCCGCGCAACCTAGCCCGGGCTTGCTCGGCGCGATCGCCTCCGGCATCGCGTCGTTCGAATCCGATGTGCATCAGGGCCGCACGCCCGTGCGCTATTGGGGTGGACGCTTCAACGCGGCCGGCAATGAGCTCTACACGATCATTTCGGGTCAAGGGCAGGAGAGCCTCGGCCGCATTGTCTTTTCCATGTTTGCCATGTTGGCCGGCTGGGGGGCGTGCGCCGGCGCGCTGATTTACGTGCAACACCGGCTCTACCGGCGCTTCGGCATCCTGATGGGGCTCAAGCCGAATCCCACCACGCGCGAGTTGCTGATCTTCGCGCTGCGTCGCGTCGGGCCGTGGATCGTCGCGTTTCTCGCTGCGTTGCTGTTCGTGCGCGCGATGCCCGACGCGCTCGGCCGCACCCTCGGTATGGTGGTCGCTTACGCGATTGTCGCGGGCGCGGTGTTTTCGGCGATCTGTCTGATCATGTTTTCGCTGTTCGGCTCGGGGCATCGGCGGGTCGCGGTGCATCTCCTGATCGAACACGCGCGGCGCGTGCTGTTCGTGGTGGGCGTATGCGCGGCCCTCGGCGATGCGGCCGTCAACTACGACGTCGAGCATCAGCTCGGATCGAACCTCGCCGCGCTGATTTCGACGGCCGCCAATATGACGGCGGCCGTGCTCACCGGCTATTTCGCGCTGGCCTTCCGCCGGCCGGTCGCGCACCTGATTCGCAACCGGCCTTACGAGCAGCGCCACCATCACAAGGCCGCGACCGACGCGTTCGACGTGCTCGCCGCGCTCTGGCACGTGCCGGTGCTGGTGCTCGCCACCGCGTCGGTGGTCGCCACGCTCGGCGGCTCGGGGTCCAGCGAGAACGTGCTGCAGATTTCGGTGGTGACCGCGTTGCTGCTGGTGTTCGCCTTCTTCCTCTCGGCCGTCGTATTGCGCATGACGCGCCCGCGCAGCCCGCGCGCGCGGCGCCGCTCGCCGTATCTGACGCGCCTGCTGCGCTTTTGCGGCACGCTGCTGACGCTGTTCATCTGGCTGTTCTTCTTCGAACTGGCCGCGCGTTTGTGGGGGGTGTCGCTCGCGGAAGTCGTGGAGGAGAACGTTGCGGCGCGCGGCATCGCGCACGCGGTGACGGCGATTATCGCGACGGTGTTCATTGCGTGGCTGCTGTGGATTCTGGTCGACACCGCGATTACCGAGGCCCTCAACCCGGGTGCTCCGCGCAACAAGTCGCGCAATCCGAGCATGCGCGCGCGCACGATGCTGCCGCTGCTGCGCAACGTGCTGCTGGTGTCGATCATGACGATTGCCGGCATCGTCACCGCGGCGAACCTGGGCATCAATGTGACGCCGCTGCTGGCCGGCGCCGGCGTGATCGGTCTCGCGATCGGTTTCGGCGCGCAGTCGCTCGTGACCGACCTGATCACGGGCCTTTTCATCATCATCGAAGATACGATTTCGGTCGGTGACTGGATCGACGTGGACGGCGGTCATGCGGGCACGGTCGAGCATCTGTCGATTCGTACCGTGCGCTTGCGCGATGGGCAAGGTGCGATTCACGCGATTCCGTTCTCGCAGATCAAGATCGTCAAGAACCTGTCGCGGGACTTCGCCTATGCGGTGTTCGAAGTGCGGATGTCGTTCTCAACCGATGTCGATCAGATCACGCAACTGATTCGCGAAGTGGGCGCCGATCTGATGGCCGACTTCCGCTACCGGCGCGAAATGCTCGGGCCGATCGAGGTGTGGGGGCTCGACCGTTTCGATCCGAACTGGATGGTCGTGAAAGGGCAGATCAAGACGCGGCCGTTGCAGCAATGGAGCGTGGCGCGCGCCTTCAATTTGAGGCTCAAACGCAAAATGGACGAAGCCGGGATAGAGATTCCGGTGCCGCAGATGCGTGTGTACACGTCGTCGAAGGATAGCGAAGGACAGCCTTTGCAGGACGATGAGCTGCCCGGGGCCGGTCCGCATGGGCATGGACACGCGCATGTTGAAGCGGTGGCATCGACACGGGCCGCGCATGCTGCGGTGGCGGTGGCGCGCGATGTATCGCACGAACCGCGTCCGGCGCCGGCGCCGACTGGGCAAACCGCGCCGATTCCCCCGCAGATTCCGACGGCGGGTGACGCGGGCGGCAAAAACTGATTGGGCTGGGTGTTGGATGCTGGTTGCGCTGGATGCTGGCTGCATCGTTGCTGGATGCTAGATGTTGATTGCCGGTTACCAGCCAGCAGCCAGCAGCCAGCAGCCAGCAGCCAGCAGCCACCAGCCAGCAGCCAGCAGCCACCAGCCACCAGTTACCAGTTACCAGTTACCAGTTACCAGTTACCGATTGCCAGTCACCGGTTTCAGACGAGCGCCGGTGCGTCGGTCGCGCGCACGATGTCGTTGACATGTGTGGCGATCTGCGCGCCCGCGACACCGTAAATATGCAGCGAGACGGCCGGCGCGTCGCTGCAATTGCCCAACCGATGAATGCCGCCCCTGCCGCCGCGCACAAACGATACGGCGCCGGCATGGCGCGCTTGTGTCCGGGTGGCGCTTGCGCAGTGCCGTGCGCCATTCCATTCGAAGACCGTTTCGCTCAGCGTGCCGTCGAGCAACGCGTAGCCGCACCATGTGTGGTGCGCATGTACCGGGCTCGCCTGGCGCGGCAGCCAGACCAGCGCGGCGATCGCATAGCGGCCGTGCGGATCTGCGGCCAGCAGGTGACGCCGGTAGTTTTCATCGGAGCCTTCGCGTTGCGCTGATGTGAGCAAATCAGGATTCGCCGCGGCTTCAGCCAGTGCGATGCGCATGCCACGCGCGAAGAAGGTCGAATCCGACGGTTCGGGGAATTTCACGCAGGCTTCGAAGATCGCGTCGAGCGCCTCGCATAGGTGCGTAAGCGGCGCGCTGCGATGCGCGCACGCGGACGTTTCATTCGTCCCGGCAAACTGGGCGGCGTGGGCGGAGGAACGGGCGACGGGTGTTGAACGGAGGTCTTGGCTCATGATCGCTGCGCAGCGGTATGGCTGCTTATCGGCTATTTTTGGATAGCCACATTTATACCCGTTTGCCTGTAGAAAGAGTTTCCATATAATTCCCCCTGAAGTCTAAAAAGTAGAATAATTTCCTATGGGAGTGTCGCAATGGGAATGGATATCATCGATCGGAAGCTTCTGGAGCTACTGCAGGAAGACGCCACCATGCCGATCGCCGAACTGGCGCAACGCGTGAATCTGTCGCAAACGCCTTGCTGGAAGCGGCTGCAGCGTCTGAAAGAGACGGGCGTGATACGCGCCCAGGTGGCGCTGTGCGATGCGCGCAAGCTCGGCGTGGGCACGACCGTGTTTGTCGCGGTGCGCACTAACCAGCACACCGAGGCCTGGGCGCAGACTTTTACGCGTGCGGTGCAGGAGATTCCGGAGGTCGTGGAGGTGTACCGGATGAGCGGCGAAACGGATTACCTGCTGCGCGTGGTGGTGTCCGATATCGACGACTACGATCGCGTGTACAAACTGTTGATCGCCGCCGTGCCGCTGTATGACGTGAGTTCGAGCTTTGCGATGGAGCAGATCAAGTATTCGACGGCGCTGCCGGTGCGGCCATCCGTGGTGGTGGAAGGGCGTTGACATGCAAGCCATGTGCAAGCTCAGGGGGCGTAGAATGCCGCCTTCCCAGACATCATCCGCGACTGCCTCGCGAACCGAGCCCGCCTCATGAACAAACCGCCGCGCAAGAAGAACCCGACTTTTGGCATTGCCGTTTTCATCGTGGTCGCGGTGCTGCTGGTGATCGCCACGCTCTTCTATAACGCCATCACGGAAAAGCGCGAATTCGACCGCGAGAACGCGCCGGCGCCGACGATTTCATCGGACGCGGCGGCTGCGGCTACTGTAGCGAAGCCCGCAAGCGGCACGGCGCAATAAGACGGGCCGATCTGCGCTTCAGTCGTTTCACTCTTCCGGCAGGCGGATCACGCTCGCATCCTTGCGAATCAGCGAGGACGCCGCCAGCATCTGCTTGCACTGGTGGGCCAGCAATTTCATGTCGCGCACGGCGTCCGCCGGGTAGTCCGGCGATTTCTCCGTTTCGACCACCATCGCATCCAGCTCACGCGACAATTGCTTGACCTGCTCGCCCTGATCGGCGGGCGGCGCGTTGCCGGCTTCGGCTTCGGTCAGGTTGTCGCGGATCACGCTCAGGGCGCGTTGCAACGGTTGTAGCGAGACGCTGTCGGCCTGCTGCGCAGAGGTGCGCAGTAACGGCGCGGCCACGGTGATCTGCGAGGCGAGCACGTGGCTGCGCACCAGCAGGCCGTTCAATTCAGGCACGAACTTCTGCGCGGATTTCGGTTCGAGCATCATGCGCTGGAACGCCTGGCCCAGATTGGCGAATGCGACGTGGACGTTCTTGCGTGCGAGCCGGTAGCGATAGTCGCGATCGAGCGCCGTTGCAGCGGCTGCGACGGCAGGGGATGCGCCGCCGGTTGGTTTGGCGGTTGCGTTCCTTACCGTGGTGGTGCCGGGGCTGCCTGCGCTTGCGGTCGCATTTGAGTTTCCCCCGCCGTTTGCCATCGCGAGCGCCGGCTTGCCGAAATCAATCGCCGCATCGGCCATCGCCGCGGCAGGCGCAAATGCACCACCCTCAGTCACCGTCGCGACCACCGCGGCGGCCGGCTTGCCGCTCCACCACCAACTCGCTTCCAGATACTGCCGCGTCGCGCTGATCATGTTGTTGACGAGCTTGCCCATCAACCGGTATTCCCAGTAGGGGAACAGGTGGCTCGCGGCGATCGCGATCGCGCAGCCCACAACCGTGTCGATCGCGCGTTCGCCGATGATCCGCATGCTGCCCGGCGCGAGCAGATGGAACATGAGCAGCACATACGACGAGGTGAACACCACGCTCGCCGTGTAATTGAACAGCAGCAAGCTATAGCTCATCACCATCGACGCGAACATCACCACCAGCAGGATGTGCGGCTCGTTCACGAAGATCATCAACGCGATGCTCGCCGCGCAGCCGATCAGCGTGCCGATGATCCGCTGCCCGTTGCGCTGCTTGGTCAGCGAATAGCCGGGCTTCAGAATGATGACGGTGGTCATCACGATCCAGTACGCATTGGTGAGCGGCAGCAGACGGCCGAGCCAGAAGCCCACCGCGACCGCAATCGTCACGCGCAGCGCATGGCGGAAGCTCGGCGAGGCCATGGTCAGATTCGAGAAAAGCTGCCCGAACGGTACGCGGCGGCTCGACACGAAGCGGGAGAGCGCCTGGTCGAGGCGCAGTTCGGTCTCGGTCGCGCTGGGGTCGCTCGACAGGCTCTTGCGCATCTTGTCGATCAGGCGCGTGGCGCTCCAGATACGCCGGAAGGTGGACGATATTGCCGAATAAGCCTCAGGATTTTTAGCGGGCAAATCCTGCTTGCGCATCACATCGATCTCGAACTCGATGGCGCGCAATTCGGCCTTGACATTCACGCGCGTACGCGGCGGCTGGTTTTGCAATACCGCGAGTCCGATCTCTTCGAGATCGGCTGCGGATTTACGAATCAGATCGCGATAGAACACCAGCAGGTCGGAGCCGCCGAACGTATTGCGGACCACCGAGTAATCGACGTGCGTGCCGACAAACAGTTCGTGCAGATCGACGGTATTGATGAACAGATTGAACAGCATGGCCCGGCGCGGTTCGAGCCGGCCGCTTTTTAGCTTCGGCAGATTGCGCAGCACGATGTCGCGCGCGGCATCCTGACGTTCGACTGCCGAGATCTGCTTGTCGACCAGATTGCGATAGCACTCGTCGAGATCGTTGTCGAGATCGTAGAAGGCGGCGCGCGCGAGCAGATAGTCTGCGCACGCGAACACGCTTTCGGCGAGTGCCTGCTGTTCGATGCGATGCATCATCCAGCGGCTCACGAAGGTCGACCAATAGGTGTACCAGAGGCCGCCCAACAGAATCCACGACGCATTGACGAGCGCCTGCATGGGCGTGAAATGGTCTTCCAGCGTCATGATCATCATGAACAGCGTGGCGAAGCTGATCTGCGGCCAGCGGTTGCCATACACGACGATCAACGAGAGCACGAACGTGAGCGGCACGACCGTGCACCACAGCGCCACTGGATTGACCGTGGCGATACCGGTGGCGAGCGCGGACAGGAAGCCGATCACCGTGCACGCCAGCATCTCATTGTGCTTGTACTTGAGCGGGCCCGGCATATCGACCACGCATGCGCCGAGTGCGCCGGTCGCGATCGTGAAGCCGAGCTCGCGATCGTGAAACACGATCAAACACAATACGGCCGGTAACGACACGCCGACTGCGATGCGCAGGCCGCCATAAAAGTACTGGCTGTAGAGGAATTTTTTTATTTCAACCGAATAGCGCATCGACTGCCTGGATTCCATTCACTGAGAAACGCGGTTGGAGAGGCCGACCCGGAGCAGACCCAAACTGCCGTCGAGTCTAACTGATTTTGTGTCTGATCTGACCTCGTCCGTTTGGCCAGGTTCTGCCCTGAGAGCGCGTTTGTTATGCTGTCGCTTCAATGTCTGTCGCGGCCCGGGCGTTCCGCTCGCGTCGCATGCTTCCCCGGAATCCATGCTCCAGCTCTTCTACTCGAACCGCTACGAAACCCTTGTCGGCGCGCTGCTCGACGACCTGGCACAAGCGCCGTCCGATCCCTGGACCGCGCAGCCCGTGATCGTCCCGAGCGCGGCGGTGCGGCGCCGGCTCGAGCTCGACATCGCGGCGCGCCAGGGCATTTGCGCGAATGTCAACTTTGGTTACCTCGCGCAGTGGCTGTGGGCGCAAATCGGTGGCGTGATCGAAGTGCCGAAGCATTCGCCGTTCGCGCCGGACCGGCTCGTCTGGCGCTGCTACCGGCTGCTGGGAGAGGCGGATGAAGGCCTGCCCTGGAACGCCTCGCCGCGTCTGCGCACTTATCTCGACGCGGCGGATGCGTCGATGCGCTACGAACTGGCGCGTCGCGTGGCCACGGTGCTCGACCACTATCTGACCTATCGCCCGGAATGGCTGCTGCAATGGCAAAAGGGCGGCTCGATCTTCGCGAGCGGTGCCGCGGAGGACAACGGTCCGCGTCTCGTCGGCGCAAGTGAAGCGGCGCGTGAGGACGAGCGTTGGCAAGCGGCATTGTGGCGCGCCGTGCTTGCCGAAGTGGCGCAAGTAGCAGGTAACGCGCAAACGCCCGCGGCCGCGTTGCCGCCTGCTTACCGCTTTCTCGAAGAAATCGGCACGCTCGATCTGGAAGCCATCTCGAATGCACAGTGGCCCGAGGCGGTCAGCGTGTTCGCACTGCCGACCATGCCGCCGCTGCACGTCGCGTTGCTGCGCGCGCTGTCGCGCTGGGTCGATGTGCGTCTCTACGTGATGAACCCGTGCCGCGAGTTCTGGTTCGACGTGGTCAGTGCCGGCCGCGTCGAAGCGCTCGATGTTGCGGGCCAGCTCGACTATCAGGAGGTGGGTCATCCGCTGCTCGCCGAGTGGGGCCGCCAGACTCAGGCGCAACTGCACATGCTGCATGAGCTGACCGAGAGCGCGGCATCGGGAGAGACGGGCGACTTCACTGGGAATCCGGAACCGAGCTGGCTCGCCGCCGTGCAGAACGGCATCCTCGATCTGATGAAGGAAACGGACGCGGACGAATTGCCGATCGAGAACGGCATCGAGGTCCATGTGTGTCACAGCCTCTCGCGGCAGCTCGAAGTGTTGCATGACCGCCTGCTCGGCTGGTTCGACGAGTTCGACGATCTGCAGCCGTCCGACGTGCTGGTTGCCGTGTCCGATCTCGCGGCCGCAGGCCCGCTGATCGATGCGGTGTTCGGCACCGCGCCTCCAGGCGACACTCGCCGCATCCCGTATCGGATCACTGGCTTACCGCCTTCGCAGGCCAATCCGGTTGCGCGTTTGCTGCTGGATTGGCTGGCGTTGCCCGAGCGTAGCGTGGGCGCGCCGGATCTGATCGAATGGCTGCGGGTCGATGCAATCGCCGCGCGTTACGGGATCGATGCCAGCGCCCTTGAAGCCGCGCAGGAATGGCTCGCGGCAGCTGGGGCGCGTCGAGGACTTACACCCGTCGAGCCGACGGGCGAAAACGTGCCTGTCGCGCGTCATACGTTCGCCGATGCGCTGACCCGTCTGTACCTTGGCTATGCAATGCCGGAAGGCGGCGAGCCGGTCGATGCGTGGTTGCCGGTCGAAGGCGCCGACGGTTCTGACGCGGAGTTGCTCGGACGCCTGTCGCGTTTCGTCGACGATATCGAGACATTCGCAGAGCGCTGCGGGATTGAGCAGACACCTGCCGAATGGACGCAACTGCTGCTCGAAACGCTCGCGCAGTGTTTCGACGGCGGCGTGGAGTTTGCCGACTCGCTGGCGGCGGTGCGCGACGCCATCGACAAGATGGGCGATGCGATGCAAGCGGGCGCAGAAGACGTCGTGCTGCCGGCCGCCGTAGTGCGCGGCGCGCTGACCGAAGCGCTCGACGACCCGGCGCGCGGCGGCGTGCCTTGGGGGAGCGTGACGTTTTCGTCGCTGACCAGCTTGCGCGGCTTGCCGTATCGCATTGTCTGCCTGCTCGGCATGGACGACGGCGTGTTGCCGAGTCTCGCCCGCGCCGACGAATTCGACCTGATGGCCGCGTTCGGTAAGGCCGGCGACCGGCAGCGCCGCGACGACGAACGCAATCTCTTCCTCGACCTGCTGCTGGCCGCGCGCGACCGGCTGTTCATCGCCTATACGGGCCGCAGCATTCGCGACAATGCGCCGTTGCCGCCGGCCGCGCTGGTCGACGAATTGCTCGATCACCTCGCGCAAGTGTCGGCGGGCGAAGGGGCGAGTCCCGCGGAGATCGAGGCCGCGCGGCATGCGTTCGTCATCGATCATCCGTTGCAGGCGTTCGCGTCGGACTATTTCTCGTCGCAACGAGGCCTCTTCACTTACGACGTGGATCGCGCGGAATTGGCCAGTTTGCTGGCCGCGCCGCAGCATCCGGCTGCCGCGCCGTTCTTCGATCAACCGTTGCCCGCCGAAGACGCGGCTCCCGTGGCGTTCGACGAATTCGTGCGCTTCTGGCGTCATCCCGCGCGCGCGTTGTTGCGCGACCGCCTGGGTATCGTGTTGTCGGATGCGCAGGGCGAATTGCTCGACACCGAGCCGTTCGAACTCGATTGGGCCGGTCGGGACGCCTTGGCGGAGCGGCTGTTGCCGGTACTGCTGGACAGCGGTACCGAAGACGACGACAGCATGTTCGAGCGCGTGCGCCGCGTCGCCGCGGCCAGTCCCGAACTGCCGGGCGGTGCGACCGGCGCGGTATGGCGCTCGCGCGAACTGGGCGCGCTGCGCCAACTCGCCGACAGCGTGCGGCGCGAGGTCGCTTCGGGCGTCGAGCGTTTGCCTTTCGTGCTGGATATCGTGCCGCGTTGGCCCCACAGCGCCGACATTGCCGATACGCTTTTCGGCTCGCATGACGCAGCACTGCGCAAAGCGGCCGAAACACCGTTGCAACTGCACGGCACCTTGAATTTGCTGACCGAAACAGGACAAGTGATTTTCCGCTACGCCAAACCTACTGCGCGCGACTATCTGTCGGCATGGCTTGCCCATCTGGTCTATTGCGCGGCGCAGCCGAACGGCCCGCGCCGCACGGTTTGGCATGGCAGCGGCGAGAGTTTCGAACTCACGCCGGTCGCCGCGCCGCTCGATGAACTGGCGCCGCTTGCCGCATTGTTCAGAGCCGGCCGCATGCTGCCGCTGCGTTTTTTCCCGAAGAGCGCCTGGGTGAAGGTCAGCGAGAGCGATTCCGCGGCGCAGGGCGTGTGGATCAATGATCGTGTGCGCGGCGAATCCGACGACCCGGCCTTGCGCATCGCGCTGCGCGGCACGCCGCTTACGCTCGACGAACCATTCGGCAGTCTTGCCTCAATCGTCTTCAAACCGCTCGTGCAGCATCTGCGGAGCGCGTCATGAGCGGCGCTATGCAGAATTACGCGCTGGTCGCGCAAGAGCTCGACGTGTTCGCCTGTTCGCTCGACGGCGTCAATCAGATCGAGGCGTCGGCCGGAACCGGCAAGACCTGGAACATCTGCGCGTTGTACGTGCGGCTGCTGCTCGAAAAGAACCTGAACGCCGATCAGATTCTTGTCGTCACCTTTACGAAGGCGGCAACCGCGGAATTGCACGAGCGGATTCGCGGACGGCTCGCGGAACTGGATCGGGCTATCGATACGAACGACGACGGCGGCGATCCGTTCGTCCGGCGTCTGTTTGAAACGACCCTTGCGCCGGAGCGCGGCATCGACCGCGAGACCGCGTTGAAAGTCGTACGCCGCGCGCTGCGCACGTTCGACCAGGCCGCGATTCACACGATTCACGCGTTCTGTCAGCGTGCCTTGCAGGAGGCGCCGTTCGCCGCGGCCATGCCGTTCGCCTTCGAAATGGAAGCCGACGACGCTGCCTTGCGCTTCGAAATGGCGGCTGATTTCTGGCGCGAGCAAGTGGAACCGGCGGCCTATGCGCATCCTGCTTTCGCTGCCTGGCTGGTGGCCAAACGCGCCGGTCCCGCGTCGCTCGATGAGCAACTCGCACGGCGCTTGAAGAAGCCGTTGGCGCAGTTGCGCTGGGGCAAGGTCGATGCGGGCGCGAGTGGCGCCGACCCGCAGGCGGGTTTCGATGCTGCCTGCGCAGTCTGGCAGGCGGAGCGCGACGCGATCGTGAGTCTGCTTGGACAAGCGCAAGACCGTTTGAGCAAGACCTCGCACAAGCCTGACCTCGTGAGCGCCGCGATTGCCGCGTGGAGCGACTACTTCGCCCAGGGCGATTGCCATGCGCCGCCGCCAAAGGCGGCCTTGAAGCTGACGGCCTCGGCGTTGAAGAAGGCCACCAAGGTCAAGTTCGAAGCGCCCGAGCATCCGTTCTTCGAGCACGCCGAAGCGCTGGCTGCGGCCGTGGTCGCGGCCGAGGCCGCGCAACGGGCGCGCTGGCTCGCGCTCGTCGAAGCCTGGCTCGACTACGCCCCCGCCGAATTGGTGGCGCGCAAACGCACGCGCCGGGTGGTGTCGTTCGACGACCTGCTGTCCAATCTTTATCGCGCGCTCGCTGCCAACCCCTGGCTCGCCGATGCGTTGCGCACGCGTTATCCGGCTGCGCTGATCGACGAGTTTCAGGATACCGATCCGTTGCAGTTCGCGATCTTCAGCCGTATCTTCGCGCCGGCCGGTCCGCTGTTTCTGGTCGGCGATCCGAAGCAGGCGATCTACAGTTTCCGCGCGGCGGATCTGCATACCTATCTGGCGGCGCGCGCGGCGGCTTCGGCGTGCTACACGCTTGCGGTCAATCAGCGTTCGACCGCGCCGATCGTCGAGGCTTGCAACCGGCTGTTCGAAGCCAATCCCCTGGCGTTCGTGCTCGACGGTCTCGACTATCAGCCGGTGCGGGCTGGCGAGCGGCGTCGTCCGCCTTTCTCCGAACCCGATGCAAGCGCGGGTGACTTCCGCATCTGGACTTTGCCGCAAGGTGACGCCGCGTTGACCAAACGCGAAGCGCAGCGCGCGGCAAGCGAAGCCTGCGCCGCCGAGATCGTGCGACTCCTGCGCGGTGCGCGCGAAGGGTCGGTGACGATCGGCGACGCACCGCTTGCGCCGGGCAATATCGCGGTACTGGTGCAAACGCATAAGCAGGGCAGCCTGATCAAGCGTGTGCTGGCGTCGTGGGGCGTCGGCAGCGTGGAACTGGCGCAGGCCTCGGTGTTCGCGACGCTCGACGCCGAGCAGATCGAACGCGTGCTGGCCGCGGTCGATACGCCGGGCGATCTGCGTCGATTGCGCGCCGCGCTCGCGACCGACTGGCTCGGCCTCGACGCCGCCGCGTTGTGGCGCCTCGAGCAAGTCGCCGATGCGCCGGCGCCGGCCGACGATCCCGCCCATGCCGCCGACGCGATGGGGTGGGTCGAACGTTTTTCACGCTATCGCACGCTCTGGCACGAACGCGGCTTCGCCTTGATGTGGCGCACGTTGATGCGCGAGCTGCGCGTCGCACAGCGTCTGGTAGCCGGGCCTGACGGCGAGCGTCGTCTGACGAACGTGAATCATCTGGCCGAACTCGTGCAGGCGCGTGCCGCCACGCAACCCGGCATCGCGCCGACGTTGCGCTGGCTCGCCGCGCAACGCACGCAAGGCGGTGGCGAAGACGCGCAGTTGCGGCTCGAGTCGGATCGCAACCTCGTGCAGATCGTCACCGTCCACAAATCGAAGGGGCTGGAATATGCGGTTGTGTTCTGTCCGTTTCTGAACGACGGTGCGCTGCGCGAGCCGCCGTCCTCCGGCTTGCCCGATGCGCGCGAATATCACGACGAAACGGGTGAGGCCGTGCTGCACTACGGTTGCGATGACGACGAAGCCGAACACGCGTCACGTTACGCGGCGCGCGAGCAGGCGGCGGAGCGGGCACGGCTTGTGTACGTGGCGCTGACGCGCGCGGTGTATCGCTGCTATCTGGTTGCCGGTACTTATCTTTCGTCGCGCTCCACCAGGGAGTCGCGCCGCAGCGTGCTGAACTGGCTGGTGGGCGGCGGCGGTCATAGCTTCGGCGACTGGCTCACCGATCCACCCGACGAAGCCGCGTTGTCCGAGCGATGGCGCGCGCTGGCGGGCGGCCCGATCACGTTGCAGGCGTTGCCGAAAGTAGAGCGTCGCGTACCGCTAGAAAGCCTCCAGGATAGCGGCACGCGGATGCAGGCGCGCGCCAATCGGCGGCCGTTGCGCGATCAGTGGCGCATGGCGAGCTTCAGCGGCCTGATCGCCGCCGGCAGCAAAGCCGAAGAGTCGCATACCGCGGTGGAAGAAGTGCGCCCCGATCACGACGAGATCGCCGATGCGCTCGCGCCTACGCCTTTTCCGATGCCGCAAGCGCCGTCCTACGCCGAGGACGATATCCTGGCGTTCCCCCGTGGCGCGGCGGCGGGCGACTGTCTGCATCGCATGTTCGAACTCGCGGATTTCACCGCTCCGCATACGTGGGCAGATGCCATCCGGGGCGCGTTGCGCGAGCGCCCGGCGCCGGCTGTGCCCGAACTCGCGGCGCGTTTGCCCGCCATGATGCATAACCTGATCGCGGACGTTGTGACTACCGATCTCATGCCCGGCATGGCGCTCGCCAGGTTGAATCCGCGGCGGCGCCTGAATGAACTTGAGTTTCTGTTTGCCGCGCCTTCGCTCGATTTTCCGGCGTTGCGCGAGCTGCTGATCGAACACGGCTATCCCGACGTCGCGCTGGAACCTGGCGTGTTGCGCGGTTTCGTCAAAGGATTTATCGACATGATCGTCGAGCACGACGGCCGTTTCTGGATCGTCGACTGGAAGTCGAATCATCTGGGCGACACCGCCGCCGACTACGCCGCGGCGCCGCTCGAAGCGGCCATGGCGAGCCATGCGTATCACCTGCAGGCGCTGCTCTATACGGTGGCGTTGCATCGCTATCTGAAAACGCGGGTGCGCGATTATGCGTACGAGACGCACATCGGCGGCTATCTCTATCTGTTCGTGCGCGGCGTTCGTCCGCAGTGGCGCGATGCCGATGGGCCGGCGGGCGTGCACATGCGGCGGCCCGCATTCGAACTGGTGGCGCTGCTCGATGCGGCGATGATCGGAGGTGTCGCATGAGCACGTTCGAGCGGATCTCTTCCGCGCCGCCGGAGCTCGACGACATCGGCGTGAATTTACCCGCGCCGGCCGATTTCAGTACCGCGCTGGCCGAAGGGTTCGCGCGTCGCATCGGCACGCTGGCGCGGCGTGGCGGTGCGTCGGGGGAGGCGGTGAAGTGGGCGGCGCGGGCCGCCTTCGCCGCGAGCCGCGCGACTGCCGAAGGGCATGTGTGCTTGCCGCTTGCTGTGCTGGCGCGACGCTTCGATGCATCGAGCGCGCAAGTGCGCGCGGCGCTGTTCGCAAGCGGCATGGCGAGCGACGGTTCGCCGAGCGCGGCGGCGTTGCGGCCGTTGGTGATCGATGGACAAGGGCGACTGTATCTCGCGCGCTACTACGACTATGAGCGGCGTCTTGCGCGCTCGCTGGTTGCACATGCGGGCGGGGGGGCTGGCGCGGGTGGATCGGCAGAGACACAGGCAGATGCTGACGAGGGTGGCGATGCCAATGGCAGCGCCGCTTCTCGTGTGGGTGCAGATGTGACTACAGGCGCAGCAGCAGATGTTGGAGCGGGTGCGGATGCAGGAGCAGGAGCAGGAGCAGGAGCAGGAGCAGGAGCAGGAGCAGGGGCGGATCCAGATGCAGATGCAGATGCAAATGCGGACACTACCGCCCAAACACTACACGCGCGTCTGCTGCGTTATTTCGGACCGCCGCAGGACGACGAGGTCGACTGGCAACGTGTCGCGGCAGTCATGGCGCTGTCCGGGCGCTTGACCATCGTCAGCGGCGGCCCGGGTACCGGCAAGACGACGACGGTGGTCGGTGTGCTCGCCTGTTTGCTGGATGCGCGTCCCGATCTGCGGATCGCATTGGCGGCGCCCACCGGCAAAGCGGCGCAACGCATGCAGGAAGCCTTGCTCGCCCGTGCCGGCGATTTGCCGCCCGAACTCGCCGCGCGCTTGCCGCGGACGTCGTACACCTTGCATCGGTTGCTCGGTTCGGGGCCGGGCGGGCGCTTCCGGCATCATCGCGACAATCCGCTGCCTTATGACGTCGTCGTGATCGACGAGGCGTCGATGATCGACGTTGCGATGGCGGCGCACCTTCTCGATGCCATTGCGCCGCAGACGCGTCTCGTGATGCTCGGTGACAAGGACCAGCTTGCCGCCGTCGAGGCCGGTGCGGTGTTCGCCGAGCTCAGCGCGCGGCCTGCCTTTACGCCGAACGGACTGCAGCGGATCGCCGCGGCGCTTGGCATTGAAGCGGCGCGGTTGTCGCAGGCATTGCCGGACGCGTCGAGCGGCTTTGACGAAGGGCATGACGATCGTTTCGTATATACACATGCCCCGGGTGATTTCGATACCCGCCCCGGCGACTTGTTCGCGGATGCCTATGCGGGCGGCGTCTTCGATGGACTGCCCGGGGACGATCTGTTCGCGAGTGGTACGGTGCCCGCTGCCGGAGCGCCACAGCCTTCATCTTCATCGGTTCAAAACCCGCTCGCCGACTGCGTCGTCTGGCTCGAGCGTAACTATCGATTCGGCCTCGAATCGCCGATTGGCCGCTTGTCGCTCGCGATTCGCAATGGCGCGGCCGCCGCGGCGCTGGACGTCTTGCGCATCGACCCTGGCGAGCCCTGCGCAGCGGCGCTGCACGAAGACACGCATGCGACGCTTGCCGATCGCACGGTCGCGCGGCTTGCCGCGGGTTTTGCACCGTACGCGGATGCGCTTGCCGAAGCGCTAGCCGTCGATACGCCAGACCCAGCGCCGCTTTTCGATGCGCTGAACCGTTTTCGAATTCTGTGCGCGACCCGTTCGGGGCCGCGCGGCGTCGATCAGGTGAATGCCGCGATGGCCACGCAGGTGCGGCGCTCGGCGGGCGTGACGCTGGCTGTAGGCGCGCAATGGTTCGCCGGACGCCCCGTCATGGTCACGCGCAACGATTACGCGCTCGGTCTGTTCAACGGCGACATCGGCATCGCGCTGCCGGGCGCGGGCGGCGCGTTGCGGGTGTATTTCCGTACTGGCGACGGCGGTCTGCGTGCCGTATCGCCAGCGGCGCTGCCGCCGCACGACACGGCATTCGCGCTCACGGTTCATAAGTCGCAAGGCTCGGAATTTCAGCATGCGGTGCTGATGTTGCCGTCGGTGTTCAGCCGCGTGCTGTCGCGTGAGCTTGTGTACACGGCAATTACCCGCGCGCGTGAGCGGGTGGAAGTGATCGGCGCGCGCGCGGTGCTGGCGCAGGCCATTGAGACGCCGACGCAGCGTGATTCGGGGTTGGCCGCGCGGATTGGCGAGGCGTGGCGCGTCGCTTAGTGGGTGGCGTGGGGGACGGGCATATTCACCACTGGCCTGCCTGCTTAAGGCGCTCTGGCGGTCGAGCGGCTTGGAGAATCAGGCAGAACAGGCAGAACAGGCAGAACAGGCAGAACAGGCAGAACAGGCAGAACAATCGAGTGACCGCTTCCGGGCGTCCAGCCGAGCTCAGCCCGCGATCCCGCCTGGCTGCACGTGCGCCTCGACCCGGCTGCGCATGGTCTTTCGATACCACAGCGTCCACAGCGTCAGGGCGCCGTAAATGCCATAGCCGATGAGTGGCGACACCACGAGGAAGCGCTCGATCGGCCAGGTCAGCGCCATCCATGCGCGTAGCGCCGTCTCGCCGGTCAGGCCGACGCCCCATACCAGGGTCATGAGTCGCATCGCACCGACGAGAGCAGGCCGCGCGCGCCACAGCGCTTCGAAGCGCTCGGCACCGCCTTCCATTTCACGGGCGACGGTGGCGCGCGCGAGATAGAAGATCAGCGGGCGGCGCATCGGCAGCGACAGCAGAAACACCACGCCCACCGCGCCGGACACTAGCGACTCTCGCAGCAACAGCATGCGGGGACTGCCGCCCACCGCCATCGCCGCGACCGACAGCACGATGCCCGCCACGACCATCACGCTGAGCGCGTCGACGCGTCGAAAGCGCAGCAACTCGATCAGGCTCCAGACGATCGGCGGCACGGCGGACGCGATCAGCGCACCGGTCTCGCCCAGGTGCGGCAGCGCGAGGCGGTAAGCCAGCCACGGCAGCAGAAAGTTGACGGCCAGTTCCAGCACAAAACCCGGACGGAGCTTCATATGAATTTACGCCGTAAGCGAAAACGGCAGTATCGGTGAACCGGCTGCGCCGATGCAAATGGTTTTCGCCTCGGTGGCCGCGCCCGGCAGTTCGTAGTCTGCAATCGGCTGCGCCCTGTGTACACTTGCGTCTCCATGCTCAATCCCGTCATGACATCCCGTTATTCCATCCCGCCGAATGAAATCGAATTGACCGCAGTGCGCGCGCAAGGAGCGGGCGGTCAGAACGTCAATAAGGTCTCGAGTGCTATCCATCTGCGTTTCGACGTGCAGGCTTCGTCGTTACCGGACGTGCTGAAGATGCGCCTGCTCGCGCTGTCCGATCATCGGCTCACGCGAGACGGGGTGGTGATCATCAAGGCGCAGGAGCATCGCACTCAGGAGATGAACCGCGCGGCGGCGTTGGCGCGGCTGGATGAACTGATCGAAAGCGTCAGCGTGACGCGCAAACCGCGCGTCGCGACCCGGCCGACGCGCGCATCGAATCGGCGGCGCCTCGACAGCAAGGCCAGGCGCGGTGAGATCAAATCCGGCCGCGGGCGCGTAGAGGATTAAGGGAGGGGCCGAGGCGCCAAATCTCGGAAACGGCGGAAAAGCGCCGCTGGGAGTGCGCGCTGACGCAGCGATGCGCTTAGGGTCGCCTTAAAGTTTCGCGATAGCGCCGGAGCACGGGCACTCCAGCCAACAGCCATTCCCGTTCAGCGTTTGCTCCCGCGCGCGCCCGCACGTGCATCGGCTGGCGACGTCGTCGGCACGAAATCGACGCAAAGCACATGCATGCCGTCACGCTCGAAGGCAAGTGCCGCGGTGTAGCAGTCCTGACCGTCCGCCAGCGAATAGTGCGGCCCCATCATGGCGACGCGCCCCGGTGCGGCAAGCGCATGCTTGAAATACGCACGCCGCGACCAGTTACTGTGCGTGTCGGTGTAGAGCGGCGCGAGCCGCAGCGGCGGAGGCGGCACCGCGGCGGCGGTCACGGACGCCTGAGTCTGTTCGCCTTGGCCGTCAGTGATGAATACCCGGCGCGCTTCGGGCAGATGCCAGATCTTTTGCGCCGCCTGCCGTAGATCGCCGGTTGCCTTGAAGGTGTCGGCAGCGGCGAGCACGGCTTCGGCGAACCCTTCGAAGCCGAGCCGCTGGTGGCCGGCATGCGCGCGTTCATAGGCGGCGAACTTGGTCCACATCGACTCGATCAGCGCCGGTACTTTGGCGCACGCGGCCTGCACCGAGCTCTTCGGCTGGCCGAGCCAGAAACCCTGCACGAAATCGACGTCGGCCTGCATCAGAATCATCAACTCTTCGTCGGTCTCGACGCCTTCGGCCAGCACCAGCGTGCCGGACTGATGAAGCATCGCGATCAGATGGCTGATCATCGAATCGTCGCCTTCGCGCTTGCCCGCACGCGCGACCAGCGAGCGGTCGAGTTTCACGATGTCGGGGCGAAAGCGCCACACCCGGTCGAAGTTCGAAAAACCGGTGCCGAAGTCGTCGATCGCAATCAGGAAATCGCGTGGCTGCGACGCCGCGAGCATGCTGGCGACGGCGGATTCATCGTCGGCGGGTTGTTCGAGTACTTCGATGACGATGCGCTCCTGCGGCAGGCCAAAATGCGCCGAGAGTTCGTCGATGAAGGTGCGCTGCGGCCAGCCGGTTTCGAATACCTGCGGACGCGTATTCAGAAACAGCCAGCCAGTGCCGATGCCTTGTTCCATGAAATTCGCCACGTGCAGGCAGCGTGCGATGCGGTCGAGTTCGCGCGCGTCGGCGGCCGAGCGGGTGCCGGAAAAGAGCACTTCCGGCGAGACCGGCAAGCCGACCGGGTCGAACGCGCGCAGCAAGCCCTCGTAACCGACCACGCACTGATGCGTGACGGACAGCACCGGCTGGAACACGCTATGCAGGGTCAGCGCGCGCCACGTCGCGGTCCAGCCGGACTCGTCACGGACCAGATGCGGGAGCAGGCCGCTCAGGGTCAATTCTCTGACAGTCGGCATAAGGGCAGGCATGAGTGCGGGCATGGTGACATCGCGGCAAACGGGTGACGGGGCGCGCAAACAGATTCGGCGCGCAACGGATGCACAGCCCAGGCGGCGGCAGGGTGAGGCGGGCACAGCCCGGAAACGCGGAGAGCAATGCCAGCCATGCTGGACTCCGGCGGAATTAGTCAAAACCAGTCTAGCAGTTCGCACTTCGCATGAATGTGCGGGTTATCACAAACGCGGGACGTGGCGAGGTGCCCGGCAAAGCGGCTACAGTGGGGCAGCCAGCCTCAATGTCGCGCGCGTCGCGTGTGGAGTCGCGCCCGCCTTCGACTACCCTCACGGGCAAGCCCGACTGTTTTAAACGCAATCAATCGCGACGTATGAAGCCGAGGGTAGCAGGGCGGTGAGTGGCCGCCCGCCAAACTCCAGGCAAGGACGGTGCTCAGACGTTTCGCGTGCGCGCACCTTTCGTCAGACCAGCTCAACCGCGGCCGCGCGAGCCTGCTCTGCTCGGCGCACGCGCTTGCCTACAAGTTTGGCGGGCGACGACGGTATGCTGCCGCTTTTCGTGAATAAACAGCGGACAGGCATGGCGGAAATCGCGGTGGTCGCAATCTCGGTGGCAAAGCCGGGCTATGAAGAGCAACCGCGAAGCGCTCGAAGGCATCGTCGGGCCGACGCGCAAGGAGCAGGGTGCGCTTCAAGACGATCTGCATCGCGACGTGCAGGAGCCGCGCAGGTTCGTGTTTGTCGAACGTTGGGAAAGCCAGGAAGCGCTGGCGGCGCATGCCGGATCCGCGCACATTGCGGCTTAAGGAAAGCGGTGGCGGATTGGGGGCGAACACGCGGAAATTCGCGTCGTGTCGAAGATCGCGTGAGCGTTCAGGGCGAATCGCCGGGCCGAAAAATCCGGGCCGAACGAACCACGACGAGTGAACTGCCAGGCCGGATCCGGCCTGCGCGGCACTCGTCGTTTTATCTTCAGTGCGTGGCTTGCGGGACGTCGAGAATCAGGATGATCGTCCAGTCGGCATCGCCGTCGTGGTGATACTGTCGCTCCGCGACGATGAACGGTTGCTGCTTGCCGTCCGGGCCGAGAAACAGCACGTCGCCTTCCATCGGCAGGCACTCGACGGGCGGCAGCGCGAGAAACGCTTCCTGACCGCCGCGCGGCATCAGTTTTTCGATTTTGCGAGATGCTGCTTCAGTCCATTCGATATCTAGCTGGATGTTGCTCATGCTGTCCTCCGCACCAAGGTGCGCATAGGTTAGGGGGAGTCCGGCCGGGCGCCGGTCGGTGCGCGACTTTAGCATAACGTCAGCCGGGCGCAGCGGGCCTGTAGCAAGTCCATTAGACGACAAAAAAGCCGAAACCGGCGGTGCCGGCTTCGGCTTTTCACCTTCGCGGCGTGGCCGCGGGGTGATGCTGTCACTGCGCTTACGAACTGGCGGCCATCGGCTTGGCAGCCTTCTTGTGGTGCGGGGCCATCTTGTGATGTTTTTCCGGCATAGGCGCGCTTTGCATTGCTTGCTGGCGGTTTTGCAAATCTTGCGCACGCTGTTCGACGTCGGCGGCCTTGGCCGGATCGGTGCTCATCATGACGCCGTTGTCCTGCGCATAGGCCGCGCCCGTTACGGCACTGAGGGAAACCAGGATCGCCAGGGACACTTTCTTCATTGTTACCTCCGCAGAGTGGTGGTGGACCCGAGTACTTGCCTGTCCAATCGGAAAGACAATGCATTCTAGCCAGCAATATCCGCTCCAGCGGACGTTTTGTAACGGTAATGACAAATCGTTACATCTTGTTACGTCCGCCCCACAGTCACTGTCGATAGCGGTCTCGGATCAAGCATGACTAATGTGTTGCCGACATGAAGAATATTCGCATCTCTAAATAAATTGCCACAGCACGGCGAGTGAGATTCAGAACCATCCGATTGCACGATAGACATGAAATTGTGCGATTCCAATCAGTTCGTGCAGCGCAATTTCAGCACTCACCAGATTGTCATAGCGCGGCAGTACACCGAGACGTGCGCGGCGCGCGCTCGAGATCAAGGGCTGCGGCGCGAGGCCGAACCGATGGAAGTCCAGCAAGGCGCGCGGCATCTGGTAAGCGGAGGTCACGAGGATCAGGGAATCGTAACGTGATCGGTCGAGAATCGCCGAGACGTTGCGCGCGTTCTCGTAAGTCGTGCGGCTGCTGTTTTCCAGCACGATGTCCGCACGCGGCACCTGTTTGCGCAGCAGGTACGGCAGATAGGTGTCGGCCTCGGATGCGCTATGCCGCTGCGGATTGCCACCGCTCACGATCACCTGACACGTGGCTGCCGTGCGCTTGCACGCCGCATAGTTTTCCGCGCTCACCGCGATGCGCGCAAGCACGTCACGCGGTGGCACCAGCACATCGTCGTCGTCGTAGATGGTGCCGCCACCGAGCATGATGATCGCGGTGCGCGGCGCGAAGCTGGCCGGCGAGTCAGTCTGCCGATGCGGCTGCGCCAATTCGAGCAATGGAGCAGTCAGCCAGCCGGCCGCGAGCAGCCAGAACAGGGCGATCGTGCAAATCGCCAAGGGTCGGCGGGCGCGTTTCCATAGCACGATTGCTGCAAAAAAAAGCGCTAATAAAGTGAATAGAATCAATTTAAATGGGGTAACGTATGACTTTCGGGATAAATCTACGGGCTTGCTATCGCGCCGCAGCGGTTGCATCGTCGGCCCGTGGACAGAACGCTAACATGCCGTTCAGACGGGGGTTCCGAAACCAGACCAGGCAGCACCTGGCGGAATTCGGCTGTATGTCAGACAGCCAGCTTCCAGCCAAGGGCGGGTGCCAGGCGCGTCACTGGTGGCGCGGTGACGTGTTGGGCATAGATGTGTCATAGCTGCACTTTAAGAAAGAAGTGAGATGACCACGTATTCCAACGAAGCGGTACTTGAAGCGCTGCGGCGGGCGCAATATCGCCAGGTCCCATGGGCCAGACGGCCGGGTGTTTTCCAGTATCTTCGCGCGTTAGGCCTGATGGACACCGTTCGGCAGCGCACCGTCGCGCCGGCTCCGGGTTTTCACGCGCCTGTCGATATCGCCGTGCTCACCGAGCGTGGCAGAGCAGAGTTCGCGAGGCTCGCGCACGACGAAGGCCTGTTGACCTGGAGCGCGCAGCGAATGAACGACTACGTCGTCGCCACAGCCGAAACGCGGCCCACAGCCGCTCTCGAAGCCCGGCCTTAGGAACGGCTGGCTGGCGTTGCTTTTCCGGCCGCTTGACGCGGCTGGCAGTGATTTTATTGCTCCGCCTGATGGCTCAGCTTAGGCACGTGCGTGCAATGCGCGGGCTGTCCACTCGTTGTAGCGAACAAGCAAAAAAAAAGCCCGTATCGCGAGGATACGGGCGTACCGGAATTACTACTGCCACGCTGTGCTAATGGCGTTAAATCAGACTGGCGCAGCGCCAGGTGGTTCCCCGGTCGTTCAATTCCGCATGCTTCGCATTCCTCCGCTCTTGCGCTGTGCGCAAGCTGTGGCAGCCAATAGCGGCCATTTGCAATACACGCGATTTAGAACACGGTCCGAACGCGCCCAACGCGCCAGTGGCGCGTCGTTACATGCTATTGCCGGCGCGTGGGACTTTCGCGCGGCGGTTCCGGCCGTGTGCGGACATTGCTGGCAATATCGCCGCGCAGATCGCCGCGCGGCGCCGGCGGCGTGAAGCCGCGGCCGCGTGTTTCGCTTTGCTGCCAGGCTTCAGCGTTGGCCGTATGATCCGGCCGCCAGTTCCAGCCTTGGGGGCGCTGCTGTGCGAGCGCCGGTGCGGCCATTGATGAAACGACAATGCCGCACAGAAGCAGTGACATTGGTTTCATGCTGAGCTCCCGTCAAGCCCATCGACTCAAGGCCTGTTTGCATACACCATAAGGTATGCCGAGTAGCGAAAGCACGCTGTAAGTAATAGTAAATGGATGTTTCACCGGAAACATCGATCCGCTTCAGGCGTCTGAAGCGGTTTGTAATGAAGTCGGCGAAAGGGGAGGGACGACTACGCTGGGCGCGCCGGGGAGCGGTGCCCATGGTGGGTCGGGTGAGCGTCGACATACGGCGCACGGCGACCCAGACACGCGCCGGGCGCCCGCAGGCGCCCGGCGGCAAAACCATTCACGTCAGGCCATTTTGACCGGCGCGCGCCACGATTCCGGATTGGTCCAGAACGCGCCACGCAGGCGGTCGCGGCTCGGCGGTGCGGGCGGCTTCGCCGCCGTCGCGCCAATGCGGCCGCGCAGCGAAATTTCGCGGCCGCTCGTGCCGAGTCGCTTAACTATTTCGGCGAGCGTACCATCGGCTTGCCATTCGTCGAAGCGACGGCGGCAAGTCGGCGGCGACGGATAGCGGCCCGGCAGCTTGGACCAGCCTTCGCCCGTCGACAGTACCCAAAGCACAGCGTTGACAACCGCGCGTGCTTCCACGCGTGGCCGACCGCGCCGTTCGCTCCGTGCTGGCTCCGCACAGAACAACGCCTCGACCAGCGCCCACTCGTTGTCTCTCAAATCGTCGAACAGCATCATGTTTCACCTCAGCGAAGCTAACTCCGGTGCGCTGCCCCGCGCCGCGCACTCTCCATGCACTCGATAGGCGAGTGCCAAGGGGGTCGGGCTTGCCACGATCTGCTATTCAGTCAGAAGTCATGGCGCCGATCCTGTGTGCATGTAAATGCAGGAAGTGTGCCAAGTTGAGTTCGACTGCCTGAAAGCCCTGTGACAGCGGGCCAGCGCGGGCGCTAGCTAGGGGCGTATGAGAATCCAAAAAACCCATCTCGCAAATCGGGACAATCACCAATCTTGTGCAATCAAGCCCGGCCAGCGTGCGTTTGCGCCTTAATACTGCATTGCAGCGAAGTCGCGAAAACCGCTGTGGTGCGACATTTGGCCATACAATGCGCATCAAATGAGGTAATTGATGAGGTTTGCAGATGAATGTGACGCTGCGTCAGCTAAGGGTTTTCATTGAGGTTGCCCGTTTGCAGAGCTTCAGCCGGGCCGGCGATGAGATCGGTCTGACGCAATCGGCGGTGAGTCGCTGTATACGCGAACTGGAGGGGGAGATCGGTTTGAAACTGATCGACCGCACCACGCGGGAAGTGCAGCTTACGGATGTCGGCGGCAACCTGGTGTCGAGCGTGTCGCGTCTGTTGACAGATCTGGACGACGCGCTGCGCGAGATCCGCGAAATCGGCGAGCAGCGCCGCGGACGTGTGGTCGTGGCCGCGAGCCCGACCATTGCCTGCCGGTTGATGCCTGGCGTGGTGGCGTCGTGCGGACGCCAGTTCCCCTACATCGCCCTGAGTCTGCGCGACGACGTGCAAAGCGACGTGGTGCGCAAGGTGAAGTCGGGCGAAGTCGATTTTGGTGTGATCATCGGCCCGTTTTCCGCCGACGACTTGCTCAGCGAATCGCTGATGACGGATTCGTTTTGCGTCGTTTCGCGCGACGACCATCCCTTGGCGGCGCACCGGCAGGTGGCATGGACGGACCTCGAAGGCCAGCAACTCGTCATGCTCGATTACGCGTCAGGCAGCCGGCCGATCATCGACGCCGTGATGCAGGAGTACGGCGTAAGCGCCACCGTGGTGCAGGAGCTGGGGCATTCCGCGACCGTTTTTGGGCTGGTCGAGGCCGGTGTCGGCGTGAGTGTACTGCCCTGGCTGGCGCTGCCGCTGCCGGCGGGCGCTTCGCTGGTGGCACGGCCGCTCGTGCCGCGCGCCGAGCGGACGGTCGAACTGGTGCGGCGGCGCGATCGCTCGCTGTCGCCGGCGGCGGAGGCGGTGTGGAGCCTGATTCGTCAATTGCCCGCGCGGGCGGAGGATTTGGACTGATGACTCGGGCTAGAGCATAGGTCGTCGGTTCTGCGAGATCGGATTTGTTGCGCTCTGCAGAGCGGTTTTGCCTTGAGCCTTGCCGGTTGGTCGGGTCCGTTGGAGCGGTCACTGCTTGGAGCCTCGACTGTTGGTCGGGTCAGCTGGAGCGGCGACTGCCTTGAGCTTCGCCTGTTGATCGGGTCCACTGAAGCGGTCACTGCCTTGAGCTTCGCCTGTCGATCGGGTCCACTGAAGCGGCCACTGCCTTGAGCCTCGCCCGTTAATCAGATCCACTGAAACGGCCGGCGTCTGATCGCGCCTCGCGAGTCAGTGACTTCATAGTTTCAAAAACATGCGCTGCGCTAAACTGTCGCCTCTTTCAAGCGTCAGCTTTTATCCATTACCCGTCTGGAAGCCTCGATGAGCGAATCGGATTTGCCTGTGCCCTCCATCCCCAACGCGCGCGATGCCGTGCGCGCACTGCGTTCTTCGCAGATCCGTGAAGTCGCGAATGCCGGTTTCGGCGTTGCGGACGTGCTGCCGTTCTGGTTTGGCGAGTCCGACCGGGTGACCCCGGCCTTCATCCGCGACGCCGCCAGTGCGGCGTTGGCGGCCGGCGACACCTTCTATACGCATAACCTGGGCATTGCGCCGCTGCGCGCGGCACTCGCAGGCTACGTGGGCGAGTTGCACGGGACGACCTCGCCCGATCACATCGCGGTGACGAGCGCCGGTGTCAATGCATTGATGCTGGCCGCGCAACTGGTAGTGGGCGCGGGCGACCGCGTTGTCGCAGTAACGCCGCTGTGGCCGAATCTGGTCGAAATTCCCAAGATACTGGGCGCGCATGTGGAAACTGTCGCGCTGGGCTACGGTGAACGCGGCTGGCAACTCGATCTCGAACAGTTGCTGGCAGCGCTGACGCCGGATACGAAGATGCTGCTGATCAATTCGCCGAACAATCCGACCGGCTGGGTGATGAGTCGCGACGAGCAGCGTGCCGTGCTGGCGCATTGCCGTCGCCACGGGATCTGGATCGTCGCCGACGAAGTTTACGAGCGTCTTTATTACGCGGACGCGGAACCCGGCGCGCGCGGCGCCCATTCGCGCACGGCGCCGTCGTTTCTCGATCTGGCCGCGCGCGACGAGCGCGTGATCTGCGTGAACTCGTTTTCCAAGGCGTGGCTGATGACTGGCTGGCGGCTCGGCTGGATCGTCGCGCCGGTCTCGCTGATGGACGATCTGGGCAAGCTGGTCGAATACAACACGTCGTGCGCGCCGGCTTTCGTCCAGCAGGCGGGTATCGCGGCTGTCCAGCACGGCGAGCGCTTCACCCAGGAGCTGGTGCTCGATCTGAAGGCGTCGCGCGACCATCTGGTGCGCTCGCTATCCGCCGTGCCGGGCGTCGACGTAAAGGCCCCGCCCGGGGCCATGTACCTGTTTTTCTCGATGCCGCGTGCGTCACGCAGTCTCGAATTATGCAAGGCCATGGTGCGCGAAGTGGGCCTCGGCGTGGCGCCCGGCAGCGCATTCGGCCCGCAAGGCGAGGGCTTCGTGCGCTGGTGCTACGCCTGCGACACGGCGCGGCTCGACGAGGGTGTCGTGCGTCTGAAGCGGTTTCTGGCGCAACACGGCCTGCGTTGAATGGCGGCGGCGCGCGCGGCGGGGGGGAAGGTCCTGATTTAATGTCCTGTTCCGCTCCGATTCCCGTTCGATTCCGCCAGCCTTGCCTTTTAAGCGGGTGCACTGGGGCAAAGCTGAAAAATGCGCCGGGGATTTCATCTTTACGCACTGATTGTTTTTGCGTAATATAGCGTTCAGTCACGCGATTCCTTTCAGGAATATCGCTGCTCCGTCCGGCTGGGTTTGGCTCGATTGCCTGTTCGCCTCCCCCCGGTGCGTGCTCCCATCAATATGACCGATCAGAATCGGGCGAGCGCGTCTTCAGTTCCACATCGTCTGTTTGATCCGGTTCTTTGACCACAGGGTCTGACCTAGCTGCATGAATACCCAAGAGGCGAAGATCGTCCTCGAGACTGCCTTGATCTGCGCGCAGGAGCCGTTAAAGCTCGTCGATTTGCGCAAGCTCTTTGCCGACGGCGTGTCGGCAGACACTGTTCGGAATTTGCTCGAAGACCTCAAGCAGGATTGGTCTGGGCGCGGTGTGGAGCTGGTCGGGCTGGCGTCGGGCTGGCGATTTCAAAGCAAGCCCGCGATGCGTTCGTACCTGGATCGTTTGCATCCTGAGAAACCGCCGAAATATTCGCGCGCGGTGCTCGAGACGCTGGCGATCATTGCGTACAGGCAACCGGTCACGCGCGGCGATATCGAAGAGATTCGCGGCGTCACGGTGAATACGCAGGTCGTCAAGCAGCTCGAGGATCGTAACTGGATCGAAGTGATCGGCCATCGGGATGTGCCGGGCCGTCCAGCGCTGTACGCGACCACGCGGCAATTTCTCGACGACCTCGGTTTGAAGGCGCTCGACGAACTGCCGCCGCTGGCCGATCCGTCGGCGCAGCTGAACGCGGATCTGCTCGGTCAGCATGCGATCGAATTTTCCGAGGTCGAAGCCGCACAGGCCTTGGCATTGGGCGAAGAGGGCGTGCTCGGCGAGCCGTTGGAATTAGCCGTAGGCGAGGCAGCCACTGAAGCGGGCGTATCGCTCGGCGAGCCTGCCAATGGTGGTCACGTTGAGGAAGCCGGCGTGACAGCAGGAACGGAAATCGCTGGCGAACACGGTGAAGAGCACGAGGCGCCGCTCGATCAAACGCGCCACGCGGAGTCCGCTGAGGCACACGGGGCAGCAGAAACAAATGAGGCCGCTGACCCAGCCGAGGCCACGCATGAGGCGGCTGAACCGGCGGAGGCAACGCATGAAGCGGCTGGACCAGCCGAGGCGGCGCATGGCGCAACGAATGTCGCGCCGGCAGCCGAGGCGCATCGGGATGCTGTGGCAGCCCCGGCTGTGCAAGGACATGTTGAACCGCGGGCCGGCGCCGCCGAGCCCGCACTGAATCACGATCCACTGAATCACGATCCGGTCTCCCAGGCCGATCCGGCAACACCCGCGCACGACTCGGGCGCACTCCGCGATACGGAGCGCGCCGCCGAGCCGAACCCGACCACGGCGGCGCACGGCGATCATGAAGATCGTCGCGATGCCGCACAGGACGCAGGCATTCTGACCGACGACGAACCCGAGTCGCGCAGCGCCTGACGTAACCGAACTTTTTTTGCCGCGCCCGCAATGGGCGCGCGCGACCTGACACTTTGAGGTTGTTTTGACACATACCCACGACACCGATTCGTCCGAATCCGAGCGCGCCGTGCCGTCGGCGCGCGCCGACGAAGCGCGCACCACGCAAGCGTCGGCAGGCGAGAGCGAACGCCCGGCGCAGACCACGGAAGCAGACGGCGAAGACCGTCCGCGCCGCGGCCTGCGTCGCGGACCGCGCAGCCTGATCGCGCGGCGCCGCGCCGGAGCGAAGACGAAGGGCGCCGAAGGCGCGCCCGCGCAAGGCGCGCCGGTCGTTACCGAAGCGCCGCCAGACGGCGAGGTGGTCGCGCAGGTGCGCGTGCCGCGCAAGGATGCAGGCGCCAAGGGTCAAGGCTCGCGCCGCAATGCGGGCGGCGCGAAGCGCGAAGGTGGTCAACGGGAAGGCGCACCTCGCGAAGGTCAGCGTGATGGCGCGCCCCGTGAGCGTCAACCGCGCGAGGGCGGTCAGCGTCAGAACCGCCGTGGCGCTGAAGCGCCCGTGGTTGCGACGGCAACCGAGGCGAGCCCGGACGACCTGTTCTCGTATGTCACTTCGCCCGCCTTCGATGCGGACAACAGCGCCACCGGCGGCGTGCGTGCCCCGATGCTGCGCCGAGGCAAGCCGGCCGCGCCCAAGCGTGTCCTCGCCGCTGACGACGACGCGCCGAAGCTGCACAAAGTGCTGGCCGAAGCCGGCATGGGTTCGCGCCGCGACATGGAAGAACTGATCGTTGCCGGCCGCGTGTCGGTGAACGGCGAGCCGGCCCACATCGGCCAACGCATCATGCCGACCGACCAGGTTCGCATCAATGGCAAACCGGTCAAGCGCAAGCTGGCCAACAAGCCGCCGCGTGTGCTGCTGTATCACAAACCGACCGGCGAAATCGTCAGTCATGCCGATCCGGAAGGCCGCCCGTCGGTGTTCGACAAGCTGCCGCCCATGAAGACCGCCAAGTGGCTCGCGGTCGGCCGCCTCGACTTCAACACAGAAGGTCTGCTGATGCTGACCACTTCGGGCGATCTGGCAAACCGTTTCATGCATCCGCGTTACAGCGTCGAGCGTGAATATGCAGTGCGCGTGGTCGGCGAACTGGCTGAAGGCATGCGTCAGAAGCTGTTGCACGGCGTCGAGCTGGAAGACGGCCCGGCGAATTTCCTGCGCATCCGCGACGGCGGGGGCGAGGGCACTAATCATTGGTATCACGTCGCGCTCGCCGAAGGGCGTAATCGTGAAGTGCGCCGCATGTTCGAAGCAGCCGGCCTGATGGTCAGCCGCCTGATCCGCACGCGTCACGGCCCGATCTCGCTGCCCAAGGGCCTGAAGCGCGGTCGTTGGGAAGAACTTGAAGACAATCAGGTGCGCGCGCTGATGGCGTCGGTCGGCCTGAAGGCGCCGTCGGAAGAAAAGGGCAGCCGCAGAGAGGCGCCGGAGCGCAAGCAGCCGGATCCGATGCAAACGTCGATGGGCTTCATCAGCCGCGAACCGGTGCTGATGTCGCATGGCCGCTTCGATCAGCAGCAGCCGCGCGGTCAAGGCCGTCGTGGCGCGACGGGCGGTGGCTTCAGTGGCGGTGCGGGCGGCGCGGGTGGTGGTTTTGGCGGCGGTGGCGGCTACGGTAGCCGCGGCGCTGGACGTGGCGCCGGTGGCTTTAGCGGCCCGATGAGCGGCGGTGGCGGCAGCACGGGCGGCCCGCGTGGCGGGCGTGGTGACGTCGACGGCAATCGCGCGCCGTCGGGCAATGGCAATCGTGCGGCCGGCGGCGGCAAACGCGCTGGCGGTCTCGGCGGCCCTGCCGGCAATCCGGGCAATGGCGGCGGTAGCCGCGGGCCGGGCGGCAATCGTGGTGGTAACGCCAATCGTGCCGGCGGCGGCAACGCCAACGCGGGCGGCGCCAATCGCGGTGGCGGCGCGCCGCGCGGCCGCTCGCGTGGCCGTTAAGCAGCAAGTGCAATATGCATGGCGATGGCGGGGCGCTAATCGTTATCCCACGATCAACGTCTCGCCGCCGTCAGAATCGATCGACAAGCGCCGCGGGTTTCATGCAACGCATAAAACCGCGGCGTGCGTATAAGTAGGGGCAGAGTTTCTCGGCTCCGCTTGTCCGACGCGAGCTCAAGGCGCCGCAAGCCGCTTTGCAAAAGGCCCGGAGCGCCGCAATATCGTCGAAAGATTGCCATGAAATCAAGCGGAAATGCGCTTCGCGCGGCGTTCTGCGGTTTGCGTTTGTCCCGAAAAATGGCTACAATCGCGAAGTCGCTGGGCGTGCGGCTTTTTCATGTGCGGCTCAGGTGCGACCACCGGTAATAAGATGATGGGCGTTTAGCCCATTTTTTTTTGCCGCTCAGTTCTCAGTGGTTCGGCATCTCGGGTAGCACGAACGTGCGCCGGCTTGGCGCGCGGCCCGCATTGGTGTTTGCAGACAAACCCGGCAGGTCTCGCCGCGCGAACATCTTAGAGGGCACTGTGCAACTGACGGAACTGATTGAAACCACGGTCGTGGGACTCGGCTACGAGCTCGTCGATCTCGAGCGCACCGGGCGCGGCATGTTGTGTATTTATATCGACCAGCCGGCCGGCATCGCGATCGAAGACTGCGAGAAGGTCACGCGTCAGCTCCAGCACGTTCTGACGGTCGAAAATATCGATTATGAGCGGCTTGAAGTATCGTCGCCGGGACTCGACCGCCCGCTGAAGAAACTGGCGGATTTCGAACGCTTCGCAGGCAGCGAAGTGGTAATCACATTGAAAAAGCCATTGGACGGACGGAAATCGTACCGGGGCATCCTGCATGCTCCGCAAGGCGAGACGATCGGTCTGGAATTTGAAGGGAAGGAAGGCGCCGCGATGCTCGATTTCACCGTCGCGGATATCGACAAGGCACGCCTCGTTCCGAAAGTTGACTTTAGGAGCCGCAAACAATGAGTCGCGAAGTGTTGATGCTGGTGGATGCGCTGGCACGCGAGAAGAACGTCGATAAAGACGTGGTATTTGCCGCGCTCGAGGCGGCCCTCGCTTCGGCCTCCAAGAAACTCTTCGAAGAAGACGCGGACATCCGCGTCCAGATCGACCGTGAAAGCGGCGAGCACGAAACGTTTCGCCGCTGGAAAGTGGTGCCGGACGAAGCCGGCCTGCAGGAGCCGGATCAGGAAATTCTGCTGTTCGAAGCACGCGAACAGAAGCCGGAAATCCAGCTCGACGAGTTCATCGAAGAACCGGTGCCGTCGATCGAATTCGGCCGTATCGGCGCGCAGGCCGCCAAGCAGGTGATCCTGCAGAAAGTGCGTGACGCGGAACGCGAACAGATCCTGAACGACTTTCTCGAGCGCGGCGAGCACATCATGACCGGCTCGGTGAAGCGCCTGGATAAGGGCAACTTCATCGTCGAAACCGGCCGTGTCGAAGCGCTGCTGCGCCGCGACCAGCTGATTCCGAAGGAAAACCTGCGCGTGGGCGACCGCGTGCGCGCCTATATCGCCAAGGTCGATCGCACCGCACGCGGTCCGCAGATCGAGCTGTCGCGTACGGCGCCCGAATTCCTGATGAAGCTGTTCGAAATGGAAGTGCCGGAAATCGAACAGGGCCTGCTGGAAATCAAGGCGGCTGCCCGCGATCCGGGCGTGCGCGCCAAGATCGGCGTGATCGCTTACGACAAGCGCATCGATCCGATCGGCACGTGTGTCGGTATCCGCGGTTCGCGTGTACAGGCTGTGCGTAACGAGCTCGGTGGCGAAAACGTCGACATCGTGCTATGGTCGGAGGATCCCGCACAGTTTGTGATCGGCGCGCTCGCGCCGGCAGCTGTCCAGTCGATCGTCGTCGATGAAGAAAAACATTCGATGGACGTCGTCGTAGACGAAAATGAACTGGCGGTCGCGATCGGCCGTAGCGGCCAGAACGTGCGTCTTGCCAGCGAACTCACCGGCTGGCAGATCAACATCATGACGCCGGACGAATCTGCGCAAAAGCAGAATCAGGAGCGCGGTGTATTGCGTGACCTGTTCATGGCGCGTCTCGATGTCGACGAAGAAGTGGCCGACATCCTGATCGACGAAGGTTTTACGAGCCTCGAAGAGATCGCCTATGTGCCGCTCAACGAGATGCTCGAGATCGAAGCATTCGACGAAGACACCGTTCACGAACTGCGTAATCGCTCGCGCGATGCGTTGTTGACACAGGCGATCGCGAATGAAGAAAAGGTCGAGAATGTTGCACTCGACCTGAAGAGTCTGGACGGCATGGATGCCGACCTGCTCGCCAAGCTTGCCGAACATCAGATCCAGACGCGCGACGAACTCGCCGAGCTGGCTGTGGATGAACTGGTCGAGATGACCGGAATGGAAGAGGATGCCGCTAAGGCGTTGATCATGAAAGCACGTGAACACTGGTTCCAGTGAGAAATGACCATGGCGCACTAAATTGAACGCGGCCGTTAGGCCGCATGACAAGATGCTAACCGCAAGGAATCGGTCCTTGCATTAAGAGGAATGAATGGCGAGTAACAACGTAGCCCAATTTGCCGCGGAACTGAAAATGCCTGCAGGCGTGCTCCTTGAGCAGCTTCAGGCAGCAGGCGTCACTAAAGCGAGCGAAGACGACAGCTTGTCCGAAACGGACAAGGCGCGTCTGCTCGACCACTTGCGCAAGTCTCACGGCTCGACTGATGCGGACAAGCGCAAGATCACGCTGACAAAACGGCACACGTCGGAGATCAAGCAATCCGACGCGACGGGCAAAGCTCGCACCATTCAGGTCGAGGTGCGCAAGAAGCGCACTTTCGTCCGCCGCGACGAATCCGCCGCTGAAGGCGGCGATGCATCGAATCATGTGGCCGAGGCCGACGTCGACGATCTCGAACTCCAGCGTCGTGAAGAGGAAGCTCGTCACGAAGCCGAGCTGCTCGAAAAGCAGGCTCAGGAGTTGAAGGCGCGTCAGGAGCAGCTCGAACGCGAAGAAGCCGAGCGTCAGGCGCGCGAGCAGGCTGCTGAAGCCGAGCGCCGTCGTGCGGAAGAAGAAGCGGCGAAGAAGCGGGCGGCGGCTGAAGCGGCTGCTCGCGAGCAGGCTCAGGCTGCGAAGCCGGCGCAGGCTGCCCAGCCGGCAGCGAAGGCTGAACCGGTGGCGGCCAAGGCGGCGGAGCCTGCGGTTGCCAAGGAAAGCGAACAGGACGACGCGCGCGCTGCGGCAGAACGTGCGGCACAACGCGAAGCGGCGAAGAAAGCGGAAGACGCAGCGCGTCAGGCCGCCGAGAAAACGCGTGCCGAGCAGGAAGAAATCAGCAAGCGCCGTGCGGCGGCAGAAGCCGAAGCGCGTGCGATTCGCGAAATGATGAACACGCCGCGCAAGGCGCAGGTCAAGGCGCCGGAGCCGGCACCGAAGCCCGCTGAGCCGCCGGTCAAGGCCGCGGAAGCCAAGGGCACGCTGCACAAGCCGGCGCGTCCGGCGGGTGAAGCACCGGCACGTCCGGCAGCCAAGAAGCCGGCCGCCGCGGCACCGGCTGCAACAACCACGCCGTCCGCCGGCGACAAGAAGAAGCCGGGCGGTGGCAAGGGCGGCTGGCAGGACGACGCAGCGAAGCGCCGCGGTATCAAGACGCGTGGCGATACGAGCGGCGGTGTGGATCGCGGCTGGCGCGGCGGCCCGAAGGGGCGCGGCAAGCATCAGGATCAGAACACCACGTTCCAGGCACCGACCGAACCGATCGTGCGCGAAGTGCACGTGCCGGAAACCATCACGGTCGCCGATCTGGCGCACAAGATGGCGGTGAAGGCCTCGGAAGTCATCAAGTCGATGATGAAGCTCGGCCAGATGGTCACGATCAACCAGATGCTGGACCAGGAAACGGCGATGATCATCGTCGAGGAACTGGGCCACCACGCGGTTGCGGCCAAGCTGGACGATCCGGAAGCCATGCTGGTCGAAGGCGAAATCACGGACGCAGAAGCGCTGCCGCGTCCGCCGGTCGTCACGGTCATGGGTCACGTCGACCACGGCAAGACGTCGCTGCTCGACTACATTCGCCGCGCCAAGGTGGCAGCGGGTGAAGCGGGCGGGATCACGCAGCACATCGGCGCCTATCACGTCGAAACGCCGCGCGGGGTCATCACGTTCCTCGATACGCCGGGCCACGAAGCATTTACGGCCATGCGTGCTCGTGGTGCGAAGGCAACCGACATCGTGATTCTGGTGGTCGCAGCCGACGACGGCGTGATGCCGCAAACGAAGGAAGCGATTGCCCACGCGAAGGCAGGTGGCGTGCCGCTCGTCGTCGCGATCAACAAGATCGACAAGCCGGATGCGAATCCGGACCGCGTGAAGCAGGAACTCGTCGCGGAAGGCGTCGTGCCGGAAGAATACGGTGGCGATTCGCCGTTCGTGTCGGTGTCGGCGAAAACCGGCGCGGGTATCGACGAACTGCTGGAAAACGTGCTGCTGCAAGCCGAAGTGCTGGAACTGAAGGCACCGGTCGAAGCGCCGGCCAAGGGTCTCGTTATTGAAGCGAAGCTCGATAAGGGTAAGGGTCCGGTTGCAACGATCCTGGTCCAGTCGGGTACGCTTAACCGCGGCGACGTGGTGCTGGCTGGTAGCGCTTACGGTCGTGTGCGAGCCATGCTCGACGAAACCGGCAAGCCGACCAAGTCGGCAGGCCCGTCGATCCCGGTTGAGATTCAAGGTCTGTCGGAAGTGCCGCAAGCAGGCGAAGAAGTCATCGTCATGCCGGACGACCGCAAGGCGCGTGAAGTTGCGCTGTTCCGTCAAGGCAAGTTCCGCGACGTCAAGCTGGCCAAGCAACAGGCCGCGAAGCTCGAGAACATGCTGGAACAGATGGGCGAAGGCGAAGTCGCGTACATGCCGCTCATCGTCAAGGCCGACGTGCAAGGTTCGCAGGAAGCTTTGGTGCAGTCGCTGCTCAAGCTGTCGACCGACGAAGTTCGCGTGCAGATCGTGCACGGCGCAGTGGGTGGTATCAGCGAGTCGGACGTCAACCTGGCGACGGCTTCGAAGGCGGTCATCATCGGCTTCAACACCCGTGCGGATGCACAGGCGCGCAAGCTGGCGGAAAGCAACGGTGTCGATATTCGCTACTACAACATCATCTATGACGCAGTGGATGAAGTGAAGGCCGCGATGTCGGGCATGCTGGCACCGGAGAAGCGCGAAGTCGTGACGGGTACGGTCGAAGTGCGTCAGGTCTTCAAGGTGCCGAAGATCGGCGCGGTGGCCGGCTGTATGGTCACGGACGGTTTCGTCAAGCGCTCGTCGTCGGTGCGCGTGTTGCGCAACAACGTCGTCATCTTCACGGGCGAGCTCGATTCGCTCAAGCGCTTCAAGGACGACGTCAAGGAAGTCCGTCAGGGCTTCGAGTGCGGTATGTCGATCAAGAACTTCAACGATATCGTCGAAGGCGATCAGTTCGAAGTCTTCGAGGTGACCGAAGTCGCGCGTACGCTGTAATTCACGCGGCACGGCTAAAACGGGCGGAGCGGGCTTTAACGCCCGCTCCGCCCGTTGTTTTTGGGCCGGCGCGTTTGTCGCGCATAGCGCGCCCGCGCGGCGGTTTAGCGTTGCTATCGGGCCGCTTGCATGCCGCTCACATAGCGACCGCCGCAGCTGTCGCGCGAACAACTTTTTGCATCCGTTTGAACGGATCACACAATCACCATGCCTAAAAAACGTTCTTCTCCCAATCGCAACGTGCAGATCGCCGATCAGATCCAGCGCGACCTGTCCGAGCTGCTGCGCGAGGTCAAGGATCCGCGCATCGGCCTCGTCACGATTCAAAGCGTCGAGCTGACGCCCGACTACGCGCACGCGAAGGTTTACTTCACGACGCTGACCGGCGACCCGCAACAGACACTCGAAGCGCTCCAGCACGCGGCCGGCCATCTGCACAACCAGCTGTTCAAGCGACTGCACATCCATACCGTGCCGACGCTGCATTTCCACTACGACCAAACGATCGAACGGGCCGTTGAAATGTCCCGTCTGATCGACGAGGCGAACGCCAATCGCGCGAAAGAAGACTGAGCGCGCCGCTATCCGTGTTCCTCGCCGCAATGTCTCAGTCGCAATTGTTCAGTTGCCACTCGTTTAGCGCTGTTTCCGTACCCTTCGAAGACTCTGTCTTTCTGACATGACCGCACCTCAACGCCCCCGCGTGCCGCGTCGCGCGCTCGATGGCGTGCTGCTGCTCGACAAGCCGCTCGGCCTGTCGAGCAACGACGCGCTGATTCGCGCGAAGCGTCTCTATCTGGCGAAAAAGGCGGGCCACACCGGCACGCTCGATCCCCTCGCCACGGGTCTTTTGCCGCTGTGTTTCGGCGAAGCCACCAAGTTTTCGCAAGATCTGCTCGAAGCCGACAAGACCTATGAGGCGACCATGCGCCTCGGCATCCGCACGACCACCGGCGACGCCGAAGGCGAAGCGATCGACACGCGCGACGTGACGTGCGATCAGGCGGCGGTTCAGGCGGCCATGCAGAAATTTCTCGGCGACATCGTTCAGGTCCCGCCGATGTATTCGGCGCTCAAGCGCGACGGCAAGCCGCTGTACGAATACGCGCGCGCTGGCCAGACCGTCGAGCGCGAAGGGCGTCAGGTGACGATTCACGCGCTCGACATGTTGGCCTGTGCATTGCCCGACGTGACGTTTCGCGTGACATGCAGCAAGGGCACCTATGTGCGCACGCTCGCCGAAGATATTGGGGAAGCGCTCGGGTGTGGCGCACATCTGGTCGCGCTGCGGCGTACCGGTGTCGGCGCGCTGACGCTTGCGAATTCGGTGACGCTCGATGCGTTGTCCGACGCGACGGAAAGCGAGCGCGATACGTGGCTGCAGCCGGTCGACGCATTGCTGTCCACGTTCCCGCTCGTCAAGCTGGATGAAGACGCGACGCGCCGCTTTCTGCACGGACAACGTCTGAAGCTCTCCGAGTTGACCATCGCCGGTGACGCGGTGAATGCGCCGCGCGTGCGCGTGTATGCAGCGGACGGGCGTCTGCTTGGCGTCGCGAAGCAAGGTGAGGGTGTATTGGCGCCGGAACGAATCGTGGTTACAGCCACGAACTAGCGTGCAAATTCAGCGCCGTCACGGCAGCGAGCTGGGCCAAAAATCGGTATCGTGGCCGCTACGAGGTCATTAGTATCGCCGTGGCATCAAGCCGGATGGGCATCGACGCCGTCACCGAAGTAAGCGAAGCCGAATCATCGTCGGCAACAACAAAAAAGGCGGGACCGCTCAACAGCGGCTCCGCCTTTTTCACATCCAACGTCTAGCCCGCGTCGCGGACTAAGCGTCCCGAACTAAAGTGCGAAATCTCAATGCGCCGCCGCGGCCGCCGCGCCCGCATCACCGCCGGCACGTTCCGGCCTGGTAATCCAGATCAGCGCAATCAGCGCGACGAAGATCCCGGCCGAGACAAAGAACAGATCGTTCACACCCAACTGCGCGGCCTGCTGCGTGGCCATCGTGTTGAAGAGGCCATAAGCTTGCGGCTGACTGAAGCCCGCTGCGCCCATCTGCCGGATCGACTGATCGAACACCGGATTGTACGCATTCGCCTGCACGGCCAATTGCGCGTGATGCATGATGGTGCGGTGATCCCACGCCGTCTGGAAGATCGACGTACCGATACCGCCACACATGATCCGCACGAAATTCGACAGACCCGACGCCGCCGGAATCCGGTTACCCGGCAAACCCGACAGCGTGATCGACACCAGCGGAATAAAGAACCCGGCCATGCCGATGCCTTGAATCAGCGTCGGCAGCAGCAGCGAATAAGTATCGACGCCGGTCGTATAGCGCGAGCGCATCCAGAAACACAGCGCGAATATGAGGAACGATAAGGTCGCGATATAGCGTGGATCGGTGCGCGGTAAAACCTTGCCGGTGATCGGCGACAGCAGGACCGCAAACAGGCCCACAGGCGCCATTACCAGCCCCGCTTCCGTCGCGGTGTAACCGATATCGGTTTGCAGCCACAGCGGTAGCAGCACCAGATTGCCGAAGTAGAGACCGTAGCCGATCGAAAGCGCGATCGTGCCGCCAGTGAAATTGCGGCGGCTGAAGAGCGACAGATCGACCACCGGATGCTCAGCCGTCAATTCCCACACGATAAAAAACGCGAGCGAAATCACCGCGACCAGCGCCAGCACGACAATCGTCGTCGACGAAAACCAGTCGAGATCCTTACCTTTGTCCAGCATCACCTGCAACGAGCCGACCCAGAGGATCAGCAGGCCGAGCCCGACGCCGTCGATCGGTGCCTTCTTGATGACCGAATCGCGGTTGCGGAAGATTGTCCATGTTGCCACGGCGGCGATCGCACCGACCGGAATGTTGACGTAGAAAATCCACGGCCACGAGATGTTGTCCGAGATCCAGCCGCCGAGAATCGGGCCCGCCACCGGTGCGATCAGCGTGGTCATCGCCCACATCGACAAAGCCATCGGCGCCTTTGCGCGTGGATAACTCGCGAGCAGCAGGGTTTGCGAAAGCGGAATCATCGGGCCGGCCACGGCGCCTTGCAGCACGCGCGAGGCAAGCAGGAACGGCAGGGTGGGCGCGAGGCCGCACATCCACGACGAGATCACGAACAGGATGATCGATGCCATGAACAGGCGCACCTGGCCGATACGCTCGGTGAGCCAGCCGGTCAGCGGCACGGAGATCGCGTTCGCGACCGCGAACGATGTGATCACCCACGTGCCCTGGTCGGACGACACACCGAGGTCGCCCGAAATGGACGGGATCGACACGTTTGCAATCGACGTGTCGAGCACGTTCATGAACACCGCGAGCGACACCGCGATGGTGCCGATCACCAGTTGCGCGCCCTCGAGCGGCGGATGAGGGACTTGCGCCTGAACCTGAGACATTAAAAAAACCTTCTGTGAATCGTCACGCCGCTTACATCTGCTTTGCAGCCGGCTTCGCGGCGCCGCCGCTTTGCGCCGATTTTTGCGAGCCGCCGTTCGGGCCCGCGTTTTCCGCAATGATGCGAGCGATTTCGGCGTCGGCTTCGTCGCCGTACTTATCGAACACGTTGGTCTGATAGACCGTGTTCGACGCCTGGCCGAGCTGGCCGCCGTTGTCATCCTTGATGGTGACGTCGGCTTGCATCGACAGGCCGATGCGCAGCGGATGCTGTTCAAGTTCCTTCGGGTCGAGCGCGATCCGTACCGGCAGACGTTGCACCACCTTGATCCAGTTGCCGGTTGCGTTTTGCGCGGGCAGCAGCGAGAACGCCGAACCCGTACCCGCCGAGAAGCCGACCACCTTGCCGTGGTACACCACCGACGAGCCGTACACGTCGGCCGTCAACTCGACCGGCTGGCCGATGCGCATGTGTTTCAGCTGCACTTCCTTGAAGTTCGCATCGACCCAGACGCCGCCCAGCGGCACGATCGCCATCAGCGGGTTACCCGGCGAGACGCGCTGGCCGACCTGCACCGAGCGCTTCGCGACGTAGCCCGTGACCGGCGCCGGCAGGTTGTTACGCGCGTTGTTCAGGTACGCGTCGCGGACCTTCGCAGCGGCGGCCTGCACGTTCGGGTGATTCGCGATCGTGGTGTTGGCGGTCAGCGCGCGGTTCGACGCCAGTTGTTGCTGGGCGGCGTCGACGGAGGCCTGCGCGCTTTTCACGGCATCGCGGGCGTGCGAGATTTCTTCCAGCGACACGGCGCCGGTTTGCGCCACCGTCAGGCGGCGCTTCAGATCGTCCTGAGCGCGCGACAGATCGGACTGACGCTGGGCGACTTGCGCCTGATACTGGTTGTCGTCGGCGAACAGGCCGCGCACCTGGCGCACCGTCTGCGCGAGATTCGCTTCGGCTTGTTCGAGCGCGACGCGCGCGTCGGCCGGATCGAGCACGACGAGCGGGTCGCCGGCCTTCACGGTCTGCGTGTCGTCCGCGTTCACGGCGATCACCGTGCCGGTGACTTGCGGCGTGATCTGGACGACGTTGCCGTTCACGTACGCGTCGTCGGTGTCTTCATGGAAGCGTGCGTCGAGGAAGTAGTAAAGGCCGTAGGCGACGGCGGCGATCAGGATCACGATGACGAGCAGTGTCATCATAAGCTTGCGTTTGCCGTTGTTGGCCGGCGGTTGTGCCGGTTGCGTCGGCTGCGGGGCCGGCTGTGCTGCCTGTGTATTAGCCGCGGGCTGCTGGGTGGTGCTCATTGATGTGCTCCGGGTTCTCTCAAGCGTCGTCGTTTATTCGGATCTTCGTGCGAGTGTGCTCGCGTCGATGTGGCTTCAGTTTGCAGCGGCGGTCGCGGCGGTGGCCGATGCCGGGGCATCGGTCGGCACCACGAGGCCGGTCTGCGTTGCGTCGAATCCGCCACCGAGCGCCTTGATGAGGCCGATCTGCATATCGCGGCGGCGCATCTTCAGGCTCGTTACCGTCTGTTCGGCGGCAAGGCGGTTCTGGTCGGCGGTCAGCACCTGCAATTGCGGCGACAAGCCGGCCTTGTAGCGGATCACCGCCAGCTGATAGGCCTTGGTCGACGCGTCGAGCGCGCGCTGGGCGTCGCCCGATTGCTGGTCGATCGATTTGATCGACGACACTTGCGTCGCGACATCCGAGAGGGCGTTGATCAGCATCTGGTTGTAGTTCGCCACATCGAGGTCGAAGTCTGCGAAGCGGCCCTTCAACTGCGAGCGCAGCGCGCCGGCGTCGAAGATCGGCAGGTGAATCGCCGGCCCGAACTGGATCTGACGGCTAGCCGACGTCAGGAAACGGCCCCAGCCGAACGCGTCGAAACCGAAACCGGCGGCGAGGTTGATGTCCGGGAAGAATTCGGCCTTCGCTTCCTTGACGTCGTGCATCGCGGCTTCGACCTGCCAGCGTGCGGCAACGATGTCCGCGCGGCGCGCCACGAGGTCGGCCGGCAGGTTGTTCGGCAGCGCTACCGTATTGCCGGTGGTCAGAACCGGCGTGGCGATCTGCAGGCCACGATCCGGACCCTTGCCGAGCAGCGCGCCCAGCTGATAGCGCACCACGGTGATCTGGCCGTCGAGATCGGTCAGGTTCGACTGGCTGGTCGCGATGTTGCCGTTCGCGGTTTGCCGTTCGACGTTGGTGTCGAGGCCGGCAGTCACGCGGCCGTTGGTGATGCGGCCGATGTCCTGGCGGTTGGCGATTTCGCGCGCGGCGATATCGCGGAATGCGTACAACTGGGCGAGCTGGTTATAGGTGCTCGCCACGGAGGCGGCGAGCGTCACGCGCGCCTGCTGCACATCGGCTTCAGCGGCTTTCTCCTGCGACACCGCCTGGCCCAGGCGCTGGCGGTTCTTGCCCCACAGATCCAGATCCCACGACGCGCTCGCGAGCACATTGTTTTCGCTATACCAGGTACCGCCGAATGGGGGTGGGTAAATCGAGTTGGACGAGAAGATCTCGCGGTTCCATGAGTAGCTGCCGTTGACCTTTGGATACAGCGCCGAGCGCGAGCTTTCGATGTAGGACGACGCTTTGGCGAGGCGCGCCTGTGCCTGTGCGATCGACGGACTGCCTTCCAGCGCCTCGGCAATCAGCTTAGGCAGCTGCGGGTCGCCGAACTGGTTGGCCCAGTCGAGCGACGGCCATTGGCCGCCCTGGCCGGACAGACTTTGGGTGGACTCATACTGAGCCGGCGACGAGATCTGCTTGTCGCTCTTCATGCCGAAGTAGTTCGCGCACCCCGTGAGGGCGAGCGCCATCACGGCAGCGGCGACAGCGGCCCGGCTCGAAAGCGCGGGCGCGGACAGGGAAAGGGATTTCATCGCTCGACTCTTTGAGTAGAAGATAATGATGGACGCTGCAAGCAACTTATTACGGTTTGCCGTCAAAATTGCTTGCTGCATCACGGGTTAACCCCGTTTGTTCGCCGGAATTGACGAGTACGCGGCGCAACATGCTCTTGAGAAAACCCACTTCTTCAGGGGTAAAACCCCCCAGCAGGTTGTCCAGCACGCCGTTGAAAATAGCCGGCATCCTGGCCGCGATCGCATGACCTTCCGGTGTCAGCGCGAGCCGTACGACCCGCCGGTCTTCATTGCTACGCACCCTTGTCAACAGGCCGCGTTTCTCCAGCCGGTCAACCAGACGCGTGACGGCGCTTGCGTCGATGCCGTATTCCCGCGCCAGTTCGGCCGCTAGCAGACACTTGCCGCTCGCCACCATGAACAGGATGCTGCCTTGCTGGCTGGTGATGCCCAGTTCGGCCATGCTGCGCTGGGTAACGAGGTTGGACAGGGTCGATTTCACCCGCGAAATCAGATAGCCGACGCTTTCGCCCAGCTGGTACTGGCTGATGGCTGGGTCGGGGGTAGGGGACGGCTCCGTCATGATTCTCGTGCGAAAGCAATGGTTGACTAGGCAGGATTATAGGCAACGGTTGATTGACACGGCAAGCGTTATTACAGCTTAGGCAAGGAACTTTTCCTGCTCAAGGCACAATCCGAGCGATTTTGCGTAGGTTATTGCTGATGTGCGGCGAGCTTGTTTCCTACGCGTCGTGGCAGGGAAGACGGTGGGTCTATCAGGGAATACCAGAAAGCTTCATTTGGGCGTGCTACAATATTGGGTTCCCAAAAGTGCGCTTTGGGCTTTGTTGGCTCGTACACAATGCTGCTGCTGGCGCACTCAACTGTCTCCAGGTTCCTATGACTCGCGCCCTACGCAACATCGCCATCATTGCCCACGTCGACCACGGCAAGACCACGCTCGTCGACCAGCTCCTCCGCCAGACCGCCACCTTCCGCGACAACCAGGCGGTTGTCGAACGCGTGATGGACTCGAACGACATCGAAAAGGAACGTGGTATCACGATTCTTTCGAAGAACTGCGCGGTCGAGTACGAAGGCACCCACATCAACATCGTCGACACCCCGGGCCACGCCGACTTCGGCGGTGAAGTGGAGCGCGTGCTGTCCATGGTCGACTCGGTGCTGCTGCTGGTCGACGCCGTTGAAGGCCCGATGCCGCAAACGCGCTTCGTGACCAAGAAGGCGCTGGCGCTCGGTCTGAAGCCGATCGTCGTGATCAACAAGGTGGACCGCCCGGGCGCGCGGATCGACTGGGTGATCAACCAGACGTTCGACCTGTTCGACAAGCTGGGCGCAACGGACGAACAACTCGACTTCCCGATCGTCTACGCCTCGGGCCTGAACGGTTACGCCGGCCTGACGCCGGACGTGCGCGAAGGCGACATGCGCCCGCTGTTCGAGGCCGTGCTGGAACACGTGCCGGTTCGCCCGGCTGATCCGTCGGCGCCGCTGCAACTGCAGATCACGTCGCTGGATTATTCGTCATACGTCGGCCGTATCGGCGTCGGCCGCATTACGCGTGGCACGATCAAGCCGGGTATGTCGGTCGCCGTGCGCTCGGGCCCCGATGGCGCGATCCTGAACCGCAAGATCAACCAGGTCTTGTCGTTCAAGGGGCTGGAGCGCGTCCAGGTCGACTCGGCTGAAGCCGGCGACATCGTGCTGATCAACGGTATCGAAGAAATCGGTATCGGCGTGACCATCTGCGCACCGGAACAGCCGGAAGCGCTGCCGATGATCACCGTCGACGAACCCACGCTGACGATGAACTTCCTCGTCAACTCGTCGCCGCTGGCCGGCCGTGAAGGCAAGTTCGTCACGAGCCGTCAGATTCGTGACCGCCTGATGAAGGAACTGAACCACAACGTGGCATTGCGCGTGAAGGAAACCGGCGACGAAACCACGTTCGAAGTGGCGGGCCGCGGTGAACTGCACCTGACCATTCTGGTGGAAAACATGCGCCGTGAAGGCTACGAGCTGGCCGTGTCGCGTCCGCGCGTGGTGATGACGGAAGTCGACGGCGTGAAGCACGAGCCGTACGAAAACCTGACGGTCGACATGGAAGACGGCCACCAGGGCGGCGTGATGGAGGAGTTGGGCCGCCGCAAGGGCGAAATGCTCGACATGGCGTCGGACGGCCGTGGCCGTACGCGTCTCGAATACCGTATTTCGGCACGTGGTCTGATCGGCTTCCAGTCGGAATTCCTGACGCTCACGCGCGGCACGGGCCTGATGAGCCACACGTTCGACTCTTACCAGCCGGTTAGGGAAGGCGCGGTGGGTGAGCGTCGCAACGGCGTGCTGATTTCGCAGGACGACGGCGCGGCAGTCGCGTACGCACTGTGGAAGCTGCAGGATCGCGGCCGTATGTTCGTGTCGCCGGGTGAGCCGCTGTACGAAGGCATGATCATTGGCATTCACAGCCGTGACAACGACCTGGTCGTGAACCCGATCAAGGGTAAGCAACTGACCAACGTGCGTTCGTCGGGTACGGACGAAGCAGTGCGCCTCGTGCCGCCGATTCAGATGTCGCTGGAATACGCGGTCGAATTTATCGACGACGACGAACTGGTTGAAGTCACGCCGCAATCCATTCGTCTGCGCAAGCGCTACCTGAAGGAACACGAGCGCCGCAGCGCGAGCCGTAAGGGCGCAGTGGACTGAGCTAAGGTGTGTGAGTTGTCGCGAACGCGGTTCGTGGCAACAGCGCTGCATATGTGATGAAAAAGCCGTTCCGGGCATGCCCGGAACGGCTTCTTTGTTTGGTTCGATATCCGGACTGGATTGCGTCGCCGCTCATCGGCCCGATTTTGCCGTGACGCGATTACAGTTCATCGTGTCCCAGATAAGTGTGATGCGCCAATTCCGGTGGCTCGAGCTGAGTTTCGGCGGGGGCGGGGTATGGGTTCGGTCTAAACGGTTGATTCCTGTTTCCCGAGCCGGGAACATAGAGTTCGACCGTGTCCGGTACGGCAGTATAGCCATCCTCGTTATAGGCTGAATCCAGATAGCCCCGCAGGGCGGCCTCCGTATGCTGCCAATCCTCATAGGTAAATACACCGTTGTTCGGGTCGAAGATGGCATATCGACCCGAAGAGGACGATGCGTCGCCATGCGCGTTCGAGGGAAGGCGCTGTACTAGCAGCACATGACCGCTAGGCTTCGGAGCCTCATCAGCACGTTGCACGCGTACACCTATGTATGCGAGGCCACCCGGCGGCATGCCGGGCGAGGTGCCTACGCTACGCATAAGGCTGTTTATGCGATCCTCGCGCGTCGATCCGCCGTGTGGATTCCAATGCATGCCTGCGGCATCGCGGTAATTCAGTAGTCCGAGGCTGCTCGGGTTGTCCTGAAATGCCTGGATTCTGCCGTAAATGCCGGTTCGGTCGGCTTCTGCGCTGCCGCTGCCCATATCGCTCGACATATAGGTGACGGCCGATGGTAAATCTGTCCTCGTCCCCTCGATAATGCGGTCAATGCGACGCATTGCTTCGCGAACGACGCCGTTGCAGGTTCCCCGTCCATCCTCCCCGCGAGTCTTTTTGCGCTCGAATTGATCGAATCTCACGTATGACGATGAGCCGTCTTTAAGCGCATCGCCGCCCCGGCATTCGCGAAATTCCGATTTCGCGCATGCGCCCAGCGCCGCGCCGCGCTTTTCCCGGCTTTGAGGCTGAGCGGTGCTTGCATAGCGCTCGCCAGCGTTGAGCTTGGGACCCTCGGTCGTGTTGCGAGGCGGGATGACCGACTGGTCGAATGACGTGATCGCGGATCGGCCCGTGAAATTGTCGGGGAAAATCCGTGGCTTGGCTTGCGGCCCATCCGCGGGCAGCAAGGAGTCGATGGATGTCCCTGGCGGCGTGGTTTGCATAGATGATGCGCCAGCGTACTGAGCACTTAGTTCCATTTGCGGTTCCTGTAGGAGTCATAGAACGAACAGCGTACCGATACGCAACGGCCCCGGCGCTTCGCGCTTTTTGGGCGCTACCGCCGAAACCGGATTGCGTGCGTCGAGTGTGTGGAAAATTGCGTGGGCGAGGTGCTGTTTGGATACTACGGGGATGCAGCGTTGCCGATCGGAACGCAAGAGGGAGCGCAGGCTTCATTACTGGCTTCGGATTTCTGCTGTTTGGCGTGATCCCCGATCACGATCATTGCGCGGCGATATGTATTGTTTCAGACGCTTAAAACAGACCCGGAGGCCCGCCAGACAAGCTTTCCGGCTACGGCCCATCGGCGCGTCGACGTAATGATCTGTGCTATGCTAGCGGATGCATTGCCAGTTTTAGGTCCTTCCAAGCAAGACTTGATTCCCGCAATCCGCTAAACGGTCAGGCCGTGTCGCGGAAGGTTCTGTAACCCGCTATTTCTCGAGAAACTCGAAGAAAGGTGAGCGTAAAAATGATGAAGCAATTCCAGTCGAACTCTTATCTGTTCGGCGGCAATGCTCCGTACGTGGAAGAAATGTACGAAGCGTATCTCGACAATCCGGCGTCAGTGCCCGAGAACTGGCGCAGTTATTTCGACGCGTTGCAGAACGTCCCTGCATCGGATGGCAGCAATGCCAACGACGTGGCCCATGGCCCGATCGTCGAATCGTTTGCGCAACGGGCCAAGGCGAATGCCTTCATCCCGCGCACGGCGGCCGGCGGCGAAGATCTCGCTACCTCCCGCAAGCAAGTCTATGTGCAGTCCCTCATCGGTGCATATCGCTTCCTCGGCTCGCAATGGGCCAATCTCGATCCCCTGAAGCGCCGCGAACGTCCCGCTATTCCCGAACTTGAACCCGCGTTCTACGACTTCACCGAAGCCGACATGGACCAGGAGTTCAGCGCCACGAATCTGTATTTCGGGTTCGAGCGTGCAACGCTCCGCGAGATCGTCAAGGCGCTGCGTGACACGTACTGCGGCACGATCGGCGCCGAGTACATGTATATCAGCGATCCGGAACAGAAGCGCTGGTGGAAAGAGCGGCTCGAGTCGATCCGTTCGACGCCGAACTTCTCCAATGAGAAAAAGAAGCACATCCTGAATCGCCTGACGGCCTCTGAAGGCCTCGAGCGCTTCCTGCACACCAAGTACGTCGGCCAGAAACGCTTCTCGCTCGAAGGCGGCGAGAGCTTCATCGCGTCGATGGACGAAGTGGTGCGTCACGGCGGTGCCAACGGCGTGCAGGAAATCGTCATCGGCATGGCCCACCGCGGCCGTCTGAACGTGCTGGTCAATACGCTCGGCAAGATGCCGGCTGACCTGTTTGCCGAATTCGAAGGCAAGCACGTCGACGACCTGCCGGCCGGTGACGTGAAGTACCACAAGGGTTTCTCGTCGGACGTTTCGACCGAAGGCGGCCCGGTTCACCTGTCGCTCGCGTTCAACCCGTCGCACCTCGAAATCGTCAACCCGGTGGTCGAAGGTTCGGCGAAGGCGCGCATGGACCGTCGCGGCGACGACAGCGGCCTGCAAGTGCTGCCGGTGCAGATCCACGGCGACGCGGCTTTCGCCGGCCAGGGCGTCGTGATGGAAACGCTGAACCTCGCGCAAACGCGCGGTTACGGCACGCACGGCACGCTGCACATCGTCATCAACAACCAGATCGGTTTCACGACGTCGGACCCGCGCGACTCGCGCTCCACGTTGTACTGCTCGGACGTCGTCAAGATGATCGAGGCGCCGGTGCTGCACGTGAACGGTGACGATCCTGAAGCGGTCGTGCTGGCTACGCAGCTGGCGATCGACTTCCGGATGCAGTTCCATAAGGACGTCGTCGTCGACATCGTCTGCTTCCGCAAGCTGGGTCACAACGAGCAGGACACGCCGGCTGTCACGCAGCCGCTGATGTACAAGACGATCGCCAAGCACCCGGGCACACGCGCGCTGTACGCTGAAAAGCTGGTGCAACAAGGCGTGATCACCGCTGAAGAAGGCGACGAATTCGTCAAGGCTTACCGCAAGGCGATGGACGAAGGCCATCACACGATCGACCCGGTGCTCTCGAACTACAAGAGCAAGTACGCGGTGGATTGGGTTCCGTTCCTGAACCGCAAGTGGACCGACGCAGCCGACACGGCCGTGCCGCTGGCTGAATTGAAGCGCCTCGCTGAGCGCGTCACCACGATCCCGGAAAACTTCAAGGTTCACCCGCTGGTCGAGCGCGTCATCAACGACCGTCGCGCGATGGGCCGTGGTGAAGCGAAGCTCGACTGGGGCATGGGCGAACACCTGGCATTCGCATCGCTGGTCGCATCCGGTTATGCCGTGCGCCTGACCGGTCAGGACTCGGGCCGTGGCACGTTCACGCACCGTCACGCGGTGCTGCACGATCAGAACCGCGAACGCTGGAACGACGGCACGTATGTGCCGCTGCAGAACATCGCCGAAGGTCAGGCGAAGTTCACGGTGATCGACTCGGTGCTGTCGGAAGAAGCCGTGCTGGGCTTCGAATACGGTTACTCGACCGCAGAACCGAATACGTTCGTCGCGTGGGAAGCGCAGTTCGGCGACTTCGTGAACGGCGCGCAAGTCGTGATCGACCAGTTCATCTCGTCGGGCGAAGTGAAGTGGGGCCGCGTGTCGGGTCTCACGATGCTGCTGCCGCACGGCTACGAAGGCCAAGGTCCGGAGCACTCGTCGGCACGTATCGAACGTTTCCTGCAACTGTGCGCAGACCACAACATGCAGGTCGTTCAACCGACCACGCCGGCGCAGATTTTCCACCTGTTGCGCCGTCAGATGATCCGCCTGTTCAGGAAGCCGCTGATCGTCGCAACGCCGAAGTCGCTGCTGCGCCACAAGGAAGCCGTGTCGGATCTGTCCGAACTGGCGAAGGGCGCGTTCCAGCCGATCCTCGGCGAAATCGACGAAGCGATCGAGCCGAAGAAGGTCAAGCGCGTGGTGGCCTGCTCGGGCCGCGTGTACTACGACCTGCTGGCGCATCGCCGTGAATCGAAGTCGAACGACGTCGCGATCATCCGTATCGAACAGCTCTATCCGTTCGCGCACAAGCAGTTCGAAGCGGAAATGAAGAAGTACGACAACGCGACCGAAGTGGTGTGGGTGCAGGACGAGCCGCAGAATCAAGGCCCGTGGTTCTACATCGAGCACCACCTGAAGGACGGCATGAAGGAAGGGCAGAAGCTGGCATACAGCGGACGTCCGGCTTCGGCTTCGCCGGCAGTGGGTTACTACGCGAAGCACTACGAGCAGCAGAAGGCGCTGATCGAAGGCGCTTTCGGCCGCCTCAAGAGCGCGTCGATCGCTAAATAAGGAAAACAGACGAACCGGGAAAGCGCGCTGCGCTTTCCCGTGCCGCGCCCAGTGACCAGGTGATGGTTCGTTCGCGGCAGTCATGGTTCGCAGGCGGTCGTCGAGTACATAGATCGCGCACCGTCACCCGATACGTATTCAGGATATTCATAATGGCTATTGTTGAAGTCAAGGTTCCCCAGCTTTCCGAGTCGGTCTCGGAAGCAACGATGCTGCAGTGGAAGAAGAAGCCCGGCGAGGCTGTTGCTCAAGACGAAATTCTCATCGAAATCGAGACCGACAAGGTCGTGCTCGAAGTGCCGGCACCCTCCGCCGGCGTGCTCGCACAAGTGATCTCGAACGACGGCGACATCGTCGTCGCCGATCAGGTGATCGCCAAGATCGACACCGAAGGCAAGGCTGGCGCCGCTGCGGTCGAAGCGGAAGTGAAGCCGGCACCGGAAGCCGCACCGGCGCAGGCTGCCGCGCCGGCACCGGCCGCTCAAGCCGCATCCGCAACGGGTGCGAACACCGCTGCTTCGCCGGCTGCCGGCAAGCTGATGGCCGAGAAGGGTCTGGGCGCGGGCGATGTGTCGGGCACGGGCCGCGACGGCCGCATCACCAAGGGCGACGTGCTGACCGCCGGCGCTCCGGCTGCCAAGGCTGCAGCACCGGCACCGGCCGCCGCACCGAAGGCTGCGAAGCCGTCGCTGCCGGACGTCAAGGCACCGGCATCGGCTGACCAATGGCTGAAGGACCGCCCGGAACAACGCGTGCCGATGTCGCGTCTGCGCGCGCGTATCGCCGAGCGTCTGCTCGAGTCGCAGCAAACCAACGCCATCCTCACCACGTTCAACGAAGTGAACATGGCGCCGGTGATGGACCTGCGCAACAAGTACAAAGACAAGTTCGAAAAGGAACATGGCGTGAAGCTGGGCTTCATGTCGTTCTTCGTGAAGGCGGCGGTTCATGCGCTGAAGAAGTTCCCGCTGGTGAACGCGTCGATCGACGGTAACGACATCGTCTATCACGGTTACTTCGATATCGGTATCGCGGTCGGTTCGCCGCGTGGCCTGGTGGTGCCGATCCTGCGTAACGCAGATCAGCTGAGCCTCGCCGAAATCGAGAAGAAGATTGCTGAATTCGGCCAGAAGGCCAAGGACGGCAAGCTGTCGATCGAAGAAATGACGGGTGGTACGTTCTCGATCTCGAACGGCGGTGTGTTCGGCTCGATGCTGTCGACCCCGATCATCAACCCGCCGCAATCCGCGATTCTGGGTGTGCACGCCACCAAGGAACGCGCTGTGGTCGAAAACGGCCAGATCGTGATCCGTCCGATGAACTATCTGGCGCTGTCGTACGACCACCGGATCATCGACGGTCGCGAGGCGGTGCTGTCGCTGGTCGCGATGAAGGATGCGCTGGAAGACCCGGCGCGCCTGCTGCTCGACCTGTAAGCGCCGGTTCGGCCGGCGTCGGCTTGCCATTGCGCAAGTCGGCGCCATATAAGCATCAAGCAAGCATCACGTCTCTAGCATTCCGCAGTACTGGACCGATGCGCGCCACGAAGCGTGGCCGCGCGTCGCTCCGTCATCAAAAGGATTGTCATGTCCAAAGAATTTGACGTCGTCGTGATCGGCGCCGGCCCTGGCGGCTACATCGCCGCAATCCGCGCAGCGCAGCTCGGCAAGACCGTCGCATGTATCGAAAAGTGGAAGAACCCGGCCGGCGCGCTGAAGCTCGGCGGCACGTGCCTGAACGTGGGTTGCATTCCGTCGAAGGCGCTGCTCGCGTCGTCGGAAGAATTTGAAAACGCGTCGCACCACCTCGCTGACCACGGCATCTCCGTGTCGGACGTGAAGGTCGATATCGCGAAGATGCTGGCCCGCAAGGAAGGCATCGTCGAGAAGATGACCAAGGGTATCGAATTCCTGTTCCGTAAGAACAAGATCACGTGGCTCAAGGGCCATGGCAAGTTCACCGGCAAGACGGACGCCGGCGTGCAGATCGAAGTCAGCGGCGAAGGCGAAACCGAAGTCGTGACGGCGAAGAACGTCATCATTGCAACGGGTTCGAAGGCGCGCCATCTGCCGAACGTTCCGGTCGACAACAAGATCGTTGCCGACAACGAAGGCGCACTCACGTTCGACTCCGTGCCGAAGAAACTCGCCGTGATCGGCGCAGGTGTGATCGGCCTGGAACTCGGCTCGGTGTGGCGCCGTCTGGGTTCGGACGTGACTGTGCTCGAAGCGCTGCCGGAATTCCTCGGCGCTGCAGATCAGGCGTTGGCTAAGGAAGCCGCCAAGCAATTCAAGAAGCAAGGCCTGGACATCCACGTCGGCGTGAAGGTCGGCGAAGTGAAAACGACTGACAACAGCGTCACGATCAATTACACGGACAAGGACGGCAACGCGCAAACGCTCGAAGCCGACCGCCTGATCGTGTCGATCGGCCGCGTGCCGAACACCGACAACCTCGGTCTCGAAGCGATCGGCCTGAAGGCGAACGAGCGTGGCTTTATCGACGTCAACGACCACTGTGCGACGGCTGTGCCGAACGTGTACGCGATCGGCGACGTGGTGCGTGGCCCGATGCTCGCTCACAAGGCTGAAGACGAAGGCGTGCTGGTCGCTGAAATCATCGACGGTCAGAAGCCGCATATCGACTACAACTGCATTCCGTGGGTGATCTACACCGAACCGGAAATCGCGTGGGTCGGCAAGACGGAGCAGCAACTGAAGGCCGAAGGCCGCGAGATCAAGACGGGTCAGTTCCCGTTCATGGCGAACGGCCGCGCGCTGGGCATCAACAAGGCGGATGGTTTCGTCAAGATGATCGCCGACGCGAAGACCGACGAACTGCTCGGCGTGCACATCATCTCGGCGAACGCCTCGGACCTGATCGCGGAAGCCGTGGTGGCGATGGAATTCAAGGCGGCGTCGGAAGATATCGGCCGTATTTGCCATCCGCACCCGTCGCTGTCGGAAGTCATGCGCGAAGCGGCACTGGCCGTGGACAAGCGCGCGCTGAACATGTAATCACACGCACGCCTGACTGAACGCAATTCTGGCATTACCACCAAGGCGGGCGGGTTCACTCCCTCCCGCCTTTCTTTTTGCAGCAACACAATGAACGTCACCGAATACTACGAAAAAGAACTGCAGACGCGGGGTTATCAATCGGACCCGGCGCAACGCGCGGCAGTCGACCGTCTGCAGCGGTGCTATGAAGAGTGGGTCGAATACAAGGCGCGCCGCTCGAATGCGTTCAAGAAACTGATCAACCGCCCGGATCCGCCGCGCGGCGTGTACATGTGGGGCGGCGTAGGGCGGGGCAAGAGCTTCCTGATGGACAGCTTCTACATGATCGTGCCGGTGCAGCGTAAAACGCGTCTGCATTTTCACGAGTTCATGCGCGAGGTGCATCGCGAACTGGAAGAGTTGAAAGGCACGGCCGATCCGCTCGACGAACTCGCGCGACGCATTGCCAAACGCTACCGGCTGATCTGTTTCGACGAATTCCACGTATCGGATATCGCCGACGCGATGATCCTGTATCGCCTGCTCGACAAACTGTTCGAGAACGGCGTGCAGTTCGTGATGACGTCCAACTACGATCCGGACACGCTGTATCCGGACGGCCTGCATCGCGATCGCATGCTGCCGGCGATCGAACTCATCAAGACGAAGCTCGACGTGATCAACGTCGACGCGGGTATCGACTACCGCCAGCGCACGCTGGCGCAAGTCGAGGTGTATCACACGCCGCTTGGCGCGGCTTCGGACAAAGCCCTGCGTGACGCGTTTTCACGCCTTGCGGCGGTTCCGGACGAGAGTCCTATCCTGCACATCGAAAAGCGGGAACTGAAGGCCCTGCGGCGTGCTGACGGCGTCGTGTGGTTCGATTTCGCGACGCTGTGCGGCGGTCCGCGCTCGCAGAACGACTACCTGGAACTGGCGAGCCGCTTTCACGCGGTGATCCTGTCCGGCGTGCCGCAGATGTCGGTGCGGATGGCTTCGGAAGCGCGCCGCTTCACCTGGCTGATCGACGTGTTTTACGACCACAAGGTCAAGCTGCTGATGTCGGCTGCCGTGCCGCCCGAGCAACTCTATGTGGACGGGCCGATGGCCAACGAATTCACGCGTACGGTGTCGCGCATCGTCGAAATGCAATCGAAAGAATATCTCGACACGCCGCGCCGGATCGTCGATACGTCGCTGACCTGAGGGGCAGCGTCAAGCGGGCGGCGATGCTTTTGCGATAGGTCACGGTCCGCTCGCCTAATCGGCAGTGTTCGAAGCCGTATTTTCAAGATTCGGATTGATCTTATATTCCGTGCGCGGACGACTGGATATCTTCTTTGTCATGGTTCTAACAAAGGAGAAGCCATGAATCCGTACCGTGATATCAATGATGAAGAATGGCAACGCATTGCACCGTTGCTCCCTGAGCTGCGTCCGCGTTCCGAACTGCGTGGCCGGCCGCTCGCCAATACGCGCTCGGTGCTCAACGGCGTGCTGTGGGTGATGTATAGCGGCGCGACGTGGTCCGCTATGCCGCGCAAATACCCGTCGTATCAAACCTGCCATCGCCGCTTCAAGGCATGGTATGAATCCGGCGTGCTCAAGCGCGTGATGGATCAGCTGTTCGGTGCGGCGAGCGAGGAACTCTGTCAGATGATGGAATCGCGCATGCGCACGCATGTGAGCGCGCAACAGAAGAGCGCTGACGCAGAAAAGGTTTCGGTCACAGCGCCCACCGCTTCCGCGGCGTTTAGCCCGTCATCGGCCAAACCGTTACCGTCTTCGCCGTTCGCTTTTTCGTCGCCCTTCAAGCACGCTGCATGACAACGCCAACCAGCCAGGCTCAAACAAAAACCGGCCGAACGATAGCAATCGTCGGCCGGTTTTTTATGGTTCCATCGTGGCAGCAGTAGCGGCCTTGATGGAACACCATCATCGCGCGCCAGGCGCCGACGCCTGAATGATTCGCTCAGCTTGCTGACTATTGCTGACGAACCCAGGTCTGCGAGCGGCCCAGCAGCGAAACGCCAATATACCCACGCACCACCAGCTTGTTTCCACCATCTTCCAGGTGCATCTTGCACTTGTAGAGCTTGCCGTTTTCCGGGTCGAGAATCTGCCCGTGATCCCAGCCGTCGCCGTCCTTTTGCATATCGTTGATGATCGTCATGCCGAGAATCAGCTGGTCCTTGCGCGCGTCCGTACATTCCGTGCAGCGGCGGTCCGGTTTGTTGTTCGCATTGAGACCCTTGATCACCTTGCCGCTCAGCGAGCCATTGCCGTCCTGTGCAATCTGCACGAGTGCCTTGGGCTGGCCGGTGCGGTCGTCAATGGTTTGCCACGTGCCGACCGGGGAATCGGTCTGCGCCATTGCCGTGACGGCGCTGGCGAGCAGCACGCCGGCGAGGGCGGCATGTTTGGCGGTACGAAGCGCGATTGCGCGCGCGTGTTGAGTGAATTGCATCATTGTCTTCCTCCTTGATTAAAGACGGCGCGATCATGGTCGCGCGGCGTTATCGGCATCTCGGGCGGTCTTCCTGCTGGCCGCCGTGGTGCCTGGTTTGCCCGATATGTCTTATTACTGCCTCTCAGGTTCGACTTCGGCTACATCGGTCCGCGAGCCGCGGCTTGCGTGCCGCGGGTCGCACATCGTCAGCGCAGAATACGTGAAAGTAGGCGCGCCGTTTGATAGTGGAACCTCTAATCAGGAGGTGGCACTTGTGAATCTCAGTTCAGCTGATACGAGAACGTAGCGTTGATGCGCGGGCTGCGCGACGCGCTTTCCACCGGCGCGTCGCCGATCGGTTTGGCCACCGACAAATCCAGGCTGTAGTACTTCGCGTCCGAGATCCGGAAGCCGAAGGCAATCGACGACAGCTTCGACGGCGACGGCGTCCCCGCATGCAGATACACGCGCGCCATGTCGAACGAGATATACGGTGTGAGGGTGCGCAGATAGGTGAAACCCGGCGTGAACGCCCGGTTGATTTCGAACATCGCGCCCCAGCCCGAATCGCCTGAGGCCTCGCCCGGTTGATAGCCTTGTGCAAAACGTTGCGCACCGAACGAGATCTGTTCCGAGGTCGGCAGCGAGACGGCGCTGTATTGACCTGTCAACGACACCGCGGTGCCGATCTTCAGCGGCCACTCGTTGGTTTGCGAAAAACTCGCGCCGCTTCGCACGAAAGTGATCGACGCCGGGTTCGTGACGATGGTGCCGGGAACGTTCGAGTCGCCGGACTTCGACGCGCCCAGGATGTCGAACGCCTTCGCCACGTTGATACTCGCGCGGCGCACCTGACCCGGATCCGCGCTGGTGTAGTCGGCTTGCAATTGCATCACCCGCACCTGCGAGCGAAAGCCGAGTTGCGCGCCGGTGTCGCCATTGTGATAGCGATCTTCGTCATGCGAAGCATAGACCGTGGCGGTGCCGATCAGGCTGTGCTGGTTGTTGAGCAGGATCGGATAAGTCAGCGAGCCGCTGAGCTTGTCGTTGATGACCGTGCGTTCGATATTGGAGGGCAGGCCGGGATTGTCGACCGGATTGCCGCGATAGTGCGACGCGTCGATTTTCCCGGTCAGTCCATCGCTGCCGATCGGCACCACGGCGTGCGCGGCGAGGTAGGTGACGTTGTCACGGCCCTTCGGCAGCAAGGCCGACACGCTCAACTGTTCGCCGAGTGAGGTCAGGCCGTTTTCGGTCGCGGTCAGCAGGCCTTGCACGCCGGGTTGATTGAAATTGATGCCGGTGCTCACGTCGAACGGTTTGCGCTCTACATTCAACTCGAGCGTGGTGGCGCCGTCGGTGTTCTGCGGAGGCGCCGCGTTGGCCGCAACCTTCACCCCGGGCAACAGACCCAGCAAGTTGATGTAGCGCTCGAAAGTGGTGCGCCGCAACGGCCGGTCTGCGACGATGTGGTCGGCGATCGCGCGGATCTTGTCTTCCACCGCGCCGGGCTTGCCCGTGACCTTGACCATCGACACGTAGCCTTCCACCACGGTCACGCGCACCACGCCGCCCTCGAAGGTCTGCGCCGGAATGAACGCGAACGAGAGCGCGTAGCCGCGGTCCTGATACAGCTTCGTCACGCCGTTGGCGACCTGAATCAGATCGCCGATGGTGGTGTCTTTGCCGACGAGAGGCGTGAAGCGCTGCGCGACTTCGTCGAACGGAATGGACTTCACGCCCTCGACCTGAATCTTCGAAGGCGTCAGATGGCGGGCGAGCAGTTCCTGAAGTTGTGGGGCTTGCGGCGTGACCTGCAAGGTCACATTCGGGCCCTTGTCGGGCGCCTTGATCTGCGGCAGCGAATCCAGCCGGTTGCCGCCGACTGCCGGGCTGGCCGGACGTGATTGCGCTTGTGCTTGCACCTGCATTGCGCTCGCCGCGATTGCCGCGAGCAGAAGGGTCCATTTACTGCCGTACCCGAGTTTCATCGGATTTTCCTCGTATGCCGTTCTTGTCTTGCGGACGCGCCGCCAGGCCGGGCTGGTCGCGATCGCTTATGTTTGGCTCGACGCATACTGCCATGCTTGTCTTGTATTACGTCACGTGCTCCGTCGGGCTTGAGCGTCGTCCGCAAAAGCGCGGGGCAAGTGATGAGGCGGACTGTTATGCACACTGCGCAATGCGGCGTCTGATGGGACGTCTGATGCGCATGGTTTCGACCAACGACTTATGCGGACTACTTATGACTTGCCGGCAAAATTCCGCCGAGCAAGTTCGTCAAGCCACCCGTCGGACTACTCGAACTGCTCGTCGAGCCGGCCGCTGAGCTGAGCGTGCCGGTCAACTGGCCGACGAGTGCGGTCACGGGGGCAAGCGGGCCACCGCCGCTGCCCGATGCGCTGCTCGTGACACCGGAGAGCGTGCCGGTCAGCGCCGACAGCGGACTCGACGCGCTACCCGTGCCGCCCAACGTCGAAGTCAGCGAACTCAAGGGCGTGCCACCCAGAAGCGAAGTCAGCGAACCCAGCGGCGAGCCGCCCGTCGCCGAAGTCAGCGAACTCAAGGGCGTGCCGCCCAGCGCCGAGGTCAGACCTGACAGAGGTGTGCCACCGAGCAGCGTCGATAGCGAGCCGAGCGGATTGTTGCCGAGCCCCAGACTCGCGAACGTGTTTTGCAGCGGGCCGAACGGGCTGCCGTTGGCAGGCGGCCCATTGACGACGGCCACATTGGTGCTGCCGACGAGGCTCGTCAGCAAGCCGGGAATCGGATTCGCGCCGTTCGGGCCGTTCGGATTGACGAGGCCGCCGGCGTTCGTCACCGTGTTGCCGAGCGAGCCGACCAGCGTGCCGAGATCGGCGCCGAGCGGGTTCTTCGTTGCCGCGCCGACTTGCGACCCGGCCGAACCCAACGCGCCGCCGACTTGCGCAAGCACGCCGCCTAGCGGCGCGCCGAGGCCGGTCTGCGTGCCGACGGTTTGTGTCATGAGTCCGGCGGTCTGCACGATCGGTGTGATCGCGGTGCTGATCGGCTGGGTGATCTGCTGCACCGGGACGGAGGCGAGCGAATTGCCGAGCGTCGTGCCACCGGCGTTCAGTGCGCCGGCGGTCGTGGAGAGGACGGTTGCCAGTGGCGTGGTGAGCGGCGACAGCGGCGCGAGATTGCCGCTGCCTAAGCCGCCGACCGCGGTGCTCAGACCTTGCACGACACCGCTCGTCGAGCTGACCACCGAGCCGAGTCCGGCGACCGTGGTGCCGACTGGATTGGCGGTCGTGCCGATCTGACCGACGCCGCCGCTCACCGCGTCGGCAAGCGAGTTCAGCGTGCTGCTCGTGCTCGACACCGCGTTGCCGAGACCTTGCGTGACTTGCGGGCTGAGGCCCGGAATGGTCTGCGAGGCGATCGCGTTGCCGAGGTCGGTGGTGGTCTGCGCCGCGGCGGTGGCGAGGCCGGTGGTGCTCGCGGTGGTGGGCGTGGTCGTGCCGGTGCCGCTCGTACCGCCGCCACCGCCGCTACCGGGACCGACAGAGGCGCTCGGTGGCGCAGTGACGCCATTGCCGCCACACGCCGCGAGCAGGCCGGCGGCGGCTACGGCGATCAACGGTGCGCGCAACGACGACACGGTCGCGCACGACGCATGGAGAGTAAAAAAACGTTGGGTGGACATGTGTGCTCCTCAGTGTCTTTTAGGTGTCGTGCGTTGTTTCCGTGCGCCGGTGCAACGATGGATGAGCGGCGCCGCTCAATTCAGCCTGGGTCCGGCGGAGCCGTGGCGCGGCTGGCGAGCCGCACTCCGGGTGCCGGTTACTGCACTTCTTTCGATGGCTTCGGCGTCCTTGCTTACTTCTTCGTCAGACCGCCGAGCAAGCCGCCGAGCAGCGACGTCACCGGGGCGAGCGCATTGCTGCCCGATCCCTTGCCGCTGGTGGCCGACAGCGACAGGCCAGCGTTCGTGTTGGTCGAGGCGGTGGTCGTCGTGGTCGTGGCGGCCGCGGTTGTCGCGACGCCGCCGAGTGCGCCGGTGGCGCTCGAGAGCAAGCCGGTGACTGGGGCGAGCGGGCTGCTGCTGCCGGTCGCGCTGCTCAGGCCGCCCGTCACGCTCGAGAGCAGGCCGGTGACAGGTGCCAACGGACCGCCGCTACTCGAGGCGCTGCCCAGGCCGCCCGTCACGCCGCTGAGTGCGCCGGTGAGCGGAGCAAGCGGGCTGCTGCCGGTGCCGCCTGTCGAGCCGCCGAGCGCGCTGGTGAGCGGAGCGAGAGGGCTGCTGCCAGTGCCGCTTGTCAAGCCGCCAAGCGCGCCGGTGAGCGGAGCGAGCGGACCGCTGCCGGTGCCGCCTGTCGAGCCGCCGAGCGCGCTGGTGAGCGGAGCAAGCGGGCTGCTGCCAGTGCCGCCTGTCAAGCCGCCAAGCGCGCTGGTGAGCGGAGCGAGCGGACCGCTGCCGGTGCCGCCTGTCAAGCCGCCGAGCGCGCTGGTGAGCGGAGCGAGCGGGCCGCTGCCGGTGCCGCCTGTCAAGCCGCCGAGCGCGCTGGTGAGCGGAGCGAGCGGGCTGCTGCCGGTGCCGCTCGTCAGCCCGCCGAGTGCGCTGGTGAGCGGCGCCAGCGGATTGCCGCCGGTGCCGCCGGTGACCAGGCCGCCCACCGATGCGACCGTGGTGCCCGTCGCCGTGACCGTCTGGCCAAGCGCCGCTGTGATCGGGTTGACGCCGGTTGCACTGATCACCGAGCCGGCCTTGCCCAGGCCGCCGCCGAGGGTCGAGAGCACGCCATTCAGCGGCGCGCCGAGACCCGTAGTGTTGCCGACCGTCTGCGTCGTCGCCGCGACGATCGATGTAATCGGCGTGATCGCGGTGCTGAGCGTTTGCGTGACTTGCTGAACGGGGCCTGTCGAGAGCGCGGCGGTGAGCGTGCTGCCGCCGTTGGCCACTGCGCCGCCGAGCGTATTGACGACACCGCCGAGCGGCGTGGTGATCGCTGCCAACGGCGCGAGCGGGCCGCTGCCCAGGCTCGTCACGAGGCTACCCGCATCCGTCACTGCGCCGCCGACATGATTGACCACACCACCGAGGCTCGAGACTGTCGTGCCGACTGCGTTGCCACCGGTGCCGAGTTGGCCGAGCCCTTGCGATACACCGCTGCCGAGCGTCGAGACCGCGGCCCCGACTTGCTGCACGATGCCGCCTGCGGCCTGAGTGGTTTGCGAACTGACGCCGGGCAGGTTTTGCGAACCGATCACGGTGCCGATGCTCGAGACCGTCGAGCCAATGCCGCCGACCACACCGCCGGTGTTCCCGACTACCGGGTCGAGCGCATTCGCGACCGGCGTGGAGCCTCCCGTGCCAGTACCAGAGGTTCCCGTACCGGAAGTTCCCGTACCGGATGTCCCTGTACCGGAAGTTCCCGTACCGGATGTCCCTGTACCGGAAGTTCCCGTGCCCGAACCGCCCGAGCCCATCGAGCCGCTACCGCTGCCGGAAGTGGAAAGTGTGCCGCCGGCAGAGCCGCTGCCGTTGCTGCCGGTGCCGGAACTCAGGCTTCCCGAGCCTCCGCAAGCGCCAAGAGACAGCATCGCTGCCACGCCGGCCGCAATCAGGGTTGTTCGTACCGTGGTGTTGGCCGTTTGAATGTTCATGTCGTCCTCGCATCGCATGTGTAGTTAGGTGTTGCTGCGCGCCTATCTCTGCACGAGTCGTGCCATTTCGACTGAGTAATGCGGGACATTTTTTAATCGAAGGACGTAAAGCCATATGCAATAAGGCTTTGGAAGTGACCGATGGAGTGTCCGCTAAATCAGATTTACATCGGGAATCCGCATTCGCTAAACGTTTGCGAGGGCTGTGTAACGTAACGAGCCGCACGCGCCGTTACGATGTACGCCGTAACGCGGGCGCAATGAGGGATGCCGCGCGATTGAAACGAAACGTTCAAACGTTCTCTTCAAACAGATATTTAGTGGAGCGAATCTAACTTATGGTTACTCCTATGTGCCGAAACGAACGGACCGCCGTTAACCTTGATGAACGCGGAAGATGCATAGGTTGAGAGGATCATGCGCGCGGGCAATTGCTTTAATAAGATCGATACGTTATAAAACTCGAAAGTATCAAGAGTTGACGAGGGAGGTGCGATATCGAACAGACAACAAGCTGCTATCCGTTTTATCGAGGCACGCTGCGAGGGGATGTTGTGGTGGCGTAACAAGAGGGCCTGGAATGAGAGACCACAGGCCCGGATGCTGAAGCACTCCCCGATCCAATGCGGCACGCAAACAAACGAAATAAATCAAGTCCGAGGGTAAAAATGAAAAAGTTCACACTACGCTTCCTGAGAGATAACAAAGGCGTTACGGCCATTGAGTACGGTCTGATCGCAGGGCTTCTGGCGGTGGTCATCGCGACGTCGGTCACCGGCGTCGGCAAGCAGATCAGCGCCGTGTTCGACGCCGTCACGGGTACGCTCACCACTACTTCAATACCTAAGGCATCCTGATAACGCGACCGCCTTGGGCATACAGGCAAACACATCGTGAGGATTCCTTGATCAAGGCGGCAGACTTTCCGCATCCTGATCAAGGCATCTAATCAGAGTACGAAGGCGGATACGGACTGCAACAGTGGTCCGTATCGGTTAATCACGCCTGTCGAGTGCAACATGAAATTGCTGACCGCGTTTCTCTTATTTACCGCCTGGGCTGCCGCAGTCGTTGTCTGTGATTGCCGCGCCCGGCGTATTCCTAATTCGCTAGTTATTGCTGGTCTTGTCGCGGCATTGACCTGTGCGCTTGTATTGCAAGCGCCATTTGGCGTGTCCATCATGCAGGCAGTAATCGGCATGGCCATAGGGCTGGTCGCACTGATGCCGTTCTTCGCGCTCAACATGATGGGCGCGGCCGACGTCAAGGTATTCGCCGTCCTTGGCGCATGGTTCGGAATGCATGCATTGCTGGGGCTGTGGATGATGGCAAGCGTTGCCGCAGGATTGCATGCCCTCTGGCTGCTCATCAGATCTCGCACGCCACTGGCCGCGCTCATCAGAGGCTCCGCACCGACTTTCGAAGTGGCCGGCAGACGTGCCACGCCCTACGCCGCCTGTCTGTGTGTTCCTGCCGTGATCGCACTGACGGTGCGCATATTAGCGGAGCATATTCAATGAACTCATACGTCGAACCCACGGCGAGGCGATTGAGGCTCGGTCATTCGCGCGTGATCATATTGATGGTGCGCATATTCGCGGAGCATATTCAATGAACTCATGCGTCGGACCCCTGGCGAGGCGAATGAGGCTGACTCATTCGCGCCGGCAGCGCGGCAGTACCGCTATCGAATTCGCGATGATCTTCCCGCTGTTTTTCGTCGTGCTGTACGGGATCATCACGTTCAGCATGATCTTTGTTGCCCAGCAGAGCTTGACGCTTGCCGCCGAAGAGGGTGCGAGAGCGGCACTGCGGTACCAGCAAAGCGACAACCCGACCGACGCCCTCGCCGCACGGGTCAATAACGTGTGCCCGACGGTGTACGGGATGTTGACGAAGATGGTCTCCACCGCTGGCTGCAGTGCAACAAGTGCCGCCTGCAACACAGGGATGCAGTGTGTGAACGTCATTGTCACCTACTCCTATGCGGACCACCCGCTGGTCCCCTCATTGCCGATATTGGGCGACGTTCTGCCCACGACGCTGACGAGCAGCGCGACGATACAACTCAACCCGCTGAACTTACTGTGATCGACGCTTCATCATGCCTAATCTGACCAAGATCGCCGCCGGGTTGTTGATAACCGTCGCCGTGCTGCTCGGTGTTTTCGCGTGGACGCTCGCGCGCCGGCCTGCGCAGGCGGCCGTCGTTGTCACGCCTGCTGCACATGCCAGCTTTCCGGTGGTGGTGACCACGCGTGACTTGCCGGTGGGCAAACCCATCACGGCCGATGCACTGCGCGTGCAATCGTTGCCGATCAATCCGACCGGCGCGTTCGCCGATCCTTCACTGCTCGTTGGCCGCGTGCCGAATACGGACCTCGGTGCGCAATCGCCGGTTCTCGAAGCGCAATTGTCGTCGGGGATTGCCGAGCGGATCGAACCGGGCGAGCGGGCAGTGGCCGTGCGTGTCGAGGAGGGCAACGCGGTCGGCAATCGTCTGCGGCCAGGCAATTTCGTCGACGTGTTCTTTACGCTCAAGCGTGACGGCACCATGGGCGCCGGCGAGATCGATCAGTCGCAGGCACGGCTTCTGATGTCGAAGGTGCGGGTGCTGGCTTTCGGCAACGCGACGGCGGGCAACGACACGACGGGCGATCCGAACGGCATGGTCCGCACCGCGGTGCTCGCGGTGCCCGTTGCCGATGTGGACCGGCTGACACTCGCTGAAACCTCCGGGCGCCTGGTGTTTGCATTACGCAATCCGCGCGATCCCGAAGTGGCCGACGAGAACGCATTCGCGCCCTTACCCGGCGTGCTGAAAGTCACTGCGCGCGTGAGCGATGCCGAACCGCTCAAGGATTCCACGCGTGCCGCCGCGGGGGTCGCGCTCGACGCCCTGTCGGGCAGCACCGGCACGGCCAGCAAGCCGCGTCCGTCGTTCGCGCCGCGCATCGGCGTGCCGGTGGTGCATACCGCGGGCAACACAAATAGCGGCATTGAAGTCATACGAGGTGGGCGTACCGAAACGGTCGCCCAATAGAGGGTTCAGGGGACCACGCGCGTCCATAAGAATATGAAAAATCGAATTGATGCATTCGGGTTGGCGGCCATGTTATGCGCCGCGTCTTTTGTCGCGTCGCCGGCGAGCGCAGCGTCGGGCAGCCCGCAGACGGTTGATATCACGGTCGGTGCGCAGCAGTCGCTGGCACGCGGCCACACACTGCGCCGTGTGGCGATTGGCGACCCAAGCGTGGCTGATGTGCTGATCATCAAGGGTGACAAGACGGGCGGCGTGCTGTTGATCGGCAAGTCGCCCGGCACCACGAATCTGATGCTGTGGGAGCGCGGCAGCGACGTGCCGATGTCCTATACCGTCAACGTGACGACCATCGCGTCGCGCGCGCTGCTCGGTCCCGATACGCCGTCGGTCCGCGTGCTCGGTGACACGGCGCTGATCACGGGATCGACCTCGACGATGGAGAAGCATCAGCGCGCGGTCGCCGCTGCTGAGATCGAGGCGAGCCAGCGCGCGGCACTCGGCTCCGGCGGTGGCGGCAGCAGTGCGGCCGGCGGCGCGGGCGGAGGACGGGGCAACGGTAACGGCAATGCGTCACCTGCAACGGGCGCTGCGGACGCGATCTACGACACGTCGACCGTTGCCTCGCGCTCGGTCGTGCAGGTCGACGTACGCGTCGTCGAGTTCAGCCGCTCCGTGCTCAAACAGGTGGGCTTGAATATCATCAAGCAGAACAACGGCTTCACGTTCGGCTCGTTTGCGCCGTCGGCCATGACGTCGGCGACGGGCGGTTCGACGCCGAGCTTCGACTCGATTGCGCCGATTTCGTCGGCGTTCAATCTGGTTTTCAATTCGGCCACGCATGGTCTGTTCGCCAACCTGAGCCTGATGGAATCGAACAACCTCGCGCGCGTTCTCGCCGAGCCGACACTCGTGGCGCTATCGGGCCAAAGCGCGAGCTTTCTCGCCGGTGGTGAAATTCCCGTGCCGATTCCGCAGGGACTTGGCACCACGTCGATCGAATACAAGCCTTATGGCGGTGTCTGACCTTGACGCCGACGGTGCTGAGCCCACAGCGCATCGCGCTGAAAGTCGCGCCCGAAGCGAGTCAGTTGGACTTCTCGAACGCGGTGACGATCAGCGGCGTGTCGGTGCCCGCGATCACCACGCGCCGCGCCGACACGACAGTCGAACTGGGTGACGGAGAAAGCTTCGTGATCGGCGGACTGATCGATCGGGAGACGATCTCGAACATGGCGAAGGTGCCGCTGCTCGGTGACCTGCCAGTCATTGGCGCGTTCTTCAAGCAGCTGAACTACCAGCAGAACGACAAGGAGCTCGTCATCATCGTGACGCCGCATCTGGTTGCTCCGCTCGCGAAAGGCGCGACGCTGCCTTCGACGCCGGGCGAGCAGTCCGAGCAGCGCAACGGTCCGGTGTGGCGTTCGTACCTGGGCGGTGTGGCGGCACGCGATGCGGTGCCGGGATTTTCCAAATGAGCCGGCGTGTGCGAACGGTGCGAGTGTCAGCTCGCTCACGCCGGCAGATGAGCATGGTGGGCAGCCCCAAAGGGCGGCCTCCATTGAGCAGTGCGCAATACAAGGCGGTGGCTTTCCAGCCGATGCCGCGAGGGTGTGTGCAACATGAACGCGAGAACGCATTCATTGACTGAACGGGCTATCGCCGATTATTTCGTGTTCGCGTCGCTGGACGACGAGCATGTGCATTGGCTCGCCGAAACCTTGATCGGTGCCGGAGCGGTGGAAGCCGTGACGCTCGATCCGGGGATGCTGACGCAACGGATCGGCACGCTGAACCCGTCGCTCGTGTACGTCGATTTTTCGGGCGGGCGCGCGGCGGCGGCAAGCGCTGCCGCGAGCGCGGTGCGTACCGTTTATCCCGGACTGCAGATCATTGCGATCGGTTCGCTCGCCGAGCCGGAAAGCGCGCTCGCCGCGTTGCGAGCCGGCGTCAGGGATTTCATCGATTTGTCCGCGCCGGCGGCCGATGCGCTGCGCATTACGCGCCAGGTGATCGACAACCTTGTCGAACCGGTGAGCCGCCACGGCCACGTCACGGCCTTGCTCGGCGCGCGCATCGGCATGGGTGTGAGCACGCTCGCCGCGAATCTTGGCGTCATGCTGCAGCGGCGCGACGTCGCGCAAGGCCGGCAGGCGGCGCTGCTCGATCTCGGTTTGCCCGCCGGCGACGGTTCATTGTTGCTCAACACCCGCAGCGAATTCAATTTCGTCGATGCGGTACGCAATCTGCGCCGCTTCGATCAGACTTTCGTGCATACGGCGCTGTCGCACCATGCGAGCGGTCTCGCGTTGACCTCGCTGCCGGCGAATCTTGCCGATATGCGCGAGGTGTCGTATTCGTCGTCGGTCAGTCTGCTGAACCGGCTGCGGGCCTTTTTCGACCAGCAGATCATCGATCTCGGCGGCTTTACGAACAGCGAATTCATCGCGCAGGTCGTGCAGTCCGCCGATGACACGTGGCTCGTCTGCGATCAGGGCGTCGGATCGATCGTGTCGGCGGTCGGCGGTCGGCGTGCTCGACGCGCTGCGCGAGCAGGGCGTCAATACGGACACCGTGCGGCTCATCGTCAACAAGTTCGACCCCGATCTGGGTCTGGCCGCCGCGCAGATCGCGCAGCGTCTGGACCTCGAGCTGCTGACGACGCTGCCGGAGCGGCGCGTGCCGCTTGGCCAGACGGCCAACCAGGGGCAACTGCTCGCTGACACGTCGGCGCGCGATCCGTATGTGCGCGCACTCGAACCGCTGATCGAGCAACTGGGCGGCGCCGCGCGCGCGAGCACGCCGGTCGGCAAATCCGCACTCGTTGCGCTCAGGCGCTTTATTCCAACTTCTAACAAGCGGTCATAGACGATGGCAAGAGAGATCGAATTTGCCGACGACGCACCTTCGTTTGCACATAGCCAGCAGTTCCAGGACATCAAGAACGCCGCGCATGAACATCTGCTCACGCGTATCGAGGAGCTTGGTTCGGAGTTCGGCCGCTGGTCGCGCAACGCGATCAACCAGTTCGTCGATCTGGAAATGGACAGCTTCGTACGGTTGCGCCGGATCCCGATCAATGAAAGCGAGGTGCGCACGATCGCCGAGGCGCTGACCAAGGAACTCGCGGGCTTCGGTCCGATCGAGGATCTGCTCAACGATCCCGCCGTCGAAGACATTCTGATCAACGGCTACAACGACGTGTACGTGTCGCGGCACGGCATCCTGACGAAGATCCAGGTGCGCTTTGCCGACAACGCGCATCTGTTGCGCATCGTGCGGCGTATTCTTGCGCCGATCGGCCGGCGCCTCGACGAATCGAATCCGATGGTCGATGCGCGCCTGCCGAACGGCGGCCGCGTGAACGTGGTGATCGAGCCGTTGTCGATCGATGGCCCGATCGTGTCGATACGCAAATTCCGCAAGGATCCGCTGCGTCCCGACGATCTGCTTGGCAACGGCACCTACAGTGCCGAAATCGGCGCGCTGCTCGAAGCCGCGGTGGCCGCGCGCTGCAACGTGCTGGTGGCGGGGGGGACGAGCTCGGGCAAGACCTCGCTTCTGAACGCGCTGGCGTTTCATATTCCGGAGCCGGAACGCGTCGTCACGATCGAGGATACGGCCGAACTGTCGCTGAACCATCCCCACGTGGTTCGGCTCGAAAGCCGCCCGGGCGGTTTCGACGGCGCGGGCGTCGTGACGATTCGCGACCTGTTGCGCAATACGCTGCGCATGCGCCCGGATCGCATCATTGTCGGCGAAGTGCGCGGCGGCGAAGTGCTCGAAATGCTGCAGGCAATGAACACCGGCCACGACGGCTCGATGGGCACCGTGCACGCGAGCTCGCCGCGCGAATGCCTGTACCGGCTCGAAATGCTGGCCGGCTTCGCGGGCTTTCAGGGTACCGAATCGAGTCTGCGCCGGCAGATCGCCAACGCGATCGACTTCATCGTGCAGATCGGGCGTCTGTCGAACGGCAAGCGGCGCATTCTGTCGGTCACCGAAGTAACGGGCCTGTCCGACAACATCATCGCCACCCAGGAACTGTATCGCTACGAACCGGTGCTGACCCAGAACGGCGATGAGCGTGACCAGTGGGTATCGCTTGGCATTCATCCGCATTCGCCGAAGCTCGCACGCTTTCGTCAGGCGTTGGGTGGCACGGGCGATGACGGCGGCTTCGGCAGTGGCGGTGGCTTTGGCGGCGGCTTCAATGTCTAACGGAGGCGTCCATGTCTAGCGCGCCGCTGATCTTTGCCGCCCTCGCGCTGCTGTGCGCGGCGGGCGCGCTGCTGGTCTTGCAGCGTGGCGCGCGGCGCAGCGGACAGGTCAGCACCGAACGTTTCATCGACAGCCGCATGGCCACGGCAACGCCGGGCGTGCCGGCGGCACAGGTGAGCGGCCAGGCGGCGCGTGTTGCGCGCCCGGCGCCGCAAGCGCCGCAAGCGCCGCAAGCGGGGGCGAGCCTCGGTGCGCGCTTGCACTATCTGAAAGCGCGGCTGGGGTTTGCATTCGGCAACCTGCTGGGCAGAGCGGGTCTCGCAAACGCACGCGGGCCGCTTTATCTGATCGCGGCGCTCGTGGTGGCGTTAATGTGCCTTGCCGCCAGCCGGGGCGGTCTTCTCGCAGCCGGCGGGACGTTGTGCGCGTGCGCGGTGTTCGGCTACTTCCTGCTGTCGATGCGTGCCCAAAAGCGCCGCCAGCAGATCGTGCGGCAAGTGCCCTTGTTTCTCGACGGCATTGTGCGTCTGATCACGCTCGGCAATAGCGTGCCGGCGGCTTTTCAGGCGTCGTTGCAAACCACCGAGGCGCCGTTGCGTGAATGCCTCGATCAGGTATCGCGGATGCTGCGTACCGGCGTCGAGATCGACCGCGCGCTGTCGCATGTCGCCGTGCTGTACGGTGTTGGCGAGCTCGAACTGGTGGGCGCGGTGCTACGGCTGTCCGTCAAATACGGCGGACGTGCCGATGTGATGCTCGACCGGATGTCGTCGTTCATGCGCGACCTCGAACAGGCTGAACGGGAACTGGTCGCGATGTCCGCGGAAACAAGGTTGTCGTCGTGGGTATTGGGTCTATTGCCGGTCAGTATCGCGGGCTTCCTGATCGTGTCGAATCCGGGCTATTTCGGTTCGATGTGGTATGACCCGACCGGCCGGCTGTTCGTTTATCTGGCATTCGCGTTGCAGCTGGTGGGTGCCTATCTTCTGTACCGGCTTGCCCGGCTGCGGAGCTGACCATGCGTCCCGATCGCCTCCTCGCCCTTGCGCTCGCGCTCGCCGCGCTTGCCGCGCTCCTGATCGGCGCTCTGTTGATCGCGCGCCTCGCGGCTGCCCGGCGCAGCGAACGCAGACTCGCACACGCGCTCGACGAACGCGCGCTGCAAAGCGCCGCGCTCACGGCTGCCGCAGCGGCAACGAGTCAGGCGGATGCCGCGCCGGCTGGGCAACATGCACCGAGGCCGAAGCGTTCGAAAGGCACGAAAGGTACGCAAGGCACGAAAGCGCTGCTTGAACACTTAGCGCACGCGGGTATTCGCTGGCTCGACACGCCATTTGGCCGCCAGATTGTGGCCGACGAAGATCGCCGTTTGCTCGAGCAATGTGGCTTTGTCGACGCGCGCACGCGCGGACTCTTCCTGATCGCGCGACTTGCCGGCGCGTTGGTTCTCTGCCTGTTGGCCGTGCTGCTGGCAAGCGACTATCTGAACGGCCCGCGCTATATGGCGCTCGTGGTCGCCGCGCTGATTATCGGTTTCATGTTGCCGAAGGTGCTGCTGTCGCGCCGGGCGGCGGCGCGTCGCCACGGCGTGGTCGATGAACTGCCGATGCTGCTCGATCTGCTACGGCTGCTGCAAGGCGTCGGCCTGTCGCTCGACCAGAGCTTGCAGGTGATGGTGAACGATTTTCGCGGCGTGCTGCCGGTGCTGTCGAGCGAGCTTGAAATTGCGCAGCGCCAGTTCGCGACGGGCCGCACGCGTGAGCAATCGCTGAACCGGCTGGCCTCCAGCTATAGCAATGAGGATCTGCGGGCGGTGGTGCGCCTGCTGATCCAGGTGGACCGCCACGGCGGCGCGGTGCAGGAACCGCTCAAGCAGTTTGGCGACCGGCTGCGCGAAACGCGACGCGCGGCGCTGCGCGAAAGGATCGGCCGGCTCACCGTAAAAATGACGGGCGTGATGATTCTGACGCTGCTGCCGGCGTTGATGATCGTGACGGCAGGGCCGGGCGTGTTGTCCGTTTTGCACTCGCTCGAATCGGCACGGCGATGAGGACTGGACGATGAAATACCTCCTGACAGCGAGTCAAGGGATGCGCTGCCGGCAAGGCGGGCGCTGGGCGCTGACGCTGGCCGTCATCGCGTTGCTCGGCGCCTGTGCGTCGAAAGAAACGGGTTATGGCGTCGGGCCGCAGGCGGAGCGCCAGGCGCTGATTCAGCAGGCCGATCGGGATCCCGCTCCGGATACGCCGGGCATGTATCTCGGGCTCATCGACAAGATGCAATCGCAGGGCCTGTACTACGCCTCGCTCGCGCATATCGACGCGTACGAAAAGCAATACGGCGTGACGCCCGACACGATCCTGCTGCGCGCGGATGCGCTGCGCATGACCGATCAGCCGGCCGCCGCGAGCGATGCCTACGCGAAGCTGCTGCAAACGCCGCTGGCGGCGCGCGGCTATTGGGGCATCGGCTTGCTCGCGGGGGAGAAGGGCGATTTCGGCCGCGCCGCGCAGGAATTGCAGCAGGCCGCGCAGCTCGTGCCGACCGACGCGGGCATGCTATCGGACCTCGGTTATGCACGGTTGCGCGGCGGCGACGTGGAAGGCGCGCGCGTGCCGCTGATGAAGGCGGCGGAACTGGATCAACAAAGCCGCAAGATCGCGAGCAACGTCATCTTGCTGATGCTGGTGGACGGCCATGTAGCGGACGCGAAGGCGGCGATGGTTCAACTGGACCTTTCGTCCGACGTGCGAGCCGCGATTGGCAAGCAGGCCGAAGCGGTCGGAAAGGCGGTTCGCGAGCGGCGTATGGCGGCGACGCTCGCGCAGGCCGCGATGGCAACGTCGGCGGGAGCGATGACAAATGGCCAGTCGCCTTCAGACCCGGCGCGCAGTGACACGTCACTGGCGGACGGACTGCAGGGACGCCTGCTCGATCGCCCCTCCCTCAGCAGGTAGCAAGTGATATTTCCATGGATACGACGATGAATGATGTTCGGATAACTGAAGATGCTGAACGGGGCGTGAGTGCCGGTGTCGGTGCGCGCCGGTCGACCACGAAAGCGCACGGGGACATTGCGATGAAGTTGATGTATGTCACGCTGGTCGGCGCCGTGTTGCTGGCCGGCAGCGATATGGCGGCCGCTCAGCAAGCGGCTCAACAGCCAGCTCAACAGTCAGCTCAACCACCGGTCCAGCAGATCGGCGACGCGACAAGCGCATGGTTGCAGCTCCAGCGCAGCGGAGCAGCGGGGAGTGAACCTCAGCCCATGCTGGGTGCGGAGGCGACGGCGGCTTATCGGCGCTATCTGGACTCGTTCAACAGCAAAATTCCACCGTTCTTTGCATCGTCGCTGCAATCCCAGCAGGGGAGCGGTCCGGGTGGCGGAGCCAATTGACATGAGCGTCGGCAAGATCAAGCGAGGCTCGCGGCGACGGTCGCTGGCGCGTTCGCGCGGCGTCATCAGCATTATCGGCGCGATTTTCGCGGCGGCGCTGGTGGTTGCGGCGCTGGGCGCGCTGGATGTCGGCAACGTGTTCCTCGCCCGTCGGACCTTGCAGCGCACCGCCGATCTCGCTGCGATTGCCGGCGCGCAGACGATCAACGCGCCGTCCGCCGGCGCACCAGCGGGCGATACCCCCGGATGCTCGGCGGCGAAAGCCGCCGCGAATGCGAGCGCGGCTTCGAATGCATTCGTTAATCCACCCACAGTAGTTTGCGGCCGCTGGGATCCTGCGATGACAGCCGCACCACCGTACTTTGCAAGCGCGGTCGCAACGAACGTTCCGCAGAATGCCGTGCAGGTCACGGTGTCCAGAAATGTGCCGACATTATTCGTCGGTCCAAGCCGCACTCTGGATGCGACGGCGATCGCCAAGGCCACCAATATTGCGTCTTTTTCGCTGTCGACCCAGGCGGCGCAGTTGCAGGGCGGGGTGCTCAATGCCTTGCTGACGCAGACGCTGGGCACATCAGTCAATCTGCAGATAGGCGACTACACCAGTATCCTGGGCGGTCAGATCAAGCTTCTCGATCTGACGAAGCAACTCAACGCGCAGGGCGATATCACGGCGGTCTCCGTTAATACCTTGCTCGGCGCCTCCGTGACGGCCGCGGATCTTCTCAACGCCATGGCGACGGTCCTGTCCAACAGCGGCACGGATGCCGGCGTGTCGGCCGGTACCGCCTTGGGGAAGATCGCCGTGGGCGTATCCGGTTCGACAAAGATCGCCATCAGCACGATCCTGGGCGTCACGCTCGCCAACCCGGACAGTGCGGCGTCGACGTATGTAAATGCGCTCGATCTGCTGACATCCGTGGCCCTCGCGAACGGGACGTCGCAGATCGATTTGACGGCGGCGTTTACAGGGAGCACGGGCCGATTGTCGTCGGGTATCCGTCTGCTGCCGGCGGGGAAGGGGACCAAGGTCAAGTTGGTAGTGGGCACGCCTCCCCAGATCGTGATCGGCGAGGCTGGGCAGGATGCAAATGGAAATTGGCGAACGCAGGCTCATACGGCCGATATCGCCCTGTTCGCCGACCTGTACGTAAGTGTGTTGCCGCCGGCGTTGTCGTCGATTCTGGGGGGGGCTCCGTTGACGTTCGAATTGCCGCTCTACGTGGAGGGTTTTCAGGCGACGGCGCCGCTGGTGTCGACCCAATGCGGCTCGACCCCGGAGTTGACCAATATGAACGTTTCAGTTTCGCCCGGTATTGCCCACGCCATTATCAGCAATGACGTGAAGACTTTGATGGCGAGTACTTCCACGCAGGACTATCTAAACTATATGCATGGTCCTACGTATCAACAGCCTGCCAGTATCCTCACGCTCGCGTTGGGATCGATACCGGTGTTGGGGCCGCTGCTGCCACCCGCTCTTGCGACCGTTTCCTTGTCGATTGGCAGCGCACCGAATGGCAGCGGCACGCCGACGCAAGGGTTTTCATTAAGTGTGCAGCCGCCCGCTTCGCAATCCCTGACATTCGAAGGTGTCGGGAGCCTCAACGCATTCCAGCCTACGAGTGGGCAGGCCAACTCGAATCAGATCGGGGCGCAGGCCGGCGATTTGCTCGGACAGCTCATTACCGCGCTTTCACCGCAGTCGGCAGCTTTGTATGCGACGCTGGGCACTCAGACCTATCCGCTGTCTACCCTTGATCTGGGGAGCCTGCTGAAGCCGGTATTATCCGCGGCGCTGGGTGGCCCGTTCGGATCCTTCCTGGGGATGAACTTGAGCGCGATCCTCAATACCGTGCTGGCGCCGATTACGACCGTGCTCACGGGCCTCACGACCACGTTGTTGCAGCCGCTGCTGACCTCGTTCGACACACTCATCGTGCCGTTACTGCAATTGCTTGGCGTGCAGATCGGTATCGCCACAGTCCATGCCATCTCGCTGCAATGCGGCGAAGCTCAATTGGTTCAATAACATCCAATGAGAACGACCACCAAAATCGAGGAACTCGATATCTACGTCTGGGAGGGCAAGGCCGACATCGTCGACCGGGTCGCGCGCTGCATGGCGAGCTTCGATGTCGAAGTGATCCGCGCGGACGATATCGCGATCTCGCCTGAACGGACCGCGCTGCGGCCATCGCTTGCGATCATCAGCGTCTCGGTGATCGACAGCGGCGCGCTGCTCATGCGCGACTGGCAGGCCGCGCACGGCATTCCCGTCGTGTGGGTAGGCGCCGCGCCGCGTGACCATGACCCGAAGACTTACCCGTCCGACTATTCGCATATCCTGCCGCTCGACTTCACCTGCGCCGAATTGCGCGGCATGGTCATGAAGCTGGTGTTGCAACTGCGCGCGCACAGCGCCAAGACGCACGAGTCGGACGCGATGATCGCCAACTCGGAGTGCATGCAGGCGTTGCTGCACGAAGTCGACACGTTTGCCGACTGCGACACGAGCGTGCTGGTGCATGGCGAAACCGGTGTCGGCAAGGAGCGCATCGCGCAACTGCTGCACGAAAAACATACTCGCTACGGCCAGGGGCCGTTCGTCGCGGTGAACTGCGGTGCGATTCCGGACGGTCTGTTCGAATCCCTGTTCTTCGGCCACTCGAAAGGCTCGTTCACCGGCGCGGTGGTGGCGCACAAAGGTTACTTCGAGCAGGCCGACGGCGGCACGCTGTTCCTCGACGAAATTGGCGATCTGCCGCTCTACCAGCAGGTCAAGCTGCTGCGCGTGCTGGAAGACAGCGCGGTCACGCGAATCGGCTCGGCGACGCCCGTGAAGCTGGACTTCAGGTTGGTGGCGGCGACCAACAAGCATCTGCCGCAACTGGTGAAAGAGGGCGCCTTCCGCGCCGATCTTTACTATCGGCTTGCGGTGATCGAGTTGAAGATTCCGTCACTGGAAGAGCGGGGCGCTGTCGACAAGATTGCGATCTTCAAGGCATTCATTGCGCAGATCGTCGGCAGCGAGCGGCTTGCGGTTTTGCCGGACCTGCCGTACTGGCTCGCCGACGCGGTGGCCGACACCTACTTCCCCGGCAATGTGCGCGAACTGCGCAACCTGGCCGAGCGGATCGGCGTGACGGTACGGCAGATCGGTGCGTGGGACGCTGTGCGCCTGCAGCGGCTGCTCGCGCTGGCTCGCACCAGCCAGCCGGTGCCGGCCGAAAGCGCGGCCGAGGTGCTGGTGGATCGCAGCAAATGGGACATGGCCGAACGCAACCGCGTGCTGGCCGCGCTCGACGCAAACGGTTGGCGCCGCCAGGATACGGCGCTCTATCTGGGCATCAGCCGGAAGGTTTTGTGGGAGAAGATGCGCAAGTACCAAATTTTTGACGAAGAGCCCGAAACACGCGAAAGTGAGTAATAATGAGATGGTTGTACTAAAACAAAATCTGTTCAAGCAGGATTTACATGGACCGAAAGTCGAAACTACGGCAGATTGCCCTGGCTGCAATCGTCGCGATGGGGGCCGTGCAGGGCGTGAATGCGCAGACTCTGCCGGATAACGGGTCGAACGCTGGTGTCGTTTCCCAGCCGGGCACGACGACGGCTTTGCCGGCCAATACAGTGGCTGGACAGTCAGGACAAACGCAGACGGGCGCATTGACGCCGGACGAAGCGAAGCAGTCTGCCGCGGGCAATGTTGCGGAATTGCAGCAGATGATTCACGGCTCGGATCTGAGCGAATTGCGCACGACGTACAACGGCAGCTACGGTGCGAGCTTGCTGTTTTACGGCAAGGAGATGACCTACTACGTGGCGTTGTTCCAGCAGAAGAACTTCTGGCGCGTCATCAAGACGCAGGACGCTGCGCGTGCCGACATGATCTACAAGGATTTTGTGCGTCAGACGGTGCAACTGTCGGACGTCGAGATACGCCGCACGCAGTTGGAAGCGCAGAAGGCGTTCACGGATCGGATGATTGCATTGTCGCAGGACCGAGCCAACCGCTTGCAGGCCGACCTGGACGTTGCGCATCAGCAGCAGACCATTGTTGCGAATCAGCAGCAACAGACCCGTGCCGAGGCCACGGCGCTGGCGCAGCAGAAGGCTGCCGCCCAGGACCAGTTGCGCGCCGCGCAACGCCAGGTCCGCGAACTGCAGCGTCAACTGGAAACTGGCCTGCCGTTGCATTGAGCGCGATGGACGGAAGATGGATGGGCGGAGCGGCTCTAAAAGTGCCGCCCGACCCACTGACCGTACGAGTCGTTGTAGTAATGCAAGTCACTTCTCCCGGCGACACGAAGCCAAGTCGCACTGCGTAAAGCCTCGCAGTACAGGACCTCGCGGCACAAAACCCAGCGGCACAAAGCGCAGCGGCACAAAGCCCAGCGGCACAAGCCGAGCGGTACAAGCCCAGCGGTACAAAGCCTGTGGCACAAAAGCCCGCAATACAAAGCCTGTGGGAAGCCACGTTGCTGCCTGAGGGGGGCGCCCTTTATGCCTGCTGGTTTCCTTGGCATACCCATCCGCGAAGCACGTAGTGCGGAGTGGGAGCTGATGAGCGCGTTGTCACTGGCGCTGAATGTGCGAGAACACGGATTCCAGATGCACCACTGCTGCGACTGTGCGGGGGACCCGCTTATGGGCTGGCGGTGTGAGCCGCTTTCTTTTGCCTATCTTTTCTTTGCGGCCGGCAAAGAAAAGTAGGTGCCGCCCCGCACAGGGGCAACGCTAATAGACCACTAAGAAAACAAGTAAAGGCCAACGCCGCGCGCAACCAGCCCAAAAAAAAGTCACCACACGAGGCAAAAAACCCAGCCCCAAGACTTAATGCGGCTTCTTCGCCTCTGAAGGCTCCGCTTCTGGTGTCGAGTGGGAGGGTTCAGTCATATCGACGGCGATGGGATCACTGGCGGGAAAGCTTTCTTCGAGAGCCTCATCGAGCCGGCTTTCTGCGGACTGGGCGGACTGGGCGGCCTGCGCCGCTTGTTTATCCTGGGGTGCCTGATGCTTCTGCTTGGTCATGACATGCTCCGTTAGAAGAAAGCTGACAGTCCAGCATAGCGCAAAGCGGGCGACCTGAGCATTGGCCGAACGGCTTGGGCTCTCACGCCGTAAGCATTTCCTTCAGAGCCAAGACCCAAATCGCAAAACCCCAAAATCCAGATCAGAAACCCATCAACAAAAAACAAAAATTAAAACCACCCCGCATAAAGTCGTCTTCGGAGTGTCGCCAGAAAAAATAAACAGCATGCGCAGATCGGCAGCCCCGCTGGCAAAGCCGACAGGAAGCCGTGAACCGGCAACGTCCAGCCCGGGAGAGGAGAGGACCAAACAAAACAAAACAAAACCACCGAAGAACAACAAGGCACCACCGACATGGACCAAAAAACCCCTGCCCGCGCGCAGCGCTTCACTGCCTCCCACGTAGTGGAAGCCGAACTGGAACATCTGGATTGGGCGACACGGCAACCAGCGCTGCGCATGCTGGACGCCGTGTACTGGCGGCGCCGCGTGCTGGCGGTCAAATGTGGATTCGAGCTGACGGACTTGCAGGTGATGCGACTGGAGAAGATTCTGCAGCGACTCGGCCACCCGTCGGAGTAGCCGGCCGCTGCGGCGGCGGTTTATTCGTTGCCGCCGCTGCTGCCACCGCCGGTGCCACCATTGCCGCCATGATTGCCGCCACCATGGTTGCCACCGTCGCCACCACCCGTGCCGAACAGACGCCGACGGCGCGTGACGACCACCGGCCCGTCGGACGTGCTGCCGCTACGATCGGACGCAGGGCGATCCGAGGCCGGCGCGCCATACGACTCGCGCGGTTCACGCGGTTCGCGCGGCTCACGGTGGTCGCGCGGTTCACGCGAACCGTGCGGGCCACGCGTGGTGTGTTCGCCGTGCGAAGGCCGCCCGGCGCGCGGCGCCGGACGTGTGCCGGTGTCGAGCTGGATCGTCGAGATCGCGCGCTTGTAGATGCCTTGCAGGCCGACAGGCGTGCGCAGCATCACCAGATACTGATCGAACGACTCGATGCACCCTGTCAGGCGAATGCCGTTGACAAGGTAGATCTCGACGCGCTTTCGTTCTTTGCGCGCAGCGTTCATGAAGTCGTTTTGCGGATGCGATTCTGCGGAAGCCATGGACAATTCAGGTTAGGAAGACGGTGGTTCGCCGCGATTCTACCCTGTGTGGAGGTGGAACGCGTCAGCGGACAAACTGCGTCCACTATAACGGCTTGCGCGGACATAAGCATCTGATAACTTTTGACTGTAACGTTGAGTTACGAATCTGCGGACGAATTGCGCTTTCTTCGGCCACGTTCGGGCGCTCGCGGTGCGAATGGCGGAAAAAGATAGCGCATACCGGCGCGTGCGTGGAATAAATCCCGGCCTGCTCACGTTAAGTCAGACATGGCAGCGCTGCATATCGCACGTGGCCGGTCGGCCCTCCCGGTCCGCATGAACGGGCCGGGCGCTCATCAGGAGACTCACCATGAAAGTATCCCGCATTCTTTCCGCCGCGTTCGTGCTGCTGGCGCTCGCGTTGGGCTCGTTCGCAATGAGCGGCTGCACCTCCGGGACCGACAGCGGCGCGTCGAGCACCAGCGGTGGCAGCAGCAGCGGCGGCTACTGAGCGTTGCCACGCCGGGTGAATTTCGAAGCAGAAGTCATTTCGTTGCTTCCGCAGTTGCGCCGCTATGCGCGCGCACTGACGGGCGACCGCGCCTGGGCCGACGATCTCGTGCAAGATACGGCGGAGCGCGCGCTCGCGCGTTGGGCGGCGTTTCGTCCGAACAGCAACCTGCGCGCGTGGCTCCTCACGATCCTGCGGCACCTTTACATCGATCAGTTGCGCGGCCGCCGCGAGATCGCCGTCGACGAGGAAAGCGCGCCGTGGCGCAATCTCGAAGCGCCGCACGGCGAGGTCGACGGTCTGATGCTGCGCGATCTTCAGCGCGCGCTGTATTGTTTGCCCGTCGAACAACGGGAAGTACTGCTGCTCATTTGCGTGGAGGAGTTGTCTTATCAGGAAGCGTCGAAGGCGCTCGGCGTGCCGATCGGCACGGTGATGTCGCGGCTGTCGCGCGCGCGCGAACACATGCGGGTGCTGATGACCGAAGGGCCGGTTGAAGGGGGCGCTGGGGGACTGGCGCGTAAAGTCCCGCCGCTGAAAGTAGTGAGAAATCCGTGATGAATAACGACCACGATACCAGCTTGCCTGAGGGGCTCGATCTGCGAGTGCTGTCGGCGTTCGTCGACGACGAGTTGACGCCCGCGGAGCGCGCGGCGATCGAGACGCAACTGGCACACCAGCCGCAGGCTGCCGCGAGAGTGGCCGCGTGGCGCGCGCAGAAAGCGGGGCTGCAGGCGCTGTGTGGCGCGCCACAGCGCAACGAGCGCAGCGGGAGCGCCGGGCAGAGCGACGCGGATGAGCCGGCCTTCATCGTGGTGCGGCGGCCGGCGCCGGCGTGGCAACGCATGGGCCTCGCGGCGTGCTGGCTTGCGCTCGGCGCGGGCCTCGCGCTTGCGTTGGGGCCGCTCGCGCCGCGCCTGACGGGCGGCGCGTGGAACGGTCTGGGCGGCCAGCCGCCGAGCTTTGCCGAGCGCGCCGACATCGCCTACGCGGTGTACACGCCCGAACAGCGTCATCCCGTGGAAGTCGCCGCGAGCGAGGAAGAGCATCTGATCAACTGGCTGTCCAAGCGCTTGAACCGGCCGTTGTCGGTGCCGTCGTTGCAGGAATACGGGTACTCGCTGGTGGGGGGGCGTTTGTTGCCCGGGGAGGCGGGGCCGGCCGCGCAGTTCATGTACGAGAATCGCAGCGGCGCGCGCCTCACGCTGTATATCACTGGCATTTCGCGCGACGAAACCGCGTTCCGCCTGTTCCGCGACGGCAACCGCCGCACCTTCTACTGGGTTAGCGACCGCATGGGTTACGCGTTGTCCGGGCCGATTGCGGAAGGCAAGCTGCGCTCGATTGCTGTCGACGTGTGCAGCGCGCTCGGCGGCAAACCGGAGACGTGGCAGGAGCGCTGACGGCACGGCGAGTACGGCAGGGCGGATAAGCCGAGAAGCCCGAGAAGCCGCGGAAGCCCGAGAAGCCGCAGAAGCCCGAGAAGCCGCAGAAGCCGCAGAAGCCGCAGAAGCCGCAGAAGCCGCAGAAGCCGCAGAAGCCGCAGAAGCCGCAGAAGCCGCAGAAGCCGCAGAAGCCGCAGAAGCCGCAGAAGCCGCAGAAGCCGCAGAAGCCGCAGAGGCACTTAGACATGCCAGGCGACGGCCACCGGGCCGGCTGCAACACGCGGTAACAGAAACGCATCGCGCTCGCGGGTGGCCTTCGGAATAGCGTCGCGCGGCGCTTCGTTTACTCGTCGCAGGATCATGTTGTCCGGCCGGGCATGCGCGCCGGACGAGATGGTCTCGTGCGAGGCAAACCGACGGGGTCTTCACGGTGTCGACCCGCTTTTTGCAGGTCGCAACGCCGGCGCGTCGAGGCAGCAAAATCATGCTTACTTTTCATCAGTTCGGCATCGGGCTGTATTCCGGCGTAGCGTGTCTATGCCTGTGCGCCGGCTGTGCGGCGCCGGTCGAGGCGCAATCGGACGCGAATGCGCCGTTGATCGACGCCTCGACGTGCCGCTTTGTCGTGGGTGAGGCGGAAATCGACGGCGTCATGCAGCAGATCGGCGGCCGCGCTTGCCTGCAGCCGGACGGCAGCTGGCAGATCGTCGACGACGATGCCGCAGCGCTAGCCCTGGCACCGGCGCCCATCTACTACTACGATCCATGGTACTGGGGGCCGCCGGTGTTTTTCGGTGCCGGCGTGTCGGTTGTCTTCGTCGACCGTTTTCATCACTTTCATCACATGGATCATGTGCGCTATGGGCACGGATCGTATGGAATGGGTGGGCGCGGCGGCTGGCATGGTACGTCGATGCATACATGGGGCGGCATGTCGCACGGCGGCGGTGGCGGTGGAATGCGCCGCTAGCTTGCCGCCGCTCTTGTCTGTGCCGTAGAGAAGCGACCTTGATACGCAGCTTGCCCGCAGCCGTAGAGAAGCGATCTTGATACGCAGCTTGCCCGCAGCCGTAGAGAAGCGATCTTGACACGCAGCTTGCCCGCAGCCGTAGAGAAGCGATCTTGATACGCAGCTTGCCCGCAGCCGTAGAGGAACGAACTTGACACGCAGCTTGCCAGCAGCCATAAAGGAGCAGCTTTGACACGCAGCTTGCCGCCGAAAGTTTCCGCCGCCGATTTCGACCACGCGCTCGCCGGCTGGCGCGCAGTTGTCGGTGAGCCGCAGGTGGTGACGTCGGCCGCGGGGCTCGCTGCGTACCTGGATCCGTTCGCGCCCGGCGAGCGTGCAGCGTTTTCCGCGTCCGCCGCGCTGCTGCCCGCTTCCGTCGACGAGATTCGCGCGGTGTTGCGGATTGCCAATCAATTTCGGATTCCGTTGTGGACGGTCTCGACCGGACGCAACTTCGCGTACGGCGGGGCCGCGCCGCGGCTGCCGGGTTCAGTGGTGCTGGATCTGCAACGGATGAACCGCATCATCGAAGTGAACGAGACGCTCGCCTACGCGCTGGTCGAACCAGGCGTCAGTTACTTCGATCTGTACGCGCATCTGCGTGAGAAAGGCTACAAGCTCTGGGTCGATCCGCCCGCGGCGGGGTGGGGCAGCGTAGTCGGCAATACGCTCGAGCGTGGCTTCGGCTACACCGCGTATGGCGATCATGCCGCGACGCAGTGTGGCATGGAAGTGGTGCTCGCCAACGGCGACGTGCTGCGCACCGGAATGGGCGCTATCGAAATCGGCACTGCGTGGCAGCTCTATCAGCCGGGTTACGGGCCTTCGTTCGATGCGATGTTCATGCAGTCGAATTACGGCATCGTCACCAAGCTCGGCGTGTGGTTGATGCCTGCGCCGCCTGCCTATCTGCTGGGCGAAATCCAGTTTCAGCATGAAGAGGATCTCGAAACGATCGTCGATATCTTGCGACCGTTGCGGCTCGATGAAACGATCCGCAATCACGCGGTGATCGAAGGCGGTTTGCGCCGGGCTGCGGGATTGTCGGCACGTCGGCAGTGGTACGAAGGCAAAGGCGCGATGCCCGAAAGCGCGGTGGCGGCAATGCTCGACAAGCTGAACGTCGGCCGCTGGAATCTGCATTTCGCGCTATATGGCACGCCTGAATTGATCGACGCACGCTACGCGATCGTGCAGCGCGCTTTCGCGCGTGTGCCGAAGGCGAAACTTTCGGCGGCGCGTTATACGGGTGATGCGCAACCCACAGCGGGCGGCGATCGCAACCTGGCCGGCATCCCGGCGATGAGCGCGTTTCGCATGCTCGACTGGCGCGGCGGCGCGGGCGCGCATGTGGACTTCGCGCCGCTGTGCCCGGCGACCGGCCGCGACGCGCAGCGCCAATATACGATGGTGAAGGCGCGCGCGGCGGAATACGGGTTCGATTACTACGGCGGTTTTACGGCGGGCGTGCGTCATCTGCATCACATCTTCGCGGCGATCTTCGATCGCGACGACGCCAATCAGGTCGAACAGGCCGGCGCTTTACTCCGTTCGCTGATGAGCGATGCGCGCGCGGCGGGTTACGGTGAATATCGCGCGCATCTCGCGTATATGGATTTCGCCGCGGCGCAGTACAGTTTCAACGACGGCGCATTGCTGCGGCTCTCGGAAACGATCAAGGACGCGCTCGACCCGAACGGTATTCTCGCGCCGGGCAAGCAGGGGATCTGGCCGGCAGCGTGGCGCGACCGGCGGGGTTATACGTGAGGGCGCGTGACCCGAATGCCGCGCATCATCTAATGACGTGATGAACCCATGGACCGACGCACTTTCGTCATAACCAGCGCATGGCTTTCGACCGCCGCAGGTGGGGCGTGGCCGTGGCTCGCGCAGGCAGCCGCTCGCCGCGACACGCTCGCCGTGATCGACTCCACGCTTGCGGGCGGCCCGGCATTTTCCGACTACGTCGCCAGTATGAAGCTGCCAGCCTTCGAAACCGGCGACGACATCGGCGTGCTCTGGTACAGCACGCTTGCGCCGCGTCTCAGACAGACGCCCGCACAAGCGCCGGCGTCGCTGATCGGCCTCACACGCGTATCCGATTACTTCGTGCTCAGAGAGCTAGCCACCCGCGTAGGCCGTATGGTCGAACACAGCCACGAGCAGGGCACGGGGCCGGGCGCGCAGGTCGCGCATGTCGCCTTCGCGCTGACGCCGCGCCTTGTGCGCTAGAACTTATAAGCCTTGTTCTTTGGATCGAAGGTCGAGTCGTCGAACGTTTTCGGCGTGATGCTTTCGAAGACGATCTTCTCGAAGATCCTGCCGTCATTGTCATAAGACTCGACGGTGCGGAAATACGGATGCCGCAGATCCAGCCCGAGCGTTTCTTTCTTCGCGTAGAACTGCGGCTGGCCGGTCGGCGTTTCGAAGGTGAAGGTGACTACGCGCACCCCGTCGATCGTTTGGACTTCCACCTGGGTCGAGCGCGGCAAGCCGGCTTCGATATATTTCCTGCCTTCGGAAAGGTATTGATTGGCAATGTACTCGGTACCGAGATCGCGCACCTGATGGTTCGATTGCGCGCGGGCAAGGGCGCCGTTCAGCGAGGTCCACAGCGGCATCACATTCATGATGCCGCCGAGGTGGCCATACATTTCGTCGGTGCGTTTGGACTCGTCGTAGATGATTTCCTGACCGGCATGCGCGCCATCGGGCAGCCACTTCAGGTAGATCCGCAGCGGGTCGTGCGCGATGCGCCCCAGCATGTGATCGGGCTTGTCGGGCCACTGGCCGTGAATGCGTTCCGAGCGTGCCATGGTGAACTCGTACGATGGAAAACCGTTCGGCCCCTCCTTGATGTAACGCGGCAAAGCAAGCGGATCGAGCGACTGGAACAGCGCGACCAGTTGCGCGTCGTCGAGCTTCTCCATTGCGCCGCTTTGTTGCGCGGCGCGCAACCATTTGACCTGCTGATCCAGCGTGAGCTTGCCGACCTGCGAGGACGGCGTGGTAGGCGCCTTGACGGCGCTCGCGGTGTCGAGTGCGGGCGGTGTGTCGTCGTTTTGCGCGAAAGCCGCTGGCGTTGCCGTCGCCGCGACGCTGGCTACCAGCGCGCCGATAAGAAGTCCGCGCGATGAAATCGCCCGCAATGAAGCTGTCAGGGACGCGCTCAACGTTGCAGTCTCCGGCGAAAAACGGGCGAGACGCATGAAGGCCGGCGAGCGGTTTGAGCCGCTCAACCGGGGCAAGCGGCTCAAGCGGCACAAGCGGCTCAAGCGGCACAAGCTACCCAAGCTACCCAAGCTACCCAAGCTACCCAAGCGTGCGGACATGCTGTGCTTCATGAAGCTCTCCGAAAGGATGGCGCAAGGCATGGTGTCGAGCGCCCTGCCTGTCAGGCAGGTTTTTGCTTCGCGAGTTCCTCGTCGCGCAGCGCGCGGCGCAGAATCTTGCCGACGTTGGTTTGCGGCAACTCATCGCGGAACTCGACGAGCTTCGGCACCTTATACCCCGTGAGGTTCTTGCGGCAGTGGGCGATCACCTGTTCGGCGCTCAGCGCCGGATTGCGCTTGACGATGAATACTTTTACCCGTTCGCCTTGCGCCGCGTCGGGCACTCCGATTGCTGCGACTTCGCGCACGTCCGGAAGCGCTGCGATCACGTCTTCGATTTCGTTCGGATAGACGTTGAAGCCCGACACCAGGATCATGTCCTTCTTTCGGTCGATCAGGCGGATGAAGCCACGCGAATCCATCACGCCGATGTCGCCGGTGGCGAGCCAGCCATCGTCGTCGATCACCTTGGCGGTTTCGTCCGGACGATTCCAGTAGCCTTTCATCACCTGTGGACCCTTCACGCACAGTTCGCCGGCTTCGCCGATGTTCGCCCACGTGCCGTCGTCTTTCCTGAAGCGCACTTGTGTGGACGGCGCGGGCAAACCGATCGAGCCTTCGAAGTCGCGCAGATGGGTCAGGTCCACCGGATTCATCGACACGATCGGCGAGCACTCGGTCAGCCCGTAGCCTTCGATGATCGGTTTGCCGGTGACCGCCTTGAAACGATCCGCGACCGACTTCTGCGTGGCCATGCCACCCGCCATGGCGAGCTTCAGGTCAGAGAAGTCGCGCTTGCAGAACTCCTCGTTGTCGAGGAACGCGTTGTAGAGCGTGTTCACCGCCGTCATGCCGGTGAATTTCTCGTGCCGGATGATCATCATCACGCGCTTCATGTCGCGTGGATTGGCGATCAGGATGTTGCGTCCGCCGAGTCCCATGAAGATCAGCGCGTTCACGGTCAGCGAATAGATGTGGTACAGCGGCAGCGGCGTAAGCACCGTTTCGATGTCGCCGCTCAGTTGGCCCTCGGACCACGCCTTCGCCTGCAACAGGTTGGCGATGATGTTTCTGTGCGTGAGCATCGCGCCTTTGGCTACGCCAGTGGTGCCGCCGGTGTACTGCAGGAAGGCAATGTCGTTGTGAGTGGGGCGCACGGGCGTCAAGGGCCGCGTGTAGCCGATCGAGAGCGCTTCGAGCAGCGGCACGGCTTTCGGCAGGTTATATTCCGGCACCATCTTCTTCACATGGCGCAGCATGAAATTGAGCAGACGTCCCTTCAGATTCAGACCATCGGCGAGCAGATCGCCGAGCCCGGTCACGATGACGTTCTGCACCTTGGTGCCCGGCAACGCATCTTCAACGGTCTTCGCGAAGTTCTCGAACACGATGATGGTTTGCGCGCCGCTGTCCTTCAGTTGATGCGCGAGCTCGCGCACCGTGTAGAGCGGATTCACGTTGACCACCACGCCGCCCGCCTTCAGCACGCCAAACAGCGACACAGGATACTGGAACGTATTCGGCAGCATGATCGCGACGCGCTCGCCGGGCTTCACGCCGATGCTTTGCAGATACGCGGCAAATGCGGTCGCTTTACGGCCGAGTTCGCCATACGTCAGGTTCGCGCCGACGCTGACATACGCGACGCGTTCGCGAAACTGCGCGATGCATTCGTCGAAGAACTGCACGATGGATTCGTACCGGTTGACGTCGATTTCGTGCGGTACGTCGGCCGGATAGGACGCATACCAGATGCCGTCGGTCCTGGGCGTCTGAGTTATAGCCCGCTCAGGCGCTTGACCAGGCGTCTGAGCGGGCGCCTGGCCCGCTTCATTCGCGGGCGGTGTGGATCCGGCGGCGGGCGAGAGCGGGGTTTGCGTGGGCTGGGTCATTGGTCCTCTCCTGAAGCCGTGGCTTCGTATGGTTGTGTGCTGGTCTTGCAGGCAGTCAGCGTTCGAGAATCGCCACCACGCCCTGGCCGCCCGCCGCGCAGATCGAGATCAGCCCGCGCGCGGTGCCGGGCGGTTTGCCGAGTTGCGCGAGCATTTTCGCGAGTCCGGCGACGATGCGGCCGCCCGTGGCGGCAAACGGATGGCCAGTGGCGAGCGAGCTGCCGTTCACATTCAATTTTGCCCGATCGATCGCGCCGAGCGGCCCATTCATTCCGAGCTGCGTGCGGCAATACTCGTCATCCTGCCACGCCGCGAGCGTGCACAACACTTGCGCGGCGAAGGCTTCGTGAATCTCGTACAGATCGAAGTCCTGCAACGTGAGCCCCGCGCGGGCCAGCATACGCGGCACGGCGTAGGCGGGCGCCATCAGCAGGCCTTCTTTCTTGTCGAAAAAGTCGACGGCGGCGGTTTCGGACCAGCTCAGATACGCCAGCACCGGCAAACCGTGTCTGGCGGCCCAGGCATCGCTCGCGAGCAACACGGCGGAAGCGCCATCCGTCAGTGGCGTCGAATTGCCCGCAGTCAGCGTGCCCGCGTCGCGATCGAATGCCGGCTTCAAACCGGCGAGTTTTTCGAGCGTCAGGTCGGCGCGCAGATTGTTGTCGCGCGCAAGGCCACGGTATGGCGTCATCAGATCGTTGACGAAGCCGCGCGCATACGCCTCGCTGAGCTTGCGGTGACTGTCGTAAGCCAGCACGTCCTGCGCTTCACGCGAGATGTTCCAGCGCTTGGCCATCAGTTCGCAATGCTCGCCCATTGAAAGTCCGGTACGCGGTTCGCCGTTGCGCGGCAACAGCGGTTTGAAAAACATGCCGGGCCGCAGTTTGGTCAGCGCACCGACACGTTGGCCGGTGCTCTTGCCGCGATTTGCTTCGAGCAGGATCTTGCGCATGCGCTCGTTGACGCCGATAGGCGCATCGGATGTCGTATCGACACCGCCCGCGATGCCCACTTCGATCTGCCCGAGCGCGATCTTGTTGGCGACCAGAATGGCCGCTTCCAACCCGGTGCCGCAGGCCTGCTGCACATCGTAGGCGGGCGTTTCCCGGGCGACTGTGGTGGACAGCACGGATTCGCGCGTCAGGTTGAAATCGCGCGAATGCTTGATGACGGCGCCGGCCGCCACTTCGCCCAGGCGTTCGCCATGCAGGTTGTAGCGGTCGATCAGGCCTTGCAGCGTGAAAGTCAGCATGTCCTGGTTCGACGCGGTCGCGTAGGCGGTGTTCGAGCGGGCAAACGGAATCCGGTTGCCGCCGATGATGGCGACGCGGCGCACGGCGGGCAGCGGGTTGGACATGCTCGGCTCCTTTGGGTCGATCCCTGGTTATTGATCTGCTTATTGACCTCTCATTGACCTTCTCATTGACCTTATCAATGAACGGTGCGAATGGTGATCAATGTGTCTTTTACATTCGGCTTCGCGTTTGTCTTCGTTCTGGCTCAACAACGATTGGCAGACGGCTCCCATTCCAGGCGATAACGAAAGCACGCGCGCGCCTCACAGCAGCCTCCACTGCATGCGCCCGCGCAAATGCGGTTTTTCTCCGGTGATATCGCGTACCTCGAGGTCGCGCTCGATCAGCGAAGGCGACGCGCTCCACAGCGACGCTTCGCCCGGCAGCAACATCGGCAGCTTGAATTCGGCGGAGAGCGCGGCCTCGGCGAGCGGTTTCGGCGGTTGCAGCGCGGCGGCGGCGCGCGCCAGCGTCCACATGCCATGCGCAATGGCGCGCGGAAAGCCGAATGCTTTCGCGGATAGCGTGCTCAGGTGAATCGGGTTGTAGTCGCCGGACACGCGCGCGTAGTCGCGGCCCAGTTGCGGCGGCAGCTGCCAGCGCGAGATGCGCTGCAGCAGGTCTCTCCCGAGCTCCAGCGGATCGAGCGGACTGCCGGTCGCCGGCACGCCGCGTTTCAGATAGACGCTTTCGCCGTCCCAGACCGCTTCGCCGCGCCGGTACATGCGGGTATGCAGTACGAACGCCTGGCCCTTGTCGTGCCGCAGCAGCGCGCCGAACTCCACCTCGACGCGCAACAGGTCCCTGTAGGCGAGCGGACGACGCAGCCGCACATGGTTTGCCAGATGCACGAGGCCGAGCGCCGGCCACGGAAACGCCGGGTCGGTCAGCATCAGAAGATGCAGCGGGAAGGCGAGCAGATGCGGATACGTGAGCGGCACGCCGTGTTCGGGAATGAAGCCGCAGACCCGCGAATAACGCGAAATCGCTCCGGGGTCGAGCACCACGGCGGGGCGCACCAGGCGCAACGGCGGCAGGTGTGTATCGCGCCCGCGTTTGACGATGCCGGACAACGCGCGCGCGTACAGCTTCGCCGGCGCGGGCAACTGCTCGATGACGACAGTCTTCGGACGGCCCGCGCTCGCTGCGTGACCACTGCGGAACGGCTCACCCGGCTCACCCATACTCACGCTCCAATCAGGCTTTGCCCGCACACGCGCACCACCTGGCCGCTGACGCCCGCCGATCCCGGATGCGCGAGCCACCCGATGGTCTGAGCGACATCCACCGGCTGGCCGCCCTGGCTCATCGAATTCATCCGGCGCCCGGCTTCGCGGATGGTCAGCGGAATCTTCGCGGTCATCTGCGTTTCGATGAAGCCGGGCGCGACCGCGTTGATGGTGATGCTGCGTGCACGCAGATACGGTGCCATGCTTTGCACCCGGCCGATCACACCGGCTTTCGAGGTGGCGTAATTGGTCTGGCCGAGATTGCCGGCCATGCCGCTGATCGACGACACGCCGATGATGCGGCCGCCGTCGCGCAAGATGCCGGCCGCGAGCAGGGCGTCGTCGATCCGTTCCTGCGCGGACAGGTTGATGTCGATCACGCTTTGCCACGCGGCATCGGTCATCTTTGCGATGGTCTTGTCCCTGGTGATGCCCGCGTTGTGCACGACGATATCCACACCTTGTTCGTCGAGCGCCGCGGCGATCTGCGCGGGCGCTTCGGGCGCGGCGATGTCGAAGGCGAGGGTGGTGCCGTTCAACTGGCGCATCGTCGCATCGAGCGCGTCGCGGGCCGACGGGATGTCGATGCCGATGACGTGCGCGCCTTCAGCGGCGAGCACGCTCGCAATCGAAGCGCCGATGCCGCGCGCCGCGCCGGTGACCACCGCACGCCGGCCCGCCAGCGGCTGGTTCCAGTCGAACGCCGGCAAGGCGTCGGCACCGGCGCGCACGCCGATGCGCACCACCTGGCCCGACACATACGCGGAGCGCGGCGATAGAAAAAATCGCAACGTCGCCTCAATGCCGTTCTCGGCGCCCTGTTCCACGTAGACCAGATTCGCAGTAATGCCGCGTCGCGCTTCCTTGCCGAGCGAACGCGTCAGGCCTTCGAGCGCGCGCTGCGCGGTCCATTGGCGTGGCGTCGCGCAGGTTTCCGGCGGACGCCCCAGCACGATGATGCGGCCGCACTTGCCGAGCGAGCGCAAGGTGTCGTGGAAGAAGCCATGCAGCGGTTCGAGCTGGCTGCTGTCCTCGATACCGCTCGCATCGAACAGCAGCGCGGTGAGCTTGCCATGCGAACCGGACTCCGCCGGTTCGAAACGGCCTGTCATCAGACCATGGCGATTCGCAAGCGGCACCCACAGCCCGGCGCTTTCGTGTGCCACGCTGGTCACGCCGATGCTGTTGACGAGATTCGCGAGCGCGTCGAGCAGATACGGTTCGCGGCCCGCGCCGATCGCGATCAGGCCGCCGAACTCAGGCTGGTCGGCGCGATAGCGGCGCAGTACCTCGGGCCTCGGTAAGCCTAGCGAGCGCGCGAGGCGCGCGCCGAACGGCGAATTGACGAAGTTCAGGTAAGAGTCGTTCATATTGTTCGTTGCTCCGCTGGCCACGTCCGGAGGATGTCCCCCGCTCCGAAGGAAGTCCCGTTGGGGATTGGGGGCTCGGACGTGTGTCAGTGTGCACCCAGTTTGGGGCATCGGGAGGTGCCCCGCCTGGATGTTTTTTCAAGGCGCTCAGGCCGCGAGCTCCAACGCTTTTTCGAGCGCGTCCTTGCGCTGTTGCAAGTTGGCGAGCATGTCGAAGTCGGCCGGGAAGTCGTCGACCTTCACGACCTCCGCGCCATAGCGCGCATAGTCGTCGAGCACGCGACGATCGTCGGCGTCGATCAGGCCTTTCTGCTGCGCCGCTTCGGTCCACGCCGCCAATTGCGGCAGGCTCTGCGGCATGGGTTCGAGCAGCCCTTGTTTGACCGCTTCGCGCAGCTTCTGCTCGATTTGCGTGAAGCGCGGGTTCAGCTCGAACACGAGCTCGCCGTAACCCAACGCATCGACATCCGGATGCGGCACATACGAGTCGGACACGAGGCGCTCGCGCGCCGCGCCCGGCGTTTGCATCAGCTCCGCGATCTCGGTGCCGAGGCGATCGGACGGCTCGCGATAGGGCAGGCCGAACGGGAATGCGAGAACACGCACGAGACCCGCGGCGAGGCGGTTCGGGTAATTCGCGAGCACCCCGTCGAGCGCGTGTTGCGCCTTGTACAGCGAATCTTCGACGCCCCAGCGCACCAGCGGCAAATCTTCTTCCTGCCGGCCTTCGTCTTCGAAACGCTTGAGTGTCGCGGAGATCAGATAGAGCTGCGAGAGCACGTCGCCCAGACGTCCGGAAATGCGTTCACGCCGTTTCAGATCGCCGCCGAGCACGAACATGGAGACGTCGGCGAGCAACGCGAATGCAGTCGAGAGGCGGGTCGCCGCGCTGTAGTACGACAGCAGCGGCGCGTAGGCCATGCGCGGCCTGGCGATGAACGCGCCGCCCGTGATGCCGTAAACGAAACCGCGCACCGCGTTGGAGAGCGTGAAGCTGACGTGACCAAAAAAGGCCGCATCGAAATCGCGCAGCGCGCGGGCGCGATCCGTTTCGCGCGTGGCCGCCATTTCCTTCAGCACATACGGATGACAGCGAATCGCACCCTGACCGAAGATGATCAGGCAACGCGTGAGAATGTTCGCGCCTTCCACGGTGATCGCGATGGGCACCTGCTGATAGGCGCGCGCGAGAAAATTCGACGGCCCCATGCAAATGCCCTTGCCGGCGGCGATGTCCATGCCGTCGTTGATGACCATGCGGGCGCGTTCGGTGATGTGATACTTCGCGATCGCCGAAATCACCGACGGTTTCTCGCCGAGGTCCACCGCATGCGCGGACAAACGGCGCGCGGCATCCATCACGTAGAGATTGCCGCCCATGCGGCCAAGCGCTTCCTGCACGCCCTCGAATTTGCCGACGGCGGTGCGGAACTGACGGCGAATCGCGGCATAGGCGCCGGTGCCGCGCACGGCGATCTTCGCCATCCCCACATTCGACGACGGCAGCGAAATCGCCCGGCCGGCAGCGAGACATTCCATCAGCATGCGCCAGCCGTTGCCGACTTGCGCGCGGCCGCCGATCACCCAGTCGAGCGGAATGAAGACGTCTTTGCCCGAATTCGGGCCGTTCTGGAATACCGCGTTCAGCGGCCAGTGACGGCGGCCGATGTTGACCCCCGGATGGTCGGTCGGAATCAGCGCGCAGGTGATGCCGGGTGCGTCATTCGAGCCGAGCAGATGGTCCGGATCGAGGGCGCGGAACGCCAGCCCGAGCACGGTCGCGATCGGTCCGAGCGTGATGTAGCGTTTGTCCCATGTGACACGAAAGCCGAGCGTCTCGCGGCCTTCGAACGTGCCCTTGCAGACGATGCCGACGTCGGGGATCGCCGCCGCATCCGAACCGGCGTACGGACTCGTCAACGCGAAGCAGGGGATCTCATCGCCACGCGCGAGGCGCGGCAGATAGTGGTTCTTCTGCTCTTCGGTGCCGTAGTGCATCAGCAACTCGGCCGGGCCGAGCGAGTTCGGCACCATCACCGAAACGGCGGCGGCCGAGCAGCGCGTGGCGAGCTTCATGATGACCTGCGAATGCGCGTAAGCGGAGAACTGCTTGCCGCCGTACTGCTTCGGAATGATCATGCCGAGAAAGCCGCGTTCCTTGATGTACTGCCAGGTTTTCGGCGACAGGTCTTGCCACACCATGGTGGTTTCCCAATCGTTCGCGAGATCGCACAGGTGCTCGCATTCGACATCGAGAAACGACTGTTCTTCCGCGGTGAGCGTGGCCGGTCCGTAGCCGAGCAGCGTGTCCCAATGCGGGCGCCCGGAGAACAGTTGGGCGTCCCACCAGACCGTGCCGGCTTCGATCGCGTCGCGCTCGGTCGGCGACATCTCGGGCAGGATTGTGCGGAAGATGTCGAGCACCGGCTTCGTGAGCCACGCGCGGCGCAGCGGCTTGATCGTGAGGACGAGGGCGGGGAGGACGAAGACGATCGCGAGTAACGTTGTCGCCACCGCACCCGCTGCTCCACTGAGATGTGCGGCCGCCACCCAGACGATCATGAAGGCAAGCCACCATGAGGCGCGCGCCTGCACATAGACGAGCGCCAGAGCGGCAATGACGAGTAGCAGGATGAACCACGGCATGACGTTTCCTCCTGTTTCGATGGTGCGTGCGAACGCATCCACGGGTCGCGGACGGCTCGCGTTCTGTCGATCTTCTACTGGCAGTGTTGCTGTAAGCCGCGTGCTCGGTGCGCTCTCGAGGCGCCTTTGGGCCGCGCTTTTCAGTCGCGTTTTCAGTGGCTCTTGGACGGCTTTCGAGTCGCGCCTCTTTCGCTGTTCGTGTCGTGTCTGCAGTTCGACTGCGTGACGTTGTCCAGGTGCGGGACGTAGACGTGTTGCTCGGGTAGGCGGTATTCATGATGCTTGCACGCGGACGGCCTGTAGTAGCGCCGCCCGCGCCGGCTCCTGTTCAGGCCGTGCCGTGCAACGCGGGCTGAAACGCACACGCCTCCATATTGCCACCGCGGCGTTCACCGTCCGAGACTGCCGGCGACGACGATTCAAACGCGCCTGAACCCTGCTGCGTACCCGCAGCAGGGTTCAGGCCTTCCACCTGAGCTTCCGGGCCGCTCTCGGTGGCGTCGCCCAGCACGGCCGCGAACGTGGCCAGTTGCGAGCCGTCGGGCAGCGGTGCCTTCAGTGCGGCCACCATCAATGAAGCGAGACGTGCGATCAGTTGCAGGTCGTTCATCGACTTACCCTGCGAGAACTCGGAAATCAGGCTGTCGGTATCGGTGCCGGCCAACACCCCGGACAGTGCGCCGATCGCGAAGTGCAGACGCCAGCCGAGTTCTTCACGCGGCAGATGCGGCAGCGCACGCTGGAACGCATCGAAAAAGCGCACGGCCACCGACGCGTAATGCGCATTCAGAAAGTCCCGAATGAATGCCGACGGATCCGTATAAGCACGGCCCAGCAGGCGCAGAAAAGCCTTGCCGCCGACGCGCGGTTCGCGCGACAGCCGCAGCGCGGGAATGAACATGGCGCCGAGCACGTGCTCGCAGGTCAGACGCGCGCCGAGCATGTGGTCGAAGCGGTCGAGCAGCTTGAGCCGCTCCTGGTTGAGCCGGTCGAGCCGGCGCGACAGCATCGAATGAATCAGCGATTCCTTGCTGCCGAAGTGATAGTTGACCGCCGCGAGATTCACTTCGGCACGCGAAGTAATCTGGCGCAGGGACATGGCCTCATAGCCGCAGTCGATGAAGAGAGTTTCAGCGGCGTCGAGGATGCGGGACTTCGTGTCGCCGGCATGCCGGCCTGTTGTGCGAACTGCCATTTTGCGTCTCCCAGTTGCCGGGCATCCGGCCCGCAAACATGCGATTCAAATGACTATTTGAAACAGCCGTTTTTTTCAGGATAAAGAAGGATCAGGACTGCGATCAAGGGTTCGATGTGGACTAACTCCTCTAGAAGACCTGACGAAGGTCCGTCTTTCCAATGCGCGCGGGCGCGTCAAACCGCGCGGAAATAAAAAAGGCCGTTCCGATCGAAATCGGAACGGCCTCGTATTGCCAGTTACCTGTTTTGGCCCTGCGTTTGCGGTGTTCCCGCGTTGTTTTGCGGCGGTTCGAACCGCCTTTGCCGCTATTGTGCCCGATAACTCGCTGGCGAAATAGCCGTTTAGTTCGAACGCTTAAAGCTGTGCCGCGACCTGCTTCGCCGACTGCGTCATGTCGATGCCGCGGCGTTCGCGGCTAAACGGAATCAGCGCGGCGATCACCACCGCCACGATACCGATCACCACGGCCATGATCAGCGCGTAGTTGTTGCCGTGCGCTTCGGCGGCGCTCGCTTGCAGCGGGCCGTTCACCGACGCGATCAGATTGCCGAGCTGATACACGAGGCCCGGGAACGTCGCGCGAATTTCATCGGGCGAGATTTCGTTCAGGTGCACCGGGATCACACCCCACGCGCCTTGCACGGAGATCTGCATCAGGAACGCGCCGACGGCGAGCAGCACCGGTGTGGACGAGAAAGCCCACAGCGGCAGCACCGGCAATGCGATCAAGGCGGCGATGAAGATCGCGCGCTTGCGGCCGATCCTCTCCGACATGTAGCCGAAGAACAGACCGCCGCAGATCGCGCCGATGTTCAGCGTGATCGTGATCAACGACACCGTATGCGCATCGAAACCATGCTGCACGCGCAGGAAGGTCGGATACAGATCCTGCGAACCGTGCGAGAAAAAGTTGAACGCGGTCATCAGCACGATCGAGTAGAGCGACAGCCCGACGTTCTGCTTCAGCGTGGCGATGAGACCCGGACGCGCTTTCTTTTCGAGCGTCTTGAAGGCCGGCGACTCCGGCACGTGCGCACGCACATACAGCACGAGCAACGCCGGCAGCACGCCGACGAAGAACATGCCACGCCAGCCGATGTATTGATAGAAGACGCCGAACACGATCGAGGCGAGCAGATAGCCACTCGGATAACCGGCCTGCAGAAGACCCGAGACGATGCCGCGCGATTTCGGCGGTACGGTTTCCATCGTCAGTGCGCCGCCTACTCCCCATTCGCCGCCCATCGCGATGCCGAACAGGGCGCGCAGCACGAGCAGGGTGGCGAGGTTGGGCGAAAAGCCGGACAGCAGTTCCAGCAGCGAGAAGCACGCGATGTTGACCATCAGCGTGGGACGACGGCCGTATTTGTCGGCAAGCCAGCCGAAAATCAATGCGCCGACCGGACGCATCACCAGGGTCAGCATAATGCCGAAGGCAACCTCGGGAATTTTTGTATTGAACTCCGCCGCGATATCTTTCAATACAAACACCATTAGAAAGAAATCGAATGCATCCAGGGTCCAGCCTAGATAGGCGGCGATCGTGACGTTTCTCTGTTCCCGTGTCCAGCTCATTGATTGTTCTCCTGAGTCTTCAATAACCCGTGTTTGACGACGGGTGGCTCTACAGCCCTGTACGCCCCGTGGTACGGACTTCGAGCGAGTGTACGCCGAGCGTTAAGCGCTTGCATGAATGAACCCCCGTTTATCCGTATTAATACCTGGAACGAATTCCGGTGAAAATCTCAATGCATGGCAAATGTCGGCTTAATGTAATTATTGTATTAATGGTGTTTGATTTATTGTTTGTTATTTGTAATGTTTATTTCATGTCTGCGGATGGAAATCCGGTCAATGTGACTTGCAATGTTTGGGTATCGGTAGCGGCGACACTCGCGCGGTTCGCGCATGTGTGCAGGTATCACTGCGGCTCGCCAAGGGAGGTCGTGTCGGCAATATATGCGTATACCGCATTAGTCGAGCAGAAAAATCAATTGGATTCATGTTGCGGCGCAGAATAAGATGGCGGCTATCTTTATTAATGTCGCTTGCGTTACCGCACCATGTCATTCAAATCAATCACTTCGGAGCCTGTTCGCCGCGGGCAGCGTCCACTGGCGGTGCTGGCCGCAGTCACTTTGCTGACCGGCGTCGGCGCCGGTTTCGGCGGTATGTTGCTCGCCTTGCTGCTGCACAGCATCCAGCATCTCGCATACGGCTATAGCGTGGCGCATGTCATCAGCAGCGAGAGTTTTCTGCAAGGTGTCACCGATGCCGAGCCTGAGCGGCGTGTGTTGGTTCTGACGATTTGCGGACTGGTGGCAGGACTCGGCTGGTGGTTGCTGTATCGCTTCGGGCGGCCGCTCGTGAGCATTCGCCAGGCCGTCAAATCGGACGATCCGCGTATGCCCTTGCTGAGCACGACCGTGCATGCGTTGCTGCAGATCGTGACGGTCGCGCTGGGCTCGCCGCTCGGGCGCGAAGTGGCGCCGCGCGAGATCGGCTCGATGCTGGCCGGATGGTTGTCGCATCGCGCTGGGCTATCGGTCGAGCAGAGCCGGATCATGGTTGCGTGTGGTGCGGGCGCGGGTCTGGCCGCCGTCTACAACGTACCGCTCGGCGGCGCGGTGTTCGTGCTCGAGGTTCTGTTGGGTACGTTTGGCTGGAAGGCCGTGGTGCCGGCCGTGGTGACCTCCGCGGTGGCGGCGCTGGTCGCGCAGGCCGGTCTGGGCAACGAGCATCAGTATCTGGTGCCGCCGTTGACGGTGAGTACGTCGCTGCTGGTGTGGGCCGTAGTGTGCGGGCCGATCTTCGGTGTTGCGGCGTGGGGTTTTACGGAGATCACGAAGCGCGCGCGCGCGGATGCGCCGAAGGATTGGCGTTTGCCGGTGTTGTCGCTGTTGAACTTCGCGATCATCGGCGTGCTGGCGATGCATTTTCCGCAGTTGCTCGGCAATGGCAAAGGACCTGCGACACTGGCGTTCGACGGCGACCTGACGATGAGTCTCGCGGCGATGTTGCTGGTGCTGAAGGTGGTGATTACCGCGAGTAGTCTGCGCGCGGGCGCTGAAGGCGGTCTGTTGACACCCGGGCTTGCCAATGGCGCGTTGCTGGCGATCGTACTTGGCGGCGTCTGGAGTCTGTTTTGGCCCGGGGCTTCGTTCGGCGCTTTTGCTGTTGTCGGCGCGACGGCGTTTCTGGCCGCATCGATGCAGATGCCGATTACGGCTGTTGTTCTCGTTTTCGAATTTACGCGGGTGAGCCACGATTTTCTGATCCCGGTTTTGTTCGCCGTCGGCGGTGCCGTGTTGAGTTATCAGGGATGCGTCAAGTGGGCGCCGGCGCTGCAGTTTGGTTCTGGCTTCAATTGGAGTGGCGCGGGCAAGGCTCGATAAGACTTTTGCCCTGGCGGCGACCTTCGCTGTTCGAGCCGGCGGGCCGGTGATCACGGCTCGGCGAACGCCGCTATTTCAAGCCTCGTTGCTTGCGATATTCGTCAGCCGGTAGACCGCCCCAGCCCCAGTTCTCCGTTTCCACCTCCTGGATGACCACAGAGGTTGCTTCGAGCGGCTTGTTCAGCACGTCGAGCAGCAGGTGGCTGACGCCCTTGATGAGTTCAGCCTTTTCTTCCGCGGTGACCGAGTCGACGCCTGGCCTCGTGCCCTCGCGGGTTACCTGGATCGTGACGATTGGCATGGTGTTCTCCTTTATCGTGATTGACGAACCAGCCGCCGGCTAGCAGCGGCGTCCGGTCGTGTGGGACGATGCCCGGCATTGCAGGTGTTTCCCGGTCGCGCTTAGTGCCCGGCGCTCTGGCCGCCGTCGACATGCAGGATCTCGCCGGTGACGAACGGGGCGGAATCCAGATACACGATCGCGTTGACGATATCGCTCATCTCGCCCATATGACCCAGCGGATGGAGCGCGCCGAGTGCCGCATGCGTTTCGACCGCGTGCATCGGCGACTTGATGATGCCCGGCGAGACGGCGTTGGCACGAATGCCGCGTTTGGCGTATTCGATCGCGAGGGACCGGGTTGCCGCGTTCAGGCCGCCCTTCGTGAGCGAGGCGAGTACCGAAGGCACGCCGTCGATCGCGTGCTCGGCCAGCGTGGTGCTGACGCTGACGACGTGGCCACTGGAATGCTTCTCCATTTCCGCGATGGCAAGCTGCGTGATGTAGAAGAAACCAGTCAGGTTCACGCCCGCTATCGTCGCATAGTCTTCAACTGTATAGCTGGTAAAGGGCTTGGCGATGAAGACGCCGGCGTTGTTGACGAGCGTATCGATGCGGCCAAACTGCTTCACGGCTTCGCTGATCACGCGGCGGGCGGTTGCCGGGTCGGCGATGTCGCCGGCCACGGTCAGGATGTTGGGATCCTCCGACGGCTTGATGCTGCGCGCAGTGGCGACCACGCGATAGTCGAGCTTGCGGAATGCCTTGACGACCTCTGCGCCGATGCCTTGCGATGCGCCGGTAACGACGACGACCTTTTGTGACGTGCTCATAGTGAAGCTCCGAATCAAATTGAGTGGACTCTGATGCTGATCGGGCTCATGGCTCCGATAGGGAGCTAATCTAGGCGCTTTGGCGTCGAGTTCGAATACCCGGCGTAGACAAACACTTGTGCTTCGGCGGAACAAATCAGACGCGACGGGCGAATCGGCCGGGTCCAGCGTGACGACCGGGTCGCCGGCTTTCACAATCTGCGTGTCGTCGATGTAGTCCTATCGCATGAGACTGCGATGGGCCAGTAACGACCTTCGACGTGTCCACAAAAAATTGACGATAATGCTCCCAAGGAACGATTGCGGGTCGTGCTCCGTCGTCGGAGACGCCGCTGAATCTACAAGAAACCATGAGACGACTGCTCCTCGCTGCGTTCGCAGCCACCTTTTTCGTGACTTGCGTTCATGCGCAAAGCACCGCGTTGGGCCCGCTCGTCACGCCATCGGGCAACCTGCAATTCGTGCGCGTCGACCGCGATTTCGTGGGGATGCTCGACAAGGAGATTTTCGATCGCTTCGGTGCGAGCGCGCTCACGCATTTCGATGACGTCGGCAACGCAGGTGACACCGTCACACGCATGCTCGTGCAGACTGATTCCGGACCGGTGCTGTACGACTTTCGCCACCGTCCGCCACTTGTGCAGCGCTCGGGTAAGCGCATGACGGTCAAGCGCGTGTTCTGGCAAGACGATGAAGTCGTGATGCAAAGCTCGCAAGGCTGGTTCCGATTCAAACGCGGCGTACTGACGAAGCTGCAGTCGTCTACGACGACGTACCATTAATTACGTGCGCACTCCGAACACACACTCGCTGGCGATGACATGCATTGATCCGGTCGTCCGCGATCTGGACTGGCCTGCCGGAACAGCGCACTACCTCCGATGCCACGTCTTCACTTAGCCAGTGCCACCGGAACGAACTCCGTTCGCCGAGAAGAATCAGGTCAGCACCGATCTCGTCGGCAGCAATAGCGATTGCGCGACCAATCGTCATTCCGGACATCGGCAGCGTAACCATATGGACTTCCGCTAAATGCACCTGCCTGTCCAGCACATTCCTGACATGCGCGACCACTTTGCGTCCATGTGCCTTCATGGCCTCGACGATCAGGTCAAAGTTACAGTCTGCGGGTCCCAAATAACAGGGCGTTGGGTCGACTACATGGAGCGCGACAATTTGTGCATCGTACTTTCGTGCGGCTTCAATGGCAGACGCCAGGACAGCGTCGGCGGAACTGTCACTGACTGCGACGAGAATCTTCGCGAACATTCCGAGTACCTCATAGACGGGTAGGTCAGCCACGAAAGCGGCTTTCGCTGTTCGTGATCCATAGCCGCATCATCGCGCGGTAGAGTAAGAAAAAAATTAGCTGGAGAAGTCAATAAGACCAGTAGCCCATGGGTTGCGGATAGCCGTAAACGACGGGGCGCGGTGCGTACGCGACCGGCGCCGTCGTATAGACGGCCGGTTGGGAAATACTGTTGCCCTTTGAGGCCATGCATTGCGCGTAGGCTGCGTTGTACTGTGCCTGCAGACTGGCCGAGGTGGCTTGTGCGCCGTTTGCGCCCACCACACTGCCAAGCAGCAGGCCCGCGCCCGCACCGATCGCTGCGCCGACGCCCGCGTCTCCCGCCGCGGCGCCGAACAGCGCGCCAGCGGCCGCTCCGCCCACGGTTCCGATCGCACTGCTGCCGACGCCGTTCGGTATCTCGCCGTGAACCGGTGCGGCGCGATTATCCGCGTGGAAGGCGTAGTCCCGGCATGTGTAGTCTTCCTGCTGGAACACGCTGATCGGTTTGCCATTTGGCGGCAATGCGACGACGGAGGGGCCAGTGGGCGGAATGACCGCGCAGCCGGTGAGCGCAATGGCGATCAAGCCCATGGGTAAGGCTACGCGTGTGATTCTTGAGAGCTTCATGATGTTTGTGTCCTCCGATCCGATGAGGCCATCATGAACACGCAGAGTTAGCGCTGAATTAGTTTGAAGCTACGCAAGGCTATGGTCCATGTGATCGACGGGAGTGGCCGGTGTCGCTCTGCGGTATCCTGCCTGCATCGATCCCGATCACCTGGACGTTTCCTGAAACCGAGGAGTTGCGATACATGACCGAACCATCACCAACCATCGAAATCGAAACTGCGCCGAATCCAAAGTTCGCCGTCATCCTGATGCACGGTCTCGGCGCCGACGCCAATGACTTCGTGCCGCTTGTCCCCGAACTACGTCTAACGGATGCGCCCGCTGTGCGCTTCGTGTTTCCCAATGCGCCGGAGATTGCCGTTACCGCAAACGATGGCTACGTGATGCGCGCGTGGTACGACATCCGGTCGTTTCAGGACGTTAATCGGCAAGTCGACGAAGCCGGTATCGAATCGTCTTGCGCGACCGTGCGGCGATTGATCGAAGCACAGAACCAGCGCGGCATTCCGACTTCGAACATCTTTCTCGCGGGTTTTTCGCAAGGCGCGGCGATGACCTATTCAGCCGGACTGACGCACCCTGAGGCGCTTGCCGGCCTGATCGTGATGTCGGGTTACGTGCCGTCGCGAGGCTTTGTGGACAGCCGGTTGAGCACTGCAAACAGCAGCACGCCGATTTTTGCCGCGCATGGCCTATACGACGACGTGTTGCCGATCCAGTTAGGGGAGGCCGCGCGTGACTTTGCGATCGCGAAAGGTTGCAACGTCGACTGGAACGCGTATCCGATGCCGCATTCGGTGTGTGAGGAGGAGATCTCGGCGTTGCGCGTGTGGCTCGGCGCGCTCCTCACGGCCTCTTTCTGAATCGTCCCGCAGCGCTCACGAATTTATTGCCGTGTCTTGCCAGGGATTGGTGTTCTTGTAATGGAACAGTGGAACAAGCCGGCCTATGCCGTTCGTGATCCATCGCTGCATCATCACGCGGCAGAATGAGAGAAGAATTAGCGTGCGGGCATGCTTCGCAAGCGATGTGCTTCAGGTTATTTTCCGATGAAATTGAGTGCATCCAGCATCGGCGTCTTCGACACATTGACCATTCCCTGAAATGGCGTGTCGAGATCGAGGACAACAAACACGGCAGTCGTGGCCGATAGGGCGCAAAGAAGAAATACGACGCACATGCTCCAGTTTCTGGGCGCACTGAAACCGAATATGCCGAATATGACAGCCAGCCAGCCAACGAGGACCACAGTTAAAGGAGTGGGAATCAAGCCCTTTCTGTGTTCGAATGCGAGCCATCGACCGGCAAATATCTCGTCCCAAAGTTCCATCGCACGGTCACGGAGTCTTTCCTGCGAAGAGCCGAGGGGCTGTAAAGCGAAAATGCGCCCCTGGATGTCGTAGGTACTCTGGAGGATTTCTCGCGTTTCTGCCTCTGCGGTCGTTCCCGTTTTGTTGGAAAACAGGAAGGAGATCCATCGGGCATAGTCGTTCTTTATCTGAAGGCGCAGGCCGTCGGCCGATGGGCCAAACTGGGACAAGGTTCGGTCCAGCCGGATCATCGTGACAGCATTATGTTGGAGCGCAGTGTTGACCAGGTCGAGCGAGGACTTTCCGGACGAAATCAGCAGGCTAAGCACCAATGCCGACAGCGTCGCCACGAGACCAACGGCAATCCGCATCGCGGCAAGCGAGGCTTCCTCGAAATGGTGATCTGCCAGTCTTGAGCGCACATACGACCCAAGCGCTGCACTCGAAAGAAGGAGCACCAGCACGAAGGCCGAAAAGACATAGTGATCCATGTGGAAATGACCTCGTTCGATCGCGCGGGTTAGGTGATCCTTGTCGAGCAGGTGGCAGTCATGCTGCAGATTATATGGCTGGAGGCGCAAGAGGCTGTGCGTTACGTGCGGCTCGATCAATAAGTCGCACGACCGCCTGAAGCATCGAACACGGCACCTGTCGAAAACGAGCATTCTTCCGAACACACCCAACGCACGAGTGCGGCGATTTCTTCTACCAAACCGGGCCGTCCCATTGGGATCCGGCCTTGCAGCGCACGGAGCTGGTCCACGGGCATTTGAGCAAGCAGTTCGGTTTGCACGGACGCCGGTGCGATCGCGTTGACTGTCACGTTGTGCTGAGCCAACTCCTTGCCAAGCGATTTGGTAAGGGCAATCACAGCCGCTTTAGAAGCGGAATACGCCGACTGGTTGGCGTTACCTTCCTTGCCTGCGATCGACGCTACATTGACGATCCGCCCGTACCCATTTGCCAGCAAGTGCGGCACCGCGGCGCGGCAGACCATGAAGGTAGCGGCAAGATTCAACCGCATGACCCTCTCCCATGCCTCAAGCGGAAGCTGCCAGACCGGCAGCGTCGGACCGACAATGCCGGCGCTGTTCACGACAATATCCAGCTTGCCGAACCGATCGAGCGCGTGGGCCAGCGACATGTCGATGTCTTGCGGCACAGTCACATCTACATGTGCCGCAAGTATTCGCCGGCCAAGCGCTCGCGACAATGGGCGAGCTTATCGTCATCGATATCCCACGCTATAGCGCTCGCGCCCTCGCTAATCAGGCGCTCGACCTCGCCCAGCCCGATACCTGACACGCCACCCGTTACCAGCGCAACACGTCCCTCGAATGCCATGCTTGTGCTCATGTGTGATGCTCCGTTTACTGGCGCAACGCATCCGCAACCGCGCGAATGGCGAGGAGGTAACCATTGACACCCAGACCACAAATCACGCCGGCTGCGGCGAGCGAAATCAGCGAATGGCGGTAATGCTCATCGCGCTTGTGAATCTCGATCACCGGTTTCTTGGTCAACTTGACGGCCAGGCGACGCCGCCGCGCTCGCGCGGGCGATCATCGAGGCGGAATCGATGCGGTTCAAATCGATGCCGCGGGTCTCCGGACCGATCAGGATCATGACGAGAGACACCGGCAAGGTAAAAGGTGTCATTGCGCTGACGAGCCGCGCACAGCAGATGTCCGCCGAAGTGGCCGTAACCACCCATTTACCGGCACTGCTGAAGGCGCAGTCTCTTGTAAGAGGCTTGATATAGATGGTGCTGACGCCGCGCTCAACCGCGTTTGGACGGCACCAGGCCGTCGCCGCGGTTGACGCTGCACTGGACCGCCCAGCGGCCGCCGAGGGCAGGCGTAACGTAGCCGATCTTTTCCACCGGTTGCTTTGTAACGGGGTGCCGTCCGCTGAATTCGATCCAGCCCCCGCCCTGTTCGATCGCGCGCCAACTGGCTTCGCGGATCGCGGATTGGTCTTCGCCCGGCAGTGCCTCTTCGCGTCGCTTGCCGACCTTCCCCGGGTCGGAGCCGAAGGCACGGAAATAGTCGTCCCGATCTGCAACCACTATATAGAGGTCGCGATCGTGAAAGCCGCCCTGCGGGTCGTGAAATCGGCGCACGGCGTTTTCCGGGCCCTCGGTGTCGACCAGTCGGGCCGCACGCTCCGCCAAGGCCCGGGCCTCGTCGGCACAGCCCTGTCGCAGCCGGATGTATTTAACCCCATCGCTTAGTCGATCGGCTCGGGCCTGCAGCAAACTCGCCGTCTCTACCGAACCGCCGACCATCTGGCCATTTCGCTGAGTGATGTCGTCCAGCACCTCGATCGCCTGAGCGATCTCCTGCAGCCCGGCAGTCTGCTCGCTGCTCGACCGTGCGACGTCGCGCAGCAAAGCGGCCACCTCGCTGACCGCGTCGACCGCACGCATCAACAAATCCCTGCTGCCTTCGATGGCCTGGACCCCGTCGGTAACCTCGTTACGAGAATGCTGGAGCAGTTTCTTGATCTCCGCTGCCGCTTGCGCGCTGCGCTGCGCCAACGCCCGCACTTCGGCGGCGACCACGGCAAAACCGCGGCCGGAATCGCCTGCCCGGGCGGCCTCTACCGCGGCGTTAAGCGCGAGGATATTGGTCTGGAAGGCGATCCCGTCGATCACCCCGAGTATCTCGCCCATCTCACGCGAACGTTGCTCGATGCGCTCGATGCTTTCGACCGAAGCACGCACCGCCGCCTGTCCCGCGACTGCATCGGCATGCGCACGGGCGGACCGCTCATCGGCTTGCTGTGTCTGATCGGTGTTGTAGCGCACGGCTTCCAGCAAGGCTTCGAGCGAGGCACGGGTCTGCTCCAGGTTGGCGGCCTGAGATTCGGTGCGCTGCGACAGCAGGGTGGCATGCTGGGTCGCCTGGGCCCCGCCCATGGCGATCAGTTCGGCTTCGCTGCGCATGCGCGCCACCATCTGCGACAACTGGTAGGCGAGCAGGCGGCCCTGTTCGCCCAGCGCCGCCAGTTCATCGCGCCCCGGCAACGACACGTCTCCCACCAGATCGCCATCGCACAGCGCCTTCGACTGGGCCTGCAAGGTCGAGATCGCTTGAATCAGGCCGGCTCCGAACAGCGCGAAAATCACCAGGAACTGCGCCAATCCCAACACGGCGCCATAGCTGCCGTACCAGCGTGCCGCCGCGACGGCGCCGATGGCGCTAAGCGCGGCAATCGTCCACTGCACCCGGAGGCTCCAGCGACGCAATGCCGATCTGAGCGGGAGCGCCTGGGACTGTGCGTGGAACACGTTGGCGGTAACGCGTGGAGTCTCTCTACTGGTTGACATGGGTATTCCCCGAACCTTATTTGACTTTTGCCTTCGATCGTCCATCAGGTGCATGGGAATGCAACGCGGAAGTACGTCGATGGCGTGCTTGTTGTTCTGTTCCGGGAGACGCCCGCTTGAGCGCGGCTAGCGCGAAAGGCATCGCCCTGTGATGCCATCGCCAGCGCGTTCCTGTTTGTTGGGTTGCTCGTTTTCGGAACGTCGCCTGGCTGTATTGCACCGTAAGTAAAGCTTATCAGCGGGAGTTGGCATGTCGTTCCAGGCTGGAATTTTATTTCATATTGTGAAGGCATCTTGCCTCGTCGACTGTCTTCTGACGAGCAAAATACATTGGAGACTGATAGGCCCGGCGTCACCCCTCGCGGTCGTCGAACGCCTGGTCACGCAGATGGAGGGAACACCGTTGGCGATGATCGTGAGCGAGCTCGACATTCCGCACAGCGCGTGTCACGAGGCTACTCGTCGATCTCAAGCAGTGCGGGTACGTCCGTCAGTTCTGTCGAACATCTTCAGTGCGTCGAGGAGGGCGATCGATGTGAATGAATAGCCGGCGCCGTTGGCTTGGGGGCGGCTTCGCTCACGATTGCATTGGCGGCTTGAATGCTACTCACACCGAGTCACGCCGCAAATTCGAGCGCGCACGAAATGCCGAATTGCGCAGCCGGCTCGCAACTGCACGAACTCGTCGACAGCTCGCGAATGTTCCGTCATGTCGATCAGCGTCAGCGCATTGTGTGCGCCAGGACGCATGGCGGTCTCAAACACAGGCTTGAGCAGCAGGGGAAGCGGAGGGATTCGTTTTGCGATTGCTGACGCATTCTCGCGATGGCGATCCGACCATCTCGGTGATGCGTGCGCATTCTTGAAACTGATTATGGGTGGTTCGGGAATCGGTCCCGGTCTCGTGCAGAACTTCGAGCGGGAAGGTTTGTTTGAGGAAAGCCGGAGCGCCAGTGCGGCAATCGAAGGCCACGCCGTCGTGCTGGCCGACAGCGAGGCGCCGTGGTCCAGGCACTAGCAGTGCCGATGACTCGCCAGCCGCGACGACGCTTCAACAAAAAACCCCGTAAGACGTTGATCTTACGGGGTTTCTCGAACTACATCGGCTTACGCCGGAACAACTAATGGTGCCCAGGAGAGGACTCGAACCTCCACGGTGTTGCCACCGCTAGGACCTGAACCTAGTGCGTCTACCAATTCCGCCACCTGGGCACGTCTTCAAGCTAGACCGCTATTTTAGCGAGCTGATGCAGCGTGTCAATCCCTTCATGCAAACAAACTATCGCTTCATCAATCGCCCGGTTGGTGAAGCGCAGCGAGGCAAAACCCCACTGCTCAATCACGGCCGACTCACGTCGACGCAACCGTCCTGCTAATCACGCAATCCGCTCAGAAGAAACAGACCCGGATCACATAGCTTCACCCAAACCTTGCACAAAAAAGTAAAGCCGCCCGGAGGCGGCTTTACTTTTGAATCTGGTGCCCAAGAGAGGACTCGAACCTCCACAGTGTTGCCACCGCTAGGACCTGAACCTAGTGCGTCTACCAATTTCGCCACCTGGGCAGGTGATGAACAGCAAAGAACGCCATTATAGCGACAGATTCAGAGCTGTCAAGGGTTTCTCAAAAGTCGCTTAAACGACGCTGCAGCGAGCGTGCAGGCGGCTCACAGCGACTATTGAGGGGCCGCGTGGCACGCAAGACGGGTGTTAGAATGCCTCGCAGTAGTTCGTTGGCACGGTGCACACGCCCGTCGGACTCAGACTTGAACGAGCCGGACCCGAGCAGAATCTCCAGTGCAATTGCAGTGCAACTCGCAAGTGCAACTTAAGCGCAACCCAAACGCTTCTTAAGCCGAGCCACATCGCTGACCGACGTCCATGCAACGAGAAAAAATCATCGACAAGCCCTTGAGCAAATTTCCGTATCCGATCCCAAGCCGCGAAGAAATCCTCGGTGTTCTGCGCACGAGTGAAGCGCCGCTTGCCGCGAACGACATCGCCGAAGCCCTGTCGATCAAGCGCCAGGAGCGCGAAGGATTTTTCAAGCGCCTGGGCGCCATGGAGCGCGACGGCCAGATCCGGCTCGATCAGCGCAATCTCTATCAGCTGACCCATCCGTCGAACTTCGTCGCGGGCCGCGTGCAGGGCCATCGCGACGGCTACGGCTTTCTCATTCGCGACGACGGTCAGGACGATCTGTTCCTGCCCACCGGCGAAATGCAGAAGGTCATGCACAACGATCGCGTGCTTGCGCGCATCGTCGGCTATGACCGGCGTGGAAGGCCGGAAGGGCATGTCGTCGAAGTCACGGATCGCGCCAACAAACGCGTGATCGGCCGTCTGCTGAACGAGAATGGCGCGCTGATCGTCGCGCCTGAAGACAAGCGTATCGGTCACGACATTCTGATCCAGCAAAACACCAAGAAGGCCAAGGTCGGCCAGGTGGTGGTGGTCGAGTTGACCGATTTTCCGAGCCGTCATTCGCAGCCGCTCGGCCGCGTGGTGGAAGTGCTCGGCGATATCGACGACCCGGGCATGGAAATCGAAATCGCGGTGCGCAAGTACGGCGTGCCGCACGAATTCAGCCAGGCCGCGCTCGACGAAGCCGCGAAGCTGCCCGACGAAGTCCGTCCGGTCGACGCGCGCCATCGCATCGATCTGCGCGACGTGCCGCTCGTCACGATCGACGGTGAAGATGCCCGCGACTTCGACGACGCGGTTTATTGCGAGCCGGTTCAGGTCGGCCGCGGCGAGGGCTTCCGCCTGATCGTCGCGATCGCGGACGTCTCGCACTATGTGCATCCGAAGAGTGGGCTCGACGCGGACGCGATCGAGCGCAGCACCTCGGTGTACTTCCCGCGCCGTGTGATTCCGATGCTGCCGGAGAAGCTGTCGAACGGCTTGTGTTCGCTGAATCCGCACGTCGACCGTTGCGTGCTGGTGTGCGACATGATCGTCACCGCGCGCGGCGAAGTGAAGGCGTATCAGTTCTATCCCGGCGTGATCAATTCCGCCGCGCGCCTGACTTATACCGAAGTGGCGGCGGTGCTGAAAAACACCAAGGGTCCGGAAGCCGCGCGCCGTGCCGCCTTGCTGCCGCAATTGCAGAATCTGTATGGCGTGTACAAGTCGCTGTTCGCCGCGCGTCAGAAGCGCGGCGCGATCGACTTCGATACCACTGAGACGTACATCGTCTGCAATGCGCAGGGCAAGATCGAGCAGATCATTCCGCGTACCCGCAACGACGCGCACAAGCTGATCGAGGAATGCATGCTGGCCGCGAACGTTTGCGCGGCCGACTTCCTGAAGCGCAACAAGCATCCGGGTCTGTTCCGCGTGCACGCCGGGCCGACCGCCGAGAAGCTCGAGAATCTGCGCACCTTCCTGCGTGGCATGGGCCTCACGCTCGCCGGCGGCGACAAGCCGCACGCCAGCGATTACGCCGCGCTGATGGCGCAGATCCGCGAGCGGCCCGACGCGCAGATGTTGCAAACCATGCTCCTGCGCTCGATGCAACAGGCCGTCTACAGCCCGGACAACATTGGCCACTTCGGTCTCGCGTATGAGGCGTATGCGCACTTCACGAGCCCGATTCGCCGCTATCCCGACCTGCTTACGCACCGCGCGATCTACGCGATTTTGCAAGGCCGCAAGTATCAGCCGGAGCCGCCGCAGGGCGTCGAGTTGAATACGGCGCTGTCGCCGCGCGCCCGCGCGATGCAACAGGCCGACGAGGAAAAACACGGCGCCCGCAATCGTTCGAAAGACGTGGCGATCTGGGAAGAACTCGGTCTGCATTGCTCGGCCAACGAACGCCGCGCGGACGAAGCCTCGCGCGACGTCGAAGCCTGGCTCAAGTGCTACTTCATGCGCGACAAGCTCGGTGAAGAGTACGGCGGCATGGTGAACGGCGTGACCTCGTTCGGCATTTTCGTGCAGCTCGATTCGCTCTTCATCGAAGGCCTCGTGCATGTCACCGAACTGGGCTCGGACTACTTCCAGTACGACGAGATCAAGAACGAGTTGCGCGGCGAGCGCACTGGCATTCGTTACCGCTTGTCGGATCGTGTGCGCGTGCAGGTGAGCCGCGTCGATCTGGATGCCCGCAAGATCGATTTCCGTCTCGTGCGCGATACGCCGATCAAGCCGCCGGTGAATCGTCCGGCGCTCGCCGACAAGGCATCCGGTGAAAACAGCGGCGCACGCGTGCGTTCGTTGCCGCCGCTGGATGGCGGTGCTGGTGGCGCAGCGGCAGGCGCGGGTGGGCGGCGCAAGAAGGCCGCGCCGGCGCAAACCGCGGCCGTGAAGGAAGCGCGCGCGGCACGCGGCGCGGCGAAGAAGCACGGCGGCGCGCCGGCCAAGGCGGCATCGAAACCGCAGGCCCGCAAAAAGCGCTGAAGTCGCATGACGGCTTGAACCGCGCGCATCGGGTACGTTCAGACGTACCGGTTGCGCGCGGTCTTCGTTTCATCGTAGTCAGGTCGAGTACCGACAAGCGCCGAACACATGCCGCGGCAGGTACGCAAGCAGGACAGTAACAGCGCAGTAAGCAGGTTCGTATTCATCACAGCAGCACGCGTTCAAGGCGCGCTCAATCAAAGGTTTGTCAGTCATGTCACGTCTCAAGGTTCTATACGGTTTCCATGCAGTGACCGCGCGTATGCGGCACGACGCGTCGACGGTCGAAGAGGTTTATTACGACGCCACGCGCAAAGACCGTCGCATGACCGAATTCCTGCACGCCGCGAAAGAAGCCGGTGTGCGTCTGATCGCTGCTGACGAAACGCGTCTGTGGGGTCTCGCGCATACCGAGCGCCACCAGGGCGTGGTTGCGCGTGCGACCGACATGCCGCTCGCGCAGAACCTGGCCGAATTGCTCGACGGTATCAACGGTTCGCCGTTGATTCTGGTGCTGGACGGGGTGACCGATCCGCACAATCTCGGCGCCTGCCTGCGCGTGGCCGATGCGGCCGGCGCACATGCGGTGATCGTGCCGCGTGACCGCGCGGTGGGTTTGAACGCGACGGCCGCAAAAGTGGCAAGCGGCGCAGCCGACACGGTGCCGTACATCACCGTCACGAATCTGGCGCGCGCGCTGCGTGAGCTGAAGGACGCGGGTGTGTGGGTGGTCGGAACCGCCGGCGAGGCCACCAAGAGCCTCTACGAGACCGAACTCGACGGTCCGGTCGCGCTCGTGATGGGCGCCGAAGGCGAGGGCATGCGCCGCCTCACGCGCGATACCTGCGACGTGGTCATGCAGATTCCGATGGCGGGGACCGTCGAGAGTTTGAATGTGTCCGTGGCGAGCGGTGTGTGTCTGTTTGAAGCGGTGCGTCAGCGGTCGGTGAAGAAGAAGTAAGTTGCAACATCGTGCGGCGCTGCGTTCGACACCGGTCGAAGCCAAAGCGCCGTGCGAGACGCGCGTCGGCCGTTTGCCGAACGCTCAAAGTGCTCACGACAGGGCCGGCTCGCATGTGGCCGGCAAGCACTGCATTCCGGCGCCCACGGCGAGCACTTTTGCCACTCGCGGCGCCGGTAAACCAGCACTCCCTCGCCACTCCGGTAAACTTGTCGTTTTCACTGCTCGCCTGCATTCCCCATGACCCAAGACGAACTCAAGCAACTGGTCGGCCAGGCCGCCGCCGACTATGTGAACGCCAACGTGCCGGAAGGCTCCGTGATCGGCGTCGGCACCGGTTCCACCGCGAACTGTTTCATCGACGCGCTGGCGGCCACCAGGACCCGCTATCGGGGCGCCGTGTCGAGCTCGCTCGCCACCACCGCGCGTCTGCAATCGCATGGTTTCAAGGTGCTCGATCTGAACGAAATCGATTCGCTGCCGGTGTATGTGGATGGCGCCGATGAGATCGACCACGGCGGCGCGATGATCAAGGGCGGCGGCGGGGCGCTGACGCGCGAGAAAATCGTCGCGTCGGTGTCGGACGTGTTCGTCTGCATCGCCGATGCGAGCAAGCTGGTCGACACGCTCGGCAATTTCCCGCTGCCGATCGAAGTCGTGCCGATGGCGCGTACCGCGATCGGCCGCCGCGTGACGGCGCTCGGCGGCGTGCCGGTGGTGCGTGTGACCAAAGAGGGCGTGCCGTTCATCACCGATAACGGTAACGAGATCATCGACGTCAAGGGTTTGCGCATCAGCGACCCTCGCACGCTGGAAATGCATATCAATGCATGGCCGGGCGTGGTGACGGTGGGCCTGTTCGCGGGCCGCGGCGCGAATCTCTGCATGCTCGGCACGGACACGGGCGTCGAGACGATCGAGTACAGCAAGAGCTGATCACCGCGCTTTTACAGTTGCACGCGAGCCTGCTTCAGCGGGCTTGCTTTGCGACGTTGACGTGAATCAGCTTTAGCGCGCCGCTTGCCCGATCGCCTGCATCATCCGCTGCAAATACTGCTCGACTGAGAACTCGGTTTGCGCATCGGCGAGCCCCTGGTCCGCGAGGCGCCGCGCCAGCGCCGGGTCGGCGCGCAAGGCGCCGATCGCCTCGGCCAACGCGGCCACGTCCGCCGGTTTCACCAGCCAGCCGTTGCGCCGATGCCGCACGATCTCGGGCACGCCGCCCGCGGCCGCGGCGATTACCGGGCGCGCCGCCGCCATGCCTTCGACGATCACGCGACCGAACGGCTCCGGCTCCGTCGACGTATGCAAGATCACATCCATCGCTTTCATCCACGCGGGCACGTCGTCCTGAAAGCCCGCGAAATGCACGCGATCCGCGACACCCAATCTCTCCGCTTGCTCGTGCAGACCTTGCGCATAGACGTCCTCGCCGAATAGCGGCGCACCGACCAGCACCAGGTGCACGTCGGGCAGCCGCGCCATGGCCTCGAGCGCAATGTGCTGACCCTTCCACGACGCGAGGCGGCCGAACAGACCCGCGAGCCACGCATGCTCGGGCAAGCCCAGGCGCCGGCGCAGCGCGGCCATGTCGCTGCCGTCGATACGCTGGAACGCGCCGGCGTCGATGCCGTTGTAGATGACCGGCACCGAGTCGGCCGCGATGCCGGTCAGCGCGATCAACGATTGCTTCGACGCCTGCGAATTCGCCACCACGTGATCGACGGCGAAGCGCACCAGCCACTTGATGACGCTCAACTGCACGCGACCGAAATGCTCGCGTGTGAGGATGTCGTGCTGATACCAGATCACCGGTTTGCGATGCAGCGGTTTGCCGAGCGCGCCCAGCACGAGTGCTTTTTGCGTGTTGAGAAACAGCACGTCGAACGCTCGCGCGCGCGCCGCGATCGCGCGAACCTGGCGCACGATGCCGGGCACCACGCGCAGACAGTTCAACCCGGACGCTCGCCGGACGATGCCCGATACACGCGCGTCGTTCAGCACCTGCACGCGTGCGCCGAGCGCTTCCAGGCGCGCGCGGAATGGACCGTCCGAGAGCAGCACGACGTCGCTCTGCGCAGTGCAGCTTCCGGCCAGTTGCAGAAGCGCGAATTCAGCGCCGCCGAGCTGGCCGCTCTGGTCGACGAACAGCACGCGTGGCATCGTCGGCGAGCGCGTTGCCGAGGTAGCTGTCGATATGAATGATATGGGCGCCGCGGATGCATCCATCAGGGGCGGCTGAACGCGTGGCAAGGAACGGCTGAGAGGAGAAGCGTCGAGCGTCGGGCGCATAGAGTGCGATGTCTGGCGTAGAGATTGAACGCGCCGTTCGCAAGAGGCGAATGGCGAGTCTTCATTATTCGCGGACTGTCGCGCGTCGAATGTGGGCATACGCACGCACAGTAAATGATGCGGCACCTACACTCGTTGCTAAGGCCAAGAGGCGTTTACTAATAGGCGGGGAGATCATGAAAGTGGCGATCGTGCACGACTGGCTCGTCGCACCAGGCGGCGCCGAGAAAGTGCTCGAGCAGATCATCGAGTGCTTTCCCGATGCCGATCTTTTCAGTCTTGTCGATTTCCTCGAAGACCGCCGGCCGGTAGGCGGCAAGCCTGTCACGACGTCGTTCATTCAACGCCTGCCGTTTGCGCGGCGCCGCTATCGCGCGTATCTGCCGTTGATGCCGCTCGCGATCGAGCAGTTCGATCTCTCCGGTTATGACCTCGTCATCACCAGTTCCTATGCGGTCGCCAAGGGCGTGCTGGTCGGCCCCGATCAGACGCACGTGAGCTACGTGCATTCGCCGATGCGCTACGCGTGGGATCTGCAACACCAGTATTTGCGCGACGCGAATCTGACACGCGGGCCGAAGTCGTGGGCCGTGCGTGCGTTGCTCCATTATCTGCGCGGCTGGGATTCGCACTCGGCGAACAGCGTGGACCGGCTGATCGCGAATTCACAATTCGTCGCGCGGCGCGTGATGAAAACTTACCGGCGCGAGGCGGCAGTGATTTCGCCTCCCGTCGACGTGCACGAGTTCGAACTGTGCACGCACAAGGACGACTTCTATCTGACCGCCTCGCGAATGGTGCCGTACAAGCGCATCGATCTGATCGTCGAAACCTTTACCGCGACGCCGCATCGCAAGCTGATCGTGATCGGCGACGGTCCGGAAATGGCGGCGATTCGCGCCAAGGCGGGTCCGAACGTGACGATCCTCGGCTATCAGCCATTCAAGGTTCTCAAGGATCATCTGCAACGCGCGCGCGCCTTCGTGTTCGCTGCCGAAGAAGACTTCGGCATCGTCGCGCTCGAAGCGCAGGCGTGCGGCACGCCGGTCATCGCTTTCGGCAAGGGCGGGGCGCTCGAAACGGTGGTGCCGATCGGCGAGGCGCGTCCTACCGGCGTGTATTTCGCACGCCAAACGGTCGTGTCGATGCTCGACGCGATTGACCACTTCGAGCGGCAGGGTGGACAGATCACAGCGGCGGCATGCCGCGCGAACGCCGAACGGTTTTCGGCGGCGGTTTTCCGGCGCGCCTTCATGGCCGAAGTGACGCGCACGATCGCAGCCTCGGGCTGGCGTTTGCGGTTGGCGGCGGCGGAGCGGATCGAACCCGATCTGGCCACCGAGGATCTTGCATGGCCCGGCGACCGCGCGCAGGGAAGCAGCTGGGGACGCTGATGCGTGGGCGTCTGCGTGCCGTGCAATCGTGAGTGGCGTGCTTTTGCGAAGACGCCATGAAGCGCGATTGCTTGTCATTTTATTCGCATATTGAGAAGTTCGCAATATGCGAATAAAATGACGTTGTCGTACCGTAGCAAGCCGTAGCTGGCTGTTCGGTCTATGCCGTCCGGCCGACTATCGGCGTCGATCCCATCCCATTGGCCTTGCAGGTAGAGCGTGCTTGATTAGCGCGTCTGTACATGCGAGGAAATACGATGCGGGTCATTTCAAAGAAGGCGTTGCTGGACTTTATAAAGAGACATCCGGAGGCGCGCAGTGCGTTGTTGACGTGGTACTCACTGGCGCAGGCTTGCCTCGCGTATGGCTATAACGACCTGAAGCAGACGTTCGCCGGCGTGGATTACGTGCCGCCGCAATACACCGTTTTCGATGTAGGCGGCAACCGCTTCCGGATCATCGCGGCGATACACTACAACAGGCAGTCGTTGTTCGTTCGTCATGTATTGACGCATGCGGAATACGACCATTGGACGAGGAAGAATTTAAACTCATGAATGCCGATCGCCTTCCGGGAGCCTTTCCCGACATTGCTCAAACCTGGGCTGCGCTGCAAACCCAACTACTCATCACGCCTATTCGCAACGAGCAAAACTATCAGACGATGGTGCGGCTCGCGAACTCGCTCGCCGATCACCTCAATGGCAAAGAGGAAGATCCGCTGGCCGATCTGTTCGCGATTGTCACCGACCTGATCGAAAGCTGGGAAGCGAGCCACGTGACCATCCCGAAAGCGGAGCCGCGCGAAGTGTTGCGGCATCTGCTGGAGACGCACGGGCTCAAGCAAAAGGACCTGATTGGTATCGCATCGCCCACCGTGGTGAGCGATATTCTCGCGGGCCGGCGTGCCATTAGCAAAAAGGTGGCGAAGGCGCTGGCCGTGCGTTTTCATACCGACGTCAGCGCGTTTCTGTAAGAACCGCGCAGCGCCAGCCTTGTGCTGTGCGCTGTGCTGGACGGTCGGTTTTGGTCATTTGCCACTAGCTTCGCCAGAGCGCGGCAAGAAGCGTCAGCCACTCGGCTGACTGCTAGCTGTGCTGCACTTTTTCCTCGTTCCGTTCACGCCACGCCGGCGGCTTGCATGCCAAGCCACCGGCGTTGGCGCTTGTCGCGTCAGTCCCAGTCCTGTTCCTTGCTTGTGAACGGCGCGCCAACGTCTTTACGCATGAATCGTGCGCCAACGTTCTTAAGCACGAACCGCGCGCCAACGCCCTTGAGCATGAACTGCGCGCTAACACGTCCTTGAGCACGAACCCCGCGCCGACGTCCGCACGCATAAACTACGCGCCAACGCCCCTTCGCGCGAACCTGCCCGCCAGCATATAAAAAGGGGCTGCACCTCGATCCGGTGCAGCCCCTTCGTTGAACAGCTTCTAAACCGATCTATCGTGCTTGGTGAGTATCGAGCGGATCGCCGGCGGAGTAGGTATACGCATACGCGTAGTCATACGTGCCATTCTTGTTGTGGGTCTTGAGCGGCACCGCGTTCATCACACCGCCCACTACCCGGGCCCGCGCGCGCCGCAGCTTCTTCAGCGCTTCGGCCACGTGGCCCTCCGTGTGAGCGCCGGAGCGCATCACCAGCACCGTCGAACCGGCGATATGCGCGATCACCGCCGCATCGGCCACCGCCAGCAGCGGCGGCGTATCGACGATCACCAGATCGAACTCCTGCTCGAAGCGCGCAAGGATTTCGCTGAAGCGCGACGACGTCAGAATCTCGGACGGATTCGGCGGATAAGCACCCGCCGCGATGAAGTGCAAACCATCCACGCCCGTAGCGCGAGCCGCGACTTCCAGATCGACCTGACCCGTCAGCAGTTCGGTCAAGCCGCCATTGGGCGAGCGGCCGAGATACTGCGCGAGGCGGCCGCGCCGCAGATCGGCGTCGATCAGCAGTACGCGTTTGCCCGATTCCGCAATCAAGGCCGCGAGGTTCGCGCACAGGAAGCTTTTGCCGTCCGAGGGCGCCGGGCTCGTGATCGCCACGATGCGGTTGGGCGCATCGATCAAGCCGAATTGCAGCGTCGCGCGCAGCCCACGCAGGTCTTCCACCGTCGAGTCGTACGGATGGGTCTTCACCAGCAGCGGCCGCATCGGCGCCTTGCCCGACGCAATGACCGTTTGGGTGCCAACCGGCACGCTGCCCTGGCGGACCGCCGAACCCGATCGAAGCTGGGGCATGGCGCCCGACGAGCCCACCGGCACCTCCGTCGGCGTCGACCTGGGAGCGGGCAGGGCCGCGCTGCGCATGGCGCTCAACTGACGGTCGCTGCGCGCCTGTTCCGGACTGAAGGCGATCGAGCCGAAGATCGGCAACTGAAAGCGCCGTTCGACGAACTCGGGATCGGCCACGCCGGTAAAGAACGTGCGGCGGCAGAACGCGAACAGAACACCGGCGATGATGCCGAGCAGCGTGCCCGCCGAAATGATCAGTGCCGACTTGGGCCGCACCGGCTGGGACGGCACCAAGGCCTGGTCGATGATATGCACGTTGCCGATCGTGCCGGCACGCGAAATCGACAGCTCCTGGGTTTTGTTCAGCAACGTCACATAAATTTCTTCGGCGACCTTGGCATCGCGCTGCAATGCCAGGGCGTCGCGTTCCGAACTCGGCAGCGTGCTGAAGTGATCTTCGAAGCGGGCTTTTTCGCGCGACATCGCCGCCAGTTGCGAGTCGATCTGCTGCACTTCAGGGCTCTCCTCCGTGAAGCGCTGCAGCAGTTGCGCGCGCTGGATGCGTAGCGTCGCAATCTGCTTCTCGTAGTCCAGACCGCCCGCAAGGTAAACCCCGGCCTCCTGGGTCGGCTGGAACGAACCGGTCTTCGACTGATATTCCGACAAGGCGGTCTCGGTCTTTTGCACTTCGGCGCGCAGACGCGGCAATTCACTGTTCAGGAAGCTCAGCATGTGGCTCGCTTCTTCCTGCGCGCGTTCAGTGCGTTGCGCCAGATACGACGCCGCCACCGCATTGGTGATCGCGGTGATCGCGCGCGGATCGGTGCCCATGTACGACAGTTGCACGACGCCGGTGTCACGGCCTTTTTCACCGACCTGTAAGCCGGACGAGAGCGCCGCGACCGCATCCAGCTGGTTGAAGCGCGTCACGTAGAACTCGGTGCCGGGACGAGCCACCAGTGTCTTGACGAACAGCGTGACGTCGTTGCCGTGGGCTTCCTGACCCGCCACGCCGGTGAGAACTTGCTGCCCGAACGGATCGGTCAATTCATAGCGGCCGTATTCGAGCACGTGCAGTGTCAGACGCGCGCCTTCCAGCGATTTCGGCACCGTGATCGACTCGACCTCGAATTGCTCACCGCCCCACGCATACGAGTTCATGCCGAAGGCGGCGCCGAGCGGATGGCCCGGACGCGCGAACCACGAGGAGATCTGGCCGAGCACCGGGATGGTTTTCGCAGCCGTGCTGAAGTTCAGCTTGAACTGCTCGACCACCGGCTCGACCACCGCGCGGCTCTTGATGATTTCGATTTCCGCGTCGGTGCGCATCGGGCCGATCGACGGCATCAATGACACGGCGCTCTGGCTTTGCGAGCCGCCGGTGTTGCTCTGCGGGTCGACCTGAAGCAGGGCGTCGGCGGAATAGACCGGCGTGGCGAGCTTCGTATAGATCACCGCGGCGAGAATCACGCAGCCGGCAATGCCGAGCACCCACCAGATCTGATCCATGATCATGCGCAGCAAGTCGCGCATTACCGCATCTTCGTCGCTGCTCGGCGCGGGGCCGTGGTCCAGCATGTCGTACGTACTCATAGGGATACTCCGTTGCGTGCGATTTATCTGGACAGTTGGACCGTGTAGAAGATGTCCTGCAGGGTCGGCGAGATCTGTTCGAGTGCGCGGTTAAAGCGTGCTGCGCTCGAGACCTGCACGTACACCACGTCCTTCGGCTGAAGTTCGAACTTGGTCATCAGCATCAGCGCGTCGACCTGGGTCATGTCGAGTTGATAGACGTCGGGCGTGAGCGTCTTGTCGGCGCCGCGCACCACGTAGACGAAACGCGGGTCGCCGGTTTTGACGTCGAGGCTGCCGGCGCCGGTCAGCGCATCGGCGAGTGTCAGGCGGCCGCGGTTCATCGGCAGCGAGGTCGGCTTGTTGACTTCGCCCAGCACGAACACGCGGCTATTCGCGCGGTCCGGCACGTCGATGATGTCGCCGTCCTTCAGGAGCACGTTCTGCTGCGGATCGCCGGTTTCGAGCAGCGCGGCGACGTCGACGGTGTAGCGCTTGCCGTCGCGGGTCACGCCCACGTTCTGCAGATCCGCATCGGGCAATGCGCCGCCTGCACGATTGATCGCGTCGAGCACGGTCAGCGGCGCATCGGTGATCGCTTCGGAGGCGGGCGTGCGCAGGTTGCCGGTCACCTGCACCGACTGGCTGTTGAAACCCGACACGCGCACGTCGAGCTGAGGATTACGAATCGTCCTCGAGAGGCCCTTCGTCAGGGCTTCCTGAACCTGTTGTGCGTTCATGCCGACCACCTTGATGCGGCCCACGCGCGGAAAGAAGATCGTGCCGTTGTTGGCGACACGCACGGTCAGTCCGCCTTCTCCGCTGCCCGTCAGCGTCGGCGCGATCGGTGTCGCGCCCTGCGTCTGCGTCGGGCCCGGTGAAGGCGTGGTGCCGCTGGTGGCGGGCAGCGGCGGCACCGCCACGCCCGCGCCGCCGCCGGTCAGTTCCGGGTGATCCCAGACAATGATGCTCAACTGGTCGCCAATGCCGAGCCGGTAATCGTAAGCACCGCGCGTCTGCGCCGTCAGGCACGACAACGGGCACGCGGCCGGTACCGCGGCCGCGCGCTGCTGGCGAAAATAGCCGACGTCGATCGCGTGGACCGGAAATTTATCGGCCGTCTGCTCCGGCGGAGGAGCCGGCTGCAGCCGGTCGGTGTCCAGATACGGTCCCGGCGCCAGCGAACAGGCGCATAGAGATGCGGCCGCGAGCCCTGCGGCAATTGTTTTCATAGTCATTTTTGGTGGTCCCTCGCGTGAAGCGGCGCGCTGATCGGTCAGCGTGCCGCTTCCTGCCATGCCCCGCGCATTGCGCGTAAACCGACTCGCCATTTGCGAAGCGCAAGTGCCACGCCGCCGCGTTCGAATGCCAATGACAATGCGCGCAGGAACCCCGGGTCCGCACGATCGCCGATCAACGTCGAGTACGCGACGAACGCCCATCGGCCGGCTGGCGTCAGGTATTCGCACATGATGAGTCGGAGATTGAATGACGCGTTATAGAAAGCCGCGTCGTTGAATGTGAAACGCTGGTCTTCGTCGCTGCGCGGGGCCGGGAAGTGCTCCACCAGCAGCGACGGGTCGTAAATCAGGGTCCAGCCGCGCCGTTGCACGTCCAGACTGAAGGCCATCTCGCAGTGAACCTGCGCGCCGGTGCCGCGTAAGCGGGAGTCGAAGCGCAGCGTGCCGATCGCCTCGCGGCGAAACGCCATGTTGACGCCCTTGAGCACCTGCACTTCGCGTGCCGCGCCGTGGCCGATATGGTGATTGCCGATGGTCCGGCCATACCAGCGCACGAGGCCCACACGCGGCTTTTGTCCCTGCAGGACGCCATTGCGTTCATGCACGATGTCGCGGCCGCCGAGGCCGCCGAGTGCCGCATCGCTTTCGAACGCGCGGGCGATCCGTGCGATCCAGTCGGGATGCGGCGCGGCGTCGTCGTCGGTGAAGCAGAGCACGTCGCCGCTCGCGCTGTCCACGCCGAGGTTGTAGGCCGCGACCACGCCCGGCTGCCGCACCAGCACGACCCAGCGGCGCGGCTCGGGCCGGCTCGGTTCGCGTGTGCGCAGCCAGTCGAGCGTCGCATAATCGTCGTGGCGCGCGATCACGATCACTTCGTCGGCGTGGCGCTCCTGCGCCTCGAGTGCCGCGAGGCAGCGTGCGAGATCGGCGGTGCGCCGGTAAGTCGGCACGATCACGGAGACTTTCACGAAGGGTTCCCGGAGTGGCATGGTCAAAATGCGTTGCGGCCGACAAAGCCCTTGAAAATCGTGATGAACACGATCTTCATGTCGAACCAGAACGACCAGTTATGGATGTAGAAGAGATCGAACTTGACGCGCGTCTCCATCTTTTCGACCTTGGTGGTCGCGCCGCGATAACCGTTCACCTGGGCCCAGCCGGTAATGCCCGGCTTGATGCGGTAGCGGTTCATGTAGCCGTACACCTGATCCTTGTAGAGATCGTCATGTTCGACCGCATGCGGACGCGGACCGACCACCGACATCTGGCCGAGCAGCACGTTCAGAAATTGCGGCAGTTCGTCGAGACTGGTGCGGCGCATGAAGCCGCCGAGTTTCGTCACGCGCGCGTCGTTGCGCGCGGCCTGCGTGAGTTGGCCGTGCGCTTCGTGGTGCACGGTCATCGAACGGAACTTGTAGATCGCGAATGGCTGGCCGTCCACGCCCTTGCGGGTCTGGCGGAAGAACACCGGCCCCGGCGAGCTCAGCTTGATGCCGATCGCGAGCGCGACGAACACGGGCGCGAGCATGAGCAGCGCGGCCACCGCGAACAGGCGGTCGAAGATCAGCTTGGGCCACATCTGCGGTGACGAAAGGGGCGTCGCGCTCAGATTGAGTGTCGGTAAGCCGACGACATCCACCAGCGCGTGGTTGAAGAGCGACAGGCTGCGCACATCGGGTATGAAGCGCAGATTCACGAAGTCATGCCTGAAGATGCGCTGGAAGCGATAGATCGTGTGTTCTTCCGAAAGCGGCAACGCGAGCCACACTTCGTTCACGTGCTCTTCGCGCACCTTGGCCGCGAACGCATTCAGATCGGTCAGCACCGGCAAGCGCTTGAGACGCGCGCCGTACGTGCCGGCCGCTTCGATGCTGGTGTCGAACACGCAAACTGGTTTGAAGCCCGCTTGCGGCGCATGGTCGAGATGCGCGAGCAGTATGCGCGAGAAGCCGGGCGCACCGACGATCGCGACGGTGCGAAAGTTCATGCCGCGCCGGCGCACGCTGCGCAGCGCCACGTGCACGAGGCACTTGGTGACGATGATGAGCGCGCCGGAGATCAGCGTGGAGTAACCGAACCACAGCCGCGAAACCGCATCCATGCGATGCAAGGTGAACGCGAGCACGAGGGCGGTGGCGACCACGACCAGCCACGCGGCGGCCACTCGCGCCAGCATGGAAGGCAGCGCCTTGCCGCGCCACGTTTCATAGACGCCGAAGCCGGGAAACATCAACAACATGAGCACGCAGTTAAACGCGATCAGGAGGCGCTCGGTGTCGGACAACGCCATTGGCGCCGCGAAACGCATCCCGTGAGCGAGCAGCCCGCCCGCAATCACAAAGAATGCGTCGAGGCATCGCGCAGTATTCCTGAACATGACGATCTACCCTGTATTCGAACGATGCAGCCTTGAGGCCGGCTGCTTACTCGACGGTTTCAGCCTGGCGCAGACGCGGCAGCAGACGGTCGAATTCGCGCTTTACGAGGCCGTAGCATTCGCAGGCGCGCGCTTCCAGACCTTTGCGATCGAGGATCTTGATGTGGCCGCGGCTGTGATGAATCAGGCCTTCGTCGTGCAACTTGCCGGCCGCTTCGGTGATGCCTTCGCGGCGTACGCCGAGCATGTCGGCGATCAGTTGCTGGGTAACCGTCAGATCGTTCGATGCCACGCGATCCACTTCGATCAGCAACCAGCGGCACAATTGCTTGTTCAATGCGTGGTGGCGATTGCAGGCCGCGGTTTGTGCGACTTGCGTGAGCAGGGCGTGCATGTACAGCAGCATCAGGCGGCGCAGGAAATCAGAGCGTGCGAATTGCTGCTTGAGCGCCTGTGCGCTCATCCGGTAGGCGAAGCCGGCGCATTGCACCTGCACGCGGTTCGGCATGGTTTCGCCGCCCGTGAGCACCGGCACGCCGGTCATGCCTTCGCGGCCGACCGCGGCGATTTCGACCGAGCTGCCGTCTTCCATCGTCGAGAGCATCGAGATGATCGCAGTGGTCGGGAAGTAGACGTGATGGATCCGTTGACCTGAATCGCACAGCAGTTGCTCGGTGCGCAGATGAACCAGTTCAAGATGGGGGGCAAGTGCTTGCCATTCGTGGGACGGCAATGCGCCGAGCAAATGGTTGCCGTGCAAATCTGATTGAAGTGTCAACATGATCGGTCCTCGCTGAAGCCGCGCGTTGCGTGGCTTCGTGTTTTTGATCCGATGCCTGCATCCTTGAATTAACAACTTTGCTGCCTGGCGAGCAGCGAGGGATGGACAGGAACGGCCCCGTATTGGCCTGATGCGCCACCGCCGTTCTTGTAGATCTCGTTGCGGCGACGCGATGTTGCGCTTTCTCTTTAGCGAGGAGCGTGCCAGCCATAGGGAAAGCGAGTCCTGGTGCGGCGCAGCGAACCAAGCCTTAGCGGCGCGCGAAGCCAAACGTGGCTTTTTGTTTCAATTCTGCACAACGCCTGGTTAGCGCAGAACCCGTTCGAAGGATCTTTTTATTCGACCCAAGTCATTGATCGGATTGGCTTAGCGGGTGATGAGCAGCGCTTTGCGGTGGCTGTCTCACGGATGCAATAGCCGTTGTGGGGGGCGTTATCGGGGGCCGTCCGGGATGCGTTGGAATTGATTCAGATGTGTTCTATACGCTGCGTGCGCTCGCGTACGGAGTCTCACTTTTGAAGAGCGGGAAGTCGCAAAAGAACCAACACTGATTCCGCAGACCAGACAGGTGGCTTCGCGCAGCGCGAGGTTTTATGCGGGTTGCGAAGGGGTCGCTAGTTCAGGGAAGACAATCAGCCGTAGAAGGTGGCGGATAGCGCATTGATCGCGCGGACTTCGCCCGCGGGAGTCGCGCATGTTGCGTCTGCTTTAAACGCGACGTTAGATGCGTGTGCAACGAGTTTTTCAACGGCGATGAGCGGCACGATGCAGGGGCGGTTCGGCGGCAGATGGAACCAGTCGTGCGCGGCGCGGTAGTGCGCGTCAATGATATGAACGAAGCGTGCGAAGCGCTTTGCCTCGATGACCAGCTGCCAGCCGTCGGCGGTGTGTTCGGTGCTGACCGTCAGGCCGAGGTCGTGACGCTCGCCCGCGCGCCGCTCCGGCAGATGAACGGCTTCTGAAACGATCCGGCCGCTCGCCGGATCGCGCAGTGTCGCAATCGTGACGTCGTGGGCGCGCGGCCCGAAGCGGTAGGCGTGGGTGAAATCGAAGAACTGGCCGAGGCACTCGGCCGCGCCGATACGCTGTGTGCCGTGCGGCGCCAGTTCCACCGCGCGGCTGGCCGACGCCACCTTGACGCTGCCCTCGCGCAGGCAGACCAGATCCAGTTGCGCGTGCAATGGCTCAGCCCGTTCGTTCAGCAGATGAATATCGAGGCCGTTGAGGCCTTCGTCGGTCATGACCAGCTGGATGGGTTGGAGCGTCGCCGCGAGCCCGTGCAGGGCGCTTTTAGGCCGTCCTGTGGCATCAATCAGGCCCCAGCCCGCGCCGGGGCGCAGATCCTGCAGCTGCCAGACCAGCGCGCCGCCGCACGTCGAGCCGGCGCGCCGCCATTCGGCAAATACGTCGCTCATCAGCTCGGCGACCACCGCCCGCGAGAGATCCAGATAGCGCTCAGGGTCTTCGTAACGCAAGCGGGCCGGCTCGACGCCGTAGAGCGTCTGCAGATAATGGTCGCGTACGTCGTCGAAATCCCAGCCGGCGCCGGGGTCGCGCGGGACCGCAGCTTTCCAGCACGGATCGTGCGAATGGATCGTGCCCAGCGCGTCGTGCAAGGTGGCGTCATCGGGCACGTTGGCGAACGCCAGACATTCGGCGGCAAAACGGACCTGCGCGCGGCGCACGTCGTCGAGAGGACGTTGATAGGCCCCGACGCCGTAGTAATGCGTGATGCCCTCGTTAGTCGAAAACGGCCACGCGCCGCCCGAGGGCGAATTGCTCACATACGCTACGTCCGGCCGTTCGCGCGTTGCAATGGCCGGTAACAGTTCGGTAAAAAGCGGTTGCGCGCGCATCGAAGCGGGCAGGCCGAACATGGCCGCCTGCTGGTCGACTTCGCTGCCGCCGCACAGCACCGCGAGCGATGCGAAGCGCCGCGTGCGGGTCAGAAATTGCGTGGCTTCGCGCTCGACGGTGGCGCTGAAGGTGGCATCGTTGGGGTAGTCGAAATTCGCCAACGCGAAGTCCTGCCAGATGAGCAGGCCGTATTCGTCAGCAAGCGCGTAGAACGCGTCGGACTCGTACACCATCGTGCCGCCTACCCGCAGCATGTTCATGCCTGCATCGCGGGCCAGCGCGAAAGCGTGGCGCAATTGCGCCTCGGTGCCGCCCAGCGTGACGAGATCCGCGCTGGTCCAGCAGGCGCCGCGGCAGAACACCGGGGTGCCATTTACGCGCAACGCGAAGCCCGCGCCGTCCGCGCTGCGATCCACTTCGATGCTGCGAAAACCGACCGATCCTAACGAATGAGAAATCGCGGGGTCGTCACCGAGCTGAAACGTCAGAGGATATAAAGTGGGCTCGCCATGCGTGTGTGGCCACCATCGTTCGGCGTGCGGCACACGCACGTTGCCGGTGAGTGTATATGCATCGCGCCATTGCAAAGACGAAACAATGCCATCGCAATTCAACGAGGCAGCGCATCTGTCGACGTCATGCGGATGCACGAAATGTAGCGTGAGCGAAACAACGCCGTCATCGTCTTCAAGACGGCTTGTCAGGTCGATCGTGTCGAAGGCGTGCGGCGCATCGCTTAACAGTTCAACCGGACGCCACGGTCCAACTGCCTGCACCGATGGACACCAGCCGGGCATATGGCCGAGCAGGGTGGTGCGCACGCTGCGCAAGGTGGACGGTGTTACCAGCCGCGGCCGCCAGCGGGCGCGTGAGCGTTTTGCCGCCAGGGCGGGCGTCAGCGAGCGAAAGCACAGCGCGAGCGTTGCGCTGCCGTGCAGTTCGATATCGAGATCGTGCGCGACGAACATCGAATCGGACTCCAGACGCTTGATGCCGTCGAGCCAGACTTCGGCGAGCGTGGCGAGGCCGTGCAGGCGCAAACGGCGTTTGCCCATGCCTGTCAGCGTGAGCCGGTACCAGTGATCGTCGAAGGCGAGGGGTGGTGGATTCGCAACGTCAAAGAGACCCGCGGCACGGCGCGCGCTTGCCACCGTGCCGGGTACTTGCGCGGCGAGCCAGCCTTCAGCAGGCAAGTCGCCGGGTGAGGCGCATGCACCCGCCGGCGTGCTCACGCACTGCCAGCCGGCATCGAGCTGTTGTGGCCACAGGTCTTGATAGATGGCCTTGGGTGAGGCAGCGGCCGGAAGCGGGCCGCCTTCATCCGATACCAGGTCAGTCGTCAGCGCATCCACGGCGTTTTCCTGAAGCTCGCAACGAGCTCGTCACAGTACAAGCGCAGCGAGCGGTGGCAGCGTATTTTCGTAGGCGCTTTCGAGCACGTCGAAACAGTCTTCGCACGTATCGCGGCGTCCGCGTGCAATGGCCCGCACGAGCCGGAACTGCATCACCATCGATTCCGACGCGATCCGCTGCGCCGCCGCCGGAATCGACGCGGGCATCTCGAAGCCTTGCGCGGAGAGCCACAGCAGATACTTCGAGAGAAACTCGAAGTTCGCGCCGAGCTGCCGCATCAGGTTGAACGAGTACGGGTGAAAGAACGCCTCACCACGCTCGAGCAACATGTCGAGATGCGCGGGAAACGCGGCACGCCACTGCGAGATCGGATTGGTCAGCGGCCGCCGGCCCAGATGCGCGCACAACAATTCCGCCGATGCTTCGGCGAGCGCGGTGCCTTCCAGCGCGGGCCGCGACTGCTTGGCGAATTCGACATACGGAAACAGCAGGTCGGGCTGTTGCGCGAATTGCGGCAGCTTGCGAAACACGCCGTCGTAGTCAACGCCCTCGAGCAGGTGATAGCCGGTGTTGTGGAAATAGCCGAGGCGGCGCGCGGGCGGATCGATGAAGTCGATGCCCACGGTGGTTTTCGGATGCTCGCGCCGATACGACGTGGCACGCGTATTCGGCAGGTAATAGCCGTCCACTTCCACCAGCACCGTGTGGCCGCGCGAGGTTTGCGCGAGCACGCGGGCTTCGAGCGAGTCGTAGATCGCCAGTTCCTGCACCTGGGTGCCGTAAAGCCGTTCGAGGTCTTCGAGCGGGAATTTGAAGAAGGTGAACTGATCGCCTTCGAAGTCCTGGGTGACGGTAAAGCCGAGCGCCGCGCGCGGATCGAGCCCGAAGCCGTGCAGCAGTTCGATCCACAGGTCGACGTAGCAGTTGGTCTCCTGCCACACGCGCTCGCCCTGATGCAACGCATGCGGCGCGTGCTGACGCAGCGCCGTTGCGGGCGGGGTCACACCGCCTTGAGCCGGCGGGTCGAGCCGCCGGGGCAACGCGAAGGCGGATTGCACGCCCTTCGGCACGGGGATCAGGGATGGATTCATGCGCTCTCTCCGGCGCTCTGCGCAGTCATCGCGGCCGCCGCTTGCATGGTCTGCATGCCTTGCGCCACGCGCCCCGCGGTGTCGCCCCACAAGAGCGCGCGCACGTCGTCCGGCCACGCGTTGACATCGAGCCCATGATGGCGGAACAGCGCGAGCGTGATGCGCTCCATGCCGAAGCCGACACAGCCCGTATGCGCCACCGCGCCGTCTTCGCAGGCGATCTTCCAGATCGCGCCGAAGTGCTCCATGTGATAGTTGAACGACAGGCACGCCGTCTTGCCGCGCGGGTCGGCCACCGGAATCAGCAGTTCGAACTTGAGCGCCTGAGCACGCTGACTATCGGCGACGATCTTGCCGCCGCGGCCGAAGAACGGATCGTTGGCGAGGTCCACTTCCACCGGCAGTTGCAGCAGCGTGATCAGGAGCGAGCCGCGTTCGACCCACATCTGCCTGAACGCCATCACCTGGTCGGCGCTGCCGAGGCGCACGTACTCGCGCTGCCGGAACATCTGCATGCGGCCCGGATCGAGCGAGGGTTCGTGGCGGAAGCAGTACGACAGCACGTCGATGGTGCGGCCGTCGGCGGGCAGCGGACCGCGCCGCGCCACCACCGGATAGATCGGATAGCAGGCCGCCGGTGTCAGCACCACCCGGGTCGGTTTCTGCTGCGCCATCCATTCGTCGCTGCGATCGTCGTCGCTGTCGGTCATCGCGTCGTCGAGCGCGCGCAACAGGCGCTGGTGGCCCATGTCGTTGCCGCAGAACGAGTGGATCGTGCCGGCGAGATTCGGAAAGCTCTTCAGATATTCGCTGTCTTCGAAATCGGTGCGGCGCATCGCCGGCGGAAAGCGCAGCACTTCCGGTTGCTGGTCCGCGCCCAGATGCGTGATCGCTACGTTCAGACGTTCCACCACATCTTCGAAAATCTGGCTGCGGCCATACAAGCCGTTTTCGCCGGTATCGATCAGCAGGCCCGCTGCCAGCAGTTCGTCGCGGAAAGTCGGCGCCGCGGTTTCCTGAGCGGCTGCGGCCGTTGCAGCGGCCAGTGCGGCGGTATCGGTCATCGTGTTCATGTCAGGCTCTCCCCGGGGCGGCAGGACGCTGCGCGAGCAACAGGCTCGCCGTGTTCTGCGCAATACGGTCGTTATTGATCATCAGCGGCGCGGAGTACAGGTCGCGCAGATGCCGTCCCACGCTGTATTCCGTGCCGTTCTTGTAACCCGCCATGCCGCAGATCATCAGTACTTCCTGCACGACTTGCAGTGCGGTGGTCGAGATGCTGGTCTTCAGCGTGTTCATGTCGGAGGCGAAGCCGAGCATCGCCGAGAGCGGCGCATCGGCCTGGCAGCCGCCGTGTTTCGCGTGGTGCGCGGTGCGCGCCGCTTCGAGCGCGACCGAGAGGCGCGCCTGCATCATCTGCAGTAGGCCGACCGCCTCGGCGAGGCGCAAACCAGCCGGCGGAATCGCCCCGGGCTTCGAGCGGGCCTGTGCGCGGAAGAAGGCTTTCGCGCGGTTCACCGCGTCGCTGGCTACGCCCGTCCATACCGAGGCCCACAGCGTGTGCGAGACCGGCAGCATGGTCTGATCGGCGATATCGGCGAAGGGGGTCGGCAGGATCTGCTCGGCGAGACCCGTAGCGACGAGCCGGAAGCCCTCGCTGCAGGTGCCGCGCATGCCCATCGAATCCCAGCCGCCGCGTTTTTCCAGTTGCGTTGCTTCACGTAGCGCCACGATCAGCACCTGGTCGGCCGCGGCCGATTCGGCAGTGCGGCGCGCGGTGACGAGAATGCCGTCGGCGTGCGCGCCGTAGGAAATCGTCGGCGCGAGCTTTTCGATGCGAAAGCGCTGCTTGCCGGGCTCACCGTCGAGTTCGACCGAGCAGGCGCTGGTGCGCATATTGCCGCCGATGGTCTCTTCAGACGTCGCCGAAGCCAGCAGCCATTGATGCTCAACCAGTTGCGCGAGCAACTGCCGGTGCCACGCCGACTCGCTGCCGTGTGCCTCGATGCAGGCCACCTGAATCTGATGCATCGCGTACACCATCGCGGTGGAGGCGCAGCCTTGCGCGAGCGTTTCGCAGATCGCACCGACATCCGCGAGCGAAAGCCCCGCGCCGCCGAAGGCGGCCGGCACCATCGCCGACAACAAACGTTCGCGCTTGAGCGCCTCGAAGGCTTCGCGGGGAAAGCGCGCTTCGCGGTCCACCGCATCGGCGAACTGGGTGGCCACGGCGGCGCAGCGTTGCGCCGCGGCGCGCCAGCCGGGTTCGGTTTCCACCGCGCTCAGCACGACGCCTGCGACGGCGGCTTGCTCCGTGGCAGCATCGGCGAGCGGTGCCGCCATCGCGGCGCTGTCCAGCAGCGGGGCGTTCATGCTGCCGCCTTCGCCTGTTGCAGTTCGACGACCGCGGCGGCCATTGAATCGATGCTCGAGAACAGCCGGCGCGTGAGCATGCGGTCCGGAATTTCAATGCCGAATTCATCTTCGATGGCGAGCATCAGATGCACGGTCGCGAGCGAGGACAAGCCCGCGGCGTATAGATCGGCGTCGTCGGCCAGGGTGTCCGGCGAAACGTCGAGACGGGCTGATTCGGAAAGGATGCGGCGCAGTGCAGTTTTCATCTTGAGTTGCCCCCTTGGTGGTCAACGGTCTCTTGAAGGTTGCTGACGTCAAACGAACAGAAGTCTTCGTTTTGGTGTTTATCGCGGAGCGGGGTCATCGCGGCGCGTCTGGTGGCGGTTCGGCGCGCATGCTTGCCGCGCTTTCACGGTGCCCTGAAGCTGTTTTGGCGGCTCCTCGCTACACCATGTCCCGACGCCTCGTATTTAAGAATTGTCAAAGCCCAGCGTCAGTGCGATGGCGCACGGAAACACGCGTTTTGCGGACGTACCGTGTAGCCATGACAACAGGCCGGCGTGTCGAGCCAGGCCGTCGGGAGCGGCGAGCGATGCCGCGCTCGCTGAACTTATTTACCGCTGGGGAACGTGATGAACTGGAAAACGCTGGAATTCGAACAGCTCTCGGCGCGTGAGTTGTACCTGATCTTGCGGGCGCGCAGCGCGGTCTTCGTGGTCGAGCAATCGCATGTCTGTCTTGATGCCGATGGCCGCGACGAGCGTGCGCTGCATGTCTTCGCGCTCGAGGACGTGGCGCGGCCCATGCCGATCCTGGCCTACGCGCGCCTGCAACCCGGCGATGCCGAAGATCCGGAAATTACCATCGACAAGGTGCTGACGAGCCCACTGCGGCGCGGCGACGGCACAGCTGAGATGTTGATCGAACGGGTGCTGCAGGCGATCGCCGAACGTTGGCCGGGACACGCCGCGCGGGTGAGTGCGCCGCTCGGCTTGCGCGACTTCTACGAGCAATTCGGCTTTCGCAAGACGGAAGGGCCGTACCTCGAACATGGCGAGCCGTTCATCGGCCTGACGCGCCAGGTGCGCGGCAGCCCGACGCTCTTCGGCATGCGGCGCCGCGAGCGCGATGGCGTGGCGCAGGTCAACACGTTCGAGCTTCTATGATGGCGCGAGCGCTGGTCACGCCTTCCACCCAGGCTGGACTATCGACATCGCCGGGCAAAGCGCGTGCGTTTGCCGGCGACGCGTTCGCGTCTGACATGCCGAGCGCGCGTTCCCGCGCAGCGCAAGCGCAGCCAAAAGGCTTGCGTCATCCGCTCCTGTTGCCGTTACTCCTGTTTGCCGCGACCCTGGGTTTGATCCTGCTGCATCAGGGCAGGCTGGTCGAATATTTCTTTCCGCTTGGCGCGTTCGGCGTGGCGTTGGTGTTGTATTGGCGCTCGCCCGCGCACTACATCGGATTCGTCTGCTGGCTGTTTTTTCTGACGCCGGAAGTGCGGCGCCTCGCGGACTTCATCAACGGTGCGTTCAATCAGCAAAGCCCGATTATGGTGGCGACGCTGCTCGCCGTCGCGCTCACCGGCCTGACCTTGCTCAAGCATGTCAGGTTGTTCGGGCAACGCCGTGCGGCGCCGCTGGTACTGATCGTGATCGCCTTGCTCTATGCCTTTGTGGTCGGCATGGCGCAGGTCGGTATGGCAGCGGCGACGTTTACGCTGATCAACTGGCTGTATCCCGTGATGGTGGCGTTTTACCTCACTGTCACGTGGCGCCATTACCCCGCCTATCACCGGGTTCTGCTGAAGACCTTCGTTTATGGCGGACTCCTGATGAGTGTGTACGGCTTGATCGAGTTCGTCTCGCCGATGCCGTGGGACGCATTCTGGCTGATCTCCTCGAAGATGCTCTCGGAGGGGCAGCCGGTGCCGTTCGGCATGCGCGTGAGCAGCACGATGAATTCATGCGGCCCGTTCGCGGTCACGCTCATGACGATTCTGCTGATGTCGCTCGCCGCGCGCGGTAAAGCACGCATCCTGCTCGGCTGCGTGGGGATTCCCGCGCTGCTGCTCACCAGCGCGCGCAGCGCGTGGGGCGGTTTCGCGATCGCGCTGTTGTACTCGTTCGCGATGCTCGACGGCAAAAGCCGGGCGCGGCTGCTGGCCGGCGTGCTGGCGCTGGCCGTGGTGGCCGCGCCGCTGATGATGATCGATCAGGTTGCCGAACCGGTGATGCAGCGCTTGAGCACAATTCAGAACCTCGGCCAGGACGACAGCTACCAGGCGCGCGCGGAGTTCTACAAGTCGTTCATGTCGTCGGCGCTCACCGATATTGCCGGCCAGGGGCTGGGCACGACCGGTCTCGGCAGCAAGCTGTCCGACGACAAGAGCGCGCAGGCCATGCTCAATTTCGACAGCGGCCTGATGGAGGTGCCCTACGTGATGGGGTGGCCCGGCACGCTGCTTTACACCACCGGCATCGTCATGCTGCTGTGGCGTGCCTGGCGGGCGAGCCGTCGCCACCCAACTGACTTGCTGGCGATCTCCGGCGTCGGCGTGGCCGTGGCGATCTTCTCGATGATGATTTTCGTCAACACATTGACCGCGGTGTCGGGGATGTTTTTCTTTATCGGCGTGACCCTGCCGGTGATTTCGTTGCGCTACGCGCGTGAACGCCACAGTCCGGTCGCCGTGGCCCGGGCACGACCGTGAAAAATATCCAGAGGAAGGACAACGGGATGCGGATTTTGATCGTCACCCATGTCGTGCGCAAGAACGATGGGCAAGGGCGCGTCAACTACGAGATCGTGCTGGCAGCGCTCGCGGCCGGTCATTCGGTGACCCTGCTCGCCGCCCAGGCGGCCCCCGAGCTGGTGCAGCACCCGGGTGTGCGCTTCGTGCGGATCGCTGAAAGCCGGCTGCCGACCAGGCTCGTCCAGTATCAGCTGTTCGCGTGGCGTTGCGGCGCGTGGATCCGTGCACATCGTCAGGCGTTCGATGTGATTCACGTGAACGGCTTCATCGCGTGGGCGCGCGCCGATGTCAATGCGGCGCATTTCGTTCACGACGGCTGGTATCGCTGCGGTTTCTATCCGTTCCGCCTGTTGCGCGGTCTCTACGATGCGTATCAGGTCCTCTACACGCTGCTCAATATCGGCTGCGAGAAATGGGCCTTCCGGCATGCGGAGGTCATCGTGCCGGTGTCGCATACGGTCGCCGCCGAAGTGCGCGCGCTGGGCGCCGGGGCGGCGCGGCTGCAAGTGATTCATAACGGCGTCGATGTCGACGAATTCGCGCCCGGTAAGTCTCAGCGGAGCCGCTTCGGTCTGCCGACGGCGCGCTTCATGTTGCTGTTCGCCGGCGATTTGCGCATGTCGCGCAAGAATCTCGACACGGTGCTGCGCGCGCTGGTGCACACCTCGGCCGACGTGCATCTGGCGGTCGCGGGGATTCTGCACAACAGTCCCTACCCGGCGCTGGCGGCGTCACTCGGGTTGACGGAGCGGGTCCACTTCACGGACCTGGTGATGGACATGCCCGCGCTGATGCGTTCAGTCGACGCGTTCGTGTTTCCCTCGCGCTACGAACCGATGGGACTGGTGCTGCTCGAAGCGCTGGCCGCCGGATTGCCGGTCATTACCGTGCGTACCGCGGGCGGCGCTGAGGTGATTACGCCCAGAAGCGGCATCGTGCTCGACGATCCCAACGATGAGGCCGCGCTTGCCGCGGCGATCGAACGTCTCGCGAGCGATCGCGCCTACGCACGCCGCCTCGGGCAGGCGGCGCGCGAAGTCGCCCGGACCTTGAGCTGGCAGGCCATGGCGGAACGCTATCTGGCGGTCTATGAAGAGGTGCACGCGCGGCGCACGGCGCAATCGTTGCCGGCGGGCTGTGCGACCGCTTCGGCGGAGCTATGAGCGCGCCGATCGATTCGCTGCAAATCGGCATGCACTGGTTCAACGAGCGGCCAGGCGGGCTCGACCGCATGTTCGCGGCGTTGATCGATACGCTGCCTGCGCAGGGCGTCAATGTCCGCGGCATGGTGGCGGCCACGCCCGGTGTGTTCGACGCATCGGGCGGCAGCGTGCTGGCTTTCGCCAGCGCGCAGGCGCCGCTCGGGACGCGTCTGTGGGGCTCGCGCAGGCAGTCGCGGGCGCTGCGGTCGGCGCGGATGCCCGATATCGTCGCCACGCATTTCGCGCTTTACGCGGCGCCCACCGCAGGCCTGTTCAGAAACGTGCCGAAGGTCGTGCATTTTCATGGGCCATGGGCGGACGAATCCTATCCGGGGGGCGATGGCGGCTGGGCACGTGCCACGCGGCTCGCGCTCGAGCGTTTCGTGTACCGGGGCGGCACGCGTCACATCGTGCTCTCGCAGGCGTTCGGGAAGATTCTGCGCGAGACCTATGGCGTGCATGAGGAGCGCATCCGGATCGTGCCCGGCTGCGTCGACGTTGCGCAATTCGACACCCGCGTGACGCAGCGGCGGGCACGCGAGCAGCTCGGTTTGCCGCTGGACCGGCCGCTGTTGTTTTGCATGCGGCGCCTGGTTTCGCGCATGGGACTCGAAGACCTGATCGATGCGATCGCCGTCGTCAAGCCCGTGCTGCCCGATGTACTCCTGACGATCGCCGGCAAAGGGCCGCTGGCGGCGAAATTGCAGGCGCGTATCGTCGCCCGCGGGCTCGAGCGCCATGTGCGGCTCGTCGGCTTTGTGGCCGACGACACGGTGCCGCTCTGGTATCGCGCCGCCGATCTGTCGGTGGTGCCGACGGTGTCGCTCGAAGGCTTCGGACTCACGACGATCGAATCGCTCGCGGCCGGCACGCCGGTGCTGGTGACGCCGGTGGGCGGCCTGACGGAAGCGGTCGCGCCGCTATCCACTCAATTGGTGCTGCCTTCGTGCGGCTTCAACGCGATCGGCGACGGCATTGTCGACGTCCTGCTTGGCCGGCGCGTGATGCCGGATTCGGCAGCGTGCCGCGCGTATGCGCGCCGACATTTCGACCGGCCGGTAGTGGCCGCGCAGGTCGCGCAAATCTACCGCGAAGCGATCGACGCGTTCTGACGCGTAAAGACCATGCGACGCATTGCACGCACAACCTTCGAACGGCTCGTTTGCGCCGCCGCGCTGGCGCTGCCGGTGCTCGTGCTGATCGCGGCGAGCGGAGCGGGAGGCGGCACCACCCTCGGACCGGCGCAAACGCTCCGCGCCGAGCAGGGCGGGAACTTCGTGGCGTCGGCGAGCAAGCCTGCTGCCGAAGCGCTGGCCGTCGCCGCGCATCCGTCGCTGTCGTACCGCACGTCGTGGATCGGCAACACGTGGGGCTACGCGGATCATCGCTGGGTGCAGATCGACGTGCAGGCGCTCGCTGTCACGCCGGAGGGCGACGTCTTCACGAACGCGCCCTGGGACGAAGGTGGCGGCGAGATTGGCCAGTACCGTAACGGTCAACTGGTTCGCTACGGTGGCGACTCGCACGGCTGGGGCATGATGGGCGGCGACGCGATCGCCGTGAACGACGAATACGTGTTCGTCGCGCAAACGGTCGTCAGTCTCGGCAACGAGATGACCCAACACCGGCGCATGCCGCGCGAGGGCGAACAGTGGACCGGCGTGGCGCGCCGCAGCCGCACCGATATCCGCGACGGCGTGCCGTTCGCCGGTCAGGTGAGTCTGGCGGGGGGCCGCCGCCTGGCGTTTCTGCTGGTGTCGACTTTTTCGAGCAAGGACGATTACGCGATCCGTGGGCTCGCTGCGGACGAGACGCGGCTCTTCGTATCGAATCCGCGTGACAACCGCGTGCAGATTTTCGATGCGCAAACCATGCAGGCGGTCGGCAGCTTCCCGGTTCACGAACCGGGGCGCCTCGCGCTGGCGCCCGATGGTTCGCTGTGGATCGTCGAGAACAGTCGCACCGACGGTGCCGCGCGTGTGGTTCATCGGGCGCGCAATGGCGCACGCCTGGGCGAGCTTGCGTTGCCGCGAGGCGTAGTGCCCGCGGATCTGACAGTCGACACACGCGGACGGCTGCTGATCGCCGACAACGGCGTGCGCCAGCAGATCCTGATTTTCACGATGAATCCTGCCGGCGTCGCAGCGTCCGGCGCCGCTCAAGCGGGCGCGGGCATGCAGTTGTCGGCGAGCTTCGGCGAAGAGGGCGGCATTTATGCGGGCCGCGCCGGTGCGCCGGGGCCACGGCGCTTCAATGGATTGACCGGCGTCGGGGTGGACCGCGCCGGCAACATTTATGTGTCGATGAACGGCGCGGGGCCGCGTCCGATCGGCACGGGCGCGAGCACTTACGATGGCGCGCTGATCGAGAGCTATGCGCCCGACGGTACGCAGCGCTTCAGCCTGCAAGGGTTGTTATTCGTCGATGGGGCGCAATTCGTCGACGGCGAGCCGCCCTCGGTCTATAGCGGCAGCAAGCGCTTCACGCTCGACCTGACGCGCCCGGTCGGCGAGGAGTGGTCGTACGCCGGCTACACCGCCGACCGTTTCCGCTATCCGTACGATCCGTACTTTCATCTGTACCTCGGCGGCCAGCGCGGCATGCCGCTCGTGCGCGATGTTCAGGGACACCGGCTGCTCTATACGACGGACATGTATTCGTCGTTTCTGCGCATCTATCGCTTCACCGCCGATCGCGAGACGGCGATTCCCGCGGGTCTCTTCGCGCAGTCGCATATCGACGGCGCGTGGCCGCCCAACCAGCCGCCGCAAGGCGAATGGATCTGGCGCGATGCGACCGGCAAGGGCGACTTCTCCACCAGCGCGTTCGACCAGAACACCGGCAGCACGGACGCTCCGCGGCTGCGTGCGTGGTGGGTCGACAGCCGCGGCGATATCTGGCAGGGCACGGAGTCGGCGGGGATCCGCTCGTTTCCGTTGCAAGGCTTCGACCGGGTCGGCAATCCGGTCTACCGCTACGCCGCGATGCGCGAGTATCCGCCGCCCGAGCCGTTCAACCGGATCGCGCGGCTGAACTACTTCCCCGCCGACGACACGATGTTCGTCTCCGGCTCGACAGCGGCGCATCCATTCGTTCAGGACAACTGGAATGGCGCGGGTTCGCAACTGGCCCGCTACGACCACTGGAAGAGCGGCAAGCCGGTGCTGCGCTATCTCATCGGCTTGCCCGACCGCGGGGCGCCCGACTGGTTGTCGATCAGCGGCTTCGCGGTGGCGGGCGACTACGTCTTCGCCATCGAAACCCGCAGCGCGATCGTGCGCGTCTACGACCGCGCTACCGGGCGCGATGTCGGCCGGCTCGAACCGGGCAAGGAAGTCGGCTCGACAAGCGGCTGGATCGACGTGCCGATGCCGCTGACCGCTCATCGCCTCGCGTCGGGCGAATACCTCGTGCTGGTCGAGGAAGACGCACACGGCAAAGCGCTCATGTATCGCTTCACGCCACCGATGGCGCCGCTCGCGCTGGCCGCGCCTCACTCAACAGATACTGCACAGACACCATGAAAATCATTCATCTCGCCAATCATGCGCAGAACGTCGGCAACGGCATCGTCAACATGATGGTCGACCTCGCCTGCATGCAGGCGCGTGCCGGCCACGACGTGACGGTGGCGTCGACGGGCGGCGGCCACGAGGCGTTGCTGGCGCGTGAGGGTGTGCGTCACGTGTTGCTCGCGCAAGCGCCGCGGCCGTCGCGCTTGCCCGCCATGATTGCGGGGTTCAACCGGCTGGTCGCGCAGTACGATCCCGACGTCGTGCATGCGCACATGATCACCGGCGCGCTGATCGCACGCTTCAGTTCACTGCGGCGGCGTTTCGTGCTCGTCACCACGGTGCACAACGAGTTCCAGAAAAGCGCGACGCTGATGCGCGTGGGCGACCGCGTCGTGGCGGTCAGCGAAGCCGTGGCGATCGCGATGGCGCGACGCGGCATACCACGGACCCGCCTTGGCGTGATCGGGAACGGCACGATCGGCACGCCACGCCTTGCCCACACACCGGTGCCCGATGAACCGCAGTTGGCTCATCCCTGCATCGTCACGGTGGCGGGCATGTATGAACGCAAGGGTATCCGCGATTTGCTGCAGGCTTTCGCGCTGTTGCGCAAGCGTGTGCCTGACGCGGTGCTGTATCTGGTCGGTGAAGGGCCCGATCGCGCCGCGATGGAAGCACTGGCCCAGCAACTCGGGGTAGCAGAGCAGGCGCACTTTACGGGCTTCGTTGCTGATCCGCGTGCCTATCTTGCTCAAGCCGACGTTTTCACGTTGGCTTCGCACGCCGAGCCGGGTGCACTGGTGTTGTGCGAAGCCCGCGAGGCGGGGCGCGCGATCGTCGGGACCCGGGTGGGCGGCATTCCGGAGATGCTCGATGACGGCGAGGCCGGTCTGCTGGTGCCGCCCGCGAATCCGGTGGAACTTGCGGAGGCGCTTGGCTTGCTGCTGATCGATCGTGTTGCCCGTGCCATGCTGATGGCGCGCTCGCGGAGGAATTGCGAGCGATTCAACGTGCAACGGGTGAGCGACGATTATCTGTCGGTCTATGAGCGCGCGCTTGCGAGCCGCCAGCCGCGCCGCTTTGCCACGATCGCCACGGCCAATCTGGCCACGCCTGACATTGCGGTGCCGGATGCTGTTTCACGGAAGACGATGTTGTGACGGGCAGGGAAGGTGATGTGATGTGAGGTGAGGTGAGAAGCCGGGGAACATCGGCGAACAGGCGTTGAAGAGGTCGCGAAAAGGCGTCTGGAGAAGAAAGAGGTGAAGCGAAGAGGTGAAGCGAAGAGGTGAAGCGAAGAGGTGAAGCGAAGAGGTGAAGCGAAGACGTAAAGCGAAGAGGTGAAGCGGGCCTGAAGCCAGACCCGCTTCTACCGCCCAACTAACTTGCCGACAACGTCAGCCGCGTCCACAGCTTATACACGACACCCCTGAGCTCGCTGGACCCATGCAACGACATCCCCAGATTCGCCGCCGCCATGACCAGCGCCGCGGCGATCAAAGTCGGCAATGCGGTGATCGAGTCGGCGAGCACCAGCGCGACGACCAGGAACGCGAGGTGGGCCAGCATATTGCGCACGATGGTCCAGACATGCAGTCGCGCGAAAAACAGCAGCACGGCATAGTCGAACAGCGACTTCATCACGACGACGACACCCGCGCCCATGATCCCGAACCAGTGAATCCCGCACCACAGCGCGCCGGCGAACACCGGCAGCTGGAGCCAGCTTACGCCCGCGATATAAGCGGGATTCGTCTGCGCCTGAATCAGAATCCCCAGAATGCCCGCTTGACCGCTCAGCCACACGCCCAGCACGAGCACGCTGGCGACGGGGGCAGCAGCGGCGACCGTCGGCCCCAGCCATAGCGTCAGAAACGGCTTGAGCGCGAACAGCGCGACGATCACGCAGGGCGTGAAGGCACCGTTCAGAAAAGCGAGGGCGCTGTGCGCGAGCGCGTCGGCGTCGGCGCGCGAAACGGCCGACAGGCGCGGGAACAGTGTGCGCACCATCGCGATCGGCAGCAGGTTCAGACGCGTGATGAGGTTCTGCGGGGTCGCATAGTAGGTGACGAAGCGCGCGCCGAGCAGCGCGCCCACCAGCACCCGGTCGAGCGTCGACGCAATCATGTTGGCGCCGGAGAACATCAGCATCCAGCGCCCGTAGCGAAAGAGCTCGGCCATCACGCGCCACTGCGGCATCCGCACGCGACGAATGCCGACCGCGCGGAACGCCGCCGCGCCGAGCAATACGCCGGCTAGCAGACGCGCCACCACCGCGGCCGGAATCACCACCGCGAGCGAGGGCGAAAAGCAGAAGATCGCCGCCAGCGGCAGCAACTGGAACAGCGCCGTGCCCAGCGTCTGGTTGATATTGAAGCTGGTGAAGCGTTCCACCCCGTTGATGGCGCCGGCAAACACCCACGAGACATTCGCGATCGGCACGGCCACCGCGATCCACGGCAGGCTCGCCATGACTTCGCGCTGAAAGGCGGCCTCGATCTTCACGCCGTGCGTGATGTAGAGAAACGTGCCGAGGTACACCAGCAGGCCGCCCACGATGCCGGTGCCCAGATTCATGAACCACGCGCTCCAGAAGATGAGCTCGATCGAGTCGTCATTGGCGGCGCGCGCCTTGGAGATCTGATTTTCGGTGGCGAGACTCGTGCCGAGATCGAGCACGCTGAAGTAGCCGATGAGCGTCCACACCAGATTGATGACCCCGTAGCGCTCGACGCCCATCAGGTGAATATAGGCGGGCACGGTAACGAGGGAGACGAAGGTCGGAGCGATGGCTCCTGCAAAATTGATGAAGATGTTCTTGACGATACTTCTTTCCATGGTGCGCTATCCGGCGGGTGAGTCATTCGATGATGGAGTCGATCACGAATGCTGTCGGTGCGTCGCCGCACCCAGCAGCGCGTTTGAAACGATGACGCCGGCCTCCCGTAGGCTTTGATATTGCGCCTTCGCCCATTGCGGATGTGTGGGTGGGCGTACAGATATTCGCGGTCCGGCAAGGTCAAATGAAATCCGTTACGGTTTTCGGAGTACCCATGATTGAGACCACGAACGAGGCCGGCCTCAAGCGCGGCAGTGGGGCAGCCGCGCGTCTGATCTCCATCTGCATTCCGACCTGCAATCGGCCGGCCTTGCTCGAACAGGCCATCGACAGCTGTCAGGCGCAGACGTATGGCGAATTTGAAATCGTGATCGGTGATGATTCGAGCGATGACAGCGCGCGCCAGGTGGTGGAGCGTTGCCGCTTGCGCAGCACGCGGCCGATCCCGATCCGCTACGAGCGCAATCTACCGCGGCTTGGACAGGCGGCGAACGTGAACCGGTTGTTCGCGCGCGCCCAAGGCGCGCGGCTCGTGCTGTTGCATGACGACGATCTGCTCGAGCCGAACGCGCTGAGCTGTCTCGACGCATGCTGGCACGCACATCCCGAGTTGACCGCCGCGTTCGGCAAACAGCGCGTCATCGCCGACGATGGCACGCCGCGGCCGCACGCCACCGAACGCCTGAATCACGATTATCTGCGGGTGCCTGAACGCGCCGGCCGGCTGCCGGTGCCGGCGCTGGCGGGCATCGACCAGATGTTCCCGAACAACGGCTATCTGGTGGATACCTTGGCCGCGCGCCGGATTGCGTACCGCGCGGCGGCTGAAGTCGGCGAAGCATGCGATTTCGATTTTGGCTTGCGGCTCAGTGTCGACGCGCTCGCGATCTGTTTCGTGGATGAGTTCGTGTCGGTTTCGCGCGAGACGGCGCTGTCGATATCGAGCCACGCGTTGCCGGCCATGCATGCGTTCGCGCAATTGCGCGCGAGCAGCGTGCCCGCGGCCGCGCAGGCCGCGCGCGATGACGCGCTGCGCCGCGTCGCGCCGCGCGCCGCCTCGGCTTATGCGCGCGCCGGTGAAGCGGCCGCCGCCTGGCGTGTGCTGCTGTCGCGGCACTACCCGATGCGCGAGCGGCTGCGGGCGCGCTTTTTCTATCACGTGCTGCTCGCTACCCGGTCGACCTTTGCGTTGCGCGCACCGCACGGCAATTGAACGGTACGTCGATTTGAATCGGCTCGGCCGTCACGGCATGTGGGTCGCCACACCACGTAAGTATCGGAGTCCGACCTAATGTGGCAGGGCGTACAGATGAACCGGGCGGCGTTTGTTGTAGTGATCGAAAGCGGCGTTGTCCCGGTGAGGAGCTTAGTGTGAGGCCAGTACTGTTCGATGGCCGGTTCGGCTGGTTGCATCCGGCAGAAGGGTCGAGTGGCGTGGTGCTGTGTGCCCCGTTCGGGTACGACGCACTGTGCACCTATCGCGGTATGCGGCGGCTGGCCGAACGCCTCGCCGCGCGCGGCATGCCGGTACTGCGGTTCGACTACTCCAGCACCGGCGATGCGGCGGGAGAGGCGAGCGAGCCCGGCCGCTGGCGCGCGTGGATCGACAGCATCAAGCTGGCCGTGGCGCTGCTGCGTGAAACGAGCGGTGTCGAACGCGTGACGCTGTGCGGGCTGCGGCTTGGCGGCATGCTCGCGGCGCTGGCCGCGCAGGAACTCGGCGGCGTGGATGGGCTGGTGCTGCTGGCCCCTGTTTTGTCGGGCAAGAATTATCAGCGCGAATTGCGGGCGCATTACCGCAAGTGGTTGTTGATGCCGGCCGCGATGGATTGCGAAGCCGAGCCCGATACCGATGCATTCGTCGAAGCGTACGGTTTTCGCCTCTATGGCGACACCCTGGAAAGCTTGCGCGCAGTCGATCTGCAGCGCGATGCCGCGCGGCCGGCCGAACGTGTGCTGGTGCTCGATTCGCTGGACCCCGCGCGGGTCGATGCGCTCGTTGCTCAGTATCGTGAACAGGGCGTGCAAGTGGAACGGCAGACGTTCGACGAATATGGCAAGTTCATGATGGAGTCGCTCGACAGCGAGATTCCGCAGGCGGCGTTCCGGTCGATCGAGGATTGGCTGGCATGTGGCGCCGAACATCCGGCCAGGCGTGAGCATCCAGTTGCGGACAGTGACGCTCACGCTCGCGCTCACGCCGCGCAAGATGCTGAGCACATGGCGGATCACGTTGTTGGCTGCGCGGCTAATCGCACCGACAGCCACACCAACAGCCACACCAACAGCCACACCACCGGCCACATCGTCGAGCCGGGCGTGATCGAAACACCGGTGTGGCTCGAAGGCGGCAGGATGTTCGGCATCTATTGCGTGCCCGCATCACACGCTGCGGCCGCGCCAGCGGCGCTGTTGCTGAATACCGGTGCCGTGTCGCGGATCGGCAATGCGCGACTCGGCGTGCGCTTCGCCCGGCGCCTCGCGCGGCAAGGTATTGCGTCGCTGCGTGTCGATCTCGGCGGCCTGGGCGACAGCCAGCCGTCGCTGGATAGGTTGAGTCTCGATGCGCTGTATGCGCAGGCAGGCGTCGACGACGCCGCGTGCGCGGCGCGTTGGCTGACGGCGCAAGGACATCGCGGCGCGGTGCTGCTCGGCATCTGCGCGGGCGCCTTCGTCGGCCTCCATGCCGCGTCGCGTGAACCGGCGGTGATCGGCGCCGTGCTGGTCAATTTGCAGAAGTTCACGTGGCACAACATCTGCGATGAACACGGCAAGCCAACGGTGCCCGTTGCCGCTTTCGGTTCGACGCGCACCTATCTGCGCTCGATGTGTCAGCCGCGTAAGTGGCTTCGCGTCGTGCGCGGGCAGACGGGCGGCCTGCCGGTCGCGCGCGAGCTGGCGAAGCGCTTCGCGGCCAGATTCGGCGCGACGCTCGCCGACAGGATCGAACGCATCAGCGGCATTCAGCTGGGGCCGAAGGACGAGCGGCGCCTGTTCACCGCGCTGCATGCGCGAGGCGTCGATACGCGTCTCCTGTACGGCGTGCTCGATGAGGGCGTCGAGGAGCTCGAACGCTACTTCGGGGCGCATGGTGGGCGGCTGCGGCGTTTCGAACGGATTGGCGTGGCCTTCTGCGAGCGCACCGATCACGCGATTCTCTCGTCACGCGCGCAAGAAAACGTGATGTCGTATTTCGAGGGTTTTTTCCACAGCACTTTCAGCGAAACCCGTCAGCCCGAGTCATCGGTTGCCGGCGGCTCGCTCCGCACGCGGCTCGACTGGCGGCATGCACGCACCCTGCAGTGGCTTCTAAAACGTGTGCGCGCGCTTCGTCTATCAGGGGAAGCGTAATGATCGCGTTGGGTTGTCGTTCCGGCGCGCTTCCACTTCGATGGAGCATGGCCATGAACAGTCGATCCGAGTTGGACCGCATCAATCGTATGGCATGGAATTCAGCCGATGCCACCCGCGTCTTCACGCTCGATAAAACCTACTCGGACCCGGGCGAGCAGGCCGCGTTCGAGTGGCTCGCGCCGCGCTGCGCCGGTGAACCGTTGCTGGATATCGGCGTGGGCACGGGACGCACGATCCCGCTGATGACGTCGATCTCGAGCGACTACACCGGCGTCGATTACACGCTGAAACTGCTGGAGATCGCGCAGTCGCGCTATCCCGAGCTCGACTTGCGGCATATGGATGCGCGCGACATGTCGGCGTTGCCGTCAGGACATTACGGGCTGGCGCAGTTCAGCTGGAACGGCATCGACTGCGTGGACTACGACGATCGCGCGAAGATCCTCGGCGAGATGTACCGGTTGGTGCGGCCCGGCGGTTATGTGCTGTTTTCATCGCACAACCGCGGCGGCCCCGGTTACCGCGAGAACATCTGGCAATTGCTGCCGCAATTCAGCTTCAATCCGCTCAAGCTCGGCTGGCGCACGCTGCGCTCGATGCGGCGCTTTCAACTCGGCATGTTGAACTACATGCGTAACGTCAAGTTGAATCGCGACTACGGCGGCTATGCAGTGAAGACGGCGGCGGCGCACAACTTCGGCATTGTGATCGTCTATACGACGCTGCAGGAGCAGCGCCGCCAACTCGCGCAGATCGGTTTTCAGAGCAGCGCGGTGTTCGGTAGTTGTCAGGGCAACCGCATTGCCGACGACGTGGAAAGCAGCGACGCGTGGTGGTTTCACTTCATCGCGCGCAAACCGGTTGCCGCGTGCCGTTTCGACTGACCGCCGCCGGGGGGCAAGGCGGCGCACCACGCGCATCACATCAAGAATGCATAACAGACCAGCTTGAACACTTACGGGGATCGCACAATGAATCGTATCGTTGAACCAGGCAATCCGTGCGCGTCGACTGCGAGCGTCACCGAAACGGCCACGCGTGTGTCCGTCCAGCCGGTGATTCTCGCGGGCGGCTCCGGCACGCGGCTGTGGCCGTTGTCGCGCGAACGCAATCCCAAACAACTGATCGGCCTGATGGGCGACGAATCGCTGCTCGAAGCAACGTTGCGCCGGATCGATCTTGCGTTCGCCACGGCGGGGTATGGCGCGACGGCGCCAGGGAGGCCGGGTGACGCTAAGCCGGGCACGGCCACGCCGCTGGTGGTGTGTTGCGAGGATCTGCGGCTGCAAACGCTCGAACGTCTCGAACAGTGCGGCCGGCCGGCGCGCATGCTGCTCGAGCCGGTGCCTCGCAATACCGCGCCGGCGCTGACCGTGGCGGCGTTGGCCGCGCGCGCGGCAGCCGCGGCCGGCGACGATCCCGTCATCGTCGCGTTGCCCGCGGATCATCTGATTGACGATCATGCGGCTTTCGGCGCGGCGCTCGCTGAAGCGGTTTCTCACGCCGCGCGCGGTGCGATCGTGACGCTCGGCGTGCCGCCGCAGCGTGCTGAAACCGGCTATGGCTATATCCGCACGGGAGCGGCGCTTGGCGCGCACGGGGCACGCGCGATCGAACGCTTCGTCGAGAAGCCCGATGCGGAGCTCGCTGAACGCTACGCCGCCTCCGGTGAGTACTGGTGGAACAGCGGCATGTTCGTGGTGCGCGCGTCGGTCTGGCTTGCTGCCATCGCGCTATGCCGGCCTCTGATCGCGGCGGCCTGCGCAGAGGCTTTCGAGCATGCCACGCTGGATGGCGGCGGCGCGCTCCATCTCGCGCGCGAGGCGTTCGCCGCGTGTCCTTCCGATTCGATCGACTACGCGGTGATGGAGCGTCTTGCCACCGACGCGCGCCTCGTCGGCGTCGCGGTGCCGCTGGTCGCGGGGTGGTCCGACGTGGGTGCCTGGGATTCGGTATGGGAGGCGTCCGACAAGGACGCTTGCGGCAACGTCGCGCGTGGCCGCGTGATGTTCGAGGATTCGAACGACAGCTTCGCGCATTCCGAGGGCCGGCTCGTCGCGTGTGTCGGCGTGAGCGGCGTGGTGGTGGTCGAGACCGCCGACGCGGTGCTGGTCGCCGCGAAAGATCGCGTGCAGGACGTCAAGGCGATCGTCAGCCGGCTGAAGCTGGAGCACGGCACGGAGGCCGAGGAGCATCGCAAGGTCGGCCGGCCGTGGGGCTTTTACGATTCGCTCGAACGTGGCGAGCGCTTCCAGGTGAAGCGCATCGTCGTCAAACCGGGTGGGCGTCTGTCGTTGCAGATGCATCATCATCGCGCGGAACATTGGATCGTGGTGCGCGGCACCGCGCGTGTCACGCGCGGCGAGGAATCCTTCCTGCTCTCGGAAAACCAGTCGACGTACATTCCGCTCGGCGTCACGCACCGGCTCGAAAATCCGGGCAAGACGCCGCTTGAAATGATCGAGGTGCAATCAGGCAGTTATCTCGGCGAGGACGACATCGTGCGCCTCGACGATCAATACGGGCGAGATCAGGAGAGCGATCATGCAGGCGCGGGTACTTCACGCTGACAGGCGGCAGGAGGGTGGGGGCGCGGCGTTGCAGGAGCCGGACCTGAACGTATCGAGCTTCGACGAGCGCCGTTTCCGCCATGCGCTGGGGCGTTTCGCCACCGGCGTGGTGGTGATTTCGACCGGCAGCGGCGACGCGATGCACGCGATGACCGCCAATGCCTTCATGTCCGGTTCGCTCAAGCCGCCGCTGATCGTCGTGTCGGTCGGGCACCGCGCGCGCATGCACGAGCGTCTGATGAACAGCGCGGTGTTCGGCGTGAGCGTGTTGTCCGACGCCCAGGAACCGCATAGCCGCCACTTTGCCGGCGAGCCGCAGAGCCGCCTCGCGCCGCGCTTCGCGCCGGTGGACGGCTTGCCCGACGTGGTGCTGCTCGAACACGCCGCGGCCCGTTTCGCGGCGCGCCTGGTGGACCGGCATCCGTGCGGCGATCACACGCTCTTTGTTGGCGAAGTGCTGGTGTTCTCGCTCGACCAACACGCGCCACTGATCTTTTTCGGCGGACGCTATGCGTCGGTGGCCGGGCCGACGCTCGACGCCCCAGGCGCCGTCTCGTCGCGCTAGTCTTTTCGCGCCGGACCCTGGCTGTTTACGCCGTGTGCATCAGACAATTCGGTTCACTACGTGCGTCTTCGCACCATGCAAATTCCGGAACGGAGGCACGCTTGAGACGCAAGCTTATGGCCCGTCAAAACATGCGGCGTTACACGGAAGAAACAATTCTTCAGAGGGATAACCCTCTCAGGAGGTTTCCCAACTGGCGCATCTGGTTTGAAGCTAGCAACGTATCGTAAAAGAAAGACTACACATCGATAACGACACACTAGGGCCGCTTGATCAACAGGCTACGCGGGGACAAACACCGCTTCGGGGAGAGTGTCATGGAACAGGCAAACAAGGATCGCTCGCTGGTCAGCAAAGTCATGGATGGACTCGTGACCGGCATAGTGGAAGAGAAGTACGGCGCCATACTGCCACCGCAGGATGTGCTGTCGAAGGAGTTCGACGTCAGTCGCACCGTCATGCGCGAGGCGCTGTCGATGCTGCTCGCGCGCGACATGCTGGACGTGCGGCCGAAGATCGGCACGCGCATCCGGCCGATGGGCGATTGGCGCATGATCGACGAGGACGTCGTGAACTGGCGTTTTCGCGCTAAACCCGATCCGCTGTTTCTGCGCGACGTGATCGAATTTCGCATCCTGATCGAACCGCGCGCCTCGGCGCAGGCGGCCGCACGGGGCAGTGCCGCCGACATCGCGGCGATTCGCGAGGCGTTCGATGCGTTCCGCGCGATCCGGCCGGGCGAGCCGGGCTATCAGGAAGCCGACGAACTGTTCCATGCGCGCATCATGGCGGCGAGCGGCAACCAGTTCTTCAAGCAGATGGCGGCGATCATTCGCGGCGCGCTGTCGACCGTCAATCCGATCCTTGGTCAGAAGGAAGGCGCGTGGGAGCAGGCGGTGGGCACCCATCAGCGCGTGGTCGAAGCGATCGAACGGCGCGATCCGAAGGAAGCGGAAAGCGCCTCGCTGGCGATGATCGACTACAGCGCGGAAGAGATCGGCAGCGACATTACGCCGGCACCGCCGGCACGCGGCTGAGCGCGGCCGGGTGGGGCCGTGAATGGGGCCTGAGTGTGGCCTCTATGATCGCGACCCAGGTTGTCTTCCGGCAGGGAACTTGCATGATGAACGACGCGGCACGATGGCAGCATATGCATGCGCTGCTTGCTTCACAATAGCGTCTGTTTGGAACTGCAAGGACTTGAAGAAACGATGACCATCGCAATGCTGGAAGCAATGCCAGAAACCCCCTCGGGCGAGTTGATTCGCTGGGGGATCGTCGGGACGGGCCGCATTGCCCGTCGCTTCGCGCTTGGACTCAACCATGTGCCGCACGCGCAACTTGCCGCGCTGTGGTCACGCCGCGCCGAACCGGCCATGGCTTTCGCCGAGGAATTCGGCGGCGAGGTGTGCGCGAGTTTCGACGCCCTGCTCGCGAGCGGCATCGACGCGCTTTATATCGCCACCGTCCAGGACAGTCACGCCGATTACGCAATCGCCGCGCTGCAAGCCGGTCTGCACGTGCTGTGCGAAAAACCCGCCACCATCAACAAGCCGCAACTCGAACGTGTGCTCGAGGCCGCGCGCGCCGCACAACGGCTTTTCATGGAAGCCATGAAGCCGCCGTTCTATCCACTCTACAGAAAGTTGCGCGCGCATCTGGATGCCGAGCCGGTCGGCGAGGTCGGTCTCGTGCGCGCCGGCTGTTCGGTGCCGGGCGTGCCGGACGATCATCCGTCGCTGTCGTTCGAGCATGCGGGCGGCGCGCTGCTCGATATCGGCGTCTATGAGATGTTTCTCGCGGTCGACTGGCTCGGTGCGCCGCGTGAGGTGCAGACGCTCGGGCGGCTGGGTTCGACCGGCGTCGATACGTTCGCGAGTCTGAACAGCCAGCATGAGCGTGGCATCGCCCAGCTGTTTTGCGGGCTCGATCTGCACGGCAAGGGCGACGCGTTGCTGATGGCCACGGGCGGCCATGTCACGATTCATGAACCCTGGTGGAATCCGGCACGTGCGACGATCCGCTACGCGGACGGTCATGTGGTCGAACTCGACGAACCGTTCGAAGGCGGGGGTCTGAACTACGAGACCGCGCATTTTTGCGAGCTGATTCGGGCAGGACAGATTGAGAGCCCGCTGATGCCCCATAGCAAGTCGCTGCAGATGATCGAAATGGCCGATGCCGCGCGGGCTGCTTTGGGGCTTAAGTTCGCGGGGGAGTGACGGTTCGCTGAGAGCGACTGCGCGCGATTCAGGGCGGTAAGAGCACGGGTGCGGCGAGGGCCCGCGCGCGACGCTGGAGCAGCAATGCGCACGGGGCGGCTTGAGCGAGGCAAGGCGTCGCAGTCGCCGCGCCGCTTCCAGCGGCGGTGGTACGATCTGCGCGGGCGCGCGGACTCGAACAAAAGGGGCCACGTACCCGCAGCTTTCGATTCCCCTTCCGCTGGAGCCACCTGCGATGCGCATGCTTGGAAAACTGTGGCGCGACAACAAGAGCCTTGTCGCCTTTCTGTTCCTGATGGTGCTGTTCCGCAGCGCCGTGGCCGACTGGAACGTCGTGCCGAGCGGCTCGATGTTGCCGACGATCCGCGAAGGCGACCGGATCTTCGTCGACAAGATGGCCTACGATCTGCGCGTGCCGCTCACCCACATCACGATCGCGCATCTGCACGATCCGCAGCGCGGCGATATCGTCACGATCGATTCTTCGGCGGCCCATGAGTTGATCGTCAAGCGTCTGATCGGCTTGCCCGGCGACAGTGTCGCCATGCGCGACAACGTGCTGTATGTGAACGGCGTGCGCGCGGATTATCAGCCGCTGCACTTCAAGCCGCTGCCGGGCGATGCTACGTCCCCCGGCGACTATCTGACCGAGCGTTTTGACGGCGTCGTGCATACGGTACGCCTTGCGCCCGAGGCGCCGAGTCCGCGCAATTCGTTCGGACCGGTGGTCGTGCCGCCAGGCGAGTATCTGATGCTCGGTGACAACCGCGACGATAGCGCCGACTCGCGTTACTTTGGCTTTTTTCCGCGCAACGAATTGATGGGCCGTACGCGTCACGTCGCGTATTCGCTTGACCCGGACCACCACTACAAACCGCGCTTCGAGCGCTTCGGCGCGCCGCTGGATGCGGCGTCGCTAGCCGCCAGTCGTTAGGCTGGCGAAGCCGCTGCGCCGGAAGGCCACTGCGCCCGGAAGACCCACTGTCTGGCGTTAGCCTCAGCGCAGCGCCTGCGCGCATTCGGCCACCAGCGCCGGTCCGCGGTAGATGAAGCCGGTGTAGAGCTGCACCAGTGAAGCGCCCGCCGCGAGCTTGGCGCGCGCATCCTCGCCCGAGAAAATCCCGCCCACGCCGATAATCGGCACTGCCTCGCCGACTTCCGCGCGCAGTTTGCGGATCACTTCGTTCGAAGCGTCGAACACCGGCTTGCCCGACAGGCCGCCGGCCTCGTCGCCGTACTGCATGCCCGTGACGGCGGTGCGCGACAGCGTGGTATTGGTGGCGATCACGCCTTCGAAGTGGTGGCGCAACAGCGTATCGGCGATCGATTTGATCTGTTCGTCGTCGAGGTCCGGCGCGATCTTCAGGGCGAGCGGCACCAGTTTGCCATGCATGTCGGCCAGACGCTGCTGCTTGTCCTTCAGCGCGGCGAGCAGCGCGTCGAGTTCGCCCGCGCCTTGCAACTGGCGCAGATTCTTCGTATTCGGCGACGAGATGTTGACCGTCACATAGCTCGCGAACGGGTACACGCGTTCGAGGCAGTACAGATAGTCTTCGGCGGCGCGCTCGATGGGCGTGTCGGCGTTCTTGCCGATATTCAGCCCGAGAATGCCGCGATAGCGCGCGGCCTGCACGTTCTTGACGAACTGGTCGACGCCCGCGTTGTTGAAGCCCATCCGGTTGATCACGGCATTCGCCTGCGGCAGGCGGAACATGCGCGGGCGCGGATTACCCGGCTGCGCGCGCGGCGTGACCGTGCCCACTTCGATGAAGCCGAAGCCCAGTGCGGCGAGGCCGTCGATCGCGGCGCCGTCCTTGTCCAGGCCTGCGGCGAGCCCGACCGGATTGCGGAACGTCAGCCCCATCACGGTGCGCGGCGCATCCGGCACGCGTGGCCCGAGCGCGCCGGCGAGACCGGTGCGGCCGGCGGCGCCGAGCATGCGCAAAGTCAGGTGGTGAGCGTCTTCCGCATCCATGCGAAAGAGTTGAGCGCGTACGAGCGGGTAGAGGGAGCTGAACACAGGACGAAGCCGGGCGGCCGGAAAATGGGAACCCGCCATTTTACCGGCTTTGAGGCTTTAATGAGACCAACTGAAAGGGAAGCGAAGGCGCGGGCGTCGGAGTGAGTGCTGCGGATGAGGGGGCGTGAGGGTGCGTGAGGTGGCCTCGTGTGCCGGCGCGGCGGTGGCATCGCAACACGAAGAGATGTCCGAGGGCGCCGCGCTTCGACCGAAGCAGCCGCTGAGATCCAGACGCTGTCGGCGCCGGAGTGCGTCGGCCGTACCGTCCTGGCTGGTAAAGCCCGCGGACATTACGGCCGTAGCGGCCCGCGCCTGCCCTGAATCGCCAGATCGACCGGCGGCAGATCGATGCTGGCAGGATCGAGCACCTTCCATGAACCGTCGATCAAGCCTTCGAGCGGCCGGAAATTCGCCTTGTACGCCATCTTCGGGCTCTCGCGAATCCAGTAGCCGAGGTAGACGTAGGGCAGCTTGAGGCTCTTCGCCTGCTCGATCTGCCAGTAAATGTTGTAGGTGCCGAAGCTGGTATGCGGCAGACCCGGTTCGAAGAACGTATACACCGACGAGAGCCCGTCACCGAGGATGTCGATCATGCTGATCATGCGCAGAATGCCTGGCGCTTCCGGACGATCCGGCAACGGCTCGCGGAATTCGACCAGCCGCGAGTTGATCCGGCTCTGCAGCAGGAACTGTTCGTATTGGTCGCGGCTGTCGCGGTCCATGCCGCCGCCGGCATGTCGCGCCGACTGATAGCGCATGTAGAGCGCGTAGTGCTCTTCGTCGTAATGCAGCGGGGCGACGGTCGCGACCAGCTCGCCGTGCTTCTTCCAGACCCGGCGCTGCGTACGGTTCGCCTCGAAACGGTCGACCGGTACACGCACGGGCACGCAGGCGCGGCAGCCATCGCAATACGGGCGGTAGGTAAACACGCCGGAGCGCCGGAAGCCGGCTTTGACGAGGTCGGTATAGACGTCGGAGTTGATCAGATGGCTGGGCGTGGCGACTTGCGAGCGCGCAATGCGTCCATCCAGATAGCTGCAGGGATAGGGCGCCGTTGCATAAAATTGCAGCGCGGAAAGCGGAGAAAGAGGCAGCTCGTTGGGATGAGTCACGTTGGCAGCTCTCGAAGCGTCTCTGGTATTGCAAACCCGGCGCCTTGCGGTTTTCAACCCGCGGCTCGTGACCCGCGGCTCGGTAGGCGACGGATCCGGATTCGGCCTGATTCTTACTACGCCGCCGGCGCGACGACATCGAGCAATACGGTCTTGTCGAAGCGCCAGGGAACGGGCGGTGCGTCGACAGACGCGCGAACATGCGCGATGAACGCCTTGCGCGCGATCTCGCGGCCGCCAAGCGACGCCAGATGCGACGTGTTCTGCTGGCAGTCTATCATTTCTATTTTGTGACGTCGCAAGTGTCCGACGAGCGCGGCCAGCGCCATTTTCGACGCATCGGCGAGCTCCGCGAACATCGATTCGCCGAAGAACATCCGGCCGAACGACACCCCATACAAACCGCCTACGCGCTTGCCTTCGAACCAGGTTTCGATGCTGTGCGCGTCGCCTACCCGATGCAGCGACGAATACGCTTCGACCACATCGGCGGTGATCCAGGTGCCGCGCTGGCCGCGCCGCGGCGCTTGCGCACAGGCGCGCATCACGGCGGCGAAATCGTGGTCGACGCGGATTTCCCACGCGTCCTCGCGCAGCACACGCTTGAGCGTCTTGCGCAGCGAGGGCGACAGTTTGAATTCGGCGGGGCGCAGGATCATGCGTGGATCGGGACTCCACCACAACACCGGCTGGCCGTCCGAGTACCACGGGAAGATGCCGCGCCGATAGGCGTCGATCAGCCGCGACGGCAGCAGATCGCCGCTGGCGGCGAGCAGGCCCGCTGCGCCGCTTGCCGCGCCGAGCGCGCGCTCGACGGGAGGAAACGGATCGTCAGGTCCGAGCCAGGGAACCATGCGCGCCGCTCAACCTTCGCGCAGCGAGCGGAAGATGTCGCCCGTGTGCAGGCCGTAACTGCCGGCGGCACGGTCGGCGAAAAAGAAACGCAAGGTTTGGCCGATGGTCGGGAAGGCGATCTCGTCCCACGGAATTTCGTGTTCCTCGAAGAGTTTCACTTCGAGGCTTTCCTCGCCGGCTGCAATGTCGAGGTCGAGCAGGCGCGCCATATAGAACAGATGCACCTGATGCACGTGCGGCACGTTCAGCAGCGAGAACAGGCTTTGCACCTCGACACGCGCGCCGGCTTCTTCCAGCGTTTCGCGCGAAGCCGCTTCGGCGGTGGTTTCGCCCATTTCCATGAAACCCGCCGGCAGCGTCCAGTAGCCGTAGCGCGGTTCGATCGCGCGACGGCACAGCAGCACTTTGTCGTCCCAGACCGGAACGGTGCCGACCACGTTGCGCGGATTCTGATAATGCACCGTGCCGCAATTGCCGCATACGAAGCGCTCGCGGTTGTCACCCGGCGGAATGCTCAGGCTGACGCCGTGGCCGCAGACAGAACAGAATTTCATAGGAAGGGGACGAGAAAGAGTGATGGGAGTTTATCACTGGGCTGGCGTTTTCGAGGGACGGCGAAGACGGCAGGCCGGTGGGGGTGTGAGGGCAGTGGCGCGTGTGGTGCGGTGGACGTGGCTCGGGCGGTGGCGGCCTTGTCCGATTGGCTAACGCTGGCGCGTTTCGGCGCTATTCGATGGCGGGTGAGTTAGGATTGCTACCAGATTGATGCATGGGCATGAGGCCTGCAGTATCTGAGTGAGGAAAAGAAGAGAGCACGCACGGCAGCAATGAAGGGCGAAGCAGAAAACAAAAAAGGCCTGCCGGTTTGGCAAGCCTTTGATGTTGTTTCGACGTTTCGAACCGCTTCAGCTACTTGGAAGTGACTTGGTTGCGGGGGTAGGATTTGAACCTACGACCTTCGGGTTATGAGCCCGACGAGCTGCCAGACTGCTCCACCCCGCGTCCGTCGAAGAAAAGATTATAGGACAAAGAGAAGACCGACGCAATAGCTATTTAAGAACCGACTTCAATATGCGTCCATGCGAGGCGGCTCCGAAGCGCAGTGGTTTTCAACGCGAAGCGGCTTCTCAAGCGCAGCGAACTTTAAAGCGCGGCGGCTTCCAAAGCGAAGTGGCTCTAAAGCGAGGCGGCTTCCAAAGCGAGGCGAACTCTAAAGGGCAGCGGCTTCCAAACCGAGGCGAACTCCAAAACAGCGAACTGCAAAGCAACGAACTCCAAAGCACAACTGCTTCCAAAGTCGCCACGCGCATTGCCGGCGTTACATACCGGAAGGCCTTCGTAAGGCGCTGCGCTAGAATTCAGATTCTCTTCCTGGCGCCGGTATGCATTTGCAACGGCCAGCGCTTCACTTCTTACCTTGCTCTGAACTCCATGGATATCGCTCACGATCTACAGGTGATTGCCGCTCAGGAACACGCGCTGGTGTTCCCGCACTTCGACGCCGACCGCGCATGGCAGGTCGGTGCCTATCTGCACGAGGTCGCCAAGGCACGCGGTATCGCCGCCGCCATCGACGTGCGCACGTTCGGTCAGCCGCTATTCTTCAGCTTGCTCGACGGAGCGACGCCGGACAATGTCGACTGGGCGCGCCGCAAGGGCAACACGGTTGCGCATTTTCGGCGCAGTTCGTATGCGATCGGTTTGAAGATGCAACAGGCGGGCAGCACGCTCGCTGACAAGCACGGCTTGCCCGCCACGGAATACGCGTCTCATGGCGGCGCTTTCCCATTGAAGGTAGCGGGCGCCGGTGTGATCGGCTCGATCACAGTATCCGGACTGCCGCAGCGCGCCGATCATGAACTGGTGGTGGAAGCACTGTGTGCTCACCTCGGTCACGACTACAGCAAGCTCGCGCTTGCAAAGGCCTGAGCCGATGCGGATGCCTCCGTATGCCTTGCTTGCCATTGCGATCGTCACCGAAGTCATTGCGACCTCCGCGATGCGGGCGTCGGAAGGTTTTTCGCGGTTGTTGCCCGCAACGGTTGTGGTGATCGGTTATGGCATTGCGTTCTATTGCCTGTCGCTGACGCTCAAGAGTATTCCGGTCGGCATCGTCTACGCAGTGTGGTCCGGCGCCGGCATCGTGCTGATCACGCTGGTCGCGGTCGTGATGTACCGGCAAGTGCCCGACGTGCCGGCCATCATCGGGCTCGGGCTGATCATTGCCGGGGTCGCCGTGCTGAATATGTTCTCGAAGATGCAGGCGCACTGAGCCTTACTTGCAACGCACGATCATCGAACGGTTTTTCACGTTGGCCGAGACCACGTTCGTGACGCTGCCGCCCGCGGTGCCGCCTTCGTCATTGTCTTTCGACACGATGTCGTAGCCGGTTGCGCCACATGCCTTGCCGGCCTGCACGTAGCAGGAGGCCCAGCTGGAAGCGGCATCGGCGCCGCTGCAGTTCACCGCAAAGCCGGTCTGGCCGTTCGGCAGATTGATCAGCGATGTGGTGTTCGACGATGCGCAGCCGGCGAGACCCGCGCCAAGCAGCGCGGCGGCGGGCAGGACAACCGACAGGGACGCTCCGCGGACGAGCGCAAGCGCGGCGCTGCTGGGTCGGAAGCGGCCGGAGCGGCGCAGTTGCGTCATGAAATGCATCGTGATGTTTCCTTTCAAATAGATATCGAGTCTCGCCGCGCACCGGAAGTGTGCTCTCAAGGCTAAGGCGTTTCGATCGTGATGCCCGCCGCGCTGACCTTTTGACGGCTTTCCGTGCCGCTTTCGGTCGCCGCGTCTTCCCAGATGCTGATGGCTTTCGGAATGTCGATGCCGTGGCTTTCGGCGTACGCAAACCATTTGTTTGCCGCATCCGGCTCGGGCAATTCGTGGTTCTGCAGAAAATATTTTCCCATACTGCGCTCGTTGGATTCGAAATGGCGTCACAGCGTCAGCACGGATCGTGCCGGTGAACTGGTTCGACAGAGGCGAACGGCACAAGTGCAATCCGGTGGATCGCTTTGCACACAGAACTTATCGGCTCGGGGCGCGCCTTACTTACCTGTCTGTTGCGAACGCATGCGTGTGAACCGTCCACGAGGCGTCCGTCCATCAACTGCAAGCGAGGAGAATGAACATGGCTGAACGCGTCAGCGGCCCTTATCGCGGCTATTACATCAGCGCTGCCGCGCGCCTCGTGCCGGCAGTCGAAGCGTCCGCGCCGGCCGCCAGCACTGCAAGAGGTACGTACGTCGGTTCAGTGAGCCTGGCTGAACAGGGGCCGGACGATCCGCACCGGATGGAAACCTTGCTCGAACTCGGCGATGCGCAGCGCTTTGGCAGCGAAGAGGACGCGCTGGTCTTCGTCGAACAGGCGGCGCGCGACTATGTCGACCGCTTGCTCGGAGGCGCCTGATGGCGGCGCGCGACATTGAGGACGACAGCGCTGGAGGCTGGACCGCGGTCCAGCCGCGCGAGTACCATATCGGGCATGTCCGGGGGCGGCCGGTTCTCGCCGGTGTCCATATCCTGCCGGATACTTCTGATGAGGCGACCATGGAAATTCGGTTTCCCGCGGACGCGCCTGCATACCGCGACTCCAATCTGACGGTGGTGTTTCCCGCGCTTGTGGACGGCGAACCGGTGCCGTGCGCGATCTCGGTCGAAGCGCTCGAGGATCACTTCGGCGCGTACACCGAAGATCTCGAAGGCTGGATGCGCGCGTTCGACGCCGGGCGTCCGTGTATCGAGGCAGTTGCGCGCGAACATTTGCAGATCAGCAACGGCACGCCTGTTTTGCTCAAGAGCGGCCATTTCCCGCCGGGAAACGTCGCGGTTTAGAGGCGGGCTCATAGCGACAGAGCACATAGACGCGTGGGTTCAAACCCGATCGATTACGCAGGTGCTATTCCAGGCTTGAAGGTCGCCCGCGCCGGCGCCGCTTTCGTGTGTGTTACGTGGGTTTTCGTGTGGTTAGGCCCCTTGATCTTCCGTCGCTTTCGTGTCCGAAGGCCCCCAGTCAGGCGGTTTTCGCGGCGTCCCGATGAGGGTCCACACGCGCCGATGCCGTTGCGCGCGCTGCGTCGAACGCCTGACGGATACCGTCTTCGTATGAAGTTTTGGCGATCGGACCGATTAGTTGTGTCAGTGCAGCGTCGTCGAGCACGACCGGCTCGGTCATCAGGTAGTTCATCTCCACCAGTTCCCGCATCAGCGGATTGAAAAGGCCGAGCATGCGCAACATGGTCTTGCCGGCTACCGTCAGTTTCGGCTCACGGCCCGCCAGCACATAGGCCTGCCTCGCCACTTCGCGCTGCGTGATCGTGCCCACGCCGGCCAGGTGCCACCAGCGGCCATATGCTTCGGGGGTACGCGTGAGTTTTTCGACTACCGGTCCGATATCCGGCAAGTAGATGAATTCGTGCGGTACATCCACCGGCCCGATCACCTGCGCGCGCTTGCCGTGCGCCGCGGCCTTGAACACGCCATTTAGCAGACTGCGTTCAATGCCGGGGCCGTAAAAGTCCGGCAGGCGCAGCACCAACGTCGACAGGCGGGTCGATCCGCTTGTGCTCCCGCTTACACGTTCGCTTGTGCTACCACTCGCGTCCCCACTTGCGCGCTTGCTTGTGCTCCCACTTGCGCTCCCGCTCGGACGCCCATGTGCTGCCAGCACCAGATTTTCTTGCGCGAGCCGCATCTTGCCTTTGAACGTATGCGGCTCACGCGGATGATTTTCGCTAATCGGATTGCCGCGCGCGCGGCCGTATGGATACACGGTGCCGATCAGAATGAAGCGTTCGACGCCCGCCGCCGTCACGCCGCTGAGTGTTCTTTCCATAAGCGGTGGATGCGCGGCGAACTGATCGTAAGGCACGCCCACCAGATAGATCACGGTCTGCAAGCCGGCGGCCGCGGCGCTGATCGAAGCCGGGTCGTCCGGATTCCACGTGACGATTTCCGCGTGCGGGTCGTGGCCGAAGGCTGCCTCGAGCGGCGCGCGGGCGCGGCCGACCACGCGGTAATCCCGGCCCGCCGCGCTCAGCGCCGCCGCGATGATTTGCCCGGCCGCGCCTGCGGCACCGAATAATCCGACTTTCCCTGTGGCTTGCATGACGTCTCCTGGAGGCGGCGCCGAATCGCGCCCCGGTGGCTATGACTGATCTTCAACGATCTGGACTGACCGATGAAAATTTAATGAACACCGTTCAGTGAACACTGTTCAGTTTAATTTGACTTTTCAGTTTGTCAACCGGAGAATGTTCGTCATGGGAATCGTCGAACGAAAAAGCCGTCAGAAACAGGCGCTGCGCGAGCGCATCCTCGATGCCGCGCGGCGCATCGTCATGCGCGAAGGCTTTGCCGCGCTGTCCATGCGCAAGATTGCGGACGCCATCGAGTATTCGCCCGCCACGCTGTACCTTCATTTCGCGAGTCGCGATGAGATCGCGCAGGCGTTGTGCGCGGAAGGTTATGCGCAATTGCTGGAGACGTTTGTGCCGTTAGCGCAGATCACCGACCCGGCTGAGCGGTTGAGGGCGCTTGGGCGCGCTTATGTGGCTTTTGGTGTCGCGCATCCGGAAACCTATCGGTTGATCTTCATGGAAGATCCGAGCTATACAGGCGCGGCGTTGGGCGGTATGGCGGCGATGTCGGGGACGGGTGTGTCGGTGGCTGCGAACGCGGATGCCGGGGCGATGGACGAAGCGGTGGCGATGCCGGCCGCAGGAACAACGGCCGCAGGAACAACGGCCGCAGGAACAACGGCCGTAGGTTCCCACCCTTCCGGAAAAGCGAGCCTCGCGCCCGCGAAATCTGAGGACGACCCCGGCGACGCTTCGTTGCGCATCATGCTCTCCGCGCTCGAAGAATTGAAAGCGGCGGGGCGCCTGTCCGCATCCATGGACGTGGCAGTGTGGGCCGAGGCGTTCTGGGCGACCTTGCACGGCATCGTCGCACTCAACCTCACATGCCCGGTGTTTCCGACCGTGCCGCTGGATACGGTGGTGGGTGTCGCACTCGATGCGTGGCTGGGCACGCAGGGCGCCGGGCAGCCGCCTCGCGTCACACGCACCTCCCGCGCGCGCAAAAAAATGCCTGCTGAAGCGCCGGCGGAATCGGCCAGCGAGTTGAGCCGCGAACTGGCCGCTCAGCCATCTCGGCCCTCCGCGCCGTCGGGCAAGAAGTCCACGAAGCGGCCTGAGGCGTCAGCCCTCAAACCCGCCACCGACGCGGATACCCACGATCCCACCAAATCGGCGACAAAACCAGAAACCAAAGCAGAATCCAAACCAGAAACCAAAGCGCCGACCAGGTCCGCCACCAGGCCGAAAGCAACGCGTGCATGATAACGTTCAGTTCCGACTCAACTCGCGCCATCGCGCTTAGCTCTCCATGTCCATTTCCGCCTCGCCCGCCGTCAGCGACGAAGTCGCGACTTACGTAGTCAACCGCATCGGTTTCATCGAACTGGAACGGCCGAAGGCGCTCAACGCGCTGTCGACCGGCATGATTCGCGCCATGCACGCGGCGCTCGATCAGTGGCGCGAAAATCCCGACGTGCTCGCCGTGGTGGTGCGCAGCGCGCATCCCCGCGCGTTCTGCGCGGGCGGCGACGTCCGCTTTCTGTATGAGTCGGCTGAGCGCGGCGAGCACGACGCGCGCGATACGTTTTTCATTGAGGAATACCGGCTCAATCACGCGATCTTCACCTACCCGAAGCCCTATATCGCGTTGACAAACGGCGTCGTGATGGGGGGCGGCATGGGGATTTCGCAGGGCGCGCATCGTACCGGCGGCCTGCGAGTGGTGACCAACTCGACGAAGATGGCGATGCCCGAGACCCGCATCGGACTCTTTCCCGATGTCGGCGCGAGCTGGTTTCTGGCGCGCACGCCGGGCGCGCTCGGCCGTTATCTGGCGGTCACCGGTGAGACAATCGGCGCCGCCGATGCACTCTATGCAGGCCTCGCCGACGCCTATATCGACGATGCGGCCTTGCCCGCGCTAGTCGATACGTTGCGCAGCGAACTGTTCGAACGCGGCGCTGACGTGGTGGCGTGCGTCGAGCGTGAGACCGCCGCGCATCAGGTCGTGCCTCAACCCGATGCTTCGCCGCTCGCGAGCGTACGTGCGTTGATCGACCGCCATTTCGCGTTGCCCGACATGACGCGGATTCTCGCTTCGCTGGAGCAGGCGCGCGCGCATGGCGGCGAGGCCGCCGATTGGGCCGAGCAGACGATCGCCGTGTTGCGCGAACGTTCGCCGCTGTCGATGGCGGTGTCGCTGGAAGTGGTGACGCGCGCGGAGGGTTCGATGGCGGATGTGCTGCGCGGCGATCTGGATCTGACGCGCACGAGCTTTGCGCAGGGCGACACGATCGAAGGGATTCGCGCGCGCATCATCGACAAGGACAACGCGCCGCGCTGGCGTTTTGCGCGCATCGAAGACGTGAGCGCCGCCGAGGTGGCGAAGATGTTCGAAAGCCCGTGGCCGGCAAACGAGCACCCGTTGCGCGATCTGCGCGCCTGAATAAGCTCTGGCAACAGCGATAGCAGCGGCAGAAACCATGCCGGACCGCCGAACCGCAAACCGCAAACCGCAAACCGCAAACCGCAAACCGCAAACCGCGGTCCGCCGAACCAGCATAGTCTCGCGAGCGGAGCTGAAAACGTTCAGTCCTCGTCTTCGCTCGCCATGAAGGCGCGCATGAACACCAGCGCGCCCCAACCCCACATTGCATTCGCCGCGAAACCCACTGCGAGGCGCGGCAGCATATTGCCGCTCGGCCAGATGCCGCGCAGCGGATCGACCACGAACACACTCGCCGCGGTCAACGCAATGCCGCCGAATACGAAGGCCGGCACCCACGGCGCACGCCGCCCAGGCGCCACGCGCAGCAGCCACGCCATCAGCACCGCCCAGAACGCGCTCCAGATTGCGTTAGCGATGAACTCGGGCAACCCGAGCGGCAAAAACGGTGCGGTTGAAAAACCGTTCGGGTCGATCAGACCGGCTGCATGCAGCAGCGCCAGCGTCGATTCATGAAAGAACAGGGAAGCCAGAAAACCGGCGACGAACGGCAGGATGAGTTTTTGCATGCATTGCACCGCGAGAGCTCAGGCGGCGTGGTTCGCGCGGCCTGCATCGGATTATTGGAAACGTGGCGCCATTATATAGAGGGGTACCCCGCTTCCAGCGTGGGGAAGGTGCAACACCCGTATGCTTTAGCGTCGGGCTAATCACGAAAGTGGAAAACCTAAGCTAAAAAAAATCGTTCAAAAGCCGCGCCCCGATCCATAGACTGTTTCTCCATGCAGACGGCGTTTGCCGCCGTCGCCCATTTAATCGAGCGCATCACGCGCACGTTTGGTCGAGGGAAGCCGTCGCGATGTCCTGCCTGATGCCGATCTTCAGCCGCTCCATGGCGCACGCGCGTTCGCGGACGCGCTGTCGGAACTAGTCCACGCCTCATCGCCGTATTTCCGTCCTTTTTTGCGCTTGCATCTCCGGCTGCGTGCCGGATGGATACGCGCGACCAGCGGCGCGCGGCTAGCCTGTGCGCTTTCGCTCGACTCACCGTCGTTACACACGTCTCCATTCAATCCAGTTTCGAACAAGCAGGAGCAGTAAATGAATGTGTTCTGGTTCATTCCGACTCACGGCGACACCCGCTATCTCGGTACGTCCCAAGGCGCACGCGCAGCCGATTTCGACTACTTCCAGCAGGTCGCCGTCGCCGCCGATACGCTCGGCTACGAGGGCGTGTTGCTGCCGACCGGCCGTTCGTGCGAAGACGCCTGGGTGGTCGCATCGAGCCTGATCGCCGCGACCAAACGCCTGAAGTTTCTGGTGGCAATCCGTCCGGGCCTTTCGTCGCCGGGTCTGGCGGCGCGCATGGCGGCCACTTTCGATCGTCTGTCGAACGGGCGTCTGCTGATCAACGTGGTGACCGGTGGTGGTCCGGCCGAACTGGAAGGCGACGGTATATTCGTCGACCACGACACGCGTTATGAAATCACTGATGAATTCCTGCACATCTGGCGCAAGCTGCTGAGCGCCGCGCACACCAACGATTCGATCGAATTCAACGGCAAGCATTTGATCTCGAAGGGCGGCAAGTCGCTGTATCCGCCGGTGCAGAACCCGCATCCGCCGCTGTGGTTCGGCGGTTCGTCGGCGGCGGCGCACAATATCGCGGCCGATCACATCGACACGTATCTGACGTGGGGCGAGCCGCCCGCAGCCGTCGCGAAGAAGATCGCCGACATTCGCGCCCGTGCCGAAGCGCGGGGCCGCCAGATCAAATTCGGCATTCGCTTTCACGTCATCGTGCGGGAAACCGAAGAGGAAGCATGGGCCGCCGCCGACAAGCTGATCAGCAAGCTCGACGACGAAACCGTTGCCCGTGCGCAAGCGTCATTCTCGAAGATGGATTCGGAAGGGCAGCGGCGCATGTCTGCCTTGCACGGCGGCAAGCGCGGCGGCCGCGCGGAACTCGAGGTCTATCCGCATCTGTGGGCGGGCGTGGGTCTCGTGCGCGGAGGCGCGGGCACGGCGCTGGTCGGTAATCCCGAGCAAGTGGCCGCGCTGATGAAGGAATACGCCGAACTTGGCATCGACACGTTCATCCTGTCCGGCTATCCGCATCTTGAGGAGTCGTATCGCTTCGCCGAACTGGTGTTTCCGCTGCTGCCGGGCCATCAAGCGAAGAAGGCCAGTGGTCCGCTGTCGGGTCCGTTCGGCGAGATCGTCGGCAACGACTATCTGCCGAAGGCGACGAGCTCGAGCTGAGCATCTCAGGCCGGCTCATCAACGACGTCCATCGATAGGCAATGAGGAAATCATCATGGCTCAATCCGCTGTGAGTGCGGACCGAAGCACACAGGCAGGCGCGCGGGCGGGTTCCAGCGTGCGTGCAGGGGCGCTTGTGGGACTTTTGCGCCGCATCGGCGCGCATCTTGCGCCGTGGCTCGCGCCGCTCGCGATTCTGCTGGCGTGGGAATTCGCGGCGCGTAGCGGCATTCTCTCCACGCGCGTGCTGCCCGAGCCGCTCGCGGTCGTGAAGGCCGCGTGGTCGCTGATCCAGTCCGGCGAAATGTGGGCCGACGTGAAGGTCAGCACGTGGCGCGCGGTGTCGGGCTTTGCGGTCGGCGGCAGTATCGGGCTCGTGCTCGGCCTTGCAACGGGTCTCTTCAAACCCGTTGAAATCGCACTCGATTCGACCGTGCAGATGATCCGCAATATTCCCGCGCTGGCGATGATCCCGCTCGTGATCCTGTGGTTCGGTATCGAGGAAGAGGCGAAGTTGTTTCTCGTCGCGCTGGGCGTGTTTTTCCCGATCTACGTGAACACGTTTCACGGCATTCGCTCGGTCGATGCCAACCTGGTCGAAATGGCGCGCAGTTACGGCGTGAAAGGTTTCGCACTGTACCGGCACGTGATTTTGCCGGGCGCGTTGCCGTCGATTCTGGTCGGCGTGCGTTTCGCGTTGGGACTGATGTGGGTCACGCTGATCGTCGCTGAAACCATTTCCGCGCAGTCGGGCATCGGCTACATGACGATGAATGCACGCGAATTCCTGCAAACCGATGTCGTGGTGGTCGGCATTCTGCTGTACGCGGTGCTCGGCAAACTCGCCGACGTGCTGGCCAAGGGCCTCGAGCGCGTCACGCTGCGTTGGCATCCGGCTTATCAACGAGGAGCCAAAGCATGAATGCAACGACCTTGTCGGCGTCGTTCGGCGGTGTCGCGGGCAGCGATCTCGAAGCCGGACGGGCGCAACCTCACGCCGTCGATCACGACGCGGACGAAGCCGCGGGTTTCGAGCGCGCCGATACGGCGGCGCGCGATAGCCAACGCGCCGGCTTGGTGTCGGCGGCGGGCGCGCTAAGCCGCAACGACGCACGCCGATCCGCCGATTATTCGGTCGAGTTGCGCGGTGTCGGCAAGCAGTACGGCGAGCGCGAGGTGCTGGCCGATTTTGATCTGTCGATCGAGCGCGGCAGTTTCGTGGCGATTGTTGGCCGCAGCGGCTGCGGAAAATCGACCTTGTTGCGGTTGGTCGCGGGTCTGGAAAAGACCACCTCGGGCGTGCTCGAAAAGCGCGCCGAAGACGGCCGGCCGCTCGATACCCGCATCATGTTCCAGGACGCGCGGCTCTTGCCCTGGAAGAGCGTGCTGCAAAACGTGATGCTCGGCCTCGGCCGCAGCGCCCGTGAAGATGCGCGTGCGGTTCTCGCCGAAGTCGGCTTGCTCGAACGCGCCAACGACTGGCCCGCGCAGTTGTCCGGCGGTCAGCGCCAGCGGGTGGCGCTGGCGCGGGCGCTGGTGCATCGGCCGCAATTGCTGCTGCTGGACGAACCGCTCGGCGCGCTCGACGCGTTGACCCGCATCGAAATGCACGCGCTGATCGAACGCTTGTGGCGCGAACATCAATTTACCGCACTGCTGGTGACGCACGACGTGCATGAAGCCGTCGCGCTAGGCGACCGGATTCTGCTGATCGAAGACGGGCGCATCGCGCTCGATCAGCCGGTGCCGCTGGCGCGCCCGCGGGCGCGTGCGTCGGCCGGTTTTGCCGCGCTGGAAGAACATGTGTTGCAACGCGTCCTGAAGACCGCGCCGAACGACGACGCGCTGTCCGATCGCGCTTACGACGCACGTGACGAGAGCCGCCTTACGCGGCCGACAGACGTCCGCTGGGCCGTCTGATATCCCTTGACTGACCGTTTTCACGTTTTCAATCGCTTTTCTGGAGCCACTCGACATGAGCATTTCCGCAATCAACGTACGTAATCAGTTCAAAGGCAAGGTCAAGGAAATCATCCGCGGGCCGGTCGTGTCCGAAGTCGATGTGGATACGCCGTTCGGTATCGTTACCTCGGTGATCACCACGCGTTCGGTCGATGAACTCGAGCTGAAGGTCGGCTCGGAAGTGGTCGCGCTGGTGAAGTCGACGGAGGTGTCGATCGCGCGCCTGTAAGCGCTATTTCGCGTTGGCGGCACTGGCGGGCGGTTCGTGCATCATCTTGTCGTTGGTCGGTTTGCGCGGACGCTTGATCGGCATGTTGTCCGGATTGCTCGCACCGCCTGAGCCGGAGGCCGCCTCGGGCGGCTTGACCATCGAAGCGCCACCATTCTGCGGTGCCGCTTGCGTCTTGAGCGCCGGGTTTGACGTTTGCGCGAACGCCACGGTGGCGCACGCGCCGACTATCGCAAGCGCGACGCCCGCCGTCAGCGCTGTCATTCTGTATCTCTCCATCTCGCTCTCCTTTCCGGTGCGGCTTATGGGATTTTCTGCGTCCACGCTTGTGGTGGTAGACCCGGAGTCGCGCGGAAAATTCGCGAGTTGCGCCGCGTTCCGACCCGGGCGCATCCAGTCCACATCCAGTCAGCACCAGTCCACATCCAGTCAACATGGGCCGGGCACGCGCTGGCGCGCACGGAGCGCCACCGCGCAACGTGCTGCACGCAACGCCTATGCCTCGACGCGCCACTGCATGCGGCCGCGAAACTTGCTAGGATGAATTGAGCATCACGACGGAGACGGTCATGTTGAAGTCATTGAGTCCTGAAGCGGTAGAAGCATTGCGGCGCCTGAACGATGCCGGTGTCGGACAGCCCCTGCCGAAGTTCGCGCAATCCGTCACCGCGGAATTGCTGACGAATGGACTCGCTGCCAAAGCGAGCGGCGGGGAAGTCGAGATCACCTGCAACGGCCGGCAGTACCTTTCCGGCGATTGCGATTGATCGTCAGATGAGTCGGTCCGGTGCGTGTTCCGAGCCGCGCGGGCGGCCCGGCGGACAAACATGGCCGACGGAATTTCACCCACGGCGCGAAAGACAACCCAGGAGGCGAACACGGAGCCAAACGGCCAACGTGTTCGATTAAGCTGACGGATTCTTGTCGACTCGCTGGAGGCCGCTTTGCATCTCGCACGTGCAATTCCGATCATCCGTATCTTCTCTGAAGAGAAAGCCAGAGAGTTTTACGTGGACTTTCTCGGCTTCACCATCGACTGGGAACACCGCTTCGAGGCCAATTTCCCGCTCTACATGCAGGTGCGCCGCTCCGAGCTGATCCTGCACTTGAGCGAGCACCATGGCGACGCGATGCCAGGCTCGACGATTTTCGTGCCGGTGCAGGACATCGACGCGTTGCATGCCGAACTTCAACGCAAGGACTACAGGTACGGGAAGCCGGGTGTCGAAGCGTTGCCGTGGGGAAAAGTGCTGGAAACGATCGATCCGTTCGGTAACCGGATTCGTTTCTGCGAATCGCCGCAAGTGGATGCGCGCGAGGCGTGATGAAGGAGGGTGTGGCTCGTTGTCGCGGCCGCCCTGTAAACGGGAATGGGCGCCGGCATGCACTGCTGCATGCCGGCGCCCAGTTCGGGGCTGCTGTCTTGTGAACGGCACCCCTCAACGGCGACAGATTAGTGGCCGAAGAAAACCGATTGCGGGCCCGACGAAGGTTGTGCACGCGTACCCGATTGCGACGACACAGTGTTCACGCCGCCGTACGAGTTCGCTTCGGCGCTAGTGCGTTCAGCTGCAACAGTTTGCGCGTTCAGGCCTTGTTGCGAAGCCGGTGCGCCAACTGACGGACGATAGTACGGTGCCGGGCCGTAGCCGCTAGCGAATGCGGGAGCAGCGATCGAAGCAGAAACAGCAACCAGCAGGGCGGCGATGAGCTTGGTCTTCATGGTGTAACTCCGAGAACGTTTCGATTTCATTTCAGGAAAGCGTCGCAGGGACCAGTGAGGGGTTGTCTGCAACGTCGATGGGATGCAGTGTATACCCCTACTATCGAAAATTTATGCTGATAATCTGAAATTACTATTCTCGTTACTGAAATAATCGGTCAGACGTATATGCAACAAGCCTCTGCCGTGTTCCGACCCCGTCGAAGAAACGTTTTTGGCGTTCAAAGACCCGCCTGGCAGGGTGGGTTATCGCGGTGTTGATGGAAATTCCTGCCTGTCCCGGGCGTTTCAGGGGCATTTGACGACTTGCGGTAAAATCGCGGTTTGATTCAAGCCGCCTGGCCGCCCCATGTCTTCAGCTCAACCTTCCAGTCCGCGCCGTGTTTCCGTCGCACCGATGATGGACTGGACCGATCGCCACTGCCGCTCTTTACATCGCGTGATATCGCGGAATACGTGGCTCTACACCGAAATGGTCACCACCGGCGCGCTACTGCACGGCGATGTGCCGCGCCATCTTGCGTTTACGCCCGATGAAGCACCGGTCGCCTTGCAACTCGGCGGCAGTGAACCTGACGACCTCGCTCGCTCGGCAAAGCTCGGTGAGCAGTGGGGCTATGACGAGATCAATCTGAACTGCGGCTGCCCATCTGAGCGCGTGCAGCGCGGTGCGTTCGGCGCGTGTCTGATGAACGAACCGCAACTCGTTGCCGATTGCGTGAAGGCAATGCGCGATGCCGTGTCAGTACCGGTAACGGTCAAGCACCGGATCGGCGTCGATGCGGTGGATGACTATGCCTTTGTGCGCGACTTCGTTGGCACGATCGCGGAGGCCGGCTGCAGCGTGTTCGTCGTGCACGCGCGCAACGCGATTCTCAAGGGCTTGAGCCCGAAAGAGAATCGCGAGATTCCGCCGCTCAAATACGACTACGCGTATCAGTTGAAGCGCGATTTCCCGCATCTGGAGATCATCATCAATGGCGGCATCAAGACGCTGGATGAAGTAGAGGCGCATCTCCAGCACGTCGACGGGGTGATGCTCGGGCGCGAGGCTTATCACAACCCTTATGTGCTGGCCGATGTCGATGCACGCTTCTATGGCTCGACGGATGCGCCGCTCACGCGCGAGCAGGTCGAGGCGAAGCTGATCGACTATTGCGCGGCTGAAATGGCGCGCGGCACGTACCTCGGTTCGATCACGCGTCATGCGCTCGGTCTTTACCGCGGTGAGGCAGGTGCGCGTGGATGGCGTCGCGTGTTGTCCGACAGCAAACGTCTGGCGGCGCGTGATCTGACCATTTTCGACGAGGCAAGACAGCATCTGCGTGAGCCCGTCGAAATTTTTGAATAAAGGACTAGGCAAACGGAATTCTTGTTCGTATAATCTCGTTTCTTCATCGGTGAGCCAAGTTTCTCAGCAATGAGTTGCTAAGCAAGTCAAGTAGATGTCAGTGGTGGCTGTAGCTCAGTTGGTAGAGTCCAGGATTGTGATTCCTGTTGTCGTGGGTTCGAGCCCCATCAGCCACCCCAAAGAATTCATGCGGATTACCGCAATAGTAGTCAGCAGCTCGTTCCATATTTTGGAGTGAGCTTGAAAATTAAGCCCGCCTATAGCGGGCTTTTTTTCGTCCAATCGATCGATCGGTCATGGCAGCAGGCGCGCATGTCGCGCAGCGAGAAGTTCGAACGCCATGCCACGCACCTTTGCCTCTCTCTCGCCGACGCTCTTTCGCGAACGCGCGACATCAAACCTCAATGGCCAGCGCGATCTCATGCGGATGCGCATAGCGTGTACGTGGCCGCGTTGGGTTGTATTCAAGGCCGCGGCACGGGTTGACCTCGATCTCACCGTACCGAACTTTGCACACCGTTCAACTTTCCTCCTCAAGCCTCACTGCGACAGAATCTTCTCGACGCGCCTCATTTTGACGCGAGGGCAACAGCGCCACGAAAGCTCGCAATCGGGGACCACGCTAATTGGAAAATCAAAGTTAAGAGCAGGTTAAATATATCTGAATTGATAGATGGAACTTGCAGATTAAACTTTGATTCGATTCGCTAACTTGTCGGAACCTTCGTTTTGAACAGGCAGGGGAGCGAATGTCGAAAACCCTCAATCAGCGCGTGGTGGCGTCGCACCCAAGCTAGATAGAGCAAGCAGGATATTCGTGAGCGGGCCGGCGAGTCCGGGGCGCTCCGGAAACCGCCAAGGCTTGCTTGACGCATTGCGCAAGTGTCTCGGCACGGCCGGCGTTCCTTGTGTTCGATGCAGCGCGACAACCACGTTACAACCCTGCTTGGGCCCGCACGTAATTCCGATCGACGGCCCGGCGATCCTCCTGATCATCGCTGACGAAATACATCGCGGACTACTGACGTTCGGATCTTTCGTCGACACATACGGAACAGCCATGAATGTTTTTTTGCGTCGTTTGGGAAAATTTTCGTCGGTCATATTGTTAGCGACAACGCCTCTGCTGGGCCATGCTCAAGTCAAGATTGGATTTGCCGCGGGACTCACCGGGGATTCGTCACACTATGGCGTCGATCTCGAGAGAGGCGCGAAGATTGCCATCGACGAAGCGAATTCAAGCCACCTCAAGATTAACGGGAAGCCGGTCACATTCGAACTCGTTGTGGAGGACGACCAAAGCGACCCACGCATGGGCACCATTGTTGCCCAGCGGCTTGTCGACGAAGGTGTGGTGGGGGTGGTGGGCCACTTCAACTCCGGCACTACGCTCCCCGCATCAGCGATCTACCATAGCGCTGGTATTCCGATGGTATCGCCAACCGCGAGCAATCCCACGCTGACCTCGCAAGGCTTCAATAACGTATTCCGCCTCGTCAATTCAGACGCACAGTTGGGCGCATATGCGGCACGATATGCTGTGCAGAATATGCATGCCATGCACATCGGCACGCTCGACGATCGAACCGCATTTGGACAGGGGTTGGCGGACGCCTTCTCAAAGGCAGTCGTCGCGGCGGGCGGAACGGTCGCCGACCGGGAATTTACCGCCGATCAATCCGAGGATTTTCGTGCACAGATAACCGCGATGAAGGCCAAAGGCGTTGACGTGGTTTTCTTTGCCGGTTTGGATAAGCAGGCGGGCGAACTCTCAAAGCAAATTCACCAGCTGAACCTGAAGGCCACGATCCTGGGAGGCGGTAGTTTCGCGAACGACAATTTTCTCTCTCTCGCAGGTCCGACCGGAGAGGGCACCGTATCGTGGGAACCGGGTGTTGCCCTGAGCATGATGCCAGGCGGCGCTGGTTTTGACGCAAAGATGAAATCTCGTTACCACGCCGGGGTTCTTGCCTATTCACCCAACGCATACGACGCCGTTTGGACACTGATCCACGCTATGCAGAAGGCGAATTCCACGGAGCCGAAGGTGTACCTTCCTGCGGTTGTTCAGACGTCGTTCGCGGGGGTGTCGGGGCCGATTTCATTCATGCCGAACGGCGATCTGAAAGATCCGCCAGCAACGCTTTATAAGGTCATAAACGGGAAGTGGGTGCCACAAATGATTGCTCGTAACGGTCAAATGCATCCATTAGGCCAGTGAACGTCGATTAGGCCAGTGAACGTCGATTGGCGCGGTGGAAGCCGGGCAGAGTCGCCCGGTTTGACGCGCATGGTCGCGATGTTCGCGTAGACCGACTGTTTGGCGCGTAGCCGTGGGAAACCGTTGATGCAGCCAACCTCAATGCCGCAGTATCAACACAGAGTCAGATAAGGAGAGTCAACTTGACTGAGGCTATGAGTCCTCCCCCGCACAGTCTTTCGGAGCTTGAAGCGCGGCTAAAACAGGATCTCGCATGGCTAGGTCTGCCACCGAAACCATGGGTGCCGGAGCGCATGCTTGACGGCACACGAGTACTCGATGTGCTGGTCGTCGGTGGCGGAATGTGCGGTCTCGCGGCAGTGACAGCGCTCAAGTTGCTGGGTATCAACAACGTCAAGGTGATCGATAGCGGGCGACGTGGCGCCGAAGGTCCGTGGTCGACATTTGCGCGTATGGAAACCCTGCGCTCGCCGAAGGATCTGACGGGACCGTCGCTGGGCCTGCCGGCGTTGACTTTCCGTGCCTGGTTCGAGTCACAATTCGGCCAGCTGGCATGGGAAAGGCTGGACAAAATTCCGAGGCTCATGTGGATGGACTATCTGCGCTGGTATCGGATGATTCTCGGTATCACGATTGACAACGAGGTGAAACTTACGCGCGTCGAGCCCCGCCAGGATGGACTGGTGGACGCATACCTCACAGACGGTCAAGGAACCGGGCGAATCGTATCCCGGCATCTCATTCTCGCGACCGGCCGTGACGGCTTGGGCGCACCCTATCTGCCGTCCTGCGCCGACGGCCTCGACCGCCGCTACTATGCGCATTCCGCCGACCCGATAGATTTCGGCGCACTTGCGGGAAAACGCGTGGCGGTGGTGGGCGCGGGCGCATCAGCGATGGACAACGCCGCGACCGCTCTCGAAGCCGGCGCACTACGTGTCGATCTGTTCATCCGGCGCGAAGACATTCCGCGCATTAACAAGCTCACGGGCATTGGTAGTCCGGGGCTCGAACACGGCTTCGCCGCGTTGCCGGACGAGTGGAAATGGAGAGTCAACGCCTACTCGGCGAAAACGCAAATTCCTCCGCCAAGAGGCAGCACGCTGCGCGTCTCGCGGCACGGCAACGCATTTTTCCATCTGGGCAGTCCGGTGAAGACGCTTACCGTCGAAGCGGATTCGCTTGTCGTTCAAACCCCCAAAGGGCGATACCAGACTGATTTCGTTATTTTCGCAACGGGCTTCAGCATTGATATCACCCAGCGCCCGGAACTTGCTTCTTTCGCGTCGCAGATTCGTCTTTGGCGAGAGCGCTTTACGCCGCCTGACCAGGAGCGTATTGGGGACCTGGGCCTGGCGCCTGATCTGGGGCCACTGTTCGAATTCCGTGAGCGGCATCCCGGCGCGTGCCCCGCTTTGTCCAGAATTCACTGCTTCAATTCTGCCGCGTCGATGAGCCAAGGCAGACTATCGGGAGACATTCCCGGCGTGAGTGTCGGCGCGCGAAGGCTTGCCGAGGGAATAGCCAGGCAACTCTTTGTGGAAGATATCGACAGTCATTACACAGCGCTGAATGATTATGAATCGCCCGAGCTGCACGGGGATGAATGGACGGATGGCGACATCGAGGTGGACACGGAGAACCTTCAAGAAACGGATTCTCCTGCTCACTAGCACGAGGAACGCTTTCATGGCCGGATGATCGCCGCATCAACGCCAGGCTGCCCGCAAGAGATCCCAGGACACGCCAGCGCAAATGCTGGCGACGGCACATATGCGCATAGCCTCGATCTATAGCAGAAACGATTCTTTGACGGCGCATTGACCATTGCGCATTATTCGCGCTCATTCATGCGTCGAAGCTGCGGCTATAACGGCACCGCTTTTCTGCGCCCATGGCTTACTGATCTTCTCAGGACCTCCGCCTTATGTCTCATACCGAATCGAAGCCCAACGGCGCGCGCGACGGCCGCCGTTCGTTACTGAAGATGGCCGCAGGCCTTGGAGTGGGCGTGGCCCTGCGTGGACTCGGCGCCGCTGGTGTGACGCTTGCCGCGAGTAGCGCGGTACGCGCGCAGGGCAGCAAGGTGCTGAGCATCGGTTATCAGAAATACGGCAATTTCATCGTCCTCAAGGCGCGCGGCACGCTTGAAAAGCGTCTCGCGCCGCTCGGTTTTTCCGTTCAATGGCTCGAGTTTCCGGCGGGCCCGCAGCTGCTGGAAGGCGTGAATGCGAACGCCGTCGATATCGGCGTGGTGGGGGAGACGCCGCCCGTGTTTGCTCAGGCCGGTGGTGTGAACTTCGTGTACATCGCCGCCGAGCCGGACGCACCGCGCGGCGAAGCGCTGATTGTGCCGAAGGACTCGCCGATCCGCTCGATCGCCGAGCTGCGCGGCAAGAAGGTGGCCGTCACCAAGGGCTCGAATGCCCACTACCTGCTGGTCAAGGCGCTGGAGCACGGCAAGGTCGGCTACAACGAGATCCAGCCGGCCTACCTCGTTCCCGCCGATGCGCGCGCCGCGTTTGCCAACGGCAGTGTCGACGCCTGGTCGATCTGGGATCCGTATCTTGCTGCCGCCGAGCGTCAACTGGGCGCGCGCGCGCTCACGAATGGCGAGGGCCTCGTGCGCAACGTCGAATATTATGTCGCGCGCCGTTCGTTCGCGACGGAGCACGCCGATGTGGTCCACGCCGTATTGGCCGAACTGCAGCAGCTCGACGGCTGGGCCGAGCACAACGTGGCGGCCGTCGCCGCCCAGCTCGCGCCGCTTACCGGGCTCGACACGGGCACGCTCGAACTCGCGTTGGGCCGCACGGGTTACGGCGTGCTGCCGGTTGACACGGGCCGCTTCGCGTATCAGCAGCAGATTGCTGACGCGCTCTACGAGATCAAGCTGATCCCGAAGAAACTGGCCGTCACCGACGCGCGCTGGCAAAACGCATGATGCAGGCGCGTAGCGCGTGCGGGTCCGGGCTCGCACGTCACGCTGCGCAGTCTCGTGCCGCGCCGGGGAGCGGGCCTGCCGCCCTGATAGTGTGAATCCCGTTTGCTATCCAGGGCGGCGCGCTGGCGCTTGCCCGCTGACCTCGGCCCCTGCATCGCGCGCAAGCCCGAACACATCGACGATGCCGAGCAGGCCCACGGCCGCAACGATCAGAAACGCGACGCTGAAATCCGCCGGCGCGATCGAATGCGAATCGTGACCATGCAGCCATTCGGCGACGCGTAGCGCGATCGCGCCAAGGGCCACGCCGACACCCATCGTCATCTGGAACAAGGTGCTCGACAACGCGGATGCGCCGCTCATCTGCGTCTTCGGGACGTCGGCGAAGCTGAGTGTATTCAACGCCGTGAACTGCAACGAGCGCGACAGCCCGCTCAGGAAGAGCACGACCACGATCACCGTCCTGGGCGTGGCAGGCGAAAGGAAACTCATTGCCGCGAGCGAGATCGCGGCGAACAGCCCGTTGACGATCAGCACGCTGCGAAAGCCGAAGCGCCGCATGACGGGCGTCGTCACCACCTTCATTGACAGGTTGCCGGCAAACACCGACAGCGTGAGCAGCCCCGACTCGAACGCATTCAGTCCGAAGCCCACCTGGAACAGCAGCGGCAGCAGAAACGGCACTGCACTGATCGACACGCGAAAGAGCGAGCCGCCGCCCATGGCCACCGCAAAGGTCTTCACACGCAAGGCCGACAGATCGATGACCGGCTCGCGCGCGCGCCGCACATGAAACCATGCGGCGCCCCCCGAGGCCACGCCGATGGCGAGCAGGCCCGTCACCTCGGACCACTGCGTATTGCTGCGCCCAAGCAATTCCATCGCGTACATCAGCGTCGTCCCGGCGACGCCCGTCAGTACAAAACCGAGCGTATCGAAGCGGCGGCCGGCGTTCTCCTTTGCGTTGTCGAGATACATGATCGACAACAGCAAGCCGATGCAGCCGAGCGGCAGATTCAGGTAGAAGATCCAGCGCCACGACGAGTAGGTCGTGATGAAGCCGCCAAGCGGTGGTCCGATCACCGGCGCGGCGAGCCCCGGCCAGGTAATGAAGGCGATAGCGCGCATGAGGCCGTCCTTCGGCGTTGCGCGCAACACGGCGAGCCGGCCGACCGGCACCATCATGGCACCGCCGATGCCTTGCAGCACGCGAGCAGCGGTGAATTCGGGCAGGCTCGTGGTCATGCCGCACAGCACCGACGCCGCGGTGAACACGGCGACCGCGCTGCTGAACACCGTCCGCAGGCCAAAGCGGTCGGCGGCCCAGCCACTGATCGGGATGAATACGGCGAGCGTCAGCAAATACGACGTGATGCCCAGGCTCAGATCGACCGGATGCACGCCGAACGAGTGCGCCATCTGCGGCAGCGCCGTGGCGATGATGGTGCCGTCGAGGTTCTCCATGAAAAAAGCGGCCGCAACCAGCATCACAATCAGCGAGCCATGTCCTGGGTTGTGGTCCGCCGCGCGGGATAGATTGGGGGCCTGCATCGGCGAGGATCTCCTGAACGTTATTCACTGGCGGATTGGCCGGGATTCGGGCCACAGCGTACGTGAGCCGAACCGCACAATCAATAGAATCAAAAGGGATTTGGTGCAAATAGCAATCAACGAATCGGTTAGCGAAAATTACAAATGATTCGACTCGTCGAGGCGCATGGCTGGTCTGAGGCTTAGCAGAAAGACCGAATAGCAAATCCACTATAAATACTTGCCGTCACCAGCGTGATTGAGATCTACTTGCAAGTTGCTTGCATTTGCAACTAACGCGAACTGTACTCTTGGAGACCATTTTCAATGATTCGGAAGAACACGCTTCGATTGCTGCTTGCTGCCTCGCTGGCGGCGATCGGATCTGCTCACGCACAGAGCTCCGGTACGCTGCAGAAGATCAAGGATAGCGGAACGATAGTGCTTGGCGTGCGCCCCGCGGTCGTGCCGTTTTCGTATTACGACGACCAGCAGAAGCCCATTGGTTATTCCCAGGACGTCGGGCTCGCAATCGTGGCCGCCGTCAAACAGAAACTGAACTTGCCAAACCTGGCCGTCAGGACGATTGCAATCACGCCGCAGAACCGCATTCCGTTGTTGCAGAACGGAACGATCGACATCGAATGCAGCACCACGACGAACAACGCCGAGCGGCAGAAACAGGCAGCCTTCTCCAATACGATCTTCATTATCGGCACACGCCTGCTGACGAAGAAAGAGACAGGCATCAAGGACTTCGCCGACCTCAAGGGACGTACCGTCGTGACGAACGCGGGCTCGACGTCCGAGCAGATCTTGCACCGGCTCAACTCGGAGCAGCACCTGGGCATGGTCATCACGACGCAGAAGGATGTCGCGGAGTCGTTCCTCGCGCTGTCGACGGGGCGCGCCGACGCGTTCATGCTTGACGACGCGATGCTGGCGGGCGAGCGGGCGAAGGCATCCAATTCCGACGATTACCTGATCGTCGGTGCGCCTCAATCGAAAGAGGCATATGGGTGCATGTTCCGCAAGGACGATCCCGACTTCAAGAAGCTGGTCGACGACGCGGTCACGCGGCTGCAGACGTCGGGCCAGGCGGATGCGCTCTACAGGAAGTGGTTCGAGAGCCCGATTGCGCCGAACCGGGTCAATCTGCATTTGCCGGAAAGCGACGATCTTAAGGCCCTGTTCAAGGCTCCCAACGACAAGCCGCTGAGCTGATCACGCGGCGGCCGCGCCTGGCGAACCCGTCGGCCGTGCCTTGTTAATCTATCGGGGACCGGACATGGGTTATCGCTGGGATTGGGCGGTCTTTTTCCAGCCTGTCGCTACTGGAGAGCCATCCACTTATCTCGGATGGATCGTCTCAGGGGTGGAAACGACGGTCGGCATTGCGATCACCGGGTGGGTCATTGCGCTCGTGGTCGGAACGGCGATGGGCGTCGTTCGCACCTTGCCGGGCAGATGGCTGCACGGGTGCTCAGCCAGTTATGTCGCGCTGTTTCGCAACATTCCGTTGATCGTTCAGTTCTTCCTGTGGTTCTGGGCCGTTCCCGAGCTGCTCCCGGGCCCGCTCGGCAGTACGCTCAAGCATATGCCGCCGGAGCAATCCGGCGTGCTGACGTCGATAATCTGCCTCGGGCTGTTCACGTCGGCGCGGGTATGCGAGCAGGTGCGGGCGGGCCTGCAGGCGCTCTCGGGCGGGCAGCGGGCCGCAGGGCTATCGCTTGGATTGAGCGTGTTCCAGACCTATAGGTACGTGCTGCTGCCCGTCGCGGTGCGCAACCTCGTGCCGCCTCTGACATCCGAATTTCTGAATATCGTCAAGAACTCGTCGGTGGCCTCGACGATCGGCGTGCTCGAACTTACCGCACAGGCGCAGCGAATGATCGACTACACGTCGCAGGCATATGAATCGTTTGCCGCGATCATTGGCGGCTATGCGCTGTTGACCGGCCTCATCATGATCGTCGGGCGAAGAATCGAAAAGGCGGTCCGGCTGGCTGCGTCCGGGCGATAAGCGATGCCATACAGTTTTCACTGGACTGTCATACCGAAGGATTTGCCCGAACTGGTCCGCGGGCTGCACATCACGCTTGAAATCGCGGCGGTGGCGTTGGTCGCAGGATTTTTGCTTGGCGTGCTGCTGGCCTTGTTCAGACTATCGCGCTTCCGGTTGCTGTCGGCGTTTGCGCGTGCCTATGTGACGGCCTTTCGCGCCGTGCCGCTGCCGGTGGTGCTGCTCGTATTCTTTCTCGTCGTGCCGCAACTGCTGGTGGCGTTCCTGCATCTGCCGGCAGGCACCGACATACGGCGCGTCTCGGCATTGATCGCGTTTTCGCTATTCGAGGCGGCTTACTACGCGGAGATCATTCGCGCAGGCGTCAACAGCGTTCCGGCCGGACAGCTCAATGCAGCGCTGGCGCTCGGCATGACACCGCTCCAGAGCATGCGGCTGATCGTGCTTCCCCAGGCGCTGCGGGCGATCGTCCCGTTGCTGCTGACGCAAGCCATCATCCTGTTTCAGGACACGTCTCTCGTCTACGTGATTGGCCTTGGCGACTTCTTCACGATTGCCTCGAACGTTGGGGCACGCGATGGCACGACAGTCGAGTTGGTCTTGTTTGCCGGCGCATGCTATTTCTGTGTGTGCACGGCAATGTCCGCCGTAGTACGTCGATTGCAGGTCCGGCTTGGGGGCGCAGCGGGCACGGAGACCATTTAGTCAGTATGTGTTCGCGCGAGGCGGGGGCCTGGCCTCATGGTTGAATCCAACGCGGATTCGCATCGGCATTGTCAAGTTGTCGAGCGGCACGCCAACGAACATAGGGCGCATCGCATTCGTGTTCGCCAAAGGCTTCGTCGTGCGCCTTGGCAGCGCGGCCCATGGCCCTGAGCATCGGTCCGATTCCTGAACACCATCGAAGCGCGATCGCGCCAAACGATCATGGCGTCAACGCTCCGTCAGTGCCCATGTCCCCCATGGCCGCCACCGCCACTGCTCCACGAACTGCCGCCGCCGTGGCCGCCACCACCGCCGTGCCACCCTCCGCCGTGCCCTCCATGCCAGTACCCGTGGCCCCCGTGGTAATAACAGCACGAGCCGCCCCAGCCGCCCCAGATGTTCACCGTGCCGTAAGCCGGTCCATACGCCGGCCCGTACCCATAACCGTAGCCCGGATAATAGGGTTGCGCGTAGGCATAGTCGTATCCCGGCGCGACTACGCACCCAGTCAGACTTGCCGCCACAGCCACCAATACGATTGATGCAATGCGCCTGCTCACAATTTTCTCCCGCGTATGTGAGTGAGAAATATGGCGCGTCCCGGAGTTCAGCAGCATTTGTGTCCGCACATTACGACGCGGCTGCGCCCGCGCGCTTCGATGACATGCGCTCGGCAATCGAATGCCATGGGGGCCGCGCGTTGCGGCAGTCTTTCGAACCCTGACGGATCCATCGTTGTGTAACAGTTCGTTAAATTTTCGAAACGTAACTGTATGGCGCGCCTGATACTTTCGCGTCAGACAATTTGCCTTTGAACCCAGTCGCACGCTTGCGCGGCGGCTGGACGAAGAAGAACGCACTTCCCCTTGCCGGGCCGCTCGATGCCAAGCCTGCAAAAACCTGGCCGTTAATGAAGCACGATACACAGTCGGCAATCGCATCAGAATGGCGCGGCCAAGGCGACGCCCGCGCCGCTAGCGGCGAACTGCAAGCTGCACTCCAATGTTTCGAAACAGCCCGCGCGCTCGATCCCGCCAATGTCATCAACCTTGAGCGTGTCGCCGCGACGCTCGCCACGCTGAACCGCTTTCCCGAAGCCGTGATCCGCTATCACGAAGCGATCGCATTCGATCCGCGCAACGCCGATTTGCATCACGGCCTCGGCTGGGCGTTCGAGCAGATGCACCGGCTCGAGCAGGCGGTAGAGGCCTATCGCGAAGCAGTCCGGCTGAAGCCGGGCGCCGACGGCTCGCACAACAACATGGCCAACTGTCTGCAGGCACTCGGCCGGTTCGACGAGTCGCACGAGGCCTATCGCCGTGCGATCGAGGCCGCCCCGCAGGTGCCGTTGTACTACCGCAATTTCGTGCAGTCCAAACGCCTTGGCGCCGACGATCCGGTGTTCGCCGCGCTCGAGCGGCTCGTGGGCGCTGCCGCTTCGTTCGCACCCGCCAATCAGGCGGAGATTCACTTCGCGTATGCTCAGGCACTCTCCGATGTGGGGCGCAACGATGCGTCGTTCGATCATTTCCTGAAAGCCAATGCGTTGCACCGCACCGGTGTGCATTATGACGAAGCCGCGTCGCTTGGCCTGTTCGCGCGTTTGCCGGAATTCCTGAATTCGGAGGTGCTGGCAGCGAAGCGCGGTCTGGGCGATCCGTCGGCGGCGCCGATTTTTATCATCGGGATGCCGCGCTCCGGTTCGACCCTGATCGAGCAGATCCTCGCGAGTCATCCGCAGGTTTTCGGCGCAGGTGAGTGCACGGAGTTCGGCCAGGCGTTGGTGAATTGCATCGGACGCGATGCGGGCGATCCGTTGCGCATCGATATCGAAGCGTTGCAGAACTTGAGCGCCACGCAATTGCGCCCGCTCGGCACCGACTATTTGCGCCGGATGCACACGGCGCTGCCGGAACTGCGAGCCGCCACACCGGGCTATAGGCGTTTCACCGACAAATACCCGTTCAACTTCGTCAATGTCGGGCTGATTCATCTGGCGTTGCCGAATGCACGCTTCGTTCATAGCAGCCGCTCGCCGCTACAAACCTGCCTGTCGATTTTTTCGCGAATTTTTCACGACGTGCCGTTCAGCTACGATCTGGGTGAACTCGGCCGCTACTATCGCGCGTACGACGCGTTGATGGCACATTGGCAGCAGGTGTTACCCGAGGGCACGATGATCGAAATCAAATACGAGGAACTGGTCGAAGACTTCGAAGGCAATGTCCGGCGCTTGCTCGCGCATTGCGGACTCGAGTGGGACGAGCGCTGTTTGTCGTTTCATCAGACCGTGCGGCGGGTGAGTACGGCAAGCGCGGCGCAGGTGCGCCGTCCGCTCTACAAGACGTCGGTGCAGCGCTGGCAGCCGCAGCCCGCGTTGCTGCAACCATTGCTCGATGGCCTCGGACCGGAGCTGGCGGTTGCTGACAGCTCCGGTGCACACGAGCAGGCGCCGCTTGTAGATGCTGATGCGGGCAATGCGGCCAACACGACCAACACGACCAACACAGCCGATACAGCCGATACAGCAGCTACCGGCACGGAGCGCAAGTCATGAGCGCGACCCGTGGAGCTGTCATCTGGATGACCGGCTTGTCCGGCGCCGGTAAATCGACCTTGGCCGGCGCGTTGCACCAGCGTCTGAAAGAAGCGGGGCATGCCTCGATCGTGCTCGACGGCGACGTCCTGCGGCGCGGCCTGACCGCCGGTCTCGGCTTCACGCGCGAAGACCGCGCCGAGAATTTGCGGCGGATCGCGCATGTCGCGGCGCTGTTCATGCAACAGGGCTTCATCGCGATTGCCGCGGTGATCTCGCCCGAGCATCAGCATCGGCGCATGGCGCGGGAGATCGTGGGCGTTGGTTTCGTCGAAGTGTTCGTGAATGCGCCGCTGGCGGTGTGCGAAGCGCGCGATGTCAAAGGCCTGTACGCGCGGGCGCGGCGTGGTGAGATTCCCCATTTCACCGGTGTTTCCGGGCCCTTCGATGTGCCGCTGGAGCCGGATGTCACGATCGAAACCGATCGGATGCCGCTTGAGCAGGCGGTCAGCCGCCTCGTTGCGCATCTCACCTCGGTGGGCTGCCTGCCCAGCGAAAGCGGGCGCGGCGGGCTTCGTCACGTGGAATAACCGGCGCAAAGCGGGTGCTTTTTTGTCCGCGCAAAATCTCCATTGGGCGCTGCGGCGTGCTTCATTCTGGGCGTGCTCGCCGTCATGCTCGGCTGGCGTGCGCCGAAGGTGCCGCGCTCGGCGCTTGCCTCAGCGTTTGCGCAAGGGTTCGATCAGCGACGACAAACCGTTGTGATCGATCTCGTGCATCAACGCCAGCAGACGGCCGATTTCGCCCGGCGGAAAGCCCTGGCTCGCAAACCAGTTCAGATAGTGACCCGGCAGGTCCGCGATCAGCCGGCCTTTGTATTTTCCGTAAGGCATCACGCGTGTGACCAGCAGTTCGAGGTGTTCGGGATTCATCGCAGATGGGTCGACGGAAAAAATCGGTAAGGCGGCGAAGTGCGGCGCGCCTGCGGGAACAACATTTTAGCTGCGCTGCAGGCATCGCGCGGGCATGGTAACGTCACGCGCTTTACGTTCACATATTCAACAGGACAAGTTCGATGGAATACCGCAGACTCGGCAACTCGAATGTGCAGGTTAGCCTGATCGGTCTCGGCACCATGACGTGGGGCGAGCAGAATACCGAGCAGGAAGCGCACGCACAGATCGACTACGCGCTCGACCACGGCGTCAATCTGATCGACACCGCGGAAATGTACCCGGTGCCGCCGCGAGCCGAAACGCAAGGCTCGACCGAGCGTTACATCGGCACGTGGATCGCGCAGCACCGCAGCGCGCGCGAGAAAATCGTGCTTGCTACCAAGATCGCCGGCCCGGCGCGCCAACCGCACAATCCGCGTCATATTCGCGGCGAGGGCAACCAGTTCGACCGCAAGAACCTGACCGAAGCGCTGAACGATAGCCTCAAGCGCCTGCAAACGGACTACGTCGATCTGTATCAGTTGCACTGGCCGGATCGCAGCACGATGACGTTCGGCCGTCCCGCCTATCCGTGGGTCGACGACGCGTACACGGTGCCGATCGAAGAAACGCTGTCGGTGCTCGCCGAGTTCGTCAAGGAAGGCAAGATCCGGCATATTGGCGTGTCGAACGAAACGCCGTGGGGTGTCGCGCAGTTTCTGCGCGCGGCGGAAAAACTCGGCTTGCCGCGCATCGTCAGCATCCAGAATCCGTATAGCCTGTTGAACCGTACCTACGAAGTGGGACTGTCCGAGTACGCGCATCACGACAATATCGGCCTGCTTGCGTATTCGCCGCTGGCTTTCGGCTGGCTGTCGGGCAAGTATGAAGGCGGCGCACGCCCGGCAGGCGCCCGCATCTCGCTGTTCGAGCGCTTTCAGCGCTACAGCAAGCCGCAAGCGGTTCAGGCAACCACGCGTTATGTGGAACTGGCGAAGCGTCACGGCTTGTCGCCCGCGCAATTCGCGCTGGCCTTCGTCAATAGCCGGCCGTTCTTGACGAGCAATCTGATCGGCGCCACGTCGCTCGAGCAACTGAAGGAAAACATCGCCAGTGCCGAGGTGAAACTCTCGCCGGAAGTGCTCGCGGAGATCGACAAGCTGCACGAATTGCAGCCGAATCCGGCGCCTTGAGTCGGCACGAGTTTGACCGGGTGGTGTCCCGGCTTCGTTGCCGGGACACGAGCATGAGGTGATCCGCTCCGCGAGGTTCATCAATACCAAACTGGGTTGATCCGCTTCGCGCGGTTCATCAATACCAAGCTGCGCTGATCCGCTTCGCGCGGTTCATCAATACCAAACTGCGCTGATCCGCTTCGCGCGGTTCATCAATACCAAACTGCGCTGATCCGCTTCGCGAGGTTCATCACCAAACTGGGTTGATCCGCTTCGCGAGGCTCGTCAACACCGACCTGCGCTGATCGCGTTTCGCGAGGATCGCCAACCTCAAACTTGCTCAGCGAATCTTCCGCTTCGAGCGCACCGCAAAGAGCGCCAGTAAGCTCGCCACCACGCAGAACATCGGATAAACCGGGTGCGAGTTTATTGCCGGTTGCCTCGATCAGCCAGGTGATCGCGAAGGGCGCAAAGCCGCCGAACACCGTCACGCCGATGTTGTATTGACCGCGAAACCGTTCGCGAGGCTCCATGTGGCCGTTTCGGCGGTCAGCTGGCAGATCGCGCGGCTCGTCTGCGGCGCTATTCGCTGGTGCGGCCGGACCTTGGCACGACGATTCGTCTGCTGATCGACATTACCTGCGCGCTCGAGGCGTGCTGATCGAGCCCGATCTCATCTGCAACGATAGCGGCGCGATGTACCGCTATGCTCAGAAATTTGGGGGCGGTCATGTTTTACGGGGCTGCTGTCGGTACGCGACCGCTAGCTTGACGACGGCTTCGTCGCGATACCGCTAACGCATCAGCAAATGCGTCAGCGCAGCATTCAGGTGCAGACGATGGCCGGAGGGGAACTGCCGCCGTCGGTGAAGGCTTTCCGCGACCCGCTGATCGGGGAGATCGGCGGCGCGCAGGCCACGGATGCTGCGGCGCCGAAGGCTGCGCGAAGGCGTGGCGAGACGCATTGAAAGGCAAATCTCCCTGCCGGAGCGTGAATCACGACCTAAACTGTGGGGACGGGGCGGGCTGGTCGGCCTCTGCTGCGCGGCTTGTGCCGCTGTGGCTCACACCAGTGGTAGGATTCAGCCCGAAAAATGGAGAGCGGTACGCGATGAATGGGCGTGCCGTCCACAACAGAGCGATAGGACTCAGGACATCGAATGGCGCAACAAAAAACCAACCCAAAACTTGAGCAGGCGCTGACGCGCGGGGATCTTGCAATTCGCCAGGCCAACTCGGCGCGGGCGACTGCGTTGCTACGCGCGTTGGGCAAGATGATCGTCGACGCGTCGGCGACGATCGGCGTGGAGGCCTTCACGCTGATTCCGGACGGCGACAAGATTTACGATCCCACCGACGGGCTGTGGCCGCAGGAATTGCAGGTTTCGCTGGACGGTCCTGTCGAGGAAGCGGATCCGGACGAGGTTCGGACTGTGCGGTTGATTGCTGATGATCCTGGCACGGTGTTCAGGGTTGAATGGCAGCGGGCTGATGGGAAGATCGGGCGTCAGGATGGGGGGCCGTTTGCAACGGTGGCTTTTATTTCCGATGTGGATATTCCCTGGACGGATGATGAGGATTGAGTTGCGCGGGGCGCCTGTTGGTTGTTTGCCTGCGGCGGTGGGGTTTTCTTAAGCTGATTGGCTACGCGGCGCTTTGTGTCTGTATGGCTGGGGCGTTGGGCTTTGCTTGATCTGGTTGCCGGTGCTGTGGTTATTGGTTGTTTGCCTACGGCGTTGGTCTTTCATTCAACTGGCTCTTTGGCCGTTCCTTGATTTGTTGGTGGTCTATTAGCGTTGCCCCTGTGCGGGGCGGCACTTACTTTCTTTGCCGCCGCAAAGAAAGATAAGCAAAGAAAGCGGCTCACACCGCAAATTCTTAAGCGGGGCCCCCGCACAGTCGCGGTAGTGGTGCATCTGGAATCGGTGTTCTCGCGCACTCCGCGTAAGTGACACAGGCGTCATACTTCCGGCGGCGCTGCGCGCGCCGAAGAGCATTTCACAACACCGATCGCTGCGTGCTCGCGCTCGCGTTCTGCTTGGCACCACGGCTCGCTGTTGGATCGTCACTGACACAGTAAGGACAGTAAGGGCACAGAAACCGCAGCTACGATTGCCACTACAAACACAATGCCCCGGCGTTTCATTTGGCCAGTGTATTCGCGCTTCTTTTTGGTTGCGGAGCGCATTTCTCGGATATGTGGGCGCTTGGCCGAGGCGAAGCCGACGGCTCCCACCGCGCGTGAACGAAGCCCCTGATTTCCCATGCAGACCCATCCGCGACGCACGCAGTGCGGAGTGGGAGCTGATGACGGCCTGGTCACTAATGCTGAATGTGCGAGAACACGGATTCCAGATGCACCACTACCGCAACTGTGCGGGGGACCCGCTTATGAGCTGGCGGTGTGAGCCGCTTTCTTTGCTTATCTTTCTTTGCGGCGGCAAAGAAAGTAAGTGCCGCCCCGCACAGGGGCAACGCTAATAGACCAATATCAATTCAAGGAAAGGCCAACACCATAGGCGCACAGACACAAAGCGCTGCACGGGCAAACAGATCAAGGAAAGACCAAAACCGTAGATCAACAGCCAATAAGCACCGCGCCGGCAACCAGATCAAGGAAAGCCCAACACCGTAGGCAAACAGCCAATAACCACACCGCAGGCAACCAACCAAAAAAACTCGCCGAAGGCAAAAAAAACTTAATTCATCATCCTGCGCCGAAACAAAACCGCCGAAACAACAAACCCACCCACAACATAGACCACCAGCACGCCCACGTGCAAAACAACCCCCACGACCGGCCGCCCAAGCATAGCCGGCCGAATCAGATCTACAGCATGCGCCAAAGGCAAAAACTCAGTCACGATCCGCGCCGCAACGGGCAACTGCGAAACAGGAAAGAACACCCCTGACAGCAACAACATCGGCGTCAACACCAGCGTCTGGTAAAACATAAAAAAATCATACGACGGAGCCAGCGCCGTCACCACCATCGCGATACTGGCAAACGCGAGCCCCGTCAGCACGATCACCGGCAACGCCAGCAGCATCGACGGAAAACTCGCATAGCCGAGGGCGCCCGCGACCAGCATGATCGCCGCGCCCGATAGCATCGACTTGCTACCCGCCCAGATGACCTCGCCGAGCACGATGTCGCCGAGCGTCAGCGGCGTATGCATGATCGCCTCCCACGTGCGCTGTACGTGCATGCGCGAAAAGCCCGAATACATCGACTCGAAACTGGCCGACATCATCACGCTCGATGCCACCGTGCCCGCCGCCAGAAATGCGATATACGACACGCCGTCGACGTGTCCGACCATCAGACCCAGCCCGAAGCCCAAGCCGAACAGATAGATCATTGGATCGGCGAGATTGCCGAACATCGAAGCAATCGCGAGCTTCTTCCAGACCAGATAGTTGCGGCGCCACACCGCAATCCAGTTGACGGCGTTGGCAGGGAAGGCGGCAAAGGTTTCCTGCTTCAACGGTGTCTCGCCGTGGGTGTCGTAAGTGCGTGCGTCCATTGTGTGTCTCTCTGCCGTGTCGTTATAGCTGTAGAGGGATGCGAGTTGAGCCGTTGTCGATTCGCATCAATCCTGCATCTCGCGCCCGGTCAGACGCAGGAATACATCTTCCAGATTCGCCGGGCGATGCAGATAGCGCAGATCGGCGCGTTGTTTGAGCCGGGCGTGCACCGGCTGGGCATCGTTCACATAGCAGAACAGCGTCTCGCCGCTGATCTCGGTGCGCTCGACAAGCGGCGCGAGTTCATCACGCAACGCGACCGGGTCGGGTCCGAAGATTTCGATCACATCGCAACCGATCTCGGATGCGATCAACTCGCTCGGCGCACCTTCGGCGATCTTGCGTCCTTCCTCGATCACGCAGAGGCGGTGGCACAGCCGTTCGGCCTCCTCCATGAAGTGCGTGGTCAGCAGAATGGTCTTGCCGCGTGCGAGCAGAGAGCGCAGCCGCTCCCAGATCAGATGGCGCGCCTGCGGATCGAGGCCGGTGGTCGGCTCGTCCATGATCAGCACGTCAGGGTCGTTGACGAGCGCGCGAGCCAGCGTGAGGCGCCGCTTCATGCCGCCCGACAGTTCGCTCACGCGCGCGTCCGCCTTGTTCTCGAGGCGCGCGAATTCGAGCAGCGAAGGCACCATCGCGCGGCACTGCGCGGCGCTCATGCCGAAGTAGCGGCCGAACACCAGCAGGTTTTCGCGGACCGTGAAATCAGGATCGAGATTGTCGAACTGCGGTACCACGCCGACCCGCGCTCGCGCCACGCGCGCGCGGCCGGGAATCGGCTCGCCGCACAAGCGGATCGTGCCGGCATCTGGTGCGGCGATGCCGAGCAGCATGCGCAACGTCGTGGTCTTGCCTGCGCCGTTCGGACCGAGCAGGCCGAAACATTCGCCGGCGTTCACATGAAACGACAGTCCGTCGACGACCGTCTTTTCGCCGTAGCTTTTTCTAACCTGGTGGAATTCAATGGCCGCTTCAGACATGGATCGATCGAGGCTCCGGAAAACACGCAAATGGCCGCTAACGCCGCCAGGACCCCTGGGGCCCTGAGGCCGCCCATTCTATGGCATCGGCAGCGCAGTGTTGACCGCCGCCGGCTGCGCGGACTGGCGTTTCTTGCGCTGCGACAATAGGTCCATCGATGATTCAAACCCGGCCCAGACTGGCCCACGACGTAGCGCGCACCTGTTTCGGGCGCAGTTAGCGTTTTCCATCCCTTGCAACCTGAATTGCGGCGCACCATGATTGATTCAGACCGCGCCCCTCGCGGGATGGGAGAGAAATCATGGCGAGCTACCAGAAAATCCTGTTGTGCTACGACGGCTCGCGCGAAGGCCGCAAAGCGTTACGTTGCGGCGCTGACCTGGCGTTGGATCTGAAGGCGGAAACGCACTTGTTGTCGGTGGTCGACATGCGCTCGAGCATTGCGCAAAGCGCGGGCCTGCTGACCGACGTGGCGTGCGGAAGCTTCGAAAAAACAGCCCGCGACATTTTGCAGGAAGGGGTGGACTGGCTCACCGAACGCGGCGTGACCGCGCAAGGGCATTTTGCGTTCGGCCATCCAATCGACGAGATCGCCAACCTTGCCAACGAATTGCATGTCGATCTCGTGGTGGTCGGCCACCGTTGCCGCACCGGTCTGTCACGATGGTGGATGGGCGCAGGCAATACGCCGCTGCTTGACCGGGTCTCGTGCAGCATTCTGGTGGCGTGTTCTTCCGCGCAGGAACAGCAGCAAGCGGCGGCTGCCTGACGCAGGTCGGGGCGGAGGGCGTGCGCTGGACTCGACGGGCCACATGGACTGAATTGGCGATGTGACCACCTGGTGCCAGGGCGCTGAACGTTCGCTCGTCTAGGGGCGACCGTTCGGCCAAACGGTGATTCGCTCAAGCAATAGCGCTCGCCAAACGATCACTCGTTCAGGTTGACCGCGTTGAGCTTCCACGTGAACAATCCTTCGCGCCGAAAGATCGCTGAATAACGCGCATCGCCAGCACCATGTTGATAGGTGACGACGAACTCGTTCAGGCTGCGATAGCCCGCGGTTGTCTGCGGCGGTTGCGGTGGCGTTGCACTGTTCTCGCCGCTATGGCCGCTATTGGCCGCACTGTTTACACCATTGCCCGCGGCGGGGGCTGCAGGCACCGATGCAGGCACCGCGGCGTCCGGCGAATTTCCAGCGGCAGGCGGCGCCGGCGGCCGCTCGCCCGGATCGCCGCGCGGCGGTATGCCGTTCAGCAAAGCCGCAACGCCGTCGGGTGTTGCATAAGCATCGACCAGTGGACCGATCAAGGCCACGCCGATCATTGCGCCAATGGCGGCCAACGGATTGCCGCTGCCATGCGCGTCGAGCCGCCGCGATAACAAGCCGGTGACCTGCTGTTTCAGGCTCTCGCGCAAGGCGGGGAAGTCGACGTATTCATTGACGGTTTGCGCATCACGCGCATCCGCCGCGCGTTTGAGGTTATTCAGCGCCATGTAGGGCGACGCGTAACCGAACCCCAATGCGGCGATCACCGCAATCACAATCAATGTGACGATTAGAGGCCGGGTTGCGCTGCGTCTGGTGCGTGTTGAAACTGCCATCGAGTGGGATTCTCCGTCAGGTGTGATCTAACGTGGACCGCGGCCACGCGAAAACGATCCCAGACGATGTGCTGTGGAGGCGGTACGGCAGCCGAAAAAACTTCGCGCCGCATAGCTGCATATCCGCGCGCCGCACAACGGCATTGGAGCGGAGGGCTCGCCCAGTGCTGCTCATGCCTCGAACACCGCGCCGTGCACATTGGCCTCGTCGGCGATACAGCGATCGATCATGCGGCATACGGCGTCGACCGTGCCGACCATGATCAGCCGCGACGGCCCGTGATAGACCCGTACCGGCGCGCGACGCGCCGGTTCAGCCGTATTCAGCCCTGAATTCAACGACACGCGAGCAAATGCAGGCAACGAGGACGGCAAGCTCGATCCGCTGGCGGGCGCGTCGAACAGCGACGGAGCACTGGCCGAGGACGGCTCGATCAGTGAGCAGGGCACCAGCTTGCGCAAATGGCGCAAACGACCGAACTGGCGAAAAGGCAGCAGGCGGGCAAGGCGTTCCATGAGTCTCTCCAGGCGATTCAACGTTGGGGCAGCGTTCGGGCAGCTTTGAGGCAGTTTCGAGGGTGGCAAGGGCGGCTGGGGGCCGCTTTGAGGCAGCCCTCAGGCAGCTTTTGAGCCAGCTTCGGGGCGGCGCAGGAGCGAGTGGTTAGAACTCGCCCGGACGGATCAGCCCGACGGCGATACCTTCGAGCGCGAATTCCGCACTGCCGGTTTCAACGAAGATGTTGTCGTAATCGGGGTTCTCGGCAATCAGCTCGATACCGTTCGGCCGACGCTTCAACCGCTTGACCGTCACGTCGTCGCCAAGGCGCGCGATGATGATCTGGCCGTCTTTGGCTTCGGTTTTTTTCTGCACCGCGAGCAAGTCACCGTCGAAGATGCCCGCGTCGCGCATGGACAGTCCGCGCACCTTCAGCAGGTAGTCCGGCTTGCTCGAGAACAGCGCCGGGTCGCACGCGTAGTGCTGCGAGATATGTTCCTGCGCGAGGATCGGGCTACCCGCGGCCACGCGGCCGATCAGCGGCAACGACAGTTGCATGATGCTGGCGTGCGGCAGCGTGAACTGGTACGGCGAATCTTCCGCGCCCGTTAGCAGGCGAATGCCGCGCGATGCGCCGGCCGCGAGTTCGATCACACCCTTGCGAGCCAGCGCCCGCAAATGTTCTTCTGCCGAATTGGCCGAGCTGAAACCCAGCTCTGCGGCGATCTCCGCGCGGGTGGGCGGAAAGCCGGTGCGTTCGATGGCCCGGCGGACCAGATCGAAAACCTGCTGCTGTCGTGCGGTGAGTTTGGTCATGGGGCTACTGTATGGATGAACAGGTGACTGTATTTTTATACAGTATTCCGCGCAATTCAAGCTTTACTTTAAGTTCGTGACGCAGGGTGGCGTTCGAGCGTCGGATTCCGACGTCTAAACAGCCGTTTTCGTGCCGCAACGCCTTATCCAGCCGTCATTACCACTTTTGCGTATTAAAGAATGAGGAAACATTATTTTTAATGATGAAAGCCCTTCGATAGACTGGGCTCCGAGTTGGCGCTCATGTGCACGTGACCGCGACGCAAAACAACACCACACGCTGTTTCAGCGGACCACCACGCGGAGAAAGTTGGCAATGAATCATCAAGGCACGGGGCTGGCAGGCAAGACCAAAAAACTCATCGCGGCGCTCGCATTCGGCGCGGCAGCGGCGCTCGGCGTCATGGCGCAGGCACATGCAGCCGACACGACGCTGCTGAACGTGTCGTACGACCCGACGCGCGAACTGTATCAGGACGTCAACCAGGCATTCGGCAAGGAATGGAAGGCGAAGACCGGCGAGACGATCACCTTCAAGCAGTCGCACGGCGGCTCGGGCGCGCAAGCCCGCTCGGTGCTGGACGGTCTGCAGGCGGACGTGGTGACGCTGGCGCTCGCCTACGACATCGACGCATTGGCTAGCAAGGGTCTGGTCGACAAGGGCTGGCAAAAGCGCTTGCCGGATAACGCCTCGCCGTACACGTCGACAATTGTGTTTCTGGTGCGCAAGGGCAACCCGAAGCACATCAAGGACTGGGACGATCTGATCAAGCCGGGTGTGTCGATCGTCACGCCGAATCCGAAGACCTCGGGCGGCGCGCGCTGGAACTACCTGGCCGCATGGGCCTATGCTGAACATCTGCCGGGCGGCAACGACCAGAAGGCCAAGGACTTCGTCGGCAAGCTCTACAAGAACGCCGGCGTGCTGGATTCGGGCGCGCGTGGCGCGACCACCAGCTTCGTGCAACGCGGTATCGGCGACGTGTTGATTGCGTGGGAAAACGAAGCGTTCCTCTCGCTGAAGGAATTTGGTCCGGACAAGTTTGAAATCGTCGTGCCGTCGGTGAGTATTCTGGCCGAGCCGCCGGTTGCGGTGGTGGACAAGGTGGTCGACAGGCACGGCACGCGCAAGGTGGCCGAAGCGTATCTGAACTTCCTGTACAGCGAGCAGGGTCAGGAAATCGCCGCGCGGAACTTCTACCGTCCGCGTTCGAACAAGGTACCGGCTGAGCTGACGGCCAAGTTTCCGAAGCTGAAGCTGTACACGATTGACGATTCGTTCGGCGGCTGGGCGAACGCGCAGAAGACGCACTTTGCCGACGGCGGCGTGTTCGATTCGATCTACTCGCCGCAGTAAGCCGCGCTTAGCCGCGGATAGCAATAGACAGCTGGATCCGCGCCGTTCGGCGCGCAAGGTATCACCCCGCCACGAAGCGCGCCCCCCGGGGCGCGCTTTTTGGCGAGCCAGGCGGCCGAAAAAAGAGCCGCCGGCCTCAACCCTGAAGAGTACTCAGCATGACGACGTTGACTTTCCGAAAACCGAGCGCGTTGCCCGGTTTTGGCCTGACACTCGGCATCACGGTGGCTTATCTGAGCCTCGTGGTGCTGATTCCGCTTGCGGCGGCCTTTCTCAAGACCGCGACGCTCGACTGGCCTCAGTTCGTGCGCGCGGTGAGTTCGCCGCGCGTGCTCGCGTCGTATCGCCTCACGTTTTTCTCGGCCCTCGGCGGCGCGCTGATCAACGCGGTGTTCGGCTTTCTGGTCGCGTGGGTGCTGGTGCGCTATACGTTTCCGTTCAAGCGCATCGTCGACGCGGTGGTCGATCTGCCGTTTGCTTTGCCGACCTCCGTGGCCGGCATTTCGCTCGCGGCCGTGTATGCGGGCAACGGCTGGATCGGGCAGTTCCTCGAACCGCTCGGCATCAAGATCGCGTTTACGCCGGCTGGTGTGCTGATCGCGCTGACCTTCATTGGTTTGCCGTTCGTCGTGCGGACCGTGCAGCCGGTGCTCGAAGAGTTCGAACGTGAACAGGAAGAAGCCGCGGCGTGCCTCGGCGCGTCGCGCTGGCTGACGTTTCGCCGCGTGGTGTTGCCGGCGGTATTCCCGGCCTTACTGACCGGCTTCGCGCTGGCGTTCGCGCGGGCGCTCGGCGAATACGGCTCGGTGATTTTCATCGCCGGTAACGTGCCGATGAAATCGGAAATCACGTCGCTGCTGATCATCACCAAGCTGGAGCAATACGACTATGCCGGCGCCACGGCCATCGCGGTCGTGATGCTGGTGGTGTCGTTCCTGATGCTGTTGTTGATCAATACGCTGCAGTGGTATCTGCAGCGTCGCACGAGCCGTGGTGGAGCAGGTCCCGCGCCGGCCGCCGCGAGTGTGGCGGCGATCGGTGTCGGCGGAGGTGCGCAATGAGCCGCGATTCCGTCAAGAACGCCGCGACTGGCGCGGTCGCCGTAGCGCCACGTGCGCCGCTCAATGTCGCGCGCCGCCCCGATCCGGTCACCGAGCCGCCCATCGTGCGCTGGGTTCTGACCGGCGTCGCGTTGCTGTTTCTCGCGCTGTTCCTCGTCGTGCCGCTCGTCGCGGTGTTCTATCAGGCACTCGCCAAGGGCGTCGGCTTTTATCTGGAATCGCTGGCCGATCCGGACGCGTTGTCGGCCATCAAGCTCACCGTGATCACTGCGGCGATCGCCGTGCCGCTGAATCTGGTGTTCGGCCTTGCGGCGTCATGGTGTATCGCCAAGTTCGAATTCCGCGGCAAGGCATTGCTGACCACGTTGATCGATCTGCCGTTCTCGGTCTCGCCGGTGATCTCCGGTTTGCTCTACGTGCTGATGTTCGGCGCGCAAGGCTGGTTCGGTCCGTGGTTGCTAGACCATAACGTGCAGATCATTTTCGCGGTGCCGGGCATCGTGCTGGCGACGATCTTCGTCACGTTCCCGTTCGTCGCGCGTGAACTGATTCCGCTGATGCAGGCGCAGGGCAACGACGAAGAAGAAGCCGCGCACGTGCTCGGCGCTTCGGGCTGGCAGATCTTCCGCCGCGTTACGCTGCCCAACGTCAAATGGGGCCTGCTGTACGGCGTGATTCTGTGTAACGCACGGGCAATGGGCGAGTTCGGCGCGGTGTCGGTGGTGTCCGGTCACATTCGCGGCCAGACCGACACGATGCCGCTGCACGTCGAAATTCTCTATAACGAATACAACTTCTCGGCGGCGTTCGCCGTGGCGTCGGTGCTGGCCTTGCTTGCACTCGTCACGCTCGGTCTGAAGCTGCTCGCCGAGCGCCATATGTCGGCGGAACTGTCGGCCGCGCGCGATGTGCCCGCGTATGCCGGGCCTGTCACGTCGGCGTCCGCCTCACCGTCCGCTTCACAGTCTGTCAACGCACCGCATGTGTCGATGAATGCAGTCAAGCACCCGCTCAAGCAAGGAGAGCTGTAATGGGTATCACCGTTCGTAACCTGCAAAAGCGCTTCGGCGATTTCGTCGCGCTCGATAACGTTTCGCTCGACTTTCCGCCGGGCGAACTGGTTGCGCTGCTCGGGCCATCGGGTTGTGGCAAGACCACCTTGCTGCGTGTGATCGCCGGACTCGAATACGCGGACGGCGGCCAGGTCGTGCTGCAAGGCCAGGACGTCGCGACGGTGGGCGCGCGTGAACGTGAAGTCGGCTTCGTGTTCCAGCATTACGCGCTGTTCCGTCACATGACGGTGTTTGAGAACGTCGCGTTCGGTTTGCGCGTGAAGCCGCGCAAGGAGCGGCCTTCGGAAGCGGTGATCCGCGAGAAGGTGCATGAACTGCTGAAGCTCGTGCAACTCGACTGGCTTGCGCAACGCTATCCGTCGGAACTGTCGGGCGGCCAGCGGCAGCGGATTGCGCTGGCGCGCGCCCTGGCTGTCGAACCCAAGGTGTTGTTGCTCGACGAACCGTTCGGCGCGCTGGATGCGAAGGTGCGTAAGGAATTGCGCAGCTGGCTGCGTCGTTTGCATGACGACCTGCATATCTCGACGATTTTCGTCACGCACGACCAGGAAGAAGCGCTTGAAGTGGCCGACCGGATCGTCGTGTTGAATCGCGGACATGTGGAACAGGTGGGCAGTCCGCAGGACGTGTACGACCATCCGCAAACTTCGTTCGTCTACGAGTTTCTCGGCGCGGCGAACCGTCTGCATGGCAACGTGGATGCGAGCGGCTTCGTGGTCGACGGCGCGGCGCTGCCGGTCGCGATCAAGGCCGACTTCACGGGGCCGGCCTTCGCCTATGTACGTCCGCACGATCTGCAGTTGTACCCGCAAGCATCGGGCCACCGCGAGGGCATTGTGGTCGACGTGCGGCGTGTGGTGACGCTCGGCGGCTCGGTGCGTGTGGAACTGGCGGGCCGTGAGGGCAATGTGCTCGAGGCGGAACTCGATCGTGAATCGTGGCGCGATCTGCAACTGGCAATCGGCGATGGTGTCACTGCCGTGCCGCGAGCATTGCGCGTATTTCCCGCGCAATAAATGTAGCAATGAGCGGCGCTACAAGCGACGCCATAAGCAGCGCAACAACACTCGGCGTTTGAATCGAACTCTAATAAATTAACTCTGGCCTAACCGGAGACATACAGATGAATTTCCAGCAATTGCGCTTTGTGCGCGAGGCCGTGCGTCAGAACATGAATCTGACTGAGGTGGCGAACGTGTTGTACACGTCGCAGTCGGGCGTATCGAAACAGATCAAGGATCTGGAAGACGAACTCGGCGTCGACATTTTCATTCGACGCGGCAAGCGTCTGACGGGTCTTACCGAGCCGGGCAAGGCGGTGCATCAGTTGATCGAGCGGATGCTGCTCGATGCGGAGAATCTGCGCCGCGTCGCGCGTCAATACGCGGATCAGGACAGCGGCCACCTCGTGGTGGCGACGACGCACACGCAGGCGCGTTACGCGCTGCCGAAGGTGATTCGTCAATTCACCGAGGTGTTCCCGAAGGTGCATCTGGCGCTGCGCCAGGGCAGCCCGCAACAGATCGCGCAGATGATCATCAACGGCGAAGCGGATATCGGCATTTCGACCGAAGCGCTCGACCGCTTCCCGGATATCGTCACGTTCCCGTGCTATTCGTGGCACCACGTCGTGGTGGTGCCGAAGGACCATCCGCTGGTGGGCCGCGAGAATCTGACGCTCGACGAGATCGCCGAATTCCCGATCGTCACGTACGACCAGGACTTCACGGGCCGCTCGCATATCGACCAGGCGTTCGCGAAAGCAGGCGCCTTGCCCGACGTCGTGTTGACCGCCATCGATGCCGACGTGATCAAGACTTACGTCGAACTCGGCATGGGCATCGGCGTGGTCGCCGCCATGGCCTACGATCCGAAGCGCGATACGGAACTGGTCGCGCTCGATACGCAGCATCTGTTCGAGGCGAGCACGACGCGGGTCGGCTTGCGCAAGGGCGCGTTCCTGCGTGCGTACGCGTACCGGCTGATTGAAATGTTCGCGCCGCAGTTGAACGAAGCGGAAATCGCGGCGCAGTTGCGCGAGGCGGTTTGAGGCGGCGCGTGGCGCATCGCTTACAATCGCCGCCATGAATACTCTGACTTCCTCTTGCGCGACGCCTTCCGTTGAAGGCGCTACGCCCCAACTGCCGCGCATCGCCGTGCTGGCAACCGGCGGCACGATCGCCGGGGCGGCCGCGGACGCCACCAACACGTCCGGCTACCAGGCCGGTGTGGTCGGCGTCGATCAATTGCTGGCCGTGGTGCCGGCTCTGTCCACGGTGGCGCGGATCGCGGCCGAACAGATTGCCAGCGTCGACAGCAAAGACATGGCAATGGCGCTATGGACCACGCTCGCGCAACGTATCAATACGCTGCTGGCCGAAGATGATGTCGACGGCGTGGTGGTCACGCATGGCACCGATACACTCGAAGAAACCGCCTGGCTGCTGCATCTGACGATCAAGTCGGACAAGCCGGTCGTGCTGACCGCGGCAATGCGCCCGGCATCGGCGCTCTCCGCGGATGGCCCATTGAATCTGCTGAATGCCGTGACGGTTGCGGCGAACGCGGGGGCGCGCGGGCAGGGCGTGCTGGTGGCCTTCAACAACAAAATTCACAGCGCACGCGACGTGGTCAAGACGAGCACGTATGCCGTCGACGCGTTCCAGTCGCCGGAGATCGGCGCGCTTGGATGGGTGCAGGACGGCCGCGTCGAATTCCAGCGCAGCGTGATGCGCCCGCATACGCGCGCCGCGGAATTCGTGATCGGCGCGAAGTGGCCGCATGTGGAGATCGTCGCGAGCTATGCAGGCGTCACGCGGATCGCCGTTGATGCGTTGGTGGCAGCGGGCGTGCGCGGTATCGTGGTGGCGGGTACGGGCAATGGCTCGATTCACGCCTCCATGCAACAGGCATTGGCCGATGCGGCCTCGCAAGGTGTGGCGGTGGTGCGTTCCTCACGCGTAGGCTCAGGCCACGTGATGCGTAACGGCGCGGCCGCGGACGATGCGCTCGGTTTCGTCAGCGCGGGCTCGCTGAATCCGTACAAGGCGCGGGTGCTACTGATGCTCGCATTGGCCGCGGGCGGCACGGGGCCGGTTGCGTTGCAGAAGACCTTCGATACGTACTGATTGATTTAGCGCGGACGGCCCGGTTCAAAGTCAGAACCGTGTCCTGCCCATGAAGCTGAAATGACAACGCGGCGCCCAGGTCATCGACCCGAGCGCCGCGTTGTCGTTTTCAGCTTAAGGTTTATCGCTATCGCCGCAACCGGGCGACGCCGGCAAGCCGTTAGGCCGCCAGATCCGGAGGCAACTTCCCGCCGTTTGCCGCCAGCGCTTGCATCACCTGTTTGTGCAGCCAGATGTTCATGCTTGCCGAATCGTTCGTGTCGCCACTGTACTTCAGCTCCTTGGCGAGCTGCTTGCGATGCTCGAGGCTGCTGTCGACGCCGAGCGCTTTCAGCGTGTCGACGATCGACGTGCGCCAGTTCAACGTTTGCCCGCTCTCACTCACGAACTGGTCCATGACGACAGCGACGTCGACGTCGGCCAGCGGCGCGGGTGCCGGTGTAGCCGCCGGTGCAGCAGCTTGCGCCGCTGCCGGATCCGGTGTCGGCTCAACCGCGGGCGCCGGCTGGTCGGGCTTCGCTTTGCCGAAGAGCTTATTTACGATGTCACCAAAGATGCTCATTCTGAATCCTTTGCAGATGGGTTACTGGCGCAAGCACATTCCGCTTACGGGTTGCACACTGGTTGGGGAATCGCGCGAAAGTCGGGCGAATGAAGCAGAGGACATGCTGGCCACGATCGGCAAGCCGCACTTGAACGCTGATACACCCACAACCAGACTCAACGAGTGTAGGAGAAAGCGCAGACTGATGTGTCAAAAAAGGTCGTGCCGCGGGCGCGGAGTTGCAAGCAAATGCAAGCGGACTTGCGAGCAGACGTGCGCGCAGACCTGCAAAGAGAGGTGCGAGCAGGCGACATGCATGATGCAGCCGCTGCGAGAGATTGGCGGAAAACGCATAAGTTGAAATCCGACAGCCGGACACCCGACGACGACGTCTGACCGACCAAGGCTTCCCCGGCGCCGCCGGGTGCCGCTGCGGACCCCACTTGCCGCTCTCAGCCCAGAGCGGCACGATTTGCCCTCTGCGCCGTGTATATCGCACGACGCAAAGAGCGCCCCACCTGCGATTGCCATGACGATGACGTTGCAACGATCATGACAACCTGTGTGACTACACTACCGTCCACTACCGGATGGTTCAGGCCGCCTTGGCTTCGCTGCCCGGCGCTTGCGCGACTTCGTAATTCGCCATGATTTCCAGCGCGCGAACCATCGCCGAATGATCCCATGCCTTGCCGCCGTTCGCTGCGCACACGCTGAACAGTTGTTGTGCGCTCGCCGTATGCGGCAGGGCGATGCCGAGTTTGCGCGCGCCGTCCAGTGCGAGGTTCAGATCCTTCTGGTGCAGTTCGATGCGAAAGCCCGGATCGAATTTGCGCCTGGTCATGCGCTCGCCGTGCACTTCGAGAATCCGCGACGAAGCGAAGCCGCCCATCAAGGCTTTGCGCACACGTTCCGGATCGGCACCCGAGCGCGAAGCGAACAGCAACGCTTCGGCAACTGCTTCGATGTTCAGCGCGACGATGATCTGGTTCGCGACCTTGCAGGTTTGACCCGCGCCGTTGTCGCCGATCAGCGAGATGTTCTTGCCCATCAGTTCGAACAGCGGCCTGGCCGTGGCGAACGCTTTTTCCGGACCGCCGACCATGATCGTCAGCGATGCTTCACGCGCGCCGACTTCGCCGCCCGACACCGGCGCATCGAGGTAGTCGGCGCCGAGCGCGTTGATTTTCTTCGCGAAGGCTTGCGTGTCGAGCGGCGAGATCGAGCTCATGTCGATCACCAGCTTGCCTTGCGCGAGACCGGCGGCGACGCCGTCGTCGGCGAACAGCACGTTGGCGACGTCAGGCGTGTCCGGCACCATGATGATGACGATGTCCGCAGCTTGTGCGACAGCGGTCGAATTGGCGACGACGCTCGCGCTTTTGCTTAGATCTTCCGGCACCGGGTACGCGCCATTCACGAACAGCGTGTGGCCGCCTTTAATGAGGTTGCGCGCCATATGCGCGCCCATGATGCCGAGGCCGATAAAACCGATCTTTGCCATGTGTCTAAATCTCCAGTGTTGTTTGAGGTCCCAGGGGGACGTGCTTCGGGGCGTAGTGCGCCTGATGTGATCCGCGCGTCGCCTGGTGCGTCGCGCGGTGTGTCGATCAGGCCGCGGCGTGGGCCGCGCCGCGGGTTTGCCCGGCCACGCTCTGCACCCAGACGAGGCCGGCGGCCGTGGTCGTGCGCGGTTTGTATTCGCAACCGACATAGCCTTCGTAGCCGAGCGAATCGAGCAGGTCGAACAGGAACGGGTAGTTGATTTCGCCGGTGCCCGGTTCGTTACGGCCCGGGTTGTCGGCGAGCTGGATGTGCGCGATCTCCGGCAGGTTCTTTTTGATCGTTGCCGCGAGTTCGCCCTCCATCCGTTGCATGTGATAGATGTCGTATTGCAGGAACAGATTGTCCGAACCCACTGCGCGAATCACGTCGAGGCCTTCGCTCGAACGGTTCAGCGCAAAGCCTGGGATGTCGTACGAATTGCACGGCTCGACCAGCAGCTTGATGCCGGCTTTCTTCAGTTCGCCCGCGGCGAAGCGCAGGTTGTCGACGATCGTCGAGCGAGCCTTATCCGCATCGACGCCCGCCGTCGGAATGCCGACGAGGCAGTTCAGTTGTGGCACCTTTAAGGCCTTTGCATATTCGATCGCGCGGCCGACGCCTTCCTGAAACTCGCCCACGCGATCCGGCAGGCAGGCGATACCGCGTTCGCCCGCTTCCCAGTTGCCCGCGGGCAGGTTGTGCAACACGAGCTTCAAACGGTTCTGCTGCAGACGTTCGCTCAATTCTGCGATCTGATACGGATACGGAAACAGGAATTCGACGGCGTTGAAGCCCGCGTCCGCTGCCGCCGCAAAGCGGTCGAGGAACGGGACTTCGTTGAACAGCATGGTGAGATTCGCTGCAAATTTCGGCATGGTGCTTTTTTCTCGCTGGTCGGTCAGTGGAATAACGTCATGAGGCGGCGCTGTGATGCTGGGCCGCGCTCATGTGATGCTTGTCAGGTCGACCCGCGGCTCGACCCGCAGGTCAACGCGCGGATCGAAGCGTCAGGACGCTCAGTCGAGCATGCTGATTGCCGTCGGTGCGTCGGCGCGCTTCTCGGCCAGTTCTTCGAACTCGTTGATCGCGTCGATCTCGGTGCCCATCGAAATGTTGGTCACACGTTCGAGGATCACTTCGACGATCACCGGCACGTTGAATTCGGAGAGCATCGATTGCGCTTTCAGCAGCGCCGGTTTCAGTTCTTCCGGCTTGAACACGCGGATCGCCTTGCAACCCAGGCCTTCGGCAACCGCCACGTGGTCCACGCCGTAGCCGTTCGTTTCCGGCGAATTGATGTTCTCAAAGCCGAGTTGCACGCAGAAGTCCATGTCGAACGCGCGTTGTGCCTGGCGGATCAAGCCGAGGTACGAGTTGTTCACCACCACGTGCACGTACGGCAGCTTGAATTGCGCGCCGGCTGCCAGCTCTTCGATCATGAACTGGAAGTCGTAGTCGCCCGAGAGCGCGACGATCGGACGTTGCGGGTCTGCTGCACGCACGCCGAGCGCTGCCGGAATCGTCCAGCCGAGGGGGCCTGCCTGGCCGCAGTTGATCCAGTTGCGCGCCTTGTAGACGTGCAGGAATTGCGCGCCGGCGATCTGCGACAAACCGATCGTGCTGACGTAGCACGTATCGCGGCCGAACACCTGGTTCATCTCTTCGTAGACGCGCTGCGGCTTCATCGGCACGTTGTCGAAATGCGTCTTGCGATGCATCGTCCGCTTGCGCTGCTGGCAATCGGCGACCCACGCGCTGCGGTCCTTCAGCTTGCCGGCGGCCCTCCATTCCTTCGCCACTTCAACGAACAGTTCGAGCGCGGCTTTCGCGTCCGACACGATGCCGAGGTCCGGCCCGAATACGCGACCGATTTGCGTCGGCTCGATGTCCACATGAACGAACTTGCGGCCCTTCGTATAAACCTCGATGCTGCCCGTGTGACGATTCGCCCAACGGTTGCCGATGCCGAGCACGAAGTCGGAGGCGAGCATCGTCGCGTTGCCGTAGCGGTGCGAGGTTTGCAAGCCGACCATGCCGGCCATCAGCGGATGGTCGTCGGGAATCGCGCCCCACGACATCAGTGTCGGGATCACCGGCACGCCGATCGTTTCGGCGAATTCGACCAGCAGGTCTTCAGCGGCTGCGTTCAGCACGCCGCCACCCGAGACGATCAGCGGCTTGTCCGAGTTGTTCAACATCGTGAGCGCGGCTTCGATCTGTTTGCGCGTCGCTTTCGGCTTGTAGACCGGCAGCGGTTCGTACGTGTCGATGTCGAATTCGATTTCGGCGAGCTGCACGTCGATCGGCAGGTCGACCAGCACCGGACCCGGACGGCCCGAGCGCATCAGATGAAATGCCTGCTGGAACACGCGCGGCACCAAGGCCGGTTCACGCACGGTGACGGCCCATTTGGTGACGGGCTTGGCGATCGATTCGATATCGACGGCCTGGAAGTCTTCCTTGTACAGACGCGCACGCGGTGCCTGGCCGGTGATAGCCAGAATAGGAATCGAGTCGGCCTGAGCGGAGTACAAACCGGTGATCATGTCGGTGCCCGCGGGGCCCGAGGTGCCGATACACACGCCGATGTTGCCGGGCTGGGCGCGCGTATAGCCTTCGGCCATGTGCGACGCGCCTTCGACGTGACGCGCCAGCACGTGGCTGATGCTGCCTGCCTTGCGCATGGCCGAATAGAACGGGTTGATTGCTGCGCCCGGAACGCCGAATGCGGTGTTGATGCCTTCTTTTTCGAGCACCAGCACGGCTGCGTCGACGGCTCTCATCTTGGCCATGAATGTCTCCTGAATGTCTGTGTTGGGCGAATGGGTTGGCTGACGAATTCGCTGACGGATATGCAAACCAGAGGTGTTGATCGAACTGTAGGCTTCACCTAAAGGTTTGATAAGATCAGTCCAGGTCGCTTATTTCGAAACAAAAAGTATGGAATAGCGGGTGACCGAGAAGGGCGGTGCAGGGGGATGCGATGCCTGAGGCCTGAGCGCGGCGGGGTCGGTGGAGCAGAGCGAGATCCTGGCTGCAGACTGCGAGCCAGAAGCCAGGCAGTGATCCTCGAGCCATTCATCTCAAGGCGCGACGAGTAGGAGACAAAAATGGACCGCTTCAAACAGATCGAAACCTTCGTGCGCGTCGCCGACGCCGGCAGCCTCGCGGCGGCCGCGTTGGAGGAGGGCGTCTCGCCCGTGATTCTCGGGCGCCGCATCGACGCGCTGGAAAAGCGCCTCGGCGTGAAGCTGATGTACCGCTCGACGCGGCGCCTCGTGGTCAGCGAAGACGGCGCGGCATTTCTCGAGCGCTGCCGCGGCCTCTTGACCGAGTGGGACCAGGCGGAAAACGAACTGAGCGCCGGACGGCGCGCGGTGAACGGCCATCTGATCGTGTCGGCGCCGGCCGCGTTCGGGCGCAAGCACGTCGCACCGCTTGCGCCGGTTTTTCTTGCCGACAAGCCTGAATTGCAGGTGTCGTTCAACCTGACCGACCGGGTCGTGGATCTGGTGCGCGAGGGCTATGACCTGTCGATCCGGATCGGCGGCGCGGTCGATCCGAATTTCGTCGCGGTGAAGCTGGCGTCGAACCGGCGCGTGGTGTGCGGCACGCCGGCATATTTCCGCCAATACGGCAAACCAAAAACGCTCGAAGATCTGCCGCAGCACAACTGTCTGGCGTTCAACCTGCAAGGCGGGCAGAACCGCGGCTGGTATTTCCGCCGCAACGGCAAACTGGCGACGGTGCGGGTGGGCGGCACGCTCGATTGCAACGACGGCGAGTTGCTGCATCGTTGGGTCTCCGAAGGGCTCGGGCTCGGCTGGCGCTCCACGTGGGAAATCCAGCAGCAACTGGCGCGCGGCGAACTGGAAACCGTGCTGGATGAATTCGCGCTGCCCGACTACGACATTCTGGCGGTCTATCCGCAGCAGCGTTATGTGCCGGCCAAGGTGCGCTACTTCATCGATTATCTGAAAGAGGTGTATGCCAGCGAGGATTACTGGAATCGCCCGACTTATTAGCGTCTGGCGGGGGCCGCTACTGCGCTGGGGCTGGATGGACCCGGCAAGTGCCCGGCGGCGCGTGGCAACCCGGATGACGATGGAAATGTTCGACGGCCTCGTCTTCAAATTGCGTGTCCGCCCGCCCAACGGCGCGCCACGCCAGCGTATCCCCTCTTATATGTTCGGATTGAGGACGCAGACGGGAATAAACTCGGCATGTGAGCGGTTATGCGTGGTAAGCGAGTGAAAACGCGTCACACAGCCTAGCCGCAATACCCTGGAGGGCCGAGGTGGTCCAGACCCAAGCAACCGCAGCCCGCGCGCAGCCAACGGCCGAAACCGAGGCGGCGAGGAGCCGCCGTTTTCAGCAGTTGGCACTGCCGCACCTCGACGCGGCGTACAACCTCGCGCGCTGGCTATGCGGCAACTCGAACGATGCGGACGACGTCGTGCAGGAAGCGTTCATGCGTGCGTTCCGTTTCTTCGACACCTTCCGTGGCGACTCGGCGCGGCCGTGGCTGCTCGCGATCGTGCGCCGCACCTGGTACACGGAATGGCGGCGACGCGCGTCGTCGCACGAGGTGGTGGAGTTCGACGACAGCATGGACGACGCGACTTTCGACGGCTGGAGCGCGGGCGGCGACGATCCGCAGGCGCTGCTGATCCGCGGCGAAGACGCGAAGCGGGTGCATGAGGCGCTCGCGCAGCTGCCGGTGGAGTACCGCGAGGTCCTGATCCTGCGCGAACTCGAAGAGATGGGCTATCGCGAGATCGCACTGGTCGCCGACGTGCCGATCGGAACAGTCATGTCGAGGCTCGCACGCGGGCGCCGCAAGTTGGCGGCGCTCCTGACGGAGCCGGCAGACGGGCAGTCTGGGTCTGGATCAGGGTCGGGGCGCCCGGGGTCTGGGCGTCCGGCGCGCGACGTGCCGCAGCAATCGCATCATGGTCCGGCCGATCCACGCGACGGCCCCCGCGCCGCGGGCGAGGGCAGGTCGGAGTCCGGCGGCGCCGCACGCGCAGCACGCTCGCCCACATGCCCGGGGCCAACGGCCTCGGTTACACCGCTCCGGGCGGTCTCGAACGCCCGGTCACCCAACACGCCTGGCGGCGCTGCCGCCGGCTTCGCCCAGGAGACGCCAGATGGACTGTAACGAAGCGCGGCCGCTCCTCGACGCGAGCGCCGATCGTGAATTACCCGCGCCGGATGCGCTGCGGGTGCAGCAGCACATTGAGAGTTGCGATGCTTGCCGCCGGGAAAGCGAAGGCTTGCAGGCGCTGAGCCGGTCGCTGACCGCCGCGCCTTATCATCGCGCGCCGGACGCGCTGCGCGCCCGGATCGTCGCGGCGCTGCCGTCGACGGAAGAGGCCGTCCCGGCGCTCGAACCTCGCAAGGCGGCACCGCGCCAGCGGCGCTGGTTCGCCTGGCTGGACGACTGGCGCGGCCTGCAGGGTGGCTCACAGGGCGGTTCGCGCGGTATGGGCGCTCTCGGCGGCCCAGGCGGCCTGGGAGGAGGGCTAGGCACCGCCGCCGGCGGTTCGAGCCGGTTGATTACGCAAGGTTGGCTGGCGGCGCTGGTCATTGTTCTCGGCGTGGCTGCTGCGGGCGTCACGCTGAGCCTGCACCGGGCACCGGAGATTTCGCCGTTCACCGACGAACTGGTGGAAAGCCATGTGCGGGCGCAGGTGTCCGGCCGCGACATCGACGTGATTTCGACGGACAAACATACCGTCAAGCCGTGGTTCAACGGCCGGCTCGACTATTCGCCACCGGTCGAAGATCTGGCCGCCAGCGGCTTCGCGCTGGAGGGCGGGCGGCTGGATTACCTCGCGCATCAGCGAGTGGCGGTGCTGGTGTACCGCTATCGCAAGCATGTGATCGACGTGTATGTATTTCCGCAGGCCGGCGCCGCCGGTACGGGGCGCGGCCCGGACGGCGCGGCGCCCGCCGTGCTTGCCCGCGAAGGCTATTCGATCTCGCACTGGAACGCTGAGGGCATGACCTGGTGGGCGATCACGGACGCCGCGCCGGATGCATTGAGCGGGCTGGAAACGGCGCTGAAGGCGCGTTTGCAAAGCGGCAGCGAGCGCACGGAAGGCGGCTGACGGATTGGGATGAGCGCCGCCGGCTGCCTCGCTCCGCCACCACCTAAACCCTTGAAAACACTCCCGAATCGCGCGCCTGATTAACGGGATATCTTGCAACCCGGCCCCATTCGGGTTACACTCTTTGGCTTCTCACTTGCCACACCGGTTCCGACGCCCGGGTGGCTTTAATCCACAAGGAGTGAATATGCGTCATTACGAAATCGTATTTATCGTGCATCCGGATCAAAGCGAGCAGGTGCCCGCAATGATCGAGCGTTACAAGAGCACGATCACCTCGCACGGTGGCCAGATCCACCGTATCGAAGACTGGGGCCGTCGCCAACTGGCCTACATGATCGAGAAACTCGCGAAGGCTCACTACGTCTGCATGAACATCGAATGCGACCAAACCACGCTCGACGAGCTGGAACATGCATTCAAGTTCAACGACGCTGTTCTGCGTCACCTGATCGTCAAGATGAAGAAGGCCGAAACCGGCCCGTCGCCGATGATGAAGGAAGTGCAGCGCGAAGAAGCCAAGAAGTCGGCTGCTACGCAACCGTCCGAAGCGCAGGCTTAAGACACACTATTTAAGCTACCAGATCAAGCGTCGCTCTCGTCGAAGGCTACATGAACCGGCTGCAACTTATGGCCAGCGTCGTCGAACGCGAACCGGTGCGGTATACCCCCGCCGGCGTTCCGATTGCAGGCTGCACGTTGCACCACCGCACGGAAGTCGTCGAAGCCGGTATCGCCCGGCAAGTCGAACTGACCATGCAGGCGGTAGCTGCAGGCGAGGCGAGCGGTAAGCTGGAAGGCTGTCAGATGGGCGTGGAAACGCTCTTCACAGGCTTTCTGGCGAAAAAGCACCGCAACGCAAGAACTCTGGTATTTCACATCACAGAATTGCAGGACATTGGAAAGGACTGAACATGCCCCGCCCGACTGGTAAGAAATTCGACAAGCGTCGTCAGCAACAAAATCCGCTCTTCAAGCGCAAGAAGTTCTGCCGTTTCACGGCCGCTAGCGTCGATCACATCGACTACAAGGACCTCGAAACGCTGAAGGACTTCATCGGCGAAAACGGCAAGATCACGCCGGCGCGTCTCACGGGTACGAAGTCGCACTATCAACGCCAGCTGGATACGGCAATCAAGCGCGCACGTTTCCTCGCGCTGGTGCCGTACACCGACCAGCACAAGGCCTAACCCGACGACGCGATAAGGAGTATCCGAATGCAAATTATTCTTCTGGAAAAAGTCGTCAACCTGGGTAATCTGGGCGACATCGTCAAGGTTAAGGACGGTTACGCACGTAACTTCCTGATCCCGAACAAGCAAGCTCGCCGTGCCACGAAGGAAGCCCTGGCTGAATTCGAAGTTCGCCGCGCTGAACTCGAAAAGATCGCCGCTGAAAAGCTGGCGGCCGCTCAAGCTCAAGGCGAAAAGCTGGCAGGCTCGACGGTTCAGATCAATCAGAAGGCTGGCGTCGACGGCCGTCTGTTCGGCTCGGTGACGAACGCCGACATCGCTGACGCACTGGTCAAGCAAGGCTTCGCAGTTGAAAAGGCGCAAGTGCGTCTGCCGGAAGGCCCGCTGAAGCTGGTCGGCGACCACGCTGTTCAGGTCTCGCTGCACACCGACGTTCTCGTCGATGTGAAGGTGGCCGTGATCGGCGAACACGTCTAAGCATCGAGTAGCATCTGCCAGGACGTTACTGGCAAAAGGCAGGGGCCGGGTGACCGGCCCCTGCCTTTTTTATTGCCCATTTTCGATGCACCGAAGTATCGGTTTTTGATTTCCCTCCGCGCGCATTTACCCGATAATTCCTCTCCATGAACGCACCGTCCAAAGATCCCCAAATCGAGTCGCTGAAAGTCCCGCCGCATTCGATCGAAGCCGAGCAGTCGGTGCTGGGCGGCCTGCTGCTCGACAACGCCGCATGGGACCGCATCGCCGACTTCCTGTCGCAGAGTGATTTTTACCGATACGACCACCGCATCATTTTCGAACACATCGGCAAGCTGATCGCGGCGACGCGTCCGGCCGACGTGATTACCGTGTACGAGGCGCTCGGCACCTCGGGCAAGGCGGAAGAGGTCGGCGGTCTCGCGTACCTGAACGCGCTGGCGCAGAACACGCCGAGCGCGGCCAACATCCGCCGCTATGCGGAAATCGTGCGCGATCGCGCGGTGTTGCGTCGTCTTGTGTCAGTGGCCGACGAAATTTCAGCCGACGCTTTCAATCCGCAAGGTAAGGAAGTCCGCCAGCTACTGGACGAAGCCGAATCGAAGGTGTTTTCGATCGCTGAAGACGGCGCGCGTGGCACGCAGGGCTTCCTGGAAATCGGGCCGCTCCTGACCGAGGTGGTCGAGCGGATCGACACGCTGTATCACACCGCCAATCCGAGCGACGTGACCGGCACACCAACCGGTTTTGTCGACCTCGACCGCATGACCTCCGGTATGCACGGCGGCGAGCTGATCATCGTGGCGGGCCGCCCGTCGATGGGTAAAACGGCGTTTTCGATGAACGTCGGCGAATACGTGGCGGTTGAGTACGGTCTGCCGGTCGCTGTGTTCTCCATGGAAATGCCTGGCTCGCAACTCACCATGCGTATGCTCGGCTCGGTTGGCCGGCTCGATCAGCATCGCATGCGAACCGGGCGTCTGACCGACGAGGATTGGCCGAAGCTCACGCACGCGGTGCAGAAAATGAGCGAGGCGCAGATTTTCATCGACGAAACGGGCGGCCTGAATCCGATGGAATTGCGCTCGCGCGCGCGTCGGCTGTCACGCCAGTGCGGCAAGCTCGGCCTGATCATCATCGACTACTTGCAGCTGATGAGCGGTTCGTCGTCGGGTGAAAACCGTGCGACCGAAATCTCGGAAATCTCGCGTTCGTTGAAGAGCCTCGCCAAAGAGCTCGACGTACCCGTGATCGCGTTATCGCAGCTCAACCGGGGCCTCGAACAGCGCCCGAACAAGCGGCCGATCATGTCCGACTTGCGGGAATCCGGCGCTATCGAGCAGGATGCGGACGTCATTCTGTTCATTTATCGCGATGAGGTGTACAACCCCGACAGCCCGGACAAGGGCACGGCGGAGATCATCATCGGTAAACAGCGGAATGGTCCGATCGGACCTGTTCGGCTCACATTCCACGGGCAATTCACGAAGTTCGATAATTTTGCTGGTGCGCAGAACTTCTACAGCGAGTAAAGCGATAACGCCTGGGCCTGTTGTAACGACGCTTTCAAAAGTGCGACATCGATCCTGGAACGGTACAATGTGGCGGTTTTATGTCAGCCATAAATGTGACCAATTTCCGGGATCCCAATGTTCGGTCGATTCATGCCCACCGAGGGCAAGTTCTTTGAAATTTTCAATGCGCACGCAACGTGCATCGTCTCGGCGAGCCACGAACTCGAACTGCTGATCGACAATCTGCAGGACGCCGAGACTCATAAACAAAATGTGCAAAAGGCCGAGAAGGCCGCAGACAAGCTCACGCACGAAACCATCGACCTGCTGCACAAGACTTTCATCACGCCGCTCGACCGCGATGAGATCCACAAGCTGATCACCACGATGGACGACATTCTCGATCTGATGGAGGACGTCGCCACCGCTGTCTCGCTGTACGACGTACAGGCGGTGACCTCCGAAGCGAGCCAGCTGGCGCATATCTGCACGGCCACCTCCGAACGCGTCCAGTTCGCCGTCAGCCTGCTGTCCGACATGAAGCAGGCGAGCCAGATCCTGAAGGCGTGCGAGGAAATCGACCGTCTGGAATCGGAAGCCGACCGCGTGCTGCGCTCGGCCATGTCGAAACTTTTCCGCGAAGAAGACAACGTCAAGACGCTGATCAAGCTGAAGGCGATCTACGAACTGCTCGAAACGATCACCGACAAGTGTGAGGACGTGGCGAACATTATCGAAGGCATCGTGCTGGAAAACGCATAATGCAATCGATACAACTTGCTATCTGGGTCGTCGCCGGCCTGGTCGCCGTCGCACTGGTTTTCGACTTCATGAACGGCTTCCACGACGCGGCGAATTCGATTGCCACGGTCGTGTCGACTGGCGTGCTGAAGCCGCAGCAGGCCGTCGCCTTCGCGGCGGCTTTCAACGTTATCGCGTATTTCGTATTCCACCTGAAAGTGGCGCAGACGGTCGGCAAGGGCACGATCGATCCGAATATCGTCGACCACTACGTCATTTTCGGCGCGCTGGTCGGCGCGATCGGCTGGAACATCATCACGTGGCATTACGGTATTCCGTCCAGCTCGTCGCATGCGCTGATCGGCGGACTGGTGGGCGCGGCGCTTGCCAAGTCGGGCTGGGGTTCGCTCAATTTCGACGGATTGATGAAGACGGTGGCGTTCATTTTCATCTCGCCGCTGCTCGGTTTCGTGCTTGGCTCGTTCTTTATGCTGGCGGTGTCGTGGATCTACTTCCGCACGCCGCCTAGTAAGGTCGACCGGCGTTTCCGGCGTCTGCAACTGGTCTCCGCGGGCTTGTATAGCCTCGGCCACGGCGGCAATGACGCGCAGAAAACCATTGGCATTATCTGGATGCTGCTGATCGCGACGGGCTATGCGTCGTCGATCGCGGATGCGCCGCCGCTGTGGGTGATCGGCGGCTGCTATCTGTCGATGGGGATCGGCACGCTGTTCGGCGGCTGGCGGATCGTCCGCACGATGGGGCAGAAGATCACCAAGCTGAAGCCGGTCGGCGGCTTTTGCGCGGAGGCGGGCGGCGCGATCACGCTGTTCACGGCGTCATGGCTCGGCATTCCGGTGTCCACCACCCATACGATTACTGGCGCGATCGTCGGTGTCGGCGCGACGCAAAAGTTGAGCGCCGTGCGTTGGGGCGTAGCCGGCAATATCGTTTGGGCGTGGATTCTGACGATCCCAGCCTCCGCAGCGCTCTCCGCGGCTGCCTGGTGGCTTGGTCACCGCTTTCTTTAAGCGCGCGCGAGGCGGCAGATCCATGCGCCTCGCGGGGTTCATAAAGCGCGTCGCTCAAATCAACGGCGCGCTGCCTCCATCCATCGGGACGATTGCGCCCGTCACATAGCTCGCGCGACGGCTCGCCAGAAACAGCGCGACGTCCGCGATTTCCTCCGGATTTGCATAACGCCCGAGCGGCACTTTGGCCTGCCCGCGCGCTAGTGCTTCCCCGCTGTCAATGCCTTGCTGCGACGCTTCCAGCTTGACCGCTTCCTCGACGCGCTCGGTCAGAGTCGCACCCGGGTTGATCGCGTTGATGCGGATACCGTAGCGCGCGTAGTAGTGGGCGAGGCCGACCGTGGCGAGCATCAGCGCCGCATTCGCGGCACCCCCGGCGATATGGATATCGCTCGCGATCTTGCCGCCCATCCCGATGATATTGACGATCGTGCCGGGCGCGGCGGCCTCGCCCGCTTTGACGCGCTCGGCCATGCGCCGCAGCACTTCCTGCTGCGGGTAGATATAGGGGAAATATTTCGCTTCCATGGTCGCGCGGAACGCGTCGGCGTCCAGCGTTTCCGGGTCGTAGCGGCGGGCTGCGCCGGCGCTGTTGATCAGCACGTCGATGGGGCCGACCGCAGTGGTGACTTCCTCGACGATGTCCGCTGCACTGTGCGGTTCGTGCAGGTCGGCGCGGGTCCGATGCACGTGCAAGCCCTCCTGCTTCAACTGTTCGTAAGCGCGCGCCAGATTGGCGGGGTCGCGCGAAACGATCGCCACCTTCGCGCCCTCGAGCGCGAACGCTCGGGCGCAGGCGAGCCCGATGCCTTTGCTGCCGCCCGTGATCAACACTACCTTGTCTTTCAGCCCGAGATCCATCGTCACCACCCTGTCAGAAGAATATCGATGACGATAGCAGATCGGCGGCGCGGCGGGGATGGACTGGCTCGTGGGGTGGGGTATGAGCGCCGCCGAGCGACTAATCTTGGGCGGCATGGCATGGCATGGCAAACGGGCTACGGGCCATGGCCCATGAGCTACGAGCTACATGCCACGGGCCACGCGCCACGCGCCACGCGCCACATGCCACATGCCACATGCCACATGCCACATGCCACATGCCACATGCCACATGCCACGAGCCACGAGCCACGAGCCACGAGCCACGAGCCACGAGCCACGAGCCACGAGCCACGAGCCACGGCCCGCGCCGTCAAAAGTTACCGTTGGCGAAGCGTGCGATCGGATCGTCGGTGGTTTGCGTGGGGGCAGGGACGCCGCGCGATGCCGTCGAGGCGCGCATGATCTGCACACCGGTGTTCTCGTCGACTTGTCGAGCTTGCTGCGCCTGGCGTACGGCGACTGAAGCAGGCGGAGGCGGCTCGAATGCGTCGGCTGCGGCGTCGATCGGATCCGGCGCGCGGGCGGCAACTGTTGACGGTTCGACGCGTGCGGCCGCCGTCTGCTGGTTCGTCGAGCCCGCAGCGGTGTCGTACGTACTCGCCTGGCCGGTCCGAACAGGCACCGGAGACACCGCACCCGCCGTGCGTGCTTGCATTTGCGCGGCGCTCATCCCGGGTGGCGGCGGCTCGAACGGATCCGCTTGCGGTGCCGGTGCCGCAGCTGTGGCGACCGTCGGCTGAGCGGTCGCAGTCAGCGGCGCACGCGGGGTCGCCGCGACACGAGCCGTTTGCTGCGGAGCCATCGGGTTCGCGGCATAGCTTGACGCTTGCGACGCAATAGGCGCTGCCGCATAGTCCGCGGAGCGGGTCGCCGCAGCGTTCGCCACGTAGCCCGGCGAAGCTCGCATCGCCTCTGCGGCGCCCGCATAAGCCGGTGCTGTCTGAGCCACCGGCGCGACGCGCCCGGGTTGTGGCGCGGCAGCCTGATAGTTCGGCGTATCGAATGGCGCCGGTGTCGCGACCGGCGCCGCCACACGACGAATACCGTCGAAGCGCCTGGCCCAATACGGATTGGTCAGATAGTCGAGCCGCACCGTGCCGCCCGTCGACGGCGCGTTGACGAAGCGCAGCTTGCCCACATAAATGCCCACATGCGAATGCGCGCGCCCGGTGGTGTTGAAGAAAATCAGATCGCCCGGCGCGATTTCGTCCGGCTCGATCGATTCGCCGCGCCCGCTCATATCCGCGGTAGTCCGCGGCAGATTGACGGAAGCGGCGCGCGCCACCACATAGCGAACCAATCCGCTGCAATCGAATCCGCTATCGGGCGTATTACCGCCCCAACGGTACGGAATGCCGACCAGACTCATCGCCTGAATCGAAATTTCTTCACGACCGATGCTGTGATCGACAAAGTTTGGGAAGCCCGGCGGCGGCGCGTGATAAGTGCCGTTCGCGACTATGACCGATGACTCCGGACCGCGCGACGTCTTTTGCGGCGCGCCGGCGCAAGCGGCGAGCAGCAAAACAGTGAGCAGCGAAAGGGCAAGTCGGCACATGAAGACGACGGGAGCGGTAAAAGCTCGTTTAATGGCGGATGATTTCGGGATGGTAGCCCGTGGAACCTGGCTCAGGCAAGAATTCTTGACAACTTACTTGAAGTTTGTGCGCTAAGTGTTGCCCATGCGGAACGATTCGCCAAGAAAAAAGCCGCGCCCGGAACCAACCGGACGCGGCTTCTGCTCGCAGCTAAAACATTGAAATTTAAAGAATTTCCGACGCGTAGTCCGCCAGCCGCGAACGCTCGCCGCGGGCCAGCGTCACGTGACCGCTGTGCGCCCAGCCCTTGAAGCGGTCGACCACGTAGGTCAGACCCGAGCTGCCTTCCGTCAGGTAAGGCGTATCGATCTGCGCGATATTGCCCAGACAGATGATCTTCGTGCCCGGACCCGCGCGCGTGACCAGTGTCTTCATCTGCTTCGGCGTCAGGTTTTGCGCTTCGTCGATGATCAGATACTTGTCCACGAACGTACGGCCGCGCATGAAGTTCATGCTCTTGACCTTCAGGCGCGAGCGGATCAGCTCCTGCGTGGCGGCGCGGCCCCATTCGCCGGCGGCGTCGTCGGTTTTCTGCAGGACTTCGAGGTTATCGTCGAATGCACCCATCCACGGCTGCATTTTTTCCTCTTCCGTACCCGGCAGGAAGCCGATGTCTTCACCGACCGGCACCGTTGCACGCGTCACGATGATCTCGTTGTAGCGCTTGTCGTCGAGCACCTGAGCGAGACCTGCTGCCAGCGCAACCAGCGTCTTGCCAGTACCGGCCTGACCCAGCAACGTGACGAAGTCGATCTCCGGATTCATCAGCAGGTTCAGCGCGAAGTTCTGCTCGCGATTGCGTGCCGTGATGCCCCACACGTTGTTCTTGTGGTGCCCGTAGTCTCGCAGGGTTTGCAGCAGCGCGGTCTTGCCGTTCAGTTCGCGCACCAGCGCATGAAACGCCGGCTCGCCGTTCTGCGGCTCCAGATAGACGAACTCGTTGACCAGCATCGAGGCGCATAGCGGACCCGTCACCCGGTAGTACGTGGTGCCGGTTTTGGTGTCCTGCCAGCTCTCCATGCCCTTCGCGTGCTTGGTCCAGAAATCCTGCGGCAGCGCGCGGATGCCCGAATACAGCAGATCGCTGTCTTCGAGCACCTGGTCGTTGAAGTAGTCTTCCGCGGGCAGACCGAGCGCATGCGCCTTGATGCGCATGTTGATGTCTTTCGACACCAGCACGACCTGGCGATCCATCCGGTCGCGCTGCAGCGCGCGCACCACGCCGAGAATCTGGTTGTCGGCCTTGCCTTCCGGCAGACCTTCGACTGGCTCGATGGCGGTGAGCTTGGTCTGGAAGTACAAACGCCCGGACGCCTCGCGGCTGCCGAGACGCGCAAGCGAAATGCCGTCGGACATATTGCCGGCATTCGCCACCAAGGCGTCCAGCGTGCGGCTCACCTGACGAGCGTTACGCGCGACTTCCGACATGCCCTTCTTATGGTTGTCGAGTTCTTCCAACGTCATCATTGGCAGATAGACGTCATGTTCCTCGAAACGGAACAGGCAGCTTGGATCGTGCATCAGCACGTTCGTGTCCAGCACGAAGAGCTTCTGGACTTCAAGCGGATCGGTGGATGCGCCGCGCTTCTTGCTGGTGCCGCGCGCGCTGGGTGCGGCGGCTGCGGGCGTGCTCGCGGCCGGGTCTTTCGCGCTTGGCGCGCGCGCGACCACTGGCTGCGATTTAGCAGCAGGTGCGGCTTGAGCCGCTGGTTCGGCTTGCGGACGGGAAGCGGGAACCGGTTGCAGCAATGCGGCGGTCTGCTTCGACCTGCGTGTGCGCGCCGGTGCAGCTTGCTCGGCGGATGCAGACGCAGCAGGGGAAGCCGACGATGCCGGAACGGGCCGCAAGGTGGTCGCGGCATTGGCGGCGTGCGCCATCGGCGTGGCGACATTCGCGCGACCGTAGTCGGCCGACTCAGCGGATTCCCCTTCGGTTGCCTGTTTCTTCGCGGCGGAGCGCGCCGGCGTGGCGGCTTTGGCCTTGTATTCGTCAGGCGGCAGGAGATTGCCGAGCTTGCTGGGGGGGGTAGGCAAAGGCATGGTTTCCCTCGAATAATCGGGTCACATTTTCGTGCGCCGCCTGTCGCATTCTGCCGGTGCCAGTGATTGCGCACGCAGTTTGCGCCCGGAGGCGCGCATTCGGTCTAGAGATGCCGGTTCGCCTGGTCTTCGATCGGCTCCTTAACGGAAGCGCGTGGCCGAGTGAACGAACGGCTGCGCGCAATTAAAAAAGCCGCCGCCCCGCGTACGGGACAAGCGGCTCGCCTTCGGTTGTCGCGTTGCACCTCATGACTTCGACGGAACCGATAAAACGGCCCTCAAGTCTGGCGCAGCGGCGAAAAGTGTGGGGTGGACAGGCACTCATTGGAACCCAATATAACGCGCCTCAAAGCGCTTGTACAGCTTCCAGAATGTCATCGACATGTCCTGGCACTTTCACGCCGCGCCACTCCTGGCGCAGCACGCCCTCGGCGTCGATCAGGAACGTGGAGCGTTCGATCCCACGTACTTCTTTGCCATACATTTTCTTCAATTTCATGACGCCGAAGAGCGCACACAAGGTTTCCTCGGGGTCCGAGATCAACGGAAACGGCAATTCGAGCTTTGCCTTGAAGTTGTCATGGGAGCGCAGGCTGTCGCGCGACACACCGAGAATTTCCGCCCCTGCCTTCCTGAACTTCGGATACAGGTCGCGGAATTGCAGGCCTTCGGTCGTGCAGCCCGGCGTGTTGTCTTTCGGATAGAAATACAGCACCACCTTCTTGCCCCGCAGCCTGGACAGCGTGATGTCGCCACCGGTAGCGGGGGCGGTAAAGTCAGGGATGGGTTGGTCAACTGCGATGGGCACGAGGTTCTCCGGTTGTTATGGCTGGCGCCGCGCTTGCAACGGCTGCGGCGTCGGCCTGGCATCTAGGCTTTGAGGGGAGGTCGACTGACGCGCGGTGTACGCTCGCGCGGCGGTCGGGTCATCAGGGTCGTTGGCACCGGCCGTCGCCTGACCAGTCAGGGCTGGACAATCAACTCGCCGGAGCGGCCTGGAATTTCGCCCCACGTAACAGGGTACGATGGCAGCGTGCTGCGGTCTAGCGTGGCGTAGTAATCACCCATGGTCGCGAAGGTATGGCCTTGCGCGCGCCAGCCCGCGAGGAGCTGCTCGAAAATCGGGGCGAGCTTTTGTCCTTCGAGCTCCGCGTGCAGCGTGAACACCTGATCGTGCGGATTGTTTTCGGTGTGCTTCAACATCCATGCGGCGACGTTGTGCTCATCCACCCCATCCACGCCGAGCACTTCGTCGAGCGTGGGCAGCGTGGTGGGCATCTGCACGTGCGTTAGTTGCCTGCCGCCGACCACCGGCAGATAGGGCGAGTGGCCGCGCCCGTCGGACGCGTACTGCATGCCCCACGCGTCGATCTGCTCAAACGCGTGGCTGTTCATCTGCCAGCCTGCCGCGCCGTGCGTGACGGGCGGCGCGCCGAAGATCGCGACAAAGCGGTTGAAGCTCCTCTGCATCTGCTTCTCGGTCCACTCGCGGTCTTGCGAACGTACGTTGTCCTGCCAATACACGTGATCCCACGTGTGGATGCCACATTCGAAACCGGCTTCATGAATCGCGCGCATTTCCGCGGCGGTCTTCACGCCGATGTCCGGCCCCGGCAGCAGCACGCCGTACATCAATTGCTTGATGCCGTAATGTTCGACCACCGAAGTGCGCGACACCTTCTTCAGAAAGCCCGGCCGCAATACGCGGCGCATCGCCCAACCAGTGTGGTCGGGCCCGAGGCTAAAGAGGAACGTGGCGCGTGCCTTGAAGCGGTCGAAAATGCGCGCGAGATTCGGCACGCCTTCGCGAGTGCCGCGCAGCGTGTCGACGTCGATCTTCAGGACGATACGAGCCAAGGATCAGGCCTTATTGTTGTTCGACGAGCGCGCGAGCTTCGCCCACATGGCCGCGATACGCTTCGAAAATCTTGCGCAACGCTTCGTCGAAGGTCGACTGCGGCGCCCAGCCGAGTTCTTGCATGGTGTTGTCGATCTTCGGTACGCGGTTCTGCACGTCCTGGTAGCCCGCGCCGTAGTACGCGCCTGAGGACGTTTCGACCAATTGCACCTTCTTCGCGAGGTCGGCGTATTCGGGGAATTCGGCGGCGAGCGTCAGCATCTTGTGCGCGAGCTCGCGCACCGAGAAGTTGTTGGTCGGGTTGCCGATGTTGTAGATCTTGCCCGTGGCGACGCCATCCTTGTTCTCGATGATCTTCATCAGCGCGCCGATGCCGTCGTCGATATCCGTGAAGGCGCGCTTTTGTGCGCCGCCGTCCACCAGGCTGATGTTCTCGCCGCGCACGATATGGCCGAGGAACTGCGTGACCACGCGCGAGCTGCCTTCCTTCGGTGTGTAGATCGAATCGAGGCCCGGGCCGATCCAGTTGAACGGACGGAACAGCGTGAAGTTGAGGCCTTCCATGCCGTAACCCCAGATCACGCGGTCCATCAACTGCTTGGAGCACGCGTAGATCCAGCGCGGCTTGTTGATCGGGCCGTACGAGAGTTGCGACTCTTCCGGATCGAACTGCTCGTCCGTGCACATGCCGTAGACCTCGGAGGTCGACGGGAACACGAGGTGCTTGCCATACTTGACGGCCGAACGCACGATCGGCAGGTTCGCCTCGAAGTCGAGTTCGAACACGCGCAGCGGTTGCTTCACGTACGTGGCGGGCGTGGCGATCGCGACCAGCGGCAGGATCACGTCACACTTCTTGATGTGATATTCGACCCACTCCTTGTTGATCGTGATGTCGCCTTCAAAGAAGTGCATCCGCTCATGATTGACCAGGTCGCCCAGACGTTCGGTCTGCATGTCCATCCCGAAAACTTCCCAATCGGTCGTTTCGAGAATGCGTTTGGACAGGTGATGGCCGATAAAGCCGTTCACACCCAGAATCAGGACTTTTTTAGCGTTCATGAATGACGGGGAATTTGGATGAGCTGGGCGAATTCGGCGGGGGTGACAACGGTTTCAGTGCCGTCGTGCTGATGCCGCAATTCGTGGATGGTGATCGCGCGACCGTCGCCGCATATCGCGAAAACGGCATTATCGCTTACGTGCAGGCCCGGCGGCAAATCCGAGCGAAGCGCGCCAGGCGCGGCGAGGCGCGCCCGGGCGATGATGAAACGGTGGCCCTCGACGTCGGTAAACGCGCCGGGATAGGGCGGCGCGACCGCGCGGATCAGGTTGTAGACCTGTTGCGCGGTCTGCGTCCAGTCGATCCGGCCGTCTTCTGGCTTGCGCCCGCCGTAGTAGCTGCCGTGCGACAGGTCGTTCGGCAGATGCGGTGCAACGCCGGCCAGCAAAGCCGGCAGCACACGCCAGAGCGTCTGCTCGGCGGCCACCGTGACCTTGTCGAACACCTGCGCGGCGGTGTCGTCGGGCAGGATCGGCACCGGCGTTTGCGCGATGATCGCGCCCGCGTCGGGCTTGGCGGCCATTTCGTGCAGCGTCGCGCCGGTTTCGGTTTCGCCGTGGAGCACCGCCCAGTTGGTCGGCACGCGGCCGCGGTACTTCGGCAGCAGCGAGCCGTGCATGTTGTAAGCGCCCCGTGCGGCGAGCGCCAGCAGATCCACCGGCAACATGTGGCGGTAGTAGAACGAAAAGATGAAGTCCGGCCGTGCAGCGCTGAGCGCCTCGCGCAATTCCGCGCTCTTCGGATCTGCCGGCGTGATGACCTTGATGCCATACCCGGCCGCAACCGAGGCGACGCTGCCGAACCAGATGTTCTCGGTTGGGCTGTCTTCGTGCGTGACGACCAGCGCCACCTCGACGCCGCGCGCGAGCAGCACCTGCAGGCAGCGCACGCCGACGTTGTGATACGCGAATACGACGGCGCGCGGCTTCATGGATTCGGCCCCTGATCGATGAGCGGCGCGGCTTGCACGGCCTGTACCACCGCCTGACGCGGCGCTTCGGTCACGGTGGTGCCGTCGCGCTGTTCGAGAATCGTCTGCACCAGATAACGCGGACGGGCGCGCACCTGCTGGTAAATCCGTCCGATGTATTCACCCAGCAGCCCCAGCGCGAAGATGATCACGCCGAGCAGGAAGAAGATGACAGCGAACAGCGTGAACACACCTTGCACTTCCGCGCCGATGATGAAGCGGCGAATCAGCAGCAGCACGAACAACGCGGCGGAGCCGAGCGACAGGATCACGCCGATGAACGACAGCCATTGCAGCGGCACCACCGAGAAGCCGGTGACCAGGTCGAAATTCAGGCGGATCAGGCTGTAGAGCGAGTACTTCGATTCGCCGGCAAAACGCTCTTCGTGCGCGACTTCGATCTCGACCGGGTTCTGCGCGAAGGTGTACGCGAGTGCCGGAATGAAGGTGTTGATTTCGCCGCAGCGATTGATCGTGTCGATGATGTGCCGGCTGTACGCGCGCAGCATGCAGCCCTGGTCGGTCATCTTGATGCGGGTGATGCGCTCGCGCAGACGGTTCATCGCGCGTGAGGCCTTGCGGCGCCACAGGCTGTCCTGGCGTTGCAGGCGAATCGTGCCGACGTAGTCGTAGCCTTCGCGCATCTTGTTGACCAGCTTGCCGATTTCCTCCGGCGGGTTCTGCAGATCGGCGTCGAGCGTGATGACGATCTCGCCGCGCGATTGTTCGAAGCCCGCCAGAATCGCCATGTGCTGGCCGTAGTTGCCGTTCAGCAGAATCACGCGGGTCGTGTCGGGCCGCGCGCGGAACTGCTCGGCGAGCAGGGCGGCGGATTTGTCGCGGCTGCCGTCGTTGATGAAGATCACTTCATAGGCGGTGCCGAGCGCGTCGAGCGCCGGGTAGAGGCGCGCGAACAGCGCGGCCAGCCCGGCTTCCTCGTTGTACACCGGGATGATGATCGACACTTCCGGTGTGACGGCGCGATGTTCCGAATAACTCATTTCCGCTTATTTTCCGTATTGTTCGCAAATTTCGTTGACCGCGCGGCAGACCCGCTCCACGTCGCCTTCGTTCATCAGCGTGAAGAGCGGCAGCGTGACGGTGGTGGCGCCGAAGCGCTCCGCGTGCGGGAACATGCCTTCCTTAAAGCCTTTCGCGCGGTATAGCGAGAACAGATGGATCGCCGGGTAATGCACGCCCGAACCGATGCCGCGTTCTTTCAACTGACCCATGAAACCCGCGCGGTCGATCGAGAGCTTTTCGAGCGGTAGCGTGATCTGGAACATGTGCCAGTTGCTGTTCTCGAAGTCCGCGAACGGCAGACCTACACCCAGTTTCACTGCGGCGCCGCCTTCAAAGCCGGCGAAATACGCGCGCACGAGCTTTTTGCGCTGTGCGAGGAAACGCTCGAGATGCGGCAACTGGCCGAGGCCGACGCGCGCGGCGACGTCCGTGAGGTTGTACTTGCCGCCCAGCACGTCGCAGTCCATGCCGTCGAAACCCGTGCGGGTGATGCCTTGCAGACGGTATTTCTGGGCGAGGATCGCTTCCTCCTCGTTGTTCAGCACCAGCGCGCCGCCTTCGATCGAGGTCAGATTCTTGTTCGCGTGGAAGCTGAACGAGACGATATCGCCGAGCTTGCCGATGCGCTCGCCTTTCCACGTCGAGCCGAATGCCTGGGCCGCGTCTTCGATCACGCGCAGCTTGTGGGCGCGGGCGATCTCGTACAGGCGGTCCAGGTCGACCGGCAGACCGGACAAATACACCGGAATGATCGCCTTGGTGCGCGGCGTGATGGCCTTTTCGAGCAAATCGAGATCGATGTTGCGCGTGACCGGGTCGATGTCGGCGAATACGGGCGTGGCGCCGACTTCGTAGATCACGTTGCTGGTCGACACCCACGTGGCGGGGGTGGTGATGACTTCGTCGCCTTCGCCCACACCGGCGATCCGCAGCCCGATTTCGAGCGTCGCGGTGCCGGAGTTGAACGTACGCACCGGACGGCCACCGCAGAACTCGGACAACGCCGCTTCGAACTTCTGATTCTGCGGGCCGGTCGTGATCCAACCGGAGCGAAGCACGTCGGCGACGCCCTGAATCGTTTCTTCATCGATCTCAGGTTTGACAAACGGCAAAAACGGGACTGTTGACTGGCTCATGAATGCTTCGCTCGATTGAAAGGGGCGCAACCCGAAGGGCGCGAAGTAGATCACAAACCACTCGCAAACCCAAGGCCACGACTAAAAATGGCGCAACCGCCAAGCCTACCGCGGCCAACCTTACGTTTTACTTAGCCGGCGGCGGTGCCCGGCTTCCCACATCGCTGGCAGCCGGGATATTCGCAGCGGCTGCACCCGCACCGGCAATAAACGGTAATAAGCCGTGCCCGGCACGGCACCGCCGGGGCATACAACCTAGCTGCGCGCCAGGACGACGACGCCGATCAGGATGACGCCGATCCCGACCAGCTTCTGGACTGACATCACTTCGCCGAATAGATACCACGCCGCGAACGCGTTGACGACATATCCGAGCGACAGCATCGGGTAGGCAATCGACACGTCCACCCGCGAGAGCCCGACCACCCAAACGCCCACGCTGATCACGTAGCAGGCCAGGCCGCCGATGATCGGCGGCTGGGTCGCCAGGCGAAAGGCGATGGGCAGGATGTTCGCACGGGTGAATTCGAAGTGTCCAACGGCATTCGTTCCGGCTTTGAGCAACAACTGCGCACCGGCGTTCAACGTGACGCCGGCGAGAATGCAAAAAAGGGAAATCGGGTTCATCGAACGGTTAGATCCTGAGATGGGGTCATTGTTGTGGTTTTTCTACTGCCGCTGGTGCGGCAGGTGCCGCTGTCCCGGATGCGGGCGCGGGCACCGCCACGGGCTTCACCACCACCACCCGGCGTGGATCGCGCGCGATCACCTGCATCGGCAGCCCCTCTTTGAGCAGCCTGTCGTAAGTCGACGGCGGGATCAGCGCGAGCGCGTAGCGGTCGCCCTTCCAGCGCTCGATCCACGCGTCGACCGACGGCACCCATTTCTGTGGTTCGACGGATACGCCGAACGCCAGTTCGTCGGGATGTTCGACCATGATCGTCGTGTGGTCGACGTAGAACGGCAGCGTGTGGTCGAGCACGCCGACCGAGTAGAACGGCGTATCGGCCGGCAACTTTGCGATTTCGGCCTTGATAGCGGGCGCGAGCGGCGCGCCCGAACTCAAACGGCCGAACACGTCGTGACCCGTGCCGGCAATCGTACCGAGCAGCAACCACGCCGCGCCGAAGCTTGCCACGGCGCCCAGCGTGCCGGCGCGGCTGCGGCGGTTCAGCCACAGCGCGACCAGCGTGAGCACGAAGGCGACGCCGAGCGCCGCCAGCACCCATGTGCGGTACTCGACATATAGCTCGGTCGGGTTGCGCGCATTGCCCAGGCGCGACATGAACAGCGCGGCGAACGCGGCGACCACGAGAAACAGCGCATAGCCGGCCAGGTGGCGGCGCAGTTGATCACGTGTGACGAGCGGCAGATACATGCCGATGACAAGGGCGATCGGCGGGGCGATCGGCAGCGTGTAGGACAGGAGCTTCGAGTGCGACGCGCTGAAGAACAGGAAGATGAACGCGGTCCACACCAGCATCAGCGTGACCGGCGCGAAACCGTTTGGCTGGCGCGGCAGGCGCCACGCGTGGCGCACGCTCTGGAAGGTCACCGACAACCACGGCAGGAAACCGACCAGCAGCACCGGCACGAAGTAATAGAACGGCCCCGGGCGGTTCTGTTCAGGCGTCAGATAACGCTTGAACTGCTGAACAATGAAGAAGAAGTTCAGGAATTCCGGGTTGCGCTGCTGGACCAGCACGAACCATGGCGTGACGATCGCGAAGAACACGATCAGGCCGCCGATCAGATGCAGGCGCTTCCACAGGGCCCAGTCGCGGGCGAGCAGGGAGTACAGCACCAGCACCGCACCCGGCAGGATCACGCCGACGAGGCCCTTGGAGAGCACCGCGAGCGCCATCGAGCCCCAGCACACCCACATCCATGCCCGCACGTTGGCGCTCGGCAGCTTGGGGCGCTGCGCCAGCAGCAGCGCGCAGAGCGCCAGCTCCATCCAGAACGACAGGCCCATGTCGAGCGTGTTGAAGTGGCCCATCAGGTTCCAGTATGGCGACGTGGCCAGCACGATCGCCGCGAACACGCCGGTCGCCGCGTTGAACACGCGCGCGCCGGTGAAGCCGAGCAGCAGCACGCCGGCAAAGCCCGTCAGCGCGGTGTAAAGCCGCGCCTGCCATTCGCCGATGCCGAACCACGCGAACGTGAGCGCATTCGCCCAGGTTTGCAGCGGCGGTTTCTCGAAGTACTTGTAGCCGTTATAGCGCGGCGTGATCCAGTCGCCGGTGACGAACATCTCGCGCGCCATTTCGGCGTAGCGCCCCTCGTCGCTCGGCAGCAGATGGCGCCAGCCGAGCGGCACGAACCAGATCACGGCGAGGGCCAGCACCAGCAGCAGGAGCGTGGTGCGATTGAGCGGTAGCCTTGTCGGCGTATCGTTCATGTATTTCAACCTTTTGGGCGACGCCAGGTGCGGCGTGGCAGTGTTGTATGAAATTGAGGACGGCGCTCCGGCAGCCTGCTTTCCGGAGATGCAACATTCATTCGGACGCTAACCGGCCCACGCTGCTTAGGGGCGCTGCCAAGCGCCAATGGCGCGCAGTGTACGTTATCGGCCGTGACGCGCCCAAGGCGCGCAGTCAGTTCGTGTCGATGGGCACGGCGCGAGTCCCCGGATCATGAGGGTGCGTGCGCCGCCAGCATGGGTGCGGCGCCCGCCGAGCCGTTACGCTTCGATCAGCAACGCGGCTGCGACCTTGCGGCCCTCGGCCATCAGAATGTTGTAGGTGCGGCAGGCGGCCTTGAAGTCCATTGTTTCGACGCCGATGCGTTTGGCGGTGAGCGCGGCGGTCAGGCGCGGATGCGGAAAGCGCAGCCGTTCGCCGCTGCCGAACACCACCACTTCGGGCGCCGATTCCACCAGCATGGCGAAGTGCTCGGCGCTCAGGTCGTCGAAAGAAGAGACGGGCCAAGGGATGACGGGCGCTTCCGGCAGCACGAGAATGCTGCCCGAATGGCGCACCAGATTGATTTCGACATAGTCGGCGCCGTAGCCGGTCACGGTGTTGAGGGCGCCGCTGGAGTCCTGATGTAATTTCAAATTCGTTTTCCGAAGTCGTCGTGAGGCATCATGCGTGTGGGCGGCCTGACCGGGCAGAACGGAAGCAGGGCGGTTTGACGCGAGTGGGACACGCGAGTGACACAGAAGCGGCCGAAAAGGCTTGCCGTTGCGGTTGGTGCATTGCGGAAGTCGGCCAAAATCCGCTAAATTATAACTTTTTAGCCGCCTTGCGGCGCCCCCCGCTCAAGTGCTGCCTCATGTGCGGTCATAAGCCGCACTGATAGCGCGGGCGCGGCCCACCGGCTACCTGCCTGGTTCTGCACGTTTTTCGGTTGTTTTTGGCCGGCTTGGAGCGGTCTGGCTGCTGCCCCGGCCCAATCCACCGCACGCGCGCCTGACTGGCCCGGAAAGCCTGAACTCCGCGTCTTGCGGCCCGATCCGTGTCTGGCGGCTGCGCCGCGTCATAATTCCCCGTATCGGCGGACTTGCCTGGGGTCCCGTTTTTTCACCCCCGCTTGTTCGCCCAAGCCCATCAACAGGATGAAGTGCCCGCCGTGAAACCGATTCTCAAATCCAACAAGTTGTTGAATGTCTGCTACGACATTCGCGGGCCTGTCCTCGAACATGCAAAGCGGCTCGAAGAAGAGGGCCACCGCATCATCAAGCTGAACATCGGCAATCTCGCGCCGTTCGGCTTCGACGCGCCGGATGAAATCATCCAGGACATGATCCTGAATCTGCCGGGTTCGTCCGGCTACTCGGATTCCAAGGGTGTGTTCGCCGCGCGTAAGGCGATCATGCATTACACGCAGCAAAAGGGCGTACATGGCGTCGAACTGGACGACATCTACATCGGCAATGGCGCCTCCGAGCTGATCGTGATGGCGTTGCAGGGCCTTCTGAACGACGGCGACGAAGTGTTACTGCCCGCGCCGGACTATCCGCTGTGGACCGCCGGTGTAAGCCTGTCGGGCGGTACGCCGGTGCATTACATCTGCGATGAATCGAACCGCTGGATGCCCGATCTGGACGACATCCGCGCGAAAATCACGCCGAATACGCGTGCGCTCGTGGTTATCAACCCGAACAATCCTACTGGCGCGCTGTACTCGGACGAACTGCTGCTCGGCCTGATCGAGATCGCCCGCCAGCACGGCCTCGTGATCTTCGCCGACGAGGTCTACGACAAGATCGTCTACGACGGCAAGAAGCACACGTCGATGGCCGCGCTCTCCGAAGACGTGCTCACCGTCACGTTCAACAGCCTCTCGAAGAGCTACCGTTCGTGCGGCTACCGCGCCGGCTGGATGTTCATTTCGGGCCTGACCGGCGAGAACCGCCGCAATGCCAAAGACTACTTCGAAGGGCTCGGCATTCTGGCCTCGATGCGCCTGTGCCCGAACGTGCCCGGCCAGTACGCGATCCAGACCGCGCTCGGCGGCTATCAAAGCATCAACGACCTGATCGTGCCGAGCGGGCGCCTGTACAAACAGCGCGAACTCGCGTATGACATGCTGACGGCCATCCCCGGCGTGAGCTGCGTGAAGCCGGAGGCGGCGCTGTACATGTTCCCGCGCCTCGATCCGAAGGTTTATCCGATCCAGGACGACCAGCAGTTCATCCTCGACCTTCTGCTGGAAGAGCGCGTGCTGCTGGTTCAAGGCACCGGTTTCAACTGGAAGACGCCGGATCACTTCCGCGTCGTGTTCCTGCCGAACGTGGACGACCTCGCGGATTCGATCAACCGGATCGCGCGTTTCCTCGACGGCTACCGCAAACGCCACACGGCTTGAGTTGGACGGCGCGCCTCGCGCGCGCCGCTGCCAGCCCCCAGTTTCCTTTTAATCATTTACTCGAAAACACACGCTGCATGGAACCGATCAAAGTTGGACTGCTGGGCTTCGGCACGGTAGGCAGCGGCACCTTCACGGTACTGCGCCGCAACCAGGAAGAAATCAAACGTCGCGCGGGCCGCGGCATCGAGATTGCGCGTATTGCCGTGCGCAACCCCGCCAAGGCGACCGCGGCGCTCGGGAGTGCTGCCGGCACCGTGGCGCTGACCGATGACTTCAACGCGGTGGTGGACGATCCGTCGATCGATATCGTGGCCGAAATGATCGGCGGCACGGGCGTGGCGCGCGACCTCGTGCTGCGCGCGATCAAAAACCGCAAGCATGTGGTCACCGCCAACAAGGCGCTGCTCGCGGTGCACGGCACGGAGATTTTCGAAGCGGCGCGCGCCAACGGCGTGATGGTGTCGTTCGAAGCAGCGGTGGCGGGCGGCATTCCGATCATCAAGGCGCTGCGCGAAGGACTCACGGCCAATCGCATCCAGTACATCGCCGGCATCATCAACGGCACGACGAACTACATCCTGTCGGAGATGCGCGACCGTGGGCTCGACTTCGCGACCGCGTTGAAAGCCGCGCAGGAACTGGGTTACGCCGAAGCCGATCCGACCTTCGACATCGAAGGCGTGGACGCCGCGCACAAGGCGACGATCATGAGCGCGATCGCGTTCGGCGTGCCGGTGCAGTTCGACAAGGCGTATGTCGAAGGCATCAGCAAGCTCGCGGCGATCGACATCAAATACGCCGAGGAACTCGGCTACCGCATCAAGCTGCTCGGTATTGCGCGCCGCACGGATAAGGGCATCGAACTGCGCGTGCATCCCACGCTGATTCCTGAGAAGCGCCTGCTGGCGAACGTGGAAGGTGCGATGAACGCAGTCGTCGTGCATGGCGACGCCGTGGGCACCACGCTGTACTACGGCAAGGGCGCGGGCGCTGAGCCGACGGCGTCCGCGGTGGTGGCCGACCTGGTCGACGTGACGCGTCTGCATACCGCGGATCCGGAGCATCGCGTGCCGCATCTGGCGTTCCAGCCGGACAGCCTGTCGAGCACGCCGATCCTGCCGATCGACGAAGTGACGAGCGGCTACTACCTGCGTCTGCGCGTGGCGGACGTCACGGGCGTGCTGGCCGACATCACGCGCATTCTGGCGGATACGGGCATCTCGATCGACGCACTGCTGCAGAAGGAATCGGAGCAGGTCGACGCGAACGGCAAGGGCGAAACCGACATCATCCTGATTACGCACGAAACGGTTGAGAAGAACGTCAATGCCGCGATCAAAACGATCGAAGCGCTGAAGACCGTTGTCTCGCAAGTCACGAAGTTGCGCATGGAAGCGCTGAACTAGGCCGAACTATGAACTATCTCTCTACGCGCGGCGCCGGAGCCGGCGAGCGCCATACGTTTTCCGACATTCTGCTGGGCGGTCTTGCGAAAGATGGCGGCCTGTACTTGCCGGCGGAATATCCGCGCGTCACGGCTGACGAGTTGACGCGCTGGCGCACGCTGCCGTACGCGGACCTCGCGTTCGAAATCCTGTCGAAATTCAGCGACGACATTCCCGCCGAAGATCTGCGCGCGCTGACGCGCAAGACCTACACGGCCGAGACGTATTGCAATGTGCGTGACGACGAAGGCGCCGCGCAGATCACGCCGTTGAAGACGCTTGGCGTCGAGCACGGCACAACGTTGTCGCTGCTGGAGCTGTCGAACGGCCCGACGCTCGCATTCAAGGACATGGCGATGCAGTTGATCGGCAACCTGTTCGAATACGCGCTGGCGAGGCACGGCGAAACCCTGAACATTCTCGGCGCGACTTCCGGCGACACCGGCAGCGCGGCTGAATACGCGATGCGCGGCAAAAAGGGCATCAGCGTGTTCATGCTCTCGCCGCACAAGAAGATGAGCGCGTTCCAGACCGCGCAGATGTATAGCCTGCAGGACCCGAACATCTTCAACATCGCGATCGAGGGCGTGTTCGACGACGCTCAGGACATCGTCAAGGCGGTCTCGAACGATCACGCGTTCAAGGCGAAGTACAAGATCGGCACGGTCAACTCGATCAACTGGGCACGCGTCGTGGCGCAGGTCGTGTACTACTTCAAGGGCTACTTTGCCGCGACGAAGTCGAACGACGAGCGTGTGTCATTCACGGTGCCGTCGGGCAATTTCGGCAATGTGTGCGCGGGTCACATCGCGCGGATGATGGGTTTGCCGATTGAGAAGCTGGTGGTGGCGACGAACGAGAACGACGTGCTCGACGAGTTCTTCCGCACGGGCATTTACCGTGTGCGCAAGTCGGCAGAGACGTATCACACGACCAGCCCGAGCATGGACATTTCGAAGGCTTCGAACTTCGAGCGTTTCGTATTCGATCTGTTGGATCGCGACCCGGCGCGCGTATTGCAACTGTTCCGCGACGTTGAGGAGAAGGGCGGATTCGACCTTGCGGCGAGCGGCGATTTTGCGCGCGTGAAGGCGTTCGGTTTCGTCTCGGGGCGCAGCAGCCACGAGGACCGCGTGGACGCGATCCGCGACGTCTTTGAGCGTTACGACACGATGATCGACACGCACACGGCAGACGGCCTGAAGGTGGCACGCGAGCATTTGCAAGCGGGCATCCCGATGATCGTGCTGGAGACGGCGCAACCGATCAAGTTTGGCGAAACGATCCGCGAAGCGCTGCTACGCGAACCGGAGCGCCCAGCCGCGTTTTCGGGTCTGGAATCACTGCCGCAGCGATTCGAAGTATTGCCGGCAGACGTGCAGCGCGTGAAGGACTACATCGTCGCGAATACGGGCGAGTAAAACGGCGAGTATGGAGCGCGACAGAGTCGCACTCCATACAACCAGCGCGCCGGTTTCAGGAAATACCGCGACGGCGCGCGCAGCGCCGCTGGAAGAATGACTGCTGTGTCACTCACGCGGAGTGTGCGAGAACACAGATTCCAGATGCACCACTACCGCGACTGCGCGGGGGACCCGCTTAAAAGTTAGCGGTTTGAGCTGCTTTCTTTTGCCTACTTTTCTTTGCAGCAGGCAAAGAAAAGTAGGTGCCGCCCCGCACAGGGGCAACGCTAATAGACCAATAACAAAGCAAGGAAAGGCCAACACCGTAAGCAAACAGAAAAAGACCAACTACTACAGGCACGCAAAAAATTACCACCGCCGAAGGCAAAACCCCCGCCCCCCACCGCCCATCATCATCGCCCGCTACAATATTCCTTTAAAACCTGCGGCTCCGAGACTAAAGATGTCCACCCCAACGCCCCGCGCTCCGATGCTCACCACCGCTGAAGCCATGGCGACGTTACTGAGCGCAGCGCACCCGATCAACGGCACTGAATCGATCCCCACACTAGACGCGCTGAATCGCGTGCTATCGGCAGACGTCATTTCCCCGCTGGACGTCCCCCCAATGAACACCAGTTCAATGGACGGCTACGCGATCCGCACCGCGGACCTAACAGCGCAAGGCAACCGCAGTCTGCCAATTTCCCAACGCATCCCAGCCGGCCACGCGCCGGAGCCGTTAAAACCAGGCACGGCAGCCCGTATCTTCACAGGCGCCACAGTGCCGCCGGGCGCCGACGCGATCGTGATGCAGGAGCAAACCGAAACCGCCGGCAACGAAGTCACAATCCTGCACAGCCCGACCCCGGGCGAATGGATCACAGCCCAAGGCGCCGACATCCGCAGCGGCGCGACCATTCTTCCAGCGGGCACGCGCCTGACACCGCAAGCCTTGGGGCTCGCCGCCTCAGTCGGCTGCGCCGAGCTCGAAGTGCGCCACCGCGTAAAAGTCGCCGTGTTCTTCACCGGCGACGAACTGACCATGCCAGGCGAGCCGCTGAAACCCGGCGCGATCTACAACTCGAACCGTTTCACGCTGCGCGGGCTGCTGGAGAAACTGGGCTGCGAGGTCACCGATTACGGCATCGTCCCCGATAAACTCGACGCTACCCGCGCAACGCTGCGCGAAGCCGCGCAAGCACACGATCTGATCCTGACCTGCGGCGGCGTCTCGGTCGGCGAGGAAGATCACGTCAAGCCGGCAGTCGAGGCGGAAGGGCGCCTGTCGATGTGGCAGATCGCGATGAAACCCGGCAAGCCACTCGCGTTCGGCGCAGTGCGCCGTGCCGCGCAGCAAACCGACGCCGCCGGGGAAGCAGCGGGTGAAACCTTCTTCATCGGCCTGCCGGGCAACCCGGTCTCCAGCTTCGCGACCTTTTTGCTGTTCGTGCGCCCGTTTGTCCTGCTTCTGGCCGGCATGCAGACGGTCGCACCGCGCGCACTGTCGCTGCGAGCGGATTTCACGCAGAGCAAGGCCGACCGCCGCAACGAATTCCTGCGCGCACGGATCAATCCGGCCGGTGGCCTCGATCTGTTTCCGAATCAGAGTTCGGCCGTGCTGACTTCGACCGTATGGGGCGACGGCCTGATCGACAATCCGCCGAACCACGCGATCAGCGCCGGCGAGACCGTGCGCTTCATCCCCTTTTCCGAATTGCTGAACTGAGGCCGGCAACAGCCGGTGGCTTCCCGATGAAGATTCAACTCCGATACTTTGCAAGCGTTCGTGAAGCGCTCGAAACAGCCGACGAAACGGTCGACGTGCCCGACGGCATCGCCACCGTCGGCGACGTGCGCGCCTGGTTGCGCGTGCGCGGCGGCACCTGGGCCGACACCCTCGCCGACGGCCGCGCGCTGCGCATGGCCTGCAATCACGTCATGACCGACGCCGGTACCCGTATCACCGAAGGCTGCGAAGTCGCGTTCTTTCCGCCCGTCACCGGCGGCTGAGAGACGCCGGATAGTCGCTAAACACCACCTTGAGTCTCGCCAAACACGTCGAGTCTCGCCAAGCCGCACAGGAGCCAGAGATGCCCGTTCGCGTCCAGACGGAAGACTTCGACCTCACCGCCGAGGTCGCCGCGTTGCGCGCGCGCAATCCGAAGATCGGCGCAGTGGCCTGTTTTGTGGGCACTGTGCGCGATCTGAACGACGGCAGCGCCGTCGAAACCATGGAGCTCGAACACTACCCGGGCATGACGGAGAAATCGCTGGAGGCGATCGTCGTGAGCGCGCGTGAGCGTTGGTCGGGAATCGAGGTGCTGATCGTGCATCGGGTCGGCAAGCTTTATCCACTCGACCAGATCGTGCTCGTGGCGACCACCGCTGCTCATCGGGGCGACGCCTTTGCGTCGTGCGAGTTCGTGATGGACTATCTGAAGACCCAGGCGCCGTTCTGGAAGAAAGAGAAGACCGAAGAAGGCGAGCGCTGGGTCGATGCACGTGTCGCGGACGACGCGGCGCTGGCCCGTTGGGGTATCGAATCGGGGAATCGGGCAGAGGATTAGCGCGCGTGCTTTGACGCCTCTAAAGCAAGCCCGTCACTCGCCCCGCGCTTTCCCGACGATCCGTGTTGGAAACGGCTCGCCACGCGCTCGCGCGGCGTCGTGTGAACCATCATCCTCGCGCGGATACCGCTTCGGTGCGACGCGCGCCAGCAAGGCCTGCTGCTCCGCCGGAATCTTGTAATCCCAGCCAAAGCGGCTCAACTGCAAACTTTGCGCGATCCGCAGCGCCGGTTCCATGAAGCGGACCGCCGCGGCCGGCTCGTAGCGCGACTCCACCGTATCCAGAAACAGATAGAGCCAGCGGCTGAAATGCTGCGGCTCGACGCCCTCGAGGGGCTGATGCGCCTGCTGCACATTGCCGCGGTATTGCTTCGCGCCGAGCACGAGGCTGCCCCAGAACGTGCACATCTTGGGCAAGTGGTCGTCCCAACGGCCCGCCAGCGTCGCGTCGAACACGGGGCCCAGCAGCGGATCGGCCCGCACACGGTCGTAAAAGCCGTAGACGAGCTCGCGAATATTCGCCTCAGTAGGCTCGGCGGCGCGCTCGACAACTGGTGCGGCAGGGAAAGACGGATTCATGCAAGTTCCAGGTAGTGCGGTTAATTCATCAGGAATCGCGCCCACAGCGCGAGCGACAGTCAGAAACGACCTCAAACTGTGTCCAAACGAAAGGAAGTAGGCCGCGAATACCCTGCTTTTCGTAAGAATGGCCTAAGGGGGAAACGTTACCATTGCTGCCGAAAGACAAACAGCGACTGTCAGCGCAGAATAAGAAAACATGCGTAACGCCTGCATCTTAGGGCGAAGCGACAGCCCCCGGCAACCTTTGCATCGACGCGGTTATCCCCGGATCGCGGCTTGCGCTCATCGTGACACCTGCACTCATGAGACTGACCGACTATACGGATTACGCACTACGTGTTCTCTTGTACCTTGCCGTCCGTGGCGAGGGCTTATCGACCATCCAGGACATCTCGGACGCGTACGGCATATCCAAGAATCATTTGATGAAGGTGGTGCAGCAACTCGGCGAACTCGGCTGGGTCGAGACCGTACGCGGGCGCAACGGCGGCCTGCGGCTCGTCGAACAAACCAACGCATTGACCGTGGGCGAGATCGTGCGGGCTACGGAAAGCGACTTTGCGCTGGTCGGCTGCTTCCCGGATCAGCAGGGTGAGCGCCGGGCCTGTGTCATTACCTCGCACTGCCGTCTGCGCGGCGCACTCGAGGCGGCGCGCAATGCGTTCCTCGCAGAACTTGATCGCCATACGATCCGCGAGGTTGCGGGGCCGCATGGCCCGCTGGCTGCGTTGCTCGGTTTAAGCACCGTCATCCCGATCATGCCTGCCGACGACGGCGCTGCGCCGCTTACCTAAAAGCGGCCAGCAATTTTCGCGCGTCAAATGTTAAATAGTTGTTGTCAGCTGCAAAAAAGCGCTTGAAACCTGCGTAAAACGCCTCATTTTGGTGGTAATCGAAATTGGAGGTCTCTTGATGAGAATCGACAAACTTACCACTAAATTCCAGGAAGCACTGGCCGACGCGCAGAGTCTGGCTGTCGGTCATGACAATCAATACATCGAACCGGTTCATGTCCTGTCGGCGCTCGTCGCCCAGCAGGACGGCGCGGCGCGTTCGCTGCTCTCGCGCGCGGGCGTTCATGTCCAGGCGTTGCAAACGGCCCTGAACGATGCCATGACGCGCCTGCCGCAAGTGCAGGGCACCGACGGCAACGTGCAGATCGGCCGCGAACTGACCGGCTTGTTGAACCAGGCCGACAAGGAAGCCCAGAAACTCAACGACACGTTCATCGCGAGCGAGATGTTCCTGCTCGCGGTCGCCGACGATAAGGGCGAGGCCGGCCGTCTCGCGCGCCAGCACGGGCTGTCGCGCAAGTCGCTGGAAAGCGCGATCGTGGCGGTGCGAGGCGGTTCGCAAGTGCATAGCCAGGACGCCGAAAGCCAGCGCGAAGCGCTGAAGAAATACACCGTCGATCTGACCGAGCGCGCGCGGGCGGGCAAGCTCGACCCCGTGATCGGCCGTGATGACGAAATCCGCCGTTCCATTCAGATCCTGCAGCGCCGCACCAAGAACAATCCGGTGCTGATCGGCGAGCCGGGCGTGGGTAAGACGGCGATCGTCGAAGGCCTTGCGCAGCGTATCGTCAACGGTGAAGTGCCGGAAACGCTTAAGGGCAAACGCGTGTTGTCGCTGGACATGGCGGCGTTGCTGGCGGGCGCCAAGTATCGCGGCGAATTCGAAGAACGCCTGAAGGCCGTACTGAGCGACATCGCGAAAGACGAAGGCCAGACCATCGTCTTCATTGATGAAATTCATACCATGGTCGGCGCGGGCAAGGCAGAAGGCGCCATGGACGCGGGCAATATGCTCAAGCCGGCGCTTTCGCGTGGCGAACTGCATTGCGTCGGTGCCACCACGCTCGACGAATATCGCAAGTACATCGAAAAGGACGCCGCGCTCGAACGCCGCTTCCAGAAGGTGCTGGTCGACGAGCCGTCGGTGGAAGCCACCATCGCGATCCTGCGCGGTTTGCAGGAGAAGTACGAACTGCATCACGGCGTCGATATCACCGACCCGGCGATTGTCGCCGCGGCCGAACTGTCGCATCGCTACATCACGGATCGCTTCCTGCCGGACAAGGCGATCGATCTGATCGACGAAGCCGCTTCGAAGATCAAGATGGAAATCGACTCGAAGCCGGAAGAGATGGATCGGCTCGACCGTCGTTTGATCCAGTTGAAGATCGAGCGCGAAGCCGTCAAGAAGGAAAAAGATGAAGCATCGCAAAAGCGTCTGCAACTGATCGAAGAAGAAATCGAGCGGCTAAATCGTGAATATTCGGACCTCGAAGAAATCTGGACCGCGGAAAAAGCGGCGGTGCAGGGCAGCGCGCAGTTGAAGGAAGAGATCGAAAAAACGCGTGCGGAAATCACACGCTTGCAGCGTGAAGGCAAGCTCGAGAAAGTCGCCGAGTTGCAGTACGGCAAGCTGCCGGGTCTCGAGGCGCAGTTGAAGGAAGTGACCCAGGCCGAGGCGAAAGAGCAGAGCAGCCCGACCCGGCGGCGTCTATTGCGCACCCAGGTGGGCGCGGAGGAAATCGCGGAAGTCGTCTCGCGCTCCACTGGTATTCCGGTGTCGCGCATGATGCAGGGCGAGCGCGAAAAGCTGCTGCAGATCGAAGAAAAGCTGCACGCCCGCGTGGTCGGTCAGGACGAAGCGATCAGCGCGGTGGCCGATGCGATCCGCCGTTCGCGCGCGGGTCTGTCCGATCCGAATCGCCCATATGGCTCGTTCCTGTTCCTCGGGCCGACCGGTGTGGGCAAGACCGAGCTGTGCAAGGCGCTGGCTTCGTTCCTGTTCGACTCGGAAGATCATCTGATCCGCATCGACATGAGCGAATTCATGGAGAAGCATAGCGTCGCGCGTTTGATCGGCGCGCCGCCGGGCTATGTCGGTTATGAAGAAGGCGGCTACCTGACCGAAGCCGTGCGCCGCAAGCCGTACAGCGTGATCCTGCTCGACGAAATCGAGAAGGCGCATCCGGACGTGTTCAACGTGCTGCTGCAAGTGCTCGACGACGGCCGCATGACCGACGGCCAGGGTCGTACCGTGGACTTTAAAAACACGGTGATCGTGATGACGTCGAACCTCGGTTCGCAGGTGATCCAGGCGATGGTCGGCGAGCCGCAGGAAGCGGTGAAGGACGCGGTCTGGGAAGAAGTGAAGCTGCACTTCCGGCCCGAGTTCCTGAACCGGATCGACGACGTGGTGGTGTTCCATGCGCTCGACCGTTCGAACATCCAGTCGATCGCGCGGATTCAATTGCAGCGTCTGCATGAGCGGCTTGCCAAGCTCGACATGCAACTGCTGGTGTCGGACGAGGCGCTCGAGCACGTCGGCAAGGTCGGCTACGATCCGCTGTTCGGTGCGCGGCCGTTGAAGCGGGCCATCCAGCAGGAGATCGAGAACCCGGTCGCCAAGCTGATTCTGGCCGGCAAGTTCGGTCCGAAGGACGTGATTCCGGTCGAAGTGGAAGACGGCAAGCTGGTGTTCGACCGCGTCGTGCATTAAGTGCATTAAGCGGAAAGCGTTCGGCGCAGCAGGGAGCGGCGGATTTCACGCCGTTCCCGCCGATGTTAAAAAGCGGCAACGAAGGTGACTTCGTTGCCGCTTTTTTTCACCTGCTATTGCCTGCTATAAGGCGGTGCCGGGTGACGCGCCTGCTGAGACTTATGCGTTGCCCTTGCCGAACAGCGCCGACAGGCCGCCGAGCGCGCCCAGCACGGTCGTCGCATTCAGTTTGCCCTCGGCGGGGACTTCGCCTTCGGGCGTCGCCGCGTTGACGACATGGGGCAGGATCTGCGACAGCAGACCGGTGACCTGGTCCGGTTGCACGCCGGCCTTGGCGGCGAGGTTGGTGACGGTCTCCGAGCCGAGCACACTGTGCAGCGCATCGGCTGCGATGGGCTGGTTCTCGCCGTTGCTGACCCACGACGTCACGACGTCGCCGAGGCCCTTTTCCTTGAAGCGGTCGATCAGGCCGTTCAAACCGCCCGGCTGGCTGTTGACGAACTCCAGTGCGGCTGAAACGAGGGCTGCTTGCTGGCCGCCGCCTTCCGGCGATTTGCCAATCAGGGAACCGATAGTGTCGAGTAGGCTCATGACGGTCTCTCTTGAATGCCGACCCGTGTTCGACGAGTCGGCGGGGTGAAAACGCCGCGCGGTTGCGCGGCGCCGGTGGGAGGAAAGCGGGCGGTAGCGGGGCGCAGCTTAGGTGCTGATCACGCGTGCATCACACGTGACCGGCACTGCCACCATGCTACCGGCGCGCTACCTGATTTACGCGCCGCCAGAGGCCGCCGCAGCCGATGCAGCCTTGCTCTTCTTCGCCTTCTTCGATGCCTTGGTGCCGGATGCGTCAGCCGGCGCGCTGGCTGCGGCCGCCGTGGCCGGTGCCGAAGCCGCCGCGGCGTCGGCCTTGCTCTTCTTCTTCGACTTCGATGCCTTGGCGCCGGATGCTTCAGCAGGCGTCGCGGGTGCGGGTGTCGCGGCCGCGGTAGTCGCCGCAGGAGCGGCCGCCGGGGCCGCCTTGGTGCTAGTGGTGCTGCTGGACTTCGCGGCCGCTTTGGCGCCCGTAGGCGGCGTGGACGAGCCATTGATCGTCAGGCCGGCCGCTTCGAGATTGGTCACGGATTTGGTGCCAATGCCTTTGACGCGAGTAGCGAGATCATCGGCATTCTTGAACGGGCCGTTCTTGGTGCGTTCGTCGATGATCGCTTTTGCATGGACCGGGCCGATACCCTTGACCGACTCGAGCGCCGCCTGATCGGCGGAATTCACTTCGACGGCCGCCGCGAATCCGGCCGACAGCGACAAAGCCAAAGCAACGCAAAGCATTAAAAGCTTCTTCAGCATGGCAAGCACTCCATTGAGGGCAAAAAAAGTTAGCCGCTAAGGGACGACTCGGACGACTCGGGACGACGCATCCTGTCAGCATTCGCTGCGCTTAAGCATAGGACAAATTGCGCGCCCTTATTTGCGAACGCGGACGATTTATACCGATCGATTCATGACAAGTAAATCAGGGCTGACAATATTTGAAGCTTTTGCCTGGCGATTAAGCCGTTATGAGTTTATCCATCAACGCGACTCACCATAAATAATGACAACGCCGACAAATGACAGCATTGCCCGCTTGACTTAGAGTGCACTCGAAGTCCTAACCTGAGTTCCGTCATGTCGAAAATGTCAAAAGCACTCACCATCGGCGAGGTCGCCGGGACGATCGGCGTCTCGACCCATACGCTGCGTTATTACGAACAGGCCGGCCTGATTCGGGCGGTCGGGCGTACGCAGGCGGGGCATCGCCTGTATTCGCCGGCCGATCTCGACTGGCTGCAGTTCGTGATGCGTCTGAAGGCGACCGGTATGCCGATCGCCGGGATGCAGGCGTTCGCGGCGCTGCGGGCTGAAGGTGAACCGACGATGGGAGAGCGCCGCGACATGCTGGTGGCGCATCGGGATGCGGTTTTGTCGCGGATCGCCGAGTTGCAAAGCAATCTCGGCGCGATCATCGACAAGATCGCTTACTACGAAGCTGCCGGGCGGCGATCCGTTGGACGGCAACCCGCTGGACAACAACCTGCTGGGCAGCAACCTGCTGGGCAACAACCCGCTGAACTGCAACCCGCTGGACCCGCGGCCGCAGCGCGGAAGCGTGCCACCAGTGATCCGACACGACAGATCGACGAAACCCAATCGCTTTCGCATTCGGAAAAGGACTCACCATGGAACACGCACAAAACGATCGCTACGCCCAAGGCTGGAACAAACTGAAGGAAATCGACGGTTCGACCGGCGAACAGGTGATCGCCGCGCTGTCGCCGATCGCGCCGGATTTCGGACGCCTGCTGATCGAATTTGGTTTCGGTGATATTTACAGCCGGCCGCAACTCGATCTGCGCGCGCGAGAGATCGCGACGATTGCCTCACTGGCGACGCTTGGTTGCGCGCAACCGCAACTGAAGGTGCATATCGAGGCCGCGTTGAACGTCGGCTGCACGCGCGAGGAAATCGTCGAGGTGTTCATGCAGATGGCACTTTACGCGGGCTTCCCTGCGGCGCTGAACGCGCTGTTCGCCGCGCAGGAGATTTTCGAGCGGCGTGATCGGGCGTTGAAGGAGGCGCAGGCATCGGAGGAGCCGCAAGCGGCTTGAAATAACGGGGTAGGTGGCGGCCGCGTGCGCAGCCGTTTTATTCTTGACGGAAGTGCAACTAACGGTCTGCGACTACCGTCCACTTAACCAATGCGTCCGCGGCACGCCTGAAAACCGGTTTTTCACGAACGAGCCATGCTCCGGAGGGTTTGTGCGCCGATTCCTTCTGGCTCAACGAGTCCAGCGAGCCTGATAAGCCCGCAAGTCCAGACAGTCCAAGCAGCCCAGACAGCCCAAGTAGCCCGACTAGCCCAAGCCGCCGAACCAGCGGAAACAGCCCAAGCAGCCCAAGCAGCCCAAGCAGCCCAACGAAGTCCCACCTCGCCCGCAGTTCCCGCTCCATCAAACCGCCGAATCCGCCCCAACCACGGCCTCGGCGCGCAAATACCGCTTGCTCACACCGCGCCAGTACAACAGCAACCCGATGCCGGCAATTGCCAGGCTGGCCGTATTCGCGACCCAGAAGCCACGCGCGCCGGTCAGCCATTCCGGCGTGGTACCAGAGACATTGAAGCCGAGCAGATACCCGCCGCCGAGTCCCACGCCCCACAGCGCAACCGCATAGATAACAGTCGGCACGACCGCTACCTTGTACGCGCGCAGTACGAACGCGGTAGTGATCTGCAACGCATCGAACAGGTGATAGCACACGACGATCAGCACCAACGGCATAGCCGCCGCCGCGACTTGCGCATTCGGCGTATAGCCTTCAATCACGTACGGCCGCAGCACCAGCATGATCGCGCCATAACAGCAGGCGATCGCCACGGCCATCATGATGCCGTGCCGCGACAGCGTGCGCGCCGCTTCCGGGCGATGCGCGCCGAGCGCCTGGGCGACCAGCGTCGACGAAGCGATCCCGATCGACAGCGGCGTCATATAGAGCACCGCGCCGATGTTGCCGGCGATCTGGTGCCCGGCGAGCGTCGTCGTGCCGAAGCGCGCAATGAAGAGCGCCATGAACGTGTACGAGGTCACTTCGATCAGGTACGACAGACCCATCGGAATGCCTAGCCGCAACTGCGCCGCCTGCCGGCGCCAGACCGGCCAGCAGAAGTGCGCAAAGATCGCGAACGGCTTGAACACGTAGACGCGCGTCAACAGCAGCATCCCCACCACGGCCAGCGCCCAGTTGATCGCGGTGCTGGCGAGCGCGCAACCAGGCCCGCCGAGCGCCGGCACGCCGAATCCACCGAAGATGAACCACGTGTTGAGCGGAAACTTGAGCAGCAGCGCGCCGATCTGCAGGATCATCACGAGCCGCGGTTTGCCGACCGCATTGGTGATCGAACTGTAGACGCGAAAGGCGAGGCCGGCCGGCAAGCCGAACGCCAGAATCCGCAGGTAGGCGAGCGTGCGCTCATGCAGCGCTTCGGGCACCCGTGCCAACTGCAACACGGGCCCCGGAAAGTAGAGAATCAGAAAGCCGATCACGGTCAGCGCGAGCGCGAGCCATAACGCCTGGCGCACTTCTTCGCCGATCTCGGTGTAGCGGCGCGCGCCGTAGAGTTGCGCGGTGATGGGTTGCAGCGCGGTCAGGATACCGGTCAGACCAATGTAGACGGAAATATAGATCGACGAGCCGAGGCCGAGCGCGGCGAGATCGACGGCCGAATAGCGGCCGACCATCGCCGTGTCGATCACGCCGAACGCGATGATCGCCAGTTGGCCGATCAGCACGGGCCATGCGAGCCCGGCGATTTTCCGTACGTCGGCGAACATGGTCAGTCCGGCTTCTTGTGCCAGTTGCGGCGTTTGACGACCGGCGGCTTCGGACGGTCGATCCGCACGTACAGGCGGAAGCGTTCGTCGCGGTCGGCCACGCGGCGGCCTTCCCACACCAGCTTCCAGATGAAGTCCGACATCGCGCTCGGATCGCCGAAGTCCTGGGTGTCCTGACGCAGGATCACATCGCAATCCTGGTTGAACGAAAAATGCATGTCGCCGAAATAGGCGAAAGTCGCGATCTGCGCGTTACCGAGGCGAACCGGCGAGATGCAGGTGTAGTCGTCTGGCAGATGGCTGGCGATCTGTTCGGCGACGTCCTTATAGGTGCGGCTGTAGTTGACGACCGGCAGCCAAAGCGTCATCAGCAGGACCCACATCAGCGTCGTGCCGGCGCTCGAGAGCACCACGCTGCGCCACAGGACTTTCGGATGACGGGCCAGGCGCCATCGCACCAGCACGAACCAGCAGATCGTCACGGCGACCGCGCACACGAACGACAGGACCTTGAACTGCGGCGCAAATCCGGGGGCGAGACGCGCGAGATTGCGGGCGAGCGGATACGGGAAACCGGTCAGTCCGGCGATGTACACCAGCCAGACGAAGCTGCCGAGAATCGTGAAGCTCAGCAGCGCGAACCAGTCGATCGCATTGATCGCACCGCGTTTGAGCGTGGGCAGCGCGAAGGCGGCCAGCACCGCGAGCGGCGGCAGCAACAGCATGTAAAGCCGGTTCGACTGATGGCTCTGCAACACCACCAGCACCAGCAGCGGACCGATCACCGAGAGCGGGATCGCCACGTGCGGCGCGCGCCGCAGGCCAGACCAGCTGAACCATGCCCAGAGCGCCAGCGGCCAGGCCGGCCACGTGAAGAGCGGCAGATTCTTGAGCGCGTAGGCGGCCACCGAGCCGGGCGGCCCAGCGAACGCCGACAGGCTGACGTGCACCCATTGGTTCAGATACCAGACGGCGTCATCGGGAAAGGCAGCGAGCGCGGCGATCGGCCACGCGATCGACAGCACGAGCGCCACCGGCAAACCGGCCAGCAGCAGCCAGCGCGAACGCGCCTCCCGCACGATCAGCGCCATCGCCAGGGTACCGAGCAACAGCGCGCCGACCAGCACCGGGCTGCTGGCGAGCGCGACGAGGCCGAGCGCCAGGCCCCAGATCAGCGCGCCTTGAATCGGCTTGTCGATCATCCGCACGAGCCCATAGACGAGCATGGCGATGCCGAAGAATTGCGCCAGCTGCGGCGTGGTTTCGTGGCCGCGTTCGGCAAGGCCGAAGCAGGCGAGCAGGATCAGCAGGGCGCCGTCGGCGAGGGTACGGCCGTAGTCGCGCGGCTCCGGCTCTCCGCCGAACGCGTATTTGAACGGCTGCACTTCGGCGCGCCGGCCGAGCAGGTAGGCCGCATACCAGACGAACGCACAGGCCGCGCAAAACAGCAGGCCGGTAAACACGCGTGACGCGTTGCTCGCGTCGACCCACGGCGCAAGCGCGCGGATCGCGCTGGCGCCGAGCCAATAGCCGAGCGGGCCGTCTTCCGTCATGTACTTGCCGACCAGATTCGGCAGCAGCCAGTCGTGCGCGGTGCCGTTGGCCATCGTCCACATGACGCCGAAGCCGGCTGCGTCCTCGTTCTTCCACGGATCACGGCCGAACAGGCCGAAGAAGGCGTAGACGATACAGATGGTCAGCAGCAGCCAGCGCGGCAGCGCACTGGTCGCGGAGGCAGTGAGGCGAACGACAGGTCTCATGCGGTGTGTGGATATTGGATAAGCGGTGCAGCCGGGACCGGACGGAAGGTCCGGCGGGAATGGCCAATTTGGAGCATCCGGCATTGTAGTCGTGCCGTGCTATGCGCGTCACGGCCAGTAGCGGCTCGCAACGTGATTGGGATGCCTGTAGCACGGCGCCACAACGGACCACAGTGTGCGTGGAAGCGTCCCGCGTGAGGAAACGAAGAAGCGGCGACAAAAAGGCTGAGACAAAAGGCGGCGACAAAAAAGGGCAGCTCGCGCTGCCCTTTTTTGCTGCTTCGTTGCTGGCCAGAGCCGGCGACGAGGCGGGTATTACTTCGCTGCTGCCTTGCCGGTAGCGCGCGTGCCGAACTTCTTGTTGAACTTCTCGACGCGGCCTGCCGTGTCCATGATCTTTTGTTGGCCGGTGTAGAACGGATGCGATTCCGACGACACTTCGATCTTGGCGAGCGGGTAGGTCTTGCCGTTGAATTCGGCGGTTTCACGCGTCTGGATGGTCGAGCGCGTCACAAACTTGAAGTCGATCGACATGTCGACGAACAGGACTTCGCGGTAATCCGGGTGAATGCCTTCTTTCATGGTCTTTCCTTTAATCTGGCGGTAGCCAACCCGCGTGCAGCCGCTATGAATGCGGACAGCATCTAGGCGCGAGCCACTTGCCTATGGTCGAAAAATGGCGATTATGCCAGAAAATCAGTCGCTTGACGACCTTTCTGCCGTCTATTTGACGGCACCTTGCATCGTTTCTGCCGTCTGGGGTGCCGGCACTTTATGCGTTTTCGCCGGCGTTGCGACGGCAGCTCCACCGGGCTGCGGTCCTGTTGTGCATCCAGCACGGCAGACGTCAGGCCCCAGCGAACGTCAACCCCCAGCGAACGTCAACCCCAGCGAACGTCAACCCCCAGCGAACGTCAACCCCACCCGCGCCGGATCCTGGCGGTAATAGCGCGCCAGCAATCGGTATAGCTCGGGATACTCCGCCTCGAACGCCTGTGGCTGGACGAACAATGCTTCGCTGCAAACGGCAAAAAATTCCGACGGATGGTCCGCCGCGTACGGGTCGATCAGCGAATCGCGCTCGAAGCGGGCCCAGCGCCTGTCCGGCACCGCATCCACTTTGGCGCAGAAGTGGTCGTAGGCATGATCGAAGACGTCGGCCCATGCCTGTGAGTCGAGCGGTGCATGCCAGCGGCGCATGAGCGGCGGATGTCCGTCCGCCTCGCCGTTCAGCATGTCGATCTTGTGCGCGAATTCATGAATGACGACGTTATAGGCGTCCGTGCCGCCGGTCATCTGCGCGTCTTCCCACGACAACACGACCGGGCCGCCTTCCCACGCTTCGCCGCTTGCGTCCTGCTCGACCTCGTGCACCACGCCGTCTTCGTCCTCGACCGTCTTGCGGATCACGAATTCGCCCGGATAGACGATCACGCCGACCCAGCCGCGATACAGGTCGAGGCTCAGGTTCAGCACCGGCAAACACGCTTGCGCGGTGATCGCCACGGTCATCGCGTCGGTCAGCTCGAGGTCGTGCGCGGTTGAAAATTCCTTTTGCGCGATGAAGAGGCTGGTCAGCTCGCGCAGGCGCACGAGATCCGGCGCCTCGAGGTAGGCGAGGAACGGCAGGCCGTCGAGTGCGGCTTGCCAAAGGGCGTCGTCGATCGCGTAGTCGCGCAGCGCGCGGTCGCGGCGGCGCGTGCCGAACCATTGAGTGAGTTTCGAGAGCATGGCCTGATGAAACCCTTAGTCGATCTGTTTTTGCCACGCGGCGAAGATGCCGCCGCATATTGCAATGCCGAGCAGGAAGGCGAAACCATCCAGCGAGGTCAGGAAGCTTGCCTGCTGCGCGACCGTGTGGCTGATTTCCACTATCGCAAGCGAATGCGCCTCGGAAGGCGAGCGGCCGGTGGTGCTGAAGCCGCTCGTCAGCGCCGCGAGCGAATTCTGGAACATCGGATTGTACGGATTCACAAACTCCGCGAGGCGCGCTTGATGCAGCGCCTGCCGATGCTGTTCCACGATGATCACCGAAGCCGTCGCGAACGAGATCGTCAGTTGCCGGACGATGTTTTTCAGCCGGTAGCCGTGCGTGAATTCCTCGATGGCGAAGATTCTAAACGTCAGATTGGCGACCGGCAGCACGATGAACAGCAACAGCAAGCCGCGCAGCAGCATCGGCACGATCAGCGCGGCTTCGCCCACGCCCGGCGACATGCGCGACATCCACGCCGCGGCGAACGCGGCCACTGCGAAGCCTGGCACGATGATCCACTTCTTGCGCGGCAGAAGCTTTGCGTAACGCAGGTAGACGAACAGCGCGCTCGCCGAAATCAGTGACGTCACACCGACCAGTTGCCCGGTATTCTCGACCGGATAGCCGAGGCCGCTCTCGAGAAAGCGCGACGTCAGATAGCTGAATACGGTCGAGATGTAGTAGTAGAACATGTACAGCACGAGCCCGACCTGAAAGACTTTTTCGCGCAGCGCATGCAGGCGCACCAGCGGCGCCGGATGATGCCATTGCTGGTACGCGAACCAGCCGAGCGCGACGATGCCGGTGACCGTCAGCAGAATCAGCCCTGGCGATGCGCTGAACAGCTGAAACCGGACTTGTTGCATCACGATCTGCAGCGCGCCTTGCGCGAACGCGAAGATCAGATAAGGCCAGAAGTGCGCCGCGCCGCGTTCTTCCGGCAGGCGGTTGCCTGTCTCGGGCAGCGCAAGCAGCGCAAGGATCGCAAACAGCACACCGGCGGGCGCGGTGCAGGCGAACAGCGCACGCCAGTCGAAGTGCGCGACCAGTTGACCGCCGATCAGCGGCGCAAGCGCACTGCTTAGAACGATCAGCACCAGGAAAGCGCGGGTTGCCGCGGGCCGTTGCTGCGGCGTGAATCTCATCTGGATCAGGATGCGGCAGGTGCCCATCATGGGGCCGATGAAGTAGCCCTGAAAGCCGCGCGCGAATGCGAGTTCGATCGACGACTCGCACAATGTGGCGGCGATCGCCCCTGCTGAATAGAGCAGCATGCAGCCGGCCACGTAGCGCCGGTAACCGAAGCGCTCGACCCACCATTGCTGCTGCAGGATGCCGAGCACGGCCGCGACCGCATAGGCGCTCGATGCCCACACCAGTTCGTCGGGCGACGCGTTGATGCCGCCCGCGATATGGCTGGTGAAAAACGAGAAGATCGAGTTGTCGAAATAGTCGAGGCCGGTGACGACGGCCAGCACCCAGGGGAAAAAATCGCCGCGCAATTTCTCGACGCCGAACAACGGTACGCGCGATGAGGTTGCGCTCATGTGGGCTCGCCCGGCTTTTTCGCGCGTTTCGCGAACGGTGTGCTCTCAGCTTTGGCGAGTGCGTTGCGGCGCTGCTCGAGCAGTGCGTCCGCATTCTCGCCGGCGAGGCGCCGTTCGAGATAGTCGAGATCGGGACTGAGTTCGGCTCGGAGTTTCTGTGCTTCCTTGAGTTCGCGACGCATCGTTTCGATGCGGGCATCGAGTGCTTCGACCTGGGCTGCGATAGCGTCGCGAATCTGTTGCAGCGATTCGGTGGAGTAGCGATGCCCGCCTTCGGCCGGTTCGAGCGGACGCTTGAGCATTTCGGTGATGCCTTGCAGCGAGAAGCCGAGCGAACGCAGGCGCAGAATGCGGCCGAAGCGCTTCAGGTCTTCCTCGTCGTAAAGGCGGTAGCGGCCTTCGCTGCGGGTAGGCGAGACGAGGCCGCGCTCCTCGTAGTACTTCAGTGTGCGCGGCGTGACGCCGAGACGTTCGGCGGCGTCGCGTACGGTGAGCAGGGCGGGCGAGTCCTTCGACATAAGGTGTGTGTAGACATGACGGACTGAGCCCATTGTACTGCAACGTGTACGTTCACGTACATGTTATCGGGATAGGACGCTCCCTTCGACGCAAAACCTCACGGACGAAAAAAAGCCGCTCGTTTCTGGCGAGCGGCTTTCGTATTTGATGCGGACGGTGCAGATAGGGTGCTGCTGTTTCGGCGCGAGGTCTTAACTGCCGCCGCCACGACGCATCATGTCGAAGAACTCGGAGTTGCTCTTCGTCTGGCGAATCTTGTCGAGCAGGAATTCCATCGACTCGACTTCGTCCATGTCGTGAATGAACTTGCGCAGCACCCAGATCTTTTGCAGGACTTCGGGCTTGATCAGCAGTTCTTCACGGCGCGTGCCCGACTTGTTCAGGTTGATCGACGGATAGACGCGCTTTTCAGCAAGGCGGCGTTCCAGGTGCACTTCCATGTTGCCGGTGCCCTTGAACTCTTCGTAGATCACGTCGTCCATGCGGCTGCCGGTTTCGATCAGCGCCGTGCCGATGATGGTCAGCGAGCCGCCTTCCTCGATATTGCGCGCAGCCCCGAAGAAGCGCTTCGGACGTTGCAGCGCGTTCGCGTCGACACCACCCGTCAGCACCTTGCCCGAGGCCGGCACGACGGTGTTGTACGCACGCGCGAGACGCGTGATCGAGTCGAGCAGAATCACCACGTCGTTCTTCATTTCGACGAGGCGCTTGGCTTTTTCGATCACCATTTCGGCGACTTGCACGTGACGCGCGGCCGGTTCGTCGAACGTGGAGGCGATCACTTCGCCGGCCACTGAGCGCTGCATTTCGGTCACTTCTTCCGGGCGCTCGTCGATCAGCAACACGAACAGCACCACATCCGGGTGGTTTTGCTTGATCGCGTGCGCGATGTGCTGCAGCATCACGGTCTTACCGGATTTCGGAGACGCCACCAGCAGGCCACGCTGGCCCTTACCGATCGGCGCGATCATGTCGATGATGCGGCCCGTGACGTTTTCCTCGCCACGCATTTCACGTTCGAGCAGCAACACCTTGTTCGGGTGTAGCGGCGTCAGGTTTTCGAACATGATCTTGTGCTTCGAGGCTTCCGGCGGCTGGCCGTTGACCTTGTCCACCTTCACCAGCGCGAAATAGCGCTCGCCGTCTTTCGGCGTACGCACTTCGCCTTCGATCGTGTCGCCCGTGTGCAGATTGAAGCGGCGGATTTGCGACGGGCTGATGTAAATATCATCCGTGCTGGCGAGATACGAGGTTTCCGGCGAACGCAGGAAGCCGAAGCCGTCCGGCAGCACTTCGAGCGTGCCGTCGCCGAAGATCGTGTCGCCCGTTTTGGCTCGTTTTTTTAGAATGGCAAACATCAATTCCTGCTTGCGCAGGCGGTTTGCACTTTCGATCTCGAGGCCATTGGCCATCTCGATCAATTCGGACACGTGCAGAGTCTTAAGCTCGGATAAATGCATACGGAGAACCCGCAGGAGAAGGTGCGACGAAATGAAATCTGGGAGGAGAGTGAGCGGAACCGCTCAAGGACTTACACGTCTTTTCGACGTTTTGCGGATTCTAGCATAGCACACGCCAATTTCCGCCAGTGCGACGGCATGGCATCTTTCTTATTGAGCGTGTTGCCGGCTGACAACACGCTCAAGACAACGCGCCTGAAGGTCTCGAGGGCCCGCAGCGCGCCCATGCGACCGTTTTACAGATTGCCGTCGAGGAATGCGGTGAGTTGCGACTTCGACAATGCGCCGACCTTCTGCGCGGCGACAGCGCCGTTCTTGAAGAGGATCAGCGTGGGGATGCCGCGCACGCCGAACTTGACCGGCGTCGATTGATGTTCGTCGACGTTGATCTTGGCGATTTGCAGGCGATCGGCATAATCCTTGGCGACTTCGTCGAGGATCGGCGCGATCATCTTGCACGGACCACACCATTCAGCCCAGAAATCGAGCAGCACGGGTTTATCGGATTTCACGACGTCCTGTTCGAACGATGCGTCGCTGATATGCTTGATTGATTCGCTCATTGTATGAATACCTCTATCGGTTCGAGGCCCGCCTGAATTGCTCGCCACGATACGTCAAAATCTAGGGAAACTTCCGTTCGCTTTGCCGCAATCGAGGCCTTCCCGGCGCACGCCTGAAAAAGCCGAAAGGCTATTTCCGGAATGTGCGGAACGCTCGCGGTTGCGGGTCATCCGTACGGCAGTTTAGCTTAATTCGCTATGCGTTGCCGGTGGTGATAGTACTCATCAAGGGCAGTGGGGCCAACGGCTGCCGGTGAAGCGCCACTTCATTTTGCTAATCGCGACGGAGCCTATCTGGTGGCTGGCAGCGCAAAACACAAGAGCGCCGAACGCATGGCGTCTGAGTACCGACTATATAGTGTGAAGCTCCTGATTCGGCGCGTCCATGTCATTTTGGTCGTATAAGAGTCGCGCGGCGGCCCAAGCGGTGATAGAATGTTTCGTGACGGGCCTCCTCGCATGGAGGGATGGTCAACCTGGTCAGGTCGGGAACGAAGCAGCCACAGCCGTTTTCCACCAGTGCCGAGGGTCGGGCTCGTCACCTTCCTTTTTGTTTGTCTCTGCCGTATCTCCCCATCTTCTGTTTACCCCTAGGCGCTGACGCTGCAGGGGCCTCGCAGTAGCATTTTCCGCGCGCTTCATCTATTTTTTTCTATCGGTTCGGTAGCCTCTTTCAATGAAGCGGCAACACGCGTTCGCGTGCCGTTTCGATTCGGTTTTGCGCGCCATCGTTACTGATACAATTTCCGGATGACCTATCAAGTTCTCGCACGCAAATGGCGGCCGAAGGATTTCGCTTCGCTCGTCGGACAGGAGCACGTGGTGCGCGCGCTCACGCACGCGCTCGACGGTGGCCGTCTGCATCATGCCTATCTGTTTACCGGCACCCGCGGCGTCGGCAAAACCACGCTGTCGCGCATCTTCGCCAAGGCGCTGAACTGCGAAACCGGCGTGACTTCCACGCCGTGCGGCGTGTGCCGCGCGTGCCGGGAGATCGACGAAGGCCGCTTCGTCGATTATGTGGAGATGGACGCGGCGAGTAATCGCGGTGTCGATGAAATGGCGGCGCTGCTGGAGCGCGCGGTTTACGCGCCGGTTGATGCGCGCTTCAAGGTCTACATGATCGACGAAGTGCACATGCTGACCAACCACGCTTTCAACGCGATGTTGAAGACGCTGGAAGAGCCGCCTTCGCACGTCAAATTCATTCTTGCTACCACCGATCCGCAGAAGATTCCGGTCACGGTGCTGTCGCGCTGTCTGCAGTTCAATCTGAAGCAGATGCCGGCCGGGCATATCGTCTCGCATCTCGAGCACATTCTCGGCGAAGAGCAGGTGCCGTACGACGCCCAGGCATTGCGCCTGCTCGCGCGCGCGGCCGACGGCTCGATGCGCGACGCGCTCTCGCTGACCGATCAGGCAATTGCCTATTCCGCCAATCAGGTGAATGAAGAAGCGGTGCGCGGCATGTTGGGCGCGCTCGATCAAAGCTATCTGATTCGCCTGCTCGACGCGCTGGCCGACGGTGACGGCGCCGCCGTGCTGGCGGTCGCGGACGAGATGGCATTGCGCAGCCTGTCGTTTTCGACCGCGTTGCAGGATCTGGCGAGCTTGCTACACCGAGTTGCGTGGGCGCAGTTCGCGCCGTCGTCGGTGCTGGACGAGTGGCCGGAAGCGGGCGATCTGCGTCGGTTTGCTGACGCGTTGAGTGCCGAGCAGGTGCAGTTGTTCTATCAGATTGCGACCATCGGCCGAAGCGAACTGGGTCTTGCGCCGGATGAATACGCCGGTTTCACGATGACGCTGTTGCGCATGCTGGCGTTCGAGCCGGCGCCCGCGGGCGGTGGTGGGGGCGCGGCTGCGGCGCGTCCGGCAGGACCGGCTGGCGCCAGGCGCGCCGGCTCGCAGGCGGTAGTGGCGCAGCAGGCGGTAGTGGCGCAGCAGGCCGTAGCGGCGCAGCAGGCGATAGCAGTGCAGCCGACGGTAGCGGCGCAGCAGGCGGTAGCAGTGCCGCCGGCGGTGGCGTCGTCGCATACGGCTGAAGCAATCGCCGCCGTGCCGGTGCGCTCCGCAAATCCGCTGGCAGAAGCGAAGCCCGCGACTCCGGCTCCGCAGCACCTGGCGTCTGCGGGATCTGCTGAAAATGCCGACACGCCGAAGCCAACTATGGGTGAAGCGGCGATCGTTTCCAAGTCCGCGTCTGCATCGGGCTCTGACGAAGCGAGCGCGGCGCCTGCGCCCACGGCGGCCGAGGTCGTTGCCGCACCGGCTTTAGCGCCGTGGCAGGAAGAGACGTCCGGCCAACCGATTCTGAGCGATCCGGTGCCTGCCCCGACGGACACGAGCGCGCTCCGAGCAGCGTCGATGCCCGAAGCGACGCCCCCGGCGCCGGCAGCCGAAGCAAACGAAGCAAACGAAGCAAACGAAGCAAACGAAGCAAACGAAGCAAACGAAGCAACGAAAGTTGCGCGAGGCGTGGCGCCGTGGGACGACGCGCCTACCGAGCCAGCGCTGAACGAAACACCCGCTGCGGCCCCTTCCGGGCAATCGGCGCCAGCGTCTTCGCTCACGGCTCCGGCCGTAGCCGCGCTCGCACGTGCGCAAGAGGCCGCACCCGCACCGGCATCGCAAGCACCGCCCGCAGCCGACATCCCGGCGCGCCGCGCAGGCGGTGCGAGCGACGCGCTGAATGTCTTGCGCAGCGCCGGCCTGAAAGTGTCGTCTGATCGCGGCCGCACCGCGGCGGCAGCCTCTGCCAAGCCCACTGCAGCCCCTGCCACGCCGAAGCCGGCCGCACCCCGCGTGGTCGTCAATGTGCCGACGCCGGGCGCCGCGCGCCGCGCGCCGCAACAAGACGCGGCAGCGCGTGCGCCGTCGCCGCAGACCCAGCGCGACGGTGCGGAGCAAAACGGAAACGGCTCGTCGGGCGCGCCGTGGGACGACATGCCGCTCGACGAATACATGCCGCTCACGGCGGCGGACGAAGGCTACTACGGCCTGCCGGACGACAACTACATGCCGGTGTTCGACAGCGGACCCGACGATGTCCGCGTGAACGCCGCGCCCGCGTCGCCCCCCCCGCCAGTGGTCGACAAGCGCCCGCTGCCCCCCGCCGTCCCGCTCGATCCTTTGGGCTTCAAGGGCGACTGGCCCGCGCTCGCCGTCGATCTGCCGCTCAAGGGTATTTCGTATCAACTCGCGTTCAACAGCGAGCTGATGGCGCTCGCAGGCAGCACGCTCAAACTGAACGTGCCGGTGCCCCAGTACGCGGAAGCCTCGCAGGTCGTTAAACTGAAAGCCGCGCTCGTTGAAAAGCTCGGCCAGAACATCGACGTGCTGGTCGAAGTCGGCCCGGCGCGCCGCACTGCAGCCGCACACGACGCCGCCATGCGGGCCCAGCGTCAGCAGGAAGCGGAGCGCGAAATCGGCGCCGATCCGTTCGTGCAATCGCTGATCCGCGAGTTCGGCGCGAGCATCGTGCCAGGTTCGATCCGCCCACTTACGCAGAACGCCGTCCCGAACGGCGCGCCGTCCGTCCACTGATTCGCCGCGCCTTGCGGCGCACCCGATTTCCGGATTTCACGCTATCAAGAAGGAGCATGTCCATGATGAAAGGTCAACTCGCCGGGCTGATGAAGCAGGCCCAGCAGATGCAGGAAAACATGAAGAAGATGCAGGAACAGCTTGCATTGATCGAAGTCGAGGGGCAGTCGGGCGCCGGTCTCGTCAAGGTGACGATGACCTGCAAGAACGATGTGCGCCGCGTATCGATCGATCCGAGCCTGCTCGCCGACGACAAGGACATGCTGGAAGACCTGGTCGCCGCTGCGTTCAACGACGCCGTGCGCAAGGCCGAAGCCACCGCCCAGGAAAAGATGGGCGGGATGACCTCGGGTCTGCCGCTGCCGCCGGGCTTCAAGCTGCCGTTCTAAGCGACGTCGCTGTAAGAAGGGACCCACGCCGCTGCTTTGAGCTCGGCGTGGGTTGAATACGCGAGTTGCGCTCGTTTCGCTGCTAGCTCCTGGTTCATAGTTCGTGCAAGGTTGCATCCGTGCAGTTCGGTTCTTGCGTCCAGCGTGCCTGCCCGATTCGTTGCCGAGCTAATGAAGCAACCGCAGGAAGCAACCGCAGGAAGCAACCGCAGGGAGCAACCGCAGGAAGCAACCACAAGAAGCAACCCCATCCCCACCCGCATACTGGGCCATACCGGGCAACCCCCACTTCGACACAGCCGATTCGCATGAAACAACCTTCCGCCTTGTCGGCGCTCGTCGAAGCGCTGCGCGTGCTGCCCGGGGTCGGGCCTAAATCCGCGCAACGCATGGCGTATCACCTGATGCAGCATGATCGTGACGGCGCCGAAAAACTCGGCCGCTCGTTGCTGTTCGCGACTGAACATCTGCAGCACTGCGAGAAGTGCAACACTTTTACCGAAGCGCGGATCTGCGAGGTCTGCCTCGATGAGGAGCGCGATCCGGCGTTGTTGTGCGTCGTCGAGACGCCCGCCGACCAGATCATGCTCGAACAGACGATGACCTATCGCGGCCTTTATTTCGTGCTGATGGGGCGGCTCAGTCCGCTCGACGGCATCGGCCCGAAGGAGATCCATTTCGACCGGCTGGTCAAGCGCGCGTCGGATGGCATCGTCAAGGAAGTCGTGCTCGCAACCAATTTCACCAACGAAGGCGAGGCCACCGCGCATTACCTCGGGCAGACGCTCAAGGCGCGCGGTCTTGCCGTGACGCGCCTCGCACGCGGCGTGCCGGTGGGCGGCGAACTCGAGTACGTCGACGCCGGTACGATTGCACGTGCGATGCTCGACCGGCGCTCGATGTAGTGCGATGTAGCATGACGTAATTCAATCGGCGGCGTCGCGGCGTCAGCAAGGCTCGAGCAACGCTTGAGCCAGGCCCGTGAGGCCTCGCTACAACGCCTCGCACTTCACGCCCTGCGCGTGGCCAAACAGAAACACAGAGGAGACACATGAGCGTCACCCCAGACTCTGGCGTCACCGGCACACCTAAAGGCCCGCTTGCCGGCGTCAAGGTGCTCGAACTCGGCACGTTGATCGCCGGCCCGTTCGCCGCGCGCTTTCTCGGCGAGTTCGGCGCCGACGTCATCAAGATCGAAGATCCCAAGGGTGGCGACCCGTTGCGCAAATGGCGCAAGCTTTATCCGGAAGCCGGCGGCACGTCGCTATGGTGGGCCGTTCAGGCGCGCAACAAAAAGTCCGTCACGATCAATCTGAAAGCCGAAGAGGGCAAGGAGATCGTGCGGCGTCTGGCGAAAGAAGCGGATATCGTCGTCGAAAATTTCCGGCCCGGTTTGTTGGAGAAGCTCGGCCTCGGTTATGACGTCTTGTCGGCGGAGAACCCCGGGCTCGTGATGGTGCGTCTGTCCGGGTATGGCCAGACCGGGCCGTATCGCGACCGGCCTGGATTCGGCGCGATCGCCGAGTCGATGGGCGGTCTGCGCCACATCACCGGCTATCCAGACTTGCCGCCGCCGCGCATCGGCATTTCGATCGGCGATTCGATTGCCGCGCTGCACGGCGTGATCGGCGCGTTGATGGCGTTGCATCACAAGCAGGTGAACGGTGGCAAAGGTCAGGTCGTCGACGTCGCGTTGTACGAGGCCGTCTTCAACATGATGGAGAGCGTGGTGCCGGAATACGGCGTGTACGGCATGGTGCGCGAGCGCACCGGCGCGTCGCTGCCGGGCATCGTGCCGTCGAACACGTATCCTTGCCGCGATGGCAGCATCGTCATTGGCGGCAATAGCGACCCGATCTTCAAGCGCCTGATGATCGCGATCGAACGCGAAGACCTGGCGAACGATCCTGCCTTGGCGCACAACGACGGCCGCGTGCCGCGTACCCAGGAAATCGACGGCGCGATCGCCGCGTGGCTCGCCACGCGCACCATCGACGAAGCGCTCACCGTGCTGAACGCCGCCGACGTGCCGGTTGGCCGCATTTACAGCGTCGCGGACATGTTCACCGATCCGCAATTCATGGCGCGCCAGATGATCCAGCGCTTCAAGTGGCAGGACGGTAAGGAAATCACACTCCCCTCCGTGACACCCAAACTCTCGGAAACTCCCGGCGAAACGCGCTGGTTAGGCCCCGAACTGGGTGAACATACCGATGAAGTCCTGCAATCGCTAGGTTATGATTCAGACCACATTGCAAGGTTGCACGCACAACAGATCGTGTGAGTGAGCGCGCGGTTGGATCTGCTGCCGCGCGTGAGTGACAGCTGTTGCACAGCAGGCCATGCGCGCGCCGCAAGTGTTAAAGCGAACCCCGATGCATCCACGGCGCCCACGAGCGTCGCGGCAAAAAGACAACAAAAGTTTGGAGACAATAGACCATGCAACGCAGAACCTTCCTCGCCGGTACCGCAGCGCTCGCGGGCGCCACGTTCGCAGCCACGCCGCTCGCTTTCGCGCAGGGCAAACCTGAAACCACCAAGGTGGCGATCGCCGTCGGCGGCAAGAACCTGTTCTATTACTTGCCGCTCACGATTGCCGAGCGCCGCAATTACTTCAAGGACGAAGGACTCGAGGTCGAAATCTCGGATTTTGCCGGCGGCTCGCAAGCACTGAAGGCAGCCGTGGGTGGCAGTGCGGATGTGGTGTCCGGCGCATTCGAGCATACCTTGCTGTTGCAGGCGCAGAAACAGGCATTCCGTGAATTCGTGCTGCAAGGGCGCGCGCCGCAGATCGTGCTCGCGGTGTCGAAGAAGGCGATGCCGAACTACAAGTCGATCGCCGATCTGAAGGGCAAGAAAATCGGCGTAACCGCGCCCGGTTCGTCGACCTCGATCATGGCGAGTTTCGTGCTGGCGAAGGCCGGGTTGACCGCGAAAGACGTCGCGTTCATCGGCGTGGGCGCAGGGGCGGGGGCGATTGCCGCGCTCCAGTCAGGCCAGATCGATGCGATCGCCAATCTCGACCCGGTGATGACCAAGCTCGAACGCACCGGCGAGATTCGCGTCGTGTCGGATACGCGCACGCTTGCCGATACGCGCAGCGTGTTCGGCGGCGATATGCCGGCGGGTTGCCTGTATGCGTCGCAGAGTTTCATCACGAAGAATCCGAACACCACCCAGGCGCTGACCAATGCGATGGTGCGCGCGCTCAAGTGGTTGCAAACGGCGACCGGCAGCGAACTGATCAGCACAGTGCCGGAAGGCTATCTGCTCGGCGACCGCGCGGTGTATCTGGACGCGTGGCAGCACGTGAAGGAGGCGATGTCGCCGGATGGCCTGATGCCCGCCGATGGCCCGGCCACCTCGCTGAAGACCTTGCAGGCGTTCGATCCGAACGTGCAGGGCAAGCCAATCGATTTGTCGAAGACGTGGACCAACGACTTCGTGAAGAAAGCACTGACGACGGTCAAGGCCTGAGCACCGTCAGTGCGGGTCGGGAGCGGCACGTGCCGCGTTCGCCTCGACCATCGCCGTCATGACGACATGACAAACCGAAACCGATCCTGGAAGCGAGTCGAACCATGACCGTTGCCGCCCTGGCGCTCGACAACATCACCTGCACATTCGCTGCGCGGGACAACCGCGCGCAGCGCTATACGGCGGTCAAGGACACGACCTTGCGCATCGCGCCGGGCGAATTCGTTTCGGTGGTCGGCCCGACCGGTTGCGGCAAATCCACGTTGCTGAACGTTGGCGCGGGTTTGCTGGAGCCGTCTTCGGGAACGGTCAGCGTGTTCGGCGACCCGCTCAAGGGGATCAACCGCCGCGCCGGCTACATGTTTCAGGCCGACGCCCTGATGCCGTGGCGCTCGGCCATCGACAACGTGATGGCCGGTCTGGCATTTCATGGCGTGCCGCCGGCCGAAGCGCGCAGCAAGGCCGACGAGTGGTTGAAGCGCGTCGGTCTCGGCGGCTTCGGCGACCGCTATCCGCATCAACTGTCGGGCGGCATGCGTAAGCGCGTCGCGATGGCGCAGACGCTGATCCTCGATCCCGACATCATCCTGATGGACGAGCCGTTTTCCGCGCTCGATATCCAGACGCGTCAGCTGATGGAAAACGAGCTGCTCGACCTGTGGGCGGCGAAACGCAAGGCGGTGCTGTTCATCACCCACGACCTCGACGAAGCGATCTCGATGTCCGATCGCGTGGTGGTGTTGTCAGCGGGACCGGGTACACATCCGATCGGCGAATTCACGATCGATCTGCCGCGTCCGCGCGACGTCGCCGAGATTCGCGCGCATCCGCGTTTCGTCGAGTTGCATGCGCAGATCTGGAGCGTGCTGCGCGATGAGGTGCTTAAGGGTTACCAGCAGCAACTCACGGCGGTTTAAGCGCGGGCTCGCAGTTGGAGCCCTAAGCGCGGCTCATGGTCGGGTCGCGCCGTAGCCGGGTGACGCATTTGCGTCTCGTTGCTGCGTTCGCTAGCTGTGTTCAGTCGACGCGTTCCGTAGCCAGTTGTGTTCAGTCGTTGCGTTCAGCAGTTGGGTTCGCGAGTTGCGTCGATCAATCGTCTAAGGCAAACCGAGTCATGTGGAAGACGTTGCGCCCGAACCGGGCGAATCTGGTGATCTGGCAGTGGCTGCTGCTCGTGCTGTGCTTCGTGCTCTGGTACGTGTTGACCAGTCCGACGCTGCTGCCGCCGTTCTATTTCGACGACCCGAACAAGGCCGCGTTCTTCTTCGGCGAGCCGCAGAAGGTGCTTCAACGCATCTGGGAGTGGTTCACGGGCGGCGAAATCTATCTGCACCTGTGGATCACGCTGGTCGAAACGGTGCTCGCGTTCGTGCTCGGCACCGCGTTCGGGCTTGGCGTCGGTCTGTGGCTCGCCCTGTCGCCTTTAGCGAGCGCGCTGTTCGATCCGTATATCAAGGCCGCCAACTCGATGCCGCGCGTGATTCTCGCGCCGATCTTCGGCGTGTGGTTCGGCCTCGGCATCTGGTCGAAGGTGGCGCTAGGCGTCACGCTGGTGTTCTTTATCGTGTTCTTCAACGTCTATCAGGGCGTGAAGGAAGTGAGCCCGGTCGTGCTCGCCAACGCGCGCATGCTCGGCGCGAACCGCAAGCAGTTGCTGCGTTTTGTCTATCTGCCAAGCGCGATGAGTTGGGTGTTTTCGAGCCTGCATACATCGGTGGGCCTCGCGTTCGTCGGCTCGGTGGTGGGGGAGTATCTTGGTTCGGCCCGCGGCGTCGGCTACCTGATTCTGCAAGCCGAAGGCACCTTCGATATCAATACCGTGTTCGCCGGGATTCTGGTGCTGACCGCGTTCGCGTTGATTCTCGATGCCATCGTTGGGATTGGCGAGCGGCGGCTGATGAAATGGCAGCCGAAGTCGGGCGACACGGAAAAGCTGTAGTCATGGAGTGGGCAAGGCAGGCAAGCGCAGAGCACCGCAAGCAGAAGGTCCAGCGAGGGCGCGGCTCAATGAACGGCGAGGCCTAACGAGCGCCAGGTTCAGCGAGCGAATAGCGCACCGAACGCATGACCAATAAATGCATGGCCGAAACGAACGCAGCTCCACATTCCCAAAGGCTCAACAAAAACGGCGCGTGGTTTTGAAAACCGCGCGCCGTTTTCTTTCGGCTTTTCCCGCTCACGGAAGCGTTCGCGCCAGCGCCAGCGCACTGCGCTTAAGGCGCAATCACCACCTTGCCGATCACGCGCCGCTCCGCCATATCGCGCAACGCGCGGCCGGTGTCTTCGAGCGAATAGCGTTGTGACACATAGGGCTTAAGCTTGCCCTCACCGATCCAGCCGGTCATCTGCTCGAACGCGGCGTGATTATGCTGCGGCTCACGTTTCGCAAAATCGCCCCAGAACACGCCGACCAGACTCGCGCCTTTGAGCAGCGTCAGGTTGAGCGGCAACTTCGGGATCTCGCCGTTTGCAAAGCCGACCACCAGATAACGTCCGCGCCAGCCGATGCTGCGAAACGCCGGTTCCGCATACACGCCGCCGACCGGATCGTAGATCACGTCCGGACCCTGGCCGGCGGTCAGCGCCTTGATGCGCTCGCGTAGATCTTCGCTGCTGTAGTTGATGGTGGCGTCCGCGCCGTGCTTCACGCAGGTGGCGAGCTTCTCGTCGCTCGACGCCGCCGCGATCACGCGCGCGCCGAGTGCCTTGCCGATCTCGACCGCGGCGAGCCCGACGCCGCCTGCCGCGCCCAACACCAGCATCGTTTCCCCCTCCTTCAATTGAGCACGATCAACCACTGCATGATGCGACGTGCCATAGGCGAGCGTGAACGCGGCGGCCAGTTCGAAGTCGACGCCGTCCGCCAGCGGCACGCACGCCGCGACCGGCGCGAGCGCCTGCTCGGCAAACCCGCCCGTGCCGGTATACGCGACCACCCGCGAGCCCGGCTTGAACTGCGTCACATCGGCGCCGACCGCGCGCACGATGCCCGCGACTTCCGAACCCGGCGTAAAGGGCAGGGGTGGTTTGAACTGGTATTTGTTCTCGATGATCAGCACATCGGGAAAATTGACGGCCGCGGCTTTGACGTCGATCACGACGTGGCCGGGCGGCGGCTCGATATCCGGCAGATTTTCGACGACCAGGCTTTCCGGCGGTCCGTATTGATTACAGCGAATCGCGCGCATCGTGTCTCCATATCGATCAGGGTTCCCCAAGGGACGTCCTTCGGGGCATCGCAACCATTTTGAGTGTAAAGCAATCCGCACGATCGTCCGATTTTATTGCCCGGAGCGGGATGCTTGCGCTGTCGGCACCCGCCGGCGCGGCGCCCCGTGCGTGCGCTTGCATGTGATGCGCGCAGCGTCTGCCGTGTCGTTCGCGTGCCTTGTTTCCTCGGTTACAATCGCCGCATGCGAATCCTACTCAGCAATGACGACGGCTATCTGGCGCCCGGCCTTGCCGCGCTTTACGAAGCGCTCAAGCCGATCGCGGACGTCACCGTGATGGCCCCCGAGCAGAACTGCAGCGGCGCGTCGAACTCCTTGACGTTGTCGCGGCCGCTCTCGGTGCTGCGCTCGGCGAACGGTTTCTACTACGTCAACGGCACGCCAACCGACTCGGTGCACATTGCGTTGACCGGTATGCTGGACCACACGCCGGACCTCGTCGTCTCGGGCATCAACAACGGCCAGAACATGGGCGAGGACACGCTGTATTCGGGCACCGTCGCCGCCGCCACCGAGGGCATCATGTTCGGCGTGCCGGCCATCGCCTTCTCGCTGGTCGACAAAGACTGGGTGCATCTCGAAGACGCCGCGCGCGTCGCCGCCGAGATCGTCGCGTACTACCTCGAGCAGCCGTTGCCGGGGCATCCGCTTCTGAACGTCAATATTCCGAACCTGCCGTACGAGCAACTCAATGGCTGGTATATCACGCGTCTCGGCAAGCGGCATCCGTCGCAGCCGGTGATCCGCCAGACCAACCCGCGCGGCGAACCGATCTACTGGATCGGGCCGTCGGGCAGCGCGCGCGATGCGAGCGAAGGCACCGATTTCCATGCTGTTGCGAACGGACAGGTGTCGATTACGCCGTTGCAGCTCGACCTGACCCACACGCAAATGCTGCCCGCAGCGCGCGACTGGGCGCGCGCCGGCAGCGGCGCTTCATGACCAGCGAGCGCGCAAAGCGCTTTCCGCTCGGCCTCGAGGATCTGGTGCGCGAACCGCGCCGGCCGGAAGGGCGTCCGGGCGAAGTGCGCGCGGCGGCACTCGCCGCGGCTGCCGCGTTGAACGCGCGCCCGCAGCCGGCGAAGAACTCGCCGCCCGGTGTCGCGGGAAAGGTCCAGGCGAAGCCGCCGGCGAGGGCGCAGAGTCAACCGCAAGCCACGTCGCAAGCAAGGCCGCAAGCGAAGGTGCCAATGAAGGCACCGGCGAGTTTGTCACCGAACTCATCCGTTAGCCCCCAGCCCAAGCCGCAAACCCAGCATCACGCCAAACCACCCGCACCATCCGTCGCGCAAGGTTCGGCTGTGCGCGCCGCGCCAAAACCGGCACCGGTGCACAAGCCCGCCGCCAAACTCAACGAGCGCGCCGCCGTGCCGAACGTCGCGTTGAACGGCGCTTTGGCGCTGACTTCGGAACGGGTTCGCGAACGGATGGTCGAACGCCTGCGTGCGAACGGTGTGACCGATCAACGGGTGTTGAACGCGATGTCGGTGGTGCCGCGCCACATGTTCGTCGACCCGGGTCTCGCGGCCCAGGCCTATGAAGATGCCGCGTTGCCGATCGGCCATCACCAGACGATCTCCAAGCCCTCCGTGGTCGCCCGGATGATCGAACTGGCGGCCGCCGGCCGCGCGTTGAACACCGTGCTCGAAATCGGTACCGGTTGCGGCTATCAGGCGGCAGTGCTGAGCCAGGTCGCGCGTGACGTTTATTCGATCGAACGCATCAAGCCACTGTCCGAACGCGCGAAGACGAACTTGCGTCCGCTGCGCATTCCGAACATCCGGCTGCACTACGGCGACGGCCGCCTTGGGCTGCCGTCGGCGGCGCCGTTCGATGCGATCGTGATCGCCGCGGCTGGCCTCGATGTACCGCAAGCATTACTTGAACAACTCGCGATCGGCGGCCGTCTGGTCGCCCCGGTCGGCTCGCAGGAAGGCCAGAACCAGGTGCTGACTCTGGTCGAGCGGCTCGGACCCGCGCAGTGGCGCGAGTCGCGGCTTGATCGCGTTTTCTTTGTACCCTTAAAATCCGGAGTGATTTGACACCGATGAGTATGTTGCGCGCGATGCAAAGAACCAGACTGACTATCCCCATGACCGTAACCCAGCGTAGCGTGTGCGTGCTCGCCTTGTCCCTGTTGATGTCGGCTTGTGCGACCCGCCTCGATCAGGCGCCGGTCGTCGACCGCTCCGGCAGCGGTGCGCTCGGCACGCAAGCCGCGCAGCAGCCGGCCGTGCCGCTCGGACCGCCGCCGCCGGGCTACTATCGCGTGAAGCCGGGCGATACGCTGTACCGGATCGCGTTGGAGAACGGCCAGAACTATCGCGATATTTCGACGTGGAACAATCTCACCAACCCGAATCAGATCGAAGTCGATCAGTTGCTGCGCGTCGTGCCGCCGGGCGCGAACACCGCCGCACTGACGCCGGGCGTGTCGACGGCGCCGATCGGCAACGGCGGCGCGGTGCAGAGCGCGCCGCTGGGTAGCACGCCGCCGGCAGTGGGCGGCGCGGCTGGCGTCGCGGCGCCGCCGATCTACGGCTCCACGGCGAACAACGCCGCCTTGACGCCGCCGCCTGCGGGCGCCGCCAGCGATTCGACCGCCGGCGCCTCAGGCAACGTCGCCTTCGCATGGCCGGTGCGCGGGCCGATGCTGGGCACGTTCAACGATTCGACCAACAAGGGCATCAATATCGGCGGCGCGGCCGGCGATACCGTCAAGGCTTCGGCGGATGGGCGCGTGGTTTATGCCGGAAATGGGCTGCGCGGTTACGGCAATCTAATTATCATCAAACATGATGCAACTTATCTCACCGCGTATGCACACAACCGCGCTTTGATGGTAAAAGAGGGGGACGCGGTGACCAAAGGGCAGAAGATCGCTGAGATGGGCAATAGTGATTCCGACCGCGTAATGTTGCATTTCGAAGTTCGCCGGCAGGGTAAACCTGTCGACCCACTGAAGTATTTGCCGCCGCAATAAGCGATACGACCATGCCGAAATCGAAGCGCCGCCTGCCGCAAGCCGAGTCTGAGACGAATAGCCGCGTGACGTCCGCTTCGGTGGAGGAAAGCGGCGCTTCCGAAGTAGAAGAAGAGATCGCAGAGGAGCGCGATCTCGACGAACGCCAGGGCAGCGCGGAAGAGGCCGGCGAGGCCCGCGAAGGCGCGAGCGAAGCCCCGCCCGACGCGGACGATTTCCGCGCGCTGCTGCAAGCCGAGCTGACGGCCGACACGATCCAGCATTACCTGAACCGCATCAGCGTCAAACCGCTTCTGACCGTCGAAGAAGAGCAGAAGTATTCGCGTCTGGCGAAGGCGGGCGAGTTCGACGCGCGGCAAGTGATGATCGAGCGCAATTTACGGCTCGTCGTGAGCATCGCAAAGGGTTACCTGAATCGCGGCGTGCCGCTGCTCGATCTGATCGAAGAGGGCAACCTCGGACTGATGCACGCCATCGAGAAATTCGATCCCACACGCGGCTTCCGTTTCTCCACCTATGCCACCTGGTGGATTCGCCAAAGCATCGAGCGCGCAATCATGAACCAGGCGCGCACGGTGCGTTTGCCGGTGCACGTGATCCGTGAGCTCAATCAGGTGCTGCGCGCCAAGCGCCACCTGGAAAAGAATTCGATGAATTCCGGCGAGGCAGCCGAGCGCCGCGACGCCAGCATTGACGACATCGCCTATCTGACCGGCAAGACCACCGACGAAGTCACTGACATTCTGGCGCTGAACGAGCACACCGCGTCGCTCGACGCGCCGCTCGATCTCGACCCGGCGAGCAGCCTGCTCGATCTGCTCTCCGACGACCAAAGCCAGTCGCCGGATGCCGAGGTGCAGCACCGCGAACTCGAAACGCTCACGCGAGCGTGGCTCGCACGCCTGTCGGACAAGCATCGTCATGTGATCGAACGCCGCTTCGGGCTGAACCACATCGAGCCCGCCACGCTTGAAGAACTGGCCGACGAAATGGGCCTCACTCGCGAGCGTGTGCGCCAGATCCAACAGGAAGCGCTGGTGCGGCTCAAGCGCTTCTTTGCCTCCAACGGTGTGCGCAAGGACGCCGTTCTATAACCTGATGACACCGATTCTTGTTTTCGACATCGAGACGATTCCCGATGTCGCCGGCATTCGCCGCCTCGAAGATTTGCCTGCCACGCTGAGCGACGCCGAAGTCGCCGAGCATGCCTTTGCGGCGCGCCGTGAAAAGACCGGCGGCGATTTCCTGCCGCATCACCTGCAGCGGATCGCCGCGATTTCCTGCGTGTTCCGTGACAACAACGGTTTCCGGGTGCGCTCGCTCGGCACGCTGGAAGACGGCGAGGCGGCGCTCGTGCAGTCGTTTTATCGCGTGATCGAGAAGTACACCCCGCAGCTGGTGTCGTGGAACGGCGGTGGATTCGACCTGCCGGTGCTGAACTATCGCGCGCTCGTCAATGGCATCCCGGCTTATCGTTTCTGGGACTTGGGCGAGGACGACCGCGAGTTCAAGTGGAACAACTACATCAGCCGCTATCACGCGCGTCACACCGATCTGATGGACGTGCTGGCGATGTATCAGGCGCGCGCCAATGCGCCGCTCGATGCGCTCGCAAAGATGTGCGGCTTCCCCGGCAAGATGGGCATGGACGGCAGCCAGGTGTGGCACGCGTACCAGCAAGGGCGCATCGAGGAAATTCGCAATTATTGCGAGACTGATGTCGTCAATACGTACCTGCTGTATTGCCGCTTCCAGCTGATTCGCGGCGCGTTTTCGCCCGAAGAGTATGCGGACGAGATCAATCTGGTCAAAAATGCGCTGGCGCTGGAAACGGCGCCGCAATGGGCGGAGTATCTGGCTGCGTTTGACCAGTAGCCTGCTTACCCGTCTTGTAACTTGTAACGAAACGGTTCATTGCGCGCTGATGGCGTAGACGCCGCGATGGCAACCGCCGTAGCGCGAAATCGTGCGCAAGTGCCGCGGTTCGCGTTACGCTCATCATGATCGACGTGCTCCGCGAGGCGCGGCGGCCACTAGCGCCGCGCCGAATCCTTGGCAAGGGCGGCGCTTCGTCTACAATCTCGCCTTTCCCCCAAGTTTGTCAGGAAGTCGCAGGTGTCCCGAACTGCCCCCCAACGCCGCTCGCCGAAGCGCAAGAAGGCGCCCGCTCCGGCGAAAGCGCACGTCATCACCGGCGCTGAGCCGATCATCGAAATCGTTTCGCTCGACATGGAAGCGCGCGGCGTGGGCCGCATCGAGAGCGAAGACGGCACGCCCGGCAAGGTGATTTTTGTCGAAGGCGCGTTGCCAGGCGAGCGTGTGAGCTACTCGACGCATCGCAGCAAGCCGAAATTCGAGCAGGCGGAGGTCGTCCAGGTGTTCCGCGAAAGCGTGCTTCGCACCAGGCCGAAATGCATTTACTTCGATATCTGCGGCGGTTGTTCGATGCAGCATCTCGATATCCGCGCCCAGATTGCCGTCAAGCAGCGCGTGCTCGAAGACAATTTCCAGCATCTGGCGAAGCTGCGTCCGGAGACGGTGTACCGGCCGATCCACGGCCCGGCGTGGGGATACCGCTACCGCGCGCGTCTGGCGGTGCGCTATCTGCCGGAAAAGGGCGGCATGCGGATCGGCTTCTACGAGAAGAACAGCAGCTACATCTCGGACATGAAGACCTGCGAGGTGCTGCCGCCGCACATTTCGGCGATGCTGATGCCGCTGCGGTTCATGGTCCGCAAGCTGTCGATTTACGATCGTATGCCGCAGATCGAGCTTGCGGTCGGTTCATCGGTCACCGCGCTGGTGCTGCGCAATCTCGCGCCGATCACCGCCGCCGACGAACAGGTGCTGCGCGATTTCGCCGACGAACACAAGATCCAGTGGTGGTTGCAGCCGGGCGGTCCCGACACGGTCACGCCGTTCTATCCGCTCGACGTTGAGCTCGACTACACGCTGCCGGAATTCAACATCCGGATGCCGTTCAAGCCGACCGATTTCACCCAGGTGAATCATGCGATCAATCGCGTGCTGGTGAGCCGCGCGCTGCGTCTGTTGGCCCCAGCCCGTACGGACCGCGTGCTCGATCTGTTTTGCGGCATCGGCAACTTCACGCTGCCGCTCGCCCGGATTTCGAAGGAAGTGGTGGGTATCGAAGGCAGCGAGGTGCTGACTTCGCGCGCGCTGGACAATGCCGAACTGAACGGCGTGGCGGGTCATACGTCGTTCGCCTGCCGCAACCTGTTCGAAGTCACCGCCGACGACATGCGCGCGCTCGGTCATTTCGACAAGTTCCTCATCGACCCGCCGCGCGAAGGCGCGCTGGCTGTCGCCAGGGCACTCGCGGAGATCGCGCAGAGCGGCAATGGGCCGCTGCCCGGGCGGATCGTCTACGTGTCGTGCAATCCGGCGACGCTCGCACGCGATTCAGGCCTGCTGGTGCACGAGGCCGGCTACCGGCTAGTGGGCGCGGGTGTGGTGAACATGTTCCCGCACACCTCGCACGTGGAGTCGATTGCGTTGTTCGAGCGGGACTGAGGGCGTTGGTTGCCAGCTTGTGCTGCATAGGTCGGTGGCGCGCAGCACAAACAAAAACGCCACGACCGAGGTCGTGGCGTTTTTGTTTCAAAGCTTTATGGTGCTAACGTCCGGCCGAGGCTTAGAACTGCCACCATGACTTTTCCTTACCCGGCCTTGCATGGCCCGTGATGTACGGGCTGTCGGGGAAGGTACCGGTCAGAATGCGCTTCGTGTCGTCGGCCAGTTGCGGCTGATTCAGCCTCTCGTACGACAGCATCATGATGTGCAGTGCGTCTTCGATAGCCGGCGCGTTCTTGTATTCCTTCAACGCCAGCTGCGCGCGGTTGATCGCGGCGACGTAGGCGCCACGGCGGTAGTAATAATCCGCCGCATGGACTTCGTGCGACGCCAGCGCGTTCACGATATAGCGCATGCGTTGCGCGGCGTCCGGCGCATACTTGCTGTTCGGGTACTTGTCGACCACGATCTTGAACGCGTCATACGACTGGCGCAGCGACACCGGATCGCGCTCGCTCATGTCCTGACCGGAGAAGCGGCCGAACAGACCGAGGTCGTCATTGAAGTGGATCATGCCTTTCAGGTAGTACGCGTAGGCGATGTCCGGGTGATCCGGGTGCAACTGGATGAAGCGGTCGATCGCCTGGTCGGCGGCGGCGTTTTCGTTATCTTTCCAGTTGCAATACGCGACGTTGATCTGCGCTTGCTGGGCAAAGTGGCCGAACGGGTCGCGGCCTTCGAGCATCTCGAAATACTTGGCGCACTTGCCGAAATCACCGCCGGTCAGAGCGTCGTTCGCCTCCGTATATAATTTGTTGTTGTTCCACGTAGCCGTCTCGTCGGTCTTTTCCGGCAGACCGTGACAAGCCGCAACAACGGCGACGGCTGCGGCGCACGCAATGTATCCGGCCACTTTCCGGGCCGCCTTCTTGATGGCCGCCAAATTGATCGCCGCTTTAGTGATGGTGTTCAAGGCTCGCATTTTCCAGTCTAGCTTTACGTCCAGGTGACCCAGACTCAATGACCCGCTCAAATACTCCAGGCGCCGCAACCGGTGCCGGGAATAGCAACAAAGATTATAGCGTAAGCGCTGACCCCTCCGACGCGTTGGGCGTCGATTCCCTTGACGACGATCTCGGCGGCGACGCGCTCGCCGCCGCCGGCCCGCAAAGCCTGGTGCCGACCGTAGCGAGCCGCGTGGCGGACGAGACGCCGCGCAGCGTTGTCGTGCCCGACGAACTGGCTGGCGAACGCCTCGACAAGGTGCTCGCGCGAATCTTTCCGGAGTTTTCACGTAACCGGCTGCAAAGCTGGATCGAGTCGGAGCGGGTGCGCATCGACGGTAAGCCGGCAAAGATCCGGCAGCCGGTGCCGCTTGGCGCGACCATCGAGCTGGTGCCCGATCTGCTGCCGGAGCAACTGGCCTTCACGCCCGAGCCGGTCCCGCTCGAGATCGTCTACGAGGACGATACGCTGGTGGTCATCAACAAGCCGGCCGGCATGGTCGTGCATCCGGCGGCCGGCAACTGGAGCGGCACGGTGCTGAACGGCCTGCTGTATCGCTACGGCGATGCTGCGGCGGGCTTGCCGCGTGCCGGTATCGTGCATCGGCTGGATAAGGAAACCTCCGGCCTGATGGTGGTGGCGCGCACCCTCGAGGCGCAGACCGACCTGGTGCGCCAGCTTCAGGCGCGCACGGTCAAGCGCCGTTATCTCGCGCTGGTGTGGGGCAACATGCCCGAGGAAGGCACGATCGACGCGCCGATCGGCCGCGATCCGCGCGAACGTACGCGCATGGCCGTGGTGACGAGCGCATCGGGCAAAGCCGCGCGCACGCATTTCCGGCGCGTGGATACGGCGATCTGGCAGCGTCAGCCGGTCACCGCGATTCATTGCGATCTGGAAACCGGACGCACCCATCAGATCCGTGTGCATTGCGCGCATATCGGCCATCCGCTGCTCGGCGATCCGGTTTATGGGCGCGCACGCGGCAAGCGCTCGGTCACGCCGCTGCCGGACGGTTTCGCGCGTCAGGCGTTGCACGCATGGCGTCTCGGCCTGATCCATCCGCAAACCGGCCGGACCATGCAATGGCGCGCCGATGCACCGGAAGACATGCAGGTGCTGTCGGCGGCGCTTGGCCTCGGGCGCGACGATGCGGGCGAGTTCGACGAGACGTACTACGAGGAAGACGACTACGACGCTTCGCCGGACGACGATGCCGATGAAGGTGACGCACACGACGAAGACGACGAACGCGACGAAGACGACGCACACCACGAAAGCGGCGAAGACGACGAAAGCGGCGAAAGCGGCGCACACGAAGGCGAAGACGCACACGACAAACACGACAAGGACGGTCGCCCATGAGCTTGCCCGAGCTGAGCTTTGCCGATGTCGTGCAACCGGCATGGAACGTACCGCCGCGAGTGCGCGCGCTCGTCACCACGCGCAACGGCGGCGTGAGCGAGCCGCCGTTCGGCTGCTGGCAGGATGGCGTGGACCGGGCCGGCGGTCTGAATCTGGGGATGAAAGCCGGTGACGATCCCGCCGCGGTCGCAACCAATCGCGCACGGCTGCTGAGTCTGGCAGGCGTCGGCGAGGCCGCGTGGCTCGAACAGATTCACGGCGCAGGCATCGTGCGTGCCGAAGATGCGCTTCAGCAGATTCACGCAAGCGGCACGCCGATACGCGCCGACGCCAGCGTCACCGATCGGCCCGGCACGGTATGCGTCGTGATGGTGGCCGATTGCATGCCGGTGCTGTTGTGCGACGAAGCGGGGCGCGCGGTCGGTGCGGCTCATGCCGGCTGGCGTGGGCTGGCCGCGGGCATCGTCGAACAGACGGCAGAGCGCGTCGCCGAGCTCGCCTGCGTGGCGCCCGCATCGTTGCACGCCTATCTCGGCCCGGCGATCGGACCCAGCGCATTTGAGGTGGGCGCAGACGTGCGTGACGCCTTCATGAACGGCGTGGATGGCGCACAACGCGAGGCCACGGCGCATGCCTTCGTTACGCATCCGCAAAATGCCGGTAAATATCTGGCCGATCTTGCGGCACTGGCGCGCTTGCGCTTGCAGCGGCTCGGCGTGACGCGCGTGGTCGGCGGGGATCTCTGTACGGTCACGCAACGTGAGCGTTTCTATTCCTATCGCCGCGACCGTGAAACTGGCCGCATGGCCGCGCTGATCTGGCTGGACGACCAGGCGCAGACGATTGCGGATTGAGTTGGCGCCCGGCGCGACGTCTTTGTACGAGCCCTCGTACGAGGGTTTATTCGGAGGTGCGGCACGCTTTTTTGCTGCACTGCCGGAATTCGCCGCGCATGCGTAGATCTGCCGCCAAAAGTGTCTGCGAACGAACGGATACACGCACATAAACCCACGCATTATGGGAGCTTTTTTCGCTTGCGGCGGCACTCATCAACCCCTGTTCGAAAAGCGCGATCTGCTACACAGGGAAAACGATAATTAAAAAACTATCGCACTGCGGCAAAATCGGGAACAAGCATTGACATGCCTTGCGATGGGGAGCAAGAATGTTCCTCACAGCTCCTCGTACATGGGACAGGGCGTGACGGGGTCGCGAGCAATCGCCCACGTGCGCATGAACCTGCCTCTCAACCCGTCCGCAAGGACTTACCGGTCAAAAGCAGGTATGGCAGCTCCACATTCCTCAGCTTCCCCCAGCACGGACTCCTCAACGGAGCAGACGCAGCAGGCCGGTGCGAGCGGCGCAGCGCCGGCCGCAGGCATGCAGCAGTTGTTCGACACCTGGATGAACGCATGGCGTTCGCTCGGCACGTCGCCCGGCGGCAATGGCATGCCTTTCCCGATGCCTCAGATGCCGCAAATGGGCATCCCTCAAATGCCGCAAATGGCTCTGCCGCAGATGCCGTCATTCCCAGGCATGCCTGACTTCAGCAAACTGGCTGCAGGGTCGCTGCCGTCACTATCTTCGTTCGCCGGACTGAATGTTCCGAGCGCCGCGATTCCATCGGAGCGCCTGCAAAAGCTGCAAGCCGATTATTCGCGCGAGGCGATGGAGCTGATCCAGCAGGCCACCCGTTCCGCGACCACGGCGCCCGAACTCAAGGACCGACGCTTCAGTTCCGACGCGTGGAGCTCAGCGCCGGCCTACGCATTCACCGCCGCCTGGTATCTGTTGAACGCGCGCTATCTGCAGGAAATGGTCGACGCGCTCGAAACGGAACCGAAGGTGCGCGAGCGTATCCGTTTCGCCGTTCAGCAATGGACCGCGGCCGCCTCGCCGAGCAACTTCTTCGCATTGAATCCGGAAGCACAAAAGACCTTGCTGGATAGCAAGGGTGAGAGCTTGCGGCAGGGCGTGATGAATCTGCTGGGCGACTTGCAGCGCGGCAAGATTTCGCAGACCGACGAATCGGGTTTCGTGGTCGGCGAAAATCTTGCGAACACCGAAGGTTCAGTGGTGTTCGAGAACGAGCTGATGCAACTGATCCAGTACAAGCCGCGCACGGCTACCGTGCGTGAACGGCCGCTGCTGATCGTGCCGCCTTGCATCAACAAGTTCTACATTCTCGATCTGCAACCGGAGAACTCGCTGGTCGCGCACGGGCTTGATTCGGGTCATCAGGTGTTTCTGATTTCGTGGCGCAACGCGGACGCGTCGATCGCAAGCAAGACGTGGGACGACTACATCGGCGAGGGCGTGCTCAAGGCGATCGAGACGGTCAGCAAGATCAGCGGCCGCGAGCAGATCAACACGCTCGGTTTCTGCGTCGGCGGCACCATGCTCGCCACGGCGCTGGCAGTGGCGGCCGCGCGTGGCGAACATCCGGCTGCCTCGATGACCTTGCTCACCGCGATGCTCGATTTCTCGGACACGGGCGTGCTCGATGTGTTCGTCGACGAGGCGCACGTGCAGATGCGCGAGCAGACCATTGGCGGCAAGAACGGCGGCACTCCGGGATTGATGCGCGGCATCGAATTCGCCAACACCTTCTCGTTCCTGCGGCCGAACGATCTGGTGTGGAACTACGTCGTCGACAATTACCTCAAGGGCCGCACGCCGGTGCCGTTCGACCTGCTGTACTGGAACAGCGATTCGACCAGTCTGCCGGGACCGATGTATGTCTGGTATCTGCGCAACACGTATCTCGAGAATCGTCTGCGCGAGCCGGGTGCGTTGACCACCTGCGGCGAGCCGGTCGACCTCTCCAAGATCGACGTGCCCACCTTCATCTACGGTTCGCGCGAAGACCATATCGTGCCGTGGCAAACCGCCTATGCGTCGGTGCCGCTGCTCACCGGACCGCTGAAGTTCGTGCTCGGCGCGTCGGGGCATATCGCGGGTGTGATCAATCCGCCGGCGAAGAAAAAGCGCAATTACTGGACGCTGGAAGGCGACGTCAAGGCGTTGCCGGAAAGCTCCGACGAATGGCTCGAGCAGGCGGCCGAAGTGCCGGGCAGCTGGTGGCCCGAATGGACCACATGGCTCGACCAGTATGGCGGCAAGAAAGTGAAGCCGCGCGCCGCGGCCGGCTCCGCCGAATTCCCTGTGATCGAGCCGGCGCCGGGACGGTATGTGCGGCAGCGGGAGTAGGTGTGAGCGCACCTGAAGGTGTGGTTTATCTGGCGGTATGAATGCGCGTTCGCGTGAACAAGGACGCAGGAGCAACAAGATTTTTAACTTGACGGGCTGCGGCGTATTCAGCCGATGTGCCCGGAGGATATGGAAATGACTGATGTTGTGATCGTATCGGCCGCCCGTACGGCAGTAGGTAAATTTGGTGGGTCGCTGGCGAAGATCGCCGCGCCCGAACTCGGCGCGACGGTGATTCGCGCCGTACTCGAACGGGCTGGTCTGAAGCCTGAGCAGGTCAGCGAAGTCATTCTGGGGCAAGTGCTGACGGCAGGCTCGGGCCAGAACCCGGCGCGCCAGTCGCTGATCAAGGCAGGGCTGCCCACGGCCGTGCCGGGCATGACGATCAACGTGGTGTGCGGCTCGGGCCTGAAGGCGGTGATGTTGGCGGCCAATGCGATCATCGCGGGCGATGCCGACATCGTGATTGCCGGCGGTCAGGAAAACATGAGCGCCGCACCGCACGTGCTGCCGGGCTCGCGCGACGGTTTCCGCATGGGCGACGCGAAGCTGGTCGACTCGATGATCGTCGACGGCCTGTGGGACGTCTACAACCAGTACCACATGGGCGTGACGGCCGAGAACGTCGCCAAGGAATACGGCATCACGCGCGAGCAGCAGGACGCGTTTGCGGCGCTGTCGCAGAACAAGGCGGAAGCCGCGCAGAAGTCGGGCCGTTTCAACGACGAAATCGTGCCGGTCGAAATCCCGCAACGCAAGGGCGAGCCGCTGCGTTTCGCAACGGACGAGTTCGTGCGTCACGGTGTGACGGCTGACTCGCTGGCGGGTCTGAAGCCGGCTTTCTCGAAGGAAGGCTCGGTGACGGCGGCCAATGCGTCGGGTCTGAACGACGGCGCGGCGGCGGTGCTGGTGATGTCGGCGAAGAAGGCCGAGGCGCTCGGCCTCACGCCGCTCGCGCGCATCAAGGCGTACGCCACCTCGGGTCTGGATCCGAAGGTGATGGGCATGGGCCCGGTGCCGGCCTCGCGCCGCTGTCTCGAACGCGCGGGCTGGACGCCGGCCGATCTGGACCTGATGGAAATCAACGAAGCGTTTGCCGCACAGGCGTGCGCCGTGAATCAGCAAATGGGCTGGGACACGTCGAAGATCAATGTGAACGGCGGCGCGATCGCGATCGGCCATCCGATCGGCGCGTCCGGCGCCCGGATCCTCGTCACGCTGCTGCACGAAATGCAGAAGCGCGACGCGAAGAAGGGTCTGGCGTCGCTGTGTATCGGCGGCGGCATGGGCGTCGCGCTGGCACTCGAACGCGCTTGACGGATCTTCAGCGAACTCAAGCCGGCTTTGATGGGCTTAGGTGCGCTTAGGTGCGTTTGGGCAGGCGGTAAGCAGGGTCGCCGCGCGTCACAGTAACAGGGCAGCACGTGGCGCGCGGTGAGCGGTGGCCTCGTCGGCCGGTCGCCCGGCGGCAGTGGAGATGAAGCACCAGGCGAGGGAAGAGGCAGCCGGTCGGCGCCTCGAAAACGAAAAACGGAGTGTAGTTTATGACACAGCGAATTGCGTACGTAACGGGCGGGATGGGCGGCATCGGCACGAGCATTTGCCAACGGCTGCACAAAGAGGGCTTCAAGGTCGTTGCAGGTTGCGGCCCGAACTCGCCGCGCCGCGTGAAATGGCTCGAAGAGCAGAAGGCGCTCGGCTTCGATTTCATCGCGTCCGAAGGCAACGTCGGCGATTGGGAATCGACCAAGGCGGCGTTCGACAAAATCAAGGCCGAAGTCGGCGAGATCGATGTGCTGGTGAACAACGCCGGTATTACGCGCGACGTCGTGTTCCGCAAGATGACGCACGAAGACTGGACGGCGGTGATCGACACCAATCTGACCAGCCTGTTCAACGTCACCAAGCAGGTGATCGACGGCATGGTCGAGCGCGGCTTCGGACGAGTCATCAACATCTCGTCGGTGAACGGCCAGAAGGGGCAATTCGGCCAGACCAACTACTCGACCGCGAAGGCCGGCATTCACGGCTTCACGATGTCGCTGGCGCAGGAAGTGGCCACCAAGGGCGTGACGGTCAACACCGTGTCACCAGGCTACATCGGCACGGATATGGTCAAGTCGATCCGCCCGGACGTGCTGGAAAAGATCGTCGCGACGATTCCGGTGCGCCGTCTCGGTCAGCCGCAAGAAATTGGCTCGATCGTGGCATGGCTCGCTTCGGACGAATCGGGTTTCTCCACGGGCGCGGATTTTTCGCTGAATGGCGGTTTGCATATGGGCTGAGTCATCGGCGCGCCGCTCACAAGGTGGCGTGCTTCTGCTCAGATGGTTCCGGCGGCGTCTCGACTGTGCAATTGCCCGATTGTGCAGGCGGCATGACGCCGTTTCCGCGCTTAACTCGCGCTCAAAGGCGTTACATGACCACTACTACAAAGAAAACAGCCGAACGATTGATCAAGAAGTACCCGAATCGTCGACTCTACGACACCGAGACAAGCACGTATATCACGCTGACGGATGTTAAGCAGCTCGTGTTGGATCAGGAGGATTTCAAGGTCATCGATGCGAAGAGCAACGAGGACCTGACGCGTGCCATCCTGTTGCAGATCATTCTTGAAGAGGAGAGCGGCGGCTTGCCGATGTTCTCGTCGTCGATGTTGTCGCAGATCATCCGTTTTTATGGCCACGCGATGCAGGGCATGATGGGCACGTATCTGGAGAAGAATATCCAGGCTTTCATCGACATTCAGGCGAAGCTCGCCGACCAGTCGAAGAACCTGTATGAAGGCAAGGCGATGAACCCCGAAGTCTGGTCGCAATTCATGAACATGCAGGCACCGATGATGCAAGGCATGATGACCAGCTATATCGAGCAGTCGAAGAACATGTTCGTGCAGATGCAGGAGCAGATGCAGAACCAGGCCAAATCGATGTTCGCCACTTTCCCGTTCACCCCGGGTGGCCCGGTGAATGCGGCTGGAGTACCGGTCACGCCGGCTAATCCGCAAACCAATCCGGAGCCGGAGAAGAAGTAACGGCGCAGAGGGATGCTGACGCCGGCGCGCTGAGCGCGTCTCTGCGTGGCCGTCCCGTGGCCGCGGCCGGCGGTGGGCACGTCGCGCCGAGGGTGCCGGATGTGATCGTGGTGGCTCGCGAGCGGATAGCCAAGGGCGCGGTACAATCGCGGGTTGCGTGCGGCGTCGCTGTGGCGGGGTATCGGCCCCATGGTCTTCAAGATCCTCGTGATCCTGCCACCTCTCGCCTCGTCGCGCCGTTCCCGTTTGTTGCCACCGCTATCCACCCGCCCGACCTATGTCGCAGACCCGTTTTCCTGGCGTGTCCATGCCTTCGATTCCGAGGGTCAGCCTTGGCTGACCGGAAGATTCGCAAAGACAGCGCTTGCGCCGTATCCACATGAGCCAACTGTTTCTCGCGCCCATGGAAGGGCTTGCGGACTACGTGCTGCGCGACGTGCTGACCAGTACCGGTGGATTCGACGGGTGCGTGTCCGAGTTTGTCCGGGTGACGGGCTCGGTGCTGCCCGAGCGTGTCTACGAAAGAGATACGCCCGAGGTCCTCCACGGAGGCCGTACCCCGGGCGGCACGCCGATGGTGATTCAACTGCTCGGCAGCGATCCGGAATGGATGGCGCTGAATGCGGCCCAGGCGGCCAGTTTGTCGCCGCATGGACTCGATCTGAACTTCGGTTGTCCCGCCAAAGTCGTCAACCGGCACGGTGGCGGCGCGATGTTGCTGGCGCACCCTGAGCAGCTGAACCGGATCGTTTCGTCCGTTCGCGCGGCAGTGCCTGGCGGCATCGCCGTGACCGCAAAAATGCGGCTCGGCGTGTCCGACACTTCGCTCGCGATCGAATGCGCGACAGCGCTGGCGGAAGGTGGGGCGGCCTCCCTCGTCGTCCATGCCAGAACGCGTGACCATGGCTACCGGCCGCCGGCGCACTGGGAGTGGATCGCGCGTATCGACGCCGCCGTGGACGTGCCGGTCATCGCCAACGGAGAGGTCTGGACCGTGGCCGACTGGGAGCGGTGCCGGGCGGTCAGCGGCTGCGCGGACGTGATGATCGGGCGCGGCGCCGTGTCGGATCCTTTCCTCGCCTTGCGGATACGCGGACTGATGGACCGGACGCCTTCAGGCGCGGAATGGCCGGCCGTGCTGAGTCATCTCGCCGACTACCTGAAAAAACTGCAAGCCCGTGTCGCGGCCCGCCATGAGCACGGACGCGTCAAAATGTGGCTGAGCTATCTGAAGCGGACCTGGCCGCAGGCCGCCGAACTGCATGCAGCCATCCGGCGCCTGCATGATTCGCGTGAGATTCTTGAGGTGATCGAGCACGCCCTGGCGTTCAACGGCGTAACGCCGGTTCACCGAAGTGCGATTCCCGGCCTGCCCGATCCGGCAACGCCTCACCACCTCGCCGGTTGCATGATCGCCGGCGCGGTACAATGAAGGGTTACGCGCGCGGGACGTTGTCCGGGCTGTGGTGTCTGTTGCCATCGGACCCTGCGTTGCCGCACCGTCCCATTTGTCGCCATTGTCACCGCTATACGCCGGACCCCACCTATGTCGCAGACCATTTCCCCCGCCGCGCCGATCCCTTCTACGCCGAAGGTCGGTTTCGTCAGCCTCGGCTGTCCTAAAGCACTCGTCGATTCCGAACAGATCATCACGCAGCTGCGCGCCGAGGGCTATGAAATCTCCGGCACCTACGACGGTGCGGACCTCGTGGTCGTCAACACGTGCGGCTTCATCGACGAAGCAGTGCAGGAAAGCCTCGACGCGATCGGCGAAGCGTTGAGCGAAAACGGCAAGGTGATCGTCACCGGCTGCCTCGGTGCCAAGCAGAGTGCGAGTGGCTCTAACCTGATCGAAGAAGTGCATCCGAAGGTGCTGGCCGTGACCGGCCCGCATGCGCTCGGCGAAGTGATGCAGGCGGTGCACAATCATCTGCCGAAGCCGCACGATCCGTTCATCGATCTGGTGCCGGCCGCGGGCGTGAAGCTCACGCCGCGCCACTACGCGTACCTGAAAATTTCCGAAGGCTGCAATCACCGCTGCACGTTCTGCATCATCCCGTCGATGCGCGGCGACCTCGTGTCGCGCCCGGTCGCCGAGGTGATGCTCGAAGCGGAGAACCTGTTCAAGTCCGGCGTGAAGGAACTGCTGGTGATTTCGCAGGACACGAGCGCATACGGCGTCGACGTCAAATACCGCACGGGGTTCTGGAACGGCAAGCCGATCAAGACGCGCATGACCGATCTGGTCGGCGCGCTCGGCGAGCTCGCGGCGCAATACGGCGCATGGGTGCGTTTGCATTACGTGTACCCTTATCCGAGCGTCGACGAAGTCATCCCGATGATGGCCGAAGGTCCGTTCAAGGGCCATGTGCTGCCGTACCTCGACGTGCCGTTCCAGCATGCGCATCCGGAGGTGTTGAAGCGCATGAAGCGTCCGGCCAACGCCGAGAAGGTGATGGAGCGCGTGAAGGCATGGCGTGAAATATGCCCCGATCTGACGATCCGCAGCACCTTCATCGCCGGCTTTCCGGGCGAGACCGAAGAGCAATTCCAGACCCTGCTCGATTTCATCCGCGAGGCGGAACTGGATCGGGTCGGCTGCTTTGCTTACTCGCCGGTCGAAGGCGCGAGCGCCAACGAACTTGATGGCGCATTGCCCGACGAAGTGCGTGAAGAACGCCGCGCGCGTTTCATGGAAGTGGCCGAAGAAGTATCGGCCAAACGGATCGCGAAGAAGGTCGGCAAGACGCTGAAAGTACTGGTCGACGAGATCAATGCCGACGGCGGGATCGGCCGCACGGCGGCGGATGCGCCCGAGATCGACGGTGTCGTGTATATCGCGCCGGCCACCAAGGCGTCAAAACGCTACAAGGTCGGCGATTTCGTCTCGGTGAAGATCACTGGCGCCGACGGTCACGATCTGTGGGGCGAGGTTTAAGCGATGACGGTGAGTATGACTGGCACGCCTGAAGGCCTGACCCCGGAAACCCCGCGCCCGGATGCCCGAGAGCCGGATGGCCGAACCCCGGATGGCCGGCGCGCAGATGGCCCGCCCCCGGGTGCCCGGCGCCCTGAAATCCTCGCGCTCGGCGAGGCAATGATCGAGTTCAACCAGGCGGCTAAAGACCAGCCGAACTATCTGCAAGGTTTCGGCGGCGATACGTCGAACTTCTGCATCGCGGCAGCACGGCAGGGCGCGAGGACCGGTTTCGTGTCGGCTGTCGGCAGCGACCATTTCGGGCGTCTGTTGATCGATCTGTGGGAGCGCGAGCAGGTCGAGACGTCGCTCGTGCGGATCGATCCGCATGCGTCCACCGGCGTCTACTTCGTTTCGCACGGTCCAGCAGGCCATGCGTTCGACTATCTGCGCGCAGGTTCGGCCGCGAGCCGCTACGCGCCGCACGATTTGCCGCTCGATGCGATCGCCGCGGCCAAGGTCATCCACCTGTCCGGCATCAGCCTCGCGATCAGTTTGAGCGCCTGCGACGCAGCGTTGGCGGCGATCGCGCATGCGCGCGCGAACGGCGTGCGCGTAAGTTTCGACACCAATCTGCGCCTGAAGCTGTGGCCGCTCGCGCGGGCGCGCGCGGTGATGCTCGAGGCCATTCGCCAAACCGACATTTGCCTGCCGAGCTGGGACGATGTCACCGAACTCACCGGCTTGACCGGCCGTGACGAGATCGTCGATTTTCTGTTGTCGCACGGCCCGCGTGTCGTCGCGCTCAAGCTTGGCAAGGAAGGCTCGTACATCGCCACGCCTGACGAGCGGCGCGTCGTGCCGGGCCACGTCGTCAATGCGGTCGACGCGACCGGCGCGGGCGACTGTTTCGGCGGCGCGTTCATCGCGCGTATCGTCGCGGGTGACGATCCTTTTCAAGCGGCGCGTTATGCGAACGTCGCTGCGGCACTGTCCACGCAAGGTTACGGCGCGGTCGCGCCGATCCCTTCGCACGCGACAGTCGAACACCTTCTGGCGAGCTGATCACGAGGCGCTGGGACACGTGGGGCGCGCGGGCCGCCATGGCAAGATCATCTTGAGAAACTAAAGAGAGGAGCGAGCGATGCAACGGGACGTGGTGGTGGTAAGCGGTGTACGTACGGCGATCGGTGGTTTTGGCGGCAGTCTCAAGGATTTTCCGCCCACGGATCTGGGTGCGCGCGTCGTGCGTGAGGCACTGGCGCGCGCGAACGTGTCGGGCGACGAAGTCGGCCATGTGGTATTCGGCAACGTCGTGCATACCGAACCGAAAGACATGTATCTGGCGCGCGTGGCCGCGATCAACGGCGGCGTCGCGCAACACGCGCCCGCGTTGACCGTCAACCGCCTGTGCGGTTCGGGCTTGCAGGCCATCGTTTCGGCCGCGCAAAGCGTGTTGCTCGGCGACGCTGACATCGCGATCGGTGGCGGCGCGGAAAACATGAGCCGCGCGCCGTATTCCATGCCGGCCGCGCGCTTCGGTCAGCGCATGGGCGACGCGCGCCTCGTCGACATGATGGTCGGCGCGCTGAACGACCCGTTCCAATCGATCCATATGGGCGTGACCGCCGAGAACGTCGCGCGCAAATACGAGATCTCGCGCGAAACGCAGGATGCGCTCGCGCTCGAATCGCATCGCCGCGCGGCCAACGCGATTTCCGCTGGCTACTTCAAGGACCAGATCCTGCCGATCACGATTCCGTCGAAGAAGGGCGACGTCGTGTTCGATACGGATGAACACGCGCGCATGAACGCGACGGCTGAAGACTTCTCGAAGTTGAAGCCGGTGTTCGCGAAGGAAAACGGCACGGTGACCGCGGGTAACGCGTCGGGCATCAACGACGCCGCGGCGGCGGTCGTGCTGATGGAGCGCAGCGTCGCCGAAAAGCGCGGTATCAAGCCGCTGGCACGGCTGGTTTCGTACGCGCACGCAGGCGTCGATCCGGCGTACATGGGCATCGGCCCGGTGCCCGCTACGCGCAAGGCGCTCGAACGCGCCGGCCTGACGGTCGCCGATCTGGACGTGATCGAAGCGAACGAGGCGTTTGCGGCGCAGGCGTGCGCGGTCAGCAAGGAACTCGGTTTCGATCCGGCCAAGGTCAATCCGAACGGCTCGGGCATTTCGCTCGGCCACCCGATCGGCGCGACCGGCGCACTGATCACCGTCAAGGCGTTGTATGAATTGCAGCGGGTCGGCGGCCGCTATGCGCTGGTGACGATGTGTATCGGCGGCGGGCAAGGCATCGCAGCGATCTTCGAACGGATCTGAGGCTGGGTGGCGGCTGAGGCTAAAGCTAAAGCTGAGGCTAAGGCTAAGGCTTGATGCTAAGGCGCAGCACTGCGGCACAGCATCAAGCCTCGATTCTCCCCGCCGAACGAAGTCCGACACCATGCGGATAGCAAACCAGTATCGAGCGGCACCAGGTAACAAGGAAAGAACGGATGCAGGAATCGAAAGCGATCAAGGTTGCGATGCGTCGGCGTGCTTGGGCATTCTCCCAGGGGAGCTTCCTTCGGGGCGTAGTGAGCGTGGCCGCATTGCTGTGCGCCGGGGGCGGGGCTGTATTGCCCGCGCAGGCCTGGGCGGAAAGCGACGCGGTGAAGGAGTTGGCGGCCCCCCCGCCGATTCAGTTGCCGCTCAAGCCGAGCCCCGAATTCGCGAAGTTTCCGCGCTATGCCGGCATGCTCGGCTCGCGTCAGATCGTGCTGCGGCTCGGCGCGAAAACCGACGACCCCGCCGGTGTGCACGGCGAGTATCAGTACACCGATACCGGCGAGGTCATCCTGATCGCGGGAGACCGCGATGGCGACACGCTCGAAGTCGAGGAATCGAACGACGGCACGCATATCACCGGCAACTGGGTCGGCAAGTTTGCAGCCGACGGTTCGGTGGCGGGCGACCGGATGAACGTCGACGATTCCGACCCGCAGCCGTTCGATCTGAAGCCGCTGGCAGCGGGGCAGGCGGTGCCGGCTGCCGTGAACAAGGCGGCAACGGCTCCGCAGGCGTCGGCAGCCGCAGGTGCGGCTGTGCCGGCTTCGTCGCCCGCCGCGAGCGGCCACGCCGTCGGCGGGGTCAGCAACCTGCAAATCGGCGAGTGAAGCGCTGCCGCGCGCCTGACGGCTTGCACGCTCTGCCAGGCGCAATTCTGCCGGCTCGTCTACTCTTGCGTGTGCGGCGCCGTTCGGAACAGCGCCCTCGGTTTTCTGTCTCCTGCCCAGTCTCTCACCGAATTTCACCATGACCCAATCCAAACTTAAACGCGGCCTGCAAACCCAGATCGTGCGTGCCGAGGATCAGCTCACGCCAGGCTTCGAATCATTCTCGATGCCGGTGACGCGCGCTTCGACGGTCGTGTTTCCGGATCTCGCGACCATGCGCGCGCTCGACTGGAAAAACGACGCGCAATGGCGCTATGGCCTGCACGCCACGCCGACTTCGCTCGCGCTGGCGCAGCGGCTTGCCACTATCGAAGGCGGCCATCATGCGTTGTTGCAGCCTTCGGGGTTGTCGTCTATTTCGAATGTGTACTTCGGCCTTGTGAAGGCCGGCGACGACGTGCTGATCCCCGATAACGTCTACTCGCCGAACCGCGATCATGGCGACTGGCTGGCGCGCGATTTCGGTATCACCGCGCGCTACTACGATCCGATGATCGGCGCGGGGATCGCGGATCTGATCCAGCCGAACACACGGTTGATCTGGCTCGAAGCACCTGGCTCGGTCACGATGGAAGTGCCCGACGTGCCTGCTATCACCGCGGTGGCGCGCGCCCGGAATGTCGTCACGGCGATCGACAATACCTGGTCCGCAGGGCTCGGTTTCCGGCCGTTTGACCACGGCGTGGATATCTCGGTGCAGGCCTTGACCAAGTACCAGTCGGGCGGCGGCGACGTGTTGATGGGCGCGACGATCACCGTCGATCGCGAATTGCATCTGAAGCTGAAGGCGGCGCGCATGCGCATGGGGATCGGCGTGTCGTCGGATGACTGTTCGCTGATTCTGCGCAGCCTGCCGAGCATGCAACTGCGCTTCGACGCACATGACCGTGCGGCGCTTGGCCTCGCCACGTGGTTGAAGACGCGTTCGGAAATTGCCGCGGTCTTGCACCCGGCGTTGTCCGATTGTCCGGGGCATGAGTTTTACAAGCGCGACTTTACAGGCGCGGGCGGACTTTTCTCGGTCGTGTTCGACGAGCGTTATAGTGCGGCGCAAATCGACACGTTCTGCGAGTCGCTCGAGCTGTTCTCGCTCGGCTGGAGCTGGGGCGGCGCGCACAGTCTTGCGATGCCCTACGACGTCGCCTCGATGCGCACCGCAGGGCAATGGCCGTATCGCGGTACGCTGGTGCGGTTCTACATCGGCCTGGAAGACGAGGCCGATCTGCGCGCGGATATCGAACAGCGGCTGGCGGCGCTGGGTTAAGCGCCTGAACGCAGGTGGTTGTTGGTGGAAAAAGCCCATCGAGACGCGTTCCCGATGGGCTTTTTATTTTGTCAAGATAGCCAGTAAACCTAACCATTCGGCCGAATGGTCGGCGCCGGATCTCGACGCTACGATGGTGCGCACCACAACTAACCACTACCGCACGATGGTGAGTTTCGATGAATCTATTTTTCTGGATGTTGCTGAATCTTGGCGTGCCGATTGTCGGCCCGATCTTTACGCTCGCGCTCGTCGCACCCACGCACGGCTGGCGCGTCGCGAAGGCGTTGATCGCCGCATCGGTGAAAGACGGCCAACTGTTCTGGTGTGCGATTGGATTGTGCGCGGCCGCGGTTTATGAGGCGGTGACTGCGCTGGAGGTGGGGCGCGACGGAATGCCTATCTTGGAGGGCGCCATTGCTGGATTTTGCATGCTGGCATTCGCCTGTTCGAGCATTGTGATGTTGTGTTTGGTCAATGCACACCATGTCGAAGCAGCCCCATGCATTAGTGACGGGCAGAAACGGTTTGTTACCGGGGCGTTGTCGCGCGCGGCGATCGTGATTTCGATTTTGGCAACATCTCTTGCTGCTGTTCTGTTTGCAATCCTACATGTGCACCTGAATTAGATTTCTTAGATAACGCAGCTTTTATACTAATCTACTTTCTGGGAGGCACTCATGCACAAATTGTTTACGTATCTGCAATCTGACGAAAACTACGCCCGTGTTCTGAAGTGGCACGGCGCTGTGATCATCATCACTGGGATCAGCATGCTGGCCATGTTCATGTTCGCGGATTTCAAAAGATAGTGTTCCTGCCCGCGCTGGCCGCCACTGCATCGGCCAGCGCAACTTGAACTTCAGAACAGACGCAGCAAGCCATCCAACCCAACGTAGTTGAATGCCACGCTGGCCGCTTCGCGCACCACCGGCTTCGCGCGGAATGCAACGGAAAGTCCCGCGGCGGCCATCATTTTCAGATCGTTCGAACCATCGCCCATCGCAATCGCGCGCGTCGGTTCGATGCCCAGTTGAGCGCATGTCTCGCGCAACGTCCGTGCTTTCACATCGGCGTTGACGATCTCGCCGATCACGTTGCCAGTCAACTTTCCATCAACGATTTCGAGTGTGTTCGCGCGCGTGAAATCGAGGCCGAGCCGGGCCTTCAGTTTTTCGGTGAAGAACGTGAAGCCGCCCGACACCAGCAGCGTTTTCAGGCCCGCCGCTTTCGCGCCGGCCAGCATCTGTTCGGCCCCCGGCGAGAGTTTCAGCCGTTCTTCGTAAACGCGTTCGAGCGCGCCGGCGTCGAGTCCCTTGAGGAGCGCCACGCGGCGCGTCAGGCTCTCGTTGAAGTCCTTGATTTCGCCGCGCATCGACGCTTCTGTGATCGCGGCCACTTCTGTTTTCAAACCGCAAAAGTCGGCAATTTCATCGATGCATTCGATTGTGATCAGCGTCGAGTCCATGTCCATCGCAACAAGGCCGAAATCACGCAACTGGCGGCCGGGTTCGACAAACGCGTAGTCCAGTTGATGCGTGCCGCAATAGACTTCGAGGTCGGCACGCTGCGCAACCTTCGCATCGGCGATGCGAATCGCGTTCGCATCGATGACGGCGGCGTGCGAGCCGCGCGCGAGGGCGACGAGCGTTTTGTGGTGGTCGACGGAAAGGGGCGCGGTGCTTTGGATGACGAGGTTCATGGACGACGCATTGACGCAGGAAAGGGCGGCCGCGCGACGCGCGCGGAAAATCCCGTCATTGTAACGGGTCGGCGACGTGCGGCCCGCCGGGGGAAACTGACAAGGGAGCAGGCGACAACCGCCTCGCGAGGCAATTCTCTAGGCAGCCGGCCACGTAACCGGATGGCAACCGTCGGCACGGAGATCGGCCACGTAACCGGATGGCAACGGTCGACACGGATCGGCCGCGTTGCGGTCACAGGCGGCCGGCCTGTCACACTGTGCATCGGCGCGGCCAATCGCGACCCCGAGCAGTTCGCGCAATCGGACCGCTTCGACATCCGCCGCGAGCCGAACCGGCATCTGGCGTTCGGCTTCGGCATTCACCAATACGCGCCTCAAGTCGCTCGCGCGACTTGAGGCGCGTATTGCCATCGGCCGCTTCGTGCAGCGCTTTCCGGCGTACCGTCTCGACGGCGAGCCGACGTGTGGCGGCCGCGTGCGGTTTCGCGGCTTCGCCGGAGTGCCGGTCGAGCTCGAACCAACGAGCGGCGCCTGATGCCGACGTTCGCCATGAGCGCGCGCCGCAAGTACGCCCATAAGCGCTCCACAACCACGCCCATAAGCGCTCCACAACCACGCCACAAACCGACAAAACTCCGTATCTTTTGCCGACATGACGCAAGACTTACAGCCGATACCCGCCACGGTCAGTACGGCGCCGCGCCAGTCATAGCCGGAAAACCGTGGCACGCTTGCTGCTTCACCGAAGGTCCTAGGCCTTGGGGAGCGCACGATGGCACACATGATCTGGAAGGGCGCAATCAGCTTCGGCCTTGTCCATGTACCGGTGCAGTTGTATCCGGCGACGCAGTCGGAGAAAGTCGGTTTCAATCTGCTGGACAAGCGCTCGATCGATCCGATCGGCTACAAGCAGATCAACAAGCGCACCGGCAAGGATGTGACGCGCGAGAACATCGTGCGCGGCTTCGAGTACGAAAAGGACAAGTACGTCGTCCTCTCGGACGACGAGATCCGCTCGGCCAATCCTGAGTCGACGCAGACGGTCGATATTCTCGCCTTCGTCGACGCCCCGGACATCTCGTTTCTCTATCTCGACACGCCGTACTTTCTGACACCCGACCGCAAGGGCGAAAAGGTCTATGCATTGCTACGCGAAGCGATGAAAGCGTCGGGCAAGATCGGCGTGGCAAGCGTCGTGCTGCACAACAAGCAGCATCTCGCGGCGCTGATTCCAGTCGGACCGGTGTTGGCATTGAACACGCTGCGCTGGGCCGCCGAAGTGCGCGACTTCGACGAATTCAAGCTGCCACCTGAAGGAATGAAGGCCGCCGGCGTCACCGCGCGCGAACTCGACATGGCGAAAAAGCTGATCGACGACATGAGCGACACGTGGAATCCCGCGCAGTATCACGACACGTTCCGCGACGACATCATGGCGCTGGTCGACCGAAAAATCCGCGCGGGTAAGACCGAGGAAATCACCGAGGTCGAGGCGCCGCACGAATCGCGCCAATCCGCGGACATTCTGGATTTGTCCGACCTGCTCAAGCGCAGCCTCGGTCGCGGCAAAGGCAAGCCGGCAGGGGGGACGCGCAAGCGTGCCGCGGACGATGAGGACGGGGCCGCCGACACCGACGCCAATGACGAGCCCGTCGCGCCAGCCCGCAAGAAGCCTCGCGCGACGCGCTCGGCGAGTACGAGCCGCAGCGGCGGCAAGAGCGTCGGCGCCAGCGCGAAGACGGCGCCGACGGCACGCAAACGCCGCGCGGCCGCCTGATCGCTCAATTGAGCGCGTACTTGCCCGCTACACCGCGACGGCTCCACTCGCAACGAGGTCCACCTCCATGAGCGATCGGCTCGATCTCTACAACCGCAAGCGCCGTTTCAACGAAACGCCGGAGCCTTCGGGCGCGGCCGCGCGGAAGAAAGCCGCCCGCAAAACCGCGGCGCGCGATGCGAGCGAGACGCTCTCGTATGTGATTCAGGAGCACGACGCGCGGCGCTTGCACTACGACTTCCGGCTCGAACTGAACGGCACCTTGCTGTCATGGGCGGTGCCCAAGGGACCGAGTCTCGACCCGTCGGTGAAACGGCTCGCGGTGCATGTCGAAGATCATCCGGTCGAATACGGCTCGTTTGAAGGCGAAATCCCGCCTGGTAATTACGGCGCGGGAACGGTGATCGTATGGGATCGCGGGACGTGGGAGCCGGTCGGCGGCGCGGCGGAGGCGGCTGGATCGTATAAGGCGGGCAAGCTCAAATTCCGGCTCTTCGGCGAAAAACTGCACGGCGGCTGGACGCTGGTGCGCAGTCATATGCGCGGCAGCGGCGACAAGGAGCAGTGGCTGCTGATCAAGGAGCGCGACAACGAAGCCCGCGATGAAAGCGAATATGACGTCCTGAAGAAACGTCCAGGCAGTGTGTTAAACGGCAGTGCACCGGTGGGCAAAGGCGCAAGGTCCACGCAATCCACAGCCGGGAATGCCGGGGGCAAGCGTGCTGCAAGTGCAAACACCGCCAGTGGCGCAAACGCCGCGACCACGAGCGCAAAGACCGCAAAGACCGCGACGCGTGCAAACGACTCCCCACATTCCACAACGACTGGTAAGGGCCGCGCAAAAGCCGCCTCAACAAACCGCGCCGACCCCAAAAAAACCGATATCGTAGCCACGCGCACCACGCAGTCGCTACTCGAGCTTGCCGCCTCGCCCTCGATCGAAGGTGCGCTCAAAGCCGCGTTGCCTGCCACCTTCAAGCCTCAACTGGCGACGCTCGTCGACACCGCGCCACCCGGCGATGATTGGGCATACGAAATCAAGTTCGACGGCTACCGCGTGCTGGTCCGTATCGAACGAAAGGCGAAGAGCAGGGCGGTCACGGTGTTCACGCGGGCGGGCAACGACTGGACGGCGAAGTTCGGCAAGCAGGTGAAGGCGTTCGAACGACTCGACATCGAAAGTGCGTGGCTCGACGGCGAAGCCGTGGTGCTCGATCAAAACGGCGTGCCGAGTTTTCAGGCGCTGCAAAACGCGTTCGACTCGAACCGTCCGCAGGATATCGTCATCTATCTGTTCGACATTCCATTCCTGAACGGCTACGACTTGCGCGGCGTGCCGCTTGAACAACGCCGCGCGATTTTGTGCGCATTAATGGACGGCCACGACAAGGACGGCCACGACAAGGACGGCCACGACGGGAACGGCCACGATGGCAAATCGAGCGACGACGCCGTATTGCGTTTCTCCAACGACTTCGCGTTCAGCGCCGACGATCTGCTGAAGAGCGCATGCGACATGGCGCTCGAAGGCATCATCGGCAAACGGCGGGACAGCGGCTACGCATCGGGGCGTTCGTCCGCGTGGATCAAATTGAAGTGCCGGCGGCGCCAGGAGTTCGTGATCGGCGGCTATTCGGAGCCCTCGGGCAGCCGTGCGGCGTTCGGTGCGCTATTGCTCGGCGTGCACGACGGCAAGGGCAAGTTGCAATACGCCGGCCGTGTCGGCACGGGCTTCGACGCGCCGTTGCTGCGCTCGGTCAAGAAGGCGCTCGATGCGCACGAGACCAAGCGCATGCCGTTCGCCAGCGCGCCGCGCGAGCGCAGCAGGACGCCGGTGCATTGGGTCGAGCCGGTACTCGTCTGCGAATGCAATTTCGCTGAATGGACGAGCGATGGCATCGTGCGGCAGGCATCGTTCGTGAGTCTGCGCGACGACAAGCCGGCGCGCCAGATCGTCAAGGAAGCACCCCGCAAAGGAGCCGATGTGCAACAGCAAACCGATACCGCATCCGAGGCCGTTCCGAAGAAGCGCACGGCGAAAACGACCGCTGCGAGTGCCGCAGCCGAGCCTGCTAAAACGAGCGCCGCGAAGACGTCTGCGACGAAAGCGGCCGCGACGAAAATCTCTGCAGCAAAGACGTCGGCCAAAAGCACGCCGGCAGCGAAAGCTGCAGCAACCAGGACGTCCGCAACCAAAGCCACCGCGGCGAAATCAAAAACGGCCACGACACCGGCCGAAGTCGCCGGCGTTCGCGTCTCCCATCCCGATCGCATCATCGACAAAAGCACCGGCACCCGCAAGATCGATCTCGTGCAGTACTACGAGTCGGTTGCCGACTGGATGCTGCCGCATCTGCGGGAGCGGCCGGTGTCGCTGGTGCGCGCACCCGAGGACATCGGCGGCGAGCTGTTCTTCCAGAAGCACAGCCAGAAACTGTCGATTCCAAACGTCACGCAGCATCCTGGACTCGACCCCGGCCATCCGCCGCTGATTACCGTCGACACGCTCAAGGCGCTGGTCGGCGCCGCGCAGATGGGCACGATCGAATTTCATACGTGGAATGCCGTAGCGTCGAACATCGAAAAACCCGATCGCATGGTGTTCGATCTCGACCCCGATGCGTCGCTCGGTTGGGAGCGGATGATCGAGGCCGCGCAACTGACGCGCTCACTGCTCGATGAACTCGGCCTGACTTCGTTTTGCAAGACGAGCGGCGGCAAGGGGTTCCACGTCGTGGTGCCGCTCGCGAAGCAAGCCGGCTGGGACGAAGTGAAGGCATTCTCGCAAGCGGTCGCGCAGCATATGGCGGCGACGCTGCCCAAGTACTTCAGCGCGAAGATGGGTGCGCAGAATCGCAAGCAGAAGATCTTCGTCGACTATCTGCGCAACAACCGGGGCTCGAGTACGGTGGCGGCATTTTCGGCGCGCGCCCGGCCGGGCCTGGGCGTTTCAGTGCCGCTCGCATGGGACGAAGTCGCCACGACGACGAGCGGCGATCAATGGACCATTGAAAACGTCCACGAGCGTCTCCAGGAACTTAAGCGCGACCCTTGGGCGGACTACGCGAAGACGCGTCAGCGCATCACCACGGCAATGAAAAAGCGTCTGGACGATGCGCAGTGAGCGCGATCCAGCCGAAGTCATTCAATCTGAAACAGGAGCAAGTCATGAAGGCCTCATCCCAATCGTCCGACGGCGGCAAGCAAGCCGACCCGCACGCAAAGAAGCATCCGCGATCGATGCAGGAGGCGTCCGCGCCGCTGCCGCACGAAACCGATCAGGACCCGGAATCGCAGCACGAGGACAATCCGCGGCATGTCGGCAAGCAGGCGCATAGCGACATCGAGCACGGACTCAAGGATACGGACCGCCGTGGCGGCGACGAGTATCAGCAAGAGACGCAGAATGACGCGCACACGGATGTCAATTCCGACGGCAAAGCAGGCGGTGGCGGGCGCGTCAAACGCTGATGGTGCCGGTGAGTTGATTCGCGGGGAACCGTCACGGCGCGCCGATCGCCGCATTCTCCGCGAGCGGATAACTGTCGAGCACGCTCACCAGTTCGCCGGATGAGGCTTTGGCGGCGGGGTGTGCAGTGGGTGTCGAACGAGCAGGAAGATCCCTTCTTCTGAAATCCAAAAAAATGTTTCAGCCGTTATGATGCTTTTATGAAAAGAAGAACCCCCTTAGGATGACGGCAATGCGATCGATTGCACGCGCGGCGCCCCACGCCGCCGGTAACGGTCGCCGACCTCCCAACCTCATCGAGAAGAACAGGAGCTGTGATGAAAGCCGTAGGCCTCTATCGTTATTTGCCGATCGATCAAGCTGAATCGCTGGTCGACGTCGAGATTCCCAAACCCGAAGCCACCGGCCGCGATCTGCTGGTGAAGGTCGAAGCCATTTCCGTCAATCCGGTCGACACCAAGGTGCGCGCGCCGAAAGACACCGTCGAGACAGCGCCGCGTGTACTCGGCTGGGACGCCGCCGGCACGGTGGTGGCGGTCGGTCCGGACGTCACGCTGTTCAAGGTCGGCGATCCGGTTTTCTACGCCGGCAGCATCACGCGGCCGGGGGCGAATAGCGAGTTTCATCTGGTCGACGAGCGCATTGTCGGGCGCAAACCGGCGTCGTTCGATTTCACGCACGCCGCTGCGTTGCCGTTGACCGCGATCACCGCCTGGGAGGCGCTCTTCGACCGCCTCGGCGTATCGCCGCAAGGCGCGGATGAAGGCCGCACGGTGCTGATCGTCGGCGCGGCGGGCGGGGTCGGTTCGATCGGCATCCAGTTGGCCAGGCAACTCGCGAAGCTGAAAGTGATCGCGACCGCTTCGCGTCCCGAGTCGGCCAAATGGGCGACGGAGTTGGGCGCGGATCATATCGTCGATCACTTCGACGACATGCCCGCGCAACTGAAAAAGCTCGGCATCGACCAGGTCGATTACGTGCTGATCTTCAACGACACCGACAAGAATTTCCCGGCGGCTGCCGAAGTAATCAAGCCGCAGGGCCGCATTTGCTCGATCGTCGAAAACAGCCACCCGGTGCCGGTCGAACTGTTGAAGGCGAAAAGCGCCGCGTTCCACTGGGAGTTCATGTTCACGCGTTCGATGTTCGGCACCCCGGACATGATCGAGCAACATAAGTTGCTGACCGAGGTGGCGCGTCTCGTCGACGCGGGCACCTTGTGCACGACGGTCGGCCAGAATCTCGGCAAGATCAACGCGGCGAACCTGCGCCGTGCGCATCAGTTGCTCGAAGAGGGGCGCGCGATCGGCAAGCTGGTGCTGACGGGCTTCTGAACGGAGCGAGTTCGGCGCTTCTGTCACATCGCACGCGCAGAAGGCGCTTCAACGCAAGGGGGTTAACACCCGATTCGTATGAAGCGCGCGCGGCGCCGCTTGGCGGTAGACTGGTGGGGCATCATGCTCAAACAGTTGCGTGTCTCGCGGCTCGTCTGGCCGGTCCCAACGGGCATCATCAGCCTCATCAGGCTTCGGTCAGGCGGTGCAGTGGCAATAGCGCTTAAGCGGGCGCGCAGCGGCACAACAACGAGGTGACAGTATGAGCTCAAGCTTCAAACTCTCCGCCGTTTCAGTTGTCGCTTCTCTTGCGTGCGCCCTCGCGCCCGGCATGTTCGTGCCGGCGGCTCACGCAGCCACACCGATCACGGTGACGTCGCAATCCGCCCTCGACGGTCCGATCCGTTACACGGTCCGCGTCACGTCGAAACAGTTCGGCAATTCACAGGAAACGCGCACGATCCGCTCCGGCGAATCGGACGATTTCACGTGGAAAACCGTGCCGCCCGGCGGCCCCGTGCCGGCCACGGATAGCTGCCCGAATTACTCGTCGCTGCCGGTCGATACCAACGGCGCGATGATTCGCCAGACGCAGATCCGCTTTGCGCCGGTGGTCGGCGGTGACGGCATCGCGTCCGTGCAATTGAGCTTCCAGGCGCAGACGCCGCATGGCGTAAAGACGGTGACGAGCGGCGGCAAAACGCTCAAGTGTCCGAACGACGTAAGCGTCAGCCAGATTCTGCGTTTTACGATGCCGACCAACGGCACCACGAAGACGCTGACGCTCAATGACGGCACCGAAGTGGCGGTGACCGCGAAACGTTGAGGCGTAGGTGACGCATCAGCCGCTTTCGCGACAGTGGGCTGGGCGAGCCGGCGACGCAACCTCGCCGCGCTGTGCCTGTTTGTTGTCTCGCTGAACGCAACTCAGCGCGGCTCAGCGCCGCTCGCCGCCACGCATCGCCACGCATCGCCGCTCACCGCCGCTCACCGCCGCTTAGCGCGGCTCACCGCCACTCGCCGCCACTCACCCCCGTTCACCGCCGCGCCGCGGCCCGCTCCACCAGCCGTGCTGCCAGAAACCGGTGCTCCGCCGAGAAGAGCCGCCGATACGTGAGCAGCACCGCACCTACCGTCCCCAAGGCTGACGCCGCCGCGATCAGGAACATGATCACGATCTGATAGCGCACTGCCTGCAACGGCGACTGACCGGCCAGCACCTGCCCGGTCATCATGCCGGGCAAACTCACCACGCCGACCACGGCCATCTGATTCAGCGTGGGCATCATGCCCGCCCGCACCGCCTGGCGCGCCGGCGCCTGGGCCGCTTCCCAGCGCGTCGCGCCGAGTGCGAGCGCCATATCCACACGGTCACGCCGCGCGGTCAGTTCCTCGGTCATCCGTTCGATACCGAGCGACACCCCGGTGAGCGTATTACCGAGGATCATGCCGAGAATCGGAATCGCATACTGCGGCTCGTACCAGGGATGAATGCGGATCACGACGAAGAGTCCGACCGCGGCAACCAGCCACGAACTGACCCAGATCGACAGCACGCTGTCCGCACGTTGACCCGCATACATGCGGCTGCCGCGCTGCGCGCCAGCGAAGCCGGCGATCAGCGTCATCACGATCATCAAGGGCAGCACCACGAACCAGTGGTCGTAACGGAACACCCAGCCGAGCACATACCCGATTGCCAGCAATTGCACGACGGTGCGTACCGCCGCCCACGCGAGCTTGCGTTCGAGGTCCAGCTTGAGCGCCACCGACACCACGCCGTTCACCACGATCAGCAACGCGGCGATCGCGACGTCCCAGAGACTCAGGTTTTGCAATGTCATCGGTCGAGCTCCTGCGGCGCGGGCGTTGCCGCGGATTCATCGAGCACACCGGCGCGCATCGTCAGGTGCCGCTCGCTCATGCGCGCGGCTTGCGCCGGATCGTGCGATACCCAGATCGACGCATGCCGGCCCGGCTCGGCATCGAACCATGCGTGCACCAGGCCTTCGATCGCGTGCGATGACTCCGGGTCGAGTGAGGCGGTCGGTTCATCGAGCAGCAGCACTTCGGGCGCAAGTTGCAGAATCCGGATCAGCGCGGTGATCTGCGCCTCGCCGCCGGACAACTCGCTCGCGCGCTTGTCGAGAAAGTCATCGGCACGGCCGGCCTGGGCGGCGAGCTTCGCGGCGCGCGCGCGATCGAAACGCACGTCGCGATAGGTCCGCAATTCGAACGGGTAGCGCAGATTGTCCTCGACGCTGCCGTCGAGCAGCGCGGGCCGCTGCCGGATATACGCGACGTTGCGCCGGTAACGCGGAATGGCGGCGCGCTCGACGGGCGCGCCATGCCACATGATGCGTCCGGCATCGAGCGGATCGAGCAGGGCGAGGGCGCGCAGAAACACGCTCTTGCCCGAACCCGATGGACCGGTGACCGCGACGCGATCGCCCGCGCGGAGGGCGAAGGTGGTCGGTTGCAGCAGCGTTTGGCCGCGCAAGGCATCGCGTCGGGCGATGCCCTCGGCGAGGACGAAGGGAACATCGGTCATGAGTTGGATCGTGGTGGATTTTTTGCGTTGAATCAGACGCCACGCCGAGGCGTTGCAACGACGTTTTAGTTGCGGGCAACCTGCGACCGAATTATTGCCGAATCTGCGCTTGAACTGCGCGGCACGATAAAACGACGCCGATTGGACACGACCTCCAGGCACGATACGTGCTGCCCCGATCCACGACGAAGAACAAGGCGGAGCTTCTCAATGGCAGTGTCGAGCACGATCGGAAGGCGGATTGGCAAAATCATCGCGTGGCTGGTGGCGATCATCGTCGTTCTGATTATCGCGCTGATCATTTTCATTCTGACCTTCAACTGGAACCGGGCCCGCCCTTACATCGACGACAAGGTCACCCAGGCGATCGGCCGGCCGTTCGCGATCAACGGCGATCTGAAAGTAGGGTGGCGGCATCCGGTCGGCGAAACCGGCTGGCGAGGCTGGGTGCCCTGGCCGCGTTTCTCGGCGGCCAATATCACGATCGGCAACCCCGACTGGACCCAACAACCGCACTTCGCCACGCTCGATGAAATCGACTTCGAGGTCAAGGTGCTGCCGCTGCTCGCGCACGACATCGTGATTCCCGCGATCAACCTCGTGAATCCGTCGGTCGATCTGGAGCGCCTGCTGGATGGGCGCAACAACTGGACCTTCAAACTGCCGGCTTCCACGGGTCCTTCCGAATGGAAGCTCGATCTGCACGACATCGCGTTTGCCAAGGGCAATATCGCGCTGTCCGATCAGCAGAAAAAGGTCGAGATGCAGATTGCCATCGATACGCTCGGTCAACCGATTCCGATCGGCGAGGCAATGAAGCAGCAGGAGGCGGCCTCGCGCAGTGCCTCGGCGGAGGCGATCGGCAAGGCCGGCGCCAACAAGCTCACCGCTCAGGCTAATGCGCAGGCCGCATCGGAAGCCGCGGCGGCTTCCGCTGCGGCGGCGTCCGGCGCGTCGTCGACGGATATCACCGCTTCGGGCGCGACGGCGGCGAATGGCGCTTCGGGTGCGCTGGTTGCGGGTGGGTCGAACGGTGCAAGTGGTGGAAGTGGTGCGGGCGGTGCAAGTGGTGCAAGCGAGGGCGCGGGCGGCGCGGCGGCGACTTCCGCGTCGAACGCCAGCGAGGCCGGCACGGCGAACGGCGCGCAGCCGGTTATCCCGCCGTATGCGATCGGTTGGACTGTGAAGGGTACGTACAACAAGACGCCGGTATCCGGCAGCGGCAAGGTGGGCGGCGTGCTGGCGTTGCAGGACGCGAACCGGCCGTTCCCGGTGCAGGCCGATGTGAAGGCCGGCGATCTGCACGTCGGCCTCGTGGGCACGATCACCGATCCGGCGCATCTCGCCGCGGTCGATTTGCGCCTCTGGCTGCAGGGCAACAGCCTGGCGCGCCTCTATTCGCTGACCGGCGTGACCTTGCCCGACACGCCACCGTATGCGACCGAGGGGCGTCTGGTCGGTCAGTTCAAGTCCAGCGGCAACGTCTTCAAGTATGAAAATTTTACAGGCCGGGTAGGCGGCAGCGATCTGAATGGCTCGCTGATCTATACGGCACGTGAACCGCGTCCGCTATTGCAGGGCGAACTGGTGTCGCATCTGCTGCAATTCTCCGATCTGGCGCCGATCATCGGCGCGGACTCGAACGCGAGCAAGGCCAAGCGTGGTGATGCGACGGCGCAACCGGGCAACAAGGCGTTGCCTGTCGAAGAGTTCCGCACCGACCGCTGGAAGGCGATCGACGCCGACGTCAAGTTCACCGGCCGCCGCATCGTGAAGAGCCCCGACTTGCCGATCACGGACTTGTACACCCACGTCGTGATGACCGACGGCGTGCTATCGCTCGAGCCGCTGAAGTTCGGCGTGGCGGGCGGCTCGCTGTCATCGAACATTCATCTGGACGGCGGCACGACGCCGCTAAAGGGCCGCTTCGCGACCTCAGCACGGCATCTGAAGCTCAAGCAGTTGTTCCCCAACTTCAAGACGATGCAGAACGCGCTCGGTGAAATCAACGGCGACGCCGCGCTGACCGCGACGGGCAATTCGCCGGCGGCGTTGGCGGCGACGTCGAACGGCGAGGTGAAGGCATTGGTCACCGACGGCACGGTGAGCCGCCTGCTGATGGAAGCAGCGGGGCTGAACGTGGCCAACGTGGTCTATGAAAAGCTGTTCGGCAAACGCGACGTGAAGATCAACTGCGCCGCGGCGGACTTTGTTGCGACGAACGGCGTACTGGATTCGCGCGTCTTCGCGCTCGACACGGACGACGCGGTGATCGACATCGACGGCAATGTGAATATGCGCGACGAGACCATGGATCTTGGCGTGCATCCGCATACCAAGGGCTTCCGGGTGTTCTCGCTGCGCTCGCCGCTGTACGTGAAGGGGACGTTCAAGGATCCGCACGTGGGCGTGAATGCCGCCGCGCTGGCGCTGCGAGGCGGCGCCGCAGTCGGACTCGGCTTGATCAATCCGTTCGCGGCACTGATTCCGCTGCTCGCGCCTAGCAATAACAAACCGCTGCCGTGCGCGCAGTTGCTGTCGCAGGTTCGTCAAGCGCCAAGCGCGCCGCCGCCGGGCGTCAAGCAGCAGCCAAAAGCGGCGATTTCCCTCGATGGCGTGCCCGTGAACAAATCTTCGGGCGGCGCTTCCGCACCGGCTGCTTCCGAAAAGAAACCTGCTGTCGTGACGCCGGCCAGCGCAGCCGAATATAAGGGGAGCTGATGTTTTTTGCCTTGCCTGCGGATTGGTGGAGTTGGACCTTCGGCGCTGCCCTTTCCTTGATTTTCTTGTGGCTGATTAGCGTTCCCCCGCCACGGGGCGAACCCTGACTGCACAGCGGGAAAAAAAGGAAAGGCGATGCCGTAGGGGCGTGGGCAAACCAGCGCAGCACCGCGCAGGCGAACGGGAAATGACAGAAGAGGATCAGCGCCGCGAACGTACGGACAACGGCGCTGCCAGAGGAAGAAAAAAGAAAAAGGACTTACCTTAACGAGCGCGGCGCGGCGTCTCCCGCAGCATCCTGCCTGCGAACCCCGCGGCGGGCGCCCCCCACTCGGGTCGCGCCAAATTCCATGAGGATCTTGCCGCGAGCGCGGCTCGCAAACACCAGGAACCCAAATCCGTCTGCCTCGTACCAGTACCCGCCGTTCTCGAGCCCATCGAGCGGCTGTTCCAACGCATTGGTAATGGATTCGATACAACGCCGCCGCAATTCGGCCGGCGCGGGATAGGGCGGCTGTGCGCCTCGTACGCTGCACAGGAGAACGTCGAGCCCGGGCAGCACATGCGCATAGAGCACCGGTTCGTCTTGCGCACGAGCGCGCGCGATTTTGGTGTCGAGTTGGCCGAACGGCTTGAAATGCCGTAGTACCGCGAGGAACGACTCATCGCCGTCCACCTTCGCGCGTCTACGCTTTTTCGGGAAGGACATAAAAATTCGCCTGAAAAAGAATTGCAAGAAACGCAGAGTCCTCATGCGACAACTCCCGGCTTCGCGCGCCGCACGTCGAGCTTTTATAGCATACGACAGGGCCGGATTCACGGTGATTCGGCGACTGCGCCGTCCACCGCCTCCCGCACGAATCATGCCGAACCGCCTCGCCGCGCGCTTTCGCTTCCCAGCACATCTGTCTCCATCATAGACGCACGCGCCACCGAAAAAACATCTCATACCAATAAAAAAGTCATTTTTGTGTGGGCGAGCGCATCTTGCCGCTACGTTGAAATATCTCACGTTCACGTCGATAATGGCCCGTCCGGCTGTTGCGCGGCGGACTCGCCAATCTGGCACCGCGAGGGGCCGCCCGCACGCCGAGGTATGTGGTCCGGGCGCGCCGCCGCGGCATGAGTGACCCTTCGCGACCCTGCGGGCGAACATGAAACTATTCACCAAGGGTCTGCTGCTGATTGCAGTGCCGAGCGTGGTCGAGCTGGCGCTTCTGGGCGTCGTCTTCGATACCCAGGAGCAGACAGCGCAGGCCGCGCAGTGGGTCAGCAACAGCAAACAGATCCTTTATCAGTCGTCGGCCATTGTCGATCCGCTGCTGCGTCAGGCCGCGCGGGTCCGCACGAGCATGGTGGTCGGCGATCCGTCGTTTATCGACCGCCACACCGTATGGGTCGATCTCGGCGACCGGCTGTCGAATCTCGCGGTGCTGGTGGCCGATACGCCGCAACAGGTCGAGCGCGTGCGCAAGATGCAGCAGGCGATCGATACGTATCGCGCGCAGGCCGCCACTGTCTCGCAGGCGCTGCACGCCGGACGCAACCTGAATTCGTTTGCCTCGCTGGACCCCGGCGCGCTCCCGCGGCAAATCGCGCTGTTTCGCAACGAGCTCGCTGATTTTACTAACGAGGCTTCGCGGCTCGACGCCGAGCGCGGCGCGGCCCTGGCACGGCGCCGCGAACGCCAGCAATACGCGCTGATCGCCGCGGTGTTGGGTTCGATGCTGATCTGGGCGGCCACCGCCATGGTGTTTGCGCGCAGTATTGGGCGGCGGCTGGAGGTGTTGACGGATAATGCGGAACGTCTGGGCAATGGGCGGCAACTCGCGGCGCCGCTCTCCGGCAGCGACGAAATCGCCGCGCTCGACGCGGTACTGCACCAGACCGGCGCGCGCCTGCGTGAGGCCGAAAGCGAGCAGGCCCTGCTGAAAGCACGGCTCGAAGCGCGCGCGGGGGAACTGGCGGGCGTCAACGAGGAGCTGCGCCAGGAGACGCAAGACAACGAAATGTTCATCTACAGCGTGTCGCACGATCTGCGCTCGCCGTTGGTGAATCTGCAGGGCTTTTCGAGAGAATTGCAGGTGTCGTGCGACGAACTGGACAGCATCGTCGCGGCGGCGAAACTGCCGGAGGCCGAGCACCGGCGTATGGTGCATATCCTCGACGGCGACGTGCGCGAATCGCTGCAATATTTGCGCAGCGCGGTGACGCGAGCGGCGTCGATCATCGACGCGTTATTGCGGATCTCGCGTGCCGGCCGGCTCGAATACCAGTGGCAGCGGGTGAGTGTCGGACGGGTAGTGCGCCGCGTGGTCGATGCGCTGCAGAGCGCGATCGGGCAGCGCAGGGCGGTGGTCACCGTGCGCGAGTTGCCGCCCGCATGGGGCGATCCGGGCGCGATCGAGCAGATTTTCAGCAACCTGATCGGCAACGCGCTCAATTATCTCGACCCGGCGCGCAATGGGCGCATCGAGATCGGCGCGCTGGAGCCGGAGCTGGAAGCGGTCGACAAGAGGGAGCCGCGCGCGCTGCGCACGCGCACCTACTATGTGCGCGACAACGGCCTCGGCATTCCGGCGGCATATATGTCGAAGGTGTTCCGGGCGTTTCAGCGTCTGCACGGCGACGTCGCGGACGGCGACGGCATCGGCCTCGCGGTGGTGCGGCGGATGGTGGAACGGCATGGCGGCCGCGTGTGGGTCGAGTCGGCGGAAGGCGCGGGGTCGACTTTTTTCGTCGTGCTGCCGGAACAGCCCGCGCGCCATTGAGCCAGAATGAGCCGGGTTAAGCCGGAATTGAGCCGTAATGCGCCGCAGGGGACACTGTGGGGCCAGTTAAAAGCATTATGTAAAAATGGATCGTCAGCACGGAGGGCATATGAGTCACGGGGAAACGGTCAGCATCGTGCTGATCGAAGATGACGACGGCCACGCCACGCTGGTCGAGCGCAATCTGCGCCGTGCCGGACTTTCGAACGGTTGCGTGCGCTTTCGCGATGGCCAGCAGGCACTCGATTATTTCTTCGGCCCCGCGCCGGCGGACGCCGCTGCGAGCCCATACCCGCCGCGCGAAGATCTGACGAATTTCGTCGTGCTGCTCGATCTGAAAATGCCGCGCGTGGACGGCTTCGAGGTGTTGCGGCGGCTGAAGGATTCGCCGCAGACCGCCGCGGTGCCCGTGATCGTGCTGACCACGACCGACGATCCACGTGAAATCGCGCGCTGCTACGAGCTCGGCTGCAACGTCTATATCACCAAGCCGGTCGAGTACGACGCGTTCATCGAAGCGGTGCGTCGTCTCGGCTTCTTCCTGCAGGTGGTCAAGCTGCCGCCGGGTCACCGCTTGACGGCACCGTGATAGAAGACCCCTGAAGGCGCTCCGAAAGCAGCCCGTGACAAGATAACCACACCAGACCTAGCCAAAGAAGACTCCGCATGACCCAGGAAGTGCCCACGCAGTCCGCCGCGTATGTGCTGGTCGTCGATGACGACGAAGGCATCTTGCGGCTCGCGCGCAAGTCGCTCGAACGTGCCGGCTGCCGTGTCGCCATCTGCCCGGGTGTCGAGGCCGCCCGCGAGCGGCTCGCCACGGGCGCGCCCGACCTGCTCGTGCTCGACTATCAGTTGAGCGGTGCGGAGAGCGGCCTCGACTTCTTTCGCCGCTTGCGCGCGGAAGGTGTGCGGATTCCCGCCATCCTCGTGACGGGTTTCACTGACGAATCTCGCGTGATCGAGGCATTGCGCGCCGGCGTATCCGATGTGGTGCCGAAATCCGGCGACTACCTCGATTACCTGCCCGAGGCGGTGGAGCGGGTGCTCTCGCAGGTGCGCTTGCAGAAGGCGTCGGACGAAGCATTGCTGCTGCGCGACCGCGAACAGCACTACCGGACCTTGTCAGAGGCGTTGCCACACCTCGTGCTGACCTGCAATGCCGCGGGCGATTGCGATTTCCTTTCGAAGCAGTGGTTCGACTACACGGGCTTGACGGAAAGCCGTTCGTACGGTCTCGCGTGGCTCGAAGCGGTGCATCCCGATGATCGCGAAGAGATTCGTCGTACCTGGCTCAAAGCAGTGACGAGCCGTGCCAGCGATTATCGGCACGAACTGCGGATTCGCCGCCACGACGGCGAATATCGCTGGTTCGACGCCCGCGCGATCTCCACGCGCGACGCCGAAGGCAACGTCAGCAAATGGTTCGGCAGCTGCACGGACATTCATCCCCAGCGCGAGGCCATCGAGGAACGCGAACGGCTGCTCGCCTCGGAGCAGGCCGCCCGCCAGATCGCCGAAGAAGCCAATCGTGCGAAGGACCGCTTCCTCGCCATGCTGTCGCATGAATTGCGCACGCCGCTTACGCCGGTATTGGCGGGCGCCAGCGTGCTGGAGATGATTCCGGGTCTGCCGGATCAGGCGCGCGCGAGCGTGCGTATGATCCGCCGTAACGTCGAACTCGAGGCGCGCCTGATCGACGATCTGCTCGATCTCACGCGCGTGGCGAACGGCAAGCTGCGTCTGTCGCTCGAAACCGTCGACGTGCACGAAGTGATGGACAGCGTGCTCGAACTCTTTCGAAGCGAGATTCAGGTCAAGCAGCAGGACGTGCACGTCTGCAAGAACGCTCAGAACCACTACGTGCTCGCCGACCGCGCGCGCTTGCAACAGATGCTGTGGAACCTGATTCGCAACGCCGCCAAGTTCACGCCCGACGGCGGCCATATCTATGTGCGCACACGCGATGAACGCATGCACGTGCAGATCTCGGTTGAAGATACGGGCATCGGCATCGAGCCCGAGCAGATCGGCAAACTGTTCAATGCATTCGAACAGGGCAACCAGAACATGACGCGGCAGTTCGGTGGCTTGGGCCTTGGGCTTGCGATCACCAAGGCGCTGACCGATGTGCACGGCGGCACGGTGATCGCCCAGAGCCCGGGCGCGCACTGCGGCGCGACGTTCACGATCACGCTGCCCACCGCGGCCGCGCCGGTCGAATCAACACCCGTTGCAACGCCCGATGAGGTGCATCCTCATGGTCTGCTGACCATTCTGTTGATCGAAGATCACGTGGATACCGCCGAAGTGATGGAGCAGCTGATTCGCAGCCTGGGTCACGACGTGACGACGGTGGGCCGTGTGGACGACGCACTGGCCGCCACTCAGTCGCAGACGTTCGATCTGGTGATCAGCGACGTCGGCTTGCCCGATGGCACCGGCCTCGATTTCGTCAAAGCGTTCCGCGAGCATTCGGATGCGCCGGCGGTCGCATTAACCGGCTTCGGTACGGATGAAGATGTGCGCCGTTGCCTGAGCGCGGGCTTTACTTCGCATCTGACCAAGCCTGTCAATTTCGGACAGCTCGAAACGATGATCGAAAGCGCCGTGAGTCTGAAGGCGGAAAAGAACGCTTAACGACGCTTAAAGGGTTCGCTGCGTCGATTGGTTCGGCGTAATGTGCGCGGGGCATGAAAAAGGCCTGTGGCGATTTTCTTCGCAACAGGCCTTTTTTATTCGCGCCGGGTAATGTGCCGGCGCGAATTGTTAACTCAGCTTAATGTGACTCAGCGTGGCTTCAGTTGCCTAGCGCGGCGGCGAGTTCTTCAGCGAATCGCGGATTTCACGCAGCAGCAGGACGTCTTCCGGCGGGGGCGGCGGCTCTGCCGGTGCGGCCTCAAGCGGCTTGCGCAGATTGTTGATGAATTTGACCATCAGGAAAATGATAAATGCGAGGATCAGGAAATTAATGGCCACAGTGATGAACGAGCCATAACCGAACACCGCGACACCGGCCGTTTGCAAGTCTTTATAAGACTCCGGACTGCCTTTGAAGCTCGGGGGAATATCGCCGAGGCGCACGAACTTGTTGGAAAAATCGAGGCCGCCGGTGGCGACGCCGACAACCGGCATGATCAGGTCTTTAACAATTGAATTGACGATGGTGGAAAATGCGCCGCCGATAATCACCCCGACGGCGAGATCCATTACGTTGCCTTTGAGGGCAAATTCCTTGAACTCCTTGATCATGCTCATATGCGTTTCTCCCAGAAGTCGATAATTGAATCATACCAATCTGAGAAGGATAGGCTAGTCTTTCGGCCAGGCTTTCGCACGGAAAGAACTCAAGGCCATTTATACTGGAAACTGTGACTGGCTATGGCGGGCCCGTTCGATATGCGCGGCAAAACTGACCGGGTCGGTATTGGTGCCGCACAGCAGTACGCCTACGCGCTTGCCTTGCAGGGATTCGCGCAGCGGTCCGAGCAGCGCAGCCGTTGCCGCGGCGCAGGCCGGTTCGACGGCTAGCTTAAGTTGTCCGAACAAGGTCAGCATGGCCGCGCGCAACTGGTCGTCGGATACGGTCACGAGCTGGTCGATATGACGGCGGCACAACTCGTAGCTGTATTCCTCGGTATGCGGCGACATCAGCGAATCGGCAATGCCGTGCATGTGGCCCATCTTGACTGTGTGATTGGCCGCGAAGCTTTTGCCCATTGCATCCGCGCCTTCCGGCTCGACGCCGTACACGTGTACTCGCGGATTGGCGAGCCGCATGGCGGTGGCCACGCCGGCTGCGAGACCGCCGCCGCCGATCGGCACGATCACCGCTTCGAGATCCGGTGTTTGCGTGGCCCATTCATAGCCGAGCGTGGCCGAACCCAGCACCGTGCGATAACCGTTGAACGGGTGCACGAAATAGCGGCCTTCCTCTGCCTCGATAGCGCGCACGAGTTCGAACGCTTCGGCAATGTCTTCCGCGAACACGATGTCGGCGTGATATTGCCGGCACAAGGCGACGCGCGCCGGATTGGCCGCGCGAAACAGCACGACCTTCGCGCTGATGCCAAGACGCATGGCCGCATACGCCACCGCTACCGCATGATTGCCGCCCGAGACACAGGTGACGCCTGCGCTGCGTTGCGCTTCGTCGAGGGCGAGCAGGTTGGTGAACGCGCCGCGCGCCTTGAAGCTGCCGCCTGCTTGCAGCAATTCGAACTTGAAGTTCACAACCGTGCCTTCCAGCGACGGAAAGTCGAGCCGGTCGAACACCGGCGTTCGCGCCACCCACGGCGTCAATGCAAAGTGCTGTGTGGCGATGGCGTCGAGCGTGGGGATCGGCTCGCCGTCGATCGTATGGTCGGTGTGCTGCGGCGTGGCGGTTGACATGGCGTGGGCGTGTTTTTTCCTCGGTATGTCTAAGACTCTTGTTGCGTCGGTCGGTTTCAGTGCACGTGTGCCTCAACCGACATGCTGTGGATGAATTTTTGCAGGAAGCGCTCGCATGCCACGAGCTGATCCAATGCGACGAATTCGTTGGCCTTGTGGGCCTGCTGGATGTCGCCGGGGCCGCACACAATGCTTGGAATGCCCGCCAGCGAGAACAGGCCGGCTTCGGTTCCGTACGCGACCTTGCGCTTGTCCTGGTCGGCGGTCAGCGCGCGCACGAGTTGCGTGATCGCGGCTTGTTCAGACGAATCGAGTCCGGGCGCGGCAGCGATTTTCGTGATCTCGATGGCAGCAGATGGATGCTCGCGCAACATTTTCGGCAGCAGCGTTTCGCGCGCGTATTGATCGATGCGCGCGAAGATCGGTTCGGGATCGAGCGTGGGCAGATTGCGGAATTCGAACTGGAATTTGCATTCGGCCGGCACGGTATTGATCGCATTGCCGCCCACGATCGTGCTGGTTTGTGCCGTGGTGAAGGGCACGTCATATTGTTCGTCGAACGGGCCTTGCGCGCGGAATTGATCGGCCATATCGCGGATGTAGCAGACCAGGCGCGCAGCGTATTCGATGGCGTTCAAACCCTTCGGTGTGAGCGACGAATGCGCCGCCTGGCCGCGCACGCAGCACTGATACGCGTTGATGCCCTTGTGCGCCACGATCGGGCGCATGCTGGTCGGCTCGCCGACAATGCAACCGTCCGGCTTCACGCCGCGCTTCATCAGATCGGCAATCAGCAGCGGCGCGCCGGCGCAGCCCACTTCTTCGTCGAACGACAACGCGAAGTGAATCGGCCTGGCGAGTTTGGTACGTTGCATGTCGGGCACGAGCGAAAGCGCCGCGCCGATGAAGCCTTTCATATCGCAAGTGCCACGGCCATACAGTTTGTCGCCGCGGATCTCCGGCTTGAACGGATCGCTGTCCCATTGCTGACCGTCTACGGGTACGACATCCGTATGGCCCGACAGCACCACGCCGCCGTTGGTCTCGCCGTCGTGTGCGGGAATCGTCGCGAACAGATTGGCCCATTTGCCGCTTTGGTCGTGAGTGAGAGTGGCTTCAATGCCGACTGCGCGCAGTTCGTCGCGCACGGTCTCGATCAGACCGAGATTCGGATTGCGGCTCACCGTGTCCATCGACACGAGACGGGTTACCCAGGGAAGCGACGCAGGGAGCGTGGCGGGCGAAGAAGCATTCGATTCAGAAGCGGACGTTGGCGAGGACTGTGCTGATTCAGCGACATGAGACATGACAAGACTCCGGCATTTGAGTCTTTCGATCATACCCAAAAAAAGCTCGCCCGTATGCTGCGGCACGCGTTTTCGCACCGCAGCATGAATGAACAAACGGCTAGACGTACGCCGTTTTTACCGTGCCGGCGTGAGTGCCGGTAGTTGCGCCGGTGTCGACGCAATACCGGCGCGCCAGCAGCGCGACGACGCGGTACGTTAGCGCACGGCAGCCGCGGCCGCCGTGCCGCGGCTGGGCGTTCCGAGTGCGCGCAAGGTCTCCTTCACCGTCGCCACCCGCACGGCCAGGTCGGGGCTGCGTGTTTCGATACGCAGCTTGTCCTGGCCGGCGAGCTTGATGTGCTTGTGTTTCTGCACCATCTCGATGATCCGCATCGCGTCAATCGGCGGATTAGGGATGAACTGCAAGCCGATTACGGTTTCGCCCGCATCGATTTTCGAAATGCCCAAGGGCTTGGCCGCGAGGCGCAGACGATGCGTCTCGACCAGCGCATGCGCCTGCGGTGGCAGCTTGCCGAAGCGGTCGATCAACTCTTCCTGAATGCTGTCGATCGAATCGTTGTGTTCGCAATTAGCGAGGCGCTTGTAGAGCGACAAACGTTCCTGCACGTCGCCGCAATAGTCCGCCGGCAGAATCGCGGGCGCGTGCAGATTGATCTCGGTGGTCGCGGCGAGCGGCGCGGTGAGGTCCGGCTCCTTGCCTTCCTTGAGCGCCTTCACGGCGTCGTTCAGCATGTCGGTATAGAGCTGGAAACCGATCTCGTGAATCTCGCCCGATTGCTTGTCGCCGAGCACTTCCCCCGTACCGCGAATCTCGAGGTCGTGCATTGCCAGATAGAAGCCCGAACCGAGTTCCTCCATCTGCTGGATGGCTTCGAGACGGCGCTGCGCCTGCTTCGTCAGGCCTTGCGGGTCATGCACCAGCAGATACGAATACGCCTGGTGATGCGAGCGGCCGACGCGGCCACGCAACTGGTGCAATTGCGCGAGACCGAACTTGTCGGCGCGGTGAATCAGGATCGTGTTGGCACTCGGCACGTCGATACCGGTTTCGATGATCGTCGTGCACAGCAGAACGTTCGCGCGCTGTGCAACGAAATCGCGCATCACGCGTTCGAGTTCGCGCTCATGCATCTGTCCGTGCGCGACCGCGATACGTGCCTCAGGTACGAGCGCTTCGAGCATCTGCCGGCGATTCTCGATTGTCTCGACTTCGTTGTGCAGGAAGTACACCTGGCCGCCGCGTTTCAATTCGCGCAACATGGCTTCGCGAATCACGCTGTCTTCTTCGCGGCGCACGAAGGTTTTGATCGCGAGCCGCTTTTGCGGCGCGGTGGCGATCACCGAGAAATCGCGCAGGCCTTCGAGCGCCATGCCGAGCGTACGCGGGATCGGCGTGGCGGTGAGCGTGAGCACGTCGACTTCAGCGCGCAATGCTTTCAACGCCTCTTTCTGGCGCACGCCGAAGCGGTGTTCCTCGTCGATGATCACGAGGCCCAGCCGCTTGAACTGCACATCCGAGGACAGCAGCTTGTGCGTGCCGATCACGATATCGACCGTGCCTTCGTTGATCTGCTGGATCGCCGCGTTGACTTCCTTGGTCGACTTGAAGCGCGACAGTTCGGCGATGCGCACCGGCCAATCGGAGAAACGGTCGGTAAAGGTTTGCGTGTGCTGTTCGGCGAGCAGCGTGGTGGGCGAGAGCAGCGCAACCTGCTTGCCGCCCATCACCGCGATGAACGCCGCGCGCAAGGCCACCTCGGTCTTGCCGAAGCCGACGTCGCCGCAAACGAGGCGATCCATCGGTTTGCCGCTGGTCATGTCGCCGATCACCGCGGCAATCGCGGCGGCCTGGTCCGGGGTTTCCTCGAAGCCGAAGCTCTCGGCGAACTTCACATAGTCTTTCGGTTCGAGCGTGAATGCGTGGCCTTCGCGCAGGGCGCGACGAGCGTACAGGTTCAGCAGTTCCGCAGCGGTGTCGCGGATCTGTTGAGCGGCTCTGCGTTTGGCCTTTTCCCACTGGCCGGAGCCGAGCGAATGCAATGGCGCGCTTTCCGGATCCGCGCCGCTGTAGCGCGAGATCACATGCAACTGAGCGACCGGCACGTAGAGCTTGCTGTTGCTCGCGTATTCGAGGTGCAGAAACTCGGTCTCGCCTTCGCCGAGATCCATCGTGACGAGGCCCATATAGCGGCCGATGCCGTGCTGCGAATGCACGACCGGATCGCCGACCTTGAGCTCGGACAGATCCCGCACCATTGAATCGACGTTGCTGGCCTGTTCCTGGCGGCGCCGCCCTGTGCGGCGCGCGAGCGGGCCGTAGATCTCGGTCTCGGTGATGATCGCGAAGCCGTCGGCCGGCACGGCAAAGCCGTTGGCCAACGGCGCGACGCCTAGCGAAAAACGCGCGTCGCCGACGAGCCAGTCCTGGAAGCTGTCGCTCGACGCCGGCCACAGATGATTGTCGGCGAGCAACTGCAACAGGGTTTCGCGCCGGCCGGCCGATTCGGCGGCGAACAGCACGCGGTTCGGCGTGGTGTCGAGATAGGCGCGCAATGCCGAAACCGGATCTTCCGCATGGCGGTCGATCGCGAGATTGGGCAGCGGCACGGACCAGCCGCCGCCCGCGTTGGCTGGCAGGACGAGCCGCGCGAACGGCTTGGCGAACGTGAAGAAATCCTCGTCCGAGAGGAACAGCCGCTGCGGTTCCAGAATCGGCCGGTCCCGGTCGTGCGACAGGAAGTTGTAGCGCTGCTTCGTGTCGTTGGTGAAGCGCTTGATCGCCGCGTCCAGATCACCGACGAACGCCAGTTGCGCGCCCTCGGGCAGATAGTGGAACAGCGTGGCCGTTTCGTCGAAGAAGAGCGGTAGATAGTATTCGATGCCCGCCGATGGCACGCCGTTGCCGATATCCTTGTAAATCGACGCACGGCTCGGATCACCCTCGAAGGTTTCGCGCCAGCGGCTGCGGAAGGCGGTGCGGGCGGCTTCGTCGAAGGGGAATTCGCGGCCGGGCAGCAAGCGCACGTCCTTCACCGGATAGAGACTGCGCTGCGTGTCAGGGTCGAACGCGCGGATCGAGTCGACCTGGTCGTCGAACAGGTCGATCCGGTACGGCAGGGCCGAGCCCATCGGAAACAGGTCGAGCAGCGAGCCGCGCACGCAGTATTCGCCAGGACGCACCACCTGGCTTACGTGTTCGTAGCCGGCGAGCGTCAACTGCGCTTTCAGTCTGGCTTCATTGAGGCGCTCGCCTTGCGAGAAGGAAAACGTGTAGCCCGCCATGAACGAGGCGGGCGGCATGCGGTACAGCGCGGTGGTGGCGGGCACCAGCAGGATGTCGCAGCGGCCTTCGCCGAGATCGTGCAGCGTGGCGAGCCGCTCGGAGACGAGATCCTGGTGCGGCGAGAAAGTATCGTAAGGTAGCGTTTCCCAGTCCGGCAGCAGGCGCACGCGTGCCTCGGGCGCGAAAAAACCGATTTCCTGCGCGAGGCGCTGCGCGTCGACGGCGCTTTCGCAGACGACCGCCAGCAGCGGCACCTTCTCGCGATAGGCGAGATGGTAGCGGGCGATCAGCAGCGCGTCGGACGAACCGTGCGTGCCGTCGAAGGCAAAACGCTGACCGGCCTTGACGAGCGCGACGGGCGGGGAGTACTGCGATGTTGCGGCGATGTCTGGCATAAAAGAGAAAAAGCGGCCTCAGGCTCACACGTGATCGGCAAGTTTACGCGTGTCGGGGCGTGGATGCGAAGGACCTATTATAAAATCCGTCCTTTACTTTGACCTCGCGGCATCCGCACTCGTGACTTCCCGTCTATTTGCCCTGATTCCGTGCGCAGGCATCGGCAGCCGTTCCGGCGCCGCGATGCCCAAACAATATCGCACTGTCGCCGGTCGCGACATGTTGCATTACTCGCTGGCGGCTTTCGACGCCTGCAGCGAGTTTGCGCAAACCCTTGTCGTGATTGCCCCCGACGACCAGCACTTCGACGCCCGCCGTTTCAGCGGCTTGCGTTTTGCCGTGCGTCGCTCGGGCGGGGCGTCGCGCCAGGCGTCGGTCCTGAACGGCCTGCACGCGCTGGCCGAATTCGGCGCGCACGACGACGATTGGGTGCTGGTGCACGACGCGGCACGGCCGGGCATTACGCCTTCGTTGATCCGCACGCTGACCGGTGCGCTGAAGGACGACGCGGTGGGCGGCATCATGGCGTTGCCGGTGGCGGACACCTTGAAGCGGATCGACGCGGGGTCGTCCGACGGGCGAATCGCCCGCACCGAAGCGCGCGATGGGCTGTGGCAGGCGCAGACGCCGCAGATGTTCCGCATTGGCATGTTGCGCACGGCGATTTTGCGCGCGCAGGCTGACGGTCACGATCTGACTGACGAAGCAAGCGCAATCGAATGGCTGGGACACGCGCCGAAGTTGGTTCAGGGCAATTTGCGCAACTTCAAGGTTACGTATCCGGAAGACTTCGATCTGGCCGAGGCGATTCTGAGTCGGCCGTCTTCGGCTTCCTGAGTGGATCAATCTGGATCAATCAAATTTTAGTTAATGGAATCGAGGGCTTGACGCATATGGATTTTAGAATTGGGCAGGGTTATGACGTGCATGCGCTGGTGCCGGGACGTCCGTTGATTATCGGCGGCGTGACGATTCCTTATGAGCGCGGACTGCTTGGGCATTCGGACGCGGATGTGCTGTTGCATGCGATTACGGACGCGATTTTTGGCGCTGCCGCGATGGGGGATATTGGGCGGCATTTTTCCGATACCGATGCGGCGTTTGCTGGCGCGGATAGCCGGGTTTTGTTGCGGGAATGTCTTGCTCGGGTTAAGGCTGCTGGGTTTTCTATTGCTAATGTGGATAGCAGTGTGGTGGCGCAGGCGCCCAAGCTGGCGCCTCATATTGAAGGGATGCGGGCTAATATCGCTGCGGATCTTGACCTGCCGGTTGAGCGGGTGAATGTTAAGGCCAAGACTAATGAGAAGCTGGGTTACCTCGGGCGTGGGGAAGGGATTGAGGCGCAGGCTGTGGTTTTGTTAATCAAGAATTGATGGTTGGTTTTTTTGCCGTGCGGCGCTTGCTTCTGGATGCCTGCGGCGTTGGGGTTTTGCTGTTTTGTTTGCCTTCGCGGCGCTTGATTGTGTGTTTGCCTGCGGGGTTGGCTTTTCCTTGAATTGACCTTTTGGCCTTTCCTTGATTTGTTATTGGTCTATTAGTGTTGCCCCTGTGCGGGGCGGCACTTACTTTCTTTGCCGCCGCAAAGAAAGATAAGCAAAGAAAGCGGCTCACACCGCTAGCGCATAAGCGGGCCCCTCGCACAGTCACGGTAGTGGTGCGTCTGGAATCTGTGCTTTCGCACATTTAGCTTTAGTGACAAAGCCATCATCAGCTCCCACTCCGCACTGCGAGCGTCGCGGATGGGTCTGCTTGGGAAACCACGGCTCCGTTTGAGCGTGGTGGGGGCTGTTGGCCTTGCCTCGGCGAATCGTTTCTGCACTTCATGGGCAAACCCGCTTGGCGGTATTCCGCTATTGAAGTCGCGGTGGCGGTGCAATGACATGCCATGGAACCGCGCAAACGATAGCGCTAAAGCGTAGCGAGTGGTGTATGCCCTGCTCTTCGGCGCGCGCAGCGCCGCCGGAAGTATGACTGCCTGGTCACTCACGCCAAATGTGCGAAAACACAGATTCCAGATGCACCACTACCGCGACTGTGCGGGGGACCCGCTTAAGAATTAGCGGTGTGAGCCGCTTTCTTTGCTTATCTTTCTTTGCGGCGGCAGAGAAAGTAAGTGCCGCCTCGCACAGGGGCAACACTAATAGACCAATAACAATTCAAGGAAAGGCCAAAACCATGAGAAAACAGATAATAAGCACCGCACAGGCAACCACATCAAGAAAACACCAACAAGCCAAACCAGAAAAAACCAAAAAAAACAAAAACACCAAAAACATTCACAAACGCACTAGCGCGCAGCAAAAAAACCTCATTCGCGCTATCGCACCAAACAACTACTCCCCTCAGCAGCAATACACTGCGCAACAGCATTAATCATCATTCAAGCTTTGCAAGCTTCCGACAGCGCTCCCTACAGCGTTGAGCCGCCGACTGCGCGATTGCAAGGGCACTCTTCGTCCGTCTGCAAACCGTCCAGAATACGCAGCACTTCTTCCGGATTGCGGCCGACGTTCAAGTTGTTCACCGAAACGTGCTGGATCGTGTTGTCCGGATCGACGATGAACGTTGCACGTAGCGCCACGCCTTCTTCCGCGTCGCGCACGCCCAGTTGGTCGATCAGCTCGCCCTTCACGTCGCCGAATGAATAATGGTTCAGCTTGCTCAGGTCCTTGTGCTCACGGCGCCATGCCAGCTTGACGAATTCGTTGTCCACGCTGCCGCCCATCAAGACCGCATCGCGCTCTTCGAAATCCTTGGCCAGTTTGCCGAATTCGACGATTTCCGTCGGACAGACGAACGTGAAATCCTTAGGGTAGAAATAGATAATCTTCCACTTGCCCGGAAATGACTGCTCCGTGATCTCTTCGAATGCGGAAACGCCGTTTTCTTCGTGGTTATTGAAGCCCGGCTTGGCAGCAGTGACGGTGAACGCTTCGACTTTATCGCCAACGGTTTTCATGCGAATACTCCTTCGTCTGATGGAAAAATTGCATGCTGAGGCTACCGGCTCGCCATAACGAGCACGTTAGTCGTCCCCGATATTGGCCTATTGGATCGCTCGTCCACTAGTTTGATAGTAGCAAGTCGCGTGCTGATATTCGACGCGGCCGGTGGTCGCAGAAACCGTGCAGAGGCGCGGCAAATCAGGCGCCTTTTGCCAGCGGAAACTCGATCGTCACTTCGAGCCCAGGTCCCGGCGTGCGGTTGCGCAGTCGCAGCGCGCCGCGATAACGGCCGACCAGTCGCTGCACAATGGCCATGCCCAGCCCAGTGCCGTTCGCCTGGGTGCGCGCCGAGTTCACACGGTAGAACGGTCGTGTGACAAGGGCCAGTTGGTCTTCAGGAATTCCGGGTCCTTCGTCGACAACGGACAACTCGACCCGTGAGTGCGACACCCGCGTTTCGAGAATCACATGCGGTATGCCGTCGCCATCGCTCAAGCCGTATTTGCGCGCGTTCTCCAGCAGATTGCCGACCACGCGCCGCATGTCGGTTTCATCTGCCTCGATCACGGCCGACGGCGCAAGACGCGTGATCAGCCGCATGCTGTCCTCGCTCTGCATCCGCGCGGCCAATTCGCCGGCGATCACCGACAGATCGACAGGCTCCGGTACCCGCTGTACCGGACGAGCGTAATCGAGGAACCGGCCGATGATCATGTCCATCTGCTCGATGTCGTCGACCATCGCGTCTTTGGTGGCCTGATCGGACGGGCTCATTTCGGTTTCGAGCCGCAGGCGTGCAAGCGGTGTGCGCAGATCGTGTGAAATACCCGCGAGCATCAGCGCGCGGTCGGCCTCGAGTTGTTCGAGGTCCTGCACCATCTGGTTGAAACTGCGATTGGTCTCGGCGGCGACACCCATGCCGCGTTCAGGCAAGGGCTCAGGCGACTGGCCCGAGCCCACCTTGCGCGCGGCCATGGCGAGCCGGGCGAACGGGCGGTTCACGAGACTTGTGATGAAGGCCGCGCCAAACAGGGATAGCGCCAGCGCGAACACCCCCCAGCCAGCCCATTGCAAGCCTGTCGCGTTGTCCAGTTGATCGCGGTCGAGCGCTACCCAGTAGTCGTCGTCGTCGATTTTGAAGCTGATCCAGACGCCGGGGATGTCGTTGACGCTCTGTGCAATGACCGTGTCGTCGCCGAGGCGGCCGCGAATGTCGTGTTCGATCAGCCGGTTCAGCGACTCGTCGGGCTGGAGTTTGTACTTATCGGTGGTTTCGCGGGGGTACACGCGCACCCCTTCATTGCTCTCCAGATCCTGCAGCAGGGCGCGCCGCAGGTCGGGATCGGAATAGAGGAGCGCAGTGCGTGTGAGCTTGACGATGGCAACCAGTTGCAAAGCCACGCGCTGTGCGCGCGGCTCGCGTTCGATCACCCGGAAGCTCTGGAACCACGCGGCGAGACTGACTGCGATCAGCAGCGCGATCAACAGAAAGGTCCGCCAGAAAAGGCCGCCGAACGCGAGCGTCAGGAGGCGCCGGTCGATCCGCATGGGCCCTTCTTATTGGAAACTATCTTGCACGGGACCAGAGTTATTGCGCTGAAGTGCGAACTCTGGTCGACAGCTAAAGCGCCAACTCTGGTCGACTGCTTTGCATGGGACCAGAGATAAGGCGCTAAAGCGCCAACTCTGGTCGACACAGTAGATGAGAGCAATCTCAGGCTGCGCCGTCAGGAATGAACACGTAGCCCAGACCCCAAACGGTCTGAATGAAACGTGGACTGCCTGGATCAGGTTCGATCAGCTTGCGCAGGCGCGAAATCTGCACGTCAAGACTGCGGTCGAACACTTCGTATTCACGGCCGCGCGCAAGCTCCATCAGCTTTTCACGCGACAGCGGCGAACGCGGGTGGCGCGCAAATACCTTCAACACCGAGAACTCACCCGTAGTCAGCGGAATTTCCTGGCCGGCCTTGGTCAGCGTGCGCGTGGCGAGATTCAGCGCGAACTCGCCGAACTCGAACACTTCGGTGGTTTCGGACGGCGCGCCCGGCAACTCCGAGGGCGACTGGCGGCGCAGCACCGCATGAATCCGCGCGACCAGTTCGCGCGGGTTGAACGGTTTGGGCAGATAGTCGTCGGCGCCCATTTCGAGCCCGACGATACGATCAACGTCTTCACCCTTGGCTGTCAGCATGATGATCGGCGTGCGGTCGTTGCTGCCGCGCAAGCGGCGGCAGATCGACAGGCCGTCTTCACCCGGCAGCATCAGATCGAGCACGAGCAGATCGAATCGCTCACGCACCCAAAGCTTGTTCATGGACGGCGCGTTCTCGGCAACGTAGACATTGAAGCCCTGTTCACCAAGGTAGCGGCGCAGCAGATCGCGCAGGCGCGGATCGTCGTCGACGACGAGGATTTTCGAAGGGTTTTTAGTTTCCATGGTCGGCATCTTAGCGCGATTAGAAAGGGGTGCGCGGTTGCATCATTTAGCGGGTTACAGTCAGTTACAAAATTTACCCGCACTGTGGCACGACGTAAAGCAGGGGCAGGTAGACTCCTTTACTGAATGCGGCTGTTCGGTGGATACTTCACTCGACTAAAACTCTCGCACCCGGCTCGCTACCGGGGTCTGTATACGCATTTGAGGTAGCCGGTTGCCGCGCCACGAAGGGAACAACATGAAGGGAGGGGTTTGGCCGAATGTGCGCCTAAGCGTAATTGCACTGGCGGTAGCCGGGACGCTTGCAGGCACACTAGGACCAACGCTCGCCCACGCCCAGCCCACGGCCGAGAGAGCTGCGAGCGAGCGCGCACCCAGGTCCGCTAATCCCAGGTCGAATCGCCACCCCCCCACCAACGAAAGCCCTGCGTCAGACATCATGTTGCGCACTGCGGTCCCCCCCGATCTTGATCAACGTCGTCGTGATGGTCATATGACGCCCGACGAACGGCGTCTGTTACGGCAGCACATCGAAGACGCTGTCCGGGAACTCTATAAACGGTAGCCATTTTCGTGCCTGGGCCGGGCGCGCCAGGCGCGCTTTGTGCGCGCGCGAAAGATTCCGTTGCGCGTCGCCCGTCAACTTTGCCGTTCCGTCTGCCCGTTGAGTCGCCAGAGCGCAGCGCGATTTCATGCGCGAAATTCCTTTGGCGACGCCTCGCAACCGGATGATCGATGATGAAATCGCTGACAGGCGGTCATGGTAGCAGCCGACGCCTTGCAGTCACCGCCGCCGCGCTCGCGGCCGTGACCTGCTGGTGGGTTCCGGCGTCAGCTGTGCAGCAAGGCGCGGCTCATGCTCTCCATGGCAAACATCGCGCGCCGTCTGCTCGGTCAACTCTTTCCTCTAACGAGCAGGACATCCTTGACGCCGACGACGCGCACATCTTCCTGACGCGCGTGGGCTTTGCGCCCGATAGCGGCGAGCTCGCGCAATACGTTGGACTCAGGCGAGAGCAGGCCGTCGACAAGGTGCTGGCGACAGCTCGAACCGAAGCTGTCACGCCGCTGCCGGACTGGGTGCTCGAACCGATCCCGACTCGCGAAATCCTCAAGACATGGACAGATGACCGGCGCCACGACGAGCAAAAACTGCGCGGTCAGCGTTACGAATTGTTACGTGCATGGTGGGTGCGCGAGATCTTGAGCACGTCGTCGCCATTGACCGAGCGCATGACGCTCTTCTGGCATAACCATTTCACGTCGGGTCAGGACAAGGTTCACTATCCGCAGCAGATGGAGCAGCAAAACATGCTGTTGCGACGCGACGCGCTCGGCAACTTCGGCGAACTGTTGCACGCCTTCGCGAAAGATCCGGCGATGCTGCAATACCTCGATGGCGCGAGCAATCGCAAGGGCAAGCCCAATGAAAATTTCGCCCGCGAGGTAATGAAACTGTTCACGCTCGGCGAAGGGCATTACACGCAGCGCGACGTATCGGAAGCGGCGCGTGCCTACACGGGATGGGGCCTCGATCCCGACACTCAAGCCTACGTGTGGCGTGCCAACCAGCACGACGACGGCGACAAGACCGTGCCTGGTCAAACCGGTCCGCTCGACGGCGATCAGGTGCTCGACATCCTGCTTGCGCGACCGGAAACCGCGACCTTCGTCACAACCAGGCTGTGGCGCGAGTTCGTCTCCGATACGCCGGACCCCACTCGCATTGCACCGATCGCCGCGCAGTTCCGCGCGAGTCACTACGATATCAAGGTGGCGTTGCGCGGCCTCTTCATGAGCGACGCGTTCTGAAGCGAAGACGATCGCGGCGTCCTTGTGAAATCGCCGGTTGAGTTCGTTGTTGGGACATTGCGTGCGTTCGATATCGGCTATGACAACCCGGCGCCGTTCGCGGCGCAGCTCCGCACACTCGACGAGAACCTGTTTTACCCGCCGAACGTCAAAGGGTGGCCGGGCGGTACGATATGGATCAATAGTTCGACGCTGCTTGCGCGCAAGCAATTCGTCGAGCAACTGTTTCGCGCGACTGAGGCCGCCGGTCCACAACGCATGAGTACTCCGACGAATGCAAAGATCGCGGCGAGCGCCGCAGCAGATAACAGGCAGACGAAATCTCCACTGCAACGCGCAATGGCGCGCATCGGCCAGGCAGGCCAAGGCGGCGTGCGCTTTGACATCGGCACATGGCTTGCGCAGTACAACACCGCGCCGACGGCGAAGCCCGGGCTTTCGGCCGAGCTCCAGTTGCAGCACGCGGCCTTGCCGCTCACGCCGGTCGACGCAATCGACACCGATTCGACCGCCAGCGCTTATCTGGAGGCGTTGTTGATGGACCCGGCGTATCAGTTGAAGTGAACTACCGGGGCCGGCGGCGGAATTGAACCGCTCAACTGTCTGGCGACGATGAGCAGCGGAAATGAACGGTCCGTCGACGGCAACAGGACACGCGCCATGACAATCGAACGAGGTGCAGGATGAACCGACGCAGCTTTCTCTCGATGGGCGCAACCGCCGGCGCGACACTCTGGTTGCCACGCGCGTTCGGCGCGGAAGCTGCAGAAGCGGCAGAAGCGACATCAGCAGCAGAAATGGCACAAGCGGCGGCAGCCCTGAGCAGCCCAACGAATCGCGGCTATGGCAACCTGCTGATTCTCGTCGAACTGAAGGGCGGCAACGATGGTTTGAATACCGTGATTCCGTTTGCCGATCCCACTTACTATCAACTGCGCAAAAACATCGGCATCAAACGCGAGCACGCGATTCAACTCGACGAGCGCACCGCGCTGCATCCGTCGTTGCAGCCGCTGATGCCGCTTTGGCAAAGCCGGCAACTGGCGATCGTGCAGGGCGTCAGCTATGTGCAACCGAACCTGTCGCATTTCCGCTCGATCGAGATCTGGGATACCGCGTCGCGGTCGGACCAATATCTGCGCGAGGGCTGGCTCACGCGGGCATTCGCGCAGACGCCGGTGCCCGCCGGTTTTGCGGCCGACGGCCTGGTGATCGGCAGCGCGGAAATGGGACCGCTTGCCAACGGCGCACGTGCGATCGCGCTGGTCAATCCGGCGCAGTTCGTCAAGGCTGCGCGTCTCGCGACACCAGTGTCGCTGCACGAGCGTAATCCGGAATTGGCGCACATTCTCGACGTCGAGAACGACATCGTGAAAGCCGCCGACCATCTGCGTCCCACGCAAGGTGAGGCGCAATTGAAGACGGTGTTCCCCGGCGGGGCATTCGGCAGTTCGATCAGGGCGGCGATGCAAGTGCTCGCCGCCAGCGACGCCCCGAAGCAAGTCCCCGTGGGAAACACGCTCCAGGGACAGCCGAAGAGCGGGCAGGGCGTCGCGGTGATCCGTTTGACGTTGAACGGTTTCGATACGCACCAGAACCAGCCCGGTCAGCAGACGGCACTGCTCAAACAACTGGCCGAGGGGTTTGCGTCGATGAAGTCGGCGCTGACGGAGCTCGGCCGTTGGGATGAGACGCTGGTGATGACCTATGCCGAATTCGGCCGGCGTCCGCGTGAGAATCAGAGTAACGGCACCGACCACGGCACCGTGGCGCCGCATTTCGTGATGGGCGGGCGCGTGCTGGGCGGGTTGTATGGCGTGCCGCCGGTGCTTGCCCGGCTCGACGGCAATGGCAATTTGCCGGTCGGCGTCGATTTCCGGCAACTCTATGCGACCGTCCTCGGGCCGTGGTGGGGACTCGACGCATCCACGATCCTTCAGCAGCGGTTCGAGCCGCTGCCGTTGCTACGGGTCTGAAAATTAGCGGGGTTTGCACATCAGCTTGAGGTGGGCAGCCAACTCGACGCGTACGATCTTGGAGGAGCGGTTCGAGCCGACGTCGTTGCTAGCAGGTGTCTAATAGTTGGCGGCGCTTGCGCCTCAGCATGAGGAGGCGGCCATTGTGTCGCCCGCCAGGCCCGCTTAGGCCACTTAGCCCACTTACCTCGCATACCTCGCATACCTCGCTTACCTCGCGCGCCACGCGATCCAAAGTTTGCGGATCGGCGTCAACGCGATGCGCTGATGCAGCACGTGATAGCCGTCGCGTTCGATTTCATCGAGCAGCGCCAAGGCGAGTGCCGCCTGCGCCACCAAAGTGCGCTGCGAGCGCCGCTCATTCGCGGGTATGGCGGCGAGCGCGGCATGCAGCGCATCGCGGGCCCGTTTGGTTTCGAAACGCATCAGCTCGGTAAACGCATCGGTATATTTCCGATTGATCAGATCCGCCGCGGTGACGTTAAAGCGCTGCATTTCGTCGATCGGAATATAGATGCGGCCGTGGCGCGCATCATTGCCGGTTTCGACGACGAACTGCGCGAGCTGCAACGCCTCACCGAGCGGCGCGGACCAGCTCGGCGCCTGTGCGCCGTCTTTTGCCGTAGCGCGCGCGACCAGCGACGCGAAGGTCCCGCCGACCCCTTGCACGTAACGCCGCAGATTCGGGTAGTCGAGGTAGCGCGCCTGATCGAGGTCCATTTCGAAGCCGGCGAGCAATGCCTGTAACGCCGGATACTCGCTCTGCACGTCGGGCAGATAAGCCGCCAGCGCCTTTGAAACCGGATGCGACGGCGAGCCCGACGCGAGCGCTGCGATTTCGTTCTGCCACCACGCGAGTTTGGTGCGGCCAATGGCCGGATCGCTGGTTTCCTTGACGGTTTCCTCGAACTCGCGGCGCAGCGCGAACAGCGCGGTCAGGAGCGGTTGGCTTGCCGCGGGAGCCTGGCGAAGCGCATAGTAAGTGCTCGATCCGGGCGGCGCCGCTTTCTGCTGGCAATATTCGTCGAAATTCACGGGATTGGAATGTGGGGGAAGGGCAGGCGAAGAGGGCACGGCGCGCGTGCAATTAGCCAAAAATTGTAGCATCGACGTCCCTCGGGCAGATGCATGCGCAAATGCAGACAAGCGCGAATCAATCGGTTAGAATCTCGCGCTTACGCTTTCGGGCGCGGTTTTTTTACGCGATCGTGAGCCTGCAGGACAACGGGCAGAACGCACAGCGTTTTGCCCGGCTGCGAGGGTGGCGAAATTGGTAGACGCACCAGGTTTAGGTCCTGACGCTCCACTTGGTGGGTGCAGGACTGAAAATCGCCGGAACCCGCGTAGAATAAGGGTTCTTGCGGCGTCTCGCAGAAGTTCGACGTCTCGCAGAGGGCTGTATCGCACGCGATATCGCAGCGGTCCCGCCTGCCAGGTATAAAAATTCGCGTGAGTGGCGAAATTGGTAGACGCACCAGGTTTAGGTCCTGACGGGAGCAATCTCGTGCCGGTTCGAGTCCGGCCTCACGCACCATGAAAATTAGGCCATGTTCCGGTTTCGGAGCATGGCCTTTTTCACATCTATGGCGTGCCGCTGCGCTCAGGCGTCTTCAGCAATCTGTGCTAGTGCATTGGCGACGCCAGTGTAAGTCGCCGCATCATCTTCATTTAAGCCGAGGTGCTGGAGTGCCCAAAAATGGCGGTCATTCAACCACCAGACATCGCCACTTTCCTGCAGTAGTTCCACCAGCACTTGCAAGTCGTCGTCGCTTGCAAACACCTGCTTCAGCCACTCCTCCCCCTCGAGCACTCCGGCTTCTGCGGCTGCCGCCAGGCTGTCAAATACCCAGCTAATCATCGGTGCGCCAGGTTTTGCAGCCAGTGCGCCCACGCGAATCGGTGTCATTGCCTTCTTTGCGGGATTCCACCCACCAAACTCGAGCAGCGCGCTTACCTGTTTTGTGCTCTCTTCGTCTTCGAAAATGAGCGGCGTCGGTTTTGCCTTGTACGACTCAATCTTTGCCATCAGTTTCCTCGTGTTCCTCTTGTATGGTTGCAACGGACGCACGCGCCCGGCCGACACTCTGCCGGCAACAGGATTACGGCTGTCGTTTGCAAATCCTTGAGCCCAAATGCAAGTGCGCGGCGCTTATACTGGTGCTACCGATGCGAGGGAGACGACGATGCATGCTGGCTGGGATTGGGCAGCAGTTGATTGGTGGAAAATCGTGCGGTCATCGGCGCCGTTGCTCCTCGTGCCAGTGGCCGCATCGGTGGTGGGTTTCGGTCTCGGCCGGCTTATACGCGGTCGCCCGTACATCGGTCGGCACAGCGTTCGAGGTTGACACATACCCGCTTGACATCAGAGCACGACGTGACGCCGCACCCCGTGGCGGTCAATTTCTCCGTCGACAGCTTTACCGTCGAACTGTCCGACGGCCGCACTCTGCGCGTGCCGTACACCGTGTCGCCAAAGTTATTGACAGCCACGCCCGAACAGCGCGAGGCTGTGCGACTTTCGCGTTCGGGTTTGCACTGGGACCAGTTGACGAGGACTTTGGCATCAACGGATTGCCGCGTGACCATTCCGAGCGGCTCATTCTCGCCAGGTTGAAATCAGTGCCTCGTGCGGTAAAGGTCGACCCTGACGACCTTTAGATTTCATACTTTACTGTCCGGCTTCCAACTTGGATTTTTCTGCTAATCCGGCGTTTGCCGGTGCACACAACGCCGTCCATCGGTATCTGACTCGTAAGCCCGGCATTGTACTCGCGTGCTAGCCGACCGGGCGCGACATCAATGCCGAGTTTGCGAAACGTTTCCGCGGCTATAGCCTCAAACGTCGCCGCTGGCGTCAATTGCCCGGTGAACTTGTTGCGACGAGTTTTGGCATACACGCCGATGCTTACACGCACAAGCCTCCCATCACCCACCAGCTTTGCGAGCACGCGACCCACCTGCGCGGCGCTACCCAACGACGCAACCTCGGAACGCAGAATCACAACGCCCTCGCGTTGTTTGATGGAGCGGACGAGTTTGTCTTCAATTCTGATTCTCATGTAACCGCCGAAATGGAGATTGCTACCAACCAAGCAAGATGCGCAACCGTTCCATCAGCCAGTCCATTTCCGCGCGGGAGACCCAATTTTTAGCTGCCAAAGCGCGCCGCATGCGCCGCAGCGTTACGTCGCGGGTGTTTTCGGGGTGTTTTTCTGCGTCTTTTAGGGTTTTCGGGACCAGCTGCCGCGCAAGGTCTTCGCATAGGTCCCAGCGCTCATCGCGCTCCTCTGCGGTTTGGCCCACCACAAAGCGACCGTTAATCATTCGTCCCGCCAATTTTGGCTGCGAGCCACTAAGCAACGGTGGCGTCCTATCCCAAGGGAAGTCATCAGGTGCGTGGAGCGTCATCGTCATTCTCGTAAATACTTTGTGAGGACTTTGCAGGCAATCGTGGCGACGTCATCGTCCCTGTCCACAGCCACCGGCCCTACGGCTACCGACTGAGCGTGGTCGCGGACGATGCTTGCGCGCGCCAACCCATCCTGAAGCAGAACATCAAGCCGCGCTAGCGGCGTTGTCTTGCCGCGCTTTTTGCGGCCAATAAAGACCGTCAGCGTGGGTTCTGTCGACGTCGGCGTGCTATATCGCTCCGTGCACGTCTCAAGCACGTGGCGTGCTTCCTCGAGCGTAGTGAACGGTGGACGACCACCGGGTGTGCTGGAGCCCTCTATGTCGCACAAGTGCGTCAGCGAATTCTTGTCGCCGGTGTATTCGCCGGCGTAGAACGTCAGTGCAAGCATTCTATTTTCCCAGTCATACCTGCTCCCCTTAGCTACATGTCGGCAAGGCTCACTTTGACCGCACGAGCCACTGACCTCAGCCTAGCGCGGATGAGCGCGTCAGCTTCTTCTGCGGCAACGGCTCTCCCCGCGTACCATCGAGCGCGCCTGTAACCGGCGCCGCGGCGAAGCACCTGCACGACCGTCTTGCCGCCTAGCGTCTCCCTGCTTGTCGTCAGCGCGTCGTACAGAAGCCATGCTGGTACCACGCGCATGCGTCGGCAAATGCGATTCAGGCGCGACAGCCGCACGCCTTTGACGCTTGCAAGCACAGCGGGGTAGTACCGTCTGTTACCAATCTGGACGTCGAAGACGTCCCCCTGATGCATCAAGCGGCGCAACGCCGCGCGTGAGACGCCTCGCCGTTGGCAAAACGCCCTTGCTGACAAGAACTCCCCACGCTGAACTGCACGCCGGCGCCACCGGCGCGCGCTGCGCTCAAGACTATCGACGCTGTAGTACACGGACATCGTCACTCTCCATGCATTGCGGCTTCAGGGCTCCGGGCTGAGCCCCCGAGTTGCAGTCGGTAGCTACTCGCGGTCCTTGGGCATCCGCCCGACTACCGCTGGCGGCAGGCGAGTAAGTAAAAACACAACCCCTGCTGCGTCGAGGTTCGTTTCCACGGCGTGCACCTCATCCGCGTGCTCGCGCAAGTCGTACGGGCCCAGGTGACACACCGACCAGTGCGGGTCCATGCGCTTCAGCTGTTCTATCAGCTCGAATACCATCACATACGCCTCCGTATCCGTAAGCGGGTTGTTTTCTACGGTTCCCCGTGCATAAGGGCTAGTTTTGCTCGCAAATCGGCAAGCACCACAGGCGTCGACATGCCCAGAATAGGGTGCGTGCGCACCAGCTTGTCGACACAGTGCGCTGGCCAGTCAAAGTAGTCGTCGTCCAGCGCAAGCCAATCGAGCGGCTTGCGGCGCAGTACATCTGACCACACTTGCATGCCACGCGGGTTCTGGGTGAAAAGCACTTCGTCCATGTCGCGGTGGTAAGTGGCCCCTACCACTCTTGCGCGCAGTTCGGGCGTGAGCCGCCTCGACACCTTCGCGACGTTTTTAAAAACACGCACCCAGCTTGTCGACAAAACGATGCGCACATCGGGGTAAGGCAGCAGGACCTTTTCAAGCAACTCGCAGTTTTCGAATAAAGCGTGCCCCTCCGGGGACCCAACGTACGGGCCTTTGCCAGGGCGCATCAGCACGTTTTTGGGGTGGAGGACCCCGTCGTAGTCGAGGTAAAGAATAAGGCCGCCTGTGGCGACCGGCGGTGGTGTCGGGATGGTGCTCATTCTTGCTTTCTATAAATGCCCATTTCTTGCGACACGCGCGCCAGTTCCTTCAGCGCCTTGCGCCCACGTCGTTTTGCTTGCAAACGGTACGCCTCCGCGTCAGCTCGTCTGCCGTCAGTGCCTATGTCATCGTCCGCCGCTTAAAAAGTCTTCCCAGTCCCACGCGTATGCACAGTCCATCGGCCGCGGGTCGCCGGCCATTGCGCTATGTGTCGAGCCAGACAAGTTATGCAGAAAAAGCGTCCGTGTCGGCTCAGGAATTTCATACAGCCTCACGTACGGTATTCCGTCGCTGCTTTTGTACACAGTAACCTCCGGCAGCACTGGGCGGGCAGGCAGCTCCTCTCTACCGTCGGCCAGCGCAGCGGCGATGCCGCGCGCGACTAAGTCCAGCACGCTCGCGGAGTAGCGGGGATAGTCGTGCAGCTTCGCGGTACCGATGTCGCCAAGCAATTCATCATGCAGCTCGATTTCGTAAGCAGCGAGCGCGCCGCTTTTAACGCGCGCTATGTCCGCAGTACCAATCACTCTCTTTCCGCTTTCGCGGCCGCCTGGCCACAGTTCGACAGTTACTCTCAGCATCTTGTCACCAGTTAAGAAGGGTTCGTACGCGGCGCATGAGCCAATCCAGTTCTGCAGGCGGACGCGATGCCGTGGTCGCAATCGCTTTGCGCACACGCGCGAGCGTCACGTCGTGAGGGTCGGCCGGGCGCTTCGCTGCATCTTTGCGTGCGATGGACACGAGCTGGTGTCCCAGGCCCGCGCATATGTTGTAGCGCTCCGCTCGGTCCTGGTCAGTCTGTCCAGCGACGTAGTGGCCGCACGAAAGGATGACGCCAATCTTGTTCTGCATGCCCGGCGCGACCGCGGGCATTGTGTCGTGCGGAAAATCGTCTGGGAGGTCTGTCATGGTTAGCGTTCACGGTTTGCCGGCGGTAGTGCTTCGGAGTAGGGGAAGTGCCGTAGTATCGTCACGGCTTCGTCACGCAGCGCTCTGCGCACGAGTTGACGATTCCCGTACGCCAGCTCGATAAGTAAGTCTCGGGCCTGCTGTAGCGCTCTGGTGCGCTCATCGGGTGTGGTCATCGAAGGCTCTCCGGAAGGCCTGCGGCGAAAATCTTTCGTGCGACCGCGACCACGTCTTCACCCGTCTCGACGGGGAAAGGTGCGTGTGCCCAACGGGGTAGGCCGCCCTGCACGATACTGACTTCCCAGCCACGCTCGGTCCGCGCGACGTCGAACCGGACGACCAGGCCATCGCTGCCGCGCACGAATATCGTCGCGACATCGGCGCTCAGGTAGGGTCCAGCCGGCACGACGTCTCGCAGTGCGAGCGCCGTCCGCTCCCACAAGGTCTCTCCCAGGACGCTGCGATGCGTTCCTGTACACACCAACGGCATCGCCGACGTGAGTTCGTGCGCCATGTACGCGCCAGCATGCACGGAAACCGCGGTCAGCGGACAAAGGACATCAATCACCTTGCGAGCAACGGCGACGACGTCGTCGTTCATGCCGACAGGAACGGGTTCAAGGTCGACGCGCGGCCGCCTGCTTTGCACGCTCGTGTAGGCGAGGCCATCTCTGCATACGATGTCCAGGCGAAGGGCGTCCACGACCGACGACTTTTCGTGAACGAACACGGTCAGGCAGTTGGACTGCGGGTAGGGAGGCCGGGGGAAAAGGTCTCCTAGTGCGCCAGCCATGCGCTGCCAGACGGTCCCGTCGGTCCCTGTGGTACCGGAGCAAACGAGAGATAGTTCCTTGCCGTCGTACTCGCCCACGTAAATGCTGACCATAGTCGTCACCAACGTGGCCTCCAGTCCTCGGAGATGCCCTTTGCCAGTTTGAGCGCCTGTCGATATGAAGCTCCATAGCGAAGCGCGCGCAGGCCAGTGATGCCGCCAAGAGAGCCCCGTGGGGACACCAGGGTGTCCCATCTGCTCCAGACGGGTACGTGCTCGGTGAAAAGCCGGCACATCCTGGCGAGTCGCGCTCGCTGTGTACGCGGTATGTCAGCCAGCGGAACTGGGTAGTACATCTTGCGCGCAATCTCGATACCGAACATTTCCCGACGCCGCTCGAGGCGCGCCAATTCGTCCGGCGAGATACCCCGGCGCTGACAGAACGCGCCCGCCGGCAGCAACATGTCGTTGCGCACAAGCCGTCGGCGATGTCGGCGCGCCAGACGCTCGAAGTCGTTCCGCCAATTCCCGCGTGGCATGTCAGTCTTTACCTGGTGATTGCCGTCAGCAGGCAGCTCGAGCTCTACTTCGCGTCTGGCTTGCGCCGCCAGGTATGCAGCAAGGACTCGTTCGGCGAGCGCAACGGCGTCGTCTGGGGACAATGGCAATGGTGGCAGCGGTGAGACATCGACGGCCCACGTGCACAGGGCAAAGACATGCTCGATGTCATCCGCCGACCATTTCATGCTGGAGGCCGCCTGTTCCACGACGCCGCTTGCGAACGCCAGCGGATTGTCGGTTCCGATATTCGCACGCAGCACCTCGAGGTCGACGACGGCCTTGCATAGCTCGTACATGGCGTCAAATGCACACCGGAGCCGGCTGCTCTCAGTCAATTCCGGCATCTTCGCGGCAGACAGGAAGTCGTCGTAGTTTCTCCCCACCTGGATGGCGACCTCCAAATCCTGTGACGCTCGGATGTACACCTCCATCGCGACGCGCTGCCTCGCTTTTGCTGCGCCGATGTACTTTTCCGCTTCGGCGCGGTCGATTACCGGCTCGCTGCAGAGCCCCCAGATTGTGCGCAGACGCTTCTCAGCAATGAGCCGGCGGACATACGGTCGCGAGACATTGAGCCGGGTCGCGATTTCGGCGATTGTCATCACCCTGATTTTCATGGTCCAGGCTTGGTTGTTAGTTGAGCAACTGATGGGGTGCCGACCGGTGGGCCCGGCGTGCGTCAAAGAGTGAACACGGTAGCGACCAGCCTTGGCCACGCTTTTCGCAGTCTTGCCGGAACAATGTAGGGGGCTTCCGGCAATGCACCTTCCTCGATTTCTGTCGGCGTTGGCTCCGGTTGATGCCAAAGGTCGCGCGCGAGGAGCACATGCTCGTACAGCAGTGCCCACCGTCCACGCAGCACCTCCGGAGAACAGCTGGCCACCTGCGCGAATAGGTCGGCGGACTGCACCGACCAGGGCGCCGCACCCGCTGGATGGTCGTCAGCAACAAGACTGGCAACAGCCCGGTCGAGCCACTCGCGCAGATTCAATCCACATTTCTGGGCGGACACGACGGCCGCCGCCATCACGGCTGGAGACATATGAAGAACAGTTCGAACTCCTTCTGATTTTGTGTCAAAGCAGGTTGTATTCATTCGATGGCCCTCGTTTTCTGAGATATGGGTCAAAGAATGGCGCAGGCTTTCAGTATTTGCACGGACTTTCGATTACGAAATTTCCATGGTCGCTACACGCAGTGACCCTTTGCGTGAAGGGGCACTCTGTGAGAGGCCATCAATGAGAGGAAGAAGAGGTATTACGGCAGTCGACGTAGTGCGGGCTTGCGTGTCCCTGCGAAAGCAGCGAAGGCGTCTTGGTCCCAAGAATGTGCGGCTTGAGCTTGGAACGGGTAGCTACGCAACAATTGTTCGCTTTCTGCGGTTTCTGGCGTTTAGGGATTACGAGGACCGTCGGGGTTGACGGCGGTTATTAAAAAGGCGCGCTGACGTGTTGTTGTCCGTTGCTGCACGTCGACGTCGAACTGAGATTGATTGGGGCCCGCACGCGCGGGCCCTCACGTTCTCTTTGAATCGCATCGCATGGCCAACCTGAGCAAGTGCGAGCTCTGGCGGATGCAACGATGTCGGCTGGGCATCGCGGTGAGGCGACGATGATGAGCCTGACGCCCGGTCAATCAGACCGGCTGTTTTCCGGAGTCGCTACACGGGTTGCGCAATACCGCGTACGCTTGAGGACAAGAAAGATGTTTTTTGAACCAATGGTCATCGATGGTGTGCTCGTTAGCAGTGGTCGCGTGATGCGGCCCGACGAGGTGAACGAGAGTCTGGCAGACAGGCCGGCTCTGCAGCGAATCGTTAGCGGCTGGTATCTGTGCGGTGATGTCGATGAGCGGATGTTTTATGCGCTCGCGGCCGCCCGGGGGGAATGCTCGATGCAGATGACCGTGCTGACAGGCGGGACTTCTGGCAATTACGGTCTTCTCGCGCAGCAGGTCGGCACATTGCAACACCGGTTCGTGATTCCTCTTTTCGAACCGTCAGTGGTCGCACTGCTCGAATCCCTCCAGGATGAGCCAGTCCAGTTGTCGCTCGGCCGCAATGACATGGAAGACGCCCTGCTGATTCGCCGAAAGCTGTTCCTGCCCGAAACTGCCAAGGTGTGGGCCTTGACGCAATCGCTGGAGGATGTGAATGCGCCTGCAGTCATGGCAAATGGCCGGCGCGTGCTCGAAAGCGCGATGCGTATCGATTCGATGAAGGGGGTTTCTGGTTTGCCTGAGGTCACGGATGTCTGCGTCTCATTCGTCATTCCCGAGGCAGTCTTCGCCACGGTCGACCCACTCGAGTGGATTGTCTCCGCAGGTTCAGTCCATTGACAGGGCATCGGCGATGGTGGCCGCCGGGGATTGCACTACCTGATTGATTCAAAGGGCTCGCTGCGGCGGGCCCTTTCCCGCCATGCCGCAGAGCCGATGACATCGGCCGGACCAGACATTGCGGCTGCGGCTGCAGATGCGGAAGAAGTGCGCACGCTATACGCCAGAATACAACTACTTTCTCATACCCATGAGCCCTCGCGAACTGGCCATCACCTACTTCGGCGCCGCCGTCGGCGAACTGTTCGGTTATCTGACCATTCCGCCCGACGAGGACGGCTGCGAAGGCACGTACCACCTGTCAGCCAGAGACATCGAGCAGGGCAGATGGTCTGGGCATCGTGATGTGGGCACAAGCAGGCTTGCCGCGGAGATTCTGCGCCATGCGGGACTCGACGGTGCACGACTGGACGGTGACATGCTGACGTGCCTGTTCACAGTTCTCGCACACTCGGCGGAAACTGTCTTGTGCTACATCGACGCGATAGCCTGAGCGCGGCGTCGGCAGATGCGGAAAAGCCGCAAGTTTCCGCGCAATCGCACTTCATTACACGCGAGGTCAAAAGAATTGGTTTTTTGAACAACCAAATTGACTTCGACAGAACTCACTTCACCGTTCATGTGAGCAACGGCCGCGCGCTACGCGTATGTGCTCGTGGAATGGTTACGCCAGCGCGGAGCGACGCATCGCGCATGGTGTGATTAGAAAGGGACAAGCGAATATCGTACTACCCGTCGAGGCAACGTGAACACCTTACCTCACGCTGTGCGTAGGCTAGAATTGCCGATTGACTCTCGTAGAGAAACAAGCACGCCATGTCCCGCTACTCACTACTTCGCGACGTCATTATCCTCGCGGAAATCCAATCGCTCGCTGACCTGAAAACCTTCGCTCGGGGCAAAGCGTATTTTCACGAGGGCGCGATATCGCGACTCGACGAGCGTGATGGCGTCCTGCATGCCAGTGTCCAAGGCACACACCGGTACAGTGTTGAGCTTGGCGTCGGCAGTGACGGCGAGCTGACATATGAATGCAATTGCCCCGTCGGCGACGACGGCATCTTCTGCAAGCATGCCGTTGCGGTCGCACTGTCGTGGCTGGAGAATAACGGCGACGAAGTGTTCCATCCTGACGAGGCCGGACCTGTGAAGCCCCGCAACAAACGCAAGACCTATGAAGAGCTGATTAGCGAGTACGTCGCGACACTCGATGAAGACACCGTGCGCGACCTGCTGCTCGAGGCAGTCGAGCGCGATACCAATCTGCGGGACAAGCTGCTTTTCGCGGCGCGCGCGGCGAATGCCAGCGACTTGCCCAGCATGAAGACGGCCGTGCGGGAGGCAACACGCATTTCGCGGCCACTCGAATGGCGCGAGGCCGGCGCGTACGGGGACGGCCTGATGTCGCTCGCCGACATGCTGCGGCAACGCCTCGCCGGTCCACACGCGGCTCAGGTAGTCGAACTGGCGGAGCTGGCAATAGCCGGTGCTGAAAAGAGCCTCGAGCAGATAGACGACTCCGGCGGCGACGTAATGCCGGCAATTATGGAGCTTGCAGCTGTTCATCTCGCGGCGTGCCGGCAGACGCGACCGGACGCGGTGGAACTCGCCGAGCGGCTCTTCGATTTTCAGACGGAAGGCGTATGGGACACGTTCTACGATGTGCTGCCGGCATATGCGGAACCGCTGGGCGACGCCGGGCTGCGCAGATACCGTGAACTCGTCGGCAGCGGTTGGGACGCGCTGCCGCCGCTCGCCCCGAGCAATGAATTTCGGAGGTCGTTCGAGCCGCTGCGGATGCGTCTGGAGCGGGCGATGGAGCGGCTCGCGGAGCTCGATGGCGATGTCGACACATTGATTCGCATTCGCTCGAAGGACCTTTCGAGTCCATACCGCTTTTTGCTGGTCGCGGAGCTTTGTGCAAAGCACGAGCGTCACGACGAAGGTCTGGCATGGGCCGAACGTGGCCTCAAGGAATCAGGAAAGAACGTGGACCAGCGTCTGCTCGACTTCTGTATTCAGGAATACCTGCGCCGTGGCGAGTTCCCAAAGGCCGATGCATTCGCGTGGCAGCGCTTCGAGATGCGTCCGGTCGCTGAAGCGTTTACGGCGCTTATGGATGTCGCTAAGGCAACCGGTCGGTACGATACGACGCGCGAGCGCGCACTCAACCATCTGTGGGAGCTTGTCCGCACGGAAGAGGCGCCGACCAAAACGAAGCCCGGCCACTGGCAAACGCCGAGCCGCACCGAACTGGTCAAGGTCTTTCTTGCCGAGCGAGAAAGCGAGACCGCATGGGATGCGTTCTGCGGAGGTCCAGTGGCGACAAGCATGTGGGCTACGGTGGCGGCAGTTCGGGGCAAGACACATCCGCACGACGCCATTGGCGTATATCACCGGCTGCTGCCAATTGCGGCCGAAAGCGGAACACGAAACGCCCGATATGACGAAGCGTTCGGCATCGTGCGCACCATCGGGAAGTTGCGGGCAGAGCTGAAGGAGCACGCACAGTTCGTTGATGAGCTCGAGACCGTTCGCCAGACGTATCGCGCCAAGCGTGACTTCATCAAGCTGCTGGCAACGCTGGGTTAGAGATACGGATGTGGCCGCCAATGCCCGCGTGACCCGTATGTCGAAAGTTGGATAGCCGACAAGCAGGATAGGGTTGGAAGACGTTGATGGCGGAGTGGTTTCGTGATTGGCAGGTTGGTCAGCCCGATGCCGGCAAGCGCGTCGATATCATGTGGGCGTCAACATGCTTATAGTGGAACCATAACCGATACCATTTTTTCGCAGCAGATTTTTCAGGGGACTAGAGAATGACCACCACTTCCGCCTTGCTTCCATCGCAGCATGAACAGCCACTCGAGTCACTGCTTACGCTTTCCAGATATCTCGAACTGGCGCTCGACGAAGGGGAATGCGTCATTCTGATGCGTCGTGGCACAGACGACTGCCCTGTCTACATTGGCGACCCAACGGGGGCGGAGGGCGATTTGGCTGGCCACGGGACAATCGGTGTGGCGCTCGTTGATGAGATACTGCAGCTGACGGCGGCCGGCGCAAACCGGATTGAAATCGGCGACCAGGCGTACCGGTTTATCCGGAGCTTTACGCACATTGCCGACTGCGGGGCTGTTGTATTTACTCCGGCGTAGCCTTCAATCGGGCTTCGGAGTGTGTCTCGCCAGTCCCTTTACTGCGGCCCACCATTCCAGCGGGGAAAATGCGCGCACGGAACGTGCAAGTCGACGAGCCAGCGTGCGATGGCGCGCGGAAAAACCATTGGCCAGCCAAGGCGGGCCAATGGTTTCGGGGAAGCTGTTGTACCGGCTTGTTACAGCGGCGTGATGGTCGCAGCCTGTTTGCCTTTGGGGCCTTGCTTCACTTCGAAGCTCACCTTCTGATTCTCCTGCAGGGATTTGAAGCCGTTTCCCTGGATTTCAGAAAAATGTGCAAACAGGTCTTCGCCGCCGCCGTCCGGGGTGATGAAACCAAAGCCCTTTGCATCGTTGAACCACTTCACTGTACCCGTTTGCATCATCTAGTTCCAAAAGAAGTCAAAGAGAGTCACTTACCCGGCGTAAAAAATTAAATTTCTTGAGATGCGCTGCGGGCGCAGTTTCGCGCTTGCGGACGCCTTTGAGAAAAGCTATTGACGATACCCAGAAAACATCGACCAGGTATGCAAATCAGTTGTCCGTTTGCCCCCTGCGTCACAATAGATGTCGCCTCTGAATTTTCTTGATTTAAAGAGATCAGAGGTGCAAGTTGAAGTTGAAACAAACGTATTCTGTCGAGTTTAAAGAGCAGGCGCTATTGAAGGTCTTTCACCGCGGAAGTCGCACCATCGGATCCGTGGCCGATGAATTGAACATGAACGTAATGACCTTGAAGAACTGGATGAAAGGTGCCGCTGCATCGACCCGGGGCGATGGATCCGGACACGCAAAACGTCCGGAAGACTGGTCGTTGGAAGAGCGCCTGCTGGCCTTGCAGCAGAGCCATGGGCTGGTCGAGGAGGCCCTGAACGCGTGGTGTCGTGAACGGGGCCTGTTTGTCCATCATCTCGATCAATGGCGCGCGGACTTCTGCGCCGCCGCCGGGACAGGAAGCCGGCGCGAGAGCGCCCAGGCAGTCCGTGAACTGAAGCACGCCAATATGCAACTGCAGCGCGAATTGAACCGCAAGGAGAAAGCGCTGGCTGAAGCCGCGGCGCTGCTGGTGCTGCAAAAAAAGTATCGTGCGCTGTTCGGGGACGAGGCCGAATGACGGCCCTCGAAGAGCGCAAAACATTGATTGGTTTGATCAGCGAGGCGACCATGGGCGGTGCTCGCCAGGCACGCGCGTGTGAGGTGCTGGGGCTGAGCGCCCGGACGGTACAGCGCTGGCAGGGCGCTCAGCCTGACGCGGTGGATGGGCGCTCGTTACGCTGCTTTGAGCCGCCTCACAAGCTGAGCGCTGCCGAACGTGCCGAATTGCTGGCTGTCGCGAACTCAGCCGAATTCGGTCATCTGCCGCCGAGCCAGATCGTTCCACGCCTGGCTGACCAGCAACGCTACATCGCCTCGGAATCGACCTTCTACAGGGTACTGCGCGAGGAGAATCAACTCGCGCACCGGCGTAGTGAACGCCCGACGACCGTGCGCAGCAAGCCACGCGCGGTCTGTGCCGACGCGCCGAACCAGCTCTACAGCTGGGATATCACTTACCTGCCGGCGGCGATTCGTGGGCAGTATTTCTATCTGTATCTGTTTATGGACGTGTTTAGCCGCATGATCGTCGGCTGGCAGGTCTATGCCGAAGAGAGCAGCGCCCAGGCCAGCGAGGTACTCAAGGATCTCTGTGCGCGTGAAGCAATACAGCCCAACCAGGTCATTCTGCATTCCGATAACGGTGGTCCGATGAAGGGGGCCACGATGCTGGCCACCTTGCAGGCGCTGGGCGTTATGCCGTCATTGAGTCGTCCGGGCGTGAGCAACGACAATCCCTATTCGGAATCGCTGTTCAAAACGCTGAAGTACCGACCCGCTTATCCGCTGGAGGCGTTCGATACCCTGTTCGCCGCGCGGACCTGGGTTGCCGGGTTGGTGCGCTGGTACAACCACGAACATCGTCACAGCGCGATCCGGTTCGTGACGCCAGCCCAGCGTCATGCCAATCTCGATCAGGACATCCTGGATCGACGTGCAGCGCTCTACGAGACTGCGCGGCAGCGTAATCCGCTGCGTTGGAAAGGCCCCGCCCGCAACTGGAAGCGCATACATGCCGTGCATCTGAATCCGGATCGGGCCGACGACGATGGCGTCATTCCACAACCCCGCTACCAGGAGCGAAAAGCCGCCTGAAATTTAATTGTCGAGGCGACAACTACTTTGACAACGGCCGTTTGCAAAGCACACCCTGATGCGATGATTCTGCTTCACCCGAAAGCAGGCGGCCGCACCATTTGCTGTTGTCACGCAAGTCAGGCATTTTGAGGTGTGTCCATCAGATGCCCGCTGTGTCGATGGAGCATTCTCAGGCAGCTTGCATTCGAGGCCTTGAATCTGTGGGAGCGCTGGCGAGCAGGTCAAGCAATCGCTGTAGCCGTTCCTGTTGTGTTTCCATCACCCCCGGCGTTGCATATGCCTGAAGAACCCGCCCGCGCCAGTAAGCCTGTGCAAACAACGAATCAGCACCCTCCGCGCATAGGACCTGCTCGAGATGCGTGATTGCAAAGTCAAGGTTATGAGGCGTGTAGGGGCTTACCACGGCGCCCGCTTTAATGGCGGATTTCACTGTGTTCTCTCAGCTATATGGATTCTCTGACAGACCGTGCGTCTCCAGCGAGGGTGTCTTGCTGGCAGCCGACAAGGCTATTAGAGATGTTTAACATATCTTTCTAACTTAATGGAAAAGATACAGCAAACAGAACCGTTGAATCCAGAGAGTTTACCCACGCATGGCAAACGTTTGCAACTATTTATAAGTTGTGCGTAACACATTCATATGACGTATACAGCCTCGGGTACTATCGCAGGAAGGGAGTCCGCGGCAACTGGGCCTTCGACTGGTTCCCCCGACAATTGGGCGTTAGTTCAGGCGTCGGCATCGCAGCGCGGACCCCGGAATGCGGTTGCCCTCCAGTTTCTTAATCGTTGACGTGTCGCACTGACATCACAATTCACCGAGACACTCGGGGCATTGTTGCAAACATCTCGGGTATGGGACGGGAAACGATGGGAGCAAGTTATGCCATTTCGCATTCATGCATTGTGATGCGTGGATGGTCGACACCCTGTTGAATCAACCGTCACGGTTCTGGGTCGATTGCCAACGGTTAATTGCCGATACTGCGTGAAGGGTAGCCGCCTGGATGAGAAGCTGAGAGCCAGTTGGGCTGGAGTATTTCTCGTCAATGGGCTGCGGATAACGCGGTGGGGCGGCGTCGCAAAAAAAGCCCGCGTCGTTGCGCGGGCTGAATAATGCACGTGAATCGGGGAATTCACGTGCATGCCATGCGCAAATGTTAGGGCTACGCTGAAGAAGCCACCGCTTTCGCCGACGGCTTGCAGCTAAATTTCGGAATGCGAGATCAGCGACGCGACTGGTTCGATTTCCTGGCCCCGCAGGGCCTTATAAGCGGGTCTCTCGACCCGCTTTGGCCGCTCATGGACGCACCTGTGCCATGAGTCGCTCGCGGCTCATGTAGATGTTGCTCAACGCCAGTGCGGTGAAGGCGCGCGTGGCGTTCTTCGCCAGGCCGCGATAGCGCACCTTGACGAAACCCCACAGCCGCTTGACCACCGCGAAGACGTGCTCGACCCGGGCGCGTATCCGGGACTTGCTACGGTTCTTCGTGCGCCTGGTCTGGTCGACTTCGCCACTGCGGTTGCGCACACGCTGGTTGGTAAAGTCCTTCGCTTTCGGCGCCTTGCCTGTGGCGCGACAATCTGGATGAGAGACGCGCGACAATCAGGATGAGAATGTCGCGGCGGGGTTGATGATGCCGATGTTGATTGGCGCTGACAAGCGTTTATTGATTGACGCGCAGTTTTTGATTGACGCTGGCGCGCGTGTGCCGCGCGACAATCAGGATGAGAACGGCGCCCGAGCCGGTGAGGACGATTGCGTAATGCGTGGCGATGGCCTGGAGCACACGCTTTACGCTGTCGCGTTTGATCTCGATGAGCATCGTGGAATGTCGCCGGCGTCCAATGCCGCCAAGCCGTCGCCGGGCAGAGCCTGCAGCGCAACGCGTTACGCTGCAGGCATTCTGTGCCGCGCGACAATCAGGATGAGAACAGCGCGTCAGTCGGTGAGATCGATTGCGTAACGCGTGACGATGGCCTGGAGCACACGCCTTACGCAGTGGCGTTTGCTCTCAATGAGCCTTGTCGAAGTGTCGCTGTTATCCAATGCCGCCAAGCCTTCGCCGAGCAGGGCCAGCATCGTAACGCGTGACGCGCAGGCTTCCTCACCAATGGCGTCTATAACGGCCCGTTTGCGGCGTAAGCGGTATGCGCGTTGCCGTTGTGCGGCCGTGCGTGCGATGGGCTTCGTCGTCGAACTGTCGGATGTATCGTCACGCGTTACGAGCTGCAGATGTGCGTTGTGCTTCATTGCTGATCCTCCGGGCGCGGCGGCACGCCGACGTTGTTTGGTGTCGCGATACTGGCCGGGCGTCCCGGTCCCTGCTGCTTGCGCTCGAGGGCGGTACGCCTACGGTAGCTTTCGACGTTCAGTTCAAAGATCGTGGAGTGATGGACCAGCCGGTCGACGGCGGCTACCGTCATGGCCCGGTCGGGGAAGATACGGTCCCATTCGCCAAATGGTTGATTTGCAGTTAGCAAAAGAGAGCGGTGCTCATACCTGGCGCTGATGAGCTCGAACAGCACCGACGTCTCGGCCTGATCCTTGCTGACGTATGCAAAGTCGTCCAGAATAAGGAGATCGAATCGATCCAGCCGGTTGATGGCGGACTCCAGCGACAGCTCGCGGCGTGCGACCTGCAACCGCTGCACGAGATCGGTGGTACGGGCGAACAGGACCTTCCAGCCGTTCTCCAGCAGGCTCAGTCCAATGGCCGACGACAAGTGCGACTTGCCGCCTCCGGACGGCCCCAGAAGAATCAGGTTGGCGCCGTTGCGCAGCCAGCCGTCGCCAGCGCAAAGCGCCGAGACGTGCGCTCTCGACACCATCGGCACCGCGTCGAAATCGAAGTTCTCCAGCGTCTTGCCCGGCAGCAGCCTGGCGTCCCTGAGGTGACGTTCGATGCGACGTCGATCGCGCTCGGCGATCTCGTGTTCGGCCAGCGCCATGAGCAGGCGCGCCGCGGGCCAGCCTTCCGTGTCGGAACGCTCGGCAAAGCTCGACCAGATCTGCTTGATGGCGGGCAGCCGCAAATCGTTGAGCAGCAGCGACAGGCGGGTGGCGTCGAATTCGTGATTCATGCTGCCACCTCCATTTGCAGGCCAAGCAGGGCCTCGTAGTCGCGCAACGAAGGCAGCTGGACGTTCACCTGCGGCAGGCTCGCGGGTTTCGCTTCGAAACGGGAACTCAGCGCGTGCAGATCGGGCAGTTGCCCGTCGGCCAGGCACTGCTCGAGTGCCTGCGCCAGTTGTGCCTCGCAGTTGCGCTCGTGGGCCAGGCTGAGCAGTTCAACCATGGTCTTGCATGCCGCACGCTCAGGCAGTTGCTCGCACAGGCGTTCGAAGGTCAATCGATAGGCCTCGCGGAAAGACCTGATCGCGGTAGACCAGGTTGAGCAGCGCCATGGGCTTGCGGCGCAGCGCGTGGATGATGTGCCGGTAGTTGACGATGTGGCCGTGCTTGCCACTGGGACCCGGACGGCCGCGCTGCAGCGTCATCAGGGCGGTGCTGCCCAGGAACAGTTCCAGCCGGTCGTCATACAGCCGCACGCGCAGTCGATGACCGATCAGCCGGGACGGGACGGTATAGAACACCTTGCGCAGGACAAAGCCGCCGGTGGAGCTGACGTACACACGCGTTTGCTCGTAGTCCGTCGTGCGCTGCGGCGGCAGTGGCTGAAGCTGCGGGCGCTCGGCCTCAATGCGCTTGCCATTGCGCGCGTTGATGCGACAGACGTGCTCGTCGATGAAGCGGCGATAGGTATCGAGGTCGTCGAAGTCTTTACTGCCGCGCAAAAGCAACGCATCACGCACCGCGTTCTTGAGGTGGCCGTGAGGGCTCTCGATGGAGCCGTTCTCATGGGCAACGCCGCGGTTGTTGCGCGTAGGCTGCATTCCGTAGTGAGCACAGAGCGCTTCGTAACGCGTGGTGAGATCGTCGCGCGCTTCGCGTTCGAGATTGCGGAACGCCGCCGACAGGCTGTCGCTGCGGTGCTCGCGCGGTGCGCCACCGAGCACCCACAACGCGTTCTGCAGCCCTTCGGCCAGCGCGACATAGCTCTCGCCGCCGAGGATGACGTGAGCGTGCTCAAAGCCCGAGCAGGCCAGCCGGAAATGATACAGACGGTGGTCCAGCGCGACACCCGCCACGGTGACGCCCAGGCTGTCCATCTCGGTGAAGTCGGACAATCCGAGGCGACCGGGCTCGTGCACTGGCGGAACATGACGTCACGCTCCTCGCCATGGAGTGCCCGCCAGTCGCGAATACGCCGCTCGAGCGTGCGACGCACGTTGCCCGGGAGGTCTGGATGGCGCCGAAGCATCTCGTCCAGTACGGCCACGGGCCGGATGCCGGGAGCGGACTGGAGCAGCGGGACGATCTCGGCGTCAAAGATTGCTGCCAGGGGATCAGCACGGCGACGCGTGCGTGGCGCCTTCTTCTTCGATGGCGGTCTTGGGTCCTGTTCGATGCGATAGGCAGTGGCGGCGCTGAACCCGGCGCGTGCGCCTGCCCTGGTCGGTTGTTCCTTGCTTCTGTACTTCATATAGAGCCTCATCTGGTGGTCGTTGACGTGACGCCCGGGCACCGTAGCCTCCCGTGAAATGGAAGGTTCCTTCATACCCGATCCACCGCGACCACCGACAAGGCTCCCCGACGACGGGGGACTGTTCGGCGCGGCGTGGCGGCAGCGGTTTCCGGGCTACGCCCTCCACCGCTGCCGCCACGCCAGTTCTCATCCTGATTGACGCGCTGTTCTCATCTTGATTGACGCGCGATACCTTGCTGGCGATGAGTTCCTTCTGGCTCGCATAGGCGCTGTCACCGTACACACGCCGCTCGGCGCCATGCAGCAAAGCCGGCAGCGGATGCTTGTCATGCACGTTCGCAGCGGTCACTACCGCGGTGTGTGCCAGTCCCGTCTGGCTATCCACACCGATGTGCAGCTTCATCCCGAAGTACCACTGCTGGCCCTTCCTCGTCTGATGCATTTCGGGGTCTCGTGCCTTGTCCGCGTTCTTCGTGGAACTGGGTGCACCGATGATGGTGGCGTCCACAATGGTGCCGGTGCCAACCTTCAGGCCACGCCCTTGCAGTACCTCGCCGACCTTGGCAAACAACTGCTCGCCGAGCTTGTTGCGCTCCAGCAGTCTGCGGAACCTCAACAGCGTCGTGCCATCAGGCACGCGCTCGCGCCCCAGGTCAATCCCGACGAATCGCCGCAATGCGGTGCTGTCCAGCAGCGCTTCCTCGCAGGCTTCATCCGCCAGGTTGAACCAGTGCTGCACAAAGTGCATCCGCAGCATGCGCTCCAGACCAACTGGCGGTCGTCCGCCTTGCCCCTTCGGATAGTACGGCTCGACAACCTCACACAACTGCGTCCACGGCACGATCTGCTCCATCGTCTCAAGGAACACATCACGTTTGGTTGGCCGACGGTACTGTTCAAATCCGGCGCCTTGATCGGCCGCCATCGCAAGGGTCTGTTGTTTCATCCGCATTTAACGATTCACCGCCCAACGGCGTTGACCTTTTTCAGCGTAGCCTTAGCGCCATATTCTAGAAAACACTTTAGGTATTTTTGTAACCGATTGTTTTATATTAATAATATGCTGAATGATGGGCAACGTTCCATGAGGCTGACGCTTCTTCAATTCCAGCGCCTGTGAGCTAACGCAGGCCCCGCGGGCTCCGTCGCCAGAACTACCGGGAGCAACGTTTTCTGTTGGATTGGGCGAATTGAGCGCGCGACGTTTTTAGCGGCATGCCCAGGCATGGGTTTTCCTCGCGCACCGGCTGACGATGCGGTAGTGAACCACCTCACTCACGAGTTTGCCAACGACTGGCCCGCTCTGGCCGGAGTCGCGGCGGCAGATGGAAGCGGCGGCTGTTCCCGCGAGGCTGGTCGCCGCAGCAATTCACCTATGCCACCGCAATGGGTGGCGGTGGCATGGGCGCTGGAGCGACACTAACCGTGCGCCTCGGACGGCTTACGGGTGGAGTTTTCAGCGCTCGCCCGGCCGAAAAGTTGGGTCGTTTTCTACTACTTCCTGGGTTGCGGACCAGTATGGCTGTCGGTTGTAGTAGCTGTAGGTTGATTCGTTGGGACGAATCGCTTGAAACAGGGTGAAAATTCACGGGGTACCAGCAGAGTCAAATTGCCAATTCATGAGACGGATACACCCATGGAATCTCACGATAAAGACGAGCCCCTGGAGACCCGATTGGTTCAGGTCCGTGGCCAGGCACAGGACGCGGGCTATCGGGAGGCCTGTGTACGCCGCTCGAGACAACTGGGCGTCACCGGCTGGGTCCGCAACCGCATGGGCGGCTCGTTAGAGGTCATGCTGCAGGGTTCCCCGGAGGCAGTTGCCGGCCATGTGCGCCTGGCTCAGTGAGGACACGTCCGCTGCGTTGGTCGACGAGCTTGGGGTAACCGAGGTGCAGCCACCATTTGTTCGCTTTGACAACTTTGAGCGCCAGCCGACCACTGTGAGTGGTAGCAACCAGCGATGGTCGCAAGACGCGCTTCCCACCATCCATTTCGGCCGCTGCGCAGTACGCTAGGCTCTCGTTCTACCGCATCATTCTCACGACGTTGGACGTGCCATACCCTGGAGACGCTCCGAAGCGGTATATCGACCGACCACCCTTTTTGGCTTCGTACATGGCCGCATCGGCGATGTCGAGCAACTGCTCGACAGAGTCGGTCCGGTCGGGATATGTTGCGATGCCGATGCTGACGCCAATCTGGAATCGCCCAGCATATTTCTGGTCACCGACCTCGCGAACGCGTGCAATCATGCGACCTGCGAGCTGGCGTAACTGTTCGTCGTCACCGCAATCGGTCGCGAGCAACACGAACTCGTCACCGCCGACGCGGGCTAACATGTCCTGCTGTCGCGTCGCCGCGCGCAGCGCTTCGCCGAGTTCGCGCAACAACGCGTCGCCAGCACTGTGGCCGAGTGCGTCGTTAACGCTCTTGAAGCCGTCGATGTCGAGGTACAGCAGGCCGGTGCGCCGCGACTCATCCACAGAGGGAGTTGCCAGCGCATCAACGGCAGCAAGCAACCGGCGACGATTCGGCAGGCCAGTCAGCGGGTCGTGCGCGGCCTCCCGGTCGAGCGCTGCGGAATAGGCATGAACTTTCGCAAACGCGCGTCGCTGGATGAAGAGTGTGTAGACCATCAGACAACACACGAGGACAGCAACGACCGCCAGCGCAGCCGCGCCGTACACCAGCCTGATGTGCGCGTCGCGCGTTGCGACCCTGCGTTTTTCCCGCCAGTCATTCAACAAATGGTCGAGGTCCGTGCGAAGACTCTCCATGTACCGCATGCCCTCGTTGGTCTGCATGAGTGCGATGGCGTCGGCCCGGCTACCCGAGCGGGCAAGTTCGATGCTGCGCGCCAGCTCCTTCACTTTGTCCGTCTTCGCATGTTCGATACGCCGGACCAGCTCGACGGATTTTTCGTCGTTGCTCACCACCCGCTCCAGATTCAGGACGGTATCGTCCAAATCCCGCGCCCCGCGTCGATAAGGCAACAGATAGCTTTCATCACCCGTCAACAGGTACCCGCGCTGTCCCGTCTCAGCGTTTTCGAGGTTGTGCAATACTGTGTTTGCCGCTCCGAGCACTGCGAACGCCTCGTCGTCGCGCAAACCATCCTTCACGATGACGCGAGCTTCATAGAGAAACATCCCGGCCGCGACCAGCAGACCGAGTCCCATCGCGAGATAGAGCGCGATAAAGCGATTTCGGTCGGCGTTCGCTGAGCGGGATAGGCGCGAAGGCAAGAGGTTCTCCGTTGCGGCAGTTGGTCGAAAACGCTGCGAATGATAACCGCTCTAGAAGTTCGTGCTGACCACCGCGACCGGAAGGTGGCTGACAACGTGCGGCGGGTAGTTGAAGCCAACGGTGACAAGGCGCTCGCCCCCCACGTGTTGCGCCAACCCGAGCTTTTGTCATGCAGCTCTCAAGCGTTTCGACGGACTGTCGCATGTGACGGTCGAGGTGAATCCCAGACGCAACTGCACGGATACGAAAAAAAGGCCGGCATCGCATGGATGCCGGCCTAAGATTCTGGCAAATCCAGAGGGCCGGCCAGAAGCTGAGAGACACCGAAAGTGTACCCGCTGGCCGAGTCTTCACATCCGTGACAAGAAGCCGCGTCGACTGTCTTCAGGCTAGTAAACGTCACGTTCAGGTGAAAACACGAATTTGAGGGCGAGATTCTCGGGCGCTACGGCGAAGGTCGAATAGTGGTGGCGGCTCGGTATCGCACTCTAAGCCCGGCTCCTCAGGGTACTTTGGTGCAGTGAGAGCTGCGGGCAACGGGATGTCAAAGCCAAGGAAAGCGCGACTTCCTCGTCGTGGTCGGTGCGCTCGACATGGAGCGTTGAAAGGCCGTGCCATGGGCAAGGTTGACTACGAAGGAAGCTAGGAAATACATGGAGTGGTCCGAGATAGGATGCTTGCGATGGAATAAGTTCTCTGCAGTCGGTCTCCAGGTTATTTAGGTGTATGAAGCATGCTACAACGTCCAACGTTCCGAAAACTGCAGCCACACTAAAACCGTCTTTAACTTGAAGTTGATAATCGGCGACCCTACCTGGGAGAGGGTGTTGTGAACAGTTCTCGCTGAGCGCAGACGCGCACAACTGCCAGTCACGGCGGTGGCACCTGAAGCTTTGAGGAACGGCTTGGCTCGGAGCAGGGTCTTACCGCGCTTAGGGCGACACCATCCAGGAAGACATTGCGGAAACGTCACGGACACGCGTTCAGAGAGCGTCGTACCGATGCTAGCAGCATTTGCATGGATACAGGCTTATGCAAAAACCCGTCCCCTAGTGCCGCATCGGCGGGGTCTAGAGGGTCAGCGCTGGTGAGAATGAGAGGAGTCCGCGCGAACGTTCGTCCGAGCTTCAAGTGCCGGCAAAACTCAACGCCATACATTATTGAGGTCGACCGGTCTGTGATGATGAGGTCGGGCTTTTCCGCGTTAGCAACGAAAAGCCCCTCACGGCCATTGTTAGCGGTCAGAACTCGATAAGCCGCCAATTGAAGGATGCGTTTCCACGCGGTCACGACGCTGCGTTCGTCATCCACGACTAGAATGGTTTTCATTTTTGCTCGCGGCACGTGGATATGGGACGTACCGGCACCGCATTGGTCACGCATCTACCTGACTGCCGTTGCTCAGGTTCCAATGATTTGGGAACGACGCTCGTAGCTATCCATTCGCGAGATGTTCCCTTCTTCAGCAAAGAGTGAAGCAGCAATCGCACGGAGGTCGCATGACCCCAGACTCGCGGCTACTGGATGCATATTGCGCAAAGGTCGACGGTACGGCGATAGATGTTCCTGCCAAGCCATGGCACGAACGTGTACTCCGAATATGCGTTGCTTCCGATATATATCCAGTTATGCAGAACAGCAGACACGATGATTCCTTGAAGATGTTAAAAAAGGGAACCAGTCGGGCCCAAATGCGATGTTGTCGTCGGGCCGAACAGCGAGCTTTGCGTTGTCATAACGGCGAGCGCTGTCTCGATGAGAGAAGGGTAGGTTTTTCCGAAGGGCAAATCTACTCTACGGTGGGATATCCAGATGCCGCGTTGGCGTCAACTGGTTATACGGGCGTATAACTGCTTCGAACGACCCGGTACGTCTGGTCGCCGACCGCCATCCTGTTTACACCGGCCTGCGTCAGTTCGAGTATCTCGTCAGCCACGCCCGCCGCAATGGCTTTACGCACGTCGCTGATGTCGGAGCGGTTGTTTTCGGACCGACGTAGGCCGCTGCGGACTGACGTCAGCCAGGTACTAGCCTTGGTTACTGCTATTTCTCCGCCAGCGGGCGTGCACTGGAGCGCATTGGAAAGCAGGTTTGCCACACCGCTGGAAGCAGCGTAATCGGGCTAAATGTTGCCAGTCACCAACTTCACTGCGTCAGTCCAGAGCGATATCAATAGGCCGGGCCTGAAACTGGATTTGAAGTTTCGATTTCTCCGGGAATCGGGATTACAAGTGCCTCAACGACTGCGGCCGCGGGGCCGCTAAACCTGCAGGGTGCAAGGGGCATCCCCAAAACCTGCGCAAATCGTCTACTGAATTCGCGTTCATCACGTCCGTTTGACTACGGTCAATGAACTCGGTCGCTGAACGTGCCTACTATCTGGGTGACTGCCATGTCCGTGACCATGGGCGTGACGCTCGTTATGGTCATAGTCGCCATGATGACGCTCGTGTTGGCGCACGGCAAACAGGGGACAGTCGCGCCACTTGGTAGCGGGTGGAGACTGCACAAGGGGGATGACAGGCTATTCGCCGTATCACCCAGCCGTTGCGTCTGCACGTAAATCGGTGTCCGTAGCGCCGCTCATCACCAGCAACTTGCATGGTGGGTTAAATGTCGAAGGTTGAAGTTGCCTCGATTTGCCGTTCTTCAATCCGCCGCGGCTGCGCAGCTGAGTCCGTCCACGTACGACGCGCCAGCTTGCGCTCTTGCCTGAGGTACGTTTGTTGCGAATTCCTAGCGACGAAATATCATGCATCGAGGTTTCCATGTCCAAACTTTTCCGTCGCGTTGCGGTGCCCGGGAGCGTGGCTGAGGGCCGCATTTTGCAATTTGCGCCAGTTGTTTCGATTGTCGACGACGATAGCGGCGCCCGTCTTGCGTTAGACAGCCTCATCCGTTCACTTGGCTGGCAGGCGCGCATGTATGAGTCGGCAGAAGAATTTCTTGCCTCCGGGCAGGCCGCTCATACCTCCTGCCTGATTTCCGACGTTCGCATGCCCAGGATGTCAGGTATCGAGATGCATGAGTGCCTGCGTGCGCAAGGGCATGCCCCGGCGACCATCTTTATAAGCGCATATCTGACCCCGGCTTTGCAGGCAAAGGCGGCGAGTAACGGCGCACTTGTGTTGCTGCAGAAGCCTTACCCGGCCGCTGCAATGACTCACTGGCTCTCGGTCGCGCTCGGAACTCCCTAGCGAATCATCGACGCTGTGCAGAAGTGCTAACGACGGCGCTCAGTGATGACCGCCGTGCGGCAGACGGGGCTGGATACCAAGCGATTCGGCCTTGCGGACAAGGTCTGGCATGGAGCGCGCATTCATCTTGCGCATCACCTGTCCACGGTGAACCTTGACCGTGATTTCGCTCAGGTTCATCTCAGAGGCAATCTGCTTGTTCAGCAGACCGGACAGCACAAAGGCCATCACCTCTTTCTCGCGCGGTGAAAGAGATTGATATGAAGCGCGCAGGCCGGCTAACGCGGCCTCGGCCGCGAGCCGCTCGCTGTCCCGGGCCAGGGCCTGAGCCACTGCGTCGAGCATGTCCTGGTCCTTGAACGGCTTGGCAAGGAAGTCCAGCGCGCCGGCCTTCATTGCCTTCACCCCCATCTCGATGTCTCCATGACCGGTCATGAAGACGACGGGAATGAGCATGCCGCTATTGACGATTTCCTGATGAAAGGCCATGCCACTTTTTCCGCGGAGCCGCACGTCGAGGATGAGACAGCTTGGTCCGGTGGCGCGAGGAAACCGGAGAAATTCGTCCGGGGACTCGAACGTTTCGACGCGCAAGCCTACCGAGCGCAGAAGCATGTCGAGAGCCTGCCGGATTCCCTTGTCGTCGTCGACGACGTAGATGACCGAACCGTCGTCTCCTGCGGTTTCAGTCCTCATTCGGTTGTAAGACCAGCAGTCATCGGGGTACCTCGCGAAGCCGGAACGCGGTCGCATTACATCACAGCGGAGTGGGTACTCCACCATTGCCGGACAGCGCCGGAAACTGCACGGTATCCGGGCGACAAGTCAATTTCAGTACGCAGGCGTGCGCAGAGTGCGGATGAATCAAGCGTCGTCGAGTGCGGCATGAAGTGAGCGGTTCAGAGCGGCTGGATATTTGCAGCCTGCTTGCCTTTCGGGCCTTGCTTCACTTCGAAGCTCACCTTCTGATTCTCCTGCAGGGATTTGAAGCCGTTTCCCTGGATTTCAGAAAAATGTGCAAATAGGTCCTCGCCGCCGCCGTCCTGCGTGATGAAGCCAAAGCCCTTTGCATCGTTGAACCACTTCACTATACCTGTTGCCATTTTCCTGAATCTTCCCAAAAGTTTTGTGTTGTTGTCACGTTCAGCGGAACGGTAGAACATGACGCTTTCTTTGTACCACGGGAAATTGACAACGGACAACCAGGGGCGCTACGTCTTGCATCCGAAAGTGTCGAGACCTCAGCGCGAGACCGCGAACAGGTCTTCGCTGGGACTTTGACCGTCTGCGGGAGAGTCCAAGGTCAGTGACGACTACTTCCCGTCGGGTGGAGAGGTCGCTCGGCGTACCGGAGCGGGACGTGACCTTTTGGCGCGCCGGAGTTATCGTTCCGAAGAGAACGGAGTGCGAGCGCCTTTCTGAACTTCTCGGGGTGGACGTCGCGCGGCTAAGCGCAGGTCAAGCGTATGCCACAGCATGTCATGGCGGTTCTCATCGGACGCGAGCTCGCTCGAGGTTCGGTTTGTCGCTACTCATCGGCGCCTCGGTCGGGTCGCGTGCCGCGCCCCCTGCCATTGACCGGCATCACGGTCGAAATGGCATTTTTGAAAACAAGTTGCACGCCTGGACCAGACTCCAACAGAACTGCAAACGGGTCCAGGCCGGCCAGTTGCCGGCCTGCGCGAAAGGGGTGAAGCAGACGCAAGACATATGCGGTAGACCAAAGAACGGTTCGCCCGTCGTGGGACAAACCGTTTCTTACCTAGGCCGGCCTTGATGGCGCGAGACGCTTAGGCGTGCGGGTGGTATTGATGGTGAGGTTGATGATGGTGCCGCACAGGGGCGTGCCGGCTGTCGCGGTGCGTATCAGCGAACGACACCGCGGGGGCTGCGAACGAGGCTACGATGAGGACAGCGAGAGTCTTCTTGAAAATGAGTTTCATGTAAATTCAGGTGGAAGTAATAGCGTGTCAGACGAGAAGCGCGATGCAATGCCTCGAACCACTGCAATGCCTAGACATTTTAACGTAATGGCTGGCGAGGCGAGCAGGCGGCCCCCGGTCGTCAGCACGCGGGGAACCTCCCGGCGTGCCATACTCGCACCGAAGCGACTTTCCGTTGTCTGCACAAGACAGTAGTGCGTCAAGGTTTCATGCCGAGAGTAAGAGCGATGACAAAGGAAAAATCCCCATCACATGAGGCGCTGGCACTTGAACGCGTCGTTAGTGCCGCGCGAGAGGTGTACGCAGCCTCAACAGCGCTCGAGGCGCACTTCGGCGAGGAGGGAGGGCGGCATCCGTCTACATTGGAACTCGCGAGATTTGCCGCCGCCATGCAGGAACTGCGAGACGCCCGCGAAGCGTTCGATGTGCTGGTTTCAGGCAACCCGGCGCCGCGTCGTTGAATTGACCGCGCCCGCATGGGATGAGACGGCGGGTCACGCAACCGGGGTGTGCGTTGACAAAGTGCGCTCCACAATGGCGGGTCGACTCTCCCCTCGAGAGCGGAGATAGCACCAGAGGCCGTCAGTGAGAAAAGTCTGCAGCGTGCAGCTTTATCGGCTCGGCCGAGCCTCTCAGTACTACTTTTCGTTCAACAGCCGCGGCAATCCGCTTGTGTCCATCCGTATAAGCCTTCAGAAGGCGAGCGTCGTTTGCGCCGATGGGCGCCCAGAAATACTGTTCGAGCACATCCCGCGTAATCGAACATTGCACCACATGTCCACGGGCGAATACGACGAACTCAACGAGTTTTCCGTCCGTTGACACGTTGGCTTCTACGGTGAGAGTGGTGTCCATGGGGGCATTGGTTCTTTGTTGACATTGGCGGACCGACTGTCCCTGGAGGAAGAGCGTATAAGCTACGCTGGCATCAGCATAAATCAAACAACGCCCCCTAAAATTGCCGGGCGAATGGACCGGTAAAAAGTGATGACAAGCGCATCCGGTGCGACCTCAAAAGGCGCGGATGTTGGACGCCGGTCACCTATGTGAATCGTGCAGTGTCGGCTCCCCGTCTTCGACATCTGCCATCTCTTCACAGCGTGCCAGTCCGGCCGCCCGTTCGACCCTCGTCACACCACTGGGTGTCCTTGTCTAGCTTACCCAGTCCGCCGGCTCTCGCAAGTTTCTTCACATGCGCAGACGAGACGCTCCGAAGCTTCGCAGCTGGCTTTGCCGACAGACAGTCTGTGCTTTCGTCAGTTGCGTGGGTTTGTCTGGTGGATGTCATGTGCACAGGTACCTCTCTCGCCCGCAATACTGCGACGAGCGATGCCCGACGTTCGGACGCCGACTTTCCGCCTGCGAGCAATTCCTGTTCAAAAGCCCGTTGGAGCAACTCGGGGACCGCGTCGCTTAGCGCCTGTGACAGATGGTCGAGCGTCTGTTTTCTTCCATCGTCGAGAACGGTTGCTAACAGCGCCGCGAGTTCTTCCGTCAGTGCGGTGGCGATGGGCGCAAGCTCTGGTTTGAGGTCGTCACGCAGAGGCGTGTTTCCCGACAGGTTGATGCTCTTCAATGCAGACTTGCGTTTTGCGACCATTGTGGCCCCCCGAGGTCTGTCGATAGCATGCACCCGGGTCGTGACTATGCCCGGAGCCGTTGAATCTCAACAACTTGCACAACCGGGGTCAGCAGTACCCGGCTAACCGAGATGCGATGGCCCAAGCGGGAAGCCCCCGAGTTTCAGACCATTAAGACTACTGATAGTCATGTGAAGATATTCGGAAAAGCGCGGGCGGCGAATCGAGACACCGTCCGACAGGCGTGCCCGCTACATTTGTATCGGGCGGGTTCCCTGCGTGCTTTCCGGCGACCGTTACGTTTTCTGTCCGACGCGCATAGGCGACTAGCTCCACGACGGCATCCGAGGTGCACTTGCCCTACCGAGCCCCACAAAGCCACTCCAAAAAAAGAAGGACTCGCTTGAAACATTTGGCGGCGTTGGCCGACGTCGAAACATTACTACTTCTGAACGGCTTCGACTGGTACAACGGCCTGTCGCGTCCGCTTGGCCAAGGCCGGCGACGCAGCGCTAACATTGCTGTCGACAATCTCCACCGCTTGCTTTGTAGCTTTCCTGGCAGCTTCATACGTGGCGCTGGCCGTCTCGCTGGCGGTCTTGATGAATGCCTTCCATGCTGCCACGGCGGCTTCGCTTCCTGCCGGTGCTTTCTTCGCGAGCTTGTCAACGAACTGGTGCGTCCCGCGATGGTGCTGCTGGAGTTGCGCTTCAGCCGCCGCCGCGAATCCGCTTTGTGTGCTGGAGATGATTTCGTAAACGTGGCGCCAGTACGACTGTGCCTTTTCTACGGGGGGTTGAGCGTGGCTTGCCTGCAACCCGAACAACTCGTGCAGGTCTTTGACCGAAAACGTTTTGGCCAGGATTTCCTGATGTTCGGCGAGGGTCGATTTGACCGCCTGCAAATTCAACTCGACCAGCTTTTCGGTGTCTTCGAAAGCCTTGGTGAAGACGCTAAATACCGCTTCGAAACCGGCCTTCTGCGCAGCAGTCAATTGCTGTTCGGGGTCGACACTGCCCATCACTAACTCCATAGGGGGCGAAGTGGTGAACGTCCGGGAGACCGGTGAACGGAATCACGAACGACGGAATCGTTGTTGCGATGCAGCGAAGTCTCATTCTAGGGTTGAGCGCGCGAATGTCAATTGTTTGTCGCGCTGCGGCGACGCGCGCCTTTTGCGAGCGGCATCAACTGCCTTACTGGTGTTGACTCGCAAACGTTGTGCTAGGGGAAACCCTGCTAACGGGTAGAGCCACGCGCGGAGCTAACTTGCGCCGCAATGCTTTTCCGGGCATTCCGAGAAGGGTGTACAGAATAGTGCGGGCGGCCGCACGAATCGGGTTGTATTTAAATGCTCGCAAAACAAGTAGGTTGCTATACTTAAGTATTAATCTGTAGAACATACGGATAAGCCAAGCCATTTAATAATATCGTATTACATAAGTAGGATTTTCTTGGCAAAACCATCACTTTTCGTAATAAGGAATAGCGAATGGACGTGCTCGTCGTGGACGACAATGAGGTTGTCGCGGACAGTTTGGCTTTTCTCCTGGAGTGCTATGGTCACCGCGCCGTCGTGGCGCACGATGGGGAGACTGCGCTCCAGTTGCTTCGCTGCGGCGCTTTTGAACTTGTTTTTCTTGACGAGCATCTGCCCGGTATCAATGGCAGTGCTGTGGCACGGGCGCTCATGGACAGGCCGGTGTCTCCCCGGCCTTTCGTTGTCTCCATGACCGGAGACAACGAAAGCCACGAAGATTTTGCCCAACTCTTCGATGTCCTTCTGCATAAGCCCTTCTCCCTCGAAGCACTCATGCAAGTCATCGAAGATGCTCGCTGCAGCAGCGATGCGAGCACTCTCCTGGCCGCCTAGGCTCACAGCACATCGCTGTCTGCTGCAGCTATGGGGTAGTGTGGCCTGACATATCAGGTGCATTTCGCGTGCGATTTTTCAGCCTCCTCAATAACGTGGTTATCCTTGCCAGGACCTTGGCTTGTGGACGCCAACACTACATCGACTCGCATGCCGACATCGGACTGACCAGTCTGCCAATTGGAAAGAGGTTCCAGCAGCAACGATTCACGACCCGCTCTGGTGGTCAGCCGGATTTCGGCATGCGGGTCAAGCCGGCATCGGCGACATCAGCGTTACCACCACAATTCATCCAGCGCCAAGCGCGCGCAACACGGCACGTCCATCGGCAGTAAGTGCGAACATAGAGGTGGCTCCATCTTGTTCCGACTCGACACCCTGGACCAGTCCGACTTCGCGAAGTGCCATTACGTCAGGCGTCGCGGCCATGAGCTCAGCCGGCGCCTGAAGTAATAGCAGAAGCGTGGCAATTTCATGTGCACTCAGCATCCGACGTAGTCTGAGCCCAAGAGGTACCGGCGCTGCAATAGGGCGCCTTGGTTTTACTGCCGTAGACATAACCAACTACCAGATTCCAGTTATTGTTGTACTTCACGACCATGCTGGCGCCGGACCTTGCAGCGGTAGAAGTGCATAGTCAAGGCGCTCACACCGCTGCCATGGAGAATACGGCGCCTTGCTCCTCTCGCATCAGCGTGCTTGCTCCGCGCGCCTCAGCTTTCGCAATATCACCGAGTGACGCAGCAGATAGCTGATTATCGAAGATGCCAAGCGCATTGCAGAGCTGTGTATACGCAATATCGTTCATCAGCCACGCCCCGGTACTCTTTCCCACCGTTTCGATTTGTGCCGTAGCAGCGCACGCGGCCTCGATGTGAGGCAAGCCGTGAGCGTGGTTCCGGAGGTGACAAAGCTCCTCGGCGATAAGCAGTTGTCGACTGAGGTTCTCCAACAGCTCATGTGAACCATATCCTCGACGAAACCCGTCCAGGCTGGCATACGCCTGTAGGAGCATCGCCTGAGTCACGGGCTCGTGCGCGGCACGGCTAAATGTCAATGCACGTAGCAAAGGGGACATTGCCAGAGTTGCATTCTTATGGATGCGCGATTGACTGGCCATAACGATTTCAATCTCCGCTTTGAAGGTGTTGTTCAACCATGCTGAAAGCCGACGACTAAGCCAGCCTTAGACGCCAGAATGAGCAGATGCTCGCTGTGCCGCCTCACGCTGCGCCGCCTGCTCCTGTGCGTGCTGTTTCGCGAGATGGTGACCGACAATACATCCGCCTACCGCGCCGACCACCGCGTGATGCCCGGCGTAATGACCGGCGACACCACCGACGACAGCGCCCTTAAGGCAGCCGGCGGCGTTTGCCGTTCCGACGCTTGCAAGAAGGAGTGCTGCTGCGACCAGCCTGAATTTGCTTCCAGTTTTCATGTTGTTTGTACGCGTGTGTTGGGGGCCAACCCGAGTTGGAGGCGGGTTGCTTGATTTCAACCGTCCGTTTCGCCGCTCTGAAGTAGTACGGTTGTTGCTTCCGATGCAGCGGAGGGAAGTGTAAGAGTGCGGCTCGGTCGAAAGTGAAACGTAGCAGGCCGGTGAAATACCTCATGTAGCGGTCATCCGGGACGCAGGCGTAAACGTTGAACTGATGTCATCAATGAGAGCGAGATGGAACGGATGCGTGGGCCAGATGGTTTTACCGAGTCAATGTTCACGGTGTTGAAGCTGGACGATTTTGTACCGAAGGACCATCCGTTGCGTCCGATTCGCACCTGGCTCAATGACGCGCTTAAACGCATGGACGATGTGTTCGCGCGGATGTACGAGGCTGATGCGAAAGGAGGTCGGCCGAGCATCGCGCCGGAGAAGCTGGTGCGAGCTCTTTTGCTGCAGGTGCTGTATTCGATTCGTAGCGAGCGCATGCTGGTGGAACAGATTTCCTACAACATGTTGTTCCGCTGGTTCGTCGGCCTGCCGATGGACGGGACCGTGTGGGACCACTCGACGTTCAGCAAGAACCGCGACCGGTTGCTCGAACACGATGTGCTGGTGTTGCTCTTCAACGAGACAGTCGAGACCGCGCGCGAGCGCGGATATCTTTCCGGGGAGCACTTTAGCGTCGACGGTACGTTGATTCAGGCATGGGCCGGGCACAAGAGCTTTGTGCCCAAGGCAAGTCCGGACAAAGACGACACGCCTCCTGACGAACCGCCCGCGCCGAATGACAACTGGCACGGACAGAAGCGCAGTAACGAGACGCACCAATCCACGACGGACGAGCAGGCGCGCCTGTTTCGCAAGAGCAAAGGAACCGGAGCGATGCTCTGTTATATGGGCCACGTGCTGACCGACAACCGGCATGGCCTGGTGGTCAACGCACAGGTGACGCTGGCGACGGGCACCGCCGAGCGCGACGCGGCCGAGCTGATGCTTGCCGATGCCGCAAGTGTTGCGCCGCACGGCATCACGGTCGGCGCGGACAAGAACTACGACACCGCCGGTTTCGTGGCCAGTTGTCGAGCGAACCGTGTGACGCCGCATGTGGCGCAAAACGATGGGCGTCCAGGAGGTTCAGCAATTGACGAGCGAACTACGCGCTGGCCGGGTTACGCGGTCAGCCAGCAAAAACGTAAACGCATTGAGCAGGTGTTCGGATGGGGCAAGACAGTCGGACGAATTCGACAAGCGATGTATCGGGGACTCGAACGCGTAGACCAGCTCTTCGTGCTGACGCAGGTCGGCTACAACCTGACGCGTATGCGCACACTTGCCGGTTGAGGGGCAGGAAGCGATGGATAACACCGATATGGTGAACCCGCGAGTAACGCCGAATGCCCGCAAACGTGTTCCGCGTTTCAAAAGTGCAAACCCAGCATCCGTCGTAATGCATCTGAGCGCATCAACGACGGATATTTCAACGGCCTGGTAGGGGGCGCGATTGGTAACGGCCGATTACCGGCCGACGAAGACTGACATAAAGAGTTACAACGGGACACCCGGAGAATTCGTTGACAGTGCAGTCGCCAGGGCCCAGTTCAGGCGCTCGTTGCTCTTGAATCCGCGGCGGACGCAAGAGCAGCAGTGCCTCAGGACGTCGAGCCTGGCTGGGGCCAAGGCCAACCCTTCTTCTCGTCGGGCGCATCCCACTCAGCGGCCGGCGCGGCGTCGACCGACGCTTCGACCGGACTCGCTTCTTCAGCGGCAACGTGCGCCGGTTCGTCCGAGACGCTCCTTTTCATCTCGGGAAGCCCGGTCCCAAACCATCCCACCTTCTTCTGCATATGGGCGACATACGTCTTCCAGCCGTCAGGGTTGCCATCAAAGAGGTCGTGCTGAACGGTTGACGCAAGCGCATTGCGGTTGAGCTCCAAATCGAGCAGTTCCTTTGGCCACAGGAAGAAGGCGCTCGCGGCGCGTGCGCCGAACTCGGCCACCGTCATCTTCGGGGAAAGCGCCCGGAGGAACTCGAAGTCCTGCAACGAATCCTGTTCCGTCGCAAGCTGCCCCACCGGCGCGTCCGGCCCACCGGTCTTGGCTAAACAGCTCAAAGCTTCGAGCATGTCTCCGAGGTGAAGCAGCAGTTCACGTCTATCAAATCGGTCGTCCATTGTAGTATCTCCGCTCATCGCGTCCCTGTTGGATGATACTAGCGGGTCTCCCGTCAATATGAGCTTTGGCGTACGCGGAGGTGAATTTGAGAACGGCCTTCATGCCGTGCATGCCGCCAACAGAGACGGAACCTTGGCTACACTACACAGGAATCCTTCCTGACCGAAACGGGCGCAGGCGAACTTTCCTTGGGCTATTAGCAAATCCGACGCCGATTCAATCGGCGCTCTCTGGTTGCAGGCATGTCCGAAGGGGAGCGTGCGGGCGGCTTCCACCCGCCCGGAAGTACGGTGGCAATTGCGTGCTTCATGATGGATTGCGAGCCACCGGGCGACGTCAGTTCGACGGTGTAGCGGTCGAATGATTCGATTTTTCCGGTCAGACGGGTGCCGCTCTTGAGAAAGATGTTTACGGCTGTCTTGTCTCGGGACAACATCTTGAGAAACCCGTCTTGTACGGAGGATGGAAGGACCATGTGGAACTCCAGCGTTGTGGATGTTAACAGTCGATGGTAATGCGGCTGCGGCATTCCATCCGGACGAGTACGGGGAAATGCTGAGGTCTAACGGCTGCCCCCTCATAAAGCTGACCCGTGAGATTGCCGTCAGGGGGAGGTCAGGTCTCTTTTCTCGACCAGGGTATCGAAGGCTTCCCGCGCATTCTTCAGTTCCTGCATGGCCGCCGCAAATCTGGCCAGTTGGAGCGTCGACGGCAGCTCATTTGGGTCTTCTGCGTAGTGCGCTTCCAGCCGTAGTGACGCGGCTTGTACTTCGCGCGCGGCGCTCACCACGCGCTCAAGGGCGCATGCCTCGGCCGACGCCTTTTTTCCTTTCATCGTCCTTGTGTCCTGGGACCGGGAACAACCACCGTCCGAGCGCGTCGGTCGGCGTTGTACCAGGCATATCCCGGCAAGCCCGAACCGGTATGTTTTGTCGGTCATTGTGTGCTCTCAGGTGCCGTCCAGAGCGAGGCTTTCGCCAGGTGCTCCCGTGCGGTCATGTGCCCTTTCTGGCTGAACAGTTTGTCAGTGCAAAAAGCAGCGTAAGGCGACTCCACGGCTTCGGGAGTTTATATTGGAGAATTCGCGTCTTGAACAGTTACGCCCGAAGATATGTGCGCAGGCCCACATTCCACTGGCTGCGTTCGACAAGGGAAGGAAGTGTCAGGCTATCGGGCCGCGGTAGGTGCCGCTGCGGTCCCTTCTAGCTATACGGTGCTCGTCCGGGGGGCGGCGATGACTCTAGTTGCATCTGCAACCAGCTCGCGACTTCGATGTCGCGGTGTCGTGGAAACTCCGCAGTGGCTCCGGAGGAGGCGACCTCCACCAAACATATGCGAGCCCCGGTAGCGGTTGGCTGAACGCATCGAGAGCTCCGAACTGGAGACGGGCATTTCAGGCAGGCAGGGAGGAGTCGATGCTTTCCAACAGTCTCTGCAGCCGTTGCTGTTGGTTTGAGAAAAGTCCCGGCGTCGCAAGTGCCTGAAGAACTCGCCCACGCCAGTACGTTCTGGAGAACAGAGAATCCGCTCCTTCCGCCCCCAGTACCTGCTCGAGATGGGCAATCGCGGGGTCGATATTACGGAACGTGTAGGGGCTTATGCCCGTCGAATTTCTGTTAGTGGCAGTCATTGCATGCGCTCTGATTAACCTGCTTTTCCTGCCCGGCGTGCGTACGGGGCGAACGACGGCATCTAACTTGGATGCTATAAAAAGTATAACAATATACTTCGCGTTTTGTCTTCAATCAATACAACGGAGAGGTTGCGGCGTTGACCCAATCACACCGCGCTGGCGCCGGCACATATTGTTAGCGGCCGGTCCAGGGCGGGAACACCTGCCATGTGCCGTCATCGCACCGGAAGAAAAAAAGCCCAATCGAACCTTCCGGGCGCTGTGCATCAACGCGTACGTAACGCTTGCGGCTAGAGCCTGTGCGAGTGAAACGGGTAACCCGAATCGGCGTCGCCGCAGTTGGCGTCAGCCATTTTTCAACCAGCGAACGCAGGGACCTTCCAGCCGTGTTCATCCGCTCCTCCTTCAGTCTCGTTGCCGTCGGCTCGGCGTTGCCCTGGGGCACTCGCCTCGTTGCACCTCCAGCCGCGAGGAATGTGGTCGCTTCGCGTGATTGATACCGGACGAAATCAAACGCAGGTAGGGCAGGAGACCTGCGCAACGCCGCATGAAAATTTCTGGCTCAGAAGACGGGTTTCGTGACGGCGTACGAGGCGCACTGGTCGCCTCCAAGCGTTCCGGGCGCCACTGACGGCCACCCGCAACCAACGCGAGCGGGGGCTCGCCTGGAAGATTTGACAGTGATGAGCTACGACAAGACGCTATTACTTCTCATTGGCATCGACCGGTGCTGCAAAGCTGTCGAGTCCGCTTGGCCGAAGCCGATGCCACCGTGCTGATGTTGCTCTCCGCAGTCTCCACCACCTGCTTTGCGGCCTTCTTCGCAGCTTCATACGTCGTGTTCGTTGTCTCGTTTGCCGTGGTGATGAACGTTTTCCATGCTGCCACAGCGTTTTCGCTTCCTGCCGGCGCTTTCTTCGCGAGGCTGTCGACAAAAGCCAGTGCACCTTGCTGGTACTGCTTGAGTTGGGCTTCGGCGACCGCCGCGAACTCGGCTTGAGTGCTGGAGATGATTTCGTAGACGTGGCGCCAGTACGACTGTGCCTTTTCTATGGCGGGTTGAGCGTGGCTTGCCTGTTGTGCGAACAACGCGTGCGGCTCTCCGGCTGAAAACGTCTTGACCAGGATTTCCTGATTTTCAGCGAGGCTTGATTTGACCGCTTGCACATTCAGCTCGGCCAGCTTTTCGACGCCGTCAAAGGCTTTGGTCAGGAAACCAAATGTTGTGTCAGCGCCGGCTTTCTGCGCAGCGACGATTTGTTCCGGGGGGAGACTGCTCATCACTAAACTCCATAGAGGTGAAGCGACTAATTTCGAACAGTCAAATGAATCAAATCGCGAGATATTAGTCACGAAGTAGGAGCGGCTGGTGCGGTGCAGCAATGTCCCATTCTATGGGCGAGTGAGCGGATGTCAATCGTTTGTTCAGCCGTGGCGGCGAACGGTGCGTGAGCGCATCGGCAAATGCCTTGTTGATGTTGAGGCGCAAACGTTATCTAGGTGAAAACCCGGGTTGGGGAGGGGTCCCGCTGAAAATCCGGAAACGACCTTTACTCAGATGAATGCAACGCGGCCAAGGGATAGACGGCCATCTTCGGGATGCGTTTCGGAGTGCTCTGGAACATGCGAAAAGTTGTCGCTTCTGGTTTGCTTCTCTGTCTGGCTGCGGTGACAGTGCCGCCAACGGTTCACCTGACTGCAGGTGAACGCGTTGCAAAAATATTTTCGTTTCGGTGGTTTAGGCCGCGGCGAAGATTCTGGTAGCGCATCGAGGTCGACCCAAAGACGCGTATTCGATGCGCGAGCCGTCATCGACGAACCTTGTCAGCGACGCCCCTTCTGACGAATCTGGAAAAGCACGGTCGTTCATGCTTCGCATTACAAATTAATTAAAATCATCTGTTCGGTTCTGCACATTTCTCGACCGCAAAAACGCGCAGAACGGCCTTAATGTAGCGCAATGATTTTCTCAGACGAATTTGTCACTTGACGTCGATGCGCATGCAGAGAGATAGTTGTGAGCACAACCGTTGCGCAAGTTCGGGGTCACGGTGACGAAGGGGCAACACCGAGTCACAAGGCTGTCATGACGAACACGTAACTTCATTCGACGCCGCGAATGCGTCGGCGCTGAAACGCATCAAAAATAAAAGCTGAGAGACGTTAAGCAAGATGATTCGACGTACCACGAATATCGGTCACCTCGAGCGTAGCATCGAGAACGACCGCCTCAGGCGGGCCTTGGCTGCCCGCCTCGACCGGGCATTCAAACGGGCCGGCATCAGCTCGGCGCGCGCAGCGAGATGGCTGGGTGTGAGTGAATACGAGGTGCAATATTGGCGACGCGGAATCATCGTGCCGCCGTTGAACGCCTGTATGCGTCTGGCCGCCGTCCTCAATCTCGACGTTGACTGGCTTTGTACGGGGCACGCTCAGGTCGCCTAATCCGCATTTCGTGGAGATGGCGGAGTATGGAGTAGGCGTGCCCTGCGTCCGTATTCATCCTTGTGATGTCAACTCAGTCGGACTGGCGCGCGGCGACGCGCCAGCCGGCATTTATAAGTCGACGCGGCAGGCGCTTGCCGGAAAACCGGGGTATCGATGTGATGGCGGCTAAACGTAAACGGTCGACTGATGACGTCCGGCGCTTCAATGGCTGCGAGATGGAGTTGGCGCGAGGTGCTTCGCACATCGCGAGCATGTTGTACGAGCAAAGTATTCACGCGGCGGTCAGGGAAACAGTTCTTCAGTTCGAGGCATGTCACGGACGCGATGACCTGAAGGGGTTTGCGGAAGCACTTCTCAGGAAACTGGAGCAGCGCGGCAAGCCGGAGGCAGTCAAGGTGCTTCACGACTTTATCGAGCATGGTCGCCTGCCAGAGTAGACACCCGGCGCGGTGCCCAAACCTGTGTCTACCCGGAAGCCCATCGCCCCAGGCGATTCATCCAGGCACGGATGAGTCGGGCGGATGCAATGACCGAAGCTGCTTGAACGCCACCGGTCAGGTCGACCATAGAGGCGACTGGCACGCTCACCCGGGCGCACTAGCAATGCGTAGTCACTCTACCTAGCAAGAGTATTTTGTTCCTTAACCCTAACAGAAACTGAGAATAGAACATGGCAAAGCGAATTGCGTACGTGACCGGCGGCATGGGTGGAATTGGAACAGCGATATGTCAGCGTCTGTATAAGGATGGGCTAACGGTGGTGGCAGGATGCGGACCGAATTCGCCACGACGGGAACGGTGGCTGGCCGAGCAGGCCGAGCTTGGATTCTCCTTTATCGCCTCGGAGGGCAATGTCGGTGACTGGGAATCGACCGAAGCCGCTTTTGCGAAGATAAAGAAGGAAGTCGGTGAGATTGACGTGCTGGTGAACAATGCCGGCATTACGCGGGACGGCGTGTTTCGGAAAATGTCGCGGGAGAACTGGAACGATGTCATCGACACGAACCTGACAAGCCTCTTCAATGTGACCAAGCAGGTTATCGAGGAAATGGTCAGCAAGGGATGGGGCCGGATAATCAACATCTCGTCGGTGAACGGACAGAAGGGGCAGTTCGGCCAGACCAATTATTCGACTGCCAAGGCAGGCATTCACGGCTTCACGATGTCGCTTGCCCAGGAAGTTGCGACCAAGGGCATCACGGTGAATACCGTTTCACCCGGGTACATAGGGACGGATATGGTTCGTGCGGTGCGCCCCGAAGTATTGGATGCAATTGTCCAGAGCATTCCTGTACGTCGGCTCGGCGAGGCGTCGGAGATTGCTTCGATTGTTTCGTGGCTTGCCAGTGACGAAGCCGCGTTCGCGACCGGGGCTGACTTCTCGCTGAACGGTGGCTTGCACATGGGTTAAGAATCGACCCGGAGCTCGAAGGGCGCGGCCCGAAAGCTCGTGGCTCTAGCGCCCACGACAAGGCGTTAGAGCGTTTGGGTGACGGGCGAGCGCGACCTCATTTAACGAAAGCGCAATGGAGGGCGGTCTCGACATGCATCGGACATACGGTTACAAGGATTTCACCATAGCGGTGGAGGCGGAGTCTGTCGGCGGAATTCCCAGAGGAAAAGTTCTTTCGGTGCCGGTTGGATACGTCGCCGTCGTCCATATCTCCTTGGGCGCAAGTCCTGCAACAATTCAGCCATTGCGCTTCGGCCGGGACAATGGCTGTCCGTTCGCTACCGAAGCCGAAACTTTAATGCGCGGCTACGGCGCGGCTCAGCGCATCATCGACGACATCATAGTCACGCGCACGCCATGGTCAACGCGCTGACAGCGCGTTCCCTTTGCCTCGATTTGTGTAACACAGTTGTGCTCGTCTGGTGAACTGTCGAGCCTATCGAGAGCACAAGCGGCCAGTGTCTTTTTGCCTTCGGCATAGGCAAGAATACTGGTGTCGGCGATTGCCGTGGACGAGGGCACACATAATATATGTCGCAGATTTTTCTATCGCGCGATAGTGCTGTACAGCTGCTCATGTATGGAAAGCGCAAACCCGTGAACGAAACCATCCAGTGGGAATCGCTGGATTCAGGCGCATGCCAGGCCGCCGCTGTCGGAGACATCGGGCAACTTGTGCTCGACGTCAAAGCCGGTCGTTTACACGTGTTCGACCTATCTGAGCCTGATGGCACCATCCTGCGGGTCTACGTTTCTTGAGCGCCGGGTTAGGGCGCCGGCAGCATAGCCGACTGATGCCACCCATAGCCCCGGGCTCTCGTGATTGCCCGGCGACGGCCTCGGGTGTCTAGCGGTGCGATGCAGGACGGCCAACAACATTGAGGAAACAGCATGCCGAATCAAGCGTCAACGGAGGACCCATTCCTGAAGGCATTAATCGAGGACAAGACGCTCGTGAGCGTCTACATGATTAACGGAATCCGGCTCAGCGTTCGCGTCGCGAGTTTCGACAGACACATTGTCCTGCTGGAGTCCCTGACGGGTCGCCAGATGGTATTCAAGCATGCAATCTCAACGGTGATGCCGGGCGCAGCGGACCGGCCGCCACGGCCGCCCTATGCTGCAGGCAATCGGGCGAGAACCTCGCACACATAATACAAAGGTGTCCCGCGCGCGCACCTTACGTTGAACGCGTTGATGGCCACAGTTTTCGCCAGGGGGAGCAACGGCTCGCTGCGTGACGACATCATCTTCCTCAAGGGGGAGCCCGACAGGCTGAATGGCTCGCCGGGCGCATCCGTTTGGACCGTCAGCGGCTCCAATGGATGAATGCCACGGCGAGGCTTATGCGCAAGCAACGAGTACGGCTCTAGCGACTCCTGGGCCGTCTCGGGAACATTTCCGAGGCGGTATTCCTTTGAAGGCCACGGGCCTCACGCTATGGCCTGCTGCGCCTGAGCTATCGCCTTTCGGTGGTTTTTCTTCCACTCTTCGATAACGAGCCCTGCACGCTGCAGGTCGGCCCGCGAGACGATATGCAATTGCGCGAAATACACGGAGAGCGCGCTTTGCAGCGCGGCATAGGTATCGTCGTCGAGTTGCCATTGCCCGGATTTCGTCCCGTTGGCATAGAACTCCGCAAGCCGCGTTTGGGCGCGAACAACGATTTCCTGGGCGTAGGCCAAGTGTCCCGCACAACAAAGAGCTTCGCTCAGGAAGACGTACTGCAAGACGAGGAGCGCGGAGTCTTCGCACACGCTATACCGGACCATCCAGTCGAGCGCGACGTAAGGTTTAAGCGACAGGTTGAGTATCTGGCTGGGGGACAGCGGCAGTCGCGAGCGTATCACGGTGTAAAGCGGAGGTATCTTGCCTGCAGGTATGGTTTGCGTCGGTGGAAGACGACTGCTCATGGCGACGGGGCGAAGTTGCAAATTGGAAATCAATCCTAGCACAGGGCTTGAGCGAATGAGGCGAGGAAAAGTCTTCCTGGTTATTGCGATATGCGAAAAACAGAATTCCCAAAACCGTGAACTGTTTTGGGGCATTTCAGTCAATCACGCGGATGCGCGGTTGGCTTCAAAGTTTCTGTGGCGATTGAACACGGTTTGTCGACCGGGAAAGTGGGAAGCGCGGGCGTAATGCGGCGCAATGAATTCCACGAATTATTTTTCGATTGACACTAATGTGCGCACGGAGGAATAGTTGCACATACAACTAATACGCAATTTCGGTGCCTTGCAGGTTGACGCGGGGCATAACGTAGCGCCATTCGACGCCGCGGATGAGCCGGCGTCGGATTCATATCATGTCACTGGGTGCCGTTGTAAAGTAATCTGCCAATTAAAAGAGGCGCGCGGCACCGACCGCACGTCATCCGAGAGAGAGTAATCGAGGGTCTCATTTTGCAAATTACGCCAGTGGTTTCGATTGTCGACGACGATAAGGCCGTCCGTGTTGCGTTAAGCAGCCTCATCCGGTCGCTTGGTTGGCAGGTGCGCATGTATGAGTCGGCAGAAGAATTTCTTGCATCCGGGCAGGCCGCGCATACCGCGTGCCTGATTTCCGACATCCGCATGCCCGGGATGTCGGGTATCGAGATGCATGAGCGACTTCGTGCCCAGGGACATGCGCCGGCCACTATCTTTATCAGTGCATATCCGACGCCGGCATTGCAGGCAAAAGCGGCGAGTAACGGCGCACTTGTGTTGCTGCAGAAGCCTTACCAGGCCACTGCACTGACTCACTGGCTCTCGGTCGCTCTCGGAAATCCCTAGCGTGTCATCGACGCCGTGCAGAAGTGCTAATGCACAGCGGCGCGCGGCCCGGAAAGCTCGTGGCTCTAACGCCCATGACAAGGCTGTAGAGCATTTGGGTGACGGGCGAGTACGACCTGATTTAACGAAAGCGCAACACCGGGGGATTGAGAGATGCATCGGTTGTACCGATACAAAGACTTCACCATCGAGGTGGATGCAGAGCCCATCGAAGGAATTCCAAGCGGAAAGGTACTTTCCATGCCGGCCGGATACGTCGCGGTCGTTCACATTTCATGGGGCGCAAGTTCCACAACAATTCAACGGTTGAGCTTCGGTCGGGGCGATGGTCGGCCATTCGCTAGCGAGGCCGAAGCCTTGATGAGGGGTTACGGTGCCACCCAGAGCATCATTGATGGCATGAGAGCCGGGAGCGCGCTACGGCCAATGCGTTGAGCGCGCGTTCCGTTTGCCTCGACTTGTGTAACGCAGCTGCGGTCGGCTTGTATACGGTCGAGCCTGTCGAGGGGACACACGGCCGGTGCATGACTTCGGACCAGGCAAGAATGCAGGTGTCGGCGATTGCCGTGGACGAGGGCACCATAATATATTTCGCAGATTTTTCTATTGCGCGATGGTGCTCTTCAGCCCCTTATGTACAGAAAGCGCAAACTCGTGAACGAAACCAACCAGATGGAATCGCTGGATTCGGGCGCATATCAGGCCGCCGCCGTCACAGACATCGGGCAACTCGTGCTTGACGTCAAAGCCGGCCACTTGAACGCATTCGAACTCGCCGAGCCTGATGGCACCATCCTGTGTGTCTACGTTTCTTGAGTGAGTGCGCCCCACGGTGAACCACATGCAGTCCGCAACGAGGCCCGCGATGACTTCGGCGCTCAGCATGCCGGAAACGAATAGGGCCGGTCGCGACTGATGCCGCGGCGTCATTTACGAGAGAGCGCTGTTCATTTGCGGCAACCAGATAGCCGTCGACGACGCAGGAGCCGTTGCGAACAGCCCGAACGTCTACGCTCGGGCATGGTTGTTCCACACAAAGTCATTGAACATGGTCGTTGATAACGGTCTGCTGAAGTGAAAGCCCTGCACCGTGTCGCACCCTGCGGCCTCGAGGAATTGCTTTTGCTGTTCTGTTTCGACACCCTCGGCGAGAACCTCCAGCCGCAATGCCTTACCAAGCGATACCACGGCCTGGGTGAGAACCCGGGCGTCTTCGTCCTCTTCGATATCCCCGACGAATGACTTGTCAATCTTTAACGTGCTAATGGGGAACCGTTTGATGTAAGCGAGATTCGAATAACCGGTTCCAAAATCGTCCAATGCGACCTTGATGCCCATAGCCTGTAATCTCAACAAGACATTGGACGCCGTGTCGAGGTCGGCCATCAACATGCTTTCCGTGATTTCCAGATGTAACCGGGAGGCATCGAGTTCGTAGTCTTCCAGCATCTGTGCAACAAAGTCCGGCAACCCGATACTGCACAGATGTTTCGCTGACAAGTTCACGGACACTGGAAACACAGGGAAGCTTGTTTCCTTCCACGCGCGGATTTGCCGGCAGGTCTTCTCGATAACGACCTTGCCTAGCGAAACAATGAGCATCGATTCCTCAGCTACCGGAATAAAGTCGCCCGGCATGACCAGACCTCGCTCGGGGTGGACCCAGCGCACAAGGGCTTCGGCTCCGATGATGTCGCCGGTCGCAAGGGATATTTGTGGCTGAAAGTACAAAACCAGCTCGTCGTCACGAAGTGCTCGACGAATCTGCTGCTCAAGGTCGCGCTTGTAGCGTTGCCGGGATGCAAGTTCTGCCGAATATAGTGCCCAGACGTTGCGCCCCGCGGCTTTAGCGGCATACATTGCCGTGTCGGCATTACGCAGCAATTCGTCCGCAGTGGTGCCAGCTGCCGGGTAGCTGGCAATACCCACACTTGCGCCTACCGTCACCTCAGTTTCGCCAATCGATATGGGCAGTACAACGGTCTGCAATAGAGTTTCCGCAAAGCGCTGGAGTTCGTCTGCGGACAATCCGTCCAGCAGGAACACAAACTCGTCGCCGCTGATGCGCGAAACTGAACCCTGCGCGCCGGCGAGCGCGCTGAAGCGTCTGGCCAGCTCAACTAGAACGATATCCCCGGCGTCATGGCCGTACGAATCATTTACGGTCTTGAAGAGGTCAATGTCGACGAACAGGACGCTCACATTGCGACCCGTCGCGGGAATGGCTGCGACAGCGGTCTCAAGCAAACGCAGGCACATACGCCGGTTGGGAAGGTCCGTAAGGCCGTCATGCTGGGCGATGTGTTGAAGCTGAGCCTCCTTGTCCCTGAGCTCCGAAATATCGTGCAGCAGCAGGGTAACCCCTTCCGCATGCGGATATACCCGAATCTCGAGCCACTTATGTGCCACCGCACAGAACCCCGAAAATGACACCGCCTTCTGCGTTCGGACTGCTTCCTCGTAACGCTGTTGAAATTCGGTGCCCACCGCGCTAGGGAACGCCTCCCAGATACTTCGCCCAAGCAGACTTTCCGTCGGCAGACCCAGCAGCGTCTCCGCCTGCTGGTTGGCGTAAGTGAAGCACCACCGATTGTTCACAGATACAAAAGCGTCGGTAATGCTGTCCAGAATGACCTGGCTTTGCCGCTGCGTGGCTCGAAGTTCCCGTTCCACGCGCTCTGCCAAGGTGATGTCCCTGCCAATGCACACAAGTGCGTCTTCGCCCTTCATGCCGATGACTGACCAGTTGATTGATACCGGCGTATCGTTGCGATGACGATGCTCGCTCGCGAGGTTATGCAACGTTTCCCCCAACAAAGCGCGCGCGAAATGGGCCTTTGCAGATTCAACGCGTTCGGCACTGAAAAAACGATATATCGACTCGCCGACCACCTGCGACGCCGGCCAGCCGAGGACGTTCTCTATGGTCGGGTTAGCATCGAGAACGATGCCGAACCGGTCGACCGTACAGATGATGTCTGGAGAGCCCTCAATGACCCTTTGCAGATAGGGCACTGAAAGTCTCAGTGCTTCGTGGGGCGCCGCAGGGCGCTGAATGCGCGGTTCGGCTGGCTTACAGTCCTGCGAGTCCGGGTCAGTTGAGCTCATGGCAATGGTGTAGTGGCCTTATCCGACGGGGCACGCAGTTTTTCAGGCTCAAAAAATTCATGGCGAAAATGCTCGGAGCCGACCATGACTTCAAGATGCTGACCCGGCAAGCCCTTGTTTTGCTCGAAAGCGTTTCGCAAACAATCTGGAACCACTCATCAGCAGTTTACGGCGAAAACGCCAATGACTTTAGGGAGGCAAAACAATTGATTGTCGATATCTGTTTCAAGGCCGAGAGCAAGGGATTCCATGCCAATTGACCGTGTCGCCGATACGGCAAAGATGTCATCTCTGACGAGATGGTGAGTCTGCGTATGAAGCGACCAGGCGGTCGCGGCCGTTGGATTTTGCATCGTAGAGGCAGCGGTCTGCCTCCATCAGCCACTCCGTAAAACTGGTCATATCTGGTCGATGTCCCGAGAGTCCGGCACTGGTTGTGCACAACAGTGTCCCTTCGCTTTGACTTGCTCGCGAACGAAGGGCGAGCAGGAGCAGTTCCACAATCGTTTCTGCATCGGCGAGGCTGAGCCCCGGCAGGATGACGCCAAATTCCTCGCCGCCATACCGGCCAATGATGTCCTCGGGTCGTAGGTGTTCGCGCAGAAATATCGCAAAGCTCCGCAGCGCAGCATCGCCAGCGGCGTGCCCCCTCGTGTCATTGACCCGTTTGAAATGGTCCAGGTCGAATAACACGAGGCAGGACTGCAGTTTTTCGGCTCGGCAAAGTTCGAACTGTTGGGCGAGCAAACCCTCCCAGTGGCGGCGGTTCCACAGGCCGGTAAGGCCGTCGGTCTGGCTTAGGCGTTCGAGTTCTCGCGCGTGAGCAGCGAGCTTTTGCGACGTGCTATAGGTTGTCCAGCCAAGCGCCAGTGGATAAAGAAAGAGGAAGGGCAGGCAGGCCAGAATGGTCGACATCTGCGACTGCGGTGCAAACGCAAATCCCAGTGTAAGAACGCCAACCGCGACACCGACGACATGAGCCACGATGCCCCGGACAAAAAGCGGCAACCCGCCCGCGGCGATGTTGTTCGTGCTCAGCAATGCGAGTATCAGAACGCTTGGCAGAATGTTGAATCGCATGGCGACAACCCAGAAGCCGCCGAATGCGGCATCTACCATCAGGTTGACCCGCTCACCTCTGTATGGCACGGTCCACGCAAGCGCTACGCGGTATGCGATGTGTGGCCAGATGAATCCGTGAAAAATCAGCAGCGCCCAAAGAAGCAGATTTGCGTGCAATTCCGTCAGGACAGACGCGACGCAGAAGGACCCGATGCCCAGTCCAATCACGCGTAAGCGATAGATGCGTGCTGTGAAGCACTTCCCTTTACCTGCATACCTGTTCGTGTTCAACGCGTTCCCCGTCTCTCAGCAGTGCCTCGGGACGCGTTCAGTCCGGCGCTCCGTGCGGCTGGCTGTGAACACTTTTTGTCCTTCGGCTTATGGGCGTTGAGGAGGTAGCTCGGTCGTCCACCTTTCTGTTAACGCCATGGTCTTCGAGCATTGTATCTGCCCCGAGTTTCTGGTAACAGGTGCTTTCCGTCGTCGAGGGGTACGTCAGGCACACTGCTGTCGCAGGAAGCGCGGACGCTTTGAGCAAGGCAAAGGGTGCTGCCAAGAAGGCCCCGACGGCTGCCGGTGCAACTGCTCACAAGGGGCAGCCGATAGGTCCGCAGCCGGACAAATACCGCGACCCAAAGACCGGCGCGACATGGAGTGGGCGAGGTCCAGCGCCGGCGTGGCTGGCTGGCTCCAAGGGTCGGTCGAGGCTTCTGGTGACGGAACCGCAGCTGTCGCGACTGAGTCCAGTGCTGAAAGCAAAGCAAGCAAGCCGCAGTCATCTGCTGCAAGCGCCGCCGTTGCGAAGAGAGCCGCAGCCTCGAAGGTCGGGGCAAATAAGGCGGAAGCCAAGAAACTAACACCGAAGGCTGTAGTTCCGAGCGAGAACCTGGCTGCAGCGACCAACGCCCCCGCGAGGAAGGTTGCGACCAAGAAGGCCGCGGCCAAGAAAGTGCCGGCCCAGAAGTCGGCTGCTGCGAAAACGGTGGTCAGCGAACGCTGATGTCGCGGCAGCACCGGAATCTGCGACCGTGCAGGCAAGTGCGCGACGGCGCATCTGTTCATCGATGAGCAGCGACGTTGATGCTTAGCAGCAGGACCAGGTGGTCCTGCTGAAATCTGTTCCCAATCCGGTTCGTGGTTCCCCGGGGCCGCTCATTGTCGCCAGAGAGCGGCGGGTAATTGCGTCGTATCGGGTTGCTGAAGCCGACTTTGAACAGTTCGGGCCGTTCGATGACGAAGCTTCCCCGCGCTGTTCACCGCGTCCTGCCTTCAGCGACGCGCATCCAGTTTGTGCAGGCGCCGCCGTGGCCCGGAGTAGAATTTTTGCTCATCCGAGTGTCCTCTGCGCGTAGTCGTTTCGCGTCAAGCACTTACGGTGCATGCCTGCAGGTTATCCACAGCCTTGCCAACAAAATCTGTGGATAAGTGGCGCGGCGAGAGGACGTTAGGGCGGGCGCGAGGCGCGGGAATTTTCGCCACGACGTGCGCCCCCGACGCTGTTCGCTATAGGTCACGACTTTTTCCACTCCCAGGAATTTCATGCACGCACGCGAACTCGCAATCTCTCTCGTCGGCTCAGCGCTAGGCGAACTTTTCGGCCCGCTTAGCCTGCCGCAGGACGAAGTCTTCCACGACCGCAATCGGGTTGATGCCGCCAGAGTTGCAGAAACCAACGGGTGCTCGGTGGCGCTGTTGAAAGCGGCAGGGTTGGATGGTGCTGACTTCGCTGGCGACGACTACGCGGGGCTGCTGTCGGTGATGGAAGCAGCGGTGGCGATGGTTGAACGTTACGAGCTGGTCGCAGGGTGACCGCGTATCGCACCTGTGTCAGCCAGCGTGGAATTCGATGTGATTGAGAAGTACCTCTGTGCAGAATCGCTGGTAACCGTGGTAACCAAGGTAACCGACTGGAGGGAGTTGCCGCCAACGTTCACGGTTTCTTGAGTACCTGTTGCGGGACCTTCATCAGTGTTCGCCACGAGGTCCGGCTGGGCACCCATGCCCGCTGATATATAAACCCGTTGGCCTATAGGTCCTGTCGGAGGAGAGGGCTGAATACCCCGCGACCGACGCTTGCGCCAAGCGGGAAGCTCTGGGCGCGCCTTGGGAGTCTTCAGCTAGAGGGGGAGCGGCGGGACGTGCATGTCCCGGATAGTCTGGCTGTGCTGCGGCGAATGCGCTCGACCGCGGTGCCCCTTGCGACGGGTCGGCTCCGCGGTCCATGTCGAGATGGGGTGCTCGTTCTCCGGTGATAACCGGATAGGGGGGAGCTTTGCCCCAAGCTCAAGGAACCCACCACAGTCCATAAGAAAAAAAGAGCTTTCTTGGACAATACAGGGTTATCTCAAAAACCCAGGATGACTTTCACGTTTATCACGGAGGGACAGTAGCGACTTTCCGGGATTGATGGGCGATGCGCGATGGCGTCGTCTTGATGTTGTGTGCCGGGTTGTAATGGCGCTGGTCCGGACGGTCGACCTGCCGCTTGCATTCCACGCGCGTTTGGGCGTTGACACATCAGACTGTGGCACAACTTCGGACGGAGCCATGGATGGCCCAATGGATGGAATTCGCGCTTTAATGTGCATGGCTCGGCCAAGGCCGGTTGCAGCTGTTTTCTGCGTGTGCATCCGAATTCCCGCGCCCCACGAAAAATCCTGCCGGCGTATCGAAAGAATATAAATTCGTTCCACTACTCTCTGATGAAGCGCCGACAGCTCGATGTGAACCGCCGCATAGGTGGCTGAGCAAAAGTAAGAGTCAAGGCGCTCCACATTGCCGCCGCACAGGCGGCTCAGAAACAAACGGAATGCTGAGACGTTTTGGCCAGCGCTGCGTGCGTGGTTTCGAGTCGCTTTAGGTCTCGGACGCTGCCGTTATCCGCCGAACAGGCGGTTTGTGTTGAAGTCGTTGCAAGAGCACGCAGAAATCTGCGGGTTCTTTTCCGGCCGCGGCGGCATTATGACGCAGTTACCCTTTGAAGCCTTCCCCGTCGCCGGCCGCTGATGGAGAGCCGCACCGGCTGGCGTTCTGCAGCGATACGGGCCGGCGTTTCGTACCGCCGGAGGCATAAATTCCCTGCGTTTACGAACACTTTCGGAGCAAACAACGCAATGGGAATACAAGTCTTCAAAGGGATTACCCAGCAACGCGCACGGATTCTCGGTCAAATCCGCGAGCTGGAGGAGCAGGCCCGCGCTGCCGACGCCAAGGTGGCGGAGTTGCAGCGCCAAGTGGCCGCATTTGATGAGGTGTTGCGGGCGCAAGGCGTCGACATCGACCCTGACGAGTACATGCCTGTCCCTCCCCAAGAAACATTCGAAAGAGAGGTCGTTACTCAAGGGGCTTTGTCGGCCCGGCTTCTCATTCGTGAGAAGACTTCGCTATGATATGGCGATTCAATCCTTTACTTTCTCCATGACTAGCAAGGTCGGTTTGGACATTGAGCGCGCGAGGGGCTTTTTCTCGGGATGGCATCGGATGCATGCTGAGGCCTCGGAGCAAAAGGATAAGGTCGCGAATTGGAGGGCTTTTTTCGATGCTTGGAGGCAACTTGCCACCCCTAACATTCTTCCTGCAGAGGCAAGGCCTACCCTGGACTGTCCTCGATTCGAGCGCTTCGCTCAAGCGTTCCGCGAGCCATATAGGGGATATCGTCAAAGCGGCGCCATGGCAAACTTCTGGCGGGCAGCCGGGCTAGGATACGATGAGCTTCGGAATAGCCAGGCATTGGCGTGGATACTCGACAGATTTGGCGACCACGGCCAGGGTTCGGCCATCCTTGAGCGACTGGTGGAGTTGGCTGGTAGGCAGCAGCCTATTGCCGTCACGCCCGAGACCGTGCGCAGGGTCGACTATTCAACCCGAACAGAATCTCAGCCTTTGGGAGACCGGGAGAGTCGCGTCGATATCGAAATTGAGAGTCCCCGCTTTCTGATTTTCATCGAGGTGAAGGTCCGCGCGCCTGAAACCAGCGACCAGCTAAAACGTTATGTGGAGCTCGCCCGCCAGAAGGCCGCCGGACGGCCTTCGGTCGTCGTATTCCTGACTCCAGATGGGCGACTCCCCGTGGACGGGAAGCTGCACGGAACAATCATTCCCCTCTCGTGGAGACAGGTCTCAAATATATTGACTGCGTATGTCTCGGGCGAGCGCGCGGACAGTTTCTCGGGTCGCATCTTCCTTCAGTTCGCTGCACACGCCCGTACCCTGGCCCGGTAACCTTCAAAAATCAAGGAATCTTCATGACCCCAACCTATGAGCCGCACCGTCTGGTCATTCAACATCTGGAAATCTTGGAGACTGCTCCTAAGGTTCTTCATGAAGTAGAAAAGCACGTCTTCTCAGCCATCGATGAAAAGCTCAGGCAGTGGGTCGAATCTCAGAAAGACTGGGAAGGGACGTTTGATTTTATTGACGACCAGACTTCCTTTAAACCGAAGGCGTGGGAGAATTCGGAGGACGGTACTTACCAAGCATATTTTGCACTGGAGCGCGACCCTTCTCTTGAAGACACTTACTATTTGTCAACACTGACGGGCATAGTGCCCGGAAAAATGGGCATTTGGTTCAAGGTCGATGCCGCTTGGGTCACCCGTCTTGGAGGAAAGGGCGCCCGGCCGGGTGCCGAATGGAAAAGATATCTTGCTGACCAATTCCCTTCGACACGCTTGAGTGAAATAGGCTTTGAGCTTCATGGGCAAGACCTACTTCTACCCATCCGGGTAGATGCGCAAATCCTGGCGGACGACTATCCAGACTCTCTGACAGACGCATTGGCTCCCGTCGACGAAGCCTTGAAGAGGTTCGAAGCCGCCCAGCATTCCATTCAGGGGCTTCTGGACGCGGCACTACAGTACCAGTTTGGCAAGGGCAAGTAACCAGCGGGGCAAGAGTAATGGAGGCCCGGTTGCCGAGCTCAAAATTGCAGCCAACGGCGCAGCGGGAAGCGGCTGCGCTCTAGTGGTTCAACCGGCGCTTTGCCTTCAATCTCAAGCGGCATTACGTGGCATCGGGCTCCGGGGCCGCAGCGACATCGGTTTCCGCAACAACGTCCTTGGCAGCCACCGTCTTCCGGTCAGGCCCCTTGTTCGCCGCCGCAGGCTTCTTCGTCGCCGGTCTCGTCGTCTTCTTGACGGCGGCCTTCTTGCTCTCGGGTGCTTTCTTGGCAGCGGCCTTCTTCGTAGCCTTGGCGTTCTCGCCGGCAGCTTTTTTGATGGCAACCGCCGGCTTTGTCGCAGCCTTCTTGGTCGCAGGCTTTGAAGCCGCAGTGTCAGTCTCGACGACAGCACCCGGACCGGTGCAGTCGATGGCAATTACAATCAATTCTTGGACGTGCGGTTGTTCTTCCTTGATGAGTCGCGCCTGTCCCTGCAGGTACTCAACCAACGCCTGAAACGGTTGTCCCCTGCCAACGCCTGGAATGTCCCACCCTTTATTGTCGAGTCGGAAAAGCAACAGGATTCCGTGACTGCTATTGAACCCCTTCAGGTATTGTCCCACTAGCTGGTCGCGGATTGTACTGGTCAACGACGCAGCGGAATAACCCCGTCCATCGTCGACGGGCTTAATCTCAATACAGACGTTCCAGCCGCGCGCGCTCAGCTGAATGTCAGTCGCCTTGTCATCATCAACATCTTCTTCGCGGTGAACGCTAAACCGTCGATTCGGCGTGTCGCGAAAACGAGCGGCCAGCCAAAGCTGCAGCAACTTCTCCCGCATGCGAACGTAGAATAGGCCTCTGTCGCTGAATGGTCCCTGTTCCACGCCAATCCGCACCTCCTCCAACCGAGAAAGCACCTGTTCAAACAGTTCGCGCTCGTTTTGAGGTTCGTGGTCAAACGGTGCACCTAGTGAATGCAAATCGCTGGCATCAAAGCGAGACACGAGAGACGCTTCTAGTGCTGAATGTTCCTGCACGCGCCCCTTAATCCATGTCTTCGCTACCGGTTCCGTTTCGGTTGAAACGAGCTTTAGAAGGGCATGATGAGCCGCAACTCCCGGAGTCCGTACAAAAATACCGGGTATCGTTTCTAGCATCCGGGTCATCGAAGGGGCATGATGACAAGGTTGCCGTCGGCATACGCACCTTCGTTGTTAACACGGTCCACGGACCAATCGGTGTCCTGCCTCGTGCCATGTGTCATCTCGACGAGCGTCACAGGGCAAGTTGGGTGGTCAATGCTGGCGATGAACTCCGGCGTGACGCTTTCATCGACAACCCGGCCCCGCCGTATGGCATTCTGGCGCAGTTGAAGCCATTTTCGCTCAAGTCTGGTGGGCGTTTTCCATCTGCTAGCGAAATGAGCTTTGTCGGCTTTGTGGCCTTCAATCACATCTTCTTCGGCGTCCTCTCTCGGGTCCCAGCCGAAGTGGGCTAGGTCCCAGCCAAGCTTATGTCCCATTTCTGCTGTGTAACTGCGCTCCATGCCCTCACCCACTTTTTGTAGTTGTCCGGTCTCGGTAACGGCAGGAACCGCCGAATCTTAAAGGCGAAGGACGTGAACGGTATCCCATGTGATTTTGGGAAGCATCTCGCGAGATTTTCTACCTCGCCAGAACGGTCAGCCAATCGGCAGATATACCTCAAGAGCCATCCGTAACGTATAAGCCGTTTGACGATTCGGCGAAAGCTAAGAACGGAAAAATCGCGGAGGACAGGTCGAGCAGACAAGGCGGACACTCTCGACCGCGTGCTGTCTTCGCGGTCGAGCGGGTGACAGGCAAGGCCTAGTTGAGCGGGTAGGACCACGGGTCGTAAACAACAATCTCTGCGGCGACGCCGAGACGGCGAAGGTCCTGTCTCATTGCGCGGTAACGTGTCGCTTTCCTTGCGCGCCGTTTTTCGATGTCCTCATCGAGTTCGCGGTTGGTCGCCTTGTCAGGTGAGAACATTAGTGGTAAGTCTGCGGCCGACCAGTTTCGAGCAGGCGGGGTTCCTTCTAAGGGAAAGATGAGGCCCGACGGCGGCGAAATTCGCTCGCGCATCCAGTTCGCGCCGACGCCCACAAACGTGCTATCGAGCAGCTTGCTTCCGGCACGCGAGGCGGCCTGCAACTTGAATGTTTCCAAGAACACTTTGACCAGTTCAGGTAGAGCGGCTCTCGAATCGTAGTCTGGATGTACTTTTACCGTCACCGACGCGAAGCTCGTATGAGGAAATTCGCGCAGATACCCGCCCAACGAGCCGAATCGATTGTTGACCAGCTCGTACTGAAGGACCTTCCAGAGTCCATTGAGCCCGTACGATTCGTCATCTTGCATCCCGCTCGCTGCCAGCTGAAGAAAAAAACTTTCTGGCGTCGCCTGCTGCTCAAAAAGGTACGGGTCGACAAGCGTCCCCTCGAACAGGGCAACCGGCCTAAAGACGTTATTTCCGTCCAGCCTAAAGAAGCTTGCCGTATAACGCCACCACGTCATGTCCTTGGCCGTCGGGCCGACATCCGGTAGAGGTTCAAGGCAAATGCTGCACAGCCCGGTATGAGCGGGCCGCGTTGAGTCGCTATTAGGAATGTCGCATATGGCCTGAAGCACCACGCAGCCTTTTTCAAGGCTGACCAGGCGTTCGGCAATTTGCTTGTTCCAAAGCAACGGCCAATTCTGCGCGAGCTCAACGACGAACGGTACTCGGCTCAGAACCGGATTGCGGGACGCCACGGCCGGGTCTGGGTTCTTGCTGAAATCCGCCACCTCCTGTTTCACGGCGTCTGACACATTCTCTCCAAACGGGTCACGCACTCCGCTGAAAGGGGGATTGATGCGATTCCAGAAGAATCCGGCAAATTCTGCGTGAGCCTCTTGAGCAGTCAGCGACGTTCTGTGGGCCAACTTATAGACGATATACTCCATCGCGTTAGGCCAGCGTTGCGCGCGCCAGCGCTGGAACATCGCCGAGAGGTTATGCCTAGCCAACGTAATATCTGCTTCGCAAGCTTGCCGCATGCGCGCGAGCTGTTGCTTGGGCTTCGCTGTGTCCGGCCACTTTCCAAGGTCCTGCCAGCGCGCCATTAGGTCGGCGTCGGGAGACTCGAATCTCGTCGCCGGTGCGAAGACCTGCTCAAAGTGCAGAGCGTCTGCGAGAGACCAGTTTTCTTCAGTGACCGACTTGATGGCGCGCTTCAAACACGAGAACAAACGCAGGCGCTCACGCGGCCGGTGGAAAACGCCGAGATGCGGAAAGACGAGTCCCCAGCCCAAATCGGCGAGCGGGGCCTTCAGAGCGAATCTCGAGTCTTGCTCAAGCAGTGCAGCAGCTCGAGCGTTCCGATGCGCGATGTCTGAAGGGCTCAGCTCATCGTCGAAGGGGCCGGCAGCCGCGTCTTTTGCAAGCACCGCTTTTTCTTCATGGAAGCCGGAAAAACCACGAATTATCGCCAGCTTCTCCTTGCAAGCGTTCGGCTCAGCGGACGTCAGGTGAACCAGCGATTGAGCAGCTTCGTCCGAGTCCTCGCGAGACACAGAACGGAACGGAAGGGTAGGAGAAACGGGGAAGGGAGTAGACATGAAGTCTCCTTTCGAACAAATGCAGCTTGCTCGCTATCGCCCAAATCGAGCGGCCGGTCTCGGATTACCGGAGTGCTTGATTCGGGCGGCGTGCGCGCTGCGATTATCCGCAAGGCGACTAAGTATTTGGGGTACTACATCGGGACCGTCGCACTCGCGACAACCTGGACCATCTTTTCAGACTTCTTCCGAACACAGGTTCCCAACGCGGTAATCGTACAGAGGAACATTCGTGCTGTCTACCGGTGGTCGGGCGAGGTGGATACGTGGGGCCTGGGTCTGATGTGAAGTTAAGCGAAGGATGCTTCCCAAAATCTCATATTATGGCTCCCACTACAGGATGCTGTCGGGGAGATGCGGGCGGTGGTTGAGCTGCTTGCAAAGGAGTGGCCGGATGAGTATCCGGCCTGGGCAGTGGAGCGGTTGATTCTGGGTGACCCGTCATTGTGTTGAGCAGATTCCCGCAATTGCAATTCCAGTGGTCGTGACGGACAACGGCCCGCAACGGACCGCTGAAAGCAAAAGTGGAATGCGGGCTGCTAACAGCCGGCGCTGGTAATGGTCGGCACGCTGGCGCAATCAGTACGCCCGTCGAGTCATACGATGCCCACCTCGTGCGCTATCCGGCACGAAGCTAATCAATGAGAGTTCTTCCTCTAAAATAATTTTATCCCCATTAAACCAAGCGCTTGCTAAGGGCGGCTTTCATAACACACTTCAAGCAGCGCATAAATCTGGAGTTCGCTGGAGGCATCTGGAGTTGAGGTCGCTATTCGGTGTACAGCAGCCAAGAACGCTGGCCCTGCAAACGAACCTCTTTCAAGGACCACAATGAACACCCAGCAGAAAAAGTCCGGTACCTTCGTCGAAGTGCGCGCGGCGAGTTCGTCCGATGCTCACTACCTCGGCGGACTGGTTGGTACTAAATGGATTCGTGCAGCCCGCATCTGGGTCCGCACTTACGACGACTCTGGCGTAAAGACGGCGGAGAGGTTTTTCGGCTTTGTCGACACGCGCTGCACCGGTCCCCGCTCGCATGCAGGCCGGGTTCTCGCCACCGGTGATGAGGTGCGAACCACTAATTTCCGCAAGGGCAGGCAAACTGCCCGGTGATAACAAAGTCCATTCGAGTCTATCTCATGACTTCAAATACACCAGTGATTCCGGCACGCATGTCTGTCGAGGCGCTCAAGCGCCTCGACAGACAACGGCCTTCATGTGCAGCTCACCTGGCAGTGGGTTGGTCGTCAACGTCATGGCGTGCTGACCATAACGAAAGACGGCAAGCCACTGTTTTCGGAGCGATTCGCGCGCAGCACACAAACATGGGGCCGCGGCGACGAGAACTTCGACCTCGTCCGCACTGGCAGCAACAAACACCTCGCCGTGATGCACGCGGTGAGCGTGCTACGTTCGCTCTATGGGCAGCCGAACAAGGCAGTCACTGCGGGCCGGCGCCAGCCTGGTGGCATCAGCGACACGTTGATTGAGTGATGACGAAAACGCGGCCTGCTGGGCCCCGCTCTGATACCAATCAGCGGAAGTAGAAAGTATTTGGAGGCTAATTCATCGATGACTGGCGGCACCGGTCGGTTCCTGAGCAACCATTCGCCGGTGCTGAACTCAGTAGAGTCCGTCTATGCAAAAGTTTGGGGTAACAGGGTAACGCCGGTAACAACGTTGGGCGCATGTCGTTGTCATCTGCACGAATGCTCGTCAAACCCAGCAGTCTCCAGATTGAATCGCTGGTCGACTTGTGGCTGCAGTCGAGTTCGTCGGCGTGTTCTTGAATGCAAGTGTTGGTCACATTATCAGCTGCGGCGAATAGTCCCAACATATGGAGAATTTGGCAGCACAAAGCGGTCGAGTTGCTGTGAAAAAGGCTAAAAAAAATCCATAGACTTCTCGCGACTTCAAGCAGGCTCTCCCGCTATGCGGGGATTCAACGAACGCTGTTCGTGGGCAAGGCCGACGGTTGCGCTTCACCCGCTATGCGGGGATTCATCGGGCGCTGTTCGTAGGTACGACGCACGGGGTCACTTCTCCCGCGAAGCGGGGATTCATCGGGGCTGTTCGTGGGTGCGACGGACGGGGTCACTTTTCCCGCTATGCGGGGATTCATCGGACGCTGTTCGTAGGTACGACGCACGGGGTCCCTTCACCCGCTATGCGGGGATTCATCGGGCGCTGTTCGTAGGTACGACGGACGGGGTCACTTTCCCGCTATGCGGGGATTCAACGAACGCTGTTCGCGGGCAACACGGACGGTTGCGCTTCACCCGCTTTGCGGGGATTCATCGGGCGCTGTTCGTGGGCAAGACGGACGGGGTCACTTCACCCGCTATGCGGGGATTCATCGGGCGCTGTTCGTGGGTACGACGGACGGGGTCACTGCTCCCGCTATGCGGGGACCTCGGAGGTGGGTAGCGGCGAGGCCGGTAGCCACGATGGTGTCGCCGGAGCTGTCGCCACCCGCCATACCGAGGGCAGCTAGAAAGAATGAAGCAGTTCGACTGCGAATAGAGAAGGCCACCCTCGCGAGGGTGGCCTGAATCAAGAGCGTGTAGCCTACGCTTCCTGCGGCGTTTCAGCGGCCGGCGTAGGCTGAGCGGCTGGCTTTGCAATCTTCGCGGCTTCGAAAGCGATAATGAGCAGCGTGCCCGTCGGCTTGCCCTCGCGTGACAGATAGAAGTCTGCCTTGAGCTTCCCTGTCACTTTCACGAAATCGCCTTTCGCGAGGCCCGGGTCGGCGTCTTTCATGATGCGAACGGTATACCACGTGGGCGTGTCAGCGTCCGCGCCGCGTTGGCTTTCGGCCATGCGAAATTCCCAATAGCCTTTGCCGCTTGCCTTCGTTTCTTTACGTACAGGTGCTGTCGCCACATTTCCAAATGCCTGCATTTCTTGTGTCCTCAATCGATTGAAGATGGGAACGAGCTCCCATCTCCTCATATAGCGAGGGCTACAAAGCTGACTCGTCGATTGCAGCTCTTAACGGGGATGTTGGACGCGGCCACGCGCCGAGAGTGTCTGGGCGCCGATAGGGCAGGTAGTTTTCGCCGAGCCAGCCGGTCAACGGATGCTTATTCTTATTGTCGAGCCGCACCTTCGGCAACCATGTGGTCAGCAGCTGGATGATGACGTGGCCCACGTGCTGGTTTTCGATTCCGACGCGACCGTCGGGACGCCGCTGTTCAATTTCAGTCCAGACCTCGAAAGTGCCTTCATCAACCTCTCGGAAAGTCCGGTCGGTCGGTGCATGCGGCCGGTCTGATGCTTTTTCCTGTTCCCGGAGGATGGCGAGAGCTCGCTTCAAAATGCGCTCGTTTTTTGCATGCACAACCACGCGCCGTAATACGTCACCGGTCGCCAGTTTTTTTCCAATGTGCTTCGTCAGTCCCGCGAGTGCGGCTTCCCGGTCCGCACCACGCTTGCTGCGGTCGATTTCGTGCCAAGTGACGCCATCGGTTTCGTAGCACAGGACATCAGGTCGCAAGGTGCGATTTTTGCCGCGAGCCAGGACCGTGACGAAACCCTGCTTCACTGCACGGCCTTCTGCGCCGTCACGATTGAGATGCTGGAGTGCCTCGGTTTCCGTTTGAGCCGTCAAACCCCGGGCCTCGCATGCGAGCGTGATGAAATCCATCCACAGCGTGTGCTCGGGATTCGACATATCAGCGACCCTTCGCACCGACGGCGATGCGTCCAAGTCATGTTCGTCGAGCCACCGTGCGCCGGCTACGGTAAGACCGTACACATGCTGGAAACGGTCTGTACGATACCGGAGGAGAAGCTTCGCTTTGGTCATTGCGCGCATCGCGCGCTGCGCTGCTGACAAGGCGGCTTTGTAAGGGCGCTCTGGAAAGCATGCGATGGCGACGTCAATGGTGCGGATAACGCGAAACCGGTTTGCCAACGAAAGGGCGCGGAAGCGAATGGCGTGACGAAGCTCGTTCGGCGGAATGATGGCGACGAGGCCGCGGTCAATTTTTCGTGACGCGGGTCTTCGGGCCATGTGTCCCGTAGGTGCCCCGTTCAATGTCTCTGTGTTGCCGGCATTTGACGCCGTGGATGGACCTGCTGGCGTCTCAGCGTTACCCGGTTGTGTGTCGCTCGACACGCGATACGGTGTCGCAGCGTTGTCAACGACAGTATCCGTCGCGACCGGCGATTGAGTCAGCGTGATGCCGATGGCGGTATCGTCGGTGACGGAGTTTGGTACTTCGCGAGATGGGCGCATTGATGTTGCTCCGGAAAGATAGCGTATTCGGGGTCACCGGCCCATCGCTTGTTTCGTCGCGCACATGGGGGCGGTCTCACCTATAGCGACGCTTCGCTAACTCTCTCCATAAAGCTGCCCACCATGTGCGCCGGCCCGTGTTGGTTGAATCGAGGATTCGTCGCCCGGCCGGGCGAGGGCAGGGGGCAACTGGCTCTTCCCCTCGACCAGCCTTGCGCGCTTGGGGCGCGCAGCACCGATGTATCCGTCGCGACGTCCGTCAAAGCGACTGTTCTTCCCGACCGGCTGCGCCGGTGCGAAACCCCGCCGCCGCCCAATACTGTTTTAGCGATGCCCGACGTTTTCTCGATGGTCGGCGACACCAACTGTTCTCTCTGCATGCTGTTCCTTCCCGGCTGCCCCGCGCTGCGTAATCAACTGTCTCGTCGACGCAGCGCGGGGACCCCGCGCCGATACGGTGCCACGCGCAGTCGCGCTCGCACGTGCTCCCAACGAAGCATGCGCTGGGACGGCGGCGGGGTTTCGCCCCGCCTTGCCGGTCCCGGTCGCGCGCAACTCGGCTCCCGTAGCTGTTTTCCAATGCCGCAGTGACCCGCACACGCGACCAACGTGCCGTCAACGAACGCGGCTGCACGCCGCGCCGTCAGTCCGCTCGTCCTTCGGGTGCGCATGTTCGGCGCCGTCAGGCCGGGCGTTCTCTACGTGACGCACTGACCGATGGCGTGGGTTCTCCCATTTCGTATCCCGGTGACGCACGTATTCGAGCGAACGCGTGCCCACGCGACCACCGCCACGTTGTCTGCAGGATGCGCCGTCGGCGCACCCCTTGATACCAGTCATTTTGTCCAGTGTGCCAATACGTTGCATCCCCTACGTGAATGGAGACCACGAAAATCAAACTACGGATACTTGAATTCCACGAAAAACTGATTTGCTACCGCTCGCTCTTTGTTCCCAAAGGGACTTGCGGTAGCACACGCGGCTGCTGGATTCGGCAGTTTGTTGGGTGCCTTCCGGCTGCTGCGCAGGAACTGCCGATGAGTCTGCTGATGAAGCTCTCGCTGACGGAGCTAGCATATCCGGTGACCTTCTGCCTGCAAAGGGAGGCCCACAGTGCACATTAAGAAACGCAACGGCCGTGCGTCGCTGTACCGCTCGCGATACGTGCGAATGGGCGCTGACGGGAATACGCACGGCTATGCCGAGCAGGCATTTGTCGGCAGCCTGTCCCTTGACGCACAAGAGATTCCTGAGGAACTGGCAGCGAAGTTGTCGCCGGAGGAACGTGCGTATGTCGAAAGTTGTCGGCACGGCGGCCGGCGGAGGAAGCTGCGCGCATTGCGGAAGAACATCGCCGCGTTGCCGAGGGCCGCGAACGCGACCCTCGGTGGCGCGTTGAGGGACCGACTCAGTGCTCAATGTGCTCGGCGGTGACAATACGCGGAAGGTGACGCGTGTGGCGCGATACGGGGCCGGGTACAGGTGCATTCGGCCGGAGCTCCGGCGAAAGTCGTCGTTGTAGTCAGAAGCCGACGAGTCGGTTCCGGCTGGCGCGTGTGGAATTGTGGAAACTCGCCAGCCGAAGGTTTTGAGTATTTTATCGACAACGCGAAAAAAAAGCCCCGGATGCGGGGCGTGGATGTCAGCAACTGAATTCTTCGAAACTCTCGTCGTCAATGGTGGTCATCCGGTCGCGGAGCTCTGGAACCGAGCCGTCGAGAGATTGGGCGATACGCTCCGTGACATATGCAGCGACATCAATCTCAAGCGGAGCTGTCTTCTCAAACCATTCCGGATTTCGGCTTTGCTCCATGGTTGTCGGTTCGGCGTAAGCCTCCGCAAAGCCACAACCATTCTCGAGGTCGATGGTCGAATTACCTCGAAATTGGATTTCCTTTTTGCCGGCAGCGTCGAGCGTCCATGCTGTCCAGGCGAAACGCTTGACTTTCGAGTTTTGCGTCGTGGGTTCGAGGATTTGTTGAATTGCGTACATGTCAGGTCCTTTGGGTGGTAGAGGTTGACCAGCAGGCTGGCCTCACATATAGCTAAACCCATTTTAAATTTCACGCTCTAAAATTTTAACGAGCGTATTGTCGATTCCAGATAACTGCTCCTGGGTTTGCCGACGTACCCATTGCTGTCGGAAACAAAAATGTACGCCGCGCCGTCCGTTTGCCCTCGGCATTCGATACGCTGATTGCTAGCCTCACTTACGCCTTCGGGAGGAAATGATGGCAGCAAAGAAAAACCGTAAGCTCCGTATCGACGGGCTCGGCGCGCCCAATGGCGTACTTGCGGATGCGCTCAGCGGCACCGGGCATCGGGTCGACAAAATCTACGAAGAGACAATGGAGGCGGTCAGTCACATCGTCGGCTGGAGGAGGAGCACGTATTCGAAGACTGGCCTTGTCGCCGAGGTTCTGCATGTCGGAAACTTCAATGTGGCGGCCACGGAAGCGAAGCGACACGACCTTCGCGCTGAGCTGAGCCGCTACGGTCATCCGGAGACGGACATCCGCATCAGGAAAGATGGTGCAGTCGTGCGGGAGTTGCAGTCGAAATATTGCAAGGATGCCGAGACGACCTACGAGGCATGTCGGGCCTCGCGCTACGAGCACGTGGACAAGGTCACGCCGTCTGACCAGTACGAGGCCGTCAAACGGGTGGCGGAAAAGGCTGGCAAGCCGACATCGAAGGCACGGATTCGCAAGAAGTCCCGTACGCCGCGCCCGGATGAGTTCACAGACCATCTGGAGCATGACGGTGTTGCTGGCAATGGGGTGCCGTACGACGAAGCCCGCCGGGCCTCCGGCGGCGACCTCTCTGGGCTGACTTGGCGCCGCCAGCGTGCCGACACGCTTCACACCACGAAAGCCGCGATGAAGAGTGCGGCGATGCTCAGTGGAGGTATCTCAACCCTCCAGCACGCTGTGAAGGTGGTGCGCCGTGAGGAAAAGGTGGCCGAGGCCGTGACGAATGTCGCGGTTGAGACGACGGCGTCTGTTGTTACGGCAGGTATTACCATGGCTGCGGCAAAGACGGTCGAGCACGCCATCGTCAATGCCACCGGCAAGGCAGCTACCCGGCTTGTGTCAAGCGGCACGCTCACCGTTGTGCAGACCATCTTCAACCTCGTCCGACTGTTTATGAACGGCGAACTGTCGGCAAAGAGGGCGGCTGAGGAAATCCTCATCGCCGGCGCAGGCCTTGGCGGCGCTGAACTCGGCGCCATCATCGGAACTGCACTCCTCCCGGGAGTGGGGACGGTCATCGGGGGCCTCGTTGGCGGCATCGGCGGTCAATGGCTCTTGACCAAGCTGCTCGAACGGGCACGCAAGGAGCAGGTGAAGGAAGGACGACTTGACGCCCCACATATGCAGCGACTCGAATACCGGCCCTCGGCGAATGACCCCGAGTCCTTGCAGGCATAGTAAATTCACCGATGTTAGCCGGTGACCGTCTCAGGGTCCGCCCCAGCTAACCTTTGGAGGAAAGTGGGCGACGGCCGGAACTACTGTGGCGTCGGCTAATTGCAGGCGTCGGATGCGGTTTTGCGAACTCTCGCCACTCCTTTAACCGAACGCGGGCTAGCGTCGCGACCCGCCAACATTGCGCTCGAGCGGCCTGGAGCCGCAGGGTACTCGACGACCGGTTGCCTGCACCCTGTGTCATCAACCGCTTTATCGCGCGTGTCTACACGGTGTATCACTTACTCTCGTGGGGACACGAAATGCACGCAAAGAAACGCAACGGGCTCTTCTCACTGTACCGTTCAAAATATGTCCGAAAGGGCTCCGATGGCAATACACACGGTTACAGCGCACAAGAGTTTGTCGGCAGCCTACCTGTTGACGCCCTCGAAATTCCTGTGACGCTAGCAGCGAAGTTGTCTTCGGACGAGATTCGGTACGTTGAAGACAATGTCATCCTTCCGGCTGTGCGGGCGGCGGATAAAGCGCGTCAAGTGGCCGAGCAGCAACGCCGCGATGCTGAGATTCGCGAACGCGACCCGCAGTGGCGCCTTGAAGAGGCACTGAGACTGCTGACGGACGCGGGAGGACTGGTTCTCGAGGCGGGGCAAAGCGTCGATGCTAGAAGCGTCAACGCGCTCAGTACTGCCTTAGCAGGCCGGTGAAATACCTCATGTAGCGGTCATCCGGGACGCAGGCGTAAACGTTGAACTGATGTCATCAATGAGAGCGAGATGGAACGGATGCGTGGGCCAGATGGTTTTACCGAGTCAATGTTCACGGTGTTGAAGCTGGACGATTTTGTACCGAAGGACCATCCGTTGCGTCCGATTCGCACCTGGCTCAATGACGCGCTTAAACGCATGGACGATGTGTTCGCGCGGATGTACGAGGCTGATGCGAAAGGAGGTCGGCCGAGCATCGCGCCGGAGAAGCTGGTGCGAGCTCTTTTGCTGCAGGTGCTGTATTCGATTCGTAGCGAGCGCATGCTGGTGGAACAGATTTCCTACAACATGTTGTTCCGCTGGTTCGTCGGCCTGCCGATGGACGGGACCGTGTGGGACCACTCGACGTTCAGCAAGAACCGCGACCGGTTGCTCGAACACGATGTGCTGGTGTTGCTCTTCAACGAGACAGTCGAGACCGCGCGCGAGCGCGGATATCTTTCCGGGGAGCACTTTAGCGTCGACGGTACGTTGATTCAGGCATGGGCCGGGCACAAGAGCTTTGTGCCCAAGGCAAGTCCGGACAAAGACGACACGCCTCCTGACGAACCGCCCGCGCCGAATGACAACTGGCACGGACAGAAGCGCAGTAACGAGACGCACCAATCCACGACGGACGAGCAGGCGCGCCTGTTTCGCAAGAGCAAAGGAACCGGAGCGATGCTCTGTTATATGGGCCACGTGCTGACCGACAACCGGCATGGCCTGGTGGTCAACGCACAGGTGACGCTGGCGACGGGCACCGCCGAGCGCGACGCGGCCGAGCTGATGCTTGCCGATGCCGCAAGTGTTGCGCCGCACGGCATCACGGTCGGCGCGGACAAGAACTACGACACCGCCGGTTTCGTGGCCAGTTGTCGAGCGAACCGTGTGACGCCGCATGTGGCGCAAAACGATGGGCGTCCAGGAGGTTCAGCAATTGACGAGCGAACTACGCGCTGGCCGGGTTACGCGGTCAGCCAGCAAAAACGTAAACGCATTGAGCAGGTGTTCGGATGGGGCAAGACAGTCGGACGAATTCGACAAGCGATGTATCGGGGACTCGAACGCGTAGACCAGCTCTTCGTGCTGACGCAGGTCGGCTACAACCTGACGCGTATGCGCACACTTGCCGGTTGAGGGGCAGGAAGCGATGGATAACACCGATATGGTGAACCCGCGAGTAACGCCGAATGCCCGCAAACGTGTTCCGCGTTTCAAAAGTGCAAACCCAGCATCCGTCGTAATGCATCTGAGCGCATCAACGACGGATATTTCAACGGCCTGTTAGAGAAGCTTGCCGTTGCTGGTAATGTTGAACGTGACCCGCTCGACGGCGTGCTTGCCGCTGTCGTGTCCGCAGCTTCCGCGGTGAAGGCCGGGCACTACGGCAAGGCGCCAGCGAGCAAGCTAAGCGACACCTCTGTGTACAGGAAGTGGCGAAACATTGCTGAAGCAGTGGACGATGGAGAAAGCAGTCTGCTTAGGGCACTCCAGGCGGAGGGTTGGGCGCGCGCGCGCGGATAGTGATGACAGACGACGGCGCCTACGAGGCGCCGTTCTTTTTTATGATTCGACCGTGCGAAGGTTCACAGCACGCCTGTACTTCAACCTTTTCGGCTACACCATCTTCCGCGAATTGACGGTTCGTTTCGGAAACGTCACGCCCGGCTACACGGTCACGGTCGATGAAAGCGAGCCGTGCCTGAACGTTGTAGCCTCGCCGGTGCATGCGGACGAAGACTGAGTTTTTCACGCGCTTGCCGTCGCCGGCGTGCGCTTCTCTACGTGCGCTCAGGACGTGGCGTCCACCAACTCCATGAATCTGTCGAGTGCCTCTGGTGAGAGCTCGAACAGCTTGCAAAGCTCTGAGTCAAAAGTGCGCAGTTTGGCGGCGCCCGTTTCCTCCTGCAGGCGTTTGCCCAACTCCTCGAGCCTGACGGAGTCGTTCTTCAACGCGTTGCTCAGGAGGTACACGCCTCCGTCGACGAAGATGCCGAACAGAGGTTGCCCGTCAGCTCGACGTAACGTCAGTCGTGGATTGATTCCCGAGGACGAACCGACGGCGAACTCGACGTCGTGGCGCTGGCCCCAATCGCGAACCCTCGCGAGGTTGGCGAGCATGACCTGCTTACCCTCGACCGCGCCTATTGAGCCTTTCGCGTACTTTTCTCGATTGCGGGCCAGTTCGAAGAAATCGTCGACAGAGCGCAGCACGTCGCTTCCGGCCTCAGCGGATTTGCGGCGCTGAGCTCGTGCGGTGCGACCAATGACCGACGGAACAAAGGCTTCGCGCCCGCCGAATTCAAGTCGTTGAATCTCGATGCCAACCACTTCTTCCACATCGAGCCGCTCGTTGAGGAACTCGATGAGCCGGCGCAACGTAACAGGAATCTTGTCGGCAACGAATACGAGTCGGATGCGGCCTGCTTCCAGATTGGTTTGGACCGACTTCCAGAAGTTTTCGGCGTCTCGCTCGCATAGGAACTCGGCGAGTTGGACATCTGCGTCGGCCGCGCGGTCGGCTCGAAACTGGTTTTGGATGTCCCGAACGTCGTAGGTCAACATGATGGACGCGTAGTCGAGCATCTGGGCCACCACCTCTCGCCTGTTCTGCGGGTTTGACGAGCGTTTGTCCTCGACGAGCGTCGGGATGCCTTGTTGGTCGATGAAGAGGTGGTCAACGCTCAGGGAGCTGCCGTTGCCATCCGAGAGCGGGAACTCGTCTTTTATGCGAAGCCATCTGCTTCGGCCGCTATCGTCCGGACCTGGGAGGCCATCCGCGAGCAGTTCCGGGAACTGGGAGAGGAGGTCCTGCAACTGCTTCTCCTGTGCGTACGGCTTGCGGTCAAAGCGCACGAGCTTTCCGTTATCTGCCAGGTACATGCTTGTCATCGGGTTCCTCGTAAGGTCTTTTTTAGCTGTTGCGGCAAAGTACCAGGCAGGGTCAGCGCTTTCTGTGCGCCGGACCACCGATGATGGTGCCTTGGGACGTTGTACATTGCATCGGCCAGGTGCGCCCGGGGATTGCACAACGAGTATGTCAGCAAAGCAGATTCGAGGTATGTCCGTGCCGCCGGAGAGGCTTGGTTGAGGACGCGCCCAAGAGGTGTCGCGTACTTACGGGGTATCAGCAGCGCTTTTTCAATGATATTACGCGGACCGTGTGCATAAGGCGATGGTGTTGACGCGCAGAAACTGAGTTTTTGGACCTCCGTCGTTTACCACAACCTAGTGCTCGAAGCGCGTCCGTCAAGAAGACGCCGACATCGCCCCACGCAGGAGCACTTTCGCAAAGGCTGGGATGAGGTGCTCGTCCTTTGCGAGATGCTCGCCGTCGAGCAAATTCTCGTCTACGGTGTTAGCTCGGACCACGCACTCCGCGAAATCTGCAGGAGTCGCGGTCTCGTCTGTACAGTCAGGAAGACTGGTCGGGCTACCGGGAGGTGTCGCCCCAGGGTCGGCGTGCTGCGCACCAGCAAGACCGAAATCAAGCTCGTCTTCATCCGTCACCCCAGCGAGCGCTTCAACTGGCAGCGCTGGTCGCCTGTGATTCGCGACCATCTGGCGCTCCCCCCACTATCTCGAACCGCTTAGTGTCTCCTGGATGGGCAGCGCGCAGGCCTCTGCCGAAATTCCGCGGCCGGCTCGTCAACATTTTTGCCACGAGGCAGTGCAGGTTTCCTTGGCGACTGCGGGGTCGGCGCGAAACAATCGCCCCGCGAGGTGCGGGGCGGTAGGCTACATTGAAACGCTCACCTTCAGACGGTAGTCTGTTTTGGTTTGCGTTTGAACGCATCCTGTGACATTTCGACCATATGCAACAGCTCATCTCGATTCTTATTTAACCTGCGTGCGTACATGGTCACTTCGCGATTCGCCAGTTTAGCTGCCGTCTCGTCTCCGGTTGCCTCAGCTGCCCTGAGCATTTCTAGCGAGTCGAAGAGGTCCGCTTGTGCGAGTTTCAGTCCGTGCAGCGGCGTACTAATGTGATTGAGATACACGGCCGCTTTCAAAGAGTCCGCGTTATCCTTCTGCAGCCTCTTCATCAATTTTTCAAGCTCTGCAATAGCGACACGCTCGACCGGCACTTTCTTCGTTGATTTGGTTGCCACTTGGGCTCCGTTCCGTTGAAATTTTCGATGAGCACGTGTTATCGGCATAGGCCGGCAAAACTTTAGGCGAAAACACCGACCGTGCGTTTTCATCATCCGTCGGTGGGTGAGTCAAAAAGCTGTCTCGCACATTTACGCGCTCATACCGCTGACTGTCGCTACGAGAGCCTTTCTTTGTTTTCTGCCGCCGTTAGTGATTTTCGAGCTATCGCGCTGAAGATATAAATGCGTCGGCCTACACGCCTCAGTTATGTCGTCTCTTGGCACGTAACAGCACGTGTTGGCCTCAACCGCTCTCGCGTGTCCCGAAAAAACCGTTTCTTTGGGACCAAACCTTGAAACTGCTTGACCTAGATGAACTGGCTGCGCTGCTTGGACGCAGCCCCGAAACCATAAAAAAAGACCTTCGACGCAATCCGATGGCGGTGCCGCCGCGTCTGCACATCCCGGGCACGCGGCTCCTGCGCTGGCGCGAGTGCGACGTTGCGGCGTGGCTTGCGGAGCACGTGGCGGGGGGCGTATGACGGTTCGGCGATTCGCACCCCACACCTACGCCGCGGCGCTCGTTGACAGTGACCGGTATGCACACGAAGGCGGCATCCTGTTTCGCTGGTCAGGGACTCACTGGTCACCCATCGATGAGGAAGATGGCGAGCGGCACGCATACAACTGGCTCGTCCGCCACAGTATGGAGCACGCATCTCCGGACAATGCCCGGAAAGCACACCGGGCCGCGATACTTTGGTCCGGGAAGCTTCTCGAGACCACCCGGAAAGTCGTCATACCGTGCCTCAATGGCTACGTCCACGCCGCGAATGGCAGTCTTGTGCTCGAACCTGCGGACCCTGCGCTCGGATTACGACATGTGCTCGGATGCAACTATGACACTGGCGCGCCTCCCGCAAAGAGGTTCATCGCATTCATCCGGACCATCCTGCCGGACGAGGCTGTACGTCAGCGGGTTCAGGAATACATCGGCTACACCTTGACGGCCGACGCGAGGTATCAGAGGGCGCAATTCTGGCTAGGTGGAGGGGCAAATGGTAAAGGCGTACTGGCGAACATCGTACAGGCACTTCACGGAAAGCCTGAGGCGGTCCAGCTCGATGCGCTCGAGGGTTTCCGGTTGTCCGTGCTTGCCGGAGCCAGCCTTATCTACTGTGATGAAGTCCCCCGCGGCCGGATTAACGAGCAACTGCTCAAATCCATGATTGCCGGCGAGCGCATACAGGTTGACCGGAAGTACCGCGACCCAATCAGTATTCATGTCCGCGGCAAGTGGCTGGTTCTTGGCAATCATCTTCCGACAATCACTGACCACTCGGCAGGCTTCTGGCGGCGATGGGATATCGTCCCGTTTAGCGTTACGATTCCCGATGCGAGCCAGGACCCGATTCTGGCGGAGCGCATCATCGCTGAGGAGTTGTCGGGAGTTCTCTCGTGGGCACTCGAGGGACTCTCCCGCCTGCAGGCTCGCGGTGCGTTCGACCCGTCCGTTCCAGCCGCCATGGCCGGATTGATGAAGGAGGCGAAGAGCGAGACGAATTCGGTGCAGGCCTGGTTCGACGATTGTGCTATTGCAATTGATGTGGAGCACAACGTGACGAAAGAGAACGTATACGACCATTATCGTGATTGGTGCGCGCGGAATGGCCTGTCGGCGATGGCGTCGCCCCAATACTGGACTCGCATGCGCGACATTGTGCCGGTGGAAGAGTCCCGGCGCAGACAGGGCAGGACTCAGGTGCGGGTATGCAATGTTCTGCTGCCGGGTTCTGGCACCGCCGCGGCGTTACCCACGATGAAACTGGTGAGCGCGGCCGCCTGATACCTCAATCGCGGTGACAAGCGAAAAGATGGCGCGTCGGCCTCATGCTGACGCGCCGTTTCTGTCGTCTGGTAGCGAGGCAATGCCCGGGTGAAACCTAGGTGTTCCTGCCGGGCTATGTCGGTCTGCATTGGTGCTACCGAACCTGCGAGAATTACAGCCGCACGCTGCGGTGTCGTCGCCTTTCGGCGCATTGCAGTACGTTGCTCAAAAGGCACTCCGGACCGCTGTGAACTCCTGACAAACGCCCGTTCGGAGTAGAGTCGTTGTGCTACGCCACGTCGACGGTGACGCATGCGCTATGTGACGTATCGACGGTGGTAGCCTGATGCGGGAGGCGCGGTCTTGGGCAACGCGTCTTGCGACAGAGTAGGACCGTGGTCGAGCGTGAGGCGAGCCACATAAACGCGGCCGGCGCGTGCTTGCCCGCCTGCAGCGGTGCTTTGCCGGTAGTGTGTCAGGTGAGGTGAGTCTCGGTGGGAAACTTTCTCTCTAATACCCTCAGTCACACGGGAAGAATATTTGTTGATAAAGGCTTGTCTCACCCGCCTCCAGCCATGGTTCCCTTATCTGCCAATGGGACCGGCGAGGTACATGTGCCCCTGTTCCTGGCACGGTGCGGGAGTGGCTGACTCACATCCCGGGTTCGCGGCCGTCGCGACACCGAGCGCTGAAGGAGTCGGCGACCACCTGGACAACTGCGAGTTATCTGAAGGTTCGGGGCGGTGCGTCGCACCGCGGTCGACACGGAACGCCGTCGGCGTTGCGGACGTTTCTGGCAAGGGCAGGTGTCTTGCCGAACAGCCCTTCGGTGCGCGCCGCTTCACCATTCCCCAGGTGGGGCTGCTTTATCCGGGCGTGAACTGGTCACCCTACCAGCAGTATCTTTGGCGCCGCCAGCGTGGCGGGACCGGCGAAAACGATGCACAGACACGCGCCGTTCCGTGGGAACGCTTTCAACGGATTTGCTTCGATGCAACGAGGTACTTTCGGCGTTCGCGAGGAGTTCCAGTAGCCGCTGCAGTAGCACTCGTTGCGCGTGCATCAGCCCGGTGTCGCGTTCAGCTGTATGACACGGATTCGCCGGTGCCATTGACCGAACATTGAATGCGCTCCGTCCGAAGATAGCATTCGCTCAAGGTGGGTGATTTGCGGGTCTGAGGACCATCGTGCTTTGTCTAGCCAGGGGCCCTGAACGAACAGCGGGCCTGCTGAGCGTGCGTCTGAACCGGTTGCGCGTTCACGTAATGACGCGTCATTTGTTGAACGGGGCCCGGCACTGCGTGAACGAGGAGAATCGCTGGAGCCGTTTCACACAAGGAGTTGCTGGATTTCTGGCAGAGTCGCTCTATTCTTTCTTAAGAAAGAAGTAAGGTCTTATGCGAGAGGGGGCTGGCGCGCCCGTCGGTCGACGCCGGTCTCCATCTGCGGTGCGGTGCACCCCTCCTGGCCACGGACGCCTTTGGCGTCGAAGAACTTTCTCGAACCGGAAAGGGGCTTGGTCAACCAGCCTTTGGCTCCCGTCTTTGTCGACTGGTGATGTCGAACATGTTCACTTCCCGGAGTTGGGCCACAGCGCTCGTTGCCGGGCGTCGTACCGGCGGACCAGTCCGCGAATAACCCGGGCTTTACGATGCTTGAGGCAACCGGCTCCAGGTACGACGATGGCCAGGGATTGCGTCCGCGGCCGTCCTGGCCACTGCCGGCGCCGCGAGCACGTGCGCGGCGCACGATGCCGCAAAGATTCGACGCTCAGTCGAGGGACGCAAAGATGAAGTCTGCTTCAACTGCGGCAATCGTTTTTCGTCGGGTCTCCTGCGACCTCCAGGGGGCGTGACATCGGCCGATAGTCGCGTATCAATAGCAGGCTGGCAGAGGCAGCCAGGTGCTGGAATGGCACAGCGGCCAGACCGACGGCCTGCGCCGGCAGCAGTGCTATCGTCCCTACCGTCCAGGCCATGAAGTGTCAGAAACCGTGCACATCAGATACCCGCCCGTTCCGCTGAAGCATGCTGCAGATGGCCGCGTGTGCGGATAGACGTGCCGGCTGCGTTTGCAAGAAGGTCCAGCAGTCGCTGCAATCGAACTCGTTGCGTGCGCATCAACCCCGGTGTTGCATTGACCTGCATCACGCGAACGCGCCAGTAGCTCTGGCCGAAAAGTGATTGGGCTCCCTCGAACGTTAGTACGCGCTCGAGATGAGCGATTGCAGCGTCGACGTTCTGTGCGGTGTAAGGACTTTCATCAGCGTCCCTTCTTTTGATGATGGTTTTCACTTGGTTCTCTCAGGTTTTTCGTATTAAAGACGCCTTCCGATACGCAGCCATGAAGTCTTTTCAGTACCTCCATTTTCACGAAACCGCCGTATGTCGAAAACATTCGTGCGCTCCGCAGCAGACCCGGTCGGTGCGCATGCACCAACCCACGTTGCAAAGAAAGCTCGCTGCTCGCCGACGACCAGTATCACAAGCATCAACGTTTGTGTTCGGGGCGAGTACGTCTTATTGTCCCGACATATCGAGACATCTAACGTCCCAATGTGTCATTAACCGTTCCTCGACTAGGAGCAGGCTCGCGTTACAGAGAGCCGGTCTCATATTTGCGTGGGTCGCTCATACGGCGTTGCGCAACCCTCGACTGTTTGTCGCTGACCCTGCCGGCCTGGTCGAACTATTCGTCGGCTTGACGAGCCGTTTTTAGAGCACTGGCGAAGACGTTGTATCCCGTGATGAACTGGTGATTCTCCCCCCGGCATGAGACACTTTGCGTCCCAGTCTCAAATCGACCCGTTGTGGCGGTGACGAGGCCGCACGTGATGGACAACGGAGTCGCTTCCATCCGTTATTGCCTGCGGAGCTTTTCGGCGCCTATTCCTTCTGGCTTGGTGCCGGAATGATTGAATTGCGATATGAAATGTCTCAATATCGGGTCAAGCTCGCATAACCCGTAAAAAACTCCTGTCGTCCCAATGACTGTTTGCGTGCGCTGATAATCAACTGCGACTTGTGTCGGAACACCTATGCCGCGCCGAGCGGTACCGCGACGATAAGCTGACCGCTTGGCCGGAAACGTAAGGCTATCGTGACGGCCCTTCGTTCGCATAGAATCTTCATCCTGTCGCCGCAGCATCGGCAGCGACCCATCACCACAGGAGGCGGCAACATGCGTTTCATTCACGCGGCTGACATCCATCTGGACAGCCCGCTTCACGGGCTGAGTGCCTATCCGGACGCGCCCGCGGAAATGCTGCGAAATTCTTCCCGCGATGCATTTACGGCGTTAGTGTCCACTGCTATTGACGAAAACGCCGACTTCATGGTGATTGCCGGCGACCTTTACGACGGCACCTGGCGCGACCACAATACGGGCATCTTTTTTTGCAGGGAAATGGGCCGTTTGCGTCGCGCAGGAATTCCCGTCTATCTGCTGTTCGGCAACCATGACGCCGAAAGCGAGATGACCAGGCGGCTGCAGCTACCGGACAACGTGCGGACGTTTTCGACACGGAAATCTGAGACGTTCCGCATCGACGAGCTAAAAGTTGCGCTGCATGGGCATAGCTTCAAGGAGCGGGAAACGACCGCGAACCTCGTGACTGGCTATCCGCCGCCTGTGCCCGGATTCTTCAACATTGGTGTGCTGCACACCGCGCTGGAAGGGAACACAGTTCACGCGAACTATGCGCCCTGTTCGATTGCAGAACTTCATGCAAAGGGTTATCAATACTGGGCCCTGGGTCACGTGCATGAGTACGCTATCTGGCAGGAGAGCTCGACCATCGTGTTCCCCGGCAATCTGCAGGGGCGCAACATCAGGGAAACCGGGCGACGCGGCGCAGTCATGGTGACGGTCGATGAGTCGGGCGAGCTCGCAGTCGAGCGATTGTTCATCGATGTCCTGCGGTGGGCGTCTGTGGCGGTAGACGCTTCCGGATGCTCGACGCTCAATGATGTCGCGCGGGAAGCGGGCCGCGAACTGGAGGCGCTGCTTGAGTCTGCTTCCGTGACCGTTCCCCACGCCGTTCGGGTCACAATAACCGGCGCCTCTGAAGCCCATGGCGAGCTCTTTGGTCTGGAGGCTCAGCTTCGCTCGGAGGTGCTGGCGCAGATTGCGGCTATCAGCCATGACCGCCTGTGGCTTGAGAAGGTCAGGGTGCAAACCACGCCAATGGGTAGCGATGAAAACTTGCAGGGTCGAGCAGACGCGATTGCTGACCTTCAGGGGCTGCTCGTCGAAGCGGAATCGGACCCTGAGTTTCTCAAGATACTCAGGGACCGGCTAATCACATTGGTCACGCAATCTCCGCACGAGCTGCAGGACATGGTGCCGGCGCTTTCCCACGTGCGCAACGACGAATTGTCGGTTCTCGTGCGCGAAGTGCGTTCAGGTTTGGTCGAGCAATTGGCAAAGGCGGAGTGAGCTGATGCGCATCAAGAAGCTGGAGCTTATCCGGTACGGGAAGTTCTCGGATGAGACGGTGGACTTTCCCCACTCCGAACACGATTTTCATTTTGTTGTCGGCCCTAACGAGGCGGGCAAGTCAACTATCAAGACCGCGATTTCGGAGCTGTTGTTCGGCATGCCCCACAGTTCGTCTCTGGATTTCGTCCATCACCAGAGCGAACTGAGACTGGGAGCGACGCTGGAAAGTGATGAACGGTCGCTTGTCTATCACCGGTCGAAAGCAAGAAAGGCGCCGTTGTCGACGTCAGCCGGCGAGGCGCTGCCCGCTGATGCCCTCGCACCTTTCCTTGGCACAGCAGACAAGGCTTTCTTTGAGCAGATGTACTGTCTGGACCATACAGCGCTCATCAGGGGCGGTCAGAATATCCTAGACGCATCCAGCGATGTCGGTCAGGTGCTGTTCCAGTCAGCGGCCGGCATTGCGAGTCTCGGGCGTATCCGCGACAGCCTTGCTGAAGAGGCGGACGGCCTCTGGGCGAAGCGGAGGTCGGGCGACCGGGCATACTACATCGCCCAGAAGCAGCTGGATGACGCCAGTGCCGACCTGAAAGCTGCGATGGTACGAACGTCCGCCTGGCGGATGGCGCACAGTGCTGTTGAGGATGCGGAGGCGCGCAAGCAAGCCGAAGAAATCAAGCACGGCGAGCTTGAACGGAAGCGCAGTCTGCTTGAGCGAATCCGGCGGGTCGCTCCTCATCTGAGCGTCTGGCGGGAGAAGGCGGGCGAACTGCGCACGCTTGACGAGGTTGTTGACCTGCCCGCAGACGCGGAAGCGACATTGCAGAACGCGCTGACGAAGCTCGCAGCGGCGGAGAGTGCACTTAAGGTGCACGCGGAGTCGGCCGAGCAGTTGCAGGCCGAGGTGGATGGTCTTTCCGTCGACCACGCGCTGCTCTCGTTGCAAAAGGAAATACAGGACCTTGAAGGGACGAGACACCGGTGCGGCAATCATGAGCAGGAGATTGCGCGGCTCGAACAGGAGGTCGCTCTTCTGCTGCGGGAGGTTGCGGATGAATGCGCCGAGCTTGGTTGGCCTGACGACGAGCAGGGTGCGCGTGAGTCGCTTCCGGGCTCCCTGGCCCTGCAGACCGTCTCGAGCCTGATGCTCAATCGGGGCAAACTGGAACTGGCGGCCCTGAAGGCTGAACAATCCGTCGAGGAACAGCTTGCCGATATCGAGGCGCTAAACAAGAAGCTTGCGGCCGTTCCATGCACGGAGATTCCGTCTGGTCTCCAGGTCTCTCTACGCGCAGCACAAAAATATCGCGATACCCAATCGACGCAGCGCCGTTTGGAAGATGCCAGACGGGACGCGGAACATGCGCTCAATGAAAGCCTCGCGACCCTAGGCAAGTGGACACGGCCGGTTTCCGAACTGAAGTCGATGACGCTTCCCTCAACGGAGCGTATTTCATTGCTGCGCGCTGAACGCCAGGAGCTTCTGTCACGAGTGAAGCTCGCTCGCGACAGAGTCGATGAGGCGCAGGAAGTTGCGTGCGTGAGCAGCTCCGAGCTCGACGAATTCGTGCAAGCTCATCTAGTGGTAACGAGTGACCAGGTACAGGATGCGCGCGGTGCCCGCGATGCGGCATGGAGTGCAATCAAGTCTGGCGAGGTACCATTGGCGAGCGGCGCGACGAAATTCGAAGACACGATGCGAGCGGCGGATGACCTGTCCGACCTGCAGGTGGGCTCGGTTACTGAGGCGACACAACTCCTTGTCCTGAAAAAGCGGGTCGCCTCCGAGAAGGATGCTCTTGTGCGCCACAAGAGAAATCTTTCTGATGGCGAGGCAGGCTTGGTCCAATTCGATGCGGCGTGGGACGCACTCGTGGCTGCCTAGCAACTTGCCGGAATGGCGCTTGACGACGTGTCGTCTTGGATGACGCGTCGCGATAATGCCCTGCAAGCAGCTGAAGCACTCAGGAAAAGCTCCGATGACCTTGAACGGGAAGTGACTGACGCCGAGGTGTCCAGGGCGAAGCTTGCTGAGCATCTGTTCGACGCGGGCGTGGCCAGAAAGGCACAGTCCGACTCTGATGCGTTGTGTGCTGCCGCAGAGCGCTACATCGGTGGACTTGAGCAGGCCGCAACCACTCGCCGGCTCGTCGAGGAACAACTTGCGACAGCTCAAGCAGACCTCGCCACGCTACGGAGCGAGGAAAAGGCCGCGAAGGACGCATATAACCGCTGGAAGAACGACTGGGCCGCTGCGGTTGCCAAGGCTGGCCTCGTGGCAGCTTCTGGTTCGGAGGCAGCGACGGACGCAGCCATTGCGATTGCGAAGAACATTGGCGAACAACTGGATGAAGTCAAGTCGATTCGCACGGGTCAGATTGAAGTGATGCGCTCAGCGTTGAACGCATTTTCCGCGGACGCGAAGCGCCTCGCAGGAGAGCTCGACACTTCTCTGTCGGAACTGGATGCTAAGGGAATTTCGATTGAGCTCTCCAGGCGGATGAAGTCCGCCAGCGCGGCGCACGCGGAGATGGAGCGCCTCAAGAAGGAACTTGCCGGTGCGAGAAAGCAGGTTACGAAGGCGAGGGTGGATGTCGACAACGCTATGGCGCAACTTCGACCTCTTTACGCCCTTGCAGCAGTCGACACGCCGGATTTGTTGCGGCCATTGATAGCGGGTTCGGACAGGAAGCGCGGATTGCTTGCAGCCATCGAGGATGCGAAAAGCAATCTCCTGAAGGGCGGGGACGGGTTGACGCTTGAGGAACTCGCGTCGGAAGTGGTTGGCTCTGACGTCCAGGCGGTGCCGGCCGAGCTGTCCACCGTCGGCGCTGCGCTGGCGGAGTCCGTCAAAACGCAGGGTGATATCGCAACCGAGCTTGCAACTGCCCGTCAGCAACTGGCCGTAATGTCGGGTGGAGCGAACGCCGCCATCGCTGAGGCCAGGAGGCAGGAGGCGCTGTCGGCCATGGCCGACGCGGCCGAACGGTTCATCAAGGTAGAGACTGCATCAACGTTGCTGCGTTGGGCAATTGACCGGTACCGCGAGCGTCGCCAAGGCCCCATGCTGGCTCGTGCGAGCGCCATTTTTGCCGAGCTGACACTCGGCGCGTTTTCACGACTCACCGTGGACTACGACAAACAACCGATGGCCTTGTCTGCCGTTCGGGGCAGCGGAGAGCACGTGCAAATCTCTGGCATGAGTGAAGGCACGCGCGACCAGCTATACATGGCGCTTCGGCTGGCCGCCCTCGAGCTGCATTCGGAGCAGGCGTCTACTTTGCCATTCGTCGCCGACGACCTGTTTATTAACTTCGACGACAGGCGGGCGCGCGCCGGTCTTCGAGTCCTTGCGGACATTGCGAAACGCACACAGGTGATTTTTCTGAGCCACCATGACCACCTGGTGAGTGTTGTGAAAGATGTCTTTGGGCCGGCTGCTAACATACGATACCTGAGCTAGCCAGGCGCAGCGTTGGCGGAACCGAAATCATCGAGTGCGGTCGAGCTGCCACCTACGGGGCCGAAGCTGTTCATCTTCGGGAATGCCTGCCAGGAACGGTCGCCGCGGCCGCTGGCGCAGTTGTTGGCGAGCGTCGGTGCCGACCCGATACCGTATCCATCGGGCAGCACCGGCCGTCAACGGTCGTCGAGTGGGTGCGGCGAGAGAAAGCAGCGTATGGCTGTGCGACCTGAGCTGGTGGTGGAGCATGACGCTCTCGAGAGTGAGTTCAGGTCCTTCAGTCCACCCACCTCGATTGCCATCGCATGCCTTCTTAAGCGCTTTTATGACAGGTTGGTCGTTGGCATGATTCAGGAACTGGTCCAATTTGTTGCGCGGGACCAGATGGACGGCTTGCGATTCCCACCCCATCGTTCTGGCCACATGCGCTAATGAAGGCGACGCGGCATGGGAGATGCTCGGACATTCGCGAAGAGCGACAGCGGGCAAAGTGTTGACTGCCTCGGGATACATCCACACGTTAAAGAATCGTTCTAAGCTGCCGATAAGAAAGGATTCGGCGGAATGCGTTAAGCGCTGTCCGAAGGCGAGAGCGACCGCTATGTCGGCTCGGACCTTTAAGAGCTTCAAATTTATAACTAAGGATATCGATATCGTGCCAAATCAGCAACTAATCGACGACTACGTGGATAATCTCGTGCAGGCAGAGGGTTGGTTTGACGACGTAGACAACGACAAGACGTACGGTGGCGTCAGCACTTTCCAGGGTGTCGAGACGGGTTTTACTGGCGAACCTAATGGCCCGCAGGCAGTTCACAAGGGCTGGGCGTATCGCGAACTGAAAAAGCTCAGTGAGGAGGGGTTTGACGTAAACGCGTTGGATTCCACCGAGGGTTTTGAGCGTTGGCACGCTAAGCTTATCGATTCTTATGAAGCTAACTATGAAAGAAAGGGCCTCAAGCCGCTCCCGCGCCACACCGTGTACCGTCTGGTGGACCTGTTCGTCAAATGGCTCCGTGTCTACAGAAAAGAATATCCCGCCGTGGTCGCTGCTATCAAAAGGCATGCGCACGTCGTTTTGAACGAGCCTAACCGAAACTTGATTTCAGAGATAATTGACGATTGCCCGCCATATGGCTCCTCCACACAAAGCACAGAAGGTGCGGTGAGGAGCTATAACGATATCCAGAATAAAGTCCGGGTGTTTTGCCAGCAACGCGGAGGCTCGCCAATTATTGTGGACGTCTGGGCTAGGAATAGAAATCACTCCGGGGAGTGAGCCGGCGCATTCGTTTTGACCACCTCGGATAGTTCCCGGGGATGACGTTGAAGGCCGCCAAAGGCTCTTCCCTCATGACCGAGTAGGCGTATCCTTTCAACTCACGGAGCAGGCGTAATGGCGCCGCCATAAGATTTTCTGCACTGCAATGGCTCGCGGTGCGGTTGCGCCCTAACTTAGAAGCTCAAGGGTACTCCATACCGCGCGAGGCCGCTCGTGAGTCGCATGACTGGAGATGAAGGGACGGAGATTGGTTGCGAGGCAAATCATTGACAGCATTGACGAGCGGCTGGTGTGTCGCCGCGCGGGCGGCGACATCCTACGTTCAGTTGCTGCCCTGTGGTATGAGGTTGAGGCATCAGGGAAGGTGATGCGTACTGGTGGGTACTCGCCGGCGATGCTTCATACGGTCTCGCGCTCTTATTGCAGCTTGACCGGCAGAGTTGCAATTTCGTCCCTGTGGTCCTCAAGGATTTTTTCGCCATCGGCGATTATTTCCTGCGCAGTGTGGATAATCCGCCATCGCTGGGCAATCAGCGCCGGCGCCTTCTCAGGGTCCTCAAGTTTCCCAAGCATCATGTCGATAATGGCTTCGTGGCCTTCGCGCACAGACTGATGTGCCTCGGCAACGGCGACGACGACATTCCAGAGCGTGACGCCTTCCGATACGTCGGCCGGAATCGATTTGTTATCAGGACGGTCAGTGAACGGCATTATTCCCTCGGGAAGCTATGTGTGGCTTGTAAATCGAGCATTTCGGCAATCTCGTCTGAACTGTGCCAATAGTGAACCTCGCTACGGCGGTAGTGTTGCTCGTTTGACACTCAGTGTTCGATTGAGACGGCATCTGTCTTGGTGTAACGGTAGCATCCGCAACAATCTGAAGGGTGTGAGGGGACAAATGCTTCAACTGGATGGGAAAAGGGTTTACTCGGCGTCGGACCTGGTGTCCTTTCTTGAGTGCGAGCACAGCACGAGGCTCGCGCTGATTGACTTTGTGACGCCGCTGCCACGCAACCCGGAGGATGAACAGCTCGCGCTTGTACAGGAAAGAGGGCTCGTCCACGAGAAGGCTTATCTGGGCGCGCTGTCGAATCAGTGCAAGAACGTCATCGATATTAACGCGCACGTTGGCAAGGACATCCGCGCGCGTGTCGCGGCCACGCTGGACGCCATGCGTCAGGGCTACGATGTCATCTACCAGGCAGCATTTCTCGACGCAAACCTTCTCGGCTACGCAGACTTCCTCGTAAAGGTTCCGACGCCCTCGGAGCTCGGCGACTTCAGCTATGAAGCCGTCGACACGAAACTCGCGCTTTCTCCTCGCAGCAAGTTTCTCGTACAGCTCGCCTTCTATTCGCACCTGCTCGCACAGGCACAGGGCCACTATCCAGAGCGCATGCGTGTCGTCCTCGGTTCGAACCGGGAAGCAACATACCGGTGCGCGGATTACCGATACTACTTCGACACCGCGCTCGCTCGGTTCCTCGCGCGCGTTGCAACTGATGCCGCCACGACCGAAACCTACCCGAACCCGTGCGACAAGTGCTCCCAGTGCCACTGGAGCCAGTTGTGCGATGCGCAACGCGTGAAGGACGACCACCTATCGCAGGTCGCTGGCATCGCGCGCGTTCAGGTCCGCAAGCTCGTCGGCGCCGGCGTGCCGACGCTTGAGGCGCTGGCGAAGATGCCGGCCGGTACTGCCGTCCCGAAGATTGCGCCCGGCACCGTTGAGCGGCTGCGCTCGCAGGCAGAGCTTCAGTACCAGTTCCGGGTGGACGGCCAGCGGCGTAAGGTGCTGCTCCAGAAAGACCCGAACGACCAACGCCTGCGCGGCTTCGAACGTCTGCCCGAGCCGAACCCGGGTGATATGTTTTTCGACATGGAAGGCAATCCGCTTGAGAACGGGGGCCTGTAATACCTTTTCGGCGTCTGGGAAGTTGACCTGGGGCAGGGCAATTTCCGCACGTTCTGGGCACACAACCGTGTGCAGGAAAAGCTTGCTTTCGAGCAGTTCATGGATTACGTGGACGCGCGCCTGGTGATTTACCCGGACGCGCACATCTACCACTATGCGCCTTACGAGCCGACAGCGCTGAAGAAGCTGATGTCGGTGCATGGGACGCGCGAGGAGTCGGTCGATAATCTCCTGCGCCGCGGCAAGCTCATCGACCTGTATGCGGTCGTGCGCGAGGCGCTGCGCGTGTCCGAGCCGAGCTACTCCATCAAGTACATTGAGCGCTTCTACCGCGGTGCACGCGCGGGTGACGTCACCAACGCTGGCGCAAGCATCGTTTTCTACGAGCGCTGGAAGGCCCTCGTCGGCGAGCCGGGCAAGGCCGCCGAAGCAGCCCGTCTGCTGCAGGACATCGCTGACTACAACGAAGATGACGTCGTATCCACGTATCAGTTGCGGGAATGGCTGCTCACGCTGCGACCGGTGGCGATGACGTGGTCGAATCGTCTTGCGCCGACTGCTGCCGCACCTGCGGCTGCATCCACCCCGAAGCCACAAACGCTTCGGGCGCAGGCATTGGTAGCGGCGATTCTGAAGCCGTTGCCACTGAAGGAAGAGCACTGGACGCCTGTCGACCAGTATCGTGCGCTTGTCGCGCACCTTGTGTTTTTCCATCAACGTGAGGCGAAGCCTGACTGGTGGGCCGTGTTCAAACGCATGGAAATGACGGACACCGAGCTCATCGAAGATGCCGAGTGCCTGGGCGAGTTGAAGCCTGACACTTCGCGCCCGCCGAAGCCAGAAGCGCAGTCCTTCCGTTACTTCTATAAGGTTCCGGAGCAGGAGACCAAGCTGCGCACTGGGGTTGCCGCGACGAACGCCAGCACGGGCAAGTCTCTGTCCAAATTCCATGTCGATATGCACGGGTTGAGCGTTTCGTTCACCGTGAAGGGAGCGTTCAACCCCAATGATGTGACGTCTATCGGACCGGGAATGCCTATCGCAACGACGGCGCATCGTGAGGCGCTGGAACACTTCGCGACCTGCATGCATGGCCATATCCCTGGCTACCGCGCCGTGGAGGCACTCCTTCGTCGAGAAATGCCCCGCATCAAAGGCATTCAGCCCGGGACCGCGCTTGTCGACGAAAACGCCGAGTTGCTGCCGCAGGTGATTCAGGTGGTCAAGGGTATGGACGAGACCTGCCTGTTCATCCAGGGGCCACCAGGAGCTGGCAAGACGTACACGGGCTCGCACGTCATCGTCGAGCTGCTGCGTCAGGGCAAACGCGTCGGCGTGACGTCCAACAGCCACCACGCCATCAACAACCTTCTGCAGGCGGTCGAGAAGCGTGCGGCAACCGCGAAATTCGTCTTTTCGGGGATGAAGAAATCCAACGGCGAGGATACAGAGCTGAAAGGCAGCATGATTGTTGATGTCACCAAGGACGATGAAATCTTCCACGGCCTGCCTCAGCTTGTCGCCGGTACGTCCTGGCTGTTCTCCAAGGAAGAGATGCGCGAGCAGCTGGATTATCTGTTCGTCGACGAAGCAGGACAGATGGCGCTCGCCAACCTCGTCGCAGTCGGCATGAGCGCGAAAAACATCGTTCTTCTGGGCGACCAGATGCAGCTGGCACAGCCGAGCAAGGGCATGCACCCGGGGCGTTCGGGCGATTCGACGCTCGAATATCTACTCGATGGCGTTGCAACCATCCCGGCGGACAAGGGCATCTTCCTGAAGACAACCTACCGGATGCACGGAGATGTGTGCGAGTTCATCTCCGACGCCGTGTACGAAGGCCGCCTGAAGCCGGCGCCGGGCACCGCCGCGCGCGTGGTGGACGTACCCTTCGAAGGTCGCGGGGCGGCGCCGATGACTGGTATCCGCTACGTGCCGGTCCTGCATGACGGCAACTCGCAGTCGAGCGAAGAAGAAGTCGAGAAGGTTGTCAGCATTGTGTGCGACCTTCTCAAGGGCACGCGCGACGACGGGCAGCGCATGGTTCCGATGGCGCTCGATGACATCCTGGTCGTGGCACCGTACAACGTGCAGGTCAACGAACTGAAGCGTGCGCTACCTGACGGTGCCCGCGTGGGCACCGTGGACAAGTTCCAGGGGCAGGAGGCGCACGTCGTCATCATGTCGATGGCCACGTCCAACGCTGATTACCTGCCGCGAGACATTGAGTTCCTGTTCAGCAAGAACCGCCTGAACGTGGCCATCTCGCGCGCGAAGGCGCTCGCCATTCTGGTCGCGAGCCCCGACCTGCTGACCGTGCCATGCTCAAGGCCCGAGGAGATGGCGCTCGTCAACACGCTGTGCGCTCTCGTGCATTACTCGAAGCGCAGTCAGCCAGCGCCGCAGCCCGTATTGATGCCAACAAATCCCTGAAATGACCCGGGCGTGGTGGGGAAGGGGACCGAAAGTGTCCCCGCTCTGTGGGTAGTGGACAACCACCGACACGAGAGGGCCGAAAATGGGGATTTCTGCACACTGTCGACTGGCAGATTGGAACGCAGTTTGGGCAATTTACGCCGTAAGAGGCTGCGCATCTGACTGAAGCGCAGCTCGAGACGGTCCTCCGCCTGTCATGCTGTTCCTGGAGTCGCTGGGCCTGCTGTCCTGCGAGGGCTTTGGCGCATTGCCGTCGGACGGGTTAGTGTCGACGTTGGCATCCAGATGAGCGGAGCGCTGCGGGGTTTGAGCGGCGGCGAGGCTTTATGACCGCAGTGGCCACGCTTCTTCGGCGCGCTAACCGCGGTCCTTCAAAGGCTGCTTTGAAATTCTCTGCGCGATGCTAGGCGTAGCGCTAGCTGCGAGCTTCGTTGTTCTGCTTATCATGCTCTTCGTCGGCGCCGTTATTGGCGGCATCACCGGGGACGGGAATGCCGCAGCCTGAACAGACGCGGCTTATTTTTCTCCGCGTGCCCGAGCCCAAGCCTCGTCGTGGAAGGCTTGGCCCCAGGTACAGGCCTTCTCGAGTGCGTCTTCGAAGGTGAGTGCGTAAAACCACTGGTCGCGACTCACTTCCCAGGAATAACCGAGTCGCTCGCCATCTATCTGGAAGTAAGGCTGGCGCGCCTTGACGAGGAAGCCGAGCACCTGCACCCGGTCGAATACGCTGTTATGCAGGATTTCCTCGAAGTTGTCGATGGTGTTTGCCGCTTCAAGGCCGGGCAGTTGCAAGCCGCCGGCGAGAAGGGCATCTCGCGCATCGGACAGTTCTGCTTCGATTTCCGAACGCGTCGGGTCGAAGAAGTGCCAGTCGACGAGCATGGAATCGAGATGCATGATGCGCTCGAGGCGCACCGAGAGGGCGTTGCAACGGATGAAGCATTCGATGGGCGTGCCGGTCATCTGGTCTCCTCTTGTCAAAAAACAGAATTGTCGGGCATAAATGAGACAAATTCTGTCCCTTTTCGCAGGCATTGTTGCTGGTTAGCGACCGCGACCGCGACCGCGACCGGTCAAGCGGTTCAGGCTTCGTCGTCCTCCGTCTCGCCCCAGACTTCTCGCGAATACTGTTCTGCCCACTCGAGCGCCGCGCGTTGTGCGGCCTCGTAGCTCGGTGCGTGAAACCAGGCGGTGCGCACCGGCGCCCATGAATAGTGAACTTCACCATTGCCGACTACGACGAACTCGCGCTGCCGGGCCTTGACCAGCCAGCCAAGCTCTCCGTTCTCGTCCTCGATAAAGGCTTCAATCTTCTGGCGCAACTGCTCCGCGTCGGCGGGTTGGTCTGCCTGTCCTTCGAGGAAATCGCGGCGCAGCGCGAGCATCACCGAGTCGAAATCATCCGTGAATGCCTTCCTGATATCCGCAGGCAGGCGCCCGTCGTCGAGCATCGCGTCGACGTGAAAGACGCTCTCGAATCGAAAGGCCAGACGACTGAACTCTGCGCTTAGGGCGGGGGTGTCGTTCAAGCTCGGTCCTCCTCGATGTGCAATGTTGTTGCCACTATTGTGCCCGTTCCGACGCCGCGAATGCCCGCGACGTCGAGACCGATATCGGTGTTTTCGTTGGCCGGGTTGCGGTGCCACGCCTCGAGTGCGGGCAGCACATTTGCATACTGAGTAGCGAGTTCCTGGTCTAACGCCATCAAGAATGGTCTCCTATCGTGGGCAAGACGCCAGTGTGCGCTGGGGTTGAGACATTCAGTGGCTCGATTCTTTTAATTTTCGTGTTTCAGGGCGAATGGCCGCTTTAAACATGCCGGCCACCAGAAGTGGGTCTGGCCGGGTTCCATACCGTCAAGTATGGGTTGGGCCTTTCGAATATACGATACTGACAACTTGCTGCGGGACTTCAGGAGGGTGTCCGCCATTCCGCATTACGGGCCACTGCCCAAGTGTCGAACTCTCAATCAATTAGCTACTTGCAGCCGGAAGCTCAGACCTGGCGGTGTGAGGAAAAAGGTACCTAAAAGTGGTAGCGTCTATCTTTCGGCGAAGCTAGAAACGGACGAGGGCAGCGTCGCACGCTGCGCACCGAGCTGCGCCGGGGGGCACCGCGCTCCGGCATGCAGAGCAAGTTTCCCTCTCGCCGAGTCCGCGTATTGCCAGTGCTTGGCCGGTTCCGTGAGAGCGCACCGTATGTTGAGTCCTGGCTGATACCTCCATACCCTGAAGGTTACTAACAACGCTCGAATCGGAACGAGGATTTGAATGGATGCCTTTCGTTATACGCCCGGTGCGGACTCGGGCCGTGCACTTCTCTTCTTCCAGTGCCTGTACCGCGATTCGTTGCAAGGTGAAGATGGCCAAATTTGCCGAGCACTGCAGCCAGCCCATCGTACCCGGACAGTAGCGCAATTCATACCACGTGCGGCGAGAAACCTCCGCTGGCCGCCCCGCGATAATATGAAAAAGCACCTGGCAACGTGGGTTCACTGCGTCGTCGAGTGCGGCATCTGTAGGCGATGGCATGTCCCCAAACGCGATTATTTTGAGATGACCCGCCAGCCAAGGGTGGCTCACGACAGACACTCTACCGCTCATTAAGACTTCCTCGAATCCACGCACGGTCAAGAAAAGAAAAGGATGCGTCGCATCCCAACGAGTGCTCGTGCTGCCTTTGCCAGCACTGGCAAAGGGCTTGCAAGCAAACCCGTAAGTATCCTGATTTCGACGAGTATCCTGTTTTAGAAAAGCGTTGCCTTAGCAACTCGGGGAATGTCGTTAGCCGGTTCAAGATTCGCGGCAGCCTTCGAGACGTCCGCGAGCAGGTCCAGCAGATGCTGTAGCCGCGCCCGGTGCGAGTGCCATAGTCCAGGCGTCGCGCTTATCTGTATAACTCGCATGTGCCAGTAAGTCCGACCGAACAAAGAATCAAGTCCTTCCAGCGATAACACTCGCTCGAGGTGAGCGAGTGCGCCGTCAACGTTTTGGGCGGTGTAAGAACTTCTGACGGCGCCGACTCCTTTTGTACTGGGTTTCATCTCGTTCTCTCAGGTTCTTATGTTTTGTTCGAACGCCCTCCGATGGGGTACCCGTCGGCTGTCAGACGATAGTGCACGGCGACGACAATAAGTCGCTCGTATTTGAGTTGCGTGCAGCAGCAATCAGTGTGGGCATAGCGCTTCCGAAACGTCCGAGCGGTATGACGACTGCTGATAACGTATTGTCCTTGTGTATTGCGACATTTGATGTCTCGATATGCAGGTCACCCTCGTTTGGTCAAAAACAACGGTGAAAATCTGATATGGAAGTCCTTCGCTCGCCTGTAGCGAGAGAACATCCCTACGAGACACGGATTGTCCTGATGCAGTTGCAGGATGTTGACAGGCATCCGGCGCCCGGTGCGGCGCATCGGACCGGTTCACTTATCAGGTGGTATCGGGAAGGAATATCATGCGACGCCATTTTGCAGGGGGGAGTCCATGTGAGGTTAGAACTACCGGAGACCTCACTTGCATGTCATCCCGCGTTCAGACGGGCCGTACACGCTTTTCGACCGCAATGGGAGCGTCTGGAGTTACTCCACAAAGGCGCGAGTCGTGAAAGCGCAGGGGGACACCAACGGCTTTGCTCGCAGCTTGAGCGCAACCGCCCCGGCTCTGTCCAGCAATGGCTGGCGCAGTCATCGGTCGCCTCGGTGTTCACGTTTCCCACCTGGATGCGCACGCGGTTTCTGCTGCTCAATACCGTTGGCCTGCCGCTTGCCCCGGAGGATTTCGCGGAGTTCTCGCCGCGTCAGCGGTCGCGCGTTCAGTGCAGCTATGGTGTTCAATACCAGGGAAGCAATTGCCGTGGTGGAGACGGGTACCGCCGGATGTGCACTGCGGCGGAACTGCGACTCAATGCGCTTGTCGTCTTCGAAGACGGCGAGGTTCCCGCGCGACCGTGTCGAAGCGGCAGAAACTTGCCCCACAGCTGGGACCTCGTGGGTCGTTCGTTTGAACGGAACTGGAAGCGCAACCGGAAGACGCAGTATCGGTCGGGCTGACCGCGCTCGCGTCGAACGTTACAATCGGTCGATTTCAGGGGCACACACACCGCTTGCGCACCTAGGCATCAAACAGCGGCGACTGGAAGATTTGAAAACCGTTGTTAACCCAACTCTGTTGTGACCTTGCTGGCGGCGCGCCGATACGCAGCCGATTCGCCCGCACCTCGGCGCTTGGGAGATATATGGAACGACTCATTTTCAAGGCTGGCGGAAGATTGGAATATTTGAGCCGCGTCGACCTTGACGATGCGGAGAACCCATTCACGCCGACATCCCATGCGCGGGCGTGTCGCGGCTTCTGTTGGCACCCGCCAGAAGCGTGGTTGCGAGCAGAAGTTAGCCAATATGGGCGACACAGCACAAGACTAGGAGCGCCGTGCCGCTTCCTTTCGGGTGTTTTCAATCGAAGTAGACGGGGAACTATTCTAGCCAGCTTATTTCCTTGGCGAAGCACGTGAGCGCAGGAGGCTCAAATCGATTTGGAAGGAGTTAGGTGCGTTGGAAGGAGCAAGGAAGTGTCAGGTTTTTAAGGGTCTCAAGGGCTCGCTCTGACCGGGCGTGACGCCATTCGACGCGCTGGGGCGAGCTGCAATAGCGTTCCGCGATTAAGTGGCATGAGAAACCGTCTGGATTAGGTGAGGACCACGTGTTCGTGTTGCACTCAGTTCTCCCCGCATTTAAAGAATTCACAATTAATGCCGCTAACCAGTTGAACGACAATTTTTCACGTATGTGGCTAATCAGCGGCCAACAAACGGCCTTTGCTGCACGATTTCCGGCCACCCTGCGGGTGGTCTTTTTCCAGCGTCCGTATTATTTTCAAAAAATTTATGTCCCAGAATAAAGAACTGTTTGCGGTCATCCGCCGCATCGTGGCGCACATAGACACCTTCCGCGAGGAGCCCAACTTCACGAACGAGCTCATCAGGCGGCGCAATCGCGTCGTCACGCCGCTGGTCAGCAACAGCGACTTCCTGCGGAATCTGGCGCACATCATCGCATATGCACATGCCGATTCCTCCCGGGTCACGAACATGATTGACAGCAACGGGTACGATGAGGTCTGGTTTGACTATGACGTTGACGCGGTTGCGGCCCTCAATCCGTGTGACGTCGTCGAAGAACACTGGGAAACGACGCTCAGCCCTATCATGAATGGCAGCAAAGCCTACTTCGTCGTGATGGCCGCCCGAGCCATCCAGCGTGTGGGAGCCATCTCGACCTTGTTCAATGACAGCATTCCGACCCGCATCCAAACCGGTGCAGACATTCCCGCATTCTGGAAGGGGTTCGCTGGGCTGAAAAATCAGATGAAGGAGCACGGCGTTCCTTATCTTAGCAGCGTCACTTCCCTGTCGCACATGCTTCTGCATTTGGGCTACGACTGCGTGAAGCCTGACGTCATCGTTATGCGCGTTGCCATGAAGCTCGGCATTGTCACGGAGAAGGAGGCGAAGACGGACAAAGGCTTGAAGAAGGTCGCCCGTCTACTACAGGAGTACGCGCTCGAATATGAAATTCGCCCGTCGGAAATCGACATGTACTTTCTGATTCAGGAGGGGCAATCCGAGGCCATGACGTGGGTCAGGCCAAACTTCGCCCCGGTCTATGACTTGGCAAGTCTTCCGGCGCTGCCCGAAATTCGTTCGTCCGTCAGCCTCGAGCCTGAGCCGGCAATGTAATAGGCGGTCCGTGTTGATTAAGTCATCGAGTTGAGCGTCCGTCGAAGTTTTGGACTGGATGACCGATACAAAACTATGGTCACGCTCGACAATAGCAAGTATTGTTAGCGGCCCGGCGCAGAACGGGCGGATATCTGCAGGGCGAATCGCCAAGCACGTTCCGCACGCGTGACGAGGTGTCTAGCCTAGCCGTCGACATTTTTGGCGAATCGAACATGCACAAGACGTCTCACGGGACGAGGTATTCAGCAACCGACCTTGTCTCTTTTCTCGAATGTGAACACTCCACAACGCTGGACGTCCGCAGTCTCTACGCGCCCATGTCGCGTACAGAATCAGATGACGAAGCCATACTCATTCAGGAAAAAGGCCACGCCCACGAAGCCGCCTACCTTGAGCGCTTGAAAAGGCAGTATCCCGACGGGGAAGTCGTCGACATCACCCAGCACGGCCGAAGCGCGAAAGGCCGCGAGCGGGCCACGCTGCTGGCCATGCAGGCAGGCGCTGACATCATCTATCAGGGCGTGCTTACGGACGGCCCGTTTGTGGGCTACATCGACTTCATGCGCAAGGTCGGAAAACGCTCGGCATTGGGTTCTTTCAGCTATGAGCCTCTCGACACGAAGCTCGGGCGCAGCACCCGGGCGAAATTTATCGTTCAGCTGGCGCTGTATTCCGCGCTCATTCGGCGGACTCAGGGCGTGCCGCCCGACTATCTGCACGTCGTGCTGGGCACAAACGACGAAGTGGCCTACCGTTGCGCCGACTATGCTCACTACTTCGACGTGCTTCGCGAGCGTTTTCTGGCCCATGCGGCTAGCGCCGATACCGCCGGGACGTATCCGGAACCCTGCTCCCGTTGCAACTTGTGCCACTGGCGGGATGGCTGCGAAAAGCAGCGACTCGACGACGACCATCTGAGTCAGGTCGCCAATCTCTCCAGACTTCACGCCAAGCGGCTCACCGCCGGCGGAGTTTCAACGATGGCGCAGTTGGCGACCAGCGCGACGCCGCCAGACGGCGTCAGGATGGCGCTTCCGACTTATCTGAAGCTGCACCGGCAGGCGGAGCTCCAGCATCGCGCACGGGCCACGGGTGAGCGCTACGTCGAGCACCTTCCGCTCGACCCGCAGGGCCTCCGGGGTTTCTACCGGCTTCCAGAGCCGTCGCGCCATGACCTCTATTTCGACATGGAGGGTGACCCGCTGGTTCCCGGCGGCCTCGAGTACCTGTTTGGCGTCTATCTGTGGGACGATGCGGGAGAGCCGAAGTTCGTCGCCTTCTGGGCGCATAGTCGCGCGGCTGAGAAGTGCGCGTTCGAAAACTTCGTCGACTTCGTCACGGCGCACCTGGTGAAGCATCCGGACGCCTACATCTACCACTACGCCGACTACGAGCGCACCGCCCTTCAGCGGCTCATGATGGTTCACGGCACCCGCGAGGCGCAGGTCGATGACCTGCTGCGTCAGCACCGCCTTGTGGACCTTTACAAGGTCGTCCGCGAAAGCATCGTCGTGAGTGAGCCAAACTACAGCATCAAGAGCATCGAGCACTTCTATTTTGACAAGCGTACCGTCGAAGTGAAGAGCGCTGGCGCGAGCATCGTGTATTACGAGGAGTGGCTCAAGACTCAGGAGCAGAAGCTCCTTGACGACATCGAGGCATATAACCTTGACGACGTAAAGTCGACCGCCGAATTGCATAAGTGGATGCTGGCGCAACGCCCCTCCATCGGCTGGGCGCGCTTCGGTGACACGGAGAAGGAGTCCACGACGAACCGGACTGCGCTGGAAGCGCGTCTTGCGCCGATGCGGCAGGCTCTCGTCGACAGCCTACCTCTCGACCCGAAGACCTGGAGCGCTGAAGAGCGCGTGCGTGAACTCGTCTATCAGTTGCTCAGCTTTCACCGGCGCGCCGCGAAGCCCGAGTACTGGGACTACTTCCGACGCAAGGAAGCGACCGTGACGGAGCTGATTGACGATGCCGAATGTCTGGGCGCGCTTGAGCGCGATTATTCGCGCAAGCCGGAAGTGGCTGACCGCTCGAGGCGCTACTTTTATACCTATCCGCCTCAGGAGACGAAGTTGCGCAATGATTCGCCCTGCCAGCGCACGGATGGATTCAACTCAGCAGGCGGCCTCGTTGTTGACACGTTGACACGAACCGTCAGCTTTAAGGTCGGAAATTCACAGCCGGCGCCCGCAGACAAGCTGAGCGTGATTCCCCCGGGACCGATTGACACAGAAGTCCAGCAGGCCGCGCTTCTGCGCTTTGCCCAATCGTTCGTTGCGGGCGATAAGACCTACCCCGCACTCGAGGCGTTTCTGCGCCATGAGCTGCCGCGTGTCGACTGCGTAACGCAGGGCGCAGCGCTGGTGCCCGATGTCGAGAATCCTCTGTCTCACATCATCGAGACGGTCACTGCTCTGCAAAACAGCGTGCTTTTCCTGCAGGGGCCGCCGGGCGCCGGCAAGACGTACACGGGCTCGCACCTCATCGTCGAGCTGCTCAAGGCCGGCAAGCGGGTGGCCATCAGCTCCAACAGCCATCACGCTATCAACAACCTTCTCGGCGGCGTCGAGAAGGTTGCCAAAGAAAAGGATTTCTTCGTTTACGGCGCGAAGCGCTCGGACAAGGGCCACGAATTCGGTGGGCAATCTATCGTTGATGTCCGCACGAACGACGACATTGTCGCGGGCGAATACGACCTCGTAGCAGGCACGTCATGGCTTTTTTCGCGACCCGAATTCGACCAGGCGTTCGATTACCTTTTTGTCGACGAAGCAGGTCAGGTTGCACTCGCCAACCTCATTGCGCTTGGTACTTGTGCGAAAAATGTGGTGCTGCTGGGCGACCAGATGCAGTTGAGCCAGCCTGTTAAGGGGGTTCACCCTGGCCGTTCGGGCGAATCGTCGCTGGATTACCTGCTCAACGGCAAGGCGACCATTCCGCCAGAACAGGGCATTTTCCTGAAGATAACGTATCGCATGCACTCGGACATCTGCCGCTTCATCTCGGACGCCATTTACGACGGACGCCTGGTCTCCGACCCGTCGACGTACGTGCAGGCGCTCGTGCTGGGGCCCGACGCGCACCCTGCGCTCAAGCCGACTGGCATCCAGTTCGTGCCAGTTGTGCACGACGGTTGTTCGCAGGATAGCGAAGAGGAAGCGAAGGTCATCCTTCAGCTGTTTAACAGCCTGCTAAAGCAGAAGTTCCGGGACAAGGACGGCGTCGAGCGCCGCATGTCGGTTGACGACATCCTGGTGGTCGCGCCGTTCAACGTGCAAGTGAACCGGCTGCGTGCAACGCTACCGACTGGTGCGCGCGTGGGGACTGTTGACGCTTTCCAGGGGCAGGAAGCGCAGGCGGTACTTGTCTCCATGACGACATCGAGCGGCGACTATGCCCCGCGTAACATCGAGTTCCTCTTCAGCAAGAATCGACTCAATGTGGCCATCTCGCGCGCTAAAAGTCTCACGGTGGTCGTTGCAAGTCCTGCTCTGCAAGGCATTCGCTGTTCAACGCCCGAGGAGATGAGCCTCGTCAATACGCTATGCTTTCTAGCGGCGTATGTGAACCACACAGACGTCGTTGAGGGCCCCAGGGCCCCGTTGACAAGTGCACTACCTGCGTGAAGGGCGAACTCCGAAAGGCCACGGCAGCTACAACCATTCAGTGAGCACCGGCCCTACGGCCTGCGGGCATGTCAACAGAACCTTACGCGGCTATGCCCGACTTCGCGAGATGCTCTTTACGTGCAATAGTATCGAAGATAACCGGAGTAGTCCCACGCTCTTTACAGAACTGCCGTATAGCACTTTGGGCAGCCGAATATTTTTGCCATGCTTGTACGTGGTTATCGGCATCGTCTTATACACAAGTCAGCCCTCCGCAACCGTAGGCCGGAACAAACCGTCGTCGGGCAATGAGATCGACGGGGGCTTGTAAACTTTCGGCGCATCGCGTTTACTCTCGCTTTTTGCGTGAACGCCTTGGCCCTGGAAGCACCGTGCTGGACGCAAACCGAATTTGCTGACCTCGACCTTGGCGACGCGCGCTTGAACAAGCGAGCGAGGACATTGATGGAACGATTGGCGGCCAAGCCGACGGCTGGCGTGCCGCAGGCGTGTCGGGGCTGGGGCGAGACGATGGCGGCGTACCGCTTCTTCGACAACGGCGAGGTCGAGTGGAGTGCGATTCTGGAACCGCACTGGCGGCAGACCGAGCAACGAATGGCCGCTCAGTCGGTCGTGTTGTGCCTGCAGGACACCACGGAACTGGATTTCAACGGCCGGCAGGCCGCGGGCCTTGGGCCACTGTCTTATGAGATGCAGCGCGGGATGTATTTGCATCCGACCTATGCGGTGACGCCTGAGCGGGTGCCGCTGGGTGTACTCGACGCATGGATGTGGGCGCGTGAGCCCAAGGACGCGCAGGGCCAGCGCGGCGGCCTCAAGGAAAGCCTGCGCTGGATCGAGGGTTACGAGCGCGTAGCGGAAACGGCATCGAGCCTGCCACACACGCGACTGGTGTACGTCGCTGATCGCGAGGCAGACATGCTCGCGCTGATGGTGCGGGCGCAGGAGTTGGGCACGCCGGCGGATTGGCTGATTCGCTCGACCCACGACCGCGCGCTGCCCGAGGGAGCCAAGCTATGGACAGCGACGACAGAAGGCACACCGCTGGGCGAGATTGCCTTCACGATGGGCTCGCGTCACGGCGTGAAGGCGCGCCAGGTGCGTCAGCACGTATGGTTGCGGCGCATCGAACTGCCGGCAGGCGTTGGTCAGAGCGTTGCGGCCACGTGTCTGGTGGCGCGTGAGTTTGATGCACCAGGCGGCGTCAAGCCGATCGAATGGCGCTTGCTGACCAACCGCGAAGCCACGACGTTGCAGGAAGCGATTGAACTGATCGACTGGTATCGGGCGCGCTGGGAAATCGAGATCTTGTTCAACGTGCTGAAGAACGGTTGCCGGGTCGAGGCGCTGCAACTGGGCGCGATCGAACGGCTCGAACGCGCGCTGGCGCTGTTTCTGGTCGTGGCTTGGCGAATCGTCCGTCTGATGCACATGGGTCGCAGTTGCCCCGATCTGGATGCCGAACTGTTCTTCGATGTCGATGAAATTCGTGGCGCGTATTTGCTGACCGACGTCAAGCAGCCGGACAAGCCCAAGCTCAACGAGGTGCTGCGCCTGATCGCGCGCCTGGGCGGATTCCTCGGCCGCAAGGGCGATGGCGAACCCGGCACGAAAGCTATTTGGCTGGGACTCAAAGAGGTTCATGTCGCTGCCAAGACATTGCAGAAGTTACGTGCCGGCGGTCACGCTGGAAATTGTGTATAAGCCGATGGGTTATCGGTCCCGCCAATCCTGTATCCTGGAAAAGCCATTTCGCCGCTTGCCGGCATCAATTTTGGGGCTAAATCGAGGACGGGTCCGTTAAGCGTGGCGTCGCCATAGTCGTGAATTGCCTTGGCGAGCTGCTCGCCGCCGACTGCCCACGCGCGAAGCGATTTGACGGACATGTTCATCAATCGGCGCGCGGAGTGCACGGAGAGGCGCACAGTTCCGGGCTCTTTGCGACTGTCCCAAAATTGGTGAAGTGCGGTTTCCTGCGCCGTTAGCGCTTCCCCGAACCCACCGCGACTTTCGCACATTGTTTCTATGCTGATGCACCCCGATTGTAATTCTTCCTTGAAGCCCTTGAGCCAGTCCTAGTGGACCCACTTAGCAGCGTTGGGATGCGGATACCGATATCCAGTACTGACCCGCAGTGACTTATAGTCAACCCCGGTTGCCGTCTTTTCGGTAGTCGGGTCGAAAAAGCCACTCAGTCGAGGTTGCAATCTCGTCCTTGAACTCTTCCAGATTCATTTCGCCGTCGCCTTTGTTTGTTTCGGGAGTATTATCGATTGATGGGTCGAAAATGTAAATTATGTCTCTGAGGATACAGCACCGAACTCGATGCGCGAGGCATTTCGTTCGCTATACCTATGTTCGCGGGAATGCGCTTGCCAAGCGCCCCGTCTTTCAACGACGCGTCGGATGCCTTTTGTGATTTTTGAGACAACGCCCAATCTCGACGGGTGCTCCCCGGGTAACAGGCTTGTTGCCACGTCAACCTTCTGCGTCGCAGCCGACTGAAATAGCTTTGCGCAGTAGGCCTTCCCAAGGTTGCCCCCAGACGTTCAACATGTTCCGTACTGTTGGGCGATAAGTCGCGCTTCCTCCGCGAACTCCGCACGTAGCTTTGCGGGCGCGAGAACTTCCACAGCCGGACCCAATGACCGTAACCACCACCGCAATTTGAGGCTTAGCATAACTGTGCCCGATGCCTTCAATCTGCCGTCTCGCATCTTCGTGAGAGTTTGGTCTGCTGACAGCCCAGTTTCCTTCAAATGCTCGCCCGCGTTTCCTCGAAATGCTATCTCCAATCGAATATGCCCTTGTGGTAGAAAGTCAAACTCACGTCGCTTACCAATGTATTCGGCGAGCTTGAAATCTCTTGGATAGCTAAACCTCTCAGGTAGTACCTCAAAATCTACAATGCGGTCCAGGCGATAGAGGGTCGGCTGGTCGAGGTATTTTTATATCGCAGCTACCATATAGAAGAGACGGCCCGATTCGACCATGGCCAACGGCATGACCGTCTTCGCCCCTGGCTTCTTGTCTGAATTACACCAGTACCCGGGGCGATATTTAACGCGGAGCAGTTGTTCATGAAACAGCGCATGCGTTACTTTTTCAAAAACTTCGGGCTGCAATTGCGGCCGGATGAGAGCAAAGCCACTGTCGACCACATCGGTTTTGTCCGCCCACGATAGGTACTTCAGGGTCCCTGATGCGCGCCTGTGTGAGACAGTCGTCGGCCGTCTCGAAAAGTGGGTCAATCACTTTTTGGACAGACCGGGAATCCGGTCTGTCGCAAATCGTTCCAAGACCTTGAACGCGAGTGCTTCATCGGATGTCATCATGCCGCTGCCTTTGGAAGCGATACCCGCGACCCCGAACTTGCGCTGCCACTGAAGTTCCCGGCCTGACTGCTGACAGACGACGACGTTGCCTTTGCCAGCGCCTCCAGTCTTCGCTGAACCGTTTTGGTATGGTTGACTTGGTGGTTGTCTGCCTCTAGTGCTCGGCGCACGCCAGGTGTCGATGGCCATGGCTGCGGAGACTGGCGCATATTGGGACATTTCATGTCTCAATATGCGGGGGCCATGATTTGACAACAAGAATAGCTGCCACTGATGCGACAGTACGGGTGACGTGGCTGAGACCTGAAATTGCCACAGTTGACGTATCATTGGATTGCGACACGAATTGTCTCGATAAGAGGCTGAGCCTACTTCGCCTGCGTAGTGCCGGCGTTCAGGTCCTTCAGGCCATAGAAGTCTCGTCGCTCTCAGAGCGGAGAGCCGATACGACAACTGGGAGACGCAGCGCATCAGAAGAGCCAATCCGACCTCGTGGCAATGCACGTGCCAGACGGTATCGAGGCATTGTGCACGGCGCTTGCGCAGGCGCTGGTGAGTCTCAGCTCCCGTCAGGAACGCCTGGTGAATTGCGCGAGGGTGGGACAGGGGCATCGAATTGCGACGGGAAACGTCTCGATAAGTGGTTAAGCTTGTATCCGTTCCGGAGTGCCGGCTACTACACTGCGACTATGTGCTTATTCGCTTCCAACGAGCAGTGCGGTAGCTTTTTGCCTAACGTGCCGCGGTAACTGGGTGGGTTTCGCTTCAAGGCTGCCGGAGGCTTTGGGGGCGAATTAATCCAGTAACTTGCGAGGAACAGAGTGAGCGCGCGTTCGCCGGAGTTCTACGGAAGAGTGACGCGCGTAGAGCGAATGTTGAGAAGTTATTGGTGTAAGGTAGAGCGTTGACAAACTCCTTCCTAGCAACATGCTGTCCGCAACGCACGCAGGCGGCCCACGCGTTAAAGGTTCTGTCAGTTCGGCCGATATACCAGCGTGGTTCGCGATTTAATCATGTACGGCTCCCGGTTATCGACCGAGACTCCGCCAGCGCGCTTTCATCTCTTGGGTGAAGGAGATTTGGAACTCGCCGAGAATTCAGACCTCGCTGTAGGTTTCGCGTGAGGTTTTCCGCTGAAAGAGTCGCGGGCACAGAGCGAACATGGCAACTTCTTATTTTGAATTTTTTGGGGAAAATATGCCGATTGATGAAGGTATTGCTAACGCTTACGAAGCGTTCGTGCCGGAGGGCGAGCAATGGCTCGCGTCCTACCCTGATGCTACGTATGGCGGTGTCGATAATTTTCAAGGCGTGTCAACGGGGATGGCAAAGGGAACCAAGGCGGCACACGAGCTTTGGATTTTCCGACTTATTAAGCAGTTTTGCAATGGTGTTTGGGATTTTAACGAACTCAATTCATTCGATGGTTTTGAAAAATTCCATGCTGCACAGGTTAAATCATACAAAGAATATTGGGTCAGTGAATATCAAAAGACCCTGAGTCATCACACTGCGTTGCGCCTTGTTGATTTGAGTATTAAGTGGTTTCGCCGAACGAACGATGAGCGTGTTCGCGCACTTGACAGCACGGGTCTTGCAGCCGCCGTTCGAAAGTACGGCCATACGGTTCTGAACGAGCCAGGACAGGGCCTGCTTAAATTACTCTTTATTGACGAGCCGCGATACCGTGAGACAGGAACAACCGAAGAAATCGAGGCATCGTATCAGGCGATGCAGGCCCGAATTCGGGAGTTCTGCGCGCTTTACGGGGGAAGTCCCTTGGTCGTTGATGTCTTCGCGCGCGCCCGTCACGTCCGCTGAGCGTCTGTTTTAACCAGCCGCCAGGACAGTCTCTCCGTGCGAATGCTGTCCACAGTCGGAGAGTCTGCCCGGATTCCGTTGTCGATAAAAATCTACCGCGGTGCACGTGCGGGTGACGTCACCAACGCTGGCGCAAGCATCGTTTTCTACGAGCGCTGGAAGGCTTTCGTCGGCGAGCCAGGTAAGGCCGCAGAAGCAGTCCGTCTGCTGCAGGACATCGCTGACTACAACGAAGATGACGTCGTATCCACGTATCAGTCGCGGGAATGGCTGCTCACGCTGCGACCGGCGGCGATGCCGTGGTCGAATCGTCTTAAGCTGACTGCTGCCGGACCCGCTGCTGCATCCGCCCCGAAGCAGCAAACGCTTCGGGCGCAGGCATTGGTAGAGGCGATTCTGAAGCCGCTGCCACCGAAGGAAGAGCACTGGACGCTTGTCGACCAGTATCGTGCCCTTGTCGCGCGCCTGGTGTTTTTCCATCAACGCGAGGCGAAGCCTGACTGGTGGGCCGTGTTCCATCGCATGAAAATGACCGACACCGAGCGCATCGAAGACGCCGAGTGCCTGGGCGAGTTGAAGCCTGACATTTCGCGCCCGCCGCAGTCAGATGCGCAGTCCTTCCGTTACTTCTATAAGGTTCCGGACTAGGAAACCAAGCTGCGCACCTGGGTTGCCGCGACGAACGCCCGCACGGGGAAGTCTGTGTCCAAACTCGAGGTCGATATGCGCGGGTTGAGCGTTTCGTTCACCGTGATGGGAGCGTTCACCCCGATGATGTGACGTCTATCGGACCAGGAATGGCTATCGCAACGACGGCGCATAGTGACGCGCTGGAGCACTTCGCGACCTGCATGCAGGGCAGTATCCCTGGCTACCGCGCCGTGGGGGCGCTCCGGCATGACGGCAACTCCCGCGACGACGGCGAGCGCATGGTCCCGATGACGCTCGACGACATCCTGGTCGTGGCGTCGTACAACGTGCAGGTCAATGAGCTCAAGCGCGCTGCCCAAAGGCGCACGCGTGGGCACCGTGGACAAGTTCCAGGGACAGGAAGCGCACGTCGTCATCATGTCGATGGCGACGTCCAACGCGGACTACCTACCGCGCGATATCGAGTTCCTGTTCAGCAAGAATCGCCTGAACGTGGCCATCTCGCGCGCGAAGGCGCTCGCCATTCTGGTCGCGAGCCCGGACCTGCTGACCGTGCCGTGTTCGAAGCCTGAGCAGATGGCGCTCGTCAACACCCTGTGCGCCCTCGTGCACTACTCCGGCCGCATCGCAAGCAGGGAGATGCCCGCCAGCGCCCGGGTGGTGGCTTGAAGGACGGCCGGCACAGGGAGCTAAAGCCACCCATTTCGGGTGGCTTTTTTTATTACCGCCTTCCGGCGTTCATGGTGTTAGGGGCATCGGGAGCGGAGGGGGGCACAAAACGTCCCCTGTTCAAAAATAGTCGAGGGCTCCAGGTCGGTATCTCCTGAAGCCGTCACGTGAGCCGGGCAGAATCAAACGACAGACTCCGACAAAAATGCAGAGGGCATAAACAATGAGAATACTGCACACAGCCGACTGGCAGATTGGCACCCAGTTCGGTCAGTTCACACTCTAAGAGGCCGCGCATCTGACTAAAGCGCGCTTCGAGACGGTTCCGACTGCAAAGAAAGCGGCGGTGAAGAAGGCCGTAGCAGCGAAAAAGTCGGCGGTCCGAGCAAAGAAGGTTACTTCGAAAAGAGTGCGGCCACCCGAGTTCGACAGCTTAAACCGATTTTCGGGGCAGTTTGCGGGCAAAGGCGCTGACAAATCAAACACTTGATGCGCGGACCTTGAATAACTCTGTAGTGGCACGCCGATACCACAATACAGCTTGAAACAAGCCATATTCGTGACTACAGTTGTGGCATGTTTATCAAAGTCACGTCTTCGGGTCCACGCCAGTACGTCCAGCTCATGGAATCCTTTCGCGATGAGCTGGGTGTGTCGCGTCAGCGCGTGATTGCTACCTTGGGACGACTGGAGAGCGTACAGGCCGGCGGTAACGATGCACTGATCAACGGGTTGCTGCGTGCGGCGGGCAAACCGACGCTCAATGAGGGCACCGGCGAGGCCGCCTTTACGTCGGGCCTGTCGGTTGGCGACACCTGGATGCTCACGGCGCTGTGGGAAGAACTGGGCTTTGCCGATGCGTTCCGTCGCGTGCTGCGACCGCATCACCAGTTCGACGCCGAGCGCCTGCTGCGCGTGATGGTGTTCAACCGGCTGTGCGATCCGGAATCGAAGCTGGGCATCACGCGATGGCTCGAAGCGACCATGGTGCCGGACGTTGCACCTGAGACGGTCACGCATCAACGGCTGCTGCGCACCATGGATACGCTGGTCGAGTGCGCCGATGCACTGGAGGAGGTGTCTGCCGCGCTGCTGCGCCCGCTGATCGACCAGGAACTCTCGATCGTGTTCTACGACCTGACGACGATCCGTACCGAAGGCCACTCGGAAATGGCAGGCGAGATCCGTCAGTACGGGCTTGCGAAGGAAGGGGACATCGCGCGCCAGGTGATGCTCGGCGTCGTGCAGACCGCCGACGGCCTGCCGATCCATCACGAAGTGTTTGCCGGCAACGCGGCAGAGACGCACACGCTCGTGCCAACGATCACCAAGGTGCTGGCGCGCTATCCGGTTCGCCGCGTCGTGCTGGTGGCCGATCGCGGCCTGCTGTCGCTGGATAACCTGGAAGCGATCCAGTCCATCAAGGTCCATGACCAGCCACTGGAATTCATCCTGGCCGTCGCGGCGCGACGCTATAGCGATTTCGACGAACTGCTCGCCAGCTTCCATAACGACACCTGCCTGAAGGCCAGCACCGAAGTCATCGGAGAATTCAAGTGGCAGGGTCACCGGCTGATCGTCGCGCACCGGCCGGACTTCGCCGCAGAAATGGGTGCCCGGCGCGATAAGCATATTGCCGAACTTGAACGGGACGCAGCGCGCTGGGCCGACAAGCTCGATGGACAGGACGGCGGGCGCAAGCACAAGGGCCGCAAGCTCTCCGACAGCGGTGCCAAGGCGCGTCTTTATCAGGCAGTCTGCGAAGCGAAGCTCGCATCGATCGTCAGGGTTGATCTGAAATCGGACCTGTTCACCTACGACATCGATGAGCGTGCACTGACCCGCGCCCGCATGATGGACGGCAAGCTGATCCTCGTGACCAACGTGCCGGAGCTCACCCCGATCGACGTCGTGAAGCGCTACAAGTCGCTGGCTGACATCGAGCGGGGCTTCCGCGTACTGAAGTCCGAAATCGAGATCGGCCCGGTGTTCCATCGCCTGCCCGACCGGATTCGCGCACACGCGATGATCTGCTTTCTGGCGCTCGTGCTGTATCGCGTGATGCGCATGCGTCTGAAGGCCCGCGACAAAGCCTGCTCGCCCGAGCGTGCGCTGGAAATCGTCCGGCGCATCCAGTTTCATCAGGTCGTCCTTCATCGGCGCCAAAGCGCAACCGGCCTGTCCACACTGACTCCTGAACAGAAGGAACTCTTCGATGCCCTAAACCTGCCGATACCGACAATCCGTAGCTTGTAGTGGCAAATTTGCACCCCCGGGTTCAGCAAAATCAATCACTTACACGAAAATCTGTCGAACTCGGGCGGCCAAGACGGCGGGTGCTAAACCGAACGCTGTCGTGAGCAAGAGCTTGCCGGTTGCGGCCAAGAGGATGGCGGCGAAGAAATCGACAATGCAAAAGGCCGCATCGACGAAGGCCATGTTGCCTGCAAGTTCGCAGGGGCGCCCCCGAAAGTTCTGGCCGCTCACGCCTCGTAGTGAGATAGGCGGCGCGGCTTTGAAGAGTTTGGCAGGGTCGCTTCTCCCATGTCGGTTCCGCCGCCGGCAAGCGGGCCCACGGTCAGTGCGGCCTATGCCGTTGGAAGCCCGCTTGTTGACCCAAGGGCACAGATGCGCGCGCGGAATCGCTAACCGGCACGCTCCTCTGATTCGGAGTTAGGATTTGTTATCGTCGACGTCACACTGACTTCAATAGCATTGGCTGCTTCGGACAGTACGCCATGAACCACGATAGGCCGGTCGTCTGCAAGCGCCGATTCCACAAGCGGTTGGGGCAACGACTTTGACGGCTTTACTCCCAGGTCGCGCAACATCTCGGCTTGACGGATGACATTGCCTCTCCCGCCGGAAAGCTTGCTGCGTGCAGCTTCGAAGGCTTGTTGAGCTTGGCCGATTCGATTGCCAACCGACTCCAAGTCGGCGACAAAGCCGGAGAGCTTGTCATAAAGCTCGGCACCGCGGCGAGCGATTTCCTGGGAATTCCGGTTTTGTGCTTCCTGCCGCCACAGATGGGCGACGGTACGAACGACGAAGAGCAGCGTGGACGGGCTTACGAGAAGTACGTTGCGACGCCACGCCTCCATGAATAGGTCGTTGTCGTTCGTTACTGCCAACATGAAAGCCGGCTCAATCGGTACGAAGGCGAGAACGAAGTCGAGCGACTTTCCATACAGGTCGTGATACTTCTTGTCAGAAAGAGATTTGATGTGGTTGCGAACTGAGTCCACGTGTTGGCGAAGGGCGAGGGCTCTTTCTTGTTCCGACTCGGAAGACGCATACCTTTCGTAAGCGAGAAGTGACACCTTGGAGTCGACGACGAGCTTTCTTTCTTCGGGCAGGTTAATGACGACATCCGGCTGCACACGAGAGCCATCTTCGCGGGTCTGACTGTCTTGGACGACGTATTCTTCGCCCTTCCGAAGACCGGATGCCTCGAGAACGCGTTCAAGAATCAACTCGCCCCAGTTACCTTGCGTCTTGGACGACCCCTTCAACGCGGAAGTTAGATTTTTCGCGTCTTCGCTTAGAACCTGGTTCATTGCAACGAGTTGCTTTACCTGCTCGGAGAGCGCCGAACGGTCCTTGCCTTCCTGAACATAGACCTCCTCAACCTTGCCTTGGAATTCCGTCAGGCGCGTCTTGAGAGGTTCGAGCAACTGGCCCAGATTAACCTGATTCTGTTCGGCGAATCGCTTCGACTTTTCTTCCAGGATTTCCGTCGCGAGAGATTTAAACTGGTCGCCGAGTGCCTCCTTCGCTTGCATCAAAAGGTGGAGCTTCTCCTCGGCATTCACGCGGTCTGCGTCCGCTTGAGTCCGGAGCTGTGTCAATTCACTGGTCAGTTGGCTTACTGTCCTCTCAGCCGCAATTCGTGCGCTCTTCTCAGTTGCGAGCTGGTTTCGAACCAACGTGGCAGCCTCTTGCTCAGCAGCAAGTTCGGCCGCAAGCTTTCCGTTTTGGCGACCACTTGATTCACGAAGCTCCGTCAGTTGGCCGCTGATGCTGGAGAGGTGCTCCTGTGTGGACGCTAGTTTGTGCTCCAGTTCCGGAATGCGGGATGCTTGCTCTTCCAAAGCAGCCTTGCGCTCGTTTGCGTCTTGGAGTGTGGCCACCGTTACCTTGAGTTTCTCCGAGAGGGAACGGCATTCGCTTCCCAATTGGTCTACCTGCGACGTTAGGGACTCGGCGAGTTGTTGTTTTTGTGCTTCGCTGGTGGACAAGCGACGCAGTTCTTCCTCTCCTCTTCGGACCTGTTCTTCAAGCTTGGAAATGCTGCTCTCAAGCGCAGGGAGGCGAGCGGCCTGTTCTTCCAATGCCGCTCTCCGCTCGTTGGCCTCCTGAAGAGCGGACGTGCACGACGCCAGCCGTCCAGTCAACTCACGAGCCTCTGTTTCAACTTGTGCCACCTGGCTGGTCAAGGATGCCACCAGTTGCTGTTTTTGAGCTTCGCTCGTTGCGACGGTCCGAAGCTCTTCTTCTTTGCCGTGGACTAGCTCATTGAGTTTTTGAATCTCAGCCTGAAGACCTGGAACGTGCGACGAGCGCTCTTCGAGTCGCGCCTGCTCGTCTCTCTTCTTGTCGAATTCCGCTCGGAGACTGCTGTACTCGCGTTCTGCAAGCTCACGAGAGTCACGCAGTGATTTCAACTCGTCAGTGGTGGCTCGCAGGCGCTCTTCCAACTGCGCAGTTTGAACCTGTGAAGCAGCCAGTGTCTGGGAAACAGCCGCCTGGACTTGTAGTGCTATACGTCCACGAGCCCAAATCCAGGATATGAACCCACCGAGAATCAATCCAACTACCAGAATTGCAGAGCCGACCAGTAGGTCCATTTTATATCCTTTGGAGTGAAACGTGAGAAACCCCAGCGAGCAATGCTGCTGATACCGGATATTGCTAGGGTAGCTGAGAAACGAATTCCAAGCAGCGTTGGAAATCGAGTTTCTTTTTCGAACCGCCTCGTGGCCGCCAAACAGGGAAACAATGCGTATCATTGTCTGCTGGGATTCGTTGATACAATGGGCATCGGAGATGTCGAAGACACCTCCGTAAGCTGCATAGGCGACAATTGAACCTGGTCGTTGATGCTCGCTGGCTTACCTCTTCTCCAGGTGCTGAAAGTCGAATGTCTTCCGAATCAGATGCAGAGCCGTCGGGCCGGACCGTTTTCAGGCTGGCGTCTTCGAAAGAGTGACCTAGTGTCTGCGTTATCGAGAAGGTCAAGCAGTCGCTGCAGACGCACGCGCTGAGAATGCATGAGCCCCGGTGTCACACTGAACCGAAAGCACGCGTTCGAGGTGTGCGATTGCGCCGTCGACGTTCTTGCACGTGTATGGCGCTCGATGAGCGCCGCTGTTCAGCCGCCCCTTTTTTCCTGTTGCCCGGCCCGGGTTTATGGCTCTTTTCCATGATTGCCTCTCCGTTCTTCTTTTCGTTCGCAATCCGGTGAGCTCAGGTTAAAATAAAATAAAGACCTATCACAATTAAGGGGCGAGAGTGAATATCGACGAATTCGAAGCTCAAATTGAGCCGGCTACCAGGTGGTTCTTCGACCCGACTGCCATTAAGCTCTCAACAAAAAGTGAATCTGTAGTCTGCCCCGAATCCCTGAAGGATTACATCGACATCGGCTTCAAGGGTTTGGGTATCGCGGGCCTTGAAGGCCAGCCACTCGTATTTCATCTTGTGCCAGAGCTTCTCGATGCGATTGAGCTCCGGGCTGTACGGTGGCAGGAAGTACAACGTCAAGCCTTTCGTTTGTAGCAGTCGGAGATAAGGCCGCAGTGCGCGGGCCGTGTGGACCGATGCATTGTCGAGAATCACGGTCAGCGGCTTGCCGACGTGTTCGACCAGCAGGCCGAGAAATCCGACGAACAGCATCGAGGTCATCGTCTCCCACAACTTCACTGCAAACAGCCCTCCCGAGGACAGCAGTGCTCCGACCACGTTCAGACGCTTACCGCGCCGGGCGTCAATCATGTGTTGCTCCCCGACTGGTGTCCAGGCACTTCGATTCGGCTGCGCTTGCGCGAAGCCCGCTTCGTCTACGTAGGCGAGTTCGATTTCGCCACGCTGGGCTTGCTGGACCAATGCCCCGATTTCAGATTGGGCTTGTCGGAACCGTTGTTCGTCCCGCTTTTTTTAGGCTATGCCGGGTTCGCTTCCATACCAGCCCCGCTCGCTTGAGAACCCCTGTCAGCGTATTGCGATGAACCCGAATCCCGAACTTTTCTTCGAGTCGTGCCAGCAGTTCCGGTGCCGTCAGCGCCTCCTGCGTCGCCCACACCTTCAACTGCTCAACCTGCTGCGGCGACAGCTTCGACGGCGCACCGCTACGCGGCGCGTCCGACAGCACTGCCATGCCTTTCTCCAACCAACGATAGCGCCTCTCGTACACCGCCTCCAACGTCAACTCCTGCCGCCTGGCTATCTCCTTGGCTGGCACGCCGTTGCTAAACATCAGAATCGTCCGGGACCTGTCTCGTGTTCTCCAATCACGGCGGCTTCTCGCCAGAACCTCAAGCTCGCTACGTTCTTCCTTCGTCAGTTCCAGCGGTTTCAATACGGCCATCGTTTATGTCGCGGTTCTTGTTCGGCCCGGGAGTATAGAGATACTTCTCATGAGGCGCTTAAGGCATTTTGTGCCAAGCATGGAACGAAGGCGGTGATTTTCGACGTCATCGCCCGCGCGGAACATCTCGCGAAGGCCGCGTAAGCAGTCCAGACGAGCGGAGCGCTGCGGGCTTTGAGCGGCGGAGAGGATTCGTGACCGCACTGGCCACGCTTCTTCGGCGTGCTGACCGCGGTCCTTCAAAGGCTGCTTTGAAATTCTCGGCGCGATGCTGGGCGTAGCGGTAGCTGCGAGCTTCGTTGTTCTGCTTATCATGCTCTTCGTCGGCGCCGTTATTGGCGGCATCACTGGGGACGGGAATGCCGCAGCCTGAACAGACGCGGCTTATTTCTCTCCACGCGCCCGAGCCCAAGCCTCGCCGTGGAAGGCTTGGCCCCAAGTACAGGCTTTCTCAAGTGCGTCTTCGAAGGTAAGTGCGTGGAACCACTGGTCGCGACTCACCTCCCAAGAATAGCCGAGCCGCTTGCCATCTATCTGGAAGTACGGCTGGCGCGCCTTGACGAGGAAGCCGAGCACCTGCACCGGGTCGAATACGCTGTTATGCAGGATTTCCTCGATGTCGTCGATGGTGTTTGCCGTTTCAAGGCCGGGCAGTTGCAAGCCGCCAGCGAGCAGGGCATCTCGCGCATCGGACAGTTCGGCTTCGATTTCCGAACGCGTCGGGTCGAAGAAGTGCCAGTCAACGAGCATGGAATCGAGATGCATGATGCGCTCGAGGCGCACCGAGAGGGCGTTGCAACGGATGAAGCATTGGATGGGCGTGCCGGTCATCTGGTCTCCTCTTGTCAATAAACAGAATTGTCGGGCACAAATGAGACAAAATCTGTCTCTTTTTTGCAGGTATCGTTGCTGATTAGCGACCGCGACGGGTCAAGCGGCTCATGCTTCGTCGTCCTCCGTCTCGCCCCAGACTTCTCGCGAATACTGTTCTGCCCAGTCGAGCGCCGCGCGTTGCGCGGCCTCGTAACTCGGTGCGTGAAACCAGGCGGTGCGCACCGGCGCCCATGAATAGTGAACTTCACCATTGCCGACTACGACGAACTCGCGCTGCCGGGCCTTGACCAGCCAGCCAAGCTCTCCGTTCTCGTCCTCGATAAAGGCTTCAATCTTCTGGCGCAACTGCTCCGCGTCGGCGGGTTGGTCTGCCTGTCCTTCGAGGAAATCGCGGCGCAGCGCGAGCATCACCGAGTCGAAATCATCCGTGAATGCCTTCCTGATATCCGCAGGCAGGCGCCCGTCGTCGAGCATCGCGTCGACGTGAAAGACGCTCTCGAATCGAAAGGCCAGACGACTGAACTCTGCGCTTAGGGCGGGGGTGTCGTTCAAGCTCGGTCCTCCTCGATGTGCAATGTTGTTGCCACTATTGAGCCCGTTCCGACGCCGCGAATGCCCGCGACGTCGAGACCGATATCGGTGTTTTCGTTGGCCGGATTGCGGTACCACGCTTCGAGTGCGGGCAGCACATTTGCATATTGAGTAGCGAGTTCCTGGTCGAGCGGCATCAAGAATGTTCTCCTATCGTGGGCAAGACGTTAGTGTGCGCTGGGGTTGAGACATTCGGTGGCTCGATTTTTTTGATTTTCGTGTTTCAGGGCGAAAGACCGCTTTGAACATACCGGCCACCAGAAGTGGGTCTGGCCGGATTCAATATCGTCAAGTATGGGTTGGCCCTTTCGAACATACGTTACTGACAACTCGCTGCGGGACTTCAGGAGGGTGTTCGCCATCCTGCATGATGGGCCACCGCCCAAGTGTCGAATTCTCAATCAATTAGGTACTTGCAGCCGGAAGCTCAGACCTGTCGGTGGGAGGAAAAGGTTACCTAAAACTGGTAGCGTCTACCTTTCGGCGAAGCTAGAAACGGACGAGGGCAACGTCGCACGCAGCGCACCGAGCTGCGCCGGGGGGCACTGCGCTTCGGCATGCAGAGCAAGTTTCCCTCTCGCCGAGTCCGCGTATTGCCAGTGCTTGGCCGGTGCCGTGAGCGCGCACCATATGGTGAGTCCTGGCTGATACCTCCATACCGTGAAGGTTACTAACAACGCTCGAATCGGAACGAGATTTCGAATGGATGCCTTTCGTTATACGCCCGGTGCGGACTCTGGCCGTGCACTTTTCTTCTTCCAGTGCCTGCACCGCGATTCGTTGTAAGGTGAAGATGGCCAAATCCGCCGAGCATTGCAGCCAGCTCATCGTACCCGGACAGTAGCGCAATTCATACCAAGTGCGGCGAGAAACCTCCGCTGGCCGCCCCACGATAATATGAAAAAGCACACGGCAACGCGGCTCCGCCGCGTCGTCGAGCGCGGCATCTGTAGGCGATGGCATGTCCCCAAACGCGATTATTTTGAGATGACCTGCCAGCCAGGGGTGGCTCACGACAGACACTCTACCGCTCATTAAGACTTCCTCGAATCCCCGCACGGTCAAGAAAAGGAAAGGACGCGTACCCGTCGGCTGTCAGGCGATAGTGCACGGCGACGACAATAAGTTGCTCATATTTTGATTTGCGTGCAGCAGCAATTAGTGTGGGCATGGCGGTTCCGAAACGTCCGAACGGTATGTTGCCTGCTGATAACGTATTGTACTTTTTTATCAGGACACGTTATGTCTCAATAAGAGGGTCGCGGTGGGGCGGCCGAAACGGTGTATTGCGTCGCTGTGACCAGCGTCAGCCTCCGGCCCAGAGAGTTCAGGAGAGGGCGAACTGCATGCTTGAGTTGGCGAACGCGGCGTATGGCTACGGATTTGAACAGCCAGATTGCGCTCAACAAGGCGGAAATCGACCGGCTGCGAGCGGCCATCGAAAAAACGGAGACCGCCAGCCGGGCCGCGCTTAAGGGAAGCCGGCATTAGATTCTGGTTTTCACGTGCCACCCGGAGTTATGGAGCGACTTGGGCATCAAACAGCGGCAACTAGCGGATTTAAAAGCCGCTGCGTAACCGAACGCTGTCCTGACCTCGCAGGCGGTGCGCCGATGCGAAGTTTAATGACAAATCGAAATCCACGCCCTATGGGCGTGGTCATCGCCTAACTGGCTATGCCTGTTAGAGCACCTGCCCATGCAGCTACCTTTCTGTGTGTTGTCCCCACAACGGGTAAAAAGGAAAACAAGCATGAGCAGGTTCAAGAGAGCATCGCATGTCATATGGCATTGCAATACCACATTGTGTGGGTGCCGAAGTATCGGTTCCGTGTGTTGTAAGGTCCGGTCGGCAAAGAAGTCTACAAATGTGTGATGGTGTTTAGTCAGCAACTGGGCTGCGAGGTTGTAGAACTCAATGTTCATCCGGACCATGTGCATCTTTTGGTGAGCATTCCGCCGAAGCTGTCGGTACCATGTTCGTGTGAGTGTTGTGGCGCGTTAACACGATAGACGCAGTGCTCTCGATATGACCAAATTCGTCGAGCCTGACGGGGTTACCCCGGGCGAGATATCGCAAGACAGCGACCATTGCGAGCGTATCTGATTTACAGTAACGAAGTAGGCCCGCGCGTATTTCTCCCGCTCCCTTGTCATCGCACGCCGGGTCGGCAAGGTCCCACCACGCGCGCTGAGCCGCGCCGCCATCGGCAACCCCGTCGAGTGCTCCGTAGTCGAGTTCCGCACACATCGTAGGCACGACGGCCTTTATCGAGAACGACCCCTTCATCGCGGGATGGTAATAGTATTTACGCACGAGAGGCAGCAGGTCTACGATTCGGTCAAGTAACGCGGTCAACTGTGCACTGTGCTCGGGAAGCAGTCCGGCTAGCTCACGGATGCGACTTGCCTCAAAACTCGCGTTGTAAACGAGAATAGGGCCCGTGCGACCCAAACTGGATAGCAGACTGCGAGCAAACTCCTCGACCGGCGAATTGCCTGAGACATCCAGGAATTCCTGATGCGTTAGCGTTCCCGCTTGGCTTTCGGTGTGACATGACCACTGAAAGGGGACCTGCTGATAAGGTCGAATCCCCGCCCAAAGCGGCACTGGCGAAGAGACGGTCTCAAAGTCCAGGAAGTACCGGGGATACGCGAGTGTTTTGATTTCCCTCTGTATGTCGGCATCGTAATAGACTTCGTTCAACCGAGTGGCACGCCAGATAACGCGCTGGCTTGCGCTCGGGATGGCTGCAGCCGGCACGGTGAGAAGGTCGTCGTAGCCGTCAGCACGCAGACGTCTTGCCGTGTTGCCGTGTAATATCTCGACAGGATGGTCGGGTGATACGGGCTCTTGAGCTGAGCAATAGTGCTTGAACGGACATTCGAAAGGTGCTCCGCAATGGTCACCGGTTTGAATGTCAGGTTCTGCTCCCGACAACATGACACGGAAATCCGTGACGCGGCTTTCTACGCCGCTCTTATAACTTTGGATTCGCTGCGTAACATCGACGAGTGTCAACAGACCTCGGTAGTCTCCATTGCCCCGATAGACGAACTGGTTGTTCAGATGCGCGAGATGCACTTCGCGTAAGGGGTAGCCGGCACCCTCGGCGACCCAGGACTGGACAGCACAGTCCTGCAGGTAATATTCCTTGATTGAAGTCGATGCTTTGACCTCGACCATACACCAGCCGTCCTCGAGCTTGACGAACCCGTCGGCACGCGAGACTACCCCCTTATACGAAAATGCCGCTTCGTACACGAAGGTCCGGCTCGCTGCGTTGCGTTCAAGGACGTGCGGTGTTTCAGACAGGGCTTGCGCAATCTCGGTCTCGTGTCGGATAAGTTCGCCAGGACCAAGGATTTCACGAGCCTTATCTCCCAGCACGTGGCCGAGTCGAAATATGTGTTCGCTCGCAGGTGACACTTGCGCAAGGTCCCGCCTATGCATCTCGAGCCACAGGCGTTTTGGACATTGGAGTCCGGAAAGGATTTTCGATTTGGACAGGCGATAGGGTTGATTCATTCGCGCTCGTAGATTGGTGGTGACTTGGTGGCGGGTAAGCTCACATTCCGAGTGTGCTAGCGGAGCTGCACTTTCCAATGCGTGGGGGCTGTCTTGGTCGGCACGCCATTCGCGTCACATCTCACCACCTTGTGATAGGCGGCTTCCATGGGTATCGGCAACCAGTCGAAGGAGCCGAAGTCTTCAAAGTCAGTGAGGACCTTCCGAAGCGCTCCGTTCTGGCGGTTCTCCACCCTTGGGTCGATGGGTGACATGAGAAGCAATTTGGTGCGGACGTCCGGGTTCGCCTTGAAGGCTGCTTGCATCGTACGGAAACGAGCAAGTTTCGACGCGAGTTGCGGCGTTCCCCAGTTCGTTACGCCTTTTGCCTCAATGAGAACGAGGTATGTGACAGGTTGGACGGCGTCTACCGACTTCTCGTCGACGGAGAAGCAGACCAGGAAGTCGATGTCTTCTTGCGAGCCTGTGACCGGCCCACAACCGTCTTCATCAAGGACGAGTGGCATTGGGCTGCCGACTTCTGGATTCAGAAGCGCTGCGTACAACCAGTCCAGATGGTAGTCCATCGCTCCATAGATGTCATACGGCTCGGAACTCACGCCGTATAGTTCTGTGATGTTCCTCATGAAACCGACGGCGGGTTCGAAGTGCGCATTCCCAAGAATGTGGCTGACGAGAGCGAAGCGTTCTTTCGCGTTGAAAAGTTTGAGGCGGCTTTGAAGGGTGCTCATCGAAAGATGGGTGAGTTTAGTGAGGTGTACTGTCAACAGCAGACACTCTTTTCTTAAGCCGCCTGTTGTTGTTTGCTGAACGCTTCGGCAAACAACGCTGGCGGAACATTGCCTAGGCGTGAGTGGCGCCGTTGGCGGTTATAAAAGCTTTCGATGTACTCCTGAATTGCCGCCTTCGCGTCGGCACGCGTGGCGTAGCGATGGTGATGTATCAGTTCGTTTTTTAGACTGCCCCAGAAGCTTTCCATCGGAGCATTGTCAAAGCAATTGCCCTTACGCGACATTGAGGCCTGCATGCCGAATTGTTCAACCAGCTTCCGATAGTCATGAGCACAGTATTGACTCCCACGGTCCGAATGATGAATCAAGCCTTTCTCGGGGCGTTTGTTGCGCACAGCACGCCACAGAGCTTGCGCCGTGAGTCCTTGTGTCATGCGCTCACCCATGGCGTATCCAACCAACTCACAGGTGAAGACGTCCTTAATACCGGCGACGTAGAGCCATCCCTCGTCGGTGGCACAATAGGTGATGTCTGTCACCCAGGCTTCGTTTGGCCGCGTTGGCGCGAACGTCTGGTTCAGCAGATTGTCGGCGACAGGCAAGTTGTGATTCGAATTCGTCGTGGCTTTGAATTTGCGCTTCTGCTTACACCGCAGATTGAGCTCTCGGCGCAGGCGAGCGATGCGGTCGCGGCCGGCTATAAAGCCTTGTGCCTCAAGCTCAGGCTTCACGCGTCGCGTGCCATAGGTCTCGCGGCTCTGCTTGTGCACAGCCTTGATGGCGACTTTCAGGCGTTCATCAACCTGCGCACGTGGAGACAGCTTACCTTTAGACCAGACATAGAAGCCGCTGCGCGAAACCTTAAAGGCACGGCACAGGACAGCAATTGGATAATCGAGTCGCATCGTATTCATGACCGCGTATTTGGCAGCGACTCCTGCGCAAAATACGCTGCCGCTTTTTTTACGATATCTCGCTCCATCTTGGTCTCCGCCAGTTCCCTACGTAGTCTGGCTACCTCGGCTTCTAATTCGGCAACCGTACGACTGCCTGGCGCCGTCACGGCGCCATTGCCACGCTTGGCTGCTTTGACCCACGTGGCCAAAGTCCCCATCGGAATGGCAATTCGCTTCGCCGCTTCATCCAGCGTCAGGCCCTGTGCAAGCACAAGCTTTACAGCTTCTTCACGAAGCTCTGGCGTGTATGTTCTTGGTTTCGTCATCTGTGCTCCCATTGATAAAGTTTATCAAAAAGGAGTGTCTTAAAAAGTCAGGCTACCTCATAGTGGTAGTGGCAGTTGCGGCGCCGTTTGGCCCGGCAGCCCGTTTGTACAATGGGGTGCGCGGTTTATGAAGCGCGCCTGGATTGAATCCGCGATGGCTTGCTCCGGCTTACCCGTTGCGTCTCTCTCGATAACAAGACCGATAGTAAGCACAAAAAGAGACAAATGGCGTCTTGATTTAAACGGCGCGCGGCATCGTTTTGAGCATTGCAGCTGTGACGGATGGCTACATGCTGAGCAGGCGTTCTCATTGCCGTTTGTCGCCGACGACTTCTATGACCGAAGGGCCCTGCCCGGCCTATGCGTCCTTGCCGGCATCTCGAAGTTAATGCAAGTGATTTTCCTAAGCCACTATGACCACATGGTTGGTCTCGTAAAAGAGGTCTTTGTGGCGGAAGCCAACATACGACACCTGAGCTAGTCCTGTTCGGCACCGATAGGTCTTTCGTGCTGCGGCCGAGCCGTCCAGGACTACTCCTCGTCGCAACAGACGGCGACCATAGCCTGGCCAAGGCCAGCAGTCGGGACGGGCGCGTACGGGTGACCGAAGCTTCGACTCCAGTGTCAATGAAAGTTGCCCGCAGCCAGCTGGCTGGCGTGGCAAATCAAGATAGCGTGCGACGCATTCGATATCCGTTTCGAGCGTTGAAGAAAATTTCGGCAGATTCTGCAATCTCGGGCGCACGGGCGAGTTCGGTGAATGTCAGGATGCGCGCGTCTTGCCAAAAAGTTGATGCCGCCAGTGCCTGAGCGAGCAAGTCGGGATACCCGGCAAAAAACCGTCGAAGGTCTTCTTCGTTCAGCCCAGGAAGGTACAACGGAGCAAATTTTTTATTGACGTCGAAGCCTTCTGTTCCGAGGAATCGTCCTATTGACTGAAGCAAGGCGGCTGGTACACGCTCGATGTCCTTGTGCTCACGGGCGTCCGAGACAGAGCAGACCACGACTGTATCTTCCATACCGAGGTCCACTTCCCAAACTTCGTAAGCTGCTCCGAATCTCGAAGAGGCGTTCTTTAGCGCAAGCTCAGGAGTAGGGCTCGCATAGGCGGCGTGCCGTCGCGAGGGCGCTGCGGTGGGCCGCAGATACTCCCAAACATTGTCGACGACGTACGGGACGTTGCGCGGAATACGGCGCGTGAGCTGTCCCTCGACCACGAGGGAAGCATTAGTTTGACCCGGATTCGCGGGAATGGCACGAAACAATTTCATCAATGTCTCTGTGTGAGGTTCAGATTCTATGTTCGTCTGACTTGGCGGACGGGGCGAGTCTGGACGCGTGGCGATAAGCAGAAGCATATCCTCTCGGTGGTCACCTGCTCGCTTCCGACGTTCAACTAAACTCAAATTGTATTCCGGACGCACCGTTCGAACGTGGCCTTCCAAATTCCGACCCTGCCCTGGCGTAAAGGCGGTCGTCAACACGCTTTGTGTGCTCGACCGATGCCTCGTTTTGACGCCAGAGCGACTCGCGGGCCTTGACGACTTGTGGCGCAGGACTCAGGTCGTACGGAGGCGCCCTTCGCATGTTGCGGCGTTCCGGTAGTTACGGGAATGCGGTAATTGGCGACAATTTTGTACGGGAGGGGGCAGGGTTGGGTTGCGACACGAAATGTCTCGATGAGCGCTTGCTCTCGTATTCGCATCGGCGATGCTGCCGGCATCTCGGCGACTATGTGCTTATTCGCTTCCAGCAACCAGCTGTTTCGCCGGCGCCCCGGCATTTGGGAGATATATGGAAAGACTAGTTTTCAAGCCTGGCGGCAGACTGGAATGCGTGGGGCGTGTTTAGAACGAGGAAACCGAGAGCGGCGAGGACGTCCGTTGCGACGTTACCGAAAGTGCGGCTGCCTACTTGTTTGAGCCGGTGTGCTTCGACGGCGAAATTTACGTGAAGAACGTATTTTCGCTTCCAGAGGCCAATCCTGTCCTGCTTGAGGTATTCGAGCGGCAGCGGGCGGTTGCATACCTGAAGGAAGCAAAAAGGGAATTTCGGTACCTTACACCGGCGAACACGACCCGGCGGGAAGAGAATATCTCGAGCTTTTCCACGATTGGAAGAACAACAGTCTCACTGGAGAACTTGCCGGAGGCCACCGCCTCTGGATTCGCGGTGTCGGCTACGAGTTGCGAGACGATGTCAAACGGGATGGCTGGGTTGAGTACAGGAAAGGAACCCGAAATCAATGGGCTTTCAAGTTTTCTCCGCTCAAGCAACTCATGAACGACCGACGCTCGCTCAAGTCATCCACGCCGTGCTGTGGGAACTGTCCTACGGCGGGGACCCTGAGCAGGCAGCCGAACTCGTGCAGACGGTGCTGGACTCGGCAAGCTGAATGAGCTATCCCATGAATATGGAAAGCTTCCGTATATGGCTGTTTTCGGGGAAGAAGGCCTAAGCCATTGTCGGCAAAGTATTATCCGGACGCCCGAGGGCGCGTGCGGGCAACACACGACTGACTCAGTTAAAGAAACGGCCTTCGTTGGCCGATAACCATCTAGACACGACACGCGGGGAATTTCTCGCAGCCACTTTGGGCGGCTACTTTGCCGCCCGCTGCTTTTCTTAGTCGAGGACGAGCCACATGAATCTGCAGGACAAAGTGAAACTTTACAGGTGTTTGCGTAAGCGGGTCTATGAAGACGCGACAGCGGGAGCTAACGCCAGGGAACACAAGGTCAACCAGAGCCAGCTTGAAAATAGGGTCCTCAATATCTGCAACGGTGCCTCCATCGCCAACTATCAGCGAAACACTCCGGCCGTGCAGTCAGCTGTCTGGGCGCACATGTGGCAGAAAATCCAATACGCGGGGATTAGGACCGGACTGGCGTCCAGCACTATTGCCTCAGTTGGCTTCTATTTCAACGACTGGACGAATTTTGACAATCCCGCGTGGGATGTTGGCGAGTCGCTTCATAAGAACTTTATGGAAAGAACAGGCGTCTTCAGCAATGTGGGACGTTACGTTGCGAACGAAGTGAAGCTGAACAAGACCGTCAAGCTCGCCCGAAAGTATGCAATGCATCTTCAGTCGCAGGCCCCTCTGTCGTTCGTGACCGGGAATCACCCAGCAGCCAACGTATGGGACATCCATGCTCACCTGTTAGACATCGGATATACCCGAGACATCACGGCGCTCCATCTGATGATGGACCTCGGATTCAAGGTCATCAAGCCGGATATCGTGGTCACGACGCTCTTCTTCAAACTCGGCTGGCTGCATCAGCACATCCCGGGTCTGCCGGCCAACCTCACAGTCGACGACCTGACGGGCGAAGGAAACTACGGTGGCATGTACGTCTACAACACGAAACAAACAATCTACAAGGCGGTAATTGACATCGCTTTGCAGATTGCAAACGCTGCTTCGCAGCAGGACCTGCGCAATGACATTGACTGGGTGTCGAACAATCCGACGCGTGAGCTGGACATCTTCTTCGTGAAGTTCGACCAGTCCCTGGAAACCGATTGGGGGCTCACTAGAACCCTGAGCAAGGAAGCGGAAGCAGGAGGCCGCAAGTTGCGGGACTACTTTGATTGCGACTTTTGCCTCCCCGCCGCTGCGTAAGGTGCGATTCCCGGCCGACGTCAAGTCTTCAGCGACTGGCGCAGCGGGAAAAGACGGTGCTCTTGTTCAAGGCCAGTCGGAGTCTGATTTGCGAAACTCGCTGGTGCGCTTGTGCGCACCAGCCGTTTGAGTGTGAGTCGTTCCGAGATTTTGCAGTAGGTTATTGTCGAAAGGACTCCAAGCCGCAGTATTCAGACAGAGGGGCGCGACAGTTCGGCGCAGTTGCATGCATCTGAAGGCAAGCTAAAGTTCCGGATGTGCTCGGGGCGCAATCTACTGGGCCTGCGGGGGGCTGGTTGAGGCGTTCCTGGATGCTCCATACTGCTCGGCGATAAGTCGAGCCTCCTCCGCGAACTCGGCGCGAAGCTTGGCCGGAGCGAGGACTTCGACGGCCGGACCCAATGACCGTAGCCACCGCCGCAATTTGAGGCTTAGCATAACCGTGCCCGATGCCTTCAATCTGCCGTCTTGCATCCTCTTGAGCGTCTGGTCTGCTGACAGCGGTGTTTCCTTCAAGTGCTCGCCCGCGTTTCCTCGAAATGCTACCTCCAATCGGATAAGTCCTTGGGGGAAAAAATCAAACTCGCGTCGCGTACCGATGTATTCGCCGAGCTTGAAATCTCTTGGATAACTAAACCGCTCAGGAAGCACCTCCAAATCTACAATACGGTCTAGACGATAGAGCGTCGGCTCGGCCAGATATTTCTCCATCGCAGCTACCATATATACGAGACCTCCCGATTCAACCATTGCTAATGGCATGACCGGTTTCGCCTCGGGTTTCCTGTCTGAGTCGCCCCAGTAGCCCGGCCGGTATTGAATACGCAGTAGCTGTTCATAGAACAGGGCGTGTGTCACTTTCCCAAGCACCTCGGGCGCCAAATCGGGCTTTAGGAGGGCGAAACCGCTGTCAACCACGTCGGTCTTGTCAGCCCAGGAGAGATATCTTGGGTCTCGAAAGCGCGCTTGTTTGAGACAGTCTTCGGCGGCCCCGAAAAGTGGCTCAATCACTTTTTGAACCAGACCGGGAATCCGGTCTGCCGCAAATCGTTCCAGGACCTTGAAAGCGAGTGCTTCATCGGACGTCATCATGCCGCTGCCTTTGGAAGCGACACCCTCGACCCCGCGCTTGCGCTGCCACTGAAGTTCGCGTCCCGCCTGCCGACATATCACTAGCTCAGCCTTTCTCAGCACCTCCAGCCTTCGCTGAACGGTCTTGGTATGGTTAACCTGTTGGTTTTTGGCCTCTAGTGCCCGGCGCACGCCAGGTGTCGAAAGCCACGGCTGCGGCGACTGGCTGGTGGCAGTACCGTAAGGATTGGGGAATCGAGTTCGGACACGGAAATTTATGGCAGATAGTCGGTTGCAGTCAGCGACCCTGTGGCTCGTTAGGGAGCCCCTAGCGAATATGACTAAGCTCAGTCGTTCGCTATTATCGCGGGCTGGCACAGCGATGCAAGCCTTGCGCTTGCCCTGACAGTCCGCAGCGTCAGAGCGACGTGTGGAGACGCCGGGAACGAGTTGTGAAATTATCCTTTGCCCTGGGGAAGGCACGGTTGACCGGGCGTATCAAAAGCAACAACCTTGAACATGCTCCGATTAGCAAGCGGTGTGGCTGGAGCACCGTTCTCTCGGACGTATCGCATTGCGTCAAACCCCTCCAGCGCGCGGAATACGTAAGCCTTTTGACGGCGCGATGCCTCTGCCACCGGCCCAAGTTTGCGAACAGCGGCAACCCACGCTCCCAAGACCTCCCGCCAGTACAGGTTGCTGCGTGATTGGATGGAAAGCGGGGCAAGCTCATCAGGGAGCACGGGTTTCATGGCGTGAATGACGCGATTTGCGCAAAACAGCGCCTGCTCATATCTTCCCGCTTCGATTGCCGATGAGCATGCGATTGCACCTGCCGCCAATAGGTCGTCACGATGGGCGAGGTGATGCATTGCGATGTCGGCACGCCTGTCCGCATCCCAAAAGGCTGTTTCCGCCTCAATTTCTTCTTCGGCAATCAATGCGGCAGCACTTGGCTCGAGGAATGCGACAGTTCCGTCGACGTTGACGCGCTCGCGATACTGGTAGAGCGGCGTGGCCGGACACATGACGACACGCGGTCCCGTCAGTGTGAACCAGTCCGGTACTCCGTACAGTCGCGCCGTGAGGTCGTGAGCAGCCGGCGCTTCGAGCCGGAGTGCTGCCTGCATGCCGGATGCGAAATCGCGGATGATAATGCGGCGCATCGCATTCAGCGGGATGTCTTCGGGCCTAGGTTCAAACGTTGCCGGCAGACTGCTGATGACGTCCCACGCTCCGTTGACCAGGTCCTGCTGATTGCGAATTGCTCCGTACGCCCTGGTCAACCGTGCCCAGTGAATGGACTGACAGGCTGCGGCCACTGCATCCCGGGCGCCCTCAAAGCTGAGACCTTCGACTTCCTGAGAGAGGCGCTCGCTCTTAATGAGAAGACGTGCTTCGATTATTGCTATCAACTTGCGGGCCTTGACGGTGCCGGGCGCAGGAAGGCCAACGACGTCACAGAGTGCACAGAATCGCTTGTAGCTCACGTTGTTCACTTCCTCCGTCTCGTGTCGATACTGAATCATAAGCTGAGAACGAGACAAGCTGTGTCTCAAATGCTAGGCGTTTGGTCAGCAGGGGCGTTCCTTGTGATGCGAACCACTGGCCCCCAGTCTCGCTTCTCGGGAGCCTTGGCGGATTGGCCATTTTGTTTGCTTTTGTCAATCACACTGCTCGAACCACGTTCCGCCAAAGTCCCTCATAAGCTCTTCGTCTGTTCTGTTTGTCCAATCGACGATGTCGGTCCCGCTTTCGGATAGCTTCACCTCGACTATGTCCCCGGGCTCGCTCGCACGAATGTCAGCCACGAGATATTGTCGTGGATTTGGGCCGACCATCGCCTCATGAGCAGATTGATTCTCTAGTTGGTATCGCACGCGATAGCGCGGGGTGCGATGGCTCTCGGTTTGGCGTCGCGTGCGATACTGCGCGGTGCGAACATACTCGACGCTAAGGAAAATCAGCTTGCCGGCGGTTACTGTCATGCTGCTCTCCATGTCGCGCCCTGCATCACAGGCACGTGGTTGCTTGCGGCCAAAGCCCCTGCGCTGGCCTATATTCGGCGAGCCACTGCGCTACCAACGCCTCGCCTGTCGCGCCTGCCTCGATGAGTTTTGCAACCAATTCAACTTTTTCATCGTCGGCATCGTCAAACCGCTCCAGCTGTCTCAGCGCGATGACTCGGGCGCAACGCAGTCTCCAGTATTCGATGTTCGCGGGGCTGCACGCATCAAGGCGTGCAGAGGTTGGGATGATGCTTCCCGATACGGCGCGCAATGTGCGATTCCCGCAGTCCAACGCTTCCTGGTCCGCCTCCTGTTCGATAAGCGCGTCCACGGCGATGCGTGCGGCGGTCAGAAAATCCGGCCTTCGGGTGAGTGCATGGCGCGCCGCGTGCGCTCTGGCTTCCGGGTGTGCAAGGTACGTGAGCGCTGTTAGCTCTGCAGCCAGTCGTACACATCCCCTCGAAGGGTGCAGTGCGGCCCTCGCATCTGTCCCGGGTTCAGTCTTTTGGTACGTGTATAGCGGTTCATCAGGAGCGAGGAACGGAATATTCCCGGCCAGAGCCAGCCAGCTTTCTGCTCCGTAAAGGCGCGCGGCCAGGTCGTGGGCAGCGGGCTGTTCGAGAGCAAGTGCCTTCGCAAGTCTCATGGCGAAGTGCCGCGCATAAAGTCGCTGACCGTCGTTCAACGGAAGTTCGATGCTGTCGACGTCGACGGCGGCCGGTAGAACGTCCGCGACAGACCAGCGCCCGCTTGGGAACCTCGTAAAGCATGCAGGTTCGGCGAGCTCGTGTATGAGTAGCCGCCATTTCGGAATGGCGCAAGCTCGCGCGATAGTCGCCTCACTCGCGGAAAATGTGAGACCGGGCAATTCATTGCGCAAGCGTTGGCATTTCTCCTCAAGTCTGCATAACAGTAGTTCCGTCAGGCCTCGCTCGCCGTCTCCTTCTGGCGGACGTAATCCGAGAAGGTCGGCCAGGAAGGCGATGCGGGGATGGAGTTGGGTCATTCTCTCAGGCTCCGGCGTGTGTCTTGAAAGTTATACTGGCCGCGTCGCGGCCAGCGGCGTTCTCTCGCGCCCTAACAACTATACGAGGACGTTTTCTTGCGCGGCGGCGAGGCGGGTACCTTCGTTTCGTGCGAAGACATCAAACAGCAGCGGCGTCCCGCCATACTGACTGCAAAATTCCCGCACGAGCCGCTGAATCAGGCGGTAGGCAGCGGTCGCATCGACGCGCGTCATCTGCATTGACCTGGTCGGTACCGTGTTGCACAGTGGGCGAAGCGTGTCCAGGCTCGGGCCATTTACGATGACGTGGCCGTGTTCCAGGATGGCCTGCCCCAATACGGGCCGGCGACCTGTGCATGTCCGCATCCATTTGATGAGCGAGTCGACGAGTCGGTACGCCTGATGGCGCGGCAGTTTCGGGAAACCCCGGCTTTGCCAGTACGCTTCAACGGATTCGACCAAAAGCGCATGCCACGTCTCAAAGCCTGCGAACGACGGGATGTTCCATACGCCGCGAATGAGATTGACCAACTATGCGTTTGCCCACGTGTTATAGGCGGCCAGCGGCCCGTTAATCTCGCCACGGTGGCCGGTGCCGACGCCGCGAATGCCCGCAACGTCGAGACCGATATGGGTTTTTTCTTTCGTCGGGTTGCGATACCACGCTTGCAGGGAAGGCAGGGCATCAGCATACTGGGCGGCGAGTTCCTGGTTGGCCGCCATTGAGAATGTCCTTCTTACGTGGGCGAGGTCGACAGTATTCATGCGGATTGAGACATCTGGTGTCGCAATTGCTGAATGTTTCTTCTTGGTAATGGTGTCGGTACGACCCGATGCGGCGCCGGAAGTTTATGTGGTCGACCGCAGGCGGCAAGGGCGATGCATGGTGGGGCATTCGAGCAGGGCGTTCTGCGCCTGACGCATTGGTCCGGGCGAGAGACAGCCACTGGCGCACCTGTCCGTCCGAGGCTATTTAGGCAGACCGATGCCGCAGCGGCTTTCGCTACCGCTATCAAGACATGAAATGTCTCAAACCCGTCTCATAATGCGTCAACTGGCCGCTGAAGCCTCCCTTCGTTTGCGTCAGGTGACGTCGGTCTCGCCAAAAGGATAGACGTGTGTCGCGCACACGATTGCATAACAGCGTGCGCGACGCCATCAGTCGTGGGCTCCAGTGAGCGTAACTATATAGAGACCATAGAGTCCGGATGCCGGAAGCTCAAATTCATACGGCGGTGAGCTAACCAACTGTGTAACCAGGAAATTTTCACGGGGGAAAGAGACAATGTCGGCTAATAACGTCGCAAGCTACGCCATCTGGTTTTCGATAACGGACGACATTCCCAAGACCCGCGCATCCAAGATGGAAGCGGCACTTCAGGCTTTGTGGGAGGCCACCCTGAAGTACTACACAGTCGAGCCGTCTCGCGCTCGCGCGACAGCGCGGTTTGAGCCGTACGTTCATGTCGAGGCGAACTTCTATCTGCTTCACACCGAAACCCATTTTTCGCCAGGCGACATTGGCGGATTTCTAAAGCACAATAAGCTGCTTGGACCCGAGGATGACGTAGTCGCCATCCGAATCGACCCCGGCTGGTACATTCCGCATCATGGCTTTGCCGACCAAAAGCGGGGAGAAGAACTGAATACCTGGAAACGTCAGGCTGATGACTTCTACTTCGAAAGTCGCGCCCGTAGTTGACCCGGTCGGCTATGCACCTTGCAGCTTTGCGTGCGGGGATGCGTGGAAGCTCAGCTGGGCTGCGCGACCACTTGGGATGCAAACTGCTCGGACCTGAAACTGTTTCGGGATGGGCAATAACGGAGGACCGGATTGTACGAACGCTTTTGTCTGCTCGCCACCGCGTTGAAGCTGCCAACGTGGAAGGCTGATGCAACGCACGATTTTCTTGGGGAGCTGAAACGGCGACTGGAAAGGAAGGCGTTGCGCCTGCAGAATTTGCTGCCAGGCCTCAGCCGAGAATCCAGTCTCGATGCCATCAGTGCAACATGTGTCATGCGGACCTGGAGCGAAACAGAGAAAGCGCTCGGAGCAGTCAGGACGCAACAAGACCTCGAAGACTACGCATGGGAGCTCATCGACGTGTTGCCGGGGTGCTTTGAGCCCGACCCGCGCGATTTGCCGGTAGCACCGGTGCCAAGAGTCAGCATTCGGACCTTCGCCAGACGCCTTGAGATAGCGCTGAGGATTGACGCGCCTACGGCCTGTCAACTGGTTGCAAAGCTCTTCGGGGCGACGCACTGGGAGGCCTTGATGGGGCCGAGCCGATTCTTGCCCATTGCAGAGCCGATATATAGCTATCGGACCGATACAGTCGAAGGTGAGCGCTATGCCTATCTGGAGCCGTGCCACGCGGCCTGTCTGGCTGACGAGGATTTCGAGGCGTTTAGCCTCTTGCGTCAGGACATATTCCAGTTTGACGCGGCCAATGACGAATTCATCGACCGGCCTGGCTTGCTTGCAGCGGCGGCATTCGGGGCTGCCGGACATATGATTGCTGGCGAGTACGACATCGCGGAATCAAAGGCGCGGTTGACGCTCAGTGCAAGCGGCGCCAGTTATCCGGAAGATTCCCGCCTGCCGCTGGCTCCCGATAGCAAGACGCACCTGCTATACATCCGGGTGAGGACGGCACTGTACGCTGCACTCATGTACGCTGGCAAGGACGATGAAGCCAAGGTCGAGCGCGAATGCCTCATTGCGCGTGGGCGCGAGTATCGGGCCGACTACGAGCAGCTTCTCAAAGAATGGGCGCCGCGAAACGCAACGGTCCGGCACAAGACTGTGCTTAAGCTTGTAAGCTGACTCGGGTTCCGGTGGGTCCATTGCAACTCGATTTCATCCAACCGCGACGGCACGCGAATCTTCCCGACTGACGCGTCTATATTTCAGGTTCTCGAAAACTGTCCTGCGGCGACACGTTCGCACTAGGGCCGTGTCTTCCTGAGCGGTCTTCATGCTTGCTGCCTACGGTGCTGAGGGCGGGGCATGGCTCGGCTTCCGGTTCCGTAGCACTTGAGGCGGTCCTGAGGGAGACAGATGCGCTGTTTGTATGAGACACGAAGTGTCCGAAATCCGCAGTACGATAAATCTTTGTCAAGGCGGGAGGTTGCGTTGGGTACAAACGAAAAGGTTATCGTCGCGGTTTCTGCAAGAGCGCTCTTCGATTTCGAAGAAGAGAACCTGGCTTTTCGGGAAGATGACCCGGCCGCGTACTGTGCGCTGCAGGAGAAGAAGCTCGACTTTCCCGCCCAGCCAGGCGCCGCTTTTCCGCTTGTGCGAAAGCTCCTTGCATTCAATGGCGAAGGACGAAATGATGTCGAAGTGGCCATTCTTTCCCGCAACGACCCGGTTACCGGCCTGCGGGTCTTCGGCTCTGCCCGTCATCATGGGTTGGCCATCGGCCGCGCAATTTTCACCAGCGGTGCCCCACCGCATCGCTACCTGCGTCCGCTCGGCGCGAATCTGTTTCTGTCGGTCAATGCTCTTGACGTGCGGGCCGCGATGGCGGCGGGGTTTCCGGCGGCGCGAGTCTATCCCGCGTCGGTGGCAACGGCCGTCCGCAATCCGGGTGAGCTGCGTATTGCATTCGATGGCGATTCCGTGCTGTTTAGTGATGAGGCGGAGCGAATCTTCAAATTGATGCAGTTGGAGCAATTTATCGACCATGAAATCCGCAACGCACGCACGCCTTTGCCGCCGGGGCCGCTGAAGCCTTTCCTCGATGCGCTTTGCTGGCTCCGGAGTGCGCAGAAGGCACCGGTCGCCGTGCGGACTGCGCTTGTCACAGCTCGAAGCGCGCCCGCGCATGAGCGCGCAATCCGCACGTTGATGGCGTGGGGCGTCACGGTCGATGAGGCGATGTTTCTCGGCGGTCGGCCGAAAACCCCGTTCCTGGCCGAGTTTGAGCCGGACATCTTTTTTGATGACCACTTGCAAAATTGCGAATCCGCATCAAGGCACGTCGCAACCGGTCATGTCCCGTACGGAATCAACAATGAACTCGGAGCCGTTGCCTGATGACGTCGCAAACTGAAGCGTTGAATCGAGCTGCGGGGTGGCTGCGCAAGGCGGATGGGTTGCTCATCACGGCCGGAGCCGGCATGGGCGTCGACTCCGGTTTGCCTGATTTTCGCGGCACGCAAGGCTTGTGGGCCGCGTATCCCGCGCTTGGTCATGCAAAAATCCCGTTCGAATCCATCGCCAACCCGAAGGCGTTCGCACAAGACCCGGCGCTGGCCTGGGGTTTCTATGGTCACCGACTCGCGTTATACCGAACAATCGAGCCGCATGAAGGGTTCACTATCCTGAAGCGCTGGGCGGACAGGATGGCGAAGGGCTCATTCGTCTACACGAGTAACGTGGACGGACAATTTCAGAAGGCAGGGTTCAGTGAAAACAGCATCGTTGAATGCCACGGGTCCATCCACTATTTGCAGTGTCTGCAGGCGTGCTCGGCGGATATCTGGTCAGCAGCCGGATTCTTCCTAGAGGTCGACGAACACGCGTGTCGGCTCACGAATCCGTTTCCGCGCTGTTCGCGCTGTAGTGCGCTGGCACGGCCAAACGTTCTCATGTTCGGCGACTGGGCCTGGCTCGAAAGCCGTACTGAGCGGCAACAGGCGCGATTGAAGTATTGGCTTGGAAGCATCGAGCGACTTGTTGTCGTCGAAATCGGAGCTGGAACCGGGCTGTCGACGGTGAGGCGCTTCAGCGAGCGCCATGGCCCGCGCGTTATCCGCATCAATGCGCGGGAACCAGCCATTGATGGCCCGAAGGGTGTCGGCATTCAGGGGCGCGCGGTCGAGGTCCTCTCGGCATTAAATCGGCTATGGGATATTTAGCGACAAGGGCGGCTTGCGGTCCAGTATGCGTATCATCTCGGATTTCCAGGACTACTATGACTCGGCACTCGCACTTGGGAGTGATGGTACGCGTATCTATCATCGTCGTTCCAGCACCGAAGAGCTGAAGACAGACAAAGCACCGGAGCCATGGTCCGGCCTTATCGCCTACGACATGCACGCGCCGGTAATTTTTTTCGAAGTACCTTTCCGTTCCATCTTTGTCTGCTTCTGCGGCAAGGTATATCCTGCTTTGCAGATGCCCGGCAGTACTCCAGATGCAGTGGGCAGGGAAGAAATTGGATATTCAACTTTCTATGACTTTCAATCTGCCTATGACGCTATCCGAGCGCGCGCAGTCGAGGAGCTGAAAACTGGTCTCTTGTCGCTGCGCAGGGAAAAGACACTGAAACAGCGTCTTACGAAGTTTTTCTCACTGCGCGGTTCCTCTATCATCGAGCGGCGCCTCGTAGAAAACAAGATAGCGGTCGCGATATTGATGCCGGGCTACTTCCGCTCAACACTGGTCGTCAATGCCCGGCTCGCAGACGTCCAGTTCTACAAGGCCATCGATGCCTGGACGGCATTTCAGGAACTCGAGATGTTTTGGGGTGGCGTTCTCGCACCAGAGTCAAAGCCGGCCCCGCCAGTCGCGGAGAAGGACCGCCTGTTTAAGCATGGGTTTGACCAGAAGAGCTTCCGAAAGCTGCCGTCAAAAAGGCGGCGGTAGGCCGCCACCTCGGCAACGGTACTACGGCCACGCTTGAGACGAGTCGGTGAGAACCAGACGTTTTCAGTTCGAATTGGCCTCTTGGTTGGTCCAGTCGTCAGCGTTCAGGCCGTGGACTAGCGTCGCGTCGGTCGACTGCATCGCGCCGGTGCAACGCATTGCCGTACGTCGGCCGGCTCAACGGCCGATGCGGTGACGAACGTTTTCAATCAAACCGCCATGAACAACAACGGGAGTTTTGTGATTTCCTCGATGCCTGACTATTCAGAATTACTCGCCAATGCGGAGGCCAACGTCGCGCGCGTTTCGGACGCCGTCAAGCTGACCCACCTGCAAACACTTGCTGACACGTCGGATGAGCGCTATTTTCGCGCGCTGATGGAATCGACCATGAGGCAGGACCCGCACTGGCCCGGGTACTCCTTCGAAACATCCCTCGGGAGCCAGTGGCGGTGTCGAATCATCGAAGTCCGCCTGGACAGGCTGCTGCCGCTCATGAAAGACATGTGGCAAGTCGCCACGTACTGCGAGTCTGACCGGAAGCGTATTTTCCGGCTGGCTGGCATGCCTCAGCGATTCAAATACGACTTCACAAGATGCGTCCAGTTCGCCCGTACGGCGGTGGATATTGTCAAAAACGGGGGAGTTGGCAGCCTTCACGCGCTTTTCAGCCGATTCATCCGCGTTGACGGCTGGGACCAGCAGCCGGAACTGCGGGCGGCGCTTGTGGGAACGTTCAAAGGTTTGGACAGCGAGCAGGCCGACTCGATTATCCGGGAGCTCGGCTTGACTTGCGACGTTACCCCGCCGGGGGTACTCATTCTGCAGCGCCTCGGAGTGGTCAGCGGTGGCGACACGCTGCGACTCCCGTCCGAAGCGGAATGCCGTGAGGCGGTGACTTTTTATGACAAAGTCTCCGTCGCGACAGGGAAGCCGTTTCGTTATGTTGAGGCCGTCTTCTCGTCGAACTTCACGTGGTCCCATCTCGACGCCTTGCGATGGTCCTCGCGGAAAGCACTGTGCGTCGGCGACGCCCCTGCGTGCAACGTCTGCGCGCACGCGAGTTACTGTGCAAAAAACGGTGTTGCGGAGCTCGTCGAGAGTGGGTGCGGTTGGTTGAGCCAATATTCGGATTTCTATGGCAACTTGGCAGGAAGCGGTTCAACGCTCGGTCGCTTGCCCAGCACGGCCAGTGAAGCGGTCCTGTTGGCTCTCCGTCATCAAAACGCCATCTGGTGGCAAGCGCCTGTCGCCATGCCTCGTGAAGAAAAGTTCTCTTCTGCCCGAGCATCGCTCGTCGACATCCCCGTCGATGCATTGCTTGAAGCCTATGCACGCAGAGCGGGTACAGGTTTGCCCGTTGACCACGCACTGGAGGAGTGTATGCCGGAGACGTGGCCAGTCGGCGAACTCGTCGGGCGAAGGGTTCCGTGTCTGCTGGACAGCCCTCCAACAATGCTTCTGGCGGGCGAAGGTGATGCATTGCTGGCGGAATATGTTCGACGTGGACATGCAACGGTGCCGCTGCTAGCAGTCAATTGGCGGGATGTTGCAGACGCAGTGGACAGGTGATGGCATCTCGCCGCTTCGAGTACGCATCCGAAGTCAAGAGTGAGCCTCTTCAACCTGAATCTATATAAAATGGGTTAAATTGAGCAATGCGTAATCGGCATCGGGTATCCATCGCTTGGGCTGTCGCTATGGCCCAGGCGGCAACCTGCTTTGCAACTGGCATCGACATTAGGCCGGTGCCTTTCCCCGTGGCAAACTCCCCGGCGAAAAGCGAACTGGTTGCAGCAGTGGAGGATTTAAACCAGAAACTCACGACGGATGCGAGCGAGTGTGGCGGTGATTACTGGTCGCGTGCCGCGGTTTTGTTCGACACAGCATCGATTTTTTCGGTCGAGGTGTCGGTCAGCGAGTACTGTGGTGGGCCGTATCCGGTGGATGACATTAGTCCGGTTGTGTTCGACGCTATTACCGGAAAGCGTTACTCGCCGCTATCGCTCTATCGCGCTGGGTGGCAGGAGAGTATCGATGGACCGGTGAAATGGCGCACGGACATTCGTAATGCAATTAAACGGCGTCTCGTTCTGAGTGCCAAGGCGATACACGGTGGTGGCGAGTGTTCATCGGTCATTCAGGGTGACAAAGCGGGAGACTCCGCGAGCGCAATAGACGCGGCCAAGGTCGGGTTGGGCCACGACGGGCTTTACGTCTACCCTGAACCCGCGCACGTTGTGCAAGCGTGCTACAAGACCGTTGTGCTGCCCTACGCCTCGGTTCGCCAGTACTTGAATCGGGCGGAAGCATCACGTATTGGCTGGATGGAGCCGTAATACAGGGGCAGCCGTCCATATTGCGGCCGAGCGCACCTTCGCTGACTGCTGGTTCGGCGCACGCATCCGCGCATCAGGAATAGTTGTGTCCGCGCCGACGAGACGTCTTGGCGCAACCCAGGAACGAATGAAACAGGAGGAACCGGTGGGCGAACTGACGTTGACGACGGGTGGCAAACTCGAATATTTTCATTGGGTCAGCGATGAGGTCACGGGCGATGGTGCATACGTCCCGTCCGACGTGACCGACACCGCCGATGCGTACATGATGGAGCCAGTACGATTCGGTAGCGAAATTTACGTGCGCGACATTTTTTCGCTGCTTGACCGTAACCCCGTGCTGGTTGGAATATTCAAACGCGTATATGCGGCAGAATATCTGGGCGAGTCGAAAAAGGGAAACGCTGTCCCGTACACGGGCGAATATGACCCTGAAGACATCGAATACCTGGAGTTGTTCTGCAATTGGGAAAAGGACAGCGGAACAAACGAAATTACCGGAATTCATCAGTTGTCGCTTCGCGGGGTGGGCTATGAGTTGCGCGATAACATCGTGAGCGGCGGAGACAAATATGTAAAGGGAACTCGCATCGACTGGGGGGTCGCATTTTCACCGCTCGGTCAAATTTTCAATCTGCCATTGCGCTTCAACTCTGAGGTTTCTGTTGCCGATAGTCGGAACCTCTCGCATTCGCTGCACAATTTTCGAGTTCCGAGTCCGACGCTCGCGCAGGTCATCCATGCTGTGCTGTGGGAGCTCGCGTGGGCCGGCAATCCCGACCAAACGGTCGAATTCGTGGAAAGGATTCACGAGGCCGCTGAAAACATGTCTGGGCCGACGACTACACAAGAATTTAGCTGTTTGCTTGGGCTGTCTGAAGAGCAAATGAATCGTGGACCCAAAAAATCCGAATCGCCTTGATTGGTTGTGTCAGGTGATTCGGAGGTCTCCCCTTGAACGGAAGCTCATTATCCTCGAAATCAGACTTTTTATTCGCGTGACCGGCTTGGAACGACCAAATTTGAGGGGGCGGCGGTCAGGGTCAACGTTACTTTTAAAGTTCGTAGCTTAAACACAACAGAGCAATCGACGAGGGAGGCCATTTGAAGCAACTCACGCTGAAGACGGGGGGCAAGCTCGAATATTCTCGATGGGTGAGCCATGAGGTTTCGGGCGCCGGTGTATATGTGCCGTCAGACGTGACCGATGACGCCGTCGCGTATGTGATGGAGCCGGTAAGCATTGTCGGAGAGATTTATGTCCGTGACATCTTTTCGCTGCTTGACTGCAATCCTTTGCTCATCGAGATGTTCAAAAGGGCGTATGCGGCAGAATACCTGCAGGAGACAAAAAAAGCCATTGCAGAGGCCTACACGGGCCAGTATGACCCGACGGGTATCGAATACCTCGAACTGTTCTACGACTGGGAAAAGGAATGGGAGACGGAGGAGCTGCGCGGAGTTCATCGGCTGTGGGTTGGCGGGGTGGGTTATGAACTGCGCGACGACGTGGTGGAGGATGGTTATCTTCGATACGAGAAGGGAACCCGCATCCGGTGGGCCATCAAGTTCGCACCGGTCGGACATATTTTTAACCTTCCGCTGCGGTTGAACCCCGAAGTGACCGTTGCCGACAGTCGGGACATCACGCGCACGCTCCATACATTTCAGTTGCCGAGCCCGACGCTCGCATAGGTCATCCATGCCGTGCGGTGGGAACTGTCGTGGGCGGGGAATCCTCAAGATACGGACGAGCTCGTAGAAGTGATTCACGATGCTGCAGACGATGCGAACTTGTCGGAGCCGGTGACTGCGCGCGAATTCATTCGAATGCTCGAGGAGCATGACGAAGCCATGAATAAGTTGACATCGAAAGTCGACGCAACACCGGAGGGGCCGGAAGATGCGTGAATCCCGTGCCGAGGACGAAGCCCCACTGAGTCGCTGAGACTTATCTCTCCGCTCAATGACGGAAGCAACGTCATCTCTCCGTTGGGGACGGCCATGGCGACCGAGTACGGACCATGCAGGCATCAGCTGGCGAAGGTTCGTTCGGGCGCTTGAGGCTAACGGGCTTCGCGTCGTCGTCCGGCTGGCGATGGTAAATGGCGCACATTCACCACTCGCCTCTCGTGGCTTGGTCAAGCCGAACTCGCTTCGCCGGCGGGAATTTGGACGCGGGGCGCTATGCGCCCTCCTCAGCTTACATCCTTTACAGTAATAAAGTACACGCCTTGTCTGACATCTGCGGCTTGAGTTTTCGAGGAGGGCTTCGGTCGGCTTGCCACACCTGTCCGGCCCACGGATAACCGGCAAGCTATCGACCTTCAGATTTCCTTCGACTTGCCGATAAGCTGAGGTCGGGAGCTTCGCAAACGAATTCATGACGACGCGATTGAGGTCGTCAAAATGTATTCAAATTTAATGGCCCGGCCAATAAAACTTGGTGCAACCGAAGGACACGCTAAACGGGGACTGCGATGAGCAAAATTGAACGATATTGGGACGCGGTTAGGAAACGGATTGAAGCCGATGAACCAATCGATGGTGATGTAGAGTTTTCGGTCGAGCACAAGAAAGAAACTGGTGCACGTGAAGACAACGGTGCAGGGACCTCTACGCATGGCGGGGGGCCAGGCACGGCATCGCGGCCGAACTACTACTTCTATCGGTCGATTCGATACCGGGACCGGGACCGGGAGCACGAGAAGAAGTGGGGCATCTATATTGTGCGGGGCGGTCGCAACATTGTCGCGGCACGGTTTGCCCGCTATTTCGACACTAGCGAGGAAGCCCAGGATGCGGCGGTTGAATTTCTCAAGACCTGCGGTCAGGCTCACTACGAGTTCGATATATACGCGATGTCTTGTGAGGCCATCCTGGGTCGCTGGATTTACGCCGCGTTTCAGAGCCAGTCAAGGCAGCCCCAAACCTTGAGACTCGAGGATGCTTTCGTTGTGCAGCGCGCCCGGCAATGGGCGTCACGTCACGGGCTGGTGGACGCCGTGTCGAGCGTTCTCAATGAGTTGTGGGCGGTCGAGAATCAGGCGAGCCGCTTACCTGCGCGCCGACTCGGCGCGTACCTTGCGACGGCCCTTCTTGAGGGCTACGGCAAGGTTGCGACTACCCTGCGGTTCGACCACGCCGAATGGGTGGCAACGGTTCCTGACGAGTTGAAAAATGAATGTCCGGGGCCGCATTTGATTGGCGACGATATACTCCCGGTACGCCCAGAGGCGTGTGAGGCTGAGGAACTGACGCACGAGCAGAAGCTCGAGTGGCTGACACAGCGAGGTATCCGCGTCCTCAGTTCGGCGAACGACGGCATTGTGGTCGGAAGCGTGCTGCTGTGTGGCGAGGAATTTCCTGGAGGGCAATTTCCGGTGAAGCTAGCTCAAGTGACGGGCACTTTCACCTGCACGCACTCCAATCTCAAGAAGGTCGAGGGTTTGCCCGAGGTCGTGACCGGGCATGTAGACCTTTCGTGGAATCCGCAACTCCAGTCACTTGGACGGATAAACAAGTATGTTACAAAAATCGATGGTTGCTTGCGACTCAGCGGAGACCTCGTTACATCAAATGTTCTAGGTTTGCTCTGGATAGGCGGGCTAGAGGCTGTGATAGATGCTTCACAAGATATGTCGAAGCCCGTTGACTGGGTTAAAACCGTGAATGAGTTTATGCCGAGTGGTAAGAAGGGGATGATGCAGTGCCAGACAGCGCTGATAAAAGCAGGGCTCAAAGACCACGCGAAACTTTAAGTAAAGAGTGGGGCGCGACCTAACCATCCTAGAATGGATTTTCGCTTCCTCGCTGAGTAACCAACGTGCGTTGTTCAACGGCCGGAGGAGCACGTGGCGTCTGCCGGGCGGTCGCTGAAGCAGGTCAGGGCGGGTCTCCTCAGACCCCGCAAATTCCTAATTCAGCTAACAACACCTGTCTAGTCAGCGCGTCGTCATCATGCTGGTGATGTGACTTGCCAGATTGCGCAGGCCAACAGTGGCATTCTGCCGCTCCACAACCCCAAAGAGCTCTGTTCGCCTTGGCGCCGGGTCAATCAGGAAATTCCTCTCATGCTGGCCCTGCCGCCCCCAAGGCAGCATACTTTCAGGCGAGACGACCTCGAACGCCGTCCCAATCGCGACGAACAAGTCGCTTTCGGTCATTTCCACCCTCATGCGATGCAGGTTCAGATATTCGGGGGCTGGCTCGTTGAAGAATACGACGCCGGGCTTGACTGCGTCCACTTCGCCGCACTTTGGGCAGGCTGCGTCCGAACGGAACTCATCACAATCCTTGGGGAATCGGAAGTCGCACGAGGTGCATCGCAGAGAGTGTATGTCGCCATGAAGATGCACAACGTGCTGCGCACCTGCCTTCTCAAGCAGGTCATCTATATTCTGGGTGACAAGCTGAACGCGCTCTGTGCCCCAGGTTCTTTGCCATTCGGCGAGAATCTGATGCGCTTCGTTGGGACGTGCGTCTCGCTTCTCCGCAATTCTTTCGTTATAGAAGCGGAAGACTGCTTCGCGGTTGCGTCGCCATGTCGTGAAGTTACAGACTTCGTCGATGCTCGCTTGGGTCCAGATGCCGTCTCCGGTGCGAAAGGTCGATATGCCGCTTTCTGCGGACAGTCCGGCGCCAGAAAATACATACAGTCGCGGACCATGAATGCGTTGAGCAGTAGACACTCTTCATCCTCTGATAAGACAACAGTTTCGTTGCGCGCAAATGCGCGGCAGCAGCCTTGTTACCAAGCTCGGAATAGCCGCCGATGGTTTGCCATCTTTCCGCTCAGCAGTCCCAGAAGCCCGGCTCGTCATGGTGCGCTTTTCTCACGGCGACACTAAGCTACAAGGCGAGGAGGGCTACCCCCGGCAAGCCACTATTTCCCCGGGAGTCCTTTTTCTGACTTTGGCGGAGCGGCAATGGTGCCCCTGTCGTCTGAGCAGCGCGGAAAAATGAATGGTGACAAATGGACGTTTTGTGACGCTCACAGGCTCTGCTCTGAAAGACAACATGGGTCTCGTTCTATCGGTACCGGTTCGCGAGATTAAGGTAGTCCGCGGCGAATTCTTCACGGAGCGATTTCGGCGCGAGGATTTCCACAGCGGCGCCAATCGAGCGCAGCCACCACCGGAGTTTCAAGCTCGGAATCACGGTGCCTGATACCTTCAGGCGACCATCCAGGAGGGTCTCGACTTCCTGGTCCTTGGCCATCGGTGATTCTTTGAGATGATTGCCGGCATTGCCGTCGAACGCCAGTTCCAGCCGCAAAGGTGGTTCCGTGAGGAAGTTAAACGCCTGTTCCGTCTCAATGTACTGGCGCAGTTTAAAATCATCCGGATAGTTGAACGTCTTTCCCGACTCAACGGCCGACCCCATTCGGTCAAGTCGATAGAGTGTGCGCAGCCAATCGTTCTTTCCCTTCTCCGGCTGCGGCGCACGAGTCGGGTCCTGCGCCACCATGTACATCACACCGCCCGATTCCACGAGCGCCAAAGGCCATAATGGTTTGGACTTCGGCTCTTCTGCCTGCTCACCCTTGTAAGCAGCGCGGTATTTGACAAGCAGCTCCCGTTCGAAGAACGTTGCAGTTACAACGGCCTGGAAGATTTCCGGACGCAGCTTCGGGCGAATCAGCGTGAACGTCCCATCCACCGAGTCGATTTTGTCTGGCCACGCGCGGTACACCCGGCTATCCGCCCTTTCCTGCGAAAGCCGAACCTCCGCAGCCTTGAAAAGTGGCTCGATGTCCTTGGTGACCGCATCGGGAAGCTTGTTGCCGGCAAACTGCTGCAGGATGTGAAAGGCAACCGCTTCGGACGCGCTCATCAGACTCACACCTTCGCGCGCTCCCTGTAGCCAAGGCTTGCGCTGCCAGAGCAGCTCGCGCCCGTTCTCGGTCGAGAGGACCAGATGGTCCTTATCTTCCAGCCTGGTCAGATGCCGCTGCACCTTCTTCGTGTATCCCACACGATGTCCACGCTCTTCGAGCTGTCGGTGTACTTCCGGTGTGGACATCCAGGGCACCGCGTCCTTTTCCGTGGGTAGGACTCGCAAGATTGCTTCATCGAGACTGGAGGGCATTGTCTTCGTGTCGTGTGGGTTGGCCGGGCGAAAAGCTGTGGGGGCGTGAAGGCTCCCTCACGTCGGCGCAGAAACGGGCTGCCTTAAAAGTCGCTTGACGGCACGGGGGGTACCGGTCCGCCCGGTGGGCATGGCGGTACATTCCCAATGGAAATCTGATAAATTTGGTTTCCGTGAACAGGGCCGCCTGGGAACGGCGTCGATAGGGTCGTGGAAAAAAACGCAGCGTATTGTTATGGCGTTCTCCAATTACCAAGCCGTAGACGCAATCGTCCGGATAGTATTGGAGGTGATTCGCCACCAATGAGCGCCACTTAGACAGTTGAGCTGCTGCATGACCGCCGTGCGACCAATGGTCTGACCACTCATCGCAGATAATCAAGACCTTCAGGCGCCCTGTGAGTGCGCAGAGCTTCCTAACCTCATGATAGGCGCTCCGAGCGTCGTTCTCAGACTCTACGTGAACAATGGGTACGAGACTGCATTTGTCATCCGTTTCGCCGATGCAAAACGTGGAGTCGACTCGGAATAATTCGTAGACGTCGGTCAGTCCAAGGCAACTGGTGACACGGGGGAGGAGAATGTTGCGATAGAAAGCTGTTCTGTTCGCTTGTGTCTGCCATGCCCATGCAAACTGACATTGCTGCGTCGAGTTTAAACCCGCTACAAAACATTCCAGAAATCGACTCCACAAACGTTCGCTCTGCTGCTTTGGCGAAGAATACGTCCACTGTGAGGGATTGGTCATTCTGTTCCGTAGTGTTGTTGTAAACGGGTTGATAAGCCGACATCGATTGAGTGTCTGGTTCGCTTGTCAATCCATTGCGATATTGTGCCTGTTTTGACTCGTGGCACCCGCCAAGGAGCATTCGACGGCAAAGCTGCCTTGCTTTCGCGGCTACTGCCGAAGGATTGTACGGAAAATTCAGGACACTTTGCGTCTTACTTGGCACACGTGGCGGAGCGTGAAGATTCCAGCGGAATGCTGGGAGAAGTGAGACGAAAACTGTCTCGTTTGCCTGCAATCATTCGCGGTCGCAGGCATCGTCAGCGCCAAGCCAAGCCAAGCCAAGCCAAGCCAAACCAAACCAAATCCGGTCGGAAGCAGACGGGTAGGGTGGGGCCGAAAGCAAACAACGGAAACGACCTCAGCCATGAACCTTGACCTTGAAAAATCTATTCTGATAGAGCATCCGACCATCTATCGGCTGCTTGAGCCGCGCTTCGGAGATGGGCAGCGCTTCGAGTGCGGCGACGGCTGGTACAACCTCATCGCGCAGCTGTCCAGCAGGCTTGAGGGCGAAGCGCGTAGGTCGGGCAACGCCGACCTTGTTGTGGTCCAGGTCAAAGAGAAGTTTGGGGCGCTGCGCGTTTATTGTCGAGGCTCGGTGACGGCCAACGTCCCGGACGGGGTTGCCGACGCCGAACGGCAAAGCGTACGCACATGTGAATTGTGCGGCTCCCTAGGAACCTTGCGCGAGGGCGCGGGTAGCCAATACCTCCGAACGCTCTGTGCTTCCTGCGCCCAAGCAGCAGGTTATTTGCACAACATGACGAACATGCGACACACAAGACTTGAGCCATAACAAGCGAGGTGAAGAGGAATGCCGGCGTTGCTTGAACACATCGATGCTATCGCAAGGAAGCTTCAGCGAGACGTGCTCTACCTCGCTTTTGTGCGGGGGTCCCGTCCGTTCTACGAGAATTACGAGAGTCTGGACAGTAGAAAACGCATTCTGCAATGGTTTGACGATGAGTCAATACCGTGGCGGGAGTGTGGCCGGTATGCGTCTGAAACGACGATGCGGTCGTACGCCGGGAAGGTTTTCATCGATGTTCCGTTCGACGAAACCAACCCGCAGTATCAGAAAGTACAGGCATTTCTCGAGCACTCAGCTGGCAGCATGCGCTTCGACGACGTGAAGTTCTACGTCGTGCCCCTTCAGGACGCGATGAAGAACGCGCACCACGACGAACCGGGCTTCTGGGAGCGGTGGGCCGAGAGTTTCTGATTCAACTTGTTTCGAGACATTAAGTGTCTCGACTGAGACATAGACTGGCTTGGGTGCGCGAAAGGGTCTCGGTTTGGGACCAACGCGAACGCAACGATACCTGACCAACTACGGGGGATTGCAATGAGCAAGGAATATCTGCGGGATGACCACTTCAAGGTTATTGGCAGCATCGAAACCGATTCGAGCGGCAAGCAGGTCGGGCGGGACGCCCACTTTAACCGCGTCGGCGAGTACGACTCGAGGACTGATAAGACCCGGGACAGCCATTTCCGGATTGTCGGCACGGGCAACCAGCTCGCCGCGTTGATTTGGCGAACGGTCAAATAGTCGCATACGCAACGTTATCAATCATCCCACGAGACCCGACATGAACACTCTAATCAGCGCCATTGCCTTCGCTGCGGACAAGCACCGCAATCAGCGACGCAAGGACCATGAGGCATCTCCATACATTAACCACCCGATTGCTCTCGCGAATGTGCTGGCCAATGAGGCCGGCGTCGAGGACGAGCGCGTTCTGATAGCTGCGGTCCTGCACGACACCATCGAAGACACGGAGACCACCGAGCAGGAACTGTTGCGCCTGTTCGGCAAGGACGTGGCGGACATCGTCATGGAAGTCACGGACGACAAAACTCTACCGAAAGCAGAGCGCAAGCGCCTGCAGGTCGAACACGCCGCTCATATCAGCCGCCGTGCCAAGCTCGTCAAGCTCGCCGACAAGATTTGCAATCTGCGGGACATCGCGACGAATCCCCCGGCGGACTGGTCTCTTGAACGGAAGCAGGAATACTTCGACTGGGCGAAGGCTGTCGTCGATGCGCTGCGCGGCGCTCATCCGGGGCTGGAAGCGTTGTTCGACGAGGTGTATCGCGCCGGCAAAGAGGCACTGGCCAAGTAAATTCGTGCCCACCGCAGCCAACAGGACAAAGATGATTGAGAGAACTGACTGCAAGTGCATGACTTTGCCGCTTGATTACGGCATCAGAATTCTGCTGCCCGGAGGCGACAGGTTGAATACTGACGTGACGGCTGGCGACGTTGAGCTGTTCGGCTGCTCAATGTGTGGCATGAAATGGCTGCGGCATTACGACGAGTGGCCGGCATTTAGCGAGTCCGGCCGTTGGCATCTGGCGCCGGTAACTGACGCTGAGCTTGCTCAGCTTCATTCAACCAAGGATGTTTTGGAGTTCCTTCATTCACGGCCGTGGCACTTCTATGGGGGGAGCTACTTCAGGACCGCTGGAGCTCTTGCTGAGCGCAAGGAATAAGGAGAGTCATGCAATTGGGCCGTTGCCACGTCTGCGGGGAGCAACTGGGCTCCCGCATTCACAATTTCTACACCCGTACCCAAAAGGTATCGCTCGACGGCGAGACGAAAACCATTACTGTCCTGTATGAACTACAGGAGATGACCTTCTGCGGACAAGAATGTTGGGAGGCCATGGAGGAGCCGATTACAGCGGGGCTCCATCCGCTTTACCAGCCGCTGCACTTGGTCGCAACGTGCTGTGATTGCCGGAAGCCGGTGGACCGAACCCAGCCGCATTACACGCTCTACATTGGCGAGCTGGAGGATGTGTCGCAGCCGTGGCTGGCATCAATGCGCATACTCGATGAGAAGGAAATCGCCGTCTTTTGCCCGGAGTGTCGGGTGCCGGAAGGGGATTTGACAGCAGGGTTGGGGCTGCTTGAACAAGAGGATGCGAGCGTAGCTGGGGCGGAACCGGAAAGGACGAAAGAGTCAGAGCCGCAGTCGTGACACGTGAAGTAACCATGAAGTCAATACAAGAGGCCGCATGACGGTACTTATTAGAAAAGATGCCCGCGACGGGGCGAGGCGAATCCATCTGCCACACCGGGGCCAATGTTCCCCTTCCCCACGCAGTAACAATGGAGACCAGCATGACCAATCGTAATCTAGAGCGTTCGGAACGCATCCGCGGCGGCCTCTACGGCTTGTTGGTTGGCGACGCGCTCGGAGTTCCGTACGAGTTTCACGACGCTTCCGAAATACCGGACGAGCACGAAATCGAGATGGAGCCACCGAAAGGGTTTCGACGTGCGCATTCAGGTGTTCCCATTGGTACCTGGAGTGATGACGGCGCGCAAGCGTTGTGTTTGTTGGACAGCCTGCGTCGGGATGCATCCTTGAACCTCGCGGATTTCGCCAGTCAACTGCTTGCATGGTACGAAACTGGGCACATGACCCCTGACGGCAAGGTGTTCGATGTCGGCATCCAGACGCGACGTGCCCTCGGCGCGTTGCAAAAAAGCGTCGATGCAAGCAAGGCCGGTCCGAGCGGTGAACGAGATAACGGGAATGGTGCGCTTATGCGATGCTTGCCCGTCATATTCGCTGCTAGCTCGCTGGATGAGGTCGTCGAGTTGGCGATGCGTCAGGGCGTGGTGACACACGGACATATACGTTCGCAGCTGTGTTGTGCGCTCTATGCTGTCGTTGGCGCCGGCATCCTCGGCGGCCTGTCTGCAATGGAAGCAGTAGGTCGCGCAGAGGAAGAACTCTTTCGGCGGTTCGCCGACACCGAGCATGACGACGAATTGCGGCTGGTGCTTGGTGCTCGTTCCGAGCCGTCTCGCGGGTCGGGCTACGTTGTGGACAGCCTGTGGTCAGCGATAGACTGCCTGCTGACGACAACGGACTATGAGTCATGTGTGCGCCGGGCAATCATGCTCGGCAACGACACGGATACTACTGCCTGCATTGCTGGAGGCCTGGCCGGCGTCCTGTACGGGTACGACTCCATCCCGAAGCGATGGCGGGATGCATTAGAGGGCGAGGAACTCGTGGAACGGCTTTTTGCAAATGCCTAGCGAGCGGCGAATTCTTTGCAACGCCCAACCCGGATACTGGCGTGCACTTCGTCCGCGGCTGGATAGACTAGCTAGAGCTTCAAGTTCCTATCTGCGGCGCCGTTATCCCGAGAAGGCCATAAATTGTCGTGCGGGGCGCCGCCCGTTCACCGAGACCACACGCCTGCTTGGAACGGTGTATCGCGTTAAGCGAGCTTGAACTCGCGCCCAGTGCGCGCTGGCATTCTAGGTCGTGCGAGGCTAGCTAACCATGATAGCAATCTCAGGTTTTGGTTTCGCGCGCTGCGCTGGCGAAATCGGTTTTGAAAAAATAGGGAAGTGTCCGCATGCTCACTGGTGAAATTCGTAGTCAAATCAATGCCATCTGGGACTCGTTCTGGTCCGGTGTGCGCGCGCGGTATCGCCCGGGCAAGCATCAGGCGACGAAATGAAAGCCGCCAGGTTCGGACTGCGCTCCGAACCGTACAATATCGGCCTTCAAGAGTCATATGGAATAACCGATGTCAGATGCCTCATCAAGCAACGCCAAAAGCGCCGAGCTGCTCGCCGCGTTCGCGGGTGACGTTTCACCGGAACAGCGACGCGATGCCCTGACAGGCCTGATTGCCGTGAAGTTTCTGCCGAAGGAGGCGGAGCATCCGGCTGTCATCGCGGGGCGGGACCGGCTGCTTCACGATGCCTGCCGGCATCCGGATGACCGGCTCCGCCTTGTCGCGATTGCCGAGTCGATTCGGCTCGCCCAGGTCGTCAAGCGATGGCTGCCCGACGTCACTAAGGCGCTCGAGCCTGCTTTTGCCAACGAGTTGCCAGCGCTGTCGCTCCTGCAGGACGCGGACGCCCGGCTCAACGTTGCTCGTGCCTGTGCACTCTTTGACCGAACGTGGTTGCCGGACTATCTGGCCCGCTCCGTTGCTGACGAGGAGCAGGGTGAAAAGGCACGCACGGAGCTCATTGGCGCATTGCTGTCCCGTTCGCGCACGCTGGCCGACGCGCTGATTGCGCTGTCGCAGCCGTTCGTGCGAGTGAAGCCCGTGACCGAATCTCCGGGCGACTCATTGGCGAGGAGACTGACCCGAACCCTTTCCAGCCTTCGTATGGCGCTGGTCGAATCGGACCTGGAGGCGGGAGCAGACCCCGGACAGGCTCTTACATCGCTGGTCACGGGGCCATTGAACGCCACTGGCAAGCCGCAGGATGACAAGGCGAAGACCGAGCTCACCCGAGAGGTGCTGCTAACCGTTCATGACATCGTGAGAACCCGCTTTTCGGTCGTGGCGGAGCCGACGATGTACCAGGTTGTCAGCTATTGTCGGCGGCTCTTCGGTGGAAGCGGTTGGCCAGACGACCTGGCGACGCCGCTTGAGCGCCTAGTGACGGATGTCACCGAAGCACTCCTGCTGCTCGGGCGGCAGGGGAAACGGAACCAGCCTTTGCGTGAGCAGCTCGACGTGTTGTGCAAATACCCGGAACGTGCCCGCGTCATCGCAAAGAACCTGGCAGCGCGGCATCCAGAGCTCGATGAAGATGTGCGTGTCTGGCTGGACACCGGACGCGTCCGACTCGAGCGTGACTTACGCGTTGCGGCTGTCGAGGTCGAGGCTGGCAGCGCGGATGCTGCCATTGGACTCGCCCTTGAGGCAGCAAGGCTGGCGCGTCATGCCAGTGACGGGGTGCGTGGGCAACTACTTTCGGGTCTGGAGATTTTCGAACCCTCGCTCGTGTCTCCCACACAGGGCCTACTCGACCGTGTCAAACAGGTGGCCGTGCAGGTGGAGCAGGTCGCTGCCCTGCGCAACGTTCAGTTGCTCGGCACGCCCGGAGAGGAGGTGGAGGTGTCGCCCAAGTTCTTTGAGGTGGTCGGCGACAGCCCTAGGGCGCGTATGGTGGTCCGGCAGCCAGCCGTCGTCAGGACGCGCGGGGATGGTGCGGTCGGGGACGTACTGCTCAAGGGCCTTGTCGAATAAATCGTTGTTTTGCAAAAAGAGGAAGGGGACCAGATGGACAAGAAGATTGCTGGCTATCTGCTGGCGAGTTTGCTGGACCGGACGAAGAACCAGCAGGTCGGGACCATCTCCGGTCCCGAAAGCGACGCACTGGCTCTTGCGGTCCACTACCTTATCGGGGAGTTGGCGCCCGCCGCGGCGGATGCGCCCGCAGAAGAAGCGCGTGCGACTTCACCGGAGCGTCCCGCTTCATCTGGGCCAAGCGGAACGACGCAGGATTGGGGTGCGTCCGGACAAGCGGCGGCAGCCGGTACCGCGTCCGTCCCGTCCTACGCTTCCCCGCCTGAGGTGGAGCTGGTGCTCGATTCCCTGCAGCACAAAGCGCCCAGCGGGCGCGATGTATTGCTCTGCCTGGATTTCGGCACCGCGATGTCCAAGGCCTTCGCTACGTCTAGCGGGGGCGACCATCTGGACCTTGAACTGGGAAAGGCCGCGGGAAAGGAGGGCTACACCTTGCCTTCATCGGTTTTTATTGGCGATGACGGGCAGGCGTACTTCGGTTACGAGGCAATCGAGAAGAGTATCAACGCACAGGAGGCCGGTCGTGAGCGGCTTGATTCAATCAAGAGCTGGTTGAGTTTCCGCGAGGACGGCAATCTGGATGCGGAATTGTTGCCGAAGACGTATAACCCGACGGATGTGAGGTTGACGGAAGGCGATTTGCTGCGCGCCTATCTGGCCTTTCTGACGGACATGACGGGCGTCAGCCTTGTCGCGCGGGACGTCGAAGGCAAGGCGGACGCCCGCTACGTCCGCCGGAGATTTGCGCGCCCCTGCGGCAAGGACCAGCAGCAGGCGCAATGGGTTGATAGCCTGATGAAGGGTCTCCTAGCTGAGGCCCAGGTACTCGCCGATACCTTTTCCGGGCAGTGGGCCGGTGGCATACCCGTTTCACGGCTGAAGGCTGCGATTGATGCGTTGAAGCGTCACGGTGAGCGCCCCGACCATCTGGTGGCTGAGGGCGTGCCCGAGCCTGTCGCCGTTGCTGCGACGCCGATTGAGGTCAGTGAGAATCGCATTGACGCCTACATGGTGGTGGATGCCGGTGCAGGAACAACTGACTTTGGCCTGTTCTTCGCGCTCCGCAATCAGAGCCTCGATGAACCAAAGGTATTTCAGGTCGCGGCATCCGTGCGGGGGCTCAATTACGCGGGCGACAAGATTGACCAACTGCTGCAGAAGTTCATCATGGACCGGGACTCGATTGATGCGACCACCCTGCAGGGCAGAATAGTTGCGCTCGACCTGCGCCGCCGTATTCGCGTGCTTAAGGAACTGCTATTCAAAACCGGGAAACTCGAATACAGGCTCTCCGACAGCACGTCTGGGATTATCACGCGAGAGGAATTTTGCAGTTGGGGGCCGGTGCTCAAATTCGCGGAGCGTCTGGAACAGGGATTCCGCGAAGCACTTGATGCAGTGGACGACACCTACCTCGACTACCTCACCATGGACCCCGTGCGCCTGCAGGTCATTCTGACCGGTGGTAGCTCCAGCTTACCGATGCTAGCCGCGCTGGGGCGCGGCTATGTCGAAGTCCGGGGGCGCAAGATTCAGCGCATGCCAGTGGATGCGACACCGGAATGGATTAGCCGGGATGCCGAGGAAATGCGTCCGGTGTATCCCCAACTGGCAGTCGCGATTGGTGGGGCCGCGGAAGAACTTCCCTCGACCGACGATGCACCGGAGCAGTGGATTCGCGCGACCCGCCCGTCTTACGTCGCCGGGCGGTTACAGATTACGGGAGCATGAGCACCGGCAAGCGGCTTGCGATGTACTCTAAACTGGCATTGCGGTCGGGCGCGTGTCGGCTGCCGTATTCTGGGCATCGCATAGACGCAAAGGCGACGCTTGTTCTCACACGAGTGGGGCGGGTCTGTATCGCCGCCCCGGAAGTGACAGTGGAGCGCGCAAAGCTTGACTATAACTGGTAGCCGTCGCAGGGCTCCGCGAAGAAACCCGCCACGGATGTGGCGGGTTCGTCGTCCCGGCTGGCTCTGCACCCTGATTGCGCGATTTCATCGCAGGTACGGGCTGGGCGGCGGTGGAGGGCTGCGTGTTCTTGTCCAGCCACAGGGTAACGAATGTAACGAAACGTTTGGCTAAGGCGGCGCGAGCCGCCAAAGCGAGACCACATCATGCCTGCGCGCGCCGGAACGGAAGGACGTTCGCCTGTGTCGGCGCTTCCGTATCGTCACTGCCATCGACCAATACTGACGCGGACTGCTGGTCAAAATCTCCGGCAATCGCCGCCAGCGTGAGCCCACTTCCGGTACGGAGGCGGCGGCGCCCGCGATGCACGACCGTCAGGTCCGAGGACTTTGCCTTCACTCCAAATGCGGCGTCGAGCCTCGGCGAGCTGCCTTGTGCACAGGTGCGCGTTGCGCAGCAGCATGCGCATGTCGCGGTGCCGTGGAAATGCCTGCAAATCCACTAGCGAAAACTTTCCCGTCGCCGCGACGCGCGAAATCCTGTCGTGCCGCATGTCGTGAATATGCAACTCGTCCAGTCGCGACCGCGCCGTCATCCGCGCCCATGCATGCTTGAGCGCATCCTCGCCGAGCGGGAAGAGGCGTGCGTCGTCGCGCCCCCATGCGTCTACAGGCAAAAGACGTTCGCTACTAGCCTTGGCCACGCCTTCCGCAACCGTGCCGGCACTATGTATGGAGCCCCCGGCAGCTCGCCGTCGTCCATCTTTAGCGCCGTTTGCTCCGGCTGATGCCAAAGCTGTCGTTCTAGTCCCACATGTTCGTAAAGCAGCGCCCATCGCCCATGCAACAGCTCTGGGGAGCAATTCGCGACATCTGCAAAAAGGTCGGCAGCTTGAACTGACCACGGCGCCGCGCCCTCGGGGTGGTCGTCGGCAATCAGACTGGCGACAGCGCGGTCCAGCCATTCGCGCAGGCCGAGGCCGCATTTTTGTGCGGACATGACAGCTGCCGCCATGACCGCTGGCGACATGTGCAGCACCGTGCGCACGCCGGGAGAGTTGGTGTCAAGGCAGGTTGTATTGATATCGGAGGACAGGGCTTCTTCTCGTGCCGTCTTTGCAATCAAACAAGCGGCGAAGCCGCTGAGGACAGCCACACACGGGAGGGGCTTGCTTGCGCACTGAAGAGGCCCACCATTGCGTGCAATTTGGGTGTGCACGTAGCGCAGGAGCGAGCGAAGCGAGGGGGACTGTCCGTTGCGCGATACGGAGGCTCTTGGCTGCGCCTGTTGATATCAAATCAAAAGCAAAGGCGGCCGGGTTTAACCCGCCGACGGGTGTCGTACGCTTGGCCGCCACCCGTTTGGTACCGGCGACAACCGCAGCACCCTGTTCGACAGCCTCGGCATCACGTCTGACCTCAATTGGACAGGCCATCGCGCGCCTCGACACTGCCCGCAGTGGCTGCATCGCAGACGCCGAGCTGAGCGCCGCCGATTTTCGCAAGCTGTGCAGCAACTTTACCGGCGAGCTGGACTTCGCCCGCCCGGCTAAGGGTGTCACTCCTGCACGGCACGCACGCGCGCTGCTGCGCGCCACTCAAGGACGAGCTGACCGCGCTCGAACTGCTCTCCGCTGAGTCTGAGCTGCGCGCCGGCGTGGACGTCGACTGAGCACAGGCGCAGCCGGAGCTGCGCAAGCAGCTTGCCCTGACGCAGGGATTCGCTAGGTGCGCATTGCGAGCTTTTTCTGCTGCATGCAGAACGCGGAATATGTGCAGGAGAGGGGGCAACACCGGGAGGGTGGTTTTTTGGAGGTGCCTATAGGCTATCTGCGGGGAGTGAACGCAGCGCGTGAACGCCGGCACGCCACAACCACACACTCCCTCGAGGTAACAAAATGCCCGCGCTGAAACAATTCACAGATTGAGCAGTACTGCGTCTTTTACGCACAGGCCTATCAAACGCCAGTGGAACGTGGCGAGCTGATAGAGGAGGTGCTGCGCGCATTCTTTGATGCCGACGCCGACTTCATCAAGTTTTCGAAGCGCATGTCGACGACCGACAAGGCTGCCGTCGACAAAGCGCTCGGCCTGAGCCGTCGGCCGGGCGGCGTCAGCGACACGCTCATCGACCAGGCTTGAGCATTGGCTGTACCAGCCCGACACAAAAACGGCCCAACGGGGCCGTTTTTACTTGCGGCAGATGACTGTCACGCCAACTGCTTAGGCAGCCCACCGAGACGCTCCGCGATGTCATGTGCCGTGTCCGCGTTGAGCGCCATTTGCGGCGCCTGAGCGACGAACTCGAGCCATCGCTCGGTCGAAAAACCACTCTCCAGCTGAAAGTCCTGGTCGACACGGAACACGGATTTGACTTTCGTGTTCCACAAGTCGAGTTGATACGGCGACATGTCGCGCTCCTTCAGCCGCCCGGCAAGCATCAGCAGCGCATCGCCATACGCCTCAATGAACGGCCGCCATGCTTCGCTGGGGTCAGCCCAGGCTTTCCGCACTTGCGCCGAGGCCTCGAACGAGCGCGGCAGCGCCGACACGTACAAAAGCCCCACGTTTTGGGCAGATACATTAGTGCCCTCGACACGATGGTCGAGCAGCTTTTCGGTAATCATATTTTTACCAAAGAGTGCCATCGAATAACTGCCGCACGTGTCTCGGAAGTCATTGTTGCGCAACTCGGGCATCCCCGTCAGCTCGCGCAGGCGGTCCAGCGAGCCGTTGTAGTGATATACGTATCCGCGCTTTGACCGTGCGTTTTTCGTCACTTCGGTGGTATCCCGTGACGACAGCGACGGAAACAGGTATTGAGAGCCAAAACCGCGCTTCGAGTGGTATTCCCGCAGTTTGCGAAGTTCTTCTGCAAGGAAGGGGTGCAGCGGATACTCCCAGCCTCCCCCTTTTTTAAAACCAACAGCCTCTGCCATTAACTGATACGTCGAGCCATCCGGCTTCAGCTTTAACAGATGCCACTCCATAGCCCGTGCACCTTCGCTTCGAAACCCTGTAAACAGGAGCGTGTAGAAGTAGGCTCGGGGGTAGGGGTCAAGCATGTCAATTGCATCAAAGAGGCTGCGCAGCGAACCTGCAAATAGCGGTCGCGCCCCCTCGACTTTTGACTGCTTCACGCGCTTGCGCATCCCAGCGGCCGGATTTGACGGCAGTTTTGCGTGATTCGCGAGCGCGCGGATGGTCTGAAACAGGTGGTCAGACTGCCGAGGTGCCTGGCGGTCTTCGGCGATACGCCTGCAAGCTGCCGTTAGCCATTCCCGTGTCAGCAGGCGCAACGGCTTGTGCAGCCATTCCGTCGCGTGCGTTTTAAGGACGCGCTCGTATGTGCGCAGCGTCGAATCCTTCGGGTGCGTTGTATTGCGCCAGTCCTCCAGAATTTGAAGGAGCGTCTTTCGGGAAAGGTCCGACACGCCTTCGGCACCCTCGGCGGCAATATCGGCGCTGACCCGTACGCATTCGCGGCGCGCGGTCGGCAGGTCCATTTGCGGATAGGCGCCAATCCGGCGCTGTACGCGCGTTCCGAGCGCATTGTCGCACTCGGCCAGCCAGGTTCGGGTTCCGGTTGCCATCACGCGCAGCAGCAGTTCGTTTTTGAGTGCGGCATCGTAGTAAATGGTCATACGCTTGCCGGCGTCGCACTTGAAAGCCGCAACGTCATCGGGAGTCATCGTTATAACGGGCATGGTCTCGCTCGCGAAGGTGTCTATGTTTTAGGTGTCTCGCAGCCTGTAAACTGTCTGAATTCAGGCCGTCTCGCAGCCGTACGAGACGAGGTGCAATTTTGGGGGCAAAATGGGTGTATCGCAAGGCGTCTCGTGCGATACATGCTGCGAGATGTGATTGCACTCACAAACGACCGTCAAATGGCCCTTGGATTCATCAATTAAAGTTGGTGTCCCGCTTCGTCTCGCAAGCGAAAGTTGGCGAAAATATAAAAAGAGCCTTGCTGGATAAGGGATTCAGGCCATACGTCTCACAGCGAGGAATTTGCACTGACCTGTTTATATTTCGGTAGCTGTTTTAGGTCCTGACGCCCGCAAGGGTGTAGGGGTTCGAGTCCCCTCCCTCGCACCATTCCTATGTAGCAGAGAACCCCGTTAAGTCTTTGGACTGACGGGGTTTTTTGTTTTTCAAGTGATTTGCGTCAGGCCGCGCGGGCCCGGCCGTGCTCAGGCGCCCGGCGCCGGCGATTGTTGATCCGCTTGTGTGCCTGGCAACTCGGCTTGCGCGGCGCCTTCCAGAAACCGGCGGGTCGATTCGAACGCCTGCAGCATCTGATCGGGCCACGGTGTTTGCAGCATGACCGCCTGATGGTTCTCGAACGCCGACGACAACAGTTTTACCAGTTCAGGCGAGCGCAGATGACGCAGCAGCACACTGACGGCGATCGCGGTTGCCTGGCTCGCGCCGGCGGTTTGAAGTTCTGAGGCGGTGAGAGCCGCTACCTGTTTGTTGATGTCCACTGATACTTCCTTGGTGAAATGTGGGAGATTGAAGGCTCGGTGGCCGATCCCGAATTTTGACACGGTTGACGGGTTGCCGCGAACGCTGCTGCCTCGCGCAGCGGCGTGGACGCAAAGCGCGGTGATGGTTTTCAGCACAGTTAATCCGTTAAGCGATATGCCGGCAAAATCATCGGCGGTGGATTGCTGGCGGCGGCCGTCGTCAAGCTGTTCCTGTTCGACTTGTCTCACGTGACGGGTATCGAGCGGATCGTGTCGTTCATCGGTAGCGGCTTGATGTTGCTGCTGATTGGCTACTTTTCGTCGTTGCCGCCCAAGGCGGCGGTTTTGGAAACCGGGCAATGAAACGTGTCTTCAGCGTGACGGGGTGGTGCCTTGCGATCGCCGCCGTGTGGGTGTCGACGGTAGCCGTGGCGGCCGATCATTTTTCGCAGCGCTTTGCGCTCGAACTTGAAAGCGGTGCGGCCCATTACACCGTGACGCTTCCGGCTGCCGTCTATGCGGCCAGCCAGCGCAGCGATCTTGGCGACGTGCGCGTGCTCAATGGCGACGGCGAACCCGTACCGTATTCGCTCGAGACGCCGCACGAGCCCGCCCGGACATCGCCCACGCTGCGTCCAGTGGGTTGGTTTCCGCTGCCGGCCACGGCTGCCGGCCGCACCGGGGTGCCACTCGGCGTAACGATTGCAGCCGACGGTTCGTTACGTGCGACGTCGGCCCCGCCGTCCCGGGCGCAACATGACGTGGACCTGGTCGACGTCGGGCGCGAGACGCGAGGGGAAACTCAGGTGGACGCATTGGTCGTACATGTGCGCGACGACAATTACCAGGGGCGTGTCAGCGTCGAAGCGAGCGACGATTTGCGCAACTGGCGACCCGCCGGCGAGGCGCAACTGCTCAAGGTCAACTACAACGGCAGCACGCTGAGCCAGGACCGCATCGAACTGAACGGCATGCGCGCGCGTTACCTGCGTTTGCGCTGGCTTGACGGCTCGCCGTACATCGAGTCGATCGACGCTCAGGTGCAGGCGGCCAGCACCGGCGCCGCGCAACGCGCGAATAGCCAACGGGAATGGCGCGAAGGCATCGCCGCACACGCGGGGCCGAAACCCGGCGAGTATTTTTTCGCGACTGGCGGGCCCTATCCTGTCGATCGATTGCGCCTGGATTTGCCACAGCCGAATACCGTGGCGCCCGCCGTCGTTTACTCGCGTGCGGGGTTGGAGGCGGCGTGGCGGCAAGTATCGGGCGCGACGCTATTCCGGTTGCACAACGGCACGGCGGAGCAAAGCAATCCATCGCTTGAACTGGCACCTGACACGGATCGTCAGTGGCGCGTGGTGGTGGACACGCGCAACGGCGGGCTGGGAAGCGGCACGTTGACCATTGCCGCGGGCTGGCGTCCGGCGACACTTACTTTCGTCGCGCGCGGGGCCACGCCTTTCACGCTGGCGGTGGGGAGTGCGGCCGCGGTGTCGTCGGCGGTGAGTCGGGCGGATCTGCTGATGGGCGCTTCGTCGGTTGCCGTGGCGGCGCGCCTGGGTGAGGCACTGCCCGTTGGCCAGGAGGCCGGCGCGCAGTCGCCCGGCAACGACCCCGATGCGATGCGGCGCTACATGTTGTGGGCGGCCTTGTTGCTGGCGGTCGGCTCGCTTGGGGCGATCGCCTGGCGGCTTGCGCGTGGCGCTCGGGTCCAGCCGCGGGCTGGTGGGGTGGCTAGGGGATTGGCCGCCGGGAGCGATACGAGTGGTGACGCGGGTGGCACGAATGGTGGCGTAGGCGAAGCGGATGGATTGGCCGGTGGTGTGCCCGGCGGATCAGGCACAGCGGGCGCTACGGTGAAAGATGCAGGCATTGCCGGTGCTGACGGTCAGGGCTCCGGAAAGAACTGATTTCGGCGCGGTGGTTTTTCGGCGCGAGACTGCACAGAACGACAGTTTGGGACGCGCCGGGCATGCGTGCTTCAAGGCACAGGAAGAGCTGACTTCGGCCGCAGGGGTATCTCGGCGGAACGGATTGCACGGAATCGAAAAATTGGGACGTGCCGAGAGATTGATTTGCATTGCGGGAATGTGCTCTCGTGGGCATGACCGGCGCAATGACCGGCGGGGCCGAATCGCAAGATGCGGTCCGCAGCGAGGATCGAAGCGAGCAATCGCGCAGCGCGGAAGATGCGCCCCGAGCCGGGATGCCATTGCTTACTCCTCGCGCTCCGCCATTGTGTTGATGATCTTGTCGAGCGCCTGGCCGAACGCGAGCTTCTCCTGTTCGTCGAGGCAGTGGAACATATCCCCGTTCCACTTACGGGCGATCGGCATCACCTTGCGATAGAGCGCGCGGCCCTCCGGGGTGAGCGATACCAGCACGACGCGGCCGTCTTCGGCGCTCGGATCGCGTTTCACGAGTCCTTGCTTGATCAATGCCTCGGCCGCACGGCTGGCCTGGCTCTTGTCCAGGTTGGCATGCCGCGCCAATTCCATGATCGAAAACGGTCCGAACGAGCCCACTGACGCAATTACCCGCGCCTCAGGCAACGTCACGCCGAGCTTGTCCTGATAGCGCTCGCCGATGCCACGCTCGGCGAGTTTGTTCAGGACATGCAAACGGTACGTCAGGAACTGCTCGAGTCCTGCTTTGGCGGAGGCCTTCATGGTCTTCCCGTGATGAGTGAAGCGGTTGTGGCGCTGTGATTGTTGCCGCAACCGTCCCGCCGGTCAACGCGCGCCGTATTTCAGGCGCGTCAATTGTTCGGCCTCGTCCGCCAGCAAACGCGCCGCGTCGCGAATCGCCACTTCGAGCGTGATCGGCCCGGGGGCCGGCGAAAAGCAGCCACTGAAGTGTTCGGCGAGGCGCGGCAGCGCCGCTGAATCGACCGCGCCGGACAGCAGCGTGGCCGGCACGCCCACTGCCTGCGCATGACGGCAAGCGATGAACGGCGCTTTGCCGTGTAGTGTTTGCACGTCCGAGCGGCCTTCGCCGGTGATCAGCCAGGTCGCGCCTTCAAGCGCCGCGTCCAGGCCGATCTGACGCGCGACGGTTTCCGCGCCCGGCTCGAACTGCGCGCCCAGCATGTGCAGCGCGAAGCCGAGACCACCGGCCGCGCCCGCGCCGGGTTGGTCGCGTGCCGTGCGCCCGAGCGCCGCCTCCAACAGATCGGCGAAGCGGCCGAGGACGGTATCGATAGCGGCAATCTGTTCCGGCTTCACACCCTTTTGCGGGCCGAACACCGCGGTCGCGCCGTGATCCCCGGTGAGTGGGTTATCCACATCCGACATGCCGACGAACTGAGTGTCCGCGAGGCGGGCGTCCAGCTGCGACACGTCGAGACGCGCGAGCCGGGCAAGCTGTTCGGGCGTCGCGTCGAGTTCCTGGTCTTGCGCGTCGAAAAGTTTCAGGCCGAGGCCGGCCAGCAAGCCGGCGCCACCGTCGTTCGTGCTGCTGCCGCCGAGTGCGACGAAAAAGCGCCGTACGCCGACGTCGAGCAATGCGCGAATCGCTTCGCCCATGCCACGCGTGCTGCGCGCCTCGACCGGCACGCCCATGCCCACCGGATCGGTGATGCCGACGATTTCCGCCGTTTCGATGATCGCGCTGCCGTCCGCAAGCAGGCCGGTGAGTGCCTCCCGCACCGGACCAGCCGCGCCGCGCACGCTCAGTTTGCGGCGCTCGCCGCCGCTCGTGAGCATCGCGTCGAGCGTGCCTTCGCCGCCGTCGGCCATCGGGCAGATGCGCACCTCGGCATCCAGCCGGGCGCGCAGGATGCCGGATGCAATCGCCTGCGCGACCTGTTCGGCGCTGAGCGAACCTTTGAAGGAATCTGGAGCAATGACGACGACGGGCGAGGACAGCGAATTCGGCATGGTGTCTCTGAATGGTTGGAGTCGTTACGAGGGCGGGTGACATGAATAGATGCAGGCGCAGCCCCGAGCACGTCCGTTAGCTTATCAGCATGGGCGCGCCGACTGAATATGTCGAACGGCATAGCCGGGATCGTCCGCAGCGGGGCGCGCGGAAATCATGGCGAGAACGCGCGCGGCGAACGCGGCGCTCTTGCCTGCGCGCGCTTGCGGCGGCAGCGGCACCGATGAAGGGCGTGTTACCAAATTAACTAACCTGACGCAGAACGCTGCAAACCGGCAGGGACTGATTGGAAAGCAGCCACTGAACAGCCACGGGCGAGCTGCAAAACAGGCGAAAAACAGCGCGGAAAGCGGCCCGAACACCGACAAAAATGCACGCAATCATCGAATCCCGGCTAAGCGCGCAAATAGTTTGCTAAAATATTCGGCTCTTTGGACCCAACCGTGCTGTCGGCGGCCTGCAAGCCCGCGGCGCAGGCGCGCAATCGATGCTAAACGAACGTCAACGTGACATCGAAAAGCGGCACGAGAAGATAACTGATTCGCTCGAATAATTTTAGGACGATTGAAGCCATGGCTAACGTTGTTGAAAACCTCGGCAAGCTCGAACGCCGCGTAACGATTTCCCTGCCGAAGGACGCCGTGCAGAAGGAAGTGGACTCGCGTATCCGTCAACTCGCGAAGAACGTGCGCATGCCGGGTTTCCGCCCGGGCAAGGTGCCGCTCAAGATGGTGACGCAACAGTATTCGGGTCAGGTGGAAGCTGAAGTCCTGAGCGACAGGGTCGGCAAGGAATTTTTCGACATCAGCCGCGCCGAAAACCTGCGTGTTGCCGGCCAGCCGAGCTTCGCGCCGAAGGCCGATGCTACTGAAGGCGACTACGCGTTCGACGCGACGTTCGAGGTCTATCCGGAAGTGAAGCTGGGCGACGTCGCCACGGCTGAAATCGAACGCACCACGACCACGATCAGCGAAGCGGAAATCGACCGCACGCTGGACATCCTGCGCAAGCAGCGCGTGCACTTCCACGCTCGCGGCGAAGCCGGCGAGCACGGTGACGGCGGCGCGGACGTGGCGGCGAAAGACGGCGACCGCGTAACGGTCGACTTCGTCGGCAAGATCGAAGGTGAAGTGTTCCAGGGCGGCAGCGCAGAAGATTTCGCATTCGTGCTGGGCGAAGGCCGCATGCTGCCGGAATTCGAAAAAGCAGCACTGGGCCTGAAAGTCGGCGAGTCGAAGGAATTCGATCTGGCATTCCCTGAGGACTATCACGGCAAAGAAGTCGCCGGCAAGACCGCGCAATTCACGATCACCATGAAGAAGATCGAGTGGCCGCATCTGCCGGAAATCGACGCTGAATTCGCGAAGTCGCTGGGTATCGAAGACGGCGATCTGGTCAAGATGCGCGCCGAGATCAAAGACAACCTGGAACGGGAAGCCAAGCGCCGTACGCAAGCCATCGTCAAGAACCAGGTCATGGACGCGCTCTTGAGGATTTCGGAGCTGGACGTGCCGAACGCGCTGATCGAGCAGGATCAGGAGCGCCTCGTCGGTATGGCGCGTCAGGATCTGGAGCAGCGCGGCGTGCCGAACGCCAAAGACGCACCGATCCCGGCTGAAATGTTCAAGGAACAAGCTGAGCGCCGCGTGAAGCTGGGCCTCGTGCTGGCCGAGCTGGTCAAGGCCAATGAGCTGCAAGCGAAGCCGGAGCAGATTCGTGCCGAAGTCGACGAATTCGCGAAAAGCTACGAAGACCCGAAGGAAGTCGTCCGCTGGTATTATTCCAACCAGCAACGTCTTGCCGAAATGGAAGCGTACGTCGTTGAAGCCAACGTCGTCGATTTCGTCCTCAGCAAGGCCAAGGTGACGGACAAGGAAGTAAGCTTCGAAGAACTGGCAAGCGCAACGGCGCAAGCATAAGCGTCGCTGCAACGGCGTGCCGGCTGTCGGAGCGACGGCCCGCACGCCGTTTTTTTGTGTTGTGAATGTGTATTGCGTTTTGCGTGATGTTGCATCGCGCGCGTGCACTGATCGCGCACTTGAATACGGGCTCGTCGACCACACCTGTCTAGCATCTAATATTTAGAATATTTCCAGACAAGGATCCATTGCATGACCTTTCGCGCCCAAATGCTGGACACGTTGACCTCCCAGTCGTCCCGGGATCTCGAAGCGCAGGCGCTCGGACTGGTGCCGATCGTCGTGGAAACGAGCGGCCGGGGCGAGCGCTCGTATGACATCTATTCGCGTCTGTTGAAGGAACGTATCGTGTTCCTGGTCGGCGAAGTGAACGACCAGACGGCTAACCTGGTGGTCGCGCAGATGTTGTTCCTTGAAAGTGAAAACCCGGACAAGGACATCAGCTTCTACATCAACAGCCCGGGCGGTTCGGTTTCGGCCGGGATGGCGATCTACGATACGATGCAGTTCATCAAGCCGGATGTGTCGACGCTGTGCATGGGGCTCGCCGCCAGCATGGGCGCGTTCCTGCTGGCAGCCGGCGCGAAGGGCAAGCGCTTTGCATTACCGAATTCGCGCGTGATGATTCACCAGCCGCTGGGCGGCGCGCGTGGCCAGGCGTCAGACATCGAAATCCAGGCGCGCGAAATCCTGTACCTGAAGGAACGGCTGAATCATCTGCTCGCACACCACACCGGCCAACCAGTCGAACGTATCGCACGCGACACCGATCGGGACAATTTCATGTCCGGCGACGATGCGCAAGCTTACGGTCTGGTTGACCAGGTAGCGCACAAGCGTCCTTGATCCGGTGCGGTCTTGCCCCAAAAAGGGGCGAGGCCGTCGTCGGATCGGTTGTGAAATAATCAAGACTCGTCCGAGCGCCTGCGGCAAACGCCGTCTTCGTGGCTCAAGCCCTGCCGCGCCCAAACTGCGAGGCTAGGGCAAACGGCGTATCATGTAATCGAGTGCCCGGAGGCTCACACATCTATGGCGGACAAGAAAGGTTCTAACAGCGAGAAGCTGTTGTATTGCTCGTTCTGCGGCAAGAGCCAGCATGAAGTCAAAAAACTGATTGCCGGCCCGTCGGTGTTCATCTGTGATGAATGTATCGACCTGTGCAACGAAATCATCCGCGATGAGGCTGCAGGTGCGGGCATCGAGGCGGGCTTGTCCAAGTCCGATCTGCCGAGTCCGCAGGAAATCCGTGAAATTCTCGACCAGTATGTGATCGGTCAGGAACGCGCGAAGAAGATTCTCGCGGTCGCGGTGTACAACCACTACAAACGCCTTAAGCACCTCGACAAGAAGGATGAGATCGAGCTGTCCAAGAGCAACATCCTGCTGATCGGCCCGACCGGTTCCGGCAAGACCTTGCTCGCGCAGACGCTTGCGCGCCTTCTCAACGTGCCATTCGTCATTGCCGACGCAACCACGCTGACGGAGGCCGGCTACGTCGGCGAAGACGTCGAGAACATCATTCAGAAGCTGCTGCAGAATTGCAATTACGAAGTCGATAAGGCCCAGCGGGGCATTGTCTACATCGACGAAATCGACAAGATCAGCCGCAAGTCCGACAACCCGTCGATCACCCGTGATGTATCAGGTGAGGGCGTCCAGCAGGCCTTGCTGAAACTGGTTGAAGGCACGATGGCGTCGGTGCCGCCGCAAGGTGGCCGTAAGCATCCGAATCAGGACTTCATCCAGGTCGACACCACCAACATCCTGTTCATTTGCGGTGGAGCGTTTGACGGCCTCGAGAAGGTCATCGTCGACCGGACCGAGAAGACCGGTATCGGCTTCGGCGCAAGTGTGAAGAGCAAGCAGGATCGCGACGCCGGCGAAGTGCTGCGGGAAGTCGAACCGGAAGATCTGATCAAGTTCGGGCTGATTCCTGAACTGATCGGCCGTCTGCCGGTGGTGGCTACGCTCGGCAAGCTCGACGAAACGGCGTTGATGAAGATCCTCGTCGAACCGAAGAATGCCTTGGTGAAGCAATACCACAAGCTGTTCAACATGGAACGCGTCGAGCTCGAAATTCGCCCGGCTGCGTTGCAAGCTGTTGCACGTAAGGCGATCCGTCGCAAGACGGGCGCCCGCGGTCTGCGTTCGATCCTGGAACAGGCGTTGCTTGATGTGATGTACGACCTGCCGCAAATGAAAGGTGTTAGCAAGGTTATCATTGACGACAACGTAATTGACGGCGACGGCAAACCACTACTGATCTACGAAGACGCCCCTAAAGTGGCGGGTTCGAACTGATCGGCTTTCGGGTTCTGCAAAAAAAGCCGTTCATGGCAACGTGAACGGCTTTTTTCGTTTATCGTGTGGTCAGCCTGGTTGTTTTCACTATGGAGTCACTGAACCTTCGGAGTCACTGAACTTTTCCCACACGCGCAGGCTTGCAATCTTTTTTGCTGGCCTCACCTATCGAACGAACTGATTCCACTCATGGGGAAATGAAATGTCAGGAACCCAACTCCTTCCGCCGGAACGCATTACGCTCCCGCTGCTCCCGCTGCGTGACGTAGTCGTCTTCCCGCACATGGTGATTCCGCTCTTCGTAGGCCGCCCGAAGTCGATCAAGGCTCTCGAAGCAGCGATGGAAGGCGGCAAGCACATCATGCTCGTCGCCCAGAAAACGGCTGCGAAAGATGAGCCGACCGAAAAGGACATGTACGAAGTAGGGTGTATCGCCAACATCCTGCAAATGCTGAAGCTGCCCGATGGCACCGTTAAGGTGCTCGTCGAAGGCTTGCAGCGCGCGAAAACGCTTTCCATCGAAGAACAGGAAACGCAGTTCTCGTGCGAAGTCATGCCGCTCGAACCCGACCACGCCGACAGCGCTGAAACTGAAGCGCTGCGCCGCGCGATCGTGTCGCAGTTCGACCAGTATGTGAAGCTGAACAAGAAGATCCCGCCGGAGATCCTGACGTCGTTGTCGGGTATCGACGAGGCTGGCCGTCTGGCCGACACGATCGCGGCACACCTGCCGCTCAAGCTTGACCAGAAGCAGCACATCCTCGAAATGTTCCCGGTCATCGAGCGCCTCGAGCATCTGCTCGCGCAACTCGAAGCCGAGATCGACATCCTGCAGGTCGAAAAGCGCATCCGCGGGCGTGTCAAACGCCAGATGGAGAAGAGCCAGCGCGAGTACTACCTGAACGAACAGGTCAAGGCGATCCAGAAGGAACTGGGCGAAGGCGAAGAAGGTGCGGATCTCGAGGAACTCGAGAAGCGCATCACGGCTGCCCGCATGCCGAAAGAAGCCAAGAAGAAGGCCGACGCCGAGCTGAAGAAGCTCAAGCTGATGTCGCCGATGTCGGCTGAAGCGACGGTCGTGCGCAACTACATTGACACGCTGATCGGCTTGCCGTGGCGCAAGAAGAGCAAGGTCAACAACGACCTCTCGAATGCGGAACGCGTGCTCGACGAAGACCACTTCGGTCTCGAGAAAGTGAAGGAACGCATTCTCGAGTATCTCGCGGTCCAGCAACGTGTCGACAAGGTCAAGGCGCCGATCCTGTGCCTCGTTGGGCCTCCGGGTGTCGGTAAGACGTCGCTGGGTCAGTCGATCGCTCGCGCTACGAACCGCAAGTTTGTACGTATGGCGCTCGGTGGCGTGCGTGACGAAGCAGAGATTCGCGGTCACCGTCGTACGTACATTGGTTCGATGCCCGGCAAGATTCTGCAAAGCCTGACCAAGGTCGGCGTGCGCAATCCGCTCTTCCTGCTCGACGAAGTCGACAAGATGGGTCAGGATTTCCGCGGCGATCCGTCGTCGGCTTTGCTGGAAGTGCTCGATCCGGAACAGAACCATACGTTCGCCGATCACTACGTCGAAGTCGACTTCGATCTATCGGATGTGATGTTCGTGGCGACGTCGAACTCGCTGAACATTCCGCCGCCGTTGCTCGACCGGATGGAAGTGATCCGTCTGTCGGGTTACACGGAAGACGAGAAGGTCAGCATCGCGCAACGTTATCTTTTGCCCAAGCAGAAGAAGAACAACGGCCTCAAGGATGGCGAGGTCGATGTGACGGAAACCGCGATCCGCGACATCATTCGTTACTACACGCGTGAAGCGGGCGTCCGTTCGCTCGAGCGTGAGATTTCGAAGATCTGCCGCAAGGTCGTGAAGATGCTTCTGCTGAAGAAGGCGGAAGGCGCGGTGAAGGTCGACGGCAGCAATATCGACACCTTCCTCGGCGTGCGCAAGTACGACTTCGGTTTGGCTGCGAAGGAAAATCAGGTTGGCCAGGTCACGGGTCTTGCGTGGACGGAAGTCGGCGGCGATTTGCTGACCATTGAAGCCGCGGTGATGCCGGGTAAGGGCAATGTGATCCGTACCGGTTCGCTCGGCGACGTGATGAAGGAATCCGTCGAAGCTGCGCGCTCGGTGGTTCGCTCGCGTTCGCGCCGTCTCGGTATTAAGGACGAAGCGTTCGAGAAGCAGGACATTCACATTCACGTGCCGGAAGGCGCTACGCCCAAGGACGGTCCTTCGGCGGGTATCGCGATGACAACCGCGCTGGTGTCGGTGTTGACCGGTATTCCGGTGCGGGCCGATGTCGCGATGACGGGCGAAATCACGTTGCGTGGCGAAGTTCTGCCGATCGGCGGCCTGAAGGAAAAACTGCTGGCAGCGCATCGCGGCGGTATCAAACTGGTGCTGATTCCGGAAGAAAACGTCAAGGACTTGACGGAGATTCCGGACAACGTGAAGAACGCAATCGAAATCGTGCCGGTCCGATGGGTCGACAAGGTGCTCGAGTTGGCGCTCGAACGTGTGCCTCAGGCATTGCCGGACGAAGAGCCGAAGCCGGCGGCGCCTGTCGCAGCGGCTGAGCCCGGCAAGGACGGCGCGGCGACGGACGTCGTGAAGCACTAAGGTAGTCAGCAGCGAACGCTGTTTGCTGTATAAAAACCCGCGACCCTGGTCGCGGGTTTTTTATTGTCGGCGAGCTACCGAAGAGTGCGTTTGAAACGCAGATAATCCCAACTTTTGAGCAATAGACATTCCGCGTTGCCGACTGATCATGCGCGCAGCGATTCGCGGCAAGATTTGGTTATAGAACCGCCCCTCAGAATCTTTCGAATCAGGCTCAACCCCGGTTGACACAAGGGTTTCGGCCAATTCTAATGAGTCGGCTCGGCGTTGCCCGCAGCCGCGTGATGTCAGGCGCTATAGAGCGTCGTCACGATTGCCATAATCAGCCATAAACATTCTCGGGGGTTGGAATGAATAAAACGGAATTGATCGATCACATTGCACATGAAGCCGATATTTCGAAGGCCGCGGCGGGCCGCGCATTGGATGCGGTGATCGGTGGCGTCAAAGGTACGTTGAAAAAAGGCGGGTCGGTGACTTTGGTGGGTTTCGGAACGTTTGCCGTCGGCAAGCGTTCCGCGCGTACGGGACGCAATCCGCGCACGGGCGACGCGATCAAGATCAAGGCGGCAAAGGTTCCTAAATTTAGGCCTGGCAAAGCTCTGAAGGATGCGCTAAACTAATGGGCTTGCTGCTTGAGGAATTGCGGATTCACTAAAGAAGTGCGGTGAATTCGGCGTGACCTGGTGTCGCATCGGTTGGATGCAGTTGAGGCACCCAGTTGATAAATCAGGCAGCAAAGGCAGAAGCACACTGAATCTTGAAACGGGTGCTTAGCTCAGTTGGTAGAGCGGCGCCCTTACAAGGCGTAGGTCGGGAGTTCGAGCCTCTCAGCACCCACCAGTTTCAGATTCGTTAAGTGTTTCAGCGTAGTTGCAGTATAAGGAGTGGTAGTTCAGTCGGTTAGAATACCGGCCTGTCACGCCGGGGGTCGCGGGTTCGAGTCCCGTCCACTCCGCCAGTATCCTCGAAAGGCGAACTACGGTTCGCCTTTTTTATTGCCCGCTGTTGTAAGATCGGGCGTTCTGTTTTTGGCACCCCTCACGCATGCTCGATTTTTTCCGCAATCACAAACGCCTGATGATGTTCATGCTCATCCTCGTCATTGTGCCGGGGTTGGGTTTTGTGGGTATTCAAGGCTTCCGCGGCTTCTTTGACGAAAGTGCAAACGTCGCCAGCGTCAACGGTCACAAGATTACTCGCGCAGAGTATGACGACGCGATGCGTCAGCAGCTCGACCGCGCTCGTCAGATGCTCGGCGCGCAGTTCGACATGAAGTCGTTCGATACGCCGGAGCGCCGTAGCGAGATGCTCGACGGTCTGATCGAGCAACGTGTGCTGGCTGATGAGACGCAGCGCCTGCATCTGACCGCATCGGACGACGCCGTGCGCCGTGTGCTGCTGAACGATCCGGTGATCTCGTCGCTGAAGAATCCTGACGGCTCGATCGACGTCGACCGTTACAAGCAGTTGCTCGCGATGCAGGGCATGACGCCCGATCAATACGACGAACGTGTGCGTTACAGCATCGCCACGCAGCAGTTGCCTGCGAGCATTCAAGGCAGCGCTTTCACGTCGAACACCCTCGCGCAGCATCTGACCGAACTCGCCGAACAGCAGCGCGAAGTGCAGGGTATCTCGTTCCATCCGCGTGACTATGCCGCGAAGGTGCAGCCTACGGATGCACAACTGCAGGCGTATTACGACGCGCATCGCAATGATTTCGCGACGCCGGCCACGGCAACGATCCAGTACCTTGTGATGTCGCCGGCAACGTTGGGTGCTGCTGTGCAGCCGAGCGACGCCGACCTGAAAAAGTACTACGACGACAACATCGCGCACTATCGCACGGACGGTCAGGTGCGCGCGAGCCACATCCTGATCGCCGCGCCGAAAGACGCCAGCGCCGCAGACAAGGCCAAGGCGAAGCAGAAGGCCGAAGAGCTGCTCGCACAGATCAAGGCGCACCCGGACCAGTTCGCGCAGATCGCGCTGCAGAACTCGCAGGATCCGGGTTCGGCGTCGAAAGGTGGCGACCTGGGTTACTTCGGTCGCGGCATGATCGCAGGCGGCCAGGCGTTCGACGACGCCGTGTTCGGTCTCAAGAAAGACGAAGTTAGCGGCATCGTGCAGACCGACTTCGGCTATCACATCGTCAAGGTTACGGACGTGAAGCCGGCAGTCACCAGGCCGTTCGACGAAGTGAAAGATCAGATCGCAAAAGACCTGAAGACGCAGCAGGCGAGCAAGGCATTCACCGACGACTCGGAAGGTTTCACGTCGATCGTCTACGAGAAGGCGAAGAGCCTGCAGCCTGCCGCCGACAAGTACAAGCTGCAATTGCAAACGGCCACGGTGACGCCGCAGCCGGATCCGAAGCTGCCGCCTGACAGCCCGCTGAACAACGCGAAGCTCCTGACTGCTGTGTTCGCAAACGACGCGGTCACCGCGCGCAACAACACGCAAGCGATCGACGTCGGCGGCAACACGCTGATCGCGGCACGCGTGACCGATTACAAGGCTGCGGCCGTGCCGGCGCTCGACGCCGTCAAGGACGCAGTGCGTCAGAAGGTGATCGCGGTTCAGTCGAACGAGGCAGCTCACAAGGAAGGCATCGCGAAGCTGGCGGAGTTCGACAAGTCGAAGGCCACAACGGGCTTCTCATCGCCGCTGAAGGTTTCGCGCAATGATGCGCAAGGCGTGCCGCCGGCTGCGTTGAGTGCAATCTACAAAGCGGACGCGCAAAAATTACCTGCGTACGTCGGTGTGGATCTCGGCAACGACGGCTATGCGATCTACCGCGTGAACTCGGTCGTTGCGGGTGCTCCGATCGATCCGCAGCGTTTGGCTGCCGCCCAGCAGCAGATTGCGCAAGTTGACGCACAGTCCGAAGCAGAGGCTTATGTTGAAGCGCTGCGTGCCCGTTCGAAGGTGAAGTTCTACGGTTCACTCGACAGCAGCAACGCACAGGCGAGCGGCGACTAAGCGCAAGCAAGTAAGCAACGCAAATTCAAAAAGCCCCGCAATCGCGGGGCTTTTTGTATTTAACGAGTGCAAGCTCGTTAAACGGTTGACCCGGAAGCTCTCGGCTCCGTTATACCGTCAGTCGCTTAGAGGCAAGCGCTGATCGAGCTGGTGGCGTCGCTGCCCGCAGCGCCATTCGCGCGGAACCCGACCCACGAACCCGGGCCGGTGTACGACGGACGTACCACGGCGGCTGCCCCGTTAGGCGGTTGCTGGCCCGGCACATACACATCCATGGCCTGGTCGTTAGCCAAGGTGTTTTGCGACACGACTTGCTGTTGGGAGCTATCGGCCCACTTTTGCGCGATGCAGGTACCGACGGCCTTCGGCGGTTGCTGGCTTTGACCTACGGATTGGACACCAGCAGGCGGTTGAGCGGCGCATGCGGAAATTGCCACGGTCAAAGCGATTAACGGTAAATATTTCACGTTATCTCCTCAGAAGTCGCTCAGAATCGAGCCGGGTTACACGGGATTACGAAAGTGTCAGATTGACCTTGCCGATCCGTGTTCCCAATTACCGGAAACAAGTTGTTAGCGAGCTTTTCAGTGCGGCGAACTTGTGCGAAGGAGTGGCTTGATAGCCGGCCACACGTTGTTGAGTAGCACTGGCTGTGCCTGCTGCGTGGGATGGAACTGATCGGCCTGAAACATATCGGGTTTGTCGGCGATTCCAGCGAGGAGGAAGGGCACCAGCGGCACCTTCAATTGCTTCGACAGTTCACCGTACAAGCCATGGAACTTTTGCGTGTAGTCGGGGCCGTAATTAGGCGGCACGTACATGCCAACCAGTACAACCTTCGCGTGGCTCTGCTGAGTCTGCTCGATGATCGTACGCAGGTTGTCTTCGGTGGTGGAAAGCGGCACGCCGCGCAACGCATCGTTGGCGCCGAGCTCCACGATCACGATGCTCGGCTTGAGACGTTGCAGTAGCGCCGGCAAGCGGGCCCGTCCGCCGCTTGTCGTGTCGCCGCTGATGCTCGCATTGGCGACGCTATAATCCATTCGCTCGTCGGTGAGGCGCTGGCGCATCAAGGCAACCCAGCCAGTGTCGCGGAGCAAGCCGTACTCGGCCGAGATACTGTCGCCGAGTACGACGATCACCGGCTTGGCCGGTTCGGGCGCGTTGGCCGCATCGGCTGGGAAGGGCAGCGAAAACAAGGTTGCGGCCAGCACGGCCGAGCCGAATGCCGTAGTTAGCGCCGGCGCGCGGGGCGCCACGGCGCGCACTTTCAACCTAAGCTTCACCATGCTAAACAAAACTGATCCAGTCATTGAAGTGCGGGGTTTGTGCAAGAAGGTTAAGGATGCAACGGGCGAACTGACGATTCTCGAGGACATCGATCTTGCTATCGATGCCGGCAGCAGTGTGGCGATCGTCGGTGCATCCGGGTCGGGCAAGTCTACGCTGCTTGGCTTGCTCGCAGGGTTGGACAGCGCGAGCTCGGGCTCGGTTCGGCTGCTCGGCCGCGAACTCACCGATCTGAACGAAGACGAGCGCGCCGCGTTACGCAGCGGCTCGGTCGGTTTCGTGTTCCAGTCGTTTCAACTCATGCCACATTTGACGGCGCTCGAAAACGTCACCTTGCCGCTCGAACTGCAAGGCGGCATCGGCACGCGTGAGGCTGCGGCGCGCGCGCGCGGTTTGCTGGAGCAGGTGGGTCTTGGCAAGCGCACTGGGCATTATCCGAAGCTGCTGTCGGGTGGTGAGCAGCAGCGAGTCGCCCTCGCTCGCGCGTTTGTTACGCATCCGGCAATCCTGTTCGCCGACGAGCCGACCGGCAGCCTCGATGCCGCAACCGGTCATGCAGTGATCGATTTGATGTTCGAGATGAACCGCGCGAACGGCGCCACGTTGATTCTCGTCACGCACGACATTGAGCTCGCCCGCCGCTGCGATACGACGGTGACGATCGACGCGGGACGGTTGGCCTGAGAACGGACTGCGTGCCGTTCAGGCCATCAATAGTCACTGGGCCAGAGCACCGGCCTTCTTCGTGTGAAGCAACGCGTCGCGCGGCAACATTCGAATCGCCTGAAAAACAAAACCCCACGCTCCGAAAAACGTGGGGTTGGTCAGCAGTCTGAAGCCGGCCGCAAAGGCCCGCTTTTTATCTCAACGAACGTCTCACCGCTTCAACGCAGCACGCGCCCGCGCAATCAACGCCGACGTCGACGAGTCATGCTTCTTCTCATCGACGCTTGCCGAGGTCAGATCCGCCTCGACCACTTTGCCGAGGATCTTGCCTAGCTCGACGCCCCACTGATCGAACGGATTGATGTCCCACACGGATGCCTGCACCAGCACCTTATGCTCGTACAGCGCGATCAATGCGCCAAGCGAACGCGCGGTGAGCGCTTCGACGAGCAGTGTGGAGGTCGGCCGGTTGCCCGGAAACACCAGGTGCGGCGCGAGGTCAGGCTTGTCCGCGCCGGCAACCTTCTTCGCTTCTTCGAGCGTGCGGCCGAGCATCAACGCTTCGCTCTGCGCGAAGCAGTTCGCCAGCAGCTTCGGATGATGACTGACGAGCGGATGCTCCGGCGTCAGCACGGCGATGAAGTCGATCGGCACGATGGTTGGACCTTGGTGCAGCATTTGAAAAAATGCATGCTGACCATTCGTGCCCGGTTCGCCCCACGTCACGGCGGCGGTCGGATAGTCGACCATCACGCCATCCAGACGTGCTGACTTGCCGTTGCTCTCCATTTCGAGTTGTTGCAGATACGACGGCAGGAAATGCAGCGCTTCCGAATACGGCGCGACCAGATAGCTTTGCGAGCCGAAGAAGTTGCGATACCAGATGCCGATCATGCCGAGCAGCACGGGCAGATTCTTCTCGAGCGGCGCGTCGCGGAAATGCTGGTCCATCTCGTTGGCGCCGGCCAGCAGTTCACCGAACTGTTGCGGGCCGATCGCGATCATGATCGACAGACCCACCGCCGACCACAGCGAATAACGTCCGCCGACCCAGTCCCACATCTCGAACACGTTCTCTTTCGCGATGCCGAACTTGACCACCTCGGCCGGGTTCGCCGACACGCCGACGAAGTGCTTCGCCAGTGCGTTTTCCGGGCAGCCTTTCTCGACGAACCAGTCGCGCAGCGAGCGCGCATTGGTCATCGTTTCGAGCGTAGTGAAGGTCTTGGAGACGATGATCGCGAGCGTTTCTTCGGGATCGATCTGCTGCATCACGTTGTACAGATCCGCGCCATCGACGTTCGACACGAAGTGCGTAGTGATCTCCGGCGTGGCCAGGTGATGCAGTGCCTGCACGACCATCTTCGGCCCGAGATCCGAGCCGCCGATGCCGATGTTTACGACATAGCGGATCCGCTTGCCCGTATAGCCTGTCCACTCGCCGCTGCGGACCTTGTCGGCGAAGGCCGCCATCTTCGCGCGCTCGGCCTGGATCTGCGCGTGGAACGGTGCCTTCGGGTCGCTGGCGCGCAGCGCGGTGTGCAGCGCGGCGCGACCTTCCGTCGGATTGACGATTTCGCCCGCGAACATTGCATCGCGGCGTTTCTCGACGCCGGCTTCGCGCGCGAGTTGCACCAGCAGTTTCAGGGTTTCGTCGGTGATGCGGTTCTTCGAGAAATCGGCCGCGAGACCGCCGCCCGCGAACGCAAAGCGCTCAGCACGGGTAGGCGCGGGATCGTTCTCGGGGGCGAACCAGTCGCGCATGTGCGCATCGCGAATCTTCTCGTAATGCGTTTGCAGCGAGGACCAGGAGGGGAGCGAGTTCTGGGTCATAGCGTCCGTCTAACGAAGGGGCACGAAGGATGGCGCGCGCGTGAAGCGCTGCCGAGGATGATGCAAACGATGCTGTTAGAGCGATGCCGCGCGGCCGGGTTCGTGGGTGGCTTGCGGGGAAACTCCGCGAGCCCGCCCGGAGATCGAACCGGCTCGCTGAAATTTCGTCGCAAGCCGCGCTGAATCCGACGCGCGGCGCAGTCATTCAGTATAGCGGCGTTGTGTGAAGGGCGGCAGCGGTTTGGCAGCCGGCGCAAAAGTTGGGATGAGCGGCCCAAGGTGTCCTGACCCGATCAGCCCATGTGGCTCAGCAAGGTTTGCGCCATTGGCGCGGGTGGCTTGGCATCACTGGTCTGCTGCCGGATAAAACAACCGGTTGAGCAAGCTACGCACCATCGGCGCCAGTTCGCCCGCGGTCAAACCGACCGGACCGTGGCCCTGCGCGCTCAGCGTGTCGGCGGCGAGGCCGTGCAGGTAGACGCCCGCCAACGCCGCTTCGTAGCGCGGCAGATGCTGCGCGAGCAGCGCACCGATGATGCCGCCGAGCACGTCGCCGGTGCCGCCCGTGGCGAGCGCGGCGTTGCCGGTCGGGTTGATCGCGAGGCGGCCGTCCGGCGCGGCGATGATCGTGCCGGTGCCTTTCAGCACCACGACGCTGGCAAAGCGCGCGGCCAGCGCGCGCGCCGCGCTGAGCCGGTCGCGTTGCACGCCCGGCGCGTCGGTGCCGAGCAGGCGTGCGGCTTCGAGCGGATGAGGCGTCAGGATGCACGGATCGCCTTGCACGCCGCGCGCGGTGACTTCGGCGGCGAGCGACGGGTCCTTCGAGATCAGATTCAGCGCGTCCGCATCGAACAGCTTGGGCACATCGAGCTGCAGCACGTCATGCATCACCTGAGTGGCGCGCTCGCGGTGACCCATGCCGCAGCCGACCGCGAGCGCGTCCATCTTGTCGAGCGGCAGATCGTCGATGGCGTGCAGCATCAGTTCGGGGTGCGGTGGATCGTAGGGCGGGGCGCCCTCGCCGAGCAGCGCGACATGGACTTTGCCTGCGCCGGTGTACAGTGCGGCGCGCGACGCGAGGATCGGCGCGCCGCACATGCCGGTGTCGCCGCCGACCACGGCGAGGCTGCCGAACGTGCCCTTGTTGGTCGCGAAATCGCGCGGCGGCAGGAACGCGGCGAACAGTTCGGGCGCGTTCAGTTGCACGACCGTGCGCTTGCCGCTGTCGACCCCGATCGGCGCGACGATGACCGTGCCGGCGAGATCGCGGCCTTGTGCGGTGAACAGGCCTGGCTTGGCGCCGATGAAGCTGATCGTGTGGGTGGCATGGACCGCGACGCCGTCGCTGCCGCCGATTATCGTGCCGGTGTCGCTGTCGAGGCCGCTGGGGACGTCGAGCGCCAGCACGCCGCCTTTTCTGGGCCGGGTTGTCGCGCGCTGCGACAACTGGCGGGCGATGGCGGCGAAGACGCCGTCGAGTTCACGCGTGAGACCGATGCCGAACATGCCGTCGACGAGCCACGTGTAGCTGTCGAGCGAAGCGGGCGGTGTCGACGTGATCGCAACCCCCGCCGCGCGGGCCGTGTCGAGCGCCCAGCGGGCGTCGTCCGGTTTCACGTCGACCGGCATGCAGAGTTCCACCGCGATGCCGTCCTGGTGCAACTGGGTCGCGAGGATCAACGCGTCGCCGCCGTTATTGCCGGGGCCGGCAATGAGCCACACTTTCTGCTTCGATTTTTCGACCGAGGAGTCGCGGGTGACCAACTCTTGCAGGAAGCTTGCCGCAGCTTTGCCGGCGCGCGACATCAGCGTGTGTTCGGGCAACCCTGCCATGGCCTGGGATTCGGCGATCCGCAGATCGGTGAGCGTCAGCAGGGGCAGCGCCCGGGTGTGGGGGCTGATGAGTGTCGGCGGGGTGAGGTCGGCTTCTGTCATGGCGGCGCTTCGCGGTTCACACCTTGGGCAAGGCGAGGGAGCTTGGGGAATCCGTATGGTAGTGCCGATAGGCGCAAGGCGCGCGCCCGCGGGTGTCGCAGTGAGCAGTTCCCGAGGCTCGCTGCACCGGGTGGTCGCAGCGGGTCACTGCGATCGCGGATCGCAGGGAAACGACCGACATTGGCCTGCGGCCTGGACGACCCCTACCGGCCCTCCGCCTCCCGGTCTTCCAGCCCGCAGGGCCGTCCTTTACTGGAACCGATCCGCACGCAGCGCGGCCAACGTGTCTTCGGGGACGCCCGGCGGCTGGCCCGATATCAGGTCGGCGATCAGTTTGCCCGAGCCGCAGGCGAGGCCCCAGCCCGCCGGGCCGTGGCCGACGTTGACGAACAGCCGTGGATGCAGCACGTTGCCGACCACCGGCAAGCCATCCGGCGACAGCAGCTTGACGCCTTCCCACGGCAAGGCCGCCGAAATCCGTGCCGCGCCCGGAATCCAGTCGTGAGTCGCCTGGCCGAGCAGCGCGAGCGCTTCCGTGGTGACCGCTTCGCCCAGCGGCTTGTCGAGCTGGCTCGCACTCTGCAACACCGCACCGCCCGCGATCCGCAGACGATGGTTCATCCGGCTAATGCCAATCCGCTTGACCGCGTCGACGATCGCCACATGCGGTGCGCATTCCTCATGCGCGATCGGCGCCACCAGCGTGTGCAGGCGCAGCGGATGCAGCGGCAGCCGCAAGCCGAGGCGCTCGAGCAGTGCGAGGCTGCCGTGCCCGGCAGCCACGACCACGGCGTCTGCGTGAATCACGTCGACTTCGCGCGAACGGGAGGCCGCGCCCGGTCGCGGCGCCAGTTCCACGGCGGCGCGCTGGCCTTCGAGGCGAATCGCCGACACTTCGCAGCCGAGCATGAATTGCGCGCCGCCCTGGTTGTCGAGCGTCTGCTTGAGGAGCTTGGCGAACAGCGGGGAATTGGCCGTGCGCTCCTGGTCGAACAGCACGCCGCCGGCGAATGCCGGTTCGACGCGCACCGAATGCTCGAACGCCGCGCATTCGGCGGGCATCAGTACATGGTGCGGGACTTCGTATTGATGCAGCAGATCGAGCGCCGGCCGGGTCTGCTCCCACTCCTGCGCCGAGCGCACCAGATACAGCAGACCGCTTGCCTGTTCGAATTCGAGCCCGAAGCGCGCTTCGACGTCGGCCATGGCGTCACGCGACAATTCGATCAGCGGGCGCAACCGTCCGTATTGACGGCTGAACGCTTCCGGTTCCTGCAACGCCGTCAGTTGCTTGACGAACTGACGCGCCGGTCCGTTGAAGCCGGTCTTGCTGATTACGCCGTTGCGGGCGTTGTGACGGCTCGCCATGAAGGTCGGGCCGAACCAGACGTCGAGCGGGGTGGGCAGGACCGTGCCGCCGTGGCCATAGGTCGCACCTTGCGCGACGGTGGCGTGGCGCTCGACGACGCATACCCGGTGGCCGGCCGCGCGCAATTGATAAGCGGTGGCGACGCCCGCAATCCCGCCGCCGATGACAATGACATCCATGTTTCTGATTCGATTTGCCGACGGGACGCCGAAGCCGCGCGTGCCCGTTGGGCGTGACATGCGGCGCGCTGCCCGGCTTGCTTCAGGCCGCTCGCGCCGATCTGGTGAAAGGGCGAATGATAGCAGTCAAACCGGCTCGCCTGCCACGCGCGGCGTGCGGGTGCGGCCGCGGCTGACGCGAGTCGAGGGGACGGGAACGCACGGGGTGCGGCCTCGTCCTGCGTGGGCAGCAATGCCGCCGTCGGCACCATCGCCTTGTTTCGCCGACAGCCGCACTTCGCTCGGATCTAGATCGGCGTCCCGTCGTGGCCGCGGTGAATGCCGGTGCCGCTCACGAGGCTCATGCCGTTGCCTGCGCGCGAATGAACATGCCGTAGTTTTCGGCGTTGTCGGTGGCGATGTCGCTGTTCCGTGCCGCAAGGTTGGCGACGGCGGCGGGACCATACAGGTGGTCCTTCGTGTTGCCGATGTACGGGAAATGGCTCAGCTCGTGGGCGATCGTCGCCTCCGGGGTATTGGCGCCGAACGCGTGATCGAAGAAGTGCGGCTTCAGGTTGATCTGATGGGGCGAATTCGATTGCACGTGAGCCAGTTCCGAGTTGTCGTGCGGCGCACCGAGGACGAAGGTGAACTGGTCGTGCGACATGGCGTGCTGCATGTGGGTCAGAACCTGTTCGACTTTCTGCACATTCCGCTGAGTCGGGTTGCCGAACCAGCGCGAAAAGTTGTCGTCCGGGTGACCGGATTCGAGCTTGTCGAGCGCGCTGTCGATCATGCGCTTCACGTGTTGATAGGCGCTGGTCACTATCCCGCCTTGCTCCGGCGTGAGCCCGACCAGCGCCGGGGTGCGCGCGGAGCCGGGGGCGGGTTGATCGTAGTTTGTGTAACCGGTGTTGTTGTCGGGCACCTGGATGTCGCCACTGCCGCCGCCGATGGGCGCGGAGGGTTGGGCGCCACCGCCGTCTTCAATGGGCCCGGAGGGTTGACCGCCGCCGCCACCGCCACCGCCGCCGCCGATGGGCCCGGAGGGTTGGGCGCCACCGCCGCCGCCGATGGGCGAGGAGGGTTGACCGCCACCGCCGCCGCTGATGGGCGCGGAGGGTTGACCGCCACCGCCACCGCCACCGCCGCCACCGCCGATGGGCCCGGAGGGTTGGGCGCCACCGCCGCCGCCGATGGGCGAGGAGGGTTCACCGCCACCCGCTCCGCCGACAGGTTCCGAAGGCGGGTTGCCGCCGCCATTGCCCGGGAGCGGCGACGACGCCGGAGCGTCGCCGACCACGGGTCGAGGCAGCGGATGTTCGTTGCGGCCTGCGGAGCCGGACGTGAGACCGTCGGCGTCCATCGCAGGAGGGATGTTGTTGGCGTTTTCGTGCCAGACGATGCGTTTGTGCTTGCCGTCCGCGTCCCAGACGTCTCGGATGTGGTTGCCGTTCTCGTCCCACGTGTCGCGTATATGGTTACCGCTCAAATCCCATCTGTCGCGAACGTGTTTTCCGCTTTCGTTTGAACTCTCGTGGATGTGTTCGCCGTCAGCGTCCCAACTGTCGCGGGTGTGCTTGCCGTCCGTGTCCCACGTGTCGTGAATACGCGTACCGTCGGCGTCCACGCTGTCGCGGGTGTGCTTGCCCTCCGCGTCCCACGTCTCGTGAACACGCGTACCGTTGGCGTCCACGCTGTCGCGGGTGCGCTTGCCGTCCGCGCCCCACGTCTCGTGAACACGCGTACCGTTGGCATCCATGCTGTCGCGGGTGCGCTTGCCGTCCGCGTCCCACGTGTCGCGAATCCGCGTACCGTCGGCGCTCACGCTGTCGCGAGTGTGCCGCCCATCCGCGTCCCACGTGTCGCGAACCGGATTGCCTTTGCCGTCCTGGACCCGCTTACCCGAATCGTCCAGCTTATCCAGCACCGCTTTTCCGCCAATGCGTTCAAGCGGCTGAGGCCCGCCTCCAATCCTCGGCGCCCGGCCGTCCGGCTCGCCTCGTGGGAGCCCGGCTGCCGCATTGCCAAGCGGCGCGCGCGGCGTCTCGTCCGGCGCATAGATGCGCGGCGTCGTCCGCGTGAGTGCGGCGCCCATGCCCGGGGGCGGCTGCATCAAAGCCGGCGGATACGAAGTCTGAGCGGTACTGCCATAGCGGTTGACGTTCATGACATGCCTGTTCGAATGAGTTTGCGGTTCGCGTGGCGGACGTGTTCGCGCATCGGGGGGCGCCGCCGCGATGCGCAGCGCCGCCGACGCGTCCGGGCGAATGAATTGCCCCACTTGCGCGTCGATTAAAGCATCGGCATGTCGACCCGATGTCGTATCGGGAGAACACATTCACGAGCACGCGGCAGTCGGGCGTCCCCATTCGCGAGCACGCGGCCGCGGCCGCCCGGACACGTCCCATGGCCGCCGGAAGTGCGTTCCCGGGGTATAATCCCGGACTTCCTTTGCGCCTCACGTCGCCTTCACGCGCGACTCATCGGCATCACTCATCGGCATCATTAGCGACGCAACGTCAAGTCCATGGCCCACTTCTCGTGTTTCCCCGGCGCTTCGGCCCTTTCCGATTTCCGTCAAACCCGCCTGCTCGAAACGCTTACGCGCATCGACGCCAACATCACCGGCGTGCGCGGCCAGTATCTGCACTTCGTCAACGCGCAAACCCCGCTTTCCGCGGAAGACACCGCGAAGATCGAGGCGCTGATGCATTACGGCGATCCGCTCGAAGAAACCAGAGAGCGCGGCACGGCCGAAACTTTCCTGGTGGTGCCGCGCTTCGGCACGGTGTCGCCGTGGGCCAGCAAGGCAACCGATATTGCTCATCTGTGCGGTTTGACGCAGGTTCGGCGAATCGAACGTGGCATCGAATACACGGTCACGCTGAAGAGCGGCCTGCTGGGCGGCAAGAAGGCGCTCTCCGACGAAGCCCGCGCGGCCGTCGCCGCGGCGCTGCACGACCGCATGACCGAAAGTGTTTCGCCCTCGCGGGACCACGCGTTGCATCTGTTCGACGAACTGCCGGCCAAGCCGCTGCAAACCGTCGACGTGCTCGGCAACGGCCGCGGCGCGCTGGAAGCGGCGAACACGGAACTGGGCCTCGCGCTCGCCGACGACGAAATCGACTACCTGGTGGACGCATTCACCAAACTCGGCCGCAACCCGACAGACGTCGAACTGATGATGTTCGCGCAGGCCAACAGCGAGCACTGCCGCCACAAGATTTTCAACGCGGAATGGACCATCGACGGCGAGAAGCAGGACATCTCGCTGTTCAACATGATCCGCAACACCGAGAAGCTGAACCCGCAGGGCACGATCGTCGCGTATTCGGACAACTCGGCGATCATGGCGGGCGGCGTGGCCGAGCGCTGGTTCCCGCGCACGCCGGCTGAACCCGGCGCCATGCCTGAGCACTATCGCCGCAACGTCGAATTGACGCACACCTTGATGAAGGTGGAAACGCATAACCACCCGACCGCGATCTCGCCATTCCCGGGCGCCTCTACCGGCGCGGGCGGCGAAATCCGCGACGAAGGCGCGACCGGGCGCGGCGCGCGTCCGAAGGCGGGCCTGGCGGGCTTCACGGTGTCGAATCTGGAATTGCCGGACGGCGTCGAAGCATGGGAGAACGCCCGCGATGCAGCGCAGCCGCTCGCGCACCGTAATCCGGACGACAAGCACGAAGCGTACGGCCGTCCCGACCGCATCGCGTCGCCGCTGCAAATCATGATCGACGGCCCGCTCGGCGGCGCCGCGTTCAATAATGAATTCGGCCGGCCGAATCTGGGCGGCTATTTCCGTGCATATGAGCAGAACGTCGCGGGTCTGGTGCGCGGCTATCACAAGCCGATCATGATCGCTGGCGGCATCGGCAATATTTCCGATCAGCACACGCATAAGCACGATCTGCCGGAAGGCTCGCTGCTGATCCAGATCGGCGGTCCGGGGATGCGCATCGGCATGGGCGGTGGTGCGGCCAGCTCGATGGCGACTGGCACGAACACGGCTGAACTCGACTTCGACTCGGTCCAGCGCGGCAACCCGGAAATCGAGCGTCGCGCGCAGGAAGTCATCAATGCGTGCTGGCAACTCGGCGAGAAAAACCCGATTCTGAGCATTCACGACGTCGGCGCGGGCGGCTTGTCGAACGCGTTCCCGGAAGTGGTGGACGGTGCGGGCAAGGGCGCGATCTTCGATCTGCGCAAGATCCAGCTGGAAGAGAGCGGTTTGTCGCCGCGCGAAATCTGGTCGAACGAAGCACAAGAGCGTTACGTGCTGGCGATTGCGCCGGCGGATCTGCCGGCCTTCGAAGCGATGTGCGAGCGCGAGCGCTGCCCGTTCGCGGTGGTCGGCAAGGCCACGGCCGAGCGTCAACTGAAGGTGATCGACTCCGAATCGAACCACGACGCCGCACACGAGCCCGTCGACATGCCGATGGAAGTGCTGCTCGGCAAGGCGCCGCGCATGCATCGCGACGTGAAGCGCGTCGAGCAGAAGCTCGAGCCTGTGGATGTCACCGGCATCGCCTTGTCCGAAGTGGCGGTGAGCGTGCTGCGTCACCCGACGGTTGCCAGCAAGTCGTTCCTGATCACGATCGGCGACCGCTCGGTGGGCGGCACGACCGCGCGTGACCAGATGGTCGGCCCGTGGCAAGTGCCGGTTGCCGACGTCGCCATCACCACGATGGACTATGCGGGCTTCCGCGGCGAAGCAATGACGATGGCCGAACGCACGCCTTTGGCGGTCATCAACGCACCGGCCTCGGGCCGCATGGCGGTCGGCGAGGCGGTCACCAACATCGCGGCGGCGCCGATCGCGTCGCTGGACAAATTGAAGCTGTCGGCAAACTGGATGGCCGCGTGCGGCGCAGCGGGCGAAGACGCGGCGCTGTACGACACGGTCAAGGCGATCGGCATGGAACTGTGCCCGGCGCTCGGCATCAGCATTCCGGTCGGCAAGGATTCGCTGTCCATGCGCACCAAGTGGGAAGACCGTGGCGTGGCGAAGGAAGTGGTCGCGCCGGTCTCGTTGATCATCTCGGCATTCGCGCCGGTTGAAGACGTGCGCCGCCACCTCACGCCGCAACTGCGCCGCGCGAGCGGAACGGACGGCGTGGGCGACTCCGTGCTGATCGCCATCGACCTCGGCCGCGGCAAGCATCGACTCGGCGGCAGTATCCTCGCGCAAGTCACGCAGCAGGTCGGCGACACGGTGCCGGACGTCGACGATGCGGAAGACCTGAAGCGCTTCTTCACGGCGATCCAGGCGCTGAACAGCGACGGCAAGCTGCTCGCGTACCACGACCGTTCTGACGGCGGTCTGTGGGCGACGGTGTGCGAAATGGCGTTCGCGGGTCACGTCGGCGTGTCGCTGAATGTCGACATGCTGGTGCTCGATCCGAATCACGAATCCGATTACGGCGACGCGAAAGACTGGGCGAAGCAGACCAGCGGCCGCCGCGAAGATCGCACGATCCGCGCGCTCTTCAACGAGGAACTGGGCGCCGTGATTCAGGTGCGCGCGGCGGACCGCGACGCGGTGCTGGGCGCGTTGCGTGAACAGGGTCTGTCGGCGTGCTCGCACGTGATCGGCAAGACCAACGAGCGCGACGCGATCGAAATCTATCGCGACGCGAAGAAGATCTACGAAGCGCCGCGCACGGAACTGCATCGCACGTGGAGTGAGGTGAGCTGGCGTATTGCGCGTCTGCGCGACAACCCGGCGTGCGCCGATGCCGAATACGATGCGCTCTCCGACGCGGCCGATCCGGGCATCTCGCCGGTTCTCACGTTCGATCCCTCTGAAGACATGGCTGCGCCATTCGTCGGCAAGAGCGCGCGTCCGCGTGTCGCGATCCTGCGCGAGCAGGGCGTGAACTCGCACCTCGAAACGGCCTATGCATTCGACCGCGCCGGCTTCGACGCGCACGACGTGCACATGAGCGACCTGCTGGCCGGTCGCGCCAACCTGGCGGATTTCGCCGGTGCGGTGGCGTGCGGCGGCTTCTCGTACGGCGACACGTTGGGTGCCGGCGAAGGCTGGGCAAAGGCGATCCGCTTCAACTCGCAACTGGCCGACATGTTCGCGGCGTTCTTCGGCCGCGAAGATACGTTTGCGCTGGGCATCTGCAACGGCTGCCAGATGATGAGCAGTCTCGCCTCGATGATTCCGGGCGCCGAAGCTTGGCCGAAGTTCACGCGCAACAAATCGGAAAAATTCGAAGCGCGCTTCTCGCTGGTCGAAGTGCAGGCGTCGCCGTCGATCTTCTTCGCCGGCATGGAAGGTTCGCGCATTCCGGTTGCAATCGCCCACGGCGAAGGCTACGCGGACTTCTCGCAGCAAGGCGATGCGTCGAAGGTGGCCGTTGCGATGCGCTTCGTGGACCACCGTGGTCAGGCAACGGAGCAGTATCCGTTCAACCCGAATGGATCGCCGAACGGCATCACGTCGGTCACGACACCCGATGGCCGCTTCAGCGTGCTGATGCCGCATACCGAGCGCGTGCATCGTGCGGTGCAGATGAGCTGGCATCCGGAAGGCTGGGGCGAGGGCAGCACGGACGCGAGCCCGTGGCTGCGCGTGTTCCAGAACGCACGGCGCTGGTTGGGTTGAGGTAGGCGGGCAGTCTGCTGCGCTATTTACGCGCGGCAGGCTGATGCCGGATCCGTATCCGCTCGGGTACGAGAGAGCCCCATATATCCCAATCCACCCTCTTCGTACCCGCTCGGGTACGAAAGCTCGATATTGGCATACACGACGCCTCGCTGGTTCCCGCTCGGGTACGAATTCGCGCCGCCAGCTTCGTCTGATGGCATAATGTTCCCGAGCGGGTACGAACGCGAGGGGCGAAGAATGGGGCAATCTGACGTTTTCATCAGCAACATGACGGTGTTGGGTGATCTGTTGCGGGCGTCACGGCTTGCACAGGGGCTGACGCGCGACGACGTCGCCATCGCCACGGGTCTGTCGCCAAAGTTCATCACGCATATCGAGGCGGGTAAGCCGACGGCTCAAATCGGCAAGGTGCTGCACCTGCTCGGCGAACTGGGCATTGTCCTGCGCGCGCAGGTGTCCGTAGACATTCCTCCCGGCTTCGCCACCCAACCGCGCCATCGCCGGCGGGTGACTCATGGCAGCTAGAACGCTCGTCGCCTACGCGAATGGCCAGCGCGTTGGCGTGGTGAGCGATGAGGGCGGTATCTGGTCATTTACCTACGATAAAACCTGGCTCGACCGCGAAGACGCGTTCGTGCTTTCACCCGCTTTCCCTCTGCATGCAGAACCTTTTGTCGATGGCTCGAGCCAGCGGCCGGTGCAATGGTTCTTCGACAATCTTTTGCCTGAAGAGGAGATGCGCACGGCGCTCGCTCGCGAAGCCAAAGTCAATGCGAGCGATGCATGGGGGCTGCTTGCGTACTACGGCCGGGAGTCGGCAGGCGCCTTGACGCTCCTCGCCGAGGGCGAACAGGAAGCTTCCGGTGGTCTGCAGCCTTTGTCGTACGTGGACCTGGAGGCTCGCATTCAGGCCATGCCGCAACGAGCGCTCACCGCTACCGCGCCCAAGCGCATGTCCGCAGCGGGTGCCCAACAAAAACTGCTGCTGTCCTTGCAAGGCGACGCGCCGAACTACCAGCTCTTTGAGCCCGTGGGCAATGAGCCGTCAATGCATCTGCTCAAGCCTGACATGCGAAGCACCGGCTATCCTCATTCAGCGATAAATGAATTTTTCTGCATGCAGCTGGCACGAGCGATGGGCGTGCGCGTGCCGCCTACGCATTTTATGCGCGTGCCCTCGGCCTGCTATGTGATCGACCGCTTCGACCGCGATACGGCCGCTGAGCCGGTTCGGCGCTTGCATACGGTCGACGCGATGCAACTGTTGAACTACGACCGCAACTTCAAATACCAGAACGCCACGGCGCAGGTACTCAGGGATGCGATTGAAAAGACAGGCACGCGGGCAATGGCACGTCTCGATATATTCCGCTGGGCGGTCTTCAACGTGCTCATCGGCAACGCGGATTCCCACCTGAAAAACCTCTCGTTCTTCGTCAACGCCCGAGGCTATAGGTTGGCGCCGTTTTACGATCTGGTCAGCACAGTCGTCTACCATACGCCGACCTATCAGCCGCAACAGCGGGACCGCTGGCCGCAGTGCGATCTGACAATGCCGATCGGAGCGGCCACTCAGTTCGCGGACGTTTCCAGAAAGAACATGCTGGCATTCGGCGAAGCGCTTGGCCTCGCGCCCAAAGGCTCGGAAAAATTGCTGGACGAAATGCTGGCCGTTGTCGGCACCCGGGTCGCGGACACCCGGCGAGCCGTCGACGAGGTCGCAAAGCCGAATGCCGGCGAAGTCCGGTTGCTCGACTCGATCGTTGCCATGCCGCTTGCAGAGATGAGCAGGGCACTGCGCAAGTGATACCGGCATTCTTGCTGAGTTAGTTGATTCCACATAAACAAGGCCCTGTTCAGTCGATGGCTGAACAGGGCCTTGTTTTATGCATCGAAAACGGTTAGCGCGGGAGCTGAAACGCTGAACAAGACGGAGCATAAAAAAAACCGCCACAAGGGCGGTCTTTTGCGAAGCAGCAGGCAAACAACGCTTACTGAATCTTCGCGTTCTTACGCAGACCTTCTTCGAACGCCTGCAGCTTTTCCTGCTGGATCTGCTGCACGATCTGCGGACGCACTTGCTCGAGCGGCGGCGGCGTGACGTTGCGCACGTCGTCGACACGAATGATGTGCCAGCCGAATTGCGTATGCACCGGCGTGTCGGTCATCTGGCCTTTCTGCAGGTGCGTGGCCGCGTCCGCGAATTCAGGCACGTAGGCCTTCGGGTCCGACCAGTCCAGGTCGCCGCCGTTCTTGCCCGATCCCGGGTCCTTCGAGTATTGCTTGGCCAGGTCTTCGAAGCTCGTGCCGGCCTTGATCTTGGCGATCAGATCCTTCGCCTGCTGTTCGTTGTCGACGAGGATGTGGTGCAGGTGATATTCCTTGCCGCCCGCGTCCTTGATCAGCGAGTTGTAACGCGCGGTGACCTCGGCGTCGGTCGGCGCGTTGTTCTTCACGAAGTCTTCGATCAGCGCGCGCAGCACGACGGTTTGTTGCGCCACGGCGATTTGCGCCTTGATGTCCGGACGATTCGGCAGGCCGCGACGCAGCGCTTCCTGCATCAGGATTTCGCGGTTCACCAGCTCTTCGCGCACGGCCATTTGCAACTGCGGCGTGTCTTGCTGGCCCTGATGAACCAGTTGATCGATCAGCGCATCGGCGCGCGCTTTCGGAATCGGCGTGCCGTTTACGACGGCAATGTTCTGTGCGAATGCAGGTGCGGCCGCAAAGGCAGCCAGCAATACCCAAAGGCGGGTTTTCTTCAAGGTCATCGAAAGGTTCCTAGCGGGGCAACAAAGCGAATTCTTCGGGCGTATACGCCGTGATTGCAAGGGCGTGAATGCCGCGCTGCATGGCATCGGCCAGCGCATCATACACCATGCGATGCCGCGCCACGCGGGCCTTGCCGGCGAATGCGGCCGCCACGATCGTGACACTGAAATGACCGCCGGCGGAGGCGCCTGCGTGGCCTGCGTGCTGCGCGCTGTCATCCGTGATCTGGATCGAGGCGATCGGCGCGAGCGCCGCGGTGAGACGCGCCTCGATCAACGCCGCGCGTTCCGCGGTGGTGGCGTGCATGAATACATCGCTTGTCATGTCATTCTTCCTTCATATACTTCGACAGCCACAAGCTCTGTCCGACGATGAACACCACCAGACATCCAGTGGCGCCGAACAGCTTGAAATTGACCCACTGATCGGTCGTGTAGTTATACGCGACGAACAGGTTAACCAGTCCGAGCAGCACGAAGAAAATCGCCCAGACGACATTGAGCTTGCCCCAGATCGCGTGCGGCAGCGTGATCTGCTTGCCCATCATCGCTTCGATCAGGTTCTTGTTGAAGGCCAACTGCGAGACGATCAACGCGACCGAAAACGCCCAGTACAACACGGTCGGTTTCCATTTGATGAAGGTGTCGTTGTGCAGCACGAGCGTCGCGCCGCCGAATACGGTGACGACGCCGAGGCTCACCCATAGCATTGGATCGACCTTGCGGTGGCGGAAGGCCACCCACGCGATCTGGACCAGCGTGGCGACGATCGCCACTGCCGTCGCCGTGAAAATGCCCCAAATCTTGAAGGCGACGAAAAACAGGATGATCGGGAACAGATCGAACAGGAATTTCATTATCTGGTCGGGAATTCGGAGAGTGGGTCGGAGAAAGAGGGACGCGATGCGCCGTGATGGGTGGCTGGTTGAACCCGCCGCGGCGGGCCGGTGCGTGGCGCTAGCCATTCGCACTGTGACTGCCGGCGCCGGATTGTCCGGTTTGCAAGCAGGATGAAGGGTATCGTGGCCGGCGGGCAGTGTGTGACACACTTTGGCGCCCTTAGGCGCCCGCCGGCCGGGACACCCTTCATCCGGCGCCGAACTCCGCGCTGCGTTACTTGGGCTCGAATTGTAACGCAGCCGAATTGATGCAGTAACGCAGACCGGTCGGCGCCGGTCCGTCTTCGAACACGTGGCCCAGATGCGCGCCGCAGTTCTTGCACTGCACCTCGATGCGCAGCATGCCGTGCGAGCGGTCGGTTTTCTCGGCAATCACTTCGCCGTTGATCGGCTTGAAGTAGCTCGGCCAGCCGCAACCGGCGTCGAACTTGGTATCCGATTCGAACAGCGGCGTGCCGCAGCACACGCAGTCATAGATGCCGCGGTCCCAGTGGTCGTGATAGCGGCCGGTGAAGGGGCGCTCGGTGGCGGCGTTGCGGGTCACCTGGTATTCGATGTCGGAGAGCTGGTTGCGCCATTCGGCCTCATCTTTTTGCACGGCGGGGGCGTCGGTCTTGATGTCGTCAGGTTTGTTCATGATTGGGGTTCCTGTCTCGGGCTTGTTTTTCGGGGCTGCATTCGGGGCTGCAAAGTGTTCAGGGAGATTTGGCTCATCACACGGATTCAGCGGATTCAAGCGTGTTCAAGTGGATTCAAAGCTGATTCAAGCGAGTTCGACTCGGCGTCACGAAGAGCAACTCACTTCCAGCGAGCTGGCCCAATCCGGCGGCAGCCCCGCATACGCCTCGTGTTCCGGCTGTTCGTCGAACGGGCGGCGCAGCACGGCCGCCAAACGCTCCACTTCGGAGAAATCCTTCTCTTTCGCGCGGCGGATCGCTGTTTCCGCCAGATGATTGCGAAGTACGAATTTGGGGTTCACACGGTTCATTGCAATGGCGCGCGCGGCGTCGTCGCGGGTTTCCTCGGACAGGCGCACGCGGTAGTCGTTCGCCCACGCATCGAACGCGGCGCGCTCGAGGAACAGGTCGCGCACCGGCGCGTCGCCGCTCGCGTCGTGCTTCGAAATACGCGCCAGATTGCGGAATGTCAGCGTGAAATCCGCACGGTTTGCGTGCATCACTTCGAACAGGCGGTTGATCAGAATATCGTCGCCATCGCGCTCGGTTTCGAGGCCAAGTTTGGCGCGCATGCGGTTTTCCAGGGCCGGCGCGAAACGGTCCTTGAAGCCGCCGAGCACACGCTGCGCGTCTTCGATCGACTTGTCGCCGCGTACGCTTTCCTCATGCTGAACGCCCAGCAGCGGCAGCAAGCCCTGTGCAAGACAGAAGAGGTTCCAGTACGCGATCTGCGGCTGCATCTTGTACGCGTAACGGCCTTGCGAGTCGGAGTGATTGCAGATGTAGCCGGCGTCGAAACCATCCATGAAACCGAACGGGCCGTAGTCGATCGTGAGACCGAGGATCGACATGTTGTCGGTATTCATCACGCCGTGGCAGAAACCGACAGCTTGCCATTCGACCATCAGATCGGCTGTCGACCTCACCGCCTCATCGAGCAGCGCAAGATACGGATCGTCGGCTTCGCGGCAGTGCGGATAGAAGCGTTCGATCACATGATCGGCGAGCGCGCGCAGTGCGTCGACGCGATCGTTCGAATAGAAATGCTCGAAGTGCCCGAAGCGCACGAAGCTCGGCGCCACGCGCGTGACAACCGCCGCGGTTTCGACTTCCTCGCGGCGCACCGGCTGGTCGGAGCCGATCACGCACAGCGCGCGCGTGGTCGGAATGCCGAGGTGATGCATCGCTTCCGAACACAGATACTCGCGGATCGACGAACGCAACACCGCGCGGCCGTCGCCCATGCGCGAATAGGGCGTGCGGCCCGCGCCTTTGAGTTGCAGCTCGAAGCGTTGGCCGTGGTGTTCGATTTCGCCCAGACCGAGCGCGCGGCCGTCGCCGAGCTGGCCGGCCCACACGCCGAACTGATGCCCCGAATACACCGACGCGTACGGCAGTGCTGCGGAAGGCCACTCGCGCGTTGTGTTGCCGGAGAAGAGTTCGGCGAAGCCCGGATCGTTCTGGAGGCCCGGTGCTAAACCGAGCAACGCAGCGGTTTCTTCGGAGAATCCGACCAGGTAGGGCGCACTGAGCGGCGCCGCGGGCAGGCGCGTCAGAAACGCGCTGCCGAGTCGCGCAAACGCGCTTTCGGGCGAAGTAACGAGTGCGTCGGAGAGAGCCGATAAAGGCCCGGATAACCCTGCAATGCTTGGGGAAAACGACATGTTGAGCGCCTCTGGATTAACCGATATTGTAAGTCGGCGCCCGCGGCGCTGCTGGCCGGCCCTTAGGCCGACGCCGCCTGTGTCCCGGGCGTCTCCCGCCAGAGTGCGCCTGCGCCGCTTCAAAACGCGCCACGCGAGCCACCGCAACGTCCCCTGCGACCAACGGTGCGCGCCGCACGGCCCCGAGCTGCACCCCAATGACGCACAAGGCGAGGAGAGTTCTCTTTATGACGATGACGACGCCGCTGTTTGGCCAGATGATGGACGTGCCGCTCACTGTGTCCTCGTTGCTCGCGCATGCCGCGCGGCATTTCGGCGACACCGAGATCGTGTCGCGGCGCATCGAAGGCGACGTGCATCGCTACACCTACCGCGACTGCGAAAAGCGCGCGAAGCAGCTGGCGCAGGCGCTGATCGCGCTCGGCGTCGAGCCCGGCGAGCGGGTGGCCACGCTGGCCTGGAACGGCTACCGCCATCTGGAAGCGTATTACGGCATCACCGGCTTCGGCGCCGTGTGCCACACGATCAATCCGCGTCTCTTTCCCGACCAGATCGCCTACATCGTCAATCACGCCGACGACGCCTACGTGCTGTTCGACACCACGTTCGCGCCGCTCGTCGATTGTCTCGCGCCACAGTGTCCCAAAGTGCGCGGCTGGATCGCACTGGCCGACGAAGCCCATGTGCCGAAGATGCAATCACCGGCACTCAGCTATGAAACGTTGCTGGACGCACAGGACGGCCATTACGAATGGCCGCAGCTCGACGAGCGGCAGGCGTCGTACCTTTGCTATACGTCCGGCACCACCGGCAATCCGAAGGGCGCGCTGTATTCGCATCGCTCGACGGTGCTGCACGCGTTCGGCGCAGCGCTGCCCGATGCCATGAGCCTGTCCGCGCGCGACTCCGTGCTGCCAGTCGTGCCGATGTTTCATGTGAACGCCTGGGGCATTCCGCACTCCGCGCCGCTGACCGGTGCGAAGCTGGTCTTTCCCGGCAAGGATCTCGACGGCAAATCGCTGTATGAATTGATGGAAACCGAACGCGTCACGTATTCGGCCGGCGTGCCGACCGTGTGGCTCGGCTTGCTCAGCTATCTGCGCGAGGCCAAGGTGCGTTTCTCTTCGCTGAATCGCACGGTGATCGGCGGCTCAGCCTGTCCGCCGGCCATGCTGCGCGCCTTCGAAGATGAGTACGGCGTGCAGGTGATCCATGCATGGGGTATGACCGAAATGTCACCGCTCGGTACCTTGTCGAAACTGACGTGGGAACAGAGTCAGCGTCCGTTGGCGGAGCAGCGCAAACTGCTCGAGAAGCAGGGCCATGTGCTGTATGGCGTCGATATGAAGATCGTCGGCGAAGACGGCCGCGATCTGCCGTGGGACGGTGTCGCGTTCGGCGATCTGCACGTGCGCGGGCCGTGGGTGATCGACCGGTATTTCCGCAAGGACGACTCGCCGCTCGTGGACGGCTGGTTTCCGACCGGCGACGTCGCCACCATCGACCGTGACAGCTTTCTGCACATCACGGATCGCTCGAAAGACGTGATCAAGTCGGGCGGCGAGTGGATCAGTTCGATCGACATCGAGAATGTCGCCATCGCGCACCCCGCGGTGGCCGAAGCCGCGTGCATTGCCTGCGCGCATCCGAAGTGGACCGAGCGGCCGTTGCTGGTAGTCGTCAAGCGAGCCGGTTTCGACGTGACGCGCGAAGAACTGCTCGCGTTCTACGACGGCAAGGTCGCCAGATGGTGGATTCCCGACGACGTCGCCTTCGTCGACGAACTGCCGCACACGGCCACCGGCAAGCTGCAGAAACTCAAGCTGCGCGACACCTTCCGCGACCATATCCTGCCGTCCGCGCTCGCAGACGAAAAGGATTGCCCACTCACGCCGCTCGCCAGGGGAAACCCCGTCCAAGGATAAATTGAACGAGCGTGCTTTTTTGTGTATTCTGCCTGCTGACCCCGGGAAAGTCGCAGAATGGCTCGACTCACGAGTCGATCTTTCTGTGGCTCGGTGAACTGGGACGGGCGGCGCGTCATGCGCCGCCTCATCGCATGGAGACAGGCAGATGGCAGTGGACTACACAACTCATGACGGCGTGGCCGTCATCACGCTGAACAATCCCCCCGTAAACGGCCTCGGCCTCTCGACGCGAGCTGGTATCGTCGAAGGGATCGAGCGCGCGCAGAACGATCCGGCCATCAAGGCGATTGTGCTGACAGGCGCGGGCAAAGCCTTCTCGGGCGGTGCCGACATTACCGAATTCAACACGCCGAAGGCGACCCAGGAGCCGACGCTCGCCACGGTCATCAAGACCGTCGAGGGCAGCGCGAAGCCGGTGGTTGCCGCGATTCACAGCGTCGCAATGGGCGGCGGGCTGGAGTTGGCGCTCGGCGCGCATTACCGCATCGCCGCACCCGGCGCGCAGATCGCGCTGCCGGAAGTGAAGCTCGGCATTCTGCCGGGCGCGGGCGGCACGCAGCGTCTGCCGCGCGCCATCGGCCTCGAAGCCGCGCTCAACATGATCGTCTCCGGTGCGCCGGTGATGTCGGAGAAACTGGCCGACTCGGGTTTGTTCGACGAAGTGGCGCAAGGCGATCTGGCCGAAGCGGCGCTCGCGTTGGCCCGCAAGGTCGGCGCGAAAGTGGGCCCGCATCCGAAGGTGCGCGAGCGCAAGATCGAGCATCCGAATGCGGCTGGCTTCATCCAGTTCGCGCGCAATACCGTCACGGCGATGGCGAAGAATTTCCCCGCGCCGCTGAAGTGCATCGACGCCGTGGAAGCGGGCGTGCAAAACGGTTTCGACAAGGGCCTTGCCTTCGAACGCGAATGCTTTATCGCGCTCGTACAGACGCCGGAAAGCCATGCGCTGCGTCATGCGTTCTTCGGCGAACGCGCGGCGAGCAAGATTCCCGATGTGCCTTCCGATACGGTTGCTCGTGAGATCAGACAGGTCGCCGTGATCGGTGCCGGCACGATGGGCGGCGGCATCGCGATGAACTTCATCAACGCGGGCATTCCGGTCACGCTGCTGGAAACAAGGCAGGAAGCACTCGACCGTGGCCTCGCCACGATCCGCCAGAACTACGAAGCGACCGTCAAGAAAGGCAAGCTCAAGCCAGAGGTGCTGGAACAGCGCATGGCGCTGATCACGCCGACGCTTTCCTACGACGACCTGAAGAACGCCGACCTGATCGTCGAAGCGGTGTTCGAAGAACTCGGCGTCAAAGAGCAGGTGTTCAAGCGTCTCGACGAAGTGGCGAAACAAGGCGCGATCCTCGCATCGAATACCTCGACGCTGGATGTCGACAGGATCGCCGCGTACACGTTGCGTCCGCAGGATGTGGTCGGCATGCACTTTTTCAGCCCGGCCAACGTGATGAAGCTGCTCGAAGTGGTGCGCGGCAAGGAGACGGCGAAAGACGTGCTCGCCACCGTCATGAAGCTCGCGAAGAAGATCAGGAAGACCGCGGTGGTCTCGGGCGTGTGCGACGGCTTTATCGGCAACCGGATGATCGAGCAGTACATCCGTCAAGCACTCTTCATGCTCGAAGAAGGCGCATTGCCCGCGCAAGTGGACAAGGCCATCGAGAAGTTCGGTTTTGCGATGGGCCCGTTCCGCATGAGCGATCTGGCCGGTAACGACATCGGCTGGGCGATCCGCAAGCGCCGCTATCAGGAACATCCGGACATGCACTACTCGAAGATCGCCGACCGGCTGTGCGAGACGGGGCGCTTCGGGCAGAAAACCGGTGGCGGCTGGTACGACTACAAGGCGGGCGACCGCACTGCGTATCCGTCGAAAGTGGTCGACGAGATGATTACGGCGTTCTCGAAGGAAGCCAACGCCGAGCGCCGCAAGATCAGCGACGAGGAAATCGTCGAGCGTCTGGTGTTTGCGCTCGTCAACGAAGGCGCGAAGATTCTCGAGGAGGGCATTGCGTCGAAGGCGTCGGACATCGACATGGTTTACCTGACCGGTTACGGCTTCCCGCTCTATCGTGGCGGCCCGATGCTGTACGCGGATACGGTCGGCCTCTACAACGTCGAGCGCGCGATTCGCCGCTATGCGTCGCGGCCGAATGGCGACGCGTGGCAGTTGGCGTCGAGCATCGTCGAGCTTGCGGCGAAGGGCCGTGGGTTCAACGGCTGAATCACCGCCGCCAGGGCGAAATGAGTGAAATGAGTGACGTGGGCGGCTGAGCGATCCGCAAGTGCCCACCATCAACATCTGGAAGTACCAACCGACTTGGATGGGACCAGAGTAGGCGCTGTGGGACCAGAGTAGGCGCTAAAGCGCCAACTCTGGTCGACACGCTAACTCGGGTCGACAACTTTGTATGGGACCAGAGTAAGCGCTAAAGCGCTAACTCTGGTCGACACAGGAGACATGCATGACTGACGCCGTAATCGTATCGACCGCCCGTACGGGCCTCGCCAAATCATGGCGCGGCGGTTTCAACATGACGCACGGCGCGACGCTCGGCGGGCATGTGACGCAGGCCGCTGTCGAGCGCGCGAAGCTGGACCCGGCGCGCATCGAAGACGTGATCATGGGCTGCGCGAATCCGGAAGGCGCGACGGGCGCCAACATCGCGCGCCAGATCGCACTGCGCGCCGGTTTGCCGGTCAGCGTGCCGGGCATGACGGTGAACCGTTTCTGCTCGTCCGGTTTGCAGACGATCGCACTGGCTGCGCAACGCGTGATCGCCGGTGAGGGCGACGTGTTCGTCGCGGGTGGCGTGGAATCGATCTCGTGCGTGCAGAACGAGATGAACCGCCACATGCTGGCCGAAGGCTGGCTCAGCAAGAACAAGCCGGAAATTTACTGGTCGATGCTGCAGACCGCCGAGAACGTCGCGAAGCGCTACGCGATCTCGAAGGAACGTCAGGATGAATACGGCGTGCGTTCGCAACAGCGCGCCGCGGCCGCGCTCGAAGCCGGCAAGTTCAAGGACGAGATCGTGCCGATGACGGTGCTGGCCGGTGTCGCCGACAAAGCGAGCGGACGTCTCTTCACGAAGGAAGTCACCGTCAGCGCCGACGAAGGCATTCGTGCCGACACGACGCTCGAAGGCGTGTCGAAGATTCGTACCGCGATGCCGGGCGGCGTGATCACGGCAGGCAACGCGAGCCAGTTCTCGGACGGCGCGTCGGCGTGCGTCGTGATGAACGCGAAAGTCGCGGAGCGCGAAGGTCTGCAACCGCTCGGCATTTTCCGTGGCTTTGCGGTGGCCGGTTGCGAGCCGGACGAGATGGGCATCGGCCCGGTGTTCGCCGTGCCGAAGCTGCTCAAGCAGGCAGGCCTGAAGGTCGAGGATATCGACCTGTGGGAACTGAACGAAGCGTTCGCGGTGCAGGTGCTGTATTGCGCCGACAAACTCGGCATTCCGCACGACCGCCTGAATGTCAACGGCGGCGCGATTGCGGTGGGCCATCCGTATGGTGTGTCGGGCGCGCGTTTGACCGGCCATGCGCTAATCGAAGGCAAGCGGCGCGGCGCGAAGCGGGTCGTCGTGACGATGTGTATCGGCGGCGGCCAGGGCGCGGCGGGTTTGTTCGAAGTGGTGTGATCAGGCGTCAGGGCAAAGCCGGGCCGAGCGACGGCAGGCTCAACGTACCTTGATTGACGAACCGTGTCGTGCCCGCCAGGCCGCCGGCGAGCTTACCGCGCAGGATGTACGGAATCTGGCCCGACTGCGCGGCGCCCGCTTGCACGGCGCCCGCGAAGGCGAACGCCTGGCGAACCGCGGTGAAGGCGGGCACCGTCAGCGGTACGTTGACGACCGTTTCGCCAAAGCGCGGCACGGTGCCGCTCTGATCGCTGACGCCGCTGGCGAACGGTTTGCCGTTCAGTTCGAGATCGAGCGACACGCCGTCGAACTGGACAGCGGAATCATTGGGATTCTGCACGCGCAGTTTGATGTTGAAGCGCATCTCCAGGCCTTGGCCTTCGACCGGTTCGATACCGGCCACGCTCACGCGCAAAGGGTCGCCGCCGAACAGACCGGCGCAGCCGTTGAGCGTCAGCGCGACGACGGCGAGGATGGCGGCCAGACCGGCGTGACGGCGGCACAGCAGAACGCGAAGGAAGGACATGACCGGCACCTCGAAGGAAGCGGGTTGGGTCATGCATTGTAGCGAGCTGGTTCTGGGCCGGTAGAGACGTTCGAGCAACGTAGCCGCATGCGGCGTGATCTGATAAGCAGCCGGTGAGCGCGCCGCCGTTACGCATTCGGCCTTATCCGTTAGGCGTTCGCGCGTGGCCCCCACGCATGCGCGAACGCCTTAGCGGTTATCATTTGAGGTCCCAGGCCAACGAATTGAATCGAATCAGATGACCACCGATTCACCCTCATCCAAAGCAGGCAGCGCGTCGCTGCCCGAAAGTCCGTTCGTCGACCGGCTCGGCGCGCAACTCGTATCGGCCGCAGATGGCGTCAGCGAAGTCGTGCTGCCGTTGCAGCCCGATCACATGAACACGTGGGATGTCGCGCATGGCGGCGTGACCATGACGCTCGCCGACGTCGCGCTCGCGATGGCCGCGCGCAGTCTGGCCGGCGACGGCGTCGGCGTGGTCACCGTCGAGATGAAGGTCAACTTCATGCAGCCGGGCCGCGGCGAATTGCGCGCCACCGGCCGCGTGCTGCACCGCTCGACCACCATGGCCTATTGCGAAGGCGAGATTCGCGACAGCGAAGGCCACTTCGTCGCCAAAGCGCTCGGCACGTTCAAATACATGCGGCGTCTCGCCGTGGGCCGCGACGTGACGCAACAGCGTCTGCGCACGGACCCTTCGGCGAAACCCGGTCCAAGCGACGGCTAATCACCGGATGGACAGCGCGTGTTGCGAGTCGCGCGCTGGATCCGTTTGTTGCTGACGCCGTTCGTTCGAATTACTCACCGATCACATCGGTAATCCATGGAGACGATCGTCATGCCCCAGATCAACCGTCAATTTGTGCTGGCTTCGCGCCCACAAGGCGCTGTTACGCCCGATAACTTCAAGCTCGTCGAAACGCCACTCGCACCGCTCGCCGATGGTGAATTCCGCGTGCGCAACCATTTTCTCTCGCTCGATCCGTATATGCGCGGCCGGATGAACGACAGCAAGTCGTACGCGGCGCCGCAGCCGCTGAACGAAGTGATGATCGGCGGCACAGTGGGCGAAGTGGTGGAGTCGAAGAATCCGAAGTTCGCGGTCGGCGATAAGCTTGTCGCGATGTTCGGCTGGCAGGAATATGGCACCTCGAACGGTGCGGGTGTGCAGAAAGTGGATGACACGCACGTGCCGCTATCGGCGTATCTCGGGCCGGTTGGCATGCCGGGCGTCACCGCCTGGTACGGCTTGAACCGGATCATCGCGCCGAAAGCGGGCGAAACGGTGGTGGTGAGCGCGGCGAGCGGCGCGGTGGGCAGCGTGGTCGGTCAACTGGCGAAGCTGGCCGGTGCGCGCGCGGTCGGCATCGCGGGCGGCGCGGACAAGTGCCGCTATGTGGTGGAGACGCTCGGCTTCGATGCCTGCGTCGACTACAAGGCCGGCAATCTGTATCAGGATCTCAAAGCTGTGACGCCGAACGGTGTCGATGGTTACTTCGAGAACGTCGGTGGCGAAGTGCTCGACGTGACGCTCGCGCGGATGAACGCGTTCGGACGTATCGCACTGTGCGGCTTTATCTCGGGCTACGATGGCCAGCCGGTGCCGCTCAAGCACCCGTCGTTGATGCTCACGCAGCGGCTGCTCGTGCAGGGCTTCATTGTCAGCGAGCATATGGAGGTGTGGCCCGAAGCGCTCAAGCAACTCGGCACGCTGGTCGCGCAAAAGAAGCTGCAATATCGCGAGACCATCGCGCAAGGGCTCGATGCGGCGCCTGAGGCGTTTATTGGTCTGCTGAAGGGTAAGAACTTCGGCAAGCAGCTCGTCAAGCTGATCTGATCGCGGCGGTTGTCAAGCGCCCTACGCGAGAAACGTTCGTGAAGGTTCGCCGGTGAACGTAAGCCGGTGGACCTGGCCCGATGCACTTAACCTGTTCCCCCGAAGCGCAAAACCCAGGAGCAAAAACCGATGTTCGAATTCGCAGGCAAGGTGGCGGTGATCACCGGTGCGGCAAGCGGCTTCGGCCGCGCGTTCGCGGAAAAGGGCGCGTCGCTCGGCATGAAACTCGTGCTCGCCGACGTCAATCCTGACGCGCTTGCGCAAACCGTCGACGCCTTGCGCGCCGGCGGCGCCGAGGCAATCGGCGTGCCGACCGACGTCGCCGACGCCGCCCAGGTCGAAGCGCTCGCGCAAGCGGCGCTCGAGGCCTTCGGCAAGGTTCATCTTCTGTTCAACAACGCGGGCGTGGGTTCGGGCGGCTTCCTGTGGGAAAGCTCGGCGAACGACTGGGCATGGGTGTTCAACGTCAACGTGATGGGCGTCGCGCACGGCGTGCGCGTCTTCACGCCGATCATGCTGCGGCAGAACGAACCCGCGCATATCGTCAACACGGCGTCGGTGGCGGGCTTGCTGTCGCCGCCCGCAATGGGCATCTACAACGCCTCCAAGCACGCGGTCGTGTCGCTCACGGAGACGCTCTATCACGACCTGCAACTGGCCCAGGCGGCAAACCCGGCCCAGCTGGCCGGTAGCGGCGAGGTCGGCTGCTCATTGTTGTGCCCGGCCTTCGTGCCGACCGGCATCGCCGACGCGGAACGCGCGCGGCCCGCGGAACTGCGCAACGACAGCGGCCCGACCCGCTCGCAGATCGCCGCCGGCAAGCAACTGCAACGCGCGGTGCAATCGGGCAAGCTGACTGCCACCGACGTCGCCGACATCACGTTCGAAGCGATCGCCGAGCGGCGTTTCTATATCGTCACGCATCCGGGCATCATGGCGACGGTGAGACTGCGTCACGAGGACATCGAGCAGTTGCGCAATCCGACCGATCCCATGTCGTTGAAGCCCGAAGTGAAGCGTGCGAGCTAGGCGCTCACGGCATCAGCATCACATCCACTCACATTCGGTGCCACGCGCCATCAGACGCAAAAATGCCGTTGAATCCCAAGATCGAGCAGGTGCTCGACATGATCGCGCGCGCGAAGCGCCCGCAGCTTCACGACCTGACGCCGCAGCAGGCGCGCGCGTCTTACGAGAAAAGCGCACCGATTCTGGAGATCGCGAGCGCGCCCATGTTCTCGGTGGAAGATCTGCAAGTGCCGACGCGCGACGGCGCGACGATTCGCGCGCGTCTTTATCAGGCGGTCGAGCCGAGCTGGGCCGAGCCCGCGCCGGCGCTGGTGTATTACCACGGCGGCGGCTTCACGGTCGGCAGTGTCGATACGCACGACGCGTTGTGCCGCATGTTGACGCGCGATGGCCGGTGTGCGGTGTTGTCGGTCGATTACCGGCTCGCGCCCGAGCACAAATTTCCCACCGCCGTTGACGATGCATTCGATGCATTGAGCTGGCTGCACGCGCACGCGGCGGAATACGGTGTGGATGCAGCGCGGCTGGCGGTGGGCGGCGATAGCGCGGGCGGCACCCTGGCCACGGTGTGTGCGGTACTGGCACGCGAGGCGGGCATCGAACTCGTGCTGCAATTGCTGATCTATCCGGGCGCCACGGGCTATCAGCAAACCGATTCGCACTCGCGGCTTGCCAACGGCTTCCTGCTGTCGGGCGACACGATTCAATGGTTCTTCAATCAATACGTGCGCGATAAGAGCGACCGCGACGACTGGCGGTTCGCGCCGCTCGACGGCCAGCGCGGTGCGCCGGATTTCAGCGGCCTCGCTCCGGCATGGATTGCGACCGCCGAATACGATCCGTTAAGCGATGAGGGCGACGCGTACGCGGAGAAACTGCGCGCAGCCGGCAATCAGGTCGCGCTGAAACGCTACCCGGGCATGATTCACGAGTTCTTCAAGATGGGTGGCTTCGTGCCTGGTGTTGCTGAGGCGCATGCGGATGCCGCGTCTGCATTGCGCACGGCGTTCGGGGTCGAGTAGTCAGCGCCTTGTAGTCAAACGTTCGTCAGGCGATCTCGCGTTCCACATTGAATGCGAAGCTGCGCTCGAAGTCGCCCGGCCGTACGATCCGGTGCGAGCCATTGTCGTCGCTGCGCTCAGCGACGGCTACGCCGATCACCTCGTCGTGACTGACCACACGCAATGCAGTCGTGCCGCGCGTGCCGTACTCGGGCGTTTCGATAAACGCCGCCGACAGCGCCCGTTCCCGTTCGAGTGGAATGCCGGTGGACGGCAATTCGTCGTCGCGGGCGAGGCGAGGGTCGCGCATCAGATCGATCAGGCGTTCGAGCGGCGGCATCGCATCACGCGTGAGCATGGTGCCGAGCTCCGCGCGCTTGTTGACCAGCTTCGGCCACGCGGTATCGAGCACTGCGTTCGAGATGCCGTGCGTGCCGGGCGCGAGCAGCATGGGAGCGGCGTTTGACCGGTTGCAGTACCAGGCGAGCTCGCGACGCGTCCAGTCGCCGACGAGCAGATTGAAGCCGTTGTAAATGTCACCGGTTCGCGCGACGTGTTGCAGATAGCCGAGCGGTGTTTCGTGCGTCCCCTGGGCCGCGCCATTTGCGGTGCCGCTGAGCCAGTCGCTGACAAGCGCGCCGCGGGTCGGCGCATCGGCGCGCATTTCATGGGGCGCGCGGTAATTGGTCAGCGCGGCGAACCGGCCGTTGCGCGACATACCGAGCCACGTGCCGCCGCCCACCAGATCGCGGCCGGCCAGGACGGTCGGCGTGTCGTGCCACCAACTGATCGGCTCAGCGGTGCGGCGGAAAAATTCGTCGCGATTCGCGGCGAGCGTGAAGAGCGGGCCGTAGACCGCAGCGGGTCGCCAGTCGAACACGATCAGGCACATCGGGTAGAGTCTCCCGGTGGGTAGTTAGAGTGCCGGCACCGACTGGGCCGCGAATGGATTGCAGATCTTTACTTGTCGCTCGATCACGAGACCATCCTGCATATCTTCGGAATAGAGCGTCTCGCATCCAGCAACCAGCGCTGCGGCCACGATCATCGCGTCATATACGCTCAGACCATAACGTTCGGCAACCCACCTGCCGCGCTCGTGGATTTCAATCGTTAATGGGTCCGTGGGGCATAGCGAGCGGATCAACGAAAGTACCTCGTTGATATCCGGCCACGACATACCGAGCTTGCGCCGCGCTACGTTCGCTACCTCGTTGAGCACTTGAACGCTGATGCGCCCTCCAGCACGGATGGTCGCTTCGGCTCGGTCAGCTTTTGCCGCATCCGCCGAGAGCAGGTAGAGCAATACGTTACTGTCGATAAATGCTTTCACTTCACTCATTCGCATCGTTCCGATCGAATGTGAAGTCGGCTGGAAGCTTGCCGCGGAAATCGCGCAGACGCGCGAGGAAATCTTCTCGGCCAGGTTTCTTTTTCAGCTCGAAAATACGAGCGCTGGCGACCACCACTTCAATATCGTCGCCTTCGTGCAATTCGAGCGCGTCGACCACCGCAGCGGGTAGCCGGATCGCGAGACTGTTGCCCCACTTTGAGACCACCATGGTGTCCCTCAGGAGTTGATATACATGAGAGAAAGTATATCAATTACTGACCGCAGGCTGATGCCTTTGTGAAGCCGGGCCCTGTTTAAACGTCGGTCGGCAGCCCATACGGCAACGTCAGAAACTTCAGCGCCGGGCCATCCGCCGCGCCCAGATGCACCGTTCCGCCTTCCAGCGCCGCGAGCTTGATCTCCACCAGCACATCGACACCGCCCTCCGGCGCCGACGCCGCGTTCACCACCATCCCGCATGGTTGGCCCGGATCGTCCGAGTGGAACAGCTCGGCACCGGCCTTGACCGTCTCCAGTTCGCCCGCCACATTCGCGAGCGAGGTACGCCGCTTGATCGTGCCGCGATACTGGCTGCGCGCCACCACCTCTTGACCCGGATAGCAGCCCTTGCGGAAATTGACCGCGCCGAGCACGTCGAAATTGACCATCTGCGGCACGAACTGCTCGACCACCGGCTGCGTGATGCGCGGTTCGCCCGCGCGAATGTCGAGCCAATCCCATACCGCCGGCGACACGCGCTTGAGCTTCTGGTCAAGCAAGGGCAGGTGCGCCTCGATCGCGGCCTGCGGGCCGACCCACAGATAGCGCAGCCGGCCGAGCGCGTCCGGCACACGAATCAGCGAACCCGCCGTGCCGTCCACTTGCACATGCACGCCGTCCGGCAGCGCATCGAACACGCCGGAGAGCGCCTTGCGCACATCGCCCGCGAGACCGACCACCGCCAGCTCGCTGCTTGCGTCGACGAGCCTGGCCTTGGCGCGCAGGACGAACATGGACAGCCGCTTCTGCACGGCGGCCTGCACGTCTTTCGACACCAGCAGGCGAATCGTCTCGCCCGTGCGCCACGTCAGGAACGACGCCAGCAGGCGGCCCTTGGCCGAGCAATAGCCGGCCAGGCGCGCGTTGGCGGCGTCGAGGTGCTGGGTGTCGTTGGTCAACTGGCCGTGCAGGAAGCTCGCCGCCTCGTCGCCGGTGGCGTCGATTACGCCGAACTGCGTCAGCGGCATGTAGGCGCCGTGTCGGATGACGGCGTCGAACTCATCGGCTTGCGGGCGCGGTAGCGTGGGAAGTCCGACAGGGGTGGAAGCCGTTGCCGGTGCAGCGGCGCCCGCGGACGCAACTGCGGGCGTTACTGGAGTTGTGCCTGAAGCGGTAGCGAGCGGTGTGTTCATGGATTCCGAGAACAGTCAATTCTGACTTTAGCTAAGGCAAACAAGTATTATATGAGGTCCAACCCAGCCACGTTTCGCATGTCCCTTCTGAAGAAATGTTTCGTCGCCGGCTCAATCGTCGTTGTGCTGGCCGCAGCCGCCATTGCAGGCGGATATCACTGGGCCAACAGCCCGCTCGATTTGACCCCCGCGCAACTCGATGTCACCGTCAAACCGCACAGCAGCTTGCGCAGTGTCACGCTGCAGCTCAACCGCGGCGGTGTGCTGGTCGAGCCTGAGCTGTTCGTTATCATGACGCGGCTGCTCGGGCTGCAAAGCGATCTGAAATCCGGCAACTACGAGTTCAAGACGGGCATCACGCCGTATGAAGTGCTGCAAAAAATCGCCCGCGGCGACGTCAACGAATACGTAGCGACCATCATCGAAGGCTGGACCTTCAAGCACATGCGCGCTGAACTGGACGCCAATCCGGCGCTCAAGCACGACACCATCGGCATGAGCGACGCCGATCTGATGAACGCGATCAACGCACCGGAAGCGTCGATCGGCAATGGCGAGGGGCTGTTTTTCCCGGACACCTATCTGTTCGACAAGAACACCAGCGATCTGGACATCTACCGCCGCGCGTACCGGCTGATGCGGCTGCGGCTGGACGAAGCGTGGACCGCGCGCGCGCCGAACCTGCCGTACAAGACCCCGTACGACGCATTGACCATGGCGTCGATCATCGAAAAGGAAACCGGCAAGCGATCCGACCGGCCGTTGGTGGCGGCCGTGTTCGCGAACCGTCTGCGGGTGGGCATGCCGCTGCAAACCGACCCGACCGTGATCTACGGCATGGGTGACAGCTACACCGGCCACATCAGGAAGAAAGACCTGCAGACGGACACTCCTTACAATACGTACACCCGGATGGGGCTTCCGCCAACACCCATCTCACTGCCCGGAGTCGCCTCGCTGGAGGCGGCGATGAACCCGGCGCAATCCACCGCGCTGTATTTCGTATCGCGCGGCGACGGCAGCAGTATCTTTTCTGACACCCTCGGCGATCACAACAAGGCCGTGGACAAATACATTCGAGGGCAATGATGGCGCGGGGCAAATTTATAACGTTTGAGGGCATCGACGGTGCCGGCAAAACCACCCACCTAGGCTGGTTTCGCGAACGACTCGAACAGAAAGTCGCGAGCAGCGGCCGCTCGGTCGTGATGACGCGCGAGCCGGGCGGCACGCCGCTTGGCGAACAGATTCGCGAGATCGTGCTGCATCAGAAGATGGACCTCGAAACCGAGGCGCTGCTGATGTTCGCACTGCGCCGCCAGCATCTCGCCGAAGTGATCGAACCGGCGCTGGCACGCGGCGACTGGGTGCTGTCCGACCGTTTCACCGACGCGACCTTCGCCTACCAGGGCGGTGGCCGCGGCCTGCCGCGCGACAAGCTCGAGACGCTGGAGCGCTGGGTGCAGGGCGGTTTTCAGCCGGACCTGACGGTGCTGTTCGACCTGGCGCCGGAAATCGCCAATGAACGGCGCAGCGCCGCGCGCGATCCGGATCGTTTCGAAAGCGAGTCGGAGGCATTTTTCAACCGCACCCGTGCCGAATATCTGCGCCGCGCGGAAGAGGCGCCGTACCGGTTCGCTATCATTGACTCCGCGCAGAGCATCGTCCGTATTCAGAAACAACTTGAAGAATTGATCACAGTTCTTTGATTTTAAAAGAATATAATCGGAAATTATAAAGGTAGACGAAGTTCGCCTGATGTCTCATCAGGCACTGTCAACCCATTGATTTAAAGAGAAACGATGATTTATCCGTGGCAAGCCGATGACTGGAACCGCCTGCAGCAGTTGCGCGGGCACTGGCCGCATGCCTTGCTGCTGCTGGGCCAGGCGGGGATCGGCAAGCTGCGCTTCGCGCAGCACCTGGCGCAAGGGCTCCTGTGCGAGGCCCAGCAGCCCAACGGCGAGCCCTGCGGCGCCTGCGTGGCGTGCAACTGGTTCACGCAGGGCAATCATCCTGACTATCGGATCGTCGTGCCTGAAGCGCTGGCCGCCGAAGCCGGTCTCGCTAACGCCGCAGACGAAAAAGCCGAGAAGGCCGAAGGCGACGAAGGCAAGAAGACCCGCGCGCCCAGCAAGGAAATCAAGATCGAGCAGATTCGCGGCTTGCTCGATTTCGTCGGCGTCGGTTCGCACCGGGGCGGCGCGCGCGTGGTCGTGCTGTATCCGGCCGAGGGGCTGAATATCGCCGCGGCCAACGCGCTCCTGAAAACGCTCGAAGAACCGCCGGCGGGCGTGGTGTTTCTGATGGTGTCGGCGCGCATCGACCGGCTGTTGCCCACCATTATCAGCCGCTGCCGCCAATGGCCGATGACGATGCCCGCGCCGCAAGTCGCTACCCAGTGGCTCGCCGCGCAAGGCGTCGCCGAAGCGCCCGCGCTGCTCGCGGAGGCAGGCGGCGCGCCGCTCACGGCTCTCGCGCTGGCGAGCGACGAAAACCGCGCGCTGCGTGACTGGACTCTCAAGCAACTGGGCGCCGGCGCCCAGTGCGACGCCTTCGCCTGCGGCGAGGCGCTGCAGAAGCTGCCGGTACCACTCGTGCTCGGCTGGCTGCAACGCTGGATGTACGATTTGCTGGCGCAGCGCACAGCCGGCGCGCCGCGCTATTTTCCGCAGGCGTCGGCGGCGTTGACGCGCTGTGCATCGCAAGCCGACGCCAGCGCGTTCGCGCGCTTCATGCGCACCGTGACGCGCCAGCGCGCTGTCGAGAACCATCCGCTGAACGCGCGGCTAGTGTTCGAAGAACTCTTTATCGGCTATCGCGAGCTGTTCGCGTAAGTCTGTTGATGGCGGACGGGGCAGGCCCGCTTTACCGCGCCGCGCCCGCCCATGCATAGGTCCGCTGATGCGCCTTCCATTTCACGTTCAAAGCACCATGAGCCTTTCCTACCGCGATGCCACGCTCGACGATCTGCCCGCGATCGTCGCCATTTACAACTCGACCGTGCCGTCGCGGCTCGTCACTGCCGATCTTGAGCCGGTGAGCGTCGAAAGCCGTCTGGCGTGGTTTCACGCGCACGGCCCGCAAAAGCGTCCGCTGTGGGTGGTCGAAGATGCGCAGCAGCGCGGCCGCGTGATCGCATGGCTGAGTTTCTCCGACTTCTACGGCCGCCCGGCTTATCAGCGCACCGCCGAAGTGAGCATTTATCTGGACGAAAGCGCGCGCGGCAAGGGTCTCGGCAAGCAATTGCTGGCGGCTTCGCTTGCGGCGGCGCCGGCGCTCGGCATCGACACGGTGCTGGGGTTTATCTTCGGCCACAATGATGCAAGCCTGCGCCTGTTCCGCGGCTTCGGTTTCGACACGTGGGGGTCGCTCGCGCGCGTTGCGGTGCTGGACGGGGTGGAGCGCGATCTGGTGATTCTCGGCAAGCGGCTCGACGCGGCCGCCGCCTGAGTCATAGCCGGATTCACGGCGAGGTCGTGGCCTGATGCACGGCCGGATTCGCGGCCGGATTTACGACCAGGTTCGCGGCGGATGCATGGCCGGATTCACGGCCGGATTCACGACCAGGTTCGCGGCGGATGCACGGCCAGATGCGCGGCCGGATTTACGACCAGGTTCGCGGCGGATGCACGGCCAGATGCGCGGCCGGATTTACCACCAGGTTCGCGGCCGGATGCACACCCAGACTCACGGCCGGATTCACCCCCAGCTATTTATCAGCAGGACATCATCATGTTTGTCGATTCGCACTGCCATATCAACTTCGAAGGACTCGCCGACCGCCTGCCGCAGGTGCTCGAGAACATGCGCAGCCATTCGGTCACGCATGCGCTGTGCGTCTCGGTCGATCTGGAGACGCTGCCCTCGGTGCTCGAAATCGCCAGCCAGCACGAGAACGTCTACGCATCGGTTGGCGTGCATCCGGACCACGAGGACATGCGCGAGCCGAGCCTGGCTGAACTGATCGAACTGGCCGAGCATCCGAAGGTGGTCGCGATCGGCGAGACCGGCCTCGACTACTACCGCCTCGAGGGCCGCACGATCGCCGATATGGAATGGCAGCGAGAGCGCTTTCGCACCCATATCCGCGCGGCGCATGCCACGCAGAAGCCGCTGATCATCCATACGCGTTCGTCGTCGGAAGATACGCTGCGCATCATGGCTGAGGAGCGCGCGAGCGAGCCGGGCGGCGTGATGCACTGCTTCACCGAGCCGTGGGCGGTCGCCGAGCAGGCGTTGGCGCAGAATTTTTACATTTCGCTGTCGGGCATCGTCACGTTCAAGAGTGCGACCGAGGTGCAGGATGTGGCACGCCGCGTGCCGCTCGACCGTTTGCTGATCGAAACCGATTCGCCGTACCTCGCGCCCGTGCCGTATCGCGGCAAGCCTAATGAACCTGCGTACGTAAGTTATGTCGGACGCTTCATCGCACAACAACGCGACATGCCGGATACGGCGCTTGCCGCCGCGACCACACAAAACTTCTTCCGGCTCTTCAAGATTCCCGCGCCGGCTGGCGCGTGACCGATCAAGCCGATAAATATCAAATGGATAGGGAAGCTTCCTAAAGCAAAATATGACGAATCATTCGACTTCGACCACCGCGTTTCAAGAGGCTTCAACCGTGCAAATCGCCCTCGCTTCGGCACGTCGCAGGGTGTCGCGCGCGACGCTGGCCGCCACGCTCGCCTGCGCCGCGCTGACCTCGCTGGTCGCTTCGCCGGTTCACGCCGCGCCGATCGACTCGCTTATCAAGTCGGTCAAATTCGACGACGTCGACGGCGTCAACAAGCTGCTCGCCAAGGGCATGGACCCGAACAGCGTCGACAACCAGGGTATGCCGCTGCTGGTGATCGCCGCGCGCGAGAAGTCGGACAAGGTGGGCGCCGCGCTGGTGGCCAATCCGAAGACCAACATCGAGATTCAGGACAAGGCTGGCGAGAACGCGATGATGATGGCCGCGTTGAACGGCGACCTCGATTTCGTCAACCTGCTGATCGCGAAGGACGCCGAGGTCAACAAGAAGGGCTGGGCGCCATTGCACTACGCGGCCGCGAACGGTCACGACGATATCGTCAAGGTCCTGCTCGACCATTCGGCCTACGTCGACGCCGGCTCGCCCAACGGCACCACGCCACTGATGATGGCCGCGCGTGGCGGTCATGTGTCGACCGTGAAGCTTCTGCTCGACAACGGCGCGGACCTCACGGTGAAAAACCAGATCGGCCTGACGGCGCTCGATTTCGCGAAGACCTACAAGGAGCCGGACGTGGTCGAAGGACTCACCGCGCGCCTGCAGCAGATGCAGCAGAAGTGAGTGGTGCGAAGAACCGGTGCGCCGGCTGCCGGAGCATCGGCCACCGGTACGCTGAATACCGAGGCATTGACCCTGGAATTACCGGCTGCCAGCCCCCGAATTACACAAATTTGCCTGAAGATAGCGCTTGCAGCCCTGCTGCCGCTTCGCAAAACAGTGCAGAATGACGACTCGGCGTGCCTCATGGCGCGCCGTTCGATGCGGCGCGAGACCGCCTGATAAACGACCCTGGAAAGGAACACCATGCTGCGGGCTTTGATTTTTACCAGCGCGCTTGCCGTACCGCTATCGGCAGCCGCGTTTACGGGAGGCGACCTCAACAAGCTGTGCACGAAGACCGATGTGGCATCGCGTAGTGCATGTGCCGCATACATCGAAGGCGCCGCCGACGGCATCTTCAACACGATCGACGCGATCGGCGGCACCACCGGGCCGCGCGTCGGCCAGTACTTCTGCCTGCCGGCAGACGCGCGTTCGGCGCAACTCACCGACGCGGTACGCAAGTACATCGCGGAAAATCCGATCGTCGCGGGCTACAACGCCAGCACGGCGATCTCGCTGGGACTCGGCAAGGCGTTCCCTTGCAGGAGCGGTAGTTGAACTGACGCGAAATAGAAGCTCTTCTGGGGCGCTTCAATTCCGCTTAAATCCCGGCCAGCCCTTTTTCAGAAATGGCTGGCTCGATCACCTTTCTCCCGTCCATACAGAAAACCGTCCTGGCTGTTTGAAGGGCCTTGCGCGTCGGCTGCATTGAGGCATCGACGGTGCTGTGTTTTGGCGCATTAATGCATTCAGCGCGAAGTGACCTTCGGATATGGACCGTTCTCTGCGACGCTTTGCCTCCTGCTCTCTCGTGGCGGTGAGACTGCAATTTATTAAAACTTAGCCAATACCAATATCAATACGACAACCGGCAGCGCGATATTAATCGTGACCGGAAATTTATTGGCGAGCGCATTTTATTTTCTTTCATTAGGCTCACCCGTGTAAGAAATCAGGATATAAATTTATATTCATATCCGAAACGTAGTTGTTTTCCATTGCTGGAATTGCTTGCAAAGGGAGTTGATATGAAGCTTTGCAAATATCTTTCAGTATCCATTTTTGCTGTGGCCATAAGCAATTTTTCTTATGCTTCTCCTGTTGGGCAGACACTTTCTTGTCCTTCTGTCGCGCAAATAAAGGAAATGTGCGACCACAAAGGCGGATGTTTCTATGAGGCTATTGCAGCCAACGGTCAAAAATGGCGTGGTGAGAATCCTATGGGCAGCAAAGGTGGGGTGGCGACTTTTGCTTTTAATGAGGATATATCAGGAATGACGGCACCAAAGAAAAATATATTGCTTGTGATTATTTCGGCAACACTCCTGCGTCGGGAGCACGTATGGCCTTATTTTATGATGTACGCATGAATGCTGCCCCAATCGGTAATTCATGGAAGAATGAAGAGCAGCCGTCTCCGAATAAAGGCCTGGTATTGGCACGTTGCCCTGAATACAGCCCCTCTCCCAACTCATCTCCTGTAGCATGCACCTTTAAAATCTCAAACTATTAGGCCATAAAATAGCTGGATAACAGCGTGTGGCAAAAGTAGTTCCCTCATTCTGCATCATAAGCCCTTCGCCTCACGTGCTATCTGACGTACAGCGTGCAGAAGACAGTACAAGGCGGATGGGCGGACAACAAGTCAGCATGCTACGTCTTTAACGGCAATTTCCGGATCGATAAGTCTTGTGTATGGACTTCCGTCAGGTTTCTCCCCGCCAGCCGCGCTTTAGCCGATACCCCGCTGCAACAGGCCTTCCGCAGAAGCAATGCGCCCTTCATTTCAACGCCCCACGATTTCAGCCGTATCCTCCGAAGCCTCCATGCATGGCTTCGTGCGTTGATCTTCCCGGTCATCGCCGTGGTGTTATACCGGTTGCAGATGGACCCAGCCGCTCATCCACGCGCCGATGAGTGCAACTGATCACGCACCAAAGCGGTCGAATGCCCATCTGACTCATGAACCGGGCCCGGTTTCGTACGCTTCACCTGTCTGACATCATCGGCGCGTTACAGCGCCTGAGGCATGCCGGGCGCATGAAGCGCAAAAACCGCGCTGTGCGAACCAGGGAGGACTACCAACATGGGCCGACTGATCGTCGTGTCGAATCGCGTCGCAACGCCGACGGAAACCAAAGGATCAGCAGGCGGCCTCGCGGTCGGCGTGTTCGGCGCGCTGAAGGACGCGGGGGGCGTGTGGTTCGGCTGGAGCGGCGACGTGGTGAGCGAGACCGTCGCCAACGCGGGTCCCACGCTGGAGCAGGACGGCGCGGTGACCTTCGCGACCGTCGGCCTCACGCGCAAGGATTACGACCAGTACTACCGGGGCTTTTCGAACGCGACGCTGTGGCCGGTGTTCCACTACCGCAACGACCTTGCGCGCTACGAGCGCGAAGAGTACGCAGGCTACCGGCGCGTCAACGCATGGCTCGCGCACAAGCTGATCAAGTTGCTCGAACCCGACGACGTGATCTGGATTCACGACTACCATCTGATCCCGTTCGCCGAAGCGCTGCGCGCCGCCGGCATCACGAACCGCATCGGCTTCTTCCTGCACATTCCGTTTCCCGCACCGCAGATTCTGCTCAACATTCCGCCGCACGAAGAGCTGGTGAAATCGCTGTCGTGCTACGACCTGCTGGGCTTCCAGACCGCGACCGATGAACTCGCTTTCCACGACTACGTGACGCGCCACGCGCGCGGCACCGTGAGCGGCGGCAATCACGTCGAAGCCTTCGGCCGCAAGCTGCGCACTGGCGTCTATCGGATCGGCGTGTTCCCCGATGAAATCGCCGAGCAGGCGCAACGCTACGAAAGCCGCCAGCACGTGCTCGACCTCAAGCAGAGCCTGGAAGGCCGCAAGCTGATCATGAGCGTCGACCGGCTCGATTATTCGAAGGGGCTCGTCGAACGTTTTCGTGCCTTCGAACAACTGCTGGAACGTTCGCCCGAATGGCGCGGCAATGTCACGCTGGTGCAGATCGCGCCGCCTACCCGGTCGGACGTCGCCACCTATCAGAAGATCCGCCAGGATCTCGAATACGAAGCGGGGCGCATCAACGGCCGTTATTCGGGCCTCGACTACACGCCGATCCGCTATCTGAATCAACAGTACGACCGCTGGAAGCTGATGTCGCTGTTTCGCGAGTCGCAGATCGGTTTTGTCACGCCGCTGCACGACGGGATGAACCTGGTCGCGAAGGAATATGTCGCCGCGCAAAATCCCGACGATCCGGGCGTGCTAGTGTTGTCGATTTTCGCGGGCGCGGCGGCGGAGTTGAGCGGCGCGCTGCTGGTCAATCCACACGATGCGATCGGCATGTGCGAAGCCTTGCAGCGCGCGCTGCAAATGCCGCTCGATGCGCGTCAGCGGCGGCACGAGATCAACATGGCGGCGCTACGCAAGAACGACCTTGGCGTGTGGCGCGATACCTTTCTGAACGATTTGCGCAATGTGCCCGTGCAGCAGCCGGGCAAGGGCGGCGGGCATAAGTGATGATGCGTTTGAACGAAGTGGTTTTACCGGGCGCGCGGCAGTGCGCGTTTGACCGAACGGCGGCCGCATGCTGAGGACCTTGGCCATCGCGGGCTATCGGTCGCTACGCGAGTTGATCGTGCCGCTCGAGCAGTTGAATGTGATCACGGGTGCGAATGGCAGCGGTAAATCGAGTGTGTATCGCTCGCTGCGGTTACTGGCTGAGACCGCGCGCGGCGGCGTGATTACGTCGCTCGCGCGCGAGGGTGGTTTGCAATCCACGTTGTGGGCTGGACCCGAACGCTTTTCGCGGGCGGTTTTGGCCGGTGAGTTCCCAGTTGAACCACTGCGCCGTAAGGAACCGGTGAGTCTGCGGCTCGGCTTTTCAGGCGATGAATTCGGCTATGCGATCGATCTGGGATTGCCGCCGCTCGATCGAGCCACCCGGTTCCCGCTCGACCCCACGATCAAACGCGAATGCATCTGGAGCGGGCCGGTGCTGCGTCCGTCGGCCTTGCTGGTCGACCGGCACGTCGCCGCGCTGCGCACGCGTGACGAGCAGGGCGACTGGCAAACCATCCCACAACCCGTCGCCAGTTTCGACAGCATGATGACGGAGTTCTCCGACCCGCGCACCGCCCCCGAGATGATTACGGTGCGCGAGCAGATTCGCTCGTGGCGCTTTTATGACCACTTCCGTACGGATGCCGACGCGGCCGTGCGTCTGCCGCAGATCGGCACGCATACGCCGGTGCTCTCGAACGACGGCGCGGATCTCGCCGCGGCCTTGCAGACCATCCGCGAGATCGGCGACCCCGTCGCACTCGATGCCGCCATCGACGACGCCTTTCCCGGCTCGCGCCTCGACATCGAGACGCAGGACGGCCGTTTCGAAGTGTCGATGCAGCAACACGGTCTGCTGCGGCCGCTGAAGGGCGCGGAACTGTCGGACGGTACCTTGCGCTATCTGCTGCTGGTGGCCGCGCTGTTGACGCCGCGTCCGCCCGCGCTGCTGGTGCTGAACGAACCGGAGACGAGCTTGCATCCGGACCTGCTGCCGGCGCTTGCGCGGCTCATCGCGCGGGCCTCCATGCATTCGCAGGTGCTGGTGGTGTCGCACGCGGCACGGCTGATCGCGGCGCTCGAGCGGGAGGACGGCAGCCAGTCGATCGTGCTCGAAAAGCACTTCGGCGCGACGCGCATCGCCGATGCGGACGATCGTGACCTGCCGGCCTGGAAATGGCCGACGCGGTAGGCATGGCTAAGGGCGGTGTTAGGACAGAGGCTAGCGACGCACCTAAGCGGCGCAGCTAAACCACGTACCCAAGCCACGCACCAAAGCGAAGTACCAAAGCGAAGTACCAAAGCGAACCACTGAGGGAACAAAGCCGACCCCACCGTATGTAAGCTGGATGTAACATCGCGCAGCAATTGCAAGGGCAAGCGCTTTTTGTTGCGCTGTGGTGAATAATGCTTTGATGCGAGTGGTGCAGGCAGACGCGCGGCGTTGCCTGACATGGATTGGGAAGAACTGGCGCGGCCCTATGCTCAGCGCCGCTGACGCGCACCGCCATCGGCGCAAGCCGTCAGTTCACGGAGACAAAATATGAAGATTGCGCAGATCGCCCCCTTGACCGAGTCGGTGCCGCCCAAGCTGTATGGCGGGACGGAGCGCGTCGTGTCCTATATCACCGAGGCGCTGGTCGACCTCGGACACGACGTGACACTGTTCGCGAGCGGCGACTCCGTCACCAGCGCAAAGCTCGAAGCGGTATGGCCGCGCGCGCTGCGTCTGGATCCGGGCATTCGCGACCGTGTCGCGCCCCACATGCTGTTGATGGAACTGGTGCGCCGCCAGGCGGAAAACTTCGACGTACTGCATTTTCACCTCGACTACTACTCCTTTTCAGTCTTCAAACGCCAGGACACACCGTTCGTCACGACGATGCACGGCCGTCTCGACTTGCCCGAGCAGCAGCCGGTGTTCGACACCTTCAACACCGCGCCGGTGATCTCGATTTCAAATGCGCAGCGTCATCCGTTGCCGCAGGCCAGGTGGCTCACCACTGTCTATCACGGTCTGCCGGAACAGCTCTACACGCCGCAGCCCGTCGAGCAGAAGTACCTCGCGTTTCTCGGCCGTATTTCGCCCGAGAAGCGAGTGGACACGGCGATCCGGATTGCCGGCCGATGCGGCATGCAGATCCGCATCGCCGCGAAAGTGGACGCCGCCGACCGTGAGTACTTCGAACGTGAGATCCGACCGTTGCTGGACTTGCCGTATGTCGAGTTCATTGGCGAAATCGCGGATAACCAGAAGGCTGAGTTTCTCTCGGGCGCCCATGCGCTGCTTTTCCCGATCGACTGGCCAGAGCCGTTCGGCCTCGTGATGATCGAAGCGATGGCATGCGGCACGCCCGTGATCGCGTTTAACCGCGGTTCGGTGCCGGAGGTGCTGGAAGACGGCGTGACAGGCTTTATCGTCGAAGACGAGATCGGTGCGGTGGCGGCGGTCAATCGCCTGCATAAGGTACCGCGCACAGGCGTGCGGCAACGCTTCGAGGAGCGCTTCACCTCGCATCGGATGGCGCAGCAGTATGTGGACGCGTATCAATCGGTGATTCGCGCGCAGAAGCGTGCACGCTTCAAGGTGATCGATACGTCGGGAAGTTGAGCGGCATTTCGCTGACGCAGGCGCCAGCGCAAAAAAGAACGGCGGTGCAGTGCGCATCGCCGTTTTTTATTGCCGCCGCAACGAGGCTAAAGAGTCTTGAGGGACCACGTCAGACCTGCCAGGGCAACCGCGCCACGGCGGGAAGCGGCTGCCTGGAACTACCGCAACTGTACCGAACCCATGGAGCACCGGCGCTCGCCTGACGGATTGGCCTGCGTCTGGCCCGGCTGCCGCCGCGTGCGAAACCGGCGGGTCAGGCGCAGGCCGTAAACCGGGCGCCCGCCTAGATCTTCAGGCGCGAAACCTTGGTGCCCTGCAGCGAGATATCGGCCATCAGGCCGGTATTGGTCAAGATGAATACTTCGACCGGTGCCGTCGCCGTGGTCGTGTCGATCGCGCCGTTGGCGCCCATCTTCACCAGCGCGACGGAGGCGTCGGCGCCTACCGACCAGCCGTCTGCATTGCGGAATTTGTCGAGCGCGTCCTGCGTCATGAACAGGAAGATGATGGCCTTCGACTGCGCGCCCGCCTGCAGACCGAACGAACCGGAAATCGTGCTGTAGTAGCCCACCGTGCCGCCGCCCACGCGCAGCGAACCTTCGCCGTACTGGCCGCCGACGACGAAGCCCGCTTGCAGAACCGACGGGAACACCAGCACTCCGCGCGCCTTGGAGACGAGTTCGCGCGAACCCTTCACGGTTGTGAACAGCCGCGACATGGTGCCGTCGACGCTGGCGTCGATCGACTGGCGTTTGGATGCATCAGTGGAGGGCGTATCGTGCTTGCTGCCGGTTGTCGTGCAACCAGCGAGTGAAAGGCCTCCGAAAGCGAGCGCAGCGGTAGTCTTCAACATGAAGTTTCGTCTTTGCATCGTTTTTCTCCATCATGGTTCCTGGGCACAACCTCGTGTGGTGTTGCCGGGTTGCCTTTGAGTTATATCACACGCAAGCCTAAACGGCGTACTTCGTCGTTTCGCGAAAAGCCTTGTGTGGCGGGGGTTTGCGTCCAATCGTAAGGTGCTTTGATGTAATTTTGACCGGCATCAGAAGCGTGTTGAAAGAAGCGCGGACAGCGCGTTCGAATGGGCTCCCGACGAGCAGTGCCTCGCATGGCTCAGCATGTCGGCGGCGGGGTCGACAGCGTATTAAGTGCCCGTTTTTACCGATTTTTTGCCGTTGCGATTCGCGTTGAAATCGAACTGAAAGTGTTGCCTCGACGCCGCATCCTCACCCGTGGTTCGCCGGACTCTTGACCGGCGGGCGCCGCAATGCACGGCGAATCATGCCGATCAACACGCCAATCACGAACAGCGTGACAGCCGGCACGATCCAGTAGCCGACGAATGCGTGCCAGAGGTAAGCCATGAGCGTAGAGCGGCGCATGCTGTATTCATCGCGGGCATCCTGCTGGCGCGGCGCATTGGCGGCCAGCACATCCGCCGGACAGCCGGCGGCTTGCGCCTCAGCGGGCTTGCCATGGCAGTGCGCGGGCGCGCCGGCCGCGCGTTGGGCGCCGGTGAAATTCCAGGTGGTCAGCGCCCGGTCGAGGTCGACGGCGTTGTACGCCATTTCCTCCCGGATCTCGCTGACCGCAACGATCGCCACGGGCACGGCCCAGAATACGATGACGACCAGCCACCGCCTCAACCAGCGGTTTTTATGCTTCGATACCATCCTTGCCTCCGATGGATGCTCTGCAGCACCAACGACAAGATGGCGGCCCGTTCAATGTTGTGTATGGGGTGGGCCGTCTCCGCAGCCATCATAGAAGAAAAACGACGCGCTCGGGCGGATGGACTCTGAGGGGTAGGGTGGCGCGAGGGCGAGGCATTACAGCGGGGAGCAGGAGTCAGGCAAGAAGCAGGGCAGCAGCCGCGCCGGACAATGGCGCGGCCCTGTTCGAGCAACACGTGGTAGGGCGCGCGGCGTGTGGGCCGCGCCGATGGTCCCGCGTTTAGTTTAGTTAGCGGGCTTCGACGACAGGCAGGTGCTCATGAAGGCCTTGCGGTCATCGCCTTTCTTGCCGGTAGCCTGGACATTGCACGCCTTCATCTTGTCCTGCTGGCTCATCGGCGCGGCAGCGGCCGGCTTGGCCGACAGGCAGGTTTTCATGAAGGCTGTACGGTCGTCGCCTTTCTTGCCGGCGGCCTGCTTGTTACAGTCGGCCATTTTCGTTTGCTGGCTGTTCTGCGCGAACACCGGCGAAACGAGGACCGCGCCCAGCACCAGCGTAGCGATAGCGGATTGGATTTTCATGTGACACTCCATCGGTGGTGAAAACGTTTTTGGTCGTTCGTGCGCGGGCTTTAACGGCGTGGAGGCTGCCCCGGCGCGTCCATTATGGCAAATGCTGTCTGCGAGAACGGACAGAAGCGCATTCCGGTTGACAAGCGCTCACGCTGGTTTTCCCCTACGCGGCGAGGCGCGGCAATACGCTTGCGATTGAAACGGCTGAGTTCGTAGCCGCGTCAAAATATGCTATGTAATCCGCACTAATTGGCGGGAACGCATGTAAATGAATTAGCACTTCATCATTCGATTCGGATGTCAAAATATGAAGCATTCAATCCGTATTGCTGCAGATGCAAATGAATAGGAAATCGGCAGAAAATCCCGTTGTCGATCATAAGGGTAATATTGACCAGAATCGCTGTTTCCGGACCCTGTTCGTCAACTTTGTCACCCAGGCCAAAGGAGACCCGCCATGCACTATCTGTTGATGTATGACCTCGTGCCGGACTATCTCGAGCGGCGCGGCACCTATCGTGACGACCATCTGAAACTCGCTTGGGCGGCGGTGGGCCGCGGTGAATTGCAGTTGGCCGGAGCGTTGACCGAACCGGTGGATACTGCCGTGCTGCTTTTCGAAGGCGACTCTCCCGCTGCCGCCGAAGCCTTTGCCAAGGCCGATCCGTATGTGCTCGCGGGGCTCGTGACGCGCTGGCGCGTACGCCCATGGATGACAGTGGCGGGTGAGGGCGCGGCTAACCCTGTGCGCTAGAAGCCAGCTCATCGGCCACACTTGTGTGGCATCGAAAGGAATGCGAATAGCATACGCGAGGCGCTGTGCTGACTTGCGCGACCATGGCGTCATGGCCTTAGCCGGGCGCTATCCATCCAGTGCGCCCAGGCACTGCGCGGCTACGCGAAAATACGTAAAAAACCCGGAAAAATGCGTTGCGCTCATGCGCTGATTTCATAAAAGCCATTCCCGGCTGTTACGGTGTCATTGTGCCGTGCAATAGCATGCTTCGCCGTCGGAACCGACAACGGTTCTGTTACAGCAATGCGTGAAATGACGCAGCAAAAATGACAAGTTTGTTTCCATCCGTAACACTTGTCTCAGTGATATTCACGCAAACCCTGGTGATGGTATGCTTCGTGCACAAATTCTCCCATGCACGAGTGAGACCACGTTTTGTGCTTCGCAATAGGGACAAACCGCACTAATGCAGTGCGACATTGCCCAACAACCAGAACGTACAAAACATATTTGTGCAACCGCGGGCTGCACACGGATCGTGAAAGTTGAATCCGTGGCTGTCCAAAGCCGCGGCCCGGCCAGGCTGCGTGGAGAAAACCCCATGTTTTTCGATGAGCTAAGCAATGACGAATGGGCGCTGCTGGCAGCGCTTGTCTCTGATGAGCCAGCCGTCCGTCTCAACCGACGCGGCCGGCCCCGCGCCGAACCGCGCATCGTGGCGAATGCGGTCCTGTGGATTCTGACAACCGGTGAACCCTGGTCGAAGCTGCCAGGCCGTTATCCGTCAGGTCCCACATGCCGGCGCCGTTTCGAAGAATGGCAGTTGAACGGCACCCTCCTCGAGATGGTTCGGCTGTTGTCGCACACCGGGCGTACCTTCGCGTACGTCCCCCAACCGGCGCCGCCCGTCGCGGCCAAACCCGCGGCGCCGGTAGCAGAAACCCCGAGCGCGCGTGACGAAAGTCTGCGTGGCGTGTCGTGGAAGAGCCCTGAGTCGTGGCAGGCGCCCGGCGTGTCGAGCAGCCTGAGCAAGTGGCGTTCGGCTGATCCGATCGCCGATATCACGCGCCAGTTGTCCGGGCTGACGAATGTGCCGCCGGTGTCGCGCGCACCCTCGGCACCGGCGGCACCCCCGGCGTCTTCGTCGCTCGCAACTCGGCCAGCAACGCGTGCCGATCTGCAAGGCATGGACGAAGCGCGGGCGGTGGGCGCGGCCATGCACGGTCTGGATACGGCGATCACGTCGGCACGCCGCGCGCATCAGCTCGATGATCAGCGCAGCCCGCTGACAATGAGTCTCGCGCCACGCGGCACCCAGATCGACGACTCGCGCGGCTATGTGATCTATGTTGCGGCGGAGCAGGTGCCCAACGTCATGTATCGCGCGTGGGCGGAGATCATGAGGGACGGCAAACGCGTCGAGCGTTCCGGCCTCGTCGGTCCGCGCTTTGCGCAAGCCAACGCGGCGGAGCAATACGCGCTCGAATGGGCGCGGCAGTGGATCGATCGTGAATCCCGCACGCAGGCGGCGGCCGAGGCCGCACCCGCGGTCAACCCGGCTGCGGCGGTGGCGCGTCCGTTGCCGGCCATGCGGCATGTGCCGGAGCCCGTCACGGCAAATCACGGCGGCCCTTTGCACGGTCCGCTCAATGCGTTCCGTGGACCACTGCGCCGTTATCCAGGCGAACCGGCCGCCCCCGGCCCCGCGCCCGCGACCGAAGGCAATGCGTCGGATCGTTTTCCGTCGTACCCAGAACTCATCTCCCATGCGGGATGAGCGCGGCTGCAAGCGCGGCGGCTAGCGCGGCTGCAAGCGCAGCGATACCGCAGCAATACCTCGCGGCCGGTAGGAGCAACCGCCGCAGGTTCCCGCTTCATCCGCAGTGAACCATTGGTGTTGCCCGATTGACGCAGATTGACCCCGCCAGAACGTCGCCTCGACGCGGAGTCAACGCTGATTCGATGCGGCTTCAACGTTGATTCAACGGCGACAACCAACGCTGACAACGTTACACGCCGGCATCCTTCACCGGCGGTCCTGATTGATGATTCGCGTGCATCAATTGCATCCGTCAGCCACGGGCTTCATTGGCGGCCGTACGTGTCGTCGAAGCGCACGATATCGTCTTCGCCGAGATACGACCCCGACTGCACCTCGATCATTTCGAGCGGCATCTTGCCCGGGTTCTCGAGACGGTGGGTGACGCCCAGCGGAATATAAGCCGATTCGTTTTCGGAGACGATGAAGCGCTCTTCACCCCGCGTGACGAGCGCGGTGCCGCGCACGACGATCCAGTGTTCCGCGCGGTGATGGTGCATTTGCAGCGAGAGCCGCGCCCCCGGCTTCACGACGATGCGTTTGACCTGGAAGCGCTCGCCGGTGTCGACGGAATCGTAGTTGCCCCACGGGCGATGCACCTTGCGATGGTTGGCCGCTTCCAGCCCACCATCGTTGCGAATCCGCCCGACGATCTTCTTGACGTCCTGCACCCGCGATTTGTCCGCGACCAGAATCGCATCGGCCGTCTCGACCACCACCAGATCCTGCGTGCCGACGCAGGCGATCAGGCGTCCTTCCGAATGCGCGAAGGTCGAGTGCGCGCCTTCAAACATCACGCGGCCGCGGCCCACGTTCTGATCGGCGTCTTTCTGCGAGATGTCCCAGATCGCGTCCCACGAACCCACGTCCGACCAGCCCGCGTGCAACGGCACGACCACGCCGGACGCGGCGGTCTGATCGTTGCCCAGTTGCTCCATCACCGCGTAGTCGATCGAATTGGACGGCGAGGCGCTGAACGCGTCGCGTTGCAGACGGAAGAAATCGCCGTCCGCCTTGCCGCCTGCGAACGCCGCTTCGCAGGCTTCGTAAATCGCCGGCTGGAAGTGGCGGATCGCCTTGAGCCAGGTTGATGCGCGCATGATGAAAATGCCGCTGTTCCACCAGTATTCCTGCGATTCGATGTAGCGCTGCGCCAGTTCCAGATGCGGCTTTTCGACGAAGCGATCGAGCTTGTGCGCGCCGATCTTGCCGGCTGCTTCGCCGTCTGCCGCGTGCAAGTCGTCAGGCGTGTCATTAGGCCTGCCAAGCGCTGCGCCGATGCGGATATAACCGTAGCCCGTTTCCGCGCGCGTCGGCACGATGCCCATCGTCACGATATGGCCGGCCACCGCATGCTCGACGCCGGCGGCGACCGCCGCACGAAAGCCGTCGATGTCGGTGACCGCATGATCGGCGGGCATCACCACCATGATGCCGTCCTCGTCCTGCGCGGCGATCGAAAGGGCGGCCACCGTGAGCGCCGGCGCCGTGTCGCGGCCGGTGGGTTCGAGAATCAGCCGGCTCGGTTTGCCGCTCGTGCGCAATTGTTCCGCAGTCGTGAAGCGATGCTCTTCGTTGGCCACCACCACGAGTTCCTCGGATAGAAGATGCGCGGTTTCGAGCCCATCGAGACGGCGCGTCGTGGACTGCAGCAGCGAGTCTTCGCCCAGCAAACCAATCAGCTGTTTCGGATACTGCTCGCGCGACATGGGCCACAACCGAGTGCCGGAGCCGCCCGCCAGAATCACGGGATGAACTTTGAGTTTGACGTTAAGGGACATAGCTTGCGTGGACCGGGTGTCGGCGGGGGTGGCCGTAACCGGAGCTGTCATGATGGACTCCTCGAGGCTGGGTGAAGACGGGGTGAATGCGTCGAGTTTTATCACGAAGTAAAGAATCAATAAAAGCGCGTTAAATAGAAACTATATAAAACGCCTGATAAAAGCTGTTCATTTCGTGAAGAAAAAATGTCCGCCAGATTTTTTAAAAAAGAAAAATTACCCGAAAAAAATCATGGGCAATTTTTTTATTCGTCGCATTGACGCAAAATAGAGACGAAAGGTGAGTCGTAAGCTTCGTAGGAGAACAGACAGATTAGCTCGCCGTGTGCTCCAGAAAGGCGCCAAATAGGCGCCTCAAAGGGCGAATCAGGTAAAATTTACCGAACAAAATTCAGAAAAAATGTCGAAATTTTGACCGATACAATTTGAGATATTTTGCGGTCTTGCAGTCCGAATTTTAATATCGCTTTATCTATACCTGTAAAAGGGTATTCACTCATTCCGACAGATGTTTTCGGGCTCGGCCGTTCAGCAATTTTCCAGAGCGGCTTTTAGAGCAGAAAGCGGCAAGGCAATTAGCACCGGTCCATTCCATTTCGCGTCGCGCATTGATTCGCGGACGCGGATACCGGCGTTGTGCGTGCGGCGGGTGGACCGATGTGCATAGCGGGAATCCAACCCGGGAACCGGGAATTCAACCAACCAGCGGATGGCACTTGACTGACGAACTGAGGGGCAGCGCATGCTGAGCGTTCTATCGAGAATCATCGACATCGCCATGGTCGCGCTCGGCGCCGCCATGGCGACGGCCGTGCACAGCGGGAAATTGGTGTGGCTGGACGATATCCAAAGCGTGTCGCTCGCGTTCGACTGTCTGCTGGTGGTGGTGTTTTTTCCCGCGCTGGGGATCTACCAGTCGTGGCGCGGCAAGCCGCTCTATGACCTGCTGTGCCGCGTCGCGGGCGGCTGGGTGCTGGTGGAAGTCACCGGCGTGCTGATCAGCTTCAGCCTGCACCGCTCGGACAGCCTGTCGCGGCTGTGGCTCGTCTACTGGGCACTCGCCACGATCGTGCTGCTGATCGTCACCAAGGTGATCGTCTATTCGATCCTGCGGGGATTACGCCGCGAGGGTTTCAATCAGCGCGCGGTGGCGATCGTCGGCGGCGCGCCGTATGGGCGCTTCCTGATCGAACAGATGCGCAGCCGTCCGGAAGCGGGCTTTAGCCCCGTCGTGGTGTTCGATGAGGACTGCACGATCAACCTGTATGAAGACCCGGATTCGAGCGACTCGATCGAAGGCGTGCCGGTCGAACGCGATTACGCGCGGATGCTGCAACTGGTGCGTCAACGCGCGATTCGCGAACTGTGGCTCGCGCTGCCGATCTCGAAGGAGAAGGCGATCCACCGCTTCGTGATGGACCTGAAGAACGACTTCGTGAACATTCGCTTCATTCCGGACGTGCGCAGCCTCACGCTCTTCAATCAGCCGATGGTCGATCTGCTCGGCGTGCCGGCGATCAATCTGGCCGCCTCGCCGATCACCGATCTGCGCGTGCTGCCCAAGCGTGTCTTCGACCGTCTGTTCGCGCTGGCGGCGTTGACCGTGCTGTCGCCGGCGATGTTGGTGATCGCGTTGATGGTGAAGGTGAGCTCGCCAGGGCCGGTGTTCTTCCGCCAGAAGAGGAAGGGCATCGACGGCAACCAGTTCGAGATCTACAAGTTTCGCTCGATGAAGATGCACAAGGAAGAGGCCGGCAAGATCACCCAGGCCACCCGGCGCGATCCGCGCATCACCGCGGTCGGCGCGTTCCTGCGGCGCACCAGCCTCGACGAATTGCCGCAATTCATCAACGTGCTGCGCGGCGAGATGTCGGTGGTCGGCCCGCGTCCCCACGCGCTCGAACACGACGACATCTACAAGGATCTGGTGAAGGGTTACATGCACCGTTACCGGATCAAACCAGGCATCACCGGGTGGGCGCAGATCAACGGCTATCGCGGCGAAACCGATCGCATCGAAAAGATGATGGGCCGCGTCAAGCTCGATCTGTACTACATGCAGCATTGGACCTTCTGGCTCGACATCAAGATCGTCGTGCTGACGTTGTGGAAGGGCTTCGTGGGCAGCAATGCATATTGAGGGCCCCGACCCCGCACTTCGCGCTAGCCCGCCCCGAGGGGGCAGGAAAACTTGGCGCGGCCCGGCGTTTTCCTGCGAGCCTCGCTCACGCATCGCATCGCGTGACTTATTTAGTGAATCAACTCCATTTTCCGAGGTGTAATAGATGAACCTGACGATCATCGGTAGTGGCTACGTAGGCCTTGTGACGGGCGCATGTCTGGCCGACATCGGCCATGACGTGTTCTGTCTCGACGTCGATCAACGCAAGATCGACGTGCTCAACAACGGCGGCGTGCCGATCCATGAACCGGGTCTGCAGGAAATCATCGCGCGCAATCGCAAGGCCGGCCGCCTGACGTTCTCGACCGACATCGAAGCCGCGGTCGCGCACGGCGACATCCAGTTCATCGCGGTGGGCACGCCGTCCGACGAAGACGGCTCCGCCGATCTGCAATACGTGCTGGCCGCCGCGCGCAACATCGGCCGCCATATGACAGGCTTCAAGGTGATCGTCGACAAATCGACGGTGCCGGTCGGCACGGCTTCGCGCGTGCGCGACGTGATCGCCGGGGAACTGGCCGCGCGCAAAGCCAGCCCCATGTTCTCCGTGGTGTCGAATCCGGAGTTCCTGAAAGAGGGCGCGGCCGTCGAAGACTTCACGCGCCCGGACCGCATCGTGCTCGGCTGCGATGAGGACGCACCCGGCGAAAAAGCGCGCGAACTGATGAAGCGCCTCTATGCGCCGTTCAACCGCAATCGCGAACGCACGCTCTACATGGACGTGCGTTCGGCCGAATTCACCAAGTACGCGGCCAATGCCATGCTCGCCACGCGGATCTCGTACATGAACGAGCTCGCGAATCTCGCCGACCGCGTCGGCGCGGATATCGAAGCGGTGCGCCGCGGCATCGGCTCTGATCCGCGGATCGGCTACGACTTCCTGTACGCGGGTTGCGGCTACGGCGGCTCGTGCTTCCCGAAAGACGTCCAGGCGCTGATTCGCACGGCGGCCGATCACAAGGCCAATCTGCGCATTCTCGAGGCGGTGGAAGCCGTCAACGACACGCAGAAGAAGATCCTTGCGCACAAGATCGTCGCGCGTCTGGGCGAAGACCTGTCGGATCGCACCTTCGGCGTGTGGGGCCTGGCCTTCAAGCCGAACACGGACGACATGCGCGAAGCGCCGAGCCGTCCGCTGATCGCCGAACTGCTGCGCCGCGGCGCGCGCGTGAAGGCCTACGACCCGGTGGCGATCGACGAATCGAAGCGCGTCTTCGCACTCGATCTGAAGGACGTGCCGCAACAGCACGCGCGCTTGTCGTTCGTGAATGAGGAGATGGACGCGGCCGTGGGCGCCGATGCACTCGTGATTCTCACGGAGTGGAAAGTCTTCAAGAGCCCGGATTTCGGTTCACTCAAACAGAGTCTCAAGACGCCGCTGATTTTCGACGGCCGCAATCTGTACGAGCCGGACGCGCTGCTCGAACTCGGCATCGAGTATCACGCGATCGGCCGTCAGCACGCGCTGCGCACCGCGCCGGCGAAGGTCGGCGCGAACGGCCTGCCCATCATGGCCGCCGCGGCCGGCATGGCCCATACGGTCGATTCGGTTGATTCGGTCGAGGCCGGCCAGTAAGCCGCCGCGCCTCATCAAGGAGCCCGCCATGTTCGCCAACGTTCTGATCGTCTGCCACGCCAACGTGTGCCGTTCGCCCGCCGCCGAAATGCTGTTCAAGGCCCGGCAGCAGCACGCGTCTTCGCGGTCGTCCTCAGCGCCGATCGCGTTTCATTCGGCGGGCATCCGTGCCGTGAACGGCCACGCCATGGACCCGGTGATGCGGCGCCTGCTCGCCGAGCAGGGCGTCGCCTCCGGCATCCATTACTCACGGCGCCTCGACCGCCAGCTCGTGCGTTGCGCCGACCTCGTGCTCGTCACCGAGCGCGCGCAGGTAAGCACGGTCGAAGCGCTCGATCCGGCCTCGCGCGGCAAGGTCTATCCGCTCGGCAAGTGGGAAGACGATTCCGACGTCGCCGATCCGCACGGCGGCGCGGAAGCCGACTATAGGGAGAGTCTCGTGCTCATCGAACACCTGGTCATGGGATGGCTGAAAAAAATATGCTGATGAAGAAACTCACTGCACACACGCTCGCGAACTTCAATGCGACGGGCTTTAAGTCCAAATTCGCCGCCACGCTTTTGCTGACGTCCTTTTTGTCGGCCTGCGCTACCGCACCTGGCAATTACCTCGACACGTCCCGTCTGAAAGACGACGGCCAGCACCAGAGTCAACAAGCCAACGAAACCTATCCGGTCCATCTGATCGACGGGCCGCTGGTGGCGGCCCAGGCGCAGGCGCAAGCCGCCGCCGCCGCGCAGCAGGCGCTGCCGACCTCGCGTTACAGCGATCCGTCGCAGTATGTGTACCGGCTCTCGCCGCAGGACATTCTCGGCATCACCGTGTGGGACCACCCCGAATTGACCACGCCGCAGGGCAGCACGCTGTCGGCGGGCGGCAACACCACGCAGTCGATCGGCGGCGCCTTGCAGCAGCCGTATACCGCCGCGCTGCCGGGCCAGGCCGATCCCTACGGCCAGACCATCGCCGCCGACGGCACGATCTTTTTCCCGTTCGTCGGCCGCATCAAGGCCGCCGGCAAGACCGTCGGCGAGTTGCGCGATCAGTTGAGCGCCGGCCTCGTGCGCTACATCCGCAATCCGCAGGTCGACGTGCGCGTGCTGTCGTATCGCGGCCAGAAAGTGCAGGTGACCGGCGACGTGAAGACGCCGGGCCCGCTCGCCATCAGCGACGTGCCGCTCACGCTGGTCGACGCGATCACGCGCTCGGGCGGCACCAACAGCGACGCGGACATCCAGCGTGTGCGCCTCACGCGCAACAACAAGCTGTACGTGCTCGACGCCAACCGCATGCTCGACCAGGGCGATACCACGCAGAACGTCATGCTGCAAAACGGCGACGTGATCAACGTGCCGGATCACAGCGACAGCCGCGTCTTCGTGATGGGCGAAGTGAAGACGCCGATCCAGGTGCCGATGATCAGGGGCCGCCTGACGATCGCCGACGCGCTCACCCTGGGGGGCGGCATTCTCGACACGGACGCCAATCCGCGCCAGATCTTTGTGATGCGCGGCCTGCGCGAGCATCCGACCACGCCGGACGTGTACCGCCTCGACATGACGCAGCCCGACGCGATCATGCTGTCGTCCCAGTTCCAGTTGCAACCGATGGACGTCGTGTATGTGGGCACCGCGGCTTCGACCACCTTCAACCGTGTGTTGCAGCAAGTGTTGCCGAGCGTGCAGACGCTGTTCTACCTGAAGCAGCTGACGCGCTAAGCGTCTGAGCCGTCGACAGGTCCCGCGCCGCTTTCAGAGGGCGCGGGACCAGAGAAAACGCCAAAGCAAACGCAAAAGCAAGCCCAAAAGCAAACGCAAAAAGGCATACGCCGAGGCACACGCCAACGCACATGCCCAAGCCCACGCCGAAGTAACCGAAACGGGATCGAATTGTGAGCACTCAAATCTCTCCACACATGGCTGGTCCGATCAAGACCGAAGAAGAGGACGTTGTCCTCGGGCAACTGGTGCAGGTGATCCTCGACGACATCTGGTGGCTGATCGGCATCGCCGCGTTGATCGTCGGACTGGCCGCCGCGTACTGTTTCCTCGCCAAGCCGATCTATTCGGCCGATGCGCACGTGCGGGTCGAGCAGTCCGACAACACCTCGCAGGCGCTCACGCAGACGCAGACCGGCGCGGCGATCACCAGCGGCTCGACTTCGCTGCCGACCGACGCTGAAATCGAAATCATCAAGAGCCGTGGCGTGGTCGGCCCGGTGGTCCAGCAGCTGAAGCTGAACTTCAGCGTCGCGCCGAAGACGCTGCCGCTGCTCGGCAGCATCGCCGCGCGCATGGCGACGCCGGGCCAGCCGGCGCCGCCGTGGCTCGGTTTGTCGTCGTACGCGTGGGGCGGCGAAGATGCCGAGGTCGATTCGATCGACGTGGTGCCCGCGCTGGAAGGCGAGAAGCTGACGATGAAGGTGTTCGACGAGCAGCACTACGAAATCTACGCAAAGAACGGCGCGCTGCTGTTGCGCGGCCAGGTCGGTCAGCAGGAACAGGGCGGCGGCGTGACGATTCTCGTCAGCAAGCTGGTGGCCCGTCCGGGTGAAGAGTTCACCGTGACGCGCTTTAACGACCTCGATGCGATCACCGCGTTCCAGTCGGCGATCACCGTGCAGGAGCAGGGCAAGCAGACCGGCGTGATCCAGATCTCGCTGGAGGACAAGAGCCCTGAACACGCAGCCGAAGTGGCCAACGCGCTCGCGCAGTCGTATGTGCGTCAGCACGTGTCGAACAAGCAGGCCGACGCGATCAAGATGCTCGACTTCCTGCGGAGCGAAGAACCGCGCCTGAAGGCCGATCTCGAACGGGCCGAAGCCGCGTTGACCGCGTATCAGCGCCAGTCCGGCTCGATCAACGCCAGCGACGAGGCCAAGGTCTACCTCGAAGGCAGCGTGCAGTACGAGCAGCAGATCGCCGGTTTGCGACTGCAGATGGCGCAGTTGACCGAGCGTTACGGTGACGACCATCCGATGCTCGTGGCCGCGCGCCAGCAGATGGCCGAACTGGAGGCGCAACGCGCCAAATACGCCGACCGCTTCCGCGATCTGCCGGCCACCGAAGTGAAGGCCGTGCAACTGCAACGCGACGCGAAGGTGGCGGAAGATATTTACGTGCTGCTGCTCAATCGCGTGCAGGAGTTGTCGGTGCAGAAGGCCGGTACCGGCGGCAACGTGCATATCGTCGACCAGGCGATGCGCCCGGGCGCGCCGGTCAAGCCGAAGAAGGTGCTGATCCTGTCGGCGGCGGTGATTCTGGGCCTGATCTGCGGCACCGGTTTCGTGTTCCTGCGCCGCAATATGTTCAAGGGGATCGACGACCCCGACCATATCGAGCGCGCGTTCCATCTGCCGGTGTACGGTCTCGTGCCGCAGAGCGCCGAACAGGCTTTGCTCGAAAGCGGCTTCGAGCGCGGTGGCGAACGTCTGCGCTCGGTGCTCGCGAATGCGCGGCCGAAGGACGTCACGATCGAAAGCCTGCGCAGCCTGCGCACCTCGATGCAGTTCACGATGATGGACGCGAAGAACCGCATCGTCATGCTGACCGGCCCGATGGCCGGCGTCGGCAAGAGCTTCCTGACGGTCAATCTGGCGGTGCTGCTCGCGAACTCGGGCAAACGCGTGCTGATGATCGACGGCGATATGCGTCGTGGCGTGCTCGAACGGTATGTGGGCGGCGCGCAGGAAAACGGCTTGTCGGAATTGCTGAGCGGGCAGATCTCGCTCGAAGAAGCGATCCGCGCCACGAACGTGGAGAGCCTGAGCTTCATCTCGTGCGGCCGCCGTCCGCCGAATCCGTCGGAACTGCTGATGTCGCCGCGCCTGCCGCAATACCTCGACGGCCTCGCCAAGCGTTACGACGTGATCCTGATCGACACGCCGCCGGTGCTGGCTGTGACCGATGCGTCGATCATCGGCGCTTATGCCGGTTCCACCTTCTTCGTGATGCGCTCGGGCGTGCACAACGAAGGCGAGATCGCGGATGCGTTGAAGCGCTTGCGTGCAGCCGGCGTGCACGTGCAGGGCGGCATCTTCAACGGCATGCCGGCGCGCTCGCGCGGCGGTTACGACCGCAGCTATGCAGCGACCCAGGAATACCTGAGCACCTGAGGCTCGGCCCATGGTTCTGAATCCAGCGCAAACACGATAAAGAAGGACATCACGATGAAAGTGACGGTACTGGTTCCGACTTACCGCCGCCCGGCCGACCTTGCGCGCTGCCTCGCGGCGCTGCAGCGGCAGTCGCGCGCGCCGGACGAAGTGGTGGTGGTCGCGCGCGCCGACGACGAAGCGACCCACGCCTGCCTGCGCGATCCGGCGATACCGGGCAGATTGCCGCTGTGCGTCGCGCTGGTCGACGTGCCAGGCCAGGTCGCGGCCCTCAATCGCGGACTGGATGCAGCGAACGGCGACGTGATCGCGATCACCGACGACGACGCCGCGCCGCATGTCGACTGGGTCGAGCGTATCGCTGCCGCGTTCGAAAACGATGCGCGCTTAGGCGCACTGGGCGGGCGCGACTGGGTGCATGAAAAAGGCCGTGTGCTGGACGGCGAGCGGCCGCTGGTCGGCAAGGTCACCGCGCACGGCAAGATCATCGGCAATCATCATCTGGGTGCGGGCGGTGCGCGCGAAGTCGACATCCTGAAGGGCGCGAACATGAGTTACCGGCGCGAGGCGGTTCGCACGATCCGTTTCGATCAGCGCCTGCGCGGTGCGGGCGCGCAGGTCCACAACGACATGGCTTTCAGCCTTGCCGTGAAGAACGCCGGCTGGAAGCTGATGTACGACCCGCGCGTAGCCGTGGATCATTTCCCCGCCGAACGTTTCGACGACGATCGGCGCGACGCGCAAACCATGGCGGCGTTGCGCAATGCGGCTTTCAATTTCCATCTGATCCTGCGCGACCAGTTGCCGCCGCTGCGGCGTGAAACCGCGTGGTGGTGGTGGACGCTGGTCGGCACGCGCGTCTATCCGGGGCTCACGCACGCCGCGCTCGCACTGGTGTCGAAACAGGCGAGCCTGCGGCTGTCGCGCTGGCGCGCGGTGCGCACCGGCGCGCATGAAGCGCGCCGCGCGCTGTCGCGGACCGTATGAGCCGCCGCTTGAGCCGCATCGGCCGCACAACCCCCATGAACCGTGCGCAACACCGCGGCTTCAACGTGTCCCGCGTAACCCAATCGTCCTGCACGTTCGTGCATCGGCACAGGCGCCAGTCCGCGCATGCCAATGCTCCTTTCCACCGGCAGAGCGGAGTGTCTGCATGAGTACGAAAGTTCACGTTCATCTGTTTTACGGCGCCGACCCGCGCTTTTACCGGCCGGGCGACAACATCGGCTGTCTGTATGGCTATCACCACGCGCAATCCGACGCGTTCGCGCTGACCTATTCGCAGGACGCGCGCGAAAGCAAGCCGGTGAAGCTGCTGCGCCGCGCGCTGAAGGCGGCGCTCGGGTTCGACTTCATCCATACATGGCGCAACCGCGCCGAGATGCTGCGCTCGGACGTGATCTGGACGCATACCGAGCAGGAATGGCTGTCCGCCGCGCTGATGCTCCTGCTGAGCGGCCGCAAGGCGGGGGCTGAGGCAGCACCTCTACTGCTCGCGCAAAGCGTGTGGCTGCTCGATAAATGGCCTTCCTATGGGATTCTGCGCAGATGGCTGTATCGCAAGCTGATGAGCCGCGCTGATCAACTCACTACGCTTGCAAGCGAAAATGCAGACTTGTGCCAGCGCTACTTCAATCGCGGCGCGACGCCTCTGTTGTACGGCCTGAACACCCAGGACTTTCCCGTGAAGGCGCCCACCGGGTGGACACCGCACACGCCGATCCGCATCGCCGCGATCGGCAACGATCGCGACCGCGACTGGGAGACGCTCATCAAGGCGTTCGGCAACGATGCGCGCTATACGGTGAAGCTTGCGACACGCCGGCGGATTCCCGCGTCGCTGCGCGCGCCGAATGTCGAGATCGCATTGTTCTCGGGCATCAAAAAGCAGCACGAACTGTACGACTGGGCCGACGTGATCGTCGTGCCGCTACGGCCGAATTCGCACGCCTCGGGCATCACGGTGATGCTGGAAGCCGCGGCGGTCGGCAAGCCGATGGTGGTCACGAACGTCGGCGCGCTGCAGGATTATTTTCCGGCGGGCGAGGCGGCTTATATCCCGCCGTTCAACCCGCAGGCGTTGCGTGAGACGGTGGCTCAGCTCGCGGCCTCGCCGATGGATGCGTTGCGCCAGGCGCAGGCGGCGGCTGCCGGTTTGCTGTCGCGCGATCTGACCACGCAGAACTATGCGATGCAGCATGTGAGGATCACGCAGGAGATGCTGCGGGCGCGCGCCGCGTCGCGTGGACGCGTGGTGCCTGGCGCAGCCGACGCCGACGCAACTGCGCCGCGTGTCGCGCCGGCCGCCGCCACCGTGAACCAGCCGGTGCGAGTTCGCGCGGGGAGCCACGGGCAAGGACAAGATCAACGCCAACGCCCTGCAAGCCAATCACGCGGAGGCCTCTGAACGATGTCGACCATCACGCGAGCCGGCGGCGACAACGCGGAGCGGTTGCTGTCCGGTTCCCGCAAGGAATGGCTGCCCGAAGCGCTGCTGTGGCTGATCACCGCGATGCTGATCATTGCGCATCAGGGCACGGTGCTCACGCTTGGATTCCCGGTGCTCGCGATCCTGACGGGACTGTGGCTTTACTTCAAAAGCCCGGCGCGCTACATCGGCTTCATGTGGTGGCTGTGGTTCCTGAGCCCGGAAGTGCGGCGTCTGGCCGACTGGTCCAAAGGCTCGTTCACGCCGACCAGCCTGATCCAGGTTGCACCGCTCGCGGTGACGATGATCAGTGCGTTCTCGTTATTGCGGTACTACAAGCTGCTTTCGCAACGGCGCGGCCTGCCGGTGCTGCTGATCCTGATGGGGCTTGCCTACGCGTTCATGATCGGCGTGATGTCGAGCGGGCCGCTCGCCGCGACCTATGACCTCGCGAACTGGCTCTATCCGATCCTGATCGGCTTTCACATCATGGCGCACACGCGTCAGTATCCGAAGTACCGCGACACCATCGTCAATACCTTCATCTGGGGCATGCTGGTGATGGGCGGCTACGGCCTGATCCAGTTCTTCATCATGCCGCAGTGGGACGCGCTGTGGATGCTCGGCTCGCAGATGAATTCGCAAGGCGATCCCGTGCCGATGGGCGTGCGCGTGTTCAGCACGATGAACTCGTCGGGCCCGTTCGCGTTCGCGATGATGGGCGCGATGGTCTACGTGATGGCGGCGACGCACCGCGTGCGCTGGATCGCGGCAGCGCTCGGCTTCTTCTCGTTCGCGCTGAGTCTCGTGCGTTCGACGTGGGGCGGCTGGGTCATCGCGCTGCTGATCCTGCTGGTCAAGTCGAACAACAAGGTGCGGGTGCGGATCGTAGCGAGTGCGATTTTGCTGGCCGGCCTGTGCGTGCCGCTACTCGCGGTCGGCCCGGTGGCCGAGCGGATGCAGGCGCGCCTCACCACCATCGTCAACCTCAACGACGACCAGAGCTACGCCGCGCGTAACGAGTTCTACGCAACCTTTGCGAAAACGGCCTTTACCGATGTCTCCGGCGAAGGTATGGGCGCAACCGGCACCTCCACCAAGCTCTCTAACGACGGCGGCCAGCTCGGCCAGTACGGCAACTTCGACAGCGGCGTGATGAACATCCCGTTCGTGCTCGGCTGGCCCGGCACCTTGCTGTACATGTCCGGCATCGTGTGGCTGGTGGTGCGCGCGGTGCTCGCGTCGTTCAAGCTGCGCAACGACAAGTTCGTGTCCGCCTGCCTGAGCCTCAGTCTCGCGACTTTCGCGATGCTGGTGTTCACCAATTCGCTGGTCGGCACCGGCGGCCTGCTGCTTTTCATGAGTGTTTTTTCGATCCTATCCGCGGTGCACTACGAAAAGATGAACCGCGGACGCACGCTATTTTTCCACGGAGGCACTGATTGAGAGTCGCCATTGTCACGCACGTCGTGCGCCATAACGACGGCCAGGGACGCGTCAACCACGAGATTGCGCGCGCCGCCCTCGCTGAAAATATCGCGGTCACGCTGGTCGCGTCGCACGTCGCGCCGGATTTGCTCGCGCATCCGAACGTCCGCTGGGTGCCCATGAAAATCGGCAAATGGTGGCCGACGAATCTGCTGCGCCAGCAGGTCTTCGCGTTCAGGAGCGCGATGTGGCTGCGCGCCCATCGCCGCGAATACGACGTGCTGCACGTGAACGGCTTCATCACGTGGATGCCCGCCGACGTCAACACCTCGCATTTCGTGCATAGCGGCTGGTTCGGCAGCAAGTACTACCCGTTCGGACTCACCAAGGGCGTGTGGTCCGCGTATCAGTCGGTTTATACGCGCTGCAACGCGGTGCTCGAACGCTGGGCTTACCGGCGCTCGAAGGTGATCACGGCGGTGTCGCAAAAGGTCGCCGATGAAATTCGCGCGATCGGCTTGACGCCTCATAACCGTGTCGACGTGATTTACAACGGCGTCGATACGCAAGGCTTCGCGGCTGCAACCGGCGACCGCGCGAAATTCGGGTTGCCTGCGGACGCCTTCCTGCTGCTGTTCGTCGGCGACTTGCGCACGCCGCGCAAAAACCTCGGCACGGTGTTGCAAGCGCTCAGGCATTTGCCCGACCACGTGCAGATCGCGGTGGCCGGATTCCTGCCGGGCAGTCCGTATCCGGAAGAAGCGAAAGCGCTCGGCATTGCGCATCGCGTGCATTTTCTCGGCCTGGTGAAAGACATGCCGGTGCTGATGCATTCCGTCGACGCGTTCGTGTTCCCGTCGCGTTACGAAGCGATGAGCCTGTCGCTGCTCGAAGCGATGGCCGCGGGTCTGCCGGTCGTCACCGCGCGTACCGCGGGTGGCGCCGAAATCATCACGCCGGAATGCGGCATCGTGCTCGACGACCCGGACGATCCCAAGGCATTGGCCAGCGCCGTCGCGCGCCTCGCCGACAACGGCGAGGCGCGCCGCGCGATGGGCGTCGCCGCGAACGAACTTGCGACCGGTTTCGGCTGGGCGCGCATGGCCGCGCAATACATCGCGCTGTACCGGCAACTGGCGGGGCAGCAGAAGGACCGCCGACGCAATGAGGCGGAAGCTTCGGTGGTCGCCAAGACCGATGCGCTGACGCTGAACACGCTGGCCGGGCAGAAGGGCGCGGAATGAACGTGCGCCTTGATTCGGAGCGCCGGCGGGGCCCGAGCGTGAGCCAACGCGCGGACTCGTTGACGAACCGGCTGACCGAAAAACGTGCAGCAATCCATCACAACTTTCAGAACGCACAGAGGCAACAATCATGACGACGAGCTCAATCAAATCGCTGCAGATCGGGATGCACTGGTTTCCCGAGCGCGCGGGCGGCCTCGACCGCATGTATTACTCGCTGGTCGGCGCATTGCCGGGCGCCGGCGTCGCGGTGCGCGGCGTGGTGGCCGGCTCGCCGAAAGTCGCCGCGGACACCAACGGCGCGATCAACGGCTTCGGCTCGGCCGCGCAATCGCTGCCGCTGCGCCTGATGGCGGCACGCCGCGCGCTGCGCCAGGAGATCAGCACCTCGCGTCCCGACGTGATTTCGTCGCACTTCGCGCTGTACACGTTTCCGGGTCTCGACGTGACGCGCGGCATTCCGCAGGTCTCGCATTTTCAGGGACCGTGGGCCGACGAGAGCCATGTGGAAGGCGCCGATTCGCTCGGCCAGCGGGCCAAGCGCTATCTGGAGCAATCGGTATATGCGCGCTCGTCGCGGCTGATCGTGTTGTCGGAGGCCTTCGGCAAGATTCTGACTTCGCGTTATCGCATTTCACCGGAGCGCGTGCGCGTCGTGCCGGGCTGCGTGGATGTCGAGCAGTTCAATCTGCCGATCACGCCGGCCGAGGCGCGCCTGAAGCTGCAATTGCCGCAAGACCGGCCGATCGTGCTGGCGGTGCGGCGTCTGGTGCGCCGCATGGGGCTCGAGGATCTGATCGATGCGGTGAAGCTGCTCAAGCGCACCGAGCCCGATGTGCTGCTGCTGATCGCGGGCAAGGGGCGGCTCGAAGGCGAGCTGCAGGCGCGAATCACTGAAGCCGGTCTCGAAGACAACGTGAAGCTGCTGGGCTTCGTGCCCGATCAGCATCTGGCGGCCTTGTACCGTGCGGCGAATATCAGCGTGGTGCCGACGGTGGCGCTTGAAGGCTTCGGGCTGATTACCGTCGAATCGCTGGCCTCCGGCACGCCCGTGCTGGTGACGCCGGTGGGCGGCTTGCCGGAAGCGGTGGCGGGGTTGTCGCCGAATCTGGTGTTGCCGGAGACGGGGGCGAAGGCGATTGCGGAAGGTCTGGCGGGCGCGTTGAACGGCTCGCTAAAGTTGCCGGATGCCGAGGCTTGCCGCCGCTATGCACGTGAGCACTTCGATAACTCGGTGATCGCGAAGCGGGTGGCCTCGGTGTATAGCGAGGCGATTGGGGCGGGCGGGGTGCATTGAAGTTTTCATGACGTAGTAGAAAAAAGGCCTGAATCATGACGATCAGGCCTTTTTTGCATCGGGCGACCGCACGCGGCCGCTCGTCGTCACACCGGTTCAGAACGTCTCGTGATGCTCGTTCCGTCCAAGATCCGCATGAACCATCATGTGGCACAGCTGTTCGAGCGTAGTCTCCGGCTTCCAGCCAAGCTTCTCATGGGCCTTATCCGCGCAGCCGATCAGCAGGTCCACTTCCGCCGGGCGGTAGAACTTCGGATTCACGCGCACCAGTGTCTTGCCGGTGGCGACGTCGATACCGGTCTCACGCTCCTCCTTGCCCGACCATTCGATCTGATAACCCGCGGCGGCGAACGCCATGCGCACGAAGTCGCGGACCGTCTCGGTGCGGCCGGTGGCGAGCACGAAGGTGTCGGGTTCGTCGGCTTGCAGCATGCGCCACATGCCTTCCACGTATTCGAGCGCGAAGCCCCAGTCGCGCTTGGCGCTCAGGTTGCCGAGTTCCAGCACGTCCTGTTTGCCGAGCTTGATCTTCGCGACCGTGTCGGTGATCTTGCGTGTGACGAACTCGCGGCCACGTAGCGGCGATTCGTGATTGAACAGAATCCCGCTGCTGGCAAACAGGTTGTACGACTCGCGATAGTTGATGGTCGACCAGTGCGCGAACAGCTTGGCCACGCCATACGGGCTGCGCGGATAGAACGGCGTGTCCTCGCGTTGCGGCACCGCCTGCACGAGACCGAACATTTCCGAGGTCGACGCCTGGTAGTAGCGCGTCTTCGGATTCAGAATGCGAATGCCTTCGAGCAGATTCAGCGCGCCGATGCCGGTCACTTCGGCGGTCGTCACGGGCTGGTCGAACGAAACGCCCACGAAGCTCTGCGCGGCGAGGTTGTACAGCTCGTCAGCCTGCGCGCCTTCGAGCAGGCGCAGCGTGGAGCCCAGATCGGTCAGATCGTGTTCGACCAGACGCAGATTCGGATGATCCAGCACGCCGAGCTCACGAATGCGCCAGAAGTTGACCGAACTCGTGCGCCGGTAGGTGCCGGTCACGTGATAGCCCTTGTCGAGCAGCAGTTTGGTCAGATAGGCGCCGTCCTGTCCGGAGACGCCGGTGATGATCGCTTTGCGTGGTTGGCTCATGGCTTGCCTTCGAGATGGGTAAAAGAGAAAGAGAAGTGCCCTTGAAAAAGCGCTTCAACGCGTGCCGTCAAGCAGTCGCCGCACCAGCGGGTCGATGACCTGAAAATCCTGTTGCGCCTTGAGCCGGTACAAGCCCGGCTTTGGATGCGCGCCGTCGGACATCAAGGTCTTCCAGTCCGGCAGGTCGCTGATATAGGCAAACTGATCGACGAGCGGCACCTGCTGTTCGGTGGCCACGCGGCGCGTCATCGCGACCATCGCGGCGAGCCGTGCATTGAGCCGGCTATCCAGCAGCGGATTCGAGGTCTGCAGAACCGGCTCCTTGCCGAGCGCGCGGGCGGTTTTCACAAGCGTCGTTTCGGCCGCGTAAAACTGCTCGGGCGTCTGGTTCTGCATCACTTCGTTGATGCCGTAGTTGATCAACACGATCTGCGCGGGCGAAGCGGCGAGGCGTTCCCGCCACGGCAGGCCGGCAGTCGGACCGGCGCGCCGGTTGCCGGTGCCGTCGCGCAACTGGCTGGCCATCGTGCCGCCCACGCCGTAGTTCGTGACGCGTACCCGTTGGCCATGCGCGGCCTGCAATTCGTCCTGCAGATACGACACGGCGTTTTGCGCTTGCGGTCCGCAGTGGCCGTCGCTGCACGTGATACCGAGCGTGGTCGAATCGCCGTAGGCGTCGACCAGCACCTGGCTCGCGGCCGGGCTGCCGGCATGCGCGTCGAATGCCACTGAGGCCAGCATCGCCGCAGCGGCCGACACACTCGCGGCGAGCCACGTGCGGCGCCTCATGCGCGGCTTTGCGGCGCTTGCGACGCGCTTCCTGAAACATTGCCGACGCTCGCATGGGCTTTGCCTGTCGAGCCGAAAATCAAACGTTTTTCGAACCCGAACCACGTGATGCTCGCGTAGGCCACGGTGATCGCGAGCGCGAGCGCCGCGGTCACATAGCGATTCAGATGCAGCGGCCACAGCGCGTACAGCACGCTCAGGTGGATCAGATAAATCGTGTAGCTGATGGTGCCGAGATAGACCAGCACGGGGTTGCACAGCAGCCGTTTGACGATGCCCTTGCTTTGCAGGGCGATGACCACGACGGAAGTACACAGCACCAACGAAACGCTGTAGAGCCCGGCGTTCGAGAGCGGCGTATTCGCCGCGCGGAATCGCGGGTAATGCAGATGCAGCCAGGCAAGCACGGCCAGCGCGGCAAAAAAGCCGAGCACGGCGAGGCCCTTGAATGGCTCGAGGGCATGGCGATCGCGCCGCACGGCGACCGCGAGCAGCGCGCCGGCTGCCAGCAGGTCCATGCGGAACGGCGTCAGGTAATAGATCGGCCAGAACGAGTCGAACCACGGCGTGGCGAGCGCGCGCAGCACCGGCACCAGAACGATCAACGCGGCCGCCACGTAGCCGAGCACGCGCTCGGGCAGCAACAGGATCACGAACGGCCAGAAAATATAGAACTGCTCTTCAACGGCCAGCGACCACAGCACGTTCAGGCTGTCGTGACCGCTCTGATTGAGCGTATCGCCGATATTGGCCGCGAAGAACGCGTACCACTGCCAGTGCTGCGCCCAGCCGAAGCCGAACAGAATCGACGACACCACCATCAGCAGCAAATACGGCGGCAGGATGCGCCGTGCCCGGCGTGCATAGAAATAGCCGAAATACGACTGCTGGCGCGCCTTGCGTTCGAGCAGGATGCCGGTAATCAGAAAGCCGCTCAAAACAAAAAACAGATCGACGCCCATCCACAGCGGCGCTTTCAGTGCGTGTTGCGCGAATACGGCAAGCACGGCGATGGCGCGCAGGCCGTCGAGCTGCACGATGCGGCGAGCGTGAGAAGGCGCTAAGGGCAGTGCGCTAGCAGTCATGAACCGTCCATGGTGTGAAGCGGATGAGCCGGGCGAAGGATCGCGCGGGTGTCCTGAAGAACACGGCCGCGCTCGCTTCGCGTCGCAACGGAAGTGCATTCGATTCTAGGGAAAAGAAATTGATGAAAAAACGGGAATGAATTCGATAAATGAATCAGATTGCAACAGGGTGTTTCGTTATCCATTTGAAATGGATTTTTATGCTTGTGTCCTGAAGGTGTCGTAATGCGTAAGAAGTGCGGACGGCTTCATGCTGGATCGGTAAGGATGGGCGAAAGGCGGTGCGGGACGAGCGTGTTCATGCCCATTTTCATTTAATTGATTTTTAAATCCTTTTCTTTCACCGCGCTTAAAGCGCCGAATATTTTTGAATTATTTTCGATTTTCGTCGCGGCATTTTTTCCGCGTAATGTGAGCCGTGGAGATTGGGTGCCGGAGCGCGCGTGCGTCGGCACGGCCCTGATTGGAGGAATGACTTTGGTCCGTTTCACGTTCAAAACCTGGATTGCTGTACTCGCCTGTGCGGCTGGAATGACGGCGGCATCGGTCAGCGTCACGGCATTCGCGGAAACCGTGTTGAACGCAAAAAATTCCTGGATTGGCAACACCTTCGGTTTCGGCGACGGCACGTGGACGCAGGTCAACATCACCGCGATTGCAGTGGCGCCGGACGGCAAGGTCTATACGAACGCGCCGTGGGACGAAAGCGGCGGCGAAGCGAGCGTCTACCAGAACGGCAAGATGCTCGGCTTCGCGGGCGGCACGCATGGTTGGGGCAACGGCGGCGGCAGCGCGATCGCGGTGAATCGTAAGTACGCCTTCGTGGCGATCGCGGTCGGCAACGAGAAGGGACATCTGGTCGAGCCGGGCGTATGGCCGGAGAAGGGTAAGCAATGGTTCGGCATTTCGCGTCGTCAGATCGCCGATCCGAAGCGCGCTGCGCCGTTCCAGCCGGCCGCGAAAAGCGCTGACCCGCATGCGCAACTGGCCGCCGGCTTTCTGATGATGAACGAAGTGCCGACCGGCACCAGCGCCGAAGTCGGCGGGTTGGCGGCGAACGACACCACGCTTTACGCGGCGAACACGGCGCGCGATCGCATCGAAGTCTATGACGCGGAATCGATGCAGCAGAAAACCACGTGGACCGTGCACGAACCGGGCCGCATTGCGCTGGCCCCCGACGGCACGCTCTGGGTGTTGAGCGGCACGCGCACCGACAAGGCCCCGCAGGTGGAGCACTACACCGCCGCGGGCAAGCGCATCGAGGAGACGTTTGAGTTGGCCGCCGGGACGATCGCGGTGGATATCGCTGTCGACGCACAAGGACGCGTTCTGATCGCCGACAACGGCCCGCGTCAGCAGGTGCTGTTCTTCAGCAAGAGCAATGGCCGTTTCGCGGAGTCGGGCTCGCTCGGCGAACGCGGCGGCATTTTCAGCGGCACGCCCGGCAAGCCGGGACCGCAGCGCTTCAACGGTTTGACCGGCGTGGGCGTGGATGCACGCGGCAACGTCTATGTATCGACCAACGGCATCGGTCCGCGCTACGACCCGATCGGCGCGGGTCTCGGCGCCACGCTTGAAAGTTATGCACCTGACGGCAAACAGAACTGGCAAGTGCAAGGCTTGTTGTTCGTCGACGGTGCGTGGATCGATCCGTCACGTCCGGATAGCGTCTATACCGGCAACAAACGCTTCGAACTCGATCTTTCGAAACCCGCGGGTGAGGACTGGAAATACGCGGGTTTTCTGTCGAACCGCTTCAAGTATCCCGATGATCCTGTGTTTCACACCGACCAATATCCGGGCTTGCCGATCGCCCGCAAGTTCAAGGGCCACACGTTTCTGTATCTGACGGACATGTACGCGGACCACCTGAAGATCTATCGCTTCGACCCGCAGCACGACGGCGAAACAGCGATCCCGTCGGGCTTCATCGCTGGACGTGAGCGCGCCGTGGCCAAGGTGCCGAATGCGCCGCCAGGCGGCGACTGGATCTGGCGCGATGCGAACGGCGACGGCAAGTTCGATACCGGCGAGTTCACGCTCAACACGAGCGGCACGAAGCTCGCGGGCGGCTGGGGCTGGTGGGTCGATAGCGCGGGCGATATCTGGCGCACGCGGGACAACAAAGGCATCTATCGATTCCGCTTCGGCGGTCTGGATGTGAAGGGCAATCCCATCTATTCGTATTCGAACCTGACGCAATACCCGGTGCCGCAGCCGTTCACCGAACTGCATCGCGCGATCTACGAGCCCGACACCGACACGATGTACGTGACCGGCTATACGCCCGATACACCGGTCGATCGCGGCTTCTGGAAAGAGGTGGGCCGCGTGCTGGTGCGCTACGACAAATGGTCGAGCGGCAATCCGGTGCAACGCTATGCGATCACGCTGCCGTGGACCACGCAGACGAAACCCATCGCCACGATCATCGGCCTCACGGTCGAAGGGCAATACATCTTCGGCGTCGAGCCGGTCGGCGCGGTGCATGTATGGGACAAGGACAGCGGCCGCGAGCTCGGCGTGATCCGTCCCGGCCCTGAGGTGGGCCGCGCGTCGGGCTGGGTCGACGTGCCCAACGGCATCAGCGCCGCGAAGCGCAGCAATAGCGAGTATCTCGTGTTCGTTGAAGAAGACGCACGCGGGAAAGTGATGATGTATCGCTGGAAACCTTGATGACGTGGCGTCGTGAAGGTTTTATTCGTGATACCAGGCAAATGAGCCACGCAAATGAGCCACGCAAATGAGCCAGGCAAATTCACCAGGCAACCGAACCTGGCAACTGATTTAACCCAAGGCATCCGATGGACAAAGGCATTCTCAAGAACGTAGCGATCAACTTCTTCGGGCTGGTGCTGCCGACTTTCGTCTCGCTCGTGACCGTGCCGTCGTATATCAAGCTGCTCGGGGTCGAGCGCTACGGCGTGATCAGTCTCGTGTGGACCTTGATCGGCTACTTCGGGATTCTCGATCTCGGCATGAGCATGGCCGCGCAGAATCACATTTCGAAGGCGCGCGCCTCGGGCGACCAGGGCGAGAGCGCGCGCGTGTTCTGGAGCGCGGCGTGGCTCAATCTCGCGACCGGTATCGCCGGGGGGCTGCTGATCTATTTCGGCGCGTTTCTGTACACCGCGTATTTCACCAAGGTGTCGCCCGAACTGCAGCATGAGGTCTATATGGCGCTGCCGTGGCTTGCGGTGGCGATTCCGATTGCCAATGTGTCGTGGGTCTTCGCCGGTGCGATCAACGGCGCGGAACGCTTTGGCGTCTACAACACCAATCAGACCATTGGCACATTTCTGTTCCAGTTGCTGCCGCTCGGCGCCGCGCTGTGGTTGGGGGCGACTTTGCAGAACGTGCTCGCCGCCGCGGTGTTCGCACGGATTCTGGCCGCGATTCTGCTAGGCCGTTCCGCGCTGAAAGTGCTGGAGATTCGCAGCATTCTGCCGCCGCAGCTCGGCGTGGCGAAGGGGCTTTTCAACTTCGGCGGCTGGATGCTGATTGCAAGCGTCACCAACATGATCGCGGAATCACTCGACCGCGTGATGCTCGGCACGAGTCTCGGCGCGCGTTTCGTCACGTATTACACCGTGCCGCAGAACCTCGTGACGCGTTTGAACATCGTGCCGACCGCGATGGTCCGCACGCTGTTTCCGCGCCTGTCGGCCGTGAGCCGCGCGGATGCGGACACCATCACGCAGCAGTCGCTCGAATTTCTCAATGGCGTGTTCACGCCGGTCGCACTGGTTGCGATGCTGGTGCTCGAGCCGTTCCTGCATCTGTGGGTCGGCAATGAAATCGCCACCGTGGCGGCCCCTGTCGGCCGGATCATGATCGTCGCCGTGTGGCTCGTCGGGCAGGCGAACGTCACGCGGATTCTGATCCAGTCGCAGGTCAATCCGGCCACCGCCGCGCGCGTCGGTTTGTTCGAATTGCCCTTGTTTGCAGGGGCTTTGTGGCTCGGCATCACCCACTTCGGTTTGACCGGCGCGGCGATCGCCGTGGCCGACCGGGCCCTGTTCGATTACGCCGTGTTGCTGCGCCTGTCGGCGATTCGTGCGCGCCAGATCGCGCTCGACATGCTCGCCCACCTTGCTTTTCTGCTGGCCAGCCTCTGGCTTGCCAGCTTCCTGCCGAGTCTCGCTGCGGCGATCGTCGCCGGCCTGTTGATGGTGGGCGCGAACGTCGCCTGGTCGATCACGATGACACCCGCCTTGCGCGATCTTGCGCGTTCACTGCTGTTGCGACTGAATCCGAGGAAAAGCGCATGAACCCCGAAGTCCTTGAAGAAGCCGTGCTGCAACCCGCGACGCGCAGTGCACTGGCTGAACTCACCACCGTACCCGGCGTTCAGGCGCCGCCGCGCCGAACGGCAATGCGCAGCGACAAGACGGTGCGCATTGCGATCGTGCACGACTGGCTCGTCACCTATGCGGGCGCCGAGAAGGTGCTCGAGCAGATCGTCGCGTGCTTTCCGGACGCCGACCTGTTCAGCCTCGTCGATTTTCTCGACGACCGCAGTTTTCTGCGCGGCAAGGCGGTGACGACCTCGTTCATTCAGAAATTGCCGCTTGCGCGCACCAGATACCGCGCGTATCTGCCCTTGATGCCGCTCGCGATCGAGCAGCTCGATGTATCGGCCTACGACGTGGTGATCTCGAGCAGTCACGCCGTTGCAAAAGGGATTCTGACCGGCCCCGATCAGGTGCATATCAGCTATGTGCATTCGCCGATCCGCTATGCGTGGGATCTGCAGCACCAGTACTTGCAGCAGTCGAAGCTGACCGCCGGGCCGAAGTCCGCGATGGCGCGGCTGATTCTTCACTACATTCGCAACTGGGATATCCGCACGTCGAATTCGGTGGATGGTTTTGTCGCGAACTCCGACTTCATCGCGCGGCGGATCAGGAAGGTCTATCAGCGCGAGGCGCAGGTGATCTTTCCGCCCGTGGACGTCGAAGCATTTTCGCTCTGCACCGACAAGGACGATTTCTATCTGACCGCCTCCCGGATGGTGCCGTACAAAAAGATCGACCTGATCGTCGAGGCGTTCGCGCGGATGCCGGAGCGCAAGCTGGTGGTGATCGGCGACGGCCCCGATATGCAGAAGATCCGCGCGAAGGCGGGGCCGAATGTCGAGATCATGGGCTACCAGCCGTTCAAGGTGCTCAAGGAAAAGATGAGCCGTGCGAAAGCGTTCGTGTTCGCGGCTGAAGAGGACTTCGGCATCTCAGTGGTCGAAGCGCAGGCGTGCGGTACGCCGGTGATTGCCTATGGCAAGGGGGGGGCGCTGGAAACCGTGCGCGATCTGTCGGAAACACGGCCCACCGGCATGTTCTTCGATGAGCAGAATGCCGAATCGATCATCGCCGCGGTCGAGCGTTTCGACGATCACGTGAAGCGCTTTTCGCCGCTGGATTGCCGCGCGAACGCCGAGCAATTCTCCGCCGCGAATTTCCGCGAACGTTTCTTTGCGCATGTGCGGGCTTCCGTGCCGGCATTGCGCTCGGCGACGCTGCCGCCGTACGTCCCTTACAAGGCAGAACAAGGTGCCAACGCGCCGCGCATTCTTGCCGTCGACCAGAGCGGTGTGCTCGGCGGCGCTGAGTTATCGCTGCTGGAAATCGTTAAAGCGTTGCGCTCGCGCATCGAAGTCGTGCTGTTCGACGACGGTCCGTTCCGCACGGCACTCGCCCAAGCTGGCGTGACCGTGAACGTGCTGGATGCCGGCGCATTGCGCAACGTGCGCAAGCAGGGTGGATCGTTGCCCAAGGGGCAGGCGCTTAAAGGCTTGATGTCGCTCGTGCGCGCCACCGCGAAACGTGCACGCAACGCCGAGGTGATCTACGCGAACACACAGCGCGCAATGGTGGTCGGCGCGATTGCCGGCAAGCTTGCAAGGCGGCCGGTGGTCTGGCATTTGCGCGACATCGTGAGTCCCGAGCACTTCGGCGGCAAGCAGCTGGCGATCATCAAGTGGTGCGCGCGTCTCGGCCTCGCACATGTGATCGCCAATTCGGCGGCTTCCGCGCGTGCCTTCGCGGAACTCACGCATTTCGACGAAAAGCGTATCGACGTGGTGTTCAACGGCATTTCTTCTGCACCGTTCGACGCATTGCGCACGGTTTCGCAAGCGACGCTGCGGCGGCGCCTGAACCTGCCGCAAGACGCGTTTCTGGTTGGTTCGTTCAGCCGCCTCGCGCGCTGGAAGGGGCAACATGTGCTGCTCGAGGCAATGGTCCTCAACCCGCAGATGCATGCGGTGCTGGTGGGTGCGCCGCTGTTCGGCGAGGACGCGTACGAGATCGAATTGCATGCCTTCGTCGCCGCGCACAACCTTGGCGACCGGGTCCATTTCCTCGGTTTTCAGCACGACATTCCGGCTTGCATGTGCGCGGTCGACGCGGTGGTCCATACGTCGATCACGCCGGAGCCGTTCGGCCGCGTGATCGTCGAGGGAATGCTGGCGCAGCGGCCGGTGGTGGCGGCCCGCGCGGGCGGCGTGCTGGAAATCATCGACGATTACGAGAACGGCGTGCTGTGCACGCCCGCCGACACGCACGGTCTCGCTGACACGCTCGCCGAATTGCGTTCGAACGACGATCTGCGTAACAGGCTGGTCAGGAACGGCTATCAGACGGCGCTGAGGCGGTTCGGCACTGCGACGTATGTGGAAGGTGTCGAGCGGATTCTGAAGCGCGTGGCGGGGCGTTAGGGGGCTGGGCGGGTACTTGAACAGAGGGTTGGGATGGTTTAGCCGAATATTCAACGCGGGGGTAGGCGAAGACTCGGCCGGTTCCTGCCGTTAGTGCAGCGGAGCGAAAGTCCTGTGGACCTTCGCTCCGTTTTTTTTAGCGCGCTTTTTATCGTGTTGCGTTCAAAACCTGTTTCAACGCGGCTTTGGATTTCTGGCGCGGGTTAATGAGAGGCGTGTCCGACTCGGAGGGCAGGATATTCCTACGTATGAAACTGAAACAGCTGATTCTTCAAGAAGGGTCAGTGCCGTATTGTTCGCAAACAGTTTGTAATACGTATTGATTGCGAGGAGATGCGGTGAGCGTTCTTGTTGAAAGTAGTTCGTCGACAGCCATCCGAGGCGCGGCCGTGGCAGCGCTGCTTGTCGGTGCGGCGCTGTTTTCTCCCTTCTGTCATGCCGACGATATCACCTACGGCTACGACGCATTGGGCCGGCTGGTGTCGGTCACCGTCGCGGGCAATGCGGCGTATTACGACTACGACGCGGCCGGCAATATGACGGCGATCCGGCGGCAGGGTGCCTTGTCTTCAGCGGTGTCGGTGAGCGGCGCGGGTTCTTCGCCTGCGTCGGAAGCCGGCAAATTGGCATCGTCGCCAGCCTCGGCTCAGGCCAGCGTGCGCTAGGCGCATAGCGCCTGATCCTTTTCCAGGTTCCAGCCAGATTCTTATGCAATCAATCGATGCCCTTGCGGCACGTCGCGCGCTGTTGCGTCCGTTCGTGCTGCTTTTCTTCGTGCTGATGTCGTGGTTTGTCGCGCCGCATGCGCGCGCCGAGACTGACTGTCCGTCGCTGTACATAGCAGTCGGCGCATATCCCGCAGATCCACTGTGTCCGATACAAGCGTCGACCGCTAGCTTCGGTATGGGCAGCTATAACTGCGCGGACCCGACCGTCATCGCTACCTACTGTAGCGGTCCCTCAAACGGCACCACGGATGAACCGCTGTCGCCCGACGAAACCGTCATCCTCGATGGTGACGGAACGGGCGGAGAGTCCGGTGATGCGGGCGGATGCTCAGGAGACGCCTCGGCGGGTTGCGGCAGCAGCACCTCGGGTGGCGATCCGGTCAGGTTGTACACGGGCCAGTTCCATCTGGTCAGCCACGACCTGCATGTGGCCGACACCATCGCGCTGGATCTGGCACGCGTGTACCGCAGCAGCGCCTACGATACGTCGGGCAGACCGATGGCCGGCGCCTTTGGCGTGGGCGCGACGTTCAATTACGACCAGTACCTGACGTTCAGCGCCGCCGATTCTAACGGCGTGCGACCCCTCGTCCAGCTGTACTTGCCGAGCGGCATCCGTATTCCGTTCACGGCGCGAGTCGGCACGACCACGGTCTGGGACAACCTGACGAGCCCGGGGGATTACTTCAAGGCCACGCTCAGCAACAGCGGCGGCAGCCGGGTGCTGACACTGCGTGACGGCCGCGTGCTGCGCTTCACGATGGCGGCCGGGGTCTACCGTCTGGGTAGCGTGCAGGACCGCAACGGCAATACGGTGACGATCGTGCGCAATGGCAAAACCGGTGCTGTCATGAGCGTTACCGGCCCGAATGGCCGCGCGCTGACGTTCACTTCCGTGGTAGGCGCACGTGGCACGCCGCTCGTCTCACGCGTGACCGATCCGCTAGATCGCCAGGTCAATTACGAGTACGACGGCCAGGACCGCCTCACGCAAGTGACGGACACGGGCGGCGGTGTATGGAAATACGGCTGGGACAGCAAATCGCGCCTTGTAACGGTCACGGACCCGGAAGGCAACCTCCAGGTCACGAACACCTATGACGAGAAAGACCGCATCGCTTTCCAGAAACTGGCCGACGACAGCACCTTCAGGTTTGCGTACACGGTCGCTAACGGCAAGGTCACGCAAACCGAAGTAACCGACCGACGCGGCAGCATTCGGCGCCTCGAGTTCGACGCGAGCGGACGGGTGGTGCGGAACACCTATCCAGCCGGCCAGCCGATCCAGCAGGTGCAGACCTACACATACGACACGACGGGCCGGGTGACGAACCTCACCACCGGTGAGCGCCAGTACATCTACGGTTACGACGCGAACGGCAACCGCATCAGCGAGGCCGATCAGTCCGGCACGCTGGTCACGCGCACGTTCGACAGCTACAGCCAGTTGCTGACCGACGCTCAGGCCGGCGACCCGCAGCGGGGCGTGGCTACGGTCTACACCTACGACGCGGGGGGCAATCTCCTGACGATCACCGATCGGCTGGGCAACCGCACGACGCTGACGAACGATGGCCAGGGGCGTCTGCTGACCGTAACTGACGCGCTCAAAGGTGTCACGCGATACACCTACACAGGCGCGGACCTGACGAGCGCCACCGATCCATTGAACCGCACCACCCAGTACACGACGGACGCAGCTGGCCGCGTGACGGCGGTGCAGGATCCGCTGGGCAATAAGACGAAGCGCACGGTTGACGCGCTCGGCCGCACCACGGACATCACCGATGCACTGGGCGGCGTGACCCGTTTCACATGGGACCGCAATGGCCGCCTGCTGAGTCAGGCGGATCCGAAGGGTGTGACGACGCGTTACGCCTACAACGCGGTCGGCCTGCCGACGAGCAAAACCGATCCGCTGGGTCACAGCGAGACGTACACGTGGAACAGCGCTGGACAACTGGCGTCCGTGACCGATCGCATGGATCAGACGAGGACGTATGGCTATGACGCGGCCGGTCGCCTGGACACCGTCTATTTCATGCCGACCGGAAATCCGCACGGCAAGCCTGTACGTAACTGGAGCTATGGCCGGGATGCGTATGGCAGGTTGCAGACGACGATTGATACCGGTATCAATCAGTCTCCGGCGTCGACGTATCGTTACTACGATAGCGTGACAGGCTACTTCAACGGGTGGTTTGAGCAGGGCAGCCAGCAGGGACGCTGTGGTTACGCTACGCGAGTGACAGTCGCGACCTGTCGCGCATCGAGATGAACGATGCGACGGTGGACTACAGCCGCGACGCCGAACACCGGGTCACGCAGATCCAGTATCAGGTTAATGGCGAGGCACCGCGCACGTTCGGCTATGCGTACGACGCGCTGGGCCGGCGCAGCCAGGCGACGCTGGCCAACGGTATCACGGCGACTTACACGTGGGACGCGGCCAGCCAGCTGACGGGGATCACGTACAAACGCGCCGACGGCAGCGTGCTGGGTGACCTGACGTACGGCTACGATCTGGGCGGGCGTCGTACGAAGGCGGGCGGGAGCCTCGGCAAGGTGGACCTGCCGCAGGCGGTAAACGACGCACAGTACAACGCGGCGAACCAGCTCACGCGCTGGTCGGGCAGGACGTTGGCCTATGACCTTAACGGCAACCTGAGCAGTGATGGCGTGAACCGGTACAGCTGGAACCCGCAGGGCCTGCTGGCCGGAATTACGGGTGGCGTGACGGCAAGCTTCAGCTATGACATCTACGGTCATCGCCGGGACCAGACGGTCAATGGTCACCGGACGCAGTCGTTCTGGATCGGCGATGAACTGAACTTGACGATTGTCGATGGCGACTACGCGCATCGCATGCGCCAGTTCTCGCCGTATCCGGAGAGCGGGCTGGACGAGTTGACGTACCGGCGGATCGGAGACGATGCGAGCCAGGACCGGTATGTTCTGCGCGACGCGAACACCAATGTGATTGCGCTGACGGATGCGAATCAGCAGAGTCAGACGCAGTACCGGTACGAGCCGTTCGGTGCGACGGTGCAGACCGGTCCGGCCGACCCGAATCCGCAGCAATTCACTGGGCGGGAGAATGATGGGACGGGGTTGTACTACTATCGGAGTCGGTACTACAGTCCGCAGACTGGTAGGTTTATCAGTGAAGATCCGATCGGCTGGGCGAGTGGGCAGACGAATGCGTATGCTTATGTCAACGGGAATCCGGTGCAGTTCACGGACCCTACCGGTGAAGCTAGCATTACCTTCGGCCATGGAGCACGACATCTTGCCGATACGGGGCTTTCGGCACAGTGTGTTGAAGGTGCGATATCTGCGCAGGTACAGCCACTGCTACCGCAAACCAGCATCGGCGCTGGCTTTTGGGGAACGGTAGTTGTTGACGGTACGAGAATCCAGTATCGAGGGATGCCTATCAACGGCGGCGTACATATAGGAACATATTTCCCATGGTGACTCCTGGCTATCGAGAGCCTACAACGCACGAGCGAGAACTGATGGATTTACTCGTTGCTCCCGATTTCCCGGGGGTAGAGGAGATCCGGGAGCAGCTAGGGTCGTGCAATGTGCGCGAGATCGATGATGAAGGTAGCCTTGGTTTGCAGATAAAAAACGCTGTAACGGCGTCGGTTATTGCCAGGGTGCCGGTTGAACTATATGCACCGGATACAGATGGTTTCGACGTGCATGTTCTGCTGCATGTGATCGACGGGATATGCCAGGAGATCGAAATTTATAAGGACACTCCCGGACCTATAAGGAAACTGCCAGAGAGATGGAATTACTTTGTGCCATCGTCTGGCGGGTCGAATCCTTGAAATTGCCTGATGCATCACAGAAGGGGCCGCATTCGCGGCCCCTTCTGTATTTAAAGCGGCGTAATGATGAGCTTCTGGTGTTCGACGGTGATACGCACGCGTGATCCGGGTTCAAAGCCGGCGGTCTCGATCCACCGTCCGGAGAGCTTCATCCACGGAAAGGTGGGCGGCTCCTTGCGCAGATGGGAGGGCATGCGTGCCTCCTTCTGGTAGCGCCAGGATTCCTGGATGGTGACAGACCGTTCGGTGACGGGTGGCGGTGGTGCTTTATGATTGGCGTCAGCCATGATCGACTCTCCTGATAAGAGTGGGTGGTGGTCAGCGGGCGGTGAGTGTTGGTAGCACTCATCGCCCGCGCTCATTTACGGCGTTACGTCACCGTCTTTACTGCTGCGCCTGCGCGAGCACGGCTTCGAGCATCTGCGCGACGAACTGCTGCTTCGCTTTGGGCAGTTGCGCAATGGCTTCGATGTGCTTCTGCCATCTGGGCATGGGGCCGCGTTTGCGAGGTGAGCTATCGGGCTCGCCGAACAACTCCTCCAGCGAAACCGACAGGGTTCGCGCCACGACCGGCAGCGCCGAGACCGGAATGCGCCTGCGCCCTACCTCATACGACTGATAGGTCTGCTGGGACACGCCAAGCGTCTCGGCGAGCTTGACCTGCGTGATGTTGCGCGTCTTGCGGAACTGGGTGATGCGTTCGCCCAGGGCGACAAAAAAAGCACGCTCGTCGTCGGAGATAGACATGGCTGATGTCGGCACTTCATGTATGAGGACAGCCACAAGATACCCCGGGTTCTACAAAACAATGTCCAGTATACTTCAAAACGAAGTATACTGGGTTGTAAGTTATTTTTATGAAAACCCCCTTGACAGGGTTTTAGCCAAAGGACGGTTTGATGGCCCGTATCCCCGAATCCGAGCTTGAGCGCATGAAGGCCGAGGTGTCGGTGGAGCAGCTCGTGCGCGCGCACGGCATCGGGCTCGTGAAGTCGGGACGCGACTGGCGCGGGCGCTGTCCGTTCCATGAGGACAGCACGCCGTCGCTGGTGGTGACGCCTTCGAAGAACCTGTGGCACTGCTTCGGCTGCGGGCTCGGCGGTGGTCCGGTGGACTGGGCGATGAAGGCGAACGGGATCTCGTTCCGGCATGCGGTGGAGCTGCTGCGCGAGGGGATTCCTGCCCTGGCGGCCAGGGCGGGTGAGCGCACGACGGTGCGCGCGCTGGAGTCGCCGGTGTCGGTGGAGGTGGATGATGCTGCGCTGCTCGATCAGGTGGTGGACTATTACCACCAGACCCTGAAGAGTTCGCCCGAGGCGCCGGCGTACCTGGAGAAACGCGGGATTGCGGCGGCGGTGGAACCGTTCCGGCTGGGGTACGTTCCCATACACACCGGTCCCTCCACCGCCCGGCGCAGGGTCAAACACACCGTCCTGGGTTTCTCCGCCGTGGGGTGCTCAGGGGGCAAGCGACTGGATCAGGGATACCGTTGGCGGGATATTCTCGAACGGTGACGCCGATGATCCTGTTGTTTATCCGAACAATCCGCAAGAATCGCCGGGGAGCTTTGAGCCTATTCGTGGAACGCGCGGAAAAAAATGTCTTGATGATGGTTCTGTTTGGGAGAAAGACACGTCGAGCCATGGCGGAGACCAATGGAAGCGCTGGAAGAACGAGAAAGACTGGAGCAAAGGAAGGACGCCAAATAGTATTTGGCCTGATGGACGCATTCGAAAATGAGAGAGGTCGTAATGGTGTCGTTCAGATTCAATGACTTGCTAAGACGCGCTCTCCTCGAATGGCCCGAGGTAGTCGACCTGAGCGTGTTGGTTCGACACGATCCACTATCAGATCGCTATTCAGTTAAAGGCTTGTACGATTTGTCTGATGCGAGAGAGGCGCACTATATCGGTTCGACAGAAGAAATTATCATGCGCAACCTACACAACTCGATCTTCGGGGTGTTGCACGAAGTCGCGTTGTGCGTCAGTCGAATAAGGCCGATCGATCTTAGGGAAGATGCGGTTCGCGTTCGATTTGAAAGGCATTTAAAGAATTGCATGGAGATGCCGGAGCTTCGGTTCTTGCCTGCTGACATCGAATTGGGCAAGCGCTACTTTGCTGAGAACGGCACGGAGGCGTAGGTTCGTCCCAGTTCGTTCGCTTTGAGGCTATCAAACAGCCGACACCAGAAGGGCCGCTTTGCGGCCCTTCTGCATTTAAAGCGGCGTAATGATGAGTTTCTGGTGCTCGACGGTGATACGCACGCGCTGTCCGGGCTCGAACCCGGCGGTCTCGATCCATCGCCCGGAGAGCTTCATCCACGGAAAGGTGGGCGGCTCCTTGCGCAGATGGGAGGGCATGCGTGCCTCCTTCTGGTAGCGCCAGGATTCCTGGATGGTGACAGACCGTTCGGTGACGGGTGGCGGTGGTGCTTTATGATTGGCGTCAGCCATGATCGACTCTCCTGATAAGAGTGGGTGGTGGTCAGCGGGCGGTGAGTGTTGGTAGCACTCATCGCCCGCGCTCGTTTACGGCGTTACGTCACCGTCTTTACTGCTGCGCCTGCGCGAGCACGGCTTCGAGCATCCGCGCGACGAACTGCTGCTTCGCTTTGGGCAGTTGCGCAATGGCTTCGATGTGCTTCTGCCATCTGGGCATGGGGCCGCGTTTGCGAGGTGAGCTATCGGGCTCGCCGAACAACTCCTCCAGCGAAACCGACAGGGTTCGCGCCACGACCGGCAGCGCCGAGACCGGAATGCGCCTGCGCCCTACCTCATACGACTGATAGGTCTGCTGGGACACGCCAAGCGTCTCGGCGAGCTTGACCTGCGTGATGTTGCGCGTCTTGCGGAACTGGGTGATGCGTTCGCCCAGGGCGACAAAAAAAGCACGCTCGTCGTCGGAGATAGACATGGCTGATGTCGGCACTTCATGTATGAGGACAGCCACAAGATACCCCGAGTTCTACAAAACAATGTCCAGTATACTTCAAAACGAAGTATACTGGGTTGTAAGTTATTTTTATGAAAACCCCCTTGACAGGGTTTTAGCCAAAGGACGGTTTGATGGCCCGTATCCCCGAATCCGAGCTTGAGCGCATGAAGGCCGAGGTGTCGGTGGAGCAGCTCGTGCGCGCGCACGGCATCGGGCTCGTGAAGTCGGGACGCGACTGGCGCGGGCGCTGTCCGTTCCATGAGGACGGCACGCCGTCGCTGGTGGTGACGCCTTCGAAGAACCTGTGGCACTGCTTCGGCTGCGGGCTCGGCGGTGGTCCGGTGGACTGGGCGATGAAGGCGAACGGGATCTCGTTCCGGCATGCGGTGGAGCTGCTGCGCGAGGGGATTCCTGCCCTGGCGGCCAGGGCGGGTGAGCGCACGACGGTGCGCGCGCTGGAGTCGCCGGTGTCGGTGGAGGTGGATGATGCTGCGCTGCTCGATCAGGTGGTGGACTATTACCACCAGACCCTGAAGAGTTCGCCCGAGGCGCTGGCGTACCTGGAGAAACGCGGGATTGCGGCGGCGGTGGAACCGTTCCGGCTGGGGTATGCGAACCGGACGCTGGGGCTGCGGCTGCCGGAAAAGAACCGTGTGGCGGGCGAGGCGATCCGCACGCGGTTGCAGCGGATCGGGGTGATCCGCGAGAGCGGCCATGAGCACCTGAACGGGTGCATCGTGTTCGGCTGGCGTGACGAAGCGGGACACATTGCGGGCCCGTACGGGCGCAAGATCGTGGAGAACCAGGCGCGCAACCTGCCGAAGCATCTGTATCTGCCGGGACCGCATCGTGGGGTGTTCAACGCGGAGGGTTTGCGTGGGCAGCGGGAAGTGATCGTGTGTGAATCGGTCATCGACGCGCTGACGTTCTGGTGTGCGGGGTATCAGAACGTGACGGCCGCGTTCGGTGCGGACGGGTTCACGGAGGATCACCTGGCGCTGTTCAGGGCGCAGGGCGTTGAGCGGGTGATCATCGCGTACGACCGGGATGCGGCGGGCGATGCCGGCGCGCAGAAGCTGGCGCAGCGGCTCACGGTCGAGGGGATCGGATGCTACCGGGTGCAGTTCCCGCATGGGCTGGATGCGAATGAATACGCGCTGAAGGTGACGCCAGCGGCGAAGAGCCTGGGTGTGCTGGTGCGGCGCGCGCAGTGGCTCGGCAATGGGGCGGCGCCTGTGCGTGAGGTGGTGGTGCCCGCGCCTTCGCTAGCGGCATTGCCTCAGGCGGAGGTGGCTCCGTTACCGCGTAACGCTGAACCGCCTCCTTCTTTAGCCGCTAAAGAGAGCGTGCTGTCCGCGAGCGTTGAGCCGGCCACGCCGGCATTCGATATCCCGTGCGAGGTGAGCGCAGCGGAAATCGTGTTCACGCTGGATCCGGTGCGCTACCGTGTGCGCGGGTTCGATGCGAGGGCGAAGGCGACGGCGGGGGTGCTGAAGGTGAATGTGCTGGCGAGCGTGGGCGAGCGGTTCCACGTCGACACGTTCGACCTGTACCACGCGAAGGCGCGGGCGAACTACATCGCGCGGGCGGCGGCGGAGTTGCGGCTGACCGACGATGTGGTGAAGGCGGACCTCGGACGGGTGCTGCTGAAACTGGAAATGTTGCAGGCCGCGGCCGATGCGCCGGCGGCCGGCGCGCAGATGACGGCCGATGAGGAGCGCGAGGCGCTCGAACTGCTACGCACGCCGGCGCTGCTGGAGCGGATCGTGTTGGACTTCGCGGCGTGTGGGGTGGTGGGCGAGGAGACGAACAAGCTCGTGGGGTATCTAGCGGCGGTGTCGCGCAAACTCGACACGCCGCTGGCCGTGGTGATCCAGAGCTCGAGCGCGGCGGGCAAGAGTTCACTGATGGATGCGGTGCTGGCGTTCGTGCCGGAAGAGGAGCGGATCAAGTACTCGGCGATGACGGGGCAGAGCCTCTTTTACATGGGCGAGACGAACCTGAAGCACAAGGTGCTGGCGATCTGCGAGGAGGAAGGGGCGAGCCGCGCGGCGTATGCACTGAAGCTGCTGCAAAGCGATGGTGAACTGACGATTGCATCGACGGGCAAGGATGCGCAGACGGGCAACCTGGTGACGCAGGAATATCGTGTCGAGGGTCCGGTGTCGATCATGCTGACGACGACGGCGATCGAGATTGACGAGGAGCTATTGAACCGCTGCCTGATCCTGACGGTCGACGAGGGCCGCGAGCAGACCGAAGCGATTCACCGGCTGCAGCGTCACAAGCGGACACTCGACGGGTTGAAGCTGAAGGCGCAGAAGGAGCGCGTGCTGTCGTTACACCGTAACGCGCAGCGGTTGCTCAAACCGCTGGCCGTGGTGAATCCGTATGCAGACCAGTTGACGTTCCAGTCGGAGCGCACGCGCATGCGCCGCGACCATGAAAAATACCTGACGCTGATCGACACGATTGCGTTGTTGCACCAGTACCAGCGGGAAGTGAAAACGGTGCATCACGCGGGCGCGGAGCTGGCGTACATCGAGGTGACGGCGAACGACATTGCGAGCGCGAATGCACTGGTGCATGAGGTACTCGGGCGCTCACTCGATGAGTTGCCGCCGGTGACGCGGCGGGTGCTGGAAGAGATTGCCCAGGCGGTGAAGGGCAAGCCGTTGCCGCGTGCGTCGGTGCGCTTCAGCCGGCGCGAGGTGCGGGAGTGGACGGGGCTCGGTGACACGCCGCTGCGCAAGCACCTTGAACGGCTGGTCGAACTGGAATACCTGCTGACGCACCGCGGCCAGCGTGGGCAGAGCTTCGAATACGAACTGATGTATGACGGTGACGGCAGCAACGCGACGCACCTGGCGGGTTTGCTGGATGTGACTACGATTGGCAGTTCGCCCCCCGGTGAAGGTGAGTTCGCTCCCGGTTCGCTCCGCCAGAACTCCCCTTCTGCTCCCCCATTGCTCCCTGTGCAAAACCGCGCAGATTCAGGCGGTGAAAGGCCGTGCGGCGATGAGTCGGGAAACGAAGCAGAACTGCACGTCTACGGGAATAAAAAACCGGATGTGGCAGTGCGTACGTCGTACCAGCGGGAGCCGATGTGATGGAAAGCGGTGAAGTAGTGCGACGCAGGAAGCGCAAGCTGCGGAAGAAGCGCAGCGACGCGGTGCACACGCCTGAGCACGTGGAGAGCGCGCTGATGGTGTTTGTTAAAGGGTATCTGGACTGGCTGGCGGTGACGGGTCGCACGGAGCAGACGGTGCGCAGCCGGTTCGTGGCGCTGGAGCGGTTCGTGCGATGGTGCGCAGAGCGCAGCCTGAGCCGTCCGCAGGAGCTCACACGTTCGGTGCTGGAAGCCTATCAACGACACCTTTACCTGTACCGCAAGCAGGACGGCAAGCCGCTGACGATCCGCACGCAGCAGACGATGCTCACGCCGCTGCGCGGGTGGTGCCGGTGGCTCTCGCGCGAGCGGCACGTGCAATACAACGCGGCGGCGGAGCTGGTGCTGCCGCGCGCGCCGAAACTGCTGCCGAAGGTGGTGCTGTCGGTGGCGCAGGTCGAGCGGCTGATGGACCAGCCGGACGTGGGCGGACTGACGGGCGCGCGTGATCGTGCGATCCTCGAGGTGCTGTACAGCACGGGGATGCGGCGTATGGAGCTGATCGGGCTGACGGTCTCCGACATCGATCTGTCCGGCGGCACGGTGATGATCCGGCAGGGCAAGGGCCGGCGGGACCGGTATATCCCGCTGGGGGAGCGGGCGTGCTACTGGGTGGAGTGGTACTGCGACCGGATACGGCCATCGCTCGCGGTGAGGGCCGACGAGTGGACGCTGTTCCTGACGGACTACGGCGAGCCGTTCGGCAAGGGGCGGCTGTCTGACCTGGTGAAGCGGTACATGGAGAGGGCGGGCATCCGCGAGGGGGCGTGTCACGTGCTGCGGCATGCGTGTGCGACGCACATGCTTGAGAACGGCGCGGATATCCGGTTCATCCAGGCGCTGCTGGGCCATGCGGATCTGTCGAGCACGCAGATCTATACGCAGGTGGCGATCGGCAAGCTGAAGGAGATCCATGCGGCGACGCATCCGGCGAAGCTGGAGCGTGATGCGCTCTCCCTGCTAGCTGCTATCGGGGCCGAAGCGGACGGGGACGTGGAGTAAGGGAGTGCGGGCCTGGCGGCCCGATGGTGAAGAAGGTCCAGCGGCCTGCGGCCGGAGGCAACGAGGAGCGGGGGTAAATGTTGGGCCGGCTGCGCCGTCCCAACATTAAACATAACGCCCGGAAATTAGCACCGTTTGGCGGGCCGGCCTCGCTCCACCTGTCCCGTCTGCCGGCCCGCCAAACGGTGCTAATTTGCGTTATGTCTTGCGCCCCCGGCCCGGCCGGGTGCGCGAAGCGCACAGCAATACATCAGGGCCGCTGTGCGGCCAGTCACCTGGTACACGCAACAGCCAGGCATGGCGCTACGCGCAAGACAAAGTCAGGGGCCGCGAGGCGGCCAGTGAATGGAGTGGGCCCCGCCCACCCGTCGGTCTGTTGCGCGCGGGCTGCGGCCGCGGTGCGGCCTTCGCGCCGAGCTCGCAGCCTGCCTCCCGTCCGCCCCCATGGGGCTCCCCAAAGTGAAGAACGAAAAGGCGCAAAGCGTGCTTCGCATGCGGTGCAAGCCGCCATGTCGTCTTGCACCGCATGTCCGAGCGTAGAACCCCGGTGGCCGTCAAGGCTGCCCTTCGGCGCGCGGTGCGCGGCCTTGACGGGGTAAGCGTGCGCGGTCGGGCATGCGCCGTTACCGCGTAACGAAGGCTTGCGCGTTTCTGGCGCAGTGGAGCACGACGGCCCGGTTCCGCCGGGTTTGCCGTCGCGCTGCGCGCGCCGTCAAACCCGGCGGGCGACAGCAACGTTATCCATCCGGCCAGGTGTCGTTACGCGGTAACGCCTGGCATGCTGGAGTTACTGCGTAACGATCAATGAGGAGGCTTCATGGCAATGAGTGGTGCAGAACGGCAGGCGGCATATCGTGAACGGCATCTGAAGGATGAAAACGGCAAGGGCGAGCGGCTGAGCCTGGTAATTGACCTGCATGCGAAGCGGGCACTGGAACGGGTGGCTGCGTGTTACGGCGTCACGCAGCGGGCGATGCTGGAGCGGCTGCTGGTGCAGGCCGAAGAGGCGGCGCTCAGGCGGGCGGGGAAGCTACCCAAAGGGCAGGCTGATTACTACGCTGGCCGGCTGAATCTGGATATCTGAGGCGTTACGCGGTAACGCCGGCCATGCGCCTGTTACCGCGTAACGACCCTGAAGTCACACTTGTTTCGAGATACGAATCAATCGAGAATCGCGTCTGGAAAAAATTCTCTGGCCGGCGAAGTCGATACACGTCAAAGCCTTGCCGGCTAAGGGAAAGCGGCCCGTGTGAGGGCGGATTCGTGTCGGGACGTTTGTTTACTATCGGAATCGGTATTACAGCCCGCAAACCGGCAGGTTCATCAGCGAAGACCCCATAGGCTGGGCCAGTGGGCAGACGAACGCGTATGCTTACGTGGGTGGGAACCCGGTGCAGTTCAGCGATCCGATGGGGTTGCAGGCAATTCCGCTTCCTGCACCCCCTCCACTGGCTGGGCCGAGTTGCAGTCCGGGCTCAGGAGGGGTTCCGAAATGGTTTAACGATCTCTTTGACGGGTCGACCTTTAACAGGCCAAGTAAAACGCCGAATAAGGGCGAGCCAGGGTCGGTTCACGTAAATCCGGGCAGTGGGCAGGAGCGAGGTTATGGTGCTGACGGATGGCCGGATTGGGATGTTGACTGGGACCAGCACCATGGTCCGAATACGCCTGTGCCGCACGGGCATGACTGGGGGCGTAAGGAGAATGGCGATCCCTCGCGCGGAGATCCCGTCCCTATTCATGGTCCGTGGCAACCGAAATGATGGACGGAAAAATGGATATCGGTAATGTTTCCTACAACGACTTCTCCCTGCACGATGCAGAAATAGTCTCAATCGGCATGGATCGAGGTACCTCGGTATACAGGATCGGCTTGTTGCGTGTGACGGGACAACTTTGCACAGTCGAGTTATTCGGCGTTAAAGCATTTCGCGCCGAAGACTTCGTGTTGCAAAACGTAGTAAGCCGAGTGCTAAGGTCCACCGCACGACAATTTTCGACGGAGGAGATCGATTACTGGGTGACTTGGGCTACCAGCTTTTCCGACACCGACTCCTGGTTGAAACCTGACTCTAAACACCATTGGTTAGCGGACTTCAATGATGGGAGGCTGGAGCTAGTTCTTTTCGAGCCATCGATCGGGGCGCAGATTGCCGTGGTCTGCAATCGGCTGCTATTTCGACCGTCCGCGTCTGAACACGCTCGGGCAGATAGCGCCTAGTCCAGAAGGACCCCAAAGCGCTGCCCCTCGAATTGGTGGATTTGGAGTTTGGGCTACCTATGGTCAATCGAGGAGCGTGGGTGCGTTCCGCCAAATGCAACTACGACGCGGTCGCCCAACTGTGGACAGTGACACGCTGTTGCAGTACCGATGTATTACTATCGCAATAGGTATTACAACCCGGCCACAGCACGATTCATCAGTGAGGATCCGGTTGGGTGGGCGAGTGGGCAGACGAATGCGTATGCTTATGTCAACGGGAATCCGGTTCAGTCCAGAGATCCGTTCGGCCTCGCAAAAGTGATGCCAGGAGGGCTTATCGATGACGGTGCATCTTGCAAGCCGTTGATCCCCCCGCCAAACATTGACGATAACGGCTGCATGGCGACAGGTGGCGGCGTCAGTATTTGTATCGCTCCGGGTACTGTGCGAACCGTTGCTGGCATTCTTGCAGAGCAATTGGCGCTTGATGCGGCAAAAGCCGGAGCAGGCGGACGTGCTTTATGATTGGCATCAGCCATGATCAACTCCTGGTGTGAGTTGGTGGTGGTCAGCGGGCGGTGAGTGTTGGCGAACCCACCCAAGTAAGTCCGGAGAGGCGGAAGGGTTTTGCTCACCTAGGGGCGGTGACGAATGGGTCAAAAATCCGAACGGAAGAGGGTATGGCTGGCGTGGGAAGGCCGGGCGCGTGTGGGTTCCGACTGGACCACATAACCCAAGCAAAGGGGAGTCACACCGGGGGTCACATTCAGACGTCGAAACGCCCGGTGGTGACTACGAGAATATCTTTCCTGGTGGAGCACGTCGTCGATGAATGGATCGCCAACAACGGTGGAACTTGAAGCAACAGGTGTGCGGTATTTTTCCAGAGGTGACGAGGACGCATTTTTTGCACGGCTTAACAGGCTACCGTGCGTGGTGCGATACGAAGGGCATCTCCGCACCGTGTATATCACTGTCAATCCAACTGCAGTCGATCAAGAGGGTCTCCGCGAACTACTTGCGTTGTTTCGTCGATACGGGGTTGGCCTTTGGCAGCTTGCCGTATTGGATCGCAGTGAGTTTAGTGATTGGTTTCGAAATAAGCAGGCCTTCTGGTACGACGAGATCTTTGGCTAAATTATCTTAGTCAGCGTTCGTTGTGAGTATCCAAGCTGTGTAGGGGTGCGAACGCGAATGACGGGAGGTTTGCGTTCGCTGAACAGGGAGTAGGTGTGAGAAATATACAGATCATCGATGGTGCAGTTAATTGCGTGTACGACATATTTTCGGCAACAGACGAAGAGTTCGACTTGATTTTTCCGCCTGGTCAGGACGTGGCATTCATTGATGATATATATCAATCGGGGGATCCGGACGAGTTGGACGAAGCATTTAAAAGAATTTGGCGCCGTCGGATAAGGAAAGTGGACGCTCAAGGCATACACGGAATGATTTTTTACGAGTTGGAAGAAAAGAAAGATTTCTACCCTACTCGTAGGGACGAAGAAGCGATTAACCCGGATGGAACATTTCTACGAAACCAATCCTGAGTTGCAGTGATGGGGAACGAGGTGGATCACCTGTATGAATGGCTAGGGGGCTCGCGCGAGGAGCCGGGCGTCCTTACTCGTCGTGGCCCCGAAAACCATGACAGACGGGAGCGCATCGATGATTGATTTCTCTGGTTTCGTGGAGGCGCATGTCACTAGGATCACCTTTACTGAGGACGATAAGGGCGTCAGCATTTTTTTCCGCGGACAAGCCAGGCAGCGTTTCACTCTGGTTGCGGAAGGAGTGGATCGCTTTGTTGCTGATGAATTCCGCGAGCAGAACATTGTTGACAGAGTTCATCTGTGGGATTCGGCGAGTGAGCCGAATGACTATCGGGATTCGCTAGCGCTTCTGTTGTCCGGAGTGAGTGGTGACCAGAGGGATGAGGCAGTCTGGTTACCGGTGATTGAGCGCGAAGTGGTTGCGATCGAACGAGCGGAAAAAGTGTTCGTCGAAATCGAGCTTGTATACGGTGGATGGATTGTTCTTCTTGCGAAGAGCGTAGCCATAAACAGGTAGATGTGTTTGGGGATGAAGTCGTGACAGAGGGGCCGCGTTTCGCGGCCCCTCTGTATTTAAAGCGGCGTAACGATGAGCCACTGGTGTTCGGCGATGATACGCACGCGAGATCGTGGTTCAAAGCCGGCGGTCTCGATCCATCGTCCGGAGAGCTTCATCCACGGAAAGAGGGGCCGCTGGACCCACTCCTTATTGCGCTTTGAAACCCGCCGACCACTTCATCGCCGGCAGCTCGACCAGCCGGTAGAACACATAAGCCACCGGCACGGCCACCAGCATATAGCCGAACGACGGCCAGATCGACATCTGCAGCGACGAGCGGAACAGGATCGACGACAGCAGCACGAAGATCGGCAGATGGATCAGATACAACGAAAAGCTGAAGTCGCCGAAGCGCGACAGCAGTCGCACACCCGGAGTATCAACATTGCGCCGCTCCAGCGCCTTGTACAGATAGAACGCGAATCCTATCGCCCAGAACTGGAATGCACCGTACTGCCCGAAATGGAATGCCGCGCAACCGAGCGCGATGAACGCCGCGGCGAGCACGTAGACCCAGCCCGGCGAGGGGCGCGCATCCGGAGCAGTACGGACCTTCGCATCTGCAATCCATGCGCCTAGCGTCCACGAAAACCAATACGACGTAAAGAACTGGATATCGTGGCGCTCCAGCACATAGGCGGAGACGATATTGACTACCGCGACGATCGCCAGCACGGAAGTCATGCCCAAACGCCGGCGTACCGCGAACAACAGCGGATAAATCGCATAAAACTGCACTTCGAGCGATAGCGTCCAGAGCGCGCCGTTCGACCCATACGTGTGACCCGCCACGCCTTGCAGCGAAAACAGATTGACGAGGAACGCCTGCAGACCGATCTCGCGGATCTTGTGATTGACCGGCGGCAACTGCAAGCTGACCCAGTCGAGTGCCAACGTCAGCACAAGCGCCGCGAGCAATACCGGATAAATGCGTGCGAAACGGCGTACCCAAAAATTGCCGGTGTCGAGCCGGTAGTCGGAATTGTTTGCAAGACGCAGCGCGCCGCCGCGATGAATGCAATAGCCGCTGATCACGAAGAAAATCGGCACACCGGCCGAGCCCCACGCAATCGGGAACGTCAGATAGGCGGCAATCGTACTCAGACTGAAAGAATGGCCGACGCTTTGATGAAAGGTCTGCATGCCGACCCATTCCACCTGACGGCAATGAAAATACGCGACCAGCAACGCGGCGAAGCCCCGCATCGCGTCGATCACATGTTCCTTGCCGGCGCTGTCGGCGCGCGCTTCGCTCTGCGCGCGCGGCGCGGCGGCCGGTCGTGACGGGGAGAGGGGCAGGGATGAGCCGGCGGCATCCAGTGCTGAGTCGCTCATGCGCGGTCCTTAATCTGACGGAGGAAAAAGCTTATTTCGGGTGCACTGCACGCGCCCGCGGTGCATCACATGCTAGTGCACCGCAGCGGCAAAAAATCGATAAAAAATTACCTCGCGCATCGAATTAAATGGCGATTTTGTGACGAATTGTAATTACGTATAAGCACGTGCTACAGCGAATTATTTGCCGGTTTTGTCGTGCTAATTTAAGGCACAGATTCTCTTGACCCGAGGTGAAGTCATGAACCTGCATCTACTCGCCGGCATTGCCGTGCTGCTCATCCTGGTCGGTGCCTCCGCCTACCGCGAAGCACTGCGCAACGAGCCGATCCGCCGTTTTCGCATCAACCCGGCCAAGCTGCCCCAGCTCGACGAGAATGAATGAGCGCTGCCGCATAGCGCCTGAGCGCGGCCGCAATTCGCTGCCCGCCGCACTCAGGCGCTGTCCGCGCTCCGTTTTGCCGGATACGTAAAATTTTCGGAATTACCGAAAATAATTCACTCAAGATACGTAATTGTTTCCTGAAACTTTCATGATCCTTTAATATTGAAAGCTAATCGAATTATTTGCCGGAATCGATAAGAATTCACGCGTGAAACGGATTAATTTTTTTTGTTAGTCTTTTCGGCGGCATCGATTGGCCGCGAGGCCCGCGACACACTAATTTCTAACCGATGTGGGAATGCCTACCATGCTGAAAGTCACCAAAGCCGTGTTTCCCGTAGCGGGCCTCGGGACACGATTCCTGCCGGCTACCAAAGCAAGCCCTAAGGAAATGCTGCCGATCGTCGACAAGCCGCTGATTCAATACGCGGTTGAAGAAGCGATTGCCGCCGGCATCACCGAGATGATCTTCGTGACGGGCCGCAGCAAGCGCGCGATCGAAGATCATTTCGACAAATCCTACGAGATCGAAGCGGAACTCGAAGCGCGCAACAAGCAGAAGCTGCTCGACCTCGTACGGAGCATCAAGCCGGCCAACGTCGACTGCTTCTATGTGCGCCAGGCCGAAGCGCTCGGTCTGGGCCATGCGGTGCTGTGCGCCGAGAAACTGGTGGGCGAGAGTCCGTTCGCCGTGATTCTGGCTGACGACTTGCTGCACAGCTCGAAGCCGGTGATGAGCCAACTCGTCGACACCTTCAACCACTATCACAGCTCGGTGATCGGCGTCGAAACCATTGCGCGCGAAGACAGCCGCTCGTACGGCGTCGTGGATGGCCGCGAGTGGGAAGACAATGTCATCAAGCTATCGGGTATCGTCGAAAAACCGGCGCCGGATAAGGCGCCGTCGAACCTCGGCGTGGTGGGGCGCTACGTGCTGATGCCGACCATCTTCAAGCATATCCGCGCGTTGAAGCCGGGTGCAGGCGGTGAATTGCAATTGACCGATGCGGTGCAGTCGCTGCTGACCGAAGAGCAGGTGCTTGCCTATCGCTACTTCGGCACGCGCTTCGATTGCGGCAGCAAGCTGGGCTATCTGAAGGCGACGGTGGAATTCGCGCTGCGTCATCCGGAAGTGAAGGCGGATTTCGAGGCGTATCTGCAAACGTATCTACAGGCGAATATGCAGGCCAGTGTACCGGCCCGGTACACGGCTGAAGCGGCTTAAGGTGACTTAAGGCGGCTTCGGCGGCAGGACGCCGCACATGCTTCAGCCGAAGCAACGCGCAGTACTACCGCGCAAATCAAAACGGGCGCCGCATGATGCGGCGCCCGTTTTTCTTATCGGCCTCTACCCGGGCGAGCCCGAAAGATCATCGAGCCTTATACCCAGGCCGCGGCTCAATAAGCCCTTACTGCTCCTGCTTCACTTCCAGCCGGAACTTGTGCAGCAGCGGTTCCGTATAGCCGCTCGGCTGCTGGCGTCCTTCGAACACCAGCGCTTGCGCGGCCTTGAACGCGATCGTGTCGAAGCCCGGTGCCATGGGTTTGTAGTGCGGGTCGCCCGCGTTCTGCTCGTCGACCACCTTCGCCATACGCTTGAAGGTCTCTTCGACCAGCTCGCGCGTCACCACACCGTGATACAGCCAGTTGGCGATGTGCTGGCTGGAAATACGCAGCGTGGCACGGTCTTCCATCAGGCCGACGTTGTGAATGTCCAGTACCTTCGAGCAACCCACGCCCTGGTCGATCCAGCGCACCACGTAACCGAGAATGCCCTGCGCGTTGTTGTCGACTTCGCTGCGAATCTCGTCCGCGCTCCACTTCGCCGATTCGACGACCGGAATCGTCAGCAGGCCGTCGAGCAGTTCGTCGCGCACCTTCGAGTAATCCGTGCGTTCGAGTTCCTGCTGAACCGCCTGCACGTCGACTTGATGGTAATGCATCGCATGCAGCGTCGCGGCGGTCGGCGAGGGCACCCATGCGGTATTCGCACCGGCCTTCGGATGCGCGATCTTCTGTTCGAGCATCGCGTGCATCAGGTCGGGCATCGCCCACATGCCCTTGCCGATCTGCGAGCGGCCACGCAGGCCCGCGCTCAAACCGACCAGCACGTTGCTGCGTTCATACGCGGCAATCCATGCGCTCGACTTCATGTCGCCCTTGCGCATCATCGGGCCGGCTTGCATCGCCGTGTGCATTTCGTCGCCGGTACGGTCGAGGAAACCCGTGTTGATGAACGCGACACGTTGCGATGCTTCACCGATACACGCGAGCAGGTTGACGGAGGTGCGGCGCTCCTCGTCCATGATGCCCATCTTGATCGTGTTGCGCGGCAGCTTGAGCAGATCTTCGACGCGCGCGAACAGCTCGCTCGCGAACGCGACTTCGGCCGGGCCGTGCATTTTCGGCTTCACGATATAGATCGAGCCGGTGCGCGAATTCAGCTTGTGCTTGCGGTCGTGCAGCGCGCACAGCGAAGTGATGACGGCGTCGAGAATGCCTTCCGGAATCTCCTGGCCATCTTTGGTGAGCACGGCCGGATTCGTCATCAAATGACCGACGTTGCGGATAAACAGCAGCGAGCGGCCATGCAGCACGACCGGCGCGGTGCCGTTTGCGGCTGTGTATACGCGATCGGCATTCAGACGGCGGGTGAAAGTCTTGCCGTTCTTCGTGACTTCTTCGGTCAGGTCGCCGTTCATCAGGCCGAGCCAGTTGCGATAGAGCTGGACCTTGTCGCCGGCATCGACGGCGGCAACCGAGTCTTCGCAGTCGATGATCGTGCTCACCGCGGCTTCGACCAGTACGTCCTTCACGCGCGCCGAATCGGTCTTGCCGATCGAATCGTTCGCGTCGATCTGGATTTCGAAATGCAGGCCGTTGTGCTTCAGCAGCACGGCCGACGGCGCGCTCGCTTCGCCCTGATAGCCGATGAATTGCGCCGGCGCCTTCAGTTCGGTCTTGCCGTTCTTTAGCGTGACGATGAGCTTGCCGGCTTCGACGCTATACAGCGTGGCGTCGACGTGCGAGCCGTTCGCGAGCGGGGCGGCCTGATCGAGAAACTTGCGGGCATAAGCGATCACCGCGGCGCCGCGCACCGGATTGAAGGCCTTCTGCTTTTCGGCGCCGTTGGTCTCGGGGATCGCATCGGTGCCGTACAGCGCGTCGTACAGGCTGCCCCAACGCGCGTTGGCGGCGTTGAGCGCATAGCGCTGATTCGACAGCGGCACGACGAGTTGCGGGCCGGCCTGTTCGGCGATTTCGGTGTCCACCTGGTCGGTCGTGGCTTTGACGCTTGCCGGCGCCGGCACGATGTAGCCGATGCCTTCGAGGAAGGCGCGGTACGCGCGCAGGTCGCGCACCGGACCCGGATTGGCGCGGTGCCAGTTGTCGAGTTCGGTTTGCAGGCGGTCGCGCTCGGCCAGCAGCGCACGGTTCCTGGGCGCCAGCTCGTGCACGAGGGCGTCGAAACCTGACCAGAATGCGGCGCTGTCGAGTCCGGTGCCGGGCAGGGCTTCGGTTTCGACGAACTGGTCGAGGTTGGCAGCGACTTGCAGTCCGCCGCGCGTGTTCATCTGAGTCATCAACTGCTCCATCTGAATGGGACCGATGAGGGGGCATCGGTCCGCGTTGTGTTCGTTATTGTGCTGCGAATCTATTGCCGCCGCTTCGAACGCAATCTGAACGAAAAATACGCACGAAAATGCCAACTTAAGCGACGATGGCCGGAATTAACCGCCGATGGCCTGAATGCCCGCCTTGGCGATTTGCGCGTCCTGAGCCGCCTTGACGCCCGACACGCCGACCGCGCCGACCACCTGACCGTCGACGATCACCGGCACGCCGCCTTCCAGCGTGCCTTGCAACGGCGCGCTCAGGAATGCCGTGCGGCCGTTGTTGATCATGTCTTCATAGTCCTTCGTTTCGCGGCGGCCGAGCGCCGACGTGCGGGCTTTTTCCGTTGCGATGTACGAGCTGACCGGCGCGCTGCCGTCCAGACGCAGCATGCCGAGTGGGTGGCCGCCGTCGTCGACCACCACGATGGCGACGGCCCATTGGTTCTTCTCGGCTTCCGCGCGGGCGGCCTCGAGGATTCGGGTCGTTTCGGCAACGGTCAACACGGGTTTGCTCAGCATAATGAATTCCTGTTTCGTTTAAGGTAAAGATGCTTCTACAAGTTCTATCCAATGGCGTACCGGCGTACGGCCGGCGCCGTCCAGATGCGTCTGGCAACCAATGTTGGCCGTGACGATCAGCTCCGGCTTGCCGCTTTCCAACGCATCGAGCTTGTTGCTCCGTAATCTTTCCGCAAGTTCCGGCTGGGTGATCGAATACGTGCCCGCCGATCCGCAACACAAATGGGCGTCGGGCACGGCGGTGAGATCGAAGCCGAGCCGTTGCAGGATCGACTCGACCGCGCCGCCCAGTTTTTGCGCATGCTGCAACGTGCATGGGCAGTGAAACGCGATTTTCTGCCGGGCCTGCTGCGACAACTGCTGGGGCATTTGCGTCGGCAAATTCTCTGGCGAATTCGCTGGCGAATCCCCTTGCGAATTCTCTGGCGAATGCCCTGGCAACTGACTCGCTTGCAACTGATCGAGCGGCTCGTTAGTCAATACCTCGACGAGGTCTCGCGCCAGAACGCTCACCCGCTGCGCTTTTGACGCATAGCGAGGATCATCGCGCAGCAGATGCCCGTACTCCTTGACGAACGCGCCGCAGCCGCTCGCGGTTTGCACGATGGCTTCGGCGCCGGCCTCGATGGCGGGCCACCACGCGTCGATATTGCGCCGTGCCCGCGCCAGCCCTGCCTCCTGCGCATTCAGATGATAGTCGGTCGCGCCGCAGCAGCCGGCACGCCCGACATTTACGATGCTGATGCCCAGCCGGTCCAGCACACGCGCGGCGGCCGCGTTGGTGTTCGGTGACAGCGCGGGTTGCACGCAGCCCTCCAGCATCAGCATTTTGCGCGGATGCCGCGGCGCCGGCCTCGGTTTTGTCCGATCATTAAACGGAGCGATAGGCCGAGCGCTTCGCTTGGGGATTTTACGTCCAAGCGCGGCCGGAAGAAACGGCCGCATGGCCCGGCCGGTTTTGAGCAGCGCGTCGAATACCGCAGGATTCGGGATCACCCGGCGCAAACCCTCGCGCAGCAGGCGTTCCGAGGCGGGCCGAACAATCCGCCGCTCCAGCTCGGCGCGGCCGATGTCCAGCAGCGCGTGATAGGTGACACCCGACGGGCAGGTGGTTTCACAGTTGCGGCAACTCAGGCAGCGGTCGAGATGCAGCTGGGTTTTCTGCGTGACCGGCTCGCCCTCCAGCATCTGCTTGATCAGATAGATACGGCCGCGTGGGCCGTCGAGTTCATTGCCGAGCAACTGATAGGTCGGGCAGGTCGCGTTGCAGAAGCCGCAATGCACGCACGAGCGCAGGATCTGTTCGGCTTCGTCGGCGCGCGACAGGGTTTTAGCATCGTCGCTGAGATTGGTTTGCATGGTGTCGTTCGCCTTCAGGGCTTCACAGGTCGATGGTCACAGGCCGATGGGCACAGACCGGTCGGCACTCGCCAGCATTCATTGGCCAGCATTGATAGGCCGCCGTTCGCCGGCATTCACAGGCCAGCATTGGCGGGCCGGCTTTGCCAGCACTCATAGGCCCGCATTGACGGACCGCTGTTCGCCAGCGCTCACAGGTCGGCATTCACAGGCCGGCATAGAGACGACCGGGGTTGAAGAGGCTGCGCGGATCGAGTTGCTGCTTCAACTGCCGATGAAAGCGCAGCAGCGCCTCTGGCGGCGGTGTGAACGGCTCGGCGTCCACCTGTGGCGTGAAGCAGGTCGCATGACCGCCCGCGGCGTGCGCGATCTGGCGGACCGTTGCCGCCGGGGCATCGCTTTTGAGCCAGCGTTGCGCCCCCGCCCAGTCGAGCAGCGTGTCGCCGGGCAAACGGCTCAGCGGCGAAGCATTCGGCAGCGAGAGGCGCCACAACGGGCGCGCGTCGTCGAAAAAGGCCAGACGATGCTCACGCAGTGCGTCCCAGAACTGCGGATCGAGTTCGGTTCCGCCGATGCGATCGACAGCCGAGGCCACCGATCCCGTGCCGCCTTCGAGCCGCACATGCAGGCGGCCGTCGACATGAGCCGCGCCACTGATCGGCAACGCGGCGCGGCGCCATGCGGACAGTTCGCGCAGCGCTTCGTGCGCATCGAGATCGAGCGTGAGGCTGCCGAGCGCGCGCGGCTTCGGCAAGACCTTCAGCGACACTTCGGTGATCAGGCCGAGGCAGCCGAAGCTGCCGGCTAGCAGTCGCGAGACGTCGTAGCCCGCGACGTTCTTCATCACTTCGCCGCCAAAGCGCAGATGCCTGGCGTTACCTGTAATGACGCGGCAGCCGAGCACGAAATCGCGCACCGACCCCGACCACGGCCGGCGCGGACCGGCGAGGCCGGCCGCCACCATCCCGCCGACGGTGGCCGTGCCGTCGAAGGTCGGCGGCTCGCAAGGCAGCATCTGACCGGCGGCGTCGAGCGCCGCATTCAGTTCGCTGACCGGCGTGCCGGCGCGCGCGGTGATCACGAGTTCAGTCGGGTCGTAGCTGACCACGCCGCGATGCGAGCGCGTGTCGATCGGCGTGCCTTGCACCGGGCGGCCCAGAAACGCCTTGCTATTGCCGCCACGAATCGTCAGCGGCGTACTGCTTGCCCATGCTTGCGAGACTTCGGCGACGAGCCGTTCGCTATCGTCCATCGATACCGTTTCGATCCGCATCAGAAACGCTCCAGTTCAGGAAAGGGCAGTGCGCCGTGGTGGACATGCATCGAACCGAATTCGGCGCAGCGGTGCAGCGTGGGCACGTTCTTGCCGGGGTTCAGGAGGCCGTCCGGATCGAAGGCGGCCTTCAGTGCGTGGAAGAAGCTCAGTTCGTCGCTATTGAATTGCGCGCACATCTGGTTGATCTTTTCGCGGCCCACGCCGTGTTCGCCGGTGATGCTGCCGCCCACCGCCACACACAGTTCGAGAATCTTCGCGCCGAGCGCTTCGGCGCGTTCCGTTTCACCGGGCGCGTTCGCATCGAACAGGATCAGCGGATGCATGTTGCCGTCGCCCGCGTGGAAGACGTTGGCCACTTTCAGGCCGTATTCGGTCGAGAGGTCCTCGATGCTCTTGAGCACGCGCGGCAATTCGCGGCGCGGGATCGTGCCGTCCATGCAGTAGTAATCCGGCGAGATGCGGCCGACCGCGGGGAACGCGTTCTTGCGGCCGGCCCAGAAGCGCTGGCGTTCGGCTTCGTCTTTGGCGAGGCGGATATCGGTGGCGCCCGCTGCGCGCAACAGTGCTTCGACACACTCCACGTCTTCCTGCACGTCGCTTTCCACGCCGTCCACTTCGCACAGGAGGATCGCTTCAGCATCGACCGGATAGCCCGCATGGATGAAGTCTTCGGCGGCCCGGATCGCGAGATTGTCCATCATTTCGAGGCCGCCGGGGATCACGCCCGCGCCAATGATCTGGGCGACCGCGGCACCGGCTTTCTCGACGTCGTCGAAACTGGCGAGCAGCACTTTCGCGCTTTGCGGCCTGGTGAGCAGCTTCACGGTGACTTCGGTGACGATGCCGAGCAAACCTTCCGACCCCGTGAAAAGCGCGAGAAAATCGAAACCGGGCGCGTCCAGCGCATCGGAGCCGAGCGTGATGCGCTCGCCGTCGATGGTGAGGATCTCGAGTTTCTGGATGTTGTTGACGGTCAGTCCATACTTCAGGCAGTGCACGCCGCCCGCGTTTTCCGCGACGTTGCCGCCGATCGAACAGGCGATCTGCGACGACGGGTCCGGCGCGTAATACATGCCGTGGGGCGCGGCGGCCTGCGAAATCGCGAGATTGCGCACGCCGGGTTGCACGCGGGCGATGCCGGCCTCGGGATCCACTTCGAGGATCCGGTTAAAGCGCGCCATCACCAGCAGAATGCCTTTGTCCAGTGGCAGGGCGCCGCCCGACAAACCGGTCCCGGCACCACGTGCGACCACGGGAATCTTTTGGGCGTTGGCGAATTTCAGCAATGCTTCGACCTGTTCGACCTTGTCGGGCAGCGCCACCAGCATGGGCGTGGTGCGATAGGCGGCGAGGCCGTCGCATTCGTACGGCCGCAAATCTTCCTGTTCATGGAGGAGTTGCAGGTCGGGGATCAGCGCTTGCAATTGAGTGACGACCGTGGATTTGTCGTGCGTCGCGAGCGCGCCATCGATGCGTTCGTCGTAGTGATAGCTCATGAGGTCTCCTGGTGCCGCGCCAACCCGGCGGTCGAACCCGTGGGCACGGGCGCGCGAGCATGTCTCAGAGGGGATTGTTGCGGCTACGGATGCCGCTGTCGATGGTGCGGCAAAGTGGTCGTACCAGTTTTTTTTGAAGCGCTTTGCGAGCCATCATAATGAACCCCAGCAAATGCAGGGATTACATGGATATCGCGGCTCCCGCGTGTTAGCATCAAAAGTGGTCATACCAGTAAAAAAGGCAATGAAAACAGCGGCAATGCAGACACCAGGTGTGGAAAGCACGCGGCAGGTGGCCGACGTCGTCGCCGATCGTATCGAACGATTGATCGTGGACGGCGTGCTGAAAACGGGGCAGGCGTTGCCCTCCGAGCGGCGCCTCACCGACAAGCTCGGCGTATCGCGCACGGCGTTGCGCGAAGGGCTCAAGCTGTTGCGGGCGCGCGGCATCATCGAAACCTCGCATGGCAGGGGCTCGTTCGTCGCCAGTCTCACCGCGCAACCCACGCTCACACCGATGATGCATCTGCTCGGCTCGCAGCCGCGCACGCTCTACGATCTGTTTGAAGTGCGCGCCTTGCTCGAAGCGGAATCCGCCCGGCTTGCGGCGCTGCGCGGCACGGCCGCCGACTTCGTGCTGATCACGCGCCGCTACGAGGAAATGCTCGCGGCGCACGGCAAAGACACAAACGCGTCCACCCACGCGCGCCTCGATCACGCGTTTCACCTTGCGATTTGCGAGGCTTCGCACAACCCGGTGCTGGTGCATACCTGGACCACGCTGACCGATCTGCTGTTGAGCTCGGTGTTTGCTTCGGTGAACAATCTCTATCACCGCGAGCCGCAAAAGCGGGTGATCGATCGTCAGCATGCACGGCTCTACAACGCGGTCACCGGCAAGCTGCCCGAACAGGCGCGCAAGGCGGCGGCCGATCACATCGAAAGCGTATGTGCGAATCTGCGCGAAATCGAACAGGAAGAGCAGCGGCTCGTGCGCGCGACGCTGCGGCTCGAAGGCTGGGAGTAGGGCGTAGTAGTTCAGCTGCAAGGTTCGGCATAGGCGGTGCAGCGTTCAACAGGCAATGGAAACCGGCGCCACGGCGCGGTCAATATGGCGCGTCGCAAGGCGCTTTACAAGCTTTACAATCGAGCATCAACACAAGAAAAACGCGTGTTCCCCACGCTCCACATCATGCCTACCATCAGCGAGCTTTTCGTCTATCCGATCAAATCCTGCGCCGGCATTGCGCTCAGTGAAGCGCGTCTGCTCGCCACCGGACTCGAATACGATCGATGCTGGATGGTCACCGAGCCGAGCGGTGCGATGCTCACACAGCGCGCGTATCCCCGCATGGCCCTCGTCAAAGTCGAACTCTGCGAACAGGAACTCGTGATTCGCGCGCCGGGCATGAGCGAATTGCGCACACCGCTTGATGCAGCCGGGCTCGGCGCCGCGCCTAAGGTGCAGACCGCGGTCTGGCGCGACGCGGCCTACGGGCTCGACACCGGCGAGCAAAGCGCCGCGTGGTTTTCGGACTTTCTCGGCGTGCCGGCGCGACTGCTGCGCTTCGATCCGGAGCGCGAGCGGATTGTCGATCCGGACTACACCGGCAGCGTCGGCGGCGCCACCACGCATTTCGCCGACGGTTTTCCGCTGCTGGTGATCGGCCAGGCCTCGCTCGACGATCTGAATGTGCGGCTGAACAACAAGGGCGCGCCGTCGATTCCGATTGACCGGTTTCGCCCCAACGTCGTGCTAACGGGGCTCGATGCGTACGAAGAGGACTACGTCGAGAGCTTGAGTGTCGACGGCGCTGAGAATGCAGCCGTCCAGCTGCAACTGGTCAAGCTGTGCTCGCGCTGTCCGATGCCGACCATCGACCAGGCGAAGGGCGCGCCCGATCCGGATTGGCCGAATGAACCCACCGACACCATGAGTGTCTACCGGGCCAGTCCGCGGCGAAACGGTGCGCTGACGTTCGGCAACAATGCGATCGTCGCGCGCGGAGCCGGGGCACGGCTGCGAGTCGGGCAAGCAGTGGAAGCGGAACTGGGTTTTGGCGACTAGACGGGGATGCCGGCTGGCGTTGAGCTGAACGGCAGAATCAGCGCGCAGAAGGACCGTACCGCGCTTGGCGCCTCGGGAGGAGGCACCCAGGTACGTCGCTCGCGGCGTCAATGCCAGGCACGCCCTGTCAGTGCCGCGAGGATCACCGGCATCGGCACGGGCTTGACGAAATGATGGTTGAATCCGGAGCGTAACGACTCGTTCTTGTCCTCGTCGCACGCAAGGCCGGTCACGGCGACCAGCATGGGCGCCGGCGTGTCGGCCACGTAGCGGATGCGCCGCGCGACCGCGCGCCCGTCGAGACGCGGCATTTCCACGTCGAGCAGCGCGGCATGCGGGTGCCACGCGCAATACTGCGCGAGGGCGTCGAGGCCGTTGCGCGCGGTCCGTACGTCGAAACCATGCGTGCTGAAGAAGAGTACGTAGGCGGCCAGCAGGTTCGGATCGTCGTCGGCGATCAGCAGGCGCGCGGCATCGTCAGTGGACATCCGGTTTCTCCAGGTTGCGTTCCTTGTATTGAGCAATTCGAAGTCCCGATAGAATCAAGGCTCAATATTTTGTTTTTTGGCCGTTCCGGCAAGGTATCTGGCACCCCTTCTTATGAATAAATTACCGCTTGGAGACGATGAGGCGGCACAAATCACACGGGACATCGAGACGGTCCGCCGCATCGATGCCGTGCCGTCGATCCTGCGCCTGATCTGCAAGAACACCGGGATGGGCTTTGCCGCTGTCGCCCGCGTCACGGAGCAAAGCTGGACGGCCTGCGCGGTGCAGGACGAAGTGAACTTCGGTTTGGCCGCCGGGGGCCAGCTCGATCTGCACACGACGTTGTGCTTCGAGTCGCGCGCCGCGCGCGCGTCGATCGTGATTGACAATTTCGGCAACGACCCTGTCTATAAAGGTCATCACACAGCGCGGATCTACAATCTGGGTAGTTATATTTCCGTACCGATCGTTTTGCCCGATGGCAGCTATTTCGGCAATCTCTGCGCGATCGATCCGAACCCGAATGAGATTTCGGACGCACGCACGCTGAGCATGTTCGAGGTGTTCGCCGAGCTGATCGCACTCCAGATCGCGACCGAGGGCCGGCAACAGGCGGCCGAAGAGGCGTTATCGCGCGAACGGGAAATTTCCAGCCTGCGCGAACAGTTCATCGCGGTGCTCGGCCACGATCTGCGCAACCCGCTATCCGCAGTCAGCGCAACCGCCGAGCTGCTGGCGCTGCGCAAGAACGAGCCGGATCTCGTAAAGATCGGTCAGCGCCTGAAAACCACCACCTTCCGCATGGCGCGCCTGATCGACGACGTGATGGATTTCGCGCGCGGCCGGCTCGGCTCGGGCATCGGCGTATCGATCGACGACGTCGACGATCTGGCCATGGCGTTGCGGGTGGTGGTCGCCGAATCGCGCGAGGCCAACCCGGAGCGCGTGCTGGTCGACGATATCGCGATCGGCACGCGAGTGCGCTGCGACCGCACGCGGGTCCAGCAGTTGCTGTCGAATCTGCTTGGCAACGCGGTGACGCATGGCTCGGCGGCGTTTCCGGTGGTCGTGCAAGCGCGCGTGGAGGGCAGCGAGTTCGTGCTGGCCGTGTCGAACGGCGGCAATGCGATTGCGCCGGATGCGTTGAACCGCGTGTTCGAGCCCTACTGGCGGCCGCCTACCAGCAAGCCGGGTGGTGGGCTGGGGCTCGGCCTGTATATCTGCAAGCAGATTGTCTCCGCGCACGGTGGCGCGCTGGAAGTCAGATCATCCGATGAGGATGGCACGGTGTTCGTAGCGAGATTGCCGGTCGGGATTTAAATTCGCGCGGCTTACGCGTTTCGCGCCGGCTGCGACTCGCTTTGACCTGCATTGCCGCCGGGTCTTCGCACCATTCTTCGCTTCGCTTACTCAATCGCGTGACGATCGTCGCCCGGGCCTTGCCACGTTTTGGGGGCAGGCAGGGTAATGCATCGTTAGTGCACCGATAGCACGCGTCTCACGTGCTCGCTGCTCGCACGGTCGTAGTGCTGCGTCGCACCATCCCTGTGCCTGGCTGCATCAAAACGTGCCGCGCGCGATGCTATCAACCCATCCCTCCCATTCGTCGCCAAGCCCCGCGCCACGGTGTTGTAACGGGCATTTCGCCTGATTGGCACAGGCTTTGCATTAAGCCCTCTCAGCGGATCAACGTGGATCCGTTGCGAGCGCAACAACAAAGCGCCCGCTGCAGCACAGATCAGGACAACGGCGTCCCCCGAATTCAGTCATCGACTGGGTTCGCGGGACGCCGTTTTTATTTCCGGAATCGCTTTCGCGCAGCAGCCTGGCAGCGGCAAAGCCGCAGCTAGCCCGCAGTTGAGCCGCAACAAGCTTCAACCAAGCCACAGGCGATTCCAGCCCAGCACATCGAGGAAGCCGCGCTCATGAGAATCATCGTTATCGGTCACGGGATGGTCGGCCACAAACTGGTCGAGTGCCTTGCACAAGACGCCGCGCATGGCCTCGACATCACGGTGCTGTGCGAAGAATCGCGGCCCGCCTATGACCGCGTGCATCTGTCCGAATTCTTTTCGGGCAAGACGGCAGATGATCTGTCGCTGGTCGAACCGGGCTTCTTCGAACGTCAGAACGTGCGGCTCCTGCTGAACGCGAAGGCCGTCTCGATCGATCGCGACGCGCGCACCGTGACGGTGTCGACGGGCCAGACGCACGACACGCTGCCCTATGACAAGCTCGTGTTCGCGACCGGCTCGTATCCGTTCGTGCCGCCCGTGCAGGGGCGCGAGCGGGCCGACTGTTTCGTGTACCGCACCATCGACGACCTCGAAGCCATGCAGGAATGCGGTACTCGCTCGAAGACCGGCACGGTGGTCGGCGGTGGTTTGCTCGGTCTCGAATGCGCGAAGGCGTTGCGCGACATGGGCCTGGAAACGCATGTGGTTGAATTCGCGCCGCGCCTGATGGCCGTGCAGGTCGATGACGGCGGCGGCCGCGTGCTGCGCAGCAAGATCGAAGAGCTCGGCGTGACGGTGCATACGCAGAAGAACACGACAGCGATCGTCGACGGGGAGAACGGCACGCATCGCATGCAATTCGCGGACGGCAGCTTCCTCGATACCGACATGATCGTGTTCTCCGCGGGGATTCGTCCGCGCGACGACCTCGCGCGCGAAAGCGGCCTGACGCTCGGCGCACGCGGCGGCATCGTGATCGACAACGCATGCCGCACCAGCGATCCGCACATCTATGCGATCGGCGAATGCGCACTGTGGAACGGTCAACTGTTCGGCCTTGTCGCGCCGGGTTATGACATGGCGCGCGCGGTGGCGAAACAACTGCTCGGCGACCCGGCGGAATTCGCAGGCGCCGATATGAGCACAAAGTTGAAGCTGATGGGCGTGGACGTGGCGAGCATCGGCGACGCGCATGGCAATACGCCGGGCAGCCGCGCCTATCAGTTCAGCGACGAGCGCAAGCAGGTCTACAAGAAGCTGGTGGTATCCGAGTGCGGCAAATATCTGCTCGGCGGTGTGATGGTCGGCGACGCGAGCGAATACGGCACGCTGCTGCAGATGATGCTCAACCGCATCGAGTTGCCGGCCTCGCCCGAGTTCCTGATCCTGCCGTCGTCCGACGGTCGGACGAAACCGGCGCTAGGCGTCGAGGCATTACCTGCCGGCGCGCAAATCTGCTCGTGCAACAACGTCTCGAAGGGTGACCTATGCGCCGCCGTCCGCGCGGGCGCGACCGACATCGGCGCGTTGAAAAGCGCGACCAGCGCGGGCACCTCGTGCGGCGGCTGCGTCCCGCTCGTCACCCAGGTGATGAAGGCCGAAATGAAGAAGCAGGGCATGGCCGTCAACAACCACGTCTGCGAGCACTTCCCCTATTCGCGCCAGGAGCTGTATCACCTCGTGCGCGTGGAGGGCGTGCGCAGCTTCGGCGAATTGCTGGCGAAGCACGGACACGGTCTCGGCTGCGATATCTGCAAGCCAGTCGTGGCGAGCATCCTCGCGTCGTGCTGGAATGAATTCGTGCTGAAGAAAGAGCACGCCTCGCTGCAGGACACCAACGACTACTACCTCGCCAACATCCAGCGCGACGGCACCTATTCGGTCGTGCCGCGGATGGCAGGGGGAGAAGTGACGCCTGACGGTCTGATCGCGGTCGGCCAGGTCGCGAAGAAATACGGTCTCTATACGAAGATCACCGGCGGTCAGCGGGTCGATCTGTTCGGCGCGCGCGTCGAGCAACTGCCGCTCATCTGGGAAGAACTGATCGCCGCCGGTTTCGAATCGGGGCATGCGTACGGCAAATCGCTGCGCACGGTGAAGTCGTGTGTCGGCTCGACGTGGTGCCGCTATGGCGTCGGCGATTCGGTGGGCCTTGCGGTCGAAATGGAGAACCGCTACAAGGGCCTGCGCACGCCGCACAAGATCAAGTTCGGCGTCTCCGGCTGCACGCGCGAATGCGCGGAAGCGCAGGGCAAGGACGTCGGCATCATCGCGACGGAGAAGGGCTGGAATCTCTACGTGTGCGGCAACGGCGGCATGAAGCCGCGCCATGCCGAACTGCTCGCCTCGGACCTCGATAAGGACACGCTGGTGCGCTACATCGACCGTTTCCTGATGTTCTACGTGCGCACCGCGGACCGTCTGCAACGCACCAGCGTGTGGCGCGATAACCTCGAAGGCGGACTCGAATATCTGATCGACGTGATCGTCAACGATCGCCTTGGCGTGGCCGCCGAGCTCGAGGTGGAAATGCAGCACGTGGTCGAGACCTATGAATGCGAATGGAAAAAGGCCGTCACCGATCCTGAAACGCGCAAGCGCTTTCGTCACTTCGTCAACAGCGGCGAGCCGGACAGCAACGTCAAATTCGTCGAGGAACGCGGCCAGATCCGACCCGCGACGCTCACCGAGCGGCAATCGAAGCTCGCTGCGATTCCCGTGGTTGTCGAAAACGTTTGATTCTTTTTTAACCTCATTCATCGAGGACTTGCGCCGTGAACCTTGACCGCCTTCCGCTTGCCTGGACGCCGATTTGCCCGCTCGACGACATCGTCCCCAACACGGGCGTGTGCGCGCTCGTCAACGGCGAACAGGTGGCCGTCTTTCATGTGAAAAACGGCGACGCGGACGGCGCCGTGTATGCAATCGAAAACTACGATCCAGGCTCGCATGCGGCGGTCCTCTCGCGCGGGCTGATCGGCAGTCTCGGCGAGCGCCTCGTCGTCGCTTCGCCAATCTACAAGCATCACTTCGATTTACGCACCGGTGAGTGTCTCGAGACACCGGCGTATTCCGTCAGTGCGTTCGCCGCGCGGGTGGAAAACGGCCAGGTGTGGGTCGCGGTTTGATCGGCTGATTGCTTGCAACTTCTTCCCACGATGCCATCGGCCATGCCCTCCACTAACGTAAAGACTGTGTGCCCCTACTGCGGCGTTGGCTGCGGCATGGTGCTGCACGTCGAGGACGGCCACGTCGTGAAGATTTCCGGCGACAAGGAGCATCCGGCGAATTTCGGGCGGCTCTGCACGAAGGGCCAATCGGCGCATGTCGCGTTACGCAAGTCGGGGCGTTTAGAAGGTGCGTTCGTGCGTCACGCACGTGACCAGGATCCGCTGCCACTGCCGATGGCGCAGGCGATCAGCGCCACGGCGACGCGTTTGCGCGGCCTGCTCGACGAACATGGACCGGACGCGTTGTCGTTCTACGTGTCGGGCCAGATGTCGATCGAGGCGCAGTACCTCGTCAACAAGCTCGCCAAGGGTTTTGTCGGCACCAATAACATCGAATCGAATTCGCGTCTGTGCATGGCGAGCGCGGGCAGCGGCTACAAGCTCTCGCTCGGCGCGGACGGACCGCCGGGATCGTACGAAGATATCGATCATGCCGACCTGTTCTTCGTGATCGGCGCGAATATGGCGGACTGTCACCCGATTCTGTTTCTGCGGATGATGGATCGCGTGAAGGCGGGGGCGAAACTGATCGTGGTGGACCCGCGCCGCAACACGACCGCTGAGAAGGCCGATCTCTTTCTACCGATCAAGCCGGGCACCGACCTCGCATTGCTCAATGGCCTGCTGCATCTGTTGCACGAAAACGGCCATACGGATGCGTCTTTTATAGCCGAGGCGACCGAAGGCTGGGACGCGATGCCCGCTTTTCTGGCGGACTACACGCCGGAGAAAGTGTCGGAAATCACGGGCCTTGCCGTCGCGGACATCCGTGAGGCCGCGCGCATGATCGGGGCCGCACCGGAGTGGATCAGCTGCTGGACCATGGGCCTGAACCAAAGCACGCACGGCACGTGGCACACCAACGCGATCTGCAATCTGCATCTGGCGACGGGCAAGATCTGCCGCCGCGGCAGCGGGCCCTTCTCGTTGACCGGCCAGCCCAACGCGATGGGCGGCCGCGAAATGGGCTACATGGGGCCCGGTTTGCCGGGACAGCGTTCGGTGCTGGTCGAAGAAGACCGCGCGTTTGTCGAAGACCTGTGGGGCATTCCGAAAGGCACGCTGAAGACTGAAGTTGGCAACGGCACGATCGATATGTTTGCCCGCATGGCCGCGGGTGAGATCAAGGCGTGCTGGATCATCTGCACCAATCCGGTGGCGAGCGTCGCGAACCGTCAGAACGCGATCGCCGGTTTGCGCGCCGCTGAACTCGTGATTTCGCAGGACGCCTTCCTCGACACCGAGACCAACCGTTACGCCGACGTGCTATTGCCCGGCGCGCTATGGGCCGAGGCCGAAGGCGTGATGATCAACTCCGAGCGCAACCTGACGCTGATGCAAAAGGGCATCGAGCCGCCGGGTGCTGCGTTGCCGGACTGGCAGATCATCGCGCGCGTCGCTTGCGAAATGGGGTTCGCCGCTGCGTTTTCCTATGCGAGCGCCGAGGAAGTCTTCGCGGAGATCACCCGTGCGTCGAATCCGAAAACGGGCTACGACCTGCGCGGCGCGAGCCATCGCCGGCTGCAGGAAACGCCGCTGCAATGGCCGCTTGCCGCCGCTGACGGCGCCGATCGCAATCCGGTTCGCTACCTCAACGACGGCGTCAGCCAGACGCTGAAGGAACGGCCCGACGGCAGCCGTCCGCGGCTCGTGTTTCCAACCGCAAGCGGCAAAGCGGCGTTCTTCGCTCGCGCCTTTGCAGCCCCGGCCGAATTGCCCAATCGGGAATTGCCGATCGTGCTGAACACGGGCCGCTTGCAGCATCAATGGCACACCATGACCAAGACCGGCAAGGTGGCGATGCTCAACAAGCTCAACCCTGGCCCGTTCGTCGAGATTCATCCCGAAGACGCCGCCACGCTCGGCATCAAGGCAAAAGATCCAGTCGAGATCCGTTCGCGCCGCGGCCGTGCCGTATTGCCGGCGGTCGTCACGGAGCGCGTGCAAGCCGGCAACTGCTTCGCGCCGATGCACTGGAACGACGTGTTCGGCGACGACCTGTGTATCAACGCCGTGACGAGCGATGCCATCGACCCAGTCTCGCAGCAGCCCGAACTCAAGTTCTGCGCAGTCGCGCTGAGCCCGGTCGCGCTCGAAGCCCTCGCGCCGGTTTCGAATGCCTGCGACGAGACGTTCACCGATGCCTCTGCCGTGGCAACTGCCGCTCTGCCGGCGCGCGCGATATCGACGAAGTCCGAGGAACTGGAAATGCCCCGCATCGATGCACTGACGAGTCTGTTGCAGCTTCCGCAGACACCCGCGCCATCGCTCACGGATGCCGAGCGCTTGTACCTCGCCGGGTTCGTTAGTGGCCTGCGTTCTTCTGAGGCACTGGGCATCGACAGCGTGCCGGTCCTGCCGGCCGGCGCACCGTTTGATCCGACAAGCCGTCTTTACGTGGATGGTCTGCTGGCCGGACTGTATAGCCGCAGTGGAACAGGTGTGGCCGTGCCAGCAGGTTCGATAGCGGCGCCGCCGCAGTCCGCCGCGGCGCAGGCGGCCGGCGTGCGCATCGTGCGCGCGCGACCCAAAGTGACCTTGTTATGGGCCTCGCAAACCGGCAACACCGAATCGCTCACTGAACGCTACGCCACGCGCCTGATGGAGTCCGGCTTTGAAATCCGCACGTCATGCATGGCGGACTATCAGGCGTCGGCGCTCGCCAAAGCGCAATACGTGCTGCTGATGTCGAGCACATTCGGCGACGGCGATCCGCCCGATAACGCGCAAAGTTTCTGGTCCCAACTGGCCGGCGATGCAGCGCCTCGTCTCGACGGTCTGCGCTATGCGGTGCTCGCGTTGGGCGACCGGAACTACGATCAGTTCTGCGGCCACGGCCGCCGGCTCGACGAGCGTTTCGCGGCTCAAGGAGCGCTGCGTCTGATGGATCGCGTCGAGTGTGACAGCGAGTATCAGGCAAGCGCCGACGCATGGCTCGAACGCATCATCGTGCGCATCAACGAAGAAGATGCGGCGCTGCACGCGGTGCCAGCGGGCGGCATGATCAACGCCGTGGTGCCCGGCGCCGTGCCGACCAAAACGCGTCCGGCCAGCTCGCGGCTCGTCACGAACCTGCAGCTGAACAAGCAGGGCGCCGCGAAGGATACGCGCTACTTCTCGTTGAGCACGGGCGACTCGGGCCTCGAATACGAAGCCGGCGATGCACTGGGCGTATGGCCGAGCAATTGTCCCGAACTGGTCGACGAATTGATCAGCCTGAGCGGCGTGAACGCCGATGCCGCGGTAAGCGTGCCTGGCGCGGGCGACATGTGCCTCGCCGAGGCGCTCGCCAAACACTACGAGATCGCCCGTCCCAACCCTGACGCGCTCGCGTTCATTGCCGCGCGTACCCGCAACGGCGCACTGCGCGATCTGCTCTCAGCGGAACGCAAAGCCGACCTCAAGCAATGGTTGTGGGGCCAGCAGCTCGCCGACGTGTTGCACGAATTCCCAGTGAACCTGACGGCCACCGAATTGACCGGCATGCTCAAGCGCCTGCAACCGCGGTTGTATTCGATTGCCTCGAGCCCGAAGGCGCATCCCGGCGAAGTTCATCTGACGGTTGCCGCGGTTCGCTACAACAATGGCCGCCGCCATCGCAAAGGCGTGTCGTCGACGTTTCTCGCCGACCGTGCCGGCGACGCGAATGTGCCGGTATTCGTGCAGAAATCCGCGCACTTTCGGCCTCCTCATGTTTCCGGTACGCCGATCATCATGGTCGGTCCTGGCACCGGCGTTGCACCGTTTCGCGGCTTCTTGCACGAGCGGCGTGCAAGGGGCGACAAGGGGCGCAACTGGCTGTTCTTCGGCGAACAACATGCGGCTACCGATTTCTACTACCGCGACGAACTCGAAGCGATGCGCGACAGCGGTGTGCTGACCCGGCTCGATGTCGCTTTCTCGCGCGATCAGACGGAAAAGATCTACGTGCAGGACCGCATGCGCGAGCACGGTGCGCAATTGTGGGCGTGGCTCGAAGAAGGTGCGCATTTCTACGTCTGCGGCGACGCAAGCCGGATGGCGAGAGACGTCGACGCGACGCTTAAGCAGATGGTTGCCCGGCACGGCGGCATGAACGAAGAAAAAGCCGCTGATTATGTGAGCCGTCTTGCGCAGGAAAAGCGCTACGTACGCGACGTTTATTGATTTTTAAAGCGACCGGTACAGGCGCCGTTTTCAAGGTTTCAAAAAGTACTCAGCAAAGCTTCAAGAAGATGGACCCGGATGGCATGGAGGTTGCATGTTCAGACCGGTATTCAACATCGTAATCATTCAGGTGCGACGTTCCAGCGCAATGTGTCAGCGCCCCGCACCCGGCAAGCGAACCACCAGCATATATGAGGATGTCTAATGAACAACGTGATGAGCTCCCTGAAACGTGGAGACTGGCGCACACTAGTGGCGTGTTTCCTCTATTTCGACACCGGCTTTACCGTGTGGGTGCTGTACGGGCCGCTCGCGCCGTTCATCAGCAAGAGCGTTGCGATGACACCCGCGCAGCAAGGTTTGCTGGTCGCCGTGCCGGTGCTGTCGGCGGCGATCCTGCGCGTGACGCTCGGTAACCTGTATCAATCGGCGCATGGCAAGCGCATCGCGTTGCTGGGCGTATTGCTCTCGGCGGTGCCGACGATCGTGCTGCCGCTGTTGCCGTTCGTGCCGTCGTACACCTTGCTGCTGGTGCTCGGCGTATTCCTCGGTGTGGGTGGTGCGAGCTTCGCGGTGGCGCTGCCGATGGCCGGCAGCAACTATCCGCCTAAAGTGCAGGGCCTGGTGCTGGGTCTTGCCGCTGCCGGCAACATCGGCGCGGTGCTCGATGGCTTCCTGTTCCCCCAGCTGGCCACGCACTACGGCTGGCAAATGGCGACCGCCGGTGCATTGCCGCTACTCGCGATTGCCGCGCTCACGCTGTATTTCTGGGCCAACGATTCCGGTATCAAATCGGGCAATGCGCTGCGCGCGTTCGGCAGCTTTGTGGTGACGCTCGTCGGTTTGATCGTGCTCGTACTGCTGGTCGAGGCAGGTCTGTTCGGTTCGGGCAAGACCGGTGTGCTGCTGTTGCCGGTGATCGGCGCACTGCTGGCGATCGCCGTGCTGCCCAGGCGCTATCGCTCGGTGTTGGCGGAGCGCGACACGTGGGCGATCATGCTGGTGTACAGCATCACGTTCGGTGGTTTTGTCGGCATGTCGTCGTATGTTTCGCTGCTGCTGACCAACCTCTATCAGCTCTCGAAGATCGATGCGGGTCTTTTCATGGCGCTGCTTGCCGCGACCGGCGCGATGGTGCGGCCGCTCGGCGGCTTGATTGCCGATAAGGTGTCGGGCGTGCGTGCGCTGACCTTCCTTCTCGCGCTCATTTCGCTGTGCGATTTCGTGTTCGCTGCCGCGATGCCGTCGATGGTGGGCGGGATTGCGCTGCTGCTATGCCTGTACGTGGCCTTCGGTCTCGGCAATGGCGCGACCTTCCAGTTGGTGCCGCATCGCTGGGCTGGCCGCACCGGCTTGATGTCGGGTATCGTCGGTGCGGCGGGCGGCATCGGCGGATTCTATCTGCCGGTCGTGATGGGCATCGCGAAGGAAAGCACGGGCAGCTATCAGATGGGCTTCGCGACCTTCGGCGCGTTGGCGGCTTGTGCGTTCCTCGCGATCGTTGCACTGCGCCGTCCGTGGATGGCGTGGTCGATGCACACCGGCGTGATTCATGCGCACGCAACGGAGTGAGGCTGTGGTGCGCGCGTTTGTGACGAAAACTTCGGCGAGATAAGTTTGTTGCGTTAGCCGTGCCGTCTGTTGCATTTGTTTCGCTTCCATCTGCCCGACCGGTGTGTTCACAAGCTATGCTGGGCACATTTCCGAATGTCAGGTAAATGTAATGGACAACTGGTGGCATATCGTCTGGACAACTGCTAAAGCAGAATTCTCCGATCTCGGCAGCCTGTCCGAAGTTACTCAGGTGCTGATGCGCCTCGGTCTCGCGCTGATACTCGGCGGCATCCTCGGATTCGAGCGCGAGATGTCGCGGCGCGACGCCGGGATGCGCACGCACATGATGGTCGCGGTCGGCGCTGCGCTCTTCGTGGTGGTGCCGCTGCAGGCCGGCTTCTCGCAGGACAACATGAGCCGGGTGCTGCAGGGGCTGGTGTCGGGTGTCGGTTTTCTCGGCGCGGGCGCCATCATCAAGCTCAGTGCCGAGCGCGAGGTGCGCGGCCTGACCACGGCGGCGAGCCTTTGGCTAAGCGCGGGCGTGGGTGTGGCGGCGGGTCTTGGGCGCGAAGCCACCGCGATTCTCAGCGTGGCGATTGCGCTGGCAATTCTGTCCAGTGCGCGCCTGTTCAAGAAGCACGAGCCGGATGAGCAGTAATGCCGCGCTGGCGTTTGCTGCGTGTCGGAGATCCGTGAACGGTTTCTGAGTGTGCAGCAAAACGCGCAGGTAAATCCTTGCATGTCGCCCCATGCGAGCCTAATATGCAGTCAGGAGGCTGCATATGAACTCATCAACCGATCGTATCGAAAAAGAGATTCTGCTGAAGGCGCCGCGCTCGCGGGTGTGGCGCGCGTTGTCCGACGCGGAGGAATTCGGCACATGGTTTTGCGTGGATTTCAGGGGCAAACAGTTTGTCGCCGGCCAATCCATCCGGGGCAACATCACCTATCCGGGTTATGAGCATCTCGTCATGGAGGCGCAGGTCGAGCGCGTTGAGCCCGAACATCATCTTTCGTTTCGCTGGCATCCTGCCGCGGTGGATGTGTCGGTCGACTACTCGTCGGAGCCCACCACGCTGGTCGTATTCGAGCTGACCGAGGTCGACTCGGGCACGTTGTTGAAGGTAGTCGAATCGGGCTTCGATCAGATTCCCGCCGCGCGCCGCGATGAAGCATTCCGCATGAACAGCGGTGGTTGGGAAGAGCAGTTGGTCAACATCGAAAAGCATGTCGCCAAGGGCTAAGCGGGCCGCCGCCCGGCCGGCTTCCGGCAATGCGCGTGTGAAAGAAGCCGTGTTGCGGAGTTCCGCGTCGATTTTTGCGGCGCTTGGCGACGAAACGCGCCTGCGTCTGATAGCCGTGTTGTGCGCCGGCAGTGCGATGTCGATCGCCCAGTTGACCGCCGGCACGGAGATGACGCGGCAGTCGGTCACGCAGCATTTGGAAGTGCTCGCCAATGCGGGCCTGGTGCGCGACGTCAAGGTGGGCCGTGAACGCTTATGGGCGTTCGAACCGGCGCATCTGAATGAAGCGCGGCGCGCACTCGAAACGATCTCGCAGCAATGGGATCAGGCATTGCTGAGGTTGAAGGCGGCGGTCGAGGAGTGAGAGGCGGGCTTGGCCCAATTTTGTTCGCAGGTCAGCCGGGCTTGCCGAAACCTTCGCGAAACGCATTGAAGGCGGATTCGATGAAAGCAGGCGTTGGCTCGAAAAGCCGGGCACGGCGCCCGATCATGTGCTCAAGAATGCGCGGATAGTTCTCGCCGAATGCCAGCACTTGCGCAATCAATCGGGTGGTTTCCGCAGAGGCGATCGCGGCCGTGTCTCGCCCCAGCAGCGCGGCACCCGCGAGTTCCAACTGATGGTCATATTGTTCGACGAGTTCGTAACTCTCATCGTAAAGACGCGCGTGATTGCCCGCCGCGGCATAGTTGCCAAGTAAAAACAGCAAATCCGTCGCATCCTTTCTGTCGGACGCATGACGGTCACGCCAGGCGACGATTTTCAGCATCGCCTGAGCCGGCAGCGACGCGACGGGTACCGCCAAATCCGTCGCCACGCGCACGGTCATGGCGCCGGCCAGCGCTTCGGCGAAGCCGGCCACGTTCATCCTGATCGCGTGATCCGGCGGCCAGGCAATTTCTTTTGCCGCAGCCTTGCCCCCATCGCTCTCCACGCCGCCAAAAGGAACAATGTCGAGCCACATCAATTCGCCGCTGCGGGGGGCGCGATAGTACAGCCGGTGCGCCTCATTGCGTTGCTCGAATGCACCGCCGGCGATCAGCGCCGCCTTGAGGGCGGCATGGCCAGTCCAGCTTTCCACGCTTACGCCGATATCGACGTCGGCGGTTGCACGCGTGGCCTCGATCCCGTGGACGTGAGTCAGCATGATGTCGCGTGCGGTTGCGCCGCCGACGAACCACTCGACGTTCGAAGCGTTTGCCGTTTCAGCGACATGCCGTAACAGTTCGACGACGAGCGCCGGCAACGGCCGGCTGTCGAGAAGATCAAGTGGAGAGGTATTGTTCACGTAGCAGCCGCGCCGTTTCGATGTTGCGTGAATCGCCGGTTGCGATCAGGTCGGCATAGATCAGCACGGGATGTGCGACAGATGACGGCAGGTTCGGCGTGCCGGCGGAGGAAAGCGGTGTAATCGCCGGAATCGGCATGTTCAGTACTTCTACCTCGCCGCGCGGATCGAGCCGCAGGCGGGCGTCTATCAGCCATTTACGCGGTATTGTGTGCTGGCAGTAGAGCGTGACGGTTGCCGGCTTCAGATAGCCGGTGAGAAGCGCCGCGGCGACTTCGCCGCCGAACAGGCATTGCTCACTGCGCGGATCGATGGCGCGCCACCATGCCGGATCTTCGGCCCGATAGCGATTGACCAGCAACTGATTACGAAGCCGGGAAGGGTACAGCGCTGCCCATTCATCTAGCAGCCGGGCCGTGTCGGCCAGAACATAGCCGTCTTTCCGTTGAACGATATCGCCCCGTTCAAGAAGGTCGCGAAACGTCGACTGGGCGGTGCCGAGACTGACGGCCGCGCGCTGCGCGATGAGGCGTTGCGCCGCATGGATGAGCGTTGGGTCGCAAAGCAGCGCCAATACGACCTTCATGCCTTTGGTGGTCCATGCGCGGTCTTTGATGCGGCTCGCCATGCCGGTGCGTTTTTCCCCGGAGATCATGATCAGGTTGCCGTCGCTTTGCATGATGGCGTTACCGGACATATCCAGGGCATCCAGGCCTAATTCCCGGCAATGCCGAAGCAGATTGGGCGACAGGTAGGGCGTGACGACCACGAACGGATCATCGGCGCGGATGTGAGCGGTGGATTTGATCGCGGCGAGCGTGGCGAAACGATCGACGTTGTCCACCAGCAGCACCGGACGCGACCAGCTTCTATCCGGCGCTGCCTGGAACTGTATCTTCGCTGCATAGTGGGCATGGCGCGGCGGCCGGAGAATTCGGGTGGACACGCCTGTCGCGGCAGAAAACGCAGCGGCGGCGGCCTGGATGGTCGGGTCAGGTACGAACGGCAGCGCGGATTTGCGTGGCATGGTCCACCTTGTTCAATTTTTCCCAGTGTATACGTAACGTGAACACCTTGCAAAATTGAACACCGGCCGTAAAAATCTCCCGTGTTCAGAAAATAAGAATGTATACGGCCCGTGAACATCAAAAATAATTGAACACGCGCGTTGCAACCACTGCCGACACGGCTCCAGCCCGCGAGCCCTAAACGTTCGAACCTGGCTTCAGAACTTATGGCGCAGTGCGACCCGCATGGCAACCTGATTCCCCGTCGACGACGGCGCCTGCACGCCCGGAATGAACGCGTTATCGAGAATCGAATTCGTCGAATCCCCCGCGACCTTCTGATATCCGCCCTGCACATAAACGTCCGTGCGCTTCGACAGGTTGTAATCCGCCATCAAACCGACCGAGTGAATCTTCGGCTTCACGCTGCCAGTCGACGCGTCGTAATTCTCCATCGTGTACACATACTGCGCGCCGACAAAGAAGGCCGGCGTGAACTGATATTTGCCGTTCACTTCGAAGTTCTGGTACTTCAACGTGTTCAACCTGACGCCGGCCGCCGCCAGCGGAATGCCGATATAGCCATTGCCGGTCGGGTCCTGATAGTTCGAATTGGTGTATGCAAACCCGGCGGTCGCCGAACCGAAGGTGTAGTTGATGCCGCCGCCGAACACCCGCATGCGCCCGGCGATGAAGCTCGCGTCGTTCGCGGTGATCGCCCCGCTGGACCCTGCACCCGGATTGTTCGCCTGTAGATACGCGGCCGCGATCAGCAAGCCGCCGTTCGCATACTGGCCGCCGAAACTATAGGCGCGGTTGTTGGCGAAGTTCGTGTCGTTGCTGAAGCTGTATACGCCACCGAACTGGAAACCCGCGATCGCCGGACTCGCGTACTTCACGCTGTTGCCGAGACGGAATGAGTTGTCGGTGTTGTCGTTGTCGTACGGATGCGCAAACAGGTAACCGGCCCAGTTGCCGTTGGCCGTGGTCTGCGCGAGGTAGTCGACCACCGAGTCGTACTGGCGCCCGAGCGTGACCGTGCCGAACCGGCTGCCGCTCAAGCCCACATAAGCCTGGCGGCCGAACATGCGGCCGCCCTGGCCGAGCCGCCCCGAGTTCACGTCGAAGCCGTTTTCCAGCTGGAATACCGCCTTCATCCCGCCGCCCAGATCTTCCGAACCTGTCATGCCCCAGCGGCTGCCTTGCGCATAGCCGCTCGCCATTTCCCAGACCGCGCCGCGCCCGGCGTTGTTGGTGTAGTCGATACCTTCATCGAGCACGCCGTACAGGGTCACGCTGCTTTGCGCGAAGGCCGACGGGACCGCCAGCGAGGCGAGTGCGGTGAATGCAGCGGTGGCGATGACATTCTTTTTCATTGTGAGCTCCAGACGTTGGTAATGAGCGGTCCGAATGGTTCGAGAGGGGTCGAACCGGCCCGGAAGGCCGCTGCTTTTAGGCAAAGCCCGGATTCTGCTATTCGAGATGGGAATCGCGTATGAGGCACATCCCTGGATAAACGTGATTTTTTCGAATGTTTGTCCCGCGAATTATTCGCTTGTGAGGTGCCGTGCCGCGGAGAAAAATTGGGTCCATGCACCTTTGGCATGAAGGCGATTGCCGAAGGCCATGCGCCACTGCACCAGATCTACAGGACGACATGCGACTCGATCGGAATTTTGTTAACGGCCGCTTTATCGATGCGGCAAGCGACGAGCTCATGGCCGTCATCAACCCGGCTACCGAAGCCGTGATTGCCCACGTCACGGGCGCCACCGAGGCCGAGGCAATGGCCGCGGTCGAGGCCGCCGCAGCCGCCCAAAAGGGCTGGCGCAAGCTGCCTTCGGCCGGGCGCGCGGTGTATCTGCACAAGCTCGCCGACGCGCTCACCGAAAGCGCGCCCGCCATCGGCGCGGCGCTCGCATTGGAGTCGGGCAAGAGCGTCGCCGACTCCATTAATGAAGCGATTTACGCCGGCCAGATCACCCGCTATCACGCCGAATGGGCGCGCCGTATCGAAGGCGAAGTGATCCCGAGCGACACGCCCGACGAAAATCTCGTGCTGCATCGCGAGCCGATTGGCGTGGTCGCGTGCCTGATCCCGTTCAACTACCCGGTCTATACCTTCATGCGCAAGGTGGCGCCCGCGCTGATCGCCGGCAACACCGTGGTGGTGCGCCCGAGCAACAACACGCCGACTTCTGCATTTGAAATCGCGCGCGCCGTTGAGAAAGCAGGGCTGCCCGCCGGCGTCGTGAACATTCTGGCGATGAATCATGCCACCGCCGAAGCGCTCTGCACGCATCCCAAGGTCGGCATGATCACGCTGACCGGCAGTGTCGGTGCGGGCCGCAAGGTGCTCGACTACTGCAAGGCGAACATCGCCAAGCCGTCGCTCGAACTGGGCGGCAAGACGCCCGCCATCATCGAGGCGGATGCCGATCTGGAGAAGGCCGCGCGCGATCTGGTCGCATCTAAAACCACGCACTGCGGGCAGCTTTGCACGGCGATCGAACGCGTCTACGTGCAGGAAAGCGCGCATGACCGTTTCGTCGCGCTGCTGAAGAAGCACATGAGCGCGGTGGAAAGCGGCGATCGCAGCAAACAGCCGTCGTTGATGGGGCCGCTCGTCAATGAAGCGTCGCGCCAGTCGATTCACGGCATGGTCGAGCGCGCGATTGCCGCGGGCGCCACGCTTGAAACCGGCGGCAGGCTGCCGCAAGGCAAGGGCTTCTTCTATCCGGCTACGGTGTTGTCGAACTGCCGTCAGCACATGGAAATCATCCAGGAAGAAACCTTCGGTCCGATCATGCCGGTGGTCAAATACCGCACGCTCGACGAAGCCCTGGAGATGGCCAACGACCATCAGTTCGGTTTGTCGTCAGTGCTCTACACAGAGAACTACCGCAGTGCGATGAAGATCGCGAACGGCATCGAGGCAGGCGAGTTGTATGTGAACCGCACGCCGGCCGATCCGTATCAAGGTTTCCACGCCGGCTGGAAGTGTTCGGGTCTCGGCGGCGACGACGGCAAGCACGGCATGCTCGAATTCACGCAGACCCGTCTCGTGGTCATGAAGTACTGAAACAGACGCGGTGCGCGCCGTGCCATGTGATTGATCGCGATGGCGCGCAGCTCTTTTGAAACTCGCGAAAACCCGCAGCCAGCACGCTGCAAATCCATAACAAAGCAGATTGGAGACCCGGCTTGGCGCTGTGTCTCTCAGGAGCGCTCACGTGTCATCTCAACCCGTTCAATCCGCCGCTTCGCTCGCCTCGAGCGCCGCGGAAACCGCGTTGCAAAGCAACAAGGCGCAACGCTATATCCAGCTCATGTTGCTGGTGCTGGCGGCCGGCGCGATATACCCGATTCTGTATCTGCGGCAGGTCTATCAGCCGACGATGCTCGAAGTGTTTCACATCACCGATAGCCAGCTCGGCTATCTGTATTCGTCGCTCGGCACGATCTTTCTGTTGAGTTATCTGCCGAGCGGCTGGCTCGCCGACCGGATCGCACCACGCCTGTTGATCTCTTTTTCGCTGATCGCAACCGGCGCGCTCGGCCTGTGGTATTCGACCGCGCCGTCGTTCCATGTGTTGATGCTGATCTTCGGTGGCTGGGGGGTGTCGACCGGTTTGACCTTCTGGGCTGCCATCATCAAGCGCGTCACGATGATCGCCGGCACGCACGAGCAGGGCCGCTTCTTCGGTTTGCTCGACGGCGGACGCGGCTTGATCGAAGCCATGCTCGCGACCATCGCGATCACGCTGTTCGCGTGGTTCACGCAGACCAGGGGCGAGCCGGTTGCGGCGGGTTTCAAGCTGGTCGTCTACATGTACGCATTTCTGTGCATCGCGCTCGGTGTGGTGCTCGCGCTTGTCAAAGACCCGCAAGGCGTTGAAGACGCCGCCGCCAACCGTGCAGCGAAGAAACGCCGCAACGTGCTGGTCGATCTGAAAACGCTCGCCTCGATTCCCGAGTTGTGGCTGGTCGCGGCCATCGTGTTCTGCGGCTATCAGGTGTTCTGGGCCACTTACAGCTTTTCCGCGTATCTGCATGAAGGCGAAATCGGTTTGACGGTAGTGATGGCCGGCACGATCACCACGCTCAAGCTGTGGATGCGGCCAATCGGCGGCATTGGCGGCGGCTTTCTCGGCGACCGTTATTCGAAGGTCTCGGTGCTGGTGATCGCGCTCTTCCTCGCCGCGCTATCGCTGCTCGGTCTGATGGCGGCGCCGCGTATCTCGAGCCACGTACTGCTGGTGTTCCTCGTGCTCTTCATCGGCATTCTGACTTACGCGATTCGCGGTCTGTACTGGGCGCTGCTGGATCGCTGCAATATCCCGCTCGAAACGATGGGCCTCGCCATTGGCCTGATCTCCGTACTCGGCTATTCGCCCGACGTGTTCCTGCCGTTGATCAACGGCTATCTGACGCAGAACTTCCCGGGCGTCTTTGGTTACCAGCTTTACTTCGGCTATGTGGCCGGAATGGCGGTGCTCGGCGGCTTTGCCGGCCTCGCGCTGCGAAACATGCTTAAAAGAAAGGGGTTGCGTAAATGAAAGTCGTCTCGCTGGAAACGCATATCGTCGCCGTACCGCCGCCGCACGTGGGCGGCATGTACTGGATATTCGTCAGGCTCAAGACCGATTGCGGTATTGAAGGCGTCGGCGAAATCTATTCGGCGACGTTTCATCCGAAGGCGATGACTCACATCATCGACGATGTATTCGGCCGCTATCTGCTCGATAAGGATCCGCATCATATCGAACGGCTCTGGCGCGAAGCGTATTCGAGCGGCTTCACGCAACGCCCCGATCTGACGATGATGGGCGTGGTCAGCGGGCTGGAAATGGCGTGCTGGGACATCATCGGCAAGGCGGCGAACAAGCCGGTGCACGAGCTGCTCGGCGGCATGGTGAACCCGCGTCTGCGCTCGTACACGTACCTGTATCCGAAGAACAGCCGTGGCGAATACGACTACGACGACCCCGATCTCGCCGCCGAATGCGCGGTTGAAAACGTGAAGCGCGGCTTCACCGCGGTGAAGTTCGATCCGGCAGGCCCCTACACGGCTTATTCGGGCCATCAACTGTCGATGGAAGTGCTCGACCGTTGCGAGACTTTCTGCCGCCGCGTGCGCGAAGCGGTTGGCAGCAAGGCCGATCTGCTGTTCGGCACGCATGGGCAGATGGTGCCGTCATCGGCCATCCGGCTTGCCAAGCGGCTCGAGAAATACGATCCGTTGTGGTTCGAAGAACCGGTGCCGCCGGGGCAGGAAGGCGCGATGGCGCAAGTCGCTCGGCACACGAGTATTCCGATCGCCGCGGGCGAGCGCCTGACCACCAAGTATGAGTTCTTCAAACTGCTCGAAGCGGGCGCGGCGTCGATCTTGCAACTGAATGTGGCGCGCGTGGGCGGCTTGCTCGAAGCGAAGAAAGTCGCGGCGATCGCCGAGGTGTATTACGCGCAGATCGCACCGCATCTGTACAACGGGCCGATCGGCGCGGCCGCCAGCATTCAGCTCGCCGCCTGCACGCCGAACTTCCTGATCCAGGAAAGTATCGGCACGTGGGATGGTTTTCATGCGGCGGTGTTGAAGAAGCCGATTCAATGGGAAGACGGCTACATCATTCCTGCGCGGGAGCCGGGCCTGGGCGTCGAATTGAACATGGACGTCGTCCGGCAGCACACGCCGTACACCGGCGAGCGTCTGCATCTGCAAATGGCGGCACAACCGGCCGACGTGAAAGACCTCGCGCCGGCCAGGGGTTGAACCGCGCCTGAACCTGCCGGGTTCTGACGGAGGGTTTCAAGTCGTGGGTTTCAAGCTGCGAGTTTCAACCTGTTTCACGCATTCAATGGATTGGGCGCCGTCGGGCGACATAAAGCATGAACTACGATTACATCATCGTCGGTGCGGGTTCGGCGGGCTGCATTCTCGCCAATCGCCTTTCGGCGTCGGGCCAACATTCGGTGCTGCTGCTCGAAGCGGGTGGCAAGGACAGCTCGTTCTGGTTCAGGATTCCGGTCGGTTTCACCAGGACGTACTACAACGAAACCTACAACTGGATGTACTACAGCGAGCCTGAAAAGGAACTCGGCAACCGGCCGGTCTATTGTCCGCGCGGCAAGGTGCAGGGCGGCTCCGGTTCGATCAACGCGATGATCTACGTGCGCGGCCAGCCGCATGATTTCGACGACTGGGCTAGAGCGGGCAACAAGGGGTGGGCGTTTCGCGACGTGCTGCCGTATTTCCGCAAGCTCGAGTCGCATCCGCTCGGCAACACGGAATATCACGGTGCGGACGGCCCGATCCGTATCTCGCCGATGAAGGACGCAGTGCATCCGATCTGCCGCATATTTCTGAAGGGCTGCGACCAGGCCGGCTACCAGCGTAGCGACGACTTCAATGGCGCGCAATTCGAAGGCGCGGGCATCTACGATGTGAATACGCGCAACGGACAGCGCTCGTCGAGCAGCTTCGAGTATCTGCATCCAGTGCTGACGCGCGAGAACCTCACGGTGGAGCGCGACGTGCTGGCAAGCCGCGTTCTATTCGACGGCAACCAACGGGCAATTGGCGTGAGCGTGACGCAGAACGGCGCGGCGCGGCAGTTCATGGCAAACCGGGAGGTGATTTTGTCGGCGGGCGCGGTCGATTCGCCGAAACTGCTGCAACTCTCGGGCGTGGGCGATAGCGCGTTGCTGACGAAGCATCGCATCGCGATGGTCAAGGAACTGCCCGCTGTCGGGCAGAATCTGCAGGATCATCTGTGCGTGAGCTTCTACTATCGCGCGAACGTGAAGACGCTGAACGACGAGCTGCGACCGTTGCTCGGCAAGCTCAAGCTCGGCCTGCAGTATCTGCTGACGCGCAAGGGGCCGCTCGCGATGAGCGTGAATCAGTCGGGTGGGTTCTTCAGGGGCAATGATCGGGAAGTGCAGCCGAATCTGCAGTTGTACTTCAATCCGCTGTCATACCGGATTCCGAAGAGCAACAAGGCGAATCTCGAACCCGAACCGTATTCGGGCTTTCTGCTCGCATTCAATCCGTGCCGGCCGACGAGCCGCGGATCGATCGAGATTGCGTCGAACCGTGCGGAAGACGCTGCGAAAATCCGCATCAACGCGTTGACTACGGAGAAGGATATCGACGAAGTGATCCAGGGTTGTGAACTGGTGCGCAAGGTGATGGCATCGCCGGCATTGAAAGAGATTACGATTGAGGAGATTTCGCCGGGGCCGCACGTGAATACGCGTGAAGGCTTCCTGCAGTATTTCCGCGAACAATCGGGTTCGATCTATCACTTGTGCGGCTCGTGCGCGATGGGTGACGATCCGCGCACCTCGGTGGTGGATGCGCGTTTGCGAGTGCACGGCATTGCGGGCTTGCGCGTGGTCGATGCGTCGATCTTCCCGAACATCACCTCCGGCAATATCAATGCGCCTACGATGATGGTGGCGGAGAAGGGCGCCGAGATGATTCTCGAGGACGCCGTTGCCGAAGCTGCCTTTGAACAGGAAGCGGTGGCGCTGGCTGACATTGTCTGACGGGCGGAGAGTTGTAGGTAGAAGGTATAGGCAGAAAAAACGCGCTGGCGCGATGCAATCGGCGCGTTTTTTTGCGTCACGCAGGACGGCTCTGACGTGATTCAAATGGAACCATGCGTCACTCGGACACCTGGAACTCAGGCGAATTTCGCCCGTATCGTCCGGCTTCGCCCAACTGTGCGGACTTCGACGAATCGACTGCACGTTCGGTCAGCCAGATTTCCTGGTGCAGCCAGTCGCGAAACAGCGCGACGTGTGGCAACTCGTCCTGTTCCGCACGCGTGACGAGCCAGTACGACTGATGGCCGTCGACATGCACATTCAGCACTTGCACCAACTGGCCCTCCGCCAGCTCACGCCCGATCATGTGACGATCGGCGATGGTCACGCCAAGGCCATCAATAGCGGCGCGGATCGCGTGATCGAGCAGATCGAATTCGTAGCCGCCGCGGGTATCGACGTTTTTGATGCCGGCCGCCTTCAGCCAGTGCTGCCAGGTCAGATAACGCTGATCGGCGCTCGCGAGCACGTGCAGCAGCGTGAACTGATTCAGATCGATGTCCGCGCCGCCGGCCTCGCGCGCGAGCAACGCGGGTGCGCAAACGGCGATATGTCGCTCATTCATTAGCAGACGGTTGTCGAAACCTTCCCACTCACCGTTGCCGAAACGGATCGCGCAATCGAGCACGCCGGATTCGGCGAGCTTGTCGTCGACACGCGTGGACAGGCTGAGTTCGAGATGTGGATGCGCTTCACGCAGACGCCCTAGACGCGGCATCAGCCAGCGGCTCGTGAAAGTGGGTGGGGCGTTGATGCGCAGGCGATTACGGTGGGTTTTTTCCTGCAGGCTGCGGACCGTCATTTCAATGCGGTCGAATGACTGTTGCAGCGCTTGCAGGAGGACGCGGCCTGCGGCCGAGAGTTCGAGGTGGTGATGATGACGCTGCAGCAGCGTCTCACCGAGTTGCGCTTCGAGTTGCCGGACTTGCCGGCTGACCGCGCTTTGCGTGACGTTCAGCAGCTCCGCGGCGCGGGTGAAGCTGCCCGTGCGGCCAGCGACTTCGAAGGCTTTTAGCGCGTTCAGCGCGGGCATTTTGCGTTTCAAGATTGATCACCCAAAGGTAGGCTCACGCGCGGTGTCGCGGGGGCCTGGTATTTTACTCGGGTCAGTGATCAACCCTGGACCGGCGCTGATACGCAAAGATCCCCTTCGATGGTGGCAGTTTGCTACCGAAGGGGACCGGTTACTCTGGGTCCAACAGGTCAGGCATTCTGGTTGCGCGTGGTGAGAGCCACTGGCATATCAAGGAAACGTACCGCTGTAAGGCGCTGACGGGAACGCTATCAATAGGCAATGCAAACAGACTTGCTCTCGGTATAAGTATCGATAATCGCCTTCCCGTGTTCGCGTCCAATTCCCGACGCCAATCAGCAGACGACGCTTGCCGACAGCAGCGCCAACGGTCATGCGAATGACCAGTTGGCGGGCGGCAATCCGGTGCCGTCGCGTTGGGGCTTGATGAGCACTGACGACATCGGCGGCGGCACCACGGTGAACTTCACCTTGGAGAACAGCTTTCTGAGCGGTAACGGCGCGGTGTCCAGCTTGTCGAAGCGGACGGCGGTCTATGCGGTGGCGATCGGCCAGAAATCTTCCGGCGTGGGGTTGGGGATCAATCCGTCGACGGGGCAGACGGAAAATCTGGCGCAGATTCCGAATATCGTCAATTCGGATACGGATAAGCAACTCGCCGTGATCGTCGGCGTGCGGCACAATTTTTGATCCGCCTGCGCGGCGTTGGCAATCAGATCGACGCAGAGAGACCGACGCGGAGATCGAGAGCCGGCGCCGCCCGGCGAACCCGCAACGTGCAACGCGGAAAAGACGTTAATCCGCCAACCGCTTGTCGGCCAGCGCGCTCTGGCAATCCGCCAGCACCTGCTTTACCAGCCGCGCCTGAGGGTCAAGTTCGTCCGTATCGAGAATTTCCTCGACGGCGTCGCGCGCCCAATCGGCATCGACAAACTTCGCGTGCCGCCGCGCGATCTCCAGCGCGGTTGCCGACAACCTGGCGATACTCAACCAGTCTGCCTCCCGCGACCGGCGGTCGAGCCATTTATGGGCGGCCTGCACGTGAAACGTCGCGTCAGGCCAGTCCTCGTTCAGATAATAAGCGCCAAGGCAGCCGCATGTGAGCCAGCACAACAGCTCCAAACGGTCCCGTGGACTCAGATGATGGCGTACATCACTCATGGCGACGCTCGCTGCTGTAATTTGCGTTCCAATGAGGGCGGCAGGCCGCCCCCCGCTTCCGTTACACAATATCACGCAGAATTCGCGAGCGGCAATTGCTGACTCACCCTATGCGCTCCGCACCACACACGCCACGCAGCAAGCCGCAGCGGCGCGGTTCCGCTAGCGCGTCGCGACGATAAACAGCCGCGGGAACGGCAGCAGCACGGTGCCGTCGGCGAGAGCCGGATAAGCTCGCGCGACCACATCCCGGTAGCGTTGCAGGAAGGGCGCTTTCTCACTGTCGTCGAGCGCGTCCAGGAAGGGTCTCAGTGCGCTGCCCTTGAACCATTCGACCACTGCGTCCGCGCCGCCCGCCAGCGGGTGATAGTAGATGGTGCGCCACACGTCGACCCGCGCGCACAGCGGCACGAGCCGCGTGTAGTACCAGTCGGCGCCGTGGCGCATGGTGCGTTCCACGCCCTTCAGCTTGTCCGCCCACGGCCCGTCCGACGCGATTTCGCGCAGCAGACGGTGCGCGGGTTCATCGAGGTTGTCCGGCATTTGCACGGCGAGATTGCCGCCCGGCGCAAGTTTGTTCACGAGCGACGCAAACACCTGCTCGTGATCAGGCACCCACTGCAACACGGCATTGGCGAGGATCAGGTCGTAAGACGCCGTGGGGGCCCACGTCGTAATGTCGCTCACGTCGAACTGGAATTGCGGCAGCCGCTTACGGGCCGCCTCGATCATGTCGGCGGAACTGTCCAGGCCGCTGACCGTTGCCCCCGGCAGGCGCGCCGCCAGCGCTTCGGTGGAATTGCCGGGACCGCAGCCGAGGTCCACCGCCGTACGCACTTCGGTTGCCGGAACCGCCGCCAGCAGATCCCTGACCGGACGCGTGCGCTCGCTTTCGAACAGCACGTACTGTTTTGCATTCCAATTCGTCGATGAAGTCATGTCACGTTCCTTTGTCTTGACTGCCAGTCCCTACGGGCGCTGAGATCACAAACCGCTTGCCGCGAGGTCAGATCCGGCCTGATCGCGCATCGCACGCCGGTCGCGTCACGCTGCGTTCTCTCGGCACGAAACGCCCGATCGTCAGCCATTGCCGCAGTGTTTCGTAGGTCTGGGCCTGCAGCGTGTGATGGCGCGAAGTTTTCATAAAGCTCGATGCGGGGGCCGCAAAAAATTGCAGAAAGACCGCAAAAAGACCGACATTTTAGCGCTGTCCGGGCTCGACCAGCGTCAATCCGAAAACGCTCCAGTCAGTTCGGCAACGCAGGTATCGAACGCGGAAATAAGTCTGTCGACATGCGCCGCCGACGTGTCGGGGTACACCAGGATCATGGTGTGAACGGGGTGATCAGCACGCCGCAATTGAGCAGGTACGATTGAGCAGGTATAAGTGCACGATATGTTCCAGTCGAGCGTTGCGCGGATCGCGTTCATTGCCAGCAGGTTCGACGAGATTTGATCAAATCCTCGCACGGAATCGGCTTTTGGGGAAATTTGATCAAATTTATGCCAGGCTATGGCACCCTCGCGACAAGCGCTGGCGTGCTCCGTACCCACGGGGCGAATTTGAGCATCGCAGCGGTTTCGAGCAGCGGCATCCCGAGGAGACAATCCATGTTGACTGTGTATAGCGATCGGCACCGGCTGCACCATGGCCACGCTGAATTGATCGACGGCGAAATGAAGCCTTGCTTCGAGATGCCGAGCCGCGCCGATTTCATCCTGGAACGGGTGCGCGAAACGCGGCTCGGCGAAGTGATCGCGCCCGCCTCATTCGGACTCGATCCGGTGCATCGGATTCACGACAAGGGCTTCATCGCGTTTCTTGGCAGCGCCTGGGAGGAATGGAGCGCACTCGGCCGCAAGCACGACGCGCTGCCGCTCGTGTGGCCGGTACGCGGTATGCGCCAGGACCGCGTGCCGGAAGATATCGACGGCAAGCTGGGCTACTACGCGATGGATGCGGGCGTGCCGATCACCTCGGGCACCTGGACGGCCGTGCGCGATGCGGTGAACGTCGCGTTGACCGGCGCACGCCACTTGAGCGACGGCGCGCGCGGCGCATTCGCGTTGTGCCGGCCGCCTGGGCACCACGCGGCGGCGGACTATATGGGCGGCTACTGCTATATCAACAACGCGGCGGTGGCGGCGCAGTCATTGCTCGATGCGGGCGCGAAACGCGTGGCGATTCTGGATGTCGACTATCACCACGGCAACGGCACGCAGAGTATTTTCTATCATCGTCCGGACGTCCTGTTCGCGTCGCTGCATGGCGACCCGCGCACCGAATATCCGTTCTTTCTCGGCCACGCTGACGAAACCGGCACGGGTGCCGGCCTCGGCTATAACGCGAACTTCCCGTTAAAGCCGGGTACGGCGTGGGCGGACTATACGGTGGCGCTCGACGCGGCTTGCGCGCGCGTTGCTGACTACGCGCCGGATGCGTTGGTGGTGTCGCTCGGTGTCGATACTTTCGAAGAAGACCCGATTTCGCAGTTCAAGCTGCGCAGCGACGACTATCCGCGCATCGGCGAGGCGATCGGTCGATTGGGAAGACCAACGCTGTTCGTGATGGAGGGCGGCTACGCGGTCGCGGCGATCGGTGTCAACGCGGTGAATGTGCTGACGGGGTTTGAATCGGTGTGAGGCGCCATCCCTGAACGCTATCTCCAGTTCGGCGAGCTGGCCCAATTCGGAGGACTAAAACTGTATCTGTCCGCTTGCTCGAACCATCGATACCCTACGATTCGTAGCCGGATTCCCGGTGAAATTATCTACAGCGACTGAAGAGCGGCCACGATCCCATGCTCCAGATACTAGGTAAAGCCTCATCCATCAACGTCCGCAAAGTACTGTGGGCATGTGCCGAACTCAACCTGCCATTTGAACGGGAAGATTGGGGTTCCGGATTCAAGACGACCGACGCGCCTGAGTTCGTCGCGTTGAATCCCAACGCGATGGTTCCGGTGATCAGGGACGGTGAGTTCGTGCTGTGGGAATCCAATTCGATCATCCGCTATCTGGCTGGCCGCTATGACGGCGAGTTTCTCTATCCGGGCGATCCTTGCGAGCGCGCGAAGTGCGATCAATGGATCGACTGGCAGGCGAGCGAGATGAACCGGGCATGGAGTTACGCGTTTCTTGCGCTGGTCCGGCGCTCGCCGGCTCATCAGGACCGACAGCAGATCGAGCTGTCGTGCGCGAACTGGGCAAAGCATATTGCGATCGTCGACAGGCAACTGGAGGCAACCGGTGCCTTCATCGCTGGACCAAAGTTTTCGCTCGCGGACATTCCGATCGCGCTGTCGATCAACCGTTGGCTCGAGACGCCTTTGCGACATACCGATTTTCAAGCGCTGACGGCCTACATGGAGCGTCTTGCCGCGCGCCCGGGCTACCAGGCGTACTGCCGCAACGGCACGCCGTGAACAGCGCATTCGTGCTGCATTCGTCACGCTATAAGGTCATGGTGGCGGCTCCGGTGGTGCGGGCTTCATTCGACCGAAATTCTTTCAAACTGTATTCTTGATGCTTACAAAATATTTAAAAAATCTGAGCACCGGGCGTTTGTGCGCACAATGATCCGACTCACCTACAATGGCCGCTTTTGCGACACAGATTGAAGGTTCAAAGATGCGGGTATCAAAATTTGCACTGGCTTTGCTTACGGCCGGTTTCACGCTCAATGCAAGCGCCGAGATGACGGCCTCGCAATACAAGCTCTGGGCTCATACCGACAACAACTCGGTCTACGCGGCTTACATTACCGGCACGATCAACGCGCTGGGGTGGGCGAACGGGGATCTGGTGTCGAAGAAGCGTCCGCCGCTGTTCTGCCCGCCGGAAAACCTGGCGATCGGCAATCAGAACGTCTATCCGTTGCTCGATCAGTTTTTCACCAACCATCCGGGCATCTCGGACGACTTTCCGGTCGGCCTCGCTATTCTGCGCACGCTGCAGGCGGCGTTTCCCTGCTGATCCTGGAGCACCGGGACGACTTCTTGCCGACGCTGTCTCGCGACCGCCGTCGGCAGCCCGGCGGTTCGATGCGGCTCAATGCTGCTCGACGAACTCGACCACCTCGCCGTTATCGCGCTTCAGAAAGATCGCGTCGCCCTTGATGCGGATTTCATTGCAGGAGCTGCCGATCTTGCGGCCTTTACTGCACACCTTGCCGTCTTCCGCTTTCCATTCGCCCTTGTCCGTGAAGCCTTTGTTGGTGCTGAAGTCGAATGCGCCGTCGGTGCTGTATTGGACGTGCCAGAGGCTCCCGTCAGCCAGTTTGATGTTGAAGGTCTTGCCGGCGAGCCGTTGCTGAATGTCGGAGGCCGATGCCGCCGCGGCATCGGCGGGGAATGCCGTTGAACCGGTGGTCTGCGCCATCGCAGCGAGAGCCGGCAGCATCATGACGGCAAGAACGAGCAGGGATTTCATCGAGTGTCTCCGCGTTATTGGCAACGACTGGCTTTCGGACGGCATTTTGGAAGGAAATGGGCCACTGTCCGCTGGCCGACGCTACACCGCTCGCATGGATCGATGTGTGGCATAACGTACAGACCGGCGCCGATTCAACTGAAACGCGCCGGCTCGTCCATTCACGACACCGTGCCAGTCACGACGTCGCAAGCGCATCCCGCTTGTCGTTCCTCGCAAAGGCGTTTTCCACACCAGGCAGAATCTCGACGATTTCGAAGAAGCGGTCCCAGAACGGCGTCTCACGCAACGCTTCAACCAGCAGTTGGTACGCGTGATGGCTCGTCGCGTCCCACACCCAGATGTCCGTCACCCGCGCCGAATAGAACTCGACGTCGTAGAAACGCAGGCTGACCTCATCGGCATGCGTCTCGAGGATCGGCTCGATATGTTCGCGCAGCAGGCGAAAACGTTCGTCGATAGAAAAGCCGAGCCATTCGGGCGTTGTTTTGACAAGCATGAATACGGTCAATACGGTTTCTTTCACAGATGAAGTCATGTCGTTGGATTCCAGTCGATGGCTGAGCGGTCGCTGAGGTTTCGCGAAACAGGTTTAGAATACGAGCGATCGCTCACATTCAAAACTCGCATTTCGGCCATGTCCAGATCGACTGCAGCGCAACGCCTGAAACCCCGTAAAGCGCCGGTTCAGCGGCGTTCGGTACAAACCGTCGAAGCCGTGCTCGAAGCGGCGGCTCGCATTCTGGAGACGCATGGCCTTGCTGCGTACACCACCAACGCGGTCGCCGAGCGAGCCGGCGTCAGTATCGGTTCGTTCTATCAATACTTTCCGAATCGCGACGCGTTGACGGTCGCGTTGATCGAACGGGAAACCGCGCAACTGATGGCGGACATCGAATCGGCAACGTTGGTGGAGCATTCGCGTGGCTGCGTGCTGGCGATGGTGCGCGCGGCGGTAGCGCATCAGATGCGCAGGCCGGTGCTGGCGCGCATCATCGATTTCGAGGAACGTAGATTGCCGCTCGGCGAGCGTGATCGGCGGGTTGCCGACACGATTCATGCGGCGCTTGTGGCGGCGCTGACCGGCAAGCCCGAAGCGCCCGATCTGGAAGATGCGCATCTTGTCGCGCACGATTTGCTGGCGATCGTGCACGGCATGGTCGACGCGGCGGGCGAGCGCGAGGAACGCGACGCCGCGGCGCTGGAAGTGCGGGTGATGCGCGCTGTAGATGGCTACGTGGCGCTGTCGCGGCGGGGGACAGAGCGCGGCGACTCCTTGTAGCGGGCGCGAGCCTGCGGGGCTCGCTAACGCAACAATGACCGAACCGGACCGGCCCGTGTGGCCCGGCTAACTCAACATGGTCGGAATTGGACCGGCGTACGGGGCCGCAGAGCCCCGTGTGCAAACATCAAAGTTGCACGAGCCTGGGAATCTGCACGTCCGGATTGACGTCGGCTTCGTAGTCCACGCCGGCGATCTCGAATCCGAAGAGGCGCAGGAAGTCGGTCTTGTAGCCGCTGAAGTCAGTGAGTTCGTAGATATTGTCGTTGGTCACCTGGCTCCAGAGTTCCTGGACGCGGCCTTGCACCTCGGGATCGAGTTCCTTGTAGTCGGCGCGCAGACGGCCTTCTTCGTCGAGCTGCGGCGTGGCGCCGTACAGGCTGTCTTTGTAGAGCCCGTAGACCTGTTCGATACAGCCTTCGTGCGTGCATTTTTCCTTCATCACCTTGAAGAGCAGCGACAGGTACAGCGGCATCATCGGGATCGCGGAGCTCGCTTGCGTGACGACCGCCTTGAGCACCGAGACGCGCGCATCGCCGCCTTTGGCCGCGAGTTTCTCGCGGATCCCGAGCACCTTCTGGTCGAGATCTTTCTTGGCCGCGCCGATCGAACCGTTCCAGTAGATGTCGCGCGTGATCTGTTCGCCGAGATAGGTGAAGGCGGTTGTCTTCGCGCCGTCGGCGAGCACGCCCGCTTCGAGCAGGGCGTCGATCCACATTTGCCAGTCTTCGCCGCCCATCACCGCGACGGTGTTGTCGATTTCAGCTTGCGTGGCGGGTTCGAGGACCGTTTCCTTGACGACTTCCTTGTCGGTGTCGATGCCGCGCAGGTTGACGGCCTTGCCGATCGGCTTCAGGGTCGAGTTGAACACTTCGCCGGTTTTCGGGTGCGTGCGCTTGGGCGCCGCGAGACTGTAGACGACGAGGTCGACCTGACCGAGATCGCGCTTGATGACCTCGATGGTGCGTTGCTTGACTTCGTCGGAGAAGGCGTCGCCGTTGATGCTGGTCGCGTAGAGGCCTTTTTCCGTGGCGAATTTTTCGAACGCGGCGGTGTTGTACCAGCCTGCGGTGCCTGCTTTGGTTTCGCTGCCGGGGCGTTCGAAGAACACGCCGAGAGTGGCGGCGTCGGCGCCGAATGCCGCGCTGATGCGCGCGGCGAGGCCGTAGCCCGTGGATGCGCCGATCACGAGCACCTTCTTCGGGCCGTTGGCGATGGGACCGCGTGCCTTGACGTATTCGATTTGTTCCTTGACGTTGGCTTCGCAGCCGGTCGGATGGGTCGATACACAGATGAAGCCACGCACGCGCGGTTTGATGATCATGAAGCACCTCTTGTCGGAATGCCGACATTATAGTGGGGTTGGGTTTGGGCCTGTTCGGCGGTTTTTTTTGGGGATGCCTGCGGCGGTTGGGGGACTTGGTTGCCTATGGCGTTGGGGGGCTTGATTTGTTTGCCCGCGCGGTGCTTCTGGGTGTTTGCCTTCGTGGTGCTTGTTGGATGGTTGCCTACGGTTTTTGGCCTTTCCTTGATTTGTTGGTGGTCTATTAGCGTTGCCCCTGTGCGGGGCGGCACTTACTTTCTTTGCCGCCGCAAAGAAAGATAAGCAAAGAAAGCGGCTCACACCGCCAGCGCATAAGCGGGTCCCCCGCACAGTCGCGGTAGTGGTGCATCTGGAATCCGTGTTCTCGCACATTTGGCGTGAGTGACAAAGGGCTCATCAGCGCCCACTCCGCACTGCGTGCGTCGCGGATGAGTCTGCCTGGAAAACCAGGGGCTTCGTTTGGGGACGGTGGGGGCGATGTGTCGCTACACTCATTGGTGGGGCATCCCCGCTTCGAATGGAATGCGGTGCTGGCGCGTTGGCGGATTCAGGTCTCGTCGCGCGGCAAGATCGATGCTCTGAGCCGAGGAGCGCGGCAATCGTTGCAATGAAGCTCGAGGACCGAACCTTAAGCGAGATTGCACTGGCGGAAACGCTGGGTGTTGCATTGACCGGTTGAATCCGCCCTGGCTTTGCAGCGCTCGCGCAGCGCAAGCTTCTGTGATTGCACTGAGTCTGAATCGACGCCCTCAAAAACACCCAGGATGGCGCCGGCCAGGCGAGCTCCTCATTAAAACTGCGCAAACAAGGTATGGCGGATTAAACCGGTTGTCACAGTTCATGCATATGTCTCCTTGCGACTCAAAGACACGCGCCGTGCCATCCGATCGGGCACTACACTGGAACAACTAAATCAGAGCTAACCGCGATTTTCAGCGCGAGCTTCTAAACACGTTTGACTCCAGGGAGTTCGCAATCCCACGACCGTTCCGATCGAGAATGCCCTCAGACAGGAATTGAAATTCCGTTTTTCTACAAACAGCAATTATCGGTAGCTACGATGTTGTGCAGTACATATTGTTTATTGAGCCATGTACCGTTCGGGACAGAAAGATACGCCGCTTTTTAGTCGTGGTGAGAATAGCTGAGCTACCGCGACGCCATATCGTCGAGATGATGTGATGCGAGTCGCTGAGTGGCCATTTTTTGAAAATTTAAGGAGTGTCTCGTGCTCGGTCTGATTAATGGTTTTGCAGATGGATTCGTGGCAACGCCCGTAATCGAGGCCTGTCGTCGGCACTCCCTGTTTGAGATTCTGGATGGTCATGCGGCTCTGACAATGGAGCAATTGGCCTTAGCAACCCGCGCAAATGACGGACAACTGCGAGTCGCCATGCGGTTGTTACTGGAGTTGGACTGGGTGGAACCGGTAGGGAGGGATACCTACCGGGCGATGTCTGCAGTGAAATCGGCATCGCGGTTGCCCGCTGACATTGGCGAGTTGATGCATTTGTCGACTAGTGCTGTATTCCAGGATCCGGCGAGCGTGGCATTGCGGAAATGGTTGGAACGTTCCATGAGCAATTGGGGCGACGTGGGGGAGCCTATGGCCGGATTGTTGACTGGAGCGTTACTGTCCCCGTTGCTGGTACAGATCGATCGCTCAGGAGGCGCGGCGGTATTGGAAGCGAAGACACATCCGGAGGTTTCGCCCGCTTCTCAGGCGATGCTGCGCCGTTATTTCGAAGCGCGAGGCTGGGGGAGTGTGGAGGGTTCAGATTTCAAGCTGAACGGTGCCGGTCAGTACTTGCTCAAGAACGGAGCTATCGCGCGTCAATCAAGATGAGAACAGCGCGTCAATCAGGATGAGAACTGGCGTGGCGGCAGCGGTGGAGGGCGTAGCCCGGAAACCGCTGCCGCCACGCCGCGCCGAACAGTCCCCCCGTCGTCGGGGAGCCTTGTCGGTGGTCGCGGTGGATCGGGTATGAAGGAACCTTCCATTTCACGGGAGGCTACGGTGCCCGGGCGTCACGTCAACGACCACCAGATGAGGCTCTATATGAAGTACAGAAGCAAGGAACAACCGACCAGGGCAGGCGCACGCGCCGGGTTCAGCGCCGCCACTGCCTATCGCATCGAACAGGACCCAAGACCGCCATCGAAGAAGAAGGCGCCACGCACGCGTCGCCGTGCTGATCCCCTGGCAGCAATCTTTGACGCCGAGATCGTCCCGCTGCTCCAGTCCGCTCCCGGCATCCGGCCCGTGGCCGTACTGGACGAGATGCTTCGGCGCCATCCAGACCTCCCGGGCAACGTGCGTCGCACGCTCGAGCGGCGTATTCGCGACTGGCGGGCACTCCATGGCGAGGAGCGTGACGTCATGTTCCGCCAGGTGCACGAGCCCGGTCGCCTCGGATTGTCCGACTTCACCGAGATGGACAGCCTGGGCGTCACCGTGGCGGGTGTCGCGCTGGACCACCGTCTGTATCATTTCCGGCTGGCCTGCTCGGGCTTTGAGCACGCTCACGTCATCCTCGGCGGCGAGAGCTATGTCGCGCTGGCCGAAGGGCTGCAGAACGCGTTGTGGGTGCTCGGTGGCGCACCGCGCGAGCACCGCAGCGACAGCCTGTCGGCGGCGTTCCGCAATCTCGAACGCGAAGCGCGCGACGATCTCACCACGCGTTACGAAGCGCTCTGTGCTCACTACGGAATGCAGCCTACGCGCAACAACCGCGGCGTTGCCCATGAGAACGGCTCCATCGAGAGCCCTCACGGCCACCTCAAGAACGCGGTGCGTGATGCGTTGCTTTTGCGCGGCAGTAAAGACTTCGACGACCTCGATACCTATCGCCGCTTCATCGACGAGCACGTCTGTCGCATCAACGCGCGCAATGGCAAGCGCATTGAGGCCGAGCGCCCGCAGCTTCAGCCACTGCCGCCGCAGCGCACGACGGACTACGAGCAAACGCGTGTGTACGTCAGCTCCACCGGCGGCTTTGTCCTGCGCAAGGTGTTCTATACCGTCCCGTCCCGGCTGATCGGTCATCGACTGCGCGTGCGGCTGTATGACGACCGGCTGGAACTGTTCCTGGGCAGCACCGCCCTGATGACGCTGCAGCGCGGCCGTCCGGGTCCCAGTGGCAAGCACGGCCACATCGTCAACTACCGGCACATCATCCACGCGCTGCGCCGCAAGCCCATGGCGCTGCTCAACCTGGTCTACCGCGATCAGGTCTTTCCGCGTGAGGCCTATCGATTGACCTTCGAACGCCTGTGCGAGCAACTGCCTGAGCGTGCGGCATGCAAGACCATGGTTGAACTGCTCAGCCTGGCCCACGAGCGCAACTGCGAGGCACAACTGGCGCAGGCACTCGAGCAGTGCCTGGCCGACGGGCAACTGCCCGATCTGCACGCGCTGAGTTCCCGTTTCGAAGCGAAACCCGCGAGCCTGCCGCAGGTGAACGTCCAGCTGCCTTCGTTGCGCGACTACGAGGCCCTGCTTGGCCTGCAAATGGAGGTGGCAGCATGAATCACGAATTCGACGCCACCCGCCTGTCGCTGCTGCTCAACGATTTGCGGCTGCCCGCCATCAAGCAGATCTGGTCGAGCTTTGCCGAGCGTTCCGACACGGAAGGCTGGCCCGCGGCGCGCCTGCTCATGGCGCTGGCCGAACACGAGATCGCCGAGCGCGATCGACGTCGCATCGAACGTCACCTCAGGGACGCCAGGCTGCTGCCGGGCAAGACGCTGGAGAACTTCGATTTCGACGCGGTGCCGATGGTGTCGAGAGCGCACGTCTCGGCGCTTTGCGCTGGCGACGGCTGGCTGCGCAACGGCGCCAACCTGATTCTTCTGGGGCCGTCCGGAGGCGGCAAGTCGCACTTGTCGTCGGCCATTGGACTGAGCCTGCTGGAGAACGGCTGGAAGGTCCTGTTCGCCCGTACCACCGATCTCGTGCAGCGGTTGCAGGTCGCACGCCGCGAGCTGTCGCTGGAGTCCGCCATCAACCGGCTGGATCGATTCGATCTCCTTATTCTGGACGACTTTGCATACGTCAGCAAGGATCAGGCCGAGACGTCGGTGCTGTTCGAGCTCATCAGCGCCAGGTATGAGCACCGCTCTCTTTTGCTAACTGCAAATCAACCATTTGGCGAATGGGACCGTATCTTCCCCGACCGGGCCATGACGGTAGCCGCCGTCGACCGGCTGGTCCATCACTCCACGATCTTTGAACTGAACGTCGAAAGCTACCGTAGGCGTACCGCCCTCGAGCGCAAGCAGCAGGGACCGGGACGCCCGGCCAGTATCGCGACACCAAACAACGTCGGCGTGCCGCCGCGCCCGGAGGATCAGCAATGAAGCACAACGCACATCTGCAGCTCGTAACGCGTGACGATACATCCGACAGTTCGACGACGAAGCCCATCGCACGCACGGCCGCACAACGGCAACGCGCATACCGCTTACGCCGCAAACGGGCCGTTATAGACGCCATTGGTGAGGAAGCCTGCGCGTCACGCGTTACGATGCTGGCCCTGCTCGGCGAAGGCTTGGCGGCATTGGATAACAGCGACACTTCGACAAGGCTCATTGAGAGCAAACGCCACTGCGTAAGGCGTGTGCTCCAGGCCATCGTCACGCGTTACGCAATCGATCTCACCGACTGACGCGCTGTTCTCATCCTGATTGTCGCGCGGCACAGAATGCCTGCAGCGTAACGCGTTGCGCTGCAGGCTCTGCCCGGCGACGGCTTGGCGGCATTGGACGCCGGCGACATTCCACGATGCTCATCGAGATCAAACGCGACAGCGTAAAGCGTGTGCTCCAGGCCATCGCCACGCATTACGCAATCGTCCTCACCGGCTCGGGCGCCGTTCTCATCCTGATTGTCGCGCGGCACACGCGCGCCAGCGTCAATCAAAAACTGCGCGTCAATCAATAAACGCTTGTCAGCGCCAATCAACATCGGCATCATCAACCCCGCCGCGACATTCTCATCCTGATTGTCGCGCGTCTCTCATCCAGATTGTCGCGCCACAACGGAGCGGCGCTCGGGACTGTGGTGTCCTATCAGCCAATGTTGGCACGCACGGAAGAGTTGCTATTTGGACATGCCGTAGAGGTGTTCGGTCGGGATGCGGAAGGGCACGAGCGCCATATCGATCGCCAACTGAACGTGACGTGCAGCGGCTTTCAGCATCGTTGGTATTTCGAGGCGTTCAGCGATCTTATCGTGGATCTGTTTGATCGAGAGGCACTCGATGCGCAGCCACGTTATATCGCCGACATGGGGTGCGGCGACGGGACGTTGCTGCGCCAGATCTACGACGTGATCCAAACGAGAACAAAGCGCGGGAAGGCGTTGGAGAGTCATCCGTTGTTGTTGATTGGTGCGGATTTCAACGAACGTGCGCTGGAGGTGGCCTCTCGAACTCTGGCGGGCCTGCCCCACTTCCTCGTGGTGGGCGATATCGGCGATCCGCACGGATTCATCGAATCCTTGAACGATCGCGGGATAACGGACCCAGAGAAGATTTTGCATATCCGTTCCTTTCTGGACCATGACAGAGACCTACGCTCTCCGCTAGACGAAGAGGCAGTGGTGCAAAGGGGCAATTTTCCCTTCACAGGCGTGTACGTGGACCAGGATGGCAAGAGTATCGAGCCGGCATCCGCGTTGCAGAGCCTGGTGGAGCATCTGGAACGCTGGCGAGAGGTGACGTCGCAGTATGGGTTGGCAATGCTTGAAGTGCACTGCCTGAGTCCGCAAATAGTGCGCAGGCTGGGGAGTCGAACCGGTGCCCTCCACTTTGATGCTTACCACGGTATGTCACGGCAGCACCTGTTTGAGGCTCCTGTGTTTTTGATGGCTGCGGCCGAAGCGGGGCTATACCCAGAACGAGTATCTTTTCGGCGGTTTCCGCGCGCGGCGCCTTTTACTCGTATCACGCTGAATCGGTGGCTCGCACGTCCCTATCGGATACGGCATCCGGTTGAGGCTGATATCGCCCGTTTGCGAGAGTTGGAGCAGATCTGCTGGTCAGAAGACCTGGCCGTGTCCGAGGTCGAATTGCGCCGTCGCATAGGTGTTTTCCCACAAGGACAAATGCTGCTGGAGCAAGATGGTCGGCTTGTCGCGGCCTTGTATTCGCAGAGAGTGGATGCGTTGGCGCAATTGCGTCATACACCATTCGCGGAATTTGCGCGCATCCACAAACCGGACGGTGTCGTCGCTCATCTGCTCGGAACCTGCGTTTTGCCGGAAATGCAAGGCACTGGAATAGCGGACGAACTGCTCGACTTCGCACTCGTTTACTTTGCCTGCTGTGAAGACGTCGAAACAGTTGCCGGCGTTACGCGCTGTCGTGATTATGCGCGATCGAATCCGACACTTGCCTCAATGGACCAGTACATCCAGCAGCGTGATCACGCCGGGTGGCCCGTCGATCCGATGCTGCGCTTTCATGAGTCGCACGGCGCCACGGTTCGTGAAGTCGTGTGTCCGTTTCGGCCGGAAGACAAGGCGAATGGTGGAGCTGGCGTTTTGATTGAATACCAGAACTTCCGCGATGTTCCGCTAGTGATGCCAGTGATGCCAGTGCGGGCGCCGGCGGGTTCAAGACGCGTGCTCGCGCGGAGTGCGGGAGCGGTGGAGTTGGCGACGCAGGTGCGGGACACGATAGAGCAGGTGCTAGGCAAGGGGCGAGTCGGTGCGTATGAACCGCAGGCGCCCCTAATGGAAATGGGATTGAGTTCGCTCGACTTGCTGGAGTTGCGTCATCGGCTCGGCGAACGCGTCGGGATCACGCTGCATCCGACTTTTTTCTTTCAATATGGGACACCCGCAGCGATTGTCGAATACCTTCAGGCCCACGATCTGACCAATGGATGCGCAGAGGAAGGGGAAACGTCGCGTGCCCAGTCGAGCGACGCAGCAATTCATAAGCAGAACATGCCGACGACAAGCTCCGCGCACGTGGAGTGCTCAAGGTGGGTGCGGAACACTATAGAGCAGGCGCTGGGCGCGGAGCGATCGGCAGCGTACGGGCCGGACGTACCGTTGATGGAAATGGGACTAAGTTCACTCGACCTGCTGGAATTGCGTCATCGTCTCGGCGAACAAATCGGGCTTGAGCTTGAGGCGACGTTTTTCTTTCAATGTGGCACGCCTGCGGCGATTGATGAATATCTGCAAAAGCAAGGTGTGGCATTTAAAGGGCGCTCGCCCGAAGACGTGGATGAGGCCAGCGAAGGACATGCGCGCACGAGCGTTGCGTCGGATTTTGCCGCCGACTCGCACAGCCAGGCGAGCAGCGGCGTTTCGGAAAGAGACAACATCGCTGTGATCAGTGTGGGTTGCCGTTTTCCAGGCGAAGCGTCGAGCCCGGAGCAATTCTGGGCGTTATTGGAGGGTGGGATCGATGCTATCAAAGAGCGATCACCGCGAGGCACATGTCGAAAGAATGATAAGGATGACCAGAACATTGGTGGAGAGGGTCAATTCGGCGGCTTTCTCGAAGATGTCTCCCAGTTCGATGCATCATTTTTCCGGATTTCGCCACGCGAAGCGGAATTGATCGATCCGCAGCATCGCTTCTTGCTGGAAGTCGTGTGGGAGGCGCTTGAGCGAGCCGGGATCGACCCTACGCGATTAGCGGGGTCGAACACGGGCGTATTTGTTGGCGTGATGGGCCACGACTACGAAACCTTGCTGAACCGGCAGGGCGCCGGACATGCTGCCGATCCTCACTTTGCCACCGGCAACGCGGCGTCGATCGCAGCCGGCAGGATCGCGTACTACTTCGACTTGCATGGCCCGGCCTTGTCGATTGATACGGCCTGTAGTTCTTCATTGGTGGCCACGCACCTGGCGTGCGAGAGCCTGCTCGCAGGGGAATGCGAACTGGCCGTGGCGGGTGGCGTAAACCTGTTGCTGAACGATGAGACGTTCGTCGCGTTCGCACGGGCTGGAATGCTGTCGCCGGATGGCCGCTGCAAGACCTTCGACGCATCCGCGAACGGCTATGTGCGTGGCGAAGGCTGCGGAATACTGATCTTGAAGCGCCTGGCCGATGCACAGCGGGATGGAGATCCTATATGGGCCGTGATTCGAGGCAGTGCGATCAATCAGGATGGGGCGAGCGCGGGGCTGACCGCCCCGAATCAGAAGGCGCAACAGGCGGTCATTGAAGCGGCGCTTGAGCGCAGTGGGATCGCTGCGCATGAGGTGAAATATCTGGAGGCACACGGGACGGGGACCACGCTTGGCGATCCGATCGAGGTGGAAGCCGCGGCAGCGGCGCTAGGTGTCGGCCGGGGCGCCGATTCGCCGCTGCTGTTGGGGTCGGTAAAAACCAATGTGGGGCACCTGGAAGCGGCGGCGGCCGTGGCGGGATTGATGAAAGTCATTCTGTCCATGCGGCATGGTGTTGTTCCGAAACACTTGCATTTCGAAACGCCGAATCGACACATTCAATGGTCGCGACTGCCAGTGAAAGTGACGGCTGAAGCGCAGCCGTGGCCTGACGGCAAGAAGGTGGCCGGCGTGAGCAGTTTTGGCTTCAGTGGCACGAACGCGCATGTAGTGGTGGAGGAATACGTGGCGCCGCCCGGCGTTCAGCGGGCATGGGCGGGGCCGGTGGCGGTGGTGCTGTCGGCGAGAAACGCGGAGCGTCTGCAGGTGCAGGTCGAGCAACTGCGCGCGTATCTGGAGACGCATGAAGTCAGGCTGTGGGATCTGGCGTACACGTTGCAGGTTGGACGCGAGGCGATGGGGACGCGCCTCGCGGTGGTGGTGGATTCGGTGGAGGCGCTCAAGGACAGGCTGGCGGACTATGAGCCAGGCGAAGCGCATCTGGAAGGCGTCTACCGGGGCGAACTAAAACGCAGCCAGCAGACCTTGGCGGCGTTGACGGCTGACGATGAGTTTCAGGAAACGATCGATAAGTGGCTTGAGCGCGGCAAGGTGGACAGGCTTGCGCAGATATGGGCGCAAGGCCTGACGGTCGAGTGGGAGAAGCTATACGGCGAGGCGAAACCGCAGCGCATCAGTTTGCCGACCTATCCATTTGCACGCGAGCGCTACTGGGTGCCACAGGATGACAGGGCAACGCCGGAGCCGGGTTCGCTTGACGAGCATCGACTTCACCCATTGGTCCATCGCAACACGTCGGATCTGAGCGAACAACGCTATAGCACAACGCTCAGCGGCGATGAGTTCTTCGTGAGCGAACATGGGGTGCGGGGACAGCAGGTGGTGCCGGGAGTGGTGCAACTGGAGTGGGCACGGGCGGCGGCAAGCATGGCTCTGGGGCGCTCGTCATCGGAGTTTGCGATCAGACTGACGCAGGTGAACTGGATGCGACCGTTGGTGGTGAACGAGCCGCTGGAGGTGCATGTCGGCTTGACGCAGGAGGAGGACGGTCGGGCTGGCTATGAGATCTACAGCGGGGAGGGCGACGACGCGGTGGTCTACAGCCATGGCTGGGCGCAGGTCGTGTCAGCGGGTGCGGCACCCCGAGTGGATCTGCTGGCCTTGCGGGCAAAGTGCGGGCGCACGATCGGGCGGCCCGAATGTTATGCCCGCCTGGCGGCAGCCGGCTTGCGCTATGGGCCGAGCTTCATTGTGTTGACGGCGCTGGAGGTCGGTGACGCAGTCGTGGTCGGGGCATTGCAGCGGGCGACCGATACGTTCGAAGAGGGCTATAGCCTGCCGCCGAGTTTGATGGACGGGGCGTTGCAGGCAAGCATGGAGTTGGCTACGACCGATGGCGGGCTGGCGTTGCCGTTTGCGGTGCAGGCAGTCGAGCAGTGGGGGGCTGTGCCGAGTCCTGCGTGGGCAGTGGTGCGGCCGGGAGCGGGCGACAGCGCGGCGATGCGCAAGCTCGATGTCGAGATCGTGGATGAGGCTGGCCAGGTGGCGGTGCGCCTGGCCGGCTTCAGTACCCGGATGCTGGAGCAGCCGGAGCAGACGCTGTTACTGGCCCCGCGGTGGACAGCGCAGGCGATTCCCAGGCCGGCGCAAGATCCGGTGTACGGCGCACACCGGGTGGTGGTGTGCGAGATGCGGGTACCGGATGGATTCGAGGCGGAACTGGCCCCGGCGCAATGTGTGCGGTTGAACGCTACCGGCTCGCTGGCCGAGCGCTATTGCGCGTATGCGGAGCAACTGCTGGCTCAGGTGCGGCAGATCACGGCAGACAAGCCCATCTATCCCGTGCTGTTGCAACTGGTGGTGCCGTTGAGTGGTGACGGGGCGGTACTACAGGGCCTGAGCGCGCTTTTGCTTAGCGCACGGGCGGAATTCCCGACGTTGGTGATTCAGACGGTGGCCGTAGAAGATTCAAGCGAACTCGTCCCCCGGCTGCGGGCGGAGGCCATGTCGCCGGCACCGGCAGTGCGCTACGGACCGAGGGGGCGTGAATTGCTCGACTTCACGGAGCGGCACACGTTTGATGCGGATGTGCCGTGGCGCGATGGCGGGGTGTACTGGATCACTGGCGGCTTGGGCGGGTTGGGGCAAATATTTGCTCGCGCACTGGCGCAGGGCGCGCGGGGGCTGACGCTGGTGCTGAGTGGGCGTAGCGCGTTGAGGGCGGAGCATGAAGTCATCCTGCAGGGATTGCGGGCGCAGGGTGCACGGGTCGAATATCGGGCGGTAGATGTCAGTGATGGTCGAGGAATGGCGCTGCTGGCACAAGACATCGTGGCCCGGTACGGGCAACTGAATGGGGTGATCCACTGCGCCGGGGTTTTGCGCGACAGCTTGCTGGTGAACGGAACAGTCGACGATCTCCAGCAAGTGCTGGAGGCGAAGGTGGCCGGGCTTGTCGCGCTGGACGCCGCGACCCGGACGATTACGCTGGACTGGTTGGTGCTGTGCTCGTCGGTGGCGAGTTCATGGGGCAACGTGGGACAGGCCGGCTATGCGGCGGCCAATGGCTTCATGGACAGCTATGCGGTCTACCGGGAGAGCCTGGTGGCGCAAGGCCAGCGATTCGGCCGCATGGTGTCGGTGAGCTGGCCGCTGTGGGCTGAAGGAGGAATGAAGGTCGATGCCGGTGTCGCGGCTCAGCTGCGGCGGGTGACTGGCATGCAGGCCATGCCTGAGGAAGTCGGGGTCAAGGCATTGGGGCAGGCGCTGGCCCGGACGCAAACGTCGCCCCATGTGATGGTGCTGTATGGCGAGCGGGCACGCTTGCTGGCACACACGCAGGCGGCTGGGGTCGTGCCTGCGTTGCAAGCATCGGTTGAGGCGGCGATGCCGGAACCGGGCATGCAGGAGGACGCAGAGTTGGCCGCGCGAGTGGAGCGCGTGCTGACGGGCTTGATCTCGACGCACCTGAAGATCGGGCAGGAGAAACTGGAGCGGGATACGCCGCTGAACGAATTTGGCCTGGATTCGATAACGCTGACGTCTTTCAGCCATGTGTTGAATGAACGTTATGGGCTAATGCTGAGCCCGACAGTGTTCTTCGAAGCGCCGACGATTTCGGCGTTGGCACGATATCTGGCGCGCGAGCACGGCAGGATGCTGTCGCCCGCATTTGCGCCAACGAGTACGCGGCGGGAGACCGTCGAACCGTCCCCGGTCATGCCGCGAGATGTGATCGGGCGTCGTCGCGCGCGCCGCTCGATAGCGCGTACATCGGCAGCACAGGGTGCGCCGGTACCGTCTACCCCGGAGCCGATCGCGGTGATTGGCATGAGCGGGAGTTTTCCGCAGGCGCCGGATATCGACACGCTGTGGACGAACCTTCGGGCAGGACGTGACTGCGTTGGTGAGCTGCCGGCGCGCCGCTTTGGAGAGGCGGCGGCACCAGCGATCCGCCACGCGGGGGTACTCGACGGGGTGGACGAGTTCGATCCGCTGTTCTTCGGTATTTCGCCACGCGAGGCACGCAGGATAGATCCGCAGCAGCGGCTGCTGATGACCTATGTCCACAAGGCAATCGAGGATGCGGGGTATTCGGTGCAGAGTCTGTCGGGCAGTGCCACCGCGTTACTGGTGGGCACCGTCACGAGCGGCTATGGGCAAATGCTTGCACAAGCCGGCGAGGCTGTGACGGGCTCGAGCGTAGCGGGACTGGTAGGTTCGATGGGGCCCAACAGGATGAGCTACTGGCTGAACTGGCACGGACCGAGTGAGCCGGTTGAGACAGCGTGCTCGAGTTCACTGGTGGCGGTGCACCGGGCTGTCACGCTGTTGCGCGGCGGCCAGTGCGCGCAGGCGGTGGTGGGCGGGGTGAATACGCTGCTGTCGAGCGAGGCGCACGAGAGCTTTACGCAGGCGGGCATGTTGAGCCCTGACGGGCGCTGTAAGGCTTTCTCAGCGCAGGCCAATGGTTATGTGCGTGCTGAAGGGGTTGGGATGCTGTTCCTGAAGCCGCTATCGGCGGCGCAGCGTGACGGTGACCATATTTACGGCCTGATTCTGGGCAGTGCGCAAAACCACGGTGGGCGGGCCAATTCGTTGAGCGCACCGAATCCATTGGCGCAGGCGCGGCTGGTTGAGACGGCATTCCGGCAGGCCGGGGTCGACCCGCGCACGGTGGGATATATCGAGGCGCATGGCACCGGCACGGCGTTGGGTGATCCGGTCGAAGTGCAGGGGCTTAAGCGAGCCTTCCGGAATTTGACAAAAGCCGGGAATTTGCCGGCGGCGAGCATCGGTCTCGGGACAGTGAAGAGCAACATTGGGCACCTGGAACTGGCCGCAGGCGTAGCGGGGCTGATCAAGGTGCTGCTTCAGATGCGGCACGGGCAGCTGGTCAAGAGCCTGTACAGCGAGCCGCCGAATCCACAGATCGATCTGAAGGGCAGTCCGTTTTACGTTGTGAACGATCTGAGGACGTGGGAAGCACCGGTGGACGAGTCGGGGCGCGAGCTGCCACGGCGAGCGGGCGTAAGTTCGTTTGGCTTCGGCGGGGTGAACGCGCATGTGGTGGTGGAGGAATACGTGGCGCCGCCCGGCGTTCAGCGGGCATGGGCGGGGCCGGTGGCGGTGGTGCTGTCGGCGAGAAATGCGGAGCGTCTGCAGGTGCAGGTCGAGCAACTGCGCGCATATCTGGAGACGCATGAAGTCAGGCTTTGGGATCTGGCGTACACGTTGCAGGTTGGACGCGAGGCGATGGGGACGCGCCTCGCGATGGTGGTGGATTCGATGGAGGCGCTCAAGGACAGGCTGGCGGACTATGAGCCAGGCGAAGCGCATCTGGAAGGCGTCTACCGGGGCGAACTGAAGCGCAGCCAGCAGACCTTGGCGGCGCTGACGGCTGACGATGAGTTTCAGGAAACGATCGATAAGTGGCTTGAGCGCGGCAAGGTGGACAGGCTTGCGCAGATATGGGCGCAAGGCCTGACGGTCGAGTGGGAGAAGCTATACGGCGAGGCGAAGCCGCAGCGCATCAGTTTGCCAACCTATCCATTTGCACGCGAGCGCTACTGGGTGCCACTGGATGACCGTGGGGCAGCGTGCAGCGCAACGCCGGAGCCGGGTGTTGCGGGATTATCGAGCGATACCGCCAGGCTGACGTTGCCGGGGCGGCGCCTTGAGCTGCCATTCTCCCGTGAGATTCGTTTCGAACTGCCGCTGAGTCGACGGAATCCCGCCTATCTGGCGGAACATTGTTTGTTCGGCGCGACTGTCGTTCCCGCAGCGTTTCATCTCTCCCTCGTGCTCGCCGCGCTGCAGGCACTGGCACCTTTCCAGGCGTGTGAGCTTGCGGACATTCATTTTTCGGAGATGCTGATACTGGACGATGAACCGACCATTGTGCAGTTGATCCTGGATACGGAAAACGGGCGACCCACTCGATTCGATATCACGAGTCAATCCTCGAGCGGCTGGACGGTACACGCGTCCGGCCGAATTGCCCCATTGACGACTGAAGCAGCGCCCGCCACCGCGCTGGCGTTGCCGCCCGCCGGCGATTCTCCGATTTCCGGCGCTGACTTCTATCACTGCCATGCAAGCTCCGGTTATATCTGGGGTCGCGCGTTTCAATGGTTGGAGCAGATCTGGCCCGGGGCGGACGAAGCCTGGGGGCGGATTTCCGTGGCACGGCCGGAACAGGCCGCGGGCGACAGTCCGCTGTTTGCCGGGCTGGTCGACTCCTGGTTTCACCTGATGATGAATACGGCGCAATGGCGGGCGTTGCCGGAAGACATCCTGCGCATTCCATTCAGTATCGAGAAATTCAGTTTCTGGGGAACCGCATCGAACAGTGAGCCGCTATGGGCGAGTGCAGGTGGAAAAGCCTTGGCGCTGTTCGATGATACGGGCCGGAGCGTGGCACAGGTTGAAGGATTTGAGTTTCGTGACCTCCATCGTGCCGATCTGGAGTCTGCACTCAGGGGGGACGTGTCCAGCCGGCTCTACGAAATCACCTGGCAGCCGGATGATCGGGTCGCGCAGGCGGCGATTTCCGGCGTGATCGTGCTCGCGGCGGACGGCGGCGAGAGGTTCGCCGAAAAGCTGAGGCTGCTGGGTGTCACCGTTACCGTGCTGGACAAGGACATGACGTTGAGCCGCCGTTGCGAGACGTTGGCGCAAATTCTTGCCGCCGCTTCTGGACCGCTGTGGCTTGTCACGCGTGGCGCAATCGACACTGACCCGGCACAGTCGGCGTTGTGGGGGGTAGCCCGCGCGGCGGCGGTCGAGCACACCACCGTTGCCTTGCAATTGATCGATCTCGATCCCTCAGCGGATGATGCAACCGACCTTGCCGCGCTGACGGATATGCTGGCGCATGGAGCCGACCGGGAGCAGGCCGCGTATCGCGACGGCAGGCGGCTGGTTGCGCGGCTGACCCGGCTTCCCCGCGCGCGCAACGAGACTCGTCCGGTGCCGGCTCTGCATGCCGACGCTACGTACCTGGTGACCGGTGGCCTGGGTGCGCTTGGCCACCATGTAGCCACGTGGCTGGTGGCGCGCGGCGCGAAAAATATCGTCCTGGCTGGTCGGCGAGTGCCGGACGAAAATGCCGGCGGCACCAGCAGCAATAGCCAGATCCGCCTCGTTGAAACCGACGTTGCGGACCCGACTCGCGTACAGGCATTGATCGCCCTGATTGCTGATGAAATGCCGCCGCTGAGGGGCGTGATTCACGCCGCGGGTCTGCTGGACGATGCACCACTGGCGGAGCAGAGCCGGGAAAGATTCGAGGCCGTCATGGCGCCCAAAGCGACCGGAGCGCTGCATCTGGATAACGCTATTGCAAATTTGCCACTGGACTTCTTTGTCTGTTTCTCGTCGGTGGCTTCGCTGCTGGGCGCGCAGGGTCAAGCCAATTACGCCGCTGCCAATGCGTTTGTCGACGGTCTCATGCAGCAGCGTCGCGCGCGGGGCTATCACGGTCTGAGCGTGAATTGGGGACCGTGGGCGGAAACCGGGATGGCGGCAAGGCTCGATCCGGTCTTGCGGCGACGCGTAACGGAGCAAGGATACGATTTCCTCGCACCTGAGCTGGGCATCGAAGCGCTTGAGCGCTTGTTGAGTGCCGATGTCACGCAAGCTTGCGTTGTGTCCATGAACTGGACACATCATGCCAGGAGTCTGGTCAACCCACTGCCTCTGCTGTCTCGATTACTGCCCCAACAATGGCACAGGGTCGGCCAAACGGCGCAGAAGCTACGGCATCAAATTGCCACCGCCACTGCGCCAGAACGCGTGCGTCTGGTTTCCAACTATTTATCTGGAGAATTAATAGAAGTCCTTGGCATTAGTGCAAGCCAGCCCATCGATCCGCAGCAAGGATTCAGCGAACTGGGGCTCGACTCGCTGATGTCGATCGAACTGAGAAATCGTGTGTCACGGGATCTTGAAATGCCGTTGTCCACTACAGTGATATTCGAATATCCCACGTTGCATTTGATGACCGAATTCCTGGTTAAGCGAATCGCGGCGCCCGCTGCATCGGCCACTCCCGCCGTAGCACCCGCACAAGACCACCCGAGCGAATCCGATGCGATCGAGACCGCTGTCGGGGCGCTTTCCGACGCAGAACTTGCTGCGCTCATCGAGCGTGAATGGATTGGCCTGGAGGGGCGATGAGCGAACTCAATCCGTTACAGCGCGCTGTTCTTGTCACGCAAAAACTGCGCACCCGTGTCGATGAACTGGAGGCGGCCCGCAACGAGCCAATCGCAATCGTCGGTATGGCGTGCCGTTTCCCAGGCAGAGCCGATAACCCGGAAGCGTATTGGCAGCTACTGCGCGAGGGCGTCGATGCGGTAGGTGAAGTGCCGCCGGATCGTTGGGACTGGCGCGAGCACTACTCGGACAACGCTGCGGCGCCTGGCAAGACATATGCGCGCTACGGGGCATTTCTGCAAAACATCGACGAATTCGACGCCGCTTTTTTCGGTATTGCGCCGCGCGAAGCACGCGCCCTGGACCCCCAGCAGCGGTTGGTGCTCGAGTTGGGATGGGAGGCAATGGAGCGCGCGGGCTATGCGTCCGGGAAGATGCGCGGCAGCAGCACCGGCGTGTACCTGGGCGTCACGACGGAGGACTATGCGCACAACACGCTGAGTTCGGGCAACCTGGAGGGGGTCGACGCCTACAATCTGCTGGGCAACGCGCGTGCAGTGGCGGCAGGGCGGTTGGCCTATGTGTGCGGATTTCAGGGTCCGGTCATGCAGTTGGACACGACTTGCTCGTCGTCGCTTCTGGCGGTGCATCTGGCCATTCAGGGTTTGCGTCAGAGGGAATGCGAGATCGCACTGGCCGGCGGTGTCAATGTGATGCTGTGGCCTGGCGGAGCGATTGGTTTCAGCCAGTTGAATGCGCTTGCGCGCGACGGTCGCTGCAAGGCCTTCGATGCCGGCGCCGACGGCTATGTGCGTGGCGAGGGCGGCGGCATCGTCGTGCTGCGGCGCCTCAGCGATGCGCTGAGGGACGACGATCACATCGTGGCGGTGATTCGCGGCTCGGCGGTCAATCACGACGGTCGCAGCAGTGGCTTGACCGTGCCCAACGGTTTGGCGCAAGAAGCCGTGATACGGCAAGCGCTCAAGAATGCGCAGCTTGAGCCAGAGCAGATTGGTTATGTCGAAATGCATGGTACGGGTACGTCGCTGGGCGACCCCATCGAGGTGAATGCGCTGGCGAGAGCATTGCCGACGAGGCGCGCTGCGAGACAGCTGGTTCGCATCGGCTCGGCCAAGAGCAACATCGGGCATCTTGAGGCGGCCGCCGGGATCGCCAGTCTGATCAAGGCGGCGCTCGTGGTGGAGCAGGGCGAGATTCCACCGCAGCTGCATTTTCGTACACCTAATCCCGAGATTTCATGGGGCGAAATCCCCATCGAAGTGCCGCTGGCGCTGACGCCCTGGCGTTCGCAGGATGCGCCGCGCCGCGCGGGGGTCAGTGCTTTCGGGATGAGCGGTACCAACGTGCATGTCGTACTCGAACAGCCGCCGGTGCCACGGGAGGGAGCCGGCGAGCGTGCCGGTTCGCATGTGTTGCATCTGTCGGCCAGGAGCGACGCCGCACTGCGGGCGCTGAGCGGACGGCTTGGGCATTTCCTCGTGACGCATCCCGATACTTCGTTGCACGACCTATGTTTTACAGTCAATACCGGGCGATACCGCTTCGAGAAGCAAATTGCGATTCACGCGCAAAACATCACCGAGCTGAAAGCGCAGCTCGATTCGTTTGCTGACGGAGGCAGTATTGCCTTGCCGTTGCCGGAGACTTCAAACGTTCAGGATTCTTCAAAAGGTCGAAAACTCGTTCTGCCGACATACCCGTTTGAGCGCAAACGACATTGGATCGATGCGCTGAAGCCATCGTCCGTCCCGCATGAGGTTCAGGACGACGAGGTACGCGCCTGGTTGTATGAAATAGCATGGCGCGAACAGGCATTGACTCATACGCCCGCAGAGAATTTTCCGTCGATCCGGACACTTGAGCCGGAGATTTGCCGGGTCAGACGTACAGCGCTGGCCGAACCCGATGCGCTGGCGTTCCCCGCCGTTCTGGCCGCATTAGAGGCGCGCAGCCTTGGATATGTGCGAGCGGCATTTGACCGCCTGGGCTGGAGTGCCGATCAGCAGCCCGGCTTGCTCTCCTGTTACCGGCGTCTGGTGACAAGAATGTGGGAGATGCTGGCCGAAAATGCAGGAGATGCACAGGTCGATGCGCAACCGCCGACGTGTGCCGAAGCGAATTTGCTGGCGGTGTGCGGGCCTCGCCTGGCTGACGTGTTATGTGGAGCGTGCAACCCGCTGGATTTACTTTTCCCGAACGGCGACGACAGCGCGGTCCGCGCGCTCTACGAATACTCGCCGAGTGCACGGGCGCTGAATGCGCTCATCGTGACGTCCATCAAGATGCTGATGCAGAGCGGCGCGCCGCTACGCATTCTCGAAGTTGGCGGCGGGACGGCCAGCACGACTGCGGAACTGGTGCCGATGCTGGCGAGAGGGCCGGACGCTGTCGCCTGCCAATACGTCTTTACCGACATTTCTCCGGCGTTCACTTCCAAAGCAAGCGATCGATTCAAATCGTTCGGATTCTTTACGAGTCATTTACTCGATATCGAGCGCGATCCGTCCGCGCAGGGATTCGTCGATCACCGTTTCGACGTGATCGTTGCTTCGAACGTCATCCACGCGACTCGAGACATTGAGGTAAGTCTGCGGCATCTGCGCGGCTTGCTTGCGCCGGGCGGCTATCTGCTGCTGGGCGAGGGGACCCGGCCTTTAAGATGGCTCGACCTGACCTTTGGCCTGACGGTCGGCTGGTGGCATTTCACCGACACGGCGTTGCGCAACCACGCGTTGATGTCTCCGGATGCCTGGCGCTCCGTGCTAGGGCGTCAAGGTTTTTCTGAGCGGGAGATTTACGTTCTTCCCGAATTGTCTGCACAGTCGTTGATCGTTGCCCGGACGGAAAACACGACACAAGCGAGTGAGCAAACGGCAACGGGATTCGACAGAGATGCCATTTATCGGGTGCCGGAGCGGCATGCCGGCGGTACACCTTTCGAACAGGTATGGCAGTCTTGCGGCGATGTCCTTGCCTTGGCGCAGTCGTTAGTCGCGCAGTCCCCGGAACCGGCAAGGCGGCTATGGATCGTGTCGCGCGGGGGCCTGATGCAGGCTCCCTTGCGTGGGATGCGCAAATCGATCGCGCTGGAAAATCCTGAGCTGCGTCCGACGTTGATCGAGATCGATGCGGAGTACGACGGAGACGTCGAAGCGCTGATTCGAGCCGAGGTGGACAACGCGGGTGCCGAGGAAGAAATTGCGTACCGGAACGGGCGCCGGTCGGTGGCGCGCCTCGTGCCGCTCGAGGCGCTACCCGTCAGCTTGCCGGCAGTACGGAGCGATGCGAGCTACCTGATCGCGGGTGGCTTCGGCGATCTGGGCCTGCTGGTGGCGGAATGGCTTGCCGGGCATGGCGCGACGCATATCACTCTGCTGGGGCGGAAGGAACCTTCGCCGGCAGCGCAGGCCAGAGTCGACGCATTGACACAACGCGGCGTGGACATGTTGGCCATTTTGGGTGATGTGGCGGACGTCGGGACAGTCGCTCATGCAGTGGCGCAGACCTGTCTTACCGGCAAGCCGCTACGCGGCGTGTTCCATTCGGCTGGCGTGCTGGACGATGCGACGCTGACAAGACAGTCAAAGCAAACGTTCGAGCGTGTGATGGCGGCCAAGGTCAATGGCGCATGGAATTTGCACGAACAGACTCGCGACATTCTGCTCGACTTCTTTGTCTTGTTCTCGTCGATCGCCTCAGTGATCGGTAGTCCCGGGCAAGGGAATCATGCCGCTGCCAGTGCGTTTCTCGATGGTCTGGCGCAGACCCGTGCGGCCGAGGGATTGCCGGCCCTCAGTATCAACTGGAGCACCTGGTCCGGGGTTGGAGCCGCCGCGCGCATCCATGCGGACGAGCAGATGATGAAGCGCGGTGTGCGGCCGATTTCCCCGCAAGATGGGCTCCGGGCACTCGACATACTGATGGGCGAGGGACACAGTCAGGCAGCGGTTGCCCCAATAGACTGGCGGACATTCACGTCGCGAGGCCGGGCGCTGCCCTTCCTGTCTGAACTCCTGACAGCGCGAAGCGCATTACCGGCGAGCGAGACGGCTACCGCGCGTTCGACACGCGTCACGGCCTCCTTCGACCGCGAGTCCCTTAGAGAGCATATTCGTGGCGAACTGGCCTCTGTGCTCGATTTTGCGTCGCCCGAAGACGTGCGCCCTGATATGGGTTTCTTCGATCTCGGGCTCGACTCCCTAACCTCGGTCGAATTGCGCAATCGTTTGAACCGGCATCTAGGCGTCGCTTTGCCGGGTACTCTTGCGCTTGACTATCCGACGCTCGATGCGTTGACGGATCATATTTTCAGTAAGCTCACGCCTGCTTCGGCAGCGTCAAGCGCACCGGAGGCACCGACTGTTCGCGCTACCGGGCGCGATGGCTACGAGCCTATCGCGATCATCGGCATGGCCTGTCGCTTCCCCGGTGCCAACGATCTGGAGTCCTTCTGGTCGCTGCTGGAGAAGGGGGGCGATGTGATTCGGGACGTGCCGCCGGATCGTTGGAGCCTGAACCGGTATTTCGATTCCAATCCGGATGCTCCCGGCAGGATTTCCACACGCTATGGTGGTTTTCTCGACGACATTCAAGGTTTCGATGCCGAATTGTTTCATATTTCCCGACGTGAGGCCGAAAGCCTCGATCCGCAGCAGCGGATTTATCTCGAAGTCTGCTGGGAAGCGCTGGAACGCGCCGGGATAGCGCCCGACCGTCTAACGGGAACGACAACGGGCGTCTTTGTCGGCGCTTCCGCGCATGACTATCTGCAAATGCTTCTGTCGCGTGGCGGCGAGGCTATCGATCAATATGTCGGCTCTGGCAACGCGGCGTGCATGATCGCCGGTCGGGTGGCCTACACATTCGGGTTTCAAGGTCCAGCAATCTCGCTCGATACGGCATGTTCATCATCGCTCGTTGCATTGCATCAGGCTTGTCAAAGCCTGCGCAGCGGCGAATGCGAAATGGCATTGGCCGGGGGAGTGAATGTCGTGTTGATTCCCGAAGTCAGCATCAACTTCTCAAAGGCCGGCATGCTTGCTCCAGACGGACGCTGCAAGGCATTCGATGCGGGCGCCGATGGCTACGTTCGCTCTGAGGGCTGCGGTGTGGTGGTCCTGAAGCGTTTGTCCCATGCACAGCGGGATCACGACACAGTGCTGGCCTTGATCCGGGGCTTGGCGATCAATCACGACGGACGCAGCAGCGGACTGACTGTGCCAAACGGGCCGGCGCAGCAGAAAGTAATTCGGGCAGCACAAACCCTGGCGGCAATAGCACCGGGCGACATCGACTATGTGGAAGCACACGGAACCGGCACCGCATTGGGCGATCCCATTGAGATGGAGTCCTTATCTGAGGTATTCCGCGATGGCCGAACCAGTGATCGTCCCTTGCTGATCGGCGCGGTCAAGACGAATCTGGGGCACCTGGAAGCCGCGGCCGGCATGGCGGGTCTGATCAAGACAGTGCTCGCATTCCAACACGAAGCGATTCCCAGGCATCTGCATTTTGAATCTCCGAATCCGCATTTGCCGTCTCCACAGTGGTTTCCGTACCGCATTCCGCAGGCGCTAACCGCGTGGCCCAGAGCGTCGCGAGTCCGCCGCGCAGGGTTGAATGCCTTTGGTTTCAGCGGAACCAATGCGCATATCGTGCTGGAAGAGGCGCCCGACGATATCTGGCGTATTGCGGAAACGGGGGTATCCCCGATTGCCGCCCCACGGGCTCACCTGCTCACGATTTCAGCTCGCACCCCGGAGACACTGCGAAATCTGGCCGTGGCGTACATACGTCGGCTTGAATCGTTGTCCGAGGCTCACTTTGCGGACTTCGCCTACTCGAGCACTGTAGCGCGCGCTCAAATGCGGTTCCGGATCGCGGTAACCGCCTCTTCGCCGAGGGAAGCCGCGCAGAAGATTTCCCAGGCGCTACGGGAAGACCGATACGAGAAGGATGTTTCAGACGAAGGGAAAACGCGTTGCTGCAGCGGCCCGCGCCACCGGGTCGACTTGCCGGTTTATCCGTTCGAGCGCAAGCGCTATTGGATCGATACGCCCGCTACGGAGGAATCAATACCGGCGTGGGCCGATTTGCTGTACCGGGTCGAATGGCGGCCCACGGTGGCAGTGGCGGCGCGTGAATCACACAAACGACACTGGATTTTTGCCTCGGCCGAGGACTCGCTCGGGACCTTGCTTGCCGCCGTACGGCAGGCGGCGGCTGACGGGGCAGGCAGGCAAATATGGATCGCCAGCCAGGGGGCCGTGGCGACCGGGCATGAAAAGCATGACCGGTTGCGTATCGACCAGGCTCCTGTTTGGGGTGTCGCCCGCGTATTGAGCCGCGAGCACCCGGAACTGTTCGGCGGAATTGCGGATATCGAAACCGAGGCTGCCGATTTGACCACCAGTTCTCTGCTTGAGACAGCGCCGCCAGGCTTCAGTGCGTGGCGCGCGGGGCAGTTCTATACGCCGCATCTCACTGCGCTTCCGTGGACGGTGGGCACGCCTCGCGCGCGGATATCGGCTCAGGCGAGCTACCTTGTAACCGGTGGTCTCGGCGCGGTCGGATCGCAGGTTGCGCAATGGCTGGCGCAGCGCGGCGCTCGCAGGCTGATTCTGGCCGGGCGTACGGCGCGTGCTGAAGCAGTGCATCGTCTGCGCGCCGACATGCCGAAGGATGTGGAGCTGGTCCTGGTGACGGCCGATGTTGCCAACGAATCCGATGTCAGGCGCTTGCTCGAACAATCACATAGCGATATGCGGCCCTTGCGCGGCATTATTCACGCGGCTGGCGTCACGGACGACGGTCTGCTGCTGCAACAGACCGCTGAACGTTTCGAACGGGCCATGGAGGCGAAAGCAAAGGGAGCCTGGCATTTGCACCAGCTGACATTGGCGCAACCACTAGACTTTTTCGTGCTCTTCTCGGCAGGCGCCGCTTTGTTTGGGGCGCCCGGCCAGGCAAGCTATGCGGCCGCCAACACGTATCTGGACGCGCTGGCGCACTACCGCCATCAGCTCGGACTGCCGGCGGTCAGCATCGATTGGGGCCTATGGGCAGTGGGCGGCATGGCTGCCCGCGATCGGGGCTATATAGACCGGCTGGCAAGCAACGGAATTCGTTCCATGGAAAGTCATGAGAGTCTGGCCATTCTTGAGCACATGCTGATCTCCACGACACCGCAAGTACTGGCAATGGATGTCGATTGGGACAGGTTCGCGCGGCATTGGCCCACGACCGGTGCCCCCATCGTGCTTGACGACGTGCTCTCAAGATCAGCCGACATGAGCGCTCGCAATGAAGGGAAAGCCACCGGTATTCGTGTGCGTCCGGCAAGCGTTTCACCGCAGCAGGCCGAGGCGGTCATTGGTGAGCGTGTCGCTGTGTTGGTATCTCAGGTTCTGCGGCGGGATGAGCCCAGTCGGATCGATTCAGAGCAAGGTTTCTCCGACATGGGACTGGATTCGATGTTGGCGCTGGAATTGAAGAATCGCCTTGAAGCAGAGTTTGAAATTTCGCTGTCGGCGACGATCGCGCTGGAGTTTTCCACGCTCGCATCTCTGACACGGTATGTGGCCGACCGTGTGCTTGCCGACGCGACCCCGTTACCTGAACCGCGGTCTCGCATGCCGTTGTCTAAATCGGTGGCAGTTGAAGAAACGGCCGATCTGGACACCTTGTCAGATGGCGAGGTCACCGCGCTGTTGATGCAGAAACTGGCGTCGCTTTCTGGGCCACCCCATGACAGATAAAGTTAAAGAGGGCGGCGACACCGGTGCTGTCATCCGGCAAGCGCTGCGTACTATCAACCGTTTGCAGGAACGGATTTCCCACCTCGAGTCAGCGCATGCCGAACCTGTTGCCGTCGTCGGCATGGCTTGCCGTTTTCCGGGAGGCGCCGATACGCCCGACAACTTTTGGGCGCTGCTGCACGACGGCCGCGATGCCTTGGGCCGAATTCCGCCGTCCCGCTGGGACAGTGAAGCGCTTTACGATCCGGGGCACCAGACAGCCGGGAAAATGTATGTGCGGGACGGTTGCTTTCTCGATCAGGTCGACGAGTTCGATGCGGATTTTTTCGGTATCTCGCCGCGTGAAGCCGCCAGCCTCGACCCGCAACAGCGACTCTTACTCGAAGTCGTCTGGGAGGCATTGGAGAATGCGGGTCTGCCGCCCGAAGCGTTGCGCAAGACGTCGAGCGGGATATTTGTCGGAATGGGACAGATCGACTATTCACGGCACGAACTGTTTAGCGGCGACCTCGCGGCGATCAATACGTACTCGGGTACGGGCAACGGATTTTCCTTTGCCTCCGGTCGGCTTTCCTATTTTCTCGGGTTGACTGGACCGAACATGGTCGTCGACACGGCTTGCTCCTCTTCGCTAGTCGCTGTGCATCTGGCGTGTCAAAGCTTGCGCATGCAGGAATCCCGTGTAGCGATCGCGGCGGGCGTGCACCTCATCATTTCGCCCGAGATCGCAGTCTTTCTGTCCCGTACGCAGGCCATCGCGCCTGATGGCATTTCCAAAGTATTTGATGCGGATGCCAACGGATATGGTAGAGGCGAAGGTTGTGGCGTGGTGGTGCTGAAACGACTAGCGGATGCGCTCGCCGACCACGACCGGGTACTGGCGGTCATCCGCGGTTCTGCAGTCAATCACAACGGCCGCAGCAGCGGCTTGACCGTACCGAACGCGCAATCGCAGCAGGTACTGCTGCATCAGGCATTACATAACGCAGCAGTGCGTCCGGAACAGATTGTTTTCGTCGAAGCGCACGGCACCGGTACGTCCTTGGGCGACCCGCTTGAAGTCGAGGCGCTTGGGGCCGTATTCGGCGCACGACGGGAGACTGCTGAACCTCTTTGGGTAGGGGGCGTGAAGGCGAATATCGGGCATCTGGAAGCCGCTGCGGGAATAGCGAGCCTGTTGAAGGTTATTCTCGCGCTGCATCATCGGGAAATTCCGCGACAAATTCATTTTAATAGCCCCAATCCGCATATCGACTGGCACGGTCTGCCTCTTTCGATTCCACGTAGTCCGATCGCGCTCCGTGCGGCGAAGCACCCGCTGCTGGCCGGGGTCAGCTCGTTTGGGATCAGCGGAACGAACGCCCACGTGATCGTCGAGCGCGCCGCGCAGGGCCCGGTCGAGGCAGTTGCGCACCATGCGTTGCCGTTGCCGTTGCCAGTCGTCATTTCGGCGAAGACGCGCCGGGCATTGTTCGAACTGGTCGGTCGCTACGAGCACTACCTCCATGCAAACCCCGGCGTTGCGTTGCTGGATTTCTGGCATACCACCGCGCTTGGGCGGACGCATCTGCCGCATCGGGTCTGTTTCACGGTGGCGTCAACCGAGGAACTGCTGGCGAAACTTGCGGACTTCCGGCATACGCAGACTCACCCTGTTGACCAGGATCTCAGCGGGCGAACCGCAAAGATCGGTTTTATGCTGACAGACATGGCGTGCCCAAATCCACCACGGGACGGCGAACTGTATCGCACCGAACCGGTATTCAGGGAGGCGGTCGAACGTTGCAATGTTGTTCTGGCCGCGGTGCCGGTAGCGAATCGGCTGCGGGGGGACCAGTTCGTCTTTGGGTTCGCATTATGGGCGTTGCTGCGCTCATGGGGTATCGAACCCGTCGCGGTGTCGGCAAGTGGGGTTGGCACCTGGGTAGCGGAGTATGCGGCCGGCCGCCTGACCTTCGAGGAGAGTTTGCGGCACGCGATCCAGGCCGGGGAAGCGCTTGCGGAAGATAAGCAGACTTTGTCTGCGGCAATACGCCAGCTCGGCGCGGGCGAACTGCGCGAAGCAGTCGATATCGTAGCTGAACTGCCGGGATGGGACGGACAGGTAACGGATAGGGTTCAACTGCTAACCCGCCTCGGCAGTTGGTATGAGCAGGGCGCCCGGATTGCGTGGGATGAGATGGGGCGTGTACACGGCGGACGGCGCATTGCGCTGCCAACCTACCCATTTCAGCGTATGCGCCACTGGATATCGGCACCCGGATCGACGGCGGCCATGCCGTCGGCCCAGTTGCCGACGACCAGCGGCCTGCTGCTGGGGCAGCGCCTGGATACCGCGCTCGACGAGGCGATCTTCGAAACAGGGATATCGACCCGATCGCCTGCCTACCTTGCTGACCATCGCGTTCATGAAACGCCAATCCTGCCGGCGACCGCTTACATCGAGATCGTGTTGCAGGCAGGGCGCACTCTGCTGGCGAGTGAGTGGTTGAGCATCCTGGACATGACGTTTGAAGTCCCGTTGCCGCTTAAAGACAGTGAGCTTCAAACATTACAGACCATCGTTTCGCAGACCGAAGATGCTCGAGTACTTTCCTTTCGCATCGCCAGCCGGTTCGGGGATACCTGGGTTACCCATTCGCGGGGCAAGATAGCTGCGGAAGATCAAACCGTACGGGACGAATGCAGCGATCCGCGCGGGTTGAATAAAGTTATTGGAGAGGCCATCGAGGCGGCTGATCTATATCGACACTTCGCCAGCCTGGGGCTGGATTATGGACCCCAATTCCAGGTGCTCGGTCGGGTGACTCGGCGTGGTGCCGAGTCGTTCGGTGAGGTTCGTCTGCCGGCGGACATTGCGGACACAGAGGGTTTCATGTTGCATCCGGCGCTGCTTGACGGCTGTTTGCAATTGCTTGGCGCGTCGCGTTATGACGCAGATGATGCCGCAACCTATGCGCCCTCCACGGCCCGACGAGTCAGGATCTATAGGAGAGCTGGCAACGCATGTTTCTGCCATGCTTCGCTTGGAGAGACACTGGAGCGAGGCAGCGACAGCCTGGAAGCATCGTTAAACCTGTTCGATCTGAACGGCAGGCTGTTGGCCACCGTCGAAGGACTATGTATCAGGCGTGTGGAGCGGCAGGAATTTCTTAAACACAATCATGAAGCGAAGCAGGACTGGTTTTACCAGATCGCCTGGCAGGCCCGGGAATCGGCCAGCGAGCCGCGCGATGCCGCCTCTTCGGAGCGCTGGCTGGTGGTCGCAGCGGCCAGTGAGTTTGCCTCCAGGCTCGCCGGGCAGATCCGGGCGCGCGGCGCGGCGGCCGAATTGGCGGACCCTTCTACCGAATATGGCGTCGACGACGCGACCGGCATGGTTTTCCTCGCCGATGCGAACGATGAGGCAACCAGTTCGGACGATGGTGCGAGGATTATCGAGCTCGTGCAGCGCCTGGTCAAACAGGATGCAGGCACAGTACCCCGCCTGATTCTGGTTACGCGGGGTGCACAACCAGTTGAGGGCGGATCCGACGCACTGAACGTTTGGCAATCTCCAGTGTGGGGACTGGGCAGGACAATCGCATCCGAGCATCCCGAATTGAAAAGCGTATTAATCGATTTGCCGGCCGTGCCGCAAGACGCCGATATCTCATTGCTGGCCAGCGAACTGGTTGTTGCACAGCGTGAAAACCAGCTGGCGGTGCGCGGCGGTTGCAGATGGGTCGCCAGACTGACTCGGACGAGGCGGCTCGGCGGCACGTCGCGAGTCAGATTGCGAGTGCCGGGAATTCTCGATGAATTCTCCGTCGAACCCATGCGCCGGAGCACACCGGGTCCGGATGAAGTGGAAATTCAGGCACAGGTCTCTGGATTGAACTTCAAGGATGTGCTGATTGCCTTGGGGGTTTTCGGCAAGGCCGATAGCACGGCATTCGGTTTCGAATGCGCAGGGCGTGTTGCCGCGCTCGGTAGCCGGGTGAAGGACTTCCAGGTGGGGGACTTTGTACTGGCCTACATGGCGCCGGGATGCCTCAATGACTTCGTCAATGTTCCCACCCGCTTCGTTGCGCCAATACCGGAAGGGTTTAGTCTTGAGCAGGCGGCGACGCTGCCGATCGCTTTTCTCACGGCTTTCTTCGGACTTTCGCATCTGGCTCAGGCTCGACGCGGCGAACGTGTCCTGATTCACGCTGCGGCCGGCGGCGTAGGACTGGCCGCGGTGCAGATCGCGCATTGGTTGGGGCTGGAGGTGTTCGCGACGGCCAGCCGCCCCAAATGGGGAATTCTGAAACAACTCGGCGTGAGGTATATCGGTGATTCGCGCAGTGTGGATTTCGTGCGGGAAATTCGCGAGGCCACGGAAGGAGAAGGCGTTGACATTGTTCTCAACAGCCTGAGCGGAGATTTCATCGCCGCAGGATTCAGCCTTTGCCGCAATCAGGCCCGCTTCGTCGAACTTGGCAAGAACGGCATATGGAGTCCGGAACACGTCGAGCAGGCGTTTCCCAACGTGCGCTATCAGCCTTTTGATCTGCTGGATGTTGCGCGCAATGACGCCGCGCTGCTTGCGCAACTCTGGCAGCAATTGGCGGTCCAGTTCGACGCCGGCGTGCTGCACCCGCTGCCGTACCGCACCTTTACGCTTACGCAGACCGCCAACGCCTTTCAGCATATCGCCCAGGCGCAACATATCGGCAAGGTCGTCATCAGCCGAAGCGCGGTCCGGCCCGACGCAAGTTATCTGGTTACCGGGGGGCTTGGCAGCCTGGGTTTGCAGGTAGCCGAATGGCTGGCAAGGCAGGGTGCCCGGCACCTCATTCTGGCCGGTAGGAAGCCACCCGGAGAATTCGCATGCGATCGCTTGCGGCAGCTCGCCGGAATTGGGGTCGATGTGTCCGTGAGGGCGCTCGATGTCAGCGATCCAGTTGCCGTGCGTGCGCTACTCGACGAACTTGCGTCGCGGCCTGAACTGCGCGGCGTGTTTCATACTGCCGGCGTGCTGGACGACGGGGTTCTCTGTCAACAAACCGCCAACCGCCTGTCTGCGGTGATGAAGCCCAAGGCGATTGGCGCGTGGCATTTGCACCAGATGACGTTGCCGCGTCCGCTCGATTACTTCGTCTGCTTTTCTTCCGGCGCCTCCGTACTAGTACAAGATCCCTCAAATAGCTTTAATAATTGTCTGGCTGCAAATAAGGTTGCAGGAGCGTGACAACCAGTTGAGCCATTTCGGCGAGCGAACCTGAGCCAGGCAGAGGTTCCCATCGCCCGCTATGGCTACGAAAGGCCGCACCATAAAGATTGCGGCCGAGTTCACTCAGGCGTGCCACAACGGTCGACTCCTGATTGTCCAGGCGCTTGATCAGCAGATGACGCCCGTAAGCCTGCGTGACCACCTGGTCGTGGCCCAACAATTCGCGCAGCTGACGCTGCAGTTCGCTTGCATGATGTTTCGCGGGTAAGGCAGGCATGACCGCTCCGGTTCAGGATGCGCCAGTTTGCAACGGGTAGCCGCGGAAAGTCCATCTGAAGGGACGTGCCGTCTGGTTGCGCTCGCGGATGAACTGCTCTGTACGCTCGCGAAGATGCGCCGTGCTGGTGTGGCTGGCGTGACGTAGCACACGGCGCGTATAGAGCCCAAACCACAGTTCGATCTGGTTCACCCAGCTCGCGTGCAAAGGGGTGAAATGGAAATGAAACCGTCCATCGTGCCGCGCATTGAATGCCTGCCACACGGCCTGGGCGCGATGCGTGTTCAGATTATCCCAGATCACATGCACCTGCTTGCCCGGATACGCGGCTGCCACACTGTCCATGAAAGTCACCAGGTCGTCTTGGGTACGCCGGTCGCGGCAGCTTCCCAGTACCCGTCCGGTATGAACATCCAGCGCGGCAATCAGCGACTGCGTACCGTGACGGATATATTCAAATTCCCGGCGGCGCAACCGTCCGGCTGCCGGGGCGCGCCCTGGATGCTTGCGCTCGATGGCCTGGATGCCGGTCTTCTCGTCAATACTCAGTACCACCGCATTCTTCGGCGCCTTGCGGTACAGCTTGCAGATCACGTTGACCTTCTCGCGAAACGCCGGATCCGGACTATGCAGCCACTGCTGCACCCGATGCGGGCGAACGTCGCCAGCCTGCAGGATGCGCTGCACATGGCTGCGACTGATTTGTTCGACGATCCCTCGCTCGACTGCACGCGTCACAATCTCATCGAGCGTCGGCGTGGCCCGACCTTGCGCTTCCTGCACTTCACACGCCAGTGCGATCAGCTGCAGCCGCGTCTCCTGCGTGATGCGCGGCGGACGACCACTGCGCTCTGCCTCCCGAATCCCCTGCGCGCCTTGCCGCGCAATGCGCTGGCGCCACTGGCTGACGGTCTGCACGGACACGCCCAGTTCCTGTGAGATCGCCGCGCTCGTGTAGCCCTCGTGAGCCATTAACGCGATGCGTGCCCGTGTCACATCGCGCTGTGCAGCCGTCGTGCGTCGGATCAGCGACTGCAGCTCCTGTCTTTCCTTTCTGGCCAGCTTCACTGGCGTTGCATGGCGTCCTCGACTCATACCGCCAGGATAAACCATGCAATCAATTATTAAAAGTAATTGCGGGATGTTGTACTAGGCCCCCCCGGGCAGGCGCCCTATGCAGCAGCCAATGCGTTCCTTGATGCGCTGGCGCATTTCCGGCGCAGTCAGGGGTTGGCCGGAACCAGTATTAACTGGGGCCCTTGGGCTGGCACAGGGATGGCGGCGAACGTTGCGGGCAGCGCGGCGGGACGCTGGGAGGAACGTGGCATTGAGGCCCTGGATGCCGCTGCGGCACTGCATGCCATGGAGCACATATTGAGCTCGGGAGAGCCCCAGGTTGCTGTACTTTCCATGCAATGGCAGAAGTTTTCTCGCGCCTTTCCGGGCTATGCGCTGCCGCCTTTCTACGACGATTCCGTCGGCGTAACACGAGAACCGGGCGTCTCCCGCCCGGTATTGCCGAAACTCAGAAACATGCCGATCAAGGAGCGGCTTGCGGGACTCATCGCTCTGCTGAGGCAGGAGATCGCCGCCGTGCTACATCTTTCAGCACCTTGTCATATAGGATTGCGAACCAGATTTTACGATCTGGGGCTCGATTCCCTTATGTCGATCGAATTGAAGAACCGTCTGGAGGTCGCATTGGGTCAGTCATTCGGCTCGACATTGGTGTTCGACTATCCGACGATCGAAGCGCTGTCGAATTACTTGACTGCGTTGATTTTTCCATCGGAAGCCGCCTCGGGAATGATTGAAGGTGCGGATGTGGAGTCGGTAGCCGGAGAGGCGCAAGTGGAGATCGCGGAGGTTCTCGATAAGGTCGAATCGATGACGGACGAAACGGCAATTCTGGCAATGAAACGCATGCGAGCTGGCGCAAGGAAACAGCACTAATGAGCGAAATATTGAAACGGCTTGCCAGGCTAACTCCGATCCAATTGGCGTATTCAGTCAGGAAGACGGAAACGCAGTTGGCACTCGCGAGCGCTGAGCCGATTGCCGTAGTCGGAATGGGATGCCGGTTTCCGGGCAATGCCTCTGACCCGAAGTCGTATTGGGAATTATTGCGTAGCGGCACCGATGCGATTACCGAAATTCCACACGACCGCAGGCATCTCGAAGATTTTTTCGACGCGGATCCCGAGGCACGAGGCAAGATGTATAGCCGGCATGGTGGCTTTATTGAGCGGATTCTCGATTTCGATCCCGAATTTTTCGGTATCGCTCCGCGCGAAGCTGTAAGTCTGGATCCTCAGCAGCGCTTGCTGCTAGAGGTGACGTGGGAAGCGCTGGAGCACGCGGGATACGCACCGGACCAGCTATATGGACGACAGGTAGGAGCCTGGGTAGGCATTACGAAATCCGAGTACGGCGCCAGCTATCTTGATGCAGTCGGTTACGAGGGTATCGATGCTTATCTTTGTTCAGGGAATGCGGGTAGTGTGGGCGCTGGGCGGATCTCCTATACCTTTGGCTTTACCGGCCCAAGTATTGCAGTCGATACCGCCTGTTCCTCTTCACTTGTGACGATTCATCTGGCGTGCGACAGCTTACGCCGTCGCGAATGCGAACTGGCCGTTGCCGGAGGGGTGAATCTCATTATTTCGCCCGAGGTTTTCATCAGTTTTTGCCGAGCCAGGATGCTCGCGCCGGACGGCCGTTGTAAAACCTTTGACGCTGCCGCGGACGGCTACGTACGTGGCGAAGGGTGCGGCATGGTCGTGTTGAAGCGCCTCGTCGACGCAATTGACGACGGGGACGATATTCTGGCACTGGTGCGCGGTTCCGCAGTCAATCAGGATGGCGCCAGCGGAGGCCTGACCGTGCCGAGCGGACCGGCACAGGAAGCCGTTATCCGACGAGCGCTCGAAAACGGCGGGGTTTCGCCCGAGCAAGTCGGCTTTGTGGAAGCGCATGGCACCGGCACTTCGCTGGGCGATCCCATCGAAGTGAAAAGTTTGGGCGCTGTATTCGGACAGCATTCCAGAGAACAGCCACTCGTAATCGGCTCGGTGAAAACGAACTTTGGTCACCTCGAAAATGCGGCCGGTATCGCAGGTTTTATCAAGGTCGTGCTGGCTTTGAAACACGAAGAAATTCCACCGCACCTGCATTTTCGCAACCCGAGTCCGCATATTGACTGGCATGATCTGCCGATCGAGGTCGCCGTTGAAGCGTTGCCGTGGCGGCGGGGTGAGCGGCGCCGTCTGGCGGGCGTCAGTTCTCTATCATTTAGTGGAACAAACTGTCACGTGGTGCTTGAGGAAGCACCGCTGCTGACGACTGATCCGGCAACGTTCCGGCGGCCGCTGCATTTGTTGACTGTTTGCGGCAGGAGCAAAGCGTCGTTGCGGTCACAGACAATTGCGACTCGCAATGCTTTGTCGGAAACGTCCAATACTGCCTTTGCCGATTTTTGCTTCAGTACGAATACCGGAAGACCGGCGTTTCAGCATCGGTTGGCTTTGGTCGCGAATTCGAGTCATGCCTCGCAACAGCAACTCGGCGAATTTCTCGAGCAAGGTGCATCGGCTGCGGTATTCACCGGTGTCGCTGGCGAGTCCGGCCCGAAGGTCGCGTTTCTGTTCACCGGTCAGGGATCGCAGTATGCCGGCATGGGACGCGAACTGTACGAAACTCAACCGGTCTTTCGAGAAGTTATCGACCATTGCGACGTGTTTCTAAAGGACGAACTACCCGTTCGTCTGCTTGACGTGCTGTTTCCTTCGCCGCAAAACGACAAACTGATCCACCAGACCGCTTACACGCAGCCGGCGTTGTTTGCATTTGAATATGCGCTCTATCGGCTATGGAGGTCGTTCGGCATTGAACCGACCATTGTCATGGGACACAGTGTTGGGGAATATGCCGCAGCGTGCGCGGCCGAAGTATTTACGCTGGCGGATGGACTCCGGCTGATTGCAGCGCGCAGTCGCCTCATGGGTGCTTTGCCCGCCGGCGGCACGATGGTTTCGGTATTTGCCGGACAAAGCGCGGTGGCACCTTATGTCGAGTCTTTCCGGCATGTCCTTTCGATTGCGGCGGTCAACGGACCGAACAGTACCGTAATTTCAGGCGCAGCCAATGCAGTGCGAGAGGTAACAGCGGCGCTGGAAAGAAATGGCTTCGCCGTGCAGCCGCTGGCGGTATCTCACGCGTTCCATTCGCCGCTCATGGCGCCAATGCTGCGCGAATTTGAACACGTGGCCCATCAGATCCGTTTCAATGCGCCGCTGCTCGGGCTAGTGTCGAATCTCGACGGCGCGAGAGCAGGGGCGTCGATTGCGAGCGCGCAATATTGGATTGATCACGTGCGGCGGCCTGTGCTGTTTGAGCAAGGCATGAAGACGTTGGCGGCTGACCACGTTGACACCTTTGTCGAGATCGGGCCAAAGCCCGTGCTAATCGGCATGGGCAAAGCCTGCCTGCCCGGTGTCGAAGCCCGGTGGCTAGCCGGCGCCGGCGCCGGGGTCGGGCCTGCGGGCTGGTCGTCGCTGCTGGAGTCGCTGGCCGAACTATTCGTGCGCGGCGCCCCGGTTGACTGGGGCGGCTTCGATAACGGCTACGCCCGCAGCCGGGTACCGGTCCCTGCTTCTATCTATGAGCGGCGTCCAATCGGGATTGAATCTGACCGACTGGCGAATGGTTTTCAAGTGCGGCGGACACTCCCCACCCATCAATTTGCACCGGCAACGGCGGAGCATCCATTGCTGCATCGTCGGATTCGCGCACCGTTGGTGAAGGAAGCCATCTATGAAACAGATTTCAGCACCTCGAATCAGCTGTGGCTCGGCGATCATCAGATTTACAACGTGACCGTGGTGCCCGCGGCAAGCCACCTGTCGTTGCTGATCGGCGCGGCTACGCTGGAATCCGGCGGCACATCCTGCGCGATTCGGCAGGTCGCTTTTCCGCAACCCCTGGTGCTGGATAAGCCAGGCCAACGAACTGTGCAACTGGTCGTCGAACCGGGAGAAGCACGACGCGCGTTCAGACTGACAAGCTGGACCGGCGACGCGGCCTCCTGGGCACTACATGCTAAGGGCGAGTTTGCGTCTATTCCTGAAACCGTAGCCGACGCGGTACCGCGAATCGTCGATCTCGACGCCATTCGGGCGCGCTGTCCAGGCAGCATGGCCGGCGAGGCGTTCTATCGCAGACTGGGCGAGCATGCGGTCGCATTAGGACCCGCTTTCAGCGTCGTTCAAAGTGTGTGGCTTGGCGACGACGAAGCGTTGTTTCGGCTGGTAGTTGCTCCACAAGTCGCCGACCCAGCCGGTTTTCAGGTTCATCCCACGGTTCTGGATGCCTGTTTCCAGGCTCTGGCGGCCCTGATTCCCGGTGATGCCGCTGGTACTTCTGTACCGACCCGGGTTGCGGCACTCTCCTATTTCGGGCAGAGGATGTCGTCCGCGGGATGGTGTCACGTGCGCTTGCATGCTCCCGCGCGTACAGACGCCGAGTTGATAGCTGAGGATGGCTCGGTAGTGTTGGAGTTGGCGGATATCCAATACCAGCAAGTGGATTCTGCCATGCTGATCAGTGAGCAGAGGCTCAACTGGCGTGACTGGTTGCACGACCTTACCTGGCACGACGAAAAGATTACCGCGCAACGCAGCGTACAAGACCAGACATGGGCGATTCTGGCGGATCGCGGCGGTATCGGTGTGGCGTTGGCACAGCGCCTCGACGCTTTGGGTTGCAAAACGGTCTTGCTGAAAAGCGCCACGATCGAATCTCCCGATGCCTACGACGGCGTAGTGCATTTGCAAGCGCTGGACTACCGGCTTGATAGCCATACGTCTTTCGACGATATCGAGAACGCGCATCGGCACGGATCGATCGCAGCGCTTAACCTGTTGCAGGCCACGCGTCGTCTGTTCCTCGTGACTCGCGGCGCCCAACCGGTGGGCGGCTCGCACGAGAGAACCGAAGTTGCCCAGGCAGCGCTGTGGGGTTTCGGGAGGACGGTTACCAAAGAACTGACGCAGAGCCGATGCACCTGTATTGACCTCGATCCGTTGTCCAGCGAGGCGGCAGACGAATTGCTTTGCGCGATTCTCGCCGACGACACGGAAGATCAGGTTGGGTTCCGGCAAGGCGTCCGTCGAGTAGCCCGGCTTGGACGCAATGCGATGGAGATTACGGAATCGGTGCCGACAGGCCAGACCGCAGCTACCTGATTACCGGCGGACTAGGCGCATTGGGGCTGCAAGCGGCGGCCTGGCTGGCGGAGCAGGGCGCCCGCCGGATCGTTCTAGCAAGCCGCCATGCCCCTTCCTCGAAAGCACTGGCGGCGCTCGATGCGATCCATGCAACCGGTGTGGAAGTTGTGGCCCACGCGGCCGACATGGCAAAGATCGAACAGGTCAGGGCATTGTTCGCCGAACTGGACGCCACTTCACTACCTTTGGCGGGCGTGCTGCACGCGGCAGGCGTGCTGCACGCGGCAGGCGTGCTGGACGACTGCGCTCTGGTGAATCAAAGCGCGGAACGTTTTCTCAACGTCTTCGCGCCCAAGGCTGCTGCATGGAATCTGCATTTGCTCACCAGAGAGCGTTCGCTGGACTTTTTCTGCTGCTTTTCCTCGGCCGCAGGCTGGCTCGGTTCACCGGGGCAAAGCAATTACGCGGCGGCCAATGCATTTCTTGACGGCCTGGCCCAGTTACGTCGCGCGCAAGGACTGCCGGGTGTCAGTATCGCTTGGGGGCCCTGGTCCGGTGCAGGCATGGCGCAGAGCCTCATGCGCGAAGCAGGCAAGCAAATCGAGCCGCTCGATACAAAGCAGGCACTGCTAGCGCTGAGCGCATTGCTGAATTGCGAAACAGCGTCTGTCGGCGTTATGCAGGCAGAACTGGCCAGAACGGCCACCGATGTCAATTACGACGACAGCGATTTTATTCAGCAATTACGGCGGATCCCAGTGGCGCAACGGCGCGCAACGCTTAGCCGGCACGCCGCCGCGTTGATCGCACAGGTCCTGGGACTGGCTTCGCCCGACAGGGTAAAGCCGCGTCATCGGCTATTCGATCTCGGTCTGGACTCCATCATGGCGACAGAGCTGAGCGGGCGCCTCGAACGGACTCTCGGTGTGCCGTTGGCAGCCACGCTTATTTTTGATTATCCAACGCTGGAGGCGCTGGTTGAACATCTTGCTACGTCCGTCCTGGCGGCGGAGTTCGTTGCCTTGCAGGTGCGAGGTCAGGATAACAAACAAGCCGACTTCAACGCGACCCGCGCAGCGGAACTCGACGCGCTTTCCGAAGATGAACTGGCCTGTCTGTTGGAGCAACGGTTATCTGATCTAAAAGAGGAACATGCTCGATGAGTGACAATCAACCAGGGGTCGAGCGTCGCGACCTGCTCACGCGCGCGCTCGTTCAAATCGAGTCCATGCAGCGCGAGCTGAAGCGGTTCGAAAACGCGAAAAACGAACCGATCGCGATTGTCGGCATGGGTTGCCGTTATCCCGGCGGCGCTGACAGTCCCGATGAGTTCTGGCAATTACTTCAGCAGGGTTACTCGGGGGTCTGCGAAATTCCAGCCGACCGTTTCGAGGTAGATGACTATTTCAATCCGGACCCGGAAGAACCCGGGAAAATCTATGTACGTCACGGCGCGTTTCTCGGACGCGTCAAGGAGTTCGACTCGCAATTCTTCAATATTTCACCTAACGAGGCCGCATGCCTCGACCCGCAGCAGCGCCTACTACTCGAAGTCAGCTGGGAAGCGTTCGAGTCTGCTTGCCTTCCGGCGGATCAATTGCTTGGCAGCAATACGGCGGTATTCATCGGCACCAGCAGTTTCGAGCACGCCAGTCATATTGGGCAGGCCTCGCCGCCGGAGCGTATCGACGCCTATTTCGGGACCGGGGGCGCATTGTCTGCAGCCGCAGGGAGATTGTCATACTTCTACGGGCTCAAGGGACCGGCGCTGACAGTCGATACCGCCTGCTCCTCGTCCCTCGTGGCCATTCATCAGGCCTGCCAGGCGTTGCGTAGCGGCGAAGCTGATCTGGCCTTGAGCGGCGGTGTGAACGTCCTGATGACGCCGCAAGTCTATTTGACGTTTTGCAAAGCCCGCATGCTGGCGCGCGATGGCCGTTGCAAAACTTTCGATGCTTCGGCCGATGGTTTTGTGCGTGGCGAGGGCTGCGGCCTGCTTGTATTGCAGCGCTTGTCCGACGCTCTATCCGAAGGGCGCCGTATTCTGGCCGTGATACGGGGATCGAGCGTCAACCAGGACGGAGCCAGCGGTGGGTTCACTGTACCCAGCGGCCCTTCGCAGCAGGCCGTCATTCGGCGCGCACTGGCGAGCGGCGGCATCGATGCGGCAGACGTTGGTTATATTGAAGCACATGGCACCGGAACGTCGCTGGGGGATCCTATCGAAGTAGGGGCACTCAATGCTGTCTTCGGTACTACCCGAGTAAACGGTGAGCCGCTCTGGGTCGGCTCAGTCAAGGCCAATATCGGCCATCTGGAGGGCGCGGCGGGCGGCGCCGGCATCATCAAGCTGATTCTTGCGCTTCAGCACGGCGAGATCCCAGCGCAATGCCATTTTGAAACGCCCAGTCCGGCCATTCCCTGGGAAAGGATACCGGTGCGTATCCCTACCGCGACGACGCCGTGGTTGCGTGGAGCACGGCCCCGCATCGGCGGCGTGAGTTCGTTCGGCTTTACTGGTACCAACGCCCATGTGCTGGTGGAGGAGCCGCCTGCCACTGTGCGGCCGGAGCGTGCGGGCGCTCCAGAACAACACTTGCTGCATTTGTCGGCGCGCAACGAGGACGCGTTGCAGCAACTGGCCGGGCGCTATGCGGAGTTTCTGACGGCCCGCACAGATGCCGATCTGGTCGACGTTTGCCATTCCGCCAACCGAGGCCGTACCGAATTCACCAACCATCTTGCTGTAACGGGCAGTACCGCTGCAGACCTGGCTCGGCAACTCATTGCCTATCAGACCTCGCGGGATGCACCGCAACCGGTGTTGGATCGGGCTGAGTGGGAATCGCTTGAGGACACCCAAGGGCAGTGGATTGATCTGCCCAAATATCCGTTCCAGCGCGCGCGTCATTGGTTCGAACCCGACCGTCGCGCAACGGCGTCCCATCCGCTGATCGGCAGATTGCCGGCGGGAGATCCGCAATGGACAGGAACGTTACGTTTTGAGCTCAATGCGGACAGGGTCACCTGGCTTGCCGATCATCGAGTGTTTGACCGTATCGTAGTGCCGGGTGCGGCCTATCTGGAAATGGCGCTGGCGCTTGGCGTCGCCCGATTTGGCGGCGGTGCGACGCTGAAGGACGTGTTGTTCCATGAGGCGCTGATACTGGAGGACGGTGGGGCAGCGCACATGGAAATTGGGTTGGAGTGTGGAGATGCCGGTGAATTGCGGTTCAGGATCAGCAGCGCAATGGGACGCGTGCATTGTTCGGGCATCGTCGAGCAGCTCGACGAGACGCTCGCAGTGCACGACGACCGATCCGGCACACCAATGGCAGATGCACGAGAACTTTCCATCGAGGAGTTCTACAACGCGGCGGCAGCTGTTTCGCTGCATTACGGTCCGGCATTTCAAGGATTGAAGGCGCTGCAAGCGAAACACGGCGAGGCTTGGGGCCTGGCGCGGATCGACCTGGACGCCACTGATTACAAGATTCATCCAGCGTTGCTGGACGCCTGGTTCCAGATCGTCGGCGCAGCGCAAACCACCGGTGCCGTTCAACGCACGCTGATACCGGCTGGCGTTGCACGGCTTGATTTCCGGGGCACGCCGGGACAAAGCGGTTCATGTCATCTGTACTTAACCGAGGTCCCGCGTGCGGAAGTGGGTGTGCACGCGAATCTTGATGTAGTCGATCAGAACAATGTGCAGGTTGTCCGTATCGTCGGCCTGACGTTTCTTCCGGTTGAACGCGACAATCTGTTCGGTCGGCCGGAAATTGAAAATCTGCTGTATCGCATGGAGTATCCCGAGAAGCCATTGTTGTCCGACCGACTGACTGCACCCGAAGAGATCTGTCGCATTCTGACGGAAACCGCGGTCCAACTCGGCGCGGATCCGGAGTTGCGGTTGTTCGGCGCGCTACAGGCGGAATTGGACCAGTTGAGTTTGCTTTATGTGGTCGAGGCATTCCGCAAGCTGGGTTGTCGCTTTGAGCCGTCTCAACGACTGGACACGGAGCAATGGGGTATTCGGGAGAAATACCTGCGCTTGCTGAACCGCCTGCTGACAATCCTCGCAGAGGCTCAAATCCTGAAGAAAACGGCCGAAGGCTGGATCGTTATTCGTGATCCGGATTTGCCCGACGCAGAGACGTTTCGGCAAGATCTTATGGTGCGCTATCCATGTGGAAAGGCTGAACTGACCTTATTGGGCCATTGTGGTCCCCGCTTGGCGAATGTATTGCTGGGACAGACCGACCCGCTGGAATTGCTCTTTCCGGGCGGAAAAGTCGATGCGGTGCAGGCCGTCTACGAGACGTCGCCGGGCGCTCGGGCGATGAACCAGTTGCTCGTTACCGTCCTGCAGTACGCGGAAGTTGCCGGAAAAAGCCCGGAACCGTTGCGCGTGCTTGAGGTGGGTGGAGGCACCGGAGGTGCGACAGCACACTTGCTGCAATATCCGGGCAGCAGCGCCGTCCGCTACATTTTTACCGACGTGTCGCCAACGTTCGTGGCGCAAGCCGCAGAGCGTTTCCGCGAGAAGGCGTTCTTCGAGGCACGCGAGTTCGATCTGGAGCAGGCTCCGGACGCGCAGCAATTGCCGCCTGGCTATTGCGACGTTGTTGTGGCAGCCAATGTGCTGCATGCCACGCGAGACCTGAGCGCTTCTTTGAGGCATATCCATCAGGTACTGGCTCCTCGCGGCATGCTTATCCTCCTCGAGGGCACTGGCGCGGAGCGATGGGTGGATCTGACTTTCGGCCTGAGCGAAGGATGGTGGCGTTTTGCCGATACGGACCTGCGCGCGGACTATCCGCTGTTAGCTGCCGAAGACTGGCTGAGCCTCCTGGAGGCCAGTGGGTTCGAACTGGCCCGAGCCGTCGGTATTCCCGCCGATGGTGGATCGGCGTCCGGCCAGCGAGTCATCTTCGCCCGCCGCAAACCGGAAACTGCGGGTGATGGGAAGTGGCTGATCTACGCAGATCACGCCGGTGTCGGTCAGCAACTGGTGCAACGTCTGGAGCAACAAGGAGAACGTTGCGATTTATTGTCACCGCCGCAGATGGCATGCAATTCTTCGGCGGCCGGCAATTATCGAGGTGCGATCTATCTGCGCAATCTCGACGCGAAAGCGCACGAAGATCTGGCGTCGGGATGCGGTGATGCTTTGGCCTGGCTTCAGGCGCTCCATCGTCTCGATAGCGCTAAAACTGCACCGGTCTGGTGGGTCACTTGCGCAGCAACTGCCGTGGCTGGGCGTTCGACGTTCGTCCCCGTCCAGGCAGCATTGGCCGGTATTGGCAGAACCATCTCAAGCGAACATCCGGAACTGCGGCTGCGCCAGGTGGATCTGGCTGATCCCATAACCGACATGGCTTCACTGGTAAGCGAGATACTCGAAGGCGACAACGAAGCCGTCGTTAGTTTGAGCGCGCAACATCGATATGTTGCCCGCCTTGCTCGGCATCCTCGTTTGCCCCGCGCAGAGGTTGCCGGCCGGGTAAGACCCGATGGCGCCTATCTGGTGACCGGCGGCCTGGGCGGCCTTGGCTTGTGCACCGCGCAATGGTTGATTGGACAAGGTGCCCGGCACATCTTCCTGATGAGTCGAAACCGGCCCAGCGCGGACGTTAGGACTACGCTGGAAAGGTTTCGTGGTCACGGCATCAACTTGACCGTTCACCAGGCCGACGTGACCGAGCCACAGCAGGTCGCGCATGTTCTGGACGAGATCCGTGCCGGGGGAATGCCGCTGCGCGGCGTATTCCATGCGGCCGGTGTGCTCGAAGATGTAATCTTGTTGAACCAGTCTGCCGAGCGAATGCTGGGCGTAATGGCGGCAAAGGTGGACGGTTCGTGGATTCTCCATGAGCTAACGATCAATCAGCCGTTGGATTTCTTCGTGCTGTACTCGTCGATTGCATCGCAGCTGGGGTCTGCTGGACAGGGCAGCCATGTAGCCGGCAATGCCTTTCTTGATGCGCTAGCGCATTCGCGGCGCACAGAGGGATTGCCTGCGACGACCATCAACTGGGGCCAGTGGAGTGAGATAGGCTCGGCAGCGCAAGGCAACTGGACCGACCGTGGGATCTCTCCGTTCCCGCCCGAAACGGGTATCGCGGCACTGGAGACGCTGTTGAGCGTGGAAGCGACTCAAGCCGGAGTATTGGCAGTCGATTGGCCGACATTCTTTGCGCAGTGGCGGGACGGCGGCGAGCCGCCCGAGTTGTTTTCCCGTTTGCGGACGAAACGCAAGGTGGCTTCTGGATTGCCTGGTGCCTCACGGCAGGTCGACACCTCGAATATTGACGGAGCAGTGCGGGAGATCGTCGCATCGGTACTCGGATTCCCGGCGGCGCAAGCAGCGTCAATCGATCCCCAACGCCCTCTGGTCAACGAGGGCCTCGACTCACTCTCGGCTTTGCAATTGACCCGCCAACTGAAAAATCGTTTCGGGACCGACATTCCGGCATTGCGGCTGATCGATGGCATGACCACGTCGCAACTGAGCCTGTTGATTCGGGCCGGACTCGGCCCTGGCGAATTCAAAGAACTGCCGCAACAGCGTAGGGGGCCGGAATGAACGATCGACCTGGCGACACCGCAATCGACCCCAACGGGCTTTCGTCCGCAGCGAAGCAGGCGCAACGCGGATCCGTACTGCGCGAGAAAGCGCAACAGGCCCGGACCATTTCTCCTCTGTCGTACAACCAGCGCGGACTATGGACCATTCATCAGAATAACCCGGACGGGGCCGCATATCATGTCGCGTTTGCGGCCCATATCGTTTCGCATATCCGCGTTCCAGCGCTGCGGAAGGCGTTTCAGTCGATTGCGGATCGTCATCCCGCTCTCCGAACTACCTTCACTTTGGAAAACGGCGAACCGGTCCAGGTGATTCACGCCGCGCAGGAGGTTGCTTTCGAAGAGCGGGCAGTCGATGGCAAAACCGTTGATGCTGAAGTTCGCCGCGATTACGAGCGCCCATTCGATCTCGAAGCCGGCCCGCTGATGAGGGTCACGCTGTTTCGTATCGAGCCGCAACGAAGCGTATTGCTCGTAAATATTCACCACCTGGTGTTCGACGGCTGGTCTTTATGGATACTGCTGAGCGAACTTGGCGAACTATACGAAGCAGCAAGGGGCGAGGGAGAACTGCCACCGCAGCAGATCCGGCACACCTATGTAGACTTCGTGCGCTGGCAGGCGGATCTGCTTGAAAGCGAACGCGGGCAGCAGCTTTGGAACTTTTGGCGCGAACGGCTGAGTGACGAACTGCCGGTCCTCGATCTGCCGACAGATCACCCGAGGCGCATCATGCAGGCGACGCGCGGATCGACGCACCTATTTGATCTGTCCTCAGGTCTTACCGACGAATGGAAGCGGTTTTCCCGGCAGGAAAGTTCCACACCGTTTCATACGCTGCTGGCCGCATGGAGTGTCCTGTTGTATCGCTACACGGGGCAGACGGATATCGTTGTAGGCGTGCCGATGACTGGCACAGCACGGGGCCTTGATGCCTTCCAGCAGGTAGCAGGCTGTTTCGTCAACACGGTGCCGGTGCGCATCGACCTTTCCGGCAATCCAGGTTTCCGGGTGTTGCTAGCGCGTGTGCGCAGCGCATTGCTCGGAGCGCTCGAACACCAGGACTATCCGTTTCCGCTGCTAGTTGAAAGGCTGAAAATCGCGCGTGACCACGGTCGCTCGCCGGTATTCCAGGTTGCCATGATTTATCAGAAGCCTCAGGCGGACAATTGGCTGATGGACTTGCTGGTCCACTCTGCAGCCCAGCGCCGCGTCAACCTCGGTGGGATGCTTCTCGAGCCGTATCAATTGGCCCAACAGGAAGGTCAGTTTGATATCACGCTGGAAGTGATGGAATACGAAGGATTGGTTTGCGCATTGAAGTACGATCGTGATCTGTTCGAACCGGCGACCATAGAACGTCTCGCCCAGCATTACCGGACTTTGCTGGAATCCATACTTGAAGATGCCGGCAAGCCCATTGGCGAGTTGGCTATTCTGCCTGCGCAAGAGCTGGTCGCATTGCTGGCGGACGTCCATCTCACAGCTGATGATTCTCAGCGCGAGCAGTGCATGCATCAAACTTACGAAGCCCGGGCAGCGCGTGTGCCCAAGGAGATTGCGCTGGTCTGCGGCAAGCGGGAAATTACGTTTGGCGACTTGAATGCACGAGCGAATGGCCTCGCCCGGCGGTTGGAGAGTCTTGGAGTGCGGCCCGATGTTCCTGTCGGCATTTGCGCTTCGCGCTCGATAGAAATGGTGACAGGCATGCTGGCAATCCTGAAGGCGGGCGGGGCGTACGTGCCGCTCGACCCTTCATTTCCGGAGGACCGGCTGGCCTGGATGATCGAGGACTCAGGCATACGCGTCGTACTGACCGAATCGGCACTGCAGCAGCAAGTACAGGACTGTGGCGCCAGTATCGTTCTGCTGGGCGAGCATACCTGCGGGGAACAGCTCGACACGGACGTCCGTCCTTGCCATTTGGCCTACGTGATTTATACCTCCGGCTCAACCGGGCGTCCGAAGGGCGTCATGGTGGAACACCGGCAAGTATCGAATTTCTTTTCGGCAATGGACGCCCGTCTGGAGCCCGGACCGCCCGCCACGTTCCTCGCGATAACGACGATTTCCTTCGATATTTCGGTGTTGGAGATCTTTTGGGCGTTGACGCGCGGCTTCAAAGTCGTACTGCAGGGTGACGCAAGCGACTATTTTTCGAAAACTTCCGAAATGGCGGCCAAACCGCTCGAATTCAGTCTTTTTTATTTTGCCAATGAAGGCGCTGGGGCAGCGCGGGATCGTTACCGCTTGTTGCTGGAGGGTGCGAAGTTTGCCGATGTGCATGGTTTCTCCGCTGTCTGGACGCCTGAGCGGCATTTCCACTCATTCGGCGGGCCCTATCCGAATCCTTCGGTGGCTGGCGCGGCGCTTGCGGCCGCGACAGAACGAATCCACATTCGCGCCGGTAGTGTTGTGTTGCCACTGCATTCTCCGATCCGGGTCGCCGAAGAATGGTCTGTGGTCGACAACCTGTCGGACGGCCGCGTCGGATTGTCGTTCGCCAGCGGATGGAATAGCAATGATTTCGTACTTGCCCCGCAAAACTATGAACACCGGAAATTGGCGTTGACCAAAGGCGTCGAGACGGTACGGCGTTTGTGGCGCGGCGAAACGATTGAATTTCCCGACCATCAAGGCAACGCGATTGCGGTCCAGACTTTGCCCAGGCCAATACAGGCAGAATTGCCGTTCTGGCTCACTTCGGCGGGGGATCCCGAAACGATCCAGAATGCCGGCCGGATTGGCGCCAACCTCTTGACCCACCTTCTGGGGCAAAGTTTCGAGCAGCTTGAAAAGAGCATTGCATTGTATCGCCAGGCACGGCGCGAGGCCGGTCATCCCGGAGACGGACACGTCACGCTGATGCTTCATACCTTCGTCGGCGCCGATCTTGATGCCGTCAGAGAGACCGTCCGCAAGCCATTTTGCGATTACCTGAGAAGCTCCAGCGGTTTGATGAGCAATATGGCAAGGAGCGCCGGGCATCGACGCGACGCTGGATCAATTCAGCGAGGGCGACTGGGATGCCCTTTTGTCGCGTGCGTTCGATCGATATTTCGGTACCAGTGGATTGTTCGGTACACCTCATAGCTGTCTGGAGGTGGTCGATAAATTGCAACTGCTGGGCGTCGACGAACTTGCCTGTCTGATCGATTTTGGGGTAGACAGCGATGTCGTGCTCGGCAGCCTGAAACATCTCGATGATCTGCGTAGGGTTGTGAGCGAGCGATCCGGTGCGAAAAGCGACGGGCTTTCAATCGCGGCGCAAATCCGCAGGCACAATGTCACGCATCTTCAGTGCACGCCTTCCCTTGCGCGCATGATGGTTGCCGATCCGGAGACGCGCGAGACATTGAAGACGCTCCAGTTTCTTCTGGTTGGCGGAGAAGCATTACCGTTCGACTTGGCGCGCTCGTTGCGTGACGCAGTCGGAGGTCTGGTTTTCAATATGTACGGCCCGACCGAAACGACGATCTGGTCGTCCGTCTGGAATCTATTGAATCTTGAAGATCGGGTAAGCGTCGGCACGCCAATCGCTAATACTCAGTTTTATGTCTTGAGCGAACACGGTCAGTTGGCACCAACCGGTGTGTCCGGTGAATTGCATATCGGGGGAAAGGGTATTGCGCGGGGCTATTGGAAGCGATCGGAGCTGACCAGTGAGCGCTTTATCGCCGACCCGTTTCGCAATGCCACCAATGCGCGCCTTTATCGCACCGGCGATCTGGCAAGGCGGCTGGCCTCCGGCGACATCGAAATTCTCGGTCGCATCGATTCTCAAACCAAGATTCGCGGTTTCCGCATCGAACTCGAGGAGATCGAGACGATATTAAACGAAGCGGCAGAAGTGGCCGAAAGCGTTGCCGTCGTGCGGGAAGACGAGGCGGGTGATCGGCGTCTGGCCGCGTATATACGGCTGGTTGAGCCGATTGCGGTGCCGACGCTACAGATCAACGAGGCCGTCAAGGCCACTTCAGACCCTGCGCGATTGATCGAACTGCCGAATGGACTGGAAGTGTTTCATCACGATGCGCACCAGACTCATGGGATCGCAGATGAGGTGTTCACCAATCACGACTATTTGCAGCATGGGATTACCTATTACGAGGGCGATTGCATCTTCGACGTGGGCATGAATATTGGCCTGTTCGCGCTTTTCGCGCATCAACAGTGCCAAAAGCCGGTGGTATACGGATTCGAACCGATTCCGCCTACTTTCGACATTGCGCGGCGCAACTTCGAGCTTTACTCCCTCGATGTCCGTTTGTTCAATTGTGCGCTATCGGACGAGGAGGGTACGGCGCAGTTTACCTTCTATCCGGAGATGTCGGGTTTGTCGAGTCAGTTCGGCGATCCGAAGGCGGACATCGATGAAGCCAAGTCGATGTTTTTCCATTTGCTCGATCACAACGAACATGACGAACGACGTCGGAAAGCTGCTGTACCCGACCTGAGGGACCTGGATGCGCTGATGCAGGCCCGTTACAGTGCCACCCATTTCGATTGCGCCCTGAGAACACTCTCCTCAGTCATCGACGCAAACGGCATCGACCGTATCGATCTTCTTAAGATCGATGTGGAAAAGGCAGAAGGCCATGTGTTGCGAGGCATCCGGCAGGAGCATTGGGCGCGAATCAGGCAGATGGTGGTGGAAGTGCATAGCGGTGCATTGCTGCAAGAGGTGACGGGTCTTTTGTCTACGCACCATTTCGAGTTTTTCATTCGTGATCTTTTCCGTATTCCTCCCGCTGATGGCCGTGCCTCAGTCGATATCTTTCTTATCTATGCATTCAATCCGGCAATGGACCCACGTTGTGCCACGCAGAGCATGGGCGCGGATAGGCTGACCATGCAACTGCGGCAGCGTTTGAAGGAAAAATTGCCCTCCTATATGGTGCCGGGAGAAATTCATCTAGTACCGGAAATACCTCGTACGCCGAACGGTAAAGTCGATCGCGCGGTGCTCGCCCTGGATAGGAAATGTGGACGCAGCACACGTGCGGCGCGGGTCGAACCCCGCACAGAGACTGAGCGAAAGATGGCGTCCATGTGGGCCCGACTGCTGAATGTTTCTGGCGTGGGCATTTACGACAACTTCTTTGAGTTGGGTGGACACTCGTTGTTGGCAACCCAGTTGCTTTTCATGATCCGTGACGAGCTCGGCGTGAACGTATCGCTGCAGACGTTGATGCAGCAAGATACGATTGCCGCGTTGGCGGAGTCCGTTGACAAATTGTCGTTGAATACCTGTGATGTACATATTTTGGCATCGCTCGACAAGGTTGCTGGCGAACCGTTCTTCCCGTTGACGTCTTTCGGCGGCAAAAACCTTTTTCTGGTTCCCGGCACGACGGGCAATCCGCTGGCTTATCGGCCGCTTGCCAAATATCTGGAGGGAAAGATACGACTCTTTGGTTGCATTACCCATCATGTGCTCGATTTCGATCACGGCTCGATCGAGGCGATGGCGTCTGAATTGACAGGGTCGGTGTCCCGTCTGCATCCCGTAGGACCCGTCCATCTTGCGGGACATTCGTTCGGGGCTGTCGTCGTATTTGAAATGGCAAGGCAATTGGGTGCGCAGGGGCGGACCGTCGGCAGTTTGACGTTGATAGATCTTCCTGCGCCGGGTTCAGCCGACTTTCGATTCAAGGCTCGGGACGATATCGACTGGCTAGTGGACATTGGAACCATGGCCGGCACTCTTTCTGGCAAGAATATTCTGCTTGAGCGGCAGGCGCTGGAGAAGCTCGAGCAGCGAGAGCAACTTCAGTTGGTATTGCGTCAGTTCCAGCAGGAAAAAATTGTTTCGGAGAGTGCGAGTCTGGACTTGATCGAGACGTTGTGGAAAACACATCGCCGCAGCCTCGATATTTTGCTCGCTTACCAGGCGGTCTATTGCGATGTCGATCTTGTTGTTATCCATGGTAATTCGAGTTCATCTGGAGCGGACGGTGCGTTGGGATGGTCAGGACTGACCGGAGGCAAAGTCCGTGCAGTCAAGGTGGCGGGGGATCATGTTTCAATGATTGCCGAACCGCATGTCAGGGAACTTGCAGCAGAGCTCATAAAAATTCTGAGGTGATCGCAACCGATTGGAATTACTGCAGAGAACGTAACCCGATTTCGTAAAGTAAGTATTCCAGTTTGATTTTAAGGGGGTAGGAATGCTCGGAAAAGAAGGAACACAAGGTGGATGACCCGTCGCGACGCCCATGTAACGCAAGGGAGGTTATGAAGAATCCGTGGTTCCGTGGTTGGAATGCGGTCTCGGGCGGCTCCCGTTTGCGACTGTTCTGTTTTCACCATGCAGGCGGTACCGCATCCTTTTTTCGGGAATGGCCGAGCTTGCTAGGTAACGATGTCGAGGTGGTTGCCGTCCAGTTGCCAGGAAGGGAAAACCGCCGAGGCGAAACAATGTGCACGTGTATGGATGCCTTGATAGGTGATCTGCAACAGGCCATGGTCGGGGAGCTGGATAAGCCGTTCGCTTTCTTCGGTCACAGTTTAGGCGCGTTGGTGGCGTTCGAGCTGGCGCGCTGTCTTGAGCTTTCGAGGCAACAAACTCCGTCGCACCTATACGTCTCCGGGCGGATTGCGCCGCAATGCTCCGATTCCTTGCCACCGATTGGACGGTACACAGACGACGAACTGCTCAGGGAGCTGCAGCTGCGTTACGGGGGAATTCCGCCCCAGGTGATAAAGGAGGAAGGCCTATTGCAATTTTTTTTGCCGGTTTTGCGTGCAGACTTGCAATTGCTGCAAAGCCACACATACATCGCTGAGCCGCGGTTGAAATGTCCAATCACGGCATTCACCGGGATTAGCGATCCGAATGTGCACATCGACAATCTCGAAAGATGGGCAGACCAGACGGTGTCGATATTTCGGAGCGAGCGATTCCCCGGCGGCCACTTCTATATCAAAGACGTAGGCGAGCAAGTGGCTGCAAGGATCCTCGAAAATGTCCGGACTGACGAACAGGTCGCCCGTCAATTATCTGTTGCCCGACAATGAAAAGCCAAACGATTGCATCTCAATTCGGCGACGTCGATGCGGAGCCGAACTCAAAGGAATATATCGACTATCTCGATGCCCGCGCGAATCTCCCCGGAGAGCCGGAGATAAGAATGCGTGCCATGGAAATGCTCGATATACGCCAGGGTCATCATGTACTCGACACTGGTTGTGGATCCGGTAACGCAATTCTGGCGCTTGCAGCGAGTACCGGTCCGAGCGGTAAGATCGTCGGGCTTGACTCTAGCGCCGTCATGATCGACGAAGCGCGCAAACGCATTCCAGCAAGTGCTTTGCCGGTAGAGTTTGTCGAGGGCAATGTGCTCGATCTGCCGTTCCTTGATGCAAGTTTCGATCGGGTGCGCGCAGACCGGCTGCTGTTGCACGTAGACGATCCAGTCAAAGGCCTGAGCGAAATGGTCCGGGTGCTGAAACCGGGCGGCCGTATTGTGGTTTGTGAGCCCGCTTCCAGTACCAGTTTTCTTGATAGCTATTATCCGGAAACCGCACGAAAGATTCTTGAGTGGGTCGGCTCGCTTGTCTGCCACCGGGACGTAGGGGGAAAGTTGCCTCGAATGTTTTACGAGGCAGCGTTGCGCGGGGTGCGGTGCATGCCACAGGCGATCCGCATCGAATGGAGCTTTGTTGAGGCCACATTCAGCACACTGCAACACAACGCCAACGTGGCAACATTGTTCACTTCGGGCGAACTGGATACCTTCCTGGACGATATGAAGGAGGCGCAGGCGCGCGGGTACTTCAACTTTAGCCTGAATATCTTCGTGACTTCTGCCTCGAAACCGTAAGTGAAAACGCGCCCCTTACCGAAGCATGGAGCACACCGGCTCAGCAATATCGTCACACTGCATCTGTGGGGGATCATAGCCAAATCACGGTCTCGCATTGGGGCGCGCGGCCGCATCCAGACGTCGTGCTGACGCTTGCTTGCGGTCAAACCGACATATGGTCTTGCTTCTATCACCAAATTTGCGATGAAGCATTGCTCAATCGATACCGGGCAATGTTGTCCGAGGGTGAGCGGCAACGGGAATTGCGCTTTCGTTTGCCTGAGCATCGACGGTGTTATCTGGTGACCCGTGCGCTGCTCAGAACCGTGCTGTCGCGCTACGCTAAACTCGATCCCGCAGCGTGGTCGTTCGCTGTCAACGCCTATGGCAAACCGGAAATAGCCAACCCTTACCTGGCAAACCAGCGCATCAGCTTCAATTTATCGCATACAGACGGACTGATCGTCCTGGGCATAGCGGCCGGGCGACCAATAGGCGTCGACGCGGAAAACATGCGCTCCCGTCCAGCACCGCTCTGTATCGCGCCCACCTTCTTTGCGCCTGAAGAGAGGGTGGCACTGCGTTCGCTCGCCCTCGACGAACAACAGGAGCGCTTTTTTAGCTATTGGACACTGAAAGAGGCGTATATCAAGGCTCGTGGTATAGGATTGTCAATCCCGCTCGACAAAATCAACATCCGTTTTTACTCCAGTCGGAGCATTGACGTTTCGTTCCATCCGTCTCTGAACGATGTGCCATCCAATTGGCGCTTCCGGTTATTCAGACCATCTCTCGATCACCTCGCGGCATTGTGTACCGAAGGTGACGAATTGATCGGTTGGGGGACGGAAATCGCGATCCGGAAACTGCTTCCGTTACGCGAGGAGGAGATAGTAACTTGCCCAGTGTTGTGGGAATCCGGATGCACTCCGGCTGCGCATCAATGCGATGCCAACCGCTTGATACGATGAAAATTCCGATCAAAATAGATCCGTCCATCCCCGTCGTTGCGCACGCTGATACGAGTGGTTTTATCAAACATCACCGAATGAGACCCCACCTCCTTCAAATCGACAATCTCACCCTGCAATCTCACGAGCGCATCGTGCACTTAACGCATGAACAGACCGCCGTTCACATCCCAGCACGCGCCGTTCGCGAAGTAAGCGTTCTGCGCAGCGAGCATGACGGCGACATCGGCGACATAATCCGCTGAGCCCAGACGTCCTGCGGGAATGTTGGCGATCACCGCTTTCAGCTTGTCGGGTGCGACGCTCTCGTGCACGATCGGCAGATCCATCGGTCCGGGTGAAATCGCATTGACGGTCACGCCCGCTGCGCCGAGGTCGCGGGCGAACACCTTGGTCAACGTGATCACACCGCCTTTGGCCGCTGCATAATGCGCGCCGGTGGCCGATCCGCCGTTCTGTCCCGCCAGCGAGGCGATGTTGACGATGCGGCCCGCGCCGGCATCGGCGAAATGCTGGCCGAACACCTGGCAGCCGAACAGCACGCTGCGCAGGTTCACGTTGATCACCTGATCGAATTGTTCGGCGCTGATCTCCATCACGGGTACGACTTTGGATGCCCCCGCGTTGTTGATCAATGCGTCGATACGGCCCCAGCGTTGCAGGATCGCATCGCGTGCGGATTCGAACGAGGTCTTCGAGGTGACGTCCAGATTCAGTGCGAAGGCGCTCGCGCCATCGGCGCTCAGCTCGCGGGCGAGAGCCTGTGCCGCATCGAACGCAATGTCGCCGATCGCCACGGCGTAACCCGTTGCGTGAAAGCGTCTAGCAATCGCGGCGCCGAGACCGCGCGCGGCACCGGTGACCAGTACGACTCTATTCTGCATTGCTGCTATTCCGTGAGAAAGCTACTGCTTTTATAGCGGCGTTGTGCATTGCCTGTTTGCGCCCGGCATCAGGCAGCGAGCGCCGCTTCGAAGCGCGCCGCAATCGCGCAGACCTGTTCATCCGCACCTTTGCGTCCGACAATCTGCAAGCTGGCCTTGAGCGGCGAGCCGGCGATAGGCAAGGGCAAGCTCAGTGCCGGATGTCCGCTCAGATTGAACGGCCGGATCAACGACGACATGGCGATAACCGAGGTGCCGCCGCGCGCCTCGTCGAGCGTGATAGGCAGCGCGGGTAACGTGGGAAGAATCAATACGTCGACGCTTGCCAGCGCATGGTCGACGGCTGCGGTGAATTGCCGGCGGACTGACTCCGCCGCCTCGAGTTGCGCCGCGGTCGTTTTCGCGGCGGCACGCAACCGTGCATCGAGGTCGGCTCCGAGCTTGCCGGTTTCCACAAGGTGACCGAATGCACGCGACGTTTCGGCGTTGATGACTGAGAGGCCCGCTTCGAAGGCGGCGGTAAGGCCTGCGAGTTCTACCGTGCGAGCGGAGCAGTCCGCCTGATTCGCTGCACGCGTCACGGCTTTAAGGATGTCAGACGTTGCGTCGACCTGCACGATACCGACATTCCACGCGCCTGCCTGTGACGCGTGGGCGGCATGCGCGTCGAAGTCGGTAGTGATCGCCTGCATCGCGGCTACGATCATCTGCATCTCGCGTGCGAACGGCCCGACGCAATCGAGCGTCGATTCGCGCGGTGCAACGCCGCGCCTGGAGACGCGCCCGAAAGTCGGCTTCAAACCGATCACGCCGCAACATGCAGCGGGGCCGCGAATCGAACCGCCAGTATCTGTGCCGAGCGCGGCGTCGGCGAGCTTCAAACCAACCGCCGCCGCCGAACCGCTCGACGAGCCGCCGGGAATGCGCAAGGCGTCCTGGGGATTTTGCGGCGTGCCGGTGTAGTCGTTGATACCGGTCATGCCGAACGCCAGTTCGTGCATGTTCGACTTGCCGACGATGTGCCAACCGCCATCGAGCAATCGCTCCACGACTTCCGCGTGCCGGGAAGCAGGGGCTGTATCCGCCAACGCGCGACTCGCGGCGGTGGTCGCGTAGCCGGCGATATCGATGGTGTCCTTGATCGCGATGGTCGGACCCGTGCCGCCCAGCGACAGGGTTTGGATAAACTCGTTCATGGGTTTGGTTTCCTTGTGTTGACGTGCCAGGGCGCATCGAAGAGACGCTCGGTGCGAAAGTACGTGATGAGCCAGTCGTGACCATTATCGGCAGGCGCGAAATCCACTTCGAGGCGCGCCGAGATCAACTCCGCTTGCGCGTCGACATAGCCGGACGCTTGCAGCATGATCCAACGACCTTTCGCGGTTGCGCCATCCACCGCGATGCTTTCCGACGTGAGGAAGTGCACGTTGACCGAGAAATGCGGCGACGGCGGCAAGTAACGCGTGAGCATCGCGAGAATTTCCGCGTGGCCGGTGAGGCGGCCGAACTTGCCGGCGTACTGCGGGCCAATGCCCTCCCAGATCGCGCCGGCAGCGAAGAGGCCCGCTAGCGCCTCGCCTTCGAGCGCACCCAAGGGCACGTCACAGAGCGCCATATAGCGCGCCATCGTGCGGCGCACCGCGGATTCGGCTTCGAGCGCGGCGAGCCGTTCGGTCAACATGGCCAGCGTCTTCGTGGTCTCGTTCATGGCGTCATGTTCCGGCATGCTCAGGCCGCATTGGCATGTTGCGGCGGCACTTGCAGCGCACGGCCGACACGCGCTTCGATCTTGCCGTAGCGCCACAGGTTGTACTCGCCGACCGGGGTGGTGCGATACAGATTGCACACGGCCACGGCGGTATCGAAGTCGCGCACGTCGGCCATGATGTAGAAAGTCCACGGCGAGTTGTCGGCATTGCCGACGGTGAGCCGGTCGTCGTCCATGATGCCGAGCACGTCGACACCGTCCATCGATTCGACCGCGGCCAGCATCTTGCCGTAGGCCTGCCAGACTTCGCCGATCTTCTCGCGCGGCAAGTCGAAGAAATTCTGCGTCACGCCGCAGCAGAACAGAACGCGTAGCGGCAGCTTCTGGTTATCGGACATTGTTGGGTGCTCCATGAAATCAATGCGATCGAGGCGCTGACGGATTGCGCGAATACTGCAGCACGGCGCGGTGAATTGCGCCTTGTCACGAGTCTGCGGGGCAAGCATGCGCGCGTGCAGGTCATCGATAACGGCTCGGGTGTGCCCGCCGAAGCGCATGGGCGGTTGTTCGACGGATTTTCGTCGTCGAAGGCGGGCGGCAATGGGCATCGGTTTGTCGCTGTGCAAAAACATCGTCACACGGCACGGTGGCGAGATCTGGGCCAAATCGGCACCGCAGGGCGGGCTTCAATGCAGTTTTACGCTGCCAATCGTGGCCGTTCCCGCCCGTTGAGCGCAGCAGATGTGTGACGGGCGCAACGGAAGCACCCGGCGCATGGGCCGGGTCGGGCTGACGCTCAATCATGCGTGGTGTTGACGTTCTTCGGAATGGTCACGAGCGTAATCGCGGTGATGAGTCCAAAGCCGATCAGCATCAATGCGACCGGCCACGCCGCATGCACCTTCGAATACAACGCGATGGCCACCACCGGCGCGAGTCCGCCGGAAAACACCGAAGCGATTTCGTGGCCTAGCGCCATGCCGGAATAGCGGACTTCGGTGGGAAAGAGTTCGCCCATCAGCGCGGGCTGGGTGCCGATCATCGCACCGTGGCAGAACGGCAAGCCGAGTGCGAGCGACAGGAACACGAGCAGCGGTTCATGCGTGTCGATCAGCCAGAACGCTGGAAACGCGATCACGACGAGGCCAAGCGCGCCGATCATATACACCGGCCGGCGTCCGATCACGTCCGATAGCCGGCCCCACAGCACGATCGTGACGAGTTCGAGCAGCATCGCGAGCATCACGCCGCCGAGCATCACCGGGACCGGCACGCCGACTGTTTTTCCGTACACCAGCACGAATGACAGGAAGATATAGGTGCCGCCGTTTTCGGCGACGCGCAGCCCCATGGCCTGCAACACCTGCTTCGGATGGTTGCGCAGCACGGTCAGCACCGGCATGTGCTTCGGTTTGGCAGCGGCGAAGTCGCGGCTCTCAGGCAGGCTCCGACGAATATAGACACCGACGCCGAAGATCAACACGCTCGCGAGAAACGGCACGCGCCAGCCCCACGACATAAATCTCTCGAGCGGCAGCCGCTGCACCAGGTAGAACGCGGCGGCCGACAACACGAAGCCGCCCGCCACGCCCAACTGACTGAACGACGCGTAGTAGCCACGGCGATTCGCGGGCGCGCTCTCGCTAATGAGCAGCACACCGCCGCCCCATTCGCCGCCTGACGCGATGCCTTGCACGATCCGCAAACAGACGAGCGCGATGGGCGCGAGGAAGCCGATCTGCGAGAACGTCGGCAGCAGGCCAATGCCGAAGGTCGCCACGCCCATCATCATCAGCGTGACGACGAGCGCGCGTTTGCGGCCATGCCGGTCGCCGATGTGGCCGAACACGATACCGCCCAACGGCCGCGCCAGAAAGCCGATCGCGAAGCCGGCGAAAGCGGCCAGCGTGCCCATCAGCGGGTCGCCGTGCAGCGGAAAGAACAGCGGGCCGAAGATTAGCGCCGCGGCGGTGCCGTACAGAAAGAAGTCGTACCACTCGAGCGCGTTGCCGAGCACGGAGGCGACGATGATCCGGCGCAGCCTGCGTGAGGTCGCCGGCGCGGCAGGGGCGGCAGGCGATCCAGCTGTGGGAGATAGCGTGTCGTTTGGCATCGTCGGGTTCGCTGATTCGCTTGTAAGGAGGGAGGGGACGCTAGCTCGAATCGTGACCAGTCACAACAGGAAGCCGATGGCGCTGAGCGCCTCGGTCGAATCGATCAGGCGAATCACCTTCTGCGCGATGCGCGGCTCGCCACTCGCGAAACTGATGCGATGCGTGAGGTCCGCCGCAAACAAGGTCAACTTGCCGCGCTTGTACGCAACGATGACTTGCGCCGAGTTCACTTCGACCTCGTCGCTCGAATCGCTTGTCAGCGTAAAGCGTGAGACCGTGCGCACGGTGCGGGCCGCGTCGCTCGCCGAGGCCGAATAGCCGGACGTCATGCGCTGCACGCGTTTTTCTCGCATGTCCTGATCGTCGTAGGCGTAGTTCAGCGAGGCGGCGAAATCCGTGGCGTCGGGCTCGATCGGCACCACGTAGAAGCCCGCCGGGTCCCACAGCGAAAGCCACTCGCGATAGTCTTTGCGATCCAGCAGTTCGGCTTCGCGCCAGATCAGTTCGATCGCATCGGCAAAGGTCTTCTGCGAGAACAGCGTGTTCCTGTCGTCCATCATGCTTGCTCCATCATCGTGCGCCATTGCGCGTACGCTTCGCGCATCCCGGTTTCGTCGGTGGCGTGGGCGGTCTTTTCGCCGTTCGGCGCCGTGCTCTCGCGATTCAGGCCACGATTCACGAGAATCGGCAGGTCAGGGCCGGCATGCGAGCCGCGCTGCACACGCTCCCATGCTTCGGCGTCGTCGGGGCTGCCGAAACCGAACGGCCCCTGGAAGTGTTCATGAATGCGCAGACGCACGCGGTTCGCTTCTTCCGGGCCGCCGTCCATCGCGAGGGCGACGTGGCGAATTTCGGTCTCGTTTGCGGAGATGGGCCGCAGCACGCGGAAAAACGCCATCGACAGCGCGAGGTTTGGAAACAGATTCAGGTTGAAGCCGACCCCCATCAGCGAACGCACGATGCGGCGCACTTCATCAGGCGCGTGTTTTTTCGCGAGCGTGGCGGCAAGTTCTTCGAAACGCTCGGGGATCGGTGCGCCGTCGTCGCGGTCGAGATCGACGAGTTCCGGCACCAGCACGGCGAGGCTATGGCCGTTGCCGAGCGAGCGGCAGAAGGCTTTATCGCTCGTCATGAAGCTCGTGATCGCGGCAGCGGTTTCGTCGTCGATCGATTTCATCCACGACTTGTGGACGACCGGGAAGTGATACAGATCGGTGGTGTTTTCAAGCTGGATCTTCCAGTTGCCGTTAAAGCGGAAGCGATGTTCGCCGTTGGCTTTGATCGGATAGCCCGCGCCTTGCTTCATGAACAGATCGATCCACGGCTTGGCGCCGCCGAGAAAATCTTCGAGCGGCTCGATCTCCTGATTGAAGCTCGCGAAGATCAGGCCTTGATAGATGCCAACCCGCAAACTGGCGAGCGGCAACTCGGTCTTGTCGATTACGCCTTCATAACCGTCGCCATAGGGCAGTGCGCGCAATGCGCCGTCGAGGCCATAGGTCCAGCTGTGATAGGGACACGTGAAGCCTTTCGCATTGCCCTTGTGCTGCTCGCACACCGTGGCACCGCGATGGCGGCAGCGATTTTGCAGCACGTTCACGGCGCCGCTTTTGTCGCGCACCACGATTACCGGCTGGCGGCCAATCGTGGTGGTGCGGAAGTCGCCGGGGTTCGGCAATTCGCTTTCGTGCGCGACCCAGATCCATGTCTTGTAGAAAATGCGCTCGAGTTCGGTTTCGAAAACCGCCGGGTCGTAGTACAGCGACGGGGCGACGCGGTCGGACTGCGCGCGCTGATACAAGGCGCTTGTGTCGACGGTCTGATATGAGGATTCGCTCATCGTTTCGTAGGTGGGGTGATCGATGAAGCAAAGTCTCGCTGAGGGACTGATATGCGTCAAATTGATCTAAAATAAAATATAAAATCAATCTCATGGATATCTCGATGAATTCACTGGACCACGTCGACCTCAATCTGCTGCGCGTTTTCCAGGCAATCGTCGAGGAGCGCAGCCTCACACGGGCCGGGCAGCGGCTCGCGCTATCGCAGCCGGCGATCAGTTATTCGCTGGGGCGTTTGCGAACCCTGTTCGACGATCCGTTATTCATTCGCACGCGCGCCGGCATGCAGCCCACGCCGATCGCACTCGAACTGTCAGGCATCGTTGCGCGGGCGCTGGATACGGTGCGTGAGGCACTGCGCTACGCGGAGCACTTCGACCCGGCGGTGAGCACGCGCACGTTTCGGTTATCGCTGTCCGATGCGGGCGAGTTGGCCTATTTGCCGCCGATTTGCGAGGCGTTGCACCGGCAGGCGCCGCGGGTGAAATTGCGTATCGAGCCTTTGCCGGTGGAAGAAATCGAAGATGCGTTGCGCGCGAGCCGGCTGGATTTTGCAATCGGCAATCTGCCTACGCTGACTGCGCGCACGCGTCATCAACCGTTGTTCGAGGAAACCTACGTTTGCATGACGCGCAAACGGCGCGGCTTGCCACGCACGAAAGAGTTGAGCATGAAGGCCTTTCTGGATGCGTCGCATGTGCAGGTCACGTCCGTCGAGCACAGCCACTATGCGCTCGACGATGCATTTCGCGCGCAAGGTGTGGGCCGGCATATCGCGCTGGAATTGCCGCATTTCGTGGCCTTGCCGAGCGTGCTGGCCGTGACCGACCTGTTCGCGACGCTGCCACGGCGTCTCGCACAGATTTTCAATCGGGACGGCGGGTTTCAGCTTTACGAGTTGCCTGTCACGTTGCCCATGGCGGCGGTCACGATGCATTGGCACGAGCATTTCGATCAGGATGAGGGCAACGTGTGGTTGCGCAATCTGATGGCCGATATCGTGCGGCGGTTTGACGAGCGTTGAGAGGGGCGCGGTGGGCGGCATCAAACCCGCTTGAACAACTCCCGCGCCAACGAACACAGCAACGTCGTCGCGGGCGACTCGTCCTGCAAGCGTCGGCTCATGATGATCGGCGACGCGATCTTGGCCGCCGGAACTGGCCGGTACACCACGCCATGAGCGCGCAAACCCTCTACGCTTTCCGGCACGAGACATACGCCCACTTGCGCCGCCACCAGACCCAGCGCGGTTTGCAATTCCCTCACTTCATGAATCGCCTTCGGTTCCAGCGCGTGGTCGTGCATCGCCGAGAGTTGCTGGTCCGCATAACTCGGCCGCGGCGTGCTCGGATAGACGATCAGCGTTTCCTGCGCGAGCGCGGCGAGCGTCAGCGGTTTCTTTTGCCTTGCGAGCGGATGGTCTTGCGGCAGTGCCGCAATCATCCGTTCTTCGACGAGTACTTCGCGCGCCAGTTGTGCATCGTCGAAACGCAAGCGGCCGAAGCCGACGTCGATACGGCCGCCTTTGAGGGCCGCGAGTTGCTCGATCGTAAACATTTCGATCAGCGATAGCTCGATATTGGGTGCGGCCTCGCGAAAGGCGCGGATCACCGCCGGCAGCGCGCGGTAAAGCGTGGACGGCACGAAGCCGATCACGATGCGCTCGGCCAGTTGCGCGAGACGTCGTGTGAGCGGGGCGAGTTCGTCGGCGTCGTCGACCAGGCGCCTCGCCTGCGCGTAGAAAATCCGGCCGGCTTCCGTCAGCCGCAGAGGCCGCGCGCCGCGTTCGAACAGCGGCAAGCCGACGCTTTCTTCGATCTGCTGGATCTGGCGGCTGAGCGGCGGCTGCGTCATATGCAGGCGATGGGCGGCCCGCGTGATGTTCATTTCTTCCGCGACCGCGATGAAATAGCGGAGTTGGCGAAGTTCCATGCATACCCCTAAGGTATGGAAGTAGTCGGAATCGGTGTTGGACTGCTTCGCGGGTTGTTTCTACTATGGAACCCTCGATCAAGCAGTTCAGGAGGGCAACGAATGATAGCAACACCCGTGAAGATCGAAAGCGTGGAGACGATTCTCGTCGACGTCCCGACGATTCGCCCCCACCGGCTCTCGGTCGCAACGATGAACTGCCAGACGCTCGTGCTGGTGCGTATCCGTTGCGCGGACGGCGTGCTCGGCGTGGGCGAGGGCACGACCATCGGCGGCCTCGCGTACGGCGAGGAAAGCCCGGAAAGTATCAAGGTCAACATCGACACGTACTTCGCGCCCCTGCTCAAAAGCATGGACGCGACCCGCCCAGGCGTGGCGATGGCGAAGCTGCGCGCGCTGTTTCAGGGTAACCGTTTTGCCAGATCCGCAGTTGAAACCGCCTTGTTCGATGCCCAGGCGCAGCGCCTCGGCGTGCCCTTGTCGGAACTGTTCGGCGGCCGCGTGCGCGATTCGGTGGATGTGGCATGGACCCTCGCGAGCGGCGACACGACGCGCGATATCGACGAAGCCGAGCGGGTATTCGAGGCGAAGCGGCATCGCGTCTTCAAGCTGAAGATCGGCTCGCGCGCGGTCGCCGACGACGTCGCGCATGTCGTGGCGATCCAGAAAGCCCTGGACGGGCGCGGCGAAGTACGGGTCGACGTGAATCAGGCATGGACCGAATCCGAAGCGATCTGGGCCGGCAAGCGTTTCGCCGATGCAGGGATTGCACTGATCGAGCAGCCGATCGCCGCGGAGAATCGCGCGGGCCTCAAACGTCTGACCGATCTTTCGCAAGTGCCGATCATGGCCGACGAAGCCTTACATGGCCCGGCCGATGCTTTCGCCATTGCCAGCGCGCGTGCCGCCGACGTCTTCGCCGTCAAGATCGCGCAATCAGGCGGTTTGACCGGCGCGGCCCAGGTGGCGGCGATCGCGATGGCCGCGAACATCGACCTGTACGGCGGCACGATGCTCGAAGGCGCGGTCGGCACGATCGCCTCGGCGCAACTCTTCAGCACGTTCGGTGAACTGAAGTGGGGCACCGAACTGTTCGGGCCGTTGCTGCTGACTGAAGAGATTCTGACCGAGCCACTGCGTTACGAGAATTTTGCCTTGCATCTTCCAGAAGGGCCGGGTCTCGGCATCACGCTCGACTGGGACAAGATCGACCGCTTGCGGCGCGATACGAGGAAGGGCGCAAGCGTCACCACGAACTGACGGTTCATCCGCTAGCCGCCAAGCACATTAAACGAAGGAGATACCCCATGAACAAGCAAGCCATCGACGCACTACTGCAAAAGATCAACGACAGCGCCACCAGTGAAGGTAATCCGCGCACCAAGCAAGTCGTCAATCGCATCATTCGCGATCTGTTCTACACGATCGAAGACCTCGACGTGCAGCCGGACGAATTCTGGACCGCGCTGAACTACCTCGGTGAAGCAGGCCGGAGCGGCGAGCTCGGTCTGTTGGCCGCGGGCCTCGGCTTCGAGCATTTTCTCGATCTGCGTCTGGACGAAGCGGAAGCGAAAGCCGGTATCGAAGGCGGCACGCCGCGCACCATCGAAGGTCCGTTGTATGTGGCGGGCGCGCCGCTGTCCGACGGCCATGCACGCCTGGATGACGGTACCGATCCCGGTCAGACGCTGGTGATGCGCGGCCGCGTGCTCGGCGAAGACGGCAAGCCGCTGGCCAATGCGCTGGTTGAAGTGTGGCACGCGAACCACCTCGGCAATTACTCGTACTTCGACAAGTCGCAGCCGGCCTTCAATCTGCGCCGCTCGATTCGTACGGATGCCGAAGGCAAGTACAGCTTCCGCAGCGTGGTGCCAGTGGGTTACTCGGTGCCGCCGCAAGGGCAGACGCAGTTGTTGCTCGATCAGTTGGGCCGTCATGGGCATCGTCCGGCGCATATCCACTTCTTTGTTTCGGCGCCGGGCTGCCGCAAGCTGACCACGCAGATCAATATCGACGGCGATCCGTATCTGTGGGACGACTTTGCGTTCGCCACGCGCGATGGCCTCGTGCCGGCCGTCAAGCAGGCCGAGGGTGCAGAAGGCAAGCCGTATGGCGTGGAAGGCCAGTTCGCGTTGATCGACTTCGACTTCACGCTATTCAAGGAGCGCGACAACCTGCCGGGCGCTGAAGTGGAGCGCGTGCGCGCCGAAGCCTGAGGCTCCGGCAGTCAGACGCTTCGAAGCCTGAAAGGCCTGGACGTACCGCATGAATCTATCAACCCTGGCTGCGCGGCATGGTTTGCCGGGTCGCCAGGGTTCTTTTATGACCGATCAGAAAAGGAGAGCAAGCATGCTGTTTCATGTTGAGATGACCGTCAATCTACCGACCGATATGGACGCCGAGCGCGCCGCGCGCCTCAAGGCCGATGAAAAAGCGATGTCGCAGAAGCTGCAGCAGGAGGGCGTGTGGCGGCACCTGTGGCGCATCGCCGGGCGCTACGCGAATATCAGCGTGTTCGATGTGGAAAGCCCCGCGCAGCTGCATGATGTGCTGAGCCAGTTGCCGCTGTTTCCGTATATGGATGTCGAAGTGCGCGCGCTGTGCCGGCATGCATCGTCGATTCGCGACGACGACCGCTAAGCGCTAGAAGGAGAAGGTGCTGCGAATGCAGCACTGGTTTGCATTGTGAAGGTTAAGCCTTAAAGATCGAGCACCAGCAACGGCGAGCTCGCGCGTGAGACGCAGCAGCAGATCACCTTACCGCTCGCGCGTTCCGCTTTACTCAGGCAATGGTCGCGATGCTCGGGCGTGCCGCTCACCACGTCGACCATGCAGGTGCCGCACACGCCTTCGCCGCATGACGTGTCGACTTCGATGCCGATCGACGCCAGCGCCGCGACGATTGTCGTGTGTTTATCCACGTGTACCGTTGCACCGCTGCTGGCGATCTGCACGTCGAATGCGTCGAGCGAATTCGCTTCACCGGCAGCAGCCGGAGAAGGTTCGGCCGCGAACCGTTCGAGATGGATCGCGTCGGCCGCAACACGTGCTTCACCGATCGCCACGACACGCTCCATGAAAGGCGCTGGGCCACAGATATAGATGTGCGTGCCGGCGCGCGCGTTGGCAACGCACTCGGCCAGCGCCGTGTCCAGTTGTTCTCGTTCGACGCCAAAATGAAACCGCACGAAATCACTGAATGGTGCACGCGACAGCAGCGGCAGGAAAGCGGCATGGTCCGCGCTGCGGGCGAAATAGTGCAATACAAACTGCTCGTTCTGTTTGAGCAGGCGGTACGCCATGCTCAGGAGCGGCGTGACGCCGATGCCCGCGGCAATCAGAATGTGCTCGCTTGCACCGGCGGCGAGCTGAAACAGATTGCGCGGCGCGCCGATCGTCAATTCGCTGCCGACGCTGACTTCGTCGTGCAGCGAACGAGAACCGCCGCGCGACGCGTCTTCGCGTTTCACTGCGAATAAATGCGCCTCACGATGATCCGGGTCGCCGCATAGCGAATATTGGCGCGTGACGCCCGAGGGGCCGGTGACGTCGATGTGCGCGCCAGGTTCGTAGTGATCGAACGGTTGACCGTCCAGACGCGACACGCTGAACGAGCGCACGCCGTGTGCTTCGTCGCGTACGCTGTCGACGCGCACGTTGAAGGTGGTTCTTTCCATGATCTTGCCGGCAAAAGGACAGAGAGGAGCAGAGCGGACGCCGCATGCATTGCGCGGCGTCCGGTTGTGCGTCAAGGATAAGAAACAGCCGACAATCAGGCAAATCGATTAAAAATCGGTTGTGGAATAAGTCGCACTGATAATAAAGTGCCAGGCGTGCACGCTCGCCGCCCTCAGATACCCGCCAGATGCCGGACCAGGGCTTTTTCCGGCCGTTTCAGCGCGTTCAGGTCGCGCATGCAGATCAGCAACTGCCGCGTGGCCCACGTGTCCGTCAATTCGATCGTGCGAATGCCCGGCGCGCCACGATAGCGTTTCGCGGCGGTGGCCGGCACGACGGCGATGCCCACGCCTTGTTCGACCATGCAGCAGATGCTCTCGAAGGTTCGCATGTGCGCGCGAACGCTGAGCGGTTGCCCGGATAACAGTGCGCGTTCGCCAAGATACGCGTGCAACGCGCTGCCCGTACTCAGCCCAATGAATTCACGATCGGCCACTTCCGCGAGCGTTACGCGACGGCGCGCGGCCAGCGGGTCGTCGCGGCTGGTGATCAGCACGAGTTTGTCGACGGCGAAGGGCAGCGTCTGCAACGCGCCATGTTCGACGGCATCCGAGATGATGCCGATCTCCGCCGCGCCGGTCAGCACCGCTTTCACGGTTTCGGTGCTTTGCCGTTCCTTCAGATCGATCTGCACATTGGGGTGATCGCGCAAAAACAGGCCGACCGCGGACGGCAGGAACTCGGTGATCGCGGCCGTATTGGTCCACAAGCGGATGCACGCTTTGCGCCCGGCCTGATGTTCGCCGAGTTCGCCTTGCATGCGGTCGATCTGGCCGAGCACGAGTCTCGCGTGATGCGCGAGCGTATCGCCTGTCGCCGTGGACTCCACGCCGCGCCGGCCCCGCTCCAGCAACGGCTCGCCCAAGGCGTCCTCCATGCCGCGCAAACGCGCGCTAGCCGACGGCAACGACATGTTCGCGCGCGCCGCGCCATGCGTGATGCTGCCGGTTTCGAGGATGTGAAGGAAAAGGCGGAGGTCGATCAGATCGAAGCGCATGGAGTCGGATTTGAGTTGGGGCTGCGCCCGCGGCTGAGTTCGAGCCTTAGGCATTGCCTAAGGCACAGTACGTATCTTACGCATTGTGGGCGGCGCCGCGGCAATCGAAAATCGCTGGCATGACTTTCAGAACACCATCCCGATGATCTCGTCCTTTGCTATGCGCGTGAGCGTGGTTGCGGCCACGTTCGTGGTGGCCGGCTTCGTCAAGGGCGTGACCGGCATGGGGCTGCCGACGGTTGCCATGGGCGTGCTCGGCACGCTGATGCTGCCGGCGCATGCGGCCGCGATGCTGTTGTTGCCGTCTTTCGTGACCAACGTCTGGCAGTTGTTCGCCGGACCCGGCGTGCGGATGCTGGTCAAGCGGTTGTGGCTGATGATGGCGGGCATCGTCGTGGGCACGGTTGGCGCTGCGTCGTTCATTGCCGGCGGGGGCGGCGAATGGGCCGTCGTCGGCCTGGGTGCCGCGCTGACGCTCTATGCCGCAGCCGGCCTGATGGCGTGGCGCTTCTCGGTGCCGGTGCGTCACGAGCGCTGGCTCTCGCCGGCGGTCGGCGCGGTCACCGGCGTAATCACCGGTGGCACAGGCGTATTTGTCGTGCCCGCGGTGCCTTATCTTCAAGGGCTCGCGTTAAAGAAAGAGGACCTGGTTCAGGCACTCGGTTTGTCCTTCACCGTTTCGACCATCGCGCTCGCGATCGGGCTGGCGCGCGAGCACGCGTTTGCCGTCGACGATCTGGGCGAATCGATGTTCGCCGTGATGCCCGCGTTGATTGGTATGTGGATTGGGCAGCGAGTGCGCGGGCGTATTAGTCCGGAGAGTTTCCGGCGCTGGTTTTTTGTCTGCTTGCTTGGCCTCGGCATTCAGTTGCTCGCGCGTGCGTTCGTTTCATAGAGAGATAGCGCGGGAAATGAAGGAGGGTGAGATCGTGTGGTCGGCTATTCTGGATACGGTGGGTGCGTTGGCGGTGTTGGCAAGCGTGACAGTGCAGATCGCGCTGATATGCAAACGCTGAAATCAATCAGACGTTTGCGACGTCGTTGTTTGGCCCATCTTTGATCGACGTGGCGCGATCCGCTCGCGCGCGTCAAACCCTTGTTTCGCGCGCCGTGTCGCCGGCCGCACGGTGGCCGCCATCGCGGTGGCTGCCTATGTGATCGTCCGGCGCATTATCGGCCTCGATACGCGTCACTTCGCCAGGCAGGAACGTGTAGCACAACACCGCGATCACTGCGCTTCCTGAGCGTCACGTGCCGATTGTTCGGCTCATCCGACGTATCTATTCGCCTTCAGCCGCTTTATCCCTACGCTCGGCGTGCCTACATTGTGTCCTGTGACAGCGCCACTGCATTTCCGCTTTCATCGACGTCAACCTGGCGAATCTTTCGCAAGCGCGACGTTGGCGCGAACTCCATCCAAAGGAAACGATCATGAGCAAGCTCACAGGTAAGGTTGCGGTTGTAACTGGCGCATCGAAAGGCATCGGTGCCGCGATTGCGAAGGCATTGGCGGCACAGGGTGCGTCGGTGGTGGTGAACTATGCGTCCAGCAAGGCGGGCGCGGACGATGTGGTCGCCGCCATCACCGCGGCGGGCGGCAAGGCGGTGGCCGTTGGAGGCGATGTGTCCAAAGCGGCCGACGCAAAGGGCATTATCGATGCGGCAGTCGAAACGTACGGGCGCCTCGACATTCTCGTCAACAATTCCGGCGTGTATGAAATGGCGCCGATCGAAGAGATCACCGAAGCGCACTTCCATAAGCACTTCAATGTGAACGTGCTGGGTCTGCTGTTGGTCACGCAAGCGGCGGTGAAGCATCTGGGCGAAGGCGCCAGCATCGTGAATGTCAGTTCGGTGGTCAGCCGCATCACGCCGCCGGGCAGCGCGGTCTATACCGCCACCAAGGGCGCAGTGGACAGCATCACGGGCGTCCTCGCAAAGGAACTCGGCCCGCGCAAGATTCGCGTCAACTCGGTGAATCCCGGCATGGTGGAAACCGAAGGCACGCATAGTGCCGGCTTTGTCGGCTCGGACTTCGAGACGTGGGCCGTCAGCACGACGCCGCTTGGCCGCATCGGTCAGCCTGACGATATTGCTGACGTCGCCGTGTTTCTCGCGTCAGACGATTCGCGCTGGATGACCGGCGAAAGCCTGATTGCCAGCGGCGGTTCGCGGTAAGCGGGAGATGCGCAGGGTGTGTTCGTGTGAGTGAGGCATAGGCGATACACCATCGCGAGACACGCGTGGCGCGTCAAGACAGGGTGAGCATGAAAAAGCCGCCGGGCAGCCTTTGCCTGGCGGCTTGAGGTTTTTTATGAGCCGTCACGCCTGTCGCGCTCAGCAACTCCACCGCGAACAACGTGCAACGCGAGAATCCCCTGGCGCAGGCGCAGGCCGTGCTGTCTTTCGAGCCGTCGCTATAGCGCTGCCGTTATCAGCTTCAGCCCCGCCGGCAGCGATTCGCCGAACACGCGGCCTTCGTCGGCGCTATCGAGTTCCACGATCTCGCTGACCATCGTGATCCACGCACGCGGCGCATTGGCCGCTTCGAGCCGGCGCACCACGGTATGACGCAAATCGTCGGACAGGTCGCGCGAGCGGTCGCCGGTCAGGCGAGCGATCTGCACGGCGGCGAATGCCGCGGGGTCGACCTTCTTCCAGTCGAGCGCGAGGATCGTGTTCAGCCAACGCGCCGCGACCTCCGGCGGCACGACGCCATGGGCGCTGCCATAGAACGGCCGCCGCGCACCGATGCGCCCGATCGCCCACCAGCTCTGATGATTTTCAGCAGGTTTCTTCAACCGGGTAAGCACCGATTCGCCGAGTTCGATCTTGCGTTCGACCGGAATGCGTTCGAGCGATGCGCTCAGCCGGACCATGTCGGTGAAGCCGGTTTTCGACACGTCGAACGGCAGCTTGTGGCGCGATTGCGCGGCCGTTTGCAGATAGGCCATTGCGTCGAGCACGCGCAGTTGCGCGGTCTCGTCGAGGCCACCCGCCGCGCGGCGCCAGAGCGTCCACCATTCCGACCAGACCTGACCTTCGTTGACGTACTGAATGCCGTCGTCGAACAGCGACCACAGTTGCTCGACCCGCCATTCGTCGAGCGGGTAGCCGAAACCCGGACGGACGCAATAACCGGCGAGATTCAGCCACAACCGTTCGTGGTCCGCCGAGCGCCGCCGGCGGCGGGCGCGTTCCCACAGCGCGCCGAACAGTTCACGCAGCAGCGCGCTATTCCAGCTCTCGCGCGGACCCAGTAGCTGTTCGAGTTGCGAGCGCAGGCGTTTGACTTCCTTGGGGTCCACCTTTTGCGCACGCGAGCCGAAACTGCGGTCGATATGCTCGATCGCTTCGTCGAGCGCGGGGTGCCGGGCTTGTAGCGGATCCGTCGACGAATCTACCTGGGCATCCGCACGACGCAGCTGGAATTCGAGCAGCCAGCGCTGCGCCGGATTGTCGAGTTCGATGCAGTGGACTTCGAGCGTGCCGACTTCCGTGAGTGACGTGGCGATCTGTACCGCGGTTTCGCCGCGCGATGGGCTCGCGCCGCGCGCTTGCACGATCGTCGCGATAGGGGGCAGCCGAACGAAGTCGCCTTGCGCAAGGTCGGCCAATTCGCCGGGTTGATAGACCGTGTCGGCGCTTGACGATGCCAGGTGAAAGCGCACAGGATGCCCGAGGCGCAGCGCGAAGGTGCGGTCTTCGATCCTGATCTCGTGGCCTTCTTCGGTGCCGCGCGGCAGCAGGCAGATGCCGCGTTGCGCCGGCAAGGCGTCGCGCTCGCCGTCGCTGGCTTCGTCCAGCACGAGGAAATAACTGCGCGCCGAGCCGCCGCCGATTTTCGGCGCCTGACCCGCGCGGGCGAGAGCATAAGCAACCGCGCCGCGCGCCACGGCGACGTCGGGATTGTCGTTGTGCAGCACGTTGAGCGCTGCGCCGCGCCACGTACCCAAGGTGCCGGACAAGCGCTGCGCGAGCGCGTGGGCGCGAAACACGCCGCCGTTCAGCAGCAGCGTGTCAGGCACCGGCAAAGGCGGGTCCTCGCCTTCGCCCGTATCAGAGGAATCGGGAGTGGCGGAACCGAGCGCCTTACGCGACTGCGCCGCGAAGCGGCTCAGAAACGCCGCGATATGACGCGTGACCGCCGCATCGGTGGCATAGGGCAGGCCGAATTCGACGATCGCGCCGCGCGCTCTGCCGGGCCGTTCGTTCGAGGCCACGGCGGGAAAGAATCCGTCGACGATGATCTGCTCGACTTCCTCGCGTGTGACCTGCGCTGTGCGCGCGCCGCCGATCAGCTTCGAGCCCGCGCCGAGCAGCGTGATAGAAGCGGAGTCCGGCGCTTGCGGGCCGAGCAGCTGTTCCTTCGCGCCGCGGCAACGCTCGACCAGTTGCGACAGACTCGCCGCCGACAAACGCGTGCGCTCGCCACCGGCTTGCGGCAAACGCGACTCGACCCGATGCGCGAGCGCGAGATCCATGTTGTCGCCGCCGAGCATCAGATGGTTGCCCACGCCGATGCGCGTGAGTTCCGGCTCGTTGTCGCGCAGGCTGACTTCGATCAGCGTGAGGTCGGTGGTGCCACCGCCCACGTCGCAGATCAGCACGAGCCGGGTATCCGCGAGTTCAGCGGCCAGGCTCTCGCGATGATGAAACAGCCAGTCGTAGAACGCGGCCTGCGGCTCCTCCAGCAGTCTTAAGGTGGGCAGGCCCGCTTCACGCGCCGCTTCCACCGTCAGCGCGCGCGCACCTTCGTCGAAGGAAGCGGGCACCGTCAGCACGACGTCCTGCGCTTCGAGCGGCGCGTCCGGAAAGCGCTGATTCCAGGCCGCTCGCACGTGCGCCAGATAGCTCGCGCTGGCTTCGACCGGCGAGACCTTGCGGACGTCGTCGGCGGCGCCCCATGGCAGGATCGGCGCGGTGCGGTCGACTGATGCATGCGACAACCAGCTCTTCGCACTCGCCACCAGCCGTCCCGGCACCTGCCCGCCGAGCGCGCGCGCGAGCCGGCCGATGACGACCGGCTGGCTTTCAGCGCCATCGGCAGAACCCTTTGCCGTACGCCAGGGCAACTCCAGATCGCCCGCGTTCAACTCGCCCGGCGCCGCGTGATAGCGCACCGAAGGCAGCAGCGGCCGCGCGGCGACTTCGCCGAGACTCACCAGCTGCTCGATCTCGAAGACGTGAATCGCCTGTGAGCCGGTCTCGGCATAAGCAAGCACCGTGTTACTGGTGCCGAGATCAATGCCGACGCTATAGCGCTTCATTGCTGTCATGCATTGGCGCCGCCGCGCACGTCGAACTCGACCTTCCAGCGTTCATCGGTGCCGCGCGGCATGGCTTCGAGTTCGAGCGTGCCGGCTTCCGTCACGCGCGCATGCAGCTTCACGGGAACGACTTCACCGGCGGTGCGGCCAGCGGAGGGCAGCGTCGCCTGGATTTCCTCGAGTTCCTGCAGTTCTTCGGGGCCCCAGAAGTCGAGCAGTGTGCCGACCTGATCCTGACGGCGCACCGACGATCCGAAGAAACGAAAATGCACCGGCTCGCCGACGACCAGCCCGAACTCCTGCGCCGGCAACTCGGCATCCGTGCCTTCCTCCATGCCGAACGGTGCGACGCACAGCGCCTGCACCGGCGGCTCGAGACCGGGGACGGCGGGCATCGCCGATTCGATCGCGATGTAGTACGCGCGTGCGGTGCCGCCGCGAATGCGCACGCCCTTGCCGCGCCGCACATAGCCGTAATAGGCCGCGCCGCGCGCAACGGCGAGATCGAGATCGGCGCCTTCGAGCAGGCGAGCCGGCGGCGCACCTTCGGCGCTGAGCCAGCCATTGAGCGTGCCCATGATCCGCTCGACCAGCAACGGCGACTTGAACACACCGCCGTTGAACAGCACGGCGGTGGGATGCAGGAAGGTCGCGCCTTCCGCCGTGGCGATATCGCGCAGCCCTTCGAGTTCGGCCAGCGCGCCGACCTGACGCCCGAGGAACGCCGCCAGATGCCGCGTGATGCCCGCGTCCTGCGCATATGGCAGGCCGAGTTGCGTCAGACCGGCACGCGCGCGGCTCACCGGGCGCGCCGCGCTATCCACTTGCGGGAAGAAGCCTTCGAGGATCGTCTGGGTCAACTCCGCGCGCGTCAGCTCGGTGCGGATCGAACCGCCGATCAGCTTCGACCCTCGGCTCGGCACGACGAGCGGCACGGTATCGGTAGTGGGATCGCTCAGCAGCGTTTCTTTCGCCGAGCGGCATGCGTAGGTGAGGGCGCGCAGTTGCCACGCGTCCGCCTGGGTGCCTAGCGCCGCGAGCTTGCGGGCCACCCCATGCGCGAGCGCGAGGTCCATGTTGTCGCCGCCCAGCAGAATGTGTTCGCCGACCGCGACGCGATGCAGTTCGAGATTGCCGTCACGCTCGATCACCGCGATCAGCGAGAGGTCGGTCGTACCGCCGCCCACGTCGACCACGAGAATGATGTCGCCGACCTTGACCTGCTTGCGCCATTGGCCGCCGCTCTTCTGAATCCAGCTATACAGCGCGGCTTGCGGTTCTTCGAGCAGCGTCATGCGGCCGTAACCGGCGGCCTCGGCGGCTTCGGCGGTGAGCTCGCGTGCGGCCGGATCGAACGACGCGGGGATCGTCACCGTGATGTCCTGCTGGCTGAACGGCGCGTCCGGATGCGCGTTGTCCCACGCTTCGCGCAGGTGGGTCAGATAGCGCACCGAGCTTTCGAGCGGCGAGACGCGCGCCACTTCAGGCGGCGCGTCGTTCGGCAGAATCGCCGCGCGACGGTCGACGCCCGGATGGCACAGCCAGCTCTTCGCGCTCGACACGAGCCGGATCGGCGTGGCCGCGCCACGGCTGCGGGCGAATTCGCCGACTGCGAATTCACGTTGGCCGGTCCACGGCAGGTACAGGTCGCCGGAGGCGAGTTCGTCCGGATGCGGCAGGTAGAGGAACGAGGGCAGCAGATCGAGGTTGTCGATTGCGCCGGGGCCCGTGAGTTGCGCGATCGGCAGCACGCCTTGAGTGGTCTTTTCACCGTCGCTGGCCGTGGTGTCCACGTAGGACAGCGCGCAGTGCGTGGTGCCCAGATCGATACCGATTGAGAAGCGTGCGTCGCTCATAGCTCCACCTCGGCCGGTGCGATCACCTTGGCATTGTGGCTGTCGGTCAGCTTCGGCAGACGCACTTCGTCGACACGCCAGCCGCGGTGGCTGATGCTGCCGTTGAACGGTGCCTTGCCGACCACGTTGCCGGTCAGGCGAACCGAGCTGGCGTCGAAACCTTCGGCGAGCGTCACGCGGCTGCCTTCGGCTTCGTCGCGCACCGGGCGGATCGTGAAATGCTCGCGCAGCGTCGCGCGGCAGCCGTCGTGCACGAGGCGGGCGGCAGCGCCGATGTCGGCGTCGCTATAGCCCTTGATGTCTTCTTCGATGAAATCGATGAAGCGTGCGTCGCGTTGCAGCAGGCCGAGCAGCTGGAGCGCGGCGTCCGGGTTTGCTTCCTTGAGCACGGGCGCCGCTTGAGGCACGGGCGCCGGGGCAGCGGCAGGAGCGGTCGCGGAGGCGGGTGCTTTTACAGGCGCGGCGCTCGCGCCGGCGGCGCCACCGTGACGCAGACGCAGCACCCCGGCGGCGAACTCGCCGTCACCGAGAATGCTGAAAAACGTACTGACGGCAAGGGAAATCCTGCCGAGAAAAGAGGGGTTCGAATCGGTCATGAATGCTCCTGAGGGGCTCTGTTAAAGAACGAGCTGTCCTGGCTGCGGCGCACGCGACGGGCCCGGCGAGCCTGATTGGGCTGCCGGACCGTCGTCGTCATGCGTCTTTGCGAGGGTCGGCGGCACGCATGCCGCCGAGGTCTGATTCATCCGCTCTTGCGCTGCGTTTTGCGCGCGCAAAACCCGTATTTTGCCTTGTCGCGCGCCCGACGCGGACAAAGCCGGCAATTCTAGCGGTGAATGGGTGGAGATTGGCGGCTAGCGGAAGGCGCCTGCCAGCTCTGGCCGGCGGCTCATTCACGCGGCGTGCGGCCCGAATTCGGCCACCACCTGGTCGATGAACGCGCGCAGTTTCGGGGTGGCGCGGCTCGCCGGAAATACCAGATGCATGGGGCGCGCGGGCGCTTCGTAGCCGTTCAGGAGACGCACCAGCCGGCCCGCGGCGAGCTCGTCCTTCACCGCCACTTCGGGCGCGAGCATCACGCCGCCGTCATTGAGGGTGGCGGCCAGCAGCGCCTTCACGTCGTTGGCCTGAAAACGGCCTGAGACCGGCACCACGTGTTCGCCTTGCGCATCGGCAAAACGCCATTCGGTCGCGACCGGCAAGTTCGTATAGACGAAGCCCAGGCACTCGTGCTCCGTCAGCGCTTGCGGTGTGAGCGGCTCGCCGCGTTCGGCGAGGTAACCAGGCGACGCACAGGCGATCAGCCGATACGGCATCAAGGGCCTTGCGATCAACGAGGAATCCGACAACGAGCCGAGACGGATCGCGGCTTCGTATCCTTCGTCGATCAGATCGACGAAACGGTCGGTCAGCGCCAGCTCGACCCGCACTTCGGGATGGGCCTTCAGATACCGCGTGATCATCGGCGCGAGACAGCAGACGCCGAAGGTCACCGGCGCGGTGATGCGCAACCGCCCGCGTGGCGCGGCCGATAGCTCCTGCGCGACCGATTCGGCTGCTTCGGCATCCGCCAGCAACACCTTGCAGCGCTCGTAGAAAATCTGGCCGATCTCGGTGAGGCTTTGGCGGCGCGTGGTGCGGTTGAGCAAACGCGCACCGACGCGCTCCTCCAGCGTGCTCACATGCTTGCCGGCCATCTGTGACGAGATGCCGAACGCGAGTGCGGCCGCGGCGAACGAGCCGCTGTCGGCCGTTTTCACGAATACAGCCATGCTGGTCAGACGGTCCATCATTCCCCACCCATAGTTTCGACAGTCGCCGAATTATGCCTATTTATCCGGCTTCAGTTTTGAATCATAGTGTTTCTCACCGATGGGCGGGCGCTCAACGGAGCGATCCTCAGATAGACATGGAGTGTGGAACATGAAGATAGGCATTCTCGGCGCCGGCTTTATCGGCCGCGCGATGGCGACGCTCGCGAAGAGCAGAGGTCACGAAGTCATGATCAGCAACTCTCGCGATCCGCGGACCTTGATCAGCACGGCCGCGGCAATCGGTTGTGCGCTCGGCACGGCGGAACAGGCGGCGGAGTTCGGCGACGTGGTGGTGGTTGCCCTGCCGTTCAGCAGCATTGATGCGCTGCCGGTTGCGGCGCTCGACGGCAAGACCGTGATCGACACGTGCAATCACTATCCCGAACGCGACGGCCGGAGCGAAGCGCTGGAGAGTCACTCGACAACGACGAGTCAGATGCTGGCCGCCGCGTTGCCGGGCGCGAAGGTGGTCAAGGCCTTCAACGCAATTCTGGCCAGGGACCTGGAAACGCACGGCAAGCCCGCCGGCACGCCGAAGCGCCGGGCGCTGCCGTTCGCCGGCGATGATGCGCAGGCCAGACACGTCGTGAGCGGGCTTCTCGATCAATTCGGTTTCGATCCGGTCGATGCCGGGGCGCTCGAAGACAGTTGGCGTTTCGAGCGTGCAAAACCGGTCTACTGCATTCCGCTGGATCGTGCGGGCATCGCCGAAGGATTGGCTGCGGCGAAGCGGGACGTTGAATTACCGCATGGGTCGTGGCGGCGTTGAAAGCGGTAGCCTCCGCCGCATTCCAATCGGCAGGAATGCAGATTGCGTCCCAACCTCCTGCATACACCCGTCATTCAGATGCCCGTTTCGCTGAATCAGGTGCCCGCTGCTTTTGACAGACTAAAAGGAGGGGCAATGGAAAGTGATCTTCATACCACGGAGAATCGGCTATTCGGCCGTCGTCTCGAAGCGGAAGGCGTGCGTGTGAAAACGCAACGGGCGCAGGTTGGGAGGGCGCTTCTGGTTCTGGTCCTGTCGTGCGGCCTGAGCACGGCAACTGCGGCGCCAAAGCCGGCAAGCACCACTGATGCCGCGCAGGCGAGCCCCGGGGCAAACGCCGTAAAGGTCAGCCCCACGGCAAATGCAACACAGGTGAGCCCCAAGGCAAATGCCGTGCAAGCGAACTCCACGGCAAATGCCACACAGGAGAGCCCCAAGGCAACTCACCACACCGGTCTTGACCGCACCGGCAAGGCACGCAAGGGCAGGGCCTCGTATTACGGTCGAAACTTCTACACGAAAAAGATGGCCGACGGTACGCCCATGGATCCGCAGTCCAATATCGCCGCGAGCAAGACGCTACCGATCGGCACCAAGGCCCGCGTCACGAATCTGCAAAACGGCGCCAGCGAGGTGGTCGAAATCAGGGATCGCGGCCCCTACGTCAAGAATCGAATCGTCGACGTGACGCCCAAGACCGCCGACAAGCTCGGTTTGAAAGAAGACGGTACCGCCCCTGTCGTCGTCAAGCCCATCGAAGTGCCGCAGGCCGACGGCAGCGTGAAGGCGGGCGCGGGCGCAGCGGATACCGCTGGAGGCAAGTCGTCAGTCGACGCGCAGGTTCGTCGTTCCCCCTAGCGTCAAACCGCTTCCTTCTGTGTCCGCATTGCTATATGCGAGTGCCATGTGAAAAGTTCTCTGGAAATCGTCAGGGAACCGAAGCAGTAGCGCTGCTTCAAATATCCTCGCGACGATTCTCGCGGCGCGGTGGCGACTGCTCAAGGCGGAAGGCATCGCGCTGACGCCGGTCAATAGCAAACGTACGACTTGCCGGTGCCGGAAAAACATGCAAAGCCGCGTTGAGGCCATGCTCGACGGTCGCGGCTAAATTGCATCCGGATGTCACACGGAAGATTCGACCAAACAATGCGATAGAACCAGGGCGTCTGTTATCGTTTCAGATATGACGTTTGATCCGACAAAATGCCCAGCGCTCGAACGGCTAACGAAACTTTCGGTTGCTCTCACTTCTGCCGTGGACTACATCTAATACTGAGCGCGGTTCAGCCTTGGTCCGCCGCTGTCAGTTGTCAGGCCGTGCAGCTCACCGACGCACGCCGGTTCGCCATCACGCGGGCGGCCCCCGTCCGGGTGAATAACAAGGTGAATGAGCAGGTGAACGCCTCACGCCCCGAACCATAAAAGGAGAGTGCCGTCATGGGTATGCGCCCAGATCCTACGTTCCACGCCTCACCGAAACTCGCGATGGATGCGCCCGCGGAAGAGTACGCCTACACGGTGCTGCTCAGCCCCGATTTCTCGCAGCCCGACGCACTCGCCGTCGTCGATGTGAAGCCGGGCTCGCCGACCTACAGCCAGGTGGTTCACACGGTGCCGGTGCCGCACAAGGGAGACGAATTCCATCATTTCGGCTGGAATGCCTGCTCGTCGGCACTGTCGCCGCTGACCGGCCACGCCTTTCTCGAACGGCGCTATCTGATCATTCCGGGCATGCGTTCTTCACGCATTTACATCGTGGACACGCATCCGCATCCGACGCAGGCGCGGATTCACAAGATCATCGAACCGGAAGAAATCTTCCGCAAGACGGGCTACTCGCGTCCGCATACGGTCCATTGCGGCCCGGAAGGGATTTACGTCAGCACGCTCGGCGGCGCAGGGAAAGACGGCACCGACGGGCCGCCGGGTATTTTCATCATGGATTGCGAAACGTTCGAGGTGCTCGGCCGTTGGGAGATCGACCGCGGTTTGCAGGAGAAACACTACGATTTCTGGTGGAATCTGCCGCGCGACTATATGGTGTCGAGCGAGTGGGCATTGCCGCCGCAATTCGAGAACGGGATCGTCCCCGAGGACCTTCTCTCGAACAGGTATGGGCATCGCATCCACTTCTGGGACCTGCGGGGCAGGCGCAATGTGCAGACACTCGACCTCGGCGCGAACCACCAGATGGCGCTCGAAGTACGGCCCGCGCACGATCCGAGCCGGGAGTACGGCTTTATCGGCGTGGTGGTCGACACGACCAACCTGGAAGGGTCGATCTGGACCTGGTGGCGCGAAGGCGGCGAGTTCCATATCGAGAAGACCGCGACCATTCCGGCCGAGCCCGCCGCCACGGAACTGTTGCCTCCGTTGCTTCAGGGATTCGGCGCGGTGCCGCCGCTCGTCACCGATATCGATCTCTCCATCGACGACAAATTCCTTTACGTCGCCTGCTGGGGCACCGGCGAGATGCGCCAGTACGACGTGACGGAACCCCGCAAGCCGAAGCTCACAGGATCGGTCCACATCGGCGGGATTGCACGGCGCACGCCCCATGCGAACGGTAAAGTCTTCGCGGGCGGTCCGCAGATGGTCGAGATCAGCCGCGACGGCAAGCGGGTCTATTGGACCAATTCGCTCTATTCGACCTGGGACAACCAGTTCTACCCGGACGGCGTGCCCGCGGCACAGGTCATGGCGCGGGCCGAGCCCGGCGGCGGCCTCGCGCTGGCGGACGATTACTGGGTGGACTTTCCCCAGGGATACCGGGCCCACCAGATCCGGCTCGAAGGCGGCGACTGCTCGACCGATTCGTTCTGTTATCCGTCGGTGGGCGTTTGATCGGGAGCGGCTGGTCGCAGACCAGCCTCTGGTTAGCCGTCCTCGCGAGTGGCCTCTATCACGGCGTCAATCCGGCGATGGGATGGCCGCTCGCGGTTTCCAACGGACTGATGCAAAGACGCGCGCGGGCGCTGCTCTCAGCGCTCGTCTATCTCGCGGCGGGGCATGTGCTGGCGATGTTCGCGGTGATCATGCCGTTCGCCGTGCTGGCCATCCTGCTCGCCTGGCAACGTCAGATCCAGGTCGGCGCCAGTATTCTCGTGATTGGCTTCGGCGCCTTCCTGCTGATCCGGCGACGCCATCCGCGTGTTCTCGCGCGCATCCCGCCGTCACGGCTCGCGCTCTGGTCTTTTGCCGTGGCCATTGCGCACGGTGCCGGACTGATGCTCGTGCCGATCTACCTCGGACTGTGCCGATCTTACGATCTGGACGGAGGGCACCAGGCCGCGCAAGCGCTGATCGGCGCCAATCTGGGCATGGCGCTGCTCGTCTCCGCCGTTCACGCTACCGCCATGCTGCTGGTCGGCGGACTCCTCGCCTGGCTGGTCTTCCGCTACCTGGGGTTGAAGTTCGTGTCACGGAGCTGGTTCAACCTGGATGCAATCTGGGCATCGAGCCTCATTCTGGTTGGCCTGCTCTCCCTGTTGTGACGCGTTTGCAAAGTTTTGCCGAACGGGAAATTGAAGAATGTCCGGCTGAGTATCAATCTATCAATCGACCCGCGGCGTTCTGGCCGTCTCGCGATCGTCCGGTTCAGACCGATTTGATTTCAGATCGACTTGACCTCGCCGCCATCCATCCTCAACGTCGAGCCCGTCATCCAGTGAGCTCCAGGCGAGACGATGAACGCCATCAGTTCGGCAATCTCCTCGGGCGTGCCGTACCGGGCGATCCCCGCTTCGAGAGGAAACCGCGCTGTCGCTTCTTCGACCGTCATGTGGTGCAGCGGCGCCCAATGTTCCAGATAGGATTGCCGCCGGCCGGTCATCACCGGGCCGGGCAGCACGCTGTTGACCTGCACGCCGTCTGCGATCCCGCGGTCCGAGAAGGCTTTCGCGAGAGCCACGATCGCCGCATTGATGGTGCCCACGGCGGCGTACGGTGCTTTGGGAAACAGCGCCGAGTTGCCCGACATCAGCACCACCGACCCTGAGGTTTTCTTCAACGACGGCCACGCCGCGATCGTCAAGCGCCGCGCGCCGTGCAGCTTGAGCGCGAAGCCTCGCTCCCATTGATCGTCGGTCATCTCGAAGACATCGATTTGCGGCACCGCGCCCGCGATGTTGAGCAACGCGTCGATCTGCCCGAACGCCGACAATGTCTGGTCGACGACGGTTTGCGCGGCCGCCGGATCGGACAGGTCGAGGTCGAGCGCAAGCGCCTCGGCGCCGGCCTTTTTGACTGCGTCGGCGGTCTGGTCGAGGTTCTCGCGATTGCGCGCAACCAGCACGATTGACGCAAAGTCTCGCGCCAATCTGATGGCGGTGGAGCGGCCGATACCCTGGCTCGCGCCTGTCACGATGGCTACCTTGCTGGACGGCATTTTCTATCTCCTCGACTCGTGCATGAGCCGCTTGAACATCGATTGAGTGGACAACAACCTTCCTGTGTTTCCAGATCAGCGAATCAGAAATCCGGAAATGGCCGCGGAGATGTCTGCCGCATGCGTTTCCAGTGCGAAGTGACCCGTATCGAGAAAACGCACGTCGGCGTCCGGTATGTCGCGCTTGAATGCCTCGGCGCCGGCCGGCAGGAAAAACGGGTCGTGCTTTCCCCACACGGCAAGGAAAGGGGGCTGGTGGCTGCGGAAATACTGCTGGAATGCGGGATACAACGCGACGTTATTCCGGTAGTCGCGGAACAGATCGAGCTGGACTTCGTCCGCGCCTGGGCGGCTCAGATAGAAGTCGTCGAGCGAGTAGCCGTCGGGGGAGACGGAAGCCGTATCCTGCACGCCATGGGTGTACTGCCACACGGTCGTTTCATGCGTCAGCATCGCGCGCAGTGCCTCGCGATTGGCGTGGGAAGGATCTTGCCAATAAGCGCGGATCGGATTCCAGCCCTCGCTCAAGCCTTCTTCGTATGCGTTGCCATTCTGCGAGATGATCGCGGCGATCCGTTCGGGGTGCCTGAGAGCAAGCCGGAAGCCCGTCGGCGCACCATAGTCGAACACGTACACGGCGAAGCGATCGAAACCGATCTGCTCGGTGAAGCGTTCGATCACGTTGGCGATGTTGTCGAACGTGTAGGCAAACGTATCGCGACCCGGCATGTCCGATTGACCAAAACCGGGCAGATCGGGCGCGACGATATGAAACTGTTCCGCAAGCAGCGGGATCAGGTCGCGAAACATGTGACTCGAGCTCGGAAAACCGTGCAGGAGCAGCAGCTTCGGCGCGTTCGACCGACCCGCTTCGCGGTAGAACACATTGAAGCCGTCTACATCAGCGTGACGATAGGCAATAGAGGACATGGTTCGACTCCTGATTGGGTGAATGGCGTGTTGAAAATGGCAGGCGTATGCCGCTATGACAGTTACAGATATCCCTAACGAGCCGAGACCGTTTCGATCGCTTCGACGATCACGTCGGTGACGGCGTCAGGTGCGGTGATCATGGGCGTGTGATCGACCTCGTGTGAATGCACGCGCGCGTTCATGCGCTGTGCCATGAAACGTTGCGTGTCGGGATTGATCATCCGGTCCTCGCCAGCGCTCAGGAACCAGCTCCGCCGGTCCTTCCAGAGCGGGCGTCCAACCGCCTCGCCAATGCACGAAACCGAAATGGGACGTTGAATCGCACCGAGCACCGTCAGCTCCTGCGCGCTGGCGTGCTGTGCGAACGCCGCCGCGAATGCCTCGTCGGGCAGCCAGATCAGGCCGTGCCGATCCGGTGACAGTTTGGGCGCCAGCGGGTGCGCGGCGCCGCGGTAGAACACATCGCCGACGGTTTCGCCTTCGTCAGGCGCAAGCGCGGCCACATAGACCAGCGCCTTGACGTTGCCGGCGCGCGTCGCGCCGAGCACAGCGCCGCCGTAGGCATGCCCTGCAAGCACAACCGGGCCTTCGATGCGTTCCAGCGTTCTGTCGAGCGCGGCCACGTCATCCTGCAGGGCACTGAGCGGCAACGGCGCCGCAACGGTATGAATGCCGCGTGCATTCAGACGTTGGATGACCTTGCTCCAGCTCGAACCATCTGCCCACGCGCCGTGCACTAGCACCGCAGTCGCATGACCAATCGACATTTTTCGCTCCTTTGAAGGAATTAGGCGCTGCGTGTCAGGCACTCACGTCGTGTTTGCGTCGCGTATGTAGTAACCTTATTAATGCGCATTTACAGGTTACAAACTAGCCATGTAACTTGTCAAGACCATTTTTAGAGGTTACAATGCTTTCATTGTCACTTCAGATCGCGATGAGAGATGGACGACCGTCAAATCCCTGCGATATTGCTGGCCGACGCGCCAGGCCTCGATTTCCTCAACTCGATCGCGACCCCGGTGGATGAACCGGTGGACTGGATCAGCGACGGGGAAGGTTTGCTGGCGTGGCTGGATCAGGCGGGGCTCGCGCCGCGCGCGGCGCTCGAAGACATACGGAACCGGTCGACGGCAGCCGAACTCGACGAGGTCGCGGCACGCGCGCGCGAATTGCGCGAGTGGTTCAGGGAATTTGTCCGGGAGAGGAGGGGGCGGCCGCTGCTTGCCACGGATCTACGCGAACTCGAACCGTTGAACCAACTGCTCGAGCAGGACCAGCAGCACGGCCAGATCATCGCGAACGCTTCGGAGGGGGTCACGCATTTCGAGCTTCGCGCGCAGCGGCGCTGGCAGGCGGCAGCGTCGCTATTAATGCCCATCGCCGAGGTGTTGGCGAAGCTGATATGTGAAGAGGATTTCACGCACGTGAAAGCGTGTGAAGGCCCCAAATGCACGTTGTTATTCGCGGATCACACGCGCGGTCACGCCCGCCGGTGGTGCAGCATGGCAATCTGCGGTAATCGCGCGAAGGTCGCGGCGCACCGCGCGCGGCTCAAGGAGCAACTGAACGATTAGGCGGGCCTCGACGTGGCTCGCGCCGGGTGCGAGCAAGGTCCGCCGCGCAACGGGCGCCGAACTGGTGGGAAAACGGCTCGCTTCACTGCGTTTCTACGTTAGTCGTTGGTAATGAAACGCCAGAGCGCGGCGCACTCGGTATCGGCAAGCTCGTAGCGAGGCATGGACTTGCGCAGCATGATGTTGTCCGGATCGATGCCGTCCCTGAGCGCGCGATAGAGGGTCGCCGGGTTATAGCGACTCGGGGGGCCGCCACGGCGGCTTATTGCATCGAGCAGATAGCTGGGCGTCAACGGCTGGGCGAAGGCAGTCGTCGACGCCGTTTGCGTGTGACAGTTGACGCATCGGGTAGTCCAGGCCGGCAACGGGCGGTCGTCGTCACGCAGGTGCGCTGACATCGCATGGAGAGACAAGCGTAGGCGCCGAATGCGATTCTACGGAGGCGAGTTGCTCGCGATTGTGCAGTGGCGCATATTTCTCGTGGGGCGTCGCGAGAACACGGCTTGATTGAGAGAAATTATTCCATTTGCATACTGTGACGCACACGTAGCGCAAGTTTGCACGTTCATGTGAAGTCCCCGGTACTATATGGGGCAGCGGGAATTGGCCCGGGAGCCAGCGTGAGAGAAACCGGCGTGTCAGCCGGTGCGAGGCGCGCCGCATATTCCACGTAAAAAACATGAACAACTTTATTCGCCCCCCAGTCTTCTATCCGTCATCTGTCGTTTTCGTGGATGACAACGACAGCTACCTCGATGCGTTGCGCCGATTTTTTCCGGATATTTCCACCAATCTGTTTTTCACGCGACCTCAAACCGCACTCGCTTTCATCCGCAAACATGCCCGCGAGAATTCGCTGCAGTTCGCGCCGGCGTCGGCCGGTCTGAGCGAGACGGGCCTCGAGCGCTTTGTCGAAAGCTCGGCGGAGCGAGACATACTGGCGCGCGATTCCCGATTTTCGGAGGTAGCCGCGGTTGTCGTCGATTACGACATGCCGGGACTGAGCGGCGTCGAATTCCTTTCGTCCATTTCCAATTTGCGTTGCGCGAAAGTGCTGTTGACCGGCGTCGCGGATGAAACCGTCGCGGTCAAGGCTTTCAATGCCGGCATTGTCGATCTGTATCTGCGAAAGACGGATGCGGACTCAGCCAGCAGACTGGTCCATTTTCTGAAAGACGCCAGAAAGCGGCATGGTTCAGAGGCGGGCTGGCTTGGCCTGGGCGAGAATGGCGTCACCTATTGCGACCCGAGAACGAGAAAGGTTCTCGACGAGGTGGTGGCCGCTGAAGGCATTGTCGAGTACTACTGGCGTCCGGAGCAGAATGCCATTCTGATGTTCGACCGTGAGGGCAACCCGAGCGTTTTCCTTGCGTGGGCTGAGAACGACTGGATCGCCCAGGCGGAGATCGTGGCGGATGAGAGCGGGCCGGTGGATCTGTTGAGGCGCATGGCGGTACGCGAGTCGATGCCCGTTTTCTGGCCGCACCTGGCGTTTCGTCCGGACGCGGGTTTCACGACGCTGACACCCCGAACCATCCCCGACTGGGACGACGCGTTCTATTGCTGGACCCGAATAGACGCGAAAGACCTGGGTTTGAACGCACAGACGTTTGCGCGATGGCGGAGCGACCGGAATCAGCACGCCCGCGGCTGACGGGTTGGGCCCTTCGCGTAGTCCGTTATGAATATGCCGGGATAGACCAACGTTTCCAGACACATCGAGCCACATGTACGCCATTCCGACTGCCTTTGTGTCCGCGCTGTTCGTGGTGTTCGGCCTTTACGTACTGATTACACAAGGCGTGACGCGTCTGTCAGCGCCATTCCTTTTGATGTGCGCGACCACGTTCGCGTGGCAGGGCACGTGGACCTTGCTGTTCCAGACCGAAAACCCCCATCTTGCAAGCGTGCTGGTCCGCGTCGGTTATCTCTTTATTCTCTTTCTGCCCACCACGTTCTATCACTTCGTCACCGAGGTGGCGGCAAGACGCCGTGAACGGCCGTTATTGCTCGCGTCTTACGGCGTGTGTCTTGTGCTGGCCGTGCTGCTGCCCGGCAGCGAAGTGGTTGCCGGCTACCGGCACTACTTTTTTGGCTACTATCCGAGCGCCGGGACGTTGCACCCCTTGCACGTGTTGCAAACCGTGTTGCTCGCCGGCCGCAGCGGACAGCTTCTGCTCGCCGCCCGCAAACAGGCTGGTGGCGAAGCGCGCAGGCGCCTCGACCTCTGCTTTGCGAGCCTTTGCCTGTATTCGTTTGCAGCGGTCGACTATGCGGTCAACTACGGCTACCCGTTCTATCCGCCGGGCGTGTTGTTCATCGCCCTCAGCCTGGGGCTGCTCGCGATCACGATCGTCCGCTACCACCTGATTCATCCCTATGCAATCGCGGCGACCATCGCGCACGAGATCGCGACACCGCTCGCGACGATCGCCATGCACGCCGATGAAATCGCCAGCGTCTGGTCCCACGTGTTCAACGGTTACCAGCTGGCCGTCACACACGGGCTTTACGACGATCATGAGATGCAAGCCGGGCAGGCCGAACGCATTAGCCAGCTCGCCACATCGATCAGACGGGAGGTGTCGGGCACGAGCGCAATGGTCGAGATGGCGCTCGCTTCGTTCACCCTCGATCGACTGGACCGCACCCGCTTCAGCCCGCATTCCATCCAGCAATGCGTGACGTCGGCGCTGGAACGCTATCCGTTCCGCGGCGACGAACGGGCGCGCGTTAGCGTGGCGCCGATCGACCCGGCCCTCTGCTTTTCAGGCTCGGACACGCTGGCGGTTTTTGTCCTGTTCAATCTGCTGAAAAACGCATTGCACGCCATTCATGTGAGCGGCGAGGGCGAGATTGCGATCAGTGCGGTGCCGGAGCAGGGGTTTTGCGTACTGCGATTCCGCGACACCGGCCCGGGCATCACGCCCGACGTCCTGCCGCATATCTTCGACGCCTTCTTCTCGACCAAGCGCCACGGCAGCGGCGCGGGAATGGGGTTGGCATTTTGCCGCCGCGCCGCGGAGCTTCTGGGCGGCAGTATCGAATGCAGTTCGACGCGTGGCGCCCACACCACGTTCACCGTGCGCTTGCCGGTACCCGGCTCGGTAGCGGATCGCGCACTGAAAAAAATGCCGGCGCGTTCCATGCGCCGGCGTCAGAGGTGAAGGTTAAGGTTGGAAGTTAGTGTTGAAACCCACTAGTAAAACTCAACGAGAAAACAGCGAGAAAAACCAGCGAGAAAACTTAACGGCGAAAGTCATTCGTCACGCTCAGGCGCTTAGCGCCGTCAACGGCAGCTCATACTCCTTGACCCGTTCGACGATACCTTCCGGGAACCGCCTGATCTTGCGGTCCCGTCCGGCGTACAGGATCTGCTGATAACCCTTCGAGACCTCGCGTCCATCCACGCAGAAGCGAAACAGCAGGTAGGCCGAGCACTGCTTGACCTGCACCGTGTTCAGATAGCAATCCACGTGCTGGAAAGGGAAGGTTTCGTGGACATATTCCTGGTGCGCGCGTTTGGTTACGAACATGCCGTCCGATCCCAGCAAGTCGTTGTGTATGCACTCATGAAACCACCGCTCGCGGCATACACCTTGCCACTCGAAATAGCGCGAGAAATACGTATTCATGAACGCGTTCGAGTCCTTGAGATAAATGTCGAACGTATGGTGGAAAGTCTTTAGCGGCTCCTGGGTCAGCGAGTCTTCGGAAAGAAGGGCGGATCCGCGATTCAGGGCGTTAGGGATGGGGTCACGCATCAACATACGATTTTCCTTTTGCAGGAATGGCTGCTCGCGGCAACCACGCATGCCTTCCTATATGGCAGGCACATCCCATTCTGTTGGGATGTGGGCTGCATGGCTATTGGCTGACAAACACGCCACGCAGAAATCCTGAATGACAGCTTGCATAAGAACGACATGTTCAGATGGGCAAATGTTTGCTGCAGTGCAAGAACGAACGGAAACATCGCTGCTCGATGCACAACGCATGTGTGGCCGATTGCGCTGGCACGACGGTATGTCCCTCATGCGCATTGAACGGCCGCTGTGTGGTGCGCCGAACGCTGCCCCAGAAGCGCTTGCCACGCCATAGTCATGGTCTATCACTGGCATTGCCACAATCCCATACTATTGGCGGCCACTCTCACGTATATTTTGAAGTGCAGCAGCCTGCCGACGCGAGCCATCCTCGTCCAATGCGCGCCACTTGATCCGTCACGGACGACGACCATGCACGTCGGGTGATCAACAGTGGTACACCAGAAACGCCCATTATGTGACTTCCCGCCAGCCCCGCCGGTGTAAGTCGGCGATGCACCATACATAGAATTCAGGAGCCGTAGCACAACAAGTAGTGGGTACGTCCTCAAGGAGATGACGCATGTCAGACGAAGCAAAATGCCCGTTTAACCACGCCGCCGGCGGCGGCACGACCAATCGTGACTGGTGGCCGAAGCAACTGCGGCTCGATCTGCTCAGCCAGCACTCCAACAAGTCCAATCCATTGGACAACAACTTCAACTACGCCGAGGCGTTCAAGAGTCTCGATCTCGCTGCGGTGAAGAAAGACCTCGCAGCCCTCATGACCAATTCGCAGGATTGGTGGCCGGCGGACTTCGGCCACTACGGTCCGCTCTTCATCCGCATGGCCTGGCACAGTGCCGGCACGTACCGCATCGGCGACGGCCGCGGTGGTGCGGGGCGCGGTCAGCAGCGTTTCGCGCCGCTCAACAGCTGGCCGGACAACGTCAGTCTCGACAAGGCTCGCCGACTACTGTGGCCGATCAAGCAGAAGTACGGCCAGAAACTTTCGTGGGCCGACCTGCTGATCCTCACCGGCAACGTCGCGCTCGAAACCATGGGCTTCAAAACCTTCGGCTTCGGCGGCGGTCGCGAAGATACGTGGGAACCGGACCAGGACGTCTACTGGGGCAATGAAAAGACGTGGTTGGGCGGCGACGTCCGCTATGGCAAGGGAGCCGCAGGCGATAACGAAGACGGCGGCGTGATCGTTGCCGACGTAGAAAAACACGGTGAAGAGGTAAGCCGCGACGACAACGGACGGATTCTGGAGAATCCGCTGGGCGCCGTGCAAATGGGGCTGATCTACGTGAACCCGGAAGGTCCCGACGGCAATCCCGATCCGGTTGCCGCGGCACACGACATCCGCGAAACCTTCGCGCGCATGGCCATGAACGATGAGGAAACCGTCGCGCTGATCGCCGGTGGCCACACCTTCGGCAAGACGCACGGTGCCGGTCCTGCCGACAACGTCGGTGCCGAACCCGAGTCCGCCGATCTCGAGAACGTGGGGCTGGGCTGGAAGAACAGCTTCGGCACCGGCAAGGGCGCCGACACGATCACCAGCGGTCTGGAAGTCACCTGGACCGCCGCGCCGACGAAGTGGGACAACGGCTTCTTCGAGAACCTGTTCAAGCACGAGTGGGAACTGACCAAGAGCCCCGCCGGTGCCAATCAGTGGGTCGCCAAGGGTGCCGACGAAACCATCCCGCACGCTTACGACCCGTCGAAAAAACTGCGGCCGACGATGCTCACCACCGATCTCGCACTGCGCCTGGACCCCGAGTACGAGAAGATTTCGCGGCGCTTTCTGGAGAATCCCGACCAGCTCGCCGATGCCTTCGCCCGTGCCTGGTTCAAGCTGACGCACCGTGACATGGGACCGCGCGCCCGCTACCTAGGCCCGGAAGTGCCCGCCGAAGAACTGCTCTGGCAAGACCCCATTCCGGCGGTCGATCACCCGCTAGTCGGTGAGCAGGAGATCGCCTCGCTCAAGCAGAAGATTCTGGCATCAGGGCTGTCTGTCTCGCAGTTGGTGTCGACCGCCTGGGCGTCGGCATCCACCTTCCGCGGTTCGGACAAGCGCGGCGGCGCCAACGGCGCACGCATTCGCCTCGCCCCGCAGAAAGATTGGGCGGTCAACCAGCCCGAGCAGTTGGCGAAGGTCCTGAAAGTCCTCGAAGGCGTTCAGGGCGAGTTCAACGGCGCGCAGTCCGGTAAGAAGGTGTCGCTGGCCGACCTGATCGTGCTGGCCGGCAGCGCCGGCATCGAGCAGGCGGCGAAAAACGCCGGCCATCAGGTGAGCGTGCCTTTCACGCCCGGCCGCATGGACGCCTCGCAGGAACAGACCGATGTGCAATCCGTCGGAGCCCTCGAACCCATCGCGGATGGGTTCCGGAACTACGTCAAAGGCAAATACAGTGTTCCGCCCGAAGCTTTGTTGATCGACAAGGCGCAATTACTGACCCTGACCGCCCCTGAGATGACCGCGCTCATCGGCGGCTTGCGCGTGCTGAACGTAGGGACCGGGCAGAATCCGCAAGGCGCCTTCACCCACAAGCCGGAAACGCTGACCAACGACTTCTTCCGCAACGTGCTCGACATGGGCACGGAATGGAAACCGGCTTCGGCGGCTCGCGAGGTGTTTGAAGGGCGTGACCGCAAGAGTGGCGAGGTGAAGTGGACCGGCAGCCGCGTCGATCTGGTCTTCGGTTCGCATGCTCAGTTGCGTGCCCTGGGCGAAGTCTATGCAAGCGAGGACGGGCAGGAAAAATTTGTCCATGACTTCGTGGCGGCCTGGGTCAAGGTGATGAACCTCGATCGGTTCGAGCTCGCCTGAACGGCGCGCGGGACCCGCCAGGGCTGTTTGTTGCCCTGGCGGGGTTTTACGAAAGGTAAGCTTGGAGGTCGCTGTGGGGCACACGCCTTTTCCGTGTCATGGCGAGAGCTTTCCTGAAAGGTCATCATGCATGCGCTAATACCAGCCGCCAGCGCGGCGGGTTAGACGATGACGCGGAGTCGGCTGGCGGCGCACCGTCGAGTGCATATTTACCGAAGTCGGAAGTCATGACGCAACCCGCGTTTTACGCGGGTTGGCCCAACGTCTTTATGGCGCGCTGTGTCGTTAAGGATGTCCTCGAGAAGCGGCCCTTCATCCCTTGCGGAACATAGGCGCTCCCCACGGCGCACCGATCGTGCCGCCGTCGACGACAATTTCCGCCGCGGTGATTCCCGAGGCGTCGTCGGACGCGAGGAAAAGCGCGGCCCTGGCAACTTCTTCAGGGGTAGCAAGGCGTGCCATCGGAATGCGCGGCGCGAATGCCTCTTCGGTCGCGTCGAGTGTGGCGCCGGCCCGAGCGCCGCGCGTCCAGATCGGCGTGCGCGTGCCGCCTGGAATCACGGTATTGACGCGAATGCCACGCTGCACGAGTTCGGATGCAAATACCTTGGCCATGCCGGTGACGCCTGCCTTCGTGGCGGAATAAGCAGCCGACCCAGGCGAGCCCAGTTCGCGCATCACGGAGCCGTTCAATACGATCGAGCCGCCGGCGCTCATCAGCGGAAGCGCCGCTTGAACCGTGAGAAAGACAGCGGTGAGATTGGTGCGAAGAATCGCCTCAAATGCAGCCGCGGTCGTGCCGCCGAGCGGCGTCGGACCGGAGATCCCAGCGTTGGCGAACACGATGTCGAGCGAGCCGAATGTTTCCTTGATCTGCTTGAACATTGACTCGATGGCGGTTTCATCGTCGAGATCGGCTTGAATGCCAAGCGCGTTTTCGCCCAGCTCGGATACTGCCTGATCCAGTTTCGCGCGATCGCGGCCGGTGATCGCAACGCGGGCACCTTCAGCAATCAAAAGCTTCGCTGCGGTAAAGCCAATGCCGCTGTTGCCGCCAGTGACGAGCGCTGTCTTTCCAGTAAAACGCATTTCCTTCTCCTGTGTATTACGCCGCGAGATCGCAGTGGCCGCGCCTGCTGGTGGCGCAAAAACCTCGCAAAAACCCTGTTAAGCAGCGCATGACAGCCGCCGCATCCAACCCGGCATGAGCATCGTCAACATCTCGTTCTGTATGTTGATCATCATGCACAAATTCAGTATTATGCTCGTCATGCAGATTGTCAAGGGTAGCGAGGTAAAAAATGGGTTACTCGCAGGCACAAAAGGCGGAGAGCCGGCAGCGTGTTCTGGAGAACGCGTCGCGGCAGATTCGCGAACACGGCATCGAAGCGCTCGGCGTCGCTGACTGCATGCGTAGCGCGGGGCTCACGCATGGCGCGTTCTATGGACATTTTTCATCACGCGATGCGTTGATTCTGGAAGCGCTCGAGCACGCGGTTAGTCAGAGCGAGAAGCGCATAGCGTCTCTGGCAAGCGGTGCGGTAAAGCGCGGGGAAACGCCTCTGCAGGCTATCGCCGAGGTTTTCCTCAACGAGCGTCACGTGAAGAATCCCGGCAATGGATGTGCGCTGTGCGCACTCGCCGGAGAAGCGCGGCATGCGAATCCGGACGTCAGGGAGAGGCTTACCGGCTACGTGCGCAAGCTCGCGTCGCAAATAGCGCAAGCCGCATCCAGCGATAGCAAAGAAGCTGCGCTGGGTAGCGTCGCGACCATCGTGGGAGCCATTACGCTGGCGCGCGCTGTGGACGACGACAAGCTGGCGAAATCGATTCTCTCCGCATCGCTCGCGCTGGTCATGACGCAGGAGGGCGGGGCGCGCTAGCCTTGCCGTGCCCTAACCGCAACGACAGAGTAAACTGGGTCGATCAGCACGTGATTGTGAACGCAACAACACAAGGACCTCATGAGTCGACTAGTCGTCGTTTCGAATCGCACTACAGACCCGCGAAAACCTGCAGCCGGAGGGCTCGCCGTAGCGTTACGTGAGAGCTTGCAGCAGACAGGTGGACTCTGGTTCGGCTGGAGCGGCAAGATCCGCGAAGCGGCGGATGGCGCGCAAGCCGGGCAGGGCGAAGTTCAAGTCCAAACGGCCGGCAACGTCACGCTTGCGACACTCGATCTGAGCCGCGAGGATCACGACACGTATTACCTGGGTTACTCCAATGATGTCTTGTGGCCGGTATTCCACTACCGGCTAGACCTGGCTAATTTCGACACGCGATTCGCCGCGGGCTATCGCAGGGTCAACCAGCTATTCGCGCGCAAGTTGTTACCGCTATTGAAGCCGGACGATCTCATCTGGGTTCACGACTACCAGTTGATCCCGCTCGCGGCCGAGTTGCGCGCCATGGGATGCACCAACCGCATTGGTTTTTTCCTGCATATTCCGATGCCGCCGCCGCTGATCATGGCAGCGATTCCGGAACACGAATGGCTGATGCGTTCGCTCTTCGCATACGATCTGGTGGGCTTCCAGAGCGAAGCCGACCTGACGCATTTTTCTCACTACGTTGAATCGGAGGCACAGGCGCAGCGGTTGAGTCCGGATCGCCTTCGGGCGTTCAATCGAACGCTGCGGGTCGGCGCGTATCCCATCGGCATCGACGTCGATGACTTCATTCGTCTTGCCGACTCGAAGGAAGGGCGCGACATGTTTGTCCGAATGCGTGACGAATATTCGCGGCGGCGTTTGCTGCTGGGCGTCGACCGGTTGGACTATTCAAAGGGGCTGCCGCAACGCGTTCATGCATTCCGCGAACTGCTGACTTACTACCCGGAAAACCGCGATAGCGCGACGCTGATCCAGATTGCCTCGCCGAGTCGCGAGGACGTCGGCGCCTACGACGATCTGCGGCGCCAGATGGATAGCCTGTGCGGCGCGATCAACGGCGACTTCGGTGAGCTGGACTGGATGCCGGTGCGCTACATTCATCGGAACGTGGCCCGTAAGCGTCTGCCGGGACTCTATCGCGCGAGTCGCGTGGCGCTCGTCACACCTTTGCGTGACGGGATGAATCTGGTCGCGAAGGAATTCATCGCCGCACAGGACGCTGCCGACCCGGGCATGCTGGTGCTCTCGCGGTTTGCCGGCGCCGCCGAGCAATTGAAGGAAGCGCTGCTGGTCAATCCCTACGATACGCAAGGCACGGCGCAGGCCATTCAGCGGGCGCTAACGATGTCGCTCGATGAGCGGATCAACCGGCACGAAGCGCTGCTTAACCGGATCCGCAAGTTCGACGTGCACTGGTGGAGTTCGACGTTTCTGCAAGCGTTGGAGGACTGCGGGGCGAAGGAATAGGCGGTGGTTGGGGACGCGGAACGGCTGACTGAACGATGCTTATCGGTGTTGGTCTTTGAGGCGTGTTGGGCAGTGTGAGTTGCTTGGTCATTTGACTCGCGTGCGTCGGCGGTCTGGCGCGGCGAATCGTCGATAGGTACTGGGTCCGTCAGTTTGGCTTTTGGAGTGCATGCAGGCTAGTGGGAACAGATTTGTGTGAAGCAACGGGTGCAGGACGACGTGGCAATTTTCAGATATTTGATTTTACATAATATAAATTATCAACATTTGGATTTGTAGAGGCTAAGTAGTAATGTCCGCTTTTAGCCAAGTTCAAATGTCCGCTTTTTCGCAGCGTAAGCTGACCAGCCGCCGGCGTTCCGGCGCGGGAGGCTTTAATGGCTGCGACCGAACGGATAACCATGACGATGCGCGAACTGGACAGGTTCAAGGTCATTCAGGACGTCGCCGACGGCAAGCTCAAGCCGTGGCGCGCGGCAGAACGGCTCAGGCTGACGACGCGGCAGATCCGGCGCCTGGTTGCGCGACTGCGCGAACATGGACCGGAAGGCCTCGTGTCGCGTCGGCGCTCGAGGCCCAGCAACAACCAGCTGGACGCGGTGATGGCCGATCGGGCACTCTCGATCATTCGTGATCGCTATGTCGATTTCGGGCCGACACTCGCGTGCGAGAAGCTGTACGAATGTCACGGCATCCGGCTTGCAAAGGAGACGGTCAGGCGTCTGATGACGGATGCAGGTCTCTGGGTGCCCCGCCGGCAGCGGCCACCGAAGATCTACCAGCCGCGTGCGCGGCGCGCGTGTCTGGGCGAGCTGATCCAGATCGATGGCTGCGATCACCGGTGGTTCGAGGAACGGGCGCCGGCCTGCTCGCTGCTGGTGTACGTCGACGATGCGACGAGCCAGCTGATGACGCTGCATTTCACAGCCACCGAGTCGACCTTCAGCTACTTCGAAGCGACGCGTGCGTACATTGAACGCCACGGCAAGCCTGTCGCGTTCTACAGCGACAAGTACAGCGTGTTTCGCAAGACGGGTGCGAACAAGGATGGCAACAGCGTGACCCATTTCGGCCGGGCGATGTACGAGCTGAACATCGACACGTTCTGCGCGAACAGTAGCCCCGCCAAGGGGCGCGTCGAACGGGCCCACCTGACGTTGCAGGACCGGCTCGTAAAAGAATTGCGGTTGCGTGGCATCAGCACGGCGGCCGGAGCCAATGCGTATGCGCCTGCCTTCATGGCAAATTACAACGCGCGCTTCGCGAAGCCACCAAAGAGCGGATTCGATGCTCACCGTCCACTCAGGGCTGACGAGAATCTTGATCTGGTGCTCACGTGGCGCGAGCCGCGCAAGGTGAGCAAGTCATTGACTGTGCGGTATGACCGCGTCACGTATCTGCTGAACGACACGCCCGAGCACCGCAAACTGATCGGCCGGTATATCGAGGTCTGGGAGTACCCGGATGGGCGTATCGAACTCCGCGCCGATGGTCATGCACTGTCATGCAGACAGTACGACCGGCTGACCGAAGTTGACCAGGGCGCGGTCGTTGAGCATAAGCGGCTGGGTCACGTGCTTCAGGTCTCGCAGGTGATCCAGGCTCAACGCGATAACAGTCGGATCGGAAAAGCGCCTTCGCGAACCCACCTCGGCGTTGCAACCAGGGTCCAAAGCCGCTCGCCAGGCAAGAAGAAGCAACGCGAGTTCACGCAGGCCGATATCAATGGTGTGATTCTGGAACAGTCGCAGCAGCGGCAAATGCAACAACCACGCAAACCTGGCCGTCGGTCTGCAAAGGTGATCGACGCAGACGTAAGCGCCCTGCCAGTTCAGGCGTCGTCCTTCAACAATGTGTGAGACAAAAGGCGTTAGAAACAAACCCCTTAAACCCGGACATTTCAACTTGGCCGGAAAGCGGACATTTCAGAATGGCCTCGACAGGATTGTAGCGGCAATATGAGAATGTCGTGTTCTGGCTATTTACAGATGTCGTGTTTTGCAGCGGGTGCCATGCTCGGCGTTTCCGGTCTGATTGCGGGAGCCCGCCATGCGTGCAGCCGAACTGGTGACACTGAACATGCGCGAACTCGACCGTTTAAAGGTGATTCAGGCGATTGTGGAGCTGGGACTGAAGCCCGGGCGCGCAGCTGAACGGCTCGGGCTGAGCGTGCGCCAGGTCGAGCGGCTGGTGATCCGCTATCGGGCTTCGGGTGCCGCCGGTTTGTGCTCGGGCCGACGCGATCGCCCGGGCAACCGGAAACTGGATGAAGGACTGGCTGTGCGGGCGCTGACGATCATCCGTGAACGCTACGCCGATTTCGGGCCGACGCTGGCCTGCGAGAAGCTGCACGAATGCCATGGGATCACGCTGTCGAAGGAAACCGTGCGGCATCTGATGACCGATGCGGGCTTATGGATTCCGCGCCGGCAGCGCCCGCCGAAGCTCTACCAGCCGCGGGCCCGGCGCGCGTGTCTGGGCGAGCTGGTGCAGATCGACGGCAGCGAGCATCCGTGGTTCGAGGCACGGGCACCGCAATGCACGCTGCTGGTGTATGTCGACGACGCAACCAGCCGGCTGATGGCGCTGCATTTCACGGCGACCGAATCGACCTTCAGCTACTTTGAGGCGACGCGTGGGTATCTGGAGCGCTACGGCAAGCCGGTCGCGTTCTATAGCGACAAGGCCAGCGTGTTCCGGCCGACGCACACGCAGACCGGCGACCGGGGCGTGACGCACTTTGGCCGCGCGATGTACGAACTGAACATCGACACGTGGTGCGCGAACAGCAGTTCCGCCAAGGGCTACGCTGCATAGTGCACCTCATATGTCGGTTGCGTTGGTGTTTATGCGGCCGAGCGTCGGCCACGGGTCTTTCCCTGATGCTGGAACTTTACTGGTGCGTCGGCGCCCGGAGGTTCGAAGAGATATCCGCCCTTGTCGTCGTAACGGTGCGCTACAAGCAGGCCCGCACGACGCCAGCTCTTGACGGTCGTCGGCGCCACGTCCAACCGCTCTGCGATCTCGTCTTGTGTAAGCATTCCACGTGCGCGCAGCCTGTCATGATGACTCGGTAGCCCGTGGGACAGCCGAATCCGCGTGATCATTCTGGAATTAAACCGCTTACCCCAGCCGGAGATGAGCTGCTGACGATTCAGCTGCTCCGCCGTTTCACCCTCGGTGTACTCGTCGAGAAGCCGGTCCATTTCGGCAACGACTGCGCGTGGGGTCTGCCGTAATATCCACGCTGGCATGGATAGCGGCACATGTAGCGTATGCGTGGCGCCACCGTTAAAGCGTATCTGAACGCAGATGTCTGCACCCTTGAGCAAAGTCACGTCAGCGATGAGCAGTCGCGCCATGCGCTTTCGCTCGCGATCAGGTGTGCGCGGATCGTTCCACAGACGAGGGAAGTCTCTGGCTAGTGCCATGATGTGCGCACGCTGTTTGTCGTCAAGTCCGGCATGATCAGCCTCACGCTTCTTTTCGTAGCAATCCTGAGCTTCGGCGAGAGCGCGAAGCGCATGGTTCCATTCCGATTCAAGCGAGTCCGCAACCAATCGATTCGCTGGATCCACCTGCATATAGCGGCGACGCGCCAGATCGGCCTCGTAGCGTGCCCGCTCGAACTCCTGGCGGTGCAGTCGGTCGCGCTCTTCAGAACGGCTGTCAAGTTCTTCCTGTACCGCCAGCGCGACCTCAAGCGTGACCGGCGTGACTGTCTCCACGAGCAACCTGCCAACAGCATCGTCAAGCTCGCCACCGTGAACATGCTGGCATACCGGCCGCCCATGTTCGATGCCGTGACGCTGGCACATGTAGTCCGGCACCCTGCGGGTGCCCTGGACGTGATAGCGCACCGTCATTCGCTCACCGCATCTGGCGCATATCGCCAGGCCCTGCAGCAGCGCCGGCCCCTCACGTGGCGCCCCCCTTTCCCGGTCGATGCCCAGTGCGTGGGCATTCTCGCGCAACACCTGAACATTCTGTTCGAACTCTTCCCAGCTCACATAGGCCTCGTGGGCGTCAGGGATCAGCGACACCCATTGCGCAGAGGGCAGCCGGACGGAGACCGTCTGACCATCGGGATGCTTTCGATAGCGCGTGCGCCCGAAGCAGTATGCACCTGCGTAACGCGGGTGATGCAGGACCCACAGCACACGTGAGTGATCCAGTTCGCCCCACTGCACATCGCCCTTTCGTGCCCCGCGGTAAATCCGGTGGGGGAACAGAAGACCCTGCACGCGAAATGCCTTGACCGTTGCCGTGGCCGAACCGGTGCGCCGGAACGTGCGGAAGAGCTGCCGGATACTTTCCTGGATACGTGCGTCGGGATCCAGACGCACGCGTGCCTCGGTGTCATACACAAAGCCGATGGGCAGCCGCATCTCCAGCTCTCCGCGACGTGCCTTGTTGAGAATTCCGCCGCGCAGTCGTGCCCGCATGACATGCAACTCAGCCTCGCTCATCGTGCCCTTCAGGCCGAGCAGCAACCGATCATTGAAGTGCGCGGGATCGTAGACGCCATCCTCGTCAAGGATCAGGCAGTCGGCCAGTGCGCAAATCTCCAGTAGCCGATGCCAGTCGGTGGAATTGCGCGCCAGGCGCGACACCTCGAGGCCCATCACAATCCCGGCGCGGCCCAGACTCACCTCGGCGACAAGACGCTGGAACCCCAGGCGATCAACCGCAGACGCGCCGGACAGGCCGAGGTCCGAGTCGATTACAACCACCTGATCAATGCGCCATCCAAGAGCGACCGCGCGCTGTCGCAGGTTGTACTGGCGCTCAGTGCTCTCGGTATTCTCGAACAGCTGTCGCAACGTGGACTGGCGGACATACAGGTAGGCGCTTCTTTTCAGATGCCGGGCCTGAACTTTCGCGTGCGTCTGATCGGTCATGCCATCACCTCCGCTGTCGCAATTGCCATCGCCGCCACAATGACGATCAGGTTCTGTTCGAGACCGACAGGCAGATTCAGCCCGCTCGGGCGCGTGACCGGTAATGGACTAAACGGAAACGCTTCGGTCACCGACTTCATCCAGACCGCCATGCCCTTGAACATGAACAGCGCCCGGCCTCGCATCAGCGTGGGACCACCTCCGCCTGTATCGAGAACCTCCTGGCGCAAGACCTCGTAGCATCGGCTCAGGGACTGGGCATCGCGCGCCGTTACGGGGGGATTTACCGTCGTTTTTTTTTCAAACGCGCCAGGGCGCGCTCCACGGTGCGTCGATGCACCGCCAGGCCAAACCGCCCCGCAATCCGATCGACCAGCTCCTGCACTTCCAGCCCAACGTGAGTCGCGCGCGCTTCTTCGATGAAGCGCGTCACCTCATCGGTGATCTTATGAGGTCCGTGCGGGCCGCGCTTGACCGGCAGCAACCCAGCCAGGCCGTCGCGCTCGAAGTCGGCCTGCGCCTTGTAGAAGGTCGGCCGACTGACTCCGAAGTGTGCGGCGGCATCCGCGATGGTTTGCCCTTCCACGCGTACGCGTCGCAGCATTTCGTAACGGACCTGAACCAGATCCCGGGGATCGAAGAAGTCGCTGTCGCTGAAGGCAGGATCATCGATGTCCTGCGGGCGCGGATTCACAGTGCCACTCTCTTCGAGAGCAGCGAGTTTGGGATCGGGTTTTCGGGTACGAGCCATATGTAATATAAATTATGACCATTTACAGTCGATGTCAAGGTCTTTTTCAAGACTGTCACCCGGCGCGCCTCATATCTTCAAACAAAGGCTCTCATCTGCTTCATCAGCTAATCATTTGCGGAAGTATTGCAGGCGCATCGAATGGCATAATTACATTTACACAGATGGCATTATTTCCTTGACAGCTTGCGCTTGCCTGTGTGCCCTTTTGAATGTCCGTTTGTTTCTCTGTACCGGGCGATTAGCATGGTCAATTGCAACAGATCTTCGATGCGGAAATGCGATCGTCCCGCCGAAACTGTCTCGAATGCATTTGGCGGCGCTGCGCTCGTCCAGCCTGCCGGCATACGTTTCAGATTCCCCATGTCGTCATGGAAGTAGACGCGATCCTCTCCCCACGCCTTGCGCCGGTCCACTAGCATGAACTCTCGCCCGTACAGCGGATGGAAGGGATGGGTGACCCGGAACAACTGCGTCGCATCGGTCAGATCACGTGCAGTTGACTGCTTTGAGGAAGGGCCGCGTCGAGCGTGCGCACCTGACGCTGCAGGACCGGCTCGTGAAGGAACTGCGGCTGCGCGGCATCAGTACCATTGACGCCGCGAACGCGTACGTGCCCGCCTTCATCGCGTCGTATAACGCGCGCTTCGCGAAGCCGCCGAAGAGCGCGTTCGACGCGCACCGACCGCTTTGAGAGGCATCGGTCACTCCTTGATCTGTGCGATCTATGCCAGCATCTCGCGCCGTTCTACAGTCCGATGGGGCCGCCATTGATTGATCCGGATCTCATGATCCGCATGTTGATCGTCGGTTACTGTTTCGGCATCCGGTCCGAGCACAGGCTATGCGAAGAGGTGCATGTGAACCTGGCGTATCGATGGTTCTGCCGCCTGGACCTGGAGGACGCCGTGCGCAGATCGCGTTTCCACGCTTTCCATCGTTTCCACGCGCGCCTCACGCGCGGGCCGGGCAGGCTGACGCCGGCCACCAGGGCGATGTGCGCCGCCCTGCCCGTTTCGCGTCACTTTCGCCACATACCGTCGATGCACGGTTAACGATTTCTTCATGCTCTGTCGATGGCACAGGCTCGCGCTTCTGACCACCATGAATCAGGTCAGCGTGAGCGGCGCGGTGTGCCGCCGCTGGCCAGCCTCTGCCCGACGCTTTATGCCTGTGCATGCGCCTCGGCATCACGCACACGCCAGCGAGGCGACCGCGGTCGATGACAAGGAGATGAACATGAAAAGCAAGCGTTTGACCTGTGCGGCGGCCGTTGTGGCTACCCTTCTGTCGTTGAGCGGTGCGGCGCATGCCAATGGCCCCACCTGTTCCAACGAAACGCTGAGAGGCTCGTATGGATTCAGCGCGCAAGGCGAAATACTCGGCATCATCGGCACAGATGGTGCGGTTCACTACGCGCAGTCGAGGCTGCTGCTCAACGACGTCGCCATCGTCAACTTCGATGGCAACGGCAACTTCACTCGCAGCGATGCGGGCAATATCGGCGGCTTGCCGAAAACGGGCGGCGCCTTCAATTCCGCGCAGTTCGGCACCTACGAGATGAATAGCGATTGCACGGGAACGATGACGATCAACTACGGCACGAAAGCGAGTCCCGCAGGCGTGGTGCTCGTCGTGAATATCGTTATCTCTTCGGATGCGACACTGGTGATGGGCGAGATGACCAGTGAGACGGTCCCCTTCGCTGCTGCGCCCCCCACCGTCGATGGCACGTGTGGGAACCCATGCTCCGAAGCGGTGCAAATCAGTTTCGAGGGCAAGAAGGTGCTCGCCTACGGATTCCGTTAGGCGGACGGACGGGACAGGGCTTCAGGGGAAAGCGGCAGCGACATCGGTACGTCGACGCTTGCCGCTTTGGTTCGCGTAGGCCGCGCGGCTTGCGCTGGCGCATCGGCGCGCGCGCACGCTCGAAGCTGCGGCGATCCCTCGGGCAACGTAGCTGGCATCACTGCTGAGTCGTGCCTGGATAACACGCGCGTTATGATTGGCCAGCGCAACCGCGGTGCAGTTATATCCCCGTCGCGCTATGAGTTGCTGCAGCCACACGCTGTGCAGGTCGGTCTTGGTCGTCGCGAACCGCAGCACCGCTCGCGCGCCGCGAATGAGCAAAGTGCTCAGGTAGGTGTCACCGCGCCGGCTGACACTGGCGCGACTTGCCCCCTGAAGAATACTGCCGAGGCACGAGGCCCAGCCAGGCAGCCAGGTGCCGGCCATTGCGGAACTGTCTGGCATCGCCGACTGCTGCGACGATGGCCGTCGCGGGCCCCGGCTTCAGCGTATGCAGGCATTCAGCCAGCGAGCCACGCGAAGCCTTTGCGATGCACCGCCCGCCCGCGACGATCGGCCCCGTGAAGCTGGAAGACCTGTTTCGCGAGATCGATACCGAGAATGTCGAATTTCATGACGAACTTCCTCACGTCAGGCTGACGTCCGTCAGTGTCTCCCGAAGGGAGGCGCCGGGTCCATCCCAGTAGAACCTGCCGACGCAATTCCTGTCGGGCTCGACGAGCGCAGCGGCATCGAGTTGATCAACGCAATGGGCAACCTGATCGGGCCCGGCAGCGCGCACGATGTCGCAAAAGACGGTCCTGAAACCGGACACGAGAAGGACCTCGTGCTAGAACAATGTAGTCCCCACTGCGTGACAAGTCCGTGGCGCGCCGATGGCAGTCCTGCCAGAAACTTATGCGTGGGCCGCACTACATAACTGGCGACATATTTCCATCCACATTGAGAGACGTTCCCGTCACGTAACTCGCGAGATCCGAAGCCATGAAACAGGCGACATTGGCGAACTCTTCTGCCGTGCCAACGCGTCCAAGCGGGACATTTTCGCCCAACTTCGAAAGAAACTCTTCATAAGAGCCGTGACCAGACTGTGAGTGTTTGCGTACCCATTGGTCACTCTCTATCAAGCCAACGTGCAGCGAATTGACGAGGACATTATATGGCGCGCCCTCTCCCGCCAACACTTTCGTCAACGCCATGCCGGCTGCGCGAGACACGGACGTGGGCGCGGATCCCGCTTTCGGAGCCTTTGCGCCTATATTGAGCACATTGATCACGCGCCCCCAGCGTCGTTCGATCATTTGCGGCCAGGCAAGTCGCGTCAGGCGAATTGCCGCGAATAGTTTCAGGTCGAGATCGGCCTGCCAGATCTCGTCGGAAATAGATGCGAACGGGCCGGTTTGCGAGACACCTGCGTTGTTGACTACCACATCGACCCGGCCAAAAGTTTTCATCACGTCGGAGTAAGCAGCCGCGATATCCTCGGCTTTTTTCACGTCACAGGGAAATACGTGAACGCGACCTTTTGCCGTCTTTGACACGATAAGCCGCGCCTCCTCGAGCGTCTCGGGGCTGCGTGCAAGCATCGCGACGTCAGCACCGCTTTGCGCCATCCTGGCAGCGATGGCTCGTCCGATCCCTTTGCTACCTCCGGTGATCACTGCGACCCGCCCATTCAGATTTGCTTCCATTGCACTCTCCCTTTGAAGAAGCCACGAAATGACGAATTGGGGAGTGTAGCAACTCGTCCGCTATTTGGCGCGCTCTCCAATCAGGTTCTGGGGCATCGCTAAACGATTGAACAACCACGCCAAGCAACGAATTATTGGAAGCTTATATAGATTCCAATGAAAGCGGCATCGCGGTCCACGCCGACGACACCGCGGCGGTGCGGCTTGGCGAATCACGGCCGAGATGGAATGGGCGCCGCTCTCCTTCGTATCTTGGAGCTCATTTTTTATTCATCATGAAGTACTACTGCGTCACAAAGCCATGTGGAGTAACGCAGCAATACGAGCATCTCTGTAATCGCCTTGAGATGTGGGCAGCAATTCGCCAGCGCAGCGTTGCGATCGAGTCAGATACGTGTCGCTGCATCTGCTGTGGTGACGCGTGGAATGTAGTCCACGGCTACACGTCGCCCTGGAATGCCCGTTACAACTGCCAGAAAGCGTCAGCACGAGATGGTCGTGTTCGGCATGCGCCGATGCGACGCCAATCAGCAGACTGGCGGTCGAGATGATCCCGTCGTTTGCACCGAGCACTGCAGCGCGCAACCAGCCAATCGGATTGATGCGATGGGGCTCTTCCTGTCCTTTGCGCATCGATTGCGAGGCCTCAATAATTCCGGTCGGCGTGCTGCCTTCCTGATTGCACCCGCTCAGGCAGCATCCGCTGCAAAACATGGTCCCTCAAAACAAAGCGATGAAAAAGCGCGGCCCCTATGTGCAGACCGATCAATGCGAAAAGCACCCATGCGAGGATGCCGTGCACGTCACCCATTTCGTGGCCGAACGCCGAACCCGGAGCGCTCAGGGCGGGATATGGCACGACGCCCAGCAAGCGAACCGTCCATCCGCGCGATGATGCGTTGATCCACCCAAGCGCTGGCACAAGGATCAAGGCGGCATACAGAAGAAAATGCGTGAGTCGCGACACAATCCTCAATGCGGGTGGCAAATCGTCCGGCGCGGGCCTGTGGGTCAGCCGCCAGACGACCCTGACAACCATCACGGCGACAAGCGTCGAGCCCACAGCGAGATGCCAGGCAATCAACCCAACGGGCTGCGTATCCTTATGGACACCAGGCATCGTCCAGCCGATCGCAAACTGAATCGCGATCAATAACACCGTAAGCCAGTGCAGTGTGCGCGCGACGGCGTCATATGCTGGTCGCGGACTTGCGTTGACCTTGACCACTGCCGATCCCCCGTTTGTCTAACTAATCGCCGTATTCGATCATGCGAGCGGCCCGCGACAACCAGAAAAACTGCCAGCATATGATCGGTGTGAATAATAAAGGATGCTAACAATCCCACCTTAAGGAAACCTGATGCTCCGCGCCGACTGATCCTAATTACCAGCTCGCCGACAAAATCGCACTGGCCGTGAAGAGATGATCGTCGGCATGCAGCTATAGGCACGAAGTACCGCGTTGACTCCTCAGACAGTTGGCTGGAAGACATACGGCTTCACAGGCCGGCTTCTTGCTCGTCAATCAGATCTGCTTGACTCAAGCTCGCCACAGGAAGGCACATGCACCTGTTCAGACATCTGGTTGTAGTATCGGTTTTGCCGTTTGCCGCATGCGCGCTAGGGCCATCAGGTCCAGCCGATACTGCGTTCGGCGCGTCGCCCGCCATTCCGGCGTACGAGTCGGCCTTGATTCCAATGGTCAACATCGCGCCCGTTCAGGCGCGCCCCGACGGCTTCATGCCTCGCGCTCCTGCCGGTTTCGCGGTCACCGAGTTTGCCAGCGGTCTAACGCATCCTCGCTGGCTCTACACATTACCCAATGGTGACGTGCTAGTGGCGCAAAGCGATGCGCCTCGTGAACACGACTCAGGAAGCGGCCTATCCGGCTGGATCCGACGACAGGTCATGAAGCGTGCGGGCGCAGGTGAACCGAGCCCCGATCGCATCGTGCTTCTACGCGATGCAAATGGCAGTGGCGTCGCACAGATGCAAACAGTGTTTTTGCGTGGCCTGCATTCGCCGTTCGGCATGGCGCTCATAGGCGATGAACTCTATGTGGCCGACACCGACGCGTTGCTGCGTTTCGACTATGTGCCGGGCGCCACGTCGATCGAAAGCCCCGGAGTCAAGGTCGCCGAGTTGCCGGCCGGTCCGATCAACCATCACTGGACGAAAAACATCCTGGCGGACCGCTCGGGCAGATGCCTATACATCTCGGTGGGTTCGAACAGCAACGCAGGCGAAAACGGCATAGCAGCGGAAGAAGGCCGGGCGAGGATCCTTGAGTTCAATGTGCAAAGCGGCAGCTTGCGTCCCTATGCGACAGGACTACGCAATCCGAACGGTCTTTCCTGGCAACCCGAAAGCGGTGCGTTATGGACGACAGTCAATGAGCGGGACGATCTCGGCAACAACCTCGTTCCGGATTACATGACGGCGGTAAGGGACGGCGCCTTCTATGGTTTCCCGTACAGCTATTACGGCCAGCATGTCGACACGCGAGTCAAGCCACAACGTCCGGCGCTCGTCGCGACCGCCATCGCCCCGGACTATGCTCTGGGCAACCACACGGCATCGCTGGGGTTGGTCTTTTATGATCGGACCGTCTTCCCGCCACATTACCGAGGTGGGGCTTTTATCGGTCAGCACGGCTCATGGAATCGCAAGCCACGCACGGGATACAAAGTGATATTCGTGCCGTTCGTCGACGGGAAGCCGGCCGGACTCCCCGAAGATTTTCTGACCGGTTTTTTGACGCCAGACGGTCACGCGATAGGACGGCCTGTTGGCGTTGCGCTGGATGCACGCGGCGCGTTGCTGGTAGCGGACGACGTAGGCAATGCTGTCTGGCGAGTCGCGCCTACCAGCGAAATTACCTCGGCGCACCCTCGATTTTCCGGCGAGTGACCTGATCCTGTCTTCAGACGCATGCGCGCGCTCCGTGAGCCGTGGGCGCGACATGACCGATGACAGTCCTTCTTCGTGATACCGAAAGCGCGGCATAGTCAGCGGCAGTGGTCGCCCAGCCGGTATGGGATATGGCAACGCGGATGTGTGCAGAGCGACGCCGGGCGGCAATCGCGCTCATCTCCATCGCATTACCTGGCACACTGACGACCGCTTATGCGCAAATGATCGTGATCGGCGTCGGTGCTGCGCTAGGGCTTGCGATGTGCCGGGCAACACCAACGACGGATCCCGGCCGCCTATCCCACCATCCGAATAAATTCCCCGCCTCCCGCGCCGTGGGGATCTCTGCCTTGATCCTTTTCTTCTCGGTCTTGCTGGGGCTTCCTGTGCTGGAATTGGCTCAGCGACATCCAATTACCATGACCGCGCGGTCGATGTCATGGAAGAACTGCGTGAAAGTATTCGTTCACCACGCAGCGATAGCATGGCCCGTATGCGTTGGCACAGGTAAACATCTATAATGAGAACGTTTCTCATTTCAAACTGTAAGCCAGATGCGCCTGCCCGAACTGCCCAAAGGTGCCCCCGCTATCGTGGAAAGTGTTCAAGATATCCACGCCGGCGATTCGATCGCCCAACGTCTGCGCGATCTCGGCTTTGTGCCGGGCGAACCCGTGCGCGTCGTAGCCTATGGCCCGTGGGGCGCGGACCCCCTTCTTATCCAGATCGGCTCGACCCGTTTCGCACTGCGCCAGGCCGAGGCCAATCGGGTCAGTGTGCGTGAGGTCGCCGGTTCATGAGCGAAGCAAGCTTGCGCGTTGCTCTCGTCGGCAATCCAAACTGCGGAAAAACAGCGCTATTCAACCAACTCACCGGCGGGCGTCAGAAAGTTGCCAACTACGCTGGCGTCACGGTCGAACGCAAAGAGGGCCGCTTCACTGCGCCTTCTGGGCGGCAGATCCAGTTGCTCGATCTGCCAGGCGCGTACAGTTTCAAATCCACCAGTCCGGACGAGCGTGTCACAAGGGATGTGCTGCTCGGCAACTATCGAGGCGAAGCGATTCCGGATCTCGTCGTATGCGTCGCGGACGCCACCAATCTTCGCTTGCATTTGCGCTTCGTACTTGAAGTGAAGCGGCTGGGGCGCCCGGTCGTGCTGGCGCTGAACATGATGGATGCCGCCGCGCGGCGCGGCATCACGATCGATGTTGCCGAATTGCAGCGCCGGCTCGGCGTGCAGGTGGTGCAGACGATCGCGGTTCAGCGCAACGGCGCCCGCGCGCTGATCGAACTGATCGACCTCGTGGATGCGCAGCCGTCAGACTCAACGCGCGTTTTAGCCGGAACGGCTAACAAAACGCACGATCAAGCCGACCTGCACGCCGAAGTCCGCGCGTTGCTGGCCGCTGCCGTGACGATGCCGCGCGCCACCGACGCGGTCGATGACGCCATCGACCGCTGGGCGCTGCACCCGGTGTTCGGTCTGCTGATCCTCACCGCGGTGATGTTTCTCGTCTTCCAGGCGGTCTATTCGGTGGGCAAGCCGATGACCGATGCAATCGGCGACGGCTTCACCTGGCTTGGCGTGCAAGCGGGGGCATGGTTGCCGGACGGTCCGCTGCACAGCCTCGTGACCGACGGTTTGCTGGGTGGCCTCGGCACCGTGCTTGGCTTCCTGCCGGAAATCCTGGTGCTGTTCCTGTTCATTCTGGTACTGGAAGAATCCGGCTACCTGCCGCGTGCGGCGTTCCTGCTTGACCGAATGATGGTGTCGGTGGGCCTTACCGGGCGCTCGTTCATCCCGCTGCTGTCCAGTTTCGCCTGCGCGATTCCTGGCGTGATGGGCACTCGTAGCATCACGGATCCACGCGACCGCCTCGCCACCATCCTCGTTGCGCCGCTGATGACCTGTTCGGCACGCTTGCCGGTCTACGCACTGCTGATCGGCGCGTTCATTCCCAACCATCGGGTGCTGGGCATTTTCAACCTGCAGGGGCTCATGCTGTTCGCGCTGTACGCAGCGGGCATTGCCGGCGCGATGGCAGTGGGCTGGGTCATCAAGCGTCTGCGCCGCGATCATAGCGAGCACGCACTCCTGATGGAATTGCCGTCATACCGCCTGCCAAAAGCACGTGACATTGCGATCGGCCTGTGGGAACGCGGCCACATCTTCGTGAAGCGGCTGACCGGCGTGATCCTCGCGCTGACGGTGCTGATGTGGTTTATCTCCACGTTTCCGTCGCCGCCTGTGGGCGCCACCGGGCCCGCCATCGATTACAGTTTCGCCGGCTACATTGGCCGCGGCCTGCAGTACATCTTTGCGCCACTCGGCTTCAACTGGCAGATCAGCCTGTCGCTGATCCCCGCGTTTGCCGCACGTGAGACGGCGGTTGCGGCGCTCGCCACCGTTTATGCTGTGGGCGGCGACGCCGACACGGTCGGGCTCGTACACGCATTGGCCGCTAACTTCTCTCTCGCGAGCGCGCTGTCGCTTCTGGTGTGGTTCGCGTTCGCGCCGCAGTGCATGTCGACGCTGGCGGTGATCCGCCGCGAAACGCGGTCGTGGCGCAATGTCGCGATCTCCTTTGGTTACATGTTTGTGGTGGCCTACGCGGCATCGCTGCTGACGTATCAGATTGCGAGGTGGTTCACGTGAGCCTGAGTCTCGGATTGCAGTATGTCGTGATTGCCTTCCTTGTGGCGCTAAGCCTGCTTCACACGTTTCGCAAGCTGGCGCCTCAATTGACGACGCGTTGGCAGGCCGTCGCCTCGGCCTGGCTTGTGCAACCGCAACGTGCGCGCGCAGCGCAGGCGCTGGGGCGCTGGCTGCGCCCTGGTCAGGCAACCGGCAACTGCGGGGATGGTTGCGGATCCTGCGGCAGTTGCGGCACCTCGCAGCCGTCATCGTCCGGAAGTTTGGAGCTGCAACCGCTCGAATTCCGGCCGCAGCAGAAGCGAAACACGAGCGCCACACGGCCATAATGGAAGTCGCGCTTCAATTGCCGCCAGCTTACATTCGAACGCCTTGCGGGGCCCAGCCGCACTACAGAAGCCTGTGTCGCCTTGCCTGCTGCGTCATTAAAAATGACCCGAGACCTCTTATGTTTGGCCTGGTTTGGTGACACCGATTCATCAGGATTTGAGCCTCGAGCGGTCTCAGGAGCTTGTGGACCACTGGATTGTCGACGCGCATGGCAATGATGTCGAATGACAGTCAATGGTTGCGGACTGTCATCCCGATCGAAAGCAGCGGTTCAATGGCAAGGTCTCTTTCCATTCGTCGGAACTCAGCCGCCGCTTACTCGATCCTGTCTCTCGGATTGCGTGCTTGATATGTTGACCCTTTGTGCGGTCGTCCAGAACGGTCCATATAGTTCAGGCCCTGCACAGATGACGGCGCATGATTTCTGTGTAACGAGATCGGCTTAAGCGGCCGACTGCGCACTTCTGCTACCGGGGGACGATCCGGCTCGCACGACACCGGATGCCTCCTGGCGGGCCACGACGGTTTCCAATTCCGCCCGACGATCAGCATCACTTGCGACGCGGCATAGTGCGCACGCGAACAGCACGAGAATGCCCCATGCGGACAGGCCAGCAGCCACGATCATTCCGGTCATGGTTGGCTCCCGCAGGGTGCAAATCCGCTGTACTGCCCGGTCATTTCGGCGAAGAACTTCGTAAGGCAGATGGCGAACGCACCTGCATCGGTCGGCAGTGCCGCTGTTCGAGCGCGTTCATGTCGGCAGCCCTCGTGTTGATCTACGACGCCGACGGCGATGATGTTCGCGGCCATCTTCCGCCGTTCTGCTGACGTCGGATCACCTCGGCGCAGTTCAAGCAAATCCCTTCCGTTCGTGCTCATCGTGGCGCTCACTGGATACAGATTCGGCTAAGTCAACAGTCCGGCGCTATACGTTCTTATTCAACCAGGGGACGAACGTGTACTCGTCGTACGCGTTGCTGCCGATATAAACCCAGTTATGCAGAACGTTTGACATGACTGACATTCACATGAAATCGCTGACTTCATGGAATCAAGATAGACGGACAACGCCAGGAAAACCATTCTACGAAGGGTCACAGCGGTTCTACGTAGACATAGTGCGCTTATACGTTTGTATACCTCGAGGCATCCCGGCATCCCGGCATCTCGTGTTCGAGTCTTGGCGGCGACGTAGCCCGATCCATTACCGTAAGCCAGTCATACGCAGATATGAGACATCCACGCCCAAGCAGGAGCAATGCCTGCCGTTCACAGAATGGTCTTTTTTGTCTTGCAGGTTTAGCTTGATTCGATCGTTGATGCATTCACGCGATGCGTCTGCAACGGCGCCATCTTCTTTAGTCAGCCCTGGATTATCGGGGCGATGACGGATACTCTGCCGATCTGCTAACCGAAGACGTCTACCACGAACCCGGCGAAACTAGCGTGAAGGATAACCAGTTGGCGCCGCGGACAACTTGCCGACACCGATAAGAGACGGCGTTTAGCATCAAGAAACGTCACATCGTTTCGACCGACGGCAGCCACGAAGGCGGTCCGCGCAAAGTACCTGGTCGCTCCAACCATGCTCAGTATCAACATCACCGCTGCCAGACGAAATATGACTGTCTGAAAGAAGCGCTCGGGTACACCGGCTATAAAAATGGCTGTCAATGCAACCAGCTGAATCAATATCGCCGCCGCTGACGCGGCTATCAGATGCGCACGAAAAGCACGCATGGTCTGCGGTGCTTTCGGGTTCGGCAACCACCTTGCCGAATTGAGCTTGGCTCTCGTGTTAACGCGTGTCCCCCGCATAACTTGATCAAACCGATTGACGTAGGCCAAAAAAACAGGCGTTAGCACCCTGATGGTCACCGCATGCAGTGACCATCAGTATCAATGATGGGAATAGATCGACTGGGCACTCGCCATCGTCGTGGGCGCACCCACCTGCAAAGAGCCACTCGCCACGCCACCCACTCCGCTGCTGTTCGATGCTGTGACATCCTGCGCGCCAACGTGTGCCTGCGCCGTCTGGATGTCAGCCGGATACTTCAACTTGCTCGGCCGGTAGCCCGCCTGTTCCACCCTGATCAGGTCCGCCCGGACGTCCGTACGCGTCACCGGCACACTAGCGTCCTGAGCAAAGGAGACGGTCGAAAGAGTGAGCAGCCCGGTAGCCAGGGCAGCATAAAAAAGCGTCTTCATCGTAGAGTACCTTCTAGAATGGGATGTGGTCGGCTTCGAACTGTGATTGAAATCACCGATTTCCTGCCTCGTCGCAACCGGAGTGCGCAGCGTTAATTCTGCATAGCGAAGGTGGACGTGTCCTGACGCTCACATTACATCGACGTCATGTTTGAATTTGAATGCCTGGAGTGAGCCGCCAATTGTTCCTTGCATCTATGCGTTGCGCACATTCACAGAACACGACTGCGGGCAGGTAACGCGATTTACGCCTGCGCAACCACCCGCAACGCTGACACCCGCCCCGATCCTGATACGAACAAAGCAACGACGCAGTCAGCACGTCGCATCGCCTTCATAGTGTCGCCATAGCTCCCCTGCATAACTTTCGAGCCTGGCTCCTCTAGATCAGACTACCTGGTGTGCAAACTGGTTGGGATGCAACAGGTGCGGATTGCGGCATCAGAGCCGTACATTGCTACCGGCCTCTCGCCCCGCTTTATCAGCGTCAACAACCCTCGGGGCTTGAACCGGATAAGTGTCCCGATTCATGACATTTTTGTCATTTTTCGTCCATCTTGACGCAAGGATGTCTTTCTTACAATTATCAACGTACAAGCGGTGTGACCGCCCCCATCAACGGCCGCGTGAAACAAGAGACCTCGCGCAATCGCGCATCCCGCCGGGGCGTAAAGATTCCACGGAGCCTACGGTACGGGGTAGTTGCTTGAAATTGCGTCGCTGCGCGGACGCAATTAGCGTCATGTACTATCTGCAATGGATTCACGACTTGCTGTGCGAAAGGGCTTTTATCATGCGTATCCTGATCGTCGAGGACGAACCGAAGATGGCCTCGTACCTTCGCAAAGGTCTAATGGAGGCAAGCTTCAACGTCGATATATCTAACGATGGCGAAGACGGTTTGTTCCAGGCGCTCCACGACGACTACGATCTGATCGTACTCGACGTCATGCTCCCGGGCCTCGACGGATTTGAGGTACTCAGACGCTTGCGAGCGCAAAAGCGCACACCCGTGCTCCTCCTGACGGCGCGCGATGCGGTGGAAGACAAGGTTGCCGGACTTGAATCGGGCGCCGACGATTACCTGGCGAAGCCGTTCGTCTACTCCGAACTTCTTGCGCGGATTCGCGCGGTACTGCGCCGACCCTCGCAATCAGTCGACCCTGTGCTGCGTGTCGGTGATATGGAAATCGACCTCATCAGGCGCCGTGTGCGTCGCGGTAACGTACGCATCGACCTGACTGCGCAGGAATTCGCGCTCGTGAAACTGCTCGCCGAGAGGCAGGGCGAAGTGGTCACGCGGGCAATCGTCACGTCACAGGTCTGGGACATGAACTTCGACAGCGATACGAACGTCGTTGAAGTGGCGGTCAAACGCCTGCGCGCAAAGATCGATAGCCCATTCGAAAAGAAACTACTCCATACGGTCCGTGGCATGGGCTATGTGATGGAAGAGCGACTATGACTGCGGCGGACGGAGCGTATTCGCTGCTTAGGCGTCTGAGTTTCGCTTTTACTATCGTCGCCATACTGGTGCTCTCGATGGCCGGCGGCCTCCTCTATCATTCGCTCTCCAGCCAACTCAGGCAGCGCGACGACAGCGAGATTTCGGTCAAGCTCGACGAGTTTCTATCGGCTGCTCGCAGATACGGTTCGGCGGAGGCAATCGGCAGCAATAGCGACGTGTTTCGAGAGGAATTGCTCACGCATCCCGCCATTTCATTCGCCATCCTGGATGGTCACGGAAGGGTATTGGCCGACTCGGCCCGGCGGGACCAGCGCTTGCGATCAATCGGGCCAGACAATCCCGCAGCACGGGAACCTTATTCATGCTCTCCCCCGTCCGTCGGGCCTTCGCGCTGCATATTCGGCGATGCAACGCTGCCTTCTGGTGAATCGGTACGCGTGCTGCTCGCACATGAAGCGACGACGCGCGAGTCCGTCCTGCGCGAGTACCAGGGCGATGTATGGCTCGTGCTCCTGGGTGGTTCCGCGCTGATGGGACTGCTTGGCTACGCCATTGCAAAACGGGGATTGGCACCAGTCAAAACAATCGGCCAGCGAATTTCCCGCATCGAAGCCCACAATCTTGGCGAGCGCCTCGATCTAAGCGGCGGTCCCGTCGAACTGCATGACATCGCGGTTCCGGTGAACCGGATGCTCGACAGGCTTCAACGTGCATTTGCGCGACTCTCGCAGTTCTCGTCCGATCTGGCACACGACATGCGCACGCCGCTCGCCAACATGATCAGCGCATCCGAAATCACTCTTTCGCGCGAGCGATCCACCGAGGAATACGAAGCGCTTATCGACTCGAACATCGAAGAATGCCAGCGGCTTCAACGGATGATCGAGACCATGCTGTTCCTCGCGCGAGCGGACCACTCAAAGGAACCGATCCGGCTGGGCGTGCTCGACTGCCATGAAGAATTCGCAAGGCTCACCTCGTACTTTGAAGGAATGGCCGAAAACAAGGGCGTCCATTTCGCAATCGACGGCGCAATCGAGGTCCACGCCGACCCGTCGATGCTTCGACGCGCCATCAGCAACCTCGTATCGAACGCGCTTGCTCATGCTGACGCCGAATCGGAGATCGAGCTGCGGGCCTACCGATGTGGCGAGTACGTCGCCGTAGGAGTCACTAACAACGGCCAAACCATTCCGCCGGAGCATATCGGCAAGATTTTCGACCGCTTTTATCGCATCAATGCTGCGCGGCAAGGATCGGCGAAAAACATGGGGCTGGGCCTCGCCATCGTACGATCAATCATGGAGTTGCATCGTGGCCGGGTCGAGGTCGTAAGCCACGCCGGCTTGACGACCTTTACGCTTTACTTTCCTTCCGTTATCGCCTGACACCCAGTCGCCGTTCCACACAATCACGCGGCATCCCTTCCTCGCAGAGTTCCGTTAGCTGATGCGCGCAAGATGGCGCGCGCCCGTCTTGCGTCGGCCACCTGATGTCGCATTCTGCGCGTGCCCTCCCAAGGTGTCCGAAATGACATCTTGCCGCCACCTCGTAATCAGACGCGCAACACGACAATACGCTCTCCAGCACTGAGGGAAGCCGTCGCCATACCTCAGCGTCCCAAGGTCTGTTCAATCATCGAGAGCTATCGTGAAGATTCGCCATCGCAAGCGTCTGCAGCTGTCTGTCGGGGGAGCGGGCATCCTCGTTCTTTGCGGCGCCCTGCTTTCCCTTCACTCACGGACTTCTCCCGCGGCTACCGGGTCAGCGCTGCCAGCTACGGCAGTCGATCAGGCTCCGCCGCTGCCCAATACCGTGGATCTGTCGCCCGAGGCGCTCGCGAACGTCAAATTGCAGTTCGCCAAAGCGGAGCTTCGGCCCGCTATGCATACCATTGCCGCTACCGGCGTTGTCGCATTCAATGCCAAGCGGCTCGCGCAGTTAGGCTCTCCTTCAAAGGCAAGGATCGTTGCTGTCGATGTCGCCACAGGCGACCATGTGCGTGCGGGGCAACGGCTCGCCACGCTCGACGAGTTCGACTTGAGCGACGTGCGTAGTCAGGTGGCAAGCGCGGCCGCCGCAGTGGCGGACGCGCAGGCCGCGGCCGATGCGGCCAATGCAGCACTGCAGCGTGGCACCGAGCTTGTCACCGGAGGCGGTATCGCGCAGAGTGAGCTCGACCGCCGCCGTGCTGCGGAGGTCAATGCACAGGCCATGTTGAAGTCGCGGCAAGCCGACCTGCAGAAGTGGCAGGGCATGCAGCAGCGTCTGATGCCGATCGGTGCCCCGGCGAGTCGAAACATTGGAACGGCCACGCTGGCCCGACTGAGCCCGGGCGATTCGCTGGGTGGGCTCGTCGCGCCTTTCGACGGTGTCATCAGCAGCGTAGGTGCCGCCGCCGGCGACATCGTCGACACGTCGTCGCCGATTGTGACGCTGGTCGACCTTTCGACAATGTGGGTGCAGGCCAACGTACCTGAGCGCGATGCCGCAGACGTACGCCCCGGTCAGACAGTGCTTGTCCGCATTGATGCGTATGGCAATCGACAGTTCAGCGGCCGTGTCATCGATGTCGCCGACCAGGTCGATACCAACACCGGCACCGTAGCGGTCCGCTGCGAGTTGCCTAACGGCGATGGCTCACTTCGCGCAAACATGTTCGGCACGGTCGAGATCCAGTCGCCGCTCGGTCGGGACACGACACTTGTGCCCGACACGGCGCTCCAGGATGTGAATGGACAGACAGCCGTATTCATTCCTTCCGGCAACGGTCATTTCACGTGGCGTGCCGTTCGCACCGGCTACGCCGCCGACGGCATGACGCAGATTCTCAGTGGCATGTCTGCCGGCACGTCCGTCGTCGCCGACGGCAGCTACTGGCTGAAGGCTGCGCTCATGAAGGGCTCCATTCCCGACGAAGGCTAATCCGCGAGCGTATGCCATGATTACCAAACTTGTCGAGGCGGCACTGCGAAATCGCGCCGCCGTGTTGATTCTCGTTGCAGTCCTGATTGTCGCCGGGCTATACAGCATCCAACGGCTGCCTTTCGATGCGGAGCCGGACATCTCGCCGCAACAGGTGCTGGTGACGACCCAGGCGCCTGGGCTCGCGCCAGTCGATGTCGAGCGCTCGATCACGGCGCCTGTCGAGCTCGCGCTGCAAGGCTTGCCAGGCATGCAGAGCCTGCGCTCAATCTCGCGTTACGGTCTCTCCGTGATTTACGTGCGATTCGCCGACGCGACGAACCTGTACCTCGACCGCAATCTGATCGGTGAGCGGTTGCAGACGATACAGCTTCCGCCAAGCACCAGCGCGCCGCAGATGGGGCCGCTGTCGGATGGCCTGAGCGAGATCTATCAGTTTCAGGTACGTGGCCACGGTCAGTCGCTGATGACGTTGCGCACACTGCTCGACTGGCAGATCGCACCGAAGCTGCGCCAGGTGGAAGGCGTGGTCGACGTGAATGTGAACGGCGGCCTCCTGAAGACGTACGAAGTGCAGGTCGACGACAATGCGCTCACGCGTTACGGCCTGTCGGTCGGCGACATCTTCAATGCCGCGCAGATGAACAATGGCGCAACTGGCGGCGCGACCATCGAGCACAACGGCGGAGAATCGATCATCCGCGGCGAGGGGTTGCTGCGTAATACGACCGACATCGGCAACATCGTGCTGCGTACCGCTGCGGGCGGCGCGCCGCTTTACGTTCATGATGTGGCGCATGTCGATGAGGCGCCCATGCCGCGGCTCGGCGCGGTCACGCGCGATGGCAAAGGCGAAGCTGTCGTCGGTGTCGTGCTGATGGGCATCGGGCAGAACACCCGCGTTGTCGCACAGCGCGTGCAGGACGCGATCAAGGAAATCAACCAGACGCTGCCGGCCGGCGTCGAGGTTGTGCCCTACTATAACCGCGCGGACCTGATGGACCGGGTGCTGCATACGGTCGCTCACAACATGGTTGAAGGTGCCGTGCTCGTTATCGCGGTGCTGCTTTTGCTGCTTGGGAATGCACGCGCAGGGCTGATCGTCGCCACGGCGATCCCGCTGTCGATGCTCGTCGCCGTCATTGCGATGTACGGGACGGGGATGTCGGGCAATCTGATGAGCCTGGGTGCGATCGATTTCGGCCTGCTGGTCGACGGCGCGGTGGTGATGATCGAAAACGTCGTGCGACGGCGTTCCGAAGCGCCCAATCAGCCGTTACGCCCGCTCGTGCTGGAGGCAGCCAGGGAAGTGTCCCGGCCTGTAACGTTCGCGGTTCTCATCATCACGGCCGTCTACCTTCCGATACTGAGCCTTCAGGGTATCGAAGGCAAAATGTTCCGGCCGATGGCGATGACCGTGATCTTCGCACTACTCGCGTCGCTCGTCCTCACGCTGACGGTCATGCCGGTGCTCGCTAGCCTGTTGCTGCGCGGCAAGGTCGCAGAGCGTGAAAGCCGCATCCTTCACTGGGTGCGTCTGCGCTATCAACCGATTCTCGCGCGTGCCGCGCAACAACCTGCGCTGACAATGGGGCTCGCCGTCGCGTTGCTCGCGGTGGCGGCCTTCGCCGCCACGAGGCTGGGCGCCGAATTCTTGCCGCGCCTCGACGAGGGGGCGCTAACCGTCACGACAACGAAGCTGCCCGGCATATCCGTGCCGTCCGCGGTAGAGGCGCAGACCATGGTCGAACGCACGTTGATGCGCTTTCCCGAAGTGCAGTCCGCTGTCACGCTCGGCGGCAGCTCGGAGATTCCGACCGACCCGATGGGCGTGGAGCAAAGCGACACCTTCATCATGCTGAAGCCGCAGTCCGAATGGAAGACGGCGCAAACCCAGGACGGCCTCGTCGCCGAGTACTCCGCGGCGCTGGATCGCGCAGTCCCAGGCCTGACGCTCGATTGGGCGCAACCGATCCAGATGCGCATGGACGACATGATCGCGGGCGTCCAGGCCGATGTTGCCGTGCAGATTCACGGCAACGATCTGCAAACGCTGCACGATACCGCCGAGCGGGTTGCGGCCGTGATCTCGCGGGTGCCGGGTGCGGCAGACGTCGAGGCGCAGCAAACGATTGGCCAGCCTTACCTGCGGATCATCGTCAAGCGCGACGCGGTGGCGCGGTACGGGCTGAATGCGAGCCAGGTGCTCGATCTCGTTCAGTCGCTGGGCGGCCGCAATGTCGGGACGATTGTCGACGGTGAAGGCCAGTTCGATATCCGGGTGCGCATGCGGCCGGAAGACCGCGAGGATGTGACGCGCATCGGCGCGCTACGCATCAGCAATGGCGATGGCCGGGCCGTCCCCCTGTCGGAGCTGGCAGACATCCGGATGGAGCCGGGACCGTCGACCATTGAGCGTGAGGAAGGCAGGCGCGTCATCCTCGTTCAGGCCAACGTGCGCGGACGCGACCTCGCCAGCTTCGTCCTCGCTGCGCAACACGCGGTTCAGACGCAAGTCAGGTTGCCGCCTGGCTACACCGTGTCGTGGGGCGGCAGCTTCAAGAACCTGCAGGACGCGATGGCGCGCCTTTACGTCGTGGTGCCCATCTCGCTTGTCACGATCTTTGCGTTGCTCTACCTGATGTTCGGCAATGCCAGTCTTGCAGCGCTCATCTTCTGCAACGTGCCGTTTGCAGCGATCGGCGGGATTTTCGCCCTCTGGATTCGCGGGCTGCCGTTCAGTATTTCCGCTGCGGTCGGCTTTATCGCGCTCTTCGGTATTGCCGTGCTCAACGGCGTCGTGCTGGTCAGCAGCATTGTCGAGATGCGGGCTCGCGGCCTGAGTGCCGTCGAGGCTGCGAAACAGGCTGCCGCGACCCGGCTACGGCCCGTGCTGATGACGGCGACCGTAGCCAGCCTTGGCTTTCTGCCCATGGCCTTCTCGATGAGCTCGGGCGCGGAAGTCCAGCGTCCGCTTGCGACTGTCGTGATCGGTGGCCTTGTGTCGGCAACCTTGCTAACGCTGCTGGTTCTGCCGACCGTTTATCCGTGGTTCGATCGCCGCAAGGGCACGGCGCGTCTTGCGCAGGTGCACGAGCGCGAAACGCAATTCGCAGAATGATGAGGGATGCTCTACCGTGACTGCCCTAAAACGTTTCCCCGTCCTGTTGATGCCGCTACTGCTGGCTGCATGCGCGGTAGGTCCTGACTTCAGGCAGCCGGCCGCCCCGAGCGGCGCGGATTACACGCATGATCCGCTGCCGTCGAAGACCGCTGCAGCTCCCGGCGCAGTGGGAGCGGCGCAGCAATTCTCTGTTGGCGGCGATATTCCTGGCCAATGGTGGACGCTGTTCCAGTCGCCCGAGCTCAACGCGATGATCGACCGCGCGTTCAAGGCCAGCCCTACCATCGCTGCCGCACAGTCTGCGCTCGCCGTGGCGCGCGAGAACATGCTTAGCCAGAAGGGGACGCTCTTTCCGAGCATCGGCGTCGACGCGTCAGGTAGCAGAAATGAAACGTCCACGGCGAGCCTTGCTCCCGTCGCCGCTAACAACCAGCGCATTTACTCGCTCTACACGGGTGAGCTGACCGTGTCGTATTCGCTCGACGCATTCGGCCTGAATCGCCGCATGATCGAATCGGCGGTCGCGCAAGCCGACAATCAGCGTTTCGAACTGGAAGCGGCCTATCTGACCTTGAGCAGCAATCTCGCGCTTGCAGCGTTCAACGTTGCTTCACTGCGTGGGCAGATCGCTGCGCAGCAGGAGGTGATCAAGGCCAATGCCGACCTGCTCGATATCCTCCGGCGCGAAAGCACACTCGGTGAAATTGCCGAGGCGGACGTCCTGCAACAGCAAGCGGTGCTCGCGCAGGCGCAGGCCGCGATACCTCCGCTTGAGAAGCAACTGGCGCTGCAGCGCGATGCGTTGATCGCGCTCATGGGCGGCTTTCCGAACGAGGATGTTGCGGCCGATTTCGACCTGTCCTCGTTGCACCTGCCTAAGGATCTTCCCGTCAGCCTGCCGTCGACCCTCGTGGAGCGCCGGCCCGACATTCTTGCCGCGGCTGCGGCCTTGCATGCGGCTAGCGCTCAGGTGGGTGTCGCGATCGCCAACCGGTTGCCGCAAATATCGTTGACAGCGGCCCTGGGAACTTCCCCCGCTGCCGTCGCAAATGCTTTTACGCCCTACAACCAGTTCTTCACCATCGTTGGGAAGGCCGCCCAGCCGATCTTTCAGGGTGGAGCGCTGCTGCATCGCCAGCGCGCGGCGCAGGCGGCATTCAATCAGGCCAGCGCCCAATACCGCTCGACGGTGATCAACGCGTTTCAGAACGTTGCCGATGTATTGCAGAGCGTGCAGGCGGACGCGAAGACGTTGCAGGCGGCCGTCAATGCGGAGCGGGCCGCCTTGCGCAGCCTGACTATCGCCCGTGAACGGCTGCGCCTGGGTGAATCGTCGTATCTGTCGGTACTCACCGCTCAACAGACGTGGCAAACGGCACGCATCGCGTCGATACAGGCGAGAACGGCCAGGCTGGCAGATACAGCGGCACTCTTTCAGGCCGTAGGCGGCGGCTGGTGGAACCGGTCCGATTCGCTCGTTTCGACGGCCGCGTCAAACGAATCACGCTAAAACAGATCATGAAACGACTTTGTATATTTCTTGCGGTTGTGATCATGCAAACCGGTTGCGCGACCCAGCCGCAATCGCGCCATCTCACCTCGAACCAACCGATGCCGGATGGCACAATAGTCGACTACGCCGGCGTGCCCTGCGGCAATCAGAATATGCATGTGAAATCGCCCGTCTGCCTGTTTCCGCGGACCCTGCTCGCGTCACCCGGAGCCCATATGGGGTTTTAATAATCGTCTCCGTTCAAGTCGAACGGCCGCCGTGGAGTCGGAGGGGCGTTGCCCGCCCGATATCATGCCCGGATTCGAGGCAGCGCCAGCCGAGCCCCCAACCGTCCGGCGTCTCTCCCCGCGCCAACTCCTTCGCTACGACCCGGAGCCCCCGTGAAATTCGACACCACCACCATCCGACTGATCCTCGCCATCGCTGAGGAGGGCAGCATTTCCCGTGCTGCCGACAGACTCAGTCTGGCAGTGGCGGCCGCATCCCGCCGAGTGACGGACCTGGAAGGCCAACTCGGCGCCAAACTCTTCAAGCGCGTACCGCATGGAGTCGAAATCACCGAATCGGGCCACAAACTACTCCAATACGTCCGGCAGATAGACAACCTCATCGACCGCCTCGATGGCGACGCGCAGGCGCTCAATCAGGGCCTCGACGGCCGCATTATCATCGGCGCGCCCAAGGCCGTCGTGATCCAGTTCCTGGCCCGCGAGATTGCCGACATCCAGCGCAAATATCCCGGCATCTCCTTGAAGATCGTCGAGGAGAACAGCAAGATCGTGCAGCAACTGCTGCGGGACAAGGTGATCGACGTCGGCATCTACGAGAAGAAAAGCGGCTTCCTGGATCTGGCGAAGTCCCCGTACAAAGAGGACCGCCTGGTGCTGGTCTATAACCGTCCGCATTTCCAGTTTCCCGACGGACCCGTGGGAATCGACGATATCCTCGATCTCCCTATCGTGAGTCTCGGCAAGGGCTCCGCGGTCCTGTCCGCCGTGAAGCGCGCGTACCGCAGCCGCGGACGGCTGTTCCCCAGCAATTTCACCGTCAGCGGCTTCGACACCATGCTGGCGATGGTGCGCCATGGCCTGGGCGTCGGCCTGATGCCGCCCGATGTCCTGCGCAGTTTTCATCCTGAGGAATCGCTGGCATCGGCCGAGCTCCAGGGCGACTGGCACCAGCGCAGCTACGTCCTGTCCTGCGTCGAGGGCCACGCTCAGAAGCAGACCCTGCGCAACGTGGTAACCGAACTGCTCGGCAGACCGACCTAGTCTCCGGGCGCGGGGCGCCCCGCCGCCCGGTTTCGCAACGCGCGAAACCAGACATGATCCAGGCGTTCTTGCGACGGCCTCGTCTGTAGCGGACAGTGAGAGCAGAAGACCGCTGGCCATGCCCTGCATGGCTAAGCGGGCTCACTCACACTTTCTACAGAGGAGACTCGGGATGACCGAATCGAAGCATCTGCCACTGCAGGGCATCCGCGTGCTGGACGTCAGCCAGGTCATGGCGGGCCCGTTCGCCTGCATGCTGCTGGCCGATATGGGCGCGGACGTAATCAAGGTTGAGCCGCCCGAAGGCGATCAGACCCGCGGCGCGATGGGCTTCAAGATGAAAGGGCCCGACAGCATGGGCTTCCTGAACATGAACCGCAACAAGCGCTCGCTCACGCTCGACCTCAAGAGCGACGAAGGGCGCGAGTTCTTCTACAAGCTCGCCAGGACTGCCGACGTGATCGTCGAAAACTACCGTCCGGGCGTGGTGCAGCGTCTGCGCATCGACTACGAGTCGATCAAGGCGATCAATCCGAAGATTGTCTACGTCAGTATCTCCGGCTTCGGGCAAAGCGGGCCATGGGCGTCGAGGCCCGGGTTCGACCTCATGGCACAGGCCATGTCCGGCGTGATGAGTGTGACCGGCTACAAGGACGGCAAACCCGTCAAGGCCGGAGTACCAGTGGCCGACATCGGCTGCGCGCTGTTCGCGGTCTACGGCCTGCTGTCTGCCTACATTGGCGCGCAGAAAACCGGTGCGGGTCAGCACATCGACGCGTCACTGTTCGATTCGGTCATGGCCTTCTCGATCTGGGACATGTCGGAATACTGGGGCACAGGCGTGCCGCCGACGCCCCTCGGCACCAGTAACAAGATGAGCGCGCCCTACCAGGCCGTGAGGGCGCGAGACGGGTACTTCGTGATGGGCGCCACCAATCAGAAGCTCTGGACGAAGCTGTGCGAACTGCTGGAGCGCCCGGACCTGGTCGCTCACGCCGACTATGCGAGCGTGTCGCTGCGACTGAAGAATCGCGAGGCGCTGATCGAAGCCCTGGAACAGGAATTCGCGAAGCGCAACAGCGCCGTCTGGGTCGACGCGATGCTCGGCGCCGGCATTCCGGCCGGCCCGATCCTGTCCTATCCCGAGGCGTTCGAGAGCGAGCACGCCACGCACCGTCGCATGTGCATGGAGATCGATCACCCTAACGAAGGCAAGGTCAAGAACATTGGCTTTCCCGTCAAGATGCTGGGCACGCCGCAGACGGTGCGTCGTCATCCGCCGCTGCTGGGCGAGCACAACGACGAGATCTTCGCCGAGATCGACGGGACGGCGCCATGAGCGAATTCGTCAGTCTCACGATCCATCAGCCGGGCGTAGCGGAGATCGTGATCGACCGCCCGGAGCGGCATAACGCAATGACGCTTGATATGTACGAGTCGCTGTTGACGCTGATCGCTGAGTGCGCGAAGAACAGCGGCGTGCGCTGCGTCCTGTTCCGGGGCGCGGGCGGCAAGTCATTCATGTCAGGCACAGACATCGCGTACTTCAGAGACTTCCGCACCGGCCGCGATGGCGTGGCCTACGAGGCCTTCGTCGAGCGGGTGATCGACACGGTCGAACGCATTGCGGTGCCCACCGTTGCCGTGATCGACGGGTGGGCCGTCGGCGGCGGCCTGGCACTGGCAACGGCCTGCGATTTCCGGCTCTGTAGCGACGGCTCGCGGTTCGGCGCGCCGATCGCGAAGACGCTCTCCAACACGCTGTCGTCGCGCAACATCGCACGACTGTATGCGGCGCTCGGCGTGCCGCAGGTCAAGAAGCTGTTGCTGCTCGCCGAATACCTGACCGCGCAAGAAGCGCTAGCGTGCGGCTATGTCTATGGCGTGTGCCCGCAAGACACACTGCAAGAGGACGCCCATACGCTCGCGCGACGGCTCATGGCACTTTCACCGGTCACTCAGAAGGCCGTGAAGGAAAGCCTGCGCCGCATCGTCGTCGAACAGCGGCTCGACGACGAAGATCTGATCGAAGAGGTGTACGGCAGCGCCCGTTTCAAAGACGCTGTGGTCGCGTTTACCTCGGGATCGTCGAAAAAATAACAACGAACAATGTGGAGTGAGACATGAAACGAATACAGCTCAAGGCGACCACTACCGTCCTGCTGATGTTGTGCCTGATGTACTTCATCACCTACGTCGACCGTGTCAATATCAGCACCGCAGCCGGGCAATTCAAATCCGAACTCGGGCTGAGCAACACGCAGCTCGGCTTCATTTTCTCGGCTTTCGCGTACCCGTACGTGATATTCCAGTTCATCGGCGGCTGGGTCAGCGATCGCTTCGGCGCCAAGCGCACGCTGATCGCCTGTGCCTTCATCTGGGCAGTGGCGACCACGCTGACGGGCTTCGCCGGCGGCTTCGCAACGCTCGTCGCGGCGCGGCTGCTGCTGGGTCTGGGCGAAGGCGCCACCTTCCCCGCCTCCACCAGCGCCATGGCGTCCTGGGTGAGGAAGGACAAGCGCGGCATGGCCCAAGGCATCACTCACTCGTCGGCGCGGCTCGGCAATGCGGTGGCGCCGATGCTGGTGCTGGCGCTGATGACCGCGTTCGACTGGCGATTCGCTTTCTACCTGCTCGGCGCGCTGAGTTTCGGCTGGCTGGTCCTGTGGTACGTGAGCTACACCGAAAAACCGGCGGATCATCCGCGCATCACCGCTGGCGAAATTGAGAGCCTGCCACCGCCGAGAGTTCGTCCGGTGGAAGTGCCCGGCACCTGGGCGCGTCTCTATCGTCGCCTGCTGCCTGTCTCTGCTGTGTACTTTTGCTACAACTGGATCCTCTGGCTGATGCTCGACTGGATGCCGCTCTACTTCATGCATAGCTTCCATCTGAACATCAGGAAGGCGGTCATTTTCACATCAGGGGTGTTCGTCGCCGGTGTGTTCGGCGATCTGATCGGTGGGCTCATCAGCGATAAGCTGCTTCGACGCACCGGCAACCTGAAGCTCGCACGCAGCGTCCTGGTAGCGTTCTGCATGACCATGACCGGCTTGTCGCTGATCCCGGTGGTGCTGATCCACGAACCGATGTATTCGCTGATTTTTCTCGCTGCGGCGATGTTCTTCAACGAAATGAATATCGGGCCAATGTGGGCTATTCCAATGGACATCGCTTATGACCGCTCGGGTACGGCCAGCGGCATCATGAGCGGAACGGGCTTCACGGCAGCGATCGTCAGCCCGGTTGTGGCGGGCTATCTGATCGACCGACTGGGGAATTGGAATGTCACCTTTCTGCTGTCGATCGGCGTGATGGCCTGCGGTGTACTGCTGACTTTTATCATGAAACCGGATATGCCGTTCGTCGCCACGCTGAAGCGAGCGGCGCCTTCGGAGCACGCAGGTCGAGATGCAGCGTTACCGATTGCCGATAAAAACTGAAAGAAACGTAAATGCCTTAGGGGACTTGCAGCGGGAGTGGATAGGCACGAGCGCCCTCCAATCCAGATATTGCCTGTCGGCCCACAGACCGGAGACACTGTGAGTCCCCGCAAAAAAACAATTACAGTCGGGCGTCGGGAACGATTCAGTGAGGCACAACCAGTAGGTCGAGCCCAGCGACAGCCCGTCATCGTTGAAATCGTAGCTCGCGTTGTGCAGCATGCAGGGGCCGAGGCCATGACCGCGGTAGCGCGTCTAGAAGAGTCGAACACCGCCGTGTCGGAGACTATCGAGCAGTGCATTTCGGCGTACATCTTCCATCTGTTCGCCGGGATGTGCGAGCTCCTTGATGACGGTCGCGCAAACGCACAAAGGATTGCGTGTGTCGGGGTGACATGAAACGCCGTACGTTTGGCATGCTTTGATGCATCCACGCGCTTGAATGAGAGTCGCCCGCATCACATACTGATCTCAAGGAAACGCCGTCGGATAGCTATCTACGATTAGAAAATATCGCGCAGTGCCAGAAGACCTTCTGCATGCACAACGGCAAAGCCTTTCCGCTCACTGGCGAAATCTTAAATAGCCTTCAACCGAATCGGGTGTACGTATGCTTTTCACTCTCCTATTAGAACGCCTCGACCGGTGGCTGCAAAATACCCAACAGACCCGCTCTGAAGGACACCTTGCAACTTCGAAAGATATTGCCGAGCTTGAGCGTCGGATGAAAGAGTTGGACGGTTAGCCCGGGCCAACCCCCGTTGGCTCCCATACCGTTGTACCCGAGGATTTGGTGGCACGGATGCTTGCAGCCTCGACGCGCATTGGGCAAACTCCTGCCACTTCAACAAATTGGTGATTTACGAATGGGACGTGTGACACATGGGCTGGCGGTTATCGCCACAGTGCTAGGCTTTGCCGCCGCAGCACAAGCGCAGGAACCGGCTACCGGCGGAGCTGCAGAGAAGTATTTTGAAGGAAACCTGCCGCTTGAAAGTGGGCAGGTCATCAAGGATTTTTCGATTTCGTACGCGACGCATGGCACCCTGAATGCCGAGAAGTCAAACGCCATCCTTATGGTCACTGCGATTGGCGGTAACCACCATCGGCTCGATTACCTGATCGGCCCAGGCAAGGCACTTGATACCAATAAGTATTTCATCATCACGACTGACGCTATCGGCAATGGGCTGACAACCTCGCCGTCCAATAGCCTCACCCAGCCCGGCATGTCGTTCCCCCACTTCTTGATTCGCGATATGGTCGAATCGCAATACCGACTTGTTACACGCAAATTCGGCATTGCGCATCTGGTCGCAGTCATTGGCGCTTCGATGGGCGGCATGCAGACTCTGCAGTGGGGCGTCAGTCATCCCGATATGATGGACGCGCTGGTTCCAATCGTTCCTCTGGGACGCACGCCGGCATGGACCAAAGCCGTGCTCGATCTCACGCGACAAGAGATCATGTCTGATCCTGCGTGGGATGACGGAAATTACAAACAACCTCCGCAAACGGGGATGCGTCTGTGGGCCGGTACGATGGCATTGATCACCCGTACGCCGGAACTACTCAAGAATACGATGCCGAAAAGCGACGACGTCGAGCCTTGGCTCCTTAAGACCGAAGATGACGGGTGGAAGAATTTCGACGCACGTAACTGGGTTTACCAGACGTGGGCCTACGATGCGCACGATATCGGCACCACACCAGGTCTGAACGGCGGCTACCATCAGGCGTTACGGTCGATCCGGGCGCGCACGCTGATTCTCGCCGGGGTCGGCGATCTGCTCAACCCGGAACCGGAGGCACTAGAAGCCGCACGCTACATCCAGGGCGCGCAATTTGAATCGATCGAACCACGCTGGCCGTCGGGTCATTTTTCCGCTGCCGGCGTAACGCAGCCGGAAGTGGATTTCCAGAATCGCGTAATCGGTACCTTCCTCACAAAAGTCTACGCGGACAGAAGTACGAGCTAAGGTGCGCCAGGCCGCTGCCCATGCGCTGCGACGCGAACGCTGCATGGGTGGTGGCGAAACGAGTCGCCATGGTCCTCGACACAAAGCCACGCGTCAAAGTTCGTTTCGGCCAAACTACAGTAAACCCCGCTCGATGTAGACCCGCGTGATCGCCCGTCGATGCTCTCCCGACATTGCATGTAGTCTGTCGGGCGACCCTTTCTTACTGCCGTACCTTGCCCCGCAGTCTGCACAGCGATAAGGTGTCTCGAGAAGTCGCACGTTTAGCAGATACGGGGCTTTATATCCGCACTGCCGGCAAGCTGCCTCAAGGGGCAACGAATGCGCGGGGCAAACCATAACTCTGTTTATCTGGTAGAGAGCACGGTCCCAACCAACCTGACCAATTGCATAGCCAAGCTCGAAAAGGACGTTGGGATTTGCACACGGACGCTGGGTACCTTGAGAAGTCACAGTCGTGATATCTGCGATAAAAACCTGCGCCGAGTTAATTCTTGTCGTTGATTTTGTCGGCGATGTTCGGGCTACCGGATGTGTCGCGCGTCGCCTCATCAAGCACGATCTTCATCTCTGTGTACTTCGCTTCCAAGGCTTTGGCAGCGCCCTTCAACTCTCGCGCAGGAGTGATCGCTCCTGGTGACGTCTGCCGGCGGTCGTGCCGGCTTCAGTTCCCGTTCACTGCGTCCTTGAATGCCTTGCCTGCCGTGAACTTCACAGTCTTCGCAGCAGGGATCTGGATTTCCGCACCGGTCGCGGGATTGCGACCAACGCGCGCGGCGCGGGCACCGGTCGAGAACGACCCGAAGCCGATCAGTTGCACCGTGTCACCTGTCTTGACGGCGTGTGTGATTGCGCCGATTAGTGCGTCGACAAACTCGCCCGTTGCAGCCTTGCTCTCGCCAGTTGCGGTAGCAACCGCATCTACCAATTCCTGTTTATTCATTGTCGCTCCGTTGTGGTCTTTGGAAGCCCTCACCCTACCCGATCGTCGCGCAGTCGCGCAATGCCGGCGAAACTGAACCACGCCACCGCTACCCGACAGTTATCTCCGGCACGACTCACTGCGCCCGTTGATCCAGGAACGATGAGGTGCCTGCGGAGTCGGGCAACGCGGCAAGCTCCGTCGGAACGACATCGCTTGCTTATTCCTTCGCTCCCTTTAATCCACGCTTCTCCCTGGCAACGGGTACAGCGGCCTTCGCTGCGGGTCTTCGGGAATTCGACCTTCAACCGGTCGATTTCAGCGGCGAGGCGGGTTTCGTCGGGCCGGACGTCGGGCATGACGGCGGTTTCAGTGAAATTTAGTAAATAATATAACGTAAACCGTCATATATCTAACTCACACGCGTCAATATTTTGACATTACGGCTATAATGTCGACATTATTGGAATCGATGCACATCCAAACGCGCCGACACCACCTGCCACCCGAAGCCGCCCATGACCGCCCTGCTGCTGCCTCCGCAGCCCATCGAAAACCTGGCCATCCCGTCTGAACTGGATGGCAGTGATGGCAACAATCGCTCCAGAAACGGCAGCGCGCAGATCGCCGCCCGTAATGATCTCGACGCGATCCGCGCATGGCTGGCCCGCTTCGTCGATACGAAGACCACTTTCGACAACTACCGCAAGGAAGCGGAACGCCTGCTGTTGTGGTCCGTGCTGCAGATGGGCAAGCCGCTGTCGTCGCTGACCCACGAGGACCTGCTGGTCTATCAGCACTTTCTCGCCGACCCGCAGCCGGCAGCGCGATGGACTGCAAATGGCGGTCGCAAGCACCCACGCGGCGATCCCCGCTGGCGGCCGTTTTACGGGCCGCTCTCCGCCACCAGCCAACGCCAGGCGATGGTGATTCTCAACGTCATGTTCGCGTGGCTGGTGCAGGCGGGTTACCTCGCGGGCAATCCGCTTTCGCGCCAACGCGCACGGCGCGCCAAGCCGCGCATCACCCGTTATCTGTCGCCCGAGCTATGGCTCGAGGTGAAATCGTCGATTCAGGCGATGCCAAAAAAAACGGACCGTGAGCGGGAGCACTTCGCACGCGTGCGTTGGCTCTTCACCCTGCTCTATCTGGGCGGCCTGCGCATTACTGAGGTAGGCGAAAACACGATGGGCCGGTTTTTCTGCCGGCGCGACGCGAACGGCGAGGATCTATGGTGGCTCGAAGTGCTGGGCAAAGGCGGCAAGGAGCGGCTGGTGCCGGCTACTGCGGAAATGATGGCGGAGCTCGGGGCGTACCGTCGCGAGCGAGGACTGCCGGCACTCCCTTCGCCGGATGAAGACACGCCCCTGATCCTGCCGATTGGACAGTCGCTCAAGCCGCTGACACGTGCGGCACTGCATCGGATTGTGAAAGAGGTTTTCAGCGAGGCAGCCGACGCGCTGCGCGCGCGGCGAAACATATGCGCCACGAGCCGATCAACTGGAGCAGGCTTCGGCGCACTGGCTGCAACATAGCGCCGGATCGCATATGGCGGATCAGCAGGCAGACTTGCGGCTCGTGCGTGACAATCTCGGGCATGCCTCGCTCACGACCACCAGTCAGTATCTTCACGTGGACGACGATCGTCGTCATCGTGGGACCGATGAAAAGCACCGCATTGACTGGTAGCCCACACGGACGTTCAACAATCCACTTCGGCCATTAGTCGCGCGGCGACGTCGAATGGCAGCTACCGTTCTGCTCAATGGGTGAAATCGACCCTCACCGGCCGCTTGCCCAAGTATGAACGCTAGGACAGGTTCCAAGCTATAACGGTCATTCACGCGGCAATCTCTGCGCGTACGGTTCGACACCGAACAGACCATTGCACCGCAGCCGAAAAAATATCCATTCAGCCTCAAGCGGACGCCTACCCACGACATCGCTCAGTTAGGCCGCATCCCGCCCACGCGACCGTCTAGTCAACTCTGTCACTCAGGAAGAGCGCTGACGTAGTATCGCGCGCTTCGCGTGGCCAACCGCGAAGATGAATCGTGGATGCCATGGAACCAGTATGGTCTGCTGTGGATTACCAAACGATGTGGATGACGCCAACCTCTTCCACGAACGCCAACAAGTGATCTGACGAAGCAACCCGGGCGAGTTTGTTGCGCACTCAACTCCTGCGTTCATGAGAGTTGAGTTCAGTCTTTCGTATGCGCCCAGGGCACGCTCGCAAGACATTCGCCGAGATAGGCCAGCATCGCTGTCACCCGCGCCGGCCTGAAACCGCCAGGCGGTGTGACGAGGTTGAGATGAACTCTCGCAATCTGCCAGTCTGGCAAGACTTCCTCCAGTTCACCGCTGCACAGCGCATCCCAGACAACGAACTCCGGTTGTAGCGCCAGACCCTGTCCCGCAAGCAGTGCCGGAATGATGGCCTCGGCATTGTTGCTGCTGATTCTCCCCTTCACGGACACCACGCACTCGTCTCCGGACGCATGATGGAAGCGCCATTGGCCGGGCGTCGGCAGATTGGTGTAGATCAGGCAGACATGGTCCGCGAGTTCCCGTGGATGCGTCGGGCGGCCGTGGCGGGACAGATAGTCCGTGCTTGCGACGAGCGGCCGGCGCACCTCGCAGAGCTTGCGCGAGCGCAGCGACGAGTCCGGCAGCTCGGCGATGCGCAGTGCCACATCGTACCCTTCGGCGACGACATCGATCACAGTATCTGTCAACGACAGGTCGATGTTGACGTCGGGATAGCGGTTGAGAAACTCGGGAATCAGCGGCGTCAGATATTTGAGGCCAAACGACATCGGCGCACTGACGCGCACCGTGCCGTGCGGCGTGAGCGCTTGCGCCGACGCCTCGGCTTCGACGGCTTCACCTTCGTTCAGGATGCGGCCCGCGCGTTCGAGGGCCATGCAACCCGTCGGGGTCAACGACAGCCGGCGCGATGTCCGATATAGCAGCGCTGTGCCGAGCCGTTGCTCCAGGCGGGCAATCGCCTTCGATACGGTGGGCTGCGACATGCCTAGCGATTCGGCCGCTTTAGCAAACGAGCCGAGATCGGAAACACGGGCAAATATGGCCCAAGCCTGAAGATCGGGAAGAGAAGGCATGAAAAAACCGGAATGGAATCCATTCGTTCCATTCTATTTATCAGGTTCAGAAGGTCAATTACTATCGCTGCTTCGAAATCGTTCCTGCGGGCGCCCTCATCCATGTCGATGGAACTCTAAGCGCGGACGGTCTTCATCACGCGATATCACGTTTGCTGAATCAACCTGGAGAACACGATGCTTCAGGCACAGCCAAGCCTGGAAAACTGCTGCTTTCGCCGGCCGATCACACTCCGATCCTGATCGACCATCAGTCGCAAATGGCGTTCGCCACGAAGTCAATCGATCCGGTTCTGCTGCGCATCAATGCCGCGCAGGTTGCGCAGGTGGGGAAGGATTGCTCCGTTTCGACGATCCTGACCGCGGTGGCATCGAAGACCTTCTGGGGTCCGACGTCATCAGGAAACACCGAGCGGGTCTCGTCGAAGAGGGTTGCGACGATTGTGGATGGATCGATAGTACGCGTTGGCGGCTGGGGCAATCAGACATTTAAAACCGTTAGTCCGACAAGGAAGGGCTTTCACCTGACGAAAGAGAGGTTCTATGAGATCCGTGAGCGAATTAGTCTACGTGGTCGACGACGACGGGCGCGTGCGAGAAGCACTCGCTGCGCTGTTGCGCGCAAACGGAAGAGACGTCCAGACATTCGACTCTGGCGAGGAGTTCCTGGACACCCCGCATCAAAATGTCGTTGCATGCCTGATACTGGATATGAGAATGCCAGGCATGAGCGGGCTGGAAGTTCAGAAGCTTGTCAGCAGCGACTCACAGATTCCGGTCATTTTCATTACCGGAAGGGCAGATGTGCCGTCTACGGTCCTGGCCATGAAGCGCGGGGCTATCGACTTCCTCACAAAGCCACTCGATGAGGACGCGTTGATGCGCGCGGTTGATGCGGCAATCGCCAGGGCGCACGTTCTTCGCAAGGAGGCGGAAGATACAGCGGCGCTCCAGGCTCTCCACCAATCTCTGACGCCTCGTGAGAAGGAGTTGTTGCCGTTGCTCGCAAGCGGCCGGCTCAACAAGCAGGCAGCCGCAGATCTTGGTATCACCGAATACACCGTGCAGGTGCATCGCGGCAACATCATGAGAAAAATGCAGGCGGATTCGTTTGCCACGCTCGTCAGGCAGGCAAGCAGACTGCAGCTTGAAACATCGTCGACGACGCGACGAACGGCGTCACCCGAGCGGCTGTTTCGAGAGCGAAGCTGACGCACGAATGTCCGGTTGCGCCGACGGGTGAATGGCGCCTCCTGGCCGGCCTCTGCCTGACAGCGATCGGCGGCACGCGGAACCGAAGCGGACCTTGGCATCTTCCTGAAGCAGCCGTTCGTGCCGGGGTCACGCCACGTCTCCACCGGGCGAGGTCAATGAACGAAATCGAAATTAAATCTTGCGAATCTCAGGGCTGCAATCGTCAACGGCGTCCTTCCTACATCTGATTTTGACGTCGGCATGCATGCAGAATCTCGTTGACCGCAAATGCTCCTCTCACGGTCTGCACATTTTGCAGGACACATAGGTGATAGGCTCTTTCGCGCGGCAAAAGCATTGCGCCATTTCTGTAAAGCGCGTCGCACGAGTTGCTAATCTCACGAGCCGCAAAGCTGCTCTGACTGTTTCCCAACGAATGCAGGATGCATTGATCGTACTCTGAATTATCACTACCGTACGCTAGCGCCGAGAGCGGGGTGGCGAGCGTGATCGAGAGAAACAGATAGGCGAGTTTGAGCATGATTGTGACCGACACTCAGGGATATAGCGGCGGGCAGTCACGGATTGTCAGCGATTCAGGCGTCGGTGTCGAGCGACCGGTTGTGGGGCCGCTCCCGGTCTGATGTCACGCACGTACAATACTCACCTTGGCAGTCTCTAGCGCTGCTGTCAACACAGGGTCATTCAACCCCTCGACCACTATTGTCTGCGCAAGCGTCAAGTCGCCTATTGCATACGCGGATGCTGAATTGAGTTTTTCCATCGACGCCAGAACGACTGTCTCGGCGGATCGCGCGGCAAGCGCGCGTTTCACATACGCCTCTTCGAGATCGCCTGTACTGAGCCCCGCCGTCGGATGAACACCGGTCACGCCCATGAAGTAAATGTCGGCGTGGATATGCGACATAGCCTCGATGGCTGCAGCGCCGACGTTCACGATCGAATGCTTGTACAGCCTGCCGCCGATCATGATCACTTCGATTGACGGATGATCGACCAGCGCAACGGCAACCGTCGGGCTATGCGTAACCACTGTCGCCGACAGGGAGTGCGGGATATGCTTCACAAGCTCGGCGGAAGTCGTCCCACCGTCGATGATGACAATCTGGCCCGACGCGATCATGGACGAGGCAGCTATCCCGATCGCGCGCTTGCCCGACGACTCCAGCGTGCGTCTCTCCGAAAACGCAGCAACGGCCGACGAGGCAGGCAATGCTCCCCCGTGAACCCGCTGCAGCAATCCTTCCGCGGCAAGTTCCCGCAGGTCGCGTCGTATCGTGTCCTCGGACACGCCGAAGCTTACGGCGAGCGCCCCCGCGAGCACCTGCCCGTCTCGGGCTAGCCATTCGAGAATCGTCTTCTTACGTTGAGTCGTCAGCATGAGACTGCACGTTTTTTCTTGATATTGAACGAATTCGCACGATATCATGAATACGCCCTTTCGTGAGTTGGAGCAATTCATGACTGCAACGCAAGACCGTGTACGCATCATCGATACAACCGTGCTATCCGACGATTGGTACGTGTTGAAGAAGACGACCTTCGATTTCCTGCGGCGCGACGGCACGTGGCAGCGACAGAGTCGGGAAACGTACGATCGCGGCAACGGTGCGACGATTCTGCTGTTCAATCGTGCCAGAAGGACGGTCATATTGACCCGGCAATTCAGGCTGCCTGCGTTTGTGAATGGCCACGACGGGATGATGGTAGAAGCTGCTGCGGGCCTGCTCGACAACGCATCGCCGGAAGAACGCATTCGTGCTGAGGCGGAGGAAGAAACCGGCTATCGCGTACACGACGTGCGGAAAATATTCGAGGCCTATATGAGCCCGGGATCAGTGACGGAAAAGCTCCATTTTTTCGTCGCTGAATATGATGCGACGACGCGCATCGGAGACGGCGGTGGAGTCGAAGCCGAAGGGGAAGACCTTGAAGTATTAGAACTTGCGCTGGACGATGCACTAACGGCCGTGGACCGTGGCGAAATCGTGGATGGGAAGACCATCATGCTTTTGCAACATCTCGCGCTGCGCGAACTGACGAGGTGGTGAACAAGATGACCTCTCAACTCATCCTCATCGCCGGCCCCTATCGCAGCGGGACACAAGGCGATCCTGCACGCATCGCGTCAAACCTCAGGCGGCTAGAACAAACGGCACTACAAGTCTATCAACGAGGACATATGCCGATGATCGGTGAGTGGGTGGCATTGCCTTTGGCTGCTGCGGCCGGCTCGAATGCAATAGGTGATGCGATCAGCGAAAAGTTCCTATATCCCGTAGCCAATCGGCTGATCGAGCAGTGCGACTCGGTGTTCCGTATTGAAGGCGAATCCAAAGGAGCCGACGAGGACGTTCGGCTAGCGCGCGAACTGGGGAAACCCGTGTATTGGAGCCTCGAAGACCTTCCAACATGCGCCGGGTAATTGTTGACGATCTACGAGGCGATACCGACTGGCCGTTATTGGCCGCGCGCTGCCGGATGCGGTTGGCGTATGTGATCGAACGGCACCTCTAGCGTTGATGGGCTGGACCCGCCCCCAACGGACTTTCAAGCTCCCGCGCAGCGGACATTCAATCAATGACCATGCGAGTTTCACTGCTCTACTTTGCACGCAACCTGGAAGGATTGAAAGCGGTCGAGGCCGAACTGGCCGTTTACGGCCATCCGGTCCATACCGCGCCTTGCGATCTCGCTGACGGCGAGGCGATCAGCGCTTACATTGCGGCCGCCGGCGAGGCGCCTGGCGGCATCGACATTCTGATCAACAACGCGTCCGGTTTCGGAGACGGAGATACCGAAGCCGGCTGGGAGGCCGGTATTCAAGTCGATCTAATGGCGACGGTGCGCGCGGGTCATGCCGCATTGCCGTTCCCGCGGCAAAGCAGCGTCCCCGCACGTTTTTACAAGCTATTGATCGACACGCTGAACGGCACGAGTTCACGCGGCACCAGCGCGGAACTGAGGCCAACCACAGGGCGAACGCGCGAGCCTGGTGAACTCGTCGCCCATTTGCCGGTGCCGGACGCGCCGTTCACCGCCAGTGGGTCGACCTCGCGGCGCAGCTTGTCGGCTTCCTTGCGCGTGCGGGTCTTCAGCGCGATGCGCAACACGACTTCATATGGCACCGATGACGACTCGCCCGACGACTCCCGATGCACGGCGTTCAAGCCGACATAATCCATGCGGATCTCCTCGGCCACGAGACTCACGCGCTTGAAGCGCTCAGTCAATATCTCCCGGGTGAGTTCCGCGCGTTCGAGCGCGCCCGGCCCGGCGAACAGCACCATTTCCTCGGTCATGAAGCCTTCCTCGAGACCGATCAGGGCCTTGAGGGTCGGCGTTCTGGGCAGGCCAGCCTGGTCGATGAACACCTCCACCTGGTCCTTGCCGATTTGCTTGAACGTGACACGAGTCAGGTCCGCAACCACATCGGGGCACAGGTAGCGCGACGGATCCTGCACTTCGTACAGCAGTTGTTCCTTGCAGGTTGCCTCGGAGACGACTCCGCCCGTGTTCGGCAACTTGGTAATGACGACGTAATCGTCGGTGACTTCGACGATCGGATTACCGACATCATGCAGGTTGGGCACGTTCTTGTAACCCGGATCCGCAAAGTAGCCGCCACTCACCTGGCAGCCGCATTCGAGCAGATGACCGATGATCATTCCCTTGGCCATCAGGTGATGGTCCTTGAAGTCCCATCCAAATTCGTGGGCGAGCGGGCCGAGGTACACGCAGGCATCGGCAACACGGGTCGTGATGACGATATCGGCTCCTTCGCGCAACGCCTGCACGATCCCTTCGGCCCCGAGATAGGTTTCCGCGGAGACGACCTTGTCGGGACTCGCCAGAACGCGTTTGCCATTTTCGATGAAGGTGAGATCCAGCTCCTCGAGCCGGTCGAGCAGCAGGCCGCCGCTGACCGCGGCGACCTTGAGGTTGGGGACGCCTTCCTCGCGCGCGATGGCGAGGATGCGCTGCGCTGCCGCCTGCGGATCGAGCCAGCCCTGGTTGGTGATGATCCTGATGCCCTTTTCCTTGCAGACCTTGATGATCGGCCGCATGCGATCATCGAGATAGGGGTCGTAGGGAACGGTCTCGCCATTCTCCATGCGCGCCACTTGAGCGGCGCTCATCGTCACCTCCGACATCGAATCGAAGCACAGGTAATCGATGTCGCCGTCGCGCACTAGCGCGCTGGCCGGCTCGAAGCGGTCACGCGACCAGCCGGTGGCGGATCCCAGTCGGATGCGTTTCATTGGGTGTCCTGCTTCAGCATGTGGGTTGATCTCTCGATATAGCTGTCGGGAACGGTCATCGGCATCGTCATCATCAGGGACGAAAGCGCCTTGCCCGATTCCTCGAAGGCAAGCGTTCGCGACCGGCCGCCTTCGAGCACGTCTTCAAGCACGAAATTCAGTGCGCCGATCGACGGCACTTCGTAGCGCGTAATGCGGCCCCGCGTGATCGGCCCGTAGAGCTTCTTCACCGCCGCGACGGTGACCTGCTCCAGCAGGATGGGGTAGTCGGCGAGTTCATGGGCGATCACCGACACGTTCGAATGGTTGCCCTTTTCGCCGGATCGGGAATGCGCGATTTCTCGCAAGCTTGTTTGTTTCACGTTGGTCAATCCGAGGTTTTCAGGAGAAGGATCAATCGATGGGTGACCCGGCACTTGCATCGCTGCTGGCGCCATCGCTCACGTCAGATTCGAAGCCGTACAGCCGCGCGGGGTTGTCGACGAGCAAGAGCCGACGCGCCGCTGGATCGGGCAGCCATCGAGGCACAAGGTTGAACAGCTCGCCCGTGTCGTGCCACGTGGCAAGGCCGACATGGGGCCAGTCGCTGCCCCAGAGCACCCGCTCAGGGGCAGCGTCGGCGAGTGTTTTGGCCAGCGGCACTATCTCGTCAAAATGGGTGGTCCCGTTCCTGGTCACCCTGTTTGCCCCCGACAACTTGACCCAGTGGCCGTGATCGCGCACCAACGCCAGCAACGCCTGGAATGCCTTGCCATCGGTGCCCTCGCCGGTTTCCACATGGCCCATGTGATCGAACACCACGGCGCAGGGCAATGCTTCGAGCGTCGTGCGAAGCGCGAGCAGCGTCTGGCCGTCCACATAGAGCTGCAGGTGCCAGCCGAGCGGTGCGATGCATCGCGCGAGCGCGTCGATATTGGACAGCGACGCACCGCCACCGAAAAGCGCGTTGATGCGGACTCCGCGCACGCCGGCGGCGTGCATGTCGGCCAATGTCTCATCTGTTGCGTGATGATGCGCGGGACCCTGCGTCGAACCGGCGACCGCAGCGTGCAGCACCGCGACACCTCTCAGGCGTTTCGGGTTGCGTCGAAGCGTCGCCAGCAGGTAACTGTTGTCAGTGCCATACACGCTGGGCTGCACCAACACGCCACGGTGTATCCGCAAACTGTCGAGCATGCGGAAGTACTCTTCCTCAGGCGCCGGAGCCGGCGTATAACGCCGTTGCGCGATGAGTCCGCTGCCGTCGGGCGCGATCACGTGCGCGTGCGAGTCGCACGTGCCGGCCGGCACATCAAACGCCGGTGCCGCATAAGTCCAGCTGCTCGGTAAGTCCGTCATCATCAGTTCATCTCATCTGTGAGAAGCCGCGTGTTCGCATCCGCCGCGAATACGGTGCCTGTACAGTCCTCAGGCGACCACATCGCCGGGGACCACGTTCGGCGCCTCGCGCTCGCGGCGCAATTCTGGCAGCCATAGGGTAATCAGCGCGCCGGCGAACAGCAGCATGCCGCACAGAACGAGCGCGTATTCGAGGTGCCCCGTGCTCTGCTTGATCCAGCCGAGCAGGAACGGACCGACATAACCGCCGAGGTTGCCGATCGTCGTGATGAGGGCGATCCCGGCCGCCGCGGCCGCACCCGATAGCAGAAGGCCAGGCAGGCTGGACACGATCGTGAACGACGTCAGGATGCCCATCATTGCCAGCGACAAACTGGCCATCGAAATCCAGGCACTGTGCGAAAAGAAGGTCGCCGCGCACAGCCCGACGCCCGCCGCGATGATGGCTCCTGTCAGGTGCCAACGACGTTCCCCACTGCGGTCCGAATGGCGAGCCACGCAGATCGTGCACACCGCGGCCAGCACGGACGGAATGGCGACGATCAGACCGTTGTCAAATGCATTCGACACGCCCAGACTATTGACGATTTGCGGCAGCCAGAAAGACAGCGCATACAGCGCGTCCACGATCGAGAAAGTGACGAACGCCAGCAACCATAGGGTGCCGCTGGCAAAGGCCGCGCGCGTGCTGTGCGAATGGGCCACCTCGGGGTGCTCGCGCATTTCCGCCTGGCGATCGGCGGCCATCAACGCCTTGTCGTCGGCCGTGAGCCAGCGCGCTTTGTCCGGGCTGTCGTCGAGATAGAAGTAAGTGATGACGCCCAGCAATGTTGCGGGCAGACCGGTCAGCAAGAACAGCCATTGCCAGCTGTGCAGCCCGGCCACCTCACTCATGTGCACCATGATCCAGCCGCACAGCGGTGCACCGACAGCCCCAGCCAGCGGAATGCCAATGACGAATAAAGCGGTGGCCTGACCGCGCAGCCGGCGCGGAAACCAGTAGTTCAGATAAAACACCACGCCCGGATAAAAACCGGCCTCGGCGATGCCGAGAATGAAACGGGTGACATAGAACGTCAACGGGGAATGGACCCAGACCATGGCCGCGCTCACCAGGCCCCAGATGAACATGATGCGGGCAATCCAGAAGCGCGCACCGACGCGACGCAGGATCAGGTTGCTGGGAATTTCGAACAGGCAGTACGCGATGAAGAAGATGCCGGCGCCCAACCCGTACGCGACATCGCCGATGCCTGCGTCGGTCGCCATGCTCAACCTCGCGAAAGAGATGTTGATCCGGTCGAGAAACGAGACGATATAAAGCAGCAGGAGAAACGGTAACAGACGAGCAGCAATCTTGTTGTACAGCGTGTATTCCCGATCCGAGCGAAAGCCTGTTGCACTGAAGAAAGCCATCACGTCTCCGATTGTTCTTTTGTATTGATCGGATACTAGGATCGCAAGACTTATAAAACAATTGCCGATTTTTTATTGATTGATATCATTCCCTTATGAATATCACCCTTCGCCAGCTTCGCGCGCTCGTGGCGGTGTCGCGCCTGGAGAGCTTTACCAAAGCGGCCGAGTTGCTGCACGTCACGCAGCCGGCGCTGACCGTCCAGGTAAGACAACTGGAAGAAGCACTCGATCTCAAGCTGCTCGACCGCACCACGCGGCAGGTCAAGCTCACCGAGGCCGGCAAGGACATCGTACCGATCCTGCAGACGCTGCTGCGCGAGCTCGATTCCGTCGTCAGCCGCTCGAAGGACTTGTCGTCCAAACGAGCGGGCTCGATCCGCCTCGGCTGCCTGCCGTCCGTCGCGGTGAGCGTCCTGCCGCTTGCGATCGCCGCGTTTCGCGAGCGATTTCCGAATGTGTCGTTTGTCCTGGCTGACGGTCTAGGCAAGCGCATCGTCCAGGACGTGCGTCAGGAGACCATCGAGTTCGGCATTACCGACGTCGACCTCGGCGCGCCTGACCTCGCCTCCGTATGGCTCTTCGACGAGACCATGCACGTGTTCTATCCGCGAGACCACCCCATTGCCCGATCCAGGGCAATCACCGTGGAGGAACTCGCAAAGTATCCGATCATCCTGATGGCGCCGGAGAGCAACGCGCGTACTGCCGTCGATCTCGCGTTCGCAAACCGCGACAGGCGTCCGAATGCCGGTTGCGAGGTCGTCTATATGTCGACGGCGATCGGTATGGTGCGAGCAGGTCTCGGCATAACCGTATTGCCACCCATGGCTGTCCAATCGGAAACCGCGCCCGACCTGGGGTCGCGCCCGGTCGACGACCCGGCCTTCATTCGCAGGATCGCGGTGGTCACCAAAGCCGACCGGTCGTTATCGCCGGCGGCCGCGGCGTTTGTCGATATCCTGCAGGTGACGGTGAAGCACCGACGTTCGTCCCGCGGTCGGCCGTAGTCCGCCCACGGTCGTCCGCGCCCAGCGCCATGTTCCGATAAATTCACCACGGAAGCAGGCGTACCGCCGCCTGCGCGCACCACCTTTGCCGCACGGTGGCGCAACACGCCTCCGAATCAATCCATCTGTTGCCGTAACACCCTCGCCTTGTTTGAATAGTAATGAAACGAAGCAGTGTTGCCATTGCGCCGAACACTTCGCTCATCTGCCGAGCGGCCTTCGCGGCGCTGTCGAAAGCAGCGATCAGGTCGCTGCGTTCCTGGTGCTCCAATGGTTTGCCTTCAACAAACTTTCCCGCGATATAGCCGGATGTCGTTTCAATGACACCCATCGACAGGTGTCCACGTTTTAACTCTCCGAAGTAGGATTCGGCGACTTTGCCGTCGGAGTAAGCACGCAGCACTCCGTATCCGTCCGCTATGCCCTGCGCGGAGCAACCGCCACTCCACCGGACGATAGTGAAATTCCATGAAGCAGGCAGTTCGAATCGGCATCCCGAACGCGTATCCGTCCCGTTCAGATCCGACGCGCAGCTGCCCTGCGGGAATGCCAGTATTGAAACCGTTGAAACGATCGCGATCAGCAAGCCTCGCAAACAAATCGATGAGCGCTTCATTTCAGTACGGCAGGCCAGCTTGCAACCAGGTCCTTGCCCGCCTCGAAATGCATGCCATCTTCCGTAGGAAAAGCGGCGCCCCAATACCATCCGTGTCGATTGAAGATCGGACAGAGAAGTGTCAGGCCGACCTGGACTTTGTTGTCCCCGCGCGTATCGAGCACGCCGGCTATCGCCAGGTCGACGGCCGTGCCCCACGAGCGATTTGGAAGTATTTTTTGTGCTGCCGCGCCTATAGCGACAGCACAACCTACCTGCGGTTCCGATCTGAGCGGCGAGGTCGGGCAACTCCTGCTCAATGTCCGAGAAAACCTCCCGCAAGCTGTCGACGGTCGGCAGCAGTCCCTGAACGCGAAACTTTCCGATCTTGGCGGGGCTCGCGCTCGTATCGTGATAACGGAGGCGGAATATCCGGCGCCAGCAGTGCCTGGCACAAGTACGTTGCAGCCAGATCCGTCGCATTGACGCGCAGGTAGAGCTCGCCCAGTTGCAGCCGTATGTTCGCAAGCCCGGGGTTGATCTTCAGAATCCGCTCGAGCGCAGCGATTGCCCCGCGTATGTCGTCGTCCGACGCCGCCGCGCAAGCGAATTCGAAGGACCGTTCAGCGTTCGCGGGATCAGCCATCATCGCGCTGAACGCGTCGCGATATTTCTGGCTATGGCGGGTTGCAGCGTCGTTTGGGTTCGCTTCGCCTGTACCGGTGGATTCCGACGATGACAAAGCGGGCTCCGTTTCGGTCGCCGTCATTGCGCTCGCGTTGCCGATGGCGAGCGGCGCCATCGTGATGATCGCCGCGATCAACCGATGATTGCAGACGAACAAAGCGGCGCGTACCCGCTTTTGTCGATTTGCGGTAATGGGTGCATTCGGCCAGCCGGATTCGTCTGTCCGCCGTGGTCCAGTCTTCACGCCAGTCTCCCAGGAAATCGTCGGACTTGATCAGTGCAAGCTAGTTAGCGATGCCGAAGTCTCTTCCGAGAAGACGAATGACTTGCCGTGTTTCTCGATTGGCGTGCCGGCCGAGTCTGGAAGTTGGCTGACTTTGTCGAAGCGAAGATCTTTTGGAGGCTCAAATGCGTGAAAGTCGATCGTCTCTCAACGAGAAGCTGGGACGATCGAAAAATGCGGACCTTTGTCATCGCCAATCCATAAGCGATCTTCAGTACTCATGCATGCCCGGCTTGTGCCCTGCACGGATCGCCGGTCGAAGAGCAGAAGCAAACGCAAGGACTTTCGCTGGCGCGATTGCAATGATGGCGTAGGTCTGCGATTCATTTAATAGAACATATAACGTAAACCATCATTTTTTTAATCTCTCCCTGGCAGCGACACCCAGCCGGAAAAAACCGCCACGCTGCGCACCCCCGCTGTTTCAAACATCCCTTTAGTGACCGTGCGAAGCTCCCTGTACTGCCACCAGCCGGTGGCAGCTCAATCGGGAGTTTTTACAATGTTAGACAGCAACCAAACAGCGAACGCCCGCACTTTTCCCGGGGCATTTTCCACTTCAGCAACAACAGACTACCGGTCCGACACACCGTCATCGGGCAGACGCGAAGCGCGCCTGCCATTTACGATACGTGTCGTCGATAACGATGAGGCGCTAACACGTGCACTCAGGATGCGGCAGGCCGCCTATCAGCGGCACGTGCCGGAGTTCGCGCGAACGATGGATCAGGAAGAGCCGTACGATCGCGATCCGGGCGGACTCGTGCTGCTCGCCGAGTCCAGGCTCGACCGCAGTCCGGTTGGGACGATGCGCATCCAGAGCAACTGTTTCCGCCCGCTCGCACTCGAGCAGTCGCTAGAATTGCCGGACTGGTTGTCCGGCCGGCTGGTCGGCGCCACGCGGCTTGGCGTGGAGGCCGGCGAGCCCGGCCGGATGGTCAAATTGGGGCTCTTCAAAGCGCTGTACCTATACTGCGTACGTGAACGGATCGACTGGATGGCCATCGCAGCCCGGACGCCGCTCGACCGGCAGTACGCAGCGCTGCTTTTTCGCGACGTTTTCGGCGACAAAGAGTTTATTCCGCTTGCCCACGCAACCAACATCCCGCACCGTATCATGGCGTTTGAAGTGGCCACCACCGAGCGGCGGTGGGGCGAGGCGCGGCACCCGCTCTACGAGTTCATGCTGGTGACACACCATCCGGACATCGACCTGAGCGCTGCGCCATCGCTGAACTGGGTCCGCGGCGCGGCTCCCTTCGGGGATAAGGCAAGGTCGTTCGGCTCGCTGCAGAACAGTGCAGATGCCGCGGTCGTCTAGTTTGCCTGCCGTGATCGAGGTTGTCATGCAGTGGCGGTGGATACACAAGGCCGCCTCAGGTTAAATGTGGGATTGCCGTAAAGAGAAGGAAGCATCGTCAGCGCCTTTCCAGTGCTGACGATGCTCGACGAAGCCCCGCCACCCGAAAGCGCGACTTGACCGGCGGGAAAGATGACAAAGTATCACCTAGACGGGCAGGCTTGAATGGAATGGTTTGAAGGCATGCGGTATCGGACCTGGAGCCGTTCCGGCCTGTCGATTAACGCATTCTCGCAGTTGTTTTGCTACTATGCGGTGCCGGTTGCGATCGGCATTCTGTCACTGCTCGTGTCGCTGTACCCCGCTGCCACGCCCGCGCCTGAAAACGGCACCCCCCTGGCGATGCGCATACTTAGCGATCCGGACGGCCACCTCGGCGTGGAGAGCGCCGCGGCCGCGCTCCGATCCCAGCCTTTGCAGACGAACTACGACACGCGTCTTAGCGAGGCGCCGATCTGGTTCGAGATCCATCCGTCGCAATCGGAAGCGGCGGCGAGCGCAACCACAACTTTGTTCCCGTCGCGCCATATTCAGCAGATCGCCTGTTTCGACGCCCTCACGCGGGTACCGATCGGCAGCGTATCGCGGACCCAGGCGTCATCGGGCGAGATGACCCGCTCAGGCAGCGGTATCGCGCTCATCTCCGAGCGGCTATATGGCGTGATTTGCCGGGCCATCTTCAGCGGACCCGCGGTGCTCAGCGCGTTCCAGTTGTCAGCGGACGAGCTGAAACAAAGAAACGACACGTTCTATCGCCGCTCCGGCTTGCTCGAGGGCGGCCTCGTGACACTGGCCGCCTTCGTGTTGATTACGGCGATCGTCAACCGTGACTGGGTCTATGTGCTTTTCGCCGCGTGGCTGTTCGGTAATTTGCGACTCGGTGCGATCTCGATGGGATGGGACGACCAATGGCTCGGCTATCCCATTCCGTCCGGCTGGATTTCACTCATTCGCAAGATCACCGTGCCGGTTTATTACATTTTGACCTGCACGCTCTTTCAAACACTTTTCAAAAACGATCTCTCCCGGGTGGGGTATCAGCGCCTGTTCCAGACGGTGCTTTTGTTCGGGCCGGTACTGCTGCTGGCATCGATCCTGCTGCCCGTGCCCGTTTATCTTCCCGTGATGTGGGGCATCGCCAGTTTCGCGATCGCGGTGCTGGTATTCATGCTCACACGCATCCTGACGGTCGCGCCGTCGAGAACCGCGCTCTGGTACAGCGCGGCCCTGGCCGTCGCGCTACTCGCGAGTCTCTCCGAGGTCGCCTCCGCGGTCTTCAAGACGCATGTCTTCTTTCCGGCATTCAATAGCGTCACTGCCGCGCTGGTGTCCAGTCTGATGGCCGCGCTTGCGATCGCCGAGCAGATCCGCGCCGAGCGGGCCGAGCGATTGCGCGTGCAGGCCGAATTGCGCCACGCCTATGAAACCACGCCAGTCGGTCTTTTCACGCTTGCCTCGGACGGCAGCTTCGTACGCTGGAACTCGGCACTCGAAACAATGCTGGACATGAAAGGCGGCACAGCGGGCCGGCACTGGGACGACTATTTCGCCGCCGACAGCTGGCAACCGATCTATACCCGTGCACTCAACAACGACTCGGCCGAGGTCGAATTGTCGCGCCTCAGCAGCCCCTTCGGCGCGAACTCCGCGAGCACGCCCGGCGCCGGCCTGCCGGCCTATGAAGGCGTGCTCACCGCGCCCAGGTCCGGTGGCGACAAACGGCGGCACTATCTGGTCCGGGCCGCCTACGCCGGCTCGCAACTGGAAGGCTCCATCCAGGACGTCACCGAGCGGCACCAGGCGATCGGTACCTTGAGCTTTCTGGCGGATCACGATCCGCTGACCGGCGCGTTGAACCGGCGTGGTATCGATAAACAGATCGGCCGCACGGAAGACGCAGCGGCGGACTCCGTGGCGGACCGGGCGGCGTCGCTCATCATCGCTTACCTGGATCTCGACCGCTTCAAGCTGATCAACGATCTGTTCGGCCATCACATTGGCGACGAGGTATTGAAGCAGGTCTGCCTGCGCATCGAATCGCAACTGGGCCCGAACGACCGCGTGTGCCGCATCGGCGGCGACGAATTCGTGATTCTGTTTCGCGAGTCCTCGATCGGGCAGGCCGAGTCGATTTCGCAGACGATCATCGATGTCATCGACTGCGAGCCCTACCGGATCGGTCGACGGGCCTTTCACGTCCGCGCGTCGCTTGGGTTGATCGAGGCGCCGCCGGGACTCAGCGCGGAAGATGCGATCTCCACCGCTGACGCCGCCTGCCGGGAAGCCAAACTGAACGGTAGTGGGCGGGTGGTCGTCTATACGCGCGATGCCGCAATGTTCGTCGAACGCGCGCGCGATCTGGATCTCATTGAACGCTTTAACGGCGAGTTGCCGCTTGCCGGGCTGTTCCTCGAAATGCAGCCGATCATGTCGCTGAAGACACCATACGACGCGCTCGATTTCGAAGTACTGCTGCGCATGCGCGCGCCTGATGGCACCATCATCCCGCCGTCCAAGGCCATCGCCGCCGCGGAGGCCAACGGTACGATTTCCGCGCTGGACAAATGGGTGATGGAAACGACCTTGGCCTGGATCGAGCAGCATCGCGCGAGGCTCTCGCACACCCGCTTCATTTCCATCAACGTGAGCGGCGCGTCATTGAACGACGAACACTTCGTGGCGGAGCTCGGCGAGTTATTCCTGCGGTACCGGAGCGCGGTGCCGATGTTGTGCATCGAAATCACGGAAGGTGTGGCGCTGCACGATCTCGACAACACCCGGCGCCTCGTCGACAACCTGCAGCGCCTCGGCGCAAAGGTCGCGCTCGATGACTTCGGCGCGGGCTACACGTCGTTCCCGTACCTGAGGGACTTGCCTGCCGACGCATTGAAAATCGATGGCGGCTTCGTGCGGGATATGCAGGAGCTTTCGGCGAACGCCGCGATCGTCGAAGCCATCATCGGGCTGGCGCGCAACCTTGGCATGCAAAGCATCGCGGAGTGGGTCGAAGACGCGCAAACACTTGAGATCCTGCAGGCGATGCGAGTCGATTACGTGCAGGGTTTTGTCATCGCCCGTCCCCAGTCGCCGGATGTGATCCTGGCGGCAACGTCGGCAGCCGATTTCATCAACGATCCCGCGATTCTTGCGCTGATCGGCCCGCGAATCATGCCGCCCTCGCACGATGGAACTGCAACGCAGGCGCTGCACTAGCCACTGTGCACGATGCTGTACGGCGCGAGCGGAACCTTGTCGACTCACGTCCGGCAGGATGCGCCTGCATCACGCTCTGATCGTCGGGATCGACGCTGCGAAAGAACCGTCAACGCGGGAAGTAGATCGCAATGAAACCAGGATTCTGATCCGTTGCGCCGCTCGCCGGAATGCCCTGTTCGACCAGCACGGTTTGCTGTGCGGCGTTGTGGTAGAGCTTCAGCCGGATAGTCTGCGGATCAGCCGGCTGACTGCTGTCGAGATAGCCGGCGCCCGACAATAACGCGGCAGCCTGCGCCGCGGTAAAGCTCTGGTTGATCGTCGTGACGGTGGTGGATGGATTGCCGTCGAATACGTTGTCGGAGAAACTGCCATCCGCGTTGACCGTCAACGTCGACGAAGGCGACGGCGCACCTTCGGCTTTCGCGCCGCAGTTTTCCCAGCCGTCGAACACGGCGCCGCTGGCGCCCAGAGCCGCCCAGTTCGCGGCCGGCGTGGCCGACACGCTCCAGGTAGGGTCCAGCAGCGCGGCCACACTCTTGATGTTGACGTCGGCGTTGCCCCGGCCACCGTGCCGATGCTGTTGGTCACCGCCGACACGCATGCCGTGCCGGCGCCCGGCACGCCGGCCGCCAGATGCGTGGCAACGAGCGGCGTGTTGCCGGCCGTCAGCAGCGGCGCGACCACCGGACTGATCAACATCGCATTGGTGGTCGTTGTGGCGGCGCTGAGCGACAGCGAAACCGCATTGACGCTGCCGAGCGTCAAGCTATTCGGGTAGACCGAAACATTCGCCGGGGCGGCCGGTGCGGCGCCGGCCCCCGACGACGTGCTCGGACCACCGTCGCCACCGCCACCGCCGCAGGCGACAATCAGCGCTGCGGTACAAACGGCGGCGGTGCGTCCTCCTGCTTTCTGCGTCACGGCGTTCGCCCTCAGCACACTGCGTCTCAAGGTTGCGGCAGCAATGTCGCGGACACGCTGGCCGCGTTCGCAATGAAGACGTTGCTGGCATCGTCCTGCAGCAGATAACCCTGGCTGACGAGTGCGTTCGCCGCGGCCGCAACCGCTGCCTGATACTTCGACCGGCTGCCGTTGTAGAGCGTCGCCAGCGTAGTGCGTGAATCGGTGCCGCCGGCCTGCGCGGCGGTATTCACCGCGAACGGAATCGCACCGCCGTTGGAAATGCAGCCGTCGCCGATCGCATGCCCCGCACCACGATAGTTCCAGCCGGTATAGGTGGCGAGCGGCGCGCTGACGTCGGGCACCAGCACACCGGTGGTCTCGTTGCCGTTGGCATCCACCTTCGGCACGAGAATGGTGTAGGCCTGCGCCGTGTTCACTACCGGCACCGCGTTGCTATAGTCGGTCACGAACAGCTGGTTGTATTCGCCGTTGAAGGTCAGTTGCAGCGGCGTGGGCGTCGCGGCCGGACCACTGGGCACCGACACGTTGGTCAGCGACGGGAAGCCCAGCGCCGTCTGGGTGGGCGCAACCAGATTGCCGGAGGCGACCGTCGGGTATTGCGACGCGGGCGGCGGCGTGCCCTTGCCGACCCAGTTGACGAGGGCCGGAATCAACGCGCGTTCGACTGGCGTTTCCTCGACCGGCGAGCCCGGCAACTGGCACTGGCTGCCCGCGGCAGGCACCGTGAAATTGCCGGTCGTCACGCCGCTTCCGCCGCCGTGCTGGGTCCCCGCGACCAGGTAGTAGCGGACATTCGGCGGCAACTGAATGTCGTTGCCGCGCCCGTCGGTGACGACCAGCGACGCCGCCCCGCCCCACCATTCGAACGAGCCGTCGAGTTGCATGATCTTCGGGCAGGTGTTGGTCGCCGTGCACTGCTTCAGGATACCGTCGGAGGCGCCGCTCACGGGGTCGGTCATCGTGGCGTAAGTGAACGGGAACTGGAAGCCCGGCATGAAGTGATCCTCATGCTGCTTCGACCAGCGCCCCGGCTGCGCGAACGCTGCATTGGTCCACGTGCGGCGAGCGGCGGAGATGATCGGAAACAGGCCGTCGAACACGATCTTGCCGTTCTTGTCCGCGTTGAAGCCCTGATACAGGAAGTCCTTGATGAAGCGGCCCGATTGCGAGATGCCCTCGCCGATCGCAATATCGAAGTTCGTACTGGTCGAACACGACGACGCGACGCATCCCGCGTTCTTCAGATCGTTGAGCGGATTGGCGACGCCCTGGGCGTCGGTCGTGTCGTAGCGAAGGAACGACACCAGGTCGCGCAACGCGGCGAAGCCGATGCCGTCGACGGTCGGGGCCGCGGCCTGATAGACGAAACTGTAAATGGTCCCGGCGTCAGGCGGAACCTGCGCGCCGTTCGGCCCCGGCACGGACGCGGGCGGCGTGAACGTCACGGAATAATTGCCTTCGTAGACATTGTTCGGCGTACTGACGTAGCTCCATGTCGTCACCGGCTGGGAAGGCGCGGTATAGGTTTCGAGGCCGCCAGGAATGCTGCCATACGCGGTGAGCCACGACTGGCGCGCGGTGAACGTGACCGAGCTCTTGTCGTTGAGATTGGCCGGCGGGTACGTCAACGGAATGGTGGTGGCTGGGCCGCCCGCATAGTCCGGAATGAATTCCTCGCGGCTCATGCCTGTCATCGGCGTGCCGTCCTTGTTGGTCGCAACGGGGAAGCTGGCGCCGAGCAGGCCCGCGCCGGCGGTCGTGCTGTTGCCGGCGAGCGGAACGTCGCCTTGCCAGCCGCTCCAAAGAATCGTATAGCCGTTACGCAGCAGCGACGGGAAGCTCGACGATGGCGGCGCGCCGGTGTCGAGCGCGCCGCCGCCTACGAAAGATGCCGCGCCGATCTTGCTGCCGCGATTCACCACGTCGTAGAACAGCACGCGTTTCGCGGCCGATGCATTCTGAGGCCGCAGGATCACGACGTCGGTCGTATAGGCGACGTAACCGTCGCTGCCCACCGGCGCGTTCTTGATGTTCACGATGCCCGCATTGAGCGGATTGTTTGGATCGAGCTCGCCATGCACGACGGCGGTGATCACCTGATAGGGACCCGCTGCGCCAGCCGGCGTCGCGCCGGCGAAAGCCGGCGCGCTCGAAATGACCTGGAAGCTCTTGATGAAGCCTGCACCGTGCGACACAGGAGGCGGAGGCCCATTGACCCCGTCTCCGTGCCCGCAGCCGCCGATCAACGCGATCCCTACACCGACTCCCACCGACACAGCTACGAACTGCATCTTCATGATCAGCCCTCCGAACACGGGTCAAGGAAAAGGACTGCGCGCGCGTATGGGCGCGTATGGAATTGACGGACTGTCATCGGTCGAAGACCGCGGATATGTCCGGAAGCCCTGTCAATATTTTGTAGGCCTTAATTTTTATATTTATAGCCGCCTCACGTATTTATAATTCGGCGGACACCGTTCTCAACTATCGTTTACGCGTACGGTGTCGGCAGGCTCGTTGTGGTCAACTCGATTCCGTCGGGAGTCCAAACATGACAAACAAGCTCACGCTTACAGACCGGCTGCGAGAATCCATCGAGGAAGCCATTGCGACCGGCGATCTTCCGCCTGGCGCGCGGCTCGATGAAGCGGAACTGATCGCGCGCTTCGAGGTGTCCAGAACGCCCGTGCGGGAAGCGCTGCTCCAGCTGGCGGCAGCCGGCATGGTCGAGATGCGGCCGCGGCACGGCGCGGTGGTCGCGAAAATCAGCCTGCACAGGCTGATCGAGATGTTCGAGGTCATGGCCGAGCTCGAGGCGATGTGCAGCCGGCTTGCCGCGAGGCGCATGAATGCGCAGGAACTGGAGGCGCTGCGCGAGGCTCACGCCGCCTGTCAGAAAGCGCGCGACACCGGCAGTCCGGACGAGTACTACCATCTGAACGAACGCTTTCACTGCCTGATCTATCACGGCAGCCACAACGGCTTTCTGCACGACCAGGCGAAGGCGCTGCATAAGCTGCTGCGCCCGTATCGGCGCCTGCAGTTACGCGTCAAGGGACGCGTCGCCGCCTCATTCGACGAACATCAGGCCGTCGTGGATGCGCTGGCGGCAGGCGACGGCGAAGCGGCCGCCGCCGCGCTGCGAGGCCACATTCTGGTGCAGGGCGAACGCTTCGGTGATCTGATCGCGGCACTCGCGCAAGTCAGCGCCGAGTAGCGCCGAGCTAGCGACGACGTGCTTGGTATGAACCCGACAAGCCGCTATTCGACGACGCGCTATGCAACGGCGGCAATGCAGTCGATCTCGATGTCGAAACGACCGGGCCACGCGGGCACGTTCACGAAAATTCGCGCCGGTGGATCGACGGGGAAGTAGCGTTGATAGACCGCGTTGACGGTAGCGAACTTCTCCACCGACGTGCAGTAGACGTTGCACTTGAGCACATGCGCCAACGATGAACCGGCCGTTTCCAGGCATAGCTTCAGCTGCTCCAGCACGAGTTCGGTCTGCCGTTCGATCGGCGCGTCGATGACTTGGCCGGTCGCGGGATCGAACGGCGGAAAGCCCGACACGTAGACGGTGCCGTCATGGCGTGTCACCGCTGAGGTGGGCGCCTTCCAGTTCTCCAGCCAGGTCGACAGCGGTTCGACACGAATGATTTCACGAGCCATGGTCATCTCCATGTGAAGGGGGTACGCGCGGCCCGATGTTTGGGTCTCATGCTGGGTGTTATGTCGAGTGTCATGTCAGGCCACATGTTGGGTGTCATGTCGGGCCACATGTTGGGCCTCATGCGAGGCCACATGTCGGGTGTCATCTGGGACATCACGCCGGGCCTCATGCACGGTCCTTGAAAATGTCATTGAGTTGCGAGCCGGAGGCTGCCCCGGCAAAGCCGTCGAAGCGTCCATCGGCCAGCGCCTGTGCAGCCTGCATGAAGCCACCCCACGCTGCCCGGGCCAGTGCGCCGCCCACACTGATTCGCCGCACGCCGAGCGCGGCCACGTCTTGCAGCGTGAGCGTCGAAGTCGAACCGATCAGCAGGTTGACCGGCTTGGGCGCCACCGCGGCGACCACGGCTTCGATCTGCTCACGCGTCGAAATGCCCGGCGCATACAGACAGTCGGCGCCAGCCGCCGCATAGGCCTTGAGACGCGCGATCGTGTCATCGAGATCGGGCAAGCCGGCGAAGAAGTTCTCCGCGCGGCCGATCAGCAGCGTATCGCCGCCGCTCTCGTCGATGGCGCGGCGTGCGGCCCTGACCCGTTCGACGGCGACCTCGATCGGGAAAAGCGAGGCCCTGGCGTCGCCGGTGGAATCTTCGATCGACAGGCCGGCAACGCCAGTTGCAACGGCCAGCCTGACGCTTTCAGCCACGCCGGCGGGATCCTCTCCGAAGCCGTTCTCGAAGTCGGCGTTGACCGGCAGGTCGGTCGCCTCGACGATATCGCGCAGATGCGCGAGGATGGCATCGCGCGGCAATGAATTGTCAGCGTGTGCGACGGACCAGGCGAAGCCGGAGCTGGTCGTGGCCACGGCCTGGAAGCCGAGTGTCTGCAGATAACGGGCGCTGCCGGCATCCCACGGATTGGGCAGGACGAAACAACCGGAGGTGTGCAATGCACGAAAGGCGGCGCGCTTCTCGGCGACGGTGCGGGTCATGACGTGTCTCCTGAAAGATGAGGAGCAGAAGCTCCTCGTGTTTGTCATTTGACTTCGAGGTCCACGACCGGGAAGTCGATTTCCGTATCGAACACATTGTTGACGAAGTTCGTCAGCATGTACTGTGCGCTCAATGCGATGATTTCGACGATGTTCGCATCGCTGAATCCCGCGGCGCGCACCGTTGCCAGATCGGCGTCGGATACTTTGCCACGGGTTGTCATCAATGTCCTGGCAAATGCCACGGCCGCGGCGGTTCGCGGATCGTCGGCCTGCCCCAACCGGTTGCGGCGGATTTCATCGGCCGGGATCTTCGCGATGTTGCTGGCCACGTACGTGTGCGCCGACAGGCAGTACTGGCAACCGTTCACCTGCGAGACAGCGAGCGCGATACCGTCGCGGGTCTTCACATCGAGCGTCTTTACCAATGCACTTTGAAGGCCCGCCCAGCCGTTCAGCGCGTTCGGGCTCAGCGCCATGACGCGGAACAGGTTCGGGGTCATCTTAAGACCCTTCGTGACGGCGTCGAGAACCGGCTGCGATGCGTCGGGGGTCTGCTCGGGTGTCGGAACGGCAATGCGGGACATGGTGGTTCTCCTGATCGTTGATCGTTGATCGTTTAGCGGATGGACTTGGGACCGTCTGCACGAAGCGTTTGCGTTTCTGCATTGCTGTGAAGTCTAGGTCCGGCACCTTTGCACGGGGTCCTGAAAACGATCGCAAAAGTCCAGCTGCGCGCCAACCGCGGATTCGCGACGCCAATAAAAATCGGCGCCTTGTACCGACATGAATCACGTCGATACAAGGCGCCGATGGAAAGCGCGTTCGAAAACGAAATCGAGCTTATGCGCGACGTCGCGGCGTTGCGTTGCCTTCAATCGCCATCAGCGCGGCCTTCCTTGGCAATCCTCCTGCAAAGCCGGTCAGGTCGCCTGATGTGCCGATCACGCGGTGGCAAGGTGCGACGATGGATAACGGATTGCGTCCACTCGCCGCCCCCACCGCCCGGGTAGCACGGCTATTGCCGACCTGGGTCGCGATCTCGCGGTAGCTGCGGGTTTCCCCAAAGGGAATGGTAAGCAACGCATTCCAGACCTTCTTCTGGAATGCGGTGCCGACGAACTCCGTGTCCAGTTCGAAGCGCGTGCGCGTGCCCGCGAAATACTCGTCAAGCTGACGCGCGGTTTCCATGAGCACGGGGTTGTCGTCGGCCTCGATCATCTCGCCGAGTTTCACTCGATTCGGCCGGTCGTTTTCCCAGAGAATCGCAACCAGTTTGGCGTGCGACGCGACAAGCTTGAGTTGACCCACCGGCGACGCAACCACTTTGTATTCGTAAGGCATCCTGTCTCTCCTTCCGTTGAATACGGCAAAGGAAGAATAGGCGGGATGGCTTTGCAGAAAGTCCGCGAGACAGCGCAGATCGTCCGGGAATCAGGTCGCGCGCGGGTCGATGCGGTATTCGGCGGGACCGGTGCCGTAGACCTCGCGGAAGGCCCGCACAAACGAACCGCGGCTCGCATACCCGGCGTTGCGGGCCACCTGATCCAGCGTGACGTCGCCGGTGCGCAACTGGGCCGCGGCCTGCCGCATGCGAATGTCGCGCAACACCTGCATCGGCGACTGGCCGAGCGCCTCCGAAAATCGCGCCATGAAGGCCGAGCGGCTCAGAAACGCGCTCTGCGCCAGGCTCGCGACCGTATGCGGCGCGGCGGCCCGCGCCACCATATCGGCAAAGGCCCGTGCGATCTGCGGATCGCCGAGCAGCGCGAAGCGCTCCATCCAGAGCGCATTGGACTTCAGCGAGCGGCGCACCAGCGCGACGATGACCTGTTTCAGCAGCGCACCGGACATCGCCCCCGCCCCGACTTCCTGCGCGGCCAGTTCGTCGAACGCCGTACGCAGATACACGTCGAGCCGGTCTGCCGCCTCGAAGTGCTCGACGATCGGTGTCGAGAGCGTCTGGAACAGATTGATCGAGGCGCCATAGGTGGCGCTGAAGTAGCCGCAGATCATCACGGTCATCGGCTCCTCGTTGCCGGCACGGAAGCGGTTGACGGAATCGACGACCTGCTTGTGCTCGCGCCCGAGGATGGTGGTCGGCGCGATTCCCGCATGATGGCCAGGCACTTCGAGCCTGAGCGGATGACGCGGTGGCACGATCAGCAGCGTATGCGGCTTCAGCTCGACCGGGCCGGCTCCTTCGATATGGAGCCTGCCCGCGCCGGAGAGGATGTAGTGGATGCCCGGCGCCGTATTGCCGTCCAGTTCGAGAATGAACCCGGGGCTGACCAGGCATTCAGACAGGCCGAGGACCTGAATCTCGAGAAGCGTCATCAGCTCGTTGAGGTCCTGTTGCGAGATGCGGGAGGTGCCGGGTGTGAGCAAGGGTTTATACCTCGATAGGATCGCGCGCCGGGCAAACCCGCGCTATCTGACTCGCGCCCATATCCACGCGATAGAACGCCCGATGGGCCAAAGATCGACTATTGAGGCATTTTCTCACCCCTTCCGTCAATTTCGATAGCGGCCTGATGCGCCTCGTCGATTGCGCGGCGGACGTGCTCGTAGAATTGCTGACCTGCATCCGTTGGCGTCGGGCCTCTCGTTGAGCGAAGCAGGTATCTGTTCTCGTTGGCGGGCAGCGCGCTCACGACGACACTTAGCATGTTTCCGGTCGTGTATTGCTGGTGATCAGCAGCGTCGCTCCACCCGCGGTCGGACAGCGCTTCATCGCCGCGGCCGGCGGCCACTGTGCAGAGACGCGCAGCGTGGCGAACGTTGCGCACGAGGGCGATTGGGCTCGCCTTTGGCCAATGCTGCTGCACGACGTGCCGACGTGCTCGGAAGAGACGATACGATGAAGCCGAAGCCGATCGCAATTCCGCGTTTCGAGAACTGGTTGTGGTCGCAACTGAAGACCATTCACTACCACCGCGCTGTCTTATTTTCCATGTCTTTTGTCAGATTTGTCCGTTGTGGTGCTGCGCGGCCCCGAATACGCTGACGGTCGCAGGCCGGATTTCAACAGAAGTCCCGGCATCTGCGGCCGGCTTCATCTTATCCACCTCAGAAAGGATTCGAAATGAAAGCGAATACGGGAAGTTCCTATATCACGACCGCGGATGGAACCCAGATTTTCTACAAGGACTGGGGCACGGGCCAACCCCTGGTCTTTCATCATGGCTGGCCTCTTTCCGCCGACGATTGGGACGCCCAGATGATGTTTTTCCTCGCGCATGGATATCGCGTGATTGCTCACGATCGCCGCGGCCACGGTCGCTCGACCCAGACTGTGAGCGGCAACGATATGGACACCTACGCCGCCGACGTTGCCGAACTCGTCAAGGCGCTCGATCTCAAGGACGCGGTGCACATCGGTCACTCAACGGGCGGCGGTGAGGTGACGCGCTATGTTGCCCGGCACGGCACCGGCAACGGACGCGTCGCAAAGGCGGTACTCATCAGCGCGATTCCGCCACTTTTCATCAAGTCGGAAAAGAACCCCGAGGGCGTTCCAAGGGAAGTTGTCGACCAGATCCGCAACGGCACGGCGAACCATCGTTCCCAGTTTTACAAGGACATCACGATGCCGTTCTACGGGTTCAACCGTCCTGGTGCGACGATCTCCGAAGGCATCCGCGAGAACTGGTGGCGGCAGGGCATGATGGGCGGCATCAAAGCCCAATATGACTGCATCCAGGTCCTGTCGGAAACCGAGTTCTACGACGATCTGGCGATCATCGATGTGCCTGTCCTGGTGATGCACGGCGAGGACGATCAGATCTGCCCTTTCGCTACCACCGGAGCCAAATCCGTCAAGCTTTTGAAGCACGGGACGCTTAAATCCTACCCGGGATTGCCGCACGGCATGCCAACCACCCATGCCGAGCAGATCAACGCCGATCTGCTGGCGTTCATCACGGCCTGATTGGCGTTTGCAGGAACAGCGTCAGACGACGCCTGGGCCCGTGTCCAGGCGTGAGCTGTTGCCGGCATTCCTATCGCGATGTCGGCTGGCAAGGCAATCGTCACAACGGCGGTTTCGCCCTGCGGTTTGCCTACGGCCAGGGTCTTTTTTGTTCTACCCTATAGGGGCGGCCCGCAGCGTGTCCCGATGTCTGTCCCGCATCACGGCTAGATGGGAAGTCTCTGAATCTGCTGCGCCCGCGGACGGTCCTTTGGCGCGATACCGTGCAGTCCGCAGGAGGATGATCCCGAATCACGCCAATCGCCTGACCAAACAGCCCGGCCCGGAGGACTTCACTCCGGCCGAGGCACTGGTACCCTGATGCACGCGACCTATGGAGACTGATGATGTCGATTCGACTAGGAGAAGACGCTCCCGATTTCACTGCCGAAACCACCGAAGGCACGATCCGTTTTCACGAATGGATCGGCGACCATTGGGCGGTTCTGTTTTCGCACCCGAAAGACTTCACCCCTGTTTGCACCACCGAACTCGGCTACCTGGCTGGCCTCAAACCAGAATTCGATAAGCGCAACACGAAAATTATCGGACTCAGCATCGATCCCGTCAGTGACCACCGGGAGTGGGTGAAGGATATCGCGGAGACCCAGGGCCACGAGGTCGGCTACCCGCTGATCGGCGACCCGGACCTGACGGTCGCGAAGCTCTACGACATGATTCATCCCGAGGCGAGCGGCGGCGGCCCGCGCACCGCGGTGGACAACGCAACCGTGCGTTCGGTGTTTCTCATCGGGCCGGACAAGAAGGTCAAAGCCATGCTCGTCTATCCAATGAGTGCGGGCCGCAATTTCGACGAAGTGATGCGGCTGCTCGATGCGCTGCAGCTCAACGCGAAACACGCGGTCGCGACACCGGTAAACTGGAAACCCGGCGAAGACGTGATCATTCCAACCTCCGTTTCCAACGACGCCGCAATGCAAAAATATCCGCAGGGTTTCAAAACCGTGAAGCCTTACCTGCGCTACGTTGAGCAACCCAAGTAAAGTTAAAGCGCTCGCAGGAGCGGGCCGCGGAGCAAAAATCGTGTTGATTTTCCGGCAGCTATTCGATCAGCAATCGTCAACTTACACGTATCTTCTCGCCGACAGCACAACGCGAGAGGCGGTGCTGGTCGATCCGGTTTTCGAACAGGTGCGCCGGGATGCCGCCCTGATCGAAGAGCTTGGCTTGCATCTGCTTTACACGATCGACACCCACGTCCACGCCGATCACGTGACCGGCGCATGGATGCTGAATCGCTGCACAGGCAGCCGGATTGCGATATCGGCTGCGAGCGGCGCCGAAGGCGCGGACCGCTATCTGAGCGAGGGAGACAAGGTCGAGTTCGGCGCGAGGTACCTGGCAATACGCGCGACACCGGGTCATACCGATGGCTGCATCACACTCGTACTCGACAACGAGAGCATGGCGTTTACCGGCGATTGCCTGTTGATCAGAGGCACTGGCCGCACGGATTTTCAGCGCGGTGACGCGCACGCCATGTTTCGCGCGGTCCACAACCACATTTTCACGCTGCCCGCCGCGTGCCTGCTCTACCCGGCCCACGACTATCGCGGTTTGACGGTGACCAGTGTGGACGAGGAGCGGCGCTTCAATCCACGCCTTGGCGGTGAACTGTGTGAAAGCGATTTCACCGGATACATGAGGAACCTGCACCTGCCGCATCCGAAACAGATCGACGTCGCGGTGCCCGCGAATCTGAAATGCGGCTGGGCGGCGAGCTACCCCGCGCAGATGGCCGAGCCCGATTGGGCGCCACTCACCTACAGCTTTGCGGGCATCTGGGAAATCAATCCCCAGTGGCTCGAGGAAAATCTGCGTGCGGTCGAGATCGTCGACGTGCGCGAACCCGACGAGTTCAACGGACCGCTGGGGCGCATCCCCGCCGCCACGCTCATGTCATTGGGCGAACTGGCCGGGCGTGCCGCCGAACTCCCGAAGGCGCGCCCGATCGTCACCGTCTGCCGGGCCGGCGGACGCTCGGCACAAGCCACGATCATGCTGCGGCAGGCCGGCTTCGAGCGGGTCGCCAACCTTGCCGGCGGCATGCTCCGCTGGCGTGCGGAAGGCCGCGTGGTGGAAAACGGCAGCATGTGACGGTATGTCCGGTTGATGGCCGACCGTCAACCACGCGGCGTGCGCTCCGACGCAGTGGAGCAATCGATCGCGATGGTGCCGTAAGCGCCCAAGGTTGAAATCGCTACATTGTTTGCAAGACATTGCGACGAGAATCCGCACATGCCCTTGGCGCGAAAATTAATTTCGAAAAGACAATAGCGGTAACAAGCCGTCATACTCTGTCTCTTCTAGCGGCGGACGGTCCCGGCAGCGCAATCGGAAGACTTCGCCAGACCCCAGATCAATGCATGACCGCCGTCTTTCGACGGCAATTTCCGCGTGGCGCCACGCGCGAATCATGTGGAGCGTACTTTGTAATGAGTTATACCCCTGTCGTTCCATTCACCCACGACAAGGCTGATTCCGGCGCCTTTGTGGGCGGCGCGCCCGCGTTTCACCAACTGGTTCGCATGATCGATCGGGTCGCGCCTACCGATCACCCGTTGCTCATTTTTGGGCCGACCGGTTCGGGCAAGGAACTGGTCGCGCGCCGTGTGCATGCGCGTAGCCTGCGCCACGACCAACCGTTCGTCGACGTCAATTGTGGTGCGATTCCAGAAAACCTCGTCGAAGCCGAATTGTTCGGCCACGTCAAAGGTGCCTTCACCGGTGCCGCCGAAAACCGCCAGGGACTTTTCCAGCAGGTCGGCAAGGGCACGCTGCTGCTCGATGAAATCGGCGAACTGCCGCTCGCGCTGCAACCGAAACTGCTGCGCGTACTTGAAACGCGGACGTTCCGTCCGATTGGTTCGTCAACCAGTCTGCACTTCGATGGCCGCGTGGTTGCCGCGACCCACCGCGACCTGCGCGAACTCGCGCGCGAAGGGCTATTTCGCGAGGACCTCTTCTACCGGCTCGCGGTCTTCGTGCTGGCGGTCCCCGGACTCGAGCAGCGTATCGAGGACATCCCTGCCCTTGCTAACCACTTCGCGTCGCAGCATGCGCGTCGGCTCGAGTTTTCGCCGGCCGCCCTGCGCCGGCTGAGCCAGCATGCGTGGCCGGGTCACATCCGGCAATTGCGCAATCTGATCAGCCAGTTGAGCGTGCTCGCCGAAAACACGCTCATCGACGTCGACTCGCTCGAACCGTTTCTCGCCAACGAAACCGGCGCGCCCGTGTCGCGCGCAAGCCTCGCCGATATGTTGTTGCAACTCGAAGGACGCGACAAACTCGCCGCCGCCGAAGACCTCCTGATCGACCGCGCGCTCGAGCGAACCGGGCGCAACAAGAGCGCGGCGGCGACCCTGCTGGGCGTGGGCCGCAAGACCATCGAGCGGCGTCTGAAGTCGCGCGATGAACATCACCAGGAAGCGCGCAAGTGTCTCGACCATGCGAACGCGCTGATCGAGGAGTCGAAGTTCGCTCAGGCCATTCCGCAGTTGCGCCGCTGCCTCGATCTGCTGCAGACGTGCCACGAACAGGAGACCGCGCGCCGTCTTCAGTTCGACGCCTACCGCCTGCTCGGCATGAGCTTGCGCAGCGTGCACGGCTGGCTGTACGCGGAAGCCACCGCCTGCTACGCCGCTGCGCTGGCCGTCGGCGAAGGCGTGTGTGCGCCGGCCGAAATCGCCGCGATTCAATTCGGCATCTGGACCACGCAACTGACGACGCTTCAACTCAAGCAGGCCCGCGCGACCGCCCAGAACATGCTGGAGCGCGCGCAGAACGGCGGCGACCGGGTCTCGCTCGACGAAGCGCACGTCGCGATGACCAACACCCTCTTCTGGCTCGGCGACAGCGAGGAAGCCCTCGCCTGTCTCGCGCGCGGCAACCTGCTTGGCGTGGCACGCGACGACACCCGTACCGGCTCGCAAGGGATCGACCTCGCTAGTCTCGCGTTGACTTTCGAAGGACTCGCCGCCTACCAGATCGGCGCATTCGCGCAAGCGCGGCGCGCCATGGAAATGTTGATCCTGCGCGCGTCCGAGCCGGGCACGCATGCGTTCGCTCATGCCGTCAATCTGCAGGGCGCGGCCTGGCTCGCCTGCCTGTTCGAAGACGTGGACCGGCTCGGGCATCTCGCGAGCGAACTCGAAGCGGTGTCGATCGCGAACGGCTTCGCGTTCTATCGGGGCGTGGGCCAGGTCCTCCGCGCGTGCCACCTCAGTTCGCGCGGCCATTCCGACGAAGCGGAAACCGTCATGCTCGACGGCTACGATAACCACGTCGTTTGCAATGGCGGCGCGCTGTTCTATTCCTTCAAGGCCTGGCAACAAGGCGAGCTGCTGCTGCGCGCCGGCCGCGCGAAGGCCTGCGAGGCGATTCTCGCTACCGCGATCGACGAGACGCTCGCCCGCCAGGAACGTGTCTACCTTGGCGAACTCCTCGTCACCCGGGCACGCGCGAAGTGGGCTCTCGGCGACATGAACGCCGCGGAACTGGGTCTGCGTACGGCGCTGTCCACCGCCCTCGCGTTCGGCTCGGTGCCGGCGCGCGTGGACGCCGCGCGTTACCTCGCCGACCTGCTGCGCTCCACGGGCCGCATCGCCGAAGCAATCGACACACTTGAGCGTGGGCTGCGCTCGCTGACGGCGGACCCGACCACTCGCTTCACCCGCGCCATGGGTTTGCTCGCCGAACTCCGGGACGCATCTTTTAACCGCGACAGTAAGGGGATCGTAAATGGCCTATGAATGGCGCCCGGAAGATCCGGAGCCGCTGTTATTGTGAGTTTGCGTTGCCGCGCCAGATCGACTTCACCCCACGCGGACGAAATGGCCCATCCCGCTGCCGATACTGGACATTTGGTCGAAATCGTCCAATTTAAGCGGAATGCGTGGACGGGATTGTCCAACGTCGCGAATGAAATTTGCCGATGTTCCCCCGTCCAGGCGGCTATCCCAATTTGGCATGGTCATTGCTTATACAAATCCGATAACAGCCACCGCCTGAACAAAACAACCCGGATCGGCGGTAGCAGTGGCTAGAGCATGCAACGAACTTTTCGAACACCGGGGAAGCTGAGAGACCAAATAAAGATCGCGCACTGCAATGTGTTCGACGCACCGACGTCATGCCTCGTCCCGTTTGTTTCTGGATAGCCGACGTCGCTAAACCGAAGGATCGCGACGAGCTGTCGCGATTGTTCGATTAGCCATCCGAACGATTGCCGACGCGCCGATCATCGCCAACGAAACCAAATCGTTGGTAACCGACTGAGAGAGGGCTGTGCTGTTGTTGTCGTTGTGACTGTCATGCGTCGACATATGGCGACCGAATGCTTCCACAGAGAAGATCGTTGCAATGCTTGACGCAGATAGGGCGGAATTCTTCTGGCTACGCACCAGACGTGCCGCTGCGAGGTTCGGCCGCCGTTGCCTTCCTTCCGGGACCAGCAGTGGCGGCCCGCCCGTTTTAATTGGCAATGCGCCAACCGCAGTCAATCTACCGATCGTCCGCAGAGCATTCAAATAGTCTGACTGCGGCCCTCGTCAACCCCGGCAGATTTCTCTGGCAGCCAGGCAAGCGGTTTTTTTGCATTGCATCACCGCGGATATCCACTGCGCGGAAAAGAACCTGCTTGAGCAACCCTACGCGGTGTCAGATTGTTAGTGACGTCGCGAACGGACCACACGGCCATCCACGGGGATCAACAATGCATCACCACATTTTCGAGAGCGAACTCGTTCACCTGGAACGCGTGATCGCCTGCGCGCCACAAAAACCCTTTCCGCCGAGATACTGGCGCGACCGCATCGAACATCTAAAGACCTGTCCGCAAGCACCGCTGTACCGCAACCGCATTGCCCGCCTGTCCCGCCTTGTCGCCGAACTGCGCGAATGAGGCGCGCTTTCCGTGGCTGATTGGCCTTTCGGCCAATCAGCCGGACGCGCACGCAGTAAAACTCACTCCCACTGCTTTCAGCCTGCACACGCGTCGGCAAATTCCGCTGGCGGACGCCGGTGTAAGCGGATCACGGAATCAGCCAGCGCACGGCTGAACTAATGCTGCACGCCCCAGCGCCGGACCGTCACGCGTTCAAGCGTATCGAACACCAGATGCTCGATCAGCAAACCGATCACGATCACCGCGGCCAGACCCGCGAACACACGATCCGTATACAGCTCGTTGCGATTCTGGAAGATGTACCAGCCAAGACCGCCACTTCCGGAACTCGCCCCGAACACGAGTTCGGCCGCGATCAGCGTGCGCCATGCAAACGCCCAGCCCACCCGCAAGCCCGCCAGAATCGCCGGCAACGCGGCAGGCACGAGAATCAGCAGCACATGGCGCATGCCGGTGAGGCCATAGTTGCGGCCCGTCATGCGCAACGTCGTGGGAACCGATTGAAAACCGGAGTAGGTATTCAGCGCCAGCGGCCACAGTACCGAATGGACCAGCACGAACAGCAGACTGCCCGTGCCGAGACCGAACCAGAGCAGCGCGAGCGGCAACAGCGCGATAGAAGGCAACGGATTGAACATCGCCGTCAGCATGGAGAGGACATCGCGGCCCAGACGCGTCGATACGGCAAGCGAAGTGAGCACAAAAGCAAGGGCGGCACCGAGCAGATAGCCGCGCAACAGCACGGACATCGACACGGCCGTTTTCTGCAGCAACTCGCCCGACCACACGCCTTGTACGAATGCGCTGAAGGTCGCCCCGAACGTGGGCAGCAGCAGATCGTTGTCGACCACGCGCGCGGCGATTTCCCATAGCGCGATCAACACCAGCGCGATCAGCGTCTTGCGCACCCAGCCTTGCGCGAAGACGCGCTTGCCGAGCGGCAGCGGCGCCTCGAGCACGAGTTCGCCGAGCGGTTCGAGCGGACGTTCGTATTCCTCGCGAACCGGCGGCAATAAAGTAGCGGGCGAACTCATTGCGCGGTCTCCGTCTCTTCGAACAACAGGTGATGAATACGCGCGACGCTGCGCTGAAAATCGCTGCGCCCGAAACTGTCCTGCGAATACTGATGGCTGTTGAGTTCCGCGCGCACACGCCCCGGATGCGGCGACAGCAACAGAATGCGGTTGCCCACCACCAGCGCTTCTTCGATCGAATGCGTGACGAACAGCAGCGTGAAGTTCACTTCTTCCCACAGACGCAAAAGCTCTTCCTGCATCTTGCGACGCGTAAGCGCATCGAGTGCGGCGAAGGGTTCGTCCATCAACAGCACGCGCGGCTGCATCGCCAGCGCGCGGGCAATCGCGACGCGCTGCTTCATGCCGCCCGACAACGTGTGCGGATAGGCGTTGGCAAAAGACGCCAGCCCCACCTTCTCCAGATAATGCAGCGCCCGTTCGTTCGCTTCGGCGCGCGAGAGCTTCTTCGCGACCCGCAGCGGAAAGGCGACGTTCTGCAGCACCGTCTTCCACGGCGGCAGCTGATCGAACTCCTGAAACACGACAATGCGATCCGCACCGGGACCTCGCACAGTCTGACCGTCGAGCGAGATACTGCCGGAGGTCGGTTCGATAAAGCCCGCCACGGCTTTGAGCAGGGTCGACTTGCCGCAACCCGACGGTCCCAGCAGCACGAAACGGTCGCCGCCGTAGACGTCGAAACTCACGTCATGGGTCGCGCGAACGATCCGCTCACGGGTGCGGTATTCGAGGTTGACGTGTTCGACCGCGAGCAGTTTCTGGCTCGTCGCCGGCTCGGCTTGCTCAGTGCGGTTCGGAAACAGCAAGGTAGGATTAGCCACCATCAGATCGCTCCCGGTAAGCGGGCCACTCGGGCCGATAAAGATCCAGCGAAATGCGGATAAGCATTCATGCTCAGCTGCCCGCCGCGGTCGCCGGGTCGTCGAAGAAGTAATCCTTCCACGACTTCGGTTCGTTCTTGATCACGCCGACGCGATGCATGAACTGCGCGAGGCCCAACGTGTTCTGCGGTGCAACCTTGAACTGCACCTGCGGATCCTTGATGACCTTCAGCAGCAGATTGCGGTCGATCTTCGACTGATTCACGCGGATGTAGATATCGGCCGCGGCATCGGGATTCGCCGTGACGAAGCGCGCGGCGTCCGCCATCGCGTCGACGAAGGCGCGGTAGGTCTTCGGATTGTTATCGCGGAATTTCTCCGTCGCATACAGAACGGTCGCCGAACTCGGGCCGCCCAGCACGTCGTACGAATTCAGCACGATGTGCGCCTTCGTATTACCCGCGAGTTCCTGTTCCTGAAACGGCGGATTGCCGAAGTGCCCGGTGATTTCCGTGCCGCCCGCGATGATCGCCGCGGCCGCGTCAGGATGCGGCAGCGCCTGGGTGAACTTGTCGAGGCGGTTGTAATCCTTGTCGCCCCAGCGTTTCGCCGCCGCGTATTGCAGCACGCGCGATTGCACCGACACGTCGACGGCCGGCACCGCGATGCGGTCCTTCTCGGTAAAGTCGGCGATCGTCTTGATGTTGGGATTGTTGCTGATGAGGTAGTACGGCAGATTGCCGAGCGACGCCACGCCCTTCACATTCTGCTTGCCATGTGTGCGGTCCCAGATCGTCAGCAAAGGGCCGACGCCCGCGCCGGCGATATCCACCGCGCCGGAGAGCAGCGCGTCGTTGACGGCGGCGCCGCCCGAGAGCTTCACCCAGTCGACCTTGATATCCAGCCCTTGCTTACGCCCTTCTTTCTCGACGAACTGCTGGTCGCGCGCCACGTTCAGCAGCAGATAGACGACGCCGAACTGTTCGGCCACGCGAATCTGCCCTTCGGCATGCGCGGGCGTGGCGGCGCCCAGGCCGGCCACACCCATCGACAGGGTGAGCAGCGTCGCGGTGAAACGGCGAGCGAAAGACGACCGCAAAGCGGTCGGGCGAGACATGGCGAGCATTGGAACTCCGGTCAGCGTGTGATGGTGTAAAGCGGGAAACGTTGCCGTCAGAACGGCACGTCGCCTTCAATGGTTGTGCGATACATTTTGCGGCGCAGATGATCCGGCGTACCGGCTGCGAGATGCATCAATGAGCGGTTGTCCCAGAACACCATGTCGTGTTCGGCCCACTGATGTCGGTACAGATGTTCGGGGCGCACGCTATGCGCGAAAATTTCCTCGAGCAATTGCTTGCTCTCGTCTTCCGGCAAGCCGATCACACGGGTCGTGAAATGCTCGCTGACAAAGAGCGCCTTGCGTCGGGTCTCCGGATGCGTGCGTACGACCGGCTGTACCACCGGCTTCACCTCGGCGATCTGCTCGGCGGTGAGGTTCGGGCGCCACGGGCTGCGCTTTTGCAGCTCGGCGTATTTCGCGAGATACGTGTGTTCCGCCGAACGCCCTTCGACTGCGGTGCGCAAATGCGCGGGCAACGTGTCCCACGCCAGATGCATGTTGGCGAACAGCGTGTCGCCACCTTCCGCGGGCAGTTCCTGCGCGTGCAGCATCGAACCGAGACTCGGCTTCTCCTTGTACGACAGGTCGGAATGCCAGAAATGGCCGGCGTCGCCGAGACCGATCGGCTGGCCGTTCTCGACGATGTTCGAGACCACCAGCACCTCCGGATAGCCCGGCAACTGGAATTGACGCAGCACGTGGATCTGCAGCGGACCGAAGCGGCGGCTGAAGGCGATCTGCTGATCCGGCGTGATGCGTTGATCGCGGAACACCAGCACGTGATGGTCCAGATGCGCACGGTGAATGCGCACGAAATCGTCCTGGCTCAGCGGCTGACTGAGATCGAGACCCAGGATTTCGGCGCCGACGGGGCCGTCGAACGCGCGAATCTCGATGCGCTGGGCCGGGTCGGCACGGCCAGTAGCGCTGGCGGCGGTGGATGCAAAGGCAATCGTCACGGGAAACTCTTCGTCGAAACTGGTCGGAGGACGCCGTCGAAGGCGCAGTCAGACGAATTTACCGGCTCGCGCGCGCGCCGACAACGAAGCAAATCCGATACACATATCTGCTGAAGTGATAAACCCGATGCTTTAACGCGTAGCGGGCATTGGGGCGGCGAAAAGGTCTGACGATTCGACCCTCGTTGAGCACAGCGAGGTGCTCCAACCGCGCTGCCTGCAGCGGCTCGCCTCACCATCCGAGCCAACCCTCACCCCGCCCCGCAACCATGCGCCAGATCGGATTCAGACGGGATGATTCTGGCAAAACGTCGTGACCGGCGCGACGGGAGCGCAGCCTTTCGCCCGTCCCGGTCCGCGTGATCGGCTCTTCAGATCCTGGCCGTTTCGTAAGTCGCCGGATGGAAGATTTCCTCAACCGACAACAGGCGCTTCGACAGACCCTGCGAATGGTGATGGCGCAGGAACGTCTCGAGCGTATTGCGGTTGGCAGGCACACCGTACGGCCAGTGATCGTTGCCGAGCAACTCGCGGGCCGCCTTCAACTGCTCTTCGACGAAGGGCAGCGTCACTTTGGTGGCCGACGTATCGGACAGCTTGTCGAGCGCAATCTGTTTCGATTGTTCGAACGCTTTCAGCACGGCGGCCGGCAGCCACGGATGCGCTTCGGCCAGTGTCTTGCGAATGCCGACCACGTGCATGATCGGGAACACCTGTGTGCGGCGGTAGTAATCCTTCGCGGCCTCGGTCGGATCGGGGAACAGCCAGCCGACGTTCGGGTTCTTGCCGGCGCACGCGGGCGGGCGCGGCGCCATGAACGCGTCGATGTCGCCGCGATCGAGCATCGCCGAAATCGTGTCGTCCTCGGGCGCGGCCTCGACACGGACGTCGGGCGGCAACTGCAGCTTGATCTTCTCCGGCCGGCCCGGCTCGTCGATGCCGCCGCGCACCCACGTGACGTCTTCCGGCTTCACGCCGAAATCGTCTTCGAGGATCGCGCGCGCCCACACGTTGGCGGTCAGTTGGTATTCAGGCAGGCCGATCCGTTTGCCCTTCAGGTCTTCCGGACGTTTGATGCGATCGGTGCGCACATAGATCGACGTATGACGGAACGCGCGCGACAGGAATACCGGCACCGCGATATACGGGCAGGTGCCTTCCGAGAACTTCACGGTATAGCTGGAGAACGACAGTTCGCTGATGTCGAACTCTTCATTACGGAACGCACGAAAGAACATTTCTTCGGGCGAGAGCGTCATGAAGACAGGATCGACGCCGTCCATCTGGACCTGACCGGAGATCAGCGGTCGGGTGCGGTCGTAATCGCCGGTGGCAATGGAGAGATTGAGTTTTCCGTTCATGATGGCCTGGCTGACGGGTAAAAGAAGTGAGTAAATAAGAAAGTAAAAAATGCAGTTCGGCGCAATACGGATCGCCCGCTGCGCCGGAAGCTGAAGCGCCGCCCGTTTCAATGCACGAGTGTGCGATGAACCTTGCGCCGCAGGAATTCGAAGTTGACGGCGAACTGCTCGGGGCGCGTCACGGTCTCGTGCAGCCGCTTGATGTCTTCGTCCGAAAAGCCTTCGCCCACGCCGCCCGCCGCCTGCGTGAGCAACTGGATCTGGCAGGCGCTTTCGAGCAGCAGCGCGAGCACGACCGACTCCTCGATCGAACGCCCGGTGACGGCGACACCGTGATTGCGCATCAGCACCGCCTTGCATGGGCCGAGCGCACGCGCGACACCGGAGCCCATGTCCTGGGTGCGGATCAGATTCATCGTGTCGGTGTAGTAAGGCACGCCGTCGGCGAAATGGCAGCTCGGCTGACTGATCATCCGCAGCGGCTGGCCGGTCGCGGAGAGCGCGACCGCATGCGTGGGATGCGAGTGGATCACGCTCATCACGTCGGGACGGGCCCTGAAAATCTCCGAATGAATGAACACCTCGCTATGACGCCGTCCCGCGCCGCCCACCTTCTCACCGTCGAGATTGCACACGACGATGTTCTCCACCGTGATCTCGTCGAAACCGTGGCTATGCGGTTTCATGAAGAAGTGAGCCGGGTCGCCCGGTACGCGGATCGACACGTGGCCGCGCGTCAGGTCGCCCTGGCCCTCGGCTTCGAGAATACGGCCGGCGTCGATCAGTTTCTGTTTGGCTTCGTCTGCGTTCATGGTGTGCTTGCGCCTTTTCAAGGAAGGTGGCGGCCTCGTCGCTTACCGATCGATTAGCGATCGGTTACCGATTAACGGGCGCCGCCGGGAGATCAGAATCGTCCACCCACAGCGGCCTTGGCTTTCGACAGCAGCGCCGGCGGGGTTTTATATAGTTCGTCGAGCAACTGGTCGATACGCTCGGGCGGCACGGGCCGCACTTCGAGACCGAGGCTCTTCGCTTCGGCGAGGAATGCCGGGTCTTTCATGGTCTGTGCGAACGCGGTGCGCAACGCGGCTGCACGTTCAGGCGGCAGGCCCGGCGGTGCCGCAAACGGGCGGGCGAACGCCTGGCTCGCCACGATCACCTTCAGCACCTGACGGGTTTCGTCGTTCGGCGCGAGGTCGATCAGAAGCGGCACGTTCGGCAGATCAGGATGCTTTTCGAGTGCCACCTGCACGAGGATGTTGATCTTCTTGTCCTTGATCCAGTCAGGATGACGAACCAGAATCGTGCTCCACGAGGTGCCGCATTCGCCGTCGATTTCGCCGCGCTCCATCGCAAGCGCGGTTTCGTTGCTGCCGGGATAGCCCGTGACCAGCTGGATTTTCGCGTTGAACAGTGTCTTGATCGTTGACGCCATCACGTCGGGATCGGAGCCTGCGCCCTGCCCGCCCATGCGCGAATCTTTCGTGATCAGGTCCTGAAACGTCTTGATCTTCGAGGTCTTCCACGTGAGGCACAGGCTGACGTCGTTATTGATGCTGCCGAGCCATGTCAGCTTGCGCGCATCGAAATTCGCTTCGCCGAGCAGCGGCTCCTCCGGCATCGTGCGGCCGAAGGTGCCGAACGTGGAGCCGTCTTTCGGCGCCACGCTGTACAGGTAGTTGATCGCTTTCAGGCTACCGGCACCGGGCATACTCTGCGGTGTGATCGTCGGCTTGCCCGGCAGATAGTTGCCGATGTATTTGGCCAGCAACCGCGCGTACATGTCGTAGCCGCCGCCGACCGAATAACCGATCGTCAGATTGACCGTGCGGCCGCTATAGAAACTCTGCGCGGCTTCCGCCGCATAGCCGCTTGCCGGTAAGTAACAGGCGGCCGACAACAGCGCAAAGGCGGCGGCACCCGCCGCACGCAATTGGCGGCGTGGCCAGCGCGAGCTTGAGCCGCATTGCGGTGGCGATCGGAACGACCGCGGCAGAAAAATCTTCATGGTGTGTCTCCGTCGATATCGGCCGATTGCGCCGCGAATCCGCTGCGCCGGCACCGTTGTGTGAAGCTCGTTGGCATGCCCGGTCTGCTCATATCAGGCCTCCGAGGCCTCGCAGCGCCGGCACGAAATCGCCCAGCAACGACGGCGGCCAGGGCGTCGCAAAGATCAGGTCGAACACGAGCCATAACGCCACCGTCATCGCGACCGACAACAGCAACGCATTGCGCCAGCGTTCGCCGAACTCGAAGTGCGCGAGCAGCAGCATCATCAGAAACAGCGCGGGCAACAGGCCGATCAGATACGCGAGACCCAGTGCGCCGCCAATCGCGAGGAAGAAGCGAAAGCCGCGTGCGCGAACCGTCGACATCGGCAGCGTGGGCGCGCCGAAACGATCGTCGTCGAGCGCCTCCAGCGGACCACGCACTGCGACGGAGGCTGCCGCCGCCATACGGTTCAAGGCGAGATCCCGGCGCGGCTCGACGGCCAGGCGCCGCGGCAACGGCTGGGCATGCGCATGCATGGCGGCGGCCGTCGCGGGTACGGCCGTGGTCGGCATGAATTCGTGGGTCGGTGAATCATGCGCACTGACCTGATTGATCAGCACCAGACAGGAGAAGAACAGCGCGGCGCAGGCAGCGGTCATCGGCATCAGCTTCGCGCCGAAGGCCCAATCCGACGCGGTCCAGATGGCCGCGACCACCGCGACGATCAACGCAATCGTGAAGAGCGAGTGATGGTCGAGCCGTTTGATCCGGAAATGCAGACCCGATCCGAGCCGCCCCTGCTTCACGGCGCGCCGCAGACCCTTGAGGGTCGGTCCGAGCACCACCCACAGCGCCGCGAGCAGCACGCCGATCACGATCGGCCGCGTGAACAGTTTGACGCCGTAAATCTCGCTCGAAATGAAGTAATAGCGCTCGAAAATGCTGCCGAGCACGAGCCCGAGAATCAGCGGCGGCCGCGGCCAGTTCAACCGCTTCATCACCCAGCCGACGAAACCGAACAGCACCATCGAGCACAGGTCACCCCAACTCTGGCTCGCATTGAACGCACCGAGAAAGATGATGCCGAGCACGAGCGGAATCAGCACGCCGACGCGCACCGTCGCGAGTCTGGAGAATAAGCCGCTGCCGAACAGGCAGATCACCGCGCCCATGATGTGCGAAATGGTGAGCGTCCAGATGATCGCGTAGGTCACGTCCAGATGCTTGGTCAGCATCTCCGGGCCCGGCGTAAAGCCATGCATGATGAATGCGCTCAGCAGCAACGCCATCGACGCGCCGGCCGGCATGCCGAACGCGATCGTCGGAATCAGATGGCCGCCTTCCTTGGCGTTGTTCGAACTCTCGGACGCGATGACGCCGCGAATGTCGCCCTTGCCGAAGTTCTCGGTATTCTTCTCGGTGCGGATCGCGTGGCCATAGGCCATCCAGTCGATCACCGCCGAGCCGAGGCCCGGCACCGCGCCCAGCAATGCACCGAGGCCGCTGCAGCGGAGCACCAGCCACCAGTTGCGCCCCGCATCGCGAACCCCGTCCCACTGGCTGCTCGGCTTGCCGTGCACCGCGCCGTCGGCACGCGAGATGCCGGTGCGTTCGATCGCCATCTCGGCCAGTTCAGGCAGCGCGAAAATGCCGAGCGTGACCGGCACGAGCGGCAAGTGGTCCCACAGGTAGAGCGATCCAAACGTCCAGCGCAGCATGCCGGTCTGCGGGTCCGAGCCGATCAACGAAAGCATCAGGCCGAACGACGCCACCGCCAACCCCTTGATCGGCGCCTTGCCGCTCAGCACCGCCACCATCGACAGACCGAAGATGCACAACGCGAGCAGTTCCGCCGAACCGATATACAGCACGACAATGCGCAACACAGGAATCGTCACGGCCAGCAGCAACGCGCCGAACACGCCGCCCGCGAGCGACGACGCATAGCCCGCGCCGAACGCGCGCCGCGCTTCTCCGCGTCTCGCCAACGGATGGCCATCGAGCACGGTCGCGGCCGCGCCGACCGTGCCGGGCACGCCGAACAGCACGGCGGGGATGAAGTCGGAGACCGTTGTCACGGCGGCCATGCCGAGCAGCAGCGCGAACGCGGTATAGCCGTCGAGGTGATAGGTAAACGGAATCAGCAGTGCCAGCCCGACGATCCCGCCGAGACCCGGCACGACACCGAGTGCGAGTCCGAGGACCACGCCGCCCAGCATGATCGCGAGGCGCAGCGGATCGAGGATCATCGTCAGCGCATGAAACGCGGCCGCACCCATCAGCACACCCTTCTGTCAGTCAGATTTCGCGCCACCACGCCACGTTTCGTATCCACGGGTTGTCTCCGGTTCGCGTCCGTGTGGGCTCGTTTGGGTCCTCGGACTGTATTCGGGGTATTGCGTCCGCGCCTGCCACCCGTCGGTCTGACTGCCTGCATGTATGCAGGCGAAAGTAGACGAGTCACGGCGCGGTGGGCATCCACATCCGCTACGCGCGGCTACTCGTAAATCGCCACGAGATCCCCGGCGATCGGCGAATACTTCGCGTGGGTGCGCAGCATGAAACTCGCGAAGCCGTCGCTGTTGTGATGTTTCTTGCGTTCGTTGGGCAAATCGATACGTTCGTTACGCGACACATCACGCACGATCCCCATCGGATCCTCGCCCTGCTCGACCTTTTTCATTTCCCGGCGCAGCACGCGCCGATAGAGCGCGACGCCCTGGTCGGTGGCGCCGAGATTCTCACGCGTGCGATCGGCCACCGTGCCTTGCGTGATCCACGCCATCATGTCCTGACCGTCGACGTTATCGACGATGAAATCGCCGTGCTCGTCCCTGAACGGCACGTCGTACACGTGCACACGCTCCTGGAGATGTTTCGGCACCTCGGCGTCTTGCGGTGGGATATACGCGTTGTACCAAAGGTGCAGCGTCTGTTCGTCGTCGACCGGCACGCGGATCTGGAACGAGTAATAGCGCGACGCCTCGTCGCCGTTGCCGACGGCCAGCATGTTCGGAAACACGATCGGGTGCCCGATGCGCCAGTCGTCGGAATCCTCGGAATGCCCGGCCAGCAGCCGATGTTTCGTGATGCCGAACTCGAATTCATTGAACGCGATCTTTTCGTGTTTCGCGCTGATCGCCACCTTGATGCCTTCCTGTTCCTTCTGGAATTCATAGTGATGACCATGCAGCCACTCGGTGTGAATCGGATCGAGCGAGTTCTCCATGATCTGCAGCCAGTTGATCGGCAACAGCGCGCGGCCCATCATCCGGATCGCCCCCGGTGCGATGAAGCCGTCGAAACGTGGCAACAGCGGGCGCGGTTCCGGGCCCATGTAGGCGAACAGCAGACCGCCCAATTCTTCGACGGGATAAGCGTCGGTGGCGACCTTGTCGCGGAACGCGCAGTTGTCCGGCTCGTTCGGCTGGCTCAGGCACTTGCCCTCCACGCTGAATTCCCAGCCGTGATACGGGCAACGAATGCCCTCTTCGGTCGGAATGCCGTGAGCGAACGACGCACGCCGATGCGGGCACTGCTCAGCGATCAAGCCGAGCTGCCCCTGACGGTTCCTGAAAAGCACCAGGTCTTCGCCAAGCAGGCGCACGCGTTTGGTCCAGCGATTCTCGAGTTCGACCGCGGCGCCGATCGGCTGCCAGTAGCGGCGCATCAGGTTGCCCATTGGCGTGCCCGGTCCAACGCGCGTTAAGGTTTCGTTCTGTTCAGCCGTCAGCATGGTTTTTGCGTCCCCAGGTTTTCAATGACGTCGGTTGATGATTCGACGGCGCACCGGCCCGGCCCTGATCTGTCGTGCAGCCCGTCGGTTGGCGCATTCGCTTTCCAAATCATCTTATACTTAGTCATCTAAGTTTAAATAATGGAAAACACTGATGTGACCTTGCGCGCGCTTCGGCAATTCCTCGTCAAGTCCACTGGCAAAAGGTTTTACGGCTTAAAATGCAGCTGTTTCACGGGTGGCCCCGCAACTGCCGCGCGCTCAAAAGACGGGACGTTGTTGACAACACAAACTTAGTTGGCTAATTTAAAAAACGCATGGTCACACACATGCCACGACAAAGGTGAATGCATGAGCAAGAGTGAAAAATCCACACGCGACCCACTGCCGGGCACCCTCCAGCATTGGCGTGAAGCGCTGCCCGAAGAACGGATGGCGCACCTCGTCAAGGACACCACGCGTGGATTCTCACGTTCGCTCCAGGCGCGGCTGCGCGAACATGCGGTGCAATACGGGCACTGGACGTTTCTGCGCATCCTCTGGCAAACCGACGGACTCACCCAACGCCAGTTGAGCGAGCAGGCGGGTGTGGCCGAGCCCACCACGTTCTCCGCGCTGAAGACCATGGAAGCACTCGGATATGTGACGCGCCAGAAACTGCCCGATAACCGCAAGCAGGTGCGCATCTTTCTGACACCTAAGGGCACGAGCCTGCGCGCGCTGCTGGTGCCCGCCGCCGTGGAGGTGAATCGCATCGCGCTGTCGGGCATCTCGGCCGATGACATTGCCGCCACGCGCCGCACCTTGCTCGCGATGATGGAAAACCTCGCGGGCGATCCGTTCTTTATGAACCGCGCGAATGCCGAATCGTTGAATGGCGAAAGCGGTCTGGGCATCGGCGACGACGCCGCGAGCGACGCACCATGAAAACCACGGGCGCTGGCACCGAACGGCCGATCCGTATCGGGATCGTGGGTTTCGGCACGGCCGGCCGTGCGTTCGTGCCCGCCATTGCCGCGCATCCCGGCTTCGATCTCACGGCCATCGTGGACCCCGCGCAAGCCGTGCGGCGCGCGGCCGTCGACGAATTCGGCTTCGCTGCGTATGACACCCTCGACGCGCTGCTCGAGCATGCCGAGGTCGACGCGATCTACGTCGCGTCGCCGACCACGCTGCATCGCGAACATGTGCTGCTCGCCTGCGCTGCCCGCAAACATGTGCTCGTCGAAAAGCCGATGGCCGCCAATCTTGCCGACGCGCAAGCAATGGTCGTCGCCGCCGAAAGCGCCAAGGTCGTGCTGCTCGTCGGTCACTCGCACAGCTACGATCTGCCGATTCACGCGATGCGCGAGCTGATCGACGCAGGCGAGCTGGGCCGCGTGCAAATGGTCAACACCTGGTGCTTCACCGACTGGCTGTACCGGCCGCGGCGTGCCGACGAACTGGACGCGCGCCAGGGCGGCGGCGTCACCCTGCGGCAGGGATCGCATCAATTCGACATCATCCGGCTGCTGTGTGGCGGCGCCGCGCGCAGCGTGCGGGCGAAAACTTTCGACTGGGATCCGCAGCGCAGCGCAATCGGTGCGCATACGGTATTCATCGATTTCGCGGACGGCGCCGCGGCCACCGCGATCTACAACGGCTACGGCCGTTTCTCCAGCACCGAACTGTGTGAAGGCGTCGGCGAGTGGGGCTTCAGGAGCGCGGGGCGTCCCGCCGCCGACCGCAGCGCCGGCGCCGGCACCGCAGCCAGACAGGTCCGCACGCCCGAAGAAGAATTGCTCGCGAAGCAGGCCCGCGCGAAACACGCGATTCCGGGCGATGCACCCTGGCAGCCGTTCTTCGGTCTCACGATCGTCAGTTGCGAGCGCGGCGAAATCCGCCAGTCGCCGCACGGCCTGATCGTCTACACCGATAGCGGCCGCGCCGATCTGCCCTTGCCTACAGGCGGCTCGCCCCGCTCGCGCGTGATGGCCGAGTTCCACGACGCGATCAGCGGACGCCGCGCGGCGCTGCACGACGGCGCCTGGGGTCTCGCCAATCTCGAAGTCTGCGAGGCGGCGATCGCGTCGTCGGCGAGCGGCCGCGATGTCGATCTCAAACACCAGGTCCCGCTGAACAGAAGCGTCAGCGTGTGAGCGCAAACGTGCCGGATTTTCCCAAAGGCGGCAGTAACGACTGTCCGATTGAAGATGACCGCTACCTTGATACAACCTTTCTTCGCCGACGAGCGTGCGACTAACGACGCTTGCACACCCTTGTTGCAGCAACCCGCTCGCCACGACGCGGCGAACCGGTTGTCGCTCGATGTCACGGCGAGAACCGAAATCGCCGAAGACATTGTTCTGTTCGAGTTGCAGGCACCGGATCGCGCCACGCTGCCCATCTTCTCGCCCGGCGCGCATGTACTGGTCCGCACACCGGCAGGCAGCGAGCGCCGCTATTCGCTGTGCAATGCGCCGGCTGAACGCGATCGCTATGTGATCGCGGTCAAGCTCGACGCAGGCGGTCGCGGCGGCTCGGCCAGCATGGTGGGCGATGTGCGGGTCGGCACACGGCTCGAGGTGGCGCCGCCCGAAAACTACTTCCCGTTGACGGACAGCGCGTCCAGCTATTTGCTGATCGCGGGCGGCATCGGCATCACGCCTTTGCGCGCGATGATCGCCGAACTCGACGCACGCAATGCCGATTACCGCCTGTTGTATTGCACCCGCACGCCGGAATCCACGGCGTTTCTCGATGAGCTGGCAACGCCCGAACTTGCCGCGCGTGTCACCGTGCATCACGACTACGGCGAGCGCGAGCGCTCGGTGGCGCTCGCGCCGTTTCTCGCGGCACGCGCAGGCAATACACATCTCTATTGCTGCGGACCGCGTCCGCTGATGCAGGCGGTGCGCGAGGCTGCTTCGCACTGGCCGTCGTCTGCCGTGCACTTTGAAGATTTCGGCACCAGCGAATTCGCCGGCGCCCACGGCGAACCTTCGGGCGAAAAAACGTTCACCGTCAGGCTCGCGCGCAGCGGCGGGTGTGTGAGCGTGCAGCCGGGACAAACGATTCTCGACGCGCTGCGCGCCCACGGCATCGATACGCCGAGTTCGTGTGAAGCGGGCACCTGCGGTTCGTGCCGTACGCGGCTGATTGCCGGCGAGGTCGAACACCGGGACTTCGTGCTCGACGAAGACGAGTACGACAGCGCGATCATGATCTGCGTGTCGCGAGCGCGCTCCGACGAGATCGTGCTGGATATCTGAAGTCGACGGACGGCGCGCGCCATCGAGCGGCGCGCCCGTCAGGGCACAGTGAGTTGCCATCGGTCGAGCGGCGCAGCTAAGCGCTCAATAGAACTGGTCGAAGTGAACCTGTTCGAACGGCACTTTACGAGCCAGCAGTGTGCGCTGGATCGCCATGCCCATCGCGGGCGGCCCGGCGAAATAGATTTCCATGTCGCGCAGCCGGTCGCCGAACAGCGAGTCGGCGAGGTCGTGGACGTAGCCCACGTGGCCGGTCCACGGTTCGCAGGCGTGTTCTGGTGTGTCGTCCGAGATCGCGGCCTCGAAGTGCAGGCGCTCATCGAAGCCCGGCAATTGCGCGAGCATGTCGCGGCCGCATACATCGCGCGCCGTTCTGCCGCCGTACAGGAAGTGCAGTTTGATATTCGCGAGTGAAGGATCCGCGGCCACACCACGCGCAATCGAGATCATCGGCGCGAGGCCCGAGCCGCCTGCAACGCAGAGTACGTCGCGCGGCACGGCGCGCCTGAGATAAGCCATGCCGTACGGTCCGTCGATGTCGATCCGCGCGCCGGATTCGAGCGTGTCGAACAGCACGGCGCTGCCCTGCCCGTTCGGCACACGGCGCACCTGGAAATGCAGGATGCGTGGTTGGTCGGCGATATTGCTCATCGAGTACGCACGCACGCCCGCGACGCCCGGCAGCTCGAGCAGCGCGTACTGGCCCGGTTCGAATTGCATGTCGGCGGACAGTTCGAAGCAGAACTCGTGGATGTCGTGCGTGATCGGACGGCGCCCGGTCAGCGTGCCGGTGACGCGGCGCGGCGCGTGAATCGGCGCGTAATGCGCCGCCGGACGCAGTTTGATGGTGCAGTCGCCGCGCGGCGAGCACTGGCAACCGAGGTAACGGTTGCGCGCGCGGTCTTTATCGGTCCATGCCGGTGCTTGCTGCCATTTGACGTCGACTGCGCCTTCGAGCAGTTCGAACTTGCAGTTGCCGCATGCGCCGACGTTGCATTCATAGGGAAACGCAATGCCCGCCCGCAATGCTGAGCGCAACAGCGTGTCCTGCTGGTCGCAGTTGAACGAGAGGTCGGAACCCGCGAGAGTGATGCGATGCGCAACGTCGGACATACTGTTCCCTTCATCAGATTGGCGTCATATCGGCGGCCGGTACCCCAACGTCGACGAGATACCTTCAGCCGCATTCAACAGGTGCGGCACGCATGCGCGCAGCGCCTTCCTGGTCAACCGCTGCGACGGGCCACCGACCCCCACCGCCGCCACCACCGCGCCGCTCAGGTCGCGCACCGGCGCCGCGATGCCGCGCATGCCCAACTCCGATTCTTCGTCGTCGATCGAATAGTTCTCGCGACGCACTTTTTCAAGCGTTTTCAGGAACGCCTGCGTATCGGTGTTCGTATTCGGCGTGCGCGCGACAAGACCGGCCTTCAGCACTCGCGCGACTACGTCGGGCGGGCGGAATGCGACCAGCACCTGGCCTTCGGCGGTGCAGAACGCCGGCTTGCGCACCCCGATGTACGAGCGCATGCGGATCGCCTGGTCGCTCTCCAGGTTGAACAGATAAACGATGCTGGTGTCGTCGAGTACCGCAAGGTGCACCGTTTCGCCCGTGTGTTCGCGCAGCACGTGCAGAAAGGGCACGGCCTGCTTCGACACGTCGATCCGGCGGCGCACCAGTGCACCCAACGTGAACAGCTGGATGCCGAGCCGGTAACGGCCGTTCTCCTCGTTCTGCTCCAGCAGGCCCTCGGAAACCAGCGTAGTGGCAAGACGATGAACCGTGCTCTTTGCAAGGCCCATGCGCTTCGCCAGATTGCTGATGCCGATCTCCGGCTCCTGCTCGGAAAATACCTTCAGTACGCGAATCGCCGCCGCCACCGACGACAACCGCCCGTCTCCCGCATCACCTTTTTCTTCCGGTATTGCTTGCGTTTCGGCACTTGTCATGGACTATACCCCAGTCTTTTAATTTGGAACAACGTTCCTTATAAAGGAACGATAACGTGTGCGGAGAAGAGTGCAGGTTCTGACCGAACACCCCTGGACACCCATTCCCGCCTTGCACTACCGACATGATATCCGGACCTCAAGCCTATGCGCGACAAGGCATTTACGGATGCGACGGCAATCATGACAGAGCGCCCCTGCAAGCAGGGATTACTGCGATGGGCTGCGCTCGCGTTCCATATACAACGCTATCGTTCCATCTGGCGTAACAACCAATACAACATGAGTAGATACCCTGAATGGCTTTTTCTTGACTTAGGTTCCTAAACAAAGCCACACTCCTTACATCGCTCTTCGTGGACCGGCGTTCCACATAAAAGAACGATATAAAAGATTCAGCCTAAGCATCTGCTTCAGTCTCACCGCATCACGGGCCAGGAATTGCAGCGTATTCGCGGATCGGTCTGACGAGCGGGTACCCGACGACCGAGTGCCTGGCCGTCAAGGCTGTGAATTTAGGCATCCAGAACGATCGTTCAGATCGTTTGGCAGCGCCTGCTCTCATCGGCTATCAGAACAACCCGGCATACGACCGGGACCCCAATCAATCGCTGGGATGGAGACAACATGAAAAAGACAGTCGCGCTTCTCGCCTTGCCCATGATGGCGGGAGTCGCTCACGCCCAAAGTTCGGTGACCCTGTACGGCATGGTCGATGCCGGCGTCGTTTATATCAACAATCAATCGGGTCATTCCAACATCGAATCGGTAACCGGCCAGACCAACGGCAGCCGTTTCGGCTTTCGTGGCGAGGAGGACCTGGGCGGCGGGATGAAGGCCATCTTCGTTCTCGAAAACGGTTTCGATCCGTCGAACGGCAAATTGCTGCAAGGCGGCCGGCTGTTCGGACGGCAATCCTATGTGGGCTTGCAAAGCCCGTACGGCGCGCTGACACTCGGCCGCCAGTACGATCCGATGACCGCCTACGTGGGCGAAATCGCCGCGACCTCGATGTGGGCGTGGGTCGCGACCCACCCCGGCGACTTCGACAATCTGAATTCGAACTTCCGCGTGGACAACGCGGTGAAATACACCACGCCCAACATGGCGGGCTTGCAGATCAGCGGCATTTTTGCGCCGGGCGGCGTGGCAGGCGACTTCGCGACCAATCGGATCTATACGGTCGGCGCCAACTATCAGCATGGACCGTTCACGGTCGCCGTGGCCTATGACCACCTGAACAACCCGGCCACTTCAGCATTCGACGGGACGGCGCAACCCGGCACGCCCGGCTTCACGTCGCCGGGCAAGAGCCCGGTGTTCAGCGGCTATCTGTCCGCCAATACGATGGAAATCTTCGGCGCGGGCCTCGCCTACACCCTCGGGCAGGCGAAGTTCGGGCTGGTCTATACGAACACGCGCTTCCACAACATTCTGCATACGCCGACAACGCCGAATACCGGTTCGGCGACGTTCAACAGCTACGAAGCGAACGCGCGTTACTACTTCACGCCAGCGTTTATCCTCGGCGCGTCGTTCGACTACACCCGGGCGGAAACCGCCAAATATGAGCAGGTCGACTTCGGCCCGGACTACTTCCTCTCGAAGAGCACCGACGTGCTGGTGGTCGGCGTGTGGCAGCACGCGTCCGGAATCGATTCGACCGGCAAGTCCGCGGTCGCCGCGATCGGCTCGCTCGGGCAATCCACCACGCCCACGCAGATCGCCGTGAAGTTTTCGTTGCGGCACCGCTTCTAAGGAGAGCACGAGTGAAGAGTTCAGGTTTGTTGCGCGTTGCCACGCTGACATGCGCCGTCGCGGCCGCGCTGCTGGTTTTGCCGGCCGCTCATGCGGCCACTGCGGCGGCCATCCCCGCGGCCGCCCCAACCGTCGTTCACGTCGGCATAGCGAACGCGAGTAGCGATGTCGCGTTCTTCATCGCCGACAAGAAGGGCTATTTCCGCCAGGAAGGCATCGACGCGCGTTTCGTACCATTTGATTCCGGCGCGAAGATGGTTGCGCCGCTCGGCGCCGGTCAACTCGACGTGGCCGGCGGCTCGCCCTCGGCCGGACTGTATAACGCGGTGGTGCGTGGCATCGGCATCAAGGTTGTCGCGGACAAAGGTTCGACGCCACCCGGCTACGGCTATCAGCCGCTGCTGGTGCGCAAGGACCTCGTTGCAAGCGGACGCTACAAGACGCTGGCCGACCTCAAGGGGATGAAGGTGGCGGGCAGCGCAACCGGCAGCGCGTCGACCTCGACCATGAATGAAGCGTTGAAAAAGGCCGGTCTGAAGACGAGCGATGTCGAGCGCATCTATCTCGGCTTTCCACAACACGTGATGGCGCTGGAGAACAAGGCCGTCGATGCCGCGCTGACAACCGAACCGTCCGCCACCGAAGCCGTGCGCAGCGGCGCCGCGGTGCGCGTGATGGGCGACGACCAGATCTATCCGAATCATCAACTGGCCGTGGTGCTGTATTCGAGCGTTTTCATCCACGATCATCCGGACACGGCCAAGGCCTTCATGCGCGCCTATCTGCGCGCCGTGCGCGACTACAACGACTCGCTCGCGAACGGCAGGATCGCCGGGCCGAATGCCGACGAGGTGATCGCGATACTCACGCAGTACACGCCGATCAAGGATGCATCGGTCTATCGCACGATCGTTCCGCAAGGCACGAACCCGGACGGCAAGCTCAACATCGCCAGCCTCGAAAACGACCTCGCGTTCTTCAAGCGCGAGGGCGTTGTCAAGGGCAACGTGACGGTCGCGCAGGTGGTCGACACCTCGTTCGTCGACGCCGCCGATGCCGCGCTCGGCCCCTATAAGCCACGCACCAAATAGCCGAGGATTACCGTTATGGCCACACCGCTAGTCTCATCGCCGTCGTCCGGTGAGTCGGTCCATCTGCCGCCGCACGCGTTGCAGTCGCACGAAACGGGGCATGAAGCCGCGCACGAGGACGCGGGCGCCAAGATTCGCCTGCGTCATCTGACCAAGTCGTTCCAGACGCAAGGCGGCCTCGTGACCGCGCTCGATAACGTGTCGCTCGACATTCCGTCCGGCTGCTTCTTCATGATCGTCGGCCCGAGTGGCTGCGGCAAGACAACCCTGCTGCGTATTCTGGCGAACCTCGAAACGCCGAGCTCGGGCAGCGTCGAGATCACCGCGCCCGCGGAATTCCGGCCCGGCAACTCAATGGTGTTTCAGGGCGACTCGCTGTTTCCCTGGATGACCGTCTACGACAACGCCGCTTATGGCCTCGCGCTGCGGCACGTGCCCAAAGCCGAGATTCGCGACGTCGTCGGCCACTATCTGAGCCGCACCGGCCTGACGCGCTTTGCGAAAGCGTATCCGCACCAACTGTCCGGCGGCATGCGGCAGCGCGTCTCGATTGTGCGGGCGTTCGCGAACGATCCGGACATCCTGCTGATGGACGAACCGTTCTCCGCACTCGACGAACAGAACAAGTTGCTGCTCCAGGAAGAACTGCTGCGCATCTGGGAAGAAACGCGCAAGACCGTGCTGTTCATTACCCATAGCGTCGACGAAGCCGTCACGCTCGGCGATCGCATCATGGTGATGACCGCGCAGCCCGGCAGCGCGAAGCAGATCGTCGACGTGCCGTTCGAGCGGCCGCGCTCGGTGCTGGAGTTGCGCGCACGGCCTGAATACGGCGAATTCGTTTATTCCATCTGGGGCCAGTTGCGCGATGAAGTCGAGCGAGCGCGCGCTCGCGATCTTGGCGGAAAACAATCATGAAAACAGTCGTAAAGACAGCACAGCAATTACCGGCCACGGCGGCCCGTTCGGCAAACGCCGGCAAGCGCCGCTCATTCGTATCCGGCAGACACCGCGACCGGCTGATCAGCATTGCATCGCCCGTCGTGCTGTTGCTTCTGTGGCAGATCGCAGCGCAAACCGGCTTGATCGACGAGCGCTTCTTCCCCGCGCCAACAAAAATCTTCGCGACCTTCGTCGCCCTCGTCAACGACGGCTCGCTGTGGGACAACACCTGGGCGACCTTGCAGCGGCTGTTCTGGGGCTGCCTGATCGGCGGTATTCCAGCGCTGCTGCTCGGCGTCGCGACGGGATTATCACGGCCGTTGCGCGCGGTGTTCGACCCGTTGATCGCCGCGACCTATCCGGTGCCGAAAAGCGCCATTTTCCCGTTGCTGCTGCTGATTTGCGGGCTCGGCGAAGCGTCGAAGATCGCCATGGTCGCGATCGGTGTTTTTTATCCGGTGCTCATCAATACCGCGACTGGTGTGCTGGAAATCAACAAAATTTATCTGGACGTGGGACGCAACTTCCGCGCGAGCCGCTGGCAGGTGTTCCGCACGATCGCGCTGCCGGGCGCCGTGCCGCACATCATGAGCGGCATCAAGCTCGGTCTTGGCCTCGGTCTGATGCTGATCGCGATTGCCGAGATGATCGGATCGAAAAGCGGTTTGGGTTACATGATCTGGAATGCGTGGGAACTGCTGTCGGTGGAACAGATGTACGTCGGCCTGCTGGTGATCGCTTTCCTCGGTTACGGCATTTCACTGTTATTGACCGAACTCGAACGCAAGCTGATTCCCTGGAAGGCAAGCCGCTGACCCTCGCCCTCTTTCCATTGGCGCTTAACCAACTCCACTCAAGCCACCATGGATAACTATCAGACAGAAAAGCAGTTGCTGGCGGACGCGATCCTGATGCTCGAACGGGCCGAGGTGATCGATTTCAACGGACATTTCAGCTGGCGCATTCCAGGCCGGGATCACATGCTGATCAACTCGGGCAAATCGGTGCGCAGCGCGCTGACTGCGCGCGACATCGTCACGATCGATTTCGACGGCAATCTCGTTGAAGGCGATGCGGTGCCGCCCATGGAGTTTCATATTCACGCGGAGATTTACCGGCGGCGTGCGGATGTCAACTCGGTCGTGCATTCGCATCCGCTGTGGTCGACGCTTTTCAGCATGACGGGCCGCGCCGTCGAACCGGTCATCATGCAGGCAGCCGTGCTCGGCGAAATCCGCCAGTTCGGCAAAACGGCGTCGATCAATCGTAAGCCGCTGGCCGAGGAACTCGCCGAGGCGCTCGGCCCGCACCGGGTCATCATGCTGAAGTCGCACGGGGCGGTGGTCGCCGCCGAGGGCATTCTCGAAACCTTCGTACTCGCGTTCTATCTGGAAGAGAACGCGCAACGCCAGTATCTGGCGAGCCAGCTTGGCGATCCAATGGTGCTCTCGGCGGAACAGGTCGAGACGATCGGCCGTAATCTGTGGAAGCCGAATCTGCTGCAGAAGGTTTGGGATTACCACGCGGGCAAGCTCTCCCGCGAGTCGTCGGCGAGCCCATGATCGAACGGATTCCGATCTATCTGCTGACGGGTTTTCTCGGCAGCGGCAAGACCACACTGCTTAAAAGCTGGTTACAGCAGCCGCTATTGCAGAACTCGGCATTGATCGTCAACGAGATCGGCGCGGTCGGTCTCGATCACGCCACGCTCGGCTATGCGAGCGAAGCATCGGCGCTGCTTGCCGATGCGTGTGTGTGCTGCACGGGCCTGCCGGGCCTGCATGAAGCACTGGAAAACCTGTTCTGGGCGCGGTTGCATCGCAGCGTTCCGCGCTTTGACGCAGTGGTGATCGAAACCACCGGGCTTGCTGACCCGGCGCCGCTGATCGCGTCGTTGCAAAGCCAGCAGTTCGTCAGCGAGCGTTATTACCTCGCCGGTGTCGTGACGACGCTAGGCGCCCCTACTGCCCTGCAAACGATGGCGGAATTCGCCGAAGCCCGCGCGCAACTGGACGCGGCTGGCGCGATCGTGGTGACGAAAACGGATCTGCTCGGACCAGGGGAACTCGATACGATTGGACGGGCATTGCAGCGCTCCAATCCTGCCACGCGCATGTTGTGTTCGATGCATGGGAGTCTTGGTGCGGAAGAAGCCTGGCATGCCGCTGCCGGCACCGCTGGGCCGCCCGCCGAATTGCCCGGCTCGTCCTCCTCGGCGCCAATGCACCGCTCATGGCGCGCCCCGCACGGCATAGGCTCACGGTTTGCCGGACGAGGCCGTCCAGTACATGGGGCCAACACGCGCTTCGAAGCACTCGCGGCGGCGCACGATATCGATTCGCTACACCGCTCACTCGACGCGCTAATCGCGCAGCATGGCGCAACGCTGCTGCGGATGAAAGGGATCGCGCGGCTCGTCGACGGCACGACGGTCGTCGTGCAATTCACCCGTGGTGATCGGGACGCGCAGTTGAGCGTCGCGTCCGATGCGACACGCCAGGCTACCGGAAACATGCCAGCCGGTGTGACGCTGATCTTCCGCTTGCGCCGATGACAGCGACACACGCGCATCGTAAAAACCCCTCGCGGCAGGGCTGAACGCGCACCGCGCATTCAGCACTACAAGACGGCCTCAGTCTTCGACAGCGATCGTGACCTCGTCCCCTTCCACCGACGTCGGATACGTCTTCAGCGGAATCATGCAAGGCGGTGTGACCACTTCGCCGGTGCGAATGTTGAACGCGCCGTTATGGAAATCGCACTCGACGGTGTCTCCCTCGATACACCCTTCCGACAACGACCCCGGACCATGCGTGCACGCGTCGTCCGTTACGAAGTATTCGCCCTCCAGGTTGAACACCGCCAGCGTGAGGCCGTGCTTTTCGATCCTGATGGCCTGCCCTTGCCCAACATCGCCCTTGTTGCACAACGCTATCCGCGCACACGTCTTCTGCATCTCCGTTCTCCATTCTCTGTTTGACAGCCAGTGAGCCGAATGATAACTTTGTTCTCATTGGAAGAACAGTGTTCTTATATACGGAACACATCGATTCAGAATAATTCACGAACACAACGGACATCAAAAGAGGCAACCGAATGCTGAAGAAACAGGACAACGATCTGCTGACCCAAACGAGCCCCGGCACGCCGATGGGCGAACTGTTCCGGCGCTTCTGGCTGCCGGCGCTGTTGTCGGAGGAAGTGGCGCAAGCCGGCGGCGAGCCCGTGCGTCTGCAACTGCTGTCGGAGCGCATGCTGGCGTTCCGCGATTCGGAGGGCAAGCTCGGCCTGATCGACGAGTTCTGCGCGCATCGCGGCGTGTCGCTGTGGTTCGGCCGCAATGAGGAAGGCGGCATCCGTTGCCCGTATCACGGCTGGAAATACGACGTGAACGGCCAATGTGTCGAGGTCCCGTCGGAGCCGGCGGAAAGCGGCTATTGCAGGAAGATCAAACTGAAGTCGTATCCGCTCGTCGAGCAAGGCGGCGTGGTCTGGGTCTACATGGGGCCGCCCGAACACCGGCCGCCGCTGCCCGCGTACGAGTTCTCGACCGTGCCCACCAGCCAGTCGTTCATGACCAAACGCCTGCAGGAAAGCAACTGGCTGCAGGCGCTCGAAGGCGGCGTCGATTCGAGCCACGTGTCGTTCCTGCATCGCGGCGCGCTCAACTCCGATCCGCTTTTCAAAGGAGCACGCGGCAACCAGTACAACCTGAGCGATTTCAGCCCGGTGTTCGAAGTCGTCGACGCAAGCGGCGGTCTCTACATCGGCGCGCGCCGCAATGCGGAAGACGACAAATACTACTGGCGCATCACGCCGTGGGTGATGCCCTGTTTCACGATGGTGCCGCCGCGCGGAGACCATCCGGTGCACGGCCATTTCTGGGTACCGATCGACGACGAGCACTGCTGGGCGTGGAGCTTCGACTACCATCCCACGCGCGATCTGACCACTGAAGAAGTGGATGCGATGAAGGACGGCAAGGGCATTCACGTGCGCTACGTGCCGGGCACCTATCGGCCGTTGCAGAACAAGGAGAACAACTACCTGATGGATCGCGCCGCGCAGAAGGCCGGCACGTCGTATAGCGGGGTCGAGGGCATCGGCATGCAGGACGCGTCGCTGCAAGAGAGCATGGGGCCGATCCAGGACCGCACGCGCGAGAATCTCGTCTCGACCGACAACGGCATCATCATGGTGCGTCACCGCTTGATGAAAGCCGCGCGCGCGCTCGCGGAAAAAGGCATTCAACCGCCCGGACGCGATCCGCAGGCGCAGCAGGTGCGCTCGGTGGCCATCGTGTTACAACGCGATCTGCCGTTCAACGAAGGCGCCAAGGACGCGTTGCACGCGGAAGCCGGCAAGGCCCACACCACGATCTAGCGAGGACGCACGCGCAGCCTTCCCGGAGTGCTGCGCGCGCGATACGGTATGAACCCATTGCAATCGCAAACCGCTGTGCCTTCATCCTCGCCCTCGCCTTCGCTTTCGCCTTCATCGGCGAGCTTCAGCGCGGCCGTGGCCGTCGAACCTGGGCGCACTGAAATCCGCCGTTTCGAGCGGCCTGCCACGACCGCGTCGACGGGACTGTTGCGCGTCGCCATCACCGGTGTGTGCGGCAGCGACGGCCCCTACTATCAGCAACTGCCGCAAAGCCGTGGGCCGCTGATCCTCGGGCACGAATCCGTCGGGCACATTGAAGAAGCCGGTGAACTCGCGCGCAAACGCTGGGGGCTGAAAGAAGGCGACTACGTCGCGCTCGAAGAGTACCTGCCGTGTGGCCATTGCGAGTACTGCCTGACTAACGAATTCCGTCTATGCGATGCAACCGACTGGCGGCTCGGCGGCATGCGTTATGGCGCAACCGGCTTACGTACCGAGCCCGGTTTCTGGGGCGGCTTCAGCCAATATCAGTTCCTTGAACTGAATACGGTGTTTCACCGCGTGCCGTCGAAGGTCGCGCCCAAACATGCGGCGCTCGCGCTGCCGCTTGGCAACGGTATCGAATGGGCCTATCTGCAAGGCGGCGCGGGGCCGGGCCAGACGGTCGTGATCCAGGGACCAGGGCAGCAAGGGCTATCGTGCGTTGTCGCGGCCCGTGAAGCCGGTGCGGCACAAATCATCGTGACGGGATTGTCCACGCCGACCGACCAGCGCCGTCTCGCACTCGCGAAGCAGCTCGGCGCGGATCACACCATTACGGTGGACACCGAAGACGTGCTCGAGCGGGTCGCCGATCTGACCGGCGGCGCCATGGCCGATCTCACCATCGACTGCGCGTCGGGCGGCACCGCCACCGTCACGACCGCGATCCAGCTGGCGCGCAAACGCGGCACCGTGATTCTCGGCGGCCAGAAACGCAAGCCGATCCCCGAGTTCAACAGCGACATGATCATCGCGCGCTTCCTGACGGTGAAGGGCATGCGTGGGCATAGTTATCAGTCGGTCGAACTTGCGCTTCAGCTGATCGCCGCCGATCGTCACCAGGTCACGCGCATGAGCACGCACACGTTCGGGCTCGCGGAAACGGACCTCGCGTTGCGCACGTTGCAGGGCGAGGGTGTCGAGGACGCCATTCATATGACGATCGATCCATGGATGTAATCCGCCCTCACTTCGCCTCGTCGAAGCCTGCCGTGTCTGCGGATTCCGTGGCGACGCAAGCACCCGAAGCGCGTTTTCGCATTCGTGCGGCGAATTCGACACCGCGTCTCGTGCGGGTCGTCGCGCTCCGCGAGCATGACGATGAAACACGCGCGGCTCTCCGCGCATATGGTTCGAATGTGCAGTTATCAAGCGCAAGCGAACTGGCTGCGCTGCTCGGTATTGGTATCGGCGGCATGCAGCGCCATGACTGGCCGCGCAAAATGAACGCGGCGTCCGGCGCGATCGCAACATGGCTGGGCGCGCCGGACCTCGCGATCATCGTCGGGCGCGAAGGCGACGATGCAACCGCCGCCGCGCTCGCCGCGCAAACCTGGCGCAGGCTCGGCGTGACAGTGTCGGCCGTGCTCCGGCCGGCGTCTGTGCATCCGGCGCAGACAGGCAACGCAACGGCCACATCCCGTTCTCATACCGCCGATCTGTTGCGCCCCTGGTGCACGATGGTGGTTCTCGCAAGCAGCAGCGACTATCTGGGAGACTTGCTCGACGCGCTCGGCGCGTCCTGAATTCCGGCATTATTCTGAAAACGCGCACGCGGCAACGGCACAACGCCGGCCGCCGCGCGTCAACCTCGCACCGCGACCCAACTGCCGGCAAGACGCAGACGCGGATATACGATGTGGAGAGAGACAGTTGAAGCAGGATATCAATCGATGGTGGACCGTCGTCGGCGGCGCCTTGTGCCTTTCGGTCGGCGCGGGCGTCATCTCGGCGTTCATGTTCGGCACCTTCATCAAGGCCATTGCCGCGCAGAGCGGCTGGAGCCGCGCACAGGTATCGCTGGGCCTCACGATCTTCGAATTCGCCATGGGGCCCGGCACGATCGTGCTCGGTTCACTGATCGACCGTTTTGGCGTGCGACGGCCCACGTTGTTCTTTCTGGCGATGTTCGCCTTGTCGATCGCACTGGTCGGCGTCATACCTGTGTCGTTGCCGTTGTTCTGTCTCGTGTTCGTGATGGTCGGCTTCTTTGCGCCCGGCAGTAATGCGCTGCCTTACGCGAAGGTGGTCTGCGCGCGTTTCGATCATCGGCGTGGCCTCGCGCTGGGGCTGGCGGTGGGCGGCACCGCGGTCGGCGCGATGTTGATGCCGCAATACGCGGGCTATCTGCTGCGCCATTTCGGCTGGCGCACCGGCTATCTCGGCGTGGCCGCACTGATGGCGGCCGTCTCGATTCCGGCGCTCTATTTCCTCGTCAAGATGCCGCCCGATCTCGATGCAAAACTGCTGCGCCGTACTCGCCAGCCGGCGGACAAACTGCCTTCGCTATGGAGCATCTTCAAGCATGACCGCACCTTCCGGCTGCTGGGGATCGCGATCTTCTGCATGTCGGGCGTGTTGCTCGCCCTGCTCTCACAGCTCGTACCGATGATGACCGATCGCGGCGAAACCGTGCGCAGCGCCGCGATCATGCTGTCGATCGCCGGACTCACGTCGGCGGTCGGCCGCCTGTTTGCCGGCTACCTGATGGATCGGGTTCACGCGCCCTATGTCGCGGCCATGTCGTTCGGCTTGACGCTGTGTGGCGTGATCATGTTCGCGGCGGGCGCGACCGGCGCGACGGCGATGCTGTCGGCGGCGCTGATCGGCGTGAGCATCGGCGCGGAAGCGGACATCATCACCTTTATCGTCAGCCGCTATTTCGACTTGCGGCTGTTCGGCCGCGTATGTGGCGGCATGTGGGCCTGCTGGGGCTGGGGCGCGGGCATCATGATCTTCGCCTCCGGGCTGTGCTACGACCTGCTGCATTCGTATCACGTCGCGCTGTGGGTGTTCGTCGGGCTCGTGCTGGTGTCGGTCGTGTCGATCTGCCGGTTGGGACCGTATGTTTATCCGGAGCAGCGCAGTCCTCGCGATACCGCGCCCGGCACGCGCGAGCTGGGTGGCGTCGCGGCGGAACACGCAAAATCCAGTTCCACCGCCGGCTGAGCTATTTTCTGATTTATTTCGATAGCCTAAGCGTGTGAAGCATGTCTCTCACGAGACATGCTTCACTTCAATGTCACGCGTTCAGAAGTCGATCACGAGCCGCCCGGATTTCGAACCGGAACAGCAGATCAGCATCGTATCGCCCGCCTGCTTCTCGCGCTCCGACAACACACTGTCGCGATGATCCGGGGTACCCGCCACCACCTTCACCTGGCACGCGCCGCAAATCCCCTCTTCGCACGAATACGGCGCGGCCACACCACCTTCGCGCAACACCTGCAGAATCGTCTTGCCTTCAGGGATCGCGAACGTCTGCCCGGTTCGATGCAACTCGACGACATATCCGCCCTCGCAGGCGGCCTGGGCTTTCGGCATGAAGTATTCGGCGTGCACCTGTGCTGCGTCGAGCGAAGCCGTGGCCGCTTCATACGCACTCAGCATGGGCAGCGGACCGCAGCAGTAGTAGTGCGAGCGTTGCGGCGCACGCGCCACGATTGCCGCGATATCGAGCGGCCGTCCACCGCTTTCCGCATCGACGTGCAGTTGCGCTTGCGGCATCGCCACCAGCTGCTCGACAAACGCGGCTTCGCGCCGTTCGCGGCACGCATAGTGCAATTCGAACGAGCGGCCGAGTTTCAGCAGGCGTTGCGCCATCGCCCAGATCGGCGTGATGCCGATGCCGCCCGCCACCAGCACCGTATGCCCGACGCTTTCGAGCAGCGGAAAATTGTTGCGCGGGCCGCCAACGGTCAGCGTCTGTCCGACGCGCAGTCTGTCGTGAATGAAGATGGAACCGCCCCGGCTGGCGCGGTCCCGTTTGATACCGATCACGTACGCGCGCGGATCGCCGTCCGCCGTCACGAGCGAGTACTGCCGCATGATGCCGTTCGGCAGATGCACGTCGATGTGCGCGCCAGGCCCGGCGGCCGGAAGCCTCGCGTTATCGAGCCGGCGCATTTCGTACAGGTTGATGTCGTCCGCCGCGTAGCGGATCGACGTCAGGCGCATTTCGATCGTGCCTGGTGCGCCGGCGTCCGCGGTGCGGACGGGTTCTGTCGCGGTCATATCCATTGCAAACCTCAGATTGCTTCGAAGAAACGTGGCACGCCGGGCGTCATGCGCCGTGCTCCTGGTTGATGATGGAAAGCGGCGGCAAACGCGGCCGCAGCTCGTTCGCCGTGTCGACCAGCAGTTTGCGAAACGATTTGATCTGATCCGGCGTGAAGCGCGTGAGCAAACCCGACACGGTCAATGCGCCCAGCAATTCATGGTTCTCGTTGGTCAGGCCCACGGCAATCGCCGCAAGGTCGGGATCGCGCTCGCCCTTCGAGACGACCCAGCCGCGTGTACGAATCGCCTCGAAGGTTTCCTCGTTGGCAAATTGTGGGTCGTAGGCGCAGAGAATTTTGCCGGCCGCCCCGCCCTTGAGCGGATGACGCGAACCTTCGTCCAGGTGGTGCCGCGCCGAGCGCTGCGAATTCACGCGGTACAGGCAAATGCGCTCGTCGCCGTCGCGCACGTAGAACGACGCGGTTTCGCGCGTGAACGTGGATAGCTTCTGCAATGCCGGACGCACCAGCGATTCGACGCTCACCGGCGCCGCGCTCAATGCGCCGAGCCGCCGCAATTCCGATCCGAGCCGGTATTTACCGGCCGCATCGCGCTCCAGAAACTTCATGTACACGAGCGATGCGGTGAGCCGCAGAATCGTGCTCTTGTATAACGACGAGCGCTGCGCCAGTACCGCCAGCGATAGCGCCTCGCCCGGCTGCCTGAAACATTGCAGCAGCGACAGCGACCGTTCAACGGCCTCGACGCGCGTGCGGCCTTCGTCGTCTTCGGTTTTGGGTACGGCGAGTTCGGTCTCCATCCTGGGCCTCCATGATCCGCTTTTTGATCCGCTGTTTGATCCATTCATTGACGCGTTTATACGCCGCCACGCGCGTTCTGTCGAACAGAATTTGTGCCGCTTGACGGACCGCCAGGTGAAACCTATTCTGAACCTGCAGACACGGTGCGGCACCTTCACGCCAGCACCGCTATCGCCCCCCAAATATCTGGAGACGACATGCTGACCCCAGCAATGAATGAGCGCCTCACGCGCGTGGGTCCGGGCACGCCCGGCGGTGAACTGATGCGCCGCTACTGGATTCCGATTGCCCCTTATTCCCAGCTCGACGACAACCCGGTACGCAAGGTCCGCGTGCTGGGTGAAGACCTCGTGCTGTACAAGGACAAGAGCGGCACGCTCGGCCTCGTCGGCGACCGTTGCCTGCATCGCAATGTCGATCTGCAGTTCGGCATTCCGGACGAATGCGGCTTGCGTTGCCCGTATCACGGCTGGCTCTTCAACGAAGGCGGAAAGTGTGTCGAGCGGCCGATGGAAGCCACACCGCGCGGCGAAATCAAACAGAAGCTGAAGGCGTATCCGGTGCAGGAACTGGGCGGCCTCGTGTTCGCCTACATGGGCCCGGCCCCGGCGCCCGCTCTACCCCGCTGGGACCTGTTCGTGTGGCCGAATGCGATTCGCCAGATCGGCATCATGCACATCAATTGCAACTGGCTGCAGTGCCATGAGAACACCGGCGACCCGACCCACAGCGCGTGGGCGCATGGCCACATGTTCCAGTACGTCCTCGAACAGCAAGGCCGCTTTGAAGAGGCGACCGCGCATGCCGAACATACGCTGCACACGCGCCTGAAGACCGGCATCGGCATCAAGGAACTGTATGCGAGCGAAACGGAAACCGGCATCGCCAAGGGCGTGCGCTACGCCAAAGATCTCGGTGCCGACTCCGACTACACGCGCGAACACTCGGCCGTGATCTTTCCGTTCTTCACGCAGACCGGCAAGACCGGCGCGCCGCGCAGCGAGTATCAGATTCGCGTGCCGGTCGACGACACCCACACGTATCACATCTGCTATCAGGTTTATGCGGCGCCGCCTGGGGTCGATGCGCCGAAGCAGGATTCCGTGCCCTGGTATGAACCGCCGCGCTTCGATGAGAACGGCAAGCCGATTCTCGACTACGTGCTCGCGCAGGACGCGCTGGTGTGGGACGCACAGGGCCCCATCACCGATCGCAGCACCGAATTGCTCGGCCGCACCGACATCCCCATCGTGCTGTTGCGCCGTCAGCTCGACGCGCAGATTCGCCGCGTGGAAGAAGGCCTGGAGCCGATCAACTTCTATCGCAAGTCGCCGGAAATTATCTACGGTTCAGGCAGTGCACCCGACTATAGTCAACCGCTCCTCAAACACAATTTCCGCAAGATGTATCACCGCGGTTTCTTCAACGACGACGCCGATCGCTATGGCCCCGCGCTCGAACTCGTGAAGGACCTGCATCGACGGATTGAGGAGTTCGAAACGGCAAGAAGCGAAGCCCGCGAAGGCGCCGACGCGAACGCCGGCTGATTCAGGCTGCTTTGCTTCACGCTGCTTGAGGCTGACGGCAAGCGGGTGGCAAGCGGGTTTCATTTTCCCCACGCGCGGCGCGTGCGATGACGTAATCGCGCGTGCTGCGCGCCGTCCATGGCGGACGAGGAACGAACGATGCACTACAGAACGATAGGCATGACCGGTCTCGACGTCTCGGAGATCGGCTTCGGCTGCGGCGGCAACGCGGGCTTGATGGTGCGTGGCAGCTTCAGCGAGCAGCGGGCGATCGTCGAACGTGCGCTCGAACTCGGCATCAACTATTTCGACAACGCGCCGGACTACGGTGACGGCGCTGCTGAAGAAAATCTGGGCGCCGCGCTCAAGACACTAGGCGCGCGGCCACTGATCAATTCGAAGGTCGAGGTCCGCGTGAACGATCTCGACGATATTGCGGGGCACGTAGTGCGCTCGACCGAGGCGAGCCTGCGGCGCCTCGGCATCGAATGCCTCGACATTCTGCAGATTCACAATGGGCCGCGCGCCGGCCCGACCGCACTCGAAGGACGCGGCTACAAGACGCTGAGCCTCGACGATTTCCTGCGCCCTAACGGCGCGCTCGACGGCTTGCAGCGTATTCTGCGCGACGGCAAGGCGCGCCATATCGGCTTCATCTGCCGCGGCAACGACGCCACGGAAGTTCAAACGCTGCTGGATACTGGCCTGTTTAGCATGATCAACGTGTCTTATACGCTGCTCAATCCGACTGCGGGGATGCCGTGTCCGCCTGGCTTGATAGTGGACCGGGACGGTGGCGACGTGATCGGCGCGGCAGCGCAGCGCGGCACCGGGACAGCTATTTTTAGCGCACTGGCAGGCGGTTTCCTGACCGACGAAAGCGTGTCGGGGGCGCAGCGCCATCCGCTTGCGCGCGGGATCGACCTGAGTTCGCCAGCGACATTCGACGCGCAGCACAAAGCGGCGCAATTGCGTTTCCTCGCACAGGAAGCGGGCTTGACGCTCGCGCAGGCGGCCTATCGATTCGTCCTCTCCCATCCTGGCGTCACGACCGTGCTCGGTGGTTTTTCCGCGTGCAATCAGCTGGAAGAACTGTGCGGTGTATCCGGCGCGCCGCCGTTCGACACAGATGCGTTCAGCAGACTCGATGCCGTGTGGCGCAGCAATTTCAACGTCGCGTCATAGAAGAACCCTGCTCTACCGTCTACTATAAAAACACATGGAGGCAACATGACTACCCGACGCTCGCTGATCAAGCTGTGCGCGCTTTGGCCTCTCGCCAGTTCAATGAATCCGGCGCTGGCCGCCGAGAAAATCTCGCCGAACATGGCGCTCACCCAGTACACCGGCGCGGACCGCGCCGACCGCATCCTGCGCGCGGCGAAAGACGAAGGCGAACTGACGTTTTATACCTCGATCGCGCAGTCGGATATTGCCCCGCTGATCGATCCGTTCGAAAGCCGCTACGGCATCAAGGTCAACGTGTGGCGCGCCGGCGATGAACAGGTCGTGCAACGCTGTGTCGCCGAGGCACAAGGCCGGCGCTATATCGTCGACGCCGTGCATACGGGCTCTTCGTTTCTCGACGCCTTGCGCCGCGAGAAGTTGTTGCAGCCGGTTGCGTCGCCGGTGCTCGAGCAGCTGATGCCGGAGACGATTCCCGCTCATCGCCAATGGGCCGCGACGATGCTGTCGGTTTGGGTGCAGGCGTACAACACGAGCCTGATTCGGCGCAGCGATCTGCCGAAGACATTCGACGATCTGCTTGCACCTCACTGGAAAGGCAAGCTCGGCATTGAAGCCAAGAGCGCCGACTGGTTTGCGACGATTGCAACGCAGATGGGGGGCGAGAACGGCGTCGAATTTTTCAAAACACTGGTCGACCGGAATGGCGTATCGGCCCGGGTCGGCAATTCGTTGCTGACCAATCTCGTCGCGGCGGGCGAAGTGCCGCTCGGCCTCGAGGTGTACAACTACATGCCCGCGCAGGCGAAACGCAAAGGCGCGCCGATCGACTGGTTTCTGATGGAACCCGCGGCCGCGCGCGCGAATGGCATCGCCGTGACGAATCACGCGCCGCATCCCGCGGCAGCCTTGCTGATGTACGACTATCTGCTCTCGGTCGACGCGCAGCGTGTTCTTGCGTCGCTCGACTATGTGCCGACCAACAGAACAGTGGCGTCGCCGTTGCAGGGCACGAAGATAACGCTAGTGGATCCGGCGATGCCGCTGAAAGAAAAGATGGCGTGGACGAAAACCTTCAATCAGATTTTCCTGCACGCCTCGGCTTGAAGTGGTTTGAATCGGCTTGAAGCGTAGAGCGTAAAACGCTCGCAGATGCCCGCTGGATTCGCGGACACTGCGAGCGTTTTAATTCACTACGTCAGGATCAAAAGCAGGATCCATCGCAATCAGGCGCGTTCGCTGCGCAGCGCAATGCAGCTTGCCGGATCGACCGAAAACCAGATCGGCTGACCGACCGGTGTCTTGTGCGAAGGATGCACGCGCGCGAGCACGATCTGCCCATTGATGCTGATCTGGAAGTCCAGCGTCTCGCCGAGAAACACCTTGGCGTGGACCGTCCCCTCGAAAACGTTGCGCTGTCCTTGCGCGGCTTCACGCGTCTCGTGCACCAGCACATTTTCTGGACGCAGCGAAATCACCACCTCTTCACCGTCACGGCATTCGACCGCATTCGCCACCGCCACCGTGCCAATCGCGGAATCGATGACGATGTTGCCGCTATCGTCTTCGCAATGCCGGACGGTGCCGTCGATGAAATTCGTCGAGCCGACAAAGTCCGCGACGAAGCGGCTGTTCGGCAAATCGTAAATCTCGCGCGGCGCCGCCTTCTGCACGATCTGGCCTTCCTTCATGACCGCGATTTCATGCGACAGCGCCAGCGCCTCCTCCTGATCGTGCGTCACGTAGATCGTCGTGATGCGCAGTTCGCGCTGCATCCGCTTGAGTTCAAAGCGCATCTTGTCGCGCAGCTTGGCATCGAGATTCGACAGCGGTTCATCGAGCAGCAGTAGCTTGGGCTCCATCACGAGCGCGCGCGCCAGCGCGAGCCGCTGCTGCTGACCGCCCGACATCCGCGTCGCGTCCCGATCGGCGACATGATCGAGGCCGACTGCCGTCAGCACACGCATCACCTTCTCTTCGATCTCGCGCTTCGAGTACTTTTTCGCGCCGACTTCCAGCGGAAAACTGGCGTTGCGAAACACCGTCATGTGCGGCCAGATCGCGTACGACTGGAACACCATGCCGAACTGCCGCCGGTTCGGCGGCACGAAGGTATCGCTGGTCGACGAATACATCGTCACGCCATTCACCAGAATCGCGCCGCCCACAGGCTTTTCGAGCCCCGCGATCGAGCGCAACGTCGTGGTCTTGCCGCAGCCGCTCGGGCCCAGCAGCGTAAAGAGCTTACCGGCTGGCACATCGAACGACACGTCACGCGCCGCGCGTACCCGCACGTTGTTGCCGTCTACATATTCGGTGTTCAGGGCTTGTACACTCAGCACGTCTTTCTCCGGAAAATTCGTTCCTGCGTCGGACAAAAAGTAAAGCGGTCTAGCGGTGATTGGCCTTCACGCCGAATTTCCCGCCCACATACTGTGCGAGCGAAACGAGCGCCAGCAACGCGATCACGAGCATCACGCTCAACGCGGAGAGCTCCACGTATTGCCCGTTCTGCCACAGCTCCCAGATCACGATCGAAACCGTCTCCGAGCCGGGGCTATACAACAGCACCGAACTCGACAACTCGCGAATCGATACGATCATCACGTAGATCCAGCCCGCCAGCAGGCCGGGTTTGAGCAGCGGCAAGACGATGCGGTAGAACGTCGTGGTCCACGTCGCGCAACTCATTGCGGCGGACTCTTCCAGTTCCTTGTGAATCTGCGTCATCGAGGTCGACGTATAGCGCATGCCATACGGCATGAAGCGCGTGATGTAGGCGAGCAGCAGGATCCACAGCGTGCCATAGATGCCGATGTCGACTTTCAACGACACGATCATGAACGACAGACCGAGTACGAGCCCCGGAAACACGAGCGGCAGAGAAGCCAGATGATTGAGCAAGGCACGGCCCGGCAGTTTCGTCTTGATGACGATCCAGCTGACCACCGCACTGAGCAACATGACCGCCGTCGCACAGCCAACCGACAGCACCAGGCTGTTCACGACCGCACTGCGCAGCACGGATAGATGAAGGATGTAACGGTACGCGTCGAACGAAAGATGATGCAGCGCGTCGAGCGACGGCGAACGATAGTACTTTTGCAGCGACGACCATAGCAGCACGACGAACGGCAACGCGACGAGCAGCAGGAAGTACACGAGAAAAATACCCACCGTGACGAAACGCCAGCGGCCAATATCGACGACGCGCGGCCGGAAACCCTTGCCGGTCATCGTCGCAAAACGGTCGTTGCGGCCGGTCACACGCGCCTGCAAATACAGGCATGCCGACGTAATCACGACGAGCAGCATCGAATAGGCCGAGGCGAGACCGATCTGGCTCGGATACTGTTCGATCGCTTCATAGATCGACGAAGTGAACACCTGGAGCTTGACCGGCAGACCGATCAACGCCGGCACCTCGAACGATTCGAGCGCTCGCACGAACAGGATCAGCAGCGTCGACGCGACGGCTGGCAACGCAAGCCGCAAGGTGATGCGCCACATCGTTCGGCCGAGGCCCGCGCCGCACATCAGCGACGATTCCTCGAGCGAGGGGTCCATGCCGCGAAAGGCGGCTGACATCAGCAGGAACGCCATGGTCGAGTAATGCAACCCGTCGACCCAGATCATGCCGCCGATGCTGTAGATGTTGAACACAGGTTTCGTGATGCCGAATAGCGCCGTGAGCGCGACATTCAGCACACCAATCTTTGGGCTCGCGAGAAAGATCCACGAAATGGTGAAGAGGATGCTGGGAATGATCAGCGGTACGATCGTGATCGCATAAAACAGCTTGCGAAAAGGCGTATTCGTGCGCTCGATGATCCATGCCAGCACGGTGCCGATCACGAACGAGACCAGTGCCGCGCCGAACGCAAAGCGCAGCGACGTCACCAGCGTGCGCAGCGTTTCCCAGGTGCCGAATGCCGTGACATAGTTGCCGATGGTGGCGACGGCCGGCGAATCCGCGATCTGCGGCGTGAAAAAGCTCTGCCAGAAGAGAAAGGTCAGCGGAATCAGAGCGAGCAACGAAACGACGACAACCGCGCTGCCGATGATGAACCATTTGCCGGAAATCCGGTTACGTCGGACGGCACCCGCTGCCACATCGGTTGTCAATTCCACGCATGCCCCTTTCTGGTTGGACACCTGGCCGCGCTCGCCGATGGCGAGGCTCGAGCAGACACCTACAATTTATTCTTAGGGACCTAATGATATCTACTAGAGAAAACACCGAGAGCGCTTGGCACGCCATGTTTTAAATGACAAAACTGCCATCTCGGTGTTTCTCGTAGGCTAATGATCGAGGGCTATTCGGCGAGCGGCCGCGCAGTCTCGCGCAGCTGCCCACGAAGCTAAGGGCCGGCGATCGCGCGGTCACGGCCACTAGCACGATGCTCGCCATCAGCCACGGAACGCTATTCGTGCAGATAGGTGAATCTGCCCGTTGTCGCAATGCCGGTAACAGCGCTCTGCGCCGGGTAAACCCGCCGCCCCAAAGTGGCCACCCAAAATTACAAGAAATCGGTCATTTAACTGAACCAGTTGAACAGCTAATCTGCACTTACCCCATCACTGTTGAGTGGGCCCCAAACTGTCACGGAGTAAATCATGGAACAACGTCTCGACTTCTACAAAGCCAGCCCCGCCGCCATCAAAGCGCTAGTCGGCGTCGAAGAACGCATCGGCAAATCGGCCATCGAGAAATCGCTGGCTGAACTGGTCCGTCTGCGCGCCTCCCAGATCAACGGCTGTGCTTTCTGCGTCGACATGCACACCACCGACGCCCGCAAAGGCGGCGAATCCGAGCGGCGTCTGGCCACCGTCGTGGTGTGGCGTGAAACGCCCTTCTTCACCGACCGTGAACGCGCCGCGCTCGAATGGACCGAAGCGCTCACGCTGGTGTCGCAAGAACACGTACCCGACGCCGTGTGGCAAGCCGTCCGCCCGCATTTCAGCGACGAGGAACTGGTCGACCTGACGCTCCTGATCTCTGCCATCAACGCGTGGAACCGCTTTTCGATCGCGTTTCGCAAAGTGCCGGCTTGAGGGCGCCGCCGCCGTGCCCGCGCGAGCCATTTCCGCCTGAACTCTTGAAGGAAAGAAGTCATGAAAATCATGCACGTCGATACGAGTGCCAAACGCGAGCAATCCAACTCGCGCGCGTTGAGCCGGTATTTTCTGGAGCGCCTGCGTGACGAAGGCGTGGATATCGAGGTCGATTACCTCGACGTCACGGTCGACACGCCGCCGCACGTGAATGAGGCATTCGCCATTGCGACCTATACGCCGCCACATGAGCGCACGCCTGCCATGAAGGCCACGTTGGCGGCATCGGATGCGCTGTGCAAGCGCCTGCTGGACGCCGACGCATTGCTCTTTGCGATGCCCATGTACAACTGGTCGATGCCCTCCGCGTTCAAGGCTTTCATCGACAGCATCACGCGCACGGGGCTGACCTACGTGAATGCGGAAGACGGCCACATAGAAGGCCAGCTTGCCCGGCAAAAGGTGCTTTTCATCACGACTCGCGGCGCGGACGTACGCGCCGGCACGCCCTACGCGTCGATGGATGCGCTGACGCCCGCGCTGAAGGCCGCTTTCGGATTTCTTGGTGTGGCGGATCCGTCTTTCGTCGACGCTCAGCCGTTGCAGTTTTCAGACCAGGCGGCGCGGCTCGATGCGCTCGAACGCGCGCGCGCCGAGCTCGACGCGATGGCGGCGAACTGGGCCAACCAGGTGAAGCCGGCCGCGGTGTTCGAAATGAACGACGATGCCATGGCATTGAACCAGGAGTAATCGCATGAAAATTCGTAGACTAATCGCGACGCTAGCGCTCGCCGGTCTTTCCATCGCGGGAAGCGCCCAAACCGTATTTGCCGCCGGTACGGCCGCTACGCCGGAGACGATTACGCCCGCGTTCAGCGCGGCAATCGCCAACGTGCCGGGCAAAACGATGACAGCGCTCGTCGTCGACTATGCGCCTGGCGGCAAGTCGCGACCGCATCGGCATGGACAGGCTTTTGTGGTCGGCTATGTGCTCTCGGGCGCGATCCGCAGCCGGGTTGGTCATGGCGAGGAGCGCGTCTTTCATGCGGGCGAATCCTGGACCGAGAAGCCCGGCGCGCATCACACGGTCAGCGAAAACGCGAGCGATACGGAACCCGCCAAATTACTGGCCATTTTCGTGGCGGACACGAACGATAAAAATCTCGTCACGTTCGACAAACCGTGAGCGCATGACGTGAGATGCATGAGGGTCCGCGCGCTTGCCCGCATGGACCTGGCTGTGCACCAGGCCATCGAGCCTGAGCCCTAGAACTTTGGATGACACTCGAAATTCACTGACGCCGCGTGCTCCGTCATCATCTGCACGCCGCTCACCGTTTCAGTCGTGACACTGCTCTGCATGCCGCGACGCTCGCAATAGTCCCGCGCCTCGCTGATTGCGTGTTCATGCGCGCGCGCCCAGGCCATCCGGCCGCCCGTCGCGCTCGCGGCTACCGTGTAGGTGCCGGGTTTGCCGGTGGCGGCAACATCGGTGGTCGATGCACATCCGATGAGGCTGGCGCACGCGGTCAGCACCGCGACCCACGCGCGCGCGCGGGTGCGCGTCGGGTTGCGCGCCTGGTTGGACAGTGCGCTTCGACGCTTTATCGCCAAGCATGCCCGCTCCTGCCCGGGCAAGTGATCTGAGACAGTGTTCAACATGATTCGCCTGCGGTTTTTGACCGTTTTATGAATCTCGAAATTATCCGCAATCAGGCGCGCCAGATCAGCCTCTTCATCCGAAAACACTGTTGCATCCGCCTGAACAATTGCCATCAGGCGGTGCCAGAGATGGGCGTCTCGCCAACCCGCGCCGTCTCGGATGAAATCTACGACGTCGCCTGCGTTGGCCGGGTTTAGCGAGTTTTTCCGACATGCAATATCTGCATTCTTCTCATAAAAACAATGCACTGGCTTTATCCCGCCAGTTGACTTGAAATTAGCACGGCCATTCCATTTTCTGGCGACCGGCCGGGTCGGTGAACCCGTACCGCGCTCGCCCCGCAGCAAGGCTGTGCAATCAAAGTCTGCGACAGGCGGATATAAAAAGAGGAGACATGCATGCGTTTTATCAATCATGGCGTTTGCGGAGCCACGCTGATTCTGGCCGCCGGTGGCGCGGCGGCCGCCGATTCGAGCGTCACCTTGTACGGCGTCGTTGACGCGAACATCCAGTATCTGGACAACGGCGGCGTCCATTCCTATTCCGAAAAGAGCGGTGGCTCGACCGGCTCCCTGTTCGGCCTGAAGGGTACCGAAGACCTGGGCGGCGGACTGAAGGCGCAGTTCGACGTCGAAACGGGCTTTAACGTGAACAACGGCGGCTTGTTCGCCGACACCTCGGCGCTCTTCTATCGTCAGGCATGGGTCGGCCTGAGCGACGCCCGCTACGGTTCAGTGACCATGGGGCGTCAGTACGAGCCGAGCTTCCGGGTCATCTATCCGTCCGATCCGTTTCGCGCGAACGAAGTGTTGTCGCCGTTTTCGGCCAACGTCCTCGCGGTCGACCGGAACACGCTGTCGACGCAATACGATTCCGGCCGCGCCAGCAATTCGGTCATGTATGCATCGCCGAATCTGAAGGGCCTGCAGTTTTACGGCATGTATGCGTTCGCCGCCACGGTGAGCCAGCCCGTGCCGGCCACGACGGGGAACATGCTGAACGTCGCGGCCACTTACTCGGGCTACGGTTTTTACGCGGGCCTTGCGTATGTGAACCAGCATCCGGGACAGGAAACCATCGCCGGCCTGCCCGCTTCGCTGAGCCTGCTCGGCACCGAACACTTCATCGGCGCGCTCGCTTACCGGATCGGCATCGTGAACTTGCAGTTCAACTATTCCTACAACCGCGCGAAGGACCCGGCGGCGGGATCGCTGGCAGCGCATCTGGGCACCGGCCATTCGCTAAGTATCGCGGAGTTGGGTGCGACGATCCAGGCCACGCCGGCCGACGTAATCGCGATTGCCGGCGTCCAGCGCAATGTGCGCGGCGCGCATGACAATACGCCGGGCATCGAAGTGGGCGTCGACCATTCGATATCCCAACGCACGAGCCTGTACATGCGGGCCGGCTATATGAAGAACAACGGCACCGCCACGGTGAGCTGGCCGGGCGTGACGGTGAGCGCGCCAGGCACGAAGCAGATTCTTGCGACGGTGGGGATGACGCATCGGTTCTAGGGCGAACCGCGGCAGGGTCGTTGCTATCTCCATTCCGTCCAATTGGCGGACACGAGAAGCTTTCATTCCTTTCAAACGAGACCACGATGGGCGTGCCGCATACGACCGCGGCGCACGCACACGCACACGCACACGCACGCGGGTTCGCATCCTTCTCCGCTCCGCCAGCATCCCACTCGATGCACCGTCAGCCGCCGGGGCGCATCGAGGCTCTTGGCGGAGATGTACAGATATGCCCGATCAGCGACCCATTCCACCGAGACCGGCGCTTCCGACCGACGCGCGCTGCATGATCGGCAATATGAAAACCACGGCGCTGGCGTCGCTGCGCGGTTCAATCGACTTCATGTGCTCCCACGCATCGACTCGCCGACCATTTTTGCCGGCCTGCTCGAGCCGTCGCGGGGCGGCGCTTTTTCATCGATCGGCGCGGCTTATCAGCTGGACCGGAATCTCGACCGCGTCCATATTCCGTGGACGTGATCCCAATACGTGAGCATGGCAGGCGCCGCGTAGCAAAACACTTTCGGAATCGCGCTTCACCGACTAGTCTGTAACTACACCAATCAACTACCCGGACGCTGAGCCGGAGGAGACATCGATGGAGATCGAAGCACGCACCATGACGCGCGTGACGGTTCGGCTCGTGCCGTTCCTGATCCTGTGCTATTTCATTGCCTATCTTGACCGGGTCAATGTCGGCTTTGCTGCACTGCAGATGAACAAGGCGCTCGGCCTTTCCGCGAGTGCATTCGGCTTTGGCGCGGGGATTTTCTTTATCGCGTACTTTTTTTTCGAAGTCCCCTCCAATCTGCTGCTCGAGAAATTCGGCGCGCGGCGCTGGATCGCCCGGATCATGTTCACGTGGGGGATTCTCGCTGGCGCGATGGCGTACATCCCGGACATTGCCCGCTTCACCGGGTTCTCGCCCGCGCACGTGTTTTACGGCTTGCGCGTCCTGCTGGGCGTGGCCGAAGCGGGATTCTTCCCCGGCATTATTTTCCTGCTGACGCTGTGGTTTCCCGCCGCGTATCGCGGCCGCGTAGTCGGCTATTTCATGGCGGCCATTCCGCTTTCAACGGTGATAGGGGGTCCGGTATCAGGCGCCCTGCTGTCGATGGACGGACGCGGCGGCCTGGCCGGCTGGCAGTGGGTCTATCTGATCGAGGCGCTGCCTGCCTTGCTGCTCTCGATCGCCGTGCTGTTCTATCTGACCGACAAGCCGGCCGACGCCAGCTGGCTTGCCGATGACGAACGCGACTGGCTGGTCGCCCGCCAGGCTCAGGAACGCGAGCATCGCGAGGCCGTGCATACGTTCAGCGTGAAGGAAGCGCTGTTCAATCCACGGGTGCTTGCCGTCGCGCTCATCTATTTCGGTGCGAACGCAACCAACTACGGGCTGAGTTTCTTTCTGCCGCAGATCGTCAAGGCTTTCGGCCTCAGCAATCTGCAGACCGGTTTCGTGACGTCGTTGCCTTATATCGTCGGCGTATTCAGCATGGTTTTTTGGGGGCGCCATTCGGACCGCAAGCTCGAACGCAAATGGCACGTGGCGATCGCGCTGCTGGTCGCGGCCGGCGGTATTGCGGCGGCGGCCGGGCTCGACAATCCCGTGGAGAAGATGATTGCGCTGTCGATTGCCGGCTTCGGCATCTTCGGCTGCCTGCCGGTGATCTGGACCTTGCCGGCGTCGTTCCTGTCGGGCGCGGCGGCCGCGGGCGGCATCGCCGCCATCAATTCCCTCGGTAATCTTGCGGGATTCTTCGGACCCTACGCGATGGGCTGGATCAAGGACAGCACCGGCAGCTTCGGCGCCGGGCTGCTCTGTTTGTCGGGAGCGGGACTCGTCGGGGTGGCGGCCGTGCTTCTGCTGCATCACGATACGTCGCTCGAGGCGTCGTGCAGTCTGCCAGATGCGGGGGCGGCAGGTCGGGCGAAGGTGGCGGGGTCTTAGAGCCGTCTGGGCGGCGCCGTACGTTTGAACCTCAGGGCGACGCGCTCGCGCTCGCCGGCGCGCTCGGGAAGGAGTTTGCCGTGCCGCCGGCGTCCGGTGGCATCACGTCGTCTGGTGTGGGCGTGGGCGCCAGGGCCGGTTCGCCGCTGCCATGCGCCGCACCGTCTACTGCCCCGCTCGCCGACACAGGCGTCGACGGCGCTTGAAGAAGCGGCGGCTGCGGCAACGGCTTCGGTTCAACAGCCGCGGCGGCCCCCGATGCAGCGTACGCCGATGCAGCGGCCGCCGATGCCGGTACAGACACAGCAGGCGCAGCAGGCGCACGCCGCGTCGTATTGCGCGCGACAACCGGCGCCTCGGTCTTCGCCGGCGATGCGCCGAACAGATGCTGGAACCACTCGCGCAACCTGCCTGTCCGGTCAGCAAACCAGCCCGGCTGCTGCTCGGTCGCGAACCTGACGCGGCTGTCGACCAGCTTCGATCTTTGCGCGCGCTGGAAAAAGTCGCCGACGATCGGCAACGCGCTGTGCGCCCCCTGGCCCCAATAGTCGCTGCGCAAGGTCACCCGGCTGTCGTTGAAGCCGACCCACGCGCCTGCCACGAGCTGCGGTTGGATCAGAATGAACCAGCCGTCCGCATTGCCCTGCGTCGTGCCCGTCTTGCCGGCGACGTCGCCGCGCACGCCGAAGCGGCTGCGAATGCTCGAACCCGTGCCGCGGCTCACCACGTCGCGCATCACATCGACGAGCGTGCGGGCGGCGTCGGCCGGCAACTCCTGTTTCGGCGGCGCCGGCGCGAATTCGGCCAGCACCTCGCCGTTGCGGTCTTCGATCCGCGTGACCATCACCGGCTCCACGTAAGCGCCGAGGTTGGCGATCGTGCCGTAGGCCGAGACCATTTCCTTCAGCGTCACCGGGCTCGTGCCGAGCGCGAGCGACGGCACCGGGTCGAGCTCACTGTCGCGCACGCCCATGGCGCGCGCCAGTTTCGCGACCTTGTTCGGACCGACCGTTTCCATCAACTGGGCGGTGATCCGGTTGCGCGAATAAGCGAGACCGTCGCGCAGGCTGATGGCGCGCTCGCTCGGCGCATCCTCGTCGTTCGGACGCCAGACTTCGCCACCGGCGAGCGGAATCTCGACGGGCTTGTCGATAAACGTGTCGCTGGGTTTCGCACCGTCTTCGAAGGCCGCGGCATAGACGAACGGCTTGAAGGTCGAGCCCGGTTGACGCCGTGCCTGCTGCACGTGGTCGAACGGGTCTTCGCTGAAGTCGCGGCTGCCGACCCATGCCTTGATCTGGCCATTGCGCGGATCCATGGCGAGAAAGTCCGCCTGCACACGGGTTTTGGATTCGCATACCGACTGCACCAGGTCGCGGTCGGACGAGACGCGTTTCATGGCGTCGTCGTCCGTCAGGCCGGCGTCTTTCGCGGCGCGATAGTCGGGCGTTTCGCGCAGGAAAGTCTGCAGCAGGTCCCGACCGTTCGCACAACCCGCGCGCGTACCCCACGCCGAATTGGCAATGCCCTGCAACTGGTTGCCCTGCAGGGTCACGGCCTGAGTGGCCATGGTCTGCAAGCGCGAATCGATGGTGGTGCGCACCACCAGTCCGTCGGAATAGAGGTTGTAGTCGTTGCGATCGGCCCACGCCGCGAGCCACTTGCGCAATTGCTGCGCGAAGTGCGGCGCGGGTCCGGGCGGCTCGGTCTGCCGCTCGAAATCGATGCGCAAGGGGCGGCGCACGAGTGTCGCATAGGCCGCGGGCGTGAGCTTGCCGTACTTGACCATTTGCGCCAGCACCGTGTTGCGCCGTTGCAGGGCGCGTTCCGGATTGAGCACCGGGTTGTAGTAGCTATTGCCCTTGAGCATGCCGGTGAGCGTCGCGCTTTCCAGCACGTTCAGGTCTCCGGCCGATTTGTCGAAATAGGTTCGCGCCGCCATCTCGATGCCGTAGGCGTTGTAGAGGAACGGCACTGTGTTGAGGTAGGTCTCGAGGATCTCGTCCTTGGTGTAGAGCGCCTCGATCTTGAAGGCCGTGATCGCCTCCTTGATCTTGCGGGTCAGCGTGGGCGCGCGGCCGATCTCGTCCGGATAGAGATTGCGGGCGAGTTGCTGGGTGATGGTCGAACCGCCCTGGCGGTCGCCGGAAAACGTGTGCAGCGCGGCTGATGCCGTGCGGCGCCAATCCAGCCCGAAATGCTGATAGAAGCGATGGTCTTCTGTGGCGATCAGCGCGTTCACCACGTTCGGCGAGATGTCCTTGAGTTTCACCCACTCGCGGTTCGAGGGCTTGAATTCGGCGAGCAGTTTGCCGTCCGCCGAGAGAATCTGCGCCGGCTGCTCGATTTTCGCCTTACGGATGTCGCCGATGCTCGGCGTGAATGGGATCAGGATCAGCACATACAGGAGCAGGAGCGCCGGGATGGCGGCGCAGGCCTTTGCCACGCCACGCAACGTGGGATGGCGTAGGTGCCAGAGGGCCCGGGCGATGGGCTGGTTCGCGAGGGTTAGCCCTTTTTCAAGGGTCTGTAGGAATTTGGGGATCAGGCGCTTCACTCGGGGTTACCGTTCTGCTTGACGAAGGCAGCATCGTAGCAGGGGCTGCCTGGTGGGGTTTGGGTTGGAGGTCTGGTTGCCTACGGCGTTGGGGTTTATTTGATTTGTTTGCCTGCGTGGCGCTTGTTTGTCTGTGCTTTTATGGTGTTGGCCTTTCCTTGAATTGATATTGGTCTATTAGCGTTGCCCCTGTGCGGGGCGGCACCTACTTCTCTTTGCCGGCTGCAAAGAGAAGTAGGCAAGAGAAAGCAGCTCAAACCGCAAATTCTTAAGCGGGTCCCCCGCACAGTCCCGGTAGTGGTGCATCTGGAATCTGTGTCCTCGCGCATTCGACGCCGGTGACAAGGCAGTCATACTTCCGGCGGCGCTACGCGCGCCGAAGGGTACTTCTCAAAACCGTCCGTTGCGTTTTTGCGCTCATGCTTTAGCTGGTGCAGTGGCACTTCCAGAGCTCCGTGGTGTCGCGCATCCCACGCTTCGCCGAGTCGACGCCGACGGCCCCACCCACACCAACCGAATCCATGGGTTGACATGATGAACCCTTCCGGCGAGCACGCAGTGCGAGGCGGGAAGTATGACTGCCTGGTCACCAGGGCTGAATGTGCGAGAACACGGATTCCAGATGCACCACTACCGTAGCTGTGCGGGGGACCCGCTTAAGAATTTGCGGTTTGAGCTGCTTTCTCTTGCCTACTTCTCTTTGCAGCCGGCAAAGAGAAGTAGGTGCCGCCCCGCACAGGGGCAACGCTAATAGACCAATATCAATTCAAGGAAAGGCCCACGCCATAAAAGCACAGACAAACAGGCGCCACGCAGGCAAACAAAACAGGGAAAGGCCACCACCGTAGACAAACAACCAAACCCACCGCCGCAGGCACTTCCCTTACTTCACTTGAAACCCATAATCCCCATGCGTCCGATGCCCATCAGAAGCCACGGCCACCCAATGCACGGTATAACGCCCCGCCACAAGCGGCGGCAACGGCACCACGATCAGTGCCGCCTGACGCGCATCGACCGCGGATTTCTCCGTGTTAACCTGCTTGCCGCTCGCATCGGTAACAGTCAACGAACTGAACGACGGCTCAAGCGGTCCATCAAACATCACGCGGACCTGAGCAGGCGACGCCACCGTCGCGCCCGCACCCGGCTCCTGCTTCGCCGGAAAAACATGAGCGAATGCGGCACTCGCAAACACGAACCCGGCAATCATCAACGGCACCTTCGCTGCCGCCCGCAGCCAGTCATGTCGATCGGTTTTCATCGCTTACTCCTACTATGTTGCTGCGTTACTGGAAGAGAGGTTTGCCGATCGTGGTCGGCGCGACATCGTCGAAGAAGATGTGAGCCTGCACCAGAATGCCCACATGCGATCCGCTGGCGTGGTTGATCGGGATTTGCGCTTCAACGCCGAACTGGCCATAGCGATTGATCCAGATGAAACCCGGATTGACCGTGCCGGTTGTCTGCCCCTGGCTTCTCGACAGCGGAATCTCCACCAGAGGAATAACGTTCGCCAACGGCTGTGGCAAGCCAATGTCGTGCACGTGCTGCTGCAAATACGGCAAGCTGTACTGCACCGTGAAGCCATAGTTGAAGGCGTTCGGCTGCCCCGCTCCTGTCGTCAGCGCCGGACCGGCCTCGCCCGTGATCGCGATCGGCCTCAGATAGGCGAGCGAGTCAGGAAGATCGCCCATCCCCTTGCCGGCATAAATCGTCGGCGAGACCGTCGAAAAGTTGTCCGCGATCGCACGGCTTCCCGTGCCGCCGAGTTCCGCGTCCACACCGACGGAAGTCATAAACTCGTGTTCATCGTTGACGTACAGCAAATACTTAAAACCAACGCCGAAATTGTCGAAGCCGCGCGCCTTCGGATTGTTCTGCATCGCATACGTGCCGTCGACGGACACCGCAAGCCGCGGCGTGATCAGCTTGTCGTATTCGAAGTCGAAGGTATTGATGCTTTGGTCGCCGTTGTCGCCCGGCACACGCTGATGGCCGTACTCGAAGTTGGCTTCGTCGCCGACGCCGGGGTCGTCGACGGCCATCGTCGACGGAAAGACGCGATCACCCGCAATCGCGTGGGCACCGGCAAGTGAAGGAGCGAAGAGCAATACGCTGGCGGCAGTCGCGACGAGCGACCTCGCGCGCAGCGGTATCGCGCTGCACGTTGCTTGGGTTTGCATGGTTCATCCTGTTCATGGGTCGTGACAATGCAGGCGCGCGCGTCCAGGGACGGACGCGCGGCGGCATCGCGATGCGCTCGCGCATCGCGCCGTTGCGACTTGATCAGGACGTGAACGGAGGGGCGCGAGGTTGCGCTAAGGTAAGCGCTTCGACGCGGCGAACGCTCTCAAAGCGCGTGGCGACGGTGTGCTGCGTCGCGCGGACGGTGACGGAAAACAAGGCCTCGACGCCTGGCATCACGGGCATGTGAGCGAGCAGGCTGCAATAGCCGCAGGCGTCGCCGCCGGGCATGGCCGAGTGCTGAGTGGGTTTGCTGCCCGGGTCATCCGATGCCTGATCTGGCATCGGGGGCATCGACGGCATGGAGTCCATGGACGGCATCGAAGCCATCTCCGGCATCGAGCAATAGTCGCTTTCCATGCCGGTGTCGCTGCCGTCGCGCGCAGCGAGCGAATGCGAGATCGTCGGCGCGAGCGTGGCCATCAGGATCGCAAACAATCCCAACCAACTGCCGATCTTCCGATGGAAACGACTCAAGATGCGCTCGGCGACACGATTAGAAACTGTCGCGAATTATGCCATGGCACACCGCGCATGCTGGCCGGTGAGGCGCCGCTTATGCCAAACATTTTCCTCATGCGCCGCGCGCGCCTCCACTGCACTGTTGCGTTGCTGCACTGCTGCGGCACTCTTGCACTATTGCGCTGTCCCGCCGCTGCGCTGCTGTTGGGCTATTACGCCGCCCCACCGCTGCACCGCTATTGCGCTGTTGCGCTACCCCACTGCTGCACTGCTGTCGCGCTGTTGCGCTGTTGCGCTGCCCCACCGCTGCGCTGCTGTTGCACGGCCTCCCGCCCCACCCTCTACCGCAGCACCGCTGCGCCGCTGCAATGGCGGAACTCACTTACCGCTCAATGGCCCGACGACCCTACGCAGTCAATAGAGCAAACTGCCAGCGGCAAATCCGTCGCGGACAGTGGACAATGCCTCATCCCGGCTATCGGCACGGAGTGTCCATGAAAGCGCATCGCCCGCGTCCTCCGCATTTTCCCGGCGATCATTCGCATGCGGAGTGGCGCGATCACACGCTGTCTTACGTCATCGTGGCCGCGCTTGTCGTGGCGATGGTCACGCTGATCGTCTGGGGGGTCGATCCGGCGCCGCCGAAAACCATCACGATAAGCGCGGGCCCGCACGACAGTTCGTTCCTCGTCACCGCGGATCAGTACAAGAAAATCCTCGCCCGCAACGGCATCACGCTGAAGGTGCTCGAATCCGATGGCTCGGTGGAGAACCTGCATCGTCTGCTGGATCCGAAACAGCATGTCGATCTCGCGCTTGTGCAAGGCGGTGTGGCTGATGGGCTCGATACGTCGTCGCTGATGTCGCTCGGCAGCGTTTTCTATATCCCGGTGGTGGTGTTCTATCGCGGCACGGGCTTGAGCGAGCTGTCGGCACTGGAAGGCAAACGGATTGCGATCGGCCGCGAAGGCAGCGGCACGCGGCTGCTCTCGCTCAAATTGCTGGACGCGAATGGCATCGAACCGGGCGGCGACACCGTGCTGGTGCCAAGCGATGGTTTGCAGGCCGCCACGCAACTGGTGGCGGGCGAAGTCGACGCGGCGATTCTGAACGGCGACTCCGCCACGCGCGGCTTGATGCTGCGGCTCTTGAAAGTGCCCGGCATCTCCGTGATGAATTTCGACGAAGCCAGCGCCTATACGCGCCTCTTTCCCTATCTCGACGAAATCGATCTACCGCCGGGCGTGCTGGATCTGAAGCGCAGAATTCCGCCCGAGACCATCCATCTGATCAGCCCGACGGTCGAACTCGTGGCCCGAACCAACCTGCATCCGGCCATTTCCGACTTATTGATCGAGGCCGCGCAGGAGGTGCACGGCATGCCTGGGCTCTTGCAGCACGCGGGCGAGTTCCCGAGCCCGGTCGCCCACGAATATCAGATCAGCGAAGACGCGCAGCGCTACTACAAGACCGGCAAGAGTTTTTTATACCGCGCGCTGCCGTTCTGGCTCGCGAGCATCGGCGACCGCACGCTCGTTCTATTGCTACCGATGGCGGTGCTGCTATTTCCGGCGATGCGCTTGATCCCGTCGCTGTACGGATGGCGCGTACGCTCGCGCATCTATCGTTATTACGGTGCGTTGATTGCGATTGAACGCGGCGCGCTCTCCGACTCGACTGACGAGGAGCGCAAGCGGTTGGTCGCGGAACTCGATCAGATCGAAGCTTCGCTTAACCGCTTGCGCATGCCGCTTGCTTACGCCGACGCGTTCTACGTGCTGCGTGAGCACGTCGGCTTTGTGCGCAGCCGCCTGGCGGCGGCGCAGGGCCGCTACCCCTAGGCGGGGCGGCGGCCCTGGTCTCGGGCCTGGTCGTTTACGCTTCGGCGGAGGCCGACGGCGCTGCCGGCGGCGTTGTCGATTCAGCGGCCGGGTTGTCCGTCGAGGCAGGATGCGGCTGGCTGTGCGCGTCGCCCTGGGGGATGGTTGCTGCTGGCGTTGCTGTGTCCGCCGAAGCGCCCGACGCGAGCGCAGTGCTTGCGGCATTGGCGGACGCATCCACCGGCGCAGCTGCTTTCGCCGCGCCCCGGCCCGCACGATGCGCCTGCAGACGCTGCGCGCCAGCCGCTTCCTGCGCCGTCACCTTGCCTGCTTCGCTGCCCGTGACATCCACGCGCGCGGCGCCTTCGGCCAGGCACTTCCAGTAGCGGCTGCCGCGGCACCAGGTCTTGATGGCGTCGCGCAACTCGGCTTCGCTCAGCGACAGCTCCTTCGCGTGAACCACGAGGTCCTCGAAGATGCCGACCTTGAGCGGCAGCTTGGGCGCCGGATTTTTCGGGAACGCGTTCGGGAAGCGCTTTTGCAGCTTACCGATCGACTTCACCACCGGATCCACAGGCTTCGCGTCGACCTTGGCGTCAACCTTCGCGTCGACCTTGGCGGCGGGCGCGGCGCGGCGCGGCGGTGCCGGCTTGCGGGCAGGCTTCGCGCCGGGCTTGGCGACCGGCTTCGCGACGGGCTTGGCCGCAGGTGCGGCTTCGGCGCGTGCCGCAGCCAGTTGCTTCTTCAATTCAGCGAGTTGTTCGAAACCCATAGCGCACAATCAATCGAGAAAGACAGGATTGTAGCAGCGTGTTGGAAGAGACTTGTGACATGCGGGGATGCGCTGGCGCGCCGGTGGCGGTGAATGTTCTGTTTGGGGCGCGATTGAGCGCGAGAGTTTGGCTTGTATGTTCCGCGTGTTCGCGGTTTTTGTGGTCGCCTGACAGTGGGGCTTGCTTTTTTGCCTGCGCGGCGGGAGTGGGTTGTTTGCCTACGGCGTTGGGCTTTTCTTGATCTGGGCGCCTGCGCACGCTTGTTCGTCTGTCTGCCTCGTGGCGTTGGGCTTTCCTTGAATTGGTATTGGTCTATTAGCGTTGCACCTGTGTGCCTGGGGTGTTGGCCTTTCCTTGAATTGATATTGGTCTATTGATGTTGCACCTGTGTGCCTGGGGTGTTGGCCTTTCCTTGAATTGATATTGGTCTATTGGTGTTGCACCTGTGTGCCTGGGGTGTTGGCCTTTCCTTGAATTGATATTGGTCTATTAGCGTTGCCCCTGTGCGGGGCGGCACCTACTTCTCTTTGCCGGCTGCAAAGAGAAGTAGGCAAGAGAAAGCAGCTCAAACCGCTAATTCTTAAGCGGGTCCCCCGCACAGCTACGGTAGTGGTGCATCTGGAATCCGTGTTCTCACACATTCAGCCCTGGTGACCAGGCAGTCATACTTCCCGCCTCGCACTACGTGCTCGCCGGAAGAGGCCACCGGGAACACGGGACTTCGTTCGTGCACGCCGGGGTCACGGGCTTCGCTTGGGCAAGCACTCATCAACTGGCCCCACACTACGTGCGTCGCGGATGGGGCTGCCTGGGAACCCAGGGCTTTGTTCGTGCACGGTTTGGGGCCACCAGCGCCGCCTTGGCGAAACGCCCCGGCGACGGCGGCGAGAGGCAGAGGCAGAGGCAGAGGCAGAGGCAGAGGCGAAAAGGCTATACACCCGAGTTCGACAGATTTTCGTGTAAGTGATTGATTTTGCTGAACCCGGGGGTGCAAATTTGCCACTACAAGCTACGGATTGTCGGTATCGGCAGGTTTAGGGCATCGAAGAGTTCCTTCTGTTCAGGAGTCAGTGTGGACAGGCCGGTTGCGCTTTGGCGCCGATGAAGGACGACCTGATGAAACTGGATGCGCCGGACGATTTCCAGCGCACGCTCGGGCGAGCAGGCTTTGTCGCGGGCCTTCAGACGCATGCGCATCACGCGATACAGCACGAGCGCCAGAAAGCAGATCATCGCGTGTGCGCGAATCCGGTCGGGCAGGCGATGGAACACCGGGCCGATCTCGATTTCGGACTTCAGTACGCGGAAGCCCCGCTCGATGTCAGCCAGCGACTTGTAGCGCTTCACGACGTCGATCGGGGTGAGCTCCGGCACGTTGGTCACGAGGATCAGCTTGCCGTCCATCATGCGGGCGCGGGTCAGTGCACGCTCATCGATGTCGTAGGTGAACAGGTCCGATTTCAGATCAACCCTGACGATCGATGCGAGCTTCGCTTCGCAGACTGCCTGATAAAGACGCGCCTTGGCACCGCTGTCGGAGAGCTTGCGGCCCTTGTGCTTGCGCCCGCCGTCCTGTCCATCGAGCTTGTCGGCCCAGCGCGCTGCGTCCCGTTCAAGTTCGGCAATATGCTTATCGCGCCGGGCACCCATTTCTGCGGCGAAGTCCGGCCGGTGCGCGACGATCAGCCGGTGACCCTGCCACTTGAATTCTCCGATGACTTCGGTGCTGGCCTTCAGGCAGGTGTCGTTATGGAAGCTGGCGAGCAGTTCGTCGAAATCGCTATAGCGTCGCGCCGCGACGGCCAGGATGAATTCCAGTGGCTGGTCATGGACCTTGATGGACTGGATCGCTTCCAGGTTATCCAGCGACAGCAGGCCGCGATCGGCCACCAGCACGACGCGGCGAACCGGATAGCGCGCCAGCACCTTGGTGATCGTTGGCACGAGCGTGTGCGTCTCTGCCGCGTTGCCGGCAAACACTTCGTGATGGATCGGCAGGCCGTCGGCGGTCTGCACGACGCCGAGCATCACCTGGCGCGCGATGTCCCCTTCCTTCGCAAGCCCGTACTGACGGATCTCGCCTGCCATTTCCGAGTGGCCTTCGGTACGGATCGTCGTCAGGTCGTAGAACACGATCGAGAGTTCCTGGTCGATCAGCGGGCGCAGCAGCGCGGCAGACACCTCCTCCAGTGCATCGGCGCACTCGACCAGCGTATCCATGGTGCGCAGCAGCCGTTGATGCGTGACCGTCTCAGGTGCAACGTCCGGCACCATGGTCGCTTCGAGCCATCGCGTGATGCCCAGCTTCGATTCCGGATCGCACAGCCGGTTGAACACCATCACGCGCAGCAGGCGCTCGGCGTCGAACTGGTGATGCGGTCGCAGCACGCGACGGAACGCATCGGCAAAGCCCAGTTCTTCCCACAGCGCCGTGAGCATCCAGGTGTCGCCAACCGACAGGCCCGACGTAAAGGCGGCCTCGCCGGTGCCCTCATTGAGCGTCGGTTTGCCCGCCGCACGCAGCAACCCGTTGATCAGTGCATCGTTACCGCCGGCCTGTACGCTCTCCAGTCGTCCCAAGGTAGCAATCACGCGCTGACGCGACACACCCAGCTCATCGCGAAAGGATTCCATGAGCTGGACGTACTGGCGTGGACCCGAAGACGTGACTTTGATAAACATGCCACAACTGTAGTCACGAATATGGCTTGTTTCAAGCTGTATTGTGGTATCGGCGTGCCACTACAGAGTTATTCAAGGTCCGCGCATCAAGTGTTTGATTTGTCAGCGCCTTTGCCCGCAAACTGCCCCGAAAATCGGTTTAAGCTGTCGAACTCGGGTATACACGCCGCCCCACGGCGTCAAACGAACCGTGAGCGCGAAAGCGCAGCGGACGGTTTTACGAAGTGCCCTTCGGCGGAAGCGCGAGCGCAAAAATGCAGTAGGCGGTTTTAGACGTACCCTTCAGCGGAAGCGTGAGTGCGAAAACGCAGCGGGCGGTTTCAAGAAGCGCCCTTCGGTGCGCGTAGCGCCGCCGGAAGTATGACCGCTGTGTCACTCACGCCGAATGTGCGAGAACACAGATTCCAGATGCACCACTACCGCGACTGCGCGGGGGACCCGCTTATGCGCTGGCGGGGTGAGCCGCTTTCTTTGCTTATCTTTCTTTGCGGCGGCAAAGAAAGTAAGTGCCGCCCCGCACAGGGGCAACGCTAATAGACCAATAACAATCCAAGGAAAGGCCAACACCCCAGGCACACAGCGGCAACGCTAATAGACCAATATCAATTCAAGGAAAGCCCAAAGAGCCAGTTCAAGAAAAGGCCAACACCATAAAACCACATCCAAACAACCGCCCCCCAGGCAAAAAAAAACCTCAAACCTTCAACACATCCCCAAACCCGCCCACCCGGGCACCCAACTCCCGAATCACATCAGCGACCCTCGGCGACAAGAGCGCCTGCAACTCATCAACATGCCGATACTCCCGCATCCCACGACTCAAAACCCGATCGCCGGCAACCGCAGGATGACAATAAATCTCCCCCACCCCATCGGGTAAATCGGCCAGCGCAGCAAGCCACGCCGCCTCATCCATCCGCCCACTATTAGCAATCCCAACAACATAATCGTTGTGCACGATCCCAGCCCGGTCCAACCTCGCCCGCACCTGCGAGATCCACGGCCGCAACCACAGCGGCGCGCTCACCTCGAACGGCAAACGCATCGCCCGCATCCCATACTCGCGGCCGATCTCCAGAACCAACCCAAGCACCGTCGGATGCACATGAAAATGCTTGTGGGTATTGACATGATCGAGCGTCAAACCCGTCCTCGCAAAAGCCTCGAACTGCGCGCGAATCTCCCGCGCCAACTGTTTGCGAACATGCGGCAAAAAGAAAAACCGCACCCCGTCCCGCACCATGTTGTCACCGAAACGGCCATGCTCGTCGAGCAATGCGGCAATCCCCGCGCGCGGCGCGACCGCGTCGCCGTCAGCCAGCACGAGATGCAGACCGACGCGCAACGCGGGCAGTGCGCGAGCACGCGCCACCGCATCGCCCGCGGCAGGCGCACCGATCATCAGGCTCGCGGCCGTCAGCACGCCGTGCCGGTGCGCCTGTTCGACCGCCAGATTCACCCGCTGATCCAGACCGAAATCGTCGGCAGTAACGATCAGCCCGCGCCGCCTAGCCGCCATCCGAAGTCTCCATGACATCCATCGCACCCAACGCCGCACCACGCGTCGTCGGCGCCGACGCCGACGCGCCGACCGGCACGCGTGCGCCACGCCACGTCACATGCGAACCGAACGCGCCCGCGAGCCATTGGCATGCCAGCAAGGTGTCGCGCAATGGCACGAGCGGCAAATCGCGCCAAAAAGTGCGTTCATGTCGCGCGGCACGCGCATGCAGCAGCATGCGCGCGGCAAAACCAGCCACCGTGCTGACGCCGCTCCCGAGCGCCGCCCACAGGTGCACGCCGTCGAAGGGACCGTTCGCAAGGCTGCCGGTGAGCCATGCGCCGGCAAGAAGCCACGGCGTCGGGAAGGTGACGAACAAAAACGCAAAGCCACGTGGGCTCACCGAGCGGATCGTGCGCAACCAGCGCGTCTCACGCTGCCACAAGGCGGAAAAAGTCGGCTCGATGACATCGGTGGCCACCATCACGCGCGAAAGCACCGTCCGAAGCCCGAGCGCACGCACGTGTTCGGCGAGCCAGTAATCGTCCGCGAGACAGTTTTTCAGGGCCTCGAATCCGCCGATGCGCTCGAGCGTCGCGCGGCGTAACGCAAGCGTCGCGCCGAAACCGAACCGGCGCGACCCTGCCGCATGCGCGACCCGCACCGATGGCGCAAACCACTCGTTGATGAATAGCGCGCCAACCCGTGGCCAGAAACCGCCGACGCTTTGCGCCACGTAGAGACAGGTCACCACCCCCACACGCGGATCGGCAAGCGGCGCCGCCACGCTGTCGAGATAATCGGCTTCGACTGCGATGTCGCTATCCGCAATCACAATCACGTCATGGCGCGCCCGCTCCGCCATGTTGATCAGATTGCTGACCTTGAGATTGCTGCCGTGCACCCGCGGATCGATCGCTAGCTCGATGTCGCGCATCGGAAACGCGGCCTGCAAACGGCGCACCACGGCGATGGCGGGATCATCCGGCGACGAGACACCGAGCACGAGCTGGAAGTGCCCGTGGCGCTGGTCGCAGAAGGTTCTGAGATTCTCGTAGAGACGTGGCTCCGCGCCGCATAGCGGCTTGAGCACGCTGACGCCGACATTCGCAAAAGGATGCTGAGGATGAGAAGTCCGGGCGGCGGCACTCGTGGCGTGCGTAACACTCGCGGCCCCGCTACGGCGCGCGGCGAAGAACGGCATGGCCACCGCAGCCACCATCGCATAGAGCGAGGCCGGGACGCAGCCGGATAACAGAATCCACTGGCATGCCGTCAATGCGTGCGCCACCATCGCCTGTTTCCGTCAGTGCCCGGCCAGCACGAATGGTCTGCCGGTAAAGCGCAGATGCAGAATCACGAACCAGCGCCGCGGACAATCCGCTTCGATCAAAACGGGCCGGCCGGCAGACGTTGCGTGGTGGCTTTGAATCGCGAGGTCGAACGCTGCGCGCGCGAATTGGCGCATCACGAGGACGCCGCTGACGATCAGTGCAAGCGCGATGAACTGGAACGTCGTGGAACTAAAGACCTGCTGTGAAACCGGCAAGACCAGCAGCCCCAGCAAGGCGAGTACTTCGGTACCCATGGCCGTGAGCGCAGCCGCCATCAGATGGGCTCGCAGCATGTCGGCGGTGACTGGCTTCATGACTGGGGCTCGTGACCTGAAAAAACGCACGCCAATGTGGAGTGGCGCGAATGACTGGCAAAAGCGCCGACCGTACATCCCGTCGAAGTGCTTACGATTAAGTTGCGATGATCTGACAACACGACATCGTTTCGCGTGCTCATATCAGCCACGCGATAGTGACCTGTTGAGCCGCGATAGTAGCGATTCGAACTGAAGGAAACCTTAAGGAAGAAAGAGGTATAAAGCGTGTCATGAACATGCTCGTTACACTGCGGGTATGCGGCTCGGTGCTTACTCAAAAGCCACCGCCGCTATGGAATAGACATCGAACGGAATTTCTCCCCATGCGTGTACTCCTCGTAGAAGACGACGACCTGATCGGCTGCGGCATCGAAGCGGGACTGCGTCAAGCCGGTTTCACGGTCGACTGGGCACGCGACGGCCACAAGGCCAGCCTCGCCCTCGACACCACCGCCTATGCACTGGTACTGCTCGACCTCGGCTTACCCAGGGTGCCGGGTATGGAATTGCTGAAACGGCTGCGCGACGCCGGCAAGGACGTGCCGGTGCTGGTGCTGACCGCGAGAGGCACGGTGGTGGACCGCGTCGGCGGCCTCGAAGCCGGCGCCGACGACTACCTCGGCAAGCCCTTCGATCTGACCGAGCTGATCGCCCGCTGCCGGGCGCTGCTGCGCCGCGCTCAAGGGCGCAGCGTCGAGGTGATCCGCTATCAGGATCTGACGGTCAATCCCGCCGCGCAAACCGCCGAACTCGGCAATACGCGCGTGCCCCTCACTTCGCGTGAATGGGCGATCCTGATGCAGTTGCTGACCCACCAGGGCATTCCTCAGTCGCGCTCGCGCCTTGAAGAAAGTTTGTATGGATGGCAGGAAGAAATCGAAAGCAATGCGATCGAGGTCCATGTGTCCAATCTGCGCAAAAAGCTCGGCCCCAAATTGATCAAGACCGTGCGCAATATCGGCTACGTGGTGGAGAAAGCGTAATGTCGGCATCCATCCGCCGGCGTCTGGTGCTGCTGGTCCTGACCAGTATCGTGCTGATCTGGGGCATCGCGCTGATATCGAGCTATCGTCAGGCCTCGCGCGAAGTCGGTGAATGGGAAGAGGCGCGCCTTGCGGAACTCGCGCAAATCCTCGCGCTGCTCGACGAGCGCAATCTGACCGCGCTCGCCAACGCGCGCATCGACGTGCGCGAAGAAGAAAAAGGCGGCGAACCTGGCGCCAACAACAGCGACGACGACGACACCTTGCCGCGCGACGCGCTCTTCCAGGTACTCAGCGCGAATGGCGACGTCCTGGCCGGCAGCCCGCAATTGCACGCGTTGCACGCGTGGGATTTGCCTGTGCCGCCCGCAAGCGGCGCGCAAGACATGACGCTGGCCGGTCAGATGTGGCACTCGTTCACCTTGCGCGATGCCGCGCTCGGCCACACCGTGCGCGTGTTCGAACCGGCCAATACACGCAGCGACCTGGTGAGCGGGGTCGCGAGCCGGATCGCCCGGCCCACGCTCATCGCGCTGCCGGTGCTGGCGCTGCTGGTGTGGTTCAGCATCGGCTGGAGCCTGGCCCCGTTGAAGACGCTCTCGGGCGCCATCCGCGCGCGTGACATCAACCGTCTGGAACCGGTCGACATCGGCCGGGTGCCGACCGAGGTACGGCCACTCGTCGACGCGATCAATCTGGTGCTGTCGCGCTTGCGGCACTCCCTCGAGCGGGAACGTGCGTTTACCGCCGACGCCGCCCATGAACTGAAGTCGCCGCTTGCCGCCATCAAGGTGCAGGCACAGGTCGCACTGGCCGAACCGGACACGGCGCTACAGCGGCTGGCGATGGAGCGCGTGGTGCAAGGCGTCGATCGCAGCGCGCGGCTCGCCGAACAGTTGCTGCTGCTCGCGCGTCTGGATGTGCACGAAAAACTCTCCACCGCGCCACTCAGGCCCGCGGCGGTGGCGAAAGACGCGTTGCTCGCCAACGAACGCAATGCGCAGCAGAAGAACATTCGCGTCACGCTCATCGGCGACATGCGTGCCGAGATCAACGCGGAGCCCGTGCTAATTGGCATTCTGCTCGACAATCTGCTGGATAACGCCATCAAATACGGACGCGCCGGCGGCTGTATCGAAGTGGCGATACAGCATGCGGTCGGCCGCGTGCAGCTCTGCGTGCGCGACGACGGCCCCGGCGTCGCGCCCAACGATCTCGCGCGCCTCACGAACCGGTTCTTCCGCGCGACCGGCACTCAGGCCACCGGCAGCGGCCTGGGCCTCTCGATCGTCGCGCGAATTGCCGAGCATTTCGGTGCGAGCCTGCATCTCGGCACGGGGATCGAAGAGCACGGCCTCGCGGTGGAGGTGTCGTTTCCCGCTTATGCGGGCGCGCATTGAGGGTGTCGCGCTAGCGCCGGCTCGTTTCACCCACGGCCGTCCGCTCCGCCCGCTCTGCCTGGTTACGTCGGCTCTGCCCGTTCCGCCCGTTCTGGCCGCTCTGCCGGTTCTGCCCGCTCTGCCGGTTCCATCCGTTCCGTCCGCCTCGGCTCGCGATTCGACGACTCGGCAAACTGCCACGCAATAAGTCCTGGCACGAAGATCAGCAGATCACGAATGCGCCGCGCGCCGGCGAGCGCGAGGCAGATGGAAGGATCAAGACCCAGCGCGCCGCCGATCAGAATGAAACCGCCCTCCTGCACACCCAGGGCGCCTGGTACGAAGAACGCTGCACTGCTGATCGCCTGGATCAGCGATTCGAACACCACCGCTTCGACCAGCGTGATCTGAACGCCGAGAAAGTACAGCGCGAGCCAGATCTCCAGTGACGTCAGGAAGCACTGCAGCGGTTGCCAGAAGAACAGATAGCGCAGCACCGCGCCGCGCCGGCGCCAGATCAGCTTGATGACCTGGTCGATCTGCGCGGACTGCCCAACGAGCGCGGCGAGCTTGCCGCTCGTCATACGATTGAGAACCCGCGTGATGCGCTCGAACGGACTGGCATGCTGCACGAGTGCGAACAGTACCAGCAGCGGTGTCAGCACCACCACGCCCCACGCCAGTTGACCGGCGAGCCGCAGGGTATCGGAATGCGCATGTGCGAACAGAAAACCGATGCCGACCATCGTGAACAGCAACTGGCTAATGACCGTGAGCTGCATATCGACGACGATGCTGCCGACCGACATGGACGGCCGCACGCCCCAGCGCTTGAGCATCCGGAACGACACCACCTCGCCGCCGACACGCGCCACCGGCAACATGCAATTGACGGATTCGCGCACCCAGACCAGATGCAGCATCGTAGCGATAGTTGGCCGGTTCGCGCCGCGAATCAACGAGCGCCAATCGCAGGCATTGGCGAGCATCGGCAGAACGTGCGCGAGCGCGGCCAGAAAAAGGCCGCTGCCCGCAGCGCGCAGTGCGCCGAGCACGGCGACGGGATTGTCCTGCCAGACCAGCCACAGCGACACCAGCAAGCCGGCAAGCGCGGCGATGCGGCCGAGATGCTTCATCACGCGGCCACCCTGCGCGCGTGCTTCAAGGCCGTCATGCCCACTGGCCTGGCGTCGCTAGCCGCCTCAAAAAAGCCATACATCATGCCTTACCCAACCTGCTGTTCATCCGTCATTCCATCCTGCACGGCCGACAACAGGCCGTCGCCATCCACCTTGAAACTGAAACCGCGCCAGCTCACGCGCGAGGACCAGAAGCTCGCCACGAAAATCGAAAACGATACGATATCCCACAACGGCAACAGCCACAGGTCGCGATGCGCCTGCTGCAACGCGCGATCGGACAGCAGTTTCAGGACGAGCCGCACGCATACGGCAACCAGCGCGAGCGGCCACGACCACAGCGCGCCGCCCGAGAAGGCGATGGCGAGCAGCGCGAACGCGAGCGGATGAATCAGCGCCGAGCCGAGATGGCCGAGTGGATCGATGCGGCGAATCGTACGGCTCCAGCGCAGTTCGTGCGCGATCAGTTGCGTCGCGCTCGATTCCACGCAGGCATGTGAGATCGTGAACGGTGGAATCACCACCTTCTCGCCGATCATGCGCACGGCCTCGCCGATTGCATGGTCTTCGGCCAGATGCTTCACGAACGGCGTGAATCCACCGATTTTTTCGAGGGTTTCGCGTCGCATCGCAATGGTCTGCCCAAAGCAGGGTCGGGCAAGACCGAGCGCCAGGCCTGTCACCACGCCGGGCAGGAACTGGTAGTTGGTGGCCTTGGCCGACATGCGCGGCCAGAAACCAGGATCGGGCGCACCGCGATACACGCAGGTGACGAGCCCGACACCAGGCTTCTGCAACTCGCCGATCACATTGCGCAGATAATCCGGCCCGACGCTGACGTCGCTGTCGGCGAACACCAGCACGTCGTGCCGGGCCCGCGGCAGCATATTGAGGATGTTGCTGATCTTGCGGTTCGGTCCGTACAGGCGCGGGTCGGCGACCACGGTGATATCCGCTTCGGGATGCAGCTTCCGCAGATCGTCGACGGTTTGCAAGGCGGGGTCGGCCGAATCGTGTACGCCGAACAGGAATTGCACGGAGCCCGGATAATCCTGCTGACAGAAGCTCGACAGATTGGTGAGCAGCGCCCACTCATTGCCGTGCAACGGTTTGACGATCGTGACCGGCGGAAAACTGGTCGGCTCGGACACCGCTCTCGCAAAGAACCGGCCGATCAACGCACCGGCCAACACTGTGTAGGCGATGCCGAACACCGCACCCGCCGCACACGCATAGGCCAGCGTGACGGCAAGCAGATGCAGGGCGCTCACGCTTGGTGAGCGCGCAGGAAGCGGAAGAATTCGACGCCTTCACGCAAGCGCCGTTTCATCATGTCCCAGCTCGTCAGCATCTCACGCAGAATTTCCCAGATCTTCGACGGACGGAAATAGAAGCGCTTATAGAAGTTCTCGAGCTGGTGGTAGATCTCGTCGCGCGACAGATGCGGATAACCAATCGCCGCCAGTTGCACCCCGGACTTGCTGACGAGATTGATGACCTTGTTCTCTTCGAGCCAGCCGTTTTCGACCGCCTGGTTGTAGAGCGTCGTGCCAGGATACGGCGCGGCGAGCGACACCTGGATCGTATGCGGGTTGATGTCCTTCGCGTACTCGATGGTCTTCTGGATCGTGTCCTGGGTCTCGCCAGGCAGCCCGAGAATGAAGGTGCCGTGAATCTTGATGCCGAGCTTGCGGCAATCTTCGCTGAAACGCCGGGCAATGTCGGTACGCAGACCTTTCTTGATGTTCAGCAGAATCTGATCGTCGCCGGACTCGTAGCCGACCAGCAGCAGACGCAAGCCGTTTTCTTTCATGATCTTCAGCGTCGCGTACGGCACGTTCGCCTTCGCGTTGCATGACCACGTCACGCCCAATTGTCCAAGACCGCGGGCGATTTCCTCGACGCGCGGCTTGAAGTCCGTGAAGGTGTCGTCGTCGAACATGATCTCCTTGACTTCAGGCATGTTGTCGCGAATCCACTTCACTTCTGCGAGCACGTTCTCGACCGAACGGGTGCGGTAGCGATGCCCGCCCACCGTTTGCGGCCACAGGCAGAACGTGCATTTCGAACGGCAACCGCGGCCCGTGTAGATGGACACGTAGGGGTGCTTCAGATAACCGATGAAATAGTTGTCGATCTTCAGGTCGCGCTTGTAGACCGGCGCCACGAACGGCAGCTCGTCCATGTTCTCGAGAATCGGACGCGCTTCATTGTGCTCGATCGAACCATCGGGGGCGCGATAGCTGAGACCTTTGATCCCGGCGAACGGCTTACCCTCGGCGACTTCCTGGCAGGTGAAGTCGAATTCTTCGCGGCAGACGAAATCGATCGCCTCGCTCGCGGTCAGCGAATTGTGCGGATCGACCGCGACCTTCGCGCCGACCATGCCGATCAGCATCGAAGGCTTACGTTTTTTCAGGTCTTCGGCAAACAGCGCATCGGTGGGAAACGACGGTGTGCTGGTGTGAATGACCACCAGATCGTATTGCTGTGCAATATCGAGCGATGCGTCGACGGAGAGACCGTCGGCGGGGGCGTCGAGTACGCGGCTGTCGGGCACGAGGGCGGCGGGCTGCGCGAGCCACGTCGGATACCAGAACGAGCGCACTTCACGCTTGGCCTGGTAGCGCGAACCCGCGCCACCGTCGAAGCCGTCGTACGACGGCGCCTGTAAGAACAGGGTCTTCATGAATGCTCCAGCAAGCCTTTGATTGGCGCTTTCAGTTTTCTGTCGGAAAACTATCGGAACTATTGCCCGCTGGCATACGCACGGGGCAAAGGAATCGCGCAAATACTACGGAGCAAAGCTGAAGGAAACCTTAAGGAAAATACCTCTCACCGTGTCGCCCAGCGCCTCGGAGGGCTGGTGCGCGAGATCGAGGTGGCCGCGCCACATTCGCGTGAGCAGCGCGACGGCGCGCTCGCCGGTGTGCGAAACGAATTGCTGGGTGGGATCAGTGCGGTGCAGAGCGTCTACGCTTAATGCGATTCGGGTTCGGCGTTTGGCGTTTGGCGTTTGGCGTTTGGCGTTTGGCGTTTGGCGTTTGGCGTCTTATGCGAAGCGCACGACTAAATCGCGCTTGCCGCACGCAAAAAAAAATCTGCCGGTCCACGCACCTGCATGCGCGGACCGGCCACTCCTTTCACACCGGCTTGATATCCGCCGCCTGCTTGCCCTTCGGTCCTTGCTTGATTTCGAAGCTGACCTTCTGGTTTTCCTGCAGCGATTTGAAACCTTCGCTGCGAATTTCCGAGAAATGGGCAAACAGATCCTCGCCACCGTCGTCCGGTGTGATAAAGCCAAAGCCCTTCGCGTCATTGAACCACTTCACTGTACCGGTTGGCATGTCGATTCCTCGTGCACCTTGGTTGATTGGATTGCATTCGCCGTCTTTCGCCTGCCGCTTTCGAGTATTGCCCTGGGTGCTGCCTTGGCCCACCCGTGGCGTCATCGAAAGCTGTCGGCTCCCGCAGGTTTCTGCTACTGCTGCTTGACTTTACGCCTGTTTGAGCGGCGCCGCTCAAGCATGCGTTTCTCCGCGGCGGCAAACGGAGCAGCAAGACGCGTGCCGCCACCCGCCATGACCCCAGCGCCGGTACGATTGCGCGCAATCAGATAAGATGATTGCTATCGGCAGTCCATCCATGGCCGCGCAAGTCCAGCTTATCGCTCCGCGATCCGCCTCACATCCGCGCGACCTATCGCTTTCCCACTAACAGGAACCCAGCATGGCCACTTCGAGCTATACCGATACCCGACTTCTGATTAACGGCGAGTGGTGCGACGCCGCCAGCGGCAAAACCCTCGACGTCGTCAATCCCGCCACCGGCAAGCCGATCGGCAAGGTGGCCCATGCCGGCATCGCCGATCTGGACCGGGCGCTGGCCGCTGCTCAGCGCGGCTTTGAAGCATGGCGCAAGATCCCGGCCAACGAGCGCGCCGCGACCATGCGCAAGGCCGCCGCGCTGGTGCGCGAGCGCGCCTCCGACATCGGCCGCCTGATGACGCAGGAACAGGGCAAGCCGTTCGCCGAAGCGCGCCTCGAAGTGCTCGCCGCGGCGGACATCATCGAGTGGTTCGCCGACGAAGGCCGCCGCGTCTACGGGCGGATCGTGCCGTCGCGCAATCTGGCGGCGCAGCAAACGGTGCTCAAGGAACCGATCGGCCCGGTGGCCGCATTCACACCGTGGAATTTCCCGGTCAATCAGGTCGTGCGCAAGCTGAGCGCGGCGCTCGCCTGCGGCTGCTCGTTCCTCGTGAAGGCGCCCGAGGAAACCCCGGCATCGCCGGCGGCGCTGCTGCAGGCCTTCGTCGAGGCAGGCGTGCCGGCTGGCACGGTCGGCCTCGTGTTCGGCGATCCGGCTGAGATTTCGAGCTACCTGATTCCGCATCCGGTGATCCGCAAGGTTACCTTCACCGGTTCGACGCCGGTCGGCAAGCAGCTGGCCGCGCTGGCCGGGGCGCACATGAAGCGCGCGACAATGGAATTGGGCGGTCACGCGCCTGTCATCGTGGCCGAAGATGCCGACGTGGCACTGGCCGTCAAGGCCGCCGGCGGCGCGAAATTCCGCAATGCAGGCCAGGTCTGCATTTCGCCCACGCGCTTTCTGGTGCACAACAGCATCCGCGAAGAATTCGCTGCGGCGCTCGTCAAGCACGCCGAAGGCCTCAAGCTCGGCGACGGTCTGGCAGAAGGCACCACCCTGGGGCCGCTCGCCAACGCACGCCGTCTCACCGCGATGAGCAAGGTGCTCGACAACGCGCGCAAGACCGGCGCCAAGGTCGAAACGGGCGGCGAACGCGTGGGCTCGGAAGGTAACTTCTTTGCGCCGACCGTGCTGACCAACGTGTCGCTCGAATCGGACGTGTTCAACAACGAACCGTTCGGCCCGATCGCCGCGATCCGCGGTTTCGACACGCTGGAAGAAGCAATCGCTGAAGCGAATCGTCTGCCGTACGGTCTGGCGGGTTATGCGTTCACGAAGTCGTTCCGCAACGTGCATCTGCTGTCGCAACAAGTGGAAGTCGGCATGTTGTGGATCAACCAGCCTGCCACGCCCTCGCCGGAAATGCCGTTTGGCGGCGTGAAGGATTCGGGCTATGGCTCGGAAGGCGGTCCGGAAGCAATGGAAGGCTATCTGGTCACCAAGGCGGTTTCGGTGATGGCGGTTTAAGACGGGGCTTTCAGACTTTTATCGGCTCACTGTGAAAGGCCCGCGAACGCGCGTTCGTGGGCCTTTTTTCCTGTTATGAACCACCCCACCCTCGAACCTATGCAACCCACGCTGACGGGACACACGGTCGAACTCAGGCCGCTTCAACAGGAACACGCACAAGGTCTGCTCGACGCTGCCGCGGACGGTCGGTTGTGGAACATGAAGCTGACCGTCGTGCCGGGCCCCGAAACCATTGGCGGGTATATTGCAACCGCACTCGATGGACGCGCGGCCGGGACCGTGATGCCGTTTGTAATCGTGAGACGCGACACGGGGGCGATTGTCGGCAGCACGCGGTTCTGGAAAATCGACCGGGTGAACCGGAAGCTGGAAATCGGCCACACGTGGTTGGGCGAATCGGTGCAGCGCTCGGCGGTGAATACCGAAGCGAAGTATCTACTGTTGAGTCATGCGTTCGAAGCGATGCAGTGCGTGCGCGTGCAGTTCACGACAGACGAACTCAACGAAAAATCAAAAGCCGCGATTCTGCGGATCGGCGCGAAGCAGGAAGGGATTGTCCGGCACGAACGGATCATGCCGGATGGGCGCAAGCGCAATTCGGTGCGCTTTAGCATCATCGATGAAGAGTGGGCGCAGGTGAAGGCGATGCTGGAGGGGAAGCTGGGGCGGTGAGCCCCGTCTCACGTTACTCACTTCACGCCGCCGCGTTCCCGCACAATCCAGCCGCCCCACACTCTCTCAAACGTGCACGTCCCGCTCCTTGAGCGGTGGCTGCGTCGCCCCCACAAACTCCTCGCGCAACGCATCGCGCGCGTGATGCCGGCGCACCCACAGCGCGGTAAGAATCGGCACAAGAATCGCGGTCACGAGACATGCCGTCGCGACCATCGCCGTCGCTGCCGGCACGAGCGGCTTGAAGCGCGGAATCATCTCGCCGATGATCGCCGGGTTCGCCACCGCGGCCCCCGCCGTCGACGAAGCCGCCAACCCCGCCGCCCCATTGCCGCCCGCGATCCAGCGGTCCGCGAGGATCAGCGGAATACCCGTCACGACGATCACCCCAAGACCCAGCACGATCCCCGGCAAGCCGCTCTTGACGATCACGCTGAGGTCGATGCCGCTACCGAGCGCAAAGCCGAAGAACGGGATCAGCGGATGCACGCAACGACCGAAGAATTCGCGCAACTCGCCATCCAGATTCCCCAACGCGAAGCCGATCAGGAACGGCAGCACCGCACCCACGAAAAGCCGCGGCTCGAAGAACGCGACACCGGTCGCGCCGAGAATGATCATGCTGACGAGCGGTCCCGATTCGATCGACATCAACACGAACGCGCCCGCTTCCTCCTTGCTGCCGTATTGCTGCATCACAGCCGCATAGAGACCGCCGTTGGTCATGTCCATCGAGGTCGTGATCGCCAGCACCGAGAGGCCGGCGAACAGCCCTGCCTTGACGCCGTCGATCGGAATGAAGCGGGCAGCGATCAGCGTCGCAATCCAGGCCACCACCATTTTGGTCACGAGCAGCGTGCCCGACTTGCGCAGCACCATGCCCGTCGCCCGCAGGTCGATCGTCGCGCCCATGCAGAAGAACCACACCGCCAGAATCGGCACGGTGCCGGTAATCAAGCCATTGGAGAACGAGCCGAGATATTTTCCCGCGCCCGGCGCAAACGTGTGAACACAGGCGCCGAGCAGCAATGGCACCAGCATCAGCCCGCCTGGAATGCGGTCGATGGCCTTCTTGAGCTTCATGCCTCCTCCATGGACTTTGCGTCCCGTTATCGGGTGGATCACCCGTGGGTAATTGTCCCGTTCTTACGCCGGGCGACTCCCTTTCGGCGCAATATAGCACCACGATAGGAACAACGTTCCGATTTTGATAGACTTCCGGCTCATCGTTTACCCGCTGCCATCTGCAAGCCTTGTCATGCTTGATGCGGCAGTGCAATATTTTCGGACCGATGTTCCATATTGAATATTTCGCACTACAGTCGAAGGCAGAACGGACGCGCGCGGTCGAACTGCCCGCATCACTCGGCAAGGCACCACAGGCAACGCGAACGCCATAGGAACCTACGCAACGTGAACACCTTCTATCTCACCGGCAAGGTCGCCATCGTCACCGGCAGCAACACGGGCCTCGGCGCCGGCATGGCCGTCGCGCTCGCCACGGCGGGCTGCGACATCGTCGGCGTGAGCCGCGCCGACGCCGGCGCGACGCCCGCGCTCGTCAAAGCGGCCGGGCGCCGCTTCGCGGACGTGCGCGCCGACCTCGCGTCGATCGCCCCGGTCGACGACATTCTGCGCGCCACAATCGAAGCGTTCGGCCGCGTCGACGTGCTCGTGAACAACGCGGGCATCATCCGCCGCGACGACGCACTCGACTTCAGCGAAGACGACTGGGACGCCGTCATGGACGTCAACCTGAAGAGCGTGTTCTTTCTTTCGCAGGCCGTGGCGCGGCAATTCGTGACGCAGCAAAGCGGCGGCAAGATCATCAACGTCGCGTCGATGCTGTCGTTCCAGGGCGGCATACGCGTAGCGTCCTATACGGCTTCTAAAAGCGGCGTGCTCGGTCTCACGCGATTGCTCGCGAACGAATGGGCCGGGCACGGCATCAACGTGAACGCGATCGCGCCGGGCTACATGGCGACAGCAAACACGGCGGCGCTGCGCGGCGACGCGCAGCGCAACGACGAAATTCTCGGCCGCATTCCAGCCGGGCGCTGGGGTACGCCGGCGGATCTCGCGGGGCCGGTCGTGTTCCTCGCCTCGTGCGCGTCGGACTATGTGCACGGCCATACGCTTGCAGTAGACGGCGGCTGGCTGGCGCGCTAGCGTGGCGCAAGCAGAGGTCGCGCGGATCGCGGGACGCGGTATGCTCCCGGCGCCGGGGTTTGATCGGCACTGGTCGGCACTATCGGCATCGGGTTGTGATCAGGTTTCGAGCGCGTTTTCAGTGCGTTTTGAGCAGACAGGCATCAACAGGAAATCAGAGAAATGGCAGCAATGGGCAAGCAGCGCAAGGACGGCGACGTCGCACACGAGCCGGACCCGGACAGCACGGGCTGCGTGACCAACGACCGTGGCGAATCGGCTTCGTCGGTCGGTCGGGTCTTCGCGATTCTCGGCGCGATCGGCGACAGCGGACAGATCGGCATCAGCGAACTGTCGCAGAAGCTCGGCATGTCGAAGACCACCGTGCACCGCGTGATCCAGACGCTGAAGGCGCTCGGCTATGTCACGCAGGAAATCGAAACCGAGCGCTACCGGCTGACGATCCGCCTGTTCGAACTCGGCGCGAAGGCGCTGGAGAGCGTCGATCTGGTGCGCGAAGCCGACGTCGAGATGCGCCGCATCGGCCAGGTCACGCGCGAGGCGGTGCACCTCGGCGCATTCGACGAAGACGCCATCATCTACATCCACAAGATCGACGCCGATTACGGGTTGCGCATGCAGTCGCGAATCGGCCGCCGCAATCCGTTGCACAGCACGGCGATCGGCAAGGTGCTGCTGGCGTGGATGGACCCGGCCGAAGCGCGCGAGGTGCTCTCGCACGTGGAATTTCGCAAGTCGACGCAAAAGACGCTCGCCAACGCCGACGCCGTATCAAGCATCTTGCCGCGCGTGCGCGAGCAAGGCTACGGCGAGGACAACGAGGAACAGGAAGAAGGACTTCAATGTCTCGCGGTGCCGGTATTCGACCGCCTGGGCCGCGTGATCGCCGGTCTGTCGATTTCGTTTCCGACCATGCGCTGCGGCGCCGACACGAAATCACACTACGTCGCGCTCCTCAAGCAAGCGGGGCTCGCGATCTCGACGCGGCTCGGTTACCGCGAGGCCAGCGCGCCGGAGCATCTGGCCATCGAACAGGGTTCCCCTTAAACCCGAACACGCCGCTAGAGCCGCCTCAATCAGGGGCCCGAGCGGCCCACATGGTTCAAGCGGCCTTCACGGCCGGCTTCGGTTCGACGCTGCGTGTAAAGCTGCGGCGACCGTCGACGCTCACCGGCACATCGCCCTTCAGCGTCACGCGACGCACCACACGGTGCGCGTCGCCGTAATCGTTGACGGCGTAGTGCTGGGTCGCGCGGTTGTCCCAGATCGCGATGTCGCCTGCCTGCCAGCGCCAGCGCACGATGTTCTCGAGTCGCGTCACATAGGATTGCAGCAGTTCCAGCAGATGCGCCGACCCACCCGGCGTGAGACCGACGAAGCTCTTCACGAAATGACCGAGAATCAGCGTCTTTTCGCCGGTTTCCGGATGGACGCGCACGACCGGATGCTCGGTCTCATAGCGTGTCGACACGAACGCTTCGCGATAGCGTTTGTAGGCCTCGGCATCGCGTCCACGCTCGCCGACGTTGGCGTGGTTCGCGTAGTCGTATTCATTGCTGTGCACCGCCCACAGTTGTTCCGCGAGTGCCTTGAGCGGCGGCGGCAGATCGTCGTAAGCGGTGGCGGTGTTCGCCCATACCGTATCGCCGCCCACGTCCGGAATCGTCACGCCGCGCAGAATCGAGGCCTGGGGATAGGCATCGACGAAGGTCACGTCCGTGTGCCACGAATTCGCGCGGCCGCCGCGATGCGAATCGAGTTCGAGCAGGTAGTCGGTGCCGTCGATCACCGGCACCGTCGGATGCGAGACCGGCTCACCGAGCAGCTTCGCGAAGGCTTCCTGATCGGCGTCTTGCAGATGCGTCTGGCCGCGGAAAAAGATCACCTTATGGCGCACCAGCGCGGCGCGAATCGCTTCAACAGTTGCCGGTTCGAGCTGGTCCGACAGGCGCACGCCACGAATTTCCGCGCCGATGCGGCCGGTAACGGGATGAATGTCCAGTGCGTTGGACGTCGCGAGACTGAGATTCGACATGCGATGCAACTCCTAAGGTTGAGAACGGGACAGTCGGCGCGCCGTGCGGCACGCAGGGCGAAAGTCGTTAGCTGAAGGCGGCAGTGGCGCGAACCGGCCAGGCGCCGATCAGCTCGACAGTGCTTTCATCGATCTAACCAGTGTTGACGGCGCACGTAAAAGACTTGTTTTTTCTGTGCTTATCACGCACTCGGGAATAACTATCGCGCGCGGATGCCATGACGTCGAAATCGTCATGATCGAGGCCGCACCTTCCAAGTCTGCAACTGAATGTATCCGTCTGGCATACGCCCCACGATGGGCCGCGTCGTGCATGTTTCTGTTGTTCACACGTATGCGCGTCGGTTTGCCGGAGCCCGGCGAGTACATGACGGCCTCACACTTTTCATAGCGTGCTCAACGAGTTGGCCGCTGACTGCCTGCATGCCAGTGGAACGACTAATCGCAGCGCTGCAACGTATTCCCGCACTCTGCTGTGTACCCAGCCGACATACGCAGGAATCGACACGTCCTGTTACACACGAACACACCGGTAATCCGGCCGCTCAGTAGAGTTCGATCACACGCAATCGGGAGAGCAACATCATGAAACGAATTTTCGCGCTGGTTCTATTGGCTATCACCCTCGGCAGTGCATTGGGTGGTTGCATCTTCGTCCCGGAGGGTGGTTATCACGATCATGACCACTATCACGATCACGACCATTACTAAGCGGCGCCCGCGCAGCGCACTCCACTATCAATCGAACAACCGGGAATAAAACATGAACAATTCACGAAGCCGCTGGCTGTCCATGGCAATCGTTGCGGGTCTGGGGATCGGGGTATCTTCTGTCGCGCTGGCGCACGTCGATGTAGGCGTGAATATCGGCGTGCCGGGCGTGGCCTACGCGCCCGCGCCGGTCTATGCTCCCGCGCCGCCCGTGGTGGTGGTGAGTCCTGGCTGGCACGGCGACCGCTATTACGACGGTCACCGCTACTGGGAACGACGCGAGTGGGAAGGCCGCCATCACGAGCGCGAATGGCATGATGCGCGCGGTTATCGCGATGGCCCGCATGGCGATTGGCACGGCCATGGCGACGATCACGGCCGCGACTACCACTAATGACGCATGGGCCGTGGCGGCGTCATCAGGCCGCCGGCCCGCATACGCATTCGCGCCACACCTTTTGCAGGAGCGACGATTTGGTACGCAGCGATCCACGGCGAGTAACGGCGCAAATCGACGGCACAATCATCTCCGCCGAATACAGCGAACAGACCGGCCAATTGTGTTTGCGTCAGGACGGCGCCGTGCTTCGCGAATGGTTTCCACCTCATTCGTGGATCGCGATTGCGTCGGTCGCCGGCGCGCGGCACTGGGGCACGCGGCCTAGCGACGAGGATCTTCAGGCCTTATTGCGCAATGAGATGACCCTGTTGCGCGCGCCATGACCGCTTAACGTACGTTGTGGATCGGCGGCGAATAGGAGCTTACCGTCGTATCGCTGCCGTAGCCGGCTTGCCATGTGCCGCGACTGGCAGAACCGTAACCGCTGGTATCGGTCTGACGCGCGCCCTGCTGCGCGGAAACTTGCGCTTGCGTATCCTGTGCATTTTGCGGGACCGCCTGATTCGATTGAGCAAACGAGGCGATCGGCGCGCCGAGAACAACGGCAATAGCAACAGCGTTGATGAGCGATTTCATGAAACCACCTCTAGAGATTGTCTTTTACGCGCCGCGGATGTAACGCGTAGTACGGTAAAAGAGAGTCTAGGGGTGGACCAGGCGCGGATAAATCCTACATTCCTGAATTCACTGTTTCCGTTGACACGACAATGGTGAATCCTCACCCATCAAGTTCGCCGATGCGAGCTGGGGCACCGCGCGCCGCGGCGCCACGCGCGGATTATTGCGCGACCGCGACGCCTACATAGTTCTCCGCCATCGCGGTAGCTGCCGCACGCGACGTGGTCACATATTCGAGCTCGGCTATTTGCAGTTGCTGCTCGAACGGCGAGGCGCCTTCAATGCGGTGCATCATGCTTGTCATCCAGTACGAGAAATGTTCCGCGCGCCAGATGCGTTTGAGCGCGGTTTCACTGTAACCGTCGAGCAGATCGGTGCGATTTTCGACGTAGAACGCGCTCAGCGCCTGGGTCAACACGCGCACGTCGGCGACCGCGAGGTTCATCCCCTTCGCACCGGTGGGCGGCACGATATGCGCGGCGTCGCCGGCGAGGAAGAGCCGACCATGCTGCATGGTGGCCGACACGAAACTGCGCATGCCGACAATGTTCTTCTGGAAAATCTTGCCGTCGACGATTTTCTGGCCGTCGTGCGAATCGACGCGTGCGTGCAGCTCAGCCCAGATTCGATCGTCGGACCAGTTGTCGACGGATTCCTTGGGATCGCATTGGAAATACATGCGCTGCACGTTCTGCGAGCGGGTGCTGACCAGTGCGAAACCGCGCTCGTGCCGCGCGTAGATCAGTTCATCCGACGAGGGCGGTCCTTCGCACAGAATGCCGAACCAGCCGAACGGATAGACGCGTTCGAAGTCCTTGCGCAAAGCCCGCGGAATCGACGCACGCGATACGCCTTGCGAGCCGTCACAGCCAATCACGAAGTCGCATTGCAGTTCGCATGCTTCGCCTTCGTGGCGATAGCGGATCGAAGGCTGCACGGTATCGATACCGTGCAGCGACGTCTCCGTCACGCCGAAACGCAGTGCCCCGTCGGCCGCCACGCGCGCGGCAACCAGGTCTTTGATGACTTCGTGCTGCGCGTACACCGTGATCGAATGGCCGGTGAGACCCGTCAGATCGATGCGCCGCCGCTTGCCTTCGAACGCCAGTTCAAAGCCGTGATGCAGCGCGCCCTCGGCCTTCATGCGCGCGCCGACGCCGGCTTCGGTGAGCAGGTCCATCGTGCCCTGTTCGAGCACACCGGCGCGGATGGTGGATTCGATCTGTTCGCGAGTACGCGATTCGAGCACGACGGAGTCGATGCCGCGCAAGTGAAGAAGATGGGAAAGAAGCAGGCCCGCAGGCCCGGCGCCGATGATGCCAACTTGGGTGCGCATGAGTTGTCTCCTGAATGCGGTGTTTGATATGCACGCAGTTTGACAATCATGCGCCGTATCGCGCAACGCGATATGGTGGATAGGCTGTATCCAGTTTTGAGATAACGTGCGGACCCGATTGAACGACGCTGCTGAGCACGAACGAGATCTAACGGCGCCCAGACAGCGTTTGCAGCGATTCGACGGGTAGCGGCCCGTTCATATCGCCTTGCATGTGCTTAAGGTAAACCCCGAACACTTTTCGCCGCTTTGGTGCCGTGTTCGTAGCGGCGTTGCGCTGCGTACCTCGCATCTCCGGACCTCGCGGCGGCCTGACTGCGCCGACCGTTTCTACGCGAGGAACAGGCGATAAACAGGATTCCTGGTCTCTTCCCAGTGCGGATAACCAAGCGTCGTCAGAAAGCGTTCGAATTCGCTGTTCTCGCTCTCCGGCACCTGGATGCCGACCAGAATCGAACTGTAGTCCGCGCCCTGGTTGCGGTAGTGGAACAGGCTGATATTCCAGTTCGGCGCCATCGACGATAAAAACTTCATCAGTGCGCCCGGCCGCTCCGGAAACTCGAAGCGGAACAGACGTTCGTCGTGAGCCAAGGGCGAGCGGCCGCCGACCATATAACGGATGTGCTGCTTCGACAGTTCATCGAACGTCAGATCAACGGTGGCAAAACCGTGCGCTTCAAACACGCCTGCGATCTGCGCCGATTCGCTGCGGTTCCTGATCTGCACGCCCACAAAGATATGCGCTGAATTCGCGTCCGCAATGCGGTAGTTGAATTCAGTGACACTGCGCGTGCCCACCAGTTCGCAGAAACGACGGAAGCTGCCGCGCTCTTCGGGGATCGTCACCGCGAACACCGCCTCACGTGCTTCACCGACTTCCGCGCGCTCGGCCACGAAACGCATGCGGTCGAAATTCATGTTTGCGCCGGACGTGATCGCGATCAGCGTCTGGTCCTCGAGACCTTCGCGCTCGGCATACTGCTTGGCGCCTGCCACCGCCAGCGCGCCGGCGGGTTCAAGCACGCTGCGGGTGTCCTGAAACACGTCCTTGATCGCCGCGCATAAAGCATCGGTATTCACGAGCAATACGTCGTCGAGATATTCGCTGCACAGGCGGAAGGTTTCTTCACCGACGAGCTTCACCGCCGTGCCGTCCGAGAACAGGCCGACTTCATTTAACGTCACCCGTTCGCCGGCTTTCAGCGAGGCGGCCATCGCACACGAGTCATCGGTCTGCACGCCGATCACCCTGATCTCCGGACGCACCGATTTCACATACGCGGCCACACCCGCGGCCAGGCCACCGCCGCCGATCGGCACGAAGATCGCGTGGATCGGGCCTTGATGCTGGCTCAGAATTTCCATCGCGACCGTGCCCTGGCCGGCGATCACGTAGGGATCGTCGAACGGATGGACGAAGGTCAGCCCACGCTCTTCCTGCAGCTTGACCGCGTGCCCGTATGCATCGCTGTAGGACTCGCCGAACTGCACGACTTCGACCGTCGCGCCGCCATGCGCGCGCACCGCGTCGACTTTTACCTGCGGCGTGGTGACCGGCACAACGATGATCGCCTTCACGCCCATGCGTGCCGCCGAGAGCGCCACACCCTGTGCATGATTGCCCGCGGACGCGGTAATGACACCGCGTTCCAGCGCATCCGCCGGAATATGCGCCATCTTGTTGTACGCGCCGCGCACCTTGAACGAGAACACCGGCTGGTTGTCCTCGCGCTTCAGATAAACCGGATTGCGCAGCCGTGCCGACAGATTCGGCGCGCGTTCGAGTTCGGTCTCGCGGGCCACGTCGTAGACGCGCGCGGTCAGGGTTTTCTTCAGATAGTCGTGGCGCAATGCCACGCTATCGGCGGCGACGGCCGCCCGTTTGAGTTCATGTAACGGCAAGGCAAACTCCTGTGCGGCAAGGTCAAGTCAACAAAGAAGTCACCAGGAGGCAGGCAGAAAGCGGACATAAAAAAACCCGCCTCGTGGGGCGGGTTGATGTCACTGCTATCAGACGCGCGCTAACCCACCATTCGATGAATGGTGCTAATAATCAGCGCAATACGGATGTCGAGGCAGTTCATACGTTCGATCTTCGTTGACTTGACGGGCTTTGTCAATCCCTGTTCGCGCGCCGCAAACAGTACGAACACTCAAGACCGCCGCGCCTGCGCGACGCGCAACCCGGACTTCGACGCAACAGCGTCAGGTCGCGCACCGAGCACTCTTTCGCGCAAAAACAGATCGAACTGCGCCATTACCGCATCGCGCGCAGCATGCGAAAAAAGCGCATGGTCGACCTTGCCGACCACTTTCGCGTTGACGTTCTTCAGCTTGGCAAGCTGGCTGCCGTTCGGTCCAAAATGAATCGCCAGTTCGTCCAGCCCCTCGTCGAGTGGGCCATACATCAATGCGGTTTGTACGCCCTTGCGCTCCAACTCCAGCGCCAGTCTGCGGATCGCGCCACCCGCCATCGGCCGGCCGAGCAGATGTTCGATCGCGGTACTGACACGCACGCTGATGCGCGCGCAGAGACGTCGCGCGAGTTCGGTCACGATGGCGCGGCCGTGCGCGCGACCGGTGAGCAGGCGCAGCCACTTGCGCGGATTGCGCATGGAAAGCCGATAAACGCCGCTCGACGCAACGTGCCGGGTACTGAGCCTGGCTCGTGCGCCGCCCCACTCGAAAAACGGCAGATTGACTAACGCGCAGCCAATCACGCCAGCATGCGCGAGCGCCGTATGCATGCTCACATAAGCGCCCGTGCATACGCCGAACATGACGGTCTTCGGATGGCCCGCCGCCGCGAGACAATCGACCCCGGCTTTGGCGTCCGTCACCGCGTGCCGGGCGTACACCACATCGAGCGTGAGCGAGTCGTCACGGCGAACGCTATCGCCGAGGCCGCCGAGGTCCATCCGCAACGACGCGATCCCAAGTGCCGCGAGGCGCCGCGCCATCAGCACCGCAATCCGGCTATCGCCAACCCGGTGTACGCCGCCCGTGTTGACGAACAACACAGCAGGCGCACCGTCGAGCGCGCGCCGCGGTTGGCAGAATATGCCGACATAGCGGCCGCCGCCGAACACCACGGGCGTTTCGCAGCCGTCCGCGAAATCGATCCGCGCGGCTCCGCCCGGATCGACTATCGCCGCTGCGGGCTCACCCGCGCTGAGCGCGCTTGCGCCCAGCCATTCCAGCACGCTGTCGAAGCCGTGGCGCGGCGGCATGCTGTAGCGAGGATCAAGCAGGAACTTGCCGTATTCGCTGAACACCTGCAGATCCGCCTGCGCGCCCTGAGCCTGATAACGCGCGACCAGGCGTTTCAGCCGCGCGCTCTCAGCCAGGTCCTGCACCAGCACGCGCCGCGCAGGACGTTGCGTACGCTGTTCGAGATCGACGTGCGCGAGAGACTCGAGCGCGTCGGGATAGAGGCGGAATCCGTGTGCGCCGACCGTGCGTCCCGCCTCGGCGTCGGCGCTGCTTTCAAGTCCGATTTGCGCACTGAGCCAGCTTTGATGCTGCATCTCCAGCTCACGGATGTAGCTCTTGCCCGAACTCACCGGCGCCAGCAGCACGAGATTTTCGACACCGCCGAGCTCTTCGGCGGCCAGCGCCGCGAGTGTGGCGCCGAGACGCAGTCCGCAGAAACTCAGGCGCGTCACACCGGTTTCGGCACGCAGCCACGCCGCGGCCGCCTTGATGCTGTCGAGCCATGCGCGCAGGCGCTGCGGATCTTCTTCGCTGCCGCTCGAGTCGCCGGTGCCGGGATAGTCGAAGCGCAGGGCAGGCATGCCGCGCACGGCGAGCGCCTCGGCGAACTCACGCCAGCCGCGATGAATGCACAGCGCCTCGTAGCCGAACGGGTTGCACAGCACCACCCCCATTGCGGACTGAGCGCCCGACGGCCGGTGCAGCCATCCCAGACAGCCGTCGAAGCTTACCGGTCTCATGGTAGGAAGGTTCGTCATGATCGGTCGCGGCGGCGCCACGTCAAGTTCGCGACGCGAGCGACTCTTCCGGCACGATTCGCGCAATCGTGTTTGCGAGCGAATCGATGCTCCGAAACAGATCGTGCGTAATCAGCACGCCTGGAATTTCGATAACGAAGTTCTCTTCGATGGCCATCATCACGCGGACCGAGCCAAGCGACGATAGCCCCGCCGCGTAGAGATCGTCGTGGTCGCCGAGCGTGTCGACCGGCACGTCGAGACAGGCGGTCTCCCGAAGAATGCTGCGCACATGATCTTTCATTTGATACCCCCGATACCTGAATTTTTACGCAAGACATCGATGCATCGAGAACATGCAAGGATGTACCGCTTGTACTCAGCTTGTACTTGGCCCGATTTCGAATAGTCCCTACTTCGAAAACTTTTTCAGCGCCTCGATAAACTCTTAAGCCATCCGAAGCATAGTGTCGTGCGGCCTGTCAGGTGACCACGTCGCCGCTTGCACAGCGTTCGGCGAGCGCCTTCCTGTCAATCTTGCCGTTCACGTTGAGTGGCAACACGTCGAGCGTCACGATCCGTTGCGGCACGGCGTACGCGGGCAGCCGCTGACGGCATGCCTGCAGAATCTGCACAGCGCTGCCCTGTGCGTTCGTCACGAAGGCAATCAGGCCGCAAGCCTGGCCCGCTTCGTCGACGGGCCAGGCGAGCACCGCGCAGAGCGCCGTGTGGCTGCATATCCGGACGACGTGTTCGACCTCTTCGAGCTCGATCCTGTTGCCGCGAATTTTGACCTGCGTGTCCAGCCGCCCTTGAAACACGATGCCCTGCCCGGCTGCTTCGCGCGCGGCATCCGAGCTTCGGTACCAGCGCGACGCGCTGTAGCCTGGATACGTCGCCGCAACGAAGCGGCGATTGCCGGGTTCGTCCGCCGACAGATAGCCCGCGGCCACCTGGGGGCCGCCGATCAGCAGTTCGCCGCTTGCGCCGGGCACGACCGGCCTTAACGCGGCGTCGACGATCAGCAGTTCCATTCCCGGCAATGCGCCGCCGAGCGGCATGACCGCATGCTGTGGATCGTCGAGAAATTCCGCCGTGACTTCGAACGCCGCGCAGGCCACCGTGGTTTCGGTCGGCCCGTACATGTTCAGCACCCGGCTGTTCGGCGCAGCGCGCCGCCACGCCTGGACCAGCAAACGCGGCAACGGCTCGCCGCCGAAGATCGTCACGCGCAGGCTCGGAAATTCGTTCTGCCCCAGTTTGCGAAACTGCTGCATGAAACCGGCTACCGAGGGCACGCTGCTCCAATGCGTGATCGCGTGCTGCTTGATGAAGGCCGCGTTGTAGATCGGCTCGACGGTCTTCGGTACATACAGGCAACCGCCGTTTGCCCAGCACACGAACATGTCATGTACCGACGGATCGAAAGTGAGCTCGCACAATTGCGCATAGCGCGCACCAGGCAGCCTGCCTAGCGTGTGCAGTTGCCCCGCCACGTAGGCGGTAGCGTTCGCGTGCGAGATCGGCACGCCTTTGGGCGCACCGGTCGAACCCGACGTGAAGAGGATGTAAGCGAGATCGTGCGGTGCACGGGATATGGCGGATTCTGTCACCCCTGGCTCGGAAGGCAGTCTCTTCAAGCCGTCGCCGAAGGCTGAAGCAGTGCGCGTGGCGTTCATCTCTCGAGTGTCTTGAGCGCCCCGATCGTCTCCTGCGCGCTCCCCATCGTCATCATCGAGCAGCAGAATCCGCGGACAGTCATCAAGCAACGCCAGCACTTCGTCGAGCAACGCGGCACACTGCCGATCGACCAGCAACAGCGGCGCGCCCGACTGCTCGATCACGGCGGCGATGCGCGCGGCGGGTACGAGCGGATTGAGCGGCACATAGGCGAAGCCGGCCTTGAGAATCCCCAGCAGCCCCACATAGGCGGCCTTGCTGCGATGCGCGAACAGGAGACAGCGCCCGAGCTGGCCGGGCGGCATTGCGGCCGTTATCCCGGCGGCGATCCGGCGCGCCCGCGAGGCGATCTCGTCATAGCAATACAGTCGTTCATCGACCCACAGCGCGGGACTATCCGGCTCGCTCGCGGCAGTTTCGAAGAAGAAGGAATCCAGCATTCACGGCCTCGGTCCATGGGGCATCGCACCGGACTCGCATCGGCGAGCCCCAAGCGGGCGCGCGAGCAGTTGCCAGTCATGCCGGGAGCACACGACCAGGCAGCAAAAGCTGCCCAGCGACGCGCTGCGTTATCGCAGGAAAATTTCACAAGAGAGATTCACGGACGACACGCCAGCAAAACCGCCTCAACACACAAAACGTATGAGGAGATTGTCGTCAGGTCTTCGTAAGAATCATAGAGGCCAAGGAGACCGATATATGTGCGATACCACTCTCAACAGACGAATGAACAGACTCCGGCCCGCCCGCCGCGCGCGGGATGATGTGGCCCTTCGCGTCACACGCCATGCGGCGTATCAATCATGCACGCCGCTTGCCTTCCTGAAAGCGCCGAGAATGCGTTGCTCCAGCGCGTTGTAGTCGCCACCGAAGTGATGATCGCCCGACGTGCGAATCACCGTGATGCCGCTCCTGGTGAGCGCCGGACACAAGGTGTCTTTCTCGTTCTCACCGTAGAAACACTGCACGAGCGCGGGCGGCACGCGCGTCAATTCCGGCTGCACCTTCAAGGCCTTATCGCTCGCCGGCATGCCAAGCCAGCCGCCCACACGAATCTGGAAATCGGCGTCAGGCGCGAAGCCGAGCAGCGCAATCAGCGACACTTTCGCGCGCAGCGCTTCAGGCAAACGGTTATAGGCGAACGGCATCACGTCGGCGCCGAACGAATAGCCGACGAGCGCAATGTGCTCCGCATGCCAGCGTGCGCCGTAGGTCTGCATCACGCGAGCGAGATCGTGGCTCGTCTGCGCCGGGGTCTTTTCGCTCCAGAAATAACGCAGACTGTCGATGCCGATCACCGAGACGCCGTCTTTCTGCAACGCGAGCGAGATAGTCTTGTCAAGGTCGCGCCAGCCACCGTCGCCGGAAATCACGATTGCCATCAGGCCGTTCGGATGCGCCGCCGGCAATTCGATCAGCGGCAGATCGGAGACATCGTCATCGTTTGTCGATGCCGTCTGCAAATGCGGCGTGACCATCGCAACGAGCCGCGCGCGATCGCCGTTGCCGGGCGTCGCCTTTTCCACGAAGCCCGGCACCTTGTCGCGGATGATCGTCGGGTCCGGCGGGCACGGTTGAAAGCGCGCATCCAGATTGCGCTCGGCATCCACCGAGACCGCGCCGGCCACCGTATTCGACGGCGCCTGTTCGAGCACATGCATCGCGAGCGTCGCGCCCTGGCCCGTACCCGCGACGATCGGTGCGAAATAGCGGCTCGATTGCGATTGCCGTTCGAGTTGATGGCTCAAGGCTTCAGCATCGCCCACCAGTTGATGGCAGGCTTCTTTTTTCGCGCCCAGATTGGCCGCATAGCGCGCCGTATCCACGCCGACGGTCAACGCGCCTGCCTTGGCGAGCGCATCGGCGGTTTGCTGATCGGCCGCGCTCCAGCCGGCAGCCCCCGAGTAAAGCACCACAAAGCCGCGCAACGGGCCGGCGGGTTGCGTCACCGTCACGTCGCCATAACGGCCGCCCGATACGGTAGTGGTCGTGGCAAAAGCAGCGGCGCTGCCAAGCACGAGGCTCGCCGCGACGGCGAGCTTGTAAAGCGGATGCAATGTCATGAACGCCGGCCTCCCGCCAGCAATGACAGGTCCGCGAGCGTGAAGAACACGCCCATCGAACCCGACGCCGCGAGATAGCGCGGCTCCCAATGCGGCTGGAACTTGCTCTTGAAAGCGCGCAGTCCGCGGAAGTTATAGAAGCGGCCGCCGAAGCGCCACACGATCCCCGCCAGCCGATGCCAGCGCGACGCGAGCGGCGTCGGCTGCATGCCGGAGAGCGGCGCGATGCCCAGACTGAGCGAGCGAAAACCCGCCTGCTTCAGATGCAGCGCGAGTTGGGTGAACAGATATTCCATCGCATACGGCGACGCACTTTCCACGTGCCGCATCACACCGACCGTTGCCTCGGTGTTCATATCGGTCGTCATGAAGGTCACGAAAGCGGCCGGCGCGCCGTTCTGGCGCACCAGCATTACGGATTGCGCGGCGAGATACTCGTCGGTAAACGCGGCCACCGAGAAGCTCTTTTCGCGCGCATCGCGGCTGTTGAGCCAGCCGTCGGAAATCTCACGCAGCGTTTCGAGCGAGGCCGGCACAGCGGCCTGATCGATCACTTCGACGGTAAAGCCGTCACGCTCGCCACGCTTCAACGCATAGCGAAGATGCGCGCGATGCGGGCCCTTCAGATCGAAATCGTCGAGCACGACATGGGCTTCCTCGCCAAGCTTCATCAGCGTGAGGCCGGCGTCGAGATAGAGCGGCAAGGCATTGGCGCGCACCTGATAGAACGCGGCGCGACCGCCGTGCGCATGCGCAAGCGCGACGAACTTGCTGATCAGGCCGGCCCATTCTTCGCGCGGACCGACCGGATCATGCAGCGCAGCCCATGTGCGGCCATTTTTCGCATACATCAGGAAGGCCTCGCGCGACTCGGAAAAGAGGAAGCTCTTGTCGCCCATCAGCGCGAGACCGGCGTCGCTGCGCTCCTGCGCGCGCACGATACGCGCCGCGTCTTGCAAATCTTGCGGAGGGGGGATCACGAAGCGGCCCGCCGCGGGGCGCAGCAACTGCCAGAACGCGAAAATCGCCGCGAACAGGCTCGCGGCCAGCGTCGCGCGCAATGCACGCGGTGCGCGTTCGTCGAACGCGAATTGCCACCACAGGTCGCGCGTGTACGGCACGTCGCGGAACGCAAACAGCATGACCCAGACGGCGAGCGCGAGAACCATCGCCACCGAGACCAGCCAGCCCGCCGTAAAACGCTCGGCAAACAGCGACGAATGACGGTTGAAACGGCGGCGCGTGGACAGCAGCAGCGCAATCAGCATGCCGAGCACGCCCGCTTCCACGAAGGCAAGACCTTTGGTCAGCGACAGCGCGAGGCTCAGCACCGCCAGTAGCAAGGTCATCCACCACGCCGCATCCAGACGCCGCAGCAAACCGCGCGCGACGAACAACAGCAGCACACCGAGCACGCTGCACAACATCTGCGAGCTTTCGAGCACCCACAGCGGCAGCACGTCGCGCAAAATCAGAATGCGTTGCCAGAATGCGGGCGTCGCGCTCGAAATCACCAGCATGCCGCCGACCACGAAAGTCACGAGGCTCAGAAACAGCGGCGCGAGTTTATAGGCACCTGCCGCGTGCCGCAGCGGCAAACGGCTTTTCAACGCGCGGCCTTCGAAGCCGGCAAGCAGCGCCGCCGAGACGATCAACGGGACACCAAAGTAAATCGCGCGATATGCGAGCAGCGCCGCAAGCATCTGATGCGTTTGCACACTGCCGTTCAGCGTGAACACCATGGCCGCTTCGAACACGCCGACACCGCCGGGCGTGTGGCCGATCATGCCGAGCAGCATGGCGGCGGCATAGACCGTGATGAAGGTCACGAAGCTGACGTCCGCATGCGGCAGCAGCGCCCACAACGCGAGGCCCGCGGCCACCACGTCGAGTACGGCGAGGGCCACTTGCGCGAGCAGGTCGCGGCGCGCCGGAATGTCGAGCGAAAGCCATTCCCAGCGCGTGCGGATCGGGCGGGTGTCGCGGTGGCAGGCGGCAGCTACAAGTCCGAGCACGATAAGCAAGGCGGCTCCGCACCAACGCAATGTGAGCGGCGGCAGATGCAGCAGCGCCGCGAGCGGATCGGCAAGGCACACCATGCCGAGGGCCGTCATCAGCACCAGCGCGAGCGCCAGCGAAACGCTCGTGAACACGGTCATGCGGCCGATCTGTGCGGGCGTGACGTTCGACACGCCATAGACGCGCGCGCGCACGGCGCCGCCTGTCAACGCGCCGAAGCCGGTCGCGTTGCCGAGGGCGGAGCCTGCGGTCGCGCCGATCCATAGCGCCGCGCGCGGCACCGCGGCGCCCAGATAGCGCAAGCCGACTGCGTCGCGGCCGACCAGCGCGATATAGCTGAGCGCGGTCGCACCGAGCGCCGCGGTCCACTCGCCCGCCGTCAGGTGCCGCAGTTGGCCGATGACCGAGCGATAGTCGACCGCTTGCGAGAGATGTTGCAAGACGACCAGCAGCAACCCGCAAATGACGAGTGCGAGCACGGGCGAGAGGATGCTCCGTTTACCAAGCGCTTTCGATACACGGTCGAACATCGCGCCTGGCCGGTCGAATTTATTGTTGTATCGGTGGAACATGGTCAATGCGGGCCTTGCGGGAGCTGTCGCGGCGACGGATCGTCTGCCACGGCATCGCCTTACATCAGCGATTACGAATAGATAACGGCAGTAGGTGGAAAAGGTTGACAGTGTTAGTCAATTCATCGGGTTTTAACCTGGACCGCCATTGAAGCTAATGCGCTTCGCGGCGTGACAGAGCAATCCGCGTGGATTAAACGGTCGATATTGCCGATTGGACTGTTGTGCTGCGTGCGGACTGCTGCGCTCGACAGGGGGCCGAAGTCTAAACGCTTATTGCAGATCGCGAGAGGAAGATATTTGATCGGACTGGTGTCGACCGCGCTTCTGATGAGCGCGTTGTCCGCGCAAGCGACCAAGGTACCGCGGCAGGACGCGTCGCATATCCGCAAGTAACGCGCGGCAATCCGAGCCTTATTGTGAGCGAGTCGGCACTCGCGTGCCGGCGGTCCAGAGGCCGCCTCCAGGCGCCCAGAAGCGGTTTGATGCTCTAATCGATGACGACGCATCGATGTCGAAACACGCTTCCCTCAGGACAGGAGACACAGATTGACGAACGAAAACCAACTCGAGCGCTGGCTCGCGCGCGAGCAGGAAGTATTGGCGGCACTGAACGCCGGGCCGGGCCCCGGTGTCGCCAGCCCCGAACAGGTGGCGGGCAAGACTGGCCTGGAAGTGATGCAGGCGATGATGAACGCGGAACTGCCCTACGCCGCGATCGCCCGCACACTCGACTTCACCATCGTCGAAGTCAGTGCGGGGCACGCGGTGTTTCAGGGCACGCCGCTCGCCCAGCATCTGAATCCACTGGGCACAGTGCATGGCGGCTGGATCGCTACCTTGCTCGATTCCGCGCTAGGCTGCTCGGTACACACGATGATGCCGGCAGGCCGCGGCTACACCACCGCCGAGCTAAGCGTGAATTACGTGAAAGCGGTGACGCCGCGCGTGCAGCGCGTGCGCGCCGAAGGCAAGGTGATCCACTGCGGACGGCAGCTGGCGACGGCGGAAGCTCGCCTTGTCGGCCCCGACGGCACGCTCTACGCGCATGCCACGACGACCTGTCTGGTATTCGAGATTCCGGGCCGCTAAAGAATACGGCCGATACGGAAACGCTTACTGCGGGCGGCGGTGCGCTTCAGCAAGCACAGCGCAGTTTTGCAGATGCAGGTTCAGCGCGTGCAAAGCCAGCGCGCGGACCTTGCCCAGCCACGTGGTGTTAGCGGCGGGTGCGGTGCGGGTGGTAGCGACGTTGGATGCGGTGTTCATGACAGACTCCTGTATAGGGTTTGTACCTAGGGAATAACCCGATTATAGTCGTCTCCCGCCGCACTGCAACAAATATCGATAATCCGCCGACATGTTGTGTCACGGCCACAGGCGCGACCTACGAAATCTCAAAAAGGGGCGGCATCGCGCGCTGCACTATTAACCATCCGCACCGTACAGGTGCAATAATGCCCCCTTTGCCTGCGACCATTCGCCGCGGACTGCTCCCGCCCCTCATGACTGTCGTCCAGAAAGCCCTGGTTGCCCCCCTCATCGTCGCCTGCGCGATGTTCATGGAAAGCGTCGATGCCAACGTGATCGTCACCGCCTTGCCCGCCATGGCGCGCGATTTCGGACGCGATCCGGTCACGCTGAAAATCGCGGTGACGAGCTACGTGCTGGGTCTCGGCGTCTTTATCCCCGTATGCGGCTGGCTCGCGGACCGCTTCGGCGCACGCACGGTTTTCCGCACGGCGATCGGCATCTTCGTGACCGGCTCGCTCTTATGCGCCGCGTCGAATTCACTGGCTACCTTTACCCTCGCCCGTTTCGTGCAAGGCGTGGGCGGCGCGATGATGGTGCCGGTCGGGCGGATCATCATCTTCCGGGTGGTCGAAAAAGCGGACTTCATCCGCGCGATGAACTATCTGAGCGTACCCGCGATGCTCGGACCGGCCGCCGGCCCGCTGCTTGGCGGCTTCATCACCACCTATCTGCACTGGCGTCTGATTTTTTTCATCAACGTGCCGATCGGCATTCTCGGTATCTATCTGACCAACCGGCACATCGCCAACACACGCGAGCCCGACCCGGGGCCGCTCGACTGGATCGGCTTTTTTCTGTCGGCGGCCGGCGCGGTGTTGCTGCTGCTCGGATTGTCACTGGTCGGCGGTGAGCTCATTTCGAATCAGGACGCGTTCGGCATGTGCGCAAGCGGCGCCGTGCTGCTCGCGGGCTATGTCGCGTACGCCCAACGCGTCGAACTCCCGCTGCTCGATCTGCGCTTCTTCAAAGTGCCGACGTTTCAGGCGAGCGTGCTCGGCGGCTCGCTGTTTCGTATCGGTCTCGGCGCGTTGCCGTTTCTGCTGCCGCTGATGTTGCAGGAGGGACACGGCATGAGCGCGTTCGAGTCCGGTCTGATCACGTGCGGGTCCGCGTTCGGCGGCATGTTCATGCGCACGGTCGCCTCGCGCGTGCTGCACCGCTTCGGCTTCCGTTCGGTGCTGGTGGTGAACGCGGCCCTGTCGGGGATTTCGATCGCGGCGTGCGGACTATTTTTCCCTGGCACGCCGACCTGGATCATCTGGTTCGTTGTGTTGCTCGGCGGCTTCTTCCCGGCGCTGCAATTCACCAGTCTCAACTCGCTGACTTACGCGGAAATCGCCACCCGCGACGTGGGACGCGCAACGAGTCTCGGCAGCGTCGTGCAACAGATGTCGCTCGGCCTGGGCGTGACGGTGGGCGGTATCGTGCTGCAGATTTCGCGCGTGCTGCAAGGCCATCCGGGCATCATGTGGTCGGATTTCTGGCCCGCGTTTCTGGTGGTGGGCTTGTGCTCGTTTGCGTCGATTCCGGTCACGTTGCGTATGCCGCATCGCGCCGGTGAAGAAATCTCGCGAGGCGGTCGGGGATAAAGGCTCGCCTTGTCAATCTCGAGCGGGCTTCCGGCACCGCTCGCATCAGCCCGTCGCCCATGCGGCCAGCGTATCGCCGAAACCGCCGCGAGCGCGGGTCGCGGTACGCGCGCTCGTGATCACGCGCGGCGCGGCACTCCATGCAATGCGGGCACCGGTCGCGATCAGGCGGTCGACGAGCGCAACGTCTTCGCTGCACGTGAGCGGTGGAAAGCCGCCGGCTAGTCGATACGCCTCGGCGGAGACGCCGAGATTCGCGCCGTGCACATGACGGTGGCCATCCGCGTCCACATAGGTCTTGCGAAAATATTCGCGCACGCTGTGCGGATGAGCGGTCCAATCGTCGACGGCAATCGAGCCGCACACCGCGTCCGCGTCCAGCGACAATTGTGCGACCAGCCAGCCCGGCGACACGCGGCTGTCGGCATCGGTGAAGGCAAGCCAGCGGGCGCCGTCCGCCAGCAGCAAATCGGCGCCCGTCGCACGCGCGATGCCGACATTGCGCGCCTTCAGCGTCAATGTCTCGACACCGTAGGCACGCGCGATCGCCCCGGAAAAATCGCTACAGGCGTCGAGCACGACGACGATCCGCACGGTTTCAGGGGCTAGATCAGCATGCCGCGAGGCTTCGATCAACGCGGCCAGACAAGGCGCCAGCAACGCCTCTTCGTTATGCGCCGGAACGATCACGCCGATCATAGGAGCCCCTCGCGTTGTGCCACCGAGCGCGCATCGCGCGACCATACGTCGATCAACAGATCGGCTTCGTCGTGATGCGCGAGACGCGACAGACCGCAGCGCGCGTCGAACAAGGCGTGGGCGGTGTCGGCGGATTCGAGCGCTTCGGCAAACGGACGGCGCCAGTGGCAGGCGAGCAGCGTGCCGTCCGTCGTGAGCGAGGCGGCGATTCGCGCGGCCAGCGTTTCGAGGTCGGCTGAATCGAGGTAATAGGCAAATTCGCTGATCACGATCAGATCGAACGGTCCCGCGTCAACCGGCCATTGGCGCGGCACCGTGCGCTGTTCGACGCGAACCTGCGGCAGCCCGGCAACCCTTTCGCGCGCAAGACGTACCGCTGTTTCGTGCAGATCGGCGGCGAGCAGCGCGTCACAGCGGGCTGCCAGTTCGGCCGTCAGTTCGCCGTTCGCGCAGCCCGGCTCGAACGCGTTGCGATAGCGCGGACGCGGCAGCAGCGCAAGCGTGAGCGAACGCTTGCGGCGTTCGTACCAGCCTTCACGCAGATTCCACGGATCGTCGCTGCTTTTGTAGAGTTGATCGAAGTACATCGCTGGGGAGGACATGTCAGCGGCCCTCCATGAATCGTGTCAGAGCATCCAAGGCGCACCTCCGGCAGCGGCGTTGCGGTCGTCCTTTGCCTTGACGGTCAATTCGCCGAGCGCGGCAAGATCGCGTTCGGCATGGCTTTGCCGCAAGAACACCGGCAGGTCCGCCAGCGCCCGGGCAAAGCGCGCATCGCGGCAGAGCGGGCCGGCGCCGAGTGTGCGCGTCGCGTGATTCATCACCGCCGTGGCGGCTTCTTCAACGATGAGACGTGCGCGCATGGCTTCACGCTGTGCGTCGGCGTGTGGATGCGCGTCGATATGAGCGGCGGTTTCGCGCAGCACCGCGGCGGCGCCCGCTAAAGCGACCTCGACAGCGCCGAGGTGGGCGAAGCGATGGGCGTCGGCTCGTTGCATGGATGCTTCTCGCAACGTCCGGCCGATTTGCGCGGCGGCGCCGTACCAGCACGCGGCAATGCCGGCGCCGCCATGCCAGAAGCCCGGCCGGCGCACATAGGCATGACCCGCGCCCACGAGTGTGGCCGGCGTCTGATCGAAGGTGACGTCGGCGCTGGCGGTTGCCTGCATGCCGACTGCTTGCCACTTCGACGCGTCGACCGAAATCGACGCGTGATCCATCGCCACGGCGGCAAGCACGGGTTCGTCGTCGAGCCATGCGGTGACGAGCGCGTGACTGACTACGGCCGCGCCTGAACACCAGGCTTTTGTGCCGCTCAGATAGAGGTGTTCGGGATCGTCCGTGCGAGTCGCGTCGGTACGAGTCGCGCGTTTGCTGGCCTGCACGCGCGCATCAGGCGGCTCCGCGGCCCACACACCCCAGCGGCTACCCACGGCAGGCGTGGGGCCGCGCAGCTCGGCGAGAATCGCCAGCGCATCGGTATGTCCTTCGAACAGTTTGACGAGACCGAGATCGCACGCCGCAACCGCGGCCAGGGCACGCCAACGCGCTAGCGTCTGCCCGTGCCCGGGCAATGGCACGAAGGGCGAACGGTCGTAGCCGCGTTCAATCAGCGCGCGCAAGACATCGCCCAGCGCGGCGGGGTCACTCGCATCGACATGCGTGCCGCGCAGAAAATCTTCAAGCGACCCGGCAGAAACTCTGGCCTGCTGCGCGCCGAGTGCCGCGTATGAATCGCGAGTGCGGGTACTACCCGTTCCTTCCGGCGGCCGCGCACTCACGCCGGCCGCACGATCACGCGTATCGAGCATCGTGCCTCCCTGAAGCTGTTCGATCTATGCGCGCGGACTTTCGATAGCCGCAGCGCGTGCAGACAAACAGCAAGCGGCGTGCCGCAGGTCTCGAATACCTGGGACACGCCGCAACATTTCAGGGGTTATGGCCTATTGAAGACCGCTTGCAGCGCTCCTGTATGAAGGAAGCGCGACTCGGACATCAGCGGTGAGCGCGCTCCCGGCGCCGCGCTTCCGCCTGCTCCAGCAACGCTTCGAACAACGCGAGTTCCACCGGCTTGACGAGGTGGGCGTGGAAACCGGCCGCTTGCGTGCGTTCGCGATCGCTGGCGTGACCGAAGCCGGTCATCGCGGCGAACAGCGTGTGAGCCAGCGCGGGCATCGCTCGCAATGCTGCGAGCGTCGCGTAACCGTCCATTTTGGGCATCGCGAGGTCGATCACTGCAAGGTCCGGCACGAGGCGGGGCGCGACATCGAGCGCCTGTGGGCCGTCGTAGGCAATGCGGACTTCGTGGCCTTTGAGTTCGAGCAGCATGGCGAGGCTGTCGGCGGAGTCGCGGTTGTCGTCCACCAGCAGAATACGCAGCGGCGCCACCGTGCTTCCCGCCGCACCGTCCTGATCAGTCTGCTCGTCGGGGAGCGCCGCGGCAAACGGCAAACTGAGCGTGAACGCACTCCCGCACCCCTCTCCCTCGCTGGTCGCGATAATGCTGCCGCCATGCAATTCGATCAGCGATTTGCACAACGTGAGGCCGATACCGAGACCGCCTTCGCCGAGGCTTTGCCCATGCTTTTCCTGCGCGAACAACTCGAAGATCGAATCGAGCGCACGCACGGGAATGCCGCAGCCGGGGTCGCGCACCTCCAGCACAGCCATGTGATGATCGATGCGGCCGAAGATCTCGATGCGGCCGCCGGACGGCGAAAACTTCGACGCGTTATGCAGCAGGTTTTGCAGCACCTGCACGAGCCGCGTCGTGTCGCCCTCGACGATCAGCGGCTCGGCCGGCATATGCGGCGCCACGCTCTGCTCCCGCGAATCGGTAAACGGCCGCGCCGCTTCGATCGCGCGCGCCACCACTTCGGCCAGATCGACGCGCGCCAGGCGCAGTTCGACCTTGTCCGACATGATGCGGCCGACGTCGAGCAGATCGTCGACGAGACGTGTGAGGTGCGTGACCTGGCGGTCGATCAGATCGCGTGAGCGCGCCAACGTGGGGCTCATGCCCGCTTCGAGTTGCATCACGCCGATCGCGTTGCGCACCGGCGCAAGCGGATTGCGCAACTCGTGAGCGAGGGTCGCGAGAAACTTGCGCATACGCTCGCCGGAGCGCTCCAGTTCTTCGCGCTCACGGCGCTCGGTCAGATCGCGCGTGACCTTGGCGAAGCCACGCAAGCGGTTCGTTTCGTCGTACACGGCAGTGATGTTGACGTTGGCCCAGAAGGTCGTGCCGTCCTTGCGCACGCGCCAGCCTTCGTCTTCGACCCGGCCGATCTGCTTGGCGATCGCCAGTTCGCGCGCGGGCTTGCCGGCGGCCGCTTCTTCGCGCGTATAGAAAGTCGAAAAATGCCGGCCCACGATTTCGTCGCGCGTATAGCCTTTGATGCGCGCAGCGCCCGCATTCCAGCTCACCACATAACCGTCCGGATCGAGCATGAAAATCGCGTAGTCTTTCACGCTGTCGACCAGCAAACGGAAACGCTCCTCGCTTTGCCGCAGCGCTTCCACATAATCGCGCTGCGCGGTCAGATCGCGAGTGATCTTGGCGAAGCCCGTCAGCACACCCGCCTCGTCGCGCACTGCCGTGATGACCACATTCGACCAGAAGGTCGTGCCGTCATTGCGAACCCGCCAGCCTTCATCCTCGAAGCGGCCGGTGAGCGCGGCTTGCTGCAACTCGTAAGCGGGCCAATCGCGCGCCACGGCTTCGGCCGTGTAGAAACGCGAGAAGTGCTCGCCGATGATTTCGTGCGCCGCGTAACCCGTCAGGTTCCGCGCACCGCCATTCCAGCTGACGATACGCCCGCTTGGATCCAGCAGAAAAATCGCGTAGTCCTGGATCGACTGGACCAGCGCCCAGTAATCGATTTTGACAGGCGCCTCGGCACTAAGCGCCGGCGGCACGCTGGCGGCCTCGCCATTTTCGCGGGCTGAATGGACGTCAAGCTCGTTCATAGTAAGAAGTATCGATGGGTCTGTTCAAAGCATACACCGGCTCGCTTCACGATTCGCCAATGCCCTGTTACCGCTTCGGCGATGGAAACAGCCGCCCATGCCGCCAGGCACGCGGCGCTATTTGTGCAATGCACTGCGCACACTGGACACGTCACGCGTGGTCACCGGTTCGGCTGCGTTGCCCCAGGTATTTCGAATAAAGGTTAACACGTGCGCCATTTCGCTATCCGTCAGCTTATCGGCGAACGGCGGCATCTTGCGCGGCTCGGGACCTTCTTGCGTATGCGGACTGCCGCCGCCCTCCACCAGCAGACGCACCAGCGACGTGGTGGACGGCGACAACACCGCCGGGTTACCCACGAGGCGCGGATATTTTTGCGGCACACCGGCGCCGTCGGCCTGATGGCAACGCGCGCAGTAAGCCGCGTAGATACCCGCACCGGGCCGTTCGACATCGCCGGTTTTCAAGGCCTGCGCGCTCTGCTGGGCCGCGCGCGATCGCGCGTTGAAGTGGCCGCTCTGTGCACGCGGCGGCAGGCTTTTCAGATACGCGGCGAGCGCCGCGAGGTCGGCGTCGTTCAGGTATTGCGTGCTGTCTTCCACCACCTGCACCATGCTGCCGAACGTTACCAGGCCGCCGCCATGGCCGTGCTTCAGGAACGCGGCGAGGTCGGCGGCAGAAGTTCGGCCGAGGCCTGAACCCGGGTCGGCGGTGAGGTTCGGCGCGAACCAGTGGTCGTTGGTGCCGCCCGTCAGATAGAGCGAGCTTGCTTCAGTGTAGCCACGTTCCTCATAAGCGGGCCCACGCGGCGTGTGACACGCGCCGCAATGGCCGAGCGACTGCACAAGGTACGCGCCGCGATTCCATTGCGCGTCACGCCCGGCTTCGGGTTTGAATGGGCCGCTCGGCGCGAACAGCCAGTCCCAGAACATGAGCGCCCAGCGCTGGTTGAATGGGAACGGCAGTCTGGTCGGCGGCGCCGGCGTCGCCACCGGTTGCACGCCGTGCATGAAGTACGCGTAGAGCGCGTGCATGTCCGCATCGTCGATCTTCGCAAAGGACGGGTACGGCATCGCCGGATAGAGGCGCTTGCCGCCAGGCGCCACGCCGTCGCGCAAGGCCCGCGCGAAGTCGTCATAGCTATAGCGGCCGATGCCCGCCTGCGGGTCTGGCGTGATGTTCGACGAGTAGAGGGTGCCGAACGGCGAGGCCATGCCGAGGCCGCCGGCGAACGGCGCGGCCAGCGTCGGCGCGGCGCCCGGCTGGGTTGCGCGCGGTGCGGCTGTGTGGCAGCCGGCGCAGTCCGCGGCCCTGGCGAGGTAGGCGCCGCGGGCGATCTGGGCGGCATCGGGGCCGGCGGGGGCGTTGATGGCGGTGTTTGGTTTGTTGTTGGTGGCGTTGTTGGTGGCGTTGTTGGTGGCGTTGTTGGTGGCGTTGTTGGTGGCGTTGTTGGTGGCGTTGTTGGTGGTGCTGTTCGTGGTGCTGTTCGTGGTGCTGTTCGTGGTGCTGTTCGTGGCGTTGTTCGTGGCGTTGTTCGTGGCGCCATTCGTAACACCGCTCGCCAACGCCCCACCGGTTGCAATCAACACAGCCACCGGCAGGCCAATCAGCACGTGCCACCTCGCCGGATGGGGTCCGTCATGTGCCTTTCCGCCAAGCCGCGGTTCCATGTCCTCGGCCATCACCGCACCTTGAACAGGTAAGGCGTCAGATACAACGTGCTGAAAATGAACAGCCACACGATGTCGACGAAATGCCAGTACAACCCACCGATCGTCAGCGCGGCGCAGCGTTTTTCGTCGAAGTAGCCAAGCGCGGTCCACAGCAGCAGAAACAGCAACACGATGATGCCGACGGCCACGTGCGCCATATGAAAGCCGGTGATCGTGAAGTACAGCGAACCATAGAGATGCGTCGTCAAGCCATACGGATGAGCGTGCCACTCGACCAACTGAATGCCCATGAAGGCGATGCCCAGCACGACCCCGACCGCCATCGACGCCACGGCCCAGCGCAACCGCCTACGCCGCACACAACGCTCGCATAGCCAGACGAACACGCTGCTCGACAGCAGAATGACGGTGTTCGCGATGCCAAGCCCAAGCTTTGGCAGACCCTCGGGTGGCCAATGTTGCGGACTGAGCGTGGCCAGATACAGATACGAAGAGATCAAGTAACCGAACAGTGCGCCTTCTGTGACGATCAGCGTGAGGCAACCCCACCAGCCACCCGAACGCTCGCCCGCGCTGCCCACCGGCAAGGGACGCACGGGCTCGGCGGGTTGGCGTGACGACGGATTCAGGTCGACGGCATCGCTCATCTCAACCTCCCGCGTCGTGTACGGTGACAGGCTCACGCTGGATCAACGCGCGTTCAGGCCACAACCAGACGACGATCGACACCGCGCAACCGGCCAGCATCGCGCCCGCGAAAATCCAGGCGCTCATCGCGAGTCCCGCGAATACGAGCGTCGCGAACACGGCGAGCCAGAACGGCGCATAGGAATCGCCCGGCATCTTCAGGATCACATCGGGGTTGGCTTCGAGCGCGGTCGTGCCGAGCGCCTCGCGGCCTTGCGCGAGCAGATAGCCTTCGTCGAGTTGCGAACGCGTGTGAACGGCAAAGCCTGGTTCGTCGATGCGTCCTTCCCACAACGGATGACGGCTCGCCACCAACGGCACCACCGCGAAGTTATACGGCGGCGGCGGCGAGCTGACCGCCCATTCGAGCGTGGGGGCGTCCCACGGATTGTTACCCGCGGGCTTGCCGTGTTTCAGGCTAACCAGCAGATCGATCAGAAAGATCAGCACGCCTGCCGCGAACAGAAACGAACCCAGCGATGTGACCAGATTCACCGTATTCCAGCCCATGTCGGCGGGATACGTATAGATGCGGCGCGGCATGCCGAGCAGCCCCGCGATATGCATCGGAAAGAACGCGACGTTAAAGCCTGCGAACAGGACCCAGAAGCCGATCTTGCCGAGACGCTCGCTCATCATCTTGCCGGTGAACTTCGGAAACCAGAAGTAGATGCCGCCGATCACCGGAAACACATTGATGCCGAGCAGTACGTAATGCAGATGCGCGACCACGAAGTAGGTGTCGGTGAGCTGCCAGTCGAGCGGCACCGCGGCGGTCATCACGCCGGACACGCCGCCCACCACGAACAGAAACACGAAGCCCGCGAAGAACAGGAACGGCACGCGAAACACCGGCCGGCCCGTCCAGATGGTCGCGATCCACGCGAACGTAGCCACCGCGCTCGGAATCGCGATAACGATGCTGGCCGCGCCGAAAAACGACAGGGCGAGCGCCGGAATACCGGTCGCGAACATATGGTGAATCCACACGACAAAACCGATCACCATCGTCCCGACGGTCGAGAGCGCGACCGGTCCATAACCGACCAGCGGCCGCCGGCAGAACACGGGCAATGCGTCGGACACGATGCCCATGGCCGGCAGCACGACGGCATAGACCCACGGATGCGCGAAAATCCAGAACAGATGCTGCCAAAGCAGCGGACGCCCACCGTTCAGCACGTCGAAGAAATGCGTGCCGATGCGCCGGTCGAGCCACAGCAGGAAGAACGCGAGACTCACCGACGGCACCGCCAGCAGATTGCCGCCCGACGCCGTGAGCGTGCCCCACACCAGCACCGGCATGCGGTCGAGCGACATGCCGGGCGCCCGCATGCGCAGCAACGTCACGACGAAATTCATCGAACCGACCGTCGTCGAGATGCCGAGCAGCACCATGCCTAGCGCGTAGACATCGATATTGGGTCCGGTGCTGTATTCGAGTCCGGAGAGCGGCGCGTAATTGAACCAGCCCGCGTCCGGTGCCTGCCCGGTCGGAAAACTCGCATACAGGAAGATGCCGGCAAACAGAAACACCCAGTAGGAAAGCGCGTTCAGGCGCGGAAACGCCATGTCGCGCGAACCGAGTATGAGCGGCCACAGATAATTGGAGAAGCCCGATAGCACGGGTAACGCGTACAGAAAGATCATCGTCACGCCGTGCATCGTGAAGAGCTGGTTGTATTGCTCGGGCGTGAGCACCGTGGCGTTGGGACGCGCGAGCTGGATGCGCATGATGAGCGCTTCGACGCCGCCCATCAGCAGGAAGACGAAGGCAGTGACCAGATAGCGCAGACCGATGGTTTTGTGGTCGACCGTGGACAGCCAGCCGCGCCAGCCCGGCGGCGCCTCCCAGATCTCGCGCAGGCGTTTCTCTTCGGCAGTGCCCGGCGTCACGCGGCCACGCTGTGGCGTGCGTGTGAGCGGTGGCGCCGCGGGCGAAGCTGCTTGCGACGCGTCTGGTGGTGCGTCTGGTGGTGCGTCTGGTGGTGCGTCTGGTGGTGCGTCTGGTGGTGCGTTTGGTGGTGCGTTTGGTGGCGCGCCTGATGGTGCATCTCGTGGCGCGTCTGGCCCGGCACTTTGCGGCGCCTTTGGCGTTGAATCGGACGCTGCGTGATCGGACATTGAAAGGCGCTCCGTGATTTCGCGGCTGGGTGTCAATGCAGCGTCGCCAGATAAGCCGACAGCGCGGCGGCATCGCCGGCGCTCAGCGCGATATCCGGCATCAGCGCCTCAGGCTTGATTTGCTGCGCGTGCCGAATCCAGTCGAGCAGATGGTCCGGCGTATTGGTCAGCGCGCCTGCGGCGATCGTGCGGCGCGAGCCCAGATGCGTGAGATCAGGCGCTTGCAGGCCGCCGGCGTCGGTGCCGCGAATCGCGTGACAGCCGGCACAACGCTCAGCAAAAAGATGCTGCCCTGTGGCGACGACAGGGTTGCTGACGGGTGCCGCCACCTGCCCTTGCGCGTCGCGCCAGGCATTGAAATCGGCGGCCTGCTGGGCGACCACTTCGAAGGCCATATGGGCGTGCTGCGCGCCGCAGAACTGCGAACATTGCCCGCGATAGACGCCTGGCTGGTCCGCCTGTATCCACTGCTCGTTGGTTTGTCCGGGGATCGTTTGGGTTTTCCCCGCGAGCCGCGGCACCCAGAACGCGTGGACGACGTCCGCGCTTCGAAGCTGGACTTTGACCGGCTCGCCGACGGGAATGTGAATCTCGTTGGCTGTGCTGAAGTTGCGCGCCGGGTTGGGGTCGTCGGCGTAGTCGACTTTCCACCACCAGTCGTAGGCCGTGACAGTGATAGTCAGTTGCGGCTGCGTGGCGGGTGAAGCGACCGACGCAAGCACGATGAGGAAATAGACCAGCATCGCCAGCAACACGGCCGACGACACACCCGTGCCGATGTAAATCCAGCGCATCCCGCCGGCTTCGGCATTGAGTGAATCGCTTTGTGCCGCCGGGCGTTTGCGTGCAATTGCCGCAATCAGCAGACCGGCGATGATGATCGTCACCGAGACGCAAATGGCCGTGAACACCCAGCCGAGGCGCATGGTTGGCGTGGCCGCCGGCCCTGCCGCATGCAGGAAATAGTTGAGCGGCGCTGTAGGGGATGCGTAAGCCTCTGAGACGTCGAATCCGCTCAGGAGCGCGACGGCGATGCACGCCCACGATGCGTGAATGCCGGTTGCTCGCGTGCGCGCCGCTCGTTGCATGCTGCGATTGCTCCCTTCCTTTTTGTTTGCGCCGCCGCGGGGCTTCGACCTCGCGCCGGGGCTTGCCAATTTTGGGGCGCAGCAAAAAACGGACCTGTCAGGACATATTTGACGGAAGGGCGCTCTCCGTCCGGATACCTTTGTGATCTTTGTGTATTAGGCGGGGCGCTATCTTGATCGGGCCTCTCAATTGCTCTGTCGTCAAAGCACCTCTATCTGAAACCAAGGAGCCTGACTTGAAACGAGCATCAACCACCTTAGCCTTCACTGCGGCACTCGCTCTGACCCACACCGCCGCGCAAGCCGAAGGCTGCACTAAAGGCGCCGCGGTAGGCGGTGTCACCGGCCACGTCGCCGGCGATCATGCCGTGGCCGGCGCGGCTGCGGGCTGCGCAATCGGCCATCACGAGGCAAAAAAGAAAGACAAAGCAGCGAGCGCGGCCGCAGCCGCCAGCCAACCCGCAGGCAAATAAGCGCATGTAAAAAGAGCCCGGCGGTGACCTGGCGATCATCGTCGGGCGCAATCAATTCGCAACGCGCACCGCGGATGCGCGCCTCAGCCCCTCACCCCGCCGCCCCAACCTTCTCCGCCAGCTTCGCGTCATAACTGGAGTGGACGTGCACCCGCTTCTTCTCGGGAAAGGCGTACGCGTACGCTTTACGCAGCGCCAACGACGCTTCATGAAAACCGGACAGAATCAGCTTCTGCTTGTTGGGATAGTTGGCGATGTCGCCGACCGCGAAAATGCCGGGCCGTGAGCTCTCGTAGTTGGACGTATCCACGTCCACGCGACCGCCGTGAATCGACAGATTCCACCGCGCGATCGGTCCGAGATCGGCGACCAGTCCGTACAGCACGACAAGCTGCTCCGTGTCGAGCTGTGTTTCGCCTTCGATATGCCGCAGCGCGATCGACTTCAATGCATCTGCCTCGACGTTGAGCCCCGCAATCGCGCCGACCACAAAGTCCATCTCCCCCGCCGCGACTGCGCGCCGCATCAACTCGACGCTCGAATCCGCGGCACTGAAACCGTTGCGACGATGCACCAGCGTCACGCGCCGCGCGACCTGGCGCAAGGCCAGCGCCCAGTCGAGCGCGGAATCGCCGCCGCCGGCCACCACCACCGTCTTGTCGGCGAAATCGGCGAGCCGTTGCACGCTGTAGTGTACGTGCCGCGATTCCAGCGGCACGGCTTCGGCAAGCGTCAGTTTTTGCGGCACGAATGCGCCATTGCCGGCGGCAAGCAGAAGCGCCGCCACATCGAATACGAGGCCACGGTCGGTACGCACGGTCCAGCGTCCATCGTCGCGCTGCTCGACCGACTCGACCCGTTGCTCAAGATGGATCGGCACATCGAACGGCTTGCACTGCGCCATCAAACGCTCGACTAACTCGCGCGCGGTACACGACGGAAGCGCGGGAATGTCGTAGATCGGCTTGTCCGGATAGAGCTCCGTGCACTGCCCGCCGACCTTGCCGAGTGCATCGACAATCTGGCACGACAGACCGATCACCCCGGCCTCGAAAGCGGCAAAGAGGCCCACGGGGCCTGCGCCGACGATCAGGACATCGGTGCGAAGCGGTTGCGGAAGTGGGGCTGCGTCGGGCGTCATTCGGGGTCTCGTCGTTGATCGGTCGATGAGCCACCATACAGAATCGCCCGGAGCCCGGCAACGATGCCATTACACATGGTAAGGACGCTCGGGTTGCAGCCGTCGTCCCGAATCAAGGCACGCGCCCCGATGTTGAATGAGCATGTGCATGTGCCTGTGCCTGTGCGCCTGTGCCTGTGCCTGTGCCTGTGCCTGTGCCTGTGCCTGTGCCTGTGCCTGTGCCTGTGCCTGTGCCTGGCGATCCTAAGCGCTGATCGGCTGCATTCAGCGCATTCTCCACTCACCCACGCATCTGCCGCACGGTTTCACTCACCAATCCACGAACCGCGCAAATCACTATCATGCAGCAATTGCAGCAACGTGCCTGCCGGACGGCTCAGCCGTTTGGCGGCCAGCGCGATGAACTCCACCGCGGGCAGCGTCGGCAGACTGGCGGCATTGAGAGGGGGCGCCAGTCCCCGCGCGGCCAGATATTGCGGGCGAACCGTAATGCCGAGCCCGCCGCGCGCGGCCGCGATACAGCCCGCGTGACTGCTGCTCGTGCACACCACCTGCCAGCTGAAGCCGGCTTCGGCGAGCGCATCGAGCACCACGGCGCGCGTCACGCTCGGCTCGGCGACCAGAATCAACGGCAGCGGCTGGCTGAGATCGACGAGCGTGCCGTTACGTGCCAGCCACTCCAGGCGCCCCGTGAAAAGCGGCACGCCGCGGCGGTCGCCCAGACGCCGCTTGCCGACGAGAAGATCGATCGAACCGGCATCCAGCAACTCATACAGCTTGCCGGTCATGCCGATGGTGATTTCCAGCTCGACATCGGGATGCGCGTCGCGAAACGCCGCCAGCACGGTGGGCAGCGGCCCGAGCGCGACGTCGTCCGATGAACCGAGCCGCACCCGCCCTTTCAGGCGCGGGGCGCGAAACTGCGACTCGGCCCGCGCGAGCGCTTGCAGGATCACGCTGGCGTGCGCGAGCATGGCCTCGCCGTCCGGGGTCATTGCGAGCGAATGAGTATCGCGCACCAACAGGCGCCGCCCGACGCTCTGTTCGAGCCGGCGGATATGTTCGCTGACGCTCGACTGCGTCAGATCGAGCCGCCGCCCCGCCTCGGTGAAGCTATGGCAGGCGGCGACTGTGGCGAAGGTCTTGAGCCAGATGGGATTGAGCATGCGTCATTGTCACCCTGGTTATCGGCAAAGTCGATAACAGTCAATAACCCTAGTGGGGTTCCCGATTGACGAGGATGTCAATATGATGACGGAATCCCGCAATAATTAGCTTGGGCACAGGCCGCCGATCTTCCGTCCCGCCGCCCCGTCGCACTATTCAATATGAACAAGGAATCCGCCCAGACCGCGCTGCTCTGGATCGTCGCCGCCGGCTTTTTCATGCAATCGCTCGACACGACGATCGTCAACACCGCGTTGCCGTCGATTGCGAAGAGCCTGCACGTCGCGCCGCTCGCGATGCAGCCGATCGTGGTCGCCTACACGCTGACCATGGCGATGCTCACCCCCGCTTCGGGCTGGCTCGCCGACCGCTTCGGGACCCGGCGCGTCTACTTCGCCGCGATCCTCGTGTTCGTGCTCGGCTCGATCTGCTGCGCGAGCGCGCATACGCTCGGCCAACTGGTAATGGCGCGGGTCCTGCAAGGCTTCGGCGGTTCGATGCTGCTGCCGATCGGGCGGCTTGCCGTGCTGCGCAGCGTCTCGGCCGAGCAATACGTGTCGGCGCTCGCGTTCACTTCGATTGCCGGCCAGTTGGGGCCGATCGCCGGGCCGACGCTCGGCGGCTGGTTCGTGCAGGCCATTACGTGGCACTGGATCTTTCTCATCAATGTGCCGATCGGCGCAGTGGGCCTTTACGCAGTACGGCGCTTCTTGCCGGAACATGGCGAAACGAAGGCGCCGCCATTCGACTTCGTCGGTTGCGGGCTGCTGTCGCTGTGCATGATCGCGTTCTCGCTGGCGGTCGACTCGCCCGTGGAAACGCACCGTGCTGCATGGTCGGCGGGTCTGTTCGCGCTCGCGGTGGTCAGCGCGCTCGCTTATATTCCGCACGCAAAACGCCGTAGCGTCCCGCTCTTCAAACTCTCGCTCTTCAGCGAACCGAATTTCAGCGTCGGTCTGATCGGCAATCTGGTGTGCCGCATCGGCTCGAGCGCCGTGCCGTTTCTGGTGCCATTGCTGCTGCAACTGCAACTGGGCTACTCGCCGCTGCACTCCGGCTTGATGATGCTGCCCGCGGCGATCGCCGGCACTTTCGCCAAACGCTGGATCGCGCCGCTCATTCGCCGCTATGGCTATGACACGTTCCTGCTCGTCAACACGGTGATCGTCGGCTCCTCGATCGTTGCGTTCGCATTGATTACGCGTGGCACGCCGATTATCGTCGGGATCGTGATTCTGGCCGTGTTCGGCGCGGCCAACTCCATGCAGTTCGCGGCGATGAACAGCGTCACGCTTAAAGGCCTCTCGCACGAAGATGCGGGGAGCGGCAACAGCCTCTTTTCGATGGTGCAGATGCTGGCGATCGGGCTGGGCGTTTCGATCGGCGGCGGGCTGGTGAATCTGTTCTCGGCGCAATGGGGATCGGCGGCACTCGGATTCCGCCTGAGCTTCGTGTGCGTGGGCGTCATTACGCTGGTGTCGGCGTGGATCTTTCGCCATCTCGACGAAGCACCTGTCGCTCGCGGAGTGCGTGGACAGGCGGCCCAGGGCGCGGGGCGCTGATCGCCAGCGTGGTGGATTCGCATACGCGCCTCTGGCTTTGCGTGCGCTGAATCAGACAGGTGTGACCTGGGCGGACTCAGCGCACTTTCTGCCGCCGAGGCCCTCAGTCCGGCAAACGGACGCCGGAAAATCCCTCGCACGCCTCGATCAAACGCTCTTGCACAGCGACGTCGTGCACCGCCGGATGCGTCTCGCGCGGTTTCAAATGATAGAAGTAGGCGCCGCTCACGGTGGCCGCCGGTTCATCGCTGACGGCGAGCCACACCTGGGTTTTCGGCGCCGCTTGCAGATCGTCCGGCGCGCCCGCCCCGCCCATTCTGGTCGCCACCCAACCGGGTTCCAGCGCGTTCGACAATACCTCCGGCCAGCGGCGCGCCATTGCAAACGCCAGCAGCGCGTCATGCAGTTTCGAGTCGGAATAGGCCGCCGTGCCCTGCCATGGCCGCCGCTCCCATGCCAGATCGTCGAGGCTCGCGTCGCCGCTGCGATGCAAGCCCGAACTCAGATAGACGAGCCGCTTCGGCTTGCTGATCAGCGCGGTCAATACGTAAGGGGCCAGCGTGTTGACGGCGAACACATGTGGTAGGCCGTCCACGGTGGCGATCCGGCGCGGCTCCTGGTAACCGACCGCCGCGTTATGGATCACCGCGTCGAAGCGACCGAGTGTGTTGACCTGCTCCGCCAATGCGACCGTGGCTGCAATGCTCGACAAATCGCCTATTAAAGCAGTTTCGGCTGCCGGCACGGCTTTCAATGCGTCCTCCGCGCGCGCCGCACTGCGCGCGTGCAAAACCACTTGATGACCGGCGGCGACGAGCAGACGCGCGGCCATCTGACCGAGGCCATCGGCGGAACCGGTAATAAAAACTCGCGACATAATGGCGTTCTCCGTTGATGAGTGGAATATGCCTGACGCATGGTGAGAACCGCGTTTCATCGTGCCTCAGGCGAACCCACACAGATTAGCGCCAGACGGGCGCTTGACGCGATAGCGTGGCTATCATTCCACTCATGATTCGATGTCATTGATTCGTTCAGACAGGTAGGCGTTTCCCGACACCGGCACGTGAATTCAAACGGTGTTTCGCGTTAGCATGTCACGCATTAATGCCTAACAAGGAATATCAGATGCCATTTGACGAGCGCATGCTGAACGGCATGGGCGTGCTGACGGCGATCGTAGACTGCGGCAGTTTTGCCGCAGCCGGTGAAGCGCTCGACATGTCGCAATCCGGGGTCAGCCGTTCGGTTGCAAGACTCGAAGCACGCCTCGGCATCCGGCTATTCGACCGCACCACCCGCTCAGTCACACTGACTGACGAAGGCCGGCGCTTTTATGAACAGATCGTGCCGCTGCTCGGTGGGCTTGAGGAAGCGGCCGCTTCGGCGGCTCAGGGCGCAACTGCGGTTCGTGGACGTCTGCGCGTGAACATGGACCCGTTCTTTTCGCGTCTCGTGCTCGGGCCGAGGCTCGGCGGCTTCATCGATAAACATGCCGATCTGCAACTCGAATTGATCACGCGCGACCAGTTAGGCGATATGGTTGCCGACGGATTTGATCTGGCGATCCGCTTCGGCGACCCGCCGGTTTCGACGCTGATTGCACGCAAGCTGCTCGACACGCGGATCATGACCGTCGCCGCGCCGTCGTATCTGAAGAAACATGGGCATCCGGCGAGTCCGGCCGAACTCGAAGGCGGCAAGCACGTGTGCATCAAGTTCCGTGATCCGCTGACGGGTTACCCGTTCAGCTGGGAGTTTCATCGCGGACGCAAGAAGATGGTGATTACGCCGCGAGGCCGCTTGACCGTGAACGACGTCGGCACCTTGCATAGCGTGTGCGCCGCGGGCCAGGGCGTCGCGCAGATTCTCGCACTCGGCGCCGAGTCGTTGCTTGCCAATGGCAAACTGGTCGAACTGTTTCCCGACTGGGGCGACGAGGTTTATCCGCTGTATGCGCTCTATCCTTCCCGACATCATCCGCCCGCGAAAGTGCGGGCATTCTTCGACTTTATCGTTTCGCTGACTGGAGGCTCGACACGCGAAACGGTTGTTTGAGTCGCGGTTCGACGCTGGCAATGCCCTGGGAACAATCGGGCGACAGCCATGCGTTGATCGGCGTAGGGCGCGACTTCGCATCCTGTACGGTAGCGTGCAGACAGGGGCTCGCGTCGCGCGCATGCTGTGTGATGACGATCACAGCACGTACGGGAAACCCATGTCGAACTGCCCATTCGAGAGCGAGCTCGCTCATCTCGAACAGATTATTCCGTTTCTCATGACTGCCCCGCCGTTGGGCTTGCCCTATTGGCGACGCCGGATTCTATCCTTGTCGCCCGTGGAAGCACGCTTGCCGCCTGGCACTTTGCAGCGTATCGGCAGGTTGATGGACGTATTCGAAAAGATCGAACGTAAGGCGTCGCCGGACGCCGTAAGTCCTGCAACGGCTCGTTGACGGCGCGGCACTGGCACTGGCAATGGCAATGGCAATGGCAATGGCAATGGCAATGGCAATGGCAATGGCAATGGCAATGGCACGGTAGCGTGCCTGAAGCGAGCCGAATAGCGGCTCCCCCTCACACACATTCGCCCGCGGGCTCGCTAGATGGCCTGCAACGCCGGCAGCAACCGGTCGAATTCGCGTTTGACCACCGCGTAGCATTCGCACACGTGGATTTCCAGACCGGGCCGGTCAAGCACGGTGATATGGCCGTGGCTATAGCGGATCAAGCCGGCGTTTTGCAGTTTCAGCGCCGCCGCGGTGACGCCGGAGCGACGCACGCCGAGCATATTGGCGATGAGCTCCTGAGTCATGCGTAGTTCATTCGACGGCAGCCGGTCGATGCTGAGCAGCAGCCAGCGGCACAATTGCTGGTCGATCGAATGATGGCGGTTGCATACCGCGGTCTGCGCCATTTGCGTGATGAGCGCCTGCGTGTAGCGCAGCAGAAGGCGTTGCATCGGTCCTGCGCGATTGAACTCGTCTTTCAGCATGCGTGCATTCAGGCGCCAGGCGCGGCCCGCGCTTTGCACGATCGCGCGGCTCGGCGTGGTCTCTCCGCCCATGAATAGCGACACGCCGACGATGCCCTCATGTCCCACGATGGCGATTTCCGCCGATGCGCCGTCTTCCATCACATAGAGCAGCGAAATTATCGAGGTCGTGGGGAAATAGACGTGCTCGAGTTGGCCGCCCGATTCGTAGATGACCTCGCCGAGCGGCAATTCGACTTCGACCAGATACGGCTCGATGCGTGCCCATTCCGCCGAGGGCAACACCGCTAACAGATGATTCGTTTTTGGGTCACCCTTGTCCATCGGTGGCTCCTTGCTGGGTTCCGGACGCGCTCGCGGCGCGGCGATGCATTGATCATGAGAAAAGGCGCAAGCACCCGTTTCGTCGCAACGATGATTATGAGCCCCGCTCCGGAGGCGCGAAATCGGGTAAAGCGCCCGCTTTGCCGGTACCAGCAATTGCAATGGGCGCGGCCAAAATAGAAAAACCGGCTTTACGCCGGTTATTTTCGTTCCAAATGTCTAAAGTGCGGCGGGTTTCTTTCTCAGCGTCAAGGCGCGGCGTGTTTGCATTAGCGTGCTCTTTGCGCCCAGCCACTTCGTGACGTGCTTGACCCATTGCTTCGGTGTGGCTTCGTCGCCCGGCTGAACGGGCTGCGGTGTGATTGCCGTCGGCGCGGTGGGCACCGCGTGTGCGGTCGATCCGTCGATTTCGGCGAGGCGTGCTGCTTCACGGCGTCGCTTGCTATCGGCGATTTCTTCCAGGTTGACCTGGTCATCATCCATGCTGAAACTCCCGCGACAAAGCAAGGCAAGGCGCCGGTGGGCGCCGCGCTGCTCCGGCTGTGGCACAAGGCGGCGCACGGCAGGTCCGGTTGGACGTGCCGCGCCGCGCTGTCTATATCAAGAAATCGTGTAGCGGTTTTGCGGGCCGCCGACATACAGGCCGCGAGCAAGTGTGAGGATTTGCTCGCGATGACGGTCGAAGGCTGCCAGCACGGCCGGTTCGTCTGAGCCCGCGCTCGGGCTCAGATTCGAAATGACCGAATTGTTGACAGTGAAGGCGATTTCGCGTGCGTTGTCATAGCCCCAGAAATTGACGCAATGACGGTAGGCGTCGTAGCTGCGGCTAGGGTTCGGGAAGTTGAGGGACATGCTGGGCTCCCGGGGTTCTTTTTTCTTCTTCACGGTGCGCTGAATGTGAGGCGCGGTCAAGGGGTTGTTTGTAAGTGGTGGTTTTTTGCCCCGGGCGGGGGTGGTTTTGCGTGCGGCATTCTTGATTCGTTTGCACGTGCAGCGCTTGTTCTCTGTTTGCCTGCGGTGTTGGCCTCTCCTTGATCTGTTATTGGTTTATTAGCGTTGCCCCTGTGCGGGGCGGCACCTACTTCTCTTTGCCGGCTGCAAAGAGAAGTAGGCAAGAGAAAGCAGCTCAAACCGCTAATTCTTAAGCGGGTCCCCCGCACAGTCGCAGTAGTGGTGCATCTGGAATCCGTGTTCTCGCACATTCCGCGTGAATGACACAGCAGTCATACCTCCGGCAACGCTTCGCGTACCGAAATGTACCTCATAAAACCGACCACTACGTTTCTACACTCAAAGTCCCCACACCGCTGTGGCTCGCCGTCGCATTCCCACTGTAACTGTATCTGCAACGGTTACTATCATTTCCAAAACCAGAACCAGAACCAGAACCAGAACCAGAACCACAGCCAAAGCCAAAGCCAAAGTCGAAGTCGAAGTCGAAGCCGAAGCCGAAGCCGAAGCCGAAGCCAAAGCCAAAGCCAAAGCCGAAGCCAAAGCCGAAGTCACGGCAACAACTGCACCTGCGAGTGCGAGTGCGACTGTGACTGTGACTGTGACTGTGACTGTGACTGTGACTGTGACTGTGACTGTGACTGTGACTGTGACTGTGGGGGTGACCCGCTTCAGTGGACGGTTACGTAGTTGAATTGTGCCCGGGTGAGGGTCCTCCCTTTGATGTGACGTTGCGGGTTGTCCACGGCCGGACGGCGGGTCGCCCGTTACGACCATGACGCTGGCCGGCGGTGGGCAACCCGCATGCGGACGAGGTCTGTTTTTTCGCGGCATGCATCCGTTCGTAAATCATCGGCGAGCGATAGCCGATGCCGCTGTGCAGGCGGTGCGGGTTATACCAGCCTTCAATGAAGGAGAACAACGCTTGTCGGGCTTGTTCATGTGTATCGAATCGCGTGCGCGCGAGCAGCTCACATTCAAGCGTGGCGAAGAACGCCTCGCACATGGCGTTATCGAAGCAGTCGCCCACTGTGCCCATGGACGGACGCACGCCTGCTTCGCTGCAACGCCGGCCGAAGGCAAGCGAAGTGTATTGCTTAGGTTCAAGGAGTCGTTGCAACACTTGTTTTTTAAGCTGTGGATAGTAACTCTTCAAGCGCTTCAGCGGGGGTCTTCCACTGAAGGGCTTTGCGCGGTCGGGCGTTGAGTGTGTTGGCGACCGCATCGAGTTCGCGTTCAGAATATCGACTGATGTCGGTGCCTTTGGGGAAGTACTGTCGCAACAGGCCGTTGGTGTTTTCGTCAGTTCCACGCTGCCACGGGCTTCGCGGATCGCAGAAGTAGATTGCCAAACCCGTGTCGATTTGTAGCTGCGCATGCTGGGCCATTTCCGCGCCCTGATCCCAAGTTAGTGACTTGCGTAAATGCTCGGGCAGCATCGCGATCTTCGCGGCAATGGCATTGCGAACAGCCTCGGCGCCGTGGCCAGCTAACGCCGGCCCGTTCTTCACCCGAGCGCCAGAATTGTGGCCCGGCATGGGCGGTAGGTGCAGCAGCATTGTGAATCGGGTCGTACGTTCAACCAAAGTGCCAATTGCAGAGCTGTTCAGGCCGATGATCAGATCTCCTTCCCAATGCCCAGGTACAGCACGGTCGGCAACCTCGGCCGGGCGCTCACTGATCAGCACCTCGGAGGTGATGAAGCTTTTTCCTCGCTGCTGCGTTCTGGCCCGTGGCACGCGCAGTGCCCGGCCGGTACGCAGACACGCAGAGAGTTCGCGTCGCAATGCACCACGGCCCTGAATGTAGAGTGCTTGATAGATGGCTTCGTGTGAGATCTGCATAGACTCATCATCGGGGAAATCAAGTCGCAACCGGCGGCTGATCTGCTCCGGACTCCAGCAAGTGCCCCAACGCCGGTCGGCCCGACGACCATGCCGTCTTCCCTTCCACGGTACGTTGGGTCCCGGTATCGGCCGGCCCTTCTCATCGGTAACCGCATTCGCCAGTCGGTCCTGCACATAAGCCCGTAATCGCTCGTTCTCGGCGAGCTTGCTGGTCTTGGGCCGCCTTGCCGCTCGCTCGGCTTTCCACTGCGCGACCGTCGCCCGATAGGTCAGCGTACCGCCACGGGTCGCGGCATTGCGGCACAGTTCGCGTGAGATGGTCGAGGGCGAACGACCAAGCCGCCGTGCGATCTCGCAAACCCCGCAGTCCTGCGCCCGAAGCAAGGCAAGCTCCTCACGCTCCGAGAACGATAAATAGCGACCCGAGCGCGGCGCCAAATCTATCGGCGGCATGCCTCCAGCCTGGCGAAACCATCGCGGGCCCAAGGGCTGCGACACGCCGCACGCCAACGCGGCGGCATCACTCTCCATTCCCTCGGCAATGCGGTTCCAGAATGCTTGTTTCGTCTCTAACTGATTGACACCTGGCCTGCCCGGTGAAGACATCGATGCCCGCCCCGTCTGTTGCGCAGCCCAACCTCGTGGTCGTCCCATTTAACACCTCCAATCTCGAGATGTTGCAACGACCGATTGAATTCGCCTTGGCAACCTTGGTCCGAGTGGTGAATCACCCCGTTGGGATGGCGTTGTCCCAGCGCCATGTCCAGGGCCTGCAGCATCAGCGCGGTGCGCAGATGGTTGGCTATCGCCCAGCCCACCACGCGCCGGCTGAACACGTCCAGTACCACCGCAAGGTACAGAAACCCGACGCGGGTCGGTACATAGGTGGCGTCGGCCACCCACAACTGGTTCGGCGCGTCGGCGTTGAAGTGCCGCTGCACCAGGTCCGGCGCTGGCCGCGCATCGGGCTGCCGTTGCGTAGTACTGAACCAGCGACGCCGGCTCACGCCGCGCAGCCCTGCGATGCGCATCAGGCGCGCAACCCGCTTGCGCCCGACGTGGATACCTTGTCCGCTGAGCTCCGCATAAATGCGCGGCATCCCGTAGGTCTCGCGTGAGCGCGTATAGATTGCACGGATGCGTGACAGCAGATCCGCATCGCTACGCGCATGCGCGGACGGTTTGCGCTCGATCCAGGCGTAGAAGCCGCTGGCGGAGACCTCCAGCAGCCGCGCCATGGTGACAATCGGCCAGATGGCCTGATTCGCTTTCATGAACTCGAACCCTTGTCGGGCACGGTCCCGGTCTCCCGGGCGAACCAGGCCGCGGCTTTTGACAATATGTCTCGCTCTAGCTTGAGTTGCCGGTTCTCGCGACGCAGCCGCGTCAGTTCCTCGCGCTCCGCCGTGGTCAGTCCGTCGTGACGCTTACCTGAATCGCGATCGGCCTGTGCGACCCAGTTGTAGATGGTCTGCGCGGTCGGCTCGAACTCCGTCGCGAGTTCCTCAGGCTTACGTCCGGCACGCACCAGTTCAACCATTTGTGCCCGGAATTCCGCCGGGTACGGGGTGCGATGTCTCTGCATGATGGACACCTCCTGTTCCAAAGAATAGGTGTCCACGAAACCGGGTCAACTCCACTGTGACTGTGGCTGCGGCTGCGGCTGTGGCTGTGGCTGTGGCTGTGGCCGCGGCTGCGACTGTGACGATGGCTGCGGTTGCGGTTGCGGTTGCGGTTGCGACGCAACGGTGTTCTATATGGCGATTGTTCCTGCATTTCAATCGCGTGCGGGGTTCGTCATTTGGACACGTGAGTATCTCGCCGAGGTGAAGCCGACGGCGCCAACCGCCCGCAAACGAGGCCCTTGGTTTCCCAGGCAGACCCATCCGCGCCGCACGCAGTGCGGAGTGGGTGCTGATGAGTGCGTTGTCACTCACGCTGAATGTGCGAGGGCACGTATTCCAGATGCACCACTACCGCGACTGTGCGGGGGCCCCGCTTAAGAATTTGTGGTTTGAGCTGCTTTCTCTTGCCTACTTCTCTTTGCAGCCGGCAAAGAGAAGTAGGTGCCGCCCCGCACAGGGGCGACGCTAATAGACCAATAACAATTCAAGGAAAGGCCAACGCCGCAGGCAAACAGAGAACGAGCGCCGCGCAGGGCAAACGAATCCAGGAAAGGCCAACACCGCAGGCAAACCGAGAACGAGCGCCGGACAGACAAACAGATCAAGGAAATCCCAACGCCACAAGCAAACAGACGAACAATCGCCCGCTTCCCAGCACAAAAAAGCACCGCCAGCGAAGGCCTTCCACCGGAGGCAACCGGCCCGATCGCCGGATCATGCAACCCGAAATACCTCGGATCATCGAGCCGATAAACCGCGAGATCCGCGGCATACCCCACCTCGATCTTCCCGACTTCATCCAGGCCCATGATCCGGGCCCCGCCCGCCGTCCCCCAATGAATCACATCGGCCACACTCGCCGCATCCGCGCCACCTTCGAAGCTGCCGCCTCGATACTTCGGCTGCGCCAGCATGCCGCGCCGCGCGCGCTGCGCAAGCCACGTCATATGCACTTCGGAAATCATATCGGCCGCTTCGTTCGAAGCCGCACCGTCGACGCCGATCGACACCGGCACGCCCGCATCCGCCATCTCCATCTCCCGCACCGGGCAAATGCCGCTGCCGAGCCGCCCGTTACTCTGCGGACAATGCGCGACACCCGTGCCCGTCCGCGCGAGCAGCGCGATTTCGTCGGCATCGACCTTGACGAGATGCGCGTACCACACATCGCTGCCGAGCCAGTCGTGCTCGCCGCAGAACCCAACCGGCGACTGCCCGTACATCGAATGCGCACTGTCCTGATAGCCGACCGTCTCCGACAAGTGGCTATGCAAGCGCAAACCCAGGCGGCGCGCAAACGCCGCCGTCTCACGCATTTGCGCAGGGGAAATGGAATACAGAACCGTCGTCGGCGCCATCACGACCCGCTGCATCGGGCGCGGTGAAGCATCGTGGTACCGGGCCGCGAGCCGTTCGATATCGGCCATATAGGCGTCCAGCGTTTCGGGCCGTAGCGCCGTCGGCAAATCGGCTTCGATCTGCCTCGTCTGCGTCGCGCCGCCGCGCAGCAGCACGAAACGCAAACCGAGCTTCTCCGCTTCCTCAAAGAGAATCGCCGAACTGTCGAACGGCATGCCAGGGTAGTACACATAGTTGTGATCGGCCACCGTCGCGCAGCCGGAACGCGCGAGTTCGATCAGGCCGATACGCGCCGCGCCGCCTGGCGGTCCTGGTCTCCCTCGTGTCTCTCATGTCCCTGGTATCGGACGAATGCCCCCCAAATACTTCGCCTGTCATGATTGCACTCCGGTCTCTTCGTTCGCAAACGACGCGCGATGCGCGTCGGTAATCAGCTCGGATAGCGCCATGCAGTGCCGCATGAACGGCGTGCTGACGCGGAACGCATCGTCGCGTTCAAGCGGGCCCTCGATCGGCACTTCCGCGATGATGCGGCCCGGCCGCGCCTGCATCACCACCACACGGCTCGACAGGTACACCGCTTCGTAGATGCTGTGCGTAACGAACACCACCGTCATGCCGCGTCGTTGCCACAGCGCGCGTAAATCGCTATCGAGGCGGTTGCGGGTGAATTCGTCGAGCGCGCCGAACGGTTCGTCGAGCAACAGCAGGTCCGGCTCGGTAACGGGCGCGCGTGCCAGCGACGCGCGCATCTGCATACCGCCCGACAACTCGCGCGGCAGCACCTTGGCGAACTTCGCGAGACCCACGCCGTCGAGTGCCTCGGCGACACGCGCATCGGCTTCGCGACGCGGCACGTGCGCGAGATCGAGCGGCAGGCGCACGTTATCGGCGACGTTTGTCCATGGCATCAAGGTCGCTTCCTGAAACACCATCGACATGCGCCGCCCTGTCGAGCCGACCGTGTCGAACGCCTGGCCCCACCAGCGCATATGGCCGTGTGTCGGCGTTTCGATACCGGCGAACATTTTCAGCAGCGTGCTCTTGCCGCATCCGGACGGCCCGAGCAAGGAGATGAATTCGCCCGGGCCGATGGAAAGCCGCACGTCTTCGAGCGCGACAGTGCCGTTCGGATAGTGCTTGTCGACGCGCTGCACCGCCAGCAACGGCGCAGGCGCATTCGAGGAATAAACTTCAGTCGGCCGCATGCTCATTCCTCCACGTCGATGGGGAACACTTCACGAAATACTTCGGACTCGCCGTTATCGTTCAACAGCTTCAGCAACATACGGCGCATCAGCAAACCAGGCTGGTCCGATTCCATATGACATTCCTGCTGACGGCGTACGTCGATGCATGCGTCGTAGTCGGTGGCTTCGAGAATGTCGCGGTCTTCGTCCGTGATCGGACGGTCCCAGTCGATCAGTTCCTGCGTCGAACACGCGTCTTCTGTGTCGTTGCGATAGAGCCACTGCGACAACATCAGCGTACGGTCGTCGATCGGCGTCGCACAGTTGTAGATGATGTGATGGACGCCGCTCGCCGGATACACGCAACCGAAGCGGCGCGCGAACGGCATGTACCAGCGGTTGATCAGATGACGCTCGGTGACTTCCTCGGTCGTACCGGTGATCCGATAGCTTGCTTCAGGATTGCGTACCGGCACATGCGTCTCTGCTTCGAAGCCCCACTCGTTCGGACGGAATTCATATTTCGATGGTTTCGGGTTGTCGAACAAACCGAAATTGCCCTTGTGCACGAAGCTGAAATGCGAGTTGTCGAACGAGTTTTCCATCATGCGGAGTGGGCTCGTTTCCCAGCGCTCGTAGAACTGCAGGATGCGGCGGTAGCCGGGTGCGCCTTCTTCTGAAAACTCAGGAATCGGTTGCAGCGGATCTTCGAGCGCAACCCACGCGTAGCCGTAGCGTTCCTCGCAGCGATACGAAGGCACGATCGCGCGCGACGGGATCGCGCCGCCGTTGTTCTGCGGAATCTTCACGCATTGACCAGTGCAGTCGTAGGTCCAGCCGTGATAACCGCAGGCGATATTGCCGTCGCCGTCGACAAAACCCTTCGACAGTCTTGCCGTGCGATGGCAGCAACGATCGCGCAACGCATGCGACTTTCCGCCTGCGCCCTTCCATAACACGATCGGCTCACCGAGCAAGGTGAACGGCTGCGGACCGGCATCGAGTTGCGCCATCGGCATGATTGCGTACCAGAAGCGGCGCAAGACTTTTTGACGGGTGACCAGCATGGCGAAACTCCTTCTTTAAGCGTTCAGGCGTGTAAGCGGCTTATGCGTTGAGGAACCCTTAGGGCATGACCTTCGCGTTCTGGATGTATTGCAGCGTGTAGGCCGCGCGATAGTCGGTCGAGGGCTTGAGCAGCTTCGCATCGACCATGTAATCGAAGGTCTTCTTCCAGCGCGCGTCGGTCATCGTGCCAATGCCCTGCTTGGCTGCATCGCCGCCTGTCACGAGCTTGAGCTTCTTGAGTTGGGCGACGCCATACGCGAGTTGCGCGTCGCTCATCTGCGGGTTGTCTTTTTTGATCAGCGCGTTAGCCGGCGCCGGATCGTTCAGATAGCTTTTCCGGCCTTCCATCGATGCTTTCACGAAACGCGCCACCATCTCCCCCCTGCGTCACAATAGATGTCGCCTCTGAATTTTCTTGATTTAAAGAGATCAGAGGTGCAAGTTGAAGTTGAAACAAACGTATTCTGTCGAGTTTAAAGAGCAGGCGCTATTGAAGGTCTTTCACCGCGGAAGTCGCACCATCGGATCCGTGGCCGATGAATTGAACATGAACGTAATGACCTTGAAGAACTGGATGAAAGGTGCCGCTGCATCGACCCGGGGCGATGGATCCGGACACGCAAAACGTCCGGAAGACTGGTCGTTGGAAGAGCGCCTGCTGGCCTTGCAGCAGAGCCATGGGCTGGTCGAGGAGGCCCTGAACGCGTGGTGTCGTGAACGGGGCCTGTTTGTCCATCATCTCGATCAATGGCGCGCGGACTTCTGCGCCGCCGCCGGGACAGGAAGCCGGCGCGAGAGCGCCCAGGCAGTCCGTGAACTGAAGCACGCCAATATGCAACTGCAGCGCGAATTGAACCGCAAGGAGAAAGCGCTGGCTGAAGCCGCGGCGCTGCTGGTGCTGCAAAAAAAGTATCGTGCGCTGTTCGGGGACGAGGCCGAATGACGGCCCTCGAAGAGCGCAAAACATTGATTGGTTTGATCAGCGAGGCGACCATGGGCGGTGCTCGCCAGGCACGCGCGTGTGAGGTGCTGGGGCTGAGCGCCCGGACGGTACAGCGCTGGCAGGGCGCTCAGCCTGACGCGGTGGATGGGCGCTCGTTACGCTGCTTTGAGCCGCCTCACAAGCTGAGCGCTGCCGAACGTGCCGAATTGCTGGCTGTCGCGAACTCAGCCGAATTCGGTCATCTGCCGCCGAGCCAGATCGTTCCACGCCTGGCTGACCAGCAACGCTACATCGCCTCGGAATCGACCTTCTACAGGGTACTGCGCGAGGAGAATCAACTCGCGCACCGGCGTAGTGAACGCCCGACGACCGTGCGCAGCAAGCCACGCGCGGTCTGTGCCGACGCGCCGAACCAGCTCTACAGCTGGGATATCACTTACCTGCCGGCGGCGATTCGTGGGCAGTATTTCTATCTGTATCTGTTTATGGACGTGTTTAGCCGCATGATCGTCGGCTGGCAGGTCTATGCCGAAGAGAGCAGCGCCCAGGCCAGCGAGGTACTCAAGGATCTCTGTGCGCGTGAAGCAATACAGCCCAACCAGGTCATTCTGCATTCCGATAACGGTGGTCCGATGAAGGGGGCCACGATGCTGGCCACCTTGCAGGCGCTGGGCGTTATGCCGTCATTGAGTCGTCCGGGCGTGAGCAACGACAATCCCTATTCGGAATCGCTGTTCAAAACGCTGAAGTACCGACCCGCTTATCCGCTGGAGGCGTTCGATACCCTGTTCGCCGCGCGGACCTGGGTTGCCGGGTTGGTGCGCTGGTACAACCACGAACATCGTCACAGCGCGATCCGGTTCGTGACGCCAGCCCAGCGTCATGCCAATCTCGATCAGGACATCCTGGATCGACGTGCAGCGCTCTACGAGACTGCGCGGCAGCGTAATCCGCTGCGTTGGAAAGGCCCCGCCCGCAACTGGAAGCGCATACATGCCGTGCATCTGAATCCGGATCGGGCCGACGACGATGGCGTCATTCCACAACCCCGCTACCAGGAGCGAAAAGCCGCCTGAAATTTAATTGTCGAGGCGACAACTACTTTGACAACGGCCGTCTCCGGCTTGTTCTTCATCGTGTCGCGCATCGTCACGATCGTCGAGTTGTACGGTGGGTAACCGTCATCGGCGAACAGGAAGAAGCGCGCGTTCGCGTGGGCCTGCTCGGCCTGAAACGTTTCCGACGACGGATACGCCTGCATCGCTACGTTCGGATCGGCAAAGAACGGTTGCAGATTGAAGGTGTACGGACGTGCCTGCGCTTCGGTGTAGCCGTACTTCGCCTTGAGCCACGGCCACCAGGTCGTGCGGCCGGAGCCCGCGACCAGGATCGTCTGGTTCTTCAGGCCGGCGAGACTCGTCACGTCGGCGTGGGTCATCATGCCTTGCGGGTCGAACTGGAAAGCCGCGGCGACCGTCGTCACGGGAATGCCGGCCTCGACGCTGGAGAGCACCTGGAAGTCATAGCCCATCAGGAAATCCGCCTGGCCTCCAGCGAGCAGTTGCATGCCGTTGACTTGCGGACCACCCATTCTGATCGTGACATCCAGCCCGTACTTCTTGTAGATGCCCGTCGCAACGGCCTGATAGAAGCCACCGTGTTCGGCTTGCGCATACCAGCTGGTCAGCAAGGTCACGTGATCGTCGGCGTGCGCCGACGGCGCGGCGAACGTGACAATGGCGAATGCAACGGCGCTGGCCTTGCGCGCAAGCGATGAACCCAATGAGGAGCGAAGTGAGCGGCCGAAAAATGCAATTCGGGCAATACGGAAAAGATGACGCAGAACGCGCATGACTGAACTCCGTGGGAACGTGGGGGTGGTGGACAGGCAAAACGACAGGAGGCGTCGACGCGACCCATGCTACGCACGCAACGTATGCGACGTCCGTGACCTACGGACGCACAAGGTCGGCCTAGCGAGACAGCAAAACTCGCGAAACCAAAGGCGCAATCGAGGGCGCACAACAACAGTCGTGTGAATGATTGGGGCAACTGCATCGCACGCTCCTTGTCGGCGGAACCGGACGGTTCCGTTCAAACGCCGAATTGCTTCGACGTGGGCGCACGATGCGCCCCAAGAGCAATGCCCCACGATAGCCGGCCTATGCATGCCGGCTCGCTAGCCGCTTCTACTCTGGTTTCGTATTAAGCGAATGTTGTGCCAGTTGCGGTAAAGCGCCCCATGACACGGCTATTCAAGCCTTTGATGTGCCGTCACTCAGCGCAGGCGCCCCGAAATCTTGCACTCGCGCGAAGCGGCGCGGCACCGCGCGAGTGCAACCCGTACGCTTTTGACGCCTGCCGGCCGCAGGCCGAAGCGTGAAAATAGTCCGTCGGGTCCGCGCCTTGCTGCGTCATGGATGTTCTCAAACCAGGAGCACGCCATGAGCGAAGCGAAAGAAACCAAGGAAAGCAAAACCACCAAGCCGGCCGATATCGAACATCCCCAGCCCGCCGCCCACAGTGACAATGAGAAAAGCAAACTGCCGGAGCGTAAGGACGAAGGGCGCAATCAGTCGCCGGCGGACCATCCCGGCAAGAAACCCGGAGAGGGCGAGCCGTCAGTCAGTTGAAAATATTGAGTGCCCGCCACAAGCGGCTTTGCTGCGTTTTTGCGGCAAAGCCGCATAAATTCTCCCCTTCCAATACCTTTCATAAAGCAAACATTTCTTCCTCTTTTTTACGAATTATTTTTTTCCTGTAATGCACTATTTTGCTGCATGCAGCAATGTGTGCGCAAAGCGAACCAGCTGCTCCCGCAACCGAACAAGGAGACGCCGTGTTCACTTCCCCCACGCCCTCCTCCGAATCCCATTCTTCTCCCAAGGTTTCCATCTGCCTGCCGACCTGTAATCGGCCTGAACTGATCGTGGAGTGCATCGATTCGTGCCTCGCGCAGACCTACGGGAATCTGGAGATCGTGATCGGAGACGATTCAAAAGATGAGCGTACGCAGCAGTTGATCGCCGAGCGCTATCCGAACGAGCCGCGCATCCGCTATGCAATGAACCGGCCGTCGCTCGGCCAGGCGCGCAATGTCGCAAGCCTGTTCGAGCGGGCGAGCGGTGACAAGATCCTGCTGATTCACGATGACGACTTTCTCACGACCGACGGCATCGAAAAACTGGTGTCGCTATGGAAGCTTCATCCGCGGCTCGAGGTGGCATTCGCCGATCAGTACGAGGCCGATCACACCGGTGCCGTCGACTTCGACGCCAGTACGCGCCTGAACACCGCGTTTCGACGCACGAGAGACGCGCAAGGCTTACAGCCGTTGCCGGGCAGAACCGGCTTGATCCAGATGTTCCCCAACAACGGCTGGATGGCGAATGCCGAACTCGTGAAACGGATCGGCTACAAGAAACAGTACGGCATGTGCTGCGATTTCGTGTTCGGCACTGAACTCTGTCTCGCCGCGCACGAGGTGTACTATCTCCGCGAATACGTCTCGGTCTATCGCAAGACGGCGAGCTCGATCTCGCACAGCACGCGCGGCACGACCGTCGCGGCGACCGTCAGCGCTTACGCCTTTGTGCAAGCACTGAAACTGCCACCGCAACTGGAACCGTCACGCAAGTTGGCATTGCGCCGGCTCGTGCCGATCGTCGTTTCGGTCTATGCGAAGAATCGCGAGCCGCTGCTCGGCTTGAAGATCGCGCTCACCCATCTGTTCGCCTACGACTATGGTTTCAGCATGCGGCTCTATTACCACCTGCTCATGCTCTCGCGGGCGGCCGTGAGCATGCGGCAGCGCAGAGCGGTGGCTGCGGTGGTCGCGGCAGCGCCTGCTGTTATTGCCGAGCCGGCCGCCGCTGTGACGGAGCGCGTCACGGACCTTGTTACCGATCGATCCGAATTGATCTGATGCCGCCGTCGACGCGGGACCGACAGTGACACCGAAGCGTTGCCACAGCCAGACGAGGCGCGTCTCGCCCTTCGGGATCCCAACGCCCATGTAATCGTTCGAAATCGTGAAGGCCGGAATCTCGTAGTTCTGCTTGTCCAGCACCTTGGCGAACAGGCCGACCAGGTTCGGACCGTCCTGCGTGATCGCCTGCATGTTGCCCGCGCGCGAAGCCGCAAACGCGAACGGCGTGTCGTCGTACGCAACGATCGTGGTTCGCGAGAATTTTTGCATTGCAACCGCGAGGTGCAACCGACGGCCACGCGTGGGCACCGCATTAGCAGTGGCTCGGCGCGTATCAAACCAGGAAATGCTCCTGTAATAAGCGTGTTTTCTGCTAAGCATCGGCTTATTAGCAAACGCGTATTTGTCGTTTGGTCTTGCGCGTCCGGCTGATTAGGATGGACCTTGAGCCGTCACCAGCCCGGAGGTTAATCGCCATGTCCGACAGTGCCTGTTTCAAGCCGCGTGTGATCGAGCCGGTCGTCGTCAATCAGCCTGAAGGATTGGGGCTTGCCGTGGAATTATGGCTTGCGCATCCCGTCGAAGGCATTGCGGGGCGCGCCGTGCAGATTCATCTGCGCAGCGATGCGAAGATGGCGCAAGCCGAGGCGCTGCGCGATCTGCTGCATGTGCTGGGAACGGAGATCGTGGTGGCTTGAGTGTGTGGTTTGCAGCTGGCTTGGCGTGCCTGGCATGGCCTGGCTTGCCGAGGCGATAAAAAACGGCGGCCGGGTTGCCCCTGGCCGCCGCTCTCACCCACCGCTCATGCGCGCCGTTCGAACGTGTCGCCCGTGCTCAAGGCTCGTGACGCAGATACCCTTCTTTCGAAGGATCGCGCATGCGCAACGACACAATGCCGGCGATCGCGCACAGCGCGGTCACATACCAGTAGAACATCGACTCGTTGCCCACCGACTTCAGCCACAGCGCGACGTATTCCGCCGAGCCGCCGAAGATCGCATTGGCCACCGCATACGACAATCCCACGCCGAGCGCGCGCACTTCCGGCGGGAACATTTCGGCCTTGATCAGACCGCTGATCGAGGTATAGAAGCTGACGATCGCCAGCGCCACGACGACGAGGCCAAACGCCGCATACGGGCTCGTCACGTCTTTCAAGGCGTGCAGCAGCGGCACCGTGCCGATGGTCGCGAAGAAGCCGAAGAACAGCATCGAACGACGGCGGCCGATGCGGTCCGACAAGGCGCCGAACGCCGGTTGCATCAACATGTAGACGAACAGCGCCGCGGTCATCACGCTACTGGCCGTCTTGGCATGCATGCCGGCCGTGTTGACCAGATACTTCTGCATGTACGTGGTGAACGTGTAGAAAATCAGCGACCCACCGGCCGTGAAGCCGAGCACTGTCGCAAATGCGCCCTTGTGCAACCACAAGCCGCGCAGCGTGCCGGCCTCCTTGCGTTGGCGTGTTTCCGCCGTGGTGGTTTCTTCGAGCGATTTGCGCAGATACAGCGCGACGAGCGCCGCCAATGCGCCGATCACGAACGGCACGCGCCAACCCCACGCTTTCAGTTCTTCGGTAGAGAGGGTTTGTTGCAGGATCACCAGCACCAGCAGCGCGCACAACTGGCCGCCGATCAGCGTGACGTACTGGAACGACGCGAAGAAACCGCGGCGGCCCTTGAGCGCGACTTCACTCATATAGGTGGCGCTGGTGCCGTACTCACCGCCCACCGACAAGCCCTGGAACAGGCGCGCGACCAGCAGCAGCGCCGGCGCCAAGGCGCCGATCTGCGCATACGTGGGAAGCACTGCGATCACGAGCGAGCCGCCGCACATCATGAACACCGACACCATCATCGCGGTCTTGCGCCCGTGCTTGTCGGCGAGGCGTCCGAAGAACCAGCCGCCGATCGGACGCATGAGGAAGCCGGCGGCGAAGACGCCTGCGGTATTGAGCAACTGCGTGGTGGTGTTGCCGCTCGGGAAGAAGGCCGGCGCGAAGTACAGCGCGCAGAATGAGTACACGTAGAAGTCGAACCACTCGACGAGGTTGCCCGATGAAGCACCAACGATCGCGAAGATGCGGCGCCGGGTGTCGTGGGCGCCGGGAACCGCTGCCACGGTTTGATCGGATAGGTCGGTCATGCTCTTGTCTTTCCTTGTCTTTAAACGGAGGTGGCGGTCGTGACGCCGCCTTCACAGCAGGCGCATCGAGGTGCCGCGGTGGCACTCATAGTGCGCGTGCGCGAATTTTACAGAATTGCAAGGGAAAGATGGGGATTTGTTAGATTCGCTGGCGAATCGGGGGTTTTTGCCTGCTCGGCGCGTCTTGATCGTTTGTTTGCCTACGGCGTTGGCCTCTCCTTCATCTGGGTCTTTGGCCTCTCCTTGATCTGGATCTTTGGCCTCTCCTTGATCTGGGTCTTTGGCCTCTCCTTGATCTGGGTCATTGGCCTCTCCTTGATCTGGGTCATTGGCCTCTCCTTGATCTGGATCTTTGGCCTCTCCTTGATCTGGATCTTTGGCCTCTCCTTGAATTGATATTGGTCTATTAGCGTCGCCCCTGTGCGGGGCGGCACTTACTTTCTTTGCCGCCGCAAAGAAAGATAAGCAAAGAAAGCGGCTCACACCGCCAGCTCATAAGCGGGTCCCCCGCACAGTTGCGGTAGTGGTGCATCTGGAATCTGTGCCCTCGCACATTCGACGTGAGTGACAAAGCACTCATACTTCCCGCCTAGCACTGCGTGCTCGCCGGAAGGGTTCATCATGCAAACCAGTGGCTTCGTTTGGCGCGGCGGGGGGCCATCGGCTTCGCCCCGGCGATATGCCACGGCGAAAGAGATGCAGGAGGCTAGGAAGGAGAGATGGTATATATCGCGCCGCACCACTACGCCAAATGAAGCGTGAGCGCGAAAACACAGCAGATGGTTTTAAGAAGTGCCCTTCGGCGCGCGCAGCGCCGCCGGAAGTATGACGGCCTTGTCACTCACGCGGAGTGCGCGAGAACACCGATTCCAGATGCACCACTACCGCAACTGCGCGAGGGCCCCGCTTATGCGCTGGCGGTGTGAGCCGCTTTCTTTGCTTATTTTTCTTTGCGGCGGCAAAGAAAGTAAGTGCCGCCCCGCACAGGGGCAACGCTAATAGACCAATATCAATTCAAGGAAAGGCCAAAAAGTCAGTGCAAGGAAAGCCCACCGCCGCAGGCAAACAACCAAACCCACCGCCGCAGGCAAACAATTCACGAAAAGCGCACCGCAATAAAAGCACAGAAAAAAACACCGCCCAAGGCCAACACCTTGTGGAAACCGCAAAAAACCCCACCCCCTACGGAGCACCCAAACCCGGCCCCGCAGGGAAAAAAACCAAACCTTAAACCCTCACCGCCGGCGGCACATACTTACACTCATACCGCTTCCTAACCGTGCCATTCTCATCAACGCTTTCCAGATAAACATCGAACTGCCACAACCGGGCCATGTGCTTGAGCACCTCATCGCTATCACCGGACAGATGCCGGTTATCGCTCATGAAATGCCGCAGCGTCAGGCTCCGGTCGCCGCGCGTGTTCACCGCCCACACCTGAATATTCGGCTCCCGATGATGCATGTCGTACTGCCGCGACAACGCCTGCCGCACGTACTGATACCCGCTGTCGTCATGAATCGCCGAGACCTCCAGCGCATCGCGCATATCATCATCCAGCACCGAGAACAGACGCATTTCCCGGATCAGATGCGGCGACAGATATTGCGCGACGAAACTCTCGTCCTTGAAATTGCGCATCGCATAGTGCATCGCCGGTAACCACGGGCTGCCGGCCAGTTCCGGGAACCACTTGCGGTCCTCTTCAGTAGGCGCCTCGCAGATCCGGCGTATATCGCTCATCATCGAAAAACCGAGCGCATACGGATTGATGCCGCTGTAGTACGGTTTCGTGACCGGCGGCTGGTAGACCACATTGCTGTGCGAATGGAGAAACTCCATCATGAAGCCGTCTTCCAGCTTGCCTTGGGCGTACATCGTGTTGAGCAAGGTGTAGTGCCAGAACGTTGCCCAGCCTTCGTTCATCACCTGGGTCTGCCGCTGCGGATAAAAATACTGCCCGACCTTGCGGACGATGCGGATCACTTCCCGCTCCCACGGTTCGAGCAGCGGTGCGTTCTTTTCGGCGAAATACAGCAGATTCTCCTGCGGCTCAGGCGGATAGCGCTCCTCGATTTCCTCGGGCAACGGCGTATGCCGGGTCGGCAAGGTGCGCCACAGTTCGTTTACCTGCGATTGCAGATAAGCCTCACGCTCGCGGCGCGCGGCGAACTCCTTTTCCAGCGATAGTTTCTGCGGACGTTTGTAACGGTCCACGCCGTAATTCATCAACGCGTGGCAGGAGTCGAGCAGTTCCTCCACCCGGTCGAGTCCGAAGCGCTCCTCACACTCCGCGATGTAATTTTTCGCGTAGACAAGGTAGTCGATGATCGCGTGCGCATCCGTCCACAGCCTGAACAGATAGTTACCCTTAAAGAACGAATTGTGGCCATAGGCCGCGTGCGCGATGACGAGCGCCTGCATCGTCATCGTGTTCTCTTCCATCAGATACGCAATGCAAGGGTTCGAATTGATGACGATCTCATACGCCAGCCCCATCTGCCCGCGACGGTAGCTTTTTTCGGTGGAGAGAAAGTGTTTGCCGAACGACCAGTGACGGTAGTTCACCGGCATGCCGACGGACGCGTAAGCGTCCATCATCTGTTCGGCGCTAATGAGTTCGAGCTGGATCGGATACACGTCGAGTTCATATTGCTCTGCAACACGGGCAATATGCGAGTCGTACTCTTCGATCAATTCGAAGGTCCAGTCGGACGGACACGGCAAAGGCCGTCTATCGGCTACGTTCATACGGACTTCCCTTTGCCCCTCAGTGGGCGTTCCGGTGTGTCCCCGTGCTGCAGCGATGTCGACTGCTCCGGCTGTGGCGGCTCCCGGATCGTCCGCCTTCGCCTCGGCATGCCCCGACTGTTGCTGCTGCGGCACGCCTTTCCCGCGCTCCGGCTGATAGCCGCGCGCTTCGTTGTGCAGGTGTTTTGTCATGAAGACGCCACCTGCTTTTCAAACAACTCGCGAAACACCGGATAGATGTCGGCCGCGGTTTCGACCTTCTTCATCGCCATATGCGGCTGGCTCAGCGCGAGTTGCGCATATTCGAGCCACAAGTTCTGCTCTTCCGGCGTGACCTGGATATATGCAAAATAGCGCACCTTCTGCAGGATGTCATCCGAAAGTATCTTGCGGCACTTGGGTGAATCGTCGGTCCAATTGTCGCCGTCGGACGCCTGAGCGCCGTAAATATTCCATTCAGTGGGCGAATAGCGCTCGTCCATCACCTTCTGCATCAACTCGAGCGCGCTCGACACGACCGTGCCACCGCTTTCAGTCGAATGGAAGAACGTGTCTTCGTCGACTTCTTCGGCGCGCGTATGGTGGCGGATGAACACTACCTCGATCTTTTCGTAGTTACGCTTGAGGAACAGATACAGCAGGATAAAAAAGCGTTTGGCCAGATCCTTGCGCTGCTCGTCCATGGAACCCGACACATCCATCAGACAGAACATCACGGCCTGGCTCGATGGCGTGGGCTGCTTCACCCGGTTCACGTAGCGCAGATCGAACGGGTCGATAAACGGAATCCGCCAGATGCGCCCACGCAAATGGTGGATTTCCTCTTCGAGCAGTTTGATCTCTTCGCGACGGTCGTCGGGATCGGCCTTCATCACCTCGAGTTGCCGTTCCATCTCGTGCAACTGGTTGACGAGCGGCGCACCGAGCGCGATGCGGCGGCCGAGCGCGCTGCGCAACGAGCGAACCACGTCGATATTGTTCGGTGTGCCTTCCGCCGCCCAGCCGGCGCGGATACTCTTCCACGTGGGCACGGCCATCAGATGGGTTTTGACGAGACGCGGCAGTTCGAGGTCGTCGAAGAAATACTGCATGAATTCTTCGCGGCTCAGCTCGAACACGAAGTCGTCCTGACCCTCGCCCTCGTTGCTGGCCTGATTGCCCCCGCCGCCTCCGCCGCCGCCTTGCGGGCGTTGGATCTTGTCGCCGCGGATGTAGTCGGAATTACCCGGATGCACCATTTCGCGCTTGCCGCCTGGACCATGCCGGAACGACGGTTCCGCGATGTCCTTGCGCGGGATGGTGATGCTCTGGGTGTTCTGTATATCTTTGATGCTGCGATCGCGAACCGCTTCCGAGACGGCGCGACGAATGTAGTTTTTGACGCGGCGCAAAAAGCGCTCGCGATTCGCAATGCTCTTGTTCTTCCCAGCCAACCTGCGGTCGATGATTTGATGAAGCACGCCCGGTCTCCCGTGTCGACCAGAGTAAGCGCTTTAGCACTTACTCTGGTCCCATGCACCGCATGTCGGTCTGAATTAGCGCTTTAGCGCTTACTCGGACCCCATGCAACTGCGCTAATTTCCGGTGCGCGAGACGCATGTTGCGAACACAAACGCTATGTCCATGCAGCTTGCGCCTCGCAAGGTGCCCGCGCGGACGGACCGCGCGGGCGGCACGCAGTGCGTATCATGACGACTTACGCACGCGCAGATACCAGTCACACAACAAGCGCACCTGCTTCGGCGTATAGCCCTTCGTGACCATGCGGTTGACGAAGTCTTCGTGCTTGCGTTGCTCTTCCGCCGAGCCCTTGGCGTTGAACGAGATTACCGGCAACAGTTCCTCCGTGTTCGAGAACATCTTCTTTTCGATCACGACGCGCAGCTTCTCGTAGCTGACCCAGGCGGGATTCTTCCCTCCATTGGCCGCACGCGCACGCAGCACGAAGTTCACGATCTCGTTGCGGAAGTCCTTCGGGTTGCTGATGCCCGCGGGTTTCTCGATCTTTTCCAGTTCGGCGTTCAGCGCCGCGCGGTCGAAACTCTCGCCGGTGTCGTGGTCGCGGAATTCCTGATCCTGAATCCAGAAGTCCGCGTACGTCACGTAGCGATCGAAGATATTCTGACCGTACTCGGAATACGACTCCAGATACGCAGTCTGAATCTCCTTGCCGATGAACTCGGCATAGCGCGAGGCCAGCACGTCCTTAATGAACGACAGGTACTTCTGTTCCGTCTCCGGTGGGAACTGCTCGCGCTCGATCTGCTGTTCGAGCACGTACATCAGGTGCACCGGATTCGCCGCGACCTCCGTCGAATCGAAGTTGAATACCCGCGACATGATCTTGAACGCGAAGCGGGTCGACACACCGGTCATCCCTTCATCCACGCCCGCGAAGTCGCGGTACTCCTGATACGACTTGGCCTTCGGATCGGTGTCCTTGAGATTCTCGCCGTCGTACACCTGCATCTTCGAAAAGAGGCTCGAATTCTCCGGCTCCTGCAGGCGCGTGAGCACCGACATCTGCGCCATCATCTTCAGCGTACCCGGCGCGCATACCGCATCGGCCAGCGACGAGTTACGCAGCAGCTTCTCGTAGATCTTGACCTCTTCGCCATAGCGCAGGCAATACGGCACCTTCACGACGAAGATCCGGTCGAGCAGTGCTTCGTTGTTGCGATTGTTACGGAACGCCTTCCATTCCGACTCGTTCGAGTGGGCCAGAATCACGCCGTCGAACGGGATCGCGCCGAACCCTTCCGTGCCCTTGAAGTTGCCTTCCTGAGTTGCGGTCAAGAGCGGGTGCAAGACCTTGATCGGCGCCTTGAACATTTCCACGAACTCGAGCAAGCCCTGATTCGCGAGGCACAGGCCACCGGAGTAGCTATATGCGTCCGCATCATCTTGTGCGTACTGTTCGAGCTTGCGGATGTCGACCTTACCGACCAGCGACGAAATGTCCTGATTGTTTTCGTCGCCCGGCTCGGTCTTGGCAATACCGATCTGGCGAAGGATCGACGGGTAACGGCGCACCACGCGGAACTTGCGGATGTCGCCATTGAATTCGTGCAGGCGTTTCACGGCCCACGGACTCAGAATGCTTTTCAGGTAGCGGCGTGGAATGCCATATTGTTCTTCGAGAATCGGACCGTCTTCTTCGTAGTCGAACAGACCTAGAGGTGACTCGTTCACGGGCGAACCCTTGATCGAGTAGAACGGCACGCGTTCCATCAGTTGCTTCAAACGTTCCGCGATCGACGATTTACCGCCGCCGACCGGCCCCAACAGATACAGAATCTGTTTCTTTTCTTCGAGCCCCTGGGCCGAGTGCCGGAAGTAGGCGACCACCTGCTCGATCACCTCTTCCATTCCGTAGAACTCACGGAATGCGGGGTATACCTTGATGACCTTGTTCGCGAAGATGCGCGACATGCGCGGATCGTTGCGAGTGTCGATCTGTTCCGGTTCACCGATTGCCGTTAACATGCGTTCGCCAGCCGTGGCGTACGCGGCGGGATTGTCTTTGCAGAGCGCGAGATACTCCTCGAGCGAGAGTTCATCTTCTCGCGTTTTCTCGAAGCGGGTCGCGAAACTGCTGTAGATATCCATGCTACCTCCTCGCCGAAGTCTAGACCGATGTCGTGCGCGGCGCGCTATTCGGAAACGACATCGCTCGAATTCATCCTAAACCCTTTTAAATTTTTTTTCACGAACTACGTTGCGAAAATCGCGCCGTACCCGCCTCCCAACATTCCTCACTTGGAAACACAGATCCGCTCACCTACAATCTTGCGCTCACATCACAGCGAATGTGTAGCGATTGCCGGCCTGCGTTGCTGCCTCTCCACTGCCGTGATTGCCGTCATTGTCGTCGCAATTCGGCGGCACCGTCTGCCTGGTGTACTGCCCAGCACAACTCGCTATGCTCCGTTACACGAATCGTCTCGTTCATCGAACGATCTCACTGCTATACCGGTCAGCCTGTCTGCATGCGCACACTTTGTCGCATTGAACGCGGACGTTATGCGTTTTCCGTGCCCGGGTACTTTTTTTATCAACGCGCGGCATCGCCATTTGGTCTACAACAGCAAGCGCTGTGTTACATGTTCGTTCGCCTAGTTCACCCTAAGGCGCTGTTACGCGGCGCATCGTCAGGCGGTTCGTCAACGCACCGGCGATTTTGTTCCGCGCCATTTCGCGTCGAACGCAATGGATCACCGCGCATTGCGCCTCACACCTGGCCGCTTGCATTAACCGCGTCGGCAGCATGGTTAGCCGCACCTATCGCGCTTATACATTGGATCACGGCAGCGCAATGGGACGCTGCATAGGTGTATACGGCAAAACGCCCCATGCGGATGCCGTGAATGTAAAACGGCCGCCCGCGGGCAGCCGTTTGTTTGATGCTTCGTAATGGACGGTTACAAGGACGGTTACACCGGCGCATTACAAAGCGCCGGTTACAAGGACCGCAGAAAAACACCATTACAAGCACGCCGTCACAAAGCACAGCGTTACACGCTCAGGTCAGTTCAATCTCCACGTCCCCCAGACCGTCGATGTGGCCGCGCACGATGCCCGGCTTGTTCACATTGTGCGCACCGACATATGAACCGGTGGTAATCGTCCATTCCGGCTCGATGGTAATGCCCATGGCAGCGCAATGGTTGACAAACCACACCAGCAGTTCGCGCGGATCGCCGGCCGGATTACCGGTGGCTTCCGGCACGAGCGAGGTGCCGTCGAAACTCAGCTCCAGTTCGGGCGATACGAAATCGAAGCTGCGTGCGAGACCCACATAGGCAACCGGATGCCCGGTGACCAATGCGCCGTTGTTCTGCGCATCAGCCAGTTGCGCGAGCGGTGCAATATTGGGCCATTCGGCAAAACGGCTATCGACGATCTCGATGGTCGGCAGCACGACGCCGACCCTGGAGAGCACCTCGTCGCGCGCATAGGCGCGGCCGCGCGGCTCGATCGCCTCGCCGAAACGAAAGGCGATCTCCAGTTCGACCAATACCCGGAAGAAGCCCGAATGGGCGACCCGCGCGGGCGACGGCACCACCAGCGAAGCCGGAATCGGCGCGCCAGCCGCAGCCCCGCCCGGCGCCCTGGCGCCGATCTTCCACCCACCCGTCGAGTCGCCAAGGCCCGCGATGACTGCCTGCTGGATCGCATAGGCGGTTGCCGCGTCGGGCGGCAGGCTGTCGGGTGGGGGCGCATCGATCAGGCGATGCTGCCGGCGAGCTTCGACGAGGCGGTTCGCGAGGTCGTATGGCGTCATGTCGGTCCTTTATGGCTGGCGCGTTGAGCGGCAGGTTGCCGCACTGAGTTGCAGCGGTTGAAGATGGCGGGCTCACGTTCCGCGCGTTGACTGCCTGAAGCGGGGCGAGCGGCCGATGCAGGTCGTAGTCGCGCCCGTCAATGTACCGGATCACGACGCTCGCCAGGGCGTGGACTGCGCTTGTGAACGTTACTTAGTCCGCAGACCATGAAAAAAGACCGCGATTGCATGCGCAATCGCGGTCTTTGTCGTCATGCGGGCGATCCGCGCAAGCGTGATTACGGCCAATGCTTCATCGGGAACGAATGTTGCGACGGCGTGGCGGGTGCATGACCGCTGCTAGGATTCGGCGTCGCGTTCAAAGAGGGGCAATGATGGCATGCGTCCGCGCATTCGAAGCGCGGGTAGCGCAGCACGTCCGGTGCGTTAGAAGCGCGGGTTAGCGCAGCACGTCCGACGCGTTAGAAGCGCGGGCAGACGCAGCACCTCCGTGCAGTACAAGCGCGGACGGACCTGCACTTCCGCGCGTTCAGAACGCGGGGGCGACGCAGCACGCCCGCACGCATTGCCGCATTCTGCCGTGCCGCGCTTCCCATAGGTTGCCGATCAGAAAGTCTCCCAATCCTGATCGCTGCCGGCGCTCGCCACCGCCTTGGCAGGCGTCCTCGCTGGCGCAGCGGTAGCCGGCGCTGGGTGTGCGGCCGGTGCCCTGGTTGCCGCGGCGGCCTGCGCACGCGGTGGTGAAGCAGCTTGCGACACGGCTTGCGAAGCAGTCTGCAAAGCGGGTTGAGACACTTTACGTGCCGCCAGCGGACGGCCCGGCGCGGCCACGCGCTTCGGCGCCGCGCTCACCGGCGCCTTGTAGCCGCTTTCGTCGAGCTGGAACACCGCGACTGCGGCACGCAGCTTGCCGGCCTGATCTTCGAGCGACGAGGCTGCGGCGGCCGCTTCTTCGACCAGCGCGGCATTCTGTTGCGTCACCTCGTCCATCTGCGTGACCGCGCGCGCCACCTGGTCGATGCCGCTGCTTTGCTCTTCCGAGGCCGCCGCGATCTCGCCCATGATGTCAGTCACGCGCTGCACCGCGCCGATGATCTCGGTCATGGTGCGGCCGGCTTCATCGACCAGCGCCGAACCGGACTGCACGCGCTCCACCGAGGTGTCGATCAACTCCTTGATTTCCTTGGCCGCCGCCGACGACCGCTGCGCGAGGCTGCGCACTTCGCCTGCCACCACCGCGAAACCGCGCCCTTCTTCGCCGGCTCGCGCCGCCTCCACGGCCGCATTCAGGGCCAGGATGTTGGTCTGGAACGCAATCCCTTCGATGATCGAGATGATGTCGGCGATCTTCGCCGAGCTCTGATTGATGTCGCCCATCGTGCCGACCACCTGGCCGACCACCGCGCTACCCCGGTTGGCAATCTCGGACGCATTGGCGGCCAACGAGCTCGCCTGGCGGGCGTTGTCGGCGTTCTGCTTGACCGTGCCGGTCAGCTGTTCCATGCTCGACGCGGTTTCCTGCAAGGCCGAAGCCTGCTCTTCCGTGCGCGAGGACAGGTCGATATTGCCGGCCGCGATCTGGCGCGTGGCGGTCGCGATCGATTCACTGCCGCTGCGCACCGTGCGCACCGTTTCGGTGAGACTGCGCTGCATTTTGGCGATGCCGTCGAGCAACTGCCCCATTTCGTCGCGCGAGGTGACCGCCACCGGGCGATGCAGATCGCCTGCGGCGATCGCGGCAAAATGACCGAGGGCTTCGTCGAGCGGACGTCCAATCGCGCGGCTAAGCGTCAGGTAGGACAGCACCGCGGCGAGCACGCCGACCAGCAGGGCACCGGCGCTCACCATGCGGAACACTTCAGAGCTGCTTTGCGCGGCGTCGAAACCTTCCTTGGCCGAGGTGAACTGGAACTGGCGCAGCGCTTCATCGGAGATGGAGAGTTCGTTGTACGCCGCCTGCACGCGCTTGGCGCCCTCGACGAGGTTGCTCGGGTCGTTTGCCGTGATGGTCGCGGCAAACGCGTCCAATTGCTGATGCAGCGCGCCGCGTTTGGCCACCACGTCCTGGGCGAGACGATCTTCCTCGGCGCCGCGCGGCAGGTCCATGTACTTTTTCCACCACGTCTCGGACGTGACGCGCATCGAATGCGCGCGCTCGATCGTCGGCGCTACCTCCGGCGTGCCGGCCATGAACGCCGCCCGGTCGAGCGCCAGCCGTTCGCGCGCGGCAAAGAGTTCGGCGTTGCCGATATTGACCGCGCCTGGCATGGCGTTAGTGAAAGTGTCCTCGTGCGCGGCGTTCGAGCGGCTCATGCTGAACAAACCGAAAACGCCAATGGCGACCAGCAGCGCGGCGAGAAAAGCCATCGTGAGGCCAATCCGCGCCTTGATCGTGATGCCTTTGTTCAACATGCTTGTTCCTGTGCTTAGCAAATAAGAGGCTGCGTGCGCAGCGCGGCTAGCGAGTGGCGTCTGCGTGGATGGCGCTGATTGATACGGCGCTCTGATAGCCACGTTTACGGCATTTCATCCGCATACTTGAAGGCTTTGTATGGTATGAAGAAAGGCACTGAAAGCAATTGGAAAGAATTCCAGAATACTGACAGGCAGCACCCAGGAGGCCGCGCGGAACTCGGGCATTCAGGAAATTGATGTCAGGCGGCTCGGGCGGCTGACCGGACGTGCGAGGGGCTGGGTGAAGCGGCTGAGTTGCACGAAGGCAATGACTGGCTTGACGACAGGCGCAAAGCGCTTGCGCCCAATTTTGGCGCACGCTCAAGCTGAGAGCCAAGGCCAGACTATGCGAAAGACCGGACGCGAAGCCTTTGAGGCCTCGCGCCAGTAACCCGGTGCCCGATATCAGGCGGCCAGATCGCGCCTGGTGACGCCGGCCCATGTCGCGGTGGATTCGCGCACGATCAGGCGCGGTGACACGACACGCCGCCGGCCTGGCGCGCGCTGGCTGCCTGACGAAGACCCGGCGATACGTTCGATCAACGTCTGCGCGGCCATATCCCCGAGCGCGCGGACCGACTGACCCACCGTCGAGAGCGACGGATAGGTGAAGCGACCCAGTTCGATATCGTCGAAACCGATGATCGAGCAATCGCGCGGCACGCTGATATTGCGCTCGGCCGCAGCGCGCAGCGCGCCGATGCCCATCATGTCGTTGCCGGCGAATATCGCCGACGGCTTCAGCGTGTCGAACAACTGCCCGGCCGCGCGATGGCCGCCCGTCCCCGAAAAATCACTCTCGACAATCGCGTTGGCTGGAATCTCGATGCCGCGCTCGGTCATCGCGCGGATAAAGCCGTGCACCCGCATGGCGCTGACCGCCGTGTTCACCGGCCCGGTGATGCAGCCGATCCGCACGTGCCCCAGTTCGAGCAGATGACGCGTCGCGAGATAACCGCCCTTCTCATGGTCGATCTGCACCAGATCGGCGTTCAAGCCTTCAATATTGCGGTCCAGGACGACCAGCGGCTCGTGCGCATCCGCAAGGGTCTGCGCCAGCACTGCGTCGTCGCCTGCGGAGGCGACGATCAGTCCGTCGATACGCTTTTCCTGCAGCACGCGCAAATAGTTACGCTGCTTGACCGGATCGTCGTCGGAATTGCAGAAGAACAGGCAGTAGCCGTTGCGCGAGCAACCATCCTCGATACCGCGCGCCATTTCCGCGAAATACGGGTTCGTGCTGTTCGGCAACACCAGTCCGATCGTCGCAGTCGCCCGCGCCTTGAGCGAGCGGGCCACCGCCGACGGTACATAGTGAAGCTGACGAATCGCGTGTTCGACCTTCGCGCGCACGTCGGCCGATACCGGCCGTGAGTTGTTCACCACGTGCGATACCGTCGTGAACGACACGCCCGCCGCGGCCGCTACATCCTTGATCGTCGCCATAACCTGTTGCTCTCCTGCCTGTTGTTCCCGCCAGCCACGCCATCTGGCGACCCACCGGACATCTTCATCGAAGACAGACCAAATCCATGAATGACAACCGCCCTCGCCATTACGCGCCCTTACGATGGCTGTGATAGGTATCCAGCACCACCGCCACCACGATCACCGTGCCGGTCATTATCCGCCTGGTCGGCTCGTTCGCGCCGATCTGCGCAAGGCCGGCCGCGTGCACCGATCACCGCCACCGCGATCAGGAACGCCGGCGAGATGCCGAGCGCGATCGGATTCGACAGGAAATCGAGCGCGATCATCGCCGGCAACGCACCGGCAACGCCCAGGTAGTTCGAAAAGCCGAGCCGCGTGCCGGCCGGCTTGCCGCTTGCCAGCGGTGCGGACAGGTTGGCGAGCGGCGTTACGCTGGCCACATTCACCGCGTCTGGCTTCCCACTTGATCCACTCGATCCTCCACGCGCCGATTGATCGGTCATGACAGACGCCCTGCTTCATTGGCGTCGGGGGCATGCAGCAGCGCTTCGCGGCTGTGGCAGCCGGCGCAAACCGCGACCAGCAGCCAACGACAGCCCCTTGTCGTACCGCGGCCCAATGCGCGGAATGCGCAGGAGCTTTCGACTACGCCCCCCCCGCCGCGCAGCCGCCGTCATGACGCTCACCTCTGGAATTAACGGCGGCGCGGAAGGTTTCTTTAGCGTTTATTGAATTAACGCAAATCCGCGTGTTTTTCGCCATCTATTCGACTACCGCGGCGCGACGCGAATCCGCGTGCCTGGGCGTGTTGCGATGCTTCTTATAGTGCGTAATCGGTACTTGCTGCCAGACGCTTACCTGGTCACCAGATCGCACGGCGTTTCCACCACGCCGGACAACTGCGACTGCTTCTTGTGCTCGCTGATCGCCTTCAGCGCGGTGTCGATGCCGAACACGGCCTGCTTGGCGGCGTACTGATCGGCGGTGGCGAGCACGCGGCCATCCTTGAGCATCGGCCTGATCGCGTTGATGTTGTCGTAGCCGACCACCAGCACCTTGCCCTGCTTGCCCGCCGCGCGCACGGCCGAGACCGCGCCGATCGCCATATTGTCGTTGCCGGCCAGCAGCGCCTTCAGGTTCGGATACTCGTTGAGCATGGCCGACGCCACTGCATTGCCTTTGTCGATTTCCCAGTCGCCCGATTGCACCGAGACGACCTTGGCGCCGACGGCCTGCATGGCGTCTTTGAAGCCCGCGGTGCGTTGTTGCGCGTTGGTGGTGGTCGACACGCCTTCGATAATGCCGACTTCATCGCCCGACTTCAGCTTTTTGGCCAGGTAGTCGCCGACCTTCTGTGCGCCCTTGCGGTTATCCGGGCCGACGAACGGCACATTCAGGTCTTTGGACTTGAGCACGTCCGGGTCGAGCCGGTTGTCGATATTCACGACGATGATGCCCGCGTCGACGGCCTTCTTGACAACCGGTACCAGCGCCTTTGAGTCGGCCGGGGCCAGCACGATCGCATCGACCTTCGAGACGATCATCTGTTCGACGATGCGGATCTGGTTCGCGGTATCGGTCTCGTCCTTGATGCCGTTGGTGATCAGGTCGAACTGGGAGGGGTTGTGCTTCTGGTAATCCTTGGCGCCGTTTTCCATGGTCAGGAAGAACTCGTTCGCGAGCGACTTCATCACCAGCGCGACCTTCGGCCTATGGGCGGGCGCGGTTTGCGCATAAGCGGAGGAAAACGGCAAAGCGGCAGTGGCGGTGACGAGAACTGCGGCCGCCAGCATGCGGCGGCGAAGGCGATCGCTCATGGATATCTCCAGGTTTATCCGGCTCGCGCTCGAGCCGTATTTTTAGTGGTGAGCAAACGTTTGCGACGGCTATTCTCAGCATGCTGAGTTCAGACTGTCAACGATTCGCGGTGTTGCGATGCACCGGTGCGCAGAAAGTGCGTCGATGGCGTGCGTTCGATGGGTTCGACCGGGCGCAGCGGATACGCGCACTAGCACGCTGCGTGTCGGCAAAGATTCCTCACTCGGTCCGTGCTTGGCAGATTTGCCGCCGGCGCCCAGCTCAGCGGCCGGCGGGCCGCCTATGCTGGACTTTGGTTGCGCACGGTGCAAGCCGGAACAACGCCGGGCGCCGGGCGGCCTGTCAAAGCCAGCCAGCCTTGCGAAAGCGCCAGTACAAAATCAGATCCACGGTCAGCATCACGGCAAGACAGATCGGATAACCATACTTGTAATGCAGCTCGGGAATGCTCTGGAAGTTCATCCCGTAGATGCCGGCGATCATGGTCGGCACCGCGAACAAGGCGGCGAACGAGCCGAGCCGCTTGGTCACCTCGCTTTCCGCAAGCGAGATCATCCCCAGATTGACCTGTACCGCGGTGACGATCATTTCGCGCCGGCCGTCGATAGTTCTGACAATCCGTTCGAGGTGGTCGTAGACGTCGCGGAAATAGGCTTGCATGCCTTCGCAGATGCTCGGAATGCGGCCGCCGGTCAGTTTGCCGATCGCTTCCTGCAGCGGCGCAATGTGGTGTTGCAGGATCACGAGGCGACGTTTCAACGAGTACAGATCCTCGATGATCGCGCGCGATGCCGACGAATTGTTGCGGTCGAAGATGCGGTCCTCGAGCGCTTCGATCTCAGTGTTCATCGCCTCGATGATCGGAAAATAACGATCGACGATGTCATCCGCCAGCGCGTACAGCACGAACGCCGAACCTTCCTTGAGCAATTGCGGCTCGCGCTCGCAACGGGCGCGCACGTTCTGGAACCCGGTGCGCGTGCCGCGGCGTACCGACAGCACATAGTTGTGCCCCACGAACACGTCGACCTCGCCGATCAGCAATTCGCCCTCTTCGTCCGTTTCGACCGTGTGCATCACGGCGAAGAGGGATTCGCCGTACTCCTCGATTTTTGGACGCTGATGGCCGTATTGCGCATCTTCGATTGCGAGTTCGTGCAGGCCGAACTCGTGCTTCATCACGGCTAATTCCTCCGGCGCCGGGTCTTTCAGCGCGACCCAGACGAAGCACTCGGGCCGCGCCACGTAGTCGCTGATGCTATCGATATCGATGTCAGCCAGTTTTCGGCCGTCCTGATAGGCGGCGCAATTGATCAGCATGTTGGATTACCTTGAAAACGGAACAGACCGGCTGGCGTCGCATTTGTGCGTATGCCCGGCGGCGGATCTTCTGCATGAACGAACACCCTGACAGCCGTCATGTTAAGGGCTATGGATGAATGTCATGTATCCAATTGTTAAAGCTTACCTGCGGTGACAAGGGGGCGCGGTTCGGCGCAGGTCGACGCACTTGGGCCTGACCAGGTCCTGCCCTGCCCTATTGGGCAACCCTGCGCAACGCGATGCGGTGATCGTCGCCGAAGGTGACCAACGCACGGTTCGTATAACGCGTGTCGGCCGTGACCGTGAAGTGCATCTCCACGACTGGATCGAATTGCGTGGAGACACCGATGCGATGCACGCCCGGACTCAGATAGAAGACCACGTGTTCGCCGTTCATCAGATCGGTGACCTGCTTGCCGTCGATATACACCAGCGCATCACGGAAGCGGACGATCACGTCGCGGGAACGTTCGCGCCGCACGTCCACGGCGACCAGTCCGGTTGCGGGCTGCGTATAACCGGGCTGGACGATGCGCGCTTGCGGCACTTCCTTGAACGGCACGGGCTCGGCAGGGGTCGACGCGCAACCGGCGAGCGACGCGACGGCAAGGGCAAGGGCAAGCAGCGCGGCTTTGCAATGGTAGTGCGAGCGCATCGGCATGCTGGGTCTCCCGTGTTGTTGGTTGTGGCACTGCTTCTCTGGTATCAACCAGACGTTTGATCAACGCCCCGAATCCATAGATTTGCCATGCCAGGTTCTCCCGCTCACACACTGCCACGCATCATAGCAATGCCCGGCCGTGATGCCACCCTGGCCGAACGGCCAACCGTCCGCGCGCCCTCTTGCGCACTGCCGCGTTCTTCTTCATGATCGCTGCAAAGCGCTGCGTTGTGGCGCGCCGGGGCGCTGCGGATTTACCCTCAGATCGGCCACGCGCCACCTTTGTATGCCAGCATGTTTGCTTCTCTGTACCGGTCATGTGCAACGCTTCATTGCCTGCCTCGCCGGACATCTGATCAAGGAGACTGCAATGTGGTATTTCACCTGGATTCTCGGCATCGGCGTGGCCTTGGGCTTTGGCGTCATCAATGTGATGTGGCTGGAGGCCAGCGGCAAATTCGCGCGTGATCCGCAGCGCGTCGGCGGCCCGCCCACCACGCCCGAGGACACGTCTTCGTGACGCATCTGGTTTTCTTCTGCGGTCACGCAGGCACTGGCAAGACTACTCTGGCGAAGAAGCTGATCGGCCCGCTGACGCAGGCGAGCACGTCACCTTTCTGCCTGCTCGACAAAGATACGCTGTTCGGCGGCTACAGCGCGGCCGCCATGGCCATGCTCACCGGCGATCCGAACGACCGCGACAGCCCGCTTTTCCTGCAGCACCTGCGCGATCCCGAATATCGAGGCCTGCTCGATACCGCCCGCGACAATCTCGAGCTCGGTGTCAGCGCGCTGGTGGTCGGGCCGCTGTCGCGTGAAGTGCGCGAGCGGCGCCTGTTCGATCGCGCGTGGCTGGGCATCGGCGCGGACGTGGCGCTGCGGGTGGTCTGGGTCTACACATCGGAAGAGATGGCGCGTCAGCGCATCGTCGCGCGTGGCAATCCGAACGATGCCTACAAACTTGCGCATTGGGACGAGTATCGGCAGCGCCGCTTCGTGCCGAGCGGCGAGATTTGTGAAGACCTGTTGATATTCGACAACACCGCGCCAACCCGTGCCGATTACGAAGCATTGCTCGCACGGATCTTGGGTGAACCGTATGCGTCATCTGCGATGCTGCCGCCGTTGCCTGTGTAGCATCCTCGGGTGCCGGCAGGAAAAACGCCCCGCCAGGTGAAAGCGCGTCCCCAAAGCCGGACATTGGTCCAACGGTTTGGGGCGCAGTTCATAAGCGGGGCGTTTTGCGGCCCTCTGCGGGGCCGTTCTTCCTGACTCGCAGCAGACATCACCGCATGCGCGCAGGGTCCTCGGTTCTGAGCCTCAACGCGACAGTCACGGCTTACACCGTTGCCATCGCATCCAGCGACTGCCCTTCGTACAACTGGCCAAAGCGGTTCGCAAGGAAGTCGCGCAGCGACACCTGCTCCTGGCGCACGAAACCGCTTTGCGGCAGCTTCTGCTCGCGGAACAGATCGAGCACCGCGCACATCGCACCGGCCGTGGTGATCTGGATCGCACTCATCGGTACGCCGCACACCGTCTTCGCGAAGATCTTGCGGGTGAACACTTCCTGCACCAGTTGACCGTCACGCATGCCGGACACGGTGATGAACACCAGCACGACGTCTTGCGCCGTCGAGGGCACCGAACGGCGCATGATGCTCTTGAGCGTATCGCGGTCGCTGGAAAGACGCAGATCTTCCAGCAGAAACTGCATCAGGTTGCGGTGGCCCGGATAGCGCACCGACTTGTAGTCGAGCGATTCGACCCGGCCCGACAGCGTTTCGCATAGCGTGCCGAGGCCGCCGGACGTATTGAAGGCTTCGTATTCGGTACCGTCGAGCGAGAAGTGTTCGAGGCCTTCGAGCGGCTGCACCCACTGCGTGCGGCTGTCGCGGATCGCTTCGCACGGCTGGCAGTACTCGTTGATCAGACCGTCGACGCTCCACGTCAGGTTGTACTTCAGCGCGTTGGTCGGGAACTCCGGGAGCGCGCCGACGCGCATCTTGACGTCGCGAATCTCGGTGAAACGGTTCGCCAGTTCATGCGCGGCGATGCCGATGAAGCCCGGCGCCAGACCGCACTGCGGCATGAAAGCGTGCTCGGCGTCGTCGGCGATCGCGCGGATCGCGTGGGTGGCGCGCACGTCTTCGGTCAGATCGAAGTAATGGACGCCCGCGCCCTTGGCGGCCGAAGCCACGTTCACGGCCAGGTAATACGGCAGCGCGTTGACGAGCGCGTCGAAGCCCTGAATGGCGGCACGCAGCGCGGCGGCATCAGCGGAATCGACGCGGCGGGTCGGGATGCCCTGGGCGGCGAGCTTATCGAGCGCATGCTGATCGCGGTCGAACGCGACGACGTCGTAGTCGCCGGTTTCACGCAACATGTGGGCGATGGTGTGACCGATCAAACCAGCGCCAACGATGGCTACTTTCATACGCTTCTCCTTGTTCTATGTACGCTGTCTCCAGCTTCGAAGGTGCGCTGCGCCAAGGCGCTGCGCCCGTCGGGCTGAACCCTTGAGAGACAGTTTAGGGAGAAGCGAAAACAGTTCATACGCGCAAAATGCTGCGCTATGACCATGACCTTCGACGTTATGACGATGCGGTTAGTCGATATGTCGAAAACATATCAAAACGGCGTAAAAATCAGGCTGCCGGATCACGGCATGCCGCGATCGATCTTGCGCGCCAGAATGATCGACGTGGTGGTTCGCTCCACCCCTTCCAGGCCGCCGATCTGGTCGAGCAGATCGTTGAGGCGGTCGGGCGAATCGGCGCGCAGCCACGCAACATAATCGAATTCGCCGCTCACCGCGCATAGCAGTTGCACCTCGGGCATCTTGCCGAGCCGTTTCTGCACGGCTGGCCCGTGCTTCGGTGCGATGATGATGCCGACGTACGCCTGGATGCTCGAATCGAGTACGTCCTGGCCGAGCCGCACGCTATAGCCGCCGATCACGTTGCTGCGCTCGAGCCGGGCGATCCGGGCGATCACGGTGGTGCGCGCCACGTCCAGTTGGCGCGCGAGATTGGCGACGCTCTCACGGGCGTTGGCCTGGAGCAGCGCAACGAGGTTGCGGTCGAGGTCGTCGAGTTGGTCGAGGCGCGGAGGTCTCATCGAGGCGGAAGAAGTTAGTCAGAAGTGTGTGGATTATCGCGCGTCTTCGACCTCCGGCGGCGAAGTGGCTCAACCATGAAGCCGTGCGCGCAAAGGCCGCGTACCGGCTGCGATGTTCACGTTCTGACGCCGTCTCTGGCAACCGGACTGTCACGGCTGGCCGCCGTGCGATTATCCAAGTCTATGGCATGCGCTGCCATAACAAAGCAGCACTGCCACTTACGCTCCAAACCGCTCAATCACGAAATCGATGAAGCTGGCATCCGTCAGAATGCGCCGACACTGTTCGTAGTATTGCCGGCCGATTTCAGGCAGGCTCTGACGGCGCGTGGTACGCGTCAGAAGCCGCGTCGCCAGCCGTGTTTCGAGTGAGCGGATGTGCTTGCCCATCATCGCCGACGAAATGTCGAAGCGCTCGGCGGCCGCTGTCAGACTGCCCGCTTCGACCACCGCGACGAAAATTTCCATGCTGACGAATTTGTCGACCCGCTATTTCCTGTTCGTTTCGGTTGTAAGCGTTTGTCGCACAAGAGCCGCATTGTCGGGATATCGTGATACAAATAGCGGCGACGGCGAAGTGGGCAGCCGGCCGCCTTGCATCGCCATGCCGATGCGTGTTGGGCCGCTCGCCATGCTCGCCTTGTCCTAATTCGAACAGACATCAGGAGTTTCGATGAAAAAAGCACTCGTAATGCTGGCCACCGCAGTCGCCATGAGCGGCGCGTTCGCACAAACTTCCGCGCCGGCCTCGGCATCGGTGGGTGCCTCGGCTTCGGCCCCCGCCGCAAAACCCGCCCACGAGCGCAATGTCGAAGACCGTATCGCCTATCTGCACGCACAGTTGAAGATCACTTCGGCACAGGAATCGCAATGGAACGCCTTCGCCGATGTGATGCGCAACAATGGCGAGACGATGGGGCAGTTGTTCCAGCAGCGCAAGGCCGACACGAATCTGTCGGCACTCGACGACATGAAGCAATACGCGACGATCGCGCAGGCGCATGCGGATGGCATGAAGAAACTGGTCGATGCGTTCGACCCGCTGTATAGCAGCTTCTCGCCGGAGCAAAAGAAGCTGGCCGACGTGACGTTCCGTCAGGGCGGCCCTGAAGGCGGCCGTCGTCATCACGGCAAGGGCGCCAGCAAGAAGGCGCCCGCGAATGATGCGACCGTGAAGCCGTAAGAGGCTCACGCCCGGTGGATTGCGCGCGGCGCGGGTGTCTGCGCCGCGTGCCTGGTTCTTTGCCTTCGAGGCGCTTCCCGGCGTCGATCTGCGGTGCGTGCCTGCCGCGTTGGCCATTCCTTGAGTTGATATTGATTTGCTAGCTGTCCCTGTGCGGGACGCCCCCGGCCCTCAGGCCGGGGAGGATGTCAACAGCACCCGTCAGGCTTTATCCGCGCTCTTGCGAACGTCAATCGCAAAAGTACCCGGATCGGCACTGTATTGAGGCATATCGAACTTCGCCTGTTTGGCATCAGGGTCAAGCATATTCGTATAGAACAGCAGGTTTTTGCTGCCCTTGCCGGAAGGCAGCGATGGATCCCGGGTGGGTAGCCTGTATGTGCCGTCCTTGTCTGCACCGAAGAGCTCGGCGTGAATCGTATCGTGGACGCGGTCATAGGAAATAGCCACTGCCCGATCAAACACGCGCATGGCCTGTCCGTTCGTCGGCCAGCCAAAAACCTGTGGACACCGCGACACCATCGTGACCGAACTGAGGTCTGAACCGCTCGCAATACCCTTGAGATAGTCCTTGGCGGCAACGGCAAGCCGCTGGGCACGTTCCGTGATTGCCTGCCCATAGTAGTCGTAGACACGTGGGTCGTGAAGTGTGTTCACAGGCAATTCACCGGCTGGCTTACCTCCTGGCACATTTCCTTGCGCCGCCTCGAAGCTCTCGATGGCGGGACGTAATTCCGGCGTATAGGTGGAAGAAAACCAGTTCACGATCGGCGTCGCGTCAAGCGCCGCTATATCGTAGCGAGCTTTGACTGCCGCCGCCTCGGTATTCAGACCCTGCGCGAGTAGATCATTCTTCTTACCCCTCAATATCTCTGCGTGACCAATCTCGGCAAGATTCGGAAAGACGAGGGGCACAAGTGCGGCCGGCGGAAAAACCAGAGAGGCTGCGGTTGCGGCCAAGCCTGCGCCCAGTTGAAAAGCGCTGTTTGCAACATTCCATTTCGACTGTTCGTCCTTCGGGTTCTGGATCAACTGTTTGACGTCATTCGAGAGTTGCCCGACCGACGGTGCAATACCAATCGCCGTGCCTAGCAGCGAAAGGGACTTCGATGCCAACGTCAGTACGTGGTTTCCACTGGCGTTGATAAGTGCAAGGGTATCGCCAACGGTCAGCGCGCTACCAGCGGTGACTGTCGTGATGTTCCCCATATTGGGTTGCTTCTTGACATTGTTAATATCGGATGCGAGGGAGACCCCGTCCGCGATTGCCCAATGGCCGTTTCCTTTAACGCTGGGCGGCACATGAGTCGCTCCCGAGCCCGTGCCACCTGCGTGAGCTGACGTGGTCTGCGTAGCAACCACCGGTTGGCTCCGCGGTGACTGGCTACCGGAGCTACCGTCCTGCTTCGTGCCCCCGGCTGGCGGAGGGGGCGTCTGGGTTCCCGTATCCTCCGTCCGTGGCTGTGTCTGTACGGATTTGTCCGAACTGTCGGGCTTGGCCTGTGTGGCAGATTCTCCAGTACTACTTTGCGATTGCGTCCCGACGTTGTGCGCATCCGGGTGTGTTTGCGTGCTCTTCGAATTGTCCGACCCGGTTTGAGTCTCAGCGGACATGCGTTTGACTTGCGTCTGTGATTGCACGGACACGGGTACCGATGTGTGCTGTGTGGCAGAGGTATGGGTAGATGGCCTCGTGGACTGCGTGGCGGCATCCTGACTTGTTGGGCGGTGCTGCGTTGCTTGTGTCGCACCCGCATCGGTTTGCGTACCGCTTACAACCTGAAATGGGCCGGCTTGGGTCGCCGTTGTCGTCTTCGTACTTTGCCCCCTATCCGTTGACGCGTGGGTCTGGTCAGTCTGCTCCGACGCATCTGCCTTTTTCTGGACAGGCTGAGGGGGGGCGTGCCGGCCGATGTAGGCTGAACTGCGGTCTGTGTCGGCACCGAGCGTGTCGCGGGCCCATGCTGACTGCCACGCTCCTGCGGGGCAGCTTTGACCTGAACTCCAGCATTCTTTTGGCCAGGCGCTTGCGTCGTTGTCCCTTGACTAATCTGCGAACCTTGCGCGGTTTGTGTCGCCTGGTGGCTGTTCGGCGAACCAGCCGGCCTGCGCGGGTCATTCGACGCCGGATCGGTCGAGTGCTCTCCTGCGCTTCGTGGGCGATCATGGTCTGGTCCTTGCGAGCTTGGCGTCTGCGTACCGGAATGAGTGGGAGATGTGGTCTGCACCGAGGCTGCGTGGGTTTGGGGCGTGGACTGCGCCCCCTGCGATCGCATCGGCGTATTTGCCTGTGTTTGCTTGCCTGACTGGTTGGGCTGTACCTGCGTACCCGTGTCGGACTTGCTGATTGGCGCGGGCTGTGTACCAGCGTTGGTGGTTTGCGGCCGAACGGTCTGCGTCCCGCGATCTTTCGGCGCGTTACGCATGTTCTTCAACTCGATCTGCCCTCCAGAGGCGGGCTGGCCGGAATGCTGGGGCACTTCGTAGACGCCTTGCCGTCGTGGTGAGGTCCGATAACTCGACCTCATTGCCTTTTTATCGGGAACCCTCGACAGGTCAATACCTGTGGCAATGCCATTGGCAATGTCCTTGCTGAGTTGCAAGGCGAACTGTTTAGTCTCCTGTTTATCCTTCCCGTGCGCGAGGCCTCCTGCATCCTTGATCGCTTTCGCGCCGTTTCCGACCAGAATGCCGCCAAGGTGGCCTGCACGATTGGAACGTTGTATCAGGCCTGGCCGTGACATCGAACCGGTTGGCGCGGAGCCGCCGCCCGGCATGGATGGAGGCACCGCGCTGATCAGGCCTCCAACCTTGAACTGGAGTGAATTGCCACTTGGCGGTCCCGCAGATGGACTAGGCGATGCCTGTGGGCCTGTATTCGTAGGGCTTGACCCAAGACCGGCCAGCGCACCTCCCGCATCGTTATCCTTGTCCGGCTTTTTTTCCTGCTCACCCTCCTTTACTTGACCCGGCACCGAGTGGCCGGCATCTCGCCCCGCACCGGCCGCAGGCTCCTTTTTGCGGTCGATAAGCCCGCCTTCCCTCCCCGGTTCGGCGCCGGACCGTGCTGATGAAGTTGTCGGGTAGATGCGAGGCTGGCGGCTGGGCGCAGCCGGCGTTGTTCCACCCGCACCTTGATTCTCGTCAACCTGATACATCGCATGACCCTTCGCGTCGACTTTCATGGTCCACCTCCCTGGTGTCACAATGTCTGAATCCGCAGAACGATTGTGGCGACGCAAGCGATCCTTCCGGTATCACATATGTAGTGTCCGCATCGGTAGTGTCCGCGTCGAGAGAACCTTCCGTATTTCCTGCCATCGATCCGGCCTGGCGAAACCGATCACGATGAACCACAAAGCAATGTCGCCAACGCAAAAAATATATCGCGATGCATCTGGCATGATGCGAACATCCAGCCGCAGCGCGGCGCCACCCTCCTCACTCCAGATCGCTCCATGACAGAACTCAAAAACCTCGACCTGCGCACCGATGCAGCCACCCACCGCGTCGTCAAAAACGAAACAGTGACTGTCGAGTTCGCCGCTACCGAAGGCGAATTGATGAGCCTGGAAGGTCCAAACCGTTACGCCCGTGGCGATGCGCTGATCACTGGATCGACCGGCGACCGCTGGGTTGTTTCGCGCGAACGCTTCGACATCAAATACCTGCCGGAAGACAGCACCCGCGCCCACGGCGAACCGGGTGCGTACCGCAACCGTCCGGCGGTGGTGCTGGCCAAACAGATGAATGAAGCGTTTTCGCTGGCTCGCTCAGCGAGCGGCGGCGACGTGCTGCACGGCGCGGCTGGCGACTGGATCATGCAGTACGCGCCCGGCGACTACGGCGTGGTGCAGGCCGCACGTTTTGCGAAGGTCTATAAGCTGGTGGATTGAGTCGCGGCCGGCGGTCACGGCTATTGAGTTGCGGCCGTCGAGTCGCAGCCGTCGAGACGCAGCCCTGCGATCACGTTTGTCCGACTGCGCCCAGACCCGCCTTCAAACCGGGAACATTGAGTCGACCGTTTCAAGCAAACTCGTCGCCGAGATCCACTGTCACTTCGCGCGGCACCGTCTCGCCGTTCGCGTACTGTTCTTCGAGCGAGCCGATGCTTGCTTCGACATACGCCCGCAGCACCGCGAAACTCCGGCCACGCAGCCGCGCCGGCATCGCGCGATAACGCGCCAACGCCGCCGGCGCGATCACCACGGTCATCACGATCCGGCGCGCGGCCGCACCGAAACGCATTGCAACCCAGTGAATCGCCAACGTCGGCGTGCCGTCTTCGCCGGCACGCTGGATGAACTGCGTCTGCTCGGGAAACAGATCGCTGATGACGCGTGCCAATTCCTCGAACTCGGGATTGGCGCAGTCGTATTGGTATGCTTCCATGAGGTATGCCGAAAGGATGAGCCTGAACGGTGTACCGAAAGGGTACCCCGAAAGTTAGAAGTCACGAATGGCTTGCGCGACAAACGCCTTACGCGGCAACGGCCGGCCGGCGGAACACTCTGAACAACACGCTCGCGACGATCACCGCGCCCGCCGCATACGCACCGTCCACCGCTGCGAGCGGCACGAGCTGCGCCTGGAATAATGCAGCTGGCACGTCCACCAGCGCGTGCAGCACGATCGCGAGCGGCAGGATGCCGCGCCAGCCCGCTCGCACGCCGCGCCACATCAGCACCGACAAGCCGATCTGGAACACCAGTGCGGCCACCCGTTCGAGCGCGAAAATCCCAGCCGTCTGCGGCGTCAGGCTGGCGAGGATCAGGTGGATGCGCATCACCGAATCGGTCGGCAGATTGCCCAGGTAACCGTCGAGCTCACCACGGTTTTCGAAAACGGCGAACAGGATCCATTGAATCTGCACCAGCACGCCGACGAGCCACGCTTCAGCGCCGCCGTGCCCGAGGCCATAAGTGAGCGCCGTGCCGTCGCCCATGCCCGCCACGTCCGATGCGGACTTCGCCGCCGCCCGCTTAAGCAACAGCCGCATGCCGATGAAACGCCCCACTTCCTCACAGACACCCGCCACCAGCGCGCCGTACACCACGAAGGCCAGCGGATTGGACAGGAAAGTAGCGGTCGCTTCGTTCCGATGCAGCACGTAGTCGTTCAGCGCGCGCTCGATCACCATCGCGAACAACGCGAAGATAGCGATGCCGGTGATCGCGTCACGCGGGTTCAGCGCGAGCGTGCGGCGCAGGCGGCGGTAGATCAGGAAGGGTAAGGCGGCGACGAACAGGGTCGCGACGGCGAGGCTCGAGAGGGTAAGCGGTGCAACAACCATGAGTTTCCTTGCGATGACCGGCGCGCACCCGCTGCGCGCCGCAGCCCGAATGATCGCAGATCAGCGCGAAGTCAGCGCGAAGTCAGCGCAAAGTTGAGGCGCGGACGATCAATTCGCCTGGCAGGAGGCAATCACGCGCGGTGGTTTGAATCCCTTCGATGCGCTCATGGAGAAATTCGACCGCGCGGTAGCCGATCTCGTAGGTCGGCTGGCGGATGGTGGTGACGCCGGTCAATTCGGCCCATTCGGGATCGTCGATCGACAGCAGCGCGACGCGCGTCTGCCAATCCGCGCCGTAGCGCGCTTTCAGATGCAGCGCGAGGCAGAGCGCGACCGGCGCGTTGGCCGCGAACAAGGCGATGCGGCTGGGTTTGCTGGGGGAGATGGTTGTGGCGTTGGTTGTCGTGTTGCCTGCGGCGTTGGCTGTCGCGTTGGCTGTCGCGTTGCCTGCGGCGTTGGCTGAGGCATCGCCGGTGCTGATGCGTGCGGCGTTATCTGCCCCGCTGGCCAGCGCGCCGCGAGGACCGCCGGCTGCATCGATGGCGCAGTCCAGTTCGGCGAGAGCGCGCTCGATGGCTGCCGGCTCCGCAAGGTTCAGCACCAGCGTATGCCCACGCGCGCAGCCCTTGCCGCCTTCGCTTTTTCCACTAGTCCTGGCGGCGCCACCCTCGCCACCCTCACTCCTCATCACCTCGCGAAACGCCGCCTCGCGCAGTTGCCGCGAACTGACCTGCTCGAAGGGCTGCACCACAAACCAGATATCGTCAAAGCCGTTTTCGAGCAGATGCCGCGTACCAAGTTCAGCCGCCGCCCGGTTGTCCAGTCCGACCATGTCGGCGACGAGCCCCTCCACCGAACGGTCGACCAGCACCGCCGGAATTCCGCCGCCCCCTACCGGCCGCAGCGTTTCCTCACGCACGCCGAGCGCGTTGACGATCACGCCTTCCACGCGATACGTGGTCAGCAGTTGCAGATAGCGCCGCTCCATTTCGACTTCATTGGCCGCATGGCAGATCAGCGGCATCAGCCCGAGCGCGTGACAAGCGGCTTCCACGCCTTGCAGCACTTCCACGGTATAGGGGTTGGTCAAGTCGGCGAGCAGCATGCCGATCAGGCGGTTGCGGCCGCGCTTGAGGCCGCGCGCCATCTGGTTCGGCTGATAGTCGAGCCGCTCGATGGCCGCCTCGATGCGTGCCCGCAACTCAGGCGACAGCACGCTCATCTCGCCATTCAGATAGCGCGAGATGCTGGTCTTGCCGGTGCCGGCTTCGCGCGCGACGTCGGTAATCGTCGCGCGGCGCGGGGCGGCAAGCGGCGTCGTGCTCATTTCTTCAACACGTCGCGGTTGACGATGTTGGTCGCGAGCGTGCCCTCGAGGGCTGCGACGAGGTTCTCCGCCGCATTGCGCGCCATCGCATGGCGGGTCTCGTGCGTCGCCGAGCCGATATGCGGCAGCGCGACCACGTTCGCCATTTTCAGCAGTGGCGAATCGGCCGGCAGCGGCTCGGTGTCGAACACGTCCAGACCCGCGCCGTGAATCGTGCCGTTTTGCAGCGCTTCGATCAGCGCCTTTTCATCGACCGTCGCACCGCGCGATGCGTTGATCAGAATCGCGCTCTTCTTCATCGATTCAAGCTCTGCCGCGCCGATCATGTGCTTCGTCTCGGGCGTGAGCGGCACTTGCAGGCAGACGAAGTCGGCGCTGGCGAGCAGCTCCGCCAACTCGACGCGGCGCGCGCCGTAAGCCTGTTCCGCCTGCGGGTTCGCGCTGCGGTTCGTGTACAGCACCTTCATGTTGAAGCCGAGCGCCGCGCGCCGCGCGACCGCGCCGCCAATCCGCCCCAACCCGACGATGCCGAGCGTCTTGCCCTGCACCTCGACGCCGAACTGCTCAGGCCCGACACCGTGCTTCCACTGTCCCGCCTTCACCCACTCGGCGAGCTCCACAACCCGCCGCGCCGCGGCCAGAATCAGCGAGAACACCGTATCCGCGGTGGACTCGGTGAGCACGTCCGGCGTGTGCGCGAGCACGATGCCGCGGCGCGTGAGATCGGCGACGTCGAACTGATCGAAGCCCACCGAGATGGTCGACAGCGCCTTCAGCCGGCTCGCGCCTTCGAGCATCGCCGGCGTGATTTTCACGCTCGAACCGATGCCGCCGTCCGCATCCTTCAAGGCGGCGACGAACGTGTCATGTTGCGCGGGGTCGACCTGCACGACTTGCGCATGCTGTTGCAGATACGCGAGCACATCCTCGGGCAACGACTTCCAGGCGACGATCTTCTTCATCAGTTCATTTTCCTTGCAACGGTGTAGCGAGTGAGGCGGCCTTCGTTTGCGGCTGCGTTTGTTGCGGCTTGACGATCAGCGTCAGAATCACCGCGGCGACCAGCGCCACGCTCATGAACGCATACGATGCCGCGGGCGAGCCGGTCGCGCCATTCAGATAGCCGACCACATACGAGCCGACGAACGAACCGAGCGCGCCCATGCTGTTGATCAGCGCCATCGCGCCGCCCGCGACGTTCTTCGGCAGCAGCTCCGGCACGATCGCGAAGAACGGGCCGTAAGGCGCATACATCGCACCGCCGGCGATCACCAGCAGCGCGTACGAGATCCAGAAGTGCGTGGAGCCGAGCGCGTACGAGGCGGCGAAGGCCACCGCGCCGACCAGCAGAAACGGCCACACGAACACTTTGCGGCGGTTGAGTTTATCCGATGCCCACGAAGCTGCAAGCATGGCGATCGTCGCGACCAGGTACGGCAGCGCCGAGAGCCAGCCGGTTTCGACCATACCGAGTGTCGAACCGTTCTTCAGGATCGACGGCAGCCACAGTACGAAACCATACACGCCGATGCTCCAGCAAAAATATTGCGCGCACAATTTGATCACGGCGGGCGTGCGGAATGCTTCGCTGTAATTGCGCACCGGTTTGATCGCGGCCTGTTCGGCGCGCAACGTCCCGGCGAGATCGTCCTTCTGCTGCTGCGTCAGCCACGACACCTGCTGCGGCTTGTCCTGCACGATGAACCACCAGCACACCGCCCACAGGATCGCGGGCACGCCTTCAGCGATGAACATGGGACGCCAGCCAAACGAGTGCACCAGATAGCCCGACACCACCGACATCCACAGCACCGTCACCGGATTGCCGAGAATCAGGAAGGTGTTGGCGCGCGAGCGCTCGCTTTTGGTGAACCAGTTGCTGATAAAAATCAGCATCGCCGGCATCACCGCGGCTTCGACCACGCCGAGCACGAAGCGGATCACCATCAGCGACGGGATATTACTGACCATGCCGGTCAGCGCCGCGCAGCCGCCCCACAGAATCAGGCTCCAGAACACGAGCTTTTTCACGCTGCGGCGTTCCGCGTAAATCGCGCCGGGAATCTGAAAGAAGAAATAGCCGAGGAAGAACAATGCGCCGATCAACGACGACAAGCCTTTGCTGATACCGAGATCCTGGTTGATGCCGGCGGCCGACGCGAACCCGAAGTTCGCACGGTCGAGATAAGCGAGGCTGTACGTGATGAATACGATCGGCATGATCGTCCACCAGCGGCGAATCGCGAGCGATGAAGTCATGGGAGTCTCCTTTGTCGACCAGAGTTGGTGCTTTAGCTGTCGACCAGAGTTAGCGCTTTGGCTGTCGACCGGAGTTAGCGCTTTAGCGCTTACTCCGGTCCCATGCAAAGCACTTAGTCTGGTCCCATTCAAGATAGTTGCTAACGGCTTCCCGAAGCAATGATGGGCGGTCATGGGGCGCTATTCGAGCGCTCTTGCTGTTATCGAACTGGCCGAAGCTGATGGGCTGCTGCTTGCGTTACTTGCGCTGCTTGCTCTACTTGCTCTACTTGCTCTACTTGCTCTACTTGCTCTACTTGCTCTACTTGCTCTACTTGCTCTACTTGCTCTACTTGCTCTACTTGCGCCGGATGCGTTGAATACGACATTCGGCACGGCGTACACGCGCTCAGGCTGCAGCGGCAACCGGCGTCACGTCGGCGCGTTCGAGCGCGTCGAGTTCCGCGCGACTCGGCAGGCCTTCCGAATCGCCGATCACCTGGATCGCCAGTGCGCCGATGCGGTTGCCACGCGCCACCGCCTGCGACAGCGTCCTGCCTTCGAGCAACGCGCTGACCACGCCGACGGCAAAGCCATCGCCCGCGCCGACCGTGTCCACCACCTTCGCGACCGGCTGGCCGGCGATCACGGCGGCATCGTCGGCGGTGCGGAAATACGCGCCTTGCGCACCGAGCTTGATGACCACGCCGCGCGCGCCCTGGTCCAGGTAAAACCTGGCGATGTCGTCCGGCTGCGTGTAGCCGGTCAGGATCTCGCCTTCGCCGATGCCGGGCAGCACCCAGTCGGCCAATGCGGCGAGGGCGTTCAAGCCTTCGACCATCGCGCCGCGCGAGGGCCACAGCGTCGGGCGCAGATTCGGGTCGAACGAAATCGTCTTGCCGGCAGCACGCATTTCTCGCGCCAGATGGAACGCGAGTTCGCGCGAGCTGGCCGAGATCGCCGGCGCCACGCCGGTCAGATGCAAGTGACGCGCCGGCAGCACGTAATCGGCGACGTAGTCGGCCAACGACAGGTGGCTCGCCGCCGAGCCTTTGCGGAAGTACTCGACGGCCGGATCGCTGCCGTCGTCGTTCTTCGACTTCAGTTGAAAGCCGGTCGGGTAGCATTCGTCGGTGGTGACGCAGCGCTGGTCGATGCCTTCTTTCGTCAGCGTGTCGCGCACGTACTGGCCGAATGAATCGCGGCCGACGCGGCTCATCCAGCCCACCTTGAAACCCAGTCGCGACAGGCCGATCGCCACGTTCAGATCGGCCCCCGCGACGCGCTTGGTGAACTGCCCGACGCCGGCGAGCGCGCCGGTTTCGGCAGCCACGAACATGGCCATCGCTTCGCCGTAGGTGATGACGTCGAGTGCCGCGGTTGTGTTGCTCATGCTTCGCTCCTGCGGGTTCCGGTGAGCTGCTTGTGTTGCTTTTTGCTGCTTGCGTTGCTTGTACTGCGTTGCTTGTACTGCGTTGCTTGTACTGCGTCGCTTGTGCTGCGTCGCTTGAGCGGCGCTGTGCACGCTGCCTTGCATGTGCTGTGTCGCTCGCGCTTCTCTGCGTGTGCTTCCGCCCGTTCCGTGTACTTCCTTCTCCAGACGAGCCTCTTGCCACGCAATTTTTTGGGTACTGCTCTCTCAGGTCCTACGCGGCGCTTACGCGCCGGCCAGCCACGCGACGTAGTGCGCCGCGTCCGCATCGATACGACTTGCATCGAACGGAAATTCAATGCCGCGCGGCACGTCGCGCGGCAGCTTGTCGAGCACCGCCATGAAGTGCGGGTCGTCAACGGCCGGGGCGGCCGGAAAGCGTCGTGCGCCCTCGCCCACCGCCGTCTTGCAATGGATGTATTCGACGTGCGCAGCCAGCGGCCCGGCGGCGTCGAGCGGCACGACATCGCGCCATGCCCAGTTGCCGATGTCGAAGGTCATACCGAGCGCGTCGGCGTGGCCCTCGCGCGCCAACGCGTCGAACAATCCGACGAATTGCGCGAGCGAACCGCCTTCGGCCAGTTGACCGTTTTCGACGACGAGCCGCACGTCGGCGCAGCGCATGTAATCGGCGATCACCGCGGCCTTGGCGCCGGAGCCGAACCCGCCGAGTTGCAGTTTCACGAAGCGTGCGCCCAGCGCGATCGCTTCTTCAATCGAGACACGCAATGCGTCGCCGTCGAGCTCGCCATCCGTGGTGTACAGCGACGCAGGCGTCGAGTAGACCGTCCACAGCCCCAGTTCCGCAATCTGCTTGCCGAGCGCGCGCAATGCCTGCGGCGTGGCGTCGGCTTCGTCCGCAAACAATTCGCGGCGAATTTCGAAGCCCATCGCGCCGGCCCGTTTGCTCGCGGCGGCCCACTTCAGATGACCTTCCTTGCGGACCGCATCGATCCCGAAGGCGCTTGCGACGATCACCACCTCAGCTGCATCAACCATGTCGAATTTACTCAAACCTGTCTCAGCATCGGCATTTGGAACCGGTTCCAAACACGTTTCGAAAAAAAGCGCCGAAGCGCTCCGATGCCCGAATAGTGCGCCGAGCCACGTGGCATGCACCATAGTGGAAATCCCCAGGCGGACTTGGCATGAAGCGGAAATTGCGCACGTTGGCTGCGGGCCGCCTTGGTCTCCCGGCCAAGTTCGCCGCTGAACCAGCTCGGTCCCGCGGGCCGAGGTCGCCGCTAAGCCGCACTAGCGCCAGCCCCATCCGCGAGGCATAACGCGAGAAACCGCTCCACCACCCTCGACGGCGCACTCGCGTGAGGCACCAGAATCGATAGCCGCCGCGTCAGCGGCGCTGGGCTCAACGAGAACAGGCACAGCGCGCCGTCTTCATGCCGCATCGACATCGCCGATACGAAACCGATGCCCATTCCCGCACGCACCGCCTCCTTGACACCTTCAACCCCGGCAATCTCCAGCGCCACGCGCATCGGCACGCCCGCGCGAGCAAAGGCCCGCTCGACGATCTGCCGCACGCCCGAACCGGCCTCGCGCAACACCAGCGGATGCGGACCGAATGCCGCGAGTTCCGCCCGGCCGCCGTTCACGCCTGCTCCAACTGCCGCTGCTCGTCCTATCGCGCCTGTTTCTGCCGCCCCCGCGACCGCCACAGCGCTATCCGTCACACCAGCCAACGCCACCGCCAACGGATGCGTGCGCGGCATGATCGCGACGATTTCGTCTTCCCGCCACGCATGCACCGCCGTGTCCGGTGGCAGATCCACACCGACCGGCCCCTCGATCATCGCGATATCCACCGAGCCCAGTGCGCCGACGATCTCCGTGGTGTTGCCATCGGCGGTATGCAGCGTCACCTCTGGGTAGAGGCGATGAAAGTCAGCGATCAGGTAAGGCAGCAGATAGCTCGCCGGCGTGGTGCTCGCGCCGATGCGCAAGGTGCCCTGCTCGAGGCCGCGCAACGCGTCGCGATACGCATGCGCCTGGCGCCACGTGTCGCGCAGCCGGGCCGCATAGCTGGCGAGCTGCTCGCCGGCGGGCGTCAGGCGCACGCCGCGCCCGTCGCGCTGGTAAAGCGGCTCGCCGAATTCGTCCTGCAACTGCCGCAATTGTCCGGAGACGGCCGGCTGCGATAAATGCAGCGCCACAGCCGCCCTGCTGATATTGCGATGCTCGGCGACGGCAGCGAACGTTATAAGTTGGTCCGGGGTCATGAGGTCTAAGTATCCACACAACTGATACTTTACATCCTAAATCATGATTTTTCATATCGATATATCTAATTTAGGATTAGGCCTATCGAATCAAGACCAGTCATAGGAAGGCGCTACGCCATGTCTACTGCTCATCTCACCGCTGCCGCCTCATCCGCCGGTTCTTCGGGGTCCTCCACCCGCGGCCAGCTCAACGGCATTCTGTTCGTCGCGCTGTTCGCCGCGGCCGTGACCCGCATCGCCGCCATCCCGGCCATCGCCGGGTTGGGTTTGAGCCCGCTGATCGTCGGTATCGTGGCAGGCGCCATTTACGGCAACGCGCTACGCGACGGCATGCCCGCAAGCTGGGCGGCCGGCGTCAATTTCTCGGCGCGCAAACTCCTGCGCATCGCCGTGGCATTTTTCGGGCTGCGCGTCAGCTTGCAGGAAATTGCTCAGGTCGGCTTGCCCGGTCTCGCTGAATCGGTATTGATCGTCGTCAGCACGCTGGTGATCGGCACGTGGGCGGGCATGAAAATCATGAAGCTCGACCGCGACACGGCGCTCCTCACGGCCGCGGGCAGCGCGATCTGCGGCGCGGCTGCGGTGCTCGCATTCGAGTCGACGCTGCAATCGAAGCCGCACAAGAGCGCCATGGCGGTGGGTAGCGTAGTGCTGTTCGGCACGCTGTCGATGTTCCTCTACCCGGTGCTGTTCAAGGCGGGCTGGCTGCATCTCGACACGGTCGGCGCGGGCCTGTTCTTCGGCGGCACGATTCACGAAGTGGCGCAGGTGGTCGGCGCGGCCAGCAACGTCAGTCCGGAAGCGACTCACATCGCGACCATCGTCAAGATGACCCGCGTGATGCTGCTGGTGCCGGTGCTGCTGGTCGTCGGCATGTGGGTGAACCGCTCGGCACGCAGCGAAGCCGCTACCGCCACGGCCGAAGACGGCAAGCAACCGGCGCCGCGCAAGCTGGCGATTCCCTGGTTCGCGGTCGGTTTCCTGGCCTTCGTCGTGATCAACTCGCTGCATGTGCTGCCCGAAAGCGCGACCGGCACGCTGAACATGCTCGACACCTTTGCGTTGACGATGGCCATGACCGCGCTCGGCATCGAAACCCGCATCGAGCAGATCCGTCAGGCCGGACCCCGCGCCTTGACCACCGGCTTCATTCTGTATGTGTGGTTGATTGCCGGCGGACTGGGGATCACATGGACCGTCCAGCACCTGTTCGGCTAAGCCGCCCTCGCCTCCCCGCCAACCCCGCCGCGTGCGGGGTTTTGTGCGTTCAGGAGAACCATCCCGCACGCTTGCACGGCATACTGATTGCTGACGTCATCAGTTCGCGCAAACCCGTTCATGCAACCGGAATGAGGATCGATCGATGAGCCTGGAACTTTACTATTGGGACGGCCTGCAGGGCCGTGGCGAATTCGTGCGGCTGGCCCTGGAAGAAGCCGGCGCGGACTATGTGGAAGTGGCGCGTGGCGAGGCCTCGGACGGTTTAGGCACCCACGCGATGATGGCGGTGATGAAGAGCCGCGACGAGCCCTACCCGCCGTTCGCGCCGCCGTTTCTGAAGGACGGCGATCTGGTGATCGCGCAGACCGCCAACATCCTGTTCTACCTGGGCCCGAGGCTCAAGCTCGCGCCATCGGTGGAAAGCCTGCGCTACGTGGCCAATGGCCTGCAGTTGACGATCGCCGACGTGGTGGCCGAAGCGCACGACACGCATCACCCCCTCGCGAGCGGCCTCTATTACGAAGACCAGAAAGACGCCGCCAAAGTGCGCGCGCACGACTTCATCGACAACCGGATTCCGAAGTTCATGAAGTATTTCGAGCGCGTGCTGAAACAGAACCCGGCCGGCGACACCTGCATGGTGGGCGACGCGCTCAGTTACGTCGATTTGTCGATGTTCCAGTTGATCGATGGTCTCCTGTACGCGTTTCCGCGCGCGCTCAAGCGTTTCGGCGAACACTATCCGCGTCTCGCGGCGCTGCACGACGCGGTGATCGAGCGGCCGAACATCGCCGCGTATCTCCAGTCCGAGCGGCGCATCGAGCACAACGAAGCCTGCATCTTCCGGCACTACCCGGAACTCGACAAGGCGGCGACTTGAGCCACGCCGCCCTCCTTCGCGAACCCTCAGCAGCGCGCCCGCTTTCGAGCGCGGCGCGCTGCTGTTGCCGTACGTGCATTTCATCCACCTATCACGCCCTCTACCGCCGACGTGCTTTCATTCCTGCTGAAGCTGCGCACCCGCGCCCAACACCTGTTCCGTCTGTCCGACACTCATACGATGCTGGTCTGGTCGGTGGTGGTCGGCGTCGCGGGCGCCTTCGCGACGATTGCCTTTCGCGAAGGCATCGCGTTGCTGCAACTGGCGACGGTCGGCAAGGCTGGCAGTTTCGTCGAAATGGCGCGCAGCTTACCGTCGACGGTGCGCGTGTGGCTGCCCGCCGCGGGCGGCCTGATCGCCGGCTTCTTTCTGCTAATCGCGCAGCGTCACGTCGACAAGTGCAATCACATCGACTACATGGAAGCGGTCGCCATCGGCGATGGTGTGGTACCGGTCAAGCTGAGTTTGTGGCGCAGCGTGTCGTCGCTGTTCACGATTTCGAGCGGCGGCTCGATTGGCCGCGAAGGTCCGATGGTGCAACTGGCGGCGCTGGCCGCGTCGCTGATCGGCCGCCTGGTGCATTTCGACCCGCCGCGTCTGCGCCTGCTCGTCGCATGCGGCGCCGCGGCCGGCATCACCTCCGCCTACAGCGCGCCGATCGCCGGCGCGTTTTTTGTCACTGAGATCGTGCTCGGCTCGATCGTGATGGAGAGCTTCGGCCCCGTGGTGGTCTCGGCGGTGGTCGCCAACATCACGATGCGCGAATTCACCAGCTACAAGCCGCCGTATGAAATGCCCGTGTTCCCGCCGGTGGCAGGCGCCGAAGTCCTGCTGTTCGTCGCGCTCGGGCTGATATGCGGTGCGGCCGCGCCGCAATTTCTGCGGCTGATGGACCTCTCGAAGGCAAACTTTCGCAAGCTGCCGCTGCCGCTGCCCATCCGGCTGGCGTTGGGCGGTCTGGTGGTCGGCATTCTGTCAGTGTGGACGCCCGAGGTGTGGGGCAACGGCTACAGCGTGGTCAATTCCATTCTGCATTCGCCGTGGACATGGACCGCGCTCGTCCTCGTGCTGGTATTCAAGGTCGTCGCGACGACGGCGACCGTGGGTTCAGGCGCGATCGGCGGCGTGTTTACGCCGACGCTGTTCGTCGGCGCGGTGGTGGGTTGCCTGTTTGGCCAGGGCATGCATGCGTTGTGGCCGCACGGCACCTCGGCGCCGTTCGCCTACGCGATGGTCGGCATGGGTGCGTTTCTGGCCGGCGCCACCCAGGCGCCGCTGATGGCGATCCTGTTGATCTTCGAAATGACGCTCAGCTATCAGGTGGTGCTGCCGCTGATGCTGTCGTGCGTGGTGGCGTATTTCGTGTCGCGCGCGATCGGCAAAACCTCGATGTACGAGGTGACGCTGCGCCGCAATCAGGAGGAGCAGGAGCGCACCCGGCTGCGCGCGACGCAGATGCGCGAACTGATCCGGCCCGCCGAAACCGTCGTGCCGCCGAATGCAACCGTGCAGGACATGACGCGCGTGTTCCTCGAATATCCGGTGAAGTATCTGTACGTTGCCAACGCGTCCGGCGCGTTTCTCGGCGTGGTCGCGCTCAAGGACATCACCTCCGATCTGCTCGACAAGCGCGAGACCGCGACGAAAACCGCCGCGGATTATCTGCAGCCGCATTTCGATGTGCTGACGCCGGATATGCCGCTCGGCGTTGCGTTGCAACACTTCATGGCGTTTCAGGGCGAGCGGTTGCCGGTGGTCGAAAGCACCGCGGATCCGAAGCTGGCCGGGGTGGTCTATAAGACGTCGCTGCTCGATGCGTATTTCCGCATGAATCCGACGCGCTAGGCTGCGCTTCGGGCATTCGTGCGCCGAGTCGTTTGATTGCTGCAGCATGGGTCAAGCCCGCGCGGCATTGCGCGGCGTCTCACCCACGCCGCCTGCGGTCCGGGCCGTGCAAAGCGCGGCAGATTCTCTACAATGAAAAAACCGCTGCAGCGATTGCGAGCAGCGCGCGTTACGCCAAGACGGGCGCACGAGACGCCCGCCCTTCGACCGGAGCGAAGATGAGCGAACCGTCCCTCGATGCCGTGCGCCACGATCACGCGGGCTGGATTTTTCTGCATATCGAAGGCGAGCCGTACGATCGCGGCGAACAGCACGGTCAGTTGCTCGCCACTGAAATCCGCAACGCGATCCACACCGCCCGTTACCTCGCGAAATGGGACACCGGCGAAGACTTCGACACCTTCGTCGATGCCGCCACATCCCAGTTCGCCAACAAGCTCGACACCGAATTCGCCGACGAAATCCAGGGCATCGCCGACGGCGCGAAGCTGCCGTTCGCCGAAGTGCTGGCCTGGAACGGCTACATGGATCTGCTGCAAAGCTGGTGGCCGAGCCACGCGGCGGCCCAGCAACCGCATCTCGGTCTCAAACCGTGGCGCGGGCGCCGCGGTCATCATTGCAGCGCGTTCATCGCCACCGGCAAGGCCACCCGCGACGGCCGCATCGTGATGGCGCACAACTCGTGGGACCGCTACGCCGCGGGCGACGCGTTCAACGTGGTGTTCGACATCGTGCCGGATCGCGGCAAGCGCATCCTGATGCAAGGCTTGCCCGGCTGCATCTCCAGCCTCACCGATTTCTGGGTCACGGAAGCGGGCCTGATGGTCACTGAGACCACCATCTCCAACTTCGTCGGCTACAACGCGGCCGGTGCGCCGGAGTTCTATCGCTCGCGGCGCGCGTCGCAGTACGCCAACGACATCGGCGAATGGTGCGAGATGTTCGCGGTCGCCAATAACGGCGGCTATGCGAATAGCTGGCTGCTCGGCGACACCAAGACCGGCGAGATCGCGCGCTACGAACTGGGGCTGCACTTTTCCGGCTTCGAGAGCACGAAAGACGGTTTCTATAGCGGTTACAACACCGCGACCGATCTGAAGATCCGCAACCAGGAATGCATTGGCGAAGGCGAAGACTATACGGACGTGCGCAAAAATGGCGCGCGACGCTTGCGCTTCATGCAGCTCGAAGAGATGCATCACGGCAAGATCGACATCGAGCTTGCCAAAGAGATGATCGCCGATCATCACGACGTCTACCTCGACCGCAATGACAACCCGTGCTCGCGCACCATCTGCGGGCACCTGGAACTGGACGACGCGCGCTTCGGCGGCACCGACCATGGGCCGTTCAATCCGTGGGGCGCCAACGACGGCAAGGTGGTCGACAGCGAGATGGCGCGCGCCATGGCCTTCGATGCCCGCTGGGGGCATCCGTGCGGGCGGCCGTTCGATGCCCAGGCGTTCATGAAGCGCCATCCGCAGTGGAACTGGCTCAACGGCTATATGCGCGACCGGCCGTCGTGGCCGTGGACGCGGTTCGAAGTGCTGCGTTAGAGGCTCTTTCCCTGGGTGGCTGGCGGGGCTTGGCTGAAAGGCTCCCGGGGCAGTCAGGCAGTAAGGGCCAGTCTCGGGCAGTCAGGCCGGGCCAGGCAGTCGCTCTCGGCAGTCGCTCTCACACCGGCTCGAGCCGATCCCGACCGCGCCGCAGCATAACCGCAGTACGACCGTTCGCGACCGCCTCGGCTTTTTCCTGCCATCATGTGAAATCTACAATTAGGTTTTGTCTCTTTTGCGCGCGCGGCGCCGCAGTTTGCCATCTAAGATGGTAGAAGCATGTCGGCCGCACGCAAGCCGCGTGCAGGTTGCGCCCTCCTTTCGACGCGGGGACGGCACAGCGTTTGCTCAACCGTCAGCGCCGCATGAGCTTAGGAGGTCGGGCGATGAAAACCTCGACACTGTTGACCATGGTGACGCTGTCAGCTTCGTGTTTCGCCGCGCCGGTTCATACCGCGCCGGACAGCACGACCGCCGGTAGCCTTGCCGAACGCGCCAACGCCGCACCGGTCGCCCCCGCGGCGCCGGACGTCGCTGCCACGGACGACAATCGTCCGCAACAATGGCAACACATCGCGCTGCCCAAGTCGCGCCATCTGGAGCGAAGCTTCACAGGCCAGAACGAGCACTTGCAGACCTGAACCAACACCCATAGGAGCGCTTGCATGACCGCATCGGCTATTCCAGGCATTCCCGGCGAATCGATTGATCTGCAGATCGCCGACGTTCTGCGCGAAGTCCGTTTCCCGACTTACAAGGACGCGCTAGTCGACGCCGCGCGCGAAGCCGGCGCGAGCAACGAAGTATTGTCGATGCTCGACGGTTTGCCAGAGCAGGATTACGCCGACGTGAGTTCGGTCACGCGCCTCGTCGGTGGCAATTACGGGCCGGGCCTTGGGGCATGAGCGGAAAGCAGGTCTTGACGCTGAACGCAGTTTCGTCCGATCAGCCGTCTGCCGACTGGATCCACCGCTCGCCGCATGCGTCGGGCACGAGCGGCATCGAACGAATCGAAGCGTTCTTTCATCACGCCGGTTATGCCATGCACCGGCACGATACCTATGCGATCGGCCGCACCCTGGCAGGCGTGCAGAGCTTCCGCTACCGCGGCAGCACGCGTAACAGCTTGCCGGGCGGCACGATGGTGCTGCATCCCGACGAACCGCATGACGGCCAGGCCGGCACCCGCGACGGCTTTCACTACCGGATGATCTATGTCGACCCGGCACTGTTCCAGCAGGTGCTCGGCGGCAAGCCGCTGCCGTTCGTCGAAGGCGGCCTGTCGAACGATCCGCGACTGTTTGCTGCGACCGAGAGCCTGCTGCGCACAATGGATTGCGCAATCGATTCGCTCGAACAGGACGATGCGCTTTACGATCTGGCAATCGCGCTCGACGCTGTGGCGGGCGCGACGACGACGCGGCGTCCGGTGGATTACCTTTCGGCTGAACGGGCGCGCGAGCATATGCTTGCGTCGCTCGATCGTGTAGTGACACTGGACGAACTGGCCGCAGCCGCCGGCCGCGACCGCTGGAGTCTGTCGCGGGATTTTCGTGCGCTGTTCGGCACGAGCCCGCATCGCTATCTGACCATGCGTCGGCTCGATCTCGTGCGACGGCTTGTGGTTCAAGGCGTGTCGCTCGCGGATGCATCGGCGGCAGCCGGCTTTACCGATCAAAGTCATATGACGCGGCACTTCAAGCGCGCCTGGGGCGTTGCGCCGGCGCATTGGCTGAAGATGCTGGGGCCTTCGGCGCGCGGCAGCGCTAGGCAGCCACTCTGACGGATACCGCTGCCTGATAGCCCGCCGCGCGAGCCGCGAGAGCCACGCGCACAAACGTACAAGACCCGATAGCGCCTGCCGCCCTAAGCTCCTGCCGGAGACCTACCGCTCAGGAGGAGCACCTCAATGTCCAACCATCAAACGATTCAACGGCCTCAACGCGCCATCAACTTCGCCGAAAAGCTGTCGCTCTTCAGCGACCAATGGCAAGCGCGCGTCATCGCGGAAATGAACGACTACCAGTTCAAGCTGGTCCGTATCGAAGGCGACTTTATCTGGCATGAGCATACCGACACGGACGAGACGTTTATCGTGCTCGACGGTCAATTGCGCATCGACATGCGCGAGGGGTCTGTGCTGCTCTCGGCAGGAGAAATGTTCGTGGTGCCCAAAGGCACGCAGCACAAGCCGTACGCCGAACGCGAGGTGAAGCTGCTGCTGATCGAACCGCGCGGCGTGAAGAACACCGGCGAAGAAAGCAACGAACGCACCGCTGAAAACGACCTGTGGATCTAGGCGGACACACGCGTTCGCCGCGTTCGCCCCGCTCCTGTCAAAGCGACGACACCACGATTCCCGAGCGCGAAGCCTGGCGCTTCGGCCGCGCTGCCTCGCCCGGCGAGGCGGACACCGGCAGGTCACCGGCATAAACCGGCGAGGCGGCAACCGCACGTCTCGGCATCGTGGCGCGTGGATCGCGCGCGCAAGCATCGGTCTGACTGAAATGCTCGACCAGATGATCGATAAAGGTGCGCACTTTCGCCGGCAAATGAAGGCGGCTTGGATAAGCAATCGTGATTTCGATTTGCGGCAGGCGGTAATCGCTGAGCAACGGCACGAGACGCCCGGACGCCAGATCGCGGCCAATCAGATAGCTCGGCAGAATTGCCACGCCCATGCCCAGCAGGGCGAACTGCCTCAGCATTTCAGTATTGTTCGCCGCAATCGCGTTGGTCGGCCGGACGCGGACTTCGCCCTTGGGTCCGGTGAACACCCGTTCGTCGCCACCTTGCTCGGCGGGCCGGCTCAGACATGGATGCATCAACAGATCTTCCGGCCGGGTCGGCGTGCCGTGCTGCGCGAGATAGGCAGGGGTCGCGCAGACCGTCATATAACCGGTGGTCAGACGCCGCGTGACGATGCTCGCGCTGCGCATCTGCCGCGCGACCATAATGCCGACGTCGAAACCTTCCTCCACCAGATCGACATGGCGATCCGCCAGCGTGACGTCAGGCCTCACATCCGGATAGCACGCGGCGTAAGACTGCACCACCGGCGCGAGGCTATGCAGCCCGAACACCACCGGGGCGACGATACGCAAGGTCCCGACCGGTTCGTGATTGCGTGCCACCACCATCTGCTCGACGCCTTCGAGGTCGTCGAGAATGTGACGCACGCGCTCCAGATAAGTCGTGCCGGATTCGGTCAGCGAGAGACGGCGCGTCGTGCGATTGAGCAGGCGGGTGCCGAGGCGCGCTTCCAGATCGGCAACATGCCGCGTGACGACAGCGGTGGAGAGTTCCAGTGTGCTGGCCGCGCGGACAAAACTGCCGAGATCGGCCACTTTGACGAACACGCGCATCGATTGCAATTGATTCATGGACGACTCCTGCCTCGGTAAAGCCGGGCCGGCGCAACGACGCCTGTGTCGACCCGAGCAGCAAGGTGTGCGCGGGTCTGCCCAACGATCCGATTGTATCGATCCGACCATGTCCCAGCCCTGACCCGAACATGACAATCCAGTCACGTTCCCGAGTCGCTCACGACACGATTGCGAGGTCGACTACGGGAAAATAGCTAGGTATAAACCCTTAGGTGATGGTAATATAGCGCCCGAAAGGAACTTAATCGCTATGCCACACCGTTATCAGCTCTTCGAGAAAATCGCGTTTTCACTGGTTTGCTGGTCCGCCGCAGCCTGTTCGGCCTTCATCGCTTACGAGCGGTGCCCGGACATCAAGGTCGTCTTGCACGCTGGTGAAGAAGCCCTGCGCTACAGCGGGAAGTATTCATACGTCTGCGCCTCGCCCGTTGCGGACGCCTGCGCGCAGTTGCCAACAGACTGATTCGCCGGGATTTGCCTTAAGCGTCGCGCCCGAACACCACGCGCGCGAAAAATCCCGCCAGCACTGATTCGGCCATCTCCGCCGGCACGTTCTGCGGGTCGACCGTGTAGAAGAACTGCACGCCGTCGCACAAGCCCATCAAGCCCATCGCCAATGTCTCCGCCGGCAGCAACAGCGGCGTGCCGACACGCGTCGAAAATTCGCGGATGTACGCGCTCAACTGTTCAAGCTTCTCGTGCATGAACGCGTTAAAGCGCAGCCGGAAGCGGCCGTCGCGCACGGCGAGCAGCTTCGCCTCCACCCACAGCAGGAAGCACTTGTTTTCGCGATGGAGGCTGCTGTAGTAGCGCAGCACGCGCGCTTCCATCTCTTCGCGCGAGGCCGCGTTTTCGAAGATGGCCTGCAACCCCGCCTGCATGGTCTCGTGATCGCGCCGCAATAGTTCGAGGAACAACTCGCTCTTGCTGCGGAAGTTCGAATAGAACGCACCGCGCGTATAGCCCGCCGCCCCGGCGATGTCTTCGACACTCGCCGCGACAAAGCCTTTCTTCATAAAAATCGTTTGCGCAGCGTCGAGCAGACGCTGACGCGTCTGGTCCTTGCTCTGCTCGCGTGTAAGTCGTTGCCGTTTCATGGGCGCAAGTCTAGCACCGAAAAGAATCCCAATTCACTACAACATTCAAATACAGGTGTGTATTAGAATTCAATCGTCCATTCGAAGTCAGGCGCGTATGCCAATTGCATGTCTCGGCCTGTGCGTCTTCGCTGGCGGGCCGCTGCGGCTTGCCGTGTTCGTTCGCTGTCGCCAGTTGGGGTAATTGTGAAGCGTCCCGGTCCTCCCGCATCGTCTGCGATGCGCCAGCAGCTCCATCGATCTGCCCGTCCCGCGCGCTTGCGCCGCGCAGCATTCGCCCTCGCTCTCGCCGGTCTCGTCACGCTAGCCGCCTGCTCGAAGAAAGAACCGGCCGCGCCCACGCCGCGTCCGGTGGTCGCCGTCGCCGTGCATGCGGACGGCAGCGCCACAGCTGCGGCATCGCTGCCCGGCGAAGTGCAGGCGCGCTATTCCACACCGTTATCATTTCGCGTCAGCGGCAAGATCATCGAGCGGCGCGTACGCCTGGGCGACGTGGTGAAGAACGGGCAGATACTCGCCCGGCTGGATCCGGCGGATGCGCAGAAGAATGCCGCCGGCGCGCAGGCCCAACTCGAAGCCGCCCAACACAGTTTCGTGTATGCGAAACAGCAACTCGACCGCGACCAGGCACAGGCAAGAGAAAACCTGATCGCGCCTGCGCAGCTCGAACAGACCACCAATGCCTACGCGTCCGCTGCCGCGCAACGCGACCAGGCTGTGCAGCAGGCGGCGTTGTCGAAAGACCAGTTGCAGTACACCACGCTCATTGCCGATCACGCCGGCGTGATCACCGCCGAACAAGCCGACACCGGCCAGAATGTGTCCGCGGGCCAGGCCGTCTACAACCTCGCATGGAGCGGCGATATCGACGTGATCTGCGACGTGCCGGAAAGTGCGCTGGCCAGGCTCTCGGTCGGGCAAACCGCGAAGATCACGCTGGCCGCGCTGCCAGGCCGCAGCTTCAACGCGCGAGTGCGCGAACTGTCGCCGGCCGCAGATCCGCAAAGCCGCACTTATCGCGCCAAGCTCACGCTCGACAATCCCGGACCGGACGTGCGTCTCGGCATGACTGCCGATATCGCGCTCGCCGGGCCTTCGCCCTCGAACTCAGTTGCCAACTCAGCTGCGAGCCAGAGCAGTGCCTTCACCGTGCCGGCCACCGCGCTGTTTCATGACGGCACGCAGCCGGCCGTGTGGGTCGTGCGTCCTACGGACAATGCGCCGGGCGTCGGTACGCCAGGCGTCGGTACGCTGGAACTGCGCCGCGTGACGGTCACGCGCTATAACGAGCGCACGATCGTGATCGGCCAGGGGCTCAAGGACGGTGAACGCGTCGTGCTGCAAGGCGTGCATACCGTGACCGCCGGCGAAAAAGTCCACGTGATCCCGCCGTTGCATCCCGAGGACTTCGCTTCATGAGCACCACGCATGAAGAAGGACGCTTCAACCTGTCCGCATGGGCGCTGCGCCACCAGGCGCTGGTCGTTTTCCTGATCGCGCTCGCCACTGTATTCGGCATCCTCGCCTATACCCGTCTTGCCCAATCTGAAGACCCGCCCTTCACGTTCCGCGTGATGGTGATCCGCACCTTCTGGCCCGGCGCGACCGCGCGCCAGGTACAGGAACAGGTCACCGACCGCATCGGCCGGAAACTGCAGGAAACGCCCGCCATCGATTTCGTGCGCAGTTACTCGCGCCCCGGCGAATCGCTGATGTTCTTTTCGATGAAAGACTCGGCGCCGGTCAAGGACGTACCCGAAACCTGGTATCAGGTGCGCAAGAAAGTCGGCGACATCGCGGCGACCTTGCCGCAAGGCATTCAAGGCCCGTTCTTCAACGACGAATTCGGCGACGTCTACACCAACATCTGGACGCTCGAAGGCGACGGTTTTTCCCCCGCGCAACTGCACGATTACGCGGACCAGTTGCGCACTGTGCTGCTGCGTGTGCCGGGCGTCGGCAAGGTCGACTATTTTGGCGATCCGGATCAGCACATCTACATCGAGATCGCCAACACGCAACTCACGCGCCTCGGCATCTCGCCGCAGCAACTCGGCCAGGCGATCAATTCGCAGAACAGCGTCGCGCCGGCGGGTACGCTCACCACCAGCGACGACCGCGTGTTCGTGCGCCCCACCGGTCAGTTCCAGGACGTCAATGCGCTCGCCGACACGCTGATCCGCATCAACAACCGCTCGTTCCGTCTCGGCGACATCGCGACCATCAAGCGCGGTTACGACGACCCGGTCGCCACGCAAATGCGCTCCGGCGGCAAGGCGGTGCTCGGCATCGGCGTCACGATGCAGCCCGGCGGCGACGTGATCCGCCTGGGCAAGGCGCTCGATCAGGAGACGGTCAAACTGCGTGCCTACCTGCCCGCCGGTTTGCACCTGGTCGAAGTGTCGAGCATGCCGCACGCAGTGGCGCTTTCAGTCGACGATTTTCTCGAGGCCGTCGGCGAGGCCATTGCAATCGTGCTGGTGGTCAGCCTGCTGTCGCTGGGCGTGCGCACCGGCATGGTGGTCGTGATCTCGATACCTGTCGTGCTCGCCGTCACGGCGCTCTGCATGTATCTGTTCGATATCGGCCTGCACAAGGTGTCGTTGGGCACGCTCGTGCTGGCTTTAGGGCTGCTGGTGGACGACGCGATCATCGCTGTCGAAATGATGTCGGTGAAACTCGAACAAGGCTGGAGCCGTACGCGCGCAGCCGCCTTTGCGTACACCAGCACTGCTTTTCCGATGCTGACCGGGACGCTCGTGACCGTGTCCGGCTTCCTGCCGATTGCGTTGGCGAAGTCGAGCACCGGCGAATACACGCGCTCGATCTTCGAAGTGTCGGCGATCGCGCTGATCGCGTCGTGGCTCGCGGCCGTGGTGCTGATTCCGTTGCTCGGCTATCACATGCTGCCGGAGCGCAAACGTCAGGCACACGAAGCGGACGATCACGAACACGACATCTACGACACGCGCTTCTATAAGCGGTTGCGTGGCTGGATCGGGTGGTGCATCGAGCGGCGTTTCGTCGTGCTGGCGATCACCGTCGTGCTGTTCATTCTGGCCATGGCAGGCTTCACGCTGGTGCCGCAGCAGTTCTTCCCGAGCTCGGACCGTCCCGAGTTATTAGTGGATGTGCGCTTGCCCGAAGGCGCTTCGTTCGACGCAACGTTGCGGCAAGCAGAGCGGCTGGAGAAAGCACTGGTGGGCCGTCCGGAAATCGATCATACGGTGAACTTCGTCGGCACCGGCGCGCCGCGGTTCTATCTGCCGCTCGACCAGCAATTGCCGCAGCCCAATTTCGCGCAGTTCGTCATCACGGCGAAATCGGTGAAGGATCGCGAGAAGCTCGCGCAGTGGCTCGAACCGGAATTGCGCAACAACTTTCCGGCGATCCGCACCCGGCTGTCTCGTCTGGAGAATGGCCCGCCGGTCGGCTATCCCGTGCAGTTCCGCGTCAGCGGCGACGATATCGCCACCGTACGTTCGATCGCCGAGCGCGTGGCCGCAACCATGCGCGCCAACCGCGGCACCAGCAACGTCCAGTTCGACTGGGATGAGCCCGCCGAGCGCTCGGTGCGCTTCGAAGTCGATCAGAAGAAAGCGCGCGAACTCGGCGTCAGCTCCGAAGACATCTCGAGCTTCCTCGCGATGACACTCTCCGGCTACACCGTCACCCAGTATCGCGAGCGCGACAAGCTGATCAGCGTCGATCTGCGCGCGCCCAAAGCGGAACGCGTCGACCCCGCGCACCTCGTCATGTTGGCCATGCCGACGCCGAACGGGCCGGTTCCGCTTGGCACGCTCGGTCATCTCCGCAACGACCTCGAATACGGTGTGATCTGGGAACGCGATCGGCAACCCACCATCACCGTGCAATCCGACGTCGCGCCTGGCGCGCAAGGGATCGACGTCACGCATGCCGTCGATAAAGCCTTGAGCCAGATTCGCGCCACGCTGCCGGTCGGCTACCGGATTGAAATCGGCGGCTCGGTCGAGGAAAGCGGCAAGGGTCAAACATCGATCAACGCGCAGATGCCGATCATGATCATTGCCGTACTGACGCTGCTTATGATCCAGCTGCAAAGTTTCGCGCGCGTGCTGATGGTGGTGCTGACCGCGCCGCTCGGACTGATCGGCGTGGTTATCACGCTGCTGCTGTTCGGCCAGCCGTTCGGCTTTGTCGCGATGCTCGGGGTGATCGCGATGTTCGGCATCATCATGCGCAACTCGGTAATTCTGGTCGATCAGATCGAGCAGGACATCGCTGCGGGGCATAAGCGCTTCGACGCGATCGTCGGCGCGACGGTGCGACGCTTCCGGCCGATCACGCTGACCGCGGCAGCGGCCGTGCTCGCGCTGATTCCGCTGTTGCGCTCGAACTTCTTCGGCCCGATGGCGACCGCGCTAATGGGCGGCATTACCAGCGCGACCATCCTCACGTTGTTCTATCTGCCGGCCCTGTACGCCATGTCGTTCAGAGTGCGCGCCGACGAGCGCGAACCGCAGACGCCGTCCGAGTCCGGCACGACCGCATCCGGCACGACGCATACGGGGAATTGAGATCATGGTTAACTTTGCCTTCCCCCGATACCTGCGCCTCACGTTTCCCGGTGCCGCCGCGCTGACGCTGGCCGCCTGCTCGTTCGGCCCGAACGGCGCGCCGCCCGCCATGCCGCAACCGGCTCACTACGGCGCCGAGGCGCAGCCGACCCAAACCGTGCCCGCACAGGGCATCACCCAGCAATTCGTGGTTGGCGCCAAGCCCGTGCCCGAATGGTGGAAGCTGTATCAATCGGATGCGCTGAACGCGCTGGTCGACGAAGGCTTACGCAACAGCCCGACGCTAGCCGCCACCGATAAGAGCCTTGCCGCCGCACGCGAGCAATTGCGGGCGCAGATCGGCAGTTCGCTGTTGCCGACCATCGACGCCGGTGGTCAGGTGACCCGCAACCGCGCGCTGGCGATACCCGAGATCGGACCGAACACGTTTCTGTACAACGTCTTCGTCGGTCAGTTGCAGGCGCACTATACGTTCGACCTGTTCGGCGCCGCACGTCTCGCCGATGCGGCGCTCGCTGCTCGCGTGAATGTGCAGGCCTATCAGTTCGATGCCGCGCGCCGCGCGCTGGCCGCCAACATCGTGACGGCGGCGATTACGAGCGCGGCGTTGCATGCGCAGATCGACACGACCGAGCGGCTTGTGACGATTGCCAACGATCAGGCGCGCGACACGCAACGGCGCTACACGTTGGGCGCGGTCTCGCACGCCGATCAGTTGAGCGCGCAACAGAGTGCGGCGAGTCTGTCCGCGAGTTTGCCGGGTTTGAAGCAGCAATGGCTGACGACGCGTCATGCTCTGGCAGTGCTGCTCGGCCGCACGCCGGACGCGGCGCCGGACGACCTCGATCTCGCGCAACTGCATGTGCCTGAGCAGGTGCCGGTGGTGGTGCCATCCGAATTGCTGCGCACCCGGCCCGACATTCAAGCCGCGGACGCTGCGCTGAAAGCCGCCGCGGCCGATGTCGGCGTTGCGACCGCGCAGATGTTCCCGAGTCTTTCGCTGAGTGCATCGATGGGACAAGGCGGCTTTAGCTGGCCGGTGGCGCTGTCCGGCGCGGGGGCGATATGGAGTATTGGCGCTTCTTTGTCACAACCGCTGTTTCATGGCGGCGCGCTGTTCGCGCAGCGCCGCGCGGCGATGGACACGTATGACGCCACGGTTTCGCAGTACAAGCAAACCGTGCTGGCTGCATTCCAGAACGTCGCCGATACGCTTGCAGCGTTGCAGCACGACACGCAAGCGCTCGACGCGGCGAACATTGCCGCGCGCTCGGCGCAAGGCATTTTCGACGAGACGTCGGGACGCTACCGGCTGGGCGCGTTGCCGGTAGCGGCGACGCGTTCGAGCGAACAGCAGTTTCGCAATGCGCAGCTTGATGAGATTCGCTATACGAGTGCGCGGCTGACGGACACCGCGGCCTTGTTCCGGGCGATGGGGAATCCACCGGTGGAATCGGAGCCATCTGCGGCGGCGTCGACAGCGGTAGTTCCTGCGACGAACGTGGGCGCTTCTGACTAAACCTGGGATTCCGTATTGATGGGTACGGAGTTATCCCCAGTTTATGTTGATGAGGCTGTTGAAAACTATCTGACAAGCGGGCTAACACGCTGAGCGCGTGGAGTTTTCTGCTCGCGGTGCGGAATGAACCAGGGGTGCTGAAGGTGCCTTCTGTTTCCGGTAGAGGCTGTTGGGATGCCTCAACGTAACCCAGCGTTATCCCCAATTTATGTTGACAGGGTTGTTGATAACTATGGGGCTACGCGCTTAAGTGCTTGATGCAGATCAGTTTGTTGCGCGCGGTGCGACTGGATGCAGTGTTGATCGACGACGCGCCTCGTGAGGACGGGCGTATTCTGGGGGGACGCCTTATCCACAGATTTTGTTTATAGGCTTGTTGATAACGCCTGGACATTCCGCGTAAGTGATTGAGAGATCGAAGGTTTTGCGCGTAGCACGTGGATTGGGTTTTTCCTGCGCGGCGGTTGATTGTCTGTTTGCCTGTGGCGTTGGGCTTTTCTTGATCTGGCTCTTTGGCCTTTCCTTGAATTGTTTGCCTGCGGCGGTGGGTTTGGTTGTTTGTCCGTGGCGGTGGCCTTTCCTTGAATTGATATTGGTCTATTATCGTTGCCCCTGTGCGGGGCGGCACTTACTTTCTTTGCCGCCGCCGCAAAGAAAGATAAGCAAAGAAAGCGCCTCAACCCGCCAGCTCATAGGCGGGTCCCTCGCACAGTCACGGCAGTGGTACAACTGGAATCCGTGCCCTCGCACATTCAACCTTAGCGACAACGCGCTCATCAGCTCCCACTCCGCACCGCGTGCGTCGCGGATCGGTCTGCCTGGGAAACCAGGGGCTTCGTCAGGGCCCGGTGGAAGCCATCTGCTTCGCCTCGGCCAAGCTCCCCCGCACTCATCGGTGAACCCCCACTGCGAATGAAATGTCAACGTCTTGCACTTGCACTTGCACTTGCACTTGCACTTGCACTTGCACTTGCACTTGCAGCCGCACTCGCAGCCGCACTCGCAGCCGCAGCCGTAGCCAGATCCCGACCTCGAGCCAAAGCTAGAGCTAGAGCCAAAGCTAGAGCTATCGCCAGAGTCGGAACCTGAGTCAGAGTCAGAGTCAGAGTCAGAGCTAGAGCCATCGCCAGAGTCGGAGTCGGAGTCGGAGTCGGAGCCTGAGTCGGAGTCAGAAAGGCGGTGGGAACGTAATGACGGGGAACGGTATTAGGCAGAACGCGAGAATTAAGACGTAGCGGGCGGTTTTATGCCGTGCTCTTCGGCGCGCGCAGCGTCGCCGGAAATATGACGGCTGTGTCATTCACGCCAAATGTGCGAGAACACAGATTCCAGATGCACCACTACCGCGACTGCGCGGGGGACCCGCTTATGCGCTGGCGGTGTGAGCCGCTTTCTTTGCTTATCTTTCTTTGCGGCGGCAAAGAAAGTAAGTGCCGCCCCGCACAGGGGCAACGCTAATAGACCAATAACACTTCAAGGAAAGGCAACGCCGTAGGCAAACAACCAAACCCAACGCCGCAGGCAAACAATTCAAGGAAAGGCCAACGCCACAGGCAAACAGACAATCAAGCGCCACGCAAGCAAAAACCCCCACCCCCGCGCCCCGCGCAAAAAAAACCGTCAATAAACCCCCGCCTCGCCCACAGGCCGATTCTTAAACCTCTTATGCACCCAATAATATTGATCAGGAATCCGTCGTACCTGCGTCTCAAGAAACTCAGTAATCCGCCGAGCATCAACAGAAACATCATCCGAAGGAAAATCGCTCAACGCATCAAAAATAGTCAGCTTATACCCACGATAGTCCGGCAGGACCTCAGTCACAAACGGCACAACACGAGCATTCCCCGCGCGCGCCATCCGCGAAACAGAAGTCAGCGTGCAAGCCGGCACGCCAAAAAACGGCACAAACACCGAATCCCGCAGCCCAAAGTCCATATCAGCAGCCAGCATGACTGGCTTACCCTCACGCAAAACACGCAAAGCCCGCCGCACGCTATCGCTGCGCGGAATCATCTCCGTGCCGAAGCGCCCGCGCTGCCGCTTGGCCATCCCGTCGAGCAAAAGGTTCGACATCGGCGTGTACAGCGACGCAACCGGGTGCCGCGTCGAATACATCATGCAGCCCGCCTCGATACCGACAAAATGGAAGCCGACAAAAATCGTCGGCTTGCCCGCCATGTCAGTGAGATCAATCGCGCTCTCCACCTCGACAAGACGCGCCAGCGCCCGCGCATTGCCGAACCATTGCGGCCCGCGCTCGACGTAACTGCGGATCACATGACAGAAATGCGCGCGCGCAAGGCGTTCGCGCGCCTCATCGCTCATGTCGGGAAAACACAGTTTCAGATTGGTATGCACGACGCGCCGGCGGGCGCTCGGAATCCGATACAGCAACGCACCGATGCCGGCGCCGATGCGCGCGACCACGCCATATGGCAAAAGAGCAAACACGCGCAGCAGACCTGTCATCAAACAGATGAGTATTCGACTTTTCACGAGTTCTGGAGACCCTGGTGGATGCTGGGTGTGTAACACCACGGCCGGAGCAACATCGCATTGCTGATGGTCGAGGTGGCATTCGCGCGCGTCAAAGGCGTCTCGCGCGGCGCGAGAGGTGCGAAGGTGGACGTCTCGCTCGCGGCGAAACGTAGCGGTGCCGGCGACCGAAACCGCTTAGGAATCGAGCGTCCGTATGGGACCCAATATTGAGACACCGCAGGCGTGATTAAAACACACTGCGGAGGGCGGGCACAAAATCTGCTCGAACGGCTGTCCCGGGAACATCACGAAATCGGTGAAAGGGCGGCGATTTCCCTGCCCTTTCAAAAACGTAAGCGTGCAGCCGAAGCCGGCCGCACACGCTCACTGCGCCCCCAAGGCGGGCCCACTTGGCGGCCCCCTCGAAGGAAGTCCCGAGCGACATCAAGGCTTGTTCGACTCGAACAGATCCATGATCTGCTTCTTTTCATTCGACGACACGCTCGGCGGCGGCACCGCCGGCGGCGTCATACCCGCCGGCCCGACGCCGCCAATCGCGTCGCTCGCGCCGGCAGTGGGATTCGCCGAATCGAGACCGATGCTGGCCACGAAACCATTGCCCGGCGTCATGTCGGTATAGAACAGTTCGCCGTCGACCGCGGTCACGCCGTCCGGCTGCGGCGGCTCGCCTTGCGGCACGCCGCGCAGCGCGCGCTGCATGTACTCGACCCAGATCGGCAGCGCGAGCTGCGCACCGAATTCGCGGCTGCCGAGGCTCTTCGGCTGGTCGTAACCCATCCACGCCACCGCCACCAGCGATTGCTGATAACCGGCGAACCAGCCGTCCTTCGCGTCGTTGGTCGTACCCGTCTTGCCCTGCAAGTCCGAACGATGCAGCACATTGGTGCCCGCACCCGTCCCGGCGGTGGCAACCGAATGCAGCAGGCTGTTGATGATGTATGCGTTACGCGGTTCGAGCGTACGCGGTGCATCGCGGCCGGCGGTCAGCGGTTGCGCTTTCGAAAGCGGCTCGCCGCGCGCGTCGGTGACTTCGCTGATCAGATACGGATTGATCCGGTAGCCGCCGTTCGCGAACACCGAATACGCGCCCGCCGATTGCAGCGGCGTGACAAGCCCCGCGCCAAGCGCCAGCGGCAGATACGGCGGGGTCTTGTCGGCGTCGAAACCAAACCGCTGCGTGACAAAATCTTGCGCGTACTTGGTGCCGATGAACGACAGAATGCGGATCGACACCAGGTTCTTCGACTTCTCCAGCGCGACGCGCATGGGCATCGGCCCCTCCGGCTGGTCGTCGTCCTTGGGCTCCCACGCGTCGCCGCCCGGCGTGCTCGGCGGGAAGTACAGCGGCGCGTCGTTGATGATCGTGGCCGGTCCAATACCCTTGTCGAGCGCCGCCGAATAGATGAACGGCTTGAAGCTCGAACCCGGCTGGCGCCACGCCTGCGTGACGTGGTTGAACTTGTTCTTGTTGAAATCGAAGCCGCCCACCAGGGCGCGAATCGCGCCGTCCTGCGGCGTCAGCGAAACCAGCGCGCCTTCCACCTGCGGAAGCTGCGTGATCTGCCAGTTGCCCTTGTCGTCGGCGACGAGGCGCACGATCGAACCCGGCTTGATCTTCGTGGCCGCCGTCGCGCGCGCGCTCAGCGCGCCGGCTGCGAAGCGCAGGCCGTCGCCGGTGATCGTCACCTCGGTGCCGTCGACCAGTTGCGCCTTCACCTGCTTCGGATTCGCGTCCGTCACCACGCCGGCGATGATTTCGCCGTTGTCGGGGTGATCGGTGAGCGCGTCGTCGATGGTCTGATCGCGGTCGTCGCCCGGTGCGGGCAGTTGCACGAAACCCTCCGGTCCGCGATAGCCGTGGCGCCGCTCGTAATCCATCACGCCCTTGCGCACCGCGCGATAGGCTGCGTCCTGGTCGGCGGAATCGATCGTGGTGGTGACGTTCAGGCCGCGCGTATACGTTTCGTCCTTGTACTGCGCGTACATCATCTGGCGAACCATTTCAGCGATGTATTCAGCATGCACGCTGTACTCGTTGCCCGGGTTCTTGGTGTGGATCTCTTCCTTCACCGCCTGGTCGTACTGGTCCTGGCTGATGTATTTCAGCTCGAGCATGCGCTTCAGAATGTATTCCTGACGGATCTTCGCGCGCTTCGGATTGACCACCGGGTTGTACGCGGACGGCGCCTTCGGCAAGCCGGCCAGCATCGCGGCTTCAGCCAGCGTGATGTCTTTCAGATCCTTGCCGAAATACACGCGCGCGGCGGCAGCAAAACCGTACGAGCGCTCGCCCAGATAAATCTGGTTCATGTAGACCTCGAGGATCTGGTCCTTGGTCAGCGCGCGCTCGATCTTGTACGCCAGTAACATTTCGTAAATCTTGCGCGTGTAGGTCTTCTCGCTCGAGAGGAAGAAGTTGCGCGCTACCTGCATGGTGATCGTGCTCGCGCCCTGCGAGGCGCCGCCGTGCGTGATGTCGGAAACGCCCGCACGCAGAATGCCGACGAAGTCGACACCGCCGTGCTCGTAGAAGCGATAGTCTTCGATCGCGAGCACGGCTTTTTTCATCTGGTCCGGAATGTCCTGGAAGCGCACGATGCTGCGCCGTTCTTCGCCGAACTCGCCAATCAGCACGTGATCCGCGGTGTAGACACGCAGCGGCACTTTCGGGCGATAGTCGGTCAGCGCGTCGAGCGACGGCAGTTGCGGGCCCATCACCACGAGCGCGTAACCGACGATCAGCGCACCCACCACGGCGAGGGTCGCCAGCAAACTGACAAACCAGATGACGATGGTCACGCCGATCGAACGGCGGCCCGCCTCCGCGTCGCGCGAAGCAGCGTTGCGTCCTGGAGTGCGGTGGTAGGTGTCCCGGTCTTCACCAGCCGGAGAATTCGAAGAATGCGGTCGTTTGATGATTGGCATGACTGGAATAGTGGGCGCGTAACTGAACGCCTTTCTGCACACGCTCCTGGCGCGTGCATGGATCGTGGTCGAGCATCGTGGCTTGAGGCGCTAAACACCGCGCGCCCCTATGCCCCCGGGCAGCCACACGGCACGCCTGAGACATCGTCCGGCGCAACGTAACAGCGCATTTTAAAGAAATCAAGCGACGTCCAAGACAGTTTTTTTGTAAGAATTCCCTTCGCGCCTTGTCATGATCGTGGTTCGCGGCAGGCTCACAAACATGCGACGAGGCTCGCCAGGGTTATCAACAGAAAGTGTTGAAAGGCCTGTGGACAAGGCTGCCGGAATCGCTACAACTCGTTGATGTCACGGGATTTTCATGTTGCGCCCGTTCCGCATCGGTGCAACTCGTCATATGATGGACTCGGCGCGCGAGTCAGCACCGACGTGCGCGACGGCGTACGCCAGATAAAACGCCTTGAACAGCCCATGCCAACAAGTATGCGAGCCGACTATGAACAAGCCCAGCGAACGCATCGTCGTATTCGTCACGACCGCGCAGAAACGCGCGATCGCCGCCACCGCCGAGAACCTGGGCATTAGTGTCAGCGAACTGATGCGGCGCGCGGTATTGAGTTTCGGCGCGACCAGCGAGCAGGTGAAAGCGGCCAGCATCGTCGACCGGTTGCGTGCGCCGCGCGCGCCAGACGCGCTCGACGCGGCGCTGCAGCGTGTCGCGCGCGGCACGCGGCACGCACGGGCAGCACTCCCGGCGGCCTTGCAAACCCACAAGGACAACGCATCCGCTGCGCCGGCGGAAAGTGCACCCGCAAAGCATGCGGATGAATTGTTGGGCACGCCCGCAGGTTCAAGCCCTGCACCCTTGCTGCCGGCCGGCGTGATGGCCGCCCTCACCGCTACCGCCGAGGAACAGGCGGCGGCCGCCGCGGCCGAAGCCGTAGCGCGCGTCGCGGCGGCCAAAGCGGCATCTATCGCGGACTTGGCGCAGGAACCGGGTGTCATGGACGCGCAGTTGCGCAACGTGCTCAAACGCCCGCGCGTCGACGCCGCACGGGATGAAGACGATCCGCAAAGCGATCCGAGCACGGAAGGCGGCCGCTTTGCGTGAACGGGAAGCGATGGGGGACCAACATCTCCATCGATTCACGCGATCGAGCGCTCAGTGTCGCAAACGCAGGGGTTCGAGAGGTGTCGCTCACACAGGAGCAGCGGCACTGCTAACGCACACTCATGCCTCCCGCCCGCCACGCTCATTCCCCCCGCGACACTCGCCGCGCACATGGTTTGGCGATTGCGCCATCGCGCCCTTTAAGTCGGTTTTAAGAGAAGGCGTGGTGTAATATCCCCGAGCAGCTAAATGACTGGCCGCGCGTTTTAACCGCCCGGATTGTTTGCAATCCGGTTTTCAAAACCTAAATTTACGGCGCCGCTATTGCAATCGGCGCGGGCGCCCCGAACTCCGGTCCCGAACGTTGCGCAGCTTCTCGCGCAGCGGCGTAAAGTAGCATTTGAAAGCAGTTAAAGCGCGTGGGAATTACCAGCGCCGATTTCATTCTTTGGAGGTTTTCATGTCGCTTTTTGACAGCATTTCGCGCACGCTTAAAGGTCTCCTGAACGACGCAGCCGATTCCGTGCAAGACCCGTCGCGCGATTCGCGCCAGATCGTGCGCGAGCTCGACGAGAGCATCGCCAAAGCCGAGAGCTCGCTGATCGAGATTCAGGCACAAGTCGCCACGCAGCAAAGCAAGCGCGATGTCGCCGCCGACAAGGCGAAAAAGTACGAAGACGGCGCGAAGCGCGCGCTGCAATCCGGCGACGAAGCGCTCGCGCGCGAAGCCCTCGGCGCGCAAGCCACGGCCGAAGCCGAGCGCGATGCGCTGGCGAGAGAACTGGTCACGCTGGAGCCGTCGGTGGCGCAGTTGAAAAGCCAAATCGACGACATGCGTGGCCGTCGCAACGACCTCAACGCGCGCTCGAACATTCTGCAAGCCAAGCAGCAGATCGCTCAGGCCAAAGACGTTGCAGCCACTGCCTTGGGCGGTATCGGCGGCAAGAACCTGTCCGAAGATTTCCAGAAGCTGGAAGACAAGGTGGCGTTGTCGAATGCCCGTTCCGACGCGCGTCTGAATTCGGCCGACGTGAAGAGCGGCAAGGCGCTCGACGACAAGCTCGCGGATCTGAACCGTGGCCCGTCTGTCGAAGATCGTCTCGAAGCGTTGAAGAAGCAGATCAACACACCGGCCCAGTAATTGCGACGGCAGTGAACCGGCTGCCATCATGATGTGCGCAACCGGAACACCGGCCGCCGGAATGTCGGCCACCGGAATGCCGGCCACCGGATCGCCGGGCGCCGGATCGCCGGCCGCCGGATTCGCAGAAGGAGACGGGCGCAGCGCGCCCGGTCCGTAAATGAAAAAATTTCTCGCAAGCGCATTCGCCTCACTGCTGTTCGTGTCGGCCGCGGCGTTCGCTGTACCGACAGTCCAGCAGATCGAATCCGCCATGTCGCAAGGCAACTGGCAGCAAGCCGACGCCGGCTTGAGCGAGGTGCTGCAGGCGCATCCGAACAACGCACGCGCGCACTACCTTTACAGCCAGGTGCTCGATCGCGAAGGCCGTTATGCCGACGCCCTCGCCCAGGTGCAACAGGCCAAGACGCTCGACCCGCAAATCCGCTTCACCGACCCGAGCCGGTTCGCGCAAACCGAAGCACGTATCCGTAAAGACGCGGAACGTGCCGGCGGCAACACCACGAGCCGCGCGGCCAATCCATTCGTGCAGCAGAATTCGCCGGCGGTGCAGCAGCAGTCGGCCATGGTGCCGCAAGCGCCAGAGCGGCATGGTCCCGGTGTCGGCATGTGGATCGGCATCATTCTCCTGATCGGCGTGATCGCGCTCGTGCTGCGCTGGACCTTGCGCCGCGCCCGCTCGCAAGACGATTCGCGCGCCGACGACGATCGGCGCGTGCAGCTCAAACGCGCGACCGAGATGCTCAACGCCGTGCGCTCGTTGAAGCTCGACGTGAAGCTCTCCACCGCACCAGGTCACGAGGCGCTGGAGAAGGAAGTCGAAGCGGCCGAGGAACAGTTGCGCGGTCTCCTCGAAACGCTCTCGAACAGCAAGAATCCGGTGCCGCCGTATCAACTCGACGAACTCGAGCAACGCATCGGCAGCATGCGAGCCCGTGCCGATGGGCGGCCCGATCCGTATGCCGCGTCGGCCGCCGGCACGCAGCAGTCGCCATATGCGCAGGAAGCCGAACGTTTCGGCAACCCGCCGCAAGCGCCGTATCCGCAGCAAGGACCGTATCAGCAGCCGCCGGTTATCGTGCAGCAAGGCGGCGGTGGTTTCGGCGGCGGCATGGGCGGTCTGCTGACCGGCGTGCTGCTCGGCGAGGCGCTGAATTCCGGGCGTGAGCGGGTTGTCGAGCGCGATGTGATTGTCGATGACGAAGCGCGTCGCCGAGGCGGTGACGGCGGCAATGGCGGCGGCCTCGACTTCGGCCAGGGCTCGAACGACTGGAGCGACAACAGCGGCGGTGGCGTCGACATGGGCAGCAACGACGATTCCGGCGGCTGGAGCGATACTTGACACGATACCTGCACGCAGCACTGCTTGAGATGCAGCCAATCAAACGCTAATCGATCAAGCTGTGATAAAAACAGGCTCCTGCATGGAGCCTGTTTTTTTATGTCCATACCTTGTATGCGGTCACTGAGGCGGCGCCCTCGCCGGCTCATGCTGCGCCAGCAGGATCGAACCCGCGAACAGCCGGACGATGAAACGCTCCGCATAGGCGACCAGCGCCTCCCGGCGCGCGGCATCCGCGTCGATATACTCCGCCGACAGATGAAACAGCTGCAGCACGATCTGCGTGCAGACTTCGTCGACGGTTGCGCGGGCGAGCGTCGGCATCAACTCCAGTTGCTCGACGTCGTCCGCCATTTCCGCCGACACCTCGTGGAGGTTCGCCCGCACCGCCTTGCGCAGCGCCGGCGAGGTGCCGTGATACTCGGCCAGCGCGCTTAGAAACGCCTCGCGGTTCTCCAATGCAAACGCAAAAAACGCCACGCACGCGCGACGTGGCACGCTCTGCGGCTCGTCGTGCGCGGCCAGCCAGCGCTCGCGCCGCAGCATCGGCCGCAAGCGGCGGCTCACCGACTCAACCGCCTCGCGCGCCAGCTCGTCGAGCGTGTGGAAATGGCGGTAGAACGTGTTCGGATTCAGTCCTGCTTCGCGCGCCAGTTCGCGTAGGCCCAGGCTGGCAAAACTGCGGCCGCCCGCGGTCAGACGTAACGCGGCTTCGATCAGTTTGCGTTTGCCGGGCGGCAGGTCCTGCCCGGCAAACGCACGAGGGTCAGTGGCGGGAGCCGCCGCAGGTACGGGTTTCATGAGCTTTAATCAGAGCGCGGCTGGTGCGTTTAATAGTCGTACTCTAAACGATCTTGACGCGAAGTGTACAGTTGTCTACCCTGCGCGTTATGCCAGTGTAGACATGTGTAGACACCCGAATTTTTTCCTTCTCCGGAGACCCGCTGTGACGCCAGCCGCATCTGCCCAACCCGCCGCGCCGCGCATTGCCATTGTCGGAAGCGGTTTTGCGGGCATCGGCATGGCAATCCGCCTTCAGCAGACGGGCATCATGTCGTTCACGGTTTACGAGGCCGCCGGCGACATCGGTGGCACGTGGCGCGACAACACCTATCCCGGCGCCGCCTGCGATGTACCGTCGCACCTGTATTCGTTTTCGTTCGAGCCGAATCCGGCGTGGTCGCGTGCGTTCGGCGCCCAGGCGGAGATCCTCGCTTACCTCAAGCATTGCGCGCGCAAATACGGCGTCGATCGCTATGTGCGTTGCAATGTGCGCGTTGCCTCATGCCGTTTCGACGAAGCGCGGCAGACGTGGCACGTCGAAATCGATTCGAACGGTACACGCGAAAGCATCGAGGCCGATGTGGTGATCGCGGCGAGCGGTCCGCTGTCGCGGCCGGCCATGCCGCAGATCGCGGGGCTTGACCGGTTCGAAGGCAAGCTGTTCCATTCGGCGCGCTGGGATCATGACTATCCGCTCGAAGGTAAGCGCGTCGCGGTGATCGGCACCGGCGCCAGCGCGATCCAGTTCGTGCCGCAGATCCAACCGCGCGTTGCGCGACTCGAACTGTTCCAGCGCACCGCGCCGTGGATCATGCCGAAGCCCAATAAGCCGATCGGCCCGCGCGCGCATTGGCTGTTCCGTCATCTGCCGTTCACGCAGCGCTTCGTGCGCAATGCGATCTACTGGCAGCTCGAATCGCGCGCCATTGCATTCGTCGTCAATCCGAAGCTGATGAAGTTGCCGATGAAGTTCGGCATGAGCTACCTCGAACGGCGCGTCAAGGATCCCGCGCTGCGCGCCAGGCTGACGCCGAACTACCGGCTCGGTTGCAAGCGCGTGCTGCTGTCGAGCGATTACTATCCGGCGCTCAGCCAGCCGAACGTCGACGTGGTGACCACCGGCATCCGCGAAATCGTCACCGACGGCATCGTCACTGAAGATGGCGCGCATCACCAGGTCGACGCGATCATCTGCGGCACGGGTTTCCAGGTCAACGACGTGGGCGCGCCGTTCGATGTCACCGGTATCGACGGCGCCGATCTCGGCGCGCTGTGGTTGCGCGATGGACCGGAGGCCTACCTTGGCACCAGCGTCGCCAACTTCCCGAACTTCTTCATGATCGTCGGCCCGAATACCGGCCTGGGTCACAACTCGATGGTCTACATGATCGAGTCGCAAGTGCAGTACATCGCCGATTGCCTGCGCGTATTGCACCGACGCAAGGCACGCACGATGAACCTGCGGCCCAACGTCCAGCGCGACTTCAATGAGCGTTTGCAAAAGGAGATGCAGCACTCCGTATGGGTCAGTGGCTGCCATAGCTGGTATCAGACGAAGAGCGGCAAGGTCACGGCGCTGTGGCCCGGCTTCACGTTCAGTTTTCGCAAACGCACAAGACGTGTGCGGCCGCATGACTATCGATTCACGCCTTGAAGCGGGATGCGGCGGCTGAGGGACGCGCGCGTGGCGGAGCGGCCGAAACGCCTGGCGGGCGGTGTGGAGGCGGAAGAGGCAATGCGGAGGCAGATGCGAGCCCGAAGCAGATGCAGATGCTGGCACAGAGACGATCTAATTCGAACTAAAGGGAGACAACAACCATGGCAAGCATCGAATCCGCAGCGCACGCTTCAACTGTGGCACTGCCGCCGCGCTCCCTTGCCGCGCGCCTCGGCATCACCAGCGTGCCGCGCGCCGAATTGCAGCGGCGCTACATGCAAAGCGGTTCGAAGTTCGTCAAGATCATGGGTGCCGACGTGCACTATGTCGATGAAGGCAGCGGCGATACGATCGTGATGATTCACGGTTTCGCGTCTTCGTTGCATACGTGGAATCGTGTCGCCGATGAACTCAAGCACGAGCATCGCGTAATCCGCCTCGATTTGCCGCCGTTCGGCGTGACCGGGCCGCTGCGCTCGAACTCCGGCGAAATCGAAACAATGAACCTGCCAACCTACCGGCGTTTCATCGACGCGTTCATGCAAGCGCTCGGCATCTCGCGCGCGACGCTGATCGGCAACTCGCTCGGCGGCCTGATTTCGTGGGATTACGCTGTGCGCCATCGCGAGGCCGTCGACAAATTAGTATTGATCGACTCAGCCGGCTTTCCGATGAAGCTGCCAATTTACATCGGCCTCTTCAATAGCGCGCTGGTGCGAGTCAGTTCGCCGTGGTGGCTGCCCGACGTCATTATCAAGAGCGCGGTGCGCAACGTGTATGGCGATCCGCGCAAGATCGAGGCGGTGACGCTGCGGCGCTACGTCGAATTCTTCCACGGTGAAGGCACGCGCACGGCGATCGGCAAGATGGTGCCGACGCTCGATTTTAAGGACGTCGACACTGACGTGCTGAAAACACTGAATGTGCCGTCGCTGGTGCTGTGGGGAGCGAAGGATCGCTGGATTCCGACGGCGCATGCGGCCGAATTTGCGAGCCGCATTCCGGGAGCGAAATCGGTGATGTATCCGGGGCTCGGTCACATTCCAATGGAAGAAGCGCCCGAGCGCGTGATGGTTGATTTGCGCGAATTTCTCGGCTCACATGCAGCGGGGGTGGCGGTGTCCGAAGACATGGGCAGTACGCCGGTCTGACCTTCTGTAACGCGCAACGCGACGGACGTGTCGCTGTGTCGCTGTGTCGCTGTGTCGCTGTGTCGCTGTGTCGCTGTGTCGCTGTGTCGCTGTGTCGCTGTGTCGCTGTGTCGCTGTGTCGCTGTGTTGCCGTGTTGCCGTGTTGCCGTGTTGCCGTGTTGCCGTGTCGCCGTGTCGCCGTGTCGCCGTGTCGCCAGCAACCCGGAGCAGGCACATCACGCCCCTTCAACCGCCGCCCAGCAACCGCAACAACCCCCAGAGAAACTTGCAGAGCATCACAATCAGCTCCCACAGATGATAGAGCTGTTGCCAGCCCGAAACGTGCGCGAAAGAGTCGATCATGGATTGCCGGTGAAAGAAAAGAATGGCTGCGGACTTGCAAGCTGAACGCTCATGATACCGATTGACTGCGGGATACCCCGTATCAAGTCCTTTGCAAGCTTGCCGTAAATCTATCGAGAAGACGCGACATCCGCACTGGATGAGCGCGCCCATTGACTGCGCGAGGCGCACCATCAGGAGACCAGCATGACGCGTTTCAGCTTTCGCCGGGCCGGCCGTTCGCAAGCGCTCGTTGGCGATATCGCCGCGCAAGCCGGCAAACTGGGAATCGAAATCTGCGACGCATTGGGTCACGTCGAGGAAGTCGCCGCGCGCGTGCAGCGCCAGGCGCAGGTATGCCGCGCGCTGCGCGAATCCGCCGCACAAACGCTGGCGGGCAATCATCGCATTGCCATTGCCGCGCGGGAAATGCGCAGCGTATCGGCCGAAGCCGCGACCGGCGTGCAGGAATCGCAGCAGACGCTGAAGACGTCGCTGGCCGACATCCACGGGCTGGTGGAAGGCGTGACCGTCATCGAGAGCCAGATCGGTGCGCTGCGCAGCGCGCTGGCGCACGTGAGCCGCGTCTCGGAGGAGATTTCGCTGATCGCTCGCCAGACGCATCTGCTGGCGCTAAATGCTGCGATCGAAGCCGCGCGCGCCGGCGACTCCGGCAAGAGTTTCGCGGTGGTGGCAGCCGAGGTGAAGAACCTGTCGGCCAAGACCGCACAGGCGACCGGCCAGATCGAGACGACCCTGGCGCAACTCACTCGGCAGACCGAGCAATTGATCAACGAGGGCTCGGTGAACACGGCGCGCGCGCATCGGGTACGCGAAGGCACCCGCAAGATCGGCGACGTCGTGCACGCGACGGGCGATGCGATTACACAGCTCAATGAGGAAGCTGGGCAGATTGCCGCTCTGACCGGTGATATAGAAACGCAATGCAATGGGCTTGAGGCACAGGTGCTGGAAATGGCGAGCGGCGTCGAGGATTCGAGCGAGAACTTTGTGCAGGCGAAGGACCGGCTGGGGAATTTGCTCGGCGTGTCCGAGACGTTGATCGAGCTAACCGCGGCGGCGGGGGTTGAAACTGGGGACACGCGCTTTATCGAAGCGGTACAGCACGCTGCGGCGACGGTGAGCAAGCTGTTTGAAGCCGCTGTTGCTCGCGGCGAGATATCGATTGATGATCTGTTCGATCAGAACTATGTGTCCGTGAGCGGCAGCAATCCTGCTCAATTCATGACCCGGTTTACTACGTTTACGGATCGCGTGTTGCCTGCTATTCAGGAGCCTTTGCTTGGGCTCGATCCACGCGTGGCGTTTTGCGCCGCTGTCGATGTGCGTGGCTATTTGCCGACTCACAACCTCAAGTTCTCTTTGCCGCAGCGCGATGATGCGGTGTGGAATATGGCGAATTGCCGGAATCGGCGGATGTTCGATGACCGGACCGGGATTGCGGCTGCTTCGCATACGAAGAAGTTCTTGCTGCAGACTTATCGCCGCGATATGGGCGGCGGCCAGTTTGTTTTGATGAAGGATGCGTCGGCGCCCGTGTTTGTTGCCGGGCGGCATTGGGGTGGGGTTCGGATTGGGTATGAGGTTTGATCGGTTTTTTTTGCCTGCTCGGCGCTTTGTTGGCTGTTTGCCTATGGGGTTGGGCTTTTCTTGAGTTGTTTGTCTGCGGGGCGCTTATCGTCTGTCTGCCTACGGCGTTGGCCTTTCCTTGAATTGTTATTGGTCTATTGGCGTTGCCCCTGTGCGGGGCGGCACTTGTAGTGGTCAAGTAAAATTGGACACCCGGAAAGGGGCATTTCTAAAAAAGTGACGCTTCACATCGTGCCGGCGGTTGTCCGCCTGCTGCAGAATGGATGCGACGGTGGTTATAAAAGTCGTCGATGTAAGCCTCAATGTCGCGTTCGGCATGCGCGTGATCACGGTACCCTTTGTCGTCGATCCATTCGCCTTTCAGGCTTCTAAAGAAACGCTCCACCGGCGCGTTATCCCAGCAGTTCCCCTTTCTACTCATACTCTGGACGATGCCGTTTGCCTTCAGTTCGTTCGTGAAGTGCGCGCTGGTGTACTGGCATCCCTGATCCGAGTGGAACATCAGGCCTGGCGACGGACTGCGCCGCTCCAGGGCCTGCTGCAACGCCCTGATCACCAGCGCTGTATCAGGCATCAGCCCCAACGACCAGCCGACGATACGGCGCGAATACAGGTCCATCACGATGGCAAGATAAGACCAACCCTGAAGCGTCCTCACATACGTAATGTCGCCTGCCCATACCTGATTGATGGCCGGCGGCTCGAAGTTACGGTCCAGCAGATTAGGCACCACCTGCGCCTGCTCATTGCTCTTCGGATAGCGATGTGTGCGCTTTCTGGTGACCACCAGTTGTGCCTGCCGCATCAGCGTGCCGGCACGATAACGACCTACCGCGTGACCACGTTTTCGCAACTCCTGCGACATCCTGCGGCTCCCATAACTGCCGCGGGTTTCGCGATGAATTTCCCGTGCGGCCGCTATCTGCTGGCAAGGCGCCGCACTCTTCGACGTGCGCCCGGCAAACGCGTAATAGCTGCTAGGCGCAACATTCATCACCCGGCACATCGCCCTCACAGGCCAGACCTTCTTCAGTGACTGGATCACTTCGGGAAGCGATCCATTTCCTTGACGAAGAAGGCCGTGGACTTTTTTAGTATGTCGCGCTCCCGTTCCAGATCGGCGACCCGGGCTTCGAGTTCGCGGATGCGGCGCGCATCGGCCTCTATCTCCAGTTGTGTACGCGGCGCTCTGACCTGCTCAGCGCGCCACAGCGTCACCCAGCGGCGCAACGCCGTGTCGCCCACGCCCAGCGCCTCACACGCCTGCGCATAGGAATAGCCCCTGCTGACCACCAGCTGGACCGCTTCTGCCTTCAATTCGTCGGGAATGTTCCGTCTGCTCATTTCTCACCTCAGTTGGAGAATTATCCCCTTTAGAGGTGTCCAGGATCATTGAACCACTACAACTTACTTTCTTTGCCGCCGCAAAGAAAGATAAGCAAAGAAAGCGGCTCACCCCGCTAGCGCATAAGCGGGCCCCTCGCGCAGTCACGGTAGTGGAGCATCTGGAATCCGCGCCATCGCTCATTCAGCGTTAGTGACCAGGCCGTCATCAGCTCCCACTCCGCACTGCGTGCGTCGCGGATGGGTATGCATGGGAAACCAGAGGCTTCGTTCACGCGCGGTGGGAGCCGTCGGCTTCGCCTCGGCGATGCACCTCCGCACTCATCAGCGAACCCCCGCTTCGAATGAAATGTCGAGGTGTCGCACTCGCACTCGCATCCACACTCGCACCCACAGCCACAGCCAAAGTCAAAGTCGAAGTCGAAGTCGAAATCGAAATCGAAATCGAAGCCGAAGCCGAAGCCGAAATCGAAGCCGAAATCGAAGCCGAAATCGAAGTCCAAGTCCAAGTCCAAGTCCAAGCCGAAGCCTCAGCTAGAGCTAGGCTAGGGCGGCAATGGCAATGGCAATGGCAATGCAATGCAATGCAATGCAATGCAATGCAATGCGGCGCGAGAATACTAGGCGGAACGCGAGGGGCAAAACGTAGCGGGCTGTTTTATGAAGTGCTCTTCGGCGCGCGGAGCGCCGTCGGAAGTATGACGGCCTTGTCACTCACGCGGAGTGTGCGAGAACACGGATTCCAGATGCACCACTACCGCGACTGTGCGGGGGACCCGCTTATGCGCTGGCGGTTTGAGCCGCTTTCTTTGCTTATCTTTCTTTGCGGCGGCAAAGAAAGTAAGTGCCGCCCCGCACAGGGGCAACGCTAATAGACCACCAACAAATCAAGGAAAGGCCAAAAAGTCAATTCAAGGAAAGGCCAACCCCGTAGGCAAACAACCAAACCCACCGCCGCAGGCAAACAATTCAAGCAAACGCCAACATCACAAGCAAACAGACAAAACGCGCCGCATCGGCAAACAAAATCAAGAAAAGGCCCAACGCCGTAGGCAGACAGACAATAAGCGCCGCACAGGCAAAAACAAACCTACACCGCCATCACAGCCCTCTTCCTCTCCGCCCGCTGCATAAAACAATTAGCAACCACAACCCCAACAGTAACAACCGCAATAAACAGCGTAGCAAGCGCATTCATCTCAGGATTCAACCCAAGCCGCACTCGCGAAAAAACAACCAGCGGCAGCGTCGTCGACCCAGGCCCGGACAGAAACGCCGACAACACCAGATCGTCGATAGACAAAGTAAACGACAACAACCACCCAGAAACCAGAGCCTGCGAAATCAACGGCAACGTGATAAAGAAAAACACCTTAACCGGCGTAGCCCCAAGATCAAGCGCCGCTTCTTCAAGAGAAGGATTCAACTCTTTCACCCGCGACTGCACGATGATCGCCACATAAGAAATACACAACATCACGTGCCCGATCCAGATCGTGAAAATGCCGCGCCCAGCGGGCCACCCCAACCACTTGGCCATTTCGATGAACAACAGCAGCAGCGAGATCCCCTGAATCACTTCGGGAATCACCAACGGCGCATTGATCATCCCGGTATAAAGCGTAAACCCACGAAACCGCCCCATCCGCGCCAACACAAACCCGGCCCACGTGCCAATAATCACCGAAGCAAACGCCGTCAACAACGCCACCCGCAGGGACAACCACGCAGCCGCGATCAACTCATCGTCCTGCAACAACGCCGCATACCAGCGCGTGGAAAACCGCGTCCACACCGTGACCAGTTGCGATTCGTTGAACGAATACACAATCAGACTCACGATCGGAATGTAGAGAAACAGAAACCCGATCCCCAACGCGATAAACTGCAAAATCCGGTTCGGCTTCATTAGCGCCTTTCCTCCATCGCCTTCGCCTGCGCGTACTGGAAAAACGCCATCGGCACCAATAACAACAACACCATCGCGCACGTCACGGCAGATGCCATCGGCCAATCGGCATTGTCGAAGAACTCATTCCACATCACGCGGCCAATCATCAGCGTGTTCGCGCCACCCAGCAATTCCGGAATCACGTACTCCCCCACCGCCGGAATGAACACCAGCAAACAACCGGCAATGATGCCGTTCTTCGACAGCGGCAAGGTGATCTGCCAGAACGCCCGCCACGGCTTCGCGCCGAGGTCGTAGGCGGCTTCCAGCAACGTCATGTCCATCTTCACCAGGTGCGCATACAGCGGCATGACGAGAAACGGCAGATACGAATACACCATGCCGATATAGACCGCGGTATTCGTGTGATACAACTCGATCGGCGTATGGATCAGCCCGGTCGACATCAGAAAGTTGTTCAGCAAACCGTTGTTCTTCAGAATACCGATCCACGCATACACGCGAATCAGAAACGACGTCCAGAACGGCAACATCACGGCCATCATCAGCAGATTGCGGCTCGCCGGATTCGATCGCGCAATGTAGTACGCCATCGGGTAACCAATCAGCAAACACAGCAACGTGGAGATCGCCGCGACCACCACTGAATTCACATAAGTCGCGAAGTACAGACTGTCGGTCAGCAGAAACGCGTAATGCGACAGGTCCAGCGCGACGTGAATCACGCCATCCGAGAATGTGGTGAGTTCCGTATACGGAGGAATGCCAAGCCGCAAATCCGCGAAGCTGATCTTCACGACCAGCAGGAACGGCACGAGGAAAAACAGCAGCAGCCAGATGAACGGGCCGGCCACCACCGCGGTGCGGCCGGTCAGATTGAAACGGCGCACCGGCCACGATGCCATGGAACTGAGCGAGCGCTTCATGAGGTCAGCACCACGCCGGCCGATGCGCTCCAGCGCACATAGACTTCGTCGCCCCAGCTGGGCGACTCGATCTCCGTCAATGCAAGGCTCGTCACGTTGGCGATCACCGTTTTGCCGCCGTCGAGCTTCACGTGATACAGCGAATAGCCGCCCATGTACGCGATATTCGTGACGACGCCCTTGCCCCAGTTGTACGCGCCTTCGGGCGGCTTGCGGGTGAGCGCGATGCGCTCGGGCCGCACCGAGATCGTCACCGGCATGCCGAGCGGCCCGGTAATGCCGTGACTCACGTAAAGGCGAACCGGCAGGTCGGGTGTTTCAATGAATACGTGATCGGGTTCGTCTTCGACGGTATGGCCTTCGAACAGATTGGTCGAGCCGATAAACTCGGCCGAAAAACGGCTGTTCGGATATTCGTACACTTCGTGCGGCGTGCCGAGCTGGATGATCTCGCCTTCACTCATCACGGCAAGGCGGTCCGCCATGGTCATGGCCTCTTCCTGGTCGTGCGTCACCATCATGCAGGTCACGCCGACCTTGTCGAGAATGTTGACCAGTTCGATCTGCGTGCGCTGACGGATCTGTTTATCAAGTGCGGACATCGGCTCGTCGAGCAACAACAGCTTCGGCCGCTTGACGAGCGAACGCGCGAGCGCCACACGCTGCTGCTGGCCACCGGAAAGCTGATGCGGCTTGCGCTTCGCAAAGCGGCCCATCTGCACGAGATCGAGCGCGTTCTGCACGCGGTCTTTCAGTTCGGATTTCGGCACGCCTTCCTGCTTCAGGCCGAAGGCGACATTGGCCTCGACCGTCATATGCGGAAACAGGGCGTACGACTGGAACATCATGTTGACCGGCCGACGATAAGGCGGCAATTGCGCGAGGTCCTCGCCGTCAATCAGAATCTTGCCCGACGTGATCGATTCGAGTCCGGCCAGCATGCGCAACAAGGTTGATTTGCCGCAGCCGGAACTGCCGAGCAGCGCAAACAGCTCGCCCTTTTTCACCGACAGGTTGACCCCTTTGACCGCCACGGTGTCGCCGAACTTCTTCACAACGTCGACGATCTGGATGAAATTCTCTGCCGCATCGCCCGCTTTGGCGTTCAGGCCCGGGAACGGCGCGGCGGCCCCTGCCAGCGCGCCCGACTGGTCACTACTCATCACAATGCATTACTCCGGCGTTTGACGAACAAAGCCCCCGGTGGACACCGAGGGCTTCATGATGATGCTTACCCGTTCACTCTGGCCGCGCTTCAGCGGCCGGACTTGAATTCAGTCCACAGGCGCGTTTGCAGCCGCTGGATTTCCGGCGGCAGCGGCTTCAACAGGAACAGCGTCTTGATGACTTCGGGCGACGGGTACACGGCCGGGTCGTTCGCCACGTCCTTGTCCACGTACTTGCGCGCTTCGAGGTTGGTGCTCGGATAGTAGACGGCGTTGGTGATCGCCGCGTGCACCTGCGGCGTTTCGATGTAGTTGATCCACTCGAGCGCGGCTTCCTTGTTTTTCGCGTCTTTCGGAATCGCCATCACGTCGAACCACACCGGCGCACCGCCCTTCGGAATGTAGTACTCCACCTTGAACGGCTTCTTCGCCTCGACCGCGCGATGCTTGGCGATCACGACGTCGCCCGACCAGCCGTAGGCGAAGCATACGTCGCCGCCAACCAGGTCATTGATGTAGCCCGACGAGTTGAACTGCGTGATGTACGGGCGGATCTTCTTCATCATCTCGAGCGCGGCGCGATAGTCGGCCGGATTCGTGCTCATCGGATCCTTGCCGATGTAGTGCAGCGCGGCGGCGAACATCTGATCCGGCGCGTCCAGCACGGACACGCCGCAGGCCTTCAGCTTCGAGATGTTTTCCGGCTTGAAGAGGATGTCCCAGTTGTCGAGCGGCACATTCTTGCCGAGGATCTGCTGCGCCTTGGTGACGTTGTAGCCGAGACCGGTCGTGCCGTATGCCCAGGGCACCGTGTACTTGTTGCCCGGATCGGCGCCGGCCACGAGGGCCATCAGCGAGGGATCGAGGTACTTCAGGTTCGGCAGCTTCGATTTGTCGAGCGGCGCGAAGATGCCGGCGGCGATCTGCTTGCCGGCGTAATTGCTGGTCGGCACGACAATGTCGTAGCCGGAATTGCCGGTGAGCAGTTTGGCTTGCAGCGTGTCGTCGCTGTCGTAGTTGTCGTATTTGACCTGGACGCCGGTCTGTTTGGTGAAGTTCGGAATGGTGTCCTTAGCGATGTAATCGGACCAGTTATACACGTTCAGCTGCGTATCTTTCGCAGCGGCCGTCAACCACGGCGTCGCGCACAAGACCAGCGCCGCCACCTGCCCCACTACCCGTCTTTTCATTCCGTTCTCCGATCCTGACCGGCTCGAGCCGATTCCTCACTCACGCCGCGGCATACCGCACGCAGCTCCCCTGAAAAAAACGAAAACTACCATTAATTATTGCGCGCACCAAAAAAAATGCCGAGCTGTCGCGCAAACGGTACAGCGTAAGCCGCGCCGCTACAAAATGGGCGCAATTTTAGCGGGTTATCGGCGCGTGTCCACCCAAAAAAAACGCCAGTGGCGACTCAGTGTTAGCTGACTGTCAAGTTGCGGCAGCGACACCTCGCCCGATCCGCATCAGGGTGGCTGCCAGCGAAGCGTTCGGCGAATCTCATGCCTTACGGTTAACCTCGATGCGAGCCAAGCCAGTGGTCGCGCTACGGTGCACAATAGCTCCGACAGACCTGAAAACGGCACCACGCTGGCGTGCCTTGGCCTCGCTGTGTCCTGTGCCAGTTCGCCGCGGGCATGTCACTTGCGAATGGGTGCAATCTCACACCTCCAGGGATCCATGAACACGAATCCGTCCGCGTTGCGACCGAACCGCCGTCGGCGTCTGCCGGAAGACGGGCCGGCACGTCCGGCGCACTGGTTTTCGTTCGTCGGCGCGGGGGCGCTGATCGCGGTCGGCTATATCGATCCGGGCAACTGGGCGACCGCGCTCGGCGCCGGTGCGGGCTACGGCTACCGGCTGCTGGGCATGGTGCTGCTGGCAAGCCTGATGGCGATGCTGCTGCAGTGGCTGTCGTCGCGGCTGGGTGTGGTCACCGGGCGCGATCTCGCGCAGATCTGCCGCGAACGCTCGAGCCGCCGCGTCACGCTCTTCCTGTGGTTGACGAGCGAGGTTGCGATCATCGCCTGCGACGTCGCCGAGGTGGTCGGCAGCGCCGTTGCGTTGCAATTGCTACTCGGCGTATCGCTGACGGTCGGCGTGCTGATGTCGGCGGTCTGCACCTTCGCGCTCTTGGCGCTCCAGCAGAAAGGCGGCCGCAAGCTCGAATTCGTGATCGCGTCGCTGATCGGGTTTGTCGGCCTGTGCTTCGTGATCGAACTGGCGCTGGCGCGGCCCGACTGGCACGCCGCGCTCGCCGGCACCGCGCCGAGCCTCCATCTGCTGCGCAATGCGGGCATGGTGTGGCTCGCGGCCGGCATCGTCGGCGCGACGGTGATGCCGCACAACCTGTATCTGCACTCCGCGCTCGTCAAACACCACGCGCCGGAAGGCAGCGACGTGCAGATCAAGGCCGCGTTGCAGGTCGTGAATCTGGATACGTTCGGCTCGCTGTCATTTGCGTTCGTGATCAACGCGGCGCTACTGATTGTCGCGGCGGCGGTGTTCTACGCGAGCGGCCATCGCGACGTCACCGATCTCGCTGACGCCCATCGGCTCCTTGCGCCGCTCGTCGGGACGCATTGGGCGGCCATCCTGTTCGCGGCGGCGCTGCTCGCCTGCGGCCTGAGCGCGACCGTCACGGGCACGCTGGCAGGTCAGGCGGTGATGGAGGGTTTTCTGCGCCTGCGCCTGCCGCGCTGGAAGCGTGCCCTGCTCACCCGCGCGCTGGCAATCGGCCCGGCGCTTCTGGCGGTCGCGCTATTCGGCCAGCACGGCTCCAATCAGCTGCTGGTGGCAAGCCAGGTAGTGCTGAGTCTTCAATTGCCGCTCGCGGTGGTGCCGTTGATCCGCTACACGTCGGACGCCGGCCTGATGCGCGGCTGGCACGTGCGCGGCGTGCCGCTCGTGCTGGCCTGGCTGTCGGCGGTGTTCATCATCCTGCTGAATGTGGCGCTGCTATGGCAGTTGGCGTTCGGCGGATGAAGTGGTTTGCCGACCGCTCCATGCATTGTGTTAGCGAATGAAGCCTGTTTGTAAGCATTCTCTTAGTATTTCCCGATGACGGGCGATGCCGCTGTCTTACGGTCTCGCCGTCTCACCGCGTTGCCGTCTCGCCGCGCGTTGCCGTCTTGCTGTCTTGCTGTCTTGCTGTCTTGCTGTCTTGCCGCCTCGCCGCCTGCCGCCTCGCTCACGCCCCTGCTCCCTGGACGACAGCCCATGCGCTTTTACGCTTCGCTTGCCCGCCTCGCCCTCGATACGTCACTTCAAAGTCAGCGCGCCGTCCGGCGCATTTCACGCACCGCCCTGCTGTCCACGCTCGTCGCCATCGCCGCCTTCTCTGGCGAGGCCCGCGCGACGGTCGCGATGCTGCAGCCGGCGCGCGTCGCCGCTGCCAACGAGCCATTGCAAATCACGCTGCTCTATTCCGCCGACGACACCCGCGCCCTCACCGTCACCGTCCCGCCGACTATCCGCGTCACCTTGAACGGCGCCGAAGAGTCGCCGCAGCCGCTCGACTTGCAGCGCGAACCCGGCGTGCCCGACACGCTGCATCTGCGGCCAGGTCAATTCCGCAAAGTGCGTTTCTCGGCACCGTGGCCGCAGTCGGCACGCGGCGAAGTGCGCATCGATCCAGTGGGCTTCGACGCGTCGCCGGCACTCGTCGCGATCAATCGCGGGCCGCAGCAGGACGCCATTGCCCAGGCAGAACGAGCGGAAAGCCAGGCGGCCACGCCTGCCCAGGCCGCCGAAACAGCCGCGGCCGTGGGCGGCCCGACAGGCGACGCGATGTCGCCTCCCGGCGACTCGCTGTCCACCACCGGACGCGGCGTGCTCGCGCACGTCTCCTACTACGAGCCGATGTACATCGCCTTCGGCCACAATGGCGACACGAACGCCCGGCTGCAACTGAGCTTCAAATACCGCATCCTGATGCCGGACGATCTGCGCTCGAAGGCCTTCCTCGACAACCTGTACTTCGCCTATACGCAGACCTCGATCTGGGATCTGTCCGCCGACTCGCGGCCGTTCCGCGACACGACCTACTCCCCGCAGTTGTTCTACTACGTGCCGGACACCGGTTGGCATAGTCCGTTTTTCACGCGCATGGGTTTTGCGGCGGGTATCTCGCATGAATCGAACGGCAAGGCGGGCACCGACTCGCGCAGCATCAACATGCCCTTCATCCGCCCGACATGGGAATTCGGCGATCTGACGGGCAACCATCTAACCGTCTCGCCAAAAATCTATTACTACCTTGGCACTAGCAGCAACCCCGATATCGCCGACTATCGCGGCTACGTCGACCTGCTGGTCAAATACGGCAGCCCGGACGGCTGGCAACTCGCAACCACGCTGCGCAAAGGCACCAAACACTGGTACGGCAGCGTCGATTCGCAATTCACCTATCCGCTCGCCAAACTGCTCGGCAGCAAGTGGGGCGGGTATCTCTGGATCGGATACTTCAACGGTTACGGCGAGGATCTGCTTGATTACAACAATCGGCAGCACTGGATAGCGCGGGTCGGGTACAGCATCGCGCGCTGAGGACGGTCCCGGTTGGGAGCTGATGATTTTGAAGCTGTCGGGTTCGGGTCAAAGCACCGCCGGATGCTGCCATTCGTCCATGGTTCCTGGCCATGGTGTTGACTGCGCCGAGGCGCGACCGCCGCATCGGTTAACATAGCGGAACTTCGCTTCTGCGCTCCAAGGTTTCCGATGGCTTCGAATCTCCACGATCTTCCCGACAGCCCGTGTATCGGCGTCTGTTCCACGCTGTTCGACGAGGTCTGCAAAGGCTGCGGCCGCACCGCCACCGAAGTATCCAACTGGGTGTTCCTGAGCGACGAGGAAAAGCGCGCCGTGTGGGTACGCATCGAGCAGGACGGCACGGCCATGCGCTTCAGGAACGACAAGCTATAGCCGGATCGCGCCGCGGGACGCGTATAGGCCCTGCTGTCGGCGAGCGTGTCTCCCGATTGGAATTGCAATAAAAAACGCCGGAATTCCGGCGTTTTTGCATCATGGGCGCAGCTGCTCCAGCGCGTAAATCAGAACCGCATACCGACACCCAACCCGACCACCAGCGGATCAATATTCAGACGGCCGAGCGGCTGAGCGCCAAGCGAGGCGTCGGTGTGCATCCAGATTTTCTTGATGTCCGCGTTGACGAACAGCGACTTGGTCACCTGCACGTCCACACCTGCCTGCAAGGCGGGGCCAAAGCTGTGGTTGGTGATCGAGATCGGCTGACCGCCTGCGTTCAGACCATTGTTATAGAACAATGTGTAATTCAGACCCGCACCGACATACGGACGGATACGCCCTGCGTGGTTGAAGTGATATTGCAGCAACAGCGTGGGCGGCAACACGTTCACGCCGCCGAGATTGCCGAGGCTCGAACTCAATTGATGGCGCGACGTGCCGAGAATCAGCTCGACGCCGAGGTAATCGCGGATCATGTAGGTCAGATCCAGTTCCGGCACGATGGCGTTGTTGACGCCCACGTTGAGCGCCGACAGCGACTGGCTGGTTCCCACGTCCGGCATGATGCTGATTGCGCGCAGACGCACCAGTATGTCGCCGGCGTGTATGCCGTTCATCTGGTCGTTGCCGGCAGCCTGAGCGTGCGCCGCCGGCGGCGCGCCTGTGCATAGCAGACACGACGCGACGGCAGCGGCCTTGATTCTGTTCCTGAGCGAGTGCTTCATGTGCTTCCCCGAGTGGTTGTTTGCGTGCGGGGATTGTCGAAGTTCTCGCGAGGCTTCACGTTGACCCGCATCAACCGAGCGAGAACGCCCATCGCCCTGCGACAGCCGGTCGCGTCACGCCGGTCAGGAGCAGTTCGATCAGGTCGTGGACGCTGCGGATAGCGGTGCCGAACGGCAACGCTTCGCGGCCGCGAAAGAACAGACCGTTGGCCACGTCGCCGCGCAATGCCGCGGCGAGCCGCGTGTCGATGCAGAAGTGGCCGAACTTCTCGACACCATCGCGCCAACCGCAGACACTGAGACATTCGAGCGCGGTCGGACATACGTGTTTGAGCGTGCCGATCTTCTCGCGGATTTTCGCTTCGTGGCGCAGATAGCGCATCAGCCACGGCGTCTTCACGGCGCGCGCCGGCAGCCCCGTCACGCTGACAAATTCGACGATGTCGTCGGGCGTCGCGTCGGCCAGCACGCGCTTGAAGTTCGGATGCGCGTCGCCTTCTTCCGTGACGGCGAACGGTGTGCCGAGCTGCACACCGCTGGCACCCGCGGTCAGTAACTCGCGTACGGCTTCGTGACTATTGATGCCGCCCGCGACGATCAAGGGCACATCCTGGCGACTCAAACCGAGCGAGATGAATACCGCATGGAGTTCCTCGAGGACACGCAGGAAATCGAAGCGCGGGTCGTGCAGATCGGCGAGGTTTGTCACGCCGAGATGGCCACCTGCGTGGGCCGGATGTTCGATCACGACGGCGTCGGGCAAGCGGCCCTTCTTCAGCCACTTCTTCAGCACCAGTGCGACGCCGCGGCTATCCGACAGGATCGGGATCAGCGCGATGTCGTGGCCTTGCGTCATGTCCGGCAAATCGAGCGGCAGGCCCGCGCCCATGACGATCGCGTCGGCGCCGCTTTCGCAGGCGACGCGCACATAATCTGCTTGCGCATTGACTGCTTTCATCACGTTGACGGCGATCATGCCGCGGCCATCGCTGAGCGCTTTGGCAGCGTGGATTTCACGGGCCAGCGCGGTGAGGTTCGCCTGTTCGAGCGTAGCCCGATCAGGCGCTTGCCGACAGAGCGCGATCAGATCGCGATGGTGATGACGCAGATCGATGCTGGCGATGGTACCGAGTGCACCCTCGCGGGCGACGCTGCCGGCCAGCCGGTGCGCCGAGATACCGACGCCCATGCCGCCTTGTACGATCGGCAGCAGCGAGCGGCCGCGGATAACGAGCGGTGGGAATGAGTGAGAGGTGTGCATTGACGAGCCGAGGGAGGGACGAACGAAGCGGTGATAATCGGTCGTTGAGCGCGGCTTGCGTTGCGTTGGGTCAATGAGCCTGTTTGACGGTTTGGTTTCGCGTCGGGTTGGTTGATCTTGGTCATGAAAAAAGCCCGCTTCGAAGAAGCGGGCTTTGCTTTACGCTGCGCCGTGAAGCGAGGAGCGCTTACTGCACGCCCTGGCTCAACAGGAAGTCTTCATAGTTGCCGCCGAAGTCGTTCAGCGTGCCGTTGGTCTTCACTTCGATGATGCGGTTCGCGAGGCCGCTCACGAACTCACGGTCGTGCGACACGAAAATCAGCGTGCCTTCGAACTTGTCGAGCGCGATCTGCAGCGACTCGATCGACTCCATGTCCATGTGGTTGGTCGGCTCGTCCATCAGCAGCACGTTGTGGCGGCCCAGCATCAGCTTGCCCCAGATCATGCGGCCCTTCTCGCCACCGGAGAGCACTTTCACGGACTTGCGGATGTCGTCGGCATTGAACAGCAGACGGCCGAGCGTGCCGCGCACCATCTGCTCGTCGTCGCCTTCCTGGCGGTAGCCGTCGATCCAGTCCATCAGCGTGATGTCGTCCGGAAACTCTTCATACGTATCCTGCGGCATGTACCCGACGTTGGCGTTTTCCGCCCACTTCACCGTGCCGTGATCCAGCGTGAGCCTGCCGAGCAGCGAGCGCAGCAGCGTGGTCTTACCCGCACCGTTCTCGCCGATGATCGCGATCCGCTCGCCAGGCTGCACGCTGATGCTGAAGTCGTTGAAGATCGAGCGCTCGTACTTCTTCGAGATCTTGTCGGCCACCACGGCAATGTTGTGCAGCTTCTTTTCGTACTCGAAGCGGATGAACGGGTTCTGCCGCGACGACGGCTTGAATTCCTCGATCTTGATCTTGTCGATCATCTTCAGACGGCTGGTAGCCTGACGCGCCTTCGACTTGTTCGCCGAGAAGCGGCGCACGAAGTCCTGCAGGTCGGCGACACGTTCCTTCGCCTTGGCGTTGGCGTTCTGCTGACGCTCGCGCGCCTGCGTGCTGGCCAGCATGTAGTCGTCGTAATTGCCCGGATAGACCTTCAACGTGCCGAAGTCCATGTCGGCCATGTGCGTGCACACCTGGTTCAGAAAGTGGCGATCGTGCGAGATGATGATCATCGTCGAGTTGTACTGGTTGAGCACGTCTTCCAGCCAACGGATCGAGTTGATGTCCAGGTTGTTGGTCGGCTCGTCCAGCAGCAGCACGTCCGGCTTCGAGAACAGCGCCTGCGCGAGCAGCACGCGCAGTTTCCAGCCAGGCGCCACATTGCTCATCGGGCCGTTGTGGTCTTCAATCGCGATGCCGATGCCGAGCAGCAGCTCGCCGGCACGCGCTTCGGCGGTGTAGCCGTCGTACTCGGCGAACTTCGCTTCGAGTTCGGCCGCATGCATGTAGTCGTCGTCGGTGGCGTCCGGGTTCGCGTAGATCGCGTCGCGCTCGGTCATGGCGGCCCACATTTCGGCGTGGCCCATCATCACGACGTCGAGCACGCGCACCTCTTCGTACGCGAACTGGTCCTGGCGCAGCTTGCCCAGACGGATATTCGGTTCGAGCATCACGTTGCCGGAGCTCGGTTCCAGATCGCTGCCGAGGATCTTCATGAAGGTGGACTTACCGCAGCCGTTCGCACCAATCAGGCCATAGCGGTTCCCTCCCCCGAACTTGACCGAGATGTTCTCGAAGAGGGGCTTTGGCCCGAATTGCATGGTGATATTGGCGGTAGACAGCACGGCGCGTCCTTTGAAGGTGATATCGGCGAACAACCCGATATTTTAGCAGGTTATCGCGAATTCAACCCCCACACGCGCCATGCTCGCCCGTTTTGACGCCTCGCTCGAGCTTCGCGCGGGCTTCGTCCATGCCCGCTTCGCGCCGCCTGGCTGTCTTCCAGCCACTGCCCGGCGCGTGCAAAACGTCGATGAAGGCCGACAGATCGGCCTCTCCTGGCCCCGTCGCCGGGACGCAGCAGTTGCTGGACCGTCGGCGAAACCGGCATCGCCTGCCGGTTTTGTATGCCGGGGAGGCGGCATACCGGGCACGGGACGTGCGGGATGGCTCGCGCGCACAAAGGACATCGACAGGACGTCGGCCGCGATCCATTGCCTATACTTTTTGCACACCAACGAAGATCAAAGGAGGAAGTTCATGTCAGAACACGTCTACAAACAAATCGAACTGACCGGCTCATCGACCAAATCGATCGACGACGCCATCAGCACCGCGATTACAAAAGCGTCGAAGACGCTGCGCAATTTGCACTGGTTCGAAGTGACGGAAACGCGGGGCCAGATCGAAAACGACAAGGTCGCCTACTGGCAGGTGACCATCAAGGTGGGGCTGCGCATCGACTAGCGCGTCGGCTGAAACATCTTCGACACATGATCCGAAACGAAAAAAAAGCTGCGTCCGTACCGGACGCAGCGTCTCAATGCAGCGGTTGCTGAAACCGCCGCCTGGTCGATAGCGACCTTCGATTGTTATTCAGTCAATTGTTGCTCGCCCGATCGCGACCTGCTCGACAGTGACACGATCGGCTCGCAATGACCGCGACAGCCGGATTACTTCGGCAGCGAACCGTCCACGCCTTCCACGTACCAGTTCAGACGTTGCAGTTCGGGATCGGTCAGCGTCTTGCCCGCCGGCACCTTCACCGCGCCGGACTGGTCCTTGATCGGGCCCGTGAACACGTCCCACTTACCGCCTGCCAGTTGTTCGCGCTTCGCCGCGACCTGCTTCTGCGCGTCGGCTGAAATCACCGACGTGTTCAGGTCTTCAAGATTGACGGCCTTCTGCGGAATGCCCCACCACACCGGATCGTTTTTCCACTTGCCGTCCAGCACCTGCTGGATCGCCGCGCTGTAATACACGCCCCAATGCCCGACCACCGAACCGAGGTGCGCGTCAGGACCGAACTTCTTCATGTCCGAATCCCAGCCGAATGCATGCACGTGCTTTTCCGATGCGGTCGCGAGCGTCGCGCTCGAATCGGTGTTTTGCAGCAGCACGTCGGCGCCCTGGCCGATCAGCGTTTCTGCGGCCTGCTTTTCCTTGCCCGGATCGAACCAGCTGTTGATCCAGATGACCTTGGTGTGAATCTTCGGATTCACCGAACGCGCGCCGAGCGTGTACGCGTTGATGTTGCGGACCACCTCGGGAATCGGCACCGACGCGACAAAGCCCAGCGTGTTGGTCTTCGTCACATAGCCCGCGGCCACGCCTGCGAGGTACGCGCCCTGGTACATGCGCACGTCGTAGGTGCCGAAGTTCGGCGCCTTCTTGTAGCCGGTTGCGTGCAGGAACACCGTGTCCGGGAAGTCCTTCGCGACTTTCAGTTCGAAGTCCTGATAGCCGAAGCTCGAACCGATGATGATCTTGTTGCCCTTGTTCGCCAGATCGCGGAACACGCGTTCCGAGTCGGCCGATTCAGGCACGTTCTCGATGCGGGTGATCTTGATCTTGTTGCCGAACTTTGCTTCCGCTTCCTTCGAGCCCTGATCGTGCGCGAAGGTCCAGCCCGCGTCGCCCGGATTGCCGAGGTAGACGAATGCGACGCCCGGCGCGTCAGCCGCTTGCGCGGTTTGCGCGAGCGGCGCGGCGAGCGCCAGCGAGGCCGCGCCCCATGCGAATGCGGTCAGCAGATTTCTTCTCTTCATGTTTTTTCCTGTCGTGTTTGTCGATTGATTTGAAACGTGTGGTCGGTCACGTGCGAATAGGCTAGCGAACCCATCCACGTCAGCCCGCCGAGAAAAACGGTTTGCCGAGCGATGCGGGTGCATTCAGACGAATCGTGTTCGGGTTGCGGGAAATCAGCACCAGCACGACGACGGTCGCGACATACGGCAACATCGCGAGGAACTGCGTCGGCACCGGCACGCCAATGGCCTGCGCGTAAAACTGCAGACCGGTCACGGCGCCGAACAACAGCGCGCCGATCAGCAGGCGCCCCGGGCGCCACGTCGCGAACACCACCAGCGCGAGCGCGATCCAGCCGCGGCCGGACGTCAGCTGTTCCTGCCACAAATGCAGATTGACGATCGAGTAGTAACCGCCTGCGAGCCCCGCCATGCCGCCGCCGAAGGCGACCGCGCCGTAACGCACGCCGACCACCGGAAAGCCGACCGAATGCGCCACTTGCGGCGATTCGCCGACCGAGCGCAGCACGAGGCCCGCACGCGTGCGATACAGGAACCACCAGATCACCGCGAACATCAGGAACGCGAGGTAATCGAGCGGCGTGAGGCTGAAGAGCGCGGGTCCCAGCACCGGAATCTTCGAGAGACCCGGAATGGTCCACGTGTCGATCGTGGCGCGCACCGCTGCCGACGTGTACGGTTTGCCGACATAGGCCGACAAACCAATGCCGAAGATCGTCAGCGACAAGCCCGTGGCGACCTGATTGGCGAGCATGGTCAGCGTGAGGAACGCGAATAGCAGCGACATCGCGAGGCCCGCGCCGATCGCGGCGACCACCCCGAGCCACGGGCTGCCGCTAATGGCGGTGACCGCATAGCCGGTCACGGCGCCCATCAGCATCATGCCTTCGACGCCGAGGTTGAGTACGCCCGACTTCTCGGTGACGAGTTCGCCTGCGCCCGCGAACATCAGCGGAATCGCGGCGGTGACGGCGCTCGAGGTGAGCGCGCTGGCTTGTTGAATATCCATGGAGATCCGGCGGGAAAAATCAGTGGCGAATGAGTGGACTTACGCGGCGACCGAGCGCCGGCGCACGCGATAGTTCACGAACAGGTCAGCACCCAGCAGGCAAAACAGCAACAGCCCCTGGAACACGCCGGAGAGCGCCTGCGGCAATTGCATCGAGGTCTGCACCGCTTCGCCGCCCAGATACAGCAGCGCCATCAGAAGGCTCGCGAGCACGATGCCGACCGGATGCAGCCGGCCCACGAACACGACGATGATCGCGGTAAAACCGTAGCCCGGCGACCACGTCGCCTGCAACTGGCCAATCGGACCCGCGATCTCGCCCATGCCGGCGAGACCCGCCAGACCGCCGCTGATCAGCAGCGACGTCCAGATGGTTTTCTTGTCGGAGAAACCGGCGTAGCGCGCGGCGAGCGGCGCGAGACCGCCAACGTTCATGCGGTAGCCCGCAAAGCTCTTGCGCATGAACAGCCACACGCACGGAATCGCGATCAGCGTGACGAACACGGAGGCGTTCAAACGCGTGCCGCGCAGCCATTTCCAGTGCCAATCGCCGGAGAACGTCGGATAGAGCGCGTCGCCGCTGAACATTTCGGAGAGCGGAAAATTCATCCCCTGCGGATCGCGCCACGGGCCGCTCACCAGATAGATCAGCAACTGCGTGGCCACATACGTGAGCATCAGGCTGACGAGAATCTCGTTGGTGTTGAAGCGGCTTTTCAGGAGCGCGGGGATCGCCGCCCATGCCATGCCGCCGAGCACGCCGGCGATCATCATGGTCGGCAGAATCCACCAGCCGGTGGCCTGATCGAAATAGATCGCGACGCCGCTCGCGGCGATGCCGCCAAGCAGCATCTGCCCTTCAGCGCCGATATTCCAGACGTTGGCGCGATAGCCGATCGCGAGACCGAGGCCGATCAGGCACAACGGCGAGGCCTTCAGCAGTAGTTCGGACCAGCCGTTCACAGTGGAAAGCGGGTCGATGAAAAACGCGTGCATGGCTTCGAGCGGATCGCGGCCGACCAGGCTGAAGATCAGGAAGCCGATCGCGAGCGTGAGCAACGCGGCGATCAGCGGCACGGCAAGCTGCATTGTGCGCGAGGGCGTCGTGCGTGCTTCGAGTCGATACGGAAGAATCATGGGAGCGTGTGGTTATAGCGGGTTCTTGTGTTTAGCGTCGATGCGAAGCGGCCGATGCAAAGTGGTCGATCCGGCTTCGGCTCAGGCATGCGCCGGCTGTTCCGCCGAAGGCGCCGCGCCCTCGCGGTCGCCGAACAGGCCTGCCATCCAGCGGCCGATTTCCTCCGCGTTGGTCGCCCCCGTGGCACGCACCGGCGAAAGTCTGCCACCGGCGAGCACCGCGATGCGATCGCAGATGTCGAACAACTCTTCCAGTTCCTCGGAAATCACCAGAATCGCCACACCGCGCGCGGACAAGTCGAGCAGTTGCTGGCGAATGAACGCTGCCGCGCCGACGTCGACGCCCCAGGTCGGCTGCGCGACCACCAGCACCTTGGGCGCCTGCAGAATCTCGCGTCCCATGATGTATTTCTGCAGGTTGCCGCCGGAGAGACTTTGCGCCAACGCTTCAGAGCCGCCGCAACGCACGTCGAAGGCTTCGATGCAGCGCCTGGCGAAGGCGCGCATCGCGCCGGCCTTGATCCAGCCGGAACTCACCATCTGCTGACGATGCGCGGTGAGCAGCGCATTTTCCGACAGCGTCATCGCCGGCACAGCGCCGCGGCCCAGGCGCTCTTCCGGCACAAAACCGAAGCCGAGCGCGCGCCGGCCGCCTGCGCCAAGGCGCCCTGCCTGCTTGCCGCAGATCGTGACCGCGTCGGCGCGCGCGCCGCGTTTTTCACCGGAGAGTGCCGACAGCAATTCGGCCTGCCCATTGCCCGACACGCCCGCGATACCGAAAATCTCGCCGGCATGCACACCGAACGAGACGTTATTGAGCGAGGTGCCGAACGGATCGTCGCTTTCCACCGACAACTGCTTCACGTCGAGCAGCACCGCACCGGGGGTGTGTTCACGTCGCGTGTAATCCGGCAGCGAATGGCCGACCATCAACTGCGCGAGCGATGCATGAGTTTCTTCTTTCGGCGTCACGTGACCGGTCACGCGGCCGCCGCGCAGCACCGTGGCGGTGTCGCACAACTCCTGGATTTCGTCGAGCTTGTGGCTGATGTAGAGAATGCTGCAGCCTTCGGCCGCGAGACGCCGCAGCGTCTCGAAGAGCTTGCGGACCGCTTGCGGCGTCAGCACCGAAGTCGGTTCGTCCATGATCAGCAGACGCGGATTCTGCAGCAGACAGCGCACGATCTCCACGCGTTGCCGCTCGCCCACGGTCAGGCTATGCACGTGACGTTGCGGGTCGATGTCGAGGCCGTAGTCGGCGGAGACTTCGCGGATACGCTTGGAAAGCGTCTTCAGATCGAACGGTTCGTCGAGCGCGAGCGCGATGTTTTCGCCGACCGTGAGCGTCTCGAACAGCGAAAAATGCTGGAATACCATGCCGATGCCGAGCTTGCGCGCCGCCGCTGGGCTGGCGATCTCGACCGGGTGACCTTCCCAGCGGATCTCGCCCGCGTCGGGCCGCACCGCGCCGTAGATGATTTTCATCAAGGTGCTTTTGCCGGCGCCGTTTTCGCCGAGCACGGCATGGATTTCACCCGGCGCGACGATCAGCGTGACGTCGTCGTTGGCCCGCACGGCCGGATATTGTTTGGTGATGCCCTGAAGCATCAACCGGGGCGCCGCCTGTTCCGGCCTGTTTGCCGGCTGCGCGGCGGCGCCGTCGCTATAAGAAGAGTTGCTCATGTGATTCCGTAGTACGTCAGAGACTGCCGCCGCGGCGCGTCCGCCGCCCTGTCAGCAAGCGATCCGTCACCACAACCGGATGACAATACCTAATTCGACCCACTCAGTCGAGCCGCCAAAATTCCCCGCAAACCCGCGCCGCAGCGTGCTCTGCGGGTATCCCACTCTTGACGTGAATTTGTGTTCATATTAAAAGTCATATACACCCACGCCCGTTCGATCAGCCAGAACATATATTTCGGAGAAGTCATGAGTCAGCAACGCGAGGCGATCGATACATACCTGTTACGCGTCTTGCACACCCTGCTGATGGAGCGCAGCGTCACGCGCGCGGCCGTCAAACTGAATCAATCGCAACCTGCTATCAGCGCGGCACTGCGCCGATTGCGCGACATCACCGGCGATCCGCTGCTGGTGCGCGGAAAGTCCGGCATGGTGCCGACCGAGTACGGCCTGCGCCTGCTCGAACCGGTGCAGAACGCGCTGCGCGAGATCGAACGCATCAAGTTCCAGCAGCACAACTTCGATCCGGCCACCTCGATCCGTTGCTACCGGATCGGCTGCCCGGACTACCTGAACGTGCTGTTCGTGCCGACGGTGGTCGAACGTTTTCGTCAGGCCGCGCCGAACGCGACGCTCGAATTTCACTCGCTCGGGCCTGCCTTCGACTACGAACTCGCGCTCGAGGACGGCAAGCTCGACATCGTGGTCGGTAACTGGCCGGAGCCGCCGGAACAACTGCACCTGTCGAATCTGTTCGTCGATCAGATCGTCTGCCTGATGAGCAACGCGCATCCGTTCGCCAAACGTGGCGGGCTGACGCTCGACCAGTATCTGAATGCACCGCATCTTGCGCCTACTCCTTACTCGGTGGGCCAACGGGGCGCGATCGACGTGCATCTCGCGCGTGAGCGGTTAAAACGTCATGTTGTCGTTACGTTGCCGTACTTCAATCTGGCGCCCTACGTCCTGATCAAGTCCGATCTGATCTTCACGACGACGCGCCTGTTTGCCGATTACTACGCCAAGTTCCTGCCGCTGACCGTGGTGCCCGCCCCGCTCGATTTCCCGCCGATGCAGTACTACCAGCTGTGGCACGAGCGCGTGCATTATTCCGACGAAGTGCGCTGGCTGCGCAGCCTGGTGGCGGAAGCCACCAGGACGTTGATCGACAAGCCTTGAGCTTTACGCTGCGGTCTATCGGCATCAGCCTTTTGCGGATGCCGATAGACCTGCTTCTTCCATTGTGTGCTTACGCTACCTTTGCTCCTTCGCTACGAAGCCGCTTCATACAGCGTCTTCGCCAACCGGTTGTGCTGCTCGATGACCGGTCCGAGTTCCAGCGTCGTCAACTGTCCGCCTTTCACCACCACCTTGCCGCCGATCACGCTATGGCTCACCTGCGACGGCGCGCAGAACACCAACGCCGCGACCGGATCATGCAAGGCACCGGCAAACAACGGCTGACGCAGATCGAACGACACAAAGTCCGCGGCCATGCCCGGTGCCAGCGCGCCAATGTCATCGCGATTCAACACTTTGGCGCCGCCTAGCGTGGCGATTTCCAGGGCTTCACGCGCGGTCATCGCGTCCGGTCCGAAGCCGACCCGCTGCAGCAGTAGCGCCTGGCGTACTTCGGCGATCATTTGCGCACCGTCGTTCGACGCCGAGCCGTCCACGCCCAGGCCCACCGGCACGCCGGCAAGACGCATCCGTTTGACCGGCGCAATCCCCGAGGCGAGCCGCATGTTCGAGCACGGGCAATGTGCCACGCCGGTGCCCGTGCGAGCGAACAGTTCGATGCCCGCGTCGTCGAGTTGCACACAGTGCGCGTGCCATACATCGTGACCGACCCAGCCGAGATCTTCCGCATACTCGGCCGGCGTCATGCCGAACTTCTCGCGGCTATACGCAATGTCGTTGACGTTCTCCGCCAGGTGCGTGTGCAGCGACACCCCGTAATGCCGCGCCATTACCGCCGATTCGCGCATCAGATCGCGGCTCACCGAGAACGGCGAGCACGGCGCCACCACCACGCGCAGCATCGCGTAACGGCCTGCGTCGTTATACGTCTCGATCAGCCGCTGCGTGTCCTTCAGGATGTCCGCTTCACGTTCGACCACCGAATCCGGCGGCAACCCGCCGTCCTTCTGCCCCACGCTCATGCTGCCGCGCGCTGCGTGAAAACGCATGCCGATCCGCTCTGCCGCGACGATGCTGTCGTCGAGACGGCTGCCGTTCGGGTAGATATACAAATGGTCGCTCGAGGTCGTGCAACCGGACAGCAACAGCTCGGCCATCGCCGTCAAGGTCGAGACTTCGATCATCTCCGGCGTAAGGTTCGCCCACACCTTATAGAGGCTGGTCAGCCAGCCGAACAACTCGGCGTTCTGCGCGGCCGGAATCGCGCGCGTCAGGCTCTGATACATATGGTGGTGCGTGTTCACCAGTCCTGGAATCACCAGGTGACCACGCATGTCCAGCACTTCGTCGGCCGTTTGCGGCAATTCCGCCGTCGGTCCGACCGCGACGATGCGGTTGTCCTCGATGTACATACCGCCGTCGCGCAGTTCGCGCCGGGCGCCGTCCATCGTGACCAGCACGTCCGCGTGCTTGACCAGCATCGTTCGTTTAGGCTTGTTCGGCTTTTGGGCCGCCTGCTCCATCGTCATTCGCTTCTCCGCTTCATTGCTTCAGTGCAAAGCCGTTCGAACGCGATGTGACGGCACGCCAACCGTGCCGCCACGTCCCGTTGAACGCCGTTGGCCCGGTTACCCAGCGTGTTATCGCCGTCTTCGGGATGTGCCGCGCTGCCGCAGCACAGGCGTAACCTTCGACGGTCAAAATAATGCTGACAACTCGCGCCAATGAGATACCCAAGTTCACGCTGCCGATATAGTGGACCTTTTTGGCGCCGGTACGATCCGCCAATAGGTTAAATGCACTGCAACAATCGAACAAAACGACGCGTTGCGGCTTTCAGCAGGCTGTCTGTCATGCGCCAGCTATTATCTTTCCTATCTCGGGCGCGCTGACGTGAACATCCTTTTTACAATGGCTGCCACGGCGCTCGCTTCAATTCGCCGACGGGTATGTAGCCACTGACGTGGAGCCTCGATCCGCCGCAACGTATTCTGGATCGGGCCGCCGCCGAAACCTCGCATTCACATAAGGAAAATTGCGAATGGGAAAGCTCACTACCCATGTGCTCGACACCGCGAACGGCCGTCCTGGCGCGGGCATCAAGGTCGAACTCTTCGCGCTCTCCGGCGACACCCGCCGCGCGCTCAAAACCACCACCACCAATGACGACGGCCGCTGTGACCAGCCGCTGCTCGAAGGCGACGCATTGGTCGCGGGCGAATACGAACTTGTGTTCGGCGCCGGCGATTACTTTGCTTCGATCGGCACGAAGGTGCCCGAGCCGCGTTTTGTCGACCGCGTCGTGCTGCGTTTCGGCGTGGCCGATGCCGGTGCGCATTATCACGTGCCGCTGCTGGTGTCGCCGTGGTCGTACAGTACCTATCGAGGCAGTTAAGCGCACAGAGCGTTTTTCGATAGGCGTTGGAAGAGAACGAGGTTGACGTTGCTTTTTTGATCGCGCCCGATTGCACTGCGCAGATGCGTGGAGACACAACCGCGAAGCGCAATCGAATGCGTGTGACGCGACCCCAGGTCCCAATAAAAAACGGCGCTGTGCGAACTGAGCGCACCGCGTCTTTCGCCCTGAAAGAAGTCCCCTTGGGGGACACCCCGCAGTCTGTGCAGCGGCGCCATGCATGCCGACGACCCGTCAGCCGGGTCACCGAAGGCGCAGTGAGGACACCAGCGTCGTTGCACGCACAACGAATCAGAAGTGGAGGAGTTCATGGAAGGCTTTATCACCGACTGGCTGAATCTGGCGATTCGCTGGTTCCACGTCATCGCCGCGATTGCATGGATCGGCGAATCGTTTTACTTCGTCGCGCTGGACAACAGCCTGAAACCACCAGAGGACCCTAACCAGCGCAGGCGCGGGGTGTTCGGCGAACTGTGGCATGTGCACGGCGGCGGCTTCTACAACATGCAGAAGTACACCGTCGCACCGCCGGAAATGCCGGACGATCTGCACTGGTCCAAGTGGCCTTCGTACACCACGTGGCTGTCGGGCTTCGGCCTCTTCACGGTGCTGTATCTGTTCTCGCCGTCCACGTACCTGATCGACAGGAATGTGCTCGACATGGGCCCGGTGGTGGCCGTCGCTTCGGCACTCGGCTTCCTCGCCGCGGGCTGGATCGTGTATGACTCGCTGTGCCGTTTGCTGGGTAACAGGGACAAGGTGCTCGGCATCTGTGTCGGCGCTTACGTACTGATCGCGGCGTGGCTCGCGTGTCATATCTTCGCAGGCCGCGCGGCTTACCTGATCATGGGTGCGATGCTGGCCACGATCATGTCGGCGAACGTGTTCTTCGTGATCATCCCGGGTCAGCGCAAGATGGTTGCCTCGATGCTCAAGGGTGAAACGCCGAACCCGATCTACGGCAAGCGCGGCAAGCAACGCTCGGTGCACAACACGTATTTCACGCTGCCGGTAGTGTTCGCGATGCTGTCGAACCACTATGCGATGACCTACACGCATCCGTACAACTGGGCCGTGCTCGTGATCATCATGCTGGCCGGCGCGCTGATTCGCCAATTCTTCGTGATGCGTCACCGTGGCCAGGTACTGTGGTATTTGCCGCTGGTCGGTATCGTGCTGATGTTCTGCGCCCTCTTCTGGACGATGCCCAAGCCGATCGTGCCGCAAGCGCAGGCGGCGAATGCGCCGGTCGTTCGAGTGACCGATATCGCGCCGGTGCTGCAACAGCGCTGCGTGGCATGCCACTCAGCGCATCCGACGATGATGGGCAGCGCCCCGGCCGGCGTGCTGCTGGATACGCCGGATGAGATCTCGCAGAACGCACAGCGGATCTATCAGCAGGCGGTGACCTTGAAGGCAATGCCGCTGGGCAACGTCACGCATATGACCGATGACGAGCGCATGAAGATCGCCGCGTGGTTCGAAGGCGGTGCGGCGAAGTAATGGAAATGGCCGGGCATCGCGCCCGGCGCTGCGGATTGGAAAGCGGGCTTTTTCGCGCAAGCGGGAGGCCCGTTTTTCGTTAGCGGCGGGCAGGCTATGCCAGCTGCACGGCACCACCTGCGATTTGTAGCCGAAAGGCTACAATTTAGACCAAATTCGACCGTTTTGTAGCCCTTGGGACATAAATTTATAAAAGCATTTTGTGTCCTATGGGCTACAATATAGTCTAATTTCCGCCAAATTGATGCCCTTGGGCTACAAATGACCAATCTTGCTGACGTCGCAGACATGCTGAAGGCCGTTAGGCGCGACAGCAACTTGTCACAGGAGGAACTGGCGCACCGGGCGGGGGTCGCCCGCACCACGGTCGCGCGCATGGAAACGCTCGCCAGGAACGACATGAGCGTTTCGGCCCTCGTGCGTCTGCTCGAGGCGGCAGGCTACGACCTCAAATTCGTTCCCCACGGACACGGACGAACACTCGAGGACATCCTGGCGGAGCAACGCATGCCGGATTCCAACTCATGAGGCTCGATGTTCAGGTTCTAGGCAAAAATGTCGCCACGCTGTTCCGCGAGCGCGACGATTACATCCTCAAATACAACCGTGACGCGACGGCGAACGACTTCGTCAGCTTAACCATGCCGGTGCGCGAAGAAGCCTGGCGCTGGCCGCGCGACCTGCATCCGTTTTTCCGGCAGAACCTTCCCGAAGGCTATCTGCTGAATCTGATCCGCGAGCAGTTCGGCCCTCTGCTCGACGGCACGGACCTCTCGTTGCTTGCGGTGGTCGGTGCAATAGGGATTGGCCGCGTCACCGTCACGCCTGAAGGCGTTGAGCCTGGCACCGCATTGCAGCCGCTGGACGTGCAGGACATCTTGCACGGCGACAACACAGCCGAGCATTTCGCCGTACTCGTGCGCGAATATGCGCGCGCGGCCATCTCGGGCGCCGTGCCGAAGTTCATCGCGCCTCAGGCGCAAATCGCTGCCAGTCCTTCAACGCCAATCCCGCTCGGCAAACCGACCATTCGAACGAGCCGTCACATCGTCAAAGGCTCTGACGACAACACACCGTTTCTCGGCTTCAATGAGTTTTATTCGATGCGCGTGCTGGAGCACGTCGGCGTGGCGCCGGTCGCGCGCACGCAGATGTCGGATGACGGCCGTGCGCTGATCGTCGAACGTTTCGACGTGGATGCCAATGGACTGCCTGCGTATGGCGTCGAGGATATGTGCGGATTGTTGGGCTTGCCGCCACATGAAAAATACAATTCGACCAGCGAGAAGATGCTCAATGCCGCAAAAGCGTATCTGCTCGATCGCGATAGTATGCGGCTGCAACTCGAACAACTCGGCTGGCATCTGCTGACGAACTATGTGGTGCGTAACGCAGACTGTCATACGAAGAACGTCGCACTGTTCTACACGTCGGTCGATGATGTCGCGTTCACGCCGGTCTACGACATCGTCACGACACAGGCCTATCCGCGTTTCGCGGCCAATCCACCGGGTTTGCCTATCGACGGGCGAAAAACCTGGGCGGCCGGCAAAACGCTCGAGCGTTTTTTCAACACGCGTATGGGGATTGCGCCGCGGCAATACGCGCAGATGGTGGAAGCGCTGTGCGATTCGGCGGTCGAGGTCGGTCATGAATTGATCGAAGCGTCGCGCAATGAACCGCAGTGGCGCCAGGTCGCCAAGCAGATGCTGCATGCGTGGGACGAAGGCATGACGTCCTTGAGATCGCCGAAGAAAAGCCCGCAATTCAAAGGACTTAAACCAGCGATCGAGGCGGCAGGATTTTCCGCACCCGAGCCGGCGGAACGCGCGCGGGAAATCATCGGGCGTTCACCGCTACTCGGCAAGCGCGGCTGAAATACGGCATCGCGCCGGCAATCCTCGCCTGCAAAAGCAAAAAGCCCACAACATGCACGGTGGGCTTTTTGCATGGTCGACTTGCTCGACCTGCTGCGTCGAAGCGCGAAATCTCAAACAGTCACCGCGCTCAACGCATCTTCCGTGAGCCAGAGCGACTCGGCCAGATCCTGCTCGTTCAGGTTGAGTCCATCGCCGCCACGATCGACGACGATAAAGTCGCTCACGTCGCCCAATGCGATCAGCGGATGGTGCCAAACGCCCTTCGCATAGTTCACACCCTGCCAGCCGCTCGTCACGAACGCGCGAATCTGCTGCGGGTCCAGTTCGCCCGCCGGCGCCACGACCACCAGATACGGTTTGTCATTCAGCGGCACGAAGGCCTGGCTGCCCAGCGGATGGCGTTCAAGCATCTTCACTTCGAACGGCAGCGTGCGCGGTTGCCCGCGAAACAGATTCACCAGCGTGCGGCCGTCTTCGTCGGTCACGTCCACTTTCGCGAGATCGTGATAGCGGATCGTGGTGCCGAGATTGATCGGAATCTGCTTCGCGCCTTCGAGTTCGATCACGTCGCCGAATGCGGCGAACGCTTCCTTCGTCAACGGTTCGATTGCCAGCGTTTTCATGATGCGAGCGTGCCCCACAGACGCAGACGCGACACGCCGCCGTCCGGAATGATGTTGAAACGCACGTGCGTAACCGGACCCAATGCAGCGATTTCGCTTTCGAAATAGTGCTGGTTGTCCATCTTCAGCTTCTGTTCGTCCAGCAACACCGGCCAGAACATGGCTTGCGTGATCAGCGAGCTGTCCGTGCCGCCCGTCACGTACGCGGCCTGGATCGAGCAACGGTCCGGATAGTTGCCCTTGAAGTGTGCCGTGTCGACTTCGATCTTCCTGATCACGCCCGGCTGTGCCAACGCGACGATCGCCCAGTCATTGCCCGGTTCACGGCGACGGCGCGTTTCCCAGCCGTCGCCCATGTTCACGCCGCGGCCAGGCATCAGAATCGTCGATGCCGCGCCGAAGTGCTGGTTGTTCGCCGCAACCAGATAGGCGCCGTTTTCCATCGCGGCGAGATCGAACTGCTCGGTGCGGCTCGCGCCGGCCCAGTCGACTTGCGGCTGGCCATACACCCGCAGGCGCGCAATCCCGCCGTCCGGGTAGATGTTCACGCGCAGATGCGTGTAGGCGTTCGCATCGCTGACCTCGTGATAGTGGTGGCTATTGCCTTGCAGCGTGGTCGACGGGACGATTTCGGTCCATTGCGTCGACTGGTTCGGCGCACCGTCGACGACTCGCGCAGCCTCAACCGAAGCTGCCGGCGGGAAGTTGCCCGTGAAGTGGCTGGTGTCGAGATCGAGACCCTTGATCACGCCCGGACGCGCGAGCTTCACGACACACCAGTCGTAACCGTTGGCGCGCTTGCGGCGCGTTTCCCAGCCGTCCATCCACTTGCCGTTGTCGTCGTACTTGCCCGGAATGAAGACGGCCGGCTCCGGATTCAGCATGCGTTCCTTCGGTGCGAAGAAATCGTCGCTGGCCTCGAGCGCCTGCGCGCCCAGACGCGGATCCGCCAGATTCACATAGCGGCGCGTGAATTCCGGTGCGTTGGGGTCGAGAATCGGGAGTGCCATCTTTGTCTTCCTTAGTGTTTGCTGGTGCTGAAAAAGCGCTTCGGGCCGACGTCCGAGTTTCGCGACGCGTGGTTAAACCTTACGCGTCGATCAGGTCGTCGAGCCGGAAACGTGCGATGCGATAGATTTGATCGAGGCTCGCGCGCAATTCATCGGCGCGGCTGTTATTCACGCGCGCCTCGAAGTTGGCGATGATGCCGTGGCGGTCGTAACCGCGCACCGCGAGGATGAACGGAAAGCCGAACTTCTCGCGATAGGCGCTGTTCAGCGCCAGCAGCTTGTCGAATTCTTCCTGCGTGCACTGGGCGAGGCCCGCGCCGCTCTGCTCACGCGTCGATTCGGCGGTCAGCTCGCCGCGCACCGCGGCCTTGCCGGCGAGCTCCGGGTGGGCATTGATCAACGCCAGTTGCTTCGCAACGCCCGCAGTCTTGACGATGCTCGACATCTTGCCATGCAGTTCGTCGATGCTGGCAAACGGCCGTTGCTGCGCGGCGATTTCCGCGACCCACGGCGAGTGCTCGAATATGCCCGACAGCGCCGCGACGAACGCGTCGGTTGAGGTGCTGTTGAGTTGGTCCAGAGTGTATTGCATCGCCTTCATGCCGCTGCCCCGCGGTTGTTTTGCTGGTAAGGGTGATGTTCGCGCCAGTGACGCGCGATATCGACGCGCCGCGTCACCCACACGCGATCGTGCTGTTCGATATGGTCGAGAAAACGTTGCAGCGCACGGAAACGCCCAGGGCGGCCGAGCAAACGGCAGTGCATGCCGATCGACAGCATCTTCGGGGCTTCGTCGCCTTCTTCGTAGAGCACGTCGAACGCGTCGCGCAGGTACGTGAAGAAATGGTCCGCGGTGTTGAAGCCCTGCGGGCTCGCAAAACGCATATCGTTGGTGTCGAGCGTGTACGGCACGATCAGTTGCGGGCTCTTCGCACCGCCGGTTACTTCGACATCCATCCAGAACGGCAGGTCGTCGCCGTAATAATCCGAGTCGTACAGGAAGCCGCCGTGTTCGGCGACGAGACGATGCGTGTTGGGACTATCACGGCCGGTATACCAGCCGAGCGGGCGTTCGCCGGTAATGCGCTCGATCGCTTCCATGCCGAGGCGCATATGCTCCGCCTCTTTTTCCGGCGACACGTCCTGGTAATGGATCCAGCGATAGCCGTGGCAAGCGATCTCATGACCGAGTTCGACGAAGGCGCGCCCGAGCTCAGGATGCCGTTCGATCGCCATGCCGACGCCGAACACCGTGAGCGGCAGGCCGCGCTTTTCGAATTCGCGCAGGATGCGCCATACGCCTGCGCGCGAGCCGTATTCGTAAATCGACTCCATGCTCATGTGACGCGCCGGATAAGCCGCCGCGCCCACGATTTCCGACAGAAACTGCTCCGAGCCCGGATCGCCGTGCAGCACGCAGTTTTCACCGCCTTCTTCGTAGTTCAGGACAAATTGCACAGCGACACGCGCCCGACCCGGCCAGTTCGCCTGCACCGGGTAGCGGCCGTAGCCGATCAGATCGCGTGGATAGTTCGAGTCGAGTGGCATGGTTTGACGAAAGCGTGGTGACGGTACGTAAAATTCGCGCGAAACTCACGTGACATGCACGTGGGGTCTGATTGCGTGTGTTTGTATGTTACTCACGCCGGCGCGGGGAAAACAGCCCTCAATATTGGCACCAGAAGCAGCAGCAAAATAGCGTTCGGGCACCAGCGCCGAGTGGGATCAGTGTAGCGAAAACGCCCGGGTGCGCCCATACACCCGGGCAGATAGTGCGTGTCAGACCGGAAGTATGTGCGAAGCCGGCCCCACCGGGCGTTCCGTGGTGTTTACCCGCAGTGAGCCGCTTGAATTTGCGCTTTCGGCGGTGCTTGCGGCCGAATCGCGGGACGGTTGCGGATTGGGGTCCGCGTCGGCCGGACTGAAAGCTTCCAATGCGCCGTCGTAACGCTTGGCCAGAGGCCGCGCATAGTCGCCGCGCTTGGCCGTGGAGAGCCGCAGCGCGACCAGCGCCTCGGTCCATTTGAGCGCGGCTGTCACGCCCTCGATCACCGGTGCGCCCAATGCATCTTCGATCTCCGCGCACAACTCGGCCATGCCGGCGCAACCGAGCACGATCGCGTCCGAGCCATCTTCCTCCAGCGCGCGCCGGCATTCGTCGAGGATGATGCGGCGCGCCGCCGAGCCGGGCTTGTCCAGGTCGAGCACGGCGACGTCGGTGGCCCGCACGTTGCGGCAGAAACGCTTCATGCCGTAGCGCTCCGCGAGGTGCCACGCCATGCCGCAGGTGCGCGCCAAGGTGGTCACCACCGAAAACCCCGGCGCCAGCACGCTTGCCGCATGCATCGCGGCCTCGGCGATACCGATCACCGGACCGCGCGCCAGCTCACGTGCCGCGTACAGACCGGGGTCGCCGAAACAGGCGATCACGTAACCATCGCAGCCCTCACGTTCGCCGGCAATGACCTCGGCCAGCAAGCCGGGCGTCGCCAGTGCTTCGTCGTAATAGCCTTCAATCGACGGCGGCCCCATCGTCGGATTCACCGCAATCACTTCGGTGCCGGGCGCGGCGACTTCGCGCGCACAGCGGCCCATGGCATCCGTCATACGTTGTGTCGTATTTGGATTAATCAGTTTGATGCGCATATCCACTCCTGTTGCGACTCAAATGACTCAGCGTGCAAATTAGCGTTAGCGTGCAAGTACACGATAGAACACCGCGGCTAGCCCGGCGCCGATAAACCACGAGAAGTTCGCGAGTCCATCGAGCGTCGGCACCATCACGCAGATCACGGCGATCAACGCGGCCGGCAGCAATGCAGCCACCGCGCGGTAATTGACGCCGTTACGGTACCAGTACGAGCCGCTCGGGGAAACCGAATAGAGATCATCGAGCACGATCTTTTGACGCTTGACGAGGAAGTAATCGACGATCAGGACGCCATACAAAGGGCCGATGAAACTGCCGAGCACGTCGAGGGTGTAATGAATCACCGCCGGGTTGTTGAACAGGTTCCACGGCGTGATGAAGATCGACGCCACCGCCGCGAGCATGCCGCCCGCGCGCCAGCTGATCAGACGCGGCGCGACATTCGAGAAGTCGAAGGCCGGCGACACGAAGTTGGCGACGATGTTGATGCCGATCGTCGCAATCGTGAAGGTCAAGGCACCGAGAATCACCGCGGTCGGATAGTCGATACGGCCCACCGTTTCGACCGGGTCCGTGATCAGTTGGCCAAATACCGGCAGCGTCGCCGCGGTCGTGATGACCGTCACCAGCGAGAAGGCGAGGAAGTTGACCGGCAAGCCCCAGAAGTTACCGCGCTGCACGCTGCGAAAGCTCTTGCCATAGCGGGAAAAGTCGCCGAAGTTCAGCATCGGTCCGGAAAAGTACGAGACCACCAGCGAGGTTGCCGTGATCATCACCGGCACCACTTCCATGCCGTGATATTTGACGCCGCCGAGATTGATGCCGATGTTTCGCCATCCTGCGCGATACACCATGTAGCCGGCGAGAATGAACATCACCACGTAGACGGCCGGACCGGCGAAGTCGATGAACTTTTTGATGGTCTCCATGCCGTGCCAGAACACGAGCGCCTGCAAGACCCACAACAACATGAAGCCTGTCCAGCCCAAGGTTGAGAGACCCATGAAGCCATGGTGATGCACATCCGCATAGGGCAACAGTTGCGGAACGAACTTCAGCACCACGATCACCAGCGCGCTCGACGCCAGATAGGTTTGAATGCCGTACCACGCAACCGCGATCAAACCGCGAATCACGGCGGGGATATTCGCGCCGAGCACGCCGAACGTTGCGCGGCAGGCCACCGGATAAGGTACGCCGTTCGCCTGACTCGGCTTGGCAATCAGGTTGCAGAGCACGTTGACAATGGCAATGCCGACCAGCAGTGCGATCAATACCTGCCAGCTCGTCAGCCCGAGCGCGAACAGACTGCCCGCGAACACATAGCCGCCGACGCTGTGCACGTCCGACATCCAGAAAGCGAAGATGTTATAAGCACCCCAGGTTTGATGGCGCAGCGGCGCCAGGTCTTCGTTGTACAGCCTCTCGCTGTAGCCTGCGGGTATCGACGGATCGCTGGACGCGCCGCCGTCTGCATAGGTGGGAATTGCGGGACTGCCGGACGCTGCACTGAACTGAGCCATGACTCCTCCTTGGGATAGGGACCGTCGATTGCGAATCGAAGGACGTTGCATCGGCCATGCCAGTCGCGTCCCTCATCCCTGATTGGGAAACAGAAGGTTCAAGCTAGCTGATTGACCGTGCCGCGGATGTCTCCGTACTTGATGTACTTGTGGTTATCGCACCGCCGGTAGCCGCGAATCCCGGCGCTGCGTTACTACTTCAAGGCTGCCATTCGATGACGGCCACGCGTGCGCAAGCCGGCAGCGCTCACGCCGAGCCGCCTTGCAACGCTTGATTCGGTTCAGTTCAATTCAGTGCGGTGCGCACCAGCAAGGAACGCGCACCGGCCGCCGCCTCAATCTGGCGCGGACTTGTCTTTGGATGAAACCCGGGACGCACCGTTAAGTGCGCCAAACACTTCATGCAGATCGGCCGCGCCACGTGCGGGGCGGTCCAGCATCTTCAACTCGACGGTTTGCAAATGACGCGCCATCAGTGCCGCGGCCTCTTTTGCATCGCCGGCGTCGAGCGCGGCGAGAATCGCTTCGTGGTCTTCGAACGAGCAAGGGCTGCGTCCGAGCGACTCGTACAGTGCCGAAATCAGCGTGGAGCGCGCCACCAGTCCGTTCAGGCAATCGCACAGCACGGTGTTGCCGGTGAGCCCAGCCAACTCGGTATGAAACTCGCCCGACAGACGAATCCACGCCGGAAAATCACGTGTTTCGAACGCTTTGCGTTCACGGCCGATCATGCTGCCGATGCTCTTCAAACGGCGCATCCCATGACCGCTGCAAATCTTTTCAACCACGGCCAGTTCGATGATCCGGCGCATTTCGAACACTTCATGCACTTCCTGCAGCGACGGGCTGGCAACGAACGCACCACGATTCGGCTCGAGGTCGACCAGGTGGTCGGTCGCCAGTTGCGCGAGCGCCTGGCGGATCGGTCCTCGCTTCACGTCAAATACTTCGCATAACTGTGCTTCTGTCAGCTTGGAACCAGGCGCGAGCCGATGCTCGAGGATCGCGGCGCGGATGCGCTCGGCGATCGCTTCGGGTTTCGAACCATTCGAGCTGGCGGAATCTGTGTCGGACATGATGTTTGTCTCGGTATGTTGGTCATCATAGGATGGACATAAAAATTGTCAACAATTTTTGCTTTTAATTTTGACAATCACAATAGAGCCATTGGGTTGGGCAACTCCTTAACGCAGTGCGTGAGCCCTGCGTGGCTTCAATACCAGTTTAATTAAGGAGTGATGGGGCCGTCTATTGGTGGCGGTTTTTGTCAACAAAATAGCGGTACCTTCATCGACACACCTGCTGGTGGTCGAAACAAATAATAGGCCGTTAGTTGCGTTGTTGATTCAAAAAGAAAGCGGGCAAATGCCCGCTTCCCTGCCCTGCGGAATGTCTCAGGCGAGAGACGGATAGCCCGATAACGTCAATTTGAAGCCATGCGCGCCGGCGACGAGGTGCGCATCCGCGCCGACCGGCAGCGTCAGCATGTTGGGAACGTGGCCGAATTGCAGACCGGTGATAACCGGGATCCCGACCACGGACCTTACCTGCTCGATCATCGCGTGCACGTCGTAGCCGTTGTCGTAATCGTAGGGTTTGCCGCCGGAAAAATCGCCGAGCACCAGCGCCTGCTGCTGCGCCAGGATGCCCGCCAGGTGCAATTGATAAAGCATTCGCTCAAGCCGGAACGGCTGTTCGTTGACATCTTCGACGAACAGAATGCCGCCCTGCACCGGGGGCATGTACGGCGTGCCGATCAGCGACGTCAGCACCGCCAGATTGCCGCCCCACAAGGTGCCGCTCACGTCGGCAGTCTGCGCTTGCGGCGCGTTGCCCGTCACCGTCATGGTCGGCTGGGTCAGCGCGGACCAGAAGTGCTGCATGGTGAATTCGCTCAGATCTTCCGCGCCGAAGTCGCTCATCAACATCGGGCCACCGAAAGTTTTCAGTCCCGCGCGCGCCAGCAGAGCCAGCTGAACCGCGGTGAAATCGCTATGGCCCACCAGCGCGACCGGTTGATCGGTCAGCCGCCGTTGCAGCCCGTCGTAGTCGAGTCCGTGCAGGATGCGCACCGCGCCGTAGCCACCACGCACGGCTAGCACGATGTCGGGCAATTCACGCGAGGGGTCGGCCAGCCGGTTCAGATCGGCGGCACGCTCGCCGTCAGTGCCGGCGAAGCGCTGGTATCGGCGCCTCGTCGCCTCGACACCGTTGACGCGATGCCCTTGAGCATGCAAGCGACGCAACGCGCGATGCAGCACTTCGGAGTCGTGCGGATACCCGGACGGCGCGATCAGTTCAATGGTGCGATGGACGGTCATTGGCGAGACCTGTTGGACGTTGTTGTTTTAGAGCGGCTCAGCCGGCCCCGCTTCGGTGTGCGCTTCACCTCGTGCCACCGCGCGCGCTTCACGGCTTGCGCGACGCCGCTCGGCAAAGAACGATCTGAGCGCGGCGCCGCATTCGGTTTCCAGCACGCCGCCCGTCACCGTGGCGTGGTGATTCAACTGTGGATTCGCGAATGCATCGACGACACTGCCACATGCCCCCGTCTTCGGATCGCGCGCCCCGAACACAACGCGGGCGATGCGCGCATGCATGATCGCGCCGGCGCACATCAGGCAAGGTTCGAGCGTCACGTAGAGCTCGCAGCCCGGCAGACGGTAGTTCCCGGCGGCTTGTGCGGCTGCCCGCAACGCAACCATTTCCGCGTGCGCGGACGGATCGTGCGCACCGATCGGATGGTTGAACCCCGTGGCGATGACTTCGTCGCCGCGCACGAGTACCGCGCCGACCGGCACTTCGCCGGCCGCGCGGGCCTCTTCGGCGGCAGCCTGGGCGAGCGCCATGAAGCGGCGATCGCGCTCCGACACAGGCGGTGCGGGCAATTCGTCTGGCGGAGGATCGGTGTGGAACGGCGCAGTGGCGGCAACTGTTTGAGCCGGATCGCTCACCGGCACCGTAGTGCCGGAACCAGCGGGTTCAGGCTGGGCAGCCGGCAACGTCGCCGTCCCGGCCAATTCATCACACTCCGGGGACTCGACCGGCTCCGGGCCTGGCTCGACACAGCGGGCAAGCGGCTCGCTCACTGCGAACCCGCTTCAGCCGCATTGAGGTTGCCGACGCGTACCGACAGCCGCTCGGCAATGCGCCGGCAGTATTCGCGCGGCAGGACCAGCGGGCCGCCGCGCAGCGATTCAAGCGCCATGTCGAGCGCCAGCATGCGCGCCTGGAGACGGCAGCGGGAAGCCTCGTCGTTCACGGCATTCAGCTCCGCTTGCAGGTCGCGCAAGGCACGCAGCTGCTCGACAGCTGGCGGCACGAAACCCGCATTTTTCAAAATCCGGTTGGCGACACGCACCTCCTCCGGGACCAGTGCATCGTCCTCCAGAAGCAGCGGCGCGCCCGCGCCCGGAAAATCATCGAACTCACCGCGCGCGGCTGCGGCGGCAATACGCTGTTCGACTAACGCATCAAGCAATTTCATCTGCGGTCCACTACGTTGCGGCCCAAGCATTCTATCAGGGAGCACGCGACGGTTCTGACTGTCTGACCGACGAATCTACCTGGTTTTCAGATTTTGCGCATTCGAAGGATGCATGACGTGGATTAGGGTAAAGGGTTGCCGGCGCCGCCGCTTCGCACCGCCAAAAAATCTTACAAACATCTTTCGTCAGGCGACACAAAACAGCGCCCGCATCTGCCTACTCATGGAGTCCATTTACGCTATGCAATCCGGAATCATCAACCATCGCTCCCACACCGCACTTCCCGCTAGTACCACTTATGCCGCACGCTTCGATCCGCGCCTGAGCGTACCGACCACGCAACTTCGCAAGCACGCTTTCAAGCGATACCTACGCGCGACAGTGGCGGTCATTACGATGTCGGCCGCATTATCAGGCTGCGGAGTGTTCTGCGGAGGCGCGGGCGGAAGCGGTGGTGGCTTTGCCGGCGGTTGCGCAACCGGCGTGCGGTTCTAGTCCGGGCCGCCTCAACGCATTAGCTGCACGACGGCCGGCGCGAGCCAGAATGTTCATCCGGCCGCCAACGGCCAGCGCGCCAGAACGACATGCCGGGTCCGCCCGAGCAGGCTGTGCACCAGAGCAAATTCGCGCACGTTCCAACTGAGGGCTTCAACAGGACGTGGCGCGATCCAGGGCATGCCGTAAGCGAGGGTCACGTGCGGCGTGTACGGTGGATTGGCCGAGTCCGCGCGATCGCCAAACCCAGCGTTTTGCAATGCGGGCACAAGCACGTCATGAAGCGCGTGAAGTCCCGCGACACCCTCGCCTCCGCCCAACACCAGCGGCCCCGGCCGTGGCTTCAGCGCAAAACTGTGGGCGCTGTCGAACTCGACGCTAAAAGGCTCCATCCTGACCGACGCGGCCGCGCTCATTGCTGCTTCAACGCGTGCCGGCGGCAAACCGCCCGCGAAATTCCCGAGGTGCAGCAACGTGACGTGTAAGCGGTTGGCCGCGAGCGGCTTGCTTTTCGAGCGCGTCTCCCCGCAAAGCTGTTGCGCCAGCTTCGAGATGCTCGCCGCCGTATGCGTATCTGGAAAGACGGCAAAAAACAGGCCGTCGGTCGGCACGGGTGGCGCCTCGAGTCCGGGCAGCCAGAGTTGCTCAGGCATAGCGCGCCTGAATGGGTGACGCAGACATTTCGAAGAATCTCCTCGCATTGATGCGGGCTTGCCCACGCACCTGAAAATTTTCACGACTCGATGGGGCGAGGCGAGGTTTAGCCCACCCCCGTAACCCGCGCCCGTTCACGCCCAATGAACTTGCACTCAGTGGCCGTCCACGCACGATACTGTACATTCATACAGTATCGATGACAACGTGGAATCGATCAAAACGCAGGAAGTACTGGCCGACGCAACAAAATACCCGGGCTCTTGGGCACGCCCGGCACACGAAAAAAGAGCGCCGCAGCGCCCTCTTTCGTGCCATCAAATCATCTCCGGCGCCGGCTCAACCGGGAACGAAACCGGCGCAGGCAAAACGCGCCTGTCCGCGGTCGTCGCGAGAGTCCCGCAGGGCAGCCGCAACGGGAACATCCGCCATCTAAAACCGATATCCAAGTCCAAGAAAGACGATCACCGGATCCGCCGTGATGCGCGTCTTGCTGGACAACACCGTCTGACCGTTGGCAGCCACGGCATTGACCGTCGCATTTGTCTTGAGAGACAGATAGGTCACCGACGCAGTCGCGTACCAGTTCTTGCTGATGTTGTAAGACGCGCCCGCAACGAACGCGGGATTCCATGACGGACTGAGCGATGCCGTCGCCTGTCCGCCCGGCCCTGCAATCTGCTGCAACGCCCCACTGAATGTCGAATTGAGATTGGTATGCGAGAACCAGGTGTAGTTCACGCCGACACCGACGAACGGACGCAGCTTCGCCTGCGCGTCGAAGAAGAAATACTTCAGGAACAGAATGGGTGACCACGACCGGGTGGTAGCGAGCGGCTGCAGATTCCCCAGATTGAGCGATGGCCCGCCAGCACCGAATGGTGCGGCGTTGCCCTGCGCAAAGAGCTGGAGCTTGGCTGGTATGCCCGCCGCCAGGTCAACGGCAATATTGTCCGTGACGAAATACGTGTTCGAGAGCTCCAGGGTGAACGTGTTATGTATCTGACCACCCGTGCCCGTTGACGTGAATGTGCCCAAACCCGAACTGCTCTGCAACGATGTTGCGGAAGACGGGGCAAAGTCGATCCAAACACCTCCCACGCTGGTGATGAGACTGCCAGCGCTCTGCGCCATCGCGCCGCTGGACCATATCGCGCCTGATATCAACGCAAGGCACGCAAGTTTTTTAAACATATCCCCTCTACTTTATTTCGTATTACATATCAATAGTTTTATGTCGACACCTGTTCTGGCAGCGCCGCTCAGAACTGCTCGATTGGCAGGCTCGACCCGCCCGACGCCCCGCTGCGGATCGCTTCCAGAAGCGCATTCGCCCTGGGCAAGATCTTGTCGGCGTAGAAGCGCACAGTGGCGAGCTTGGTGCGATGAAAGTCCGGGTCCTCATTCGCTGCGCTTTTTGCTGCCGCAACGAGCGCTGCGCGCCCCATCTGCCAGCCGCCGCACACGTAGCCGGTGAGCATCAGGTAGTCGACGGAACTGGCAAGCGCTGCATCGGGCTGAGTCGCCAATGCTTGCAGCATCCAGACGGTGGCATCCTCAAGCGCCTGCACACCGGCCGCGAGCGCCGTGCCCACGGAGGCCGCTTGCGTATCCGTGCTGCGTTCCAGCTCCAGCGCGGCCTCACGTATCTCCGCAACAAGTTCAGCCATCCCCGCGCCTTTGTCTGCCGCGAGCTTGCGACCGGCAAGGTCAGCAGCCTGAATGCCTGTGGTGCCCTCGTAGATCGGCGCGATCCGTGCGTCGCGCAGAAACTGGCAAGCGCCCGTCTCTTCGATGTAACCCATCCCGCCGTGCACCTGCACGCCCGTCGACGCGATCTCGACGCCCAGCTCCGTGCACCACGCCTTCAACACAGGGATCAGAAGATCGACACGCACCTGGCGACGCGCGCGCTCAGCGGCGTCCAGGTCACGGTGCGCGCGGTCCATGTCCGCCGCCATCACATACGCGAAGGCGCGCATCGCTTCGATCTGGGACTTCATCGTCATCAACATGCGCCGTACATCCGGGTGATGGATGATGGCCACGGCGCCACCCGATTTGCTGGACGCGAGCCGTCCCTGGACGCGCTCCTTCGCGTATTCACGGGCCTGCTGATAAGCGCGTTCCGCGATCGCGAGCCCCTGGATACCCACCTTCTGGCGCGCTTCGTTCATCATCGTGAACATATGCGCGAGTCCCTTGTTCTCCTGCCCGACGAGATAGCCGATCGCGCCGCCCTGGTCGCCGAAGCTCATCACACAGGTCGGACTCGCGTGAATGCCGAGTTTGTGTTCGAGGGATACGCAGTGCACGTCGTTGCGCGCGCCTCGCGAACCATCGGCGTTGAGGAGGAACTTCGGCACGAGGAACAGCGAGATGCCGCGCACGCCTTCGGGCGCATCGGGCGTGCGGGCCAGCACGAGGTGAATCACGTTATCCGTCATATCGTGGTCGCCCCACGTGATGAAGATCTTCTGGCCATGGAGGCGATAGCGATCCCCGTCACCGTCGGGTATGGCCTTGGTGCGCACGGCGGCAAGATCCGAACCGGCCTGCGGCTCGGTCAGGTTCATCGTGCCGGTCCACTCGCCGCTGACCATCTTCGGCAGATAGCGTGCCTTCAATTCGTCCGAACCATGTTGGCGCAACGCCTCGGTGGCGCCGGCGGTCAACAGCGGACACAGCGCGAACGCCATGTTCGACGAGTTCCACATTTCCACAGTCGCTGCCTGCAGGAGTTCGGGCAAGCCCTGGCCACCGAACTCGGGGTCACCGCTAAGGCCGCTCCAACCTCCCGCGACGAACTGCCCGTAGGCAGCCGGGAAACCGTCGGCAGCCACCACGCCATCAGGCGTCAGCCGCGCGCCCTGTTCGTCGCCCGGCTTGTTGAGGGGCGCCAGCACTTCAGTCGCGAGCCTTGCAGCCTCCTCGAGTACGGCCTCGGCGAGTTCCGGAGTCGCCTCCTCGTAGCCCGGCAACGCAGATAACTCGCCGAGGTCCGCCAGTTCCGTCATCACGAAACGCATGTCGCGCAGCGGCGCAATATAAGTGGTCATTCTGTGCTCCTGTCTCAACCCTGTTGCAGCTTGTCGAGTTCGCCGGACAACGCCGGCAATACCTTGAAGAGATCCCCGACGATCCAGTAATCGGCAACCTGGAAAATCGGCGCCTCCTCGTCCTTATTGACGGCGACGATCACCTTCGAGTCCTTCATCCCGGCCAGATGCTGAATCGCGCCCGAGATGCCTACCGCGATATAAAGCTGCGGGGCAATCACCTTGCCGGTCTGGCCCACCTGATAATCGTTGGGCGCGAAGCCCGCATCGACCGCGGCCCGCGACGCGCCGACCGCCGCGCCGAGCTTGTTGGCGATGTCCTCGAGAAGCGCAAAGTTTTCGCCGGCCCCCATGCCCCGGCCGCCGGAGATCACGCGTTGCGCGGACGTCAGCTCCGGGCGCTCGGAGCGGGTGAGCTGCTGGCTCACGAAGCGCGAGCCCGGAACCTCGGCGGCGCACTCCAGCGCTTCGATCGCGGCAGCTACCCCTTCAGCAGGTGCCGCAGCGAAGGCCGTCGTTCGAACGGTCACGACCTTGACAGGGTCGGCGCTTCGCACCGTCGCCAGCACGTTGCCCGCGTAGATGGGGCGCACGAACGTGTCGGCGGATTCGACGGCAACGACGTCGGAGATTTGCGCCACGTCGAGCAGTGCGGCCACGCGCGGCATCACGTTCTTCGCGGTCGTGGTGGCCGGTGCGATCACGTGGCTGTAATCGGCGGCGATCTTCACGATGAGCGCCGCCAGATTCTCGGCCAGCGCGTGGCCGTAGTGCGCGGCGTCGGCGAGCCGAACCCGGGTGACGCCGGCAATGCGGGCCGCCTGTTCGGCGACTGCCGCGCTTTGCGAGCCGGCCACGAGGACATGAATGTCGTCGCCCAGTCGGGCGGCGGCGGTAACGGCATTCAGGGTCGCTGTCTTGAGCGTCTGATTGTCGTGCTCAGCAATAACGAGTACGGACATTTCTCTCCCCTTGTGTATTAGATGACGTGTGCGACGTTATGCAGCTTGTCGACCAGTTCGGCTGCGTCGGCGACACGAATGCCTGCCTCGCGTTTGGCGGGCTCCGCGAGCCCGAGTGTGGTGAGCCGCGGCTTGACGTCGACCCCGAGGGCGTCCGGCGTCACGACATCGAGCGGCTTTTTCTTCGCCTTCATGATGTTGGGCAGCGTGGCATAGCGCGGCGTGTTCAGCCGCAGATCGGCGGTAATCACCGCCGGCAGATCGACTTCGATCGTTTCGAGGCCGCCGTCGATCTCACGCGTGACCGTGGCCTTTCCCGCTTCGATGACGATCTTCGAGGCGAACGTCGCCTGCGGCCAGCCGAGCAACGCCGCGAGCATCTGGCCAACCTGATTCGAGTCGTCGTCGATGGCCTGCTTGCCGAGCAACACCAGTTGCGGTTGCTCCTTATCCACGAGCGCCTTCAGCAGCTTCGCGACCGCGAGCGGCTGCAACTCCGCGTCCGTGTCGACGAGGATGCCGCGGTCGGCACCCGTCGCCATCGCGGTGCGCAGCGTTTCCTGGCAGGCCGGTACGCCACACGAAACCGCGATCACCTCGCTCGCCGTGCCGGCTTCCTTCAGGCGCACGGCTTCTTCAACACTGATTTCGTCGAATGGGTTCATCGAGAGCTTCACGTTGGCGATGTCGACAGCGCTGCCGTCGGCCTTCACGCGGACCCTCACATTCGCGTCGACGACGCGTTTGACAGGAACAAGTACTTTCATTGCTTACTCCGTTTTGAAAAATCGTATGGCTGAGCGCGCCGCGTCACGGCGTTTCTGTGAACACGCTGTCACGCTGTTCGTCGAACATGGCTATCAGGTAGCGCTCAAGCGGTTTTTCCGACGCTGTCTTCGGTATCTCCGGCACCACCTGCAGCGAGCAGATCACCGAACTCGCTTCGAGCTTCGCGCGGCACGCGCGGAATATCTGCTGCGGGTCGAAACGGGCCGCGTTCTTGGGCACCACCGCCGCGACCACGTCCTTCTCGCCGGGCGCGCCTGAGGCGGCCTTCACGCCGTAGACGTAGACGTCCTCGACCAGACCCGATTCGGCGATCACTTTCTCGATCGGCGCCGGATTGATGAACTCGCCGTTGTGGCGAATGCCGCCACCCTTGCGATATTCGAAGAAGAGCCAGCCGTTCTCGTCCGCGCGCACGACGTCGCCCATGTACAGCCAGCCGTCCCTGCACTTCTTCGCCGACGCGTCCGGATTGCCGAAGTATTCGACCTTGAACGGCGAGCCATCCGCTGGACGGAACAGCAATTCGCCGGGCACGCCGGGCGCGCAGTCCTTGCCGTCGTCGTCGACGATGCGATGCGTGAGAATCGGTGCGGGCTTGCCGATACTGCCGACCGGGCCGATCCCGAGCGGCTTGATCGTGATCCCGCCTTCCGCCGCGCCGTAGAACTCGACGATCTGCACGCCGAAGCGCTGCTCGAATGCCTTCCAGATCGCCGCCGGCATCCCCGCGGAGATCACGAAACGCACGGGATTGTCCGCGTCGTCGGGCTGGGTCGGCTGGCTGTAGACCGCCGTGGTCATCCCGCCGAGCAGCGTGAACGTCGTACAGCGGTACGTGCGGGTGATGTCCCACAGACGCGACTTCGTAAAGCGGCGCGACAGCACCGCGCGCATGCCGGCAGTGAGCGATGCGCCCAGCGTCACGATCTGCGCGTTGGCATGCGTCAGCGACAGTCCCGAATACGGCCGGTCGTCGGGCAGGTAGCCAAACAGCGCCGACACCGCCGCCGAAGTCGCGCAATAGCGGCGGTGCGTCATGACAATGCCCTTCGGGTCGCCGGTGGTGCCGGACGTGAAGATCAACTGCATGGCGCTTTCGGGATCGCGGGCCACGATCGGCAACTCAGGCACCCGATCCGGCAGCAACGCGCGGTATGGCAACACGCCGGCAAAATCGGCGAGCGGCTTCGCGTCCTCGTCCGTTTCGAGCCCGATCACCCAGGACAGTTGAGAGAGCGAGGCGCGTACGGCAACGAGGTTGTCGAGCGCATAGTCCGCGGCGATGACGCCGCGGCAGCGCGCGTTGTCGAGCATGAAGGCGAGCTTCTCGCCCTTCGCGCGCGGATCGATCGGCACGAACACCGTGCCGGAAATCGACGCGGCGACCATCGCGTCGACGAACTCCGCGTGATTGGCCATCAGCAGCCCAAAGTGCTCGCCGGGTTGCAAGCCCCGATCGATCAGTACCTGTGCGAGCCGTTGGCCGTTCTCCCACAGTTGCCGGTAAGTGCGCACCTCATCGGGCCGCACGCCGGCGCCTTCGACGGTCAGCACGTCGAGATCCGGCATGGTCTTGACGCGGTTGGCGAGCAACGCCGCCAACGTGGTTTCGGGTGTCGTGCTCATGGCGCCCTCTCTCCTTGCAGATGCGGTTCGGTCTTGCGCGTGTGCGGAATCTGTCGCGGTGTCACGGCCGGCCTCAGCGTCCGAGAATCGTGATGCTGGCCACGGCCTCTTCCACACCGCACAGTCCACCGCCGTTCTCAGCGATCGCGATGCGTGCGCCCTCGACCTGGCGGGCGCCTGCCTCACCGCGCAACTGAGTGACCAGTTCGTAGAGCTGACCGAGTCCTGTCGCACCGATCGGATGGCCCTTCGATTCGAGGCCCCCCGACGGATTGATTGGAATCCGCCCGCCTAGCGTCGTCTCGCCACGTTCCGCGGCCATCCCGCCCAAGCCGGGCTCGCACAGCCCGAGCACTTCGGACTGGATGATTTCGCCGATCGCCGTCGCGTCGTGCACCTCGGCGACCGAGACGTCTCGCGGCGCCACGCCCGCCTGCTCATAAGCGCTCAACGAGCCCAGCCGGACCAGATGCCGGTCGAGCGCGGTGGCCGGCCGTTCGCTTCCCGTTTGCAGCACCGACGCCAATACACGAATGGCGCGCGAGCGCCGCCCCTTCAAGCGCGCGAGGCCAGCCTCGCTGCACACGATCGCCGCGGCAGCGCCGTCGCTGACCGGCGAACACATCGGCAGCGTGAGCGGATACGCGATCGGCGGCGCGCCGAGAATCTCTTCGATCGAGTAAGCCTGGCGGTATTGCGCGAGCGGATTGTGGACCGAGTGTCCGTGGTTCTTGGCGGACACGGCGGCAAACTGGCGCTGGGTGGTGCCGAATTCGCGCATGTGCATGCGGCCCATCGAGGCGTAGATATCCATGAACACGCTGTACGGTTTCGGCGAGATGCTGCCTGCCGGCGGCTCGACGCCGTCGCCCATGTCGAGCAGACGGCGCTTGCCGTTTTCGGTGTCGTGCACGTCCCACGCGCCGTCGAAGGCGCTGAAGGTGCGCGCCTTGTCCGTCGAGAACATCTTCTCGGCGCCCACCGCGAGCACGATGTCGGCGGCACCGGCTTTCACGTAGTTCACCGCGAGGTGAAACGCGGTGCTGGCGCTCGCGCAGGCGTTCTCGACGTTGATCACCGCGATCTTCCCGATACCCATCGCCCGCAGTGCAAGCTGGCCGCGAATCATGTGCTGGCCTTCCATGTGCCCCTGAGTGGAGTTGCCGAAAAACGCGCCCTGCAACTGCGCCTTGTCACAGCCTGCGTCGGCGAGCGCATGATCCACTGCGGCGCGCGCGAGCTGCTTCACGCTGGTGTCCAGATGCTTGCCGAAGGGCGTCATGCCGACGCCCGCGATATACACTTCGTTGCCCATATCAATCTCCACCGCCGACCGGCGCGCGCCGCGAACCGCCGGCGCGAACCGTTCGATTCGTTGTCAAACGCTCTTGACCTCGTAGGCGAGGTAACCTTCCTCGGCTTGCGCGGCGACCAGATTGCGCGCGCCGAACGCCCGCGCCGGCGACACGAAACCTGCCGCGTGCAATTGCCCGCGCAGCGCGCGGCGCGCCGCCTCCGCACCGAGCACACCGGTTTGCGCATAGGGCGAATTGCCACGCAGAATCACGCTGACGGAATTCGTATTGCCCCGCCCCTGAACCGACAGCGTGCAGCGATTCACAGCCGGGTTTTCGCGCGCGGGCTCGGTCTGAGTCACGGCCTTGCCCCACTCATTGGTGATGTCTTCCTGTTTGGCGGGGTCGAGATGCCGGCACTCTTCCTCGAACTTCTTCAGCAGGCCGACCACTGCGAGAAAGCGCTCCTGATTCCGGAACGACACGAGCGTCTGGCAATTGCGCACACGCGGATCGTCCTGATACCAGACCGGCTCGCCGCCGCCGCTCCATGGCAACGCGTTCAGCAGCATGTGCTCACCCGGCACATGAACCTGGTACGGGGTGGCCCACGGCCACTGCACCAGTTCGTTGTTGCGCAGGTAGAACTGCGGCTGCGTACACATCCGCAGAAACGACATCGTCGAGGCGACGCTGACTTCCGAGTCCCCGAGATAGAGCACGTCGAGCGTGTCGATGCCGGGGCTCTCGAGCGCGATCTCCGCCGCGAGATTGCCTTCTGCCCACATGTACGAATTGCCGGGGCACAACGCCAGATCCCGGGCAGCGAAAGCCTCTCCATACGTGCGCTTGAGCAGCGACATCCAGTCGGTCTCGCCGGTTGTGTCGAAGTAGTGGCACCCGGCCGCGAGGCTCGCCTCGACCACCGGGCGCCCGAGCTGCATGAACGGCCCGACGATATTGACGACCACCTTCCTGCCCTTGAAGAATTCGGTGAGTGCGCCGGTTTCGTGCTGAACCGCCACGCACTGATAGTCATGTCCGGCCAGTTCGGGCACCTTGGCCAGCTCCTCTTCCAGGCGTTCCTTGCTGCGCCCGGCAGCGATGAACGGGATACCGCGCTCGGCGAGCTTCCATGCCGTGAGCTTGCCCGTATAGCCACTCGCTCCATAGAGGACCACTTCGTAGGTCGTTGCCATTTCGTCGTCTCCTTCAGGTTTTCATCGGATTGCGCGACCGTGCCGTGCCGTTCAAAGCAACTCGGGATCGATCAGGTAGTAGCCGCCCTTGATCGCAAGGACCTCATTGCAGCCGTCCTCGATCAGCGACGCGCGCGCGTCGCGCCAGATCTTTTCGATCGGATACTCGCGTGTGAGCCCGTTGCCGCAGAAGATCTGCAGCGCGTCGTTGGCGACTTCGAACGCGGTCTGGGTCGCGGTGATCTTCGCTGTCATCGCCGCATGGAGCGACGGCTGCGCGGCCGTGAAGTTGTAATGCACGACACGTTGCGCGAGCGCGCGGGCGGCCTCCACTTTGCGGAACATGTGGAACAGCCGCGCCGCGACCGACTGATGGCGGATGATCGGCAAGCCACCCTGCTTGCGTTCATGCGCGTAGGCGAGCGCGAGTTCGAACGCGGCGCGCGCGGTACCGGTGAATACAGTGGCCATGATCGCGTTGGCGAACGTGTGGATTGCGTAGACCGCGTCGACATACTGGTCGGGACCAGCAAGGAGGTGCTCCTTCGACAACCTGACGTTCTCGAAGAACAGTTCGCCCTGGTTGAGCGCGCGCTGGCCGACCTTGTCGAGCGGCTTGCCGCGCGAGACGCCTTTCGCGTCGAGCGGCACGATCACCACCACGCCGCGTTTCGTGTCGGCGCCGCTGCCGCTGTCCGCCGCGCAATAGAGAATGCACACGTCGGCGACGATGCCGTTCGACACCCAGGCCGACTTCTGCCCGTTGATGATCACCTCGTCGCCGCGCAGCGTCGCCACGCAGTTGGGCCGGCCGTACGTGCCTTGCGGATGAAAGATCATGCCGTTCACGTCGAGCATGTCGGAGCCGTGATCGGGCTCCGTGATGGCCCAGCAGCCGAGCTTCGCATCCGGTGCGAGTGCGCGGCAAAACTGATTGCCGGACACCGCGCTCATCAGTGCGGGCAGCAAGCCGGCGCCGTACGACACCGCAAGTCCCGCATCGCCCCAGCCGAGTTCCTCGAACAGGATGCTCATCGTCGTCGCCCGTTCGGCCGGTTCGAGTTCGAGCAGCCCGTCGACGCCGAAACCGAGCCCGACAAACTTGTCGCGCGCTTCCCAATACGGCGAGCCTGGTGCGATCGCCTCCTCGGGCGTCATGCGATCGAGCTTGACGCCGATTGGCCGCAGCACTTCTTCCGCGTAACGATGCACGCTCTGCTGAACCATCTGGCTCATCTCCGAGGGCGCCGGCTGTGCGCCGAGCGGACCGAGTTTGTGCGCTGCAAGGTGATGCGATGCGGTTGACATGTCTCCTCCTTCGAGGTGGTTGGGCGTATCATTTCGTGAGCAACGCACCGGTCACGGCCAGCCCCGGCGAGTGGTCCAGCGGTGGCCAACCAGGTGCGTTTCACCGTTGTCCGGCTGACTGAATTTCGATCTCCTCCATGGAATCCATGGTGTCCCGGCGCGCCGCCATGCAACATCCCCCGTACAGGGGAGCGCGATTGCATGGACGGGGGATGGCAGCCAGGGTCAACCCGAATGCCCGGAGCAACTGATGCATGTCATTGAAGCGATGCCGCAACAGAAGCCGCCTTTCGTTCTCGCCACGAAGATCTTTCCGCCACGGCTACCCACCGGCCTGATCGATCGTCCCCGGCTGAACGGTCTTGCCGAGCAGGCCGAGAGCAAACGGCTTACGGTGATCAAGGCGCCCGCCGGCTTCGGCAAGACTTCGCTCGCGCTCACCTGGCTCGCGCGGCTGCGGGCGGGCGGTGCTCAACTGGCGTGGCTGTCGCTCGATACTGAGGATGACGAACCTGCGCGCTTTCTCCATCACGTGGCGCAGGCGTTGCGGCATGCCTGCGGCAACGTCGGCGCTTCCGCGATCGGTTTGACGGCCGAGGCCTCGCTCGTTCCCGCGCACGCCGTCGTGTCGACCCTCATCAACGAACTCGTCGACGTCGACGAGGAGGTCTATCTTTTCCTCGACGACTATCACCTGATCAGCCTTTCGGCGATTCACGACGCCATGTCGTTTTTCGTTGCGAACGCACCTTCCCATGTGCATGTGGTGCTCTGTACCCGCACGGATCCCGCGCTGCCGCTCGCCCGGCTGCGCGCCCGCAACGATCTGCTGGAAATCGACGCAGCGGCGCTGCGCTTCAACTTCGAAGAAACACGCTGCTTCGTCGAACACGAATGCCCTGGCAAACTCCGCGCTGCCGGCGTCAAATTGCTCTTCGCGGGCACCGAAGGCTGGGCCGCGGCGCTGCGCATTTCCACCTCGGTGCTCTCGCGTGAGCAGGGCAAACCGGGTTGTGAATTGACCGCGCCTTCCGGCGCTTCCCGGCCGTTCGCCGCGTATCTGGAAGACATGCTGAGGCGCTTGCCCGTCGAGATGGTCGAGTTCATGCTGCGCACGTCGATACTCGATCGGCTGACGGCGCCGCTGTGCGAGGCGGTCACCGGCATCGAGGCGAGCCAAAGCCTGCTCGAAGCGATCGCTGCACGCCAGTTGCTGCTCGAACCGATGGACCAGGAAGGACACTGGTTCCGCTATCACCACCTGATGGGCGAGTACCTGCGCCTGCGGCTCGAGACGCAGTATCGCGACGACGTGCCGGGCTTGCATCTGCGTGCCTGCCAGTGGTACGCCGGGCAGGAGCGGTGGACCGACGCTGTCAGGCACGCCATCGCCGCAGGCGCCACGGAAGACGCCGTCTCCTTGATGGGCCGTTGCGCGATGGCGCTCGTCACCAAAGGCGACCTGCTGACGCTGCTCGGCTGGCAACGCCAGTTCCCCGCGCACCTGATGCGGGCGCAAGTGACGGTCACGCTGGCGATTGCCTGGGGAATGGCGCTTGCGATGCGCTTTCACGACGCGCTCGCCATGCTCGATGCGATCGAACGCGACACGTCCGCCACGAGCGCCAACGCCGATGCCATCCGTTGGGAATCCCAGGCGATCCGCTCGGTCGTGGCGGCGCTGCAGGACGATCCGCAACGGGCGCTCGTGCTTGCACAGGCCTGCCTCGATCAACCGTCGACCGATATCTGGACCACCAACGTGGTGTCCAACGTCGTGCGCTTTGCGCACTGGAAAGCGGGCGACCTCGAAGCGCTGTACGCGACGCCCTGGATTCCCTATTCGATCGAGGAAGACAAGCGCAACGTGTTTTCGTCTGTTTACCGGCTCTGTCTGCTGGGCCACGCGGAAATGCAGCAGATGCACTTCGTGCTGGCCGAGCGGTATTTCACGGAGTCGATGCGGCTCGCCGAACATCATGCCGGCCCGCAGTCCATCTGTGTCGCGCTGGGCGCGCCGATGATCGGACATATCCGCTACGAACAGGGCCGGCTGGATGAGGCCGAAGCGCTGGTCATCGACCTGATGCCGGTTGTCGACGCCGCAGTCATGCTGGATAGCGTATTGATCGCCTATCGTCTGCTCGTGCGGATCGCGATCGCGCGCGGGGACGCCGCCCAGGCCCATAGCCTGCTCGACCAGGCTCAGACCCTCGCTTACGCGCGCCGGTGGGACCGGCTGAGCGCCGCCGCGCTCGTCGAACGCAGCCGCTTGTATCTGACGGAAGGAAGGATCACGGAAGCCGCCGCGTGTGTCGCTCAACTCGATCGGCTCGCAGCCTCCGTGTGCGCCCCGGCGCAGTCCGTCTCACCCGAGATCGAGACCTACCGCGCGCTGGCGGCGGCCTGTGTGGCAATGGCGCAGAATCGCGCCCAGGATGCCATCGAGTCGTTGAACTCCGCGCTCCGCAGCGTCGAAAGCCGGCATGGCGATTACCTCGCGTTACGCCTGCGAACCGTGCTCGCGCTCGCCTGGCTGGGCGCGCATGAACGCAGCCGGGCCATCGGGATCTTTCGTGAAGTGCTGAGCGTTGCCGCGCCCGCGGGCATCTATCGGTCCATTCTCGATCAGGGACCGGAAATCGGTCCGCTGCTGCAGGCCGTTCGCGACGACACACGAAGCACGGCGCAAACGAAGGACGCGAGCGCATACATCGATCTTCTGCTCGACGGCTGGCGCGCGCTGTACCAGCCTGCCAGCAAGCCCGAGCGCGAATCGCTGAGCCCAAGGGAGCGCAACATCGTCGAGTTGATCGCCGAAGGACAGTCGAACAAGGAAATCGCGCGCGCTCTCGGGATTACGCCTGAAACCGTCAAGTCTCATGTGAAGAGCATCTTCGTGAAGCTGGCGGTCGACAAGCGCGCTCAGGCAGTCGCGCGCGCGCAGGCGTTGGGGCTCGTTGGGCAGGTATAGCTCGCGCGTCCCTGCTCGGGGCATGCGCTTCACCGCGCGGCGACCAGCGTGGCCGCGTGGAGCAGAACGCCAATCAGACCGCCGACGAAGGTGCCGTTGATCCGGATGTATTGCAGGTCGCGGCCGATCTCCGCCTCGATCTTCCGGCCGACTTCTGCCGCATCCCAGCTTTTCACGACCTCGGTGATCAGCGCCGACAACTGGCGCCGGTAGCGCACCACGAGCGAGCGCGCGAGTTCCAGCCACCACGCATTCAGCTTGCCTTGAATGGCGGGCTCGCTTCTTACGCTCCTGCCGAGCGAAGCCAGCAGACTCGCGGCCACGTCGCGCAGGACCGACTGCTCGCGATCCAGGTCGGCGGCCACGCGCGCGCGGGCGTGATCCAGAATCACCCGACAGTATTCGCCGTCCCGCAGATGCCGGATGCAATCGCGCATCAACGATCGGCCGAAGCGGCGATGAACGGCCGAGCTCTGCAAGCGAACGATCAGATCCTGCACGGCCGCGTCGAACTGGCGGCGCAGCTCATGATCCGGGCTCGCAGCGACTTCATGAAGCAGCGCAATGATGCCTTCGACGAATCGATTGACGATATAGGCATCGAGCTGTGCGGGCGTGTAGCGCGACGCCGCGCTGAACCTGGCCTTGATCAGATCCACGTTGGCCGTGAGCCACTTTTCCAGCGCGCCCAGTCCGCGATCCAGCAGTGGCTGATGCCGGTCATCTTCCGTCAGGACTTTGAGGATGCCGCCCGCGGCGCGAGACACGTCGAGCGTGCGCAGTTGCGGAACCACTACGCGGTCGAAGAAGCGCCCAAGGTCCGCGCCCTCGATGCTGTTCAGCAATCCCGGCAGCGAGTCCGTCAGCGCATCGGCGACGGCGCGGCTGTGGGCCGGCTCGGCCAGCCACTGAGCTAGCGCGTGCGCGGCGTTATGGCCGCTGAGCCGGCCGATGACGAGCTCCGGTGTCAGAAAATTGTCCTCGACAAAGTTGCCGAGACTCTCGGCAATGCGCTGCTGGTTGCGTGGAATGATCGCCGTATGCGGGATCGGCAGGCCAAACGGATGCCGGAACAAGGCGACCACCGCATACCAGTCTGCTATCGCGCCGACTATGCCGGCCTCCGCGAACGCTCGCGGCCATGCGAGCCACGGGTACTCGGCCTGCCAGGCGACGCACGCGGCCAGCAGCGCGATCATGAGCGCGAGCAGGCACGTCGCGGTTCGGCTCATGCGCTTCAGGCGAATGGCCTTGCGGTCCTCCGGTGCATCGGTTGACGCACGCCGCAAGCTGCCATTGCCATTGCCATTGCCATTGCCATTGCCATTGCCATTGCCATTGCCATTGCCATTGCCATTGCCATTGCCATTGCCATTGCCCTCAGTCAGAAAGCTCAAACCGTCTCCTGCGCAAGAAACTTTCGCACCACGGGCGCAACGTCTTTCGCACGCGTGATCAGAAACAGATGCCCGTCATCGATCACATAGAGCGTCGCGTCGCGGATACGGGCCGCGAGAATTTTCGCGTTGGTCAAGGGCACGATAGGATCGTCGTTGCCGTGCATGACGAGTGTTTTCTGGCTCAAGCTGCCGAGCCAGGGCAGGCTGCTCCAGCCCGACGCAGCCAGCAGCTGATAGAGGTAACCACGGCCGCGCGGCGCCTGAATGTGGCGGCTATGTTGCTTGAGTAGTGCAGGATCGCGCCGGTAGGCGCCGCCATATATTTCCGCCCCCACCTGCTGCAGATAGGCCGGATCGGTATAGCGGCGCGGTCCGATCAGCTTCGACAGCACCGAGAGCCGCGCCGGCACCATGATGACGCCTGGCGACGTGGCCGCCAGAATCAGCCGGCGGCAGCGCCCCGGATACAGATGCGCGAATTGCTGCGCGAGCGCGCCGCCCCAGGAGACGCCGAGCACATCGACGGGTCCGTTGTAACCGAGCCGCGACAATAGCCTGTCGCTCAGCACGGACAGCGTCGAGAAGCGATACGGCATGACCGGCGCGGGCGAGCCGCCGACCCCGGGAATATCGAAGATGATGACGCTCACCTCATCCAGCGCTGCCACGAACGGTTCCACGAGTTCGAGATTCGCGCCAATGCCGTTGAAGATGAGCAATGGCGGCGAAGCGCCGCTGCCATGCCGGGTCGCAACGCGCAACAGCTGGCCGTCCAGATCGACGGTCTGGATCTGCATGGTGGTGACAGACTCGGGGCGGATAGTCATTTCTGTCATTTCTCTCATCCGGAAGACCTCATGACACGACACGTCGGACAGCCGCTGCATCGGCAGCATGGGTGTTTCGCATTGCCACGCCGCGCTACTTCTTCGGTTGCTGCGGTTGCAGGAGCGCCTTCAACTCCTCGACATGCTCTGCCGCGCGCCGCGTCACCACCGCGAAACTGTCGGACTGGGCGCGGTATGCCGTATCCGCGAGTTCCTGCATGTCCACCAGCGCCTTGTGCAACGCCTGCTGAACCACTTCGCCCGTATTCGCGATGGGCTTGTTGCCTGACGCGCTGAGCCGTGTGACGAGAGACTGCAACTCGGCCATCGTCGTGCGCAGAATCTCCGACTGCTTTTGAGCGAGCGACTGCATGCCCGAGAGCGCGGCCGTGTTGGCTTGCGCGAGCGCGTCGATGTCCTTGCGGCGCGACTCCAGAAGCGCGGCGACGTCGATTCCCGGCAGCTTGAACTGTCCGATTACTTTTGCGTATTCACCGAAAAGATTGTTGGGATTGGTTGATTCCATGATCAAGACTCCATAAAGACTGCATTGAAAAATCCTTGGCCATGACGCGATGCCACGGCCACTGGGGTGCGTCATGCTTCCATCACGTAGGTGCCGGGCGCCTGCGCGACCGACGGATACTGCTTATTGCCCGGCGCTGCCGGCGCGGCCCGGCGTTCACCCGAACGGACGGCCAGCCAGTCTCGCCAGTTGCTCCACCACGATTCCTTTTCGGCCTGCGCAGCGGCGAGCCACGCGTCGGCATCGGCCGGCAATTCCGGATTGACGAAGAACTTCGCCTTCGGATTGCCCGGCGGGTTGATCAGGCTCTGGATATGGCCGCTCGAACTCAGCACGAAGCGCGTATTGCCGCCGAAGGTCCGGGCCGAGTTGTAGACGCCCTTCCACGGCGTGATGTGATCCGTGATGCCGGCCACGACGTACTTGTCGCAGGTCACCTCGGACAGATCGATCGGCGTACCCAGCACCGTCAGCGCACGCGGCTTGCTGAACAGGTTGCCCGTAAAGATGTCGAGCAGTTGTCCATGCAGCTTCGCGGGCAGGCGGGTCGTGTCGTTGTTCCAATAGAGGATGTCGAAAGCCGGCGGCGTCTTGCCCAACAGATAGTTGTTGACCCAGTAGCTCCACACCAGATCGTTGGGGCGCAGCCACGCGAACACGCGGCCCATCTCCTCGCCGGCGAGCACGCCGCGCGCGGTGCTGCTCTGCTTGGCGGCCGCGATCGCTTCCGGCGTCGCGAACAGACCGAGCTGCGACTCCGCGCTGCTATCCAGCACGGCGACCATCAGCGTGGCGGCATTGACGGTCTTTTCACCGCGGCTCGCGAGATGCCCGAGCAGCGCCGAGATCGTCATCGCGCCGGAGCACGCGCCGTGCAGGTTCACGTCGTCGCTGCCGGTGATGTCGCGAACCGCCGCGATCGCTTCCATCAGCGCGGCGACGTAGGTATCCATATCCCAGTCACGCTGCGCGGCGGTGGGGTTGCGCCAGCTCACGGCGAACACCTGGAACTCGTTCTTCACCAGATAGTCGACGATGCTCTTGCCTTCCGACAGGTCGAACACATAGAACTTGTTGATCTGCGGCGGCACGATCAGTTGCGGGCGGCCGTACACCTGCTCCGTAGCCGGTGCGTACTGGATCAGCTCGAGCACCTCGTTGCGAAACACCACCGCGCCCGGCGAGGTGGCGAGATTCCTGCCGACTTCGAACGCCGTGCGGTCCACCTGCTCGGGCATGCCCTGGTTCTTCAGCAGGTCCATCACGAAGTTGCGGAACCCGCCAATCAGGCTCGCGCCGCCCGACTCGACGATCTTCTTGAGCGCCGCCGGATTGCCGAGCAGCGTATTGGTCGGCGCCAACGCATCGGTCAGGAGCGACATCACAAACTGCGCGCGCTCCTTGCTCCGCTGGTCCAGCGTCGAACGGGCGACGAAGCCGGTGAGCGCGTCGCGCCACGCCAGATAGCCTTGCAGCGTCATGCGGTACCACGCGTTGTCCTGCCACGCAGGATCGCCGAAGCGCTTGTCGCCCTGCGGCGGCGGGGATTCCGCGCTGCCGCACAGCACGGCAACCAGCGCCCGGGCGAGCGCCGCTTCCTGTTCCGCGACCAGCGCGGGTTGCTGCAACGCCTGGGCACCGATCTGCTGTGCGGTGGCGAGGATGTCGCACGGACGCAGCCCGACAAACGGGTTGGGACCGAGCATGCCGTCCGCGGCAGACGCCGCGAGGTCATCGGACGGGGTGTCTCGCGATTGATTTTCAGTGGTTACCGCCATTTTGCTGCTCCTCAAACGACTGCTTGGTCATCGTCAATTCATCTTCGTCAGGCGGCTGGCTCACGCCACCAGCATCGCCAGCGTCTCCGCGATCAGGGCCGGCCTGGCCTCGCCCTCGATCTGCAACTCGTTCATCGTCTTGACGATGACGCGGCCGCCGCCCTTTTTCTCCACCGACACCAGGCTCACGCGGTTGCGTACCCGTGCGCCGGCCTTGACCGGCGTCATGAAGCGCACCTTGTCGAGCCCGTAGTTCAGGCCGGCCGAGGCGTCCTCCGGAATCAGGCCGATCTCGATCGCGAGCGCGGCCAGCAAGGACAGCGTCAGATAGCCATGCGCGATCGTGCCGCCGTAGGGGCTCTCGCGCTTCGCGCGCTCCACGTCCACGTGAATCCACTGCCGGTCGCCGGTGCATTGCGCGAATGCATCGATGCGCGCCTGGTCGACCACAACCCACTCCGACAGACCCAGCTCGCGGCCGACAAAGTCGTCGATCGTGGCAAGGCTGTATGCGTCGATACTCATCGTGTCTGCTCCTCGTGACCGGTCAGGCGAACTGTTCGCGCAACCACTTCTTGTTCATCTTGCCGACGCTCGTCTTCTCCAGCGCGTCGACGAACTTGACGACCTGCGGCACCGCATACTTCGAAATCCGCCCCGACGCGCTGAACGTCAGCACGTGCTGTTTGATGTCTTCCCCGGTGGCCGCCATCTCGGCCCTCAGCACCACCAGCGCCACGGGCCGTTCGCCCCACTTGTCGTCCTTGATGCCGATCACCGCGACTTCGGCGACAGCCGGATGCAACGAAATCAGGCTTTCGATTTCAAGCGACGAGATCCACTCGCCGCCCGACTTGATCACGTCCTTGATCCGGTCCGTGATCTGCACGTTGCCGGTCGGGTCGATATTGGCGATGTCCTGCGTATGCAGATAGCCGCCGGCCCAGAGCTGCGCGGAGGCCTCGGGATTGTTCAGATAGCCTTGTGTGAGCCACGGCGCACGCACGACGACCTCGCCGTATGCCTTGCCGTCGTGCACCACGTCCTCCATGCTTTCGTTGACGATGCGCAGGTCGACGAGCGGGACCGGCCTGCCGGTCTTGCAGCGCAAACGCACCTGCTCATCGAGTCCAAGCGCTTCGCTGCCGGGCGGAAGTTGCGCGAGGCTCAATACGGGGCACGTCTCGGACATGCCGTAGCCGGTGAAGACGTCGATGCCCCGCTCGAGCGCGGTGCGGGCGAGGCCGTGCGGCAACGCGCCGCCGCCAATCACGATCTTCCACTTGCTGAAATCGACCGAGTTCGCCTCGGCGCAGCCCAGCAGCATGTGCAGGATCGTGCTCACGCAATGCGAGAACGTGACGCCTTCGTCGCGCACGAGTTGCACCAGCCGTTCCGGCACATAGCGGCCCGGATAAACCTGCTTCACGCCAAGCACCGTGGCGATGTAGGGCATGCCCCACGCGTGCACGTGGAACATCGGCGTGAGCGGCATGTACACGTCGTCGCGGTGAAAGCGCTGGCCCGACATCGGACTGGACAGCGCCGCCATCACCGTGAGGGTATGCAGCACGAGTTGCCGGTGCGAAAAATAGACGCCCTTGGGCAAGCCGGTAGTGCCCGTCGTGTAGAACGTCGTGGCGCGCGTGTTCTCGTCGAAATCCGGGAATGCGTAGCTGGGCTCGCTGGCGGCCAGCATCGCCTCGTACTCGGTCGCGAAGGGAATGGTGTGCGCACAGGCGTCGCTGCCCGGCTCGTCGATCCAGACGAAGGTGTGCACCGTTTCCAGTTGATCCTTGATCGCCTCGAGCACCGGCAGAAAATCGGTGTGAACCAGCAGTATTTCCGCACCGGCGTGGTTGATCGTATAAGCGATCTCCGCCTGCGAGAGCCGCACGTTGACCGTCTGCAGCACGGCGCCCATCATCGGGACCGCGAAGTAGGACTCGAGATAGCGGTGACTGTCCCAGTCCATCACGGCGACCGTGCTGCCGTGCCGCGCGCCGAGCCGGCTCAGGCCGCTGGCGAGCCGCGCAATACGTTCACGCAGCGTGGCATAGCTCATGCGAAGCTGACCGCGGTAGACGATTTCCTGCTCCGGGGCCTGAACGAACGGTGTATGCAGCAGCTGCTTGATCAGCAGCGGATACGCATGGGCCGTGGGCGTCGAGTCTTGCACGTCGTCCTGCATCTACATCTCCTTGAGTCCGAAATTGGATCGCGGGCTGGCACAGGTGGGCGTCGCGTGGCGCGTTCAGTGCATCCCGAGTGATGCCATGATCGGTGCGATAAGGGTGCCGGACCATCCCCTGAAAGGGGGAGCGGCATGGGTGAGATCGAAGGGAGCGCGAAACCCGCGCAATGCTGGGGCGCCCGTCTGGGGGGCGGCTTGTGCCGCAGAGCGAGCGCTCTGCGCGGTTTGGGGCGTGGCGGGGGCGCTCAGCGCGGGTTGTGCTGTGGCGGGAGCGCTTAGCGCGGGTTGTGCCGCGGCGGGTGCGCTCAGCGCGGTTTGTGCCGTGGCGGGAGCGCTTAGCGCGGGTTGTGCCGCGGCGCGAGCGTTCAGCGCGGTTTGTGCCGTGGCGGGAGCGCTTAGCGCGGTTTGTGCCGCGGCGGGTGCGCTCAGCGCGGTTTGAGTTCGACGGGCGAAGCGGCGCGATAGCCGCCGCCCAGCGCCTTGGCGAGCGCAATTTCCTGACTGAGCCGCTGCCCGTCGAGGTTGACGAGCGCAACCTGCTCGGCAATCAGCGGCTGGCGCGCCTCCATTGCCGTGACGCGGCTCGCGAGGCCGCGCTGGTACTGCGCCTCGGCGCTATCACGCGCGAACGCCACCGCCTGCACCTTGCGCGCCTGCAGTTGCGTTTCGGCATCCAGGTCCTGCAGCCGGCTGCCAGTCGACGCGACATCGCGCACGGCATCGAGCACCGCCTGGTTGTACTGCTCGATCAGCAGATTGCTCGCCGTGCGCGCGCCACCCAGATTCGCATTGAGGCGCCCGCCGTCGAAGATCGGCAGGGTCAGGCCGGGAATCAGATTGATCTGCTGGCTCGCGTGCGTGAACAGTTCGGCCAGATGCAGCGCGTCGAAGCCGAAGAACGCCTTGATGTCAAAGCTGGGATAGAACGCGGCCTTCGCGGCGTCGATCTGATCGAATGACGATTCGACATACCAGCGCATCGCCTGCAGGTCTGGACGCCGCGCCAGCAATTCGTACGACAAGGTGGCTGGCAAGCTGGCCTGGGCGCGCGGCAGCGGCACCGGCTCGATCGCCTTCAGACCCTCCGGCCCGGCACCGGTCAGCGCCCGCAACGACTCGCGGAACTGCTTGAGCTGCCCTTGTGCCGCGACGATCTGCCGTTGCACGGCCAGTTGCTGCGCCCGCGCTTCTTCGACCCGGGTCTGCGGCTCGAGGCCGCGTGCCGCACGCGCCGTGTGCGTTTCCAGCTCGAACGCCGCGACCTGTTGCGACTGCTCCAGCAGATCGATGAGCTGATAAGTGGTCTGGATACCGTAATAAAGCTGCGCGACATCGGTCGAGATTTCGAGTTCGGCCGCCGACGTTTCGGCGAGCCGCGCGTTGTGCACACCCAGCGACGCCGCCACCTGCGCGCGTTGCTTGCCCCAGATATCGATGTCGAGACTCGCGCCGAACCCGACGATGCCTTGCGTGTACCAGGGGCCATCCAGTCCGGCCGCCGGCTCGTTCGACGCGAACGGGCCCAGAAAGCCGTGCGCCGAGACATGCTCGCGATCGAGCGAACCCAAGGCAACCACCTGAAGATTCGATCCGGCCTTCACCCGTTCGACATCCGATTTTGCCTGCGCCACCCGCGTGCGGGCGATCACGATGGTCGGTGCATCCGCAAGTGCGCTCTCGATCAGCGCATCGAGCTGCGGATCGCCATAGCTGGTCCACCAGCGCGCGGACGGCCAGCCGTCGCGCGCCAGGTGGATATCGTCGGCGAGACGGATCTGCTCCGGCTGGAGCTGGGCGTACGGCGTGCCGTTTTCGTGGATCAGCGCGCAACCCGGTAGCACGAGCGACACCCACACGACGCATGACAAGCATCGGCGCCATCGCCAATCCCGCCAATCCGAGCGCGCCTTCATGTGCGGATGGCCTGTGATGAGGGCGCCGCGGCGGATGCCTCGACGCGCCAGTCCGGCAAGCCCGCGAGCTGGCGCGATAGTTCGTCTGCTGCGGCGATGAGCGGCTGATCGATGGGTTGGGCTGGTTGAGTCGGTTGAGCCGGTTGGGCTCGATCGGCAACTTGCACAGTGATCCCGATGCGTCGCGGCGCGTGGGCGTCGGGCGGGCTGGCCGCAAGTTCATCCGCGTACCGGTTGAGTTCGGCGCACGCCTGTTCCTGGGTCGAGCGCACTGCATCGACCGTTCGTGGGCTCCACGATCCCGCTTGCGCCATCAGCGCACTACGCAGCGCATCGCCCGCCAGCATGATCTCGCGTCCCTGCGCGAGAACCGTTTGCGCGCGCAGCGTCAGTTCCGCCTGCTCCCCTTCCTGCCAGCCGGGTTCGAGTGCGACACGCGAGAGCGTCGCCTCGCAATCGGCCAGCACGGCCCACGCCTGCAACTCGCGCTGTGCATAGGGTAACTCATCTTTCTCCGCGCCTGCCTGCGGGGCCCGCAGCTGGGTGGCAATCGCGCGCAACAGGGTGGCGAGCTTCTGCCGCAGCGCATCGCCCTCGCCCTCCCGCCAGAACGACATCTGCACGAAGGTCGCCACGCCGACGCCCAGCACGATGCCCACCATCCGGTCACGGATTTCAGTGAGGTCCGTGGTGGGGCCGAACTGTTCGAGCAAGGCGAGCGCGAAGGTGAACATCACCTGGATGCCGGCATAGGAGATCCGCTCCGAGCCGGCCGTTATCCACGCCCCGAGCGCGACCACCGGCAAGCTCATCAACAGCAGGCTGACAATGTCGTCGATATGGGGAACGACGAACACCACCATGAACAGCGCCAGCGCGCTGCCGGTGGCCGCCCCGGCGACCCGCAGCAAGGCACGCTGCGTCGAAGCGCCGAGGCTCGGCAGCGCGACGATCAGGCAAGTCAGCATGACCGTGTGAACGCCCTGCCAGTCGGCGGCGTTGTAGAACACGTAGCAGCCGAGAACAGCGAGCAGCGTCTTCAGCGAAAAGCGCGCGTACGCGGGATTCGTCCAGGCGTCGGGCGCGACCATCGGCTCGCTCGCGGGCGGCGTGGCCGGCGCGGCGGCGCCGCTTGCGACAAGATCGGCGTAGCCGCGCAGCGCGCGCTGCAATTCGGCAGCCGCGGGCAGCGTATCGGCGGCAGCGCGCTCTTCAGCTGTCGCCGTGCTCACATAGCGATAGGGCTCGCCGGTCATGACCGATTCGTCGAGCGCGTGGCAGTTCGCGTGCAACTCGCGCAACATCGCCCGCTGCGCTGCCGACGCGTCACGCCCACTGAGCGGCAGTTCACCCGCGCCGCGATAAAGACGCGACACCGTTGCGATGCAGGCAAGCTGCAACGCCTGATGCTCGCGATAGTGGGCATCACGCATGGTGGCGAAGCGCAGCAGCTTCTGCAGTGTGAGCGCGCCTTGCTGGACGCTCGCCAGCGTGACCGGCGCGGCGCTCGTGGCGCCCTCGATCAGCTGCGCGAGACGCGTATCCAGCGCCGCGAGTTGCCGATGAATTTCCGCCTTGAGCTGCAATTGCGGTTCGGCGGGCAAGAGCAGCGTATTGACCACGAGTGTCAGTGCGATCGGATAGTTGACGATGATCCACACCCACAACACCGCGCGGATCAACAGGTCGGCCTGATCGGTCTGGTCCACGAAACTCTGCACATAGATCACGACGATGGCGACGATGAAGAACACCACGCCGATCTTGAGAACGCGCATCAGATACACGCTGCCGAAGAACAGCAGACTCGCGGTGACGATGCGCAGCAACGGGTAGTCGAACGTAAACTTCAGTACCAGGATCGAGAGGCCAATGGCGAACGTCGAGCCGACGATGAACAGCACGCCGACCAGCCGTGTCATCACCACGTTCGACTGCGTGACATAGAACACCACCAGCAGCGACAGCGCGAGCGACGGCAGCTCCAGCGCCATCGAGGCGACGATCACGATGGCGCTCGTCAGCACGCAACGCAACATCACGTTGAGGCGCCCGGGGAACGGCGCAAGCTCGCGCCCGAGGAAAGCGCCTGCCTCGCGCAGCGTAACAGGTAAAGAGTCGGCGGCGATCATGGGGTCCTCAATGACGCTCGCTGTCGTTGCCGCGCCGGGGCTCCAGCACGGCCACCGCCGACGTACCGAGCCGAAACAGCTCCGGGTTCGGATTGTCGACCCGGATCTTCACCGGAAAGCGCTGCGATACATGAACCCAGTTAAGGGTGCGTTGAATGTTCGGCAATCCGCCCGGCAATGCAAGGCCGGCTTCTGAGGGCGCGACGCCATAGCTGATCGAATCGACGCTGCCCCGGAAGCGCTGGCCCGTATCGCTCATCAGGTAGACGGTGGCAGGCGTCCCCGCGCCGATGCCCTTGAGTTCCGTTTCGCGAAAGTTCGCGACCACGTACCAGTGGCGCGTGTCGATCAAGGTGAAGACGGGTTTGAGTACCGACGCGAACTGGCCCGTCGATGTTTTCAACGACACGATGCGTCCATCGAACGGAGCGCGCACGGTTGCATATTCGAGGTTCAGTTCGGCACTTGCGATCTCCGCCATGACGACGGCACGTTGCGCGACCAGTGCATCGACGCCGCTCACCGCCGCTGCCGCCTGCTGCGCCTGCAGTTGTGCGGCAACGAGTTCGGCCTGGGTGGAGCGTTGTGCGGTGCGCGCACGGTCGACGTCTTCCGCCGACACATAACCTTTTGACAAAAGCGGCTCCATGCGATGCAGCGTATCGGCCGCCTGGCTGGCCGCAGCGCGCGCGCGTTCCACGGCCGCACGCACCGACTGTGCGTTGTATTGCTGCGCATTGACGGTGCGCTGCGTCAGTTCGATTTGCCGGTCGAGCGCGACGAGGGACGCGTTGCCCCGCGTCAGCGCATCCTGATACGGACGCGGATCGATACGGAAAAGCAGATCGCCCTGCTTCACCGCCTGATTGTCGCGCACGGGCAGTTCGACGATGCGCCCATTGACCTCGGGCACGACGTCGATCGTATCCGCGTAGACGTAGGCGTCGTCGGTGCGCGGCGCGCGGTCGAGCAGCCGGATGACGAAAAGCAGCAACAACAACGTCACCACGACCAGCACGATGGCCGGCCATTTTCCCCTTGATGTGCTGCTGGCTGTCGTCGCCATTCATCCACCTGAGCGAGATTCAATGTTGGAACAGCGTCAACCAGGCAGCGAGTGCGAGCAAAGTGACGAGTGTGGGATAGACCACGGCCGCGGGTCCCAGCAGATGATCGGCCTGCAAACGCTTGAGAACCAGATAGATGACCACCGTCAGTACAACGCCCGCGACGATACAGAACAGCCAGTCCGGAAAGTACGCGCCGAGCACGCCAATGGAGGGCGAACTTGTGCACCCTGAAATCGGAATCGCGGCAATCGTGGCCATGGCGATTGCGCGCTTCGAACCTCCGCCTCCGGCAAGTGGCATGTGTCGCTTCAAAGTCGTCTCTGTGAGTGGAATCAATGTCACGTGTTCGCGCGCACGAAAGAGGTGACGCCAGCTTTACAACGCGTCGAGAAGCGCCAAAGGCGCTGCCATCCAGGGGCTCGCTGAAGAACCGATCGCGCCTTTTCAAGCAGCAGCCCGCGCTCCGCTCGCCGAGCGCCTGGAGGCCTATTACGCCGTCACAATAACGCCGAAAAAGGCATTCCGCATTACATGAATATGCAATGCCGCGGCAAGAAACAACTCGGTAAAATCGAGCGCTGGACTCGTCGCCGCGCCGTGCGGCCTCGACGCATTCCACGGCGTTCGGAGCGGCGTTGCAACGCGGGCGCCATCTTGCCGCTAGCCGCTTGTATCGATCACTCGAGCCATAGCGACTTCCAGCTACACCACGCACCCGGTTCCCTACATCAACCGTTCAAGCGATACTGTCCAGCAGGTCCAGTAATGCGTCCCCGTCGACAGGCTTTCTGAAAAAACCCAATGCGCCTCTTTGCAGGTAGTAGCTTTCCGTATGCTCGCCCGGTTTGCCCGTGATAATGATGACCGGCGTGGCTGCGTCCGAATGCACCGTTCTATCGAGCACCTGAATGCCATCGATGGGCCGCATTCCCAGGTCGGTAATCACGCATGTCAAACCCGAATAGCCATCGGAGAAAAAATCCAGTGCGGATTCGTAGGCCCGGGTTTCGTACCCGCCAGAGGCCAGCAAGTTTGCAAGAGAGGTCAGAACACGTTTGTCATCATCAATCACGGCAACGGTTCGAACCGGAGGCGTGGACATTTTTTTCTCCGGGTCATCGGGCCCGACAACGAGTGAGCGGTAGCGTCAGGCACCGAAGGTGGTCGCCGACGATGTTTCGAGCTGCAGTTTGCTCGCCAGCATGACCAGAGCGGCAAAGGAATCCGCCTGCATTTTTCTCATTATGTGACCGCGATGTACCTGCACGGTGTATTCGGTGATACCCAGTACTGCCGCCGCCTGCTTGTTGAGCAGGCCGCCGGCGAGCAACGGCAAAAGCTCCTGCTCACGCGGCGTCAGCGACCCGTAGAGCGCCTGGAGTGCCGCCGTATCTTCCGCCGCCTTGCGAAGAACGTGGGCTCTCGCGAGGGCCGCATCGATTGCGCGCATCAACGCATCTTCGTCGAAGGGCTTGGTGAGGAAGTCAACCGCCCCGCGCTTCATGGCAAGAACCGTGGATCGCACGTCTGCCATTCCGGAAATGAAAATGACGGGAATGTGTGAGTCCGTGCTGACGAGCCCCTGGACTTCCAGCCCACTCATGCCTGGCATTCTCAAATCCAGGACCAGGCATGACACGCCATCTTGACGCGGCGAGTCCAGAAACGCTCTGCCGCAGTTGAATACGTGGACGTCTCTTCCGTTTGCGCGCAGTAGAACAGAAAGTGCTTCTCGCACCCGCCTGTCGTCGTCGACTACATACACCAGTTCACTTGCGGATTCCATGGAACCCCTTTGTAGTTAGGTCTGGTCAGATGCAGGGCTTCCCGTACCGTCAGCCAGGCCATTGCTGAACCGGTCGCCGTGAATGACCCGGCCGGACGCTCGTCAGGCCCGCGGTCATGTCGAGCTCCGTAGTGCAATCGCCAGGCCATGGTCACTGAGCTGAACGGCTCAAAGTGCCCGGTTCCTGATGCTAGTGGGCGGGGCGAAGGACGGCTATTACATGAATCTGCAATCAGTCCAGCAAGGCACAACGGAGCACGAGGAAGAAGAACGCCCTCAATCTTGCCCTCTACCGCGACTGGCCAGGTCTAGCCCGGCCCGATGCGCAGCCACCTGGATAGCATAAACAGCGGTGGCCGTTACCACACCCGTTATCAACACGCCGAGTAGTCCAAGCGAAACCGCGACGATCCGGCCGAGCGTGGTGGTCGGTATCACGTCGCCATAACCGATGGTCAACGCCGTGACCGCGCAAAAGTAGAAGGTTTGACCTGGCGATGATGGTGTCCGCGTGGCTGCATCGACAGCCCCTCCGACGTAATACATGGCGGCCGACAAAACCAGGAAAAGTATCAGCAGCACCGCCAGAATGCCGCGCAGGTGCCAAAGGACCCTGGCAAACTCGGTCATTGCCTGGTGCGGCTGGATTCGGGCGCCGACTGACTCTTTGGCGGCATTATCCATGTCATGGACCTCACAGATATTCCAGACACTCTGTTTCCGGATCCTGAATGCGATACCACTACGGGGTCGATCCTGAATGTTTCTCCAAGCCAGGAAGGCGCCGGGGAGCGGGAGTGCTTGTCGAACATGAGCGATTGCTGAGTTGCACCGAGTCCTGATCCAGCGTCTGCTGGGTACAGAAATGGCAACTGGTGGGAAGAAGCCCGGTCAGCGTCAAAGGATTTATTCCGAGGCGAAAAGCTAAAGTTACAACTTCGCCCTGGCGGGTGCCATTACATATTCATGTAGTGCACGATACGGCCGCCCGCGCTTTTGTCCGACACTTCCGCCGGCTACAATTTTTGCTGGCACCGACCGCGTGTGAGGGACATTCAGCGAGATTATCGTGGGCCGTCCGTGCGACCTTAGATATCTGAACGCTAATGCTCATCCATTGCTGGACCCACAAGACCGAGGTCGCGCACACGTGCAACAGCTTGAGTGCGTCTATCGACGCCTAGTTTCATGAAGATGCTCTTCACATGGGATTTGACGGTTTCAGCGCCAATTCCGAGCGTATTCGCAATTTCCTTGTTCGACAGTCCTCGTGCAATCAGGTCGACGATTTCGCGCTCCCTTGAACTCAGTGAGCCGCGCTCAGTGTCGCGCTGACGGTTGCCGCCCGGTTGATAAAGTATTCGCCAGCCATCGAGCAGATGATCGATGTAGGAGATCACCTCGTTCGCTTGCACCGCGTGTGCCGTGTGTGCCGTGTGTGCCGTTTGCCGCACGTCTTCGCAAACAACCCGCAGCAACGCGCCGACGTCCGGACCCACATCGAGAATGGATTGATACACACCCGCGGGCGCGGCGACCTTCAGGACGTCGCGAAAGACCTCGATCGCACGGGCGCGTTCGTCCGCTGCCAGCCAGACCAGCGCAAGCATGGTGCGCAAACGTATCGCCAGGAAATCGCCGTGCCGTCGTTCGGCGCTTTGCAGCGCGGCGCTTAGCACCGCGGCAGCCTCTTCGGTGCGGTGCTGGGCCGCGGCAACAGAGGCCGCCGCGAGTGCACGATAGTTCTCGATCTCGAGCGCGATGGAGCGTGAAGGATGGGAACCAGAACGCGCTAGCTGATCGAGTTGCGTCAGACAGGCAGCCGCCTCCATCAACCTGTCTTCCGCAACATAGAGCCGAATGCGCTCGGCAAGGGCGGCGGCGGTCAGCCGTTCCCACTGCCGCGCGCAACCCAACGCCTGGGCCCGATCGAGCAGCGCGTACGCCTGCCTCATATCCGAACGCGCGGCGGCGATCCGGATGAGGAGGCGATAGGCAATCAGCACGCTATCGAGCAGGACCGCAACGTCGATCACCGGCATCAAACCGGCAACCCGCTTTTCGGCTTCGTCCAGTTGGCCTTGTTCGTACTGGATTTGCCCGATCATCGGTGCGCACAGTGCGACCGAAATCGAATCGGGACCGGCATGGCGTTCGGCCAGTCGCATCGATTCCGTGAAATACCGCTCGGCAAGCCCAAAGTGCAACTGTTGCATCTCCGCATGTCCCAGCAGGCACAGCCGGTAGACCGACGAGTACAGGTTGCGCTGGTGTTCTTCGCTTGAATAGGACATCCACGGCGTTGCATAGAGCGCTTCGAGCTTGCCGGCCTTCCAATGCCCGAAGCGCACGACGTTGGATGCCACATTGGTGGTCCAGATATCGGCGGACGGCCGCGCGAGGCACGGCTCAGCGATCGCGAGCGCCCGTTCGGGATGGTCCTTCAGTCCGGCGACGATCGAGCGGATCGCCTGGCATTCCCAGCGGATATCTTCGGTTTCCTTGCCAGTGTGGGACCGCGTATCATTTTCGAGCGCATCCAGCATCGTGAGCGCCTCGTCGAAATGCATGGCGAGCGCCATGCCCCAGGCGATCGCCAGCGTGACCTTCACCTGTGCGCCGGCCAAACCTGCCGGAAACCGGCGCTGCAAACCGAGCAGCGTGAGCAGATCGCCTTTCTTGACCAGCGCCATCGCGCAGCGTTCCATAAGACGAATCGCGTTATCAGTGCTGCCCGCGGCGATCGCATGTTTGACGGCCTCGGTCCACAGCGCCTGCGCGCCATACCATTCGCACGCACGGCAATGCAGCTCCGCCACCTCGTCGGGGTGCTGCGCCTCGAGCTTCGCGCGCAGGTACTCACTCATCAGATGGTGATAACGGAACCATTGGCCGTCCAGGTCGAGCGCTTGCAACAGCAAGCGGCCCTCGGCGATTTCGTCCAGCATGCGCTGGCTCGTGCGCTGCCCCGTTATCGCCTCGCAGAGCGGCGCGCTCAAGCGATCGAGTATCGACGTGCGCAGCATGAACTCCACCATGTCGGCGGGCAATCGCTCGAACATGTGTTCGATATAGGCGGCGAACGGCCGCGACGTCCCTGACGGGACAATGTCTTCCTGACTCGATTGGTATTCCGTGCGCGACAGCACGGACATCGAAATGCGCAACGCAGCAGCCCAGCCTTCCGTGTTCGCAAAAAGCGTCTCGATGTGGGAAGCGTTCAGCACGCCGGGCAATGCGTGTTCGACGAAGCGCTTCGTTTCGTCGAAGTCGAAACGTAAGGCCGGCGCATCGACTTCCAGCAGGTCGTCTCCTGCCCTCAACCTGGCGAGCGGCAGCGATGGATCGGTGCGGCTGCAGAGCACCACATGCACATGTGACGGTACCTTTTCGATAAAGAACGACATCGTCTGGTGTACTGCTGGAAGGCTGATCAGGTGATAGTCGTCCAGAAACAGCACGACTTCGTCGTCGACTTCGAGAAGTTCGTTGATCAGCGTGGTAACGACGGCGCGTGGCGGGACGAAGGCGGCGTCGGCAGTCAGGCTGATCGCCGCGGCGCCGACATCGCCGCAGGCATGCCACAACGCATGCGCCAGACTATTGAGGAAGTGTGCGGGTTCGTCGTCTTCCGCGTCGAGCGAGAGCCACGCCACCCGTGCACCGTTCGCGCGCAGCCGCTCGAGCCAGATGAGCGCCAGCGAAGTCTTGCCGAATCCGGCGGGCGCTTTGATCACGGTAAGACGTTTGCTCGCGGCGCGCTCAGCCAGACCGACGAGCCGCGGACGACTGATCAGATCCGCCGGCAGGCGCGGCAGAACGACCTTCGTTGCAAGGAAAATGTGCGGCCCGCTCGCGGGCGCTTCTCCAACCACACGCATTTGTCAGTCACACAGTGTCATTGGGGTGGCCGCGCCTGCCGCCATCCCCTGTGTTGAAGCGCATCCCCTGATTGGGGGAGGGTGAGCCTCTCCCCTGTAAGGGGGATGGCAGGTCGCGCCGCGCCAGGAGATCATGCCTGCACCAGACAAGGGGCCGTGTGCATGCCGGGCACTGCCGGGCGATTCAGTGGCGCCTCACTGGGAACGGCTGGTTTTTCGCCCCATGATACGCCGCATCGAAGCGCATTGCAGCGTATCAGGCGGCAACCGGTCCGTACCCCTAAAAGTCGCTACGCCGGCGCTCCTTGTCAGTCGAAAGCGTGCGCCCGTTAGTGATAGACAGATATCCGTGCTAGCCAAAGTTCCAAGAATCAGCAAACACCTGCGGGAAAAAACCGAGTCCATCGCAGCAGATCTGACGCTAGTCGTCGAACGCACGCTTGCGATACTGACTCAGCTCGACGGATACAGGTTGCTCGCCCCGGCCGCCAAACGGGACGTTCGCGAGTCCGTCGCGCTGTCGGCCAAAGTATGGTTCGAGACACTGTTGTCGGGCCAACCCCCATCGGCACAGGACATGGAAATCTTTCGGGAAATCAGCCAGAGACGCGAGCATCAACGCGTGCCGCTACAGAGTCTCCTTCAGGCGTTGCGTCTGGGGTTGCGAGAAATCTGGAGCACCCACGTCGCGCTGGGCGTGCTGGACGAGCGTATCGCCAAAGAGCTTCTGGCCGACGTCTCGCTGTATCTCCTCGACCACTTCGATCTTATTGCGCAGATCATTGTCCGGGCCTATTTGACTGAACACTATCGGCAACCGCGATGGGCGGGATTGGCGATCGCCATCGAGGAAGGCGCGCGCCGCTCCGAAAACGTGCGGCACCATCTCGTCGCGCTCCTCGAACAGTTATCGGAAGACCCGGACCTGCTGTCAAGGCTTGAACTCGATCACGCTCGAGAGCAACGCGGTACGGAAGCGGCCGGCACGCAAGTGATGAGCTTCTTCGGCCTCGACGTCGACATCGACGACGGCGCGGAACAGTCGGAGGCCTTGCGCGATGCGCAGGAGAGGCTGGCGCAGGCATCGAGGCTCACGGCCGTTGCAGAACTGTCCGCCTCCATCGCCCACGAACTCAACCAGCCGCTCCAGGCCATTGTGGCGCATGGGCGCGCATGCGTGCGATGGCTCTCCGCCACGCCGCCCAGGATCGACGAAGCCAAATACTCGGCGGAGCAGGTTCTGCGCGACGCGAATTCCGCAGCAGACGTGGTAAGCCGGATCCGCGCGCTCTTCAGACACACGGCTCCGCAAAAGGTCGAGCTCGACATCAATAAGCTGATTCTTCAGGTATGCACGCTGATGGCCGACGACATCCAGCGCAACGCGGTTTCGCTCGAGACAACCCTGGGCGAAGACGTGTCGAAGATCAGCGCGGACGCGGTTCAGATTCAGCAGGTGATCGTGAACCTCGTGCGCAACGCAATCGAAGCATTAGCGGCAACAGAAGAACGACCGAGGCTGCTAGTGATCCGTTCGCACCGCGATGCGGACAATGTAGTGGTCGACGTGGAAGATCACGGCACGGGACAAGTGGACTTCGAGAAGATCTTCGAGCCGTTTTTCACTACCAAGGAGACAGGGATGGGCATGGGACTGGCAATCTGCCGGTCCATCATCGAAGCACACGCCGGTCGGATTTGGGCCGCGCGCAATGTGTCGCGAGGGGTCACCTTCAGCTTTAGCCTTCCGAGAAGGTTGCCGTAGACCGGGTTTCGAGTTGTAGCTTGCTTGCCTGCCTGACCAGCGTAGCGAATGAAGCCGCCTGCATTTTTCTCATTATGTGGCCGCGATGTACCTGCACGGTGTATTCGGTAATGCCCAGTACCGCCGCTGCCTGCTTGTTGAGCAGGCCGCTGGCGAGTAACGGCAACAGCTCCTGCTCACGCGGCGTCAGCGATTCGTAGAGCGCCTGAAGCGCCGCCGTATCTTGCGCCGCCTTGCGCAGAACGTGGGCTCTCGCGAGGGCTGCATCGACCGCGCGCATCAACGCATCTTCGTCGACGGGCTTGGTGAGGAAGTCAACCGCCCCGCCCTTCATGGCAAGAACCGTGGACGGCACATCGCCCATGCCGGTAATGAAAATGACAGGAATCCGTGAGTCCGTACTGACGAGCTTCTGGACTTCCAGGCCACTCATGCCGGGCATTCTCAGATCGAGGATCAGGCACGAAACGACGTCTTGACGCAATGTGTCCAGAAACGCTCTGCCGGAGTTGAATGCGTGGACGTTTCTTCCGTTTGCACGCAGTAGAACAGCCAGTGCTTCTCGCACCCGTCTGTCGTCGTCGACTACATAGACTATTTCGCTTGCGGATTCCATGGAACCCCTCCGTGGTTAGGCAAAACTTCTCCTAACGTCGGTACAGCCAGTCTCCGATAGACCCGCTGAATGCGCCTCTCAAGCGGGGCGTTTCCGACGAGAAATTATAGCTATCCGAATCGTTTTCTGGAAGCACGGGGAGTCGTGTTTTGCATTACATGAATATGTAATGGCATCGTCGCATGGCGGATGCACTCCACATTCCTGTAATAGCGGTCCGCGGGCCTGCCACCTATCATCCAGACAAGGCCAGGCGTGGCTCAACTCCGGCACGTCGCATAAGACCGCGGGCAATCCGCTGGCGTCGCATCACCCGACATTGATCGCGCGCGTCGTCTTCCCGGCAATTCGACGCCGATACCCGGCAGGAACACGCACGACGCGTCATTCGACGTTGTCATGCGGCCTTCTGTTGCGCTTCACGTCAATCGCGGGAACGCCTATTTGTCTAACGAGAATCGAGGAACCGCATCATGCCAGCTCCCTTTGATGCAGACAGAACGTGGCAGTCCATGATGGCGCTCCTCTCGAGCGAGATCGAAATACAGTTGCCCAGTGTGTCTGCCCGCGTGCGCCCCAAGCGGGGCGAATGCGATTTTTCGAAATGCGCCATCCGGGTTCTGGAGCGCCATGGACGAACCTCGGCAACAGTCGCGTGGAGCGACGCGACCTCCTGCTGCTACGGCGAACAGGTATGGCGGCGCCGCACTGCAAGGAAGGCCGGGGTGTGCGCCCTGAGCGGCCAGGCTATTGCAACAGGCGACGCCATCTATCGACCACGGCCTGCCCGGCCGGCACCGCGAAATATCGACGCGATGATTCTGGCCACAGTCATGGAGGCTATCCCTGTGGAGGTCGTTGCCTGACCGCTCAGGTGCCCCTCTTCACACCGCTCAACCCGCGTCGAGCGCCCATAGCCTCGCCGGGCGGATTGCAGATTCATGGAATAGCCGTCCCAGTCCCCGCCACCTATTCTGATGAACGTCGCATAACGAAACGTTCAATCCGGTCACTACTGCGTGGTAACGGCACCGCGGAACCCGATGTGACGTCGTGCCGAATGGGCGTCCCGCTGGGCACTTCGCGGCAACCGCATCAACACTTCGTCCTGGAGCGATGGCACGGTTTAAAAGCGCTAATTCCCGGTCTTCATCGTCCCCTCTCAAAGCGCGGCACGCTCACGCGGGACAGGTTTCTTCTGTTCTCTCGGGGCACATCCGATTTGAAGCAATTCTTTAATTTACGGAGATGCGAAATGGCAACGATAGCTGCCGACTACATGGTTGGTGCACTGGTAAATGCCGGCGTGAAGCGTGTGTTCGGTGTGGTGGGAGATTCGCTGAATGGCTTCACGGACTCCCTGCGCCGGGACGGCTCGATTGAATGGATTCATATGCGGCACGAGGAAAGCGCGGCTTTCGCCGCCGGTGCCGAGGCTCATCTCACGGGACAACTCGCGGTCTGCTGCGGAAGCTGCGGTCCGGGCAACCTGCACCTCATCAACGGCTTGTTCGACTGCCATCGCAGCGGTGTGCCGGTACTCGCTATCGCCGCGCATGTCCCAAGCACGGAAATCGGCATCGACTATTTTCAGGCGACCCACCCCGAGGTGCTCTTCAAGGAGTGTAGCCACTACGTCGAACTGGTTCACAGTCCTGACCAGCTGCCGCAGATTTTAGGCCGTGCCATCCGGACCGCCGTTGCGCGTAAAGGCGTCGCTGTGGTCGTCATACCTGGAAACGTGGCACTGGGGCCGCTTACAAAACCGGTGCCGAACTGGAGCGCGCCCGCCGCTCCGGTGATTCGTCCAGCGAACGACCAGGTCGCGGAACTCGCGCGTCTGTTGAACGGATCGTCGCGCGTGACGTTGCTGTGTGGCGCGGGTTGCAAGGATTCCCATGCCGAAGTCGTGGAACTCGCCCGCAAGCTGCAAGCGCCAATCGTGCACTCGCTGCGAGGCAAGGAATACATCGAATACGACAACCCTTTCGATGTCGGGATGACGGGACTTGTCGGCTTCTCGTCCGGCTACTCCGCGATGAAGAGTTGCGACATGCTGCTGATGCTCGGCACCGATTTCCCCTATCGACAGTTCTACCCGGAGAAGGTGACCATCGCGCAAGTCGATACACGGGCGGAAGCACTCGGCAATCGATGCCCGATAGAACTCGGCGTATTGGGAACAGTCAAGGATACGCTCGGCGAACTGCTTCCACTGATCCGCGAGAACACGGACAGCAGCTTCCTGAATCGCGCGCTCGACGACTATCGCAAGGCTCGCGAGAGTCTGAATGCGCTGGCGGAGCCGGAAGTGGGCAGCAGCACCATTCATCCGCAATACGTGACCCGGCTCGTCAGCGAACTCGCGGACGAGGACGCGATCTTCTCCTGCGACGTCGGCACCCCCATCGCGTGGACAGCCCGATATCTGAAGATGAACGGCAAACGACGCCTGGTGGGTTCATTCAATCACGGCTCGATGGCGAACTCGCTGTTGCACTCGATCGGCGCGCAGGCCACCTTCCCTGACCGGCAGGTCATTTCGATGTCGGGTGACGGCGGCTTCACCATGATGATGGGCGAATTCCTGACGCTGATCCAAACGGGTTTGCCGGTCAAAGTCGTCGTGCTCAACAATGGAACGCTGGGCTTCGTGGAAATGGAGATGAAGGCCAGCGGGTTCGTCGATACGGGATGTGACCTGAAAAATCCGAACTTCGCCGCCATGGCCAACGCGATCGGAATCAAAGGGATACGCGTCGAGCACCCCGCCGAGCTGGAAGGCGCGCTAAGCGAAGCATTCGCCCATCCGGGTCCGGCACTCGTCGACGTGGTGAGCGCACGTCAGGAGCTCGTGATGCCTCCTGCGACCACCACCGACCAGGCTTACCACTTCGGTTTGTTCATGCTCCGTGCCGTCATGGACGGCCGAGGCCAGCAGCTCATCGACCTCGCAAAGGTCAATCTGTTCCGCTAGTGCAGTGCGTCCGCGCCGCGCGGTAGCCCGTACCCGGTCGAACAGCAACCCAATGGAACGCTAACCATGTCCAGCAAGGTCGTCAGCACAGGAAATATGGCATCAGGCCGCGAGCAAATACACATTGGCTTCGTCATCGCATGGCTCTTTTGTGCCGCGTTCTACTTCATGCAGTACGTGCTGCGTTCCGCGCCGGGCGTGATGATCCCGGAGCTGAGTGCGGCGTTCGCGCGCGACGCGCTGGGCGTCGGCGCGCTCGTCGGCCTGTACTACTACACCTACGCGCTGTTCTCGATCGTTTGCGGTGCGTTGCTCGATCGGCTCGGCGGCAAGGCCGTCATTCCGGCCGGCATCGTTCTGGTTGCCGTCGGCGCGGCGCTGTTCGGCCTGGGCAGCGTGGAGGCCGCGCAGTTCGGCCGCCTGCTGCAAGGCGCGGGTTCGGCGTGCGGGTTCATCGGCGCGGTGTATCTCGCCACGCACGGCTTTCCCCCGCGTTCGCTCGCCACGGCAGTGGGATTCACGCAATGCTTCGGCATGCTGGGCGGCTCCGCGGGTCAGTTCGCCGTGGCGCCGCTCATTCATGGCCTCATCACATGGCAGCAGTTCTGGTGGCTGTCCGGCCTCGTCATCTTTCTGATCGCCGCGCTGGTGTTCGTCGTGACGCCGGCCGGTCATGACGACAGTCCGGCCAGCCAGGGATCGTGGCTGAAGATGTTCGCGCCGTACAAGGAAGTACTGTCCAATCCGCAGTCGTATCTTTGCGGCTTCTGCGCCGGCCTGCTGTTCCTGCCCACTACGATAGGCGACATGATCTGGGGCATTCCGTTCCTGCGCAACGGTCTCGAAGCCAGCTATACGGAGGCCGTCAATCGCGCGAGCATGGTGCCGCTCGGCTGGGTGATCGGCTGCCCGCTGTTAGGCTACCTGTCCGACCGTCTCGGCCGGCGCAAACCGGTGTTGATGGCCGGCGCGCTGCTGATGCTTGCATCCGGCGCGGGCATTTTCTATCTGCCAACCGGTGTGGCGCCGCCTTACGTGCTCGGGCTGCTGCTCGGCATTGGCTCAGGCGCCGCCATGCTGCCCTACACGGTGATCAAGGAAGTCAACCCGGACAATGTGAAGGGCAGCGCCAGCGGCGCGATCAATTTCCTGGTGTTCACGTTCAGCGCGTTGCTCACGCCTGTGTACGGCAAGCTGCTCGCCCACCTGGCGAAAGGCGGCACAATTAACCTGCCGGTGTTCCGCGCAGCCGGCTCGTGGCTGCTCGGTGGCATCGTGCTCGCCATGGTGCTTGCCATGTTCATGCGCGAGACCGGACCGCGCGGACGCGCGAACGCGTGAGGCTGACCATCCGGGCCAGCCCTCCCCGCCTACGCGCCTCACCATACGGAATGACTCAACGGCTCACAGACACCGCTTAGCCATTGTCGGCCATGACTATGCGCGCTTGAACTCGCCGTCTCGCAACCGCCAGAGTCCAAGCGCGTTGTCATCATGGAGCGGTTCTGGAAGAAGCGCTGCCGGCAGATCCTGGTAGCAGACCGGTCGCAGAAAGCGCTCAATTGCATTCGTTCCAACCGACGTGCTGCGCGAATCGGAGGTCGCCGGGAACGGACCGCCATGGACCATCGCGTGGGATACTTCGACGCCCGTGGGGAAGCCATTGGCGAGAATCCGTCCCGCCTTCCTTTCAAGCGTGGGCAAAAGCCAGCGCGCCAGTTCGTAGTCCTGTGGCTCGAGTTGCAAGGTCGCCGTCAACTGTCCTTCGAGGTGCTCCGCAACCGCAATCATCTCGTCAATATCCGCGCACGTAATAACGAGTGACGTCGGTCCAAAGATCTCTTCCTCAAGCTCAGCGTTGGCGAGGAAACCGGCGGCGCTAGTCGCGAACAATACGGGGCGTGCCGGGCACGAGACATTGGTCTGCACACCTCGCGCCAGGTCTTGAACACCGCTTGTCCCGCTGCGCCGCTCGATCGCGGATCGGTAGGCGGCTGAAATGCCTGGCGTGAGCATGGTCTGTTCTTCCTTCTTCGCCAGCGCCACGGACAACGATTCGACAAATACGCGCGCCGGTGGACTGTCGAGCAGAATCACGAGGCCGGGATTCGTGCAGAACTGGCCGACGCCGAGTGCGATCGAATCAGCCAATGCGCTCGCCATCGCATCTGAACGTTTCTCGAGTGCGCCCGGCAGCACAAAGAAAGGATTGATGCTACTCATCTCGGCGAACACGGGAATAGGCTCCCGACGCTTCGACGCAATATCGACCAACGCCAACCCTCCGCGCCGCGATCCGGTGAAGCCGACGGCCTTGATCGCCGGATGCGCAACGAGCGCCTCACCGATTTCGTTTCCGCCGCCGAACAGCAGCGAAAACACGCCTTCGGGAAGTCCGTTGTCGCTAACCGCACGCTGAATCGCCCGTCCAACGAGTTCCGACGTACCGAGATGCGCACCGTGAGCCTTGACGACTACCGGACACCCTGCCGCGAGCGCCGAGACCGTGTCGCCGCCCGCAACCGAAAAGGCCAGCGGGAAGTTGCTTGCGCCAAATACCGCGACCGGTCCCACTGGAATCTTCTGCAGACGAAGATCCGGGCGTGGCAGCGGCTTGCGCTCCGGCAGCGGCGAATCAAGCGTCGCACTGAGCCAACGCCCCTCTCGCACCAGCGCGGCAAAGAGTCTCAACTGGCCAACGGTCCGGCCGCGCTCTCCTTCGATCCGTGCCTTGGGCAGTCCGGTTTCAACATGGGTGCGTTCGATCAGCACCTCGCCGATCTCGAGGATATTGTCCGCAATGGCCTCGAGAAACTTCGCCCGCGTCTCCAGCGGAATGTTCCGGTATGCGTCGAACGCCTTGCCCGCCAGGCTGCAAGCCAACTCGACATCGGCACGGTCACCGCCGCCGAACGGCGGTTCTATTTCGATTCCGCGAGCAGGATCGAAAGCGCGCAATACCGCCGCACTGCCGCGAACCGCACGCGCGCCTATTAGCATCTCGCCAGTAATTTGCATTTGAAAATCTCCATCAGGTTGTGTGCGGCGATCTGAAGCTTCAGCTTTCCGCTTCTGAGCACGCCCGTTACCGCGATACGGGACCGAACAGTTTCACACCTTGCGGCGCGGCGTTTCGATCCAGTGATATTCACTGATACCTATAGCGACGCCTCGAGCATCATCTGATAGTCCTCCTCCGATGCGATACGCGGATTGGTCTTGTGGCTATGATCCTTCAGCGCGCCCTTGATGATGCTGGGGAACATCTCGCGCGTCACACCCACCTCGGCTAAACCGGTCGGCAATCCCAGCCGGCTGGTGAGGGCTTTGACTGACGGGCCGACCTCCGCCGCATTATCGATAGCCATTGCCTGCGCAATGCGCGCGAGTTTTCCCTCTTCACGCATGCTCGGCGCCTCACGATTAAATTCGATCACCGCCGGCAGGAAAATCGCGTTCAGCGTGCCGTGGTGCAGCCGAGGATCGATGCCGCCCAACGCATGGCTCAAGCTGTGTACGCAGCCCAGGCCTTTCTGGAACGCCAGCGCGCCCTCCATCGAGGCGCTCATCATATTCAGCCGCGCCACGCGGTCGTCCGGGTGCGCAGTCGCACGTTCGATGTGACGCCAGGCGCGCCACAACCCATCGAGCGCGATACCGTCGGCCGCGGGATTGAACGCGGGCGACATGAACGTTTCGAGGCAGTGAGCGATCGCGTCCATGCCGGTGGCGGCAGTCAGCGCAGGCGGCAGTTTCATCGTCAGTTGCGGGTCGCAGATCGCCGACTTCGGCACGACGAACGGCGAGATGACGCCCACTTTGCGGCCATCATCCAGAATCAGAATCGCGCCTCTGCCCACCTCGCTGCCGGTGCCCGCCGTAGTCGGAATCGCGATGACGGGTGCGGTGGCCGACGTGATGCGCGCCGCCCCGCCTTCGATCACGGCGAAGCTCTGCAGGGGGCCGCTATGCGTCGCACAGACGGCGACGCCTTTCGCGAGATCGATCGAGGAACCGCCGCCGACGGCAATGATTCCGTCACAGCCCTGTTTCCTGAATTCCTCCACCGCATCACGTATGGCGCTTTCATTCGGATTGGGCGGAGTACGGTCGTAGACAGGAACATCCGGACCACTTCCTAGCGCCTCCAGCACGCTGTCGACGATTCCAGCATGCCTGACTCCCCGGTCGGTCACGATCAAGGGGCGGTGTATGCCAATTCGTTCGCACTCGCTTTTCAACAGGCGAATCGCGCCAAAGTCGAACTGAATCTGGGTGACGTAATTGATAAGCGACATGGCGATGACCTGCAGTTATAGTAAGGATATCCCCTCAGTGCCGTTCACCGGCTACGCCCCGGGTTTACGTTAGAGCGTTCCCTTGTTAAATAGGGACTTCGTGAAGCAGTATAAGCAACAGACCGTTTCTGAGAAATTGAGAACATTTGATATCGCTATAACTTTTACTCAACCCTGAATGACACCTTCGCTTAACTCCATCGTCTCCCGGCTGCACCTCAAACAGCTGCGGCTGCTCATCGCGCTTGGCGACCAGGGCTCGCTCCTCAATGCCGCCAAACAGGTGGCACTTACCCAACCCGGCGCCAGCAAAGCGTTACAGGAAATCGAGACCACCTTCGGAACGCCGCTTTTCAATCGCACGAATCGTGGACTCGAGCCGAATGCGGTCGGCAATTGTGTGATCCGCTATGCCCGCTTGATCCATACCGATCTCGCCCATCTGCGCGAGGAGATTGTCGGGATCATGCGTGGGCACGGAGGAAGAGTTGCGGTGGGCGTCATCATGGGCGCGGTCCCGCGACTGACCGAAGCGATCAGTGCCCTGGTAGCCAAACACCCCGAGATGTCCGTCGAGATCGTCGAGGACACCAGCGCGACGCTTCTCAATCTCATCGACGCGGGACGCCTCGATCTGGCCGTATGCCGGACCACGATCAGTCAGACCCCCTATCTATACGAGAGCACGAAGGTTCAGGACGAGACATTGGCGGTCATCGCCAACGTGCAACATCCCTTGTGCGGCGTAAGGGAACTCGCACTTAAAGATCTAGCCGACTTCAGGTGGGTGGTTTATCGGGCCAATATGCCCATGCGCATGCTGCTCGAACGCGAATTCCGCGAGGCGGAGATCAGATTTCCGCTGCACCTGCTCGAGACGACTTCGGCGTTCGCGACCCTCTCGTTGCTGCAAAGCAATCCGACCTTCGTCGCGCTGGTCTCGATCGACGTTGCGCAGTTCTTTACCCGTCACGGCATCACGCGAATTCTGCCGCTGCAATTGTCTTCACGTAGTGAGCCGTATGAGCTCGTTACGCGCAAGGGCGCGCCGCTCACACCAGGCGCACGCCACCTGATCGAGGAGATCATGGGCCATTTGACGTAACGGTTTTGGACGCGATCGGATCAGACCGTCTGCACAGCTCAACGCTCGATGTCCGTCCCGCGAGCCGCCTCGATCAGATAGTCGACGAAGGATGCAATCCGCGACGAAATCGCCGTATTGCGATAGTAGACCGCGTTGATCGGTTGCTGGACGTCCTGCGTCTGACGCGGGAAAAGCTGCACAAGCGTGCCTTCGCGACGGTCGCGCGCGGTCATGAAGTCAGACAGACACACGATGCCGGCGCCCGCCAGCGCAAGCTGTCGCAGCGTCTCGCCGCTCGACGACGAGATAGTGGGCGCAATGCGATACGGCTCGTTGTCCGCCCCGAGTATGGGCCAGACGTTGAGCGATTCGGGCTGATTGAATCCCAGCAGCGAACGCTTCGCCAGTTCGTCGACCCGTTTGGGGAGGCCGTGCGATTTCAGATATTCCGGGCTTGCGAGGATACGCAGACGGCTGCTGCCAATTGGTTTGCCATGTAACGTCGAATCCTTCAACCGGCCGATCCGGATGGCCACATCGGTACGCCGCTCCAGCAGGTCGATGATCCCTTCATTGCTATTGAACTCCAGCTCCACGTGCGGATAGCGTTCGCGGTAGCCCTGCACGAGCGGCACGATCACGTGCAGCATGAACGGCGTGGCCGCGTCGACTCGTAACCGTCCCGACGGCCGTTCGCGACGAGCGGCCATCTGTTCCTCCGCCCCTTCCACCGAGGCAATGATGGCCCGCGCGTCTTGCAGAAACGCCCGCCCTTCTTCCGTCAATTCCAGACGGCGCGTGGTGCGACGCAGCAGCGTGGTTTTAAGCTTGTCCTCAAGCCTTCCCAACGTGCGGCTCACCGCCGAAATGGCTAGATCGAGTTGCTGCGCGGCTGCGGTGATGGATCCTGTGTCGACAACCGCCACGAAGGCCTGCAACTCATCCAGTGTGATTTTCATTTTTGATTTTAAGTCAAAACATTTCCCTTTATAGACCGGCCTTTGGTCAAAAGTAAAGGGGCACACTTTGCTCTGTGTTGATCGAAGCCAGGCACCAGAGTCCCGACGCGACCCTCACCGAGATTGCTACTGAGGTCCTTTCCTGTTCCCACTCGCAACGTTCGAGCTTTTTGTCTGGGCACTTTCCGTCTGAAAGGCCAGGACAGTGCAGTGAACCCGTTCGATGCCCCGACGGATTGGACCGCTGGTTTGAGTTGAAGCGGATAGACAGCTTCAACTCAAACGACAACGCTGCGGCGCATGGAACCAACCGCGCATCAATTCGACACCGAGTCCGTGTGAGCGGCCGGCATAGCCGCGGTTTTCATCGCCCCTGCCTCGTCCGTGTGGTGCTGGATCGCGTAGATCTCGCGATTGCGGGCGATCGTGGCGTCCGACGGCGGATAGTCGCTGTTGCGGGACGGAACCAGTCCTTCGGCCTGGGCCTGTTGCAGTTGTGCCATGACTTCCGCATGCGTCAGCCCCGACGGATTGGATTGCGCAAAGGCGGCGCTGCCGAACGACAGGCTGAGGGCGGTAACGGCAAAAGCGGTAAGCAGTTTCATGATGTCTCTCCGATGGTGTGCAAGAAATGAGTGGCCTGAACCACGCTTCACATTCTTGTCATTTCACCTGTCGGCGCACTGACCCGCAGATTACGGTTCTGTTAACCGCATGCAAGCGATAAAAGAACTCCAGATAACAGACTTGTAATTTATCGGACCGTAGCCCGTAAGCCCCCGGCCATCACACTCCTGACTCATGAAGCGCATGCCATGCGCCGTCCGTTGCATTGAAAAGACGGGCGCTTCCATCTGCCTCTTTTCAGGAAACCGTCATGTGGATCGTCAAGCTCGCGCTGCGCCGGCCCTACACATTCGTGGTCCTCGCCGTGCTGATCTTTATCATCGGCCCGCTTGCGATACTGCGCACGCCGACCGATATCTTTCCGAACATCAACATTCCGGTGGTCAGCATCGTCTGGTCGTATAACGGCTTCTCCGCGCAGGACATGGCGAACCGCATCACGTCGAATTACGAGCGCGCGCTGACTTCCGACGTCGACGATATCGAGCACATCGAGTCGCAATCGCTGAACGGCGTTTCAGTGGTGAAGATCTTTTTCCATCAGGGTGCGGACATCAATCGCGCGATCGCCGAGGCCGCGTCCAATTCGGCGTCGATCCTGCGGGTGCTGCCGCCCGGCACGCTGCCGCCGAACATCATCACGTACAACGCGTCGACGGTGCCGATCCTGCAGTTGGGGCTCTCCAGCGACACCTTGTCCGAACAGCAGCTCTACGACCTCGGCAACAGCCAGATCCGCACGCAACTGGCAACGGTGCAAGGCGCTTCGGTGCCCCTGCCGTTCGGCGGCAAGGTCCGCCAGATCATGGTCGATATCGACCCGCGTGCATTGCAGGCCAAGGGCCTCGCACCGCTCGACGTGGTCAACGCCGTGAACGCGCAGAATCTGATCCTGCCGGGCGGGACGGCCAAGATCGGCACGAAGGAATACAACGTGCAGATGAACGGCAGCACGGACACGGTCGCCGCGCTGAACGACCTGCCGATCAAGACGGTGGCCGGTGGCGTGGTGTATGTGCGCGATGTGGCCCATGTGCGCGACGGCTATGCGCCGCAAACCAACATCGTGCGCAGCGACGGCAAGCGCGCGGCACTGCTGACCATCGAGAAATCCGGCAGCACGTCGACGCTGACGATCATCCAGCAGGTCAAGGCGATGCTGCCGCATATCGCGGCCGGCTTGCCGAGCGCGTTGCATATCACGGCGCTAGCCGACCAGTCGGTGTTCGTCAAATCCGCGGTGGTCGGCGTCGCGCGCGAAGCGCTGATCGCCGCCTGCCTGACCGCGTTGATGATTTTGTTGTTTCTCGGCAGCTGGCGCGCCACGCTGATCATCGCTGTTTCGATTCCGCTCGCGGTGCTGACCTCGCTGATCGCGCTGGCCGCCCTCGGCCAGACCATCAACATCATGACGCTCGGAGGCCTCGCGCTCGCCGTCGGGATTCTCGTCGACGATGCCACCGTCGCGATCGAAAACATCACGCATCATCTGGAGAATGGCGAGCCGCTGCATGACGCGATCCTGAACGGTTCGGGAGAAATCGCCGTGCCGACCTTCGTGTCGACGCTGTCGATCTGCATCGTGTTCGTGCCGATGTTCCTGCTTTCCGGTGTCGCGCGCTATCTGTTCGTGCCGCTCGCCGAAGCGGTGGTGTTCGCGATGATCGCCTCGTATTTCTTCTCGCGCACGTTGATCCCGACGCTCGCCATGTACCTGATGCGGCCGCGCGGCAATGCGCCGGTGACGGGCAACGGACCGATCGCGCGTCTCGTACGTTTTCAGGCTGGCTTCGAGCATCGTTTTGAATTGCTGCGCGAACGCTACCGCGGCGTGCTCGCCGCGGGGATCACCCGCCCGCGCCGCTTCGTCGCGATCTTCCTGCTGCTGTGCATCGGCTCGCTCGCGCTCGTGCCGTTTGCCGGACGCGACTTCTTTCCCGCTGTCGATACCGGCGAAATCCGGCTGCATCTGCGCGCCCCTACCGGTACACGGATCGAAGATACCGCCAGCCTCACCGATGAAGTCGAAGCCCGCGTGCGCAGCGTGATTCCCAAACAGGAGTTGTCCGCGATGCTCGACAACATCGGCGTGCCGGTGAGCGGCATCAACCTCACCTACGATTCGTCGGACCCGATTGGCCCCGAAGACGCCGACGTGATGATCACGCTCGCGGCAAAACACAAGCCGACCGCGGCCTATGTCGCGACCCTGCGCACGACGCTCGCCAAGGATTTCCCGGGCGTGAGCTTCGCCTTCCTGCCGGCCGACATCGTCAGCCAGATTCTGAATTTCGGCCTGCCCGCACCGATCGATATCCAGATCGTCGGCAATAAGCTCGCTGCCAACCGCGTGGTGGCGAACCGCCTGCTCGCGCAACTACGCGGCGTGCGCGGCCTCGTCGACGCGCGCATCCAGCAGCCGGGCGACGAGCCGGCGATCAACGTCAACGTGGACCGCACACGCGCAATCCAGGCTGGCTTGCTGCAACGCGACGTGTCGCAGAATCTGCTGATCGCGCTGTCCGGCAGCTCGCAGACCACACCGAATTTCTGGCTCGATCCGAAGAACGGCGTCAGCTATCCGCTGATGGCGATGATGCCGCAGTACGACATCGACTCGCTGCAGGCGCTGGCCAATATTCCTGTGGCGCCAAGCGGCAGCGCGGGTTCTGCTGCAAGTAGCGCGGCCGCTTTTGCCAATGGCGCCGGCGCTGCTCCGCAGAACCTGCTCGGCGCGCTGGGCACGCTGTCGCGCGGCACTCAGCAAGCCGTCGTCTCGCACTACAACGTGCAACCCGTACTCGACATTTTCGCCTCGGCGCAAGGCCGCGACCTCGGCGGCGTGGCCGCCGACGTGAACCGTCTGGTCGACCAGATCCGGCCGCAATTGCCACCGGGCGCGTCGATCGTCGTACGCGGCCAGGTGCAGGCGATGCACGACTCGTTCGCCGGTCTCGCCAGCGGCATGGTGTTCGCGATCGCCCTCGTCTATCTGCTGATGGTCATCAATTTCCAGTCGTGGCTCGATCCGTTCATCACGATCAGCGGCTTGCCGGGCTCGCTCGCGGGCATCGCGTGGATGCTGTTCAGCACCGGTACCCGGCTGAGCGTGCCGGCGCTCACCGGCACCATTCTGTGTATCGGCATCGCCACGGCCAACAGCATTCTCGTGATCAACACCGCGCGCGAACTGCACCACGGCGGCAAGCCGCCCCTGCAGGCGGCGCTGGAAGCGGGCTTCAGCCGCTTCCGCCCCGTCTTGATGACCGCGCTGGCGATGCTGATCGGCATGCTGCCCATGGCGCTCGGCCTCGGCGACGGCGGCGAACAGAACGCGCCGCTCGGCCGCGCGGTGATCGGCGGGCTCGCACTCGGCACGGTCTCCACGCTGCTGTTCGTGCCGGTCGTCTACGGGATGGTGCATGCGTGGCTGGACAAACGCCGCGCCGCCCGGCAGAGCACCCAGGAAGCCGACCTTGCCGCCCGCACCCATTGATTCCGACGAGAGCCTCCTCATGAACGATTCATCTCTTCCGCCCGAACTCGACGATCGCGCCGGGAAGTCCGCGAAGCGCGCTGACCGTAACGTGGAACATGCCGCGGGAAATGCCGCGAAAAGCGCGGCGCAGGCGCCCGCGGCGGCCGCGCACCCGACACCGCGCCGGCGCCTGTGGCCACTCGCCCTGACCGGCCTTGCGGCCGCCTTGCTGCTCGCCGGCATCCTGCCGCGTGTCTCCGCGAGCGCCGCACTGACGCAACAGACCCAGGCGCAAAGCGCGCTCAGCGTAGCGGTTGTCATGCCGCGTCCCGCGCCGTCCTCGAACGAGTTGCTGTTGCCCGGCGCGGTCACGCCGTTCGCGGAAGCGTCGATCTACGCGCGCACAAGCGGCTATCTGGCCCACTGGACGAGCGATATCGGCGCCCAGGTCAAAAGCGGCCAGACGCTCGCGACGATCGACGCCCCCGACCTCGACGCGCAACTGCGCCAGGCCCGCGCCGACGAAAGCACCGCGCAGGCCAACTACGACTACGCGAAGACCACCGCGCAGCGCTGGCAGGACATGTTGAAAACGCAGTCGGTCGCGCAGCAGGACGCCGATACGAAAACGAGCGACATGGAAGCGCGCCGCGCGATGCTGGCGTCCGCGCAGGCGAACGTCGCACATCTGGCCGAACTGGTCTCGTACGAAAAAATCACCGCGCCGTTCGACGGCGTGATCACCGCCCGCCACGTCGATGTCGGCGCGCTGGTGACGGCGGGCGGCACGCCCGGCACCGCCGGCATGTCGGGCGAGCTGTTTCATATCCAGCAGAACGGCATTCTGCGGGTCTTCGTGGACGTGCCGCAGAACGACGCGCCGTATGTCACGCCGGACACCGCCGTCTATCTGACTGCCCAGCAGTATCCCGGCCGTCACATTGCCGGGCGGGTGGCGCGCAGCACCGGCTCGATCGATCCGGCGAGCCGCACGTTGCGCGTCGAGGTGGACGTCGACAACAAGGACGGCGCGTTGATGCCGGGCGCCTATGTGCAGGTGCATCTGGCGTTGCAATCGTCGACGCCCGCGCTCGATTTGCCGGTCAGCACGCTGCTGTTTCGCCCGGATGGCGTGACGGCCGCGGTGGTGGACGGCAACGGCAAGGTGGCGCTGAAGACCGTCCACATCGGCCGCGATTTCGGCACCCATGTGGAAATCACCACCGGGCTGGCGGCTACGGATCGCGTGATCGACAACCCGGGCGATTCGCTGAATGCGGGACAGGCCGTGCAGATCGCGCCGGCCACGCATAGCTGAGCGCCCGTCATCGTAAGGATGTTTGCCATGTCTTTTACCTTTACTTGCCCGTTGCTGCGGCGCTCGCTGGCCGTGGCGCTGACCGGCGCGCTGGCCGCCTGCTCGACGCTCCCCGCTTACCAGCGGCCCACTGCCGGGGTGCCCGCGCAATTCGCGGGCGCCACGCCCGGCTGGGCGCAGGCGGCGCCCGCCGACGCCGCGCCGCGCGGGCCCTGGTGGACGATCTTCGGCGATCCCGTGCTCGATCAGCTCGAAGCGCGCATCGACGTCTCGAACCAGACCGTGCGCAAGGCCGTCGCGCAAGTCCAGCAGGCGCGCTCGATGGTCGACTATCAGCACGCGGGATTTTTCCCGACCATCACCGCCGGCGCCGCGCAGGAGCGCTTCCGGACCTCGCAGAACATCGTGGGACGCTCGCTCGCGGGCAAGACCATCCCCGACTATTCGGCGGGCGTGTCGGCGAGCTGGGAGCCCGATCTGTTCGGCCGCGTGCGCGACAGCGTCGCGGGCGCGCAAGCCAATGCCGATGCCAGCGCGGCGGACCTCGAAGCGGTGCGTCTGTCGATGAGCTCAGATCTCGCCGTCGACTATTTCGCGCTGCGCTCGCTGGACACGCAGAAAAAGCTGCTCGACGACAGCGTGCATGCCTACGCCGATGCATTGAATCTGCTCCAGCAGCAGCTGAAGAACGGCGCGATCGACGCTTCCGCGGTCGCTCAGGCCACCACGCAGCTCGAAGCGACACGCACGCAGGACACCGACATCGACGTGACCCGCGCGCAGATGCAGCACGCGATCGCGACCCTGATCGGCGAACCGGCTTCGACCTTTGCCCTGTCGCCGAACGGCTCGGCGGTGGCGCCCCCGGCCATTCCGGTCGGCGTGCCCTCGCAACTGCTCGAACGGCGGCCCGATATCGCCGCTGCCGAACGGCGCGTGGCGGCGGCGAATGCGCAGATCGGCGTGGCGCATGCGGCGTTCTTCCCCGATCTGATGTTGTCGGCGAGCGCGGGGCTGGAAAGCAGCTTCTTCGCGCCGTGGCTGAGCGCGCCGAGCCTGTTCTGGTCGATCGGGTCGCAACTCGTCGGCACGCTGTTCGACGGCGGCCAGCGCAGCGCCACGCTGCACGGCGCGACCGCGCAATACGACGGCACGGTCGCCGATTACCGGCAGTCGGTGCTGGTGGCGTTTCAGCAGGTCGAGGACAACCTCTCGGCGCTGAATTCGCTCGCGGACGAAGCCGCCAGCCAGCAGCGCGCGACCAGCGCCGCCGATCTGTCGCTGCGCCTTACGACCAATCGTTTCAATGCAGGCGCGGTCAGCTATCTCGACGTGGTGACCGCGCAGACGATCGCGTTGACGAACGAGCGCACCGCGGATCAGATTGCCGCGCGCCGGCTGGAATCGAGCGTGTTGTTGATGAAGGCATTGGGCGGCACGTGGCATGACGTTGGCACGAGCGCAACGGCGGCTGATGTGGCGGCTTCGGCGGTTGCCGCGAAGCCCGGCGGCGGTTGATGTGGCGGCTGCGGCCGTTGCCGCGAAGCCCAACGGCGGCTGATGTGGCGGCTTCGGCGGTTGCCGCGAAGCCCCACGGCGGCTGATGTGGCGGCGTCGGCGGTTGCCCCGAAGCCCAACGGCGGTTGATGTGGCGGCTGCGGCGGTTGCCGCGAAGCCCAACGGCGGCTGATGTGGCGGCTGCGGCGGTTGCCGCGAAGCCCAACGGTGGTTGATGCGGCGGCTGCGGTTGCCGCGAAGCCCAACGGTGGTTGATGCGGCGGCGGTTGCCGCAAAGCCCAACGCTGAAGCCGGTATTGACCCGGCCGCAGCCAAGCGTGCGATGCGACCCGAAGTGCCGTCCGAAGTGCGGCCTGTTATGCAGTCCGCAGGAACGTGAGAATGAAGCGCGTGCTGTGCACGTCGCTTTCCGCGCGCACGGTTCCGCCATGCAATTCCATGATGGTACGCACGATGGCAAGGCCGAGTCCCGTCGATCCCGTGGAGGCTTGCGACAAACCCGCGGAAGGCAACGTGCTGCGCGACGGATCGATCCGGTAGAAGCGGTCGAAGATTCGCTCGAGATGCTCTGCCGCGATCGGCCGCCCCGGGTTCGACACGGTGATGTGCACAGCGCCGGCGGATGCGGCGGCGTCGAGCACGATCTCGCCGCCGCGCGGCGTATAGCGGATCGCGTTGGCGAGCAGGTTGCTGACAGCGCGGCGGAACAGTTCGAGGTCCGCGGTCAGGGACGCCGCACCGCTCACGCGCACCGTGACATGCGCTTCTTCGGCAATGCCTTCGAAGTAGTCGGCGATATGCGTCAGCTCCAGGGCGGCGCCGAACTCGCGCATGTGTTTGATGAACTGAGGATGTTCAGCGCGAGCCAGAAACAGGACGCTTTCGATCATGCGCGACAGGCGATCGCACTCTTCGAGGTTCGACGCGAGAAGCGTTTCGTATTCGTCGGCGGAGCGCGGCCGGGCTAGCGCGACTTCCGCCGCGCCACGCATATTGCTCAGCGGGGTACGCATATCGTGAGCGAGGTCGGCGGTAAAACGCGACAAGCGCTGAAAGCCCAGTTCGACGCGCTCGAACATCGCATTCAATGCGCTCACCAGCGCCTTGAGTTCGCTGGGCACGCGCGCGGCCTCGATGCGCGTATGCAACCGGTTGACCGTCACGAGGCTCGCGCTCGCCGCGATATCGCGCAGCGGCCGCAGCGCGGCGCGGATCAGCAGATAACTCAGCACGATTGCCAGCAGGACACCGACGACACCGGCCAGGTTGAGTTCGTCACGGTAACGGTCCAGCAAAAGCCAGCGGTCGCTCATGTTGCGCGCCACCAGTACGCTGGCCGCTTCGCCGTCGCGTAACCGCACGTCGGCCAGGATGCCGCGGATCGGCGCGCCATTGCGGCCCATCCACTCGCCGATATCCACCTCGGTAATGCGTGCCGAAGCCGGAATGCGTTTGAGCGGCGGCAGCGCAGTGATGATCAGGGCGCCGCTTGTCGCGCTTGTCCCGCTTGTTGCGCTTGTTGCGCTCGTTGCGCCGGTCCCACTCGTCCCACTTGCCGCGCCTGCCTCATTCGCCGTGCGAGGCGCCGCGAAGGTCCCCGCGGCGTTGTGTTCGATCATCTGGTTGCCGTCCGGGCCGAAAACCTCCATCGACATCGCTTCATTGCCCAGCACGATGCTGGTGAGACGGTCGCTGTGCTCGCGGATGTCTTTCGCGGTATCCAGCTCCTGAGCGAGACGGCGCGCATGGCGCGCGGCGAGCACGATATCGAGGTTGTCCTGGGTCTTGATCTGCCGTTCGAGCGCGAGGTAGAGATAACTGCCGACCAGCACGAAAACCGCCAGCGTGGTGACGCCAAAGGCAATGGCCAGCGTGGCGGCCAGCGAGCGGCCGCGCATTACCCCACGTCCTTCACTTCGAGCACATAGCCGACGCCGCGCACGGTATGAATCAGCTTGACGGGGAAGTTGTCGTCGATCTTGGTGCGCAGCCGGCGAATCGCCACTTCAACGACGTTGGTGTCGCTATCGAAGTTCATGTCCCACACATAGGATGCGATCTGCGTACGGCTCAGCACCTCGCCGTGACGGCGCGCAAGCAGTTGCAGCAGCGAGAACTCGCGTGGCGTGAGATCGATACGGAGACCGCCGCGCTTGACGCGCCGGCGATTGACGTCCATTTCCAGATCGCCGACCTTGATCAGTTCGCTTTCGCGCGGCGGCCCGCGACGCGCCAGCGTTCGCACGCGCGCCAGCAATTCCACGAACGCGAAGGGCTTGACCAGATAGTCGTCCGCGCCGAGTTCCAGACCGCGGACGCGATCGTCGACGTCGTCGCGGGCGGTGAGGAACAGCACCGGAGTGGTCCGCGTGTTGCGCAGCGTCTTGACGATGGTCCAGCCGTCCATGCCGGGCAGCATCACGTCGAGCACGATGACGTCGTACTCTTCTTCCTGCGCGAGGATCAGGCCTTGCGGACCGTCATTGGCGACGTCGACCGCGTAGCCGGATTCCTCCAGACCTTTTCTCAGATAGGCCGCTGTTTTCAGCTCGTCCTCGATCACCAGGATTCGCATTTGACGCTCCGCGTTGCATTGATCTCTAAATCATACCGGCAAGCGCGGTGCGTCGTGATTACGATCCGGTAATGTCAGACCTGAATCCCGATCTCATGCTCAGCCAGGCCAAAAACCGAAACTCGCAGGCCAGGCCGGTCAGCATTGTTACGCAGCGAAAGCGCAAGTTGATGCCGCTCGGCAATCCGCGAAACAATCGCGAGCCCGAGCCCGCTCCCCTCGCCCTGCGCGTCTTCGCCGCGATAAAACCGGTCGAAAACCCGTTCGATCTCGGCCGCCGGAATCCCGGACCCGCTATCCACCACGTCGAAGCCGACGCGATCGCCGGCGCGCCGCAGGATCACGTCGACCCGCCCGCCGCGAGGCGTATGGCGAATCGCGTTGTTGACCAGGTTGCCCAGCAGGACACTCATGCCGTGTGGTTCGGCAAGCACCGTATACGCATCCGAAGCGCCGCGCGCCGCTTCGCACTCGAGTCCGAGATCGATCTCTCTCGTCTCCGCGAGTAAGGAAAAATCCCCCACCACCTGTTCGCCGATCCGCCGCAAACTGGTCGGCACCATCGACGTCGCCGGATGCGCGTCTTCCCGCGCCAGCGTCAATAACTGCTGCACCAGGTGAATGATCCGATTCACGCGTCCTTCGAGGCGCTCCAGCGTCTGCCCTTCGCCCTTCAACGAACCGTCGCGCGACGCCGCCTGCAATTGCAGCTTCAGCGCCGCGAGCGGTGAACGCAACTCGTGCGCGGCGTCGGCGATGAACGTGCGCTGCGCCTGCGAGGCCGTGCCGAGGCGCTGCAGCAGATCGTTGAGCGCGTCCACCAGCGGCTTGATTTCGACCGGCACGGCGCCGTCCAGCCGCAACGGCTCCAGCGAATCGATCGAGTGTGTCGCGAGCGCGCGAGACAGGCCGCCGATCGGCGCCAGGCCGCGCGCCACCACCAGCAGCACCAGCACGATCGTCACCGGCACCAGCACGCCGAGCGGCCATAGCGTATGCAGCGCCAGTCGCAGTGCGAGGTCCTCACGTACCGACACCGGCTGCGCCACCTGGATATAGCGCTCCGGCTGCTGCAGCCCAAACGTGCGCCAGTGAAATTCGCCGCGCTTCACCGTACTGAAGCCGGCCGGCAGGCGCGACAACACCGGCGCCTGCATCGAGTGATAGACGAGCTGGCCTGAACGGTCCCAGATTTCGATGACGATGCGGTCATCGGCCAGATCGCCGAAGTCGGGGCCGCGATGCTCGCCGTCGCCGCCGCCCGCGAGATTCGACGGCAACGAGAGCGCGACCGTGCGCAATTCGTAGTCGAACAGTTCGCTCGCTTCCTGGCGCGCCGTGTGGAAGATCCCGTACGCGGCGACAATCGAGGCCGCCGCCAGGCCAAAAATCAACCAGCCCAACAGCCAGCGGCGAATCGACGTCATCCGCACCTCTTCAGACGGTAGCCCACCCCGCGCACGGTCACCACCTGGTCCGCGCCGATCTTGCGCCGCAGGCTGTGCACGTGCACTTCGATGGTGTTGCTGCCGACCTCCTCGCCCCAGCCGTACAGCTTGTCTTCGAGTTCCGCCTTGGTGAAGACGCGCGTGGGTTCCTCGATCAGCGCCTGCAACAGCGCGAATTCGCGCGGCACGAGCGGCAGCGGCTCACCGTCTTTGGTGACCTCGTGGGCCGCGGGGTCGAGCGTGAGTTCGCCGTGCGCGTAGACCGGCTGCTTCTGGCCGGTGCGCCGCCGCAACAAGGCGCGCACGCGCGCGGCCAGTTCGTCGAGATCGAAGGGTTTGATCAGGTAGTCGTCGGCGCCGGTGTCGAGGCCGCGAATCCGCTCATCCACGGCGTCGCGCGCGGTCAGAATGATCACCGGCGCCGCGCCGCCATTCTTGCGGTAGGCATTGAGCACGTCGATGCCGTCTTTCTTCGGCAGGCCCAGATCGAGCAGCACGAGATCGTAGACGCCGTTGCCCAGCGACAATTCCGCGGCGCGGCCGTCCTCGGCCCAGTCGATGGCGTAGCCCGAACGGCGCAGCGCGCCCAATACGGTCTCCGCAATCATCTCGTCGTCTTCGACCAGTAACAGACGCATGGCGTCTCCTCGCTCCAGTTTGCCCGCATTGTCCGGCCTGCCAGCTTAACGTTTCCTTAGGCGAACCTGATGAAACGCTGATGCGCGGCTAAGGCGACGATCAAGGGACGCTGAAGCGGTAGTTAAGCGTTTCCTAAGCATGCTATCCGCAGAATCGATTCCTGTTGTGCGGTATGCCGTTCGCAGCTGCCGCATTCTTTTCGCTCAGGAGCCGGATTTTGCCCGTTTTCCACGCCGCCGTAGCGGTCCCCTCAGCGGTACGGCTGCGCGCGCTCGCGCCAATGGTCTGCGCGCTGCTGCTGGCCGGCTGCACGTGGTATCACCGCGAGCCGCTCGCGCTGCAAGATACGTCGACCTCCGCGCGTTCGCTCGAACGCGTGCGCATCGATGCGTCGACCATGCCGCTGCCCGAACTGGCCGCGCATCGCTTCGATCCGTCCGACGGACTCGACATCGACGAGGTCGCGATGCTCGCCGTTGCCAACAATCCCGACCTCAAGCTTGCGCGCGACGACCTCGGCATCGCGCGCGCCCAGGCCTATTCAGCCGGCTTGCTGCCCGAGCCGCAATTGAGCGTCTCGAGCGACTATCCTGGCGCCATCGGCACCACCCGTGCGTTCAGTTATGGCTTGAGCATGGACGTGATGGCGATCGTACTGCGCAGCGCGAACCGGCAGTCCGCCGACGCGAGCGTCGCCAGAACGGATCTCGGCCTGCTCTGGCAGGAATGGCAGATCGTCGCGCAGGCGCGGCAGTTGTTCATCAAGACGCGCTTCCAGCAGGACACCTTGCCACTGCTGCAACAGCAGCGCGACCTCGCGCGCACACGCTACGAGCGGATGGCCGAGGCACGCCGCGACGGCAACCTGACCGACGATACCTTGAGCGCCGCGCTCACGTCGTACAGCGACGCGCGCAAGCAATACACCGACGCCGAACGCGCGGCCGAACAGACGCATCACGATCTGAACGCGCTGCTGGGGCTTTCGCCCGAGGTCGAGGTGCAACTGCAAGCCGCGGCGCCAGGCGGCGGCGACGATCCCGCCGACCTGTCCGACGCCGCGCTCAGCCATCTCGCGCAACGACGCCCCGACCTGATCGCCTTGCAGGCCGGCTACGAAGCGCAGGAGCAGAAATACCGCGCAGCGATTCTCAGCCAGTTCCCGAGTCTGTCCGTGGGCTTCGTGCGCGCGCGCGATACCTCGAACATCTACACCAGCGGCTTCCAGATCAACCTGAGCCTGCCGATCTTCAACCGCAATCAGGGCAACGTCGCGATTGAAAAGGCGACCCGCCAGCGGCTGCGCGACGAGTACCAGTCGCGCCTGAACCAGGCGTACGCGGACGTCGCTCATCTGCGCGCGGACAACGCGATTCTCACGCGGCAATTGCATCAGACCGAAGCGGCGCTGCCCGACGTCGATGTCGCCGCGCAGCACGCCGCTGCCGCATACGCGGAACACAATCTCACGCTCGGCGCTTACACCGACGCGCAAAGCGCTTCGCTCACCAAACGCATCGACGTCGCGACGCTGCGCGAATCGCTCGCCGAACAACGCGTCGGCTTGCAGGCGCTGCTCGGCAGCGCGATACCCGACGCCTTCTCTTCCGCTCAGACCTATACCGACACTCATGCGAAATAGCCCCTTTCCGGCGCGGCGGCCGCGCATCGCCTCGCTGGCGCTCTCCCTTGCCTGTGCCACGCTGATGAGCGCCGCCGTCCATGCAGCCGGTGCGCCTGGCGCGGACGATACCAATGACAAGACCGTCGTATCCGTACAAACCGTACGCGTGCAGCGCGCCGTCATTGCGCAGCCGGTGCGGGCCTACGGTATCGTCGCCGCGTCCACGTCGAACCTCACCACCGTCAATCTGCCGTACGTCGCGCGTATTGTGCAGATGCGCGTGCAGGCCGGCCAAAGCGTGACGCGCGGCACGCCCCTCTGCGTCGTCCAGGCCGATCCCGCAGCCGTGCTCGCGGCGACCCAGGCGAAGAGCGCAGTGACGCTCGCGCAAGGCGAACTGGCGCGCACCCAGTCGCTGTACGACAAAGGGCTTGCCACGCAATCGCAACTCGCGACCGCGCAGAAAGCCGTCGAGGATGCCCGGCAGGCGCTAGCCGCTCAGAACGAAGAAGGCGTGACGCGCGGCAACAAAACCATCGTCGCGCCGCTCGACGGCGTGGTGCTGCAGGTGTCGGCGGCCCAGGGCGACCAGCTGCAGCCGGGCGCCGCGATCCTGCAACTGGCGGGCGGCACTGGACGCGATGAGCGCGCGAACGTGATGCTCGGCGTCGAGCCCGCGGACGCCACCGCAATCCATCCCGGCGACACCGTCACGCTGCACGGCCTGTCAGCCTCGCTCGCGAAGGCCGCGACGGACGGTCATGTAGTGCTGGTCGGCGCTTCCGTCGATCAACAAAGTCAATTGGTGAATGTGGGCGCGAATGTGCCGCTCGGACAGAGCGTGTTCATTCCGGGCACGCGCGTGGCCGCCGATATCGCGACACGCAGCGGCACGCACTGGGTGGTGCCCCGTTCAGCGGTGCTGAAAGATGATAAGGGAGCCTACGTATTCCAGATCACGCCGCAAAACAAGGCACGTCGCGTGGCGGTCATCACGCAGATTGAAAACGGCGACCGCTACGGTGTGGATGGACCGCTCGACGGCGCACAAGGTCTCGTCGTCAGCGGCAACTACGAGTTGAAAGACGGCATGGCGGTGCAAGCCGGCGGAGGCGCGCCGCAATGAATTTCGGTCAATGGATGCAGAAGCACCGGCGCTCGCTGCTGTTCGTGATCGCCTTGCTGGCGATCGCAGGCGCACTGACCGCGTTCCGCTTGCCGATCTCGCTGTTCCCGAACGTCGCGTTTCCGCGTGCGGTCGTATCGCTCGACGCGGGCGACCGCCCTGCCGAACAAATGGCCACGCTCGTGACGATGCCCGTCGAAGAAGCCTTGCGGCGCGTGCCGAATGTGCGCGACGTCGAGTCGAAAACGAGCCGCGGCGCGGCGGAAATCTCGCTCAATTTCGACTGGGGCACCGACATGGCGGAAGCCACCTTGCAGGCGCAGTCGGCGATCAGCGAGATTCTCGCGACGCTGCCGCCAGGCACTTCAATGCAGGTGCGGCGCATGGACCCGACCGTGTTTCCGGTGCTCGCCTATAGCCTCACGTCGAACCAGCAGTCGCTAGCGGCGCTGCACGATCTCGCGCAATTCCAGATGCGGCCGCTGCTTTCCTCGGTGGAAGGCGTGGCGCGCGTCGACGTGACGGGGGGCGACCAGGACGAGTTCGAAGTCGCCATCGATCCACAGCAACTCGCCGCCTGTAAGCTCTCGCTCGCGGATGTCTCGAAAGCGATTGGCGCGAGCAACGTGCTGATGGCGAACGGCCGCATCGAGGATCACGACAAGCTGTACCTCGTGATCGCCAACACCACGATCACGCAACTGAACGAACTGCGCAACGTGGTGGTGTCCGCCAGCGGCGCGACGCAGATCCGTCTCGGCGATATCGCCACGGTCCGTCAGGGCATCGTGCCGCAATGGATGCGCGTCACCGCCGACGGCCAGGATGCGGTGCTGCTCAACGTCTATCAGCAACCGGGCGCGAACAGCGTGGCGATGGCCAAGGCGATTCGCGCGAAGCTCGCCGGCTTCCAGCAGCAGATGCCGGCGGGCGTGCATCTGTCGAACTGGTACGACCAGAGCGAACTGGTGATCGCCTCGGCGTCCAGCGTGCGCGACGCGATCATGATCGGCGTGGTGCTGGCCGCGTTGACGCTGTTCGCTTTTCTGCGCAACTGGAAGATCACCGCGATCGCCGTCGCGCTGGTGCCGGTCGTGATGGCCGCGACGATCCTGCTGCTCGACGTGTTCGGCATGGGCTTCAACATCATGACGCTCGGCGGCATGGCGGCCGCGGTCGGCCTCGTGATCGACGATGCGATCGTGATGATCGAACACATCGTGCGACGCATGCGGGAAGGCGGCGCACACGCGTTTCACGGCCGCGTGATGGCCGCCGCGCTCGAATTCACGCGACCGCTCGCGGGATCGTCGGCGGCGACGCTGATCATCTTCGTGCCGCTCGCGTTTCTGTCGGGCGTGACGGGCGCGTTTTTCAAGGCGCTGTCGGTCACCATGGCGAGCGCGTTGTTCATTTCGTTTCTCGTTACGTGGCTCGCGGTGCCGATTCTCTGCGACCGCTGGCTGAAACCGAAGGACGCCGAGGAACACAAGGACACCCGCTTCGCCGCGTGGATGAATAAGCGCTACGCGTATCTCGTCGCGCGTGTCACGGCGCGGCCCATTCTTGTGCTGCTCGGCCTCGTGCCGCTGATCCTGGTGGCGGCGTTCGCCTTCACACGGGTGGGCAGCGGCTTCATGCCGAGCATGGACGAAGGCGGTTTCGTGCTCGACTACCATACGGAGCCCGGCACGTCCGTGACTGAAACCGACCGGCTGATGAGGCAGATCGAGCGCATCATTCGCGCGAATCCGAACGTCGCGACCTATTCGCGCCGTACCGGCGCAGGTCTCGGCGGCGATCTCAACGAGCCCAACAAGGGCGACTTCTTCATCCGGCTGAAGTCGAGCGGCCGCGAGCCGATCGAAACGGTGATGGAAGAAATCCGCTCGAAGATCGAGACACAGGTACCGGGCGTGAGCGTCGAACTCGCCCAGTTGATGGAGGATCTGATCGGCGACCTCACCGCGGTGCCGCAACCGGTGCAGATCAAGATCTATTCCGACGACCCGAACACGCTCGACACCACCGCGCGCAAAGTCGCCGCGCAGATCGGCAAGATTCAGGGCGTGGTGGACGTCAACGACGGCATCAACCCCGCCGGCGACGCACTCGAACTGCACATCCACCCCGAAGCCGCGGCCGCCGAAGGCATGGATCCGCAGTCGATTGCGCAAGCCGTCACCGACATGGTGGAAGGCAGCGTGGCGACGCAATTCCAGCGCGGCCCGAAAACCGTGGGCGTGCGCGTGCGGGTCGCGGGCGCGGCGAAACTGACCGATACGCAACTGGGGCAGTTGCAGATTCGCGCGCCGGACGGGCATCTCTTCGCACTGAACCGTGTCGCCGACCAGGTGACGGTGACCGGCCAGCCCGAAATCAGCCGTGACAATCTCAAGCGAATGGTGGCGGTGACGGCACGCATCGACGGCCGCGATCTGGGATCGACGATTGCCGATGTGCAGAAGACCATGAGCGACAGGAGCCTGTTGCCTGCCGGCGTGTATTACGAATTGGGCGGCTTGTATCAGCAGCAGCAGATTGCGTTCAAGGGCTTATTGACCGTGTTCGGTGCCGCGATTGCGCTCGTGTTCGGGCTGCTGCTGTTTCTCTACGAGCGCTTTCGGGTTGCTCTCGCCGTGATGGCGATGCCGTTGCTCGCGGCCGGCGCGGTCTTCATCGGCTTGTGGATCACCGGGATCGAGTTGAACATCTCCGCGATGATGGGGATGACGATGATCATCGGTATCGTGACCGAGGTGGCGATTTTTTACGTGTCCGAGTTGCAGGGGCTCATCACGGATGAGGGTGTGCCGTTTGCAGAGGCTTTGCTCGCGGCTGGGCGCAATCGTCTGCGGCCGATTGCCATGACGACGATCGCCGCGATTCTGGCTTTGCTGCCGTTGGCTTTCGCGCTGGGGCAAGGGTCGGCGATGCAGCAGCCGCTTGCTGTCGCCATCATTTCGGGGTTGATTGTGCAGTTGCCGTTAGTGCTCTTACTGTTGCCCGTGCTGCTCAAACTGCTGATGAGGCGAGCCGTTTAAGGCGTCGACCGATGCCGTCACACCGCCTGACGGTATCGGATCGGGTTGTCCGAGGATGAAATCCCGATACCTTTAGGGATACCGAAATTCCCACCTGCCCCTCACGCGAGGCGCCCACCATCGCGCCCCAGCGCCTTGCTGGCGGCCATCGAAACAACGCGGGTGCGCTTGACAGCGGCGCTTCGGCTGCCTGATACCGAACCGCGCCACCTCGCCCGCGTGTGCTGAACAGCAGACGCTGGTGCCGAGGACAAAACAGCATCCGGCCGAGAGGAGTGAATCGAGGCATTGGACGGCCCCGACATCTGCAACTGCGCGGGTCGAACCTTGAATAGATCCGCCTGAAAATTGCCGGCACCTTCGTGGACGGACGGCAGGTAGGAAGGTGGCAACGCTTCCCTCAAGCTTGCCGCCGCCGCATCGACCTCGGCTTGCAGTTCACCCGCATGCTGGCGCACGGTACGGTCGACCGTGCCCTGCACATGGGTCACTGCCCGCTCGATATCGTCCTTCACCTTGCGCAGTTCGTCGATCCGGATCTGCTGATCTACTTCCGCCCGCACGCTGCTCAAGTAACGTTGCGCGCGCCCCAGTAAGGTGCCGGCGGTGCGCGCGACACGCGGAAGTCGCTCCGGACCGAGCACGACCAGGGCAACCGTGCCGATGACGGCCAATTTGGAAATGTCGATGTCAAACATGGCAACCGTCCCTCCAGATTGTTGCGAATTCACTCACATGCATGAGTCATTGTTGCGAAACGGCGGGAGGATCCTGCACGTCGATGTGCGCGGCCGCCGGCACCGCCTTCGCGGCAGCCTCTGCAGTAACCGGTTCGATTTCCTGCATGCCTTCCTTGAAACCCTTGATCGCGCCGCCGAGGTCCGAGCCGAGATTGCGGATCTTCTTCGTTCCGAAAACCAGCGCGACGATTACCAGAACGATCAGCCAGTGCGTAATGCTAAGGCTACCCATGATCAAACTCCTTTCATATGTAATGAACTTAACGGCAACCTGCTCCAGGTCGTGCGCCGATCCTAACGGCATTTGCATGCAGCGTGTATCAAACGTTCTTATAGCTTCTTCAATAAATCCTGATTGGTCATTTTGGCCATACGTTTCTAGTATTTGCGGCACGGAGCGGATGGCGATGTCCCGATTCTGCAGTGAGCCGTCCACGTTGAGCGACGTTTAGCTGCAACATCAGCCACACCGGTTCCTGTCCACGCCTGCGTCGTACGGGAGTTCACCCTGACCACGGGTATTTGTTCTATAGGATTACTGATGAGGAATCAACCATGACTGACCTGAAACGTCGCAGTGTGCTTGCCAGCGCGGCTGCTGGAGCCGTGGCTCTCGGCGCAACGGCGGCTGCCAGGGCCGCCGAATTCGGCAACCCGGACCGTCCGTTGCAAGGCAGTATCAATTCGACACCCGCTGCGAATTCCGAGCCGGGTCCGCAGAATCCGCAACTGCGTGACGTACTGCCGTCGTTCAACAATCCGCCGCCGACGGACGTCGGCGGAATGGCGATTCCATGGGCCTCCTTCAACGAGGCGCACAAGCGCATCCAGGCTGGCGGCTGGGCTCGCGAAGTGACGACGAAGGCGTTCCCGATATCGAAGGACATCGCGGGCGTGAATATGCGTCTCGGACCGGGCGGCGTGCGCGAACTGCATTGGCACCAGCAGGCTGAGTGGGCCATCATGGTCAGCGGCGAAGTTCGTATCACGACGATCGACACCAAGGGTCGCGCGGAAGTAGCGGATGTACAAACCGGGGACATCTGGTATTTCCCGCCCGGCTTACCTCACTCGTTGCAAGGCCTGGGTAACAACGGCGGCGAATTCGTGCTGGCGTTCGACAACGGTGCGGCCGGCGAATTCAACACGCTGATGGTGTCTGACTGGCTGGCGCACACGCCCCCCGACATCCTCGCCCAGAACTTCGGCGTGCCGGCCGAGAAGTTCAAGGAAATCCCGCTCGAGCAACTGTGGATCTATCAGGGTGCGAAGGCAGGCCCGCTTGCGGCCGACCAGGCTTACGCGGCGTCGCCGGCGGGCCGCCCGGACCATCCGTTCATCTTCCGCATGGGCTCGATGGCGCCGACGCTGTCCCAGCCGGGCGGTGAGGTCCGCATCGTCGACAGCAGCAACTTCCCGGTTTCGAAGACAGTCGCAGCCGCGATGGTGACGCTGCGTCCGGGCGGTTTGCGCGAGATGCACTGGCATCCGGATGCGGACGAATGGCAGTACTTCATTCAGGGTACTGGCCGCATGACGGTGTTCAACGCGGGGCCGGCCGCTCAGACCGTCGACTTCAACCCGGGCGACGTCGGCTACGTCGAGAAGAATCTGGGCCATTACGTAAAGAATACCGGCACTACCGACCTGGTCTTCCTGGAGATATTCAAGTCGGACCACTTCTCAGAGGTCAGTCTGGCGCAGTGGTTGGCGAATACGCCACGCCAGCTGGTGCGCGAACACTTGCGCGTCGACGACGCCACGCTCGACATCCTCCACAAGCTGAAAGACCGTCGCGACGTAGTCGCGTAAGCAAAGACAGTCCTGCAGTAACCGTGGCGCCGCGTGTACCCGGGTTCGGCCTGAACCAGGGTCACGGCGCCCGATCCGGATTCAATGAGGTTGCGCCGCGCTTGCGCAATCGACGCAGTCAACCCGTAACGGCACCACGCAGCTCTTTGAAGAGGCGCTCCTCATGATCATGGCAATCAAACGAACGGCCAGGTACGCACTGTCCGGGGTAGCAACGGCGGACACAGTCACGGCGATGCGCAATACCCTCGACAATAAACGCAGTGGCCTTCGTGCGATGCTGCCATTCGCGGGCCCCGCGGTGATCGCATCGGTCGGCTACATGGATCCCGGTAACTTCGCGACCAACATCCAGGCCGGTTCGACCTACGGTTACGAGCTGCTTTGGGTCGTGCTGCTGTCGAGCCTCGTCGCCATGCTGTTTCAGGCGATGTCGGCCAAGCTCGGCATCGTGACAGGTCATAGTCTCGCGGAACTCTGTCGCGACGAGTTTCCGCGCCCTCTCGTGATCGGCATGTGGATCGCCTCGGAGATTGCCGCTATGGCGACCGACCTCGCCGAGTTCATGGGCGCGGCGATGGGCATCTCGCTGCTGTTTCATCTGGCGATCGGCTGGGGACTTGTGATTACCGGCGTCGTCACTATCGGTATTCTGTCGCTGGAAAAAAAGGGTTTTCGTCCGCTCGAGATCGTCATTGCCGCGCTCATTACCGTCATCGGACTGAGCTATCTATGCGAACTCGTGATCGCACCGCCAAACTGGCACGCCGTCATCTTTCACACGTTCGTGCCGCAGTTGCACGGAAGCAATGCGCTGATGCTCGCGGTAGGGATCGTCGGTGCGACCATCATGCCCCACACGATCTATCTGCACTCCGGCCTGACACAAAACCGGGCACCTGCGCGCAATGACTATCAACGCCGCAAGCTGGTGCGATTTTCGAATGTTGAAGTCATGGTTGCGATGGGTTTTGCCGGTGCCGTGAACCTCGCGATGGTGGCCATGTCCGCTTCCGTGTTCAGCAAGAACGCACCTGGCATTTCGGACATCACGGCGGCATACCACACGCTTACTCCGGTTCTCGGCGCGGGCGCCGGCGCACTGTTTCTGATTTCCCTGCTGGCCTCGGGTATCTCCAGCTCGGTGGTGGGAACCATGGCCGGTCAATCCATCATGCAGGGCTTTGTCGGATTCAGAATACCCGTTCTGGCACGACGCCTCATCACCATAGTGCCGGCCGTGATTGTTTGCATGACGTGCAACCCGATGAGCGCCATGGTGGACAGCCAGATCGTGCTCAGTCTGATCCTGCCGGTCCCGCTCATTGCGCTCGTCGTGCTGTCGTCGCGCCGCTCAGTGATGGGCCAATTTACCGCGTCCCGCAAGCTGATCGGAACGGCTGTCGTCGCAACCGGCGTGATTCTGGTCCTGAACGTAATGCTCATCTGGCAAGCGGTCGCTTCTTAACAGCGCGCGAGTGCGAAGCGCGACTTCGAGGCTCGCGCTACCGGCAACAATCGTGTTCGTTTCTGGAGCAGCGTGGTCAGGCCGCTGAAGATCCATGCCCGTATGCACACTCTCGATTCCCGTGAGACGTTCAAGCCGCGCCCCGGCCTCGGTGAGAAGAAACTGCCGGAAATCGCGAGCCGCGGGCGGCAGGGGGCGGTCCGCGCGGTATGCGACACGCCATTGGCGCTTAAGCGGAAAGCCCTGTACATCGAGCACCTTGAGCAAGCCGGCGCGCACTTCGGACTGAACCGCTTGCGCCGATAGAAAGCTGATGCCCAAGCCTGCCATGACCGACTGCTTGATGGCTTCCTCGCAACCGAGCTCCATGACGCGCTGTGTCGATTCGAGGCCGCAGAATGTCTCGTTGGCGGCGTTGCGGGTGTCAGTCCCGCCCTCCCGTACGATCACGCATTCGAGCGCGATGCGCGCAAACGGAATGTCGGTTTCATGAGCGAGCGGATGCGTCGGCGCGGCCACCAGTACAAAGGGATTGGGTGCAAACGGCTCAGATACGATCGCAGGGCCATCCGGCGCGTGCACCAGTACGGCGAGGTCGATCTGGTCGCTTCGCAGCAAGCTGATGAGTTGATCGCGACTGCGCACTGTCATGTCGAGATCGACCCCGGTCCTGCCCTGTATGAACGAGTTGATCAGATGCGGAAAGAAGTAGCTGCCCGAGGTAATCAGCCCGACCCGCAGGCGCTGGATGCCACCGGTCATCAGGTCCGCCAGTGATTGTTCGGCGGCCTTCAGATCCGCAAGGATCAACCGGCAGTGACGCAGAATCAGCTCGCCTGCTTCGGTCAGCGAGATCCGCTTGCCAATGTGGCGGAACAGCGGCAACCCAGCCTGATCCTCCATCTGCTTGATCTGCATCGATACGGCCGGCTGCGTCAGGTGAAGGTCCTCAGCCGCGCGGGAAAAACTCAAGTTGCGCGCCACACTTTCGAAAGTCTTGAGTTGTCTGATTGTCATATTTTTCATTTGAATCCGCGTGTCTCATCTGTGGAACGTACAACCGCCTACGGAAGATCCGGGGCTCCGCCAGCTCTACGGCCGTCACACGTGGACGCTGCGGCGACGCACTGCAGATCTCTGGCCAGGACAGGGAGGTGAGGTGTGACGCGCGTGGCGAGCCTGGCGCGTGGAAAGTTCAGGCCAGGTACCGGCTCACGTCCTTGCGGGTAGGATCGTCGGCCGTGCGGAGATTAATAAGGATCACTGCCGTATTCGGCTTATCTGATAAATGCTTCGAATTCTATAGCTGCCCCCACCACAACTACGTTTTCTATACTCGGACCAGGCCGGCACGGCTGACAGAATGGAAAGTGCCATACCGGCAGGTTGCAATCGCTTCAGCGTCGGACTGTGAAGCGGCCTGTGCGAAGGCGACCGACCAACGGCCGCAGCCGGCGCGATAACGGATCGAATAGGTGAACATGGCAATCTCCTGTGGCATTCAATATCAACACGCCGTGGCGCCCCCCGTCGCTGATCCGGATGGGTTGGTTCCATTCTGGTCAACCGTCGTTAACGCGATCCTGTCTTTCAGATGACATGTTTGTTATGTTGAAGCAAATTGTGCGCGTCGTAGCCAACCACCGATTTATTCCCCACGAACGCTGAACCCAATACGACTTCGGACAGGCTGTCTGAGAGTGGCTCACCCCATAAGCGGCGAGCGCTTGATCGATGAGAGAAGAATAGGATTTGCCGCAGTGTGAATCTACTCTACGGTTGGATATGCCGATACCGCGTTAGCGTTGCCTGGTTATACGAACGTATAACCGCGATAGGGGCCAGAAGCGGTCCAGCGCAATCGGCTTGCGATCGGCCGCTCTCGCGCGAGCAGCCGCCTCTAGCCAGGGCAACGCTACCGATACGCGGAAACCGTAAATTGAAAGGTCATTCCCGAGCCGGTATTGCGGGACGCCCACACCCGCCCTCCGTGAGCTTCGACGATCGAACGACAGATGGAGAGTCCCATACCCATACCATCTGGCTTCGTCGTGTAAAACGCGCTGAAAAGCCGGTCCAGCCTCTCGGGCTCTGTGCCGATGCCAACGTCCTGTACGGCCACGAGCACCTGGTCGGAGCCGCGCTGTTCGGTTCGGATGGTTAGCACACGCGTGCGATCGGTGACTGTCGCCATGGCCTGGACACCATTGATTGCAAGATTGATGATCACTTGCTGCAGCTGGACCCGGTCGCCACGCACCAGGGGCAATCCCGACGCAAGCTGTACCTGCACCGTCACCCAATGCCTGAGCGCCTCCGGCTTTACGAGAGCGACCACCTCGTCGATGACCTCGTTGATATCGAGCGGGGTCATCTCCGGATCTGCCCTCCTGGCAAGGTCGCGAACGCTCCGGATCACGTTGCCCGCCCGATTGGCTTCCTGGACAATGTGATTCACGCAGGCGCGCGCCTCGGCGACTTCCGGAACTTCGCGGGTCAGCCAGCGCAAGCCAGCTGCGGCGGTAGTGGCGATGGCAGCGAGGGGCTGATTCACCTCATGCGCAATCGAGGCACTCATCTGTCCCAGGGCTGTTACGCGAGCGACACGCGCGAGTTCCGCCTGTGCCGTTTGCAATGCCGCTTGCGTTTCCCTGGTTGTCGTGACGTCCATCAGTGCGCCAACGAGTTCCTCCTCGCCCGATTCGTATTTCACGCGATGGGCCCAGACGGTCAGGTGTTTGATCGCGCCATTCGGCATCAGAAGACGGATCTCGTAGTCGTACGCCGGTTCGCCAAGTGCCGCACGATCAATCTCATGCAGTACCCGTTCCCGGTCATCCGGGTGAACGCGTTGAAGAACGAGGTCGATCGTCGGCTCGACCGTCTCGTCCACGCCGAATATCCGATATGTCTCTTTCGACCAGACCATGTCGCCGCTGGCTACCTTCCAGCCAAAGCTCCCCGTATGACTTAGCCGTTGAGCTTCAGCCAGATAGGCCTCACTCCGCCACAACGCGTCTTCCGCACCTCTTCGTGCAACGTTCAGCCACACCACGAACAGCGCTGCCACCGCAAGCAGGACGATGCGCGACAAGTCCGCAGGCATAACTTCGAACGAATCGACCGGCGGGACAAAATGATAGGTGAAAGCTGCAACGGACAGTACGGTCGCGAGCAAACCCGGGCCGAGGCCACCGAACCAGGCGCTAAACATGATCGCGCAAAGAGACAGCGATACGAACGGACTACTGCGCGTGTGAGGTTCTAATAGCAGCGCGGCGACGAGTACCACAGCAACCGACAGAATTGCAACCGCATAGTTAGCAAAAGCGGACCGTCTGGTCCACCGTAGAGGACTAGATCTGGACATACCTCCTGCCTCCACATATCAGCAATGTCTCGCACAATCTGGCTGCGTGAGCCATTCGGATCGACATCCTTAGGGCCACGGCCGTCTCTTCCGGGAAGTTCGCAATGCAGATGCCGTCGACGGCGGCCTCGATCTCCTCGCCCTCGCGCACGAAGCCATACCCGGATGATGCCGCGGTGACCGACCGGCTCGGCGGGGCGAGGCGCACACCGGCCCAGTCCTTGCCCACCTGATCGTTGCGCGGGATGCCGGCAATCATACCGCTATCGCGCTGTCGCAACGGCATTGTCAGGTTGATTATCGACGGCGAACAACTACAGCAGACAGGTGTTTGCCATGATGGGGCGTGCATCCTGACCGGACGGCGGCGGACATGAAAATAATTCTCGGACACGGGGATAAGCTCGCGGCACCGGCCGTTTTGCTTCTGTAGTGAGCAGGTGGCCTGAATGATCAACGCTCGACACGTGTTCGCGCGCGCAGCTCGTAGTCTTGCGCGACAACTATGAATACGCCTCGGACGGCGGTGTGGAGCAGCGCGCGGACATCCGCTACAGACGCATCTTGATGTCGACCGACTGCACGCCGCTTCTAACGCGCCGTCCGGACCTTCGCCTGGCATAACGCTTAGGTGCGATCGAGCCTGGCCACGACTCGATGGGCCTGCATACGTCTTTGCTCGTCACGCCCTGATTTCCCCTGGACGACCCCCGGACATGCTTGCCGCGCCGGGTCTAAATCTTTAGCGGAGTCGTTCCGCCGTATCAGATGAGGTCTTACCGTGCGGCACATCATTTTGCCCCCTTTGACAGGGGTGTTTACAGCCTCGGTGCTGGGCGGCGGTGCCGTGGCGCCTTACGACACATCGATGAATTCCTGTGATCAGGAGTACATGATGACCGATCCTGCGAGCGCCGAATATTATTGCGGTCCCGGCCACGCGCACCCCGTGCACGAAGGAGGCTTTCCCGGTTTTGTCGAGATCTACCACTTTCACCATCAACTCGCTGGCGGAGGCGGCGGTGGCAGCACGCCTCGGGGCGGCGGCGCATAGGGCTGGCCCCCGGGCGCGACCATCATGTGCCCGCGAACCGGGACGCGATCGCCGGCGGCATACATGCACTGAAGGTACGCATAGTCGTAGCGGCGCTGCACTTCGTAGGCCGAGCCTTGTGCGGCGCTCGTGCCAACCATGCTCCCGACTAGCAAGCCGACACCCGCGCCCACGGCCGCGCCGGCGCCTCCATTGAACGCCGCACCCGCAGCCGCGCCGAGCCCCGTTCCAATGGCGGCGCTGCCGACCGCGCTCGCGGTTGCCGCCTGGTTGGCCGACACGCCACCCACCTGGTTGAACGCAAATTGCCGGCATGAGGCGTCGTCTGCGCGGAACTGGTCGAACGTCTTTCCGGTGCCGGGCAACGAGCCGCATACAGGGAAAGTTGGGCTAGCGCCGATGCATGCCGCCGAACCCATGCATGCCGCCGACTCCCCTCGTCCCACCGAATCCCCTCATCCCACCGAAACCACGCATACCACCGCCGGGGAACGGGCCGCGATGAAAGCCCGTGCCGATTGGAGCGAAGTGATCGTGACCAAACTGATGAAAGTGGTTGAAATGATGAAAGTGATGGAAATGGTCGACAAAGATCAGGCTCACGCCGCCGCCAATGAATATCGGCGGCCCCCACCACCAGGCGTCGGGATAGGGATAGGCTGCGACGGGGTACCACGGCACGCTGCCATCCTGGCTTTGCACAATCTGCCAGGTCCCATCACTTTGCAGGCACGCACGTCCGACGACCTGCTGCATCGTCCCATCGATTTCTGCCTGCCCGACAACGGCGCGGCAATTCGCGCTGTCGACCGGCACCGGTTGCTCGTCGTAGGTTTGCGCGAGTGCAGGCGCGGCGAAGCCGAGACATGCGAGCAATGTCCCGAAACGAAGCAGTTTGTCCATGATGTATGGCCACATGAATCCCCGACGTTTTCGACGTCGTGTCGTCGGCGTCGCCCAGCACATCGGTGTGCTGGCGCAAGTTCACGGCGCGGGCCTAGCCGCGATAGGCCTCGCCGCTCAGGACCGCTCAGGACGTGGTTGCACGACGAGTAAACGATGGAGCGCACCGGCTTATTCCAGCACCGTGCGTGCAACGTGGACCGTGCCAGGGAAGGTGTGACGGGGTGAGCGGTAGATCAGCGTTGGCGGAGGTGACAACGGTTCCTGGCGGCTGCGGCGCCCGCCCTGCAAAAAATGCTGGAACACTTGAGTCTCCTTTGTCACAAGAGACTTCGCCAGATAATTGGGGCGTTATTGATCGAAACAGTGCCCATAACGAAAGTGCGGGCATGCCGATTTTTCAGCGCTCTTCAGAGCGTTGTTTGTCTAACGAATTGGTGGAGCGGTCCGGCGCGCTGACGCGGTGCAAATCTCAAGGCACTCGCCGGAGACGGCATACGCCTTGAACGGACGAAGCAACCTCTCGAATTAGAACAGCGGGTGCGCTTGCGGGTACAGCGCGGTCCTGAGGGCGAGCACACCGAGGACAACGAAAATGATGGCGGCCAGAATGTGGACCGCCTTTGTTGGCAGGCGGTCGGCGAACGTGTGTCCCAGGTAGATGACGGGCACATTTGCCAACATCATGCCGAGCGTCGTACCCGCGACGACCCCGAAGAACTCGTGGAATCGCGCAGCGAGAGCAATGGTGACGATTTGGGTCTTGTCGCCCATCTCAGCGAGAAAGAATGTGAGCGCGGTTGTGCCGAACACACCCATCGAGTTTTTCGCCAACACCGTATCAGCGTCGTCCAGCTTGTCCGGAATGAGAATCCACACTGCCATCACCGCGAACGACGCGACTACCGCCCAATTCAGAATTCCCGGACTCAGCACGCTCGCAAGCCACGCGCCGAGTGCGCCGGATGCACTATGGTTGATGATGGTAGCGGCAAAAACACCAAGGATGATGGGAATGGGCTTGCGATATCGCGCTGCCAATACCAGGGACAGGAGTTGAGTCTTGTCGCCAATTTCGGCAAGGCCGACCACGCTGGTCGAAACAAGGAAGGATTGCATGGGTTGTTGTACCCGAGCCGCGCTGAAAGAACGCAATGACGCGCATTCCGGCGACCCGGTCCGGTCGGAATGCGTGTCATCGGTCTTGCCAGGCACTTAGCTGCGCACGCCATAGCGGGTCTCTCGACTCGCCAAGTATGTTGACGTGCGCCTTCGAACATCGCGTTCGAGGCGGCTACTCCCCAATGAGCAGGCGCGATTCTATCGCGCCGTGTGTTACGAGAGGCAAGTCATCACGCCGGAAGCTCGTGGCGTTCAGCAGATATTCCATTCGGAGCGGTCACCGGCTGGCATTGGGGGAGACCGGCTTTGTTTCGCCGCGAAGGGCGTCCCGGTCAGGTCAAGGCCCCGTTGGCATTTCTCTGTTCGCCGGCTAGCCGCCCGGAGCAGCTTGTCCCGAACCCGTTTGTACAAGCCAGTGCCAGTCGCGTGCTCCGTGCTCCGTGCTCCGTGCTCCGTGCTCCAGATATTCAGGGCCCGGTAACGGACAGATAAGCGGCGACCTGCTCGATCTGCGTGTCATTCAGCGTAGCCGCTACCGCCGTCATTGTTCCAGCTTTCGGAGGTGAGGCTTTTGCGCGCGCCTGGAATTCGTGCAGCCGGGCGACGGTAAAAGCGGCGGGCTCGCCTGCGATAGTGGGGAAGCGCGCGCCATCGCCCTTGCCGCCCGCGGCGTGGCAACTGAAACATGCCAGTACGCTCGTGCCCGCTCCCACTTCGGCAAGTTGCTTGCCGGCCGCGACGAGCTCCGGCGCTGGCGGCTGTGAAGCTTTCACAAGCGGCGGATGCTGGTTCGAGAAGAAGACCGCGAGAGCTCGCATGTCGCTGTCCGACAGGTTCTGAGCGACCGCCTGCATCTGAGGGCTGACACGCGTGCCGGCCTTGAACATCGACAGCGCGTGTGCAAGGTACTCCGGATTCCTGCCTGCCAGCCGCGGCATGCCCATTTCACTTCCGGCACCCAGCGCACCATGGCATGCTACACATGTCGCAATCGACGGACCCTGCGCAACGTTGTTTGTACTTGCGGTCGCAGCCTGACTCTGGGCGAAGCATAGGCTCGCGAACGCGCCAAGCGACGCCACCAAACCTACTTGCGCGCCGCGCGAAAGGACGTGTCGAAGATATGAACCCACCTTCTCGTGCCGCCCATGCTCTGCGCGAGTCCTGTTGTCCGAATTGCGTACATTGAATCGCTTGATGATGTCGAGCATCTGATCTTCCACTTGAGGTTTGCATCAGTGTGTCGATGGTCAACCGGCGGGTGAATTTGGTTCTATCGATAACGCTCATTGAAGATCGCTATGAAGTCTCAGGGATTGAGCATGCGTAAGGATTTGAGCCTCGATAAAGACGATCGGTGAGTATGTCCGATGACAAAACTGTAATCGGACCGCAACGTAACGGTTATCCAGCCGGCCCTCTTCTCCCGCGATAAATCGAGTCGACACTTTCATTTCGCCTCGAAGGACTTCTTTGTAAAGTGCACAGACAACTCAAGAGCGAAACCTGAAGTTTGCCTGGAATTTAGGATGGTACGAGTGGTGCGAAGAGCGTTGTCACGTTGAAGTGCCGGCAGCGCAGTAGCGCAAAGGAAGCACATCTGCTCAGAAAGCGGACGGAACTTGAGTGACCGCAGTGAAGCGATGCCATGGCGCAAAACGTTCGCCGCGTTGTTTGCGGTCGAGGGCGTCGCGCAGCAGATGGCGCTTCAGGGCCACGACGGCGCGTGCGAACGTGTGGGATGTCAATTCTGCGTCAAACTGATTCATACGGTGACACGTGCCGGATACGTGCTTGAGCTAAAGAAAACTGGCTAATGCAGACCCGGTCAATCCCATAGGGACTGCGGTCTCATTCTCGTCTTCCGTCGCACTTTGACGGTAACGTTCGACAACGAAGTCGACAAACCTTCTGCGTGGCAGCGCCATATGCGATTGTCCCGAGTAAAGAATCCATACGGTCCGCTCATTGCCGCACAATTCGACATGCGTCAGCAGCGGCCGTAATGTGCCATCCGACAACTCGCTTTGAACGAGCGGCTTTGACAGGCGCGCTATACCGAGGCCAGCCTGCACCGCGCGCTTCACCAGAAGCGGACTCTGCATGTTCAGGATAGGTCGCATCACCACGCGCTGGGTGCCGTGTTTGCCGCGGAACTCCCAGTAACGGCCAGGGGCGTCCGATGTCACGAGTACATCATGCGAAGAGAGCTCCAATGGTGTTCGCGGTGGGCTTCGACGAGACAGGTACGCGGGGCTCGCGACAATCACATCCTGTGTCTGCACGAGCGGACGGCACACCAGCGACGGATCGCGCAAGTGGCGCTCTATGCTGAAGCAAATGTCGAAATTCGCCACGGTGACATCTGCCATGTCATCGAATACCGTCAATTCGAACTGCATGCGTGGGTCTTGCAGCCGATAAGCCGCTAGTACCTCCAGCAAATCGGTAGTGGCATAAGAAGAACACGACGCAATGCGTAGAGATCCTCCAGAGGGGCCCGCGGCTATTGCCATGCACTCGTCCATCGCGCAGAGATGGCTTAGCAATTCTCCGCAATGCTCCGAGTACAATTGGCCCGCAGTCGTAAGTGATACGCGGCGTGTAGTCCTGTTAACCAGCCGAACACTGAGGTGTTGCTCAAGTACTGCCACGCTGCGCGTAACCACCGAGTTTGAGATACCAAGCTGTTTGGCAGCTTCCGCGAAGTTCAAACACTCGGCGACCTTGGCGAATATACGAATTGCGGCTAATTGATTCATGGCGTCGTCCTGCGGCAGTCAGGGATTTTCACGACGACTCCGTGCGGGAGACATGGGCAGGCGAAAGAACGAGACCACTTGTCCGGCTGCTCTGCCGAACTCGTTCAACGGATCCTATTGTTATAGGCGCACCTTGACCTGACTCTTACCCCAGGATTACGGTTTTGTTATCTTGACGACAAGCCGCTACCACGCGCACTCCAGATTGATTCCTCTCAGTGAAATCAGTGCGTCGCACCCACTTTCCTAAGTGCTGCCATTGCCGCCGTATTGCCTTGCGCTCGAACCGTCGCAAGCGCAGTGTTTCCCCGTGCGTCCTCATGATCCGGATCCGCGCCATGTGCGATCAGGTCATCGAACAGGCTAAAGCGTCCAAACAGCGCGGCGAAAGCAAGTGCGGTTTCGCCCGCATTATTGGTTGCGTTAACGTCGCAGTGCGTTTGCAAGAGCGTCCTTGCTATGTCGAGCTGACCTTTGTAGATGACGCCCATCAAAGCTGTATTGCCATTATGGTCTGCTGCGCACGCATTCGCGCCGGCGGCCATCAGCTTGTCGACCGTATCAGGATGATTGTCGTAGGCGGCAAGAATCAGCGCTGTGTAGCCGCTCGAATTGGCGCTTTCGATGGGATAACCCGCCTTGAGCAAAGCATCGAGAATGTCCCATCGTCCTTCTCGTGCAGCGTTAAACCATTCGCGGTCGTATTGATGCGCTTCGACGCGCTGGTTCGCTCCCGGTTGCGGGACAGGCATGACTTCCGATGCGCATCCGGCCAACAACATGGCACATGCAGCCACGCCAGCGATGGAAGCCCATGCAAAACCAAAGTTTCTACGCTGCTTCATACAAGGTACTTCCGTGAGACGAGGCACGCCGGATGAACGGCGTGCCTCTTGTTACAGTGGCGACTAAAGGCGTATCAAGTGCGCCTGAAATCACTCATCGGACAGCTTCGCCGACAAGGCCTTCACCTTCGAGCCGTCCGCGTTCAACGCCCGAATCAGGCGAGCACCCAGGTCGGGATCGGCCTTGTTGAAGTAAGACAGCATCGTGTACTTGTTGTCTTCATTCGTGACATGGCTCAGGTCGCCGGACAGCGCAGTGACGAGATCGCCCTTGCCTTGGTCGGTAAGACTTTCGAAATACTGACCCGCTTGCCGGAAGTTCTGCTTCTTGTGAATGGCGATCTGTTGCGTTGTTCCGGACAATGGCGTCTGCACGTACTTGTATTTCGGGTCCTGGCTCAGCTCGCTAATCCCCGACGGCTCATAGTTGACCTCGCCGGTACGACCGCTCGCGTTCATTTTCCCGTCCTGATTGTTGTTGTGGACTTCAACCAGCGGCCGGTTGATCGGAAGCGAATTGAAATTCGCACCCAACCGGTACATTTGCGTATCGGCGTATGCAAACAGACGACCCTGGAGCATCCGGTCTTCCGACGGTTCAATGCCAGGAACCAGTCGGGACGGCGCGAACGCGGACTCTTCGGTGGACTCGAAGTAGTTGTCGGGCACGCGGTTCAGCGTCATCGTGCCGACCTTGCGCTCAGGTACGCCGAGCCATTCCTTGGTGTCGTCAAGCGCATCGTAAGAGAACTTGTTCAGATCCGACGGCTTAAGAACCTGGATATACAGATCCCACTTCGGGAAATCGCCCTTACGGATCGCGCCGTAGAGATCGTTGGTCATCAGGTTCCAGTCCGAGCCAATAGATGCGGCGATTTCGCCGGGACGCAAATCCTTCTTGCCCTGATCGCTGACCCAGTGGAACTTGACGTAGTGCACCTCGCCCTTCGCATTCACGAACTTGAAAGCATGCACGCCAAATCCGTCCATGTGCCTGTAAGAATCGGGCATGCCGTCGTCGCTATAAAGATGCGTGAGCATATTCGTCGCCTCGGGCGAATGCGCAAAGAAATCAAAGGCCAGATTGGCGTCCTGGACCCCCGTGACCGCGCTGGGTTTGTTAGCGTGGACGAAGTCAGGGAACTTGATCGCGTCGCGGATGAAGAACATCGGCCAGTTAATGCCGACCATGTCCCAATTGCCTTGCCCGGTGTAGAACTTGATCGCGAAACCGCGGGGATCGCGCGCTTGTTCAGGAGATCCGCGGTAGCCCATCACCGTTGAGAACCGCACGAATACTGGCGTTTTACTGCCCGGCGAGAAAACCTGCGCTTTTGTCAGGTCGGATATATCGGCGCTTGGAACGAATTCGCCGAAGGCGCCTGTGCCTCGCGCATGCACGACACGTTCCGGAATACGCTCGCGATCAAAACGCTGCAGCTTTTCGATCAGATGCGAATCCTGCAATAGCACGGGACCTTCAGGACCCGCCGTTTCCGAATTCTGATTGTCTCCAACGGGAGATCCATTGTCGCGGGTCATGTCGGCTGCAAAGACAGGCGGCAACATCGTGGCGCTCAAGACAACGGACAGAAGCGTTTTTTTAAAGGCTTTAGTTGCAAGTTGCATATTGTTTCCTGGCATCAGTTACTACTCAAGACATCGCTAATCGGGATTGCATGCTATGTCGATGCCTTTGAGCGGTCCAATCGCCATTCCTAATGCACGCGATAGTCATGCCTTGGGAATGCGCGTGTGTGACAGATCTTGCGGATATCAGTGCAACGAACTGAACCGTCCCGGGAACTCGTGCGACCGCACGGCGGCAGTATGCCAATGGTAAGGAAACGGTTAGCCCGGGTTCTGACATTTGCCGGGAGAGAAGAAACTCGGGGGAACGTCATTGACATACACGTTGTGAATTTCGTCCGCGTACAATCATTCGATGTCTTTCCGAGGGCCCGACGGCACAAGTGATGTTTGACAAGCCAACACTGGACACTAACGAACGCCCCGCCTATCTCGCGTTGACGGAGGAGCTGATCCGCTACGATACGACGAGCAGCCGTTCGAATCTCGGCCTGATCGAAGCGATCCGGGACCGCCTTCGAGCCCATCACATAGAAACGCTGCTGGTCTATGACCGGGCCAGGCAAAAAGCAAATCTGTTCGCGACACTACCGTCCTTTAACGGGGAGACGAATGGGGGCGTCGTGCTGTCCGGACATACCGATGTCGTTCCCGTAACCGGCCAGAACTGGTCAAGTGATCCCTTCGATCCGGTCATCCGCGGCGATCGACTCTACGGCCGCGGCTCGTGCGACATGAAAGGGTTTATCGGAGTAACGCTCGGCCTGTTGCCCGACATCCAGAAGTACCGGCTACGCGAGCCTGTCCATTTCGCCTTCTCTTTCGACGAGGAGGTCGGCTGTCTCGGTGCGCCCCTGCTTCTGGCTGAACTTGAGGAACGCGGCATCAAGCCGGCTGGCTGCATCGTCGGCGAACCGACCAGAATGCGGCCCGTCGTCGCCCACAAGGGCAACAATGCCTACCGGTGCTGCGTGAGGGGCGTGGCGGCCCATTCGTCGCGTACGCCGAGCGGCGTCAACGCGATCGAATATGCCGCGCGCCTGATCTGCCGGATCCGCGATACCGCCGATGCCCTGCGTCGCAACGGCCCGTTCGATCGCGCCTTCGACGTACCGTATGCAACGGCGCAAACCGGCCTGATCAAGGGCGGTAACGCGATCAACACGATTCCGGACGATTGCGAATTCTTCTTCGAATACCGCAATCTGCCCGCCGAAGATCCGGAACTGTTCTTTGAAAAGATTGCCCGCTATGCCCGCGAGGAACTCGAGCCACAGATGCGTGAAGTCTCCGATGCCGCGGCGATCTCATTTGAAAAGGTCGGCACCACGCTGTCGCTCGACAGCGCTGAACAGGCGGCCATTACTCGACTGGTACGCACGTTGTGCAATGACTTCGAAACACGCAAGGTGACTTACGGCACCGAAGCCGGCCTGTTCTCGCAAGCGGGAATTCCCACCGTCATTTGCGGCCCGGGCAGCATCGACGATGCGCATAAGGCCGACGAATCCGTCGAACTTTCGCAGCTGGCCGAATGCGACCAGTTTTTGCGGCGCGTACTCGACACGCTCACGGCACCCTGAATCGCATCGCCATCACAGGCCATGAACGAGGATCGCCTCCAGCTCGTCGCTCTCTTCCTCCGGGCCCTGCAACCGCAAGGTCGCCTGGATATGCTCGAGATGCTCGTCCATGATTTTTTGTGCCAGCTTCACGTTGCCCGCTTCCACCGCGTCGATCAACCGCGCGTGTTCGTCGTGCAGACACGCCTGCGCAGTAGGCGTGTTATAGAGCAGGATCGTCAGGCACGTAAGCATTTGCAATCCGCGCATGGTCCGCTCAATGAAGCGGTTACCCGACACCTGCGCGAGCATCACGTGGAATTCGCCTGAGAGCCGTACCGTGGTGCGCCGGTCATCACGCTTACGGGCCTCGTCTTCCTGTGCCACATGCGCGCGCAAACGCGCCAGGTCCTTCTTCGTGGCGCAACGGCACACCTTTTCGATGATCGGCAATTCGATCTGACGCCGCGCCTCGAACAACTCGCGCGCCTCCTCCACCGTCGGGCTCGCAACAAAGGCGCCGCGATTCGGCACGATCGTCACGACAAGTTCGTGCGACAGTTGCTGCAACACCGAGCGCACCGTGGTCCGGCTCACATTGAAAATACTGGCGAGCCGGTCTTCGGCGAGCTTCGTGCCGGGCTGCAGCCGATGCTCCGAAATCGCATTCATCAAGCGCTCGTAAATGACGTGGCGATGCGCGCCGTCGAAGGAGCCAGCCACTTCGTTTTCGGCTGTCCTCGCCCTCTTCTTATCAGTCGGCATGAAAGGGTCCTGGGTAATGAGTTGATCACGACAAGGGCAACGTGCGCGGTTGAATGCACCGACTGCGCAGCCTCGCCGCAACACAGATTATGGCTGATATTGCACACAATTTGCACGCCAGATTGTATTTGCATTGCGAGGGCAATCTGTACGACTGCGCGTGTCTTTCCTTGAAATCCTAGCTAAACAGGCTAGAACGCGCGATGCCCAGTCACTGTGCCGAGCGCGACATGAAGGTGCAAAATTGGCCTTACGGCCACATCGTGGTGCGTCTTTCGATGATGGGTCAATCTCGGATTGTGTACAATTTTATAAATTTTAATAGAACAATATTCACAACATCCTGTAAACAAAGCGATACGCCAAAGTACGCACATATCGACGCCCGCTGGCACGGTCTTCGCTAAACGTGGTCAAGCCCTCGCGTCCAGCAGCGCCCGTCTGCCGACGCGATTCCCAACGCCCCCTTGGCCCGTCATGCAAAAACTGCTCCTGGCGCACGGCAGTGCGCTTTCCAATCTAGCGTTGTTCGTTGCGGTCGATACTGGCCTGTTCGAGCGCCATGGCCTGCAGGTTGAAGCACCGCCGCTGGCACATTTCAGTTCCACCGCCGCATTGCTGAGAAGCGGCGAGGCTGATCTCGGCACCACCGGCTTTACACAGCCGCTGGTCGACCATGCCCGGCCCGATCCGCTGCGCATTGTCGGCGGCAGCGGCAAGCTCGGGATGGCGCTCATGGGGCAGCCGGGCCTTTCGATGAGCGATCTGCGCGGCCAGCGCGTAGGAACCTTCGCCGACGATCCCATGGAAGTCCTGCTACACGATGCACTGCGAGTACACGGCATGGACTCCATACAGATCGAACGCGTACTGTACCCATCGCTCGCCGAGGCAGTCGACGATCTGATCGCCGGCCGCCTCGCGGCGCTGACGTTGATCGAGCCCTGGATTTCGCGCCTGCGGCTGAGTGGCTTCGAGGTACTGTGCGACGGCTTGCACGCCTGGGGCGGCGACTATCCCGACACATTGCTCGTCGCGCGCAAGAGTTTTCTCGACGCGCATCCTGAGCTCATCCGCGCGGCCTTACGCGCGATGCTCGATGCGCAGGACGCCATCACGAACCATCCCCGCGAAGCCCTGCGCGCCAGCGCGCACCGCTACCCCGAATTCACGCTCGACGAACTGCTGGCCGGCATCGCGGCGCAGCCGCCGAGCATCGATATTCGCCCGCTTCGCGCGTGCATTCTCGCCCGTGCCCGATCGCTGGAAGCGCTCGGGCGAATGCAGATTTCAGGCTCGATCGGAGAGATTTTCAGCTTCGACCTGCTGGAACAAACGCTCGCGCAGTCGCGTGCGGAAACTTTCACATCCCCATCTGCCGTTCAACCTCTCTAAGGACCACGCGATGTTCAGGAAATTTGTTCAGCAAGACCCGAATGGTTACCCCTTGACCGAACTCGGCAGTACGCGACGCGAATTCCTGATGCGCGGTGCGTGTCTGGCCGGCGCCGCGGCGTTGGGCGGCGCCTATCTTCCCCAGGCCATGGCGGCTGGCCCGCTGACCCTCAAGGCGACGCACGGCACGGGTCTCTGCAATTGTCCGTTCTTTCTCGTCAAGGAACGCAATCTCGCGCAGGGCGTCTCGCTCGACTTCGTCACCACCCCGTCCAATGCGGACATCGCGGCGCTCTTCGGCGCGGGCGTGGTGGACGTCTCCGTGGTTCCGTACACCAACTTCATGACGCTCTTCGATGCCGGCGCACCGATCAAGATCGTCGCAGGTTCGGGCGTGCAGGGCTGCGTGATCGTCGCGCAGGCGGGCATCACGTCAGCGGCGCAACTGCGCGGCAAGACCATCGGCACATTCCAGGCCGACACGCTCGAAATGCTCCCCTACGATTACCTGAAGAAGGCCGGCATGAGTTTCGCCGACGTCAAGGTGCGCTACTTCGGCACGTCACCGGAACTGGCGCAGGCGTTCATCGCCGGGAACGTCGATGCAATGTGCCACATCGAGCCCTACGCGACGCAGGCATTGAAGGCGAGGCCGGGCTCCGTGCAGCTGTCGAACGGTGTGGATGTATATGGCGCGAACTACTCCGACTGCGTTCTCGCGGTACGCAGCAAGCTCCTGCACGAAAACCGCGATGCGGTGAAGGCGCTGATCAAGGCGATGATGGTCGCGCAGCATCAGGAAGAACTGGACCGCGCCTCGGCCGTCAAGGACACCGTCGGCAAGTACTTCAAAACGAGCTATGACGCCACGCTCGACGCAGCCGCGAAGCAGCCGGCGATGATCGATCAGCGCAGCAACCAGAATTTCATCCTGCAGCGGGCGCAGAACCTGAAGGACCTGCGCTACATCAAGCGACTGCCTGGCGCTGACATGTTCGACTGGGGGCCGCTCAATGAGGTGATCAAGGAAAACGCCGATCTCTACGGCCAGCTCAAGCTGAAATCCGCATGAAAGCCGATCCGACGACCCTCTTCGCGCACCGGCACGTGGTGCGCCCGGCAGCAAACGGCCGGCCACGCTCCAACCTCGTCCGGCGCCTCGTGCCGCTTGGCTGGGGCGTCGCCTCGCTGGCGTGCTTCATTGGCGCATGGGAACTGGCATGGGCGGCAGGTTGGGCAGATCCGCTTCTGCTGCCGCCCCCGCATATCTTCCTGCGCAACTTCGCGTCGCAAGCGCAGTACTTCATTCCGACTGACGTGATTGGCGAGGCTTCGAACTCGACAGCGCTGAAGTCGCTCGCCATGACCATCGTTGCATCGACGTTGCGGGTGTTAAGCGGGCTGGTGCTGGGCTTCGTCTGCAGCGTGGCGATGGGCGTCGCGATCCGCTACTTCCGGTTGTTCGGCAACCTCACCCTACCGACGATCACGCTGCTGGCGCCCATTTCGCCAATCGCGTGGCTGCCGGTCGCGATCTTCCTGTTCGGAATCGGTAATGCGCCCGCTGTATTCATGGTGTTCATCTCGCTTTTTTTTGTCATGACCGTCTCGACGATCAGCCAGATCGACAACGTCAGCCGTACCCACCTTAACGTCGCCGCCGTGATGGGCGCGACGCGCGCGCAGACGTTCCGTCATGTGATTCTGCCGGCCATTTTGCCGTCGCTCTTCATGGTGCTGCGCATGAACCTGTTCGGCGCGTGGATGGTAGTCCTGGTGGCGGAAGCGACCGGCGTCGGCAGCGGGCTCGGTCAGGTCGTCATGCTCGCGCGCAATACCTTCAACTCGAGCCTGTCGTTCTTCACGATGACGCTGATCGGCGTCATCGGCTTCGCCTTCGACGTTGCGCTGCGAATCGTTCAGCGCAAGGTGCTGTTCTGGGTGCCAAATAACGGCTTGGGGAAATGATATGAGCCAGAACAAATCAGCTTCCGTGCAACCGCCGCTCGTCACCTGCAAGGCCGTCGGCAAAACATGGCAGACAGACGGCGCACCGTTCGTTGCCTTGCGTGATATCGACCTGGATATCGCGCGCCGCGAATTCGTCGTGTTCCTCGGTCCAAGCGGATGTGGCAAAAGCACCCTGCTCTATCTGATCTCAGGACTGGAACAGGTATCCAGCGGTCGCATCATGTGCGGCGGCGCCGAGGTGAGCGGACCGGGCACGGACCGAGGACTCGTCTTCCAGGACGCCTCGCTTTTCCCGTGGCTGAGCGTGGGAGAAAACATCACCTTCGGCCTGAAAATGCAGCACATGCCCAAGGAAAACAGGCGCCGTATCGCAGAGGAAATTCTCGAGCGTGTCGGCTTGTCCGAAGCCATCGACAAACGGCCCGACCAACTTTCGGGCGGCATGCGCCAGCGTGTAGCAGTGGGACGCGCACTCGCGCTGAAACCCGAGATACTGCTGCTCGACGAGCCGTTCGCCGCGCTGGACGTGCAAACGCGCGCGAAGATGCAGGACTTCCTGATCCAGGTCTGGCAACGAAGCAATGTGTCGATGGTCTTCGTCACTCACCACATCGACGAAGCGATCGCGCTCGCCGACCGCATTGTCGTGTTTACGGCACGCCCGGGGCGCATCAAGACCATCATTCCGGTCGATCTTCCTCGTCCGCGAGACACGCGCAGCCGGGCGTTCCACGATCTCAGCGTGCACCTGACCGACCTGATGCGCGATGAAGTCGATCGCGCCTTCGCCGAGCAGGAGCGGGTCCGATGAATCGGCTGGCAACCCTGAGCACACTTCGGGTCGCGGCCCTGCAATTGCCTCCCTGCACGAACGACCTTGCCAGCAACGAGGCCGTGGCATTTGCCGCCGTGCACGCCGCCGCCGATGACGGCGCCCAGTTGATCGTCTTGCCCGAACTCTCGATGGTGCCGTACTTCGCGAGCGCGCCGGGCGGGCAATATCGCGACTGGGCGGAGCCCGCCGATGGTCCCCTCGCCGCGCGCTGCGCCGCGCTGGCCAGGACACGTGGCATCGCGCTGTTCGTCCCGTTCTACGAAATCGATCGGGCTAGTGGCCGGTATCACAACGCCGTGCTCGGCTTCGACGCCGACGGCAATCCGCTGCGCGCCGGTCCGGTTGCGCGCAAGCTTCACCTGCCTGTCGGCGACGACCCGCCGCCCGGCTACGACGAAGCCGCGCACTTCACGCCTGGCGACGCACTGCACGTCGTGCAGGTAGGCGCGTGGCGCATCGGCGTGCTGGTCTGCTACGACCGCCGCTTTCCAGAATGCTGGCGCGCGTTGCGTGCGGCGGGCGCCGATCTCGTCATCGTGCCCGTCGCGGGCAGCGGTGGCGACGATATGGATTTCTTCGTCGGGGAGCTGCGCACGCACGCGCGGGAAAATGGGCTGGCGGTCGTTTGCGCGAACAAGATCGGTGACGAATTCCTCGATGGCGTGCGCATCGACAACTATGGCGAGTCGTGTGTGATCGCCGCCGACGGCGCGGTACTCGCCCGCCGGCCCGGCAACGAAGGAGCTGGCATCGTCAGCGCGACGCTCGCGCATGCAGAGATCGCAGCGACCCGCGAAAAGCTGTGTTACTTCGATCATCGGCGTGTCGATCTATACGGCACACCATCGTTCTGAAACTACTCTTCTCTATTCAGGTAAAAGCAACCATGTCCGAAACATTGATTGTCGCTGGCTGGATCGTCAAGGGTGTCGCCGACCGGCACACCGCAGAGGTCATCCGCGACGGCGCGCTGTATCAACGCGACGGCGTAATCGTCGAGATCGGCGATGCGCAGCAGCTGATCGCCAAGTATCCGAACGCGCCGCGTCTCGGCTCGCCCGATACGGTGTTGCTGCCTGGCTTCGTCAACAGTCACCATCACGTCGGCCTGACGCCGCTGCAACACGGTTCTCCCGACTACGCGCTGGAACTGTGGTTTGCAAGCCGGATGGGTACACGCGAGATCGATCTTTACCTCGATACCCTGTACTCCGCCTTCGAAATGATTGCGTCCGGCATTACCACGGTGCAGCACATCCACGGTTGGCGGCCTGGTCCGCTGTCGTCGATACATGAAGCCGCTTCGGGCGTTCTGAAGGCGTATCGGGACATCGGTATGCGCGCGTCGTACAGCTTCGCCGTGCGTGAGCAGAATCTGCTTGTCTATGAAGCCGACGAAGACTTCGTCAAACGCCTGCCGGCCGACATCGGGGTGAAGCTCGCCGCGCATCTGAAAGCGCAGCGGGTCCCGCTGGCCGACCATCTGCAGTTGTTCGACATGCTCACACAGGACAACGAAGGCCAATCGCTGACCCGGATTCAGCTTGCACCTGCCAACCTGCACTGGTGCAGCGATGAGACACTGCTTGCCATCAAGGAACGCGCCGACAAAGCTGGCGTACCGATGCATATGCATTTGCTCGAAACCGCCTATCAGAAGGAATACGCGCGCCGCCGGACGGGCAAGACGGCGGTCGCGCATCTGAACGATCTCGGTCTGCTCGGTCCGTCGCTAACCCTCGGCCACGGTGTGTGGCTGACGGAAGCAGACATCGAAATGGTCGCGCATACCGGCACCTGCATCTGCCATAACTGCAGTTCGAATCTGCGTTTGCGCAGTGGCGTGGCACCCTTGAATGCGTTTGCCAAATACGGTGTGACGGTGGGCATGGGGCTCGACGAAGCAGGTATCAACGAAGACCGCGACATGTTGCAGGAGATGCGCCTCGCACTGCGCGTGCACCGCACGCCGGGAATGGACGACGACGTGCCGACCTGCCCACAGATACTGAAAATGGCCACTGAGGATGGCGCTCGAACCACCCCGTTCGGCGCACAGATTGGTCGCCTGGAAATCGGACGCCTGGCCGATCTGGTGTTGATGAACTGGAAAACTGCAACGTATCCGTATCAGGATGACAACATTCCCATGCTGGATGCGCTCATGCAGCGTGCCAAGACGAACGCCGTCGATGCCGTGATGATTGCCGGCGATGTGGTGTACCGGGATGGCCGGTTCACGCGTGTGGATCGCGATGCGATCCTCAACGAGATCGAACAGACGCTCGCGAAGCCGCGCAACGAGCGCAAGCAGGCGGAGCGGGAACTGGGCGCGGCAGTGTTTCCCTATGTAAAGGCCTTTTACTCCGACTACTTCGGCGAAACCCCGCCGCGTCAGCCGTTTTACGCTCCTTCATCCCGGAACTGATGGATCGAATGACAACGCGGGCTCTTCTGGAAACGATCGCTCCGTTTTCCTGCGCCTCCTGGCGGTCTGCCAGAGGGTCTGCGATGCTGTGCTTCCTGTCGGGAAGCGTTCGGCCTCAACTCGAGCGCTGTCAGATGGATAACGGTCTATCGTCCCGCAGACCGGCGCCCCTCCAGCGGCAAGCATGCGCGCATGGTTCGCGGCGTCCAACTGACCTGTTTCTCATCTGCTCCTGAACGGCGCGTCAATCGCTTTCCGATCGGAGTCTGTGAGCCGTTCCTGAACACACTCGCGAGTCAATCGGGTTTCTTCAGTCCGCTCGGATTCTCAGGTCCACCGCGCGTCATCCCTTGATCAGTCGGCGTGCTCACACCGCGGTTATCAGCCGCTGTGTCGCCTCGTCCGGAGGCCGCCGACGCAGAATGGGAAGCACGGGTTGCGCCAGACATGCGTGGTCGATCGCCACTCTGAGACGCCCCCGAGTGGGCCGTCCCTACAGCACTCGCTCCCGCCTCACGGGCCGCACCCGTATTCTGCGCCGATCCAGTCGCCGCAAAAGTCGACAGCAGCGCTGCAGCTGCGAAGCTTTTGAAGAGGACTTTCATTTTCGTCTCCGTACGCGCTTTGCATTGGCGGTACTTTCATCTTAGATCCGCTGAACGACAGGACCCGCATTTTTCGTTACATCCGACGAAAGTCACAATCGGCGCATCGTTGTGGTTATTCATCTCGCCTCTGTCGGGCGCATTCTCTGCGAGTCTGACGGCAACTCATGGCGGCCGCGTACGCCAACTCTGGATCGCACTCTCGGCGTAGCCCGAATGTTCGGCAAACCGCCGTATCGTCATGTAGGGAGCCTCGACTACCGTCTCAGGTCACGAGGTAGCGCTTCTTAAGATTTCCTTCAGCATCCCCCGATAAATTAGTGCCACACTATCAAGCGCTGCTGATTGCAACTCGGCCCCAGCTATAAGCGCGGCAGTAGATGTGCACGTAATTAAATGTGAGAGACCTGATGCCGCGGGGTAAAACAGGTGGCGCCGCCATGGCGAATGCTCGCGCAGCCTACGTGCTTGAACTGGCACGAGGTTGTTCATACATCAGCAGCACGCTGAGTCCGGATACGCGGCACAGCGCTATCGCTGAAGTTCTCGGCGAATTTCGCGAACTGTACGGCCAATGGGAAGAAACACTCTTTCGGAAGCTGCTTGCAGAGGATCTGCAAAGCCGAGGCAAACGGGACGCCGCCTCGGCAGTGCTCGCCTTCAAATTCATCAACTCGTGAGTGTGGCCCGCGGGTCTGCGCCAGACGTCTACGACTGCTGCCGTTGGCCTAACTAGAGCACTCCAGACTATTGCTGGTGGCAAAGACGGAGCCACAGCCACGGCGGCTTGTTCAATGGAGATCGACCATGCGACTCCCCAGCAATAGCTTGCGCGTCGACAGCATTCCCACGTTCTCCGTCGGCCGCTTCTTTGCGCAAGCGCGGATTTTTCAGATCCACTGCGCCACCCGTGAACAGACCGAGATCTTCGCGGCCATCAACCTGCCAGATTTCGCCAATGAGGGTGAAGCCATCGCGTTCTCGAACAAATGGGCGGTCGCGTGGATCAATGAGAATCTTCTCGGAATCACTCCCACTCAATCGTCGCCGGCGGTTTCCCCGAGATGTCATAAACCACCCGGTTAATTCCGCGCACTTCATTGATGATCCGGTTCGACACATGCCCCAGCAATTCATGCGGCAGATGCGCCCAATGCGCGGTCATGAAGTCCAGCGTCTGCACGGCGCGCAGCGCGACGACGTACTCATAGGTGCGGCCGTCGCCCATCACGCCGACGCTCTTCACCGGCAGGAACACCGCGAACGCCTGGCTCGTCAGGTCGTACCATGACTTGCCGGTTTCCTTGTCGATGAAGGTGCGCAGCGTCTCGATGAAAATCGCATCCGCGCGACGCAGCAGGTCGGCGAAATCGCGGCGCACTTCGCCGAGAATTCGCACGCCCAGACCCGGGCCCGGGAACGGATGGCGATACACCATGGCCGGCGGCAAACCGAGCTTCACGCCGAGTTCGCGCACTTCGTCCTTGAACAGTTCGCGCAGCGGCTCGAGCAGCTTCAGATTCAGCGTCTCCGGCAAACCGCCCACGTTGTGGTGGCTCTTGATGGTCTGCGCGGCCTTCTTGCCCTTGCCGGCCGATTCGATCACGTCCGGATAGATCGTGCCTTGCGCCAGCCACTTCGCGTCGGTCAGCTTGTTGGCTTCCGTCTGGAACACTTCGACGAATTCCGCGCCGATGATCTTGCGCTTCGCTTCCGGATCGGTCACACCGGCCAGCTTCGACAGGAACACCTCGCTCGCGTCGACGTGAATCACCTTCACGCCGAGGTGATCGGCGAAGGTCGCCATCACCTGCTCGGCTTCATTCAAACGCAAGAGGCCATGATCGACGAACACGCAGGTCAGCTGATCGCCGATCGCGCGATGCAGCAGCGCCGCGGCCACCGACGAATCCACGCCGCCCGACAAGCCCAGGATCACGTGCTCGTTACCCACCTGCTCGCGAATCTTCGCGACGGCTTCGTCGATGTAATTGCCCATTTCCCAATCGGGCCGGGCGCCGCAGATCTTCAGCACGAAGCGCTCGAGCATCGCGCGGCCTTGCACGGTGTGCGTGACTTCCGGGTGCCATTGCAGACCGTAGAAATGGCGCTTTTCGTCGGCCATCGCCGCGATCGGACACGATTCCGTCGATGCCATCAGCTGGAAGCCCTCGGGCATTTCCAGCACCTTGTCGCCGTGGCTCATCCACACCTTCAGCATGCCGTGACCTTCCGGCGTGGTGAAGTCGCTGATGCCTTCGAGCAGGCTCGTATGGTTGCGCGCACGCACTTCGGCATAACCGAACTCGCGCAGGTGGCCGATATCGACCTTGCCGCCGAGCTGCTCGGCCATCGCCTGCATGCCGTAGCAAATGCCCAGCACGGGCACGCCGAGTTCGAACACCGCTTGCGGCACGCGCGGCGTATCCGTTTCGGTGACCGAGCTCGGGCCGCCGGAGAGGATCACGCCCTTCGGCGCGAAATCGCGAATGAACGACGCATCGACGTCGTACGGATGAATTTCCGAATACACGTTGGCTTCGCGAACGCGACGTGCAATCAGTTGGGTGACTTGCGAACCGAAGTCGAGGATCAGGATCTTGTCATGCATGGCAGCGGACGGAGTCAAAAGTGAACGGATACGGGATGCCGCGCACGGAGCGCGGCGTTGAATTCAAAGCGGTCCCCGTGGGGACGATCGGACATGTTGCGTAACGATGAAGCGAGCTGGACCAGCGGACGCTGCAGGCATTGACCTGCGGCGCGCACGAACGGAATCCGGTAGCTTCGGCAGGCGTTCTGGCGCTCGGCGCCTCAGCCACGAAACGGCGGCCGGGGGGCACCGGGCGCGTCCGCGGCCGAGTTGCGGGCCTCGTCGCGCGCGGCTGCAGTCTCGGCCCGTGCGGCGCGTTCAGACGCCGTCAGGCCCGGTTCCTCGACCGCCGGATGAAGCGGCGCCGCCGCAACAGGATCCAGGGGCCGTGGGACCGGCATAACGGGCTCGACCACCGGCTCGGCGTGATAGACCGGAAAACCCGCCGTCACCCGGCCGGCATCGCGCCGGTTGGCAGCATCTTTCGCGGCATCTTTGGCAGCCTGCTTTTCAGCACGCTCGGCGGCGGCGGCTTCAACCAGCCGCACCCTTTCGCGCCGCCGCACCGCGCCCGAGAGGCGCACACCGCCCAGGCCGATGACCAGCAAGACCACCCCGGTCAGCACCGCGACGATTTGCCCGAAGCCGGTCAGCGCCGGCGTATGCAAGCCAAGCAGCCAGACCAGCATTAGCACGCCGGTCAGCCAGTTCACATGGCCTACGACCTTGGCAACCGTCGACGTGAGCGAACCGTCGAGCGACGCATGCAAAGCCAGCCACGCGAGCCCGATCAGCGCCACGCCAAACCCCTGGCCGACCAGAGCCGGCTGGGTTTGCACCAGTAGCAGCGCGTTGTACAACGAAGTCCAGGGCGTCAGCAGAAACAGCAGGCCGAACGCAAGCAGCAGCATGGCATCGAGGATGAGTACAGCGCGCAGCAATGGCTTCATTGGCGTTTAGTCCACGTGGTAGTTGGGCGCTTCCTTGGTGATTTGCACATCATGCACATGCGACTCGCGCAAGCCCGCGCCCGTGATCTGCACGAACTCGGCCTTGTCGTTCATCTCCGCGATCGTGCGGCAGCCGCAGTAGCCCATGCTGGCGCGCACGCCGCCAATCAGCTGGAACAGGATCGCGTTGACCGAGCCCTTGTAGGCAACGCGGCCTTCGATACCTTCCGGCACCAGCTTGTCGATGTTCGCGGAGTTGTCCTGGAAGTAGCGGTCTGCCGCGCCGTCCTTCATCGCGCCGACCGAACCCATGCCACGGTACGACTTGTACTGGCGCCCCTGGAACAGGAACACGTCGCCCGGCGCTTCTTCGGTGCCGGCGAACATGCTGCCCATCATCACGGAATTCGCGCCGGCGGCCAGCGCCTTGCTGACGTCGCCCGAGAAACGCACGCCGCCGTCGGCGATGACCGGCACGCCCGTGCCCTTCAGCGCTTCCGACACGTTCGAGATCGCGGTGACCTGCGGCACGCCGACACCCGCGACGATCCGCGTCGTGCAGATCGAGCCGGGACCGATACCGACCTTCACGCCATCCGCGCCGTATTCGACGAGCGCCTTGGCCGCCGCGGCGGTGGCGATGTTGCCGCCGATCACTTCGACATGCGGGAACTTATGCTTGACCCACTTGACGCGCTCGAGCACGCCCTTGCTGTGGCCGTGCGCGGTGTCGACGACGATCACGTCCACGCCCGCCTGCACCAGCAGCTCGACGCGTTCTTCGTTGTCTTCGCCCACGCCGACCGCCGCGCCTGCGCGCAGCTTGCCGTGTTCGTCTTTGCACGCGTCCGGGTGCTCGGTTTGCTTGGTGATGTCTTTCACCGTCATCAGGCCGCGCAGTTCGAATGCGTCGTTGATGACCAGCACGCGCTCGAGGCGGTGGCTGTGCATCAGCGCCTTGGCTTGCGCGAGCGGCGTGCCTTCCTTGACGGTGACGAGGCGCTCGCGCGGCGTCATGATGTTGCGCACCGGCTCGTCCAGACGCTCTTCGAAACGCAGGTCGCGGTTCGTGACGATACCGATCAGCTGGGCGCCTTCGACGACCGGGAAGCCCGAAATACCATGCTGGCGCGACAGCGCGATGACGTCGCGCACCTTCATTTGCGGCGGCACCGTGATCGGATCGCGCACGACGCCCGATTCGAAGCGCTTGACCTTGGCCACTTCACGCGCCTGTTCGGCCGGCGTGAGATTCTTGTGGATGATGCCCACGCCACCCATTTGCGCCATTGCGATCGCAAGACGGGCTTCGGTGACGGTGTCCATGGCGGCGGACACGAGCGGCATATTCAGGGAAATGTTGCGGGTCAGCCGGGTCTTGAGGCTGGTGTCGCGCGGCAGAACATCGGAGAAGGCCGGGACGAGGAGCACGTCATCGAACGTGAGTGCTGTTTGGATCAGACGCATGGCAAATCCTATAGGCGCAAAAGCGAATTATACGCGATACCTCCCCGGTTTTCACTGCACTAACAGCAGCTTAGCGAATTTCAGGCGATTTTTTTCGTGGCTTCGAGCCCTTCGATTTCGCTTCTACGTTCGCCTCGGGTTCGATCGGGTTTCGTTTGCGCGTTCGGGTGCACGGAGGCGCCAGCTGGCTCGTCGGGTAAGAAATTGCGCTCGCGCGCGCGCCGCGAAACCGCTGTGTTTGACCTCGATTGCGTCCTGGCACGCCGAAAAAACCGCTGGAATGCAGAATCAAACAAGACACCCGGCCCGCCAACCGGCTATTCTGCCGACCATTCCAGTTTTTTCTCGCAGGGGCAGTCGATGCGGCGCGGTGTGGCATATGGAGTAATGGCCGGGGCCTTATGGGGTGTGGTGTTTCTGGTGCCGCGCGTGCTGCCCGATTTTTCGCCGCTGCTGATGAGCGCTGGGCGCTACACGATGTACGGCATCGTCTCGCTGGCCGCCGCGCTGCCGATGGCGCGCTCGCTCGTCAAACGCCTGACGCGCGAGGATCTCAGGGCGCTCGTCAAGCTGGCATTGGCCGGCAACCTGCTCTACTACCTGCTGCTGGCCTCGGCGGTCCACATGATCGGCATCGCGCCGGCCTCGCTGATCGTCGGCGTACTGCCTGTCACGGTGACGCTGCTCGGCCGGCGCGATCATGGCGCCGTGCCGCTCGCGCGTCTCGCATGGCCGCTCGCGCTGGTGGTCGCGGGCATCGCCTGCATCAACATCGACGTCTTCACGGTGGCGAACAGCACGCCGGTCAGCATCGCGACGAAACTCCTCGGCCTCGCCTGCGCACTCGGCGCACTCGTCTGCTGGACCTGGTTCGCGGTCGAAAACGCCCGCTACCTGCAACGCCAGACGCATTTCAGCGGCAACGAGTGGTCGGTGCTCTGGGGTGTGGTGACCGGCGCGCTCGGCGCGGGATTGTGGCTGGTGGTCGCCGTCATGCCCTCCGGCAGCCTGCAGGCGCCGCTCGGCGACGCGCGCTGGCATACCTTCTGGATGTTGAATCTGGGCCTCGCAGTCGGCGCGTCGTGGCTCGGCAACGGACTGTGGAACGCTGCGTCGAAACGGCTGCCGCTCACCCTGTCCGGCCAGATGATCGTGTTCGAGACGCTCTTCGCGCTGCTCTATGCGTTTATCTACGACCAGCGCCTGCCGCGTCCGCTGGAAACGGCGGCGATCCTGCTGCTGGTGGCGGGGGTGTGCTGGTCGGTGCGCCAGCATGCGGGCGACGACGATAGGTCCGGTGCGGCATCGATTGAGGAAAAGGCACAGCCTTCGGTGCATTGACAGGCGCCGCCACAAGACTCGCCTAGCGCGAATCCTTGTTCTGCCAGCGGCGCCCTTCAATCGAGCCCGCTTTGCGGGTCTTCTCGACGCGCCGTTGCCGCGACAGCTTCGGGTCCACCAGCAGCGGCCGGTAAATCTCAACGCGATCGTGATCGGCAAGCACCGTATCGAGCGGCTTGAGCTTGCCGAACACGCCGACCTTCTGCGTGCCCAGATCGATCTGCGGATAACGCTGCAGGATGCCGCTCGCGTCGAGCGCCTGCTGCAACGTGGCGCCTTCCGGCAATTCCACGGCGATCAGCGTCTGCTCACCCGCGAGCGCGTAGCAGACTTCAATCGACAAGCGCGCGCTCATGCCTTACCGTAGCGCTGATCGGCGCGCTTCACGAACGATTCGACGAAGGTGTTGGCAATGTGGCTGAACACCGGCCCAATGATCTTCTCGAGAATGATGTTGGTGAATTCGTAGTGCAGCGCGAATTCGATCTTGCAGGCGTCCGCGCGTAGCGGCGTGAAACGCCAGAACCCGGTGAATTTGCGAAACGGGCCGTCCGCGAATTCCATATCGATGCGCGTGGGCCGCTCCATGCTGTTACGCGTGGCGAAATGCTGCTTGATGCCCTTGAAGTTGATATCGATCTTCGCCTCCATGCCGGTTTCGTCCCGGCGGCGGATTTCGACTCCGCCGCACCAAGGCAGGAAGTTGGGGTAATCGGCGACGTCGGTGACGAGGTCGAACATCTGTTCCGCCGAATGGCGGATCAACACGGTTTTCTGGACATCTGCCATAAATTGGACAGCACGTGGCAAGGGTGGACAAGCGCCGCGGGCTTTCCTTGCCCCGCTTTGCTAAAATCGTGATTTTAAACGAGTTGGGCACTTTCCATTCATGAGCATCATCGACAACAGAAAAGCCTTCTACGACTACTCGGTCGAAGAACGCTATGAAGCAGGGCTCGTGCTCGAAGGATGGGAGGTCAAGGCGCTGCGCGCCGGGCGCGGCCAGATCAAGGAAGGTTACGTCGTTATCAAGAATAACGAACTGTTCCTGATCGGCACGCACATCAGCCCGCTGCCCGAAGCCTCGACCCACATCCACCCGGACCCGGTGCGCACGCGCAAGCTGCTCTTGCACAGCGAGGAAATCAGCAAACTGATCGGCAAAGTCGAGCAGCGCGGCTACACGCTCGTGCCGCTGAACTTCCATTACAAGGGCGGCCGCGTCAAATGCGAGATCGGGCTGGCCAAGGGCAAAAAGCAGCACGACAAGCGCGAAACCGAAAAGAAGCGCGACTGGGAACGCGAGAAGGCGCGCCTGATGCGCTCGCCGTCGTGAGTTTGCGTTTGAGCCTCAAACAAAAATGGCCCGCTCAGTCAGCGGGCCATTTTCCTTAGGGCAGCAAAAACCACCCTCAGCGCACGTCGGTCGCGCCCTTCCCCTTGTTCACGATGGTCAGCGCCGACGCGATCATCGAACTCATATCCGCCAGGTTGCCCGGCACGATCAGCGTGGTGCCCTGCTTCGCCAGATTGCCGAACGCATTGACGTATTGTTCGGCCACCTTCAGATTCACCGCCTCCATCCCGCCATTCGACTGGATCGCCGCGGCGATCTTCTGGATCGCCTGGGAGTTCGCTTCGGCCACCGCCAGAATCGCCGACGCCTGCCCCTGCGCCTGATTGATCGCCGCCTGGCGCTCGCCTTCGGACTTCTGAATCGCCGCTTCGCGCCCACCCGAAGCGATATTGATCTGCTCCTGCTTGCGCCCTTCGGATGCCGCGATCAGTGCACGCTTCTCGCGCTCAGCGGTGATCTGCGCCTGCATTGCGTGAAGAATTTCCTTGGGCGGCGTCAGGTCCTTGATCTCATAGCGCAGCACCTTCACACCCCAGTTTTGCGCCGCCTCATCGAGCGAGGACACGATGCTGTGGTTGATGAAGTCGCGCTCCTCGAAGGTTTTGTCGAGCTCGAGCTTGCCGATCACCGAGCGCAGCGTGGTCTGCGACAACTGCGTGATCGCGAACACGAAATTGCTCGACCCGTACGACGCTTTCATCGGATCGGTGACCTGGAAATACAGCACGCCGTCCACCTGCAACTGCGTGTTGTCACGCGTAATACACACCTGGCTCGGCACTTCGAGCGGGATTTCCTTGAGGATGTGCTTGTACGCGATCCGGTCGACGAACGGGAAGGCGAAGCTCAAGCCCGGTGTCAGTGTGCGGTGGTAGCGGCCGAGCCGCTCGAGCACCCACGCATGTTGCTGCGGCACGATCTTCAGCGTCTGTGCCGCCAGCACGATCACGATGATCAGAAGCACCGCCGCGACGATGGTTGAATCCATTACTGCCCTCCGGTCCGTAGTTCGAATAGTTGTGCGTGATGCTTTGCACGCGCCCGGCACACGCTTTGTGCACGCCGTGCACGTGTTAGTGCGCGCTCAGGCCGCCGTCGCTTTGGCCTTCGCCTGCCGGCTCGCCGCGACGACGAGGCAACTGCCGCGCATCTCGACGATTTCGTAGCTCTGCGCATCTTCCGGCTCGCCGGCGGCCAGCTCGACGTCCCATGCCGCCCCGCGGTAGTTGACGCGCGCCCGGCGCTCGTGCCACGCCGGCACGCTCAGCGTCTGACCGATGTCCAGATTGACGTCCGGGTTCTTCGACGCCTCTTTACGCGTTCTGCGGCCAAAGCGCGAACGCCTGAGCAACAGAACGGCCGCCAGCGCCACCACGGCTGCGATCACGAATTGAAGATCCGCGGCGGCGCCCGCAATGTGCGCAATTGCCGCGGCGACGCAGCCCACCGCGATCATCAGCAAATAGAAGGTGCCGCTGATCAGCTCCAGCACGACAAGCACACCCGCCACGATCCACCAGAACAATCCACCTGGCGCCACGTCGACCTCCACAAAGCAAAACACCCCGGATCTACCGGGGTGTTTATAGCATGAAGCGAGTGCCTTTATTGGGCGGTGCAGTACGCTTTTACGAACTTTTGACATACTGCGCCGCTTGTCAGGCAAGCTGCTTGTCAGGCGCCTGCCTCGCGCTTATTTACATCGCTTATTTCATCAACGATTTCGCCAGCTGCTGCCACGTCTCGATGATCGAGTCCGGATTCAGCGAGATCGACGCGATGCCTTCATCGGTCAGCCATTGCGCGAAGTCCGGATGATCCGAAGGACCCTGGCCGCAGATACCGACGTACTTGTTCAAACGCAAGCAGGTTTCAATCGCGCGCTTGAGCATGAACTTGACTGCCGGGTCGCGTTCGTCGAAATCGACTGCGAGCAGTTCCATGCCGGAATCGCGGTCGAGGCCGAGCGTAAGCTGCGTCAGATCGTTCGAACCGATCGAGAAACCGTCGAAGAATTGCAGGAATTCTTCGGCGAGAATCGCGTTCGACGGCACTTCGCACATCATGATCAGGCGCAAGCCCTTCTCACCGCGCTTCAGGCCGAACTTCTCCAGCAGCCCGACCACGCGCTCCGCCTGCTTCAGCGTACGCACGAACGGCACCATGATCTCGACGTTGTCGAGGCCCATCTCTTCACGCACCTTCTTCAGCGCGATGCATTCCATCTGGAACGCTTCAGCGAAGTCGTCGGCGATGTAGCGCGAGGCGCCGCGGAAACCCAGCATCGGGTTTTCTTCGTCCGGCTCGTAACGCGAACCGCCGATCAGCTTCTTGTACTCGTTCGACTTGAAGTCCGACAGACGCACGATCACGGGCTTCGGATAGAACGCCGCGGCGATCGTTGCGATCCCTTCGGTCAGCTTGTCGACATAGAACGCGCGCGGCGATGCGTGACCACGTGCCACACTTTCCACGGCCTTCTTCAAATCCTGATCGATGTTCGGATACTCGAGAATCGCCTTCGGGTGAACGCCGATGTTGTTGTTGATGATGAATTCGAGCCGCGCCAGACCCACGCCTGCGTTCGGCAGTTGCGAGAAGTCGAAAGCCAGTTGCGGGTTGCCGACGTTCATCATGATCTTCACCGGAATCGGCGGCAGTTCGCCGCGCTGCACTTCGGTGATTTCGGTTTCGAGCAGACCGTCGTAGATCTTGCCTTCGTCGCCTTCCGCGCACGATACCGTCACCAGCGCGCCTTCCTTCAGCACGTCGGTGGCGTCGCCGCAGCCGACCACGGCCGGCACGCCCAGCTCACGCGCGATGATCGCCGCGTGGCAGGTACGGCCGCCACGGTTCGTGACGATCGCCGATGCGCGCTTCATCACCGGCTCCCAGTTCGGGTCGGTCATGTCGGCGACCAGCACGTCGCCCGGCTGCACACGGTCCATTTCCGACGGATCGTGAATCACGCGCACCGGACCCGCGCCGATCTTCTGACCGATTGCACGGCCGGTAGCCAGCACGTTCGATTGGCCCTTCAGCTTGAAGCGTTGCTCGGCCTTGCCCGCAGCCTGGCTCTTCACCGTTTCCGGACGTGCCTGCAGAATGAAGATCTTGCCGTCGCGGCCATCTTTGCCCCACTCGATGTCCATCGGACGCTCGTAGTGCTTTTCGATGATGACGGCGTATTTCGCGAGTTCGATCACGTCTTCGTCGGTGATCGAGAAACGGTTGCGCTGCTCGTGCGCGACGTCGACGGTCTTCACGCGGCCTTGCTCGCCGGCCTTGGTGAATTCCATCTTGATCAGCTTCGAGCCGATCGAGCGGCGGATGATCGGGTACTTGCCTTGCGCGAGCGTGGTCTTGAAGACGTAGAACTCGTCCGGATTCACTGCCCCCTGCACGACCGTTTCGCCCAGGCCGTAGCTCGACGTGATGAACACCGCGTCTTTAAAGCCCGATTCTGTGTCCAGCGTGAACATCACGCCTGCCGCGCCGACGTCCGAGCGCACCATGCGCTGCACGCCCGCCGACAACGCGACTTCAGCGTGGGTGAAGCCCTTGTGGACGCGATAGGAGATAGCACGGTCGTTATACAGCGACGCGAACACGTGCTTCATGCGATCGAGCACCTCGTCGATGCCGACCACGTTGAGGTAGCTTTCCTGCTGACCCGCGAACGATGCGTCCGGCAAGTCTTCCGCCGTTGCCGACGAACGCACGGCAAACGACAACTCTTCAGGCGAGCTGTTTTGCAGGGTGTCGAAGCCGGCGCGGATATCTGCTTCGAGACGCGGCTGCATCGGGGCGTCGACGATCCATTGACGGATCTCCTTACCCGCTTCGGCGAGCGCCTTCACGTCGTCGACGTCGAGCGTTTCGAGACGTTTGGCGATGCGGTCAGTCAGATTGTTGTGATGCAGGAAGTCGCGGAACGCCAGCGCCGTGGTGGCGAAGCCAGTCGGCACGCGCACGCCGGCTTCGGCGAGCTGACTGATCATCTCGCCAAGCGACGCGTTCTTGCCGCCGACAATCTCCACATCGGTCATCCGCAACTGCTCGAACGGAACTACATACGCCTCTTCCTTTGCGACGGTAACTGCGTTAGTCATACAAGCCCCTAAGTGTGAAAGAAATTCACGGCTGTGCAAGTGGGCTCGAACGCGAGACGCCCATTGGAAGCGTGACCTCGCGTCTTGCACAACCTGTTGGAGAAGCAATCGCTGCAAATAGCCGGAGGCGCCAGGAAATACCCTGAAGCACCAACAGGCGCGAGGCACACGACGCAGAAAGCGGTTGGACGAAATTACCGATCGATCCACTCCACTCTCTCAATTTGCCGCAAGTTACCGGCTGAAAGTGTGGCGTTGACCGACTGTTCGCGGTAAGTTAGTCGTCAATCGCCTGCAATTGCTTATCCAACAGGTTGCCGCTATTCTACCGTGCCGACTCTCAAATGTGACAGTCGGACGAGAATTGCGCCTCGAATCGCGCCCCGGACCGGCTAGCGGCCTTTTGCGAGGCCTGGCAGCCAGCCGGGCGCGGTTGCGGTGCCCACGGCGCGCTGAAATGACGCCGCTGCAATCTCCGGTTAGCCACCGGGCAGCGCGTGTCGAAACAGCGATGTTTCTTTCGAGCGCTTTTTCCCGCTCACGTTCCCAACCCCACTGATGCCGCCCACCGTATTCATCGTCTCCGACGGTACCGGGATCACTGCCGAAACCTTCGCGCATTCGATCCTCTCCCAGTTCGACCAGAAATTCCGCCTGGTTCGCGTGCCCTTCGTCGACTCGACGGACAAGGCCTACGCCACGCTGGAAAAGATCAACGAAGCGATCGTGCAGGACGGCCGTCGTCCGATCGTGTTTACGACCCTCGTGGACAGTGCGTCGAATCAGATCGTCAAAGGCTCGAATGCGCTCGTGCTGGACATGTTTCAGACCTTCGTGGAGCCGCTCGAACAGGAACTCGAACTGAAGTCGAGCCACGCGATGGGTCGCGGCCACCAGAACGCGGATACCGAGGAGTACAAGAACCGGATCGAGGCGATCAACTTCTCGCTCGCTCACGACGACGGTCAATCGAACCGCAATCTGGCCGATGCCGACGTGATTCTGGTCGGCGTATCGCGCAGCGGCAAGACACCGACGAGCCTGTATCTGGCAATGCAGTACGGCGTGAAAGCGGCCAACTACCCGCTGATTCCGGAAGACTTCGAGCGCGGCAAGCTGCCCACGCCGCTATTGGCGCATCGGCAGAAGATGTTTGGTTTGTCGATCGATCCGCAGCGGCTGTCGGAGATCCGCAACGAGCGGCGGCCAGGCAGCAAGTACGCGGCGCCCGAGAATTGCCGTTACGAGATCAATGAAGCGGAAGCGATGATGCGGCGTGAAGGGATCAAGTGGTTGTCGTCGACGCATAAGTCGATCGAAGAGATCGCGACGACGATCCTGCAGGAGATCAAGCTGGACCGGTCGGCTTATTGAAATTGGTTTAGATCCGCACCGCGCGTTCAGCTGGCGCGCGGCGGCCGGGTTGCCTGGCTATGTGCTCCGTGCGCGATGCGTCATGCGTCATGCGCAGTCCAACCAGGCCAGGATGGCGCGGCTTGGTCACTACCACGTCCTATCTACCGCGCTGTTGACGGCACTGTTCGAATACACAGACAGCCGCCGCAGCCGCCACATTCAGCGACTCCATGCCGCCCGGCTGCGGAATCGTGACGCGCAAGGAGACCGCATCGCGCCACGTCTGCGACACGCCCGCGCCCTCATTGCCGAACACCCATGCGAGCGGCCCGCTCAGGTCGCAATCGTAGATCGCCTCGGCGCCGTGTGAATCCGTGATCACCACCGGCACCGCAAGACGCTCGATCAGCGTCTGCGCCTCAACATCCTCGTGGATTTGCAGCAGGAAATGCGCGCCCATGCCCGAGCGTAATACCTTCGACGACCACGCGTATGCTGTGCCCGGTGCGCAGAACACCTGCTGAATACCCGCGGCCGCCGCGCTGCGCAGAATCGAGCCGACGTTGCCGGCGTCCTGCACGCCATCGAGCACGAGGCAAGTCTGCGCGACCTTCTCCGGCAGCGGCGTACCGAGCTTTTCGACCAACAGCAAAATCCCGACCCCATGCACGACGTTCGACAACTGGCCAAACAATGCATCAGGCAGCGTGACGATGCGCTGCCCGTCGATGCGCGACACGATGGCCTGTGCTTCGTCGTGACGCAGCGCGCCCTCGGTGACGATGCACATTTCAGGCTGCCCGGCGACGTCGAGATACGCGCTCGCGAGATGGAACCCTTCGAGCAGCGCGTGGCCGCTGCGACGCTGCTGATGCGTCGAGCCGGCCAGTGCCTTGAGGCGCTTGTAGAGCGGATTGTCCCGCGAGGTGATGGCTTTCACAGGCAGCGAAGACAGTGAGAATGAGGAAAAAGAGTTGGCGACGCGGCCGGGTCACGCGAGGCGCTCAGGCGCCGCTGCGTTCGCCGAAGGCGTCGTTGAGCATTGCGTCGTCAAGCACGGCGTCGTTGAGCGTCCCGGGCACGACGATCACGTCGGCCGCCGGCAGTGGCACGCCCGTGCCGAAGCGCAGATGCGCTTCACGAACCGGCGCGAACGAGCGCCGATGATGCTCGCAAGGACCGTGTTCGCGCAGCGCCGCGAGATGCTGCGGCGTGCCGTAGCCGGCATGCGCATTGAAACCGTAGACCGGATGGACTTGATGCAATTCGAGCAGCATCCGGTCGCGCGTGACCTTGGCGAGAATCGAGGCCGCCGAAATGCTCTTGACCAGCGCATCGCCGCCGATCACCGCCTCGCTGCGAATGCTCAGCGTGGGGCAGCGGTTGCCGTCGATTTTGACCAGCGTGGGCACAACCGAAAGACCTTCGACCGCCCGCTTCATCGCCAGCATGGTGGCGTGCAGGATGTTCAGCGTATCGATTTCCTCGACAGTCGCCGACGCGATGCAATAAGCCAGCGCCCGGTCGACGATCTTGTCGTACAGTTCGTCGCGCTTTTTTGCGGTGAGCACTTTCGAATCGTCGAGGCCGCGAATCATCGGCTTCGACGGATCGAAAATCACGGCCGCAGCGACCACCGGGCCGGCCAGCGGGCCGCGCCCTGCTTCGTCGACGCCGCAAATGATGTCGTCCGGCGTCTCGAAGTTCAGGCCGACCTGCTGCGCCGCCGCGCCTGCAATGGTTGCCGCCTTGCGGCGTGGTGCGCGCGCCTGGGTCACGGCCGCACCTTGCGCTTTTCGACGACGCTCGCCACGACTTCCGCCGCACGCTGCGCGGTGTTCTGCTTCAGCACGTGATGCATCTCCGTGAAGATTTCCGTCAGCGTGCGCCGGTTGGCCTCGTCGCGCAACTGCTTCAACGTGGCCTCGGCGAGCGCCTGGGGCGTAGCGAAGTGCTGCAGAATTTCCGGCACGACGAAACGCCCCGCCAGGATGTTCGGCAAGCCGACGTACGGCAGATAGCCTTGGCGTCGCATGATCTGGCCGGTCAACCAGGGTACCTTGTACGAGATCACCATCGGCTTTTTCAGCAGCGCGGCTTCCAGCGTCACCGTGCCGCTCTTCACGAGGATGGCATCCGCCGCCGTCATTGCGAGCTGCGACTGGCCGTCGGTGATGGTCAGCGCGAGACCGGGATGCGCGTCGACCAGCGGCCGCAGCATGTCGCGCAGCGCGGGTGTGGCCGCCGGCATCACGAAACGCAAAGCCGGCTCCTGGTGCTGCATCATCTCCATCGCGGCGAAGAACGTCGGACCGATCAGATCGATCTCGGAGCGCCGGCTTCCCGGCAGCACAGCAATGATCGGACCACTTTCGGCGAGACCTAGCGTGCGGCGCGCGCCGAGCGTGTCGGGTTCCAGCGGAATCTCATCGGCAAGCGGATGGCCCACGTAAGACGCCGCGACGCCGGCCTTTTCCAGCAGAGCCGTTTCGAACGGGAACACGCACAGCATGTGGTCGACCGCCTTGGCGATCTTCTTGATGCGCCCGCCCCGCCACGCCCAGATGGACGGACAGACGAAGTGAACGGTCGGAATGCCCGCCTCGCGCAACGGATGCTCGAGGCCGAAGTTGAAATCGGGTGCGTCCACGCCGACGAACACCGACGGCGGCTCTGCCAGCAATTGGCGCTTCAGCTCGTTGCGAATGCCGAGGATCTCGGGAATATGCCGCAGCGCTTCGACATAGCCGCGCACCGTCAGCTTTTCCATCGGCCAGTGGGCATCAAAACCGGTGGCGATCATGCGGGGGCCGCCGATCCCGTAATACTGGGTACCGGCGGGCAGACGGCTCGCGAGGCCGTCGAGCAGCGACGCCGCCAGCAGATCGCCGGACGGCTCGCCAGCCACCATCGCGACGCGCAGCGGACTCGGGTTCAATGCCATCGCTTAGCGGATGATGCCGCGTTGCGAGGCTTCGACGAACGCGAGCAGCGTTTGCACCGGCTCATCGCCATCGCCACCCGCGGACGCGAGTTCGCGCAACTGCACCTTCGCTTCTTCCAGCGACAGGCCGTTCTTGTACAGCAAGCGGTACGCCGAGCGCAGCGCCGAGATCGCGTCCGCCGAGAAACCGCGGCGGCGCAGACCTTCGACGTTGATACCGTGTGGCTCGGCCTTGTTGCCAGCGGCGATCACGAACGGCGGAATGTCCTGCACCAGCGCCGAAGCGCCGCCCAGCATCGAATGCGCGCCGATGCGCACGAACTGATGCACGCCCGACATGCCGCCGACGATAGCGTGGTCGCCGATCGTCACGTGGCCGGCCATCTGCGCATTGCTCGCCAGGATGACGTTGTTGCCGACGTGGCAGTCGTGCCCGAGGTGCACGTAGGCCATGATCCAGTTGTCGTCGCCCAGCGTGGTGACGCCCGCGTCCTGCACTGTGCCGGTGTGGATCGTGGTGAATTCCCGGATCGTGTTGCGATCGCCGATCACGAGCCGGGTGGGCTCATCTTTGTACTTCATGTCCTGCGGCCGGCCGCCGACCGATGCGTAGTGGCCGATCCGGTTGTCTTCGCCAATCGTGGTGTGACCTTCGATCACGCTGTGCGAACCGACCGTGGTCCGTGCGCCGATCGTCACATGTGCGCCGATCACGGCATACGGTCCGATTTCGACGGATTCGTCGAGTTGTGCGCCCGGTTCGACGATCGCAGTGGGATGAATCCTGCTCATGCGTCCTCGCTTCTGATTCTGTTGCGTTGTCTGGGTGGGTCTGGGCGGAGCTTGCAGGGCTTAAGTACGCCGCTGAGCAAGTCGCCGACCGCGCGGACGCCAATCTTCAAGCGTCTTTGTCCGTGTGCCGCACCGCGCACATCAGGTCGGCTTCCGCCGCCACGACTCCATCCACTTCGGCGCGTGCCTTGAACTTCCAGATGCCGCGCATATGACGCTCGAACGTGCAGTTCAGGATCAACTGATCGCCCGGTTCCACGACGCGCTTGAAGCGCGCATTGTCGATGCCGACAAACAGATACAGCGTGTTCGACGGATCGCTCGGCTCCTCCGAAAACGTCAGCAGGGCCGCTGTTTGCGCGAGCGCTTCGAGAATCAGCACGCCCGGCATCACCGGACGGGTCGGAAAGTGACCCTGGAAATACGGCTCATTGATCGACACGTTCTTCAGCGCTTTGATGCTCTTATGCGGCTCGAGTTCGAGCACCCGGTCGACCAGCAGGATCGGGTAACGATGTGGCAGCAGCGTGAGAATCTTATGAATGTCGAGATTGATTTTTTCGGTGCTCATGGTGTTTCTACTCACGCATTGACTGCGCGATGATGACTGCGGATGCTGGTGCAGGTGGGTTGGTAACGCTTGCTGCCGGCGCTTGCCGAGACCCGGCGGCCATGCCACCCGGTCACGGCAACCGACTTTGCTTCCTGATGCTTGCCCGCTATTTTACGCGGTACCCGCAGGTTGCCTGGCGGAATTGTTCCGCGAGCCGGCCTGCGGGTGCTCTGCGGGTGCTCTGCGGGTGCTCTGCGGTTGTCTGCGAGTTGCGCTGCACTCAGGCTTTGTCGCCTGCGGAACTGCTTGCTGCGTTGGCCGGCTTGTCTGCCGAAGCGGCGTTTTCGAGCGCCTTGATACGATCGCGGAGTTTATCGATGTTACGCAGCAAGGCGGCGCTCCTGTTCCAGTCCGCGTGATTCACAGCCGGAAACGCGCTGGTGTACATGCCGGGCTTCAACAACGACTTCGACACGCCCGACTTCGCCGTGACGATCACATAATCAGCCAGTGTGACGTGCCCCGCGATCCCGACCGCGCCGCCGATCATGCAATGACGGCCGATCGTGGTGCTGCCCGCGATGCCCGCGCAGCCGGCGATCACCGTGTAAGCGCCGACCTTGCAGTTATGGCCGATCTGCACGAGATTGTCGATTTTCACGCACTCTTCGATGATCGTATCGGCCATGGCGCCACGGTCGATGGTGGTGTTCGCGCCGATTTCGACGTCCGCCGCGATCGACACACCGCCCACCTGCGGAATTTTTACCCAGCTGCCGGTACGCGCTTCGCCTTCGCCCACGAAATCCGGCGCGAAGCCAAAACCATCCGAACCGATCACCGCGCCCGCGTGCACGATCACGCGCTCGCCGAGCTTGCAGCCGTGATACACCGCGACATTCGGATACAGATGCGAGCCCGCGCCGATCCGCGTGCCGCGGCCGATCACCACGTTGGCATCCAGACGCACGTTCTCGCCGATCACCGCGCCCGCTTCCAGCGTGACGTGCGGGCCGATCACCGCGCTCGACGCAATCTGCGCCGAGGGGTCGATCGTCGCGCTCGGGTGCACGCCGGGCACGGCCTTGGGCGCCGCCATGTCGATGAAAGTCTGCGCGACGCGCGCGAAGTAAGCGTAAGGATTCGGCGTGACGATGAAGTTACGGCCTTCAGGGGAACTGAGCTTCGCGAGGTCGTCGGCGTTGATCAACACCGCACCTGCGCGGGTCGTCTCGACCTGCGACAGGTACTTCGGATTGGCGAGGAACGCCAGCTGGTCCGGGCCTGCCTGGTCGAGCGGCGCCAGACTGCCGACGCGCTGTGAACCGTCACCGACTACTTCACCGCCGAACCGTTGGACGATGTCCTCGAGCGTAAATGCCATGCCTATGCTGTCTCCTGTGTCGATCGGAGTTAGCGCTTTAGCGCTTACTCCGATCCCATGCAACGCTGTCGATCGGAGTTAGCGCTTTAGCGCTTACTGCGATCCCATGCAACGCTGTCGATCTGAGTTAGCGCTTTAGCGCTTACTCCAATCCCATGCAAGCCTGTTGCTGCAAATCAGTCCAACTTGTCAGTTCTACTGCCCCGGCCGGCGATCCAATGCCCGGCGACCCAGCGGGCGCGATCAGTTACCCGAAGCAGCCAGGGCCTTGAGCACCTGATCAGTAATGTCGATGCGCGGGCTCACGTACACCGCTTCCTGAACGATCAGGTCGTAGTGCTGCTGCTCGGCGATCTGCTTGATTACCTTGTTGGCCCGGTCGAGCACCGCCGCCAGCTCTTCGTTGCGGCGCTGGTTCAGGTCTTCGCGAAACTCGCGTTGCTTGCGCTGGAAGTCAGAATCCATTTGCGACAGTTGCCGCTGCTTCTGTGCGCGCTCGTCGGACGACATCGACGGACCTTTCTTATCGAGCGTATCGGAAAGCGACTTGATCGCCTGCGCCTGGCTAGCCAGATCCTTGTCACGCATGGCGAACTCCGCCTCGAGCTTGACCTGTGCAGCCTTCGCGGCAGCCGATTCACGCAGGATACGGTCCGAATTCACCGCAGCGATCCTGGCTTCCTGCGCATGCGCTGCCCCCGCCATGCCGACACCCAGTGTCATTGCCAGCGCGAACGCACATGCCACACGTTTCGAAAACATACCGGTTAGCAAAGTCATCCTCTCGATACTGTAGTTTGGCCGGCTGCCCGTGGCCGGCCGCCGGATCGCCGGCCGCCTGATCAGAACGCCGTCCCGATCTGGAACTGGAACTTCTGATACTGGTCGCCGGTGTGCTTCACGAGCGGGAAGCCCAAGCTGAGCTTGAGCGGGCCGATCGGCGAAATCCACGCAAGACCGACACCATAGCCGTACCGCAAGCCGTTCGCGCCCGTCGAATTCGCAGCAGCGCTCGCGTCTGCCCAGACGTTACCGGCGTCAAGGAACGTGAACACGCGCAAGGTCCGGTCATAGCCCGTGCCTGGCAACGGGAACGTCAACTCAACGTTGCCGACGAGCAATTTCGAGCCGCCGATCGGATCGTTAGTCGTTTTGTCGCGCGGACCCAGCGAGCTCGGTTCGTAGCCACGCACCGAACCGATACCGCCGGCGTAGTAGTTCTTGAAAATCGGATAAGGCTTACCGCTCAGGCCGTTACCGTAACCGCCCTGGAAGTTGAAGCCCAGCACGAAGCCACGCGCAAACGAGTAATAGTACTGCGCGTTGATATCGGCCTTGTAGTACTGCGTGCCGCCAATCGGCGTGCCGTATTCTGCATTTGCCTGCGTGAAGTAACCGCGGCTCGGCACCAGTGCGCTGTCACGCGCGTCGCGCGACCAGCCCACTGTGATAGGAACGTTGTTCGAAACGCGACCGAAATCCTTGACGTACTGTATGTACGATGCAGGGGTGTTCGCGTCGATATCCAACTGGTTCTGCTCGAGGCCGGCACCGAAGTACACCGTGTCGACTTCGGAGAACGGAATACCGAACTTCAGGTCGCCACCGATCGTGACGATCTTGAAGCTCGAATCCGTCGAGTAGTACAGCGGCTGGTACGTACGGTAGTAGACGTCGGTAATCCGCTTGATGCCGTCGACCGTGAAGTACGGGTCGACCTGCGTGACCGTCAACGTACGGTACGTCTTGGCGGTATTCACATTCACCGCGAGACTCGTGCCCGAACCGAACACGTTGTCCTGCGACACGCCCGCCGAGAGCACCACCTTGTCGGTCGACGAGAAGCCCGCGCCCAGCGTGATCGCGCCGGTCGGCTTTTCGGCCACCTTGACGTCCACATCGACCTGGTCCGGCGTGCCTTCCACCGGCACGGTGGTCACGTCGACATCGGTAAAGTAGCCGAGACGGTTGATCCGGTCTTTCGACAGCGCTAGACGGTTCGAATCGAACCACGAGCTTTCGAGCTGGCGCATTTCGCGACGCACCACTTCGTCGCGCGTACGCGTGTTGCCGACCACGTTGATGCGGCGCACGTACACGCGGCGGCTCGGGTCCACTTGCAGCGTCAGGTCGACCTTGTGGTGTTCCTGATCAATCTGCGGCTGTGCGTTGACGGTGGCGAACGCGTAGCCGTATTCGCCCAGCTTGTCGACGATTGACTTGGTGGTGGCTTGCAGCTTTTCCGCCGAGAAGCGGTCACCCGGTTTGATCTTGATGAGCCTGGCCAGCTCCGGCTCGCGGTCGAGCAGGTTGCCGGCCAGCTTGATGCTGCTGATCGTGTACGGCTCGCCTTCGTGCAGCGTGACCGTCAGATACATGTCCTTCTTGTCCGGCGAGATCGACACCTGGGTCGAGTCGATGTTGAACTCGAGGTAGCCGCGATTCAGGTAATACGAGCGGACGTTTTCGAGGTCGCCGGTGAGCTTGTCTTTCGCGTACAGGTCGTTCTTCGTGTACCACGAAAACCAGTTCGGCGTGGACAGCTGCATTTCGTCGCGCAACGTACCCGTGCTGAACGCCTTGTTGCCGATGAAGTTGATCTGGCGGATCTTCGCGCTCGGACCTTCAGCCACCGAGAACAGCACCGACACGCGGTTGCGGTCGATCGGCGTGATCGTGGTAGTAACTTCGGCGGCGTAGTAGCCACGCGTCAGGTACTGGCGCTTCAGTTCCTGCTCGGCCTTGTCGACGAGTGCCTTGTCGTAGTAACGGCCTTGCGACAAGCCGACCGCGCGCAGCGCCTTGGTCAGGTTGTCCTTGTCGAACTCGTGAATGCCGGAGAAGTCGATCGAACCGACGGCCGGACGTTCCAGCACCTGCACGATGACGACGTTGCCTTCGGTCGCGATCTTGACGTCGTTGAAAAAGCCCGTGGCGTACAGCGCGCGAATGGCTTCAGAAGCCTTGTCGTCGCTAAAGGTGTCGCCTTGCTTGATGGGCAGGTACGCGAACACGGTACCGGGTTCGACGCGTTGCAATCCCTCGATCCGGATGTCTTGCACCACGAAGGGCGTCGTTGCGTGAGCAACCAGCCCATGCGCGGCGAATGCCGCGGCTATAACCGTCTTTGGAACAAAGCGATGAGGTTTAAACAACGTGCTTCCCCAGTGTGTATAGCTGCATCAGGTCGGGCGGTCGCCATCGTGAACGCCGCCAGACACTTTAAAAATGGATTAAACGAGCCAGATCGTTGAACAGCGCGATCGCCGACAACGCGACGATGCAGGCGAGACCCGCCCTCTGAAAAACGAGTTGCCAGCGATCAGAGACAACTTTGCCGGTTACAGCTTCAACCAAATAATATAACAGATGACCCCCGTCCAATACCGGAATTGGTAACAGGTTCAGTACGCCGAGGCTAATACTGACAAGGGCCAGGAACGACAGGAATGCAGAAGGACCTAGACGTGCGCTCTTTCCTGCGTAATCGGCGATCGTCACGGGGCCAGAAAGGTTCTTGAGCGAAGCCTCGCCGACGATCATTCGTCCGAACATGCGCACCGAATAGACAGCGAGATCCCATGTGCGGCGCGCGCCCAGTTGCAGGCTTTCGACCGGACCGTAATGCACGTCGATCGACGGCACCTGCGTGGCGAGTTCCGCGCCGATACGGCCGATCTGCTGCCCCGTCGTGTCATCACGCTGCGACTGCGGGACGATGCGAACGTCTTCCAGCTTGCCCGCCGCTTGCCCACCACGCTCTACCTGCAGCGTCATGGGCGTGCCGGCGTGCGATTTTACATAGGCGATGAAGGCCGTGGCATTGTCAGTTGGGATACCGTTGATCGCGCGCAGACGGTCACCCACTGCAAGACCTGCCTTTTGCGCCGCGCTACCCGGTTGCACGCCCGCGACCGCCAGCTTGCCACCACCCGGCTCGAAACCGAGATGCGACATAAAGTCGTCGTCGACGTCTTTCTCGGTGATACCGCGCAGATCGAGCTGGAAATCCGAGGTGCCGTGGACATCTTTCGCACTCAGCACGACGCGCTTGTGATCGAATGCCGCACCCAGCAGTTTCCAGCGCAAGTCGGACCACGAGCGCACCCGCTCAGATTCGCCGGCATTCTCGGCACGCACCGCGACAATCGTTTCGCCGCCGTCGAAACCCGCCAACGCCGCTGGCGTATTGGGAGCGGGCGTCGCAACCACGGCCGCCGGCTCCGTCACGCCGGTGGCGAACACGAGGGCGAACAGCACGATGGCAAGCAGGAAGTTCGCGACCGGGCCGGCCGCGACAATCGCAAAACGGCGCCACACCGACTGCCGGTTGAACGCGTGCGGCAAGGCTTCGACGGGAATCGGCGCCCCGCCGGTCTCGCGCTCGTCGAGCATCTTCACGTAGCCGCCCAGCGGCAGCGCGGCAATCGTCCATTCGGTGCCGGTCTTCGGACTCACCCACTGGAACAGCGGCTTGCCGAAGCCGATCGAAAAACGCAATACCTTGACGCCGCACAAACGCGCCACGCTGTAATGCCCGTACTCGTGGACGACCACGAGTACGCCAATCGCGACCGCGAAGGCAAGCAGTTCGATCAGCAGATTCATAGGCGCCTCACTGGACGGCGCGTTCCGTGCGACGGGCGCCGTCCGGCAGACGCGCGATGAAGTCGACCGCGGCACGGCGCGCGGCCGCATCCGCTTCGATCACGTCTTCCAGCGCGTGCGCGCTACGGTTCGGCAACGCGTTGAGCACCGCGTCGACCACCCGGGCGATCGCCATGAAACCGATCTGGCGCGACAGGAACGCTTCAACGGCGATTTCGTTCGCGGCGTTCAGGGCCGCGCTCGCGAGGCCTCCCTCGGCCAGCGCCTTCACCGCAAGCGCGAGACACGGGAAACGCGCGTAATCCGGCTTTTCGAACGAAAGCGATGCGACTTGCAGCAGATCGAGTTGTGCCACACCCGAATCGACCCGATCCGGAAACGCCAGCGCATGTGCAATCGGCGTGCGCATGTCGGGGTTGCCCAGTTGCGCGAGCACCGAGCCGTCGGCGTACGACACCATCGAATGAATCACGCTTTGCGGGTGGATCAGCACCTCGATGCGCTCGCCCGGCAGATTGAAGAGCCAGTGCGCCTCGATCACCTCGAGGCCCTTGTTCATCATCGTGGCCGAGTCGACCGAAATCTTACGGCCCATCACCCAGTTCGGATGCTTGCAGGCTTCGTCAGGCGTGACGTCGACCAGCGTGGCCGGTTCGCGCGTGCGGAACGGACCGCCCGACGCGGTCAGGATGATCTTCGAGACGCCGCCGTGCAGTGCGGCTTCGCGCGGCAAACACTGGAAAATTGCGTTGTGTTCGCTGTCGACCGGCAGCAGCACGGCGCCGTTGTCGCGCACCGCGTCCATGAAGATCGCGCCGGACATTACCAGCGCTTCCTTGTTGGCGAGCAGAATGCGTTTGCCGGCGCGCGCGGCGGCGAGACTCGGCGCGAGACCCGCAGCGCCGACGATCGCCGCCACCACGGTATCGCAGCCGTCGCTCTTCGACACGTCGACGAGCGCTTGTGGCCCGTACGTAACTTCGGTCTTGCAACCGGCTTCGCGCAGTTTCGCCGCGACGCGCGCGGCCGTATCGGCGTCGCCGACTACCGCGACCTCGGGTTGAAAGCGCAGGCATTGCTCGACGAGCTTGTCGCCGTTGCGATGCGCCGTGAGCGCATAAACCGAAAAGCGCTCGGGATGACGCGCGACGACGTCGAGCGTGCTGTCTCCAATCGAGCCCGTGGAACCGAGCAATGTCAGACGTTTTTGCATATCTCTTTCTCTAGCCGAGCAGCAGCATGGCAAGCGGAAGCACCGGCAATAATGCGTCGATGCGGTCGAGCACGCCACCGTGCCCAGGCAACAGGCCGCTTGAATCTTTCACTCCGGCCTGGCGTTTCATCATTGATTCGAACAGGTCGCCCACCACGCTGAATGCCACCAGCAAGGTCAGTGCGAGCAGCGTACGTACGGCGCCCAGTTGCGCCAGCAGCGCAGAATACAGGGTTGGCTCGAATGCATGCCAAAAGACCGCCGCCGCCGCGACGATCATGACTACCAGCCAGCCGCCGATCGCGCCCTCCCAAGTCTTACCCGGGCTGATGGCAGGCGCCAGCTTGTGTTTGCCGAACGCTTTTCCGGAGAAGTATGCGCCGATATCGGCCAGCCATACCAATAGCAGCAGCGACAGCACGAACGGCACGCCTTTCATGCGTGCGGCGACGAGAGCATGCCAGCACGCGACGAATACCACAATGCCAGCAAGGAATAGAAAAGCGCGCCATGCGCCCTGCGCGAGGGTCGGCTTGCGCAGGAGCACGTACGGCCCCGCGATCACCCAGAAAATAGCGGCCGCCTGAAAGAGCGGCCGGGGCTCCTCGACGCCAGCGCCGAGCCGCGTGCTCGCGACCAGCGCAACCGCGGCCACCAGCGCGTAAATGACCGGGCCCGCGCCGCCGAGCTTCAGCAGGCGTGCCCATTCCCACGCGGCGAACACGACGACGAAAGCGATCAGCGCGCCGAACGCGCCCACCGGCGCGAACAACGTGACCGGCAGAAAGATCGCCAGTAGGATGATCGCCGTGATGACACGGGTTTTTAGCATGGAAGCGAATCGACGTTTTGCGATTGCGGCTCGAGTTGAGCACTGGTGCGGCCGAAGCGGCGCTCACGCTCCGCATAGGAAGCGATGGCGTGGCCGAGCGCTTCCGCGTCGAAATCCGGCCAGAATGTGTCGGTGAAGTAAAACTCGGTGTAGGCGAGTTGCCACAGCAGAAAGTTGCTGACGCGGCGCTCGCCGCCGGTGCGGATGAAGAGGTCCGGCTCCGGCGCGTAGGCCATCGACAGGTGTTCGGCGAACGAATCCTCGTTCACCTCGACCGCCTTGCCCGCCAGCGCCGATTGCTCGGCGAGCTTGCGGGTGGCCTGCATGATGTCCCAGCGGCCGCCGTAGTTGGCGGCGATGGTGAGCGTGAGACGGGTATTGCGCGCGGTTTTGGTTTCCGCGCGTTTGATCAGATCGCGGATCCGCGTATCGAATCGGGACAGATCGCCGACCACGCGCAAACGGATGCCGTTGGCGTGCAGCTTGCCGATTTCGCGCTCCAGCGCGGTGACGAACAGACGCATCAGGAACGACACCTCGTCGTTCGGGCGGCGCCAGTTCTCCGAGCTGAAAGCAAACAGCGTCAGGTATTCGACACCCTGCCGGGCGCACGCCTCGACGGCCGCGCGCACTGCGTCGACGCCGCGCGTATGGCCGGCTACGCGCGGCAGGCGCCGCTGGGTCGCCCAACGGCCGTTGCCGTCCATGATGATCGCGATATGTCGCGGCACCGCGGCGACATCAGGCACGCGCACGGTTGAGCTGGTATAGGTCATGGCCGTCGGGACAGTGACTGCAAAAAAGAAGTGGAAGTCTTGAACGTGCTGAGCGCCCCCCAATTCTGGCGCTTCGCGCCAAGCGCCCTGAGGGTGCAATCCCCCGAGAGGACTTCTTGCGGAGCGGAAAATTTTGGGCGGCCCGGGGTTCTGCCGGGTGCTCCCAAAACCTGGCGCTTCGCGCCAGGCCCCCGAGGGGGCAATCCCTCAACCCAAAAGGGATTTCCTTCGAGGCAGAGGAATTCCTGCGGAGCGGAAAACCTTGGGCGGCCCGGCGTTTTCCTGGGAGCCAACGGCCTCAGACCGTCATGATCTCAGCTTCTTTAGTTACTACAAGCTTGTCGATCTCCGCGACAAACTTGTCCGTCAGTTTCTGAACGTCGTCACCGGCACGGCGCTCATCATCTTCAGAAATTTCCTTGTCCTTCACGAGCTTTTTCAGTTGCTCGTTTGCATCACGGCGCAGGTTACGAACAGCGACCTTGGCCGTTTCCGCTTCGCTCTTGACCACTTTGGTCAGTTCGCGACGGCGTTCTTCGGTCAACGCGGGCATCGGCACGCGGATCACGTCGCCTTGCGTCGCCGGGTTCAGACCGAGGTCCGACTCGCGGATCGCCTTTTCGACGACCTGGACCATCTTCTTTTCCCACGGCTGCACGCCGATCGTGCGTGCGTCGATCAACGTCAGGTTCGCGACCTGCGAAATCGGCACCGGCGAACCGTAGTAATCGCACTGGATGTGATCGAGCAGGCCCGTGTGCGCACGGCCCGTGCGGATCTTCGACAGATCGTTCTTGAACGCGTCGATGGAACGCTGCATCTTTTGTTCAGCGCCCTTCCTGATATCAGCCACAGACATTTTTAAACCTCCGAACCTTCAAAACGGTGCGAGCCGGCCAGCGCGCGCATTATGCGGCGGCCTGGGCTCGCGTTAAAGCCCACGTTATGTGAACGAGAGTTTACACGTGGACGAGGGTGCCCTCGTCCTCGCCTTGTACGATGCGCTTGAGCGCGCCCGGCTTGACGATCGAAAACACCCGGATCGGCAGTTTCTGGTCGCGGCACAGCGCGAACGCCGTGGCGTCCATCACCTGCAGATTACGGCCGATGGCTTCGTCGAAACTGATCGTGGTGTAACGGGTCGCGCTCGGGTCTTTCTTGGGGTCGGCCGAATACACGCCGTCCACCTTGGTGGCTTTCAGCACGACTTCCGCGCCGACTTCCGAACCGCGCAGCGCGGCGGCCGTATCGGTCGTGAAGAACGGGTTGCCGGTGCCGGCCGCGAAAATCACGACTTTGCCTTCTTCGAGCTGGCGAATCGCGCGCGGACGGATGTAAGGTTCGACCACCTGGTCCATGCGCAGCGCGGATTGCACGCGCGCTTCGATACCGGCGTGGCGCATTGCGTCCTGCAGCGCCAACGCGTTCATCATGGTGGCCAGCATGCCCATGTAGTCAGCCGTGGCGCGATCCATACCGGCCGCGCCGCCCGCGACGCCGCGGAAAATGTTACCGCCGCCGATCACCACGGCCAGCTGCGTTCCGAGACGGACCACTTCGGCCACGTCCGCCACCATTCGTTCGATGGTCGCGCGATTGATGCCAAAGGCATCGTCGCCCATCAGAGCTTCACCGGAGAGTTTGAGCAGGACGCGTTTATAGGCAGTGGGCATAGGGGTATCCAGATCGCGCAGAACAGGGCAACAACAAGGGACTAATGTAGGGGTGAAATACTGATTCGGGCAAGCGTCGCCAAATTGACGAACCCTGGGGTTCGCCAGAGGCGGCTGCGCGACGAGGGTCAACCCGCACGCGGCCTTGCGGCGCTGCCGACCGCGGCAAAGTCTTGCTCCGCCGCGGGTCCAACGGTACTCATTAAAGCTTAAGCGATGCTTATTGCTGCTTTGCAGCAGCGACTTGAGCGGCCACTTCAGCTGCGAAGTCGTCCTGCTTCTTCTCGATGCCTTCGCCAACCACGAACAACGCGAACTTCTGCACGCTCGCGTTGCCAGCCTTCAGCATCTGTTCGATCGTCTGCTTGTCGTTCTTAACGAACGTCTGGTTCAGCAGCGACACTTCCTTCAGGTACTTCTGCACGCTACCGTCGACCATCTTGGCAACGATTTCAGCCGGCTTGCCCGATTCAGCAGCCTTCTGTTCAGCAATGCTGCGCTCCTTGGCGATCAGATCCGCCGGGACGTCGTCCGACGACAGCGAGACCGGCTTCATCGCGGCGATGTGCATTGCCACGTCCTTGCCGACCTGCTCGTCCGCGCCGGTGTACTCGACCAGCACGCCGATACGCGTGCCGTGCAGGTACGCTGCCAGCTTGTTCGAAGTTTCGAAACGCACGAAACGGCGGATCGACAGGTTTTCACCGATCTTGCCGACCAGCGCCAGACGCACTGCGTCGACCGTCGAGCCGTCCAGCGGCAGTGCCGACAGCGCAGCGACGTCGGCCGGGTTTTGCGTAGCGACCAGTTCAGCGACGGTCTTCGAGAAAGCCAGGAAATCGTCGTTCTTCGAAACGAAGTCGGTTTCGCAGTTCAGTTCGACCAGCGAACCCGCGTTGCCGCCGATGAACGATGCGACCACGCCTTCAGCCGTCACGCGCGACGCTGCCTTGCTGGCCTTGTTACCCAGCTTCACGCGCAGCAGCTCTTCAGCGCGCGCCATGTCGCCTTCGGCTTCCGTCAGCGCCTTCTTGCATTCCATCATCGGCGCGTCGGTCTTTGCGCGCAGTTCTGCAACCATGCTTGCGGTAATTGCCGCCATCATTTGCTCCTTGAGTTCCATCTGTCACACGCCGCCCGGACTTCGATGCCGGCGGCAAGAATTCGTTTCAACGTCGCCCGTATTATTTACGAGCTATGTTTCAGGCACTGCTCACAGCACCTCACTACTTTGTCGCGGCTTAAAAAAAGGGGGCCTGTAGAAAGCCCCCTTTTTTGCCGGACACGGGGCAGCTTTACGCTTCCGCGTTGACCTCGACGAACTCGTCGCCGTCGCCACCACGTGCAGCTTGCACCACTTCGTTGACCGCGTTCGCACGGCCTTCAAGGATCGCGTCAGCCACGCCAGCCGTGTACAGAGCGACCGCCTTCGAAGCGTCGTCGTTACCCGGGATCACGTAGTCGATGCCTTCCGGCGAGTGGTTCGTGTCGACCACGGCGATAACCGGCACGCCGAGCTTGTTAGCTTCGGTAACGGCAATCTTGTGGTAGCCGACGTCGACCACGAAGATCGCGTCCGGAATACCACCCATGTCCTTCACGCCGCCGATCGACTTTTGCAGCTTGGCCATTTCGCGTTCGAACAGGAGCGCTTCCTTCTTGCTCATGCGTTCCGTTTCGCCTGCTTCCAGCGCTGCTTCCATGTCCTTCAGGCGCTTGATCGAGACCTTCAGCGTCTTGAAGTTGGTCAGCATGCCGCCGAGCCAGCGCGCGTTGACGTAAGGCATGCCAGCGCGTTGCGCTTCTTCAGCGATCGTGTCGCGCGATTGACGCTTCGTGCCGACGAACAGGATCGTGCCGCGATTCGCTGCCAGTTGACGCGCGTACTTCAGCGCGTCGTTGTACATCGGCAGCGTCTTTTCGAGGTTGATGATGTGAATCTTGTTGCGATGGCCGAAAATGAAGGGGGCCATCTTCGGGTTCCAGAAGCGCGTTTGGTGACCGAAGTGGACACCGGCTTCCAGCATTTGACGCATGGTAACTGCCATGAAAATCTCCGCGAGGGTTGGGTCTTAAGCCGGCTGCCGTATCTGCCGCGCTGCCTTTTTGGCTGAACGCGACGGACACCCTGGGTGCGCCGGCTTGCGAGTCTGTTGCCTTGATACCGCCTTAGCCCGTAGCGCAGGCAACTATCGCTACGAGAAGCCTTTTCGTCAGTTTGTGCCCTTGTGCGTACCCGCTAGAAACAGCGTTAGAACAGCAACCAAGCAACAAAATTAAGACAGAGATCGACTTAGCCAAAGATTATAGCACGCGACCATCGGTCGACTCAACCTGCGGTAGCTCCCATTTGACGTAGCCGGGTTGCACCCGGGCACCTGCCGCGCGGCCCGGGCGAAGGCGGCCGCCACGGCTGCGCAGATGGCCGCAAAAGACGATTCGGGCAGCGCCGCAAAAGGCCCCAGCCCTATTGCAAAAGCCTGCGGCGCCCGGAATATGGTGCGATAATCCCGCAATAAATCGCATTTCAGGCCCGACTCATGGCTATTACGCTCAAAAACGAACACGATATCGCGCAAATGCGCGTCGCCTGCAAGCTTGCTAGCGAAGTGCTCGACTACATCACGCCGTTCGTCACGGCCGGCGTCACGACCGGCGAACTCGACCGGCTGTGTCACGAATATATGCTCCAGGTACAAGGCACGGTTCCGGCGCCGCTGAACTATCAGCCGCCCGGCTATCCGCCTTACCCGAAAGCCACCTGCATTTCGGTGAACGACGTGATCTGCCACGGCATTCCGGGCGACAAGACGCTGAAGAACGGCGACGCGCTGAATATCGACGTCACGGTGATCAAGGAAGGTTATTTCGGCGACACCAGCCGGATGTTCATCGTCGGCGAAGGCTCGATCATGGCGAAGCGGCTGGTCCAGACCACCTTCGAATGCATGTGGCTCGGCATCGATCAGGTACGCCCGGGCGCCCATCTCGGCGATATCGGCTACGCCATCCAGAAGCATGCCGAAGGGCAAGGCTACAGCGTGGTGCGCGAATATTGCGGCCACGGCATCGGCACCGTGTTCCACGAAGATCCGCAGATTCTGCACTACGGCCGTCCCGGCACCGGGTTCGAGTTGCAGACCGGCATGATCTTCACGATCGAGCCGATGATCAACGCCGGTCGGCGCGACATCCGCACCATGCCGGACCAGTGGACCGTCAAGACCAAAGACCGCAGCCTGTCGGCGCAATGGGAGCACACCGTGCTCGTCACCGAAACCGGCTACGACGTGCTGACTGTCTCGGCCGATACGCCCGCGCGTCCGCCGATCGTCGCGGCCACCGCCTGATCGACTTCTGACCTTACCCGCCCGCCTGCCAATGAGTAGTGTTCCAGCCGTTGCCCAATCCCATGCCACGTCGCTCAAGGCGGACTATAAAGTGGCCAAAGCCCAGTTGCTGGAACGCTTCAAGACCGCCTCCAACGTCGACTCGCTGATGGCAGCGCTCGCGCGCGTCACGGACGAGTCGCTGCGCGCCGCCTGGAACACCTGTGAGCTGCCGCCGGAGCTGGCGTTGCTGGCGGTAGGCGGTTACGGGCGCGGCGAACTCGCGCCGCATTCCGACATCGACATTCTGGTGCTGCTGCCCGACGCGCCGATTGCGCATCTCGAAGCGCGCATCGAACGCTTTATCAGCCTCGCGTGGGATCTGGGGCTCGAACTCGGCAGCAGCGTGCGTAGCGTCGTGCAGTGCGTCGAAGAAGCCGCCAACGACGTCACCGTGCGCACCTCGCTGCTCGAGGCGCGGCGCATTACGGGCAGCGCCCCGCTCTTTGACGACTTTGCGCAGCGCTACCGCGAAACGCTCGATCCGCGCGCATTCTTCCAGGCCAAAGTGCTTGAAATGCGTCAGCGGCACGCCAAGTTTCAGGACACGCCGTATTCGCTCGAACCGAACATCAAGGAAAGCCCGGGCGGCCTGCGCGATCTGCAACTGATTCTGTGGATTACCCAGGCGGCCGGTTTCGGCAGTAGCTGGCGCGAACTCGAAGCACGCGGCCTGATCACCGAGCGCGAAGCGCGCGAGCTACGCCGCAACGAAGGCTTCCTGAAAACGCTGCGGGCCCGGCTGCATGTGATCGCCGGCCGCCGCCAGGACATTCTGGTGTTCGATCTGCAAACGCCGGTAGCCGAAAGCTTCGGCTACAAGCCGACGGCCACCAAGCGTGCCAGCGAGCAGCTGATGCGTCGCTATTACTGGTCCGCCAAGGCCGTCACGCAACTCGCGACAATCCTGATCCAGAACATCGAGGCGCAACTCTTCCCCAACACGAGCGGCATCACGCGCGTGCTGTCGGACCGTTTCGTCGAGAAGCAAGGCATGCTGGAAATCGCCAGCGACGACGTATTCCAGCGCGAGCCGAACGCGATCCTCGAAGCTTTCCTGCTCTACGAACAGACGCCGGGCGTGAAGGGTTTATCGGCGCGCACGCTGCGCGCGATCTACAACGCCCGCGACGTGATGGATCAGCATTGGCGGCGCGATCCGGAAAACCGGCGCCTGTTCATGGACATCCTGAAGCAGCCGGCCGGCATCACGCACGCGCTGCGGCTGATGAACCAGACTAGCGTGCTCGGGCGCTATCTGCTGAACTTCCGGCGCATTGTCGGACAGATGCAGCACGACCTGTATCACGTCTACACCGTCGATCAGCACATCCTCATGGTGTTGCGCAATCTGCGCCGCTTCGCGGTCGCCGAGCACGCGCACGAATATCCGTTCTGCAGTCAGTTGATCGCCAATTTCGACCGGCCGTGGGTGTTGTACGTGGCGGCGCTGTTTCACGACATCGCCAAGGGCCGCGGCGGCGACCATTCCACACTCGGCATGGTCGACGCGCGGCGCTTCTGCCGCAGTCATGGCATTGAGGGCGAAGACGGCGAGCTGGTCGTCTGGCTGGTCCAGCAGCATCTGACCATGAGCCAGGTCGCGCAGAAGCAGGACACGAGCGATCCTGAAGTCATCAAGCGGTTTGCCGAACTGGTCGGCAACGAGCGCCGGCTGACCGCGCTCTACCTGCTGACCGTCGCCGACATTCGCGGCACCAGCCCGAAAGTCTGGAACACCTGGAAAGGCAAGCTGCTCGAGGACCTTTACCGCAACACGTTGGCGGTACTCGGCGGCGCACGGCCTGACGCGCATTCGGAACTGAAATCGCGCCAGGAAGAGGCGCTGGCGCTGCTGCGCCTCGAAACCGTGCCGGAAGGCGCGCAAAAGGCGCTGTGGGACAAGCTGGACATCGGCTATTTCCTGCGTCACGACGCGGCGGATATCGCGTGGCAAACCCGCGTGCTGTACCGCCATGTCGAAACCGCGGCGCCGATCGTGCGGGCCCGTCCGTCGCCGATCGGCGAAGCGCTTCAGGTGCTGGTGTATGTCAAGGATCAACCCGATCTGTTCGCCGGCATTTGTGCGTATTTCGACCGCAACGGCTTGTCGGTGCTCGATGCGCGGGTCAGCACGACCCGTCACGGGTACGCGCTCGATAATTTCCTCGTCGCGCATACCGAAGAAGACGTGCATTATCGCGATATTGCGAATCTGGTCGAGCAGGAACTGACCGCACGCCTCACAGGTGACGGCACCCTGCTCCCGGGACCGTCGAAAGGCCGTTTGTCACGGCTGTCGCGGACCTTCCCTGTCACGCCGCGCGTCGATCTTCGGGCCGACGAGCGCGGCCAATATTACATCCTGTCCGTGTCTGCCAACGACCGGCCAGGCCTTCTTTATTCGATCGCGCGCGTGCTGGCCGAGCACCGGGTCGGCGTTGCGTCGGCGCGGATCAATACGCTCGGCGAACGCGTCGAAGACGTGTTCCTGCTGGATGGACACGGTCTGTCGGACAACCGCCTGCAAATTCAGGTCGAGACCGAACTGCTGCGCGCGATTGCAGTGTGAGATTTCATGCGAGTCAAATTAACAGCCAAGCACCCGCGGCCGGCTTCGTCCGAACGCGCCCCTGTCCGTACCGGAAGCATCTCGGCGCGTAAGCCGACACGCCCGGCCGGGCCGAACCCGTCCACGTCGACGGCGGGTTTTAGCGGGGCGCGGGGTGAAGGCGCTGGCGCAGCGGGTGGCGGCGGCAAGCGGCCCGCTGGAGCAGGTAAGCCGGCGGGCACCGGTGCGCGTGCGCCACGGGCTGAAGGATCGTTTTCCCGCGAACGCGATGCTGGCGGTGCGCGCAGGGCGCCGTCGGATCGGCCGCCTAGGCGCGAAGGGGCCGGCGGTGCGCCGCGCCGGTTTGAGGGCAGCGGCGAGCGCGCTCCGCGTCGGGACGATGGTGAGCGTGCGCCCCGGAGGTTTGAGGGTGGTGGCGAACGTAGCGAACGCGCTCCGCGTCGCGTTGATGGTGAGCGCAGCCAGGGCGCGCCGCGCCGGTTTGAAGGCACTGGTGATCGCGCTCCGCGTCGGGACGATGGTGAGCGTGCGCCCCGGAGGTTTGAGGGTGGCGGCGAACGTAGCGAACGCGCTCCGCGTCGCGCTGATGGTGAGCGCAGCCAAGGTGCGCCGCGCCGGTTTGAAGGCACTGGTGATCGCGCTCCGCGTCGGGACGATGGTGAGCGTGTGCCTCGTAGATTTGAAGGCAGCAGCGAACGCGCTCCGCGTCGCGCAGACGGCGACCGCGGCCAAAGCGCTCCACGCCGGTTTGAAGGCGGCGGCGAGCGCAGCCAGGGCGCCCCGCGCCGATCCGAAGGAAGCACGGATCGCGGTGACCGCGCCCCGCGCAGTTTCGAAGGCAACCGCGCCCCGCGCCGTGACGACGGCGAACGCCGCTCGTTCAGCGGCCCGCGCCCGGGTGCAGGCCGTCCGTCGGAAGGTGGACCGCGCAGCGAGCGTCCGGCGCGCGACGCCTCGGATCGGCCGCGCTTCGGCAGTGACCGTGGCGCCCCGCAAGAACGCCGTAGCGGCGAGCGCGGGCCGCGCGGCGACAGCGCACCGCGCCGTTTCGAAGGCGAGCGCAACTCGTCCGGGGGGGGTGAGCGTACTTTCGCGAAACCCGTCAAAAGCGGCTACGGCGATCGCACGGACCGTCCGGCGCGCGCACCGCGCGACGATCGCGGCGAACGGGCACCGGCCAAACGTGAATTCGGCGACCGCCCAGCGCGTGCCGGCGAACGTAACGAACGTACCGAGCGGGGCGAACGCCCGGCTCGCAGTTTCGACAAGGCACTGCCGGCCGCCGGCCGCCGCTTTGGCGATGACAATCGCCCCGCACGTGCCGACAAACCGCGCGGCCCAGCATCGGCAGACAGAGCCGAACGCGACGCCGATGACGCCCCGCGCACGCCACGCCGCGATTACGAAGACGCACCGGGCACCCTGCGCCTGTCCAAGCTGATGTCGGAACTCGGCCTGTGCTCACGCCGCGAAGCGGACGAGTGGATCGAAAAAGGCTGGGTGCTAGTCGACGGCGAGCGGATCGACACGCTCGGCACCAAGGTTCGCCCGGACCAGCGCATCGAGATCGACCCGGCTGCCGAGGCCGCGCAAGCGAGCCAGGTGACGGTCCTGATCCACAAGCCCGTGGGCCTCGTATCGGGCCAGGCCGAAGACGGCTATCAACCGGCGATCACGCTGGTCACGCCGGAAAATCGCTGGGAAGGCGACAGTTCCGACATCCGCTTCTCGGTCGCGCATCTGCGCCAGCTCGCACCGGCCGGGCGCCTGGACATCGATTCGACGGGCTTGCTGGTGCTGACGCAGGACGGCCGCATCGCCAAGCAGCTGATTGGCGGCCATTCGGAGATCGACAAGGAGTATCTGGTGCGCGTGTCGTTCGGCGAGCACACCACTGACGTCGAAAGCCACTTCCCGCCGGAAAGCCTCGCGCTCTTGTGCCACGGCCTCTCGCTCGACGACGTGCCGCTGAAACCCGCACAGGTCAATTGGCAAAACGGCGAGCAACTGCGTTTCGTGCTGCGCGAAGGCAAGAAACGCCAGATCCGCCGGATGTGCGAACTGGTCGGCCTCGAAGTGATCGGCCTGAAGCGCGTGCGGATGGGCCAGGTGATGCTGGGCGCATTGCCGCCGGGCCAATGGCGCTATCTGTCGGCGGACGAGTCGTTTTGATGCCGGGAGCTTGACGCTCAAACAGCGAAAACTCACGGTGCCGCACCGTGACACTCGCCCAACCAGAAACCCACGTGAAAACGTGGGTTTTTTTATGCCGGCGGCGCACACGACAATGCATACGCCGCAGCCCGCGATACGGCCTCAGTCGTCGCTATTCGGGTCCATATCCGGAAACAGGATTTCCGTGAAGCCGAACTTCGCGAAATCGTTGATCCGCATCGGGTACAGCTTGCCGATCAGATGGTCGCACTCATGCTGCACGACACGCGCGTGAAAGCCCTCGGCGACACGATCGATCGGCTTGCCGTACTGGTCGAAGCCGTGATACTTGATCATCGAAAACCGGCTTACCGCGCCGCGCAGACCCGGCACGGACAGGCAGCCTTCCCAGCCCTCTTCCATATCCAGCGACACCGGCGTGATGGTCGGGTTGATCAGCACGGTCTCCGGCACCGGCGGCGCATCCGGATAGCGTTCGTTGTGCCCGAAACCGAAGATCACCACCTGCAGATTGACGCCGATCTGCGGCGCGGCGAGCCCCGCGCCGTTTGCGTCGTGCATGGTCTCGAACATGTCTTTGACGAGCTCATGCAGTTCGGGTGTGTCGAAGTGATCGACCGGATCGGCAATTTGCAAAAGGCGCGGATCGCCCATCTTGAGAATTTCGCGGATCATAACTGCCCCTCCAGGAGCTTACGCATACCATCTTCGTCGAGTACCGGGATGCCGAGTTCCTCGGCTTTCGCCAACTTGCTGCCCGCTTCGGCCCCCGCCACGACGTAGTCCGTTTTCTTCGACACAGAACCGGCGACCTTCGCTCCGGCCGCTTCGAGCATTTCTTTCGCCTCTTCGCGGGCGAGCGTCGGCAAGGTGCCGGTCAATACGACCGTCTTGCCGGCCAGCACGCCTTGCGGCGCCTTTGGCGCGGGCGGTCCTTCCGGCCAGGTGACCTTGCCCGGCGCGCGGAGTTGCTCGATCACCGTGCGGTTGTGCTCTTCGGCAAAAAACTGATGAATCGACTCGGCCACCACAGGACCCACATCGTTCACCTCCAGCAATTCCTCGACCGAGGCATCCATGATCGGATTCAGCGAGCCGAAATGTTTGGCCAGATCTTTCGCCGTCGATTCGCCCACATGCCGGATACCGAGCGCGTAAATGAAGCGCGCGAGCGTGGTGTGTTTGGCTTTTTCGAGCGAGTCGAGCAGATTCTGCGCGGACTTCTCGGCGAAGCGGTCGAGTTCGGCAAGCGTCGCAAAGCCGACGTTGAACAGATCGGCCGGCGTACGCACCAGATTCTGCTCGACGAGTTGATCGATGATCTTTTCGCCGAGCCCGTCGATATCCAGCGCGCGCCGCTGCGCGAAGTGCCACAGCGCCTGCTTGCGCTGCGCCGGACAAAATAGGCCGCCCGTACAGCGCGCAATCGCCTCGTCCGGCAGACGTTCGATGCTCGAGCCGCACACCGGGCATTGCGTGGGCATGACGAACTCACGGGCGTCTTCCGGGCGGCGCTCGAGCAGCGCGCTCACCACTTCGGGAATCACGTCGCCGGCGCGCCGCACGATCACCGTGTCGCCGATGCGGATATCCTTGCGGCGCACTTCGTCTTCATTGTGCAGCGTCGCGTTCGTCACCGTCGCGCCGCCGACGAACACCGGCTCCAGCCGCGCAACCGGAGTGATCGCGCCGGTACGGCCGACCTGCACGTCAATCGCGACGAGTCTGGTCAGCGCTTCCTGTGCAGGAAATTTGTGCGCCAGGGCGAAACGTGGCGCGCGTGAGACAAAGCCGAGCGCATCCTGCTCGTCGCGCCGGTTGACTTTGTAGACGACGCCGTCGATGTCGTACGGCAGCTTGTCGCGCTTCTCGCCTACCGTGTGGAAAAACCCCAACAAGCCCTCGGCGCCTTGCACTACCGCCCGCTCGCCATTCACCGGCAAGCCGAGTTCCTTGTACCAGTCCAGCAGCTCGCTATGCGTGGCCGGCATCTCGATGCCTTCGAGCACGCCGATTCCATAAGCGAAAAACGACAGCGGCCGCTGCGCGGTGATCTTCGAATCGAGCTGCCGCAGACTGCCTGCCGCGGCGTTGCGCGGATTGGCGAATTCCCGCTGCTCAGCGGCCCGCTGGCGCTCGTTCAAGCGTTCAAAGTCGCGCTTGAACATAAGCACTTCGCCACGCACGTCGAGCACATGCGGCACGCGCTTGCCCTTGAGCTTGAGTGGAATGGAACGGATCGTGCGAACGTTCTCGGTGACGTTCTCGCCGGTGGCGCCGTCGCCGCGCGTGGACGCCTGGACGAACGTGCCGTCGACGTAACGCAGGGAGATGGCAAGGCCGTCGAACTTCAGCTCAGCCGCGTAATCGACCGGTGCCGCCGGTTCGCTCGCGGTCTTGCCGAGCGCGTCGGCGACGCGCTTGTCGAACGCGACGATGTCTTCATCCGCGAAGCCATTGTTCAGCGAGAGCATGGGTTGATCGTGCACGACCGGCTCGAAACCGCTCGACGCCTCGCCGCCCACGCGCTGAGTGGGCGAATCGGGCACGATCAGGTCCGGATGCTCCGTCTCGATGCGCTCGAGCTCCTTGAATAGCGTGTCGTATTCCGCGTCCGGCAGGTCCGGCTGGTCGAGCACGTAGTACGCGTAATTGGCGCGTTCAAGTTCCGCGCGCAGCCACGCGGCCCGCTCTGCCGGAGCGCTGGTTGCAAGGTTTGAGGCGGGAGTTCGGGCCATGCTGTCGGAAGCTTCTTCAGTGAAATTCAGACAGAGGATTATCGCAGGAAAGCGTGCCCCTTTACATCGGCCGAATAGGCCAGTTTCAAGCGTCGTCCTCGCGCCAGAAACGTCAACGGCCGCACATCGCGCGGCCGTTGGGTCATGCATGACACAGCCAGGCCGTTACTGGCTGAACAAACGCCGGGTAGCCGGCGAACCCGCCGGAATCCCCGCCTGTTCAAGCCGCGCGTAGAGCGTCATCAGCTGCTTTTCGATCGCCAGCAGCGCGGTCTCCGGCAGCGGACGGCGCCCGTCGTCGACCACCCGTCCGCCGATACGCTCAGCCAACGATTTCGCGTAGTCGCACATCAGGCGGAACGGCAGGATGTCTTCGTCCGCGACCGGCACGTCGAGCACCAGCGTAATCATCTGGCCGCCCTTGTAGGTCAGGTCGTCGCGCAGGAAATTGGTGTCGCCGAATTGCAGCATGAACACCGGGCTCTGCTTCGCGTCGAGCTTGACGAAGCGCGTGCCGTCGCGCGAGAGCAGCAAGCCGTCCTGCGACGCGACGGCTTGCACATAGTTGGCCGACCACGGCGCGCCGTCGGAAAGCACGTTGATCGACAGTTGCGCATCGCACTGCGCGGCGAAGCCGTCGAGCTCGCGCGCCATCGCGACCGTTTCGAGCATGTCGGGAAATTCCGGCGACGCGTCGAGCGCATCGGCAAACTGCTGCACGCCGGTCACGAACTCCGAGAACTCCAGCTCGTTGAGCGCCCCACTCCGATTGGCCAATTGCGCGGCCGCGCGTAACTCTTCGTAGCGTGCGCCGTTTTGCAGCAGTTCCCACGCACCGCCTTCGAGCTTGCCTTCGATATGCACCGGCTTGCTGCCGGCGCGGCGCAGACGCTGCGCGAGCGGAATCACCTTGTCGCCGGCCACCGGGCCGTTCAGGCGAATCGGCACGATGCAGTCGATGCGCCGATCGACGATGGCCGGCGGCGCCGACGAAATCGTCGTAGCGGCGGGCAAAATCGGCTCAACCGGTTCGTCGGACTCTGCGGCGTGGCCGCCCTCGGCTTCAGCAACGCCTTCCGCTTCCGGATAGCCGTTCGGCGTAGTCGTCTCGGCCTGAATATCGGCCGGCGTATCGAGCGGCGCCGCCGTGGCGCCAAAAGTCGGCTCGACGCGCGCCGCCGCGGTTTCCCCTGCCGCGTCCGAACCCACGACCGGCTCGCGCCGCGTGGTCGGCCTGGCCGGTTCGATAAACGGGCTCTGTTCCTCCTGATCGTCCCGCGCGAAGCTTTCGGCGGTGTCGGCCGGCATGGGACGCGGCATCTTGCGGCGCACCTTCGCGCCCTGCCATGCGTTGTACACGACCACGCCCCCGACCACTACGGCACCCGCGCCGATCAAACCGAGTGTCAACTCGTCCATGCATGCTCCATCAGCAATTCTTCTGTCTGCGCGGCTCTGCGCCCGCCCCACGTGTCGCGCGGCCGATGGCCGCTGCGCTGAACGCGGGCGCCCGCGATGCTCAACCTAAACGAAAACCTAACCGATATTCTGGGCGAAACCCGCAGCCGTTTCCATGTCGACGGCCACGATCCGCGATACACCCTGCTCCTGCATGGTCACGCCGATCAATTGCTGCGCCATTTCCATCGCGATCTTGTTGTGCGAAATGAACAGGAATTGCGTTTTGTCCGACATCGCGCGCACGAGGTTCGCGAAGCGTTCCGTGTTGGCGTCGTCGAGCGGCGCGTCCACTTCGTCGAGCAGACAGAACGGCGCGGGATTCAGCTGGAACATCGCGAACACCAGCGCGGTGGCGGTCAATGCCTTCTCGCCGCCCGACAGCAGGTGAATCGTCGAATTCTTCTTGCCCGGCGGCTGCGCCATGACCTGCACGCCGGCGTCGAGAATCTCGTCGCCGGTCATGATCAGCTTGGCCTGGCCACCGCCGAAGAGACGCGGGAACAGCTCGCCGAAATGACGGTTCACTTCGTCGAAGGTGCCTTGCAGCAGCGTACGCGTTTCGCCGTCGATCTTGCGGATCGCGTCTTCGAGCGTTTCGATCGCGTTGTTCAGATCGGCCGACTGCGAATCGAGGAACGTTTTGCGCTCGGTCGCCGCCTTCAGTTCGTCGAGCGCGGCCATATTGACCGGGCCGAGTGCGGTGATCGCGTTGTTGATCCGCGTGACTTCGCCTTGCAGGTAGGACGGCTTCATGTCCGGCGTGAGCTTGGCCTGCAACTCCGCCTCATCGACGCCGGCTGCGGCCAGTTGCTCGATGAACTGCTCGCCGTTCAGGCGCGCGGCCTGTTCCTTCAACTGCAATTCGTTGATGCGGTCGCGCAGCGGTTGCTGCGCACGCTCGGCCGTCAAACGGGTTTCGTCGGCGGCACGCAGTTTGGCGGTCAGGTCGTCCAGTTCGAGACGCGTGGCGTGCAGCGCTTCTTCCTTGACCGCGCGGATATCGAGCGCGTCCTGCAAGCCGGTATGCGCGGTTTGCTCGTTGATCGTTTCCAGCTCGGCGCGCGCATCTTCCAGCGAGCCGGCAACGCGCTCGCTCTGCTCGTGCGAGACCTGGATGCTGCGCTTCAATTCGTCGATGCGGTTCGCCATGTTGCGCGCGGCGAAGCGCGCGTCGGTGGCGCCCCGATCGAGATCGCGCGATTGGGCGCGCGCGGCGGTGAGCGCTTCGTCGAGTGCTTCGAAGGCCATCTGGTGATCTTCGAAACGCGCCTGCAATTCGGCGAGTTCGGAATCGTGACGCTCGAAGTTCGCTTCCGATTCGCCACGCAAAGCGCGTTGCTCTTCGATCTGCGCGGTGATTTCTTCCAGCTCTTCGCGGATTTGCGTGCTGCGCTGCGTGTAACGCTCATGCGCTTGCGCGAGCTTGAGCACGTCCATCTGCAATGCGTGCACGCGTTGCGTCGCGCGCTCCGACTGTTGACGGACATCGGTCAATGCTTGTGCGGCTTGCGTGTGCGCGGCTTCGGCGCGGATCGCGGCGGCCTTCGCCTCATCGGCGAGCAAGGCTTGCGCACGCACCTGGCGCGTCAGGTTTTTGATTTCCTGCTGACGGGCCAGCATGCCGGCCTGTTCGGAGTCGGCGGCATACAGCTGGACGCCGACACGCGTCACCACGTGGCCGGCCTTCACGACGAACGAGCCGCCTTCCGGCAATTGCGCGCGCATGGCGAGCGCCTGTTGCAGATCGTCAGCGACGAAGGCGAGGCCGAGCCAGTCGTTCAGCACGGCGCGAATACCCGCATCGTCGATACGAACCAGCGACAGCAGCGGACGCAAGGCCGGCGGCGTAGCAACCGGCTGACCGGCTGCCGGCGGTGCGTAGAACGCGAGCTTGGCGGGCGGCGCGTCGGTAGCGAACGCCTTGACCCAGTCGAGGTTCGACACTTCCAGAGCCGCAAGGCGCTCGCGCAGCACCGCTTCGAGCGCGGCTTCCCAACCGGCTTCGACATGCAGCTTCTTCCACAGACGCGGCAGGCCGTTCAACTCGTGCTTTTCAAGCCACGGCTGGATCTTGCCTTCGGTCTGGACGTTTTCCTGCAACTGCTTGAGCGCGGCAAGGCGTGCGTCGAGCTGATGAATCTGGGCGCTTTCCGACTGCACGCGCTCCTGCGCGCCACGGCGTTCGCCGTCCAGACGCGGCAGAGTTTCCTGAGCGTCGGCGAGGCGCGTTTGCGCGTCATGCAGGATCTCTTCGTGCTCGGCGAGCTGCATGCGCAGCTCTTCGAGTTGCGCTTCGTCGGGAGCGTCCAGTCCGCCCGCTTCCGACTTCAGCCGCTCGTGACGCTGCTGCAACTGCTGCAATTGCTGATCGGCATTGCGCTGATGCGCGGCTTCGAGCTTCAACGCCTGTTCGGTCTGCGCGATACCGCCACGCTCGGCGTTCAGTTCGGTCTGCGCGTCGCGCCAACGCGCTTCCAGCGCCGGCATCGCATCATGTTTGGCGGCGGCTTCGTCTTCGGCCAGCACGGCTTTTTCTTCGGCGACGGCGAGTTGTTCTTCAGCGTCTTCGAGATCGTCTTGCGCTTTTTGGGCTTGCGACTGCCACTGTTCACGCTGCGCGGTCAATGCAGCGATCTGCGCCTGCACGCGGTTGCGCGATTCGACGATGAACTTGATTTCGGCCTCAAGCCGGCTGACTTCAGAATTCGCCTCGTACAACGCGCCTTGCGCGCCCTGCATCGCGTCGCTAGCGGAATAATGCGCGACGCGCAGTGTTTCGAGTTGCGCCTCGACTTCGCGCAGCTTCGCGGTTTGCGCTTCGAGGTCGATCTGCGCCTGTTCGATCGCGCGTTGCTGGCGCTCCTGTTCGCCGCCGGCTTCATTCTTGCGCAACAGCCACAACAGACGCTGCTTCTCTTCGCCGTCGGCCTGCAAATCCTTGTATCTGGTCGCAACGATCGCCTGCGCCTCGAGCTTCTCGAGATTCGCACTGAGTTCGCGGACGATGTCTTCGACGCGAATCAGATTCTCGCGCGTATCGTGCAGGCGGTTCTCGGTTTCGCGGCGGCGTTCCTTGTATTTCGACACGCCCGCGGCTTCTTCGAGGAACACGCGCAGCTCTTCCGGCTTCGCCTCGATCAGGCGCGCGATCATGCCCTGCCCGATGATCGCGTACGCACGCGGCCCGAGGCCGGTGCCGAGGAAGATGTCCTGGATGTCGCGGCGGCGCGCCGGCAGGTTGTTGATGTAGTAGCTCGAGGTGCCGTCGCGCGTCAGCACGCGCTTGACGGCGATTTCGGCATACTGCCCCCACTGCCCGGCGGCACGGCCGTCGGCGTTATCGAACACGAGTTCGACGCTGGCGCGGCTACCTGGCTTGCGCGCGGTCGAGCCATTGAAGATCACGTCCTGCATCGACTCGCCGCGCAGCTCGGAAGCGCGCGATTCGCCGAGCACCCAGCGCACGGCGTCGATGATGTTGGACTTGCCGCACCCATTCGGTCCGACCACGCCGACGAGCTGGCCCGGTACCTGGAAATGCGTGGGATCGACGAATGACTTGAAGCCAGCGAGTTTGATCGAGGTCAGACGCACGGCGATTTCGCTGTTTGAAAAGGGAAAATAAAAGGTGGCTCGTGAAGGCCGCGCCAGCCGTTCGCCGATGCAGCGAAACGGCCCCGCGAACCCCCGCGATACGGGCGCCAGGCGAACGCAATCAAGCGTGCGCCGGCTAATGAGGGGCAATCATACCATCGCGCGTGAGCGGTTCTTACCGTCCTTACGGTCCGCGCCGCCATCGTCGTGAAGACCCGCATCCTGATTGGCCGGATCAGGCGGCAAGGCACGGGTCCGGTGCACCCAACTGGACAGCACCGACGCCAGCACGATGCACGCGCCGCCGGCCCATTCGCGCGGGCCCGGCGTCTCGCCGGCCAGGAGCCACGCGGACAAGGCCGTGACCACGATCTCGAACAGCATGATGATCGAAGCCCGATTGGCCGGCACGCGCGACAGTCCATACTGCACGAGCATATTGTTCGACGCCAGCAGAAAACCGAGGCCAAGCACCAGTAGCGCGGCCGTGTTGAGATGCGCGCCGGCGGGTGGTGCGGGCATCGCCTCGAACAGCGAGGCCAAGGCGCTGAAAATCGCCGCGCCGCCGAAGATCGTCGCGGTGCGCATTTCCGGTTTCATCCCGGGCAGCACGCGGCTCGTCTTGAGGATCAGCACGTTGCTCATCGCGAAGCCCATGCCACCCGCCAGTCCGGCCCATTCGGCGAGGTTGCCGGGCACTGGCAGGCCCAGTTGCGGCGACCACAGCATGGTCATCGCACCGGCCAGCGAGAGCGCGGCGAGGCCCCCGCCCGCCCACGTCAGCCGCTCGTGCAGGATGAAGTGCGCGAAGAGCGCGGTCCAGGCGGGGGTGAGATAGAACAGCAGCAGCACGCGCATCACTTCGCCGTGGATCGAACCCCACACGAAGCCGAGATTGGTGATGCCCGCGGCCAGCGCCAGGGCCGGCAGCAGCCAGTGCCAGCGCACGGTCTTGAGTGCCCGATGTCGCACCAGCAGGACGAACAGGCAACCCGCGCCGCTCGTCAGCGCACTCGCCGCCGTGCCGGTGACGCCGAGCGCATTCAGCATGCGCAGCGGGTACCAGATCACCCCCCACACCGAGGCGCCCAGCATGATCGCCAGAGTAGGCCAGCCATTGCGAAGCCAGTTGGTCATGATGCGAGGCTCCCGCGGCGGTGGCTGCTCGTGCGGGCGGGGTTGCCGGCTTTGCCGACGGTGAAGTTCTTGTGGCTGCTTCGTCCGGGCAGTCCGACTCGTTCGAATTGCCCGAGCGGCCCCCGCTGCCCGCGTTGCCCAGATCGTGTGGATGTCTCCGTTGCTGTTGCGTACATTGCTGCTCCTGCTTCTTTTTTGCGCGAACCGTCTGCGGTTCGCGTCGTTCCCGCTGCGTCGCATTGCCTGCGCTGCCTGGCGGGTTGCGCCGCGTCTTACACGCCTGGCGCCGCTGCAATGGGCTCGCGCTATAATCACTCGCTCGCCGCCGCTGCCGTCGTTTTAGCGTCTTTAGGTGTTTTGCCGTCAGCGCGCGTGCCCGGCATTTCCCTGCATCCGTCTGCGCCCTCTTCGATCAGGCTCGATCCGCCCAGTGAACCCGCTACTCGACTCCCTTCATCCCTATCCGTTCGAAAAGCTGCGTGCGCTTTTCAAGGACGTCACGCCGCCGGCCGGCCTCGCGCACATCAGCTTCGGCATCGGCGAACCGAAACATCCCACGCCCGCGCTGATTCGCGACGCGGTAATCGCCTCGCTCGGCGGATTGTCGGCCTATCCGGCCACGATCGGTTCGCCGGCACTGCGCGAGTCGATTGCGACGTGGGTGACGCAGCGCTACAACCTGCCGCCGGTCGATCCTGCCACTCAGGTGCTGCCGGTGTCGGGCTCGCGCGAGGCGCTTTTTGCGCTCGCACAAACGGTCATCGACCCTAAACAGGACAACGCGCAGGACAACGCGCAGGACAACGCGCGGAACACTGCGCGCCATGCCGACGGCGAGCCTGCGATCGTACTCTGCCCGAACCCGTTCTACCAGATCTATGAAGGCGCGGCGATCCTTGCCGGCGCGCAGCCGTACTTCGTGAATAGCGACCCGGCGCGCAACTTCGCCTGCGACTATGCGGCGGTTCCGGCGGACATCTGGGCGCGCACGCAGCTGCTGTACGTGTGCTCGCCGGGCAATCCCACCGGTGCCGTGCTCACGCTCGACGACTGGCGCGAACTGTTCGCGCTGTCGGACCGTTACGGCTTCGTGATCGCGTCGGACGAGTGCTACTCGGAAATCTACTTCGACGAGACCAAGCCGCCGCTGGGTGGCCTGGAAGCCGCGCACAAGCTCGGCCGTGGCTTCGAGCGGCTCGTGATGCTGTCGAGCCTGTCCAAACGGTCGAACGTGCCGGGCATGCGCTCGGGCTTCGTGGCGGGCGACGCGGCGATTCTGAAAGACTTCCTGCTATACCGGACATACCACGGCGCGGCCTTGTCGACGGTGTTTCAGAATGCCAGCATCGCGGCCTGGAATGACGAAACACACGTGCGCGAGAACCGCGCCAAGTATGTGCAGAAGTTTGCCACCGTCACGCCGATGCTCGCCGCGGTGCTCGACGTACGCCTGCCGGACGCCGCGTTCTACCTGTGGGCGGACGTCTCGCGCACCGGCCTGTCGGACACCGAGTTCGCCCAGCGCCTCTACGCCGACTATAATGTGACGGTTCTGCCGGGCTCGTTTCTCGCGCGCACTGCGCACGGCGTGAACCCCGGCCGCAATTTCGTGCGCATGGCGCTCGTCGCCGACGTCGACGAATGCACGCAAGGCGCACAACGGATCGTCGATTTTTGCCGCGCGCTCGCGGGCTGAGTTTTTCGCGAATTTTCATATTCAGCAACCCCGCGCACCGCATTCCCTTCTTCAGACTTCAACTCTTCAGAAAAACACGCATATGTCGCAACAACTTCAGCAGATCATTGATACCGCCTGGGAAAACCGCGCCGACCTGTCGCCGAAGGCCGCGCCGGCCGAGGTGCGCGAAGCCGTCGCCCACGCCATCGAACAACTGGACAAGGGCGCGCTGCGCGTGGCCGAAAAGAAAGACGGCGACTGGATCGTCAATCAATGGCTGAAGAAAGCCGTGCTGCTGTCGTTCCGCCTGGAAGACAACGCGCCGATGCCGGCTGGTGGCTACTCCCAGTTCTACGACAAGGTGCCGTCGAAGTTCGCCAACTACACCGCTGAAGACTTCGCCGCCGGCGGTTTCCGCGTGGTGCCGCCCGCCATCGCCCGCCGCGGCTCGTTCATCGCGAAGAACGTCGTGCTGATGCCGTCGTACACCAACATCGGCGCTTACGTCGACGAAGGCACGATGGTCGATACGTGGGCCACCGTCGGTTCGTGCGCGCAGATCGGCAAGAACGTGCACCTGTCGGGTGGCGTGGGCATCGGCGGTGTGCTGGAGCCGCTGCAGGCCAACCCGGTCATCATCGAAGACAACTGCTTCATCGGCGCGCGTTCGGAAGTGGTGGAAGGCGTGATCGTCGAAGAAAACTCGGTGATCTCGATGGGCGTATACCTCGGCCAGAGCACCAAGATTTACGACCGCGAAACCGGTGAAGTGTCGTACGGCCGCATTCCGGCGGGTTCGGTCGTGGTGGCGGGCAACCTGCCGTCGAAAGATGGCTCGCACAGCCTCTACTGCGCCGTGATCGTCAAGAAGGTCGACGCCAAGACGCGCGCGAAGGTCGGCCTGAACGAGCTGCTGCGAGGCGACTGATGGCACGCGGCACCAAGACCGTGGTCTACGGCATTCCGAACTGCGACACGGTGAAGAAGGCTCGTGTGTGGCTGGAAGAACACGGCGTCGAGTTCGAGTTCCACGACTTCAAGAAGCACGGCGTGACCGAGCCGCTGGTGCAGGACTGGCTGAAAGACGTGAAGCTCGACGCGTTGCTGAACCGTCGCGGCACCACGTGGCGCGGCCTGTCCGACGACATGAAAGCGGCCGCGGATACGCAGTCGGGCGCGATCGCGTTGATGATCCATAAGCCTTCGGTGATCAAGCGGCCGGTGCTGGTGGTCAACGGCAAGGTCAAGTCGCTCGGTTTTGCGGCAGACGAATACGAAGCGCTGTTTGCCTGATTGCCTGTAAAACGCGGCCTCGCCGCGTTGCTCAAAAGCTGTTGCCGGCTGCGGTGTCCCACCGCCAGCCGGCATTTTTTCATTTCAAAGTGGCTTGTACTGAATCCATGTCCGGCACCCTCGTCCTTACCGAACAACTGATCGCGCGCGCGTCTGTCACGCCCGACGACCAGCATTGCCAGCGCCTCCTGATCGAACGCCTGTCCGCGCTCGGCTTCGAGCACGAGACGATCGAATCGAACGGCGTGACCAACCTGTGGGCCGTCAAACGCGGCGTCGACGGCACGCGCGGCAAGCTCCTCGCGTTCGCCGGCCACACGGACGTCGTGCCGACCGGTCCGCTCGAACAATGGCATTCGGCGCCGTTCGAGCCGACCCATCGCGACGGCAAACTCTATGGCCGCGGCGCGGCGGACATGAAGACGTCGATCGCCGGCTTCGTGGTGGCAAGCGAGGAATTCGTCGCGGCGCATCCCGCGCATCGCGGCTCGATCGCATTCCTGATTACGAGCGACGAAGAAGGCCCCGCTACCGACGGCACCGTCAAGGTCGTGGAAGCGTTGCAGGCACGCGGCGAGCGCATGGACTACTGCATCGTCGGCGAGCCGACCTCGAGCGCGCAATTCGGCGACATGGTGAAAAATGGCCGGCGTGGCTCGATGTCGGGCAAGCTGATCGTCAAGGGCGTGCAAGGCCATATCGCCTATCCGCATCTGGCGAAAAACCCGGTGCACCTGCTCGCGCCCGCGTTGGCCGAACTGGTCGCCGAACGCTGGGATGACGGCAATGAGTACTTCCCGCCCACCACCTGGCAAGTGTCGAACCTCCATGCCGGCACCGGCGCGACCAACGTGATTGCGGGCCATGCGGACGTGATGTTCAACTTCCGCTTCTCGACGGCGAGCACGGTGGAAGGTTTGCAGGCGCGCGTGCATGCGATCCTCGACAAGCACCAGCTCGAATACGACCTGCAATGGACCGTGAGCGGCCTGCCGTTCCTCACACCGCACGGCGACCTGTCGAACGCGTTGGCTAAAGCGATCAAGGACGAAACCGGCGTAACGACCGAACTGTCGACCACCGGTGGCACCTCGGATGGCCGTTTCATCGCCCGCATCTGCGAGCAGGTGATCGAATTCGGCCCGCTGAACGCCAGCATCCACAAGATCGACGAACATATCGAAGTCGCACACATCGAGCCGCTGAAAAACGTGTATCGCCGCGTGCTCGAACAATTGATCGCCTGACCCCCAAGGAATTTCCGCGATGACGCTCCCGTTCTCCACCGTCCGTGACCTGCTGCGTTTTGCGGTGTCGCGCTTCAACCAGGCCGAGTTGTCGTTCGGCCACGGCTCGGCCAACGCTTACGACGAAGCCGCTTATCTGATACTGCACACGCTGCATCTGCCGCTCGATCTGCTGGAGCCGTTTCTCGACGCGCGTCTCTCCGCGGCTGAAATCGACGCCGTGCTGAACGTGATCGAGCGCCGCGCCAGCCAGCGCGTGCCGGCGGCCTACATTACGCAGGAAGCGTGGATGCACGGCTTCCGCTTTTACGTGGACGAACGCACGATCGTGCCGCGTTCGTTCATCGGCGAGTTGCTGCAGGACGGCCTGCAGCCGTACGTCGAAGATCCCGAACAGGTCAGCGCCGTGCTCGAACTCTGCACCGGCTCCGGCTGCCTTGCGATCCTCGCGGCGCACGCATTCCCGAACGCGGATATCGACGCAGTCGACCTTTCCGCGCCCGCTCTGGAAGTCGCCACGCGCAACGTCGCGGACTACCGGCTCGACGACCGTGTCGCCCTCTTCGAAGGCGATCTGTACGCGCCGCTCGCCGAGCGCCGCTATGACGTGATCATCAGCAATCCGCCGTATGTAAACGCCACCTCGATGCAGGATCTGCCCGCCGAATACAAGCATGAGCCGGACATGGCTTTGGCAGGCGGCGCGGACGGCATGGACATCGTGCGCCGGATCATTGCGGAGGCGCGCAACTGGCTGACCGACGACGGCGTGCTGGTGGTCGAGATCGGCAACGAGCGCGCGAACGTCGAAGCGGCATTCGGCGGCCTCGATCTGGTCTGGCTGTCGACGAGCGCCGGCGATGACAACGTGTTCCTGATTCAGGCCGCGGATCTGCCGGTCTGACGTTTTATCGCCGGACCGCCGGATCGCCTATGCAATTCGACCTGCTTCATATCGGCTCGCTCGTCGCCCTCGCCCATATTCTCGGCGTGGTTGCGGCGTGCCACGCGATTCTGAACACGCGCACATCGCAAGGCGCGATCGCGTGGGCCGTGTCGCTGGTCGCCATGCCGTATCTGACGCTGGTGCCGTACCTGTTCCTCGGCCGCAGCAAATTCCAGGGTTACGCCGACGCTCGCCGTGTCGAAAACGAATTGCTGCGGACGCGCGCCCATCCTCCGGAATGGGACACGCAGGCTTCCTCCGCGGGGCTGCCTACGCAGGAGCTGGGCGGGAGGCTCGTGCATTCGCTCACGCGCCTGGGTGGCATGCCGTTCCTGCCGGGCAATGCCGTGCGCACGCTGGTGAACGGCGCCGCGACTTTCGAGGCGATCTTCGAAGCGATCGAAGGCGCGCGCAAATACGTGATCGTGCAGTTCTTCATCGTGCGCGACGACGCGCTCGGCGAAATGCTCAAAGACGCGCTGATCGCGAAAGCGCAGCAAGGCGTGCGCGTCTACTTCCTGTACGACAGCATCGGCAGTTTCGATCTGCCACACCGTTACGTGGCGGCGCTGCGGGCGGCCGGCGTGGAGACCCACCCGTTCGCCACCAATCGCCGCTTTGTAAACCGCCTGCAGCTGAACTTCCGCAACCACCGCAAGATCGTCTCGGTGGACGGTGAACGCGCGTTTGTCGGCGGCCACAACGTCGGTGTCGAATATCTCGGCGGCAAACCACCTCTGTCGCCATGGCGCGATACGCATATCGAAGTGCGCGGCCCGGCCGTGGCCAGCATCCAGTTCGTGTTCACCGAGGATTGGCACTGGGCGACCCAGCAACTGCCCGAGTTCGACATGCCCGCTTTCCAGCCAACCGAAGGTGGCATGCACTGCCTCGTGGTGCCGAGCGGTCCGGCCGACAGGCAGGAGACCTGCTCGCTTTTCTTCGTCGAGGCGATCAACGCGGCACGCGAGCGCATCTGGATCACCACGCCTTACCTCGTGCCCGACGAAGCCGTGTTCGCCGCGTTGCGGCTGGCGGCGCTGCGCGGCGTGGATGTGCGCATTCTGATTCCATGCCGGCGCGATCACCGCGTGGTGTTCGCCGCCTCGAAACTGTATGCGTACGACTCGCTGCGCGCGGGCATCCGGATCTTCCGCTACCAGCCGGGCTTCCTGCATCAGAAGGTCGTGCTGATCGACAGCGTGGCAGCGGCAATCGGCAGCGCCAATCTCGACAACCGCTCGTTCCGGCTGAACTTCGAGATCATGGTGCTGACCGTGGACCGCGGCTTTGCCAAGGATGTCGAAACGATGCTGCTCAAGGACTTCGCGGATTCGCTCGAAATCGACCGCAACGAGTACCGTCAGGCAAGCGCGCTGCGGCGCGTGCTGATGCACGTGGCGCGGTTGTTCTCGCCGATTCTGTAGCCGCACCGCTGCTGAGCCGCTGAAGGCGGCATCCGCGCCGGCACAGCACCGGCATCGGCATCGGCATCGGCATCAGTTCGGATCCGGGTTCGGACGCTGGCTCCCGACCGCTCACTGATTCCAGCCTCCGGGCCCGAGCGGAACTCCCGGCTCCGCGACCCGTTACAGCAGCTTTTCGATGTCCTCGGTAATCGCCTCGGGCTTGGTCAACGGTGCATAGCGCTTCACCACATTGCCGTCGCGGCCGATCAGGAACTTGGTGAAGTTCCATTTGATCCCCTCGAGCCCTAGCAAGCCCGGCGCCTCGCCGGTCATATAGCGGAACAGCGGATGCGCATTGGCGCCATTCACATCGATCTTGTCGAACATCGGGAAGGTCACGCCGTAATTCTTTTCGCAGAAGCTGCCGATCTGCGCGGCGTCACCCGGTTCCTGCTTACCGAACTGGTTGCACGGAAAACCGAGCACCGCGAGTCCGCGTGCCGCGTAGGTGTCGTAAAGCTTTTGCAGACCCGCGTACTGCGGCGTGAAGCCGCATTCGCTGGCCGTGTTGACGATCAACAAGACCTTGCCTTGATAGCGCTCGAGGCTCACTTCCTCGCCACCGAGCGTACGTGCGGAAAACGAATAAATTGATGTCATGTGCTCTCCCCGTGAAAGCCGTCAGTCTATGCCAAAAGCTTCGCCGGTACAGTCGGCCGAATGGCCGATCCGGGCTGAGTGCCCGGTGTCAGCCCCGGCAGTCTAAAATAGCGTTTTTCTCCAGCCGGCCTCTTCGTGATCCGCTTTAACCAGTTCAGCCTCGCGCGCGGCACCAAGCCGCTCTTTGAAAACACCACGTTCACCCTCAACCCGGGCGAGAAGGCCGGCCTGGTGGGGGCCAACGGCGCGGGCAAGTCGACGCTATTTGCCGTGCTGCTCGGCGAACTGCACGCCGACGGCGGCGATTTCTCTATCCCACCGAACTGGCAGATCGCCCACGTCGCGCAGGAAACGCCCGCCGCGGACAAGACCGCTCTCGCCTATACGCTCGACGGCGACGCCGCGTTGCGCGCGATCGAAGCGTGCATCGCCGAAGCCTCAGCCGCGCATGACGGCGCCGCCGAAGGCGAAGCGCACGCCGCATTCGCCGACGCCGACGGCTACACCGCACCCGCCCGCGCCGAAGCGCTGCTGCTCGGCCTCGGCTTCACGCTCGAACAAACGCGCGAACCGGTCAGCAGTTTCTCGGGCGGTTGGCGCATGCGGCTGAATCTGGCGCAGGCGCTGATGTGCCGCTCCGATCTGCTGCTGCTCGACGAGCCGACTAACCACCTGGATCTCGACGCGATCGTCTGGCTCGAAGACTGGTTGCACCGTTATCCGGGCACGCTGATCGTGATCTCGCACGACCGCGAGTTTCTGGATTCCGTCTGCAACGTCACGCTGCATCTGGAGCATCAACAGATCAAGCGTTACGGCGGCAACTACTCGCAGTTCGAAATACTGCGCGCGCAACAGATCGCGTTGCAGCAAAGCGCGTATGAAAAGCAACAGCGCACGGTCGAGCATTTGCAGAGCTACATCAACCGCTTCAAGGCGCAGGCCACCAAGGCACGCCAGGCGCAGAGCCGCGTGAAGGCGCTCGAAAAGATGGAGCTGATCGCGCCGGCGCATGCGTCTTCGCCATTCACCTTCGAATTCCGCACGCCCGATTCCGCACCGAATCCGATGATGGTGATGGAAGACGTGCGGTGCGGCTATCACGGTGCAGACGGCGAAATTCCGATCGTCGACCATGTGATGCTGTCGATCCAGAACGGCCAGCGCATCGGCCTGCTCGGTGCGAACGGTCAGGGCAAATCGACGCTGATCAAAACGCTCGCCGGCACGCTCGAAGCGCTCGGTGGCCATGTGCGCGAAGGCAAGGGTCTGCGCATCGGTTACTTCGCGCAGCATCAACTCGAAACCTTGCGGCCGGACGACACGCCGCTGCAACATCTGGCGCGTCTTGCGCCGGATACGCGCGAACAGGAATTGCGCGACTTCCTCGGCAGTTTCAACTTTTCCGGCGAAATGGCGACCGCGAAGATCGCCCCCTTCTCGGGCGGCGAAAAAGCGCGTTTGGCGCTCGCGCTGATCATCTGGCAAAAACCGAATCTGCTGCTGCTCGACGAGCCGACCAACCACCTGGACCTCGAAACGCGTCACGCGTTGACCATGGCACTCGCGCAATTCGAGGGCACGCTGATTCTGGTGTCGCACGACCGGCATCTGCTGCGCGCCACCACCGACGTGTTCATGCTGGTCGCCAAACACCGTCTGCAGGAATTCGACGGCGATCTGGACGACTATCGCGACTGGCTGCTCCAACATGCCGCGGAACAACGCGCGGCGCTGAAAGCGGGCACGTCATCGAACGGCGCGGAGAGCGCGGACGGCGGCGTCAATCGCAAGGAGCAGCGTCGCCTCGAAGCGGAAACGCGGCAAAAGCTTGCGCATCTGAAGAAGCCGCTGCAAAGCCGCATCAACAAGATCGAGAAGGAAATGGACACGCTCAACGCGGAGAAGACGACGCTCGATGCGTTCGTCGTCGATCCGGCGAGTTACGAGCCCGAGCAGAAAAGCAGGCTGACGGAGGCGATCCGCCGTCAGGCAGATGTGAACGCGCGCCTCGATGCGCTCGAAGCCGAATGGCTCGAGATTCACGAGGAACTCGAACAAATCGGCTAGCGGCAGGCTGTTGCTCAACCGCGCCGGCATCGATCGGAGGTAGCTCTTGTCACGCGTGAACTCGTCCGCGGCTTCAGTTGCGTCATCGTCCGCGGCTTCGGCCGGGGCGTCAGCGTCACCGTCTGGTGATTCGTCTGGTCCTTCGTCAGGTGCTTCGTCAGGCGCTTCGCCAGGTGCTTCGTCAGGCGCTTCGCCAGGTGCTTCGTCAGGCGCTTCGTCTGGTGCTTCGTCTGGTGCTTCGTCTGGTGCTTCGTATGGTGCTTCGTCTGGTGCTTCGTCTGGTGCTTCGTCTGGTGCTTCGTCTGGTGCTTCGTCTGGTGCTTCGTCTGGTGCTTCGTCTGGTGCTTCGTCAGGTGCTTCGTCAGGTGCTTCGTCAGGTGCGCCGTCATCCGCGGCAGCACCTGCTCCGCTTCAGGGCCTGCGCGTGCTGGACCTGACGCGCCTGCTTCCCGGTCCCGTAGCCGCCTTGCGGCTTGCAGAACTCGGCGCCGACGTGCTGAAGATCGAAGCGCCGGGCACGGGCGACCCCACCCGCACGATGATGCAGTCATCTAGCGACCGCGTGGCAGGCCGCCCCGGCGCGTTTTACCGGCTGGTGAACCGCGGCAAGCGCGAGACGCGCCTCGACCTCAAATCGGAAGCGGGCCGCACTGTGTTGCGCGCGCTCGCGGCCGAGGCGGATGTGCTGATCGAGAGTTTCCGGCCCGGCGTGATGGAGCGTCTCGGCATCGGCTACGAAACCCTGCGCGCGGTCAATCCAAGGCTGGTCTACTGCGCGATCAGCGGTTACGGCGCGAGCGGCCCGTTTGTCGACCATGCTGGCCACGATCTCAACTACATCGGCTACGCGGGCGTGCTAGACCAACTGGCGGGCCGCGACGGCGCGCCGATTCTGCCGAATTTCCAGATTGCCGACCTGCTCGGCGGCGCGTTGAGCGCGGTGACGCAAATTCTCGCCGCGTTATGGCATGTGTCGCGCGGAGGCCTTGGCCGCTTCGTCGACGTATCGATGACGCATGTCACCCACGCGCACAACGTCGTCGCGCAAGTCGCACTCTCCAACGAAGGCGCCGCACCGGCCGCCGGCGCCGGTCTGCTGAACGGCGGCGTGCCCTGCTACAACCTCTATCGGACGCTCGACGATCGCTGGCTCGCGGTCGGCGCGCTTGAGCTGAAATTCTGGGAAACGCTATGTATGGCGCTCGACCGGCCCGAATGGGCGACGCGTCACTGGAGCCTCGGTCAGGCAATCGGCGGCCCGGACGCCGCCGCGTTGACGCACGAGTTGGCCGGGCTGATCGGCAAGCGCCCGCTGGAAGAATGGGTCCTGCTGCTGGAGTCGCTAGACTGCTGCGTCTCGCCGGTGCTGACCCCGGCCGAAGCCGCGCAGCACCCGCTGTTCAATCGCGAGGCGTACGCCGCGATGAACGAAGACCAGGCCGAAAACGATGCCGGCGAAGATGGTCGCCGGACCGGTTGAGCGCCACTGAAGGGCGGCCAAGATCAGGCAAACGCCAAGCTAAGTCGTAGGCAGACGGTCTGGCGGATCTGGCGGGTCTGCCCGGTCGGCGGATCTGGCGGATCTAGCCGGCCCGCGGTCCAGCGATCTCGTTTTCCGGGCTCATGGCGATCTTGCAAGTCCGTGGCCTGCAACAACCAACTCACAATTCAGGCCACAAGGCCTAACCCGCCACCCCCAAAACCTCAGCGCCGCGCCGCCGTCTGCCGCGGCAAAACCTGGCGCGGGGTTTGTTCGTCGTCGTACAGGAAATGCTTGCGGCCTTCCACGTGACGGTTGATCGTCGCGCGCACTTCGGCGGCGGTAACATCTTCGGCCACTACCCGGCGGGAAATCTGCCCCGTCGTGTCGATCCATTCGACAATTCGGCAAGCACCGCCCCAAGGCTGGCGAATAGGCTCGGAGACGCGGCAGCCGCGCACCTGCATGGGCCGCTCGGCTGCGGTTTCATATGACTGTTTCAAGGCGCGATCCTTTTTTCCGCATCAGAAGGGATGCAACACCTTCGAAGCTTAGGAAAAAGGAATGTCGGGTAGGTTACAGCCAATATGGAGATATTTACGGCCCATTACGGGAGCCAACGCGCCCGCGAGCGCCAAAGCCCCGTCTACTCAAGCGTGCGGACCCGGTCGATGGCCTGTTCGATGCGTTCGACCGCAACGACTTGTAAGCCTTCAATCGGCTGTTTCGGTGCATTGGCCTTCGGAATGACCGCGACCGAAAAGCCCAGTTTGGCCGCTTCCTTGAGACGATCCTGACCGCGTGGCGACGGCCGGATTTCGCCGGCAAGCCCCACCTCGCCGAATACGACCAGCCCCTTGGGCAGCGGCTTATTGCGCATCGAGGAGTGGATCGCAAGCAAGACGGCCAGGTCGGCCGCGGGTTCGGTGATCTTCACGCCCCCCACCGCGTTCAGGAACACGTCCTGATCGAAACAGGCGATGCCGGCGTGCCGATGCAGCACCGCCAGCAGCATCGCCAGACGATTCTGTTCCAGCCCCACGGCGAGCCGCCGCGGATTCGGCGCGTTGGCCGCATCGACCAGCGCCTGCACTTCGACCAGCAGCGGCCGCGTGCCTTCCTGCGTCACCAGCACGCACGACCCCGGAACGGATTGCTCGTGCTGCGACAGAAACAAAGCCGACGGATTGGCAACACCGCGCAGACCGCGCTCGGTCATCGCGAACACGCCGAGTTCGTTGACCGCGCCGAAACGGTTCTTGATCGCGCGCACCAGGCGGTACGACGAGTGGGTGTCACCCTCGAAGTACAACACCGTATCGACGATGTGCTCGAGCACGCGCGGCCCGGCCAGCGCACCTTCCTTGGTGACGTGGCCGACCATGATGATCGTGGTGCCCGACTGTTTGGCGATGCGCGTCAACTGCGCCGCGCACTCTCGCACTTGCGCGACCGAACCAGGCGCTGAAGTCAGCGCATCGGAATAGACGGTTTGAATCGAGTCGATCACCGCGACGTCCGGTCGCTGCTCGGCGATGGTCGCCTGAATTTTCTCGAGCTGGATTTCCGCCAGCAGTTGCAGCTCGCTGGCTTTCGAGCCGGGTTCCAGCAAAGAAAGTCGTTGCGCGCGCAACGCAATCTGCGCGGCCGATTCTTCACCGCTGATATAGAGCGCGCGTTTGTCCGCCGCAATTTCCGCGAGCGATTGCAAGAGCAGCGTCGATTTGCCGATGCCCGGATCGCCGCCGATCAGCACCACGCCGCCCGGCACGAGGCCGCCGCCCAGTACACGGTCGAACTCGCTGACGCCGGTTGAGAAGCGCGGCACGTCGGACGCTTCGATATCGGCGAGACGCCGCACCGGCGCGCTCTTCGCGAGCGACTGGAAGCGATGCGTGGACGGCGCCTCCGCGACCGACTCCACCAGCATGTTCCACGCATTGCATGACGGGCACTGTCCGGCCCACTTCGGCGATTGGCCGCCGCATTCACTGCAGATGTACAACGTCTTCTGTTTAGCCACGCGCCCTTGCCTGTATTGCTGTTCTTTGGATTGATGGGCTCGCTGAGCGCTCCTCGTCGAGGAGCTCACTGCAACCGTCTTTGGGACCCTCTCCGGTACCGCCATTGAGGCCGCCATGCGCGGCTCTCACCCGGCCTGTCAGCGCCGTGCCTTACTCCGCACGCACCGGCACACGCGGCGCCACCGCGCACATCAGCTCGTAGCCAATCGTGCCGCATGCCTGCGCGACATCGTCGATCGGCAGCGACGCGCCCCACAGTTCGACGCGCGAGCCGACATTGGCGGTCGGGACCGGCGTCAGGTCGACGGTCAGCATGTCCATCGACACCCGCCCCACGATCCGCGTACGCACGCCGTCGACGATCACCGGCGTGCCTTCCGGCGCGACCCGCGGATAACCGTCCGCGTAACCGCAGGCCACCACGCCGATGCGCATCGGCCCGCGCGCCTTGAACATCGAACCATAACCGACCGTGTGGCCTTCGGCGAGCGTCTGCACGGCGATCAGCTCAGAGGTGAGCGTCATGGCTGGTTGCAGGCCGGTGCCTTCGATCGCGGCCGTCACGCCCGAAGGCGACGCGCCGTACAGAATGATGCCCGGGCGGACCCAGTCGAAGTGCGCGGCGGGATGCCACAGCGTGGCCGCCGAATTCGACAGGCTGCGCGCGCCGGCAATGCCTTGTGCGCCGCGCTCGAACGCTTCCATCTGGTGAGCCACGCCGCGGTCGCTGTCGGCGTCCGAGAAATGGGTCATCAAGGTGATCTGGCCGACACCCTGGCAGGCCCGCGCGCGCTCCCACGCGGAGCGGAATTTTTCCACCGTGTAACCGAGGCGATTCATGCCGGTGTTCATCTTCAGCTGGATATTGACCGGCTTGGACAGGCGCGCCATTTCGAGCATCCGCAACTGTTCGTCCGAGTGCAGCGCCGTGGTCAGGCTGTAGCGGTCGATCACGTCGATATCGGTCGACCGGAAGAAGCCTTCCAGCAGAAGAATCGGGCCGGCCCAGCCCAATTCACGCAACTTGACGGCTTCTTCCAGGTCCAGCAAGCCAAAGCCGTCGGTTGCGCGCAAACCGGGAAAAGCGCGCGCGAGGCCGTGCCCGTAGGCGTTGGCCTTGACGACGGCCCACACCTTGGATTTGGGCGCGTAGCGCCGGGCGACAGCGAGATTATTGGCGAGTGCGGCAGTGTGAATCGTGGCTGAGAGGGGGCGCGGCATGGGCAATTTTCGTAAAGACGCTTGCGAATCAGGAGCTTACAGGGCGTTTTCAGCGCTCGGCGGCCCGCTGGGCGGTGCGATCAAGGATTCTGCTAGTCCGAATCCAGCTATTTTCATGATATAAAGCCGTGCGCACAACCCATTTCGAACGGTATAAGCCCGGACGCTTTGCACACGGCCGGGGCGGACAGACCGCAGCGAGGACAGCATCGCATCAGATGAAAAAAGGTTTTTACACCATCATGGCCGCGCAGTTTTTTTCGTCGCTGGCCGACAATGCGCTTCTGATCGCTGCTATTGCACTGCTGAAAGACCTCCACGCCCCGAACTGGATGACGCCGCTGCTCAAGTTGTTCTTTGTGCTGTCGTACGTCGTTCTGGCCGCCTTCGTGGGGGCCTTCGCCGACTCCCGTCCAAAGGGTCGCGTGATGTTCGTCACCAATACCATCAAGGTCGTCGGCTGCATCACGATGCTGATCGGCGCGCACCCGTTGATCGCCTATGGCATTGTGGGTTTCGGCGCGGCGGCCTACTCGCCCGCCAAATACGGCATTCTCACCGAACTGCTGCCGCCTGACCGGCTGGTCGCGGCGAACGGCTGGATCGAAGGCACCACGGTGGGTTCGATCATTCTCGGCACCGTGCTCGGCGGCGCACTCATCAGCCCGCACATTGCCGCACCGATCCTCCGGCAGCACATCCCCACGGTCAACACGCCCGCTGAAGCGGCGATGCTGGTGATCATGGCAATCTACGTGATCGCGGCGCTCTTCAATCTGCGCATTCCCGACACCGGCGCGCGCTATCCGAAACAGGAACGCGGCCCGATCAAGCTGGTCACCGATTTCGCCGACTGTTTTCTCGTGCTGTGGCGCGACAAGCTCGGCCAGATTTCGCTCGCCGTCACCACGCTGTTCTGGGGCGCCGGCGCGACGCTGCAATTCATTGTGCTGAAGTGGGCGGAAGTGTCGCTGAGCATGTCGCTTTCGGAGGCCGCGATCCTGCAAGCGGTGGTGGCAGTCGGCGTGGCAGCCGGCGCGATTTTCGCCGCCTCGCGCGTGCCGTTGAAGAAGTCGCTGACGGTACTTCCGGTCGGCATCATGATGGGCATCGCCGTGATGTTGATGGCCTTCTACACACGCGACCTCTTCCCCACGCATTGGGGCCTGTATTTCGGCCGTGTGCATGTGCCGGGCTATCTGATCGTTGCGTATATCTTCCTGATGATCGTCGGCGGCCTGTCGGGCTTTTTCGTCGTTCCGATGAACGCGCTGCTTCAGCATCGCGGCCACGTGCTACTGTCGGCGGGTCACTCGATCGCGGTACAGAACTTCAACGAAAATCTCTCGGTACTCGTGATGCTGTGCCTGTACGCTGTGCTGGTCTGGCTCGACGTGCCGGTCACGGCGGTGATCGTGCTGTTCGGCACCTTCGTCTGCGTGATGATGTGGTTCGTGATGCGGCGCCATCAGGCGAATCAGCGCGCGTTCGACTCGGTCGCGCTGATCGGCGAAGTCAAGCACTGACCCCGCGGCAGGCACTACGCTGACTGCCCGCGCCTTTCCCCTTTCCTCGCTTTGCCATGACTCAACCCATTCCCAATGTGCTGACGATCGCCGGTTCGGATTCCGGCGGCGGCGCCGGCATTCAGGCCGATCTGAAGGCGTTCTCGGCGCTCGGCGCTTACGGCGCGAGCGTGATCACCGCGCTCACCGCGCAGAACACGCGCGGCGTCACGGCGATTCATGCGCCGGAGCCCGCCTTCATCACCGCACAACTCGACGCGGTGTTCGACGACATCCGTATCGATGCGGTGAAGATCGGCATGCTCGCGAATGCGCAAATCGCGCGCGCGGTCGCCGATGCATTGCGGCGGCACAAACCGAAGCACGTCGTGCTCGACACGGTGATGATCTCGAAGAGCAATCACGCGCTGCTGCTGCCGGACGCGGTCGCGGTCGTGCGTGACGAGTTGCTGCCGCTGGCCGATCTGTTGACGCCGAATCTGCCGGAAGCCGCGGCCTTGTTAGGCGTGCCAGCCGCCACCGACGAAGCCGGCATGGTCGAACAAGGCGAAGCGCTGCGTGCGCTTGGCGCGCGGGCGGTGCTGATGAAGGGGGGCCATTTGAGCGCGGCCGACAGTCCCGACTGGCTCGTGGAAGACAGAGGCACGCTGCGTCTCTTCGGCCCGCGCGTGCCGGTGAAGAATACGCATGGGACGGGGTGCACGCTGTCGGCGGCGATTGCGGCACTGATTCCGCAGCGCGCCGATCTGGCGAGCGCGGTCGCCGACGCCAAGCTGTATCTGACCGGCGCTTTGCAGGCGAGCGATCGGCTCGACGTCGGCAGCGGCGTCGGACCGGTGCATCATTTTTATCGCTGGTGGTGACTGAGGCGCCTTGCGCCTGCGCTATTGCTGCGCGTAGGCCTGCGCGCGCCCGGGCCAGTCGTCTGGGACGATGAAGCCGCGCGAGCGCTCTATCAAGTTGCCCACGCCGTCGTCGGCAAATGCCGCGACCATCGTCGGTCCATGCTGATTTGAGATTTGCTCAGCGAGCGTGTGCGCATCGGCAAAAGCGATTCCCGAAGCCTCCGCTTCACGCCGCTCATGACGCCTCGGCGCAAGCCATTCCAGCCGCGGCAACAGGCGCCACGTTTGCGCATGCGCGGCGGCAAAGTCCGACCAATCGCTGCGCGTAACCCACCAGCCACGTCCGTGCGACGGATCGAGTTCGGCAGGCCCGGCCGGCGCCTCGCCAACGCGATAGAACAACCAGCCTTTGATATACATCTGCGGCGTCCACGGCCCTGGGTAGCCGACCGACGCGAACTCGTCGCGCCCGCTCAACGGCAGTTGATGATTCAGCACGTGCGCAAGCTTCAGATCGAAGCGGTCTTTCAGATTCGGGCCGACGTAGTCGGCTAAGCGCGCCGCCGGGTACGTGGTCGATGGTGTGGTCGACTGCGTGACCGAGTGCGAGTCCAACTGCGTGATCGATCGCACGTGGCCCTCGCCGGCATGCAGATAGCACTTCACCGCAAGTTCCCAATGCAGCCGCGCACCCTGCTGCGTCGTCACCAGGAAATCGCATTCACCGAGCGTGACGCCCGCGCGCCGCAACGGCAAACTGGCCGCGACCAGGCGCGCCGCCGGTCCATGTTCCAGGAACCATCCGAGCAGCCGTTCGGCGTAGCGGCCAAGACGCGTGATACGCGTTGCGGTAAGTTCGCGCTGCAACTCGGCGGGATCGGCATCCAGCGCGCGTAACCAGTCGACGGTTGCTTCAGCTTCCTGTGACGTGTCGAAAGGACTGGCGAGCATGCCTACCGGTGGTTGCGCGCGCAACAAATCGGCGCTCAGCAGCAACCACGCGAGATCACGCACGACCGGTTCACGCAATGTGTAGAGCAGCGCCTCGAGGAGCGCTGCGGATGTGGCGGGTGCGGCCGGTGTGCCGGATGTGCCTGACGCGCCGGATGTGCCGGATGTGCCGGATGTGCCGGATGTGCCGGATGTGCCGGGGGCGGCGGCGAGGCGCGCCGTCGGCCCGGTCGTGCCGGTCACTTGGCCGCTTGGGACGGCACGCCGCCCGCCGCGAGCCACGTATCGCGCGCGAGACACAGGTCTGCCCAGGCCTTCGCTTTGTCCGGCAGGCTGCGCAACAGATAGGCCGGGTGATAGGTGACGATGACCGGTACCCCTTCGTACTCATGCACGCGGCCGCGCAGCGATGAAATACTCGCCTCGGTCCTGAGCAGGCTTTGCGCGGCGAAGCGGCCCAGTGCAATGATCAGCTTCGGCTTGACCAGCGCGACCTGGCGCTGCAGATAAGGCTCGCAACGCGCGACTTCGTCCGGCTCGGGATTGCGGTTGCCTGGCGGGCGGCACTTGATCACATTGGCGATATAGACGTTGGTGTCGCGCGCGAGCGTCAGCGAACGCAGCATATTGTCGAGCAGCTTGCCGGCCTGGCCGACGAACGGCTCGCCCAGGCGGTCTTCGTTCTCGCCCGGCGCTTCGCCGATCAGCATCCAGTCGGCGTTGCGGTCGCCGACGCCGAATACCGTGTTCGTGCGTTTCTCGCACAGACGGCAGCGCTCGCACGCAGCGACCTGCTCGCTCAACGCGTCCCAGTCGAGCGTCTGGATCGAGGACGGCTCGGGTGTCTCGCGGCGCGCTTCAGCGGGCGCGTAGGGCGGCTGATCGTCGAACCATGCGAAATCGTCGTCGGGCGGAGCATCGAACGCCGGTGGTTCAGGTGCTCGCAACTGCTGCGATGGCGGCTTGATCGGTTGCCGCGCATCGACTGCCGCCTGCATACGCCCTTGCGTCTGTTCGTGCGCTGGCGGCGGTCCACGCCGCTCGCTTTCCTGCATGGAACTCGACGAATCGCTTGCACGTGCCGAAGCCTCGCGATCAGAACGACCGCGTGTCTCCGTTGACGCAGGCGGCTGATCTGCCCGACCCTGCGCGTGACGCTCGCCCTGCATCTGGGCAGCGTCAGCGTGCCGCGCTTCGCCCGTGTGCATCGCGAGCAACGGCGTATCGTTCGCGGAAGTGGACGCAGACGCGGACGCGGCCTGCCGACCATCCCGCGCAAGCGCAGCCGGCGACACCTCACGCGCTACCGCACGCGGATCGTCAGGACGCGCTACAGAAGCCGCGGTCGCAACAGCACCCTGCTCGAGCGCGGTTTCGCCCGCGGACTCCGGCGCCGCCGACATCCCGCGACGCACCCACAGCGGCGCGAGCCCGAACTCTTCCAGTACCGATTCATGCAGCGCCATCTGCGCCCTCCGTGGCAAACGAGAAACGCATCACGATGGCGTCCTCCCGGCTGCGATGCCGCGCCGGATAATAATTTTTGCGCCGGCCAATCGACGCAAAGCCGAAGCGCTCGTAAAGCCGGATAGCCCGATGATTCGACGGTCGCACTTCGAGCAGCAGACCTTCGAGTTTTTCGGCGCGGGTAATGCGCACCGCTTCGCGCAGCAGCGCGAGCCCGGCACCTGCGCCTTGCGCGGCGGGCGTCACGCACAAATTGAGCAGATGCATTTCATCGACCACCGGCATCAGCACGCAATAACCGATCAGCGTGCCCGTTACGTGACGCAGACAGATGCCGAAATAGCCGTTGCGCAGCGAGTCGCCGAAATTGCCACGGCTCCAGGGGAATTCGTAGGCGATTTTTTCGATGGCGGCGACCTCGTCCAGATCGCCTTCGGTCATCGGCGACATGTAGCGGTCCGCCAGTAACACGCCACTCATTGCCGGCCCTCACCTTGTTGCGCGTCATGCGCCAGCCTGGCGGCGATTGCGGCAGCGGCTGCGGCTTGCTCGGCCTTGGCCGCTTTGTCGGCGACGCGCTCGGCGGTGGTCTGGGCGACCTTGTCGCGAATGTATTCCGGCGCGGCCTGATCGGCCGGCACGGTGCGGCCGGCGCGAAACGCACGCAGCGCCGCGTGCGCGAGCGGCACGGCGTGCGGCAGCGCTTCACTGTCGACGGCTCGCGCCGCCGCGACGGCGGGCAGCCGCGCACCGAAGGCTGCAGCAGCATTGCCAGCCAAGATAAAGGGGACGTCGGGTAAAACGAGGCCTTCAGGCGCGTCGAGCGAAGCCGGCCGAAGCGTGCGCCATTCGCCAAGGGCTACGTCCCATGCGTAGTCGGCCCAATAGATTTCGTCCATCCGGGCGTCGAGCGCCGCGAGCACGCGGGTCGCTGATGGATCGCGCAGCCGTGCGCTTTCCGCGCAGGCCAGCAGTGTGCTGATCGGCACGACCGGCAGGTTCAGGCCGAACGCGAGGCCCTGCGCGACGCCAGTCGCCGTGCGAAGACCCGTGAATGAACCGGGACCGGAGCCGAAGGCAATGGCGTGGCAGTCGGCCAGTTTCAGGCCGGCTTCGTCGAAAAGTTCGCGAATCGCCGGGAGCAGGCGCGTGCTGGAGACCGCGCCGGTTTGCTCGTGGCGGACCCAGATGCGGGCTGCGCCGGCGGCCTGGCCCGCGATGTGATCAGTGGACAGGAGCGCTACCGAGCAGAATTCGGTCGAGGTATCGAGGGCAAGAAGCACAGTTTGAGTCATGGACCGTATTGTAATCGGCACCACGCGGGTGGATATGGTTTTGGGGAAGGCTTCGTCCCGCGGGCAAGGCGCATTTTTGGAATAAGCCCTCGGTCCCACGATAACGACCAGTTGTTATGATCATCGGCCAAGCTCAACCCGACCCGCCTCGAGGGCAAAAAATCAATGACAGACATCAACACCCAGTTCGGCCAGGCCCAGGAAGACGTCAAGCAACTGCCGGAGCGTCCGGGCAACCTCACCCTTCTGCGCCTTTACGCCCTCTTCAAGCAGGCCACCGAAGGCGACGTCCACGGCGACAAGCCGGGCTTCACCGACATCGTCGGCAAATACAAGTACGATGCATGGGGCGCGCTAAAGGGCACCGCGCAAGACGCGGCAAAGCAGCAATACGTTGAACTGGTCGAGGCGCTTAAAAGCGGCGCGGCCACCTGAACTGACCTAAGCGCGCTTTTTAAGTCCGCTTCAAGCCCGTTCAGCAGCCAGAACGAAAGTTTTCCCTAAGAAACTTCTTAACGGTGGCGCAGTGCAACAAAACCCTATAGAATACTGCCTGCGCTTCACTGCTTTGCCCGGCTTTCCTCTAGCGGCCTTTGCGGCGCAGCGCCTCGTAGCGTTTAGCTCCAATCCAGTTTAGAACCTGTCCCCTCCTGCCTAGCCCCCTACGGGCGATCATGTCCCAGGCTGGCGGCACGCCGTGTTGGCATGTCGCATCCGATACAGCTTCTAACGAAAAGCTCGCCTTCATTGTCGCGAGCTGCCCCCGTTTTTCGATTTGCTCGCTGCTTTTTTGCTCGCTGAATCCGACGACTTGGGTATGCCGATTGGCGCCGACGTTTTAATTCCGTGTGTACCAAGGTTTTACCAAGGATTTTCATGACTTCGAGCAATACCTCCAGCAGCCCGTTGAACGCCATCGCCGATCAGGCCCTCGGTCTCGCCAGCAGTGACGCTGCACCCGCACAAGCTGCAGCTGTTGCTGCCGCTCCGGAAGCTGTCGCCGCAGAAGCCGCAGCCCCGACCGGCCCGTCGTTCGCGTCGCTCGGTCTGTCCGCGGATGTCGTCTCCGCCCTGACCGCCGCTGGATATCAAAATCCGACTCCGGTTCAGCAACGCGCGATCCCCGCCGGCATTGCCGGCCGCGATCTGATGGTCTCGAGCCCGACCGGTTCGGGCAAGACCGCTGCGTTCATGCTGCCCGCTATCGAACGTTTCTCGCAACTGCAAAAGGCGCAAGCCAGCCAGCCGCGTGAGCCGCGCCCGGCTGACGGTGCCCGCACGCGCCGTCCGCAACCGGTTGCCCGTCCGACCATGCTGGTTCTGACGCCGACCCGCGAACTCGCGATGCAGGTCACCACCGCCGCTGCCACGTACGGCAAGCACCTCAAGCGTCTGCGCACCGTCAGCATTCTGGGCGGCGTCGCTTACGGTCAACAATTGATGCTGCTGGCAAAGAACCCGGAAATCCTGGTTGCCACGCCGGGCCGTTTGATCGACCACCTGGAACGCGGCCGTATCGATCTGTCGCAACTGCAGATTCTCGTGCTCGACGAAGCTGACCGCATGCTGGACATGGGCTTCATCGAAGACATCGAAACCATCGTCGCGGCTACGCCGGCAACGCGCCAGACCATGCTGTTCTCGGCCACGCTCGACGGCAAGATCAGCTCGCTGACCGGCCGCCTGCTGAAGGATCCGGAACGTATCGAGATCGTTCAACGCCTCGAACAACGCACCAACATCGCGCAAACCGTCCATTACGTCGACGACCGCGATCACAAGGATCGTCTGCTCGACCATCTGCTGCGTGACGAAGGCCTCGACCAGGCTATCGTCTTCACGGCAACCAAGATGGACGCGGACCAACTGGCTGGCCGTCTGGCCGACGCCGGTTTCGAATCGGCAGCCCTCCATGGCGATCTGCCGCAAGGCGCACGTAACCGCACGATCAAGGCCTTGCGCGAGCGCCGTGTGCGCGTGCTGGTGGCAACGGACGTCGCCGCTCGCGGTATCGACATCCCGGGCATCACGCACGTGTTCAACTACGATCTGCCGAAGTTCGCTGAAGACTACGTGCACCGTATCGGCCGTACCGGCCGTGCTGGCCGCTCGGGTATCGCAGTGAGCCTCGTGCACCACGCGGAACAAGGCGCCCTCAAGCGCATCGAGCGCTTCGTGCGCACCCCGCTGCCGGTCAACGTCGTTGCAGGCTTCGAGCCGCGCAAGTCGGCTCCGTCGGGCGGTGGTGGCCGTCCTGGCTTTGGCGGCCGTGGCCGTCCGGGCGGTGGCAACGGCGGTGGCCGTCGCTTCGGTAGCGGCAGCGGCGCAGGCAAGCCGGCCGGTAGCGGCGGTGGTTCGCGCAGCGGTAGCAGCAATGGTGGCGGCTGGGCCGGCAAGTCGGCAGGCGGCGGTTCGCGCGAAGGTGGCTTCGGCGGCGGTTCGCGTGACGGTGGCTTCGGTGGCGGTTCGCGTGACGGTGGCTACGGCGCACGCCGCAGCGACGGTCCGCGCACGGCGCGCCGTGGTAGCTAAGCAGCTAAGAAGGACTCAGCAGTTATCAGGCAAGTGCTGTTTGCGTAGCTCGTTCAGTACGTGAGGCGGCCTGAAAAGACCCGGACGGCCCTGCGCCGTCCGTCAGTCGAAAGAAACCGGTGCTCAGGCGCCGGTTTTTTTTCGCCCATATTTTGGTAATCACCCATATTTCACGATGTGGAAAATTTTTTTGCGTCGTAAAAAATCGTGCTGCAATGCACAAGAGCATCTATTGCAAGATGGAAAAAGGCGTTTCTTAATGCGGAACGAAACACTTAAACAATTGATTTTTAACGCAAATAAATAATCAAAAAACGCTCCCAGACCGCTATTGTGCGCCGGTCGATTTGCCTAGACTCTTATATAAGACTTCACGAAACGAAACGCCTCAAACGGCCCGCTTCGACGAAGACAAGAGTCACCCATCCATTACAGGCAACCAAGGAGCACACCATGTCCCGCGAACAACAAGCCAAGCAACTCCAACAGCAATGGGAAACCGATCCGCGCTGGAAAGGCGTGAAGCGTACGTACACCGCTGAAGACGTGATCCGTCTGCGCGGCTCGCTGCAAGTGGAGCACACGCTTGCCAAGCGCGGCGCGGAAAAACTGTGGGAAAGCGTCAACAATGAGCCGTTCGTCAACTCGCTCGGCGCGTTGACGGGCAATCAGGCGATGCAGCAGGTCAAGGCCGGCCTGAAGGCGATCTACCTGTCGGGCTGGCAAGTGGCGGGCGATGCGAACGTCGCCGGTGAAATGTACCCGGACCAGTCGCTGTATCCGGCGAACTCGGTGCCGCTCGTCGTGAAGCGCATCAACAATACGCTGACGCGCGCTGATCAGATCCAGTGGTCGGAAGGCAAGAATCCGGGCGACGAAGGTTACATCGACTACTTCGCGCCGATCGTGGCCGACGCTGAAGCCGGTTTCGGCGGCGTGCTGAACGCGTTCGAACTGATGAAGGCGATGATTGAAGCGGGCGCCGCGGGCGTGCACTTCGAAGACCAGCTCGCTTCGGTGAAGAAGTGCGGCCACATGGGCGGCAAGGTGCTCGTGCCGACCCGCGAAAACATCGCCAAGCTGACCGCCGCGCGTCTGGCCGCCGACGTCTCCGGCACGCCGACCGTGCTGCTGGCCCGCACCGACGCTGAAGCCGCCGACCTGATCACGTCGGATGTGGACGACAACGACAAGCCGTTCCTGACGGGCGAACGCACAGTGGAAGGTTTCTATCGCACGAAGCCGGGTCTGGAGCAGGCGATCTCGCGTGGTCTCGCCTACGCGCCGTACGCCGACATGATCTGGTGCGAAACCGGCAAGCCGGACCTCGAGTTCGCGAAGAAATTCGCCGACGCCATCCATAAGGAATTCCCGGACCAGTTGCTGTCGTACAACTGCTCGCCGTCGTTCAACTGGAAGAAGAACCTGGACGACGCAACCATCGCCAAGTTCCAGCGCGAACTCGGTGCAATGGGCTACAAGTTCCAGTTCATCACGCTGGCCGGTTTCCATGCACTGAACTACTCGATGTTCAATCTGGCCCACGGCTATGCCCGCAACCAGATGACCGCGTTCGTCGAAATGCAGCAGGCTGAATTCGCCGCGGCAGAAAAGGGCTTCACCGCTGTCAAGCACCAACGCGAAGTCGGCACCGGCTACTTCGACGCCGTGACGCAAACGGTCGAGCGCGACGCGTCGACGACCGCGCTGCACGGTTCGACGGAAGACGAACAGTTCTTCGATAAGAAGGTCGCGTAAGCAGGACGACGCGGTCTGAATCGCGAGAACGGCAAGGCAGACGAAAAAGCGGCCCCGTCAGAGGGCCGTCGTCAGGGAGGAGTGCCATCAGGGTCGCAATACGCCGGCGGCCCTGATGGCTGGAATCTGGGAGTGAGGCAGACCGGAGTAACGCGCCATAGGCAGGAGTAAGCGCTAAAGCGCCAACTCTGGTCGACAGCGCAGACAAAGCCAGCGCAACGCATTGTGCGGCGAGCATGGGACGCGCCTGCCACATCGCCGGCGCGTTTTTTTCAAGCCGTGCCTGCCCACGACGCGAAATCGCGAGCACGCGCTTCAGCGGTACACGATGACCGGAATCTTGGTATGCGTCAGGACCCGCTGCGTCTCGCTGCCGATCAGCAGGCTGCCGAGACCGCGCCGCCCATGCGAAGCCATGAAGATCACGTCGCAGGCGCCCTGCTCGGCCGCTTCGATGATGCCCAGATACGGCGCCGGATGCACGCTGGTGCGGCTGTCGAACGCAACACCGAAACGGCGCGCCGCTTGCTCCACTTCCCGCAGATGCACGCGCGCTTCACGCTCGCTGCGCTGCAGAAACTCAACGGGTGGCTCGATCACCACGTCCGAAAACGGCGAGTACGGATATTGCGGCAGACACGCGTAGGCCGTGACGCGAGCGCCGACGGCCTGCGCAAGGTCGATGGCACCGTCTATCGCTTTGCGCGACAGGTCTGAACCATCGGTCGGAACCAGGATATGCCTGAACATGATGCCCTCCGTCGCCGGCTGCGTGCAGCTCGGCGTCCGCGTGCCACGAGGCTCGGCATGGAAGCCGCCTCAATCGATTGTAGTCCGCAGAAATGAGCTCAAGGCCGTCGTGCGGGTCTGTCCGCATATCGGAAACCCGCTGCAAGGGTCTGCGCGGCGATTGTGCAGGTTGGCATTGCAGCGGATCACCGGGCGTGACTTGCACCCTAGCCGGCGTTAGCCCCAGTGATCAGGATGGCCGTACGTATGCTTGAGAAAGTCCAGAAACAACCGAACCCGCAGCGGCAAATGCCGGCGCTGCGGAAAAACCGCATGAATGCCGATCGGCGGCGCAGCAAATTCATCCAGCACGCTGACCAGCCGCCCGGCCGCGATATCCGTGCCGACCTCCCACCACGAGCGCCACGCAAGCCCATAGCCCTCGAGGCACCACTCGTGCAGCACCGCGCCATCCGAGCATTCCATCGTGCCGGACACCTTGATCGACACGACCTTGTCGCCCTGCTGGAACATCCAGCCGCGCTGCTGATTGGCGCTCGCGCCGAGCGCAAGGCAGTTGTGATGCGCAAGATCGGCCAGCGTGTGCGGCGAGCCGCGCCGGCTCAGATACGACGGCGACGCCACGCACACGCGGCGGTTCTCTCCGAGCTTGAGCGACACCAGCGACGAATCGGGCAACTCGCCCAGACGCACGGCGCAGTCGAATCCCTCGTTGACGAGATCGACCAGCCGGTCGGACAGGTCGAGCGTAATCGACACATCCGGATGCGCGACGGTAAAGGCCGGCACCAGCGGCGCAACATGCCTGCGTCCGAACCCGGCCGGTGCCGACAGCCGCAAATGGCCACTCGCCTTCACGCCGCCCGCCGATACGCTGGCCTCGGCGTTCTGCATGTCGTGGATGAGGCGCTGGCAATCCTCGAGAAACGCCGACCCCTCGAAGGTCAACGTGATCTTGCGCGTGGTGCGCACCAGCAATTTGACACCGAGGCGCTCTTCGAGCGCGTCGATGCGGCGGCCGATGATCGCGGGCGCGACGCCTTCGGCGAGCGCCGCGGCGGACAGGCTGCCCCTGGCCGCAACGGTGACGAAAGTCTCGATCTGCTTGAAACGGTCCATGGGAAGGAGCCGCAACGCCCCGAAGGAAGGAAGTCCCTTGGGGAATGCGCTTGAAAGTGGTCGGTGCGCGTCAGATTAGGTTCATAAAAGTAAAAAATCAAGTGATATTTAGCCTCTTTTTTAGCCTGGAGTGTCACTAATACAATCCGTCCTGACCTCTGATAGGAGTGCACGGCAATGTCGGCCACAACGACACCCATCCCTAAAGCAGTGATTTTCGACGCGTACGGCACGCTTTTCGACGTGCATTCGGTGATCGCTGCCGCGGAGCAGATGTTCCCGGGGCACGGCGATGCGCTCTCGCAGTTGTGGCGTCTGAAGCAGATCGAATACACGCAGTTGCGCACGCTCGCAGCACCGCCAGACGCGCCTGACGCCCATTACCGGCCGTTCTGGGACATCACGCTCGATGCCTTGCGCTTCGCCACCAAAAAATTGCATCTCACGCTAGGCCGCGCGGCAGAGAAGCGTCTGATGGATGAATATGCGTGCCTGTCCGCTTTTCCCGATGCCGTGCCCACGCTGCGTCAACTGCGCGACGGGGCTCCGGCTTCGGCTGCTCCGGCTGCTCCGGCTGCTCCGGCTTCGGCTGCTTCGGCTGCTTCGGCTGCTTCGGCTGCTTCGGCTTCGGCTTCGGCTTCGGCTGCTTCGGCTTCGACTGTGTCCACGGGCGGCAAAGCCGGCTCACGGCCCGGTCTCGCGATCCTTTCGAACGGCAATCCGCAAATGCTCGACATCGCCGTGAAGAGCGCCGGCATGACAGGCCTGTTCGACCATGTGCTATCCGTCGACACAGTCCGCGCCTACAAACCCTCGCCGGCGGCCTATGCGCTCGGCACGCAAGCCTTCGGCGCAGAGCCGCAGGAGATCGTCTTCGTGTCGTCGAACGGCTGGGACGTGGCAGGCGCGAGCTGGTTCGGTTTCACCACTTTCTGGCTTAACCGGCAAAACGCACCAGCCGAAGAACTGGGCGTCACGCCGCATGGCGCGGGCGCAGGCATGAACGATCTGCCCGCTTTTCTGAAGTCCCTCGTGTCGCCGGAGCGCCATAGCGGCACGGGCAATATCGATCATCCCAGCGGCAGCCGCACGCGCCAGAGGCCTGGCGCTTGACGGCTACCACATGGATCCCACCAAGCATTTTCAACCGCATCTCAACATTTGCGCCTTTGCAATCTGACCGACCAAGGAGAAATCATGGCGAATTCGCTGTCATCGCAATCATCGCTGCAGTTGCCGCAGGGCATGGACATCACGGCTGAGATCAAGCCGGGCTATGACGCGATCCTCACCCGCGAAGCGCTCGAACTCGTCGCCGCACTGCATCGCACGTTCGAACCGCGCCGTCAGCACTTGTTGCAGGCGCGAGTGGAGCGCACGAAGCGGCTCGACGCCGGCGAGCATCCCGACTTCCTCACCGAAACGAAAAGCGTGCGCGAAGGCGACTGGAAGATCGCTCCGCTGCCGCAAGATCTGCAATGCCGTCGCGTGGAAATCACCGGACCGGTCGAGCGCAAGATGATCATCAACGCGCTGAATTCAGGCGCGGATTCGTACATGACCGACTTCGAAGATTCGAATGCGCCGAGCTGGGATAACCAGATCACTGGCCACATCAATCTGAAGGACGCGGTGCGCCGCACGATTTCGCTCGAACAGAACGGCAAGTCGTACCAGTTGAACGACAAGACCGCTACGCTGATCGTGCGTCCGCGCGGCTGGCATCTGGACGAAAAGCACGTGACGGTGGACGGCAAGCGCGTCTCTGGCGGCATCTTCGATTTCGCGCTCTTCATGGTTCACAACGCGAAGGAACTGGTCGCGCGCGGCTCAGGCCCCTACTTCTATCTGCCGAAGATGGAGAGCCATCTGGAAGCGCGTCTGTGGAACGACATCTTCGTCGCCGCCCAGGAAGCGGTCGGCGTGCCGCGCGGCACGATTCGCGCGACCGTGCTGATCGAAACGATCGTCGCTGCGTTCGAAATGGACGAGATCCTGTACGAACTGCGCGAACATAGTTCGGGTTTGAACGCCGGCCGTTGGGACTACATCTTCTCGGCGATCAAGAAGTTCAAGAACGACCGCGATTTCTGCCTCGCTGACCGCTCGCAGATCACGATGACCTCGCCATTCATGCGTGCCTACGCGCTGCTGCTGCTGAAGACCTGCCATCGTCGCAATGCACCGGCAATCGGCGGCATGAGCGCGCTGATTCCGATCAAGAACGATCCGGCAGCCAACGACAAGGCCATGGGCGGTGTGCGCTCCGACAAGGCGCGCGATGCGGGCGACGGTTACGACGGTGGCTGGGTCGCGCATCCAGGACTCGTGCCGATCGCGATGGAAGAATTCGTCAAGGTGCTCGGCGACAAGTCGAACCAGATCGGCAAGCAACGCGACGACGTGCTCGTCACGGCCACCGACCTGATGGACTTCCGTCCGGAAGCGCCGATCACCGAAGGCGGTCTGCGCAACAACATCAACGTCGGCATCCACTACCTGGGTTCATGGCTCGCGGGCAATGGCTGCGTGCCGATTCACAACCTGATGGAAGACGCGGCAACCGCGGAGATTTCCCGCTCGCAGGTGTGGCAGTGGATTCGCTCGCCGAAGGGCAAGCTCGAAGACGGCCGCAAGGTCACGGCCGAGCTGGTGCGCGAGTTGTCGGCACAGGAACTCGACAAGGTGAAACAGGCCGTCGGCGGCGATACGAAGCCGTACGATCGCGCTGCACAAATCTTCGAGGAAATGTCGACGTCGGAGCAGTTCACCGACTTCCTGACGCTGCCGCTGTACGAGGAAATCTGAGGCATCTGAACGGCCTCATGCATTAACAATAACGACGACGTACCGGGCTCGCTTTCACCAGCCACGCAAGATAAAAGAGCGGCCCGGGTCGCTAGGCTGACCGACCGGACGGCCCGACAGGCGCAGCCTGCCGGGCTGCTTTTTTTGGCGCCCTCAGCGCGTGCCGCGATACTCGACCCAGTCGCCCGACCTGATTTCCGGCAGGCCCTTTACCGCATTGGGCGCGACCGGATAGAAGCGGCAGTTCACGACGTTACCGTCTACCTTCACCATCACTTCCCGCGCGAGGAAACGATCTTCGACGCCGGGATATACCGCTTCGATCTCGTCGAGCACGACAACCAGTTCGTCGTCGATTTCATAGACGTCGCCCGTGACATCCACGCCTGCTTCGTCGACCACCAGACCCGGATACGAGCCGAAGTCGAACAGATGGCCGCGTACCGTGGCCGTGCCGAGCAGATTCGGCGCGGCGATGTCGTTGCGCGCCGCAGCCTCGCTGATGTCGTTTACTTCACCGGCCCGCAATGTGCCGTATACAAAGACGGTCTGCATCGTCGTTTGCTCTCCTTGATAATGGGTTTCAGCTTGCCCTTGCAGTTCCGAGGATTCCCTGTAGCGTCACCGCTTCGCCGCTGAAACACTCGGCGCGACTGAAGAGATGAAAGACCGACTCGAGCACGCGGAGCGTACCAGCGTGAGTTGGTTTTCGTGCGCGTCGCACAGGTCAGCGGTTGCAAAGCTCATGAGTTCTTCCTCGGGATCCGCGTGCAATCGGGACATTATGCAACGTTGGCGCTGACGTAACACCTACAATGGAAGCCATCGGTGGTTTTGGGGCTGCGCGTTCGGAGCGGGGCGTTCGGGTCTGCGTTTTGGGTTTGCGTTTTGGGGTTTGCGTTTTGGGGTTTGCGTTTTGGGGTTTGCGTTTTGGGGTTTGCGTTTTGGGGTTTGCGCTTCCGGGTTTGCACTTCCGGGTTTGCACTTCCGGGTTTGCGCTTCCGGGTTTGCGCTTTCGGGTCTGCCCCTCGGGTCTGCGCTTCCGGGTCTGCCCCTCGGGTCTGCGCTTCCGGCCGTTGTCAAAGTAGTTGTCGCCTCGACAATTAAATTTCAGGCGGCTTTTCGCTCCTGGTAGCGGGGTTGTGGAATGACGCCATCGTCGTCGGCCCGATCCGGATTCAGATGCACGGCATGTATGCGCTTCCAGTTGCGGGCGGGGCCTTTCCAACGCAGCGGATTACGCTGCCGCGCAGTCTCGTAGAGCGCTGCACGTCGATCCAGGATGTCCTGATCGAGATTGGCATGACGCTGGGCTGGCGTCACGAACCGGATCGCGCTGTGACGATGTTCGTGGTTGTACCAGCGCACCAACCCGGCAACCCAGGTCCGCGCGGCGAACAGGGTATCGAACGCCTCCAGCGGATAAGCGGGTCGGTACTTCAGCGTTTTGAACAGCGATTCCGAATAGGGATTGTCGTTGCTCACGCCCGGACGACTCAATGACGGCATAACGCCCAGCGCCTGCAAGGTGGCCAGCATCGTGGCCCCCTTCATCGGACCACCGTTATCGGAATGCAGAATGACCTGGTTGGGCTGTATTGCTTCACGCGCACAGAGATCCTTGAGTACCTCGCTGGCCTGGGCGCTGCTCTCTTCGGCATAGACCTGCCAGCCGACGATCATGCGGCTAAACACGTCCATAAACAGATACAGATAGAAATACTGCCCACGAATCGCCGCCGGCAGGTAAGTGATATCCCAGCTGTAGAGCTGGTTCGGCGCGTCGGCACAGACCGCGCGTGGCTTGCTGCGCACGGTCGTCGGGCGTTCACTACGCCGGTGCGCGAGTTGATTCTCCTCGCGCAGTACCCTGTAGAAGGTCGATTCCGAGGCGATGTAGCGTTGCTGGTCAGCCAGGCGTGGAACGATCTGGCTCGGCGGCAGATGACCGAATTCGGCTGAGTTCGCGACAGCCAGCAATTCGGCACGTTCGGCAGCGCTCAGCTTGTGAGGCGGCTCAAAGCAGCGTAACGAGCGCCCATCCACCGCGTCAGGCTGAGCGCCCTGCCAGCGCTGTACCGTCCGGGCGCTCAGCCCCAGCACCTCACACGCGCGTGCCTGGCGAGCACCGCCCATGGTCGCCTCGCTGATCAAACCAATCAATGTTTTGCGCTCTTCGAGGGCCGTCATTCGGCCTCGTCCCCGAACAGCGCACGATACTTTTTTTGCAGCACCAGCAGCGCCGCGGCTTCAGCCAGCGCTTTCTCCTTGCGGTTCAATTCGCGCTGCAGTTGCATATTGGCGTGCTTCAGTTCACGGACTGCCTGGGCGCTCTCGCGCCGGCTTCCTGTCCCGGCGGCGGCGCAGAAGTCCGCGCGCCATTGATCGAGATGATGGACAAACAGGCCCCGTTCACGACACCACGCGTTCAGGGCCTCCTCGACCAGCCCATGGCTCTGCTGCAAGGCCAGCAGGCGCTCTTCCAACGACCAGTCTTCCGGACGTTTTGCGTGTCCGGATCCATCGCCCCGGGTCGATGCAGCGGCACCTTTCATCCAGTTCTTCAAGGTCATTACGTTCATGTTCAATTCATCGGCCACGGATCCGATGGTGCGACTTCCGCGGTGAAAGACCTTCAATAGCGCCTGCTCTTTAAACTCGACAGAATACGTTTGTTTCAACTTCAACTTGCACCTCTGATCTCTTTAAATCAAGAAAATTCAGAGGCGACATCTATTGTGACGCAGGGGGCTTCCAGGTCTGCACTTCGGGTCTGCACTTCGGGTCTGCACTTCGGGTCTGCACTTCGGGTCTGCACTTCGGGTCTGCGCTTTCGGGTCTGCGCTTGGGTCCGCACTTCGGGTCTGGGTCTGGGTCTGGGTCTGCACTCTCGGCTCTGCATCTTCGGGGCCACGCATGAAACGCTCTATGCTTGAGTACCCATGCACCTGGTGCCATATTTGCTGCCACCACTGTTTTGAGCTCCGCCCATTGGATCGATCTTCAAGATGAATTCGTCCGCTGACTCAGCCCTGTCGAGCCAGATCCGCTTCGTCGACATCCCACCCGAATTCCAGCCGACGCAAGCGCATCCGATTCGCGTGCGCTCGCGGCTGATGCCGTCAGGCTGGCGGATCGCGCGGCACACGCACGCGTGGGCCCAGGTGGCCTATGCGTCGCGCGGCGTACTGCGAGTCGCGACGACCGGCACGACATGGATGGTTCCGCCATCGAGAGCGATCTGGGTGCCACCGCACGTGACACACGAAGTGGTCGCGGTCGAAGAAGCATTTCTGCGCACGCTCTACATTACCGAAGGCACCGTCCCGGCCGGACTGGATACACCGCGCGTGGTCGAAGTATCGGATCTGCTGCGCGAAGTCATCGCCGCGCTCGATACGCCAGGCATTTCAGCGACACGTGAACAACTGCTAGGCGCGCTTGCACTCGACGAACTGACGCGTTCAGAGCCGCTGCCCCTGTCCGTGCCGATGCCCAACGAGAAACGCTTGCGCGCGTTGTGCGAGGCCGTAATCGCGGACCCGACGAACGGCGGCTCGCTCGAACAGTGGGCCTCGAGCGTCGGTGCGAGTACGCGCACGATCGCGCGCCTGTTTCGTCAGGAGTTGGGCGTGAGCTTTTCGCAATGGCGTCAGCAGGCCATTCTCGCGCGCGCGATTCCCCTCTTGAGCCAGGGGCGGCCGCTGTCGCATGTCGCGCAGGAGTTGGGCTATCAGAGCCAGAGTGCGTTCTCGGCGATGTTCCGGCGGGCATTCGGCGAAAGTCCGCGCGCGTTCATCGAGCGTGGCTCTGAACATCGTGTGGAGAGCGGGAGTCGTGGTGATACAGAGGCTGACGAGGAGACCGCACAAAAGTGACTGCGTGACTCGTCACCGCTAGCCGCGGTGCGTCAAACGCGCCGCGCCAGATGACGGATCGCCCCGAGTTGCGCCAGACGCGGTCCGGTCAGCTTGTACCCTTTGCGCTGATAAAGCCGCGCGGCAGGATTGTCGACGAACACGCGCAACTGCAATTCGCGCAGCCCGCGCTCGCGTGCCCACTGATGCGACATATCGAGCAGATACGTGCCGGCGCCAAGCCGCCGATGCCCTTCAGCAATCTGTACGTCGCGGATATGCAGCGAGTCGCCTTCCTGAGTGATGCGCAGCACGCCGATCGGCTTGCCGTCCACCTCGAGAATGAAATTTTCCGACTCGCGCCAACTGCCGAGAAACAGATCGCCACGCCAGACCAGATGGTGCCGGTGATAATAGCCACCCATGTTGTTGCGAGTCAGCGCCTCGGCGAACTCGAAATCGTCCATGCTGGCGAGGCGCAGATAAAACGGTGACGGAGCTTCGGTTGGATCGAACATGGTGGAACGACGAAGATGGGTCGGGTCAACGGTAAAACAGGCCGCGCGCGCTGGCAATGGCTGTTTGTCCCGAGCATACCCGGACGATATCCAGGCAGACCGGCTGCGCAAATAAAAAAAGCCCACTTCTTTCGAAGTGGGCTTTCTAAAATCTGGCGGAGCGGACGGGACTCGAACCCGCGACCCCCGGCGTGACAGGCCGGTATTCTAACCAACTGAACTACCGCTCCAGATTTTTTACACCGCGGCTTGTGAGCTTTGCTCATTCACCAACTGCACCGCTCATCGCGCTAACTCATATTGCAACTGAGCGACACCGATATCCTGGCGTCCCCTAGGGGATTCGAACCCCTGTACTCACCGTGAAAGGGTGATGTCCTAGGCCTCTAGACGAAGGGGACAACGTACTGCTTACACCTTTAATGAAAAAGCCCGTTCAAGTTTGTATGAACGGGCTTTGTCTGGCGGAGTGGACGGGACTCGAACCCGCGACCCCCGGCGTGACAGGCCGGTATTCTAACCAACTGAACTACCACTCCAGTTTGCCTATCATGACTTGCGAGCGTTGGTTTTTTCTCTGCAAGCTGCGTTGCTTTACTGCTTCTTATCGAACACTAAAGCGACGCTGATGTTTGGCGTCCCCTAGGGGATTCGAACCCCTGTACTCACCGTGAAAGGGTGATGTCCTAGGCCTCTAGACGAAGGGGACATAATCTTTTCAGATTTGTCTTTATCTTGCTGCTAACTTGCGTCAACTTTTGGCTAACTTCTGTGTCGCTAGCAGCAAAGACCGATATTCTAACTACGTTACAACTGTTTGTGAAGTCTTTTTTGCTACAAGCTCCAGACTTCGGAACAACTTCACTCTGCTCTGATGGTGGAGGTAAGCGGGATCGAACCGCTGACCTCTTGCATGCCATGCAAGCGCTCTCCCAGCTGAGCTATACCCCCCTTGCAGAACAGAAACGAGATTCTAGAGGCCAATTTGCGCTTTGTAAATACCCTTTGAGCAATTGCATGCGACTTTTTTCGCAAGTCGCATGCAACCCTCTCAATGCAGCCGCGAACGCGCTCAGGCCAACGCTTTTTCGATACGGCTCACAACGACATCGCGGCCGAACAGCATCAGCACGCTGTCAATCGACGGCGTATGCGTGGTGCCCGCCACGACCAAACGAACCGGCATGGCCAGCTGTGGCATCTTTAGCTTGTGCGCGCCGAGCGTTGCCTTCAACGCTGCGGCGATCGCTTCCTTGGTCCACTCTACGGTCTTGAGCGCTGTAGCCAGTTCGGCAAGCGCCGGGCGCACGACGTCAGTGACATGTTGCGCGAGCGCCTCGGCTTCAGGCGCCGGCACTCGATAGAACATCGCCGCGTTCCCGGCGATTTCCTTCACCGTCGATGCGCGGTCCTTCAGCAAGCCCACCACCGACGCGAGATCGGCGCCTTGCGCGATGGTGGCTTCGTCGATACCCAGCTCGGCGAAGAACGGCTTTGCCAGCTCCGCGAGGCGCGCGTTGTTCGCTTCCTTGATGTAGTGAGCATTCAGCCAGTTCAACTTGTCGTGGTCGTACTGAGCCGGCGACTTGCCCAGATGCTCCAGATCGAACCATTCGACGAACTGCTCACGCGTGAAGATTTCCGCGTCGCCATGCGACCAGCCCAGACGCGCCAGATAGTTGACCACCGCTTCCGGCAGATAGCCGGCGTCGCGATAGCCCATCACGCTCATCGCGCCGTGACGCTTGCTCATCTTCTCGCCCTGCTCGTTCAACACGGTCGGCAAGTGCGCGTACACCGGAGGCTCACCGCCAAGCGCGCGCAGGATGTTGATCTGGCGCGGCGTGTTGTTCACGTGATCATCGCCGCGAATCACGTGGGTGATGCGCATGTCCAGATCGTCGACCACCACGCAGAAGTTGTAGGTCGGCGTGCCGTCCGGGCGCGCGATCACGAGGTCATCGAGTTCTTCGTTCGAAATTTCGATGCGGCCCTTCACGGCGTCGTCCCATGCGACCACACCGGTGAGCGGGTTGCGGAAGCGCAGAACCGGTTGCACGCCTGCCGGCGGCTCCGGCAAGACCTTGCCGGGTTCCGGGCGCCACGTGCCGTCATAGCGCGGCTTCTCGCCGGCCTCGCGTTGACGTTCGCGCAGCGCGTCCAGTTCTTCTGTCGACATGTAGCACGGGTACACGAGCCCCGCGTCCTGCATCTGCTTGAGCACTTCGCGGTAACGGTCCATGCGCTGCATCTGGTAGAACGGACCCTCGTCGAAATCGAGGTCGAGCCATGCCATGCCTTCGAGAATGGCGTCGACGGATTCAGACGTGGAGCGCTCGACGTCAGTGTCCTCGACCCGCAGCACGAAGGTCCCTTTCATCTTGCGCGCGAACGCCCACGGATAAAGCGCGGAGCGAATGTTGCCGAGGTGGATGAAGCCGGTGGGACTCGGTGCGAAACGGGTACGGACGGAGGTGGTCATTAGCGGTTACTCGGAAGACAGGCGCCGGCGCCGTGGCTGGCATTGCCAGTGAAGCGCGGCAGCGGAGCGCGCCCGTGCAGCGCCAGGCGCCTTGCACGAACACGAAGGAAATAGATGCGAGAGCCGAATTATACCTTCCGAACCCGGGTTGCCTGCCCTCGTCCGAATGGCCAATGGCAGTACACAAGACGCGCGAGAAGCGCGCATCAAGGCGTCCGAGGGCTTGCTCTGCAACGTTTCATTACCGCGCCGACGCGCGCTCGGCGCTTTGATTTATGATGTGCGCGCTGCGGGTAGCGATAGAACCACAGCGCATGAAATCGCCACCGGCGGTCCTGGCCGTTGACTATCCGCCTGATCGCGGCACAGGTTGCGGTCGCCTGCGCTGATTGCGCTGGTTGAGCTGGTTGAGCTGGTTGAGCTGGTTGAGCTGGTTGAGCTGGTTGAGCTGGTTGAGCTGGTTGAGCTGGTTGAGCTGGTTGAGCTGGTTGAGCTGGTTGAGCTGGTTGAGCTGGTTGAGCTGGTTGAGCTGGTTGAGCTGGTTGAGCTGGTTGAGCTGACTGTGCTGATTGCGCTGACTGCACTGTTTGCACTGTTTGCACTGTTTGCACCGTTTGCACTGTTTGCACCGCTTGCACTGACTGCCCCGCTTGCCCCGCTTGCACCGATTACGTCGCCCCTGCCGTTGCTGGAGAACCCGTTGAAACCGTCATCCCCCCGCCTTGCCCGTCGCAACTTCTCATTGGCGGCCGCTTCCGCGGTGCTGGCTGCCTGCACCACGACCGGCGGCAGCAAAACCGATAGCACGCCGATTGCCGCTACGCCCACCACCAACGCGCCGCCGCTCGACAAGCCGCAGCGCCCGATCCGCGTCGGGCTCGCGCTAGGCGGCGGCGCCGCGCGCGGCTTCGCGCACATCGGCGTGATCAAGGCACTGGAGGCGCGCAATATCCAGGTCGACCTGGTGGCCGGCACGAGCGCAGGTTCGGTGGTCGGCGCGCTGTACGCGTCGGGGATGAACGGCTTTGCGCTGAACAAGCTCGCACTGACCATGGACGAAGCGTCGATCAGCGATTGGGCCATGCCATTTCGCACGCGCGGCTTTCTGCAAGGCATCGCGTTGCAGAACTACCTGAACACGACGCTCAACAACCGTCCGATCGAGAAGATGGTCAAGCCGCTCGGTGTGGTCGCCACCGATTTGAAGACCGGCCAGCCGATCCTGTTCCAGCGCGGCAACACCGGCATTGCGGTGCGCGCATCATGCAGCGTGCCGTCCATTTTCGAGCCGGTGAAGATCGGCGGCCACGAATATGTGGATGGCGGTCTGGTGAGTCCGGTGCCCGCCTCGTTCGCGCGCAAGATGGGCGCGGATTTCGTGATCGCCGTGGACATCTCGCAGCGACCGGAAAGCGGCCTCACCGCCAGTTCGTTCGATGTGCTGATGCAGACTTTCACGATCATGGGTCAGACGATCAAGGCCTATGAACTCGACAAGTACGCCGACATCGTGATCCGGCCGAATCTGGCGGCCATGAGCGGCAGCGATTTCTCGCAGCGCAACGCAGCGATCCTGGCGGGAGAGGAAGCTGCGGCGAAGATGATGCCGGAGTTGCAACGCAAGTTGGCCACAAGCCGTGCCGCGGTGTAACCCGCCTGGATAGCGCCGGTTATACCGACCCGCGTGGCTTCCTTCAGCTGCTGTCGTAGGGAGCGCGCGGGGCGGATACAGACTGGGGTACAGCGCGAAAGATTCGCCGGCACATATTCGGCAAGCGCCCAAACGCAAAAAGGCCTGCTTCGAACGAAGCAGGCCTTTTTGTCGCACCGAAACCACCGGTGCGGGCCGAATCAGTTACTGATTGCCACCGATCGTGGCATTCACGCGCTTGCGCAGATCTTCACCGTCCTGATAGGACGTCTCGATCCGGCGTGCACCCGTGAAACGCTTTTCCCAATAGCCGCTATCCAGGTCGTCGACGCGGATCGTGCTGCCCGTGGAAGGCGAATGCACGAACTTGTTGTCGCCGATGTAGATACCGACGTGCGAGAAGGTACGGCGCATGGTATTGAAGAACACCAGATCGCCCGGCTTCAGGTCGCTCACGCGAACCTTCTCGCCGACACGGCTCATTTCCTCGGCGCGGCGCGGCAGCGCCATACCGAGCGTGTCCTGGAACACGTAGCGAACGAAGCCGCTGCAATCGAGGCCCGAATCGGGCGTATTACCGCCCCAACGGTAGCGAACGCCGATCATATTCAGCGCGCCGACCACCACGTCGCCTGCTTTGCCGGCCATGCCGGACAGGAACGATTTGGCGCCGCCGTCGCTGCTGGGAGCGGCTGATTGCGAACTGAGGGGGGACGAGGAATTCGACCCGTTAGGGGTCGAATATGAGGCATTCTGATTAAAACTGCTTACTTCGTCGGCGAAAGCGCCGGGAGCTGCTGCCATCAAGACGCCAATGAACATCCCGGCGACGACGCGCGTGCAAGCCTGGGTTAGGTTTCTGTGCTGCATTGGTCGGTATTTTTTGCCTAAAAATCAGTGAGCTACGAAAAAAGTTTGGTCGATACTAGCCAGTAAGTATTCACGTGTCAAAACAAATAGAAAAATACAATCGAGACACGCACCCAATTGGTGAAAGAGGGCAAAATCAATGATCCAGCGCCGCTTTCAGCAGCTTTCGAGTGTAAGGGTGCGCCGGGGTCGCAAAAATCTGCTCAACGTCCCCGCTTTCGACGATCGAACCGTTTTGCATAACCGCCACCCGGTGCGCCATCGCTCCGATCACGGCCAGATCGTGGCTGATGAAAACGAAGCCCAAGTTGTACTTCTGCTGCAAACCGGCGAGCAGTTTCAGCACCTGCTGCTGGATCGAGACGTCGAGCGCACTGGTCGGCTCATCGAGGATCAGGATGCGCGGCTCGAGCACCAGCGCGCGCGCAATTGCAATCCGTTGACGCTGGCCGCCGGAGAACTCATGCGGATAGCGGTACAACACCGTGCGGTCGAGACCGACTTCGCGCAGCACCGAAACCACCTTGTCGCGCCGCGCCGCCTCGCTCATTTGCGGCCGATGCAGCGCGAGCCCTTCGCCGACGATCCGCTCGATGGTCTGACGTGGCGAAAGTGAACTGAACGGATCCTGAAAGACGACTTGCATGTTCGAGCGTAAGGCGGTCTGTTCGGCGCCACGATAGCTGCCAAGCGCCCTGCCCTGAAACTCGATCTCGCCGTGCACGGTGCGTTGCAAACCGAGCAGGGCCATCGCGAGCGTCGATTTGCCCGAACCCGATTCGCCGACGATCCCCAGCGTCTCGCCCTGGCGCACCGACACGTTCGCATCGGCAACCGCGCGGAAGCGCCCCGAACGAAACCAGCCGCTCACGCCCGGCAGTTTCGTTTTGAAATCGACCGAGATATCGCGCGCTTCGAGCAGCACCGGCGAGATGGGCAGCACCGGCACCACCGTGCGCTGCGGACGGCTCGCTAGCAGACGCTGCGTGTACGGGTGTTGCGGCGACTCGAACACCTGCTCGACCGGGCCGCTTTCCACGAGTATGCCCTTCTCCATCACCGCGATACGTTGCGCAAAGTGCCGCACCAGATTCAGGTCGTGGGTGATCAGCAGCACGGCCATGCCGCGTTTCTCGGCTTCGTCGCGTTGCAGTTCCAGCAGCAAATCGACGATCTGCGCGCGGATCGTCACGTCGAGCGCTGCGGTCGGCTCGTCGGCCAGCAACAGGCGTGGACGGCACGCCAGCGCCATGGCGATCATCGCGCGCTGCCGTTGACCGCCCGAGAGTTGATGCGGATAGCTGTTCACACGCTTGCCGGGCTCGGCGATACCCGTGCGCCCCAGCAATGCCACGGCGCGCTTACGCGCCTCGTTCGCCGTGACGCCATCGTGTATGACGATCGTCTCCGCAATCTGGTCGCCGACCGTATAGAGCGGGTTGAGCGCCGTCATCGGCTCCTGGAAGATCATCGCGATGTCCGAGCCGCGCATGCCACGCATCTCGCGCTCGCTTTTGGCGAGCAAATCCTGGCCGTCGAAACGGATCGCCCCGCTGACCTGCGCGTCGCTCAACAGACGCAGGATTGACAGCGCCGTCACGCTCTTGCCCGAGCCCGATTCGCCGACCAATGCGACCCGCTCGCCGCGTTGGATCGCGAGCGTCACGTCGCTCACTGCGACCGTGTCGCCGAAAGTGACACGCAAGTGGTCGAGTTCCAGAAGCGGCGGCGTCATGGCTTGTTTCGGATTGTTCTCCACTGCCGCGCTCACTGGTTGCCCCCGGCACGCATCGCATCGGAGATGCGGGTATCGAGCGCATTGCGCAGCGCATCGCCCATGAACGTCAGCAGCAACAACATCGCGACCAGCACGCCGAAGGTGGACAACGAGATCCACCACGCGTCGAGATTCGCTTTGCCTTGCGCAAGCAGCTCGCCCAGGCTCGGCGTCGGCGACGGCACGCCGAGGCCGAGAAAGTCGAGGCTGGTGAGCGCGAGGATCGCACCGCTCATGCGAAACGGCAGAAACGTGATCACAGGCGTCAAACTGTTGGGCAAGACATGCCGCCACATGATCTGCCAGTTCGAGAGCCCCATCGCCCGTGCCGCCCGCACATAGTCCTGGTGACGGTTGCGCAGAAACTCCGCGCGCACGTAATCCGACAAACCGATCCAGCCGAATAACGAGAGCAGCACGATCAGCAGAATGAACCCCGGCTCGAAGATCGAGGAGAAAATGATCAACAGGTAAAGCTCCGGCATGGCACTCCAGATTTCGATCAGCCGCTGCCCGATGATATCCGTACGTCCTCCGAAGTAACCCTGCACGGCGCCGGCGGCAATCCCGAGTACGGTGCCGATCAAGGTCAGCACGAGCGCGAATTCCACCGACACGCGAAAACCGTACAGAAGACGTGCGAAAAGATCACGACCGCGGTCGTCGGTACCGAACCAGTTATCGCGCGACGGCGGCGCCGGATTCGGCGCCTTCGAGAAGTAATTCAGCGTGTCGTAGTAATAACGGTTCGGCGGGTACACCGCGAAGTTACCCGGCGCGTCGAAACGGTGCTTGATATACGGGTCAAGATAATCGGCGGGGGTCGGGAAGTCACCGCCGAACGTCGTCTCCGCATAGGTCTTGAACATCGGAAAATACAACTGCCCTTCGTAACGCACCACCAGCGGCTTGTCATTCGACCAGAGCGGCCCGGCCAGGCTCGCCGCGAACGCGACGACGAAGATGATCAGACTCCAATAGCCCAGGCGCTGCTGACGAAAACGCTGCCAGACGCGACGCGCGGGCGTGGGCGATACGAACGCGCGAGCCGGTTCGGTGCGCGCCGCTGCATCGGCGGAAAGACGGGCTCGATTCATCAGCGCTCCAGTTGTTCGAATTGGATGCGGGGATCGACCCACACATAGCAAAGATCGGAAATCAGCTTGGTCGCGAGACCGATCAGCGTGAACAGATAGAGCGTGCCGAGCACGACTGGATAGTCGCGCCGCACCACCGATTCGTACGACAGCAGGCCAAGTCCGTCGAGCGAAAACAGCGTCTCGATCAGCAGGCTGCCGGTGAAGAACGCACCGATAAACGCCGCCGGAAAACCGACGATCAACGGCAGTAACGCGTTGCGGAACACGTGCTTCCACAACACGCGCTTCTCGGACAAACCTTTGGCGCGTGCAGTCAGCACATATTGCTTGCGGATTTCATCGAGGAAGGCGTTTTTCGTCAGCATCGTGACGACCGCGAAACTGCCCACCACCGAGGCCGTGATCGGCAACGTGATATGCCACAGGTAGTCGACGATTTTGCCGCCGAGACTCAACTGCGCCCAGTTGTCCGAGGTGAGATTGCGCAGCGGGAACAGTTGCAGGAAGCTGCCGCCGCCGAACAGCACCAGCAACAGCACGCCCAGCACGAAGCCCGGAATCGCGTAGCCGATCAGCACGACGAGACTCGTTGCAATGTCGAAGCGCGACCCGTTGCGCACTGCTTTGGCGATACCCAGTGGCACCGATATCAGATACGTCAGAAAGAACGTCCACAAGCCGATACTGATCGACACCGGCAACTTCGAAACGATCAGCGACCACACGCTTTGATGGCGGAAATAGCTCTGCCCGAGATCGAACGTCGAGAAGCGCTTTAGCATCAGGACGTAGCGTTCGAGCGGCGGTTTGTCGAAGCCATAGAGCGCTTTCAGTTGCGCGATTTGTTGCGCGTCGACGCCGGTATGCGCACGCAGACCGAACGGCGCGCCGTTCTCGGCCCCTTTGCGCAGCTCGTGCTGCATCTGTTCGACCGGACCACCCGGGACGAACTGGATCACGGCGAAGGTCAGCGTCAGCACGCCGAGCAAGGTCGGAATCATCAGCAGCAAGCGTTTGAGGATGTAGCTCCACATGGCGATGTTTCCGGTGCGAAGGCGGTGAATGAATGGGCGTTTTCAGTGCGGCTGTGCTTGCGGCTGAGGCGGCTGTGCATACCACCACATCGACGTGATCCAGCCTTCCGCGCCATAGTACAGAGGCAGCGTCTTTGGCCACGCGAGCCCGCGCTTGAACGCCACCCGATGCGAAGCGCTGTACCACTGCGGAATCACATAGTAGCCATGCATCAGCACGCGGTCGAGCGCATGCGTGGCGTCGATCAGTTGCTCGCGCGTCTGCGCATGCACGAGCGCGCTCAGGATCGCGTCGACGGCTGGCGACTTCAGCCCGATCACGTTATCCGAGCCGGGCGTATCAGCAGCCTTGCTGCCGAACCGGTCGATCTGCTCCGAACCGGGCACCTGCACGTCCGCCATACGGATCGTGGTCGTGTCGAAATCGAATGCGTCGAGCCGCTTCTGATAGACGGCGAAGTCGGACACGCGAAACGTCGCGGTGATGCCAAGCTTCTGCAGATTGCGGATGAAGGTCGCGACGATCGGCTCGAACTGAGCGGACGAGCCGGAATCGTCGAGAATCTCGAACTGGAACGGCTCGCCTTTGGCGTTACGCAATGCGCCGTCGCGATAGGTCCACCCCGCCTCCTGCAACAACGCGCGCGCTTGCAACAAATTGGCCCGCAGCGAGCCGGGCGGATCGGTGTCCGGCTGCTTCGGCGGCACACCGAACACGGCCGGATCGAGCTTGGCGCGCCATGGCTCGAGCAGCGCCAATTCGCCCGGCGATGGCAGGCCCTTCGCCTGCAAATCCGTATTGGCGAAGAAGCTGTCGAGACGCGTGTACTGATTGAAGAACAACTGGCGGTTGAGCCACTGGAAATCGAGCGCGAGATCGAGCGCCTTGCGCACACGCACATCCTGGAACAATGGCCGCCGCATGTTGAGCACGAAGCCTTGCATGCCGGTGCCGTTATGTTGCGCAAACTCGCGCTTGATCAGCTCACCGCTATCGAACTTCTTGCCGACATCGCGCCGCACCCAATTGCGCGCGACATATTCGACCAGTGCGTCGTACTCGCCCGCCTTGAACGCCTCGAGCCGCGCCGTGCTATCCGAATACAGCTTGTAGACAATCCGGTCGAAATTGTTCATGCCGACCCGCACCGGCAGCGTCGCGCCCCAGTAGTGCGGATCACGCCGATACGTAATCGTGCGGCCATTGTCGTACTGATCGATCAGATACGGCCCGCTGGCGATCGGCTTCTCGAACGCCAATTGGTCGAACGGAATCCGGCTGCCGTCAGGCTTCATCCCCCACTTGCGCGAGAACACCGGCATACCGCCCGCCAGCAGCGGCAATTCGCGACTGGGTTGATGAAACTCGAAGCGGATCGTATGCGGATCGACCACCACCGCGCGCGTGATCTCGCCGAAGATCGATGCGAATTGCGGCGCGGCTTGCGGGCTTTTCAGCGTGTCGAGCGAAAACTTGACGTCGTCCGCGGTGACCGGATCGCCATTCGAAAAGCGCGCGCGCGGATTGATGTGGAAGGTGGTCGACAGGCCGTCCGGCGCGATACTGATGTCGTCGGCAAGCAGGCCGTAGGCGGAGGCCACTTCGTCGCTACTGCCGGTGGTCAGGCTTTCGAACAGCAGATCCACGCCCGGGGCGGTATTGCCGCGCAACGTGAACGGATTGAATTTATCGAAGCTGGTGAGCCGGCTCGGATTGGCCATCACCAGCGTGCCGCCCTTCGGCGCATCCGGATTGACGTAGTCGAAGTGCTTGAAGTCGGCGGGATATTTCGGCTCACCGTATTGCGCGATCGCATAGACCGCTTGGGCCTCGGGCGCGGCGAGCAAACCGGCGAGAGCCGACACGCCGCACAACGCGGCCAGGCACGCCGAACGCCAGGAACGCGGCACAACCCGCAGTACGACCGGTACACCGACACGCGATAGCCTGTGAATCACGCTGCACCCAGGTGCACGAGGCGTTTGAACCCATCGCGAGCCAGTTGTCATAGGGGCCTTGTTGGTCAGTGGGCAATTGCAATGTGAGAGAATTCTACCCAATAAACCCGCGCCATCCGCACATCTCATCCGCATCAGCCGTACCGCGTCTATCCCGCGAAGCGAGTGCCGTGCGATGGACCTCGCGCTGGACCTCGCGCGGTCGCATTCCCGGGCAACGCCACGACGTCCGTGCGTGATGCGCAGACCTCATTGGGAGAATTCATGGGCTTCCTCGCTGGTAAACGAATCCTGCTGACCGGCCTGTTGTCGAACCGTTCGATTGCGTATGGCATCGCGCAAGCCTGCAAGCGTGAAGGCGCCGACCTGGCGTTCACCTATGTCGGCGAGCGTTTCAAGGAGCGCATCACCGAGTTCGCCACCGAGTTCGGCAGCGACCAGGTGTTCCCATGCGACGTTGCGGACGATGCGCAGATCGACGCCCTCTTCGGCTCGCTAAAGACGCGCTGGGAGGGGCTCGACGGCCTCGTCCATTCGATCGGTTTTGCGCCGCGCGAAGCCATTGCCGGCGACTTCCTCGACGGCATGACGCGCGAGAACTTCCGCATTGCGCACGACATTTCCGCGTACAGCTTTCCGGCACTCGCCAAGGCCGCGCAATCGATGCTCACGCCAGACGCGTCGCTGCTCACGCTGAGCTACCTCGGCGCCGAACGCGCGATTCCGAACTACAACACCATGGGTCTCGCCAAGGCCTCGCTCGAAGCGAGCGTGCGCTATCTGGCGGTGTCGCTCGGCGCGCAGGGCGTGCGCGTGAACGGCATTTCGGCGGGTCCGATCAGGACGCTGGCTGCGAGCGGCATCAAGGGCTTCGGCAAGATTCTCGAATTCGTCGAAAACAACGCGCCGCTCAAGCGCAACGTGACGATCGAACAGGTCGGCAATACCGCGGCGTTTCTGCTGTCGGACCTGGCAGCTGGTGTGACGGCAGAAATCGTGCATGTGGATAGCGGCTTTAATGCCGTGGTCGGGGGCATGGCTGCCGTCGCTGAGTGACCGTGCGTGTTGCATTTCCTGGTCGACGGCGGTTCGATCTGCAGGTTTCGCGAGCGCAATAAAAAACCGCCCTTTTCCGGGCGGTTTCTTTTGACGCCACGACCGCGGCTTCTTGATGACTTAATGCCAGCCGCGATGGTCGTCGTAATGATTACGGCCGTAATCGTAGCGGCCCGGGGGATGATGGCGATACCAGTCGTCACGCGCCCAATAGCGGCGGCCGTCCCAGTAGCGGTCGCCGTGCCAGCCGATCACGATCGCCGGGCCGCCGTAGTACACGGGAGCCGGTTGATAGACGACCGGCGGCGGCGGGGGCGGCGGCGGTGCGTAGACGGGAGCCGGCGCGACATAGACCGGCGCGGGAATGCCAATGTTAACCCCGACGCTGAGCCCGCCGGCCATTGCAGCACCCGACGCAGCCAACCCGAGAACCCCGAACAGAAGTGGAACAAGACGTGCGGACTTCATCGATTCACCCTTTTGAAGAATGTGTGTTGTTGGCCGAAATATAGCGCAAGGCAATCGTCCGCGTATTTCAACTTTGTAATAACTGATGCATAAAATCGCATTGTGGAGCTCTGCGTTACGTCTGGTTACATGCACGGATATTTCGGTGAAAAGACAGCCGGTCTGTAACGAAAAGGGACGCTCAGTCGTTACCCGAGCGAAAGGAAATACGCTCCGCCGATTTAATTGGGTATCCGAAGCATGCCGAAGGTTTTACTTTGCGGCGCCGGCGCTTATTCGTATTCGCTCTGCATGAACGGGAAAGCGGCCCTTGAAAAAACAAAACCCCGCAGAGCCTAGACTCTGCGGGGTTTGCCGCCATTGCTGGCGGAGACGGAGGGATTCGAACCCTCGATCCAGGTTTTGGCCCAGATGCTCCCTTAGCAGGGGAGTGCCTTCGACCTCTCGGCCACGTCTCCCAAACTTTCGGTTGCGCAGGGAGTCAGCGCAACGAAGCCAAGATAATAGCGGGCCGAACCGCGAAGGTCAATGTCTCCAGCACATTTTTTGTGCCAGTTTTGTCATCTACGACGCAATTATTCACATAGCCCCGTCACAGTGGTCACGCCGCATTGGTCGCGACACATTAGCGCGCCACATCGGCCGCGCATGCGCTCATGCCACAACCAGGCGCCAGGGGACGAGACGCTCTTGTACGCCTCACCCCCGTGCGGCAAATTAAGCCTGATCCAGTTCGAAGGCCTTATGCAGCGCGCGCACGGCGAGCTCCATGTACTTCTCATCGATCAGCACCGAAATCTTGATTTCGGAGGTCGAGATCATCTGGATGTTGATGCCCTCTTCCGACAGCGTGCGGAACATCGTGCTCGCGATACCCACGTGCGAGCGCATGCCGACGCCGACCACCGACACCTTCGACACCTTCGGATCGCCCAGCACCTGTTCAGCCTGCACGTGACCCTTCACCTGGCCGGTGAGGATGTCCATGGCGCGCTGATAGTCGCCGCGGCCAACCGTGAACGTGAACGCCGTTTTACCGTCGACGCTCTGGTTCTGGATGATCATGTCGACGTCGATATTCGCGTCCGCCACCGGGCCGAGAATCTGATACGCGATGCCCGGCTTGTCGGGCACACCCATCACGGCGATGCGAGCTTCATCGCGCTGGAACGCGATGCCCGAGATGACTGCTTTTTCCATGGTCTCGTCTTCTTCAAAAGTAATCAGGGTGCCCGACTTCATTTCAATGTCGAGCGGGATGAGCGGATCGGTCAGGCTCGACAGCACGCGCGTTTTTACCTGATATTTGCCGGCGAATTCCACCGAGCGGATCTGCAGCACCTTGGAACCCAGGCTTGCCATTTCCAGCATTTCTTCGAACGTCACGCGATCGAGGCGGCGGGCTTCTTCCACCACGCGCGGGTCGGTCGTGTAGACGCCGTCGACGTCCGTGTAAATCAGGCACTCGTCGGCTTTCAACGCGGCAGCGACTGCGACAGCGGACGTATCCGAACCGCCACGGCCGAGCGTGGTGATGTGGCCATCAGGGTCGATACCCTGGAAGCCCGTGATCACCACCACCTTGCCGGCGTCGAGATCGCGCAGCACGCGTTCGCCGTCGATTTCGCTAATGCGTGCTTTCGTGAACGCGCTATCCGTTTTGACCGGCACTTGCCAGCCGGCATAGCTGACCGCCTCGACGCCGGCTTCCTGCAGCGCAATGGCGAGCAGACCCGAGCTGACCTGCTCGCCGGTGGCGGCGATCATGTCGAGTTCGCGCGGGCTCGGCTGACCCGTGATTTCTTTCGCGAGACCGAGCAAACGGTTGGTTTCGCCTGACATTGCCGACGGCACGACGACCATCTTGTGGCCGGCCTTGTGCCATTTCGCGACGCGCTTGGCGACGTTCTTGATGCGCTCGACCGAGCCCATCGAGGTGCCGCCGTATTTATGTACGATGAGTGCCATTGTCGTTCTGAACTGGAGGATAAACCGCGCTGGCGCGCTGGAGACGACCGCACAAAAGCACAGGAGCGCAACGTCTTGTGAACGACGGCAAAGTGTGTGGCGGCGTAAATGCAGCACGCGTGCAGCACGCGCGGATTTGCCCGGGAATGATCGCTAGAGGCTTACCGGAAACGACGGATCACGATCGCAAACCGACAAAATTGACAAAAGCGACGGCGAAATCGGGTCGGGCAAACAAGCTAAATTACCCGATCGAGCGTAAAAAAACAAGCCAAAACGGCCGTCGAATGGTCCCTATTACGCGCTCGAAAGGCTTGTCCGGTGCGGTTTTGCGCGCTATTTACGGATTCACTCGATCGATTACGCCGATGTCCGACCGGTCGGTCAGGCGACCAGCAAATCCTCGCGCCAGATGATCCGGATATGCGGTTCGGCCGCATCCACCTGCTCAGGCAACGCGGCGCGGTTCACACCGAGCAAGGGCACGAACAGCAGTTCGTCACCGACGTAAAGCAGCGGTACGTCGCGTTTCCATGCGGGAACGCCGCGCTCCTGGAACAGGTTTTTTAGCGTGCGGCGTGGACTGCCTGGTGCGGCGCTCGTGCGCATCCGTTCGCCGCCGCTGCGTGAGCGCGCGCTCAACAGCGCCCGGCGTAGAACGCTGAGGGGAAGCGTATTGGGAGCGTCGGACGCTGCGTTGACCGCCGCCTCGCCATCACCATCACTATCAGTACGGGCATTGGCACTGGCACCCCCATCCCGATTCGTATCGGCATCGATAAATACGAAGGTGCCCCGCCACTGCGGCAAACGCCAGATCACTTCACCCTGCCATGCGAGTTCGCTGACCTCGCGCGTGGAGAGCGCGGTTTCGTCGGCGGGCTCGCTACTATCGCCCGCTTCCCAATAGACGAGGCCGCGATAGCTCCGCAACGCCTGCCCCGCGTGATCGATCCGCAGGCTATGGCCCTCGCCTACCGCGCCGACTTCGCGCAACTGGCGCAAAGCGTCGACCAGACGCGCGGTTGATGCCGCAACGAGACCCAATGTGCGCATCCAGTAGCGCAGCAGGTTGAGCGCACGATCGTCGTCGAGGGCGAGCAGCGCGTCATGCGATAGCGCACGGCCTGCATCGCTCACTGCTGCGTCAAGATCGTTACGCGCGAGATCGTCGAGCAGACGTTGCGCCGATGCCGCATGCGCCGCCGTGCGCGCGAGCGCGTCGCGAAAACCTGGAAAGTGGACGGCCAGCGCCGGTGTCACCTCGTGGCGCAATGCGTTGCGCGCATAACGCGTGTCCGCGTTCGATTCGTCGTCGATCCAGCGCAAATCGCGGGCGCTCGCATACTGCTCGAGTTGCGCCCGCAGCAAGTGCAACAAAGGCCGCACGCGCAGCGCCGCGGCACCGGCCGGCAGGTACTCCGGCGCCATCGCCGCAAGACCCGCGAGGCCCGCGCCGCGCAACAACTGCAACAGCACGGTCTCCGCCTGATCGTCCGCATGTTGCGCGAGCCATAGCGTATGAACACCGCGGGTTGCGCACATCGCGTCCAGCGCACGATAACGCGCATCGCGTGCCGCGGCCTCGACGCTCACGCCCGCGTCACAGGGCACCTCGACGCGCTGTGCCGCGAATTCGACGCCGCGTTCCCGCGCAAACGCTGCGCAGTGCGCGAGCCATTCGTCGGCGTGAGCACTGAGGCCATGATGCACATGCAGCGCGACACAACGCGACGCGCCCGCAACACGCAGCGTTGCATCGAGCAGCACACTCGAATCGACGCCGCCGCTGAACGCAACCGCAATGCGCGCGCTCGCAGGAAGCGCGGACAGCGCCACACCGACCGCCTCGAGAACGAGGCGGTCGGCGGGCGAATCGGTGGTGGGAGTCACGTCGCTAGCGCGTGCAGCGCTGGAAGACGAAAGAGAACGCGCGCGGGCTTAGGCACCCGGCGTAGTTTCCTTGAACTTGCCGTACGACATCAACCGTTCGAAACGGCGTTGACGCAGGTCATTGATGCTCATGCCCTGGAACTGGCGCAGCGAATCGGCGAGCGCACGGCGCAACATGGCGGCCATGCCCTTCGGATCGCGATGCGCGCCGCCGAGCGGTTCGTTGACGATCTTGTCGATCAGACCGAGCGCCTTCAGACGATGCGCGGTCAGGCCGAGCGCTTCTGCTGCTTCCGGCGCTTTCGCGGCGCTCTTCCACAGGATCGATGCGCAGCCTTCCGGCGAAATCACCGAATAGGTCGAGAATTGCAGCATCAGCACGCTGTCGCCGACAGCAATCGCCAACGCGCCGCCCGACCCGCCTTCGCCGATGATCGTGGCGATCAGCGGTGTCTTGAGTTCAGCCATCACATACAGATTGCGGCCGATCGCCTCCGACTGGCCACGCTCTTCCGCGCCGATGCCCGGATAGGCGCCCGGCGTATCGATAAACGTGAAGATGGGCAAGCTGAACTTCTCGGCGAGACGCATCAGGCGTTCGGCCTTGCGATAGCCCTCCGGACGCGGCATGCCGAAGTTGCGCAGCGCGCGCTCCTTGGTGTCGCGGCCCTTCTGATGGCCGATCACCATGCAGGCCTGGCCATTGAAACGCGCAAGGCCGCCGACGATCGACAGGTCGTCCGCATAGTTGCGGTCGCCGTGCAGTTCGTGGAAATCGGTGAATAGCTCGCTCACGTAATCGAACGTGTAGGGGCGCTGGGGATGTCGGGCGATTTGCGACACCTGCCACGGGGTCAGGTTCGCGTACAGATCTTTGGTGAGCTGTTGACTCTTCTTGGACAGCCGCTCGATCTCTTCCGAAATATCGACGGCCGAATCGTCCTGCACGAAGCGCAATTCTTCGATCTTCGCTTCGAGTTCAGCGATCGGCTGTTCGAAATCCAGAAAGGTGGTCTTCATTGGTTGTAATCCTTGGACTTACCGGCAGCGCGTATTCTAACCGCGCTCGCCGCTGTCAAAACCATCTCGCAACTATCAATTTTTAACACTTGATAGTTTTTGAAACAACATGGCTGCTTGTTCTTCTCAAGACAACGCCGGCCCGCACCCCAGTGTTTCGTCCCGCTGGAAGTCCCCGCCCCGGAGGAGGTCCCCTTGGGCAATTGGGGGGTTGCTCCCTCAGGGCCTGGCGCGATGCGCCAGTTGGGACACTCAGTAGTCGACCGGCAACGGATCGAGACTACGCCACATATACCAGGTCGCGACGGTACGCCACGGCTCCCAGTTTGCAGCAACCTCACGCGCTTCACTGCGCGTAACCGGCTCACCGCTAAAGTAGTTGACGCTGATCGCGCGGATCAGGCCGAGGTCGTCGAGCGGCAGCACGTCAGGGCGCGACAGATTGAAGATCAGGAACATTTCCGCCGTCCAGCGGCCGATGCCGCGGATCTGCGTGAGTTCGGCGATCACCGCCTCGTCGTCCATCGAAGTCCACTTGCCGACGTGCAACGCGCCCGACACGAAATGCTGTGCGAGATCGAGCACGTATTCGGCCTTGCGCTTGGACAGCCCGCACGCGGTCAGCTTGTCCTGACCGAGCTTGATGAACTGCTGCGGCACGAGCTTCGGACACGCCGCCTCGACTTTCGCCCAGACGGCTTGCGCGGACGCCACCGAAATCTGCTGGCCGACCACCGAACGCGCAAGCGTGACGAAGGGATCGCCACGGCTTAACAGATGCACCGGGCCAAACTTCGGGATCAGCTTCTTCAGAATACGGTCGCGCTTGACGAGGTCCGCGCACGCCTTGTCCCAATACGCCGGACGAGTGACTTCAGGCGTGAGGCCGCCGACCTGCACGGGCACCGCGAGTTCAGCAGCACTCGCTGCTTCGCCGCCCGCACTCGATGACGCTCGCGTTTTGCGTACGACCTCGCCTTCATGCGTATCGCGCACGAGTTCCTGCACCTCGCCGGCGAGCTCGGCAGGCAACGCGCCATTGCTCTTTGCGCGCGTTGCTTTGGCGCGCGCGACAACAGGCGCATGCGCCGACGCACCGTTCAGCGCGCGCTTGACCCCGGCTTTCTTTGCTGCGCCCGCAGTTGCCGTCGTGGTTGCACCGGCCGCTGCGCGCGCGCCGGTCTTCGCCGCCACCCCGGCGGTTTTCGACGATGCATTCTTTATCGCGCTGCTACCCGCGCGAGCCGACGTTCGTGTCGACTTTGCCGCGGCTGCCGCGTTTGTTTGAGACGTGGCTCGTTTAGCCGGCGTCTTCGTGGCCGTTGCCATCCTGCCTCCTGCCTGGCGAGTCGATCAAAGGGATGGTCGAGCTGCGCTCACACGCGCCGCCACTCGGTCAACCCGCCGGGTTTGTCTTCAAGTGCAACGCCGGCCTCGAGCAATTCGGCCCGGATCCGGTCTGCTGCCGCATAGTCTTTCGCCTGCTTGGCGGCCACGCGCGCGGCGATCTTCGCTTCGATCGCGGCGGGCTCGAGCGCCCCTTGCGCGGCGGTACCCGCCGCCTGCTGCAGGTATGCACGCGGCTCGCGGCCAAGCAACCCGAGCACTTGCCCGAGCAAGCGCAATTGACGGGCCAGCGCGGGGTCGCGCGTGCGGTTCACTTCAGTTGCCAACTCGAACAACACCGACACTGCAAGCGGCGTGTTGAAGTCGTCGTTCATTGCTGCCTGGAAACGCTGCGCATGCGCTTCGTTCCAGTCGAGCACCGCGCCGTCCGGCGTGACATCCTTCAACGACGTGTACAAACGCGCGAGCGCGTTGCGGGCGTCGTCGATATGCACGTCGCTGTAATTCAACGGCGAACGGTAATGCGCGCGCGCGATAAAAAAACGCACGACCTCGGCATCGTACTGCGCCAGGACTTCGCGGATCGTAAAGAAGTTGTTCAACGACTTCGACATCTTCTCATTGTCGATCTGCACGTAGCCGTTGTGCATCCAGTAATTGACGAAGGTTTGTCCGGTAGCAGCTTCGCTCTGTGCAATCTCGTTCTCATGGTGCGGAAACTGCAGGTCCTGACCGCCGCCATGAATGTCGAAATGTTCGCCGAGCAACGTGCACCCCATGGCCGAGCATTCGATATGCCAGCCGGGACGGCCACGGCCGTATTTCGACGCCCAGCCGGTGTCGGCCGGTTCGTCCGGCTTCGCCTGCTTCCACAATACGAAGTCGAGCGGGTCCTGCTTCGCGTCGTTCGCGGCGACGCGTTCGCCCGCGCGCAGATCTTCCAGCGACTTGCCCGACAGCTTGCCGTAACCCTGGAACTTGCGCACCGCGTAGTTCACGTCGCCGTCGGCCGCCTGATACGCGTAGCCGTTCACCTCCAGCTTCCCGATCATGTCGAGCATCTGCGGAATGAAATCCGTGGCGCGCGGCTCCAGATCGGGCCGCTCGATGCCGAGCGCGTCCGCGTCTTCATGCAAGGCGTTGATGAAGCGATCGGTCAGCGACTTGATCGTTTCGCCGTTCTCCACGGCACGCCGGATGATCTTGTCATCAATGTCCGTGATATTGCGCACGTAGGTCACGTCGTAACCGAGCGTGCGCAACCACCGCTGCACGATGTCGAACACGACCATCACGCGCGCATGGCCGACGTGACAATAGTCGTACACGGTCATCCCGCAGACGTACATCCGCACGACGCCTTCTTGCATCGGCACGAAAGTTTGCTTGTCACGCGCGAGCGTGTTGTAGATGCGCAGTGATTCCATAGAGAACGGTGCGTGGGTCGAAAGAAATCCGCAATGTGTTTCGTGCTGTTTCGTGCACGAGGCGCCCCGCGAACTGACAGCGGGAGCGACCTGTACTGCAACCTGCACAGCAGCAAACCGGCGCACCTGGTGCGGCGGTCAGGCTGCGATCATGGCGGAGACGACCACGAGTGGCGAAAAGACAGTTTGCGGTTCGACGGAACGCGCAGACCTTTTGTTAGAATGGGTCGGAGTATAACATCCAGACCTGAGCCTATGAAACCTTCCAGCGGCCGCGCGCGCAGCGCCGCGACCCTCGCCGCGACGGCATTCTGCGCCGTCGCCCTCACGGTCTTGCCGGGCGCTGGCGCGTACGCGCAGAAGGCCCCCACGATGCCGCAGGGCCCCGCCGTGCGCGACAACACGCCGGAGATCGATGCGTCGATTGCGCAGAAAAACTGGCAAACCGCGCTCACCCAACTCGACGCGCGCATCGCCTCGAATCCGCGCGACGCGCAAGCCAGGTTCAAACGCGGCACGGTGCTGGCCCATCTGAATCGCGACGATGAAGCGATCACCGCGTTCACCGAACTCACGCAAATGTACCCCGAGTTGCCCGAGCCGTATAACAACCTGGCGGCGCTCTATGCGAAGCAGGGCCGTTATGCCGAAGCACGCGCGGCGCTCGAAACGGCGACCAAGGTGAATCCCGGCTACGGCCTCGCGTACGAGAATCTCGGCGATCTGTATCTGCGCATGGCGAACGAAGCGTACCGTCGCGCGCAGAGCCTCGGCAAGACAAGCGCCACGACCTCGCAGCGCCTCATTGACATCCAGAATGTCATCTCGCCGCCCAAAAACAGAACGCCAGTGAAGCAAGCCGCCGCCGCGCCGAGCGAGGCCAGTGCCGCGCGCGCCAGCTCCGCCGACATGTCGCAAACGCCGAGCTTCCAGTACGGCGGCGCGAATGGCTCGTTCGCCATGCCGCCCTACATGGCGCCGTCGAAGTAACACCAGGTAACACCAGCGACACCATCACCGTTTTCGGCAACACGTTTTTTCCAACCCTGAGGGATCTTCATGAAATGGTTGATGTTGGCGCTCGGCAGCGCCGCCCTGATCGCAAACGCCCCCGCCTTTGCCCAGTCCGGTTCGCAGGCCGCGCATCCGTCCGTCCTCTTCAAGACCACGGAAGGCGACATCCGCGTCGAGTTGTATCCTGAGAAGGCGCCGAAGACAGTCGCCAACTTCCTCGACTACGTGAAGTCCGGCCAGTACAGCGGCACGATCTTTCATCGCGTGATTCGCGGCTTCATGATTCAGGGCGGCGGTTATACGCAGAGCTTCGCTGAGAAGCCCACGCGCGCGCCGATTCCACTTGAAAGCCGTAACGGTCTGAAGAACAGCGCGGGCACGCTCGCCATGGCGCGCACCAGCGATCCGAATTCGGCCACCGCGCAGTTCTTCATCAACACGGTGGACAACGCCGGCCTCGACTATCCGAATCCGGACGGCAACGGCTACGCGGTGTTCGGCAAGGTCACGAGCGGCATGGACGTCGTGAAGAAGATCGAAGGCACGCCCACCACCACGCGCGGCCCGATGAGCGACGTGCCGCAAAAGCCGGTGGTGATCGAGTCGGCAACGGTTATCGGCAAGTAAGCGCAGGAAAGTCAGCACGAAAGCACACGAAAGGCAGCACGCAAACAAGCTGCTCAGGAATACGTAAGCGCGTCAATCCACGCCCCCGGCGCGGCCCGTCCTCATCGCACCTCAAGTGACGAGCGGCCGCGCCTTTTACCCACCCCCGTTCATCAAAGGATTCCATCATGGTTGAACTGCATACGAACCACGGCGTCATCAAACTCGAACTGGACGCTGAAAAGGCGCCGAAGTCGGTTGAGAATTTCCTCAACTACGTGAAGGCCGGTCACTACGACAACACGGTGTTCCATCGCGTGATCGACGGCTTCATGATCCAGGGCGGCGGTTTCGAACCCGGCATGAAGCAGAAGCCGACCGCGGAGCCGATCACCAACGAAGCGAACAACGGTCTGAAGAACGTCAACGGCTCGGTCGCCATGGCGCGCACGAACGACCCGCATTCGGCGACCGCGCAATTCTTCATCAACGTGAACGACAACGACTTCCTGAACCACTCGTCGCCGACGCCGCAGGGCTGGGGTTACGCCGTGTTCGGCAAGGTCGTCGAAGGCATGGACATTGTCGAGAAGATCAAGAAGGTCAAGACGGGTTCGAAGGGCTTCCATCAGGACGTGCCGGCCGACGACGTCGTGATCGAAAAAGCTGTGATCGTCGACTAAGCGTCCAATCAACGTCGACCCGTTCGAACTGACATCAGGCACCTTCAATGCTGCAAGAAACGCCGCTGCGAAGCGTCGCCGCGGGCGTGCCTGGCGAGGGCAAACGCCCGCACGCCGCACGCCCGTTTTTTTTCCTCTCCGATATTCATCTGAGCGAGGCGATCCCGCGCACGGTCGCCGCGTTCGAGCACTTCATTCACGTAACGGCTGAGCAGGCGGATTCGGTTTTCATTCTCGGTGATCTGTTCGAGTACTGGATCGGCGACGACATGCTCGTCGAACCGTTCGTGGCGCGGATGGCGGCGGTGCTGCATACACTGTCGGAGCGCGGCATCGCGCTCTACATCATGCACGGCAATCGCGATTTTCTGCTCGGCAAGCGCTTCATGAAAGCGGCCGGCGCGATCTGGTTGCCCGATCCGTTCGTGATCACCGCATTCGGCACCCGTATCGTGCTCGCACATGGCGACGGCCTTTGCACCGCGGATCGCGGCTATCAGATTTTCCGGCGCTTTGCGCGCAGCCGTTTCGCGCAAATGCTGTTTCTCGCCTGGCCGTTTCGCTGGCGCAAGGCGCTGGCGGAAAACATGCGTTCGAAAAGCGAGGAAGGCCGCTCGCGTCCCGTTTCGCCAAAGTATGACGTGACGCCGAAGGGCGTCGCCGCGCTATTCAAGACGTCGAAAACGGCCACGATCATCCACGGGCACACGCATCGCCCGGCGCGGCATCGTGAGCCAGGCGGCACGCGCTGGGTCCTGGCGGATTGGGATCTCGACCACGGCAAGCGGCGCGGCGGTTATCTGCGGATCGATGCGGAAGGGATTCGGGCGTTGCCGCTGGATTGATCGGCTGGCGCTCGCCTTATGTTTCATCGCAACGCTTTCGCGGCGCATTGCATTAATGCTCCGCCACCGACCCCTCCACCTTTCCTGCAATCGCTGCCGACAGGCGCCGCAGATCGAGCAGCGCCGCGTCAGCACCTTGCAGTCCTTCGAGGCTCGTGCCCAGCCGCTCCAGTGCGTCGACAATCTCATCGATACGCCTCGACTGCGTGGCGGCGTGATCGATCAGGCCGTGGATTGCCAGCGAGACCGGATCGTCCGCATTCGGCGTGATGCCGTATGCGCAGAACGTGCTGGTTTCTGTCGCGCGTTTAGCATCGCGCGCGGCACCGCCGTTCGTAGCATTCGGCGCGGCAGTGGCCGCAGTAGCTGAAGCCGCGGCGGCCGCTGCCGGGACGATGATCCGTGCCGGATTACCCACCGCCGTCCCACGTGCGGGCACCGGTTTCGTGACCACCGCATTCGAGCCGATCTTCGCGTCCGCGCCGATCGTAAAGCCGCCGAGCACCTTCGCTCCCGCCCCGACAATCACACCGCGCTCAAGCGTGGGATGCCGTTTCGCACCGCGCGTGAGCGATGTGCCGCCGAGCGTCACGCCCTGGTAGATCGTGCAGTCGTCGCCGATTTGCGCCGTTTCGCCAATCACCACGCCCATGCCGTGGTCGATGAATACGCGGCGGCCCACCGTCGCGCCCGGATGGATTTCGATGCCGGTCATGAAACGCGCCAGCTGCGAGATGAACCGCGCGAGCCAGCGGCGTTTAGCCCGCCAGCATGTGTGCGCGAGCCGGTGCAGCACGAGCGCGTGCAGACCCGGATAACACGTGAGGACTTCCCATGCGCTGCGGGCGGCGGGATCGCGCTCGCGGATCGTGGCAATGTCTTCGCGAAGTCTCGTGAACATGGCAGGAACTGTGTCGTGGGGAAAAGACCGCGGGCGTGAAACACCACCCATGGCGGATGCTTGCCGCATAGCAGATCGGCAGCTTTGCTTAGAACGTTTCGAGCGATTGTAGGGCGATTGCGCGAAACCTGCCGGAAGCCCACGCTGCCGGCAGGGGCGTCGCAAGATCGTGGTTGAGGCGCTCAGCCCTTAAGAACCGTCGCCGCCAGGCGGTTTGGTCTTCAGCAGAATATGCTTGGCGATGCCGCGCACGATATTGACCTCTTCGCGCTCCAGACCGGAACGCGCGAACAGACGCCGCAAGCGCGACATCAGCTTTTTGGGATTGGCCGGATCGAGAAACTCGAGCGCAACCAGCGCGCTTTCCAGATGCGCATACATGCTCTCGATCTCGTCGCTCGCCGCCCGCGCGCCGACCGGCTCGCCCTGCCCCGCGCATGCTCGAGTCGCTGCAGGTGGAGCGGGCGTTGCCTCGCCATCCGACAGATACGCCGTACGCAATTCATACGCCAACACCTGCACCGCCTGGGCAAGATTGAGCGAACTGTAGGCCGGATTGGCCGGAATATGCGCGAGTGCGCTGCAACGCTCGACGTCCTCATTCGACAAACCCGTGCGCTCGTTGCCGAACACCAGCGCGATCTCGCCATGCACGGCCTGCTCACGCGCGACGCCGGCCGCGGCGCGCGGCGTCCATTGCGGCGGCCCATATTCGCGCAGCCGCGCGGTCAGCGCGATCGACCAATGGACCCCGCTCAACGCATCGGCAAGCGTCGGCACGACGTGCGCGGACGCCAGCACGTCGTCGGCGCCGCTCGCCATGGCGACGGCTTCCGGATCGCTTTGGACATGCGGCACGCGTGGCGACACCAGCACGAGACGCGAGAAACCCATGGTTTTCAGCGCGCGCGCCGTAGCGCCGACATTGCCGGGATGGCTGGGCTCGACGAGCACGAAGCGCGTCGACGTAAAACCGCCGCGCAGGTCCGCCACGGTGGGATCGGAAGAATGGTGGGTGTGGTCCACGATGGATTTCGGCAAGCTAAAGAACGCGTATGGTAGCGCCAACCCCGGGTCGGCTCCGAATTGCGCATGATGACCGCACCTGGCGCGCCCCGCTCGCCCCGTCATCCCGTCTGCCGCGCAACCAACGCTGTCGCGGCGCCCGGACTCAGGTAAAATACCAATATTCGTGCCGGACTTTTCGCCTGCGAAAAGTCCGGCACCTCGTTCTTATTCAATTCGTCTCCGTCGGCGGAATGCGCACCGGTCTTTGATCGGACGTGCGTTCCGTGCTGTTTCCGCGCCCCTTGATGGCGCCCAATTAGCGCTCATCCCGCGCTCATTTACCGGTAAGCAGCCGTGCTGCCCCGGCACAAGGATCCAGTCTCATGCATCCCATGCTCAATATCGCTGTGAAGGCCGCGCGCCGTGCAGCCCAGCTCATCAACCGCGCGTCGCTCGACCTCGATCTTCTCCAGGTCAGCAAGAAACAGCACAACGATTTCGTCACGGAGGTCGATAAAGCGTCTGAAGCGGCGATCATCGACACGCTCAAGACCGCCTACCCCGATCACGCCATCCTCGCCGAAGAATCCGGCAAGTCGGACAACGAGTCCGAATATCAGTGGATCATCGATCCGCTCGACGGCACCACCAATTTCATCCACGGTTTCCCGTACTACTGCGTGTCGATCGCGCTTGCCCACAAGGGCACCGTGACGCAGGCCGTGGTCTACGATCCGACTCGCAACGACCTGTTCACCGCGTCGCGCGGCCGCGGCGCGTACCTGAACGACCGCCGTATCCGTGTCGCCAAGCGCGACCGCCTCGCTGACGGCCTGATCGGCACCGGTTTCCCGTTCCGCGAAACGGACGGCCTCGAAGCGTACGGCCGCCAGTTCGCTGAAATGACCGAGGCCTGCGCCGGTCTGCGCCGCCCGGGCGCCGCCGCGCTCGATCTGGCCAACGTCGCCGCGGGCCGTATGGACGGTTTCTTCGAGCAAGGGTTGAATCCGTGGGACGTCGCCGCGGGGAGCCTGCTGATCACGGAGGCCGGCGGTCTGGTCGGCAATTACACGGGGGATTCGGACTTCCTGCACGTCGGTGAAATCGTCGCGGGCAATGCGAAGGTCTATGCGCAGATGATCCCGATCCTGTCGCGCTACAGCCGTACGCGCCAACAAGCGGCTTAAGGGCTCGGGACTGAGGGCTTCGGTCTCGGGGCTTCGGTCTCAGACCTCGGGTCTGAAGTCCAGGCCCAAAACTCCGGCCGGCTCTGCGCCGGCATCAGAAACATGAAAAGCGGCTTCGGCCGCTTTTTCGTTGGCGCGCCTGCATCCGGCAGGCGTTCGTGCTACAAAGCGGGAAGCCGCGCCGGCACGCACGATCGCCGGCTGCGTTTCGCGCGTTTTTCGCAGCGCCCTGCTTCGCGCCAGATTTCCGCGCAGCTCCCGATCCGCTTCATGAAAAAAGGCTTCTTCACAATCATCGCGGCGCAATTCATATCGTCGCTCGCGGACAATGCACTGCTGATCGCCGCCATCGCATTGCTGTCGGTGATCCGCTCGGCCGCCTGGGTCACGCCGCTGCTGCAGATTTTCTTCACCGTCTCCTACGTATTGCTCGCCCCTTTCGTCGGTGCATTCGCCGACGCGTTGCAAAAGCGGCACGTGATGTTCATCTCCAACGCACTGAAGGCGAGCGGCTGCCTGATGATGATCTGCGGTGTCCATCCGATGATCGCCTACGGCGTGGTCGGCTTTGGCGCGGCCGCGTATTCGCCGGCCAAATACGGCATTCTCACCGAGCTCCTGCCGGCGGAAAAACTCGTCAAGGCAAACGCATGGCTCGAATCGGCTACCGTGCTGTCGACGATTGTCGGCACGATGGTGGGTGGCGCGCTGATCAGCACGCTCGCCGACAAATTCGTCGCACACGCGCATTTGCCGCTGATCCGCTCGTCCGCCGATCTGGCCATGTTCGCGGTGATGGTCACGTATGCCATCGCGGCGGGGATCAACATCTTCATTCCCGACACCGGTGCGCGTTATCCAAACCGTTTGAGCGAACCCAAGAAGCTGGTCGGCGATTTCTATCACTGCTTCAACGTGCTGTGGGCCGACAAGCTCGCGCAGATCGCGCTGTGGGTCACGACGCTGATGTGGGGCGGCGCGGTCACGCTGCAATTGCTGGTGCTCAAATGGGCGAACGTGAACCTCGGCTTGTCGCTGTCGAAAGCGGCGGTGATGCAAGGCGTCACGGGCCTCGGCATCGCGGTCGGCGCATCTGCTGCGGCGGCCCTGATTCCGTTGCGCAGTTCGCTTCGCGTGCTGCCGATCGGCATTCTCACCGGCGCGGTGGCGATCGCGGTGGCGTTCTACAACAAGGACCTGTTTCCAGCGGGCGCAGGCATTCGGATCGGCTCATACGTTCTGCCGATCTATATCCTGCTCGCCTATCCGCTGATGATTCTGCTCGGCGCGCTGTCCGGCTTTTTTATCGTGCCGATGAACGCGATTCTCCAGCATCGTGGCGCGACACTGCTCTCCGCGGGACATTCGATCGCGGTGCAGAATTTCAACCAGAATCTGGCCGTGCTGCTGATGCTCGGCGCCTACGCGCTGCTGTTGACGGCAAAGATGCCGGCGCAATGGATCATCGTCGTGTTCGGCAGTTTCATCACGTTCATGATGTGGCTCGCAAAACGGCGCAGTGCCGTGAATGAGCGCACGGTGGATATGCGGGCGTTGGTGGAAGAATGAGGGGATGGCGAGCGTCGCCTGGCGGGTGCGAGAGTTGGCGTTGCGATAGGTAAGCAGCGCGAGGTGAGCGGTAATGGATTGGCCGTCCGGCCAGGGTCCGCTCGCCACGCCGGCAGGTTAAACTCACGGCCTGAACAGCTAACGCAAAAAGACACCAAGGATGGGCATTCAAACCGCAGCGGCCAATGACGTCGCACAACACACGCCGATGATGCAGCAGTACCTGCGCATCAAAGCGGATCATCCGGGCACGCTGGTGTTCTATCGGATGGGCGACTTCTACGAACTCTTTTTCGAAGATGCGGAAAAAGCCGCGCGCCTGCTCGATTTAACCCTTACGCAGCGCGGTGCGTCGGCGGGTAATCCGATCAAGATGGCGGGCGTGCCGCATCATGCGGTTGAACAATATCTGGCCAAACTGGTGAAGCTCGGCGAATCGGTCGCGATTTGCGAACAGATCGGCGATCCGGCTACGTCGAAGGGGCCCGTTGAACGCAAGGTGGTGCGCGTGGTTACGCCGGGCACCTTGACGGATGCAGCGCTCCTGTCCGACAAGAGCGACGTGTACCTGATGGCCCTGTGCGTTGCGCATAACCGCCGCGGCGTCGCAACGAGCGTCGGCCTCGCGTGGCTGAATCTGGCGAGCGGTGCGTTGCGCCTCGCCGAAGTTGCGCCTGACCAGGTGGCGGCCGCGCTCGAACGGATTCGTCCCGCGGAAATTCTCGTGGCCGATACGCCCGCCGATTCCGCGAGCTGGGCGCCCCCCGTCAACGCCGGTGCCCTCACCCGCGTGCCGGTCTGGCACTTCGATATCACGTCGGGCACGCAGCGTTTGTGCGATCAGCTGGAAGTCGCCGGTCTCGACGGCTTCGGTGCGCATTCGCTAACAGCGGCATGCGGCGCGGCGGGTGCGCTGCTACTGTATGCCGCGGCCACGCAAGGCCAGCAATTGCGTCATGTGCGCAGCCTCAAGGTCGAGTACGAATCCGAATATATCGGGCTCGACCCCGCCACGCGCCGCAATCTTGAACTCACGGAAACACTGCGCGGCACCGAATCGCCCACGCTGTGCTCGCTGCTCGACACCTGCTGCACGACAATGGGCAGCCGTCTGCTGCGTCACTGGCTGCATCACCCTCCGCGCGCAGCCGCTGTGGCGCAAGCACGTCAGCAGGCCATCGGCGCCTTGCTCGACGCGCCGCCGGGCGCAGGCGTCGAAACGCTGCGCGGCGCCTTGCGGCAGATCTCCGACATCGAACGGATTACCGGGCGTCTCGCGCTGCTGTCAGCGCGGCCTCGCGATCTGTCGAGCCTGCGCGATACGTTCATCGCGTTGCCGGAGTTGCGCACGCAACTCGCGGGCGTTTCGTCCAATGCGGACTCGCTGGCGCGCATCGACGCCTCACTGGAACCGCCGCAAGCCTGCGTCGAACTGCTCAAGCGCGCGGTTGCGCAGGAACCCTCCGCCATGGTACGCGACGGCGGTGTGATCGCTCGCGGCCATGACGCGGAACTCGACGAGTTACGAGATATTTCGGAGAACTGCGGGCAGTTCCTGATCGACCTCGAAACGCGCGAAAGGGCGCGCACCGGCATCGGCAATCTGCGTGTCGAATACAACAAGGTGCATGGCTTCTATATCGAAGTCACGCGCGGTCAGACCGACAAGGTGCCGGACGATTACCGCCGCCGTCAGACGCTGAAAAACGCCGAGCGTTACATCACGCCGGAACTGAAGACCTTCGAAGACAAGGCGTTGTCCGCCCAGGAACGCGCGCTGGCCCGCGAACGCTCGCTTTATGACGCGTTGCTGCAAGCGCTGTTGCCTTTTATCCCGGACTGCCAGCGAGTCGCCGCCGCGCTCGCCGAACTCGATCTGCTGGTTGCTTTCGCCGAACGCGCCCGCGCGCTCGATTGGGTCGCGCCGACGTTTTCGCCGGATACCGGCATCGAAATCGAACAGGGGCGGCATCCGGTCGTCGAGGCGCAGGTCGAGCAATTCATCGCTAATGACTGCACGCTCACGCCCGAACGCAAACTGCTGCTGATCACCGGCCCGAACATGGGCGGTAAATCGACCTTCATGCGGCAGACCGCGCTGATCGCCCTGCTGGCGTACGTCGGCAGCTATGTACCGGCACGTCGCGCGGCATTCGGTCCGATCGATCGCATCTTCACGCGAATCGGTGCAGCCGACGATCTGGCCGGCGGCCGTTCGACCTTCATGGTGGAGATGACGGAGGCGGCGGCGATCCTGAACGACGCGACACCGCAAAGCCTGGTGCTGATGGACGAGATCGGGCGTGGTACGTCGACGTTCGACGGCCTCGCGCTGGCTTGGGCCATCGCGCGGCATCTGCTGTCGCACAACGGCTGTCATACGCTGTTCGCCACGCATTACTTCGAATTGACGCAATTGCCTGCTGAGTTTCCCCACGCGGCCAACGTGCATCTGTCGGCGGTCGAGCATGGGCATGGCATCGTGTTCCTGCATGCGGTGAGTGAAGGTCCGGCGAATCAGAGCTACGGCTTGCAGGTCGCGCAACTAGCCGGTGTGCCGAATGCGGTGATTCGCGCGGCGCGCAAGCATCTTGCGCATCTCGAGCAGCAATCGGCGGCGCAACCCGCACCGCAACTCGATCTCTTCGCCACGCCGCTGCCCATGCTGGTCGAAGATGCCGACGACGAACGCGACGCCCGGCCGGAAACGGCGGGGGCGTCGCCTGCCATGCAGGCGCTTGTCGAGCGTCTGCGCGCAATCGATCCGAACGATCTGCGTCCGCGCGAAGCGCTCGATCTGCTGTACGAACTGCACGAGCTGGCCGCCGCACCGGATGCGGATCATTGACGCACACAGGCCCTCGCAGCGCCCGCGCACACTTCGCGCGGCGCTGACCATCGCCCTCATGCGCACGGGCGGCTTTACGTCGCTTGTCGCGCTGGGGTCGGTCGGGTCTGTGGCGCTTGCAGCGCTCGGGTCACTCGGGTCACTCGGGTCACTCGGGTCGCGCGGGTCACTCGGGTCACTCGGGTCACTCGGGTCGCGCGGGTCGCGCAGATTTTCGGCGCTCCTGGCACTTGCGGCGCTCCGGGCACTTGCGGCGCTCCGGACGCTTGCGGCGCTCGGGTCGCTTGCGGCCTTGGCCCCGTTCGCGCACGCCGAAACACCACGCTATACCTTCGCCGTCATCGCCAACACGATGCAAGGCCCCGCCGACGAAGCGCCGACGCAACGCCTGATCGATGCGATCAGCCGTGAGCGCGAAGTGTCGTTCATCGTCTACGACGGTAATTTGAAAGGCGCGAAAGAAGCCTGTCGTGATGCGTTATACGATCGGCGCCACGCGCTGCTCGAAACGTCTCGGCCCGCCCTTTTCTTCATTCCGGGCCAGCACGACTGGGCAGACTGCGGCACGGCTGAGGCCGGCGGCTTCGACCCGGTCGAGCGGCTCGATCAACTCCGCCAGACCCTGTTCACCGACGCCACGTCGATGGGTCAGAATCCGATCGCGTTGACGCGCGAGAGTGAAGTGTCGCGCTTTCGTCCGTTCCGGGAGAACGTGCGCTGGCAAGTTGGCGATACGGTGTTTGTCGGTCTGAACGCTCCGAGTCCGAATAATCACTATCTGACCGCGGGCGGCCGCAACGGCGAGTTCGAGGACCGCGTGATCGCCAACGCGTTCTGGCTCGAACACGCCGCCGAATACGCGAAACGCCGCGACGCGCGCGCGATTGTCGTCTTCATTCAGGGCGACCCCGATCCGGAGCGCTACGAACGGCCAGACCGTTTCGCGTGGCTGCGCTTTACGCGCAACACGCGCCGCGACGGTTTTCTGGAGTTCAAACGCAGCCTCGTCAAGCTCGCGCAGATTTTTCGCGGCCCCGTGCTGGTGATTCATTGCGACGACGAACGCGCGAGCGCCGGCTTTGTGATCGATCAACCGCTACGCAATGACAAGGGGATGCTGGTGACGAATCTCACACGCGTCGCGCTTGCGCCGCATGATCGTCTTAACCAGTGGATTCAGATTGAAGCGGATCTCGGCAAGAAACCGCCGTTCCGCGTGAGCGTGCGCGATGTGCCAAGGCAAATGCCAATGCCCATCGCGCAGCCTGTGCCGCAGCGCGAAGAGCCGGCAGCTTCGATGCCGGCCGTGCCCGCTTTAGGTCCCGCTTCCGAATTGCCGCCGTTGTTGCAGACGCCCGGACAGCAGCAGCCAGACCAGCAGCAACACAGGCCGGCGGAGGACGGCAGCGGGGAATACGGGCCCGCCATGTCCGGGCCGCCTGCCTCGGGTGCGTCGGGCGCCTCAGCCGCTTCCGCCGTCTTGCCACGCACCCCGGGTGCGCCTTAAAGCACGGATACCCGGCACGCCCGTAAGCTCAGTGCAGCGTGGGCCCCGACTTGTCGTCGTCGGCTTCGTCGTCTTCATCGAGGACTTCGAGGCCGTCGGCACCATGCGCGTGTTCGTGCTGGATTTCGTCTTCGGTAGCGGGACGCACGTCCTTGACGGTCAACGCGAAACGCAGCGCCATGCCGGCGAGCGGATGGTTGCCGTCGAGCACGACTTTGTCTTCTGCCACGTCGGTCACCACGTAGACGAGCGAATCGAGATCGTCATCGCCTTCTTCCGGCGTGCCTTCGAATTGCATGCCGACTTCGAGCGGTTCCGGGAAGCGATCGCGCGGCTCGATCTTCACGAGATCGGGGTCGTACTCGCCGAACGCGTCTTGCGGCTCGAGCTGGATCTGGGTCTCGAAGCCGGCCTCGTGGCCGTTGAGCTCTTCCTCGATCTTGGGGAACGTGCCATCATAGCCGCCGTGCAGATAGACCATCGGCTCGTCGCTTTCTTCAATCAGATTGCCCTGCGCATCCGATAGCTTGTAAGCGACCGACACGACGGTGTTCTTTGCGATTTTCATTCGATTCTCCAGAATACAACTCACATTATACGATGCCCAAGCGGCCCACTGACCACCCGGCCGATACAGCGTCGGCACGGAATTCCTCGCCGGCTTCAAAGGCCACTCGCCCTATTCTTCCGCCCTCGCCCGACACGCCTACGCCCTTGCTCGGCAATCTGACACCGTCGCAATTCATGCGCCGGTACTGGCAGAAAAAGCCGCTGCTGATCCGGCAGGCAATCCCGAACGTAGAGGCGCCGCTGTCGCGCGACGAATTTTTCGAGCTCGCCGATCAGGACGAAGTCGAAGCGCGTCTGATCACGCACTTTCGCAACAAATGGCAACTGGAGCACGGCCCTTTCGCGCCCGATGAACTGCCGTCGGTCAAGCAGCGCGCCTGGACCTTGCTCGTGCAAGGCGTGGACCTTTACGACGACCGCGCGCGCGCTTTGCTCGACCGCTTCCGCTTCGTGCCGGACGCGCGTCTGGACGACCTGATGATTTCGTATGCAAGCGATGGCGGTGGCGTCGGCCCCCACTTCGATTCCTACGATGTGTTTCTTTTGCAAGTAAAAGGCAAGCGTCGGTGGCGGATCAGCGCACAGAAAGATCTGACACTCGAACCGGGTTTGCCTTTGAAAGTTTTACAGCACTTCGAACCGGAAGAGGAATGGCTGCTTGAGCCGGGCGACATGTTGTACCTGCCGCCGCATATTGCCCATGACGGCGTCGCCGAAGGCGAATGCATGACCTGCTCGATCGGTTTTCGCGCCCCGTCCGCGGGCGAGCTGACCTCGCAGTTCCTCTATCATCTGGCCGAGCGCGGCGAGTCGGCTGTGCGACCCAGTGCGCTCTATCGCGATCCGCAACAAGCCGCCGTCGAGCGTCCAGCCGAGTTGCCGGCCGCGTTAGTCGAACGGGTTGGCGCGATCCTTGCTGGAGTGAAATGGAATGAACAGGATATTGCGTCGTTCCTTGGCACGTACCTCAGCGAACCTAAGCCGAGCGTCGTCTTTGATCCGCCGCAACGACCGCTCAATGAAGCGCGTTTCATCACTCAGGCATCGAAGTCCGGCATTCGGCTCGACCGCAAGACTAATTTGTTGTACAACCGCCGTTTTTTCTTCGTAAATGGAGAAGAAATGCTATTTGACGGCGCAAAAAAATGGCTGTTTGACCTCGCCGATCAACGGTGCATGAGTGCGAAACGCTTTGTAACACTCTCACACGATTCGTCGGTGACAGCACTGCTTCACGAGTGGTATTGTGCGGGCTGGATACAAGTGGGCGAGCTTGCGTAACTCTGCCCGCGTGTTATACCGTACTGTGAAATTTTGTATGAGAAAGACAACGTATTGACCCCGGATTTATGGATTGTCAGTACGAAAGTGCATATAATTTCCGCCCAAGCCGTAGGGAAGATTCCAGCTCGTCAAAAGAGCGTCTCCACCAGCGGCCCAGGTCGGTGTTGGAGCACATTACCGGTTTTATTTTGCGCTGTTGCTTACCTTTAAACCATAAAAGGACGTGATCATGAAGAAATCCCTCCTCGTAGCATCCCTGTTGGCAGCTGTGGCACTGGCTGCATGCAACAAGAGCAACGATCAAGCCGCTGCCCCGGCTAGCGACGCAGCTGCTGCTTCGGCACCGGCTGCTGCAGCTTCGGATTCGGCTGCTGCTGCATCGGGTGCGGCTGCTGCTGCGAGCGACGCTGCTGCTTCGGCTACGGGCGCTGCCTCGGACGCTGGCGCTGCTGCTTCGGACGCTGCTGCTTCGGCTGCAGCTCCGGCTTCGGGCGCAAGCCAGTAAGCTGTCGCGTAGGGTTCGCCTCTGGGCGAAAACTGCTCCGGAAAATCACCTCGATTTTCCGGGCAGTAAAACAAAACGCCACGGATTCACATCCGTGGCGTTTTGCCATTTAAAAGCCGTTTTTACAACGGCGTTCACTTAATTATCTACTGCGCCGGCGTGGCATTCTCTTCGAAGAATTCACGCACGACTTCGATCTCACGTGTGCGCTTGAAGGGCGGCAGGCTCTGCCATATACGGCGTCCATACGGTTTGTCGACGAGACGCGTGTCGCAGATCATCAGCACGCCGCGATCGGTCTCAGCGCGAATCAGACGGCCTGCGCCCTGCTTGAGCGTAATCACGGCCTGCGGCAACTGATGAACCGCGAATGGGCTCAATCCTTTCTTCGTCAGCGCATCCAGACGCGCCGATAGCACCGGGTCATCGGGCGGCGCAAACGGCAGCTTGTCGATCACCACCAGCGAGAGCGCATCGCCGCGCACGTCCACGCCTTCCCAGAAGCTCTGACTGCCCACCAGAATCGCATTGCCGTACGCACGGAAGCGATCGAGCAATTCGGTGCGGCTCGCGTCACCCTGCACGAGCAGCGGATAGTTCCAGCCGCGCGCTTCAATGGTGTCGCGCAACTTGGCCGAGATGCGGTCCACCGCGCGCAGCGTCGTGCACAACATGAATACGCCGCCACCCGATGCTTCGATCGCCGGCAAGGCGGCGTCGAACACGGCGTCGGTAAACATCGGCGACGACGGCTGCGGCAAATTGCGCGGCACGTACAGCAGCCCTTGCGTCGGATAGTCGAAGGGGCTCGGTAGCGTCATCGAGCGTTTTGCGTTCAGGCCCATCTGCGCCGCGTAGTGCGTGAAGTCGCCGCGCACCGACAAGGTAGCCGATGTAAAGATCCACGCGCGCGGCACGCCGGCGCGCTGCTTCGCGAAGATCGGCGCGACCGACAGCGGCGTTTCGTGCAACTGCACCGTATGCGCGAAGACTTCGATCCAGCGCACTTTTTCATTCGGGTCGGCACGTTCGGCCCTGGCGTCCGCCGAGGCGGCATCAGCGGCTGCGCGTTCGGTCTCGGTGGGTGGTGTCGTCCAGCCCGCCAGCACGCCCTGCAACTCGCGCGCGCGACGCAAACACGCGCCAATCGACTCGGCGCGCTCGGCCTGACCGGCCAACGCGGTAGCCAATGCGTCGAGTTCGGTTTCGAGCGTCTCAAGCGCGGGGAACAACGGATGATCGTCGGGCAACTGACCGATCGACAAGCGCACCGAGTCTTCCTTGAAGGCGAGCCGCACGTCACGCGCCGCACGTTCGAGCGTCGAGCCGAGCTTCACCCAATCTATCGATTCGCGTGCATGACCCAGGCCCTCCGCCACGGAATCGCGTGCAAGCTCGAGAAATTGCGTGGTGGAGAGTGTCTCGCCGAAAAACAGCGTCGCGGTTTCCGGCAGCTGATGCGCTTCGTCGAAAATGATGGTGTTCGCCGTAGGCAGCAATTCAGCCATGCCGGTATCGCGCAACATGATGTCGGCGAAAAACAGATGGTGATTGACCACCACGATGTCGGCCTGCTGCGCCTCGCGGCGCGCCTGCATCACGAAGCACTCCTTGTAATGTGGGCACTCCTGGCCAAGACAGTTTTCACGCGTGGACGTGACCATCGACCACACCGCCGCCGTTTCCGGCACGCTCGCGAGTTCGGCCTTGTCGCCGGTGCGCGTGATCTTGGCGAAGCGAATGATGTCCTGCAGATACGAGGTTTCCTGGCGCGACGGCAAACGGCCGTTATCCGCGGTGCGCTGCAGATAGTAATGGCACAGGTAGTTCGCGCGGCCCTTGAGCATCGCCACCGAAACCGGCACGGCGAGCGCATCGCGTACGGTCGGAATGTCGCGCTGAAAGAGCTGATCCTGCAAATGTTTGGTGCCCGTGGAGACGATCACCTTGCCGCCCCACAACATGGCCGGGACGAGATATGCATAGGTCTTGCCGGTGCCTGTACCCGCCTCCACGATCAGCGTATTTTCGCTGCCGTCGAGACCATTCGATTCGGCGCTTTCAGCGGCTTCTGTCGGAGCAATCGCGCCCGGCGATTGCAGACGACGCGCCGGACGCTTCTGCGCTTCGAACATCGCGGGTTCGGGCATAGCGCGGCCCGACGCTTCCATAGCGGCGGCGACGGCTCGCGACATCTCGATCTGCGACGCGCGCGAGCGATAGCCCGTGATCTGACGGGCGAGCAGACCGTTGTCCGCGAAGATATCGTCCAGCTCTGCGCCGCGGCGTGGGTTCAACGACGCGGAGAGCGCAGACGCAGGAGGACGCGGCGCCAGCGTGCCGGCCACCGGAGCGCCGGCCGCCGGAGCATCGTCGCCGGCCGTGGCGTGTGGTGAAGTTTCAAGCGGTGAATTCAAGGCAAGCGTTTCCTGCAAAGTCCGGCGCGCGCGGTGCGACCCGGCACCTGCCAGGCCACGAACTCAGGCGCGTGCGTCCGGTTCGAGCTGCAATTGCAGCAAGATGATGGTGTCCTTGACTTTGAGTTTGCGCTTTTTCAGGCGCTGCAACTCGAAGTCGTCGATGCCAGGCTCGTCCGACATTCGCTCGATCAAACGATTGAGCCCACGATGCTCCGATTCCAGTTGCAGAATACGGTCGCGAAGGGTGTCCGCGGTGATGACGTGATGTTGATCGCGCATACTCGCCTCCTCTCGTAAGCGGCACGGGCTGCGTCGTGCGGCCCGCGCCGGAGGTTGCTGTCCGGCTTAAAACGCGTTACAGCGACTACGATACTCCGCTGCCACAACCCGGCCAGCGACAAAGACAGCCCAGCGACTACTGTTGTTGCTGTTGCTGCTTCTGCTGCTCTTCGAGTTCCTGCTGCTGTTTCAACTGGTCCTGCCGCTTCTGTTCGGCTTTCTCGGCCGCCTGCTTCTGGCGCGCTTCCACGTCGGCTTTATGCTGCGCCGCATCGGCCTGCTTCTTCTCAAAGCTCTGCTGTTTCTCGACTCGCTCCTGCGCCTTCTGGGCGCCCTGCTGACGTGCCTCCTCGAGCTTGCGCTGGAAGTCCCCCTGCTTCTGATCGTAAGCCTGCTGGTTAGCCGCGGCCTGCGACGGGCTGACGCCGCGCTGCGCCTGATCCAGCGCATGTTGTTGCAGCTTCTGCTGATAGGCTTGCGCGTTGGCGTTGCGTTGCGGCGCCTCGGCGGCGCGCTGCGCCTGGTCGAGCTGATGCTGGCGCTGCTTTTCTTCGTAGGCCTGCGCATTACGCGCGTCGTCAGCGGCGCGTTGCGGCGCGCTCGCTTCGTCTTGCGCGCGTTTGAGCGCGGCCTGCTCGTCACGCTCGCGGGCGCGCTGGACACGCTGTTCGCCGTCGAGCGCGAGCTGTTCCTTGCGAATGTCGGCCTGCACGGAGCGCATGCTGTCGCGCGCCTTGTTCAAACAGTGATTGACGAAGAACTTACTGTAGCAATCGTGTTCGGCAACGGCGTAACGGTAGTTGTTTTCCTCGCTGCGCTGATCCAGAACTTTCTGCCGCGCGTCAAATCCGCTGTCAGGTGATGCTGCGTTATCGGCATTTCCGGCATTTCCGGCATTTCCGGCATTTCCGGCATTTCCGGCATTTCCGGCATTGCCCGCGCCCGTGGCATTCGCGGTGCCGGCCCCTGCCGTGCCTGCTGCCCGCGCGCCCGAAGCAGCTGCCGGCGCGAGACTGCTGGCGGCCGCGAGTGGCGCCGCGGATTGCGCCACGGCCGGCGCGGACATGGCCAGCGTTGCAGTCATCACGCACAAAGCGCAGGAAGCTAGATACATCCCCTTGGACGGGGGCGCTGACCGGAACAGGGACCGCGACGCCGATGCGAGCGACATAGCGGACGCAAGCGACTTAAGCAACCTAAGATGCAACCTAAGCGGCAATCGCGACACATTCAGCGACAGAAAAGACGGCAATGGTGACAAGCGAGAGACCAAGCGGGAGCCCAGGCGGTTGAGGGACAAGGAGATCTGCAACGTCGTAAATGGTCAACGGAACATGCCCGAAATTCTATCACCCTGCGGTTGAGCCCTTTGGCATTTATGGCAAAATGCCCCGCTCCAGCAAGCTGGTCGCAACGCGCACGCCTGGCGTGCGCCAACGTGTCCAACATGTGCCCGACGTGTACCCGACGTGTACCGTTAGCGCGCGACCTTTGATTGAGTAGCAGGAACACCAAGACCTTATGACGGAAACCGTAGCACTCAAGATCGTACAGCGCATCGCCGCCGAACTGTCCGTCCAGCCGCGCCAGGTCGCGGCCGCGGTGCAACTTCTCGACGAAGGAGCGACTGTTCCGTTCATCGCCCGCTACCGGAAGGAAGTGACCGACAATCTCGACGACACGCAACTGCGTAATCTCGAGGAGCGCCTGCTGTACCTGCGCGAGCTGGAAGACCGGCGCGCCGCCATCATTTCGAGCATCGACGAACAAGGCAAGCTCACCGACGAGCTGCGCACTGCGATCGAAGGCGCCGACAGCAAGCAGGTGCTGGAAGACCTGTATCTCCCGTATAAGCCCAAGCGCCGCACACGCGCGCAGATCGCCCGCGAAGCCGGCCTCCAGCCGCTTGCAGACGCACTGCTGGCCAATCCCCTGCTCGACCCGCAAACCGAAGCCGCCGCCTACGTGGACGCCGAGAAAGGCGTCGCCGACGTCAAGGCCGCGCTCGACGGCGCGCGCGACATCCTCTCCGAACAGTTTGGCGAAACCGCGGATCTGCTCGGCAAGCTGCGCGATTACCTGTTCAACCAGGGCGTGGTGTCGTCGAAAGTGGTCGAAGGCAAGGAAAATGCGGAAGAAGAGAAATTCCGCGATTACTACGACTACGCTGAAACCATCCGGACCGTGCCGTCGCATCGCGCACTGGCCCTGTTCCGCGGCCGCAATGCGGGCGTGCTGATGGTCAAGCTGGGTCTTGGCGAAGAACTCGACGCACAGGTGCCGCATCCGGGCGAAGCGCTGATCGCACGCCACTTCGGCATCGCCAATCAGAACCGCCCGGCCGACAAGTGGCTCTCCGACGTGTGCCGCTGGTGCTGGCGCGTGAAGGTACAGCCGCACATCGAAAACGAACTGCTGACCAATCTGCGCGACGAAGCTGAGCACGAAGCCATTCGCGTGTTCGCACGGAATCTGAAGGATCTGCTGCTGGCCGCGCCCGCGGGTCCGAAGGCCGTGATCGGCCTTGATCCGGGTATGCGCACCGGGGTGAAAGTCGCGGTGGTCGATCGGACTGGCAAGGTGCTCGCCACCGACGTGATTTATCCGCACGAGCCGCGCCGCGACTGGGACGGGTCGATCGCGAAACTGGCGCGCATCTGTGCACAGACGCAGGCTGAGTTGATCAGTATCGGCAACGGCACGGCGTCGCGTGAAACGGACAAGCTGGCGAGCGAACTGATCGCGCGTCATCCGGAGTTCAAGCTGCAGAAGATCGTCGTCTCGGAAGCCGGCGCGTCGGTGTACTCGGCCTCCGAACTCGCGGCGAAGGAATTCCCGGATATGGACGTGTCGCTGCGCGGCGCCGTGTCAATTGCTCGCCGTCTGCAGGATCCGCTCGCGGAACTGGTGAAGATCGAACCCAAGGCGATCGGCGTCGGCCAATACCAGCACGACGTGAATCAGCGCGAACTGGCTCGCTCGCTCGACGCGGTGGTCGAGGATTGTGTGAACGCGGTCGGCGTGGATGCCAATACGGCATCGGTCGCTTTGCTGGCGCGCGTGTCGGGTCTGAACGCAACGCTGGCTCGCAACATCGTCGACTATCGCGATGCAAACGGCCCGTTCCCGTCGCGCGAACATCTGCGTAAGGTGCCACGTCTCGGTGACAAGACGTTCGAGCAGGCGGCGGGCTTCCTGCGCATCAACAACGGCGAGAATCCGCTCGACCGCTCGTCGGTTCACCCGGAAGCGTATCCAGTCGTGGAACGCATGCTCGCGAAGATCAGCAAGCATGTCGGCGAAGTGCTCGGCAATCGCGACGCGCTGCGCGGCCTGTCGCCGGCGGAATTCGTCGACGAACGCTTCGGCCTGCCGACCGTGCGCGACATTCTGCTCGAACTCGAAAAGCCGGGTCGCGATCCGCGCCCCGAGTTCAAGACCGCGACCTTCCGCGAAGGCGTCGAGAAGGTCAGCGATCTGACGCCCGGCATGGTGCTCGAAGGCGTCGTGACGAACGTCGCGGCGTTCGGCGCGTTCATTGACATCGGTGTGCATCAGGACGGGCTGGTGCACGTATCGGCCATGTCGACGAAATTCATCAAAGACCCGCACGAAGTCGTCAAGGCCGGCCAGATCGTCAAGGTGAAGGTGCTGGAAGTCGACGTGAAGCGTCAGCGTATCGCGCTGACCATGCGCCTCGATGACGAGTTCGGCGCGTCAGCAGCGCCGCGCAGCGGTGGTGGCGCCCAGCAGGAGCGCGGCGGGTCCAACCGCTCGGGCGGCGGCGGACGAGGCGGCCAGCAACAGCGCTCGCGCGAGCCGGAGGCAGGCGGTGCAATGGCCGCCGCATTTGCCAAGCTGAAACAGAAATAAACCCGCGTGTTCGGTGCGTGATTCACTTCACGCGCCGGCTTTCACGGAAATAATCCCGCAGCGCGCCGGCGTTCGTGCCCTCGACGGCTTGGCGACTCCGCCAGGTCCCAGCATCACCGGAATACTGAGGCGTGCGAGAGAGAGTGAGACGCACCCAAACAAAAAGCCCACGCAAAACGCGTGGGCTTTTTTATCGCGTCTCAGTATTGAAGACGCGTTAAACCGTGTTGCTCAGATCTCGATCTTCGTTCCTAGCTCCACCACGCGATTCGCTGGAATACTGAAGAAGTCGGTCGGCTTCGCCGCGTTCTGATGCATCCATGCGAACACGCGTTCACGCCACACGGACATGCCTGGCAACTGCGTCGGCACCACCGTTTCGCGCGCAAGGAAGAACGAGGTGTCCATCATCTCGAAGGTCATGTCATGCGTGCGGCCCACCTCGAGCAACACGGCCTTCACGTCGGGCGTTTCATTGAACCCGTACACCGCCTTGACGAGGAACAAACCACCGCCGAAATCCTTCACCGTCACACGGTCAGCATCGTTCACGTACGGAATGTCGCGCGTCACGAAGGTCAGGAAGATGGTGCGCTCATGCAACACCTTGTTGTGCTTCAGGTTGTGCAGCAGGCTCACCGGCACGAGCGAATCGCTGCCGGTCAGATAGATCGCCGTACCGGACACGCGGTGCGGCGGATGCGCGAGCAAACCCTGCAGGAACGGCATCAACGGAATACCGTCCGCGGCCGTGCGTTCCTTGACGATCATTCTGCCCTTGAACCAGGTCATCAGCAGGAAGAACAGCAGCGCGCCGATGCCGAGCGGCAGCCAGCCACCTTCGGCAACCTTGAGCAGGTTGGCGCCGAAAAAGCCCAGGTCGACAGCCATGAACACGCCGATGATCATCGCCACGAGGAATTTATTCCAGTTCCACACCTTGACCATCACGACACACGCCAGGATCGTGGTGATCACCATCGTTGCGGTCACCGCGATACCGTACGCCGCGGCGAGGTTATCCGAGCTTTTGAACGCGATCACTATGCACAGAATGATGAACAACAGCATCCAGTTCACGACCGGCACATAAATCTGGCCGATCGCCAGCTCCGACGTATGCAGGATCTTCATGCGCGGCACGTAGCCGAGCTGGATCGCCTGGCTCGTCAGCGAATACGCACCGGAAATCACTGCTTGCGATGCGATCACGGTTGCCACCGTGGACAGAACGACGAGCGGCAGAAGCGCCCAATCCGGTGCGAGCAGGAAGAACGGGTTCTCGATCGCTTTAGGGTCGTGCATCAGCAGCGCGCCCTGGCCAAAATAGTTCAGCACCAGCGACGGCATCACGAGGAAGTACCAGGCCATACGAATCGGCTTGGCGCCGAAGTGGCCCATGTCGGCGTACAGCGCTTCGGCGCCGGTCAGCACCAGCACGACCGAGCCGAGCACCACGTAGGCCTGCAGCACGTGTGCCCCCATGAAGGTGTAAGCGTAATACGGGTTCAGTGCGCGGATCACGTTCGGCGACTGCAGGATGTGCCACAGGCCCAGCGCGGCGAGCACGACGAACCACAGCACCATGATCGGACCAAACAGGCGGCCGACGGTGGCCGTGCCGTGCCGCTGGATCCAGAACAGCAGCACGAGGATCACCATCGTGAGCGGCAACACCAGATGGGACAGATGGGGAGCCGCGATCTCAAGACCTTCGACCGCCGAGATCACCGAAATGGCGGGCGTAATCACCGCGTCACCATAGAACATGCAGGCGCCGAAGATGCCAAGCATCATCAGCAGGCCGGCCATTTTCGATTTGTCGTCGAGAGAGCGCAGCGCCAGCGCCATGAGTGCGAGGACGCCGCCTTCGCCGTTGTTGTCGGCGCGCATCACGAACAGCACGTACTTGACGCCGACCACGATCACGATCGCCCAGAACAGCAGCGAGATCACGCCCAGAATCGATTGATCGGTCAGCGGAATGCCATGCGCCGGACTGAAAGCTTCTTTCAGCGAGTACAACGGGCTCGTGCCGATATCGCCGAACACCACCCCGATCGCGGCAACCGCAAGGGAAGGCAAAGGCTGCTTGTGCACGTGATTGTTATCTGTCATAGACGCGAGGAAATCCGTTCCCTGAGCGGAAAAACGACCGCTATTCTAAACTGCCCGCCTAGCGCCGCCCGGCTTGTTGTGGATACACCACGTGGATGGTCCGCGCAGTGTAGCACTGCGATTTGGGCGCGTCTGCGGCGTCAGGTAATTCGTCGGCGCAGGCTTGCGCGTTTTGCGAAGCACCGTTCAGAGGACACATGACGACCTTACACGTCGCGCATAAAAAAACGGAGCCGAACCGGGCTCCGTTTTGCAGGCACTGCACTGGCGACAACGCAATAAGTACGGTGTCGCAGCGCATCACGTGCTGACCTCACGTGCCTGACGACTCCTGCTCCTGCTGCGTACCGCGCTTGATCCACGCGCCGAGGTTGTGCGGACGAACCGTGTCCCATTCCTCGAACGGCTGGTGAATCCACGGATTAGTCGGCAGATACTGCACGTGGTAATCGGGCTTCACTTTCGAGCAGCCCTTGTACCAGAGCACCGCGGAACGCACCGCGGTGATCGCCGGATAACGTTCCTTCAGATGCTGCTGTACACGTGCCAGCGTCACGCCCGAATCAACCAGATCGTCGACCAGCAACACGTTGCCGTGCAGGTCGCCGCGCGTCATCGTGATGTATTGTGCGATGTCGAGTTCGCCCTGCTCCGTGCCGGCCGCTTCGCGGTACGAACTGGTGGCGAGAATCGCCAGCGGCAAATCGTAAATGCGCGAGAGCTGGTCGCCGACGCGCAAACCGCCGCGCGCGAGACACAGGATCTTGTCGAACTTCCAACCCGATTCATGCACGGCCAACGCCAACAGTTCGATCAGCCGGTGATACTCGTCCCAGCCGACCCACAGGTTCTTGTCATCGTTGCGCGGATCTTTCATCGCAATCATGGGTACACCTTGAACCATGGCTTAAACCTTGAACGGATGACGCAGCAGAATCGTTTCGTCGCGATCCGGACCGGTCGACACCATGTCGATCGGAATACCCGCGACTTCCTGCACACGCGTCAGATACGCACGCGCGCTGCCCGGCAGCTTGTCCCATTCCGTGATGCCGACGGTGCTTTCCTTCCAGCCCGCGAAGGTTTCGTACACCGGCACGCAACGCGCGACTTCCGATGCGCCACGCGGCAGCAGATCGACATTCTTGCCGTCGACCGTGTAGCCGATGCACAGCTTCACTTCGTCGAGACCGTCGAGCACGTCGAGCTTGGTCATGCACAGACCCGACACGCCGTTGATCTGGATCGAGCGGCGCAGCGCGGCGGCGTCGAGCCAACCCGTGCGGCGCGGACGGCCGGTCACCGAGCCGAATTCCTTGCCGACCTTGGCGAGTTCCAGGCCGATCGGTTCCTGGCGCGCGGCGTTATCCGCGTCGTACAGTTCGCTCGGGAACGGGCCCGAACCGACACGCGTGCAATACGCCTTGGTGATGCCGAGAATGTAATTCAGCTTTTGCGGACCGACGCCGGCGCCCGCGGTAGCCGCACCGGCCACGCAGTTGCTAGACGTAACAAACGGATAGGTGCCGTGGTCGATGTCGAGCAGCGTGCCTTGCGCGCCTTCGAACAGCAGATTGTTGCCGGCCGCGTTTTCGTCGTACAGACGGCGCGACACGTCGGTCACCATCGGTTTCAGACGATCGGCATAGCTCAGCATCGTGTCGAGCGTTTGCTGGAAATCGACCGCGGCGACGCCCAGGTATTGCGTCAGCACGAAGTTGTGGTAATCGAGGTTCTCACGCAGACGTTCGGCGAAGCTTTCCGGCTCGAACAGGTCTTGCACACGCAAGCCGCGGCGCGCCACCTTGTCTTCGTAGGCCGGGCCGATGCCGCGGCCGGTGGTGCCGATCTTGCTCGCGCCACGGCGCGCTTCGCGGCCCTGGTCGATGGCAATGTGGTACGGCAGAATCAGGGTGGTGGCTTCGGAAATGAAGAGGCGATTCTGAACATCGACCCCAGCGGCTTCGAGCTCGCCAATTTCCTTGAAGAGCGCTTCCGGCGACAACACGACGCCATTGCCGATGTAGCACGCGACGCCGGGATGCATGATGCCCGACGGAATCAAACGCAAGATGGTTTTCTTGCCGCCGATGATAAGCGTGTGACCGGCATTGTGACCGCCCTGGAAGCGAACGACGCCTTGAGCGTGGTCCGTCAGCCAGTCGACGATCTTGCCCTTGCCTTCATCACCCCACTGGGTCCCCACGACGACGACGTTGCGCCCGGGGTTCACATTCACTGCGCTGGCAGACATGTTGTTTCGTAAGCTGGTTAAAAACGTATTCTACCTATGTTCGCGGAACCTTCCGAATTTTTCCGTTTCCGCTCAACGGTATGCACGTTATGGTGGGACTATCGAAAATAGCGCGGCGAGTAGCCGCGCCGGATCTGGCGACGCGTTGGACGCCTTCTGAAATACCCTCGGGACGCCCCTCAGGCGATCGATCGGCTCGCGATCAGGGACGGGGTTCGACAACCCATGTGCCGTTGCGCTCGACCAACACGCGGTCGCAGGCGAACTCGTCCAGATCGTGTTCGTGACCAGGCAGCGCCTGGATCACGACTTCGCCGGCGTCACGCAATGCGGCGACGCTGACGCGCAGTGCCTCGTCGTGCTGCCACGGCGCGAGAATCGCGCTGCTGCGGGCTTCGACCGGTGAAATACGCGCCACTTCACGCAAGTCGAGCGAAAAGCCCGTGGCCGCGCGCGCGCGACCGTATGCCTGGCCGACGTGGTCGTAACGGCCGCCGCGCGCAACCGCATTCGGCACGCCGTCGACATACGCCGAAAACATCACACCGCTGTGGTACGCGTAGCCGCGCAAATCGGCCAGATCGATCATCACTTCGGCGCCATCGACCTGGCTCGCGAGGAACGCGAGGTCGTCGAGCGCGCGGGCGATGGCCGGGGCGTTTGGCAGACGGGCGCGGGCTTCGTCGAGCACCGACGCGTCGCCGTAGAGTGTGGGGAGCGAGCGCAACGCGTCGCGCGTGACCGGCGTGAGATTGGCCGTCAACTCGACAAGGCGCGGCACATCCTTGCCGGCCAATGCGTCGTAAAGCGATTGACCCAATTCGGCAGCAGCAGGCTCCGCTTCGATCAGCGCGGCGAGTACACCGGCATGACACAGATCGAGCCGCACTTTCGCGAGGCCAGCGAGACGCAGCGCATCGAGCATCAACTGCTGGATTTCCAGATCCGCTTCGAGACCAGCGTGGCCGTAGATTTCCGCGCCGATCTGAATCTGCTCACGCGTTGCATGCAGCCCGCGCGGACGCGTATGCGCGACATTGCCGGCATAGCAAAGACGCGTCACGCCCTGGCGGTTCAGCAGGTGCGCATCGATACGCGCGACCTGCGGCGTAATGTCCGCACGCAGACCGAGCGTGCGGCCGGACAACTGATCGACGAGCTTGAAAGTGCGCAGATTCAGATCGTGCCCGCCCCCGGTAAGCAGCGACTCGAGGTACTCGAGCAACGGCGGCATCACCATCTCGTAGCCGTACGAGCGGAAACGGTCCAGCAAATGGCGCCGCAACTCTTCGATCTTGCGGGCTTCCGACGGCAGCACGTCGGCAATATTCTCGGGAAGTAACCAGGTCGACATCGATACAGTCCTACGACGTTGAACACGGCAGCTGGGTGCGCCGGTAAGTGAGTGTGAATGGCGGGCGGCGGCGCTATTTTGGCGGCTGTCGCGGGCATCGGAACCGCCCTCCGGCGCCTTCAGCCCTTCAGCCGACTTTGGCCCGTGCCGCAAGGCTCGTGGTTGCCACGCATGTCGCCATCAATGCAACGGCGCGCGGCAGTGGGCGCCGCCCAGCGCCCTTTCAAGTCACGATAAACAGCAGAATCAAGCCGAGCACCATCACGATCAGGCCGCCGATGCGAATCTGATGCGACGGCCGCTCCGCTATTTTACGGAACGTCTCGCGCCAGGCGCTCGGAAAAACGAAGGGAAACATCCCTTCGATAATCAGCATCAATGCAATCGCGAGCAGTAACGAGCCGGCTATGTCCATGCGAATGAAGGGCCGCGATGCGGATGCCGCGGCGTTCCGGTTATTAGTGTTTGCGCGGTGCCGCGGGAGCGTCCGGGGCGGCGGCGCCGGTCGAACTACGCATGAAGCGGAAGAACTCGCTGCTCGGGTCGACCACGATTACGTCGCCCGGCTTGAAGGTGTTCTTGTAGGCCTGCATGCTTTGATAAAACTGGTAGAACTGCGGGTCGCTGCCATAGGCCTCCGCCGCGATTTCCGCCGCCTTGGCATCGCCCTCGCCCCTGATGGTCTGCGCCTGACGATAGCCGTCCGCGAGAATCGCCTGTTGCTGGCCGACAGCGTCCGCCTTGATCTGGTCGGCCTCGGCCGTGCCCTTCGCGCGTTCGTCGGCCGCGGTCTGCGCGCGCGCGGCGATCATCCGCTTGTAGACCGAGTCGGCCATCGCCGCCGGGAAATCGACGCGCGTCAGTTGCAAGTCGAGAACGGAAACGCCCAGCGATGCCGCGGCTTTGTCCATCGTGCCGCGTGCTTCGTCAGCAACGGTTTGTTGCTTCGCAAGCGCATCGGTCAGCGTGACCTTGGCGAACGCGTCGCCGAGCGCGCTACGGGACAGCAGCGCCAGGCGGTCCGCCAGGCTTTGCACGTCGCCCCGGGTCTCGGCGAGCAGCTTCAGCGGATCGGTCACGCGATATTTGACGACCGGGTTCGCCAGCAGATCGGTCTTGTCCGACGTGACATAGCGATCTTCATCCGGCGCGTCGAGCGACTGGATGCGGCTATCGACCAGCGTGACCGTTTGCAGCGGCGGCGGCAACTTCACATGCAGGCCGGGGCCGAGCAATACGGGAGCGGTGTCGCCATGCGACGACAGCACGGCCATGTGCCGCTGGTCGACCACGAATACCATCGACGACGCGGCGAACAGCACGATGACGACGGCAACGACGAGCGCAATGATCTTGTTCATGGTGTGCGCTCCTTATTGAACGTCGTCTTCGCGCATACGGCTGCGGAAGGAGTCGCGTGAACGCAGTGCGTCGCTGCTGGCTGCAGCCTGGCTGGCAGGCGTTGCAACCGCGGCGGGTGCGGACGCGGCGGCAGACGGTGCGGCAGCCGATGGCGCGGGAGTGCTGCTCGTGGCTTGCGGCACGGCCGCACCCGACGCAGCGGCGGCACCTGAAGCGGCCGCGGCAGCGTCGGCAACGCGCTGGCGAGTCTGCTCGACCAGCTTGTCGAGCGGCAGATAGAGCACGTTGTTGCCGCTCTTGCTGTCCACAAATACCTTGGTTGTATTCGAATAGATCTGCTGCATGGTATCCAGGTACATGCGCTCGCGAATCACCGCTGGCGCTTTCAAGTACTGCGCGTAAACCTGCTTGAAGCGTTCAGCGTCGCCTTGCGCCTGGGCCACGGTCTTGTCGCTATACGTTTTCGCTTCGTCGATCCGGCGCGCGACGTCGGCTTGCGCGCGCGGCAGCAGTTCCGCGGCATAGGCTTGCGCGTCACGCTTCGCGCGCTCGTTGTCCTGACGCACTTTGGCTGCGTCGTCGAAAGCGGCTTGCACCTGGCCGGGCACCTGCACGCCCTGAATCGTCACACCGGTCACGGTTAGGCCGGACTGGTATTGATCCAGGGATTGCTGAATCGACGCCACCAGTTGCTGGCGAATTGTTTCGCGATCCTGATAGAGAATGTCGTTCGTGCTGCGCGCGCCGACGATGCTGCGCACCGCCGCCTGCGCAGCCTGCATCACGCTCTGATCGGGATCGACGCTGCGGAAGAGATAATCGGTCGGCTTGCTCACCTGATACTGCACGGCAAAGCGCACGTCGACGATATCGGCGTCATGCGTGAGCATTGACGCGTCCTTCACATTGGCGAGACGCACCACATTGTTGCGGCCAATCTCCACCTGGCGGATCTGGCCGATATTGACGAGCTCGTGCGCCTCGAAAGGATACGGCAGGCGCCAATGCACACCCTGCCCTGCGGTATAGCGATACTTGCCAAACTGCATCACGACACCAGCCTGGCCATCTTGCACGACGAACACGCCGCTGCCGAGATAGATCGCAATCAACACGCCGATCACGATGCCCATGCCGATGCGCGCGCCGCGACCGTTATCCGGACGGCCACCACCCGCACCGCCGCCCTTGCGGCCGAATACCCGGCTCAAACGGCGATTGAAATCGCGCCACATCTCGTCGAGATCGGGGGGGCCTTCACCGTCCTTGGCCGGCGGACGCTTGGGTTCGTTGGGTCGTTGGCGCTCGCCATTGCCGTCGCCCCGGCCCCAGCGCGGATCGTTCAGTGAAAGCATGGCGCGCATGCGCAGCCAGATACTCCGCTCGTTGTAATCGTTCACCTGTGTTCGTTCACCAGAGTAGACAGCGGGTCAGTGCAATTGGAGCGGGTCAGTGCCCGAGTTCTGTGACCTTGTGGTCGTCGCGTGGTGCTGCCGACCGGTCTTCTTCCGACTGATCGACCAACGTATCGGGAAGAGATTCGGCAGTAGCGATTTCAGCGATGGCAGCGCGCAATGTATCCAGCCCTTGCCCCGTACGCGCGCTCAAAAAGACGCGCGAAATATTACCATACTCATCCCGCTCGACCGCATCGCCACGGGCCGCCAACTCCGGCACGGCGTCGATCTTGTTGAACACCAGCACCTGGCGGATGGTGTCCGCGCCGATTGCGTGCAACACCTCGTTCACCTGATCGATCTGATCGAGGCGTACGGCGCTCGACGCGTCGACCACATGCAGCAGCAGGTCGGCGTGAATAGTTTCCTCAAGCGTGGCGCGGAAAGCCGCTACCAGTTGGTGAGGCAATTCGCGGATGAAACCGACCGTGTCGGACACCACCACCTGGCCGACTTCGTCGCCGAGATAGACGCGGCGGGACGTCGTGTCCAGGGTGGCGAACAGCTGGTCGGCGGCATACGCCTGGGCCTTGGTCAGCGCATTGAAAAGCGTGGATTTGCCCGCGTTCGTATAGCCGACGAGCGACACGGACATGGTCTGGTTACGGCTGCGCGCGCGGCGCTGCGTGCCGTGCTGACGGCGCAGCTTTTCGAGGCGAGTTTTGAGCGCCTTGATGCGCTCGCCGATCAAACGGCGGTCGGTTTCGAGCTGCGTTTCGCCTGGGCCCCGCAAACCAATACCGCCTTTCTGGCGTTCAAGGTGGGTCCATGCGCGGATTAGCCGCGTCGATAGATACTGCAACTGCGCGAGCTCCACCTGCAGCTTGCCTTCGTGGCTGCGGGCGCGTTGCGCAAAAATATCGAGAATGAGACTGGTGCGGTCAATCACGCGGCGGTTAAGCGCCTGCTCCAGATTGCGCTGCTGCGCAGGGGCCAGAGCGTGATTGAAAATGACGAGCTCGATGTCGTTCGCCTCACAGGCAAGACGCAGTTCTTCGGCCTTGCCGCTGCCGACGAACATCTTGGCATCGGGACTGGACCGGCGCCCCGTGAGGGTAACTAAGGGATTCGCGCCCGCGCTTTGCGCGAGCAGGCTGAGTTCTTCGAGACTGGCTTCGAAATCGATCTTACCGAAGTCGATGCCGACAAGCGCTGCATTGATCAAATTGGAGGGTATCAAGATAAGGCGGCCGGGAGTAATCGCCAACGGGCGACGCTACGCCGGCCGCGGACGGGGGTTAGGACTGTTCGGAATCCGGGTGGAAATTCACCGGACGGGCAGGCACGACAGTAGAAATTGCGTGCTTGTAGACCATCTGGGTGACCGTATTCCTGAGCAACACGACGTACTGGTCGAACGATTCGATGTTCCCTTGAAGCTTGATGCCGTTGACCAGGTAGATCGACACCGGCACATGCTCTTTACGCAGTGCGTTCAAAAACGGGTCTTGTAACAATTGCCCTTTGTTGCTCATAGCAAACTCCGTATTTTTTTGCAGGTTGACTGAATTGACGACGAAGAAAAAGAGATCCGCCGTCAACCGCTACACTATAGCCGATTTTCATTTCTGCGCGCGGGCCCGGCCTGGCGGCCAAACCCAGCACACACGCGGGTTTTCAGCCTGGGTTTAGCCTTTGTCCGCGTAAGGGTTCGTCGATGATCTGAACTCTATGCGCAATGGAGTCCCAGTCAGCTTGAAAGTTTCCCTGAAGCGGTTTTCGAGGTAGCGTTTGTACGTTTCGGTGATCGCATCGAGTGCATTGCCGTGAATCACGATGATCGGCGGATTCTGTCCGCCCTGGTGCGCGTAACGCAGTTTCGGACGCACCGGACCACGTCGGCGCGGTTGCTGGAATTCGACTGCATCGATTAGCGCGCGCGTCAGCTTCGGCGTCGGCAGCTTGGCCATGGCCGCCGCGTAAGCGTCGTCGACCGAACGCATCAGCGGGCCAATTCCGGTTTTTTCCGCAGCGGAAATGAAATGGAATTTGGCGAAGTCGAGAAATTTTAGTTTGCGCTCGAGGTCCGCCTTCGTGCGCTCGCGCACATGCGGATCGAGACCGTCCCACTTGTTCACGCCCACAACCAGCGCACGGCCCTGCTCCACCACGAAGCCGGCAATGTGCGCGTCCTGCTCCGAGATGTCCTGGCGTGCGTCGAGCAGCAGGATCACGACGTTCGCGTCAGAAATCGACTGCAGCGTTTTCACCACCGAGAATTTCTCGATCGCTTCGAACACCTTGCCGCGGCGACGCAAACCCGCTGTGTCAATCAGCGTGTACGGCTTGCCCTGACGTTCGAAATCGACGTAGATCGAATCGCGCGTGGTGCCTGGCATGTCGAACGCGATCACGCGCTCTTCGCCGACCAACGCGTTGATCAAGGTCGACTTGCCGACGTTCGGCCGGCCGACGATGGCGATCTTCACGCCGCGCGCTTCTTTCTCGCCTTCTTCCTCTTCCGGTTGCCCCGCGTACGCAACGCCGAGCGCCTCGTTGATCATTTCGGTGACGCCGTCGCCGTGCGCCGCCGAGATTGCCCGCGGGTCGCCGAGACCGAGTTCGTAGAAGTCGGCGGCCACCGTGCTGTACTTCATCCCCTCCGCCTTGTTGACGACGAGGAAAATCGGCCGACCGACCTTGCGCAAGTAGTCAGCGATCGTCTTGTCTTGCGGCGCGAGTCCATTGCGACCGTCGACGATGAACACGACGACGTCCGATTCCTCCACCGCCTGGCGAGTTTGACGCGCCATCTCGTGCAGGATGCCGTCTTTCGCGACCGGCTCGAAGCCGCCGGTATCGACGACCAGATACGGCCGGTCGCCGGCACGCCCTTCGCCGTAGTGGCGATCGCGGGTGAGACCGGGCAGGTCGGCAACCAGCGCATCACGCGTGCGCGTGAGACGGTTGAATAGCGTGGATTTCCCCACATTGGGGCGCCCAACCAGGGCAATAACGGGTTTCATCAGATGTTGTTCACGGTGAAACGCGGGATCGAAATCGACCGCCCGCGTAGCGACGCCATGCGGCCGCTACACGGCAGCGTTTGACGAAAATTATCACGAATTCGGCCAGCCACGGACGCGCTGTCAATATGCGCACCCGGGCGGACGGGGGGTTGGCTGTATGGGGCGGCGCCAGTGGGCCGCCAGGTTCAGTCTTTCTTGCTCAACGGCTCGCATGCCAGTTCAATGCGAGGCGCCGAAGGTGGCGCCGCAAGCAGCCACCGATGGCCACATGGGCCGCTTCTGGTCCGACTTGCCGGACCAGCCAGTCCGGCGGAATTCTTCTAATTACTCTGTTGCCCAACAAAAACGCGCGCGGCCGGCGAGGCCCGCCTGCACGCTCGACTACCCGAGGCCTCTGCGATTAGCGCGGGCGGTAGCCGTACAGGTCGCCGTCGTGCGTCTGCACGACCAGTGTCTCGCCAGCCAGCACCGGTGCTGCGGTAATCGCGCTGCCGTCGGTCTTGACGCGGGCCACGAGCGTACCGTCGTCGCGCGACAGGAAGTGCACGTAACCCTGATAATCGCCCAGCACGGCGGCATGACCCAGCACGAACGGAACGCTGAGCTCGCGGTTCTTCAGCTTGTCGTTCTTCCACAGCGGGGCGCCGTTGCTGACGTCGAACGCCGACACCACCGACCAGTCGTCGGCCGCCACCACGGCGCGGTCATCTTGCGCGAGGCCGCTCGTGCTCGAAAACGCCTTTTCCCACACTGCACGGCCCGAATTCGCGTCAAAGCAGCCAATCTGGCCCTGGAACGTCACCGCGCAGGTTTCCGAACCGACCAGCGTGGGTGGACCGGTCACATCATTGATGCGCTCCACTTCCGTCACGCCCTTCGGATACGACACCGGCGTTTGCCAGTAGTTGTCACCGGTCTGCAGGTTGATCGCGGCGAACGCGCCACCCGGGAAACCCGCCAGCACAGCCGCGTCGCCCGCGAACGTCATGCCCGACGAGACGCGCAGATTGAGCGGCACCGCGCGGTTGCGATAGTTCCACTTCTGCTCGCCGGTTTGCGCATTGAACGCGACGATCTGACCGTCGACCGTGCGCACCACCACGAGGCCGTTGCCGACCAGCGGCGGCGAGATGATTTCACCCGGCGCCTTGGCGGTCCACAATTGCTTGCCGTCCGCACCAAGCACATAGACGTCGCCCTTCAGGCCGCCGACCGCCGTGAGCGTACCGTCACTGCCGACGCCTGCCGACAGATCGTCATGCAGCTTGACGCGCCAGATGTCCTGACCCGTTTGCGCGTCGATCTTCGCAACCGAGCCATTCGCGCCGGCCGCATACACCGCGTTGCCGACCGCGACTGGCGAGAACAGGTAACGACCCGCCTTGCCCACGCTGGCCTTCCACGCCTGCTGCACGTCGAGCACGGGTTTGAACTCGGTGAGCGGCGTCGGCACGCGGCGCTCGTCTTTCGTGGATGAGCAAGCCGCCATGGTGAGCACGGTCATCGCACAGGCAACGGGCACAGCGTAACGTTTCAGCAGATTCATCGGTGGACGAAGCATTCAGGAAATTAATTAAAGAAGACCGGTTGGTCGTTACATGCGGCGCGCTGCATGCGGCGATTAGCCGCCCAGCGCGTCCAGCTTGAACTGAATCAACTGGCGAGCCGAGCTATCGTTTTTCGACAGCGTGTCGAGCGCGAGCTTGTAGGCCGCGCGCGCGTCGTCGCGCTTGCCTTGCGCGGCGAGCAGGTCACCGCGGCCGTTCGCCACAATGCCCTTGAACGCATCGGACTGCGGTTCGGCGAGCAGTGCGAGGCCCTGGTCGTAAGCCTTGTCGTCGAGCAGCAGCGAAGCCAGGCGCAGCTTGGCAAGCTGCTTGAACTCGTCGTCTTTGGCGTGATCGATGGTCCATTGCAACTGGGCCTTCGCGGCGGCTTCATCACCCGCGGCGTACAGCGCCTTGGCAGCACCCAGCGCGGTCATCTGCGCATAGGCGGTGCGGCTGAATCTGTCTTCCATGTCGGCGGCGACGCGCGTGACTTTCGCCTTGTCGCCCGATGCCACGGCCTGCTGCACCTGGTCATACAGCACCGCGGCCTCCGCCGCCTGACGCCGTTGCCAGAAATTCCAGCCGTTCCAGCCGGCTGCTGCAACCAATGCCACCAGCACGAGCCACGTGGTTGCATTGCCCCACTGCGTCCACCATGCCTTCAGACTTTCAATCGATTCTTGTTCGTCGTGGTAACTCATCGCCCGGCGATTTCCTCTTTCTTGATACGTGTGCATGTCGAGCCACGGGGCTCGACGACATCGCGATCAGTCGTCGCCGTCATCGGCGGTTGCAACCATCGCATTGATTAGAAATTCGGTCAAGTCTTCGGCGGGCACGTTGTGTTGCTCGTTCTTACCGCCGTTAGCGCCCGTATCGCGCAGCGGCTTCACGCCGACCGTGCCGTTGGCGATCTCGTCTTCGCCGAGGATCACCGCGAATGCCGCGCCGCTCGCGTCAGCGCGCTTCATTTGCGACTTGAAGCTCGCCGTTTGACCGTCGGCGCTGCAATGCAGGATCACGTCGAGGCCCGTATCGCGCAAACGCTCGGCGATGATAAAGGCCTGTTCGCGTGCCGCGTCGCCCTGATGGACCACGTACACGTCGCAACCTTCGTCTTCCGGCACGAGTTGCTCTTCTTTCAGCAACTCGAGGATACGTTCGACACCCATCGCCCAGCCGCACGCACCCGTCGGCTTGCCGCCGAGCTGTTCGATCAGCGGATCGTAACGGCCGCCGGCCGCGACCGTGCCTTGCGCGCCAAGCTTGTCGGTCACCCATTCGAACACGGTCAGATTGTAGTAATCGAGACCGCGCACGAGACGCGGATTGATCGTGAACGGAATGTTGTTCGCCTTCAGAATGCGCTGCAGACCTTCGAAGTGCGCACGCGATTCCTCGCCGAGAAAATCGATCAGCTTGGGCGCGTTCTGCGCGACTTCCTGCATGGCCGGATTCTTCGTGTCGAGCACGCGCAGCGGGTTCGTATACAGACGACGCTTGGCCTCTTCGTCGAGCACGTCCATGTGCTTTTCGAGGTAAGCGATCAATTCGACACGATGTGCCGCGCGCTCTTCCACGAGACCCAGCGAATTGAGTTCGAGCTTGATGCCCATCAAGCCGAGGTCGTCCCACAGCCGCTGGCACATCATGATGATTTCAGCGTCGGTGTCCGGTCCGGCGAAGCCCAATGCTTCCACGCCGACCTGATGGAACTGCCGATAACGGCCGCGCTGCGGACGCTCGTGACGGAACATCGGGCCGATGTACCACAGACGCTTCGGACCGTCGTACAGCATGTTGTGCTCGATCGTGGCGCGCACGACTGCCGCCGTGTTCTCCGGGCGCATCGTCAGATTTTCGCCGTTCAACGCGTCCGTGAAGCTGTACATCTCTTTCTCGACGATGTCGGTCACTTCGCCGATACCGCGCTTGAACAACTGCGTATGCTCGATGATCGGCGTGCGAATATTCTGGTATCCGTACGAACGCAGCAGCGACTTGACGGTCGTTTCGAAAAATTCCCACAGCCCGGCTTCCTGCGGAAGGATGTCGTTCATGCCCTTCACGCCGGACAGCTTTTCGAGCTTTTTCTTCGGTTCAGTCATCTGTCTTCAATTGACGGTATTTAGTTGAGCGCTTCTGTGCGGCCGGCTTCAGTGCGGCCAGCTTCGGCGCGGCCGTAGCGGCGCTCGACGTAATCACTCACGATTTGCTGGAATTCTTGCGCGATGTTATCGCCGCGCAGCGTCTTGACCTTCTCGCCGTCGACGAACACCGGCGCGGCCGGATTTTCGCCCGAACCCGGCAAGCTGATGCCGATATTCGCCTGCTTCGATTCGCCCGGACCATTGACGATGCAGCCCATCACCGCGACATGCATCTTCTCGACGCCGGGGTACTGATCGCGCCAGACCGGCATCTGCGTGCGCAGATAGGTCTGGATTTGCGACGCCAGTTCCTGGAACAGCGTGCTGGTGGTACGGCCGCAACCTGGGCACGCGATCACCATCGGCGTGAACGAACGCAGGCCCATGGTCTGCAGAATTTCCTGACCAACGATCACTTCGCCGGTACGCGGGCCACCCGGCTCCGGCGTCAGCGAGATCCGGATCGTGTCGCCGATGCCTTGCTGCAGCAACACCGACAACGCAGCGGTCGACGCCACGATGCCCTTGGAACCCATGCCCGCTTCGGTCAAGCCGAGATGCAGGGCGAATTCGCAACGGCGCGCCAGTTCGCGGTACACGGCGATCAGATCCTGCACGCCGCTGACCTTGCACGACAGAATGATCTTGTTGCGCGGCAGGCCGATTTCGACCGCGCGCTCCGCCGAACCGATTGCCGACTGGATCAACGCTTCGTACATTACGCTCTGCGCTTCCCACGGTGTCGAACGCGCGGCGTTTTCGTCCATCATCTTTGCGAGCAGATCCTGGTCGAGGCTGCCCCAGTTGACGCCGATCCGCACTGGCTTGTCGTACTTCACTGCCGCTTCGATCATTTGCGCGAACTGGGTGTCGCGCTTCGCGCCGTGGCCGACATTGCCCGGATTGATCCGGTACTTCGACAACGCCTCCGCACACGCGGGGTAATCGCGCAGCAGCAAATGGCCGTTGTAATGAAAATCGCCCACCAGCGGCACCGACACGCCCATGCGGTCGAGCTGCTCGCGAACCGCCGGCACGGCCGCCGCCGCTTCGGGCGTGTTGACTGTGATACGCACCAGCTCCGAACCGGCTTGCGCCAGTTCCTTGATCTGGATCGCCGTGCCGATCGCGTCCGCGGTGTCCGTGTTGGTCATCGACTGAACGCGCACAGGCGCATCGCCACCGATGGTAACGAGCTGGCCGCCCCAACGGACATCTACCGCGTGCGACTTGCGCCGCGCAGCGTGGCCGCCGAACACCGGCTCGGTTGAAACGATCTTGCTACTCGATTGGGATTGAGCTTCGGATTGCATCGAAAAACCCATTTACGCCGCAGGCGCTACACAAAAGACGTAGCGCCTGAATTGAAAAAGCGCCGCGGACCGGTTGGCCGCGACGCATACCGTATCTATCAAGGCAGCGCGAAGCGCGCCACATTACCCTTGGCTGCCGAATATTTCGACGGATCGACCGGCTGGCCATCGAGCGTAAGCGACTCGAGACCTGCCTTGTTGCCGATCGTAACCTTGAAAGGCGCCGCGCCCGTTACTTCCTTCGTATCGCCTGCGTGCACGAGGCCCGAGAACACTTCCTTGCCATCCTTGCCACGCACGCTGAACCAACTGTCTTGCGTCACGCGTAGCGCGACGATCGCCTCACCCGCGGCTGGTGCCGCGGCCGACGCGGCAAGCACGGCGACCACCGGCGCGCTCGCGCTTTGCGCAGCAGGCTGCGCACCGGCCGTTGGCGCAACCCCTGCAGCCGTCACAGCCGGCGCGGACGACGGCGCCGTACCGGTTGCCAGCGGCGCGGGCATCGGCGTAGCCGACGCGGCGTTGTCTACTGCAGCCTGCGTTTCCGGCGCGGAAGCAGCGTCTTCCGCGGTTGCCTCGGAACCCGCCGCCTGACCTTGCGCCACCGCGCCCGATGCGCCGGTCGCGCCACCGTTCGCGCTCGCCTTCAAACGTGCGAGCCACGCCGACGAATCACCGCCGTTGGTATGCCACATGGTGAGGGCGATCACCGCGACGATCACTGCCGCAATACCCCACAGCCACGAGCGGCTCTTTTGCCCACTGCCGCCGAGCGACAGCGATACGCGGCCGCGCGGCAAATCCTTACCCGACGAAGCCGGCATCGACAGATCCGGCGCAGGCACGCCCTTCTCACGGCGCAGAGCCTGGGTGAACGGCGTGGGATCGGCGCCGAGCATCTTTGCGTAGCTGCGCACCACGCCGAGCGCAAAGGTCGTGTCCGGCAAGTGACTGATGTCGCCAGATTCGAGCGCACGCAATTTGGTGACGGATACCTTCAGGCGCGCCGACACGTCTTCGATCGTCCAGCCCTTCGATTCACGCAACTGGGTCAAGCGCGCGCCAACCGCTGCCAGGGAATCCAAATCCACCAAGCCCGGCTGCACAACAGGTTGCACCACCGCCCGGGCGACTGGCGCCGGATGGCCTTCGTTTGTGTCTGTATCCTGCGGCTGCGGGTGCTGCGGCTCACTCATCCCAAATCCTCTCGCGTCGATTCTTTTTCACTTGTGCAACCTGGACGAGCCAAAGCCTCGCGCCCGAATCGCAGACCGTTTATAACAAAATGCGCGGCCTTATGTGCCGCTTCCGATCGCTTCTGCAAACTTTCTTTTCAATCGCGGATCGCGCGGAGGGTTTTTGCGCGCCCGGACAGCTTCCTCCGAACGCTGCGCCCTGCCCCGTCTCGCACGATTACACGGCGCGAACCTCGATCACCTTCGCCGCCTTCCCGGTGCGCTCAGCGAGGCGCGTGCGGTCTTTCACCGCACCGGCCAACTGGCCGCAGGCAGCGTCGATATCGTCGCCGCGTGTTTTACGCACGGTGGTGACGACGCCGGCGTCCATCAACACTTGTGCAAACCGCTTGATCTGTTCCGGCTTCGAGCGGATGAGGCCCGACTCCGGGAACGGATTGAACGGAATCAGATTGAACTTGCACGGGACGTCGCGCGTCACGGCCAGCAATTCGCGCGCTTGCGCTTCGCTGTCGTTGACGCCGTCGAGCATGCAATATTCGAATGTAATGAAATCGCGCGGCGCGACTTTCAGATAGCGCTGGCAAGCGGCCATCAATTCGCGCAGCGGATACTTCTTGTTCAGCGGCACCAGCATGTCGCGCAACGGATCGCTCGGCGCATGCAACGAGACCGCGAGCGCCACCGGCAGATCGGCGCCGAGCCGGTCCATCATCGGCACCACACCGGAGGTGGACAGCGTGACACGCCGACGCGACAGGCCGTACGCGTTGTCGTCCAGCATCAGGCGCATGGCGGGCACCACCGCGTCATAATTGAGCAGCGGCTCGCCCATGCCCATCATCACCACGTTCGTGACGACGCGTTCGCCCTTGCCGTCACCACCCGTGGCGCGCCCACCATCCGTGCCGCGCGTCGCGCGCAGCGCGAACTCGGCCATGCGCAACTGGCCGATGATTTCACCAGTGGTGAGATTGCGGGAGAAACCCTGTTTGCCGGTCGAACAGAAACGGCAGTTGACCGCGCACCCGGCCTGCGACGACACGCACAGCGTGCCACGCGTTTCTTCGGGGATGTAGACGGCTTCAACCGCGTTGCTGTTGCCGACGTCGATCAGCCACTTGCGCGTGCCGTCGGTCGAAATATTGTCGCTGACGATGCCGGGCATCGTGATCGTTGCGCGTCCTTTGAGCTTTTCGCGCAAGGACTTCGCCAGATCGGTCATGCCGTCGAAGTCGGCGGCGTTGTACTGATGAATCCAGCGCTGCAATTGCTTGGCGCGAAACGGCTTCTCGCCCAGACTGTCGCAGTAGGCGACAAGCCCTTGGGCGTCGAGGTCGAGAAGGTTGACGGTGGGACTGCTCGTCATATCGAATCCTGCCATTTCAGTGCGAGACTACGTTCATGCAACAAGCTGCATGAACGCAATGCCGTTCGCGCCCGTTCCTGCTGCTTTACCTTACTACTTTGCCGGGCTGTTCGTGCGGATTCGTGCGACAAATCCAACGGCAGCGCGCGGAGAGCGCCAGTCACTAAAACCCGGCCAAACCCGCCTGAACCCGCTTAACGCGAGTAGACGTTCACTTGCGGGAAGAAGAACGCGATTTCAACCGCAGCCGTTTCAGCGGCGTCCGAACCGTGCACCGCGTTAGCGTCGATGCTGTCGGCGAAGTCGGCGCGGATCGTGCCCTTTTCCGCCTTCTTCGGGTCCGTTGCGCCCATCAGTTCGCGGTGCTTCAGGATTGCGTTTTCGCCTTCCAGCGCTTGCACGACGACCGGGCCCGAGATCATGAAATCCACCAGGTCCTTGAAGAACGGACGTGCGGCGTGCACAGCGTAAAACTTCTCTGCGTCGGCGCGCGACAGGTGGACCATGCGCGAAGCCACGATCTTCAGGCCAGCGTTTTCGAAACGGCTGTAGATCTGACCGATCACGTTCTTGGCCACTGCATCCGGCTTGATAATGGACAGGGTGCGTTCGATCGCCATAAAAACTCCAAAAAATTAAGAGGTTACAGATTCAAATGAATCCGCTATTGTAGCATGTTCCCGTGTATGATTGTGATTGGACCCTTACAACACTGAAAGACTCCGAGCAGGAGTTTCTAAATACTGGTAGCGTAGGCCGTGTGGACATTTTCGAGGGATTGAAACTCCCGGACATCGCGCCAATCTTAGGGATGGACACGCTGCGATCGGCCGCAAAAATCCCGGCCGGCGCTGTACGACCTGACACAACCTGCTGCGGTACCCGCGGCACAACACGCTTCTGAGGTAAGGAGAGACCATGAACGATCATCCGTATAGCTTTGGCCGCAATGGCGCAGTCAGCACGGTCGAAACACGCAACCGCGTACTACGGAACACCTACTGGCTGCTAGCGCTATCCATGATTCCGACCGTGCTCGGCGCATGGGTGGGCGTGGCAACCGGCTTCTCGCTGTTCGCCGCCACCAGCCCCGGCATGAGCATGCTGGCGTTCTTCGCGATCGCGTTCGGCTTCATGTTCGCGATCCAGAAAACCAAAGACAGCGCCGTCGGCGTGTTCGTGCTGCTCGGCTTCACGTTCTTCATGGGCCTGATGCTGTCGCGCATCCTGAGCTTCGTGCTCGGTTTTTCGAACGGCCCTTCGCTGATCATGCTCGCCTTCGGTGGCACTGGTGTGATCTTCGCCTCCATGGCCACGATCGCCACGGTCAGCAAGCGTGACTTCTCGGGTCTCGGCAAGTGGCTGTTCATGGGCGTGGTCGTGCTACTGCTGGCTTCGGTCGCGAACGTGTTCCTGCACTTGCCGGCCTTGATGCTGACGGTTTCGGTGCTGGCCATTGTGATTTTCTCGGCCTACATGCTGTTCGACGTCCAACGCGTCGTGAACGGCGGTGAGACGAATTACATCACCGCCACCCTCGCGATCTATCTGGACCTGTACAACGTGTTCGTCAACCTGCTCGCGCTGCTCGGCATCTTCGGCGGCAACCGCAACTAAGTTTGACGCAAGGCGCGGCGCCCGAAGCGTCCGCCTCGAAGAAAAAGCCCATGGCGAGCAATCGCCATGGGCTTTTTTTATTGCGCGGCCGGCGCGTCGACGGGGAACGCTGCGCACGGCGATACGTGGCAATCAGAGACGGATCACAGGCTCAACCAGTCGAAACCTTCGTCCTGAGAAGCGACCACCACTTCGGTCGGCTCGGCACCCAACACACCCGCCATTGCAGCCTGCGCCAGTTCCGGTGAGTTGTTCTGCTGGCTCAGATGTGCGGCCACAAGATGACGCAAGCGCGAACGATCGAGCGAGGCCAGGATTTCAGCCGCCGCCTCGTTGTTCAGATGCCCATGATTGCCGCCGATGCGCGCCTTCAGCGACTGAGGATAGCGGCTGCCCGCCAGCATCCGCACGTCGTGATTGCATTCGAGTACCAGCGCATCGCAACCGCTCAGCACCGCGCTGATGTGCGGCGTCGAGGTACCGACGTCGGTCAGCACGCCAAGCCGGCTCGCACCATTGGAGAGCACGTATTGCAGCGGCTCGCGGGCGTCGTGAGGAACGGTGTAAGGGAGGATGCTGAGGTCGCCGATCGCCACCGCTTCGTCGCCCCACAATACCTGCAGGTCGACGTCGGCTTCGTCGGCACCCACCGCGCGGGCGGTGCCCCAGCTCATGTACAACGGAATCGACCACTTGCGTGCCAGCGTCAGTGCGCTGCCAATGTGATCGCTGTGTTCATGTGTAATCAGAATGGCGTCGAGACCTTCGACGCCCGCACCGAGCCGCGTCAAACGCCGCTCGACTTCCTTGGCCGAAAAGCCGCAATCAAGCAGCACGCGCGTGGTGGTCGCGCCGCTTTGCGCTTCCACCAGCAAGGCATTGCCTTCACTGCCGCTGCCGAGACTGGCGAAGCGCACAGCCCGCTTAGTTCAGTTGCGCGTGCAGCAACGTCACGATGCGCTGCGCGTCGGACGAGTTATCCACCTGGCCGTTCGCGTCCAGCACCGCCACCTGCGTCACGGTGTCGCCCTTCGAGCGCACATTGACGAGGAATTCCTGACCCGGCTTCTTTGACGAATTGCCGCTGTAGAACAGCTTGCCGAACAGCCCTTCTTTCTTCAGCTCCTGCATCGAGTCCGCGTAACGGACGTAGTAGATGCCTTTCGCGCGATCGCGATTGTCGACGGTGAAGTTGGTGCGGTCGAGCGCGAGACCCACGCGCAGCCATGCACGGTCGAACGATTCCTGCAGGTCGAGTGTCGACGTGCCCGCGTCCTTTTCGATGGTAGCCGGCGCGGTGGCCGGATGCGCGTCGGTCAGGAGTTGCTTCGACTGCGCTTCGGTCAGACCGAACTTCTGCATCAGCTTGGTCAGGAACAGCGCTTCCAGCGCCGGATCGCGCGGACGCTCTTCCCAGCGTGACGACGTCTTGTCCTGACCCGTCAGCATTTCTTCCATCGCGCTATGCGTGATCGAGATGTCCGTGGTGTCAGCCGGACCGCGCGACACGAGCGTGCGGAAGCTGTCACGGGTGCCCGACGAGTAAGCGAAGTCAATCACCTTGCCGACCGTGCGACGGAACCAGTCGTCCGGAATATTCGCGCGGTTTTCAGCCCAGTCGGTGGTCATGATGCCGGTGGCCGGCGCATCGGTTTTCAGCGCGAAGCCGTTCTCCTGCCAGAACTCCTGCAGCTGCGGCCACAGCTGTTCCGGCGTACGGCCGTCGACGACCAGCCAGCGACGATCGCCGTCACGCTCGATGTGCATGCCCAGCGGGTCTTGCGCATTCGGCTGGCCTTCGGTGGAATTGCCGGCTGCGGTGACCGCGCGTTGCGGCGAGCCGCCCAGCGCCAGATTAGCGGGCGGCGCCACGTAGCGCTGATCGGTCGGCGTGGTGGTCAGATCGCCCGGAACGGCGAGCGGCGGTGCGCTGCCGGCGCCCTTGTAATTGACGCGGTCGGAGGCGAACCAGTCGTTCAGCGTGTCACAGCCGGCGAGCGTTACCAAGGCAAGCGCCAGCGCCGCCATGCGGGTTGCGTGGAGGGAAAGTGCGGAACGTTTCATGAGGTCCTTCGTGATGCTGGAACGCGGTGCCTGGTTCTGTGTACCGGGAACGTGGGCTGGATCGACGTCGGTTAAGGGAGTGCCGGTGGCAGTCTTTCGTTTAACGCTGGGATGCCGGAAGAGCCCGTTTAGCCCAGCAGGCCCGCTTCGCGCAGCGCGCCACGCACCACCTCGTGGTATTGCGCGTCGAGCGGCGTGAGCGGCAGGCGGATTCCGCCCTGCACACGACCCAGTTGCTGCAACGCCCATTTCGCGGGAATCGGGTTCGATTCGATGAACAGGTTCTTATGCAGCGACAGGAGTTTCAAATGAATCTCGCGGGCGGTTTTGGCGTCCGCGGCGAGCGCGGCTTTGCACAGATCGCTCATCGCGCGCGGCGCGACGTTCGCGGTAACCGAAATATTGCCGTGGCCGCCGAGCAGCATCAGCGCGATCGCCGTCGGATCGTCACCGCTGTAGATGCCGAAATGCGCGGGCGCCGACTTGATCAGGTGCGCGGCGCGATCGATGTTGCCCGTCGCTTCCTTCACACCAATGATGCCTGGCACCTGCGCGCAACGCAGAATCGTTTCGTTGCTCATGTCCGCGACCGTACGGCCCGGCACGTTGTACAGGATCACCGGCAGATCGACGGTTTCGGCAATCTTCGCAAAGTGGCGATAGATGCCTTCCTGGGTCGGCTTGTTGTAGTACGGCACGACCTGCAGCGAGGCGTGCGCGCCGACCTCTTTGGCCTGCTGCGTGAGCTCGATGGCTTCAGTGGTGGAGTTGCCGCCCGAGCCCGCGATCACCGGAATCCGGCCCGCTGTGTGCTCGACTGCGGTTTTGACCATCAGAACGTGTTCTTCAACCGACAGCGTGGCCGACTCGCCGCTCGTGCCGACCACGACCAGCGCGTTCGTGCCCTCTGCGATATGCCAGTCGATCAGTTTGCGAAACGCCGGCAGATCGAGGCTGCCGTCTTCTAGCATCGGGGTGATGATGGCAGGGATGCTGCCGCGAATCTGAACGCCGCCAGTGCTGCTTTGATTGCCGTTAGTCATGAAACGCCATGAATATGATCAGGTAAACCGCGATTGTAGCGGATTAGCCAGCCAACTCGTAACAAGGCGGGGGTGCCGCCTGTGCGTGCCCGGCTGAACGATCCGCCTCCATGATGGCGCATATCCGCTGGACGTAGGCCGGGCGCGGCTGCGCGAGAAATCCGTCTTGAAATGCGACCACGCGGAGGTGGCCGCGCACCACGTCGAGCAGCTCGCCGGGCGCGAGCAAAAATGCCGGATTGGACGGTTTGCCGACCCTTTCATTACCTTGCGCGAAGGTCTCGTAAACCAGCACGCCGCCGGGCGCAAGCGAATGCAAAAGCTGCGGAAACAGCGGCCGGTGCAGGTAGTTCGTGACCACGATCGCGGCGAATCTCGCCTCGGCGGGCAAGGGCCACGGTGCGCCTTCGATGTCGGCCTGGAGCGTGGTAACGAGTGGCTCGTCACGCATAACGTCCAGCGCGGCAGCGTCGCGATCGATTGCGGTCACCGGATGGCCCAGCGATGCAAAGAACCGCGCATGCCGTCCGGCCCCCGACGCCACGTCGAGCACCGCGCCGCCCACCGCGACCAGATGCGCCCAGTGACGCACCCAGCGCGACGGCTCGCCGTTTCCGTGCGAGCCAGCGGACGAAAAACCGGGCGCAGCGGCAGCGGGTGTGCTCATCGCTTCGCGCCGCTCAGTTGTACGACAGGCCCATCGCCTCGCGCACGTCACGCATCGTTTCCGTGGCGAACTTGCGGGCCTTGTCGCAGCCGTCGGCGACGATCGCGCGCAACAGCGACGGATCGTCCATGTACTTCTGCGCGCGCTCGAGCATGGGCTGCTGCTCGCGCAGAATGCCGTCGATCACCGGCTGCTTGCACTCGAGGCATCCGATTCCCGCTGTCCGGCAACCCTTCTGCACCCACTCGTGGGTGGCTTCGTCCGTGTAGACCTGGTGCAGCTGCCACACCGGGCACTTGTCCGGATCGCCCGGATCGGTGCGGCGCACGCGGGCCGGATCGGTCGGCATGGTGCGGACTTTCTTCGTAATCGTCTCCGCGTCTTCACGCAGGCCGATCGTGTTGCCGTACGACTTCGACATCTTCTGGCCGTCCAGACCTGGCATGCGCGACGCTTCGGTCAGCATGGCCTGCGGCTCGACCAGAATGATCTTGCGCGAACCTTCGAGGTAGCCGAACAGACGCTCGCGATCGCTCATCGACAAGCTCTGCGATTCCTGCAACATCGCCCGTGCCTGTTCGAGCGCTTCGTCGTCGCCTTCCTGCTGGTAGGCGTTGCGCAGCTCGTGATAAAGCTTGGCGCGCTTGCCGCCGAGCTTCTTCGCAGCTTCGTTGGCCTTCTCTTCGAAGCCCGGTTCGCGGCCATACAGATAGTTGAAGCGGCGCGCGATTTCACGCGTCATTTCGACGTGCGGCACCTGGTCTTCGCCGACCGGCACGAGCGAGCCACGGTACAGCAGAATGTCCGCCGCCATCAGCACCGGATAGCCTAGGAAGCCGTAGGTGGACAGATCCTTGTCCTTCAGCTTTTCCTGCTGCTCCTTGTAGGTCGGCACGCGTTCGAGCCAGCCGAGCGGCGTGCTCATGCCGAGCAGCAACGCCAGTTCCGCGTGCTCGGGCACCTTGCTCTGAATGAAGAGCGTGGCCTGCGCCGGATCGATGCCCGAGGCGAGCCAGTCGATCAGCACGTCCCACACGTTCTTTTCGATCACTTCAGGCGTTTCGTAGTGCGTCGTCAGCGCGTGCCAATCGACCACGCAGAAGAAACACGGGTATTCGGACTGCAGCCGGACCCAGTTTTTCAGCACGCCGTGGTAGTGGCCGAGGTGCAGCGACCCGGTGGGCCGCATGCCGGAGAAGATACGGTCTGGGAACATGATTATTTAGAAAAGCGAAACAAGTGGAGTCAGAATTGCGGTAATCGCACCGTAGCCGAGCGTCACGAGCGGGCTCAACCAATAGCGCGTGAGCGTGCCCGTCATGACCAGCGCCATCACGATGAAAAAGCCGTACGGTTCGAGGCGCGACAGCGCGATCGACTGGCGCGGCGGCAGCAGCGCCATCAGCACGCGGCCGCCGTCGAGCGGAGGCAGTGGAAACAGGTTGAGCACGCCGAGCACGAGGTTCACGCCGACGCCGGCAGCCGCCATGCGCGTGAAGAAAGGCTCGTCGACGCTCGCCACCGCGAGCCCGACGCCGATCAGGCCCCACACCAGCGCCTGCACGAAATTGGAGGCCGGCCCGGCGAACGCGACCCACAGGCTGCCCCAGCGCGGATTGCGCAAATTGCCAAAGGCAACCGGCACGGGCTTCGCGTAACCGAACATGAACGCGCCGCTGGTGGCGAAGTACAACAGTAAGGGAATGGCGATCGTGCCGAGCGGATCGATATGCCGCATCGGATTGATGGAAACGCGGCCGAGCACGTACGCGGTATTGTCGCCGAGCCAGCGCGCGACGTAGCCATGCGCGGCCTCGTGCAGCGTGATCGCGAAAATTACCGGCAACGCGTAAACCGCAATGGTCTGTATCAGGGAAGAATCCATAACTCGCTATTGTAACAACGCGATTGCGTGCGTCTGTCCGCTTTCACTCATGCCGTCTCTTCGAGACCGAACGGCGCGAGCGAACCACGCCCCGGCCGCACCAGCACCGGCTCGGCGCCGGTCAAATCGATCACCGTGGACGGTTCGCACACGCAGGGGCCGCCGTCGATGACCAGGTCCAACTGCTTCTCGAGCCGTTCGCGGATTTCTTCCGGATCGTTCAACGGCTGGGTTTCGCCCGGCATGATCAGCGTGGAGCCGAGCAGCGGCTGGCCGAGCTCTTCGAGAATCGCCAGCGTGATCGCGTGATCCGGCACCCGCAAGCCGATGGTTTTGCGCGACGGGTGCGACAGGCGCCGCGGCACTTCCTTGGTGGCCTGCAACACGAAAACGTAAGGGCCCGGCGTGACCGACTTGATCAGCCGGAATTGCCGGTTGTCGACCATCGCGAAGTTCGACAACTCCGACAGATCGCGCACCAGCAGCGACAGCAGAGCCTTCTCATCGAGCCCACGTATCCGCCGCAAGCGCTCGACGGCGTCCTTGTCATCGAGATGACAGGCAAGTGCGTAACTCGAATCCGTCGGCAAGGCGACCACGCCGCCGTCGTTGATGATCTGCACCGCCTGCTTGACGAGGCGGGGCTGCGGGTTATCCGGATGAAGCCGAAAGTATTGAGACATAGTGACTTACAGTGGCTACGGGTGACGATGGACGGAAAGTCAGGCTGAAATCACACGGAGGACGAGGCGGAAGCACCGGCTCCGGATGACCGTCTTCTCACATCTCGTGCCGCCGCGGCACGGCGCGCGATCACAGCCAGCGTTCCCAGACGGGCTTGAGATCGGCGGGCAATGGCGGCAGCGTGCCGAGGTCGACGCGGCCTTCGCCGGGTGCATGGAAGTCGGAGCCGCGCGAGGCTTCGAAGCCGAAGCGGCGCGCGACCTCCGCGTATTCGCGGTATTGATCCGGCGTGTGGCTACCCGTCACCACTTCGATCGCCTTGCCGCCGAGGTCGATGAACTCAGCGAAAAACGCGTCGAACTCGACCGGCGTGTACGCGTAACGGCCTGGGTGCGCGATGACCGCCTCGCCGCCGGCCGCCTGAATCCAGCCGACCGCGTCCGCCAGTTTCGACCAGCGATGCGAGATGTAGCCGGCTTTGCCGTCGCCGAGATAGCGGTTGAACACGTCTTGCGTCGAGCTGCAGTAGCCGCTTTCGACCATAAAGCGCGCGAAGTGCGTGCGCGAAATCATGTCGGGATTCGACACGTATTTGAGCGCACCCTCATAGGCGTCGGGAATGCCGAGTGTAGCCAGCAGCTCGCCGATTGCTTCGGCGCGCGCGGCGCGGCCGTTGCGGGTGCGCGCGAGGCCGTCGATCAGGATCGAACTTGTCGGATCGACCCCAAGGCCGACGATGTGCACGGTGCGCGAAGCCCACGTGACCGAAATCTCCACGCCGCTCAGGTAGTCCATGCCGAGCGCCTCAGCGGCGCTGCGCGCTTCGTGCTGGCCGCCCAGTTCGTCGTGATCGGTCAACGCCCACAGCGTCACGCCGCCCTCGTGCGCGCGGCGCGCGACTTCGGCCGGGGCGAACTGGCCGTCGGAAACGGTGGAGTGACAGTGGAGGTCGGCGTTCATCTTTGTCTTGAGAAGGGTCTGCGCTCATTTTACTGCAACGCAGTAATCGGGCGCAGCGCTATCTCGCAAAGGCGGCCTGGCGACCCCATCTTTTGCTCAGCTCTACGCGCAGAAACCCTCGATCAGCGCCGCCACCTGCTCCGGCTGGTCGTGATGCACCATGTGCCCCGCTTCGTCGATGACTTTTTCGCGCCAGTTCGGGAAAGCCTGGAAACGCGCCTTGAATTCGTCGAGTGGAATCTCGCCGGCGATCTGCGCGAGCGTAGGGGAGCTGGCGGCCTCGACGTGCAGTACCCTGGCGCTTACCTTGCGCCACACAGCCATCACTTCGTCAAGGCGGTACAGCGTCGGCCCGCGCAGTTTGTGCGCCGGATCGGCGAGCAGCATGAAGCGCCCTTCCCCGTCCGGCTTGGACCAGTGCTGTGCGAGGAACTGCGCGCGCTGCGGATCGAGGCGCGGGTTGGTCTTGATCAGGCGCCCGGCAACGTCTGCCAGCGACGCGTAGTGCTTCAGTTGCGGCGGGTCGCGCAGCTCGTCGAGCCAGTTACGCAGCCGCCTGGGCGCCTGCGCCGCGTGCGACGGCGCGAGGCCGAAGCCCTCCAGGTCGACCACGCGCCGCACCCGCTCCGGCCGCACGCCCGCATACATGCAAACAATGTTCGCGCCCATGCTGTGGCCGACCAGATTGACTTCGCCGGTCGACGCATAGTGGTCAAGCAGCGCGTCGAGATCGGCGAGGTAGTCCTGAATCCAGTAATTGCCGCCGCCGCGCTCGGCAACCGGCCAGTCCGACAGGCCGAAGCCGCGCATATCCGGCGCAATCACCTGCCAGTCGCCACCCAATGCGTCGACGACGAACTGGAACGACGCCGCGACGTCCATCCAGCCATGCAGCATGAACAGCATCGGCGCATCCGGATTGCCCCAGCGCCGCACGTGCAGACGGATGCCGCGTACGGCGACGAATTCAGACCTGGAAGTATTCATGAGCGGCGCGCCGGGAAAAGAATGATCGTTCGATTATAGCGAGATAGCTGGGCGATACGTGGTGGAAAAAAGCCTCAGTCGTTCGAGACTGGCGCGACCGTCCGCCTCGCGTCGAGGCCGGGCGTGCTGGGGCTCGGTTGTGAAAAAAGTCTCAGTCGTTCGGGGCCAGCGGGATGGGCTCCTCACCGTCAAGGCCGGGCGGTGCTTGGGGCTGGGTTGTGGAAAAAGCCTCAGTCGTTCGGGGCCGGCGCGACCGGCCGCCTCGCGTCGAGGCCGGGCGTTGCTGGGGCTCGTTGGGGAAAAAGCCTCAGTCGTCCGGGGCCGGCGGGACGGGCTCCTCAGCATCAAGGCCGATGCTGGAGCCGGGTTGTAGAAAAAGCCTCAGTCGTTCGAGACCGGCGCGACCGGCCGCCTCGCGTCGAGGCCGGCCAGCGCGGCCAGTTCGGTTTCGTCGAAACCGGCGTCGCGGCGCGCCTCGAAATTGAACGGACCGCGCAATTTCGGTGCGTGATACTGGTCGGCAAGGCGCGTGTAGGTGGCGTGCGGATCGAGGCCGCCCTCCTCGCACAGATGGCGGAACCAGCGGTTACCGATCAGCACATGGCCGATTTCATCGCGCAGGATCACGTCGAGAATCGCCGCGGACGCATAGTCGCCCGCCTGTTGCAGACGCTCGCGGATCGGCGGCGAGGCGTCGAGGCCGCGCGCCTCGAGGGTGCGCGGCACCAGCGCCATGCGCGCCAGCACGTCGCCACGGGTGCGCTCGCACATGTCCCAGAGGCCGTCGTGCGCGGGAAAGTCGCCGTAGACATGGCCGAATTCCGCCAGCCGCGCGACCAGCAGTGAGAAGTGATGAGCCTCTTCGGCAGCGACTTTAAGCCAGTCGGTGTAGAACGCGGCAGGCATGCCGGCAAAACGCCAGACGGCGTCGAGCGCGAGATTGATGGCATTGAATTCGATGTGCGCAAGCGCGTGCAGCAAGACGGCTCGCCCCTCGGGGGACTGCATGCTGCGGCGCTTCAGGTTGCGCGGATCGACCAATTCGGGGCGCGCGGGACGGCCCGGCAAGTCCGCCGGCTCGGCGAGTTCGAGATCGGCGGGGCATGCGAGGCTGCCGTCGAGCGCCGCGGCGTATAACGCGCGCGCCGCAGCGGACTTGGTGGCCGGGTCCATTTCGCGCAATGCAGCCAGCGCTGCAGTGCGCGCGCAATGGCCGCCATTCGTTCTGCTCGAAGATTTCTCAGGACTTGGTATCGGCGCAGCGGGCGAAACAGACGGAGCAGCAGAATTCATGGCAAGCCGGTTGGCAAAAGGTCACGGTGATCGGCGGGACGGGACGCGCGGCGCTAGCGCGAGCGGAGCGCCAGACGGCTCGCGGCACCGCCAAGCGGCCTAAGCACACAACCGTTTACAATACTTGATTCGACCCACTCGCGCGGGGCCGGCGGGATAGTCCGGTTCGTCGAGGCGTTTCCAGGTACAACGCGGCCCCGACTGGCAGGCTACGTTGAAAAGCCCCGTTTGGAGCGCCGCGCCGAGCCGCTTTGAACCGCTTCGATCCGCCTTGGGCGGCGCCGCCTGGCAGCCTCATCCGCCAGCCGGTTTTCGAAGCCCCAGCCAGCCCGCGCATCGCGCAGCGACCGATCAAGAGGAGACAACGTGACAATTTACAAGCTTGGCGAATCAGCCCCAACCATCCATGAAAGCGTGTTCGTCGCGGATTCAGCGAACATTATCGGCAATGTGACCCTCGAGGCAAATTCGAGCGTCTGGTTCGGCGCGACGCTTCGCGGCGACAACGAGCCGATCACCCTCGGCGCCGGCAGCAATATTCAGGAAAACGCGGTGCTGCACACCGACCCGGGCTTCCCGCTAACCATCGAGCCGAATGTGACGATCGGCCACCAGGTCATGCTGCACGGCTGCACGATCAAGGAAGGCTCACTGATCGGAATTCAGGCAGTGGTCTTGAATGGTGCGGTAATCGGCCGCAATTGTCTGGTCGGAGCGGGCGCCATTGTCACCGAAGGCAAAGTATTTCCCGACAATTCGCTGATTCTCGGCGCGCCCGCCAAAGTCGTGCGCGAACTGACCGAGACGGATATCGCCAATATGCAGCGCGGCACGGCAGGCTATGCCGAGCGCCGCGAGTATTTCAAGGCGCAGCTCGTGCGCATCGGCTAATCAGCCGGAGCGCGCGGCGCGCACGGCGCGGCATCAGGCTGCGCCATTCGACCGAGGAAAAGTTGTGAGCGACCAGTTGCAAAAATTCATGTTCAGCGCGGCGCCGGTGCGCGGCGAGATCGTTTCGCTGCGCAATACATGGCAGGAAGTGCTGACGCGCCGGGACTATCCGGCGCCCGTACGGACGATTCTGGGCGAGATGATGGCCGCGTGCGCGCTGCTTTCGGCAAATCTCAAGTTCGACGGCACGCTCGTCATGCAGATTTTCGGCGACGGGCCGGCCAAGATGCTGGTGGTGCAGTGCAGCTCCGACCTGTCGATGCGCGCCACCGCCAAGCTCTCCGGCGAGGGGGGCAATACGATCGCCGACACCACTTCCATGATCGAACTGGTCAACGCGAGCGGCCATGGCCGTTGCGTCATCACGCTCGACCCGCGCGACAAGCAACCCGGCCAGCAACCGTATCAAAGCATCGTGCCGCTGTCGGGTGTGGACGGCCCGCTCAAATCGATGGCCGAAGTGCTCGAGCATTACATGCATCACTCGGAGCAGCTCGACACGCGCCTGTGGCTCGCGGCGAACACCGAGCGCGCGGTCGGCATGCTGCTGCAAAAGCTGCCGGGCGACGGCGGTATCGTCCCGCATCCGGGCGATCTGGACGCGGACACATGGGAACGCGTCTGCACGCTTGGCAGCACGATGTCGCAAGACGAGCTGCTGAAGGAAGAACCGGAAACGATTTTCCGCCGCCTCTTCTGGCAGGAGAACGTGCAGCATTTCGAACCCGCCACCGCGCGCTTCGAATGCAGTTGCTCACGCGAAAAAGTCGGCGCCATGCTGAAGATGCTGGGCCGCGAGGAAGTGGACGGCGTGATCGAAGAACGCGGTCACGTCGAGATTCATTGCGAATTCTGTAATCAACGGTACGAATTCGATCCGGTCGACGTGACGCAACTCTTTGTCGCGAACGCGCTCTCACAAGGCGTGACACCGGCTGCCGACCAGCGGCACTGAAGCGGTCAGATGGCGGTTCGCTACGCCCGTATTACGGCAGTAAAATAACGCGCCGCTGGTCGCTTTTTTTCAGGAGTCGGGCGGCGCTTTATCGTTGAACGTTGCGGTGGATCGTTGGCGGTGCGCGCTGCGCATGTTTTGCTCAGACCTCCGACCGATGGAGATCAAAAATGGACATCCCTACTTCATTGAAGCATTGCATGCGCACGTTCACCGTGCTGACCGCCCTCGCAGGCAGCACTGTGCTAACGGGCTGCGTGATGGATCCACCGGGCCCGTCGCCGATTTATAGCCGGCTACCGGTCGACCAATCGGGTATGGCCAGCACCGCCCAGCCGCTCACACCTGAGGAACGCGCGCGCTACGATGCGATCGACCGCCAGGTGCTATCCGATCAGAATCAGGCCATTGCCGCCGAGAACGCTGCTCAAGCGTACTCACGTTATTACTCGCCGCCCGTCAGCGTGTACGGCAGCTATTACGGCGGCGGTTGGGGGCACGGCTGGGGTACGGGTGTCGGCGTAGGTTACGCGCCGTACTGGGGCTGGTAAGCCGACGCGGGCACGCGCTCGCATACCCGTTACCGAAACGCGGCAGAGATGCGGGTAACGCAAGCCCAAAGAAGAAGGCACGGGTTTCACACCGCGCCTTTTTCGTTCTCAGAGCTTTTGCGTTCGTCCGCGAACTCAACCAACCTGAATAAACTCAGTGCGCGGGCTTCTTGTCTTTCGCCGCCTTACCACCATGCTTGCGATCCGGCTTCGCACGCGATTCCGGATTCGGCACCATATGCAGTGGCGCCGCCGACACTTCACCACGCGTCGAGGTGGTAGCCGAAGACGTGTTCGCGGTCGGCAACGGCGCGTTCGGCGAGACGAACTGCACGAATACTTCGCTGTCCTTCACCATACCCATTTCGTAGCGCGCCCGCTCTTCCACCGCGGCCGTGCCGTTCTGCAAATCCTCGACTTCGCCCTGGATACGCTCGTTGCGCAGCTTCGAATCGGCATTCTTCTGCAGTTGCTGCGCCAGTTGCTGCTGCAACTCATGCACGCGCAACCAGCCGCCGTGCCCCCACCAGAGCGGGTACTGGATCAGCGCCAGTAGAACGATCAGGACAGCAGTGACAAGCCGCATGAAGTAAGCACACTAGATACGCGCCGCCCTGCGCTATACGCAGGGCGGCGGGGTCAATCAGAAACGAAGGATAACCGGCTCATCGGTCGGCGCTATCGAAAAGGTCATTAGCGCAGATTGTAGAACGCCGACTTGCCCGGATAGCTCGCGATATCACCGAGGTCTTCTTCGATACGCAGCAACTGGTTGTACTTCGAGATGCGGTCGGAACGCGACAGCGAACCCGTCTTGATCTGACCGGCGTTCAGGCCGACGGCGATGTCCGCAATCGTCGAATCTTCGGTTTCGCCCGAGCGGTGCGAGATCACAGCCGTGTAGCCGGCGCGCTTGGCCATTTCGATTGCCGCGAAGGTTTCCGTCAGCGTACCGATCTGGTTGATCTTGATCAGGATCGAGTTGGCGATGCCCTTCTCGATGCCTTCCTTCAGGATGCGCGTGTTGGTGACGAACAGGTCGTCGCCCACCAGCTGGATCTTCTTGCCGAGCTTGTCGGTGAGGATCTTCCAGCCTGCCCAGTCGCTTTCGTGCATGCCGTCTTCAATCGAAACGATCGGGAACTTGTCGGCCAGGTTCGCGAGATAATCCGCAAATTCCGCCGACGACAGTTGCAGGCCTTCGCCCGCCAGCTGGTACTTACCGTCGTGGTAGAACTCGCTTGCTGCGCAATCGAGTGCGAGCAGCACGTCTTCACCGGCGCGGTAGCCCGCTTTCTCGATAGCTTGCAGAATGGTGGACAGGCATTCGTCGTTGCTGCCGAAGTTCGGCGCGAAGCCGCCTTCGTCGCCCACCGCCGTGCTCATGCCACGGTCCGACAGGATCTTCTTCAGCGCGTGGAACACTTCGGCGCCGCAGCGCAGTGCTTCGCGGAAGGTCGGCTGGCTGACCGGCACGATCATGAATTCCTGGATGTCCAGGCTGTTGTTCGCGTGCGCACCGCCGTTGACGATGTTCATCATCGGCACCGGCAGCTGCATCGCGCCCGAGCCGCCGAAGTAGCGGTACAGCGGCAGGCCGGCTTCTTCAGCGGCGGCCTTGGCGACGGCCATCGACACAGCCAGCATTGCGTTCGCGCCGAGCCGCGACTTGTTGTCCGTGCCGTCGAGTTCCAGCAGGGTCTTGTCGAGGAAGGCCTGCTCGGAAGCGTCGAGGCCCATGATCGCTTCGGAGATTTCGGTGTTGATGTGCTCGACGGCCTTCAGCACGCCCTTGCCGCCGTAACGGCCGGCTTCGCCATCGCGCAGTTCGATCGCTTCACGCGAACCGGTCGACGCACCCGACGGCACCGCAGCGCGGCCCATCGTGCCCGACTCGAGCAGCACGTCGCATTCGACGGTAGGGTTGCCTCGCGAATCGAGAATCTCTCGACCGATGATATCTACGATAGCACTCATGGTTTCCTCAAGAAATGACGTTGAATTCTTTACTGTGAAACTGCACCAGGTGTGTCGACCCGGAGTTAGCGCTTCAGCGCTTACTCCGGTCCCATGCAAAGCTGTCGACCCGGAGTTAGTGCTTCAGCACTTACTCCGGTCCCATGCAAAGCTGTCGACCCGGAGTTAGCGCTTCAGCACTTGCCCCGGTCCCATGCAGAGCACCGGTCTCCCCAGCACACTACGCACACCCTGATGCTTTCGACGACCATTGCGTGCATTCGCCGCGTGCCGGTCAAGCCCATTGTGCAACCTGATCGTGACACGCCGCGAACGCCAAAATCAGTTGAAATCGCTTTCGAGGAACGGCGCCCGCTTGACGGCCTGATCGAGCGTAACAAGCGTTTCGAGCAGATCGGCCATGCGATGCAACGGTACAGCGTTCGGCCCGTCCGACCTGGCTTCCGAAGGCTTCGGATGGGTTTCCATAAAGAGACCCGACACACCGACGGCAACCGCGGCACGCGCCAGCACCGGCACGAATTCGCGCTGACCGCCCGAACTCGTGCCCTGCCCGCCCGGCAACTGCACCGAGTGGGTGGCGTCGAACACGACCGGCGCGTTGGTTTCGCGCATGATTGCAAGCGAGCGCATGTCAGACACGAGGTTGTTATAGCCGAACGACACGCCGCGCTCGCACGCCATGAAGCGGTCTTCCGAGAGACCCGCTTCACGCGCCGCGTCACGCGCCTTGTCGATCACGTTCTTCATGTCGTGCGGAGCGAGAAACTGGCCTTTCTTGATGTTGACCGGTTTGCCCGAACGCGCGCAAGCATGAATGAAATCGGTTTGACGGCACAGGAAAGCAGGCGTTTGCAGGACGTCGACCACCGACGCCACCTGTTCGATTTCGTGCTCGGCGTGCACGTCCGTCAGTACCGGCAAACCAAGCTGACGCTTCACTTCCGACAGAATGCGCAAACCTTCGTCCATGCCCAGACCGCGGAACGACTTGCCGCTGCTGCGATTGGCCTTGTCGTACGACGATTTGTAGATGAACGGAATGTTCAGTTTCGCGCAGATTTCCTTCAGCCGGCCCGCCACGTCGATCGTCATCTGTTCGGATTCGACGACACAGGTGCCCGCGATCAGGAAAAACGGCTTGTCGAGCCCGATTTCGAAATCGCCCAGTTTCATGCTTTTTCCCCGACTTCAGTCGCCACGCCCGACAGCTGATGCGCGAGCGCCGCTTCGACGAACGACTTGAACAGCGGATGACCGTCACGCGGCGTTGACGTGAATTCCGGGTGGAACTGCACGCCGACGAACCACGGGTGCATGCTGCGCGGCAATTCCATCATTTCCGGCAGATCTTCACTCGGGGTACGGGCACTAATGATAAGGCCGCCGGCTTCGAGCTGGGGCACGAAGCGGTTATTGACTTCATAACGGTGGCGATGGCGTTCGTTCACATCCTTGCCATAGATCTCTTCGGCCATCGTGCCGGGCTTGATCGGGCAACGTTGCGAACCGAGCCGCATCGTGCCGCCCAGATCCGACTCTTCGGTGCGCTTCTCGACCTTGCCTTCGCGGTCGTACCACTCGGTGATCAGTGCAACGACGCGATTTTCGGTTTCCTGATCGAACTCGGTGCTGTTCGCGTTCTTCAGTCCGACCACGTCGCGCGCGAATTCGATCACCGCCAGTTGCATGCCGAGACAGATGCCGAGATACGGCACCTTCGCTTCGCGTGCATAGCGGATCGCGGCGATCTTGCCTTCGGTGCCGCGACGGCCGAAGCCGCCCGGCACGAGCACGGCGTCCAGATGCTTGAGGCTCTCGACGCCTTGCGTCTCGATCTCTTCCGAATCGATGTACTCGATGTTGACCTTGGTCGACGTATGCATCGACGCGTGGCGCAGCGCTTCGATCAGCGACTTGTACGACTCGGTCAGATCGACATACTTGCCGACCATGCCGATCGTGACTTCGTGCTTCGGATGCTCGAGCTTTTCGACGAGGCTCGACCACATCGACAGATCGGCCGGCTGCGGCGTGAGCTTGAGCTCTTCACAGATGATCGCGTCCAGACCCTGGTCGTGCAGCATCTGCGGAATCTTGTAGATGCTGTCGGCGTCCCACACGGAAATCACCGCGTCTTCCGGCACGTTCGAGAACATCGAAATCTTCGCGCGCTCGTCGTCCGGAATGCGGCGGTCGGCGCGGCACAGCAGCACGTGCGGCGAGATACCGATTTCGCGCAGCTTCTGCACGCTGTGTTGCGTAGGCTTGGTTTTCAGTTCGCCGGCAGTGGCGACCCAGGGCACCAGCGTGAGGTGCACGAAGCACGCGCTGTTGCGGCCCATGCGCAGGCTCATCTGACGCGCGGCCTCGAGGAACGGCAGCGATTCGATGTCACCCACGGTGCCGCCCACTTCGACGATGGCGACGTCCGGCTCACCGCACGTCGCGGAAGCCGCGCCGCGTTCGATGAACGCCTGGATTTCGTTCGTGATGTGCGGGATGACCTGCACCGTCTTGCCGAGATAATCGCCGCGGCGTTCCTTGCGGATCACCGATTCGTATATCTGGCCTGTGGTGAAGTTGTTGGCCTTGCGCATCTTCGTGCTGATGAAGCGCTCATAGTGGCCAAGGTCGAGGTCAGTCTCCGCTCCGTCTTCCGTCACGAACACTTCGCCGTGTTGAAACGGGCTCATCGTGCCGGGGTCGACGTTGATGTAGGGATCGAGCTTGAGGAGGGTGACTTTAAGACCGCGCGATTCGAGGATCGCGGCGAGGGAAGCGGCGGCAATACCCTTGCCGAGGGAAGATACTACGCCGCCGGTGACGAAAACATATTTGGTCATCGCTGGATGCTCGCGGGAAAAACGGATTATACCGTAAAGCAGGGTCTCAACCCAGCAAAATCCGAGCGACATCTGTGCGCAAGTGTGCCACGGCGATGGCAATTGCCGTGTGCCGATCATGCACCGTTTTTTTGCAGCGACGGTCAATCGCATGAGCGGGGCGTGATGTCATCACGGCCGCCGTGGTGCCTCTTATGAGCAGGCTGCCGTATCGGTGAACTCACGCTTTTGCGCCGGTGGTCACCCGCATAAGCGGACCGCGCCGTCACCACGCCCGCCGTGCCGCCTCTTATGAGCAGGCTGCCGTATCGGTGAACTCGCGCTTTCGCGCCGGTGGTCAACCGCATAAGCGGACCGTGCCGTCACCACGGCCGCCGTCGCGCCTCTTTTATGAGCAGGCTGCCGCACCGGCGACCTCGCACGTCGCGCAGCGCAGCGGCATGGCCTTAAGCCCCCCGCTCCAGTTCGCGCAACATCCGCTGCACCGCGCGCGCGGTTTCGAGCGGTTTTTCCATCGGATACAGATGGCTGCCTTCGATCCATTCCACATGACCGCCGGTCGCGCGGCGGGTGGCGTCCAGACCCGCCTGACGCACTTCCTTTGAACGCGTGCCGGCGATGAACCCCACCGGCACCGGGGCGCCGCGCACGAGGCGGGGCCCCAGCGTATGCGGCAAGGTCTTATAGATCTGATACTCGGTGCGCCGGTCGAACGCGAGCGAGCGGGCACCGTCGGGCGAACTCTGCGGGATGCCGAAGTCGATGTAGTCGGACAGCATCCGCTCGTCCCAGCGCGCGAACGCCGGCTTCGAATGAAAGTGCCGCCACGCCTCGTCGCGGCTCGCCCATTGCGTGCGGCGAGTGCGGGTGGCGGCCGCGGGCGAAAGCCGCTCGTCGAGCCCGGTCCATTGCGACACGCGCAGCATGCTGCTGCGCCAACCGGCAATCACAGGCGAATCGAGCATCACCACGCCTCTCACCCACTGGGGTTTTTTCAGCGCGGCCATCAGCGACAGATAGCCGCCGAGCGAATGGCCCACCAGCCACACGGGTTGCTCATACGACCGGCCGACGTCGTCGAGCAATTGCTCGACCAGATGCGGCCAGTCCTGGGTGACCGGATAGCGCGCGTCGTGACCGATGCGCTCGATGGAGCGCAACTCGTAATCGTCGGCAAGCTCGGCGAAGATCGTCCGGTAGGTCGACGCTGGAAAACCGTTCGCATGCGAGAAGTGGATGATGTTTTTCAACTGCGGCTATCTCCGTTCTGTTTTGGCTCGCGGGCTCGGACCCGGGCATTTCGTGCGGGCTGCGAGCCCGGCGGCGCGTTTGTTCTAACTGTGCGGCCGGTAGTCATCCATCAGCGATCCATCCAGTAGCGGCGCTGCGTGTCGCGATAGCGCTCGAGCGTCAGAGCCGCAGCGTTCGGGCTCGGGCCGCTTTGCGTGTTAATTCCCGCGCTGATTGCCGGGCCTCCCCCGAGCCCGATGTTGAGGCTGGGAGCAGGGCTCGGAACCGGGCTCAAACCCATGCCAATGTCGACCCGCACCGCGCCGTCCGCATCGCTGCGCGCAAGCTCGATGTGCCGTGCCTTGTAACGCTCGAACACACCCGCGTTCGGATGATGAAAACGGTTGCGATAGCCTACCTGAAATAGCGCGATGAGCGGGTCGATAGAGTCGAGGAACGGCTCGGTCGACGAGGTCTTGCTGCCATGATGCGGCACGACCAGCACCTGAGCGCGCAACGCGTCGCGATCGCGCGCGAGCAGGACGCGTTCGACCGGCGCTTCGATGTCCGCCGCCAGCAAGGCTGCCATGTGTGGGGGCGCTGTTTGAACAGTTCCAGCCGGCATGCTCTCTGCAACGGCCCTGCCGTCCGTAAGCGGCATGCTTTGCGCGACCAGCGGGCTCGCCGTGACAGGCAAATTCAACGCAGCCGGCAACGTGCTCACCCGCAACACGCAGCAATGCGCATTCGGCTTGCCTTGTAGCGGGCCGGCGTCCGGCCAGAGCATCGCGAACTCGACCCCATCCCATTGCCAGCGCTGCCCCGCCGCACAGGGCAGCGTATCCGCGCCGCGTTGCCTTGCGTTCGACCATAGCGGATTCGCCGGCGCCAATGCCGCCACCATTTGACGCACCTCGATCGCGTCGAGCACCGCCGGCGCGCCGCCCGAGTGGTCGGAATCGGCGTGGCTGATGATCAGCGTATCGAGCGCCGTGACGCCGTGCGCCTGCAAAAAAGCCACGACAACCCGTTCGCCCGCATGGGTCGACTCCGGTCCAGGTCCGGCGTCGAATAGCAACGCGTGATGCGCCGTTTCGACCAGCACCGAAGTGCCTTGGCCGATATCCAACGCAGTCAGACGGAAGCTGCCATGCGGCGGCCCGGGCGGCGCCGGCAGCAGCAGCGGCAACCACGTGAGCGGTGCGGCCCAGCGCAGCGGCCAGCCACGCGGCGCCAGACACCAGAGGACGCCGACCGCCGCCGCGGCGAGCGTCCACGCGTCCGGCTGCGGCAGCCGCCAGAGCGCCCATGCCGGACCGGACAGCATCTGCAAACCCGTGGCCAGCAGGTCGAGCAAGGTGTGCGCGGCGCGCAAGGCATAGGCATCGAATGGCGCCGGCAATGCGACGCCGGCTAATACCGCGGGCGTCACCAGCAGGCTCACCCACGGAATCGCGAAGGCATTCGCGAGCGGGCCGATCAACGGAATCTGCGCGAACCAGTAGACAGTGAGCGGCGCAAGCGCGACGGTGACCGCGAACTGCACATGCGCGGCGCTGCGCAGGCGCTCACCGACAGCGCGAACGCGGCGACACATGCCAGACCACAGGCGCGAGCGCCTTGTCGGCATCACGCCGCCGTCATCCTCTTCATCGCGACGTTGCTCGTGGTCCTGTACGCGAGGCTGTCCCGATATGGCAAACAGAATCGCCGCCACCGCGCAGAATGACAGCCAGAATCCCGCCGACACGACTGCCCACGGATCGACCAGCAGCACCAACCCCAACGCCCACGCCAGCACCACCGACCGCGCGACATTACGCCCGCTGATAAACGCGAGCGCCACCACACCCGCCATCCACAGCGTGCGCTGCGCCGGCACGTTGAAACCGGCCAATGCCGCATGCAGCGCCGCGAACAACGCGCCGCCCGTCACCGCGACGACCTGCGCGGGCAGCAGCAACGGCCAGTTGCGGCCAACGAACCCCGAGCGTCGCCACACGGCGCCGGCCAGCCACGCCGCAAGACCCGCGACAAAGCCAATATGCAAGCCCGAAATCGCCACCAGATGACTGGTGCCCGTGCCGCGCATCAACAGCCAGTCGGCCGCGCTGACTTCGTCCTGCGCGCCGATGGCGAGCGCCACCACGATCCCACGATGCGGCGCATCGGCGAGCACCGTGTCGATACGCGCGCGCAGTGCGGCGCGCCAGCGATCGACCGTCACGCTCACGCCACGCGTGTTGCCCGGCAAACGCAACGCGTGAGCCGGCGCGCTTACATAGCCGGTAGCGCGTACATTGCGCGCGAGCAAACTCGCTTCGGCATCGCGCACGCCGAAGTTCGCATTGCCATGCGGGCGTTTGAGCCGCACCGTCAGACGCCAGCGCGCGCCTGGTTCCAGCAAGGGCGCAGGCGCATCTTCAGCAATCCATGCCAACTGAATCACGCGTGGAAAAGCGGCGATCGATGCCTCGACCGAGTCGACTTCGAAGAGAAAACGCGCGCCCTTATCGTCGCGTGACGGTAGCCCCTTGATACTGCCGACGACATCGAGATCGCGCCCTTCCCACGCACTCGGCAAGCTCACTGCGAGCCGCGTTTCCGCACGCCAGGCGGCATAGCCGAAGCCTACGCATGCGGCCGCCATCCACAATGCACCCCAACCGATGCATGAGCACGCGCGTGCGCTGAACAGGACGTGCCACACGCGCGAATTCGCAACTGCAGCGCGCGCCTGCGCGATTGCGCGTGTGTGCGCAATTACCGAAGCACCGCACGATCCATTCGAAGCACTGCTGCGCACTACATCCGAAATACCACTGCACATTCCATCCGAAGCACTGCTGCGCACTACATCCGAAGCACCACTGCACACTTCATCCGAAGCACCACTGCGCACTGCATCCGAAGTACCGCTGCGGACTTCGTCCCGCGCACTGCTGCGCCATTCGTCCGAAGAGCCACCGCCACGCTCGCCCAGGGCGCCGCGGCGCGCCCCCCACGCTGCGACAAGCAGCGCCGCGCAGCCGAACAGCACTAGCCCGAACCATCCACGCCCATCCGGCAACGCCGCCTGCCGCTGCAGCCACATCACGCCCAACGCAAACCCGCACCACCACGCTCGCATCCGCCCTCCACCTTTGCCCCCCGCCGCCGGACGACGCAACGCACAACGAGCAGGCGTCAGCAAGCCCGCCGGACGTGTGTTTCGCCCGGCGCGAACCACTCAGACCATCGTGATCAATTATGCAGAGGAAAGTGCGAGCCGCGGCAGTGCGGCGAGCGCGTTAGCCGTTGTGCCTAGGGCGGCTTCGTCGGCGGTCATGCCGCGCAGCTGCGCGAGACCCGCGCCGATGCCCGGAATCTGCTCCGGCGAGTTGCGCTGCTTGTATATCCAGGAAGGGGCGATGTCGGGCGCGTCGGTCTCGACGACCAGTGCGTCGAACGGCAACTGCTCTGCAAGGCGGCGGATTTGCCGCGCCCGCTCGAAGGTCAGATTGCCACCGAATCCGAGATGCATACCTTGATCGATATACGCCTGGGCCTGTTGAAAACTACCGTTGAAAGCATGGGCGATGCCGCGATGAATCTGATGCCGCCGCAGTCCTTTGATCACCTGATCCTGTGATTTGCGCACGTGGCAAATCACCGGCAGATCGAATTCGCGCGCCAGTTGAAGTTGACCGTTGTAGAAGAACTGCTGGCGCGCATCGTCGAGGCCTTCGACGAAATAATCGAGGCCGATTTCGCCGATGCCGACGAACAGCGGATCATCGAGACTCGCCTCGATTTCCATGCGCAGCAGTTCGAGATCGCGCTCCTGCGCGCCTGGCGTGAAAAGCGGATGGATGCCGAGCGCGTACGCGCCGCCGTCGATGCGGTGCGCCACTTCGCGCACCGTCGTGAAGTTCTGACGCCCGATCGCGGGAATCACGATACGCGCGACGCCCGCCTGACGCGCCGCATGGGCGACTTCATCGCGGTCGGCGTTGAATTCCGACGCGTCAAGATGGCAGTGCGTATCGATCCACATGGCGTGCCTCCTTGGCGGCAGAGCATCGCTCACGTTCCGCGCGATGATTAAACCGGCACGGACGGCTCTTCGTGCAATATGCCGTCGCGCAAGCGCATGATCCGGTCGCAACGTCCGGCCAGTTCCGGGTCGTGCGTGACGATCACGAAGCTGGTGTCGAGCGTTTGCGACAATTCGAGCATCAGGTTGAAAACCGTGTCGGCGGTGCCGCCGTCCAGGTTGCCGGTGGGTTCGTCGGCGAGTACGCAAGCGGGCTTCGTCACCAGCGCCCGCGCGATCGCCACACGCTGGCGCTCGCCGCCCGACAGTTCACCCGGGCGATGCTTCGCGCGATGCCCCATGCCGACGCGCTCGAGCACCGCAAGCGCTTCGCGCCGCGCGGCTTCGGTCGTCATGCGGCGAATCCGCAGCGGCATCGCGACGTTGTCGAGCGCGGTAAATTCCGGCAGCAGGTGGTGAAACTGGTACACGAAACCGAGTGCGCGATTGCGCAGGTCGTTACGTTCGCGCTCGGAGAGCTTTGTAAAAGGCTTACCCAGCACCGACACATGGCCCGCGCTCGGATCGTCGAGGCCGCCGAGCACATGCAGCAGCGTGCTCTTGCCGGAACCGGACGCGCCGACAATCGCCAGCTTTTCGCCGCGCCGCACGTTCAGTTGCGCGTTGTTGAGCACCTGCACGTTGAGGCCGCCCTGCACGAACGACTTCGAAATGCCGGTTGCTTCCAGCACATAGGGATGCAGCGCGGAATCTTGAGAGGCCATGGATAGGCTAGCGGAACGGTCATTCATAGCGCAGTGCCTCCGCAGGACGGACTTTCGCACCACGCCAGCTCGGATAAAGGGTCGCCAGCGCCGACATCAGGAACGCGATGATGCCGATTCGCAGCACGTCGGCGGGAACCAGTTCGGACGGCAATTCGCTGATGAAATACACGGACGGCGGCAGGAACTGCACGCCGAGCAGATGCTCGATCATCGGCACGAGCCACGGAATGCTCCAGGCAATCAGGCAGCCCAGCGCAACGCCGGTCGCCGTGCCGATAAAGCCGATCGTCACGCCCTGCACCACGAAGATCTTCATGATCGAGCCGGGCTGCGCCCCGAGCGTGCGCAGAATCGCGATATCAGCCTGCTTGTTGGTCACCGTCATCACCAGCGACGACACCAGATTGAACGCCGCCACCGCGATGATCAGCGTGAGGATGATGAACATCATGCGCTTTTCGATCTGCACCGCCGAGAACCAGGTCTTGTTCTGCTGGGTCCAGTCGCGGATGTACAAATCGCCGGACAAGCTGCGCGCCAGTTGATGCGCCACCTCCGGCGCCCGCTGCATGTCGGTCAGGCGCAGCCGCACACCGGTCGGCGCGGGTAGCCGGAACAGCGCCTGCGCGTCCTTGATGTTGATCAGCGCGAGCGTGCTGTCGTATTCGTAATGCCCCGACTCGAAGATGCCCACCACCGTGAACTGTTTCAGCCGCGGCAACATGCCGGCGGGCGTGATGGTGCCTTCCGGCGCGACCAGGGTGATCTTGTCATTGACCGTCACGCCGAGATTGGTGGCGAGGTCCGCGCCGAGCACAATGCCGAAGTCGCCCGGCACGAGGTCGGTCAGCTTGCCGGCCTTCATTTCCTTACCGATGTCGGACACTTCAGGCTCGAGCGACGGTTCGACGCCGCGCAGCGCCACGCCACTCACGGCGTCCTGCCGCGTGAGCAGCGCCTGCGCGTCGACATACGGCGCCGCGCCGATCACTTCCTTGTTCTGGCGGGCTTCCCTGGCGGTCAATTGCCAGTCGGGCATCGAGCCGGTCGGCGAAAAGATTTCGACGTGCGCCAACACCGACAGCATCCGGTCGCGCACCTCTTTCTGGAAACCGTTCATCACGGACAACACGACGATCAGCGCCGCGACGCCGAGCGCGATGCCCGACATCGAGACCAGCGCGATGAAGGAAATGAAGCCGTTACCGGTCGTGCGTTTGCCGGCGCGGGTGTAGCGCCAGCCAATCTGCCATTCGTAGGGAAATTTCAAGCGAATCCTTTTCTGCGTTCTTCGTCTGCTCTTGGGCCCGCCTTGGCCTCTTTTACCGCGCATCACAGCGGCAACTTGCAGCCGTAGCGCCTGTCATGCGACCCGAGCGTCGTGATCATTGGTGTCGCGGCAACCCGGATGGTTCCGGTATGACGTTCCGGTGCCTTCGGGTACCTCACGGCGTATTCAGCCAACTCCACGCCACCGAAGCCACCCGCCGCCATTGCCGCCGCCGTCAATCAAGCGCGAAGTTTGCCATACAATGCCGCGCTCCCGCGCAAAGGCCTGCGCGCAGGGCTCACGGCGGGCGCCACCGTCTGCTGCCGGCTCTGAACGCCGGAGCGGCGGCGCAAGCCGGCCCACCTGCCACCTGGGCGGATGTGCCCGCTACCGCAGGTTGTAATGGCGGCGCAGATCGTTGATGATCCCGGCCGCCTCGCTGTTCGCAACGCCGCGCACCTCGGCGTCTTTACGGTCGCGATGCAGGTGGGTGATATCCCAGTTGCAGCCGTCCTCGTCCTCGACTGTTTCGTGGAATCCGGTCGGGATCCAGCCGGCCGTGGCCGGATTGGCGTCGAGCGCCTTGACCACCAATCCAAGCAGTTCCTGCTCGGTTTTCAGTTCACGCGGCATGTCGGTCTCCCTCGTCATGGGCGCGGTGCCGCCGCGCGCGGCTGCTGCCATCGGCGGGGGCCCGGTGCGCTGCCCGAATCCGCCGATATGGTCTGAATACTCGCACTCTTTGCCCTACAATGCGCAGCATCATGCACGCCAACCGTCTTCATCTTCTCCTGCCCTTCGCGCTGCCCGCCGCAGCGGACGCTTCCACCGCCCTGCACGATATCCAGAGTCCGGCCCTCGACCGGCTGATCGCCCGCGCGACGCTGGTCGAACGGGTGGTCGGCGAGGATTTTCAGCGCACGCTGCCGCATGAGCGCTGGGTGGCACGCCAGTTCGGCGCGTTGCCAAGCGGCGCGGCGGCGGCCGATGAAGCGCCGCTTGCCCCGTACATGCTGCGCGCCGACGGCGGCGACCCGGGCAACGCCACGTGGGCCTGCGTGCAACCGGTACATGTGCGCATCGCGCACGACCATCTGGTGCTGATCGATCCGGCCTCGCTCGAACTATCCGATGAGGAAGCCAGCGTGCTGCTGGCGGTCGCCCGGCCGTTGATCGAGGAACTCGGCGTGCGCATCGAAGCGCCGAGGCCGGCACGCTGGTACCTGTCGGGCGACGGCTTCGGCACGCTGGCCGGCGCGTCGCCGTTGCGCGCGAGCGGCCGCAACATCGAAATATGGCTGCCGCACGAGGCCCATTCCGGCGAGCGTTCACGCGCCTGGATGAAGCTGCAGAACGAAGTGCAGATGGCGTGGTTCGAGCATCCGGTCAATGAAGCGCGCGAGGCGCGTGGCCTGCCGGCAGTCAACTCGATCTGGTTTCACGCCCAGGGCGCGATACAGCCGGTAACGAGCCCGTTCGCGCAGGTGTACTCCGACGCGGCGGCGACGCGCGGCCTCGCTCTGACGGCGGGCGTCGCTGCGGCTGCGCCGCCGGCGTCGTTTGCGGCGCTGCGGGCCGCTAGCGCTGCGGGCAGCGGTTTGCGCAGCGTTTCGGGTGGTGCTTCGGGTGCTGCCTCCAGTGGTGCTTCGCGTGGTGTTCCGGGTGCCGCCTCCAGTGGCGCTTCGGGTGGTATTTCGGGTGGTACTTCGGGTGGTACTTCGGGTGGTACTTCGGGTGGTGCCTCGAGTGGTGCCTCGAGTGGTGCTTCGGGTACCGCTCCGGCTGACGCATCCGCGGTCAACGCAAGTGCGAGTGCGAGTGCCAACACCAACGGCCCCACCCTGGTCGAACTCGATCCCTTCTCCGCGCCCTACATCGAGCAGGACTGGGCGCGCTGGAACGACGCCTTCGCCGCGTTGCAGACCGACTGGTTCGAACCGGCACTGGCAGCGCTGCAATCCGGCCAGCTCGCCGAGCTCGGCCTGACGTTGTGCGGTGATACCGGCTCGGTGACGCTCACAGTCACGCGCGGCGACCTGCGCAAGTTCTGGCGACGGCGCGTGCTCGCGTCACTCTTCATCGAATGATTTATCGACTGATCCACGGCCTTTCCGAATGACTCGAATCGTTACGCGCGCCGCTTCACCCGTCGACGCCGAAATCCTCACCCGCCACGGCCTGCATCCGGTGCTCGCGCGCCTGTACGCGGCACGCGGCGTGTGCATGCCCGATGAAATCGAAACCGGTCTCGCGCGGCTCGTGCCGCCCGCCGCGCTCAAAGGCTGCGAAGACGCCGCCGCGTTGCTTGCCGACGCGATCCAGGGCAAACGTCGCATGCTGGTGGTGGCCGACTACGACTGCGACGGCGCGACCGCCTGCGCGGTCGCGGTGCGCGGGCTGCGCATGTTCGGCGGACAGATCGAGTATCTGGTGCCGAACCGCTTCGAGTACGGCTATGGCCTGACGCCCGAGATCGTCGCGCTGGCCGCGCGCAGTGCGTCGGGCAAGCCGGAACTGCTGATTACAGTGGATAACGGCATCGCCAGCGTCGACGGTGTGGAAGCGGCCAATGCGCTCGGCATCGACGTGCTGGTCACCGATCACCACCTGCCCGGCGACGAACTGCCGGCGGCCCGCGCCATCGTCAATCCGAACCAGCCGGGCTGCACGTTCCCGAGCAAATGCATCGCGGGTGTCGGCGTGATGTTTTATGTGCTGCTGGCATTGCGCGCGGAATTGCGCCGCCGCGGCGCCTTCAACGACGCTTTCCCCGAGCCGCGTCTGGACGGCCTGCTCGATCTGGTCGCGCTCGGCACGGTCGCCGACGTGGTCAAGCTCGACGGCAACAATCGCGTGCTGGTCGCGCAAGGTTTGCAGCGGATTCGCAAAGGCAAGATGCAGCCGGGCATCGCCGCCCTCTTTCGCGCCGCCGCGCGCGACGCCCGCAGCGCGTCGGGTTTCGACCTCGGTTTCGCGCTCGGCCCGCGCCTGAACGCGGCCGGCCGCCTATCGGACATGTCGCTCGGCATCGAATGCCTGACCACCGACGACATCGGCCGCGCATGGGATCTCGCGCAGCAGCTTGACACGATGAACCGCGAGCGCCGCGAAATCGAAGCCGGCATGCAGCAGCAGGCGCTCGAAGACCTTTCGGCGATCAACCCCGATGGCGCGACCACCATCACGCTGTTCAACCCAGGCTGGCACCAGGGTGTGATCGGCATCGTCGCCGGACGGTTGAAGGAGAAATTCCACCGGCCGTCGTTCACGTTCGCGCTCGCCGACGACAGCGGCCAGCTCGTCAAAGGTTCGGGCCGTTCGATCCCGGGCTTTCATCTGCGCGACGCGCTCGACCTGATCTCGAAGCGCGAAGCGGGTCTGATCGTCAAATTCGGCGGCCACGCGATGGCCGCGGGCCTGACGATGGCCGCCGCCGATGTGCCGCGCTTTACCGCCGCGTTCGAGGCAGTGGGCCGCGAATGGCTCTCCGAAGAGGCGCTTTCGCGTACGGTCGAAACCGACGGCGAACTGGAAGATGCCTACTTCACGCCGCAATTCGTCGAAATGCTCGACGCCGCCGTATGGGGTCAGGGCTTCCCGGCACCGGTATTTTCCGGCGAGTTCGACATCGCGTCGCAGGCGCTGGTGAAGGACAAACACCTGAAGCTGCAACTCGTGCGCGGCCGCCAGCGCTTCAACGCGATCTGGTTCAATCACACCGACACGCTGCCCGCGCGCACTACGGTCGCATACCGCTTGTCGAGCGACACGTGGAACGGGGTGTCTCGAGTGCAATTGATCGTCGAGCACGCCGCGAGCTGAAGCGCGCCCAGGCTGTCGCCACCCGGCGTCCGTGCCGTGAAGTCCGCGCGCAACGCCTGCACCGGCTAGCCATGGCCGAGTGCACCGCAGCTTGCCTGACACTGCGTGAAAAGCATCGAAAATCACCGCAAAATCAACCCCAAACCCGCGCCGGATCGCTCACAAGCCGCCGGGGCGGGGCGCCGATCGGCTATAATTTCCCCTTTTTACGAAGCTATAAAAGATCGACATGGAAGCGGAACGTCTCAACGCGATCGAAGCCTCTCTGGCGGACCTGCGCGCGCGCGCGGGCGCGCTACGGGGGTATCTTTGACTACGACGACAAGGCACTACGTCTAATCGAAGTCAACCGGGAACTCGAAGACCCGGACGTCTGGAACGACTCGAAGCACGCCCAGGCGCTCGGCCGGGAAAAGAAACTGCTCGACGATACCGTCGGCAAACTCACCTCGCTCGATAACGACCTGCGCGATGCGCAAGACCTGTTCGACATGGCCCGCGAAGAAGACGATGAGGAAACCCTCCTCGCCTGCGAATCAGACGCGCAAGGCATCGAACAACGCGTCGCCGACATGGAATTCCGCCGGATGTTCGCGAATCCGGCCGACCCGAACAACGCCTTCCTCGACATTCAAGCCGGCGCCGGCGGCACCGAAGCGTGCGACTGGGCGGCCATGCTGCTGCGCCAGTACCTGCGCTACTGCGAGCGCAAGGGCTTCAAGACCGAAGTGCTGGAACAGACCGACGGCGACGTCGCGGGCATCAAGAACGCCACGATCAAGATCGAAGGCGAATACGCATATGGCTTCTTGCGCACCGAAACCGGCGTGCACCGGCTCGTGCGCAAGTCGCCGTTCGATTCGTCGGGCGGCCGCCATACGTCGTTTTCGTCGGTGTTCGTGTACCCGGAAATCGACGATTCGATCGAAGTCGACATCAATCCGGCCGATCTGCGCATCGACACGTACCGCGCGTCCGGCGCGGGCGGTCAGCACATCAACAAGACCGATTCGGCCGTGCGGATCACGCACATGCCGTCGGGCATCGTCGTGCAGTGCCAGAACGACCGCTCGCAGCACCGCAACCGTGCCGAAGCCATGGCCATGCTGAAATCGCGCCTGTACGAAGCGGAGATCCGCAAACGTCAGGCCGAGCAGGACAAGCTCGAAGCCGGCAAGACCGATGTGGGCTGGGGTCATCAGATCCGCTCGTACGTGCTGGACAACAGCCGTATCAAGGATCTGCGCACCAACGTCGAAATCAGCAATACCAAGAGCGTGCTCGACGGCGACCTCGATCCGTTCATCAGCGCCAGCCTGAAACAGGGCGTCTAAGCGCAACCGGCGCGGCATGCATCGCAGCGCTGCGCCGCCTCTTTTTACCGCCTGAGGTTTTTCACTGACTGGCCACCCGCATGTGGGGCACCCCGATGCGGGCCACCGAATACCAAATCATCATGACCGAACCGACCCAGCCTGATGCGGCCCAGCCGAATGCGGCCCAGCCCAATGTCGCGCCCGAGGTAGACGACAACAAGATCATGGCCGAGCGCCGTGAAAAGCTGCGCGAACTGCGTGAGCAAGGCGTCGCCTACCCGAACGATTTCCGTCCCACGCACCATGCCGCAGATCTGCAAACGCAGTACGCCGGGAGCGACAAGGAAGCACTCGAAGCCAATCCGCTCGAAGTCGCGATTGCCGGCCGCATGATGCTCAAGCGCGTGATGGGCAAGGCCAGCTTTGCGACCGTGCGCGACGGTTCGGGTCAGATCCAGTTCTTCATCACACCGGCCGACGTCGGCCAGGAAACGTACGACGCCTTCAAGAAGTGGGACATGGGCGACATCGTCGCGGCGCGCGGCGTGCTGTTCCGCACCAACAAGGGCGAACTCTCGGTGCGTTGTACCGAACTGCGTTTGCTGTCGAAGTCGCTGCGTCCGCTGCCGGACAAGTTCCATGGTCTCGCCGATCAGGAGATGAAGTATCGCCAGCGCTATGTCGATCTGATCGTCACGCCGGAAACGCGCAAGACTTTCGTCGCACGTACCAAGGCGATTTCGTCGGTCCGCAAGTTCATGGCGGATGCCGACTTCATGGAAGTGGAAACGCCGATGCTGCACCCGATTCCGGGCGGCGCCGCGGCCAAGCCGTTCACTACGCACCACAACGCGCTCGACATGCAAATGTTCCTGCGCATCGCGCCGGAACTGTATCTGAAGCGGCTGGTGGTCGGCGGCTTCGAGCGCGTGTTCGAGATCAACCGGAATTTCCGCAATGAGGGCGTGTCCGTGCGCCACAATCCGGAATTCACGATGATCGAGTTCTACGCGGCGTACACCGATTACAAATGGATCATGGACTTCACCGAGCAGTTGATCCGCCAGGCGGCGGTCGACGCACTCGGCAGCGCCACGATCAGCTACCAGGGCCGCGAACTGGATCTGGCCAAGCCGTTCCATCGCCTGACGATCAGCCAGGCGATCCAGAAGTACGCGCCGCAGTACACAGACGCGCAACTCGCCGACGACGCATTCCTGCGCACCGAACTGAAGAAGTTCGGCGTGGACGCATCGCAGCCGCAGTTCCTGAACGCAGGCGTGGGCGCGCTGCAACTGGCGCTGTTCGAAGAGACCGCCGAGTCGCAACTGTGGGAGCCGACCTACATCATCGACTACCCGATCGAAGTCTCGCCGCTGGCGCGCGCGTCGGACAAGGTCGCCGGCATCACCGAGCGTTTCGAACTGTTCATCACGGGCCGTGAAATCGCCAACGGTTTTTCGGAGCTGAACGATCCGGAAGACCAGGCCGCCCGCTTCAAGAAGCAGGTCGACCAGAAAGACGCCGGCGACGAAGAAGCGATGTTCTACGACGCCGACTACATCCGCGCGCTGGAATACGGCATGCCGCCGGCCGGCGGTTGCGGTATCGGCATCGACCGTCTGGTGATGATGCTGACCGACAGCCCGAGCATCCGCGATGTGATTCTGTTCCCGCATCTGCGCCGCGAAGACTGATCGCCGCGTCGCTCGAGTCCACGGCTCGCAAAAGGAAAACGCCCGGTTCGATGCCGGGCGTTTTTGCTTGCGGCGCATAAAAGCACCCGTCTGCCGGCACCTGACGGTTTGTAACCATCGGTAAAAGGTGCGTATCGGCCACCCAGCGACCGATTGCCTGGCCTGCCGCGTGCCCCTCGGAAAATCAGCCGCCGCGCCGCGCCTCACGCGCTTTGACGCGAGCTGGCCGCGATGATTGCCCGGAAATGGTTACAAATTGAAACCCTACTGGGATCGATTTGCCTGACACTGAGTCTCAATAAGACTGACTCTGCTCCAGACGGAGGCCAATATGGACAATCCCGATACCAAACCCACGCAACAACGTCGTATTCACCCGCTCGTAGCCACGGCTGCGGGCGCAGTTATTATCGCGAGTCTTGCTGCTACGGCTGCCGTCACCGGCCTGTTTCCGCATGCGTCGAGTAGCGGCGCGCAAACGGATCAGACGCAGGCCGCGCAAGTGTCCACGCAACCGAACGCCCAGCCGGGCGTGGTCGACTCCGCAGCCCCGGCCAGCCCTTCGGCGCAGCAGGCCGCGCAACAGCAAGCCCAGCAGCAGGCTCAGCAGCCGCAACCGGCCCCTGCCCCCCTGGCGCCGCCACAGCAGCAGTATGCGCAGCAGCAACCAGCCCAGCCCGCGCCGCAATACGCCCAGCAGCCTTCGCAACCGGCCTATTGCTCGACCTGCGGCACGGTTGTCGGCATCTCGGCAGTCCGTCAGGAAGGCCACGGTACCGGCATCGGTGCGGTCGGCGGCGCAGTGGCCGGCGGCGTGGTCGGCAATCAGTTCGGCGCCGGCAGCGGTCGTACTGCGATGACGATTCTTGGGGCAGTCGGCGGCGGTCTGGCCGGCAACTCGGTCGAAAAACACATCCGCAGCACGACGTCGTATTCGGTGCGGGTACGGATGGAAAACGGCAAGACGCGGTACTTCACGTATCACGAAGCGCCGCCGTTCCAGCAAGGTCAGCGCGTGCGGGTCGAGAACGGCACGCTGGTGGCGAGCTGATCGAGGCGGATTAACTGAAGCCAAACGCAGCCTGAACATTCTGCAGGCGCAAAAAAGGCGATTCCAATGGAATCGCCTTTTTCTTTGCCTCACAGCGGGAGCGGAATCATTCCGCCCGCTGGCAGCAGCCAGATAACAGCCAGATAAGTCATGCGCTCAGCATGAGCTCACTACTCAGTAATCAGCGTCTTCGATCCATGCAGCCTGAATCGCTTCGAGGATCTTTTCGTTCGACCGGTTGGGGTCGTCGTCGAAACCCTCCAGCTCGGTGACCCAGCGGTGCAAATCAGTGAAGCGCACCTGCTGCGGATCGATGTCCTGGTGCTTGTCAGTCAGGGCCATCGCGATGTCTTGCGTATCGGTCCACTTCATGGCTGCATCCTCCAGTTAGTGATTTTCCTTCGCGTGATTGATCGAGTAGCGCGGGATCTCGACGACCAGATCCTGCTCGGCCGGCACCATCGCCTGGCACGACAGACGCGAGGCCGGTTCGAGCCCCCACGCCTTGTCCAGCAGATCGTCCTCGTCTTCCTCGGACGGCGTCAAGGCGGCGAAACCCTCACGCACGATGACGTGACAGGTGGTGCATGCGCAGGACTTCTCGCAGGCGTGCTCGATTTCGATGCCGTTCTCGAGCAGATTGTCGCAGATGCTCTTGCCGGGCACGGCATCGATCACCGCGCCTTCCGGGCACAGTTCGACGTGAGGCAGCACAACGATTTGAGGCATACATTTTCCGTTTGGGTCTGCGGCACGGCCGCCGCAAACAGGCTCCGTACCATTTTACTGGCGCCGCGCGGACTTTTTAAGTCCGCGCGGCGCGGTTCATTGCCGGCTGGCGCGCAGGGCGCGGCCACGCCGTAAGGCTCAGATCTCGTCGAGCTTGCGGCCAGCCAACGCGCGGCGAATGCCCTTGTTCATGCGGCGGGCGGCGAATTCGTCGGTGCCTTCGGCGAGGCTTTTGGTCGCGGTTTCGATCGCGTCGGCGTCGTCGCTTTGCGCGATGTTGCGCAACGCGGTGAGCAGCGTGTCGAGTTCGGCGCGTTCGCTGTCGTCGAGCAATTCGGCGTCGGCGGCGAGCGCGGCGTCGGTGGCTTCGACGAGACGGCGCGCTTCCACTTGCGCTTCACGCAAAGCGCGAGCGCGCATGTCGACTTCGGCGGTCGAAAAACTCTCTTCGAGCATCCTGGCAATGTCGTCGTCGGCGAGACCGTAAGACGGCTTCACCACCACCGAGGCTTCCACGCCCGAACCCTGTTCACGCGCGAACACGGACAGCAAGCCGTCCGCGTCGACCTGATACGTGACGCGAATCCGCGCCGCGCCGGCGGCCATCGGCGGAATGCCGCGCAACTCGAAACGCGCGAGCGAGCGGCAATCGCTGACGAGTTCGCGCTCGCCTTGCACGATGTGGATCGCCATCGCGGTCTGGCCGTCCTTGAAGGTCGTGAAATCCTGCGCACGGGCGACCGGAATCGTCGAATTGCGCGGAATGATCTTCTCGGTCAAACCACCCATGGTTTCGACGCCGAGCGACAACGGAATCACGTCGAGCAGCAGCCAATCGTCGCCCTCCGCGCCGCGATTGCCCGCGAGCAGATCGGCCTGGATCGCCGCGCCCAACGCGACGACCTGATCCGGGTCCAGATTGATCAGCGGCGGCTGGCCGAAGAACGACTCGACCGCGCGGCGGATCACCGGCATGCGCGTCGCGCCGCCGACCAAAACCACGCCTTTGATTTCTTTGGTAGTGACTTTGGCGTCGCGGAGTGCCTTTTTTGTCGGCCCAAGCGTGCGCTGAACCAGCGCCTGAATGATGGCTTCGAAAGTAGCCTCCTCGATCGTCAGATCGATCTCAGTGCCGTTCGAGAGCGTGGCCTGCACCGTTGCAATGGGTGCGTCGGACAACGCCTCCTTGGTCACGCGTACGCTGTCGAGCAGCAGACGGACGTCTTCCGGTGCGAGCGTTTGCGGCGCGATGCCCGCCTGCTCCAGCACGTGGCGATACAGCGCATGGTCGAAATCGTCGCCGCCGAGCGCGGAGTCGCCGCCCGCCGCGAGCACTTCGAACACACCTTTGGTCAGCTTCAGAATCGACAGATCGAAGGTGCCACCGCCGAGGTCGTAGACCGCGTAGAGGCCTTCGGAACCGTTATCGAGACCGTACGCGATCGCAGCCGCAGTCGGCTCGTTCAGCAGGCGCAGCACGTTCAGACCGGCCAGACGCGCGGCGTCTTTGGTCGCCTGGCGCTGCGCTTCGTCGAAATACGCGGGCACCGTGATGACCGCGCCGACCAGTTCGTCGCCGAGCGTATCTTCGGCACGCTGGCGCAGCGTCGCGAGAATTTCCGCCGACACTTCCACCGGACTCTTCACGCCGTCGACGGTACGGATCTGCACCATGCCGGGTGCGTCGACGAAATCGTAGGGCGCGTTCTCGGCGCCTTCCACTTCCGCCTTGCCGCGGCCCATGAACCGCTTGACCGAGACGATCGTGTTGCGCGGATCGGTTGCCGCTTCAGCCTTGGCCGCGCGGCCGATACGGCGGCCGCCCTTTTCCAGGTAACGCACCACCGACGGCAGCAGCGCATGGCCGTCTTCGTCGGGCAGCACGTCGGGCACGCCGCTGCGCACGGCGGCGACGAGGGAATTGGTGGTGCCGAGATCGATACCGACCGCCAGACGCCGCTGATGGGGCGCCGGCGCCATGCCGGGTTCGGAGATTTGCAGTAGGGCCATCTGGATCTTCTCGGGGCCGCTGGACCCCGTCCTGAATTTTCGCGTTGCTGGATGTCGTGCTACGACTGCTATGGCTGCTTATTCATGCGCGGGCACTGTGGCACTGTGGTGCACGCCGGACCGCTAGTTCTCGAGCCGCTCGATCTGCGTGCCGATTTCCGACGCCACCCGCTCGATGAACATCAACTGCCGCACCGCCTCGCCCGCCGCCTGATTCGCGCCGCTGTCGAGCAACGCGCCGAGCTTGTCGAAACGCATGCGCTCTTCGTCGCGCAGTTCGGTCAGCAAAGCGTCGAGCGCATCGACGTTCTTTGCCGCGGCCGCGTCTTCAATACCTTCACGCCACTCCATCTGCTGCATCAGGAACGCCGGCTCCATCGCCGTGTTGTTCTCGGCGCCAACGTCGATGCCGCGCAGATGCAGCAGATAGGTCGCGCGCTTCAACGGATCGCGCAGCGTCTGATACGCCTCGTTGGTGCGCGTGGCCCATTGCATCGCGATGCGTTTCTGCGCGTCGCCGGCTGCCGCGAAGCGGTCCGGATGCACTTGCGCCTGCACCGTGCGGTAGGCGTGATCGAGCGCCGCTGCGTCGAGCGCGAATTGCGCCGGCAGATCGAACAGATCGAAGTGGCTGTCGTTCAGCGAGGCCATCAAATAAAAGGAGTCCGTTCAGGAAAGCACACTGGAGTGCGGGCTAAAACGCGGATCGAAAGCGCCGCGAAATTCAGTGGCGCGCTCAGTTGCAGGACACCGGCCCGATTGTGCGGATGAAACTAAAAAGGCGGCCCGCGCCGCCTTTGATCCGCTAACGCGGAATGAGCCGATTTACACGCGGAATGATTCGCCGCAACCGCACTCGTCCTTCACGTTCGGGTTGTTGAACTTGAAGCCTTCGTTCAACCCCTCGCGGGCGAAGTCGAGTTCGGTGCCGTCGATATACGCGAGGCTCTTCGGGTCGACAATGATCTTCACGCCGTTGCAATCGAACACTTCGTCTTCGGGTGCGAGTTCATCCACGTACTCGAGCTTGTAGGCCAAACCCGAGCACCCCGTCGTGCGCACGCCCACGCGCAAGCCCACGCCCTTGCCGCGACGAGTCAGATACTTCTGGACGTGCTGTGCTGCCTTTTCGGTCAACGTAATTGCCATAGCGTTTCTCATTGCGCCGCGCGTGTTCGGCATTCATCTGCCTGGTGACGCGCTGCTGCCCTGCCTGCATCAAATATCGCTCATGCCGGACGGTGCATTTCTGCTCGCACCGCCCGTTTTCTGGTGGCTCAAAAGAGCACCCAAGCGCGCTTACGCGTGTTGCTTGTCGCCTTCGACGACAGCCGCTTCACCGTGGCGTTGCTTGTAGTCGGCGACCGCTGCCTTGATCGCGTCTTCCGCGAGGATCGAGCAGTGGATCTTCACCGGCGGCAGCGCCAGTTCTTCGGCGATCTGCGTGTTCTTGATCGACATGGCCTGATCGAGCGTCTTGCCTTTCACCCATTCGGTGACGAGCGAGCTCGAGGCGATCGCCGAACCGCAGCCGTACGTCTTGAACTTCGCGTCTTCGATAATGCCGTCCGCGCCCACGCGGATCTGCAGCTTCATCACGTCGCCGCATGCCGGTGCGCCGACCATGCCGGTGCCAACTGCGTCGTCGTCCTTCGCGAAGGAACCGACGTTGCGCGGGTTTTCGTAGTGGTCCAGAACCTTGTCGCTATAAGCCATGATGACACTCCTTGATCCGTTTCAACCTGCAAATTGCAATTCGATGAATTCGACGTCCACAACTGGCGCGTCAGTGCGCTGCCCACTGGATGGTCGAAATATCGATCCCGTCCTTGTGCATTTCCCACAGCGGCGACAAATCGCGCAGCTTTGAAATCTTGGTCTTCAGCAGGTTGATCACGTAATCGACATCCTGCTCGGTCGTGAAGCGGCCCACCGTGAAGCGGATCGAGCTGTGCGCCAGTTCGTCGTTACGACCCAGTGCGCGCAGCACATACGACGGTTCCAGCGAAGCCGACGTACAGGCCGAGCCCGACGACACTGCCACATCTTTCACCGCCATGATCAGCGATTCGCCTTCGACGAAATTGAAGCTGATGTTCAGGTTGTGCGGCACACGCTTTTCCATGTCGCCATTCACATACGTTTCTTCCATGTCCTGCAGGCCGCGCAGCAGACGGTCGCGCAGCATGCGGATGCGTTCGTTTTCCGTCGCCATTTCTTCACGGGCGATACGGAACGCCTCGCCCATACCGACGATCTGGTGCGTAGCCAGCGTGCCGGAACGCATGCCGCGCTCGTGACCGCCGCCGTGCATCTGCGCTTCGATACGGATACGCGGCTTGCGGCGTACATACAGCGCGCCGATGCCCTTCGGACCATACGTCTTGTGCGCCGAGAACGACATCAGGTCGACCTTCAGCTTTTGCAGGTCGATGGCGATCTTGCCGGTGGCTTGCGCCGCGTCGACGTGGAAAATGATGCCCTTTTCGCGGGTGATCTCGCCGATCGCCTCGATGTCCTGGATCACGCCGATCTCGTTGTTCACCGACATCACCGAAACCAGAATCGTATCCGGGCGCAGCGCGGCCTTGAACTTCTCGAGGTCGATCAGGCCGTCGTCCTTCACATCCAGGTACGTGACTTCGAAGCCTTCGCGCTCCAGTTCGCGGCAGGTGTCGAGCACAGCCTTGTGCTCGGTCTTCACCGTGATGATGTGCTTGCCCTTGCTCTTGTAAAAGTGCGCGGCACCCTTGATCGCGAGGTTGTCCGACTCCGTGGCGCCCGAGGTCCAGATGATTTCGCGCGGATCGGCATTCACCAGCGCGGCGACGTTCTCGCGCGCTTCCTCAACCGCACGCTCCGCATCCCAACCATACGAGTGGCTGCGCGATGCAGGGTTGCCGAACTGCTCACGCAGGTACGGAATCATCTTGTCCACCACGCGCGGATCGATCGGCGTCGTCGCGCTGTAGTCCATGTAAATGGGCAGGTGGAGAGTGTCGTTATTCATCAATTGCTCCGGGGACGTCATTGCTCTGGCTTCTGGGTTCCTGATCAGGCTGTGGTGCGTTCAGATTGCCGCGCCTAGGAACCGGCCATGTTGAAAACAGAATTAGGCCCTTTCGGCACGACGCGGGCGGGCTCGACCGCCGGCGCCTCGTTGCGCCGGTCGCGCAACACCGCGGGCGCGCCTTCGCGCGAACGCTGCTGGTCGACCAGATCTTTCAGGGAGACCGAATCCAGGTACTCGACCATCTTCTGGTTCAACGTCGACCACAATTCGTGCGTCATGCAGTGGCCGTCGTGCTGTTTGGTGCCCTCGCACGAACCCTTGCCGCCGCATTGGGTAGCGTCGAGCGGTTCGTCGACCGCAATGATGATGTCGGCGACGGTCACGTCTTCAGCACGGCGGGCCAGATTGTAGCCGCCGCCCGGTCCGCGCACGGACTCGACGATTTCGTGACGACGCAGCTTGCCAAACAGCTGCTCGAGATAAGACAGGGAGATATGTTGGCGCTGGCTGATACCCGCAAGCGTCACCGGGCCCTGCTCCTGGCGCAGTGCCAGGTCAATCATCGCCGTGACGGCGAAACGGCCTTTCGTGGTGAGTCTCATATGGTGTGGGAACCGCAATTCTCGACAAGTTTGGTCAAGTATAAATACATGACTGAATTAGTCAAGTATCCCTACCGCGATTTGGGTCATTTACTTAATTGTTGGATAAAGCGGCGGGCGGCCTCGCCTAGGCCACCAATTGGGGACGCAGCGCGGCGATAAGTCCGCCACAGGCCGCTTCGCATTGATCTAGTACCTGTTCGAAGCCTTCCGCACCGCCGAAATAAGGGTCGACGATTTCCCGGGCTCCGTCCCAGCGACCATCTGTCGCGGGCACAAATTCCATCAGCAGACGGATTTTGTCGCGCTGCTCCGCAGGACAAACCTCACACAGTGCGGCGACGTTTTTGTCATCCATCGCAATCAGCAGATCGAAGCGCTCGAAATCGGATGCCGTAATCTGGCGCCCGCGCAAGGCAGCTAGCTCGTAGCCTCGCCGACTGGCCGCAAACTGCGCGCGCTCGTCGGGCGGCTGGCCGATGTGCCAGTCGCCCGTGCCGGCGGAATCGATCAGGATTCGTTCCGCGAGCTTGGCCTCCCCGACCAGATGGCGCATCACGCCCTCCGCGGTTGGCGAACGGCAAATGTTCCCCAGGCAGACAAAGCAGATGGACACGGTTTTCATCAGAGGCTTTTGGGCGCAAAACGCGCGTGGATCGGCAGTGGGTAACGGTGCCGCGATTATACAAAGTTGAACCAGATTGCGCCCGGGGCACGCGACGCACCGTCCGATCTCGCTGCGCTCAGGATGCTTCGCCCAGCGGCATGGCCGTTACAGCGTGCGCGGGTTTAGCGGGCAACGTCGTCGCGTTGTCGACCATGCCGTAGGAGACGGCACGCGCCAGTTCCGCAGTCAGTTGGTCAGCCGCGAGCGGAGCTTGCGACGAACGCGAAGCGGCATCGCCGCAGATGTGCAGATAAGCTGCTGCGGCAAGCGGTACAACGATGGCAAGAGGCCAGTACACCGATATTGTCTTTTTCATGATGTCGTTTCTTCCGATTAAGGACCGGTGAGTTCACGACTCACTATGCCTATCCCAAATCCTATAGAAATTCACAATCGAAAAAAACCCACTGGCGCGAGATAGAGCGTTGCGCTGAGTGGAACAGTCAATGTACTGCGGTGCGGTGCACGGCACTGACGCCCGTCATGGCACGAAAAAGAAATCCTTACAAACACATACAAAGCGCTTGCGACGGATGGCGATAATAGCGGTCTTACAGAAACGAAATCTCGCACTGGTCGATCATATGAAATCCTTTGCACCACTCGCCTGCCTCGCAGTCGCCGCCTTGCTGGGCGGCTGCGCGGTTTATCCGGACGGCACACCGATGTACAGCAATGGCTACGGCGGCGGTTACAGCGGCGATGACGCTTACGACGGTTATGCCACCGGCGTGCCGGTCGTGCCGCAAACGAATGTCTACATGGGCTATAGCAACTATTCGGGCCCGGGGTACTACAACGGGCCGGGCCGCTATTACGGACCGGGACCCGGCTATGGCGGCTATCCCGACCGAGGCCGGTCAAATAACGGCAATCACGGCGATAACGGCAACTGGCACGGTCAGCCGAACGGCGGCTCACACGGCGGCGGGCCGCCGCCTCAAGGCGCCGCAGGCGGGCCGCGCGGCCCGAGCGGATCGAATGCACCTCGGCCAGCGGCTGGCAACCCGCCGCCGCCACCGCCGCCGCAACAGGCAGGCAATGGAGGCGGTCGTGGCAACGGCAACAACGGGGCGCCCGTGCGAGGGGTGCCGGGCCGACAGTCTGGCCAGATGACGGACCACTGAGCGGGCGTGTCGCGTAGTCGCGCGACACGCGGACTCATCAGCGCACGCGTCTGCGCTGCGGTCTCTGCGACGACCGCCCGATAACCCGGTCTGACAATCGCCGGGGAGCGCGCCAGGCGGCGCGGCCGTTAACTTAAACACAGCGCTGCGCCGGAATCACCGGCTCGCGCTTACGGCCACGAAACTCGAAAAATATGACGGCGCGCTCCGTCCAATCAGGCCAACTCAGCCGATATGGCTGCGCTGCGCCGCGTACAACTCCCTGAACGTCCGACCGACCGGAGCCGGGATATCCCGCGTATTAGTCCAGCCCGCGCCGCCGAGCGGCAATCTGGCAATCGACCGGTTTCGCCCGCCCATCCGTTCCAGCACGCGAACGGCCAGCTTCGTGAACAACGCATAACTGTTCGGGTGCAAGGCGAGAAAACCCCACGCCGCGAGCCCTGCCCGCTCGCGCCACGGCCGCAGCCGCCGCTCCACCTGCTTCTCGCGCAACTTGCGCAGCAGATCGGACAGCGGAATTCCCACCGGACAGACGCTGTTGCACTCGCCGCACAACGTTGCCGCCTGAGGTAAATCCAGCGCCTTGTCGATCCCGACATAGCTCGGCGTCAGCACGGACCCCATCGGGCCAGGATAAACCCAGCCGTACGCATGACCGCCCACCTTCTGATACACCGGGCAATGGTTCATGCAAGCGCCACAACGGATACAGCGCAGCATCTCCTGGAAGTCGCCGCCGATCAGCCCGGTGCGCCCCCCGTCGACCAGCACCACATACATATGCTCGGGACCATCCTGATCGCCCGCACCGCGTGGCCCGGTCAGCACGGAAAAATAGTTCGACGTGGCCTGGCCGGTTGCAGAGCGCGGCAACAGGCGCATTGCCGTCGCAAGATCTTCCAGCGTGGGCAACACTTTCTCGATGCCGGTTACAGCCACATGCACGCGTGGCATCACCGTGCACATGCCCTCATTGCCCTCGTTGGTGACCAGCACGACCGAACCGGTCTGCGCCACCACGAAGTTGCCGCCGGTCACACCCATATCCGCCGTCATGAAGTGCGGACGCAGTATCTCGCGCGCTTCGCGGGTCATGTCGGTGATCTCGGTCAGACGCGGCCGGTCGTGAGTTTTCGCGAAAAGATCGGCGATCTCGTCCTTATCTTTGTGAACGACGGGCGCGATGATGTGGCTCGGCGGCTCGTTGTCGTTGATCTGCAGAATGTATTCGCCCAGATCGGTTTCGATCGATTGCACGCCCATTTGTCCGAGCACTTCGTTCAGGCGCATTTCCTCGGTGACCATCGACTTGGTCTTGATCACCTTCTTCACCTCGTGCCGGCGCGCGATATCGCCGACGAGGCGTGCGGCCTCCTGCGTCGTCTCGGCAAACAGGACCGTGACGCCGCGCCGGGTCGCTTCCCGTTCGAAGGTCTCGAGCCAGATGTCGAGATTTTCCAGCGCGCGATTGCGGCGCTCCTTCAGCGCGGCGCGGGTGGCGGGAAAATCGATCGCGGTAATGGCTGCGGCGCGGGCCGACACGAACTTGGTCGACAGCTTGGTGAGGTTCTGCTGCAGACGCTGGTCGGCAAGTTTCTGGCCGGCGCGGGCCTTGAAATGCATCGATTGGACTTGCATGGCGGCCTTGAGCTTAATCGAATGAACTCGCGGGGAAATACGCGGATGAATTCGCGGGCGAAATTCCTGGGTGAAGTCCCCCGATGAAATTCGCGAGTGAAAAAATGCGCGAGCGATCTGCGTTAAATGAAGTGCGCCGAATCGGGTGCGCCGGTTGTGGCGCCGCGATGATTTTCAGGCGTCGCCGGCCAGCACCTGGGCGATGTGTAACACGCGCGTGGTGGTATCGCCGGTGCGCCGCAAACGGCCTTCGATATTGAGCATGCAGCCGAGGTCGCCGAGCACCACCGCGTCGGCGCCGCTCGCGCCAATGTTTGCGCATTTCTCGTCGACGATCGCCGTGGAGATATCGCCGTACTTGATCGCGAAGGTGCCGCCAAAGCCGCAGCAATGCTCGCAATCCTTCATTTCGGTCACCGCCACGCCCACCTGCGCGAGCAACGCGCGCGGCTGCGCCTTGACGCCAAGTTCGCGCAGCCCCGAACAGGAATCGTGGTAGGTCACCTGGCCGGCGAACTCGCCGGGCTCCAATTGCACCTTGGCCACATTGACGAGGAAATCGGTCAACTCGAACACCTTGGCCCGCAATCGGCCGAAGCGGTTCATCAACTCCGGATCGTCCGCAAACAGGTCGCCGTAATGCGCGCGGATCATGCCGCCACACGAGCCGGATGGCACCACGACGTAGTCGAACTGTTCGAACTCGCGCAAGGTTTTCTCAGCCAGGTCGCGCGCGATGCGCCGCTCGCCCGAGTTGTACGCGGGTTGCCCGCAACAGGTTTGCGCGGGTGGCACCACCACCTCGAAACCGGCGCCTTCGATCAGCTTGATGACCGAAAAACCGATCTCCGGACGCATCAGGTCGATCAGGCAGGTGACGAACAATCCGACTCGCATGAGCCCTCCTTCGGGAAAACGTCCCTGATTATCCGCTGTTCGACGCACAATACCAACGTCCGGAAGGCATAGGACGAATGCCACGCTAAATTGGAATAGGCGTTCCCACCGCTTTCCTTCTTTTCACAATACGGGATACAATCAATTTCCGCTGTTTGACGCGTCAACCGATTCCTCCCCATGAGCGATACGAACCCGGATCCCAAAACTTCGATCCAGGTGATCGAACGCATGATGCGCTTGCTCGACGCCCTCGCTGCGCATAGCGACCCGGTCAGCCTGAAAGAACTCGCCATCCGCACGGAGCTGCACCCGTCCACCGCGCATCGCATCCTGAACGATATGGTGATGTGCCGGCTGGTCGACCGGTCGGATCCCGGCACTTACCGTCTCGGCATGCGTCTGCTCGAACTAGGCAATCTGGTGAAGGCGCGGCTGTCGGTACGCGACGCGGCGCTCACCCCGATGCGCGAATTGCACCGCCAAACCGGGCAGACAGTGAACCTGTCGGTGCGTCAGGGCGACGAGATCGTCTATATCGAGCGCGCGTATTCAGAACGCTCCGGGATGCAGGTGGTGCGAGCGATTGGCGGGCGGGCGCCGCTGCATCTGACCTCGGTAGGCAAGCTCTTTCTTGCCGCGGACGAATCGACCCGCGTGCGGGCCTACGCCACGCGCACCGGTCTGTCCGGGCACACGCAGAACAGCATCACCGATCTGACCAAGCTCGAACGGGAGCTATCGCATGTGCGACAACAGGCCTGCGCGCGCGACAACGAAGAACTCGAACTGGGCGTGCGCTGTATCGCAGCCGGGATTTACGACGACACCGGCAAACTGGTCGCCGGCCTGTCGCTGTCCGCCCCGGCGGATCGTTTGCAGGACTCGTGGCTGGGGCAGGTCAGCCAAACGGCGTTGCTGATTTCCGAGTCGCTCGGTTACCGCCCGCAGACACCGCAAGAGCATTCGCACCCGCAGCACGTGTAAGCTGATGGCTGTCCTCACGCGGCTCAATGAAAAAAGCCTCGCATTTTGCGAGGCTTTTTTCTGGCCGGTCCGAAAACCGGCCGCTGCAGACTGCAGCACGTCAGGCAACTTCAGGTGCCCGGGCCGCCGGCATCCGCACTGGTGATGCGCGTTTGATCGCCACCGTTATCGAGCCACGTACGCAGACGCGTCGCGTCCGCAAAGCGCGAGTATTTACCCGACGAGTCGAGCAGCACCATGATCATCGGACGGCCGTGGATAGTCGCCTGCATCACGAGACACTCGCCCGCTTCGTTGATGAAGCCGGTCTTTTGCAGACCAATGTCCCACGACGGGTTACGCACCAACGCATTCGTGCTGTTGTACGCCAGCGAACGCTTGCCGGTGTACACCTCGTAGCTGTGATCGGTCGAGAACTTGCGGATCAGCGGATATTGATACGCCGCGTTGACCATCTTCACGAGGTCGCGCGCGCTCGACACGTTCTGGCTCGTCAAACCCGTGGGGTTTTCGAAGTGCGTATCGGTCATGCCGAGTTGCTTGGCCTTCGCGTTCATTGCCGCGAGGAACGCCGGGCGGCCGCCCGGGAAATAACGCGACAGCGCGGCGGCGGCGCGGTTCTCCGAGGCCATCAGCGCGATGTGCAGCATGTCTTCACGCGAGAGTACCGAGCCCACCGACAGACGCGAGCCGGTGTTTTTCTCGTAATCGCGGTCTTCGTCCGTGACTTCGATCTGGTCGGTCATCGGTTCTTTCGAATCGAGCACGACCATCGAGGTCATCAGCTTGGTGATCGAGGCGATCGGCACCACGGCGCGCGAATTCTTGTCGAACAGCGTTTCGCCTGAGTTCTGATCGATCACGTACGCAACGCTTGAACGCAGCATCAGCGCGTCCGGCGTTTCGTGCAGACCAAAAGCCTGGCCGACGCTAGGCGAACGCGGTTCGTACGCGACGCGGCGTACCACCGAGTGATGGCGACCGTTCGAGGTGTACGTCACGCGCTTGCGCTTGACGCCCGCGCGCGGCGCGTCGTCGCTCGCGGCGGCAACGGTCTTCACAGCCGCGCCTTTGCCAGCCTTCTTGCTCGACACTTTGTCGGCAGTGGCCGCGGCGGGCTTTTTGGCTGCTTTCGCGTGTTTGGAGGTTTTCGCAGGTGCGTCGGGCGCGGCGGCAAAACTGCTGACGGGCGTGGCGAACGCCGCTGTGATGACCAACGTAGCGGCCACCGACAGAGCGGTGCTGCGGGCCGCGCCGTGGATCATTTTTAGCGACGAAAGCATGTCGGTTTTCATGGGTGTTCGGTAGGGAGCGGCGAGAGGTTTCCGCAAGTGTAGTAAAACAACGAAAAATTAGCAATTTGAAGCACTTATGCGCGCTCCTTAAACCGGCTTGTAAGCTCCGATCGCAAAAACACAAATAAGTGCCGCGCTTCGATCGAAAAAAACGATCGCCAGCGTGGTTTGCCTCGCCGTTGTCGCCATACGCCGGAATCGAGACGATTCTTTCAGCATAACGGCAATTTCGAGACAATCTTGATCAGGGGAAATACTGTCAAAGCGTGGGCGTGGGCGTAGGCAACTTGCCAAGACGACGTTCAGCATGCCTGACGTCGCCCCGCAACTGTTAAACGCCTACTGGAGACCGCCAACGCGCATTCGACCCGCATCCAAGATTAACGTTCCGTGACACTTTATGGTTTACAACGGATCCGCAGCAATCTGCGATTTTTCCGACGTGCGAAGTCACGCATCTGACGCAGCCCTTCCGGCGACAATCAGAATCCGCCGGTTAAATCGGCAAAAAATGCAGCCTTTAAGCGCATCGACTTGGTGCAACGGTTAAATTGACCTGTATCTTATTAATGTCATGCCTACTGCATAACGTATTGTTTTATCAGCAAATTCTCGACATTGTGCGACGCACAAAAAGCACTTGACATTCCTTGCAGCCATCCTAAAATGGGAACCATTGCTGCGATGCACAAAACATCGCGGTCCGGGGAGACGATCCTAAATCGTCTTGCCACCAACCCAATGCGGTCCGCACAGACTGGCCGCAATCCAGGAGCGTAAACCATGACTCTGCTGACCCCTGAGCAATTCGCTGCAGCCCAGAAAGCCAACTTTGAAACGTTGTTCGGCCTGACGACCAAAGCATTCGAAGGCGTCGAGAAGCTGGTTGAACTGAACCTGCAAGTCGTGAAATCGACGCTCGCGGAAAGCCAGGAAAACGCCCAACGCGCACTGTCGGTGAAGGACGCGCAGGAACTGCTGGCACTGCAGGCAAGTCTTGCACAGCCGGTGGCTGAAAAGGCGCTGTCGTATGGCCGTCACGTGTATGAAATCGTTTCGGCAACGCAAGGCGAGTTCACCCGCGTCGCGGAAGCCCAATTTGAAGAGCAAAACCGCAAGGTCCAATCGCTCGTCGAAAACGTTGCGAAGAATGCCCCGGCCGGTTCGGAAACCGCTGTCGCCGCGATGAAGTCGGCTATCACCGCCGCCAACACCACGTACGAAACGGTCCACAAGGCCACCAAGCAAGCTGTCGAAATCGCCGAAAGCAACTTCAATGCAGCCGCAACAGCCGCATCGAAGGCAGCATCGCAAGCCGCTGCGCAAGCATCGCGCTCGGCAAAGAAGGCAGTCTAAGTTTCAGGCCGCATGTCACGCCGGCCCGCCTCACAGCTGGGCCGGCGTTATTGTAAGCAACAGCGTCGTGCCGTTGCCGCTCACACGGTTGTACGTGGCCGAACGCTCCGATACGTTGAATAGCGTATCGTTTGCCCGGCGAAAGGCCGGGATTTTTTTGCTGCTAGCTGAGATGTGTGCCGCATGTTTCATGCGTCGCGACACGACAAACGTTCTACGCTGCCTGCTGCAATAGAAAACGGCGCGCCCTTAGCGGGACGCGCCGTTTTTTTTCTCTGCATCACCGAACCCACCTGCATGCAGGTGGGCCCAGCGCCAGCGGCATTACTTCTTTTTCTGCGGCGGCAAGTCGGTACAGACGCCTTCGTACAACTCGGCAGCCATACCAACCGATTCGCCGAGCGTCGGGTGCGGGTGAATCGTCTTACCGATATCCGTTGCGTCCGCACCCATTTCGATCGCGAGACACACTTCGCTGATCAGATCGCCTGCATTCAGACCGACAATCCCGCCGCCGATCACGCGATGCGTTTCTTCGTCGAACAGCAGCTTGGTGAAACCTTCATCGCGGCCGTTGGCGATTGCGCGGCCCGACGCAGCCCACGGGAACACCGCCTTGCCGTACTTGATGCCTTCGGCCTTCAGCTGGTCTTCGGTCTTGCCGGCCCACGCCACTTCCGGATCGGTGTAGGCCACCGAGGGAATCTGCAGCGCGTCGAAGTACGCCTTCTCGCCATGAGCCACTTCGGCTGCGACGTGGCCTTCGTGCACAGCTTTGTGCGCGAGCATTGGCTGACCGACGATATCGCCGATCGCGAAGATATGCGGCACGTTGGTGCGCATCTGCTTGTCGACGTCGATGAAGCCGCGATCCGTTACGGCCACACCGGCCTTGTCCGCGCCGATCTTCTTGCCGTTCGGCGACCGGCCGACGGCGACCAGCACGAGGTCATAGCGTTGCGCTTCGGCCGGCGCCTTTTCGCCTTCGAACGACACGTAGATACCATCGTCTTTCGCTTCGGCGCCGGTGGTTTTGGTCTTCAGCATGACGTTGGCGAAACGCTTGCTGTTGTACTTCTCCCAGACCTTGACCAGATCGCGATCCGCGCCGGCCATCAGGCCGTCGAGCATTTCGACCACATCGATCTTCGCACCGAGCGTGGAGTAGACCGTCGCCATTTCGAGCCCGATGATGCCGCCGCCGATCACCAGCATGCGTTGTGGAATCTGACGCAGTTCGAGCGCGCCGGTCGAATCGACCACCCGCGGATCTTCCGGAATGAACGGCAGCTTCACCGCTTCCGAGCCGGCGGCGATGATGGCCTGCTTGAACTTGACGACCTTCTTGCCGCCTTCGGTCTGCACTTCCATGTGGTTCGGATCGACGAACGAGCCGTTGCCCGTCACGACTTCGACCTTGCGCATCTTGGCCATGCCGGCGAGACCGCCGGTGAGCTTCTTGACGACGCCCGACTTGAAGTCACGCAGCTTGTCGAGATCGATTTGCGGCTTGGCGAAGGTGATGCCGTGCGCGCCGAGCGCTTCGGCTTCGTCAATGACGAGCGCCGTATGCAGCAGTGCTTTCGACGGAATACAACCGACGTTCAGACAGACGCCGCCGAGCGTTGCATAGCGTTCGACGAGCACGGTCTTCATGCCGAGATCGGCCGAGCGGAACGCAGCGGAATAACCGCCGGGGCCCGAACCGAGCACGAGCATGTCGCACTCGATGTCCGCGTTGCCGGAGAAGCTACCAGCTTGCGGAGCAGGCGCGGCAGCCTTCGGTGCAGCGGCGGCTTGCGCCGCTTGAGCGGGCGCTTTCTCGGGCTCTTTGGCCGGCGCTTTCGGCGCATCTTTAGCCGGTGCAGCGTCCGCCGCTGTTTCGACGAGCGCGATGACCGTGCCTTGCGAGACTTTGTCGCCGGCTTTGACGCGTACTTCCTTGACGGTGCCGGCGGTATCGCTGGGCACTTCGATGGAGGCCTTATCGGACTCGAGCGTCATCAGCGCCTGTTCGGTCTCGATGACATCGCCCGGTTTGATATTGACTTCGATGACATCGACGTCCTTGAAGTCACCGATATCCGGCACTTTTACTTCGACGAGACTCATAGTGTCCCCTTCTCTTATTGATCGTGATGAGGGAAGAACCACTTCAAAGCAGCCTGAAAGCTGGCAGCAGTCTGGACAGAATCAACCTTTGCAGTCCGTCCAAGGACGCGCCTTTCTTTTGCCTACTTTTCTTTGGAAGACGCCCCGCAGGAAGTACCCTTGGGGTGCAAAGAAAAGTAGGTGCCGCCCCGCACAGGGGCGACACTAATAGACCGATAAGAAAGCAGGTTCAACAAAGAGACGTGGATAACAGAAAAGAAACCCACGCCCCGCGCAACACCAGGATCAAAGAATCACACGCCGAAAATCGGCAAGAATCGCACCCAGATAAGCATTGAACCGCGCTGCCGCAGCACCATCAATAACCCGATGGTCATACGACAACGACAGCGGCAGAATCAACCGCGGCACAAACTGCTTGCCATCCCAAACCGGCTTCATCGCGCCGCGCGACAACCCAAGAATGGCGACTTCAGGCGCATTGATGATCGGCGTGAAGTTCGTCCCGCCAATGCCGCCCAGGGAAGAAATCGAGAAGCAGCCACCTTGCATCTGATCCGGCTTGAGCTTGCCGTCGCGCGCCGCCTTCGAAAGCTCAGTCATTTCCTTCGCGATATCGATCAACCCCTTCTTATCCGCATCGCGAATAACCGGCACGACCAGACCATTCGGCGTATCAGCAGCAAATCCGATGTGGAAATACTGCTTGAACACCAGGTTGTCACCATCGAGGCTGGCATTGAACGTCGGGAACTGCTTCAAGGCCGACACAACCGCCTTGATCACGAACGCCAGCATCGTGATCTTCACGCCGGCCTTTTCGTTTTCCTTGTTCAACTGCACGCGCAGCGCTTCGAGCTCGGTGATATCCGCTTCGTCGTTGTTCGTGACGTGCGGGATCATGACCCAGTTGCGATGCAGATTCGCGCCCGAAATCTTCTTGATGCGCGACAGCGGCTTCGGATCGACCGGACCGAATTTGGTGAAGTCGACCTTCGGCCACGGCAGCAGGTTCAGCTCGCCGCCACCGGCAGCAGGCGCGGCAGCACCTGCCGGCGCAGCACGCTGACCCGTCATCACGCCCTTGATGAAGGCAGTGACGTCCGCTTGCGTAATACGGCCCTTCGGACCCGTGCCCTGCACCTGCGTCACGTCCACACCGAGTTCGCGCGCGAACTTGCGCACGGACGGCGAAGCATGACTCGCATGACGCGCACCGCCTTCGCCAGCCGGAATCAGCGGCGCCTGCGCGAGCGCGGACGGCGAAGCCGGAGCGGGCGACGGAGCCGCCGGCGCATCCGACGGCTTCTCGGCCACTTCCTGCCGGGCAGCGGGCGCGGGCGCCGGCGCAGCTGCGCCGCCATCCGCCTCCAGCACGACAATCACCGAGCCTTCCGACACGTTATCGCCAACCTTGACCTTCACTTCCTTGACGACGCCGGCGGCCGAGCTCGGCACATCCATGGTCGCCTTGTCGGATTCGAGCGTCACCAGCGACTGCTCTTTCTCGACGCGATCGCCGACCTTCACCGCGACTTCGATCACGGGAATGTCTTTGTAGTCGCCGATATCCGGCACTTTGACTTCTTGCAGACCACCACCGGCGGCAGCAGGCGCCGGCGCGGCAGCGGGTGCGGCGGCCGGTGCAGGCGCCGGCGCAGCAGCAGGTGCCGGAGCGGGCGCGGCAGCACCGCCTTCAGCGCCTTCCAGCACGACGATCAGCGAACCTTCCGACACGTTGTCGCCGACCTTGACCTTCACTTCCTTGACGACGCCGGCGGCCGAGCTCGGCACGTCCATGGTCGCCTTGTCGGATTCCAGCGTAACGAGCGATTGCTCTTTCTCGACGGTATCACCCGCCTTCACCAGCACCTCGATCACAGGAATGTCCTTGTAATCGCCGATGTCCGGCACCTTGACTTCGATCGCTTGACTCATTGTTAGTGTCTCCTGGGCCGCGCACGCCGCCTGCCCTGTCGATCAGAGCAGGCGCGCACGCCGTGGCACACGGGGAATGATGCCTTAGACGGTCATCGGGTTGGGTTTGGCGGGATCAAGGTCGTACTTCTTGAGCGCCTCGGCGACGACCTTGCGTTCGATCGTGCCTTCATCTGCCAGTGCATTCAACGCGGCAACCGTGACCCAGTAGCGGTCGACTTCGAAGAAGTGACGCAGCTTTTCGCGCGTGTCCGAACGGCCGTAGCCATCCGTGCCCAGCACGACGAACTTTTGCGGCACGAACGCGCGGATCTGCTCGGTCAGCGCGCGCACGTAGTCGGTCGATGCGATGACCGGACCTTGCGCGTCCTTCAGCAGCTTCTCGACGTGCGAGACTTTCTTCTCTTCGGTCGGGTGCAACAGGTTCCAGCGTTGCACTTCGTGGCCTTCGCGCGCCAGTTCGGTGAAGCTCGGTACGCTCCACAGGTCGGCTGCGACGCCCCAGTCGTTCTTCAGAAGATCAGCAGCGGCGATCACTTCATTGAAGATCGTGCCCGCGCCCATCAGCTGAACGCGCGGCGCCTTCTTGTCGGCTTCAGCCTTGCGGAAGGAATACATACCCTTGATGATGTCGGCCGCTACAGCATCGCCCTGCGGAATCGCCGGGTGCTCGTAGTTTTCGTTCATCACCGTGATGTAGTAGTACACGTCTTCCTGGTCAGCAACCATGCGGCGCAGACCATCCTGCATGATCACAGCGAGTTCGTAACCGAAGGTCGGGTCGTAGCTGATGCAGTTCGGCACCGAAGCCGCCCACAGCAGCGAGTGGCCGTCTTCGTGCTGCAGACCTTCGCCGTTCAGCGTCGTGCGGCCAGCGGTGCCGCCCAGCAGGAAGCCGCGCGAGCGCATATCGCCCGCGGCCCACGCCAGATCGCCGATACGCTGGAAGCCGAACATCGAATAGAAGATGTAGAACGGGATCATGATCTCGCCGTGCGTCGAGTACGACGTCGCGGCGGCGATCCAGTCAGCCATACCGCCGGCTTCGTTGATGCCTTCCTGCAGGATCTGACCGGTTTCCGACTCACGGTAGAACATCAGCTGGTCGGAATCTTCCGGCACGTACTTCTGGCCGTCCTGATTCCAGATACCGATCTGACGGAACAGGCCTTCCATACCGAAGGTACGCGACTCGTCCGGCACGATCGGCACGATGCGCTTGCCGAGCGCCTTGTCCTTCAGCAGGATGTTCAGGATCCGCACGAACGCCATCGTCGTGGAAATCTCGCGGCCCTCGCCCGTGCCCTTGAGCAGCGGCTCGAATGCCGACAGCGCCGGCACCGGCAGCGACTCAGCCTTCTGACGACGCGCCGGCAGATAGCCGCCGAGGTCCTGGCGGCGAGCGCGCATGTACTCGAGTTCTTTCGAACCTTCTTCGAACTTGAGGTACGGCACGTCGACGATATCTTCGTCGGAGATCGGCAGACGGAACTGGTCGCGGAATTTCTTCAGCTGATCCACGTGCAGCTTCTTCTGCTGGTGGGTGATGTTCATCGCCTGGCCGGCTTCGCCCATGCCGTAGCCCTTGATCGTCTTCGCGAGGATGACGGTCGGCTGGCCCTGCGAATTCGACGCTTCCTGGAACGCTGCGTAGATCTTGTGCGGATCGTGACCGCCGCGATTCAGGTTCCAGATGTCCTCGTCGGACCATTCGGCGACCAGCGCCTTCAGTTCCGGCGTGTTGAAGAAGTGTTCGCGAACAAACGCGCCCGACTCCGACTTGTACGTCTGATATTCGCCGTCGACGACGTCCATCATGCGGCGCATCAGCGCGCCCGACTTGTCGCGTTGGAACAGCGCATCCCAGCGGCTGCCCCAGATGACCTTGATCACGTTCCAGCCGGCGCCGCGGAATTCGCTTTCCAGTTCCTGGATGATCTTGCCGTTCCCGCGCACCGGACCGTCGAGGCGCTGCAGATTGCAGTTGATCACGAACACGAGGTTGTCGAGGCGTTCGCGGCCGGCCATGCCGATCGCGCCGAGCGATTCCGGCTCGTCCGTTTCGCCGTCGCCGAGGAAGGCCCAGACCTTGCGGCCTTCGGTCTTCACAATGCCGCGCGCCTGCATGTACTTCATGAAGCGCGCCTGATAGATCGCCATGATCGGGCCAAGGCCCATCGAGACGGTCGGGAATTGCCAGAAATCCGGCATCAGCCACGGGTGCGGGTACGACGAGATGCCCTCGCCGCCCACTTCCTGACGGAAGTTGTCGAGCTGGTTCTCGGTCAGACGGCCGAGCAGGAACGCGCGCGAGTAGACCCCCGGCGACGAATGGCCCTGCACGAACACGAGGTCGCCGCCATGTTGGGCCGACGGCGCATGCCAGAAGTGGTTATAGCCGACGTCGTACAGCGTGGCGGCAGAAGCGAACGAGGCGATATGGCCGCCCACGTTGGTGTCCTTGCCGGCGCGCAGCACCATTGCGATGGCGTTCCAGCGCGTGTACGAGCGGATGCGGTGTTCGAGGTCCTGGTCGCCGGGGATCTTCGCCTGACGCGAGACCGGGATCGTGTTGATGTACGGCGTATTGGCGGAGAACGGCAAATGTTCGCCGTGTACACGGGCGAATTCGATTTGCTTTTCGATCAGGTAGTGGGCGCGATCGGGGCCCACTGCAGAAATCACGCCATCCAGCGCTTCCAGCCATTCGCCGGTTTCCTGGGGATCGTCGTCTTTTTCGGCGGCGACATATTTCATGACTTCGTCGGGTACAGCGGACATGCTCGTCTCCTGGGTATGAGGAACGCTCTTGAACAGACGGCGCGGACGAAGCACGACCGCGGCAGCTTCGGCCGATTGTAAAAGGGGTCCCGACGTCCGCGCAACAAAATTTTCGAATTACGAGATCGATTCTCATAATGCGGAAAATTGTTGCGGCGCAACTTGATTTGACTGCCGATCGACGGATACGTCGGCTAGTTTGCGCCGAATAACGGTTCTTTCAGCGCTTTTTTGCGCCATTTGCTAGCGACTTGCTGCGCTACAATGCCACGCATGTTGACCGAACGGCTTTTCGCTCGCTCGGCGCGTACCCCCGGTTCGCCGGGCGATTCGACGCCGTCCTCCCGCTGGCACCACGGACCGTGGTGGTCGAACTCCTATTTGCTCACGCCGCTCCTGTCGATCCTGGTTTTCCTGGTCGTCATGAGCCTGATTCTGTGGAGCTTGAACCGGCGCGAACAGCAGCAGCAGGAAGACACGCTCTACCGCAATGTCGCGTGGGCGCAGCAGCAGATCCGCCTGTCCATGACGGGCGCGCAGGAACAGATCCAGGCGCTCGCCCGCGATCTGGTCGCCGGCCACGCCGATCCGCATTCATTCCAGGTGTCCACCACGGACATCATGCAGGGGCATCCCGAGATCCTCTACATGAACTGGTACACGAGCCAACAGCAGCCGCGCTGGCCCAATACCGCACTCCCCGTGTTCGGCCAGCGTCTCGCCAAACCGAACGACGCGCAGATGGACGAAGCCGTCAAAGCCGCCTTCAACGAGGCGCGCACCACGCGCCGCCAGGTGTACTCGCCGCTGATCTACGACGACCTCGGCAATGGATACATCACGCTGCAGACGCCGGTCTATCGCGACCGCGACTTCCTCGGCACGGTTGCCGCCGTGTTCTCGGTGGAAGGCATCCTGAAGCACGACATCCCGCCCGAGCTGTCGGCCAAATACAAAATCTCGATCATCGACGTGAACAACCGCGAGTTGACCACCACGTCGACCCGCCCGCGCCTGCCGCGCGACATGTTCTACGATCTGCCGCTCGACCCGCCGGGCCAGGGCGTCTCGGTGCGCGTCTATGCGTTCCCGCAGATGACCAACTTCACCAACAACACGCTGGTCTGGCTGGTGGCCGGCCTGTCGTGCTTCGTGCTGTGGAGTCTGTGGAGTTTGTGGAAACACACGCGGCAGCGCTTTGAAGCGCAGCAGGCGCTTTATGCTGAAGCCTTCTTCCGGCGCGCAATGGAGAACTCGGTACTGATCGGCATGCGCGTGCTCGACATGCACGGCCGCATTACTCACGTCAACCCTGCGTTTTGCCGTATGACCGGCTGGGACGAAAGCGATCTGGTCGGCAAGAACGCACCGTTTGCGTACTGGCCGCGCGACGCTTACCCCGAGATGCAACGCCAGCTGGACATGACGCTGCGCGGCAAGGCGCCTTCTTCGGGCTTCGAATTGCGGGTGCGCCGCAAGGACGGTTCGTTGTTTCATGCGCGGCTCTATGTCTCGCCGCTGATCGACAGCTCGGGGCGCCAGACCGGCTGGATGTCGTCGATGACCGACATCACCGAGCCGAAACGCGCGCGCGAAGAACTCGCCGCCGCGCACGAGCGCTTCACGACCGTGCTGGAAAGTCTCGACGCCGCCGTCTCCGTACTGGCCGCCGACGAAGCCGAACTGCTGTTCGCCAACCGCTATTACCGCCACCTGTTCGGGATTCGCCCGGACGGTCATCTGGAATTGGCGGGCGGCGGGTTCGATAGCGCACAGGCGTCGTCCGATTCAATCGATATGGTGGACACATATGCGGGTCTGCCCGCCGCCGCGTTGACCGAAAGCACCGCCGATGCGCAGGAAATCTACGTGCAAAGCATCCAGAAGTGGTTCGAAGTGCGCCGTCAGTACATCCAGTGGGTGGACGGCCACCTCGCGCAGATGCAGATCGCGACCGACATCACCACGCGCAAGCAGGCTCAAGAGCTCTCGCGTCAGCAGGACGAGAAACTGCAGTTCACCAGCCGCCTGATGACGATGGGCGAAATGGCCTCGTCGCTCGCGCACGAACTGAACCAGCCGCTCGCCGCGATCAATAACTATTGCTCGGGAACCGTGGCGCTGGTTAAATCCGGTCGGACGACGCCTGACAATCTCCTGCCCGTGCTCGAAAAAACCGCCCAGCAGGCGGTGCGCGCAGGCATGATCATCAAGCGCATTCGCGAGTTCGTGAAACGCAGCGAGCCGAAACGCCAGGCCACGCGCGTGGCCGATATCGTCGCCGACGCCGTGGGTCTCGCCGAACTCGAGGCGCGCAAGCGCAAGATTCGCATTGTGACCGATCTGCGCTCGCGTTTGCCGGTGATCTACGTCGATCCGGTGCTGATCGAGCAGGTATTGGTGAACCTGCTGAAGAACGGCGCGGAAGCGATGTACGATGCGCGCCCGAACGCGGTCGACCCCGTGATCCGCGTGGTCGTGCGGCTGGAAGGCGGGTTTGTCTGCATCAGCGTCGTCGACCAGGGACCGGGCGTCGACGAGGCGACCGCCGAGCGTCTCTTTGAACCGTTTTACAGCACCAAGTCCGATGGTATGGGCATGGGGCTGAACATTTGCCGTTCGATTATCGAATCGCACCGCGGCCGTCTGTGGGTGGTGAACAACGTCGAATCTGACGGCCACATCACAGGTGCCACGTTCCATTGCAGTCTGCCTATTGGAGAGCCTGACGGCCCGAGCAACGGCGGGTCAGAGGCGCCGACACCACAAACCGTTACGGGAGAGCTATGAACAGCCCAGTCACCACACAGGAAACTGTCTTTGTCGTCGACGACGACGAGGCCGTGCGAGATTCGCTGCGCTGGCTGCTGGAGGCAAACGGCTACCGCGTGCAATGCTTCTCCAGCGCCGAGCAGTTCATCGACGCGTGGCAGCCGCATACGCATCCGGGCCAGATCGCGTGTCTGATTCTCGATGTGCGGATGTCCGGCATGAGCGGGCTCGAGTTGCAGGAACGCCTGATCGCCGACAATGCGTCGCTGCCGATCATCTTCGTGACGGGCCACGGCGACGTGCCGATGGCGGTGTCGACGATGAAAAAAGGCGCCATGGACTTCATCGAAAAACCGTTCGACGAAGCCGAACTGCGCAAGCTGGTCGAGCGCATGCTCGATAAAGCCCGCAGCGAAAGCACCAGCGTGCAGCAGCAGCGCGCCGCCGCCGAACGGCTGGGCAAACTGACCGCGCGTGAGCATCAGGTGCTGGAGCGCATCATTGCTGGCCGCCTGAACAAGCAGATTGCCGACGACCTCGGCATCAGCATCAAGACGGTCGAAGCGCACCGCGCGAACATCATGGAAAAGCTCAACGTCAACACGGTCGCCGATCTGCTGCGACTGGCGCTGTCGAACAAGCCGCAACCGGCACAATAAGCATAACGCCCGCGGCACCGCCCGCGGGTCGCTACTGCGTTTGAACGGCCGGACTGTTGAAAAGTCCGGCCTGTTTCATCTTTCTCTTTTCTTTCCCTTATCCTTTCCTGCTTCGCGACAACAAGTCGGGGCATGGCCGATGTATCGGCGTCGGTATTCGCACTTCGGTCCGCGTTGGCATTGGCATTGGCATTGGCATTGGCATTGGCATTGGCGTCTGCGTCTCCGTCTGCATCCCCATCCCCATCCCCATCCCCATCCGTCAATCATTACGCATTACTCAGCATGCGCTTACGTCGCGGGGCAATAAGTTCTTTCCTCCGACAAGATTGACAAGCCTCGCCGCGCCGCTTAATTTACGCAGAACTCCTCAGCAGGGACCGTCGATGCCCGATGAACGCAGGACAAGTGTGCTGCCGTTGTCGTATGCGGGGTCACCATGCGTTGCGAAGCAGTCAAGGCGGTTCGACCACGTCGCTGAACTACCTGCCTTATCGAACGGCTCACACGAAACCGAGCCCTGCCTTTCTGCCTTTACTCGCTTCCATCTCCATTCCAGCGCGCCCAGACAACGCACCGTCCGTTGTGCATTGACTTCGCGCGTCTAACGCAGTCGGGAGGATTTCATCGTGAAACGATCCGGAACACACCGTTCGCGTGTGTTACTTGTTTGCGCCGCCCTTGCAGGCGCGCCACTCTTCGCCGGGCTGGTCACGCCGGGCGTCGTCCATGCGCAAAGCGCCGCGAAGATATCGAACCAGCAACTCGATTCGCTGACCGCACCCATCGCGCTCTATCCCGACGCACTGCTCGCGCAGGTGCTGATGGCCGCCACTTTCCCCCAGGACGTGCAGGCCGCAGCCGCATGGTCGAACGCGAACTCGAAGCTGCAAGGCGACGACGCCGTCAAGGCGGTCGCATCCGAGCCGTGGGACCCGAGCGTGCAATCGCTGGTCGCCTTTCCGCAGGTCCTCGCGACGATGGCGTCGAAACCGGACTGGGTCTCGCAACTCGGCAGCGCCTTTCTCGGCCAGCCGAATGACGTGATGGACTCCGTGCAACGCTTGCGCAAACAGGCGCAGGCCGCCGGCAATCTGAAGACGAGTTCGCAGCAGAAAGTCGTAGTCGAGCAAAGCACGATCCAGATCGTGCCGGTCAACCCACAGGTGGTATACGTGCCCACGTATAACCCGACTGTCGTCTACGGTACGTGGCCCTATCCTGCCTACCCGCCGGTGTATGTGCCACCGCCGCCCGGCTATGCCATCGCGACCGGACTCGCCGCCGGGCTTGCGTTCGGTGCCGGCGTCGCCGTGGCCAATTCGCTCTGGGGCGGCTTCAACTGGAACACGCATGACGTCAACATCAACGTGAACCGGTACAACAACATCAATGTGAACAACCGGCTCAACGTGAACAGCAACACGACGAACTGGAACCGCAACGCCAACGTCAATCGCAACGTCAACAACGCCAATCTCAACCGTAACGTCAACAACAACCTCGGGAGCGCGCAGCGCGATGCCTTCCGCGGCCGTGACGACGCGGCCCGTGCCCAGGCGCAACAGACCTTGCAGAACCGTACCGGCCAGAACGTCAGCGGCAGTGCCAGCCAGCGCGTGCAGGGGATTCATCAGGGCGGCGCCGCGAACGGCAACCTGCAGAGCCGTGCGCAGAACGTCAATCGCGATAACGCGTTGCGCGGCGCCGGCGACGGCAACGCCGCGCGGCAGGACGCGCAGCGTGGTGAGGCGAGCCGCAACGCGGCCGCGAATCGTTCCGGCGGCTTTGGCGCGAACGGTGGCGGCCAGCAACGCGCGGGCGGTGGTCTCGGCGCGAACGGTGGAGGCCAGCAACGTACGGGCGGCGGTCCCGGTGCGAACGGCGGAGGCCAGCAACGCGCGGGCGGCGGTCTCGGTGCGAACGGCGGGGGTGTCCAGCGCGGTGGTGGCGGCAACTTCGGCGGTGGCGGCGGCAGACTGGGCGGTGGCGGCGGCGGTGAGCGTCATCTCGGCCGCAACCGTTGAACGATCAAGAGGAGTCTCTGATGATTCGCATATTCCCACGCGGCGCCTTGCGCGCCCACGTTCTGACATTTGCCGCCGCCCTCGGCACGACCGGCACCCTGCTGGTCGCGCCGGTACTGTTGCTCGGCACGACCGCCGCACATGCGCAGGCGGTCTATCCCAGCGCCGACGACGCCGCCAATGCGTTCGTCGACGCCTTGGCCCGCAGCGACGAAGGCGCGCTCAAACACGTGCTCGGCAACGATTTTCATCGCTTCATTCCTGCTGAAGGAATCGGCGAGGACGACATCTACCAGTTCCTCGGCGCATGGTCTAAAGGGCATCAGATCGTCCAGGATCCAGTGAAGAGCAAGGGCCGCGCGACCGCGCATCTGGCTGTCGGCGACAGTGGCTGGACCTTGCCGATTCCGCTCGTACAGGCCGCGCACGGCTGGCGCTTCGATCCGTCGGCCGCACGGGACGAAATGCTGACGCGCCGTATCGGCCGCAATGAAGATGCAGCGATCCAGACTTCGCTCGCCTACCTCGACGCGCAAAACGATTATCACAACCTGACGCAGCACTACGCGCAGCGCTTCGTCAGTACGCAAGGCCAGCATGACGGCCTGTACTGGGCGACGGCGCCCGGCGAAACGCAAAGCCCGCTCGGACCGCTCGCCGCCACCATGCCCAACGGCACCCTGCCGAAAGAGGCCTATCACGGCTATCACTACCGGATCCTGACGGCGCAAGGTCCCCGTGCGAAGGGCGGCGCGCAGAACTACGTTGAGAACGGTGTGCTGACCAAAGGGGTCGGTCTGATCGCCTCGCCGGCGGAATATGGCAAGACTGGGGTGATGAGCTTTATCGTTAATCGGGACGGTCAGGTCTATCAGAAGAACCTCGGGCCGCAGACCGCGCGCGCGGCGGCCGCTATTAAATCGTTCGACCCGGACGATAGCTGGCAGCCGGTGCAACAGTAGCGTTCGCTTCGATGGCCGCGGCGGCGCATAAGCCGTCCGCGGCCGATCCACACTGAGATCCAGCGCCGGTATCGACGCTGGCGCCAGGCCAATCTTCAGCGCCGCAATACGTGCGGGCGTCCATCTCAGGCCGCACCGCCGCCCGCTACGTCCAGACCCGCCACCGCCCCAACACCGGCGTGCATGTTGACGTCCATGCTGGCACGCACCTCCGCCAATCCCATCTAGCCCGGCCAGAGCACTCAGCACTGGCATCCCCTCTGATACGCCTGGCCACCCACGACGCTAGCGTCTCCACATCGCTCAGCACAGGCATCCGAGCCGACATCCACGCTGACACGCACGGACACCAACCACGTCTAGCCGCCCACAGCCCTTAGCCCTCAACGCCGGCACGCACCGCGCCACCCGGAATCCAGACACGGCACGCCCTGCCGGGCCGGTATAATGTCGGACTTTGCAGCGCTGCTTATCCCTGATCCGCGCCGCGCGCTTTTCACGTGCCGACCCGTTTTCGATGAAAAGCGCCTTCGCAGGTGCCGCGCGCCTGCGCCTCCTCCGCTTTCCAATCTGCCCATCTCGACCGACCATGACTGCCAAACTGATCGACGGCCTAGCCCTTTCCAAGACCCTGCGCGCCGACGTCGCCACGCGTGCCGCCGCCCTCACCGCTCGCGGCCATCAGCCGGGCCTCGCCGTGGTGCTGGTCGGCGCCAATCCGGCCAGCGAAGTCTATGTGCGCAACAAGGTCAAGGCGTGCCACGACAACGGACTCGGTTCCTCGTTCGACCGCTATCCGGCCGATCTGCCGGAAGCCGATCTGCTGGCCCGCATCGACGAACTGAACCGCGACCCGCGCATCCACGGCATTCTGGTGCAACTGCCGCTGCCGAAGCATATCGACAGCCACAAGGTGATCGAAGCCATCGCGCCGGAAAAGGATGTGGACGGTTTTCACGTCGCCAACGCCGGTGCACTGATGACCGGCCGGCCCCTGTTCCGCCCGTGCACGCCGTACGGCGTGATGAAGATGCTGGCGGCCTATGAAATTCCGCTGCAAGGCGCGAATGCGGTGGTGATCGGCCGCTCGAACATCGTCGGCAAGCCGATGGCGCTGCTGCTGCTCGAAGCAGGCGCGACCGTCACGATCTGCCATAGCAAGACGCGCGACCTGGCCGCCCATACGCGTAACGCCGACGTGGTGGTCGCCGCCACCGGTCTGCGCAACATTCTCACGGCGGACATGGTGAAGCCGGGTGCCGCCGTGATCGACGTCGGCATGAATCGCGACGAAGCCGGCAAGTTGTGCGGCGACGTCGATTTCGCGGGCGTCAAGGAAGTGGCCGGCTATATCACGCCGGTGCCGGGCGGCGTCGGTCCGATGACCATCACCATGCTGCTCGTCAACACGATCGAAGCCGCCGAGCGCGAAGCGGCGGCAAACGCGTAAGGCTGAAGGGTGCAACCGTGCCGGCGAACCTTTTCGCCGGCATGCAAGGCCGCGGGTACCGCGCCGAATTCGAGCCCGCATCCCGCCAGCAACGCCTGGCGTGGATTCCCCGCTTTCATTCCTGCATCGTTCATCGGCGTCGATACCAGGCGTCGATCCTCGTCGGCATTATCTGTTACCGGCTCACGCGTTCCATGCCCGGTTCACGTGTTGCATGCCCGGCGCCACCCCTTGTGCCGGTCCACCACTCAGCGCATCGCCTGATCCCCAGCCGCCATCCCTGCGCCGAGCGGCGTTTGCGACCGCGCCAGACGCCGCCGGCACCACTTCAGCACCGGCCGCTCCACAAAGTGCCACGACAGCGCCGCGCACAGCAGAATGAACGGCGCGGCGATCAGCACTGCGACCACATGGCTCAAGTGCGGCGCGACATTGGCGACGCATTGCTGCACCATAAAGCCGTACAGATAAATCCCATACGAGTAATCGTGACGCGGCACGAAACGCCGCAACAGCGGCGTCGTGCCCACCCACAGCACGCCGTAAACGAAAGCCAGATAGAACAGCGGCTGAGCGCCGGCCGTGTCGCGGAACACCAGAAATACCATCGCCAGCGCGAGCGCCGCCAGGCCGTTGATGTCAACCCGCTCGCGCCATCCGTACAGCAGCATCCCCAGCAAGAAAAATGGCTCCGGCCAGAACGAATAACCGCCGGGCGTTTCGCTGAAGTCACGCAGCCCGATCTGCAGATGCGGCAGATGCACGCGGAAAACGAACGCAGCGCATCCGAGCACGACCGCCAGCGCCACGCCGCGCGCGCTGGAGAGCAGCCCCAGCATGCCGGTCACCATCACGATCAGATAACAGCGCACTTCGAGCGGCAAGGTCCACAGCGGCGCGCAGACGTCGACGGCAAAGCGGTTGTGCTCGAATACGCCAGGCAGCGCCCAGCCCGTTTTCAGCACAATGGTGGAAAAGTTGTCGAGGTTGCCCCACGTCGCGCCCGAGGCGAAATAGTCGCGCAGCGGCAGCGTCGTAAATAGCGGCCCGAGGATAAACACGGTCACCAGCGAACCGCCCGCCACTGCCGGCCACAGGCGCGCAATGCGCAACGCGACGAAACGCGGCACCGAGCGTTGCCGGTCGAAACTCGCGGTCACCAACATGCCGCTCATCAGAAAAAACGCATAGACGCCGAGTGCGCCGAAACCGTCGAAACCGAGCGCGTTCTGGACCCAATCCGTCGTGCCGTCGGGTGCTTGCAGCAGATACGAATGGCCATACACCACGGCGACGGCGGCAAGAAGCCGCACCAGATCGAAGTTGTTGCCGTTGCGCGATAGAGCGTGCGAAAGCGGGTTCATCGACACCTCTTACAGAAAACGTCGCCGACGGGTAGCGATACGCCAGAATGCGGCACAGCAGCAATTCGCACCGTTCGCTTTCGCACAGAGCCCGCGCACAGTCGCGCGACATCTGATAATTTGTCTGCCGACGGATTGGAATCGGCGCGCCCTGCCCCAATAATGCCTATATGAGGTGTTACCGGCGGCGTCGCGCGCGCCCGTCGATGCACCGATTACCCGTTCACCCGCGTCAGACAGGAAGCCTTATGTCCACTACCCCCTCGACTCACGACAATCCGCTCCTCGATTTTTCCGACCTGCCGCGCTTTGGCGACATCCGCCCCGAACACGTCACGCCCGCCCTCGATATCCTGCTCGCCGATGCGGCCGCCGCCGTCGAGCGCGCCGCCCAGCCCATCACGCCCGCTTCGTGGGCCGATGTGGTCGAACCGGTCGAGCGCGCCACCGAACCGTTGTCGCGCGCCTGGAGCGTGGTCGGCCATCTGAACGCCGTGGCCGATACGCCGGAACTGCGGGCCGTGTACGGCGAGAATCTGCCGCGCGTCACCGAATTCTGGTCGAGCGTGGGCCAGAACCTCGCGCTGTACGAAAAGTACAAGGCACTGAACGCCAGCAGCGATTTCGCTTCGCTCACGGGCGAGCGCAAGAAGATCCTTGGCAATGCGCTGCGCGACTTCCGCCTGTCGGGCGCGGAATTGCCGGAAGACCAGAAGCCGCATTTCGCCGAATTGCAGGAACGCCAGGCGAGCTTGTCGAAAGCATTTTCAGACCACGTGCTCGATGCGACGAACGCATTCGCGTATCTCGTCGAAGCCGGCGCTGAAGCACAACTGGCCGGCCTGCCCGAAGATGTGATCGAAGCCGCGAAGGAAGCGGCCGAACGCGAAGGCAAGACCGGCTACAAATTCACGCTGCACTTCCCGTCGTATTTCCCGGTGATGCAGTACTCGGAAAATCGCGCAATGCGCGAAGCCATGTACCGCGCGTATGTAACACGTGCCTCCGAACTCGGCTCGCAATACGGCAAGGGCAAGCCGGAATGGGACAACACTCAGGTGCTCGCCGATCAGTTGAAGCTGCGCGCGGAAGAAGCGCACATGCTCGGCTACAACAACTTCGCCGAGGTCTCGCTCGCGCCGAAAATGGCGGAGTCGCCGGCGCAGGTGATGGCCTTCCTCGAAGACCTCGCCACGCGCGCGCGTCCGCATGCCGAACAGGACTGGAAGGAACTGCGCGAATTCGCCGCGAACGAACTCGGCATGAGTGAGCTGCAACCGTGGGACATGACGTTCGCCGCTGAGCGTTTGCGCCAGAAGCGTTATTCGTTCTCGGAGAACGAAGTCAAACAGTACTTCCCGGAAGACGCGGTATTCAAGGGCCTCTTCAAGGTCACGGAGACGCTGTTCGGCGTGCGCATCCGTCGCGACGAAGCGGCCGTGTGGCATCCGGACGTGCGCTTTTTCCGCGTCGAGAATCAGGACGGCGGCCTCGTCGCCCAGTTCTATCTCGACCTGTATGCACGCGAAGGCAAACGCGGCGGCGCATGGATGGACGACGCGCGTGGCCGTCACAAGCACACGCACGGCAGCGTGCAAACGCCGGTCGCGTATCTGACCTGCAACTTCTCGGCGCCGGTGGGCGGCAAACCCGCCTGCTTCACGCACGATGAAGTGATCACGCTGTTCCACGAGTTCGGCCACGGGCTGCATCACATGCTCACGCGTGTCGACGAACTGGGCGTGTCGGGTATCAACGGCGTCGAGTGGGACGCGGTCGAACTGCCGTCGCAATTCATGGAAAACTTCTGCTGGGAGTGGGACGTGCTGAGCGACATGACTTCGCACGTCGAAACCGCCAGGCCGCTGCCGCGCGATCTGTTCGACAAGATGCTCGCCGCGAAGAACTTCCAGAGCGGTCTCGGCACATTGCGCCAGATCGTGTTCTCGATGTTCGACATGCAACTGCACACCGGTTTCGACGCGTCCGGCACGAAGAACGCGACCGAACTCGCGAGCGAGATCAACGAGCGTTTCCACGTGGTGCCGCAAGCTTCGTTCTCGCGTTGGCCGAATACGTTCAGCCACATCTTCGCGGGCGGCTACGCGGCGGGTTACTACAGCTACAAGTGGGCAGAAGTGCTGTCCGCCGACGCCTACGCCGCGTTCGAAGAAGCCGCGCAAGCCGCGAGTGGCAGCGTGCTCGATCAGGCGACCGGCATGCGGTATCGCAAGGAGATTCTGGAGGTGGGCGGCAGCCGTCCCGCGATGGAATCGTTCAAGGCCTTCCGTGGCCGCGAGCCGAATATCGACGCCTTGTTGCGGCACAACGGCATGACGCCTGGCGCGGCGCATTGATCTTGCGTCGTTGAAGCATCTGTCGGCGCTGTAGAGAGCGCCGTCGCCGATAAAAAAGCCGGTGACTTGCGTGAGCAAGCACCGGCTTTTGCTAATCGCGCGTGTGGCGCGTGTGGCGCGTGTGGCGCGTGTGGCGCCTGTGTCACGTGTATCACGTGTATCGCGTGTATCGCGTGTATCGCGTGTATCGCGTGTATCGCCTGTGGCGCCTGTGTCGCCGGTGGCGGGCGCGCTGCGGCTAGCCGCGATGCAGTTTGAAATCTACCTCTGCAGGCCGCCCTTCCAGCGACAACGCCGCGCGCGCAGCAGGCGCACGGCTCACCACCTTGCCGCGACTCACCACCGCGAGCCGCGCAGCGCGCAAGCGGATCGCTTCGACCGGATCGCGGGCGTCCAGCAGCACCAGATTGGCGGCGCTTCCCGGCGCGATGCCGTAGCCTTCCAGGCCGAGAATACGCGCGGCATTCACGGTGACCGCGTCGAAGCACGCATGCATGCCGTCGACACCCGTCATCTGCGCAACATGCAGACCCATATGCGCGACTTCGAGCATGTCGCCGGAGCCGAGGCTGTACCACGGGTCCATCACGCAATCGTGACCGAACGCGACGTTGATGCCCGCCGCCATCATCTCCGGCACGCGGGTCATGCCGCGGCGCTTCGGATACGTGTCGCTGCGGCCCTGCAGCGTGATGTTGATCAGCGGGTTGGCGATCGCGGCAACGCCCGACTCGCGCATCAGCGGCAATAGCTTGCTGACGTAGTAGTTGTCCATTGAATGCATCGAGGTCAGGTGCGAACCGGTGACGCGCCCATGCAGACCGAGGCGGTGCGTTTCGGCTGCGAGCGTTTCGATATGGCGCGACATCGGATCGTCCGATTCGTCGCAATGCATGTCGACGCGCAAGCCCTGCTCCGCCGCGTACTCGCACAACATGCGCACCGATTGGGCGCCGTCCGCCATCGTGCGTTCGAAATGCGGAATCCCGCCGACCACGTCGACGCCCATTTTGATCGAGCGCTTCAGGTTCTCGAAAGCGCCGGCGCTGCGCAATACACCGTCCTGTGGAAACGCCACCAGTTGCAGATCGAGATACGGGGCGACGCGGCGCTTCACTTCGACCAGCGCTTCGACCGCGAGCAAGCGCGGGTCACACACATCCACATGGCTGCGAATTGCCAGCAGCCCACGCGCGACAGCCCAATCGCAATACTGCAGCGCGCGCTCGACCAGCGCCTCCTGCGTGAGGTCCGGCTTCAGTTCGCCCCACAGCGCGATGCCCTCCAGCAAGGTGCCCGACGCGTTCACGCGCGGCAGACCGTATGACAACGTCGCGTCCATGTGGAAATGCGGATCGACGAAGGGCGGTGTGATGAGCGAACCGGCGGCGTCGATTTCTTCACGTGCGCTGGCGGCCAGATTCGGCTCAACAGCCACGATGCGGCCCGCTTCGATGCCGATGTCGACCGGCTGCTTTTGCTGCATTTTCTGCGGCGTGGCGCTCGGCGACAGCATCGCGCGGCGGATGATCAGATCCATGAATCGCTCCCTGTTGACCGCTCTTTGAATGATGTCGATTCTATCGGCGCCAGAAAGTGCGTGGCGGGGTTTTGTCTTAACTAGATGCCGTACCGGTGAGCAGGGGGACATCCGTACCGGCTGCGGGCAGGACCGTCCGCCTATACTCGACCTTTCGAACGTTCGATGCGTGGGATTTGGCGTTGGCGTTGGCGTTGGCGTTGGCCGTTTGCCGGTTGCCGTTTGCCGGTTGCCGTTTGCCGTTTGCCGTTTGCCGTTTGCCGTTTGCCGTTTGGCGTTTGGCGTTTGGCGTTTGGCGTTTGGCGTTTGGCGTTTGGCGCTCGGCGCTCGGCGCTCGGCGCTCGGCGTTTGGCATTCTCCTCCGTCACACACCAGCCGCATCGTCCACCAACGGGAGCAAGACCATGAAAACCATCGGCGTGATCGGCGGGATGAGCTGGGAATCGTCCACCGAGTACTACAAGCTCCTGAACCGCCACGCCAAGGCGCGCCTCGGCGGCCACCACAATGCCCGCAGCCTGATGTTGACCCTTGACTTCGCGCCGATCGAGGCCAACCAGCGCGCCGGCGACTGGACCGCGCTTGGCCAACAATTGGCCGACGCCGCCCGTCAACTCGAACGAGGCGGCGCCGACCTGGTGATACTGGCGACCAACACGATGCATCGCGTGTATGAATCGATCGAACGGGCGATCGAGGTGCCGTTCCTGCACATCGCGGACCCCACTGGCAACGCGCTGTGCGCCGCGGGAATCGAGCGGGTGGGCTTGCTCGGCACGCGCTACACGATGGAACAGACTTTCTACACGGGCCGCTTGCGCGAGCGCTACGGCCTCGAGACGCTGGTTCCCGATGAAGCCGAACGCGCGGATGTGCACCGCATCATCTACGACGAACTGTGCCACGGCAACGTGAACGACACTTCGCGTGCGGTGTACCAACATGTAATCGAAGGACTCGCCGCGCGTGGCGCGCAAGCGGTGATTCTCGGCTGCACGGAAATCACCTTGCTGATCAAGCCGGAAAACTCGGCGTTACCCGTGTTCGACACGACTGCGTTGCATGCGCAGGCGGCGGTGCAATGGGCGATCGATTCGGACTGAATGCAAGCGTGCGTGGCGGCTGCGTGGCGCGGCCCGATTGCTTCGTCCGGGCGCGCATGAGAAGAGAGGCCAGAAGTCAAAAAGCCCGCTAGCTTGCGCTAGCGGGCTTTCAACAATGCTTGGTTGCGGGGGTAGGATTTGAACCTACGACCTTCGGGTTATGAGCCCGACGAGCTGCCAGACTGCTCCACCCCGCGTCAGAGAAAAAAATTATAGCGGGTCGTCAGCAAGCCGTCAAACAATTGAATGAAATACTTTCAAACGAGGTGCGCAGCACGTTTCCTCGCTCCTGCAGCAATGAGCAAGCAACTCAAAGATCCTCGACCGTCGCGCCGTCCACCTTGCCGTCGATGATGTCCGCGCCGTACTGGCTTGCGCTGCGCTTGGCGACGCCGAAATCAGAGAACGTGGACGTCAGCACGAGACGAAATACGCGGCTTGCCTTCGAGCCGCTGATCGCGCCCGGCCGGCAGACGCGTACCGCCACGTCGTAACCTTCGGCATGGCGCTTGTGGCCGTCGAACTTGTCGAACTGGCGTGAAAACACCAGCGGATGCACTTCGAAGTCCTTATAAAGGGCTGGATAAAGTTGAGCCATGGACCATCCCCGATGCGCGTAAATGTGATCCCACTATACGCCGCGGCATGACAGCATCGGGCTTTTATTTTTCATGGCGGGCGCGGCGACTTTCACTGTCGCGTGCCTCGCGCGATAAGATGCGGGGCTATCGGCATAAGCCCGATCGTGCCAACCCGGAACTGGGTCGCAGACGGGCAGATAAAGCAATAGAGCAAAAACGAGGGGCAACGCCCTTCAAAGACTGTGCACAAGAATGTGAGAACTTCATGAAAATCGCCACCTGGAACGTCAACTCCCTCAAAGTACGCGAGCAGCATGTGATCGACTGGCTCGGCACCAGCCAGACCGACGTGCTGTGTCTGCAGGAATTGAAGCTGACCGACGACAAATTCCCCCGTGCCGCACTCGAAGAGAAAGGCTACCGGAGCTGGTTCGCGGGCCAGAAAACCTACAACGGCGTCGGCATTCTGGTGCGTGACGGCCTGAACGTCGACCCGAGCACCATCGTGCGCAATATCCCCGGCTTCGAGGATCCGCAGCAACGCGTGATTGCCGCGACGGTCGACGGCGTGCGCATCATCTCCGCGTACTTCCCCAACGGCCAGGCGCCGGGCACCGACAAGTTCGCCTACAAACTGCGCTGGCTTGCTGCGCTGCACGACTGGATCGCGCGCGAAATGGCGCTCTACCCGAAGCTCGCATTGCTCGGCGACTACAACATCGCACCGGAAGATCGCGACGTACACGATCCGAAAGCATGGGAAGGCCAGAATCTGGTGTCGCCCGAAGAGCGCGCCGCATTCGTGCAGCTGATCGGCCTCGGGCTGCTCGATGCATTCCGTCAGTTCGAGCAGCCGGAAAAAATCTATTCGTGGTGGGACTACCGGATGATGGCGTTCCGCCGCAATGCGGGGCTGCGCATCGATCACATTCTGCTGTCGAAGGCGCTGGCCGACGAGTGCTCGTCTTGCGATATCGACAAGGTCCCGCGCAAATGGGATCAACCGTCGGACCATGCGCCAGTTGTCGCGCAGATCGGCTGAACGCGTGACGAAAGAGGCTACGCCGCCCCGTTCAAGCAGCGCCACAAGAATTCAAACACCATCGCATCATGCTCGGCCTGCTCCAGTTCATCGGAGCCGCCGTGGCCTCCTTCCGTGTTCTCCCGATACCAGACACTTTGCGCGCCCAGTGCCTGCATGCGCGCGGCCATCTTGCGCGCGTGTCCGGGGTGCACGCGATCGTCGGCTGTCGATGTGGTGAACAGCACGGGCGGATACGCCACGTCAGCACTCACACGGTGATAGGGCGAGTAGGCAGCCAGCACACGCGCTTCGTCGGGCTCGTCCGGATCGCCGTATTCATCGATCCATGACGCGCCCGCGTGCAGCAGGTGATAGCGACGCATGTCGAGCAGCGGCACCTCGCAGACCACGGCGCCGAACAACTCAGGCCGCTGCACCATGCACGCCGCGACCAGCAGGCCGCCATTGCTGCCGCCCTGAATGCCGAGCTGCGCGGCACGGGTCACGCCTGTGCTGATGAGCGCCTCGGCCACCGCGATGAAATCGTCGAACGCGCGCTGCCGATGCTCACCCTGCGCCGCCGTGTGCCACTCAGTGCCGAACTCGCCGCCGCCGCGGATATGCGCCACCACATACACGCCGCCCCGTTCCAGCCAGCCGATGCCCGGCCCAGTCAGGTAGCTCGGCAGCAATGGAATCGCGAAACCGCCGTATCCGTTGAGCAGGCATGGGCGGGTTTGGTTGTGCGTTTGGTTGTGCGTTTGCAACCCCTCTACCGCGTGTTGCGCATCCCGCGGTCCGATCACGGTGTACGGCACCCGCGTGCCGTCCGCGGACACCGCGTGCGCACGCGTCACGACGAACGGCGTCGCGTCGAACTGAGTCGGCCAGCGGTCGAGTAACGCCCAATCGGTCAGGTCATCCTGAGCCAGATCGGTTAGCCAGTATGCAGGCGGCTGCAAATAATCGTCGGTATCGACGAACACTTCGTCGTTCAGCGTCGGCTCGACGGGCGAGACGTCGGCTTCTTGGTCATCACGCGACGGAAAGACGCGTTGATGCCAATGCCACGCTTGATCAGCCGTTTGCGACGGAGTCCACAGCGAAGTCTTGCTCCGCACATCTTCCAGATACGACACGATCAGATGATTGCGCGTGTGGGTCCACTCGCAGGCGGAGGTTTGCGATGTCGGCGTGAAGAGCGGCACCACGTCACGCTCACCACGCAACAATGCAGCTTCGCGGATCGCCAGCAACGCGCCGCCTGGATAGCGCACACCGTTGCAATCCCAGTCGAGGCGCGGCTCGAGCAGCAGCCAACCCTGCCAGCCGCCGACCGCGACGTATGACGGTACGTCGTACTGTTGCCAGGCATTGGCGCTGTTGGCGTTGCTGGCGCTGTTGGCGCTGTTGGCGCTGTTGGCGTTGCTGGCGTTGCTGGCGTTGCTGGCGTTGCTGGCGTTGCTGGCGTTGCTGGCGTTGTTGGCGCTGTTGGCAGCGCTCGCGCGATTAGCCGCGTCGCCCGCATCAACATCGGCACTATCGAGGTAATACGTATGCGAATCGAAGAAATCGACGCTGCTCACCACTGTGTGGCGCCGCTCGACCGGATCGTAGTGCGCCTCCACGCCGATATCGCCGAACGCGCCCTTGAAGACCACCGGCGCCTCGGCCAGCGCAGTGCCGCGCGTCCAGCGCCGCACTTCGCGCGGATAGCCGGAGCGCGTCAGCGTCTTGCGGCCGTTGTCCCAGCCGACATAAAGCGTATTCCGATCGATCCACGAAGCGGTGTGCTTGCCTGCCTTCGCAATCACGAAACCATCGTCGACAAAACGTTGCGCGTCGATGTCGAACTCGCGCACCACGAGCGCATCCGAGCCGCCCGGCGACAGCGTGATCAGCGCACGGTCGCCGTCCGGATAAAGAATGTCGAGCTCGACGCAAACCCACGGCGTGCCTTCGGCAGCACCGAGCGCGTCGAAATCGAGCAGGTTCTGCCAGACAGACGCACCGCTGCGCCAGGCTGCCCACGTGGTACGCCGCCAGATGCCTTTGGGATTGCGTTCGTCCTGCCACAAATCATAGGCCCACTCCTTCCAGCGATCCGGAATGACCGGACGCTCGCGCGGCAGATAAGCGTCGGCAAGCCGCTGCCTGAGCGACTCGAATTCGGCGCTGCTGCCCCACGCGGCGCGCGTGCGGGCGTTTTGCGCTTCGACCCACGCGAGCGCGCCGGGGTCGTCGAGCACTTCGAGCGACAGAAAGGGATCGGGGGAAAGCGGCCAGAAGAAAGGAGCGGGAGAAGCGGGCATCGTCAGCTGTCGAATGAAAACAGCGTTGATTATGCCTTGCGTGAGGCCGAGGGCCTTTGACGCTACGCGCGGGAACAGCGAAAGAGTAGCCGACCGGGCGGTTTACGGGGCTGTCTGGGAGACCTGCCCAACCGGCGGCCCAACGAGTGAAACTGCCGGGGCGGCTGGCAAGCCACCCCGCCAACCTTACGGCTCGAGATTGAGTTCCTGAATCTTGCGCGTAATCGTATTGCGACCGATGCCGAGCCGCTCGGCCGCCTCCACCTTGCGTCCGCGTGTGAAATCCAGCGCCTCGCGAATCACCGCCGCTTCGAAGCGGCGCGCGAGTTCGTCCATGACGTCGGCAGCATTCTCACGCAACATCCGCGCGACTTCGGTACGCAAGCCGCCTTCCCAGGCGCTCAAGGTGGTCGCTGCCGGCATGCCGGCAGCGGTAGCCGGGTGCGTGGCCGCGCTGGTACCGTTGATCGGCGCACCGCCGGCGAGGCCCGCCTCACCTGTGCCGATCACGCCATTGCCACCGTTCGAGAGATCGGTCACGCCTGCTTGCGTGGGCCCCAGATCGGGCGGCAAGTCCTTGATCTCGATGGTCTGCGCGGGCGCCATCACCGTGAGCCAATTGGCGAGATTCTCCAGTTGCCGCACGTTGCCCGGAAATGGCAGCGATGCCAGATAAGCCAGCGCCTCTTCGGACACGCGCTTCGACTCCACACCCAGATCGCGCGCACTCTTTTGCAGGAAGTGGCGCGTGAGCAGCGGAATGTCTTCGCTGCGCTCGCGCAGAGCCGGCAAGCGCAAGCGAATCACATTGAGCCGGTGATACAAGTCCTCGCGGAACAGACCCTGACGCACACGCGATTCGAGGTTCTGGTGCGTCGCTGCAATGACGCGCACATTCGCGCGCAACGGATTGTGGCCGCCAACGCGATAGAACTGGCCGTCCGACAACACACGCAACAAACGCGTCTGCAAATCGAACGGCATATCGCCGATTTCATCGAGAAACAGCGTGCCGTTCTCGGCCTGTTCGAAGCGTCCCTGGCGCATGGCCTGCGCGCCGGTAAATGCACCGCGCTCATGACCGAATAATTCGGATTCCAACAGATCTTTCGGAATCGCCGCCGTATTCAGCGCGATGAAGGGACCGTTCGCGCGTGGGCTATGTCGGTGCAACGCACGCGCGACCAGTTCCTTTCCGGTGCCTGATTCGCCGGTAATGAGCACGGTGGCCGCGGAATGCGACAGCCGGCCGATCGCGCGAAACATGTCCTGCATCGCCGGCGCCTGGCCGAGCATTTCCGGTGCATCGGCGACGCGGTCGTCCCACGTCTGTTCGCCGCGCATGCTTTCGTCGACCGCGCGCCGGATCAGTTCGACCGCCTTGTCGACGTCGAACGGTTTGGCGAGGTACTCGAACGCGCCGCCCTGGAACGCGGCGACCGCACTATCCAGATCGGAGAACGCCGTCATGATGATGACGGGCAAGCCCGGCACCCTGTCGCGAACGGTTTGCAGCAATTCAAGGCCGGAGCCGCCGGGCATCCTGATGTCGGACACCAGCACCTGAGGGCTCTCGTGATCGAGCGCCGCGGAAGCCTCGCGCACGTTCGCAAAGCTGCGTGTCGCGAAGTTTTCGCGAGCGAGCGCTTTTTCAAGCACCCAGCGAATCGATTGATCGTCGTCTACTATCCAGATCGGCTTCATATAGGTCGGTCAGAAGTCTTGAGAGGGAAAACGCCCCCAACCTGTCGCTTCGCACCAGCCCCCCCGAGGGGAGTGATCCCACAAGGGAACTTCCTGCGAGGCGAAAAACTTAGGGCGGCCCGGCGTTTTCTCACGGTGCATTCAGTGTTAGCAGTCGAGCGGCAGCAGAATCTGAAACTCGGTGTGGCCCGGCCGGCTTTCCACTTCGATCAGGCCGTCGTGCTGTTGCACGAAAGTCTGCGCAAGCGTCAATCCGAGACCGCTGCCGTCTTCACGCCCCGACACGAGCGGATAGAAAATGCGGTCACGGATTTCCTCGGGAATGCCCGGGCCGTTATCAGTGATACGCAAGTCCAGTGCCAGCTTACATAAGCGTTTCGACACGGTGATCTTGCGCGCAATACGCGTGCGCAATTCGATGCGCGCGTCGCCTTGCGAAATGCGTTCGCGCAAGGCTTCGGCAGCGTTGCGCACGATGTTCAGCAGCGCCTGGATCAGTTGTTCCTTGTCGCCGCGCAGGTCCGGCACACTCACGTCGTAATCGCGCTCGATCGTGAGGCCACGCGGAAACTCCGCGAGGATCACCTGGCGCACACGTTCACAGACTTCGTGAATATTCACGTCGCCGACGATATGCGGATGACGGTGTGGCTCGAGCAAGCGATCAACCAGCGTTTGCAGCCGGTCCGATTCCTTGATGATGACCTGCGTGTACTCGCGCAACTCGTCGCGCTGGCGCTCGCCGAGTTCGAACTCGAGCAATTGCGCCGCGCCGCGAATCCCGCCGAGCGGGTTCTTGATCTCATGCGCGAGATTGCGAATCAGTTGTTTGTTGACGGCCGTGAGGTCATTGATGCGCTCCTCGCGGTCGGTGCGTAAATGCCGCTCGTTCTCGAACAGTTCGAGCAGCACATAGTCTTGCGCGCTTTCCAGAAAACCGACGATCGCATGCACATGCAGCGGCTCGTGGCCTGGACGTTCGAGTATGGCGTCCAGATGCGTTGCGTGAAACCGGTGAGCGGCGATCGCGGCAATGGTCGCGACCAATTCGTCCGCATTCGAGAAAATGTCCGGCCACGCCATCTGCGTGAGTTGCTTTCGCGAGAGCTCCAGCATCGATTCCGCCGACGGGTTCGCAAACGCGACGCGCAGCGTGCGCTTTTCGAGCACCAGCACAACCGTCGGCAATGCCTCGAAGCCCGGCAGCAAACCGGAACCCACTAGCTGAACGTCGTCCGACAACGTCTGCACGTGCCCTTTTCTTGCCTTCATCAGATTCTTCAGAACCATCTTGCAGTCTGGCCGATAGGAGATGGTGATAAATCAGGTGTACCGCTTATTGTCCTGCTTCATTGCCCTGCTTCTTGCCCTTACGCCGCAAACGTCATGAGTGGGACTCATTCGGGTCCAACAAAAAAGGGACGGCGCCGCCGTCCCTTCGTGACCGATCGCGAGCGTCGGGCAAGCGCTTCGCCGTTTGAAGGGCGAAGCGTCATTGCCGCTTACAGCGAGTAGTACATTTCGAATTCGATCGGGTGCACCGACTGACGATAGCGTTGCAGCTCGCCCGTCTTCAGTTCGATGTACGCGTCGAGCATCGAATCCGTGAACACGCCACCGCGCGTCAGGAACTCACGATCTGCGTCGAGTGCGTCGAGCGCCTGGTCGAGGCCGGCACACACGGTCGGGATCTTTGCATCCTCTTCCGGCGGCAGGTCGTACAGGTTCTTGTCGGCAGCTTCGCCCGGGTGAATCTTGTTCTGCACGCCGTCCAGACCCGCCATCATCAGCGCGGAGAAGCACAGGTACGGATTCGTCATCGGATCCGGGAAACGCGTTTCGATACGGCGGCCCTTCGGGTTCGACACGTGCGGAATACGGATCGATGCCGAACGGTTGCGAGCCGAGTAAGCCAGCTTCACCGGTGCTTCGAAGTGCGGCACGAGGCGCTTGTACGAGTTCGTCGACGGGTTCGTGATGGCGTTCAGCGCACGAGCATGCTTGATGATGCCGCCGATGTAGAACAACGCGAATTCCGACAGACCTGCGTAACCGTTGCCTGCGAACAGGTTCGTGCCGTCTTTCCAGATCGACTGGTGAACGTGCATGCCCGAACCGTTATCGCCAACCACCGGCTTCGGCATGAACGTTGCCGTCTTGCCGTACGTGTGCGCGACGTTGTGGATGATGTACTTCATTTGCTGCAGCCAGTCGGCGCGCTGCACCAGCGTCGAGAACTTCGTGCCGATTTCGTTCTGGCCCTGGCCTGCGACTTCGTGGTGATGCACTTCGACCGGGATGCCGATCTGTTCGAGCAGCAGACACATTTCCGAACGGATGTCCTGGAACGTGTCGACCGGAGCGACCGGGAAGTAGCCGCCCTTCGTGCCCGGACGGTGGCCGGTGTTGCCGCCTTCGAAGTCCATCGACGACGACCACGGTGCTTCTTCCGAACCGATCTTGACGAACGTGCCCGACTGATCCGTGCCCCACTTGATCGAGTCGAAAATGAAGAATTCCGGCTCCGGACCGAAGAAGGCCGTGTCGCCAAGGCCCGTGCTCTTCAGGTACGCTTCAGCGCGCTTGGCGAGCGAACGCGGGTCGCGTTCGTAGCCCTTGCCGTCAGCCGGTTCGACGACGTCGCAGGTCAACACGAGGGTCGATTCTTCATAGAACGGGTCGATGAAGGCCGTGTTTGCGTCCGGGATCAGCAACATGTCCGATGCTTCGATGCCCTTCCAGCCGGCAATCGACGAACCGTCAAACGCATGGCCGCTTTCGAACTTGTCTTCATCGAATGCCGACACCGGCACCGAAACGTGTTGCTCTTTGCCGCGCGTGTCGGTGAAACGAAAGTCGACAAACTTGACGTCCTCGTCTTTGACGAGTTGAACGACGTCGGCCACGGATTTACTCATAACCTTTTCTCCTGATTAACGAATTCGGCGGATTCAGCCGCCGCCCAATCTAGCTGACCCGTCCCGGCGCGTCCACCCCTGGATCGTTGAGGGGAACATAAAAGCCTGCTGGACAAATCGATCGGCACCAATAAAGCATCTTCTGTGCCATGTATGCGCCAAGCAGGCGCAAAACCACAATGCGCGCGCATTTGCGGGGAATGGGCGCACCGCACCGCATCCAGCCCCGAAATCTCCGCGCCCTCCACAGCACCAGATTCGTGCATTCACAGAAACGGGGACAACAAGCACCGCCATTCTGGTGCATACGTAAAAATATGCACCATTTCAGAGCGATCGTCCTCGTTGTTCCCGCGCGAACCATCCGTCTCAGTGAGGCGCATGCGCGACACACGCGGCGCGCTAGAATGGTCATTTGGTCCGAAGGAGATTCGCGCTCATGAGCACGCTCGAACAGTTGTACGCCCAGGCGGATAAGCGCCGTACCGAGAACCAGTTGCCCTACGCCGGCGCGGTGTCGCCCGCCGAGGCGTTCGAACTGCTGCAACTCGATCCGCGCACGCGTCTCGTCGACGTGCGCACCCGTGCGGAACTCGATTGGGTCGGCCGGCCGGTTATCGGCGACGGGCAATATGCCCATGTGGAATGGACCCGCTACCCGGGCGCCGTGCCGAACCAGGAATTCCTCCAACAACTGAGCCAGGTGGGCTCGCCCGATACGCCGGTGCTGTTCTTGTGCCGCAGCGCCGCGCGCTCGAAGCTCGCGGCGATCGCTGCCACGCAGGCCGGCTTTACCAAGGCGTACGACCTGCTGGAAGGGTTCGAAGGCGATAAAGACGGCCAGGGGCATCGGAAGACGGTGTCGGGCTGGTGCTTTCGCGGATTGCCGTGGATCGGCGCCTGATTGCCGAGCAGTTGGCTTGATCGTCACGGCCCGCTTCAGCGGTAGCTGCGGGCGCGTATTGCCACGCCCGCCTCGAAGCAACCGCAGATCAACCGCGCGGTTTTGCCGCAGCCGCGGCCACCTCGGGTTCAACGATATCGCCGCCCAGCAGATGCACACCTTCGCGCAGCTTCACGAAGGCCGCCGCCACTGCTTCCGGCTCGCCCTTCACACCGAGATCGATGTGATGCCGCGCATAGACGCCGCCGCGCTCCGCATCGCCCACGCTCGGCAGGCTGAACACCCGCACGCCGGGAAAGTCGTGTTCGATCTTTTCCATCAACGGCGTAAGGCGCGACTCCGGCAGTTCGAACACCAGCAGTGATTTTTCCGCGTGCGGCATCGCGTGATGCAGATGCGCATAGTGCGTATCCAGCACCCATTCGATCATCGGCCACGCCATCACCGGGAAGCCCGGCACGAAGTAGTGCTGTTTGATCGAGAAGCCCGGAATCTTGTTGTAGCCGTTGGGAATAATGGCCGCGCCCTGCGGATACGTGCCCATATTCAGACGATGCCGGTTCTCAGGCGTTTCGAGATCGAGCGGCACGGCCGAGTTCGCCGGATGCATATCGCGGATGCGCTCCTGAATCAGCTTCGCGGCCTCGGGATGCAGCTCGAGCGGCACGCCGAGCGCGGCTGCCGCGCACTGGCGGGTGTGATCATCCGGCGTGGCGCCGATGCCGCCCGTGGAAAACACGATGTCGCCCGAGGCGAACGTGCGTCGCAGCGTTGCCGTGATGCGCTCCGGATCGTCGCCGATATATTCCGCCCAGCCGAGCGACAACCCGCGCGCGCCCAGCAATTCGATGACCTTCGGCAGATGCTTGTCGATGCGTCTGCCCGACAGGATTTCATCGCCGATGATGATGACGCCAAATGCCATTGCTGCCTCTTTCGCTTAATCAGTAATTCATCAGTAAGGAACCGGCGCCGCGTGCCGCGGGCCGTGCTCTTCCGCACGCATGCGTTGCAGCGCGCGCAAACAGTAGTAGCCGAACCACAGCGCCGAAAACACGAGGATGAACGCGTAGATCCAGATGGTCACCGCGGTGATCACTGGGAACAGCACGATCATCCATACCGACGACGCCCACAACAGCGTAGGCAGCGAGCCCAGCAGTCCGCTCGCAATGCCGATCAACAGGAGCGGCAGCCGGAAGCGCCGCACCAGCGCGCGCCGCTCGTCACGCGTGGCATGCAGCGCGAGCGCGTCGTAACTCATCACCCGATACGTCAACCAGCCCCACAGGAGCGGCGGAATCAGCGCGAAGAACGGTGGCACCAGCCAGAGCGGCAGCGTGACGATCAGCAGCACGAGACAGATCAGCGTGGTCCACAACGCCTGACCGAGGCTACCGTACCACGTTCCGCCGCGACGCATTTCGAGGCCAGAAAATTGCCGGGCCGACAGAAAGCGGATCACGGCTGGCATCGACAGCGTGGCGATCAACAGCAAGACCGTGACGACGATCAACGGAATCGCCATCGCAATCACGATAAATGGCGCGATCGCCACGTGCAGCGCCGAAAAACCGAGCCAGTCGAACAGATGATAAAGCGTGACCGTGAACGACCAGCTTTCGAGCCACGTGCGAGTCGCGCCGATCAGCGTCTGCCAGGAAAACCACAGGATCACGCCCCACCCCAGCGTTGCCGCCAGAAACGGCAGGAAGGTCAGCCAGAGCATGCGCGGGTGGAGCGCGCTTGTGAGCGCGCGTCCAAACGAGCGCAACAGATCATTCATGCGAGCCAGGGACGGTGAACGAAACGATGGAATAAGCGCGACGAAACGGCAACGCGTCCGGCAACCGGAGGCCCGGCGCCCGGATGTCCGGCAACCGCCAGTACAGCGCCGGGATGCCCGTCGCCCGGATGCTCGGCGTCCGGATGCCCGTCGCCCGGATCTGAACGCCGACCGGAATGCGGACCGGAAAATGAACCTGGAACGTGCGCTCAAACGTGGACAGGATAAACCACGTGACGCGCCGCCGGGCAAACCGGCGGCGTGCGGGGAAGAATATTCAAATCGGGGCGGCGTCGCTGCCCTCGGCGCGACGCTTCGGCGAAAGACGCCCGGCGATGCGCACAAAAGCGAGCCAGTGCTGTGCCCAGAAACCGTCGCCATAGCGGCGGCCTTCGAGTTGATCCTGGATGCCGGTCGGCTCCATTTCACGGCTCCAGGACACGCTGCGGAACAGCATGTCCCACCAGGGAAACAGCACGCCGAAGTTGCAGCCATATTTCAGCCCTTCGTGGGCGTAGCGGATGGCATGGTGACGGCGATGGAAAGTCGGACTGACCAGCAGGCGCTCGCCGAGCCAGCCGAAATACAGCCGAATATTCGCGTGCTGCACGCTCTGCGCCAGGTTCGTGATTGCCACCAGTACGACGAATTGCGACGGCGGCACGCCGATCACCAGCGCGATCACCGCGAAGAACGACGCTTGCAGCAGATCGTCGAGCAGATGGTTACGGTCGTCGGACCACAGCGACATCTGCTGCTGGCTGTGATGCACCGCGTGCAATTCCCACCACACGCCGATTCGATGTTCCCAGCGGTGGTACCAGTAACCGGCAAAATCGAGCACCAGCAGATACATCACGAACGTGACGAGCGGCTGCGTGGTGACGCCCGGCCACAGATTGTCGAATTCGAAATTCGCGATGTTGTGCAGCCGCAGCCAGGCCTGCACGTTGTCGAAGAACGGCTGTAGCGCGAAAAAGAAGAACAGGTTGAGAATACCGAGCTTGACGATCCACGTGTAAATCACGTCGACGCGCACTGCCTTGCGGTTTTCCCACTGCTCCACCGGGCGGAGCGCCTCGAGCGGGCGCAGGACCGCGTACATTGCCAGCACCTCGAAGACGCCGACGATCACCCAATACAGGCTGTCGTAGGTATCTTCGTCGTAGCCCATCAGATCGAAGCGGAACAGCAGCGGCTGCACCACGTCGACGTACAGCAACGTCTGCACCGCCGAGACGAAGCTGTCGAGAGAAGAAAAAATCAGATGGAACATGGTGCGGGCCCGTTACTTCCTTATTACAGCATCAAGCGCCGTTCGGCGCCGTGATCGGCGCGCGATTGAAGAAATAGATACCGTGCGGCGAACGGCCGACGGCAATGGTCTGGATCAGCTTACGCGTGTTCAGGTCGATGATGCCGACGTGCTTCGCGAAGCGGAAGGTAACCCAAAGATAGCGTTTGTCCGCGGAAAGTTCCATGTCGTCCGGCCCTGGCATCAAACCGGTGATGTCGCCGACATTGGTGAGCGTGTCTTCGTCGATGATGCTGATCGTGCTCGCCATACGGTTCGACACCGCCACATGCTTGCCGTCAGCCAGCGAGCGGAAGTTGTGCGCGCCCTTGCCTGTCTGGATCGTCTTGACGATTTTCTGGTTGCGCCAGTCGACCACCGCGACGTAATCGGCCCCGGTCATGCCGATCAGCAGGTACTTCTCGCCCGGTGTCATCCACAGGCCAGCCGGCACCTTGCCGACCTTCATCTTCCACTTGACCGTTTGCGTGGCCAGATCGATCGCGGCCAGCTCACCCGACACCTGCAGCGTGACGAAAACCGTCTTGCTGTCATTGGTGAACGCCATGTGGCTCGGCATCACCGCGAGCGGCAGACGCGAGGCCAGCGTCATCTGGTTCTTCTGGCCGTCGTAATGATAGATGTCGAGACGGTCCAGGCGCAGCCCGGTGGTGACAAGCCACTTACGGTCGGGCGAAAAGCCGATCTGGTAAGGATCCTCGATGTTTTCGACCCAGCGCTGCACCTGGCCCGACTTCGGATCGACGAACATCAGGTTGTTGGACACCGAATTGGCGACGATCAGCGACGAATTGTCCGGCGTGGCCATCAGGTGATGCGGTTCCTTGCCCGTGGGCACCGTGCCGACGACCTGGCGGGTGGTCTCGTCGATCAGGCTCAGCGTGGCTTCCCCGGAATTGAGCACGATCACGTTGTTGGCGTGGGCCGCCGGAGAAAAAACGCCTGCGGCGGCGATCAGTGCCGTTGCTGCGGCGAACGTGGCAGTCAAGCCGCGAAGAAAAAATTTACGCATGAAAACTCACTTCGGAGAACAAACGTCATTGTAGAACGTTTGCCAGGGCCCGCGGTTGATGTGGATACCGGTTGACGCTACGAAAAACAGGGGCGCGACAGAACCGGCAGCGCGCTCTGTCAGCGGTTTCCGGTGAGTTACGTGACTCGCGTCGGTTTTGCGTAAGAAAGTCGGCAGCCGATCTGACTCCAAGCCAATAAATTCTAACGCGATAAATTATTACATTCTTAAACTTTTTATTTTTACATAAGATAAAACAAGACTATTCTTTATTTTCAACAAATAAAAAACACTTATTCAAATTTAATAACAACTGATTATTTTCTTTCAACCATTTAGGAATTTTCTTATTCCGCCTCTGCCCCACCAGGTCTGACAATCCCGCCGATCATCGCCCATGCACTTAATCCAGTGGACTCAATGTCGTGACGCAGGCGATTCGGACGCGCGAATAATTCAGCAGGACAGGAAAACGAACGACGGAATTACCGCGATCGACATGTTCTATTTGTGCGCGACAAATCTGGGTGATGACGCCTTTATCCGAATCAGCATGCTTTCACGCACCGTCCACGCTCGTAATTCCGCGGAGTTTCAGAGGTATGAATAAGATCTACAAATCGGTTTGGTGCGAAGCGACGGGAACGTGGGTGGCCACGTCGGAAACGGCGCGGGCGAAGACAAAGCGTGCCTCGGGCAAGCTGGTGATTGCGCAAGTCCTGTTGGCGGGGGCCGCGCTGGCAGGGAGCGGCTCCGCGGCCTATGCGGATACGGCGTCCGCCGATCATTATTTCGGCGTCAGCGGACTAGCCGATGGTTCGGACGACGCCCTCGCGGTCGATGGCATGAATGCCATTGCGGCCGGCCCCACCGCTACAGCCGCCGCCCTCGATTCGATAGCGATTGGCAATTCCGCCCGTGCACTGAATAACGAGGCCATTGCGCTTGGCTCCAACACTGCAGCAACCGGCGCTGACTCGGTTGCAATCGGGTTCCAGGGAAAGGCAGCGGCATCCAACAGCGTCTCGTTCGGCGCAAATGCATCCGTTACAAAAGCGGCAACTGACAGCGTCGCTATCGGTTCGGGCGCCACGGCAACCGCCGCGAGTAGCGTCGCTTTAGGCGCAAAATCCACCACCACGGCCGATCTGACCGCGGCGGGAGAAAAGTTCGGCTCTGCAGATTCGGCTATCGGCGGCCTCACGGCCCACGGTGAAGTATCGGTCGGCTCAACCGGCAACGAACGACGTGTCACCAACGTCGCAGCCGGCGCGGCTGACACCGACGCGGTCAATGTCAGCCAGCTCAAGGCTGTCGATAGCAAGATCACGGCGGCGACCGCCAATAGCGTTCAATACGACGCAACGCCCGCCGACAGGAGCAGCGTCACGCTCGCCGGCCCAGCATCAACGGACGGTGGCGCGACGGGTGGCACCACGATCACGAACCTGCACCAAGGTGCGGTTTCAGCCACTAGCACGGACGCCGTCAACGGTGCGCAGCTTTTTGCCATCGCGGGTGATACCAGCGCCACCTATACCGCGAACAACGGCACCGGCGTCAAATACGTGCGCACCAATGACACCGGCTTGACGCCGGACGATGCCCATGCAACTGGTATCGCGTCATCAGCGGTCGGCTATGACGCGCAGGCCAATGGACTGCGCTCAGTCGCGGTCGGCGCATGGACGACTGCAGGCAACATGGCAGTCGCGGTCGGATCGAACGCTCAAGCCGAGGGGTTAGGGTCTACCGCGTTGGGGGCGGGTTCATCGGCTAGCGAAGTGGGCACAACCGCCCTTGGCGCGGGCTCGTCGGCAACCGCTCAATACGCCACTGCACTAGGCAGCGATTCTCTTTCGCAAGGCAAGGATAGTGTCGCAGTCGGCTACAACGCCGCCGCAACGGTCGAAAGCTCCACGGCTCTCGGCGCCAATTCCGTTGCCAGCACGTCGGTGGCCACCGCAGTAGGTGCCGGTGCGGAAGCAACGGGCGCGGCCGCCACTGCGATTGGAGCCAACTCATCCGCAGCGGCATTGGGCAGCGTCGCGCTCGGCAACATGGCTGACGCCGGCGCGGACGGTTCGGTCGCATTGGGCCAAGGTTCGAGCGCCACTGTCGCCGGCTCCGTCGCGCTAGGCCAAGGGTCCATCGCCGATCGCGCCAACACCGTTTCGGTTGGCTCGGCAGGCAGCGAACGCCAGATCACCAACGTCGCAGCCGGCACGCAAGCCACCGACGCGGTCAACGTCAGTCAACTGGCTGCCGCCACGGCGAGCGCTTCACGCTATTTCAAGGCGACCGGCGTTGCCGGCGGCGGTGACGATGCACTCGCGATCGGCGACTACTCCGTCGCAATTGGCAGCGGCGCGATTGCGTTGGACAAGGCGTCCTTTGCTGCCGGTACAAATGCCTCGGCAGACGCAATCGACAGCACCGCCGTCGGTACCCTCGCCACGGCCGCCGGCAAGATTTCGACGGCGGTCGGCGCCAACGCCGTCGCCAGCGACGTCGGCGACACGGCGGTAGGCGGCGGCGCAACAGCAACGGGCCCGCTCGCCACCGCAATCGGCAGCAACGCCTCCGCGACGGCATTCGGCAGCGTCGCACTCGGCAATATGGCTGACGCCGGCGCGGACGGTTCGGTCGCATTGGGCCAAGGTTCGAGTGCCGCCGCAGCCGGTTCTGTCGCGTTAGGCCAAGGCTCCATCGCCGATCGCGCCAACACCGTTTCGGTTGGCTCAGCAGGCAGCGAACGCCAGATCACCAACGTCGCAGCCGGCACGCAAGCCACCGACGCGGTCAACGTCAGTCAACTGGCTGCCGCCACGGCGAGCGCTTCACGCTATTTCAAGGCGACCGGCATCGACGGCAGCGGTGACGATGCACTCGCCACTGGCGACCATTCAGTCGCAATCGGCAGCGGCGCCGACGCGTCAGGCGCAAAATCCTTCGCCGCCGGTACAACCGCATGGGCGAGCGCTACGGACAGCACCGCCGTCGGCACGCTCGCCACCGCCACCGGCACGATTTCGACGGCGGTCGGCGCCAACGCCGTCGCCAGCGACGACGGCGACACGGCGGTGGGCGGCGGCGCAACAGCAACTGGCCCGCTCGCCACCGCAATCGGCAGCAACGCCTCCGCGACGGCATTCGGCAGCGTCGCGCTCGGCAACATGGCTGAAGCCAGCGCCAACGGCTCGGTCGCATTGGGCCAAGGCGCGAGCGCCATTGTCGCCGGCTCCGTCGCGCTCGGCCAAGGCTCGATCGCAGACCGCGCAAACAGCGTGTCTGTCGGCTCGGCGGGCAGCGAGCGTCAGATCACCAATGTCGCGGCCGGCACCGCCGACACCGACGCCGTCAACGTCTCCCAGCTGAAGGCGGTCAGCGACCAGACGGCCGCCACTGCCGCCAAGCTCGACGGCGCCGTGATGTACGACCAGAACGCTGACGGCAGCGTCAACAAGAACAGTGTGACGCTCGGCGGCGACGCAGGCACCGCGATTCACAACGTCGCCGACGGCGTCGATGCAAGCGATGCGGTCAACCTCGGTCAGCTGAATGCGGCCATCAACGGCGCGGTCAGCAACATCACGGTCAATACAGCCAATCCGTTCTACAGCGCGGAAGGCGATCGCGATACCGAAGGCGCGGCGGCAACCGGTACGCACTCGGTCGCGTCGGGCGCGAACGCGCAAGCCACGGGCAGCAACGCGGTGGCAATCGGCGCGAATTCGAGCGCGAGCGGCAACAACGCGACCGCACTCGGCGCAGCGGCGAATGCGAGCGCCTACAACTCGGTTGCGCTTGGTCAGGGCTCCGTCGCGGATCGGGCGAATACGGTATCGGTTGGCGCAGCAGGTCAGGAGCGTCAGATCACCAATGTCGCCGCCGGCGTGCAGGGCACGGACGCGGTCAACGTGAACCAGTTGCAACAAAGCGTGAGCGGCGCAGTCAACCAGGCCAACAGCTACACCAACGACCAGATCCGCTCTGCACGCCGCGATGCATACGGCGGCACGGCGTCGGCGCTGGCGGTTGCCGGCTTGCCGCAAGCGGTGTTGCCGGGCCACGGCATGGTGGCGATGGCGGGCGGCACGTACGGTGGCCAGTCGGCGATGGCCATCGGTGTGTCGCAACTGTCTGAAACCGGCAAGTGGGTCTACAAGGTGCAAGGTACGACCGACTCGCGTGGTCAGTTCGGCGCGTCGGTCGGTGCCGGCATGCACTGGTAAGACGTCAACACGCGTGTCTGGCTCAACCTGAGCCAGACACGTTGGAGGCTACTGAAGGAGTTGTATAGCAGCGAGCGGGCGCGGATCCGAGAGTGTCCGCGTCCTTTGCGCGCGATGTCATTCTCACGAGGAGTGGTATCGCGCGCTTTTTTGTGCGCGCGACAAAAGCGTTGCACGGAGCCGGTCAACGCCGCTCGAATAAAGCAAGTGCAAGGCGCCTCCGTGCCACTCGCCACTCAGCGCTGCATCGACTCCCACACCTTGTAGAGACGCTTCACGGAAACCGGCATCGGCGTACGCAACTCCTGCGCAAACAGCGAAATCCGCAACTCTTCCAGCAGCCAGCGGAATTCCGACAGACGCGGATCCAGCACGCCACCGCGTTGCGCCACTGCGCGCTGATAGTTTTGCAGGAGCGGATGAAACTCAGCGAACTGCCGCGCGTCGCGCGCCGAGTCGGCCTTCAGCTTGTCGACGCGCAGCGCAATCCCTTTCAGATAGCGAGGAAAGTGCGCCAGCTGCGGGTACGGCGTATCGACCACGAAGCGCTTGCCGATCAGCCCGTCGAGTTGGTTCTGCATGTCCGCATACGCCGCCGTGAACGACTTCGCCTGCACGAGCCTCTTCGTCGCGCTCGCGTATTCGCTCAGGATCTGCCCCACCAGCCGCGAGATTTCCTGAGCCAGCAGCGTGAGACGGCTGCGGCCTTCGTCGCGGCGCGTATGGAAACTGACCTCGTCGGCGGGCAAGGGGTCTTGCAGACAGGCACGGTCGAGCGCGGTGTCGATCAACTGATCGCGCAACTCTTCCTGCGTGCCGCGCGGCATGAACTGCATTGCCATTTCGCGCAGACCCGGCAGATTCTTTTCCAGATACTTGATCGGCTCTTTCAGTTGCAACGCGAACAATCGCCGCAGCCCTGCGCGATGAATCCGCGCGGCTTCGTCCGGTGAATCGAATACCTCGACGTCGCAATGCGTGCCGCGATCCACTAGCGCCGGATAGCCGAACAAAGTCTGCCCGCCACGGCGAATTTCGAGCAACTCGGGGAGCTTGCCGAAATTCCATGTGGTCAGCTTTTCGTACAGCGCGGTGCCTTGAGCGGTGCCTTGCGCGCCGTCTTGCAACGCGGTAAGCGGGCCGGACGCAGCAGCGCCCTTGCCTCGCGACGCCGCACCGCCTGCCGCACCGCCCGCGTGCGCGCCGGATGCTCCGCTCGCTTGCGCGGCACCGGCCACGCCGCCACCGCCGCCCGCATCCGCTAACGCTGCCCCAGCCGCGCTCGACGCAATCTTCTGAAAATGCTGCTGTGCCTGGCCGCCGAGTTCCGCGCGCAGTTGCGACATATTCCGGCCCATCGCGAGCTGCCGCCCGTGCTCGTCGACGACCTTGAAGTTCATGAATAGATGCGGCGTCAGCGTCTCGAGCTTGAAGTCGGATTGTTTCATGGCGACCTGGGTCTGCTCGCGAACATCGGCGATCAGCGACTCGAGCAAACCGCCCGCGCCGAAGCGCGGACCGCCATGCCGTTCGACGAAACCGGCTGCGTATTCAGGCAGCGGCACGCAATGACGCCGCAGCTTCTGCGGCAACGATTTCAGCAGAAGTTGCGTCTTCTCCTTCAGCATGCCCGGCACAAGCCACTCGCAACGCCGCGCGTCGACCTGATTGAGCGCATACAGCGGCACCGCGAGCGTCACGCCGTCGCGCGGCGAACCCGGCTCGAAATGATAGGTCAGCGCCATCTCGACGCCGGCCATCGTCATCCGTTTCGGGAACAGATCGGTCGTCACGCCGGCCGCTTCATGCCGCATCAGATCGTCGCGCGACAGATACAGCAGACGCAATCTGTCTTCCGGCTGAGCGCTCTTTTTCACCTCGTCGCGATACCAGCGCTCGAACGACGCCCCCGTGTAAATCCCTTGTGGCAACGCCTGGTCGTAGAAGCCGAAAATCAGTTCGTCGTCGACCAGCACATCCTGGCGGCGCGATTTGTGTTCCAGCTGCTCGATATCGGCAAGCAGCTTGCGGTTATGCGCGAAGAACGCGAGCTTCGTATCGAACTCGCCTTCGACCAGCGCGCCCCGAATGAACAGCTCGCGCGCCCGCGCCGGATCCTGCTTGCCGAAGCTCACGCGCCGCCGGTGATAGATCGGCAGGCCGTACAGCATCGCGCGCTCGAACGCCGACACCTGCGCCGCGCGCTTTTCCCAATGCGGCTCGGACAAGGACTTTTTCAGCAGATGCTCGCCGATTTTCTCGATCCATTCCGGCTCGATCTTCGCGATGCAGCGCGCGTACAGACGGCTGGTCTCGACCAGTTCCGCGGCCATCACCCACTTGCCGGCCTTCTTCACCAGCGCCGAGCCTGGCCAGAGGTAGAACTTGATGCTGCGCGCGCCGAGGAAATACGGTTCGTCGTCCGCTTTGAGGCCGATGTTGCCGAGCAAGCCGGTCAACAACGCGAGGTGGATCTGCTCGAACGTCGCTTCGGCCTCGTTCAGCCGCCAGCCATGCTCGCGCACCACCGTCAGAAGTTGCGAATGCACGTCGCGCCATTCACGCAGGCGCAGTTGCGACAGGAAGTTTTTGCGGCACTCATCCTGCAATTGCCGGTTCGTCTTCTTGTGCGCGATGGCTTCTTCGAACCAGTTCCAGATCTTCAGCCATTGCAGGAATTCCGAACGCTCATCGGCGAACCGGCGATGCGCCTGGTCGGCCTGCTCCTGCGCTTCGATCGGCCGGTCACGCGGATCCTGGACCGACAAGGCACTGGCGATGATCAGCACTTCCTTCAACGCCTGCTGATCGCGCGCGGCGAGAATCATCCGGCCGACGCGCGGATCGAGCGGCAAGCGCGCGAGTTCGCGGCCGAGCGGCGTGAGCTGGTTGTCATCGTCGACGGCGCCCAGTTCGTTGAGCAACTGGTAACCGTCGGCGATCGCGCGGCCCGGCGGCGGCTCGATGAACGGGAAGGTCTCGATCGCCGTCAGATGCAGCGACTTCATGCGCAGAATCACCGACGCCAACGACGAGCGCAAGATTTCCGGGTCGGTGAAGCGCACGCGGCCCTGATAGTCGCTTTCCTCGTACAGACGAATACAGATGCCGTCCGCGACGCGGCCGCAACGCCCTGCCCGCTGATTCGCGGCGGCCTGCGAGATCGACTCGACCTGCAGTTGCTCGACCTTGTTGCGATACGAGTAGCGCTTCACGCGCGCGAGACCCGTATCGACCACATAGCGAATGCCCGGCACCGTCAGCGAGGTTTCTGCGACGTTGGTTGCCAAAACGATGCGGCGCGCGTTCGAGGTGCGGAACACGCGTTCCTGTTCGGCAGCTGACAAACGAGCGAACAGCGGCAAAATTTCCGTGTGCGGCGGATGGTGCTTGCGCAACGCTTCGGCGGCATCACGGATTTCGCGCTCGCCGGGCAGGAAGACCAGCACGTCGCCGGGGCCTTCGCGGCACAGTTCGTCGACCGCATCGACGATCGCTTCCATCAGATCGCGATCGGTCTCGCGCTGCGTCTTCGGCCTGTCACGCGATTCACGTGACGACGCCGTTGCAGAGCCTTCCGCCGACTTCACCGCCGGACTGTCCTCCGCGACCGGTCGGTAGCGCACCTCGACCGGATACAGACGCCCGCTCACTTCGATGACGGGCGCGGGCTTTTCTGCGCTGCCGAAATGGCGTGCGAAGCGATCCGCGTCGATCGTCGCCGAGGTCACGATCAGCTTCAGATCGGGGCGCTTGACGAGAATTTCCTTCAGATAGCCCAGCAGAAAATCGATGTTGAGGCTGCGTTCGTGCGCTTCGTCGATGATCAGCGTGTCGTAGGCTTTGAGCAGCGGATCGGTCTGCGTTTCGGCGAGCAGAATGCCGTCGGTCATGAGTTTGACCGACGCGCCCGGCGACAGATTGTCGGTGAAACGCACCTTATAGCCGACCACTTCGCCAAACGGCGTGCCGAGTTCTTCGGCGATGCGGCGGCCCGTCGCCGATGCCGCGATCCGGCGCGGCTGCGTGTGGCCGATCAGACCCGTGCCGCCCGCGCCGAGACCACGGCCGAGTTCGAGGCAGATTTTCGGCAGCTGGGTCGTTTTACCGGAGCCGGTTTCGCCGCAGACGATCACGACCTGATTCTGTGCGATGGCCTTGGCGATTTCCTCGCGGCGGCCCGAGACGGGCAGCGCTTCGGGGAACGTGATCGGCGGAATCGGATTCGGCTCGACGACGCGTTGAACGCGCGGAGGACGTGGTTCGCGGCGGGGCTGGTCGTTTTGCGCAGCGCCTGCTTGCGGGGATTTTTGCGCGGACCCGCCCGGTTCGCGGCGGGGCTGACCGTTTTGAACCGGTGCGCCGCTTTGCTGATTGGCACGCGCCGCGCGCTGTGCATTCGATGCGGCGTCAGCTTCGCCACGCCTCGGCTGATTCGGCGCCCGTGCGCCGTCCGTATGCGCGCGCCGCGCTTCTCCGTGCGGCTGGCTTTGGCCTTGGGGCGCTTTCTGGGCGCCTCCATCGTGACGACGCGCTGGCTGCGCCGCGCCGCCGACATCCGGCTGCTTGCGCGCCGCATCTCCTTGCTGCGCGTGTTTGCGCCCTTCCTGCTTCATGTGGGTCGTCGGCGCCCCCGCTTCGCGGTGCGCCGCGTGCGGCGGGTTTTTTTTCTGCACAGACAGGGCCGCGCCTTCCACAGCGCGTCGCTGCTCGCGCGCCGTTTCCGGCGCGTTGCGCTTAGCATCCTGCGCATCACGGCGCCGCGCGTCGCCGGACTTCACCTGATCGGCGGCCGGCGCCGCATTCTCGTTCGCCGCAGCGGGACTTTTGGGTACATTCGACATGGGGGCGCATTATAATCCCCGGCATGAATTCCCAAACCGACCTCGTCCCCGCGCCCGCGAGCGTTCCGGCCCCCGCCGGAGCAACGGAAGATCTCGCACAGCACGCGCAATTCGTCGACTGGATGCGCTCAGTCGCCCCTTACATCCATGCGTTCCGGAACAAGACGTTCGTCGTCGGGTTCGGTGGCGAGGTGGTGCATCAGGGGCTCCTGAATGCGCTCGTGTCCGATATCGCGCTGCTGCAAGCCATGGGCATCCAGATCGTGCTGGTGCACGGCTCGCGACCGCAGGTCGAAGAGCAGATGAGTCTGCACGGCGTGGAATCCGAGTTTTCGCACGGCATGCGCATTACCGACGCGCGCGCCCTGGAGTCGGCGAAAGAAGCAGCTGGCGAAGTGCGTCTGGATATCGAGGCGGCAATCAGCCAGGGCTTGCCAAACACGCCGATGGCGCACGCGCACATCAGCGTGGTGTCCGGCAACTTCGTGACGGCGCGCCCGGTCGGCATTCTGGACGGCGTCGACTTCGCCCACACCGGCGTGGTCCGCAAGATCGACGCGGATTCGATCCGCCATTCGCTCGCGAGCCGCAAGCTGGTGCTGCTCTCGCCGCTCGGCTTCTCGCCTACCGGCGAAGCCTTCAATCTGGCCATGGAAGACGTCGCCTCGGCGGCCGCGATCGCGCTGCGCGCCGACAAGATCGTGTTCCTGACCGAAACGCCGGGCCTGATGCAAGCCGGCGAAGAAGGCCCCCAACTGGTCCGCGAACTGTCGCTCGACGACGCCTACAAGCTGCACGAAAGCGGCGAGGTCACCGGCGACGCGGGCTTCTATCTGAAACATTCGATCCGCGCCTGCCGCGGCGGTGTGGCGCGGGCGCACATCATCCCCTACGCGCTCGACGGCAGCCTGCTGCTCGAACTGTTCCTGCACGACGGCGTGGGCACGATGATCTCGTACGAGAACCTCGAAAGCCTGCGCGAAGCCACGCCGGACGACGTCGGCGGCATTCTCTCGCTGATCGAGCCGCTCGAATCCGACGGCACGCTGGTGCGGCGCGGGCGCCACCAGATCGAACGCGACATCGACCATTTCTCGGTGATCGAGCACGATGGCGTGCTGTTCGGCTGCGCGGCGCTGTATCCCTACCCGCAGGAGCGCATCGGCGAAATGGCGTGCCTCACGGTCTCGCCGGAAGCGCAAGGCACCGGCGACGGCGAGCGCCTGTTGAAGCGCATCGAACAACGTGCCCGGGCGCGCGGCCTCACGCGCATTTTCGTGCTCACCACGCGCACCGAACACTGGTTTCTCAAACGCGGCTTCGTCAAGGTCACGGTCGACGACCTGCCCGAAGACCGCCGCCGGCTTTATAACTGGCAGCGCAAGTCGCTCGTGCTGATGAAACAGCTCTGAGCGTCCCCATATAAAGCGACTGCCCGCCTCACATCTGATTAACGGAGAAGCACAGCATGACTCGTATGGTTCAATGCGCGAAGCTCGGCAAGGAAGCCGAAGGCCTCGATTTCCCGCCGCTGCCGGGCGAACTCGGCAAGCGGATCTACGAAAGCATTTCGAAGGAAGCCTGGCAGGCGTGGTTGAAGCAGCAAACCATGCTGATCAACGAAAACCGCCTGAACATGGCCGATCCGCGCGCGCGCCAATATCTGATGAAGCAAACCGAGAAGTTCTTCTTCGGTGAAGGCGCCGATACAGCCCAAGGCTACGTGCCGCCGGCAGCTGAGTAAGCGCTTTCGGTTGCACGCCAGCCTTGGCGATCAGCCCGATGAAAAATCCGCGCCGCGTGCGCGGATTTTTTTCGTCCGGTTTTCGTTCCAACCGTGCCGCAAAAACTCTCCAGACGGTACATTTCCGGCCAGTTTTAAGCCACTTCTCCGTACCGCCGAATCGCGCCAAATCCCCCGCCCCGCAAGGGATTGCACGCCGTCCCGAAAACCCGCTCCGGTTCTCGGGTTTGCGCGATCCTCTGTCATCGTGCTATCATGTGCATCGTTCCAACAGCAATTCACCTTCATTCACGTTAACATCAGGCTTGGTTAGGTAGCATTCGCAAGCACTGCTCGCATGGTTTTCACCGCGGGTTCACAGCGAATTTCAGCCAGGCGGATTGAACAGTTTTTATACAAGAAGGCTCGTCGGTCGTTTCACCGTTTCATCTCGCATCGTGAGCGGCGATCCAGCACCGGCCTTTTTCGTTTCAAGCCTTCCAGCGGCGCATGGGCCAGCTTTCAGCCACCCCAGCGTCCTCATGCATCTGCCCCCCTTCCACGGCCACGCAGATGCAACAGTCAGCACAATTTAGACGAGTGATTTTTCGCGACCTGTCTTGCGAGGCACGGGCGTTGTGTTTTTCTTTGCGCCCCACTCTTTCGTCCTTGCAGGCGATGGAGAAGCCATCGCCTTAGCTCGCGAAACTGCACTTCCCCAGCACCCGTGGCGGAACATTCATGCGCGTTTTCGTGAGTTTCGTCGCAGTCATTGGAGTTTTCACCTTGACCGCTTCCAGCAACGGCTTCTGGCGACACCAAAAAGAAGAACTACGCCTCTCACTCGACGACATCACCGTCGTCGACAAATCTCTCCTCAAGCGAGCCGTCGGCGCAATGGCGCTCGGCAACGCGATGGAATGGTTCGACTTCGGCGTGTACAGCTACATCGCTGTCACGCTCGGCAAAGTGTTCTTCCCGTCGTCGAGCCCGTCCGCCCAGTTGATCGCCACCTTCGGCACGTTCGCCGCGGCGTTCCTTGTGCGGCCGGTCGGCGGCATGGTGTTTGGACCGCTGGGCGATCGTATCGGCCGTCAGCGCGTGCTGGCCATGACGATGATCATGATGGCGCTCGGCACCTTCGCAATCGGCCTGATTCCGAGTTACGCGACGATCGGCATTTTCGCGCCGGCGTTGCTGCTGGTCGCGCGTCTGGTGCAAGGCTTCTCGACGGGCGGTGAGTACGGCGGCGCGGCGACCTTCATCGCCGAATTCTCGACGGACAAGCGCCGCGGCTTCATGGGCAGCTTCCTCGAGTTCGGCACGCTGATCGGCTATGTGCTCGGCGCGGGTACGGTCGCGGTATTGACGGCGACGCTCTCGAATGACGCGCTGCTCTCGTGGGGCTGGCGTGTGCCGTTCCTGATCGCGGGCCCGTTGGGTCTGGTGGGTCTCTACATCCGGATGAAGCTCGAAGAAACGCCTGCGTTCAAGAAGCAGGCCGAGCAACGCGAAGCCGAAGACAAAGCGCTCCCGAAGCAATCGTTCCGCGAGTTGCTGATGCAGCAATGGAAGCCGCTTCTGCTGTGCGTCGGCCTCGTGCTGATCTTCAACGTCACCGATTACATGGCGCTCTCGTATCTGCCGAGCTATCTGTCGGCCACGCTGCACTTCAACGAAACGCATGGCCTGTTCCTCGTGCTGCTCGTGATGGTGCTGATGATGCCGATGACGCTCGCAGCCGGCCGCCTGTCCGATACGATCGGCCGCAAGCCCGTCATGCTGTTCGGCTGCGTGGGTCTGTTCGCGCTGTCGATTCCGGCGCTGCTGCTGATCCGCATGGGCACGGTGCTGCCGGTGTTCGGCGGCCTGATGATTCTCGGTGTGCTGCTGTCGTGTTTTACCGGCGTGATGCCGTCGGCACTGCCGGCCTTGTTCCCCACCAAGATCCGCTACGGTGCGCTCGCGATCGGCTTCAACATTTCGGTGTCGCTGTTCGGCGGGACGACGCCGCTCGTCACGGCGTGGCTGGTCGACAGCACCGGCAATCTGATGATGCCCGCGTACTACCTGATGGGCGCGTCGTTGATCGGCATCGTGTCGGTATTCGCGCTGCGCGAAACGGCCCGCAAGCCGTTGCTCGGCTCGGGTCCGTGTGTCGCAACGCGTGCGGAAGCGCATGCGGTGCTGCGCGACGAGCGTGAGGCGGCGGAGATGGATGAGGGTTATGCTGCCGCGGCTACGGCGCGAGCCTGATCGCCTGGGTTGCATGGTAGCTAGCCGCCGAGGTTGTACGCGTGTCGTCCGCAGTCGCGGTTGGCGGTTAGCGGTTAGCGGTTAGCGGTTAGCGGTTAGCGGCAGGCAACCACAGCAATTCACGTTAGCGCTTGCGAAAGCGGGCCGGCAAAAATTCGCCGGCCCGCTTTTTTATGTCACCAGAAAATCGACCGCCACACTTGCGTGCCCGCCTTCAATGATCAGCATGCCGGCGGAAATCGGCAACTTGAACCGCCTGGGTCCGGCGCTGCCTGGATTGACGAACAACATGCCGTCGCGCTCGCTGATCGCGGGCTTATGCGAGTGCCCGGTCACGACTACGTCGATGCCTTCACTGCGCGGATCGTCGCCCACGTCGGTGATGTCATGTACGACGAGGATCGTCACCTGCTGAACGGTGAGCTTGACGTGTGTCGGCAGCGCGGCGACCGGCTCTTCGATGTCGTTATTGCCGCGCACGGCGGTGACCGGCGCGATCCGCGCGAGGGCATCGAGCACCGCCTGATTGCAGATATCGCCCGCGTGGATGATCGCGTGGCAGCCCGAGAGATACTGCAGCGCTTCGGGACGCACGAGGTTGTGCGTGTCGGAGATCAGGCCGATTCGGGTGGCTGAGGAACGTTGGGTGCGCGAAGTCATAGCGCGAGTATCGTCCAAACGGCGTTGGTCTGCTGTTTGCGGCGGGCCGGCGAGCTCGCGCGCTCAAGATACCTGCGGTTGCACAACGAGTTCGAACGACCAATCCGTCTGCACTGGGTTAGTGAGTTCGCACGCTCAAAGCGCTTGGCCTGCTCGGCAAATTCAGATCCACACGTGCAGTCCGGAAGCAGACGTTCAGCAGGTGCGCGCGTTCACCCACTCGATTCTCAATCCACCGACAGTTTCAGAATTACACGTGCAGAGTCCGGAGGCAGGCAGGTGCGCGCGTTCACCCGCTCAATTCTCAATCCGCCGACTGTTGTTCTGCAAGCTCACGCGTCAAAGCCTGCACCGGCCGCTTCGCCGCGAGCATCCGCTTAGTCACGCCCTGCACGACCACCGACACCAGCGCCGCACATGCAAAGCTCGGCCACACACCGTAGTGCGGCAGCATCATCGCGGTCACGGCGAAGAACGCCGCAAACGAACCGCGCCCGATCACCATGCCTCGCATCAACAACGCGACAAAGTCCGCGCCATGCGCGCGCTGAGCCGACACCGCAAGCACGATGCCGAGCAAGGGAAACACCGACAGCAGCCCGCTCCACGTCGCACCCATCGACGCCGACAGCGTGGTCACCGCCACCGTCAGCAGTGCCCCGGCGAGCATGCGCAGCGCAAGATCGCCGAGCCCGAGGCGCGCCGCCGGCACATGCCCTGTGACGCGCGGCAAACCGCTTTGCGACACGGCCACCGCCACGCAGCCCACCGCCACGGCCCACGGCAATCCGCCGGGCAAGTGCGTGAGCAGCATCGCCACACCAACCCACCCGAGCATGCCGGCCATGAGCGAAAACGGCCATGCTGAACGCCGGCAGGTCCACGTATACGCAAAATTGAACGCCTCGGAGGCGGCGATCGCCGCGATCGATGCCGCCGAAGCCTGCGCCGCGAACGCCGGCCCACGCTCCAGCGCGAGCAGCAACACGATCGGCCCGGCGACCACCGGCAGCCCCGCCAGCCATCCCGCCACCGACGGTCCCCACACCCGCCCCGCCACGGTCAGCGCGGCGAGAAACGCGGGCACCAGCGCGAGCTTGAGCGCAAGCAGCATGCTTACGCTTCCAGCACGTGTTCGATGCGCCGGTCGGGCACCAGCCACCACGCCGCGGCGAGCGTATAGAGCGCAGCCGAGAGCCACGGCTGAACGAATGCCAGCGCAATGCCCGACAGATAGATGATGACCGAGACCTTGCCCTTGAAGTCGTTGCCCACGGCTTTGGCCAGTGTCGAGTCCTTGCCGTGTTCGCGGATCAGCATGCGGGTCAGAATGAAATAGGCCATCGCCGACATGAACAGCACGACGCCGTACATCGCGGTCGGCCACGAAGCCAGATGATTTTCACCGACCCAATGCGTCACCGCCGGCAGCAGCGAGAGCCAGAACAACAGATGGAGATTGGCCCACAACACCGCGCCATTGACCTTCTGGACGGCATGGAACATGTGGTGGTGATTGTTCCAGTAGATGCCGACGTAGATGAAACTCAGCACGTAGGCGCAAAACACCGGCGCCACCGGGCGCAACGCGGCAAGATCGTAGCCTTCCGGCACCTTCAATTCGAGCACCATGATCGTGATGATGATGGCGATCACGCCATCGCTGAAGGCTTCGACGCGTCCCTTGCCCATCGGTCGGTTTCCTGGTCGTGCAACGGCGGTTGTGAGGAGAATGCGGGTGTGCCGGGAAGCTGATCCTTACGCGCGAGCACCGCGCGCAGCATGTCGGCATGCTTATGCTGGCAAGCCCGAGGGCAATTATCGGCGATGACCGCGCGATTTGTCGATGCGGGCCGTGGTTCGTGAGCGCGAACCACGTGTCAATATCGGGCCGCCGCATGTATCGCCGCGCGAGAAGAACATGCGAACCCCGACGGCCCGCGTTCGCGACGCACGGAGACACCGCTACCAGGTGTATTTCACGCCCGCCATACCGGTCAGCCGCTGGTAATCGTTACCACCAAAGGCCCACGCCACGCTACCCCAGGTTTGCCACCGATGAGCGAAGCGGTATTGCACCCCTGCCTTGATTTCCCCAGTGCTTTTCGCAATCCCATCGAGCGGAACGTTCACACCGTCCATTGCTACCGCATTTTTGCGGTTGGTGTACCACCAGTTGGCCTCGAACGATGCCTGGATCGTCTTGCCGCTATCTCTCGCAAAATCCCGGTAGATGCGCGCGCCCAGGCGGGTTACGAGCCCACCAGAACTGTTGTCCGCGACGTCAGTGCCGTTGACTTCCGTATGAGTGCCCGCGCTGTAGTCGATGTAGATGAGTTGCCCCTGCGGCTCGATCACCCAGTCACTACCGAATGGCTTCAGCGCGTATCCCGCCTCCAGCGACCCGGTCCAGCTATGTGCGCTGTACTTTTCGCCCGGCAGCAGATCGCCCTCGACCTCGTTGTCGAAGTTGCCGTACTGGACCCAGCTGTCGACATAAGCGCCGAGCCGGTCCTTTTCGTTAGCGAACCATGTGGCGTAGGTGCCGACCGCGTAGCCATTCACGGTGCCGTGCGCATTGAAAGGGTTGCCGTCCGCGCTCGAGTTCGTGCGCATGTTGCCGTATGCGGTCATGACGCCCAGATGCAAGCGGTCGCCGCTCTGCAGCACGGACCATTGCGCTGCATCACCGCCTGCCTGCAGCACTTCTCCCTGCGTTCTCACAGCCAGCTGACCGCCAGCTGCGTCGCTACGCAAGCTCGTGCCGACGACGCGCGCCCATCCTGCAGCAAGCCGGGCGCTGCCGTCCGGCTTATCGAATTCGGCGAACTGGGGCTCACCTAAGCGGTCATGCAGCGTACTCAGAAACATGGTCTGCGCCGCGTACTTGTTGCCTAGATAAACACCCCCTTCAGGTCTCAGCAGTTTGGCCGGCGTTGGTGTTGGTGTTGGTGTTGGTGTTGGTGTTGGTGTTGGTGTTGGTGTTGGTGTTGGTGTTGGTGTTGGTGTTGGTGTTGGTGTTGGTGTTGGTGTTGGTGTTGGTGTTGGTGTTGGTGTTGGTGTTGGTGTTGGTGTTGGTGTTGGTGTTGGTGTTGGTGTTGGTGTTGGTGTTGGTGTCGGCGTCGGCGTGGGCTGCTCGGAACGAAGGTACCACTGCCCGTCGGTGGGATCGCTCACCCCGCCCTGGAACAGCCGGTATTCATAGGGGCCCGCGACCACGCGGCCATTGAGGGTAAATGCACCGCTCGCCGAGCGGCTCGGATCACTCACCTGGACGACCTGGATGCCGTCCTGGTCGGTCACCGCCCCCGCACCGCCTACGCGTTGAACGGTAATGCCGGTCGCACCGCCGGCGCCGACGGCCGTTGACTGGGCTGCCAGCGTATCGGTTTGAGAACTTGCGCCCCCTGCATTGAGCACGGTCTCGATCAATAGCCGTCCACCGTCGGATGTATACGTGCCGCCGGTCACCACCATGCGGTCGCCAGCAAAGCCATTGACCATGGTAATCGCGCCATGGTTATCGAGATTGCCGGCGACGGTAAAAACGGCATCCGGGCCATTGGCCAGGGCCGGCAACGCATTGCCCACGCCAATCAGCCCATTGTTGACGACCTGGCCCGTCACCGTACCGTAACCGCCGAGCGCACCCGCGGCAGCGATGTTGACCTGTCCGCCTCCTGCCAGTTCTGCCCCGGTGTGCGCGCTGTCTCCAATGACCAGCGTGCCGCCGACAACATTTGTGTTACCGCTATAAGTCTGCACGCCATTGAGAACCACCTTGCCACTACCGGCTTGCGTAACGGATCCTGTGCCGCTGATAACTCCGCTATAAACCAGGCTATCCGAACGATCGAATACCAGTGCGCCGTCATTGTTGACGTTGCCGGCAATACTGCCGCCGCTGCCACCATTGCCGAGCTGCAGCGTGCCGGCGCTGATCGTTGTGCCGCCGGTGTAGATGTTATTGCCGGTCAGGATCAAGGTGCCGGTACCCGCCTGTTCCAGCGAACCTGCGCCGCTCACGGCGCCGCCGTAGGTCAGCGTATCGCTGCGGTTGAAAGCAAGCGTGCTGTTATCGGTTACGTCACTGACGATGCTCCCGGCGGTGCCGCCGTTGCCAACCTGCAGCGTGCCGGCGCTGATCGTCGTGCCTCCGGTATAGGTATTGTCCGCGGCAAGAATGAGGGTGCCCGGCCCGTTCTGATTCACACTGCCAGTTCCGGAAATTACGCCCGGCAAGGTCACGGTATCGGAGCGATCGATGGCAAACGTGCCGTTATCGGCCACATTCCCCACGATACTGCCCGTTGTGCCGCCATTGCCGAGTTGCACTGTGCCGGCGCTGATCGTCGTGTCTCCCGTGTAGGTGCTGTTGCCCGTTAGCGTCAGAATCCCTGCGCCTTGTTTGACCAGGCTGCCGCCGGTCCCGGCAAGGCCTGTGGCAAGTGTCACGTTATTGCCACCGGTATCGAAAATCGCGCCGTTCTGACCCAGCGGATTCAGGCGTGCGGACACATCGGTTGTGTTGCCGCCAGCCCACTGAAGACCACCGCCATCCAGGGTGACATTGCCCGAACCGAGGTTGGACAAGGCCTGGAAGTTGACAAGCCCAGCGGTGACCGTGGTGCCCCCGCTGTAGGTATTGTTTGCTGTCAGCGCAAGCGTGCCGGATCCCGCTTTGACGAGCGTGCCGCCAGTCACCGCACCGTTTGCATTGCTTAGCGTGGAACTCACCGTGGCAAGCGCATTGGCGCCATCGACTTCGAAAGTATGCGTGCCGCTATCGGACAACAGGATCTGCGCCCCCGATACCGTCATGTTGCTTCCGTCGCCATAGTTTCCAATCATGCCGTCGTTCCAGTTGATCGTTCGGGTTGCAGTGCCCGCACCGGGCTGAATCGACCGGGCACGAAGCGTAGCGCCGCCGTTCAGGTTGACGATGCCGGTGGCCGAGCCGGTCGTGCCGGAAAAATCGCCGAGCGTCAAGCTTCCGGTTCGGACCGTACCGCCGCTAACAGTCAGCGTGCCTTGGGCGCCCCCATTGCCGCTGGTGCTGGTGCGCCGACCGAGAGTGATCGATGTGGCATCGAGCATGCCGCCGCCCATGGTCAGGCTGCCGACCGCTGACTGCGTGCCGTAACCCGCCGCACCGATCAGCACGGCGTCGACTTTCGCATCGAGTACCCCTTGAGCGAGATTTACCGTACCGGTCGATCCGGTGTAACCGCTGGAGGTACCCGTGGCGATATTCATGGCACTGACCGGGCTGCTGCCGTCAGTACCACGTAGCACGAGTGTGCCGTTGGTTATTCCGCTCTGGAAACTCAACGTGCCGTTGGTCTGGTTGCTGCCGATCGTGATCTGGTCTGCGTTGATGGTGTTGCTTTGGCCTAGCAGCACGGTCCCACTGTTGATCGCGGTCGAGGACACCGTACGGTCGAAATCGGCAACGCCGAACGAGGCCGCAGTGATGGTATTGCTCCCTCCAGCCAGCGTCATGTTGCCGGCGGTGGTGCCCGGACCCGCGACACCCGTAATCTGTCCGCCGACACTGAACGCTTGCGTGGGATTGTTGGACACAAAATGGCTGAGGCCTGACATATTCAAGGTCTGTTGCGTGCCGTTGGCCGTACCGCCCAGACGGAAGACACCTCCCGAATACACCAGGGTACCGCCCGCCCCGGTGAGCGTGCCGGTAACGTTATTGCTGACAAGCAAACCGGTAACGGCGGTGGTCGTATTACCGATGTCGACAGTCGAGTTTGTCGTAAATGAAATGGTTTGTGCCTGTGTTGGGCTGACTGCCGCACTGACACCGATTAACAGAATGCCGGCACTAATGGGTCTTAGGAGAGGTTTGTCGCGAGATTCAGCGACGCCGCCGGTGCCAATTAGTCTGTCGGCATGAGTCACGGTTTGGCCAGTTTTATGCCTATCTTTCGGCTTGGCGACTTTAAATGCCATTTGCATAGAATCAGGCGAGCATTCGTGTATGACACGGTGGATCCGATTCATTTATGCCCCTTCGATGATTGAAATTATTTTCAAAGGCCACACCGATCAGGTCAAAACAGGTTATTCGCTGAACGGCCTGTTAGCAAGAGGATACACGAGCCATCACGCAGTCGATACCCTGAAGGGAATACGGATCGGAACTGGCTGAAAGCCTGAATCATGAAATCCACGGCGACCAGCCAGTTAATTGGGAAAATGTGCTATCAGAAATCCGATGTGACACAGCAACGTGAACAGTGGAATCAACTCGAATTTTGTAATGCGTGGATGTGCTAAATTCCATAAAAAATGATGTTAAACATAAAATTAATAACGGAAATCAATCCACAGCTTGAATAGCAGATTTGCTGCCGGCTAATAGTGCTGCAGGCGCGCGCGAGTATCCCGTGTCCACGTGTCCGCGTTCCCCAGATACGCGCCGCCGGCCGCGTTACGCACACATCACCTTATCAGCGCACCCCGCTCACTTAACAACTGGCGAAGAATGCTGCGATGGCACCGGCTTTCGTCATCGCAGTAGCAGCCGATGGCAAAGTGCGTCGTTTTTGACAATGCGGCAAGCAGGTCCAACACCTTGGCGGTGTCGCTACCATTCATCTCCGCCCGGAATTTTTTCGCAAACGCGGCCCAATCAGCGTCGCTGGCGGCCATCTTTCCTTCTTTCATCAACTCCGCATCAGGCGACAGATTAGGCAGCCATACATCGTAATAGTCGCGCGTGCTGAATTCCGTCCTGGGTACTCCGCGCGGCGGTCGCCGAACGGTACCGATACGCAGCCCTTCGTCGGGCGTCCTCGGAGACCCCAGCTGGACGATGCTAATGCTCATGTTTTCCCCTTTTCAACCGAATCCATCGCCTCGTCGATCGAAGCAAGCGTACCTTCCGCCTGGCGCGCTCCGGCGATCAATCAGCGGCGAACGCCAGGATAGTAAACCGCTAGCCACACGCTCGGCTCCGTGCCGCTCGTCCATGCCACCCGATGCCGGCAATGCGCTTCGATCAGCACGTGGTCGCCCGGCTTCATCGGATGAGGCTGCGGATCGCCTTCGAATTCGAGCGTTGCCGCGCCGCTCAGCAGCACGACCCACTCGGCCCGCGGACTGTCGTACCAGAAGTCTGGCGGGCTCGCGTGCCCCCTCGAGACGATCCGCTCGATGCTCACGCTATGTTGCTCTACCAGAGAATCAAGTTGCTCGTCCGGGCTCTTCGGTGCACCGAAATCGAACAGGTTGCGGCTGTTGATCACGCGTTTCATGGCCTGTGCTCCTGGCGCTCGTTCTTGGCTCTCGTTCTTGGCTCTCGTTCTTTGTGCTCGTTCTTTGTACTCGTCGTTGCACTCGAAGCTGCGTTCGTTTTGCGCTCGTCCGCTGCGCCCGTCCGTCCCTCGCGCTTGCCCCTCGCGCCCCGCCGCTCACTTCATCGGCTTCAACCCATCGAGCAAGGTCGGCACCAGTTCGCTGATAGTCGGATGAATATGCATCGCGTACTGCAAGGTCGGATAAGGCGCCCCGGCCGTCATGATGTCGATAAACGTGTGGATGGCTTCATCGCCTTCGATGCCATGGATCGCCGCGCCAAGAATCTGCTTGCTGTTGGCGTCGACCAGCACCTTCATGAAGCCGTCGGTCTCGCCGCGTTCGCGGGCACGGCCCACCCGCGTCATCGGCATGGTGGCGATCAGCGCGTCGCGGCCGGTCTTGCGCACGTCGGCCTCCGAAAGCCCGACGCGCGCGAGCGGCGGATCGACGAACACGGCATACGCCATGATCCGCGAGTCGACGCTGCGCGAGCCGCCGTCGAGCAGATTGGCCGCGACGATGTGGAAGTCGTCGTAGGACGTGTGGGTGAAGGCGCCGCGTCCGTTGATGTCGCCGATCGCCCAGATGCCCGGCACGTTGGTGCGCAACTGGCCGTCGACGGGAATCGTGCCGTGCTTGTCCGTCGCGATGCCGGCGGCGTCGAGGCCGAGGTCGTCGGTATTCGGTTCACGGCCGGTGGCGAACAGCAGGTGCGACGCTTCGAGCGCGGGAATATTCTGCTCGAAGCCGATACACACCGCATGCTCGCGATGCGGATGCGGTTCGACCCGCGAAGGCTGCACGCCGAAAACAAACTCGATCCCTTCGCGCGCCAGCACCTTCTGCACGGACTTGGCGAAGTCGGCATCCTCGCGCGTGAGCACGCGCTCGCCGCGTACCAGCACCGTCACCCGGCTGCCGAAGCGGCGAAAAATCTGCGCGAATTCGAGCGCGATATAGCTGCCGCCGACAATCGCCAGATGGTCCGGCAGTTCCGTCAGTTCAAGCAGATTGGAGTTGGTGTAGTAGCGAATACGCTCGAGTCCTTCGAGCGGCGGCACGACTGCGCGCGTGCCGGTATTGATGAAGATTTCGTTGGCGCTGATGTCCTCGCGCACCGTACCGTCCGGCCCGCTGATGGACAACGTATGCGCACCGGTGAAGCGCGCGTGGCCATTGAAGACGGTCACGTTATCCGCGCCGCGCAGCCATTTCTCGACGCCGTCGCGCGATTCGCCGATGATCTCGTCCTTGCGCGCCTTGACCGCCGCCAGATTGACGGTGACCGAGCCGCTCACCTGCACTCCCAGGTCGGCCGCGTGGCGCGCCACGTGGGCCGCGCGGGCGCTGGCCACATAAGACTTGGTCGGTGTGCAGCCGACATTCACACAGGTCCCACCGAAGGCCGCGCGTTCGATCACCGCGGTTTTACGTCCGCTTTGACCGAGACGCACAGCGAGCGGCGCACCGCCCTGTCCCGTGCCGATCACGACGGCGTCGAAGTGCTGTGGCATGGCAAACCTCCCGAGGCTGGGGTGCTGGTCGTAGCATCTTACCCTCAGCGCCTCGGGTTGCCGTGATCGTCGTTTCTAAGAGCTTCAGTCGTTCAGGCGTGGCAGTGCGCCGCGCAGATCAATTCGCGCGAGCGTTGCAGTGCGGCCTGCGCGCCGCGCGCTGCGACGACCCAGCCGACCTGGCCGAGGTTGAAGTCCTGCGACACCATCACTTGCATGAGGGCGACCATCGGCAGGACCACTGATGGCCGATAAAGCTGGTTTTTGATCAAGGCTGGCATAACGGCTCCCGTCGCGCCGGGCCGCTTAGGCATGGCGCGGAATTTACATTCGATGGGAGAATTTTAGGGAGACTTGGGGCGCGGATAAATACCGGGAACGCGAAGGCACTTGTCTGCCGATCTGAACAATCGAGTCTGGGCGACTGCGGCAACAGAGTCCAATGCTGTATTAGCCCGTCCGGCAAAGTGGTTTTGCCGCGCCTGCGACCGTGGCCGGAAGCATCAGGACAGTCATGACGCCCCGGCCAGCCCCATCTGCGCGTCGCACAGACTGCGCGCATAAGCGCTCGCCCCAACCGGCCGGCTATAAAAATACCCCTGCTGCTTGTCGCAAGCGATCCCGCGCAAAAACGCCGCCTGCTCGGCAGTCTCCACACCTTCAGCAGTGACATTCATGCCGAGCGAATGGGCCATCGCCACCACCGCCTGGGTGATCGCGATCGAATCGCGATGATCCGGCAAGCCCGCGACGAAGGATCGATCGATTTTGAGGTTATGCAGCGGAAACCGCTTCAAATACGACAGCGACGAGTACCCCGTGCCGAAATCGTCGACGGAAATCCGCACGCCCATTGCGTTCAACGCGCTTAGCATTGGCAACACGGCGTCACTGTCGCTCATCAACAGCCGCTCGGTGATCTCCAGTTCCAGCGCCTCCGGCTCGAGCCCCGACTGCGCGAGACAGCGCTCGATCCGCTCCACCAGCCCGCCTTTGAACTGGCGCGGCGACAGATTCACCGCGACGATCAAATCCGGCGCCAGCGTGCGCCGCCATTGCGCGATCTGTTCGCAAGCCCGCGCCAGCACCCAGCCGCCGATTTCGCCGATCAGGCCGGCGTCTTCGGCCACCGGGATGAATTCCACCGGCGAGACGTTGCCCAGCTCGCTGTTGTACCAGCGCAGCAGCGCTTCGGCGCCGATCGTGCGGCCGCACTGGCTGTCGACGATCGGCTGATACACAAGGCTCAGTTCGTTGGCGGCGAGCGCGCGCCGCAAGGCCTGCTCGATCATGAAGCGGCGCTGCAGATGCTGATTCAGCTCGGCGGTGAAGAACTGAAAGTTGTTACGGCCGCATTGTTTCGCGTGGTACATCGCCGAGTCGGCGTTGCGCATCAGCGTGGGCACGTCCTGGCCGTCCTCCGGAAACAGGCTGATGCCGATCGATGCCCCCATGTAGTATTCGTTGTCCGCCACCGCGAACGGCACCGCGATCATCTCGAGAATGCGCTGGGCGAGCGCGATCAGATGAGCCGTGCTTTCGTACGCGCTGGCCACGATCACGAACTCATCGCCGCCCACGCGCGCGAGCGTGTCGCTCGATGCGACACACGCCGAGAGCCGCTCCGCGACGCTGCACAGAAGCGCATCGCCGGCCTCGTGACCGGCGGTGTCGTTGACCTTCTTGAAACCGTCCAGATCGACGAACAGCACGGCGACCCGCGCCAGCTCACCCATCCCCGTCACGCCGCCCGGTGCGAACAGATCGCGCATTCGCTCGGCCAGATAGGCGCGGTTGTAGAGGCCGGTGAGCGGATCGCGGGTAGCCAGAAACCTGAGTTGCCTTTGTGCCTCGCGCACCGGCCCGATGTCGGTGAACGAGATCAGCACCGAGCTGGGTTCGCTGTCGCCCGGCTTGACGATCGGCACGACATTCTCGGTAATCCAGACGATATCGCCGTCAGTCAGCTCCAGGCCGATCGTGGTGCCGAGCACGGGTTTGCCGGTCGCCAGCACCCGGGTGGTCGGGCGCTCGGCCTCGGTTAAGGGCGAACCGTCTTCGTGGTACACCCGCACCATCACCGTGAGAATGTCGCGGCCGATCAGGTCGACGTTCGCCCGCAAAATACGTTGCGCACTTGGATTGCAGGCCAGCACCACGCCGTCGCGCGATTGCACGACGATGCCCTCGTTGAGATGATCGACGACCAGCCGGTGATGCTCCTCGCTGCGCGCGAGGCGTTGCGCCATGGCGTCCTGATGAACGGCGAGACCGACACTGCGGCTGATGTCGTGGAGCATCGCCTCTTCTTCGAGGGTCGGCCGGCGCGACGTGCGGTAATAGACCGCGAACGCGCCCAGCACCGTGCCGGCATCGTTTTCAAACGGCACCGACCAGCACGCGCGCAAGCCGAGCGGCAAGGCGAGGTGCCGGAAATCGGCCCACAGCGGATCGGTTTCGATATCTTCGACCGCGACCATGCGCCGTTCGTACATGGCGGTGCCGCAGGACCCGGCCCGTGGACCGATCGCGACGCCGTCGATCGCGGCACTGAAATGCGCCGGCAGCGAAGGCGCGCCGCCCACGCGCGCGCGAACGCCGTCCGCATCCAGTAACAGGATCGAACAGGTTGCCCCTTTGCCGAGCAGCGCTTCCGCGCGACGGCATACTTCATTCAGCAATTCCGGCAGCGGCGTGTTGCGGGTAATCAGCCGCAACACCGTACGCTCCGACGCCAACACCCCCTCGGCCAGATTCGACCCATAGTGGGTGCCCTCAGGCGTTGCTCCCATCGTGCTATCTGATGTCGCTTCGCGTGTCATTTGTGCGCCCCCTAACCCGACATCGGCAAGGTAGTGTACGCGGCGTACCGGGGTTTACGCGAGGGTGGCGCACTTTAATCGCGATACATGGCGCGAACCGCATAAACCGGCCGGTCAGCCGGTCAACCAATGCGGCGACAGCACCATCAACACGGCGAATCCGAGGATCACGGCCGGCGCCAGCGCGAGGCCCGCCAAGTGAGCGATTAGCGCCGCGCGGGCATCGGGCGGCGGCGTGGACGGATGACAACGGACCATCGGCCCAACGTTGCCGACCTCAAAGTAGTGGTATTGCATACGCGGCTGAGCGACCCGCGCTCCCAGGAGACCTTGCGGGCGGTTAGTTCGGCGTTTCTGAATGCGGCGTATTGACTGGACGCGCCGGCTCACTCTGTCGTCGGTATCAGGACGGCGATGCGCTGAGGTACACCTCAAAAGGCCCCAAGACATGCCACGGCGCAGTTCGGCTTCCCGAAAACCGTTGCGCGGCTAAAGCGAATGGGTGACGCATCGGACGGGTTCCGCTTACGTGTCGCATCGATACGGAACACGAATCGGGCTAAAGCGGGTCGAGGATCACTTGTCCCCGCCGCCTGTGCCCGTTGTTCGATCAGCCGTGCTGATCCGGTGGCCGGCCACCGCCGCCACCGCCGTTTCCTCCACCTGAGGGTCTGCCGCCACCACCTTGCGGGTGACCACCGCCGTTGCCTTCCGGCGGACGGCCACCTGCATTGCCGCCCGGCGGATGACCGCCTCCGTTCCCCGGTGGGCGTCCACCCGCATTCCCCGGTGGCGGACCGCCCGGCGGCCGTCCACCCGCATTCCCCGGTGGCGGACCGCCCGGCGGCCGTCCGCCCGCATTCCCCGGTGGCGGACCGCCCGGCGGCCGTCCGCCTGCATTCCCCGGCGGCGGACCACCCGGCGGCCGTCCGCCAACATTCCCCGGCGGTCGCCCGCCCGGCGGCCGTCCTGCACCCGGTCTCAGCGGCGGAGGCGGCGGATGATGCGCCCAGCGGGATTGCTGGCCATACCACGGCCGGCCTCGATAATAATTGCCCCAATAAGTACCGATCGAGAACGTCACGATCGGCAGTCCGATCACGGTGCCGTAACTCATCACCGGCACGTTGCTGCCCTGATAGGGATAGCTGAGCCGCCCGGCATAAACCCAACCGCGCAGGTTCGGCGCGGCGACGTCACACCATTGGTAGTTGCTGACGCAACCCATCACCGTAACCGGGACGCCGCCCGGCAACTGCGTCACGATCGGGTAATCCGAAGCGGGCCCGGCGCGCACGTTGACCGTGCTACTCGTATAAGCCTGCGACTGCGCAAACGCCACTGCGGGCAACGCCAGCAAACCAGCCGCCGCGCACCCCCATCGAACGAGGTGTTGTTTCATTTTTCTCCCGTTTTTAGTCCCGCATTTGTGTGCGCGCCGCTATGGCCCGCACGCGTGCCTGTCTGCTCGCATGTGTGAATGCGTCGGGCGTGTGATCGCCCCTGCTGACGTAGCGGCCAAAGCATGCCTGCTATTCTCGCCTGCAATGCTCATGCCTGAAAGCGTCCGGTAAACGCGAATCCGGGGATCATTGTGAATGACCGGTTGCCCTACTGGGATCAAGGGAAGCATGGTCAGTGAAAATATCCCGCACGGCGGCGACCGGTTCTGCTGACCAGCTATGCTCGCACCCGTGGAGGCTGGCTCGCCACAGTGAGATTTTGCGTCGTTGTGTTTGCCCGCGGCGTCCAATTTTAATTTTCATTCCGGCCCGCCGCAGGCAAACAGACCTCAGCAACGCCGAGGAACAAACACGCTATCTGCCGCTCCAGAACCGCCGCTGAACCTCCATCACCTCGGTCTCCACCTCGGCCACTGGACCGATCACCTCGACGGGCTTCTGGCAATGATCGAACACATACCGGCAGTCCACGCTCATGGTCGGATTCTCGGCATGATCGCCGGTCGCCTCCAGCAAGCGCTTCTCGGTCATGCCAAACACCACGCGGCCGATATTGGCCCAATACATCGTCCCGGCACACATGCAGCAAGGCTCGACCGAGGTGTACAAGGTACAACTCCATAAGTACTCCGGCGTGAAATTCAACGCCGCCACGCGAGCCAGCACCGACTCGGCGTGATTCACCGTGTCCACATTGCCCTGCTCCATCAGGACGGTCTCCTGATCCGGGCCGACCAGCACCGCGCCGAACGGGTGGTGGCCCAGCAGCGTCGCCCGCTCGGCCACCCGGCTCGAATGCCGCAGATGCCGCATGATCTGCTCGTGCGTCGGCGTTAAACCCTGCGGCGGATAAGTCGCCGCCGCGCCAGCGGCTGCGGCATCGGTCGAGACGGTAAGACTCACGGGCGATCTCCTTTGGTAATAGTTAGGCAAACCAATCAATTCATTACTTCGGGAGCGACCCATCCACGCCTTGCACGAACCAGTTCAAACGCAGCAGTTCCACATCGCTCAAGGATTTGCCCGCGGCGACCTTCACCACGCCGGACTGATCCGCGATCGGGCCGGCAAACGGATTGAACTTGCCAGCGATGATATCGTCACGCTTCTGGTTCAGCGCCTTTTGCGCCGCCGGCGACACCGCGTCCGTATTGATGTCGGCCAGATCGATCGCTTTCTCTTTCAGCCCCCACCACACCGGCGAATTGTTCCATGTACCCGCCATCACCTGCTGCACCAGATGCGTGTAGTACACGCCCCAGTTGCTCACGCAGGCGCCCAGCTGCGCGTTCGGCCCGAACTTCTTCATGTCGGAGTCCCAGCCGAATGCATGCACTTTCTTCTGTTCGGCCGTCTGCATCGTCGCCGTCGAATCGGTGTTCTGGATCAACACGTCGGCGCCCTGGCCGATCAGCGTCTCGGCGGCCTGCTTTTCGCGGCCCGGATCGAACCAGCTGTTGATCCACACGACCTTCACACGCGCCTTCGGGTTGACCGAGCGCGCCCCCATCGTGAACGCGTTGATGTTGCGCACCACCTCCGGCACCGGCACCGAGCCGACAAAGCCAAGCGTGTTGGACTTCGTCGTATAGCCGGCGACCAGGCCGGCCAGGTAGGCGCTCTGATAGGTCCGCACGTCATAGGTGGCGAAGTTGGCCGCCTTCTTGTAGCCGGTCGCATGTTCGAACACGGCGTCCGGAAAGTCCTTGGCGACCTTCAGCTCGAAATCCTGGAAGCCGAAGCTCGAGCCCACCACGATCTTGTTGCCCTTGGACGCCAGGTCGCGAAACACGCGCTCCGAATCCGCCGACTCCGGCACGTTCTCGACGCGCGTCACTTTGATCTTGTCGCCGAATTTCGCCTCGACCTCTTTCACGCCCTGCTCATGCGCATAGGTCCAGCCGGCGTCGCCCGGATTACCGAGGTAGACGAAGGCGATGCCGAGCGGTTGCGCGCTCGCCGCTGCGGCCGCCGCGGCGTTGAACGCGAGCGATGTGCAAAGTGCTGCGCCGAACGCCGCGGCGAGAACCGTCCGCACAGATTTGATCCGCAATGAGTGATGCAGTGCGCGCGCCAGCTTTGTTTTCATGAATTCTCCGACGATGGTTTCCAGGTGCCTGCCACAGCGCCCGGGACACGCCCGGGCAAGGCTTCAGCATAGGGGGCCATATTCGAAGGCCAATTTCAGCGGAAAAATTATTATTCGTTATCCCGCTCATATCGGAATCTTTATCTTTGCGCGCCGAAAATATGCTCGGCATCGCCGAGCGGATACACCGGCAAAGCCCGCGCGCCCAATTCCGTTGCCACTCAATGGACCTGTGGCGGCGGGTCCGACTGCTCATGCTCCGGCGGCCCACCCTCATCGAACAGCTCAGCGCACAAGCCCTGGCCGAGCTCGCTCAGGCGCGCCGTTCCCGTGCCTTCCTCGGTGAAGGTGGTGTCCACCAGACCACCGTCGACCAGCGCCGTTAACTGTCGCCGCAAGCCGCTCATCGGCACGTCAGCCTGCTTGGAAAGCTTGGCGAGCGACCACGCGCCGCCAGGCGTTTCCTGATACGCACGCCACAGTTGCGCCAGCACGGCCACCAGCACCGGATCGAGTTCGTCTTCTTCCATAGTGAGTCTCCTTACCTCTCCAAACCTGTCAAGCCATATGCGCGACCAGTTCGCCCAGCGTCTTCAAAGCCGCCTCGGTCTGCGCCGTCCACGGATAGCTGTAATTGAGCCGGATGAAGTGGCGAAAATCGTCGCGCATCGAAAACATCATGCCCGGCCCGATCGTGATGCTGCGCGCGAGTGCCGCCTGATAGAGCCGCATTGAATCGACGCGTTCGGGCAATTCCACCCACAGCACGTACCCGCCTTGCGGCGTCGACATGCGCGTGCCCGCCGGGAAAAACCGCTGCACCATCGCTGTCATGATGCTTGCCTGCTGCCGGTACACCTTGCGCACGTGCCGCAGATGGCGGTCGTAGCCATCCTGCTTCAGATAATCGGCGACCGCGACTTGCGGCACCGAGGGCGTGGTCAGCGTATTGAGAAACTTCAGCTTCTCGACCTGCGCGCGGTAGCGCCCCGGCATGGCCCAACCGATCCGGTACGAGGCCGTCAGGCTCTTCGAAAACGACGCGCAATGCAGCACCAGCCCCTTGGTATCGAAGTTCTTCAACGTCGACGGCCGCGCCTCGCCGAAGTACAGCTCCTGATAGACATCGTTCTCGATGACAGGAATCTCGTGCGCGGCGAGCAGTGCGACCAGTTGCTGCTTGCGCGCGTCCGGCATCTGGAAACCGAGCGGATTCTGGAAGTTCGGCATCACCATGCACGCGGCGATCTTTTGCCTGGCGATGACGTGGGCCAACGCCTCGATATCGATGCCGTGGACCGGATGCGTGGCCACTTCGATTGCCCGCATACCGAGACGCTCGATGGCGTGCAACATCGCGTAGTAAGTCGGCGACTCGACGGCGACCGTATCGCCCGGCTTGGCGACCGCCTGCAAGCTGAGATTGATCGCCTCGGTCGCGCCGAGCGTGATGATGATTTCGTCCGGATCGACCGGCACGCCGTTCTCGGCATAGCGCCGCGCGATCTGCCGGATCAGCTCGGAATTGCCGGGCGGCAAATCGTCGATCAGGTTCCAGCTCGCCTGGCGGCGGGCAATCGCGTTCGCGTACTGGTTGATGCGGCGCCACGGGAACAGCGACGGATCGGGGTACGGTGAGCCGAGCGGCACGGCGTCGTGCGCGCGGATGCTGCGCAGGGTCGACAGCACCAGCCGGCTCACGTCGACGGCGGCGGCCACCGGCGGCGTTTGCGCGGCCGGCTGGCGGCTTAGACGCGACTCGTCGAGCGCCACTGCCGTCGCCACCGCGTCGCGCACGAAATAGCCCGACTGCGGACGGGTCTCGACAATCCCCCGGCTTTCCAGCAACGCGTACGCGTGCAGCACGGTCTTGATGCTGACGCCGTGCTGCTGGCTTGCCTGCCGCACCGATGGAATCCGCTCGCCCGCCGCGAAGACGCCGCGGCGCACGGCTTCGGTCAATTCATCGGCGAGTTTTTCATACAGTTTCAAGGACGTGGCTCAAACAAACGTGTGGGCGGGAACGTCAGTCTATGACAAATATCAAACAACTGTATCCCTCGGCTTTCCGATTTTCTGTATGCTGCGCCGCTTTTGGAACACAGTAGGCTACTGGGCATCGGCATTAAAGCCTCGTCCAGGCCTCATCCGGGGGCAAGATCATGAAGAAACCCGCAGCTCGCATTGAACCGTATACGCACCCCGCCGCTGGCTGGGGCGCGCTCAAATACGTCGCCATCAACCTGATCAAGGAAAAGGTGACGGGCGGCGACTACCGCATGCTGTTCAAGCAGAATCAGCCAGACGGCTTCGACTGCCCTGGTTGCGCATGGCCGGATCGCGAGCATGCGTCGACCTTCGAGTTCTGCGAAAACGGCGTCAAGGCCGTGGCTGCCGAGGCGACCAGCAAGCGCGTGACGCCGGCGTTCTTCGAGAAACACACGGTTGAAGAACTGATGGCACAGTCGGATTTCGAATTGGAACAACACGGCCGTCTGACCGACCCGCTCGTCTACGACGCCGTGCGCGACCGTTACGTGCCGATCGGCTGGGACGAAGCCTTCGACCTGATCGCCGAACACCTCAAGCGCCTCGACAACCCCGACAGCGCCGCCTTCTACACCTCGGGCCGCGCCAGCAACGAAGCCGCATTCCTGTACCAGTTGTTCGTGCGCATGTACGGCACCAACAATTTCCCCGATTGCTCGAACATGTGCCACGAAGCGACCAGCCGCGGTTTGCCGCACACGGTCGGCATCGGCAAGGGCACGGTCACGCTCGACGATTTCGAACATGCCGATACGCTCCTGATCTTCGGCCAGAATCCGGCGACCAACCATCCGCGCATGCTCGGCGAGCTGCGTGAGTGCGCGAAACGCGGCGCGACCATTGTGTCGATCAATCCGCTGAAGGAACGTGGCCTGGAGCGCTTTGCAAGCCCGCAACATCCGGTCGAGATGATCACGATGGGCAGCACCAAGATCAGCTCCGTGTTCATCCGGCCGAAAGTCGGCGGCGATTTCGCGCTGCTCAAGGGCGTCGCCAAACGCGTGATCGAACTCGACGACGAAGCGTTGGCCTCGGGCCTCGAACGTGCGCTCGACGTCGCGTTCATCGCCGAACACACGGTCGGCTTCGACGCGTTCGCCGACGATTTGCGTGCGGAAAGCTGGGACACCATCGTCGCCGAATCGGGCGTGCCGTTTGAAGACGTGTTGAAGCTCGCCGACATCTACGTGAAGGGCCGCGCGGTGATTTCGACGTGGGGCATGGGCCTCACGCAGCACAAGAACTCCGTGCCGACGGTGCAGATCCTGTCGAACCTGATGATGATGCGCGGCAATATCGGCCGCCGCGGCGCGGGCTTGTGCCCGGTGCGCGGACACTCGAACGTGCAGGGCGACCGCACGGTCGGCATCGAGGAAAGGCCGACCCAGGCGTTTCTGGACCGGCTCGGCGAAGTCTATGATTTCGAGCCGCCGCGCGAGCATGGCCTCGACGTCGTCAACACGATCCAGGCGATGCTCGACGGCAAGGTGAAGGTGTTCATCGGCCTCGGCGGCAACTTCTCGATCGCGACGCCGGACACGCCGCGCACGTGGGAAGCGATGCGCTCCTGCGACTTGACCGTGCACATCACCACCAAGCTGAATCGCAGCCACCTCGTGCATGGCCGCGACGCGCTGATTCTGCCGACGCTCGGGCGCACCGAGATCGACTTGCAAAATGGCGTGGCGCAAGGCGTGAGCGTCGAGGATTCGATGAGCATGGTGCACATCTCGTACGGCATGAACAAGCCGGCCTCGGAGAATCTGTTGTCGGAGATTGCGATCGTCGCGCGCATGGCACACGCCACGCTCGGCAGCGGCAAGGTCGACTGGCTCGCGCAGGCGGCCGACTACGCGTTGATTCGCGACGGCATCGCGCAGGTGATCGAAGGCTTCCAGGACTACAACGAGCGCCTGAAGAATCCGGGCGGCTTCCACCTGGGGGTGGCATCGCGCGAGCGGATCTGGAAAACGCCGAGCGGCAAGGCGCAGTTCCTCGTGCATGCGATTGACGTCGACACGCCGATTCATCAAGCGCGCGCAGAGCACGGCGAGCGTCTGATGACCTTGATGACGACCCGTTCGCACGACCAGTACAACACGACGATCTACGGCCTCGACGACCGTTACCGCGGCGTGTACGGGCAGCGGCGCGTGCTGTTCGCCAACAAGGACGATCTGGCGATGCTGGGATTCGTTGCGGGCCAGCGCGTGGATATCACGAGCGTGTGGGCCGATGGAATCGAGCGTCACGCGGCCGGGTTCCTGCTGGTGGAGTACGACATTCCGCGCGGGTGTCTTGGCGCTTACTATCCGGAGACGAATCCGCTGGTGCCGCTTTCTTCGGTTGCCGATGGCGCGGGGACGCCGACTTCGAAGTCGATTCCGGTGTTGTTGAAAGCGTCGGCGGTGGTTGAGGCGATTGCTGCTTGAGGGAGGTTGGTTGAAGGGTGGTGGTTTCAGGGGCGCTGTGTTCCGGGTGGCGAAAGCTGCCCGGCGCGCGATACCTGAAGCGTGAACGAAGCTCAGCTCTGGTTCTTTGTCAGATCGCGATACGTCAGATACAAACGCAGATCGAATTCGATCTGATGGTAGCCTGGTTGCATGAACTCGCAGAGACGGTAGAACGCCTTGTCATGGTCGCTTTCTTTCAAATGAGCGAGCTCATGCACGACGATCATTTTCAGGAATTCCGGCGCTGCTCCTTTGAATAGCGACGCCACGCGGATTTCTTTTTTCGCCTTCAGCTTGCCGCCCTGCACACGCGAGATGCTCGTGTGCAGGCCGAGCGCATGCCGCACGACGTCGAGCTTGCTGTCGTAAGTGACTTTGTCGATTTGCGCGCCGTTGCGAAGATGTTCGCGCTTGAGCTCCGCGCAGTACTCGTACAGGGCCCTGTCTGTTTGCACGTCATGCGTGCCGGGGTACCTCGCGGCGAGGTACGGGCCGAGTTGCTCATCCGCGATCAGCTTGCGGACTTTTTCCTGTAACTGGGCGGGATAGCCGGTTAGGTATTTCAAATGCGGCATAGGGTTGCTCTTCAAAACGTCGCTTATGATACCCCGGCGGCGACGCCCCTATGCCTTTGGCGGCAACATTGCTCATTCACCTCCGCCCTCGGTCAGTTTGAAACTTCAACAATCAAAATTGTGTTCGGACTCGTCCTGTTGTCAACGCAAAGGTTAACGGGCAATCCCGCAAAAAATGCGAATTGTAGAATTTTTCGAATTTCCGTGTTTTGAGACGGGGATTTTTCATTCAGCGAGCCATCGATCCTGAATACCGCCCCGCTTGGGAAATACAAACGCGCTTCACCACTTTTGTCAGTCGAACTTTCGATGTAGCGATTGGGTGGACGGCTCTGTTCATGTATTTCTCCTCCTGCCGCGCGACACATATCCGCGAACCCCGGAGTCGCGGCATGCGCCGCATTTGCAGCGGGGACATGAAAAGCAAGCGCGCATACTGCAGCAACCTTTTCCTGGATTTTTATCATGACGCCGACCTCCACTTAAAAGTAAAAATTCAATCAGTATTTATCAATCACCACCCAGACCAGACAGAAAACCACCCTGCGAAATTCACCTAAACATATAGAACAGGGCAGCTCGGTACTTTACATCCATATAATTACCGCCAAACAGGACGAGATCAGCTTTATTCTCACCGCAGCCTCCCCCTGCCGCATTGCCGACGCCATTCAGACTGCGTGGCGAACGGGCTATACAAGTCAAGGCAAGCGCCAATATCCCGTAAAGGTGGTCCCTTCTTACGCCGTTGGCTCCATCTGAATAGAACCTTGCGTTCGAATTGGCCTGGGCAGACATGGTCATTGCGTACTGGCTAAATGCCCCCCAGTTTTGCGTTAGCCGTGCCAACCGCGGACCCAGCTCCCAGGTTGGATCATTGTAATTAGCAACGACGGCAGTTGAGATCGCACTGAACCTCGCCGATTCAGATATCGCCGTGATGAGCATTAACAACTCCCTCGCCACCAATCGCAACGGGACACTGCCGTTTCCATAACGGGAAATATTCCGGATAGCGCCTTCAAATGCCCGATAGCCGATATTTATACTTTCCCTGTTCGTTGCCCCAACCCGCTCAAGACTGCTGTAGTGCGACGACATCCGGAGATCATTCAAAACAGCATTCGCAACTGTTATGTTTTCAAATTCCCTATCATTGAATCTATAGAAAATCCCGCCCGCGACATATCCAACGACGTACAGGTTTTGACGAAGCAGAACAAGGCGAATTGTATCGGCCGTTGAATTTGCAAGCGTAACGTACAACAGACTTTGCCCCGCTCCTGCATGCATGACAAGAAGGCCAGGGACATTTTGCAAAATCCGGCCAACTTCATTTCTGATTTTCTTTATCGACGCAATATAAGTTCGCTCATTCGTATAATCGAAATTCTCTTGTGAATACGAATACTCGCAGAAAACCGCAAATATGACGGCCCAAAGGAACTTCATCGAACACCTCCACAGCCCATCAATGGCCTGAGTACGCACAATCTGATGCGCACTCATCCTTTTCGATAGACAGGTCTCAAATTCAACAGTCAGGCGTCACGCGAGTTATCGGCGCGCATGCCTTATATGCTCCGAGATAGAGAGTCACGTCGACCGTAGTGGATCGGGCAAATCTCAGCAGATAGACGAAAGGCTGGTGCTGCGGAGCCGTTCGTCAGTGCATGACTTCATCATAGGTGAACCGGTGCGCCGGGTAGCGGCGCGGATTGTCGCACGCCACGCACACCGCACACCGCAGCGGGCCGGAGACGGCGAAACGCCCACGATCCACATAACTGAACCGTGGGCAGTGACAGGATCAATGTGAGGCCGGGGACGGAATACCAGCCGAAACTGACGCCAGCGTTACGCGAATGCCCCTATGTGCACGCGAGTAATGACGATTCGGCGATAGTCACCGCCTGATCGTTTCCGGTACGCATTGGGAGTCCATCGAATTGAGGAAGGCGAACTGATGAAAGCCAGTCTTGATGCCTGGCGACCGCTCTGTTTGGTCTTGCCAAATGCGACGCGCTGATCTTTCAGAAGTTTGGGCTAGTTACCACAGTTACGCTCGCAGTCTGACCAATAACGCAACGGATCCCGATGCAGCGGAAACTGCCCGTCAAGCCACGCAGACAGCCTCGCCCAATCTGGATGATGGGTACCCGTCTGCGCCGACCAGCTCGACGATCGCTCAAGAATGTGTCCGTTCTCGCGATCACGTACAAGCAAACTGCCGAGACCGTTCGAGCTGTTCTCCTGCGATTCCACCAGATAGCGCGGCAGAATCCTGAGTTCGGCATCTTCTGCCCAACCGTATAGGGCGCGGACAACCCCGTTCGCGTCCCGTAACTCCACCGGCCCGCTTTTTGGCCTGACGGCCGACCAGTCTTCGGGGAATTCCGCAACGATCTCGTTCCTCGCTTCCCGGACCCATTTCATCCGCCACGCCCGCGCCATCGCTTCGCGCACACGTGAGGCCGATTCATACCCAGGCGGCAACTCGATCCCCATGGGCAAGGTGACGAGGTTCTCTTTCCAGAGAGATTTTTCGTCACGGTCATGCCGGTCGACTGCCTCGAATGCCTCGCTGCCAAACGGATTGTCGGGCCGACTCCCGATGTGGGCGCCGCTCGGTTTCAAATCAGGGAACAGTCCGTCAGCATGCTGACGCGTGAACTTCGGCTTTCCGTTCTTCATTGGCCTCTCCGCTCCATGGCGCTCGCATGAACACCTAACGTGGTTAGACCGGCTGCGTTCCGACAACGCGCTGCAGATCCGGCTTGTCGCGCGTGTTAGCCACGACTGGACTTCAGGGTCGATTGTAACGGACGGTCAGCTCGAGCGAACGGACCGCGCGACGTGGCGCGATCTGCCGGCATGTCTCGTCGGGCAATTAGCGTGAGATTGCCGTTTCGGCGTGAGAGGCCCACGCCAGTCAATGGGTGGCAAGTAATGCCGGAAAAGGTCAGCGCTTAGGGCCTCTCCTTATACTGCTCATCCCGCTATATCCACTTCAGCAAACCCCGAATAAAACGCGCCTCGCAAACGTTTTCCATAGGATAACTTTACGTTTTTGGAATCAACGGCTCGACTTCCTCAAGACAGCCCTCTGAAGGAGGCTGGCCACTTTTGTCACTCGCTCCCACGTGCCAGACTTTTTGTTAGCGGTTTCGAGCAAATCTTCTTTTAAATAGTGCCTCGTCAAGAGCATTTTCCGGTTACATTCCGACACGTTTCTGGTTAAATTCGGACACTGTTCGATCCACCCCTCTTTGCCTATTTCCGTAAAGGAGCGCCCGCATGAACCTCGGCGCGAACCCAATTCAAGTTCATTCTCCGCTCAAACCCGGCATTGCCCATAGTCATTTCGACGTGCGTACGAAACCGCCCCAGCGGCAGTTGCTAGCCTGGCGGGATCGGGTCGGCCATGTGATCGACGTGCTGCCCTCGCTATCCCAGCTCGACGAGCCGTTCCAGGCTTCGATTGATCGCTATCAGGTTGGCCAACTCGCGTTTACCGATTGCCGGTCCGACCGGATGCTGCTCGAGCGCTCCCAGGCCCGAATTTCGACCGACAAGGTGCGTGATGTCGCTTTTCACGTGTTTCTGGAGGGCGGCGTTGAGAACATCACACTGCGCGCCACGCCCCCCAAAAGCGCGCCTGCGCCCGCGGCAACGATCCTTGCACTCGATTTGAACCAACCGGTCAGGATGCAGCGCAACGCCTGCAGGGTGCTCACGCTGTTCGTGCCGAGCGAGACGGTGCAGGCAGAATTTCCTGATGCGGAGGCCATCCATGGCCGCACGATCCACGGGACGACACCGTTCACGCGGTTAATCGTCGACCATCTGAGCGCGCTCAGTCAGAACATCGCACAGATGAGCGCCGAGTCAGCGGACGAAGCCGTCCGCTCGGGCGCGCAGATGCTGATCGCACTGTTTGGCAAACAGGCACTCCTGAGCGGGAATGCGCGCGCAGCCGGCCGCGCGGCCATGTTCGGCCAGGCGAGACGCTATATACAGGCCAACCGGCACAACGCGGCACTCTCTCCCGAAAGCGTGATGAGCGCGTTGGGACTTCCTCGCCAGACCCTGTACCGCCTGTTTCAGCATGAGGGCGGTGTGGGCGCCTACATCCGTCACATCAGGCTACGTCATGCTGCCGATGACCTGATCCGCAAGCCGCAGACGGCGGTGGCAAATATTGGCTACGAACTCGGCTTTAAAAGCGCCACCGATTTCACGCGTGCCTTCCGCCGGGCCTATGGAATGACGCCGCTGGATTTCCGCACGCTCACCGCGCAAGACCGGCAAAGCGCGCTCAAGCCGGTTCGCCGGACGTAAAGTCGGACCGGTTCGAGCGAGCACGGTGACGGGCGCATCGCTGCGCCCTCCTGACGCGCACTAGCGCTCGCCCATCGATTCGGTCACGGTCTTGGTGATCGGCTTGGTCAGGTAGTTCAGCACCGTGTTCGAACCGGTCTTGATTTCCACGGTGGCCGTCATACCCGGCTGCACGGAAATCCGATGCCCCACCGCGCGCCCCAGATCATTGCCGTTTGTCTTCACCTGCACGCGGTAGAAGGGCTGCTCATTGGCAGGATGGGTGTCGTCATTGAGCGTATCCGCACTGATGTACGTCACTGTGCCCGACAGCGTGCCGTAGATCGTGTAGTCGTAGGCATCCAGCTTGATCTTCGCCGGCAGCCCTGGCTTGATGAAGGCGATGTCCTTCGGCTTGACCTTAGCCTCGATGATCAACTCGTCGTCGACCGGCACGATCTGCATGATTTCATCGCCGGCGCGCGCCACGCCACCGGGCGTGCTAATGCGGACGTTGCGCACAATGCCGTCGACCGGCGAATCGATCACCGTGTGGTCGAGCTGGTCCTTGCGCTGCGCAACGACCTGGTCAACGCCCGCGAGATCCTCAAGCGCCTTGGACAGATCGGTCTGCGAATCCTGCATGTACTTGTTGCGCCGGTTGGTAATCTGCCCCTGGAGATCGGCGACCTGCCGCTCGAGCTTGAGCACGTCGGCCCTGCTGACATCGCCCGATGCCAGCAGCGGCAGGTTGATGTTGAGCTCGTCCTGCACGTATTCCAGCGACTTGCGCATCGCCGCTACCTCGTCGTCGACCGCCGCTTGCCGTTTGCGGAACAGCAGTTCCTCGTTCGAGCGGATATCGGAATAGGCGTCGAGTGATTTCGGAAACTGCGGCGTGCCGCCGTAAACTTCCGCGTGCAGACGCGCCACCTCCGCCTCGAGCGACATCTCCTTGCTCTGCGATTCGAGATAGGCTGCCTCGGCGCGAGTGCGCTCAAAGCGCACCAGCGGCTGGCCGCGCTTGACGTCCGCACCTTCCTTGACCAGAACGGCGTCGATGGTCATCAGATCCTGGGACTGGATGATCTGGTCGCGCGAACTGGCGATCACTTGCCCTTGTGCCCGCGTGATCTGATCGAGCGAAGCCCAGCGCGCCCACACGATGAAACCGACTATCGCCACCCCGCAGCATGCGGTCAGCGCCCACCGGGCACGCGGAATTTCTTGTGTAATGTCCGACATAAAGCGAATCAAACCTCAGAGGTAGAAGCAACCGGCGACGTGCCGAACAGTTTGTCGATGACCTGATCGCGTGGGCCGTCCATCACAACACGGCCGTCGCGCATCACCAGCAGCCGCCGGGTCACCGGCAGCAGCGCGGTCTTGTGGGTGGCGACCAGCACGGTTGTGCCGCGGGCGGCGATCGCGTCGATCACGGCAACGATGCGTTTCTCGGTGGCCGAGTCCATCGATGCGGTCGGCTCGTCGAGCACCAGCACTTTGGGCCGCATCAGCAACAGCCGTGTGAACCCGATCAATTGCCGCTGTCCGCCGGAAATGCCGCGCCCGCCTTCGGTGATCGGCAGTGCGAGTCCCTTCGGATGCCGGGTGATCAGGTCCATCAATCCGGTCAGCCTGGCGACTTCGAGCAGGCGCTCGTCGCCGGGATCGGGCAGGCCTTGCACGAGGTTGCCGCGCAAGGTGCCGCTGATCAGGCGGATTTCCTGCGGCAAGTAGGCGATCTTTTCATGCAGGACCTCAGGGAGGATCAGCGCCATGTCGATGCCGTTGATCGAGATCCGGCCAGCGGCGGGCCGGAACAGGCCCGACATCAGTTTCAGGAGCGTGCTCTTGCCCGAGCCGATCGAACCGATGATGCCGATCCGCTCGCCGGTCTTGATGTCGAGCTGCTCGATATCGACGGCCGCGTCGCCACCGTGGCCATAACTGAACTTGACGCCGTCGATGCGCATCGCGCCGTCGACGATTTCCGGAACCAGTGCACGGCCGCGCGCGTCGTTGTCGTTGGGCAGGGAGATCAGCTTGTCGAGACCGTTCGCCGCGGCGCGCGCATTGGACCACTGCACCAGCGTCGCAGGCAATTGCGCGATCGGCGACATGGCCCGCCCGCTGATAATGGTGCAGGCAATCAGCGCGCCCATGGTCAACTTGTTATCGGCGACCAGATACGCGCCGAACGCAACCAGCCCGACATAGCCGAGCTGCTGCAGCGCCACGGTCAAGTGCTGCGACAGCGACGAATAGTTTTTCACCTTGTAGTCAGACGCGCCGGCATCGTCGACGAGTCCCGACCAGCGGCGCTGCAGCGACCAGTCGGCACCGTTGGCCTTGAACGATTCCGCGCCGTCGATCGACTCCACCAGCAAACCTGCCTTGCGGTGGCTCTGCCCCTGGTTCTGCCGCGAATGGAAGGCAATCTGTCTCTGGAACATCAAGCCCGCGCACAGCGAGATCGGGAACATCAGCAGCGGCACCAGCACGAGCCGGCCGCCGATCAGCCCGATGATCAGGATAAAAAGCAATGCGAACGGAATATCGACCAGCACGAACAACGAGGTCGAACTCAGGATCGCGCGCACCGACTCGAAGCCCTTGACCTGTGAGGCGAGCGAGCCGATCGACGACGGCCGGTGTTCAAGCCGTATGTTGATCAGGCGGTTGTAAAACCATACCGACAGACTCTCGTCGATGCGCCTGGCAGTGCGCTCGATCGACGCGCCGCGCACCTGTTTGAGCAGCAACTCCAGCAGGATCGCCGCGCCGACGCCGACCGACAGCACCACGAGCGTGGCGAAGCCGCGGTTCGGGATCACGCGGTCATACACCTGCATGCTGAAGAGCGAGGTCGTGATCGCGAGGATGTTGGTCAGCACCGTCGCCAGGATCGCTTCGAGGTAGTGCGACTTGTTGCGCCACAATGCGTCCAGCACGAGACGCTTGGCGGACGTGTTTGGGCTGGAGGGGTCGGCCGGATCGGACCCGCCGAACGCGTCGTCGTGCTCGACAGGCAGGCCGATGCACACCGCGCCCTCGAGGCCGTCGAGCCGCGCCATCTGGCCGTCGGCCGCGCGCGCGGTCCAACTGCCGTCGGCGTTGCGGGCCAGCACGATCCACCATTCGCCCGACTCGGCACGCGCGAGAAACGGGCCTTGTCCGGCGCCTGGCGCAGCGAGTTCGTAGACTTCGCCGGTGAGGCTGCCGGCCTGCCAGGCTGCCCTGACCCGCTCGAGCACCGGCGCATCGGCGCCCACCTCGAGCACAGTCTGGACATCTTGCAGCAGCGCTTGCGGGACGGTCTGGCCGACTGCCTTGGCAGCCAGCGTAATTGCGGAGAGGAGCGGGTTCATGGGGTCGAATTGTTTTGAGCGGGGGGGACGTTGCTGGCTTCGTCGAGGAACGGCGTCTCGCCGGTCCTGACCTCGAGCCGCAACGCCGCGGCGGTCATCTGCGCCTTGGCGTCCGCAGTCGTCATCTCGGACTGGGACGCTTCCCGCACGGTATTCATCACGTCGAGCCACGACTTCTTGCCGATCGTGTACTGGCGCACGTACGACTCGTACACCGCCTTCGAACTGGCAGTGGACAAGGTCGAGCTCTGGAAGCGTTCGCGGGCGCCCATATACTCGTCCCAGTCGGTCGACACCAACAGCCGCAGGTCGCGCAGCGCGGCGGTGCGTGCTTCGATTGCGGCGTTCTTTGCGGCGACAGCTGCGCCGACGCCTGCAGCGGCCGACAGGCCCGCGCCCGGTTCCGCCTGGATAACGAGCATGACGCGGCTTCCACGCGTGGTGTCTTGCGGCGTGATCAGATCCTGCCCGTAGAACTTGTCGAAGCGCACCGAAACCTGCGGCAGGTAGGCCGCCTTTTTCACTGTGATATCGGCTTCGGCGGCCTTTTCCTGATAATCGTATCGCTTGAGCGTCGGCGACACGCCGGTGGCCAGGTCGACCGCGGTATCGACGGAATCGGGCATCATCTGGTCGATGCTGTAGTCGTCGACGGCCGGCACGCGCTGCCCGACGAGCTGCGAGAGCTGCGAGAGCGCCGTGGCAAGCGCCTGCTTTGCCGCCGATAAATCGTTGTCCGCCTGGTACAGGCGGGACTGCGCCAGGTCCCGGTCCACGGTAGCGCTCGCCTGGGCGTCGACGCGCCGGCTGATCATGTCGAACAGCTGCTGATGCTGCTCCACTTCCTTTTCGGCGATCGCCGTGCGCGCCTGCTGCCGCATCGCCTCGACGAAAGCCGTCGCCACGCGCAGCAGAATATCTTCGCGGGTTTCGTCGACGCTCGCCGAGGCCGCGTCCTTTTGCGCCTCAGCGGAGGCGATGGTCCCCGAGATGCGGCCGCCGGCCCAGATCGGCTGCGTCAGGCTGATATCGGTAAAGCGCGGGTTGCCGTCGTTGGCCTTGCCGCCTTCGACGGCGAGGGTCGGAAAGCGTTGCCACGACGCGGCCTTCACATTCGCTTCCGCTGCATTGAGCGAATATTGCTTGCCGACAATTTCCGGATGCGTGGCGAGCGCCTGCCGCGCCATCTGGCCTAGCGACCAATCGGCGGCCGAGGCCCCGAGGCTCGCCGTAACAAGCGCGGTTGCTACCGCACCTGCCATGTAATTCTTCAAGAACATTTTGTACACCAACTTCTGGTTTTTTTACGGCCGTTCGACCCCCGTTATCTGTCGAACGCTTTTCTAGCTCAATCGAGAAACGGCCCCACCGGACTTCGGTGGGGCCATTCGGTCTTACTCAGTCTTTACCGGCGCTGCTTCGACACGGTCAGATCACCGTGAACGTGTGCTGATTCGGCTCCAGCGTGACGCTCGTCACGTTGGCCAGCACGACCGAATGAACATGCGAACTCGAGTCGTCCCAGGTCAGCGTCTTCGCGCTGGTGTCGAAGAAGTACTCGCCTGCCTGGTTGACTGCCTGCGCACTGCCCACCGCTGACGTCAGGGTGCTGGTGCCGACGTTCAGCGTGTCGTTGTGCTGCAGGCCCGCGATGGTCACCGTGGCGTTCGCCGCCACCTCGTCGTTCAGGTCGAGGTTGAGGGTCGTCGTCGAGTGCGTGACCAGCGAAAGCGTGTCGCCGTTGTTCAGCGCATGCGTATCGGATTCCGTCACCGAGCCACCGCCCAGCGTATCGTTCACGAAGTTGATCTGGCCGAGCTGCGTATCGGTCAACGTCACCGAATTGCCGTTCAGATCGAGTCCGTGCACGAGGCTGTTGAGTGAGCTCGACGTCAGGTCGCCGCCTGTGGTGAACTGCTCCACCACCGACCCGGTGAGGCCCGACGACGAATCGATGAGACCGTGGGTCAGCCCGCTGGCCAGTTCCGTGTCCGTCAGCTTGACCGTGTAACCGGCGAGATCGAGCTCCTGAACATGGCTGTTGAGGCCGGTCGTCAGGTTGGTCGAACCCTGGAGCTGCTCGATCACGTAGCCGCCACCCACTGAGTCGCTGATGGTGAGCGAGTTCAGCTCAGCTGCCGTCATCGTTGCCACGTGACCGTTGAGGTCGATGCCCGTGATCAGGCTCGTCGACGCCAGGGTCGTCAGGTTCGTGTCCTGCGTCAGCTGTTCGGTAATCGTGCCGCCACCCACCGAGTCGCTCACCGTGAGGTTGCTCAACTCGGTGCCTGTCAGCTTCACCGTATGGCCTTCGAGGTCGATTGCCGTAACGTTCGAATTCAGGGTCGTCGTCAGGTCGAGGTTTGCAGTCAACTGCTCCTTGATCGAGCCGCCGACGGCCGAATCGGTAATCGTCAGCGCGGCCATCGCGTTCGCGGTCAAGGTGGCCTGGTGGCCGTCGAGGTCGAGACTGGTCACGAAGCTGTTCAGCGGACCGCTGACGTTGGCCGACAGTTGCTCGGCGACGCTGCCGCCGCCGATGCTGTCCGTGAGGCCGCCGACCAGCAGGGCGAGCTCGGCGCTGGTGAGTTGCGCCGTGTGGCCGTTCAGGTCGAGGGCAGTTACCGCCCCGTTGAGCGCGAAGCTGCCGCTCATCAGGTTGCGGTTCGCCGACAGAACTTCTGTCACGGTACCGATGCCGACCAGGTTCAACTGCGCCTGGCTGTCAGTCATCTTGACGGCCTGACCGTTCAGGTTGATGGCGGTGACGCCTTGATCCAGTGTCACCGTCGTCAGGTTGGTCGACGTCGAAACGACGGCCGTGACGCTGGTTGCCCCTGTGAAGGTCGCCCAGTTGTGCTGACCGGTGCTGAGATTGGCCACCGTATCGGAGATCGTGTAGCTCTTGGCGCCCGTCACGGTGAAACTGTTGATGGTCACCGCCTGCGTCGCGTTCGCCGGGTCCGATACCGTCAGGTTGACCGCGTGGCCGTTGATCACGGCTGCGTTGGCAGCAACCAAGTCCGCTGCCGTATCGGAGATGCTGTAAGTCGTGTTCGAGTTCAACGCGTACAACGAAGCCGCCGTTGTGATCGACACGGTGTCGGTGGCTGCCACCGCGGAGGCGGCTGACACTGCAGCCGAGTTCGCTGGCAGCAGGAGATCGGTCGATGTGTCGGACAGCGTAAAGCCGTTGGTGATGTCGACGCCCGCTTGCTGTAGCGTCGCGACGGCGGACAGGCTGATCGCAACCGGACCTGTGTCGTTCGTTGAGATCGTGCCCTCGCCAATCGAGGTGATTGCGATGTCGTGGTTCTGGATTGCCGCCAGCAGCGACGATTCCGAATCCGACAGGTTGTAGCCGTTCGTGATCACCACGTGTGCGTTCAGCAGCGTGTCCGCGTCCGACACGTCCAGCGCCAGTGCGCCACCGTCCGTCGTCGAGATCGTGCCCGTGCCGATCGAGGCGATTGCGATGTCGTGGTTCTGGATCGCCGCCAGCAGCGACGCTTCCGAATCCGACAGGTTGTAGCCGTTCGTGATCACCACGTGTGCATTCAGCAGCGTGTCCGCGTCCGACAGGTCAAGGCTGACCGCCGTTGCGTCGTTCGTCGAGATCGTGCCCGCACCAATCGAGGTGAACGCGATGGCGTTGTTCTGGATCGCCGCCAGCAGCGACGCTTCCGAATCCACCAGGTTGTAGCCGTTCGTGATCACCACGTGTGTGTTCAGCAGCGTGTCCGCGTCCGACAGGTCAAGGCTGACCGCCGTTGCGTCGTTCGTCGAGATCGTGCCCGCACCAATCGAGGTGAACGCGATGGCGTTGTTCTGGATCGCCGCCAGCAGCGACGCTTCCGAATCCACCAGGTTATAGCCGTTCGTGATCACCACGTGTGCGTTCAGCAGCGTATCCGCGTCCGACAGGTCAAGGCTGACCGCCGTTGCGTCGTTCGTCGAGATCGTGCCCGCGCCAATCGAGGTGAACGCGATGGCGTTGTTCTGGATCGCCGCCAGCAGCGACGCTTCCGAATCCGACAGGTTGTAGCCGTTCGTGATCACCACGTGTGCATTCAGCAGCGTGTCCGCGTCCGACACGTCCAGCGCCAGTGCGCCACCGTCCGTCGTCGAGATCGTGCCCGTGCCGATCGAGGTGAACGCGATGTCGTTGTTCTGGATCGCCGCCAGCAGCGACGCTTCCGAATCCGACAGGTTGTAGCCGTTCGTGATCACCACGTGTGCGTTCAGCAGCGTGTCCGCGTCCGACACGTCCAGCGCCAGTGCGCCACCGTCCGTCGTCGAGATCGTGCCCGTGCCGATCGAGGCGATTGCGATGTCGTGGTTCTGGATCGCCGCCAGCAGCGACGCTTCCGAATCCGACAGGTTGTAGCCGTTCGTGATCACCACGTGTGCATTCAGCAGCGTGTCCGCGTCCGACAGGTCAAGGCTGACCGCCGTTGCGTCGTTCGTCGAGATCGTGCCCGCACCAATCGAGGTGAACGCGATGGCGTTGTTCTGGATCGCCGCCAGCAGCGACGCTTCCGAATCCACCAGGTTGTAGCCGTTCGTGATCACCACGTGTGTGTTCAGCAGCGTGTCCGCGTCCGACAGGTCAAGGCTGACCGCCGTTGCGTCGTTCGTCGAGATCGTGCCCGCACCAATCGAGGTGAACGCGATGGCGTTGTTCTGGATCGCCGCCAGCAGCGACGCTTCCGAATCCACCAGGTTATAGCCGTTCGTGATCACCACGTGTGCGTTCAGCAGCGTATCCGCGTCCGACAGGTCAAGGCTGACCGCCGTTGCGTCGTTCGTCGAGATCGTGCCCGCGCCAATCGAGGTGAACGCGATGGCGTTGTTCTGGATCGCCGCCAGCAGCGACGCTTCCGAATCCACCAGGTTGTAGCCGTTCGTGATCACCACGTGTGCATTCAGCAGCGTGTCCGCGTCCGACACGTCCAGCGCCAGTGCGCCACCGTCCGTCGTCGAGATCGTGCCCGTGCCGATCGAGGTGAACGCGATGTCGTTGTTCTGGATCGCCGCCAGCAGCGACGCTTCCGAATCCGACAGGTTGTAGCCGTTCGTGATCACCACGTGTGCGTTCAGCAGCGTGTCCGCGTCCGACACGTCCAGCGCCAGTGCGCCACCGTCCGTCGTCGAGATCGTGCCCGTGCCGATCGAGGCGATTGCGATGTCGTGGTTCTGGATCGCCGCCAGCAGCGACGCTTCCGAATCCGACAGGTTGTAGCCGTTCGTGATCACCACGTGTGCATTCAGCAGCGTGTCCGCGTCCGACAGGTCAAGGCTGACCGCCGTTGCGTCGTTCGTCGAGATCGTGCCCGCACCAATCGAGGTGAACGCGATGGCGTTGTTCTGGATCGCCGCCAGCAGCGACGCTTCCGAATCCACCAGGTTGTAGCCGTTCGTGATCACCACGTGTGTGTTCAGCAGCGTGTCCGCGTCCGACAGGTCAAGGCTGACCGCCGTTGCGTCGTTCGTCGAGATCGTGCCCGCACCAATCGAGGTGAACGCGATGGCGTTGTTCTGGATCGCCGCCAGCAGCGACGCTTCCGAATCCACCAGGTTATAGCCGTTCGTGATCACCACGTGTGCGTTCAGCAGCGTATCCGCGTCCGACAGGTCAAGGCTGACCGCCGTTGCGTCGTTCGTCGAGATCGTGCCCGCGCCAATCGAGGTGAACGCGATGGCGTTGTTCTGGATCGCCGCCAGCAGCGACGCTTCCGAATCCACCAGGTTGTAGCCGTTCGTGATCACCACGTGTGCATTCAGCAGCGTGTCCGCGTCCGACACGTCCAGCGCCAGTGCGCCACCGTCCGTCGTCGAGATCGTGCCCGTGCCGATCGAGGTGAACGCGATGTCGTTGTTCTGGATCGCCGCCAGCAGCGACGCTTCCGAATCCGACAGGTTGTAGCCGTTCGTGATCACCACGTGTGCGTTCAGCAGCGTGTCCGCGTCCGACAGGTCCAGCGCCAGTGCGCCACCGTCCGTCGTCGAGATCGTGCCCGTGCCGATCGAGGTGATTGCGATGTCGTGGTTCTGGATCGCCGCCAGCAGCGACGCTTCCGAATCCGACAGGTTGTAGCCGTTCGTGATCACCACGTGTGCATTCAGCAGCGTGTCCGCGTCCGACAGGTCAAGGCTGACCGCCGTTGCGTCGTTCGTCGAGATCGTGCCCGCACCAATCGAGGTGAACGCGATGGCGTTGTTCTGGATCGCCGCCAGCAGCGACGCTTCCGAATCCACCAGGTTGTAGCCGTTCGTGATCACCACGTGTGTGTTCAGCAGCGTGTCCGCGTCCGACAGGTCAAGGCTGACCGCCGTTGCGTCGTTCGTCGAGATCGTGCCCGCACCAATCGAGGTGAACGCGATGGCGTTGTTCTGGATCGCCGCCAGCAGCGACGCTTCCGAATCCACCAGGTTATAGCCGTTCGTGATCACCACGTGTGCGTTCAGCAGCGTATCCGCGTCCGACAGGTCAAGGCTGACCGCCGTTGCGTCGTTCGTCGAGATCGTGCCCGCGCCAATCGAGGTGAACGCGATGGCGTTGTTCTGGATCGCCGCCAGCAGCGACGCTTCCGAATCCACCAGGTTGTAGCCGTTCGTGATCACCACGTGTGCATTCAGCAGCGTGTCCGCGTCCGACACGTCCAGCGCCAGTGCGCCACCGTCCGTCGTCGAGATCGTGCCCGTGCCGATCGAGGTGAACGCGATGTCGTTGTTCTGGATCGCCGCCAGCAGCGACGCTTCCGAATCCGACAGGTTGTAGCCGTTCGTGATCACCACGTGTGCGTTCAGCAGCGTGTCCGCGTCCGACAGGTCCAGCGCCAGTGCGCCACCGTCCGTCGTCGAGATCGTGCCCGTGCCGATCGAGGTGATTGCGATGTCGTGGTTCTGGATCGCCGCCAGCAGCGACGCTTCCGAATCCGACAGGTTGTAGCCGTTCGTGATCACCACGTGTGCATTCAGCAGCGTGTCCGCGTCCGACAGGTCAAGGCTGACCGCCGTTGCGTCGTTCGTCGAGATCGTGCCCGCACCAATCGAGGTGAACGCGATGGCGTTGTTCTGGATCGCCGCCAGCAGCGACGCTTCCGAATCCACCAGGTTGTAGCCGTTCGTGATCACCACGTGTGTGTTCAGCAGCGTGTCCGCGTCCGACAGGTCAAGGCTGACCGCCGTTGCGTCGTTCGTCGAGATCGTGCCCGCACCAATCGAGGTGAACGCGATGGCGTTGTTCTGGATCGCCGCCAGCAGCGACGCTTCCGAATCCACCAGGTTATAGCCGTTCGTGATCACCACGTGTGCGTTCAGCAGCGTATCCGCGTCCGACAGGTCAAGGCTGACCGCCGTTGCGTCGTTCGTCGAGATCGTGCCCGCGCCAATCGAGGTGAACGCGATGGCGTTGTTCTGGATCGCCGCCAGCAGCGACGCTTCCGAATCCACCAGGTTGTAGCCGTTCGTGATCACCACGTGTGCATTCAGCAGCGTGTCCGCGTCCGACACGTCCAGCGCCAGTGCGCCACCGTCCGTCGTCGAGATCGTGCCCGTGCCGATCGAGGTGAACGCGATGTCGTGGTTCTGGATCGCCGCCAGCAGCGACGCTTCCGAATCCGACAGGTTGTAGCCGTTCGTGATCACCACGTGTGCATTCAGCAGCGTGTCCGCGTCCGACACGTCCAGCGCCAGTGCGCCACCGTCCGTCGTCGAGATCGTGCCCGTGCCGATCGAGGCGATTGCGATGTCGTGGTTCTGGATCGCCGCCAGCAGCGACGCTTCCGAATCCGACAGGTTGTAGCCGTTCGTGATCACCACGTGTGCATTCAGCAGCGTGTCCGCGTCCGACAGGTCAAGGCTGACCGCCGTTGCGTCGTTCGTCGAGATCGTGCCCGCACCAATCGAGGTGAACGCGATGGCGTTGTTCTGGATCGCCGCCAGCAGCGACGCTTCCGAATCCACCAGGTTGTAGCCGTTCGTGATCACCACGTGTGTGTTCAGCAGCGTATCCGCGTCCGACAGGTCAAGGCTGACCGCCGTTGCGTCGTTCGTCGAGATCGTGCCCGCACCAATCGAGGTGAACGCGATGTCGTGGTTCTGGATCGCCGCCAGCAGCAACGATTCCGAATCCACCAGGTTATAGCCGTTCGTGATCACCACGTTCGTGTTCAGCAGCGTATCCGCGTCCGACAGGTCAAGGCTGACCGCCGTTGCGTCGTTCGTCGAGATCGTGCCCGCACCAATCGAGGTGAACGCGATGTCGTGGTTCTGGATCGCCGCCAGCAGCGACGCTTCCGAATCCACCAGGTTGTAGCCGTTCGTGATCACCACGTGTGCATTCAGCAGCGTGTCCGCGTCCGACACGTCCAGCGCCAGTGCGCCACCGTCCGTCGTCGAGATCGTGCCCGTGCCGATCGAGGTGATTGCGATGTCGTGGTTCTGGATCGCCGCCAGCAGCGACGCTTCCGAATCCGACAGGTTGTAGCCGTTCGTGATCACCACGTGTGCGTTCAGCAGCGTGTCCGCGTCCGACAGGTCCAGCGCCAGTGCGCCACCGTCCGTCGTCGAGATCGTGCCCGTGCCGATCGAGGCGATTGCGATGTCGTGGTTCTGGATCGCCGCCAGCAGCGACGCTTCCGAATCCGACAGGTTGTAGCCGTTCGTGATCACCACGTGTGCATTCAGCAGCGTGTCCGCGTCCGACAGGTCAAGGCTGACCGCCGTTGCGTCGTTCGTCGAGATCGTGCCCGCACCAATCGAGGTGAACGCGATGGCGTTGTTCTGGATCGCCGCCAGCAGCGACGCTTCCGAATCCACCAGGTTGTAGCCGTTCGTGATCACCACGTGTGTGTTCAGCAGCGTGTCCGCGTCCGACAGGTCAAGGCTGACCGCCGTTGCGTCGTTCGTCGAGATCGTGCCCGCACCAATCGAGGTGAACGCGATGGCGTTGTTCTGGATCGCCGCCAGCAGCGACGCTTCCGAATCCACCAGGTTATAGCCGTTCGTGATCACCACGTGTGCGTTCAGCAGCGTATCCGCGTCCGACAGGTCAAGGCTGACCGCCGTTGCGTCGTTCGTCGAGATCGTGCCCGCGCCAATCGAGGTGAACGCGATGGCGTTGTTCTGGATCGCCGCCAGCAGCGACGCTTCCGAATCCACCAGGTTGTAGCCGTTCGTGATCACCACGTGTGCATTCAGCAGCGTGTCCGCGTCCGACACGTCCAGCGCCAGTGCGCCACCGTCCGTCGTCGAGATCGTGCCCGTGCCGATCGAGGTGAACGCGATGTCGTTGTTCTGGATCGCCGCCAGCAGCGACGCTTCCGAATCCGACAGGTTGTAGCCGTTCGTGATCACCACGTGTGCGTTCAGCAGCGTGTCCGCGTCCGACAGGTCCAGCGCCAGTGCGCCACCGTCCGTCGTCGAGATCGTGCCCGTGCCGATCGAGGTGATTGCGATGTCGTGGTTCTGGATCGCCGCCAGCAGCGACGCTTCCGAATCCGACAGGTTGTAGCCGTTCGTGATCACCACGTGTGCATTCAGCAGCGTGTCCGCGTCCGACAGGTCAAGGCTGACCGCCGTTGCGTCGTTCGTCGAGATCGTGCCCGCACCAATCGAGGTGAACGCGATGGCGTTGTTCTGGATCGCCGCCAGCAGCGACGCTTCCGAATCCACCAGGTTGTAGCCGTTCGTGATCACCACGTGTGTGTTCAGCAGCGTGTCCGCGTCCGACAGGTCAAGGCTGACCGCCGTTGCGTCGTTCGTCGAGATCGTGCCCGCACCAATCGAGGTGAACGCGATGGCGTTGTTCTGGATCGCCGCCAGCAGCGACGCTTCCGAATCCACCAGGTTATAGCCGTTCGTGATCACCACGTGTGCGTTCAGCAGCGTATCCGCGTCCGACAGGTCAAGGCTGACCGCCGTTGCGTCGTTCGTCGAGATCGTGCCCGCGCCAATCGAGGTGAACGCGATGGCGTTGTTCTGGATCGCCGCCAGCAGCGACGCTTCCGAATCCACCAGGTTGTAGCCGTTCGTGATCACCACGTGTGCATTCAGCAGCGTGTCCGCGTCCGACACGTCCAGCGCCAGTGCGCCACCGTCCGTCGTCGAGATCGTGCCCGTGCCGATCGAGGTGAACGCGATGTCGTGGTTCTGGATCGCCGCCAGCAGCGACGCTTCCGAATCCGACAGGTTGTAGCCGTTCGTGATCACCACGTGTGCATTCAGCAGCGTGTCCGCGTCCGACAGGTCAAGGCTGACCGCCGTTGCGTCGTTCGTCGAGATCGTGCCCGCACCAATCGAGGTGAACGCGATGGCGTTGTTCTGGATCGCCGCCAGCAGCGACGCTTCCGAATCCACCAGGTTATAGCCGTTCGTGATCACCACGTGTGCGTTCAGCAGCGTATCCGCGTCCGACAGGTCAAGGCTGACCGCCGTTGCGTCGTTCGTCGAGATCGTGCCCGCGCCAATCGAGGTGAACGCGATGGCGTTGTTCTGGATCGCCGCCAGCAGCGACGCTTCCGAATCCACCAGGTTGTAGCCGTTCGTGATCACCACGTGTGCATTCAGCAGCGTGTCCGCGTCCGACACGTCCAGCGCCAGTGCGCCACCGTCCGTCGTCGAGATCGTGCCCGTGCCGATCGAGGTGAACGCGATGTCGTTGTTCTGGATCGCCGCCAGCAGCGACGCTTCCGAATCCGACAGGTTGTAGCCGTTCGTGATCACCACGTGTGCGTTCAGCAGCGTGTCCGCGTCCGACAGGTCAAGGCTGACCGCCGTTGCGTCGTTCGTCGAGATCGTGCCCGCGCCAATCGAGGTGAACGCGATGGCGTTGTTCTGGATCGCCGCCAGCAGCGACGCTTCCGAATCCACCAGGTTGTAGCCATTCGTAATCGTCACATGCGCGTTCAGCAGCGTGGCCGCGTCCGACAGGTCAAGGCTGACCGCCGTTGCGTCGTTCGTCGAGATCGTGCCCGCACCAATCGAGGTGAACGCGATGTCGTGGTTCTGGATCGCCGCCAGCAGCGACGCTTCCGAATCCACCAGGTTATAGCCGTGCGTGATCACCACGTTCGCGTTCAGCAGCGTGTCCGCGTCCGACAGGTCAAGGCTGACCGCCGTTGCGTCGTTCGTCGAGATCGTGCCCGTGCCAATCGAGGTGAACGCGATGTCGTTGTTCTGGATTGCCGCCAGCAGCAACGCTTCCGAATCCACCAGGTTATAGCCGTGCGTGATCACCACGTTCGCGTTCAGCAGCGTGTCCGCGTCCGACAGGTCAAGGCTGACCGCCGTTGCGTCGTTCGTCGAGATCGTGCCCGTGCCAATCGAGGTGAACGCGATGTCGTTGTTCTGGATTGCCGCCAGCAGCAACGATTCCGAATCCACCAGGTTATAGCCGTTCGTGATCACCACGTTCGCCCCCAGCAGCGTGTCCGCGTCCGACAGGTCAAGGCTGACCGCCCCTGAGTCGTTCGTCGAGATCGTGCCCGTGCCAATCGAGGTGAACGCGATGTCGTGGTTCTGGATCGCCGCCAGCAGCGACGATTCCGAATCCGACAGGTTGTAGCCGTTCGTGATCACCACGCCCGCGTTCAGCAGCGTGTCCGCGTCCGACACGTCCAGCGCCAGTGCGCCACCGTCCGTCGTCGAGATCGTGCCCGTGCCGATCGAGGTGATTGCGATGTCGTGGTTCTGGATCGCCGCCAGCAGCGACGCTTCCGAATCCGACAGGTTGTAGCCGTTCGTGATCACCACGTGTGCGTTCAGCAGCGTGTCCGCGTCCGACAGGTCAAGGCTGACCGCCGTTGCGTCGTTCGTCGAGATCGTGCCCGCACCAATCGAGGTGAACGCGATGGCGTTGTTCTGGATCGCCGCCAGCAGCGACGCTTCCGAATCCACCAGGTTGTAGCCGTTCGTGATCACCACGTGTGTGTTCAGCAGCGTGTCCGCGTCCGACAGGTCAAGGCTGACCGCCGTTGCGTCGTTCGTCGAGATCGTGCCCGCACCAATCGAGGTGAACGCGATGGCGTTGTTCTGGATCGCCGCCAGCAGCGACGCTTCCGAATCCACCAGGTTATAGCCGTTCGTGATCACCACGTGTGCGTTCAGCAGCGTATCCGCGTCCGACAGGTCAAGGCTGACCGCCGTTGCGTCGTTCGTCGAGATCGTGCCCGCGCCAATCGAGGTGAACGCGATGGCGTTGTTCTGGATCGCCGCCAGCAGCGACGCTTCCGAATCCACCAGGTTGTAGCCATTCGTAATCGTCACATGCGCGTTCAGCAGCGTGGCCGCATCGGCCACGCTCAGCGTGACTGCAGTCGCATCCGTCGTCACCAGACTGGTCACACCCGTCAAGCCGACATCGCCATGCCCGATCGCCGCTAGCAGCGCCGCAGCCGTATCATCCACCGCCCCAATCACCGTCGCCGAATTCAACGCGTGCAATGCATCCGCATTCGCCACCGACACAAAGCTGTCAGTCACCGTTACCGCCGACGCCGACGCAACCGCGCTGTGATTGGCCGAGAGCAGCAGATTAGCCGCCGTATCGTGAATCGCCGTGATGGTCGTGTGCGCGTTCAGTGCATACAAGGCCGTCGCGTCACCCGCCGACACGAAAGCGTCGGTCGTGACGACCGAGCCAGCCGCCGTCACCGCTGCGCCACCCGCCAGGATATGCGCCGCCGTATCGCTAATCGTGTAGGTCTGTGTGCCGCTGTTGGCAAACGCATGAATCGCCGTGGCTTGCGCCACCGTCGCCGCAGTCGTCGCGACGACATTGACCACGTTGGCGGCCAGGCTCGCCGGCGCCGCTGCCAGGTTGGCCGCGGAGTCCGACAGGTCGTATGTCGTCGACGAGCCGCTCGCGACCAAAGCCTGCGCGCCCGCCACCGTTTCCGTCAGCGTTGTCAGCGTGGCGCTCTGCGCCGCCGCAACGGAGTCCGCCGAACCCGAGTTCAGCGTCGTTGCCTGCCCGATCGCCACGTTGCTGGTCGTCGCGCTGTTCAGCTCACCCGTATTCAGCAGATTGCCGGCGTCGCTGTTGATCGAGCTCAGTACCGAACTGCTGGCCAGGTTGATCGGGGTCTGCCCTGCGTTCGCGACCGCGTTGGTCAGCGCGCTCAGCATCGAAGCCTGCGCTGTCGACGAAACACTTCCCGCCTCGGAGTTCGCCGTGACGGTCAGGATCGTGGCAATCTGCGCCGCGATTTTCTGTACCGCGAGTGCGGTCGGATCGTTGGCGGCCGCCGCCAGCGGGTCGTACGTCGTCAGCGAGACGCCGGCCGGAATGCCCAGCCCTTGCGCAATCACCGCATCGGCTGTTGCGACCGAAACGCCGTGCTGAGCCGCATACGCCTCAACCAGCGTCGTCAACGGATTGACGACGGTCGATCCTTGCGGGGCCATCAGCGTGACCGTGTTCGGCAGACCCGTATCGATGTTGACGCCACCCACCGCGATGATCGAGCCCTTCAGGGTGGTGGTCAGACTGAAATTACCGTTCGCATCCGTCACCACACCGGTATCGCCGGCGGCGACCGGGATACCGTCGCCGTTCACGTCGATATAAATGTGCGCGCCCTTGATCAGACCATCCGCCACCTCGCCGGAAATCGTGGTGCCGGACGCCGCGGTGGTGGAGCTACTACTGCTGCTACCACCACTACTACCGCCGCCACCGCTAGCAACGGCGGCCGCCACGCCGCCGACCACCGCGGCACCGAGCAAGCTCAACCACACGCTGGTCGGCACGCCACTCGACGCAGCCGGCGCGGCTCCCGCGCCCGCCTCCGAACTGCCGTCCGTTGTGCCGCCGACATCCGCGCTCCCGCTCGCGTCGCCGGCCGGGCTGCTGGCATCGCTCATGACGCCCGTCGAGGCATCGGTCGGCGCGGTGCTGGTGTCGGCCGCCTGGACCGCGCCACCATTCGTATCGTGCGATGTCACCGCGTCGCCGTTGTGGGCACTCGCGTCATGTTCGACTTTGTCGCCCGTCTCGTGGCTCCGCTCCTTATTCGGATGCTTATGCCGTGGGTCCAGCGGATTCAAATGGTCAGCAATGACAGCGCCATTCGATGCGACTGCAACAGTGTGATTCGCGTCAGTTTTCTTTACGCGATGATTGTCGCCAGGCTTCTTGACCGACTGTACCGTTGAATTCTTGATGCTCACTGTCTTGCTCCCCGAAGAAATCGTAATAGCTCATGCCGCTGCTGGCCGGATATCGCTTCCGGTGCGGCTTACCACAATGAAGTTGATATGGTTCAGCGCTCGGATCGATGACGACCCGAGTGTTGAACGACCGTGCCAGTGGGTCCGCCAATGAAGCTCGCAACGCTTTAGGAGATGGCCCTGTTGATGTTCTTTTTCGCGCCTGGATCTTAGGTCCACGCTGGTCGATCGGCACGATACCAGAACTCTTCTTATCGAAATTTACCGTGCGTATCAGTTTTAAAAAGAACCGCGAATTTATTAGAACAACCGACCGTACCCTTCAAATAGCTGATTTTTGGCACTTTATTCACAGTCGAAAAAGCAAACGTTTGCCATTCGAAATATCGAAGCACCGGCACTCCTTAAAATGGAAAGTGAATCGGCCAAGGCGTGGGGTTGAACGAACCAATAGTTGGCGATCAGTAAGCTGAAGTAATCTGAAATAAGCTGAATAGTCTTGACGAGTTGTTCGATGGGCGATACTTTGATCGCGAATTCATCATTCCGTGTGCCCGCTGGTTCCTGCGCCACCAACTCAGTCTGCGGGATCTTGCCGAGATGATCCCCCAAGGGGACTTCCTGCGGGGCGTGGCTGAACGGAGTTTGTCGCTCGCACAGACGACGATCCTGCGCTGGGTACAGCGCTATGCGCCGGAGTTCGTCGCGCGCTGGAATCGCTTTGGCACGCCCACGGGACTCAATAAGACATCCTATATATAGAGACAATATCGTTCCGGCCGGCTATTTGCACCAGAGCCCGTATGTCTACCGGCACCCAGAATCACTCCAGGAAATGAAATGTGCATGCCCCCCTTCGTGACGGCCGCCCAGCCGGTCGCGGACACCAATGATCGCGGCGGACTTCTCAGGATCGTTATCGCCACCTCGCTCGTCAATGGTCTCGAGATGTTCGATTTCACCGTGTTCGGATTCTTCGCGGTGGTGATTGGCGATCAGTTCTTCCCCGCAGCGAATCCGATGACGTCGTTACTGCTGGCGGTCGGTACGTTCGGCGTCGGCTTTTTCACGCGTCCACTTGGCGCGACGATGATCGGCGCTTACGCGGATCGCGTCGGACGCCGCGCGGCGATGATAACGACCAGTTGGATGATGGCGCTGGGGACGGCGGCGATCGGCCTTTGCCCGCCGTTTGCCACGATAGGCGTTGCGGCGCCGCTCATTGTCATCGCCGGTCGATTGCTGCAAGGTTTCGCGGCCGGCGGCGAGGCAGGCGCTGCCGCAGCCTTCCTGATGGAAGCGGGGCCGGTGTCACGTCGCGGCTATCTGGTCAGCTGGCAGCTCGCCGGCCAGGGCGCCGCTGCATTGCTGGGCGCCTTGCTAGGCGCGCTTCTCACCAGCATGATGTCACCGGCCAGTCTCGCTTCCTGGGGCTGGCGCATTCCGTTCCTGATAGGTCTCCTGATCGCGCCAGTCGGTTTGTACGTCCGCCGCCGACTTCGCGAGAACCCGTTCGCCGATAGCAACGACAAAGCGGCTAGCACACTGCTTGCCGAACTGTATCGTGAGCACGGCATGACGGTCATCCTGGCAACGTTGATGATCGGGGGACAAACGGTACCGTTCTACGTCATCGTCTACTACATGCCTGCCTATTTGTCCCGGGTCATGCACATGCCGGCCATCACCGGTTTTTTGTCGTCGGTGTTAGCTGGCTTGCTGCTGGTCGCCGTCTCTCCGCTGTCCGGTCTTCTCGCAGACTGGCAACCCCGCCGCAAGCCAATGGTTCTCGTCACATCGGGATGCACCGCACTGCTTGCCTACCCGGTCTTTCTGTTGATCGTTCATGCACACAGTGTGTGGCCGGTTCTCTGTGGCGTCGGCATCGTGAGCGTACTGCTGGCGCTCAACGCCAGCGTCGGTACGGTGCTGGTGCTCGAAGCGTTTCCTGGACGGCTGCGTGCGTCCGGTCGTGCGGTCTCGTATGCACTGGGCGTTGCGTTATTTGGCGGTACCGCTCAATTCATCGTCACCGGGCTAATCAAATGGACTGGCGATCTAATGTCCGCGGGCTGGTATGTCGCATCGTCATGTCTTCTGGGTTTCCTCGCGACTGCTCTGCTCGCTGAACAGCCCGTCCGGACCTGAGCCAGCACAGACGCTTGCCGATGCCGGTCTTTCCGCTGGCGATAAAACATGGCGATACTTAAGCCGCCCGGCTGGACCCCTTGGGGCATTTTTTGCAACGACATCGGTTTTCACACCGACTTGCCCCCACATACCCCCAGATGTCAACGGAGCGCGGCGGATTGTCCAGGAAACAAAAAACCCGCGGAGCCTTTAGCTATCGCGGGTTTTCAGGACTTTATCTGGAATCAGGCGGAATATTTCCTGGTGCCGGGGACCGGACTCGAACCGGCAAGCTGTGAAGCGGCGGATTTTAAGTCCGCTATGTTTACCAATTTCATCACCCCGGCAGGGGCCAGAACCGCTTGTGGACGCGAATTCTACCATTGCCCGGCGGGCGCACCAAACTGGCTCGATCCAGCCGCGGTCCACACCACTTCACACCGCGCAGGCGTCAATATTGACGTCATCCGGGAGTCACAAACCTTCCCGATAATCCGCTCACGAAAACGTTTACAACCAGAGCGGAAACGATGATCCCAACGATCAAAGACGTCGCTGCCCACGCGGGTGTTTCCATCGCCACGGTCTCGCGCGCGATCAACGCGCCGCACACCGTCAACCCGGTCACGCTCGACAAGGTGCGTCAATCCATCGACGCCCTCAATTTCCGCCCCAGCCCGCTGGGGCGGCAACTGCGCGGCGAACGCACGCGCCTCATCGGCGTGATCCTGCCGACGCTCGCCAACCCCGTGTTCGCCGAATGCCTGCAAGGCATCGACGAGCTCGCCTCGGCGCAAGGTTACCGGCTCATGCTGATGACCACCCAGTACGATGCCGACCGCGAACGCCACGCCATTGAAACGCTGCGCGAGCATCGCGTGGAAGGCCTGATCCTGACCGTCGCCGATGCCGACACGCATCCGCTGCTTGACGATCTCGACCGCGCCGGCCTGCTCTACGTGCTCATGCATAACGACACCGTGCGACGCCCCTCGGTCTCGGTCGACAACCGCCTCGCCGCGTTCGACGGCGTACGCATGCTGATCACGCACGGCCATCGCCGCATCCTGATGCTCGCCGGCACACTGGCCGCCTCGGACCGCGCCCGTCAGCGGCACCTCGGCTACGCCCAGGCGATGCAGCAGGCCGGCCTCACCCCCGCGCCCGCACTCGAAGTCGATTTCAATGCCGACGAACTGTCGCCGTCCGTGCTCGCTCATCTGACCAGCGGCCCGAACCGCCCGACCGCCCTCTTCTGCAGTAACGATCTGCTCGCCATGGTCGTGATGCGTGGCCTGCGTCGTGCGCGCCTGCGGATTCCGCACGACATGTCGATTCTCGGCTTCGACGGACTCGCCATGGGCGAGTTGCTGTCGCCGCCGCTGGCAAGTATCTGCGCGCCCAATCGCGAGATCGGCTGCGCCGCCTGGCAACGTTTGCTGACGCGCGTCACCGGCACCTGCGAAACATCAGGTGAAACGTCGCTCACGCTGACGTTGCCGCACAGCTTGCGCGAAGGCGCCACCATCGCGGCGATTTCGAACCGCAACGAGAATCCGCCGACGCATGCATCGGCATCGGCATCGGCATCGACCGAGAAACCGTTTGTATAAGTCGTTGCATTCGCATCTAACTCGAATCCCGAACCACCCGCTCTCTTCCTCTTCAGGAGACCCGCAGTGATCCGCTCTTCAACCCGCCTTGCTTCGTCGATCAAACCGCTTTGGCGCCGCCTCGCCCGCACCACAGGCGCCGCGCTATCAGCCGGCATGATCGTCACCGCCGCGCTCGCAGCCCTCGCGCCGCAATCCGCCCATGCCGACGAAACCGCGATCTGCTACAACTGCCCACCCGAATGGGCCGACTGGGCGAGCCAGATCAAGGCGATCCAGCAAAAGACCGGCATCCGCGTGCCGTCTGACAACAAGAACTCCGGCCAGGCGATTGCACAACTGATGGCCGAGCAGAAGAGCCCGGTCGCCGACGTGGTTTATCTCGGCGTGTCGTCGGCGTTTCAGGCGAAAGACAAAGGCGTCATCCAGCCGTACAAGCCCGCGCACTGGGACGATATCCCCGCGAACATGAAAGATCCGCAAGGCTACTGGTTCTCGATCCACTCGGGCACGCTGGGCTTTTTCGTCAACAAGGACGCGCTCGAGGGCAAGCCGGTTCCGCGTTCATGGGCCGACCTTCTTAAGCCTGAATACAAAGGCATGATCGGTTACCTCGATCCGTCGAGCGCGTTTGTCGGCTATGCGGGCGCGGTCGCGGTGAATCAGGCACTCGGCGGCACGCTCGACAATTTCGAGCCGGGCCTCGACTGGTTCCGCAAGCTGAAGGCCAACGAGCCGATCGTGCCGAAGCAAACCGCCTATGCGCGCGTGATGTCCGGCGAAATCCCGATCCTGCTCGACTACGACTTCGACGCTTACCGCGCGAAGTACAAGGATCACGCCAATGTCGAATTCGTGATTCCGAAGGAAGGCACGATCTCGGTGCCTTACGTGATGAGTCTCGTGAAGGGCGCGCCGCATGAAGCGAACGGCAAGAAGGTGCTCGATTTCGTGCTCTCGGACGAAGGTCAGAAACTGTGGGCCGAAGCCTATCTGCGTCCGGTACGCGCGAATGTAATGAGCCCGGAAACCGCCGCCAAGTTCCTGCCCGCAAGCGACTATGCCCGCGCCAAGCCGGTCGACTTCGGCAAAATGGCCGAGAAGCAGTCAAGCTTCGGCGAGCGTTATCTACAGGTGATGCATTGAACGACGTCACGTTCCCGCTGCGCTGGCGCATCGCGTTGATCGCGCCGGCGCTGGCGGTTTTCATCGCGTTCTGGCTGCTGCCGATGGGTGTGCTCGCGCAAATCAGCGGCGACGGGCACGCGTTCGCGACCTATCGCGCGATGCTGACCAATCCGCGCTACATGTCGAGCCTCGGCGCGACCGTGATGTTGTCCGCGGCGGTTACGGCGGCGACCCTGGTGCTCTCGGTGATCGCCGGCTTGCTGCTGGCGCGCCGTGAATTCCCGCTCAAGCGCACGTTGCTGGCGCTGCTGACGTTTCCGTTGGCGTTCCCAGGCGTCGTGGTCGGCTTCATGGTCATCATGCTGGCGGGACGCCAGGGTTTGATCGGCGCGCTCTCGCTGAAACTCACCGGCGACCGCTGGGTGTTCGCTTATTCGATGAGCGGCCTCTTTCTCGGCTACCTGTACTTCTCGATTCCGCGCGTGATCGTCACGGTGATGGCCTCCGCCACCAAGCTCGATGCATCGCTCGAAGAAGCCGCGCGTTCGCTCGGTGCATCGCCGTGGCGCATTACGCGCGACATCGTATTGCCCGCGTTGTCGCCAGGTCTGATCGCAGCGGGCGCCGTCTGTTTCGCGACCGCGATGGGCGCGTTCGGCACAGCCTTCACACTGGCCACCGACATCGACGTGTTGCCGATGACCATCTACACCGAGTTCACGCTGAACGCGAACATGGTGACGGCCGCGGGTCTCTCGATCGTGCTCGGCATCGTCACATGGCTCGTGCTGGCGTTCGCTCGCAGCATGAGCGGCTCGGCGGTCGCGGCCAGCGCATGAGCATGAGCATGAGCCGCATGTCCAAACCGAATGACAAGACTTCGATGAATTCCATCACCGCTCCAGTCCAGTCGAGCGCAAAAGCGCGCTCGCGGCGCCTCAGGCTGCCAACGTCACGCACGTGGCTGGCAGCCGGCCAGTGGCTCGTCACGCTGCTGCTGTGTGCGTTTCTGATCGTGCCGGTCGTGATGTCGATCATGGCGGGGCTCACGGTCAACTACTTCAAGGGCGTATCGAGCGGGCTCACGCTGCGCTGGCTCGGCGAAGTGTGGACGCAGTATCACGACTCGGTGTTTCTATCGCTCGAGGTGGCGGCAGCAACCTTGTTCATTACGCTGCTGACCGGTGTGCCGGCCGGCTACGTGCTGGCTCGCAGCAAGACGCGGCTCTCGCGCATCATCGAAGAGTTTCTGGTGCTGCCGATCGCGCTGCCCGGCCTCGCTTCCGCGCTTGCCCTGCTGGTGGTCTACGGCGGCTTCACGATGTTTCGCATGAGCGTCGCGTTTATCGTCGTCGGGCACGTGGTGTTCACGCTGCCGTTCATGGTGCGCGCGGTCGCTGCCGTGTGCGCAAGCAGCGATCTGCGCACACTCGAAGAAGGCGCGGCGAGCCTCGGCGCGAGCTTTTTTCAGCGCTTCATAACGATCGTGCTGCCGAATGCGCGGCCTGGGATTGTCGCCGGCGCGCTGGCGGTGCTGACGCTCTCGATCGGCGAATTCAATCTGACGTGGATGCTGCACACGCCCGACACCAAGACGCTCCCGGTCGGTCTCGCCGACACCTATGCGTCGTTGCGCATCGAAATCGGCAGCGCGTACACGATTCTGTTTTTCATCATGACCATGCCGCTGCTCGTTGCAATGCAGTGGCTCGGCGTCGACGCGACCGGCCAGCGCAGCGCGGGTAAAAAGCGCGCGAACGCCTCTCCTTTGAAGTCCACACCTACGCCATGAAACTCGACTCCGTTCCCATCACGCTCACGCAATGCGCGAAAACGTTTCGCGGCACGCGCGTGCTCGAACCGCTCGATTTGCACATCGGTGCCGGTGAGACATTGGTGCTGCTCGGGCCGTCCGGTTGCGGCAAGACCACCACGCTGCGCATGATCGCCGGCCTCGAGACACCCGACGCCGGTGGCGCCATTGCATTTGGCGATGAAGATGTCACCGCGCTGCCGATCGAAAAACGCCAGGTGGGCATGGTGTTCCAGAGCTACGCGTTGTTTCCGAATCTGACCGTGCGCGGCAACATCGGTTACGGACTGAAGATCAAGCGCGTACCCGCTGACACCGCGCGGCAACGCGTCGACGAACTGCTCGCGATGATGCGTCTCACGGCCCACGCGGACAAACCCATCGATCAGCTGTCGGGCGGGCAGCGTCAGCGTGTTGCATTGGCGCGCGCACTTGCCGTGCAACCTCGCGTGCTGCTGCTCGACGAACCGCTCACCGCGCTGGATGCGCGGTTACGCGATACGTTGCGCAGCGAAATGAATACGCTGCTGTGCGAACTGGGCATCACCACCGTCTACGTCACGCACGATCAGGCCGAAGCAATGGAACTCGGCGACCGCATCGTCGTGATGAGCGCGGGGCGTATCGAGCAGATCGGCTCGCCGCGCGACATCTACTATCGGCCGGCGAATCGTACCGTCGCGCAGTTCGTCGGCACCATCAACCGGCTGGCGGGCGAACGGCGCGCGGGTCTGCTAACCACGACCGGCGGCGCTGTCCCCCTGCCGGCAGGTCCCGCGCAAGCAAGCGCGGCGCACGAAATCTTCTTTCGCCCTGAAGACGCATACCTCGCCGACCCGGCCAACGCCCAATTGCGCGGCCATATCGAAAGCACGGCGTTTCTCGGCGAGCGCACCCGTTTGACGATTGGTGGCGCCGCGCCGGACGCCTTGCCGATCGATGTCGCCGGCCGGGTCGAACTCGCGCGCGGCACGCCGGTCGGGATATCGATCGCCCAGGACGCGCTGATTGCGCTATCGTAATGACGCCGCGCTGTTTATCTAGCGCGCCATAAGAAAGGAAATCCCCATGCTACTGGCTCAAATTAGCGACCTGCATATCAAACGGCCCGGCGCGCTGGCTTACCGCCGCGTCGACACCGGTGCCTATCTCGCGCGCACCATCGCCGCGCTCAATGCGCTGGAACCGCGTCCCGATGCTGTGATCATGACCGGCGACCTTGTCGATCAGGGCCACCCGGAACAGTACGAACATTTGAAAGTGCTGCTCGCGCCACTCGAGATCCCCTACTACCTGCTGGTGGGCAATCACGACGAACGCGCTGCGTTGCGCGCGGCATTTCCCGATCGCGCGGAATTGCACAGTGGCGGCGAGTTCGTGCAATACGCGGTGGACGTCGGCCCATTGCGGATCATCGCGCTCGATTCGATGGTGCCCAGTGAAAGCGCCGGCAATCTGTGCGATGCGCGCTTGACGTGGCTCGCTGCACAACTCGATGCTGCGCAAGGCAAGCCCACGGTGGTGGCGTTGCATCATCCGCCGTTCGTCTGCGGCATCGGGCATATGGATGAATTACGGCTCGATCCCGCGGCCGCCGGCAAACTCGCCGCCTTGCTCGCGAACTATCCGAATGTGGAGCGGGTGATTTGCGGCCATGTGCATCGGCCGATGTTCGTGCGTTTTGGCGGCACGATTGCGTCGGCAGTGCCGGCGCCCGCACATCAGGTCGCACTCGATCTGCGTGAGGATGCGCCCTCCGCTTTCGTCATGGAGCCACCCGCTTACGCGCTGCATCGCTACGATCCGGCGACGGGCATCGTCACGCATCATGCGTATGTCGATGCAGCGGATGGGCCGTATCCGTTTTACGAACCGGAAGGCGAGTTGATCGATTGAAGCTGTCGCGTCGCCGGTTCAGGCAACGACGAAAGTTTGCTGTACGCGCTGGGAACACCTGAAATACGGTATCCCGAGCGCGGCGGCGACAACAGCCTGAATGAAACCGTCGAATGGAATCGCGATGGCGACGCCGATGGCGTGAGTCATATGATCGCCAAGCAGATAGGCGATGGTTCGCATAGCGACGATGGCCAGCAACCACGCCTGCACCTGAACCGGAAAGCGCGCCGATTTGCGCCACGCGAGCAGCGCCAGCCAACCGGCGCCGGCAACGATGAACGACCCGGCGATCACGTCGCAGCCGACCATTGCGATCACGGTGCGATACCAGCCGTGGGTTTCGGGGCGCACGAATACCGCCAGCAGTTCCCATTCGAGCATGAGCTTCAGCGGGTCGCGCAATGCGACTGCGGTCGAAAGCACCCATGCGGCGAGGCAGATCAGGGCCAGCAACAGCCAGCCGCCGATGGCCCGCGGTGCGGGTTGTGTCGTTATATTCATGAAGTCGTCACGTCGTAGTTTGAATTGCACCCGTTGCGGTGCGTGCCGATTCTACGAACGAAAACCGAACGACCATCTCATTTTTGCCGCGGGGCCATCAAAACGACCTTCGCCTGGAATCTGCTTTGCAGTCATTTCGCCCTCGTGTCTGCCTTAACGTCTTTGACGCATCGAAACCAGACGCTCTCGACCGTCAGCACGATCCCTCCTGCTCCGGTATGATCGGCACGCTTGAGGACCGTGCATGGGCCGGTCCGTCGATGATTTACCTCTTTCATGTCCACATCCGACGCTTCTACTCCCGCTTCCGCCGACAGGTCGTTGCGCGGCTTGCTGCTTCTGCTCGCCACGATTGCCGGCGTGTCAGTCGCAAACATCTATTACAACCAGCCGTTGCTCGACAATTTCCGGCAGTCGTTTCCGAACAGCGCGTCGTGGGTCGGCGCGGTACCGGCCGTGACGCAGCTCGGCTACGCCGCCGGCATGTTGTTGTTGGCGCCGCTCGGCGACCGTTTCGATCGACGCTTCCTGATCCTGTTGCAGATCGCGGGCATGTGCGTCGCGCTGGTGCTGGCGGCCGCGGCGCCGACGTTGTCGGTGCTGATCATCGCGAGCCTTGCGATCGGCGTACTCGCCACCATTGCGCAACAGGCGGTGCCGTTCGCGGCCGAACTCGCGCCCGCATCCGAACGTGGCCATGCGGTCGGCACCGTGATGAGTGGACTGTTGCTGGGGATTTTGCTGGCACGGACTGCCTCGGGCATCATCGCCGAGTATTTCGGCTGGCGCGCGGTATTCGGTGCTTCGGTCGTCGCACTGCTGGTGTTGGCGGCGGTGATCATTCTGCGTCTGCCGAAGAGTAAGCCGACGTCGACACTGCCGTACGGCAAACTGATGGTCTCGATGTGGCACCTGGTGGTCGAACATCGCGCGCTGCGTGAAGCCTCGTTGACGGGCGCAGCGATGTTCGCGGCGTTCAGCATTTTCTGGTCGGTGTTAGCGTTATTGCTGGCGGGCGCACCGTTTCATCTTGGGCCGCAGGCGGCCGGGCTATTCGGGATTGTGGGTGCCGCGGGTGCGATGGCCGCGCCGCTCGCCGGCAAGTTTGCCGACCGGCGCGGACCGCGGGCGATTATCACGCTGTCGATTGTGCTGGTGGCGATTTCGTTTGTGGTTTTTGCCTTGTCGGCGAAGAGCATTGCTGGATTGGTGATTGGCGTGATCGTCCTCGATATTGGGGTGCAGGCTGCGCAGATTTCGAATCAATCGCGGATTTATGCGTTGAAGCCTGATGCGCGGAGTCGCGTGAATACCGTTTATATGGTGGCTTATTTTATTGGCGGCGCCGTGGGGTCGGGGGTCGGTGCGGTGGTTTGGCCGGCTTTTGGATGGGTTGGAGTTAGCGTCGCTGGGGTTGTTTTTGCCGGGCTGGCGGGGTGGAATCATTTGAGGCTTCCAGCCAGGGGGTGAAGGTTTTGGCCTGCGGCGCTTATTGTCTGTATGCGTGCGGCGTGGGCCTTTCCTTGATTTCTTTGCGTTGCGATTGGTTGTCTGTTTGCCTACGGCGTTGGCCTTTCCTTGATTTGTTAGTGGTCTATTAGCGTCGCCCCTGTGCGGGGCAGGCACCTACTTTTCTTTGCCTGCCGCAAAGAAAAGTAGGCAAAAGAAAGCGGCTCAAACCGCAAATTCTTAAGCGGGTCCCCCGCACAGTCGCGGTAGTGGTGCATCTGGAATCCGTGCTCTCGCACATTCGGCGCGAGTGACAAGGGCGTCATACTTCCCGCCTCGCACTGCGTGCTCGCCGGAAGGGTCCATCGGGAAGAGTGGCTGCTTCGCTCGAGACCCGTATCAGCCAGTGTCTTTTCTTCTATAAGGCCAGCATGCTTCCAGTGGCGCCGTGTGAGGCCAGCATGCTTCCGGTGGCGCGACGTGCGCCGAAGCGCACTTCATAAAACCGACCACTGCGTTTTCACGCTCACGCAGCACTGGGCATTGCACCGAGACGAAGCTGATGGCCCCCACCACGCCCGAACAAAGCCACTGGTTTGCATGATCATCCCTTCCGGCGAGCACGCAGTGCGAGGCGGGAAGTATGACTGCCTGGTCACCAAGGCTGAATGTGCGAGAACACGGATTCCAGATGCACCACTACCGTAACTGTGCGGGGGACCCGCTTAAGAATTTGCGGTTTGAGCCGCTTTCTTTTGCCTACTTTTCTTTGCGGCAGGCAAAGAAAAGTAGGTGCCTGCCCCGCACAGGGGCGACGCTAATAGACCAATATCAATTCAAGGAAAGGCCAACGCCGTAGGCAAACAAACCCCTCACCCAGCGCCCCGCGCAAAAGCATACTCATGTAACGCATCAATAACCCGATCAAACTCAAACGATTTATCGTAAAAGTGCCGCACACCATATTGCTCGCAACGCTCCCGATACGCCGGCAAGGCGTGATTAGTCAGCACTGCGGCAAACACCGAATCGATCATCCCCTCGCGCTGCAAATAAGCAAGCACCGGCACCCCTGACCCCTGCTTCAGCTGCAAATCCACAATCACCGCATCAAAAGCCTCATCGCTCAACAAAGCAATCGCCTGATCGGCAGAATCCGCATACGCGGCCACCCGCAGCAAACCCGATGCATCGATGGCCTCGACGAGGCTTCTGCGAATCAGCGGCGAATCCTCGATCAGCAACACGCGTAACGGCGCGCGACTGGCTGGCTCGGCAACAGGGTTCGATTCGCTATTCATCGGTGTGTCTCGATCGTTCATTATTCGATCAAGCCGTTCTTGATCGCGTAATAAGTCAGATCGGCATTGTTTGCCAACCGCATCTTCTCCAACACGCGAGCCCGGTATGTACTCACGGTCTTCACGGATAAATGCAATTCCTCCGCAATCTCAGTCGGAATCTGTCCCGCCGCAAGCTTGCAGAAAATCTGGAACTCGCGCTCGGACAACGCTTCGTGCGGCCGCCCGGCAGCCGGCTTGTCGAGATTATCGGCCAGCGTATCGGCCACCGCCTCCGACAGGTAACGGTGCCCGCGTGCCACCGCGCGGATCGCCCGCACAATCTCCTCGGGCTCGCAATCTTTGTTGAGGTAACCGTTGGCGCCCGCGCGCAGCAGATTGATCGCGTATTGGCTCTCCGGATAGCCCGATAGAATCAGCACGCCCTGCTCCGGTCGCACCTGCCTGATCACACGCAACGTGTCGATGCCGTTCTTGTCCGGCATCGCGATGTCGAGCAACACGACGTCAAATGCCTGCTCCCGCACGAGGCTAATGGTTTCGTCGCCGGTCGCGGCTTCCGCCGCGACGCACATGTCCGGCTCGTCAGCGACGAACTGCCTGAAGCCACCTCGGACGATCGCATGGTCGTCAGCTATCAACACTCGAATCATCGGTCTCGTGTCCGTGCAATAGGATTGCTCCAAAGCAGACATTGTAATGACCTTCGCCAGCACCTCGGTCGAAGGTGTAAAGCCACACCAGTACAAGCGGCGAACATTGCCGGCGCGGGAAACCATCTAGACCCTCCCGCGCCAGCAATCTGCGACTGGACAGGCGCAGCAGCCGAAGCGACAACTCGCGTTGCGAACGCCGGGCGCTTACCGATAGGCGTTTCTCGACATCCGCTTCTCGGCATCCGCTTCTCGGCATCCGCTTCTCGACGTCCACGCTTATCGACATCCGTTTCCCGACATCCGCTTCTCGCCGCCCACGCTTATCGACGTCCGCTCCTTGACCTCAGCGCCTCGACATCCGCTTGACATCCGCTCTTCTCGACATCCGCTCCTTGACGTCCGCGCTTCCCAGCGTCCGCTTCGGGCTTGTTACTCGCGGCCTTCGAGCAGATCCGCCATATCGTCGGCATGCTCTTCTTCGACGGCGAGAATTTCCTCGAACAAACGGCGCGTCGTCACGTCCTTCTCGCCAAGATAATGCACGATCTCGCGATACGTATCGATCGCGATACGCTCCGCGATCAGATTCTCGCGGATCATGTCCGTGAGATTGTCGCCTTCCTTGTATTCCGAATGCGAACGCGTCTTCAAACCGTCCGGCGCAAAATCCGGCTCGCCGCCAAGCTGCACGATGCGCTCGGCAATACGGTCGGCGTGCTCCTGCTCTTCCGCCGCATGCTCCGCGAATTCCGCCGCCACCGCCTCGGAGTTGATGCCCTTGGCCATGAAATGATGCCGTTTATAACGGAGCACGCAGACGATTTCGGTAGCCAGCGAGTCGTTGAGCAGCTTCAGCACTGTCTCACGGTCCGCACCGTAGCTTTGCGTGACCGGCCCATCCGACATGTGCTTGCGCGCGTCCTCGCGGATCTTTTTAATATCCATCACGAACGGATCGCTGGATTGAGATGCTGCGCCTTGGGCGCCAGAAGACTTTGCCATTGATTTTCTCCTTTATCCGGTATTGGGGGAATTGCGTATCACGCACGAATCGCGCCTGATACGCCGGTTCAAGGACCGAGTATTCGTCTACGTTCGGAAGACGCCGAGCAGCAGCGTGACCACGAACACAACAAGAAAAATGTAGAACAGGATCTTCGCGATTTCCGCAGCACCTGCTGCGATACCGGTAAAACCAAACACGGCGGCGATGATCGCAATCACGAAAAAGACGATGGCATAGTGAAGCATGGCGACTCTCCTTGTTGGTATCTGCGTACAACGAAGCTTGAGTAAGCCTGGGCGCTCCCAAGGCAAATCCGAAGCGCAAACCTGAAACGAACCGCTCCCTCACCATCGCGGGAACGGCACGCACCGGCCTCATCGGGCGGCGCTAATCGATGATTTTCTTCGTGACAACGAAACCAAGCACGAGGAACACCACGCACAGAATCACGAACACGACAAACAGGAACTTCGCAATCGCCGCCGCGCCCGCGGCTACGCCGGTAAAGCCAAGAAGGCCGGCGATCACTGCCACGACGGCAAAGAACAATGCCCATTTCAACATGATGGCTTCCTCCAGAATCAATCAATGAACGATCAGGTTCATCCTATCGATCGGCAACAGCGGGCGCATTCCGACGCACGCCGTTTTTCGTGTGAGAATCCGCTTACATTGGATTACGGCAGCGTTACGCCACGGGCCTCGGTGACTCAGGCGCGGACGATGCGACTCAAAGGGCAATGCACGCCATCCCTCCTCGAATCCTCGAGCCGGCGAACGTTACACTGATGCCCACCCCAGGAGCCGAATGTGCCGAATGTGCCAAATGTGCCGAACCCGCAGAAACCAGGCGCCGCCGCGCGCCTGAGCGACTGGATGCGCAATCGCAGTTGGGCGATCGCGATGACCGTGGCGATCGTCATCACGGTGGGCGGCCTCGTGATTCTCGAAACCGCGCGGGAACGCATTGCCGCTGAATACGAAACCGCGCTCGAAGCGCGCGACATCACCGTGCAACTGAGCACGCTCGCCAGTCAACTAGCCAGTCTGAGCGCGCACCAGAGCGATTTTCTTCTGACGAAGCAGGACGCGTCCGCTCAAGGCTTTTGCGCGACCGCCGTGCGCATCAGACAGAACGAACAACAACTGAGCAGGTTTTACCGTGGCGGCAAGGCGGACAGCGCCGAGCTCGCGAGCTTCACGCAAATCGCCGCGTTGATCGATGCGCGCATCGGTGCGGGCGCTGCTGCATTGCAACGCGCGGTACCACGGCCGCTCGATCTCTCCGCCTGCGGCACGGCGAGCGAGGCCAATCCCGCCGACGCCACCCTGGTCGACAACACCCTCACGCTGCTGCGCGACAACGAGGAGCGCCGCGCGCAGCACGCCCTCGACGCAAGCCGCGCCGACCAGCGCATCTCCACGCTGTGCGCGGCCGGGCTGTCGGCGCTGAACATCGTGCTGTTCATCCTGCTGTTTCGCAATCTCGGCATCCAGATGGATCGGCAAGCGCGCGTGCAGCGTCAGTTGATCACGCAACAGGAAGAGCTCGACCAGCTCGTCAACGAGCGCACACGCCAACTCGAAGCACTGGGCTGGCACCTGCAGGCCGTCAGCGAAAACGAAAAAACCCAGCTCGCGCGTGAACTGCACGACGAACTCGGCGCAATTCTGACCGCGAGCAAAATGGACGTGGCCTGGGCCAACCGCAAACTGAAGGACAGCGCCCCGGACATCTCGGAGAAACTCAAACGCGCACTCGCCAATCTCGACCAGGGCATCGCGCTGAAACGCCGCATCATCGAGGACATGCGGCCCACCGTGCTGGCGAACTTCGGGCTGGTCACCGCGCTGCGCACGCTCGCCGACGAAGCCGCGCAGCGCAACAGCTGGACACTCGAATCGCACCTGCCCGCCGACGATATCCAGCTCGACGAGCAAACCGAGATCGCGCTCTTTCGCGTGGCGCAAGAGTCGCTGACGAACGCGGCCAAGTACGCACACGCCTCGAGGGTATCGATCGCCTTGCAGGTCGGCGACGGCGAGGTGGCGTTGCATATCGCCGACAACGGCGTCGGCATCACACCCGCCGATCTGAAACGCACGCACACCCACGGCTTGCTCGGCATGCGCCAACGCGTGGCCGCGCACGGCGGGCGCTTCGAGATCCAGCGCGGCGTGCCGAACGGCACCGACATCCATGTGGTGATGCCGAGTGTCAGCACGGCAACGCCATCGATCGATCTGCCGCCCTCAACGCCGTCGCGAACCTCCGTCGAATAAGGCCTTGCGAGCTGTTGCAGAAACCCGTGTAGGAGTGCGCCGACGCAAACACCGGAGCACGCCTACAACAAAATCGCAGCGCAACTGACAGCGCGATCCCCGCCCTTTTTTTACCATGCAATCAGACCGGATCGACTGGCGTAAGCCCCGGTCGGACGACAGCTAGCCGAGCTAGCACGGGCCGTAAAACATAGGCACGTCAACCGATGCATTCTCGACAAGGAGAACTTTCATGAATCGACTGATCGCTTTGCTTCTCATTGCAGGGACGGCTGCGCTCGCCGGTTGCAATACGATGGCGGGGGCTGGGCAGGACATTTCGAAGGGTGGCAACGCCATCACGAACTCAGCCGAACAAGCCAAGTAAGTCAGAGATAACCAATCGATTGCTGGGCGCCTCGCGGCGCCTTGCAATGCACGATCTCCACAGCCCGTCGCGGGAAATCGCGGTGGGCTTTTTTCATGGCCCGATCTGCCGGATCCATGGGCGGCCCGCCAAACAAAACGGCGATCCACTCCACGTGGATCGCCGCTCTGTCCTCCTAGGCACTGTCGCTTATTGTGTGTATCGCATGCTATGTACACATGCTGATTCGCGGGCTTATTGACGCTTTATTCGCGCGCCTTATTGGCCCGTCAGTGTATTCGCCAGCTCGACGCTCGGCGTGCTCGTATTGCCGTTCTGTGCAATCAGCAGATGGATCTGCCCCGGCACGAGCTGGCTCAGCGCACCGGCGATCGGCACGGACGTCACCAGCCAGTCGGCGTTGTTCGACAGCGAGAAAGACTGCGACTGGAAGATCGGCGTCTTGCTGCCCGCTACCGTCGCGATCAGCACGTATTGGCCGCCGGAAACATAGATCGAATCCTGGCCGCTTGCCGGCACCGCGTTCTTGAACGACACGCCCGCCATCGTCGGGCCGACCTTGCTGATGTCAGTGCTGGTTGCCTGAACCAGATAGAAATCGAGGTTGGTCGCGTTAGCCGATGCGTTGAAGCCACGCAGGCGCGCGCTGTTGGACAGCAGACCCTTGTCGAACGGATCGTCGATCAGGCCGATATCCGGCGCAGCCAGGCCCGGCAAAGCCAGCACCGTGTATTCATGGCCCTTCGCCACATCGGGGAAGTTGCCGCTCGCCAGCGCGGTCGTCGTGCCGGTGGCCGAGTAGGCAACGGTGGTCGAACCCGTGTTGATATTGGTGAAGTTCGTCACGCCCTTGTAGCTGACATTAGTCTGGCCCGATGGCGCCTTACCGTTCACGAGAAAGTCGACTGCCGGACCGCCCGGAATGGCGTGGATGAAATGAATCTCCGGGTTAGTCAAACCGAGTTCCTTGCCTACGTCGTCGGAGCCGCCGCCGCATGCGGTCAAAACGGATGCCACCGCAACCACAGCCGCCATGGTTCGGATCATTTTCATTGTGTTCACCTTTATCGATGTTGGGCGCTCGACCCGTTAATTTGTGGGCGCTCCGCTTCGGACATCGCGCCGTCTGAAACCTGGTCCGTCGGTCTTTGAAACGGTTTCAGCCGGCTCTCCGAAATGAAGTGCCCCCTCCCTATCCTGCTGCACATCGCACCTGTTTTTTGTGAGTGGCGCGGTCCGTGTCGATGGACGCTGGCACTCAGCAATGCGTGTGCCGCAGGGTTCGATATGGCGTATGCATCCTGAAGAATGTCTTACGGAGCAACGAGTTGCGCGGATTAGAATTTTTCCTCGGAGGGTTGGCCCGATGAGCGGTGTATTGTTCGTGCGCACCCAATACTTACACGGTCCCTTCCATGTCTTACCAACAACTACTCGCTGAACTCGACCTCGGCTTCACCCGCTTGCGCAACCGCGTGGTGATGGGTTCGATGCATACCGGCATGGAGGACCGCTTCTGGAATTACCCGAAGCTGGCCGCGTATTTCCGCGAACGCGCGAAAGGCGGGGTCGGCCTGATCGTCACGGGCGGCATCTCGCCGAACCGGCAAGGCTGGCTGCTGCCCTTCGGCGGCACACTGAACTCGGTGTTCGATCTGCGCAACCACCGCTTGCTGACAGAGGCCGTGCATGCCGAAGGCGGCAAGATCGCGCTGCAGATCCTGCACGCAGGCCGCTATGGGTATCAGCCGTTCGTCGTGTCGGCGTCGGCGCTCAAGTCGCCGATCTCGAAGTTCAAACCGCGCGCGCTCACCGAAACCGGCATTGCGCGCACCGTTCGCGACTACGCACGCTGCGCGCGCCTCGCCCAACGCGCCGGCTACGACGGCATCGAGATCATGGGCAGCGAAGGCTATCTGCTCAACCAGTTCCTGTGTCCGCGCACGAACCGGCGTACCGACCGCTACGGCGGCAGCATCGAGAACCGCATGCGGCTTGCGCGCGAGATTGTCGAGCGTGTGCGCGCGGTGTGCGGCGAACGCTTTATCGTGGTGTACCGGATCTCGCTGATCGATCTGGTGGAAGGCGGCAACACCTGGGAAGAAACCGTGCAGGTCGCCCGGGCGCTCGAAGCCGCCGGCGTCACGATGTTCAACACCGGCATCGGCTGGCACGAAGCACGGGTGCCGACCATCGTGACGTCGGTGCCGCGCGCTGCTTTCGCTGCGCTCAGCGCGCGGCTGAAGGCGGCGGTCACGGTGCCCGTGATCGTGTCGAACCGCATCAATACGCCCGAGGTGGCTGAAGCACTGCTCGCTCAGGGCGCGGGCGATCTGGTGTCGATGGCGCGACCTCTGCTGGCCGATCCCGAGTTCGTGCTGAAGACCGCCGCGGGACGCGCGCACGAAATCAACACCTGTATCGCCTGCAATCAGGCCTGCCTCGATCACACGTTCAGGAACCAGCGCGCGAGTTGCCTCGTGAATCCGCGTGCGGGCCGCGAGACCGAGCTGGTCTATCGGCCGCTCGCAGGCCCGCAAACCGCGCGTTCGGTCGCGGTGGTCGGCGCGGGTCCGGCGGGACTTTCCGCGGCGAGCGTCGCGGCATCACGCGGGCATCGCGTGACCTTGTTCGATGCGAGCGCAACCATCGGCGGCCAGTTCAATCTGGCCATGCGCGTGCCGGGCAAGGAAGAGTTCAGCGAAACCATCCGCTATTTTCAGAGCCAGTTGCAGCGGCATCGCGTCGACCTGCGGCTCGATACGCGCGTCGATCCTGCTTTGCTTGCGGCAGGCGCTTACGACGATGTGATCATCGCCACCGGCATCGTGCCACGGAGCCCGGCGATTGCCGGCATCGACGGCGCGAACGTGCTGTCTTACGTGGATGTCCTGCGCGGTGCGCCGGTGGGACGCCGCGTCGCGGTGATCGGTGCGGGCGGGATCGGTTTTGACGTCAGCGAGTTCTTGCTGCATCGCTCGGGCGATCCTCTGCCGATGCCGCGCGATGCATGGCTCGCCGAATGGGGCGTCGATCTCGCGGTGCGGGAGCGTGGCGGCCTGAAACCGCCGGCGCCGGTGCAGCCGTTCCGCGAGATCTGGTTGTTGCAGCGCAAGGCGGGCAAGCTCGGCATGGGGCTCGGCAAGACCTCGGGCTGGGTGCATCGCGCGACGCTGGCCAGAAACGGCGTGAAGATGCTGGGTGGCGTGTCGTATCTGGAGATTAGCGAACGCGGTTTGAAGATTGCGCGCGAAGGTGTCGAAGAATGGCTCGAGGTGGACACGATCGTCGTGTGCGCCGGGCAGGAATCGCTGCGCGATCTGTATCCGGAGACGGCGGCGCGGGGGGCGGACAAGACAAGTAGTGCGAATGGGACGCAAGGCGCTAACCACGCGACACGCCCCACCGGTGCGAAGGTTCCGCGCTATCACGTGATCGGCGGTGCGAAGGTCGCGACCGAACTGGATGCGAAACGCGCGATTCGCGAAGGCGCGGAAGTGGCGGCGGCGCTCTGACGAAAGTGGCCGCTGCGCTGCGACGCGGCGGCAAGCGTAAGTGTCCGCCACGCTCTCAAGCAACGAACCACGGAACGCGGCGATCGAAGAGCGAGAGACAGGCGGCAGACAGCGAGCCGCCGGCGCCTCAAGCGAGGCCCTTCTTCCGGTAATCGAACCAGAAAGACAGACCCACGCTGACCAGAATCACCACAGTCGCAATCACCGTCGAATACGTGACCGGCTCACCAAGCAACACCGCCCCGAGCGCCACCGCGACCACCGGATTCACATACATGCAACTGCTGGCAATGATCGGACTCGTATGCCGGATCAGAAAGCCGTACGCGACGTAGGCGGCCATCGTGCCGATCAGCATCAGGTAGATAAAGGCCAGCACCGGCAGAAAATGCACCGCCATCATCCGCTCGCCCGACACCCACGCGACCAGTGTCGACATCGCGCCGCCCAAGCCGATCTGCAACGACGTCGATAGAAACAGGTCCGACGGCAGTTTCAGCCGTCCGGCCAGATGCGCGCCGCCGGCCCAGAAGAGCGCACCGCAGAGAATCGCGAGACTGCCGCCCGCCGACCCCGGCGCGCTATCGCCATGACTCAGGATCGCGATACCCACCAGCCCGAGGCCCACCGCGAACCACTCGCCTCTGCCGATCTTGCGCCCCGCCACCGCCGCGATCACCGTCGCGAACAGCGGCACAGTCGCGACCATCACAGCCGCGGTGCCCGTGCCGACGGTGCGCATGCCGTAAGCCAGCATGCCGCTCGACAGGCCGACCAGCATCGTGCCGACAAGGCCGGCATTGCGGATTTCACCCGCGCTCGGCCAGACCGGATCGCGGCGCGCCGCGAAGATGAAGAGCCCTACCCCGGCAAACAGATTGCGCAGACCCGAGAGCAGCAAGGGCGGAAACGAACCGAGCGCGACGTGCACGGCGAGATAGGTCGAGCCCCACACGAGATAGACGACGGCGAGCGCGAGCGCGATCTGTCCACTACGGGACTGCGGCAAACGAATCTGGAAACCACGCGGCAAACCACGCGGAAAGCGGCTTGGGAGTTGCGGCGACATGGGTTCAATCCGCCTGTGCTGCTCGAGGTGCTGCGCCTCCGCTAAAAGCCCTGGTTCGGGATAGCGGACACCGCATCGGCGATGCGGTCTGGCGGGCGAGGCTGGCGGACATGTCGGTGGAACAGGAGGACGATAGATGGCCAATGGGGCCACAACGCCGTGGCAGTCGAAAGAAATCGATTCACGGCTGACACGCGCCAAACGTTTGACGCGACGCCGCATTATGCAGTAAGCGCCCGCCGCGACGCTCGAAAGAATCGTAACTTTTCGGCGTACTTGCAACAAAAAAGCCGGGGGTGTTCCCGGCTTGGACTGCTTACCAACCCCACGTTTTCAGGAACGTGGGAGGTTGCTTTTCAGGCGCAGCAAATCGCGGCGCGGAGCGCTAGTTTGGGGCAATCAGCGCCGGGGCGTCCCCCGACTTTTGCACCGCCCGGATAAGGAGCGCTCAAGCGATGCAAGCGGCATCCGCGGTAACGCTCAATTGGCCATCGCGCCTGAGGCTTCGTGCTTCATGCCCATCGAGTCGCTGCCCTTTTTCATCTTGTCGGACTTCATTGTGCCCTTCTTCATGCTGTCCTTTGACATGCTGTCCTTCGACATCGTGTCCTTGGACATTGCATCCTTCGACATCGAATCGTTTGACATCGCGCCGCTTGCCTGCGCGAATGCGGCGCCGCCGTTGGTCAACAAAGCGAGGGCCATTGCTGCGATTGCGAACTTTTTCATGGGATAACTCCGTTTCGTTATGGATGAATCAGAACCGGCTTTCAACTCGAGCCGGGTATTTCCGAAGCCTCTGCCGCCCGGAGGTCGCGCGTGCAGCCTGGCACGCGGCGACCCGCGCGCGTCAGGAGCCTCCGAACCAGTTGTAACCCTGGTCGACCCAATAGCCGCCGGGATACGTATTGGTGACGAACATCTCGACGATGTGCTTCGGATTCTTGTAGCCGAGCTTGGTCGGCATGCGCAGCTTCATCGGGAAGCCGTATTTCGCGGGTAGACGCTCGCCGTCGTAGGAGAACGTGAGCAGCGTTTGCGGGTGCAGCGCGGTGGGCATGTCGATGCTTTCGTAATAGTCGTCGGCGCATTTGAAGCCGACGTATTTCGCGCTCGTGTCCGCGCCGATGCGCCGCAGGAAATCGCTGAACGGCGTGCCGCCCCAGCGGCCGATCGCGCTCCACCCTTCCACGCAGATATGCCGTGTGATCTGCTCGGCATGCGGCAGCGCGTACAGCTCGGGCAGGGTCCAGACACGCTGACCGGTGACGAGGCCGCTGATCTTCAGCGTGTAGCCGGAAGCATCGACATCGGGGACGTCGTCGATGCCGTAGAACGCGTTGAACGGAAACGGCCGCGTGATTTGCGCTTCGGTGTAGGTCGGCGCCAGTTGCTTCGGATCGAACAGGGCGGCCTGCGCGCGGTCGTTCAGACGCGACACTGCCGTCAGGAATGCGTTGACGGAATCGTTGTCGGTGAGCGAGCAGCCGGTCAGCATCGAGAGGCCGCCGAGCGTTAGAAGCCGTTTGCCGAACAGGCGCCGCGACGGCATGGCGAGTTCGCGCCGGGCGTCGATCAGGATCGATTCGCGGTCGAGCTTATCGTCAGGCATAGGGCCGGCCTTTCGATCGGTTTTTGTCCAGGGCTTATTCATGATTCGATGTCCTTAAGCTTCGCGTAGCCGTCTCCCGGTGGATGAGCGGCTTAGTGTCCGCGCAGCATTGCCAGCAGCGAGCGCGGCACGAGCGCCACCATCGCCAGATGCACGACGATGAACGCCGCCAGCAGCGACATGGCGCAGAAGTGGACAATGCGCGCGTTGTCGTAACCGCCCATCAGCTCGCGCAGCAGCGGAAACTGCACCGATTTCCAGATGGCAAGACCCGAGAGCACCAGCACGAGCAGATCGCAGACCACGAATAGATAAGCGAATTTCTGCACCGCGTTGTAGGCGCGCAGATCGGCGTGCGAGAGCTTGCCGGTCAGTGCGGCGATGAAATCGTGCAGCACGGCGCGCGGCGAGACCGGCAGGAACTTGCGCACGAAGCGTCCGGTGGCGAGATTCAGCGCGAGATACAACAGACCATTGAAGACCAGCAGCCACATCGCCGCGAAATGCCATTGCAGCGCACCGCCGAGCCAGCCGCCGAGCGTGATTGCCGGCGCAAACGTAAAGCCTTTGAAGATCGGCGACGCGTCATAGATGCGCCAACCGGACAGCATCATCAGGATCGCCGCGAGTGCGTTGAGCCAATGCGTGAGGCGCACCCACACAGGATGAATCGTGCCGTGCGTGGGTGCGGCGGGCGGAGCGGTTTCGTCGAAAGCTCGGCGGGTTCGTAGGGTTCGCATGGCGTGCTCCATCAAGATCTGCACGTTTGTCGAACCACGAGACCGGTTATGACAGCCAGTTTTGAATTTTTATTTTTGGTTTGAGTTGTTCGCCCGCGGTCGCGACCATACCATGCTGTTTATGCCCACGGGGCGCGACATGTCTGTACGTTGGCGGGCAAACTGCCGCGAACGCCCCGCTGTGGCCGGCTATCGACAAAACGCTCAGCCAGCCCACACCCCGTCCAGGCAGCACCTTCAGGCAGCAATTAAGGAGACGCCCGGCCCGTGCTAACATTCACCTTTCGATTGCGCCGATCAAGCTTTCTTTGCGGCGCTCACCCAAACATCTTTCACTCTCTGCCGGCTACCTCGATGCGCTTTCCGATCTCCCGTGCCTTCAACCGCTTGCGCCCCCGCCGCGCAACCGGTTGCGCGCGCGCGGACGTCGCGACGCCGCACCCCAGCCAGCCGTTCCGAACGCTCCCGCTTCTCGCCGCCCGGCGCCCGATCTGACGTTGCTCCCTCCATTACCGGAGCCACGTCGTCGGGCTCCGGGCTGATCTCATCCGTACGCAATTCCCTTATATGCAGATCAATTGGAGAACCCGTCATGAAAAAGACGAAAACCTGTTACCTCACCGAAATCGATGTCGCCCGGCTTGAAAAGCACGCGGCCGCGCCCGGTGCCGACGCCAAATTGCAAGACATGCTCGACGACGTGCTGGAACGCGCCGTGATCGTCGAATCGCGCGACATCCCCGCGAACATCATCACGATGAATTCACAAGCTACGCTGGTCGACGAAGGCAGCGGCGAGCAGATGACCTGGACAGTTGTCTATCCGCCCGATGCGGAGTTCGCGCAGGGCCGCCTGAACGTATTTTCGCCGCTCGGCCTCGCGCTACTCGGCGCCAGGCGCGGCGAACGCATCCGCTTCACGCCGCCAAGCGGCACGGAGAAAGTGCTGAAGCTCGAAAAGATCCTGTTCCAGCCCGAAGCCGCCGACGATTTCACGCTGTAACGCAAAGCACACTCGCGATTCAAATTTCCGCACCGCATCACACCCGGCAGCCCTATCACCATAAGAATAGTGCGTGGCTGACCGGCGTTATCTCCGACATCTGACTTTTTCAAGACGGGTTGCCAAGCAGCGCCCGGCCGGTGTATCGTGTGCGCTGCTAACGCGGGGGTCCTGCGTGGCGCGGGGGTTGGAGGTCCGTGCTGCGTGGGTGAGAAATACCCTTTGAACCTGATCTGGATAATGCCAGCGCAGGGAAGCGTACGGATTTCGCACCCCAGCTTTATCGCCTCACCTCTCGCGAATCCGACAACTTCCATCTCGTCTCCTGCTTAGCGGCCCACACATGGGACCGGAGTTGGTGCTTTGCGCCAACTCTCGTCGACCGCAACAAGTTGCATGGGACCGGAGCAAGGCGCGAAAGCGCCAACGCCGGTCGAAGAGGAGATCCGCATGAACGCCAATCCGAAGTTTCTTTCCGCCGACGCCCACGTCGACGCCGCCGCTGTCGCGCCGCTGCCGAATTCCCGCAAGGTCTACGTGACCGGCTCGCGGCCCGATATCCTCGTGCCTATGCGCGAAATCTCGCAGGCCGACACGCCGGATAGCTTCGGCGGCGAGAAGAATCCGCCGGTCTTCGTCTACGATACGTCGGGGCCTTACTCCGATCCGGAAGCCAAAATCGACATCCGCGCCGGCCTGCCCGCGCTGCGTCAAGCCTGGATCGAAGAGCGCGGCGACACCGAGGCGCTGACGGGTCTGTCGAGCGACTTCAGCCGCGAACGCGCCGCCGATACCGCGACCGCCGACCTGCGCTTCAAGGGCCTGCACCGCACGCCGCGCCGCGCGATCGCCGGCAAGAACGTCTCGCAGATGCACTACGCACGTCGCGGCATCATCACGCCGGAAATGGAATACATCGCGATTCGCGAGAACCAGCAGCGCGCCGCGTACCTGGAAAGCCTGAAGACGAGCGGCCCGAACGGCGAGAAGCTCGCCGCGATGATGGGCCGCCAGCACCCGGGCCAGGCATTCGGCGCGAGCGCATTCGGTCCCGACGGCCTGAAGGAAATCACGGCGGAATTCGTGCGAGAAGAAGTCGCGCGCGGCCGCGCGATCATCCCGAACAACATCAACCACCCGGAAAGCGAGCCGATGATCATCGGCCGCAACTTCCTCGTGAAGGTGAATGCGAACATCGGCAACTCGGCGGTGACCTCCTCCATCGGCGAAGAAGTCGACAAGATGACGTGGGCGATCCGCTGGGGCGGCGACACGGTGATGGATCTCTCCACCGGCAAGCACATCCACGAAACGCGCGAGTGGATCATCCGCAACAGCCCGGTGCCGATCGGCACGGTGCCGATCTACCAGGCTTTGGAAAAGGTCAACGGCAAGGCCGAAGACCTGACGTGGGAAATCTTCCGCGACACGCTGATCGAACAGGCCGAGCAAGGCGTCGACTACTTCACGATCCACGCGGGCGTGCGGCTGCAATACGTGCCGCTGACGGCGAAGCGCATGACGGGTATCGTCTCGCGCGGCGGCTCGATCATGGCGAAGTGGTGCCTGGCTCACCACAAGGAAAGCTTCCTGTACGAGCACTTCGAAGACATCTGCGAAATCATGAAGGCGTATGACGTGGCCTTCTCGCTCGGCGACGGCCTGCGTCCCGGCTCGATCTACGACGCGAACGACGAAGCACAGCTCGGCGAACTGAAGACCTTGGGCGAGCTGACGCAAATCGCGTGGAAACACGACGTGCAGACCATGATCGAAGGCCCCGGCCACGTGCCGATGCAACTGATCAAGGAAAACATGGACCTGCAACTGGAATGGTGCGACGAAGCGCCCTTCTACACGCTCGGACCGTTGACCACCGACATCGCGCCTGGCTACGACCACATCACCTCGGGCATTGGCGCTGCAATGATCGGCTGGTTCGGCACGGCGATGCTCTGCTACGTCACGCCGAAGGAGCACCTTGGGCTTCCGAACAAGGACGACGTCAAGACGGGCATCATCACCTATAAGCTCGCCGCGCACGCCGCCGACCTGGCAAAGGGCCATCCGGGCGCGCAGGTGCGTGACAATGCGTTGTCGAAGGCACGCTTCGAATTTCGTTGGGAAGACCAGTTCAATCTCGGTCTCGACCCGGACAAGGCGCGCGAATTCCACGACGAAACGCTGCCGAAGGATTCGGCCAAGGTCGCGCACTTCTGTTCGATGTGCGGCCCGCACTTCTGCTCGATGAAGATCACCCAGGACGTGCGCGAATTCGCCGCGCAACAAGGCGTCACCGACGACGAAGCGCTGAAGAAAGGCATGGAAGTGAAGTCGATCGAGTTCATGAAGAAAGGCGCCGAGATTTATCAGCGGCAGTAAGGGGCGGATTGCGGGCGCATCAGTACGCGCCCGCCATTCGAACTTCGACATGAACGCGTTGCAGCACCGAAGCCCGCCACCGGCGGGCTTTTGCCTTTCCACGCGGGCGGGCACACCGCATGCTCACGGAAGGGAAACACTTGATTACGAACCCGATAGTCTGCTGACAAGCTCACACATCTGGATACGGGCTTCGGGATAACATCAAATGCAAAGTGCCGCTCATTGACGGGCGTGTGACCGTACGACGACGGCGACCGCGCCACGCCGGTTGCTTCGCAAAGCGGCCTGCAATGAGGTGAAATAAGCCGTTACGGTTTTGCAATTCTGCTGGCGCGACGGCGGCGTAAGCTCAAGCCATTACGCCCCGAATGGCGGCGTCCGATTAAAACAGGAGCGCGTCATGAAGTCCCGCCTCAACACCACGGTCAGCGCGATCAGCCGGCGGCTGCCGCGCCGCTTCCCACGTATTTCACAAACGGGACTGGCGCTCACCGGCGCGGTCTGCATGCTGACGTTGTCCGGCTGCTATTACCCTTACGGTTACTATCCGGCCGGCTACTACCCGTATTACGCCACGGTCCCGGCGGGCGCGACACAACAGGACGTGCAGGTCGGGCCGCCGGATCCGCAAGCGGCGCAGCAGGCCCAGCAGGCGCAGCAGCAGTTTTCTGCGCAGCAGGCGCAGAACGCCCAGCAGAGCCCGCCGCCCGCATATGCGGTTGCGGCCGTGCCCCCCGTCTATGTGGCGCCGGCTTATCCCGTCTACTATCCGCCGCCGGTGTATCCGGCTTACTACGGGTATCCTGGCTGGTACGGGCCGTCGGTCTCCATCGGCTTCGGTTTCAGCAGCTATTGCTGCGGCGGCCACGGTGGGTGGGGTGGCCATGGCGGGTGGGGTGGTGGCCACGGCCACTATCACTAGTCTCGCGGCCTGAGATCGCTGACCGGCTTCGAGCATCCCGTGCCCGTATTTGCCAGGCACGGGACCGGTCTATGCCGCATAACGCGCGCGTCCCGCGTTGCCCCAAAGCCGGCCAGCCCGCCGGCATGCGGTTTGCCGCGCCGAATTGGCCCACGCGCATCCTTGCGCGAGCAAGGCGGCCCGCTCGCCTCAGCGCTTCGCTCTCGCCCTTTCTCCGCGCGCCCGTAGTTTCCCTTCTTGACGCCTGACGCCTGGGCATTATGCTTTGGAAGCCACACGCATGCAGTACCTGTTTAAATAAGCGACCCGGCACGCTTCGACGCGCCGCTGGCGCCCATCCGTCCTAACAGTGCGACGCGCCCGCAGTGCGTAGTGCCGCGTCGAGTTCGAACAACAACGAAGGAGACGTGGATGTTCCACCAGCTACTCACCCCCGTCGGCAATTCACTATTGCCGTCATTCCTGGTTGCCGCGCTACCGATCATCGTCGTCCTGCTGCTGCTCGGCTGGGCGCGCCGGCCCGCCTGGCAGGCTTCGCTCGCGGGGCTGATCGTCGGCCTTATCGTGGCCATCTTCGTGTGGCAGTTTCCGGTGGGTCTCGCGGTCAATTCGGTGGTCGCCGGCGCGGTCTTCGCCTGCTGGCCGGTGATGTGGATCGTGTTCACGGCGATCCTGCTCTACAACATCTCGCAGCGCTCGGGCCGCTTCGCGGCCTTTCGCATGTGGATGATCGACAACCTGCCGAACGACCGGCGCGTCGTGCTGGTCGTGATCGGCTTTTCGTTTGGCGCCTTGCTCGAAGGGATTTCGGGCTTCGGCACGCCGGTCGCGATCACCAGTTCGCTGCTGATCCTGCTCGGCTTCCCCACCCTCGAAGCCCTCACCTTCACGCTGATCTTCAATACCGCGCCGGTTGCGTTCGGCGCGCTCGGCGTGCCGATCACCGTGCTCGGCGCGGTCACGCATCTGCCGGCCGATTCGCTCGCCAAGATGGTGGGCCGCCAGTTGCCGTTCTTCGCCTTCCTGCTGCCGTTTTACGTGATCGGCGTGTATGCGGGTTTTCGCAACATGCTGCGCGTCTGGCCGGTGCTGCTGGTGGCCGGTGCGAGCTTCGCGCTGACGCAGTTCGTCGCGTCGAACTACGTGAACTACAGCCTGACCGATGTGTTGTCGTCGATGGTGTCGCTGGTCCTCACCATTGCGTTTCTACGCGTCTGGAAACCCGCCGTCGATCCGAAATTCGCGGTCAACATCGACCGCGTCGGCGAGGTACGCGGCAAGATCGGCGGCGCCCAGGGCTGGTATCCGTGGATCATCGTCTCGGTGGTGGTGATCGTGTGGACCGTCGCGAAGGTTTTCCTGATCGGCGACGTCAAGGTGCTGTGGCCGGGGCTCGACAAGGCCGTGTTCATCACGCTGTATAACACGCCGTACGGCGCGATCTGGGACTTCCAGCCTTTGGCGACCGGCACGGCGATTCTGGTGTCGGCGATCATCACGGCGCTCGTGGTGAAACTGAGCGCGCGTGAATTCGGCGCGGCCATCGCCGACACGTGGGTCCAGACGCGCATCGCCATTCTGACGGTGGCGACCATCGTCGGCCTCGCGTATCTGATGAACTACTCGGGGCTCACCTACACGCTCGGGCTGGGTGTCGCGTCGGTCGGACCGTTCTTTCCGCTGGTGTCGGCGTTCCTCGGCTGGGTCGCGGTGTTCCTGTCCGGCAGTGACACGTCGGGCAACGCGCTGTTCGGTAACCTGCAGGTGGTGGCGGCCAATCAGTTGAACCTGAACCCGATCCTGATGGCGGCGACCAATTCGTCGGGCGGCGTGATGGGCAAGATGATCTCGCCACAGAACATCTCTACCGGCGTGGCGACCACCGAACTCAAAGGCAAGGAAGGCGTCGTGTTCGCCAAGACCTTCAAGCACTCGATCCTGTTGACGGTGATTCTCGGCGTACTGGTCTGGGTGCAGCAGAACTTCCTGCAGTGGATGATTCCCCATTGAGGTGGGCCTGAGCTGAGGTGTATGTGGGTCGTCGGGGTAACGACATGTGCGTGGCTCGCCTTGACGCGGTGGGCTGCGCGTTGGGTCCGATCAGGTAGCCAGGATCGGCATGAGTGGCCAGTCGGCGTATGTATCGGCGCGCTGGCCCACCTTGAACCGATGGCTTGGGCGATGGGTCCGATCAAGTAGTTGGCATCTGCATGAATGAACCGGCGGGCGTGCTCTTCCGAATGCACGCCCGTTTCTTATTGATGGGCTGTATTCGACTCGCCCGAGTCAGCGCGGGGGCCTATTGCATTTGACCCGCCCGAGTCAGCGCGGGGGCTTGGCATTCGACTCGCCCGAACCAGCGTAAGCGACTGGCTCTGCTCGCGCCAACGGCACTGCCGTCAACGTCCCGCGCGCGACTGCCTGTCGCAAAATAATTCAAGCTCTTTCATCCCCCGATATTGCCGGGCCTGCGCCTCGCCCTCCCGACGCCGATCTCATCGCAATTTTTCTCACATCAGCGTGAGAATTGCTCGTTTTGCGGCCCATCGGGCTGCGCTTACGATGACGGCTATCAGACGTCCTTCACCTCTCCCGAATCTTGCCGTTTCATTCCAGCCTGAAACGTTTCGCGCAATCGCGCTGCTACGATGCTCAGGCGTCCCGACTCAACCGCGCGCGGCGCCACCACCATGAATGCCAAAAACCTGCTGCAGTTGCTGATCCTGGCCGCCCTGTGGGGCGCCTCGTTTCTGTTTATCCGCGTCGGCGTGGCCGACTTCGGCGTCGCGCCGCTGATGGCGCTGCGTGTCGGCATCGGCGCGATCTTCCTCGCCGTTGTCCTGATCGCGCGGCGGCCGCTGCGTCAATCCGCGACGATCCTGCGCACGCGCGCTTTTCCGCTGCTGGTGGTCGGCATCCTGAATTCGGCTGCGCCCTTCTGCCTGTTCGCTTATGCCGAACTGACGCTGTCGGCGGGCGTGACGTCCGTGATCAATGCGACCACGCCGCTGTGGGGCGCGCTCGTCGCGTTCCTGTGGCTGCGCGACCGCCTGAGCACGCTGCGCACGCTCGGTCTCGCGATCGGCTTTCTCGGCGTCCTGATGCTGGTGTGGGACCAGATCGCCACACCGGACGGCTCGGCCGCCACGCCGCTCTCCACCGGGCTCGCAGCAGCCGCCGCGCTCGGCGCCACGCTGCTCTATGGCATTGCCGCCAATTACACGAAGCGTCACCTGACCGGCGTCGACGCATTGACTGTCGCGACCGGCACGATGACTGGCGCCACCATCGTGCTGCTGCCGCTCGCCGTGATCTACTGGCCAGCTGCGCCGATCGCGCTGCACGCATGGGGCGCGGTGATTGCGCTGGGTGTCGCGTGTACTGGTGTCGCCTACATGCTGTTCTTCCATCTGATCGCGGTGGCCGGGCCGGCACGCGCGATTACGGTGACCTTCGTGATTCCGATCTTCGGGATTCTGTGGGGTGCGTTGTTTCTCAGCGAAACCGTGTCGCCGGGCATGCTGGAAGGCTGCAGCGTGATTCTCGTGGGCACCGCGCTGGCCACCGGCGTGATCAAACGTCTGCCTTGGGTCGGGCCGCGCCGCGCCGACACCTGAGAGCCACCTGGCGCGATGCGTTTGGCGCCGTGTGCTGCTCGCCTTGTCGAGAGGCACGCCGGCTCCAGAACACCGCTTCGCGCAACGTCTCCTTCGGCGCCGCCGCTTTTCTGTCGCGTGGGTCTTGCTGTGTAGATGGCCTGGCAAGCTCTCCGCCGTGTCGGAGGCCCCGCAGCCTTTCGTCGTGTTGAAGGCCCCGCAACCGTTCGTTGCGTCGGAGGTCTGGCAGCCGCTCGTCGTGTCGCAGGCCCGGTAGCCTTTCGTTGCGTCGGAGGCCTGGCAGCTTTCCTCGTGTCGGAGGCCTGGCAGCCTCTCATCATGCGGAGGCCCGGCTACCTCTCGCCCCGTCTGCGGCATGGCCACCCATTTCGAGCACCCAAAAAATAGCCCGCACTCCATTGGGAGTGCGGGCGAAACCGTCGCCCTACGAGGATAGGCGACGGGGCCACCGAGGCCGCGCGCCACGCGCGCAGGCCATCATCGGGCTAAGCACAGGTTCGTTCGCCGGTGCTGGAATGATCTGGGAACGCCGTGTGGAAATTCACCGCACTTGCATCGGATGTTACGAATCCGGCCCCATGAATCATTAAAAGCAGCTTGCATGCCAATTATTCAACTTGACGAAAAATTGATCGCAAATCGTTGATTGTTATTGTAATTTTTTTCAACGAAAGGATATTGGCAGGATTAGTGGAAGGAGGTTTGCGAGTTACGTCACCGGGGTAACGTCACGTTACATGCGGCCGCACGGAGGAACGGCCGCAACGTGTCGCTTCAGGCATCTGAAGCAGCTCGAACATCAATGCATCGGCCATTTCGGGCGTTGCGCAGACGTATGCCGGACCCTCAAGCCAGCTGGCCGCCGCGTCTCGCGCTGGCCTAAGGCCGCGCCACATACGAGCGCAAGGACGAGCAAGCTCGCTGCCCACATCCAATAGGGGATTACGTCGAACATGGCCATCTCCTGTTGAGCGCCGATTCATACCGGTGTTTTAGACGTAAGCAAAACACGTGCGCGGTACGACGACGCTCTCATGGCTTGCGGGTGCCTCGGGCGAGGGATGAGACGGGCGTAAAAAAACCCGCCCGGATTGCCTTCCGGGCGGGTTTTTCAGACAGCATTCGCTGCTTGCTACAACTTCGTTCAGTGCAACTGGTCGGCCATCAGACTCATGATCTGCTTGGCCTGCGGGGTCTGATCAATACCGCCCTTGTCGTCCACCACTGCCACACGGGTCTGGTTAGGCGTCACCGCGCGCACGTTCACGAGATACTGCTTGGCGACCTTTTCCTTCTTGCCATGGAACACCTGGCTCCAGAAGCCCTGCTCTGCCGATGTCATGTCCTTCGGATCGACGTAGCGCACGAAGTACAAACCGCGCGTCGCATCGCGATCGTCAACGGTGAAGTTGCTGCGGTCGAGCGCGAGGCCCACGCGCAACCACGCACGGTCATACGGCTCGCCAAGCGTCAGCTCGGTGGACGAGAGTTGTGCTGACGTAGTGTTCGCCGCGTCATCTGGCATGGGCGATTGCGCCGACAGTGCCACGTTTTGCGCCGCCGTGGCAGCCGCCGCCGACTTCGCACTCACCGTAGCCGCGTTCGGTGCCGTTTGCGCACCCGCCGGCGAGAGCTCGGCGCTTTGCGTATCGGCCGGCTTCGCGCGCGAATCGGCCAGCGCCAGCGCTGCCATCAAGCGCTTCAGGTATTCCTGTTCGAGACCCGGATCGTTCGGCTTGGCTTGCCACTGGGTCGAATCGTTGTTCGTGCCCGTGATGGCCTCGCGCATACCCTTCTGGCTGATGAACACATAGGTGCCGCCGTTCGGCGCCGCTTCGAGACGCGTGCGGTACTTGTTGCGCTCAGAACTCACGTAGCTGGTGCCCATTGCCTTGGACAGCGTGTTGCGGATCAGGCCGTCGTTGATCTGTGCGTGCGTTTCGTTCCAGTCGGTTTCCATCACGCCCTTGTCGCGCTGGTCGACCACCAGCAGGAAGCCCTGTTCCTGCCAGAAACGGCGGATTTGCGCCCATGCCTGGTCGGGCGCCTTGTTGTCGATCACGAGCCAGCTTTCCGTACCGTCGCGCTGGATGTGCATGCCGTTCACCTGCGGCACCACCGTCAGGGTGTTGGCGGCCGGGGCTTGTGCCTGGACCTGCTGGAGCGTGGTCAGCGAGGTTTCGCCGCCTTGCGGGGGCAACGAACGCTGATCGGACGTCTCATCGATCATGTTCGGCGGTACGGCCAGTGACACTTGCTTCGACTTCGAGTCGCTTTTGTAGTCGATTTTGGTCGGCGACGAGGTGCCGCAGCCGGCGACCAGACCGCCTGCCATCAGCATTACTGCAAACCGCTTGGTAAGACGAAGATCAGTCATGTTCGGGGAATCCTTCCGCTACGCCACGGCAAGTTTCCGTGGATCAACCCAACATTTTACCGATCCCGACGAGACATGTGCAAAAACTGGGGTTTGCCCGTGAATTGAGCGGCCCGCGGCCGGCCAAACGCAGCAGCGCGTGGATCGGCGTGGAGGCGGTTGAATCGCCACGATCCAGCGAGCTTCCCGGCGTGAAAAGAGGCCCCGCTCCGCTGCAGCGATCCGCGCCACAAGCCGCCAATTTAACAATCCACAACATTTCCCAATCGATCGTAGGATATGCCGCACACGATCGTCAGATCATTGTTTTAAAAGGCACTTTCGCGCCTGGCCTCACCCTATTTTCGAGATTACCCAAAGCGCCGCACACCGCTCCTGACAACGATCAGGAAACCTGAGTGTTATCTTGAATTAGACGTCTCAATAAAGATTGAACGCGCCAACCGCGAGCCATGTAGCCATGCCAAATCCTTGTTTCTCATCCGCCTTTTCACCGGTCATCGCCGCCTCGGCAATCGTGGCTGCCCTTCTGTGCATCAGTGCCGATGCACGTGCCGAATTGGGCAGCACGATGCCCAGCCAAGCGGGTTCGACGGCTGCTGCGCCCCAAACCCTGCTGAACGGCGCCTTACGAATGCGCACGCTGACCGATGCTGGCAATACCACCATCAACGAGTACGCGACCAATTCCGGCCAGATCATTGCCTACACGTGGCAGGGCCCGACCATGCCGGATCTGCGCGCATTGCTCGGCAAATACGCCGACTCTTACCGGACGGGCGCCGCCGCATCGGCGCCGGACGGCAATCTGCACGCCTCGCGGGTGGTCCGCCCGGACGTGATCGTGGAATCCGGCGGCCCGATGCGCGGCTATGCAGGACGCGCGTGGCTGCCGGCGGCCTTGCCGGCTGGGATCTCGGCAGCCGATTTCCGCTAACGCCGCGCGCCCGCCATCAAGAAAACGTCTCGACGATCGGTTGCCGACCTCAACATGAAGACTCCTTCTCGTTTCCACGCCCTGCTCCTCGTCTGCGCGGCAGTCGTCACTGGTTGCGGCGGTGGCGGTAGCGGCGACACCGCTTCCTCTCAGGCAGGCGCAGCCAGCCCGGCCAGCAGTCCGGGCGCGGCGGGCTCGTCAGGTGCCAGCGCGCCATCCAAGGGTGGCGTCTCCAGCACGGCCACGTCCGTGCCGCAGTCGACCACGCCCAACGTCCAGCCGATCACGGTCGGCGCCGTGCCGGGTCTGACGCGCAACATCTTGACGACGAGCGTCACGGTCTGCCAGCCCGGCACCAGCAGCTGCGCGACGATCGACAACATTCAGGTCGACACCGGCTCGCACGGCTTGCGAATCCTCGCTTCCGCGTTGCCGTCCAGTCTCACGCTCGCAGCTGTGGGTTCAGGCAGCGGCGTGACGGGTGAGTGCTCAGTATTCGGCAGCGGCTATACGTGGGGCTCGGTGCGTAGCGCGGACGTGCGGATGGCCGGCCAACTGGCCGCCTCGCTTCCGATCCAGCTGATCGCCGACCCCACGCTGCCCACTGTGCCCTCTGACTGCGCCAGCTCCGGCCCATCGATGCTGACCGGCTCGAAAACCTACGCCAACGGCATTCTCGGCGTCGGCCTGTTCGCCGCCGACTGCGGCAGCGGTTGCGTCAATTCAGCTCTGCCCCGCTGGTATTACAACTGCGACGCCAGCGGCGCCTGCCTCGCGAGTACGCAAGCGCTCGCGCAGCAGGTCACCAATCCAGTCAGCCGCTTCGCGCTCGACAACAACGGCGTGGTGATCGACCTGCCGGCCATCGCCGATGCGGGCGCGGCCAGCGTGTCAGGCTCGATGATCTTCGGCATCGGGACCCAGGCGAACAACACGCTCGACGGCGCAAGCGTGGTCAAGGCGAATCAGGTCACGGGGTTTGTGGTCACCAGCAGCGCCGGCCAGACTTATGCGCGTAGCTACATCGACAGCGGCTCGAATGGCTTGCTCTTCAGCAGTAGCCAATTCCCGCAATGCGGTTACTGGTATTGCCCGAGCTCGACGCAAACAGCGAATGCCTCGATCACGGGCACCAACGGCGTGTCGACCACGGTGTCGTATGCGATCGGCAATTCGTCCGCACTGTTCGCCTCGACGAACAACGCGTTCAACAATCTGGCTGGAGGTGTCGGCAATGGCTTCGGCTGGGGCCTGCCGTTCTTTTTCGGACGGCGGGTCTATACGGCGATCGCGTCGCGCGCTACCTCGGCCGGCCCGGGTCCGTACTACGCGTTCTGAGTGCTTGATGCCCGAGCATCCACCTTGCGAAATGTCGGCTATTCTGGATTTCTGAGGGCCGTCTCCACACAGCGGCGCCGGGCGGGTCTGATTGAGCACCTGCCACGACTCTCCCTGTCATTAGCGAATTCCCACACTAAAACACGATAAATCCTACAGCCCGATCAGACTTTCCCGCAGGGAAAATTCCTAAATCCTCATCCCAGACCTATTTGATACGGCCTGACTGCAATAATCATCGTTTCCGGCTAGCGCCATCTCGATATCGTTAGTCCTGCATATCTATCAAAGATCAAACGATGGAACTCACGTTTTCGCTCGACCATTTCGAGCAACTCGTTTATACGCAACAGCATGCGCAGGCCTCGGTCCAGCTCATTGCCGCACTCGCACTCCTCCAACACACGCGCGGCGAACTGGACGCAAACTTCCAGGCGTCAGGCATGACCGACCTGCCTCCCCAGGAGCAACGCCAGCGTTTTTGCACGCGCCTGACGAGCGCCGTATCAACGTTGTTCGCCGACCCGGACTTCCAGCCGCCCACCGCGTGCTTCAGGCTGTTTCTCACGCTGCATGAATGGATCGGCGTGCTGTTCTCAGCCACGGCGTCAGGCAATGCGGACCATGTCGCCCGCTATCTGAATCCGCGCGGCCCGGCGGATGCGCAATTCCTGCCGGGAGATAGCTTCATCGAGAAGCTATGCGTGCTCTATTCGACCGAGTCAGAACTGGAACTCGACTTCGCCGCGCTCTGGGCGTACGACAAAACCATCGCGGCCTGTCTCGCCCTCGTTTTGCTGGCACCGGTGTTCAAGGGCTCGCCGAGCGCGCATCTCAAGCGCGAGGCGTTGCTGGAATGGCTGCCTGGCAGGCTGCAGCAAATCGACGACCTCGACGACCTGCCCTCGGCCGTGCTGCATAACGCCTATATGTTCTGCAGCTATGCCGACACGCCGCGGCGGCATGCGATCAAGCAGGACATCAACGTGCTGGTACGTCGCAAGCTGGCACAACTCGGCCTGACCGACCTGCCGGCGTCAAAACGCACGCCGGTCAAAAGCAAATCGCGGCGCGGCAAGAAACCCGTGATGGCCGTGGTGCTGGAGTGGTTCAGCGGCGCGCATTCGATCTACCGCACGCACTCGCGCACGCTCGAAGCCGCGCGCGAACATTTCGAAGTGGTGGGCTTCGGCTTCGGTTACGCCGTCGACGACGTGGGGCGGAATATCTTCGATCGCTTCATCGAACTGGAGCAGCCGGAATACATCGGCGAGTGTCTGAAGACGATTCGCGACTTTGCCGAGGCCGAGCAGCCGGACGTGCTGTACATGCCGAGCGTCGGCATGTTCGTGCTGACGGTGTTCGTGTCCAACCTGCGCGTCGCGCCGTTGCAGATCGCGGCGCTCGGCCATCCCGCCACCACGCACTCCGACAAGGTCGACTACATCAGCGTCGAAGAAGATTATGTCGGCGACCCGGCCTGCTTCAGCGAACAACTGATGAAGCTGCCGAAAGACGGCCAACCGTACCGCCCGTCTGTCGCACTGCCGGACATCGTCGCGCGGATTCCGCCGCCGCGCGAGACGCTGCAGGTGGTCATCGCTGCCAGCGCGATGAAGCTCAATCCCGGCTTTCTTGATGCATGCCGAGCAATCGGTCAGCGGGCCGCGACGCCTGTCGAGTTTCACTTCATGAGCGGTGTGCCGTCCGGTTTGCCGTTTGACCGTCTGCGCGATGTCATCGCGCGTGCGCTGCCAGGCGCCGTCGTTCACGACTTTCACGACTACGCCGCGTATCTGGCGCGCGTCAACCAGTCCGACTTGTTCCTCAGCCCGTTTCCGTTCGGCAACACCAACGGTATTGTCGATGCCTTGACGCTCGGCTTGCCCGGTGTCTGCAAGCGCGGTCCGGAAGTGTTCGAGCGAATCGACGGCGCGCTGTTCGAGCGCGTGGGCATGCCGTCGTGGACCACTACGGACAGCGTCGAGGCTTATATCACCGCAGCCGTGCGGCTGATCGACCAGCACGACGAGCGCACCGCGCTGCGCCAGCGCCTGATCGATACGCAGGCGGTAGAGCGCTGCTTTGAAGGGCGGCCGGAGGCATTCGGCGAAAGCGTGTTGAAACTGCTGCGCGAAAACAAAAGCCGCCACGTGACCGGGGCGGCTTGAGGGGCGGCTTGAGGTGCGTCTTGCGTCGGCCGGATCATGCCGTGGTCATTGAGCACGGCACAAAGTACTCAGCGGAATGCTGACCGGCGGTAACAGGCGCGACGGGCATTCAGACTGCTGACCAACCCCACGTTCTCCGAAGCGTGGGGTTTTGTTTTTCAGGCGGCGCGGATCGCTGTGTGGAGCTGAGTCTGCGGGCAAGCAGGGTCAGGCAATTGCTATTCAGTGGCTTCGCTGGCTTTATCGGCCGGCTTGATGAGCGTTGCCGGCGCCAGCCAGCTGAATGCGCCCAGCACCGAACCGTGAAACGTGCACTCGGCGGCGGCGGCCGTGGTGGTCTTCTTCGGCTTGGCGGCTTTGATCGAGGTAGCTTTGGCCCCTGACGCGGCGACGCTCGCAGAAGCGGCCGCAGCACCCGAGGCCGCTCCAGCCGTCGCGCCGGAAGCTGCCGCGGCGTCCGCAGCTGAAGAAGCCGCCGGCACCGTGGATGCCGCGTATGCCGCGCTCGCGCCCGAAGCCGCCCGAGGCGCATTCGCCAGTTTCGCGGCGGAAGCTGCCGCGGGTGCCGCAACTTCAGAAGCCGACACCACATGCTCGATCGATCCTTCGACGACTACCCGGGAACCGTCGATACCGGTGCCCGTATGCGTGATCTTCAGCGTATCCGGCGACGTTTCAGCCAGCTTGCTTCGCATCAACTGCTCGCATGCATCCGAGTTCTTATAGACGGCCGTGCAGCCCGCCAGCAGTGCGGCAGCGGTCGTGACACAGGCGATAGTGAGAATCCGAATCTTCATTGATGTTCCGTTTTTCAAGCCGTCGGCAATTGTAGCTTACGGGCTGATGGGTCGACAGCGAGGCCCACGGAAGCGGCGCAGGAACGGGGCAGGGCCAGTGGCAGGCGCTGATGCAGGACGGACGGGACGGGACGGGACTGGACTGGACTGGACTAGCCGAGACGAGACAGCACGCCACGCCACGCCACCGCACCGCACCGCACCGCACCGCACCGCACCGCACCGCACCGCACCGCACCGCAAAATATTAAGCCACCAGGCGCACACATCGCCCAACAGGCAGAGACACGACTTGACCGCGACGCTCTGCATCGGCATCGTGTCGATCGGCCGCCACGCCTTAGGCACTGCCGCCTCTTCGGCTAGACCCGCGTTGCTGGGTATAGACCCGTTTTCCCACTGTGCATTGACCGCCTTTCCCGCATGTTCAACCTTGCCCTGCTCGCTGTCGCGGCTTACGTCGCGACCAATATCGACAACCTTTTCGTTCTGCTCGCATTCCTCGCGGAAGCGGCCGGCCAACGGCGTCGCGTGATCGCCGGGCAGTTTGCCGGTTCGCTGACCTTGATCGTGGGGTCGATTCTGTTCGCCGCATTGTTGACGCGCTTATCCACCGGCTATGTCGGCCTGCTCGGCGTCTTGCCGATCGGCGTGGGTCTGGGCAAAGCGTGGACGCGCTTTCGCCCTGGCGGCACGGATCAGGAGGAAGAGGCGCACGCCGCGGCACGCAAGCGTGAACCGGGAGCCGGCGCAGGCTCGTCATGGTGGACAGTCGCATGCGTGGCGGTCGCCAATGGTTCGGACAATCTTGCCGTCTACGTGCCCTTGTACGCGAGTCACTCGCACAGCGAGGGCATGTTCATCTCGCTGGTGTTCGTCGCCATGATCGGCCTCTGGTGCGCTGGCGCGGTGTGGCTGGTGGACCATCCGTTGCTGGGGGCCCCGATCCGGCGCTACGGTACCGCGTTGCTGCCGCTGATCCTGTTGGCGATCGGCGTCTCGGTGATCGTGCAGAACGATGCGCTGCGGATCGTGTTCGGCATCTGAGTGAGACCGCCGGGAACAATCACAATCCGATGATCATGCTATCGGACCACACGCCGGAACAGAAAATCGCGGTCCGCGCCAGGATGCGCTGCTGTCAGCGCGCGATGCAGCAGGACCGGTCTTCGCCCGCGCAAAACGCTCAGTTTGCGGGCATTTGCGGCTGCACGTAGGTGCGCACGCCGGCAAGCGGCGAACCGTAGCCACCCGACTGAGTGTTGTTCGGCAAACCGTTGACCAGTTGCGCGCGCGGATCGGTCGGATTCAGATTCAGTTCGCCCGCCTGCTGGTTGCCGTGCGTCGGATATTCGCTGCCGCGCGCCGCGTTCGGCATCACACGCGTACTGTTTTGCGGCGCGTTAATGTCATCCTGCACGCTCAGGCCCTGCGCACCAGCCTGTGCGGCGACACCGCACGCAGCCGCGCACAGCAATACCGCCGCTACCCTCGACGTCGATGCTCGTTTCATACCTGCCTCCGGCAAAGTGAAAGGAAAGGCGACCATGTCAGCGATTCCAATTCCGGCGAGCCAGCGCGCTGACAGACGCTGAACACATTATTTATACGCGCCAGTGCGTCTTTCGGATTCGGCTAAATCTGCACCGCCCCACAAATACGAACCACCCCGCACTTCGGACTCAGCTAAATCTGCGCGGGGCCGCCACAATTAGCGCCTCGCCGTCTTTCGGATTCGGCTAAATCTGCACCGCCGACCTTAAATATGCGCCGTCCCATCCTTCGAATTCGGCAAAATCCGCGCCGTCCGCTACAAATCGGCAGAACGGGCGCAAAACGTGGCCTGGCCGAAGCATCCAGGGGACACGGGGACATAGCAAATACCGTTGGCGCATAAGGTTATGTCGATCGGCGATTTCTTTCCAGGCGGATCGCGCCCGATAATGGGTGCCATGAACTTCTACCCCATTCCCCAAGCCCGCTCGCTGCGGTCCACGTTCGCGGCCCTGAGCGCCGCGCTGCTGCTGGCCGCCTGCGCCGCCCCAACGGCGTCGACCTCTTTTACAGCCGCTGATTCAGCCTCGCTCGATGCCGCAATTTCCGGACCGCAGCGCAGCGACAAGAACCGCGCGCGCGATGTGTACCGGCATCCGAAGGACACATTGCAATTCTTCGGAGTGAGGTCGTCGCAGACCGTGCTGGAGATCGCGCCCGGTGGTGGCTGGTACACGGAGATACTCGCACCCTATTTGCACGACCACGGCAAACTGTACGAGGCGCAATACGACAGCCCGGACGCGGCGTCGGCCGCAGAGGAGCAGGCTGGGCGGGCGTCGTTCGCGCGCAAGCTGGCGGCCACACCGGCTGTGTATGGCAACGTGGTGGTCGGCACGCTGCGAGCGGGCCAATTCAGCGGCTTTCCGGCCGACGGCAGCGTCGACCAGGTGCTGACCTTCCGCAATATCCACAACTGGATCAAGGACGGCCAGATCGACGCGAACCTGCGCGCCTTCTATACAGCGCTTAAACCGGGCGGCGTCCTCGGTGTCGAGGAACATCGCGCGGCGCCGGGCACTTCCCTGCAACAGATCATCGACACCGGTTATGTGGCCGAGGCCTATGTCATCGAACACGCGCATGCCGCAGGCTTCGAGTTGCTTGGCGAGAGCGAGGTGAACAGCAATCCGCGCGACACGAAAAACTATCCGCACGGCGTGTGGTCACTGCCGCCCACGTATGAAGGCCACGACGTCGATCGGGCGAAATACGCGGCGATTGGCGAGTCGGATCGCATGACCTTGCGTTTCGTGAAACCCAGGTGACGGATACGACGGGCCAGGGTTTCAGTACGTCCCCGCTGGGATAAACCCCTCCGAACGGCACGTTTTCTTGACGGGAAAGGCCGTCGCAGAAAGCTCGGCGCGGATTGCTTCGCCTCACCGCGCTTGACGCCGTCCTAATAATATGGTCCTATTGCGCACTATGTACCGCGCCCAGACCACTCTATCGCTACTACTAGCCCGCTCTACCGGGCTAGGTCTGCTGCTGCGCGCTTCCATCTGATACACCCGAAGCACCGCTGAATTCCCCAGTAACTGACCCAGCCCCGGTTTCCGACCGGCGGCCATGCTTTTGTTTTCGTCGTCCGGTCGACACCCAGGTTGATCGATCCCAAGGATGATGAAAATGTTGAAGAACCCTGCTACCAAATATCACTCGTTCAAACCCATCAATTTGACGGACCGCCAGTGGCCGTCGCGTGTCATCACACGCGCGCCGATCTGGATGAGTACCGATTTGCGTGACGGCAACCAGGCGCTGTTCGAGCCGATGAACGCGCAACGCAAGATGCGCATGTTCAAGACGCTGGTGCAGATCGGTTTCAAGGAAATCGAAGTCGCATTTCCGTCTGCCTCGCAGACCGACTTCAATTTCGTGCGTGAGCTGATCGAAGGCGGCCATATCCCCGACGACGTCACGATCGAAGTGTTGACGCAAGCTCGCGACGACCTGATCGAACGCACCTTCGAATCCTTGCGTGGCGCGCCGCGCGCTATCGTTCACCTGTACAACGCGACCGCGCCGGAATTCCGCCGCATCGTGTTCGGCCTCGAAAAGAGCGGCGTCAAAGAACTCGCGCAAAACGCCGCGCGTACGATGAAGCGTCTCGCCGACGCCACGCCGGAAACGCACTTCACGCTGCAATACAGCCCGGAAGTGTTCAGCGGCACCGAGCTCGAATTCGCCAAGGAAGTGTGCGACGCCGTGTTCGACATCTGGCAACCGACACCCGACCACAAAGCGATCGTCAACTTGCCCGCTACCGTCGAAATGGCTACGCCGAATGTGTACGCGGACCAGATCGAATGGATGCACCGCAATCTCGCGCGTCGCGATTCGTTGATCGTTTCGGTGCATCCGCATAATGATCGGGGCACGGCTGTGGCCGCCGCGGAACTGGCGGTGATGGCGGGAGCGGATCGTGTCGAAGGGTGTTTGTTCGGCAATGGCGAACGTACCGGCAATGTCGATCTCGTGACGCTTGCGCTGAATCTGTACACGCAGGGTGTCGATCCTGAACTCGACTTTTCGAATATCAATGAAGTGGCGCGGACCGCTGAGGAATGCACGCAGTTGCCGGTGCATCCGCGTCATCCGTATGTCGGCGATCTGGTGTTCACCGCTTTCTCCGGCTCGCATCAGGATGCCATCAAGAAGGGGTTTGCTGTGCAGAAACCGGATGCCGTCTGGGAAGTGCCTTATATGCCGATTGATCCGAGCGATCTCGGGCGGACTTATGATTCGGTCATTCGTGTGAATAGTCAGTCAGGCAAAGGTGGGATTGCTTATTTGCTCGAGCAGGGTTATGGGGTGGTTCTGCCGCGGCGCTTGCAGGTTGATTTTAGTTCTGCTGTGCAGCGGTTTACTGATTCTAGTGGACAGGAGGTCACGCCTGCGCAGATCTGGGAATTGTTCCAGCAGGAGTATGTGCAGAATGCTGCGCCGATTCATTATGTTGGGCATAGTTTGTCTGAATGCGATGGGCGTGAGCATATCAAGCTCACTGTTGAGATTCATGGCTCGCGGCGCGTTTTGAATGGTGAGGGGAATGGGCCGCTTGATGCTTTGATGCATGCTATTGGCGCGCCAGTGCGGATTCAGCACTATGAGGAACGGGCTTTGACTCAGGGTGCCGATGCTCGCGCTGTGGCTGTTGCTGAGATGGCTGGGACTGATGTGGCTGGGAGTGCGTTTGGGGTTGGTATTGACGCTAATCTGGTTACGGCTTCGATTCGGGCTGTTATTAGTGGGGTTAATCGGGCTTATGCGAGGGTTCATGCTGACGCGCAAGGGCGGTTTTTTGAAGTTGCTATGAGTGATGATGCGGAGCGGGTGGCTGTGTGAGGGGGGGTTTTTCTTGGCCTCTCCTTGATTTTGTAGTGGTCTATTAGCGTTGCCCCTGTGCGGGGCGGCACCTACTTTTCTTTGCCTGCCGCAAAGAAAAGCAACCGTATTGGAAGTCAAGCGGGAACCTGTTCCTGGGTGCTGGATTTTCAATGTGGTCGCCAGTTCGTACAGGCGAGCGCAAACCACGCGAGTGATCGCGTTCAGGCACCGCATCCAGGCAAGGCTATACCGCCGGTTAATCCGTCGATGGGCTCCAGGGTGTTGAGTTATGGACCATGGCGTTGAGCGTCACGATGAGCTTGCGGATGCACGCGGTCATGGCCACCTTGAAGGGTTTGCCGGCTTTGCGCAGACGGTCGTAGAAGGCCCTGATCACCGGGTTGAAGCGCAGCGCGGGAATGCAGGCCATATAAAGCGCGCGCCGCACGATGGCACGACCGCCCTGAATGCGCCGCTTGCCGGTGTGCCTGCCGCTGTCGGAATTGAACGGTGCGACACCGGTGAGCGCGGCGATCTCGCGGCGGTTCAGTGAACCGAGTTGCGGCATGAATGCGATCAGCGTGGCCGCCGCACCGGGACCGATGCCGGGCACCGAGCGCAGCAGGTCCTCCTTCTGGCACCACGCGGGCGAAGCGCGCATGAACGAATCGATGTCCTTGTCGGCGACGGTGAGCTGCTGCTTGAGCCATTTGATGTGGTCATTCAGGCTTTCCTTCGCCGCGGCGTGAGCGCGCTCCAGGCGGGCCTTTTCGGCCACGAGCATGTCGATGAGCTGGGCACGGCGCAGCAGGAGTGCCTGCAGCTGCTCGGTCTGCACATCGTTGAGCGGACGCACGACGGGTTTGATGACGGCGGCGAAATGGGCGATGACGAACGCGTCGATGCGATCGGTCTTCGCCCGTTTGCCGGTGGCTTTGGCAAAGTCGCGCACCTGTCGGGGATTGACCGCGACCGCGCGCAGGCCGGCCTGGCAGAGCGCCCTGAGCACGGCGAGTTCGAGCTTGCCGGTGGCCTCCATGACGATCAGGGTGGGGTTCAGCGCGATCAGACGCTGGACCAGCTGGTCGATGGCGGCGGTTTGATTGTCGACACTGAAATGTTCGGTCGTGTCGTGGATGGCAACGTCGAGCGTGCTACCGCTGACGTCGATGCCGATATAAAGGGACGAAGAGGTCTGGTTCATCACGGTACCCATACTTGCAGGAAAATACGAGCTCGGGGCTCAGTCAACTGTTCGGGTTAAGAGGATGAAAAGGACAGTCGCTCAGGCTTTTCTGCGGGCTCGAGGCACTGTAGGCAGACGAGCTGACTGTCCGTGTGGCGACAACTGATCGGGTCGGCGCCACGGAAGGGAATATACAAGTAGGCAAAAGAAAGCGGCTCACACCGCTAGCTCATAAGCGGGTCCCCCGCACAGTTTCGGTAGTGGTGCATCTGGAATCTGTGCTCTCGCACATTCGGCGCACGTGACAAGGCCGTCATACTTCCCGTCTCGCACTGCGTGCTCGCCGGAAGGGTCTGCTCGCAAACCAGTGGGTACATCCCCTACTCTCCCTCCAGGCCGCCCCGCTCCGCCCATGCGTCCGGCAAGCTGTGCGTCAGCGTCGATACGAAGCGCGCTGTCTCCGGTTCGCGCGGATTCATGAAAATGTCCCTTGATGGGCCCGCCTCGATCACCACGCCGTTGTTCAGAAACACCACGTCTCGCGCAATCGTTGCGGCCAGGCGCAAATCATGTGTCGCCATCAGCATCGTCATGCCTTCGATGGCAAGCTGCTTCAGGACTTCCACTACCTCCGCGGCCAGTCCCGGGTCCAGGGCCGAGGTGGGTTCGTCGCATAGCAACACCTCCGGTGAGGGGGCCAGCGCCCTCGCAATCGCTACGCGTTGCTGCTGGCCGCCAGAGAGCGTCGAGGGCCATGCGTCCGCTTTGTGCGCAATGCCGACTTTTTCAAGTAGTTCGTCCGCCCGGACCCGCGCCTTTTCCTTGTCCCACTTCAGGACGGTTATCAAGCCTTCCATCACGTTCTGACGTACCGTCAGATGCGGAAATAACTGGAAATTCTGGAACACCATGCCGGTGCGGCGGCGGATCGTCAGCACCGCCTCGCGCGATGGCTTGTGATCGCGACTGAATTCAAGGCGCTGGTCGCCAAGTTCAAGTGAGCCGGACTCAGGGATTTCCAGCAGATTCACGCAACGCAAAAGCGTACTCTTGCCGCTGCCGGACGGACCAACCAGCGCAGTGACATTACCCGATGCGAGTTGCAGGTCCACCGAACTCAGCACGCGATTCTCGCCGAAGTACTTGTCGATTTTTTCCAGTCGAATCATCAGTTGCCCGCCTGGAAAAGTGCGTGACGGCCGAACTTGCGCTCAAGCCGCACTTGCGCCGACGACAACACCGAACTGAACACGAGATAAACCAGTGCCGCCTCGGTATAGAGAATCAACGGTTCATATGTCACCGACGCAATCCGCTGTGCCGCCTGAAATACCTCCGGCACCGTCAGTACCGCGGCAAGCGAGGTGTCCTTCACCAATGCAATGAACGAATTCGACAGCGGCGGCAGCGCGACGCGCGCCGCCTGCGGCAAGATCGCGCGGCGCAACGCCTGTGAACGCGTCATTCCCATCGAATACGCCGCTTCCCACTGCCCCTTCGGTATCGACTCGATCACGCCGCGTATCACTTCCGAGTTATACGCGCCGACATTCAGCGAAAAACCGATAATCGCTGCCGTCAACGGATCGAGGACGATGCCGACATTCGGCAAGCCGTAGAAAATCACAAACAGTTGCACGAGTAGCGGCGAGCCGCGAAACAGCCATACGTAGAAACGCACGACCGCCACCGCCCATCTCGGCCCGAACAGCCGCACCAGCGCAACGATGAACGCCAGCGCAAGCCCGATCGCGAACGATATCAACGTGAGCGGCACGGTGAATACGAGCCCCGCATACAACAGGGGCCACAGCGACTGCGCCATCAAATGCAACCATGCCGGCATGATTCAGACTCGCAGGTGACGCTTATTGGGAAACGTCTTTACCGAAGTACTTCTGCGAGATCTTCGCGTAAGTGCCGTCTTTCTTGATGTCGGCGAGTGCCTTATTGATGGCTGCCTGCAACTCCGGGCTGCCCTTGCGGATCAGCACCGCGGATTTGTCGCTGCTGTCGGCCGACGTATCGAGCGTGGCGATCTTTACCTTCGCATCCGGCTTGTGCTTCTTGAAGTCGAGGAACGACAGCGAATCGTTCACGGTCGCGTCGACGCGGCCCGAAGTCAGCAGGTCGATCGATTCGTTGAAGCCCTGCACAGGAATCACTTCCGCGCCGTGCGCGGCCGCGATCTTGCCGAAGTTGCTGGTCAGCGTATTGGCCGACTTCTTGCCCTTCAGGTCGTCGAAGGTCTTGATCGTGGTGTTGTTCGAGGCCACGATCAGCGCCGCGTGCGAGGTGATGTACGGGTCCGAGAAATCGTATTTCGCTTTGCGTGCGTCGGTCACCGCGACTTCATTGATCACCGCGTCGTAGCGATTCACATCGAGACCGGCGATCAGACCGTCCCATTTGCCCTCGACGAATTGCGGCTTGACGCCCAGGCGCTGCGCGATCGCCGTGCCGATCTCGACGTCGAAGCCAGTCAGCTTGCCGGATTCATCGTGGTACGTGAACGGTGCATAGGTGCCTTCGGTGCCGATCTTGAACACACCCGCGGACTTGATCTGCGCGAGCTCGTCAGCAGCGAATGCGGGGCTCAGGGTCACCGCTTGCAGCAGCGCGATCAGTAGAATGGAACGAATCGACTTCATCAGGTGGCTCCTAAAGTTTGCTATGTCGGTTGCATGGTTTTGTGTGCGCCATTCCGCCGGCGCAAAGGCTCGGCAGAGTGGGCGGACTGTAGCAAACGGTCTGCGTTTTTACAAAGGATCAGGTTTCCGATCAATATGCGCATGCGTGCTAAGCGGACAGCCAAAGCATCTCATACAACGTTGAATCTGACTTTACAGCAGATATGACAGACGCGGCATGCATCGCACCATGGATCGCGTGCCGGGCGCCATCGGGGAAAACGCGGGAGGGTAGCGGGAGAGTGGCGCCGCGGCGAACGCGCGGCCTTGAAAAACGGGCGGCACTGCCAGGCCGCCCGTCCGATTGCAAACGGCTTATCGCTCCACCGGATGCGGCTCCTTGCGCTTATTGGCCACCCGGATCGCATCGAAGTAAGCCGGATTCGGCGGACGCTTCAGATAGCGCCCCGCGCCACGCTCAGCCCGCAGTTCGCCATCGGTCCACGCGAGCGCGCCGCGCGTGAGCGTATGCATCGCCACGCCCTGCACCGTCATTCCTTCGAACACATTAAAGTCGACTTTCTGATGGTGCGTCTTCACCGAAATCGTTTTGCTTGCCTTCGGATCCCACACCACCAGGTCGGCATCCGCGCCCACCTGTACCGCACCTTTACGCGGATACAGGTTAAAAATCTGCGCGGCGTTGGTCGACGTGATGCGCACGAATTCATTCGGCGTGAGACGGCCGGAATTCACGCCGTGATGCCAAAGCACCGCCATACGATCTTCGACGCCACCGCAGCCATTCGGGATCTTTGTGAAATCCTCGCGACCCATGGCCTTCTGCGACGCACAGAACACGCAGTGGTCGGTCGCGGTGGTGTGCAACTGACCTGCTTGCAGACCCCGCCACAATGCCTCGCGATGCTCCGCGGAGCGGAACGGCGGGCTCATCACGTGCGCCGCCGCGCGAGTCCAGTCGGGATCGCGATACACCGCTTCGTCGATCACCAGATGACCCGGCAGCACTTCGCCGAACACGCGAAGGCCTTCGCTACGGGCGCGCGCAATCGCGTCAACCGCATCTTTCGCGGACACGTGGACGATATACACCGGCACGCCCAGCACCTGGGCGATGCGGATCGCCCGATTGGCCGCCTCGCCCTCCACTTCCGGCGGCCGCGACAGCGGATGGGCCTCCGGACCCGTAAAGCCCTTTGCCAGCAACTGACGCTGCAACTGAAACACCAGTTCACCGTTTTCCGCATGCACGGTAGGCAGCGCGCCGAGTTCGAGTGAACGCGAGAAGCTGTTCACCAGCACTTCGTCATCCGCCATGATCGCGTTCTTGTAGGCCATGAAGTGCTTGAAGCTCGATACGCCATGTTCGTGCACCAGCGTGCCCATGTCGCGATAGACCGAATCGTCCCACCACGTCACCGCAACGTGAAAGCCATAGTCGGCCGAAGCCTTTTCGGCCCAGCCGCGCCACGCCTTGAAAGCCTCCATCAACGATTGCTTCGGACTCGGAATCACGAAGTCGATGATGCTGGTCGTGCCGCCGGACAAACCCGCGGCCGTGCCCGTATAAAAATCGTCGCTGGCCGTGGTGCCCATGAACGGCAATTCCATATGCGTGTGCGGATCGATGCCGCCGGGCATTACGTACTGCCCGCCCGCATCAACGATCGTGGCGCCCGCCGGCGCCTCCAGGTCCGCGCCGATCTGCAGGATCGTGCCGCCGTCCTGCGGGTCCGCGCACAAGATGTCCGCACGATACGTGTTCTCCGCGTCGATAATCGTGCCGCCGCGAATCAGGGTCGTCATGTTGCCGCCTCCTTATGAACTGCTGGTTTCGGTGCTACGTACTTCATTCTCTTCATGCGCGCGCTCATGGATGCGCTCATACGCTCATGCACTCGCCACGCGCGCGCTCGGTCCTTTGCTCAGCTTCATCCACGCGCTGTATACGATCGAGGCCAGCGCGAGTCCGACGAACCATGCATAGGTATAGAGCGTGTTGAAAATCGCCGGCACATTCGGGAACGATGCCGGAAACGCGGTATGCAGGAAGCCCGGCAGATTCGGCAGCACGCCGATCACGAGCGCCACCACCGCGCCGATATTCCAGCCGCCGGTGTAGCTGTACTCGCCATGCTCGTCGAACAGTTCCCGCGGGTCCAGCCGGGTGCCGCGAATCAGGAAATAGTCGACCATCAGAATGCCCGCCACCGGACCGAGCAAAGCCGAGTAACCGACCAGCCACGTGAAGATATAGCCCTGCGTGGTAGCGAGAATCTTCCACGGCATCATCACAATGGCGATGGTCGCGGTAATCATGCCGCCGACGCGATACGAAATGCCCTTCGGCCACAGGCTCGAAAAGTCATAAGCCGGGCCGACGAGATTCGCCGCGAGATTGCAGCACATCGTATCCAGCGTCAGGATGATCAACGCAAGGCCGACGCCAATGCCGGTCATGCGGCTCGTCAGGTCGATCGGATCCCAGATCGCCTTGCCGTAGATCACCACGGTCGCCGACGTCACCACCACGGAAATCACCGAGAGCAGCGCCATCGGAATCGGCAAACCCACCGACTGGCCGATGATCTGATCCCGCTGTGTTTTGGCAAAGCGTGTGAAGTCGGGGATGTTCAGCGCGAGCGTCGCCCAGAAGCCCACCATCGCCGTGAGGCCGGGCCAGAAGGTCGCCCAGAACATGCCCTCCTTCTTGCCGCCCGCGACGAATTGCGACGGTGCCGACAGCATCGAGCCGAGTCCGCCCGCTTTCGAGGTCGCCCACCACACCAGCGCGATACACATCACGATCTTGATCGGCGCGGACCAGCTTTCGAGCCAGCGAATCGAATCGGTGCCGTGCACGATGAAGTAGATCTGCAGCGCCCAGAACACGAGGAAACACGCGAGCTGCGCAAGCGAGATGTCGAGGAACGGCAAGGCCGCGCCGTGCAGCGCGTTGCCGGTCAGAATGTTCAGCAGCGTGTAGATCGCGCTGCCGCCAAGCCATGTCTGAATGCCGTACCAGCCACACGCGACGATCGCCCGCAACATGGCCGGCAATTTCGCGCCTTGCGTGCCGAAGGAAGAACGCACTAGCACCGCGTAGGGAATCCCGTGCTTCGCACCCGCGTGACCGATCAGCAGCATCGGCACCAGCACGATCAGATTGCCGAGCAGCACCGTTGCCACCGCCTGCCACGGCGACATGCCCTCCTCCGTCAAACCGGCCGCGAGCATGTACGACGCAATGTTCATCACCATCCCGACCCAGAGCGCGGCGAAGTGATACCACCTCCACGTGCGCTGTGCGACGCCGGTCGGCGCAAGGTCATCGTTATAAAGACTGCTGCCCTGCGCGCCGGCCGCAAAGTGCGGATCGACGGGTTGCGCTGTCTGCTTCATCGAAAGATCTCCACTGATCGTTGAGGCCTGCGCGGCTTCTGATGGCGCGTCAGGCCTTGAGGGAACATTACAGCTTCAGTACAAGCGCTTCGCTTCGCTTCGTTTCCTTTTCTACAGTCAGCTCGTGTTTCAGGCTGCCTTTGCTGCATGCTCATGCGCATGCGCAGGTTCGCTGGCTTCAGCCGCGTCTGACGTCACGCTTGCTCCGGCATTCACCCGTGCCGGGTTATTCGCATGCGTGGTCCAGTTCGCGTATTCACCGCTGTCCACCCGCTCCATCGTGATGCACTGCTCGACCGGACACACGTGCATGCACAGATTACAGCCGACACATTCGGAGTCCATCACTTCAAAATGCCGAACGCCATCTTTTTCTTTCATGATCGCCTGGTGAGCGGTGTCTTCGCAGGCGATATGGCACAGGCCGCACTGAATGCATTTGTCCTGATCGATGCGCGCCTTGATGTCGTATTTGAGGTTCAGGTACTTCCAGTCGGTGACGTTCGGCACGGCGCGGCCGCGAATGTCGTCGAGCGTCGCGTAGCCTTTTTCGTCCATCCAGTTCGAGAGGCCATCCGCGAGGTCGGAGACGATACGGAATCCATAGTGCATCGCCGCCGTGCAGACCTGTACGCTGCCCGCGCCCAGCACCATGAATTCGGCCGCATCGCGCCACGTCGAAATACCGCCAATGCCGGAGATCGGTAAATTCGGCGTTTCCACGTCGCGCGCAATTTCAGCCACCATGTTCAGCGCGATCGGCTTGACCGCCGGACCGCAATAGCCGCCGTGCGTGCCCTTGCCGTCGACCATCGGCAACGGCGACATGGCGTCGAGATCCACCGCGACGATCGAGTTGATGGTGTTGATCAGCGAGACGCCGTCCGCACCGCCTTTATAGGCGGCACGCGAACCGAGGCGGATGTCGCTGATATTCGGCGTGAGTTTGACGAGGCACGGCAGCTTCGTGCCTTCCTTGACCCAGCGCGTGACCATTTCCACATACTCGGGCACCTGCCCCACCGCGGCGCCCATGCCACGCTCGCTCATGCCGTGCGGGCAGCCGAAATTCAGTTCGACCGCATCGGCACCGGTGTCTTCGACGAGCGGCAAGATCCACTTCCAGTCGCGCTCGTTGCACGGCACCATCAGCGAGACGATCATCGCGCGGTCCGGCCAGTCGCGTTTGACCTGGGCGATTTCCTTAAGATTGACGTCGAGCGGACGGTCGGTGATCAGTTCGATGTTGTTCAGGCCCGCGATGCGCTGGCCGTTCCATTGCACCGCGCCATAGCGCGAGCTGACGTTCACTACATGCGGGTCGAGGCCCAGCGTCTTCCACACGACCCCGCCCCAGCCCGCTTCGAATGCGCGGTTCACGTTATAGGCTTTGTCAGTCGGCGGCGCGGAGGCGAGCCAGAAAGGATTCGGCGAGGTAATGCCGGCAATCGTACAGCGCAGATCGGCCATGTTCGGCTCCTTGGGGACTGCTGTTTTATCCTGGTGTGATGCGTGGCTTAAGTGGCTTGAATGGTCTCGGCGGCCTCAGCGGTATCACGCGGCTTTGACGGCGGTGCGCGCGAACTGAGCGTCAATCGCGGCGGCGGCAAGCTTGCCGTCCTGCACCGCTTGTACCGTCAGATCGATCCCGCCTGTCGCCGCGCAATCGCCCCCTGCCCATACGCCTGGCAGCGAGGTTTGTCCGTTTGCATCGACCGCGATGCGGCTCCCGTCGAGCGTCAACAATTCGCGCTCGACGCCCACAGGCACCAGCGTCTGCCCGATTGCCTTGAGCACCATGTCGGCTTCCACCACGAAGCGCTCCTGATTGCCATCGCCCGACGTGCGTTCGAATTCGACACCCGTGACCACGCCGCCTGCTCCGATCAAACGCATCGGCGTTGCGTGCGTGATGAGCGTGACGCCATTGGTCTGCGCGAAATCGCGCTCGGCCCACGTCGCGCTCATCGATTCGACGCCGCGTCGATACACCATCGTCACCGACGTCGCACCGAGCTTGCGGCTTTGTACGGCGGCATCCACTGCCGTATTGCCGCCGCCGATCACGACGACCCGGCGGCCCACCGACACCGTGCCGAAGTCACGCGCGGTGCGCACCTGTTCGATGAAATCCACGGCGTTCATCACGCCGCTCAGGTCCTCACCTTCCATCGCCAATGCGCGCACGCCCGTGAGACCGATCGCGAGGAACACCGCATCGTGCTGCTTGCGCAGCGCATCGAGGTCCACGTCACGCCCAAGCGCCACGCCATGTTTGATCTCGATGCCGCCGATCGAACACAGCCACTCCACTTCGCGCTGCGCAAAATCGTCGACGGTTTTATAGGCAGCGATACCGTACTCGTTCAGACCACCCGCTTTCGCGTGAGCGTCGTAAACGGTGACGTCATGGCCGGCTAGCGCGAGGCGGTGCGCGCAGGCGAGTCCAGCCGGTCCCGCGCCCACCACCGCGACATGGCGCCCCGTTTCAACGGCGCGTTTGAATAGCGGCTCAACGCGCGCCATCGCCCAATCGGTCGCATGACGTTGCAGCGCGCCGATCGCGACGGGCTTCGCATCCTGATGGTTGCGAACGCAAGCACCTTCGCACAGGATCTCGGTCGGACAAACCCGCGCGCACATACCGCCCAGCGGATTCGCCGACAGAATGTCGACCGCCGCGCCCTTCAGATTGCCGTTGCTGATCTTGCGAATGAAACTCGGAATATCAATCTGCGTCGGACACGCGTTCACGCACGGTGCGTCGTAACAGTAGTGACAACGGCTCGCCGCAGCGGCTGCGGCACTTGCGTCGAGCAACGGCGCGATATCGGAGAACTCGCACGAGAGTTGATCGGCCGATAGGCGCTGAGGCGCAATATCGCCGGTTTGCTTGATGGCCATACACGTTCCTTCTTCAATGTGAGGACGTAGCCGCTCCCACCGGCCGCGCTGGAGCGGAGCCGGGACGGCATGTTTTTATGGGCACTGCGGTGCGGCTGGTGAATCGTCCAAAACCGCGACCAATACCGCAACCGCTAAAGCGTTATGAAACCGGCTCGCACGCTCGTTCGAGCATGGCGTGCAACAACACGTTGGCGCCGGCTTCGATCCATTCGAAGGTGGCGTCCTCGATCTCGTTGTGACTGATCCCGTCCACGCACGGCACGAACACCATCGAGGTCGGCGCGACTTGCGACAGATAGCAGGCGTCATGTCCCGCACCGGACACCATGTTGCGATGCGGATAACCGAAGCGCTCGGCCGCGGCGCGTACGGACTTCACGCAGGCTTCGTTGAAAGCGACCGGCGCGTAGTAAAAAATCTGCTCGAGGTCGGTTTCCAGACCAATACCGTTCGCGATATCCGCCACGCCTTGACGCAACGCGGCATCCATCTTCGCGAGCACGGCATCATCCGGATGACGGAAATCGACGGTGAAGAACACGCGGCCCGGAATCACATTGCGTGAGTTCGGGTAGACCTGCATCATGCCGACCGTCGCGCAACCGAACGGCGCGTTATCCAGCCCGATGCGATTGACCAGATCGACCACGCGGGCCGCGCCGAGCAATGCATCGCGACGGCGCGGCATCGGTGTCGGACCCGCATGCGCCTCCTGGCCGGTCAACGTGATTTCGTACCAGCGCTGACCTTGCGCGTCGGTCACCACGCCAATGGTTTTTTGCTCGGCTTCGAGAATCGGCCCTTGCTCGATGTGCAATTCGAACGCGGCGTGCAACGGGCGGCCACCGCAAGGCAGATCGCCTGCATAGCCGATGCGCTTGAGTTCCTCGCCAATGGTCTTGCCGTCCACGTCCTTGCGCGAGAGGCCGTAGTCCAGTGTGAAAACACCGGCGAACACGCCTGAGGCGACCATTGCCGGCGCGAAGCGCGAGCCTTCCTCGTTGGTCCAGATCACCACTTCGACCGGATGTTCGGTCTCGATGCCGTGATCGTTCAGACTGCGGATCACTTCGAGTCCGCCGAGCACGCCGTAGATGCCGTCAAAGCGGCCGCCAGTCGGCTGCGAGTCCGCGTGCGAACCGGTCATGACCGGCAACGCATCGGGATTGCGTCCGGCGCGGCGCATGAATACATTGCCCATCCGGTCGACATTGACCGTACAACCCGCTTCCTTCGCCCAACTGACGATCAGGTCGCGCCCCGCTTTGTCGAGGTCGGTCAGCGCCAGCCGGCAGACGCCGCCTTTGGGCGTCGCGCCGATCTTCGCCATCGTCATCAGGCTGTCCCACAGCCGCTTGCCGTCGACCTTGATCGACGTGGCGGGTTCCGCGTGCCTCAGTGCTTCGGATACCGCATTCATTCGTCTCGCTCCTTTCGATGAACCGACATGAAACTGGTGCATGGGCGGCGGGTTTTGGGGCGTGGCCGCACGGCGGCGGTGCACATTCGATGCCTTCGATCGCCTCTTCGTCAGAGGGCAAACCCTGGGGCATCGCCCGCTCTCTCAATCCTGTCCAGTTGGACAGGTTGTAGACGATTAAGCCCGCCAAATCAATGCTTTTCGTACGGCGGGATACAGAGCGAGAAGCGTGCCATTGCACTGCAGCACGCGTTTTCCAACGGCTCCGAATGCGCGTGTTGATCCGCGCTCGAACGGCTAGAATGAAGCGCGACGCGGCACGCATGCCGATGAAGGCCAACATGAGAGACGACAACGTGGCTGCCGACATCACGGAAAACGACGAGACCAAGGACGAAACCCGCGCGCCTTTGCGGCGGCGCAAGGCGCACATTCGCGAGTCGAATGAAGCGCATTTATTGGCGTGTGCCGAAGCGGTGTTCGCGGAGCGAGGACTCGACGGAACCAGTACGGCGATGATCGCGGAGCGTGCAGGCTTACCGAAAGCTAACCTGCATTACTACTTCCCGACCAAGCTCGCGTTGTACCGGCGAGTGCTGGAAGACCTGTTCGAAGACTGGTACCGCGCAGCGGATACGTTCGAATGCAGCGACGATCCGGTCGAGGCGATTGGCGGCTACGTACGCGCGAAAATGGAATTGTCGCGCCGCCGGCCATTGGGCTCGAAGGTATGGGCAAGCGAGATCATTCACGGCGCTGAGCATATGGAGGACATTCTCATGGGGCGCGTGAAGCCGTGGCTGGATAGCCGGGTGAAGGTGATTGACGACTGGATCGCACGCGGGTTGTTAGCGCCGGTGAACGCGCAAACGCTGATGTACATGATCTGGGCAACCACCCAGCACTACGCCGACTTCGACGCGCAGATTCGCGCGCTTAGAGGCAAACGTGCGTTGACGCAGAAGGCGTTTGAGGCGACGACTGAGGAAGTCGTGCAGTTGGTGATTCGGGCGTGTGGGGCGGTGTCGCCGACACAGCACGAGGACGGCGCGGACCCGTCGAGGTAAAAAGCAAAAGCCCGGCTGCGCTTTTTAACCGCGACCGGGCCTTCGCACTATTGCGTGATGCCTGTCTCTCGATGCCTGGTGATTCAATACGTCTCCAGATGCAACCGCCCTTCCCGCTTCAGCTTCAACCACAGCCCATCCCAATCGAGCTGATGCTGCTCGCCGATTTCCCTGAGTGCCTGCAGCACACCGTCTTCCATCCCCTTCAACCCGCACACGTAGATATGCGTGTTGTCGTCCTTCAGCATATGCGCGACGTCGACCGCGCGCTCGCGCATCGCGTCCTGCACGTAGCGCTTGGGCTGACCCGGCGTGCGCGAAAATGCCAGATTCGTATCGATGAAATCTTTCGGCAGATTCGTGAGCGGCCCGAAGTACGGCAACTCTTCTTTCGTGCGCGCGCCGAAGAACAGCATCAGCTTGCCGGTCGCGCCTTTCAGACGACGCCGCCTGCGATACTCGGTCATCGCGCGCATTGGCGCCGAACCGGTGCCGGTGCAGATCATCAGCAGATGTGAGTTCGGATGATTCGGCATCAGGAACGTGCCGCCGAACGGCCCTATTACGTTGACCACGTCCCCCTTCTTCAGATCGCACAGATAATTCGAGCAGACTCCATCCAGCGCGTCGCCGTACTGCTGGGAAACGCGTTTCACGGTGAGAGAAACATTGTTATAGCCGGGCCGTTCACCATCGCGCGGGCTCGCTATCGAATACTGCCGCGCGTGATGCGTGCGACCGTCGGCAGTCGGTCCCGGCGGCAGGATGCCGATCGACTGGCCCTCCAGCACGGGAAAAGGCATCGAACCGAAATCGAGCACGATGTGATGGATGTCGCTATCCGTCGAGACGTCGGTGAGCCGGTAGTTGCCTACCACCGTCGCGGTGGTCGGCGCCTTGTGCGTATAAAGATTCACGTACGGTTTCGCAGCGGACCACGGCGGCACAATGGACCCGCGCACGGTATCGACTTCAATACCGCTTGCGTCCGCCGATGTATCGCCCGACGCCCCCGCCGCTGCTGCGGCATCTTCCGCCGCGGGCACCGCCATCGTGTTCTGCTCCGGCAGCACATCCCATTTGAACTGCTCGTCGATGGGATACGCATCGGCCTTCAACACCGTGCGCCAGTTATCGATCGCGCCGGTCGGACACGGCGGCACGCAAGCCATGCAGCCGTTGCAGACATCCGCCTTGACCACGTAATTGTTCTCGTCGTGCGTGATCGCATCGACCGGGCAAGTCTCTTCGCAGGTATTGCAGCGAATGCAGATTTCCGGATCGATCAGGTGCTGCCTGAGAACTTCGATCGATACTGGGCCGTTCATGACTTCCTCCACCCTATATTCGTGCGGATACGGTGCCGCACGCCACACGTTTTCAATCGCCGTACTCAGTTGAAGCGCACGTATTCGAAGTCGACCGGCTGACGATTCACGCCCATTGCCGGCGGCGCAATCCAGTTCGCAAACTTGCCGGGTTCGGTGACGCGGCCCATCAGCGAAGCGACATACGCGCGGTCTTCCGGCGTGGCGAGCCACTTCGCCTCATTGGCCGCCCATTCGGTCTCGCTGATCACACGGCCGTCCGGCGACACACGGGTACCCGCAAACGTGCCAATTTGCCGATTGAACGCTTTATGCGGCACCGTCATGCGGAAATCGATGCCGGCCTTTTCAAGCACCTTGTTCCAGCGGCCGACGCCCGCCACCGAATCTTTAATGTAGTCGTCGCGCAGCACTTCATTCATGGCGTTAAGCATCGGCACTTCACGCTCGACCAGTTTGCCGTCCTGCACGTCGAGCAGCTTGTAGCTTTGACCGTTCAGTTGATGATCGTCGTCGCGCTTGTTCTCTTCATAACGCCCCTTCAGGCCGGAGCTGTAGAACGTGGCCGCATTCGAGGAATGATCGGCGCCGAAGAGGTCGATCGTCACCGCGTAATGGAAGTTCAGATAACGCTGGATGGTCGGCAAATCGATCACGCCGGCCGCGCGAATCTTCGCGACGTCGTCCGTGCCCAGTTCGTTCATCACTTGCGCGGTACGCTGGATCACGCGCGACACGCCCGATTCGCCCACGAACATATGATGCGCTTCTTCAGTCAGCATGAACTTCGTGGTACGCGCAAGCGGATCGAAGCCCGACTCGGCGAGCGCCGACAACTGGAACTTACCGTCGCGATCGGTGAAGTAGGTGAACATGTAGAACGCGAGCCAGTCCGGCGTCTTCTCGTTGAAGGCGCCGAGAATGCGCGGATTGTCGTCGTCGCCCGAACGGCGGCCGAGCAGTGCTTCGGCTTCCTCACGTCCATCGCGGCCGAAGTAGCGATGCAGCAGATACACCATCGCCCACAGATGGCGGCCTTCTTCCACGTTCACCTGGAACAGGTTGCGCAGATCGTACATCGACGGCGCCGTCAAGCCAAGATGCCGTTGCTGCTCGACCGAAGCCGGCTCCGTATCGCCTTGCGTCACGATGATGCGGCGCAGATTCGCGCGATGCTCACCGGGCACGTCCTGCCACGCAGCCTCACCCTTGTGTTCGCCGAAATGGATCTTGCGGTCCTGCTCGCCAGGCGTGAGGAAAATGCCCCAGCGATAGTCCGGCATCTTGACGTGATCGAAATGCGCCCAGCCGCCCGCGTCGACGCTCACCGCCGTGCGCAGATACACGTCATAGCCATGCGAGCCTTCGGGGCCCATATCGCCCCACCACGACAGAAAATTCGGCTGCCATTGTTCGAGCGCGCGTTGCAAGGCGCGGTCGTCGGCGAGATTGACGTTGTTCGGAATCTTATCGCTGTAGTTGATCGTTGACATGGTCGGTTCCTTGGTCGGAATACAGAGCTTGCGGATGAGCGGCGCGTATCAGGCAGGCGGCGTTGCCTTCAGTTAAGTGGCGTCGCGTCGAACGGAATCAAACGCGCGAAACGTCGAATTGCGCCTTGCTGCCCTTGCCGTACACCTTGAGCGCGCCCTTCTCGCCCACTGCGTTCGGCCGGTTGAAGATCCAGTTCTGCCATGCGGTGAGACGCCCGAAAATACGTGTCTCCATCGTTTCAGGGCCATTGAAGCGCAGATTCGCTTCCAGACCGGTCAATGCATCCGGCGACATGGCCGCGCGTTCTTCGAGCGCGATGCGGATTTCGTCTGCCCAATCGATATCGTCGGGCGACGCGGTGACAAGGCCCAAACGTTCGGCTTCAACCGGCTTGATCGCCTGGCCGATCTTCGAACGCACCGCGTCGAGCGGTTCGGCCTCTTCATAGAAGCGGCGGGCGAGGCGCGATTGATGCGTGACCATCGGATAGAGACCGAAGTTGACTTCCGAGAGCGTGATCGCCGGTTCTTCGTCTTCGTTGCTCGGCAGTGCCGCCATATAGCTGCGGTCGCAGGCGAAGGCGAGTTCAGCGAAGGTGCCCGCAAAGCATGAGCCCGGTTCGATCAGCGCGAACAGCGAACGCGACGATACGTCGATACGCGCCAGCGTGCGGCGCAAGAGGCCGATGGTCTCGCGTACGAACCAATGATCCTCATGCTGCATCAGCGTGGCGTCGGCGGCGAGCAGGTTACGGGCGTCGCCTTCGGTCCTGAAGACCCAGGTGCCGACGTCGAGCTCGTTGGTGCGCATCGACAGAATCGCGTCGTCGAGTTCGCGGGCGAACTGCAGCGGCCACCAGCTCGTGCCGGCGGCAACGATCGCGTCGATCTCCGTGGGTTGTCCGGCTTGCGGGGCTTTCGCGGTGAAGGTGGCGATGCGCTTCGCACGATCGATCGTGATGTCGAGCGTTTTATAAGTCAGGCCGTCCTCGCGGTTGGTGCGTTCGATACGCGTCAACACGACGCCTTGCGCGTCCGCGGGACGATCGCTCTGTGCGGCGAGTTCGAGCGCGCGTGCCTGGATTGCCTGGTCGAACTGATTCGGCTTCACGACTTCATCCACGAGACGCCATGCTTTCGCTCGCTCACCGCGAACGCCTTCAACCACCGTACAGAAGATGTCCGCACGATCGTGCCGCACCTTGCGTTTGTCGGTGACGCGCGTCAGGCCGCCCGTGCCCGGCAGCACGCCCAGCAGCGGCACTTCCGGCAGCGACACCGACGACGAGCGGTCATCCACCAGATAGATTTCGTCGCAAGCGAGCGCGAGTTCATAACCGCCACCGGCGCACGCACCGTTCACGGCAGCGAGAAACTTCAGACCGGAATGACGCGACGAGTCTTCGAGACCGTTGCGTGTTTCGTTGGTGAACTTGCAGAAGTTGACCTTCCACGCATGCGTGGACAGGCCCAGCATGAAGATGTTCGCGCCCGAGCAGAACACGCGGTCCTTCAGGCTCGTCAGCACCACCGTTCTGACTTCGGGATGCTCGAAACGGATGCGCTGTATCGCGTCGTGCAGTTCGATGTCGACGCCAAGGTCGTATGAATTCAGCTTCAGCTTGTAGCCGTCACGGATGCCGCCGTCCTCGGCGATGTCGATGCCGAGGGTCGCGACGGGACCGTTGAAACTCAGCTTCCAATGCTTGTACTGCGAGGGATCGGTGCGATAGTCGACCGGCGCGATTGCGGTTTCTGCTGTGGACATGGGGCGTCTCCTGACTGGACGATGCAAACCTGTTTTTTGAACAATAGTGCATCGTCAAACCCATGTAAAGCACTTTAGTGCATGTTTGCTAGTAAACCCTGGCACCCCACTGCATTTCAGCCCATCCGTGCGTCGTCCGGCGATTCCGCCGCAAGCCTTGCGGCAAGCCGGTCACGCAGCTGCAAGTAGGCATCGGCCAAGGTTTTTTCGCTGGTGTCGAAGGTCATGTCGGCGCGGCCGTACAACTCGCTGCGCCCCGCGAGAATGCGCTTCAGGTCATCCATGGCTTCCTTGTTGCCGGACATCGGCCGCAGATCGCCTTGCGCGACGACACGGCGCATATGCTCTTCCGGCGTGGCCTGCAGCCAGACGGTGTAGCAGTGCGACAGCAGCGCGTTGAAGGTGCCCGACTCCGACACCAGGCCGCCCGGCGACGCAATCACGGCGCGCTCATGCTCCTGAATCACCGCCTCAAGCGCGCGGTGTTCATAACGCCGATAAGCGCTCGCGCCGTAGAGGGAATGAATCTCCGACGGCGGACAGCCGGCGAGCTGCTCGATCACCCGCGTCAACTCGACGAACGGCACCTTGCGCTCCTGCGCCAGCATCCGTCCCAAGGTCGACTTACCGGCCCCGCGCAGGCCGATCAGCGCGATCCGATCCTTGCGATGCGGGTCGCGCGGCGCTTGCGCGAACATCTCGGCAAGCGCTACGCGGGCGCGCTGCAACGCTGCCTGGTCGCGCCCCTGGAGCAGTTCGCGGATCAGCAGCCATTCAGCGGAGGCGGTGGTTTCGTCGCCGATCACCTCGGCCAACGGGCAGTTCAGCGTCGCCGCGATCTGCCGCAGCACCAGTACCGAAGCGTTACCGACACCCGATTCGAGGTTCGCCAGGTGGCGCTCCGACAAGCCGGTTTCCGTGGCCAGCGTCTTGCGCGTCATGCCGCGGCGGGCGCGCAGCAAGCGCACGCGATCGCCCATCGCCGTAAGAAAGGGATCGCGCTCAGAGCCACGCTCCGCCCCGCGCTCGGGTCCGCCGCCGGTCCCGCGGTCGGTCCGATCGGCGCGGCTTGCGTCCTCATCGGCAGGGTCGTCCACTGGGGCGGGAGAGTAATTTTGGTTCATGTTTAACTACCTATTAACTGCGTTACATGTACTATAGTGCTTGACAGACACCCTGTGAACGGTTAATTTTCGCCAAATATTGATCCAATAACAAACGCCGTCGAGATTTTTCGGCGGCGTCACGGAGATGGCGCGGCAACACGCATGAATTAACGTGCGTGCACCGCGCCGATCTGGAGGCTCGCATGTCCCCACCTGACTTCCAACGCCTGATTGCGGGCGTGACAGAGCAACTCGCCGGCCGGCCGCTCGACGCCGCGTTGGCCACGTGGCTCAACGATACTTATCCCGCGGATGGCGCGACCTTCCGCGCTCTGATGGAGGCCTGCCGCACGGGCGTGGCCGAAGGCTGGCTGTGCAACCGCGAAGGCGGCGGCATTCGCTATGGCCGGATCTTCAAGGCGCTGCCGGATACCCACGGCTTTTCCGTCGACGTGGTCGATATGAAGGATATTGCCGGTCCGCACCACGTTCACCCTAACGGCGAAATCGATCTGATCATGCCGCTTACTGCTGGCGCCACCTTCGACGGTCATCCGGCCGGCTGGTGCGTGTACGGCCCTGGTAGCGCGCACCGTCCCACCGTCGCGAACGGGCAGGCGCTGGTGCTGTATCTGCTGCCGCAAGGCGCGATCGACTTCACCGCCGCTCCATCTTCTGTCTGAGGCTCGCCATGACTGAACTATTGAAAAACTACGTTGCCGGCCAGTGGGTCGCGGGCGGCGGCGAAGGCGTGACGCTGACCGATCCGGTCACCGGTGAAGCGCTGGTGCGCGTGTCGAGCCAGGGTCTGGATCTCGCCCACGCATTTGGCTTCGCTCGCGAAGAAGGTGGCGCCGCCTTGCGTGAACTGACCTACGCGCAGCGCGCCGCCCGCCTCGCCGAGATCGTCAAGCTGCTTCAGGCCAGGCGCGACGACTACTACGCAATCGCTACGGCGAACTCGGGCACGACGCGCAACGATTCGGCGGTCGACATCGACGGTGGAATCTTCACGCTGTCGTACTACGCGAAACTCGGTGCGTCGCTCGGCGACGTGCATGCGCTGCGCGACGGTAACGCCGTATCGTTGAGCAAGGACCAATCGTTTAGCGTGCAGCACGTGCTGACGCCGACGCACGGCGTCGCGCTCTTCATCAACGCGTTCAATTTTCCGTCATGGGGCTTGTGGGAAAAAGCAGCGCCTGCATTGCTATCGGGCGTGCCCGTCATCATCAAGCCCGCCACGGCAACCGCATGGCTCACGCAACGTATGGTGGCCGATGTGGTCGACGCCGGCATTCTGCCGCCCGGCGCGTTATCGGTCATCTGCGGCAGTTCCGCAGGTCTGCTCGATCAGATTCAGGCATTCGACGTGGTGTCGTTCACCGGCTCCGCGGAAACCGCCGCAACATTGCGTGCGCATCCGGCATTCATTGAGCACGGCGCGCGTCTGAATGTAGAGGCCGACAGTCTCAACAGCGCCATCCTCTGTGCCGATGCGACACCCGGCACACCGGCCTTCGACCTGTTCATCAAAGAGCTCGTGCGGGAAATGACCGTGAAGTCCGGTCAGAAGTGCACCGCGATCCGGCGCGCGTTCGTGCCGGAAGCATCGCTCGAAGCAGTGCTCGACGCGCTCAAGGCAAAGCTCGCGAAGATTACCGTCGGCAATCCACGCAACGACACCGTGCGGATGGGCTCGCTCGTGAGCCGAGAACAATACGAGAACGTGCTGGCCGGCATTGCCGCGTTGCGCGAGGAAGCGGTGCTTGCATTCGACGGCTCCGCGGCCCCCCTTATCGATGCGGATGCAACGATTGCGGCGTGCGTCGCGCCCCATCTGTTCGTGGTCAACGACCCCGATAGCGCGACGCTGCTGCACGACGTCGAAGTGTTCGGACCGGTGGCAACCTTGGCGCCCTATCGTGTTGCCGCCGCAGCAAACGGCGGCCTCCCCGAAGCGCATGCCGTGGCACTCGCGCGACGCGGCCAGGGCTCGCTCGTCGCGTCGATCTACTCGAACGACGACGCGCATCTCGGCAGGCTCGCACTTGAACTCGCCGATTCGCATGGGCGCGTCCACGCGATCTCGCCATCAGTCCAGCAGAGTCAAACCGGCCACGGCAATGTGATGCCGATGTCGCTGCATGGCGGACCGGGGCGTGCGGGCGGCGGTGAAGAACTCGGCGGTCTGCGTGCACTGGGTTTCTATCACCGGCGCTCGGCCATCCAGGCATCTTCTGCTGCAATCGACGCACTCACGCAGACCACGCATTTGCCCACTGCGTAGCGGCACGAGACAAGCAATCAAGGCAAGCACTTGGCACGCAAGCATCGCGCGGATCACGAGCACATAACCGCCGGACCGCCCCACCCGATGGAGGAGACATATGGAAGCCCTGCTGGACACGGCTGCGAGTCAGCCCGCCGCGACGGTCGAGCCGCCGCCCGCGCTATTCAATTTCGCGGCCTACCTGTTTCGACTGAATGAATCCCGCGCCGGCAAGACCGCTTATATCGACGACACCGGCACCACCACTTACGGCGAACTCGAAGAACGGGCCCGGCGCTTCGCGAGCGCATTGCGCACACTCGGCGTGCATCCGGAAGAGCGCGTGCTGCTGGTCATGCTCGATACCATCGAACTGCCGATTGCCTTTCTCGGTGCGCTCTATGCGGGCGTCGTGCCAGTCGTCGCGAACACGCTGCTCACCGCTGCCGACTACGTGTACATGTTGACGCACAGCCACGCGCGCGCCGTGATCGCATCGGGCGCATTGCTGCCGAACGTCACGCAGGCGATGGATACGGCCGAACACGACGGTTGCCAGTTGATCGTCTCGCAGCCGCCCGAAAGCGAGCCTTTGATGGCGCCGCTACTCAAGGATCTGATCGACGCGGCCACGCCGGCCATCAAAGCGTCCACGACAGGTTGCGACGATATCGCATTCTGGCTGTATTCGTCGGGCTCGACCGGCAAACCAAAAGGCACGGTCCACACGCACGCGAATCTGTACTGGACCGCCGAGTTATACGCGAAGCCGATTCTCGGCATCGTCGAAAGCGATGTGGTTTTCTCGGCGGCCAAACTGTTTTTTGCGTATGGACTCGGCAACGGTCTGACGTTCCCGCTTTCAGTTGGCGCTACTGCCGTGCTGATGGCCGAGCGACCCACCGCTGACGCCATTTTTACGCGCCTTGTGAGGCATCGCCCGACCGTTTTCTATGGCGTGCCGACGCTGTACGCGAGCATGCTCGTGAGCCCTAACCTGCCCGCGCGCGCCGATGTTGCGATGCGCGTGTGCACGTCGGCGGGTGAAGCGCTACCGCGCGAAATCGGTGAGCGCTTTACAGCGCACTTCGGCTGCGAGATTCTCGACGGTATCGGCTCAACCGAAATGTTGCATATCTTCCTGTCGAATCGCACGGGGGAAGTTGAATACGGCACCACGGGACGCCCCGTGCCCGGCTACGAGGTCGAACTGCGCGACGAAGCCGGTCATGCCGTGCCCGACGGCGAAGTCGGCGATCTGTATATCAAAGGGCCGAGCGCGGCGTTGATGTACTGGAGCAATCGCGAGAAGTCGCGCGCGACATTCCTCGGCGAATGGATTCGCAGCGGCGATAAGTACTGTCGTCTGGCGAACGGCTGCTACGTGTACGCGGGCCGCAGCGACGACATGCTGAAAGTGAGCGGCCAGTATGTATCGCCCGTCGAAGTGGAAATGGTATTGGTACAGCACGATGCGGTGCTCGAAGCGGCGGTGGTCGGCGTGGATCACGGCGGCCTCGTGAAAACCCGCGCGTTCGTGGTGTTGAAGCGTGAATTCGCGCCCTCTGAGATACTCGTGGATGAGTTGAAGGCTTTCGTCAAGGAACGGCTCGCGCCGCACAAGTATCCGCGCGATATTCTATTCGTCGACGATTTGCCGAAAACCGCTACCGGTAAGATTCAACGCTTCAAACTGCGCGAACAGTCATAAGGTGATCCATGCAGAACCCCGCAACCGCAATCTCTAACAGCGACTTCGCAGAACTGCCCGCTACTGCATCGCATGGGCCATTGCGCATCGAATATCGTTGGGTGAATGAAGCGGCGGCTAATGCACCGATTGCCGTATTCCTGCATGAAGGACTCGGATCGATTGCGATGTGGCGCGACTGGCCGCAGTCCTTGTGCGAGCAACTCGGCATGCGTGGGCTCGTCTACTCACGGCCCGGTTATGGACTCTCCACTCCGCGCGAGCATGATGTCAAATGGCCGGTGGATTTCATGACCGCGCAAGCGCGCGACATCCTGCCTGCTTTGCTCGACGCACTCGATATCAATATGCAGGAACGCAAGCGCATGTGGCTGATCGGCCATAGCGACGGCGGCTCGATTACGCTGCTCTACGCAGCGCTGCATCCAGATGCATTGGCCGGCGCGGTAGCAATCGCACCGCACGTATTCGTCGAAAATATCTCGGTGGAAAGCATCGCGCAGACGAAACAGCTCTACGAAACAACCGACCTGCGCAGCAAGCTAAGCCGCTATCACGCCGACGTCGATTCCGCGTTCTATGGCTGGAACGATATCTGGTTGAATCCCGCGTTTAGAGAATGGCGCATCGTCGATGAGTTGGGCGCTATCAGGCAACCGCTGCTCGCAGTGCAAGGCCACGACGACAACTACGGCACGATGGCGCAGATCGACACGATTGGCGAGCGTGTGCCGCACGCGCAACTGGTGAAACTCGACGATTGTGGGCACTCGCCGCATCGCGATGCGCCGGTTGCGTTGAATGAGGCGATTGCGGCATTTATTTCGCGGCGGCGTTGAACATCGTTACGGCACGCCGGCGACGGTCACGAACCTCACCATGTATCACCATTGCATTACCGCTCCTTCACAAAACTTACACAGATCAGCGACTATTCTCTTGCATCGCTGACCTTGGCACGCGAATGCCTCAGCGCTCCCTCCCCCGTGCTGGAGACATTCCATGTCCGCTGTGTCGAAGCCGACTGCTGCTTTACTGCGCAAACGTTTGGCAGGCGCACTGATCGTCATGTCCTTATGCGGCATGCTCGGTGCCTGTGGCAACGGCGACGACCCATCACCAGACACGCACGCAGCGAGTTCCACCGATAACGGCGGCACGTCACAGGTTCTGTCAGCGAACCCGTCGTCCGCCGCGCCTGCCTCACCCGCCCTACCCGTACTACCCGCACTGACGATTCAAACCCCTGCACTGCCCGCATCAAGCGCCGACACGGCTCTGTCCGCAGCCGCCTCGACGCCGCTCGCCACACCCGTCATCCATACCGTAGATTGAGTTCCGCACCCCATGCGCCACGTGGCTCACGCTCGCGCGCCGCATGGTTCGTTCCTCTCATGAAGATCGAAAGCCAAAACCATGACTTCAAAAAATCGCCGTGATTTTCTGCGCTCCGCCGCGCATGCAGCCGGTTCCGCCACCGCGTTGAGCATGTTGCCGCTGGGCATTCGCAACGCCCTCGCGATTCCCGCCAACAACAAGACCGGCAGCATTCGCGACGTCGAGCACATCATCGTGCTGATGCAGGAAAACCGCTCGTTCGACCACTACTTCGGCACGCTCAAGGGCGTACGCGGTTTCGGCGACACGCGCGCGATCAACCTGCCCAACGGCAAACCAGTGTGGTATCAGCCGCTCGCCGCGGATGCCGGGTATGTATTGCCGTTCCGCCCGACGGCACCGACCCTGGGCCTGCAATTCCTGCAGGACCTCGCGCACGACTGGACCACCACGCACGCAGCATGGAACGGCGGCCGTTACGATCAATGGGTGCCGTCCAAGGGCACCACGACGATGGCTTACTTCACGCGCGAGGACATTCCGTTTCACTACCAGCTCGCCGACGCCTTTACGATCTGCGACGCATACCACTGCTCGCTGATGGGCCCGACCGACCCGAACCGCTACTACATGTGGAGCGGCTGGGTGGGCAACGACGGCTCTGGCGGCGGCCCGGTGATCGATAACGCCGAACTCGGCTACGGCTGGTCGACCTATCCGGAAGTGCTGCAGAACGCAGGCATCACTTGGAAGATCTACCAGGACATGGGTACCGGGCTCAACGCAAGCGGCGCGTGGGGCTGGACGCAGAACCCCTACATCGGCAACTTTGGCGACAACTCGCTGCTCTACTTCAACCAGTACCGCAACGCGCAACCGGGCAACCCGCTGTACGACAATGCGCGTATCGGCACCAATGCGGCCAATGGCGACGGCTATTTCGACATCCTCAAGCGCGACGTGCAGAACAACGCCCTGCCGCAAGTCTCGTGGATCGTCGCGCCGGAAGCGTATTCCGAGCACCCGAACTGGCCGACCAATTACGGTGCGTGGTACATCGATCAGGTCTTGCAGGTTCTCACGTCCAATCCCGAGGTGTGGAGCAAGACCGTGCTGCTGATCAACTACGACGAGAACGACGGCTTCTTCGATCACATGGCGCCGCCGTTCGCACCGGCCTCGAGCGCGAATGGTTTGTCCACCGTCGACACCAGCAATGAAAACTATGCCGGTGACAGCAAAACACCCGCAGGCCCGTACGGCCTCGGGCCGCGCGTGCCGATGCTGGTGGTCTCGCCGTGGTCGAAAGGCGGCTACGTGTGCTCGGAACTGTTCGACCATACTTCCGTGATCCGCTTCATCGAAAAGCGTTTCGGCCAGCAGCACAACCTCGGCGAATCGAACATCACGCCGTGGCGTCGCGCGGTGTGCGGCGATCTGATGTCGGCATTCAACTTCAGCAACCCGAACGACGCGTTCCCGGCGCTGCCGAGCACGAGCGGCTATGTCCCGCCCGATCAGAACCGGCATCCGGACTATGTGCCGCTGCCGCCGCTCCTGCAGGCCGTGCCGAAGCAGGAACCCGGCGTGCGCCCGGCGCGCGCGTTGCCATACGAATTGTTCGTGCGCGTGCAAGGCGAAGGCTCGGGCAACCAGCTGACAATGCGTTTCGTCAATTCGGGCCGCGCGGGCGCGGTGTTTCTCGTCTATGCAGCGAACGGTCTCGACGCACCGCGTACGTATACGGTCGAAGCCGGCAAGCAGTTGCAGGACCCGTTACCATTGAATGCCGACGGCACGTACGATTTCACCGTGTACGGACCGAACGGTTTTCTGCGCCGCTTTGCCGGCAAACCGGTCGCGAGAAACTGGTGGAACGGGTCCGATATTGCGCGCCCGGAAGTTGCCGAAGGCTACGACGTCGCGAACGGCAACCTGCAATTGCGGCTGGCAAACGCGGGCAGCGCGCGCTGCCAGTTCACGATCGTCAACGCCTATGACGCGAACAACGTGATCAAGCATTCGGTGCGCGGCGGCGATACCGAACAGTTGTATCTCGATCTGCGCAACGCCCATGGCTGGTACGATCTGGCGATTACCGTCGACACGGACCGGTCGTTCGCGCGCCGCTTCGCCGGACACGTGGAAACCGGCCAGAGCAGCATGAGCGATCCGGCGTTGGGAAGCTAAGCTTCAACTGCATTTCAATTCGGCCGGTACCCGAAGAAGCGGCCGCTGCTTTTTATCGCAGCGGCCGCTTCTTCATGCATTCGCGTCGCAACGCATAAGCCACAGTCTCACGCCGCCACAGCAGCCCCCACCGACACTCGTTCTTGTGCCTTCTCGCGAATCGCGTGCACCACGAACTCCGCATCACGCGCTACGCCGGAGAAGCGCCCCGAACCCCACGTATGCAGCCACGGCAGGCCGACGAAATACAAACCGTCGATGGGTGTAATGCCACGCGTGTGCGCCGGATAACCGCGACCGTTGAATACCGGGGCGTCTAGCCAGCTAAAGTCCGGCGTGAAACCGATGCACCAGATGATCGCCGAAATGCCGCTAGTGTGAAGATCGAGCGTCGTTCGTTCTTCGCCTGGCCGCCAGACGGGTTCGTAAACCTCGCCCGCCGGTGCGTCGATGCCATGCTTTTCAATAAAGCCGTCGATGCCCGCATTGATCCGGTTGTACGTATCGTCCGCGGCATCGAGATTCGCTGCGAGTGTCGGCGCGAAATGGAATTGTCCGTCGCGCAGATCGTCGAGCCTGCCGTACAGTTCCATGCCTTCGGCGGCGAATTTGCGCAGGTCGATGTCGCGCCCGCCATCGCGGCCGGTCACATAATGATTGGTGTTGTCGCGCACGCCTTCGCGCAACGGGTGCTTTTCGACCGGCATGTCGTAGTACTGCATGTCAGCGAGCCAATCGACCACATCGCGCCCACGATAGAAACGCGCGCAACGCGGCGCCTCGCCGACCGCAAGCACCACCTTGCGTCCGGCCAGATGCAGGTCCTCCGCGATCTGCGCGCCGGACTGCCCGGTGCCGACCACCATGACCGCACCCTCGGGCAACGCCTGTGGATTCCGATACGCGGACGATTGCAACTGCACGATGCTTGCGGGCAAGCGCTCTGCGAGCCGCGGCACGATCGGCGTGTGATAGCCGCCCGAAGCGACCACGACCTGATCCGCTGTGAAATCACCTTGCGTGGTCACGATCGAATAGAGGCCGTCGTCGCGTTGCTTCACGCGCTTGACTTCCGCGTGTTCGATCGCCGGCGCATCGACGTGCGCGATGAAGCCGTCGAGGTAGTCGATGATCTCGTGCTTCTTCATGAACCCGTGCGGATCGTCGCCGAGGTAGGGGTAGCCGGGCAATGCGCACTGCCAGTTCGGCGTCACGAGACAAAACGCGTCCCAGCGCTGCTGGCGCCACGTATGCGTCAACGTGTTCTTTTCCACAACCAGATGGTCGATACCCGCCTGGCTGAGGTAGTAGCTGACCGACAGACCCGCCTGCCCACCGCCGATGACGAGCACGCTGAAATGCCCGTCAACGCGCGCGTGACGTGCTGGATTCGACATGATGCATCCTCTGCAAAAATAAGCGCCTAGCTGAACTCGATCACCTTGACGGTCGCCTCGGGTTGATCGCGAAAACGCTCGGCGTCGCGTTCGATCCGCGCGAGCTGATCCATCGCCGCCGAGCACGCAAAGCCGTACTTCGCGCGCACACGCTCCAACGCGATACCTAACGCCTGCCGCGATCGTTCGACGAAATCGTTCAGCGCGTAGGCTTCACCAGGTTTTAAGAAATCGCCAATGACGAGCGAAGGCGAATAGCAGTTCGCTTCATCGCCGTCAGGCCACTGAATCCGAAAGTGCATGACAGGCATTGCCAATCCTCAATCAATCATTCAATCCATGAATAGCCAATGCATGCGTCGCAAGCGACTTGTCCTTTGCCACAATGAACGGCTCGCGATTGAAGTCCCACAACGTCGCAGCCTCATCGTGCTGACGCACAACCACTTCAGACGTAGCGTCGACCGAACCGATCACGGCGCAAGCCAGCGCGCGCGCGTCGAACTGCGCCTGCACTGCATCGACATGTTCTTCCCGAACGGATAGCAAATAACCAAAGCTCGGGAATGCCGTGAGCCAGCGTTCCAAAGGAACCTCGGCAGGCTTCGGAATACGGTCGAGCTCGATCCGTGCGCCGACCCTGGAGCATTCGAGCAGCATCAACGCCGTGCCGAGTGTGCCGGCCATGCTGATGTCTTTCGCCGCATCGCATAAGCCACTTTCCGCAAACCGCGGCAACAGTTCGAGATCCGCTCTCAAACGCTCAGGTGGCGCATCCACCGATGCATTCCAGAACGGATACGGCTCCTCGAAGCGGCCGCACAAATCGATGGCCATCATCAACCGGTCACCGGGCTTCGCGTTGAAACTCGAGAGCAGCGCTTTTGCGCGCCCCACGATCGATACCGCCAATTGCGACGCATCGCTGCGCGTATTCGTATGACCGCCCACTATCGGTACGCCATAAGCGACCGAAGCCGCCGCCATGCCCGCGAGCACTTCCTCGGCCGCGCCGATTCCCTGGCTCCATAGTGCGTCGACCACCGCCAGCGGCCGCCCGCCCATCGCATAGATATCGCTGACGTTGACCATCACGCTGCTGTAGCCGGCAAACCACGGCATCGCGCTCACGAAATCACTGACCATGCCTTCGATTGCGAACAGCAGATAGCCATCGCCATCGGCAATGGCCGCGCAATCGTCGCCAAGCGCGACGGCCTGCGCGAGGTCCTGCTCGCCGCGCGGCATATGCCGTGCGAGTGAGCCGACCACATCGACGATATCCGTCTTATGCCGGAACCCGCGACTCTCCCGCAAGCTTGCAACGAGATCGGCCACGCTCATGCCGCGCTCCGTGCAGCAGCAAGTCCGCGTTGTTGCGTGTGAGTCACGAAGCCGCCATACGGCGTCACACACGGTGGATACCAGTCCAGTTGCGCCTGCATCAGGTGATGCGGCCGCCCCAATAACATTTCTTCGGCGAGCACATCCCAATGCATCGCGCGAAACAACGGCACGTTCTGACTCTGCACGTGCGCGAGGAAAGTCTCACAGCCGAGCGCATGGGCACTGCTCACGGCGAGACGAATCAGCGTCGCGCCGATCTTGCCGTGACGGCGAAACGCGGCATGGACGGCGAGGCGCGAACCAAACCATACGTTGCCCTTATCACGATGAATCCGCACCGTGCCAACCACCTGCTCCGGCATGCCAGCCACACAGCTCACTGCCACGAGTTGTTGCGCGTGGCTGTCGATCTCGTCCCGGTCATCGCCGACAAAGATGCCTTGCTCAATGCAAAACACCGCACGCCGCAGCTTGTACGCTGCGTCGGCTTCCCAATCGAGCGTCGTCCACTTGATGCGAAACTCGTTTGGGGCATAGGGCACGAAACTCACTTCGCCGTCGGGCGCCTCGCCTGCAATCGCTTCACCGAACATGATCACTCCTCGTACGACGACAGCGACGAACACGCGCCGCATTTTCCGCAACCGGCCTTGATATCGCTGGAGCGCATCGCCGCGGCGTTGAGCATGCCGCCGAGCGGCTGCAGAATCGACTTCATGAATTCAGGCGTAGGCGCCGGATGATCTTCCAGTGGCGTGCCGCTGATCGGCACAAAAGGCACGACGAACGGATAGACGCCGAGTTCGATCAACTCGCGCGACATCGTCAGAATCGCTTCCGCGCTATCGCCCAGACCGGCGAGTATGTAGGTACTCACCTGAGCGCGTCCAAATACTGCAACCGCAGCTTTGAATGCTTCCATGTATCGCGCCAACGGCACACTCGCTTTGCCCGGCATGATGCGGTCCCGCAATGCGGGCGTCACCACTTCGAGATGCATGCCGAGCGTGTCGATGCCGCTTGCTTTCATGCGCGCGAACCAGCGGTCGTCGTCGGGCGGCTCGCATTGGGCCTGGATCGGCAGATCGACCGCCGCCTTGATGGCGAAGGCGCTTTCGCACAGAATCTGCGCGCCGCGATCGGAGGTGGGCGGCGTGCCGGTGGTCAGCACCATATGCTTGACGCCGTCGAGCAAGACGGCGGCGCGCGCCACTTCGGCCAATTGCTCCGGCGTCTTGCGCGCAATCGTGCGTCCCGCCGCGAGCGACTGCCCAATCGCACAGAACTTGCAACTCTTGCGGCGGCTCTCGTAGCGAATGCAGGTTTGCAGCACGGTCGTTGCCAGCACGTCCGCGCTGTGCAGCGTGGCAATGTGCGAGTACGGCACGCCGTCGAGCGTCTGCATGCCGTAAAAGCGCGGTGCTTTTGGAAAGCTGATGTTGGCAATCGGAATCGTGCCGCGCAGCAACGCACTCGACCCGTTCACATCCGGCGTCTCTGCAACGAACGGCGAATGCCAGGCGGTGCTCGTATGCACCGGCACCATGATCGTCACGCCGTCGACCGTGACCGCCTTGTGGTCCGATGGACCCGCGCCGCCACGCCGGCTCGCGGCGCCCGCATCCGGAGACACGAGCCGCAAACCGGCCGACTGCAATTCAGTCATTAATTGCCGGCTCGCTGCCGACAGTGTCTCGCTGGAGTTCATCGCGCCATCCCTCGTTTGAATTGAAACCGGTGCTTGCGTTTGCAGCGCTGGGGCACGCCGGCATCGGCGCGACGGTTTCCGCCGGCCGCCGGTTGATCGCAAGACTCAACAATTCGGGCCGCGCGTAGTGGCCGACCGAATCCATCATGCGTTTGCGTTTGGTGATCAACGCCATGTCGAGATCGGCGATCACCATGCCCTCGCCTTCACGCAGCGGTTGCGCCAGATGTTGCCCTTCAGGTGAAACGATCGCGGTATTGCAACCGCCGCGCAGCGCCTTTTGCAGATTCGTATCGGACGTGACCGAAGCAATCTGCGCCTCGGTCAGCCAGCCCGTCGCATTGACCACGAAGCAGCCCGACTCCAGTGCGTGATGCCGGATCGTCACCTCGATCTGATCAGCGAAAATCGGCCCCACCAGCGAGCCGGGGAACTGGCTGCAATGAATCTCTTCGTGCTGCGTCATCAACGCATAACGTGCGAGCGGGTTGTAGTGCTCCCAGCAAGCGAGCGCGCCGACGCGCGCCACCGCCGTTTGCGCGACCTTCAAACCGGCCGCATCGCCCTGGCCCCAGATCATCCGTTCATGAAACGTCGGCGTGATCTTGCGGCGCTTGAGCACCAACTGACCGTCCGCGTCGAAGATCAACTGCGTGTTGTAGAGACTGCCGTGATCGCGCTCGTTGACGCCAAGCACCACCACCATCCGATGCAAGCGCGCCCGCTCGGCCACCGCCTGTGTCACCGGGCCCGGCACGATCACGGCTTCCTCATAGAGTTTCATGTGATCGGCGCCGGAAGCAACCGGCGGGCGCACGAAAGAAAAGTACGGGTAGTACGGCACGAAGGTTTCGGGGAACACGATGAGCTGCACGCCTTCGCGCGCTGCTTTCTCGATGGCCTCGCAGACCTTCTCGAGGGTGCCGCCGCTGCGTTCGAAGTCCGGTGCGATCTGGACCGCGGCGGCACGCACGATGCGTTTGTCGGACATAGGGGTCACCCGCCTCTCGTCAAACCGTCCACGTGTGGATGACCAGCGCGTTGTCCTTGCGATGCAGCAGCTGGATATCGAGCACGTCGAGCGGACTGATCGGGCGAATGCCTTCGATCAGCGAGGCCTCGCCGTGCCCATAGAGGGCTTGTAGCGCGAAGCGGCAGGCGTACACCTTGCCGCCCTCTTCCATGAACTTCGTCAATTGCTTGTTGAAGTTCAGGTGGCCGGGGAACGCTTCATCGCCGAGCGTGGGAAAGCCGCGTTGCAGACCGAGCGTGACACCCGGCCCGTACAGCAGTACGGATGTTTCAAAGCCCTTGCGTTGCAGACGCGTGGCCTGCAACAGATTGACGAAACCGATCGACCCTTCGAACGCGACCGTATGAAACGTGACGAGTGCCTTCTCGCCAGGTTCGGCCTTCACGTCTTCGAAGACTTTCTCTTCGTAGTCGACAAGGTAATCGCCCTTCTGATGCAGCGGTTTGTTGACGGCTGGCATGACACTCTCCGATCAGGTTTGCTAAGTAAAAGATGGCGCGCGTTCGATCTGTGCGCCCTCTCCTTATGCAACGGCCGTGCCATTGATCGACCACGCAAATGCGATCAATCAGCAATCAAATCGGTCTCGATTCGAGATGCGACTCGAAAATATTTTTGGCGCGAAGCTTGCGTACAGCCGGAGCATCGCGAGCGATCGCCTCTAGCGCGTCGATATCGCACCAGCCGGGTGCGGTTTGGCTGTCAAGACGTGTCGGGGTGGTGCACTCATTCACCACGGACGATCAATCCGATCATTGATCGCATTCAGATCCGATCAATGATCATGGCCCCAACGGACGCCTATTAATGAGCAGCCCGACACATCACTGGATCAAACGTCTCGCCGACATTCGCAAGCCGGCCTATCTCGCGATTCCCGATCTGATCGAAGAAGATCTCGCCACCGGCAGGCTGCGGCCGCGCGACCGCTTGCCGGGACTGCGCGATCTGGCCGAAGCACTCGCGCTGAACTACACGACGGTGGCACGCGCGTATGCGGAAGCGAAGAAGCGCGGCCTGCTCGATTCGCGCGCCGGCAGCGGCACCTTCGTGCGTGGTCGCACTGCTACCTTGCCGCTCGCCGGCGGCAGCAGCATCGAGATGTCGATGAACACGCCGCCGGAGCCGCCCGACCATGCCGCGCGTTTGCGCGACTCGGCGGCTCGTCTGATGAACGACAGCGATCCCTATCAGTTACTGCGTTATCAGGATTTCGGCGGCTCGGCCGCCGACAAGGACGCGGGAGCCGAGTGGCTGAAGCGTCGCGTGCCGCATTGCGACGCGCAGAACGTATTGGTATGCCCCGGCATTCACAGCGCGCTGGTCGCGCTCGTCTCCCAGTTGGCGCGGCCCGGCGGCACGATCTGCCTCGACACGCTGGCTTACCCCGGCATCAAGGCGATCGCCGCACAACTCGGCGTACGTCTGCAAGCCCTGCCGCGCGACGACGAAGGGCCGCTCGCCCACGCCTTCGAAGCGCTCTGCAAAACCGATAAGCCGAGCGCGTTCTATTGCAATCCGACGCTGCAAAACCCGAGCACGCTGACGCTCACGCACCAACGGCGCGAGGCGCTCGCCGACGTCGCGTTGCGCTACAGCGTGCCGATCATCGAAGACGATGCCTACGCCATGCTGCCGCAGAGCGCGCCCGACGCGCTCGCGAGCTTCGCCCCCGAACTGACCTACTACGTGACGGGTCTATCGAAGAGCTTCGGCGCCGGTTTGCGGGTTGCGCATCTGCACGCGCCGACTGCAAGGCAAACCCAGCGCCTCGCCGGCGCGTTGCGCGCGACAACGGTGATGGCAAGTCCGTTCACGGTCACGCTCGCGACGCAATGGATCGCCGACGGCACCGCGCTCGACATGCTCAACGCGATCCGCAATGAATCGCGTGCACGCCAGGCGATTGCCTCGCGCATGCTCGAATCGTGGCCTTACGAAGCGCATCCGGACGGCTTTCATTTGTGGTTGCCGGTGCCGGTCGAGAGCGGCTGGAGCGCGTCGGAACTTGCGTTGCAACTGCGCAATCAGGGGATCGCCGCGGTTGCAGGCGCGGCATTTTCCACCGACGGTAATCCACCGAACGCGATGCGCGTGTGTCTCGGTGGCTCGAAAACGCGCGACGAATGTGCAGAGGCGCTACGCATCGTGGGCGAGACACTCGACCATCCGCATCATCTGCATTCTCCGGTGATGTGAGTTGTCCGCCTGGATCAACGCGGCGGCGGCCTAAGACTCGAAGTCGAGGCCGCCGATCAAAACCGCCGGCTCGGCCTGTGTGTGCGAGAGAAAATCCAGTTCGCGCACATGGCGCCAGGCTTCGAGTTTGCGCGGCAACGCCGCCAGATAGCCAGCGAAGCGCGCCGCCCCTCCGGAACCCATCAGCCGTTCGATCTCGTCGCTATCCCAGGTCAGAAACAGATTCAATGGATGCGGGTAGTGGCGCAGGTCTTCGATCGGCGTTGCGTGAATCCGCACGCGGGTGGGGTGTCCATGCCCGCCATAAGGCAGCACTTCGGTATGCACGGTGGTGGCGAAACAGGCGGCGAGCGCCTCGGCGATCCGAGGCGCAAACTGTTCATCGAAACGGGCGGCACTCTCTGGACGCATGGAAGTCTCCGACGTTCTTCACAACGAGCGAAGCATCGTAGCATGCGAAACCGGCCGCACTTACCGCTGACGCGGCGTGCGCGATGTTCAGACGCGGCGTGCGCGCAGGCCGTTTGGGCATCAAACCTTTTTCAGAATCCGCGGCCTCGTCTCGTTGACCACTGTTGCCGGTTCCGGCGTGGCATCGGACACGCTCGTGGCCTTCTCCGTTCGCATCGACAGATAGCGCAAACAGCACACCCGCAGGAACGATGCAAAGTTGGTCGGCATCTCGCCACGTAGCGCGATGAGTTCATCGTATAACTTCACCGCGAACTGACTGGTCGTCATATTCTCGCGCGCGGCAATCTCGTGCAGCACATCCCAGAACAGATTCTCCAGCCGGACCGTTGTGATCACACCGTGAATCCGCAGCGAGCGGGTGCGCGATTCATAGAGAATCGGATCGGCGTTGATGTAAATCCCACACATGGCCATTACTCCCTGTCTACAGGCGCACGTGCCACGGCTTGCTTCATTTCGCCGCGGCACGCCGCCCTCCGTCATCAACATACGCCGGCATCCAGCACTCGACCATCGTATCGAACCCGAACGCCGCATCCGGCTCACTCACCCGCCTTACACCATCCGCTTGTTCATCTGCGCCGCGATGTGATCGGCCTGGCGGATCGCTAGCGTCACGATCGTCATGGTCGGGTTTTCCGCCGCGCCGGTGGTGAACTGGCTGCCGTCCGAGATGAACAGATTCGACACCTCGTGCGTCTGGCCAAAGTTGTTGCACACACCATCTTCGGCCCGCGCGCTCATCCGCGCGGTCCCGAGGTTATGGGTGGACGGATACGGCGGTACGCGGTACACCGTCTTCGCGCCCGCGGCTTCATATACCGCCGTGCCCTGCTTGAACGCATGCTCGCGCATCGCTTCGTCATTCGGGTGATCGTCGAAATGAACGTTGGCCACCGGCTGGCCGTACTGATCCTTCACGTCGGTATTCAAGGTCACGCGATTGGTCTCGCGCGGCATATCCTCGCCGACGATCCACATCCCCGCCGTGTACGCGTACTGATCCATCGCCTGGCTAAAGGTCGGGCCCCATGCGCCCGGGTCGAGAAAAGCCGCGTAAAACGGCAGACCGAGCGAAACGGTCTCCATGTGATAGCCGCCCGCGAAGCCGCGTTGCGGATTGAACACCGCTTCGTCTTCGATGATGCCGGCCATCGTGGTGCCCTTGAACATGTCGACCTTGTCGTTGAACACCGCATACACCGAGCCGGTGGTGTGGCGCATGTAATTGCGTCCCAGCTGCCCTGAGCCGTTCGCGAGGCCTTGCGGGAATTTGCTCGAATGGGAATTCAGCAGCAGACGCGGTGTTTCGATCGCATTGCCCGCCACCGCGACGATGCGTGCCTTTTGCCGCTGCAACTTGCCGTTGCCGTCGTAGTAGAGAACTTCCTTTGCCTTGCCACGTGCATCGGTTTCGATACGCACCACATGCGCCTGCGTGCGCAACTCCATATGGCCCGTGGCCTGTGCGCGAGGCAATTCGGTGTAGAGCGTGGACCACTTCGCTCCGGTACGGCAACCCTGAAAACAGAAACCGCGCTGGAAGCAATGCGCGCGATCGTCACGCACCACACTGTTGATCGCCATATGGCCGGTATTGCACTCCTTGTAGCCGACCTTCATCGCGCCGGCGGACATCACCTTGAAGTTGTTATTGCCCGGCAGGCCCGGCAGACCTTGCGTGCGCGTCACCCCCATCTTCGCTTGCGCGCGATCGTAATACGGATCGAGTTCCTCGCCGGTGAGCGGCCAGTCGAGCAGGTTGGCATCCTTAATATCGCCGTAGGTCGTCTTCGCCTTGAACTCGTAAGGTTTGATACGCAGACTGGCGCCCGCCCAGTGCGTGGTCGTGCCGCCCACCGTCTTGCAGATCCATGCGGGCAGATTCGGGAAATCCGTCGCGATGCGCCATGTGCCCGACGTAGTGCGTTTGTCGAGCCATGACAGCATCTGAAACGAGCCCCATTCGTCCGTGGTGAAATCGGCTTGCGTATGCGATTTGCCCGCTTCCAGCACGACGACGTTGATGCCCTTCTGCGCCAGTTCGTTGGCCAGCGTGCCGCCGCCCGCACCCGAACCGATGATCACGACGACCTTGTCGTCGTTGTGCGAAAAACGCACCTTGTTGTGGTCTTGATCCATGTTCTGTCTCCGCTGTTCTGGCTATTTAGCTATCCGTCGGAATCGGGCCGCTGGCGCCCGGCGGCGGATTGGGCAGCCACGAGAGGCTGTTGAAACCCTTATTCAGGTAGCCGCCATCGCCCTCGGAGGCGCCATAGCCGAAATGGGCATACGCCATGGTGTTGCTGTACAGCGAGACCACGGCCGTGCTGCGCACCGTGTTGAAGAATGGCGTCCCCGCGAGCGCTGCAACGTCCGCGGCCTGTGCAGCCGGCGTGCGCGTCAGCCAGTTGGAACCGGCTTTCGCGTCGAGCTGTTTGACGCCGTCCGCGAGCTGCTGACGCACCGCCGGGTCCGCCTTCGCCTTGGCGTCGAGGTCCTTGACCACGAGCGCATAGACCGCGTTGTCGAGCGTGGCGTGCGGGTAGATCTGGCGCGTGAAGACCAGAATCACTTCGCCCTGGTGCGTGTCCAGTCCCTGTAGTTCGAGCGCCCATGCGCGGCTCGGCGCGAGCGTCGACAATATCGATGAGAACGCCAGCGTGCCCATGAGTACGCCTGTGCCTCTCAACAGTTCGCGTCGCGTAAGTGGAATCCGCAATGCCGCGGTGGCAGCCTTCGCCGCGCGATGCTCATGGCCGTCTTTATAAGCGGGCTCGTGGTCATGCTCGTGACCATGATGATGCGCATGATGGGCGTGATCCGAATCGACGATCGGGATGACCGTTGTCTTCATGTCTGTCTCCTTGTGGGGTATTGCAACTACGCGCGGCGGCCGCCTGGTTTGGTTTGCTATTGATAATGGCCGTAGCGTTCCAGCACTTCGATCTTGTAGCCGTCAGGGTCCTGAATGAAAAAATAGCGCGCCAGCAACTCACCGTTGTCGTTATGGAATTCGCGCAGATCGTTCGGCGTCATGCCGAGATCGATCAGGCGTTGACGTTCGCGCTTTGCATCGTCGACACAGACGGCCACGTGGCCGTAGCCGTCGCCATGCGAATACGGTTCGGTGCGGCTTTTATTCCAGGTCAGCTCGATTTCGGCGTCGGCTTCTTCGTTGCGCAAATAGACGAGTGTGAAATCGGGAAAGTCGAGCCGGTGCGAAACGTTGAAGTTGAAGGCGTTCTGATAGAACTGCAACGAGCGCGGCAGATCCTGCACGCGAATCATCGTGTGGATGAGTTTGGCCATCGGTGTCCCCTCCTCTTTCAATCAAGTGTAGGAGGCTGCTCACGCGAATGGTAATGCACGGCTAAATCGTGCCAGGGACTTGCCCTATGCTGCACGCGCGTCGCCGGCGAGGTTTTCGCACGCGCGTAACTGGCGCGAGCGGCAATGGACGCGGCCCCGCGGTAAGTTGCAATGCAGCAAGCAGCAAGCGGCACAGACTCTATGCCCGCAAGCTGAATGGCGTTAGGCGAAACCCGGCATCGGCGCCGGATCAACGCGAGTTCGTTGACGCGCATTCGTATTTGCCGGGAAGCGTGCACGCTTCGTCATCGCTATTCAGGGTTTGGTAGCGGGATTGTCCGTATCGTGCCCGAGTCCCTCGCGCAATGCTTTGCGAATCACCTTGCCGGTGGCGGTCATTGGCAGGCTGTCGACGAAGCGGATTTCGCGCGGATATTCGTGTGCGGCGAGGCGCGTTTTGACATGCTGCTGAATCTCGCGTACCAGTGCCTCGTCGCCGACGAAGCCGGGCTTCAGCACCACGAACGCCATCACGATCTCCGTGCGCTCGCGGTCCGGCGCGCCGATCACTGCGGCCATCGATACCGCCGGATGGCGCAGCAATGAATCCTCGATCGAAGCCGGCCCGATGCGATAACCAGCGCTCGTGATCACGTCGTCGCCACGGCCGACGAAACGGATGAAGCCGTCCGCATCGCGTGTCCCGAGGTCGCCGGTGACCAGAAACTTGCCACGGAATTTTTCGCGCGTGGCCGGCTCGTTGCCCCAGTAGCCGAGGAACATGACCGGGTCAGGCGCGGCTACCGCGATATCGCCGATGGCGCTTTGCGGCAGTTCGTTGCCGTCGGCGTCGATGATCGCCACGTGATGCCCCGGCACCGCGCGGCCGATCGCGCCGAAGCACGGCTCGAACAACGCCGCACATGACGACACCACGACGTTGCACTCGGTTTGTCCATAGAACTCGTTGATCGTGACGCCCAGCGCCTTACGTCCCCAGCCGATCAATTCCTCGCCGAGCGATTCACCGCCGCTTGCCACCGAGCGCAACGCGAGCGTCCATTGTTCGGGACGCTCGACGCCGCGCATCATCTTGAGCGCGGTGGGCGGCAGGAAGGTATGCGAGACCGCGTGACGCGCCATCAGATCGAAAGCGGCCTGGCCGTCGAATTTTGCAAAGCGGCGCGCAAGCACCGCGACGCCGTGATGCCATGACGGCAGCAGCACGTCGAATAGCCCGCCGATCCAGGCCCAGTCCGCAGGTGTCCACATCAGCGTGGCGTGCGCGGGGAAGCCCTGCTGGGACAGCTCGACACCCGGCAGATGGCCGAGCAACACCCGGTGCCCGTGCAAGGCGCCCTTCGGTTTGCCGGTGGTGCCCGATGTGTAGATGATGACCGCGGGGTCGTCAGCGGCGGTGTCGGCCGGTGTGAAGTCGGCGGATGCGCTGTTGAGTGCTTGCCAGAAGGAACGCGCTGTGGCTTGCTGGCCGTGGTTGTCGCTGTCTATGTTGTCACGGTCTATGTCGACGCTGAACACGGTGCGCAGTGCAGGCAAGGCGTTGCGGATGTCGTCGATTTTTTGCACGCCTGCGTGGTCGGTGATCAGTGCGACTGCGCCGCTGTCGCCGAGACGGTGTTCGATTGCGTCGACGCCGAATAATGCAAAGAGAGGCACGGCTATCATGCCGGCTTTGTAGGCGGCGAGGTGCGCGATGGCCGTTTCGATCGATTGCGACAGGAAGATGCCGATGCGGTCGCCTCGCTGTGCGCCGGATGCGAGTAGCGCGTTGGCGAAGCGGTCAGACAGCGACTTCAATTCGTCGAATGTATAGCGGCTGGCTTTGCCTTCGGGGTCTTCGTAGATCAAGGCGAGGCGGGCCGAGCCGTCGGCCCATTTGTCGCATACGTCGACGCCGATGTTGTAGCGCGCCGGAATGCGCCAGGTGAAGTTGACCTTCAGCGATTCGTAGGTCTGGCCGTCGAGGTTCATGGTGTCTCCGTCGCTTGACGCTTTCTGCGTGATTTTTTTGAGTCTAGCTCAACGGGTTGGGGCGTGTTGAGGGAGGTCCCCTTTACTCGACGTTAATCCGCGCCATGAAGTCGCAGGGTTATCGATCATTACATATTCAATTCACATTTATTACTGTGTAATTACTGTCATCCGACAGGGTGGTATCGCCGAATAGCGCATAACGCGCAATCGGCGCGTAACGATCCGGGTTCTTTAAATCCAATCGGAGGTAGCTATGGGCTACATGATGTGCATGTACACGAACGACTACGAGGAAACCCAATCACAGGCGAACTCACAAGAAGCTGAGGAGATCGACCTTGATGCAATTCTAACTGCGGAGGAGATCGAAATTCTTTCCAACTAAGTCAGGAAAGGGGGGAATTCGCGCCCCCCTTTTAAATGGAGTCTATCCATGCAATGTATCGTACCGGAACGTTCGGTTTCCCTCGCCGAGGCTGAAGCGAAAATCGATGTCCAACTGCGTGAAAACGCTGTGCGACTCAGCCTGGAGCGCTTCGGCGCGCCACTTTCAAGCACGGTTGTGACCCTGGACTCAGATGAATTCAATGAAAGTTGCCGAGGATGTGGAAAAGGATATGAAGACGAGGCTCGGGTCGGTGCGAAATTCGAAGCGTACGAACATCAGTATTCTCTGCAATATTTTCGAGCTGCTTGCGAACTCATGCCCTTTCCAACGGTAGCAACACAACCGGTCTTGGCCGGGATGCTGCCAGTCCAGATTCTTGCCAGGAACAATCCAACCCAACTTGGCACGATACGATTTAATGAGGAAGAATCCCTCCCCACTCTTCATTACCCCGCTTTTCTGATTGACTACAACCATCCATCAAACAGACTCACCGGGGATGACGCCGACTATCAACTTGGCAAACGCTATTCGTGCGGCACCGGCTTAGCGGCTGGGGTGGGGTATATCGAAGCCGCCATTCATGCGGTGAGTGAAGTGATCGAGCGGCATAGCGTTGGATGCTTTATTGCTCAGCATTTCTTCTACTCCTCCCAGCAAGCCGTTCGGGTTGTTTCGCCAGATTCATTACCCGATGACGTTGCCCAGGTATTTCATGATGCCGAGTCATGCCTGCATTCCAGAATCCAGTTGATTGACGTGACCAGTGCGATCGATTGTCCAGTCTATATCGCACGCTGCCAGGAAAGACATATTGCAGGTGTTCACGTGATGGGAGCGGGTTGCTCGATCTATGCCAGTCACGCAGCAACGCGGGCGATCAAGGAGTTGGTTCAACAACACCACATTGCTGAAGGTGTCGAGTGGGTGCGCGACGAGTGGCGGCGGCATATGCTGCATTTGAGTCCGATCCCCCGGCTTCAGCAATGTTTGGCGGCAGACCTCGATTCACAACAGGGAATCAAAATGAGCGAGGTGTCCCTCCCGGCGGATCCATCCATTCTGCCTCTCGCCGCACAACTTGCTTCACTTAAAGACAGGTGCCGGACCGCAGGACTTCCCATCTGGTCCAAAGAACTGCATACCGCTGAGCTAGGCATTAGCCTCGCCTGTGCCGCGATGCCGAATATGGAGAGATTCTCTATCGTATCGCTCGGCAACTACGTTGTTCCAACCTATAACTAGTCGGTCCTGAAAAATTCAGTTTGCGCATCAGCGCGTCTCCATGGGGCCAAAGAGGCCACAGTCTCCGTCTGCGCGGCGAGGCAGTGGAACGCCTGGATGTCAACGAAGGGGATCAGTGCCTTTGCAGACGGTTCCAGCAAGCCGGTGCTGGCGTGAGCGTGACAGTGACGAGCCACTGCAGCGTCGTGAGGATAAAAAATGCGGGCGCCAGGCGCAGACGAACGATTGCGCGCAGCAACCATCGCAGGTTGTACCCCGCAGCACACAGTATCGCGTGTAGCGCATCGCCAGCCTGCCCTTTAAGCCAGCAACGCCGCATGCCGTGATCATGCTTCACATGGCCGATGATCGGTTCGATCGCCTGCCGCCGCTTTAGCCAGCGTCGCTGCGTGCTCGTCAGGCTCTTGTGTTTACCGCGATGAATAAGTTGTACTGACGATACCTCATTATCGACCCCACGATACCCGAGATCGACCAGCACGGTCTTCGGTTGCGGCGTACCGGGCAGATCCTGCAACAGGATGGTGCTCTGTTCAAGTTGTTCTGCCAGCGTGTGGCCGTCGTATGGGTTGCCCGCGAACGTGCGCGCACCAACGATCAGCCCTTGTTTTTCCGTGATCGCAAGGCTTACCTTGACGCCGAACTCGTAGGGCTGGCGCGCCTTGCCTTTACCGATGCACTCGACTTCGGGCGCGTGCAGGGCGTAAAGCTTGTTTTTGTCCTTTGGACGTTGGCAGCAAATACGCCACGCCCGCTCCAGCCACACGCGCAGTTGTGCCTTGCGTTCGTCTGAGGCTCCAGAGAGCTTGCGTTCGATGTCGCGCAGTAGCCGTCCCAATACGGTGCGCTGACGTTTGAGTACACGCCGCAGTCGCCTGAACTGCTTCGCATGCGCATAGCCGCCGGCGCGGCGACGCAGCCGTTTGCCTTCACGTTCGTACGTCTGCTTCAATACAAGACCAGCGCGTTGCGCAAGTTGCACGAGTCTGGCCCGCGCCACCTCCAGCAGACGGCCGTCAGTCGGATACGCAATGGCCTTCTCCTGGACCGTCGTATCAACAATCACGCGCTCGAATTCGGCCGGCTTCACCGCCTTCATCTGCACCGCCGCCGTGATCGTCGTCGCGAGCAGCTCCTCGACACCGCCTTCGCCCAGCGCCTGCCGGAAACGCACCAGATTGGTCGGGTCGCATGGCAGATGTGGCTGAAAGTACTCCTCACCACAGAAGAACTGAAAGTACACGTCCTGCGCCCAGCGCTCGCACACCGATTCATCGCTCTCGTTATAAGTGTGCTTCAAATACAGCAGCCCGACCATCAGCCGCACTGGCAGGCGCGGACGTCCGGCCGCACTAACGCCACCGGCCAGTTCCTTAGAACTCACACCAAACAGGTCCGCCGCTTCGCTTAACCGGCCATCGCGTGAGCGCCGCACAAACAGGGGCGCGAGCCTCGCTTCGATGGCAGCCCACGGCATCCTCGTGGCCAGCACCGCAAGTGGGTGGCGCAGATCAATCATCGCGTCCAGACGGCTACGAAAAAAATCCGGTGTGCTCATCGGCCAAAACTCCCAGAATTTTTATCTCTTCGATAATCTTCCTGGGAGCCAGGTTATCCGAAAACCAACTGCTACGCCAGGCCAGACGGTGCTTCACAGGTTTTTGCAGATCCGACTAACTACATCTGAGTCGATCTGATGCCGGTAGTCAGGATAGGAAAAGACAAACAGCATGCAATCTATCTGCTAAGGGGCGAAGCCAATGCCTGGCTCGGAATCAGATCAAAAACGCATGCGCTGAGCCGGTATAGCGTCATTGAACCCGAGACCCTGCAAGGGCTAATACTGGCCGACTCAACCTCCGGCGACTTTCATTATTTTGAAGTCCTGCTCCCGAAACGCGCCAACTGGAAGCAGGCATTATTTGATCGCGCCAACCGGATAAAAGGGTTTGACATTCACTTTCCCTACCCGCCTTCAGGAGAGACGGGTGATGAATATATATGCCCAGATTCCTTCTGGACAGAATGCGCTACAGACCCAGACCGTCTGGATCAGGAGGAATCGCACTTCCGCTCTTTTACTATCAACGTCCTCCAAGATATCGTTTATCCCGGCTGTGTCATCTATGACCCCGCCTGTTCAACTGGCTCGTTTTCTGGCTATCTAAAGGCATCGCTACCCCAATGCATAGTTCTGGCATCGGACGCCTCGCTATCGATGACTCAGGCAGCGAGAGACAAAATAGATCGCGCATTTGTGTGCGATGCACTTCGTCCCGCATTGCGGGATAATTCGTGCGACATCCTGATTTGTCGCTTCCTGAACCATGAAGTGATGACAACCACGTTGGCGAATAAAATTTTTTCAAAAATGGTGCCGCTGATAAAGCACAACGGAAAAATCATAATTTATGGGCACACTCCAATTTTAATTGACGTCCCCAGGATCATTCAGAAATATGGAATGACACTGACATCAAGCCTTGCACACTCGGAGATTCCGAATGGTCTATTCCAATACTATATCGTCGGGTTTCACTGAGTTTGCAGGCGCACGTCCGAAAAAGAACTGGGCGCTGCAGAGCCTTCACCTGGGTCAGCTGAGTAACCGGCGCGCCTGTTCATCCGGCGCGCTTGTTTCGTCGGGCGCGATGTGCGCGCCAGCTGACCAGTGCGGCGAACGCCGCGGTCGCCGCATAGCCGGCGAGGCGGATGGCCGCTTCGCCCGGCAGACGCGAGACCATCACAACGACAATGACGATTGCAAGCAGAGCCACACATGCGATTGCCCATTTCATCTCCGTCTCCCCCGAGGTTTAATGTGCCGCCCGGGCGCGCCCGGCTATCCCGCCGTCTTACCAGGCATACCGCCAACGACTTGCCGCTCAAGCGGCAACCCCTCTGCCACTTCCGCGCGCCTGCTCCAGAATGAACTCGATAAAACTCGCGGCGGCCCGCGTGTGATGACGATTCGGCATATAGAGCATGTACATGTTCGTGCCGAAGATGCTTAGACGCCATTCATCGAGCGCCGTCACCACCTCCCCACGGCGCAAGTCGTCCTGTACCACGTAGTCAGGCACCAGACCGACGCCCAGGCCGGCCAGCACCGCCTGGCGCAGGAACAGAAAGTTCTCGGAAATGATCGTCGGCTCCAGCAGCACTTCGTGGCGCTCGTCGCGCAGATAAGCTGCCACGCGCAACTGCCTGCCGACCACCGCCGCTGTAATCAACGGCGCCGTACGCAGATCATCGAGCCGCGTCGGCATGCCGCGGCTTGCGGCAAAATCCGGCGAAGCACAGGCAACATATCGCACCGGCCCCATGTCGCGCGCGACGAGATTTTGCGGCGGCTCCGACATCACCCGCACCGCGATGTCGACCTCGTCACGCATCAGATCCTCGACGCGATTCTCGAACATCACATCCAGCACGATACCCGGATAAAGACGCTTGAATGCGATCAGCCAATCCGACATCACCAGTTGCCCATAGCCGCTCGGCACGCTCAACCTCACCCGCCCCTGCAAGCTCTGCCCGAGCGTGGTCACCGACTCGCGCGCGGCCAGCAGCGCGTTCTGGATCGTGCGGCCATGCTCATAGAGCTGCAGACCGATTTCAGTCGCTTCGACCCGGCGCGTGGTACGCCTGACCAGTTGCAGCCCGACCGAGCGCTCCAGTTGATTCAGGTGATAGCTCACATTCGCGCGGCTCATTTTCAGCCGGCGCGCGGCTTCGCTCAGGTTGCCCGCATCGAGAATATCGACCAGCAAGGTCAGTGAATTGACGTCCATGACGCATGCCTTTGTCAAAATAATTTTGACAGTCTGTCAACCGTCTATGCAATTGTCAATAAACCTTGACCAACCGACAATCGGAGAACTCGCCAGAGCCGGTATCCTCCAATCCACCTCGATCCGGCCCGGTAACAGACAGTCAGGAGACGACACGATGACCCAGAACGCTTCCGCCGACGTTGTGACGCGCGAATTGCGCGGCAAAGTCCTGCTGGTGACGATCGACCACCCGCCGGTCAACGCCTTGTCCGCCGACGTGCGGCGCGGCCTGCTCGCCGCCGTCGAAGCCGCGGATGCCGACCCAGCCGTGGAGGCCGTGCTGATCGTCGGCGCCGGGCGCAACTTCATCGCGGGTGCGGACATTCGCGAGTTCGGCAAGCCGCCGGTGCCGCCGTCGCTGCCGGACGTCTGTAACCGCATCGAAACCTGTACGAAACCCGTGGTGGCCGCGATTCACGGCGCGGCGCTCGGCGGCGGTCTGGAAGTGGCGCTCGCGGCGCACTACCGGCTCGCCGTGAATGGCGCGAAGCTCGGTTTGCCCGAAGTCCAGCTCGGCCTGCTGCCGGGCGCAGGCGGCACGCAGCGGACGCCGCGCCTGATCGGCGCGCAGGCCGCCCTCGACCTGATCCTGAGCGGCCGTCACGCCGGCGCGAAGGAAGCGCTCGCGCTCGGCCTCATCGACCGGCTGGGCAGCAGCGACGACATCCTCGCTGAAGGCCTCGCCTATGTGCACGAACTGCTGGCCGCTCACGCTCCGGTGCGGCGCACCCGCGACGCCGCGGCGCTAAGCGAGCGCGCAGCGAGCCTCGCCGCCGTCGCCACGGCGCGCGCCGATACGGCGAAGAAATCGCGCGGCCTGTTCTCGCCGCTCAAAATCGTCGATGCTGTCGAGGCCGCCATCGAACAACCCTTTGAAGACGGCCTGCGGCTCGAACGCAAATTATTCCTGGAATGTATCGACAGCCCGCAGCGCGCCGGCTTGATTCACGCGTTCTTTGCCGAGCGTGAAGTGCTGAAGGCGCCGGAAACGCGCGATGCAAAAACACGCGCGCTGAACCAGATCGGCGTGGTGGGCGGCGGCACGATGGGCGCGGGTATCGCCGTCGCCGTCCTCGATGCAGGCCTGCCGGTGACGATGATCGAACGCGACGAGGCGTCGCTCGCGCGCGGCCGGGCGCACATCGACAAGGTCTACGACGGCCTGATCGCCAAAGGCCGCATGAGCGCGGAGAAAAAAGCCGACGTGATGGCACGCTGGCACGGCAGCACTTCGTACGACGCGCTCGCCGAAGCCGATCTGGTGATTGAAGCCGTGTTCGAAGACCTGGCGGTGAAAAAAGCCGTGTTCGCCGAGCTCGATCGCGTCTGCAAAGCCGGCGCGGTGCTCGCCACCAACACGTCGTATCTCGACATCGACGCGATTGCGGCCAGCATCTCGCGCCCGGCCGATGTAATCGGCCTGCACTTCTTCTCCCCCGCCAACATCATGAAGCTGCTGGAAGTGGTGGTGCCGAAGCAGGTCAGCGCGGACGTGGTCGCCAGCGCGTTCGAACTCGCGAAGAAGCTGCGCAAGACGCCGGTGCGCGCGGGCGTGTGCGACGGCTTCATCGGCAATCGCGTGCTGGCGGTCTATCGCAGCGCGGCGGACGCGATGATGGAAGACGGTGCGTCGCCCTATCAGATCGATGCGGCCGTGCGTGCGTTCGGCTTCCCGATGGGGCCGTTCCAGGTGGTCGATCTAGCGGGCGGCGACATCGGCTGGGCCGCGCGCAAGCGGCGCGCGGCCACGCGCAATCCTGCGGCACGCTACGTGCAGATCGCCGACCGCCTGTGCGAACGCGGCTGGTTCGGCCAGAAGACCGGCCGGGGTTTCTATCTGTACCCCGAAGGTTCGCGCAGCGGCACGCCGGACCCTGAGGTCGAGGCCATCATCGACGCCGAGCGTGAACGCGCCGGCATCACGCCGCGCACTTTCACCGACGAAGAGATCATGCGCCGCTACATGGCCGCGATGATCAACGAAGGCGCCAACGTCGTGCACGAAGGCATCGCGCTGCGGCCGCTCGACGTCGACGTCACGTTCCTCTACGGCTACGGTTTCCCGCGCTATCGCGGCGGTCCGATGAAATATGCCGATACGGTGGGCCTCGCCACGGTTCTCGCGGACATCCGCGAGTTCGCCCAGGAAGACCCGCTGTTCTGGCAAGCGTCGCCACTGCTGGTCGAACTGGTTGAGCGCGGCGCCGATTTCGCAAGCCTCAACCAGATCGCTTGAGACGGAACGTCATCTGGCGCATTCTCGACCGGTGGGCGCCTGCCCGCCCGCCGGTATGCCGTGCATCGATCGGTACACCTGTATGCCGGTCCAATAAACCTCCAGGAAAGAACCCGCCATGGATCTGAACTTCACGCCTGAAGAAGAAGCTTTCCGCACCGACGTGCAGCGCTTTTTGCGTGACAGGCTCCCGCAGCGTCTCGCCGACAAGGTACACGGCGGCCGCCGCCTTACGCGCGACGACATGGCTGAGTGGCACGCCATTCTCAACGCGCAAGGCTGGCTCGCCAATCATTGGCCGAAGGAGTACGGCGGCCCCGGCTGGAACGCCGTGCAGAAATTCATCTTCGAGAACGAATGTGCCTTGGCGGGGGCACCGCGCGTCGTGCCGTTCGGCGTCAACATGCTTGGCCCGGTGTTGATCAAATACGGCAACGACGCGCAAAAGCGCCACTGGTTGCCGCGCATTCTCGATGGCTCTGACTGGTGGTGCCAGGGTTACTCGGAACCGGGCGCGGGCTCGGACCTCGCATCGGTCAAGACCACTGCTGTACGCGGCAGCGACGCGCAAGGCGAGCATTACATCGTCAACGGTCAGAAAACGTGGACCACGCTCGGTCACTACGCGAACATGATCTTCTGTCTCGTGCGCAGCGCCACCGACGTGCGCAAGCAAGAAGGCATCAGCTTCCTGCTGATCGACATGAACACGCCAGGCGTCGACGTGCGGCCGATCATCACGCTCGACGGCGAGCACGAAGTCAACGAAGTGTTCTTTACGGACGTGCGCGTGCCCGTTGAGAACCTCGTGGGCGAAGAGAACCAAGGCTGGACCTACGCCAAATATCTGCTCACGTATGAGCGCACCAATATCGCGGGCGTCGGCTTCTCGGTGGCCGCCTTCAACCGGCTGCGCAAGATCGCCGCGAAACAGCAGCGCCACGGCCGGCCGCTGGCGGAAGATCCCGCGTTCGCGGCACGCATGGCGCGCGTCGAGATCGATCTGGAGAACATGAAGACGACCAATCTGCGCGTGATCGCGGCGGTAGCCGGCGGCGGCGTGCCGGGCGCCGAGAGTTCGATGCTGAAGATTCGCGGCACCGAGATCCGCCAGGAAATCTCTTCGCTCACGCGCCGTGCGATGGGACCGTATGCGCAGCCGTTCATCGGGGAGGCCTTGCACGAGGGCTTCGAAGGCACGCCGGTCGGCCCCGCCGAAGCCGCAAGCGCGGCCTCGCTCTACTTCAACAACCGCAAGCTGTCGATCTTCGGCGGCTCCAACGAAATCCAGAAGAACATCATTTCCAAAATGATCCTCGGACTGTAAGGGGCGCATGCCATGAATTTCCAGCACACAGAAGACCGCCGCATGCTGGCGGATACGCTCAATCGTTTTGTCGCCGAGCAATACGCCTTCGCGACGCGCGACCGGATCGCGGGCTCGGCTGAGGGCTTTAGCGCCGAGCTGTGGAATCGCTTCGCGGAACTCGGCATTATCGGCGCGTTGTTCGATGAAGCAGAGGGGGGTTTCGGCGGCGGCGGTTTCGATATCGCTGTCGTATTCGAGAGCCTGGGCCGTGGTCTCGTGGTCGAGCCGTTTCTCGATACCCTGATGGTCGGACAGGCGATCGCGCGTGACGGCAGCGAAGCGCAGAGAGCCACGCTGGCCGAACTGATCGAAGGCTCGCGTCTGGTTGCGCTCGCGCATGGCGAGCCGGACGGCCACTACGAACTATCGCGCGTTACGACGCGCGCCGAACGCAACGGCAACGCATGGAAGCTGAACGGCGCGAAAGCGGTCGTTCAGCAAGGCGAGAACGCATCGCTCCTGCTCGTCTCCGCGCGCACGGAAGGTGCCGGCGATGCAGAAGCCGGCATCACGCTCTTTCTCGTCCCGCGCGAGACAGCGGGTGTCAGCGTGCGCGGCTATCGCAAGATCGACGGCGGCCGCGCCGCCGAGGTCACCTTCGACAACGTCACACTCGCCGATGACGCGCTGCTCGGCGCGTCCGGTGAGGGCTTCGCGACGCTCGAATACGCGATCAGTTGTGGCGTGCTGGCCTTGTGTTCCGAAGCAGTCGGCGCGATGGATGTCGCGAAAGACTACACGCTTGAATACTTGCGCACACGCAAGCAGTTCGGCGTGCCGATCGGCAGCTTCCAGGCATTGCAGCATCGCATGGCGGATCTGCTGCTCGAAATCGAGCAGGCGCGCTCGGCGGTGATCAATGCCGCGGCGGCACTTGGGGCCGAACGCACGGTGCGGGAACGGGCGGTTTCGGCGGCGAAATACAGTATCGGCAGGATTGGAGCGAGGGTCGCCGAGGAATGCATTCAACTGCATGGCGGTATCGGCATGACGTGGGAATTGCCGCTTGCTCACTACGCGAAGCGCCTCGTGATGATCGATCATCAGCTTGGCGATGAGGATCATCATCTCGAACGGTATATCGCGCTCGGCAGAGGCTGCTGACGCAAGCGCTCGTAGAAACACATCCTTGGCGTATGGCCGACCCGTGCACTTCGTGCGGCTACAGCCCCCAAAAGACCTCGGCGTGTTCCTACAAGCGCTTGCGGCAACCGTCTACGAAAAGAACCCGAACAATAAGATTGTGGCTTTCGTATCGACGAAATCTCAATCGAAGCACATAGAACCTCGCTCAGCGATCTCGAGATTCTGTCATCACGCGTATAACGAATTTATAAAACCGAAGGGGGTGTACCGTTAATGCGCCATATCCGTGATGCACGTCGCGCGGTCCGCTCAATTCGCATGCTTTCTTTATCAGGAAGCTCACCCTTTATACAAATGATTTAGATGCAGGTCGATATCATCGCTCCGCTTGATGCCACTGCGTTACAGCCAGGCGTCATTCTTCGGAGAAAAATCATGTTTGAAACTGGCAAAGAGTATTCTCGGGAAGATATTCATCGAGTAACGGGAGGATGCAAACAGGCATTCTTACCTGTGAAGGGCGGTAAGGTCGTCGCCGCGCGATTGCGTCAGGACCTCAATCCGTATGCCCCGGATGTGATCGTCTGTGATAGCAGCGCCGCTGCACGTGCGGCCGGCCGAACGCTTGCGCGACAGACCGACCCGCTTCCTGTTTTTGTCCGAACAGCAACGGACCGATTCCGTTACATGGGCGAGTACATCACTGATGAATCGTTTACTGCGCCAGTCGACTACGCAAAATACGTGGAAAACACCGGCTTTAAGCTTGGTCAGATTTCGCGCGTGATCAAGATGAAACGCCGTTGATCTCAACGGGGTCTTCGATTCGTAAGCGTCTCTTCGCCGGCTGGGTTGTTGCTCGTGCCCAGCCGGCGAACCTCAAGTCATCGTTGACTGCGTCTCACATGGCGTATATACAGGCGATTTAGGACATCGCGCGGGACGGCATATGCACAGAATCGGTTTCGTCGTGTTCCCCGATTTCTATCTGATGGGCTTTGCGGCAGTCACGGCGTTCGAACTCGCAAACCTCGTGCTCGATGAACCGGCGTACGAAGTGACGGCTCTTTCGGAAACGGGCGGAATGGTGCCGACCTCGTCAGGAATTCGGGTCGAGACGCAACCTTTCGGCGACGCCATTTTCGATACGGTGATGTTCGGTTCGGGTCTTGAAACCGACGTTGCGTCCCCCGCACTGAGCGATTTCATCAAACGTTCGCTCAAGACATCGAGGCGTATCGCGGCTCCCTGCACCGGCGCTTTCATACTGGCGGCAGCGGGCGTTCTGGACGGCCGGCGCGCAACAACCCACTGGCGATTCGCGCGCGACCTGCAACGCCGCTTTCCGAAAGTGATCGTCGACGAAGATCAGATCTTCGTCGTGGACGGACCGATCTGGACATCGGCGGGTATGACCGCCACCATCGATATGGCGCTTGCCATGATCGAGAAGGATCACGGCAAGGACGTGTCGCGCACGGTCGCGCGCAAACTCGTCGTCTACCATCGGCGCGCGGGCGGCCAGTCGCAATTCTCCGCGTTGCTCGAACTGGAGCCGAAGTCCGACAGGATCCAGAAGGCCATCGACTACGCGAACGCCAATCTGCGCAACCCGTTGTCCGTGGAGGAGCTCGCCGACATCGCGAGCCTGAGCCCGCGCCAGTTCAGTAGAGCCTTCACCGCGGAGACCGGCCAGTCGCCTGCCAAGGCCGTCGAGCACCTGCGCGTGGAAGCCGCGCGGCTGATGCTCGAGCAGGGGCGCCATTCGATGGATGTGATCGCCGATGAAGTCGGCCTGTCCGACCGCGAGCGCATGAGGCGCGCGTTCCTGCGCACACTCGGCCAGCCGCCGCAGGCCATTCGGCGCTTCGGCAGGCAAAGTCGCCTGCCTGCGGAGCAAGCCGACCGTACCCAATTCAGAGATGCCTGACGAAGACGGCATGCTGGTGCCTTTCGCCCGATCGGACAGCGAGAAAACTTTGGGCCAGACCGCCAGATAGTCATCAACGCCAGGCAATCAATGCACAAATAGGGTGCCAGTTCCGCATGCACGGGTGCGCGCCGTCACTGGAACAGGGCAGACACCCACTGCGACGCCGCGAAATGCGGCGATTGCCGTTTGGCACGCTTCTCGCTATACAACGATGGCAAGGAGCCGGCGCATCATCCGGTTTGCACACAATCTGGAAATGGACGGCTAGGGTTCCGGCCTGCTTCACGCAGGTGCTGGTCCGAGAGCTGTCGACCTCAGGCGAGGTTACACGGCGGGATAAAAGCCCGGGAGAGAACGCGATGTTTGCGCTGCTCCCTGCCGTCGCTAACCGTCCCTTCCGAGGTCAATCTCATGCGCAAGCTCGTCCGCTTTCTCGGTATCGCTGCTGTCTCCCTCGCCTCCCTCGCCTCAACTTCCGCATTTGCCGCAGGCCGTACCGACTTCAAGGTCTGCTGGACCATCTACGCCGGCTGGATGCCGTGGGGTCAGGCAAAGACCCAGGGCATCGTCTCGAAGTGGGCCAAAAAATACGGCATCAACGTCGATGTCGTGCAACTGAACGACTACGTCGAATCCATCAATCAGTACACCGCCGGCAAGTTCGACGGCTGCGCGATGACCAATATGGATGCGCTGACCATTCCGGCTTCGGGCGGCGTGGATTCGACTGCGCTGATCGTCAGCGACTATTCGAACGGCAACGACGGCGTGCTCATCAAGGGCAAGGGTAAGCAGATCGCCAACCTGAAGGGCCAGCAGATCAATCTGGTCCAGTTCTCCGTTTCGCACTACCTGCTCGCCCGCGCCCTCGAAAGCGCGCATATGAGCGAGCGCGACCTCAAAGTGGTGAACACGTCCGATGCCGACATCGCCGGCGCGTTCGCAACGCCCGCGGTCCAGAACGCGGTGACGTGGAACCCGATGCTCGCTGATCTGAAGGCGCAGCCGAACGTCACCGAAGTCTTCGACTCGAGCAAGATCCCCGGCGAAATCATGGACATGATGGTGGTCAACACCAAGACCCTGCATGACAACCCCGCACTCGGCAAGGCGCTGACGGGCGCCTGGTTCGAGATGGTCGCGCTGATGCACGCCAACAGCGCCGACAGCACCACCGCGCTCACTGCGATGGCCAAGGCATCGGGCACCGATCTCGCAGGCTTCAAGGGCCAGTTGTCGACCACCGCGCTCTTCTACACGCCGAAAGCCGCGCTCGATTTCGTCACCAGTCCCGACATGCCGAAGATCATGACGCGCGTTGCCAGGTTCTCGTTCGATCATGGTCTGCTCGGACAGGATGCCAAAAGTGCGGACGTGGTCGGCATGGCATTCGACAAAGGCGTCGTGGTCGGCAACAAGAGCAACGTCAAGCTGCGTTTCGATCCGACCTACGTCGAAATGGCGGCGGCCGGGAAGCTCTGAGCCAAACATCTCACGCATTCGACAAGGCGGGCATCCATGCGACTCATCAACCGGCATCCCAGCCGAAGCGGCGGCCTGATGCTGCTGTTGCTGCCGTTCATCGTGCTGATGGCGGTGTATTTCACCGGCTCGTCGATGCGGCTCAAGCTCAATCCTGACGACAAGCTGCTGCCGGGCGCAACGCAGATGAGCGAGGCCATCAAGGAGGTCGCCTTCACCGAGGACAAACGCACGGGCGAGTACCTGCTGTGGGCCGACACGGTGTCGAGCTTGCGGCGGCTCGGTATCGGCCTGCTCGTGAGCGCCGTGATCGCGCTGGCGGCAGCCATCGCGACCGGTTCGCTGCCGTTGGTAAGCGCGACGTTTTCACCGTTCATCACGGTGATCTCGATGATCCCGCCGCTCGCGGTTCTGCCCATTCTGTTCATCGTGTTCGGGCTCGACGAATTGTCGAAGGTGGTGCTGATCGTGGTTGGCATTACCCCGATGATCATCCGCGACCTGCATTCGCGCGCCAGAGAAATCCCGGCCGAGTTGTGGGTCAAGGCGCAGACGCTCGGCGCGAACAGTTGGACGTTGATTCTGCGTCTCGTGCTGCCGCAGTTGCTTCCGCGTCTGCTGGTGGCGATGCGTCTGTCGCTCGGTGCGGCATGGCTTTTTCTGATCGCAGCGGAAGCGATTGCTTCGACGGATGGCCTCGGCTACCGCATCTTCCTGGTGCGCCGCTACCTCGCGATGGACGTGATCCTGCCTTACGTGGCGTGGATCACCCTGCTCGCGTGGCTCATCGACGAGCTGCTGCGCCGCGTGACGCAATGGTCGTTTCCCTGGTACGGCGGAGGCGCCCGATGATCGAAGTTCGTAACGTCTGGAAGGAATACGGCGATCAGGTCGTGCTCGAACGATTGAACCTGCGTATCGAAGCGGGCGAGTTCTGTTCGCTGGTCGGCGCATCGGGCTGCGGCAAGTCGACCTTCCTGCGGCTGTTGCTCGGCCAGGAGCGCGCCACGCGCGGCGAGATTCTGCTGGACGGGCAACCGTTGCCCGATGAGCCCGACGCGCATCGCGGCGTGGTGTTTCAACGCTATTCGGTGTTCGACCATCTCACGGTGATTCGCAACGTGATGCTGGGACTCGAATTGCCGCGCGCGAAGTTCACGGGCCGATTGTTCGGCGCACAACGACGTGCGGCGCGTGACGAGGCCGCGGCGATGCTGGAACACGTCGGTCTCGGCGCGGCGCTGGACAAATATCCGCAGCAACTGTCGGGCGGCATGCAACAGCGGCTCGCGATCGCTCAGGCGCTGATGATGAAGCCGCGCGTATTGTTGCTCGACGAACCATTCGGCGCGCTCGATCCCGGCATCCGCAAGGACATGCACGACCTGCTGCTGAGCCTGTGGCGCGAATCGAAGCTCACCATCTTCATGGTCACGCATGATCTGAAGGAAGGCTTCACGCTGGGCAGCCGCGTGCTGGTATTCGACAAGGTCCGCGTCGACCCTCAGGCGCCCGGCGCCTACGGTGCGCGTATCACCTACAACATTCCGCTCGACCACAGCCGCGACTCCGCGTCGTCGATCCATATGGCCCAGGCCGTGGTGCAAGGCGCAGCGCGTGTCGAAGCGGTCTCTGCCTGACAGGAATCTCAACAACATGGATTTGCTACTCGAAGAAACCATCCCCGGCGGCGGCCATGCATCGCTGATCGTCAAACGCGGCCAGTCGTTGCGCATTACCGACCTGCGCGGCGGCGCGAACGTCAGCGTGATGTTGATCAATGCCGCCGAGAAGAGCGAACGGCTCAACCTGCCCGATACGCTGAAGTGCCAGCACACGGCGAAACTCACGGCCGGTCATTGCCTGTACTCCGATATGGGCCGCGTGCTTGCCGCGATCGTGGCGGACACCTGCGGCTGGCACGACAGCATCGGCGGCGTATCGAACGCGGAAGAAGTGCAGGAACACTACGGTGCGGGCCGCTACCAGGAACTGCGCAACGGGTTCTATCGCAATGGCACCGACAATCTGCTCGTCGAAATGGGCAAGTGGGGGCTCGGCATTCAGGACCTGCTGATGACGCTCAACCTCTTTAGCCGGGTCGACGTCACGGATGCGGGCGCCTTGAATTTCGTGCCGGGCAATTCGAAGGCCGGCGACTACGTCGATCTGTATGCGCCCATGAACACGCTCGTCGTACTCACCGCGATCCAGCATCCGCTCGATCCGCATCCGGACTATGCGCCCAGGCCGGTCAAGCTTGCGTTGAGCCACGCAGAGCGCGACGTCGCCGAGCTTTGCCGAACCGCGTGCGAGGAAAACGTGCGCGGTTTCATCAACACCGATCGTCTGTTTCTTTGAGCGGAGCCCGACACCATGACAACAACGCTGACCGTCAGCGACAAACGCCCTGAAAACGCGGTCTTTCGCGAGACACTTGCGGCCGGTGAACCGTGGCTTCACGACCTGAAAGCTGGGCAGACGCTACGCATTCTCGATCTGGAAGGCAATCAGGCCGTCGATACGCTGTTCTACAGTCTCGCCGATCCGCGTGAGCGTTTCGACCCGCAACGTACGCTGCGCCGGCAGAAAAGCCTGTACCTGACAACCGGCACCGTGCTGTATTCGAACCTCGGCAATCCGATGCTGACGATCGTCGCCGATACCTGCGGTCGTCACGATACGCTCGGCGGGGCTTGCGCACAGGAGAGCAACACGGTGCGTTACGCGCTGGAAAAGCGCTACATGCATAGCTGTCGGGATAATTACCTGCGCGCCTGTGCACACGACGGACGTTTGTCGAAGCAGGATATCGGCGCGAACATCAACTTCTTCATGAATGTCCCGGTGACCTCCGTTGGTAGCCTGACTTTCGAGGACGGCATCTCGGCGCCAGGCAAGTATGTGGAATTGCGCGCGGAAATGGATGTGATCGTGCTGATCTCCAACTGCCCGCAGTTGAACAATCCGTGCAATGCCTATAACCCGACACCCGCGGAGCTGCTGATATGGAACTGAAGCGTATCCGCAACTGGCTGTACTTCGTCATGCTGGTTCGCTCCGGACGATGCTGTACCTGCACGCGCGAGCAATTGACCCACGCGAATCGCTAACGCCGGTCTCTGCCGCGGACGACCGCGGCATGCAATTCCCACGTGGCGGGACGGCCCGCCCATGAATCAAGACCTCCTTTCATGTTCGAGAAAATCCTGATCGCCAATCGCGGCGCGATTGCGTGCCGCATCCTTAGAACGTTGCGCGAACTCGAGGTAACCGGTGTTGCCGTTTATGCGGAAGCGGATCGCGCGAGTCTTCATGTGAGCGAGGCGCCCATTGCGCACTGTCTCGGCGACGGCCCGGCGTCGGCCACTTACCTCGATTCGCAAAAGATTCTCGAGATTGCTCGCCGTGAGAACGTTCAGGCGATCCATCCGGGCTACGGATTCCTGTCGGAGAACGCAAGCTTCGGCGAAGCGTGCGAAGCGGCCGGCATTGCGTTCATCGGACCGACGCCCGCGCAATTGCGGGCTTTTGGTCTGAAGCACACGGCTCGTGCCATCGCGGCCGAACAGGGCGTGCCGATGCTCGAAGGCACGGGCTTGCTCGACGATCTGCCGGTGGCGCTCGATGCAGCGGCGGCGATCGGCTATCCGGTGATGCTGAAAAGCACGGCGGGCGGCGGCGGTATCGGCATGCGGGTGTGCTGGAACAGCGAGGAACTGGGCACGCATTTCGACGTGGTCAAGCGCCTTGGCCAGAACAACTTCAGTGATGCCGGCGTGTTCCTCGAAAAGTACATCGAACGAGCGCGGCATCTCGAAGTGCAGATCTTCGGCGACGGACGGGGCAATGCCATTGCCCTCGGCGTGCGCGATTGCTCGGTGCAGCGGCGCAATCAGAAGGTGCTCGAAGAAACCCCCGCACCCTGTTTGCCGGACGGCATGTCCGCCGCATTGTGCGACGCCGCCGTGAAGCTCGCCAAAGCGGTGAATTACCGCTCGGCCGGCACCGTCGAATTTGTCTACGACAGCGCCGCGCAGCGGTTCTACTTCCTCGAGGTGAATACGCGTTTGCAGGTCGAGCACGGTGTGACCGAGCAGGTCTGGGGCGTCGATCTGGTGCGCTGGATGATCGAACTGGCCGCGGGCACGCTCGCGCCGTTGCAGGAACTCGCGGCGGGCTTGACGCCGCGGGGACACGCGATCCAGGCACGCCTCTACGCCGAAGACCCAGGCCGCGATTTCAAGCCGAGCCCGGGCTTGTTGACCGATGTCGCGTTTCCGCGCGCCGACGGCCGCGCGCTGCGCATCGATACGTGGATCGAAGCCGGCTGCGAAGTGCCGCCCTACTTCGACCCGATGCTGGCGAAGCTGATCACATGGTCGCCGACGCGCGACGCGGCACGCCACGCGCTCAACGACGCGTTGCAGAGTACGCGCCTCTACGGCGTGGAAACCAATCGCGACTATCTGCGGCAGATCCTCGACGATCGGCCGTTTGCGTCGGGCGAACCCTGGACGCGCTGTCTCGAAGGGCTCAGGTATCGGGCAAGCACGATCGAAGTACTCAGCGGCGGCACCCAGACGACCGTGCAGGATTATCCGGGCCGTCTCGGCTACTGGGCAGTCGGCATTCCGCCTTCCGGTCCGATGGATGACCGCGCGCTGCGGCTCGGTAACCGGCTGCTCGGCAATGCAACCGACGCGGCCGCGCTCGAAATCACCATGAGTGGGCCAACCTTGCGTTTCAATACGGATGCGGTCGTCGTAGTGACGGGCGCGCATCTGTCCGTGTTGCTCGACGACATCGAACAGCCGTTGAACACGACGCTCTTTGTCGCCGCCGGTTCGACGCTCGCGCTCGGCGCGATCCGTGGGGCGGGTGCGCGAGCCTATTTGTGTGTGCGCGGCGGCTTCGATGTCGCGATGTATCTCGGCAGCCGCAGCACCTTCACGCTCGGCCAGTTCGGCGGACATGGCGGGCGAGCGCTGCGCGCGGGCGATGTATTGCATCTGCACCCGCTGCAGGACGACAGCACGGGCGCGGTGCTTGCGAATGTCCCTGAGCTGGAAACCGTGCGGACGCTGCGCGTGATTTATGGCCCGCACGGCGCGCCGGAGTACTTCAGCGCGCGCTATATCGAGCAGTTTTTCGACACCGAATGGCAGATTCATTTCAACTCCAGCCGCACCGGCGTGCGTCTGGTCGGACCGAAGCCGGAATGGGCGCGCGAGGACGGCGGCGAGGCCGGGCTGCATCCGTCGAACCTTCACGATAACCCGTATGCGGTCGGCGCCGTCGATTTCACCGGCGACATGCCTGTGATTCTCGGGCCCGATGGTCCGAGTCTTGGCGGCTTTGTTTGTCCAGTCACGATCATCGAGGCGGATCTTTGGCAGATCGGCCAGTTGAAAGCCGGTGACAAGGTGCGCTTCCTGCCGGTTCAGATCGATGAAGCACGTGCGGCAGCACGCCAACGTCTGGGTGAATTGCAGACGCTCGAATTCGACGCACAGCCGGTCTTCACGAAGGCAGCCCCGCTGGTCTCGCCTATCGTCCTCGATACCGGTGCGGATCGCGAACGCCTCGTCGCGCGTGTTTCCGGAGACACGCATCTGCTGCTCGAAATCGGCCCGGCGGAACTCGATCTCGTCTTGCGCTTCCGAGGTCATGCGTTGATGCAGTCGCTCGAGGCGATGGCGCTGCCTGGCGTGATCGATCTGACGCCGGGCATCCGCTCGCTGCAGATCCACTATCAGCCTGAGCGCCTGCCTCTGTCGGAGTTGCTCGCGCTCGTCGAGCGCGCATGGCAGCATGTCGTGTTGCAGAAGGATTTGCGCGCGCCGTCACGGATCGTGCATCTGCCGCTGTCGTGGGACGATCCCGCGTGCCGGCTCGCGATCGACAAATACATGACGACGGTGCGCAGGGACGCGCCCTGGTGCCCGAGCAATCTCGAGTTTATCCGCCGCATCAACGACCTCGATTCGATCGACGCCGTCAAACAGATCGTCTTCGATGCCAGCTATCTCGTGATGGGACTGGGGGACGTGTATCTCGGCGCGCCGGTCGCGACCCCGCTCGATCCGCGCCACCGGCTGGTGACGACCAAATACAACCCGGCGCGCACATGGACGGCCGAGAATTCGGTCGGCATCGGCGGCGCGTATCTGTGCGTGTATGGGATGGAGGGGCCTGGCGGTTATCAGTTCGTTGGCCGCACGTTGCAGATGTGGAATCGTTACCGCGAAGTCGCGGATTTCGCGGGGCGGCCGTACCTGTTGCGCTTCTTCGACCAGATCCGCTTTTACGAAGTCGCGGCCGACGAATTGCAGCGCATCCGCGCGGACTTTCCGCTCGGCCGATATCCACTGCAGATCGAAGAGACCGAACTGTCGCTGGCCGACTATCAAACGTTTCTCACGCGCGAATCCGTCGGCATCGAGCAATTCCGCGTGCGTCAGCAAGCCGCGTTTCAGGCCGAACGCGAGCGTTGGCGCGAAGCGGGCGCGGCCGAAGAGAGTTTCGACGCGCCGGTCACCGAGGACGTGGAGCTCGCGCCGCTGAAAGATGGTGACGTAGCCGTGGAAAGCGAGATCGCGGGCAGCCTCTGGCAAGTGCGCGTGAGTACCGGCGACACGGTAGAGACCGGCGACGTGCTGCTCGTCATCGAGTCGATGAAGATGGAAATCTCCGTGTGCGCGCCGTCGGCGGGGACCGTCGGCGAAATTTACGTGGTGCCCGGCTCGCCGGTACGCGCGGGGCAACGCGTCGCTGTTATCGAGCGCCTTTGACTTTCCTGGGAAAACATTCATGTCTTCATTCGATCTGCGCCTGTCCACGCTGCGTGCCGCTTACCGTGCCGGGACGCTCACGCCGCGCCAGCTGATCGGCGAACTGCTGGCGAAAGCCGCTGCGCTGAATCCCGAGTTTCATCTGTTCATCCACCTGCTGAGCGAAGCGGAAGTCGCGCCCTATCTGGAATGGCTTGACACTCAGGATATCGAATCATTACCGCTCTATGGCATTCCGTTCGCGATCAAGGACAACATCGACCTGGCCGGTATTCCGACAACGGCCGCCTGCCCCGCGTTTGCCTATACGCCGGCCGAGTCGGCGACGCTCGTCGCGCAGTTGATCGCGCTGGGCGCCGTGCCGCTCGGCAAGACCAATCTCGACCAGTTCGCTACCGGCCTTAACGGCACGCGTTCACCGTACGGCAAGTGCCGCAACAGCGTGCATCCCGACTATCCGTCAGGCGGGTCGAGTGCGGGGTCGTCGCTGGCCGTCGCGCTGGGCGTCGCGAGCTTCGCGCTCGGCACCGATACCGCGGGTTCCGGCCGCGTGCCGGCAGGGCTGAACAACCTCATCGGACTCAAGGCGACCAAGGGTCTGCTATCCACCGCCGGCGTCGTGCCGGCCTGCCGCACGCTCGATTGCGTGACGTATTTCACGGCGAGCGCGCGCGAAGCCAGCGAACTGCTGGCGCTCACTGCGCAGGCCGATCCTCGCGATGCATACAGTCGCAAGAACCCGCAATGGAACAACGCGCGTGCGTTCGGCAAGCTCGCCAGATTCCGCTTTGGCGTGCCGTTGCAACTCGAATTCGCGGGCTGTGCTGAAAGCCCTGGGTTGTTTGCGAAGGCCCGCGCAATGCTCGAAGCCGCGGGCGGTGAAGCCGTCGAGATCGACTTCGCGCCGTTCGTCGAAGCGGCGAACCTGCTCTATGAAGGCCCGTGGGTCGCGGAGCGCTACAACGTAGTGGGTGAGTTGATCGAAGCGAATAAGGAGGCCGTGTTGCCGGTCATTCGCGACGTGCTGGCGAAGGCGCCGGGCGCCACCGCCGTCGAGCTCTTTCGCGCGCAATACCGTCTGCAAGCGTTGAAGGCGATCTGCGACGCCGCGCTCGAATCACTGGACTTCGTTCTCACACCAACTTATCCGCGTCCCGTCACGCTGGCAGAGTTGGAGCGCGATCCTATCGGACCCAATTCGCTGCTCGGCTACTACACCAACTTCATGAATCTGCTGGACTACGCGGCTGTGGCAACACCGACCGCGTTCATGAAGAACGGCCTGCCGTGGGGCGTGACCGTGTTTGGCCGCGCGTTCACGGATCAGTATCTGTTGAGCGTGGCGGATACGCTGCAGCGAATTAGCGGTGTTCAATGCGTCGGCGGTAGCACGCCTGATGTGAGCGACCGGCCGGCAGCAGCCAACGACCACGTGCGCGTCGCGGTGTGCGGCGCTCACATGCAGGGTTTGCCGCTCAATCGCGATCTGGTTTGCCGTGGTGCACGCCTGGTAGAGGCCACGCAAACAGCGCCACACTATCGGTTGTCCGCACTGGCGGCCACACCGGATGGCACGAGGCGGCCCGGCATGTGGCGAGTCCCGGACGGCGGCACGGCGATCGCGATTGAGGTCTGGGAGATGCCCAGTCTGGAATTGGGCTCGTTCATCACGACCATTCCCTCTCCGCTTGCGCTAGGGAAAGTTGAACTGATGGACGGCACGTGGGTTACCGGCTTTGTGTGCGAACCTTGTGGCCTGGAGTCCGGGGTCGACATCACGGGATTTGGCGGCTGGCGAGCATGGCTCGCTTCCGCTCTGCGGTAGCCCGCCCCGCTCGGCCAGGAAGCCTGTCCTGCTCCGAAATTCGGAGTATCAGCTTACCTAAGCCAGGATTTCAATAAGCGCATGAGTGTTTGACGCTTGCTTTACATCGACAGCATGGTCACTACACTTGGTTGTTGCGGCGACGATCGGTCTTGCCGGGCTCCTGGTTTCTACTGAGCAATGATGAGACGGTATGCACTGTTGTCAGTTGTCGTGCGCATTGCTGATATTGCAGCCTTATCTCGCGGAATTGGAGGACACGATCATGCAAACTGTTTTAAGACGATATTCCGGAAAGGGCGCGAAAGAACTGTTTGATTTGCTCGAGAAGCGTAAAGGAGAGGTCGAAGAATGGATGGGTGGTGTCAAAGGTCTGGTCACGTACACGCTCGTGCACAGCGGCGATGGCGGATTCTCCGTGACCGTTTGTCAAGACAAGACAGGTATCGATGAGGGCGTGCAAAGAGCGAAGGAGTGGATCGCGAAGAATGCGGGGAGCATTGGTGCGGCCGCGCCGGAAGTGACGGAGGGTAAGGTCATTACTCACTTGAACAAATCCTAGTTCTGAGACTTACGACGCACGCGCCAGATAGCGGCATGGGCGTGCGTCGCCAGGCCAATCATCCATTTGTCCAGTTACACCCGCACCGTCCACCAAATCAATCGACCTGTATCGAAAGCCGCAACCATCCTCTCACCGCCTCTTTTGAACCGGGGTGGCTACGCCAACCGATATGCGCGTCAGGCCGCACTCCCCACACCGTGCCGTCTGGGGCACGAAATGCGATAGCAAATTCGTTTGCCGCATCCGTTAGCACAGTGAACTGTTCATTGGGAGGCACTTCACATCCCGGTGCCGCAATCAGCACCGCAGTGTAGTGTCGCGCGAGATATCGATCCTTTAACTGTTCGATACCGTACGTACTGGGCATCAAAGACATCGGTAGAAATACCATGGCGCCTATGCCTGGTTTTCAACTAGCCTGATGTCGTCCGACACATTGCCTTCAAATCTCCTTGAAACTTTATCGGCAGGACGAAAGAACACTCGCTCTCGGAACCTGCTCGCCCACCGCATTCTGCGAATATGGCTCTGTAGATCATCAACCGGCACGTTAAGCGGCGACAAACACCAGCAGAGGTTTGCAATGACGAGGTTCGGTCCGGTTATGGTTTGGAGGGCGATGTTTCGTTCAGCGCTTGCGTTGCTGATCGGGATCGCCAGTGGCGCGTCGCGCGCGGATGATTGCGGTTGTTACGCGAGGTGCGGAGGCAACGCTCAATGCGTGCAGAACTGCGCATCTTCCTGTCAGCTGAATGCCAACATTGCCAGGCAACGCGAGGACATTCAGTCGGAAATCAAGAAAGACATGCAAACCATCGTGCCCGCTTACGTGCGAGCACGAGACCTCTTGCACAACACAGCACCCACGGCTCCGAACTTCGAAGAAGTTTTTTATGCGTACCAGGACGCCCGAATCAAGAGAGACAATGCGCTCCTCGGGCAGTACGTCGCCGCGGGGTCCAACTATATGGCAGAGCTTCTAACCGGCGGTCAGTCCTTCAAGATCCTCGACGACGCGTATCAAATGCCGGAATTCGCAAGGCCTTCATTCCACAGTTTCGTCAGGGCCCAAGCCACGCAAATGCTGAATGCCCCAACCGGTCGGGGTTACGCCGGCAATACCTCGAACTATCCAACCATGCTCGACCAGGCGGAACTCAACGTCTGGCCCGCTCAACACGGTGGACCGGTGCCGAAAGTCGTGTTCGGGCATCTCGTCGTCCCGCAGAAGGGTGATCCGAAGCCTCTTGATGAGCTTAATGCAAGCGATCGGTCGGCAGTAAAAGCATGCAATGACCAGGTCAATGCGAGCTTTCCATTGACGGACAGACGAGACCGCGAACTCCGGCAGAAACGTCAGGCGATGATGAAGGAGTGCGTCGGCCGCACATGTCAGAGTTGCGCCTATTGAACATCTTGCGAAGTAGTCTAAGAGCTTGCTTGATAGCCGACGAACCGCTCTGCTCCAAAACACGACACTCGCCCTCTGAAAACACAACGCCCCGGCGTCTCCTTTATCGGAGGCCCGAGGCGTTTTCATTGGCTCAGGTTATTCTGCAATGCGTTTGAAATTGGCGTAGTAATCGTCGGTGTAGTAGCAGTCGCTGGTCTGCTTGCGCGGTCCACCACAGACTATGCGGCGCTGCCCGCGATCCGCCGAGCCAGGCGTGCGAACGGTGTATGCGTGGTAGTAGCCGCGCGGATGCTGCGGCAGCAATACCGCGCTGTTGCGGAACAGGACACCGTCCTCGCCAAAAGGGAAAGGGCCGCCCGCTTTGATCAGACGCAGTGTTTCGGCTGCTTCCCCCGGCAACTGCGCCTTAGTGACGGTGGCCGGCGCGCTCCGCTCCTGCGCACCCGATGCGGCGAGTGTGCCGCTCGCGGCCTGCCCAGGCTGAACCAGCGCCTGACCCGCGGATGCGCCCGATTCCTGAGTAGTGTTTCGCGATCCGCCCTTGTCGCATCCTCCGAGGATCGCGCTCAAGGCGAGGATGCAGGAGAAAGCCCACGCTCGTTTCACGAAACGGTTGCCTCCGGGTTGACCAGCATTCGATGACCACGAACGATTTAAGGGTATCGCTAATGGCAGGGTGAATCAATGTTCGGCCGGAAATAGGATTTTTTTACTCGACAATCAGGTCGATCCACGGTTTTCGGCTGTGGCTAAATCAACGTCCTCAGCAAAGAAGCGGCGACGTGCTGCTTCGTCGCTTGGTGTATCCGGCCCGAGCCCCGACAGATCCGGCGCGCGGTCCGGCTCGCTGGCGAAATGCGGCAATACGTGTGCGCGGCGCATGTCGGCCATGTGGCCGGTCTCGTACAGCAACTGGGTGAGCCAGTCTTCGACGCGGTGCAGTGCGCCGTAATAGCGGTCGTGCTGTTGCGCGTACCCGTGTGCGGCGGCCTGCCAGTCGTCGGTGCCGAGCAGGCAGTCGCGTAACACCCGGACATCCCGCAGTGTCAGCGACAACCCGCATCCCCACGACGGGTCGCTGGCGGCGGCTGCATCGCCGATCAACGCCACCCCGTCACGATACGGATGATCAACCCAACAATCGGCGCCCGGATAAGCCGCGAGCGGGCCAGCGACGCTGGCGCCAGCGTACCAATCGCAGGGCACCCCGGTTGCGACGCACGCATCGACGAATTCGGCGATATGCCTGCTACCGCTAACGCGGTGCCGCTGTGCGACCCCGGACACGAAATAGGACCGGAACCGTTGCTGGCCGAGCGGAAAAATTAGAGCGCCCTGCCCGCACGACGGATTCTGGAAGTAGTGGACCGCATCTTCCGGCGCACCGAGCCCTTCGTGCAGTACGCCCGCAACGATCAGCCGTGGCGGGTCCTGGTTCACGATGAAGCCGGCCGCACCGCGCACCATCGAGCGGCGACCGTCAGCGCCGACCACCAGGCGGGCCGACACACGCTCCTCGCCTTGGACTGTGCGCAACCGCACGACCGGCGCATCCCCAGGCTCGACGCCGACGACGGCCGTATCCCGGCGCACGATCGCGCCGGCTGCTTCGGCTGCGTCGAGCAGTGTGCGTTGCATCGCAGGATGATGGAAGTTAAAGCAGCCGCAGTGCGCCGGTGTTGTTTCGACCAGGTCGCGGCAGTCGCGCGGCACGGGTCCAAAGTAACGCTTCCACCAGCGCACCTCATGGGCACCGCTATCGCGCAGCAGGCCCTCGATGCCAAGCGTACGTGCCTCCGCGACGCCCCACGGATGCATTCCCTCTCCCCGTACGCGGTCCTTGAATGCTGCCTCGCGCTCTACGATCAGCGTGCGGATTCCCTGCATCGCCAACGAGCGACCCAGCGCCGCGCCACCCAGACCGCCACCCACGATGACGACGTCCCAGTTGCCGTGTGCCATTTCTGACGATCCTCCGGGAAATTCGGGTCATGCTGTCACGTGTTCGAATATCCGATAGACGACTCTCGGATAAGACTTTGCAAGTGTGTGCGCTGCAGTGACGTGACGCCCAAATTCTATTGCGGATGGCCGCGCGGCATCTGGCGAGACCGGTGAAGCGATCCAGGCAGGAACCAGAATATCCGCTCCGCTACCTATGTATCTACGTACATCTGTGAGAGAGCAAAGAAAGCCGCTGGCGGAGCACAAATGTCTGTGGCCCGGCACGCATGGAGCATGCCGGCAAGGTCTGGGCAGGCAGTGCTCACTGTGACTACGCAATCTCGTCATCGGCATTGAGGCTGCGATGGGCGCGTAAGTCAGGCCGCAGCTGGCACCGGTCGGATGTTTTGATTCAGACGGAAGAAATTGGTTGGATCATATTTGTTCTTTACTTCCACGAGACGCAAATAATTTCCGCCGTAGGCGGAATGTAGCCGATCCTCGCCCTCCTCGCCGAGGTTGTTCGCGTAGACGCCGCCGGTCGAGTAGGGTTTGATCGCGTACCACACCTCGTTCGCCCATCGGGCAGCCGCCTCGTCGTCCGCCGCATTGTCCCAGATTGCAACTGGAAAGCAGTCGTAGCGTGCATCCCGGTTCACATACGGCGTGTCCGTTTTCTGTACTCGGGCGATCGCGCCGCCAACCTGCTGCAACACGAGCATTGATGAAATGGTAGGCGCGCTCGCGTAGACCCTCAGCATCGTGTTGATCGCCGTGTCCGTGAGCTCACGAAGAAATTGTGCCTTCCAGTAGTAACGGCGGCCTGGCGGAAAAATGCTGTCGCCACCGGATTGAATTTGCAGATACGGGATCGCGGCAAACCGGCTCTCGACCGGCGTTCCATATTCCCTGAGTGGCCTGATGACCCGGGTGCCCGCTTCCACGGACCCGGTGTAGCACGCCGAGATACTGAAGAACCGCTCACCAGATGGCGCAGTGACGAGTGCGGCGTCGAGACTGAGTTCGTCCGGCGCTGTGCTGGAAAATGCGTAATAGAACCGCATTGCATCACGCGCCTGATCGTAGCGATGCAGCACCGACCCCGCCAGCAGTTGCGGCCCGACCGGATGAAGCTGATATTCGAACGCCGTGACAATGCCGAAGTTGCCGCCTCCGCCGCGCAGGCCCCAGAACAGATCCGGATTTTCGAAGCGCGTTGCCCTCAGCAAGCGGCCGTCAGCGGTGACGACGTCGGCGCCAGCCAGGTTGTCGCAGGTCAGCCCGCATTTGCGGCCGAGCTTGCCAAACCCACCTCCGAGCGTCAATCCGGCAATGCCGGTATCGCTGTTGACACCCATCGTGGTCGCCAGACCATAGGCTTGCGTCGCAGCGTCGAACTCGCCGAGGCGAAGGCCGGCTTCGGCGCGTGCAACCCGGCGCAACGGATCGACCTCGATCCGCTTCATACGCGACAGGTTGATCACGACGCCGCCGTCGCAAACTGACATACCCGCGACATTGTGGCCTCCGCTGCGGACCGCCACGAGGTGGTTGCCTGACCGGGCGAAGCGAACCGTCTCGACAACGTCGTTGGCATCGGCGCAATAGACGATCATCGCCGGCCGCCTGTCGACCATGCCGTTCCATACCTTGCGGGCGTCGTCGTAGCGAGGCGTGCCCCGAATCACGGCTTCGCCGCGTAATTTCTGGCGAAGTCGTGTGATATCCCATTCCGGCGGATCGAGGCTGATACCGGAACGCTGGTTAGTCTGACGCACGTCCATCGAAACGCCTCCTCGTGTCCGGTTCTACCTGCCGAGGATCCTCTCATAGGCTATTGCCTGTGGCAAAATCAAAGATCTCAGTTACCGGATGACATTAATTCATCCAGGCACGTCATGAGAAAGCTGCTTCCGTTGCGGTCCCTTCAGGCATTCGAAGCTGCGGCGCGACACCGGAGCTTTAAGGCTGCGGCGGCGGAACTCGGCGTGACGCCAACGGCGATCAGCCATCAAATCCGGCTGTTGGAAGACGTGTGCGGTCAGAGACTATTCCAGCGGCATCCACGACCTCTTGCGCTGACGACTGCGGGCGAGCGACTGTTCCCGCAGCTGCGAAACGGCTTTGACACGCTGACACATGCAGTGGCGTCGCTCGCTGCGCCGTGTGATCCAGCGCCTCTTCGCGTAACGAGTCCCAATGCTTTCGCAAGCCGATGGCTGGTTCCGCGTCTGCCGAAATGGCGCGAGATGCATCCGGATATTCCATTGGAGATCATCGGGACCGACGCTGTCCTCGATCTGCGCGCGGGCGATGCCGACTTCGCGATCCGCTACGCCCGCGTAATGCCTGCCGGCTTTGCAGCGCAGGAGGTTTATCGTGATGCGTTCTTTCCGATCTGTAGTCCGGCGCTGCTTGCAACGCAGGACGGTCCGATCACGTGTGTTGCCGACTTGCTGCGGTTTCCCTTAATCCATTTCGACTGGATGAATCACGATCCGGAGGCACCCACCTGGCGAAAATGGCTTGCGACCGCAGGCACGATCGATCCTGGTCTGATGGAGACCGATAAGAAGTGCGATTTGAGCTTCCGTGAAGAATTGCACGCGATCGATGCCGTTGTCGCGGGACAAGGAATCGCCATCTGCAGTGATGTCGTGGTTAGCCGCGAACTGAGGTCTGGAGCGCTGGTCAAGGCGCATTCCCTGTCTCTGCAAGGCTATGGCTTTTACCTCGTATCAATGGTCCACCACCCCCGGCAGGCGGCGATCGATGCCTTCTCAGCCTGGATGAGATTGGCGAACTAAGGCATCTGCTACACCGGCTTCTGCGCTCCGGATTGGACCTGCTCGCCTGGCATCGTTGATTGAATCGAGTCGGTTCAAAGGCTCTGGAAGTGGCCGCTGAGCAGCGACTGCCGTCTCTAACCGCCAGGATCGCTATAACCAGCATTCCGGCTGCGCGAGTGACATATTCGTTCGCTCGTTCGTTCGCAGGCGCGGCGACACGCTTTTTTAATTCGGCAGCGCCTCATTCCGCAAGGCTCGATCGCAACAGACGGATGACCTGCGTGCGTGTTGACATCATTATTGTTGGGACGTTGACGGCCTTAATGCGGACTGCGCTGACGAAATCCCGAAGTTCCGGCCATACTGACGCTCACGTCACTGCCTGGAGGCAAATTCATGGGATTCGATTTCAACGGTAAACGCGTCGTCGTCGCGGGGGGCTCGCGCGGCATCGGCCGCAGCATCGCGCTCGGCTTCGCGCAGGCAGGCGCCGCCGTGTCCGTCTGTGCACGCAACCTGGAAGGATTGAAAGCGGTCGAGGCCGAACTGGCCGTCTATGACCATCCGGTCCATACCGCACCTTGCGATCTTGCTGACGGCGAAGCGATTACCGCGTACATTGCGGCCGCCGGCAAGGCGCTCGGCGGTATCGACATTTTGATCAACAACGCGTCCGGTTTCGGAGGCGGGGATACCGAACTCGGATGGGAGGCCGGCATTCAAGTCGACCTCATGGCAACCGTGCGCGCGGGTCATGCGGCACTGCCATTCCTGCGTCAGTCGGCCAACGCGGCCATCGTTAATGTGACGTCCATCTCAGCGCTGCGTCCGTCGACGCGTACCCAGTCTTACGCGGCGATCAAGGCGGCGGTCGTGCACTATACGGCCTCCCATGCCTTGTCACTCGCACCGGATCGAATCCGTGTCAACGCGGTTGCGCCCGGCTCAATCGAATTTCCCGGTGGAGCCTGGGAGCAGCGCAAGACATCCGATCCCGCGCTGTATGAGCGGATACTGTCTTCGGTTCCGTTCGGCCGGCTCGGAACGCCGGCAGAGGTCGCGAGTGCGGTGCTGTTTCTCGCCAGCTCGCACGCGGGCTGGATCACCGGCCAGACATTGGTGGTCGATGGCGGCCAAGTGTTGACGTAAATGCAAATACGCACACGGGGACGGGCAACGGTTCGCTGCGGAACGTAGCATCCCTGCTGCGAGCAGACGTAGCGGTCCTTGCGGCCGTTGCGCTGCTCGATGCACAGCGTCATGCGCTGACTGTCGTCGTCGCCGACCTTCAGCGCCACCACTTCACTGGCACGCACTCCGGCACCGAAGGCGACTGACAGCGCGGACTGATGCTTCAGGTGGCCAGTTGCCGTGATCGTCCGGGCCACTTCGTCCAGGCTGAGCACGACCGGTAACGTGCGGGGCATTCGCACCGGCTGCATCCGCGCCATCAGGTCGGGCTCGTGAAGCGTGATCTCCGAGAAGAAAACTTCATTGCCGATGAGCGGACCTGTCAGTTGCGCTTACAACCATTCTGATCAACTTGCAGTTGCGGGTGCAAACGATCCAAGAAGGTTGTTCGGCCTAGTGCTAGTGGGAGGCTAGCCGCTGACACTGTGGGGTACAACGTGGGTACAAATTATGGAAACGCGCCAGAAATAGAAAAAGGCCTTACAAGCATTGCTTGTAAGGCCTTGATTTCTTTGGTCGGGGCGAGAGGATTTGAACCTCCGACCACCTGCACCCCATGCAGGTACGCTACCAGGCTGCGCTACGCCCCGAACAGCTAAAAATTATAACAGACACTTCAATCGATTAGAACTGCCCTACGCTAACAAAGCAAACTAGTGACCCAACAAATCGATCACATGCAGTAATTCCTTGCGCAACTGCTCCACATCTACCGCAGCCACTGCTGCTGGCGCCGCTGCGCCCTCGCCTTCTTCGACCACCTCAGCCGGCGCACCGTGCGCGCCACCGCCATGCGAATCAAGCCGATTACGCGCTCCGTTGATCGTGAAGCCCTGCTCATACAGCAACTCACGAATCCGCCGGATCAACAGCACCTCATGATGCTGGTAGTACCGGCGATTGCCGCGCCGCTTGACAGGCCTCAACTGCGTGAACTCCTGTTCCCAATAGCGCAGCACGTGCGGTTTCACGCCGCATAGTTCGCTGACCTCACCAATCGTGAAGTAGCGCTTCGCCGGAATCGGAGGCAAGACGACTTTTTCGATCGTCGCTGTCATCGTCAGTTAGCCGTCGTGGTGGGTTGCGCAGGAACGCGCCAATCGATCAGCGCGCGAAGCTCGCTTCAGCGCCGCTCTCGACCAGCGCTTTCAGCTTTTGACTTGCATGGAACGTCACAACGCGGCGCGCGGCAATCGGAATCGCCTCGCCGGTCTTCGGGTTTCTGCCGGGACGCTGGGGTTTGTCGCGCAACTGAAAGTTGCCGAACCCCGACAGCTTCACGCTATCGCCACTCTCCAGCGCATCACGGATCACCTCGAAGAACGCTTCGACCATGTCTTTCGCTTCCCGCTTGTTGAGCCCGACATTGTCGAACAGCAACTCGGCAAGTTCAGCCTTGGTCAGCGTCGGCGTTTCGGTGGAAACGGCCGCGGGTGATGTCGGAATTTCGCGAATCATGGCGCTGCGTTGCGCCGTAAGAAGGGCTTCGAAATCACTCGAGTTCATTTCATTCATATCTATCAAATGGCGCGCCAAGCAGAAACGGAGGTTGCAAAAAAATGCCGTGCGAATGTTAAATGCGGGTTATCCACGCAACCGTGCGCCATATACTCGAGCCAGACGTTCCACCAGAGTTTGAATGGCCAGATCGACCGTTTCGTCCTGAAGGGTCCCGCCAGTATCTTGCAAGGTCACACGGAACGCAAGGCTTTTCTCGTGAGCACCCAGACCACCGGAAGTGTTTGATTTTGGACGGAATTCGTCGAAAAGCGCAACCTTCTGGACAGTCTTGCAAGCCTCTTCGGACTGCGCCTTCCGGAGCTCGTCCAGCAGCGCCTGCGCCTCGATTTTCTGATCGACGACCACCGCAATATCGCGACGCACCGGCGGGAATCTGGACACATCCGACGGAATCGGCAATACGCGCTGCATTAATGCTTTCGCTTCGATTTCAAACAGAATAGGCGCATGCGGCAAATCATATTTTTGCATCCAGCGCGGATGCAATTCGCCAATCCAGCCCACTGCGCGGTCATTCAGTTCAATACGCGCGCTGCGGCCTGGATGCAAAGCCGGATGCTCCGCTTTCACGAAGCGTGCCACGGCCGGCGCGAGCACGGCTTCGATGTCGCCCTTCACGTCGTAGTAGTCGACTGCGCGCGTCGGTGCGCCCCACTGCTCTTCGAGCGCGGGACCGTAAGCGAGGCCGCCGATCATCTTCGGCTGGGCGAAACCTTCGACCGTCAGCTCGCCGGCCTTGATCGACGGGTCGTGCAGAAATACGCGGCCGGCTTCGAACACGCGCACGCGGTCAGCCGCGCGACGGTTCAGGTTGGTACGCAGCACGTTGATCAGGCTGCCGAACAGCGTGGTGCGCATCACCGACAACTGGCTTGCAATCGGATTCAGCAGACGTACCGGCTTGTCGTTGCCGGCGAAGTCCTGCTCCCACTCGGCGTCGACGAAACTGAAGTTGACCGTTTCCGCGTAATCGCGCGCGGCGAGCGCGTGACGAATCACGTGAATCGAGCGCTGCGTTTCGTTGGTCGGCAGCATTTCGCTGGTCGCGACCGGCGGACGTGCGGGGATCTTCTCGAAACCGTAGATACGCGCGACCTCTTCGATCAGATCTTCTTCGATTTCGATATCGAAGCGGTACGACGGCGGCATCACCGAGAACGTATCGCCGTCGCGTTCGAACGTGAGGCCGAGGCGCGTGAAGATCTGCGCGATTTCGTCCGCCTCGATCTTGATGCCGATAATGCGGTTCGCGCGCGAGACCCGCATCTTCACCGGCTCGCGCTGCGGTACGTTGACGATCTGATCGTCGACCGGGCCGGCTTCGCCGCCGCAGATATCAAGGATCAATTGCGTGATGCGTTCGATGTGTTCGACGGTGGTCGCGTAATCGACGCCGCGTTCGAAACGATGACCCGCGTCGGTCGAGAAGTTGTATTTGCGCGAGCGGCCGCGAATGCTATCGGGCCACCAGAACGCGGCTTCGAGATAGATGTTGGTAGTGTCGAGCGTGACGGCCGTGCTGTCGCCACCCATGATGCCAGCGAGGCTTTCGATGTGTTGTTCATCGGCGATCACGCCGACGGTTTCATCGAGTTCGACGGTGTTGCCGTTCAGCAGCTTGAGCGTTTCGCCCTTGCGGCCCCAACGCACATCCATGCCGCCATGGATCTTGTCCAGATCGAACACGTGCGACGGACGGCCCAGTTCAAGCATCACATAGTTCGAGATATCGACGAGCGCGGAAATGCTGCGCTGACCCGAACGCTCCAGACGCTGCACCATCCATTGCGGCGACTTCGCGCGCGCATTCACGCCGCGAATCACACGACCCGAAAAACGGCCACACAGATCGGGCGCCGAAATTTTTACGGGCAACGTTTCGTTGAGCTTCACTTCGACCGGTTTGATCTCAAGCGGACGCAGCGACGCTCCGGTGATGGCCGACGTCTCGCGCGCCACGCCGAACACCGACAGGCAGTCCGCCTTGTTCGGCGTCAGCTTGATTTCGAAAACCGTGTCGTCGAGATTGAGCGTTTCGCGGATGTCCTGGCCGATCGGCGTATCTTCCGGCAGGATCATCAGGCCGCTATGATCTTCCGAGAGCTTCAGTTCGCGTGCCGAGCACAGCATGCCCTGACTTTCCACGCCGCGCAGCTTCGAGAGCTTGATCGCGAACGGCGTGCCGCCCTCTTCGGCCGGCGGCAGTTGCGCGCCAACCAACGCGACCGGCACCTTGATGCCCGGCGCGACATTCGGCGCACCGCACACGATGTTCAGCGTCGCGCCCGTGCCGGCGTTCACCTGACACACGTTGAGCTTATCTGCGTCCGGGTGCTTGACGACCTCCAGCACCTGGCCGACGACGATCTTCGAGGTCGGCGGCGCGGCCGGCCGCAGGTCTTCGACTTCGAGACCCGCCATCGTCAACGCGTGCGACAGCTCATCGGTCGTCAGTTGCGGATCGACAAAGGTTCTCAGCCAGGATTCCGGGAATTGCATGGTTCTGTGTACGTTCTGATCAGGTTGGGTCCATGTCCGGCAGGCGGCCCATTGATTCACTGGGCACTGCCGGGGACGCTGCTGGCGGCACGCACTGCGTGCGGTGCCGCGCTCTATGCTTGTCGCGTTCGTACGCGCCAGTTCACGCGAATTGACGCAGGAAACGCAGGTCGTTTTCGAAGAACAGACGCAGGTCTTGCACGCCGTAACGCAACATCGTGAGCCGCTCGAGGCCGCTGCCGAAAGCAAAGCCGATGTAGCGCTCGGGGTCGAGGCCCATGTTGCGGATCACCGTGGGGTGAACCTGGCCAGAACCCGAAATTTCGAGCCACTTGCCGGCGTTCTTGCCCGTTTCGAACAGCATGTCGATTTCAGCCGACGGTTCGGTGAACGGAAAGTACGACGGTCGAAAGCGCACGAGAATGTCGTCGCGTTCGAAGAATTTCTTGAGGAAGTCGGTATAGACACCCTTCAGATCCGCGAAGCTGATGTTCTCGTCGATCCACAGCCCTTCAACCTGGTTGAACATGGGCGAGTGGGTCGCGTCGCTGTCCACACGATATGTGCGGCCCGGCACGATCACCTTGATCGGCGGCGTGTTGGTGCGCGCGTAACGCACCTGCATCGGGCTCGTGTGCGTGCGCAGCAGCAGTTGACGGCCGTCGGCATCTTTGCCGTCGACGTAGAAGGTGTCCTGCATCGAACGCGCCGGATGGTTTTCCGGGCTGTTCAGCGAGGTGAAGTTGTACCAGTCGGTTTCGATCTCGGGGCCGTCGGCCACGTCGAATCCGATCGTACGGAAAATCTGTTCGACGCGCTCCCATGTGCGCATCACCGGATGCAGGCTACCTGCACCGGTGCCGCGGCCGGGCAGCGTGACGTCGATGGCTTCAGCGGCGAGGCGCTGGTTCAGCAACGCGTCGGCCAGCGCCTGACGGCGGGCCGTCAGCGCGGCTTCTACTTGTTGCTTGACGAAGTTGATCCGTGCGCCTTCGGTCTTGCGCGTTTCGGGATCGAGTTTGCCAAGGCCCTTCAATAGCTCGGTCAGCGCCCCCGATTTGCCGAGAAAGCGGGCTTTCTCGTTCTCGAGGGTAGTGACGTCGGAGGCTTCTGCGAAGGCTTTTTGCGCGTCGGCGACAATCTGGTCCAGATCCATTGATCCCATCATTTCAACGTCAGTGTTCTATCGAAGCAAAACTGGTTCTACCAACAAAAACGGGGCTCGGTGAGGAGCCCCGTTTTTGCTGCAGCGTCACCGAGACTACCGGATGTTCGCTGCAACGAACCACGCAGTTTAATTGCCCAAAGCGCAATCAGGCTGCAACGGCGGCTTTCACCTGCTGAACGATCGCAGCAAAAGCAGCCTTGTCGAACACAGCCATGTCGGCCAGCACCTTGCGGTCGAGTTCGATCGAAGCCTTCTTCAGGCCGTTGATGAACACGCTGTACGTCATGTCGTGCTGGCGCACCGCCGCGTTGATACGCGTGATCCACAATGCACGGAACACACGTTTCTTGTTGCGGCGATCGCGGTAGGCGTATTGGCCTGCGCGCATGACCGCCTGCTTGGCGATGCGATAGACGTTATTGCGACGGCCGCGGTAACCCTTGGCCAGCTTGATGATCTTCTTGTGACGGGCCCGTGCGGTAACCCCACGTTTTACTCGAGGCATATCTTGCTCCTATGAGTTTCGGTTAAGGGTTAAGCGAACGGCAGCATTGCGCGCACGGAGTTCATATCTGACTCATGAACTGACGTGGAACCGCGCAAATGGCGTTTGTTCTTGGTGGTCTTCTTGGTAAGAATGTGGCGCTTGAAGGCTTGACCGCGCTTGACGGTACCGCCCGGACGCACCACGAAGCGCTTTGCAGCACTCTTCTTGGTCTTCATCTTCGGCATGACAACTCCATTATTAGATGGATATGGGTGTGCGGTCGGCCAGATGGCCATTACCCGCCCTTCGAAACCCATTCCACTTGGTATGCAGACCGCCGATACCGCCGGCAGCCGCTTTTCAGGAGCGGCAACATTTGCACATGCGCCGTTCCGAAACCTACCGATGCGGCGCCGGACACCCGGCACAGCATCGTTCAATCTTTCACAACCGGAACGCGCACCACACGGCGCGCCGCCGTTCCAATTGCTTACTTCTTTTTCTTCGGCGCGAGCACCATGATCATCTGGCGCCCTTCCATTTTCGGCATCTGCTCGACCTGACCGACTTCGTCGAGGTCCGTGCGCAGGCGCTCGAGCATGCGCATACCGATTTCCTGGTGGGCCATTTCGCGGCCACGGAAACGCAACGTGATTTTCGTCTTGTCGCCGTCGTCGAGGAAGCGGATGAGGTTGCGCAGCTTGACGTTGTAATCGCCGTCATCGGTGCCCGGGCGGAATTTGACTTCCTTGACCTGGACAATCTTCTGCTTCAGCTTGGCCTCGTGTTGCTTCTTCGCTTCCGAGTACTTGAACTTGCCGTAATCCATCAGACGGCAGACCGGCGGAACCGCTTGCGGAGCGATTTCGACCAGATCCACATCTTGCTGTTCCGACATGCGGAACGCATCAGCGAGTTTCACGATGCCGAGCGGTTCGTTCTCGACGCCGACCAGACGCACCTCGGGTGCTGTAATTTCACCGTTGATGCGGTGCGCAGACTTATCAGTAGCGATGTTACGTTTCCTCTAAAAATTAAAAAAACGAGCCGGGCTGCCAAGTGGCTCAGTTGAACGACTGCACGTCCTGGCGCAGACGCTCAATGAAGGTATCGAGAGGCATCACGCCCAGATCGACACCACCACGGGCACGCACGGCTACCGTTTGGGCTTCACGCTCTTTGTCGCCGACCACAAGCAGGTACGGCACCTTCTCCAGCGTGTGCTCGCGTATTTTATAGCTAATCTTCTCGTTGCGCAAATCAGCCTCTACTCTAACCCCTTGTTTTTGCAACGATTGGGCTAGGGACTGTGCATATTCGGCCTGACTTTCCGCGATATTCATCACCACAACCTGCATGGGCGCGAGCCACGGCGGCATTGCACCAGCATGGTGCTCGATCAGAATACCGAGAAAGCGCTCCATTGATCCGACGATTGCCCGGTGCAGCATGATCGGGCGGCGACGGCTATTGTCTTCGGCGACGTATTCGGCGCCGAGGCGCTCCGGCAGCACCATATCGAGCTGCAACGTACCGCATTGCCACGAGCGGCCAAGCGCGTCCTTGATATGGTATTCGACCTTCGGCCCGTAGAACGCGCCCTCGCCCGGCAACTCTTCCCACGTCACGCCGCAAGCCGTCAGCGCCTCGCGCAGGCCCTGCTCCGCGCGGTCCCACGTCTCGTCCGTACCGGCGCGCGCGTCCGGGCGCAGCGAGAGCTTGATCTCGACGCTGTCAAAGCCGAAATCTTTGTACACGCTCATCGCCAGCGTGTTGAACGCGATCGACTCGCTGATGAACTGGTCTTCGGTACAGAAAATGTGGGCGTCGTCCTGCACGAAACCACGCACGCGCATCAGGCCATGCAGCGCGCCCGACGACTCATTGCGGTGGCACGAGCCGAATTCCGCATAACGCAGCGGCAGATCGCGGTACGAACGCAGACCGTGGTTGAACACCTGCACGTGACCCGGGCAGTTCATCGGCTTGATCGCGTAATCACGCTTTTCCGACTCGGTCGTGAACATGTTTTCACGATAGTTCTGCCAGTGGCCCGACGCTTCCCAGAGCGAACGGTCCATGATCATCGGCGTCTTGATTTCAAGGTAGCCGGCGTCGTTCACGCGGCGGCGCATGTACTGCTCAACCTGCTGCCACAGCGTCCAGCCACGCGGATGCCAGAACACCATGCCCGGCGACTCGTCCTGCATATGGAACAGATCCAGTTGCTTGCCGAGCTTGCGGTGGTCGCGCTTTTCAGCCTCTTCGAGCATGTGCAGATACGCGTCCTGGTCTTCCTTCTTCGTCCAGGCCGTACCGTAGATACGCTGCAACTGCTCGTTCTTCGAGTCGCCGCGCCAATAGGCGCCGGCCAGCTTCATCAACTTGAAGACCTTCAGCTTGCCGGTGGACGGCACGTGCGGGCCGCGGCACAGATCAGTGAAGCCGCCGTGCGAGTAAAGCTTGATTTCGTCGCTGACAGGAATGGATTCGATGATCTCGGCTTTGTACTTTTCGCCGATGCTCTTGAAGTAGTCCACCGCTTCGTCGCGCGACACCACGCGCCGCGAGACCGGCTCGTCTTTCTTCGCGAGTTCCTGCATGCGCTTTTCGATCTTCTCGAGATCTTCGGGCGTGAAGGGACGGCTGTAGGCGAAGTCGTAGTAAAAGCCGTTGTCGATCACCGGGCCGATCGTGACTTGCGCTTCCGGGAACAGATCCTTCACCGCGTAGGCGAGCAAATGCGCCGTGGAGTGACGAATGATATCGAGACCGTCGGCGTCTTTATCCGTGACGATAGCGAGCGCCACGTCATGATCGAGCAGCGTGGAGGTATCGACGAGCTCACCGTCGATCTTGCCGCCGAGCGCAGCCTTCGCGAGGCCGGGGCCGATCGAGGCGGCCACTTCGGCGACGGTCACCGGATGCTCGTACTGTCGAACAGAACCGTCAGGCAGACGTATCGAAACCATTGCGTTCTCCGTGGTGCCGACCGACGGCGGCACATACAACCATCAAATAAGCCAAAAAAAATGCGGCCCCGCTTTCGAGGGGCCGCATTCACATTTCCTGCAAACTACATTGGCGAAAGTGGTCCTCGACTAGCGTCGCTCCGAAGTAGTTTCGGCCAACGTTCGCGGTGTCATACCCTACTCACCTTTTGCGCCGAGGCGCTTGCTGCAGTTTGCGAAACCCCGGTCAAACCGGAATTTCTCTTTCGTTGGTAGGCTCGATTGGACTCGAACCAACGACCCCCACCATGTCAAGGTGGTGCTCTAACCAGCTGAGCTACGAGCCTGAAGAAACGAGATTATATGGAGCCCCACACCGCTTGGCAAGTACTTTTATGCACCGACTTTAAATTCCCACGCACGCGCTCGCGCGCTTTGAACGAATGCCCGCTGGCACCCGCCACCTCGTCCGTGCGTCAACTTTTTCGCGAAGCGCGCATCACGCCTGCTACTTCACCGAGCAACGTACACGCGCGCTGAATTTGCGCGGCATTCGATACCTCGACAGTGAACTGCATGAACGCGGCGTTACGACGCGATTGCGTCTTCACGCCGATCACATTCATTTTCTCGCGCGCGAAAACTTCGGAGATATCGCGCAACAGGCCCTGCCTATCTGTCGCCTCGATGCTGAGGTCGACGGGATAGACCGATTGCCCGCGACCGCTCATGACATCTGCCGACCATGCGGTTTGCAGCACACGCTCCGGCGCGCGATCGGCCATGCGCAGGAAGGTCGGGCAATCGCTGCGATGGATCGACATGCCCTTGCCGCGCGTGACAAACCCGCAGATATCGTCGGGCGGTGCGGGACGGCAACAACGCGCGAGTTGCGTGAGCAACGCGTCGACGCCGACCACCAGCACACCCGTGGAAGCCCCGCGTGCAACGCTCGCGCCACTGCTGCGCTTCTCGAACTGCTCAGGCGCTTCGACGACAGGCTCGGGCGGCGGCGCATCGTGCAGCGCCTGCTCGACGAGCCGCAGACTGAATTCTTCCTTGCCGACCACCGAGAACAGATCGTCGGTAGTCTTGAAGCCGAGCTTCGCGGCGAGCTGATCGAGATTGACCGAGGTCTTGCCTTCGCGCTGCAAGGTCTTTTCGACCATCGCCCGGCCGCTTGCAATGTGCTCCTGCACTTCGACCGCGTTGAACCACGCGCGCACTTTCTGGCGCGCCCGATGGCTCTGCAGATATCCAAGCTGCGGGTTGAGCCAATCCCGCGACGGACCACCCTCCTTGACCGCAACGATCTCGACCGTCTGGCCGTTCTGCAGTTGTGTGTTGAGCGGCACCATCGCGCCGTCGACACGCGAGCCACGGCAGCGATGCCCCAGCTCGCTATGCAGGTGATACGCGAAGTCCACCGGTGTCGCGCCGTGCGGCAGCGGAATCACGCGCGCTTGCGGCGTGAGCACGTAGATGTGGTCGTCGTCGAGCGTGGCCTGGCGCAGTTGCTCCCACGGCTGCGCCGCGCGTTTCTCGCCGTGCTCGCCTTCCGAAACTTCATCTTTCCACGCGAGCAGCTGACGCAGCCACGCGATCTTCTCGTCGTACTTCTCATTGGCGCTGAACTGCCCGCCGTAACCCCGCGTGCCCGCTTCCTTGTAGCGCCAGTGCGCCGCCACGCCGTACTCGGCGAACTGATGCATTTCCTGCGTGCGGATCTGCACTTCGAATGCGCGGCCGTCGTCGCCGATCACGACCGTGTGCAGCGATTTATAGCCGTTCGGCTTCGGCCGCGAGATGTAGTCGTCGAACTCTTTCGGCACCGGCTGCCACAGGTTGTGCACGATGCCGAGCACCGTGTAGCAATCCTTGATGTCCGGCACGATGACGCGAAACGCACGCACGTCGTACAGTTCGGCGAAGTCCAGCTCCTTGCCGCGCATCTTGCGCCAGATGCTGTAGATGTGTTTGGGCCGGCCGCTGACTTCGGCCTGGACATGCGCCGCGGCCAGCTCGCGCTGCAGGCGCTCGATCGCCTGCGCAACATAACTCTCGCGCTCGACGCGCTTCTCGTCGAGCAGCTTGGCGATGCGCTTGTAGGTGACCGGCTCTTCGAAACGGAGCGCGAGATCCTCGAGCTCCCATTTCAGTTGCCAGATGCCCAGACGGTTCGCGAGCGGCGCGTAGATATCGAGCGTCTCACGCGCGACGTCGGGCGACGGCGTGACTTTCGCCGCCGCGTAATAACGCAACGATTGCAAGCGCGACGCGAGCCGGATCAACACCACCCGAATATCCTGCGCGAACGCAAGCAGCATCTTGCGCAGCGCCTCGACCTGGGCGCGGCGTGCGGCTTGTGCGTCACGCCCGGCTTCGGGAATCGCATTCTGCGCGGCACGCAAACTCACGGTGCCCAAGCGCAGCAACTTGCGCACGTCGCCGACCAGTTGCGCGACTTCTTCGCCGAAGTTGTCGGCGATCACACGCTCCGGGTCTCGCAGATGCGGCGTCAACGCGAACAAGGCCGCCGCCAGCACAGCAGGCGGATCGACGTTGAGCGTGCGCATGATCGACGCCGTACCCGCCGCATGATCCGCCAGCAACTCGCCGGATGAGAGCCGTACCTCGCCCGCATGTTCGCGCACGAACGCCATCGCTTCGTCGAAGGAAGGCAGGGGTGTCGGCGTGCTCGTAACGATTTCGGTAGTCATGGTGCGACGGCCCACCGGGCCAGACGGATCAATGGAATTTCAACAACAACTGCGAGCCAGCCTTAATCGCGCTGCGCAGCGACTACAACGATCTCGACGAGGCACTTCGGGTTCGCGAGCCTGGCTTCCACGGTAGCGCGCGGCGGCGTGGCGCCTTGTGCGACCCACTCGTCCCACACGGCATTCATACCGGCGAAATGCACCATGTCCGAGATGTAGATCTGCACGGACAGCAACTGCGACTTGTCGCTGTTCACTTCACCCAGCAAACGGTCGATGTGGCCGAGCACTTCGCGCGTTTGACCCGTGATGTCCTGGTCCGCGTCTTCAGCAATCTGACCGGCGAGGTACACGGTGCCGTTGTGCACGGCGATTTCCGAGAGGCGCTTGCCGACGTGGTGACGAATGACTGCCATGAAGAATCCTGAGGTTGGTTGAAAATTGATCGAAGATGCGTCCCGCATTGCGTCCGCTCGCCCAAGGCTCAAGGCTCACGGACGCTGCGCGGAACCCGATATTATGACGCGTCAGCGGCCGGCCCGATAAAGAACTGCCTCGCGAGGTCGATCTGATCGGTCGACAGAAACGCCGGCGCATGCCCCACGCCCGCGATTTCCGCGCTCGATACGGCGCGCCCGCTCTCGACCATCCTGGCGACGGTCTCACGAGAAAGCAGATCCGACTGCTCACCGCGCACCACCAGCACAGGCCCCTGAAACGCAGCCAGCGACTGCCATAGCGCAGCCTCGCCGAGTTTGGCCGCCTCTTCGGTGGTCGCGGCAAACGGCACGGCGATCCGCGGGTCATAGCGGAACAGCCATTCGCCGCCTTGCTGGTGCAAAAGCGGCGTATTGATCTCGCGCCACTCCTCTGGCGTGAGCGGGCCGAAAGTTTGCGCGAGCAAGGCGGCGTAATCGATGCCTTGCTGCAGCGTTTCGAAACGCACGGGCTTGCCTAGGTAATCGGCGATGCGCTGCACGGCCGCCGGTTCCAGATGCGGCCCGACGTCGTTCAGCAGCAGCTTGCGAATCGGCGTTTCCGGCAGGCCGGCCAGCGCGAGTCCAATCAGGCCGCCCATCGAGGTGCCGAACCAGTCGACCGTTTCGACGTTCAGGCGTGCGATCAGCGTGATCATGTCGGCGACGTATTGCGGCACGCCGTAGAAGTTGGGGTTGCCGAGCCACGAAGACAAGCCCCGCCCCGCCACATCCGGACACACCACGCGGTACGTGCCGGCGAATTCCGCCGCAAGCCGGTCGAAATCGCGCCCTGAGCGCGTCAAGCCGTGCACGCACAGCAGCACACGCGGATTGGCCGGATCACCCCACTCGGTGTATGCGATCCGGTGCAGGCCACCGGCGCTCGCGCACTGCACATAACGTTGGCGCGGCGCGGACCGCTCGGCGGTGGAAGCGGACGTTTCGGTCATCTGGGCTCCTTGCAAAAAGCGCTGCGGGCTCGGCGCAGACCAAGCGGTGGGAAATGAACGTCGAATCTTCAAACGATTGTAAACCGCTTTGCCTCGCAGCAAGGATCGGCCAAACGGCCTAAGACTGACCAGGATGCTCTCGACATGCCCCGAGGTGAAAGCCCCGGCGCAGGCGCCCGGATGCAGGTAGCGCAAAACGGCATACGTGATCGTCACAACGGCCGGTCAGCGTTGCGTCGATACCGGGCCCAGCAACGGATAGACGGCACCAAACAAAACGGGCGAGACTCACGCCTCGCCCGCTTACAACCCGCTTCAACCCGCTTCGCAAGCCGCCCGTGATTCACAGGCAACTTGCGTTACCGCCCGCCGGGCGCCGGTCACATGGACCGAGACGGCCGGCTCATCCAATCACTCAGCTCACCGCGCTGACATCCAGCGGTGCGCCGGTCTTCGCCTTGATTTCCTCGACGCTGACGCCCGGGGCCAGTTCAGTCAGCTTCAGACCGTCTTCCGTCACCTCGATCACGCCGAGATCGGTGATGATCTGATCCACCACGCCCACGCCCGTCAGCGGCAGCGTGCATTCTTCGAGGATCTTGTGCTGATCGCCCTTCGCGACGTGCTCCATCAGCACGACCACGCGCTTGACGCCCGCCACCAGATCCATCGCGCCGCCCATGCCCTTGATCATCTTGCCGGGGATCATCCAGTTGGCCAGGTCGCCCTTCTTGCTGATCTGCATTGCGCCCAGAATCGCCAGGTTGATGTGGCCGCCGCGAATCATCGCGAACGAATCCGCCGACGAAAAAATCGATGACCCCGGCAACGTGGTCACCGTCTGCTTGCCGGCGTTGATCAGGTCGGCATCCACTTCTTCCTCGGTCGGCGACGGGCCTATGCCGAGCAGGCCGTTCTCCGACTGCAGCCACACTTCGACGCCCGCCGGCACGTGGTTCGCCACCAGCGTCGGCAAGCCGATGCCGAGGTTCACGTAGAAACCGTCCTGCAATTCCTTTGCCGCGCGTGCGGCCATTTCGTCACGAGTCCATGCCATGATCAGTCTCCTTTCGCGCGGACGATGCGTTGTTCAATGCGTTTTTCCGGATTCGCATTGAGCACAATGCGCTGCACGAAAATGCCCGGCGTATGGATCGCATCCGGATCGAGTTCGCCCACTTCAACGATTTCCTCGACCTCGGCGACCGTGATCTTGCCGGCCATCGCGCACATCGGGTTGAAGTTGCGCGCCGTGCGGCGATAGATCAGGTTGCCCGATTTGTCGGCCTTCCATGCCTTGACCAAAGCAACGTCGGCCGTCAGCGAGTGTTCGAGCACGTAGTGGTTCTCGCCGAACTGGCGGGTTTCCTTGCCCTCGGCAATCAGCGTGCCGTAGCCGGTGTTCGTGAAGAACGCCGGAATGCCCGAACCGCCGGCGCGCAGCTTCTCGGCGAGCGTGCCTTGCGGCGTGAATTCGAGTTCGAGTTCGCCGGCCAGATACTGGCGCTCGAACTCCTTGTTCTCGCCCACGTATGACGAAATCATCTTCTTGACCTGGCGCGTTTCGAGCAACAGACCGAGGCCGAAACCGTCGACGCCCGCATTGTTGCTGATGCAGGTGATGCCCTGCACCTTCGAATCGCGCAGCGCCGCGATCAGCGCCTCGGGAATGCCGCACAGCCCGAAGCCGCCGACGGCAAACGTCTGCCCGTCCTTGACGATGTCTTTCAGCGCCTCGGCGGCGCCTGGATAGACCTTGTTCATCAGTATGTCCCTTCCTTTATGGAAACCCTAAACCGGTACGCCGGCCGCCGGTACGCCGGCCGCCGGATCGTTGCGACTTCGATATGGCGCACAGCGGGCGAATGCCCGACACGTCATTCTAGTCATCCGCGGCCGGCCCTGCGCTCAGCTTACCCTGCATGGCGCCGATGCCTGCCGCCGACGCTTCGCCGCGTTGTCATGTGCCCGAAAGAGTACGCTGCGCGCGCCATGCGGCACAATACGCAAAAATACATAAGTACTTGCCGCCAACCCATGCCTGCACTGGATTACCAAACCGCGTTTCACCTCGCCCCGATCGGACTCGTGTTGTCGCGCGAACGGATCATCGAAGACTGCAACGACGAATTGGCGTCGATATTCGGCTGCACGCGCGAGGCGCTGCTCGGCCAGTCGTTCCAGGTCCTGTATCCGTCGACGGACGAATTCGAGCGCATCGGCACGCGAATTCCGCCGATCATGACCGCGCAGGGCAGCTATGCGGACGACCGGATCATGAAGCGGGCCAACGGGGAACTATTCTGGTGCCACGTGACGGGCCGCGCGCAGCAACGCGCCGACCCGCACGCAGCCGGTGTATGGACCTTTGAGGACTTGAGCGCGACGCGCCGCGTAGCGGTCGAATTGACGCCGCGCGAGCGGGAAATCGCCGCGCAGCTGGTAACGGGCAAAACCAGCAAGCAGATCGGGCGCGCGCTGGATATCAGTTCGCGCACGGTCGATGTCTACCGCGCGCGGCTGATGCGCAAGTACGATACGGGGAACGCGACCGAACTGTTGCAACGCTTGCTCGGGCATTGAGGGCTGGGATTGGGGGTGCCGGCTCGGTGAGGGACCGGCCTCGATGCATGAAGTACCGGCTCGGTGAGGGTCCGGCCTCGATGCATGAAGTGCCGGCTCGGTGAGGGTCCGGCCTGATGCGTGAGGACGACGTACGAGGCAGGAGGCATCAGGCAGCCCGCAACGAACCTGAAGAAGGCTTCCAGGTTCGACTGCATTCAGGGGCCAGGCTTCGAATATGCCGGTCACAGCCATTGTTCACCGTGGCTACCGCCAGGTCGTTGCAGGAGGCTGACGCTCAAGCCGCCTTGACCAGCGCGGCACCCTCGATGGTCGCGCGCAACAAATCCGGAACCGGCACTGACTTGCCCGCGGCGTAGTCGATCCACACACAGCGCGCGGCGCCGCGTGCATACACGGTGGTCGGATCGTCGGCGCGCACGAGTTCGAAGCCGGTGTCAAAGCTGCTGCGCCCGGGCGTCGCCACGGACATCCTGCCGATCACATCGCCGGGATAGTGCAACTGCTTGAGAAATTCCATCGACGCGTTGACGATCACCGGCCCCTGCCCGTCGGCGTTGCTGCCGACGAGGCCCAGTTGTTCGAACCAGGAAATCCGCACCTGCTCCATGTAGCGGAAATAGACCGTGTTGTTCACATGGCCGAATGCGTCCATGTCGCCCCAGCGGATCGGCATCGACATCTCGAAAACTGCATGAAAATGGCTCATCGTACTTCTTTAACGGATTGAAATCAGGTTGAAGCCGGCACGCGGGCCGGCGCAGAAATGACCAACAAAATAACGCAGGCCTTCCGTCAGCAGAAGGCCTGCGCGTGTAAAACAGTTTTTCTTCGACTGTGTGCCAATCCGCGGCGCCGGACGTGCGCTGCCGCGTTTCGGCTACACGCAAGACGCCGACGCCGGGCGAGGCGGCGCTAACAAGAAGGCGCCACAGCTTCCCGACGGCGGCGCAAAAGTCGCGTCACGCCCTCCAACCGAGGTCGAATGCGGCCCCGAGCGGCCCAACGAGCGTTCAGGCCAGCCCGAACCCGTCGTCGGCAGCAATCACCGAGCCGTTGATGAACTGCGATTCGTCGGCCGCCAGCAGCAGCAACAGTCCGTCCAGATCCTCCGGCGTGCCCACCCGATGACGCGGCAGCAACGACACCAGCTTCTGCCCCTGCTCGGTCGACCAGTGATGATGATTGATCTCAGTATCGATATAGCCCGGGCAAATGGCGTTCACGTTGATGCCGTGCTTGCCCCACTCCAGCGCCATGGCCTTGGTCATATGGACGACCGCGGCCTTGCTCATCGAGTACAGGCCGATCTGCGGCAGCACGCGCAAACCCGCCATCGACGCGATGTTGATGATCCGGTACGACGGCTTCTGCGCATTGTTGCCGCGCATGATCATGCGCTTGGCGACTTCCTGGGCGACGAAGAAGGCGCCGCGCGTGTTAGTGTCGAACACATATTCGAAGTCCGCCGGCGTGACTTCCGAGAGCTTCTGCGTGGTCGACACGCCTGAATTGTTCACCAGAATGTCGATCGTGCCCGCCTCGGTTTCCGCGTGGGCGACGGCTGATTTGATGCTCTGATAGTCCGTGACGTCGAGCGAGACAACATGCGCCGCGCCGCCGGAGGCTTCGATCTCGGCACGCAGCTCCTTCAGACGCTCGGTGCGGCGGCTTGCCAGCACGACCTTCGCGCCCGCCTGCGACAATACCTGAGCAAAGCGCTTTCCCAACCCGCTCGAGGCGCCCGTGATCAGCGCGACCTTGCCTTCCAGATTGATCGAACGGCCCATTGTCGTTCCCTTGTTCGGTTATTGTTACAGACGCAGTTGACAGGTGCGGTAAGCCCGTCACTACGGGTCATACCGTATCACAAAAATAGAACGATCGTGCTAATCTCTGCTCATCGGGTTGCAGTGCAAGAGACCATCGCCCACAATACGATCCCGAAAAAAGCATTCTAACGGTAAGAGGAGCATCAATGACCCCCGCAAGTCTCATTGAGCAGTACGGCCCGCGCGAGTCGATGGAATACGACGTGGTGATCGTCGGCGGCGGCCCGGCTGGGCTGTCCGCAGCGATCCGCCTGAAGCAGCTGGCGGCTGAAAATGGCGTCGAGCTTGGCGTGTGCGTACTCGAAAAAGGCTCGGAGATCGGGGCTCATATCCTGTCGGGCGCGGTGATGGATCCGCGCGCGATCACCGAACTGATTCCGGACTGGAAAGAAAAAGGCGCGCCTTTAGACGTTGAAGTGACCGAGGACCGGTTTTTGTTCCTGACCGAAACCGGCTCGAAGAGCGTGCCGGTCTGGGCGCTGCCGGATAACTTCAAGAATCACGGCAATTACGTGGTCAGCCTCGCGAATGTCACGCGCTGGCTGGGTCAGCAGGCTGAGGCGCTGGGTGTCGAAATTTTTCCGGGCTTTCCGGCCGCGGAGATTCTCTACAACGACGATGGCTCGGTCAAAGGCGTCGCCACCGGCAATCTGGGGATCGGCAAGGATGGCGAGCCTACTGAGAATTTCCAGCTCGGCATGGAACTGCACGCGAAATACACGCTGTTCTGCGAAGGCGCGCGCGGACATCTCGGTCGCCAGTTGAACGATAAATTCAAGCTGCGCGAAGGCGTCGATCCGCAGGTCTACGGTATCGGCATCAAGGAACTGTGGGAAATCGATCCGTCGAAACACAAGCCGGGTCTGGTCATGCACACGGCTGGCTGGCCGCTCGAAAATGATACGTACGGCGGCTCGTTCCTGTATCACATGGATAACAACCAGGTGGTGGTGGGCTTTGTGGTCGGTCTCGGCTACACGAACCCGTATCTGTCGCCATTCGAGGAGTTCCAGCGTTACAAGACGCATCCGGCAATCCGCGCGGTGCTCGAAGGCGGCAAGCGGGTGTCGTACGGCGCGCGGGCGATCACCGCCGGCGGCCTGCTGTCGCTGCCGAAGCTGGTGTTCCCGGGCGGCGCGCTGGTGGGTGACGATGCGGGCTTCCTGAACGCATCGCGGATCAAGGGTTCGCACGCGGCGATCAAGACCGGCATGCTGGCGGCTGAAGCGGCCTTTGATGCCGTCCAGGCAGGCCGCACCAGCGATGAACTCACCGCTTATCCGGAGTCGTTCAAGACCTCGTGGCTGCACACTGAGTTGCATCGTGCGCGTAATTTCAAGCAGTGGATGAGCAAGGGCCTGTACCTCGGCACCTTGATGGTCGGCATCGAGCAGAAGCTGTTAGGCGGCAATGTGCCCTGGACGCTGCATCACCAGCATTCGGATCACGAAATGCTGAAGCCTGCGTCGCAGTGCAAGCCGATCGTGTATCCGAAGCCGGATGGGAAGCTGACGTTTGACCGTCTCTCTTCGGTGTTCATTTCGAACACCAACCATGAAGAGAACCAGCCGGCTCACCTGACGCTGAAAGACCCTTCGGTACCGGTAAATGTGAACTGGCAGACCTATGCGGGACCGGAGTCACGCTATTGCCCGGCGGCGGTGTACGAGTTCGTGAAGAACGACGACGGCAGCGAACGGCTGGTGATCAACGCGCAGAACTGCGTGCACTGCAAGACCTGCGACATCAAGGACCCGACCCAGAACATCGTCTGGGTCACGCCTGAAGGTGGCGGCGGTCCGAACTATCCGAATATGTAATGCACACAAGCGCCGCTTCCACGCGGCGTTTTTTATCGGCGCGCGATCGCAACGCGATGAGTGGGCGGAGGCAGGAGATGAGGTTTGCAATACAAAAAACTCAAGCGCTCCGCATCACTTCAATCCGTTCTCGCACTTTCGCCAGCACCGGCGCCCACGCGCCAATCTCAGGCTGTCGAAAGAGTTCAATAGAGTCGTACCAAGGCGTGGTGCGCGATTCGTCGCCCCAAAACCATGCCGAGACATGATCGATCATCAAACACGTCGGCACGCCGAGCGCTCCCGCCAGATGCGCAGGCCCGCTATCGATCGTGACGACCAGATCCAGATTCGCCAGCAACGCAGCGACGTCATCGAATCCGGACTGAAAATGGTGGGTCAAGTCGACAACATCGAGACCCTTGGCCCGCCACAGCACGACAGTTTCACTACGCCCTGGCGACAACGCAAAATAGGTCACACCGGGCACATTCAATAGCGACTCGAGTTGCTCGACCGGCACCGAGCGCCGCATATCGCGGATATGGTCAGGATTGCCGTTCCACACCAAGCCGACCTTGCGATTGCCCGGCTTGCCGGCCGTGTGCGCCTGAACCCGCCCACACCATGCCTGCACACGCGCAGGCTCGGCGCTCAGATACGGCGCACCCCACCCTGTTGCATCGAAAACACCAAGCTGTAACGGCAAGCTCATCAATCCGCAATGGAAATCAGGCCGCGTTTCAAGGCTTGTTTCGAGCGGCAAGTCGGCAGGCAGCATCCGTTCGAATAGATGCCGCAACGGCCCGTCGTGACCGAAAATCACCCGGCCGCCCTCACGCCGCGCGCGCTCGGCTAGCCGCGGCAGAAAGCGCACCGCCCAAAGACAGTCGCCATTGCCTTGCTCGCCATACACGATCAGCGTTTTGCCTTCCAGCGATTCGCCCCGCCAATGCGGGCTGATCGCGGCGAGCGCATGCTGCGCGTTATTCAGATCGTCGCCGAACGCAACGCGTGATTCGTAATGCGCCCAGCCCTCGGCGAACCGTCCTGTGCGGATTTCGAGTTCAGACAGATCGAACTGCGCATGCGCGTTATTCGGCGACAGCACAAGCACCTGCCTGAGCAATGCTTCCGCTTGCGCGAAACGCGCCTGCTCCTTCACGCACAACGCGAGCTTGTGAAGCGCCACCGGATTGCCGGGTACGACACGCACCGCTTCGCGCAACAGCCGCTCGGCCGTGTCGAAGTCGTTGCGCTGTTGCACGGCGGCGGCGCGCCAGATCAACGCGTTGGCGTCTTCGCGGTTCCGTTCGAGAAGCAGCGTCGCGGCGGAATCGACGAGCACCCAGTCGCGCACGATGAACGCCGTCTGCGCAATCGTGTGGAGCAATGTGGGTTCGCACGAAGGGTCGAGCTGATAAGCGCGCACCAGCGCGGCAAGCGCCTCGCGCTGGCTGGCTTTGTCACGGCCGGCGCGTTGCAGCAGCGTTTGTCCGAACACGAGACAATCGGCTGCACCGGCTTGCGGCGCGGCGGCGCGCATGCGCAGAGCCGCGAGTTGGCGATCTGCCGGCTCGGAGGTCGTATCAGTCATGGAGACGATGCCACGGCGCGCGGTGCCGGTACGAAGGCGCTCGGAGAACCCGCTTTAAGGCGCGCTCGCGGCGATCTTCGGTGTGCTCACGGCGACATCGCCGCATTGCGCACGGTTACGCAATGCGTGGTCGATCAGTACCAGTGCGAGCATGGATTCGGCGATCGGCGTGGCGCGGATGCCGACGCAAGGGTCATGCCGCCCAAACGTTTCGACGATCGCCGGCTGCCCTGCCTTGTCGATCGAACGACGCGGCGTGCGAATGCTCGAAGTCGGCTTGATCGCGATGGACACCGTGATGTCCTGCCCGGTCGAAATGCCACCGAGCACGCCGCCCGCGTGATTGCCGACGAAGCCCTCTGGCGTCAATTCGTCGCCATGCACCGAGCCGCGTTGCGCGACACTGGCGAAGCCCGCGCCGATCTCGACGCCCTTCACCGCATTGATGCCCATCATGGCGTGGGCAATGTCCGCATCGAGGCGGTCGAACAGCGGCTCGCCGAGCCCGACCGGCACCCCGGAAGCCACGACATTGATGCGTGCGCCGATCGAGTCACCGTCCTTGCGCAACGCGTCCATATAATCTTCGAGTTCCGGCACGATCTCCGCATTCGGCACGAAGAACGGGTTCTCACGCACGTGCGCCCAGTCGACGAACGGGACATTGATCTCGCCGAGCGCCGCCATGTAGCCACGGATCTCTGTACCGAACTTTTCGCGCAGCCATCTCTTCGCCACCGCGCCGGCTGCCACGGTCGGCGCAGTCAAACGGGCCGACGAACGGCCGCCGCCGCGATAGTCGCGAATGCCGAATTTTTGCCAATAGGTATAGTCGGCGTGACCGGGACGGAAGGTGTCCGCGATGTTGCCGTAGTCCTTACTGCGCTGATCGGTATTGCGGATCAGCAGCGCGATCGGCGCACCGGTGGTCTGACCTTCGAACACGCCCGAGAGGATCTCGACCTTGTCTTCTTCCTGACGTTGCGTGACGTGACGCGACGTACCGGGTTTGCGGCGGTCGAGTTCAAGCTGGATATCGGCTTCGTTAAGCGCCATGCCGGGCGGGCAGCCGTCGATCACGCAGCCGATAGCGGGGCCGTGCGATTCGCCGAAGGTCGTGACAGTGAAAAGCGTACCGAGCGTGTTGCCGGACATGGGCGTCGTCCAAAGAAATGCGGGGAAGGCACTATTATGCCAGCCCCCAAGGGCCTAGGGCCGCAGCGCGCGCCGGTCTATGCCTTCTGGACAAGTCTCCGGCGTGGCGGGGCCGCAGAGGGAAGGGCAGGAATTCCTGCCGCGACACTGACCCAGCCGCGAATTCCATGACGCCGCAGCTTGCGCACGGACCCGATCGGCAAGCCGCCATCCGGCCACGCTACTTCCGCGCCCCGCGCAGTTCAGTAACGATCTGCTGCAGCGCTTCCGGCGTCGCCTCAGCCGGATCGATCGGTTCACCCACCGCCAGCGTCAGCCGGCTCATCACACCTTTCTGGATCGGCCGCGGCCAGCGCGCGTCGTTGGCGCGCGAAAACACGCTGCCCCACAGCCCGCGCAGCGCCATCGGTATCACCGGCGCCGGCGTGCGGCGCACGATCTCGGTCACGCCATGGCGGAACGGATTCATCTCGCCGGTCTTGGTCAGCTTGCCCTCCGGGAAGATGCAGACCAGGTCGCCCTCAGCCAGCGCCGCTGCACAACGCTCATAAGCGCGCGTCAGCAACTCTGGATCCTGATGGGCGGGCGCGATCGGAATCGCCTGCGCGTGGCGGAACACCCAGCCGGCGAACGGCGTCCTGAAGATCTGATGGTCCATCACGAAGCGGATCGGCCGCGGGCTCTCAGCCATGATGACGATCGCATCGACGAGGCTCACGTGGTTGCACACCAGCACGGCCGCGCCCTCTTCCGGAATTCGCTCGGCATGCACCAGGCGAATCCGGTAGAACGTATGCACCAGCACCCAGGCCATAAAACGCAGCAAAAACTCGGGCACGAGCGAATAGATGTACGTCGCGACGACGATGTTCAGCAACGCGGTGACCAGGAAAATCGCCGGAATGCTGAAACCCGCCGCGGTCAGCGCCATCGCCATCAATGACGAAACGATCATGAACAGCGAATTGAGAATGTTGTTCGCGGCGATGATGCGCGCCCGGTGGCTCGGCTGGCTACGGCTCTGGATCAGCGCATAGAGCGGCACGCTATAGAGGCCGCCGAACATGGCGAGCAGGAACAGATCGGCTAGCACGCGCCAATGAGCGAGCCGCATGAGAAATTCGCCGACGCTCAGCAAATGCCCCGCCTCCGGCAACGCGTGACTCGCGAAGAACAGATCGATCGCGAACACGCTCATGCCGATCGAGCCGAGCGGCACGAGGCCGATTTCGATGCGCCGCTTCGAGAGCTTTTCGCACATCAGCGAACCCAAACCAATGCCGATCGAGAAGGTGGCGAGCAGCACGGTCACGACATCCGGATCAGCGGACAGCACATTTTTCGCGAAGCTGAAAAACGACGACAGAAAAGTCGCGCCGACGAACCACAGCCAGGAAATCCCCAGCAGGCTCAGAAACACCGTGCGGTTTTCGCGCGCGAGCTTCAGATTGCGCCAGGTCTCGCTGACTGGATTCCAGTTGATGCGCAGATCGGGCTGCGGCGCCGCCGTAACCGGCACGAAGTTCGACACCAGCCGCCCCACCAGCGCAATCCCGACACAGGCGCAGGCCAGCACCACGGCGCCGTGTTCGACGAAACCCGCGCCCACGCCGCCAACGATCGTGCCGATCAGGATCGCGACGAAGGTGCCCATCTCAACCATCCCGTTACCGCCGACCAGTTCCGACTTCGACAGATGCTGCGGCAGGTACGAATACTTGACCGGGCCGAACACGGTCGAATGGACGCCCATCAGAAACGTGCACAGATACAGCAGGGGCGCGCTATGCAGCCAGAAACCCGCGCCGCCGATCAGCATGACGACGATTTCGAAGCTTTTGACGAAGCGCGTGAGCATCGCCTTGTCGTACTTGTCCGCGATCTGGCCGGAGGTGGCCGACAACAGCACGAACGGCAGAATGAAAATCGCCGAGATCAGGAACGCAGCCGTTTTCGGATCGACACCGGAAAAGCGCGCCGCCTGATACGTGACGAGCGACGTGAAGCCGATCTTGAAGACGTTATCGTTCATCGCGCCGAGGAACTGGGTCCAGAAAAACGGCGCGAAACGGCGCTGCCCGAGCAGGCGGAACTGGGATTCGTGCCCCTCGTGTGGGCGAGCGGCGCGGCGGGCGGCGGGTAACGGACGATCGCTCATTAAGTTCGGGGAACGGGCTAAACAATCACAAAAAGGGAAGAGCCAGGCACAAAAAAAGCGCACGCTTTCGCGCGCGCTTGACCGCATTTTCACACTCACGGCAACGGCGCGAACGCCGCGGTGAGCCGCTGCTCGTTAAGTTAGTTAGCGCGGCGCCGGTTGCTGTTCCTGCTGCTCTTCCGGCCAGTCGCGGATGTAGGCCTTGAGCATGCGGTTTTCGAAACCCTGCTCTTCGACCACGGCCTTCGCGACGTCGTAGAACGAGATCACGCCCATCAGCGTGCGGCTTTCCATCACCGGCAAATAGCGCACATGATGCTCGAGCATCATGCGACGAACCTCGTTGACGTCCGTTTCGGGCGTGCAGGTGAGCGGATGGTCGTCCATCAACTTGCGGATCGTTGCGGTACCCAGGCTGCCGCCGTGTTTGCTCAAGGTCAGAATAATTTCACGAAACGTCAGCATGCCGACGAGGTCGCCGTATTCCATCACGACCAGTGAGCCGATATCGTGCTCGGCCATGGTATTGACTGCGTCGTGCAGCGTGGTATCCGGCGTAACCGTGAAAAGGGTGTTGCCTTTGACTTTAAGAATGTCGCTGACTCGCATGATCTGTCTCCGTGATGCCGCTTAAGCTGATAATGCCTGAATGACTTTCGATCCTAGCGGAAAGGCCCATAAAAGGAAAGCGGCCCGCCCGCCAAGGCGCAGCGGGCGTTTGCAAGCTCAGTCCGGCGCCATGTAGACCGCGCGCATCGGGAAAACCGCGCTTGAAGCGATTCACGCCGGTGATAGGATGGCCGCCACTTTCACCTTTCGCGAGGCTGTCCGTGGCCTCGCCGCCCAGGATGTCCGCCAACCGTTTCGATACGCTTGCGCTGCACGCCGGCGCCGCCCCCGATCCCACCACCGGCGCGCGCGCCACGCCTATTTACCAGAGTACGTCGTTTTCGTTCCGCGACTCGGACCACGCCGCGGCGCTCTTCAATATGGAGCGCGCCGGCCACGTCTATTCGCGCATCTCGAATCCGACTGTGGCCGTGTTCGAGGAACGCGTTGCCGCGCTGGAAAACGGCGCGGGCGCGATCGGTACAGCGAGCGGCCAGGCTGCGCTCCATCTGGCGATCGCTACGTTGATGGGCGCGGGCGCCCATATCGTCGCCTCCAGCGCGTTGTACGGCGGCTCGCACAACCTGCTGCACTACACGCTGCGGCGCTTCGGCATCGAGACAAGCTTCGTCAAACCGGGCGATCCCGACGCATGGCGCGCCGCGCTGCGGCCGAACACGCGCCTGCTGTTCGGCGAGACGCTTGGCAACCCCGGCCTCGACGTGCTCGATATCGCCGCGGTGGCGCAAATCGCGCACGAGCACGGCGTGCCGCTGCTGGTCGACTCGACCTTCACCACGCCCTACCTGCTCAAGCCGTTCGACCATGGCGCCGACTTCGTCTATCACTCGGCGACCAAATTCCTTGGCGGGCACGGCACCACGATCGGCGGCGTGCTCGTGGACGGCGGCACGTTCGACTTCAACGCATCCGGCCGTTTTCCCGAATTCACCGAACCGTACGAGGGCTTTCACGGCATGGTATTCGCCGAGGAAAGCACTGTCGCACCGTTTCTCCTGCGCGCGCGCCGCGAGGGCTTGCGCGACTTCGGCGCCTGCCTGCATCCCCAGGCCGCCTGGCAACTCCTGCAAGGCATCGAGACGCTGCCGCTACGCATGGAACGGCACGTCGCGAATACGCGCAAGGTAGTTGAATTCCTGTGCGCACACCCCGCCGTCGAAGCCGTCGCCTATCCGGAACTGCCATCGCATCCGGACCATGCGCTCGCGAAGCGTCTGCTGCCGCGCGGCGCGGGCGCGGTGTTCAGCTTCACTCTGCGCGGCGACCGCGCCGCCGGACGCAGCTTCATTGAAACGCTTTCGCTGTTCTCGCACCTCGCGAACGTCGGCGACGCACGCTCACTGGTCATCCACCCTGCATCGACGACGCACTTCCGCATGGACGCCGCCGCACTCGCCGCAGCCGGCATCGCCGAAGGCACGATCCGCCTGTCGATCGGTCTCGAAGACCCCGACGATCTGATCGACGACCTCAAGCGTGCGCTGAAAGCCGCGCAGAAGGCGAGCGGGACGAGGGTGCCGGGGAGCGGACCATCTGGTTCGTCCGGCGCGGCGAAAAACAGCCCGTCCAGTTCATCCGCTGCTTCGGCGCAAGGAAGCCTGTCCAATTCGTCCGCCCCGCAGGCCCTCGACAACCTAACCAGTTCATCCACCCCGCAGGCCCCCGACAACCTATCCGGTTCATCCACCCCGCAGGCTCAGGACAATTCATCCAGCCCATCCGCTGACGCAACCAAACCACGCCCGGAGTCCGCATGATCCTCACCGTTCAAGGCAAGCCCGCCTACGCGTACACCGGCGGCAAACCCTTCGACCCCAGCCTGCCGACCGCGGTGTTCATCCACGGTGCCGAGCATGACCATAGCGTGTGGGCATTGCAAACGCGTTACTTCGCGCATCACGGCTTCGGCGTACTGGCGGTCGATCTGCCCGGCCACTGCCGCAGCGCCGGCCCCGCGCTCACCACCGTGACAGCAATGGCCGACTGGCTGGCCGCCCTGCTTGACGCCGCCGGCGTACAACGCGCATTCGTGGCCGGCCACAGCATGGGCTCGCTAATCGCACTCGACTTCGCCGGCCGCTATCCGGAGCGCGTCACGCACCTGGCGCTGCTCGCCACCGCCATCCCAATGGCCGTCTCCGACGCGTTGCTCGACGCCGCCCTGCATCGCGAGCCCGAAGCAATCGAGATGGTCAATCAATGGTCGCATTCGACGCTCGCCGCCAAACCGTCGTGCCCGGGCCCGGGCTTCTGGCTGCACGGCATGAACCAGCGGTTGATGGAGCGTGTCTCGGCGAGCGGCGAAACGCACCTGTTCCACACCGACTTCACCGCGTGCAACGGCTACGCGGACGGCCTCACACGAGCCGCTGAGGTGCGTTGCCCGACGCGCCTGATCGTGGGCCGGCGCGATGCGATGACGCCGCCACGCGCGGCCAAAGCGCTCGCCGACGCGCTCGCTCAAGCCGGCGTACCGGTCGACACCGTGACGCTCGAAGCCGGCCACGCCCTGATGACCGAGCAGCCCGATGCCACGCTCGACGCGCTGTTCAGCTTCGCCTCGAAAACCACAGGCACTGTTTCATACGGTGGTCAGTAATCGTTGTGAGTCGTCACGATAAGCGCACCCGTGCAGACGCGCCATCGGCCGAATGGCCAGGTTGCGCGCATAGCCCGATACCCGCACAATGACTCAAGCCTGTCCTGTTTCGAGTGCGTTCCGAACCTGTCGGCACACGGCGAAGCAACCTGGGAGCGACGGGCACGGAATCGAGTAGCGTCGACATTCGGAGGCCATGATGGCTCAAACCGCGCACACCGATCACTTCGCGAGCTTCGCGGAGTTCTATCCGTACTACCTGAGCGAGCATCGCAACACGGTATCGCGGCGGCTGCATTTCGTGGGTTCGCTCGGCGTGATCGGTTGCCTCGCCATGGCGCTCGCCACCGGTGACTGGCTATGGCTGCCGGCCGCCGTCATCTGCGGATATGGCTTTGCCTGGGTCGGGCATTTCTTCTTCGAGAAGAATCGCCCGGCTACTTTCCGGCATCCGCTCTATAGCCTGATGGGCGATTGGGTGATGTTCAAGGACATCTGCGTCGGAAAAATTTCTCTGTAGGTCTGCCGGCGCGTTCAGGCTGCCTGCTCATGCAGCCTGCTCATGCAGCCTGATGAGGCATTGAAGAAGTGCCCTGCCCATTTTCCTGGGCACGCGCTGCCCGTGAGGCAGCACGCGCCGCCAGCAACGCGGCGAGCGTCACTTTCAGTTTGTCGTTTTCCAGCGCCGCCAGAAGCGTCTCGCCATCCACGCGCGTGGAGTGCAGTTGAAGCTGATATTCGAGCTCCGCGCGATCGATCACGAACAGGTCGAACAGCTGCTCAACCGTGATCTGCGCCGGATTCGCCAGCAGCAGGAAGTGCGGACGCATGCCGTCCTCCTGCAAGCGCGCGATCCACTCGATCTCCTCGAGCTTTTGCAGCAGCTTGATCGTGGTGTCCATCTCGCGACGAAGCATTCGCGAGAGATCCGGCACCGTGTAGCCGCGCTTGCCGGCGTCGCGCGCTTCCGAGAGCCGTGCGAGCAATTCAAGCGAATCGAACAGATCGCTGCCCTCGAAAGTCGGCCGATGAAACTGGCCGATCCGGATCGCCGGCAACGCCGACGCAATCATCGCGCCGGCCAGTGCGATGAACCAGCAGAGGTACATCCACAACAGAAACAGCGGCACAGCGGCAAATGCGCCGTACACCGCCGTGTAGGTAGGAATACGGCGCACGTAATAGCCAAAGCCGCGCTTGGCGAGTTCGAAAGCGATCGCGGCAGTAATCCCGCCAATCACCGCGTCGCGCCATTCCACGCGGCAGTTCGGCAGAAATACGTACAGCATCGTGAAGGCGAGGGCCGTCAGCGGCAGCGCGGCGCTGGTCAGCGCCCAGTCGATCACCGGCGTAATGTGCTGGGCGGCCGTGAACGCCATGGACCGCGTGAACAGATAGGAAGAAATCGACAGACTCACGCCGATCAGAATCGGACCGAGCGTGATGATCGCCCAGTAGACCAGAATGCGCTGCGCGAATGGCCGCGCCTTGCGCACCCGCCAGATCACGTTGAAGGCGGACTCCACGGTCATCATCGTCATCACGGCGGTGACGAACAGAAAAATCATGCCGATGGTCGTGAGGCCCTTCGCCTTGGACGCGAACTGGTTCAGATAATTGAAAATCTGACTGTTGAGCTGCGCGGGCATCAGATGGTCGGCGAGGAAAATCTGCAGCGACATCTGAAACGAACTGAAAATCGGAAACGCGGTGAACAGCGCGAACGCGACCGTGGCAAGCGGCACGAGCGCGAGCATGGTGGTGAACGTGAGGCTGCCGGCCACCTGCGGAATGCGGTCTTCGCTGCTGCGCTTCGCGGCAAACTGCGCGAGCCGTTTGAGCGTGTCGAGATCGAAACGCACCCTGGACAACAAACCCACCTCCTTGCTTGATCAAACAGTGTGTCAGGACAGAGCGCGAGGCCTGGCCGAATGGCTATGGATGGCCTGTGCAGCGGACCCAGCCCCTATAATACCCGCTCACCGATGAGGCCTATGAAAGACATTCTCGTGCTTTATTACAGCCGTCACGGCGCCACGCGCGAGCTTGCGCTGGCGATCGCCCACGGCGTCGACAGCGTTCCCGGCATGCAGGCGCGCGTGCGCACCGTGCCGGCGGTTTCCACCGTCTGCGAAGCGACCCAGCCGGATATTCCCGCTGAAGGACCGCCCTACGTCGAACTGCGCGATCTCGAGGAATGCGCCGGTCTCGCGCTCGGTTCGCCCACCCGCTTCGGCAACATGGCCGCGTCGCTGAAATACTTTCTCGACGGCACCACGCCGCAGTGGCTTGCGGGTGCGCTGTCCGGCAAACCGGCCTGCGTGTTCACGTCCACCGGCAGTTTGCACGGCGGCCAGGAATCCACGCTGTTGTCGATGATGTTGCCGCTCCTGCATCACGGCATGCTGATCGTCGGGATTCCGTACACCGAGAGTGCGTTGTCCACCACGCAAACCGGCGGCACGCCCTACGGCGCGTCGCATTTCGCACGCGCGGGCACGGCCGGACAGGGCATCTCCGCCGACGAAAAAACGCTTGCGATTGCCCTCGGCGCGCGCGTTGCCCGCGCGGCGGCATCCATGAGCGAACGGCCGTGAGCGAGCCGGTCTCACCGCCGAAAATCGCCGCCGCATCCGGCGCCACTGCCGCCCTGCTCGCGCTGATCGTATTGTCCGTCGCGTGGGAATGGTGGCTCGCGCCGCTGCGTCCAGGCGGCTCGGCGCTGGTGCTCAAAGCCGTGCCGCTCCTGCTCGCCCTGCCCGGCGTGTGGCGGCATCGGCTTTACACGTTGCAATGGGCGTCGATGCTGATCCTGCTGTATTTTGCCGAGGGCATCGTCCGCGGCTGGAGCGATCGCGGCCTGAGCGCCCGCCTCGGTTGGCTCGAAGCCGCGCTCTCCGTGGTTTTTTTCGTCTGCACGCTCGCCTATGTCGCTCCGTTCAAGCGCGCGGCAAAACGGGCAGCCAGGCAGGCGGCAAAACAGGCAGCAAAAGAGAACGCAAAACCGAACGCCGGGCAGGCCGAGGGAGGCACCCGATGAAAACAGCGCTTCCCGCATAACCTATCCGCCGAACATCCCGACCGACCAACATGACCCAAGCCGCTTTCCTCACTGCCTGCCGCGACGTAATCGGCGCAGCCCACGTGCTGACCGACCCGCACGACACTGCGCCTTACCTCACCGACTGGCGTCACCGCTACACCGGCGCGGCCTGCGCCGTGCTCTGCCCGGCCACGCCTGACGAGGTCGCGGCGCTCGTCAAACTCGCCATCGAGCATCGCATCGCGCTGGTGCCGCAGGGCGGCAACACCGGTCTGGCCGGCGGCGCCACGCCGGATGCAAGCGGCGCGCAGGCGATCATCAGTCTGCGGCGTCTGAACCGTGTGCGCGATATCGATCCGCACAACAACACGATCACGGTCGAAGCCGGCGTTATCCTTGCCGACGTGCAAAAGCACGCCGGGCAAGCCGGCCGCCTGTTCCCCTTGAGCCTCGCGGCGGAAGGCAGTTGCACGATCGGCGGCAATCTCGCCACCAACGCGGGCGGCACCGGCGTACTGCGTTACGGCAACACGCGCGAACTCTGTCTGGGCCTGGAAGTGGTGACGCCGCAAGGCGAACTGTGGGACGGCCTGCGCGGACTGCGCAAGGACAACACCGGCTACGACCTGCGCGATCTGTTCATCGGCGCGGAAGGCACGCTCGGCATCATCACTGCTGCGGTGCTCAAGCTGCATCCGCAACCGGCCGCGCGTGTCACGGCGCTCGCCGCACTCGCGTCGCCGCATGCGGCGCTCGATTTCCTGTCGCTCACGCAACGCGTCGCCGGGCCGCTTCTGACCGGCTTCGAACTGATGTCGGATTTCTGTCTGCGGCTGGTGGGCCGGCATTTCGAGCAGATGCGCTATCCCTTCGCCGAACCGCACGCGCAAGTCGTGCTGCTGGAATTGTCGGACAGCGAGAGCGAGGAGCACGCGCGCGGACTGTTCGAGCGCCTGATGGAAACCGCGCTCGAAGAAGGTCTGGTGGAAGACGCGGTGGTCGCGGAAAACCTCACGCAGTCGCGAGCATTCTGGAATCTGCGCGAACACATCCCGCTCGCGCAGGCTGAGGAAGGCCTGAACATCAAGCACGATATCGCGGTGCCAATTTCGCGCATTGGTCACTTCATCGAGGAAACCGACGCGGCGATCGCGCAAGCCGTGCCGGGCGTGCGCATGGTCACGTTCGGCCATCTCGGCGACGGCAACCTGCACTACAACGTGCAGGCGCCAGAGGGCGTCGACGCGAAGGCGTTCCTCAAGACCTGGCAAGGTCCGATCAACCAGCTCGTCTACGACAGCGTGCACCGGCATCGCGGCAGCATCAGCGCGGAGCACGGTCTTGGCCAGTTGAAAATCGACGAGGCGATGCATTACAAGCAGGACGTCGAGGTACAGCTGATGCGCGCCGTCAAACGCGCGCTCGACCCGCTGAACCTGATGAATCCAGGCAAGGTGCTACGCTAGGGTTTAGAGCCTTCGGTTTTGAACCTTTGGTTTAGAGCCTTCGTTTTAAAGCTTCGGTTTAAGGCCTTCGGTTTAGAACCTTCGTTTTAAAGCCTTTGTTCCGAAAGCCTTCGCCATCTGGTGCGAGGCCCATTGCAGGAGTTGTCGTCGTGAAGATTCGCGTGCTGTCCGATCTGCATCTGGAGAACGACGAGCCCGAGCTGATCCCGCATGCGCACGCGGATCTGATCGTGCTGGCCGGCGACATCCACAATCATGCGGCCGGCCCGCGCTGGGCCGCGCAAACCTTCGACGGCGCCGTGCCGGTCGTCTACGTGCCAGGCAATCACGAGTACTACGACGGCGAATTCGGCGCGCTCGACACGGCCCTCTACGACGCAGCCGCGCAAGTCGACAACGTGCATGTGCTGAACAATGCGGCGCTGGTCGACCCGCAAGGCCGCTGGCGCGTGCTCGGCACCACCTTGTGGACCGACTTCGCGTTATACGGCGCGGATCCTGACACGCTCGCCGACTGCATTGACGCTTCGCGCCGGGCGATGCTCGACTTCCGCGGCCTGATCCAGATGAACTGGCCGCACGACACCCAGGACTCGCCACGCGACTTCACCCCTGGCGATTCTCTCGCGCTGCACCGCCAGGCGCGCGCCTGGCTCGAAAACGAGCTCGCCAGACCGTTCGACGGCAAGACGATCGTCGTCACGCATCACGCGCCGCATCGGCTGAGTCTGGCCGAGCGCTACGCGCACGATCGCGTGTCGGCCGGTTTCGTCAATCATTTGCCGCAACTGGTGTGCGCGCCCGTCGCGCTATGGGTTCACGGGCATACGCATAGCCCCTTCGATTACACCGTGAACGGCACGCGCGTGGTCTGCAATCCACGTGGCTATTTCGACCGGCGCACCCGGCAGTGGGAGAATCCGCAGTTCACGTGGGATAAGGTCGTGGAGATATAGCCTCGGCTTCGGGCCGATCTGGGTAGCGCGGCCAGGCGCGACGCACTACGCTGTTGTTGTCGTCGGGTCTTGCCAGGAGGTCGCTCATGTGTGGTCGAATCAGCCAGTACCGCGATCCGCATCTGTACGCCCAGCAGCTCGGCCTCGCCGATCCGGTCATGCTGTTCGACGCCGCAGACCGCCGCCCCGGCTACAACCTCGCGCCGGGCACCCATCCGCTCGCGATTTACCCAGACCAGACGTTGCGTGCGATCCACTGGGGGTATTGCCCGGCTTGGGCACGCGAGCAGCATCTGCCGCAGACGATCAACGCGCGCGCCGAAACCGCGCCGCACACGCGCTACTTCAAAGACCTGTGGAAAACGGGACGGGTACTGGTGCCGGCAGACGGCTGGTTCGAATGGCGCATGGAAGCGGTGGCCGCACCATCAAACGGCACCACCGCCGCGCAAGTCGAGGCCACGGTCCGCCAGCCCTACTTCGTGCATCTTAAAAGCGCCGTCCCGATGTACCTCGCGGCCTTATCGAGCGTACGCGGCACGCAAGCGCAAACGGACGGCATGGGATTGGTGATCGTGACGGCCACGGCCGACGCGGGCCTGATCGACGTGCACGACCGCCGCCCCCTGGTATTCGCGCCCGAGGCGGCGCGCCGCTGGCTGGATGCGGCACTGCAGTTCGACGAACTCGAACAGCTCGCGCGCAGCGCCTGCCTGCCCGCCGCGCGGTTTCGCTGGCATCGGGTGAGTCCGGAGGTGGACCGCACGCTCAATGACGAGCCGGGTCTGATCGAAGCGCTGCACTAGGCGCGCGGAGCGCGGATCGAAGCGCTGCGCCAAGCGTGCGGAGGGCAGATCGAAGCGCTGCGCCGACCGTCCGGAGCGCGAATCGAAGCACTGGTTCAACCGTACGGACTGCGGATCGAAGCACCAAACCACGCATACGGAGCGCGGATCGAAACAGATCGGCAGGCAGACCGCCATGGCGCGGTAACGCGGAAAACACGCAGGAAAACGCAACAGCAAGCTCAATCACCGCACGCCGGGCAATCCGGCACGCTCTCATGCTTCAACGCTCGTGCCGCTGTGCCTGCAGATCAGGACGCTCGACCTTGATCGGCATCAGTTGCGGCTGCTGTTCACGCAGACGGCGCAACAGTTCGCGCGATGCGGCGATTCCGATCAGTCCCAACATGACGGCCACGCCGATCATCAGATGCGTATCCATGAGTTCCTCGTCCTTGAGTTCTTGGTTGTTGCGTTTGTTGCGGTTCTTGCGATTTGCCGAACAGCGGCTTATTGTACGCGTCCGGCTGAATGCGGCAGCGTATGAACCACACGTTAGCAAATCGATCGCGGTGCGGAAGTAAGGAAATGTTGCAGCGCGGCACTTATGTAACAGGCTGTCATGCCACGCGTGGCCAAAGCCGTCAACAACGGTCAACCACTCGCGCGGCGCTGCCTCAGCTGCGCGCGAACTGGCGCAATTCTTCCTGATCGACGGCCAACGTGGCAGGCAGTTCGTCGCGCAGAAATTCGACCCAGGTGCGAATTTTCGCGTCCAGATACTGCCGTGACGGATACAGCGCGTACAGATTCATTTCCTGCGAGGTGTATTCCGGCAAAAGCCACACCAACTCACCACTACGCAAACCGCTGATCGCCGAGTAGATCGGAATCAGCCCCACGCCCATGCCACTGGACGCCGCGACAGCCATCGCTTCGGCGACATTCACCTGGAAGGTGGCCGGCCCCAGGGCAATCGTTTCCTCGCCGTTCGGGCCGTCGAAAATCCATTTGTCGGTCGGAAAAATCGGCGTGACCATTTGCAGACAAGTGTGACGCGCGAGGTCCGCGGGCGTTTGGGGCACGCCGTGCCGCTCCAGATAAGCCGGCGAGGCGCACACGATGCTGAACGCGCTGCCCAGCCGCTGCGACACCAGCCCCGAATCCGGCAGGCCGGTCGCGAGGGTCAGCGAGACATCAAAACCTTCATCGAGCAGATCGGGCATGCGCTGCGCGAGCGTCAGTTCGATATGCACGTCCGGATAGCGCGCCTGATAACGGCCCACCGCCGGCACCACATAGTGCTGGCCGAAGCTCGTCATCGCGTGGACCTTGAGCTTGCCGGATGGACGCGCGTGGGCGTCGCTGGCTTCCGCTTCGGCCTGATCCACGTACGCGAGAATCTGCTCGCAACGCTGCAGATAGCGTTCACCCGCCTCGGTCAACGCGATACGGCGCGTGGTGCGGTTCAACAGACGTGTGCGCAGATGCGCTTCCAGGTCGGAAACCGCGCGCGACGCATACGCCGTGGTCGTGTTCAGGTGCTGCGCGGCACCCGTAAAGCTGCCCGCTTCGACGACGCGGACAAATACGCGCATGTTTTGAAGCGTATCCATACTCTTTTCCAAGTGATCGGTGGCGATTGTTACACAATTCGCAAAGGCGATTATCTCATATTGCGTAAAAATGCCTTGCATCTTTACCGGTTATTCCCCAATCAATCGAAAAATATAATGACGCACATGCTTCTATAGCCAATTTTGGAGGAAATCGTGCAGTCTCCGGTACAGAAACGGATCGCCGCAGCCGCGGTTCTTACGATCCTATTAACAATCGCCGGCTGTGCCAGTACCGGAGGCATCGCGCCCCAAGACCGAGGAATCGAGCCCGCCTCGCTCGACGCAGGCAACGCCATCCGCGCCGCCAACGCGGACGCGCAATGGCCAGCCGCCGACTGGTGGCGTGCCTATAACGATCCGCAACTCAATGAGTGGATCGAAGCCGCGCAGACGGGCAATCCGAGCCTCGCCGTCGCCCAGGCGCGGGTGCGCGAAGCCGTGTCGATGGCGGGCGTCGCCCGTTCAGCGCTGTCGCCGCAAGTGAACGGCAGCCTGTCGATCCAGCGCCAGAAATGGGCCGACAACCTCTATTACGGCCCGGGCCCGCTCGCGGGCGAACAATCGTGGAATAACACCGGCACGCTGGGTCTGTCGTACAACCTCGATCTCTGGGGCAAGGACAAGAACGCCGCCGAACGCGCGCTCGACACCGCTCACGCCAGCGCGGCGGACTTCCGCGCCGCCCAGCTCGAACTGGAAGGCAACGTGGTGCGCACGTACATCGAGATGTCGCTGAACTACGCGCTACTCGATATCGCCAGATCCACGCTGCAGCAACAGCAGCAGATCGTCGACCTGGCGAACCGGCGTCTGAAAGGCGGCATCGGCACGCAGCTCGAAGTGAGCCAGGCCGAAACGCCGCTGCCGGAATACGAACGTCAGATCGATGAGATCGAGGAAAAGATCGCACTCGGCCGCAATCAATTGGCCGCACTGGCCGGCAAGGGTCCTGGCGCGGGTGACGAAATCCAGCGTCCGACGCTCTCGCTCGACACCGCACCCGCCGCTCTGCCGAGCGCACTGCCTGCGGATCTGATCGGCCATCGGCCGGACGTCGTCGCGGCGCGCTGGACGGTAGCGGCGCAAGCGCGCGGCATCGACGTCGCCAAGGCCAGCTTCTATCCGGATATCAACCTGTTGGCGTCGATCGGCGGATATGCCGCAATGGGGCCGCTGTTCCAGTTCCTGAAAGACCCGTCGCATAGCTGGAGCGCGGGTCCGGCGCTGTCGCTGCCGATCCTCGACGGCGGGCGCTTGCGCTCGCAACTCGGCGCGGCCTCGGCAGGATACGACGAGGCGGTCGATCGCTATAACCAGTCGATCGTCGGCGCGCTGAAGGACATCTCCGATCAGGTGATCCGGATCCGTTCGCTCGCGACCCAGGCGCAAGACGCCGACCGTTCGGTCGCGGCGGCTCGCAAGAACTATGACCTCGCGCGCGAAGGGTATCGGCGTGGTCTGACCGACTACCTGAATGTGCTGATCGCGCAAAGCCAATTGCTGCGCGCGCAGGAAGGCGTCGCCAAGATTCAGGCCGAGCGCCTCGGCGCGCATGCGTCGCTGGTCACGGCGTTGGGCGGTGGACTCGACGAGCCGGCGAACGGACCGCAGGCAAACGAGACGTTGCCGGCGCATGGCAAGGGCAATGCGGTGGCAGCAGGTTCGACCGCTGCGGCCAAGCCGTCGAACGCGCCGACGCAGACCGATTCGGCGAGTCATACGGGTAGCACCGCACCCGCTGCGGCCACGGCACCAGCGCAAAGCCCGGCCGCCGCTGCGGCAAAACCATCGCGCGCTGCTGCCAAACGTGCGAGCGACACCGGTATGAGCGCCGCGGCCACCACGTCTCACCTGTCCTCCACCGCAGCAGCGGCCGAGTAAGGAAGCCGACCATGTCAGCCTCCCCCTCTCCCGCGCCGCGCCCGGCATCGTTTACCGCGCTCTATTCGGCCGCCGCCGACTGGGCGCGCACCGACGGTCTCACATGGGTCTATCTGTTCAAAGCGCTCGCCGCCTGCTTTCTGGCGCTCGGCATCGCGATGAAACTCGATCTGCCGCAGCCCCGCACCGCCATGACCACCGTGTTCATCGTGATGCAGCCGCAAAGCGGGATGGTGTTCGCCAAGAGTTTCTACCGGATCTGCGGCACACTGGTCGGCCTCGTCGTGATGCTCGCGTTGATCGGCCTGTTCGCGCAGCAGCCGGAACTGTTCATCGTCTCGACTGCGATCTGGGTCGGCATCTGCACTGCGGGCGCCGCGCGCAATCGCAACTTCCGGTCCTATGGGTTCGTGCTGGCCGGCTATACCGCCGCGCTGATCGGCATTCCGGCTTCGCAGCATCCGGACGGCGCGTTTCTGAGCGCGCTCACGCGGGTGGCTGAAGTGGTGGTCGGCATCGTCTGCGCGGGCGCGGTCAGTGGCCTCGTGTTTCCGCAGTTCGCCGGCTTGCAGATGCGCGGCACCGTGCGCGCGCGTTTCTCGGCGTTCGTCGAATATGTGTCGGCCTCTTTGGCCGGCCGCAACGACCGCGCGCACATCGAAGCGACCAATGCGCGCTTTGTCGCCGACATCGTCGGTTTCGAAGCGGCGCGCAGTGTCGCGGTGTTCGAAGGCCCCGATTCGCGGATGCGCGGCGGCCGGCTGGCGCGTCTGAACAGCGAGTTCATGACCGCGTCGACGCGCTTTCACGCGCTGCATCAGTTGATGAACCGGTTGCGCGACGCGAACACCCGCGGCGCGACCGTCGCGGTCGAAGCGTTGGAACCGTACTTCAAGGAAATCGCGCCGTTGCTGGCGAAGTCGGGCGAACCCGTGCTGAGTGCCGCCGATGCGGCCCACGCCGCCGCGCAACTCGACGCGTACAAAGCCGAACTGCCCAAGCGAGTCCGCGCGACACGCGCCGAACTGGAAACGCAGCCGGACGCACCACTGCTCGATTTCGACACGGGCGCTGAACTGCTGTATCGCTTCATCGACGATCTGCACGCGTACGCGGCCACCTATGCATCGCTTGCCGTCGACACGCACGAACGCGAGCGCTGGATCGAGCGCTACGAACCGAAAACGAATGGCATTGCCGCGGGTGTCGCCGGCGTGCGCGCGGCCGTCGTGATGATCGTGCTCGGCGCATTCTGGATCGCGACCGCGTGGCCGAGTGGCTCGACCTTGACGCTGGACGCCGCGGCGGTGTGCGCGCTGGCGTCGTCGTCGCCGAATCCGAAGCGCACGGCGTTCCAGATGGCCGGTGGCACGCTGGTCGCCTCGGTAACGGCCATGATCGTGCAGTACGGCGTGTATCCGCACATCGACGGCTTTGCACTGCTGTGCGCCGCGCTCACGCCGTTCCTGCTGCTCGGCGTATTCATGACGACGCGCCCGGCGCTCGCCGGCTACGGCGTCGGCTACTGCATCTTCTTCTGCTTCCTGGCCGGTCCGGACAACCTGATTCATTACGACCCGAGCGGCACCATCAACGACGCGATCGCGCTGGTGCTGTCGATGCTGGTGTGCGTGATTGCCTTTGCCGTGCTGCTGCCGCCTTCGACGCCTTGGCTGCGCAACCGCCTGCTGGTGGACCTGCGCCGCCAGGTGACGCTGGCTAGCCGTGCGGGCATGCGCCGGGTGCGTTCGCGCTTCGAGAGCGGCGCACGCGATCTGATGTTCCAGATCAATGCGCTCGCGCCGAACGAACCCGAACTCAAACGCGACACCTTGCGCTGGCTCTTCTCGGTGCTCGAAGTCGGCAACGCGATGATCGATCTACGCCGCGAGGTGGCGGCGCTGCCCGCCGACGCGCGCTACGCGAAGTCGATGCCGTGGCGCGTCAGCTTGCGTGCAATGCGCAATGCGGTCACAGCGCTTTTCGAACGGCCGCGCGCGGACCGTTTCGACCGCGCGCTCGCCGCTACCACCGATGCGATTGCCGCGGTCCAACAGGTGCTGGCTACCTTCACGCCGCCGCGTGACGAGCGGCATCGGCTGCAACGCATTTTGAGTCAACTGCATTTCATTCGTACCGCGCTGCTCGATCCGCAATCGCCGCTTGAACCGCTGATGAGCGGACGGGCCGACGCGTCAGAAGGAGTTCGTCATGCCACGTGATATCGCCGTTTTCGACGCCTACGTGCCGGCCATTGTGCTGCTGTTTATCGCGGGCGCCGCGCTTACCTGGGTGTTGGATCGCGTGATTGCCTATACCGGCTTGTATCGCGTGGTGTGGCATCCGTCCTTGTTCCGGGCCAGCTTGCTCGTGTGTGTGTGCGGCGTGCTGAGTCTCGCCGTTTATCGTTGATCAGAGTCGAAACATGACCATCCGAAATATTGTTGGCTTCGTCGCGACAGCCATTATTTTTATCGTCGCGATCTTGATTGGGCGCGTGTTGTGGGTTCATTACATGGATGAGCCGTGGACACGTGATGGGCGCGTGCGCGCCGAGATTGTGAATGTGGCGCCGGATGTTTCCGGCGCGGTGGTTGATCTGCCTGTTAAGGATAATCAACTGGTCAAGAAAGGTGATCTGTTGATGCAGATCGATCCGTCGCACTATCAGATTGCTGTTGAGCAGGCGCAGGCGGCTGTTGCTGCGCGGAAGGCTGAGTTGCAAATGAGGCGGGATGATGCGCAGCGGCGGGCGGATATGGATGCTTTGGTGGTGTCCAAGGAGAGTCGTGAGAATGCTACTCATACTGCTTCTGCTGCTGAGGCTTCTTATCAGCAGGCTTTGGCTGCACTTGATGCTGCGAAGCTTAATCTTGAGCGGACTCGGGTTGTTGCGCCGGTTGACGGTTATGTCACTAACCTTAACGTGTTTCGTGGGGATTATGCGATTGCGGGTTCTGCCAAGGTGGCGATTGTTGATAGTCACTCATTTTGGGTTTATGGGTATTTTGAGGAGACCAAGCTGCCTCATGTTCGTATCGGTGATAAGGCTGAAGTTCGGTTGATGAGTGGAGGCACGCTTCAAGGGCACGTCGAGAGCATCTCTCGCGGGATCTATGATCGGGATAATCCCGAAAGCCGCGAGCTGCTGGCTGATGTTAATCCGACTTTTAATTGGGTTAGGTTGGCGCAGCGTGTGCCCGTGCGGGTTGCTATTGATTCTGTGCCTCAGGGGGTTGTGTTGGCGGCGGGGATTACTTGTACTGTTGTTGTTAAGGCTGGCTAATGATGGTTGGCTGCGCGGCGCTTGTTCGTCTGTGCTCTTATGGTGTTGGCCTTTCCTTGATTTCTTATTGGTCTATTAGCGTCGCCCCTGTGCGGGGCGGGCACTTACTTCTCTTTGCCGGCCGCAAAGAGAAGTAAGCAAGAGAAAGCGGCTCAAACCGCTAGTTCTTAAGCGGGTCCCCCGCGCAGTTACGGTAGTGGTGCATCTGGAATCCGGGTTCTCGCACACTCCGCGCCCGTGACACAGCAGTCATTCTTCCGGCGGCGCTGCGCGCGCCGTCGCGGTCGTTCAGGCGCGAGGCCTCATTCGCAGCGATTCGGGCGCAGACCTCAATCGCGGCTGCTCAGTCCCGGCACCCAGCCGCAGTGCTTCGGTCGCGGTACCCCGGTCGCAGCGATTCGTCGCGGTACCTCACTCGTAGTGCTTCGGTCGGGGTACCTCAGTAGCGGTACCCCAGTCGCGGTGGCTCGGTCGCGGTGGCTCGGTCGCGATGTTCAAGCTCTAAGCCTCGCCGGCTTACAGCCTGAACTTTCCAACCATCTGCTTCAGCCCCCGCGCCTGGTCATCCAGCGATCTTGCGGCCGCCGTTGCCTGCTCCACCAGCGCAGCGTTCTGCTGCGTACCCGAATCCATCTGTGTCACCGCCAGGTTGATCTCCTCGATGCCGGCGCTCTGCTCCGATGACGCCGCTGAAATCTCTCCCATGATGTCGGTCACACGCTTCACGGCCTTCACGACTTCGTCCATGGTCTGGCCGGCGTCTTGTGCCAATGTCGAGCCATTACTCACGCGCTGCACCGATGTGCTGATCAAACCCTTGATCTCCTTGGCCGCCGACGCGCTGCGTTGGGCCAGATTGCGCACTTCGGCGGCGACGACCGAAAAGCCACGGCCTTCCTCGCCGGCTCGGGCGGCTTCCACCGCGGCGTTCAACGCCAGAATGTTGGTCTGGAATGCAATTCCCTCGATCACGCCGATGATGTCGCCAATGCTTCGCGCGCTATCGTTGATCTCGTTCATCGTCGCGACCACGCGGCTCACAACTTCGCCGCCCTTCTCCGCAATTTCCGAAGCCGTGTTGGCCAAGGTGCTCGCCTGCTTCGCGTTGTCGGCGTTCTGTCTGACCGTGGAGGTCAACTGCTCCATGCTGCTCGCAGTCCGCTCGAGCGCCATCGCCTGCAACTCGGTACGCTGCGACAAGTCAAGATTGCCCATCGAAATTTCACCCGAGGCGGTCGCAATCGCGTCCGCACTGGATGCGATGTCGGAGACCGTCGTTGCAAGGCCGCTTTGCATGTCGTGCAGCGCGTACAGCATGCTCGATTTGTCCTTGCGCCCCAAGGCGATCTGATTCGACAGGTCGCCCGCGGCGATCCGGCTGGCAATTTCCTTGGCGTACGCAGGCTCGCCGCCGAGCTGGCCGGCAAGGCGTCGTACCACCCACTCGCTAATGGCGAACGCCAACACGATCAGCGCGACGGTCATCACCGCGATCATCACGAACGAGGAATGGAAGATAAATCCCGACGCCTCGATGGTCGCCTTCGCCGCCCTGCCGCGCTGCTCGACAATTTCGTCGACGAGCTTTTCGAGCTTGCCGGTCTCAACCAGCAACGAGACGTCCTGCGTGCCGACCTGCCAGTTCATCTGCGAAAGATCGAGCGGCTGCGCTTTCACGAGTGTCACGAAATCACGCAAATGGCCGCTCCACGCCGTGACGGCCGCGGCAAATTTCTTCTGCTGGTCGACGGCCTTTGCATCGGACGCGTCGACGTATTGCTGCAGCGTGCCCAGTTGCGCGGCGAGGCCGCTCAAACCCCGGTCGATGTCGGCGCCAAGTTCGTCGCGCTCCTTGGCCGTGGTCGCGGTCAGCAGCATCTTTTGCGCGCGGCTCGCGCGCAGCGTGTGGCCACGCGCCTCCTCAGCAGCGATGCTCGCCACGTGGCCCTGGTCGTAGATCGATTGCGCGGAGGCGTTCAGGCGGCTGATCTGGGTCAGCGAAAACACGCCGATCGCAAGTGTGCCGATCAGCAGCACGGCAAACGCAAGCCGCAACGTCGCCTTCACCGATAAGCCCTTGAGCCGCACGGCACGCGGGCCGCCGCCCTGTCCACGCGACGGCGACGGCTTGCCCGCCACCTTCTCTTCCGGTACGAACCCCGCGCCCGCCTGGCCGCCCAGCGAAACTGCTTTCATATTCTCGTCCCCACGTTTCGAACTGCCGGAAAGATCGGTTCCGGCATTGATGCTTATCTCTCCGGGTCTACGGCATAAACGTCTGCGATCTTTAACGCAACTCGCTTCATGCCGACCGTTACGCCCGGTCCTCGACGCATCGCTTTGTAAGCTTCGCGCCCGCGACCGTTTTATACATGGCCAAAAATCCGCAAACTGCATTTATCGGACGGCTTGCAAACCGGACGTGGCAATAACAGCACATCTCACCGCAAGCACGCCGCGGTGCACCGAGCTCCCGATTTCAGCGAGCCCGGGATGCCCGAATGAGCCGCAAGTGTCCGATTCGCGACAAAACTTGTCCTTACAATTCGCGGAGGCCACATTAAACTCCGATAATTAGCTGTCAAGGCGCTGCGCCGTGTCGAAACGCCGCAGTAATTCAAACCGGCAAGCGAACACGAAGAATCACGACACACCGCCCGCCTTGAATTGCCTTAAGTCTTGCGTCATTACCCGTCATCCCTTTTCTTCTCTCTCATCTAGCGTATGGAAACGAGCCTCGATAAAAGCGCCCTCGCCGGCGCCGCTGCCGGAACCGCTGGTTCTGCCAATCCGGCTGCCGCCGCGCAGCCGGCCGCCAAAGTCCAGCGCACGGTTTACTCCGTGCTCGGTGCGATCAGCTTTTCGCACCTGCTCAACGACATGATCCAGTCGTTGATCCTGGCCATTTACCCGATGCTGAAAGACAACTTTTCGCTGTCGTTCGGGCAGATCGGCCTGATTACGCTGACCTACCAGATCACGGCGTCGCTGCTGCAACCGCTTGTCGGCACCTATACCGACAAACATCCGAAGCCGTATTCGCTGCCCGTCGGCATGGGCTTTACGCTCGCCGGCCTGCTGCTGATGTCGGTCGCGCCGAGTTTCGGCGTGCTGCTGGTCGCGGCGGCGCTGGTCGGCTGCGGCTCGTCGGTGTTCCATCCGGAATCGTCGCGGGTAGCACGCATGGCGTCGGGCGGCCGTCATGGACTCGCGCAGTCGCTGTTCCAGGTGGGCGGCAATGCAGGTTCGTCGCTCGGACCGCTGCTCGCCGCGTTGATCGTGATTCCGCACGGCCAACGCAGCATCGCGTGGTTCTCGGTGGCGGCGCTTGTCGCGATCGTCGTGTTGACGCAGATCGGCCGCTGGTACAAGGCTCATCCGTCGGTGAAGAAGGCGCGCAGCCAGACCGGTCACGCGACGCTGTCGCGCAACAAGGTGATGTTCGCGATGAGCGTGCTGATGCTGCTGGTGTTCTCGAAATACTTCTACCTCGCCAGCCTCAACAGCTACTTCACGTTCTATCTGATCGACAAGTTCCATCTGCCGGTTCAAGCCGCGCAGATCCACCTGTTCGTGTTCCTCGCGGCGGTGGCGGCAGGCACGGTGATCGGCGGCCCGATCGGCGACAAGATCGGCCGCAAGTATGTGATCTGGGTGTCGATTCTCGGCGTCGCGCCGTTCACGCTGCTGCTGCCGTACGCCAACCTGTTCTGGACCGGCGTGTTGACGGTGGTCATCGGTATCGTGCTGGCTTCGGCGTTCTCGGCGATCCTCGTCTATGCGCAGGAGCTGATCCCCGGCAAGGTGGGGATGGTCGCGGGGTTGTTCTTCGGTTTCGCGTTCGGTATGGGCGGGATCGGCGCGGCCGTGCTCGGGCAGTTGGCCGACGCCACCAGCATCGCCTATGTGTATAAGGTCTGCTCGTTCCTGCCGCTGATCGGCGTGCTCACGGTGTTTCTGCCGGACGTCGAAGGCAAGCGCGCGAAAGCGTGATGCGCCTCTGCGGAGGTGAATGAGGAAAAAGGCGCTCCGGCGCCTTTTTCTTTGGGCGGCGCGTTTCGCGCTTGCTTGCGGCTACCCGTCATGGTGAACCCGCGTTGTCCGCACCGCCGCGCGTGCTCTATGCTTGTGCGGACATACGCACTGCTTTCCCGCCGCGCGCAACATCCGCACGACTCGACCCGTTCACTCACGCAGCAGAAGGATCGCCGCAGATGACCCGTTACCGCGACTTCCACCGCCGTTCGATCGAGCAACCCGAGGCGTTCTGGCGCGAACAGGCGCAGCGGATTCACTGGCAGACGCCGTTCGATACAGTGCTCGACCGCTCGAATCCGCCGTTCGCGCGCTGGTTCGTCGGCGGCCGGACGAACCTGTGTCATAACGCAGTGGATCGCCATCTGGTCGAGCGCGCACAGCAGAACGCGCTGGTGTATGTGTCGACGGAAACGGGCATCGAGCGGCGTTACACCTACGCCGAGCTCTACGCGGAAATCAACCGGATGGCCGCGGTGATGCGCTCGTTGGGTGTGAAGCGCGGCGACGTCGTGCTGCTCTATCTGCCGATGATCCCCGAAGCGCTGTTCGCGATGCTCGCGTGCGCACGGCTCGGCGCGATTCACTCGGTGGTGTTCGGCGGCTTCGCGGCCCCCAATCTGGCGGCACGCATCGACGATGCGAAACCTGTGCTGATCGTGACCGCCGACGCCGGCGCACGCGGCGGCAAGGTGATCGACTACACGCCGCTGGTGGACGAAGCGCTCGCGCGCGCAGCCCACAAGACGCCGCATGTGCTGCTGATCGATCGCCAGCTCGCGCCCGAACGCCTGAACGCTAACTACCTCGTCGCCTACGAACCGCTGCGCGAGCAGTTTTTCGACGCCCATGTGCCATGCGAATGGCTCGAATCGAACGAGCCTTCGTATGTGCTGTACACGTCGGGCACGACCGGCAAGCCGAAAGGCGTGCAGCGCGACGTCGGCGGCTATGCGGTGGCGCTGGCGGCATCGATGGAACACATCTTTCAGGGCAAGCCGGGCGACACGATGTTCACCGCGTCGGATGTCGGCTGGGTGGTTGGCCACAGTTACATCGTCTATGCGCCGCTGATCGCGGGGCTGACTACCGTGATGTACGAGGGCACGCCGATCCGGCCGGACGGCGGCATCTGGTGGCACCTCGTCGAGCAGCACAAGATCAATCTGATGTTCACCGCGCCGACCGCGTTGCGCGTGCTGAAAAAGCAGGACCCCGCGCTGTTGAAGAAAGCCGACCTGTCGAGCCTGCGCACGCTGTTCCTCGCCGGCGAGCCGCTCGACGAACCGACCGCGACATGGATCGCCGACGCGCTCGGCAAGCCCGTGATCGACAACTACTGGCAGACCGAAACCGGCTGGCCGATGCTGGCGATTCCGCGCGGCGTCGAGGCGCTGCCCACCAGGCTCGGTTCACCGGGCGTGCCGTCGGCCGGCTTCAATCTGAGCTTGCGCAACGAACTGACCGGCGAGCCCTGCCCGCCTGGCGAAAAAGGCGTACTCACGCTGGCTTATCCGCTGCCGCCGGGCTGCATGTCGACGGTATGGGGCGACGACAGCCGCTTTATCAGCACCTACTGGTCGAGCATTCCGAACCAGCAGCTCTACTCGACGTTCGACTGGGGCATTCAGGACGAAGACGGCTACGTCACGATCCTCGGCCGCACCGATGACGTGATCAACGTCGCGGGCCATCGGCTCGGCACGCGCGAGATCGAGGAAGCGTTGTCGAGTCATGCGGCGGTCGCGGAAGTGGCGGTGGTCGGCGTGACGGATGCGCTGAAGGGTCAGGCGGCGATGGCCTTCGTGGTGCTGCGCGACGCGCAGGCTTACGCGAACGACAAGGCGCGCGGCAAGCTGGAAGCCGAACTCACCGCGACAGTCGACCGCCAGCTCGGCGCGATTGCGCGGCCCTCGCGCGTGGTGGTGGTGTCGATGCTGCCGAAGACGCGCTCGGGCAAGCTGCTGCGCCGCGCGATCGCGGCGCTGGCCGAGGGGCGCGAGCCGGGGGATTTGCCGACGATCGAAGATCCGGCGGCGTTGCAGCAGGTGCGCGAGGCACTGGGGGATTCAACGAAACACTAGCCGGCGCCCGAGCCGCCCACGCCGTGAACGGGCAGCACACCTGCGCGCCAGCCATTCGAGCTACTGCTAGTGGACCGGCCGATCAACACGCGGCACGCCGAAGCGGCGAGCAGATCACGCGCGACGCGCCTCGAGAAACCGTGTCAGGATCGCGTTCGAATACGTCCCGGCAATCTCCGTGAGAAACGATACGAACGATTGCGGCGCGTGATCGTCCGCGGTGTCGGAAATGGTGCGCACTACCGCACACGGCACGCCGTACTCGTAACAGACCTGTGCGATCGCCGCACCTTCCATCTCGACCGCAAGCGCGTCCGGCAGCGCATTGCGCAGGGCTTCGACACCCGTTGCACTGGCAACGAACTGATCGCCGCTGATGATCAAGCCGCGATGCACGCGCGGCTCGCGTGTGCCGAAGCGCGCCGCCTGCACCGCGCCCTCTTCGGCAACAAAACGCTCACACGCTGCGGCGAGCCGATCGGCGAGCGCCGTATCGGCTGCAAAGCGCGACACGCCGAGCAAGGGCACTTCAAACCGCGGAAAGAGCGGCGACGCGTCGAGATCGTGCTGCATCAGCACGTTGGCGACGACGATATCGCCAACCCGCACCTCCGTTCCCACGCCACCCGCGACGCCGGTAAACACGATCGCCTCGACATCGAACGCATGGATCAGGGCGCTGACAGTGGCCGCCGCCGCGACCTTGCCGACCCGCGCCAACGTCACGACGCAAGGCGCGCCGTGCACAGTCCCAAGGTGATAGTCACGCTGACCATGCGTGATGGTGCGCACGCCGGATTCGGCGCGCATTGCTTCGATCAGATCGCCGAGCTCCTGCGGCAAGGCCGCGAGAATGCCGAGCGGACGATGCGAGACGGGCGCGCCACGGTGCGCCGGATCGGCACCCGGCGCGCTAGAACCCGCAGTACTGACGGCAATCTGGCTTCGACCCGCAGCACCCACGCCGACCGTGCTTGCACCAGCCGCCGCTACGCCAGTTGCGCCCGCGCTCATTCGACCGCCTGCAATTTGGCAACCGCCAGCGCCAGCCACTTCTCGCCGTGCCGCTTGAATTTCACCTGGGCCTTGGCATCCGTGCCGCCGCCTTCGAGCGCCGTGATCGTGCCTTCGCCAAACTTGGTGTGGAACACCTGCTGGCCGATGCGAAAACCCGCTTCAGCCGCGCGCTGTTCGTTTGCGAAGGCCGGCAACGGCGCCGGTGTCGACGACGTAGCGCCTGTGTAACCCGGCCGCGCGAACCAGTCGCGGCCATAGCCGGCGTTGTCCGAGCGGCCACCCCAGCGCGCGCCCGCCTCGACTTTCGGCGTGAGCCACTTGAGGGTTTCCTGCGGCAGTTCGTCGAAGAAACGCGAACGGATGTTGTAGCGCGTCTGGCCGTGCAGCATCCGGCTCTGCGCGAACGACAGATACAGACGCTCCTTCGCCCGCGTGATCGCCACGTACATCAAACGACGCTCTTCCTCCAGCCCGTCCGATTCCATCGCGCTGTTTTCATGCGGGAACAGCCCTTCTTCGAGACCGGTGATGAACACCGCCGTGAACTCGAGGCCCTTGGCCGCGTGCACGGTCATCAACTGCACAGCTTCCTGACCGGCTTGCGCCTGGTTGTCACCCGCTTCCAGCGATGCGTGCGACAGGAAACCGGCGAGCGGCGTCATCGTGTCCGGGTTTTGCGCCGGATCGGCGATGCCGGGCGCGTCCAGCACGACGACATTCGGATCGTCGGTGGCGACCGCCAACTCCGGAGCCGCGGTCGCGCCCGGGCGCAGCGGAATCGAGCGCGCCGGCGTATCCATGCCGTAGCCTTCCTCGCTGACAAAAGCGGCAGCCGCGTTGACCAGTTCCTGCAAGTTCTCGAGCCGGTCCTGGCCTTCGCGTTCGTTCTGATAGAACTCCGTGAGACCGCTCGTGCGGACCACGTATTCGACCGTTTCCGGCAGGCTCATCTGCTGCGTTTCCGCGCGCATCTTGCCGATCAGGTTCGCGAAGCTGGCGAGGCTCGACCCCGCCTTGCCCGCGACATACGGAATCGCCGCAGCCATCGAACAGTTGTACAGCCGCGCCGCATCAGCAAGTTGCTCGATCGAGCGCGCGCCGATGCCGCGGGTCGGGAAATTGACGACGCGGGCGAACGCCGTATCGTCGTTCGGATTGTCGATCAGGCGCAGATAGGCGAGTGCGTGCTTGACTTCCTGACGCTCGAAAAAGCGCAAACCGCCGTACACGCGATAGGCGATGCCCGCATTGACCAGCGTGTGTTCGATCGTGCGCGACTGCGCGTTGCTGCGATACAGGATGGCGATTTCACTGCGCGACGTGCCGGTACTGATCAGCGCCTTGATTTCCTCGACGATCCAGCCGGCTTCCTGCGTATCGGTGGCGGACGCGTAGACGCGCACCGGTTCGCCGTGACCCGCGTCGGTACGCAGGTTCTTGCCCAGACGCCGCGAGTTATTGGCGATCAGTTGATTGGCCGCGTCGAGGATATGGCCGTGCGAGCGGTAGTTCTGCTCGAGCTTGATCATGTGCCGGACATTGAACTCGTGCTCGAAGTCACGCATGTTGCCGACGTTTGCGCCGCGGAATGCGTAGATTGACTGGTCGTCGTCGCCGACCGCGAAGATCGAGTTGGTTTGCCCGGCCAGCATCTTCAGCCATGCGTATTGCAGCTTGTTGGTGTCCTGAAACTCGTCGACGAGGATGTGCTTGAAGCGCGCCTGATAGTGGGCGCGCAGGGGCGGATTGTGCGCGAGCAGTTCGAAGCAGCGCAGCAGCAATTCCGGGAAGTCGACGACGCCTTCGCGCTGGCATTGTTGGTCGTAGGCTTCGTAGAGTTCGACGAATTTGCGGTTGAAGTTATCCGTGGCGTCGACGTCTTTCGGGCGCAGGCCTTGTTCTTTCGAATTGTTGATGAAGTACTGGAGATTTTTGGCTGGGTACTTTTCATCGTCGATATTGAGGCCCTTCATCAGACGCTTGATCGCGGAGAGCTGGTCCGCGGTGTCGAGGATCTGGAAAGTGGCAGGCAGGCCGGCGTCGCGATGGTGCGCACGGAGCATGCGGTTGCACAGGCCGTGGAAGGTGCCGATCCACATGCCGCGCGTATCGATCGGCAAGAGTGCCGAAAGACGCGACATCATTTCGCGGGCGGCTTTATTGGTGAAGGTCACCGCGAGGATGGTGGCGGGCGACGCCAGACCGTGCTGGATGAGCCACGCGATCCGCGTGATAAGGACGCGGGTTTTGCCGCTGCCCGCGCCGGCAAGGATGAGCGCTGGCTCGTTCGGGAGCGTGACGGCGGCGTGTTGTTCGGGGTTTAGATTGGCTAGCAGATCGGGCATTTTTTGGGAGGACGGCGAGTGCGTTCGACATTATATGCCCCTGCGGGGTTGGGGGTTTTTTTGGGGTTTTTTTGGGGTTTTTGCCTGCGCGGCGCTTGTTTCTGGATACCTGCGGTGTTGGGCTTTCCTTGATCTGGTTATCTGCGTTGCGTTTTTTGGTTGTATGCCTACGGCGTTGGCCTTTCCTTGAATTGATATTGGTCTATTAGCGTCGCCCCTGTGCGGGGCGGGCACTTACTTCTCTTTGCCGCCGCAAAGAGAAGTAAGCAAGAGAAAGCGGCTCAAACCGCAAATTCTTAAGCGGATCCCCCGCGCAGTCGCGGTAGTGGTGCATCTGGAATCTGCGTTCTCGCACATTCAGCGTCAGTGACACAGCCGTCATACTTCCGGCGACGCTGCGCGCGCCGAAGGGCTCCTCTTAAAACCACCCCCTGCGTTTTCGTACTCACGCTTCATTTGGCGCGGTAGCGCGGCACGTATTTCGTATATCGACCTCTGCCCTCTCTCACCTCTTTCGCCTCTTTCACCTCTCCCACCTCTCTCACCTCTCCCACCTCTCCCACCTCTTTCGCCTCTTTCGCCTCTCTCGCCTCTCCCACCTCTTTCGCCTCTTTCGCCTCTCTCGCCTCTTTCGCCTCTTTCGCCTCTCTCGTCTCTCTCGTCTCTCTCGTCTCTCTCGCCTCTCTCGCCTCTCTCGCCTCTCTTGTGTCTCTTGTCCCTCTTGTCCCTCTTGTCGCTCTTGTCGCTCTTGTCCCTCTTGTCGCTCTTGTCCCTCTTGTCGCTCTTGCCGTGACACATCGCCGAGGCGAAGCCGACGGCCTCGAATGCATCTAAACGAAGCCAATGGTTTGCATGATGAACCCTTCCGGCGAGCACGCAGGGCGAGGCGGGACGTATGAGCGCCTTGTCACTCACGCCGAATGCGCGAGGGCACAGATTCCAGATGCACCACTACCGTAACTGTGCGGGGGACCCGCTTAAGAATTAGCGGTTTGAGCTGCTTTCTCTTGCCTACTTCTCTTTGCAGCCGGCAAAGAGAAGTAGGTGCCGCCCCGCACAGGGGCAACGCTAATAGACCGATAAGAAATCAAGGAAAGGCCAACACCGTAGGCATACAACCAAAAAAAACGCCACGCAGCCACCCCCTCAAGAGAAACCCAAACTCCAGATCGAGCAAAAAACCAAAACCGGCTGCCCCCAGCGGCAGCCCCCCACCTGCTGTAGAATTTGACCTCTCCCCGGCGTCGCGCGAACGACGCCCCATCCCGAAGGTCATCGTCGATGCAAATTCAGGTTCACAAGGAAGTCGATGCGCGCGGGCTGATGTGCCCGCTGCCCATTTTGCGCGCCAAGAAGGCGCTCGCCGACATGGAAAGCGGCCAGATTCTCAAAGTACTGGCTACCGATCCGGGCTCCCAGCGCGATTTCGCCGCGTTCGCAAAACAAACCGGCAATGAAATCGTCGAAAGCTCGGCCCACGACAAAGTTTTCACTTTTTTGATGAAGCGCCGCTAAATCAGGCGCCGGGCGCCCCAAAACAAAGGCGCTGTGCCCGCGAATGCGGGCACAGCGCCTTTTTTACGTCCGACTGTTGCTATCGGGAGACTTACACCGCGAAGCCGCTCAGCCTTCCAGCACCGGCGAACGGGTACGCAGATATTCTTCGAAATCGGCTGCCACCTCCGGGTGACGCAGCGCGAACTCGACCGTCGCCTTCAGATAGCCCAGCTTGCTGCCGCAATCGAAACGCGTACCGTGATACTTGTACGCCAGCACCTGTTCATCGGCGAGCAACGATTGAATCGCGTCCGTCAGTTGCAATTCGCCGCCCGCGCCCGGCTTGATCGAGCGGATGTGATCGAAAATCCGCGGCTTCAGCACATAGCGGCCGACCACGCCAAGGTTCGACGGCGCCGCGCTCGGCTCCGGCTTCTCGACGATGCCCGACATCTTGATGATCGAGTCTTCCCACTCCTTGCCTTCCACGATCCCGTATGACTTGGTTTCCTGCGCCGGGATCTCCTCGACGCCAATCACCGAGCTGTGATAGTGGTCGAACACCTCGATCATCTGCGTCATGACGGGCGGCGTGCCATACAACAGGTCGTCCGCGAGAATCACGGCGAAGGGGTTGTCGCCCACCAGCTTTTCCGCGCACAGCACGGCGTGGCCGAGGCCGAGCGCTTCAGGTTGACGCACGTAGAAGCAGTCCACATGGCTCGGCTTGATGCTACGCACCAGCTCGAGCAGCTTGTCCTTGCCACGCGCCTCGAGTTCCGCCTCGATTTCGTATGACTTGTCGAAATGGTCCTCGATCGCGCGCTTGCTGCGGCCCGTGACGAAGATCATTTCGGTGATGCCGGCCGCCATGGCCTCCTCCACTGCATATTGAATCAGCGGCTTGTCGACGATCGGCAGCATTTCCTTCGGACTCGCCTTCGTGGCAGGGAGGAACCGGGTGCCGAGACCTGCTACCGGAAATACCGCTTTTGTAACTTTTAGCATGTGATTACCCTGAATCCTCTGGTTTAGCTTTTGGTCCGTGTTCGCCTTCAAAAAGGCGGACACGGAACGTCGATCAGGCCGGCAGACGAGCCAATTGGGCCTTCAGCTTGCCGATGGTGATTTCGAATTCTGCCAGCCTTTTCTGCTCCTGCTCAACCACTGCCGGCGGCGCCTTTGCAACAAAGCTTTCATTCTGCAATTTGGCGTTGCACTTGCCGACTTCCGTGCTAAGCCGCGCAATCTCCTTCGCCAGGCGCTCGCGCTCCACCGCTACGTCGATTTCCACCTTCAGCACCAGCTTGTCATTCCCCACGATAGCAATTGGCGCGCCATCTGCCTGCGCATCCAGCGTTGCCTCGTCGGCAATGATCTGCACCTCCGACAAACGGGCCAATGCCTGAGCGTACGGAGCGAAGGTGGAGAGGCGCTCCGCGTTGCCGGCAGCGAGCAACGGCACCTTGACCGCCGGCGACAGATTCATTTCGCCGCGCAGATTCCGGCACGCATCGATTACCGCTTTCAGATCGGCCGCCCATTGCTCCGCGTCTTCGTCGATCTTCGACGGCTCCGCAACGGGGTAAGGCTGCACCATGATGGACGCTTCACCCTCGGCTTTGCCTTCGGGATAGCGGCCCGCCAATGGCGCAACTTTTTGCCACAGCGCTTCGGTAATGAAAGGAATCACCGGATGCGCGAGACGCAACACCGTCTCGAGTACGCGCAACAACGTGCGGCGTGTTGCGCGCTGCTGGTTCGGCTGACCCGTCTGGATCTGAACCTTGGCGAGTTCGAGATACCAGTCACAGTATTCGTCCCATACGAACTTGTATAGGGCGTTGGCCACATTGTCAAAACGATAGTCGGCGAAACCCTTGGCGATTTCCGCTTCGACACGCTGCAGGCGCGAGACGATCCAGCGGTCGGCCGCGGAGAAATTCAGGTGGCCATCCGGGCCGCACTCGCCGCATTGCTCCGGCTTGCCGAAACCGCAATCGTGGCCTTCGCAGTTCATCAGCACGAAACGGGTGGCATTCCACAGCTTGTTGCAGAAGTTGCGATAGCCTTCGCAGCGCGCCAGGTCGAAGTTGATGTTGCGGCCGAGCGTGGCCATCGACGCCATCGTGAAACGCAGCGCATCCGTGCCGAACGCCGGAATGCCGTCCGGGAATTCCTTGCGGGTTTTCTTTTCGATCGACGCAGCCTGCTTCGGATTCATCAGACCGGTGGTGCGCTTGGCGACCAGCGCGTCGAGGTCGATGCCGTCGACAATATCGATCGGGTCGAGCGTATTGCCCTTGCTCTTCGACATCTTCTGACCTTCGGCGTCGCGCACCAGACCGTGCACGTAGACCGTGTCGAACGGCACCTTGCCGGTGAAGTGCGTGGTCATCATGACCATGCGCGCGACCCAGAAGAAGATGATGTCGAAACCGGTGACCAGCACTGACGAAGGCATGAAGTGCTTCAACTCCGGCGTCTCGGCCGGCCAGCCGAGCGACGAGAACGGCACTAGAGCAGACGAGAACCACGTATCGAGCACGTCTTCGTCGCGCTTGAGTGGGCCCGTGTAACCGGCCTCGGCCGCCTTCTCGCGCGCGCCTTCTTCCGTCTTGGCGACGAAGATTTCACCGTCCTCGCCGTACCAAGCCGGGATCTGATGGCCCCACCAGAGTTGGCGCGAGATACACCAGTCCTGGATGTTTTCGAGCCATTGATAGTACGTGGTGGACCAGTTTTCCGGCACGAACCTGATTTCGCCGCTGCGGACCACGTCCAGCGCGGTCTCGGCGATCGATTTACCCGGATTGAAGGTGCCCTCCGGCGCCGGCTTGCTCATCGCGACGAACCATTGGTCCGTGAGCATCGGCTCGATCACCACGCCCGTGCGGTCGCCGCGCGGCACCATCAGCTTGTGCGGTTTGACCGATTCGAGCGCGCCGAGCGCTTCGAGGTCGGCCACGACCTGTTTGCGGGCTTCGAAACGATCCAGGCCGCGGTATTTTTCCGGTGCGTTGTCGTTGATCTTCGCGTCGAGCGTGAGGATCTCGATCATCGGCAGCTTGTGGCGCAGGCCGATCTGATAGTCGTTGAAATCATGCGCGGGCGTGACTTTGACCACGCCGGTGCCGAATTCGCGGTCGACGTAGTCGTCGGCGATGATCGGTACTTCGCGGCCGGAGAGCGGCAGTGTGACCGTTTTGCCGATCAGGTGCGCATAGCGCTCGTCTTCCGGATGGACCATCGCGGCGGTGTCGCCGAGCATGGTTTCCGGGCGCGTGGTGGCGACCGTCAGATGGCCGGAGCCGTCCGTGAGCGGATACTGGATGTGCCAGAGGTGGCCGTTTTCTTCTTCGCTGACCACTTCGAGATCGGAGACGGCGGTGAGCAGCACCGGGTCCCAGTTGACGAGGCGCTTGCCGCGGTAGATCAGGCCTTGTTCATACAGGCGTACGAAAACGTCGCGCACGGCGGCCGACATTTTGTCGTCCATCGTGAAGTATTCGCGCGACCAGTCGATCGACGCGCCCAGACGGCGTACCTGATTCGTGATGGTGGAGCCGGATTCCTGCTTCCATTCCCAGACGCGTTCGGTGAACTTTTCGCGGCCGAGGTCATGACGGGAGATGCCTTGTGCGTCCAGTTGACGTTCGACGACGATTTGCGTGGCGATGCCTGCGTGGTCCGTGCCCGGCACCCACAGGGTGTTTTCACCGAGCATGCGGTGATAGCGGGTGAGGCCGTCCATGATCGTCTGGTTGAAGGCGTGGCCCATGTGCAGGGTGCCCGTGACGTTCGGCGGCGGCAGCTGGATCGAGAAGTCTTTCTTGTTCTCGCTGAAGGAGGGCGCCGCGTAGGCGCGCTTTTCCCATTCGGGGCCCCAATGGGCTTCGATGGTGTGGGGCTCGAAGCTTTTGGCAAGCGTGGAGGTCGGGTCGCTCGGGGTCTCGCTCATTTCGTCGGTCTGCTGGTGGATGCAAAGAATGCTCGATTATAAGCGGCGCTGCGCGCGGGGGGCTTTGGGGGCTGTTTTGGGGTGTTTTTTTTGCCTGCTTGGTGTTTGTTTGTCTGTATGCCTGCGGCGTTGGGCTTTCCTTGCATTTTTTCTGCCTGCGCGGCGCTTATCGGCTGTGTGCCTACGGTGTTGGCCTTTCCTTGAATTGTTAGTGGTCTATTAGCGTTGCCCCTGTGCGGGGCGGCACTTGTAGTGGTTCAATGATCCTGGACACCTCTAAAGGGGATAATTCTCCAACTGAGGTGAGAAATGAGCAGACGGAACATTCCCGACGAATTGAAGGCAGAAGCGGTCCAGCTGGTGGTCAGCAGGGGCTATTCCTATGCGCAGGCGTGTGAGGCGCTGGGCGTGGGCGACACGGCGTTGCGCCGCTGGGTGACGCTGTGGCGCGCTGAGCAGGTCAGAGCGCCGCGTACACAACTGGAGATAGAGGCCGATGCGCGCCGCATCCGCGAACTCGAAGCCCGGGTCGCCGATCTGGAACGGGAGCGCGACATACTAAAAAAGTCCACGGCCTTCTTCGTCAAGGAAATGGATCGCTTCCCGAAGTGATCCAGTCACTGAAGAAGGTCTGGCCTGTGAGGGCGATGTGCCGGGTGATGAATGTTGCGCCTAGCAGCTATTACGCGTTTGCCGGGCGCACGTCGAAGAGTGCGGCGCCTTGCCAGCAGATAGCGGCCGCACGGGAAATTCATCGCGAAACCCGCGGCAGTTATGGGAGCCGCAGGATGTCGCAGGAGTTGCGAAAACGTGGTCACGCGGTAGGTCGTTATCGTGCCGGCACGCTGATGCGGCAGGCACAACTGGTGGTCACCAGAAAGCGCACACATCGCTATCCGAAGAGCAATGAGCAGGCGCAGGTGGTGCCTAATCTGCTGGACCGTAACTTCGAGCCGCCGGCCATCAATCAGGTATGGGCAGGCGACATTACGTATGTGAGGACGCTTCAGGGTTGGTCTTATCTTGCCATCGTGATGGACCTGTATTCGCGCCGTATCGTCGGCTGGTCGTTGGGGCTGATGCCTGATACAGCGCTGGTGATCAGGGCGTTGCAGCAGGCCCTGGAGCGGCGCAGTCCGTCGCCAGGCCTGATGTTCCACTCGGATCAGGGATGCCAGTACACCAGCGCGCACTTCACGAACGAACTGAAGGCAAACGGCATCGTCCAGAGTATGAGTAGAAAGGGGAACTGCTGGGATAACGCGCCGGTGGAGCGTTTCTTTAGAAGCCTGAAAGGCGAATGGATCGACGACAAAGGGTACCGTGATCACGCGCATGCCGAACGCGACATTGAGGCTTACATCGACGACTTTTATAACCACCGTCGCATCCATTCTGCAGCAGGCGGACAACCGCCGGCACGATGTGAAGCGTCACTTTTTTAGAAATGCCCCTTTCCGGGTGTCCAATTTTACTTGACCACTACAACTTACTTTCTTTGCCGCCGCAAAGAAAGATAAGCAAAGAAAGCGGCTCACACCGCAAATTCTTAAGCGGGTCCCCCGCACAGTCACGGTAGTGGTGCATCTGGAATCCGTGCCCTCGTACATTCGGCGTGAGCGACAACGCGCTCATCAGCTCCCACTCCGCACTGCGTGCGTCGCGGATGGGTCTGCATGGGAAACCATGAGCTTTGGTTCGGCGCGGTGGGAACCATCGGCTCCGCCTCGGTATACGCCCCCGCGACAGCGGCGAAAGAGGCCACAGCAACAGCAACAGCAACAGCAACAGCAACATCGGAGCTAAACACGATACACGCCACGCCGCCGTGCCAAACGAAACGTGAGTGCGAAAGCGCAGTGATCGGTCTTAAGAAGTGCGCTTCGGTGCGCGCAGAGCGCGCCGGAAGCATGGTGGCCTTACGAAGAGAAGTCAATGGCTGACACGAGTCGCGAGCGAAGCCGCAGGTCTTCCGTTGGGACGTTCCGGCGAGCACGCAGTGCGAGGCGGGAAGTATGACGGCCTTGTCACTCACGCCGAATGCGCGAGGGCACAGATTCCAGAGCACCACTACCGTAACTTGCGAGCGACCCACTTGCTGACACGAGTCCCGAGCGAAGCCGCCGGCATTCCCGATGTCCCCTTCCGGCGAGCACGCAGTGCGAGGCGGGAAGTATGAGCGCCTTGTCACTCGCGCCGAATGCGCGAGGGCACAGATTCCAGATGCACCACTACCGCGACTGTGCGGGGGCCCCGCTTATGCGCTGGCGGTGTGAGCCGCTTTCTTTGCTTATCTTTCTTTGCGGCGGCAAAGAAAGTAAGTGCCGCCCCGCACAGGGGCGACACTAATAGACCAATATCAATTCAAGAAAAGGCCAACACCATAGGCATACAGACAAAAACCGCGAGCAGCCAACCCAAATCAAGTAAACGCAAACACCATAAAAGCACCGACAAAAAAGCGCCGCGCAGGCAAAAAACTCCAGGAAAGACCAACCTCCCCGCCTCACCCCAGCGCCGCAGGCCGTCAACTACAAACCAACAGCCTCCCCCCTCAACAACGACTGCCGCAAAGCCACGCCAATCCGCGTGGCCTCAAGCGCATCGGCCAGCGAAGCCCCGGCATGCCTGCCAACCCCAGCGGCACCCGCTTGCACAGCGGCGACAAACCCCCGCGCCTCAAACAAAAACGCTTCCTCGAACCGATCAAAAAAACTCGGCGTACATTCATTACGAATGCCGGCGGCATCATAAATCTCGACGCGATTCGCACGCGGATTACGCCCAATAGCAACCGCACCCGCCGTACCAATCACCTCGCTATGCGTATCATTCCCATGCGCCTGCGTGCGCGACGCATAGAACATGGCGAGCTTCCCATCCTCGAACTCACAAATCGCCACGCCGTTATCAACATCGCCAAATTCCCGCAAACCCTCGTGCAACGCAGCCGCCCCCGCGGCAAACACGCGTTTGGCCCGCGGCCTGCCAAGCAGCCAGCGCGCGACATCGATGTCATGCACGGTGCAGTCCAGAAAAATCCCGCCGGAGGTCGCCGCAAAACGCACGAAAAAGCCATCGTCATCGTTCTTATCAGTGGTCTGCGAACGCACAAGAAAAGGTCGCCCAATCGCGCCAGCCTGGATCTTGTCAAACGCATCCTGATAGCTCGGATCGAAACGCCGCATGAAGCCGATGGTCGCCTGCAGATGCGGATAGCGCGCGGCTTCGGCCAATACGCGCTCGCACTCGGCAAGATCCAGTGACAGCGGCTTCTCACAGAACACATGTTTGCCGACGCGCAACGCATCGATAATCTGTTGCGCGTGCAACGACGACGGCGTGACAAGCCACACCGCGTCCACTTCGGAATCGGCAAGCAGGTCCGCATAGTCGTCATATAGACGCGGTTCAGGCAACGTATCCCGGGCCCAGGCCCGCTCCTCTTCCAAGGGACTGCAAGCGGCCACGAGCGACGCCCCCGGCACGCGGTACGCCAGATTTTCCGCGTGCCGCTTGCCCAACCGCCCCAAGCCGACCACGCCCACCCGAAGCGGCCCCGCCGATGCCTTCATCACGATGCCTCGCCGAGCTTTACCGCGCGACCCTCGCGCCACGAACGCGTGGCCGCTTCGGCAAGTTCGAGCGCTTTCAGGCCGTCCGCGACAGTAGTACGCACCGGCTTGCCGCGTGTGACCGCGTCGAAGAAATGCGCAATTTCCAGTGCATAAGCCGCGCGATACCGTTCGAGGAAAAACGCCTCGGGCACGTCGCTCGAGACTTCGGTTTTCGAATACGCGGTGACTTCGGTGGGACGCACATTACCCGCCTGCAACATACCGGTGCTGCCGAGCACTTCGAAACGCTGGTCGTAACCATAAGCCGCGCGCCGCGCGGTGTTGATCTGACATAGACGGCCGTGCTTCGTGCGGATCGTCACCGCAGTCGAATCGATATCGCCGGCTTCGGCAATCGCCGGGTCCGAAAGACAACTGCCGGTAGCATGCAACGTGTCGGCTTCGTCGTCGAGAATCCAGCGGAAGATGTCGAAGTCGTGAATCAGCATGTCCTTGAAAATGCCGCCCGAGTGCTTGATGTACTCGACGGGCGGCGCGCCCGGATCGCGGCTCGTCACCACCAGCATTTCCGGCGTGCCGATTTCGCCCGCATCGATGCGCGCTTTCAATGCGGAAAACGTCGGGTCGAAACGGCGCTGAAAGCCGATCATGCAAACCACGCCCGCACGCGCGACCGCCTCCGCACAGGCACGCGCCCGCTCCAAAGTCAGGTCCACCGGTTTCTCACAAAACACATGCTTCTTCTGTGCCGCCGACTTCGTGATCAGATCCGCGTGCGTGTCCGTGCTCGAACAGATCACCGTCGCGCCGATCGACGCATCGCCCATCGCGCCGTCGATATCCGCGACCTGCGCGCCGTGCTCGGCGGCGAGCGCCGCGGCCGCCTCGCGATTCACATCGACCACATATTTGAGCCGCACGCCGGGTTGGCGCGTCAGATTTGCCGCATGAATCTTGCCGATACGTCCTGCGCCGAATACCGCCACGTCGATCGTCTTTACCGCCTCAGTCATCGTATCCTCCAGTGTCTTTGGATTCTTCAACGTTCAGTTCGAGTTTGTACGCAAGCGCGATGAACAACGCCTGGCACAAACAGATCGTGCTGGTCAGCGAGCGGAACGCGAATGCGCTGCCCTCTTTCACATACAGTTGAGTGGTCGCGTAACGCGCTAGCGGAGAAAGTTGGCTATCCGTAATAACCAAGGTCTTCGCCTGATGATGATGCGCGACGCGCAGGCAATACTGCGTTTCCTTGCCGTACGGCGCGAAGCTGATCGCGATCACCACGTCGCCCTTCTTCACGCTGCGAATCTGTTCGCGGTACATGCCGCCGAAACCGGACACCAGATGCACGCGCTTGGGCGTGTGCTGCAACGCGTAGACGATATAGCTCGCCACCGGAAACGAGCGCCGCACGCCGATCACATAGATGTTGTCCGCCTGCTGAAGCATCTTCACAGCGGCGTCGAACTGCTTGTCGTCGAGACCTGCTTCAAGTTCTTCAAGTCCGCCGCGCGACGCCGCGATGAATTCGCGTGCTACCGAACCGCCGGACAACGCGCCAGGCTTCTCGTCGATCAGCTTGCGAATCCTCTGCTGATAACTCGGCGAGGACGTGCCCTGCCCCGTATAAGCCTGACGAAACACCGCCTGAAGATCGGAGAAGCCGGAAAACCCGAAGCGCTGCGCAAAACGCACCACCGCGGACGGATGCACGCCACAGCTCGCGGCGATATCGCTGGTGCGATCCACCATCACGCTCGAACGGTGCTGCTCGAGATAAGTCGCGACATTCTTCAATTGACGCGGCAGCGCCTCGTAATTTTCCGCGATGCGTTGCATCAATTCTTCGACGCTCGGCAAGTCTTCCGTGCTCTCTTCCGCCATGGCTCTCTCTTCGTTGCTTTATTGCAGTGCGGAAAGCGCCTTCAGCGCGCGACGCACCGCTTCCTGACGCTGCCGATTATAGGCAGGCACCTCATCAAATGGAATGTATTTTCCATTTTTATTTTTCATGAAATTTCCATTGCAACGCTTCGGAAGTTGGCCTAATCTTGGTCGTGAGCGATGGTGCACCGGCTAACCCGTGCCGCAACGCACGCAACCGGAAGGCCGCCCCGCCAGACGCTCCCTTCAATAACGACAGACCGAGAAAGGTGGAGACAATGAGACTTTGCAAGGGCAAGGCTACGCTCAGGATTCTGGTGACGGCATTGACGTTGGCGACGGGATTCGGTGCGGCGTCGGCCGCCCGCGCGGCTGACGCTCACTTCGTGCTGATCAGCCACGCGCCGGATTCGGATTCGTGGTGGAACACCATCAAGAACGCCATCAAACAGGCCGACGAAGATTTCAACGTCGAGACCGATTACCGGAATCCGCCGAACGGCGACATCGCCGACATGGCGCGTCTGATCGAACAGGCGGCCGCCCGCAACTACGATGGCGTGATCGTCTCGATCGCCGACTTCGACGTACTCAAGAGTGCAATCTCCAAGGTCACCGAGAAACACATCCCGCTCGTCACGATCAATTCCGGCACGGAAGCGCAAAGTGCGCAGCTCGGCGCAATCATGCACGTCGGTCAGCCTGAATACACCGCGGGCAAGGCAGCGGGCGAAAAAGCGAAGGCAGCGGGCATCAAGTCGTTCCTGTGTGTCAACCATTACGCAACCAACCCGGCTTCGTTCGAACGCTGCCGAGGCTTTGCCGAAGCGATCGGCGTCGACTTCAAGTCTTCCACGCTCGACGCCGGCCAGGACCCGACCGGTGTGCAATCGAAAGTGAGCGCGTATTTGCGCAATCATCCGAACACTCAGGCGGTGCTCACGCTCGGTCCGCTGTCGGCCGCGCCGACGATCAAGGCGCTGCAGCAGATGGGCCTTGCCGGCAAGGTCTGGTTCGCGACTTTCGATTTCGACAATGACATCGCGAAGGGCATCCAGGACGGCACGATCCAGTTCGCCATCGACCAGCAACCCTACCTGCAAGGCTATATCCCGGTCGCCGTACTGGCCATCGTGAAGAAGGAACACACCACCGATCCGGCGAAGATCCGCCAGATCCTGGAAGCGAATCCGAAGTTCAAGCAACGCCTCGCCACCTACGGCCTGGCACCCGCCTATGGACCGCGCAATATCGGTTCCGGCCCGGGGTTCATCACCAAGGCCAACATCGACAAGGTGGTCAAGTACGCCGGGCAGTATCGCTAACGCATTTCGCTGGAAGTGCGGATACGGGACAACCGTTCCGGCAGGTATGAAGTAAGTGGATGCGGCCGGTGCCAACCGGTCTGGCCGCTCCACGCCTGGGTTCACCACGTTTTACGTGCATCACGCGCCACGCGGTCAGATTGCAATCCGCTCTCGACTGCCACCCCGGGCGCATCAAGGAGAGCTTCAATGGGCGTAGCCAACCCCTTCCACCCCCATTCCCGCAAGCAGCCCCCTTCCGGCACCGGAACGGCGGCGACGCCCAACAGTGCGCCCGCCTCGGCCACCGGCGCCGCGGGGGCCGCGGGGCCCGATGAGCGTGTGCGCCAGGAATCGTGGTTCCGGCATCTGCTGAACCGTCCGGAATTCGCCGCCCTCGCCGGCACCGTGATGGTGTTCCTCGTGTTTGGGATTGCGGCCGGCAACTCCGGCATGTTCAACCTCGACGGCGTGATGAACTGGTCGCAAGTCGCCGCGTATCTCGGCCTGATCGCAGTCGGTGCATGTCTCCTGATGATTGCCGGTGAATTCGATCTGTCGATCGGTTCGATGATCGGCTTCTCGGGCATGATGGTCGCGCTGCCCACCATGTACTTCCACTGGCCGATTGCATTGTCGATCCTGTTTGCGTTCGCCGGCTCGATGCTGCTCGGCGCGCTCAACGGTTATCTGGTGATGCGCACGCGGCTGCCGTCGTTTATCGTGACACTGGCGTTCCTCTTCATCCTGCGTGGGCTCACGCTGGCTCTGTCGGTCATGTTCGCCGACCGCACGATCATCTCCGGCGTGGGCGACGTCGCCGCTCACGACTGGCTCGCCCATACCCTGTTCCAGGGTGTCGCGTTCAAGGGCCTGTTCATCTGGCTCGGCCAGATCGGTGTCGTGAAACTGCTCGACAACGGCAATCCGCTCGTGCCCGGCATTCCGAAAGTCCTGCTCTGGTGGTTCGCGCTGGCCGCAGTCTGCGCGTTCACGCTTGCCAAGACCCGCTTCGGCAACTGGATTTTCGCGGTCGGCGGCGACGCCAACGCGGCCAAGAACGTCGGCGTGCCGGTGCGGCGCGTGAAGATCTCACTGTTCGTGCTGACCGCGTTCTGTGCGTGCCTGTTCGCCGTGCTGCAAGTGTGCGACATCGGGTCGGCAGCGGCCGACCGTGGGCTGCAGGCTGAATTCGAAGCCATCATCGCGGCGGTGATCGGCGGCACGCTGCTGACCGGCGGCTACGGCTCGGTGATCGGCGCCTGCTTCGGCGCGCTGATCTTCGGCGTGGTGCAGATCGGCATCACCTATACGAATGTCGACTCCGACTGGTTCCGCGTGTTCCTCGGCGTGATGCTGCTGATCGCCGTGCTGTTCAATCACTACGTGCGCCGCCGCGTCGCGCAGTCGTAACGAGGAGACGACCATGTCCGATACGAATACCGTGAACACCGTGAACACGGCGGGCACGAGCGAGCCGCAGGACGACGTGATCCTCGCGCTCGAAGACGTCAGCAAGTACTTCGGCCAGGTCATCGCGCTGAGCGGCGTGACCTTGCGCCTGAAACGCGGTGAAGTGCATTGCCTGCTCGGCGACAACGGCGCGGGTAAATCGACGCTGATCAAAACCTTGGCGGGTGTGCATCAACCCTCTTCCGGTCAATACCTGGTCGACGGCAAACCCGTGCTGTTCGAGTCGCCGAAAGACGCGCTCGATCTCGGCATCGCCACGGTCTATCAGGATCTGGCGCTGGTGCCGTTGCTCTCGGTCGCACGCAACTTCTTCATGGGCCGCGAGCCGCAAAAGAAACTGTTCGGCTTTCTGAAGGTGATGGACCTCGAAACCAGCGCGACCACCGCGCGCGACAAACTTGCGGAGATGGGCATCAACGTGCGCGACCCGCATCAGCCGATCGGCACCATGTCCGGCGGCGAGAAGCAATGTCTGGCGATTGCGCGGGCGATTCACTTCGGCGCGCGCGTGCTGATTCTCGACGAGCCGACCGCCGCGCTCGGCGTCAAGCAGAGCTTCAACGTGCTGAAGCTGATCCACACGGCGCGTGCGAAAGGCATCTCGGTGATCTTTATCACGCACAACGTGCATCACGCGTATCCGATCGGCGATTCGTTCACGCTGCTCAATCGCGGCAAATCGCTCGGCACGTTCACCAAGGACACCATCAGCAAGGATGAAGTGCTCGACATGATGGCCGGCGGCGCCGAGATGCAGAAGATGATCGGCGAACTCGAAGGCACGACGATCTGATTCATTCGCGTGGGTTGCCGGCGCTTGCTGCGCCTCACGCCCGCGCTCAGCTATTCAGGAATATTCATGGATCATTCCAGCACATCCAGCGGCGCCGGGATCGTGAACCCAAACGCAACCGGCATTGAGCCCGCGTCCGCTTCAGCGGCCGCGGCCAGCCGTTTCGCACCGGATCGTAGCCGCGACATCGTCTGTCTTGGCCGGCTTGCCGTCGATCTGTACGCGCAGCAGGTCGGCGCGCGGCTCGAAGACGTGTCGAGCTTCGCGAAGTATCTCGGCGGGTCCTCGGCGAATATCGCGTTCGGTTGCGCGCGGCTCGGGCTTCGATCGGCGATGCTGGCGCGTGTCGGCAACGATCACATGGGCCGCTTTCTCACCGAGACCTTGACGAAGGAAGGCTGCGACGTCAGTCATGTACGTATCGATCAGGAGCGCCTGACCGCGCTCGTTCTGCTCGGCCTGAAAGATCGCGATACGTTTCCGCTGATCTTCTATCGTGAGAACTGCGCGGATATGGCCGTGGATGAAGCAGATTTCGACGAGGCGTACATCGCGTCGTCGAAAGCGCTGCTGATTACCGGCACGCATTTTTCGACCGGGCAGGTGAACCGCACAAGCCATCGCGCGCTCGATTACGCACGGCGCAATAACGTGCGCACCGTGCTCGATATCGATTATCGCCCTGTGTTGTGGGGTCTCACGGGCAAAGCGGACGGCGAAACCCGCTTCGTCGCGAGCGAAGGCGTGAGCTCGCACTTGCAGCGCATTCTGCCTTTGTTCGATCTGGTGATCGGCACCGAGGAGGAGTTCCGCATCGCCGGCGGCAAGACCGAACTCGTCGACGCACTCGCGATGGTGCGCGCCGTGACACCGGCCACGCTGGTTCTGAAGCGCGGGCCGATGGGCTGCCAGATCATCGACGGCAAGGTTCCGGCAACGCTCGACGATTTACCGATTCATGGCGGCGTGGAAGTCGAAGTGCTCAACGTGCTCGGCGCGGGCGACGCGTTCGCGTCCGGCTTTCTCTCCGGATGGTTGTGCGACCAGCCACTCGAAGCCTGCGCGCGCGCCGCGAATGCCAGCGGTGCGCTGGTCGTATCGCGTCACGGTTGCGCACCCGCGATGCCGACGCCCGCCGAACTTGACTACTTCCTGCGCGAAGCCAAAGCCGATCCGCAACGCATGCGCCGCCCCGACCGCGATGCGACGCTCGCACGCCTGCATCGTGTCTCCCCTGCCCGTAAACAATGGGACGAAGTACTGGGCTTCGCGTTCGACCACCGCAACCAGTTCTTCGAACTGGCCCAGCAGACCGGTGCCGACGAAGCGCGCATCGCGCAACTGAAGGGCCTGTTCGTGGAAGCCGTCGCGCAGACGGAAGCCGCCTTGGGGTTGCAAGGCCGCATCGGCGTATTGAGCGACGACCGCTACGGTCAGGACGCATTGAACGCCGCCACCGGCCGCGGCTGGTGGATCGGCCGCCCGGTTGAACTGCCCGGGTCCGTGCCGCTCGTGTTCGACCACGGCCGCTCGGTCGGCACCGCGCTGATCGCGTGGCCGCAGGAACACATTGCCAAGTGCCTGGTGCAATTCCATCCCGACGAACCGGTCGAACAACGGCTCGAACAGGAGGCACAACTGCGCGCGCTTTACGACGCGACGCAAGCGAGCGGCCACGAACTGCTACTCGAAGTGATTCCGCCGAAGCACGCGCATCTGCCGCAAGCACCGGACATCGTTTATCGCGCGTTGAAGCGGCTGTACAACATCGGCATCTATCCGGAATGGTGGAAGCTCGAACCGATGGACGCCGCGCAATGGCAAGCCGTCGACGCGCTGATCGCCGAGCGCGATCCGTATTGCCGGGGCGTGGTGCTGCTCGGTTTGTCGGCGGGTGTCGAGCAATTGGACGAGGGCTTTCGCGCGGCGGCACAATCGGCGACATGCCGGGGCTTCACCGTGGGCCGCACGATTTTTCACGAACCGAGCCATGCATGGCTCGCCGGGGAGATCGGCGACGACGAACTGATCGCGCGCGTGCGCCGCACCTTCGAAACGCTGATCGCGTCATGGCGCGCGGCGCGCGGAGCGGCAAACGCGCCGCTTACCACGGCGCGGCATGCACATCAGGAGCAGGCGGCATGAACGAACGCATATTGCATCACGATGCGGCGTCCGCCAACGACGCCGTCCAGGCACGCGCGCCCTCGGGCGGCACCATCCGTCTGACAACCGCCCAGGCGCTGGTGCGCTATCTCGCCGCGCAACGCGTCGCGAGCGAAGACGGCACCGGCACCGAGCCGCTCTTTGGCGGCGTGTTCGCGATCTTCGGGCACGGCAATGTGGCCGGCATGGGCGAAGCGTTGTATCAGCACCGCGAGGCGTTGCCCACCCTGCGTGCCCATAACGAACAGGCGATGGCACACAGCGCGATCGCCTACGCGAAAGCGCATTTTCGCCGCCGTATGATGGCCGTCACGACTTCGATCGGACCCGGCGCGACCAATCTGATCACGGCAGCCGCGCTCGCGCATGTGAATCGTCTGCCCGTGCTGCTGTTACCCGGCGACGTGTTCATCTCGCGCGCGCCCGATCCGGTGTTGCAGCAGGTGGAAGATTTTCATGACGGCGGCGTCTCCGCCAACGATGCGTTCAAGCCCGTGTCGCGCTACTTCGATCGCATCGTGCATCCGGCGCAGTTGCTCAATGCATTGCCGCGCGCCTTGCGTGTGCTCACCGACGCCGCGTTGTGCGGTCCCGTCACGCTCGCGTTGCCCCAGGACGTGCAAGCGCAGGCATGGGATTTCCCTGCTGATTTCTTTGCGCCGCGCGTCATTACGTTTCACTCCCCTGCGCCACGTGCCGAAGACATCGACGCGGCGGTCGCCCGTCTGCGCCGCGCCAGGCGGCCGCTGATCGTCGCGGGCGGTGGCGTGCTTTATGGCCGCGCGACCGAGGCGCTGCACCGCTTCGCCGCCGCACACGGCGTTCCGGTCGCGGAAACGCAGGCCGGCAAGGGTTCGCTCGCGTGGAACGATCCGTTGAACGCCGGCGCATTGGGCGTGACCGGCTCGCCTGCCGCCAATGCGCTCGCACACGATGCGGACTGCGTGCTCGCAATCGGCACACGCTTGCAGGACTTCACCACCGGTTCGAACACCTTGTTCACGCAGGCCGACGTGATCGGCATCAATGCGAATCCGTTCGACGGCCTCAAGCATCGCGCGCTGGTGCTCGAAGCCGATGCCCGTCTTGCACTGGATGCGCTCGCCGAACCTCTGCAAGGCTGGCACGCGGACCGCACATGGACCGCGCGCGCGCACAAACTCGCCACGAGCTGGCGCGATACCGTGGGCACGCTCACGCATGCGCCGCAACGCGACACCGTGCTGCCGTATGAAGGCGACGTGATCGGCGCGGTGCAGCGTTCGAGCGCGCGTTCCACGATGGACGACATCGTCGTTTGCGCAGCGGGAACCTTGCCGGCCGAATTGCACAAGCTATGGCGCGCGGGCAAACCGGGGGCGTACCACGTCGAATACGGCTACTCGTGCATGGGCTACGAAATCGCCGGCGGCCTCGGCGTGAAGCTCGCGCGGCCCGCGCGCGAAGTGATCGTGATGCTCGGCGACGGCAGCTATCTGATGATGAACAGCGAGATCGCGACTTCGGTGATGCTCGGCGCGAAGCTCATCATCCTGGTGCTCGACAATCGCGGCTACGGCTGTATCAATCGCTTGCAGCAGGCCTGCGGTGGCGCGCCGTTCAACAACCTGCTCGACGACTGCATGCAGGGCCCGCTCGGCGCACCGAGGATCGATTTCGCCGCGCATGCGCGCGCGCTTGGCGCGCAGGCTGAACACGTCGCGAACATTGCTGAGCTTGAAAACGCACTGCAACGCGCGCGTGCCGCCGATCGCACCTACGTCATCAGTATCGACACCGACCCCGCCCGCACCACTGACGACGGCGGCTGGTGGTGGGAAGTCGCCGTGCCCGAGGTATCGGCGCGCGACACCGTGCGTGCCGCACGTTCGCAATACGACGCCCAACTCGCCGCCCGCGCCGCGCCCGCCGATCCCGGCGAGCGCCCCGGCCACATCGACACCGAATGAGGACCCTCGCATGACTGCTTTCGACGTACGTATCGGCATCAACCCCTTATCGTGGATGAACGACGACCTCCCTTCGCTCGGCGGCGAAACGCCGCTCGAAGTCGCGCTCACCGAAGGACGCCAGATCGGCTATCAGGGGTTCGAGCTCGGCAACAAATTTCCGCGCGAACCACAGGCGTTGAAGACGTTGCTTGCCCAATACGATCTGGCCTTGGTATCCGGCTGGTACTCCGGACGACTCGCGCGACGCAGCGTGGCAGAGGAAATCGCCGCGGTCGGCCCGCACCTCGAGCTGCTCGCGCAGAACGGCGCGACGGTGATGGTCTACGGCGAAGTCGCCGATTCGATCCAGGGCGCGCCGCAGCCGCTGTATCAACGTCCGCGTTTTTTCAGCGACGCGCAGTGGGCTGCCTATGCGGCACGCGTCGATGAATTCGCGCGCTACACGCTAAGCCGCGGCGTACGGCTCGCGTACCACCATCACATGGGCGCGTATGTCGAAACGCCGGCTGACGTCGACCAGTTGATGTCGCGCACGAGCGACGCCGTGGGTTTGCTGTTCGATGCGGGGCACATCACGTTTGCCAGCGGCGATCCACTCGCGGTACTCGACAAGCACATTGACCGCGTATGTCATGTGCACTGCAAGGACGTTCGGCCTGCGGTGATGAAGCTGGCACGCAACCGGAACTGGAGTTTTCTCGACGCCGTGATCAACGGTGCATTCACGGTACCGGGCGATGGCGCGGTGAACTTTGCCGCGCTCATTGATCGATTGAAGCGGCATGGTTATCGCGGCTGGCTGGTAGTTGAAGCGGAACAGGACCCGGTGGTGGCGCCGTCATACGACTATGCGGAGAAAGGCTTTCGGACCTTGCGAGCGATGGTCGATGCGCCGCTTGGCGCCGGTGACAAGACTGAGCAGGAGGCGGCATGAGTTTATTGGTGAAGGCGCAGCGCGAGGGCCAGACAATCGTGCGGGTGACGCCTGAGTCGGCGTGCTGGCGGTATGTGGGGTTTGCTGCTTACCGGCTGGGCGCGGATGAAGTCGTGCATGTTTTCGAGCCGTCCCGTGAAGTGTGTATCGTGGTGCTGATGGGCGCGGTGGATATTGAAACGGCTGATGCCAAATGGAGTTCGCTGGGTTCGCGCGATAGCGTGTTCGAGGATTCCGCGCCGTATGCGCTGTATTTGCCGCCTGGCGTGCGGGCGACGGTTCGCGCCTGTCGCGATGCGGAGGTTGGCGTGGCGAGTGCGCCTGGCAAGGGGGCGTATCCGGCGAGGTTGATCGAACCTTCCACGATGAAGCGCTCCACGCGTGGCAAGGGGCTGAATACACGATACGTATGCGATATTCTTCCGCAGACTGAGCTTGCGGAGTCTTTGCTGGTTGTTGAGGTTCGGACGCCCGGTGGGCATGCTTCCAGCTATCCGCCGCATAAGCACGATACGGATAATGTGCCTCATGAGAGTTCACTCGAAGAGACTTACTATCATCGGCTCGATCCGCCGCAAGGGTTTGCTTTTCAGCGTGTGTATACGGATATGCGTGATATCGATGAGTCGATGGCTGTCGAGAATCACGATGTCGTGATGGTGCCGCGTGGGTATCATCCGGTTGTTGTTCCCTATGGGTATGAGTCTTATTATTTGAATGTGATGGCGGGAGGACAGCGCGTGTGGCATTTTCGTAATGATCCTGCGCATGAGTGGATTGTTAATAAGGATGGTTGACGGTTTTTTTTTTGCGGAGCGGTTGTTTGTTTGTGTGCCTGCGGGGGTGGCCTTTCCTTGATCTCGTTGCCTGCGCGGCGCTTTTGGCTGTGTGCCTGCAGCGTTGGCCTTTCCTTGAGTTGATATCGGTCTATTAGTGTTGCCCCTGTGCGGGGCGGCACTTACTTTCTTTGCCGCCGCGTAACTATTCAGCAGCCACCAAAGGCGAAACGACTAATCCGGCGAAGCTCAACGCCAGCGCATTGATCAGCGAGCGGTTCTGCTTGCGCAGGGTGGCAAGGTAGGAGCGGATCGTGCAGAACGCCTGCATGCCCGATTCTGCGCGGAAGCATCCTGAGATTTTCTGTTTGAGTTTGAGCATACGGATGTCGCGTTCGGCCTGGTTGTTATCGAACGGGACGCGGTGGTCTGCAATGAAACGCCACACTTCGCGTGCATACCTCTGAAGGCGCCGGAGCAGGTTGTATGTAAAACTTTGCCTGATTCTGCCGCGGCGGTCCTCGCGCGTCGGTTCACGTGCCTGTTGCGGATTGAGTCGGCGCGCCTGGGCAATCAGCATCCGGCTACGCCGCGCATAATGGCGTTGGCGCGATTGATCCAGCGCTGCGTTGCCCGAGGCCAGACTGAGGTCAGCCTCACGCTTTGCCTGGCAAAGCAGATCGATCATCTGCTGTGCCCAGGTTTGCTGCGTGGACTCCAGCACAAACACCAGTTCGCGCAGATGGTGCGCATTGCACAGCGCATGTTCACATTCATAGCCCGCGTACGGCCCCCAGCCGTCATGGACCGCGATGCCCTTGAAGCCGGGGAGAATGCCGAAGCTATCCAACGCCTCGCTACCGCGCTTGCGGTGTGAGCCATACCAGCTCAACATGCGTGTCGAGGCGACATGCAGCCAGTGAGGCGTGCGACCCACGCGCATTGAACTCTCATCGAAATGCACCACGGGCTGCTCGCGTAGCGCCTGTTTGATCTGTTCAACCGCCGGCGCCAGCAGCTGCGCGGCCTGATCAATGCTGTGCTGTACGGTTCCCGTACTCACAGGCAGACCAAACAGGTCTTCCAGCGCCTGAGCGGTACGCGCTACCGGCAACTGCTGGTATTGCGTCAGATAGACCGCCGCGGCGCGCACCTGGGGACCGTACTGGACCGCCTGGCTCACGCCCTGGGGAAACATGCCCGAATGCTGCTTGCCGCAGCGGCACTGCGCGATCTGGACGCGATGTTCGGTCACCTCAAAGCGCGTGGGCGGCAGATCGATCACCTGACGGCCTTCGGGCAACACGGCAATGCGGGCCGGTTTGATGCGTTTGCCGCATGCATCGCACACCGGCGCCACTGGGTGAATCTTGATGTGATCGGGCTGCGCTACGCGTTTGAGCGTCTTGCCCTTGTGCCCAGGTTGCGCACCGGGCTTGGCGCCGCTCGTGCCACGCAACGACTTCGGTTTGCGCCTGGGCCCATCGCTTGACGGCGGCTTGCTGGAGTTATGACTGTCCTTCTCCAGTTTCGCTTCGAGCTCGTTCAGACGTCTCACCAGATCAATGATGAGCGCGTCCTTCTGTTCGTGCGTCAGGTCCTTGATGTCTGGCATCTTCGTCATGTCCTTCACTATGCACAGCCTGGCAACAGTTTACAAGCTGAATAGTTACGCCGCCGCAAAGAAAGATAAGCAAAGAAAGCGGCTCACACCGCCAGCCCATAAGCGGGGCCCCCGCACAGTCGCGGTAGTGGTGCATCTGGAATCCATGCCCTCGCACATTCGGCGTGAGTGACAAAGCACTCATACTTCCCGCCTCGCACTGCGTGCTCACCGGAAGGGTTCATCACGCAAACCAGCGGCTTCGCTTGAGCCCGATGGGAGCCATCGGCTTCGCCTCGGTGAGGCGCACCACACTCGGGGTCGACCGCACTTCAAATGAAATGTCAGTGCGTCGCACCTCCACTCGCATTCGCCTCGTAGCCACGCCCGAAGGAGAGAAGCCACAGTTGCATTCGCAGTCGCCGTTGCTGTTGCTGTTGCTGTTGCTGTTGCTGTTGCTGTTGCTGTTGCTGTTGCTGTTGCTGTTGCTGTTGCTGTTGCTGTTGCTGTTGCTGTTGCTGTTGCATCAGGGTTATGCGATGCCGAGCTGCGGCAGCGAGTAAAACGTGGGCGTCAAACGCGGTGGGCGGTTTTATGAAGCACGTTTCGGCGCGCGCAGCGGCGCCGGGAGTACTATGGCTTTATCCAACAGAAACCGATGGTTCACTAAGTCCCGAGCGAAGCCACCGACCTTCCTGATGAACCCTTCCGGCGAGCACGCAGGGCGAGGCGGGAAGTATGACGGCCTTGTCACTGACGCCAAATGTGCGAGAGCACAGATTCCAGATGCACCACTACCGCGACTGTGCGGGGGCCCCGCTTCTGAGCTGGCGGTTTGAGCCGCTTTCTTTTGCCTACTTTTCTTTGCGGCAGGCAAAGAAAAGTAGGTGCTGCCCCGCACAGGGGCGACGCTAATAGACCAATAACAAATCAAGGAAAGGCCAACGCCAAAAAACCACAGACAATAAGCGCCGCGCAGGCAAAAAAACTGTGACAGGGCGCATCAGGACAGCAAAATAGTCACGAATTCAAATGCGGCGCTGCAATACAACCGCAGCGAGACACCCGCCAAAAACGCTGCTGTTCGGCTTTAACAAACCCACCTTGCCCGCCGTGGAACCGCAACTACCTAACCCACCCCGAGCCATTCCTGCATCACGTCCGGTCGCTTCAAAAACAACGCAAGCGTGTCATCGAACACAATTTCGCCATGTCCCATCACCGCCACCCGGCTAGCAATGTCTTGCGCAATCACGAGCCGCTGTTCGATCAGCAGCATCGCCACACCCCGCTCACGCAGCATTCGCAGACATTGCGCGACCTGCCCGATCACCTGGCTGGCCAGTCCCTCGCCGGGTTCGTCGATGACCAGCAGGTCGGGATCGCCGAGCAATGCCCGGGCAAGCGTCAGCATCTGCTGTTCACCGCCGGATAGCGCGCCGGCACGCGTGCCCATCCTTTCGCGCAGGACGGGAAACAGTTCATAGGCGTCGTCAAAGGCAAAGCGCGCGGTGCGGCCGCGAGCCCGCGGCGCCACACCGAGTTGCAGATTCTCGTGGACGCTCAGCGTCGGAAAGACGTCGCGATGTTCCGGCACGTAACCGAGTCCCAGGCGGGCGATCTCGAAGGTGCGCAGCCCGCTGAGTGCATGGCCGGCAAAACGCAACTTGCCCTCGCTGCGCACGAGACCCATGATCGCGCGCGCCAGCGTCGAGCGTCCGGAGCCGTTGCGCCCGACCAGCGCGACGACCTCTCCCGCGCCGATCTGCAACGACACGCCACGCAGGGCCTGGCTCGCGCCGTACCATGCATTCAATTGTTGAATGTCGAGCAAGGCGGTCATGGGCGGAAGTCGTCGCCGAGATAAGCGGCGCGCACTGCCGCGTCCGCGCGAATCGCCGCCGGCGTACCAGTCGCGATGATGCGGCCTTGCACCAGCACCGAAATGCGATCGGCGATCGCGAACACGGCGTCCATGTCGTGCTCGACCATCAGCAGCGTGCGGCCCGCGGTGGTCGAGCGAATCAGCTCGATGGCGCGCGCCGCTTCGGCGCGGTTCATGCCGGCGGTAGGTTCATCGAGCAGCAAGGTATGCGCGCCACCCGCGAGAGCAATGCCGAGGTCGAGCGCGCGCTGCTCGGCATAGCTCAGTGTGCCGGCCTGGCTATGCCGGCGCGCACTCAGCCCCACTACATCGAGCACCTGATCGGCGCGTGCATCGACCGTGCGTGAACCGCTGAAACGCTGCCACCAGTGCGTGCGGTCGCGCTCGGCCAGCATGGCCGCACAGCGCAGGTTGTCGAACACGCTGAGGCGAGCGAACACGCTGGTGGTCTGGAAACTGCGCGCGAGGCCACGGCGCGTGATCGCGGCCGGCGCGAGACGCGTGATCTCCGTACCGAACAGATCGATGCGCCCGGCGTTCGGACGCGCGCCACCGGCGATCAGATTGAAGAGCGTCGATTTGCCGGCGCCGTTCGGGCCGATCAACGCATGGCGCTCACCGGGCTCGATCGCAAGATCGACGCCGCGCAGAATCTGCGTGGCGCCAAAGCGTTTTTCGATGCCGTAGAGCGCGAGGGCCGGGATCATCGTGCGTCTCCGGTGCTCGGCGCAGCACTGGCGCGAACGGCAAGACGTGCCTGCGCGCGACGTGCGTAGCGTGCCGCGAGTGCCCCCGTGATGGCCAGCATGAAAACCGCGCCGCCTAGCCAAAGATGGGGTGAGGCCGTCGCCAGCGGCACGCCGATCACGTTGAAAGCCGCGCCATCGTCAGCACCGAATTGCACGGCATAGGCCCACTGCACCGCGAGCACAACGGCCAGCGTCCACAGCGCCGCCGAGGCCACGCCCCATAGATAAGCCTTGCTGCACACGCGCCAGCCGTAGCCAGACAGGCGTGCCGTGTGCCGTTGCGCGAAGCCCGCCAGTCCATCCGGCGAGGCCACCACGATCACGATGAAGAACAGCCCCAGATAGAACAGCCAGGCCCGCGTCACACTCGCCACCGCAACGCTGAAAAACGTCAGGACGATCGCGCCGGCGACCGGCCCGAAAAACGCCGCCGTACCGCCGATCACCGTCGCGATCAGCACGGCGCCCGAGCGCATCATGCCGACGCTTTCCGTCGACACCAGTTCGACATTGATCAGCCCTAGGGTGCCTGCAATGCCCGCAAAAAACGCCGACATCACCACCACGCCATAGCGGACGCGGCGCGGGTAGCAGCCGATCGCCGCCGCGCGCGCCGGATTGTCGCGCACGGCGTTGGCAAGCCGCATGAACGGTGTGCGCGACAACGCGAACATCGCCACGCTCGCCAGCACGCACCACAACGCGATCAGCGCATACGCTTCGCGTGCCGGGCCGAAGCTCCAAGTTGCGAGCAGCGGCCCGCTCGCGCGATCGATCGGCACGCCAGCCTCGCCGCCGAACCAGTCGGGCAGTGTCCACGCGGCCGCCGCGACGAGTTCGCCGATGCCGAGCGTGATCATCGCGAACGCCGTTCCGGCGCGCCGCGTCGACACGAAACCGAACAGCACCCCGCACAGCGCGCCGCCGATGCCGCCGATCAACGGCAGCAGCACGAGCGGCACGCCGATGCGGTTGAACACTTGCGCCGCGATGAGCGCGCCGAGGCCGGAATAAGCGGCATGACCGAACGACAGCAAGCCCGTTTCGCCGAGCAGCAGGTTGTAGGAGAGCGCGAAGACGATCATCGTCGCGGTCTGCGCGAGATAGGCGAGCAGCCAGCTTTGCGGCCACACCAAGGGCGGCACGGCGAGGAACAGGACGAGCGCGAGCCAGGGTGCGACGATTCGCGGCATCGAGCGAGACGTCGCGACGGGCATCGCGAACGTGTCGGGCGGCTCACGCATGATCGTCGCGCCGGCCGAACAGTCCACGCGGACGCAGCGCCAGCATCGCAACAAGCAGCAGATAGGGAATCAGCGGCGCGAATTGCGCGAGTGTCAACGCGTCCCATTCGGCCGGCAGCGCGCCTCCGAATGCCCATGTGAGATCGCCCAACGACACGTCGCTCGCCACCGCAAAGGTCTGCACGCAGCCGACGATCAATGACGCCGCCAGCGCCCCGCTCAACGAGCCCAGGCCGCCGATCACGACCACCACGAACACGATCGACCCCAGCGACTCCGCCATCGCCGGCTCGATTACGAAGAGCGGCGCGCCGATCACGCCGGCCAGAGCGGCGAGCGCCGTGCCCGCCGCGAACACGCCGGTGAACACGCGCGGCACGTTGTGGCCGAGCGCCTCGACAGCGCTCGCATGCGTGAGCGCGGCGCGCACGATCAGCCCCGCCTTCGACACGCGCAGCACCGCGTAGAGCACCGCCAGCATCGCCAGCGACACCGCCATCATGAAGGCCCGATAGCGTGCGAAGGCCGCGCCGTAGACCATGAACAACGGTCCGTCGAGCGCGGCCGGCACAGTGGCGCCAAGCGGACTCAGCCCCCAGCCGAGCTTGACCAGCTCGCCGAGCAGATACGCGGCGCCGAACGTCAGCAATAATTCGGGCAGATGACCGTGCACCCGCACGCGGCGCAGCAGCCAGCGCTCCAGCGCCGCGCCGATCAAGCCGACAACGAGCGGCGCGATCACCAGCGCACTCCAGAAACCCGCATGCGCCGCCACCGAAAAGCCGACATACGCGCCGAGCATGTAGAAGCTCGCGTGGGCGAAATTCAGCACGCCGAGCATGCTGAAAATCAGCGTCAAACCTGCCGACAGCATGAACAACAGCAGGCCGTAACTCACGCCGTTGAGCAGATTGATGACGAACGACTGCACGCGCCTATTCCGCCTGCACCGCGACGGTTAGCGGCTCGAGCGCCGCGCGCAGCTCAGCGGGCAGAGTCACCGGACGACGCGTGACGCGATCCACGTACACGTGCACGAAATGACCTTGCGCCGCGGGTTGATCGTCGCCATCCTTGAAGAGACCGACTTCGTAGCGCACGCTCGAGCTACCGAGCCGCACCACTCGCAAGCCCGCTTCGACCCGCTCGGGAAACACCAGCGGCGCGAAGTAATTGCAATGTGTCTCGACCACGAGGCCGATCGTCGCGCCGTGCTCGAAGTCGAGCACGCCGGCGCGAATCAGATATTCGTTCACCACCGTGTCGAAGTAGCTGTAATAGACGACGTTGTTGACGTGGCCATAGACGTCGTTATCCATCCAGCGTGTGGTGATCGGCAGAAAATGCGGGTAGGCGCTGCGCGTGGCGGGTGTGGGTTTGTTCATCGTGATGTGGTGGAGTGGATGGCCAAGCTCATTGGCGTAACTTACTGCCCCGGCCTTTCGACAAATTCGAACGGCAGTCCGCGCCGCCGCATCCATTCGCCGAGCGCCTGCCCGGTGCCCGCGCGCCATGGACGCAGTTTGGCCGGCTCGACCAGCCGGTATTCGAGCAATTCGGGCGACAGCGCCACCGTGCCGTACGCCTTCACGTGATACGCGATGATCAGCTCGTTCTTGCGGATGAATTCGTACACGCCGATCAATTCGACGGTCTCCGCATGCAGCGAGGTTTCTTCGAGCACCTCGCGGGCGATACCCTCTTCCGGCGTCTCGCCGTTCTCGAGGAAGCCGGTGATCAGCGCGAACATGCCTTCAGGCCAGGCGGCGTTGCGCGCGAGCAGGATCTTGCCCTCGTACTCGACGATCGCGGCCACGACCGGCAGCGGATTGTTCCAGTGGACGTAGCCGCATTCGTTGTCGGGACAGATCTGGCGGATGCGGCCGCCTTCGTGTTCGGCATCGGCGCGCTCGATCAAAGGTGTAGCGCAGCGCGGACAAAATTGGTATTCGGTCATGGCGAGTGGGGCGTCTCTTATGTTTTTGGGTGCGGTTTTGTTCAGCGTTGAGAGTCGCTTTGGCTGGGTCAGCGTCGGCTGCGCGCTGCGCGATTCCAACCTGGCTCAGTCGCGCAGTTGATGCGCGTTCACGCCGCGCACAGCTCGCGCACTTCCGCGGCGAAACGCTCGACGGTTACCGGCTGCGTATCCCAGGCGCACATCAGCCGGCAACCGCCCGCGCCGATGAACTCGTAGAATTTCCAGCCGCGCGCGCGCATCGCCTTGGCGGCCTGCGGAGGCAATTGCGCAAAGACCGCGTTCGATTCTCGCGGAAACATGATGCTCACGCCGGGAATTTCCTGCAACCGCGTTTGCAGCAAGTCGGCCATGGCATTCGCATGACGCGCGTTGCGCAGCCAGACGTCGTTGTCCAGCAGACCGAGCCACGGCGCGGAGATGAAGCGCATTTTCGAGGCCAGTTGGCCGGCCTGCTTCAAACGGTAGGCAAAATCGTCGGCGAGCGAGCGGTCGAAAAACACCACGGCTTCGCCGACCGGCAAGCCGTTCTTGGTGCCGCCAAAGCACAACACGTCGACGCCCGCGCGCCATGTGATCTCGGACGGATGCACGTCGAGCGCCGCGACCGCGTTCGCAAACCGCGCGCCGTCCATGTGCACCAACAGACGACGCCGTTTGGCGATCGCCGCGATCGCGCGTACTTCTTCAACGGTGTAGACGGTGCCCACTTCCGTCGATTGGGTCAGCGTGACAACTTTCGCTTTCGGGTAGTGAATATCGGCGCGGCGCGTGACGACCGCTTCGATTGCATCTGGCGTGAGCTTGCCGCCGATGCCTGGCGCCGTCAGCAGCTTCGAGCCGCCGGAGAAGAATTCCGGGCCGCCGCATTCATCCGTTTCGATGTGCGCGAGTTCATGGCAGATCACCGAGTGATACGACTGGCACAGCGACGCCAGCGCCAGCGAATTGGCGGCCGTGCCGTTGAACACAAAAAACACTTCGCAGTCGGTCTGGAACAGGTCCCGCAGACGGTCGCAGACCTGGTTGGTCCAGGAATCGTCGCCGTAGGCCGGTTCGTGGCCGCTGTTGTTGGCGGTGATCAGCGCTTCGAGCGCTTCGGGACAGATACCGGCGTAGTTGTCGGACGCGAAATGTTGCATGGATCGGGGCGCGCCCGGCGACGGGCGCACTGAGATGACGGAAAGCGGTCATTTTAGTGCGCCGGAGGGTTATTTTTGTTTTTCGGTTGTTGGGGGGCGCGGGTTGACCAACGCTGCGCTGGGGAAATGCCCCCCGATATGAGCGCCTCGCCGATCCTCTGCCGTTGAAGACGGCGCTGCGCACGCTGCCGACAGACCTGCTCAAGCCGCTGGAAAAATCACTGACTGAAAGCCGTCAGTTGCAGCCGCAATCAGGCATGCGGCGATGTCCACGCGGCAGGCGCGCCACGATGATCAGGCCGATTGCGCCCAGTACCAACGCCCCGGCCGCCAGCGACAGCGCCGGCGAAAAGGAGCCGGTATGTTCGGCGATCGGCGCGGCCACCAATGGACCCACGATCTGCCCGATGCCGTACGCCGCGGTTGCATAACCCATCAGGCCGGCCGCAGCGTCGCCACGCAGGCGCCGGGCTTCGCGCATCGCGAACAAGGTGATTGCAGTGAATGGCAGACCGATCAGGATGCTGCCGAGCGCAAAGCCGCCCGCTGTCGGCCAGACGATGCCGAGCGCAATCCCTGCAGCTTGCAGCACGTAACAACCGGCGAGCAGCGAGCGGTTGTCCCAATGCATCGGCAGGCGTGCCGCGAGCAACGCGCCGACGACCAGGGCCGCGCCGAACATCGGCCAGAACAGATCGGGCCAGAACGAGCCCGGCAGCGCGTGGCGCGCGATCACCGGCAGGAACGTCGCAGTGATGATGTAGCCGAAGCCGGGCACGCCGTAGAGCAGGATCAACCAGAAGGAGTCGGCGCGGTGGGAGGGGTGGCTTTGGTTCGCGGCGGGGCCTTGGTCTGTGAGGGTGCGTTGGTCTGTGGGAGTGCCTTGGCCCGTGGCGATGCCTTGGCCTGTGGCAGTGCCTTGGGCCGTGGCAGTGCCTTGCGCCGTGGCAGTGCCTTGGCCTGTGGCAGTGCCTTGGCCTGTGGCAGTGCCTTGGCCCGTGGCAGAGCCTTGGCCCGTGGCAGAGCCTTGGCCCGTGGCAGAGCCTTGGCCCGTGGCAGAGCCTTGGCCTGTGGCAGAGCCTTGGCCCGTGGCGATGCCTTGGCTTACCGCGGGGCGTTGGCTCGCATGAACGGCGGTATTTACCCCGCCCGCAGAGAGCGCCACGCCTCCTGAGGCTGCATCGTTCACCCCCCTGAACACGGGCCAAACCACGATCGAAAGCACCGCTGAGACAAGTCCGAAGCCGATCCACCCGGCTGTCGCGCCGTAGCTGCCCGCGGCGCTGACCAGCAAGCCCGTCCCGACGATGCCCACGCCCGGCCCCGTATAGATCACCCCGGCCCAACCGTGCGCGCCAAGTTCGGCGAGCCGCCGCAGGCCCCACTGCGAGGCGAACACGAAGGTCCAGGCGCTGACCGCGCCAGCCACAAATCGCACGACAGCCCACACCCAGAATTGGCTGGTTACACCCATCGCCAGCGTCAGCAAGACCGTCACGACAAGCCCTGTCCGCACCATGCGCGCCGGCTCGACCCGCAGGGCCGCGCAAGCGACCGCACCAACGAAATAACCGGCGTAGTTAAACGACGCGAGCCAGCCGCCGTGCTGGATATCGATCTGCGGCTGACCGAATTGGCTGCCGTGAAGCATCAGCGGCAGGAGCGGCGTGAACGCAAAACGCCCAATGCCGAGCACCACGGCCAAGGTAATCATGCAGGCAAGCGCCGCGCGGCGGGCGGCATGACGTTCGACAACCACGTCGTACGCTGGGGAAGCGAGATCATTCATGAACAGGCAGCCAATAGATTCGAGCCGGCGGTCACCGGACGCTTCAATCCATATTAGCTTGACCTTTCGATCACGAAAAATGAATAATTAGGATACCAACCATCGCCAGGAGAGAATCATGGATCTGGCCGCCTTGACCATTTTTCGGGCTGTCGTGCGCGAAAATGGCGTGACGCGCGCCGCTGCCAAGCTCAATCGCGTGCAATCGAACGTCACCACGCGGATCAAGCAACTCGAGGAACAACTGGGCACCGACCTGTTCATCCGCGACGGCCGGCGTCTCGTTTTGACGCCGGCTGGCGAGACGTTGCTGCCCTACGCCGAACGTCTGCTCGCGCTCGCCGACGAGGCGCGCCATGCGGTGCGCGAGGATCGTCCGAGTGGGCGCTTGCGTTTGGGCGCGATGGAAAGCGTCGCGGCGACGCGTCTGCCCGGATTGCTCGCGCGTTATCACCAGCAGTGGCCGGATGTCGCACTGGAACTGGAAACCGGCACGACCGGCAAGCTAATCGAACGTGTCCGCGAATTCGAAATAGATGCGGCCCTGGTGGCCACGCCGCCGGATCCTGCCGCGCTCGGCGACCTGTTCGAGACGGTGCCGGTTTTTCGCGAAGAGCTGGTGATGCTGTCGCCGCGTGGCCATCAGCCGATTCGCGAAGTGCGGGATATCGCGCTATCGACGCTGATCGCGTTCGAGCGCGGGTGTGTTTACCGGGCGTACGTCGAGAAGTGGTATCTGGAACATGGCGTGAGGCCGGCTCGCGTGCTGGAGCTGGGCTCTTACCATGCGATTGTGGCGTGCGTAGCGGCTGGCGCCGGGGTGGCGGTGGCGCCCAGGTCAGTGCTGGATTTGCAGGGCGACGCCAGCAATATCGCCGTTCACGAGCTTCACGATATTGGAGAAATTGAAACGCTTCTGGTCTGGCGGCGGGGGCATTTTTCGTCCGCGCTGAATGCGCTGCGGCAAACGCTGGTGTCAGAAGAGGCTGCGATGGATGCACCTGCCGTTGCAACGACGGCGGCTGCTTGACAGTTTGGCCGCGCGGGACGCGCTCATGTCACTGGCGCCCCGCGTAGCCTGATCAAACCCGAATCAAAGCTGGGCTTCGACCCAACCCTTCACGCCGGCCAGCGCCGCCGGCAGATTCGCCGGCTCGGTGCCGCCTGCTTGCGCCATATCCGGCCGCCCGCCGCCCTTGCCACCGACTTGCTGCGCCACGAAGTTGACCAGTTCACCCGCCTTCACCTTCTTGCTGGCATCTGCCGTCACACCTGCAATCAGACTCACCTTGCCGCCTTCGACCGAGGCCAGCACGATCGCCGCGCTCTTCAGCTTGTCCTTCAGCTTGTCGACCGTTTCGCGCAGCGTTTTCACGTCCGCGCCCTCAAGCGTTGCAGCCAGCACATGCACGCCGGCCACTTCGATTGCCTGACCGGCAAGCTCATCGCCCTGGCTCGACGCCATCTTCGACTTCAACGCGCTCAGTTCCTTTTCCAGCGACTTCACCTGATCCTGCACCTGCACGATCCGCTGTGTCAGTTCCGACGGCTGCGCCTTCAACACGGCCGCAGCGGCATTGATCCGCGCGTCGAGATCCTGCACGAAGCGCACGGCGTTATCGCCCGTGATTGCTTCCACGCGACGGATGCCGGCAGCCACACCGCCTTCCATCACGATCTTGAACAGGCCAATGTCGCCCGTGCGATGCACGTGCGTACCGCCGCACAGCTCGCGCGAGAAACCGAGGTCGAGCACGCGCACTTCGTCGCCATACTTTTCGCCGAACAGCGCCATCGCGCCGCCCTTCACCGCTTCGTCGAACGGCATGACCTTCACAATGCCCGGTGCGTTCGCCAGCACTTCCGCATTGACGATCGCTTCGACCTGGCGGATCTGCTCGTCGGTCATCGGCGCGTTGTGCGCGAAGTCGAAACGGGTCTTGTCCGCATCGACCAGCGAACCCTTCTGCTGCACGTGCGAACCGAGCACTTCGCGCAGTGCCTTGTGCATCAGGTGAGTCGCCGAGTGATTGCGCTCGGTGCGAGCACGCCGCACCGCGTCGATTTCCGCCTTCACGACGTCGCCGACTTTCAGCGTGCCCTGCTCGAGGGTACCGTGATGGCCGACCACGTCCGCCTGCACCTTCAGCGTGTCGGTGACCGCAAAGCGCACGCTCGCGTTAGCCAGCAAGCCCTGGTCGCCCACCTGGCCGCCTGACTCCGCGTAGAACGGCGTGTGATCGAGCACGACGACAGCTTGCTGGCCGTGCTTCACTTCCTTCACCGAGGCGCCGTCGACATACAGCGCGATTACTTTCGCGTCGTCGAAGATGATTTCTTCGTAGCCGTGGAACGTGGTCTTCGCGCCCGAGTATTCGAGGCCTTGTGCCATCTTGAACTTGCCCGCCGCGCGAGCCTGCTCGCGCTGACGCGCCATGGCTTCGTCGAAAGCCGCTTCGTCGACCGTCACTTCGCGCTCGCGGCACACGTCTGCCGTCAGATCGAGCGGGAAGCCGTAGGTGTCGTGCAGCTTGAATGCGAGTTCGCCGTCGAGGGTCTTGCCACCCTTCGCGTCCAGATCGGCCAGCGCGCTTTCCAGAATCGACATGCCGTGCTCGATGGTCTCGAAGAAGCGCTCTTCTTCCTGACGCAGCACGTCGGTCACGCGTTGCTCCGCGTCCTTCAGTTCCGGATAGGCGCCGCCCATTTGCGCGACGAGGTCCGGCACCATGCGGTGGAAGAACGAACCCTTCTTGCCCAGCTTGTAGCCATGACGGATCGCGCGGCGCACGATACGGCGCAGCACATAGCCGCGGCCTTCGTTGCCCGGAATCACGCCGTCGACGATCAGGAACGAGCACGCGCGAATGTGGTCGGCGATCACCTTCAGCGAGTTGTTGGTCAGATCGGTCACGCCGGTTTCGCGGCCCGCGGCCTTGATAAGCGCCTGGAAGAGGTCGATCTCGTAGTTGCTGTGCACGTGCTGCAGAACCGCGGCGATGCGCTCCAGACCCATGCCCGTGTCGACACACTGCTTGGGCAGCGGCGTCAGGGTGCCTTGCGCGTCGCGGCTAAACTGCATGAACACGAGATTCCAGATCTCGATGTAGCGGTCGCCGTCTTCTTCAGGCGATCCCGGAGGGCCGCCCCAGACGTCCGGGCCGTGGTCGTAGAAGATTTCCGAGCACGGGCCGCACGGGCCGACGTCGGCCATCTGCCAGAAGTTGTCTGACGCGTAGCGCGCGCCCTTGTTGTCGCCGATGCGGATGATCCGCTCGACCGGCACGCCCACTTCCTTCGCCCAGATGTCGTGCGCTTCGTCGTCTTCGTGATAGACGGTGACCCACAGCTTGTCTTTGGGCAACTGGTACACGCCCGTCAGCAACTCCCACGCGTAGTGGATTGCGTCGCGCTTGAAGTAGTCGCCGAACGAGAAGTTGCCCAGCATTTCAAAGAACGTGTGGTGACGCGCGGTGTAGCCGACGTTTTCCAGATCGTTGTGCTTGCCGCCGGCGCGCACGCTGCGCTGCGCGGTTGTGGCGCGCGAATAAGGACGCGATTCCGCGCCGAGGAACACATCTTTGAACTGCACCATCCCCGAATTGGTGAAGAGCAGTGTCGGGTCGTTGCCGGGCACAAGGCTCGACGAGCGAACGATCGTGTGGCCCTTCGATTCGAAGAACTTGAGGAATTTCTCGCGGATTTCGGCGGCTTTCATAGCGTGCGGGGGACGGTCCTGGCTGTTTCCGGCGGCATCATGGGATGCGCCAACTGTTTGTTTCTTAAACGACTGATTATACGGGATCGGCGCCCGTGCGCGGCAGCGCCCCCGCCTGGTTGACCATTCGGCCAGGTTTGGCCGGGTAGCGCGCGGCATGGTCAAGGCGCGCCGCGCGTCCTATGCCATTCGGCTGACTGCGCCGGCGCGCGGGAATCGCTTAAGATTGCCCCCATCCGCGGCGACATGCGCGCCGTTTCACACAAATCTTGCATGGGACCAGAGTAAGCGCTGAAGCGCTAACTCTGGTCGACAAAGGAGACATTGAAAAATATGGGCGCTCTCAGTCATATCCGCGTGCTGGATCTCACACGCGTGCTCGCCGGCCCTTGGTGCGCGCAGACGTTGGCCGATTTCGGCGCCGACGTCATCAAGATCGAACGCCCCGAAGTCGGCGACGACACCCGCCACTGGGGGCCGCCGTACCTGAAAACACCGGAAGGCGCCGACACGCGCGAAGCCGCCTATTACCTCGCGGCGAACCGCAACAAGCGCTCGGTCACCGTCGATATCGCTTCGCCCGAAGGCCAGCGGATCATCCGCGAACTGGCCGCCCAAAGCGACGTGGTGCTGGAAAATTACAAGGTCGGGCAGTTGCAGAAGTACGGCCTCGATTACGCGTCGCTCAAGGAAGTGAAGCCGGATCTGATCTACTGCTCGGTGACCGGCTTCGGGCAAACCGGCCCGTATGCGCAGCGGGCTGGCTACGATTTCATCGTGCAAGGCATCGGCGGTTTCATGAGCATCACCGGCGAGCGCGACGGCCAGCCGGGCGGCGGTCCGCAGAAAGCGGGCGTGGCGATTGCCGATCTGATGACCGGCATGTATTCGACCATCGCCGTGCTCACAGCGCTCACGCACCGCGACCGCACGGGCGAAGGCCAGTACATCGACATGGCGCTGCTGGACGTACAGGTCGCCATGCTGGCCAACATGAATTCGAACTACCTGGCGAGCGGCCAGCCGCCGGTGCGCTGGGGCAATGCGCATCCGAATATCGTGCCCTATCAGACCTTCCAGACGAGCGACGGCTGGATCATCGTCGCGGTCGGCAACGACGGCCAGTTCCGCAAATTCGTCGAGGCAGGCGGCCGCCCCGAACTGGCCAACGACGCGCGATTCGCAACCAACCCCGCTCGCGTGCGCCATCGCGACACGCTCGTGCCGATCCTTGCCGACATGGTGCGCCTGCAGGGCAAGCAGCAATGGATCGCCGCACTGGAAGCGGCCGGCGTGCCGTGCGGGCCGATCAACGATCTGGGTGAAGTATTTGAAAACGAGCAGGTGGTGGCGCGCGGCATGCGGGTTGATCTGCCGCATCCGTCGGGCGGCACGGTCAAGCTGGTGCGCAATCCGATCAATATGACCGGCACGCCGCCCGAAGCGCTGTCCCATCCGCCGACGCTCGGCGAGCACACGCATAGCATCTTGCGCGATGTGCTCGGTTATGACGAGGCGCGGATCGCGGCGTTGCGGGACCAATCGGTGATTTGAGGCCGGTGCGGGCGGCGCCGGTTTTCAGTGACGCCGGCGACAACGCGGCCCATGGCGATGGCGCACTTCGGTTTCCGAAATCCGTTGAGCGCCGAATCGGCGCAAATAGCAGCTCAGCGCCCCTCGCCCAATGAAGCCAGCCAGCTCCGCCCTTCGTCCCAATCGCCGAGGCCGCTGTCGGCATTGATATGGCCGCGCGGCCCGAGATCGATCCAGCGGCTGCCCCACGCGTGCGCGCACGTTTGCGAGAACGGCCCGCTGCCGTATAGATCGTCGTTGCTCGCCACGACGATGCTCGCGAACGGCAAGCGCGTAAGCGGCACTGGCGCGAAACCGCTGGCGTCGTGTGGAAAATGCGGCCCGGAAGGATCGGGCACGGCCACCAGAAGTGCGCCCACTACCTTCGCAAGCTGGGTCGCGCTTGCATACTGCGTCGCCCAGAACGCGGCCGTCAGACAGCCGAGGCTGTGTGCGGCGAACACGACTGGCGAGTCGGCGGCGGCCACCGCGGCGTCAAGCGTGCGGCACCACGCGTCGCGCGCCGGATGGTCCCAGTCCGACATCCGCACGCGCACGAAGGAAGGATCGAGCGCTTCCCAGCGCGTCTGCCAGTGACCTGCGCCGGAGTTCTGATAGCCCGGCAGCACGAGTACGTTTGGTTTTTGTCCGCTCATCGCGCGCCCCTTTGTAGTTCGTTTCTCAAGTGCACTTCGCAAGTGCGTTTTGCAAGTGCGCCTCGCAAGCGCGCTGTAGTATGTCTGCGCAGTTTGCTTCTGCAAAGCCTTGCTCCGCCCGGCCGAAGCCGCGCTTCAATGCATCGCTTGCCCCACGCCGTACGGATCAGCCGCCCTTTCGCGCGTCGTACCTTCGGCGTGAATCACCTGCACATCGCCGTTGAACGCTGCCCTAAGCGTTGCGTTGCTTCACCCCGCCGAAGCTGCGCTTAATGCATCACGCGCGCCACGCCCACACCGCGCGGATCGGCCGCCGGTTCGGGCGTCATGCCTTCAACGCGAATCATCTGCACGTCGCCGTTGAACGACTGTCCTTCCAGCGTGTAGCCCTTGGCTTTCAACTCGTCCGCCAGCTCACCCGTAATCGGATGATACGGCTCAAAATAAATGGTCTTCGGCGGCAGTAATTGATGATGGAACCGCATCGCGGCCAGAGCGTCGGTAGGCGTCATATTGAAGTCGTACAGGTCGGTCATCACCTGGAAGATCGACGTCAGGATTCGCGAGCCGCCAGGCGTGCCGATCACGAGCGACACCTTGTTGTCTTTCAACAGGATGGTCGGCGTCATCGACGAAAGCGGCCGGCGTCCCGGCGCCACCGTGTTCAGGTCGTCAGCCGTTGCGCCCTGTACGCTGGCGGCACTGGGCCTGGTCACGAAGTCGTCCATCGCATCGTTGAGCACGAAGCCCGCGCCGTCCACCACCACGCCGGAACCGAACGACCCATTCAGCGTGTAGGTATTCGACACCGCATTACCCCACTTGTCGACCACCGAAAAATGCGTGGTTTGCGCTTTTTCCGGCAGCACGTCGCCAAGGCCGCCTTTGACGGGCGTGGCGCCCGGCACTGCGTCGGGCTTCACTTCGTCGGCGCGCTGTGCGAGGTAAGCGTCGTCAGTCAGTTTGTCGACCGGCACCTTGTAGGAATCGGGATCGCCCATGTATTGCTGACGATCGGCGAACACGCGGTCTTCGATCTGCGCGATCAGATGGATATAGGGCGCGGAGTTCAGTTCGAGGCCGTCGAACGCCGGCTTCAGATCGGCTTTCATCTTCAGCATCTGGATCAGCCCGATGCCGCCCGAGCTCGGCGGCGGCGCGGTCACGATCTTGTAGCCATTCCAGTCGGCGGAGAGCGGCTGGCGCCAGACGGCCTTGTATTGAATCAGGTCCGGCTTCGTGACCAGACCGTGGCCGTACATCTGCTGGGCAATGAGGTCGGCGGTTTGGCCTTCGTAGAACTCGCGGCCGCCGTCGCTGGCAATGCGCGAGAGGGTTTGCGCGAGTTCCGGTTGACGGTACATCACGCCCGCTTTCAGATTGGAAAAGTAGGCGTCGAAGTTGGTCTTGCCGGCGAAATTCTTCGCCGCCGCGTCGTGGCGCTGCTGCAACCATGGCTCGACCTGGAAGCCGTCGGTGGCGTAACGGATCGCCGGCGCCAGCACCTGCTTCCACTTCAGCTTGCCGAAGCGCTGCTGCGCTTCCCACATGCCCTCAACGGTGCCCGGCACAGCCACCGCGCGATGGCCGACGACGCTCATGCCAGGTATGAGGCTGCCTTTATCGTCGAGATACATATCGCGGGTCGCCTGTTGCGGCGCCCGCTCGCGGTAGTCGAGAAAGTACGGCTTGCCGTCCATGAACACCGTCATGAAGCCGCCGCCGCCGAGGTTCCCCGCGTCCGGATAGGTCACGGCCAGCGTGAAGGCGATCGCCACCGCGGCGTCCACCGCATTGCCCCCCGCGGCGAAGATCTGCTGCGCGGTGTCGGCGCTGTAGCGATCCGGCACGGCCACGGCCGACGCGTCCAGCACGGCCTTGGGCGGGGGCGTTTTCGCCAGCGCGGGAGCCGGCACGACCAAACTGCCGGTGAATGCGGCGAACACGGCCGCAACCGTCACGATTCGGGCGAAAGACAAAGAAGCGAAAGGCGCGCGAGGCGCGTCATGTGTCGGGACGGACATCCGAGAAACTCCGGGAACTGGGGGTGCCATGTTGCAGGAACGAAAAGCGTCGGTGCAACATAGCCCAATGGGTGAGGCGGCCTGCGCGAGCGGCCGCGCTGCGGGCGGCTTGCCTGCGACTTGCGCGACAAGGCGAAGGCAGCGCAATCCGAAACAGGTTCAACGGGGCACACGAGTAGGCAGCGTGGCCGCCCGGCTTGCGCGGCACGGACGGACGCACAGCGGCGCCGGAAAAAATCAATGGGCGAACATACTGGCCGTGCGCGGCGTGAAGAATGCGCCGCCCGCATCGTCGCGCGGCGGGCGAAGCCGTCGCCGCTCGCATCCTAAGTCGCGGGCCCATGCGCCAACAAAACGTTTTACCTCCTGTTACAGCGCCTTAAATGCGGCTTGCAGGATTCCACCCGTCCCCAAAAAACGCGCCAAACCGCTCAAACGTTGGCTGCGCGCCGCACTCACCTGCCGCGAGCGAACGTGTCAGGTAGAATTGTCGGATAAGTGGGCGCATTGCGCACCCCCGACAGACTTTCACCTTCTCGCATGAATACCGAACGCAACGACGCGCCAGCGGCATCCAATTTCATCCGCAACATCATTGACGACGACAACCGCACCGGCAAGTGGGGCGAGCGTGTCGAAACGCGCTTTCCGCCTGAGCCGAACGGCTACCTGCACATCGGTCACGCCAAGAGCATCTGCCTGAACTTCGGCGTGGCGCGCAGCTACGGCGGCGTGTGCCATCTGCGCTTCGACGATACCAATCCGGAAAAGGAAAGCGTCGAGTACGTCGACTCGATCATCGACTCCGTGCGCTGGCTCGGTTTCGAATGGGAAAAAGACGGCAAGGAACAGCTCTACTTCGCGAGCGACTACTACGGCAAGCTGTACGAGTTCGCCGAACTGCTGATCGAACGCGGCAAGGCCTATGTGGACAGCCAGTCGGCTGAAGAAATGCGCGCGAACCGCGGCTCGGCCTCTGAAGTCGGCACGCCGTCGCGCTTCCGCGAACGTTCGGTGCAGGAAAACCTGGACCTGTTCCGCCGCATGAAAGCCGGCGAGTTCAAGGAAGGCGAGCACGTGCTGCGCGCGAAGATCGACATGTCGTCGCCGAACTTCAACATGCGCGATCCGGTCATCTACCGGATCCGCTTTGCGCACCACTACCGCACCGGCGACACCTGGTGCGTGTACCCGATGTACGACTACACACACTGCATCTCGGACGCGTTGGAAAACATCACGCATTCGCTCTGCACGCTCGAGTTCGAAGATCACCGTCCGCTATACGACTGGATTCTGAATGAGCTGGCCGAAGCCGGGATTTTCACGCGCCCGCTGCCGCAGCAAATCGAGTTTTCGCGTCTGAACCTGACCTATGCGATCACCAGCAAGCGCAAGCTGCTGCAACTGGTGACCGAAGGACATGTCGAGGGCTGGGACGACCCGCGTATGCCGACTATCGTCGGTGTGCGCCGCCGCGGTTTCACGCCGGAAGCGATCCAGTTGTTCTGCGAGCGCATTGGCGTCACCAAGGTCGATTCGTGGATCGACATGAGCGTGTTCGAAGGCGCGCTGCGCGACGATCTGGACGACAAGGCGCCGCGTATTGCTGCCGTGCTCGATCCAGTCAAGCTGATCATCGACAATTTCCCCGAGGGCGTGACCGAGCCGTGCAATGCGCCGGTCCATCCGCATCATCCGGAAATGGGCGTTCGGGAGTTTCCAATTTCGCGCGAACTGTGGATCGAACGCGACGACTACAACGAAACGCCGCCGAAGGGCTACTTCCGCCTGTTCCCGGGCAACAAGGTGCGCCTGCGCTACGGCTATGTGATCGAGTGCATCGGCGCGGACAAGGACGAGAACGGCAACATCGTCGCAGTCCATTGCAACTACTTCCCGGACAGCAAATCGGGCACCGAAGGCGCGAACACCTATAAGGTCAAGGGCAACATTCACTGGGTCAGCGCGGCCGGCGCGTGCCCGGCCGAAGTGCGCATCTACGACCGTCTGTTCAAGGAACCGCAACCGGACGCCGGTGGCCGCGACTTCCTCGACGCGCTGAATCCGGATTCGAAGCGCGTGGTCAACGCCTACCTGGAACCGGGCGCGCGCGACACGCTGCCGGAACAGCGCTATCAGTTCGAGCGCCATGGCTATTTCGTCGCCGACCGGGTCGATTCGAAACCGGGTAAGCCTGTATTCAATCGCATCGTCAGTTTGCGCGACAGTTGGGGCAAGCCGGCGTAAGCTGAAGCGGTTCCAGCGCGAAGCGCATCTGAAGTTGAGGTTGCAGTTGAAGTTGAAGTTGAAGTTGAATACGGCGTGCATTTCGTGAGCGGGATGCACGCCGTTTTGTTGCATCATGTTCCATCGATAGTGACAGCGCGGCATGCGTGTACGCGCCAGTCCGGGAGGCCTGATGAAAGTTGCAGCCCGCCGCGGGGCGAGTGTATGGGGCACGGCACGGGGTGTGCGTCACGCGCGTACGGCTCCTGCCCGGCGCACGATTCGCGCCACACGCGTCGCACAAAGCATGCGCGGCGCACTCGCGATGTTGGTCGCGTTCGGCACGGCGTCGCTTGCCTGCCCCGCTCATGCGGATGAACTCACCGGCACGCTGAAGAAAATCCACGACGACGGCGTGGTTGTGCTCGGCGTGCGTGAAGCGTCGATTCCCTTTTCGTACTTCGACGGCACGCGCACGGTGGGCTACTCGCAGACCATCGCGCTGCAGATCGTCGACGAAATCAAGAAAACGCTCGGCCTCCCGCAACTGAAGGTGCACGAAATCACCGTGACCTCGTCGAACCGTACGCCGATGTTGCTGAACAACCAGATCGATCTGGAATGCGGCTCGACCACGCATACGGTGGAACGCGAAAACGTGGCCGCCTTCTCGAACAGCTTCTTCCAGTATGCGGTGCGCATGATCGCGCGCAAGAGCAGCGGTATCACGGATTTTCCGGACCTCGCCGGCAAGACAGTCGTGACCACCGCGGGCACCTCCGACGAGCGCCTGCTGCGCCGCCTGAACACCGAGAAGCACCTGAACATGCGCATCACGAGCGCGCGCGATCACTCTGATGCATTCAGCGCGCTCAAGGACGATCGCGCGGTGGCCTTCGTGATGGACGAGCCGATCGTGTACGGCTTCAAAGCGACCGACCCGCACCCTGAAGACTTCGTGGTAACCGGTACGCCGCTCGACTATGAGGTCTACGCCTGCATGTTCCGCAAAGGCGACGAGCCGTTCCGCACGCTCGTGAACGGGGTGATCGCACGCGGCCAGACTTCCGGCGAGGCGGAGCGTCTATATAAGCAGTGGTTCACGCAGCCGATCCCGCCGCATGGCATCAATCTGAATTTTCCGCTCTCGGAGCAAAACCGTACGCTGTTCGCGCATCCGAACGACCGCGCGCTTGACTGAGCGCGCAGGCAGCCCACGCGAATGCGGGAGGCGGCGCGCCGCGTGCGTGGTTGCAGTTCCGGTTGCAGTTCCGGTTGCAGTTCCGGTTGCAGTTGCAGTTGCGGTTGCAGTTGCGGTTGCAGTTGCGGTTGCAGTTGCGGTTGCAGTTGCGGTTGCAGTTGCGGTTGCAGTTGCGGTTGCAGTTGCGGTTGCAGTCGCGGTTGCCGCCACAGCCAAAACGACAAGCCCACCGCTATAGCGTTCGATGCAGCTCCACCAGCGAAAGCGTGGTCTGAAAAAGCCGTGTCAGACTGCGGCTCGCGTACCGTTCGACTTCGTCCGGCGCGGTCCAGCGATAGGCGTCCATTTCGGGAATCAGCGTGCCGTCAGAGCGGCGCGGAAACAGCGACGTGCACGTGCACGAACTCAAATCGAGTTCGTCGGCCGTGGCGCGCGCCGCGAACAGATGCAGATCCTTGTCGCGCCGGTAGACGAACAGGCCGAGATCCTTCAGACGCCCGGCCTCGATCGCGATACCGGTCTCCTCGACCATCTCGCGCAGCGCCGTGACGTGCGGCGCCTCGCCCTCTTCGCCGTGCCCTTTCGGAACGTCCCAGTGAGACGTCTCGGTAGCATGCGCGAGCAGCACCCGACCGTCCGGGTCGAGCAGTACGATGCCGCACGAAACGACTCGCGCGATCATCGCCGCAACGCGCCGCAAAGACGCAAGGCTTCACGCTGCGCCACCAGCAAGCCGACACGCGTCGTCATAGCGGCCCGCATGCTCAGTGCTTTTTCTGCAATTGCCAGTTACCGCTGGCCTGTTTGCAAAACTGCGGGCGCAGGTTCATCGACTGCCCTTTCGCATTCAGGACGACACCGACGTCGCGGCAGGTGCGCTCGCCGTCCTTTGCGGTACTGGCGATGGTGATCGTCGCGTCGATCCTGACGCTGTTGCCGGTGCCTTCGTTGACCCAGCTGGTGCTTTCGCCGTCCTGCTTGTCATTCAGGGCGGCGAAGACGGCTTTCTTGACCGAATCGACGTCGCGTTGCTTCATGTAGCTGATCGGCGTGTCGTTCAGAAAACCGAGGTTGGCCGCTTGTGCGCCCATCGCGCCGCCAAGCAGCAGGCCACCAACGGTCAGGTGAAACAGGGCACGGGTTCGCGTCGACATGAAGGGTTCTCCTCGAAGAGTAGTTCGGCGGTCTCGAGCGCGCTCACGGCAGCTCGTGATCTGGACCCCAAAAGCATAGCATGTCGCCCTCGGCGCGGCCGCCTGGATGTGCGCCTTGCAGCGCTCGCCGCCGTTTGCAGCCACCAACGGTCGCATGGTCTGGACGACTGGACACGAAAGGCTGCGCGGAATTTTAGGACGCGTCTCATATCTTGTTATGAAACGTCTTCTTAAGATAGGTCCGTTGCGCTGCCGCGCTTACCAAGCTTCAAACGTCGCCTCATGGACATCTCGTTTGCTCTAGAAAGCTTCGCCGTCGCGCTCGCGCTCTTTTGCGTCGCGCTGGTGCCGTTCGCCATCGGTCGCGATCCCGGTCTTGCGCGGCGCATCGTGCAAATGGACAACCTCCCACGCGCACGCTGGCCAAATCTGCTGACACGCGTCGGCATTGCATGCGTCCTGATGTCGTTCGCATTGCTGCTAGCCGGCTGCTATTACCTCCTTGCCGGCGCGGCCAACTGACCAACCCGCGGCGGCGCATGTCGCATCAAGTGCCGTTCTACAAGCCGCAAGGCAACCTGAACGAGCACGCGGGTTACGCGGATGTGGTGCCGGGAGACCAGCACATTGCCGACGTGATCCCGCATCTGCAGAAGAGCCCACAGTGGATGGAACAACATGCTGGTGGTCGTGACATACGACGAAAACGGCGGCTTATGAGATCACCTGGCGCCGCCGACGGCCGGCCGTGGGGATCCGGGCGCGCGGATTCCGGCGCTGATCATCTCGCCAGCCGCGAGGAAGGATGCACGGCCCATACGGCGACACGACGCGTTTTCATGACCGGCGTATGCTTCGACGCAGAGCGCGATCATTCCCGCCGATTGCGCATCGAAACCCTTCGCGACGTGTTGCAGGCTCGCCCACTCATCCAGGAGTTCGACAACATGACTGAAAAAACCATCAAGGTGCCCGGCCCGGATCATCCGATCACGGTCGAGCCGGACACCTCCCATGTGGTGGTCACGGTGGCCGGCCACGTGATCGCGGATACACGCAAGGCGCTGGTGTTGCGCGAGGCGTCGTATCCGCCGGTGTATTACATTCCGCGCAACGACGTCGAGATGACGCTGCTGCAACGCACCGATCACGCGACCTATTGCCCATACAAGGGCGATTGCGCGTATTACAGCATTCCGCTTGGCGGCGAGCGGACGGTGAATGCGGTGTGGACCTACGAGTCGCCCTACGCGGCCGTGAAAGAGATCGCTCAGCATCTCGCGTTCTATCCGAACCGGGTCGATTCCATCGAGGTGCAGCCGGCAGGGTAAACGGCGGAATGCGCGGCGAAACGCGCGCCGGAGTGCGCGGCCAAGCGCGCGGCAAGGCGCATGGCGAAGCGCGCATCGCAGCGGTGCGGGGAGACGCGCGGATTGAAGCGGACTTGTGCTTCTATGAGGGCACGGCGGCCTTCGGGGACTACGCGAGGGCGGAACCCGGCCGCCGGGTTTTTCTGCCGAACGCTTTTCGAACGGTTGGCAGAGACCTTCACGAACCGCTACGTTCATTGTTTGCGTCATCGCGTACGAACGGCAACGCGCCCCGTCTTGGACCAGTGAACAAGCCGCTTAATTGGCCGAGATGCATGGCAAGTGGACGGACAGTTTTTTTGCCGCGAAATGCCAGCATTCCCCAGAGCGAATTGGCAATCTGCACGCTCCACGCCCCGGTAATATTGTTGCGGCTCCAATAGGCCTTGAAGCGTTCGGCGCCCACGCCGAAATCGACGTTCAACCGTTGATCGAATGCCCATTTGATGACGTGCTCCATGACGATCGAGCCGGGACCGAACTTGGCGTAGCGGGCGTCGAAGCCGGCAATGAGACCGTCAACGCAGGTCTTGCCCACGCCGACCACCGTGGCCGCGACTGGCGCGCCATCCAGGGTGACCACGAACAGGCGCGCCATGGCGCGGCCGTCCCCCGGGCAGAGCAGGTTGACGAGAAAGTCCCGATAGTGCGACGAGTCGAGCCATTCGCCTCGCTTGCCGACCCGATCGCCCCACTCGCGTTTGCGCGCCAGTATCCAGTCGACGAGCGCCACGTTTTCGCTGTCGTCGCCGGGTTCCGTCAGGCGCACCGCAAGCTGTCCTTCCTTGGACAAGCGGCGTTCGAGCGCTCCGGGTTTCTTCCCGCTCATCGTGCCTAGCGTCTCGCAAAACGTGTCCCATTCGGTCTCGTCACGAAGCTTCGCGAAGGCGGCGACCGAGTGGGTGGCCCTCATCACATGGCGCTCCCGCATGGCGATAGCGTGCAGTTCAGAGCCTTCGTCCACGTACGGCAACTTGATGAAATCGGCACCGCAATGCCGCAGCGCCGTCCGCCACGCACCGGCAACCAGAGGGGGGGCGGATGGTTCATCGGCCACGAGCACCCTCGTGTAATCGCCTACTTCGTGGTGACTCAGGGGGCAAAGATAAGTCCACAGGAGCCGCCGGTAAGTCACGAGCGGCCAGACCATGACTAGCCGCCCGTTCTCACGATGCACGATGCAGCAGAGCCGTCTGCCGCGCGGCTTGGCTACATGTTGCCAGGCCAGCCAGCACACACTGAAAGCCTGAGCGTACTGGCCGTGCGCGCTGCACCAAAGATCGTCCCATTCTCTCTGTAAAGCCCGAAAGCCATCTTCGTCGCTCACTATCTCAAACTGACAATCTGCGTCGCTCATGGTGTCTCGAGGAAATGACCGCTGTTGGCTGTCGCGCCGCCGCTCGCACACCGGGTCTAACGCGTTGCCGGGAGGTTAAAACGAAGGGCGGGGTAGGACTGACCCGTTTGATGGTGCCAATTGCTCGCGCACTAATATGTTCGACAGCGCACAATCTCGGCGAACGCGCCGTCCGTATGCCGAAAGTGAAGCAGAAAATATCCGGCTGCTTTCGCACACTCGACGGTGCCGAAAATTTCTGCGTCATTCGTTCCTGCCTCGACACACGCCGCAAGCAAGGTCATGGCATGCTCGACGTATTACGGCGGCCCTTGCTGGCGAAGCTTCGCCTTGCCGATTCCGGGCCGTTTCAGGCTCAAACCTGAATTGGAAAAGACTGCCCCTTGTAGCGGAATCAGCACAACCCTGCCCTACTCCGCCGCCGGCCGCCGTACCCTTTCGCCGCCGCCCCTTCGCCGCGACGATGGCCCTCCGACCATCAGACATCCGCACATCGAGCGCCTGGTGCGCGAGCCACGCCATTAGATCGAACACGTTCGCCGTGCGGTGCTGCTTCGGATCGAAGTCAGTCGCGGCGACGTGGCGCGGTTCGCCCGCGTGCCATTCTACGGACGGAATGACGAACGGGGCGGCTGTCCACAACCTTATGTCGTGGACAGCGCCGTTGTCCACCGGCGGGCGCGGGATGTTCGTGACTGCGTAACGGCTGCCGCCTGTGCCGAAGCCGGTACACGCTTCATGTTCAGTGGCGTAGCCGCCTGTTTAGCCTGTGCGTTTGTCGACGCGTCTGAACAGCGCGGCGCGGGATTCGTTGAGTTCCTCGGCGGCCTGCAGGTCAGTTAGCGCGCAGGCGGGTTGCCGCAACTCTTCGAGCGTGACGCCTTCGCGCAGGACCGTCGCGGCGGTCGCATTGACCGCAAACTTACACCACGCCTACATGAAATACTAAAAAGGAAATTGAAACGAGGAAAATCAATGCAACTCATTGATTTTATTGGTACGGCAGGAGGGACTCGAACGATTATATAAGGAAAATTTCGTCAAAATCGACCCTATGAGTGACTGAACTCGGCCAAACGCCCAGCCTGGTATAGGCACTCTTCTTCGACCTGAGCGTGCAACTGATTGCATGTTACAAACAACAGCCTATTTCGTGTCGCCAGGCGCTTCAGCTCAGGCCATGTGTTCGGCGGGCTACGCAGTTCGCGCTGCGCGCGAAGCCCTACCGGGCCGGCTGCTACCGCCTCACCCCAGCGCTGCAATGCAGCGCTGGGGCAAGCACACTATGGCCTTCGGACAGGGCATCGGTACGCAGCAGTCGTAGTTTGTTTTGCAGAGAGGGGGCTTCTACAAGTCAAACGCGACCTCCCTGCGCTGCGCTATCGGCGGGGACACGACAGCGCTTTCAAAAGCTTCACGGCTCCCAATAATCACGACTTGCTCGACGCCGCGTGTCAGTGCCGTATAGACGAGCGAATGGTCCAGCAAGCGACTTTTCGAGAGCACAATGACCACCCGACCGAACTGCGACCCTTGTGCTTTATGCACGCTGATGGCGTAAGCTAGTTCGATTCGTCCGGACACCTCGTCCGGTCGGAAAACGTGCATATCACCGTCGAAAGAAACTTGCAGCGCGCCGTCGGCTTCGACCGAAACCACGCGACCAAGCGCCCCGTTCATCAGAGAGCGCTCGTAGTCGTTGAGCAAATGAATGACGGGCTCACCAGGCACGAAGGAATCTTGCGGGCCAGCATTCGCTGCTTGAGCATGAAAGCTACCGTTGATGAAGCGGGTACCTGCTCGTCCTCCTTTGACAGCGGCAAGAACCTGCCAATCCTCGCCAGCCCACTCTTGGACGATAGTCCGCAGAAGCGGCATGACGCCATCTAAATCGCAATCAATGAAACTTACTCCGGCATGCTTGCCCTCGAATGGAACAAACCTCGGCACCAAATGCTCGCGTACGTCTGAGGCTGCTGTTGGAATACCAGAGGAGGCGGCCTGTCGATGAACAGTCCGCAGTTGAACCTGAGGTACTTTTGCGCTGCCAACTAATCGATGGAATGCCAAGCCGAACCCGATGGGGGGCAACTGCGCAGAATCACCCACGAGCATCAGTCCCGCACCATCTGGCATGTGCTGCAGAATTCGATATAGCGTAGGCAAGTCCAGCATTGAAGCTTCGTCGATGACTATCAGGCTTTCAGCGGTGACTTCCAATCGACCAGACCGTACTGCGCTCAGAAACTTCGCGATAGTCATTGCAGGATGACGCGTGGCCTCTTCCATGCGTTGAGCGGCCCGACCAGCCAGAGCCATCTGCAATACGGAAAGGTTCTGCGCTTCAGCCAATTGAAGAACGACGCGTAAAACCGTCGTCTTACCGACGCCAGCTCCGCCGGTCAACAAGCAAAACTGATGTTCGAAAGGCAGTACAACGGCCGCACCTTGCTCATCGTTGAGACGAAAGCCCTGAGCCGTCTCAACAGCACGAATGTTCTGCGCCGTCCATCCGTCTAGCGTCTGCATTGGAAACAGAGGGGCTTGAGAACGCTGCTCGCCCGACAACATCGAGCGTATACGGCTAGCAATCCCATTTTCCAACGCCCATGCTCCGAAGGCCTGATACCCAATCACTGAATTGCCACAAACTGCGCCTTCGGCCAATGCCACCTCTATTGCCCTTTTTACCAACCGTCGGTCTATCCGGCCCGCCAAAGCCGCCTCCAGAGCGCCAGACGAAGCTACGGTATGGCCCCACTGCAGACGGTCGTACAGGCAGGACTCAACCGCACCTACGAGACGGCGGTCATCGTCGGCAGCGATTCCGAGTTTCGCGCCCAAAGAGTCGACGCGCCTCCACGAAGCGAGCGCAAGCAAATAGTAGGGATTCCGCTGGAGAAGTTCACGAGTCTTGGTGCCCCAGACACGACGCAGAGTTGTTGCCATCCGCAGGTCAAGTCCGTGAGCGTCCAAGAATTCAACTGTTTCCGCTTCTTCACGCTTGTGAGCCCATGTGTCTACGAGTGACCGCGCCAACGACGGGCTCACAACTCGTTCAAGCTCGTCTGTCAGGCCATCAGACAGCACATGAGAGAGCCGCTCCCCGAACTCCTCCCACAAGCGTGCCGCTTTGCCCTCTCCAATTCCCCGGAAGTCAGGGTGTTCGGAAAGGTAGTGTGTAAGCAAATGTCCACGCGGGAGTTCGTATCGAACGCTGGTTGCATGGAGTTGCAATCCATACTTTCCATCGTTTCGGAAACCTCCGTTTACAAGCCATGATTCACCGGTGACCGGGGCGCGAACGAACACGTTCGGCGGAGCGATGACACGAATGGCGTTCCCAGCCTCATCAACCGCGCTGAAAATGGTCGCACCGTTACCCAGTATGCTGAGCAAACGCCGAACGGACAGCCGTACGGTAGAGGTCGGCGCGAGCTCCATTAGTCCCCCGCCGGCGGAGTAACAATACGCTTCCCGGTGTCAATCATCATGTCCTGTCTGCCCAGTTGTTGCAGAAGGTCCTTTACCTGCTTTCGCAGCATGTGGTTCTCCGCGACAATTACGGCATTCTGTTGCTCCAGCGTGTTCAACTTTCGTTCGAGCCGTTGCAACTGTTGGGTTCCGGTTCGTGCCGAGCCACCATGTTGGTCTGCATTCGCGGGTCCAACACTCTTCTCTCGAAGAGCCTGCTTCTGCGACAAACTCTTCAGGCTTTCACAAAGCAAGCGCACGTCCTCGTTTTGATAGAACGAATTCGTCGGTATTCCTGTTATTCGTGACAGCTCCGCCTTATTCACGTCTCCGTCTCGTCCCAAAGGAATTGGGGTTCCGGCCTGAATGAAGGACTGCAACATCGCGAGATATTCTCGCCCTTTGTCTCTTCCGTTCTTCATTTATCACCTTTCGAAACGCTGTTAAGCCATTCCACGAACGAACCAGCAAGCTCCTTGTCGACAACCACGTTGTTTCGTCTTTTGGACCTGTCCAATATCCTTTGAGCCGAGGAATCCACTTCGAGGGTCAAACTCATATGACTGAGGACAGCTCGCAATGCTTGGCACGTTCGAACGAACTTAAACTCATAGTCGGACATTGCCGTCTGTCCAGGCGGCAACGATTCGCCAGTAAGACGCTCTGGTGACTGGAGACCCTTCCGTTCTTTGAATTGCTCAACCTGCTCCTCGAGCGACTCGATGTAGATGTTAAGTCTCTCGACCTCTCGCTTCAGGTTTCCTGCTTCTAGCTTTTTGGTGACGAGAAGCGCTTCGGCGCCCGGGTCGGTTATCGCGCGACCAACTCGCAATCTCGACCCCGTGTCCAAATGTTGCTTTTGGTACGTCAGTATCTTTGACTTATACCGGACGTTACGCATCAAGGTAGATTTATTGCACGGAGCCCCCTCGACCTGGGCAATGTGGCGAGCAGTGAGGTCGGCGAGGTCGGTTGCATTTCGGACCTTTACCCGGGTCTTTCCGAGGTACAGCAGGTATTCGTCAATTATGGCTTCTCGCCGGGTCTGATTAGCTTCCTGCCACACGGCAAACCTGCTGGGCTTCGTCATTGCTCGCTCTCCTCTTCGCCTAGCAACCTCAACGACGTACGGGACAATCCATACTCGGATGTTTCTTTGTCAAGTACCTCGGCAAGCTGCGCAGCGTTCAGGCCGGTTGCGCCAGCAATTGATTTCAACAATCCGGCACATTCTGCTGCCGGGTCAATCGGCAAATCTTGGGCAAATGCTGCTCGCAGGTTTCCGGACTTCGCAAGCAACTCTCGTCTTAGTAAGTCAAATCGAGCGCGGACTTGTGGGCTCTGCATCGTAGGATAGGCAATACATTCCCCCAAACGCGCGAGAAGATATTCAGTCATAGATGTCGGTGCCACAACCCTCTGAAGGTCACGCTCAATAATTTCAGGTCTTTGAACAAGCCACTTTCGATTGTCTGTACCAGCTGCAATCCTCTGCCGCGTCAGCTCAAGGACCTCTTCGCTGAGAATCCAACCTGTGAGCTCTTCGCAGAGTCGACCCCGCTCCTCCTCGAGTCGGTCAAGCTCTTCTCCGGTATATTTCGCGTTGAGTGTCTTCTCGTCTGCCGAAAGTAAAGCTTCGAGCTCGTCAACCATTTCTGCGACTTGCCGCTTTTTTGCGCCCACGGCGGGCAAATGGTCGACGCTACGTACTGCATAGTCGCAGAGGCTGCAACGATGCGTTCCGCGTAAGTCCTTAACAACCTCTGGGGGGCAGATATTGTTGTAAGGGCAGATTTCGGTTTTGTTTGCGGCCGCGTCGATGCCTCGTGTCAATCGCAGCACATCAACACCTTTAGCTGCTTTCTCGTTGAACGAAATGCTGATGCACCCATAAGAGACTAAGGTCTCATCGAGGTTGGCACGCATACTCTGCGCGAGCCGCGAGTTCACGCTGTCAGCATGTATGAAAGCAGAAGTTTCCTTGCGTCCAGTCAGAACGGGTTCAAAAGCATTTCGCAAAGCCGCATCTCTCATGCGAGCGGCTTGATGTACTTGCTCGATTTCCAAAGTCTCTTGGTCAAGGTGCACGTAGTAATTGACGACGCCGGGACGCTGACCTGTAATGTGTTTGCCAATCAGGTCAGTTGGCAAAAATGTAATGTACTGCGAGACGACTGCGACGCGACTACTATGTGGGGTCACGCTCGTCATCACGTTTAGTTGACAATGCTCGCCAGCGCCAAACCGCTTTCCATAAGCCTCAAGCTTTAGCTTCAGGTCTGGGTCGTTCGCTCGTAGGCCCGGCGGCAATAGTCTTAGGAGCGGGCGTGTCGAACCGTAACTGATGAGTTCGGGGAGCAGCCCTTGGAGGCCGCACAACGTGCTCTTCCATACAACGCCGTAAGTCGTGTCGTCGTGTGGTTTGCCATCCTTCGTGTACGCGAAGAGCGGGCGGAATTTCGGCCACTTGGTCGATGGATTGTCGTTGTAAAAATGAATGGCATCGAACCCAGCTTCGTCAATTAGCTCAACCCAGTCGCGTTGAGCGCGGAGCAACTCTATGACACGGATATTGACATGCGGGGTCCACGTAGCCTTCTTCTCCTTGTCAGTATTCACGAATAGCATCGCAAATTCTGTATCGTCATCGCCGACGACCGAATCGAATAAGTCTCGGTCTAGCCATTGAATGTGGTTATGCCGTAGCCCGGTGTGTAGCGCGACGAGATTTTGATGAACCGCGTGCGGGTGCGGTAGAAATACAGACCGTCCACCTTTCACCGTGCGCCAACCTAGGTCGAGAACATTCGGGATGAATCGAAGGGGGATAGTCTTTCCGCTTGCGAACAACACAGGCACGAAGCCTACGAGGTCCACGCTAGCGAATGTGTCGATTACACCGCACTCTGCAACCTTCTTTACCTGCTCAGAACTTAACGTCCCCGAGAGAGCAAGGTTCGTCACTACGTAATGATGCGCGAGGAGCGCCTCGTGATAGTCGAGATATACCGCGAAGAGACGGCGCGGAACTGGCCGCTTCTTGGTCGCTTTAGGCCGAGACGTTCGCGGGAAATCATGCGGCGATAACGGCTGGCTGAATCCTTCGCAGCCTGGAAGCTCCTCAGAGTAACGTTCGATGAACTCGAAGAAGCCTTGTAGCTGGAGCAGGTTTGCATAGTAGCCGTTGTTAGACCATTTGCGATGTTCCCCGTGCGCATTCATGAACTCGATAAACGTTACCGGCATTTCCTGCTCTAATGGAAGCAGGCGGCTGACGAATACAGTCTTGAGTAAAAGTGAAGGCGAACGGGGGTACGTGAAGACAGCGCCAGGATTGCGGGCAAACCAGTACGGAAGGTAATAAAACAAGTAAATGTTCCACCAACGAAGCGCCAACTTGACCTGCTTGTAGCTTTCCCTCGCCGTCTTCCGGACATAGAGCTCCTCCAACTCGAGCCACTGTTCGCTCATACTACGGATATCGACCTCAAGTCCCGGAAGACGCTCAAGCGCGCGGATACGCTCCGGCTTTGCCCATACGGGCTCGACATGCAACAGTTCCTGCAGCAGGTCGCGGTCACTACGTGGCCCCGAGTCGAATATGTGGCGAAGTGGTCCTTCCTCTGGCCTACCCAACCCTGATGCAATCCGCAACGCATCATCGCGCAGCGCCGCTGCCCAGCTCTCTGCGGTTATAGCGACCCGCTCTCCGAAAGCGGACTTCAAGACGTCTAGGAGTGCCTTATACGCGAGAGGCAGAGTGTCATTCGGGCTGAGGACTTCTTCGGCTCCTTTTATAGCCAACAAGTCTCTGATGTTAACGTCCTCCGCTCGGTGCCATCCGGTAGCTAGGAGCAATTTCGTACCGTAAGTAAGAAACCACTCTTTGCGTTTGCGGTCTCGTCCAACGGAATCAAACGCGGCATGGGGAAGAGAATCGGACTGCGAGTCCAAGGTGCGTATAAAGGCTAAAAGCTCCGAGGCGACTAGCCCACCGACTTCTCGCCTCCTGCCGGCTCCGACCTGTGGAGCATCGTTGCGTATGGAGGGCCACGGAAAAGTTATTGGCAACGTGATTGCGCCCGAGCTATGGAGGGCGACGAGGAACAAGCCAACACCAGGCCTAATGGTGACCGCGTAGCTTCGCTTGAAAGCCAACATCCCCGTGGATGGAAACATCAGCGCCTTAAAATGTGCTTCTGTCAGATAGCCCGTCTTCTGCCGATACGCTTCGAGTGCTTCCCTGACATACGCCTCGTCGAATCGTCGGTCTGGTTTGCTCAGTACACTTTTGCGGACAAACTTCGCATACGCTCCTCTAAGATGCGTGCTAGTGGTAACCATCGCAAGGTCGATATGCTCCAGCCCATAGGCCAATAGCAAAGCGTCAGCACTCTGGGTGAGAGCAGCCCTAATGTCGGCATGAAGCGCATCCCCCGTTCTATTGAATACGACACTGTGCGGCGTCAGATTAACCACGGGTATTGCCCTCCTGAACAATCTGAGAACGTACCTTTGCCATTTGGGCCTCAAGCGCCTCTAGCTTCAGCTCCAGCAGTTTCTTTGGAGTGCCATTGCGAAAAAGCACCCGGTTGGCGTGCTGAATTTCCAGCTTGCGTAGGTCTTTATCGAATCTGGCATATTTCAACGTGCTCTTGACATCGCTATGCCCGAGCAGTTGCTGCACAATTGGGACGGGCAGGCCGTAGTCCCCGTTGCTTCGAGGGAAGTAATTCAACACGTATGTCCCGTACATATGCCGAAGCGAATGAGGACCAGTCCCCCTCGGTAGCGAAACGCCAACACGCCCGCACGCGCCCTGAAAAACATCCAATCTGCTTGAGGGCGCGCTCAGAAAATACGGCAGGCCGCGTTGCTGGCCTTTGAGAAACTGGAACAGGAAATCGTGCCGCCCGTGCGCTATGTATTCGCGTTCCAAATATCGCTGAAGCGATTCGAAGAACACGCTGGCAAAAGGCTCAATGAGAAGAGTCAGGTCGGTTGTACGTCCTTTCCACGCGAGCGACTCTCGTTGGCTTGGAGAAAGTGCGCGATAGCTTGGGTGCCCGGGTCTCGTCTTGGGGTCAACCAAATGCACAGTTCCTTCTTCGACATCAACGTCGTCGCTAAGGAGCGTTTGAAGGCCCTCGTGGGTGCGGCAGCCGCTTGCGGCCAGTAGCGAATAAATGGATTTATCGCGTTCTGTGGGCATCGCATCAATGAGGTCCATCACCTTATCGTATGGAAACGCTCGGGACTCGTCGTAATCGACGATTTCCGTCGCATCGCCCAGCACGACGCACTCAATGAGTTGAGGCCCCCCAGAAACGACGCCGGCAAGCATCGAATGCGCTCTCATCGCTTTGACTTCTTGAGGCTGCAATTGCCGCTTCTGGCCCAAGCCGGGAAGAAGTGAAGTTTCGGCGACGACAATTCTGTTGTTGTAGACGGTCGCCAGTTCAGCCAGCTCTTTACGCACTGTCTCCGACAGCTTCAGGAAGCGCCGGAGCGCGGCCTTTTTTGGAATCAAGCTGCTGGTGGCGTTGACCCCTGGCGGCAACGAGACAGCCACCGCCTGCGCAATGGGATGGGAAGCATCTGTACCGAGGAGCAGGTATTCGCCATAGGCCTCAAGCGCGTCAGCAAGTTGCAGCTTGGTCAGCGGTTGACCTTGGCCGTGATAGGCCATTACCTCGATTAGGTAGTTGAAAAACTCAGCGAGGTGCCGGCAGTAGGATTCACGCGTGTTGGGAGGTGAGTTGCGTAAAGACTCTGCAAATGCCGCGAAGGCAGCAATGGGAAGACCGTCGGGGCCGAGGAGCTGCCATGTCGTCCGCCCGCCAGCCTGTCGTCTGCGCAAACTCACATGCTTGTACATACTGCCAGCCCCCAAGTATGCAACTGCAAATAACAGTAGCACTCAGTGCCCAAGTATGCAACTAAATTGCATACTTGGGCCGACAGACGAGACTTCGCAACGAGGTGTTATTACCTCGAGAAGCCTGTCGCTATTGGGAAAGATGGTGTCGCGGACGGGAATCGAACCCATAACCTGCGGCTTAGAAGGCCGCTGCTCTATCCGATTGAGCTACCGCGACTTAACAGAAATTGATACGGTCAAGCATGCAACTTACAACACCCGATATAAGAACCCCCCACCCTCGGCTTAGAAGGCCGATGCTCTATCCAGCTGAGCTACTGCCGTATTGACGTGAGGCGATGCAGCACGACAACCGTGTACACCATGCATCGCCCGCAATGAGAACCCGTACAGGGCATTGGAACCTGTGCACTATCACTGCCACAGGGTTCGTGGGATACCGAAATTCTAACTGACCGAGCCAAGGCTTGGAAATCCAATCCGCCGCGCGGCAACGCTGACCGGCAGCCACCCAAACCTGGCCACAAAACAAAATCGGCCCGGCAGGTTGAGTCGGGCCCGGATTATAACCGATCGCCTCTCGCCCGCGAACCGCACGCCAGCGCGAGGCGCGCAGCAGCGGACATATCGAATGCAATCAGACCGGCTGCGGGTGCAGCATGAACCAGCCGAGGAACACGATCCCCGCGATCACGCAGTACACGCCGAACGAAGCCAGACGTCCGCGGCCTTCGAAATAGCGCATCAGAAAACGCACGCTCAGATACGCGGCGATTGCGGTCAGCACGCCGCCGAGCAATGCATCGGCGAGTTGTCCCGGTGCATGGAACAATTTCGGCAATTCGAGCACGCCGGCCGCGAGGATGATCGGCGTGCCCAGCAGGAACGAGAACTCGGCGGCCTTCTCGGTCGTCAGGCCAGCCGCATTGCCGGCGATCATCGTCAGACCGCTACGGGAGAAGCCCGGAATCAACGCGCCGATTTGCGCGAGACCGACAAAAAACGCCTGACTGAGAGTCAGCTTCTCCGGCGCCCGATGCGCGCGCGAACGTTGCAGACGATCGCCGAACCACAGCAGCACACCGTTGACGATCAGCGCGATGGCGACGATGCGCAGATCGTGAAAGAGCCGCTCGAGGCGCTTCTCGAGGATCAGTCCGACGAGGCCCGCCGGAATCGTACCGATGATGAGCGCCCACATCATGTGCGCGTCGTCATTGCGACGGCCAGCGAATGACGCGAAGAAGCCGCGCACCAGTTCGCACCAGCGCTTGCGGAAATACCACAGCAGCGCGAACGCCGTGCCGAGGTGCAACGCGACGAGGAACGGCAGCAACTGCGGCGCGTGCTTGTCGATATGCATACCGAACAGTGCGGGCACGAGCAGCGTATGGCCGAGGCTGCTGACCGGGAACAACTCGGTGACGCCTTGCAGCACGCTCAGGAAAATCAGAAACGACAGGTTCACGCGGCGGTCCTTGTAAGGAAAATGTCGGGGAACAGCGCGCCGCAAGGGGAACAGCACGGCGCGTCAAAAGCGCACCGATTATGCCTGGCTGCAAAGTCAGCGCCAAGCGTTTGAACCGCATTCGGGGAAATATTGATGCGCTGCGTCACAACTGGAAACCGTTGTTACGCCGCAGAAAAAGAATGGGCACCGCCGACGGCCGCCCTGCGATCATGAAGAAGTTGTGGTGCGCGTGAAGCGCGAGACGCTTGCCAGTGCGCGTACCGACCGGCCTGGTAGAAGCTTAGGCAGACGGTTGGATCAGCGCTCGAGCTTGTAGAAGAAGTAGACGGTGCTGACTGCGAACATGCCGAACAGCGCCAGCCCCATTGCCATTGCGAGATCCATAACGCCCTCCTGAGCCGGTTTCGCCCGGTAGTCGAAACCACCGGGCAGTGAGCGGATTATCGACAAGGTTAGTGCTTCCCGGACACCCGCAATTTCCCGAGAAGGGTTTCCCCGTAGCGCAAAGCAGCGCAAAATCCTTCTCTTGCGAGCATTCAACCTTTATCAACCCAGCCCACCGACCATGCCCCTCTCCCCGCAACAGGACATTCTCGAGATTGCCCAGGACGCCTCCGTGCTCCGCTTCTCGCCGCAAGCCGGTGGCCGCCTTCTGTCGTGGACCATCGACGGCGAAGAGGTGATTCACTGGCCCGAGAACGCCGACTGGAGCCAGCCCGCCAGGATTCGCGGCGGCAACCCGCTGCTGTTTCCATTTCTCGGCCGGCACCGTGTCGACGGCAAAATTGGCTACTGGCGTGACGCACAAGGCACCGTGCGCGAATTGCCAATGCACGGTTTTGCACGCGACCTGCCCTTCGAGGCCCACGCCGATGTGCACGGCGCCGGCCTGCGCATGACCCTCACCGACAGCGACGCGACGCGCGGCGGCTATCCGTTCGGCTTCCGTTTCGAAGCGGCGTACCAGCTTGTCGATCCCCATACGCTGGAAGTCACGCTGAGCACCGCCAATACCGGCGACACGAGGCTGCCGTACTACGCAGGCCACCACTTCTATTTCACGTTGCCGCATACGCAGCGCGCCGAGACGTCGCTGGAACTGCCGCGCAGCGAACGGCGCTATCAGCAGGGCGACGGCTCGATCAGCGCGGCCGAGGCGGGCGCGGCGCGCTACACGCTCGACGAGGCGCGGATTCACGACTGCTTCCATTGCCTTGTTGGTGCGCCGGACCAACCTGTGCGTCTCAGCGCACCCGGCCTGAACCGGCTCATCACGATCGACCTGCGACGGCCGGACTCGTTGCCCTGGTACTCGGTCACGACATGGACCGAAGCCGCTGACTCGGACTTCTACTGCGTCGAGCCATGGCTGGGTCTGCCGGATGCGATCCACAACGGCATGGGATTGCGTTGGCTCGAGCCGGGACAAACCGAGACGGCCGCACTGCGCATCAGCGTCAGCAAGCTGCGCGAATAGCAAGGTCACACTGCAGGATTTGCGAGCATCGCGACGTGATCGATTGCGCGACCCCTCGTGGCTTATTGCCGCGTTCCTGCTGTGTGCGCCCTCCTCCCCGCCCGTTTTTCGGATGCTGCAGCGCAAAACCGTTAGAATCGGACGCTTTGCATCTACCTGTCGCGTGATCGGGATCGGCGCGCGGCAGCGCTTTGCGAGGTCCAATGCTCAACAGAAGAAGAATGATGAAACGGCTCGCCTGCGCGTCGTTGCTGGCGGTGCTCGCCGCCTGCGGGTCCGCTCCGGTGGGGCCAGGCTTTTATCGCGTCGAACGGGGCGATACGCTATCGAAGATCGCGCGCAGCAACCGGCAATCGGTGCAAAGCATCGTGCGCTGGAACAGTCTGACCAACCCGGACAGCATCGAGGTGGGGCAAGTGTTGCGGGTCGCGCCGCCAGGGGGTGGCGCTTCAGGCGGCACCTCAGCTGGCGCAATCCGCAGCAGCGGTGCGGGCAGCGCGAGCGCGTCGGCTGCGCCGCGTCCGGCTCCTAGCGACAATGCGCCGGCTTCGACGATCTCACTGGTATGGCCGGCAGACGGCACGGTGATCCGGCGCTTCGACGGCGGCAACTCGAAGGGCATCGATATTTCGGCGGCAGCGGGCACGCCGGTGATAGCTGCGGCGCCCGGCACGGTGGTCTACGCAGGCAACGGCTTGCGCGGTTACGGCAACCTGCTGATCATCAAGCACAATGCCGAGTACCTGACGGCCTACGCGCACAACCGCGCGTTGCTGGTGAAGGAAGGTCAATCGGTCACGCGCGGCGAGAAGATCGCCGAAATGGGCGACACCGACACCGATCGCGTCATGCTGCACTTCGAACTGCGCTATCAAGGCCGCTCGATCGACCCCTCGCGGGCACTGCCGCCTCGCTAGCCGTCCAGCGTCAGGCACGCACCCTGCAACCGCAGTCGAGGGAACCGCGCGTGCTATAAAACGCTCAATCCTATGCATGACGTGGCTCGATGCCACGTCTTCCCCCGCTTTCTGTAAGGAATCTGCAATGAAGAGCGTATTTGCGTCCATGGCAACGGCCACGGCGATCGGCCTCGGCCTGCTGACGCTCGGCGGCCTCGGCGGCTGCTCCAGCACCACCACCATGACCTACCTGCCGAGCGGCGATACCGGCTTCGCGATCAACTGCAGCGGCAGCGACGCGAGCTCCAGTTGGGCCGAGTGCTACAAGCGCGCGGGCGAAGTCTGCGGCAACTATGGCTACGACGTCGTTTCGAAGGACGTGGACAACGGCGCCACCTCGGGCGGCACGGTCGGTGGGATCTTCGGCGCGAACGTCAAGAACCGGTCGATGGTAGTTCGCTGCAAGCAGTGAAGGCAACATGGGGCAGCGCGTACTTAGGGCGGAGCGCGGCTCGCGCTAGTGGCGCCGCCAGCGGCCGGAGCGCGGATCGATGCGGGCGGCGAAGGCCAACAGCACACTAAGCGCGATCGGCCAGATGCCGAGGAAAATGATCAACCAGGTCATGACGGCGGCAAGAAAATGTAACTTCCATAATCCGCGCCACGTGTGAATCCGCAGTGACCGTGGAGTGAATCAGCAATGACCGGGACGAAAAAAAGCCCGGCACGAGGCCGGGCTAACGGGGGTTCGGCGCATATCGGCAAAGGACCGGTTCACCATGCGCCAGAACGAAATCTAACAACCCGCCTTTACAAGCGCAATCTATTAATTTCGCGTGCAATGTGACACTGCGTACGGAGTCCGCATTACGTGAACGAAAATGTCGGAAATAAGCGAATAAATACCGTTGTCCGATCCGGATAAAACGCCATTTAAAGGGCTGATCAGAATGCCGTAACCTGCTCGCAGGACCTTATTAATCAAGGATCTGCCTATACGCGATGGGAAAAATCTGACGAAAGTTCCTTGGCCGATTTGCGCTAGCCACGCCCAGTATGATCCAGACGCTTTATGCATTGCGAACCTTTAGTGCGCTAACGCACCATACCGATGTATTAGCGGATATTGCGCGACGCGAATAATCAATCGCATTTCTTCACAACAAAATTCGCAAATTGCGGATATATTAAAAATCCTCAGATCAACCGACAAATTGCGAAGTCTAAAATCGACCATGATTAACTTATTCAACCATCAGTTGATAAGCACATATATCGGTTCATTCAAGCTGGCCGAATGGCTAAATCGGCCGGCTAAAGACATCGATCACATGACTCGCAGACCGCCCGAGTTCGACAGATTTTCGTGTAAGTGATTGATTTTGCTGAACCCGGGGGTGCAAATTTGCCACTACAAGCTACGGATTGTCGGTATCGGCAGGTTTAGGGCATCGAAGAGTTCCTTCTGTTCAGGAGTCAGTGTGGACAGGCCGGTTGCGCTTTGGCGCCGATGAAGGACGACCTGATGAAACTGGATGCGCCGGACGATTTCCAGCGCACGCTCGGGCGAGCAGGCTTTGTCGCGGGCCTTCAGACGCATGCGCATCACGCGATACAGCACGAGCGCCAGAAAGCAGATCATCGCGTGTGCGCGAATCCGGTCGGGCAGGCGATGGAACACCGGGCCGATCTCGATTTCGGACTTCAGTACGCGGAAGCCCCGCTCGATGTCAGCCAGCGACTTGTAGCGCTTCACGACGTCGATCGGGGTGAGCTCCGGCACGTTGGTCACGAGGATCAGCTTGCCGTCCATCATGCGGGCGCGGGTCAGTGCACGCTCATCGATGTCGTAGGTGAACAGGTCCGATTTCAGATCAACCCTGACGATCGATGCGAGCTTCGCTTCGCAGACTGCCTGATAAAGACGCGCCTTGGCACCGCTGTCGGAGAGCTTGCGGCCCTTGTGCTTGCGCCCGCCGTCCTGTCCATCGAGCTTGTCGGCCCAGCGCGCTGCGTCCCGTTCAAGTTCGGCAATATGCTTATCGCGCCGGGCACCCATTTCTGCGGCGAAGTCCGGCCGGTGCGCGACGATCAGCCGGTGACCCTGCCACTTGAATTCTCCGATGACTTCGGTGCTGGCCTTCAGGCAGGTGTCGTTATGGAAGCTGGCGAGCAGTTCGTCGAAATCGCTATAGCGTCGCGCCGCGACGGCCAGGATGAATTCCAGTGGCTGGTCATGGACCTTGATGGACTGGATCGCTTCCAGGTTATCCAGCGACAGCAGGCCGCGATCGGCCACCAGCACGACGCGGCGAACCGGATAGCGCGCCAGCACCTTGGTGATCGTTGGCACGAGCGTGTGCGTCTCTGCCGCGTTGCCGGCAAACACTTCGTGATGGATCGGCAGGCCGTCGGCGGTCTGCACGACGCCGAGCATCACCTGGCGCGCGATGTCCCCTTCCTTCGCAAGCCCGTACTGACGGATCTCGCCTGCCATTTCCGAGTGGCCTTCGGTACGGATCGTCGTCAGGTCGTAGAACACGATCGAGAGTTCCTGGTCGATCAGCGGGCGCAGCAGCGCGGCAGACACCTCCTCCAGTGCATCGGCGCACTCGACCAGCGTATCCATGGTGCGCAGCAGCCGTTGATGCGTGACCGTCTCAGGTGCAACGTCCGGCACCATGGTCGCTTCGAGCCATCGCGTGATGCCCAGCTTCGATTCCGGATCGCACAGCCGGTTGAACACCATCACGCGCAGCAGGCGCTCGGCGTCGAACTGGTGATGCGGTCGCAGCACGCGACGGAACGCATCGGCAAAGCCCAGTTCTTCCCACAGCGCCGTGAGCATCCAGGTGTCGCCAACCGACAGGCCCGACGTAAAGGCGGCCTCGCCGGTGCCCTCATTGAGCGTCGGTTTGCCCGCCGCACGCAGCAACCCGTTGATCAGTGCATCGTTACCGCCGGCCTGTACGCTCTCCAGTCGTCCCAAGGTAGCAATCACGCGCTGACGCGACACACCCAGCTCATCGCGAAAGGATTCCATGAGCTGGACGTACTGGCGTGGACCCGAAGACGTGACTTTGATAAACATGCCACAACTGTAGTCACGAATATGGCTTGTTTCAAGCTGTATTGTGGTATCGGCGTGCCACTACAGAGTTATTCAAGGTCCGCGCATCAAGTGTTTGATTTGTCAGCGCCTTTGCCCGCAAACTGCCCCGAAAATCGGTTTAAGCTGTCGAACTCGGGTGACCGAGTTCAGTCACGAGCACCGCCGCCTGCTGATGGGAAATCGTCGCGCCTTTGAACAGCGCCGCATCGACAAGCCGCACGCCGCTCAGGTCTGCTTCCCGCAAGTCCGCTCCATCGAAGCGCGCGCCCTTCAGATGGGCATCCTTCAGACTGCCGCCGCTGAAGATCGCCTCGCGGAAATCGACCCCGGCCAGATCGGCGTCGGAGAAATCGAGTTGCTGCAGCATGGCCTTGCGAAACGACAGGCCGCGCAAATGCGCGCCCACCAGCAACGTCTCAACGAAACTCAGGCCCAGCGCAGCGACATGCTCGAAGTTCGCGCCGGTCAGCTTGCAGCTGTGAAACGACGCTGACGCAAGCTTGGCGCGCCGCCAACTGGTGTTGTTCAGATCGCTCGACTGGAACGCCGCGTCGACCAGATCGGCCGACGCGAAATCCGCCTCGCGGCCACGGCAACGGACCCAGCAGGTGTGCGACAGCATTGCGCCGAAAAACGAGGTCTCGACGATCGCGCAACGATGAAACTCAGCGCCGCGCAAATCGAGTCGCGACAGATCGGCGCCTTCGAAATCGCAGTCGATGAAATGGAGCGGCTCTTTGTCCTGGGCGAGGTTTGCGGCGATGAGACGCTCGACGTCAGTACGCGTGAGTGTCGCACCGGTCAGCACGTGAGATTGCGCGCCCGAATCCGGCGCCGTTGAATCCAGTGACATGAAGGTTCAGAATCAATTTCGAAAGATCCTAAGCGTACCGGAACGCGCTCCGCCCTGGCGCTCCACGCCGATGGTTTATAGTAACGGCCCCGTCAGAACCCGCTTACGATGACTTCCAACGACGCCACTCATAGCCCGCTGTACGCCAAGCTGCTCGCCGAAACCGCCAAAATCGGCTGGAGCGAACTCGAACGCTTTTTCGCGCGCGGCATGTTGCTGCGCGTCGCGCGCGATATCGATCTGGTGAGCGTCGCCGAAGCCATTGCCAGCGACGACACCACGCAGGTCACGCAATGGCTGGCTGCTGGCCTCGTCGAACGTGTGCAGGCGGAAACCGCCGCCGATTTCGCCGTGCGCGATCCGGATCTGTGGGCGGTGGTCGTCTCGCCATGGGTGTGCGTGCAGGAACGCAATTGAGCGACCGCGCGCCCGCCCCGAAGGAGGTCATCTCTGGGGGCGCCCCGAAGGAGTTTCCGTTAGGGGATGGGCCGAAGGATATCCCGTTGGGGGAAGCCCCGAAGGAAGTCTTTTTGGGGGATGCCCCGAAGGAGGTCTCCCTGGAGGAAGCCCGGAGGCAAGGCTCCCTGGGGGATGCCCCGAAAGAAATCCGCCTGGAGGCCACGCCGAAGGACGGTCTCTTGGGGGACGGCCCGAAGCAGCGCTTCCTGGAGAGCGGCGCGGCCGCGACGGCGCCCGCCGTCCCGGTGCGCTGGCACCGCCGGGTGTTGACGCTAGCGTTTCCAATCGTCCTCGCCAATCTCACACAGCCGATTCTCGGCGCGGTCGACACCGCCGTCGCCGGCCATCTGGACGGTGCCTCCTATCTCGGCGGCGTTGCGCTCGGCGGGCTGTTCTTCAACTTCGTGTTCTGGGGCTTCGGCTTCCTGCGCATGGGCACCACGGGCCTCGTCGCGCAAGCGCACGGCGCGGGCGACCATGCCGGGTTGCGCAACAACGTCGTGCGCGCGCTGTTGCTCGCGGCGGCGATCGGCGCCGCGGTGCTTCTGCTGCAAGGGCCGCTGATCGGTTACGCGTTGCGCGCGATCGGCGGCAGCGACGCGGTGCAGCGCCACGCGCAGGTCTACTGCCACGCGCGCATCTGGGCCGCGCCGCTCGCGCTCGGCAATTACGTGGTGCTCGGCTGGCTGCTGGGCACGCAGCAGGTGCGGCTCGCCCTGCTTTCGCAAGTGTTCATCAACAGCGTGAACATCGCGGCGGTGCTGTCGTATGTGTACGTTTTCGATTGGGGCGTGGCTGGTATCGGCGCGGCCACGGCGACGGCCGACGCGCTCGGCTTCGTACTCGGCGCCGCGCTGTTGTGGCACGGCCGGCCACGCGGCTTGCCTGCGCTGAACCGCACCGCCCTCTTCGACGCGTCCGCGCTCAAGCGGCTGGTGGTACTGAATCGCGATATCTTCGTGCGCACGCTCTGTCTGCTGTCGTCGTTCGGCTGGTTCGCGCATCTTGGCGCGAGACAAGGTGACGCCACGCTCGCCGCCAACGCGCTGCTGCTCAATTTTCAGACCTTCATGGCCTACGGACTCGACGGCTTCGCGCACGCTGCCGAAGCGCTGGTCGGCGCGGCGATCGGCGCGCGCAACCGGCACGCTTTCGCGCAGGCCATCAAGGTGACGGCGCTGTGGTCGGCGCTCGGCGCGCTGGGTTTCTCGCTGGTGTACTGGGGCGCGGGCTCATGGATCATCGAACGTCTGACCGATCAGGCCGCGGTGCGCGCCACGGCCGAGACCTATCTGCCTTGGGCCGCGCTTTCGCCGGTGATCTCCGTGTGGGGCTTTCTGCTCGACGGCGTGTTCATCGGCGCGACTCGCACGCGTGAGCTGATGATGTCGATGGTGGTGTCGTTTGCGGTGTTCGTGGCGGCCTCGTGGGCCTTGCTGACGCTGTATGGCAATCACGGCTTGTGGGCCGCGATGCTGATCTTCATGGCCGCCCGCGGCGTCACGCTTGCGCGCTTTTTGCCGGGCGTCGTGCGCGGCATGGCGGGCGCGGGCGCTTAGGCTTTGCTTAGGCGCCCGGCGTGCCCGCGCCGGAACGTCGCTTTCATTTTGCCCCTGTCTGCCCTCGAGGCACGACAGGCACCATGGCGGGCGGCCGGTCGTCGGTGGGTACACCGTGGTAGTCGGCGGGATCTTTGGGCGGCGTGCCGCCATGAGGCCCGGAAGGGTCGTTGGCACAGCCGCCGAGTCCGGCGGCCAGCATCAATGCAATCAACAAAACGCGGTTCATAGACTCTCGAGACAAAATGACAATAACGGCGACGAAGCGCCGAAAGTCTACCCGCAATTCGCCTTCGACGAACTCGCGCCTCGCAGTCTCCCTGCTGCCATTTTGTTACGCGTGATCTACTATAAAGACACAGCTACGTGTCATAGGAGACTGCCATGGACGCTGAATCGATTGCAGGTCTGGTCGGACTCGCAATAGGTCTGCTCGTGCTGCTCGCGCTGTCGATTTTCGAATCGAGAACTTATCGGCGCGAACACGACGGCGAAGGCATGCTGCATCACTGGCTCACACACCAGCATATGCCGCACTGGATGCGTCGCCGGCATTGAGGGAATCAACCGGCTGCTGCTCGCGCGCTTGCGCACAGCAGGCAAGCGCGAGCGCCCGCTGACGCGCAACGCATTCGTGTCCGCTGCGTACGCGCCTGTCGTACACGGCCTGCCGCACGCCACTCGCCCACCCGCCGTACTTCGTCATCTGCGCTTCCTTTTTTGCGCGCTTCCTCCCTGCGCGCTTCCTCCCTGCGCGCTTCCTCCCTTACGCACTTCCTCCCTTACGCACTTCCTCCCTTACGCGCATCCTCCCTTACGCGCATCCTCCCTTACGCGCATCCTCCCTTACGCACTTCCTCCCTTACGCACTTCCTCCCTTACGCACTTCCACCCTGCAGCGCATCCACCCTGCAGCGCATCCACCCTGCAGCACGTCCACCCTGCCTCACCCGCCGCAATCCTCGCAGGCACATGCCTTGCTGAAGAGCATCCTGCAAGGAGGCGTAGCGATGCGCGTCCCTCGTCCCGGCGCGCAGGCGCCGAACCAACAGACTACGCGGCCCGAGCACTTCCGAGGGCCAGACAGGGAGAACTCAAATGACCATCGGAACCATTCTGCTTATCGTGCTCATCCTACTGTTGATCGGCGCGTTGCCGAGTTGGCCATACAGCAGCGGCTGGGGCTATCGGCCGACCGGGGTGCTTGGCGTCGTCCTGATCATCGTGATCGTGCTGCTGCTGATGGGACGCATATAAGCCGCGCCTCCGAGACCCTTCCGAGGCCCTTTTTCCAGCCCGACGCAATTCGTAGTTGACTCTGGCACCCAATGCCACGTAGAATCTCGGATTCGTCGGAGCGTAGCGCAGCCTGGTAGCGCATCTGATTTGGGATCAGAGGGTCGAAGGTTCGAATCCTTTCGCTCCGACCACGAAAAAGCAATATGAAACCCGCGTCGCCTTCGGCTTCGCGGGTTTTTGCTTTTCGGGCGTCATGAGTTCATGCGAACGGCTCTGCTCAGCCTTGCGTCCTCACGAGCGCCCATGCGACAGTGATCGAAACCCGGGCGCAGTTGTCTACGCCGCAACCAGAGTCAAGGAGGCACGCATGGATCTGATCCTCTGGCGTCACGCCGAAGCGGAAGATTTCGCCGCCAGCGATCTCGCCCGCGCGCTCACCACGCGTGGCCGCAAACAGGCGCAAAACGTCGCCAAGTGGCTGCGCACCCGCCTGCCCGACGATGCGGTGGTCCTCGCGAGTCCCGCCGTGCGCACCATCCAGACCGCCGAAACCTTGAGCGACCAGTATCGCGTGGTGCGCGAACTCGCGCCCAACGCCAGCGCGGACGATGTGCTGAAGGCCGCCGGCTGGCCTAAAGGCATTGCGCCGACGGTCGTGATCGTCGGCCATCAACCGACGCTCGGCCACGTTGCGGCACGCCTCCTCGGCAACAGCAATGCGAGTTGGCCGCTGAAGAAAGCCGGCCTATGGTGGATCGAAAGCCGTGAACGCGACGGCGAGGACCAGGCCGTGCTGCGCGCGGCGATGAGCCCCGATCTGATCTGATCTACCCTGTGCCGGTCGCACGGAAACAACACACGGCGCGCGCGGCTCACGACATTACAAGCCGCACGCACGCAGCTTACGGGCAGTCATCCAATCGTCATGGCTTTGCCATGCGAGCGTCATCAGGCGTTACTACATTGGCGAAAAAAGAAATCTCCCTTTTTTCGACCAGGACGCCACATGCGAGAACTGCCGACGCCCACCCTGCCCCTGGCTTCGCTCTTCGAGACGCGGCGGCTGCCGCGCGCCGAAGAGACGGTCACCGCCCAGCATCGGCTGCAAGTCACGTGGGCCCGTACCGACGAGGAACTGCGCGAAGCCCAGCGTCTGCGCTACCGTGTATTCGCCGATGAAATGGGCGCGCGTCTGACGGGTCCAGCCGGCCTCGACGTGGATTCGTTCGACTCATACTGCGATCACCTGCTGGTGCGCGATCTCGACACGCTGAAGGTGGTCGGCACGTACCGCGCGCTGCCGCCGCATCAGGCAGTCCGTATCGGACGTCTGTATGCGGAAAGCGAATTCGACGTGTCGCGTCTCACGCACCTGCGCGCGAAGATGGTCGAGGTGGGCCGTTCGTGCGTGCACCCGGACTACCGTAGCGGCGCGGTGATCATGTCGCTGTGGGCCGGGCTCGCCGCGTACATGAAGCACAACGGCTACGAGACGATGCTCGGCTGCGCGAGCGTCGCGATGGTCGACGGTGGCCACTACGCGGCAAATCTGTACTGCGCGCTGCGCGACAACGCATTGACGGCGCCGGAATATCGCGCGTTTCCGCACACGCCACTGCCCGTCGAAGAATTGCAGAACGGTGCCGACGTCGCGCCGCCGCCGCTGGTGAAAGGCTATCTGCGTCTTGGTGCGAAGATTTGCGGCGCGCCGGCTTGGGACCCCGATTTCAACACGGCGGACTTTCTGACGCTGCTGCGCCTGTCGGACATCAACGCGCGTTACGCGCGGCACTTCCTCGGCGAAGCGTCGCCGCGCTGAACGGCGCGCAAATACCCGCTCCATTCAGTCGACTTGAGTCGACGACTGATGCGGATAAAAAAAGCCCGGCGGTTCATCTCCGTCGGGCTTTTTCATTTGCCGCGCCGATCGCGCGGCGGCTTTCGATTGCGTCCATGCGGGGCACGGCACAACGCATCAGTCTCAATCGTCGGTGTAAACCACGCGATACGGGATGCCAACCTTCTCCCACTCCGCAGCCTCCTGGATCAGGCTGTAATCGGTCAGCGGATTGTTAGTCACCCACTCGTTCGGCAAACGCACTTCATACCCGCCATTGACCTGCGCAACCGCGATGTCGGGCAAGCCGACATCGGCACGTCGGCGGCATAGCAATGCCGCGAGCCGCAGACAGAACAACAGCGGCCACTCCACCTCGCGCGTTTGCGACAGCTTGCCGAGTTTCCCCGCGTGGCCGAGCACCAGCGCGGCGAGCCGCGCCTGGTCGGTACGCGAAAAGCCCGGCATGTCGGCATTGCTCGCGATATAGGCCGAATGCTTGTGATATGCGCTGTGCGAAATCGACAGTCCGATTTCATGCAAGGCCGCGGCCCAGCCGAGGAACATGCGGTTCTCGACGCGGCGCTCCTCGTCCGGTTCGACAAACTGGTCGTAAAAGCGCACCGCGAGTTCGCCGATACGCCCGGCCTGCGCGCGATCCACGCCGTAACGCCGCATGAAGCCTTCCACCGTCACGGTGCGCATGTCCTCGTGCTGCGACCGGCCCAGCAAGTCGTACAGCACGCCGAGGCGCAGCGCGCCGTCGGTCGTATCGACGTAATCGACGCCAAGTTCGTCGAACACCGCGATCATGATCGACAGGCCGCCGGCCAGCACCGGAATGCGATCGCCCTTCAACGCGACCAGCTTCAGGCGATTGACGTTCTCCGCCTTGATCAGCGCGCGCTTGAGGCGCTCCAGCCCGCCGCGCGAGATGCCGTGCGTGACACCCGGGTCGTTGAAGCCGTTTGCCTCGACCAGTTCGGCGAGCGCGCGTGCGGTGCCCGAGGAGCCGATCGCCTGCTCCCAACCGGTTTTCTTGTACTCGGCGGAAATGATCTGAATTTCGCGGCCCGCGGCGAGTTCGGCCTGCCGCATGGTGTATTCGTCGACATTACCCGCCGGGAAGAAGGCGCGGCTATGGCTCACGCAGCCGATATACAGGCTCTCCATCTTGATCGGCGTGTAGTGCGAACCAATGATGAATTCCGTCGAACCGCCCCCGATATCCACCACGAGGCGCTTGCCCGCGCTAGCGGGCACGGAGTGTGCTGCGCCGGCGTAAATCAGGCGCGCTTCTTCGCGCCCGGCGATCACTTCGATCGGGAAGCCAAGCGCGGCTTGCGCCTCGCCGAGAAACTCGTTGGCATTCTTGGCGATGCGCAGTGTATTCGTGGCAACCGCCCGAACGTGATCGGGATGAAAGTCGCGCAACCGCTCGCCGAAGCGCTTGAGCGCATCCCAGCCGCGCACCTGCGAGGCGCGGTCGAGCATCTTGTCGCGCGACAGACCGGCGGCAAGGCGCACCGGCTCGCGCAATGCGTCGACCTGATAGATCTGGCTGCCCGCGTCGGTTTCCTCGACCCGGCCTACGATCAGCCGGAAGCTGTTCGAGCCGAGGTCGACGGCAGCAAGGAGTTGCGGGGTAGTAACCATCGAGTATGCGGACTCCATGCGCGCTAGCGCGGCGGCGTTGGACGCGGAAGGTGCCGGTTGTCCACTCGGTGCCCTGGGCGCCTTATGGCCGGCCGCGCTGTTCAAAGACGCCATTCTAAGCGTACCGGAGCTCACGATGTCGCCTCGCAGTAATGGGGTTGCCCTATGGTCCCATATGCACTGCGTCATAATGACGACACGCAACGAATACGGCGTAGAATTTATAACTTCGAGAATGTCATAACAACATCATCATACTGTGAGAATTTCCGAGCGTCTTTCCGTCTCCCCTCCTGACATTCCATTCTCGCTGCCGATGTCCATCCGCTACCCCTTATTGAATCGCGAGCTGGGCATTCTGGGTTTCAACGAGCGTGTGTTGGCACAAGCTGCCGACCCGGCCGTCCCTTTGCTCGAACGCCTGCGCTTCATCTGCATCACCAGTAGCAACCTCGACGAATTCTTCGAGGTCCGCATGGCCGGATTGCAGGAACAGATGCGCGACAACCCCGGTGCGCTGTCGCCGGACGGCATGTCGCTGCAGCACGTGTACGACCTCGTGGTCGAGCGCGCGCAGCGGCTCGTGCATCGGCAGTACACCATGCTGCACGACACGGTGCTCACCGCGCTCGAAGCAGAAGGCATCTATTTTCACGGCACGGAAGCGTGGAACGAAGCGCAGACCGAATGGGCGCGCAACTACTTCTTCGACGAACTGCTGCCGGTGCTCACGCCGATCGGCCTCGATCCGGCTCACCCGTTTCCGCGCGTGCTCAACAAGAGTCTGAATTTCGTCGTCGAACTCGAAGGCAAGGATGCGTTCGGCCGCCAGGCGATGATGGGCATCGTGCAGGCGCCGCGTGCATTGCCGCGGCTCGTGCGCATGCCGGAAGAGCTGTCGGGCTATCCGCATGGCTTCGTGCTGCTGAGCTCGTTGCTGCAGCGCTTTGTCGGCGAGCTGTTTCCGAATCTGGTGGTGCGCACCTGCAACCAGTTTCGCATCACGCGCAATAGCGAACTGTTCGTCGACGAAGACGAAATCACCAACCTGCGGGTCGCGTTACAGGGCGAACTGCCGGCGCGGCATCTGGGCAATGCGGTGCGGCTCGAAGTGTCGGCGGAAACGCCTACGCATGTCGTGCGGCGCCTCCTCGACGAAAGCGGCCTCTCCACCAAGGATTGCTATTTCGCCGACGGCCCCGTCAATCTCGTGCGGCTGATGCAATTGCCGGAGATGGTGGACCGGCCCGACTTGAAATTCGTGCCGCATATTCCGGCGATTCCGCAGCAGATCGCCAACAGCGTGAACATGTTCGATGTGATCGACCAGGGCGACGTGCTGCTGCATCACCCGTATGAGAGCTTTCAGCCGGTGCTCGAACTGCTGTTGCAAGCGGCGAAAGATCCGAACGTGGTGGCGATCAAGCAGACCATCTATCGCACCGGCACCGATTCGCCCCTGATGGATGCGCTCATGCAAGCCGCGCGCAACGGCAAGGAAGTGACGGTGGTGGTCGAACTGCTCGCGCGCTTCGACGAAGAAACCAACATTAGCTGGGCCTCGCAGCTGGAGGCGGTGGGCGCGCACGTCGTGTACGGCGTGGTCGGCCACAAATGCCACGCAAAGATGATGCTGATCGTGCGGCGTGTCTCGTCCGGCGGCAAGACCCGAATGAAGCGCTACGTCCACCTCGGTACCGGCAACTATCATCCGCGCACCGCACGTCTTTATACCGATTTCGGCCTGATGACTGCGGAAGAGAAAATCTGCGAAGACGTGCACCACGTGTTCCAGCAACTGACCGGCATTGGCGGTGAACTGAGGCTGCATGAGTTGTGGCAATCGCCGTTCACGCTGCACCCGAAACTGGTCGAAGCGATTCGCGCTGAAGCGGAACACGCACGCGCCGGCAAGAAAGCGCGCATCGTCGCGAAGATGAACGCGCTCCTCGAGCCGACCGTGATCGCCGAGTTGTACGAAGCATCACAGGCCGGCGTGAAGATCGATCTGATCGTGCGTGGCGTGTGTTCCTTGCAACCGGGCGTGCCGGGCCTGTCGGAGAACATCACCGTGCGTTCGATTGTCGGGCGCTTTCTCGAACACCATCGCATCTTCTACTTCTACGACGGCGGCAAGGAACGGGTGTATCTGTCGAGCGCCGACTGGATGGACCGCAACTTCTTCCGCCGCGTCGAAGTGGCGTTTCCAATCAACAACCGGCGCCTCAAGCGGCGTGTGATCGCCGAAGGCCTGTCGGCGTTTCTCGGCGACAACCAGTCCGCGTGGCTGATGCAAAGCGACGGCCACTACCGGCGCCGGCGGCCGGGCAAATCCTCGCGCAATGCGCAGATGAGCCTGCTGGGGAAATTCTGTTCGTGAGTGCGTGAGTGCGTGAGTGCGTTTGCGCGCCGCTGAACCGGCTGCGTGCATAAAAAAACCCGCCTTGGTTTTGCGCCAGGCGGGTTTTTTTCAGGCCACTATTTCAAACCGGAGCCGGCTGCCGACGCGCCGTGCGATACACCGGGAAGCGCACGGTGAACGTGCTGCCGCGCCCCTCTTCGCTCTTCACGTCGAGCTGCGCATCATGCCGTTGCAGCACGTGCTTGACGATGGCGAGGCCGAGGCCCGTGCCGCCCGTATCGCGAGAGCGGCTGCGGTCGACGCGATAGAAGCGCTCAGTCAGACGCGGAATATCCGCCGCCGGAATCCCCAGGCCGCTATCCGTGACGGAGAACACCGCACTGCCGCCGTTCGCCTGCCAGCTCACGCGGATCGCGCCGCCGTCCGGCGTATAGCGGATCGCATTGGTCACGAGGTTGCCAAGCGCGCTGAGTATCTCCGTTTCCACACCGGTGACGGTGAGCCCTTCGTCGGCGTCGAACACGATCGTGTGATGGTCGCTCGAGAGGCTTTGCGCGTCGTCCTGCAAATGGCGCAACACCGCGCGCATATCGATCATCTGATCGCTCGCTGGCCTGTTGTCGCCTTCGAGCTTCGCGAGCACCAGCAGGTCGTCGACGATATGACGCATCCGCGAGGACTGTTGCTCCATCAGTTCGAGGTAGCGCCCGCGCTCGGCTTCGCTCAGCGGCAGTTCTCGCATTGTTTCGAGGAAACCGGAGAGCACGGTGAGCGGTGTTTTCAGTTCATGCGACACGTTGGCGACAAAGTCGCGCCGCATCGCGTCGGTACGCTCCAGCTCGGTGATGTCTTGCGACAGCACCAGCTTGCGGTTCTCGCCGTACGGAAACACCTGCACCGACAGCACGTTCTGGCGCTTTTCGCCCATCCCGCGCATGATCAGCATCTCCTGGTAGCGATGCGAATTCAGATAACGCACGAAATCCGGTTGCCGCACCAGATGCGTGATGTGCTGGCGCAAATCGCGTTTCGCATCCAGCCCGAAATGGAGTTCGGAGATCGCGTTGCACCACTCGATCTGATCGTGATCGTCGAGCATCGCCACGCCGTTGGGGGACGCCTGGATCGCCTGGATGAAGCGCGAATGCTGCTGCTCGACCTGACGCACCTGCGCATGCCAGCGCTTCGCAAGCTTATGCAAACGGTAGTAGATTTCGCCCCAGATGCCGGGGGCGCTCGGCACTTCGCCGTAGACCGGCGCGTCGAGCAAGCGCCACAAGCGCTGCTTGTGAAAGGTGCTGAAGAGGCTCTGCGCGAGCAGTAAAACGATCGCGAGGACGAGCCCTGCCTTGACGTTCACAAGTGCGCCGACCACCACGCACAGAACAGCCAGCAGCACGACCGACACGATGGAGCGCGCCCAGATGATGTTCATGTTCTAGCAATCGACGAGAAAAGTGCTACCGGAAAGTCAGGCGCTCTTCGCGAGCCGGTAGCCGCTGCCGCGTACCGTCTCAATCATAGCATCGCACCCAGCCGGCTTCAGTGCCGCGCGCAGACGCTTGATGTGCACGTCCACCGTGCGCTCTTCGACGAACACGTGATCGCCCCACACCTGATCGAGCAGTTGCGTGCGGCTATGCACGCGCTCCGGGTGCGTCATGAAGAAATGCAGCAGACGGAATTCGGTCGGGCCGAGATCGAGCTTGATTTCGCTGCCTTCGGCGTGCGCGGCGACGCGGTGCGTTGCCGGATCGAGCTTCAGACCGTTGATCGCGACCAGGTCTTCGGTCAACTGCGGCGCGCGGCGGCGCAACACCGCCTTGATGCGCGCCATCAGTTCTTTCGGCGAAAACGGCTTGGTGACGTAGTCATCCGCACCGATTTCGAGGCCGAGCACCTTGTCCTGTTCATCGCCACGCGCGGTCAGCATGATGATCGGAATATGCTTGGTGCGTTCGTTGTTGCGCAAATCGCGGGCGAACGCGACGCCCGACTTGCCCGGCAACATCCAGTCGAGCAGAACGAGATCGGGCAAGACATCGCTGATCAGGTTCTGCGCCTGTTCCGCGTTGTACGCGCGAATCGGACAGTGACCGGCATGTTGAAGATTGACCGAAATCAGTTCGGAAATGGCGGGCTCATCTTCAATGACGAGAATGCTGCTGGGCATCGGCACCTCTGATCCTTTTAACAGATTAACTGAGTGCTTCGCGTTCGAGCGCGTCGCGCGACTTGTGTCGCACGTCGGTGCCCTTCACGATGTAAATGATGAATTCGGCGATGTTCTTCGCGTGATCGCCGATCCGCTCGATCGCCTTGGCGATGAACAGGAAATCGAGGCCCACCGAGATCGAACGCGGATCTTCAGTCATGTACGAAATCAGCTTGCGCACGAAGGCGCGGAATTCTTCGTCGATCGCTTTATCGTCGCGCACGATCTGCGCGGCGGCGACCGTGTCGAGACGCGCAAATGCATCCAGCGCGCGGCGCAGAATCGACACCGCCATTTCGCCCGACAATTTGATCTCGGCGATATTGATGGTGCGCGAGGCGCCGTCTTCCATCAGACGCTTGGTGCGCTTGGCGATTTTTTCGGCTTCGTCGCCGGCGCGTTCGAGATTCGTAATCGTTTTCGAAATTGCGATCAGAAGGCGCAGGTCACGCGCGGCCGGCTGACGGCGCGCGATGATGTTGCTGCACTCTTCGTCGATGTCGATTTCCATCTTGTTCAGGCGCTCTTCCGCCGCGATCACCTGTTCGCAGATGTCGAGGTTGAATTCGTTGAGTGCCTGCATCGCGTTGACGATCTGCGATTCGACGAGGCCGCCCATTTCGAGGACCTTCGACGAAACGAGATTCAGATCGGCGTCGAACTGGCTGGACAGGTGTTTATCGGACATGTCGTACTCCCTTTTTTTGCTCGTCGACGGCTTAGCCGAAGCGGCCTGTGATGTAGTCCTCGGTTTCCTTGCGGACCGGCTTGATGAAGATCTTTTCGGTGTCGCCGAACTCGATCAGCTCGCCAAGGTACATATAGGCAGTGTAGTCCGAACAGCGGGCCGCCTGTTGCATGTTGTGGGTGACGATCACCACCGTGTAATCGCTCTTCAATTCGGCGATCAGTTCCTCGATACGGCCCGTCGAAATCGGGTCGAGTGCGGAACACGGTTCATCGAGCAGCAACACTTCGGGACGGATCGCGATACCGCGCGCGATACACAGGCGCTGCTGCTGGCCGCCGGACAAACCGTAGCCGCTCTGGCCCAGCTTGTCTTTCACTTCGTTCCACAACGCGGCCTTGGTCAATGCCCATTCCACGCGGTCGTCCATTTCCGAGCGCGGCAGCGTTTCGAACATCTTCACGCCGAACGCGATGTTGTCGTAGATCGACATCGGAAACGGCGTCGGCTTCTGGAACACCATGCCGATCCGCGCGCGCAGCAGCGAAATATCGCGCTTGGAGGTCAGCAGGTTTTCGCCGTCCATCAGGATCTCGCCTTCGGCGCGTTGTTCCGGATAGAGCGCGTACATCTTGTTGAACGTACGCAGCAGCGTGGACTTGCCGCAACCCGACGGGCCGATGAACGCGGTCACCTGGCCTTCGGGAATCTGCAGATTGATGTTCTTCAGCGCGTGATACTTGCCGTAGAAGAAGTTCAGGTCGTTGACCTCGATCTTCGGGCGCGACGGCGAAGGCGCCTGGCCGCTCTGGGCGGGATCGAAGCCGGCGGGCGCCGTCGGACGCGCGATCGGATTGAGTTGAGTTTCTGCCATATTCATCGGATTACACTCCGCCCTTACTTATTCGAAAAGATCGTGCGCGCGAGGATGTTCAATCCCAGCACCGCGAGCGTGATCAGGAAGACGCCGGCCCACGCGAGCGATTGCCACTGCGCAAACGGGCTCATCGCGAACTTGTAGATCGTGACCGGCAGGTTCGCAACCGGCTGGTTCATGTCCATCGAGAAGAACTGATTCGACAGCGCCGTGAACAGGAGCGGCGCGGTTTCGCCGGCAATCCGCGCGACGCCGAGTAGCACGCCGGTGATAATGCCCGCGATCGACGCCTTCAGCGTGATCGACAGCACCATCTTCCACTTCGGCGTGCCGAGTGCGAACGCCGCTTCGCGCAGCGCATTCGGCACCAGCTTCAGCATGTTTTCAGTGGTGCGAATCACGATCGGAATCTGCAGCAGCGCCAGCGCGAACACGCCGGCCCAGCCGCTGAAGCGACCCATCTTCGCGACGACCAGAGCGTAGACGAACAGACCGACCACGATTGACGGCGCCGACAACAGGATGTCGTTGATGAAACGCGTGAGACTCGCAAGCCAGCCCTTCTGACCATACTCGGCCAGATACACACCGGCCAGAATGCCGATCGGCGTGCCGATGAAAGTAGCGAGCCCGACCAGCATCGCACTGCCGACGATCGCGTTGGCGAGACCGCCGCCATCGGTGTTCGGCGGCGGCGTGGATTGCGTGAACAGGTCGACCGACAAACCGCCGATGCCCAGACGCAGCGTCGTATAGAGAATCCACACGAGCCACAGCAAACCAAACGCCATGGCCGCGAGCGACATCGTCAGCGCGACGGCGTTCTTCATGCGACGGCGGCCTTGCAGACGCACGCGCATCCTTTCGAGCGTAGCGGCGTCGTGCGAACCCGGCATACCCAAGCTGGACTGGCTCATTTCGCGCCCTCCCCTTTCTCGAGACGAAGCAGCATGAATTTCGAAATTGCCAGCACGATGAAGGTAATCACGAACAGAATCAAACCGAGCTCCATGAGCGCCGACGTATGCAGGCCTGGGTCGGCTTCCGCGAATTCGTTGGCCAGCGCCGAGGTAATACTGTTGCCCGGCGAAAACAGCGAGACGTTATCGAGCAGATTGGTGTTGCCGATCACGAAGGTCACCGCCATCGTTTCACCGAGTGCCCGGCCGAGGCCAAGCATCACGCCGCCGATCACGCCGCTCTTCGTAAAGGGCAGCACGATCTTCCACATCACTTCCCACGTCGTGCAGCCGATGCCGTACGCCGATTCCTTCAGGAGGACCGGCGTGACTTCGAACACGTCGCGCATCACTGCGGCGATATACGGAATGATCATGATCGCGAGAATCACGCCCGCGCACAGAATGCCGATGCCGATGGGCGCGCCCTGGAACAACGCGCCGACAAACGGAATGCCGCCGAGCACCGTGCCCAGCGGCTTTTCGAACCATGTCGCAAAGATCGGCGCGAAGACCAGCAAACCCCACATGCCGTAGACAATCGACGGAATCGCGGCGAGCAGTTCAATGGCGATGCCCAGCGGCCGACGCAGCCACGCGGGCGCGAGTTCGGTCAGGAACAGCGCGATGCCGAAGCTGACGGGCACCGCGATGATGAGGGCAATGAGCGAGGTCGCGATCGTGCCGTAAATCGGCACCAGTGCGCCGAATTGTTTGCTGGGTGGATCCCAGTCGGCGGTCCACAGAAACGCGAAGCCGAACTGCTTGATCGACGGCATGGAAGCGACGATCAGCGAAACGATGATGCCGCCGAGCAGCAACAGCGTGATGATGGCGGCGAGACGTGCGAGACCGCCGAAGATGACGTCGCCGGCGCGGCTGGGTGCTTTTTGCTGCGACGCGCTGCCGGGCGGTGTCGACCTCGCCGCGCCAGAGGCTAATTGGATATCGGACATGAGAGCCTGATGGACCTGTTTCCAGTTGCCGTATGACACTTGTCATGCGGCGGACGATGCTGGGCTAATGCCGGGATAGTATCTGGGTGTTGCCTTGGTGTTGCCTTGGTGTTGCCTTGGTGTTGCCTTGGTGTTGCCTTGGTGTTGCCTTGGTGTTGCCTTGGTGTTGCCTTGGTGTTGCCTGGATCGTACCTTGGTAAAGCCGTTGGCCGTCCTCGAATGAGCACGGCCAACGTGTTGCGAGATGCTTGCTTATCAGCGTAACACTTAGTCAGCGATAGCCTTGCCCGCTGCGTCCTTCACCTTCGACTTCCACTGCGTGCGGATTTCCGCCGTCACCGAATCCGGCAACGAGATGTAGTCCAGATCGTTTGCAGCCTGAGTGCCGTTCTTGAACGCCCAGTCGAAGAACTTCAGCGTTTCCGTGCCTTGCGGCGCCTTTTCCTGCGTAGTGTGCAGCAACACGAAGGTTGCGCCGACGATCGGCCATGCGTCCTTGCCCGGCTCGTTCGTCAGGATCTGATAGAACGACTTCGACCAGTCCGCGCCCGCCGCCGCTGCCTTGAACGTTTCCGTCTTCGGCTCGACCACTGCACCCGTCGCGTTCTTCATGCCGACGTACGTCATGTGGTTCTGCTTCGCATACGCCCATTCCACGTAACCGATTGCGCCCGGCAGACGCTGCACGAAGGCTGCGACACCGTCGTTGCCCTTGCCGCCCGTGCCCGTCGGCCAGTTGACCGTTGCGCCTTCACCGACCTTCGACTTCCAGTCGGCGTTGACCTTCGACAGGTAGTTCGTCCAGATGAAGGTGGTGCCCGAACCGTCAGCGCGGCGAACCACGGCGATGTCGGTATCCGGCAGCTTGACCTTCGGGTTCAGTGCAACGATCGCCGGATCGTTCCACTTCTTGATCTTGCCCAGGTAGATGTCGCCGAGCACTTCGCCCGACAGCGTCAATTCACCAGCCTTCACGCCCGGCACGTTGATAGCCGGAACCACGCCGCCGACCACTGTCGGGAACTGGAACAAGCCTGCCTTCGCGAGTTCATCGTCCTTCAGCGGAGCGTCCGAGCCTGCGAAATCAACCGTCTTCGCTTCGATCTGCTTGATACCGCCCGACGAGCCGATACCTTGATAGTTGACCTTGCCGCCACCCGACTTCTGGTAGGCGTCAGCCCACTTCGTGTAGATCGGTGCTGCGAAGGTGCTGCCCGCGCCGGTGATGTCTGCGGCTTGCGCTGCGATCGCGAAAAGCGCGCCAGCGACGCCAGCGAACACGGTTTGCATCAATTTCATGAGACCTCCAAGGGTGTGAGCGGTGTGAGCGAATAACATGAACACCGCGAAGCTTAGGGTCTCTTTGTGACAGTAACGTGACTAACCGTGAAACGGATGTGACAGTGAGATTACCGGGTTGAAAGGCGCTCGAACGGACGAATCGCTGGTTTAGCGAAGTTGCGGGGGGCCGCTCTGCAGATTAGTTGAAAAAGATGGGGCGCGAACGTTTGCGTGCGGGGAATGGGTGCGGCGGGGAATTTTTGGTTTCTTGCTAACGAGGCCAGCCAGATTACGGGTCAGGATTGAGTGCGCGGGAATGACTGGTTGGGCAGAAGTCGGGCGCCGGGGGGACACTCCGAGCGAGTTTTGTCGCCGCTCGGGCCGCGGCGGGACGATCTGCTTTACCGCCCGTCGCCGCCCATCACGGCGGCGACGATCTGCTTGCCGCCTGTCGCCGCCGGTCCACGGTGGGACGATCTGCTTGCCGCCCGCCCACGGTGGGGACGATCCGCTTGTCGTCCGTCGCCATTGCGTCGACGGCGACGGGCGGTGTCACCGCCGTGTCACGCCGCCTCGATCACTCGCGTGGTTATCTAAGCCGTAGCTTGCTTGACCGCGTCGGCGATCGATTCGGCATACCGAACCGCATCGTTGACTTTTTCCGCCTCGACCATCACACGCAGCACGGGCTCGGTGCCGGATGCGCGGATCAACACGCGGCCGCGGCCGTTCAGCGCCTGCTCAACCTTACTGATGGCGCGACGGATCGCATCGCTGCCCTTCCAGTCCGCGCCGGGCTGCATCCGCACGTTGATCAGCTTCTGCGGAAACAGCGTCACGCCGTGGAGCAACTCGGCGAGCGTTTTGTCGCTGCGCTTCATCGCGGCCAGCACCAGCAGGGCCGAGACGATGCCGTCACCGGTCGAATGGCGGTCGAGGGAAAGGATATGGCCGGAGCCTTCCGCGCCCAGTTGCCAGCCGTGCTCACGCAACTGTTCGAGCACGTAGCGGTCGCCCACCGCCGCCCGGACGAATTTCACGCCGGCTTCCTGCAGCGCGACTTCGACCGCCATGTTGGTCATCAAGGTGCCGACCGCGCCTTCCACGTTGCCCTCGGTCGCCATCCGGTCCTTGACCAGGACGTACAGCAGCTCGTCGCCGTTATACAGGCGCCCCCCTGCATCCACGACCTGTAGCCGGTCGGCATCGCCGTCCAGCGCAATGCCGAGGTCCGCATGATTCGCGCGCACCGCGCGCACCAGCGCGTCCGGAGCGGTTGCGCCGACACCGTCGTTGATGTTGAAACCGTTCGGCGCGACGCCGATCGGAATCACGTCGGCGCCGAGTTCGTGGAACACGTGCGGCGCGACGTCGTACGCAGCGCCGTGCGCGCAGTCGACCACCAGCTTGAGGCCGCGCAAGTCGAAGGCGGCCGGGAAGGTGCTCTTGCAGAACTCGATGTAACGGCCGGCCGCGTCGTCGAGGCGCCGCGCCTTGCCGAGTTGTTCGGATGCCGCGCACGCAAGCGGCAGATCGAGCTGCTCTTCGATCTGCGATTCCACTTCGTCGGGCAGCTTGTTGCCGTCGGCGGAGAAGAATTTGATGCCGTTGTCGTAGTACGGGTTGTGCGACGCACTGATCACGACGCCCGCGGCCAGCCGCAGTGCGCGCGTCAGATAGGCGATGCCCGGGGTCGGCATCGGCCCCGCCAGCATGACGTCGACGCCGGCCGCGGAAAAGCCCGCTTCGAGCGCGGCTTCGAGCATATAGCCCGACACCCGCGTGTCTTTACCAATCAGCACCGTGGGCCGCGTGCCCGTTCTGGCCCAGCGGTCCGCGCCCGCGAGCACCTTGCCGGCAGCGTAGCCGAGCCGCAATACAAACTCCGGCGTAATCGGCCCTTCGCCAACCTTGCCCCGAATCCCGTCCGTTCCGAAATAGCGACGTGCCATGTTTTATAGTCCTCCTTTTTTTTGGGGCTTAGCCGCACACGCGGCTGTGATTCGCCGCGTCGCGCATGGCTGCCCATACTTTCAATGCATCTACTGTCTGCGCGACGTCGTGCACGCGCAGAATTGCCGCGCCGCGCCCGGCAGCACACACTGCCGCGGCGATGCTGCCCGCGACCCGTTCCGGCGCCGGCCGTTCCACCACTGCGCCGACCATCGACTTGCGCGACATGCCCGCAAGAATGGGGTACGGCGGCTCGGCCCTCGGCGCTGTGTCCGGCAGGTGCGCGAGCAGCGCGTAATTGTGCTCGACCACCGCCTTGCCAAAGCCGAAACCCGGATCCACGCTGATGCGCGCACGGGCGATGCCCGCTTGCCTCAGCGCCGCCACTCGTTCTTCGAGGAACTGTCGAACCTCGCTTACGACGTCGTCATAGGTGGGCACGCCAACTTGCATGGTCTGCGGCTCGCCGAGCATGTGCATCACGCATAGACCGCATTCGCTGTCGCGCACGGCGTCGATCGCGCCGGGCATCCGGAAGCCCCAGATATCGTTGATCAGGTCGGCACCCGCCGTCAGTGCGTGACGCATCACTTCCGGCTTGTATGTATCAATCGACAGCGGCACATTCGCGCCGCGCAGTTGTTCGACCAGCGGGATCACGCGCTCCAGTTCTTCGTCGAGCGGCACCGGCGGCGCACCCGGGCGGGTCGACTCACCGCCGATGTCGATGATATCCGCGCCGTCGAGCAACATGCGCTCGGCCTGGCGCAGCGCATCGCCACGCATGGCGTACTGACCGCCGTCGGAAAAAGAATCGGGTGTGACGTTCAGGATGCCCATGACCAACGGGCGTTCAAAGGTCAGCTTGAAGCGGCCGCATTGCAGCGGTTCAGGAAGGGGGAGAGAAGTAAATTCGACTTTCGGCACGTAGCGGTCAATCACGTAAAACGGATAAATGCAAAACGGGCCGGTGTGAAACACACCGGCCCGCACTTTCTACTGGTCGCCGATCAGGCCGGCGCGGTCGCGCTGCCCGGCTTGACCTCGGTGCCCGGGCTGCCGCCCGACGAGGCGTCGCTTGCCGACGGCGGCGAGCTCTTCGGCGAACGCGGCGGACGGCCTGCCATGATGTCGTTGATCTGATCGGCGTCGATCGTTTCCCACTCCATCAGCGCGGCGGTCATCGCTTCGACCTTGTCGCGGTTCTCATCCAGCAAGCGCTTGGCGAGGTTGTATTGCTCGTCCAGCACGCGGCGGATTTCCGCGTCGACCTTCTGCTGTGTTGCTTCCGAAATGGTGCGCGTGAAGCCACGGCCAAACGGCGTAGCGTCGTTTTCGTCGTCGACGTAGACCATCGGTCCGAGTGCGTCCGTCATACCGAAGCGAGCCACCATGGCGCGGGCCGTAGCCGTTGCCTTGTTGAAGTCGTCCGATGCGCCGGTGCTGATCAGGTTCAGGAACAGCTCTTCCGCGACGCGGCCACCGAACAGGATCGCCAGGCGGTCCAGCAGGTAGTCCTTCGAATACGTTTCGTTGTCATGCTCCGGCAACTGCCACGTGACACCCAGCGCACGGCCGCGCGGGATGATCGTGACCTTGTGCACCGGATCGGCCTTCGGCAACAGCTTGGCGATGACCGCGTGACCCGACTCGTGATACGCCGTAGCACGCTTCGATTCCTCGCGAATCACGGCCGACTTGCGTTCCGGACCCATGAAGATCTTGTCCTTCGCGTCTTCGAAGTCGTTCATTTCCACGATGCGCTTGCCACGGCGAGCCGCGAACAGTGCTGCTTCGTTGACCAGGTTCGCCAGATCGGCGCCCGAGAAGCCCGGCGTGCCGCGTGCGATAACCGCTGCGTCGACGTCGTTCGAAATCGGCACCTTGCGCAGGTGAACCTTCATGATGTGTTCGCGGCCGCGGATATCCGGCAGACCGACATACACCTGACGGTCGAAACGGCCCGGACGCAGCAGTGCCTTGTCCAGCACGTCCGAACGGTTCGTGGCAGCGATCACGATCACACCGGAATTCGCTTCGAAGCCGTCCATCTCGACCAGCATCTGGTTCAAGGTCTGTTCGCGTTCGTCGTTACCGCCGCCCATGCCGGCACCGCGATGACGGCCGACCGCGTCGATTTCGTCGATGAACACGATACACGGTGCATGCTTCTTGGCCTGCTCGAACATGTCGCGCACACGAGCCGCACCGACACCCACGAACATTTCCACGAAGTCCGAACCCGAGATACTGAAGAACGGCACCTTCGCTTCGCCAGCGATAGCGCGCGCCAGCAACGTTTTACCGGTTCCCGGCGGCCCGACCAGCAACACGCCGCGTGGAATGCGCCCGCCGAGCTTCTGGAACTTCTGCGGATCGCGCAGGAAATCGACCAGTTCGGAGACTTCTTCCTTGGCTTCGTCGCAACCGGCGACGTCGGTGAAATTGATTGCGTTGTTGTTTTCGTCGATCAGACGTGCACGGGATTTACCGAACGAGAACGCACCGCCTTTCCCGCCTCCTTGCATCTGTCGCATCATGTAGAACCAGAATCCGATGATCAGGATCGTTGGTCCGAGGTAGTACAGCGCGGACACCAGCGCATTCGGTTCGTCATCAGCCTTGCCGCTCACCTGAACGCCATACTTCATCAGATCGCCGACCATCCAGATGTCGCCGGGCGACACGATCTGGTACTTCTGGCCGTCTGCTGGAGTGACCGTGAGGTTCCGCCCCTGGACAATGACGTTCTTGACTTTGCCGTTCTTCGCGTCGTCCATGAACTGCGAATAGGAAACACCTTCCTGGACACGGGGCTTGTCGAACTGCTTGAACACCGTAAACAGCACCAGTGCGATAACCAGCCACACTGCTGCTTTCGAAAACATATTGTTGTTCAAAGCACCACTCCTTCACTTAGACGGGCGCCTACATTTGCCTTGCGGCACCACGAAAGCATTCTAATCCAGTCCGCAGACCCCTGCCATAACGTTTCGCTACCACATAAATAGCGGAGCGGGCTATCAGGGCACCGATTTCCAGCGCCATGGGTACATTAACGACAGATGCGGAACCTTCCTGCAGCGCCCCTATGCGGGCCGCTTGAGATGCTTACCCAAAATAAACGTTTCTGACGACTTGTCCCGCGAGGCTTTCGGCTTGCGGGCCGCCACCACCTTGAACTGACGCTTGAACTTTTCGACAATCTGGCTGTAACCGCTGCCGTGAAAACATTTGACTAAAAGGGCGCCATCCGGCTTCAGGTGATTTTGCGCGAATTCCATCGCGATATCGCACAGATGCTCGATTCGCGCGGCGTCCGCCACCGCCACTCCCGACAGGTTGGGCGCCATATCCGAAATTACAAGGTCAACCTGGCGCTCGCCGACTAATTCTTCGAGTTGTTCGAGAACCGAGTCTTCGCGGAAGTCGCCCTGAATGAAATGGACGTCGGCGATCGGCTCCATCGGCAGCATGTCGAGAGCGATGATCGTGCCGTCGATGCCGCCCTCGCGCTCGGCGTCGCGCTGCGTGCCCTTGGCCAGCTTGTTACGGGCGTACTGGCTCCAGCTACCGGGCGTGGAGCCCAGGTCGACGATCACCTGGCCTGGCCGGATCAGTTTGTCCTGCTCGTCGATTTCCTTCAGCTTGTAGGCGGCGCGGGCGCGATAACCCTCCCGCTGCGCCATTTTTACATACGGGTCGTTGATGTGATCATGCAACCACGCCGTGTTGAACTTGTTTTTTGCCATTAAAGGTGAACTCTTGCTGCGAAATGTGGCGCTTTAGGGGATAATACGCGGTTAATTCGCGCGGCCACCGCCAAACTTGGCAGTCATCCGCGATTCTGTTGTTCTGACGCGCCGCCCTGCGCTATTGGCCGAAATCTCTCGGAAATGCAGGTGCCGCCATTTTAGTCGAGTCTTCCACTTTCCATGCCAGCCCTTAAAGTCTCTTCCGACCAACGCGCCGAGTTGCGCTCCCAGGCACATGCGCTCAAACCGGTCGTGCTCGTCGGCGCCGAAGGCTTGACCGACGCTGTGCTGTCGGAAATCAAGGTCCACCTTGGCGCGCATCAACTGATCAAAATCCGCGTGTTCGGCGACGAACGCGAAGAACGCATCGCCATCTACGAACAGATTTGCGACAAGCTCAATGCAGCGCCGATCCAGCATATTGGCAAGCTGCTGGTGATCTGGAAGCCGGAAGCAGCAGCACAACCGGCCGTGAAGGCCAAGCGCGGCGCCCTGCCGAGCGCCCGCGAAGCGGCTGTCGAAGCCAAACCGGGTAAAGGCCGCGCACCGCGCGTGGTCACGGTGGTGAAGCCCAGCGAAATCCCGATGCGCAAGCCGAAGGCAAAAGCAGTCGTGGTGCGTGGCAATGAACGCGTCACGCAAGGCGGCAACATCAAGCGCGCCAAGAAGCGCCAGACCAGCGCGAAGCGCGCGCATCAGTCGTCGAAGTAAGCGAATGGTGAGGGTGCGGGCGGTCTCCGCACCCTCGTGTGAACTGATCAGGCCGACTGGTTAAACTCTGCCCGGTCGACTCAGCCCGGATAAAGTGCCAGGGGCCCTCCGCTTGAGTAACTCCACAGGCAAGCCCGCTTGAGCAAGCCGTAGCCGTGCCACTCAACCGGTTACTTTCCCCGCAGCACTGCGAGCGCCCTGTTCCGCTGTCATGACGCCGACGCTCGCCGGCAGCTTCCACACCAGTGCCACGCCCAGCAGGCTTTCGATCAGATAAAACAGACTCGACACGCCGTGCAGGATGCCGAAGCGTGTCGCATAAGCTGAATGTCCGACATCACTGCCCGCTTCCAGCGCGGCAATGCGCATTGCGTTCATAAACGGCTGCAATGCAAAGTAACCCACCAGCACGCAGACAAGCATACCGGCGATCAACCAGCGCAAACGGCGATAAGCGTCGCTACCGCGGCGAACCAGTACGTTCGCCAGACCCAGCAGCAAAATGCCGCACACCGCGCCCAGCACGCCTTCAATGCGAAACAGTTGCGCCGCCACGGCGCCCGCCGTCATCCGGTCGAGCGATGTGAACAGCACCGGCGCGACGGCATAGCCGATAGTCAACAGACTACCGACCCACACTACCGTCAGCAGGCGGAACAGTCGATGCGGCATCAAGGACACCGTAGCCGCCTTCAAACGTAGCTAACCGCGATGATTTCGTACTCGCGTACGCCGCCTGGCGCCTGCACCGAGGCAACGTCGCCTTCCGACTTGCCGATCAACGCGCGCGCGATCGGCGAGCTGATCGAGATCAGACCGTGGTCGATATCCGCTTCGTCGTCGCCGACGATCTGGTATTTGACCTTTGCGCCCGAATCCAGGTCTTCGAGTTCAAGCGTCGCGCCGAACACGACGCGGCCGTCCGCGTCCACCTTGGACGGGTCGATCACCTGCGCACCGGCCAGCTTGGATTCGATTTCGGCAATACGGCCTTCGATGAAGCCCTGCTTTTCCTTCGCCGCGTCATATTCCGCGTTTTCCGACAGATCGCCCTGGGCACGCGCTTCAGCGATCGAATTGATCACCGAGGGACGCTCAACCGATTTCAGGCGCTGCAATTCATCGCGCAACATTTCCGCGCCGCGCTTCGTCAATGGAACAGTGCTCATAAACAACTCTATGCAAAAAACAGCCGTAAAAAAAATCACCGCGGTTAAGTGCATTCCGCGGAGGCTGACGTGCCGGGCAAAACCCGGGCCACAGCACCTGCGGAACGCCGCTTAACCGCGGCACTTACATCTTGGACAGGTATTCGAAGCCTTAGTTTAGGCGAGCGTGGAGGCCTTGTAAATCATAGACTTCCAGGTTCTTCAAATAGCGCAAGCCTTCAACTGCGGCCCGTGCGCCGGACATCGTCGTGTAGTACGTGACCTTGTTCGCCTGTGCGCTCATACGGATCGAGCGCGAGTCGGCGATCGCGGCGCGGGTTTCGTCGACGGTCGTGAAGACCAGCGCGATTTCGCCGTTCTTGATCATGTCGACGATGTGCGGACGGCCGTCCTTCACCTTGTTGACGACCTTGACCGGCACGCCGGCCGCTTCGATCGCGGCAGCCGTGCCCTTGGTCGCGACAATCGGATAGCCGAGTTCGTGCAGCATGCGTGCGACAACGACCGCCTTCGGCTTGTCGGCGTCCATCACGGTCAGCAGCACCGTGCCCGACTCCGGCAGACGCGAACCCGCCGCGAGCTGCGACTTGAAGAGCGCTTCACCGAAGGTCTGACCCACGCCCATCACTTCACCGGTCGAGCGCATTTCCGGTCCGAGCACCGGATCGACTGCCGGGAACTTGACGAACGGGAACACCGCTTCCTTCACGCTGAAGTACGGCGGATCGATTTCCTTCGTCACGCCCTGTTGTGCGAGCGTCTGGCCGACCATCGCGCGCGCCGCGATCTTCGCGAGCGGCAGGCTGGTCGCCTTCGACACGTACGGCACCGTGCGCGACGCACGCGGGTTCACTTCCAGCACGTAGATGATGTCTTCTTTCGAGCCATCAGCCTGCGGCACCTGCTGGATCGCGAACTGCACGTTCATCAGGCCGACCACGTTCAGCGCCTTCGCCATTGCACCGGTCTGGCGCTTCAGCTCGGCAATGGTTTCCTTCGACAACGAGTACGGCGGCAGCGAGCAAGCCGAGTCGCCCGAGTGGACGCCCGCCTGTTCGATGTGCTCCATCACGCCGCCGATGAACACCGCTTCGCCATCGGAGATGCAATCTACGTCACATTCGATCGCATCGTTGAGGAAGCGGTCGAGCAGCACCGGCGAATCGTTCGACACCTTCACGGCTTCGCGCATGTAGCGCTCGAGGTCGCGCGGCTCGTGGACGATTTCCATGGCGCGGCCGCCCAGCACGTACGACGGACGCACCACCAGCGGATAGCCGATTTCCTCGGCGAGCTTCAGCGCTTCGTCTTCTGCACGCGCGGTGCGGTTCGGCGGTTGACGCAGGCCGAGGTCCTGCAGCAGCTTCTGGAAACGCTCGCGGTCTTCCGCGGCGTCGATCATGTCCGGCGACGTGCCGACGATCGGCACACCGTTCGCTTCGAGATCGAGCGCGAGCTTCAGCGGCGTTTGACCGCCGTATTGCACGATCACGCCGACCGGCTTTTCCTTGTCAACGATTTCCAGAACATCTTCGAGCGTCAGCGATTCGAAGTACAGACGATCGGACGTGTCGTAGTCGGTCGAAACGGTTTCAGGGTTGCAGTTGACCATGATCGTTTCGTAGCCGTCTTCGCGCATGGCGAGCGCGGCATGCACGCAGCAGTAGTCGAACTCGATACCCTGGCCGATCCGGTTCGGGCCGCCGCCCAGCACCATGATCTTCTTGTTGTTGGTCGGGTTCGCTTCGCACTCTTCCTCGTAGGTCGAGTACATGTAAGCGGTTTTCGTAGCGAACTCGGCCGCGCACGTGTCGACGCGCTTGTAGACCGGGCGCACGTTCAACTCGATACGGCGTTGACGCACTTCCGCCGGCTTCGCGCCGAGCAGCTTCGCCAAACGACGATCCGAGAAGCCGCTTTGCTTCAGATACTTGAGCTCTTCCTTCGACAGGCTTGCCAGCGTACGGCCGGCCAACGCCTTTTCCTTCAGGATGATCTGTTCGATCTGCGCGAGGAACCACGGGTCGATCGACGTCTCTTCGAAAATCTCTTCGGCCGTCATGCCGACACGGAATGCGTCGCCCACGTACCAGATGCGATCCGGGCCGGCTTCGCCGATCTCGCGGATGATCTCGTCGCGGTTGTCGGTCTTTTCGTCCAGACCGTCGACGCCCACTTCCAGACCGCGCAGCGCCTTCTGGAACGATTCCTGGAAGGTGCGGCCAATCGCCATTACTTCACCGACCGACTTCATCTGCGTGGTCAGGCGCGAATCGGCTTCGCGGAATTTCTCGAAAGCGAAGCGCGGGATCTTGGTGACGACGTAGTCGATCGTCGGTTCGAACGAGGCCGGGGTCTGGCCGCCGGTGATTTCGTTCTTCAGTTCGTCCAGCGTGTAGCCGACTGCCAGCTTTGCCGCGACCTTCGCGATCGGGAAGCCCGTAGCCTTCGACGCCAGTGCCGACGAACGTGACACACGCGGATTCATTTCAATCACGATCATCCGGCCGTCTTTCGGATTGATCGAGAACTGCACGTTCGAACCGCCCGTGTCCACGCCGATCTCGCGCAGCACGGCGAGCGATGCGTTACGCAGGATCTGGTATTCCTTGTCCGTGAGCGTTTGCGCCGGCGCGACGGTAATCGAGTCGCCGGTGTGGATGCCCATCGGATCCAGGTTTTCGATCGAGCAGACAATGATGCAGTTGTCCTGTTTGTCGCGGACCACTTCCATCTCGTACTCTTTCCAGCCGAGCAGCGATTCTTCGATCAGCAGTTCGCGCGTGGGCGACAGGTCCAGACCGCGCTTGCAGATCTCTTCGAATTCGTCGCGGTTGTACGCGATGCCGCCACCGGAGCCGCCCAACGTGAACGACGGACGGATCACGACCGGATAACCGCCGCTGCCCGTTTGCACCGCAATGTCGGCCTGCACCTGCAGCGCTTCTTCCATCGAATGCGCAGTGCCCGACTTGGCCGAACCGAGGCCGATCTTGGTCATCGCGTCTTTGAACTTCTGGCGGTCTTCCGCCTTGTCGATCGCTTCCGGCGAAGCGCCGATCAGCTCGACCTTGTATTTGTCCAGCACGCCGTGTGCGTGGAGATCCAGCGCGCAGTTCAGCGCGGTCTGGCCGCCCATCGTCGGCAGGATCGCGTCCGGGCGCTCCTTGGCGATGATGCGTTCAACCACTTCCCACGTGATCGGCTCGATGTAGGTCACGTCGGCCGTGTTCGGGTCGGTCATGATCGTCGCCGGATTGCTGTTGACGAGAATGACCTTGTAGCCTTCCTCACGCAACGCCTTGCATGCCTGCGCGCCCGAGTAGTCGAACTCGCACGCCTGGCCGATGATGATCGGACCCGCGCCGATGATGAGGATGCTCTTGATGTCTGTCCGCTTCGGCATAACGCTCTCGCTAATGTATTCCTGAATTCTTTCCGTCGGCGCGCTGCGTTGTTACGTTGCGCGCGCTCTGCTCTGTGTTGTGCGGCTCGCCGCGCTTCGCGCTGAGTGCGCGGATTGCGGGGCGAGCCTCGCGCCGCCAGGGCGCTTCACAAGCTATCGCTTCAAACGCCCTTATGCCGATGCGGTCTTGCCGGCCTTCTTCGTGTCCATCAACGCAGTGAAGCGGTCGAACAGATAGGCGATGTCGTGCGGGCCGGGCGACGCTTCCGGGTGACCCTGGAAGCAGAACGCCGGCTTGTCGGTCAACGCGAAGCCTTGCAGCGTGCCGTCGAACAGCGAGATGTGCGTGACCTTGGCATTGGCCGGCAGCGTGTCGGCGTCGACCGCGAAGCCGTGATTCTGCGACGTGATGACCACGCGGCCGTCTTCGAGATCCTTCACCGGATGGTTCGCGCCGTGGTGGCCGGTCTTCATCTTGAGGGTCTTGGCGCCGAGCGCGAGGCCCATGATCTGGTGGCCGAGGCAGATGCCGAAGGTCGGAATGCCGCGTTCGATCAGTTCTTTGGTGGCGCGAATCGCGTAGTCGCACGGTTCCGGATCGCCCGGGCCGTTCGACAGGAAAACGCCGTCCGGGTTGAGCGCCAGCGCGTCAGCCGCTGAAGCTTCTGCCGGCAGCACGGTAACGTGGCAGCCGCGTTCAGCCAGCATGCGCAGGATGTTGTACTTCACGCCGTAATCAAACGCGACCACGCGGTACTTCGGCGCGTTCTGCGTGCCGTAGCCAGTGCCCAGACGCCATTCGGTCTGGGTCCATTCGTAGCTTTCTTTCGTCGACACGACTTTCGCGAGGTCCATGCCCGACAAACCCGGGAACGAGCGCGCGAGTTCGATTGCCTTCGCTTCATCATCCGAGCCGGCCAGAATGGCGCCGTTCTGCGCACCCTTGTCGCGCAGCACGCGGGTCAGCATACGGGTGTCGAGACCGGCGATGGCGACCACGCCTTCGTCCTTGAGGTATTGCGGGAGCGTGCGCTCCATGCGGAAGTTCGACGCGAGAACCGGCAGATCACGGATGATCAGGCCGGCGGCATGGACTTTCGTAGCTTCGACGTCTTCGGCATTCACGCCGACGTTACCGATGTGCGGATACGTGAGGGTCACGATCTGACGCGCGTAGCTCGGGTCGGTCAGGATTTCCTGATAGCCGGTGATAGCGGTGTTAAACACGACTTCGCCGATCGTATGCCCGGGGGCGCCGATCGAGTAACCACGAAAGACCGTGCCGTCGGCGAGTGCGAGCAAAGCGGGAGAAAATGACGGCAACACGGGAGACTCCTTGGGGAACACCCTGTTGCCGACCTGTCTATCCGACTGCGAGCCGCAGCGAAACGCATCGACAGGATGCGCGCGCAGACTCACTCGCGTACTGCTGGTGACGTCGCAAGGGCGCGATAGGTCCATTGTGTGGACGAATCGGCTGGGTGCGGGGCGTCAAAAGCGCGCGGCGGATGAACGGTTTGGGAGAGGTAGGCGCTAGGGTGCGGGTTGATAAGCTCAAACCTTGAAATTATAGCGTGAAATCACCCTTCCCGCCAAATCCGAGATGGCGCGGCGACATAGCGAAGCGTGGCCCGAACCCGATCAAAGCCTTGCTGCGTCTGCCACGAGGCCATCGGACAAAATTTACACGGGCCAGAATCGGGATAGGGTCGGTAAATATGACACTCCGCCCCAGGCTCCGCGCGCGACCGCCTCAGGCCTGTAATTCAGCGTGTGCCTGCGACGGCCAAATCAAGCATCACTGCCTCAGGCCTCCTGCTCAGCGTGCACTTGCGCCGGCCGAACCAACGTGCGGCCGGGCAACACATACCAGATCGCGCTCAATACCTGCAGCGTCACCAGAATGCCCCAGGCGGTCAGATGCGCTGCCGCCGGATATTTTCCGCCGCTGGCCGTCCAGTGCGACAACACCGCGCCGACGCCGATCTGGAAACCGAAAATCAGCAGAAAAATGATCAGCGTCAGCGTGGTATTCACCCGCCCGATCATCTGCGCCGGGAAGTGCCGCGCCATCACCGCGTAGCTCAGAATGCCGGTGCCGCCGAAGACGCCGTACGCCGCCCACAGCAGGCTCGCAGGTAGCGGCACACTGAACATGATCAGCAGCTGGGTGACAACGAACAGCGCCATGCCAATGCCGCAAAACACGTACAACGAGATGCCGCGCCGCTCGAGGCTGCGTGCCGCCGCGCCGAAACCCACGCAGCCGGCCATCATGGCGAAGCCGAGAATCGACACCAGTGCGGCCGCTTCACGCGGCTCGAAGCCTTGTACGTCGCGCAACCAGGCACCCACCCACAACGATTGCATCGCGTAGAACACGCCTTGGGTGACGACCGAGAACGACGCGATCTTCCAGAATGCCGCGCTCCTCAGAATGTGCAAAGTGCCTTTAAATTGGGCACCAAGACTTGCCTGGTGACGGGTTTCCTTGATATCAGGGGCGAGCGTCCACTGCGCCACTGCCACCAGAACCGTCAGCAGACCCAGACCGATACAGACCGTGCGCCAGCTGGTAAAGCCCAGCACCCACGTGAGCGGCGAGCCAACCATCACGCCGCCGAAACCGCCGATCGCCATCACCAGCCCGTTCATCAACGGCAGCCGTGCCGACGCGAAATGCTGCGCCAGCGCCTTGAACGCGCCACCGAGACATACGGACACACCAACGCCGATCAAGAGACGCCCGACCATCATCCCGCCGACACTGTGCGCGGCGCCGAACACCCAGATTCCCAGCGCGGCGAATAGCAAGGTGGCCGCCGTCACCCGACGTGCGCCGAAGTGGTCAAGCAACACGCCGGCCGGGATCTGCGCGCCCGCGAAGCCGAGAAAATACAGACTGGTCAGCACGCCGAGATCCGTGGCCGACAAGCCGAGATCGTGTGTGATGAACGGGGCGAAGCCGAGATTGACGCCGCGAAATACGTAAGAAACAAAGTAACCGGCGGAAAACAGGAGAAAAACGCGCAACTGGGTCGACGACATAAACTTTGAGATGAGCGGCCGGATTTGGCCCAAGCACGAAAGATAAATGAAACGGGCGAACTTCGCCCGAATTGATCTGCAGAATGAAAAACGCCGTCACCACGGGTGACGGCGTTGGAATAACACGGTGCGTGATCGGAGCGCAATTCATGCGCTGCCCCCGCAACGCATGTGGTCACTACCGTGGGAGCCGCTTTTTGGTCTACTTACCCTTCTTCGCGTTGGCCGCGGTCTTCGGGCGGCTATCTGCCGCGGCCTTCGACGCCTTGCTGGACGTGGAAGCCGACACCTTCGTCACCTTGCCCTTGCTGGCACCGGACGTTGTCGGCTTGCTCGCTTTGCCCACCGGCTCAGATACTTTCACCACGGCGGAACGGCCACGACCCTTGCTCTTATCGTAGCGCGAATCGTTCCTCGTGTCTGCGACGCGGGTGCCGATCTTCTCGACACCGCCGCCTTGCACGTCGGTCGCGATGCGCTCAGGGCCGGGTTCGCTCGGCATCGCCTTGCCGACCGGCACGTGCAGCACAATCACCTGACCACGCGAAACCTGATCGCGATGCGTGCGATTCCACGCCTTCAACTGACCGATGGAGACGCCGTAACGCACGGCGACGGCGGCCATCGTCTGATTGCGACGCACGCGGATCAGCATCTTGCGGGTGTCGGGGACGTCCGGCTCCATGGCCAGCACGGCGCTTTCGGCGACGTCGGCGCTGATGTCTTCGTCGTCGTCCGAACCGCGCGGCACCACGATGGTGGAGCCCGGCTTCAGACGCATGCCGGCCGGAATCTTGTTCACTTCCATCAACGTATCGGCATCGACACCAATCTTTTGCGCAATCGCCGCCGGTGCCGCACGCTCGGTGACCGTGTACGTGGTCCACGACGACAGCGAACCGGAGTACGCCTTCAGATTGCGTTCGAACGCGCTGGCGTTGTCGAACGGCAACAGGATTTGCGGCTGCGTGGCGCCAAGAATCACCGGCTTTCTGAACGATGGGTTCAGCGAGCGGAATTCGTCCGTGGAGAGATTCGCGAGCTTGGCCGCCATGTCCACGTCGATGTCGTGCGAGGTTGTGACCGTCACGAAATACGGGTGGTTCGGAATCGACGGCAGCGTGAGCCCGTACATTTGCGGATTCATCACGATGTTCTTGACCGCCTGCAGCTTGGGCACGTAGTTGCGCGTCTCGTTCGGCATGCGCAGGCTGAGGTAGTCGGTGGGCAGCCCCGCCGCCTCGTTGCGGGCGATCGCGCGCTGCACGTTGCCCTCGCCCCAGTTGTAGGCGGCGAGCGCCAATTGCCAGTCGCCGAACATGTCATGCAGATTCGACAGATAGTCGAGCGCGGCGCTGGTCGACGCCAGCACGTCGCGGCGCTCGTCCTGCCACATGTTCTGCTTGAGGTTATAGGTGCGGCCCGTGCCCGGCATGAACTGCCACATGCCCGCCGCCTTCGCGACTGACAAGGCCTGCGGGCTATACGCGGATTCGATGAACGGCAGCAGCGCGAGCTCGGTCGGCATATGGCGCGCCTCGAGCTCTTCGACGATGTGATACAGGTACTTTTGCGAGCGCTCAGTCATGCGCTGCACGTAATCCGGGCGCTGCGCATACCAGTTGACCTGCATATCGACGAGGTCGGTTTGCAGATCCGGCATTTGAAAACCACGGCGAATACGGCCCCACAGGTCGGCGTCCGCGCTCGTCAGTTGAGTGACTGAGCCCTGGTCGACGTTGATCGTTTCTTTGGCGGTGGCTGTCTTGCGAAGGGCGTCGGCTACGGCTTGCTGACTGGCAGGGTTGGTTGCGGTGGTGGGGCTATTCGTCGCCGGTCCCTGACTCGCGCAAGCGGCGAGCGTCAGGACCAACAACGCACTAAAGATAAATCGCATGAACGTCTCGGCTTCCACAAGGGCTGGAATTTGCAGCCGATAGTACGAAACGGCATCGTTTACGTCAATCGGAAATTACGAAAAAAACCAAGGAAATCTTGGGCTTGGCGAATTTTTGCGATTCATCGCGTGAGAAATACCCTGATGCCGAACGGGTCAACGGAAACGATTTTTCCATTCACGCATCAGCGTGAATGCCGCCAAACGATCTGGCACTTTTTCGTGCAACTGCTCTTGCAAGGTGGTTTGAATCGCCGGATTGTCGGCGCGCAAAAATGGGTTCACGGCGCGTTCGTGGGCGATCGTGGTGGGCAGCGTCGGCACATGACGCGCGCGCAATTCGCTCGCCCGGTCACGCCAGGCTTGCAGTTCGGCGTTGCCCGGCTCACAGGCGAGCGCGAAGCGGATGTTCGACAGCGTGTACTCGTGTGCGCAGTGAACCTCGGTTGCACCAGGGAGCGCGGCAAGCGAATCCAGCGACGCCAGCATCTGCGTGGGCGTGCCTTCGAACAACCGGCCGCAACCGCACGCGAACAGCGTGTCGCCACAAAACACGTGCGGCGTGCCGCGCGGGTCGGCCGCCTGGAAATAAGCGATATGACCGCTCGTGTGACCCGGCACGTCGAGCACGCTGAATTCGAGTGCGGGAGCCGCAATCGTCACGTGATCGCCATTTTCAAGACGGTGCGTGAGGTGCTGGATCGCTTCACCGGCGGGGCCGTACACGGGAACGGCCTGGCCGTTCAGCAGATCGGCCACCCCACCGACATGGTCTTGGTGATGGTGCGTGAGTAAAATAGCGCTCAGCCGCCAACCTCGTTTCGCCAGATATGCGCGCACGGGGGCGGCCTCACCCGGATCGACGACCACCGCGTGATGCCCGTCGGAAACGACCCAGATGTAGTTGTCTTCAAACGCCGGGACCGGTACGTACTCGAGCGCATTCATAGGCGACCCATTCTCTGATATGACTGATCGAGCGATTATAGACTGGCCCGCCTGGACCGATTCGCCACCTGGCCGCTACGTGCTCGACTGGGAACAGACCCAGCTCGATCGCGTGGTGTCGGACGTGTTCGGTTACCATGCGCTGCAACTGGGCCTGCCGCAACTCGACGCCTTGCGCGAGAACCGCATGCCGTGCCGCGGACTCGTGCTCGACGCGGCGAGCGGCGCGAGCGCGCCCTACACTTTTCCGCGCGGTCTGGGGCGCGCCGGGAATGGCTTGGCAAATGGCTCGGCGAATGATTCGAGGAAGGACGCCGCGCAAGGTCTGCCCGTGGGCTTGTCGGCGCCGGCGGGGCGTAGCGCTGTCTGGTGCGACCTGCTGGACCTACCGTTCGAGGCACAAAGCGTCGACCTGATCGTGATGCCGCATACGCTGGAATTCACGAGCGACCCGCATCGGCTGCTGCGCGAAGCTGAGCGCGTGCTGATGCCTGAAGGCCAACTGATCATTCTCGGCTTCAATTCGCTGTCGCTGTGGGGCGCGCGTCAATCGGTCGGCAAGATGACCGGCCGGCCGTTCGTACCCGCGGCAGTCGATCTGATCGCCTTCACGCGTTTGAAAGACTGGATCAAACTGCTGGGTTTCGACCTTGAACGCGGGCGCTTCGGCTGCTATCGTCCGCCGCTCGGCAGCGATCAATGGCTGTCCCGCTATGGTTTCATGGAAGCCGCCGGCGACCGCTGGTGGCCGATTTTTGGCGCCACGTACATGATCAAGGCGATCAAGCGCGTGCGCGGCATGCACCTCGTCGGCCCGCTGAAAGTGAAGAAACCTGTCCTCGCCGCGGGCCTCGCGCCCGCCGCCACCCCGAACACACGCAACCATACTCAATGACTTCCGACATCATCGATATTTATACCGACGGCGCTTGCAAGGGCAACCCCGGCCGCGGCGGCTGGGGCGCGCTGCTGCGTTTCGGCGACCAGGAAAAAGAACTGTTCGGCGGTGAAGCCAACACCACCAACAACCGCATGGAACTGATGGGCGTGATCGCCGCGCTCGAGGCACTCAAGCGCCCCTGCAAGGCCGTCGTGCACACCGACTCGCAGTACGTGCAGAAAGGCATCAGCGAGTGGATTCATGGCTGGAAAAAGAAAGGCTGGATCACCGCGGCCAAGCAGCCGGTGAAGAACGCCGATCTCTGGAAGCGGCTCGACGCACTTGTCGCACAGCACGAAATCGAATGGCGCTGGGTACGCGGTCACAACGGCCACCCGGAAAACGAACGCGCGGATCAACTCGCCAATCGCGGCGTCGCGTCGCTCGCGGAAATATGATGCGTGCGGTGCCGCCCGCAGCGGCACCATCGCGCGCGCCCTTCTTTTTTTGCTGATCTTTTTTGAGCAGGCTAATCCGACATGCGTCAACTCATCCTCGATACCGAAACCACCGGCCTGAATGCACGAACCGGCGACCGGATCCTTGAACTCGGTTGCGTCGAAATGGTGAACCGCCGGCTCACGGGCAACAACCTGCATTTCTACATCAACCCGGAACGTGACAGCGATCCGGGCGCACTGGCGGTTCACGGGCTGACCACCGAATTCCTGAGCGACAAGCCAAAGTTCGCCGAGATCGCCGATCAGTTTCGCGACTTCATTCAGGACGCGGAGCTGATCATTCACAATGCACCGTTCGACATCGGCTTTCTCGATGCCGAATTTGCGCTGCTGGGTTTGCCGCCGCTGAAGACCTACTGCGGCGAGATCATCGATACATTGGCGCGCGCCAAGCAGATGTTCCCGGGCAAGCGTAATTCACTCGACGCACTGTGCGACCGCTTCGGCATCAGCAACGCGCACCGCACCCTGCACGGCGCATTGCTCGACTCGGAACTGCTCGCCGAGGTGTATCTGGCGATGACACGCGGCCAGGAAAGCCTCGTCATCGACATGCTCGGCGACTCGCACGGCGGCGGCGCGCACGCGCCGCGCATCGCGATCGATTCGCTGAATCTGATCGTGATTGCCGCGAGCGACGACGAGGTCGCCGAACATCAGGCGGTACTCGACGGCCTCGATAAAGCGATCAAAGGCACGAGTGTGTGGCGTCTCGAACCCGCGTCGGCCGTGGATGAGCAAACCGCTTAAAAAGTACTTTACGGGTGCAAAAATCCCTGACATAATTCGGCTCTCTTCGGGTGGTTAGCTCAGCGGTAGAGCACTGCCTTCACACGGCAGGGGTCACAGGTTCAATCCCTGTACCACCCACCAGTACATAAGCAAGCGTTACCCGACGTTGCTTTAAAACCCCAGATCCGAAAGGATGCTGGGGTTTTTTATTGCCTATGTCGCCCACCGTTTTTTCATTGTCGCCAACACGGTGGCCGCTATCTACGCAGCTTCACATACTAAGTACAACAGCCAGGAAATTAGGGGCGTCGGTGCCGCCTTGTTCCGCCTGGTTCGCCAACTTCAGTACCGGTGGTTACCAAATCATCTCAAACCGCGTAGCCGTCTCAGGACTGCCTGAAGATTTGCCATTCACGATCTCCGAAAGCGTTTTTACGCGAGACGTCGAGCACCTCAGCGGCACGGTGTCACGGATAGAACTCGAGCGCCCCTTTGTCTGACCGCCCACTGAACGATGAGTGCCAGTGGCGAACGTGGTCCATGTCCGAGCCGCGATGCCCTACGCGTTCGTCGCTCAAGTTACGTGATCGATCAAAAGGAGCCGGTGAGCTCGGCCGCCCACACGCGGCAGCAGTTTCAGACTTTTCTCATATTTCTCGATCGGGCTAGCGTTTATCTTGCAGACGCTAAATAACCCGGAGATGAAATGAATAACAGGACTCCCAGGCTTATCTCGACCTGTTCACCAGATCAGGATCGAACTGGAATTATTGGCGAGACGACAGGTATCAACGGACTACCCCATCCTCACACCGCCGCCGACTGTGACCTGCGCGATCACGCTTTCATGCCCCTCGATGTCGCGCGCCTGTGCAACTCTGGTTTGGCCCATGACGAAACGCTCGCAGCTTGCGGGGCCGCTGTCCTGCTGCGCTGTGTCTCATGGCATCAGTTGCCAGCTGCCTCACTTCCGGACGATGACGAGTGGCTCGCAAAGCGCGTGGGTTATTGGCATCGCGGCAAGATCGACAGAGACTGGCCCACTGTACGCGACGCTGCGCTGCGTGACTGGATCAAGTGCAGCGACGGGCGCTTGTATCACCCCACTCTCGCAGCGAAAGCGCGCGACGCGTGGGCAGCCGAGCTAAAGCAATGTTTCCACACGGAATGCACGCTCATCAAACAGAACTGCCGAAGACGTCGAATTGAATCCGTCAGACCCGATTTCGACGAGTGGCTGCCGTCAGGCTGTCACCAGAGAAAAGCCCGCGATGCTTCTAGCAAAAGAGCCTTTCCGACACCGGGAGAAGCAAAGCTCACAACCCGAGGCGCAAACAGCGGCAGAGGCGCGACTATGCGCGCGAGCGAAAAACACGCGATGAGCGCCGCCGACATATCAGCTTCGTTGATCAGATGGGAGCTTAAGCGCGGCAAGTCCGCGCGCGGCTTCTCCGCAAACCACGTGCATGTGATTGCACTTGCCAGGATGGCTCTGACGCCGCGCGAGCTGCGCCGGGCGTACGACTCCGCGGTAGCTGATCGGCTCGGAACGAACGACCACTTGCCAGTGAACGCTGGCTTCGTGAAGAAGTTCGCGATCAAGCACCGCAACCGGCTCCAGCATCGCAACCCGTTCGAGCCAAGGCCAAAGGCTGACGGCTGAGACCACATGACTCAAGGCATCGCTTTGGAGATTGCGCAAATCGACTTTGAGACTAGCACCCGTGCGAAGCCGTGAGATCGCTCAGGACGCGCATTTTCCGACGCGCTCACACACTGTGAGCGCAGCACGGCGCAGCGTGATCACCGCACGTTCCAATTCGGAAAATCCGCGACGATGCGCCTCCGCGCAGGTTTATCCCGACAACGCCTCGCACCGGCGTGCAGGTTGCACCTAGGTCGCATCCCTTGCGTCAGCCACTGACAGAATGGCTGTAGTTTAGATAACTGCACTAAACAAGTCAATATATTTAAACGCTATAGCTAAAAAAAAGCCGCCGGTTAACTGCCGGCGGCGTTCGTAGCGAGGGAATAGCCGCCGCTTCTCCTACTCCGGCCGAAACATCGAGGCTTTAACAATCGCCGCGACGTAGTGCAGCAGTTCGATCTTCTCCTCCTCGATCGCAATCTCAGGATGATCCCGGTTCACCGAATTAAAATGTTTACGACCGTCGCGCGAATAAAGGTAGATCTTGATCATGACCCGACCGTCCGTTGCCTTGACAAGCACCTCGTCGCCCGGCCGGATAGCATGCTCGGGCTGTACGACCACGAACTCGCCGTCGCGGATGCGCGGCAGCATGGAATCGCCCACACAGCGCAGCCCGTAAGCCTTCTCCCCGGATGGAAAGTCCAGATAACCGTCGCCATATCCTACCGGGGCTTCAATTTCGGCCCAGAAACCGTCGTTACCAAGCTGTGCCATGCCCATTACCGAAATGCGTTGTTTCTCGGGCAACCGGATCGGGGCGAATTCGTCCTGCTGCCCGACATCGGCTAACTTCTTGTCTCCTTCGCCCATGGCAAGCCAGCCGACTGTGTAGCCGAACTTCTTCCCGATTTTGACGGCGTACTGGCTCTTCATCGACTTTGTGACGCCTGACAACCATTGGTTGACGGCGCCTTTGGTAACGCCGGCGACTTTAGCCAGTTCGGTCTGTTCGATGCCGGTCTCGTCCAGGATCATCCGGATACGTTCGGAAAGGGTAGTCATGGAACAGGAATCTAAACTATACACGGTTTAGATATCTTTTAATTTCCAGTTTAGCTTTCTGCACCAAAAGAGCAAATACCAGCCGAGGCTGGCGCACCACGGCTACCGTCGAAACGTTCGCAGGAGACCGCGTGATACTGCTTGATCCTGCTTATGGCCCTCGTGTATCCACACGCGGAGTCGATCAATTGCACCCGCACTTGCTGCCCACCTCGAAGTCAACACCGAAACTCCGCACGATTGCGACCGCCAAATACTGCTGATATAGTCAGCGTTCGGGCATTCGCTCCGTCTACTTTCTTCACCTCATTCGACTACAGGGAGGCGTCACATGTTTGCAGTGCATATCGCCGTCCCTGAGATGGTCTCACGACCATTCTCGCGACCTTAAAGTTGTCGCGTCGTCGCTTACGCGGTTCTGCCTGAACAGGTGTTCCGCGCAATTTCCAGACAGTCCGTAGTCTCATTGCCGGCATTGTTGTCAACTCAGCCTGGCGCGCTTGACTGTCTCTTCTTTCGCTTCTGACTGGACCCTCGGTGCGCTCGCGCGCCACCGGGTCGTGGCAAATGACCAGAAAAAAACTCGACTTTCGTGGACAAGCCTTCAAGGATGTCCTCGGCTTCACCTTCCTTCACTGGGCTAAACAGCCCTGGCGCATCGTCACGATTACCACGCTCGTGCTGCTCTCGGCATTGGCCGACGTGCTCACGCCAATGTTCGCCGGACGGCTCGTCGACGCGATCGCATCCGGCTCTGCCGGCGACGCCGTCGCGTGGCACGCTGCGATCACGGCCTTCTGCGTGTTGAGCGCGCTTGGGCTCGGCGCCACGCTGCTTCGCCAGGGCGTGTTCTTCAACATCATCAGGCTGACGCTCAAGATGATGAGCGAGATCGCCGCGAACGCGTTTCATCGCGTGCAACGCTTTTCAACGGACTGGCACGCCAACAGCTTCGCCGGATCCACCGTGCGCAAGATCACGCGCGGCATGTGGGCGCTCGATCTGCTCAACGACACGCTGCTGATCGCGCTGCTTCCGTCGCTGGTCATGCTGGTCGGGGCAACGGTGCTGCTCGGCTGGCGCTGGCCAATGATGGGTGCAGTCGTCGGTATCGGCTCGGTGCTGTACATAACAGTGACCGTGGCCATGTCGCTCGGCTTCGTTGCGCCCGCCGCGCGCCTCGCTAACGCATGGGACACGCGCATGGGCGGCGCCCTCGCCGACGCCGTCAGTTGCAATGGCGTGGTGAAAGCGTTCGGCGCCGAAGAGCGCGAAGAAGTGCTGCTCGAACGAGTGATTCGCAAGTGGCGTCATCGCACGCGCCGCACGTGGATACGCGGCACGGTCAACGGCGGCCTGCAGGGCGCCATGCTGGTGGCGATTCAGGCCGCGATTCTCGGCGCCGCGCTGCTGTTGTGGGCGCGCGGCGAAGCAAGCGTCGGCGACATCACGTTCGCGTTGACGATGTTCTTCATGCTGCAAGGCTATCTGCGCGACGTGGGCATGCACATCCGCAACCTGCAGCGTTCGGTCAACGACATGGAGGAACTGGTGTCGCTGGAGAGCCAGCCGCTGGGTATTGAAGATCGTCCCGGAGCGGGCCCGATCGCAATCGGCAAAGGCGAAATTCGCTTCGAGCATGTCACTTTCCACTACGGCACGAAGGCCACGCCGCTCTACGACAACTTCTCCGCGCGCATCGCGCCGGGAGAACGCGTCGGGCTGGTCGGGCATTCGGGCTCAGGGAAAACGACCTTCATCAAGCTGATCCAGCGGCTGTATGACATTTCGGAAGGCCGGATCACGATCGACGGTCAGGACATCGCCCGGGTGCAACAGGCGTCGTTGCGCAGTCAGATCGCGATCGTTCAGCAGGAGCCGGTGCTGTTTCACCGCTCGCTGGCCGAGAACATCGCCTATGCACGGCCCGGCGCGAGTCGCGCCGAGATCGAACGCGCCGCAAAGCTCGCCAGTGCGCACGACTTTATCGCGGCGCTGCCCCAAGGCTACGACACGCTGGTGGGCGAACGCGGCGTCAAGCTCTCGGGTGGCGAACGTCAGCGCGTGGCGATTGCGCGGGCGTTTCTCGCGGACGCGCCGATCCTGATTCTGGACGAAGCGACCTCGAGCCTCGACAGCGAAAGCGAAGTGCTGATCCAGCAGGCCATGGAGCGGTTGATGATGGGCCGCACGACGCTGGTGGTGGCGCACCGCCTTTCCACCGTGCGGGCGCTGGACAGGCTGCTGGTGCTGGACAAGGGCAAGGTCATCGAGGAAGGCAGTCACGAGACGCTGATCAGACTCGAGAACGGCCTGTATCGGCGGTTGTTCGAACGTCAGGCACTGGAGTTGATCAAGGGCTTGGGCGATTCGGATTCAGATGTCACGCGCAGGACCCACGCCGCGAAGGCGAATCGGCTCGACGATTCAAGCTTGCTGGTCGGGAATTAAATCGCTGTAAGAAGCGTGCGGGACGTCATGCGGAAGCCGCCGGCAAAAGGCCGTTTCTGCTGGCGTTACGCACGCCCCGCTTCGTTCACCCGCGCGAACGCCCACGCGGCGTTTCTCGCCTGCCGCGCTTGACGGAACGCCATGCGTTGCGGCCCGACTCAATGCGACGAACCGGCCGGCGCTTCAACGGGCGACTAGACCACGCCCGCAGGCAGTCCGATACCTCGGGCCATGCCGGTAGCCGCGAACACCATCAACACCAGCAGCACGGTCTGGATCACGCTGAAACGCGCATACTTGCGCGCTTTTCGCAAATCGGGCGGGGCGCCCTTCTTGATACAGGCACGCCAACGCATCAGCGCAAGCATCGACGGGACTTCAAGGATGAGGATCAGCACTAGCAGCGTCATCTTGAAGTGAAAGAGCGGCTCATGGAGGTAGTAGTCGGCGCCCTTTTCGAAGCCACCGAAGGCGCGCATCAGACCGGTGACGATCAGCACCAACGCCGAAATGCCCCAGCCCGTATCAGCGCGGAATACGGACCGCAACGCAGCGGGCACGCTGGCGCGCCGCAGCGCCCAGGTGCGCCGGAGAATCGACGCGAGCGCAAAGCCATAAGCGAGTAGATGAAGGGCGGCAAGCAACCAGCGAACCAGCATGGCGACTCCTGCAAACGACGCAATATGATCGATCGATGTATGTCCACTCGCCCACTGAGACGCCGGGCATCACTTCCTATTATCGACTACAGCTTACTTTACGATGCCTGGTTAGCCTGCGGGGTGTGGCCGACTGCACAAAGCAACCCACTCAGACTTGCTGCAACGAGGTGTCGAGCGCACGTGCGGCGACCCGATCGCCTTCGGTCGTGAGCGCGGTGCGGAACACGGTTTGTCGATTGTGGCCTGCCGCAGCCGGCGAATCCCACAGCAATTCGATTTTCGGACGTCGGCCGAAGCCGCTGCGAGCCAACGCAGGCGCGCCGACCGAGCCGAGCGGTGCGGCAGACGCACCGGGCTCGCCCGCCACGCCGAGCGCCACTGCGGGCGTGGGCGTCGGTGTCGAACTCGTTGCTTGGCCCGCCGCCCATCGCACGGACAATTCGCGCGCGTCATATTGGCCCACCTTGCGCCGCTCGGCCCAGACGACCACCGTGCGGGTGGCCGGATCGAGCGCGACCGCATAGCGGCCGATCGCAAAGCGTCGCGCGGCGATATTGGTGCGCCACAGCGCGCGCGGCCGGCAAATCCAGACCACCGCGGCGTATAACGCCGGCGCCGCCAACAGCCAGCCGTTGGTAGCCGCCACCGCCTGCGCGGCGCGCCGCCAGCCGGCGCTCGCCGCAAATGCACCGACCGACCAGAGCGCAAACAGAAAACCGAGGAAAGCAAACAGGCGCAGCGCTTGCCGCAACCATTGCGGCAGCGGATGAAACGGACGCTCAACCACGGCTCGCGCGCCCGGCAGAAAGATCAGCAGGAACAGGAATACCAGATTGATGCACGCCCACGGCGAGGACACCATCGCCGACAGCGACGCGCCCAGGTCCATCTGCGCCATCGAAAAAAGCCAGCGAGCGAGGAGCACGAGACCGATGGCGCGCAGCGCGAAAATCGTACCGGCGCCGGGCGCCGCGTTCGCACGCGTCTCTTTCGTTCTCGCCAAGGCATCCTCCTGTCGTCGGCGGCGCCGCAGCCAAATTTGCGGCACGGCCATTATAGGGATATTACGGAGATTGGCTCACGCAGACGGTGTCCAACACCGTACTTTCTGCCGCTCAGAAGCCAAAACGCGGCGCGCATGCAACAACGCCCCGTGGGCGAGACGCACACGGGGCGTTGTTGGTGCAGCCGGACCACCTGATCGCCGGAGGCGCCGAGGCAAAAGCGCCGCCGGCGCTCCGGCAAGACGGTCTGACTGCCTTTCCTTATAGCACTTAGCTGGCGTTGACTTCGCGCAGTACTGTGCGATGCTTCTGACGCAGCAGCGCTTCGTAGGTGGCGACGTAGTTCTGCGCCATCACCTTCGACGAGAAGCGCGCTTCGAACGCCGCACGCACCTTGGCGCGCGGCAGCGTGTGCAGACGCTTCACGGCGGCAACAGCGCTGATTTCGTCTTCGACGACAAAACCCGACACGCCGTTTTCGATCACTTCCGGCACCGATCCGCGATTGAACGCGACGACCGGCGTACCGCACGCCATGGCTTCGATCATCACCAGGCCGAACGGCTCCGGCCAGTCGATCGGGAACACCAGTGCATGCGCGTTGCCGAGAAACTCACGCTTTTCGGCTTCGCCGATTTCGCCAATGTATTCGACGTGCGGGAGCGCCATCAGCGGCTTGATCACTTCTTCGTAATAGGCACGGTCGGCCTTGTCGATCTTGGCGGCGACCTTGAGCTTCATGCCTGCCTGGCCGGCGATGCGGATCGCGCGGTCGAGACCCTTCTCCGGCGAGACGCGGCCGAGGAATGCGAGGTAGCCCGGCTCGACGTCCTTGATCGGCGTGAGCACATTTTCCGGCAGGCCGTGATAAACGGTTTGCAACCAGTTCGCCTGTTGCAGCGGGCTACGCTGGTTGTCCGAAATCGACACCACCGGCACGTCGCTGAACGTATTGAAGATCGGTTGCAGTTCCGGCAGATCGAGACGGCCGTGCAGCGTGGTCAGGAACGGCACCGGCTGGCGGGCGAACAGCGAGAACGGGTAGTAATCGATGTGGAAATGCAGCACGTCGAATTCGTCCGCACGGCGGCGCACTTCTTCGAGCAGCAGCATGTGCGGCGCCATCACGTCGCGGATGGTCGGGTCGAGGCGCAACGCCTGCGGCCAGAACGCTTCGAGTTTCGCCGAGGTTTGCGAATCGCCGCTCGCGAAGAGCGTGACGTCGTGGCCCTGTTCAACCAATGCTTCGGTCAGGTAGGACACTACGCGTTCCGTACCACCGTAAAGCTTGGGAGGAACCGCCTCGTGCAAGGGAGCGATTTGAGCGATTCGCATAATGAAGAACTCCTCGTAAAAAATCAGGCAAAGGTACTGCGTTTGGTAAAAGCGACTCGCTTGCTCGCCAGGGCAGTCTGGCCGGATATGCCGGCGCGGACCTGATTCTTTCGAGAAATCCTGCGATGGATCGCTTGGGTAGTGAGCCCAGATCAGCTATTCGCCGTCTGCGCATGTGCCGGTAAACGCACACATGACACCTGCGTTGACAAACTGTCAGATATTTCGGCGGGCCTACAGAGCATGCATTATCGGTGCCGGGAATCTCGCTGCACCACAACATTTCAAAGTCTTTACGTTGTTACAAAGGCGAAACACTTTGCAAACCCTTGTTTTATAAGACAGTTCTACAGTAGCAACTGGCTTGCAGCGCAGACCTCGATTCCGGCATCTGTAAGCTCTTGCGTCAACTTTACCGGCAGGCATTGCAGAAATGCCGCACCGCAGTTGAATGCAATTTGTAATTATATCCCGAAATAGTCCGCAACCTGCGTGAACCACCGGTCCGCTGGCGGCTCGAGCAACAGTAGGTCGCGCTCATCTATCGCGAAATCAGTCGCGCCATCGCCCGGATACACAGGGCGCAATCGCTTTGGGATGTTTACAATGCGAAGCATCGGCTTCGCGGCGAACTCTTTGCTGTGGCCCATGCCTTGCATGCACAACCCGAAACACATCGACCTCACGATCAATTGGAACACTTAACCATCGCCCAGCGTAATGCCCAGAACGCAAAGCTTGCGAGCTATGCGCATCGGCCGCTTGCGTTTCTTTTCCGCTTTATCCGCCGCCATCCGCTCGCGCATGCGATCGTCCTGTGCAGCGTGTTTGCGGCCGTGGGCTGTGCGCTCGCTTCGCAGTATGCGATCAAGCATCTGATCGACGTGCTCGGCGAAGGTCGGCATCATCCCGGTCCACTGTGGGGTGCGTTCGCCATCCTGGTCGGCCTGATCGCCGCCGACAACCTGCTGTGGCGGGTCGGCGGCTGGGTTGCCGCGCACACCTTCGTGGCTGTCACGGGCGACTTGCGGCGCGATCTGTTCCAGTATTTGAGCGGCCACTCGCCCACCTATTACTCGGAGAAACAGCCGGGCATGCTGGCGAGCCGCATCACGGCAACCTCGAACGCCGTCTACACCGCCGAAAACACCACCGCCTGGAACGTGCTGCCGCCATGTATCGCGGTGCTCGGTGCAATCATCATGATCATCGCCGTGAACCCGCTGATGGCGGGCGGCCTGATGCTGTGCTCGGCCATTCTGTCGGTCGTGCTTTACAAACTGGCGGGGCGCGGTTCGGCCCGGCACCATCACTTCGCTACCAAGGCGGCGTCGGTGGACGGCGAGCTGGTCGACGTGATCAGCAACATGGGCCTCGTACGCGCCTTCGGCATGACGTTTCGCGAACAGCAGCGTTTCGGCGCGACCGTCAAGGCGGAAATGGAAGCGCGCCAGCAGAGCCTGCTGTATCTGGAAAAGCTGCGCCTGCTGCATGCGGTCATCACCGCGCTGCTGTCGGCGGGCTTGCTGGGCTGGGCGCTGTGGCTGTGGGATCAAGGCAAGGCGACCTCCGGCGACATCGTGCTGGTCAGCTCGCTTGGCTTCACGATCTTGCACGGCACGCGCGATCTGGCCGTGGCGCTCGTCGACGTCACGCAGCACGTCGCGCGGCTCGCCGAAGCTGTCCGCACGCTGCTCGAGCCGCACGGCATGCCCGACCGCGACGGCGCGAGCGAACTCGTGTCGCAAGGCGGCCGGGTCGATTTCGAAAGCGTGACGTTCGCCTATCCGCGCCGCCGGCCGATTCTCGATCACTTCGACCTGCATATCGAACCGGGACAGCGGGTCGGCCTGATCGGCAAGTCGGGTGCGGGCAAGTCCACCGTGCTGGCGCTGCTGCAGCGTTTCTACGAGACGCAGGGCGGCGCAATCAAGATCGACGGCCAGGAGATCGCCGGGATCACCCAGGACAGCCTGCGCCACGCCATCGCGCTGGTGCCGCAAGATATCTCGCTGTTCCATCGCACCGTGTACGAGAACATCGCTTACGGCCGCCCTGAAGCGAGCCGCGAAGAAGTAATCGCCGCCGCGCGCGAAGCCCGTTGCAGCGACTTCATTGAAGCCATGCCGGAAGGGTTCGACACGATTGTCGGCGACCGCGGCGTGAAGCTCTCTGGCGGACAGCGTCAGCGGATCGCGATTGCGCGCGCGATCCTGAAGAACGCCCCGATCCTGCTGCTCGACGAAGCCACCTCGGCGCTCGACAGTGCATCGGAAGAAGCGATCCAGAAGGCGCTCGACCGGCTGATGGTGGGCCGCACGGTGATCGCGATCGCGCACCGGCTGTCGACGCTGAACAACTTCGATCGGATCATCGTGATGAGCCAGGGCAAGGTGATCGACGACGGCAGTCCAGAAGAGTTGCGCCAACGCCCAGGCCTCTACCGCGACCTGCTTTCGAAGCAGTATGGCAAGGGCACCACGCTGCATATCGGCGGCAAGAAAGTGGACGAGCAGCACGTGGTCTAAGCGATGCGCCGCCCTCTGCGACTTCAGCAAAAACAGAAAAGCCGCTTTCGAGCGGCTTTTCTGTTTTTCCGGGTAGATGCAATCGGCCTGAATCCGGCCTGAATCCGGCCTGAATCGCCACCTGAATCCCACCTATCCGGGCAAGGTTTCGCGCGCGGCTTTCCTGCCTGAGCCAGCACGCACCTTTACCGTTCTGGTGCTCTTCGCCGCACCCACGCTCTGCAGATCGCGCATGAAGTTATCGCGCCACACCGACACATTGTTCTCGCGCAGCTGCACCATCATGTCGCGATGACGCGCCTGACGCTCCACAAGCGGCATCTCCAGCGCCTTGGCGAGCGCCTCGGCCATCCCGTCGATGTCGACCGGATTGACGATCAACGCGCCATCCAGTTCCTGCGCGGCGCCGGCAAAGCGTGACAGCACGAGAACGCCCGGATTCTCCGGATCCTGGGCCGACACATATTCCTTGGCGACGAGATTCATGCCGTCGCGCAACGGCGTGACGTAGCCGACATGCGCCGTACGGAACAGCGCGGCCAGCACCGAGCGCTCGTACTGCTTGTGGATGTAGAGAATCGGCGTCCAGTCCAGCTCGGCGAAACGGCCATTGATGCGCCCCGACTCCCCTTCGAGCTGCAAGCGGATGTCCTGATAGGCGTGCATGTCGGCGCGCGTCGGCGGCGCGATTTGCAGGAAAGACACCTTGTTGCGTTGCGCGGACGCGTGTTCCAGCAGACGCTCGAACGCGCGAAAACGCTCGACCAGCCCCTTCGAATAATCGAGGCGGTCCACGCTCATGATCAGCTTGCGCGAATGCAGTGCCGTCTTCATGGTGCGCACGGGCTTGCCGCGCTCGCCTGCTTTCGCGAGCTCGGCGATTTCGTCCGGATAGACGCCGATCGGATAAGCCGCCGCGCGCAAGCTGCGGCCGAATGCATGCACGGTCAGCGGGCCGCTGGCGGACACGTCGACCGTGCCGTTCGCCTCGTTGACGATGTAGTCACACAACGCCCGCAAATCCGGCGCGGTCTGGAAACCGAGCAGATCGAACGAACAGAGCGCTTCGACCAGTTCGCGATGCGGCGGCACCGCCAGCAATACCTGCGAAGCCGGAAACGGAATATGCAGAAAGAAGCCGATGCGATTTTTCACGCCGGCCGCGCGCAACGCCTGAGCGAAAGGAATCAGGTGATAGTCGTGGACCCAGATGACGTCGTCTTCGCGCAGGAGCGGCACGAGTTGCTGGGCGAGCCACGCATTGACGCGGCAATAGCCTTCGAAATCGTGCCGGTCGTACTGCAGCAGGTCGGCCCGATAGTGGAACGCGGGCCATAGCGTGGCGTTCGAAAAACCGCGGTAGTACTGGTCGTAATCGCGGCGCATCAGCGCGATGGTCGCAAAGGTCACCGGCCCGCGCTCTTCAACCTTGATCTGTGGCTGCCCGGAGCTGAGCACGTCGCCGCTCCAGCCGAACCACATGCCGCCGGTTTCCTTCAGCGCGTCGTACACGCCGACCGCCAGACCGCCCGCCGCCGGGCCGCCCTCCGAGATCGGCGCAACCCGGTTCGATACGATGATCAGTCGGCTCATGAAGCGCGATTCCCGATGCAGTGCGTGTTGTACGTTGAGCGATACGGCGTATCCATCATGCCTTGCGCGCCGCCGCGACGATCGATTCCAGCCAGTCGAGCAACGCCGTGACCGACTCGACGCGCGTATGCGCCGTCGTGTCGCCCGCGCCCACCTTGATCGACCAGCCGCCGCGCTCGTTGACGACGGCAAAGCCTTTCTCGTCGGTCAGATCGTCGCCGGCAAACACGGGCTTGCGGCCAACAAACGGCGGCTCGTCGAGGAACGCGCGCATGGCTCGGCCCTTGTCGACGTCCTTCGGTTTGATTTCGTAGACCATCTTGCCCGGCTGCAACACATACGAACCCGGATAGTCGGCCACCAGCCGCTGGGTCGCCTCGCGCGCCACTGGCTCGCGGTCGGGCGCGTTGCGGTAATGCAGCGCCAGCGCAGCGCCTTTGATCTCGAGCAGCATGCCGGGATGTTCGTTGACGACCTGCGCGAGCACCTGCTCCATGCGCAACAGGCGCTCGTCGTGAAAACCAATGCGCTGCGTGTCGCCATTCGCGTCACGCCGCTCGGCGCCGTGCAGACCCGCGATCGGCAGATCGGGCATGCCGAGGAAACCGTCGATGCTGTCGATGCCGCGGCCCGACACGACCGCCACCGCGCCGTTCGTCAGGCTCCGCAACTCGGTCAGCAACACGATGACGCGCGGTTGCACCAGCACGCCGTCCGGCGTGGGCGCGAGTTCGACGAGCGTGCCGTCGAAGTCGAAGAAAAATGCCGTCTCGCTGGGAGACAGAACAGCCGGAAGTGCTTGCATTGGTTAAATTTGCCTTTCAGCCTTCTGCGGCTGGAAAAGTGTGCGCATCTTACCGCGCCGCCGTCAATTTTTCGAGAAAGTAAGCCTGCCCACAAGCCTGGCCGGGCATTACGGCCGACACCACTCACAATTACGTTCAACAAGACAACAATCCGGCTTCAGCGAGCTTTCAACCGTCTGCGTCAAATTGACTCGCAATCCGTGCGCCTGCGGGGGCCTGGCGACGTCATGGGAAATTTTGCGATACAGTCGCAGCCACGCAGACTATTGCAGTGACGACTCTATTTGCACACTACAACGGGTCGCGCGCTTTGCCCGAACCACATCGCGTCCGTTCACAGGCAGCGTCACGCGCCGCTCTTCAATCGAGTCATTGAACCCTGCTTTGTTCCCAATCATTTCGCCCCGACACCCGCAGCCGAACCTCTCGCCACCGCGCCAGCCGTGGACGAGGCGCCTGGTTGCGTTGTCCGTCATGCTGGGCGCATTGGCCACACTAGGTGGCTGCACGCATCCCGCCGAACCGTGGCAGTTGACCAATGTGACCGGCCACTTGCCGGACCTCGATTTCACGCTAACCGGCGACGACGGCCATGCCGTCACCGGCGATACGTTCAAAGGCCGCGCGTCGCTCGTCTACTTCGGCTACACGCATTGTCCCGACGTCTGCCCTGAAACGATGGGCCGCCTGATGCAAGTGCTCGGCAAACTCGGCCCGGACGCGCAAAAAGTGCGCATTCTGTTCATCACCGTCGACCCCGCGCGCGACACACCCAAAGCCTTGCACGATTACGTCGGCGCCTTCGACTCGCAACACGCCGAAGGCCTGACTGGCACCGACTGGCAGATCGAGTCGCTCGCCAAGCGCTACCGGGTTGCCTATCAGATGGAAAAACGCGCCCCCAATGGCGACTACGAAGTCACCCATAGCTCGGCCGTCTACGTGTTCGACCAGGAAGGCCATGCGCGCCTGCTCGCCACCGATCACGATACTCCCGATGCGATCGCACAAGACCTGCGCCGTATCATTGATGACCGTTCCTGACCTTTCCCGAGTTCATCCATGTCGATCAAGATCAAAACGTTCGCCGCACTGAGCTGCACCCTCGCCCTCTCCTTCGGTTGCGCGTCGGCAGCGTTTGCCGCCGGTGCTAACGCGATCAGCGTCAAAGACGCGTGGGTCCGCTGGCTGCCGAACAACCTCCCCGCCGCCGGCTACGTGACGCTGGTGAACGCGGGCGACAAACCGGTCGACCTCGTGGATATTTCCAGCAACGACTACGGCGACGCGATGCTGCATCAAACGGTATCGAACGGCTCGACGCAAAAAATGGTGATGGTCGACAAGCTGACGGTGCCCGCGCACGGCCAGGTGTCAATCGCGCCGGGCGGCTATCACGTGATGCTCGAAGACGCAAAGCACAGGGTCGCACCGGGCGACACCGTGCATCTGACGCTGAAGTTCTCCGACGGCGAAACGCTCGATACACCGTTCGCTGTCAAGTCGCCTGCCCAAACCAAGTAACCAGGTAGCGCTGCGCGATGAATCTGCTCTACTGGCTCGATCCGTGGGAGTTTTCGCCGACCGTCGTGATTGCCTTGCTGGTGCCGGCGATCCTGTTCGTGCGCGGCGCGCGCAAGGCGAAGGTGTCGATTCGCCGGCGCATATCCTTCTGGTTCGGGCTGGTCGCGCTGTATGTCGCGCTGCATACGCGCCTCGATTATTTCTTCGAGCATGAGTTCTTCATGCATCGCGCGCAGCATCTGGTGCTGCATCACCTCGGGCCGTTCTTTATCGCGCTTTCCTATCCGGGCGCCGCCTTGCGCGCGGGCATTCCATTCAGCTGGCGGCAGCGCGTCGTGCGGCCCGCGCTGGAGACCCCGTTGGTACGCAAGCTACTCGACGTGGTGATGCATCCGGTGGTCGCCGTCACGTTGTTTGTCGGGCTGATCTACTTCTGGCTGATGTCGCCGATTCATTTCATGGCGATGCTCGACTGGCGGCTGTATCGCGTGATGAACTGGAGCATGGTGATCGACGGCCTGTTGTTCTGGTGGCTCGTGCTCGATCCGCGCCCGGCGCCGCCCGCGCGTTTGTCGCCCGGCAAGCGCGTGCTGGTGGTGATCGCCGCGATTCCGCCGCAGATCCTTCTCGGCGCGTTTATCTTCTTCACGCCGCACGAGCTGTATCCGATTTACTCGATCTGCGGGCGCGCCTTCACGTGGCTGAGCCCGATGCGCGATCAGCAGATCGGCGGGCTGTTGCTGTGGATTCCGGGTTCGATGATGAGCGTGATCGGCGCGCTGCTGGCGTTGCGTCACTGGATGCGGCTGTCGGCACGTGGACGTCTGCGCGGCGAGCGGCGCGCCACGGCGACCCGCCACGACCCGGCGCAAGCCGCCTCAGTGCCTGCGGGCGGCCAGCACTGATCCCTTGAAGCGCTTGACGACGGAATCAGGGGCGGACCGAATCGCAGGATAGGGTCCGCAATGAGGATGCCCAAAGGGCTTTGATGTCGCAGCCTTTGAAGCCGCTCGGTGCGCGCACGTCGCGCACGGTTTGCGTGCGCGGCTCAGGCCGAGCGCATCCACACGTGCGGGATGCCGTCCTCGTCGTGAATCTCCGACACCGGCGTAAAGCCGAACGCGCCGTAGAAGCCCTGCAGATGCGCCTGCGCATGCAAACGGATCGGCGTACCGGGCCACTGCGCGCGGATATGCGCGAGCGAGCGTTCGAGCATCGCGTTGCCGAGGCCGATGCCGCGGAAATCCGCGGTGGTCAACACGCGGCCGATGCGGATATCAGCGTCGTCAGCATCGGGCAGCAGTACGCGCAGATAGCCCGCGAGCGGCGGACGCTGGTTGTTGCCTGCGTCGCCGGGACCAAAGGCAAACAGATGCCAGGCATCTGAGTCGAGCCCGTCGACATCGTCATACACGCAGTTCTGCTCGACGACGAACACCGCGCTGCGAGCGGCCAGCATCGCATAGACTTCGGCAGTCGTGAGGTGTTCAAACGCTTTCCAGCGCCATTCGAGTTGCGCCAGTCGCGTGGCGGCGGTTTGCTGCGATTCTGTCATCGGAAATCTTTAAAGGAAGCGCCCCGTAACGGGCGGCGGCAATGCGGAATTATGCCGTGCGTGGCGGGCTTGGGCTATGCGGCGCCGGGCCGGCGCCGATTTCCCGTGAGGTCGACGCAACGGTACGGCGGCGAGTGCTGTGTATCGTCTCGTCACCGGAATCCGCGGCACGCCGCGTGTGCGTACCGAATACGCTCGCATTCATGCCACGCTCAACTGCCGTACGCCGCCCGTGCCTTCGACGCCTGCTTGTGGCTATACATCGCCGCATCGGCAGCCGCGAGCAAGTCGGCGATCGATGCATGCCGCGCGGGATCGTACTGAATCTGGCCGACGCTATAGCGGATCTGGTAGCCGCGCCGTGCTTCGCGATTGCGCGCATCCAGCAATGCCGTGAGACGCTGCCTGACTTCCAGCGTCTCGCCGCTGCCCGAGTTGGTCAGCAAAGCGACGAACTCGTCGCCACCCAGCCGCCCGATCACATCGCTTTCGCGCAGCGCGTTTTGCAACACCTCGGCGAAGGCCTTCAACGCGAGGTCGCCTTCCGCGTGGCCGTGGGTGTCGTTGATCAGCTTGAAATCGTTCAGATCGAAAAACAGCAGCGACGCCGGTTTATCCGTCCGCTTGCAGACGTTCAATGCATGTTGCGCGAGCGCTTCGAAACCGCGACGGTTCGACAGCAGCGTCAGGTCGTCGAGCGTGGCCAGTTGCACGGCCACCAGTTCCTGCTCAGCCATGTGCGCCAGATCGCGCAGCAATTCGCGCTCTTCCTCGTCGAGGCCGCGCGGCTTCGTGTCGATCAGACACAGCGTGCCCAGCTTGCTGCCATTCGGAACCGTGAGCGGACAGCCGGCGTAGAAACGGATGTTCGGATTGTCCGTGACGAGCGGATTGTCGTGAAAACGCACGTCGGCCAATGTGTCCGGCACCATCAGGATGTCGTCGTCGAGAAGCGCATGCGCGCAGAACGACACGTCGCGCGACGTCTCGGACGCAGCCAGCCCGATACACGATTTAAACCACTGCCTGTCTGCATCGACGAGGCTCACGAGCGCGATCGGCACGCCGAATAGCCGTTTGGCGAGGCGAGTCAGGCGGTCGAAGCGCTCTTCAGGCAAGGTATCGAGAATATTCAGCGCACGCAATGTGTCGAGACGGGCGCTTTCATTGCTGGGCGTCAGTGGGACTTGCATGGGGTGTTCCGTAGAGCCATAAGGGGTGACCGGGTTCGTGAGCACGTAGTGTATAGCGGCATTTTTAACGTCCGATTGAGCCCGTCCCGCAGATTTCCGCCGGGTCGCGTGGGAGCCATGTTGCCGTCGTGCCCCGTCAGGCGCCGCAATCAGGACATTTCACGGTGAATTGCGGCTCGCGGTCTGCCCCCCGTGGCAACCCGCTACTCGCCGACGGAAACCGGCTCGACGGCTTGTGCGAGACACTCGATCAAATTACCGGGCCCGCACAAATGCAGCGCGCCCACTACCACCAAGGTCCGCTCCGTGCGCCCGAGCAGCGCCGTGACGCGCGCCGCCCAGGCGCGATTGCGGCCGTCAAGAATAGCCTCGCGGATGCCGGGCAGATTGAACATCGGCGACTCGATGGCAATCTGCTGCACGGCCGGCAAATCGCCATGCAGCCATGCGGCATGCATTCGCTCGAGCGTGCGCTGCGGTTCAGCGAGATCGGTCATCAGCATGCCGAGCGCCGTGCCGATAGCGTCGAGCGGGATCGCTTCGAGCGACGCCGCCACGTCCTGCGCGGTCTCGAGATACTGGTACGGTTTGGCTTGCGTGAGCGCCGAGCGCAGCATGCGCGGCTCGACGCCTTCGACGACTTGCTGGAACAGCGTTGGCGCGACAATCAGCGCGGCCCACGGACGCAGATCGACGAGCGGCGCCAACGGCCCTTCCGCGGGCCACGCGGCCTGTAGCTGATTCCAGGCATCGGCGGATAGCAAGGGCTGCAGTTGAGCTGCGCCGCCCTGCGGATGAGTCTTCAGATACGGCAGGATCGTCGGTGGATCGGATTCGAAGACCAGCGATTCGGCCCAGTCATACGCGTGCCCGATCCATGGCGGCGTTCTGCGGCTCGTCGCCGGAAACAGGTGCATTGAGCCGAGCAGACGAACGTTGGTGCCGGTGAGTTGTAGATACATGCAGCCTCGCGTAGACGGGCAATTGCACAAAGAGGCAATCGGGCAATTCAATCGACGACGCGCAGTGCGGCGGCGCCACTCGCGGCCACTTGCCATGCGGTCCGCACCGCACACGCGACGAACAGCAGGAAGACGACCTGCGAAAGATACAGACCCATGCGAATGGGATGATGCAGTGCGAACCATGAATTGTGCACTACGTCCGACACGACGACGGCGACGCAGAGGATCAGCCCGGCTTCTGGTCGCCACAGCAGTAGTAGCGATCAGCGGATCGATGAAGAGCAATGAGGTCCAGTAGATCGGCGTCAGCGGCGCCGCGCCGCCGTAGTCCCACCAGAGTCCATGGACCAAGGCCACTTGCAGATGCGTCCCGGTAGCGCCGCAAAGGCAGAGTGTATAGATCAGGCGGAAAGTGGAGAGGACGGCGCATAAAAAGAAAAGCCCCGACAAGTCGGGGCTTTTCTTTACATCAACTACTGGAGGCGCGAGCCGGAGTCGAACCGGCCTAAACGGCTTTGCAGGCCGCTGCATAACCGCTTTGCTATCGCGCCGCAAGCGGACTGGAACCTAGCTGCAGATTCTCAGATTTGTTTGGTGGGTAACCGTAAGGACCGGCCCACCAAACAAAAAGGGAAGCGTTGCTTCCCCTTATGTATGGAGCGGGAGACGAGGCTCGAACTCGCGACCTCAACCTTGGCAAGGTTGCGCTCTACCAACTGAGCTACTCCCGCATTGCCCTACTTCACAACGCCTTGCACTTTTACTTCGCCAAACGATGCGTTGCTTCAAAAATTGGAGCGGGAGACGAGGCTCGAACTCGCGACCTCAACCTTGGCAAGGTTGCGCTCTACCAACTGAGCTACTCCCGCATTGTGCTGCTTTTGCCCTGCTACTGCTGCCTTGTTACTGCAACTACTCTCTTACTGCACCGCGCTTCAAACTGCGTGCATCGGAGAAACGAGATTATGGAGAAACGACTGAAACGTGTCAACCCCTTTTGCGAATGTCTTTAACTGAAAAGATTTCACTCATGCTTCGCACACGGTCGGACACGTTCGGCATGCTTCAACCGCCCTGACCTTGCGCCTCGATGATGCTTCAATCAGGCAACGCCACTCCGCTCGCGGATCTGCGGCCACGCGAGCTTCATGTAATAGAGCATCGACCAGATCGTCAGGAACGCGGCCAGATAGATCAGCCACAGACCCCACACACGCGTGTCGACAGAGACACCGCTACCGAACGGCAACGGCCCATAGAACAGCAGCATCGGAATCGCCACCATCTGGCACACGGTCTTGAACTTGCCGAGCGAATTCACCGCGACGCTCTTCGATGCGCCGATCTGCGCCATCCATTCGCGCAGCGCCGAGATAGCGATCTCACGGCCGACGATCACCAGCGCAATCGCCGAATCGATCCGCGCGAGTTGCACGAGCACCAGCAACGCCGCCGTCACCATCAGCTTGTCGGCGACCGGATCGAGAAACGCGCCGAACGCCGAGGTCTGATTCCATTTGCGGGCCAGAAAGCCGTCGAACCAGTCGGTTAGCGCCGCCAGAATGAAAATCGTCGCGGCTGCCAGATTGCGGTGTGCCGGGCTCATCATCATGTCGGGCAAATAAAACACACCGACGACGAGCGGAATCAGAACGATCCGCAGCCAAGTCAGGAAAATCGGGAAATTAAACGGCATGGGCAGGCGCTGCGTCTGACAAGGGAGATGCAATTGTGCCGTGTCACAAGGCCTGCCACAAGCAAAGCGGCGCGCGGCGCCTCGCACGGGCGCCACCTGGACGTCGGATCAGTGCAACTGCCGGTAGATCTGCTCGGCCAACGCCTGCGAAATCCCTTCGACGCTCGCCAGATCCTCGACGCTCGCCGCGACGACCCCGCGCAGGCCGCCAAAGCGCGCCAATAGCCGCTGGCGCCGCTTCGCTCCAACGCCTTCGAGCTCTTCGAGGCGCGAGGTCTGGCGTGTCTTGCCGCGCTTCGCGCGCATGCCGGTGATGGCGAAACGGTGCGCCTCGTCGCGGATTTGCGCGACCAGCATCAGCGCCGCGCTTTCCTTGCCGAGCTCGAGCGCTGCGCGGCCGTCGGCGAAAATCAATGTCTCGAGACCGACCTTGCGGCCCTCGCCCTTCGCGACACCGACCAGCATGCCGGTATCGAGACCCAGTTCGGTGAACACCTGGCGTGCGATTTCGACCTGACCCTTACCGCCGTCGATCAACACGATGGTCGGCAGGATGCCGCCAGCCGCTACCGGCTCCGCTGCATCCGGTGCGACGGACGGGTCCGCGGACGCATCGGTTTGCAATTCGGCGGCTTCGTCAGCGGCGTTCGCAGCCGCTTGCGCGACCATCTTCTCGTAGCGGCGCGTGAGCACCTGGCGCATCGCCGCGTAATCGTCGCCTGGCGTGATGCCGGTGATGTTGTAGCGGCGGTACTCGGACGACTGCATCTTGTGATGGTGATACACCACGCACGACGCCTGCGTCGCCTCGCCCATCGTGTGGCTGATGTCGAAGCACTCGATACGCAGATGCGCGAGGTCGTCGCACTCCATGCCGAGCGTGTCGGTGAGCGCGCGCGTGCGGGCCTGCTGCGAGCCTTGCTCCGAGAGCAGGCGTGCGAGCGCGAGCCGCGCGTTCTGCTCGGCCATCGCGAGCCATGCGCGCCGTTGACCTTGCGGCTGGCGCAGCACGGTCACCTTGTGGCCGGCCTGTTCAATCAGCACATCGACCAGTTCGCGCGTGGCCGGCGCGTGGCTGACCACGAGCACCGGCGGCACGCGATTGCCGATGTAGTGCTGCGCGATGAACGCTTCCAGCACTTCAGATTCGATGCCGCCGGCGGTTGCACGGCCTTTGCGTTGCGCCGAGGGTTCGACTTTGGAGTCGGAGTCGGAGTCGGAGTCGGAGTCGGAGTCGGAGTCGGAGTCGGTGTCGGTGTCGGTGTCGGTGTCGGTGTCGGTGTCGGTGTCGGTGTCGGTGTCGGTGTCGGTGTCGGTGTCGGTGTCGGTGTCGGCCGCCCCGGCCTCGACCGCAGCGTCTCCATCGTCGTCTTCTTCGGAGGGCATCTCCTCGGCGATGGCGAGCGCGTCAGCGGCATCGGCCAATGCGCTTGCGCCGATTACGCCCTCGTCAGACACCGAGCCGGCGCCGCCTGCGACGTCGATCAGCAGATCATCGTCGCCACCCTCTTCAAGCCCGCCCTCTGCGACCGTCAACGCGCTTTCCACATGCGCGGGAAAATACGCCTTGTCGCCCAGATGCCGTCCGCCGCGCACCATCGCGAGATTCACGCACACGCGCCCGCCCAGCGCGACGACCGCGAGAATATCCACATCGCTATCGCCGCCGACTTCGATCGCCTGCTGATGCAGCACCGTCGACAGCGAACTCATCTGATTGCGCACCGCCGCGGCCTGCTCGAACTTCAACTCGCTCGCGAACGCGTGCATTTTCTGCTCGAGCTCCTTCATCACTTCGCCCTGCCGGCCGAGCAGAAAGCGCGACGCATTGGCGACATCGCGCGCGTAATCTTCTTCGCTGATCGCCGCGACGCACGGCGCCGTGCAGCGGCCAATCTGATGCAGCAGACACGGCCGCGTGCGGTTGTTGAACACGGAGTCTTCGCAGGTGCGCAACTGGAACACACGCTGCAGGATCTGGATGCTCTCGCGCACCGCCCACGCGCTCGGGAACGGGCCGAAGTACTGATTCTTGCGATCCACCGAGCCGCGGTAATACGCCATGCGCGGAAACTTGTGGCCGGTCAGCTTGAGATACGGATACGACTTGTCGTCGCGAAACAGAATGTTGTAACGCGGCGTCAGCGCCTTGATCAGATTGTTTTCGAGCAGCAGCGCTTCGGCCTCGGAGCGCGTGACGGTCGTCTCGATGCGCGCAATGCGCGTCACCATCATCGCGATGCGCGGCGACAGTAGCGTCTTCGTGAAGTAGCTCGACACGCGCTTCTTCAGATCGCGCGCCTTGCCCACGTAAAGCACCGTGCCCTGCGTATCGTAATAGCGATAGACGCCGGGCAGATGCGGCAATTGGGCGAGCACTTTTTTCGGCTCGAAAACGTCGGTTGCTTCGGGTTCGGTCATGCAGAATCGGTTGGCTGGGACAGTGTCGCGAAGCCTCTGCCTGTGTGCCGCGCGCTCGGTGGTCACTCAGCGGTCACTTAGGCGCGGAACCGCGGATGAGTGCTTTAGAATCGCCAGTTTAGAGCATTCCGCGTGCGTTCGAACCCTGCTGCATCGAATGGTGTGATGCAGCGGCGCAAGCCTGGCGGCTGCACCTGATTGCATCACCCGCCAGCAAGGTCCTGCGCGATCCAACCACGCCCCCGTTCCACTCTACGACCCGCCACCATGTCCAACGCTGCGCCCCCTTCCGAACCGGCCACTGCCGCGCCCACGGCAATCGCCTGCGATATTTTTTGCGCGGTGATCGATAATTTCGGCGACATCGGCGTGTGCTGGCGTCTTGCGCGCCAACTGGCGAGCGAGCATGGCTGGCAAGTACGCGTGTTCGTCGACGACCTGCATGCGTTCCAGAAACTGTGCCCTTCGCTGGCGCTGGATCGCGCGCGCCAGGCGGTCGGCGGCATCATCATCGAACACTGGCGCGAGCCGCCCCATGCGGGCGATACGCTCGAAGTGGCTGACGTCGTGATCGAGGCATTTGCGTGCGAGTTGCCACCGATCTACGTCGCCGCGATGGCGCGGCGCGAACGCGCGCCGGTCTGGTTCAACCTCGAATACCTGAGCGCCGAAGACTGGGTCGCGGATTTCCATCTGCGGCCTTCGCCGCATCCACGCTACCCGCTGACCAAGACCTTCTTTTTCCCCGGCCTCGGCCCCGGCACCGGCGGCGTGCTGAAGGAACGGCTTCTGGACACCGCGCGGGAGGCCTTCGAAGCCTCGCAACCCGCGCGCGAGGCGTGGTGGCTGACAACCACCGGCCGCGCGCCGCCACCCTCCACGGCTACGGTCGTCTCGCTGTTCGCCTACGAAAACCCCGCCGTCGACAGCCTGCTCGAACAATGGCGCGACAGCGCCGAACCGGTCGTCCTGCTGGTACCGGAAGGCCGCATTTCGGGCGCGGTCGCGCGCTTTTTCGGCCTGCCTTCGTTCGCCGCCGGTTCGCACGCCGAGCGCGGCGGCCTCAGCGTCCACTCGCTCGCCTTCACGGAGCAACCCGGCTACGACGCGCTGCTGTGGGCCAGCGACATCAACTTCGTGCGCGGCGAGGATTCGTTCGTGCGCGCCCAATGGGCCGCCAAACCCTTTGTCTGGCACATCTACCCCCAGGCCGACGACGCCCATTTGCCCAAGCTCGACGCCGCGCTCGCCCACTACGGCCGGACCTTGCCCAGCAACGCGCGGGACGCCCTCGCACGCTTCTGGCACGCATGGAACGGCGCGGGCCGGCCGGACTGGGCGGAATTCCGGCACCACCGCGCGGCGCTGAAACAGCGCGCGGCCGAATGGGCCGGCGAACTGGCCCAGGTAGGCGACCTCACTGGAAATCTGGCCTTGTTCGCAAAAAGTCAGTTAAAATAAGCGGTTATCCAACGGCCGACGACGCAAGCGCGGCCCGATCGCAGCGAGTAAGTCTTGCAAACTCGTCTTGCAAATTCGTCTGGCAAATGCGCCAGACTAACTGGCCAGACCGACTCGCGAGGCAAACCCAGCAGGCCAATCCGCTTGGCCCTGGCAAACCCCGCATCGAAAGATGCATGACCCGCCCTCAGCTTGGTAGCTGTGTGGCGCAATGTCAAAAAAGGGGCGCGTCCTGCGATCGGCGCCACTCGTGATCACGCCCGCACAGGGTAAAAGCAGGTAACGGATTGCAGGGGGTTGCAGGTTTGCAGCCTCGCCGTGGGTCACCGCGGCAAGCCGGCCATGCTCCACGCACCGCTTCCAGGCGGTCCCGCGCCGTACGGCGAGGAGCAGCGAAGCCGCTTGCGCCGTATGCCGTTGAGCAAAAGTTGAAGCTACTTATTTCGTACAGGACAGTTTTATGAAGACCGCACAGGAACTCCGCACCGGCAACGTAGTAATGATCGGCGCAGACGCGATGGTCGTGCAAAAGGCCGAATACAACAAATCGGGCCGCAACTCCGCCGTCGTCAAGATGAAGTTCAAGAACCTGCTGACCGGCGCAGGCATGGAAAGCGTGTACAAGGCAGACGACAAATTCGACGTCGTGGTGCTGGAGCGCAAGGAAGTCACCTACTCGTACTTCGCTGACCCGATGTACGTGTTCATGGACGCCGACTACAACCAATTCGAAGTCGAAAGCGAAATGATGGGCGACGCCCTCCATTACCTCGAAGACGGCATGGCCTGCGAAGTCGTGTTCTACAACGAGAAAGCCATCTCGGTCGAACTGCCGACCACGCTGGTCCGCGAAATTACCTACACGGAACCGGCTGTCAAGGGCGATACGTCTTCGGGCAAGGTGTTGAAGAACGCCAAGCTGAACACCGGCTTCGAATTGCAAGTGCCGCTCTTCTGCGCCATCGGCGACAAGATCGAAATCGACACGCGTACGCACGAGTACCGCAGCCGCGCCTAAGCGCCTGCCGCCTCCATCCCACGCCGGAGCAAGTACGGCGCGGCGATAAAAAATGGCAAAAGAAAAAGCGCCCACTACGGGCGCTTTTTCTTTTTTGCGCCGCCGTGTATGGTTGAGGAAATCTTTACCGGCAGGCTTCTCGAAAATGCCAGTCCGTTGCCCGTTTTCTTCCTGCTTCACGTTCGACAAACCATTGATAAGCTTAAGTAATTGGTTTTGGCACAATCCATGCTCCTCTTGGGTATAGGCCTGACACGGCTTTATTTCATTCAACTCCGGAGATGCGATATGAATAACGACATCGCTGAAGGCAAGTGGAAGCAAATGGTCGGCAAGGCCAAGGCAGCATGGGGTGAATTGACGGACGACGAACTAACCAAGGCAGAAGGCCACGCCGACAGACTGGCGGGGCTGATCCAGGAGCGCTACGGCAAGACCCGCGAGCAGGCGGAACTTGAGGTACGGCGCTTCTTTGATAGCAACCGGCATTTCTAACCGGTCAAATGAAGGAAATACAGATACGGATGTGCCGTCCAGGCGCCACAGCGCGTCAAGGCGGCCATCCACTGAAATGCAAAGGACCAGAACTACGTGAGTCGAGTCGCCGAGATCCGCTTGCACGTCGCCTTTCACGACCAGCGTCGCGCCCATGCCAACTGGTTGGCATCGGTTGCTCCGCAGCCGTGGGAGACGCTGCTGCTCGCGCGGTGCGGTATTCGACCGGCAGTACCGGCCAGCCATCGCGCCCGGGTGGCGCGCCAGCGTATTCGGCGCGGCATACCGGGTATTCCGTCAATCTAAAAAATAGCGCTCGCCATGCCCCACGCCCTGATTGTTGAAGACGATCCCAATAGCCTGTCAGGTCTGTCCGCCATCCTCGCTGCCGACGGTTTCTCCGTCGACACCGCGACCACCATCGCCGAGGCCCGGGCGGCGCTGACCCGCTTTATCCCCGATGTCGTGCTGGTCGATCTGAATCTGCCGGACGGCAGCGGACTCGATGTGTTGCAGCACTTGCCGGCGCATCCGCCCGGCGGCGCCCTGCCCGTAATCGTGATGACAGGCAATGCGACGGTCGAAAGCGCGATCGAGGGATTGCGCCACGGCATCTGGGACTACCTGCTCAAACCGGTCAACATCCCGCGTTTGCGTAGCTTGCTCGCGCGCATTCCGCGTCCCTACGAACTAACCGAAGAGGTCCAGACGCTGCGCGCGTCGCTGCGTCAACTCGGCCGTTTCGGCTCGATACTGGGCCGCAGCGGCGCGATGCAGCATGTGTACGACACGATCGAACACATCGCGCCGACCGAAGCCGCCGTGCTGATTTCCGGCGAAGCCGGCACAGGCAAGCAATTCGCCGCGCACACGCTGCACAACATGAGCCGGCGCCGCAAAGGGCCGTTCGTCTCGTTCGATTGCCGCACGGCGGGTAGCGTCGCGGCGCATCGCTCGCTCGATAGTGTGCTGTTCGGCCACGAGCGCGGCGCGTTCGGCGGCGCCGAGCAGCGCGAGCCCGGTCTGTTCGAGCAGGCCAGCGGCGGTACGCTGTTCATCGAGGAAATCGCCGAGCTGCCGCGCGCCCAGCAGGAAGCACTGCTGCGCGCACTCGATTCGCAGAGCTTCATGCGGGTTGGCGGCACGAATCATGTGGCGACCGACTTCCGCCTGATCGCCTCCACGCGCAAAAATCCGCGCGCGGCGGTCGCCGACGGCAGCCTGCACGAAGACCTCGCGCTGCGTCTCGAAGCGGCCGCTTTAACGCTGCCGCCGCTGCGCGAGCGCGGCGAGGATGCGGCGCTGATCGCGCAAGCCGTCGTCGACGAGTTGAATCGCGAAGTCACCGCGCGCGGTATGTCGGACGTCGCCAAGCAGGTTGGACCGAACTTCCTGCGCGAGTGCCTTGCGTACGAGTGGCCGGGCAATGTGCGCGAGTTGCAGGATCGCGTGCGCCGGGCCTATCACGCATCCGGAGACGTGCTGGAATCGTTGCGTGCCGATGAAGCAGGCTCGGTGAACGGACGCGATCTGAACGGCAGCCGCGTGCAGGTCACCGTCGGCACACCGCTCGCGGACGTCGAGGAAATGTTGATTCGCGCGACGCTGGATGCTGTCGGCGGCACGCGCCATCGCGCGGCCTCGCTGCTGGGGATCAGTCCAAAGACGCTGTACAACAAGCTGCAGCGGATGCGGTTGAATTGATGACTGGGTGCGGCCGGCTTCGCGGCTGGCCACGCTTGAACAGAAACGGCGCCTGATAGCTGCCTGAACCCCAAAAGCATGGACGGATGTCCAACTTTGGAGTTCAGTCCAGAGAAGCGCCGTTTTCTTTGCTCAACGCAAATGCTTGCGTACGCTCGAGTAGCGGATCCATGTTTACTCGTGGCTCATACAAGCGCGTGTCCATACGAGCCCATCTCTCATACAAGCGCGTCGCTCATGCAAACGCGCTGCGCAGCAAGGCCTGCGCTTGCAGATACTGCGGCTGGGCGACCAGCTTGCTCCACTTCAGCGCCTTGCCGCGCGGCCGCATGCGCTTAAGCCGCTGCTGCGATTCCTTCGACGGTGTGAAACGCAGCGCGTCCAGCACCTTCTCCGCTTCATCCGGCTGATTGCAGATCAGCACCATGTCGCAACCGGCTTGCAGTGCGGCGCTCGCGCCTTCCGTCAACGTGCCGCCCTGGCGCGCGGCTTCCATCGAGAGATCGTCGCTGAAGACCGCGCCTTCAAAGCGCAATTTTTTGCGCAGGATGTCCTGCAGCCAGACACGCGAGAAGCCCGCCGGCTTGGAGTCGACCTGCGGATAAACCACATGTGCGGGGAGCACTGCCCCGAGCGACACTCCGAGCCAATCGTACGGCGCCACGTCATCGCGCAGGATCTCGTCGAGCGAACGGTCGTCGACCGGCATGGCGACGTGCGAGTCCGCCTGTGCGAAACCGTGCCCCGGGAAATGCTTGCCGCAATTGCTCATGCCGGCCAGCGCGAGACCGTGATTGAGACACTTCGCCAGCAAGGTCACGACGCGCGGATCGCTATGGAACGAGCGATCGCCGATCACCTGCGACTGGCCATAATTCAGATCGAGCACCGGCGTGAAACTCATATCGATGCCGCACGCGCGCAATTCGGCCGCGAGGATATAGCCGACCGCGGTCGTCACCTTGGTGGCATGCAACACGTCGCTGTCCCACAGCGCGCCGAGCTTGCCCATGGCCGGGAGCACCGTGAAGCCGTCGGTGCGAAAGCGCTGCACGCGGCCGCCTTCGTGATCGACGGCAATCAGCAGATCGTCGCGAATCGCGCGGATCGAATCGGTCAGCGCGATCAATTGCGCGCGGCTCTCGTAATGACGTGCGAACAGAATCACGCCGCCGGTCATCGGATGGGCAAGGCGGCGTTTATCGTCGTCGTTCAGCGTTTTGCCGACTACGTCGAGCATGACCGGTCCGGGAGTGGTTTTCATCGAATTCCGCTAGAAAAAAGCCTGAGGCAAATAAAGACGCGGCCGACATGCGCCGCGTTCAAGATATTTTTTATTCGTCGCTGGCCGGCGCGTGCGGGGCGTCCGGCCCTCGCGCCGCTTCGCCCGTTTCGGCGATCACGAACGACACGGCGTAGTCGCGTTCGTCACTGATCGTCACGCGCGCCGTGATGCCGCGCGCGTCGAGCCATTCAGCGAGCTCGCCCGATGCAACCACCATGGGCTCGCCGCTCGGCTTGTTGAGTGTTTGCAGCGCGCGCCAGGTCATCGGCCAGCGCATGCCAAGGCCGATCGCCTTCGAGAACGCTTCTTTAGCGGAGAACCGCGTCGCCAGAAAGGCGAGACCGCGCGCCGCCGAGCGCGCGTGGCGAGCGTGATAAATGCGCAGCTCGTCCGCACCGAGCACCTTCTCGGCGAAGCGCCCGTTGGTGCGCGTCATCACCGCGGCCACGCGGCTGACCTGAACGACGTCCGTGCCGATGCCGTAGATCGTCATGGGCAATGCCGCGGCGTTACGCGCGTGCGCCGAGACGGGCGGCGACCATGATCGCCTTCATCTCGCGCACTGCGTTATCCCAGCCGGCGAAGATCGCATGCGCGACGATCGCGTGGCCGATATTCAGTTCGACGATGCCCTCGATCGCGGCGATCTGCTGAACGTTGGTGTAGTGCAAGCCATGACCCGCATTGACCTTGATGCCGAGCGTCGCGCCGAACTCGACGGCACGCACCACGCGCTCGTATTCGCGCTGCTGCTCGGCAGGGTCGTGCGCTTCGGCATAACGGCCCGTGTGCAGTTCGATCACCGGCGCGCCCGCTTCGTGCGCGGCGCGGATTTGCGTTTCGTCCGGATCGATGAAGAGCGACACGCGCGAGTTCGCTTCGGCGAGTTGCTTGCAGGCGGCGCGCACGGACTCGAACTGACCGGCGACGTCGAGACCGCCTTCAGTGGTCAGTTCCTGTCGTTTTTCCGGCACGAGGCAAACGTCGTGCGGCTCGACTTCACACGCGATGTCGAGCATCTCCTGGGTCACGGCGCATTCGAGATTCATGCGCGTTTTCAGGAGCGGCCGAAGTTTGCGCACGTCCGCATCGACGATATGCCGGCGATCTTCACGCAAATGCAGCGTGATCACGTCAGCGCCGGCCTCTTCGGCCATCAGCGCGGCGCGGATCGGATCGGGGTAAGCAGTGCCGCGCGCGTTGCGCAGCGTGGCGACGTGATCGATGTTCACGCCCAGGTCAATCACATTCGGCGACGTAAGAAAGAAGCTCATAAGTTCTGCAAGTCGATCAGGATCTGGCGCGTCGCGAGCGGCGTGCCGCAAAGGTAAGTGTTGAGCAGGAAGCGCATTAGCGTTTTGCTTTGCGCCACGGTCTGCGCTCGATGGTAATCGTCCTTTTCCATATCGAGCAAGGTTTGTCCGGCGATCACCGGCCATTGCGCGGGCAGATCGTCGGACGCTTCGCGCACGCCGCGCTCCGGGTCGAACACATAGCGGCCTTCGGCCTGCACGGCTTTGCGCGCGACGGTGCGATCGAGCGCCATCGCATAACCGGTTTCGCGCAGCAGCACACGTTCGAACGAACGCAGCACCTGCACGGGCGGTTCGTCATGCGCGAGACGCGTCATGGTGACGACGTAGTGATGGAACAGTTGCGGATGCGGATCTTCGCGCGCGCAGAATTTGACCAGCAGTTCGTTGACATAGAAGCCGCACAGTAGCGCATCGCCCGCTAAGGGCAACATGCCGCCGACCCACTCAGCGCCGGTCAGCGTGCGCACTTCGGATTTGCCTGACCACGACAACGCAAGCGGCTGGAAGGTCTGCAGCACGCCGCGTAAAGCGGAATGCGGACGTTTCGCGCCCTTCGCGACGAGCGCGAGGCGGCCGTGATCGCGCGAGAGCACGTCGATGATCAGACTGGTCTCGCGGTACGGATAGCTGTGCAGGACAAAAGCGGGTTGCTCCGCGATCCGGTAGTCGGAAGCGGGGGCGCGAGGCGCGCGGCGCGGCGGCGCTTTGCGTGGTTCGCCTTCGGCGCCTGGAGTAGCCTGAGCGCTTCTGGCGCTCGATGAGGCTTTTTTTGTACTGCGAGCGGGTTTGGACGGCTCGCGAGCCGGCGCTGCCGGCGCCGAGTCGTCCGGATCAGCGTCGGAATTCAGCGTCATCCACGCGTCATTCGTACCCATACGCACGGAGTCCGGCTTCGTTGTCCGCCCAGCCGCTCTTCACCTTGATGAAGGTTTCCAGATACACCGGACCATCGAACAGCTTTTCCATGTCGAGGCGCGCTTCAGTGCTGATCTGCTTCAGCTTGGCGCCCTTCTGGCCAATGATCATCGCCTTGTGCGTATCGCGCTCGACCATGATGGTCGCGAAAATGCGGCGCAGACGGCCTTCGGTTTCGAACTTGTCGATTAGTACCGTGCTCGTGTACGGCAGTTCGTCGCCGGTCCAGCGGAACACTTTCTCGCGCAGGATTTCGGCGGCGAGGAAGCGTTCGCTGCGATCGGTCAGGTCGTCTTCGCCATAGATTGGTGCGCCTTCCGGCAGGAACGGCTTGACGGTCGCCATCAGACGCTTGATATCGTCCAGGTTCTTCGCCGACAACGGCACGATCTCGGCGAACTTGTGCAGCGCGCTGACCTGCTGCATGAACGGGAACAGCGAGTCCTTATCCGACACGCGGTCGAGCTTGTTCGCGATCAGCAGCGTGGGCACCGATGGCGGGATCAGATCGAGCACCTTCTGATCGTCCGGGCCGAAGCGGCCGGCTTCGATCACGAACAGGATCGCGTCGACCGAAGTCAGCGTGGACGTGACCGCGCGGTTGAGCGAGCGGTTCAGCGCGCCGCTGTGCTTGGTCTGGAAACCCGGCGTGTCGACGAAAATGTACTGCGCGTCTTCAAGCGTGTGAATGCCGGTAATGCGGTGCCGCGTGGTCTGCGCCTTGCGCGACGTGATACTGACTTTCTGGCCGACCAGCGCATTCATCAGCGTGGACTTGCCGACATTCGGGCGGCCGACGATCGCGACCATGCCGCAGCGAAAACCAGTGGGAGTGGGAGCGTTCATATTCGGGCTACGGCAAGTTCAGATCGACGCGCGGCGAATGGCGCGCCGATGGCAATCAATGGCCCGCATCGGCGACGCGGGTTTGCACCGCGTCGGCTACGCCGGGTTCGTGTTCGACAGGTGCCGGCACGCCAGGCGTGGGCACGGCTGCGCCGGGTGTGGCTTCACGGCTGCGGTGTTTGTCGGTGCTGCGGATGGCGGCGGCTTCCGGTTTGGCTTCGGCGGGTTTGGCTTCGGCGGCCCTTGTGTCCACGGACTTTGTGCCTTCGGGTTTGGCGTCCGCGGGCTTGGCGTCTATGGCCTTCGCGTCGACGGACTTCGCACCTTCGGATTTGGTGTCTGCGGATTTGGCGTCGGCCCTCTCGGCCGGCTTGTCCGCCGTGGCTTTCTCACCAGACCGATCGCTCGCGTGAGCGGCCGTTTTGTCTGCCCGCTCAGCCTTATCCGCGCGGTCCAACTTGTCCTGCCCGCTGTATTCGACGTGCGCGGCACGAATCACAGCCAGCGGCGCGGACGTCGCAGTTAGGATCGACTTCTCGGCTGTGGACTCCGTCACCGGCGCGGTACGGGACTCACCTCGCCCGGCTCCGCGCTCATTTTTGCGATCCGGGCTGCGCAAATCGAGCGCGGCCTGTACGCCGGTCACGCCGGGGACGACCTCCTGCTCGGCATTCTTCGCCGCACGGGCGCCTTTCGAGCGCTTGGGCTTGGCGACCACGGCGGGCGCAGCGGCCATCACCTCGTCGAGCGCCTTCTTGGCGGCGGCCTGCTCGGCCGCACGACGGCTCGCGCCCGAACCGGACACCTTGACGTCCAGCTTCGGCACCGTGCATTCGACTTCAAATTGCTGATTGTGCGCCGCACCATGAGTCGCGACGACCGTATATGTGGGCAACGCGATCTTGTGACCCTGCAAATACTCCTGCAGCAGCGTCTTGGCGTCTTTACCGAGCGTGCGCGGGTCGATATGGTCGAGAATCGGCACGTAAAGGCGCTTGATGACCGTTTGGGCGGCATCGAACCCACCGTCGAGGAATACTGCGCCCAGTACTGCTTCGAGCGTGTCAGCAAGGATCGACGGGCGGCGGAAGCCACCGCTGCGCAGTTCGCCCTCACCGAGACGCAGCCCTTCGGAGATATTCAGGGCCTGGGCGATTTCGTAAAGGGACTGCTGTTTGACCAGATTGGCGCGGACGCGCGACAGATCGCCTTCGTCCAGTTTGCCGAAACGTTGGAACAAAAGCGCAGCCACCGCGCAATTTAGAACGGAGTCGCCGAGGAACTCGAGCCGTTCGTTGTGCGTGGAACTATGACTGCGGTGCGTTAAAGCCTGGCGCAACAATTCCGCATTGCGAAATTCGTAGCGCAGACGGCTTTCCAACGGAGATAGGGGCATGGGCAGAGTATAACGCGGGCGCCTGCCCCGGCGAAAACGCGGGACGGCCAGCGGAAAAAGCGTGGTGAAGCGACGTTACCGCGGATTCTTAAAGTAGCGTGCTAACACGCCGCGACTAATGTGACCGAAGTAGAGGCCACCTGCGCGGCGTGTCGTGCAATCAAGACCTGCGTGCTCAGTGGAATGAGCCGATGCGCTTCAGATCGCTGAAGTTCATCCAGATAAAAAACGCGCGACCGACGACATTCTGATCCGGCGCAAAACCCCAGTAGCGGCTATCGGCGCTGTTATCGCGGTTGTCGCCCATCATGAAGTAATTGCCCGGCGGCACTTTGCAAATCACGCCGCGTGCGTTGTACGTGCAGTTATCGCGATACGGATAATCTTCGGCGCCGACGATGAACGGCGGCACGGCCGGGTTGTTCAGAATCGCGTTCTTGCGGCCGTCGAGATCTTCTTCGAATTGCTTCGCGTAGCCGAGGCGTTCTTCGTCGAGGTAGTCAGGCAGCGGCGTTTCCGGCACCGGCTTGCCGTTGATCGTCAATTGCTTGTCCTGATAAGCGACGGTGTCGCCCGGCAAGCCGATCACGCGCTTGATGTAGTCGACCGATTCGTCTTTCGGGTAGCGGAACACCACCACGTCGCCGCGCTCGAGCGGACGGCCTTCGGTGATCTTCGTGTTGGTGATCGGCAGGCGAATGCCGTAGTCGAATTTGTTGACGAGGATGAAGTCACCCACCAGCAGAGTCGGCACCATCGAGCCCGACGGAATCTTGAACGGCTCGACCACGAACGAGCGCACCACGAACACCACCAGAATCACCGGGAAAAAGCTCGCCGAATATTCGAGCCACCACGGTTGACGCAGCTTGTCGTCACGCAGACGGGCGCGCGTTTGCGCCGCGTTTTCGTCGGCGAAACGCTCGCCGACGCGTGCCTGCTGGCGGTCGAACTCAGCGACCGCGGCTTCCGCCGCGCGACGCCGTTGCGGCATGAAAACCAGTTTATCTGCAACCCATGCAATGCCCGTCAAAATGACGAGCACAAAAAGAATCAGCGCAAAATTCATAAGGATCCGTTGTTCGTCTTATTTGTCTTCGACACGCAGGATCGCGAGGAAAGCCTCTTGCGGAATCTCGACGGACCCGACCTGCTTCATTCGCTTCTTGCCTGCCTTTTGTTTTTCGAGCAGTTTCTTCTTACGGCTAATATCGCCGCCGTAGCATTTTGCCAGCACGTTCTTACGCAACGCTTTAATGTTTTCGCGCGCAATAATATTCGCGCCGATGGTCGCCTGAATCGCCACGTCGTACATTTGCCGCGGAATCAGTTCGCGCATTTTCGACGCCACTTCGCGGCCGCGATACTGGCTCTGCGAACGGTGCACGATCACCGACAACGCATCCACCTTGTCGCCGTTGATCAGCATGTCGACCTTCACGACGTCTGCCGCACGATATTCCTTGAACTCGTAATCCATCGACGCATAGCCGCGCGAGATCGACTTCAGACGATCGAAGAAATCGAGCACGACCTCGCCCATCGGGATTTCGTAGGTCAACTGGACCTGGCGGCCGTGGTACTGCATGTTGATCTGGTTGCCGCGCTTTTGCGTGCACAGCGTGATCACCGAGCCGACGTAGTCTTGCGGCATGTACAAATTCACGGTGACGATCGGCTCGCGCACTTCCTCGATCTTCGACGGCTCCGGCATCTTGGCCGGATTCTCAACCATGATGATCGTACCGTCGCGCTGCAGGACTTCGTACACCACGGTCGGCGCCGTGGTGATCAGATCCATGTCGAACTCGCGCTCGAGACGCTCCTGGACGATTTCCATGTGCAACAGGCCGAGGAAGCCGCAACGGAAACCGAAGCCGAGCGCCTGCGACACTTCCGGCTCGTACATCAGCGAGGCGTCGTTCAGCTTCAGCTTTTCCAGCGAGTCACGCAGCGCGTCGTACTGGTTCGCTTCGACCGGATAGAGACCGGCGAACACCTGCGGCTTCACTTCCTTGAAGCCCGGCAGCGGTTCAGCCGCGGGACGGTTCACCAGCGTGACGGTGTCGCCCACCTTCGCGGCGGCCAATTCCTTGATGCCGGCGATGATGAAGCCCACCTGCCCTGCGGACAATGATTCCAGATTCTTCGACTTCGGCGTGAACACGCCGATATGCTCGACCGGATACTGCGCGCCGGTCGCCATCATGCGGATCTTGTCCTTCGGACGCAGCGTGCCGTTGACGATACGAACCAGCATCACGACGCCGACATAGTTGTCGAACCACGAGTCGATGATCAGCGCTTGCAGCGGTGCTTCCGGGTCGCCCTTGGGCGGCGGCACCTTGGCGACCAGCGCTTCGAGCACGTCTTCCACGCCGAGGCCGGTTTTCGCGCTGCAACGCGTAGCGTCGGCGGCGTCGATACCGATCACGTCTTCGATTTCCTCGATTGCGTTCTCGGGATTCGCGGCCGGCAAGTCGATCTTGTTGAGCACGGGAATCACGTCGACGCCAAGCTCGATCGCCGTGTAGCAGTTGGCGACGGTTTGCGCTTCCACGCCCTGGCTTGCATCGACGACCAGCAACGCGCCTTCACATGCGGACAGCGAGCGGCTGACTTCGTACGAGAAGTCGACGTGGCCCGGCGTGTCGATCATGTTCAGGTTATAGATCTGCCCATCACGGGCCTTGTACGTCAGTGCGGCGGTTTGTGCCTTGATGGTAATGCCGCGCTCGCGCTCGAGATCCATCGAGTCGAGCACCTGGGATTCCATCTCGCGGTCGGATAAGCCACCGCAGATCTGGATGATGCGATCCGCGAGCGTCGACTTGCCATGGTCGATGTGCGCAATGATCGAGAAGTTACGAATATGATCCATTCAGTACCGATCAAGCGAAAAAGGCGCGCTCGGACAATAGCGGAGCACGCCTTGTAAGTAGGTGAAAAACCTATCTATTTTAGCCGAAAAGGCTATCGCCCGGCGCATCTTGCGAAGCCCGGGCAGAAAAGACGGCTCAGCAGCTACCGTGTATGGGACCAGAGTAAGCGCCGAAGCGCCAACTCTGGGTCGACAGGAGTGACGCGAAACAAGAGGTCGACAACGCACGTTCGTGCGCGGTTTGGACCTTTAACCGGACCCCGAATGCGCCGCTGTCAGGCGCGCGGCAAGTGCGGCACGAACCTGCGGCGCGTCGAGGTGATAGTGACACAGTTCGACGCCGTCACAGACGAGAACCGGCACAAGTTCGTTATAACGCGCTTCCAGCAACGGATCGGCGTCAATGTCGATCACCACGACTTGCGCGCTGAACTCAACCAGCAAAGGCTCGAGCGCGGCGCGCATGTCATCGCACAAGTGGCACCACGCGCGCCCGTAGAGCGTGAGCGGCACCACCTGCTTCATTTCTGCGCGTTGCGCGGGCGAATCGGCACGAACTGCGTGTTCTCGCCGCGACGGACCAGCAAGGCCACCATCTTTTGCGAGTCGAGATGCGAGGTCAGATCGTCGAACTGCTTCGCGCTCGTGATGTCCGTGTCGCCGACACGCAGGACGATGTCGCCCTTTTGCAGCCCAACGCGCACGGCTGGTCCGTCTACAGCGTCGATCTGCACGCCGTTGCGCAATTTCAGCGCCTTCAGTTGGTCAGGAGGAATATCGCTGACGGCAAGGCCCAGCACGTTCGTGGCACGCTGCTTCGGCACCGGCGGTTTCTTCTGATCCGCCTTGGCGGTCTTGTCCGGTTGCATCTCGGCAATCGTGACCGGCAGATCGCGCGTCTGGCCCTTGCGCCAGATCGTAATCGTCGACTTGGTGCCCGGCTTCGTGTCGCCGACCATGCGCGGCAAATCCGTTGCTGTGTCGACCGAATGCCCGTTGAACTTCAGGATGATGTCGCCTGGCTGCACGCCGGCCTTATCCGCCGGACCGCCTGGTTCGACGCTGCTGACCAGCGCGCCCTGCGCCTTCGGCAGCCCGAGCGAATCGGCCACGTCTTTCGTCACTTCACCGATCGCCACCGCGATCCGGCCACGCACGACCTTGCCCGAAGATTTCAGCTGGTCGGCTACGCGCATCGCCTCGTCGATCGGAATCGCGAACGAGATGCCCATGAAACCACCGGTGCGGCTGTAGATCTGCGAGTTGATGCCGATCACTTCGCCTTGCATGTTGATCAGCGGACCGCCCGAGTTACCCGGATTGACGGCTACGTCGGTCTGAATGAACGGCAGATAATCTCCCGTATCACGCCCCTTGGCGCTGACAATCCCGGCCGTCACTGTGTTCTCAAGACCGAATGGCGAACCGATCGCGACTACCCACTCGCCCACGCGAACCTTGTTCGAGTCGCCGATCGTGATGGTCGGCAAATTGGCAGCGCTGATCTTCACGACGGCCACGTCGGTCCGATCATCCACGCCGATCAGCTTCGCCTTGAACTCGCGCTTGTCGGTGAGAGTGACGTAAATGGTGTCCGCGTCGTCCACGACGTGCGCGTTGGTCATCACATAGCCGTCCGCCGACAGAATGAAGCCTGAGCCGACGCCACTGTTCTGTTCGGGATCGTTGTTATCCGGCGAGTCCTGGCTGCCGCCGCTCCCGCCGTTATCGTCACCGCGCGGCGAGCTTGGGGCGCCTGGAGATTGCGGCGACTGTGGCAAAGGAATACCGAAGAAGCGGCGGAAAAACTCCGACATGTCGCCGTCGTCCATGCCCGGCGGCAATCCGCCACGGGCACCGCTGCTCGACACGCGGGTGGTCGTGCGAATGTTGACGACTGCTGGGCCGACCTTGTCGACGAGGTCAGTGAAGTCGGGCAGATTGGCGGCGGGAGCCGCCGACGCCGTGTGCGGCACGAGCGGCAAACACGCCGCTACCACCGCGGCCGCGAGGAATTTGCGCACCGAGAAAGTCGTCATATCGTAGCAAGCCGAGGGATTCGAGTGATTCGGAGGATTACTTCGGAGCTTTATATTCTATGGCAGACGCAAATTGCTGCAATGTGGTCTGGGGCACTTCACCAAGCAGAGTAATCCAGAAGTCGCCGCGCCGCTTGACCAGCACGTGTGTGGCGCCGCTGCTACCCGCGCCTTCCTTGCGGGTATTGTTCTCGACCGGCTCGACAAATACCGAAATGGCCGCGAGGCCGTCGGAGAATACCGCCTGGTCGACCGGAATGGTCGGCTGGCCCGCGTCACGCGCGGCCATTGGGCGACGCAGCTCACGAATCTTGCGGAAGCCCGGCACCGTCGGCGTGATCTGCCAGCCTTGCGCAGCCATATCGACCGGCTCGACCGGCGGACGCACCACGGTCCATCCTGCCGTATTACGAATACCGTTGACGATTGGGGTTTTGTCGACCGGCACGCCGATGCGAATCTGCGAAAACGACAACTGCTCGAGCACCTGGCCGTTCGGGTCGAGCGTCTGCGCGCGCAGCAGCAAGCCGGTTTTCTTGTCGGCCCACAGTTTATAAGCAAAGCGGTAGGCGTCTTTCGGGTCGAGCTCGATGACCTGGCTGTCGACACCCGCGACGCGATCCTCGCCGAGCAGCTTCGGCTCGTACACCGACAGCACCTGCTCACCGCTTACAGCCAACAAGGCAGGAAAAGAATCTTTGTTCTGGCGCTTCTCGACCACGCACAGATGCCGCTCGGGCACGAACGTGTAGAGATCGTCGTTATGGCGAAGCATTTTGCGCGGCTTGCCGTCGAGGCTTTCGAGTTGCTCGAATTCGCCGTCCGTACGGGTCGCGTAATGCGCGATCCGCGACGTCTGAACGAAATTGCCGCGCTGATAGACAAACGCGCCCTCGTAGTTCTGCTGCTGGGCGGCCTGATGGATTCGATCGAGCAGCTCCGCGGCCGTGCGACGGGCGACGACTGGATCCTCGGTTTGTGCAAAGACCCGCGGTGTAGCGGACAACAATACGGCTGCGCAGAACAGAAATGCCGGCAGCCGCCCCCAGATAGTCGTTTTATTCAACCGCGGAGTCTGCATCAAACTATTGGCCTTGCGTAGAAACTGCGGCAGCGCGAATCAGCGGCATCGAGCCCGGCATAACCGGTTGTTGCGCGAATTGCTGGTGAGCTTCCAGATATTGATCGAGACTTGCGTCACGAATAATGTTGGCGTCTTGCGCGACCGGCTGGACCGTCGCGGCCGGCACCGACGCCATGGCAACGCGTTGCAGCGAATCGCCATGTGACTGGATGGCCGCGACCTGTGTTACGCCCGGGCCGCCCGGCACGCCTTGCAGTTGCGGCACGACGATCCACGTTAGCGTGGCTGCGGCGGCAGCGACAGCAAACGCCGGCACAACACGCCGACGCAGCGCCAGCAAACGGCGCGCGACCGGCATTGCGGCCGGCGCGAGCACGTGCGGCTCGCTGTCGAAACGTGCGGCAAAACCGCTCAGGAACGCGCTGCTCGCCGCCGGGCTGACCGCCAGATCGTCGGAACGCAGGGCGTCGCCAATCAGGTGATAGCACGACCAGGCGGCTCGATCTTCGCCGTCCAGTTCGGAAACAAACGTGTTCAGATGCTCTTCGCCGAACAGCTCACCGTCGACAAAAGCGGACAGACGCTCGCCGCGCGAGCTGGCTTGCGATTGCATCGAGACCGACCCCATGATGCTCCCCATCTTACAAATACCCCGTAGTGACACCACTAATCCAGATATTGCAGCCGCGCCCCGTCCGGCGGACTGGTGTTTACCAGCGCTTGCCTTCAGGTGTGTCAAGCAACGGACGCAATTTTGCCGCAATGGCTTCGCGAGCGCGGAAAATTCGTGATCTGACTGTGCCAATTGGGCAACCCATCATCTCAGCGATTTCCTCATAGCTCAAACCTTCAATTTCACGAAGAGTAATGGCGGTGCGCAACTCTTCCGGTAAAACCGCCATCGCAGCATTGACCGTCTCAGCGATCTGCTTGCTCATCAACATCGACTCAGGCGTGTTGATATCCCTTAGTTGGTCGGCGTCCGAGAAAGTTTCAGCTTCTTCAGCATCTGCTTCGGTGGAAGTCGGTGCGCGCCGTCCTTGGGTCGCAAGGTAGTTCTTTGCCGTGTTGACCGCAATCCGGTACAACCACGTATAAAAGGCCGATTCGCCGCGAAACTGCGGCAACGCCCGGTACGCCTTGATAAAGGCGTCCTGGGCGACGTCTTCCACTTCGGCCGGGTCGCGCACGAGGCGCGAGATCAGCCGGAGAATCTTACGGTGGTATTTGGAGACCAGAAGCTCGAACGCGGCCTTGTCGCCCTTCTGGACGCGCTCGACCAGCAACTGATCAATTTCTTTTTCGCTCACCTGATAAATCCGTTAACTATAGGGCGCATGGCGGGGGACCATTGTAGCGTCCCCATCATCGCGGCACGTTATTCCGGTAACAGCGGTTACAGTCGTTACAGTCACGCACCGGCGCCGCGCCGGCCCAGCACGGCGAGTTCCCGGAAAACGGACGCCGGAAGCGCGTCAGCAGGAAGAAGTAGCGCACGGGAGCGCCCATGGTCCGGTGCCAGCGCCAGAATGAGCAAACGACCGCTCCATTGCGAACAGCCGGCAATGCGGCCGTGCATCAGCAAACTGCCGGCCCGATTCTAGGCAGACAGTCCGTCCGGACCGATTTTCAACGCGACGGGTTGCGCGTGCTCATGTTTAACCGCACAGAGTGTCAGCAGCGCCCACACGGCAAGCGTCAACGGAACCGCCTGCGAGGCGCCCAGACGCGACGCAAAGCAGGTGTAAGCGGCCAACGTCGCTATCAGGACGAACGCCCCCAGAGCAGCGCACATGGCGGCGGAGCGCCGCAACGTAATCCGTTGCGGCGCTCCGCCGGGCGTTGCCGATTCGAGGGAAACCGCCGGACAAGCCGGCGTTTGCGACTGGCGTGTCACCAGGCAATCGGGCGATCAGGCGCGCTTGAAGACCAGCGTGCCGTTCGTGCCGCCGAACCCGAACGAGTTCTTCAGCGCAACGTCGATCTTCATCTCCCGCGCGGTGTTGGCGCAGTAATCGAGATCGCAGGCCGGATCCTGATTGAAGATGTTGATTGTGGGCGGCGACACCTGGTGATGCACGGCCAGGACCGTGAACACGGACTCCAGGCCGCCGGCGCCGCCCAACAGGTGACCTGTCATCGACTTGGTCGAGTTCACGACCATGTCTTTGGCGTGGTCGCCGAAAGCGCGCTTGATGCCGGTGGTTTCAGCGAGGTCGCCAAGCGGCGTGGACGTGCCATGCGCGTTCAGATAATTCACCTGATCCGAATTGATGCCCGCGTTCTTCATGGCGGCCAGCATGCAGCGGCGCGCGCCGTCGCCGTCTTCCAGCGGTGCGGTCATGTGGTAGGCGTCGCCGCTCATCCCATAGCCGCTGACTTCAGCGTAAATCTTCGCGCCGCGCGCCTTCGCGTGTTCGTACTCTTCGAGCACCATCACGCCGGCGCCTTCGCCCAGTACGAAACCGTCGCGGTCTTTGTCCCACGGACGGCTCGCCGTGGCCGGATCGTCATTACGCTGCGACAGCGCGCGCGCCGCCGCAAAGCCGCCGATGCCGAGCGGCGACACGGTGGATTCCGCGCCGCCGGCGATCATCACGTCGGCGTCGCCGTATTCGATCAGGCGCGAAGCCTCGCCGATACAGTGCAGACCCGTGGTACATGCGGTCACGATCGCCAGATTCGGACCCTTGATGCCGAACTTGATTGACAGGTGGCCCGAGATCATGTTGATGATCGACGCCGGCACGAAGAACGGAGAAATGCGGCGCGGGCCGCGATTCAGCAGTTCGGTTTGGGTTACTTCGATCATCGGCAGGCCGCCGATGCCCGAACCAACCACCACGCCGATGCGCTCCGAATTCTCGTCGGTGACTTCGAGGCCACTGTCCTGCATCGCCTGGATGCCCGCTGCGACGCCGTAATGGATGAACGTATCCATGTGGCGCGCTTCCTTACCGGGGATGTAGTCCTCGATATTGAAGCCCTTCACCTCGCCGGCGAAACGAGTCGAAAAGTTCGACGCATCGAACTTTGTGATATTGGCAATACCCGACTTGCCGGCGACCAGATTGGCCCAGCCGTCGGCAACATTATTGCCAACAGGCGAAATCAGCCCCAGGCCTGTAACAACAACACGACGGCGGCTCACGGTAACCCCTTTTTCATAGATGACAAAAACAAAAGCCACAGCGGCCACAGGAACCTGACCTGTGTGCCCTGTGGCTGTTAAGCCGCCCACACACCTGGTGTTTCACACCAGGTCCCCCAAAGGGGCAAGAAAACTTGGGGCGGCCCGGCGTTTTCTTGAAAGTCGGCAATCGCGCGAAAAGTTGCGCTGTCAACATCGCTGGCTCCTGCACGGCAAAAAGCGCCAGCCCTGCTGGCGTCGGAAACCGACACGGCAGGGCGTCATACGCCGCCAACGCAGAAACGCAGGCGCGAATGACTTTAGGCCTTGACGTTCGCGCGAGCGTAGTCGATCGCTTGCTGGACGGTAGTGATCTTCTCGGCTTCTTCATCCGGAATTTCCATGCCGAATTCGTCTTCGAGGGCCATCACGAGTTCAACGGTGTCGAGCGAGTCGGCGCCGAGGTCGTTCACGAACGAAGCTTCGTTCTTGATTTCAGCTTCTGCAACGCCCAGTTGTTCTGCGACGATCTTCTTGACGCGCTGTTCGATATTGTCCATTACCCCTCCAAGGGAAAGAAGTTCAAAAATACAGGTGCGCGCATTTTATCAGGTTTGACCCGGCAAAAAAGCGGCGCATCGGGTTCCTGTCAAGGCATGCGCCTTATGCTTCTGCAAACGCATCAAGGCGCGGATAGTAACCGAATTTGGTTACGACATGTACATTCCGCCGTTCACATGCAGTGTGGTGCCAGTGATATAACCCGCTTGCGGCGACGCCAGGAACGCCACGGCGTGCGCGATATCGTCCGGGCTGCCAAGGCGGCCGAGCGGAATCTGCGTCTTCAGTGCAGTTTGCTGCTCTTCCGGCAGGGTCTTGGTCATGTCGGTATCGATGAAGCCCGGCGCGACGCAATTCACGGTGATGCCACGGCTGCCGATCTCGCGTGCAAGTGCGCGCGTCATGCCTGCTACACCCGCTTTCGCGGCTGCGTAATTGACCTGCCCCGGGTTGCCGGCCGAGCCGACCACCGACGTGATGTTGATGATACGGCCGCCCTTCGCCTTCATCATGGGACGCAGCACCGCGCGCGACAGGCGGAAGACCGACTTGAGATTGGTGTCGATCACCGCGTCCCAGTCGTCGTCCTTCATGCGCATTGCCAGCTGGTCTTGCGTGATGCCGGCGTTGTTCACCAGCACGTGCAGCGCGCCGAATTCCTTCACGGTGCCGTCGATCAGCGCTTCCGCTGCGGCGGCGTCGTTTACGTTGAGGACCGCGCCGCGGCCGCTCACGCCGGCCGCACCAAACGCTTCGGTAATCGCGGCTGCGCCGCTTTCGCTGGTCGCCGTGCCGATCACCGTCGCGCCCTGGCGCGCCAGTTCCATCGCGATTGCACGACCAATGCCGCGCGAGGCGCCGGTCACGATTGCGATCTGCTTGTCGAGAGTCTTTTCCATCTGTCAGTCCGGATGCCCTTTCGGAGGGCTGATTGATTCTTGATGTCGATTTTTGGCGCCGCCACGTGCTGCGTATGACGCGGCGCTCAGCCCGCCATCACGAGCTTGAGCGTTTCTTCGAGCGAGGCCGGATCGAACACCGATGCACCAACCAGATTGCCGTCGATACGCTTGGTCAAACCCGCAAGGACCTTGCCCGGTCCGCATTCGACCACGTGCGTGACGCCTTGCGCCGCCATCGCCTGCACGCTTTCTACCCAACGCACCGGCCCTGCGGCCTGGCGCACCAGCGCGTCCTTGATCTTCGCCGGCTCGTTGACCACCGCGACGTCGACGTTGTTGAGCACTGGAATCGACGGCACCTGCACGTCGATGCCAGCCAGATACTCACGCAATTGATCCGACGCCGGTTCAAGCAGCGACGAGTGGAACGGCGCCGATACCGGCAGCGGCAATGCACGCTTTGCGCCCTTCGCCTTTGCGACTTCGCAAGCCTTTTCGACTGCGGCCTTGTGACCGGCGATCACGACTTGCGCCGGCGCGTTGAAATTCACCGCCTCGACAACACCCGCGACCGACGCTTCGGCGCATACCGAGCGCACCGTGTCGTCATCGAGGCCGAGAATCGCGGCCATACCGCCCACGCCGACTGGAACGGCCGTTTGCATGGCTTGCGCACGAAAACGGACGAGCGGCACAGCATCGCGAAACGCGAGCGCACCCGCCGCGACCAGCGCGGTGTACTCGCCGAGACTATGACCGGCGACGATGGCCGGCTTCGGGCCGCCCGCCTGCTGCCACGCGCGGTAAATCGCGTACGCGGCGGTCAGCATGACCGGCTGGGTATTGGTAGTGAGATTCAGATCTTCGACGGGACCTTCGGCGATCAGCTTGCCGAGGTCCTGATTGAGCGCATCGGATGCTTCCTGAACCGTCTCACGCACGACCGTGTGATCGGCGAATGCGTTGAGCATGCCGACCGACTGCGAACCTTGCCCAGGAAAAACGAACGCAAATTTCATATCGTCCCCAAAATCGATGTTGTCAGATGTGGGTGGCGCGCCCGATGGATTGAGAACGCGCTCAAGCGTAGCCAGGCGCCACGAAGACCGCTCGCCATAACGTCGCCGCTATCAGTAGCGGATTACCGACGCGCCCCACGTGAAGCCGCCGCCGACGCCTTCGATCAGCACGTTCTGGCCGCGCTTGATGCGGCCGTCGCGCACTGCGACGTCAAATGCGAGCGGAATGGACGCAGCCGACGTATTGCCGTGCTCGCCCACCGTGACGACCATGCGCTCCTGCGGCAAGCCAAGCTTGCGACAGGTACTTTGCATAATGCGGATGTTGGCCTGGTGCGGGATCAGCCAATCGACCTGCCCGGCCGACAGATTGGCCTTGGCGAGTGCCTCGACCGCGACCTTCTCGAGCACATTGACGGCGAGCTTGAACACCGCCTGCCCGTCCATATGCAGGAACGCGCTGCCTTCGATCACGCCGCCGTTCACATTGCCCGGCGTGCAGAGAATGTTCGAATGGCTGCCGTCGGCGTGCAATGCGCTGGCCAGCACACCCGGTTCTTCGGATGCCTGCAGGATCACCGCGCCCGCCCCGTCGCCGAACAGCACGCACGTGGCGCGGTCCTTGAAATCGAGAATGCGCGAAAAGGTTTCCGCGCCGATCACGAGCGCGGTGCGATGCTGGCCACTGCGAATGAAACTGTCCGCGGTCGCCACCGCATAAGCGAAGCCGGAACAGACGGCCTGCACGTCGAATGCCGCGCCGTGGTTCTTGATGCCGAGCTTGTTCTGCAACAGGCACGCCGTACTCGGAAACACGAAGTCCGGCGTGGAGGTTGCAACGATGATCAGATCGATGGATTGCGGATCGATATCAGCCGCTTCGATCGCGCGCTGCGAGGCGATCAGCGCCAGATCGCTGGTGGTGACATCGGGTTCGGCGAAGTGGCGCGCATGGATGCCCGTGCGGGCAACGATCCACTCGTCGCTCGTCTCGACGCCCTGGCTGGCAAGACGTTCAGCCAGATCCTGATTGGTGACGCGGCCGGGCGGCAGATAGCTGCCGGTGCCGATCACGCGGGAATAAATTGTGGATTGAGCCATTATGCCTTCGAGGATTGCGCAGCGTAGGGCTCGGCCGGCTGGCCTGCGATCGGGCTTGCGTGACCCGCACCGCTTGCGTCGCGCGCCGCCTGTTCAAGAGAACCTGCGTTCTCTTCCATTGCTCGCGCAAGGCGTTCCAGCACGCCGTTTTTGACGGCATCATACCCGCGTTTGATAGCCCACTCAAACCCGTAGGCATCCGCCGAGCCATGGCTTTTGATCACCAGCCCGCGCAGGCCCAGCAATGCGGCCCCATTGTATTGCCGATGATCGACGCGCTTCTTGAAGCGCATCAATACCGGTAACGCGAGCACCGCCATCACCTTGGTGAGCCACGAGCGGCCGAACTCTTCCTTGATGATGTCGTTGAGCATCTGCGCGAGGCCTTCCGACGTCTTCAGCGCGACATTGCCGACAAAACCATCGCAGACGATGACGTCGACCGTGCCCTTGAAGATGTCGTTGCCTTCAACGTTGCCGTGAAAGTTAAGTGTACTCGCGCGCAGCAATTCGCCGGCACGTTTGATGGTGTCGTTACCCTTGATGACTTCTTCACCGATGTTGAGCAGGCCGATGGTGGGCCGCTCCTTACCTTCGAGCGCCGACACGAGTGCGTGCCCCATCTCCGCGAACTGCAGCAGATGCTGCGGCTCGCAGTCGACGTTGGCGCCCAGGTCGAGCATCGTTGTGTAGCCATCGGGATTGGGCAGCGCGAACGCGATGGCCGGGCGCTCAATGCCCGGCAGCGTTTTCAGCACATAGCGCGATACCGCCATCAGCGCACCGGTGTTGCCGGCGGAAATGCAGGCTTGCGCCTCGCCTTCCTTGACGCGGTTCAGCGCCACGCGCATGGACGAATCTTTTTTCTTGCGCAGCGCGACTTCAACCGGATCGTCCATGGCGACGATCTCGGAAGCGGGTACGACGGTCAGCGCCGGCAGGTCTTGAGCCTTCAACTTCTTCAGTTGCGCACGAATCGCACTTTCAATGCCGACGAGCAGCAGTTGCGCGTCGGGATGCGAACGAACGAAGTTAACGGCAGCGGGAACGGTCACGGACGGGCCGTGGTCGCCTCCCATGCAATCTATCGTGAGCTTTACTGTCATGGAGTGCGACGAATTTCAGGCGCCCTGCATGGGACCGCAATAAGCGCTAAAGCGCCAACTGCGATCGACACAAAAAAGCGGCAGTTGAATGCCGCCTTTTTGCCGAGCCGGGAAAATGTCAAGCGAGCCGATCGCCACGCGAAACGCCAAGGGGCGCAACGCAGTGAAACGATTAGTCGTTCTTCGTCTTGACGACTTTCTTGCCGCGATAGTAGCCGTTCGGGCTAACGTGGTGACGCAGATGCACTTCGCCCGTGCTCGGTTCCACGGCCAGCGGCGCTGCCGTCAGGAAATCGTGCGAACGGTGCATGCCGCGCTTCGACGGCGACTTCTTATTTTGTTGAACTGCCATGACTAACTCCTAAAAATTTTCCGAATTCTAACACAGCCCGACCCGGTGTCCGCCATTGGCCGAATGACCAATGCGCCCGTGCCGCGCTCCCATGCAACTGTTCAGTGCTTCTTGTCGCCCGGCTCACCGCGCTTGAGACTTTCGAGCGCCGCAAACGGATTGGGCCGCTCGGGCTTTCCGCCCTCACCAGCTTCGTCCGGCGCAGCCTCGTCGCCCTCGCCTTCTGCTCCAGCCACACCAGAGACGAGGCTCTCGTGCACTTCGGGGCAAACCTCGTGCTTGGGCACGAGCGGCAAGGAAAGCAGCAACTCTTCTTCGATCAAGTCGATGAGATCGAACTGGCGCGAGCCCACGATCACTTCGACTTCATCCTCGTCGAGCGGAAACTCTTCGGCTTCCGCCTCAGTGTTGACGATCCGGTAAGTTGCATCGACATTGAACGCCTGCAGATACGGCGTCATGCACCGCTGACATTCGAGCCATGCAGCGCCGTGAATCGCGAGCCTGAGATAAGGCTGCGGACCCTCAGTGCCGTCGTCCTGCAATTCCGGCTGCGTCGCCCCTTCGGCTTGCCAGGTGAACGCGGCATCGCGGTCTGGCGCTTCTGCCGGGACTTCGTTTAACATGCGCGGCAGTTGCGAGACGCGCACGACACCCGCGGCCTGACGCCCACTCCGCGCAAATTCGAACAGATCGATATCGTGCGGGTCGGATAGACCAGCAGGGTTGCCAGGATGTTGAGTCATGTGCGCTCCTGCGTCGGCAAGGATTTCGCCGGGGATAAACCGGTTGCAATGCAGCGGCTTGCAAAGCCGCCCGAGGAACTCAAAAAAGCCCGCTCGCGCAATAGCATACCGATGAAAAGCCCGAAATCATATCCGTTTTGTCTTTTCGAGTCAAACACTTAAGCCCGTACACGTGCGACATCCGCACAACCCCGTACGACCCGCCTCTCTAGCCGTTGGTTGACCATGTCAGATTCCCCCAATCGCCCGCCACGCCTGATTCTGGCGTCGAGTTCGCCTTATCGTCGCGGGTTGCTCGAGCGCCTGCGCATTCCGTTCGATATCGCAGTACCGGCGATCGACGAGACGCCGCTTGCCGGCGAAACGCCTGAAGCGACCGCGCTGCGCCTCGCCGAGGCGAAGGCCCGCGCGGTTGCGGACAAGCTCGGCGTCAGTGAAGCCGCGCTCGTGATCGGCTCCGATCAGGTCGCCACCTATGACGGCTTGCAGATCGGCAAGCCCGGCACGCACGACAAGGCACTCGCCCAGCTGCAGGCGATGCGCGGCCGCGAAGTGCTGTTTCATAGTGCGTTGTGCCTGTTCGACAGTCGTTCGGGAACGGCGCAAGCCGTAGACGTCATTACCCGCGTGCAATTCCGCGACCTGCCGGACGCGGCGCTAGACGCGTATCTGCGCGCTGAAACACCCTACGACGTCGCGGGCAGCGCCAAATCCGAAGGTCTCGGCATTGCATTGCTCGAAGCCATTCACTCGGACGACCCGACCGCGTTGGTCGGCCTGCCATTGATCGCACTGTCGCGCATGCTGCTCGCAGTGGGCTATCCACTCCTGGGGGCAGCATGAGCGGCACCTTATATCTGATCCCGAACACGCTCGGCGAAGGCGACGCCGACGCGCTCGATGCCGTCCTGCCCGCGCCGGTCCGGGCGCGCGCGGCATCGCTGCACTATTACATCGGCGAAAACGCGAAAACCACCCGTGCTTTTCTGAAGAAGGTCGGCACTGAAAAGCCGATTCAGGAAATCGAGATTCGTGAATTGAACGTCAACACGCCGGCGGGCGAAATTGACAAGCTGCTCGCGCCGTTGCTGGCCGGCACGGATGCGGGTTTGGTGTCCGAAGCCGGCTGCCCGGCAGTCGCGGACCCAGGCGCCCTGCTGGTGCGCCGTGCGCACGAGCGCGGCGTGAAGGTCGTGCCGCTTGTTGGACCGAGTTCGATTTTGCTGGCACTGATGGCTTCCGGCCTGAACGGCCAGAGTTTTGCGTTCCACGGTTACCTGCCGGTCGACGCCATCGAACGGGCCAAGCGTCTGCGCGAACTGGAGCAACAGTCGCGCAAAGGCAAGCAGACGCAAATCTTTATCGAGACGCCGTATCGCAATCGCGCCTTGCTCGACACGTTGCTGGCGACCTGCGCGCCGTCGACTCTGGTTTGCGTTGCAGTCGATCTGACGCTGGAGACGGAAAACATCGCCAGCCGCACTGTGGCCGACTGGAAAAAGAAACCGGCTATCGATCTGCACAAGCGGCCCGCAATTTTTTTGATTCTGGCCGTCTGATCGTTGCTGCAACTTAACCGTTATCCGCGAACCGGGTCGTGCCCGCTTACCAGATCGACTGAGCGCTCCCATCGCTCAACTCGCCGATCGCCGCTCAATGGGAAGAAAAAAAGCCCCGCGCGGCCATCACTTGGCCGCGCGGGGCTTTTTCACAGGCAAATAATCACCGCAAGCTCATCTTCCCGCCAAGCGCCATCGCGTGAACGGCGCCACTGCCAACCGCCGCGCCGAATTTGCGCGCTACGCGGTCCGTAATGCTCTCTTTAACCGTGTAGTCGACGATATCCGGGGCCTTGAAAAGCTCGCGGGCGACGTAATCCGCGTCGCCAAAACCGTCTGCGAGTCCCAGCTCGACACTCTTCTGCCCTGTCCAGAAAAGGCCAGAAAACATATCCGGCGTTTCGTGAAGCCGCTTGCCACGGCCCTGACGGACGGCGTCGATGAACTGAGCATGGATCTGATCGAGCATATCTTGCGCATGTTCGTCCATCTTCGGCGTTTCCGGCGAGAACGGGTCGAAAAAGCCTTTGTTCTCACCCGAAGTGTGCAGACGACGCTGAATCCCCAGCTTATCCATCAGGCCAGTAAAGCCGAAGCTATCCATCAGCACGCCAATCGAGCCGACGATGCTCGCCTTGTCGACGTAAATCTTGTCAGCCGCCGCGGCTGCATAATAGCCGCCTGACGCGCACATATCGCCGACCACAACGTACAACGGGATCGACGGATACTTGGCGCGCAGCCGGTGAATCTCGTTGTAGATGATGCCCGCCTGCACCGGACTGCCACCGGGGCTATTGCAGCGCAGAATCACGCCTGCCGTGCCCGAGTCGTCGAATGCACTTTCCAGTGCCGTGTTGATATCTTCTGCGTTCGCGTTCGTATCGGCGGAGATTTCGCCGTCAATTGTCACCATTGCCGTATGCCGGCCGGTGGTGGAGACCTTGTCGCCAGAGAAATCGAAGGCACCCCATACCGCTAACAGCAAGACGATCAGGAACACAAAGCGGAAAAAGATCTTCCAGCGGCGAGCCGCCCGCTGCTCAGTAATTGCCGCAAGCGCAATGCGCTCGAGCGCGGCGCGCTCCCAGCCCGGCTGATCGGCAGGCGTGCGGGTGCGGCCTGTCAGGGACGGTTCCTTCGGTTCAGGAGTCAAATTGTCGGACATGCGATGCAGTGGAAAGGTCGAAGAGGAGAAAAAATCAGGGCGTGGTGGGACGCAGTTCGCCATCGGGCAGCCAGAATACGGCGCGGCCTTCAGGTGTATCCCGCTCATCAACCTGAACCGGACGCAACCGCCCGCCGCGGCACGGGCCACCCACGCATTTGCCCGTATCAGGCGCGTAAATCGCGCCATGTGTGGCGCACATCAAGTATAAACCGGACGATTCGAAGAACTGCCCTTCGGCCCAGTCGAGTTCCATGGGCACGTGGGCGCAGCGATTCAGATAGCCGTAGGCACGGCCATCGTAGCGAACAAAAAATACCACTACGTCGCTACCGCCCAGCATGGCCGCGCGCCGTACGCCCGTACCTCCATCGACCAGTTCGTCGGACGCGCAAATGCGAACCGCTTCCGTGGCCGCTTCGCTCGTGCCGCCGCTCATGCGTTCTCTCGCAGCCAGCCGGACAGCGCGCTCACGCTCGACGCGACGAATTTCGGCGACAACGCGGTCAGCGAGCCGGCCGGATGCGCTCCGTACGTCACGCCGATGCCCGCCACGCCCGCGTTGATCGCCATCTGCAGATCGTGCGTCGTATCGCCGACCATCACAGTGCGCACCGGATCCTGCCCCAGTTCACGCGTGAGTTCATGCAGCATGGCCGGATGGGGTTTGGAGAAGGTTTCGTCGGCGCAACGCGTGCCGTCGAACAGGCTCGTCAGACGCGATTGATCGAGCGCGCGGTTCAGCCCAACGCGGCTCTTGCCGGTCGCCACCGCCAGCAGATAGCCCTGATCGCGCAAATCCTGCAACATCTCGCGCACGCCGACGAACAGTTCGGTAGTCTGGTCCTTTACTAGATAGTGGAAGCGGTAGCGCTCCGCCAGACGCGGGTAATCGACCGGATCGAGCGTGGGCGCGGCGATCTGCAGCGCGTCACGCAAGCCGAGGCCAATCACGTAGCTGGCGGCCTCGTCGGCGGGAACCGGCAAGCCGAGATCGCGGCATGCCGACTGGATGCTGCGCGTGATGTGCGCGGTCGAATCCATCAGCGTCCCGTCCCAGTCGAAGACGATCAGATCAAATTGCTCTCTAGCCATGCGGTGTCGTCTCCGGGTTTGACCCATTTCGTAATTCATTGAGCTGCGCAACGAAACTGCGGCACTCGGCCGGCAGCGGCGCCTCGAACTGCACGGGCGCGCCGGTTGCCGGGTGCGTCAGCTTAAGCCGGTAGGCGTGCAGGAACATGCGTTTCAGGCCTGGCTTCGCGTTGGCGCGCGCCAGCGCCTTATTCAGCGCGAAGTCGCCGTATTTTGCATCGCCGACGATCGGCAGTTCCAGATGCTGCAAATGGACGCGAATCTGATGCGTACGCCCGGTCTTCAGCTCCGCTTCGAGCAGCGCGTACTCCGGCCATTTGTCGACCAGATTGAACACCGTGTGCGACGCGAGGCCGTCGGCCTGGACACGCACACGCCGTTCGCCGTCCGCGGTCAAATACTTGTGCAGCGGCTCCTTGACCGCGCGGCGGCGGCCCCAGTCGCTCGCCCACTCGCCATGGACGCACGCATAGTAGCGCTTATCCATCTTGTTCTCGCGAATCTGCTCGTGCAGATTGACCAGCGCGGCGCGTTTCTTGGCAAGCATCAGGATGCCGGACGTCTCACGATCCAGCCGATGCACCAATTCGAGGAATTTCGCCTGCGGCCGCGCCTCGCGCATCTGTTCGATCACGCCGAACGCGACGCCGCTGCCTCCGTGGACCGCCACGCCAGCTGGTTTGTCGATCACGAGCATGTGCTCGTCTTCAAAAATAATTTTGAAATCCGCGCTCGGCACCGGTGCCTGGGCAATCGCCTCGTTGGGTTGAGCAACGCGAATGGGCGGCACACGCACCAGATCGCCCAGTTCGAGGCGGTACTGCGCGTCTATCCGGCCCTTGTTCACCCGCACTTCCCCGCTGCGCAGGATGCGGTAAATATGGCTTTTCGGCACGCCTTTACAGACGCGCAACAGGAAATTATCAATGCGCTGTCCGGCCGCACTGTCGTCGATCTCGATCATCGAGACCTGGTCACTTGCGACCGATTTCTGGGATATTTTGCCTAACTCTTTCATTATGAATATAATTTGCCCAGCAGTCTGCGGCGGCCGGCGCAGTGTCCGGAATTCGGGCGGATTGCGCAGGTGCAAGCGATAAACCGTTATTTTACTTGCGCCGGGGTCTGGTTGCTCACCCCGAAAATGAGATGCAACATGTTGCACGCACGAAGTCAGTGCCCGGCAGGGACGGCGCCCACAGGCGCGTTCGGTCAAGGTCAGCTTCGACGGTAACGGAATTTTGGTCAAAAAGAATTTAACTTTCAGCTTCGGTATCGGGCGGTCTGACGCCCTGTTGTACGAAGCTGCCGGTTGCGAAAATACGGCGTGCGCCCGAGGCGTCTTGTAGAAAATACAAGACATGGCGACGTCAAAATGAGGCGAGACACCCCCAGCGAGAAAAGACGCGCCGACTGCGCGAACTTCCCGTTGCGGCATGACCGCAGCCTTCGACCCTCCGGTCACGCGCCCAGTTGGCGCACCGGCGCGAGTGGACGAAAGGCTTATGAAGGTCTGCTGGCAGAACCCGCGGCGTGTCGGGTCGTTATTTGAAGCCGTGTTCGCATGTGCCCTGCGGCACCGTGCCCATTTTCAAGGGGACCGGGCCCTCTCAGGCAATTCTCCCGCCATTTTTCCCGCTCCAGCGTGCTTGTGAAAACACAATAAGGCGCGGCATGCCGCTGCCCTCCTCGCTCTCGCGACTGACAACCGCGCAGCTGAGGGCTAGCTAAGCCGCCTGGAGCCGTTCAATGAAACGAATGTTGTTCAACGCGACGCAGCAGGAAGAACTGCGCGTTGCCATCGTCGATGGGCAAAAACTCATCGATATCGACATCGAAACCGCCGGGCGCGAACAGCGCAAAGGCAATATTTACAAGGGCATCATCACCCGCATCGAGCCGTCGCTCGAGGCCTGTTTCGTCAACTACGGCGAAGACCGCCACGGCTTTTTGCCGTTCAAGGAAGTCGCCCGCCAGTATTTCCGTGACGGCGTCGATATGCGCTCCGCGCGCATTCAGGACGCCCTGAAAGAAGGCCAGGAACTGATCGTTCAGGTCGAAAAGGAAGAGCGCGGCAACAAGGGCGCGGCCCTTACTACGTTCATCTCGCTCGCCGGCCGGTATCTGGTTTTGATGCCGAACAACCCGCGCGGCGGCGGCGTATCGCGCCGGATCGAAGGCGACGACCGTCAGGAACTGCGCGAAACCATGGCGCAGCTGCAATTGCCGGAAGGCATGAGCATCATCGCGCGCACGGCCGGCATTGGCCGCAGCGCCGAAGAGCTGCAGTGGGACCTGAACTACCTGATGCAACTGTGGCGTGCCATCGAGGCCGCGTCGCAAAGCGGTTCGAGCGGCCAGCCGATGCTGATTTATCTCGAATCGAGTCTGGTGATCCGCGCGATTCGCGACTATTTCCAGCCGGATATCGGCGAAATCCTGATCGACACCACCGAAATCCATGACCAGGCCCGCGCCTTCATGGATATCGTGATGCCGGACAATGTCAGCAAGGTGAAGCGGTATCACGACGACGTGCCGCTGTTCTCGCGCTTCCAGATCGAACACCAGATCGAAACCGCGTACTCGCGCACGGTGCCGCTGCCCTCCGGCGGCGCAATCGTGATCGACCACACGGAAGCGCTGGTCGCGATCGACGTGAACTCGGCACGCGCCACCAAGGGCGCCGACATCGAGGAAACGGCGGCACGCACCAACCTCGAAGCCGCCGACGAAGTGGCCCGCCAGTTGCGCCTGCGCGACCTGGGCGGCCTGATCGTGATCGACTTCATCGACATGGAATCGGCCAAGAGCCAGCGTGAAGTCGAGCAACGCCTGAAAGACGCTTTGAAGCACGACCGTGCACGCGTCCAGATGGGCAAGATCTCGCGCTTCGGCCTGATGGAGCTGTCGCGCCAACGTCTGCGTCCGGCTTTGTCGGAAGGTAGCCACGTGACCTGCCCGCGCTGTAACGGTACGGGCCACATCCGCGATACCGAATCGTCCGCGCTGCAAGTGCTGCGGATCATTCAGGAAGAAGCGATGAAGGAAAACACCGCGGCAATCCATTGCCAGGTGCCGGTCGAAGTGACCGCCTTCCTGTTGAACGAAAAGCGCGCTGAAATCAACAAGATCGAGTCGCGTTTCAAGGTCAACGTCGTTCTGATCCCGAACAAGCACCTCGACACGCCGCATTACAAGCTCGAGCGCCTGCGTCACGACGATGCGCGCCTCGACGAACCGCGCGCCTCGTGGAAGATGGCTGAGGAAGCAGCCCGCGAACTGGAATCGGAAACCGGTTACAGCAAGCGCGCCGAGGAAGTGAAGCCGAAGCAGGAAGCAGCGGTCAAGGGCATCACGCCTGAGAAGCCGGCCCCGAGTGCGCCGGTCCGTCCGGTGGCAACGCCGGCTCCGGTGGCTGTCACCCCGGCTGGCGGTGGCTTTATCGGCTGGTTGAAGAATCTGTTCGGCATGCAGCCGGCCGCACCGGCGCCTGCCGCATCGGCTACGACCGAAAAGCAGACGCGTCCGCAACGCGGCGAACGCACGGAGCGCGGTGAGCGCACCGGCGAACGCGGCGGCGATCGCAACCGCAATCGCCGTGGCGGCGTTGGCAGCCGCGATGCAGCAGGCCGTGCCGAAGGCACGACCGGCGGCCGTCAGGCTCAAGCTCAGCAGCCGCCGCAGCGTCGCGAGGAACGCGAACCGCGCGAAGGCCGTGAGGCACGCGAAGGTCGTGAACCGCGTGAAGCACGTGAAGCGCGCGAGCCGCGTGGCAATCGTGAGCCGCGCGAGGTCCGCGAAGGCCGTGAACCACGCGAGGCTCGTGAGCCGCGTGAAGGTCGCGAGGGCCGCGAAAACCGTGACCGCGACAATCGCGGCAACGATCGTGCGGCGGAAACCGTCGACGGCGCACCGCGCGCCGAGCGTGGTGAGCGCCCGGAACGCGGCGAACGTCGTGAGCGTGGCGAGCGCGCTGAACGTGGCGAACGCCGCAAGCAACAGCCGGAAGCGGCAGATGCACTGACGCAAAACGACGCACTGACGGCGGAAGAACTGGCGCAAAACCAGGCCGCCTTGGGCGAAAACGGTGCGCCGGTCGACCAGGAAGCGGTGGCGCGTGAAGGTGAAGAGCGCCGTCGTCGCCGTCGCGGCCGCCGGGGTGGTCGTCGTGAGCGTGAAGAAGACGTGAACGGCAATCTGGCTGCGGACGTCGCGGAAGCTGAAGGCGACAACGCCAATGTGACCGACGAAGCGCCGGTGCGTACCGCGCATCAACCGGTTGAGCACAAAGCTGAAGTCAACGAGGTCAAACCGGTGGAAGTGGTTGTCGCTGCCGTTGCGACGGAAACCACTGTCGTCAGTGAACTGCATGCTGCAGTCGAATCGCCGGCTCTGGCCGTCGAGAAGGCTGCCAGGACGGAAACGGTTGTGCCGGTCGCAGAAGCGCCGGTGACACCGGTTGCCGTCGAGCAAGTAGCGGAAGCGCCGGTGGCGCCAGCCGTTGCCGCGCCGGTCGAAGCCGCCCAAGCTGCACCGGCCGCGAGCGAGACGGTTTCACTCGTCGAACCGGTTGCTCACGTTGAAGCTCCCGTTGTAGCTCGGGTGGAAACGCCCGTTGAAGCTCGGGTCGAAACGCCGGCAGTTGCGCCGGTAGTCGAAGCGCACGCCGCACCGGCTCCGGTAGAAACCGCAGCTCCGGCGGCCGTGGTCGAAGCACCGGCCGCTCAGCCGGCGCCGCAAGCCGAAATCGTCGAACCGCAGCCGGTAGTTGCAGCGGTCGCTCCGGCAGTTGAGCCGGCAGCAGTCGAGCCGGCACCCGTCGCAGTTGCTCCGCAAACACCGCGTAACGACGGTGTGTCGGAGGAAGCCCTGAAGCCGGTGCTGGAACAAGCCGGTCTCGTCTGGGTGAACACGGACGCCGACAAGCTGCGGGCCGCGCAGGAAGCTGCTGCTCAAGCGGCCAAGCCGGTTCGCGTGGGTCGCGAGCGTAAGGCGTTGCCGCCGGTTGAAACCGCGCCGATGCAAATGGTGGAAACGGGTAAGCACCCGCAGTAAGCGAACCGCCGCCACGCAAAAAGCCCGCCCTCATCGGCGGGCTTTTTGTTTTTATGGGCGCCGCGCGGCCAACCCTTGCGGCGCGCTTTATGCGGCTCCCCGTATACCCCGACAGCGTCCGGGGTCCAGCAGCCGCCGCATGCATTTCCGCTAGAATGAAGATCCAGGTGCCAATCGCAGCATTAATCGCAGCGCCAAGCAGCAACCAGACAGCACCTGAGCAGCCCAAAACGAAGCATCAAGCGAAGCAATTCATGTCCCGACGTATCATCCCTGTTGCCGATCTCAGCGCGGTGCCGGTCATCTCCGGCCCGGTGCAGGCGCCTAACGGCGCCCTGCATGACACGCTAGCGCGCCCGCTGCGCGATCTGCGCATATCGGTGACGGATCGCTGCAATTTCCGCTGCGTCTACTGTATGCCGCGCGCGGTGTTCGACAAGGATTACGCGTTCTTGCCGCATAGCGCGCTGCTCAGCTTCGAAGAAATCGAACGTTTAGCGCGGCTCTTCGTCGCACATGGCGTGGAGAAAATCCGCCTTACGGGCGGCGAGCCGTTGCTGCGCAAAAATCTGGAATACCTGATCGAACGGCTCGCGCAACTCACCACGCCGGCAGGCCGCCCACTCGATCTAACGCTGACCACCAACGGTTCACTGCTGGAGCGCAAGGCGCGCAGCCTGAAAGACGCCGGCCTGACCCGCGTGACCGTGAGTCTCGACGCGCTCGACGACACCCTGTTTCGCCGCATGAACGACGCCGACTTCGCGGTCGCCGACGTGCTGGACGGAATCGCCGCGGCTCACGCCGCGGGCCTTGCGCCGGTGAAGGTCAACATGGTCGTCAAGCGCGGCACCAACGACAGCCAGATCGTGCCGATGGCGCGCCACTTCAAAGGCTCGGGTGCGGTCTTGCGTTTCATCGAGTACATGGACGTGGGCACGTCGAACGGCTGGAACATGACTGAAGTGCTGCCTTCCGCCGAGGTCGTGACGCGGATCGCCGAACATTTCCCACTCGTACCGCTCGAGGCGCACAGTGCAGCCGAAACCGCCCAGCGCTGGGGGTACGTGGACGGCAGCGGCGAAGTCGGCGTGATTTCGAGCGTGACACGCGCGTTTTGCGGCACCTGTACGCGCGCGCGTCTGTCGACCGAGGGCAAGTTATACCTGTGCCTGTTCGCGTCGTCCGGTCACGATCTGCGCGCGTTGCTGCGCAGCGGCGCGAGCGACGCCGATATCGCCACGGCCGTCGCCGAAATCTGGCAAGGCCGCAGCGACCGTTATTCGCAATTGCGCGGCAGCAGCGCCGCCGCGCCGCGCGAGCAGGACGGTCGCCGCGTGGAAATGTCGTATATCGGCGGCTAAACGGCCGAATCCATGAACCCGACACGCGACCACATCACCGGTCTGGTCCTCGCAGGCGGACGCGGCATGCGCATGGGCGGGCTCGACAAAGGACTGCAACCGCTGCACGGCGAGCCGCTCGCGGCCCATGTGCTGAAGCGGCTCGCACCGCAAACCGGCGCCTTGCTGATCAGCGCCAATCGTCACCCTGATGTCTACAGCACACTCGGCGCGCCGTTCGGCGCCAAGGTGCTTGCCGATACCCTGCCCGGCTTTCCCGGACCGCTAGCGGGCCTGCTGGCCGGACTGCGCACCGCCGAAACCGCGTACGTGCTGAGCGCGCCCTGTGATTCGCCGGGACTGCCTGCCGAACTCGCCGACCGGCTCGCGCAGGCGCTCCACTCGAATCAGGCTGACATCGCCACCGTCACGACCACTGACGCCGCGGGCCACGTCTCGCTCCATCCCGTGTTTGCGCTGTTGCGCACGGGTCTCGCAGACGACCTCGCAAGCTTTCTGGAAGCCGGTGAGCGCAAGGTCCGCGCGTGGTACGCACGCCACAGGACGGTCGAAGTCACCTTTGCCGACGAGCGCGCGTTTTACAATATCAATTCGTTACAAGAACTCGCCGACCTCGAACGTTGCTGAGGCCCTGGTTCAAAAATCCCGCTCCGGCCGCACGGCAACAGCCGCTCCCGCCTCTGGTCGCGACGTCTACCCCTTCATGACCACGCTTAACGAATTTTCCCGCTGCGTCACGCAGTACGATCCTCACGCGCTACCCGTCCCGGCCGCTCAGGCGATCGTCCGTCAATGGGCGACGCCCGTCACGGCGGTCGAACGCGTGCCTTTGCGCGACGCGCTCAATCGCGTGCTCGCGGCCGACATCGTCTCGCCGATCGACGTTCCGTCGCACGACAACTCGGCCATGGACGGCTACGCGTTCAATCGCGCGGCCTTGGCGACGAACGAGTCGACGATCGATCTGACGATCGTCGGCAAGGCGCTGGCCGGCCATCCATTCGCGGGCCAGGTGGGCACAACGCAATGCGTGCGCGTCATGACGGGTGCCTGCATGCCGGCTGACTGCGACAGCGTCGTGCCGCAGGAACTCGTCGAGCGCAGTGCCGATTCCACCTCGATTCGCTTTGCGGCCAATGCCGTGCGGGCCGGCGCCAACCGGCGTCTGGCCGGCGAAGATCTCGCTCGCGGTCACGCCGCGCTGCGCGCCGGCCGCATCATGCGCGCGTCGGACCTCGGTTTGCTGGCTTCGCTCGGCATTGGCGAAGTCAACGTGCGGCGGCGTTTGCGCGTCGCATTTTTCTCCACCGGCGACGAATTGCGCTCGCTCGGAGAGCCGCTCGACGCGGGTTCGGTGTACGACAGCAATCGCTACACGCTGTTTGCGATGCTCCGGCGCCTGAACATGGAGACGCTCGATCTCGGGGTGGTGCGCGACGAACCCGCCGCGCTCGAAGCCGCGCTGCGCAGTGCCGCAGCCAGCGCCGACGTGGTGTTGACCTCGGGCGGCGTGTCCGTTGGCGAGGCGGATTTCACCAAGCAATTGCTGCAGACATTCGGCGACGTCGCCTTCTGGAGTCTCGCCATGCGTCCAGGCCGGCCGCTCGCATTTGGGCGCGTCTGGTCCGGCGAGCATCCGGGCCTCGGGCAGCCTGCGCTATTTTTTGGCTTGCCAGGCAATCCCGTGGCTGTGATGGTGGCGTTCTATCAGATCGTCCGCGAAGTGCTGCTGTTGATGTCCGGCGCGACGCCGCAGGCATTGCCGGTCTTGCGCGCCGCCAGCCGCCAGGCAATCCGCAAGCGCGCCGGCCGCACCGAGTTCCAGCGCGGCGTGGCCGAGCGGGACGCGCACGGTCAATGGCATGTCACGCCAACTGGCTCGCAAAGCTCCGGCGTGCTGAGTTCGATGAGCGAGGCCAACTGCTTCATCGTGCTCGGACACGACGAAGCCGAGATTGCCGAGGGTGAGCACGTCGATATCATGCTGTTCGACGGTCTCATCTGATGACGTACTGAGCGCTTCTGTTGTGGCCTCGCTTGCAGCCGGATTTGCAGCCTCATTTTGCAGCTTTACTGATTACCACTTCGACACACGGGTTTGACTTACATGAAAAAACAGATCTCGTTCATTGCACCGGGACAGACAGCCAAAGCACTGATCCTCGTGTACCTGACGTTCTCGGTGCCGATCGTGCTGCTGGGCGTGCTGGTGGCGTTCATCCGCTACGGCTCGGTAGAACTGAGCACGGTGTTCAGCGCCTTGCTGCTGAACGCGATTCTCGGCTTCGTCCTGCTGTGGATTGCGTGCCACGCGTACAACTGGGTGGCATCGCGCTTTGGCGGCATCGAAATCCAGCTGACCGACGCGCCGGAAGAAGCGTAATGTCCGCAACGATCCGCGCCGCGACGCCCGCGGATACGGGCGCAATCTTCGCGCTGACGTACGAGCTGGCCGAATTCGAAAGCCTCACGCACGTATTCGTCGCGACTGAAGACGGTTTGCGTGACGCGCTGTTCGGCGCGCGGCCCTCGATCGAAGCATTGGTGGCGGAAGACGAAGGACGCCTCGTCGGCTATGCGCTGTTCTTCCACAATTACTCGAGCTTCGTCGGCAAGCGCGGGCTGTATCTGGAAGACGTCTACGTGCAACCGGGTCAGCGGGGCAGCGGTCTTGGCACTGCGATACTCGCCCGGCTGGCGGCGCTGGCAGTTGAGCGGCAGTGCGGACGCTTTGAATGGACCGTGCTCGACTGGAATAAGCAGGCCATTAGCTTCTACGAGAAGATGGGCGCGACGGTGATGCCGGATTGGCGTGTCGTGCGCCTCGCGGGTGACGCGCTAGAACGGCTGGCAAGAGGGGCCGCTTCCTGAGTTTGAACTGGCTCGGTGCCCCCTGAAACCGATCAGCAGCGCCGCGAAAAAATCAGTCCGGGTAACCACCGTCCGCCACTACTGCTCGTCGGGATCCACGCCCGTTAGCGCATCGCCGAGCAATCCGCTCGCCTCTTCACCCGGCAACGCCTCGACGTCACGCAGCTTGCGGTTCATGACGCGGGTGCGGGTTTCCGCGGCTTCGATCGAACGCGTAACGGTTTCAAGCTGTGCCTTGGTCCTGGCCAGCACGTCGCCGAACTTGCCGAACTCCGTTTTCACCGCGCCGAGCACTTGCCACACCTCGCTCGACCGCTTCTCGATCGCCAGCGTGCGGAAGCCCATCTGCAAACTATTGAGCAAGGCGGTGAGCGTGGTCGGGCCGGCAATCGTCACGCGGTAGTCGCGTTGCAGCTGATCAGTCAGGCCCGGCCGACGCAGAACTTCCGCGTACAGGCCTTCGGTCGGGAGAAACAGCAGCGCGAAATCCGTGGTGTGCGGCGGCGCCACATACTTCTCAGCAATCGTCCGGGCCTCGGCGCGAATCCGCGCTTCCAGCGCGCGCGAGGCCTCCTCAACCGCAACGGGATCGGCGCGCTCCTGAGCCTCGATCAGCCGCTCGTAATCCTCGCGCGGGAACTTGGCGTCGATCGGCAACCAGACCGGCATGGCGGATTCACCCGTCGCCGCGCGGCCCGGCAGTTTGATCGCGAATTCGACGCGATCGGCGCTCTTCGGCACCGTGGCAACGTTCTTCGCGTATTGATCCGCGGTGAGCAATTGTTCGAGCAATGCTTCGAGTTGCACTTCGCCCCACGTGCCGCGCGTTTTGACGTTGGTCAGAACCTTCTTCAGATCGCCAACGCCCGCAGCCAGGGTCTGCATCTCGCCGAGTCCGCGATGCACCTGCTCCAGCCGGTCGGACACCAGCTTGAACGATTCGCCGAGGCGTTGTTCGAGCGTAGCGTGCAATTTCTCGTCGACGGTACGGCGCATCTCTTCGAGCCTGGTCGAGTTGTTCGCCTCAATGTCTTTCAGCCGCTGCTCGATGGTCGCACGCACCTCGGCGAAGCGGCGATCGTTCGCTTCGGTGAGCTGCCCCAGTTGCAAGCTCAGCGTTTCGCCGAACTGCCTGAGCGTGCGCCCTTGCTCATCGCGTGCCTGCTGCGCCTGCTGCTGCAGGCTGTGACGCACCGCGTCGAGTTGCTGCGCGAAGCCGTCGATCTTGCCGCCCTGCACTGTCGTCATACTGCTGAATTGCGATGCCAGCGTTTGCTGGAAGTGCGCGAACCCGCTGCTCTGCTCGGTACGCGACACGCGCGCCGTTTCAGTGATGTCATTGCGCAGTTGCCGCTCGAGCCGCTCATAAGCATGCGATTGCGCACCTGCTGCTGCGTCGATACGCTCGCTCAAAATCTCGAACCGCTCGCTTTCGTCAGCGCGGCCATGGCCGCGCATCAGCAATGCCAGGGCGATGACCAAAGCGACCGCCAGCACGGCAACGGCCGCCACCAGAATCATTGTCATGAACGCGCCTTGCCAAGCACCTGTGGGTTGATCGGATTCGGCGGCAGGCCGGCGCGCGGACCTTCACCCAGCGCCGAGATCAGATTGTCCGCGGCGAGGTTCGCCATGGCGCGGCGCGTGGCTTCGGTCGCGCTGGCGATGTGCGGCGTCAGTACGACATTCGGCACGCTCAGCAGGTCGGGATTCAGATTCGGCTCGCCCTCATAGACATCCAGACTGGCTGCGGCAATCTGCTTCGAACGCAGCGCCTCGACCAGCGCGGCATCGTCGACAATGCCGCCGCGCGCGATGTTGGTGAGCGTTGCGGTCGGCTTCATCTGCGCGAGCTCGGCCGCGCCGATCGTGTGATGGTTTTCCTTCGTGTACGGCAAGACCAGTACCACGTGATCCGCGCGTTGCAGCAGGTCTTGTTTGGACGCGTATTGCGCGTTCAACTCCGCTTCGATCTCCGGCGCGACGCGCGAACGGTTGTGATAAATCACCTGCATGTTGAAGCCCTTCGCACGACGCGCCAGCGCTTGCCCGATGCGGCCCATGCCGATCACACCGAGGGTCGAGCCGTAGATATCGCTGCCTAGAAAGCTGTCATAGCTCCACTTCTGCCATTTGCCCTCGCGCAACCAATGCTCCGATTCGGCGACGCGGCGGGCCGCGGCCATCATCAATGCCCAGCCGAAATCCGCAGTCGATTCGTTCAGCACGTCCGGCGTATTGGTGCCGAGCACATTCGCCGCATTGAACGCGGCCATGTCGAAATTGTTGTAGCCCACCGCCATGTTCGACACGACCCGCAGACGCGGCGCTGCCGCGAGCACTGCCGCGCCGATCGGATCGCCCGCGGTCAGCGCGCCGTCTTTGTCCGCGAGACGGCGAGTCAGTTCTTCAACTGACAACACGTCGCCCTGGTGCCAGTCGACGTCGAAATACTGTTTGAGCCGTTCGATCACGTCGGGAAAGATCGGGCGAGCGACGAGGATCTTCTGCATTGCAATTCTCCGAATAGCGCGTCGAGTTAAATGGTCTCGGCGTCGCAAATAAGCATGAAACCCGGCGTCAAAAAAACAGCCAGCCGGTGACCAAAAACAGTGGCAACAACACCGCAGCCGACCAGCCGAGATACGCGAAAAAACTCGGCATGCGAATGCCCCGCGATTCCGCGATCGCTTTCACCATGAAGTTCGGCGCGTTGCCGATATACGTATTGGCGCCCATGAACACCGCGCCGGCCGAGATCGCGGCGAGCGTGGTGGCACCGGTGGTCATCAGGCTCTGCGCGTCGCCGCCGGCCAGGTTGAAGAACACCAGGTAGGTCGGCGCATTGTCCAGAAACGACGATAGCAGGCCGGTCGCCCAGAAGTACATCAGGTCGTGCGGCTGGCCGGACGGGTTGACCAGATGGACGATGCCGGCGAACGCACCCGCCTCGCCGGCCCGCAGGATCGTGATGACCGGCGCGATTGTCACGAAAATGCCGGCAAACAGCTTGGCGACCTCTTCGATCGGCGCCCAGTTGAAGTCGTTGCCCGCGCGTGCCGCCCGCGGCGTCAACGCGACCGAGAGCAAGGTGACACCGATCAGCGCCACATCGCGCACGGCATTTTGCAACGCGACGTGCGTACCGAAGACGTCGAACGCGACGTCCGGCTTCCAGAGTCCGCTCATCAAAACCAGCGCAATCACGGCCGCGAGAAGCACGAAGTTGATCTTGCCGTCGATGCCGAGCGGCGGCGAATCCGGCGTGGGATCGAGAAAGCGCGAGCGCTCTTCTTCCCGCCGATGAAAATAGTACGAGTCCAATGCATAGAACGCGGCCAGCAGCACGACGCAGACGAACAACATCGGCCACGCCAGATGCGTGGTGGTCCAGAAAAAACTCACGCCCTGCAGAAAGCCGAGAAAGAGCGGCGGGTCGCCGAGCGGCGATAGTGAGCCGCCGGCGTTTGCCACCAGGAAGATGAAGAACACCACCACATGAACGACATGCTTGCGATTGTCATTGGCGCGCAGCAATGGACGGATCAGCAGCATCGCCGCGCCGGTCGTACCCATGATGCTGGCCAATAAGGTGCCGAGAGCGAGAATGGCGGTATTCAGCCGCGGCGTGCCGTGCAGATTGCCGCGTACGCAGATGCCGCCCGCCACCGTATAGAGTGCGGCCAGCAACACGATGAATGGAATATATTCTTCGAGCACCGCGTGCACCAGCGTACCGAATGCGAGCGCCGTGCCGAAGGTAAGCGCAAACGGCACCAGAAACAGGAGCGCCCACACTGCCGCGATCTTGCCGAAATGGTGATGCCAGAATGCCGGCACGACCAACGGAAACACCGCAATCGACAACAACACGCCTGCAAACGGCAAGCCCCACAGCGCCGATAAAGTGGCGCCGTCGAGCGTAGCCGCCGAAGCCAGTTGGGGCCATCCCGCCAGCGTCAGTGCCGCGACGAACACCATGCTCGTCCATACGGCATGTCGTTTCATATTTTTGGAATCCTTGTTACAGCGGACAACTGGGCGCGCCGTCGGCAGACACCATCTGTCGCCCAACTCAGGCGCCACGCACGACAATCACATGCACCCGATAAGGCCCATGTGCGCCAAGCACGATAGTCTGTTCGATATCGCCGGTGCGCGATGGCCCGGAGACGAAATTGACCGCGCGCGGAAGTTCACCGCGCTCGCTGCGGATCAGCCCGAACGCCTCTTCATGTCCTGAGACGATGCGCGAGGCCGGCACGATCGCAATATGCGTTTCCGGAAGCAGTCCCGCCGATGCGTAAGTCTCGGGCCCGGACAGCAGAACCAGCGTGCCGGTCTCCGCGGTCGCACAGAAGCAGCCGGTGAGTCCCACCACGTCGCCGTCTTCAGGCTTGCGGAATTCGACGCTGAGACCGGCTTCGGCCCACTGTAAATCCTGGAGGGTTTGCCATGCAATTGCCTGCACCGGCAAAGCATGTTCAGTGAGGTAGCGATACGCGGCGGCCGGCACCTCGCTCAGTGCTTCGACCGTATCGACCGTGGTCGCCATTTTCTGCGCTTCTTCGATGAAGCGCGTGATCAGATCGGCCGGCATCTCCGGACGCGGACCTTGGGGATGGCGTGCCAGATAATCCGCCGCCGCCTCGCGCTCTGAAGCGGACGGCTCAGGCTCGCGCCCCTGCGCTGCGCGGATGCGCGCCAGGATGTTACGGCGGGCAATCGATGTATCCATCTGCGAAATCCTCGTGTCGACAGCCGTGCGATATGGCGAGAATTATACCGGCCACACTGCGCGCGAACACCCTGGCCGAATGGCCTATGGCCGCGTCCTGGCGACGCGGCGAGCGCAATTTCCGCGAAGCATTGGCACCTGAGCGGCACGTAAACCGGCCCCTACCGGGGATTCGCCCCCCTCGACGTGCCTGCAACGGTCAATGTCGTCACCCGCCGCACAAGAGCCGCGCGGGCGCAGCACTACTTCGCAGCGTCTTCCTCGGGTTGCGCAATGCCGAACACCTGCCGCAGATACGCGAGATAGGCCTTGTCTTCGCACATGTTCTTGCCCGGCGAATCGGACAGCTTCGCCACCGGCTGACCATTGCAGCGAACCATCTTGATGACAATCTGCAACGGGTTGTAGCCCAGATCGTTTGTCAGATTGGTTCCTACGCCGAATGCCAGCTTGCAGCGGCCGCGGAAACGCTCGTACAGTTGCAGCACCTTCGGAATGTCGAGCGCGTCGGAGAAGACGAGGATCTTGGTGCGCGGATCGCAGCGGTTCGCCTCGTAGTGCTTGAGCAGGCGCTCGCCCCAGTCGAACGGATCGCCGGAATCGTGGCGCGCGCCGTCGAACAGCTTGCAGAAGTACATGTCGAAGTCGCGCAGGAACGCCTCCATGCCATACACGTCCGACAGTGCAATACCCAGGTCGCCGCGATATTCCTTCGCCCACATTTCGAAGCCGAAGATCTGCGAGTCACGCAGCCGCGGACCGAGCGCCTGACACGCCTGCAGGTACTCGTGCGCCATCGTGCCGAGCGGCGTGAGGCTGTGCTTCATCGCGTAGAACACGTTGCTGGTGCCGGCGAACTGCTCGCCGAGGCCGTCTTTCAGCGTGAGGATCACTTCTTCGTGCCATTGCTTCGAGAAGCGGCGGCGCGTGCCGTAATCGGCGATCTTGCAGTCGGCGAATTCCGGACGCGCGCCCAGCAGCTTGATCTTCTCGACCAGACGGTCGCGCCCTTCGCTGTAATCAGGCTTTTGCTGGGTGTTGCGGAAGTACACTTCGTTGACGATCGCGAGCATCGGGATCTCGAACAGGATCGTGTGCAGCCACGGCCCCTTGATCTCGATGTCGATTTCGCCGTTGCCCTTCGGCGACGGTTCGATCGATATGTATTTCTCGTTCAGATGGAACAGCGCGAGAAACTCGATGAAGTCGCCCTTGATGAAGCGCATGCGCCGCAGGTAATCGAGTTCGTCGTCGGTGAAGCGCAGCTCGCACAGCTTGCGCACTTCACCGCGAATCTCGGCGATATACGGCACGAGATCGACATTCGGCGTGCGGCAGCGAAACCGGTACTCGACATTCGCCGCGGGAAAGTGATGCAACACCACTTGCATCATCGTGAACTTGTACAGATCGGTGTCGAGCAGCGAAGTAATAATCATGATGGTGCGAACTGGACTGCAGGAAAAACGGAAAGCCTGGCTCGACCAACCGCGTCAACCCATGCGCGCGCGACGCGCCCCGTGCGCGCCGACCTGACGCATGTTACCCGAATGCGTCCGGATTCAGCGCGCCCTCAGCCTGTTGCGGGACTGCTGCGCCGGACGCCATAACCTAATCACGAAAACGTATAAAAGGCATTGCCCGCTGCCGTATGCGGCTCTTGACGTTACGTTACAATAGCGTTTTTGGCGTTTCGCCTTCCCTGATTCCGCATGCAGGAGCTGCCTGAATGACTCACGTTGTGACCGAAAGCTGCATCAAGTGCCGCTATACCGACTGCGTCGATGTGTGCCCGGTGGACTGCTTTCGCGAAGGTCCCAACTTCCTCGCGATCGACCCCGATGAATGCATCGACTGCGCCGTGTGCGTAGCCGAGTGCCCGGTGAACGCCATTTATGCCGAAGAAGACGTGCCGGGCGACCAGCAGCACTTCACCGAGCTGAATGCCGATCTGGCGAAGAACTGGCCGAGCATCACCAAGACCAAGGCGCCGCTCCCGGAAGCCGACGAATTCAAGGATGTGAAGGAAAAGCTGGCCCTGCTCGCACGTTAAGCAGCACGGCCGGTGCCCTGCTGTTGCATTCGAATCAAATCGAGATGAACGCAGGGTATTGACAGGTGCTTAAGCTGCTTCTACAATTTCGCTTCTCTGCTGTTTGTTGTTCTGTTCCTCGATAGCTCAGTCGGTAGAGCGCCGGACTGTTAATCCGTAGGTCCCTGGTTCGAGCCCAGGTCGAGGAGCCAAGAATTGCAAAAGCCCGTTAACCAATACGGGCTTTTTTATGTAGATCAAGTTGTACTGCTGTTCCTCGATAGCTCAGTCGGTAGAGCGCCGGACTGTTAATCCGTAGGTCCCTGGTTCGAGCCCAGGTCGAGGAGCCAAAAAATTTTGAAGGCCCGCATTCGTGTGGGCCTTTTTGTTTTGGTCGTTCTGTTTTGGTCTGGCCCATCAATGCAGGATCAAGATGACTCGAGTCGGGGAACGGGCGTCTGTTTCGACCGGCCGCTAGCGCATGATCTCGGTATTCGCACTGACCCCCTGGCGGACACGCCGTTATACGATGGTGTTTCGTCGGCGCAACCTGCTCGCGCTCAACCCACGCCCTCCTGCACGGTCATCCCATGAAACCCACCTTGTTGCGCACCGCACTTGCAGTCACTACCGCCCTGCTGCTGTCCCCAGCACACAGCGAAGAAGTTGGCAGCGTCAATACCAACTTCCGCGTCACGGGCTCTGACCGCGTGGTCGTCGAAGCCTATGACGATCCGCTCGTCCAGGGTGTGACCTGCTATGTGTCGCGGGCGCGCACCGGCGGCGTCAAGGGCACGCTTGGCATCGCCGAAGATCCGACCGAAGCGTCGATCGCCTGCCGCCAGGTCGGCGCGATCAACTTCACGGGGCCTGTGAAAAAGCAGGCTGACGTATTTTCCGTGAGCATGTCGTTGATCTTCAAATCGCTACATGTAGTGCGGATCGTCGACGCAAAGCGCAGCACGCTGGTGTACATGACCTACAGCGATCGCGTCGTCAGCGGCAGCGCGAAAAACAGCGTGAGCGCCGTGCCGGTGCCGACCGGTACGACGATCCCGGTCAAGTGATCGCCGCCCTACGGCAAAACACACTGCACCAAGGCATGAACGGCATGCGTAACGGCACCGGCAGCGGCCACGGCGCGCTACACTGAGCAGCCATGCCGGGTTGCCGGGTTGCAGGTTGCAGGTTGCCGCACCGCCAGAGTTCCATCATGAATGCGCATCGCTTCCAGGATTCCGCCCGCTATTGGCGTACGCCGCTTTTGCCCGGCGCGGATCTGCTCACGGCCGAATATCACGACCATGAGTTCACACCGCATTGGCACGACGCGTACACAATTCCGGTGATCGTTGCGGGCGCCGAGTGCTATCGGTATCGCGGCTCGGACTATGTCGCCGAAGCGGGCAGCGTGCCGATCATCAACCCCGGCGAGTTGCATACGGGTTCCAAGGCTGTTGAGGCAGGCTGGCGGTATCGCGTGATGTATGCGCCGGTGGACTTCATCCACGAGCTTGCCAATGAGGTCGCCGGCAAGCCGCAGCCGTTACCGTGGTTCGCGCCGGGCGTGATCCGCGATCCCGATCTGGCGCGGCGACTGGCGCGCGCGCACCGTCTGCTGGAGGCCGGCGACGAGCCGCTCGCCGCCGAGGCGGCGATGCTCGAGGCTTTGTCCACCTTGCTGGCCCGCTACTCGCAAACGCACCCGGAACCGTCGCGGCTCGCCGCTGACGACGCCCGCGTCGCGACCATGCAGGAGCGCCTGACTGGCGACCTGGCCGAAGCTCTCACGCTGGCCGAAGTCGCGCGGGCAGCGGGGCTGTCGCCGTTTCACGCCGCACGCCTTTTCAACCAGGCTACGGGGCTGCCACCGCACGCGTGGCGCAACCAGGTACGCCTGCAACGCTCGCTCGCACCGTTGCGCGCGGGGGTCTCCGTGACGGAGGTCGCCGCAGCGAGTGGCTTCACGGATCAGAGTCATTTCACGCGCCACTTCCGGCGCATGTTCGGCGTGCCGCCGGGACGCTGGCAAGGCAGCTGAGGCAACCCTCACAGGACGGCAGGGCGCCGGCCGCGGGTGTGTTTACAACGCTATCGAGCGGCGTGGCCGGTCGTTCAGCCATCCCCAAGGCAGCAAAGCACCCACACCGGTGGCCCGCGCAGGCAGCACCATGCAGCGATGCAATCCCAGGACCTACCTCTACAGGGTAAGTTCCGATTGGCCCGCGCTACGCCCGAGCCGCGCGTCGCGCATTGCATCAGCCCGATTAACCGGCCACTGCCCTCAGCAGCATCTGCGCGCCCACCGCAAGAACGTACAAGCCCGCGCCCCCGCCACTCGCTATGCTTCCCGAATCAAGGAGGCAAGATTGACCCATCCCAACCCCGGCCAGCCCTCGAGCACAGGCCACCTAAAGGAATTCACCGCCGGCGCGCGCGACATCATCCCGATGATGGTCGGCGCCGCGCCCTTCGGCGTGATCTTCGGCACCCTGGTCGCGTCCGGTCCGCTGCATCTATGGCATGGGCAGTTGATGTCGCTCGTCGTATTCGCCGGTTCCGCGCAATTCATCGCCTTGGGCCTGATCGCCGGCCACGCGAGTTTTGCGATGATCTGGGCGACCACGCTCGTCGTCAACCTGCGTCACGTGCTGTATAGCGCGACGCTCGCGCCGCACGTCGCGCATCTGTCCGCGCGCTGGCGCTGGGCGCTCGGCGCGCTGCTCACCGACGAAGTTTTCGCGGTCGCATGGGAACACTACCGGCATCGGGAGCCGGGCACGGCCGGCCCGCACTACTTCTTCGGCGCGGGTCTCGCCATGTACCTGAACTGGCAGATCTGGACCGTCGCCGGCCTGCTGTTCGGCGCCGCCTTTCCCGGCCTGCAGTCGCTCGGACTCGATTTTGCGATGGTGGCCACTTTCATTGCGATCGTCGTGCCGCAGCTCGTCGCGCTGCGCTATATCGCGGCGGCCGTTACCGCTGGCACGTTGGCTTTCTTCTGGCAAGCCTGGCCATACAAGCTCGGCCTGCTCGGCGCGGTGTTCGCCGGCGTCGCAATCGGTGTCTTGCTGTCAGTGCCACGACTTGGGCGAGGCACACGGGGGAGTCGCGAAAACCCGCGCGCAACCTCGCAGGAGTCCACGCAGGAGCCTCTGCGGGATGCCCCGCGGAAAATCTCGCAGGAAACCTCGCAGAAAACCGTAGGAGCATCGCGATGAACTATGTCGTCCTGATCCTCGGTATGGCCGTCATTACATGGGTGATCCGCGCCGCCGTCTTCGTGCTGGGCGACCGGCTGGTGTTTCCGCCACTCGTGCGCACCGCGCTCGGCTTCGTGCCGGTTACGGTGCTGACCGCGATCATCGTGCCGATGGCGGTCTCGCCGCACGGCACCGGTGCCGAATTGACCTGGCGCAATCCGCAACTGGTCGGGGCGCTGGCGGCCATCGCGGTCAGCGCGCTGACGCGGCGGCCGCTCCTGACCATCGCGGTCGGTCTGGCGGTCTTTTTTGTCTGGCAAGGCGTTGTGCTTAAATAGGCGCAAAAGGCCGCTATTGACGCAGCGGGGCGGCCGCATTTCTCTCGGCCGTGACGGCCGCTATGGCCCGCGGCAGTGCGGCCGCTATGGCGCCCCCCTCAGCATCGGCGCCGCCGCATCGTCGCACTGCCAAGGCGAGCACGACTTGCAACGGCGGCGCGTGATACATCGACGGGGCGAGCGCATAGGCCAGCAACAGCGCCTCGCGGCGACGCAGCGCCCCGCCGCACACCGGCGCCGTCTCGCACGGCCGCGCCGAGCGCGTATTGCTTGCGCACCGTGCGCGATACAGGCGATGCCGACGCCTGCCTCTAGACCCGCCGCCAATCCTTCATCAACGCTCAAGTTTCCCTCAATTCCGTCGATAACAAGTCGAGGTCCGCTCATCGGGATACGTCCCGCTGGTTACGCGGCAACAGGCAGAATCAACCGCGCCGGCATTCGGCGTCGCGTCTCACAAGGTCCGGGTGCGGCCAGGCGACATGACGAAGCCGCGCGGGCAGGACCAAACGGGATAACACATGGGTCAAATTACCCTCACGCTCAAAGACGAGACCATTGCGACGCTGCGCAAGGACTTCGACGCCTTTCTGCGGGTTTCGCTGAAGCTCGATCCGCAGTTCGCGACGCCGTCGTTTGAGGATTTTTTGCGCGCCAAGCTGCTCGACAACATGGTGCCGCTGACTGAACACGCGGTTAAGCGGATGTTGCAGGGTGGCCAGTACGCGTGGGCGAAACGCACGCTGGACAAGGAGTTTCCTGATGTCGTCGCGATCCTGATGCGGCAGGCGGGGGAATTCGGTTTCGGCTTTGCGGCCCGCTCGGAATGGACGCCGGAAGAGCTCGCCAAGCAGTGCCGCGACTGGGCCGCGGCAATCGTCAAGGAAGCAGAAGGCGACGCCGCGCTGATCGATCCGCTCGCGGCGCAGATCAAGAGCGAGGCAAAGGATATTCAGGCGCTCGAGGAGGTCATGCAGACGCCGGCCTGGCGGCTGGTGGAATCGCTGCGCCAGCGCGTCTACGAAGCCAAGGTGGCATGCGAAACGAGCGTAGGCAGCAGCGCGCGTGAAAAGCTCGGCGAACTGCGCGGGCTACTGCGTCTGGGCATTTCGCACGGTTCGTTCCAGAAGCAGGAAGCGCAGCAGATCATGGAATACCTGCGCTTGCTGAAGCCGGAAATTTTCGTCGAAGAGCCGTATGACGTGTTCTCGCGCCTCGCCGCCTGGCTGCGCAATTTCTTCGTGCCGCCGCGTCCGGCGCCGCAACAGCAGCAGCCTAGATAGTCGCGGTAAGGTCGAGCAGAAGCCGTCAATCCCACATCTTTCTGAGCCGGGCCCCAATCTCGATCTTCGCTTGCGCCGCCGCGGCCAGCCCCGCAGCTGTCGGCGCGCCCGCCACCGGCACGCGCGGCCACGCGTAAGCGTCGAACAGTGGCATCAGATGCGCCGGAATGAAACGCGTGCGCGACGCCCAGACATGACGGTCGCCCATATGGGCCTGGTTGTGCACGTAAAAGCGCTGCGGCACGACAATATGCAGGTCTTCCTTCGCGCGCGTCATCGCAACGTATAACAGGCGCCGCTCTTCGTCGATTTCGTCCTCGCTGCCAGTGCCGAGATCGGACGGAATGCAACCGTCGACGCCATTCAGCACGAACACGTTGCGCCACTCCTGCCCCTTCGCCGAATGAATCGTCGACAGGATCAGGTAGTCCTCGTCGATCAACGGCACGCCGGATTCGCCGCTGGTGGCGTCGGGTGGATCGAGCGTCAATTCGGTGAGAAAACGCTCGCGCGACGGGTAGGTGCCCGCGATGCTTTCCATCTGCAACACGTCCGCGTGACGGATCGCCGCGTCTTCGTGATTGCGCTCGAGATGCGGCTCGTACCAGCGCCGCACCATCTCGAACTCGGCTGGCCACGGCATCTGGCGCCCGTACACGCTCGACATCAGCTTGACGAACGGATGCCAGTCTTCCTGCGCACGAGCGGGCGGCGCAAAGGCGGCCAGCGCGCCACCGGCGCTCTGGGTGAGATCGGCCGGATGGCCGGCGCCCGCCCGCGTCACGATCTCGTCAAGCACCTTCGCGGCGGTGGCGGGACCGACGCCCGGCAGCAATTGCACAACCCGAAAACCGGCGACGCGGTCGCGCGGATTCTCCGCCCAGCGCAGCACGGCGAGCACATCCTTGACGTGCACCGAGTCGAGAAACTTCAGGCCGCCGAACTTCACGAACGGAATGTTGCGCCGGGTCAGTTCGATCTCGAGCGCGGCGCTGTGATGGGCGGCGCGAAACAGCACCGCCTGCGACTTGAGCTTCATGCCCTGCTCGCGCGCTTCCAGCACCTGTTCGACGATGTAGCGCGCCTGATCCGCTTCGTCGGCGACCGTCACCAGACGCGGACGCTGCGCCGAGGCCTTGTCGGTCCACAGGTTCTTCGTGTAGCGCTCACTGGCGAGTTCGATCACCGCGTTCGATGCCGCCAGAATCGGCCCGGTGGAGCGGTAATTACGTTCGAGCGTGATCTGCCGCGCTGGCGGATTGAAGTGCGCCGGGAAGTCGAGAATGTTGCGCACCGTCGCACCGCGAAACGAATAGATCGACTGGGCGTCGTCGCCGACCACGGTCAGGCCGCGGCCGTCGGGCTTCAACGCGAGCAGGATCGACGCCTGCAAGCGGTTGGTGTCCTGATACTCGTCGACCAGCACGTGATCGAAACGCGCTGAAAGATCGGCCGCGATCGCCGGCTCGGCGGCCATATGCGACCAGTAGAGCAGCAAATCGTCGTAGTCGAGCACGCTTTGTTTCTGCTTGGCTTCGACGTACGCGGCAAACAGCATGCGCAGATCGGCTTCCCATTCGCGGCACCAGGGGAACGCGCTGTTGAGCACGTCGGCAAGCGACGCGCCGGTGTTCACCACACGCGAGTAGATCGCAAAGCAGGTGCCCTTGGCCGGAAAACGCCGCTCTTTCGCCGACAAGCCGAGTTCGTGTCGAACGAGGTTCATCAGATCGGCGGAATCCTCGCGGTCGTTGATCGTGAAGGCAGGCGCGAGGCCGATCAGGTCTGCGTATTCGCGCAATAGCCGCGCGCCGACGCTATGGAAAGTCCCCGACCACGTGAGCCCTTGTGCCAGCGCGGCCCGCGCACCGAGCGCCGCACCGGCGATGCGCGTGACGCGGCGGGTCATTTCGAGCGCGGCGCGGCGTGAGAAGGTCAGCAGCAGGATACGGCGCGGATCGGCACCCTTCACCACCAGATTGGCGACGCGATGCGCCAGCGTGTTGGTCTTGCCGGAACCCGCGCCCGCTATCACCAGCAAAGCGCCCGGCGGCGCGTTGGGATCGCCGGCGCCATGTTCGACGGCTTCGCGTTGCGCGTCGTTGAGCTTGGCCAGCCAGGCGGCGGTATCGAACGGTGGCGGAGATTCAGCGACGGAGAGCACAGTGGATTCGGGCCTGAGGTGGAATTGAAGCGGCGACGCATACTGTATATCCATACAACTGTCGGAGACAAGCGACCCTTTTTTCTGGTCCTTTGCCTGCCGGCGTCAGGCGTCGAGAGGTCCGGCAGAACCATCAGCGAGACTCCACGCCGCATCGTGCCAGACACCCTGGAAATCGCCGGCTCGAAGCCTAGCTGACGTGCGCGCGGCGCTGTTCGCGGCGCAGTGCGTCGCTTCGTCGGGCAACAACGTCGGGGTGCGCGTTCCTCCTTGGACCGGCAACAAAAACCCGGCACAGCGGCGGCGCAAGGCGAGCGCAAGGCGAGCGCAAAAAAAATGGCCCGGGCGCGCACCTGCGCTCCGGGCCATTTTCTTCGACGAGCTAAAGCAAGACGTCCTCAACGCCCTGCTGTCTCTCAGCGCCTTCTTACTGCTTCTTCGCGTCCTTCAGATTGGCGTCGGCGTTCGCCTTGTCGGCATCGGCCTGGGCATCAGTTTTCTTCTTGTCCGCTTTGGCTTGCGCCACCGATGCCTTCTTGTCCGCCCTCGATTGTTCCTTGGCCGCCTTCTTGTCGGCGTGGGTCACCGGCGCGGCGGCCGGGTCGCTCGCCTGCGCAAATGCGACCGACGACAGGCAACCGGCAATCAGCGCGGCGTAAATTCGGTTCTTCGTCAGCTTGGTGATAGTCATGCGACACCTCCTTAGTGCTTAACGTCAGCGCCGTTGGCCTGATCGGCCGCCTGGTCTTGCATGTTCATCTTCATTTCATTGTTGGCAGTCTGCTTGTCTGCTTTCTTGTTGATCTTGGCGTCCCGCACCTGCTCCTTGTATTGCGTCCTGGCGGCCTTCTGCTGTTGCTGCAACTCCGCCTTGGAGGCCTTCTTCGATGCCTTGTATTCAGCATTGGCCTGAGCGTCGGCGTCGCGCTTCTGGACCAGCGGATCGGTCGAGCCCGACGCCGTCAGACGCGTCGGCGCCGGCGTCACCGGCGTCACACCCTGAGCGGCCGGGGCGGCGGGCGCGACATCGGCGCCTTGGGTCTGGACCTGTGCCTGGCCATTCATACCGGCGACCGGTTGTACAGTCTGCGCGACCGCGGCGGTCGCAGCGAAGGCAGTGAGGGCGGTACCGATCAGGAGCGTACGAATCTGGGTCATGGCTAAATCCTCTCTAAAGTTGTTGTGACGCGGGCGTCGTATCCAGCGCACTGTGATGCGTGCTTCATGGCGCCTCGCCCGGTCTGTTCGTCACCGGAAAAAATCCAGCAAGCTTTGCTACAGAGCCGCACTTTACGAGTGAAGTTCGTAACTGACGATCGGTGTTACGGAACGTTTCACTTTCTGACAACTACATAACATTTGCTTGCAGTGGTGCGAGCGCGGCCCAGTGGCTCCCGGATTTTCATTCAGGGCAAGCTTCTGGCTTATGATGCGAACCCTTTGCTTCAAGGTGCAAACGCCATGCCCAACCTCGATTTCACACTGACCGGCGACTACGTCGAACTGCACAATCTCCTGAAGATAACGGGGCTCGCGGACAGTGGCGGCTCGGCAAAAATGATGGTCGCGGACGGCGCGGTGACCGTCGACGGCCGGGTCGAAACACGTAAAACCTGCAAAATTCGCGCGGGCCAGGTGGTGCTGCTCGGCGATACGCGGATCGCGGTGCACGAGGCTTGACCGGCTGTCTTGCCCGTCGCGGGACCAAACCCTCATCAACCGAAGACACTGCGCCGGAGAGACTGGCTGGCCGCTGTGAACGCGAAGCCAAAGACCCGCGGGCAAGGATCTGTCACTAAAGGGCTGAGTCCGGAAACTCGGAGGACCACACGCACCAAAATCGTGCTTCCTCCATCGACATCCCCGCGCCCAGGCAATAAGCTGTCAGTTTCGACAGACAAACAGTCGGCTGACAGCCGCCCTGCGCTTCCGGTGAGCCAACGCGTTTCGCCACCGGCAGCGCGCAAGCCACGCGGGTCGTTCGGCTTGCGCCCGTCCTTGCTGTCGCCCCTTCCGCTTCCAAGCGCTCCATGACTCAATCCGGCTTCACCCGGGTGGCCGCCCGGCCGCCGACCCTGTCCCGCCACGCTGCCGACACTGCCCGGCTCGCCGCGCCGCTCGCCATCGCGCAGCTTTCGCAAATGGCGATGGGCGTCACCGACACCATCCTGCTCGGCTCGCTCGGGCCGGACGCGCTCGCCGCCGGCGGCCTCGGCGCCAACCTGTTCTTCGTGGTGGTCACGCTGCTGCAGGGCGTGCTGACCTCCGTTAGCGTGAGCGTGTCGCACGCGCGTGGCGCGCAGGACGAAGGCCGCGTGCCCCATATCTACTGGACCGGTCTCGTGTTGTCGGTGCTGCTGTCGGTGCCAGCGTTTTTCCTGCTTTCGTTCGCCACGCCGATCCTGCTGGCCTTCGGCGAGCCCGTGCTGCTCGCGCACAATGTCGGCGAATATGCGGCGGTGCTGCGCTGGGGCTCGCTCGGCAGCCTGATCGGGGTCGGCCTGATGCGCTCGTTCCTGCCGGCCATCGGCGCGGCCAAGCGGCTCCTGTGGGTGTCGCTCGTCAGCGTGATCGTCAACGGCTTTCTCAACTACGGGCTGATTCATGGCGTCTACGGGCTGCCTCGTCTTGGCTTTCTCGGCTCGGCAGCGGCCACCTCGATCACCGTGTGGCTGAGCGCGCTCGTACTGATGGCCTTGTTGCATCTACGGCCCCGCTACAAACATTTCGTCGTGGCGACGCGGCCGAACGTGCCGTTGATGGGCGAGCTGTTCGGCATCGGCTGGCCGGTCGCGATCACCTACGGCGTCGAATCGACCCTGTTCCTCGCCACCGGCCTGATGGTCGGCCTGCTCGGCGAATCGCAACTGGCCGCGCACCAGATCGCGCTGAACGTCGCCTCGGTGGCCTTCATGGTGCCGCTCGCGATCGGCCAGGCGGCCAATGTGCGGGTCGGCTACTGGTCCGGCGCCGGCCAGCCGCTCGCCGCGCGCCACGCGGGTTTCGTCGCGCTCGCGCTCGGCGTCGGCTTCATGACGCTGTCGGGCATCGTGCTGATCGCCGCGCCGCACTGGATCGTCGGGCTGTACCTGCATCTCGACGACCCGGCCAACGCGGCCACGGTTACGTTGGCGAGCTCGCTGCTCGGCGTGGCCGCGATCTTCCAGATCGTCGACGGCATGCAGACGGTCGGCTCAGGCTGCCTGCGCGGCCTGAAGGACACCCGCGTGCCGATGATCGCCGCGACTTTCGGCTACTGGGTCATCGGCTTTCCGACCGGTTACATGCTGGCCTTTCACTTCGGCCTCGGCGCGCGCGGTTTGTGGTGGGGGCTCGCGGCCGGCCTCGCGAGCGTCGCGCTGCTGATGACGCTGCGCTTTCACAAACTGAGCCTGCGGCGTGTGCCGGTCACGCCCGGCCCATCGGCGTGAGCTAAGCAAATCGCAGATGATTGGTTGGCCGGGCACGAGCCGCGCGCTACGATTCAGTGTCTTCTTGACACTCCTCTGAAAGGGTTCAACCCGCGCACCGCGCGGGTTTCTTTTTTGTGCGGCTGCTCTCGCGTGCGGTTGAATGCACCGGCCACGCTCTCGATCTTTTCAGACCATCTCGTTGCACACGCAACCAACGTTTCCCGGCAAACGCGCCACGAACGGTAAAATGCGCGTTTTGGCAAAATCGCGCGCACCCGCGCGACGCCGCCTGGCGCACCTCACGAAGGCCTGCGCCGCCCCACGGCCCCCCCGGCCCGACACCCGCCGCCAAGGCCTGCCGCTCCTCGCGAGTGGCGCCCCGGGCATGCACCGCACTTCGCCGCATGCCGCTCGATCGACCTTTATTTCTCGCCATAAAACATAACCAAGGACCGCCCGTCATGCTTGCTCGCGTCACCCGTTTATTTCCGCTCTGGGCCGTGCTCATTTCGATTTCCGCGTACTTCTCGCCCGCCTCGTTTGCCGGCATTGCGCCGCACGTCACCACACTGCTGACGATCATCATGCTGGCGATGGGCGTCACCCTTTCGGTGGCCGATTTCCAGCGCGTCTTCACGCGCCCCGCGCCGGTGATTGCCGGCATCGTGCTGCATTACCTGGTGATGCCGCTCGCCGCCTGGGTCATCGCCAAGGCTCTGCGCATGCCGCCGGATCTGACCGCCGGCATGGTGCTGGTGGGCAGCGTGGCAAGCGGCACGGCGTCGAACGTGATGATCTATCTGGCGCGCGGCGACGTCGCGTTGTCGGTGACGATCAGCGCGTTATCGACGCTGGTCGGCGTGTTCGCAACGCCGCTGCTCACGCGCCTGTATGTGGATGCATCGATTGCCGTCGACGTGCACGGCATGCTGATGAGCATCCTGCAGATCGTCGCGCTGCCGATCGTGGTCGGCCTCGTCGTCAACCAGTTGTTCAATAAGGCAGTGCGCAAGGTCGAGCCGATCTTGCCGCTGATCTCGATGGTGGCGATTCTGTTGATCATCGGCGCGGTGGTGGGCGGCACGCAGAAGAACATCGCGTCGGTCGGTCTCGTGGTGATGCTGGGTGTGGTGCTGCACAACGGCATCGGTTTGCTCGGCGGTTACTGGGGCGGCCGTTTGCTCGGTTTCGACGAAGCCGTCTGCCGCACCCTCGCCATCGAAGTGGGCATGCAGAACTCCGGGCTCGCCGCGACGCTCGGCAAGCTGTATTTCACGCCGATCGCGGCGTTGCCTGGCGCGTTGTTTTCGGTGTGGCATAACCTGTCCGGCTCGCTGCTCGCGGGGTATTGGGCGGGGCGCCCTGCGAAAGGGTCCACGCATCCGGACGGCGAGCGCGTGTTGAATGCCGAACGCGGGTAACACCATCAAGCGGTTATCGAGCGATGCGCTAGCGGCCCTCGAACGCCGTGCACCGCAGACTTTTTTGCCTTGACTAGCGGCATCTATCCGCACGCCTCCAACGTGCGGATAGAAAGCGCCACGCAAGCTCACAAACCTCGCTAATGCCGCTCGCCTCGGTCTCACGGAAGAACGAAAGCTCGCCGGCCTGATTCCCCTTAGAATGCATTTCTCGACAGCGTGGGCAAGCCCACACGCGCCGCTGTCATGAGAAGCGTGCACACAAGGGGGAAACAGCGTGTCGTGGCATCAAGATCACAACCAGAATCAGACCGCACTGCGCCGCAAGTGCGCGATCAGCACGCCCCGGAGGAAGGCTCCTTTCGGGACAATGAGACATTTCTTCCTGGCGTGCTGCGCAACGGCATGTTTGACCGCCTGCGCCACCAAACCGCCCGCCACCGCGTTCGACCGTCCGGTCACCCACGCACTGCCCGCCACTGAAACAACACCGCTTCACACGGCCCTCGCGCCGCTCGAAGCCACGCATCCGAACCAGTCCGGTTTCCGCGTTCTGTCGAGCGGCACCGACGCCTTGCAGATGCGCATCGCACTCGCGCGCGCCGCGACGAAAACCCTCGACATGCAGTACTACATCGCCAACGAGGACACCACCGGCAAGCTGCTGCTAGGCGCCGCGCTCTACGCGGCCGACCACGGTGTACGTGTGCGCATGCTGGTCGACGATCTGAACTTCAAGGACATCGACCAGGTGATGGCGGGTCTGAACTCGCACGACAACATCGAGATCCGCGTCTTCAATCCGTTCGGCAGCGCGCAGGAAGGCGTATTCGAACGTACCACCAACGTGTTCACGCAAATCGGCCATTTCACGCGCCGCATGCACAACAAGTCGATGATCACCGACAACCAGTTGGCGATCGTCGGCGGCCGCAATCTCGGCGACGAATATTTCAGCGCCAGCGAAACGCTGCAGTTCCGCGACCTCGACGTGCTGGCCGCCGGTCCGGTCGTCGCCGATGTCTCCGCGAGTTTCGACGACTACTGGAACAGCAGCATCGCTTACCCGCTGCGGGTGCTGAACAAACAGAAGTTCGATGCGAAAGTGCTCGACCAGACGCGCGACGATTTACGCCAGCACTGGCGCGCCAACGCCGATCCGTACAACGCGAAACCGTTGAACGCGACACCGCTCGCCTCGCAGATCGCCCAGGATCAACTCGGCTTGACGTGGGCGCCGGCCGAATTCAAGACGGACCTGCCGGAAAAAATCGTGCATCCGTCGCCGGACTATGTCAGCCCGCCACTGCAGCGATTGGCCGAGCTGATGCGCGACGCGCAGAAGGACTTTCTGATCATTTCGCCTTACTTCGTGCCGCACGAATCCGGTGTCAAAGCGGCCGGCGAACTGACGCATCGGGGCGTGCGCATCGCCGTGCTGACCAACTCGCTCGCCGCAACCGACGCGGTGGCCGTGCAAGCCGGCTATAGCCCCTTCCGCGTGCCGCTGCTGCAACAGGGCGTGGAGTTGTATGAATTCAAACCGCAGCAGAATTCGCCGCGCGCCGGTCTCACCGGATCGCGCTCACGCGCCAGCCTGCACGCCAAAGCCTATGTCATCGACCGCAAGATTCTGGTGATCGGCTCGATGAATCTCGATCCGCGCTCAGCCAATCTGAACACCGAGCAGACGCTGGTGATCTATAGCGCGCCGCTCGCCGAACAGGTCGCGCAGATCTTCGAGCACGCCATCGCGCCCGAAGCGAGCTACCGCGTCACGCTCGCGGACCCGACGCAGCTCGCCTATCTCCGCTCGATCGGCGCGCCGCTCTCGCCGCTCGTGTGGACCGATGTCGAAGACGGCACACGCCGCACCTATATTTTTGATCCGCAAGCGGGTTTTTACCGGAACGCGCTAACGGGTCTATTCTCCCTACTACCTGTCAACGCAGAACTTTGAAAAGCGGAGTTGAACCATGACTGAAGACGTACGAATGGAGCGCGACACGTTCGGTGAAATCGCCGTACCGAACGCTCGGCTATGGGGCGCGCAAACCCAGCGCTCGCTGCAGAATTTCCGTATTTCGTCCGAGAAGCAATCGCCCGAACTGATCACCGCGCTGGCCGTCATCAAGCGCGCGGCCGCCGAGGTCAATCAGGGTCTGGGCGTGCTCGACGAGAACAAGGCAAAGGCGATCATGCAGGCGGCCGACGAGATCATCGACGGCAAACACCCCGAGGAATTCCCGCTCGCGGTCTGGCAGACCGGCTCCGGCACGCAGACCAACATGAACCTCAACGAGGTGATCGCGAATCGCGCGAGCGAGCTGCTCGGCGGCGAGCGCGGCGAGGCGCGCAAGGTGCATCCGAACGACGACGTGAACCGCGGTCAGTCTTCGAACGACGTGTTCCCGACGGCGATGCACGTGGCTGCGGCCGATGCGATCGTCAAGCATCTGCTGCCCGCGCTGAAGACGCTGCGCGAGACGCTCGACGGCAAGGCGAAAGCCTTCGCCGGCATCGTCAAGATCGGCCGCACGCATCTGCAGGATGCCACGCCGCTCACGCTCGGCCAGGAGTTCTCAGGCTACGTCGCGCAGCTCGATCACGGCCTTCGTCATGTGGAATCGGCGCTGCCGCATCTGTATGAACTCGCGCAGGGCGGCACCGCCGTCGGCACCGGCTTGAATGCGCATCCGCAGTTCGCCGACAAGGTTGCCGCGGCGATCGGTAAGCTGACCGGCTTGCCGTTCGTCTCGGCTCCCAACAAATTCGAAGTGATGGCTGCGGCCGATGCGCTGGTGTTCGCGCACGGCGCGTTGAAGACCGTGGCGGCCAGTCTGAACAAGATCGCCAACGACATCCGCTGGCTCGCGAGCGGCCCGCGTTGCGGCCTGGGCGAACTGTCGATTCCGGAGAACGAACCGGGCAGCTCGATCATGCCGGGCAAGGTCAATCCGACCCAGTCCGAAGCTTTGACGATGCTGTGCGCGCAAGTGTTCGGCAACGACGTCGCGGTGAATATCGGCGGCGCGAGCGGCAACTTCGAGTTGAACGTGTTCCGGCCGATGATCGCGCACAACGTCCTGCAATCGGTCCGTTTGCTCGCCGACGGCGCGCACAGTTTCAACGACAACTGCGCGGTGGGCATCGAGCCGAATCACGAGCGCATCGATACCTTGCTCAACGAATCGCTGATGCTGGTGACGGCGCTCAATCCGCACATCGGCTACGACAAGGCCGCGCAGATCGCGAAGAAGGCGCACAAGGAGGGCTCCACGCTGAAGGCGGCGGCGCTGGCGCTCGGCTATGTCACCGAGCAGCAGTTCGATGAATGGGTGCAGCCGAAGGATATGGTCGGGCACTCGGCCGGATGATCGACCGTTCGACCGCCGGATAAGCGGCCGCAACCGGGCCCGGCCAGCCGCTTATCCAACATGATTTGAACAGCGGGCCACGCGAATGCACCGATCGCGCGGCCCGCGCCGAAGCAGCCCGCTCAGGCAAGCGCCGCTTAAATCTTCCCCTGCGCCACTTCTTCCGGTTTCAGCTCGACGATTGCGTCGAGTGCTTCCTTCACATCCATCGCGTATTTGGCGAGGCGCTTCTGCTCCTCCGTTTCCGGCACGAACGCCGGCACCGGAACCGGATGGCCGTTCTCGTTGACGGCGACCATCACCACCAGGCAGTCCGTGGTTTGCAGCAGTTCGCCGCCCTTCGGATCGCCCGCTTGCACCGACACGTGAATATGCATGCTGGTGCGGCCCGTCGCCACGACCCGCGCGCGCAGTTCAACCAGGTTGCCAACCAGGATCGGCCGGCGAAAGCGAATATTGCCCACGCTGACCGTCACGCAATAGCGCCCCGACCAAACCGCCGAGCACGCGTACGCGGTCTCGTCGATCCACTTCATCAACGCGCCGCCATGCACCTTGCCGCCGAAGTTGACCGAGCTCGGTTCGGCAAGAAAGCGAAAAGTGGTTTCGGAACGGTCCAGTGGCGCTAAGGCAGGGGTGGTCATCTTGACTCCGGTCAATCGGATGCATTAAAGGAGGCGATTATACGAGCGCAATATTGACTCCGTTGCAGGTCGGATGGGGGTCTCTTGCCGGATGGCGGTCTGGATGGGCTCCGGGCTTTCGTCGAGCTTTCATTTGACGGCTCTTAGGGGCCGGGGGCCTTGCTGGTCGCTCATGGACACTCCTGGTCGCTGTGGGCACTGTGAGACACGCTGAGTCGCCGCTCAGATCGCCCGCGCTGCCGCAGCCGGCAAGCCGCTTTGCCTGATTTGCCTGATTTGCCACTCTGCTCACCGTTCCGCCCGATTGACTAACCCGTTTACTACGCTCCCCGGCTCGCCGCCCGCTCAGTTGGTCTCTATTGCCGCAGAAGCCACCCTGCACTGTGGCTCAACCGCGGACTCGAAACGCTCCCGATACTCGAGCGGCAATACCCCGAAGCGCCGCACAAAGGCGCGCCGCAGGTTCTGCTCGCTGCCGAAGCCGCAGTCGAGCGCAATCCTCTTAAGCGGCCGGCGCGACTCCGCCAGCCCCTGCGCGGCCGCCTCCAACCTGAGTGCCGACACGGTTTTGGCCGGCGTGCGGCCCACTTCGTCGACGTAGCGCCGCGCAAACGTCCGCGGACTCATCTGCGCGCGCTCGGCGAGCCGTTCGACCGACAGGTCGTCGCGCAAATGGACCGCCATCCAGCTATGCAGTGCCTCGAACGGTCCGCCTGCCGAGGCTTGCGCAGCCAGTGCCGCACTAAATTGCGACTGCCCGCCAGGCCGCTTCATGAACACGACCAGCCGCCGCGCCGCCTGCATCGCGACCGTGTGGCCGAGATCTTCTTCGATCAGCGCCAGCGCCAGATCGATACCCGCTGTTACGCCTGCTGAAGTCCACACCACGCCCGCGCCGTCACCTTGACCGACGTCGCGGATGAAGATCGGATCGGCGTCGACCCGCACATTGGGAAAGCGGCGCGCGAGATGCGGCGCATCACGCCAGTGGGTGGTCGCGCGGCGGCCGTCGAGCAGGCCCGCGGCCGCCAGATAGAAGGCACCCGTGCAGACCGAGCAGACACGGCGTGCCTGCGGCGCGCGGCGCCTGATCCACGCGACCAGTTCCGGCTGCAACGTGCAGTGTTGGTCGATCGGGACGCCGGGGACGATCAGCGTGTCGATCGGCTGGCCGTCGAGCGAATCGAGCCGTTCGGTGACGACCGGTAGGCCGGGAAAGGTCTGCAACACGCCGCCTTCGATCGACGCGACGGTCGTGCGATAAGCGATTGGATTGGTGGAATTACCGGTTGAGGGGGGCCCGCCGCTTGAGCCGCTTGAGCTGCTTGAGCTGCTTGAGCCGCTTGAGTTGCTTGAGCTGCCTGAGCTGCCTGAGCCGTTTGAGCTGCTTGAGCTGCTTGAGCTGCCTGAGCCGTTTGAGCCGTTTGAGCCGTTTGAGCCGTTTGAGCCGTTTGAGCCGTTTGAGCCGTTTGAGCCGTTTGAGCCGTTTGAGCCGTTTGAGCCGTTTGCGCCGTTTGCACCGTTTGCACCGCTTAACCCGCTAAACCCGCTTGAGCCGCCTTGCCCCTCGGCTCGATCAACACCGGCCGATCCGCCGACGGCGACAGAAGCAACGGAACCGCCAGGCGCAGCTTCTGCCGCCACAGTCAATTCAGCGCGCCAGAACGCTTCGAGCGGCCCGCACGCATCGAGCAACACGAGCTCAGGCGCGACCGCGAAAACAATATGACGTGCAACCATCAGGAGACCCTCCCGGCAGCTTGCCGCTTGTTCGACCACGCATACCCAAGCGTGGCCAACGCCGCCATCCCAAGCAGCGGAAAAATCGCTGCATTGATCGTTGCCCAGCCGAAGCGCGCAAGCAATTGCCCGGCGAAGAGCGAGCCCAGCGCGGAGAACGCAAAGGTCGTGAATTCACTCGTCGCCTGGGTCTTGGCCCGCTCGGACGGCCGATACGATTGCGCGAGCAGCGTCGAGCCACCGACAAACATGAAATTCCAGCCGACGCCGAGGCACGCGAGCGCCGCATAGAAGTGCGGCAGATCGGTCGAGCGCAGCGCCAACACACCGCACAGCGCCGACAGCGCGATCCCCGCGCCGATCACCCGCAGCACGCCGAAGCGCCTGATCAGCCGCGCGGAAAACAGCGACGGCGCGAACATGCCGACCAGATGCCATTGAATGATCGCCGCGCCGTCGCCGATCGTGTGGCCACACGCGAGCGCGGCAATCGGTGTCGCGGTCATCACAAACATCATGACGGCATAGCCGAGCGCATTGTTGGCGAGCGCGGCGGCAAAGATCGGCTGTCGCACGATCTGGCTGAGCGGCCTGGCCGGCTCGTGAGTCGCAGCCGCGCTCACGGGCGGCGCGGCGTCGCGATACAACAGCGCCAGCATTGCAATCGATGCGAGCCCGAAGCCGGTGACCAGTGCATACGAGCCGGCAAACGCGACCGGCGCGAGCCAGTCCTTACTCCATGCAGCGAGAAGCGGCCCGCAAACGGCCGCCACCACGCCACCGGCGAGCACCGTCGAAATCGCGCGGCTTTTGCCTTCGATTCCAACAGCATCCGCGGCTGCCAGCCGGTAGTACTGCGCGAACGCCTGAAACACACCGACCGTCGCCGTGCCGGCGCAGAACGCCCAAAAACTGTGATGAAAGATCGCCCAGACGGAAACGGCGCCGCCCAGCGCGCCGACGCCCGCGCCGAGCACGAAGCCGGCGCGCCGGCCGATGCGCGCCATCAGGAACGACGCGAAGATCGTGGTCAGCGCGGCGGCGACGGTGATCAGCGAGAACGGCAGGGTGGCGAGCGCTTTATCGTCGGCGAGCGTATAGCCGACCAGCCCGGTCAAGGTCAGATCGATCGAGACAGATGAGGTGTAGAGCGCCTGGCAGACCGCCAGCACGCGCGCGGCACGCCGGCCGTGAGGATCGGAATGGCCAGAGCCGGTTTGACTCGCGGCCAGGGAGGATGTTGTGGAGGAAGCGGTGGAGGGAGTGGCGGACGAAACGGCGCAGGTTGCGGCTGAGGCCGCGGCGCGGGTTGCGGCAGAGGGAGCGGCGGACGAAATGGCGCAGGTCGCGGCAAAGGCAGCGGCGGACGAAACGGCGCGGGTTGCGGCGGAAGCAGCGGCGGACCAAACGGCGCAGGTTGCGGCAAAGTCAGCGGCGGACGAAACGGCGCGGGTTGCGGCGAAGGCAGCGGCGGACCAAACGGCGCGGGTCGCGGCGGAGGCAGCGACGCGGGTTGCAGCACAGGAAGCGGCAGAGGTAGCAGCGGACGGCGGCATCGGTAGGCCTCGGACGGCGGGGGTGGCGATGCCCTGATCGTCACATGGCCCATGATGGCAGGAATGACAATGATGCATCAATTTCAGCCAACCGCCGCACTCACCCTCCCGAAACCCGATCGAATCGGCTTTGAGCCCGCCTTTTGGCCCGCTTTGTTCCCGCGTTGGTCCCGCTTTAGGCCCGCTTTAGGCCCGCTTTAGGCCCGCTTTGGACCGGCTCGGAGTCTGCTTAGGGCCAGCTTCCGGCTTACTTGCGAACCGAAATACCTTCGTCGATCGTGCCGTACATCGTGATGCTGCCGGTGCCTGCACCCGAGTTCGAACCCGAACCACTCTGCGCGCATGCACTAAACAGCAAAACCGCGGCAGCGACGGCAAGAAGAAGTTTCATGAAGCATGTTCCACAAAGACAGAGTTCGATTCTAGCCTGGCGGCCCGTCGCGACTCCAAAGCGACGCTGAAGGACGGAAGCGCCGAAGCACCCAGAGCCACGTGCGCACCGAAGCACCCGATACACGGAGGCATGGATGCATGGAAAACACCAAAGTACCAAAGCACTGAAGCACCAAACCACCAAACCACCAAACCACCAAACCACCAAAACATCGAAGCACGCACCACCCTGCCATGGCCACCGGACCTTCGTAGCCGCCGCATCCGACAATTCACGCTAAGCTGAAACATCGAATACGGCAGCCAGATACAGTGAACTGCATGGCGCCCTACCCGCGCCGCCAACCGGAGACGCCCTGATGCACGCCAATCTCGCAGACGAACAGAACCACTTTCCTGGCTTGAGCCGTATCGGTGCGCTGCTCTCCGACCCCGGCCGCGCCGCAATGCTGTGGGCGCTGATGGACGGCAGCGCCCGCCCGGCCGGCGAACTGACGATGATCGCCGGGCTCTCGCCGTCGGCGGCCAGCGCTCATCTGGCGCGTCTGACCGACGGCGGCTTGCTCGCGCTCGAAGTGCGCGGCCGGCATCGCTATTTCCGGATCGCGTCGCCGGACATCGCCGCCTCCATCGAAGCGCTCGCCAACGTCGCGCAGGTCAGCGCGCCCCAACGAACCGTGCCGCGCCCAGTGCGCACGGTGCCGGTGGACATGCGCTACGCCCGCACCTGCTACGACCATATGGCAGGCGAATTGTCGGTGCGGGTGTTCGAGCGGCTGGTCGACAGCGGGCTGCTGACGCTCTACGGCTCATCGCTCGAAGCCACCGCAGAAGGCGCCGCCCGCTTCGCCGAGTGGGGCATCGACATGTCCGCCCAGAAGAGCCGCCGGCGCCGCTTCGCCTGCACCTGTCCCGACTGGAGTGAACGGCGTCCGCATCTGGGCGGCGCGCTCGGCGCGGCGCTGCTCGAATCCTGGTCGAATCATGGCTGGGTCGAGCATACCGAGCGTCCGCGGATCTTGCGCATCACACCGTCGGGCCACCGCCATTTCGACGCGCTCCTCGCCGCCTGAGCCGCCTTTAACTGAATTGATGCGATTACGGCATTTGCATAATCAGCTTACGAAAGGCCTTATCGAGACCTTTTGTTACACGGTCGCGAGAGGGCCTTACAAAAGTGGGGGCCTTGAAACAAACCGCGCGGGTACAGTGAGTTCCACGGATGCTGCAAGACGCGGCGTCCGTCGGAGATCAATCATGAGAACAGTGACCCCACTCCAACATTCGAAACGCCGTCTCACCGGCTACACGCTGATCGCCGCCGCGGCCTTCATGTTCGCGGCACAAGCCACCTTCGCGCAGGAAGCCGCTCAGGAAGCCGAACCGGCGCCGCCGGGCACTGCCTCACAGAACACCCAGAACACCCAGAACACCGAGAATACCGATCCGCCCGGGCGCATTGCGCGTCTGAACTACACGGCCGGCACCGTCACCACCGAACCCGCCGGCGCGACCGACTGGTCGTACGCACAGATCAATCGCCCGCTCACGACCGGCGATCAGTTGTGGAACGATCAGAACGCGCGCTCCGAACTGCATATCGGCTCGACCGCGGTGCGTCTGGGCCAGTCCACCAGTCTCGACCTGCTGAATCTCGACGACAACAGCGCGCAACTCAAAGTCGCGCAGGGTACGTTGTCGGCGCGCGTGCGTGAACTGGCGCCCGGCTCCACCTATGAAATCGACACACCGAATCTGGCGCTAGGCCTGAACGGCCCCGGCGACTATCGCGTCGACGTCGCGCCGGACGGCAGCAGCACCACGGTCACCGTACGCAGCGGCAGCGTGACCGTCTACGGCGACAGCGGCCAGGTACCGGTCGCCGCCGGCCAGCAGATCCGCTTTACCGGCACCAACCTGCAGCAGATCGCCGACAACGGCGCGCCCGGCCTCGACGGCTTCGATCAATGGGCGGCGACCCGCGACGCAGCGGAAGACCGCTCGGTGTCGGCGCGCTACGTGTCGCGCGACATCCCCGGCTACGAAGATCTCGACGCCAACGGCACGTGGCGCAGCAGCCCGCAGTACGGTGAAGTGTGGGTGCCGCGCGCGACACCCGCCGGCTGGGCACCTTATCGCGACGGCCACTGGGTGTGGCAGGCGCCATGGGGCTGGACCTGGGTCGACGACGCGCCGTGGGGCTTCGCACCCTACCACTACGGCCGCTGGGCCCAGGTCGACGACGCGTGGGCGTGGGTGCCGGGACCGCTCGTGGTCGATGAACCGCCTGTCTACGCGCCGGCGCTGGTCGCTTTCGTGGGCGGCGATGGTGGCGGCGGAGTCGACTGGGGGGTAAATCTGGCGATTGGCGGCGTCGTCGCGGCCGGCGTCGCGTGGTTCCCGCTGGGCCCGGGCGAGCGGTGGCATCCGAACTGGGGCGGTCACAATCACTGGAGCCCGGGTTACTACAACCGCGTCAACAACTACAACCGCAACGTGACGAATGTGACCAACATTCACAACACGTACATCAACTATCGCGTGCCGGGCGGCGTGACCGCGGTGCCGGCAACAGCCTTCGTGCACGGTCAACCGGTCGGCCGCTTTGCCCAGAAGGTCGATCCGAAGCAGTGGCGCAACGCGCGAATCAATCCGGGCGGTCCGGGGATTGCGCCGGTGAAGGAAAGCTTTGGACCTGGCCAGCGTAACGCGAACTACCGTCCGCCTGCCAGCGTGATGGCGCGTTCGGTCGTCGCCACCCGCAGTCCTGCCGTGCCGGCCGCGTACCACGACAGTCTCGCGCAACGCTTTGCGCAGAGCGGCGGACGGGTGCCGGGCGCAGGCGCGCCGATCGTGCGAACCTCGGTGCCGGCTCGCATGGCGGGCGGTCCGGGGGCAATGCCGGTGCAGAACGTGCGGGTCGTCCAGTCGCATCTGGCCGGGCGGACGCCAGGTGCCGCGCCGGGTGCGCCCGGTGCGTCTGGTATGCCGAACGGCATGCAACAGGCGGGTCAGCGGCCGGGCGAGGCATCGGTCAACGGTCAACCGCAACGTGGCGGCGCGGCGCAAGCGCGACCGGGGATGCCGCCGCAAGTCGCCAATGCACGCCCGCAACCCGGCGAGACAGTTCATCCGTCGAATGGCGTGCCGCGTCCGCCGCAAGCTAACGGCGCGAATCCGAACGCTTATGCGCAACCGCACGGCGCGCCGGGGCAAGCGGGTCAGCAACCGGCCGCGGAAGGTCGGCACGAGCCCGCATGGACGCAACCGCACACGCCGATGGCCCAACAGGCGCAGCAGCGCGGCGCCCCGCAGGAACAGGGGCGCCAGCCGGGGGTTCGTCCTGAGCCACAGCAACAGGCTCAGCGTCAACCGGAAGCGCAGCCGCAGCGTCCGCCTGAAGTACACGCATCGCCACAGGAGCCCCGGCCGCAACCGATGCAACCGATGCAGCAGGCGCAGCAGGCGCAGCAGGCGCAGCAGGCGCAGCAGGCGCAGCAGGCGCAGCAGCAGCGTCAGGAATATCATCCGCAGCAGCAACAGGCAGAGCAGCCGCGTCCTGAGTTCCGTCCGCAACAGGTCCAGCAGGCTCGCCCCGAGCCGCAGCAGATGCAGCAGCCCCGCCCTGCACCTGGTCCACAACAGGTACAGCAGCCCCGCCCTGAACCAGGTCCGCAGCAGGTGCAGCAGCCCCGTACTGAAGCGCGTCCACAGCAGGTTCAGCAGTACCGCCCGGAACCGCGTCCGCAACAGGTTCAACAGCCCCGTCCCGAACCGCGTCCGCAGCAGGTACAACAGCCGCGCCCTGAACCGCGTCCGCAGCAGGTACAACAGCCGCGCCCTCAACCGCAGCATGTGGAACAGCCTCGTCCCCAGCCGCAGCCGCAGCACGCCGAACAGCATTCAGGCGGCGGCAACCGTGACGAGCATCACAAAGGCTAAGGGGTTACGCGCGCAGCGAAACGCGCTGACAACTTGATGGCCGGAAAGCGGCAAGAAAAAACCCCCGCGATTCACTCACATCGCGGGGGTTTTTCTTTGAGCAGGCTGCGAATCGACGCTCAGACCGTGTTCAGACCGCCATCGGCGCCGTGAGCGGCTCATGATGCCGGTAGCCAACCAGCGAAAAGTCCGACGGCTCGATTTTCTCGAGCCATTCCGGCTCATACACCCCGGTTTGCGCATAGTCCGGCACCCGGTCCGAGATCGCGAAGGCGGGGCTTTCGTACGGCTCGCGCGTGAGCTGTTGCTGCAGCATGTCGAGCTGATTTTCGTAGATGTGTTTATGGAACCTAAATAGAAGAGCCAATCAAGTCGTCCGGCTTCGTACAATCAAGGTTCCCGGCCATGCGGCGCAAATATTAAAAGGAACTAGAATTTTTGGCCTTTTCACCAATCCTCGCCTAGTCTTTTGACTATCGGATGTGAGTTGGCAGCGGTTCGAATGCAAGGAGCACTTCAATCATGACGAATCGCGACCTTCTCGAAGCCAAGCTCCTAACAATCAAGAACCCGCCCTCCGGCATGACCATCCTGTCCAGCGAGAACGGCGCTCACCTCGAGTTGACCACCAGACGCCGACAGATTTATAGCGTGGTCGACTCACACGGCGAAATTGTAAGAACAGTCCACGCTTGGCTGCGCAGCCTCACGGGGACAGCAGGGTTAGGCAACAGCATCAATACAGTCGACCAATACGGACGCACTGCTACATACCTATGTCGCTGGATTGAGTGCTCTGGTCCTTATTCGGACTTGAGCGTCGACGACAACATTTTGCTGCTCGCCCGCCATCACCTCAATTCGTGGCTCAGTGATATGGAAGAACATGACGCGTTAGCGCACAACACATTGCGTTCGAGAGAAGCTTGCATCCGTAGCTTCTTGGACTGGCTGACCACTGATGAAGCAGGCAAGCTAAGAAGCACCGAGAACTCGCCATACGGGCGCGACGACAATCTACGATATATCACCGCGACCCCGACGCCTCGTAGCCCGAGGTTCATGGATGCCGAGCTCCTTATCCAAATCTTGAAGGGTTTCTACAACGAATGTGAGCGTTGTATGTTCCACACGCAATTCGACACCGGATTGCGCATCACTGAATTAGTGAATCTCACTCAAGGCGACATCCCTGACCCGTCGACGTACAACCCAGCGTATGAGTTCATACCGCTATGTGCAGTTCGGACCAAGGGTCGTGGGGGCCAGAAGGTTTCGAAAAACACCTTGATTTCACGTGCCGTCCTCAACCGAGTGAAGCGCTATCACAGTAGCCACGAGTACAAGTTGGCTCCTGACTGGGACATCACGGACCCTAAAAAACCTGCGTTCCTGACGACGAATCAGCTCAAATGGAGCCGCAGAAACGCATCAAAGCAATTCAAAGAGGCCGTACTCCGGGCGAAAGTCAACCCCGAAATAGCCACACACTGGTTGCGCCACGGAAGCGCATTCTCAGTCTTACGCTCTGACACCGGCAAATCCTACGAAGAACGAATGCTGGTCGTGCAGGAAATGCTTGGTCACGCCAGCCTAAAGGCCACCGAGATTTACACCCATATCCCGCCTGCCATGCTAATGAAATTGACAAAAGCCGGCCAAGAGATGAACCGGTTGCATGAAGCGGAATTTATCAGAGCGAACACCTTCCTAGGCCCTCTTCAGCACGGTGAAAAGCGGGGCCACCATGCATGACTCACCAATTCGGCTATACAAACCACCGCAACCAACTACGTCTGACCCTCATGGTCAAATCAAGTGGATGTTCTTTCAGCTTGAGGCGGAACACCATGAGCCTTCCGCAGCGCGTTTCCGGTGGGCCGCAAAAAAATATAGTCAGTTCGTTACCGAAACCAACGCTTCCTACCCTGAACTGGAAACCGACAAGCGTTTTTTCTTGACCAGATTCTGGGAATCCGATGCATTAATTAAGTTCAATGAGTGGCTGGCGACGCAAGAACTAACGAGCAGGACCCAATACAGTCTCTACAAGACGGTTCGCCAGGTCATGGACACCGCCTACGCCCTCCGAATAACTGACACAGCTGTCTATCATGCGCCTATGTTTATCGGCGTCTCCGAAACAGCGCAAAGGTCGGCCTATGGACTGCGCGAACAGGAAGTTATCAACGCCTCACTTGCCCGATGGATTGGCCTCGCCAACAGCGTCCTTAACGGATACACCCCTACTGGAGAAGGCATTCCCTACCGACCAAAGCGCTTCGATTTCTCAGACCTCGTTATAGGTAACAGACACTACACCGTGTCTGAGGCTGCCACCCAGTTCGGCCTCACCTATATGAAGCTCTCTGAGAAACTCCGTACGGGCTGGACTGTTCGACAAGCTGTCGGACTTGAGCCAAGGTATTCAAATCACGACGACGTCGAACTCGTCATAGAAGGGGTTAAGTATTCAAGCATCACGGCCGCGGCAATAGCCTACGGACAAAGCCCAAGGACCGTTGGCCCCCGCGTTCGAAAGGGATTCACACCCGAACAGTGTGTGGGCCTTGCTCCAATGTATGTGTCTCGCCGCGATGAACGCGCCTTACTCTGGATGTTTGAAAATCGTTTCGACGGCGATGCGTTGGCGATGTACGAACATTTCTATGGCGAGTCGATGCATCTAAATGGTTCATGCACCCTCTCTGATTTGATGAAGTTTTTTATTCGCTGGGGCGTCTGGCCATACGTCGATGACAGAATTGTGATGCCCCTGGCTACTGAACTGAGCATGCTCACGGGGCTCAACGTCGAATCTCTCAAAGAGCTGACCATCGATTCCTATCAGCCAAAGCACAGGCTCACCGGGCAACCCGTGATTCTCTACACAAAACTCCGTGCCGCAAGCAATAACCGACCTGCAGAAAGGGAACTTCATCTGCCGCTGCTTGAAATGGAAGAACTCTACCTCGACGAGTCCGTAGTGGAGAGAGTCGAAAAAATCATCGGCTTGACCCTCGCTTTAACGCAAAAAATCAGAAGCGACGCTCCAGACGAGATAGCGAAGCGGCTCTTCATCTTTGAAGACGTTGACCGTTCGTGGAGAGAAGGTTCTCGAGCAATTGTACCGATTGACCCTAAAGGGAAGACAGCGACGTGGTATGAACGGTTCTGCGCCGATGAAGGGTTCCATACGTTATTTGGCAACGACTTCAGATTTAACATCGCACGGTGCCGTCCAACGCTTGCGACCAACATGGTTTTGGCGGGCGCGACACTATTCGAAGTACAGGTCGTCCTTGGACATGCGAGCATTCAGTCGACAGCAACTTACCTTGACGGGAAGAACTTAAAGCCCGCGTTTAACCGCTCCGTTTCCGAGGCACTAGAGAACATCGTGAGCCGCTCACGGGATTTCATGAAGGAGGAGCACACGTCTGAGCAAGATGGGCTTACCGACATCGATGACTCGCAGGATGGCTTTCACGAGACCCTCTCCGGGTGTGGCTGCCGCAACCCCTATAACCCAAGCAAACACGTGCGAAAACTTACCAAGTACAAGAAGGGCACTGTGTGCAAATATTGGAATATGTGCCTGCGGTGCGACAGCGCCATAGTAACGGAGCAGTCTCTTCCTAAAATTATCGTATACCGAAGACGAGTCGAGGCAGCACTTGAAACAGGGTCTCCGGCCATCAGGAGCAGGAAAGAGCTTTTCGAAGATGCAATTAAGCTCATCGACGGCATTTTGGAGCCCGATGTTGTGTTCCCAGCAAATATTATTCGCAACGCAGAATACCAAGCCGCCACTATGGATGATGTCTTGGTTGACCACCTGATTTATCAAGGACTATGACCATGCCCTCCACCTCGCCGCGACCAACAGAAACTGAAATCAAGGATGGCACCGCCGTTTTCCGAGACGACATGGCAATTTGGTATGGCCGCTTCGGCGATGACATTTGGCCATTCAACAAACCCGACTCGCCTTTCTATCGCGGCATGGCAACCAGCAGCATCGTTTGGCGCGACTTTGTTGAGGGACGGGGTGCCACTTACGGGCACTATAACTCTGTTTACAGGAGCACCTATTCTCTATGCCTCGCCCCGGAAATGGTGCAAGACCTCAAAATCACCGCAGCAATTTACGGATACCTGCCAGGTCTCATAAAGCATTCGCATGCGAAACATCCGCTGGCGCCCATCACGGTGAAAGCTCGTATTGACGACCTTGCGAAGATTTTCTCCCTGGCTATTGTTAGAGCGAACGAAAAGTTCAATCAAAACATTCGACGACTGTCCGAAATTCCCTTCTCGGTATTGAAAGAGGTCATACCCAAATATCCTGGACGCTCGCCCGAACTCAAGCGAGCATTAAAACTTATTTCTGACCCGATGGTACAGCGAAATTTGAGCGCCCCACTTCAATGGGGACAACCGGACATAGAAAAGTCTAACATCGCGTGGCCGCTAGTCCCCGACGTAGTAGGAATTCCAACATTACTCGATTCGCAGTTTTCCTTTCTGTTGGAAAGTTGCAAAGAAGCCGTCGCGAAATTCAAAACTGCAGCGGGGCTAGAAATTCGTGACCGTGAGTGCCGTGCCTTAGAGCAATCTTCCGATTGGTACGACAATGAAATGATGGCTTGCGCCCTCGACGCGTACTTCACAAGTAAGAAATGCAGCAATGAAGAATTTCTTCTCCACTTTGGGTACTCTTTAGATGATGTCAAAGATATTATCGAGGATGGGCACACCGCTGCCTTAGTGCTAGTTCTTCTTCTCACGGGCATGCGTCGGTCCGAAATCCAGTTTCTGAGACGTGATTGCCTTAAATACGAGAACGGCTATTGGTTCCTCATCTCCAAGGTCGTAAAGCGTCGCCCAAAGAACAGCCCAATCGCTGAAGGTTGGCTAGCAATCGACTTGATAAGAGATGCTTATGACATCCTAATGTTCGTCACAGAGAGAACGAAAGTTCCCTACCTCTTCTCATCTCCGTGGAGAAGAACAAAAAGAAGCCTGCAAGGGTATCGGCCTGCCACTTTGAGTCTGAAGATTTCTCGGTGGCTCGAAAAAATCGACAGCATCGGTTTGTTCGAAGATTGGACCTTTTCGGTCCACCAATTGCGAGAAACACTCGTCGCCCAATTGGCAAAGCAGCAGGTAGGCTTACCCTTTATCAGCATGCAGCTTAAACACTTCCATAGCCAATTTACTTCCATGCCGAACGCCGTGACAGCCGGTTACGGTGAATATCGTAAGCAACTGATGACGAGCATCACGAATCGTCTCGCCATTGCACGTGAAGAGTCACTAAATGATGTTTATGGCGAAGACGCCCGTTTCGCCGGAGGTGGCGCTGGCGCACATAAGGCACGCATCGACGCATTCTTCTCTGGCTTAGGGCTGTTCGGAGAAACTCGGGAAAAGTATATAAAGGACATGGCCCGGCGTGGGGTCAAGCTTATGCCGACCAGCATTGGACATTGCGCGAGGAATTTCATCGCAGCGACCAACGAAGCACCACCTCCATGCTACGGCGACTACCAATGCGACCCTAACTGCGAGAGCCATGTCATTACTGCTCGGTCAGCCGAGACCCTTTTGATGCGAAGAGAGTATGCGCTCATGGAGGCCTCGCAAGAGCAGAACACTGGCTACAAAGTGATTTGGCTAGGACTGGCCCAGGAGCTTGATAAACATCTCATCGCCCTAGATACAGGGGGTCCCCATGTCTGACGTTCGTCCTGCCCAGCCCTCGGAGTATGTCGAAACCACCCAGGAGAAAAATGATAAACTCATTGTTAACGCCTTGGCCGACTTAGAAGACCCTAAGAAGCGAGGCAAGCGCAAAGCAACTGTTGACGTCCTGTGTCAGATAACAGGACTGTCCATAAATACCATCCGGGGTCGAAAATGGGCTCTCACGAGGTTGAGAACCATCAAGAGGAAGATTAAGGAAGGTTGTGAGGAAGAATCTGGGGAAAAATCGGGAGTTGTAGACAATGAGCCGACGCTCGATTCGTTACGCGGCCGAGTCATTCGCGCTCTTGAGCAGAACGCATTGCTGTTCAACGAAGTCCTGTCTTTGCGTGAAATCATTGCGGACAAAGACCGGCAGATTAAAGAGCTCAAAGCTGGCAAGATTCTTTCCCTCGTCCCACCTACTGGTCGTAGAACCGAATAATTGGAAGTTGATATGAAGCAATACCTCGAACTTCTCGAAGATATTTTGGAGAACGGCGTCACTAAGGGCGACCGTACCGGTACGGGGACGACATCCGTGTTCGGCCGCCAATTTCGGCACAACCTGGCGAAGGGCTTCCCTCTCCTCACGACGAAGAAGCTTCATTTCAAAAGCATCGCGAACGAGCTCATCTGGTTCCTGAGCGGCAACACGAACGTTAGCTGGCTCAAAGAGAACGGCGTCTCCATCTGGAACGAGTGGGCAACGGAAGACAATGAGCTCGGCCCCGTCTACGGCAAGCAATGGACCGCATGGCCAACAAAGGACGGCGGTACCATCAACCAGATTGACTACGTCATCAAGACGCTCCGTGAGAAGCCGAACAGCCGGCGTATCCTATTCCACGGCTGGAATCCGGAGTACCTACCGAACGAGTCCATCAGCCCGCAGGAAAATGCGAAGCAAGGTCTTATGGCACTGCCGCCGTGTCACCTGCTCTATCAGTTCTACGTCGCGGAGGGCAAGCTATCCGCTCTGCTGTACATCCGTAGTTCAGACAGCTTCCTCGGCCTTCCGTACAACATCGCCTCGCTAGCCCTCCTGACGCACATGGTCGCGCAACAATGCGACTTGATTCCGCATGAAATCATCGTCAGCATCGGGGACCTACATGCGTACTCCAATCATATGGAGCAGATTCAGACACAGCTAGCCCGAGACGTTCGCGAGTTGCCCCAGCTGAATATCAAGCGCCGCCCCGATTCGATTTACGACTACAAGTTTGAAGACTTCGAAATCGTCGGCTACAACCCGCATCCCAGCATTGCGGCGCCCATCGCTGTCTGAGCTAGACGCACGCCGCTTCACCGCGAGCATCTACAAGGACCGCAAAAGCATTTCTCAGTGCAGCGTCGCATATGGCGGAGCGGTCGGCGGAGACCGCGAAATTACACAGTCAAGCCAGATTTCTTCGCATACGAACAGCTTCAACCAAGCGCTCACCCTGACTGAGGACAGTCAGACCCTTTATCTGAAGCCGATGATGAACATGGCAAGAGGTGTATCTGACAAGCTCTCGGACACAGGAGCAGCCGAGTATCTGTGGTCTATGCTCATGGAGCCCGTCCAACACTAATGTCCAGTCTCCGCCGCGCCGGGACGTATCACGCTCAAGCGCCAACTTAATATTCCCGTGGGAGGCACCCGATTAGCACACGACTGGCGTGCCCAACTCCTCGACGCCATGGGTTTTACGCCCCATCTTGCCCGGCGCCCTCTTCATCTTCCAGCCAGAGCGTCGGAACCAGTTTGTCCCCGTTCCGCCACTCTTGGACAAAGTGGATTCCTTGCTGTCCATCCCAGAACTGATGTCCTGCATGGTCGAGCACAATAATCTGAAGGTGGCCGTTGTATGTCGAAGCCGCAGCTCCAAAGGTTTTGAAGAATCGCTTCACCGCATCTGAATCCTCGTCTCGGACCTTGTAGTTCTCTTCAATCCTTCCGTCCGTGAGACGCCTCGGGAAATACACCTGACTCGGTTGGTCAAAAACGAGCAATCCCGGAACAGGCGAATGATTTTCTCGTGAGAACAGCAGATGGAGCGCCAGAAGAGCCGCAACGTGGTAAGTAAGCCAATTCGCACCGCTTCCTAGCTGCCAAAGGTAGTCGGTTCCGCCATTTTCGTTACTCACCTTAACGGTCAGCTCTTTCATGTCGAGTTGCACCGCGGCATTTTCGTCTTCGGCATCCAGTTTCTCGGCAATCCGTCCCATCCAGCCCGTCAGCCGTTTTTGAACCCGCTCAAGCCGTGCTTGGTAGGAGTGAGCCGAAAGCTCACCCTTCAAAGTTTCGAGGCGCGCCAACATCTTGTTGAGTTCGTCCTTCGATGCGCTGCTCTCTCTTCCTTTATACACTTCGAGTGCTTGCTCAAGCGCCCCGATGAAACGGGCGGCGTTCGTAACCAACAACTTTTGCTGTCTTGCCCGCTGATTCCGCGCCTCGATACCTTGCTTGGTTGCTGCGATTGCGCCGAGCTCATCGACGAGCTCACGGAGTTTTTTATTTAACGCGACCCAGTCGCGGTCATAAACCGAAGGCGCACGCGCAACTCGTCGAGCTTCGGACTCTACGACCACAAGCGCATCGACGAGTGTCTCGACTTTCTTAACATGACCATCAAGAGACTGGCTGCACACTGGACATGAGGCGTCGACTGCATCTTCGGTATGAGCACGCAGCCATCTCGAAAGACCAAGACGTTCCTGCCTCGTACCGAGCGATAGTTCGAATTGGTTTACCGAAGACCGAAGGTCGGAAAGTCGACTCATGCGATGTCGAACTTCAGCGATTTCAGCGTTCAGTTGGACCTCTTGGTTCGTCAACTGCCCGTACTCGTCGACAGCCTTTGCGATGAACTCAGCATTCGGGGTCGGCTCGGCCAGATTGGCAGTGGTCAACCTTGAAAGAGCTTCCAAAATGGCGGGTTCTTCAGCATCCTTCAACGAATCTACCGGTAGAAATCCGTGCTCATAAGCCTCGGCCACCCAGTTCCCGAGGTTGGCCCGCCAAGTCGCGGATGCACGCTCGTAAGCAGCCTGCTCCTTTTCCAGAGCCCGTGCAGCTCTGCGAAGACTTTCATACTCCCATTGTTTTTCAAGGATTTCCGGTGTTGTAACGCCCAAAACGTAGGGGAATATTGCCCGCAGTTTCTCCCGGTGCTCTGTCGTATCCGCACGGTAAAAGAGAACATCGGGGTTGGCAACCAAATTCTGCGGTTGAAAGCAGAACGCCATCAGGTCTCGAAAGCTCGGGCGGCCCGCGAAGCCACTCGTAGTGTTTTGAGCATCTGTACCGAGACGCGTCAGCCTCGCCAGCCGGTCCATCGTCAGCTTGACTCGGTCGACGTTGGTATTGGCGATGGGAACATCCAGATGAGTCTCATCTTCCTTTACAGTCTTGACGTACATATCCGTCGAGGTTGACTGCCTTCCCGGTTCAGGCCGGGCAAGCAGCATTTGCCCTTCGTCCGTGTCCACCACAATGCCGAACCAGGCCACCGCTTTACGGATGACGCCGACCGGAATCGCGCAGCGCTCAGACCCGAGACAGTAGTCGATGATTGGAATAATCGATGACTTTCCGGTCTTCGATGCCCCAGTGATGATATTCGCTTTGTTTCGCTCGAACGGGACGACCTGAGGCGTAAGGCCTGCTTTCCTCGGCCACAAGATGAGTTCGATAATTTGCAGCTTCAATCTACAGCTCCAGACGAAATACGAAGCAAAATTCCCGCAGCGAAACCCCTGCGGCCCAGCGACCCAACTTCTCGGCTGCCTTCATCAATTCCTTGGGCATCTTCCCCTCCAACACCGGAGGCGCTGTCACACGGGAACGGAATGTAGCGTCTTCGGCCTGGACGGCGAGCAGACTGGCCCGTACGGCAATACCAAGACTTTCACTCGACAGGTCTCGCATGCTCAAGACGTTCGTCAGTGCCGTCGTCGCTATGGTCTCATCGTTGTTTAGTTTTTCATCAATCTTGCGCAAACCCTTGTTGGTTCTAACAACGACCTCCAGAGTCGACTTGTTGAACAAAAGTGGGACTACGAAGAATGCATATGGAAGCGGCACTGCCTCCTCAGATTGAGACGCGAACCCTCTTCCGAATTGCCATATCAGCGCGGCACCGAGTCCAGGATTTTGGACCTGCCACATCTCTTTGTTGAGCATACCGAGACCTATTTCGCGGGTGCCGAGACGAGTGCCTTCCAATCAGGATGCCACCCAATTTCTAGTTCGTTCGCAATCTCGTGGAAGCTACCCCGGGAAAAGTAGGATGGCACGTCCACTTTCTGAATGCGCGTCTCTTTCTTCATGCATAGAAGGAGAAGCTTCACGCCTTGCTGAATTTGCGTCTTATCCGTATCGAGCGTCTTCACTTCCAGTGAGCTCTGGTCCCAATGGTCTTTGAGCTCTTCAACGAATGGGCCGAGACTTTTCGGGTTCAGATAGCCAAGGGCCGACCAAGACGTCCGTGCAGACGACGCCCGCATATAGTCTTTGATATAGGCTTCGATTCTTTCTTCCCCGAGCTCGAGAACATTTAACTGACGAACGAAATTCGAGCCTTCGAGGTGCTCCTCGATTTCACTTCGCTGGGGCGTCAGCGTGTGCTCTGGGAACGATTTCAACTGGCCCATGACTCGTTCGTAGACGACGAGGCGATGCTCTCTGAAGTCATCGAAGGAGATGCCGACTACCTTGCGCGCCTCAATCTGCGCCATCACTTGGGTCTTCGTCCACCCGAGCAGCGATTCAGTCACTTCGTCGACGTGCTCGTCGCGTACAGTCGCTGAGATAGCGCTTCGCACCTCGCCCACTGGGGAGGCAGTCCCCTTCTCGATTGTGAAATAAGTAACGATGGAGGCGATAACTTCGTCGTCGTTGGCGAACACTCTCCGAAGCTGCTTAACAACCGCTGCGGGCGATTCGTCTTCACGCTCAGATTCGTCGCCCGAAGCGGCACTAACAGCCTTCTTTGCGGCGACCTTGTCCGACTTTTTTACCTCCTTGGTTTGGAGGTCCGAGGCGAAGTGCTTACGAAGCCTACCAACGAGTTCAATGGCGTCCTCGGTCCTAGTGCAGCGATGCAATTCATCCGCAATCGTGCCATCGTAGGGTTGCGCGACGTATAACACGTAGACAGACGCGGCTGGCAACGAACCCTCACGGCGTGCATCAATCCAGTTGGCCAGCGTCTTCCAAAGCGATACGGCTCTATCCGCAATCGGATTGTGGGCGAGCCCACTCTTATCCTCTTCGGAAATCACTTGACCATCTACGGTCCGTGTAGAAACGTCGCCAACATGCTCGAATGCCACTACATCACCGGGCCTCGAACGCATGAGATGCCGCAGGACTCGGACCTCTTGGACCAAGATGCCGTACGCTTGCCCCGGAACGGACGTACTCCGCTTTTTACGCGACTTCTTCGCAACCTTTTTTTCGGTAGACATGGCAGCTTTTTTACAATGGCATCATTTCTCCGATGACGCCGAGGTGGCCTTTTTCTTTCTAAACCAGCTGATACATCGCAGACCCATGAGGCGTGACGAACCCCACCAAACCATGCCCACGGGCAGATGTGGCAGGACACAAATCCCGAGCCACGTCAGTCAAGCATCCAGATGATTGAGGTAGACGAAGCCCTCGCCACCGAGGACTGTCGTTGCCAGAGCTTGTGCGCCGTAAGATTGTGCATGCAATCACACGGCAAATCCATCGAAGAATGTATGGTTAGTTGCTTTCACTAGCATAGCCGCGCGAGATTTCTCGAAGTCGTGAATTGGCATATGCAAATAACATATACGCCCTACTTCAGCGCCGCTATGCGCCTTGCATCGCGGTGTTCCGGTCCACAGGGCCCCAACCGGCGTGGCGCAAGATATTCGGCTGCGGTAGCGGGGTCGTGACGTTACACCGAAGCCGAAGGAGGAAAACGTCGCGTCCGGATGCGGGAAATTCGGTGGAGTCTATCCAGATTCATCTCCGGTTAGCGAATATCACAAACATGCTGCTCGATATACCATGCTCGCAGGAGCTTCCGGTGGCCGTTGATTACGTTCAAGTCCACGAGTAAGACTTTGCGATTGAGGTGTTTCGAGGTCGCCGCATGCTCGTACTCAACACTACCTGGCTGGCTGCTCATTCAAGCTTGAGGGCTAATCAGCTGCTCAATCCTAGTGCACAGACGGGCTTTGGCATGCTAGAGTGCCACCCGACTCGCGGATAGATTTTTTGCCATGTTTCATGGCATGTGAAGCAAATGTTCCTGGGATATGCCCCTCGGTATCCCTCTATATAATCGCCGAGATGCGGAATAAGGCGTAGGAGTATCCGCGAGTCTTTCCTCATTGCATCGAAAATGTCAAAACTAGCGAACCTCAAGGCTGCTACCTCACGACAAGACTTGGCTGAACTACTCGGCGTTAAAGCCGGGATGCTGTCTTACGCGATTTATAAAATCGCCGAGGCAAACCGGTATACTCGGTTTGAAATCCCGAAGCGCCACGGAGGTACCCGTGAAATTCTCGCGCCAACTGCCGAACTTAAATTAATCCAACGGCGATTGTCAATTTTATTGCAAGATTGCGCCGCGGAAATCAATATTGCACACAAGCATGCTGAGGATGGCACTCGATTCGGTATAGCTCATGGGTTTAAGCGACATCATAATATTATGACCAACGGACGAATGCACGTCACTCGTCGGTTTGTATTCAACGCCGATTTGCATGACTTCTTTGGCACGATAAACTTTGGACGTGTACGCGGATACTTTCTGAAAGACCAAAACTTTGCGCTTCATCCCAGCGTCGCGACGGTCATCGCGCAGATAGCCTGCTTTGACAATAAACTTCCTCAAGGAAGTCCATGTTCGCCTGTTGTGTCGAACCTGATAGCTCACTCGCTCGACATTCAACTTGTGCGCCTCGCGGCTAAGAACGGATTGAGCTACACCCGTTATGCTGACGACCTCACCTTCAGCACAAACAAGTCAAGTTTTCCTGAAAAAGTTGCATCGCCCCAAGACAACCACAACTGGAACCCCGGCGCGGACCTCGAGCGCATTGTCGCGAATAGTGGTTTTAGTTTCAATCCGGCAAAAACAAGGCTGCAGTATCGTGATTCGAGACAAGAGGTCACCGGCTTAACTGTCAATCGGAAAGTCAATGTTCCAGCAACGTACCGGTACACCGTGCGTGCCATGGTGGATTATCTTTTTAGGACAGGGAAGTTTGAGTTCATCTACAAGAAGAGAGATGAGCAGGGAAAAATAGTTCTTGAAACTAAACGACCTGGTCGTAATGAACAGCTTCACGGGATGCTCTCATACGTAGACCAAGTCGACCTCTTCAACCGCAACTTGTGTATAGATAACGGACGCGAGCCTCAGAGTACGGCTGGGCGCGTGGAATTATTTCGCCGATTCCTTTACTTCGATACATTTTATGCACCACGCCAACCTATCATTGTCTGCGAAGGGAAGACAGACAATGTGTACCTCAAGCGCGCCATAAAGAGTCTCCCCGCGAAATATCCCAAGCTAGTAGCAGAAGGTAATCCGCTGAAACTCAAAGTCCGCTTTTTCAAGTATGCAGAGACACGCACGGGTCAAGTAACTGACTTGACGGGGGGAGTTGGTGGAATCTGCAAACTTTTGAAAAGTTACGACGAAGACGTGAAGCAGCTTTTCAAGGCTCCGGTGTCACAGTTTCCCGTCATCGTTTTGATTGACAATGACACAGGTGCACACGGCATATATGAGGTTCTTGCTGGCATCACCAAGAAGCCCAAACCTCAAGGCCTTGCGGATTTTATTCATGTTACCAGCAATCTTTACGTCGTTCCGACACCCTTCGGTCCGAATAAGTCATTCACTGCCATCGAGGATTTCTTCGACAAGCCAACCTTAGAGACGAAGCTTAACGGAAAGACTTTCAGTCGGAAAAGCAAGCTCGATGAGACCTCGGAGTACGGAAAGGCAGCATTTGCACGCGACGTTGTCGCAAAGAATTCCGCATCAATTGATTTCAATGGCTTCCAAGTCATCTTGGACCGCGTGATAAAAGTTTTGGACGATTACGAAAAAAAATATAAGAATGTGAAGAAATAACCAGTTGATAGTTTTCGACGAACCTCCGGTCGGCGCCGAAGGCATCAACTAGTTGTGTAGTTAATGCCGTAGTGCCACTCGCGATGACAGTTTGGACATAGGGCAATCGCGTTCTCGACGCTGTCCTCGCCTCCGTCGGCCAAACGTCTGCGGTGGTGTACCTCGAGGTACGCCGTCCCGTCTGCGCGCTGGAACGGCGCCGACTGCCCGCATCCTTCGCAAGTCCCATTAGCTCGCAGCAGAACTTCCACAATGACGTCCGGATTGCGCCTGAATGCGCGGGTCAGCACGACAACTTGCTCTGGCTGCCTATCTGCACCGGCGAGACGCGCTCTACGCTCATCAGTAGAAGACTTCAGGGACTTCTGAACGGCGGCGTCCAGATTCTCCACGACCGTCTCGTGGACGGCCATCCCCTTCAGCACCTCAACGAACTCATCATGCACCTTATGCAGTGCGGCTTCCGGACCCTTCGTTTTGCTCTGGATATAGACGACATGGGCCAGAAACGTGTCCAGCGCGACGGAAAGCGGGCCGGCTCCGTGTTGTGCAATGTCCTCGAGGTAGAGCCTCCACGCGTTGGCCGCGATAGTCGTTGCGAAGGTTTTCACGTCGCGGCGCATTGCAACGTAGCTTCCGATGTAGCCCATCGCGGCACGAGGCGACATATCAGGATAGGAATCGCGCAATGCTCGTTCGGCCTGCGGTAGTTGCAGGCTGCCAGCGACAACCGCGCGCGCCAAGTCGAGCGCAAGCTGGAATGCTGTTGATGGAACCAGGTATCGAGGCATGTCCGGATTCTCGAAAGACTGCGAGGGTTAAGTTCATTCCGCCGCGCCAGCCGCACCACGCTCCGCCTGGCTGCCGTAATCTCACTTCAGCGCCCCCACCGCGCTCCGCAGGTAATCACGCGCCGCATCAATCTTGTCGGGATGTGTTTTCTCGTCTAGGTCGGCGCGGTCCTTCTCGCCCAGGAAATAGGCCGTGCGGTCCGGTTCCTCTTTGCGTGGATGTGGGAGGCCATGAAGCACGCGTTCCTTGTTCAAGAATCCTTCCTTGGTCAGCCACTCGACGCCTCTCGATGCGGCCGCTCCCAATGGGATGAAGACCGCGTCTGGCATAGCTTTGGCCATCTTCCCGAAGTGGTTTTTCATCTGGAGACGCAACATAGGGTCTCTTTCGGGATGCCACCCGGCCCTGAAGTTCTCACCGTTTTTGAACACGGGAAACTGAAGCACGGACGACACCTGCAACAAGTCGCCCGGTTCGCCGAACAGGTCTGCACTTGAGCTCAGACCAAACCACCGATGCACGCCAATGTGGTCGAGGAGCGAAGCGACGCGTTGTCGCGTCACTCCGGCAAACGCGGCCGCGAGATTGGCGCGCCGAAGTACCTCGGACACAGGAGCACCCTCGAGCAGCGCGCGGTGCGCCTCGGTCAACGCAATGTCCGCCTGCGCCTTCCAAGGAGTGGCGTCCACCAGCACGAGCTTCGCCGAGCGGTTCACCCACTCGAACGGCGCGTAATACACCGCCAAGTCGCCGTTGCGGTGCATGCGAAGGGATGCAGATTGCGGGTCCCCTTGAGGGCCGCGGTAGTCCCGGATTGCAGATTCATACTTCTCGAAAAGCTCGAAATTCACTTCGATTTGGTCCGTATATGTTGTTTTGCGTAGTGCAGCGATACTCTTTGCATCAGCTTTCGTAGGCGAGCTGCCGCCGCTGTACGTTTCCGAGGCGTCCACGAGCAGCGCTCGACCGCTGTGGCAACGAGTCGCCGGCGGAGCCTAGTGCAGCCATCGTCCATGCTCGTCAATCAGCAACTCACGCCGCGCGCTACCTGTCTCGCGCAGTAGCCAGTGTAGGTTATCGCTCTCCGCCACATCATCCGAAGAGAGTTGCTGTTGAAGCAAGTGGTATAGAGTCTCTCGCGGGTAACTTCGCAACATGTTGGCGACGGCGCGAATATCATTTAGATTGCGTGGGTCCTGAACAACTCGACTCACCAGGAATGAATGTGTCCATTCAAACGACATGTCGTCAGCAGTTTTCAGGAAGTGATATAGGACATCAGATTCCAAATGGCCTGACTGGGCAAGCCGCAACATCTGAGTCGGTGGAAAAAAGCTCACCACATCAGCAAAAATCCGTGGAATCAACCGAATTAAACGGTCGCACGCCATCATTCGTTCAAAAAGTGCATCGTTATACGTTGCCAACGTATTAAGACGGGACAGAATCTTCTCAGCCTTGTCATCGTCATTGGTGAACGGCCCGAGAACGGCCTCGACCGCAACATCCGGAACAAGTCGAAGTGCTTCGGGCGAATGGTGCTCATCCCAGTTAGTCACGAATCGGATATGCGCATACCAACGTTCGAACGAAAGCTGTCCCATTGTTGGGTCCAGCTGCAGCGACAGCCCGGTCTTCCTCTTCCAAGACATGTACTCCTTCAGGACCAGCTTGGCGTGGTAGCTCCCAAATACGTTTGGGTTGCGCAAGATTTGGCCGATGAGCCATGCCATCCCAAGCCTCTCGACCTTCCCGGCTACAAAGATAAGAGACTCTCCAACGCTGGGCGCAATTCCAAGCCGTTGGCTCGTCTCATTGAATAGCCTTGAATTCAACTCCATAAGGAACGATTCAGGCACTTCGTCGAGTAGCGCAATTGCCTGAAGAGCGGCGACATATGGTTGCCCACCGAATGAAACGGGCAGTTGTGCGGTTAATTCAGGTAGTAACTTCTGTCCATGGCGCGCTATCAACACCTTCCACCCCGTATGGTAGTAGCCGCGCTCTATCCATTCTCGAGCAGTTTCATCATCTATCTCAAGACTGATAGTTTCGGCTAAGCGATGGTGATGTTTTGCGCCAGGTTCTGCAAATGCGAGCCTTTGGAAACGAGCGACCCAAGCGTCTCCAAGTTCCGGTACAGCCATCCCCAGGACTTCTTGAGCGCGCGTCGTCATGGATGAAAACCGCCGAAGCAATTCCTCATACACCGCATCGTCGCCACATGTAACAAAGATACGATTCGCCTGAAACCAAGCTGCGAACATGGTGTCTTGCGCTTGCGGATAGTTCCTTGCCAGCCAGAGCGCAAGCTCCTGGTTGATTCCGTTTTCAGAGGCAAATCTTAACAGCCATGGTTCCGATGAAAGGAGGTTCGGCAGGTGCTCGATTCCCCACTTTGGTATCTCATTCCCGCAAGCTAACGCCGCGGCCAGCGCCAAATTTGGTTCGAGGAGGCCTCGATGGAACATCTGCTCAAGCCAAGGTAGCCATCGCTCATCCCCGACAGTCGAAATAGCTTCAATGAATGTCGGGGTTCCTGGACCGCCGAGCCACAACGCGAGGGCCGCCTTATTTGCAAAGATGTTGTCAGACTTCAGAACATCAACAATATCGCGGACGTAAAGTTTTTCGCTCGCCAACTGATTGACTACGTTGAGCGCTTTCCCCACATGAGTGGCCCTCGCGGAATGCATGCTTGCGAGTGCAGCACGGTATCGAACCGAGAGATTTGAGCTCTCAAACATCGACTTTAGCTTCGCGGAAAGCGTGGGCTCCATAGACGTGCTTCCAAGAAACGAATCAACTGTTGCCGCCAGTGATGCATCGGTAGTGGCAGTGGACGTTACGACGGATGGGTCAACAAATTCCCCGGACTGGAGCGCTAAGGTCAAGCTCTCACGTGTCTCGAGTTGAAGAACTGCTTGGTCGATTCGCGATTCACGTAGATAGCCAACACCCGCAAGCCAACTCCAGTAGAGGTCATGCACAGCGACAGCGACGCTTCCACGCTGGATGATTGTGCCTAGCTGCCGTAAGACCAACGTGGGTTCGACTACTCCACGTGTAGCAGCAGCTTTCCGGAGCGCCGAAATAAACTTATTGTACGAGCGGTCTCCTGAAAGCGAGAGTATTGCAATCGCATCGGAAAGCACAGATTCGAACTGCTCAGGCGCGCCCTTCGAAAGATGCCTGTGAAAATGGGCCATTAAGTCGCCCGTTGTTGCCATTGAGCCGCCCAGGAGCAAGTAGAGCGACAGCACCAGAGGTATCCCGAGCAAATCCACCATCTCATCACTAAGTGTCGACGAGCGGTCGAAAGACTGTTCAACGGTTTTGCGAATCTGCATCGGGTCCAGGCGCTCCAGAGTCCAGCACCTGAACGGCGTATCGTTTGGGTCTCGATGCCGAGCACACACGATTACCCGAGTCCCCGCTAACACATGGAGAAGCTTCGTACGCTGCGAAAGATGCTCTCCGGTCGCAAACTCAGACCAGCCATCTAGCAAGATACAAACGCGCGGACTAGCTAGCATATCCTCAAGACTGGTATCAGGCAAAAGCGCCGTAATCTGCTGAAGAACCTCGTCGGCGGTCTTGAGACCTGCGATATGAAGCAAAAATTGCACACTCTCGTCGGGTTCAAGGCCGGAAACAAACTCCGATGTTCCCCTATTGCCTTTTGCGAGCAGGCTCGCCGTTATCCGAGATAACGCGTGGCTTTTCCCTGCTCCCGGCTCAGCATATACAAGATGATGCAATTCTTGATGCCGGAGAAGGTCTGAAAGCCGCAGTCGCGACGACGGCTGTGAGTTTGGAGCGTCATCACTGGCCACCCATCGGTCGACTTCCGAAAGTTTATCCAGTGCGCCGCGCACGCGACACGATACGTCAGGAAAGAGAGCCAACAGCGTCGGCGGTCGACCGTTGTCGCTTAGCGTTCTTGCCGCGGCTGCTATTGACGCAAAATCCAAGGCGGGGGACGCCGTTGACGATGAACGCTGAGCAGTTCTGTCCGTCGAGCGCAATATCTCGTCAGTCATGTCTATGAACTGTTGAGATGGAACCGCGATTGCAGTTGCCTCGCGAAAAGCATCTACAAACGCCTGATGGTCCAACTTACGAGACTTCGGTTGAAGGGTTTTTCGAAGCAGGACGGATAGAAGAACATCATATGCTCTGCGGGCTGCAGTTATTTCCGCACGAGCCACATTCCGGGCGTCGGCCAGATATTCTCGTCCGTCCGCTTCGATGTTCTGCCACGACGGCTGACCGCATGCAAAGGTTAATCGCATCAACAACCGACTACGAAGCTCGTCCACCGTGCATCTTTTGAGAAACGCGGATAGCTCACCATCAGTAAATCGCGTGCGAAGTGCCTCGAGTAGTTCCGTCGCGTCTCCTCCTTTCGCCGACGCGGACCAAACCTCGAGCGCCGACGCGCTACTAGAGAGCGGGTTGATGGCTTTCAGAACATCTGGCGAATTAAGCGTGATAGCACCTGAATCCTTCGTGTCTTTGACCTGTACGGCACGCAAAATCTGGCCGTTCTGATTGGCTGAATTCAATATCTCAGCGTAGTCTTCGGCGACTTCAAGGTGCAATTCGCCGTCCGCGGGCAGACGCATCCATGCAGCCAGCGAGGCGTGTAGCTGATACGCGTATCCTCGCAACGAAGCAATCGCCTGCCTCGCCGCTTCATCTTCGTCTATCGCCCATGGATTCGGTCCGGGACCAAATGAAGAAATTGTGTGATTGGCCATTTCACTTACACCCGTACGCTTTGATTGAGCATGTTCCGAATTTCGCCACTTTGCGGGCGACCGCGAAGCACAGTCGATGCAAGGTCAAACTGTGTTGCTGACGGGTGGCTGGAACAAATCTGCCCGCCAGCGACATCGAACACCTTCACCTATCTCGCCCGTAATTTACGAAACGGGTTCATGCTGTCAGAGGACACAGCTCCTGCATTCCGAACGTAATTGACACCCGTGCCGTTTTCATAAATCCCACCGGGAATACGCCAGCGAAGCAGAGCTGGCCATCTCGTAGGCTTCGGGTGCAATGACTGGCTATGCAGCAATGCGTCGCTGTTGCGCGTAGAGTCATTCGGTTCTGTGACAACAAAGCGGTCATACCCATTGTCCGAAGAATCAAGGACCGCATAATTAACCTTATGTCGAACGGTAAGGCGATACTTTGCGCAATCTGCATACTGCGTCATCAAGTCATCTTCCGCAGCCGTTTCAGGTACGTACAGGTTGGCGAAGCAACTGAGCATTTGGTGCTGATTCAGTGCCTTCACGTCTCCGACATTGCGCACCTCAACCCAGCCGCGGTCGTGCTGAACGCTGTAGACGTCGCCATCATATGCGAGACAAAGAATGTCCGGGGTCAGCGGCAGCAACGTGATTAGGCCGGCTGCGCTGAGTCCAAACGAACGTCCGCGCGCACGGCAGTCCTCGAGATACCAGCGGTTCGAAGCAACGGCCGGGTCATCCGAAGTAACGAACGGAACATCAGCTCGATTTCGGACCAAACATAGCTTTAGGTCGTCAATGACTGAAGCCACCTCCGACACCATCCCCATCGCCATTTGAACTGCCTCTTTAATGCCATACCCTACCGGCGACAATTTACTGCCCACAACAACCTCTGCCTCCGCTGCCATCTCAACGGCACGCCTCGAAGCCGCTTCCGTGCGTAAGTGCTGAAATAGCCAAAAGAAGCGAAGAAACGATTTGTCTTCGTCTTCGAGAAAATATCCAGGCTTACGAATTTTCCTCAGTAGATTCGCGTACTGGCCTTCGCACGCTTGAATAACTTCTTCCAGCTTTGGGTCTTCACCGTAAAAATACGACCCGGAACATTGATTTTTCACCGGCGCAGTAGGAATGAATCTCTGCCGGTCAAGGTTGAAAATTTTTATGGTTGCATTCCCTTCTTCCTTTGTGAAGGCCTTGAGATAGCAACGCGGAACAAAATGCTGATTTTTATTTGTGGCCATACGTTGAGGTCTACAACCAGTAACGCCGTCCTGCGGCAATACGGACGATGTGCTCTGCGTGGCGCACCGTCTCGCCATTCTTAACGATTTCACAAATCATTTTGTGTTCACCCTTGAAGGCGGTGTAGGTCCAATACGCCTCTCCGGACGCCAGTAGCTTGTCGTGGGTGAGTTGATTCTCTTCCTTCGCTTCGTCGCCTTCGTTTCGAACGCTCCGCGCACACTGTATGGAAGTGCGACGCCAAGTGAATTCGCCGTGAAACGCAAGTGGACGCCTTTCGGCAAAGCCGCCGACCCGCTGACGTGCTGCTTATACGTCTTACCCTCCTTCTTGCGGGCGAGCATGCACTCAATGGTCAAGCCTGTCGCAGCGGCTGTCTGGGCGATTGCCTTTCTGGCACCGGACCAAAAGCTGTTAAAAAAAATTGCGTCCCATGCGGCATCTTTGCGCGACTACGCCGTCTCGCGCCAGTTCTCGACGATGTACTAAGCGCAGGCGAGGTCGAGCATGCAGACCAGGCCGTAGACCTCGCTTCACTTGCACAGCTCTGCTCGCAGTTGTTCGACGCGTACCACGACCAACACCCGGTCGAGATTGCGCAAGCGTGCGATGACGCCCTTGAGTCGCAGTAACAAACACCACCTGCGGACTGGCTAGCGGCTCGATGCACGTGCTTAAAGTCGCACGGCACGGTCTGGTGACCGTCCCTCCAATGTTGCTGACATCAAGCATGTATCGCCATCAGTGCGGCAAAAATTTACAGGTCCCTCGCCGCCAATATCGAAGAAGACGCCCGGCTACTCACGCAAGCTGTTGTGCCGCTCGCCATAGCGTTGGATTCGGACGTGCTCGCCAAAGGCGCAGAACGTAACGTCTGACAGGTTGCTTCGAGCATTCCCCTCGTGGCTCGAATCGCCACATGCTGAAGCCGTGCCTTAAGCGAGACGAGCGAGCGCTGTGCTCAGCGGCGAGTGGCAGTCCGCCGGTCGCGCGGCGCTCAAACTGCACATCTCACTGGAGGCAAACGTGCTGGCAACAAAACCGTGTATTGCAACCTGCGTCATTGACGGTGTCGCCGTCACGCTCACCTTCTTCCCTGACACTGGCTTCTTGCGAATTGCCGACGTAACAGGTGTCCGCTCCAGGGAGACAAGATGGTCCGCGCCATGGCGTAGCCTCGTAACGACATTCCGCGAACTCAGCGAAACACCGGAAGACGAGCGAGCCGACCCGGATATGCTTTCCGGTTGTCAGAACTGCGGCTCCGAGCGCCTCGAAGAATCGATGGCCACGTTTAGCTGAGATTGCGGGACGGCTTGCCGCACTAAGCCGCGTCTCTCTCCGCAATCTACCCTATTTCAATGCAGGCGACGCCTTCTTTGGGCGTCGCGGATGGCGCCGAATGGCCTTGAAGGCGGCGAGCAGGATGACGGAAAGCGCCAAAGTACCGGTGCGCAAGTCCCATGCATTGACGGCTGCGACCGAATTGACGTCTTTCTGCGAATAGCCGAAGTCCTGAAGTCGCGGCCAACAGACCGCAGCCATCGCTTACCCATTCTCCGGTCCGCGCTTTGTAGTCGCATCAGTCGCCGACGCCTCGAGTTTGCGCAAAATGGTTGCAACGTCGTCTGCCTTGTCGACAGGGACTGGGACTGCATCAGGGCCCAGTGGTGAAGAGCCATTCCTCATCGCGCTGTCGGAAGCTATCCACAGCTGGAATCGGCCATCCAGGAACTGCCCGGCTTCATCCAGTGCGAAGAAATTCAGGCGGCGTCAGCTCCCTTGACCAATCGCCGGTGCGCAGTCCGCAACATACTTCGCATGCAATCGCCCCTGTGCTGCCTGCAGGTTTTTGGGATAGTAGTAATCGATTTTGTGGGGGTCGTATCCAACGGATTCCAGCTCCGCCAGCTCCTGCATCAACTGGGCGTGGGTTATCTCACCGACGACCGGCTTGAACGGATAATCGTTACATTCCTCCGCAGTTAGTTTGCTATCAGCCATTGCAGACACACTACCAAGCAGAAACATCATAAGAACAGCTGCCTTTACGCCTCGTTTCATTTTCACTTTCCAAACAGGTAAAATTCGAAGGCTTTTCGCGAATAACTTACGCAAGCCTTTTAAAAAATAACCCTGGTTCAATGTAGATTGAGACCAGGACGAGTCCCACCCATACGCTGATGGCGAGTAGAGTCAGAACAGGGGAAGGTGTCAGCGGCCGCCGCCATGCCCACCTCCGCCGCCATGCCCACCTCCGCCGCCATGCCCACCTCCGCCGCCATGTCCGCCCCGGCCTCCATGTCCACCTTCGCCGCCATGTCCGCCCCAGCCTCCACGTCCGCCGTGCCAGCCACCGTGCCAACGGTCGCCGTGCCAGTAATTGCCGTACCACCCGCCCCAGGGGCCGCAGTCGCCCCAATTGCTGCAAGTCCCGTACCCCGGCCCGTAGAACGGATAGCCGGAGACCGAATCGTATGGCTGCGCTTCCCCGTATCCTGGTACGACGGCGCAACCACCCAGGCTCGCCGCCACAGCGAGCAATGCAATCAACTTACGCATGAATTTCTTCCGAATGATGCCGCGGGTAAGACACGTAGCGGGAGCGGAGAGTAACGGGAGTGGTTGCGATAGCCGATACCATCGAAAGAATGCTGCCGGGAGTTGAATCTTCGATTTGCTCACGCTCATACCACGCCTAAGGACGACAAGCCACCATGTGGGCACTTCGTCCCCTTCACCTCTACTGTGCTTGCCGAAACAGCGGGCACAGCAAAATATAGAGCGGTGTCCATGGCGTACGGATGAATGCGAGATTACAAACAAGTCATCAACGGCACACCCGACGCTGGACTCGCACAGAGGTTTGCTCTTCTTGCCCGTGCTTCAATCCCTTTCGCATAGCCGTTGACGCAGGCGCAGCCTTCTCCGGGAGGGTACAGGTCGTTGTTTTTGCGTTCCCTATGTTCAACCCCTTGTTTTAGGGCCTCGCCCGTTGCCCATTCAAATCCGTGTTGCTACGCGAGCGCCAGCCTGAGGATTTGGCTCCTCGCGACGGGAATCTGGGGGCTTTTTTGCTTCTATGCCTGAGACGCACGGGCCTTCGTTTAATCTGGCTACTGAAGATGAGCTGGGCGATAACAGCCGAGCACTGGCGCGCACCGCGGGGAGCGATGGTTGCGCGGACGTCCAGGACACCGGTGGTGTGTTGCATTCGGCTCCTTCCCCGCACCATCCAAGTTATCCCCAATTTTTGTTGGCAAGGCTGTGGACAACGTCCTGGCATGCGGCCTAACGGCTTGATGCCAAAGCAGAAAGATTCTGTTGACGCACTCGCAGCACACTTCTCTTCTCCGGCTCGCGACATCCGTAGTCTCACTCCCGCCAAGTATCTTCCAGTCTCGCGGCTCAACACTAAAGAAGTCTTGCGTTCAAGCCGTAAAAGCCATGTGCCGACCGTCCGGCCGGCGAAGAACAACATCGAATCGCGATGGAAGAAGACTTTGATGGCAACAATCAATGGCTACATCCCGCAGGTCACCCCTCTCATGTTCGAGACCGAAGAGAGGCAGCGGATGGCCAGTGCTTGCATCGAGTATGGCGGGTAGGACCACAAGAACAAAACCCTGACGTCAATCAGAGTGGCGGAACTGCTGACGATGCCTCACAACCCCGCGCTTTATTGGGTGCTGGATAGCATGGCGGCGGCCGCAGAGGCAGGGAGACTCGATGCAGAGCAATACGTCGCGCGGTTGGTCGCAAGTAAGGAAGATGTGCGAGTTCCGCCGTGTCCTGCGAGAAGCCGGCGGCGACCGGTGGCTCACCGACCGTCACCATAATGCGCTGCGGAAGCTAGGCAATGCCGAATTCGACGTGACGACCTACGTAGGAATCGCAGGCATCTTCGACCCAGCAGAACGAGCCATGACTACCTGCTGAATAGGTGCACAATAAGATACGCCAGCTCCGACAATGACTGTACAAGTTGCGCCAAGGTGTCAGCTCCTCAAGTCTGTCTCCGTGAGTGTATCTGCGTCATCGTTGAGTCGGTTTGAGCTTAAGTCTCTCATACCGTGGGCCAGTCATCAATTTCACATGCCGAAAAAGTAAGCCGCGGGATGACCCACATGCTCCGCGAGCGGTCACAGGTTACGGCGACAGAGTTTTCTTTTACGCGGTCCCGCAGCTAAGTCCCTTCAGCTAGCGGGACAACATTACCCGTTTAGGCCGCCAATCTGTGCTCATAAAACGGCCGGTCCCTGTCATCAAGAATCGCATACATTGCCGCCAAGTCCGACGCATCCGGGTTGAGCCAAGCGTCTATATGTTCCGGCTAAATAGGGATAATGCAGCGGTCGTGACCTGCCGCTGCAACCTCCGGCGGCGGTTCGTCCGTAATGGCCGCGAATGAGAGCAAGTCCGGTTCGCCAGGAGCCGACCAGCGCGACCACAAGCATGCGACATGCATCAGCTCGCCATTACTCGGGCGAAACTCCAGAACAACATTCTCGTCTCGCTCGTGAGTCTCGAGTAACGTCCCCTCCATCTTGGCCTTGCTGACATTCTCATAAAACACTTCGACGAGCATTACGCCGTGCGCGTAGCCGAAGCACGGCCGCCAGAAGCCTTCCAGGTTGTCCCGTCGTGCGTTGTATGTCCCAGGATATTTGACATCGTAGACAGCGGGTTTGCCTGCAATACGGCACTGATAACGCATCGGTTTCACAACACGTTGGCCGTTCTCCATGACCATTACGGGCGCGTAGTGGCCCGGAAATATGCGCGAGTCACGAGCTTTGGGCTCGGTTCGCTGGATGTCGTCAAGCTTGCCGCGAGTCCAGGCAATTTTATCGGTGGCGATTCGCTGGCTCTCGGTCGCAGCCTTGGTTATCTTTGTCTGCAGTGTCCGGTCCGCGTCTGCCAGTCGCTTACGTTGTTTGAACAGGTCCTGTTCGAGGTTGGTCACCTGCCCGGCGTTGAATCGGTCGATTGATGCTTTGATTTCGCGCTCGACTTCGGTCTGTGGTTCGGCGAACGCATCTTCCATCGCCTTCGGAATCTTCGCTTTGGTGACACCTTCAGCGCGTTCGAAGAATAGGCGCGCGAACTCATGGATGTCCATCGTCGCGCCAAACATGCGTACGAACTTGCGATAGTCAGCTTGAATCTGGGCCGAGTAGCACATCAATGCCTCCGTTTTGTTTTCCAATGATACGCATTCTCTGAAACGACGCGAGCACGACGGGCGCGCGACTTCGACGAGATTTTGTGTGAACTTTGGCCGGTCCCAGGCTGCCAAACATTATGTTGCGGCTCGGACAACGTGGTATGACAAGCGTATTGCTAGTCGATGATGAGGAGGAGACTTTGGCTGCGTGGAGCGCCAGTTGTGCCGCGGAAGGATTTGAGGTTAGGAGCGCGCGCGACGGCCAATCAGCACTGGCAATGTTCATCGAATTTCCTGTGGACATTGTGGTTGCCGACTGGCGTATGCCGGTAATGTCCGGGAGCGAACTCTGCCACCAATTGCGTACTCTCCCCGGACTAGCCGATGTTGTCTTCATATTGGTTTCAGGAGAGCCAAGCCCACCCGCCTTCGTCAGCTACGATGGTTTCCTTCGCAGGCCCGTGGATGGGCAAATTTTACTGGCCACGATGCGGCGGTTGCTGACAGAACATGCAACTCATCGACAGCCACGGCACGGCGGGACGAAGTAGTCAGATGAACGTCTGCACCTCTGCATGAGCCGAGCCCGAGCTCCGAATCCCTAAGAAGCGCCAGTCTCGTCATTGAGCCGGGGTCAGCAAAAATCTCTGCTCGCCGTGATTAGGCCGCCCAGCAGGTGAGACATGTCGACCAGTCGCTGCGCAACGAGATGTCGCACTTCGCCCTGGCACTGCCAGGTGCCATACACGGCCAGCAACGACGCGCCGAGTGCTTCCTTACGCTGCTTTTCCAGCAGGCTCGGCCAGACGATGACATTCACGTTGCCAGTCTCGTCTTCGAGTGTCACAAACATCACACCTTTTGCGGTTCCAGGCCTCTGACGTACCGTCACCAGTCCGCATCCACGCGCCAGACGACCGTCGCGGTAAGTGCGCAGCGTGGATGCTGGCATCAATCGATTTTCAAGCAGTTGTGGCCGCAGTAACTCAAGCGGATGCCGACCAAGAGTGAGCCCGGCGGAGCGGTAATCAGCAACGATGTCATTCGCTTCCGTCGGCGCGCCCAATTCGGGCGTCTCATCCTGCACCGCCGCTGCGGCAAGCATGTCCTTGTCAGGCACGGCGGCGACCGACTGCCATAGCGCCTCGCGTCGATTGCCGGCTAACGAAGAGAGAGCGTTGGCGTCCGCAAGAACGTGGAGGTCTTTTCGGTCCAGTTGCGCTCTACGGGCCAGGTCGGCGACGGTCTCGAACGGACGCACAGCTCTGGCATTTTCAATGCGCTCCGCTGCGCCATCCTTCATGCCGCGTAGGAGCGACATGCCGAGGCGCACAGCTGGCGGGGCATTGTCGCGCAATGGCACCAAGACAGAGTCCCAGCCACTGACAGCAACGTCAACTGGCAGCACCTTCACGCCGTGGCGTTGTGCGTCCTGCACAAGCTGCGATGGCGAATAGAACCCCATCGGCTGACTGTTTAGCATCGCCGCAAGGAATGCTTCTGGCTCATGACACTTAAGCCAGCTACTCGCATACACCAGCAGCGCGAAACTGGCAGCATGGCTCTCCGGGAATCCGTACTCACCGAAGCCCTTGATTTGCTCGAAGATGCCTTCTGCAAAAGCCTGGTCGTAACCGCGCTCCTGCATCCCGTTGACGATACGGTCATAGTATTTTTCGAGGCCACCTTTACGCTTCCACGCGGCCATCGCCCGTCTTAGCTGGTCAGCCTCGCCAGCTGTAAAGCCGGCAGCCAAGATGGCGACCTGCATGACCTGCTCCTGAAAAATAGGGACCCCGAGCGTCCGTCCAAGCGCCGTCTTCAGAGCTTCACTCGGATATGTCACGGGTTCGAAGCCCTGGCGGCGCTGAAGGTAAGGATGGACCGCACCACCTTGAATCGGCCCTGGCCTGACGATGGCTACTTCAATGACCAGGTCATAAAACGTCTTTGGCTTCATTCGAGGCAGCATGCTCATCTGTGCTCGCGACTCAATCTGAAATACACCGACTGTGTCCGCGGCGGAAATCATCTCGTACGTCTTCGAATCCTCCGGCGGAATGTCCTGCATTTCGAAGCGCTCGCCCCGCTGTTCCGACACGATGTCCAGCGCGCGGCGGATGGCAGACAGCATGCCGAGCGCGAGCACGTCGATTTTGAGCAGACCGAGCGCCTCGAGGTCGTCCTTGTCCCACTCGATGACGGACCGGTCCGCCATCGCCGCATTCTCGACAGGGACGAGCCGCGTGAGCTTCCCGCGACTGATAACGAAACCGCCAGAGTGCTGGGACAGGTGGCGCGGAAAGCCAAGGAGTTGGGAAGCGAGGCGCGCCCACGCCTGGATGAGCGGCTTCTCCGGGTCGAGCCCAGACTCAGCGAAACGCTTCAGAAGGTCCTGGCTTGTGTCGAACCAGTGATGGCTCTTTGCCACCACATCGACAATCTGTGGGTCTACGCCAAGCGCCTTGCCGGTCTCTCGAAGCGCACCCCGAGGACGGTAGGTCGAGACTGCAGCTGCAATTGCTGCGCGGTCGCGGCCGTACTTGCAATAGATGTACTGGATGACCTCTTCGCGACGCTGGTGTTCGAAGTCGACGTCGATGTCTGGAGGTTCACCGCGCTCCTTGCTGATGAACCGTTCAAACAGCATGTTGCCGCGCGCAGGGTCGACCTCGGTAATGCCGAGGCAATAGCAGACCGCCGAATTGGCGGCCGAGCCGCGCCCCTGGCAAAGGATGTGCTGGCTGCGCGCAAAGCGCACGATGTCGTACACAGTCAGAAAGTACGGTTCGTATTCGAGGTCGGCTATGAGCTCAAGCTCGTGCTCAATCTGCCCCTGTACGCTGTGCGGGATGCCAGATGGAAAGCGCCGCTGCGCGCCAATGTATGTTTCCTGCCGAAGATAGGCTTTCGGGGTGATGCCCGCGGGTACCAGTTCGTCCGGATATTCATAGCGCAGCTCGTCGAGCGAGAACGTGCAGCGGCTCGCGATTTCGACGGTCGCTGCGAGTGCTTCGGCTGGGTACAGATTCGCGAGCCGGAGCCGTGAACGCAGGTGCTGCTCGGCATTTGGCGCAAGTTCATAGCCACATTCGTGTACAGGCCTTCCGACCCGGATGGCGGTCATCGTGTCCTGCAATGGCTTGCGCGAGCGCACATGCATGACGACATGCCCCAGCGCCACCACGGGTACATCCAGGCTGCGCGCGATGAACTCGACCGAGCCACGGTGAATGTCATCCATGGCGCGTTGATGAAGCACCAACCCTACCCAGGCGCGGCCCGTAAATGTATCGTCCAGCCACTCGACCTGTGCAGCAAGGACATCCTCGTTGGCAGGGAAATCCGGCACGAGAATGGCAAGGCAATTCGGCATCCCGCGCAGGTGCCGATATTCCTTCTCGGGACGGGAGAGGTCCTGTGGCGTCAGGCGATATTCCCCCTTGGTTGCCCGGGTGCGAGCGAGCGTAATCAGTTCGGACAGGTTGCCGTATCCCTCGCGATTCTGAGCGAGCACGATAAGTCCGAATGCTGGCGAGCCATCGGCGTTGACCAGACGGAACCAGGAACCGACGATGAATGGAAGCTTCGCTTCCTTCGCGGCGACGTGCGCACGCACGACTCCAGCTAGCGAACATTCGTCGGTGACGGCCAATGCCGAATAGCCAAGCTGTGTCGCGCGCTCGGAGAGCTCTTCCGCATGAGAAGCGCCATGCAGGAAGCTAAAATTCGAGAGGCAGAAAAGCTCGGCGTACGCCGGCAGGACATTGAAGGTCGCGTCCATGATGCATCAGCCGAACAGGCCGTGGAGGAACCACCGCTGCTCTTCTTCCGCATCGCGGCTGCTAACGCGCTCGCGGTATATCCAGTAGCAACTCTGGTCGTCCGCCTGCGCAACGAAATAGTCGCGCGTCACCAGCTCACCATCAAACCAGCCGGCTTCGATGCGTTCGCCAGGTGACACCATCCGCAGTGGAGAACCATAGAAGGGACGATGCTGACGCATCAACAGCCGTACCGGGCTGTCCAGCATCCAGGTTGGTCGTGGAAGACCCAACGGAAGCGCTTCCTGCTTCGACTTATGCGTTACCGGCACCCAGCGGTTTGCAATTTCAGGGCGATGGTCTGCAGTCGGCGCTGGCCGAAGGACATTCTCTTCTCCGAGTCGCGCAACGAGTAACTCGAGAAGGCGTTCATGGTCTTCCTTTGAGCCGCCGGGCTCCGGGAAGAGCGTGTCGGAAGCCGGCGCCGCAGATTCTACTTTCGATGCGTCGAGTCTCAGTGCAATGACCGGTGCAGCCAGCTCAATTCGATGCAAACGCTCCTTGAGCAGCCGGACAAGATGCTCCTCTTTCCACGTCGGCTCGCCCAACGCGATGTCGATGGTTGTCGGCTCGATGGCGTCGCGCCCACGTTCATGCTCCAGCAGCAGCTTAATAGCCGTGACCGCCAATTGCTTGGCGCAAAGCCAGCCGCACAGTTGCACGATGAGTCGATGCGCACCGAACACTGCGCCGTCCGCATGCTCAAGACGGTCTGGCATTTCGATGCGTGCGGAAAAAGTGGGTGGCAGCTCTAGCCAGTCGAACAGTTCGGGAGCTGTGCCGAACGCGCGGTCGAGCGAATCGAGCAGATGTTCACCACATCGCCTCTGAAGGCCGGCGCGTGGCAGGCGTCGTACGTCGGCGATGGTTTCGCAGCCGAGCCCCGAGAACCAATCTCCAAACGGGCGAACCTCGGGAACCGCCATCATCGGCAAAGCGGCCAGCCGTTTCTCGAGCGATGCCAGTTTGAGCACGCGTCGGTTCCCAAACTTTGCGAGTAGCCATCCACCCTGGCCGGTGGGCGCAGCGCTGATACGCGCGGTCAGCCCGAGTGTCCCCAAGACTGACTTCGCTTCCCGGCACAATGCAAGCAGCCCACCAAAGAGTCGCAGACTCGCGCCGACTTCAACCACGACAGTCGCTTCGTCAAGCAAGGCGACCTCAGGTGAAAACCGCATCAGGGCGATGCCCACCTCCCGCCGTGCCGCGGCCTCCCTGGCCGCATCGCGCTCGTGCATCTCCGTTTCCGGAGACAGTGTCAGTACTCCACCGCGCTTCATCCCGAGGCGCACGCCGGCTGCGCGAGCCGCGTTGTCGGTAATGACCACTTTGTCTTTCTCCAGGACAGCACTTCCGTGCACGGGCTCAGATGACCACTTCGGTCGGAACACCTCGAGTGGCAACTTCGGCAAGTGGACGGCGAGAAAGACGCGCATGTCGGGAAAGCAGTACAGGAGTGGGTTGAAGAGGAATCGACAGAGGCTCTGCGCGGGCGGGCCCTCGTCGTTTCACAATGTGAACGGTCAGACCGTCGGCTGATGGTCTTAAAGCGAGCCGCAAAAGCGCGGGCGAAGAATCCTGAGCGGCGGCCAAAGGCCTGACCATCACGAAAAGCGTCTCGGATGATTGCGCAGCCAAATGGAGGCGTCGAAGCGATGAGGCCTGCGCGTATTGCGTCCAAAAGATGAGCGCGCTGCAACTGCCTGCCCGCAGAATCTGCTCCGCTGACCAGAGCGCATCTGCGGTCTTTTGCGCTTTCACCCGCAGCACCTGTTCAATGGGAAGTCCGATGTAGCTAAGTCCGAGTCCGTCTGGGGTATGCGGCGGCTGCACGAATGCAACGGGTCGATTGCCCGAGCCGCTGAGTGCCGGGCGCAGCAACCGCAATTCGCCCACCCCAGCTTGCTGGACCATCAGGTCGATGAGAGCTCCAACCGGCCAGCCCCCACCGGGAAGTTCAGCAGACAACGCGGGATAGCCGGTCTCAACGACCCGCCCACGGCCGCGCGCGAGCTGAGACGCACGCCACAGGGACGGATGTATCTCTTCGGCAGTAGCGCTAGCAGTAGACATGCGGCATCGAAAAAACCTGTATATTTATACAGTATCGTACACGCAATTCTGAGATAGTGAACTGACACTTTTCATCGGGAGCTGAATCGTGGATGCACGCGTTCGCAAGGTCAGCCATCCGATGCCGGAGGTGGCAACATTCATGTCAGCGATGCGTAATGCTTTCGGGGACGAGTGCGTCGATAATGCGGTCCGGCGCGGCAAAGTTGGTGAGCCGACGTTTTATGCGCGCGAGAATGGATGCACTGTTGGCACAGCAAGTCCGGCGAACGACAATGTCTGGCGCGTCAACGCCGACATACGAGACCGGCATTATTGTCCCGGGTGTGACGGCCGGTGCGTCGGCCAAGCAATTGGTTGCAAAGAGTGGCTGCAACGAACGGCCAGCAAGGAGAAACCGTGAAAAGAATTGGATTGGCGTTACTGGCAGCGACGATGGCGCCGACAGCGTTCGCAACTGGCGGATATTCGGAGATGTGGAATCCACCAGAGGCGCGCGCGACCGCACCACACAGCGTCAGTGCCACACACAACCTGGTAACTCGTCGGCATGTCGCGCCCCATGCACTGAAAGTGCACGCACGCCGCGCGCCGACATCTGCAACCAGGCTCATGGCGAAGCAACACCCCATGCAAGAAGTCGTTCCAGCGAACGAGCCTGACATGTCGGACATTCCTCGCCAGATAACTCCCGAGGGAAATGTGCTTCGCGTGAACTCGCGCGGAGCATCGGTAAAGGTTGGGCGCTGATGGAGTCGGAAAGCTATCGCGGCTACAACGTGTGGGGCCACGCCATCCTTCAGCAGGAAGACATCCTCCAGCCGGAACGTTATGCGGGAAGCGGGACCATTACTAAGAGCGGTAAGCTAATCGAAGCATCGGGCGTCCTCGGTCATTTCGACAGTGAAGAGGACGCGCAACATGCTGGCTTGGATTGGGCCCGCGCCTGGGTCGACGCGCACGGGTGAGGCCACGGCCTGGTCAGCAAGCTTGCACTCACACTGCTGCATCAGCAGACCTTGTAGGTGCCATATGAGCGGTACACGCAGCAATCACCGAATTTCCGGCCTGAGCATCATCACGCGTTCAAAAGGCGTCGTGCCGATGCTAGCAGCACCTCGATGGACACGGGCTTAAGGCAAAACCCATCCCATACTGCTGTGTCGCCGGGCCCCGCATGGTCAGCGCTTGTAAGAATCACAGGAATTCGCGCAAACTCTCGTTCTCGCTTCAGATGGTGGCAGAACTCAACGCCATCCATTATCGGCATCGACCGGTCTGTGATGATGAGGTCGGGCTTTTCTTCGTTAGCGGCAATAAGCCCCTCACGACCATTGCTAGCGGTCACGACTCGATAGCCTTCAAATTGAAGGATGCGTTTCCACGCAGTCACAATGGTGAGTTCGTCATCCACGACAAGAATGGTTTTCATCTTTGCTGGCTGTGAGTTTCTGGGAGGCGTCGGCATGGCATTCGTCAGGCATCCTGCCTGCTAACGGCCCGATAATCCACTTTCATCCTAGGCGAACCAAAGACCACAAGGCGAAACGGCAGGGCCTCTCCGGTAACCGTCTGTAAGTCGCCGTGGACCTCTCAAAAGCTTGGCCCGCACGGCAGGAGCCAGACTGCTGCATCGGAGGGCGCCTGACGTCAACCGCCTGGCCAGAAAGAAGCGTCTTCACCAACGCGTCGAACATCTGCCGGTCTCCGGCTCGAGCATCGCGTTCAGCGACCGTCAGGACCTGCCGCGACAGCGTGACAGCATCGTCCTTCCGGTGGCTGACTCTGGCCTCGGACAGACGTATCACAACGCGACGTCTCCCAGGTAGAATGCAATCAGAAAAAACGAGGCCCATTCCCGTGGGACCTACTGAGCGAGAGAACAGCACAATGAACCCCACAGGTGCAGTGCCGTTTGGTTTCGGGCCGGCTGACGCGCTCATTCGCGCGTTTGCAGACGGGTCGTTAATTGTGGCGACGTACGACCCGGAAGACGTGTTGCGTTATGCGAGCGCTGCGTTTAAGAGGGCGTTTAAACTCGACGCGGTCGAGGGAACGATGACGTTTGCCGACCTGATAATGCGAGGGGCGCGAAACGGTATCGGCCCGATAATAGATTGTGAGGACACCCGGGCATTTATTGCTGAAACACAACGGCGACGACGCGGTCAGCCGGGGCAGCGTTTTTTCACGACAGATATGGTCGATGGCAGCTGGTACTGGATGACCGAAACGCTGCTGGATGACGGGTGGCTTGTCCTCGTGGGCAGTGAGATTTCCCCTCTTAAGGAGAATGAGCGCTTGTTAGCCCATGCTCATGAGCGAGCCCTGCACGAAGCAAGAACAGATGCGTTGACTGGGCTGCCAAACCGTAGACAGGTCCTCGACTATCTCGACACTGCGATTGTGACGCTGCCGGCTCCGGAAACGCCAATTGCAATCGCACTCTTTGACCTGGACCGGTTCAAAAACATCAACGACGAGCACGGACACCTTGCGGGAGATGCGGTCCTCTGCGATTTTGCCTCCCTGGCCCGGAACCTGGTCCGACGCTCCGACGTTATTGGGCGAATCGGAGGCGAGGAATTCCTGCTGGTGATGCCTGGGACAACGGCAGCAGAGGCACTGCGGGTGGTCGAACGAATGCGCCATGCGGCGCTGAGCCGGATTGTCCTAAGCGTTGCCGGAAAAGAGGTGCGATATTCCGTATCGGCCGGCATTACGCAGGTGTCTCGCGAGGACAGGCTGGACGAGACGTTCTGTCGCGCCGACCGCGCGCTCTACAAAGCTAAACGCCTCGGCCGAAATCAGGTTTCAGTAGAGCTATAGTCCAAGCCTGGCCGGTGTCCTGTACGCGCGTTCCCCGACACGGTGTTCACAAGGCCATCCGGCGTCAGAGCGTCAGTGATACGCGCCGCATTGGATGCTCCACCGGAGATGCGGGCGTGACTGGCGAGTCGGAGAATGGGAAACACTCGCTTTCAGGCGTTTGCCCTTTTCTTCCCAGCCCTGTGTGAGGGCACCCAACACAAGGTCACGTTGCCGCATTGCCCCATTTCTGTCGCGCGCAATCGATGAGCAGAACAGGCATCCGGCGTGGTCCTCAAAAACCAATATACGGGTCGCAAGCGGCTATGATTGTTGTTGGGCCCATGGAATCCGGACTGGCGGCTCGCCGGGGTGGAACGTATTCCTGAAAACCCTTTCACAGCTTATGACCATCCCGAAGCCGGACAGCATCCGCGAGACCCATCGCCAGTCGCTCATAACTTCTGCGCTGTATTCGAGGCCAAGTCGGCATCCGGATTATGAGGCAGAGGCAAAGGTGTTGGGCGAACTCGCCCATGCACTGGCCACGTCGGACACAGAAATGCTTGATACGCTTGCCCGCGAAGCTGCGCGGCTGTGTCGCGCAGACAGCGCAGGCATCAGCGTACTTGAGTCGCCGCCCGACCGGCCTGCCAGCTTCCGGTGGGCGGCTCTCGCGGGGCGGGCTGTGCCCCTTCTCAATACTCACCGGCCCTTCGACGACAGCCTGTGCGGCGTTACGCTGGCATTGGGCAAACCGGAGCTATTCGGGACGCCCCAGCGCTTCTTCCCGTCCATCGAGATGCTGTCCCCGCCCGTGGTCGAGGCGTTGCTCGTGCCAATTCCTGTCCGGGACGACGCGTGGGGCGCCATCTGGGTGATGTCGCAACGTCCTGAAGTTCGCTTCGATGCCGAGGACCTGCGATTGCTCACCAGCCTCGCAGATTTCACGGGCGCGACGATGCAGGTGGCGCGCATGAAGGCGCTAGCCGAAAGTCGGGCCATACAGGCCGAAACTGCCCAGTCCGCCCTGCGCGAAGCGGAGACGCGTAAGGACGAATTCATAGCGACACTAAGCCACGAGTTGCGCAGCCCAATTGCCCCCATCGACAGCGCCATCAAATGTCTGGGACGTCTGGAGCTCCAATCACAACAGGCGGAGCAGGCGCTTGATATTGCCGAACGTCAGCTCCACAGGTTGCAGCGCCTTGTCGACGACCTGTTCGACGCGTCCAGAATCCGGCAGGGCAAGGTCACGGTCAGACCAGAGAACAGCCTCCTGGCAGACATTCTGAATGATGCAATTGCCGCTGTCCGGCCGCAAATGGAGGCGCGCAGGCACACGCTTACCGTCACCGCGCCATCCGAGGCGGTGCTGGTTTACGTCGATGCCGGCCGGATTACCCAAGTACTCGCCAACGTATTGAGCAACGCCGCGAAGTACTCACCAGATGGCAGTCGCATAGATTTGACTGCGGCTGTAGACGTTCCGACGGAACCTGCCGGGCCGACGACTGAGGCTACCTTATTGATGACCGTCGCCGACGAAGGATATGGCATATCCGCACCAGCGTTGCCCCACGTCTTTGACATGTTCACCCAGCGCGGTAGCCACTCCCCTTCGACGGAAGCCGGTCTCGGAATCGGGCTAGCCCTGGTGAAATATCTGGTAGAGGCGCACGGCGGTACCGTCGCGGTCCAAAGCGACGAGTCGTCCTCCGGAACAACGGTGACCATTCGTCTGCCGTTGTCGCGCGGGCCTGAACTGTCTGGTACGCAGCCTCATGCGACTGCGCCTTGCGCGCCCTGCCGCGTACTCGTGGTGGATGACGACAAGGACACGGTGGAGTCACTCGCGCTCCTGCTCGGTCTGGACGGCCACATCGTCCGCACCGCAACCAGTGCGCCTGAGGCACTCAGCGCTCTGGACGACTTCACTCCTGACGTCGCGTTCATCGACGTGAATATGCCTGACATGGATGGCTTTTCTTTGGCGGCAGAGCTACGAACGCGGCCAGCGCTTAAACATCTGAAGCTCGTCGCATTCACGGGAGACACGTCGGAGAGCGACCGCGTGGCAGCGCTTTCAGCTGGCTTTGACCGTCACATGGCGAAACCTGTCGATATGCAGGCACTTACTTCAATCCTTGCATCCGTTGGGGAAACGCCCCGCTGACGAAACGGAATTTCGGCTCGCTCTGCCCCAGATATGGTGTCATCTCGATTTCCCGCTTGAGCTGCCGGTCAGGTGCCTAATACCGCAACAAGCCTTCCCTCGGGTACAGCGTTTGCGGCAGGCATAATAATGATGTGACGCGTGGCATGCCATGTCTACCGTCCTCCTTGTAGAGATGACCGTGAAAACCGATGGGCTCTACAACTGGCCCTGGAGAGCGGCGGCCATCACGTGGTGCTTGCCGAAAATGGATGCGACGCGTTGCAGAAGGCAGCCCGTAATATTCCACAACTCGTTATCACTGACTGGCAAATGCCTGAAATGGACGGCGCAGAGCTATGCCGCCGTCTCAAATGTCAGCCGTCCCTCGCTGGCATACCGGTCGTCATGTTGTCCGCAATGCCAGAGCCACCGGATGAACCACGTGGCTGGGCTGCTTTCCTTCGCAAGCCGGCTCCTATCGACCTGCTGATGCATACAGTCGAGTTGTTCATTGCACAACGGTTGACTTCGAAGCGTACCGAAGCTGCTCGTGAAGAGCGGAGCACGTCTCGTTGGCGCCCCGTCGATTCTCGTTGTTGGCCCTGACTTTCGCCAGGGTCGCGGCACACGTTTTGCCTGCCCTGCACGCCGACACGCGACCGGCCGCTGGTCAGGATGAGAAACACGACAGGAATGAAGTTACCGCAATATGAATGAATGAAACGATTGAGTTTGAGCGGCGCGCCAGCGTTCGGTGCCGCGACTGATAACCATCGACACCGGCACGACGCGCGGAAGACAGTAAAAGGCTATCTGGTCTTCTATTGACGTGCGGCGGCGTGAGCAACGTCGGTGACTGGTTCAGGAGAAAGGTCCCTCAAAAAACAAACAGTCTCAGTGCGAGTCCGATGACACCACATGTGAGCACGACCGGTATCACCCCGACCTTGAACCGGAACAGCGCAATACCGGCAACCACACCTATAAGCAGCGAGGGCCATTTGAATCCGCCCGGCATGCCATGTGGCCACAACACGTGAAGGGCAAAAAACACGGCGAGATTCACGATGACGCCAACCACAGCTGAAGTGATGGCTGTCAACGGCGCAGTAAATTTCAGATTACCGTGAGTCGTTTCGATGAAGGGGCCGCCGAGCAGAATGAACAGGAAAGACGGCAGGAACGTAAAGAACGTCACGACGATGGACGCGGCGACAGCAGCGGCGAATATTGCATCCGGCCCGAACACTGGCTTGGTCCAGCCACCAACGAAGCCGACGAAGGAAACCACCATGATGAGCGGTCCGGGTGTGGTTTCTACGTGCGCCAGGCTACCTATCGAGCCCTTGCGGAGACTGATGACCCATTGCGTTCGTCCCACTAATGCACTGGCACCTAGCGCAGGGCAGTTAGGCAGCATTGGGGAGCGGCTGTGGCAGCCGCCCCCCTACATTAGGCACCACAGTAGAGATTGCGTGTTTGAATATCATCTGGTGGCCGGAAACGGACTGCAGGATAACTACGTATGAGTCGAATGACACGACTCGGCCGCTCAATCTGATTCCGTTTACCAGGTAAACGCTTGCGGGAGTCTCTTCCTTGAGAAGTGCCAGCAGGAACTCGTCTTGAACTGAGGCTTGATTTGACATGTTGTTCTCTGCCGTCGGTTGCCACGGGACATTGTACGCTTACACTTTCGGTGAAGGTTTCTGGGTTGTCAAACTCCAGAAGCGTGCCATCCACAGCGACCAGCCGGGCAATCCGGAATCGCGCATGAACCATTCTCAAGTGAAGGGCTACGGAGACCCTCCAATGCGCATCCCGACTTATGCTGACCAGGGAAGACGTACTCGAAGCGCGAGCCTCGGACCCAGTGGAATTGTCGCTGCATGAGACAGGGCACCTGCAGTTGAAACACGGGCGCCCACCGACTCGCCACCACTTACGCCCCGATACACGACACTCTCCATCCATCCGCTCCCTGGTAAGCAGGCCGCGTAGCGGCTCATACGCGGATATCCGACCTGAGAAGATGCACGGTTATTCCGAAGGGTATCTCTTCACGCGAGAAAAAAAAATGGAATAACCAGACGATGCGCACACAAGAATAGTAAAACCACTCCTAAGTAAGGATATCCTTCTTTAGGTTTCCAGTTTGAAAATCCACATGTTTGCGTCGGTCCCTAGGCTAGCGCCTAGAACCTTCCGCCATAAAGGCTCCGCCAGACTATTGCGGGCCCCGCGCCTCTAGCTTCGCCAGCGCGTCCGTTATCTCAGGACCCATCCCCGTGGTACGAATTTCCCTAGCGCGCCACCGGTCACTCCTCGTCCACGCTAGCGGTCACTCACGGCAGCCCTTCGACAAAAGGGGCGGCACAAAACGTCGGACGCGTTAGCTCGGCGACGTGTGACAGGTCTGTCATATCACGCGATTTGACTTAATCGCCATAGATATTCCGGGAGATTTTTAATTCAACAAATCCGTCTGTAAATCCCCCATCTTATAAGCGCATTTATTGAACCCCTTCTAAGTGCTACGAGCGACATGCCGGCGCTAGTTGACGGACTTCCGTTTCGATTCGCTGGCGGGTGCCACCCGATGCCACCTTGTCCATACGAGTCAGAATTGAGTTTCTATATGCAATACGAGGGAAACGGATGCGGAGTGCATGGTTGAACTTCATAAGGGGAGCATATCGCTTCACAGCGAAGGGCCAGGCACAGGCACGGTTGTAACGTTGCGTTTGCCAATCCTTCGTACGGCATCGGCGCCGGCCCGACCAGAACAGACTGCCGAAGCTTTGGGCCTCGGCCCAGTACGCCTTCTGCTGGTTGATGACAATCAGGACGCTTTGCTTTCGTTGGGCTTGTTGCTGGAACTCGAAGGGCACAATGTAACCACGGCGAGCAATGGGCGCGACGCAATCCGCCTTATGACGGAAGTACGGCCGGAGGTAGCAATTGTCGATGTCGGAATGCCGGATGTTGACGGTTTCGATGTAGCGCGCGCTGTTCGCTCTGAACGGAGCCTGGATAACATCACGCTAGTCGCGTTGACCGGCTACGCCGCCGAGTCCGATAAATCACGTGCGCTAGCTGCAGGCTTCGACTACCACTTAACCAAGCCGCTCTCGCTTGAAAAGCTGCAATACATCCTGGCAAATCGAATTGGCGGCAAGCTGGGCGGATTAGTTTGACAGCGAGTGCGGGCGCGCTCTGTCGGTCGTCGCCGGCGGCGGTGAAGTCGGCGAAGGCAGTAATGCTCATTTCGCGCTCGGTTGATGCGTGCCCGCAAGAACGTTTGAGCCGACGGAATAGGGGCCGTAGCGGCGGCAAGATTTGTCAACGGTCGCAACGCTTTGCGAAGGCTTTCCCTGGTCGTGCTTTGCTGAAAGTATCTCGTCCACAGCAGCGTTCGGCGCGTCAGGCTACCGCACCAAACAAAGCACCGACGCCTGATGACACGCCCATTGCCAACGCGCTCCAGAAGACCACACGGAAAACACCTGGGCCAACTTTCGCTCCGCCCGCTTTCGCGGCCAAACCGCCTAAAGCGGCTAGCGAAGCCAGGGCAGAGAGGACTATGGATGGAAGCAGCACCGATTCGGCCGCAAGTGCGGCAACAACAACCGGCAACGCGGCGCCAACCGCGAAGCTGCAGGCCGAAGCTAGCGCCGCCTGCAGAGGTCGGGCAGAAGTGACTTCCGAAATGCCCAGTTCATCACGCGCATGAGCACCCAGTGCGTCGTGCGCCATCAGCTTTTCGGCGACCTGGCTGGCAAGCGGAAAATCAAGGCCACGCCGTACGTAGATGGCACTCAATTCTCGATGCTCATGTAAAAAGTCAGTATTGAGCTCAGCCTGCTCCTGGACCAAGGCCGCCTTTTCAGTATCCGCCTGCGAGGAAACCGATACGTATTCCCCCGTCGCCATCGACATGGCGCCCGCAACCAGGCCGGCCACGGCCGTGAGCACAACGCTCCCATGAGTGGTGTGCGCTGACGCTACTCCAGCAACCAGGCTCGCCGTCGAGACAATGCCATCATTGGCACCCAGTACAGCGGCGCGCAGCCAGCCAGTGGATTCGAGACGGTGCTGTTCCTTATGTCGCCTCGGCATAATTCCCCCACGTTAGAACGTTGATGCACTATCTCATGGCGGTGGATGGAGGAGCCGTCCCGTTGTGCAGGTTCGGCGGCGACAGGGAAGAGCCGGCAATCAGCCGGCTCGCTGGCCTACGGAGTGCCGCCCGCAATATTCTCTGCGTGCGCCGACGAGTCTGTTGATTCGCGCTGCAGCTTTGCCTCCCGGCCGGCCCTGTCGTTAATCACCTGATGGCGACGGTGGTCGGTCATGTTCTTCTATCCGCGAATTTCGTCGCGTGTGCGAAAGCATCCAATGCATAAACCGGACTTGCCGTCGATTCTACAAACGTCGACACACGGGGAGTTGACTGCCATGAGTCAGGCCGCCGTTTGCGAAGGTTGCACTTCCACGGTGACATGCGACAGCCCCGTGAAGCGTTCGAGCACCGCATGATAGAAACGCGAGTCCCGCTTGGACTCCTTGGTCGCCACCGACACAACGGCACTCATGTGACCCGGACCGACTCGCCATACATGCAGGTCCACGACCTTGTCGCCACGGTCCTCGATGGCGTTGCGCACGTTTTCCTCCATGCGCCGGTCGGGATTCATGTCGAGCAGGATTGCACCGGTGTCACACAATAGCCCGTACGACCAGTTTGCAATCACCAGAGCCCCGATGACGCCGGCCAGCGGGTCCATCCAGAACCAGCCAAATGCGCGCGCCAGTACGAGACCAATGATTGCCAGCATGGAGACCGCCACGTCAGCCATCACGTGGATATACGCCGACCGGATGTTGTGGTCCCGGGTCGCTGCGCCGTGCGCGTCGTGGCCGTGCTCGTGCTCTTCGAATTCGACCTCGTGCTCGCCGTCCGGCATGTGCACAATGGCCTTGAAGGCGTGTGGCTCCGGTATGTCTTCCGTTGATTCCAGATAGCCACCCCGGTCCACCAGCCCGAACACCTGTTGTGTCCCGTCAGGGCGTACTGTGGTCACGGACACCGTCGACGCCTTCAGTCGCAAACTCTCCGTTGCAGGCGTAATCCGGAAAACGGGCGGCACACCATCCTCGAAGATAGAGACTGCAAACACGCCTGAGGGGGCAGATATCTTCGGGACCTCGTCGTGGGCGTGGTCATCGTGACTGTGGCCGTGGCCATGCCCATGACTGTGTCCGTGATGGTCACCGCTCAGCAGCCATACACTCGCCAGATTGACCAGCAGGCCGACCACCGCGATGGGAATTGCTTCGCCGAAATGAATCGGTACCGGTGACAGAAAACGCGACACCGCCTCGTAGCCGATGAGCAACGCAATCATTGCCAGCACGACGGCACTCGTATATCCGGCGAGGTCGCCAAGCTTGCCAGTACCGAACACAAAGCGGGAATCGGTAGCATGCCTGCGTGCATACGTGTAAGCCAGCGCTGCAATCAGCATCGCGCCAGCATGTGTCGACATGTGGAGGCCGTCTGCCACGAGGGCTAGCGACCCGAACATACTGCCGCCGACGATTTCAACCAGCATCATCGCGCTGCATAGCGCAATCACTGCCCACGTCTTTCGCTCGTTCTGCTCGTGACCGGCACCAAGAAAGATGTGGTCATGCCCTGCGCTGAACGCAGCGTCCTTGAAATCAGTCATTTCCAACCCAATCACTTGAAATAGCTGTGAACAACTTCGATGAGCTGTTCCGTCGCGCTGCCGCCGTGGTCCTCGCCGCTATCCGCATCGACAAGATGATTCCTGATGTGGTCCTCCAGGACAACTGCCAGCAGGCCGTTCATTGCCCCGCGACAACTTGTAATCCGCTGCAGAACATCTGTGCAGCCGTGCTCTTCCTCAAGCGCCCGCTCAATGGCTTCGACCTGCCCCTTGATGCGGCGAACCCGATTGAGAAGTTTCTGTTTTTCCTGAATGGTGTGGCCCATGGCGTGCTCCCCGTTATACCCCAGGGGAGTATATACTCTTCCGTAGCCAAGGATGTGGCTGCGTAGCTGTCGCAACCTGCCCACCGCCTGCCTACAATATTTCTGAACCGAGCGTTCGCTCGAAGACCTTTATTTCATGCACGCACGTCACAACGCCGCTTTCACCGCACTTCTGGCAGCCGCGCTATTTGGCGCAACTACACCACTCGCCAAGACGCTTCTTGGAACGCTCTCGCCCTTCATGGTTGCGGGTCTGTTCTATCTGGGCAGTGGAGTGGGACTTGCCATCGGCATCGTTATCCAGCGCCTGCGTCGCACGGCGAAGGAGCGGCAAAACGAAAGCCGGATTCAGGTCGCCGAAGTGCCCTGGCTCCTTGGCGCAATCGCAGCGGGCGGGGTGGCCGGACCTGCATTGCTGATGCTCGGCCTCAGCTCGGCTCCTGCCGCAACCAGTTCCCTATTACTGAATCTTGAAGGGGTATTCACGGCGGTGATTGCCTGGGTTGTGTTCCGCGAGAACGTCGACGTGCAGATATTTCTCGGGATGGTCGCGATAGTGGCGGGCGGGGTCGTCCTTTCGTGGCAGCCGGGCGGCACTGCCGTCTCGCCCGGTGCACTGCTCGTCGTCGCAGCCTGCGTTGCGTGGGCAGTCGACAATAATTTGACGCGGAAGGTGTCGGCGAACGACGCGATGGTCATTGCCTGTCTGAAAGGTCTTGCCGCCGGCTCAGTCAATCTGAGCATCGCGCTGCTTCTCGGCGCACATCTGCCAGGCGTCGGTAAGATGGCGGCTGCCATGCTCACCGGCTTCGGTGGCTATGGCGTGAGCCTGGTTCTTTTTGTCGTCGCCCTGCGAAATCTCGGGACCGCCCGAACCGGCGCGTATTTTTCTGTCGCCCCAGTATTCGGCGTCGCGTTATCGTTTTTCCTCTGGCCAGAGGTGCCATCGCTGTCTTTCTGGATTGCCGCCGTACTCATGGCTTCGGGTATCTGGCTTCATATCCGTGAGCGGCATGAACATCCGCACACTCACGAGATTCTGGACCATATCCATCGACACCGGCACGACGAGCACCATCAGCATACGCATGATTTTGATTGGGACAGTGAGGAGCCGCACACGCATCCTCATCAGCATGCGCCCATCACTCACACGCATGCGCACTTTCCTGACATCCATCACCGGCATATCCATTGACGCGCGGAAGACAGTAAAAGCTATCTGGTCTTCTATTGACGTGCGGCAGCGTGAGCAGCATCGGCGACAGCGCAGATGAAAAGTCCCTCAAAAAACGAACAGTCTCAGCGCGAGGCCGATTACACCGCATGTCAGCACGACCGGTATTACCCCGACCTTGAACCGGAACAGCGCGATACCGGCAGCCACACCTATAAGCAGCGAGGGCCATTCGAATCCGCCCTGCATGCCATGTGGCCACAACACGTGAAGGGCAAAAAACACGGCGAGATTCACGATGACGCCAACCACAGCTGAAGTGATGGCTGTCAACGGCGCAGTAAATTTCAGATTACCGTGCGTCGTTTCGATGAAGGGACCGCCGAGCAGAATGAACAGGAAAGACGGCAGGAACGTAAAGAACGTCGCAACGATGGATGCGGCGACAGCAGAGGCTAATATTGCATTCGGTCCGAACACGGCCCTGGTCCAGCCACCAACGAAGCCGACGAAGGAAACCACCATGATGAGCGGTCCAGGCGTCGTCTCTCCGAGCGCCAGGCCATCTATCATCTGCAGTCCGGTCAACCAGTGGTAGTTATCGACGGCACCCTGGTAGACATACGGCAACACCGCATACGCGCCCCCGAAAGTTAGCAGGGCGGCTTTCGTGAAGAACCAAGCCATTTGCGTAAGTGTTCCTGCCCAGCCGTAGGTGAGTGAAAGTGCCGCGATGGCCGCGAGCCAGACAAGCATGAAGGTCGCAAGCACGACCGTGAATCGCTTCCATGTGAAGAGCGCGTGTCGCGGGGTGGGCGTGTCGTCGTCAAGGAGTGCGGGACCAAACGCCTTGTCACCCGACTTGTGTCCTCCGCCGACTACGAATCTGGATGGAGCGTACTTACCCCCAAAGTGACCAATGATGCCGGCCACCAGGACGATGAGCGGAAACGGGACGTTGGCTACGAAGATAGCAAGGAATGCTGCCGCAGCAATTAGCCACAGCCATGCGTTCTTCAGTGCGCGAGAGCCAATCCTGTACGCGGCGAAGACGACAATCGCCGTGACCGCCGGCTTGATGCCGTAAAGCACGCCTGCCACAGCCGGAACACTGCCGAAGGCCATGTAGACCCAGGATAGTCCTATCAGGATGAAAAGCGACGGCAGGACGAAGAGGCCTCCTGCAATTACGCCACCCCACGTGCGATGCATCAGCCAACCGATGTAGGTGGCCAACTGCTGCGCCTCCGGTCCGGGAAGGACCATGCAGTAGTTCAACGCGTGCAGGAACCGCTTTTCAGAAATCCAGCGTTTTCGCTCGACCAGGTCCTGATGCATGATGGCAATCTGCCCAGCCGGACCTCCGAAGCTGATAAAGCCTAGCTTGAGCCAGTACCAAAGCGCCTGACGGAAGGTCACCGACTCGGCCGCCTCAATGCGCTGATTGTTCATCTCGCTATCTGATGCCAGTTGACTTTGTTGCACTTGAAACTCCGAATGCTTCAGCTTGCGATTGAATGTTCAGCGGTGTGCCGGTACCTCGGTGGCGTCACCACAGACCGGTGTTGCAAATCGCGCAGGCGGTGTGGCTGCGACGGCGGCTTTTCCATGGCGATTGGCAACGGACACTGAACGGAGAAAACTACTGCAGAACCATTCAGAGGCCCGTTCACCTCCGTCGCTTGGCTGCTCCCTTTTCCACCGCAGCAAAATGCGCGAGCAGCGAGTCAAGCATTTGGCTCATTTCGTTCAGCAGTTCGTCGTCGTTCAGGCCGCGCTGTGTGGCGCCTGTCATCACCGCCTCGAACCCGGCCGCTTCCGGAACGACGACGCCGCCAACATCAAGCGAGTGGACCATGTCGGATAGTCCGGCCATGCCAGGCTCATCTTCAATGCCGAAGCTCGCCGCTAATACTTCAAAGGTCACGCGGTCATTGATGTGCGTGAACGCAGCGCCGTCGAAATCAAAGCCGAGTGCGTCAGGCGGGCAATCGTCCGGGGACGCGAGCCACTCAAATCGGGCATCGCGGTCAACGAACCGCCTGATGAGCCACGCACTTGCCACGCGGTCGACCCAGAGCCGCCGACGGGTCGCCCACACACGCCCTTGATATTCCTCACGCTTCAGAAGGTTTATCGTGCCTTCAGCCTGATGCGGCTCACCGGGCGACAGCACCGCATCTGCGGCCGCGACGAAATCTTGCCAGGCTGATTGAGCACGAACAGTGGCTTCGTTCGGGAAAAAATCGATGCCCGCTATCGCTTCAAACTCCTTTCGGGTTCGGCGCAAGAGCTTGGTGATTTCGGCCGGCGTTAGGCCGGATAGCGTCTTACGCGTGTCGTCGAGCGACCGTCGCAGCGTCGCATATTCTTCGGCCCTATCGAACAACGACCGGAACTCCGCGTCCTGCACGCCGTCCCGACTGCGAAAGTTCATCAGGTAGGAAGTGCCGCCCGCTTGGCCGATGCTCTCGCACATTTCGCCCATTTCGCCTGCTGCGCTCTCTCCGTCCGGAAGCAAGTAGACCCCGTCACGCAAGACAGCACAGCCTTTAGATTTCAAGGCGCGCCAATAACGCATGCGCGCGGTTGCGTTGTCGGTCGGAAGCGTGAGGACGAGAAGTAGCCAGTCAGTCATTTCGTTCATGTCACGTAACCTACATCAAAGTTACGCACGCTACAAATTATTTTTGCTTTGTGCGGACTTGCCACCTACCATTTCCTGGGAGACAGCTGGCGACGCGATGGGCAGGGAATCATTGGCCTTCATATCGAACCGTTCCCCGCTTGCCGTTCGCGGCGCAGTGCGAACCGCGTTGTCGGTGCCCGATTTCAGGTGGCGAACATTCTCAAAGGAGAACTGGTATGCCTCAGACGGTGACCCTGTCGTCCACTTTTGGTTTCGACCTGCCGGCACGGTACGTGTGCAACACGCTGGATGAGGCGATGGCGAGTCAGAACTCCGCCCGCCATGCAGATGCGCGCCCGTTCGACTATGTCGTCATCGGTGGCGGTAGTTTCGGAGCCGTTGCCGCGACGCATTTGTTTGACATCGATTTGTCGCATCGCTATCGCTTGCTCGTGCTGGAAGCGGGCCCGTTTTTACTGGCGGAACATGTGCAGAATCTGCCGCCAGACTTGTCTCCGCCTGGAAAGGGGAACAGTCAAACGGTGTGGGGGCAACCGTGGGTGTCTGACAGCATCCGAAGCTGGAACAAAGATTTTCCCGGTCTCGCGTTTTGTCTGGGAGGGAGGTCCTTGTTCTGGGGCGGATGGTCGCCTTACTTCATTGACTCTGAACTTTCAGACCCGTCATGGCCTGCCAGCGTAAGAGACGACCTGACGAAAAAGGTCGTGCCGCGTTCGATACCGGTCGAATCGTATCTGGACCAAGCCGCACGCCAGACGGGCACTGATACGGCTAATGACTTTGTTTTTGGACCGCTCCATTCCGAGCTCCGGCAACGTCTGTTCGATGGCCTCAACGCCCGTCCACCGGGCGTCACAAAACTGACTGGCCAACATGGCGTATTGACGAACATTGAGGACCTGGAGGCGCCGTTGGCGGTCCAGTCGTCATCCAGTAGAGCTGGGGCCTTCCCATCAAACAAATTTAGTGGCGTGCAGTTGCTCATCAGAGCGGCGCGGATGGCGCAGTCAGAGGCCCAGCAAGCAGCGCCGTTCGACGTCGAATCTGCTGATGTCAAAAAGCGGATGATGATTGTCGACAACATCTACGTGACTCGACTTGTGCGCAGCGGCAACAGGGTTATCGGTGTCGAGACGAACCAAGGTAGCCTGAACGTTGCGGCGACCGGTGTCGTAATCCTCGCCATGGGCACCATCGAAAACACGCGTATGGCGCTAAATACTGTACCGGAAAAGGCGCTCATCGGTCGAAACCTCATGGCCCATCTCCGCTCGAATTTGACTTTTCGTGTTCCTCATGCGTCCTTCGCCGGCCTGAACCTGACAAAAGAGCTCTCCGTGTCCGCGTTGTTCGTGAAGGGCGTACACACTCGCAGCACCGGAACCCCAGGTCATTTCCATGTGCAAATTACCGCCAATGGAGTCGGCGAGCTGGGCATGAACTCCGAGGCGGAACTGTTCAAGAAAATTCCGAACATCGACGAGCTCGACAAGTTCCAGGACCTGAATGACAAGTGGGTCGTGGTAACTCTGCGCGGCATTGGGGAAATGATTGGCGATAAAACCTCCAGTGACCCGCAGAACCGCATCAAGCTGGATGTTCCTGACGGCAATGGAGTGCCACGCGCGACAGTGCGCCTGGAAACAGACCCGAAGGACGCAAGCGACCCACGGGGGAACCTCGACAACGAACTTTGGAATGCGATGGAAGCCGCCTGCGATGAGCTCGCTGGCATCTTTGCGGGTGGCGGAGCGATTCAATATCTCTCTGCACCTAATAATCCCTCAAACGCCGTCTGGCAGCCGGGGGCTCCTGCAGCCAGTAGCCGGCGAGACGCCTTAAGCTCCACCCACCACGAGGGAGGCACCCTATGGATGGGCGACACGCCCTCGACCTCGGTGACGGACCCGTTTGGACGCATTTGGGAACTGGACAATGCCTATGTTGTCGGTCCGGCAGTCCTTCCTACAATTGGCTCGCCGAACCCGATGCTTTCAGGCGTCGCGTTGAGCCGCCGCACGGCGGAGGAGCTCGCCTCGCCGCCGGTGCCGACCCCAGCCGAAGCGGGGTTCCAGTCGCTCTTTGATGGGACGGAAAGGACTTTCCAGCAATGGAAGTCGGCGGGCCCAGGTAGTTTCGCGCTTGTCGATGGCGCGCTGGTCGCCCAACCTGGGTTGCCAGCATTGGTCGATGGCGTGTTTGCTCCTGTCGGTGCTCACTCCGTCTTCTACTATGCCGCCGAAGCGTTCAACGATTTCGCCTTGCGGTTGCAGTTCCGTCTGGCTGGACCAAACAATGCCGCCGGGAAACCAGCGGATAACTCGGGCGTCTTTCTTCGGTTTCACGCGCCGCATTCCGTTGGAGATGACTTGCCGACGAATGCAGACCCCGTTCTTCAGAATGCCGTCGCGTCCAACCCGGCGTGGGTTGCCGCGTACACGGGCTTCGAAGTACAGATAGATGAAAACGGTGCCCCGGACGGAGCCGATAAGCATCGCACAGGTGCCATATATAACGTCCCTACCGGTCCGGGCGGGATGCAACTATTCACACCTGCAAAGCCTCTTCAGGCGGGCGCTTGGAACGACATGGAAATCACCGTGAGCAACGACCGCTACACAGTAGCCCTGAACGGTACGCAAACGAGCGATTTCACCAATCCAAAGAATCAGACTGTGACCGATGCTCCGGGTCTGCCGCTCAGCACGCGCGGGCTGAAGGTATCCGATGACGCTCTGAGCGGTTATATCGGCATTCAGGCACATACCGGCAACGTTTCATTCAGGAACATCCGAATCAAGCGACTGTAATCCAGCGCTCAAATTCGAGAGAGACAGTAGCTTCAGACACTCAAGGAGAGCGCATGGCAACGCGGAGAGACTTTCTACATCAGACAGTTGCAGCCGGAACCGGCCTGATTCTGGCCTCAAGCGACGTACTCCACGCGGCCGAGGAAACTGGATACAGCGACAAGCTTACGGATGCCGATGGCAAATACACGGCGGCACCGCTTCCGTTTGCTTACGACGCGCTCGAACCGGTTATCGACGCACGAACCGTTGAGCTGCACTATACGTTTCATCATAAGCCGGCTGCCGTCGCCGCGAACAAGGCTGAAGATGGACTGGTTAAATCGCGGGAGACCAATGACTTCGCGCTGGTGAAGTTCTACGAGAAAGAACTCGCGTTTCAGTTGTCCAGTCACATCCTGCATACCATTTATTGGACCAGTGTCTCGGGCAAAGGCGGTGAACCGAAGGGGGACCTCGCAAAGGCAATCGAGAGAAATTTCGGGTCGTACGCGAAGTTCAAGGCGCAACTGGTTGCGGCAACCGTTGCCGTGGAAGCGTCTGGCTGGGGCATCGTTGGCTACCATCCAGCGACCGCAAAGCTCATGGTCATGCAATGCGAGAACCACCAGAAGCTAACAGCCTGGGGCATCCAGCCCATCCTCGTCCTGGACGTTTTCGAGCACGCGTACTACCTGAAGTACCAGAACAAGCGCGGTGACTACGTCAATCAGCTGTTTAGCCTCATCAACTGGGATAACGTAGCTCAGAGAATGCAAGCCGCACTGCCCGCGCGGAGGACGACATGAAATGGATTACCCGCGAGCGCCCGAAAATTGACCGCATTGCCTGCCCCTGGCTTATTCGCAGGTTCATCGATGAGTCCTCGGAATTTCTCTTTGTGCCAGCGGACCAGGTGTTGGCCGTCGCCGAGCGCGAAGGTGCGTTACCGTACGACATCCCGGGCGTGAAGCTCAGTCACGTTGGCGAACTTTGCAGTTTCGATACGTTCCTGTCTGAATATCATTTGACGGACCCCGCGCTGGCCGCGCTCGCCGTCATCGTGCGTGGCGCGGATACGGCGCGCCTCGACCTGGCGCCGCAAGCTCCGGGCCTGCTGGCCTTGTCGCTGGGCCTATCGCGAATCTTTGAGAACGACCATGAGATGCTTTCGCATGGCATGGTCATGTATGACGCGCTCTACGCGTGGTGTCGCGACTGTCCGAGCGAAACGCACGGCTGGCCGCCAGCGTCGTAGAAGCGATGGTGCTGGGGCAACATTGTGGTTTCCTCGAACAGGTTATTGACCCTCCGGGCCTCCGCCGTAGCAACGCTTGCAATTGTCGTATTCGCATTTGTTTCAAACCGCACAAACGGCACCGAGGAAGCGGTCGAAGCCTCCAATCTACCTCTGCAGAAAGTCGCCGATGTGCCGCTCGGTGGTGGGACAACGCGCTTTGATTACGAAAGCATCGACTCCAGCCGTCATCTGCTATTCATCGCGCACCTGGGCGATAGTGAAGTCGTCGCTTTCAACACGGAGATGTCTCGCGTCGTCGGGCGCGTGCTCAACGTAAGTTCGGTTCACGGTGTGCTGGCGATTCCTGAACTGGGACGCGTCTATGCGTCCGCTACCGGCACAAACGAGGTCGTTGCCATCGATGTCGCGACGCTGAGAATCACAGCTCGCATGCCCGCAGGTGCATACCCAGATGGCATGGCCTACGTGCCTGAAGCGCACAAGCTTTATGTCTCAGATGAAACCGGCGGGACTGTGACGGTCATTGACGTGCGGTCAAACACGCGGATTGCATCCATTCATCTCGGAGGAGAGGCAGGCAACACCCAGTATGACCCGGTCTCGAAGCACATTTTCGTCAACGTCCAGACGCGGAATCAGCTGGTTGAAATCGACCCGGTCAGGGACCAGATTGTCGCCAGGATAGATGTGCCAGGCGCCAGGGGCAACCACGGGCTGCTAATAGCTGCGGACCAGAGGCTGGCTTTCATCGCATGCGAAGGAAACGACCGGCTCATTGTTCTCGACATGCGCACGATGCGCGTGGTTTCGTCGTTTGAAGTCGGAAAGGACCCGGACGTCATCGCGTACGACCCTTCACTGCATTTGTTGTACGTCGCCGGCGAGGCGGGCGTCGTCTCGATGTTTCGAGTGCGAGCCGGCGTGGTCTCGAAACTGGGTGACGGTCATGTCGGCCCGAACGCGCACGTCGTGGCGGTAGACGTCGAGACACACCGCTCCTACTTTCCACTCAAAAACTCGGGCGGGCAGACGATGCTCCGCATCTTACAGCCGAGGCATTAGAAAGGCCCGCGCGGAGGGTGCGGCTCTGACGACCGTGCACCTACAACGTGGGCAAGCGCTCGAAGTTGTCAAAGCGGGCAAACGGCGGCTGCACCTCGGTTACCTCAAGCGCGTCGACAAGCGCTGCCGACATGCCCTCGCTGAGCCAGGCGCACATTTCTGCCAGTTGCTCCGGCGAGCCCTGCAGCATCGCCTCTACCGAACCGTCCATACGGTTACGGACCCAGCCTGTGACGCCTAGCGCTGTCGCGCGGCGTACGCAGGCCTCCCGGTAGCCTACGCCCTGTACCTGACCGCGCACCTGCACCAGTCGGGTTTCGAGCGGCTCGTCCTTATCGTGAGATTCCATGGGCGTACTCCGGTTGCAGGTTGAGGCTGGCATTCAGGGCCATCAGAACCACCGAGTGCCAACTAAGTGCGTCAAACAGCGTTGATAGATTTCTGGAGTTGCGTCCTTGGGTGGAGAAGTTCCAAACCCGGACCCACCTTGCAGACTTTGACGCGGAGTCCCCACGGGATGGGCGGCAGCCAGCACAGGCAGGCGCCGGGACGGTATGCACCACTTAGCCAGCACAGCAAACGCGATGGCGGAAATTCGCAAATATTCAGATTGGATGGCCGTATTTGAAACCGGGACTCCGAGCCGTGGCATGACGTGGTGCGGCTAAGTCGGCGTGCTTGCCATCACCCCCGCTGCCGACATACGACTCGTACCAATCCCCCGGTAGCGCTTTCCTTCGCGCTCTTTGCCGTCTTGGCCTGAATCTGCTTACTACTGCACGAAAAGGAGGTCGACGCATTGTTGGCGGAGCTGGTGGCGTCGCCTGCAGTCATGCGAACCAATAGGAAGGTTTCCAAACTAACACATTGCTGCGTGGGTTGAACGGGAGGAGTAGTGCTCGGTATAGAATTCCTGTCCAGCTACGGTTTCGTATTGCAAATCGGCACACCACTTCCTGACAGCCTGCGCGTGGTAGGCGCTGGGTCGCCTCGCCACCGTTCACCGGATTGCGAATTCGGCTCAAAGCAATCGGTTCGGCTGTCGCCAGCCACGATTCTGCTGGAGCTCATCGAGTCAAACTACTCAAGATTCGCATGCCGCTGGGCCATTTCTTCCTCACCTATGCCCTTCTTCTTTTTCAGCCAGCACACGATAGCCTCACATAAAAGGAAAAAGGCCTGTTCGAAGAGGGTGCGCATGGGTTGAAGACTCTGCGGATGTTCGCGATTCACCAAGCCGCTGGGGGCAGGAATTGCCACGGTCACATCTGCCACCATAGAGCGGGCACTTGGGCGCCGCGCAGTGAACAGCGCAACCCTCGCACCCGCTAATCTCCCCTGTTCAAGCACCGCCGAAACGCTGCGAGTTTCTCCTGAACCGGACGCCACGATGATTAGGTCGTCGGCTCCGACAGGGGGGCAGGGTAAGCCGCCTGCCATAAACGCTTCGTATCCCAAGTGATTCAGCCTCATGCAGAACGCCTGAAGAAGGATGCCAGACCTGCCCGCTCCCAGGCAGAACACCTTTGGTGCGCGCTCTATTTCAGCGACGAGTGCCTTAAGGTCAGCGGGATTTACGCCGCGCAGAGAGGCCTGGATTTCATCGAGGATGTCGTTCGACAGGCTCGGTATCTCCAGTGGTGTCAAATCGGTCATGGTCGCACTTATTAGCGGTCAAGTTGATGGTGGCCGGCGCCCGGAAACTAATCCTCTCGTCTTGCCTCTTCACCCGTCGGACGGAAAACGTCGAACTGTTGAGTTAACTATAACACCATCCAGAGAATATGGTGGAGTTATACCATTTCCGTCAGGACATCCCCATCTGAAGGACGTAACATTCTTTGAGAGAAGATGTACCTAACCTCCCTATTCGCCGACATTGTTCTGTAAAGCGGCATCAATTGCCCCATCGTGGATGCGCGGATAAACGTTCAGGATAAATGGTAAATATATACCATAAATGGTGCAAATTGAACTTTCAGGGTATAAAGGGTGTTCATGGTTGAGCAAGGTCGCGATGCCAACTGGCGCCTAGCCGGGCCCTCTGCCCAAATGCTCGTTGCGGGGTGGGCTTCCGGAGCCGGCGCCATTGCGGTCGACCTTCTGGCGCCCAGTTGCAGCCGTGTCATCATCTCCGACGTGACCCAACCAGACTGATATACGGAGGAACACAATGTATCTTGGCATCGACTGCGGTACACAAGGCACCAAGGTGATTTTGCTAGACCCGGAAACCGGCGCGCTTGTGGCCCGTGGTCAGGCCAGCCATCCAATCATCTCCGAGGCCAACGGCCGTCGGGAACAGCGGGCCGAATGGTGGATTGACGCCCTTCGGCAAGCGTTGAAAGGGTTATTTGCGCAGACCACACGCAGTCCGGCGGATGTCTCGGCCATCGCCGTATCCGGGCAGCAGCACGGGCTGGTGATGCTGGATGACAGCGGCGCGGTCGTACGAAACGTGAAACTGTGGAACGATACCGAGACGACTGCAGTTAACGAAAAGCTCTTCAACGCGGCCGGAGGCGAAAAGAGGATTCGTAGTCTTATTGGCACAACGATTCCAGTGGGCTTCACGGCATCGAAGGTCGCCTGGGTCAGGCAGCACGAGCCGGAAACCTACGGCCGGGTGCGGCATGTGCTGCTGCCGCATGACTACGTGAACTACTGGCTGACAGGCGAATATGTAACGGATGCTGGCGAGGCATCTGGAACAGGTTACTTCGACGTCCTTTCCCGTACATGGTCACGGCAGATGGCGGACCTGATTGACCCGACGGGGCGCCTTGAACGCTCGCTGCCTCGAATCGCTCCGCCTCTCGAGCCAATCGGCACCGTACGCCCGGAGGTCGCTGCAGAGTTCGGCTTTTTACCGGGCACGCTGGTAGCCTGCGGTTCGGGCGACAACGTCATGGGTGCCCTGGGAACTGGAAACGTGGCGGCAGGACGCGCCACGCTCGGCCTCGGAACCTCGGGCGTTCTGAACATCCATGCGGAAAAACTGGCGGAGTTCGTCGACCCCAGTATCTACGTGTTCTGTAGTCTCGATGGCGGGTGGTTGCCGACCATCGCGACCATGAATGCAACGTCGACGACTACGTTGCTGCAGCAGCTCTTCGAAGTTGAAATTGGCGAGGTTGAAAATCTCATTGCTTCGGCAAGCCCTGGTGCTGGCGGCGTCCGGATGTTCCCGTATTTCAGCGGGGAGCGTATTCCGGCACTCCCCCGTGCGCGCGGGGTCATGAAAGGTCTGTCGGCAGACAACATGACGCGCGCAAATCTGATGCGAGCAGGGGCCGAGTCCGTCGCTTTCGGATTGAAATGGGGCTACGAACTGCTTACGCGGAGTTTCACACCTGCAGAGCAGTTCCGGCTGACGGGCGGAGGCGCGAACAGCGCCGCATGGCGGCAGATACTTGCCGACGTCTTCGACATCGACGTCATCCGCGTCAAGTGCGACGAGGGGGGAGCATTCGCCGCTGCCTTGCTCGCACTCACGGTGCATCAGCGGGCGAAAGGCGCTTCTGTCACGCTATACGACGTTTGCGAGCGTTACGTCGAGCTTGATGAGACGCGCGCGGCTCACCCACGCCCAGACGTCGCGGCGCAGTACAAGGATTTGTTCGCTGCTTTCACTGACACCATCGCTACCGAAGATTTCGAGGCAAACTGAACGTGGATATTGTCTGGCAAAACTCCTGTCTGATTGTGCCGTCGATTATCACCTTCGACCTCTGTAATCTCGAGCGTCAGGTACAGGTCATCGCCGAGACTGGACTGGAGGCCGTGCACCTCGACGTCATCGACGGACATTTCAGTCCGAGCGTGCCCTTGGGAATTGAAACCATTGCGCAACTGCGACGCAAAACGGAACTGACTTTCGACGTACACGTCATGGCTACGCGACACGATTATTTCATCGACGCACTGCTCGAAGTCGGCATTCAACAACTCACGTTCCAGATTGAGTCGGAGCCACATATAGACCGGATGCTCAACCGCATCCGGTCAGAAGGCGTGCGGGCAGGCGTAGCGCTGAAACCTTCCACGCCGCTCAGCACGCTCGAGTACGTGCTGGAGAGGTGCGATACCGTGCTCCTCATGCTCACCAACCCGGGCTATGCCCGAGCCCCCGGCGAGACACAGGTTCCGTACGCGGAGCGGAAGATTCTCGCCTTGCGAGAAATGATTCGCCAGCAGGGACTTGATACGGCAATTGGGATTGACGGGCGCGTCTCCAAGGAAACCATCAGAAAGTTCGCTCCAGACACGGTCGATATATTTGTTGCTGGCAGCATGTGCATTTCGAGAGAATCACCCTCCACCGGACTTGGCGAACTGGTCGCGCTCCGTCGTTCTTTGGTTCCCGCGACGCCATCAGGCATCGCGTCGTAGACGCTAAAGTCTGCTTCAGTAGCGGTAGTGACGCGAAGCGAAGCTCAATGTTACGACCCTGCCTGACGCGGGCATCTTCATCAAGGCACCTGCCGGCTTGAAAAAGAGAGCTGACACACCAAACGTCGTTTGCTATGAGGCTGAACGCTTCGCGGGCCCGGCTTGTTCCCGGCTTGCGAGCCCAGACGGCGAAATAAAGGCAGCGACCGTCAGTCGGCGATGAGCACCTTGAGTCCCTTTGCTTCGAGGTCGTACCGGTAGTGCTCAGGTATGCCTGCGTCGGTTATCACCATGTCGAAATTGTCTACGCCGGCGAAACTACAGGTAGACACCTTGCCGAACTTGGACGAGTCGACCAGCAGGATTCTCTCAACACTGGATTCCATTGCAGCCTGCTTCCATGAGCAGTCTTCGACGTAGCTGCAGGTTAGTCCGTGCTTCAGTTCGTACCCGGTCGCACCGATGAACGCTTTATTCGCGCGATACCTGTGCATCGCCTGAACCGCGTCAGGCCCGGAAAACGTATACGACTTCGATGAAAGGACTCCGCCGAGCGAAATCACCGTGGTGTCCTCTCGTTTCGCGAGGACATTTATAGTGTTCAAGCTGTAGCAAATAAACGTGTAGGCACCATCGGCCGGGAGGACCTCCGCAAGTTGCTGAACCGTGGTGCCGGAGTCGAGAATTATCACGTCGCCCGGGCTTAACAGCTGACTCGCTGCGAGTGCGATTTGGCGTTTTTCTTCAGTGTGCTGAGAGCGTTCTGTCTGTGCGTTGTAACTCGCAATTGTGTTCCCGTTGTCCAGCGACGCTACGCCGCCGTAGACCGTGCGCACCTTCCCCGCTTGCGCCAGCCCACGTACGTCCCGGCGAATTGTCATCTCCGACACGCCTAGTGCGCTGGCCAAATCGCCAATGCTCATGAAATGCCGGGAATCGACCATGTCGACGATACGGTCGGACCGTTGCTCTTTGCTAGCCATAGGAATGTCGTGTTTTTGCCGGAGAGGGGCAAGCAGCTGCCGTCGCGAGCACATTGTGTTCAACATTTTAACTCAATTACAAAATAACTAAGACAACAGTAGCATAAATAGTTCAACTTCGAACATCTCGACCTTTTGCACAACTCATTGCTGTCGGCACCCGGTAGCATCGGAAAATCGCTACGGATTGTCAAAACAGGTCAGATGCACGTCGCGTAAAGCCCGGAATGGCCATGCAGCCCGATATCCCCATAATCTGTCTGTCATTACGCCCCGGGAACAGCGTCTGCGGTCCCATTCGTTATCAGTGTCTCCGACCCTCTGCGGTCGGGACGCTGCCGTCCTCGGAGCACAAACGTCATCCAAATAGTGGGGCAAATTCCGCACCAAGGGCTGTAGATGGCGGCCAGCCCTCTCACGGCAACGGTTGCCTGCGAGGGTTGACCGGCACTGAGGCTGAGCGAGCGCATACAGCGCAAGGCTTCGGTGTGAAATGTTCACACTTTTACCATTACGTTGCCACTTTACCTTTCTGCGACTACAATGTGATTGATGTAGAACATTCATGATTCGTCACGGTGTCCGGGAGTGGCCGTCAAACCACGCGCGAGTTCGTCCGGATGTTCGAGTCGAGTCAAGAGGCAAAAAATTTGAGACAAACCGCGGTGCCTGCTTGAGATGGACGCTCCTCCCGTTTTTTCTTACGCTGGGCTTTAGTCGATAACGCGGGTGCGTGTACGCGAGGCTTGCTGCGTTTGAGGGTTACCCATCCGGGAACGTTCCACAGACCGGCGGCGGTGCGGCACGATTAGCGAAAGCGGCAGCAGCAGTGCCGGAAGTGCGAACGAGGCGCGGGTTACTTCCCGACGACGCGTTAAGGTATCCGCTGTTGATGCTTCGCCAAATCAGGAGACAAACATGAATAGTCTTGAACCACTCGGGACGAGAAAGCGTCAGTTTCGGCTGCCGAGTGAAGCAGGAATTGCAATCGTATTCATTGTAGTCATGTTGGGCGGCTTCATTGCCACGCCGAATTTCCTCACTCTTTCGAACATGATGGTGCTGTTGCTGAATGGCGCTGTCATCGGCTTTCTTTGTCTTGGCCAGTCATTTGTCCTTCTAACTGGCGGGATTGACCTCTCCTGCGGGTCCATCGTTGCGATGACGTGTGTCGTGGCTGCCTTGCTGATGCAAAGTCTCGGCTTGCCATGGCAATTGGCGGTGTCGCTCGTTCTGGCGATTGGCGCCCTGGCGGGAATGGTCAACGGCTGGATTATCGAGCGCACTGGCGTGCCCCCCTTCATCGTGACGTTCGCAACGATGGGCGTTGCGGCATCTATCCCACAAATCATCACAGGCGCTCAATCCATCCGGGTGACGCAGATTGGCTACAGCCTGATTGGTCAATCCCGTCCGTTTGGGGTTCCGTTTCCAGTGCTTGCGTTGCTTGTGGCAATTGTTCTCGCTGCATTGCTACTGAAGCGGACCGTTACGGGAACCCACATTTATGCCGTAGGCGGTAACGCGGATGCGGCTCGGTTATCGGGCATCAGCGTGCCGCGCGTCACTCTGTTCGTCTACTCAGTTTCCGGTCTCTGTGCCGCATGTGGCGGCCTCATCTATGGCTCGCGGTTGATGACGGGATATCCGACCGCAGGTCGTGGCGACGAACTGTTCTTTTCAATTGCAGGGGCTGTTGTCGGCGGGGTTAGTCTTTTCGGCGGAAGCGGCAGCATAGTAGGCGCGATGATTGGAGCAATGCTTATCGCGGCAATCTCGAACCTGATGAATGTTCTGAACGTGAGTGCGTACTGGCAACCATTGGTCATCGGTCTCATTATTCTGATTGGCGTGACCTTGGATACGTTACGGTCGTCCAGGCGGCTCAGCTTTCCTTGGCTGAAGCCTCGGAAAAAGCGGAAGTTTGTCCAGCACAAAGACTCACTGAAGAGCACACCTTAACTAGGTAAATCACATGCGAAACAATCACGCAGTGGCAGTTGCCCTCATCAGTTCCGTCCTCGCGTTGGGTCTTTCCGGTTGCAATCGGGATTCAGGCGACCACACATCGAGCGGAACACAAACCCTTGGTGTCGTTCTGCCGAACCTCACCAACCCGTATTACGTTGCAATGAAGAAGAGCTTTGAGGATAGTGGCGCAGCCAAGGGCATGCGCATCGAGGTATCAATCGCTGACAACGATGACGCTCGAGAGCTCTCACAGGTGCAGAGCTTCATACAGAAGAAAGTAGACGCGGTCGCTGTTAATTGCGTTAGTTCGGGGCCATGTGTGTCGGTTATTTCGGAGTTGAACAAAGCGAATATCCCGGCCTTCGCCATCAATATCCTGCCGGACACCGACGGCATGAAGCAGCAAGGCGCTCATATCGTGCAAGGTGTGCAAACCGACCAGAAGGCTGGCGGCGTGTTTATTGGTCAGCAACTGGTGAAGGACCTGGGCGAGAAAGCCAATGCTGTCATCGGCATTGTCGGCGAGCCGACGTCTATGGCAGCCAACGCGCGTGATGACGGGTTCAAGCAGGCCATTGCGTCCAATCCAAATCTTAAGGTTGTCGCTCTCGTCAATGGAAAGGTGGAAGAAACAACATCCCTGAAAGTGACCACTGAAATGCTTCAGGGGAATCCCAATATGACAGTTGTTTTTTCCGATACTGAACCTTCGGCGCTGGGCGCGCTCGCGGCAATCAACCAGCTGGGCTTGAAGGACAAGGTGAAGCTGTACGCTTTTGTGGATAAGGAAGGGGTAAAGCAGATTCAATCCGGTGACATACTGCGCGCCGGCGCGATTCAGGAACCAGTGCGACTCGCTGCGTTGCTGGTGGACAGTGTCAGCCAACACTTTGCGGGCAAGGTACCGCCTGCCATGGTTAACAGCCCTCCGCTGCTTGTAAATAAGGCTAATGCCGAACAGGTGGTCAGCCAGGCTTACTGAATTGGGCAGGCTCATTCGTCACGGCGACAAGCCAAATGCGTAATGGGAAGAGGAATTGAGCGATGAGTAACAGCAACCTACTTTATCGGGCGCGCGACATCAAGGTGTCCTTCGCGGGCGTACGTGTGCTGCATGGTGTCGACTTCGATGTGGTGCCAGGGAAAATCCACGGCCTGTTTGGGCACAACGGTGCCGGTAAGTCGACATTGCTCAAGATTCTTGCAGGGGTCAATCAGCAGGATTCGGGCGAGCTTTTGCTTGGTGACGAATCCATCTCCCTCACTTCCCCGCGAGATGCGTTGCAGCAGGGAATCGCCTGCGTTTACCAGGAACTTCGTCTTATCCCGGGGATGACGGTTTGGCAAAACCTCTTCCTGGGACGCGAACTCAGGAAGAACGGGTTGCTCGACGATGTAGCTATGAAAGAGCATACCCGTCAGGTTCTGCAAGATTATAAATTGAAGGTACAGCCTTCAGGCCTTGTGAAGGACCTGTCTCATCCTGATAAGCAGATGCTCGAGGTCGTGGCGAATCTGGACAGGGATGCAAGGTTTCTCTTTCTCGACGAACCGACCACGGCACTCGAGGGAGCTCAGGCTGAAGCACTACTGCGGTCGGTACAGCAAATTGCCAGAGAGAAAAACATCGGGATTGTGTTGGTATCGCACAAGCTGGACGAGGTACTCGGCGTGTGTGACGAAGCGACGGTCATGTGCGGTGGCAAGGTGATTTACCACGCCCGGAGCAACATCGCGAAGCATGACATTATCGATGCCATCGTCGGCGACGCGGGTTCGACGCTCAATGAAAGCGAGCCTACTATCCGCAAACAACCGAATGCGGCGTCAATGCCCTATCTTGATGTGCGAAGCCTTAGCACGGAACGCCTGCGTGACGTGTCCTTGCAGGCATGGCCGGGAGAAGTCATCGGCGTCTACGGCCTTGCTGGAGCCGGTCGAACCCGATTCTGTCGTACTTTGTATGGTTTGGAAAAAGTGCTCGGGGGAGAGGTACGCCTGGCAGGGACGCTTTATCGGGCTTGCACTCCGGCAAACGCAATCAGCCAAGGTGTGGGTTATCTGACCGAAGAGCGCAAAAAAGACGGCATCGTACCCCTGATGTCAAGTTTCACCAATGCCTCCTTGCCTATCCTGCGTCGCTTTCGAAAGCGCGCGCTTGTGGACCATAACAAGGCGGCGCAGAGCGCCAGACAGATACTCGACGAAATGAACACCAGGGGTGACCTCCATGGGCCAATAAAATCGCTTTCTGGCGGCAATCAACAAAAGGTTTTGCTAGCGCGAGTAGTCGGTCAGGATGCCAAACTCGTTCTGCTTGACGAGCCCACAAAGGGTGTTGACATTGGGGCCAAGGCCGACATCTACGCGATTATCCGACGCATGGCAGCACAGGGGCGATGTGTGGTGGTTGTTTCCAGTGAAGAAGAAGAGTTGCTCGAGATTGCGGACCGCGTCCTTGTGTTTCACCAAGGAAGTTGCGACGGTGTCGCTGTTGCTGCAGAAGACCTTAGTATTGCGGGCTTACGCAAGGCGGCGTGGAGCGGCAATACGAGCATGCTGTGACGGGACAGCCACTCCGCTGTGAGTGATGTGACCGCATTCCGGCTTTGCGAGGTACCAAGATGACTGCTAGTCCGAACCACCGAATGACAACTGAAACCGCAGGAGCCGACGGTTCAGTCATCTACGTCGTCGATGACGACGAGGGAATGCGGCGGGCTCTCCAGACGCTAATGCGCTCTATAGGCTTGCGCGTCGAAGCGTTCGAATCCCCCGAGGAGTTCCTGCGGTTTCCTCACCCTACCGCGCCGAGCTGTCTCATCCTCGACGTGCGACTCCGCGGAAAAAGTGGCATGGTGTTTCATCAGGAAATGGTCAGTAGCGGCATGCGTATCCCCGTCGTCTTCATGACCGGCCATGGAGACATCGAGATGGGTGTGAAGGCGATGAAGGCCGGCGCGCTGGACTTCCTTGCCAAGCCGTTCAAGGACCAGGATATGCTCGACGCGGTTGCTCAGGCTCTCGCGCGGGACAGCGAGCGACTCACGGCAGAAACTGCGGTAGCCGGTCTGCGCGCTTTGTATGAATCCCTGTCACTGCGAGAGAAAGAGGTCATGGCCTTTGTGCTGTCTGGCCTGCTGAACAAGCAGATTGCCTCGGAGATGAACCTGAGCGAAATCACGGTCAAGGTCCACCGTGGACAGGTGATGCGCAAGATGAAGGCGCACTGCATGCCGGACCTTGTCCGTAAGGCCCAAGCCCTTAGAACCGAGCCCGTTTGCCACACCGCGGTCATCAGTGACCGGCCGTCGTGCGTTAGCACTTCTGCACAGCGTCGATGATTCGCTAAGGGCTTCCGAGAGCGACCGACAGCCAGTGAATAATTACAGAAGACTCGTAAGGCTTCTGCAGCAACACAAGTGCGCCGTTACTCGCCGCCTTTGCCTGCAACACCGGCGTCGGATAGGCACTGATAAAGATGGTCGCCGGGGCATGCCCCTGGGCACGCAGGCATTCATGCATCTCGATACCTGACATGCCGGGCATGCGGATGTCGGAAATCAGGCAGGAGGTATGGGCGGCCTGCCCGGACGCAAGAAATTCTCCTGCCGACTCATACATGCGCACCTGCCAGCCAAGCGACCGGATAAGGCTGCTTAACGCAACACGGATGGCTGAATCATCGTCGACAATCGAAACAACAGGCGTGGTTCGCAAAATGCGGCCCTCGGTTACTCTCTCTCGGGATGACGGGCGGTCGGTGCCGCGAGCCTCTTTTAACTTGCAGATTACTTTGCAACGGCGCCCAATGACATGATACGAATGTATATATGAACCGAACCACCTGCGCGCCGGTCGCCGTGCGTCACTTTCGTACCTCCTCCCGCGTCATGGCTGGCGGCAGGCTGAACGAGAACGTCGCGCCCCCTTCAGGGTTATTGGAGGCCCAGATTTGCCCACGGTGGGCTTCAACAATAGAACTGGAAATAGCCAGTCCCATTCCCATGCCGGAACTGCGTGTCGTAAAGAACGGTTCAAAGAGTTGCGGAAGATTGGCCTCCTGGATGCCAGCCCCCGAGTCCTTTACCGCCACGACAACATTGCCATCAGGGTCAAGGCGGGACTGGACGATAAGTTCGCGCCTGCCGCTGACGTTCGCCATCGACTGCAGAGCGTTGATGATTAAATTGACGAGCACCTGCTGGAGCTGCACACGGTCGCCCAGTATCAGTGGTAGCTTCCTGGCAAGGCGACGTGTCAGCGAGCCACCCTGGCGCTCAATATCCCGCCTGATAAGGGCAATCGCATCCTCGACCACATCGTTGATTGCAATCGGTGCCCGGTCCGGCGGCGCCCCCTTCATGAGCGCCCTCACACGTTGCACGATTTCTGCAGCTCGATTTGCCTCGCCTGTCATCTGGCTCACGCAACCCTCGATTTCCTCCATGTCCGGAGGCTGGCGATGCAGCCAGCGCAGACATGCTTCACCGTTCGTTACGATGGCGGAAAGGGGCTGTCCCACTTCGTGGGCAATTGATGCGCTCAGCTCACCAAGCGCCGTTAGCCGGCTTACGCGTTCCAGTTCGCTTTGCGCATGCCGCAACCGCTCCTCTGTCTGCTTCGCCCGCGTCACGTCCATCACGGCCCCGACGAATTGTTTGTTATCCGGCTGACCGTTCGCTGACCGAGCAACGACGTGAAGGTGTTTGATGCGTCCATCGGGAAAAAGCAGACGATGCTCGATGGTAAAGTCGACGGTGAAACCGTGCGCCTTTGCAATCTTCTCCTCGAACAGGGGCATATCGTCTGGATGCACCCGCTGCCTGACCAGTTCAATGTTGGGCACGACCGCCGGGTCGTATTCGAAGATGGAAAAAGTCTCGTCGGACCAGATGAGTTCGCCGCTCGGGACATTCCAGCCGAAACTGCCGGTCCTGCTCAGCTTCTGCGCTTCGGCGAAGTACTGCGCCTGACTCTTCCGGAGCAGTTCTTCGGCATGCTTGCGCTGCGTGATGTCATTGTTGGTCTCAAGCGTGGCCAACGGGTTTCCCGCGGCGTCGCGCTGAAGCGCCCAGCGGCTCGTCACGATTATCCTGGTGCCATCCCGCCGCGTGTGAATTAACTCGCCCTCCCACTGGCCGTCGCGAAGAAAAATCCGCTGGAGCTCATCTCGAGGCAGCGGGAATACCGAACTCAGAAATTCGTCGATGAACTTCCCAATCGCCTCTTCCTTCTTCCATCCATAAAGTGTCTCTGCTGCCTGATTCCAGTATGTAATCACGTTGTTCTTATCACGCACGATGATGATGTCGTGTGTCAGCTCCAGCAGCTGTGCCTGCGCGCGCTGCGTCTTTTCAATGCGGCCAATCCGCCTGACAAGGGTGGTGATTGCGAGTGACGTGACGAGAAAGGCAACAAGGGAGAATAAATCCCCGGGGTTGCTAATGTGGAAGCTATTGATGGGTTCCGTGAAAAAATAGCTGAGCAGCGCGGCGCCGACAACCGAGAAAATGACCGATGAGATGAAGCTGTCCAGCAGGGACAGGAGAACAATGACGACCAGAAGGAAGAAGCCAGCGGTGCTCTCTTCCTGGTCCAGAAGGACACAGGTTGCAGTAACGGCTCCGAGCGCGATACAGCCTCCAAGCCACAACGTCGCCAGATATCGCAAGCTTCTGCTTTCATGTGAAGAAACTGTCGCGCGCACAGAACGTCTCCCTTTTGGGCGCAATTGCACCAGCCCGCTTGCATCAGCTCCAGAGATTTTGCCGGTTTTCTCGCAGTTCGACACCGCTCGCTAAGTCTCCTCACCGCGGCTATACGCCCGTATAAGCGAGTTACGCTAACGCGGCATCGACATATCCAACCGTAGAGTAGATTCGCCCTTCGCCAAAGCCTACTCTTATCTCATCGAGACAGCGCTCGCCGTTATGAGAGCGTAGAGTTCCGCAAGTCAGCGGGGATTCGACCTCTGCAACGCGCGCGAGCAACGGAATAGCCGTTGCCGGCAAACAGACGAAGTGAAAACCCACCGCTTTGGGGCCTGGTCATGGTGACGGTATTACTGGTCGACGACGACATGAACCTGCTTCAGGCGCTTGAGACGTTGGTCTGCGGAGAGGGTTACGAGGTTATGACTGCATCGAATGGGGATGAGGCACTGCGTGCAGCGCGCCGACGGCGCCCAGACATCGTCGTTTCGGATTTCATGATGCCGGTCATGGACGGTCCCGCCCTCATCGGCGCGCTCGGGGCCGAGCCTGAGTTCGCAACTGTTCCTGTCCTTCTGAGTTCAGCGGTGGCGACACTGCCGCCCCACCTGCGGGTGGCGGCGTTTCTTAGAAAGCCCTTTGCAGCCTCGCGCCTGCTCGAACTGCTTCGACTGCACAGTTCACGGTAGGGTTCAATCGCCGTTGCTGGTCACTTCGATACACCGGCGATGGGAAGCCATTCCTGCGTATCGGGGGCTGACCGCTTCTGGGTGCGCTCCGCCATATGGCCATTGGAGATTCAACATGAAACTGGAGACTGCCACGTTTATGGGTCTACGTCGTCTTGCCCCGGTTCTGGACGATGTACTAAGTGCACGCGAGGTCGGACATGCAGACCAGGCCGTAGACCTCGCTTCACTTGCTCAGCTCTGCTCACTGTTGTTCGACGCGTACCACGACCAATACCCGAGCGAAATTGCACAAGTGCGCCGCGACGCCCTGGAGTCGCAGTAACACACTTCCTCTGGACTGGCTGGCGGCTCTCGACGACGCACCGGCTGACGACTCTCGTACAACGCTGCTCGACGGCCAGTGTTTTTCGGCAACAAGGGCGCCCTTCATGGCAGCCCGTTCTTCGTCTTCAATTGCGCAACGCCACGCGCTAACGCTGTTTTCTGTGTTCATGGCGAATATCGGTTATCTCGGCTCGTCGAGGCATGCTTATTCGCCAGATTCATAACATTGTCTTCGCACCCTCATTGTTTATTTATTTCGCACTTGCTTGGCGGCGCCGCGGAGTCCGGTACTGAATTGGCCCGCGTTGTCTCCTCTGCGGGTGCATCAGTCTTGGCCCGCTGCGCGCGGGCTTCTTTTGACTGATGTGAGCGAACGCTGGCCAACTGGCTGGCGCTGCAATCCCGGAGGCGCCATGGAACTCTGCGAGGAATGTGTCAACATTGACGGGCGGCCCGTCGACGTTCAACGACGGGAGGTCACTTTGATTGGGGTGGCTGAATGCAACGGCATCCTCGCGCTTGAGCATTACCGCTGTGATAAATGCCGAGCGATTATTGCGAGACGATTCACAGGTGCTTCCGATGAGCGTGTCTGGCGGGTACTCGAGGCTGCGCACTAGCGTGCCGACCTCGCTGGTTCGCGCGTTACTCATGCCTTTCCTTGTGGACCAGATGACGTCGTTCCGGGCGACCGTTCCGAGGGAATGACTGTCGAAGGCTCGGTCCACTTTTCTTCGCGGTTCCGCCGAAGTATCGACCGTGCTGGGAGTTCTTCTTAGCCTGCAAGTGCCATCGTGACGACCATATCGGCGACGAAGCTGCTGCGGAAATATAAGTTCGCTAGCTAAAGATGTCTTTAAGTTTTTCCTCGAAAGAGGAGACCCTTCTAACATCAAAGCCATTGATTGGATGGCAGTCTTTTTATACTGTCGGCAGCGGACCCGAGGTCCGCGTAAATGGGGTCTTTTTCTGGATTGGTTTTCTGGCAAAAGGTCCCAGCCGACGCTAGCCGGATTTGTACCAAGCGATTTGTCGAGCGGTTGTTCGTCTCTGACGAGGGTTTTCAGTATTTCTGGCGAACCAGCGTGACGCAGGCTTCGACCTCTCGGTCAAGGACCGTCACCGTACGGTGCGCGGAAAGCTTGGCTGTTCATAGCGCGACGCGCGACATACCCGGCCGCCTCGGGCTTCTTCGTTAATTCGTTCTCTTGCTTTCGCTTCCACGGCCTGAACTCCGCTCCCCAATCCCTCTGACCCTTTCCAATAAACGCATCTCAGTTCGGCCCTCGGCCCGCGCAACAGCGAGGGGAAATCGATTCTGCGCAACCGTCGCAGAGCCCAGTCGCTCCGCGCGAGCGCGTGCCGAAATGGCAGTGAATGTCGCTCGGCCAGAACGCGCTGAAAAAGGCGTTGGGTGACGTGACTTTCCGATGTCCTGCAGCAGCTGGCGAACATGCTCCGGACACAACTAGCGAAAAATCCGCAGCAAGCCGATACGTCGAAAAGGCGTTCGACATATGGCGCGGGGACCAGGTCAACTCGCCTTTGGCGATTGGCCAGGTCGGACACTGGACGTTGGCTCGCCCGACGCCACGTCCGGAGCGTCAACAAACTCATCGGAGTCGTTCATTCTGTCACTTTGCGTGGTGCTGCCGCCTGAGCCGAGTTGCAGTCGGGCCTGTTCCCAGAATTCCTCCGCGCGACCGTCGGGGCATCCCGCTCTCTCCCACAATCGGTAGGCGAGCGAACGAAGCTCTTCTTCCGTCATCTGCGTATCCATGTTCATCCTCGCAACGTATTCAAGAGAACGCGGCACACCGGCCATCATGCAATCGTGCCTGGCGAGGCACATAGACTTCCTGGCGAAGGCTCTGGACCAGCTTATTATCCGCCAAACGATGCCAGGTCCGGACGCGTCAGCCCCATTCGTTTCGTTGCGGCGCAGTTCGTTCAATCCGAGCGAACCATCCGGGCAATCTGCTGGAGCGACAGTAAACGCGTCGGTGGCAATTAAATACGTAGCCTATACACGACTATCGAGTCAGCGAGTGAGACACCACTGCCATCGTGGCGAGGAGGCTCCGCGCTACTGGCCCTTCTGCCTTATGCCGCCAGGTCTGCTGTTGACGTCGCTGTTCGCGCCGCTATTTGTACCCTGATTCAGACTGTTGGTCTTGCCCCTATTGGAACGCTCCGTCCTGGGCATATTGCGCGCCGCGTCGACGCCACTGCCCGTGACGTCAGGAGAACCGTAGCCCGTCTCGTTCGGGGTCTTCATCGAACCGGCGCCGGCGCCGGGTGTCGGGAGCCCGCCAGCGCTGCCGCCGGCTTGTGCGTATGTAATTGCCGAGAGTGCCATCACGAGAGCCGAAACGAAAAACGTCTTTGTTATATGTTTCATGGTCCACCTCCATGCAAGCGTCTGCCGCTCACATGCATAGGTGCCGCAAGGGATGTGCCTTGCGTCGCTGAATCTTCGCCGTTGTCAACGCAAACAGGCGACGAAATCGGCAACGGACGCTCACGCAACGCGTGATACCCGGAAAATGCCGCCATCACGGCGGTCCGTCGCAATGCCCGACGCTCCGCCGCGTTCTTCATTGCAGCGGGCCGCTCGTGGGCTCTCGGCTCTCGTGGCTTTCTGGTATGGATTGGCGCGTGCTTCGAGGGAATTAGCCCGCCATTTCGGCGGGCTAATTTCCATGCACCATATGTGAAAAATCGCGATAGAGATTTTCGGGCTTACCGCACGCAAAGTTCAGGGCAGCCTGTTCATTGGCAGGATACTTGAGGTTTGCTAAGGCGAGGCATGGCTTCCATTCGCTACTCCAGAGCTCCGCCTGATTCCGCACGCGTGAGGTACACGGCCAACACGATAAAAATAGACGCAGACCCTCTCTTTGGGCCTGGAGAGCGGGCGGAAAAAGCCTTGCTCATGATTGCATCTGTCTAACCATCGGTGGCGCACATGCGGATATCGTCACGTTCCGGCACAAGCATCACCAACCCTGCGCGGACTGCGTCGAACTGTCCCCGGAAGAACAAGGGCAGCCGCCGGTTTACGGCCTCGGCCGAGTGTGCAACTATCGTTGCCGGGCGCTTGCCGCATTCCTTTGCGAGGTTCAGGATGGCCTGGAAACTCTGGAAAACCGAGAAGCGGCAAGATGAGGCGCGAAGCTGGCCTAGCGATGCGAACCAGTCTATAAAGCAGCTTCTGGGCATGTACCTAGGCAGCCATGCAGCACCGTTCGCAGGGTGGGCCGCGCCTGGCATCATATTCGCGCCGAACGTCGAACCGGTCCTGCGAAACGGAGTTCGAGGATATCAGCTCGCTCTCTGGTTCTGGCTCTTTGCCGAGAAGCACGGCACCATCTCGGCACGAATGGTACGTGAGTCCTTCTGCCTGCTCGCTGAGGCGGCGCAACAGGCGTCCGGCGACAGCATTGATGCGCTCCTCGACTTCGAAAACCGCCTTGCGCATTCTATCGAGGAGATTTCCTCCGAGGCGCGGTCGTTCCGGCTGGAGGGCCTGTCGGTAGAGGTACCGATGGAATTCTTTCTGGCCACAGGCTTCCTCCGACTCGCACCCGACTCGCCTTATGCTGGAAATGCGAGCGCCAGCCTGCAAGGCAATGACTACAAGCTCGCTGACTGCTTTCGCCATGCAACTCAGGAGGCGCTAGTGGTGTTCCGACCGATGATAGACACGGTCGACTTTGATGCGAAATCGCTATCCAACTGGAAATGGAGCGCCCATCCCGGCGCTGCCGAGCGACACCTGCAACGCCGCCACAGCAATCCACTGTTTCCCCTGCACCGCCAGATGGTGACGGCTCATGAGGTCTATGAGGCACGTCTTGCCGACTGCCAAGCCCTTCACGAAATCAGCACCGAGCTTAGTGAGCTTAGCCACTCGTTCTCGCAGACGACCGAACTACCGCTGAACTGGCAATCGTTCCTCGAAGGATATCGGGACTACGTCGAACGACTCGATGAACGCCGCCTCGCGGCGGGTGGGCAGAACGCGCCACTCGGTGACGCAATTGAAAGACTGCGCACGGACATCCTCACGACCTGGCGCACTTCCCTTCACAGGAACCGGCACAGCCTGGCCACACTGGACCATGAAGAGGCGCAAAGGGCCGAGCGACGGGCGCTTCTGTACCGATGCGACTGGACCGCACAGCTTCTAAGTAACGGCTCTCTGATACCGCCAGAAGAGGTCGTTCCTGCCCTGCTGAGTGAGTCCCCATCGGAGCTCGAAAGGGTGGTGACCGCCCTTCAGGCCGAACCACGATTGCATGAGACGCTTGCGCAGTGTCGTGCAACCGCGCACCGACTTGTCAACGAGCCCCACTCGGGCGGTCACAATATTCCCGATATCGGCGATAAGCTTCGTATTCTTGACGGTACGCCCGGGCAGGTGCCGGCGTGAATTCGCAGCTCGAAGTCTGCGTTCCATGTTGAAGGGGCCGATTCGACACCCTCTTGTATCCGTCGATATCGACCATGACAAATCCCGACAAAACTGCGGCCGTCTTTCGAGAACTCCGGCTGCGATTGAAGTGCCAGTTCGCGGTCGAAGTGCCGACGGTTAAAAACGCCGGTCAGTCCGTCCCGGAACGCAAACGCATGCAATTGACTTCGCTCATCTGCGAGGCGTTGCTCTGCCGCCCAGCGCTCCGTAATGTCGTGCGCTGTCGCCGTGAGTGCCTGGGGCTTGCCGCGAAACCTTTCGATGACAGGGCGAAGGTACATTTCCATCCACAGGACCTGGCCATCCATGCGCCGGAAGCGAATCACCCGGGAAGCCCCGGCCGCACCCATCGCCATGCTCTTGATTGCTGCAGCAAGAGCATCGCGGTCGTCGGACAGAACCAGGTCCGGGAGGTGCAAACCGACAAGGTTTTCAGGGGCAATTCCTATCACCGCCGTAGCGCGTGGTGAAACGTACGTGAGCCTGCCATCGGGCGCCATGCTCATGACGACATCGGTCGCGTTCTCTGCCAGTATCCGATATCGCCGTTCAAGGTCACGGAACATTGCAAGGAGACAGCTACGGCGTGCCTGCGTGGCGCAGGTAGGTAAAGCAATGCCCATCGCCGCAACGAGAAAAAGTTGCAGCTCAAAGACGCGGCTGTGCAGGTCCCCATAGGGAAACGTCCAGAGCGGTCCCGACCCGCGAACGGTGAACGACACCGCAATCCCCAGACACAGGAGCATTCCGACCATCAATCCTGCAACGTCTGCCTGAAATGCCAGTAGCACGATGGGCGGGAGCGCCCAGTACAGGAGCGGAAAGTGGTTTTGCCCGAATACGCCCGTCGTGATGACGCAAACCAGGAGCAGGAGGCACCCCGTCTTCCGCCGGCGCTTGCCACGCAGTAGTTGGGTCACCTCCCCGGTCCAGAAGACGATGGCGGCGGGCGTCAATATGGCGAGGCTCAAGGCATCCGAGAGGAACCAGGCGCGAAAGTTTTGCAGCAGATGGCCGACCAGTTGTTCGTGCAGCATGGACGTCACAAGCAGTCCGGACACAACCGGCGCGAGCAATACTGCACCGGCCATGAACTTCACGAGAGGCTTTGGACAAAACAGTTCGGCGACCGTTGAGACAGGTGGGGCGAATGCCAATGCAACCAGCACCTCGAGGAGGTTGGCGCACAAATATGAGACGGACACAGATAGACGTTCACCAACCAGAAGGCTGGCGCTTAGATAGCCCAGTACGCCCCCGGCAAACGCCCAGCATCGCTGTCTGTGCGGTGCTACTATCATTTGCGCAAGGAGGGCGGCATTGGTCAACCAGATTGGAGCGATTTCTCCGGCCGTCGCCTTGAGCGCTCTACTGACAAGGCTCGTCACCGTCGTCACCGCCAACGCAAGCACCATGGCTCGGACAGCGTTGGCCCAGCCTGGTGACAGCATTGCTCCGACCAGTGCGCTCAACCAGGTAGGCGGCTTCTCGGATGGCTGCCCCAATTGGCTTCTCTCAGGTTCTTGTCATTGCAGACTCGGGCGGACGCCTCCTTGAATCGCGTTGTTCGCTCGGGCTATTGCGAAGAAGCACCAACATGCAACTACAAGTCGACCTCAAGTTGTCCGCGGCCACTGTTAGTGCGAAGTTTCCATCAATTCAGTACTTACCGTTGATTCCGTATCGGCGGAAAACCTGTTCGGGAGACTTCCGCATTTACCCGCGATAGCTGCTTTCGGTCCAACGCAGGAAGTGCGCCTCAACAGCATATGCTCGTCCCTAACCTCAAGCCCAGTGGCTTACCCGGATACTGGGCGGACTACCCCAAGCATCCTCGCTAGCATAGGCAATTGCCCTACATGTGCAAGACATTCGCCAGGCTGACTCGGACAGAACTTCACATACCTGTGGAATCGGCGTTTCCAGCGCCTTGCCGCGACGACCTTTGTGGCGATTACCGGTCATGCCGATGACGCGGGAGGAAGGCAGCCTTCGAGACGCGTCTCGACATCCATGTGCCCAGACCCGCCGATGCGAGCAAGCTCGAGCAGTTTCTGATTGAGCGAAGAGAGACAATAAGGCATCCTTAATAAGAAGAGAATCGGAAACGGTTCCTGTTCGCGTAGTGCGAATCAACGCAGCCTAGTCTCAGTAACACACTTCATCTGGACAGGCTGACGGTTCCAGGTGTCGCCGGTACAATCGAAGGACCTATCGCTTGGACGTCGAACATGAACGCACTCGCAGACCTACAAGGCGATTTTTTGCAGATGCTCGTAAAGGACAAGACCGCAGTCAGCGTGTTCCTCATAAGCGGCATCAGACTGAGCGGTCAACTGGCCGCCTTTGACCAGTTTGCCGTTCTGCTGGAGTCTGGCTCAGGTTCACAACTTGTTTTCAAACATGCCATTTCTACCGTGCTGCCGGTCAATGGCTGGAGCCAAACACGTGAGCCGACCGGGCCGCCGGTGGGTGGTGACAAGTCGAACCACTTGCGAGGCAGTGTCCGATGAGAACTGCCACGATATGCCGTGGCTACGCGACAGCGAGTGCGCTGAGGTGTCAGATGGGCTGTATGTTGGCCGCCTGCTTACCCTTCGGCCCTTGCTTCACGTCAAAGCTGACCCTCTGGTTTTCCGGCAGCGATTTGAAGCCTTTTGCCTGAACCTCGGAGAAGTGTGCAAACAGCTCCTCGCCACCCTCATACGACGTGATGAGCCCAACCCTTCCCATCGCTGCGGAGCGGCAAACTCTCACGGTTGTTCGAGCGCGTTTTCAATCAGCCGTTGAGCGAAGCTAAACCCGGCCATCAGGGCCTCTGCTTCAGCGGCAAAAGGCCGTTCGCCTGCGTTAGGCAGGAGAGCCAGAGGCAGTTCCGCCCAGACGGCGGATGACGCACGCCAACCTTTACCAGGAAACCTCCCGACGCGACAACCGAGTCCGCGACGATAACGGCCGGCAGCAGCGCGACTTCAACAGCGCCACCAAGCCCCGATACTGATATGTGCGTTGCATTACCTGCCTACAGCTAAGTTATGGTCAGGCAGGTGCGGCGGCCAGATGGTCGCTGGACAGACCGAATCCGCGTGAACGGCGGTTTCGGCAGCGTTGTGCCGTCAATGTGAGCTTTGGCATACGCAGCGGCATACTGGAGCGCGGCATTCTCCGAGACGAAATAGGCGAGGATTCCGAATGCGCTGCACTTTCCGGTCGGGCGCGTGACAAATACGCTTGCCGCATAGCCTAGCTTCGAGATTGATGCGAAAGGCACAATTACGTGCTGTTTGTAACTGAATGGCTGGGAGTCCATAGGTGCTAAAGCCTCCGGTAGACGTTGCACTCTGTAACGTCGCGGCATTTCCATACGTTCGGCAACGCACGCTCGCGGACAATTCCCACCGTCCGCGGAATGCATCCACTTTGCCCGGAGCGAGCCGCGCCGTCCGTCGAAAGCGCCTATTGCTGGTAGTAGATTCATCGTGTGAAAAGTTGGTGGCTCAATTGGTGAAACGCCGCTGTTGCAATAACCAGACGCCCATTGGGCCAATTTAATTTGCAACGCCAGCCGGTGAGACCAGGAACGTATCGCCTGTAGAGCTCACCCTAATAGTTCCTTGGGCTCCGCACGCGATTCGCTTTGACATGTTCTACCCACGGTTCTTGCTACGGGAAAGGACCATCGTACTTTTGCCTGGAAACTAACTTGCGTTTCCGACGTGCGCGCCGGACGAGGCTTCTCTTCGCCACACCGTCCTGCGGCGTTCAAACAGCTTCAGCCGTTGCAGCCCACCCGTCATTAACGGGGTTGCTTGCTGCGCGGGGGGACAACGCGCTTCCGGCCAGACACGGACGTCGCTGACGTGCCGGTCGTCAGCTCGGGCAGGCGACCATGCTGCATGAAATCGCGAAGCAGCCTGACTGCCTCCGGCTTGCCCCGCTGCTCCAGTCTCCCGAGAAGTGCGTACGCAAATGCCTGCAGGTCCTCGCGTCCATGGCCTGCCTCGAACTGGAGAAGTGTTTCGCTGACCGCCGCGTGAATGCTTTGCTCGTACAGCATGCTCGCAATATGCGACGCCCCTCGCGCCAGTTCCATCTCGCAACCGTCCAGGCGCTGGACGTCATCAGAAGACCGTTTAGGTTTAGCTGCCGTCACATCGATACCCCGGTTTTGCGGCAACGCCTGTCGCGTCGACTTATCAACGCCGGCGAACGTGTCGTCGCGCGCCAGTCAGACCCTGGCATGCAGGAATGAAACGGACGAACGGCACACGGACCCGATGCACCGCCATCGTCATGAGAGGTGGACTAGGCGTCCCGGGTCTGCCCTGTGCAAAGCCAGTGAACGTCGAGGTTGAGCTCGGCGGCAAGACGCGTACAGGCGCTCAGCGGCGGCACGGTGATTCCATGTCGCCAGTAGTCCACGTGGTATTTGCTGACACCCAGCGCCGTCGCTGCGCGCGCCGAACTCAGGCCGGCCCGCTTGAACGCTTTGTCAAGGCGGGCCGCCAATGCCCGTCTGAGACGGTCGTTCTCCATGCTACGTTCGAGGTGACCGCTCGCGGTATCCTGGTTCATCATTTTTGATATCTCCATCTCCCAGTATATTTTTTAATCGCCGCCCGACGAATCGCAGCCTGGAGTCAGGCTACTTTCCGCTCATGACGGTCTTGCGACTTTGCATCGCGACAGCCCGTCAGGTTCGTGACCAATGCGACGAACGGCTGAGTGTTCCTGATGAGGGACACAAGGAAAGGACTCATCGTTAATGAAGCCTGCTACCCTTCCCGCCCTGCTTGACGTCAAAGCTGACCTTCTGGTTTTCCTGCAGCGATTTGAAGCCTTTTGCCTGAAAGTGCGCAAACAGGTCCTCGCCGCCGTCGGCCGGCGCGATAAATCCAAAGCCTTTCACATCGTTAAACCACTTCACGGAACCGGTTGGCATGTGACTGCTCTCGTCTCAAACTGATTGCTCGCAAAACGCGACGATTGTCCGTTGCACGTTCGACATTTATAACGGATGCTATCGCCGGGAGCCCCAGGGTTTTTCGACAGTTCGCGCCGTACCCGGTCAGGCATCCTCTGCGATTCTCCGGGCAGCACGGCCTCAAAATACAAAAAGACGTCGTATGGAATCCTATCCATATCGATATCCTGAAAAGTAGCTGGCTACCATACGGCGGCGAGGAATTCGCCGTCCTGTTGGTGGCCTGCGGATATGACGGGGGGCTAGGCTGCCAGAAGACAGCTCGCATTGCTGTTGCTCCGCGCGCCGTCGATGACCCGCATGAGCGTTTCGAGAGAGAATGGCTTTTGCAGACATACATCGAAGAGTCGGGCAAACTCTCCATTGCTATCGCTGTCACCCGTCATGGAGGCAACAAAGGGCTGGGGGAAGACCGGCCTGTCCAGCAGCGACAGCGCGACGGCACTGCCGTTGATGCCGGGGAGGTTTTCCTCCAGGAAAACGAGTTCGAAAGCGCCGGCATGGAGCAGTTCCAGCGCCGTTTCCCCGTCGTGCGCCATAACGGCGCGGTGACCAATGCAGTCCAGCAGGAAGACCAGACTGTCCGCGACGACCTCATTATCGTCGACGACGAGCACATTCATTCAATATCCTTATTACGCGAAGTTCGCGGCGCTGCCAAGAATGCTTCTTATGTAATACGATATTATTAAATGGCGTTGCCTATAGGTTAGTTTTACAGATTAATACGTAAGTATAACCCCGGACCCGTTCAGCAGGCATTTAAATACCCGCCGTACGACGCGAAGGACAAGGTCGACAATGCAACCAAGGCCGAATGAAGCCAGCGGAGTCCCCTACCGGCCGGGAGAAGAGGGCAGACGTCGAAATTTGACTACAACGCCTTTTCTGCCGACGGACTTGTCCATGCCCGCGCGATAGAGGCGGTCCGTGTTCCTCGATTGGTCAGCGGGTCGCTCTGGCTCGTAGGTAATTTCGATGGGTTGCCGGTGGTTCTGCTGGAAGGTACCGTGGTGTTTGCCGCGCTGTCCGGCGATGGTGAGTACCCACTCCACTGTCATGCGATGTGATGCGACCGCGTTCCGGCTTCGTGAGGTACCCGGATGACTGCTGGTCTGACAACCAAATGAGGACTGAAACCGCAGGAGACGACGGTCCGGTCGTCTATGTCGTCGATGACGACAAGGGAATCCGGCAGGCCCTCGACATGCTGATGCGCTCAGTAGGCTTGCGCGTCGAAACGTTCGAGTCCCCGGACGAATTCCTGCGGTTTCCTCAACCTGCCGCGCCGAGCTGTCTCATCCTCGACGTGCGACTCCGCGGAATAAGTGGCATGGCGTTTCATCAGGAAATCGTCAATAGAGGCATGCGTATTCCCGTCGTGTTCATGACCGGTCATGGCGACGTCGAGATGGGGGTGAAGGCGATGAAGGCCGGTGCGCTGGACTTCCTTGCCAAGCCGTTCAAGGACCAGGACATGCTCGACGCAGTGGCTCAGGCTCTGGCGCGGGACAGTGAGCGGCTCGCGGCAGAAACTGCGTTAGCCGGTCTGCGTGCTTTGTATGAATCCCTGTCACCGCGAGAGAAAGAAGTGATGGCCTTTGTGCTGTCCGGTCGGCAGAACAAGCAGATTGCCTCGGAGATGAACCTGAGCGAAATCACGGTGAAGGTTCACCGTGGACAGGTGATGCGCAAGATGAAGGCGCGCTCGATGCCGGACCTCGTCCGCAAGGCCGAATCCCTTGGTATCGAGCCCCGTTTGCCCCACGGCGGTCATCATTGAGCGCCGTCGCGCGTTAGCACTTCTGCAAAGCGTCGACGACTCGCTGCGGATTTCCGAGCGCGACCGAGAGCCAGTGAGTCAAAGTAGCGGCGTCGTAAGGCTTCTGCAGCAACACGAGTGCGCCGTTACTCGCCGCTTTTGCCTGCAATGCCGGCGTCGGATATGCGCTGATAAAGATGGTGGCCGGGGCATGTCCCTGGGCGCGAAGGCGCTCATGCATCTCGATACCCGACATCCCGGGCATGCGGATGTCGGAAATCAGGCAGGAGGTATGGGCGGCCTGCCCGGACGAAAGAAATTCTTCTGCCGACTCATACATGCGCGCATGCCAGCCAAGCGACCGGATGGGGCTGCTTAACGCAACTCGGACGGCCTTATCGTCGTCGACAATCGAAACAACAGGCGAGATTTGCAAAATGGGGCCCTCGATTACTCTCTCTCTTTCGGGATGACCTGCGGTCGGTGCCGCGCCTCTTTTGGTTGCAGATTACTCTGCAACGGCGTTCAGTGCCATCGCACGAATGTATGCAGTTACCCGGGTTACGCGCTCAAGTTCGCTTTGCGCGTACCGTGACTGCTCCTCTGTTTGCTTCGCCTGCGTCACGTCCGTCACGGCCCCGATGAACTGCTTATTATTCGGGTGCTAGTTGGTTGCATGTGCAACCACATGGAGGTGCTTGACGCATCCATCGGGAAAAAGGAGACGATGCTCGATGTCAAAGTCGGCAGTGGAACTGCTCGCGCGTGCAAGCGTCTCCTCGAACACGAGGCATATCGTCTGGATGCACTCGCTACTCGAAGATAGAAAGAATCCGCTCGGACCATGCGCTCGCTAACGGTGCTGTTGGCTGCAACGAAGCAGAATGTCATTTTAGGAGGCGGCCGGCGCTGGTCGCGTCAGCACTTACGAGAAGTTACGCTGGAAACCGCATGTTTTCCCCTATTGTCGCTTGGATTGGCCACAATTCATTTTTCAAACCAGCGCTCGCCCGATGGATTTGGATTCCATAACACAACTTGCAGGGATGACACGGTCATGGAAGCAAAAGACTATGACGGCAGCTCTTCGACGCATCGTGCTCATAGGCACCCCGTGACGCCGAGCGCGCAGGAGCTCGCGACGCTCTTGCGCCTGCGCAATGCGTCGGCCGAGACGAACGCAGTAACGCCGGACGTCATCGCCCTCCAAGCAGCGGGGCTAGTCCATCTCATCGCCTCAGAAGACGGCGACGCCACGCTTGCGCTGACCGTAGACGGGAAGGTGCTGCTGCGGTTGCTTGGCGCCGAGCCAAGGAAACCACGACGTCAAACTTGAACCACGGCGAGAAGCGCCGGCACGTCGCCAATGACACGACTCTGATGTCCCTTGCCCGTCGTATCCTCAAGCAGTATCGCGCCTCCTGCCGCGACGCGACGTCGCTCACCGTCACTGGCCTCGAACTCACTTCCGCCATCCTTGGCTATTTCGATACAGAAGAGGAAGCGCAACGTGCCGGTATTGACTGGTCGCGTGCGTGGGTCGATAGCTACGGATAGCCAAAAGATGCACCTTTTTCGCCGCAGGGATTTGCCGTTACAGGGTGGGCAGCCGCTCGAACTTGTCAAAGCGGGGAAACGGTGGCTGCACCTCGGTAAACTCAAGCTCCTCGACAAGCGCTGCGGACATACCCTCGCTGAGCCACGCGCACATTTCTGCCAGCTGCTCCGGCGAGCCCTGCAGCATCGCCTCTACCGAACCATCCATCCGGTTGCGGACCCAGCCTGTGACGCCTAGCGCTGTCGCCCTGCGTACACAGGCCTCCCCGATAGCCGATGCCCTGCACCTGGCCACGCACCTGCACCAGTCGGGTCTCGATTGGCTCGTCCTTATCGTGAGATTCCATGCGCGCACTCCCGTTGCAAGCCGACGCACCTGCGAATGCGGTTAATGAAGCGGCCCGGCCGCAGTCGCATGCTCGCGTATCTTCTCCCAAGGCGAATGAACGCGTTCTCGCATGCAGCCATGTAGCCCTCGAGCGGAGTGTCCATGCCAGCGCAACTGTCGTGTGAAACTGTCTCCTGTCGTTTGTCATCGGCTGACTCAACTCTACGAAGCTCGTAGAACATCTGCGAGGTCATCGAGCGACAGCGGCTTGGTCAGATGACCGTCAAATATCCGTTCGTCAGTCTGGAGTCTGCTGGCGGCATCGGTGTAGCCCGTCAATGCCACCAGCTTCGTCAGGCAGCACTGCGCCCGCAGACGAAGCAGTTGCGCAAGCTCAAGGCCGTCCATGCCAGGCATTGTGATGTCAATCAGGGCAACATCCGGAGTAAATGACTCCACTATCGAGAGCGCGTCGGGCCCGCTCTGTGCGCGCTTCACTTCGTGCCCCTCCAGTTCCAGCAAGGTGCCTACTGCTTCCGTCGCGTCTGCGCTGTCGTCTACAAGGAGGATGCGCATTGGTGCCATCGTGCGCCTCGCAATGAGAGTGACCTCACCCGTGCTTTCGCAGACGATGGGGAGTCGCAGGGTGACTTCCGTCCCCTGGCCTTCGCCAGCGCTCGCAATTGTGACTGTGCCGTTGTGTGCCGTCACCAGATGCTTCACGACAGCCAGTCCAATTCCGAGTCCACCTTCTGCATGCCGGCGCGCTGAAGCCGACTGGGCAAACATGTCGAAGACGTGTGGCAGCAACGAAGATGAAATGCCAGCGCCGTTGTCCCTCACCGTGATGACCGCAGTGCGGGGCGATGAATCGTGTATCGACCCGGTGCTGAGGTCCGGCGCCTCTACCAATAGAGTGATGTCGCCGCCGGGAGGTGTGTATTTCACGGCGTTCGACAGCAGATTCGACACCACCTGCGTGAGACGGGCCGGGTCCGCGTGAACGGTCACCGGATACGGCGGAACAATGGTATGCAGTCGATGCTGACCGTTGTTGGCGTCAGCTTTCATCGCCGTCACCGCGTCCCCCACGATGTCCTGAAGTAACCCGTACGAGGGACGGACGGAAAGTTTGCCGTGCCGTATCCGGGACGCGTCGAGCAGGTCGCTCACGAGTCGTTTCAATAACCGAATCTGCCTGTCGGCGATACCCAAAGCCGACAAAACGGCGGAATTGTCTGAAGCGAGCTTCCGCGCTGCAGTCAGGGCGCTGTCAATCGGGGCAATGGGATTGCGCAACTCATGGCTCAGGGTCGCAATGAAATCGTCCTTGCGTGCTTCAGCCAGAGCCAGTGCATTCCTCGCTGCCTCCGCTTCAGCCGCGCGGGCTTCAGCATCAGCCTTTGCCCGCGTTATGGTGAGCGCAGCGCAGGTGAAGTTCGCAAGGCTGGTCAGGATTCTGAGGTCCTCGGAGTCAAACAGGTGCTCCCTGTCGTGAGACATCACCCAAACAGTGCCCCATGGCTCCGGTTCGCCAGGAATCGGTACGACCAGTTCTTCGATAATCTCGGGGACAACGTGCTGCAGACATGCGAAGTGGTTTTGGGGAAACGAGAATAGTTGCCCCGTAGCCAAATCGAGCGTGATGCCGCTCGGGCTGTCTTCCACCGGAGGCGTAGTACCTACAGCGGCGACGCATTCGCCCGAGACGGCGGCCCAGCGGAAGACCGGTGGGCCGTCGGTGCCGCGTTCCAGCAACGCAATGCCTGCACTACCCGCCTCACACAAATTAAGTGCCATGTCCGAGAGCGTCTGGAGCATCGCGCCATCCGAGGAGGTCAGCGCCCGCGCCAGACGATGCATCGATTCGCTTTCAGCAGCGAAATCGGGCGGTCGATGGGGGCGCGTGCCCAGCGCTGGTGTGGCAAGGGTGCCCGCGCAGCGTGCGCGGTCCGCTGCGGAGGGCGCAGCCGCTCCGACCATATGGCCTCCAGGTTGTAACTTGCACCATCGATGAGCGGAAAAAATTGCCGCGCTGGATAAATTGTAGTCGCTGCGCCACAAAGACCAATGGCGGCAGCGCGGCCGTCAGCAGCGGCGACTAGACTAGGAACGCTTATTGTCTAACCAATAGGTTAACCTGTTATGCGAAAGCGGTCCATAAAATTGGGGACGATACTTCTTGTGGACGACGACCCAAACGTTCTGCGCCCCCTTCGATGGCTGCTTGAGCGAGAAGGATTCCGCGTGCTCACGGCGCTCGACGGGCAGGCGGCGCTCGCTGCCGCTGCTATCGAGAGACCAGGTCTCATCGTGACCGACTGGATGATGCCGCGCATTGATGGCGTTGAATTGTGTCGACGATTGAAGACCGACGTTGCGATGGCCGGCATTCCAGTGGTGATGTTGTCGGCCGCGTTGCCGCCTCATCCGAGTGAACAGCTATGGGACGCGCTTTGGTTGAAGCCAGCCCCCATAGGTCAGCTGATAAAGCTGATTCATAACCTTCTGGACGAACCACACCAGGAAGTGCATGAATACACGTGCGAGCACTGAACATTCTATACCTTGCTCCCGCGGCCCTAAACCGGACGAAGCCGTGAACGTGACTGCGCCTCTTCTGTCGCTATCTGATACGCGACGCCACCAGCTCCGCAAGCCAGTGTCGGACTGCTTCTGTTGCAGGTTAGCGCCTCCGTGAGGGCGGTTCAATGGAGTGGCTCGGCCTGGCCAAGCACAGCTATCTCGCTCGCCGAATCGGGTCCAACTGAACCGTGCCTTATTTTGACCGTGGCGCTTCCAGGTTCGCGTCGGGTTCTTCGAGCTTGCCCGCCCTGATGGCGGTGACGGCGTTCGCAACGGCAAGCGCGACATTCACCACTTCCTTCTGCATATCGTCGTCTGCATCCAGGGTGGCATGACTCGTTGCATAGGGTTCGTAATAGCCGATAAACCGGTCGAGACGGGATTTGCCTCCCGCTTCAACGAAGCCCATCCAGTCCAGCCAGTCAGTCAGCGCACGGCGAGAACCTTCTATGCCCGCGACGTCGCCGTGTACGACCAGTCCGTAGGCGCGGCCTGCGAGATGCTTCGGATAGTCCCAGCCAGCAAGCTCCAGCTTTTTCGCCTCTTCCGCCTTTTTCCCGTGCGTGCTCGTCGGGTCGGGATTTCCACCATCAGCACAGACAAGCCTGTCCATCAGGAGCTTGAGCGGGCTGCTCACCTGATACCAATACACCGGTGTGACGAAAATGACGGCGTGGGCCGACACAAAGCGCTCGTATATCTCGTTCATCCAGTCGTTCACCATGCCGAGCGAGTGATTGGGATAGCAACTACACGGCCAGTGACAAAGAGGCATAGCCGTTGAGACACAACCCTTGCAGGGGTGGATATGTAAATCGCGGTCCGACGTGAGGCGCGACAGGTCCAGCAAGTCCACTTCAATGCTCTTCGACTCGAGCGTAGCCTGGACAAGCTTCGATATACGAAAGCTTTTCGACATCTCGCCCGGACACGAATAGTCGTTGCGAGATGATGCATTGACGATGAGAACGCGACTCGCCGATGACGGGTCGGCCTGTCTGCGCTGCGCAGTTTTGATTCGCTCGCTGGCATCACGCCATTCGACAGATAAATCGTAGTCTGGGTCAGCGAATCCCGGTCCGGCCTTGGCCGTGATGGGGGACTTCCGTCCTTCCGCATACGCATCCCATGCGATTTCTTCGAGCCGTCCAAGCGACGCGTCTTCGCCACGAAACGCAGGGTCATAAAATCTGGCCATGAATCGCTGCCTGAAGGCCTCGCGTGACATCTTCTCTGTTACCTGACCTTTTCGAACCTCAATCTTATGCTCCGTGGTGCGTTTTTTTGGGTCCTCCCCACTGTCTGCCGACATCGTATTCTCCCTGGCGCTTGAATATCCGGCGCGTGCTGATTTCGACCACTGAGCAATTGCTGGACCAGTCGACAGCCAACCATGCCGACCCCTTGAGGCACGGGAGATGCTGAACTGGTTGCCACGCTGTCCGAACGGCAGTGCCGCCAATTTCAATGGAGATGGGAAAATGAAAGCACTTGTTTACGAGGGGCCACGCAAAGTCGTCGTGAAGGAAATGCCCGACGCTAAAATTGAGAAGCCGACCGACGTCCTTGTGAAAATCACGACCACCAACATCTGCGGTTCAGACCTGCACATGTACGAAGGTCGCACAAACATGGAGACCGGGCGTATCCTGGGCCATGAGAATCTTGGTGTTGTCGCCGAGGTCGGAAAAGGCGTCGAGCGCATCAAGGTGGGTGACCGGGTATGCCTTCCCTTCAATATTGGCTGCGGGTTTTGCAAGAATTGCGAGAAAGGACTGACCGGATTTTGTCTGACCGCAAACCCGGGGGTTGCGGGTGCAGCGTACGGGTTCGCGGGCATGGGTCCATATAGCGGAGGGCAGGCGGAATACCTCCGTGTTCCGTTCGGCGACTTTAACTGCCTCGTCCTGCCGCCTGACGCCGAAGAAAAAGAGAACGACTATGTGATGCTGTCGGATATTTTTCCGACCGGCTATCACGCGACAGTTCTTGCCGGTGTCGAGCCAGGCGACAGTGTAGTCATCTACGGTGCCGGACCGGTCGGACTGATGGCCGCTCTTTCCGCGTCAATAAAAGGCGCAAGCAAGGTGATGGTTGTCGATACGCATGCGGACCGGCTGGCGCTCGCGGAAAAGCTCGGAGCCATTCCGATTGATGACAGCGATGGCTCGTCGGCTGACCAGGTGATGGAGCTAACCGGTGGCGAAGGCGCGGACCGAGGCTGCGAATGCGTTGGATACCAGTGCAGTTGCAAGGGCCACGAAGTGCCGAACGCGACAATGAACAACCTCATCAAGGCGGTGCGGCCGACTGGCGGTATCGGCGTCGTCGGCGTTTTCGTCGCAGAGGACCCGAAAGCTGAAGACCCACTCGCCAAAAAAGGCCAGTTGGCGCTCGACTTCGGCCAGCTTTGGATGAAAGGCCAACATATCGCGACGGGCCAGGCGAACGTGAAGGCGTATAACCGGAAGCTGCGCGACCTCATAGCCGCGGGGAAAGCGAAGCCATCTGAAATCATCTCCCACCAGTTACCGCTCGAAAAGGCGCCGGAGGGGTATGCCCATTTCGACGCCAGAGACGACGGATGGACTAAGGTCGTGCTGAAGACGGCGGCGTAGCCGAAATTGAGGGTTTTTGCCGGCGACGCATTTGCCGCTGGGGTACCGGAGGTACCCCAGCGGCCCTTAGCCTGTGTCCTGACGCAGAGCGGAACATCCTCGGGCTGGCTTCTTGCTATCTGCCAGCATCAAGACTGAAGGAGCAGCAAATGCCCGGTCGCACAAAGCGAACTTGAAGAACGCCGCCGTCTAGGCGGCTGGTTACCGCGCAAGGAAGCAGAGTTGATTGCATTCAGAAAGGACTTGGCCAAAAAAGCTCGCGAACGCGCGGGCTTGGCTCCGCGCACGTCGGCCGTGCAAGAGCTGGCGATGCTAATTGACGGCGACCCCGTGCTTCGTATGGACTTGACCCGGGCCATCACAGACGCCATGGAAGCTGGGTACGAACTCGGATATTCCTCCAGCGACGAGTTGATGGACATCGTCGATTATCTGATGACCTATGCACCGCGCTTTAGTGAAGCCAGTCTGATTCACTGCCCATTGAACGCGGTCCTTGACTGGCCTATGTGCATGCCCTCCGGATACGCGATTTTCCGCGACCCGGTCGTCAATGCGAAGCTTAAGCAGGTGCTCAACGTTTGGTCTGGGTTTCTGGACGGGCCGCATTCACGTACGTATCTAAACTCATCGGCTCCTGAAGGGTGGCTCTCTCCTGAGGCACAAGAGCAGCTCGGGTTATCGCAGTTTGTCTGCGACCCGGATAAACCACACTGGGGCTTCGAATCATGGAATAGCTTCTTCACTCGCCCTTTCCTTCCCGACGCGCGACCTGTCGCTGAATCTGGGAATTCCAAAATTATCGTCAGCGCGTGCGAAGCCTCTCCGTACAACATCCAGCACGACGTCAAACTTCGCGACCGCTTCTGGGTTAAGTCTCAACCCTATTCGCTGGAGGAGATGTTCACCGCACGCGAACGCCAAATGGCACAGAAGTTTGTGAATGGAAGCGTGTATCAAGCCTTCTTGAGTGCATTCAACTATCACCGCTGGCATGCGCCGGTAGGCGGCAGGATAGTAAAGGCGTACCACGTCGATGGAAGCTATTATTCTGAGGTTGAATCGGAGGGCATCGACCCGGGCGGGCTCAACGATTCACAGGGTTACACAACTGCGGTCGCAGCGCGGGCGATTATCGTCATTGACTGCGAGGACCCGGAGATTGGGCTCGTCGGCTGCGTGTTTGTCGGCATGGCCGACGTTTCGTCCTGTGTAATCGAAGCACTCGCCGGGCAAGAAGTTGGAAAGGGTGATGAGCTGGGATATTTCCAATACGGAGGCTCGACTTACTGCCTGGTGTTCCAGCCTAACGTGGTGCAAAGTTTCGTGGTGAGTCCACCATTCGACGATGAGGCGCCACCTATCAAGGTCAGTGCGCATGTCGCTACCGCGCGTTAGGGGTCGATGTCGACAAGCTCGCGACGATGATGCTACGGTTCGCGAGCTTCTTCCCGCAACAAAAATGTCCCGACTGCGCGCGCGCGAGGACTAAGTCCTCGTCGCCGCAGGCCAGACCTCTCAGCCTTTCACATTGGACAGAGGCCTCGAACTTACGCACCTTTGCGAGCAGTCGAAGACCACCATCCCCGACCGTCAATTGCCGCCCGACCCCGGTGCCGGGGCCGATGCCGCCATGCCGGCGTTCGACTTTTTGTGCATCTTCTTGTGCGACGTGGTGCCAGAGGGCGCCATGGTGTTCGCCCCTGACGCGCCTGACACTGTATCGGTCGAGCCACCTGCGCTCGGCTTGCTCATGCCCGTGCCACCTTGCCCACCGGCAGCGCCACCGCCACCCGCGCCCTGCGCGTATACAGCCCCTGAAATACCGATAAACAATGCCGAAATCAAAATTCCTTTTGTCGAGCTTCGCATGGTCGTCTCCTCAAGCGCAGCGCGGTCGTTAGCACCGGAAGGTGTGAGCCCGCGTACGGCTTGCCGCAATTCCCATGCCGCCAATCCGGTAACCGTGCTTTGCCTCCGGACGGCCGAAATCAGCCAACCAGCCGACGATAAGCACTGAGGTGCCGTACAAGACCTTGCTTGTCCCCGCGAATCTCGCTCAGCCGTGCAAGGTTAAAATGAGCGTCGGCATGGCTGGCGTCAACTTCTAAGCAGCGCTGGTAGGCAGCAGCTGCCGAGTCATAGCGCTTCAGTTCTTCAAGGACGACTGCACGGTTGAAGTGAAGCAAGGCGTCATCGGGAAAGTGCTCGAGCGCGCCATCGAAAATGGACAACGCGTCATCGCAGCGCGACTCTACCTCGCACAACAGCACACCCAGATTGGTGTACGCGTGGTAGTGAGGTGACGGTGCGAGCTCGAGCACTTTCCGGTACGCCTGTTCCGCGCCGACAGCATCAGTTCCGATGAGTTGCTCAGCAAGTGCGAACCATTCTTCTACTTGCTCTTCCCGGCTCGCCAGGTTTCGCGGCGCAGAGTCCAGAAACGCGACATCGCCTCGAATAGGTGCGACCTCGAAGTCGAGCAAGTGCTGGCCCGAGGCCGCGTCCCATTGGGACTGTCCCGACCTGACCGCCACGGTTTCGCCGACAGATGTGATTCGGATTCCAGACAGCGGAAGTTCGTCAGGGAGTTCGGCTTTCAGCTTGGCAAGGGCCTTCAGAATTTTCCGCGATGAGACTTTCGCCGATTGCAGTTGAAATGCGGTGCGAAGGACCACGACATCCTGGAACGAGAACCGAAGCTCGTTCCGCCGGCCGCGCGCGGGATGAACAAAGCCGGCGTCAATCAGTCCGGACAGAACTCTGCGCGAAACGCCCAGCAGCGACTGGAGGCTCCGCAACGAATAGTCGTGCGACAGATTTCGTCTGTTCACTTGCGAGCTCGAACCTTTGCCGGCGGCGCTTCTTTCACGTCGACTCTCGGAGCGGCTCGTTTGACAGGCCGCCGGGGTTTGGCTGAAAGCGCTTCAATGTCATCGGGGGAAGCCTTCTTCGGAGCTGCCGTCTTTGCAGCCGTTTTGCTAGGGGCGGCTCGTTTCGTCTTGTTGGCACTTAGACTTGCACGCAGCGCCTCCATCAGGTCAATCACCTGACCACCTAACTCTTCGGCTGGCGCTTCCGGAGACACAATCTGTTTGCCAGCAATTTTCCGGTCGATGGCTTCGAGAATCCGCTTCTTTTCTTCGTCTTCGTACGCCGAAGGGTCATAGGCGTCTTCTGACACCTGGTCGATGATTTGCAGAGCAAGCTTCAGTTCAGTGTCGCTGACGGTCACATGTTCGATATGCAAATCAGCTAGCGTGCGCACTTCGTCTGCAAATAGCAATTGTTGAAAGACCATCCCGTCTTCCGCCGGTCGTATCTGAACGATTCGGGTCTTCCCTTTGTATGACCATTTCGCCAGCGCACAGCGTTCGCTTTCGCGCATAGCTTGTTGCAGCAGGCTATAGGGCTTGCCGCCGCGTTTGTCCGGAGCGATGAAGTACGCCTTGTCGTAGTACAGCGGGTCGACCGATTTTTCCGGGACGAAGGAGACAATCTCCACCACGTGGCTCGCGCCTTCCTCCAGCGCCTTCAGTTCGTCGGGAGTGAAGACCACGAACTGGCCCTTCTCGAATTCATAGCCTTTCTTCATATCGGAACGGGCGACGACTTCACCACTGGCCTCAGATATATATTGCTGCTTCACCCGCCCGCCTTCCGGCGTCAACAGATTGAAGCCAACGCCAGACGCGCTGTCTGTGGCCGAGTAGAGCTTCACCGGTATGGAAACCAGACCGAAGGATAGCGTCAGCGATGCAATGGAACGCGCTGCCATATGATTCTCCTGATAGCGGCTCGCGGGTGTCGCCGCATCTGACCAGTGGCCACCCATTCGAGAGGTCCAACCTTCACCGCCTGAAGCACGACGTGTGCCCACGGACCGCCGCCTCTGTCCGTGCAAAATTTCTGAGCTGCGTGTCTACGCTCGTAGTAGCTTCGCTATTGCACGAGATACGTCATCCCAAACGTTTTATGGCTGACGCCAGCGACTGTCTTGTCGACCAGTATGCTTCCCAAGGGTCTTCTGTTTGAAAGCTAAGATACTCTCGCGCCGTCTGCACCGTCCAGTGCGCGCCACTTTTAAGCTCGGACAGTTGCTCCCATGAAATCGGCATGGAAACCCCCATGCCCGGCCGCGCGCGGGCAGAAAACGCGGTGGCGGTCGTCTGCCCCTTTCCGTTGCGCAGATAGTCAACATAGACCTTGCCGATTCTGTTGGCTGCCCCCGACGTCGCTGAAAGCGGTCCGGGATTGTTTTCGCCATGTGTCGGACAAACGCCTGTGAGAAAGCCTTCACAGATTTGTGGTCAAGTCTCGGCGTAAGCGGCACGACCACATGGAGGCCCTTGCCGCCGCTCGTTTTCAACCAGGCTTGCAAATCCAGCTCCGTGAGCAACGCATGCCAGGGCGTATGCTGCTTAAATAATCGGGAGACGACCATGAGCCTTGCTGGCAAGACCCCCTTTGTATCCGGCGGCAGTCGCGGCACCAGACTCCTGCGGCAAAGAACTCAAACATTGGAAGCGATGAGTGCGCTATTCCCGGGTCATGTTTGGACCGCTCACCCTGACGGCTCGCCCGAGTATCTCAGCCAGAGCATCCGCGAATACACGGGAATCCAGATAAGTAACAATTACGCTAATTATGACGATGTCATTCACCCCGACGACGTCGCAGCAAACGAACATTACTGGGAGGCGTTGGGGGCAGGCCGGGACCCCGGCGAACTTGAACTTCGGATTCGCCGCGCAGACGGCGTCTACCGATGGTTCCTGTGCCGGGCGCGGGCCGTCCGAGGAATGAACGGCGCACTTGTACGTTGGATGTGTCTGAACTTGGACATTAACGACCGCAAGATTGCAGAGTCGCTTCTTCGGAGCGAAGGGCAAAACTACAAAACGAAAGGGGTCATCCGTGAGCGTGAACCGCAACTCAACTGGCTCATCGACGCAGTGCCAGGCTTCCTATGGAGCACTGACGCCGCCGGTTCAATAGAGTATGTGAGCAAACGCGCTGAAGCCTCCACCGGCAGAAGCCTGCATGAACTGACCAGCAACGGCTGGTTTGACCTTGTTCATCCGGACGACTACGCGACAGTCACTAAAACATGGGACCAATCGATAAAAAGCGGGACGACGTACGATACGGTACATCGCCTTCGCGCTGCTGACGGGTCCTATCGATGGTTCCAATGCCAGGCCAATGCAATGCGAAACGCCCGAGGCGATGTCACCAACTGGTACGGCCTGCTCACCGATATACACGAGCGCAAAATTGGAGAAGAACGATTGAGACGCGAGGAGTTACATCTTCGCAGGGTTGTAGACGCAATGCCTGCCATGATTTGGCGCGCCACCCCGGGCGGGGAAATCGACCGATGGAATCACCGCATGCTTTCGTTCATCGGAAAGACCTGGGAGGAAATTGACGGAAAGCCCTTATTCAGTCTCGTTCCGCCTGACGAGCGGGCGCGTGTCCACAAACATTGGCAACAATGCGTCCGCGAGGGCTCATCTTACCAAGACACTTACCAGATTACGGGGGCTGATGGGAAACCACATTGGTATCTCGTTCGCAGTGAACCGTTCCGCGATGAGACGGGTGAAATCCTTCATTGGTATGGCGTGTGCACGGACATTGACGACCTGAAAGAAACGGAAGTCGCACTCCAGCAGCGTGAGCACCAATTGCGGGAGATTACCGAAACAATCCCAGGAATGATTTGGTGCACCGATGCTGACGGGCAACCGACCTACTACAACCGGAGACTCGCAGAATACGCCGGCGTGGACATATCGGAAACCCGTGACCTCGGATATAAGAAGACCATCCACCCAGATGACTGGGAGGGTCTCATTCAAAGATGGACACACTCAGTTCGGACTGGTGAACCCTACACCAATGTCATCCGTATGCGCCATATGCACTGCGAGGACGGGCCATACCGCTGGTATCAGGTACGCGCCGAAGCAATGCGCGATGCGGATGGCAACATCGTTCAATGGTACGGCCTGAATATCGACATCGACGAACAAAAATGTGCTGAAGACAGCCTGCGAGAAGTACAAACCCAACTCGCCCGGGCGACCCAGATTGCAACGGTCGCTGAACTATCTGCCTCGATAGCGCACGAGCTCAATCAACCACTTACGTCTGTTATCGCCAATGGCCAAGCCTGTCGGCGCTGGCTTGCGGCCAACCCGCCAAATCTCGACGAGGCGCGCTCTTCCGTGGAAAGCATACTCCGCGATGGCCATGCTGCCGACGAAACGATGCAGAGCATCCGTACCCTGTTCAAACGAGAGACCCTCAAGAAGTCTCAATGCAGTATTCCTGACATGGTCCGGGACGCAGTGAGATTGTTGAAAGAAGACCCCAGTATGCGAGACGCCGCCATAACGCTGGAATTTCCCAACCATCTTCCAGACATGAACGTCGACCGGATACAGATTCAGCAGGTCCTTATCAACCTGATGTCGAACGCAATCGAAGCAACAGAAAATACCGGCCGCACACCAAAAGTCGGCATCACCGGCGGTGTCGTAAATGAGCTGGTGGTCACAATCGAAATTTCTGACAACGGAGAAGGTATCGCTGAGCTCGATACTCTTTTCCAGCCGTTTGTCACCGCAAAGGCAAAAGGCATGGGTATAGGTCTGGCAATTTCACGCTCAATTGTCGAAGCTCATGACGGTACACTGACCGCCATGAACAACCTCGACCAAGGTGCGACGTTTTCTCTAACGCTGCCAATTTTTGCCCTTGCGGGCGAACCACAAACTGTAGCCCCCAGAGCTTAAGCAACATCAGGCGACCTCGCAGGTCGCCTCACTCGTCTCCCGGCGCCCAGCTCCACAATAACCGGCTTCGATACCGATGAAATCCAGTCTGCCAGGCGCTCCCGTTGCTCTTCATAGGGTGCGTCGACCCACGCCCAGTCGCCAAACATCAAAATATTTGGACGCGCGAGAGCGCCGCAGCGCGGACAACGAGGCATTCGGCTTTCCAGCTCGGGCGTCTTCTCATTTACGAGCGGATTAAATCCCTCGGCCGACCACGTGTCGTTCGTGCAGCTATCCAAGCACTGGAGCGTGTGAATCGACCCGTGGCACTCGTGTACTCGGCTCTCGGAGAAGCCTGCTTTTTGGAACTGCCCATCAACATTGCTTGTGAACAAATGCGCCACGCGGCATGCGGTCCGCCCATCTGCGCAGAATCGCGAAGCCCTCATGCGGGACGGTTTCACGGTAAAGCTTCAGGCGGTGTCCGTAGAAGCCCCAAGCCAGTTTCGGATGCTCCGCAAACCTTGCGGGATTTGCCATGTCTTCGAACGAGAAGCCATGGTGCTGAAGAGCGGGATAGGCGCGCCAGAAGCCATCTCGACCGCGGAAGTCGGGAAGGCCCGAGTCGACGCCCATTCCTGCGCCCGCTGTGATGAGGAGTCCGTCGGCTTCTCGCAGCCAACCAGCTGCTTTCTCAAGCTTTTCATCTTCCGAGTCGGACACCCCTGTGCTCCCATTACAATGCGACGACTACCGATGGGCTGAAATGCGGATGCATCAATCTAACGCGCCGCGAGTGCGGCGTGTGCGGCAGCTTGCCTTGCGTTCGTCTTCATCGTCGAAACCGTCGACGAAATTCGCGTCGCTGATTATGCGCGGTAGCGTCTCCACGCTTTCATGTCCTGGTCACCCCTTTGACCGGGGATTCCACGGTTCCCGCCAGTTCCAGAAGCAAGCTCGATTTTGCCCGTACCAGGACTTTGCCATCGGGCATAACATGCCATACCAGCCGCGTGCCCGGCTTCACACCTAGCGCTTTCCTGACCTCGGCAGGTACTGTAGTACGGCCTTTTGTTGTCAGTCGCGATTCAGCCATGAACTTCGCCTTGAATGTTCGGGTAGGCGCCCCACTATTGAGACGCCTCTACTCCTTTGCGTTACGAATCTGCTAGCTAGGGAACAAGTCCATTGCTACTCGTCGCTTACTGGCGCTACTACTGCCATCAACGCATCGATTGTAAAAGGGGTTGGTGTTTCCGGGCTCGAGGCACCAAGGCGTTAGAGCAGCTGAGTATTTACGGGCTGGGCTGGATACCGGATGCCTCGTTCAACGCAGCGCCACCGCCTTTTCGCGCTTTGGGTGGAAGCTCTCCGCTGCAGTCAGGCGTTTGCCCTGTGCACCTCAATCAACCAATCAATAATTCTCTGCTGAGCTTCCGGGGCGCTAACTCCGAACTGACTATCGAGCAACACAAGATGCTGCTCGAGGTTGAGGAAGTCCGTGCTCAGATGATACGAGCCGAAGACCGCATCGTCGAGAGCAAGCCAGTGTTTCAACTTATGCTCAAACACGTACGACCGAATGATGTACGTTCGAGCAGAGCCGTCTTGCAGATAGCCAAACCTAGCCTTGTATCCGCGAGTCGAACCAACAACACGCAGCGCTAATTGCTTTGGCAAATATGAAACGACTGTCTCGAGCGGTAGTTTGTATAACCATGAGGATGTCAGGACGATTTCAACCCGTGGATAGGGTTCGAGCAGACCTGCAAGCAAAGGCGCGAATTCGAACGGGGCGTTGCCAGTGTCGAGCGAAATACTGCCGCTGACATCCAGGAGTCCTTGACCCCGGTGAAGCGTTCCGTCGAAGTCAACGAAAAGAGTCGGTGTCGGTTCGTCGAGCACCAGTGCCGTCGGTTTTGAGTCTTTAATCATGATTCGGCCTCAGACAATAGCTTGAGTTATATGAAGCGGTCGGCTCGAGAGACACCGCGGTATCCGATGGCGCCAGGGTCAGTTCGAAGCCTTGCGCCGGTTGCCGTGATGTTGCATCCCTTTCAATCCGCCTTCCGGTGCATTGCACGACATCGTTCGAGTTCCCTGCTGAGTGCATCAAGTTGCGCTTGCATGCCGACTGCTCGCTTCAGTAGCTGTCCGACCGCATGCCAATATTCATATCCTAAATCCCCACCTTCGAGGCCTAGGTGGTGAAACGTGCGAAGCGCAATCTCCAGGTCAATATCGGTACCCGAGTTCATCTCATTTCCCTCTTTTGATGCGCGGCGGTCGCGCTGCCTGGCAGGCTCGCGCCCAAACAAAATTCCTTCGTTTACGTATCTCTTTTTGATGCGCAGCATGAGCAGGCTGAGTACAAACGCGACTGCCGGCACGACCAGAAGCGCGGGGTTACTGAGGGCGAAGGTCAGGAGTTCTTTCATGGGCCAGCAGACGCAGGAGACTGTGGTCTCGTGCTTACGGAAACAGTCGCGTATATTGTTCCGCAAAGGTCGCAGCTTCCTTCACTACCGACTTGACATCTTCGACTGAAAGCCGTTGTAGTGGCGTATCACCGTCCAGCGACTCAATCGGTGTCGTGAAGAAGTCGAACATTGTCCATGAGTCGATTTTGTCCAGACGACGTATAACTTTTCTGAAGTCATCGCGGAAAATCATGGGTGAGAGGAAGAACGCCGGGCAATAGGCGTCGGGACCAAAGTAGACACGGAACATGCGATTTGAGGCGACATACTTATCCAGCGTCTTTTCTGTGATGCCCGCAGCATTGCAAAAGTCGTGCGTTCGAAGCACTTTGCCTTGGTGCACAAGCGGGTAGCGCTCAGCGTTCGCTTTGTTGGCCCCGGGTAAAGGCTCATGTGCGGGTTTCCCCTTCGACGCACGTTTGACGCGCTTGCGAAGATTCTCTCCGTCCTCTTGCAGTTCAGCAAGGTCGATTCCGTACACGGTGGCTACGCCGATGACTTCACAGAGATGATTCTTGAACATGCGGCCGAGCGCTGCATCCGGGATTTGCAGCAGGTTTTCGGCGGCTTTCGGGTCGAACAGGACAGCCGCAACAACAGCGCGACGAATAATATGTTGCATCCACTCTTCATCGAGCAATGTGTCGTTCTTCGTCTCACGCGTAGACCGAGGCGGCATGGTCACTCCTTTAAGCGAGCTAAAACTTGTTTCGGGCGGAGTCAATGAACCTGTCTGGTTGGCATCCAATCTTTTGCTCGTGACCGTCAGTAGTGCTTCCGATTAATCTGCTCTCAGCACCACGCGAACGATAGCTTGGTTCCAGTCGCGTGAGGTGCTGCCGATGTGCGCTGCGTGCATTCCTCGTCGACATGCGTTCAACTGTCTTCAAAGTTCAACAGCTTCGTCAACCGTGGTCTCTCCGCACGCGTCGCAGAAGCGATAGGGGAGCACGGTCTCGTCTGACCGTCGGTGGTCGAATACCAATAGCCCACGACGTCCGAATCTTTGACCTCAAGCTCTTTCCACAATGCGCTTACCCGACAGAGCGTGACCGAAGCATCAGTCTCATCACGAGCCAGCAAGTGAACCGAGAAGCTTACATCGCCAAGATTCGACACCAGTTCAATCAACGCCTCGGCACCGTCCGCCACCCAGCCGTCCGGACTCGCGAAGTCCGCACGGCCAGATGAGGCAACGACAAAGAAATTCAGGGTTAGGTCCGACCATCCGATGCAGCGCCATGGAAGAAGCGGCTGCAAGAGAGTCCTCTTTACTGGATGCGATTCTTCCCAGCTGGAGTCAGTAAATAACATTGGACAGGCCAAATATGATGACAGGGCGCGCGCATGGCTGGGCGCTGCGATAAGAAACAACGCCTCCGGTGCGCAGCGTCAGAACCGACAAAATGCGTAAAACCGTCCTCGGGTTCAAAGATTTCCCGGCGCGGCACGGAGACATCAGGCTCGACCGCGACGAGAGGAATGGGCTGAAGGGGCATCAAAATATCCTTGATTGTTGCGCGCCACTTTGCTGGCGCCAACACGGCTGCTTTGCGGTGCCATCCTTCCATCACGCAAAGCTGGCCTAGGACGACCGAGACGGCCCTCCTGCAGCATCGAAGTTTGTGCTAGTTAACAGTTCGCCGCGCGCAAGCGCGGTTCTGTGAATAACTGGCAGGTCTCGTATGTCGCAATGCGAGGTACAAGTTCCTCGTCGACTAGCCGTGTTCACGTGCAAACCGAAATATGCGATTTTCGCATATGCTATTTTGGCATATACGATTTTGGACTGCAAGCTGTTCGCCTCGTGCCAGCTCGGTCCAACCGTGGAAAAATCTATTTACACACAACAATACGGCCTCTTTCTTGCCACTCTGCGAGCGGCAAGGGAGTCCGCAGGCCTCTTGCAGAGCGAGCTAGCCGCGAGGCTCAATGTCGACCAACCGTTCGTTAGTAAATGCGAGAGCGGGCAGCGCCGGCTCGACTTTATTGAAGTTCGAGAGTGGTGCGCCGCTATCGGAATAACGTTGAACGAGCTCACCGCGAGCTTCGAGCAAACCATGGCCCGTCCACAAAAAAGGTGAAAGCCGATTGCGCGAAAGGTCTCAGCAACGATTTCCAGCAGACATGAGAGTCCCCCGCCAGCTGTGTCAAACCGTTACTGCACGTATCTGTTTACGTCGGTCATCCCAAACTCGCCGCCATGCCCCGTGTGGACAGCCGCCTATCGGCGGTTCCGAAGTTGCTCCGCCTTGAGGCTGCCGCTGAAGCGTCCTTGCGCCGGCCCTAGCCTGCCCCCACCGCGGGCGAGCCGCTTTCTGCCGTTGCAGTTGGGAACGAGGAAACCTAGACGCGTTTGGCCACACGGGCACCTATCGGCCTCATTTTTCGGGCCGGACGTCCGTTGCTTTGTATGCGGATGCGTACGAAACTGTCGCGCGAGTGCAACAAATGTCGGCGACGTGGGGTTGCCTCGACTTGGCGCTACAGGACCGCTGGGCGCCCGCCTAGGGGGACCAAGCGGGATTCTGTGTCCGGACCAAAACCTTGGTCAGAATTCCTGCGCCGCGAGGTGGGCGGCCAGTTGACTCGTTCGGTCTAGGTCGCTCCAACAGCGCACGAGGTTGGAGGCCATCGAAAATTGCGCGCTTTCGCTCATCTCGTCGGAAATATCCCATGTCGATGGCTCCCATCGCGCCATGGGAGCCGTCAGGCACGGTCGAGACTCATAGGCTAGCTCCCGTGACCTCGAGGGGCAAATTCCCATTGCTGTTTCGCGGAAGTGCTCGCGCCCTATTGAATCCAACTTCTCAACGAGAGCCTTATTGATGACCCTAACTGCCAAATAGCGTGCGGCGACTCTGGAAATTGCCGGCATCTCCGCGAGGTAATATTCCGTCATCGTCGTGTTGCAGTGCCCAAGTTGCTCGGCAACTACCTCCAACGTGTCACGGCTATTGGCACGCATCTCATACCTCGCTAGGCGCTTAACTCAGGTTCGCGGGAAAATTCCCCGACAGCAGTCTATGTGCTGCGAGAGTCAAGGGTAGGTGCCTCACGCGAAAAATTCAAATCGGCAGGCCAAATCCACGCGACCGCCCAGCAGATTTGCCCGTGGGAAACGGAGGGAGCTGTGTTGTCGCTTCGGAAGCTTCTGCGACCTCCGAGCTACTCATCAGTCAAACCCCGCCGTCTGCAAGAGAGCGACAGCTTCCTTGAAATTCAACCTATATAGGTGCATCACTAGGTCGATTCCGCCACCGCCGCCTCGCTTCGCGCGGGTGTCGTAGAACTTCGGGCCTCGCAAAAGTAGTTCGAATTCCCGCCCATCCACATTCACGTGCCAGCGTTCCGTCTCAGTAGCCGTCGTCGGTTCAAATGTAAAATCACGCTTCGCATGGGTCGCGCACGCGCAGACTACCTGTGCCGCTGCGAGATTCCTGAGCCTCTCCAAGCCCTCTTGGGACAGCCTGCTCATTCGCTCTCTCCTGACTCCATGCGGTTGGTCGATATTACGATGCCGGGCCGCCGCCCAAGTAGATGGCGGTCCTATTATGTTTTACGTATTTACTGTTTTTATCCCCCACCCCTACTTGATGACAACGGTGGTGGTAAGGTAAGGCTCGAAAAACCGATGGTGTTGAGTAGCAGTCTTTCATATATGAAAGACGAGTAGCGATTTTTGGGGTTGATGCGGGAGGGAAGCGAAGCGCGGACATCAGATGGTACTTTTTGAAAAAATACCAAGAAGAAACAGGCTGAAACGTATAGTCAGTGGCAGGTTGCTACTTTTTTAGGTTCCAGAAAAATTTGCGCGTCGCCGATGAAGTAAGTGAACCACCGCGGCGTATAACCCGTCAGCCGGCCGACCAGATGCAAGAGCGCCGCGCCTTCGGTCAGGTTGAACGGCGTGCCGAGGCCGACGTCGTTGCTGCGAATGTACAGACACAGCGAAATTTCACGCCGCGCGACGTTCGGCAGGAACTGATAAAGCAGGTGGCAAGCCGGCAGCGCGATCTGGTCCAGCACGGCGGGGTTCCAGGCATGAAACAAAATTCGCCGGTCGGCGGGGTTCTGCATGATCGTGTCGAGACACTGCCGCAACTGGTCGATCGCCTTGTACAACAGGACCTTGGCGCTGCCGTCTTCCTCGAACTCCGTCACCACTTGGAAGCCGCGCGCGGTGGCGTCAGCCAGTTGCGCGCTTGCGCCGGCGTCCAGCACCTTGTAGGCGGGCCACTGGCGCCACTGCACGCCGTACACGTCGCCGAGATCGTCCGGGCCCTCGCGATACGGATTGGCGAGCCACTGCGGATTCTGATTGGCGTTGGCGTCCCATACCTTGCAGCCGAGGTCGCGGAAATCCGCGGCGCTGCGCGAGGCGCGCAGAAACCCGACCAGTTCGCCCACCGCCGATTTGAACGCCAGCTTTTTGGTAGTGACCGCGGGAAAGCCCTGCTGGAGGTCGAAGCGCAACATGGCGCCCGGCATGCTGATGGTGCGGATGCCGGTGCGGTTCTCCTGCCACGTGCCGGTGTCGAGAATCGTGCGGACGAGGTCGAGGTATTGTTTCATGCGGGTTCCTTCGACGAGGCGCGCCCTTGGGTCAGGAGCAGGCGCCACGGAGATTGAGCGGAAAACCCGATTTTAACAAGCGCAGCCGGGCGGCGCCCGGCCCGGGCGCGCGGAGGAGAAAATATTGAAGATCAAGCCGCTCTGGACCCGGCTCGCGCGGACCGCGTCATCAACGCCGTCCAAAGCCCATGGCAGGCCCACCGGCAGTTGCTGCCGGCCTTTTCGGGCCCACTAAAATCGGTCAGATCGACAAATACAGCCTAGAGATGCGGCACCGAGGCCGGCAAATCGCCGTGCGGCGTGGCCAGCGGTTCACCTTCCATATGGCGCATGCCGTGTGAGCACAACAGACGGTATAGCGTCACGCGCGAAATACCGAGTTCCTGCGCGGCGTCGCCGAGACGGCCGCGATGACGCAGAAGCGCGAGCTCGATTGCCTGACGTTCGGCCGCTTCGCGCGCCTGCGCGAGCGACACCGGCACGATCTCCACGTATTCGGCCAATTCGAGATCACGCGCCGTAATCGCGCGCCCCTCCGACATCACGATGGCGCGCCGCACGCGATTGATCAACTCGCGCACGTTGCCCGGCCAGCCGTAGTTATGCAGCGCCGCGATCGCGTCGGGCGCGAAACCGCGCAGACGGCGGCTTGCATCCTTCTTGAAACGTTCCAGCATGTGCCGCGCAAGCAGTTCGATATCCTTACCACGCGCCCGCAACGGCGGTTCGTCGATTTGCAGCACGCACAGACGGTGATACAGGTCGGAGCGGAACCGCCCTTCGATCATCGCGGACGTCATATCCACGTGGGTTGCCGAGATGATGCGCACGTCGACGTCGATTGAACCGTGGCCGCCCAGCCGCTCCACTTTACGTTCCTGCAGGAAGCGCAGCAGGCTCGCCTGGCTTTCGAGCGGCAGATCGCCGATTTCGTCGAGAAACAGGGTGCCGCCGTTGGCTGCTTCCACGCGACCGATCTTGCGTTGATTGGCGCCGGTGAACGCGCCGCGCTCATAGCCAAATAGTTCGGATTGCAGCAGATGCGGCGGAATCGCGCCGCAGTTGATCGGCACGAAAGGCGCATTGCGGCGCGCCGAGCGTTCGTGGATCGCCACCGCGGTCAATTCCTTGCCCGTGCCCGATTCGCCCGAGATAAACACCGGCGCGTCGGTCATTGCCACTTTGCGGATGGAACGGAACAGCGCGAGCATCGCGTCGCACGAACCGACCATTTCGCCTTCGGCGCCTTGCGATCCGTCGTGCGAGGCCGGCTCGCCCAACGAGACCATGCCGTATGCATGACCGACCGAATCGACGATCCTGTCACCCGAGTAAGGCACCGTTACATAGTCGAAACAATAGTCCCGCACGAGCCGGCGCAAGGCGGCGTCCTGCAATTGTCCGGGCATGGTGGCCGCGACCCAGCCGACGTTCGGCATGGTCAGGCAGGACTCGAAGGCGGCGATTTCGTGTGGCTGAAAATCGCTAGACAGATCGAGCAGGCCACCTGCCGCCATTCCGGCGCGAACCGCACGGCGGACGTCGCGCGCCGACCCCACGACTTCGACATGCCAGCCGCGCTGATGAAACCGAGTATTCAATTCCGCGCTCGGATCGCGTGAAACGTAAATCAGTTGCCGCGTTGCGGGTTCCATTATTCAGATCCTCTCGTCAACGAACGTTAAGGATGACGCACGCACCTGAACCGGAGTTCAGACACGCTGACTCGTTCGGGATTCGCGAAATAGCAAAAACCGAACGGCCATTCCATTCCGTGCGGACAGCTGATCCCCAAGAAAGCGGCGTGTGTGTTTGAGACGGCCCGTTCGCGGGCTTTTTTTAAATCTGAAGCTGTTTTCGAGAGCTTACTATACGCGCGCCGCCAGGCAAACAATTATGCGAATTTAATCGGGGACCCCTTGCCCAGCAAGGCCGAGCGGGCGATCAATACTTATTCAACCTATGAATAAAACGATTGTGGAAGCGCTTTTCCTGGCGTTCACCCCAAGGTAGTTCATACCGTCATATTTAACGGATTATAGGTATTTTCTGCCGCCCGTTTCAGCGTTGAAACATTTTTGTCTGATTTCTTCGCTGTTACTCCGAGGTACGCAGGTCGCGTCCAGATGCATCAATGGATTGCGACTCATGGCACACGTTTCGCTAAATGCCATGCACCAAGGAGAGACATCATGCGACTCGTTTTCCGCATCGGCCTGAGCAGCATTGCACCGTGCGCCGGGCTCTGCGCCGCCGCGGTGGCTTTAATCGTGCTGCCCGCCGGCGTCAATGCACAGGAATCCGCATTGACGCAATCCACCACGATGGCCGAATCCGCCGATGCCGGCTCCGCCACCCTCACGAGCGCGACGCCCGCAGTGGTGGCCTCGCCGGACACGACGGCGACGACGGCTACGCCCACTGAAATTCGCCAGCTCGCCGGCGACGTACTGAGCATCCCGGCCGACGCTGCATCCGCGAACGATATTTCCCTCGACGACCAGATGCTGTCGCGGCAACGCGGCGGCGCAGTCGGCATGTTGATGGTGGCCGCGACGCCGCAGTTGATGCGCGGCAACGGCGGCAGCAGCAACGTGACGTTGTGGGACGAGATCGCCCCGCCCTCGCCGATGCCGATTCCGGTCGACGCCGCGCGCGCTGCACAGGGCAACGTCGCCAATTACCAAAGAAAGTAGCCCGAACAAATTAGTGATGCAAATCGGCAGCTGTGGCGTACCCAACGCACCACACGCTAACAAGACGAGAGCAGGGACCGACATGACTACTTCCATCCGGACGCCGGGCACACGCAAGCCGCTGGCGGCGTCGCGCACCCTGTTGCCTGTGTCCCTCGCAACCCTCGTCGCCCTGCTGAGCGCGTGTTTTACCGTCCACGCCGCCGCGCAGCAGAGCGTCAATCCGGGCGACATCATTGTCGAGCGCACGGTCACCCCGCGCGATGCCTTCGTGCCGGTGCCACGCAGCGAGGACCCGGTCGCGGTGCGCGCCACCACCTTCCCGGCCAATAGCTTCAATCCGGCCGTCGCCCAACTGGTCGGCGATACCGATCTGACGAATGCGCACGGGTCGAGTGGTGTTGCGCAAGGCGGCGTGCTCGGCGGCACCGGCATGCAGGCGGTCACGCAGATCCTGAGCGGCAAGGCGACCGGCAACAACGTCGCGCTGAACGCCGGCGGCATCGGCATGCCGGGCCCGGGCATCGGCGGAACCATCACGTCGTCGGTAACGGGCTCGCTGGCGCCGCTTTCAAATGCGCTCTCCGGTGCGCTCGGAGGTCTGAAATGAGCGCGCTCAAAGTCCGTTCACTGCATGCGGCGCTGTGCGTCTGCCTGAGCGGCGCGGCCCTCGTGACGAGCCATGCCCACGCGCAGGCGGTGCCGACGGTCGGCGCCGACGCCACGATCGGCAAGGGCGCGGGCGCCGGCGTCACCGGCGCGTTCACGGTCAATGAAACGGCCGGCATCAATAACGCGCAACTCAATCAGGTCACGGTGTCGAACGGCGGCATGGTCGGCAACGACAACGCCAGCGTGCAGAGCGCGTCGGTGGCCGCCAGGGTCACGAATGCGCGGGCGACGATCGAAGCCAATGCTTTTTCGAATACATCCGGTGCGGTGCTGGTGAACCAGTCCGCCGGAGCAGGGAATCTGCAGCGCAACAGCACTCAGTTGGGTACTGCTGCACTCGGAGTCGAGACCGTCTCGGATGGGGAGCTATCCGCGACGGCCCCGAAAAACGGAGGTCTGGGTCAATCAATCGGGGTTCATAACGTACGCGAGGCAAACATCTCCAGCGATGCCTTCAGGAACGTCAACGGGATCGTGCAGATCAACCAGACAGCCGGCGCCGGTAATGCCACGGCAAACAGTTTTGTGCTCCGTCCCCCGGCGGGCACTTTTTTTAACTGAGCACACTTAAAGTATCGGAGCGAATCATGAAGCGCACTCTTATTGCTACAGCCGTCCTCGTCGCCGCATCCAGCAGCGCGTTCGCGGCACCGCAAAAGGCCTACCTGTTCAATGCCACGCTGGTCGGTGAAGCGGTCGGCGTCGAGGGTCTGGTCGGCCTGTACGGTTGCGTGCACGTGTCCAGCACGGCCGGCGCAGTCATCAACAATAACCAGTCGGTCACCGTGAATGCGACGCTCAACCCGCAAGCGCAGAGCTACACGACCGGTCGGGTGACGACAAGCGTCAACAACAATTCGTCGTCGATCAAGGCCAGCGGTTCGGCCTTCGCCGTGTTATCGCAAAGCCATTCGACGTCGACGTCCGGTTCGCAAGGCTATCAAGCCTCGGCCGGTTATGCGTATGGCAATCAAAGCAGCTCGGTGAAGGGCGGCGGCTATGAAACCAGCCAGCAGGCAGCCGGCATTGCGGGCGGCTTCAGCCATACCAGCCAGAATTCCGGCGGCCATATTGCAGCCGGCGGCTCGATCGGCGGCAGCTACAACTATCAGGGCTTCAACACCCCGTTCTTCGGTGAAGGCTCGGCCCATGCAAGCGGCGGACTCCACGCCGGCTATAACGAATCGAGCTACGCCAACTCGTCAGGCCTCGCCGGCGGCTTCGAAGCAACGGAAGCATCCGGGCAAGGCAAGGTGTGGGGTTACAACGCCAATCAAGGGTCGGGCTTCGTGGCGGTCGGCGAACAATCTTCCGGCTACGCGAACAGCAAGTCGTCCTCCACAGACGCTTATGCCGCAGCCTTTGGAATCGACGCAAGGCTGGCCACGACGGACGTAACGGTCAAGGGTTCGGTGACGGAGCACATCGACACGCAAAAGGCGGGCACGCTGACCGCAACCACCGGCAACAATGCGGCTAACGGCGTGTCGGGCAACCTCGGCATCAACATCGCCGAAGGCATCAGCAACGCCCAGAGCAACGACGTCTCGCTCGCTTCCGTCGACATCGGCAACGTGTTCGGCAATGCGCAGATCTTCAACGCGCAATCGTCCAGCGGGACCGCCCATATCAACAACTTCAATCTGAATGCGTCGATCGGGGATGGCTCGCTGTCGGGCGTGACGGGCAATGTCGGGGTGAACGTCGCCTCGGGTATCGGCAACGTGCAGAACAACAGCCTCGCCGGTGCAGTGACGACGACGAAGCCGGCCAACGCGTTGACGACGGCCATGGTCGCCACGGATGACAACTCGCAAACCGCCGGCATGACGGTCGTGGGTCAATTCCAGGGCACCGCGATGCTGGGTGCGAATTCGCTTGCTAACGCATCCGGCAACATCGGCGTGAATATCGCCGGCGGCGCTGGCAACCTGCAACACAACGGCCTTGCAATCGCTGCGCTGAACAGCGGCAAGTAAGGCGGCAAGTAAGACGGCAAGTAAGCGCCAGGCAGATAGAAGAAGCCTAGAAGCAGAGGGAGGCACGCGCCGGCGGCCATAGAAGCGGCCGGCGCGTGGATAAGCGGGAGACCAGCATGTCCCGGTTCAAGGGGTTCGCGGCGCTACAGTTCGTTGTAGCGCTGGCAGGTTGCACGCTGTGTGCCGGTAACAGCTACGCACAGGCGAGCATCGACACGTCCACTTTCGTGGGCGTTCCGTTGACCAAGACGGTGCGGTCGATGCGGGACATCCGCTACAACCACATCGTCAACCAGCAGTTCGATTACAGCTGCGGTGCGGCAGCGCTCGCTACCCTCCTCAAATACGGCTATGGCATCGAGATTCCGGAGACCGAACTGATCCGCCGGATGATGGTTTTCTCGACGCCCGAAGTCGTCGTCAAAAATGGCTTCTCGATGCTCGACATGAAGAAGTTCGTCGAGACCATCGGTTTGCGCGGCCGTGGCTTCCGGGTCAACGCCGACGCGCTCCAACACTTGCAAATCCCCGTGATGGTTCTGATGAACATCGACGGGTACGAGCATTTCGTGATCGTCAAACATGCGCAGGATGGCCGCGTCTTCATTGCGGATCCGGCGCTCGGCAATCGCATCGTGCTCGAAGAGGACTTCGCCAAAACCTGGAACGGCCTTGTGTTCGCGGTCCTCGGCAAACCCTTCAGGGAGGATTCACCGCTGTTGCAGGACAACGAGTCGCTCGCGCTCAAGCTTCGCGCCAACGCGCTGGCGAACGGCACGGCGGCGACCCCCTTTGTCGAATACGGCTTGATCAAGGCAGACCTGTTCTGACCCATCATGAAGCGCCACCTTTCCCAGCTGGGCCTCGCAATCTGCACCACGATGTGCGGCCTGAGCAGCAGCGCCTATGCATCACAAGGCGCCGGCTCGCCGCCGGTGCCCGAATTTCTCGCCGCTCACGACATCGACTCCGCCGCCATCAAGGTGCAAATGGTGGACGACGATGTTCTCGCCAACCAGACTGGCAAATATGCCGGCGCCACGATGATTTCCGGCTTCGTTCTGAACGTCATTTCGCAATGGCAATTGCCCAACGGGGTGACCGCCCTCGCTCAAGGGACGCTTGCTGCCGCACAGAACGCTGCCGGACAGGTGAGCAGCAGCGTCAACACGTTTGCAAGCGTGACTGGCGGCGGCCCCGGCAGTTCCGGCGCCAACTCCGGGGCCAACCCCAACGCACAGGCAAACGGCGGACAAAGCATTTCGGTCAACGGCGTTTCGCAGGTCACGCAAGTGGCTGGCGACCGGAACGCCGGGTCCAATTCCGCACTGATTGATTTCAATAGTAATGCCGTGACGCTGGCGGGTACCGCCAATGCCCCGTCAGCAGCGGCCAGCAATTCGACCGGCTCAATCAAAGCCGGCATCTCGTTCGGCAGCAACGGTATCAACGTTGCGCTGCAGACTCCGGCCGGGCTCGCTACCCAGACCATCACGCCAGGCAACGGGCAAATCGCCCAGTTGCTGCAGATTGCAGGCAATAACCAGCAAGTCGCCAACGCATTGCAGTTGCATCTGCAGACGCAGCAGATGTCGGCGGCAATGATTCGTCAGCTCGGCGTACTACAAGCTCTGCAAAACAGGAGATGAAGGAGATGACCCTGCGGGCCGCCACCCGCGCAAGGCAGCACATGCAGTACTGATACAGCAGCGCGTCGCCGGGAGACAGGTGACGCGCCGCAGGAACACCGGGGGAACACAAAATGAATAATTTTTCATCGACAAAGGTGCCGCGCATGGCACTGGCGGCCATTCCGGCCGCCGTCATGCTGTTCGCACTTTCGCAAGGGGCGAGCGCGCAAGCGCTCGCGGGACAATCCGTCGAGGACCGTCTCAATACGTTGATGCGGGTAGTCGACGAGCAGCAGCGGCAAATTCATTCGCTCGAGCGGCAGGTCACCAATCTGGAAATGGCGCAGCGCGGCCGCGGCATGCCGGGCTACGGTGCGCCGGCAGGCAGCGAAACCGTGGCCGAACAGCCCGGCGCCGATGGCCTGCCGGTGCCGCTGCCGCCGCTTGCCCAGATCAGTCCCGGCGCACCCGCGACGGGCGGCAACACGGGCACGGCGACCGGCGTGCCTGTCTATCCGCCGCCGCCGGAAAGCAATGCGGGTAACAACGCAGGCGGTTTGCCGGCCGCCACCGACGGCAGCGGCGCGATCGGCCAGACCCAGAAAGCCGCCGAGCCGGTGCGCACTCAAGCCGAAGAAGCCGTCGTGCAGCGCGAACATGCGCCGCTCTTCGACCACAAGCTGACGATGGACTGGGGCATCAGCGATACCTACTACGATCGTCGTCAGCTACAGTTGTCGGGCTTCCTCGCGCTCGACGCGATTTTCCTCGGCAACATCAACCTGGGCGAGACCAAGTCGCACCAGGTGATGGCCGATCTCGATACGCGCTACGGTCTGACCGACCGCATGAGTATCGATGTCGACGTGCCGTACATCTACCGGCATAGCAACTTCATCGTCGGCGGCGCGGGCGGTGCGGCGAGCACGTTGTCGGACGCGTCGGTGAACGGCAGCGATATCGGCGACGTCAACTTCGGGATCTACTACCAGTTCCTGAAAGAGACCAATAGTCTGCCGGACGTGGTCGGCAGCCTGCGCATCAAAGCGCCGACCGGTTCGTCACCGTTCGGCGACAAGCTGATTCAGGTCGACAACGACAATACCAACCTCGTTGCGCCGAGCAAGCTGCCCACCGGAACCGGCTTCTGGAACATCACGGCCGGCATCTCGCTGTTGAAGACCTATGACCCGGTGGTGCTGTTCGGCAGTCTTTCGTACACCTACAACATTGCGCGCTCGTTCGCGGATATTTCGTCGGTGCAGGGACAAACCCAGCCGGCGACGGTCAAGCTCGGCGACATCGTGCAATTCGGCGGCGGCGTGGCGCTGGCGTTCTCCGACAAGGATTCGGCAAGCATCTCGTACACGATGGCGCTCGAACCCGAATCGAAGACGCGTGCGCCAGGCGGTTCGTATGAAAAGGTGCCGGGCAGCGAAACCACGGCCGCGGCGCTGAATTTCGGCCTGAACCACGTGGTGAACAAGCACCTGACCATCAACGGCTCGGTCTCCGTCGGCTTGACGCCGGACGCGCCGAACTTCGTGGTCGGCGTGCGGTTTCCCTACACATTTTGAGTGTTCCCAAACCTGACGCTTCGCGCCAGGCCCCCGAGCAGGCAAGCAAACTTGGGGCGTTTTATTAGACGTGTCAACGATACGAGGTCGAACGTGCGTGAATCACCTCATCTGACCAGTGTTGCTTCGGTGGCGGGAGCGGGATCGCATATGACGCGCGCGCTGCCTGCGGACCGCCCCGTCGAAGCCGTAACGAAATGCGCCGCGGTGGCGGCGGTGGTTTCGATCGGTGCGCCGGCTGCGGGCGCGAGCGCTACGCCGTCCGCCCATGCGCGCGCCGCACGCATGCTGTTGTACGTGGCGCGCACACCGGACGATACCCTCGTCGCGCATCTGCGAAGCCGCGGTTGGAACGTCGCGGTGGCGCGCTCGGCGCATGAACTCGGCAGACTCGTGAAGCCCGACGCGGCCTGCGCCGGCATCGTCGATCTGGCGAGTTTTCCGCCGCGCGATCTGGGTGGCCTCGAAGCGAGTTTGCGGCAGCAGCAGGTCGGCTGGATCGCGCTTGCCACCAACGAAAGACTCAACGATCCGCTGGCGCGACGTCTCGTACGCCATTACTGCTTCGATTACGTGAAGATTCCGGTGGCGAACGCGACGGTCGACTATCTGGTCAGTCACGCCTTCGGCATGGCGACGCTGGGCGAGCCGGAACTCGCAGCGCAGGTGAATGAGTCCGGCGACGAGGAAATGGTCGGCACCTGCGAGGCGATGCAGCAGCTCTTTCGCACCATCCGCAAGGTGGCGAACACCGACGCGAGCGTGTTCATCTCCGGCGAGTCAGGCACCGGCAAGGAACTCACCGCGCTGGCGATTCACGAACGCTCGCCACGCCGCAAGGCGCCGTTCATCGCGATCAATTGCGGGGCGATTCCGCACCATCTGTTGCAATCCGAACTATTCGGTTATGAGCGCGGCGCGTTCACCGGCGCGAATCAGCGCAAGATCGGCCGGGTCGAAGCGGCCGATGGCGGCACGCTGCTGCTCGACGAAATCGGCGATCTGCCGTTGGAAAGCCAGGCGAGCCTGCTGCGGTTTCTGCAGGAGGGCAAGATCGAACGTCTCGGCGGCCGCGAATCGATTCCGGTCGACGTGCGAATCATTTCGGCTACCCACGTCGACCTTGAAGGCGCGATGCGCGAGGGGCAGTTCCGTGCCGACCTGTTTCACCGCCTGTGCGTGCTGCGGGTGGACGAACCACCGTTACGGGCGCGCGGCAAGGATATCGAAATCCTCGCGCATCACGTTCTGCATAAGTTCAAGACCGATAGCGCGCGCAAGATCCGCGGCTTCACGCCATCGGCGATCGAAGCGCTGTATAGCTACAGCTGGCCCGGCAATGTGCGCGAGCTGATCAACCGCGTGCGCCGTGCGATCGTGATGGCGGAGAGCAAGCTGATTTCCGCTGATGACCTGGACCTCGCGCAGTTCACCGAGCAACAGACGATGAGCCTTTCGCAGGCGCGCGAAGCCGCCGAGAAGCGCGCGATCGAAGCGGCGCTGCTGCGGCATCGTCACCGGCTGAACGAGGCGGCGGCGGATCTGAATATTTCGCGCGTGACGCTGTACCGGCTGATGGGTCATCATGGACTGCGGGAGCTGAGTGCGGCTGACGAGAAGGCGTCGCTTGAATCGTTCGCTGCTGAGGAACCTTCGCAAAAGTGACGGTGCGGTCCGCGTGTCAGCGGGTTGTGGCGCTGTGGTGTGCCGCCGTGGTGTGCCGCCGTGGTGTGCCGCCGTGGTGTGCCGCCGTGGTGTGCCGCCTTGGTGTGACGCCGTGGGTGTACCGCTGCTGCGGCCGCACGGGCTAGCGCGGCCAACGAGCGCATGAACGCTCGTCGCGCTACAGCGCCGACCGCTCCGGTTAGCGCCCGTCCTGCCGACCGTGGGGTTCGCGCTCGCGCCTCAGGTAGAATCATCCCGGTTACGTTCCCCTTTCCATTCGATGACGACGCTCACCCTGATCGTCGCTCGCGCCAATAACGGCGTGATCGGCCGCGACAACCAGTTGCCCTGGCGACTTCCCGAAGACCTCGCGTTCTTCAAGCGCACCACGATGGGCGCGCCCATCATCATGGGCCGCAAGACGCATGAATCGATCGGCCGGCCGTTGCCGGGACGCCGCAACATTGTCGTGACACGGGATGCCACGCGGCGCTTTCAGGGCTGCGATGCGGCCACCACCCTCGAGGACGCGCTGACGCTCGCCGCTCAGGACCAGGCGCCGGAGGCGTTTCTGATCGGCGGCGCGCAGCTGTATGCGGATGGCCTGCGTCAGGCGGACAAGCTGATCATCACCGAAATTTCCGCCGACTTCGAAGGCGACGCCACGTTCCCCGAACTCGATGAAAACGAGTGGGAAGAAGTCGCGCACGAGACGCATCGCGCGGACGCGCCGAATGACTTCGACTATGCGTTCGTGACTTATAGGCGCAAGGGTAGTTGAGGTTTTGCGCTGCGCCTGGGGGCGCGGCGGTTTGGGCTTTGCCCTTCGGGCTTTGGGTTCGGGCTTCATGTCTCTATCCAAAGCGTCGAACATTGGCAACCAGCCCACAACGCACGCACTAAGAAAAAACGCCACGCAGTTGCTTGCGTGGCGTTTCTGTTTGCGGCTTGTTGCCCGTTTGCCGCTTGTCGCCCTATCCGGCGGCTACCGGTCTGCGAGCAGTCCGCACCCGGCTAGCCAAACCGCTCACTGCCCGGCAATCGTCATCCGTTCGATCAGCACCGAGCCCGTTTCCTTGGTGCCGCGCGTGATCGTATCCGCACCGACCGCGACGATATGGCGGAACATCTCCTGCAACGTGCTCGCCACGGTAATTTCCTCGACCGGATACTGGATCTTGCCGTTCTCGACCCAGAAACCCGACGCGCCGCGCGAGTAATCGCCCGTCACGTAGTTCACGCCCTGCCCCATCAGTTCGGTCAGCAACAGGCCCGTGCCGAGCTTCTTCAGCATTTCTTCGAAGTCGTCTTCCGGGCGCGTGTTCGAGCTGCGCAGCGAGAGATTGTGCGAGCCGCCGGCATTGCCGGTGGTCTGCATGCCGAGCTTGCGCGCCGAATAGGTCGAGAGGAAATAGCCTTCCACCACGCCGTCCTTCACCACCGAGCGCTGCTTCGTACGCACGCCTTCTTCGTCGAACGGCGCACTGCCCATGGCACGCGCGACGTGCGGATCTTCAACCACCTGCACGTGCGGCGCGAAGACCGGCTTGCCGAGACTATCGACGAGGAACGAGGTCTTGCGGTACAGCGCGCCGCCGCTCGTTGCCTGAACGAACGCGCCGAGAATGCCGGCGGCGAGCGGTGCTTCGAACAGCACCGGCACCTTGCGCGTGTCGAGACCGCGCGCGCCGATGCGCGACAGCGCCCGTTGCGCCGCGTAGCGGCCCACTGCTTCCGGATCGGCGAGGTCGCCCGCGCTGCGGGTCGACGTGTACCAGTCGTCGCGTTGCATATTGCGGCCGCTGCCGGCGATCGGCGCGCACGCGATGTAGTGGCGCGAGTACGGATAGCCGGCGAGGAAGCCACGCGACGTAGCCAGCACGAATTGCGAGTGCTGCGCCGAGACGCTCGCGCCTTCCGAGTTCTTGATCTGCGGATCGGTTGCGAACGCGGCGTCTTCCGAGCGGCGGGCGATTTCCACCGCTTCGTCCGCGGACAGATTCCACGGGTGATACAGATCGAGATCGCGCGGCGCGGTTTCGAGCAATTCTGCTTCGGCGAGGCCCGCGCAGTCGTCTTCAGCCGTGAAGCGCGCGATGTTGTACGCCGCCGCCACCGTGTCCTTCAATGCCTGCGACGAAAAATCCGAGGTGCTCGCGTTGCCGCGCTTGTTGCCGATGAACACCGTCACGCCGACCATCTTGTCGCGGTTGTGCTCGATCGTCTCGACTTCGCCGCGCCGCACGGAGACGGACAGGCCGTCGCCTTCGGAAATCTCGGTCGCCGCGTCGGTACCGCCGAGCGACTTCGCGTGACGAAGGATGTCCGAGGCGATTTCCTTCAGTTCATCCTGGGTGTGCGGAAAAAAGCGCTGCTTGACGTCCATGTCTGCTGCCATTGTCGTTGCCGTCCTGTTCGGGGCCGAGCGGCCCTGTGTGTTCGCCCATGCCGCGCGGTGCGTACGCATTTGCAAGTGCCATTTACAAGTGCATTTGCGTGCGCGTTTGCGGGGTTACGCCTCCCGCGATCATAGCAAGGTACGCGAAGCTGTACCTGGCATTCGATGGGCTCGCTCGATGAGCCTGCTGGCCGAACGCATTTGCCCGCCTCGGCGACGCGTGTCTGCGCTGCCAGCCCGCTCAATATCGCCGCAGCCGCTGGATGCGCGGATTGAACGAAGGCATCGCCCCACCTCGACGCCGTGCCCGCGCTACCCGGCCGGCCGTCAGCGCCGCGCCCGCAAAAACCTCGCGCGCGAGCCCTTGTGCACGGCAGCACGGCAGGTTCGGCGTGCGCGGCACGCTACAATATCGGTATGACACGCAAAACCCGCATTCAACCCATCGAATCCGCCGAGCCGGAAGTCGACGAGAACGGCTACGACCGTCCCAGCAAGTCCCAGCTCAAGCGCGAAATGCACGAGCTGCAGGAACTGGGCTCGGCGCTGATCGCCCTGCCCAAAGACGCGCTCAAGCGCATGCCGATGCCCGAAAAGCTCGACGACGCCGTGCGCGAAGCGCGCCGCATCACCGATCACGAAGGCAAGCGCCGCCAGGTGCAGTACGTCGGGCGCGTGATGCGCTCGCTGCTGGACGAGGAAACCGCCGCGCTGCGCACCGCGCTCGACACCTATAACGGCGTCAACAAGGCGGAAACGGCCAAGCTGCACTGGATCGAGCGCACTCGCGAGAAACTGCTCGCCGACGACGCCGCGCTGACCGAATTCATCCGCCAGCACCCGAATGCCGATCCGCAGCAGGGCCGCACACTGATCCGCAACGCCCGCAAGGAAGCGCAGCAAAGCAAGCCGCCGCGCTATTTCCGCGAGCTGTTCCAGTGGATCAAGAACGCGGATGGGCCGTCTGCCGGCGCCGATTCCCACGCTGAAGAAGGCCTGGAAGACGACGATGACGACCGCGACGCATAAGCCCGTGCCTAAGGTGGGACGTCGGCATCCCGACGAAATCGTGATCGGCCTCGTGTCGATCAGCGACCGCGCGTCCACCGGCGTGTACGAGGACAAAGGCATTCCGGCGCTGCAGGAATGGCTCCGCGCTGCCCTGACTTCGCCTTTTCAGGTGGTAACACGCCTGATTCAGGACGACGCACCCACCATTTCCACCACGCTGATCGAACTGGTGGACGAAGTGGGCTGCGATCTGGTGTTGACAACCGGTGGCACCGGCCCCTCACGCCGCGATGTGACGCCGGAAGCGACTTTGGCGGTGGCCACGAAGGAAATGCCGGGTTTCGGCGAGCAGATGCGCCAGATCAGCCTGAATTTCGTGCCGACGGCAATTCTGTCGCGCCAGGTGGCGGTGATCCGCGAAACCGCGGACCGCGCGGCGTTGATCATCAATCTGCCGGGTCAACCGAAATCGATCAAGGAAACGCTGGAGGGCTTACGCGACGCCGAAGCAGGCGGCGCGGTCAAAGTGCCGGGAATTTTCGCCGCGGTGCCCTATTGCATCGACCTGATCGGCGGCCCGTATGTGGAAACGAACGCCGACGTAGTGAAGGCGTTCCGGCCGAAGAACGCGGTGCGCGCACCTCGGCAGGATTGAGCTGGAAACCGCGTCAGCGGCGTGACTCCGCTGTCAGCGCCGCCGAGTCCGCGGCTGCGTTACTCCGCAGCCGGCGATGCAGAAGCTGCCGGAATCAGGAAGTGCTCGCGGTAGTACTTGAGTTCGTCGATCGATTCATGGATATCCGCCAGCGCCGTATGCAAGGCGCGTTTCTGGAAACCCTTGTAGATCGCCGGCTGCCAGCGGCGGCACAGTTCCTTCAGCGTGCTGACGTCGAGATTGCGGTAATGGAAGAAGCGTTCCAGATCCGGCATCCAGCGCGCCATGAAGCGGCGGTCCTGGCAGATCGAGTTGCCGCACATCGGCGATTTGCCAGGCGGTACATAAGCGCCAAGAAAGTCGCGAATCTGTTCAGTGGCGTCGGCTTCGTTCACCGTCGACGCCTTCACCCGGTCGATCAGGCCCGAGCGGCCATGCGTGTTCTGATTCCACTGATCCATTTTGGCGAGCGTCTCATCGCTCTGATGGATCGCCAGCACCGGCCCCTCGACCATCCTGTCGAGCGTCGAATTCGTCACCACCACTGCGATTTCGATGATGCGGTCGGTGTCCGGCTCGAGGCCGGTCATTTCCATGTCCAGCCAGACGAGATTCATGTCGCTGCGCACGAGCGGCGGCTGGTCGGTGGAGGCGAGGATGTCAGTCATGAAGGCAACCCTGATGGCCGCGCAAACGGCTTCGCTGGAAGCACGCTTGCCGCGGCGATTGTTCGTATGAGATTGGTTTGCGCCGGCTTGAGCCGGTTCGAGCCGGGGTTTGGCCGGGTTTCGGCCGGGTTTCGGCTTACCCCCCGCCGCGAGGCGGGAAGAAACATATAATTCTCGCATAGATACCACGGAATCCCCGGATGCCTACCCTGTACTTCACTGTTCTGTTCGTCGTCGCCGTCGTGGCAATGGTCGGCACCAAACTGTGGCTCGCGTCGCGGCAGATCCGCTTCGTCGCCGGCCATCGCGAGCAGGTGCCGAGCCAGTTTGCCGGCACCATAGCGCTCAGCGCGCACCAGCGCGCCGCGGACTACACCGTCGAACGCACGCGTCTGACGATGATCGAGATCATAGTCGGCGCCGCCGTGCTGATCGGGCTGACGCTGCTGGGCGGCGTGCAGGCGCTCGATCTGGCGATCTCCGACTGGCTCGGCCGCGGCTACGCCGGCCAGATCGCGCTGGTCGCGGCGGTGATCGCGATTACCAGCGTGATCGATCTGCCGTTCGAGTACTACCGTCAGTTCGTCGTCGAGCAACGCTTCGGCTTCAACCGGATGAGCAAGAGCATCTTCTTCCTCGACCGCCTCAAAGGCGTGCTGCTCGGCGCTGCATTCGGCCTGCCGCTGCTGTTCGTCGTGCTGTGGCTGATGAACCAGGCCGGCAACTTGTGGTGGCTGTGGGCGTGGATCGTCTGGGTCGCGTTCCAGATGCTCGTGCTGGTGCTGTATCCCTCGTTTATCGCGCCGCTCTTCAACAAGTTCGAGCCGCTCAAGGACGAAGCCTTGAAAAGCCGCATCGAGGCGCTGATGAAGCGCTGCGGGTTCGCCGCCAAGGGCCTGTTCGTGATGGACGGCAGCCGCCGTTCGGCGCACGGCAACGCGTATTTCACCGGCTTCGGCGCGGCCAAGCGGATCGTATTCTTCGATACGCTGCTCGCGCGCCTGTCGGGCAACGAGATCGAAGCGGTGCTCGCACACGAACTCGGTCACTTCAAGCGTCGTCACGTGATCAAGCGGATGGTCGTCATGTTCGCGATCAGCCTCGTGATGCTCGCCCTGCTCGGATGGCTGACGCAATGCGTGTGGTTCTATGAAGGACTCGGCGTGCGGCCGTCGCTGATCGGCGGCAATAGCGGCCTGGCGCTGGTGCTGTTCTTCCTCGCGCTGCCGGTGTTCCTGTTCTTCGTGACGCCGCTCGGCAGCCTCAGCTCGCGCAAACACGAGTTCGAAGCCGATGCGTTCGCCGCAACGCAAACCGACGCGCAAGACCTGGTCAATGCGCTCGTCAAGCTGTATGAGGACAACGCGTCGACACTGACGCCCGATCCGCTCTACACCGCGTTCTACTATTCGCATCCGCCGGCGTCGCAGCGGATCGACCGCCTGCTGCGGCACGCATGAGCCGCTCCCCGAAAGCGCCGCGCGCGCCGTCCAGCACGCGCGTAGGCGGCCTTGTGATTGCCGCTCATGGGCGGCATTACCTGGTCGCACCGGAAGACGGCAGCCCGATGCTCCAGTGCTTCCCGCGCGGCAAGCGCAGCGAAGTGGCCGTGGGCGATCGCGTGATTTACGAGCCGACTTCGGCGGATCAGGGCGTGATCGTCGAGATTGGCGAACGGCGCAATCTGCTGTATCGCTCGGATCAGTACAAGTCGAAGCTGTTTGCCGCCAATCTCGATCAGTTGCTGATCGTGCTGGCCACGGAACCGCACTTCAGTGAAGACCTGCTGGGTCGCGCGCTGGTCGCCGCGGAGGCGAACGAGTTGAAGCCGCTGATCGTGCTGAACAAGATCGACGTGACGGGCGCGCTGGAAGGCGCGCGCAGGCGGCTCGAATCGTATCGCGCGCTGGGTTATACCGTGGTCGAAGTGTCGATCACGACGCAGCCGGACGCCGCACGTGCTGCGTTGACCGAACATCTGCACGGTCACTCAACCCTGTTGCTCGGCCAGTCGGGCATGGGCAAATCGACGTTGGTGAATCTGCTGATTCCGAATGCCGAAGTCGCCACGCGCGAAATCTCGACCGCGTTGAACAGCGGCCGGCATACCACGACCTTCACGCGTCTCTACCCTCTGCCCGGTAACGACGGCGGTGCGTTGATCGATTCGCCGGGCTTCCAGGAATTCGGTCTGCATCATCTGACCGAAGGCCGGCTCGAACGCGCGTTTCCCGAGTTCCGGCCGTTGCTGCCGAATTGCCGCTTCTACAACTGCCATCACTTGCAGGAGCCGGGCTGCGCGATTCTCGAAGCGGTCGCGGATGGACGTGTCCGGCGCGAACGCCATGCCCTGTATGCGCAACTGGTGCACGAAGCCAGCCAGATCGTGCGCTGACGCGCGCCGCTGTCAAACTATGGATTCACGATGAAATTGATGCGCGCGCCGAATCTGATCATCGGACAGCATTGGGTCAATGTGCTGGCGACGGCGGGGATCGCTTGCGAGTTGCACAACCGGTATCTGAACGGCGCGCTTGGGGATATTCCGGCGGATCAGTGCGCGCCTGAGTTGTGGCTTGTCGATGAGCGAGATGAAATGATGGCGCGGCGCCTGATCGATGCAGCTTCGCAGGGTCCCGCCGCAGGTTCGCCTTCGTGGCGATGCCGCCAGTGCGGCGAGACGCTTGAAGCGCAGTTCACGGTGTGCTGGCAGTGTGGGACAGTGCGTGATCCGTTGGATGGGTGAAGTGCCTGGTGGCGTCGTGGGTGGGCAGTTGCTGGGGTGGGCCGGAAGTGAGTGGCGTGGTTGCCGTGGTTGCCGTGGTTGCCGTGGTTGCCGTGGTTGCCGTGGTTGCCGTGGTTGCCGTGGGCTAGTTGAGCAAGGATGAGGCGCTTCGGATGCAGGCAACGTCAACGGTACAACCGCTGCGCTGCAGGCAATAAAAAAAGCCGGACATCTGTCCGGCTTCTTCTGCACTGCATTAGCGTCGCGTCAAGCGAGCCAGACTGCAATCGTCAGCATCAACAACAAAATCATCCACAGCACCACCGCGCGCCACACCAGACCCACTGCCGATTGCAGCGTGCGCGGCGTGCAGTCGTCACCGACCTGCATTGGACCGCCGTCGCCGGTAGCCAATGCGTCGAGGCTCGACGGCTCGGCAAGCGGCCCACTCAGACGCGCACCGAGCGCCCCACTGCCCGCGGCCAGCAACACGCCGTCGTTCGCATCCGGCCACTGACGCGCGTGGTTGCGCCACGCATAAATCGCGTCTTCGAAATTACCGACGATCGCAAAGCCAAGCGACGTGAGCCGCGCCGGCACCCAGTCGATCACGAAGAAAGCGCGCTGCGCGAAGCTCGAAAACGCCGCAGTGCGATCGTCGACCGGGCGAGCCCACGCCCGCGCCAGATACTCGGCAATCCGATACAGCACTGCGCCAGCGGGCCCGACCGGAATCAGGAACCAGAAAAACACACCGAACACGTGCCGATGCGAGGCGACCACCGCATGAATCAGCGTATGACGCACGATCTCGCTGACCGGCATGTCGACGGTGTCGAGTCCGGTCCATTCATTCAGGATTTCACGTGCACGCGGCACATCGTCGTTGTTCAACGCGAGGTGAATGTCGGTGAAGTAGTGACTGAACTGGCGGAAACCGAGCGTGAAGTACAGCACCGCGACGTTCCACAGGAAGGCCAGTGCAAAGTGAATGTGATAGAGCACGTAGTAGACGAGCGCGACCGCCAGCGTCCACGGCACCACCACCACCAGCCACGCGAGCAGGCCATGCTTGGGCTTACCGGCATCGAACCCGTGCGCCGCCGACTCCGCATGGTATTGAAGCAATGCCGCCACCGGATTGTTCAGCGACAGCGCGCGGACCTGTTCAATAATCAGAGCCAGCAATACGGAGAAAAAAGTCATGCGGTGCGCCGTGCTTTTCGAGTTTTACGATTGTTTTATAACGATAGCACAGGGTCGGATGCGACTGAGCGCAGACGTTGACAAACACCCGACAACTGCACAGTCCGATATGTCGCGCTGGCTCACGCCGCTAAAAAACGATAGAAGTTGCGCAGCATCGCGGCCGTTGCGCCCCAGATGAAATAGTGGCCGCCTGGCTGGCTCCCGCGACCTTCAGCTTGCGCCGATGCCGCTCGCGGATAGGGCATGGCGAAGAAGCGGCGCTCGCCGCCTTCGTAACGAAACACGCGCTCTTCGTGATGCGCGGGGTTCATCAGAAAAGCGAGCGGCACTTCGAAAACTTCGGCGACTTCGAGTGCGTCGGCTTTCAACGTGAATGGCGGATGCACAAGACCGATCACAGGTGTCACGCGAAAACCGGTGCCTGTCAGATAGTCGGGCAGCGCACCGAGAATTTCAACGCGCGACGGATCGAGACCGACTTCTTCCTGCGCCTCGCGCAATGCCGTGGCAGTCGCGTCCGCGTCGAACGGTTCATGGCGCCCGCCGGGAAAGCTCACCTGGCCGGCGTGGTCGTTCAGATGGTCGGCACGTTGGGTCAGCAGCACGGTAAGGCCTTGCTCACGCACCACCAGTGGCACCAGCACCGCGGCAACGCGCGGGTCGACGTGCGTGTCACGCCAAGGTGCTTCGACAATCGGTTCTGGCGTCCAGCTTAGGCGCTGCTCGAAACGCCCACGCAGACCATCGGGCGTCAGACGCCCTGCGGCCACGGGAGGTAGATCGGCGCCGGTCGCTTCGACGGGCAGGGTTTCGGGCTCAAAGACGGGGCGGATCAACGGGTCTCTCAGAATGAGCGGATAAGGACATGCCGCTATTTTGACCTGGCAAACAAAAAAGCACCCGCGGGGGGTGCTTTTTCTTACAGCTTTTACGCTTCCGGAGCAGCGCGGTCTTTCTTCGCGACCAGCTTTTCCTTGATCCGAGCCGACTTGCCCGAACGGTCACGCAGGTAGTACAGCTTGGCACGACGCACGTCGCCACGACGCTTCACGACGATGCTTGCCAGCAGCGGCGAGTACGTCTGGAACGTACGCTCGACGCCTTCGCCCGACGAAATCTTGCGGACGATGAACGACGAATTCAGACCACGGTTACGCTTGGCGATCACGACGCCTTCGTAAGCCTGAACACGCTTACGCGTACCTTCAACCACGTTCACGCTGACGATCACCGTATCGCCGGGAGCGAATTCGGGGATGGTCTTCTCACCGAGGGCGCGGCCGATTTCTTCCTGCTCGAGTATTGCAATCAGATTCATCACTGACTCCTAAGTCCATCTTGTCGACGTTCGTACCTGCCTTGCGTAGGGTTTGCCTAGTGCGCGCGGCTACGGCCCCGATAGAGGATGGGTTCACATCTGGCGCCGTACACGCATGTGCGGCGCCGCCTATGTCCGCTCGAAAGATCGAGGCTTTACGCCTTCGACTCTTCCTTCGCGAGACTCGTAAGCCATGCCTCGTCGGCACGGCTCAACATCTTGTTCTTTCTGGCCTTCACGATCAGATCGGGCCGCTTGCTCAACGTATTGCGCAAGGCCTCACGCCGGCGCCATGCAACGATCTCCGCATGATGACCGCCAAGCAGCACATCAGGCACACGCACGCCGTTGTATTCCTCCGGACGCGTGTAATGCGGACAATCCAGCAACACGTCGACGAAGCTGTCCTGCACCGCCGATTGCGAGTCGTTCAGCACGCCGGGCAACTGGCGCACCACGGCATCCATTAGCGCCATGGCCGGCAATTCGCCGCCGGACAGCACGAAGTCGCCAAGACTGATTTCTTCGTCGACGACACGATCGAGCAAACGCTGATCGATCGCTTCATAGCGCCCGCACAACAGGATCAGACCGGGTTCGGCCGCGAACTGCATGACACGTTCGTGATTCAGCGTAGCACCTTGCGGTGACATCATCACGACGCGCGACGCGCCGATACCCTGCTCCGCCTGCGCCGCCTTCGCCGCGCCGATCGCGTCTTCCAGGGGCTTGGCCAGCATGACCATGCCGGGGCCGCCGCCGTAGGGGCGATCGTCGATTGTGCGGTAATTGTCCGTTGTGAAATCGCGTGGATTCCACGTGCGCAACCCGTAGCGCTCCTGCTTCGCCGCACGGCTGGTGATACCCCAGTCGGTCAGCGCACGAAACATGTCAGGAAAGAGCGTCACGACATCGAACTGCATCGCTCTCTCCAGTCAGCGAGTTATTTAATAATCGGCTTCCCAGTCGACGATGATCTGCTTCGCCGCCTGATCCACCGTTTTGACAAAGACGCCGACGAACGGGATCAAACGTTCACCGGTAACCGGCTTACCGCTTTTGTCGGTATCCGGGTATTCGATACGCAACACCGAGTGCGCACCGTTGTCGATCATGTCTGCGACCTTGCCGAGGTTGACCCCGGCAACGTTCACCACGTCCAGGCCGAGCAGGTCGACCCAGTAGAATTCGTCGGCCTCGAGGGCCGGAAATTCACTGCGGCTGATATAAACGCGGGTACCGCGCAGCGCCAGTGCCACATCGCGGTCAGCGACGCCGCCCAGATGGGCAACGATACTGTCGCTATGCGTTTTAGCCTGCAATGACGGCGCCGACTTGCGCTCGTGGCCTTTCAGCAACCACCAGCGCTTCGCGCTGAGCAACGCGTCTCCGCCGTGCCCGGCATCCGCATGCGCGGCTACCTTGACCCAGCCTTTGAGGCCGTAAGCGTCGACGATTGCACCGACCTCGACCGCATCGGCCGGCCAGCTTTCCACCGTTTCCACTCGCATTTCTGCTGCGCCGGAAGCGGCGTTTGCCACTTTGGTTTTCGCCTTGCCTTCGGCTGCTTCGACCGGCTTGCGGACGAATGCACCGAACGGCGCCTGACCAGACGTCTTCGCGCGCGGGGCTGCCGCTTTTGTCTTTACGCGACCTGGATTGCTGGAATCACGTTCAGACATAACGGAACCTCGAAGAGAACCTCGCTGCCAACTTCGACGTCTGCTTCAGCAAAACTCGCGCATCGGACTGCTCACGCAAGCTGCGCGAGCCGCCGGCCGAACCGACGACGATACGCATGCTAGCTACCATTAAGCAGCCGGCTGCGCCTTTTGCGCTTCTTTCACGAGACGCTCGACGGTCGGCGACAGTTGTGCGCCAACGCCTTGCCAGTACGTCAGGCGGTCTTGAGCGATACGCAGCGATTCACCCTTCGTAGCGACCGGGTTGTAGAAGCCAACGCGTTCGATGAAGCGGCCGTCACGACGGTTACGCGAATCGGTTGCGACGATGTTGTAGAACGGGCGCTTCTTGGAGCCGCCACGAGCCAAGCGGATGATGACCATACTAGAATCCTTGAAAACCGGGGTTCGGAACGACTGAAACACGCGATTATAGCGGGAAACCGACGCCATAACAAACACTTACCGGGATAAACTGGCAGACCCGGTTGCGCCGGCCATACAGGCAAGGCTCCCGGACCGCGCCAAAACGCCCGAATTACGTGATGGAACGCCCGTGAAACTCCTGCTGCCGTCTGAGTTTTTCTTCGTCTCGTTGACCGTCTTTCGGCGGATTGCCGCTTTTTTGCTGCCTGCTGGGCGTTCGGGCACAGTCCGCGCTCAGGCTCTGCGAGCGGGCGTAGCTTTGTTGCTCGCTGCCGCGGCGCTGCCAGCGCTGGCCGCGTTGCCGATCGGGCGCATCAAACTGCCACCCGGCTTTCATATCGAGGTCCTGTCGGACGCGGTGCCGACTGCCCGAGCCATGGCGCTCTCGCCAAAGGGCATTCTCTACATAGGCAGCCTCGATGGCCACGTCTATGCGCTCGAACTGCAAAATGGGCGCGTGACGGCACGCCATGTCATCGTCTCGGGGCTGGAAACGCCGGCCGGCGTAGCGTGGCGCGACGGCACCCTGTATGTGTCCGCAGTGTCGAGGATTCTACGCTTCGACGCGATCGACACCCATTTGAGCGACCCACCCAAGCCGGCCGCTGTCACCGACAAACTGCCCACCGAGACTCATCACGGCTGGAAATTCATCGCTTTCGGGACGGACGGCAAGCTGTACGTGCCGCAAGGCGCGCCCTGCAACGTCTGCCTGAAAGATCGCGATCGCTTCGGGCTGATTGGTCGCATGGACCCGGACGGCAGCCATTATGAAGTCGTGGCGCGCGGCGTTCGCAACACAGTCGGCTTCGCGTGGCATCCGGCAACCCATGACCTGTGGTTCACCGACAACGGCCGCGACTTGCTGGGCGACGACGTTCCGGACGACAAACTCAACCGCGCGCCGCGCGCCGGCATGGACTTCGGCTTTCCGTATTGCCATGGTGGCGACACGCCGGACCCCGAATTCGGCAAAGATCATCCGTGCAGCGCCTTCACACCGCCGGTTGCCAAACTCGGTGCGCACGTGGCCGCGCTCGGCATGCGCTTTTACAGCGGCTCGATGTTTCCGGCCGCCTATCGAGACAATATTTTTATCGCCGAACACGGTTCGTGGAATCGCAGCAAGAAGGCCGGCTACCGGGTCGTGCGCGTAATCACCAACCCGGACGGCAGCACCGCGCATCAGGAAGTCTTTGCCGAAGGCTGGCTCCAGCCAGACGAAACGGTGTGGGGCCGGCCAGCCGACGTACAACCGATGCCTGACGGTTCACTGCTGATCAGCGACGACTACGCAGGCGCGGTCTATCGCGTCACCTACTCAGCGCCGTAGCCGTGGCCTTGGCCGCCGCGACTGGCACCACGCCGCGTGGCGTAGAATGCGCGTCGGTCCGTGCCCACCGGCGCGCCGCTCCTTTCGACCGCCTGTCACTCTGCTCTCGCCTACATGTCCACCCTTGCATCGACTTCTCAGCGTTTCAGATCCAAGACAATCACCGCCGCGCTGGCGTTCTTCTTCGGCAGCCTTGGCGCCCACCGCTTCTATCTGTACGGCACGCGCGACATTTACGGCTGGGCTCATCTGCTTGGCACGCTGATCGGGATTCCGGGCGTCATGCTGGTGGTAGCAAGCGAGCGGGCCTCGATGCTCGGCTGGGTGCTCGCTTTTCTCGGCGCCGTTTCGCTGCTCTCCGCCTTTCTGGCCGCGATCGCTTATGGTCTGCGTCCAGACGAAAAATGGGACGCGCAGTTCAACGCGCAAACCCAGCGCAAAAGCCGCTCTGGCTGGACGGTCATTTTCATCGTGATCTTTTCGCTGCTGATCGGCGCATTCCTCCTGATGGCGGGCCTCGCGATCTCCTTCCAGACCTACTTCGAAGGTCAGGTCCAGGCCGCCAAAGCGCTGTCGCAATGACCTTCTGCGCGCCGCGCTAAAAAAGGTCCAACTGCGGATCGTTGCGCGGCGGCGGTTCAGCGCGCACCGGCTCGACCCGACGAAAGTGCGACATATCCAGAATGCCGCGATCACGCCGGTTCAATCCCAGGCGTCGCACCGCCTTATGGAACCGCTGCTTCAGCAGGTCTGCCCACAAGCCTTCTCCCTTCATCCGGGTAGAGAACGACGCGTCGTAGTCTTTCCCGCCGCGCATATCGCGCACGCGGCTCATCACCCGGTCGGCCCGATCGGGAAAATGCGCCGCGAGCCAATCCTTGAAAAGCGGCGCGACTTCCCACGGCAAGCGCAGCACGATATAGCTCGCATTGCACGCGCCGGCCTCGGCACAGGCTTCCAGCACGCGCTCCATGTCCGGTTCGGTGACGAACGGAATCACCGGCGCGATGCTGACGCCAACCGGAATACCCGCCTCGCTCAGCGTACGGATCGTGCGCAAGCGTCGCGACGGCGTGGCCGCACGCGGCTCAAGCGTGCGCGCGATATCCGCATCCAGTGTGGTGATAGTGATTGCCGCCATGAATTGCCCGCGCGCCGCCATGGGGGCGAGCAAATCGAGATCGCGTTCGATCAGCGACGATTTGGTGATCGCCGCGAACGGTTGAGCGCGTTCACTGAGCACTTCGATCACCCGCCGCGTGAGCCGCAAATCTCGCTCAGCGGGTTGCCAGGCGTCCGTATTAACACCGAGCGCAATCGGCTCCGGCACGTAGGACTTCTTCGACATCTCGCGCTCGAGCAACTCCGGCGCATTGACCTTCGCGTAAATACGGCTTTCGAAATCCAGTCCCGGCGACAACCCCAGATAACTATGCGTTGGCCGCGCAAAGCAATAGATACAACCATGTTCGCAGCCCCGGTAAGGGTTCAGCGACACGCTAAACGGAATGTCCGGCGACGCGTTGCGCGTGAGAATGGTCTTGGCCCGCTCCTCGAAAATCTGCGTGCGTAAGACCTTGGGCTCGCCATCTTCTTCCGGCGACGAAAGCCAGCCGTCGTCCACCACTTCGCGCTGGTCGACTTCGTAACGACCTTGCAGGTTCGTCACGGCACCACGCCCTTTGCGAGGGGCGGGCGGGGCGATCGGAAATTCGTTGGCGGAGTGGATGTCGGGATCGGTCACGGCTGGAGCATGCAAAAACTGGAAACGGCGCAAAACACCTGTACAAATATACAGTGTTTACGCCGTTTGTCGAGTCCAGCCAGGCACCTTCTGCGCGAGCTAATCGCCAACGGCAATCGTCAGCGTTTCCTTGATCTCTTCCATCACCACGTAGCTCTTCGACTGCACCGCGCCGGGCAGCTGCAACAGGATGTCCCCCAGCAGTTTGCGGTAGTCGGCCATTTCGCCGATGCGCGCCTTGATCAGATAGTCGAAATCGCCCGACACGAGGTGGCACTCCAGCACCTCGGGGATCTTCTGCACCTCGCGGCGGAACTGGTCGAACATGTTGCCGCTTTTGTGATCGAGCGTGATCTCGACGAACACCAGCAGCGCCGCGCCCAGTTCAGCCGGGTTCACACGTGCGTGATAGCCGGTGATCACGCCGTCGCGCTCCATCCGCTTGACGCGCTCGATACAAGGCGTAACCGACAGCCCGACCTGTTCGGCGAGGTCTTTCATCGCCATCCGGCCGTCCTCTTGCAGGAGCCGCAGGATCTTGTGGTCGAGTTTGTCCAGGGACCGGACCGGTTGGCGCTGTGTACGCATGGTGTTTTTGCTGAAAATCTTGAAAATACAATAACAAAACCTACCTGACTGTTAATAGTATAGCGGTTAACACTGGGCGATCCGCGTTACACCTCGTTAATCGAATGAATTCCAACGAATCACGAGCGCACCGCCCTCAGATCTCTTTTTAGATATCCTGGAGCAGCTATGCGAGTCGTCGTTTTGGGCAGTGGCGTCGTCGGCGTGACGAGTGCTTATTACCTGGCGCGCGCCGGTCATGAAGTCACGGTGATCGATCGCGAGCCCGGTCCGGCGCTCGAAACCAGCTTTGCCAATGCCGGCCAGATCTCGCCAGGCTACGCGTCGCCGTGGGCGGCGCCGGGCGTACCGCTGAAGGCCGTCAAATGGATGTTCCAGAAGCATGCGCCGCTCGCGATCCGCCTCGACGGCACGCAATTCCAGTTGCAATGGATGTGGCAGATGCTACAGAACTGCACGTCGTCGCGGTATGCCGTGAACAAGGGCCGCATGGTCCGCCTCGCCGAATACAGCCGCGACTGTTTGCAGGCGCTGCGTGCCGAAACCGGCATCCAATATGAAGGGCGCACTGGCGGCACGCTGCAGGTATTCCGCACGCAACAGCAGTTCGATGGCGCCGCGAAAGACATCGCCGTGCTGCAGGAAGCCAACGTGCCGTATGAACTGTTGTCGCCGGCCGAACTCGCGCAAGCCGAACCGGCACTCGCGGCGGTCTCTCACAAGCTGACGGGCGGCCTGCGCCTGCCGGGCGACGAAACCGGCGATTGCCAGATGTTCACCACGCGCCTCGCCGCGCTAGCCGAGCAATTGGGCGTCAAGTTCCGCTACAACACGCCGATCGACGCCCTGGCCATGGCGGGCGAGCGCATCGCCGGCGTGCAATGCGGCGATGAACTGGTGCGCGCGGATTCATTCGTCGTGGCACTGGGTTCGTACTCGACCCAATTCCTGTCCGGTCTCGTGAAGATTCCGGTCTACCCGCTCAAGGGCTATTCGATCACCGCGCCGATCGTCAACAAAGCGTCCGCGCCGATTTCGACCGTGCTCGACGAGACCTACAAGATCGCGATCACGCGCTTCGACGACCGGATTCGCGTCGGCGGCATGGCGGAGATCGTCGGCTTTGATAAGTCGTTGCGTCAGGCGCGCCGCGAGACGCTGGAACACTGCGTGAACGATCTGTTCCCGGGCGGCGGCGATACGTCGAAGGCCACCTTCTGGACCGGCCTGCGTCCCATGACGCCGGACGGCACGCCGATCGTCGGCCGCACGCCGGTACCGAACCTGTTCCTGAACACAGGTCACGGCACGCTGGGTTGGACGATGTCGTGCGGCTCGGGTCAATTGCTAGCCGACGTGATGTCAGGTAAGCAGCCGGCGATCAAGGCGGATGACCTGTCGGTGCATCGCTATCTCGGCGAGACCGGCGGTGCGCATCGCCCGGCTTATGCTTGAGGTTTAACGCTTTACGCTTCGCGAGCGGTTGAGCCGGTCCGTTACAGCGGTCCGGCCTGACAAAAGCAAACGGCGCCTTACCGGGCGCCGTTTGTTTTTTACGCACGAGCTTTCGCTACATCGCTCGAGACAGGTACAACATCAGAACTGATCTTCCGACAACGCCAGCACACCCTCCCCGCCCTTCGCGCTAACGATCGACGCTTCCAACGCCGAAGCCAGCGGCAGCACATGCTCGGCATAGAACTGCGCGGTCGCGATCTTCGCGCCGTAGAACGACGGATCTTCGTCGCGCTTTTCAGCCGCCACGATGAGCGCACGCGCCATCTGCCAGCCGCCCAGCACAATGCCCGCCAGCTTCAGATACGGCACGCTGCCAGCAAACACCGCGTTCGGATCACTCTTCGTGCTGGTCACGACAAAATCAACCACGGCGCTCAACGAGCGGTGACCTTGCTCCAGGTATTTCTTCATCGATTCGAACGCAGCGCCTTGTTGCGCGCCGAGTGCCTCGATCGTTTCTGCCACACCGGCCAGCAGCGACTTCGCCACCTTGCCACCGTCACGCACGGTCTTGCGGCCGATCAGATCGTTCGCCTGAATCGCGGTCGTACCTTCGTAGATCGGCAGAATGCGCGCGTCGCGGTAGTACTGCGCGGCGCCGGTTTCTTCGATGAAGCCCATGCCGCCGTGCACCTGCACGCCGAGGCTCGTCACGTCGATCGACAACTCCGTGCTCCAGCCCTTCACGATCGGCACGAGGTATTCGTAGATCGCCTGATGTTCGGCGCGTTTTGCTTCGTCAGGATGACGATGCGCGATATCGCAGTGAGCCGCGGCGACATACGCCAACGCGCGTGATGCTTCGGTGAGGCCGCGCATGGTCGCGAGCATGCGGCGCACGTCCGGATGCTGGATGATCGCCACCGGTTGCTTCGCGGAACCATCCACCGGCCGGCTTTGCACGCGGTCTTTCGCGTAGGCGACGGCCCGCTGATACGCGCGATCCGACACGGCGACACCCTGCATGCCCACCGCGAAACGCGCCGCGTTCATCATGATGAACATGTATTCGAGGCCGCGATTTTCCTCGCCAATGAGATGGCCAATTGCGCCGCCGTGGTCGCCGAATTGCAGCACCGCGGTTGGGCTCGCCTTGATGCCGAGCTTGTGTTCAATGGACACGCAATGCACGTCGTTGCGCTCGCCGAGCGAGCCGTCTTCGTTGACGAGAAACTTCGGCACGATGAAGAGCGAGATGCCCTTCACGCCTTCCGGTGCGCTCGGCGTGCGCGCCAGCACGAGATGGGCGATGTTCTTCGCCATGTCGTGCTCGCCCCACGTGATGAAAATCTTCGTGCCGAACAGCTTGAACGAACCGTCACCCTGCGGCTCTGCGCGCGTGCGTACCAGCGCGAGATCGGAGCCGGCTTGCGGCTCGGTCAGATTCATCGTACCGGTCCACTCGCCGGAAATCAGCTTGGGTACGTAGGTCTGCTTTTGCTCTTCGCTGCCTGCTGTGAGCAGCGCCTCGATGGCGCCATCCGTAAGCAGCGGGCACAGCGCGAACGACAGGTTCGACGCGTTCAGCATCTCGATACAGGCTGTGGCGATCAGCTTGGGCAGGCCTTGCCCTTCATAGTCGAGCGGATGTTGCACGCCCTGCCAGCCGCCTTCGCCGAACTGGCGGAAGGCGTCCTTGAAACCGGGCGTTGCGGTGACCACGCCATCCTTCCAGCTGCTCGGATTGCGATCACCTTCGACATTCAGCGGCGCCAACACTTCGCCGCACAGTTTCGCCGACTCGTCGAGCACGGCCTGCGCCGTGTCGAGATTCGCGTCTTCGAAGCCCGGCAGTGTCGCGATATCATCGAGACCGGCCAGTTCTTTCATCACGAACAGCATGTCCTTGATGGGCGCCGTATAGCTCATTTCAGTTCTCCTCCTGCCTGTCGATAGAAAAAGGGCGCCGGACTTGATCGGTCCCGCGCCCTTTCGTATGCTGCCAGACGCCTTTTAACCGGCGCTGCGGCGCTTAACCGAGTTCGCTAACGAGTTCCGGCACGACCGTGAACAGATCGCCCACCAGACCATAGTCGGCGACGCTGAAGATCGGCGCTTCCGGGTCCTTATTGATGGCGACGATGACCTTCGAGTCTTTCATCCCCGCCAGATGCTGGATCGCACCCGAGATGCCGACGGCCACGTACAGTTGCGGCGCGACGATCTTGCCCGTCTGGCCGACCTGATAGTCGTTCGGCACGAAGCCCGCGTCGACCGCTGCACGCGATGCGCCGAGCGCTGCGTTCAGCTTGTCGGCCAGCGGCTCGAGCACCTTCGTGTAGTTCTCGCCGTTACCCAGGCCGCGGCCACCCGAGACGATGATCTTCGCCGACGTCAGTTCCGGACGGTCCAGCTTCGTCACTTCACGGCTCACGAACTGCGAGAGGCCCGTATCGGCTGCCGCTTCGATCTTCTCAACCGTTGCGCTGCCGCCTTCCGCCGCGACCGGGTCAAAACCGGTCGAGCGGACCGTGATGACCTTGATCGGATCAGCCGATTGAACCGTCGCAATCGCGTTACCCGCGTAGATCGGGCGCTCGAACGTATCAGCCGCATCCACTGCGGTGATGTCGCTGATCTGCGCGACGTCCAGCTTCGCTGCGATACGCGGTGCGATGTTCTTGCCGTAGGCAGTCGCCGGCGCGAGGATGTGCGTGTAGTCCTTCGCGATGTTCAGCACCGTCGCTTCGACGTTTTCCGCGAGGCCTGCTTCGAGTTGCGGTGCGTCGGCCAGCAATACTTTGGAAACGCCTGCGATTTTCGCTGCCGCGTCAGCCGCAGCCTGCGCGTTGTGACCCGCGACCAGCACGTGAATATCGCCACCAATCTTCTGCGCCGCTGCGATCGTGTTCAGCGTCGCGGCCTTGATCGACGCGTTATCGTGTTCTGCTATTACCAGATTCGTCATTTCGTCCGTCTCCACGTTCTACTTAAAGCACCTTGGCTTCGGTCTTCAGCTTCTCGACCAGCGTCTTCACATCCGGCACCTTCACACCGGCGGAGCGCTTGGGCGGCTCGACGACTTTCAGCGTCTTCAGGCGCGGCGTGACGTCGACACCGAGGTCTTCCGGCTTGATGACTTCGAGCGGCTTTTTCTTCGCCTTCATGATGTTCGGCAGCGTCACATAGCGCGGCTCGTTCAGGCGCAGGTCGGTGGTGACGACCGCGGGCAGCTTTAAAGACAGCGTTTCAGCGCCGCCGTCGACTTCGCGCGACACAGTTGCCTTGCCGTCAGCGACGACAACTTTCGACGCAAACGTGGCTTGCGGCAGGTTAGCCAGCGCGGCCAGCATCTGGCCGGTCTGATTCGAATCGTCGTCGATTGCCTGCTTGCCGAGAATGACGAGCGAAGGCTGTTCCTTGTCGACCAGCGCCTTGAGCAGCTTGGCGACCGCCAGCGGCTGCAACTCTTCAGAAGACTCGATCAGGATCGCGCGGTCCGCACCGATCGCCAGCGCCGTGCGCAGCGTTTCCTGCGATTGCGTCACGCCGGCCGACACGGCGATCACTTCGGTCGCCACGCCGGCTTCACGCAGACGCACGGCTTCTTCAACCGCGATTTCGTCGAACGGATTCATCGACATCTTCACGTTCGCGATGTCGACGCCCGTGCCGTCCGACTTGACCCGGACTTTCACGTTGTAGTCGACCACTCTCTTGACTGGCACCAGGATTTTCATGCACACGCTCCAAAGTTACGAATACGTCAACCCAACGAACATTATAACGACTGCACTTTCGTGGCAGCCGTGTCGCGGGTGCTCTAGCAGGAGGATATCGCTCCCCAGCGGCGTGACGGCAATATCGAACGATCGTTCTATTTTAATCTCGAAAAAACCCGGGAGACAACCCCGGGTTAAGACCTACGACTCTAATTTTGCATTGCCGTCGTGTATTGCTATGTGAAACGGTCGAAAAACGGCCGTCAAATCACCAGGCGGTGATCACCGACCCGCCGAACTTGCTTTCGACAAACTGCTTCACTTCCGGCGAATGATACGCCGCGACCAGCTTCGCCACCCACGGCTTGTTCTTGTCGGCTTCGCGGATGGCGATGATGTTCACGTACGGACCCTTCGGGTCTTCGATCGCGATAGCGTCCTGCTTGGGCTTCAGACCTGCTTCCATCGCGAAGTTGGTGTTGATCGCGGCCGCGTCCACGTCGTTTAACGAACGCGGAATTTGCGCGGCGTCGAGTTCGACGATCTTGAGCTTCTTCGGGTTGTCGACGATGTCGAGCGGCGTTGCCTTCAGACCCGCATCGGCGCGCAGCTTCAGCAGACCCTGCTTTTGCAGCAACAGGAGTGCCCGGCCGCCATTGGTCGGATCGTTCGGCACCGCGATCTTCGCGCCCGGCTGCAATTCAGCGAGCGTCTTCACTTTCTTCGAGTAGATGCCCATCGGGTACGTGACCGTATCGGCGACACGGATCAGCTTGTAGCCGCGGTCCTTCACCTGGGCCTGCAAGTACGGGTCATGCTGGTAGCTGTTCGCGTCCAGGTCGCCGCCGGCGAGCGCCGCGTTCGGCTGCACGTAATCCGAAAACTCGACAATCTTGATGTTCAGACCGTTCTTCGCGGCGACGGTCTTCACGACCTCCATGATCTGCGCGTGCGGGCCGCCGGTGACGCCGACCTTGATCGAGTCTTCAGCGTGAGCCGCCGTGGCGGCAGCGAATAGCGACGCGGCGCCGAGCGTGGCGGCCAGCTTGAGAATGAAACGACGTTGCATGATGGACCTTTTTTCGATTCTGCCTGGCGGGTTCCGATGACCCTTGTTTATTTATGGCTCAAACGACGCACGAGCCAATCCCCGAACGACTGCACCAGTTGGACGAAGACGATCAGGATCACCACGACCGTCACCATCACTTCCGGCAAAAAACGCTGATACCCGTAACGAATGCCCAGGTCGCCGAGTCCGCCACCGCCGATCGCACCGGCCATCGCCGAGTAGCCGACCAGCGACACGAAGGTAATCGTCAAGCCGGCGACCACGCCCGGCAGCGATTCCGGCAACAGCACCTTGAAGACGATCTGGCTGGTAGTCGCGCCCATCGCCTGCGCGGCTTCGATCAGACCACGATCGACTTCGCGCAAAGCTGTCTCAACCAGACGCGCGATGAACGGCGCCGCGGCAATCGTCAACGGCACCACGGCCGCAGCCGTGCCGATCGACGAACCCACCACGAGACGCGTGAACGGAATCACCGCAACCAGCAAGATGATGAACGGCGTCGAGCGCACGGCATTGACGATCACGCCCATCACACGATTCACGGCGATGTTCTGCAGCACGCCCTGACGGTCCGTCAGATATAGCAGCACGCCGAGCGGCAGACCGACCGCCGCGCCGACCAGCCCGGAAATGCCCACCATCACGAGCGTTTCCCAGAACGACTGGACGAACATATCGAACATTTCACTCAACATACGACAGCTCCTCCACCACCACACCCTGTTCGCGCAGATACGTCAGCGCCTGCGCCACCTTCGCCGGTTCGCCGCCCGCGAGCACCGCGAGCGAGCCGAACGCCTGCCCCTGGATCTCGTCGATCTGGCCGTGCAGGATGTTGAAGTCGAGTTCGTAGCGGCGAATCGTTTCCGACAGGATCGGCTGATCGACACCCGAACCGGTGAACGCCAGGCGCAGCAAGTGGCCGCTGCCGGTCTTCAGACGCTCAGCCACACGTGCCTTCATGGCGGGCGGCAGTTCCTGCGCGATCACGTCGCCAATCAGCGCGCGCGTCACTTCATGATGCGGTTGCAGGAACACGTCGATGACCTTGCCCTCTTCCACCACACGGCCGGCATCCAGCACCGCGACGCGGTCGCAGACCTGCTTGATCACGCCCATCTGGTGTGTGATCAGCACGATCGTCAGGTTCAGTTCGCGATTGATGCGCTTGAGGAGATCGAGGATCGAGCGGGTGGTTTCGGGATCGAGCGCGGAAGTCGCTTCGTCGGACAGCAACACTTTCGGCTTGCTCGCCAGCGCACGTGCGATGCCGACGCGCTGCTTCTGTCCGCCGCTGATCTGCGCCGGATAACGATCCTTCTGCGCCGACAGGCCCACCAGTTCGAGCAGCGGCAACACATTCGCCTCGATCTCGTCGCGCTTCATCCCGGCGAGTTCGAGCGGCAACGCCACGTTCTCGTACACCGTACGCGACGACAGCAGGTTGAAGTGCTGGAAGATCATGCCGATTTCGCGACGCGCCTCGCGCAATTGCGCGGCGGGCAGCGTCGTCAGATCGAGGCCGTTGACAACGATGTTGCCCTCGCTCGGTCGCGTCAGCAGGTTGATGGTACGCACGAGCGTACTCTTGCCCGCGCCGCTGCGGCCGATAATGCCGAACACTTCGCCCGCCGGAATCGACAGATTGACGTTGTGCAGCGCCTCGACCCAGCCCCGGGGCCCGGCGAACCGCTGAGAGATATTGCGTATTTCGATCATGGAAAAACGAAACGGCGGAGTTTGCCAACGAGCGTTGTGCGCTCCTGACAAGCGGCCGCCGTGGCTTTTGTTTGGATTTGAGCCCGCAATTCTACCGCAGCGTCGTCATTCCCTTTAATAATCAATTACGATCTTTTCATAACCACAGAGCATTAGAGGCCTGCCCTGCGCGCGAGACTCGCGCGTGCGCGTCCGCTACGACTATGATCGGGCGAACCAGAATCAGGACCCGTTCAGGACAAACAGCAGCTATGGAAACGACTCGACCCGGCAATGTGCGTCCCGCTGCGGCCACCCCTGCGGACGCCCCTGCGGACGCCCCGAAAGGTGGCGCCGCGCTGCGCGCGACGGTCACGACGAGCGACGGCATCGAACTGCCGTTGTATCGGTGGCCCGCAACCACTCAACTGCGCGCCACGGTCGCGCTGGTGCACGGGCTCGCTGAGCACGCCGGGCGTTACGCGGCGCTGGCGGCCCGGCTGAACCCGGTCGGCATTGAACTGGTCGCGATCGATTTGCGCGGACATGGGCATGCGCCGGGTAAACGCGTGTGGGTCAACCGCTTCGACGACTATCTGCTCGATGCCCAGGCCTTGCTCGATGAAGCCGCGATCAGTTGCGCACCGATGTTTCTGATGAGCCACAGCATGGGTGGCGCGGTCGCGGCGCTTTATGCAATCGAGCGGCTCGAGGCGAGCGGGCGTCGGCTGAGCGGCCTGATCCTGTCGAGCCCCGCGCTCGCGCCGGGCCGCGATGTGCCGCGCTGGATGCTCAAGGTGAGCCAGATAATCAGCCGCATCTGGCCGACCTTCCCGGCGATGAAAATCGACGCCGGCTTGCTGTCGCGTCTTCAGCCCGTGGTGAACGCTAATCGCAACGATCCGCTGGTTCATCACGGCGCGATTCCGGCGCGCACGGGCGCGGAGTTATTGCTGGCGATGGCTCGCATCGAGCGCGGCCGTGCCGGACTTCGTGTGCCGCTGCTGGTGTATCACGGCACCGCCGACAAGCTCACCGAACCCGAAGGCAGCCGCGATTTCGGCGCGCATGCCGGTTCGCCGGACAAGACGCTCACCCTGCACGAAGGCAGCTATCACGAGACGATGAACGATCTCGACCGGGATCGGGTGATCGGCGCGCTGATCGACTGGATCGTGAAACGGCTGCCCGGAGCTTAAGGCCTGGACGGCTCGTTTCGACATAGGCAAACCGCTTGAGTAAGTCGATGCGCGGATGCCCCCCAGGTTCAGCATCGGGAGGCATTTAGAAGCTCAGGCGTCCGGATGAATGAGCGCTGGGGCGCCTCCCGGCAAGAACGGCTCAACCCGGCGCTAGCGCTTCCAGTCGGGCGGGCGTTTGTCGATGAAGGCCTGCACGCCTTCGAGCGCCGATTCGTCCATCATGTTGCAGGCCATGGTCTGGCCGGCCAGCTGATACGCCGCTTCGATGCCCATTTCCAACTGCCGGTAGAACAGGCCCTTGCCGGCGCTCACCGCTTCGACGGGTTTCGCGCAGATGCTTTTCGCGAGCCGCGCGAGCTCGGCGTCGAGCGCGTCGGCCGGAACCACGCGATTCACGAGGCCTTGGTGTTTCGCTTGCACGGCGTCGATGAAATCGCCAGTGAGCAGCATTTCGAGCGCTGCCTTACGCGACAGATTGCGCGACAGCGGCACCGAAGGCGTCGCGCAGAAAAGACCCAGGTTGACGCCCGAGACGGCAAAGCGCGCGGTATCGGCGGCGACGGCCAGATCGCACATCGCGACCAGCTGACAGCCGGCGGCCGTGGCGATGCCGTGCACCCGCGCGATCACCGGTTGCGGCAAGCGCTGGATCGTCAACATCAGTTTCGTGCAGCGCGCGAACAACGCCTGGTAGTAAGCCAGCGACGGCGCCGCGCGCATCTCCTTCAGATCGTGTCCCGCGCAAAACGCGCGGCCCGCGCCGGCGATCACCACCACCCGCGCATTGGACGACTGCGCCAGCGCCGTCAGCGTCGCCTGCAACTCGTCCAGCAGTGCTTCGGAGAGTGAGTTGAAGGCATCAGGCCGGTTCATCGTCAAGCGGACGACGCCCGGCACGCCATAGGCGTCGTGTTCGGTTTCGACCAGCGAAGCCCTGCGCACCTCGGCATTCATGGCTCGTTCCTCGTTGAGTGGATGCGGTTCGCGACGTTCGCGCAGTTCCTGTAGCTTGGGGTGACTGCGGCGCGGCAGCTCAGATTCCGGCCAGCGAGCGCACGTGCGCGACCACGCTGCGCCCGAGCGCCGACAAGTTGTACCCGCCTTCGAGACAGCTGACGATCCGCCCACCCGCATAACGCTTCGCGATCTCGCGCACCTGGTCGGTGATCCATGCGTAGTCGTCTTCGACGAGGCCCATGTTGCCGAGATCGTCCTCGCGATGCGCATCGAAGCCGGCCGAAATGAAGATCATCTCGGGCTTGAAATCGTGCAGGCGCGGCAACCACAACAGGTCGACCGCCTCGCGCACCGCCATGCCTTTCGAGCGCGCCGGCATCGGCACGTTGCACATGTTCGGCGCCTGATTGTCTGCGCCGGTGAACGGATAGAACGGATGCTGGAAGATGCTGCACATCAGCACACGCGAGTCGCCCGAAAAGGCCGCTTCGGTGCCGTTGCCGTGATGGACGTCGAAGTCGATGATCGCCACGCGCTGCATGCCGTGCACTTCCAGCGCATGACGGGCGGCGATCGCGATGTTGTTGAAGAAGCAGAAGCCCATTGCACGCGCCGGCTCCGCATGGTGGCCCGGCGGGCGCACGCTGCAGAACGCGTTGTCGTAGCGGCCTTCGATCACGGCGTCGGTCGCGGCCACCGCGGCGCCGGCCGCGCGCAACGCGGCCTGCAAGCTGTATGGGTTCATCGACGTGTCGGGGTCGATTTCGGCGAGCCCCTCCGCGGGCGAACGGCTGCGGATGTAATCGACGTGGGCTTGCGTATGCACACGCAGCAGCGCGGCGTCATCGGCGAGCGGCGGCGACTCGCGCTCGATCAGCGAGTCGATGCGGCTCGCGATCAATTGATCTTCGATTGCCTGCAGGCGCGCCGGGCATTCGGGATGCCATTGCCCCATATCGTGCAGCAAACAGTCGGCGTGGGAATAAAAGGCTGTTGCCATGATCCTCTTGCGCGGTGCGCACCTTCGAGGCGCGCGCCACGTGTCTCCGTCCAAGGGCGCGCTCACGGGGCGCGCCAACATTTGCCAAGTTACCACACGATGCGACTGTGACGCGCTGCGCACAGTTTTGCAGAAAGCGTCGGGTATACTGCCCCGAACCGTTTTTCCCTGTCTCTTTCGCACTGCGCCCCCAGCTCACTATGACCGTCAAGCTTGCTCTGTCTGCACGAAACCGGCTACACCTGAAGACCGCGGCCACCGCATTGTCCGTCGCATCGTGCATGTTCATGGCAACTAGTCCGGCGCTCGCGCAAAGCACCGCGAAGAAGCCGCCCGTGCTGCTCGCGCAAAGCCAGCCGCAACCAGCGGTGCCGCAAGGGCAAACCTTCGAGGAAGAGATCATCCCGCAGCGCTATACGAATAACCCGAACGTCGACGCGTTCATCAACGACATGTCCGCGCGCTACGACTTCGACGAAGCCGCATTGCATGCGTTGTTCGCTCGCGTGAGCTATTCGGCCACCGCGGTCAAGCTCGTCACGCCGTCGCCGTCGCCCTCGATCAAGAACTGGCGCGTCTATCAGTCGCGCTTTCTCGACCAGGTGCGCATCAATGCCGGCGTGCGCTTCTGGCGCGCCAACCAGGCCACGCTGCAACGCGCCTATGAAGAGTTCGGCGTGCCGCCGGAAGTGATCGTCGGCATTATCGGTGTGGAGACGATCTACGGGCGCTTCATGGGCAACTTCCGCGTGCTCGACGCGCTGACCACGCTCAGCTTCGACTATCCGAATACCGCCAATCGCGCGGATCGCCAGGCGACCTTCCGCAAGAATCTCGAAGACTATCTGGTGTGGACGCGCGATTCGCAAATCGATCCGACCAGCGTGCTCGGCTCCTACACCGGCGCGATCGGGATTCCGCAGTTCCTGCCGAGCAGCATCGTGCAATACGCGGTGAGCTACGACGGCAACAAGCAGATCGATCTACGCACGAACCAGGCGGATGCGATTGGCAGCGTGGCCAATTATCTGCGCCAGAACGGCTGGGAAAATGGCCGGCCGGTGGTGTGGAAGATCGGCACGGACGCCGGCAGCCTGGGCGTCGCGCAAGCGGCCGCCGACGGTCAGCCGGAGCCGCATTGGCCGCTGAATCAATTGTTGCGCGCCGGGATGCTGCTGAACGAACCGGCGCTCGATATCGCGTCGGAGGCCTCGACGCCGGTGACGGTGGTCGATCTGCCGTCGCCGGGGCGTGGTACGGAATACATGCTGGGCTTGAAGAACTTCTATGTGCTGACGCGCTATAACCGGAGTTTCTTCTACGCACTGGCGGTTTATCAATTGGGTCAGCGGGTCAAAGCGCAGATGGAAGCGAGCGACGCGGCGAACGCCAGCAGCAATGCGGCGGCGCCGGACGCGGCTTCGCAATAAGCTGAGAGACGGTGCCCGGACGCTCGCCGCGTTGCGAACGGGTTGCACGCGGGTTACGAGTGGGTTGCAGGCGGCTTTTCACGAACGGGGTTGCAAGCGCGTCGCGAACGGGTTGCAAACGCTTCAAGAGCGGGTTCACGAGCGACACAAAATGATGGCAGCAACCATCGACTCATCACCGCACTTCTGGCCCGGCTTACTCACAAAGTCCCATGCCCCGCAGCGATTCGCCTCGCCTGAAAAACAAAACCCCACGCTCCGAAAAACGTGGGGTTGATCAGCAGTCTGAAGCGCCGGTTGAACCGGCGCTTTTTATCGGCTAACCCAGCTTGAGGGCCACTCCATCCGCCGAAGCGCAATCAAGCCGGGAACACACCCGTCGACAGATACCGGTCGCCCCGATCGCAGACGATAAACACGATCGTTGCGTTCTCGACCTGGCGCGCGACGCGCAGCGCCACCTCACAGGCCCCACCCGACGAAATGCCGGCAAAGATCCCTTCGACCGAGGCCATGCGTCGCGCCATTGCTTCCGCTGCGGCCTGGCTCACGTTCTCGACGTGGTCGACGCGGCTGCGATCGAAAATCTTCGGCAAATACGCTTCCGGCCATTTGCGGATGCCCGGAATGCGCGAACCCTCTTCCGGCTGCGCGCCGATGATCTCGATCGCCTGATTCTGTTCCTTCAGATAGGCGGACACGCCCATGATCGTACCGGTCGTGCCCATCGACGAAACGAAGTGCGTGATGCGCCCTTCCGTGTCGCGCCAGATTTCCGGCCCGGTGCCTTCGACGTGCGCGGCCGGATTGTCCGGATTCGCAAACTGATCGAGGATGATGCCCTTGCCTTCGCGCTGCATCTGTTCAGCGAGATCGCGCGCGTATTCCATGCCGCCCGTGACCGGCGTCAGCACGATCTGCGCGCCATAGGCGGCCATGCTCTGACGGCGCTCCACCGAGAGATCTTCCGGCATGATCAGCACCATCTTGTAGCCGCGGATCGCCGCAGCCATCGCCAAGGCGATACCCGTGTTGCCGCTGGTCGATTCGATCAGCGTGTCGCCCGGCTTGATACGGCCGCGTGCTTCCGCTTTCTTGATCATCGACAGCGCCGGGCGGTCCTTCACCGAACCCGCGGGATTGTTGCCCTCGAGCTTTGCAAGAATCACGTTGTTGCGGCTGCGGATCTCGTCGTCAGGGAGCCGGACGAGTTGCACGAGCGGCGTATTGCCAATCGTGTCTTCAATCGTTTTGTATGCCATATCGGGTCGAGTGCTGTCGATGCGCGGAGTCTTCAATCCATCGATTCTAAACCACCGTGCGCGTGGCTGCCGCGCGGCCCTTCTGGCCGCATGGATGCAGGCGCTGACTGGCGAGCGTGCGTGGCGACCCGTCGCCGTGCAAAAAAAATCGCGAAGGCCGTGCATAAGTCCGTGCATAAGCCCGTGCAAAGAGCAGCACACAAACCGCGCACAAGCCACACCGGGAAACCACGCAAAAAGCCCGCGGCTGAGAACCGCGGGAGCCAGTCATCTGCATGACAGCTGAAGGAGTGTTCTTACCACTCCGACCATGAAGGGGAACTACGATGGCGCACCGTGCGCGCGGAGGTGACCGGCCTCGCGCACGGCCCGCGTCAGGCTATTTCTTCACCGCCACAGTGGCATTGCTCTTTTGGGCATTGGCAGCGTTAGTCGAGTTGGCCGCATTGGCGCCACTGCCCGCAGCGGCCGCGCCCTTGGACTGTGCAGACGCCGCAGCCTGCGTGTTAGCAGCCGCGCCAGCCGGACCGACAGCGAGACCCTCCGCCTGCAGGCGCTCGACGGTATGCCCGCCCATGCCTTTGACGCGCTTGCCGAGATCGGCCGGGTCCTTGAACGGACCATGCGCTGAACGCTCTTCGAGAATGGCTTTCGCTTTGGCAGGACCGATGCCCTTGATGCCGCGCAGCGCGTCCTCGTTAGCCGTGTTGACGTCGACCGCCGTATACGCGTGGCCAAAAGCGGCGAGCATGGCCGCGGTAACCAGAATTTTTCGAAACATATGGAATCTCCCTCGTACAACCGGTTGGCGACCATCACCAACCGGGAGATTCCAGTTTAAAGAGGTATCCGAAAGATTTACACCTGGCCGAATAGCCAACGTACGTATCGATCGACGCCTTCCTGCACGCTCAGGAACGGCGCGTCGTAACCGGCGGCGCGCAGCTTCGTCAGGTCGGCTTGCGTGAAGCATTGATACTTGCCGCGCAATGCATCAGGGAACGGAATGTATTCGATCAGCCCGCGTTGCACCTGATCCGCCAGCGACAACGGCGGCTCGTTGTTCAACGCACGCAGCGTGTTGACCACCGTGCTCGCAATGTCGTTGAACGGCTGCGCACGGCCGCTGCCCAGGTTGAAGATGCCCGACTTGTCCGGATTGTCGAAGAAGAACAGGTTGACCTTGACCACGTCTTCGACGGAGACGAAGTCGCGCGTCTGTTCGCCGGCAGCATAACCGTTGTATTCGCCGAACAGCTTGACCTTGCCCTCGGCGCGGAACTGATTGAAGTTATGAAACGCCACCGACGCCATCCGCGCCTTATGCGTCTCGCGCGGCCCGTACACGTTGAAATAGCGGAAGCCGGCAATCTGACTCTTCGCGGTGGGCAGCACGCGGCGAATCACCTGGTCGAACAGGAACTTCGAATAGCCGTACACGTTCAGCGGCTGCTCGACTTCGCGTTCTTCGACGAAGCGGCTCGAGCCGCCATACGTTGCCGCCGAGGACGCATACAGAAACTGGATGTTCTGCGCGAGACAGACATCCAGCACTTCACGGCTATAGCGGAAGTTGTTGTCCATCATGTAGCGACCGTCGGTTTCCATCGTGTCCGAGCAGGCGCCTTCGTGGAAAATCGCGCGCACTTTGCCGAAGTCGCCCCGCTTGAAGCGTTCGACGAATTCGGTCTTGTCGAGATAATCGTCGATCTCGCAGTCGACGAGGTTCTTGAATTTGTCCGCGCGCGTGAGGTTGTCGACCGCGATGATGCGTTGTTCACCGCGCTCATTGAGCGCCTTCACGAGATTGCTGCCGATAAAGCCGGCCGCGCCGGTGACGATGAGCGTCATGATGATGATCCTGCGGTAATGGTGTTCAGTTGACGCCTCGCTGCTTCCGGCGGATTCCGCTGCCTCGCGTCACTAACGGGTGCACGGCAGGGAACCCGGCGGGCCGCATCAATGGAAGAGTTCGTCGTAGGTGACGGTGGCGGTGCCGAGCTTGCCGACCACGATGCCGGCCGCGCGATTCGCGAGCCCGACCGCCTCGACCAGCGTCAAACCCGCGCCGAGCATGGCGGCGAGCGTGGCGATCACAGTGTCGCCCGCGCCCGACACATCATACACTTCGCGTGCAACCGCCGAAGCGTGCAGGATGCCGTCGTCGGAGAAGAGCGTCATGCCCTCTTCCGAGCGCGTCAGCAGCAACGCCTTGAACTCGAGATCGGCGCGCAGCCTGGTGACGCGCGCGATCAGATCTTCCTCGGATTTCCACTGTCCGACCACCTCGCGCAACTCGGCGCGATTCGGCGTAATCAGCGTGGCGCCGCGATAGCGCTCCCAGTCGTCGCCCTTCGGATCGACCAGCACAGGCTTGCCCGCCGCATGCGCCTTCGCGATCATCTGCGTGACGTGCGTGAGACCGCCCTTCGCGTAGTCGGACATCAGGATCACGTCGTGCGACGGCAGCAGGTCGTCGAAACGCGCGAGGCCCGCGAGCAGCACTTCGTGCGCCGGCGAGTTTTCGAAGTCGACGCGCAGCAACTGCTGCTGACGCGACAGCACGCGCAGCTTGATGGTGGTGAGCAGATCCGGATCGCGCTCGAGATGCGGCGCCACACCGCTTTCGCCGAGCAGCTGCACGATGCGCTCGCCGGGCTCGTCATGGCCGACCACGCACAGCAAACCCGCTTGCGCGCCGAGCGCAACCGCATTGCGCGCCACATTCGCCGCACCGCCGAGGCGGTCTTCCTGGCGTCGCACATGCACGACCGGCACTGGCGCTTCCGGCGAAATACGGTTCACGTCGCCGAACCAGTAGCGATCGAGCATCACGTCGCCGACCACCAGCACGCGCGCCGCGCCGAGGCGTTCGCGCGGCACCACGGTAAGTGCCGCCGCAGGCATGGACTGAACGGCCTCAGGCATGGTTGGCGACACCGGCTGGAAATTCAGTGGGCTGGGCATAAGGTCGTCCGATCGAGTGATAGTCGATGCCGAGTTCGGTCATCGCGTCCGGCTCGTACAGATTGCGGCCGTCGAAAATCAGCGGCGACTTCAGCACCGATTTCAAGTGCACGAAATCCGGGCTCTTGAATTCCTTCCATTCTGTGACGACCACCAGCGCGTCGGCACCGGTGAGCGTTTCGTCCTGGGTGCTCGTGAATGTGAGACGCGCTTGCTGCTCCGGCGCATCGCGCAGATCGATGGCGAACACGCGGCGCGCTTCAGCCACCGCCACCGGATCGTACGCGCGAACCTGAGCGCCGCGCGCCAGCAGTTCAGCGATCACGCGACGGCTCGGCGCCTCGCGCATGTCGTCGGTATTCGGCTTGAATGCGAGCCCCCACACGGCGAACGTGCGGCCGCTCAGATCTTCACCGAGCCTGGCCGTGATCTTCTGCACCAGCACGTCTTTCTGCTTGTAGTTCACTTCCTCGACCGCTTCGAGGATGCGCAGATGGTGGCCGCTTTCGCTAGCGGTACGGATCAACGCCTGCACGTCCTTCGGGAAGCACGACCCGCCGTAACCGCAACCCGCATACAGAAAGTGATAGCCGATACGCGGGTCCGAGCCGATGCCGCGACGCACCGCTTCGATATCCGCGCCGACCCGGTCCGCCAGATTCGACATCTCGTTCATGAACGAGATGCGCGTGGCGAGCATCGCATTGGCCGCGTATTTCGTGAATTCAGCCGAGCGCACGTCCATGTACATCGTACGTTCGTGATTGCGATTGAACGGCGCGTACAGACGTTTCATCAGCTCGCGCGCGCGCAGGCCGGCTTCGTCTTCGTCGCTGCCAAGCACAATGCGATCGGGGCGCATGAAGTCGTCGACAGCCGCGCCTTCTTTCAGAAACTCCGGGTTGGATACCACCGAGAAGCGGTGCTGCTCGCTATGGGCGAGGCCGCGTTTGGCCAGTTCCTCTTCGACCACCGCGCGCACACGTTGCGCCGTGCCGACCGGCACCGTCGATTTGTCGACGATTACCTTGAAGCCGTTCATCGTGCGGCCGATGTTGCGCGCCGCTTCGAGCACGTATTGCAGGTCGGCCGAACCGTCTTCGTCGGGCGGCGTGCCGACGGCGATGAACTGCACCTCGCCGTGCGCCACGCTCGCTTCAATATCCGTCGAAAACGTGATGCGGCGAGCCTTGCGCGTACGGGCGATGATCTCCAGCAAACCCGGCTCGTGGATCGGCACACCGCCGCTGTTGAGGATTTCGATCTTGCGCGGATCAACGTCGAGACAGAAGACGTCATGGCCGATTTCAGCGAGGCACGCGCCGGTGACGAGGCCAACATAGCCCGTGCCGATAATAGTGATTTTCATACGCTTTCCGGTGGAGGGTTCCGGTGAGGGTTTCTCGTAGTGAACAAGGCCGTCTTGATCCCGCCTGGCCTACTTCGCCTGGCGGGCCGCCGTCTTTGCGGCTCGACTACACGATTGCATGCGCGATCAGTTCGACGCCGTGATCGGTTCGACGCGACGCGGCGCATAGGTTTCCCAACCGCTACAACCCGGGCACTGCCAATAGAACAGCCGCGCCCTGAAACCGCAATTCTGGCACGTATACCGCGGCAAGTTTTTTGTGCGCTGACGGATCAGCGTACGCATCAGTTCGAGCTCGCTGCGCCGCGGCTCTTCCGCGACAGCTTCCTGAGCCTCCAGAAGACGCGTCATGCCCGCCAGATTCGGCGACTTCTGCATCTGCGAACGCGCCAGCGCATGCGCGGCGTCGGGCCCGCGGATTGCCGCAATGTGCTGATAGGTCACGTCGAGCAGATCGTTCGACGGATAGCGGTCCACCCACGTAGTGAGCAGATCGGCGCCATCCTGAGGGCGGCCGAGCGCCTCATAGGCCTTCATCAGCTTTTCGGCGACGAGCGGCAGATAGGCGGGATTCTGTTCCTCGACGCGTCGCCACTGGACGATCGCCGCCTCTTGCGAACCCGCTGTCGCATCAACGTCGCCGAACAGAATCGTGGCGCGTACGTTAGTCGGGTTCGCCTTCAATGCAAAACCTAGCTGACGGCGCGCCTCGTCTGCATTTTTCTGCTGAAGCGCTTCCTGGGCAAGCTCGCAATGGAACTGCGCGATCTCCTTATCGAGCGACTCGGCGCCCATGGTTTCCAGGTGGCGCGCGATGTCGATCGACTTAACCCAGTCTTTCTCGATCTGGTAGATGGTCAGGAGCGCTCGCTGCGCGCCCAGCGCGTAATTACCCGTCTCAAGCGAGCGGAAGGTCTCTTCGGCGCGATCGAGCAAACCGGCCTTCAGAAAATCCTGGCCCAGTTCATACAGCGCGTGATCGCGCTCGGTGACGGGCAGATCGGTGCGGCTCAACAGGTTCTGATGCACGCGAATCGCGCGGTCGGTCTCGCCGCGGCGGCGGAACAGATTCCCCAGCGCAAAGTGCAACTCGATCGTTTCCGGATCGAGCTTGACGACTTCGATAAATGCGTCGATCGCCTGGTCGGGCTGCTCGTTGAGCAGGAAATTCAGGCCGCGAAAGTATGAGCGCGGCAGGTTGGCGCTTTCGGACAACAACGTCTTGAGGTCGTAGCGCGCGGCCATCCAGCCGAACGCAAACGCGACGGGTATGACAAGCAGCCACCAGAAGTCTAGATCCATGCGATTAATGCAAATGTGCGGGACAGCGGAAACGGAAAGCCGCGCCTCGGAAGCGCGGCAGAAGAAAGCTTAGATCAGCGGCGGCATGGGCGGTTGTTCGACCACCACCGGGGCTTCACGCGCCACACGCAACTCGCGCCTGAGCCGGCCATTTTCCATGCGCAAGCGCAGCATGGCCGGCACTGACGACACCAGCCCGGCCAACAGCCCCACCACGAAGAACGCGAGGCCGATCAGAATCAAGGGCGCCGACCACGCGTAGCCAGCGAGGAAATTCAGCGTAGCAGGTTGTGTATTGGAGAGTGCGAGCACCAGCAGCAGCACGAACACCAGCACACGGATCAGCCAGACGATAAATTTCATGAATAGGTCTCTTGACGGCAGTTGCGGGGTGACGCCGGCTTGATGACGCGTCGCGCCACGGTGTTGCCCGCGCCGAAGTGACCCGTATTGTAATTGAAGCCCTCGCGACTGGGCAGGAAGTGGCTGATTGAGGACTTGTGCGAGGCTGATCGTGCCGCAGGCGCATGCCTGCGCAGGCGTGATGGATTTTGAGAATACGCCGCAGGCGTACAGGGTCCGCCACGTCAATGCTGCCAGCGAAAAAGCACTGTCGACAACAGCGATGAACGAAAACTGCGGACGAAAAAAAAGCGCCCGAAGGCGCTTTTTCTGGTCTTTTGCCGTCTGGCTTTGGCCGCTGACGCTACCAATGCCACGCTGCCAATCGCACAGCGAAGCATTTACAGGTCGTCGTCATCCGGCTCATCGGCCTTCAGCGGCTCGCCCGAACGTCGATCTACCCGCTCGCGCAATTCCTTGCCCGGCTTGAAGTGCGGTACGTACTTCTCAGGTACCAGCACCTTCTCGCCCGACTTCGGATTACGCCCGACGCGGGAGGGACGACGATTAAGGCCGAAGCTGCCGAAGCCACGAATCTCAATGCGATGACCGTTGGCAAGCGCCTCCGACATCGCATCAAGCATCGTCTTCACCGCGAAATCCGCATCTTTAAGTACAAGCTGCGGAAATCGCGTAGCCAGCTGGGCGACCAATTCCGATTTGGTCATACTGCAGCAGACCTCTCAAGAAAACTCAAGGCTTACTGATTCTGGCCGTCGAGCTTGGCCTTCAGCAGCGCGCCGAGGTTCGTCGTGCCGGTAGCAGCCGAGTTCGAATCCGACGAAGCCAGGCCGCGGATCGCTTCCTGTTGCTCAGCCGAATCCTTGGCCTTGACCGACAGGTTGATACCACGCGACTTGCGATCGATGTTGATGATCATCGCATTGACCTTGTCGCCTTCCTTCAGCACGTTGCGAGCATCTTCCACGCGGTCTTGTGCGATTTCCGAAGCACGCAGGTAGCCTTCGACTTCTGCCGACAGCTGAACCACTGCACCCTTTGCGTCTACCGTCTTGACCACGCCGTCGACGATCGAACCCTTGTCGTTCATTGCAACGAAGTTGCTGAACGGGTCGCCTTCGAGCTGCTTGATACCCAGCGAAATACGTTCCTTCTCGACGTCGATGCCGAGAACAATCGCTTCCACTTCGTCGCCCTTCTTGTACTTGCGAACCGCTTCTTCGCCCGTTTCGCTCCACGACAGGTCCGACAGGTGAACCAGACCGTCGATGCCGCCCGGCAGACCGATGAAGACGCCGAAGTCGGTGATCGACTTGATTGCGCCTTGCAGCTTGTCGCCCTTCTTGAAGTTGCGGCTGAAGTCGTCCCACGGGTTCGGCTTGCATTGCTTCATGCCGAGGCTGATACGGCGGCGGTCTTCGTCGATTTCGAGAACCATGACTTCGACTTCGTCGCCCAGCTGAACAACCTTCGACGGTGCGACGTTCTTGTTCGTCCAGTCCATTTCCGACACGTGAACCAGGCCTTCGATGCCCGATTCGACTTCGACGAATGCGCCGTAGTCGGTGATGTTGGTGACCTTACCGAACAGGCGCGTGCCCGATGGGTAACGGCGGGAAATGCCTTCCCACGGATCGTCGCCCAGTTGCTTGATACCCAGCGAAACGCGGTTCTTTTCTTGATCGAACTTGAGGATCTTCGCGGTGACTTCCTGGCCAACCGACAGCACTTCGCTCGGGTGACGCACACGACGCCATGCGATGTCGGTGATGTGCAGCAGGCCGTCGATACCGCCGAGGTCCACGAACGCGCCGTAATCGGTGATGTTCTTCACCACGCCTTCCACGATCGCGCCTTCCTTCAGCGTTTCGAGCAGCTTTGCGCGCTCTTCGCCCTGGGTCGCTTCGATCACGGCACGGCGCGACAGCACGACGTTGTTACGCTTGCGGTCGAGCTTGATGACGCGGAATTCCAGCGTCTTGCCTTCGTACGGGGTCGTGTCCTTGACCGGACGCGTGTCAACCAGCGAACCCGGCAGGAACGCGCGGATGCCGTTGACCATGACGGTCATGCCGCCCTTGACCTTGCCCGTGATCGTGCCGGTCACGAGTTCGTTGTTGTCGAGAGCCTTTTCCAGCGACAGCCACGAAGCCAGGCGCTTCGCCTTGTCGCGCGACAGGATCGTGTCGCCATAGCCGTTTTCCAGCGCGTCGATCGCGACGGAAACGAAGTCGCCCGCCTGCACTTCTACCTCGCCCGCGTCGTTCAGGAACTCTTCGAGCGGGATGTAGGCTTCGGACTTGAGACCAGCGTTGACGACCACGAAGTTGTGGTCAACACGCACGACTTCGGCGGAGATCACCTCGCCAGCGCGCATGTCTTGCTTGGTCAGCGACTCTTCGAACAGAGCCGCAAAAGATTCGGTATTCGGGTTGGAAGTTTGCAGGTCGGACATAAAAATCAAAATTTGCATGGTTCTCGCGGTGCCCGGCTGGCCGGGACGGTCAGCAACAACGGCAAGAATGCGAATGCCACGCGGGGTTAAGGGGTTAATACACGCTCCACGACACACGTGGAGCACCTACTGACAACGGTACTTCTTCTACTGCGCCCGCTGCTCATACAGCCATAAAGCAACCGTCAAGCGTGCGGGACCCATGCTTCATACCACTGCACGACCTGCTCGACCGCCTGGTCGACGGACAATGCGGAGGTATCCAGCAGCTTTGCATCCGCTGCGGGCTTGAGCGGCGCGGCCGCGCGCTGACTGTCGCGCTCGTCGCGCTCACGCAAATCCCGGAGCAAGTCATCTATATTAGCAGAAAATCCTTTTTGGATCAATTGCTTATGCCGGCGCGCCGCGCGGGCCTCGACGCTGGCGGTCATGAACACTTTCAGCATGGCATCCTGGAAGATCACCGTGCCCATGTCACGACCGTCTGCAACCAGCCCCGGTTCCTTACGGAAAGCCCGCTGACGCGCCACCAGCGCGGTTCGCACAGGCGCGTGCACGGCAATCGCCGAAGCGCGGCTGCCGACTTCCTCCGCACGAATGTCGGCGGAGACGTCGGCACCGTCGAGTTGCGCCAGCCCTTCGCGAAAGGTGATGTGCAGATCGTCGATCAGTTTGACAAGTGCGTCGACGTCGTCGGCCACAATGTTATAGCGCATGCTGGCCAGCGCGGCCAACCGGTAAAGTGCGCCGCTATCCAGCAAGTGGAAGCCGAGGCTCGCAGCAACCAGCGCGGCCACCGTGCCTTTGCCGGAGGCGCTGGGGCCGTCGATTGTAATGACGGGCGTCTGGTGAAAGGGACGGATCGGTTTCATCGAAAAAGTCGCACGTCAGTCGATTCGGGAGCGAATCAGGGTTGAGCCAGCGCGGTGAAGCGCTCGAAATAATCGGGGAATGTCTTGCCGACGCACTTCGGATCGTTGATCCGGATCGGCACGCCGCCCAGACTTACGAGCGAGAAGCACATCGCCATGCGGTGATCGTCGTAGGTGTCGATCGCGGCGTTCGGAATCAGCTTTTCGGGCGGCGTCACGACGAGGTAGTCTTCGCCCTCCTCCACCTTGGCGCCGACCTTGCGCAGTTCGGTTGCCATTGCGGCGATCCGGTCGGTTTCTTTCACACGCCAGCTGGCGATGTTGCGCAGCGTGGTCGTGCCGTCCGCGAACAGCGCCGCGACGGCGATCGTCATCGCGGCGTCCGGAATCAGGTTGAAGTCCATGTCGATCGGATCGAGCTTGCCGTTGTCGTTGCCGACGCCGCGCACTTCGATCCAGTCGTCGCCCATTTGCAGGTTCGCGCCCATCTTGATCAGCGCATCGGCAAAGCCGACGTCGCCCTGGATGCTGGACCGGCCGACGCCCTCCACTTTCAGCGGACCGCCGCCGAGCGCGCCGGCCGCGAGGAAATACGACGCCGACGACGCATCGCCTTCCACCATGATCGTGCCCGGCGACCGATAGCGCTGCCCGGCAGGCACGATGAAGCGATGCCATTCATGGCGCTCGACCTTGATGCCGAAGCGCTCCATCAGCTTGATCGTGATCTCGATGTACGGCTTCGAGATCAGTTCGCCGTCCACCTGCACCGTCGTCACACCGCTTTCTGTGCGCAGCAGCGGCAACGTCATGAGTAGCGAAGTCAGGAACTGGCTCGACACGTCGCCACGCACGCGGATCGGCGCGTCGGCCTTGATTTGCGCCGGACGAATCCGCAACGGCGGGTAGCCTTCGTTCTCTTCATAGTCAATCTTCGCGCCGATCTGCCGCAAGCCGTCGACCAGATCGCCGATCGGCCGCTCGTGCATACGCGGCACGCCGTGGATACGATAGTCGCCGCCATTCACCGCAAGCGCCGCGGTCAGCGGACGCACGGCCGTGCCGGCGTTGCCAAGGAACAGATCGGCGGTGCGCGCCGTGAACGCGCCACGCGTGCCAGTCACGACACAGGTGTCGCCTTCACGCGTCAGGCGCACGCCGAGCTTTTCAAGCGCGTCGAGCATCACGCGAGTGTCGTCGGAGTCGAGCAGGTTCGTGATCGTAGTTTCGCCTTCGGCGAGTGCCGCAAGGAGCAGCACGCGATTCGAAATGCTTTTCGAACCGGGCAAACGAATCGTGCCGGACGCACGAGAAAAAGGTCCGAGATCGAGGAATTCCATGATTGAGTCCAATTCCGGTTATTTCGAAGCGTCGCCGAGGGCGGTCCCGGCGGTGCGCTGTTCCTGCCATTCGCTGCGCGCAACGCGCGAGCGCGCGAACACGGCTTCGAGCGCGGCGCCGTCTCCGGCGTCGATCGCCGCGCGCAAGCGCGCGAGCACCGCCGTGTAGGCATCCAGTTCGTCGAGCAGCGCAACCCGATTTGCCACGCACACGTCGCGCCACATTTCCGGGCTCGACGCGGCGATACGCGTGAAGTCACGGAAACCGCCAGCGGCGAATGAGAATTTCAGCGCAGCGTCGGGCGAATTGAGAATCTGCTCGACCAGCGCGAAAGACAAAACGTGCGGCAAATGGCTGACCGATGCGAGCACGCGGTCGTGCTGCCCGGGTGTCATGTCCCGCACGCACGCGCCGGTAGCACGCCACATCGCGGCCACGCGCTCGACCGCTTCCGGCGCGTTCTCCGGCAGCGGACACAACACGACATTGCGGTTCACGTACAGATCGGGCAACGCCGCGTCCGGGCCGCTCGCCTCACGGCCGGCGATCGGATGCCCCGGCACGAACTGGCCGATGCGCGCCCCGAGCGCCGCGCGTGCCGAAGCGACCACGTCGGACTTGGTGCTGCCGGCATCGGTGACGATCGTGCTTGCGTCGAGAAACGGCGCAATGCGTTCGAGCAGCGGCTGCGTCTGCGCGACGGGTGCGGCAAGCAGCACGAAGTCGGCGCCGGCGAGCGCATCGCGCAACGCGGCGTCATCATTCAACGCCGCGGCTCCGTCGATCACGCCCAACTCCAACGCACGCGCCGTCGACGCGGACGACCGCCCGACGCCAATCACCGCGCGCGCGCCAGCCGTCTCGCCCCGCTCGCGTAGCGCGCGCGCAAGCGAGCCGCCGATCAGGCCGACACCGAAAATCACCAGCTTGTTAAAAGAGAACGCGGCCACGTCGGTCACAGAATAAGCGCGCCTTCCATCAAGTGAGGCGCGCGGGTCGAGGTCAACCGCTTACGCGGTGGCAAGCGTCTTTTCGAGCGCCGCGAGGAACGCTTCGTTTTCTGCCGGCAGGCCGATCGTGATGCGCAGCCATTGCGGCAAACCGTAGTTGCCGACCGGGCGCACGATCACGCCCTGTTTCAGCAGTTCCAGGTTGACGCGGTTGCCGGCTGCGTCGTCGTTGCCGACGCGCACCAGCACGAAATTGCCGTCCGACGGCACATACTCGAGGCCGAGCTTGTCGAACCCTTCGGTCAACAGGCGATAGCCTTGCGCGTTCAAGGCCGCGCTTTTTTCCAGAAACGCCTTGTCGTTCAGTGCCGCGATCGCCGCGGCTTGCGCCAGCGTGTTCACGTTGAATGGCTGACGCAGACGGTTCAGCAGATCGGTCAACTCCGGCTGCGCAATCGCGAAGCCGACACGCAAGCCCGCGAGGCCAAACGCCTTCGAGAACGTGCGCGATACCAGCAGATTCGGATAACGGCGCACCCACGCGATCGAGTCGTAGCGCTTTTCTTCCGGCAGATATTCCGTGTACGCCTCGTCGAGCACGACGACCACGTGACGCGGCACCTTGTCGAGAAACGCCTCGAGCCTCGCGCCTTCGATGAACGTGCCGGTCGGATTATTCGGGTTCGCGACGAAGACCAGACGGGTGTCGTCAGTGATCGCGGCGAGCATCCCGTCGAGATCGTGGCCATACTTGACGGCCGGCACGACGATCGCACGCGCACCCAAGCCTTGCGTGGCAAGCGCGTACACCGCGAATGAATATTGCGCGTAGACGATCGACTGCCCCTTCTCGACGAACGCATGCGCAGCAATTTCGAGAATGTCGTTGCTGCCGTTGCCGAGCGTGACCCAGTCGGCCGGCACGCCGTAGCGCTCGCTCAGCGCCGCCTTCAGTTCGAATGCATTCGCGTCCGGATAGCGGCCGAGTTCGCTGGCCGCTTGCGCGATGGCCCGCTGCGCCGATTCCGGCATGCCAAGCGGATTTTCATTCGACGCGAGCTTCACGATGGTCGCTTCGTCGAGGTCGAACTCGCGCGCCACTTCCGAAATCGGCTTGCCGGCGATGTAAGGCGCGATCGCGCGCACATAGGAAGGACCGAAGGACGTTGTCATGAAAATCTCCGAACGACTAATTAGTAGTAAATGAACATGCGGCAGGCGCGCCCGGGTGGCATGAGCGCGCCTCGACAGACGTTAGCGGGCGCGCGGATACGAGCCAAGTATCTTCAGGAACGCGGCCTTCTCGCCGAGTTCGGTGAGCGCGGCTGCGACCGCCGGCTCGTCGCGATGGCCTTCGACGTCGATATAGAAGTAATACTCCCACGTGCCGACGCGCGCCGGGCGAGACTCGAAACGGGTCATGGAGACGCTATGGCGCGCCAAAGGCTCCAGCAACTTGAACACGGCGCCCGGCTCGTTCGCCACTGAGACGATCAACGACGTCTGGTCGTGCCCGCTGACGCCGGTACGCTCCTTGCCGATCATCACGAAACGCGTGCGGTTGTGCGGATCGTCCTGGATCAGGGCGTAGGCAACCTGCAGACCGTAATGCGTCGCGGCGCGATCGCCGGCGATGGCTGCGACCGTTGGATCTTCCGCCGCCATGCGCGCGGCTTCGGCATTGCTCGACACCGCCTGACGCTCGAGATGCGGCGCGTTGGTTGCGAGCCAGCGCTGGCATTGGGCGAGCGCCTGCGCATGTGCGCACACGCGCGTCGCGCCGGTGAGGCCACCGTTCAGCGTCAGTAGATTGTGGTGAATCGGCAAGGCCAGTTCGCCGCCAATCGTGAGCTGGGTTTGCAGCAACAAATCCAGCGTGCGCGACACCGCGCCTTCGGTCGAATTTTCGACCGGCACAACGCCGAATTCGGCGGCGCCCGCTTCAACCGAGCGAAACACTTCGTCGATCGACGGGCACGGCAAACCTTCGATCGACTGACCGAAGTATTCGTGCATCGCCTGTTCGCTATAGGTGCCGACCGGGCCGAGATACGCGGCCTTGATGGTCTTCTCGAGCGCGCGGCTCGCGGCCATGATCTCGCGCCAGATCGCGCTGATATGCTCGCTGGCCAGCGGCCCGTCGCTCATGTCCTGCAGGCGGGCGATCACCTGCTGCTCGCGCTCGGGGCGAAACACCGGCGCGTTGAAATGCTTTTTCACCTCGCCCACTTCAAGCGCCACCGCGGCGCGCTGATTGAGGAGCGCGATCAACTGCGCGTCGAGCGCGTCGATGCGTTCGCGAAGGGGCTTGAGTCGGGTATTGAGTTCGTCGTCCATGCGTGAAAACGGCCCTGCCGGTAGCTGCTGCACAAATGCGTGCTGGAAAGGATGCGCACGCCTGAATGTCCGCGACAATCAGGCGCTACGCTGTTCGAATTCCTTCATGTATTCGACAAGCGCTTTGACGCCTTCGAGCGGGACGGCGTTATAAATCGACGCCCGCATGCCGCCGACGGACTTGTGGCCCTTTAGCTGCACCATTCCCCGCGCTTTCGCGCCGGCCAGGAAATCTTCGTTGCGCGACTCGTCGGCGAGGAAAAACGGTACGTTCATCCGCGAGCGCGAGCCACGCTCGACCTTGTTCAGATAGAAGCTGCTCGAATCGATCGCGTCGTACAGGAGCTTCGATTTTTCGAGGTTGCGCGCTTCCATCGCGATAAGGCCGCCCTGCTTCTTCAACCACTTGAACACCAGCCCTGCAATGTAAATCGCGTACGTGGGCGGCGTGTTGTACATCGAATTGTTTTCGGCAACGGTTTTCCATTCGAACGCCGACGGGCAGATCGCCTGCGCGCGATCCAGCATGTCTTCGCGCACGATCACGACCGTCACGCCCGCCATGCCGATGTTCTTCTGCGCGCCGCCAAACAGCACACCGTATTTGGCGATGTCCATGGGGCGCGACAGGATGTGCGACGACGCGTCAGCCACCAGCGGAATATCGCCGAGATCGGGGATCTCGAACGTCTCGACACCGTGGATCGTTTCGTTCGTGCACAAATGCACGTAAGCCGGATCGTCCGACAGTTGCCACTCCGACCGTGCCGGCGCGCGCGTGAAGCCCTCAGCCGTCTGACCGCTCGCCGCCAGATGCACGGCGCCGTACTTCTGCGCTTCTTTCAGCGACTTCTGCGACCACGAACCCGTCACGACGAAATCCGCGCGCGGCTTCGCGCCCATCAGATTCATCGGCACGATCGCGTTTTCACCCAAGCCGCCGCCTTGCAGAAACAGGATGCGATGGCTGGCGGGCACCGCGAGCAACTCGCGCAGGTCGACGAGCGCTTCCTCGTGGATCGACATGAATTCTTTGCCGCGATGGCTCATTTCCATCACACTCATGCCGCTGCCCTGCCAATCGAGCATCTCGTCGGCCGCCTGACGCAGCACTTCTTCGGGCATGGCCGCTGGGCCGGCGGAGAAATTAAAAACGCGCATCGTGAGATCCTGGAAGCTGGCGCGAAAAACGAACAGAACGCGCAAAAATCGGCGAAGTCGGCAGCCGCCAAGGCAGCCGTTGCAGCGACAGCCGCTGCAAAGTTAGCGACGCGAACTCGATGACGCGCGTTTAACGACGCGTGTTGACAACAATTTCGCGCCCAAAAGAAAATGGCCGTCTGCGCGTGTGCGCAAACAGCCATTATCGCATTGTCGCCACCAACCCGCCAAACCCCGCATAGCGTATAGCTTGCCGAGCAGCGGCTAGCGCGGTGTCAGCGCAGCCTTTCGACCTGTTCAGCCCGATACGTCGGCTCAGCGAGTAGGCCTAATGAGCCTGCTCACTTCGTCAAAACTTACCGTCAAAACTTACTTAGCCGGCTTGACCGAAGCGACTTCCTTGTCAGCCTGGTCACGCGTTGCCTTGATCGATTGCGGCATGTACTTTTGCATCAAGCCATTCACGACGTCGCGGCCAACCTGGTCCTGGACCTGGATGAACTTGCGGCCGGTCGGGCTCTTGTAGAACGCGGTCAGATCCTTGATTTCCGACGTGCTGTAGTACTTTGCATACGCGTCGTACTGAGCTTGCATTGCGTCCTGGCGGAAGCTGTCCGTCGCGAACACTTGACCCGCGCCGTCAACCAGCTTCGGCACCGAGTTCTTTTGGAGCGTCGGGACGGAAGCCTGCTTCTGCTTGTCCGTCATCGTCTTGTTTTCGCTCAGGGCGTCCGACAGGATAGCCGGAACCAGCTGCTTAGCTTGCATTTGCGCGCTGTTGCCGATTGCGCCGACGAGCTTCTGTGCGTCGATTGCGTCCAGCAGGTCCTTGATTGCAGCCTGCTTGGCCGGATCAACCGGTGCCGCCGCAGCAGCCGGAGCCGCCGCCGGGGCTTGGCTCTGCAGCGCTTGAGCCATAGCGAAGGTCGGCACCAGAGCAGCCAGCAACATCAGTTGTTTGAATCGTTTTTGCATCATTACTCCCTAAGAGAAATTAACTTGAACTGCAAGCTGCGCGAGATGCGTATCGGCCCGACACGCCATTGCTCCCTGCGCAGCTTTCAACCGATAGCTGAGACTGAAAGCTGCCGACGCGAATCAGGCCGCACCACCGTCTTCACCGCCGTTGTCGCCTTCGGCAGGACCTTCGGTGTCGCCTTCCACATCTACGTCCGCTTCCGCCTCGGCAACCTGTTGCAGACCTGAAAGCTTGGTCCCTTCGTCAAGGCTGATGAGTGTAACACCTTGGGTTGCGCGCCCCATTTCGCGGATTTCCGATACGCGAGTACGAATCAGCACGCCCGTATCGGTGATCAGCATGATCTGCGCCTCCTGATCCACCAGTGTGGCGGCAACGACCTTGCCGTTCCGCTCCGACGTCTGGATCGCAATCATCCCCTTCGTGCCGCGCCCGTGACGCGTGTACTCGGTGATCGGCGTGCGCTTGCCATAGCCGTTTTCAGTTGCAGTAAGCACCGACTGCTGCTCGTCGCCGGCCACCAGCAACGCGATCACGCTCTGGCCGTCTTCGAGCTGCATGCCACGCACACCACGTGCTTCACGGCCCATCGGACGGACGTCGTTCTCGTCGAAACGCACTGCCTTGCCGGAATCCGAGAACAGCATGACGTCATGCTGGCCGTCCGTGATGGCGGCGCCGATCAGGTAGTCGCCGTCATCCAGACCGACCGCAATAATACCCTTGCGCAACGGCCGGCTGAAGGCTTCCAGCGGCGTCTTCTTTACCGTTCCTAACGCAGTGGCCATGAACACGAATTTGTCTGCCGTGAATTCCTTGACCGGCAGCACGACCGTGATCTTTTCGCCGTCCTGCAACGGGAACATATTGACGATCGGACGGCCGCGTGAGTTCCGCGACCCTTGCGGCACTTCATAAACCTTGACCCAGTAGACGCGGCCGCGATTCGAGAAGCACAGGATGTGATCGTGCGTGTTGGCGATGAAGAGCGTGTCGATCCAGTCGTCTTCCTTCATGGAAGTTGCCTGTTTGCCGCGACCACCGCGCTTCTGCGCGCGATATTCGGACAACGGCTGCGACTTCACATAGCCGGCATGCGACATGGTCACGACCATCTCTTGCGGCGTGATCAGGTCTTCGGTGTTCAGCTCGGTGGCGTTCAGCTCGATCTTCGAGCGGCGCGCGTCGCCGAATTCGGCTTTGATCGACGTCAGTTCGTCGACGATGATCGCCGTAATGCGTTCCGGGCGAGCCAGAATGTCCAGCAGGTCAGCGATTTGCGACATCACGTCGCGATACTCGCCGATGATCTTGTCCTGCTCCAGCCCCGTCAGGCGTTGCAGACGCATCTGCAAGATTTCCTGAGCCTGGGTGTCGGACAGGCGGTAGAGACCATCGGACTGCATGCCGAAGGACGGATTCAAACCCTCGGGACGGTAAGCCTCACGACCGCCGGCCGATGCGTTTTCCGTCTCCGCGCGCGACAACATTTCACGCACCAGCGACGAATCCCACGGACGCGCCATCAATTCCTGCTTGGCGATCGGCGGAGTCGGCGCAGCCTTGATGATCGCGATGAACTCGTCGATGTTGGCGAGCGCGACCGCCAGGCCTTCAAGCACGTGACCGCGTTCGCGCGCCTTGCGCAGTTCGTATACAGTGCGCCGCGTCAGCACTTCCCGGCGATGCGACAGGAAGCACGACAGCATTTCCTTCAGGTTCAACAGCTTCGGCTGGCCGTCGACCAGCGCGACCATGTTCATGCCGAAGGTGTCCTGAAGCTGGGTCGCCTTATACAGATTGTTGAGAACGACTTCGGGCACTTCGCCGCGCTTCAGTTCAATCACGACGCGCATGCCGCTCTTGTCGGATTCGTCGCGGATATCGGAGATGCCTTCGAGTTTCTTCTCGTTGACCAGCTCGGCAATGCGCTCCAGAAGTGAGCGCTTGTTCACCTGGTACGGCAACTCGTCGACGATGATCGACATGCGCTGACCGCGGTCGATCTCCTCGAAGTGCGTGAGCGCACGCATCACCACGCGGCCGCGGCCGGTACGATAGCCGTCGCGTACACCGGCCACGCCGTAGATAATGCCGGCGGTCGGAAAATCAGGGGCCGGAATGATCTCGATCAGTTCGTCGATCGTGGCTTCCGGGTTTTTCAGCAGATGCTGACACGCGTCGACAACCTCGTTGAGGTTGTGCGGCGGGATATTGGTGGCCATGCCGACCGCAATACCGGACGAACCATTGATCAGCAGATTGGGAATTCGCGCCGGCAGGATGGCCGGCTCGTTTTCGCTGCCGTCGTAGTTCGGCGTGAAGTCGACCGTTTCCTTGTCGATGTCGGCCAGCAACTCGTGGCCGATCTTTGCCATGCGGATTTCGGTGTAGCGCATTGCCGCGGCGTTGTCGCCGTCGACCGAACCGAAGTTGCCCTGACCGTCCACCAGCATGTAGCGCAGCGAGAAATTCTGCGCCATCCGGACGATGGTGTCGTAAACAGCCGTGTCGCCGTGCGGGTGATATTTACCGATGACGTCGCCGACAATACGCGCCGACTTCTTGTAAGCCCGGTTCCAGTCGTTGTTCAGTTCGTGCATCGCGTAAAGCACGCGCCGGTGTACCGGCTTCAGGCCATCGCGAACATCGGGAAGCGCACGCCCCACGATCACGCTCATCGCGTAATCGAGATACGAACGGCGCATTTCCTCCTCTAGGGAGATTGGCAGAGTCTCTTTGGCGAATTGATCCATTATCCGTATCTTTTACGTGCCAAGACGGCGGCAGCGACCCAACTTCGCCCCACTTCGCCGCGTCTTCGCGTAAGCATTGCAGGCGCAACGCATCACGCGATTCTAACATGCCGCGCATCCGCCCCCGACTGGGGTACGTATACCTATTAGCAGACACCCCGGCGACGCCTCCTGAACGCGCCGCTAACAAACGGGGCAGGCTCGATTCGTGCGTGGGGCAATCCGCCGCTCAGCCATGACTGGCGGCGCCTTCAGCGGATTGCTTTTGTTGCGCATGCACCACAATTGGAGGGCGATTTGATCGGGGGCAGATTTTTTTATCGTTGGAAGGGAACGATATGGCAAAATGCCAACGCACAAAGAGTTAGACACTGCTCGAAGTCTACACAGCACATTTTTTGTTCTACACCGATGTTATACTTCGAGCAATGTATGACTTGTCTTCGTCAACAGGCTCGCAGTAAACCTGCGGTAATCTCAATTTCGAGAGGAGAAATATGAATAAACTTTCAAAGCTCGCGTTCATTGCAGCTACCGCAGTTATGGCTGCATCCGCCATGGCACAGTCGGTGCCGGCGTCGCGACAAGCTACGAACGACAACTGGGTGAATGGTACCGGCGAATACGTGTGGATGAACGGCACGAACGAACTTTGCTGGCGCGATGCATTCTGGACGCCGGCAACGGCCAACGCAAAGTGCGATGGCGCCCTGGTTGCTCAGGCTCCGACCCCGCCGGCTCCGGTTGCACCGCCTGCACCGGCTATCACGAGCCAAAAGATTACGTATCAAGCTGACGCTCTGTTCGACTTCGACAAGGCTATCCTGAAGCCCGCCGGCAAGGAAAAGCTGGACGATCTGGCATCGAAGATCGGCGCGCTGAACCTGGAAGTCGTGGTCGCAACGGGTTACACGGACCGCATCGGTTCGGACAAGTACAACGATCGTCTGTCGCTGCGCCGTGCTCAAGCTGTCAAGGCATACCTGGTCAGCAAGGGCATCGAATCCAACCGTATCTATACGGAAGGCAAGGGCAAGCGCAACCCGGTCACGACCGGTTGCAACCAGAAGAACCACAAGCAACTCATCGCCTGCCTCGCACCGGATCGTCGCGTGGAAGTCGAAGTTGTGGGTACTTCGAAGCAGTAAGCTACAAATTACCGCAGTATCAAAGCCCCGCTTCAGCGGGGCTTTTTTTATGCCATGCTCGAACAGGTTCTCGCGCCCTCCTCCGACCGCCTGCGATTCGCAGCAACAAGACGTCGGGCGTCGCGCGGCATTTTGCCGCCCCTTCCCTTGGCCTATATACTCAGGGTTTATCCTCGAGCGCCCGCTCAACGCCCTCATCGAGGCAGCTTCCGCTATGACCAACGCCGATCCCCACGAACTGCAGAAATTCAGCGACCTCGCGCACCGGTGGTGGGACCCGAATGCCGAATTCAAACCGCTGCATGAACTCAATCCGATTCGCCTGAGCTGGATTAACGCGCACGCGCCTCTTACCGGGAAGACGGTGCTGGATATTGGCTGCGGTGGCGGGATTCTGTCGGAGTCGATGGCAGGATTGGGCGCGCACGTGAAGGGAATCGACCTATCGAGCCAGGCACTGGGCGTGGCGGATCTTCACAGCCTTGAAAGTGGTGTAACCGTTAATTACGAAGAAATCGCGGCTGAAGCACTCGCTGCCCGCGAACCCGGCACTTACGACGTAGTCACCTGCATGGAAATGCTCGAACACGTGCCCGAACCGGGCGCCATTGTCGAAGCATGCAAGACGCTGGTGAAACCGGGCGGCTGGGTGTTCTTCTCCACACTGAATCGCAATGTGAAGTCGTATCTGTTCGCGGTGATCGGCGCCGAATATATCGCGCGGATGCTGCCCAAGGGTACGCACGACTACGCACGCTTCATCCGTCCGTCGGAATTGGCGAGCTTCGTGCGCGCCGCCGGCCTGCGCACGGCCGACATCAAAGGTATTGTTTATAACCCGCTCAGCAAGCATTTCACGCTGTCCGCCGACACGAGCGTGAACTACATGCTCGCCTGCCGCCGCGACGTCTGATCCGCCCGACCAGCCCAGACAATTCAATCAATGAGCGATCCCACGCCCCTGCCCCAACGCGAAGACAATGACGACGCGCTCGGTCTTTGCCATGCTGTCCTGTTCGACCTCGACGGCACGCTGGCCGACACCGCGCCCGACCTGGCGGCTGCCGTCAATAAGATGCGCCACGACCGGAGCCTCGAGATGGTGCCGCTCGAAGACCTGCGGCCGCTTGCATCGGCGGGCGCGCGCGGGCTGATCGGCGGCGCCTTCGGCGTCGGCCCTGAGGATCACGAGTTCGCGTCGATGCGCGAGGAGTTTCTCGCCAACTACGAAGCAGACTTGTGCATCGAGACCACGCTATTTCCCGGCATCGCCGAATTGCTCGACGATCTCGACGCAAGGGGCGTGCGCTGGGGCATCGTGACGAACAAGGTGGCAAGGCTCACCGAGCCGCTGATCGCGCAACTCGGCCTCGAAGAGCGCGCGGGCTGCGTGGTGAGCGGCGACACGACCCCGCATTCGAAGCCACACCCCGCACCCTTGTTGCACGCCGCGCGTGAACTGGATGTGATGCCGGAGCGCATCGTCTATGTCGGCGACGACCTGCGCGATGTGCAGGCGGGTTTCGCCGCTGGCATGAAGACCATTGCGGCCGCCTACGGTTATTGCGGCAACGACATTCCGCCGACCCAATGGCACGCGCAGCATGTCGTGCACTCGCCCGCTGAATTGCAGAAGTTGCTGCGCGATATCGGCTGAGGGCACCACACGGCAGACCGAGCGCACGCAACGCATGGCGGCGTGTTGCCGTGTTCGTGCGGCTGTGCGGCTGTGTGGCTGTGCGGCTGTGCGGCTGTGCGGCTGTGCGGCTGTGCGGCTGTGCGGCTGTGCGGCTGTGCGGCAAGATAACAAGCCAATCAGTCGGGACGCGGCCGTCAAACTATTGTAAAATCTGCGCTTGGCCCATAAGTATTGGGCAACGAACCGCGGGGGCGACCTGGTTTCGACAGGGGTTGCGAAGCGGCTAGGGCATGTCGAGGACCCGTCACCTCGTTAATCAATGGGAAAAACGTAACTGCAAACGACGATACGTTCGCACTGGCAGCCTAAGGGCCGCCGTCCTCTGCCTAGTTCACTGACGGGCTAGAGTCGCAAGACCGGTAGCAATACCGACAGAGGTCATATACGTCAGTTAAGCCTTGGTGGTGTCACGACATCCGGGTCGAAAATCTAGTGAATCGCCGTAGTGCAGCGTGTTCGTCCGCGTCACTACGGTTAAATCAAATGACAGAACTAAACATGTAGAACTGGTCGTAGAGTGCTTCTGGACGCGGGTTCGATTCCCGCCGCCTCCACCAGAACACCGTTTCAAGCTGTACCGGCTTGCACTGCCAAGCTTGCACCATTAAGACTCTCAAAACCCGTAAGCGCTCTGCTGCTTGCGGGTTTTTTGTTGCCTGTCGCTTTGCCGATGGCCGCTTGCAGGCACGAGCTCGCACCGTTCGCCGCCCTCGGTCTCGTTCACCTTCGTTCGATGACCAAATCCCGCCTCGCCACCGTCACCGCCCCCCCTGCTACGCACCTATGCGCACTGGCGTCCAACGCCATGCAAGCCGCCTGTGTCCTGCACGTTATGAACGCCGGTGGCTTCGCGCCTACAAGCTGCTGACGCCGAAGAAGTTCGAAGCCTGCTCAGACAATACGCTCCGTAGCGCCTATGGCCCGTCAATATGTAACTCCGCGCAGGGCACCCCCAACCTCCTCGCTCACAGGGAGCCCGCGGACTCGCGCATCGGCATGGCCGTGCGAGCGAGCGCGCCGATGTCGGATATCGGCAGCGTCGACGCGTTCAGGAAAACGTTCCTGGACGCTAAATCGGTCGGCCCAAAAGATAGCGCAAGCGGCGTCCATATCCAGAACGAGTTGTCCAAGCGCATGGGCATCGAACCGCCAATGAACCCCAAGGCGACCATGGCCCCGAAAATCCCGACCGCCCCCCTGCATCGGAAGGAAGCGCGGCAACCGCTGGAGTTCCTCGCTTCACCCGCAGGCGACAAACGATAATGCCGAGACCGGTTTAGATCCACTGATTCCGCACTGACTGCAGCGCGCTGCACGGAAACAGCCTATAAAACAGAAGACTCACTCGTCGAGCGGGCCTTTTGCTGGAAATCATCACAAGGGCGAATCACGCCACTAGCGAACGCAAACGGGGGTAACGGAATAAACGCATTCGCCCAATCGTTTATTCCTCACGCGCGACCGCACGCTGCGCATCGCGCGAGACCAACATCACTAACAGGAGCCGACATTATGCACAAGACTCTCCTCTGCCTCTCCACGCTTACGCTGATCGCACTGCAACAGACCGCTTTCGCGGAAGCGCCGAAGGTCAATAATGGCCACTTCGTCACCGCCGACGGCATGACGCTCTATACCTTCGACAAAGACACGACGCCCGGCACAAGTGCTTGCACCGGCGGCTGCATGAACAACTGGCCTGCTGCAATGGCGAGTCCTACGGACAAGCCATCAGGCGATTGGACCGTGATTCCCACAGCCGACGGCAAACAGCAATGGGCGTACAAAGGCCATCCGCTGTATCGCTACGCGGCCGACAAGCAGGCGGGTGACATGAAGGGAGACGGCTTCAAGGACATGTGGCACACGGCGAAGCCCTAACGCATCACCGATCGGCAATAGGCCAACCTGAAGACGCCGGTGAACACCGGCGTCTCACAAACGAAAACGCTTACTCGTTCGCCTATTCGTTTTTAGGGCAGGTTGCAGCCGGTCGGATCGCTCGCTCTACCAGAGCGCGTCCTGCAACAGTTTGGTAGACACCTCCACCAGAACATCCGGTTCAACGTTATGCCAGCATCCGCAAGCAACGCGCTGCCTGCGGGACTCCTCTTTTCGACGCAAGCGCAAAGTCGCACACCGAGACTTTGCGGCATGACTGACTGCGTCGCGCCCCAAAAGTCACCCCATAAAACGCCTCGCGCCGTAGTATCGCGACGCCCAATAATTGGCCGACAACGACTCCACGCGAATGGAGCTTCCTGTGGCCGGTGCGTGAACGAATTTCTGTTTGCCGACATAGATACCGACGTGGGTGGCTGTGCCGCGCGGTGTGTTGAAAAAAACAAGGTCACCCGGATGCAAATCCGGCTTTGCAATGGCACTCCCCGTCTTGCTGATCTGCGCGGACTGCCGAGGCAGCAGCTTGCCTGTCGCTTTGCGATAGACGTAGCGTACAAATCCGCTACAGTCGAGCCCACTGTCCGGGTCGTTACCGCCCCAACGATAAGGAACGCCGATCATCGTCATCGCCTGATCAACGATATCTGCACGAGCAATGGCTCCCGGCATCCGTCGCGCGTCGGTACGCTCTACAGCCTGCGCCCGCACGCCAAACAATTTGTTGGCGAGCGACTCGCTGTCCAGCGCATCGAGTTGCTCGACATCGATCGATCCCAGCTCGTACACCTTGCTGCTGCGTTCCGGTGGCGTGGCATGTGCCAACACCGCCGGCAGTATGACGCCGAGACTCACGAGCGCCAGTGTGAGACGCCGTCTAGCCACATGTCGTCCACATGATCCGGCGGTGGGGCAACGTTCCCGCAAATGCTCCATTTCGTGCTTCATTTCACGCTGCCTTCGCATGAGTGCGCAGATGCGTGAAAGCGTCACGAGGTCCATCGAACGCCACGGCACCATCGGAAAGAACGATGACGCGGTCCACGATCGAGAGCAGATTGCTGCGGTCTGTCAGTAGCAAGATCGTTGTATCGGCAGTTGCCTTGTCATGCACGAGATCAATGAATGCCTTCTCGGTCGAGCCATCGAGATTTGCCGTCGGCTCATCCAGAATCCACACCGGGCGCCGCGTCAGCGCGAGGCGCGCCATCGCGAGCATCTGCCGCTGCGCCGCGGTCAGCCTTGCAGGCATCTGATCGAAGCGCGTGTGCAGGCCGTTTGGCAGCATCGGCGGCAACCACTGCAGCGGCAATCGGTTCAACGCGTCAAAGCATGCTTCGTCGGTCTCAGGTGTTTCGACTGCCAGGTTCTCGGCAAGCGTGTCGCCGAGCAGCATGCCGTCCTGCCCAAGATAATGCGTCTGGTAACTCAATGCTTCCGCGCGCCTCCCCGTGAAGGCGTGGCCGTTATAACGCACCTGCCCCCGGTCCGCGGGCACCAACCCCAACAAGATGTGCGCAAGCGTACTTTTGCCGCATCCTGGCGCGCCAATGATCGCCACTTTCTCGCCCGGCGCGATCTGCAAATTGATGTCGCGCAACAGCGGCTGTTCCGGCATATAGCCGAAATGCAGGCCATCAGTCCGCCATCCACGTTCGCCAGGCACACCTAGAACGGGTTCTGCATGTACGGATAGGCTCGTCTCACGGGTGCGATTGATGTTCGCGAATATCCCGCGCAATTGACGCAACGCCGGAAGCACCCCAACGAGCGAGAACACCGGTTGGCTCAACCGTCCAGCCAGGATGACCGTGGCAAATAACGCCCCCGCTGCAAGATGCCCCGCCTGCAACAGGTAGAACGCGACAACCACAGTCGCAATCGTCTGCAACGATGACAACGTCATGAGTACCGCATTGCAACGCGCCTGATGGACGTGCCGCTTTTCATCGGTAGCAGTGTTGCGCTCGACGTTGGTCAGAAACATCGTGCGCAGAAGATCGAACGCGCCGCTCGCCGCGTAAGCCGAAGGCTTGGCGAGCGGCGCGAACGTCGCCGGCAAAGCTTCCAGTCCAGCCTTCTGTGAATGCCTGTCAAAACGCCAGACGACCGCGCACTCGACGCACCAGATAACTAGCGGCACGAAAACCAGCCATCCAGCCACCAAAGCAATGACGACAAAATAGAGCGAGCAGAACAGCAGGTCGAGCGCCGAACTCGACGCGAGACTCCAGAACAACGAGCGAGCCTTTGCCCATCCCTGAAGTCCGTTGAGCGTGGCAAGTCCCCAGTCGGTCGAGCGCGAAAGCGGCGCACGCACCAGCTGGTCGACAACTTGCGGTTCCATGTCGCTGCGGATCGACCGTGATAACCCGACCATCAGCTTCGCGCGCTCGACGCGAAACAGGTACTCCAGCCCAAAAGCCAGCAACGCGCCGAGCGACAGAACCCATAACGACGCATCGGCTTGCGCGGGGATCACGCGGCTATAGATCGCGTTCATGTATAGCGGAATCACAAGCGCAAAGATGTTCAGGGCAAAGGTGCCCCATAGCAATTGCACCAGCAACCGGCCTTCCTGACGCCAATGTTCGATAAACGTCTTAAACGAGAGTGCCGCAAGACGCTCCACCTTGACGACGCGATAAAGTGCCTTGCCGCTATCAAGCAGGCTAATAGAACGCGATGTCTCTTCTGCACCAAAGACCAGCGCCTCGTCACGCACGAGCGCGCTCTGCCAGCGGCCTTGCTCATCGCGCACGAGGTACACGTCACCGTTCAGACGTGACGTGCCCGCGCGCGCGGGCACAAAATCCAGTCCGTAGTCGCGACCGACCTGATCGAGCAGCATCGACTCGTTTCGTGAGCCAGAAAGGGCCGCACACGTACGTCGCCAGCGTTCATCGGCGAGCTCACCGTTAGTGAGAACAATAGCCCGGCCAACCGCTTGCAAAAGCGCGGCCGCCGGGAATTCGAGTTGAGTATTCATAATGACATCCATCCGTCAACTGCGTCTGCCCGATAAACCGCGCCGGCCTGCAGAAGGGAGTACGCGCGCAATCCGCTGATGGTTGCGCGCAGGTTCAAGAGTTAGTGATTCCAGACCAGTTGATGGCCGCCCAAGGTGTACGTGTCCGTGGTGTGGCCGTTGCTGGTAGTAGTGGTGTGAGCCCAACCATCGGCGGCGGTGTTGTGCGTCATCGTGACGGCATCTTTGGCGCCTGTGTTCAGCGTCAGCGTCTCGTTACCACGCGAGAGGAGGTTCGTAAAATCGATCGTGATCTTGTCCGCCGCCGTGCTCGTCGAGAAGTCGATCTTCTGGATGTTCGTGACCTTGGCCAGCATCGTCGTCAGATCGTAGGTACTTGCGCTCGAGCCGGATTTCTGCAGCGTGTCGTTGCCGCCGCCGCCATTGAGCGAGAGACCGGTTACGTCGGCCTGCGTATTGAACGTAAAGATATCGTCGCCCGCCGTGCCGAGGATTTTCGCGATGTTCGCGTAGGTGTCGGTACCAGCACCGCCGCCCTTCAGCACAGTTTTTCCCGAAAGATTCACGGTGATGATGCTAGTCATACCGCTATAGTCGATCGTAGTGCTGCTGCTTCCACCGTCGATAGTATTGTTAGCATTGCTAGCGATAAGAGTTTTGGTTCCCGCACTGCCCATCCAGAACGTCATGTTGACGCCATCTTTGCCATGCACCCAGTCACCGTCATAATTTCCGCCGGCATATTGCTGGAAATTCATGACGGTGTCGGTGCCGATGATCGCGCCTGCGGAGCTGTACTTCACGATCGTGCCAGTATTGAAATCGGCATTCACCTTGTACGAGCCGTTGAGGACAGCGTAGACATTGGACGTCCCGCCGCCCGCGTCAATGGAATCGTTACCGCCGCTCGCCGAGATCCAGTCGCTCTGGTTGGCGTGTCCCTTGATCACGTCGTTGCCTTGCCCACCCTGAAACCGGCTGAAGTTAGCGATCGTGTCACTATCACGGCCGTCGGCGAACGTCACGACACCTTTGTCGAAATCCGCGACCAGTCCCGTATTCGTCTTGTTGTAAGCAATCGACGCGCGACTGCCACTTTGCGAAGCGATGCTCTCGCCGCTTCCGTAGTAATGACCGTCGATGTGATTGCCGCCGCCATTCACATAGAAGTAGTCCGCGTTCGACGAGCCGTTGATGGTGATATGGTTCGCGCTGCCCCAGTTGATAGCGTTGTTCATCAACGCCGATGTATCGATCAGGTCAATATTCTTGAACGCCGTCGCGCTGGTCGACGCAGACGACACACTGCCAGATCCCCAGTCCACCGTATTCATGCCTTGCACGGTACCGCTTCGGCCGTCCGCGTTAAACGTATAGGCCATTACCTTGCCGCCTTTTGCATTGGTGGTATCGAGCTCATTGAAGCCGCCACCAGCGTCGATAGTGCTTGGGTAAACAGAACCATTCAGCAGGTATTTGTCGTTGCCGGCCCCCCCTTTGTACGAAACTGTGCCGTACACGACAACGGTGTCGCCATAGTTGGTGCCGACGAAATTCCCAAACGTGCCCACCAGGGTATCGGTGCCGTTCACGCCTTTCTTCACGATACCTGTCGACGTGTCGAGATTGATCCCTGCGTTGAGCTTCGAATAGTCGACCGTATTGGTGGCGCTGTGGCTCACATAGGTATCGCTACCCACCGAAGCGATTACCTTGTTCCCGGTGCCAGTGCCCACGTCAATCCAGTCATTCGTCCCGTCACGCCCTTCAAAGACGTTGCCCGACGCGTTACTGCCAACAATTCTCTGAATATTCGTGATTCTATCCGTGAAGCCGTAGCCATTCTGTGCCACCACGCCGGTATTCAGATTGACGTTCACGGCGCTGGTCGCGCCGCTGTAGTCGACTGTGTTGTTGACACCTGAGCCGCCGTCGAACACATTGTTGCCGCGTCCGCCGACCAGCCAGTTGTTGTTGCCGGAAACGCTCAACACATTGTTGCCATTTCCCCCAGACAGCCAGTTGTTGTCACCGGAAGCGTAAATTTCAATGCCGCGGTCGCTGGCGCCACGAATCACACTGTTGCCACCGCTTGCGCCTACGATCACATCGACATCGTACAAACGGTCGACGAAGTCATTGCCGATCAGCGCCAGATTGCGATCGAGCGTGATGTCGAGATGCCCGCTACCCTGGTATCCCGAGTAGTCCACTGTCGTCCTTCCGCCGTCACCGCCGTTCACAGTGTTATTTGCGCCACCGCCATAGACGGTCATATCGCCGGTACCACCGTCAATCGTATTGGTACCGCCGCCGGTAGCGCTGAATACGCTGTGGCCGCTGCCGCCGATCATGGTGTTATTGCCGCCGTTGATCGCGATCATCGTGTCGCTGCCGGCGCCACCGTGATACACGTTCTTGCCGCCGTCAGCGTTGAATACGTTCACACCGTCGCCCGCGAAGAACGTGTTGGTACCGCCTTGCGCATTGACGGTGTTCAGGGTCGCGCCGCCATAGATCGCGTTGGTTCCCTGGATGACGTCAAAAGTATTCTTACCCGCACCGCCGTAAAGTTGGTTCGTCCCAGCGGTCGTAGCAAAGTTCGTATCGCCATCGGTGCCGATCAACAGATTGCTGCCATTCACGAGGCCGGTAAGCGTGCCGCCGCCAGCCGAGCCGATCACGGCCTGAATATGCGTAAGCGTGTCTACCGCGCCGTTGCTCTTCGAAGCAAGGCCGGTCTGTCCATTGAGGTCGACATCGACCTGACCGGTAAGCCCAGCGTAGCTCACAACATTGAAACCCAGGCCGCCGTCGATCTTGTCATTACCGGCACCTGCAATGATCAGATCATCGCCCGCGCCTCCAACGAGGGTGACATCGCCGTCACCAACCTTGATCCGGTCGTTGTAACGTGTACCTATGATCTGATTCACGCCGGAGAAATGGTCCGCACCGGCGTTGCCGTTCGCGTCCAGCCAGCCATTATTTGCAGTAACGCCATTGGCCATGTCGACATCGACGCCGTTCAGCACGAATTGGCGGCCACTGGCGCCGAGCGTCACCGTTTCGAACGTCGTTCCGCCGGCACGCGAATAATCGATCGTATTCAGGCCGCTTGCGCCACCCGTATATATGTTGTTACCGCCATTCGCCACAAACGTGTTGGTGCCGGCGCCGCCGACAAACTCGTGATCGAACTGGTTGCCGATAAACGTGTTGTCGCCGTCACCGCCTTTGATGATCTGGATGTTCTCGATCGCATGCGTGGTGTCACCGGTTTTCACGCGGCCCATGTCGATCCCACTGCCATCGCCGACCGGACTAATGCCGAGCGCCGCACGCACATCCGCCGACAAATCGACTACGAGCGCCGACGAAAAATCCGAGTAGTCGAGCGTATTGACACCGCCGCCGCCGTCATAGACCCCGTTCGAATGGCCTGCAATGATGGTGTCATCGCCAGCCCCACCATGGATCACGACGTCGTTATCCTGACGGCTCAATTGATAGGTATCGTTCTGATCATGCAGCGCGGTCGGGGCGTCCGTGATCGCAAATGCGATATCCGTGGCCGCGCTTTCGCCCGAAGCGGCATCCACGTAGTCGAGGTGAACCTTAAAGGTGCCATCGACCGCGCCTTGCGCGCTTGGATAGCGCAATGCAAATTCGTTTGCATTCAGCCCAAGCGCCATCCCGTAGGGCGAATCCCACTGCACGACGCTCACGCCCTTGGCTGCAAGCGCCGGATCGATCGACACGTCCAGTATCGCGCTTGCGGAACCGGCGTTCACGATACGCACCATGGAACCTGCGGGTCCGGCGCCGACCGTAGTGTCGGCGTGAATGGTCCAGCCAGTTGTCTCGTGGCTCAGATCGACATCGCGCGCCGAATATTGGGTCGAAATACGCCCGTCGGTACGGGCAGCATCACTGCCCGCGCCCACATAGTATTCGTGCGTGTTCTGATCAGCCATACCGACTGTCTGCAACAAGACCACGTCCTTCAGCGAAGGCGGCGTCGGGTCGGGCGTCGGCGTCGGCGTGGGCGTGGGCGTGGGCGTCGGCGTCGGCGTCGGCTCGGGTTCCGGCGTCGGCTCGGGTTGCGGTGGCGTAGGATCGTCGTGCGGTTCTGGATCCGGCTTCGGCGGCATGCCCGCAATGTGGGAGACCTGCGGCAGCGGTGCGTCGTCGAAACGGTGCTTGGCGAAATCCGCTGCATTGACAACGGGCAGCGGCTTGTGAGCCGCATCGGTCTGTTCCGCGCCCGCGCCGCCCTCTTGCGACGACGAGTCGGCAACAATAAGGTCTTCCTTCACGACTTCTTTCGTGACTTCCTTGACCACCTCTTTCACCACCTGTTTAGGCGCGTCGTGTCCGGCGGTTCCATTGCTATCGCCTTCATGGTGGGTCTGCGGCGCAGCAGCATTCGGCGCGGCACTCACCCCAGTGGCATAACTGAGCAGTTGGTCTGACGGAATCTCCTTGCCGTCCGCGAATACCAAGGTGAACACGTGCTTGCCCATCGTCGCAAGCTGGGCGGCGAATGGAAATGTGTAGGTATGGCCGTCCGCGGTCTTAACGACCACGTCCGGGCCATTGATCGTGATCTTCACGTCCGCGAAACGGAATGGGATCTCGTTCTTCCCATAGGTCTCGAGAATGACGGTGGTGTCTTGTTTGTTCGGTACTGGCAATTTCATATCATGGCTCCGCGCAGACGTCGCTAGTAGATAAGCGGTCCGTCGGCATGGTTATCAGTTAGATCGAAAATCAGGATTCAGAGAGCGCAGCGGACGCGCCCGACATCAGCGGCTTCAACAGATACTGCGCAAGCGAGCGATGTCCCGCGAGCAGATAGCTTTCGACAGCCATCCCCGGATAAATTGGCTTCTTCAAATTCGACTTGGGCACTTCGACTGTGACTTCGTAAAATCGCCCGGTCCGGTCGTCACCCAGTGCGTCCGCGCTGACCACCGCAACGCGGCCATCGAGCGTATCGGCATAACTATTGCCGAAGGCATTCACATGCACTCGCGCCGGCATGCCTTGCCAGATCTTGTCGCGATCTTCCGGCCGGATACGCACCTGCGCGACGAGCGGCACGTCCGTCGGCGCAATCTCGAAAAGGTCGCCCCCCGGCCGGACGACAGCACCGGCATGGGGATTCACCACGCGCTGGATCACGCCGTCCGCGGGACTTTCAATCTGTGCCTGTTTGCGCCGATCCTGACTCGCACTCGCCTTGGCGTTCACTTGCGCGAGTTCGTCGCGCGCCTGCGAAAGCTGCTTCTGCGCATCGGACATAAAGTCGGTTTTGATCTGTTCAACCTTGAGCCGATATTCGCGCTCTTCGGCGACAAGCCGGGGGACCTTCGCGCGCGCCTCGTTCAACGCACTCTGCGCGCTTTGCAGATCGGAACGTTTCTGTAACAGCACGCCTTCGGCAGCAGCCCCTTTGCGCACAAGAGGCGCGATCATGTCGACCTGTTGCTGCATGAGCGCAACCTCCTTGTCGAGGTCGCCGATACGGGTGCGCAGCTCAGCCGATTGCGCGAGCCGCTGATCCGCCTGAACCTGCGAAATCGAAGCCGACTGGTCAAGGGCGAGCTGGCGCGAGTCATACAGCGCCTTTTCTCCCGCGACGGCCTTCGCCTGTTCAGCGTCGGCAGGCATTGCTGGATCGAACCGTGTGTGTGCGAGCTCGGCCTCGAGTCTCTGTTCGCGAAGGCGCAGCGTGCTGAGCGCTGCGGAATTCCTGGCGAATTCCTCGGACACATAGGTGTTATCCATCACAGCAAGCAACTGTCCCTTTCGGACCGTTTGCCCTTCGCGCACCAGAAGCTTTTCGATCTGCCCGCCGTCAGCGTGTTGCACGACGATATTGTGGCTCTCGACACGGACCACACCAGGGCCGCGAACGAGCACATCGAGCTTGAACATGGTCGACCAGACAGCTAGTAGCGTAAAGCCGAGCAGCGCCACGCCGGTCATGCCGCACGGCGCATAAGGGCGGCACAGCGCGATGCCCTGTCTGATTCTGATAACGATGAGGCTAAATTTTTCTTTCATGACAGTCACAGCGCGACACCGGGTGCCTCGCTGTATCAAGAGTGGAAAACGAACTACCTGAGGCGAAGAACGATCGAGTCTTGCGTGCCATCGTCCGGCACGGGATTGCGCAAATCGATCTTGTCACGCGGGATGCCGAGTTCATCGGCAATCGCCACGACCATCAGCGAGCGCTCGTATTGCAGGCGCATACGGACACCAAGAGGCGCGTCAGTCGCACCGGTGAGTGAGAACACAAGCAAACCGCGCTGCCGGATTGCCTGAGCGTGGCTGCTCATCCAGCCGCGCACGGCCGCCCGGGCGGCGGGCTGCAGAAAGTTTTCGTCGCGTCCCACGCTGGCGACGAAATCGTCGGGCTGCCGCGTCAGCTTGTCGGTCAGTTCGACTGCGCCTGCCGGCGAGCTCGATTCGCTCGAACTGGTGGCTGGCGCACTATCGACAGGCGGTCCGGCCAGCGCTGCCAACACCTGAAAAATCATGCTAAGCAGCAGGTACACCATCAGTAGCACCGTCATCATGTCGACGTATGCTGGCCAGATATGGTTCTTCGATCCGGATGCCATTACGCTTCCTCCTTGATCAGATTGAGTGCGCGCAACCCGTCCATGGTTTTCGCGTCCATGTTGTAGAGCGCCAGCGTCGCCAGGTAATAGCCGGATTCAGCTTGTTCGCGGTCGCTGCGCGCCGAGAACAAATCGACTTGCGCGTTGATCAGGTCGGACAGTTGACGCGTGCCAAGGCGGAATTCGTCCGCGTACAACTCGAGCGTGCGCAGTGCCTGCTTCTCGCCGTCGACACTCAGCGTCCACTGATCACGTGCACTGTCCCAGTCAGAGCGCAGCGCCTCGGTTTGATCGTTGACATTGCGCAGCTCCTGTTCAAGCTGTTGCTGCGCAACGTATTTCGCCGACACGGCCTCGTTCACACGAGACTTCTGCAGACCGCCGTCGAACAGATCGAAGGTCACCTGAAGCATCACTGAACTGCCGGGCGAGGGAACGTTCTGAAACGGTTTGCGAACGGTGGCTACGATGTCGACGCGCGGATAGCGCGACGCGCCTTGACTGCCAGATTCGCGTCCGCAGCCGATTCGATCAACGGTTGAAGGTTGACCGGAGGAAGTTCTTTCACGCGGTCCCTCTGCTGCGGTACCGCGTCCAGACCGGTGATCGACTTGAACTGTTGCCTAGCCTTCGCCAGTTGCAGATTGATCTGCTTGCCGCGAGCCTGCGCGGAAGTCAGCGCCAGTTGGCCGCGGATCGCATCGGATTGCGGCGCCAGGCCACCGGCTACGCGCTCCTCGATTACCGAATTCAGACGCTGCACCTGAGCGACGTAGTCCTCGGCGATTTTTTTCAGATGCTGGTAGCGCACAACGTCGAGATAGGCGCGTGAGGTGTTATAGGCGAGCATTTCAACCTCGCCCTGGTACGCGCTTTCCGCGGCCTCGGCGGAGAGCGCCGCACTGCTCACCTGGTTCTTCCGGCGCCCGAAATCGAACACCGTGTACTGGATCGTGCCGTTTACCTGCGAATATTGATCAAAGGTTCGGCCGTAGCCTTGCGTCGCCCCATAAATCCTGTCCGGCGTCTTGGCTATGACGCCCACCTTCGGGTAGTAAGCGGCGCGCGCACCGCTGACACGCGCCTGCGCCTCGTCAGCCTGACCGCGTGCGATTTTTGTCGTTAGGGCATTGTCGGTTGCCGCATCGAGAGCGGCCGCCAGATCAATGCTTTCCGTGGCAGACGCACCGGCCGACACACCGGCAAACGCACTGCCGAGCATGACCGCCGCGAGCGCCTTCGTAGGTTTTTGATAAGTCCGCGTCATGACGATCTCCGGCTCAAGCCACGTTGCTCGAGACGACCGGCTTCACCGCCGTCATCGCGAAGCGCCGGCCTTCAATGGCCACGCGTGCGCGCCCAATCTGCTCGACGCAATCCATAACGGCGTTGCGCTGCATCTGCATCGACACGTTCATTTTTTCGAAAGACGCAGCCTTCGTGGCCATGCCGCTTTGCAGTGCGTCGAGACACAGCACGGTTTGTTCCGTATGCGCTTTGATATCGACGAGCGTATCGCCAACGCTCTCGACCGTCGCGCTGACCTGCACACGGTTGGCTTCGATGGAGCCCGCCATGCCTATAACGGCATCATTCATTGCCGCCATCGCATCGGTATTAACCTGCACGGCAGACCGAAGTTCGTCCAGCAACGACTGCTGCCGCTCTGCCGTGTCAGCAATGCGGGCCAGCGCCGCCAGACTGGCGCTCGCGACGCTCAACTGCTCGCTGCGGCCAGCAGCGGCCTCGTCAGCGAGGGTCTTCAGTCCGGATTGGACGATAGAGGCCACGCGTTCGATACTTCGTACTGCCTCATCACTGTTTGCGGCACTGCCTGCGACGTGCTCGCTATCGTCGCCATCATTCAGATGCGCCCATTCGCGGATCGATTCGACCCAGCAACTGGAAGCGCGGCTCACGAATTGCGCCAACGCACCGACACCTAGCGAACCGATCAGGCCTAGCAATGACGCGGAAAAAGCCGTGGACATACCCGCCAGCGGCGCAGTCAAACCGCCGATCAGCGCGGTTGCCGACGCTTTACCGCCAGAGCTCGAAACGATAGCCATCGCTTCCTTGATGCCAGCCATCGTGTGCATCAGCCCAACGAAAGTACCGAGCAGACCAAGTCCGATCAGCACGCCCGACGCGTAATCGAGCATGCGGCCACGCCATTCGAGTGATTCGTTGAGTGCATCGATCACCGCGGCGCGGCGTGAGGCATCGGCGTGGCCCAGATCGGCAAAGCGTCCGCGCAACACACGCAGTGCGCCGCGCAACGGTTCGTCCGAGGCCAGATCGGCGCGCAGCCGCGTCCACTGCGTCTCCCCGCGGAACAGGAATATCGCAGCAACCAATGAATAAATGATCGAAATCAGCAGCACCGCAATGATCAGCGAGTTGACCACAGGGTTGTGGGACACGACCTCTTTCAGCGTGCCAAAGAAAGCAACGAGGCCAATGCTCGCGAGCACCTGAAGTGCAAAAACGATTAACAGTAAGCGGCGGGTTTTGGTTCTGGTCATGTCCGTGATCAGTCAACGAGAATTGAGTTGGGCCTGATTCGACGAAACATGCGTGTCTGTAAGACGTCGGCTTTCGTATCCGCAGCTTGGCGGTAGCGTGTGCGAATCAGGAACTGCGCTTCGCCATGCAGCGTGCCGGTTGCTCGAACAACACGACGTGCCTCACGGCAACGCGGCCTGTCGCCGCGTCGACCCAAAATATAGGCGCGTTCGATTGGCGATCATGTAGGACAATTCTCAAACTCTGACAGAGCATCTGAGATGAAATAGGTAATTGACGACAACGAATAGGACGATCCTATTCTTTGCACGCGCGAGACCGACAGGTCATATCAGAACTGCTTACCGCTGACAGCTATGGCAAGAGCCCCACATACGTACGTGGAGTAGGGAACGAAAGGAATGGGATAACAGGAGCCGAAGGAGTCATCGACGGCCGCTTCGTCACCGCGAACGGCATGACGCCTATGTCTTCGACAAAGACACCACGCCCGGCAAAATTATCTGCACCGGTGGCTGCATGAGTAACTGGCCGGAGGCAATGGCGAGCCCGTCTGACAAACCATCAGCCGACTGGACGATGATCCCCGCTGCAGACGGCAAACCGCAATGGGCGTACAAGTGCCATCCGCTATACCGCTACGCGGTCGACAAGCAGGCAAACGATATGAAAGGGGATGGCTTCAAGGACATGTGGCAGACGGCGAAGCCATAACCGGGAGTCGCTGACCAACGGGCCAGGACTGGAAGGCTAAAAATGCTCAAACTAAAAAACGCCGGCAGCATGCCGGCGTTCTCACAGACTCACACGAGAGCGCAGGCCTTCGCGCTTACTCGTCTTTAGGACACTGCAAGTTACATCCATTCGGATCGCCGTTATCACCGCGCTTGCGCATGGCTGATTTTTTGTTGGACTGGTACTTGTCCGAAGGTGCCGACGCCGCAAACGGCATCTGTGGATGTTCGGCAAGACGGAACTGATCTTGCAAAATACCACCCGGCACACCCGGAGAATTCTGTGCAAAAGCAACCGAAACGGTGGCGAGGAGCACCCCGGCTGTCGCTGCCGCAGCACATGCGTGGAAAAGAGCTTTCATATCGAGTCAGCGCGGTACAGCGCGCGGTTGTGGCGTAAACGGAAGATTAGAGATTATCCCAAACAGACGCCCTACGCAGCGGCGACGGCACCATTTTGTTTACAGTCGCTTACACCGTAGCCGGGCCAAGCCCCTCATCGAGATCGAGCAGCTTGCCGCAGTCGCGCGGATCGTAACCTTCTAGCTGCTCGACACTACGCCGAAACGCCGTGCCGCGCAGCAAACCGATTACCGTTGCGAGCGGCGCGCGCTCCAGCCGGGCGCGGTCGCAAGCGAAGTAATAGTCTTCGTCGACGATCGGAATAAAGTCGAGCCCGAAGTGGTGCGCCGCCGGCTCGACGCCGAAGCCCACATCCGCCATGCCGCTCGCCACGAAAGCCGCGATCGCCGAATGCGTGAGTTCCGCCGACGCATAACCGTTAACTCTGTCCGGATCGACCCCGACTTTTCGTAGCGCGAGATCGAGCAGCATGCGCGTACCGGAGCCAGGCTGACGATTGACGAAGCGAATGTCGTCGCGAGCGAGATCGCTCAGGCCGCCGATTCCCTTGGGATTACCCTTGCCGAGAAAGAGGCCCTGCTTGCGCCGAGTGAGATGCACGAGCACGTGACGCTGCGGATCGAGCCAGCGCCGATACGTATCAGCACAGGCGGCGCGGAATTCGCCCAGTGGTAAGTGGAAGCCGGCCAGATCGCATTCGCCGCGGGCGAGCGCGCTGACCGCATCCGCGCTGTCGCGGTATTTGATGTTGACCGGCAGATCGTTCGCGACCAGCGCTGTCACCAGTGCCGCCACGGCGTAACCGTGCGACGCGTAGATCCGCACGTCGTCGGCGGGTGGCGCGAGCCAGCGGTTCAGCTCACTGGCGACTTCGCTCGCAAGCGCCTGCATATTGCCGTCGAGCCGCTCGCCGCACAGACGCTGTGCGCGCAACACGGCCTGCCCGAGTTCGGACAGCACCGAGCCCCGCCCACGCTCCTTCGCGATCAGCGGACCACCCAAACGCTCCTCGATGCTGCGCAACAAACCCCACGCGTGACGGTAGGACAAACCCTTAAGCGTCGCCGCCTGCGCGATGCTGCCGGACTCGTCCACCAACGCGAGTAACGGCACCACGTCCGACAGGCTGGCCTCGCGGCCGTCGGGACCCTTCACAACCAGCTGCGCCTGACACTCGATTCTGATCATATATGCTTAACTCTTTCCTATTGCACGAGGCGTTTGACCCGCCTATTGTTCCGCTATCCCCTATCGAATAAACAAAGCATAAGTGCACGCATTATGAATAACAAGTGCATATATGGCTTTGAAGGAGCCTCACTTGGACGATTCCATGGCCATTGCGCCGGACCAGCTCGTGCAGCGTCACGCGCAGCCGGGCATGACGTTGTTAGCGGTATTGCACGCGATTCAGGACGAACTCGGCTATGTCCCGCCCGCCACGGTTGCGCCTCTCGCGCGTGCCATGAACCTGTCGCGCGCGGAAGTACACGGCGTCATCACCTACTACCATCACTTCCGCACGCAGCCCGCAGCACCCGTCACGGTGCAACTATGCCGCGCCGAAGCGTGCCGGAGCATGGGCACCGAGGCGCTCGCGCAGCATATCGAGGCGCACACCGGTTGCCGTTTCGATGCTGAACACGAGCAAGGGGCGACAGTCGAGCTGGAATCGGTGTATTGCCTCGGTCAATGCGCGCTGTCGCCGGCGTTAATGGTCAACGGCACCTTGCACGCCAAGGTGACGCCGCAAAAATTCGACGCACTGTTCGCCGCCGCCAGCAAATGCGTGGAGGTCACGGCATGACGCGCATCTACGTTCCCCGCGATTCGTCAGCCCTGGCAGTCGGCGCCGACGAACTGGCTCGAGCAATCGAAGCCGAAGCCGCACGCCGCGGCATTGAGATCGAACTGGTCCGCAACGGTTCACGCGGTTTGCTGTGGCTTGAACCGCTCGTCGAAGTCGCGACGGCCGAAGGCCGTGTCGGCTATGCCAACGTCGAGGAAACCGACGTTGCAGCGCTATTCGACGCCGGCTTCGTGGAGGGCCGCGAGCACGCCCGCCGCGTCGGCGTGGTCGACGAAATTCCGTATCTGAAGAAGCAGCAGCGCCTGACCTTCGCGCGCATCGGCATCACCGACCCGCTTTCCATCGACGACTACGTTGCCCACGGCGGCCTCGAAGGTCTCAAGCAAGCCTTGAAAACCGACGGCGACGCCGCCTGCGAAGCCCTGATCGAATCGGGTCTGCGCGGCCGCGGCGGCGCAGCCTTCCCCGCCGGCATCAAATGGCGCACGGTGCGCGGCGCCAAGGCGGCGCAGAAATACATCGTCTGCAATGCGGACGAAGGCGACTCCGGGACTTTCTCCGACCGCCTGGTGATGGAAAGCGACCCGTACGTGCTGATCGAAGGGATGATCATTGCGGGCGTCGTGACCGGCGCGACGGTCGGCTATATCTATGTACGCAGCGAATATCCGCACTCGATCGCGACACTCGAAGCCGCGATCGCCAAAGCACGCGCCGCCGGCTGGCTCGGCGACAGCGTGCTCGGCTCGCCGGCGCATCGCTTCGACCTGTTCGTGGCGAAGGGCGCAGGCGCTTATGTCTGCGGCGAGGAAACCGCGCTGCTCGAATCGCTCGAAGGCAAACGCGGCATCGTGCGCGCGAAGCCGCCCGTGCCGGCGTTAGTCGGCCTGTTCGGCCAGCCGACTGTGATCAACAACGTCATCACACTCGCCACCGTGCCGATCATCTTCGCGCGCGGCGCGGCCTTCTATAAAGACTTCGGCATGGGCCGTTCGCGCGGCACGCTGCCGTTCCAGCTCGCCGGCAATGTGAAGCAAGGCGGCCTCGTCGAGTTGGCGTTCGGCGTCACGTTGCGCGAATTGCTCTATGACTACGGCGGCGGCACGGCAAGCGGCCGCGCGGCGCGCGCAGTGCAAGTCGGTGGGCCGCTCGGCACGTATCTGCCGGAAAGCCAGTGGGACATCCCCATGGACTACGAAGCCTACGCGGCAGTCGGCGCGGTGGTCGGCCACGGCGGCATCGTCGTGCATGACGACACCTCGAATCTCGCCGAACTCGCGCAATACGCAATGCACTTCTGCGCGCTCGAATCATGCGGCAAGTGCACGCCGTGCCGGATCGGCTCGACGCGCGGCGTCGAAGTGATCGGACGGATTCGCAATGGCGATACGTCCACGCGACAGGTGCAGTTGCTGCGCGATCTATGCGACACGATGGTGTCCGGTTCGCTCTGCGCGATGGGCGGCATGACGCCGTTCCCGGTGCTGTCCGCGCTCGACCATTTCCCCGAAGACTTCGGTCTCGACAACGTTCACGATCACGCGCCCAAAGCGGCTGCGGCCTGACCCAGGAGCCTCACATGTCCAATGTGCTCAACGCCCCTTCCGGCGCCCCGAAGGAAGTCCCCTTGGGGGGCGGCTGCGGCTCCGGCAACTGCGCGTGCAAATCGCAAGCACAAGCGCAACAGCGTGCACCGCATTCGTTCTTTGACGACACCGATTACGGCACACCGGCGCGTCATGCCGACGTCGACGTCACGCTGGAAATCGACGGTCAGGCGGTGACGGTCCCGGCCGGCACTTCAGTGATGCGTGCCGCCGCCGAAGCCGGCGTCAATGTGCCGAAGCTCTGCGCGACCGATTCGCTCGAACCGTTCGGCTCGTGCCGTTTGTGCCTGGTCGAGATCGAAGGCAAGCGCGGCTACCCTGCTTCGTGCACGACACCCGTCGAAGCCGGCATGAAGGTCCGCACGCAAACCGACCGCCTGCAATCGCTGCGCCGTAACGTGATGGAACTGTACATCTCCGATCACCCGCTCGACTGCCTGACCTGCCCCGCCAACGGCGACTGTGAATTGCAGGACATGGCAGGCGTCACCGGCTTGCGCGACGTACGCTACGGATTCGACGGTGCGAACCACCTGAAGGACAAGAAGGACGAATCGAATCCGTACTTCACGTACGATCCGTCGAAGTGCATCGTCTGCAACCGCTGCGTGCGCGCATGCGAGGAAACGCAAGGCACGTTCGCGCTGACCATCGCCGGACGCGGTTTCGAATCGCGCGTCGCGGCGAGTGAAAACAAGCCGTTCATGGAATCGGAGTGCGTGTCGTGCGGGGCGTGCGTCGCCGCGTGTCCGACCGCGACCTTGCAGGAAAAGACCGTCATCATGCTCGGCCAGGCCGAGCATTCAGTCGTCACCACGTGCGCGTATTGCGGCGTCGGCTGCTCGTTCAAGGCGGAGATGAAGGGCAACCAGGTCGTGCGGATGGTGCCGCACAAGAACGGCCAGGCCAACGAAGGCCACGCGTGCGTGAAGGGCCGCTTCGCATGGGGCTACGCGACGCATAAGGACCGCATCACCAAGCCGATGATTCGCGCGAAGATCACCGATCCGTGGCGCGAAGTCAGCTGGGAAGAAGCGCTCAGCTACGCGGCATCGGAATTCCGCCGCATTCAGGCGAAGCATGGCCGCGATTCGATCGGCGGCATTACGTCGTCGCGTTGTACGAACGAAGAAACGTATCTCGTACAGAAGCTCGTGCGCGCCGCGTTTGGCAACAACAACGTCGACACTTGCGCGCGTGTGTGCCACTCGCCGACCGGCTACGGCCTGAAGACCACGCTTGGCGAATCCGCGGGCACGCAGACGTTCGCCTCGGTCGATAAAGCCGACGTCATCATGGTGATCGGCGCGAATCCGACCGATGGCCACCCGGTGTTCGGCTCACGCATGAAGCGCCGCATCCGCGAAGGGGCGAAGCTGATCGTCGTCGACCCGCGCCGCATCGATATCGTCGATACGCCGCACGTGAAGGCCTCGCATCACCTGCAATTGCGTCCGGGCACCAACGTCGCGGTGGTCAATGCGCTCGCGCATGTGATCGTGACCGAAGGCTTGCTGAACGAAGCGTTCATCGCCGAGCGCTGCGAAACGCGCGCATTCGAGCAATGGCGTGCGTTCGTCGCCCTGCCCGAAAATGCGCCGGAAGCGACTGAGGAACTCACGGGCGTGCCCGCCGCATCCATCCGTGAAGCCGCCCGCATTTACGCCACCGGTGGCAACGCCGCGATCTACTACGGCCTTGGCGTCACCGAACACGCACAAGGCTCGACGACGGTGATGGGCATCGCGAATCTGGCGATGGCGACCGGCAATATCGGCCGCGAAGGTGTCGGCGTGAATCCGCTGCGCGGCCAGAATAACGTGCAGGGTTCGTGCGACATGGGTTCGTTCCCGCACGAATTGCCGGGCTATCGACATATCAGCGATTCGATCACGCGCGCGTTGTTCGAAGAAGCGTGGAACGTTACGCTGCAACCCGAACCGGGTCTGCGCATTCCGAACATGTTCGATGCCGCGGTGCACGGCACCTTCATGGGCCTGTACTGCCAGGGCGAAGACATCGTGCAGTCCGATCCGAACACGCATCACGTGTCGGCGGCGTTGTCGTCGATGGAATGCATCGTCGTACAGGATATTTTCCTCAACGAGACCGCGAAGTACGCACACGTGCTGCTGCCCGGTTCGTCGTTCCTCGAAAAGGACGGCACCTTCACCAACGCGGAACGCCGCATCTCGCGCGTGCGCAAGGTGATGCCGCCGGTGCCGGGTTACGCCGACTGGGAAGTCACGGTGATGCTCGCGCGCGCGCTCGGCTATGAAATGGACTACACGCATCCGTCGCAGATCATGGACGAGATCGCACGTCTCACGCCGACCTTCCACGGTGTGTCGTACAAGAAGCTTGAAGAACTCGGCAGCATCCAGTGGCCGTGCAACGAGAACGCGCCCGACGGTACGCCGACCATGCACATCGACACCTTCGTGCGCGGCAAGGGCAAGTTCGTGATTACAAAGTTCATCGCCACGCCGGAAAAAGTCACGCGCAAGTTCCCGCTGCTGCTCACTACGGGTCGCATCCTGTCGCAATACAACGTGGGTGCACAGACGCGCCGCACCGAGAATTCGCGCTGGCACGACGAAGACCGGCTGGAGTTGCATCCGCACGATGCGGAAGAACGCGGCATCAAGGACGACGATTGGGTCGGTATCGAATCGCGCGCGGGACAAACCGTGCTGCGCGCGAAAGTGACCGAGCGGATGCAGCCGGGTGTCGTCTACACGACGTTCCACTTCCCCGAGTCGGGCGCGAACGTGATCACCACCGATAGCTCGGACTGGGCCACCAACTGTCCCGAGTACAAAGTGACCGCGGTGCAGGTGATGCCAGTCGAACAGCCGTCGCAATGGCAGCAGGACTATTCGCGCTTCAACACGGAGCAGCTCGATCTGCTGAAGCAGCGCGAGTTGGCCAACGCAACGTCAGGTAAGTGAGGCAAGCCATGGACAATCAGAGTCTGATCGACATGGCGAACCGGATCGGCGACTTCTTCGATTCGATGCCGGATCGCGAAGAAGCGCTCGCCGGCATCGCCGATCATATCCGCCGCTTCTGGGAACCGCGTATGCGCCGCGCTTTGCTGGCAGCGCTCGATGAACCGGATGCGAACGGCATCGAGATGTCGGGCATCGTCAGGGAAGCGCTCGTCAAGCATCGCGACGCGCTGACGCCGGCAGCGGCAATCGCGTAGCGGCACCGTTCCCTGGCGCCTACCGTGTGAAGCGGCCCATGTCAGGGCTGCTTCACACGGTAGCGCTCACGATCTCACCCAGGCACCCACCTCGCAGGCAATCTCTGCGCCCCTCCTCACAGCGCCGCCTGCTCCGGTATCACCCCACCCACCGTGAACCACGCTTCGCAATGCCGCAGCAAGCCGTGCAGATCGGAGCCGGTGCGCCCACGCGCGCAGATGTAGCCGTCCGGCCGTACCAGATAGAACGACGGCCGCGTGCGTCCATAGGATTCGGACAACGCCGGGCCGCCCTCCCCGCTCGTATCCGTCACGCGCCAGATGCGTACCGCGCCCGGCAACAATCGCTCGATTTCCGCTGCCAGTCGCTCGAGCTCCGGGTCTGGCGGCGCTGCGTGTTTCGCGGCGGGATCGAGCGGCGTGCCGTCGACCGGTAGCGGCGGGACCAGCAGGAACAACGAAAAGAACGCGGGATCGTGCAGATCGAACACGCAACCCACGCCCGGCGCGCGCCCGAGCGGCCCGTCCACCACATGCACCAGCGCATCCGGCGCGCGCTCGCCGGCACGCGGACCGCCGTCCAGCACGCGCTCGAGCGTCAGCGGACCGCGCCGATACTGGATCGACAACTCGCTGATGGTCATCCGCGCCGCATCGCGCAGCGGACCGAGCGCGGCCAGCACCGGCATCACGCGCTCGCGCAGCAGCTTCAACGGTCCGTGATCGGCCTCGGCCATATGCGTGATGAAGCCGGTTTGCCGCAACACGTCGCGCTCGATCGGATGCCGTTCGAGGTGATACGTATCGAGCAGGCGGTCGGGCGCCGCGCCTTTCAACACACGCGCGAGCTTCCAGCCGAGATTGAACGCTTCCTGAATGCCCGTGTTCATCCCTTGCGCGCCGGCCGGACTGTGTACGTGAGCCGCGTCCCCCGCGAGGAAAACACGGCCGACGCGCAGCCGCTCCACCATCCTGCTGTTCAGATGGAAATACGACGACCACGTCAGGTCCGACACGTCGACGCGTTCCCGCACACGCCGGGCGATCAGCGCCTTGCATTCGGCGAGCGACGGCGGCGAAACCCGATTGAGCGGCGGTTCACCGGGCACGGCGGGTGTGGCCGGCGCCGGGACTGTGGTCGGATCGACCGGATGGTCCGCAATCAGACGATGGCGCCCGTGACCCATCGGAAACAACGCGACGAGACCGTCACCCGAAGCGAAGATATGGAATTCGTCTTCCGGCCAATCGGTTTCGGCATGCAGGTCGGCAAGCAGGAACGTCTGCTCGAAGGTGCTGCCCACAAAGCTCAATCCGAGCCGATGACGGATCGTGCTGTGCGCACCGTCAGCGGCGATCAGGTACGAAGGCCGCATGGTTTCCGTATGACCGTCCGCGCGCCGCAAGGTCGCCTGAATGCTGGCGGAACCTTGCGAGAACATCGTCAGTTCGACGCCGCGCTCGACCGTCACGCCGAGTGTCGCGAGATGCTCCGTCAGCAGACGTTCGGTCACGGCTTGATCGAGAAACAGCAGATACGGATAGCGCGTGTGCAGCGGATCGAAATCGAGGCGCGCGAGACGCATGCCATTGGAAAAAAGATTGGCGATGCGCGCGCGATGACCGAGTTCGAGAAACGGCTCGATCAGCCGGTGCTGTTCAAACAGTTCGAGCGTGCGCGCCTGAATGCCGATGGCCCGTGAGTACGGGTTCGGTTGCAATGCTTTGTCGATCAGACGCACGGGGATGTGGGCACGCGCCAGGCTCATTGCCGCGGCGAGCCCGGTCGGACCCGCCCCGACGATCAGCACCGGCGACGCATCGTGTGCGGCAGCGTCCATGCGGAACTCCGGAGGCAACAGGACGTTCTAGTGTACGCCGCCGATAATCCAGTCGACGGTGCGCTGCATCAATCGTGGGGATGATCCATCGCACAACGATGCTCGGTGGTGCCGAGGTCGACTTGCAGCGTCGCATGCTGCATCGAAAAACGTTCGCGCAGGGTGATGACGATGCTGTCGATCGACTCGTCGCCGGGATGGCCTGCCGGCATCACCAGATGCGCGCTGAGCGCATTGCCGGTAGTCGACAGCGCCCATACATGCAGGTCGTGCACGTCGGTGACACCGGGCTGTCCGGCCAGATAGTCGCGGATAGACTGCAGGTCGACGCCGGGCGGCACGGCATCAAGCGCCATGCGCACCGAATCGCGCAGCAGGCCCCACGTCCCATACACCACCACCGCGACCACGAGCAGGCTCATCACCGGGTCGAGCCACGTCCAGCTGGTGTAGAGAATCACCAGACCGCTGATTGCAACCGCGGCCGAAATGCCGGCGTCCGCGGCCATATGCAGGAAGGCGCCGCGAATGTTCAGGTCTTCCTTCTGGCCGCGCATGAAAAGCCACGCCGAGACGCCGTTCACCACCACGCCGACCGTCGCGACGATGAACACCGCCAGTCCCGCGACCGGCGCCGGGTTCACCAGGCGTCCGATTGCCTCGGCGACGATCACGCCGCACGCGAACAGCAGCAGTGCCGCGTTGGCGAGCGACGCGAGGATCGACGAACTGCCGTAGCCGAATGTATAGCGGGCCGACGGACGGCGCGTGGCGAGCCAGGCTGCGCCCCAGGCGAGCAGCAAGCCGAGCACGTCGGAGAGATTGTGGCCGGCGTCGGCGAGCAGCGCGGTGGAATGCGCGATCACGCCGTAGATGGCTTGAACCACCACGATCGCCACGTTCAGTGCGACGGCGAGTGCGAAAGCGCGGCCGTGGCCGGAGACGGGGGCGTGGGCGTGGTGGTGGGCGGCGTGGCTGCCGTGGTTGTGGCCGCTGTGGTTGTAGCTGGCGTGATTGCCGTGGCTGTGGCCGCTGTCGTTGTGGCTGGCGTGATTGCCGTGGCTCTGCCCGCTGTGGTTGTGGCCGGAGTGATTGCCGTGGCTGTGAGCATCGTCGTCCTCGCGCTCTTCGGCGGCCCGCTTCGGGGTGGCGGTTTTCTTCATGACGGGTCAAGAGGAAATTCGCCGGCCGGCTCAGCCACATGCTCGAGCATGCCGGCCAGCATCGCGCTGATGTGACGGTCGGCGGCAAGATAGAACACCTGCTTGCCCTGCCGTTCCGCGCGCACGATTCGTGCGGCGCGCAACAGCCGCAGATGGTGGCTCACCAGCGACGGCGACAAACCCAGCCCCTGGGCAATCGCGCCGACCGCGCGCCGTTCGTCGACGCACGCGAGCACGATGCGCAAGCGCGTCGGGTCGCCGAGCAACCGGAACAGGTCGGCCAGCGGCACGATCATCTCCACCGGGCGGTGGTCGAAACTGGCTAGCGATATCGTGGAAACCATTGCAGAAAGCGTCGGCGGCGAACATATGAACAATTATTCACATGTTATAGATATCGAGACAACAGGTCAAATCGGAGAACGGCCCGGCGAGTGTGGGAAAATGCAGCGTCCGCCTCACCCGAAATGCCAGCCCTCCGTCATGCAACAAGTATTTGACCGCGCTTTCGCGGCGCATCGTGACGGCCGCCTCGAAGACGCCGAACGCGACTACCGCGCGACGCTCGACGGCAATCCCGTGCACGTCGATGCATTGCACCTGCTGGGCGTCCTGCGCCACCAGCAGGGCCAGCACGCCGAAGCCGCCGAGCTCGTGCGGCGCGCGGTGAACCTGCGCCCGGAAGATGCCGCGCTGCAACTGAACCTCGGCAACGCGCTGAAGGCGCTCGGCCAGATCGACGACGCCATCGAACAGTTCCGCAATGCGCTCACGCTTGCACCGTCCTTCCCGATGGCGCACTACAACCTGGGCAATGCGTACGCCTCGGTGGGCCGTCACGAAGACGCCGCCGACGCCTTCGAGAAATCCTTGCGCCTGCAACCGAACGACGCCTCGTCGCATAACAATCTCGGTAACGCATTGCATGCGCTCGGCCGTCACGCGGAAGCTGTCGCGTCGTTCCAGCGCACGCTCGAATTGCGTCCCGGGCATGCTGGCGCGCTGAACAACATGGGCATGTCGCTGAACGCGCTTGACCGCGCGAACGAGGCGATCCCAAGCTTTCAGGCGGCGCTGGCGGCCGAACCGCGTTTCGTCGCCGCGCATTTTAATCTCGCCAATACGCTCGACGCCACCGGCCGCCACGAAGAAGCTGTCGCCTCGTTCCGGACCGCGCTCGCTTTGCAGCCGAACCTGCCGCCCACCATCTTCGGCCTCGGCAACGCGCTCGCGGCGTTGGGACGCCATGCAGAAGCGCTGCCGTATCTCGAACGCGCGGTCGGCCTCGATCCGCAATTCGCGCTCGCCTGGCTGAGTCTCGGCACAGCGCACCAGGCCTTGGGCGCGCACGCCGCCGCTGTGCGGGCGTTCGATCAGGCGCTGCGCTTGCGCCCCGACCTCGCGTCCGCCCACATGAACCGCGCGCTTGCATGGCTCGCATTGCGCGATTTCGCGCGCGGGCTGCCGGAATACGAATGGCGGCTGCAGACCACCGCGCAACCGGTCATCCAGACGTTGCCGCGTTGGCACGGCGAGCCGATCGAACAACGCACGCTCCTGATCCACGCCGAGCAGGGTTTCGGCGACACGCTGCAATTCGTGCGCTTTGTGCCACTGGCCGCGCAGCGGGCGGCGCGCGTCGTGCTCGAAGTGCAGCCGCAATTGCTGCCGCTGCTTGCACCGGCCGCGCAAGCCTGGCGCGTGACGCTGATTGCCCAGGGTGCACCGCGTCCAGTGGCGGATCTGCAATGCCCGCTACTCAGCTTACCGCTCGCGCTCGGCACAACCTGCGACACGATCCCCGCCCGCACGCCTTATCTCGGCGCGCCGCCGGCTTATGGCCGCAAATGGCGCGGCTCGCTCGGCGGTCAAGCGAAGCGCAAGGTTGGCATCGCGTGGTCAGGACGCCTCCAGAAAAACGAAACCCGTTCGATGCCGCTCGCGGCGCTCGCTCCGCTGTTCGCGCTCGAAGGGATCGACTGGATCGTGCTGCAACCCGAACTCAGCGCCGAGGAACGCGCGGCGCTCGACGCGCATCCGCGTGCGGCGTCGATTCATCGCTTCGATCAACGGATCGGCGATTTCGCGGATACCGCGGCGATCATCGAACGACTCGACGCGGTTGTGTCGATCGACACCTCGATCGCTCACCTGGCTGGCGCGCTGAGAAAGCCGCTGTGGCTGATGCTGCCGTTCGCCGCGGATTGGCGCTGGTTCATCGGCGAGATGCGCAGCCCGTGGTATCCGGGCGCAACGCTGCTGCGCCAGCCGCAACCGGGCGCGTGGGGCGACGTGGTGGAGGCGGTGGCGAATGAATTGCGCGGGGGCTAACTGGGGCGGCGTTGGCGACATCCATTGCAGCAACGTAGTGAAGGCCGTGGCGGACGAATTGCGCCGCGGCTAACCGGGGCGGCGTTGGCGACATCCATTGCAGCAACGTAGTGAAGGCGGTGGCGGACGAATTGCGCCGCGGCTAACCGGTCCGGCGTTGGCGACATCTATTGCAGCAACGTAGTGGACGCCGTGGCGGACGAATTGCGCCGCGGCTAACCGGGGCGGCGTTGGCGACATCCATTGCAGCAACGTAGTGAAGGCCGTGGCGGACGAATTGCGCCGCGGCTAACCGGGGCGGCGTTGGCGACACATCCTTTGCAGCAACGTAGTGGACGCCGTGGCGGACGAATTACGCCGCGGCTAACCGGTCCGGCGTTCCCGAAATCCGTCAAAAAGGCGGCGCCCCACGAAAAAACCCCGCGCTCGTAAGAACGCGGGGTTTTAGTTTGTCCGGATGAACGGTGAGCTTTAACCTTGCCCTTAAGCCGTTCGATACTGATCGCGCGATTCCGGCGTGCGATACAGCACCAGCGTCGCGATCAGCCCGCAGATCGCCGCCACGCCGAGGAACAGGCCCGGTGCGGCCTTGTTGCCGGTGGTGTGAATCAGCAGCGTCGAGATGGCCGGCGTGAAGCCGCCAATCGTCGTAGCAAGGCTGTAGGCCAGCGAGAAACCGGCAGTCCGCACTTCGACCGGCATCACTTCGGTCAGCGCCACCACCATCGCGCCGTTGTAGCTGCCGTACAGGAACGACAACCACAGTTCGACCGCCAGAAGGCGAGCGAACGACGGCTCGGCGACCAGCCATTGCAGCGCCGGATATGCGGTGACGATCGTCAGGATCGTAAAGGCCAGCAGCACGGGACGGCGGCCGATACGGTCCGACAACGCGCCCGCGAGTGGCAGCCAGACCAGATTCGACAGACCGATACAGACAGTGACCACAAGCGTATCGATCGACGACAGCTTCAGTACTTCCTTGCCGAAGGTCGGGGTATAGGCCGTGATCATGTAGAACGACACGGTGGTCATGATCACCATGCCCATGCCACCCAGCACGATGCCCCAGTTCGCGGCCATCGTCTTCATGATCTCGCCCATGCTCGGATGATGCTTGCGCGCCTTGAATTCCTCGGTTTCCTGCAACGAACGGCGAATCAGGAACAGGAACGGCACGATCAGGCAGCCGATCAGGAACGGCACGCGCCAGCCCCAGGCCGTCATCTGGTCAGCCGGCAACCACTTGTTCAGGAACACGCCGATCAGCGCGGCGAACACCACGGCAACCTGCTGGCTGCCCGACTGCCACGCGCAGTAGAAGCCCTTGTTGCCCTTGGTGGCGATCTCCGACAGATACACCGACACGCCGCCCAGTTCGACCCCGGCGGAGAAGCCTTGCAGCAATCGGCCGAACAGCACCAGCGCCGGCGCAAGGACGCCGATGGTCGCGTAGCCCGGAATAGCGGCGACCGTGAGGGTGCCGAGCGCCATCAGCCCGAGTGTGAGGATCAGGCCTTTGCGCCGGCCGTGATGATCGATGTAGGCGCCGAGCACGATCGCGCCGAGCGGCCGCATCAGGAAACCCGCGCCGAATACCGACAACGACAGCATCAGCGAGGCGAATTCGTTGCCGCTCGGGAAATAGGTCTTGGCAATCGCGGACGCGTAATAGCCGTAGACCATGAAGTCGTACATCTCAAGAAAGTTGCCGCTGACCACGCGGAAAACTGTCTTGACCTTGGATTCTGCGGAGGAGGAAGTGGCGTGTGACGCAGTAGACATGACATTCTCTGATAAGCCCGTCGCCACGATGACAGGCGGCGCTCAGGCAGTTGAAACGATCCACCGCGCTTGGCAAGCGGATGCCACAGGCAATAGGGTAGACGTAGAACGCGCCGGGGGCGCGGCATTGTCATGCTGAACGCATTCGCCCGGTACCAGGGTAAACGTTGTGAAACAGCCGAAGCCCGCAACACGTAATGTTACCGTTCAAGATACTGCCGCGCATTCCATACGGTTTCATTACAGACAACCGCGCTATACCCTTGCGATAAACTTTTTGCAGACAGGCAATTCCCGTTGACCACCATCCCGATGCAAACCTCCCACGCACTTTCGCTGCGCCCCGCGACGCTCGCGGATGCAGCACTGATCGCCTCGATTCACAGCACCAGCTGGCAGGCCACCTATCGCGGCCTGTTGCCCGATGCATTCCTCGACGGCGACGTGATGCAGGAGCGCGCCGCCTATTGGGAAGCACGCCTGCGCGCACCGGGCGGCGAGCGTCGGATCGTCCTGATCGCCGAGCTCGCGGGCGAGCCGATCGGTTTCGTCTGCGTCGAACGGCAACCGGAGTCCGCGTGGGGTGTGCTGCTCGACAACCTGCATGCGCTGCCGGGACATCAGGGCATCGGCGCGGGCAAGCTGTTGATGTGTGCAGCCGAGGATTGGGCTCGCGCGCAAGGAGAGACGCAGTTGTATCTTTACGTGCTCGAAGGCAACACACCGGCGATCGGCTTTTATGAGAAACAAGGCTGGCAGTTCGTCGGCGCCGAGCCGGATCATATGGGCGGCGTGGATATTACTGCATTGCGCTATGTGTACCGGCTGGATCGATGACGCAAGCATGCCTCGCTTGATCTTCGTCCAAAGCGGGGCCGAAATCTGGCCCGGTTGGCGCTTCTTTTTCGGACCATTCCGATCGTTAGTTCAGCCACTTCCGGGCATCATCTTCCGCATCCCGATGGCTTCACAGTGACCGCTCATGCGGCGGCGTGCTCGACCTGAGAACGACGTCTCCGTCTTGCTTTGTGGACGGATTTTTCGAACGCATCGCGCTGAAGCCAGAGCCCCCAGAGCCGCCTGTCCGCGGCCCCTTTACGAGGCGCTGCGAAGAAACCGATGTCGACCACTATCCCCCTCACGCTGATCGAAGGCTCCATGGCGCTGCCGAGTCTGTCGCCACTGTGCCGCCTGCTTCCCCCGCCATTCGGCCGCGATTGGTCTCTGCTGCCTCCCGGCCACAGTTTGCGCGCTGAACTCAAGACGCTCTATGCAGCCGTGTTACGTACCTTTTGTCTGAATGCGGAAGCCATCCGCGCGCTCTGCCAGTGGGAGTCGTTGCGCAGGCCGCCGGCTGCGTCCTCAGGGTTCGCGTCGCGTGCTCACTCGACAAGTGTTGTCGACGGATTGGTTGGCGGATCGGTTGGCGGATCGGTTGGCGGATTGATCGCCGGATCGGTTGATGCATCGGTTGACGGATCATTGCGTACGGTCGCCGAAGCCGCACCTTTCTCGCCGGTTAGTGCACCAGGAGTGCCGGCCTCGCCACGCGGCGGGTCGAGGCATTGGGGTGCGCTAGCGGGCGGTGCTTGCGCACTCGGCGGCGCCGCGATCCTTGCCTGGATCGCAGTCGGTCATCTGGCGCAGCGTCACACGATTGGCGAGGTCAAAACAGCGAGCAAGGTCCCGGTCCGTCAGGAAGCCCAGTTGGCGAACCATCACTCGCCCGATGCCGCTGCCACGCCTTACGCAACCGATAATGACCGCGCAGCGGCGCGTGAAGTTTTGCCGAACGCGCTTGCAACCGCTCCGCTACGCGATCTCACTACAAGTCCTGCCTCAGAAATCGTCACGCCAGCCAAAGCAACGCAGGCGCGTGCCACAACCGGCAAGAACGTATCTCGTCGCCGGGACAGGCAACGCGAAGGCGCGGCGATCCAACATGAAAGACGCGACCGCAATTCGCGCACCGCCATCGCAGCGAACTTGTCACCGCAACTGCCGCCGCAGTTGCCACATGCGTCGCCGATGAACTACGAAGGGTCGCAGATTGCCGTGTCGGCAAACGCTCACCGAACGTCACCGAAACCATCGTCCGCCGGTCCTTACTCGCCACTCGCGCCATCGCAACTCGGCACCGACGACTACGCGTCGATGAGCATGTCAGCTGGCACACACCTGCGCAATATTGCGCCGCCGTCACGCCCTGCGGCGTCGGTCAATTCGACCGGAATCAGTGGGACTGAATGGATCAATCACATGTCGCAACGTCGTGTGACCGAAGATCCCGATCAGTTCGCGAAGTAAGCGCGTCGGTATCACAGTATCGGCGCGCAAAAAAACAAAACCCCACGCTCCGAAAAATGTGGGGTTGGTCTGAAGCCCGAACCCGGCCACGAAAAACGCCGAGATTTTTCGCGCTCATGCGCTACTTCTGCGTTGGCAATCCGAACTCCGTTTGGCGCTGCAACTGCATCACTTCACCCTGCACCTGACGCAACTGCGCCTGCGCCTTTTCCTTCTCCGCATGCAGCGCGGCCGCTTCGCCTTGCGTCTGCCGCTGGTAGTCGTTGACCTTGGCCTGCTGCGTACGCGCGACGTCGAGATCGGCCTGCAGCCGTTTCGCGCGATCTTCCGACAACGCGATGATGTCTTCGATATACGCCTTCTGCGCCTGCAACTGCGTGCGGCGAATCTCGACGTCCGCGAGTTGCGCCGTCTGCTGGACGAAGCCGGCATAGACCGCTTCGGCACGAGCCGTGTCCTGCGATTCGATCACGCGCCAGAAATGCTTGTCCTGAAACAGCGCGACGTAGTACGTCATTTCCTGCGGATAGAAAAACAGACTCGCGCCATAACTGCCGTTATACGTGGTGCGTAATTCGCTCAGCTTCGCGTCGTGAATCATCTGCATCAGTTCGGCGACGTTGCCTTGCGCGTCGCTCGCGCTAGCCGGCGTGCTTGATGCCGCATTGCGCAGCGCGGCGGCGACCGGTTGCGGCGTTAGCGTGTTCATGGCCGGCCGCGTGCCAACTAGAGGTGCGGCCTCGTCGCTCTGCGCTGCCAGCACAAGACCACCATGCTGCAGCAGCGCGCACGAGGCCGCGAGCAGCATGGCGCGCCGTACAATTAAGGGGTACTTCATACGTGCATGCTCCATGCAAATCCAAAACAGCCGCAGATTATCGCGCGGATTAGCTGTGAAGCGAAGCATTCAAGTGTCGCGCTGACGGACTTTAAATCGAGATAAATCGATAACGAACGATTTGGCCGGATGCACGCACTCGTCGCGAAATAAAAAATTTCAGATAAGACAAAAACGCAACAATCCGACTCATGCAGACGTTTCCCAATCTGCATGGCGCTCGCGCGAATGCAACATCGGGCAGGGTGGAATTTTCGAGACAAGCAGCCAAATAAGTAGATCGCTCGACCTGCGCATTATTCATTTCGCACAAGCGCGATGAAGCGAGGACCGCTTCAGATATGCCGGAAGTATCGCGAGGCGAATTCTCGGGTGACTTGCGCAACCTGGTCGATATCCCACTCGCCATCCCGACTTTCTTGATAACGCTGGATAAATCTTGATGCCGCGCCGCCGAAGACCGGCAACGACCAGATGGCGCCCCGACAGAGAAGCGAAGAGGAAAGAAACGCCAGAGCGGGGGAAAAAACAGCGCACGAGGCGCGTCTCAGAAAAAAACGGCAACGCCTCGCAAGAATCGGGTTTGAAAGACCAAAACTCGAAAGCGCGGTTTTAAGGCCGCAGCCTTAAAACCGCGTTTCGCGCGCCACCCGCAAGAAGGTATCGAGCAACGGCGTGCAATCGAGCAACTCCGGACCGCCGGCACGATGAAACTCCGGGTGCCATTGCACACCCATCACGAACGGCGCGCGCCGATAGCGCACAGCCTCGATGATGCCGTCCGATGCCGACACCGCCTCGATATTCAGATCGCGGCCGAGCGTCTTGACTGCCTGATGGTGAATCGAGTTGACGATCGCCTCGCGCCGGCCCGGAAACATATTGACCAACGTCGAGCCGTCCGGGAAGTGAATGCCGTGCCGATGCTGATCGTAGTGCTCGTTGACGTGCGCGCCAGCAGTCGGCACTTCGGTGGCGATGTCCTGGTACAAGCTGCCGCCGAACGCCACGTTGATCAGCTGGCAGCCGCGGCACACGCCGAGCACCGGCTTGCCCGACTCGATGAACTCATGCAGCAGTTCGAGTTCGTACATGTCGCGCACACGGTCACCCGGCCACTCGGGGCTTGTCGCCTGCTCCGCGTACGACTGCGGCGAAACGTCCGCGCCGCCTTGCAGCAGCAGACCGTCGAGATGCTTCGCATAGTCGCGCAGACGGATATTGCTCGGGTGCAGCATGCCCTGATGGCCGACCGTCGGAATCATGAACACCAGCACATCGCGCGACATTACCCAGTGCGCGATCGACTCCTCGAGATATTGCAGCGTTTTGCCGCGCAACCCCTTCGCGCCCGGCTCCGGGTGAAAGATGCGCGCTGATACGCCGATGCGCAATGTGCGCTGCGTGATCCGTTGACCGGCGCGATCGAACAGCTGACGCGCGCGCGCCGCGATGATGCGGCCGAACACGGTCCACGCCGAATCGTTTTGCTTCAGATAGCGCGGCGGCGACGGCGGCAAAGCGTTCGGCGGTGGCGGGTTCGTCGCGGTGAAGTCGGGCGCGGCGCCGAAGCCCGGCGGCGGCGAGCCAGCCGGGCGACTGGCCGCGGCGGCTTCTTGCGCTTTTTCCGTGACGGTGGCCTCGTCAACCGACACGCTCAAGCCGCCGGCGAGCGGTTCGCTGCTTTCGAGCGTAGCTGGACGCGGGGCTTGAACCCTGGCGGCATGTCCCGCTCTAGCTGCCTCGCGCTCGTGGACTGCGGCCTCCTGCTGTGCGGTCGACGCGGCCGCCGCAGTGCGCGCTTCGGCGGCGTCGCGTTGCCGCGCCATTTGCGCGTCCGTGGGCGTAACGGTAGACGCGCTCTGCGGGTCGTCGGTCGACGATCTTACGGCCGCCTCTTCGGCAGCAGGCGATGCACTTGACGCAGCAGGGACGTTAGCCGACGAATCTCCCGGCAAAGCGGTCGAGCGTGGCGTGCCGGACCCCGTCGGCGTAGCGGTCGTGCCTGGCGTCGCCGAAGGCGACGCTGGGCCGCCGGGCTTGCCGGCGTTTTCAGGTTTGTTTTCGCTCATGACAGTCAGTCAGGCGCCTTCCACGCGAACGAATGAATATGCCCTGATTATCCGCTAGCGGGGCAAGCCCCGCAAACCCGCACACAATTGCTCACATTGTTGCGGCTCAAGGCACAGCGCCGTCAAACTTAGGGATCCGGTTGTTCTTCGAAAGTTTCGCGCAGGGCGATCTGCATCGCCGCGTGGATTTTCACGCACCAGCGCCAGACCAACGCCAGCAACACCGCGGCGCAGATCAGCACCACGGTCAGGAGGCCCGTCGGCGGCAAGATGCTGCCGGAGAGCGCCGCGACCAGCAAAAACACGCCAACCATCGAAACCACCGGCACCAGGTCGGAAATCGCGTAACGGATTGCACTGGTGAAGCGTCCCGCTGTCGCCGGCTGCACGCTCACCTCGGCGAGCAATAGCGCAAGCGACTTGGTCTTGCGATAGACCGCCACCAGAAACGGCATCGACAGCACCAGCGCGATACTCCACAGCACCACGCGCCGCATCGGCTCGGAACTTATCCAGTGCGCGAGCCAGGTGCTGCTGTACGGCGCGCTATACGATACGATCAGAAAAATCGCCGCGACCAGCGCGAGATTGACGGCGATCTGCAAAATGATCCGCCGCGTCATGCTGAACAGCGTCGGTTCACCGGTTTCGGTGCTCAGGCTGCGCAGCCACTGCCCGTACATACCGAAGCCGTTAGCGAGCGTGCGTGGCATCGCCTGACCAAGACGCTGCGTCAGCGGGTCGGCGGCGCGAATCAGGTAGGGCGTGAAAAGCGTGGTCAAGGCGGAGACAGCCACCGCGATCGGATACAGAAACGCGCTCGTCACCTTCAAGGTCAAGCCGAGCGACGCGATGATGAACGAGAACTCGCCGATCTGCGAAACGGTCATGCCGACCCGCATCGCCGTGCGCCCATCCTTGCCGGCCAGAAACGTGCCGAGTCCGCACGAAACGATCTTGCCGACGATCACCGCCACCGTGATCACCGCGATCGGCCACGCGTAGTCGACCAGCACGGCCGGGTTCAGCATCAAGCCGATCGTCACGAAGAAGATCGCGGAGAAGGCGTCGCGCAGCGGCGCGATCAGATGCTCGATCCGATGCAGATGGCGCGACTCGGCCATGATCGCGCCGATCAGGAACGCGCCGAGCGCAATGCTGTAATCGAGCTTCACCACCAGCAGACAGAAGCCGAAGCAGAAGCCGAGCACCGACACCAGCAGCATTTCGTCGCTCCTGGCGCGGGCCACGTAGTTCAACGCACGCGGCACGACCAGAATGCCGACCACCAGCGACACCGTCATGAAGAGCAGCAGCTTGCCGAGCGTCACCACGGCGACACCCGCGCTCAACTCGCCTGTCTGCGCAATGCCGGTGAGCAGCACGAGCATCGCGATGGCGAGAATGTCTTCGACGATCAGAATCCCGAACACCAGTTGCGCAAAGCTCTCGCGCTTCAGGCCCAACTCGGACAGCGCCTTGACGATGATGGTCGTCGACGAGATCGCGAGAATCGCGCCGAGGAACAGCGAGTCCATCGAACTCCAGCCGAACGCGCTGCCGATCTCGTAACCGATCCACAGCATCAGCACGATCTCGGAAAGCGCCGCGACGATCGCCGTCGCGCCCACTTTGAACAGCTTGCGCAGGCTGAATTCGAGCCCGAGCGAAAACATCAGGAACACCACCCCAAGTTCGCCGAGCGTCTGGATGGTCTGCTCGTCGTGGATCAGCTGGAACGGTGGCGTGTACGGCCCGATGATCACGCCCGCGGCGATGTAGCCCAACACCACCGGCTGTTTCAGGCGATGGAACAGCACGGTGACGACGCCGGCGAGCGCCATCACGACCGCCAGATCCTGAATGAAGCCGATGCCGTGATACATGAATGCTTACCTTACAAAAAGTAATGTCTCAAAAACGCAGTGTAACGCACGGGGGTGACGCGCCGAATCCGCAAACGTCGAAAGGGCGTGGAATTGGCTGGAGCACAAGCCGCACGTCTTAAGGCCCAGCCGAAACTTTTTGACACGCTGGACACCTGTGAAATATCACAATAATATTTGCTGCATATTTTCTTGGGAGTCGAGTGATGCAGCAGGTGTCCTTCAATGTTGTAGATCGTTCCGGCGACAGTCGCGCCGATATCGTCGAAGTGAATCGTCTGACGATCGCCGGCTGGGCCGGGCGCGACCAGGCGGCGATCGAGCATCACATCGCCGAACTGGCCGAACTCGGCGTGAAGCGGCCGTCGACCACACCCTGCTTCTACCGCCTCGGCGCCGAGCTGCTGACGCAGGCCGGGCAGATCGACGTGGTCGGCGTGAAATCCAGCGGCGAAGCGGAGTGCGTGCTGGTGCGCTCGAAGGTGGGATTGCTCGTCACCGTCGGCTCCGACCATACCGACCGCGAAGTCGAGGCTTACGGCGTCACCGTGTCCAAGCAGGTCTGCCCGAAACCGGTCGCCCGCGACGCCTGGCGTTTCGACGATGTCGCCGGTCACTGGGATCAGCTTGAACTGCGCGCCTTCGCTGTGACAAACAACGGCGAGCGGCGCATTTATCAGCAAGGCAGCGTCGCCTCGCTGCTGCCGGCAGCGGATCTGCTGGAGCGCGCGCCCGTCGCCGAGGGCGCCGCGATGTTCTGCGGCACGCTGGCTGTACAAGGCGGGATCGTCGGCATGGCCGACGGCGACGCGCTCGAACTCGAACTGCACGACCCCATCCTGAACCGCACGCTGCGCCACGCCTACCGCGTACACGCGCTACCTATCGTCGAATGAGGCACGCATGATTCCCCCTTCGCTCTCCGCCAACGCCGACGCGTCTTCCGACGCGTGGCTCGAAGCCGCCGCGCTGCGCAAGATCACCTGGCGCATCATGCCGTTCCTGTTTCTCGTCTATGTGCTGTCGTACCTGGACCGGGTCAACATCGGTTATGCGAAGCTGCAGTTCACCGGCGACCTCGGCCTCTCGAACGCGGCGTACGGACTCGGTGCGGGGATTTTTTTCTTTGGCTATTTCGTCTTCGAAGTGCCGAGCAATCTGCTGCTGAAGAAGTTCGGCGCGCGCGCCACCATCGCCCGCATCACGATGCTGTGGGGACTGCTGTCGTGTCTGATGATGTTCGTGCGCTCGGAAACGATGTTCTACGTGCTGCGCTTTTTCCTCGGCGTCGCCGAGGCCGGGCTGGTGCCGGGCGTGGTGCTGTATCTGACCTTCTGGTTTCCGTCCGACCGGCGCGCGCGGATGGTCGCCGTGTTCATGGCGGCGATTCCGGTGGCGGGCATCATCGGCGCGCCATTGTCGGGCTTTCTGATGTCGGCGCTGCATGAAGCGCACGGCTTGCGCGGCTGGCAGTGGATGTTCCTCATCGAAGGCATTCCGTCGATTCTCGCCGGGTTCTGGGCGCTCGCCGTGTTGCGCAACACGCCCGCCGAAGCCGCCTGGCTCACCGACGACGAAAAGCGCGTGATCCTCGGCCGGCTGTCGCGCGAAAACTCCGCGGCAGCGGCGGCCGGCGCTGAACACAGCCTCGCGGTTGCCTTGCGCTCGGGCCGCTTCTGGCTCCTGACGCTGATCTACTTTTGCCTCGTCACCGGCAACGCGGGCTTCTCGTTCTGGCTGCCGCAGATCGTCAAGGACCTCGGCGTCACCAATCTCGTCACGAACGGCTTTGTTACCGCGATTCCTTATCTGGCGGCGGGCATCGGCATGATCCTGATCGGCCGCTCGTCGGATATCACCGGCGAACGGCGCTGGCACTATGCCGTGTGCTGCTTCATTGGCGCGGCGGGTTTGCTCGGCAGCGCCTCGGTTACCAATTCGATTCCGTTCGCCGTTACCGGTTTGTCGATCGCGTACATCGGCATTCTGGCGGGCTTCGGCATTTTCTGGTCGATGTCCACCACGTTCCTGCAGGGCACCGCGGCCGTCGCCGGCATTGCCGTGATCAACTCGATTGCGAACCTGGCCGGGTATGTGAGCCCGTATGTGCTTGGCATCGTCAAGGATGCGACGCATAGCGTGACGTTCGGGCTGGTGCTGATCGCGGGCGCGTTGATCGTCGGCGGGTTGGTCACGTTGATGATGCCGCGTGTGAATGTGCAGCACGCTGGGGCGGTGACGCCTAGCAGCGCCTGATTTGCAGTGGTTGCCGTAGTCGCTGTGGTTGCCGTAGTCGCTGTGGTTGCCGTAGTCGCTGTGGTTGCCGTAGTTGCTGTGGTTGCTGTGGTTGCTGTGGTTGCTGTGGTTGCTGTGGTTGCTGTGGTTGCTGTGGTTGCTGTGGTTGCTGTGGTTGCCGTAGTTGCTGTGGTTGCCGTAGTTGCTGTGATTGCCGTAGTTGCTGTGATTGCCGTAGTTGCTGTGATTGCCGTAGTTGCTGTGATTGCCGTAGTTGCTGTGATTGCCGTAGTTGCTGTGATTGCCGTAGTTGCTGTGATTGCGTGGTTGCCTGCTTGCGTGATTGCCTAGTTGCCATTGCGCACGGACAGCGTCCGGTGAGCAACCGTCCGCCACACGTCGTCCGCACAAAACCTTGCTCTACAATGCGGACGACACCGCCCGCTTCCTCTTCACATGACGCTTTTGCAGACTGCCCGCCGTTCCAGTGCCCCTCGCGAGACCTCCACAGCGAGTCTCGCCGAACAAGCCTATGCGTTCGTCAAGCGCGAGATCATTACGATGCGCTTGCGTCCAAGCGAGGTGCTCAACGAAGCCGAATTGATGGTGCTGACCGGCATCGGCAGAACGCCGGTGCATCAGGCGCTGCACCGGCTGGTGCACGAAGGCATGCTCACCATCATGCCGAGAAAGGGCATCATGGTTCGCCCGGTTTCGCTCGACGATGTGCTGGCGATCATCGACGTGCGGCTCGTCAACGAAAGCTACTGCGTCGAGCTGGCCGCGCGCCACGCGCAGCAGCACGATTTCGAGGCGATGCAGGCACTCCTCGACCGCTCGTCGGTATGCGCGGCCGCGCACGATATCGAAGGCATGATGGATATCGACCGCGAATTTCATCTGGCGATTTCGGCGGCGTCGCGCAATCCGGTGCTGGCCGACATTCTGCGCGGGCTGCATGAACGCTCGCTGCGCTTCTGGTTCATTTCGCTGTCCGAGCCGCATCATCTCGAAGACGTGCACGAAGAACATCTGGAGCTGTTTCGCCTGCTGCGCGAACGCGATGCCGAAGGCGCGCGGCAATCGGTGCAAAAACATATCGAAGCGTTCCGCGCGACGCTGTTCAACCGCATTTGACCGGCCGCATTTGAGCCAATGCCCCTGATCGACCGCATCTGAGCCAACGCAACTTATCGACCGCCTCTCAGCCAACGCAACTCATCGAACGCGTAATCTTCCACAGTTAATCGCCTTTAACCGGCTTCGCTCTGTTCAACCGGATTCTTCCAGACACCGACACCATGGCCACTGAATTCACGCCCTTCCCGCCGCTAGCCCAGCTTGCCGCCGACCTCGCCGCCGGCCGCACCACGAGCCGCGCGCTCGTCGAAACCGCGCTCGAACGGATTGCCGATCCGGCCGGCCAGGGGGCGGTTGCCTTCATGCACGTCGACGCCGACAGCGCTCGCGCCGCCGCCGATGCGCACGACCGCCTGCGCGCCGCCGGCACCGTCCTCTCGCCGCTCGCCGGGATTCCGGTGTCGGTCAAGGATCTGTTCGATATCGAAGGCCAGCCGACGCGCGCCGGTTCCGTGGTGCTCGCCGATGCGCCGCCCGCCAAGGCGGACGCCGTCGCAGTCGCGCGCCTGAAACGGGCGGGCGCGGTGATTGTCGGGCGCACCAACATGAGCGAGTTCGCGTTTTCCGGACTGGGCCTGAACCCGCACTACGGGCATCCGCTGTCGCCGTACCGGCGCGGCGTGAAGGGCGACGAGCGGATTTCGGGCGGTTCGTCGTCGGGTGCGGCGGCCTCGGTCGCGGACGGCATGGCGGCCATCGCGCTCGGTACCGACACCGGTGGTTCGATCCGCATTCCGGCGGCGCTGTGCGGCCTGACCGGCTTCAAGCCGACCGCCGACCGCATCCCGAAACAAGGCGGCGTGCCGCTCTCTCCGACACTCGACTCGTTCGGGCCGATCGGTGTCTCGGTGGCGTGCTGCGCGCTGGTCGACCGGATGCTGGCCGGGCTGGAACCGCGTATCCCGGCACGCCGGCCGCTCGAGGGCGTGCGCCTTGGCGTCCTGACCAATTTCGTGACGGACGGCGTCGAACCGGCGGTCGCTGCCGCGATCGACACGGCGCTCAAGCACCTCGAAGCAGCCGGTGCGATCGTCAGCGAAGTGCGTTTCGCGCCGCTCGACCGTTTGCCCGAGATCAACCGCTTCGGCTTTTCGCCGATCGAAGCGTATGCATGGCACCGTCCGCTGCTGGAGAAGCACCGCGAGCAGTACGATCCGCGCGTGCTGGTGCGCATCCTGAAAGGCCAACCCGCCAGCGCCGCCGACTATCTGGACCTGGTCGCCGAACGCCAGGCCATGCTTGATGAAGCCGCGCGCACGCTGTGGCAGCGCTTCGACGCGGTGGTCGCGCCGACCGTACCGGTCGTGCCGCCGCGGGTGGCCGATCTGATCGACGACGACGCCTTTGGCCGCACCAACGCGCTGATCCTGCGCAATCCCAGCGTATTCAACTTCCTCGACACCTGCGCGCTGTCGCTGCCTTGCCATTTGCGCGGCGACGCGCCGGTCGGCCTGATGCTGGCAGGCGCGCCACACGCCGACGACGCCTTGCTGGCGATCGGCCGCGCCGCCGAAGCGGTGCTCAACGCGATTCGCTGATTGGGAACGACGGTTGCGGCGTGGCGAACTGATCGGCGCATGAACGGTGACTAAGTGGCAAATCAGAGGCAACCACACGACAGGCGGGTGGCAACTATGCGGCAACCAAGCAACAGACACACGCCAACCATGCAATAGCTTGACCATGCTTGCGACTTAAAAGCGCGATAAGCGCCGGGGCGGGGGTTCGCGCTAGAATCGCGAGCACCTGCCCTTTCTGTTTCCAGACAGCCACACGATCCATGAATAACGACAATGCAATGCTGCGCCGCGAGCGCTCCCTGCTGGTTCTGCTTGGCCTGATCTGCGTCGGCCTCGTCGCCGGCGCGTTGTATATGCAATACGGGTTGCATGAAGACCCGTGCCCGTTGTGCATCATCCAGCGCTACTTCTTCCTGCTGATCGCGATTTTTGCGTTCCTCGGGGCGCGCTTCAACAGCTGGCGCGGCGTGCGGCTGCTGGAAGTGCTGGCGGCCCTGTCGGCCCTGGGCGGCATCGTGACCGCCGCGCGGCACGTGTATGTTCAGGCGAATCCCGGCTTCAGCTGCGGCTTCGACGCGCTGCAGCCCGTGGTGGACAGCTTGCCGCCCGCGCATTGGCTGCCGGGCGTTTTCAAGGTCGCCGGCCTTTGCGAAACGGCCTATCCGCCGATTCTGGGGCTTTCGCTGCCCACCTGGTCGCTGGTTGGTTTCGTCGTGGCTTTCGTCCCGCTGGCGCTGAGCCTGGTTAAGAATCGCCGCCGGTTCGCCTGATTGCGCTGTTCCGAGTGAGGTTGAGAATCGCCGCCGGTTCGCCTGATCGAGCTGTCCGATTGAGGTGACTGGCTTCGCGCCGGCCTTTGCACCGTCCTTTACGGCGGCTCGAAGGCCGGCGTTTTCATTTCCACTCCGGCCCCGTGGATTCGGCTATCGCAAGCCTCCCATAGCCTGCAGCCGGCGCCGTGCATCGCTTTTGCGATAAGAAGACGCGACCTGACGAGCGTAAATGCCGAGTCTGAGCCGCGTCCTTCTTGCAACACCTTGTGCGCCGCAACATCGCCCTGAGTCGTTCCCAGCCCCCGCTCCATCCCGCCCCGCCTGGTTTTCCCCAATCCGTCCCTCCTCACGCAACTTCCCGGCACGGCGCGAATCGTACTTATCACATGACCACGTCCGAATAAGCTTCATGCGAGTTGGGAAATCTTTTCGGGACAAGGTAGTGCTATCTTCGGAACTGGATGGCGATCTACGTGCGCGAGGCCGGCTTTGGCGCGACCCCATGCGTAACGCGCGCCCGGTCCGCACTGTCTTTCGGATTCGCCATGACAACGCAAACCATCCGCTTTTATCACCAGGAGTCCGTCCGTGAGGTCGCGGGCGTCCCGGCGTCGCGCACCGTGCTTCAGTACCTGCGCGAATATTTGCATTGCACGGGCACCAAGGAAGGCTGCGCGGAAGGCGACTGCGGCGCCTGCACGGTGGTCATCGGCGAGCTGGATCCGCAAGGCGGACTCGCGCTGAAAGCGGTCAACGCCTGTATCCAGTTCCTGCCGACGCTGGACGGCAAAGCCCTCTTCACGGTCGAAGACCTGCGCGCCGCGGACGGCGCCTTGCATCCCGTGCAACAGGCCATGGTCGATTGCCATGGCTCGCAATGCGGGTTCTGCACGCCCGGCTTCGTGATGTCGATGTGGGCGCTGTACGAAAACCAGCCGGCCGCCGCCGGCCTGCCCACCCGCGATGAAATCAACGCCGCGCTGTCCGGCAATTTGTGCCGCTGCACTGGCTACCGGCCGATTGTCGATGCATCGCAGAAGATGTTCGACTACCCGCAATACCCGCGCGTGACGCTGGACCGCAAGGCGGTCGCCGACAAGCTGCGCGAGATCCAACGTCACGACACGTTCGAATACAGCGCGCCCGACACGCGCGGCGCCGCCTTCGGCTCGCCCACCTTCCATGCACCGGTCACGCTCGAGGCGTTCGCCAGACTGCGCGCCGAGCATCCGCAAGCGCGCCTGCTGGCGGGCAGCACCGACGTCGGCCTGTGGGTCACCAAGCAGTTCCGCGATCTCGGCGACATCCTGTACATCGGCAACGTCGCCGAATTGAAGACGATCGAACGCGATGCGCAGACGCTGACAATCGGCGCCGCCGTCACGCTCGAAGACGCGTACGCGGCACTCGCCGTCGACTACCCCGAACTGGCGGAGTTGTGGACACGCTTCGCGTCGCTGCCGATCCGCAATGCCGGCACGCTCGGCGGCAACGTCGCGAACGGCTCGCCGATCGGCGATTCGATGCCTGCGCTGCTCGCGCTCGGCGCCGAAGTCGTGCTGCGTCACGGTCCGAAAACCCGCACCCTGCAACTCGACGCCTTCTACCTCGGCTATCAGAAAACCGCGCTCGCGGCGGGCGAATTCGCTGCGGCGCTGCGCGTGCCGCGTCCGGCGCGGGATCTGCGCTTTCGCACGTACAAGGTGTCGAAGCGCTACGACCAGGACATCTCGGCCGTATGCGCCGCGTTTGCGCTGCACATCGGTGAAAACGGTGCGGTCAGGGAAGCCCGCATCGCGTTCGGCGGCATGGCCGCGACGCCCAAACGCGCCGCGCAAACCGAGGCCACGCTGAACGGCGCAACATGGAACGAAAGCACCGCGCGGCAAGCGATGAACGCACTCGTCGCCGACTTCCAGCCGCTCACCGACATGCGCGCCTCGAGCGCCTATCGACTGAAGGTGGCGCGCAACCTCCTGTGGCGCTTCCACCTCGAAACGCGCGATGACGCGCCGCTCGCCCTCTTCGACGTGAATGCGTTCGCGTACGAAGCCGGCACGCCGGACGCGGCCGTTGCGAAGGAGTCGTCGTGATGAACCGGACCGATGCTTTCGTCGAACATGCTGCAAAGCACGCCGCCGTTCAGGAGAGCGAGGCGGCGATTGGTGTGTCGTTGCCGCACGAATCCGCCGCGCTGCATGTGAGCGGCGAAGCCACTTACACCGACGACGTCCCCGAATTGCAAGGCACGCTGCACGCGGCGCTCGGGTTGTCGCGTCATGCGCATGCCCGCATCGTGTCGATCGATCTGGATGCCGTCAGAAAAGCGCCCGGCGTGATCGCGGTGCTGACCGCTGAAGATATCCCCGGCGAGAACAATTGCGGCCCGGTGCTGCACGACGATCCGATTCTCGCAGTAGATGAAGTGCTGTACCTCGGCCAACCGGTGTTCGCGGTGATTGCCGAAAGTCATGAGCTCGCGCGCCGCGCCGCAGCGCTCGCCAAGAGCGATGACGTCGTGCGATACGAGCCGCTCGAAGTCATCCTCACGCCAGCCGAAGCGAAGGCCCGCAAGCAGTTCGTCCTGCCGCCGCTGCATCTGAAACGCGGCGAGCCCGACGCGAAGATCGCCGCCGCGCCGCATAAAATCCGCGGCACGTTCGAAGTCGGCGGCCAGGAACAGTTTTATCTCGAAGGCCAGATCGCGTATGCCGTGCCGAAGGAAATGGACAGCATGCTGGTCTACAGTTCGACACAGCATCCGAGCGAAATGCAGCAGGTGGTCGCGCATATGCTCGGCTGGCCGGCGCATAGCGTCGTGTGCGAATGCCGGCGCATGGGTGGTGGATTCGGCGGCAAGGAATCGCAATCGGCGGTGTTCGCATGCGTGGCGTCGTTGGCGGCGAAACTGCTGCACCGCCCGGTCAAACTACGTGCCGATCGTGACGACGATTTCATGATCACCGGCAAGCGCCACGACGCGGTTTACGAGTATGAAGCGGGCTTTGACGATAGTGGCCGCATCCTCGGCGCGCGCGTGGAGATCGCCTTACGTGCCGGCTATTCCGCCGACCTTTCGGGCGCGGTCGCGACTCGCGCGGTCTGTCACTTCGACAACGCGTACTACCTGTCCGACGTCGACATCGTCGCGCTGTGTTGCAAGACGAACACGCAATCGAACACCGCGTTTCGCGGTTTCGGCGGTCCGCAAGGCGCGCTGGTGATGGAAGTGATGCTCGACAGCATCGCGCGTCAATTGAAGTGTGATCCGCTCGACGTGCGCCTCGCGAATTACTACGGCATCGGCGAGCGCGACACGACGCCGTACGGACAACGCGTCGAAGACAACATCATCGCGCCGCTCACCGACGCGTTGCTAAAAACCAGCGACTATCGCGCGCGCCGCGCAGCAATCGCCGCGTTCAATGCGAAAAGTCCAGTGCTCAAACGCGGCCTCGGGTTCTCGCCGGTGAAGTTCGGCATTTCGTTCAACGTGCCCTTCCTGAATCAGGCTGGCGCGCTGGTGCACGTGTACAAAGATGGTTCGGTGCTCGTCAATCATGGCGGTACCGAAATGGGCCAGGGGCTCAATACGAAAGTCGCGCAAGTCGTCGCTAATCAGTTCGGCTTGCCGCTTTCGCGCGTGCGCGTGACAGCGACCGATACGTCGAAGATCGCCAACACCTCGGCGACCGCCGCCTCCACCGGCAGCGACCTGAACGGCAAAGCCGCCGAAGCCGCCGCGCGGACCATTCGCGACAGGCTTGCTGAACTGGTCGCAAAACAACTCGGCGGCACCGCCGACGCGGTGGAATTCGCCCATGGTGAAGTATCGGTGAACGGCGGTGCGATGCCGTTCGAACAACTGGTCGGCGCAGCGTATCTGGCCCGCGTGCAGTTGTGGTCGGATGGTTTCTATACGACGCCGAAAGTGCATTGGGATGCGAAAACGCTGACCGGTCACCCGTTTTACTACTTTGCGTACGGCGCGGCGGTGTCGGAAGCGGTGATCGACACGCTGACCGGCGAATGGAAACTGGTGCGCGCGGACGTGTTGCACGACGCCGGTCATTCGATCAATCCGGCGATCGATATCGGCCAGGTGGAAGGCGGTTTCATTCAGGGCATGGGCTGGCTCACCACGGAAGAATTGTGGTGGAACCGCGATGGTCGCCTGATGACGCACGCACCGTCGACGTACAAGATTCCTGCTGTGAGCGATACGCCCGCGGCGTTCAATGTCCAGCTCTATCAGAATCAGAACGCCGAGCCGACCGTGTTCCATTCGAAGGCCGTGGGCGAGCCGCCTCTGCTGCTGCCGTTCTCGGTGTTCCTCGCGATTCGTGACGCGGTTGCGGCTGCGGTGCCGGGCGCGGAACATGCGCCCGCGTTGCGCGCGCCGGCGACGCCCGAAGCGATTCTCGATGCGCTGGACGCGTTGCAATCGCCTGGGACGACGATGCAACCCACTACAGAACAACCAGCGGAACAGCCAACGGAAGCGGCCGTCACGGCCACAACCGTCCCCCCCCCTGTTTAGCAATGTGACGAAACGTTGAAGAACGTTAAGCAACATCAAGCAAAGGCCCGACGCGACACGAACGCGTCCCGCCACACTCAACCGGCCGCACGGACACCCCGTGCGGCCACGTATGGAGAACCGCCGGATGCAAGCCTGGCTACCTGACCTGCAACAACTGCTCGCGCACGGCGACGCCGCCGTGCTGGTGACGGTCGCGCGCGTCGAAGGTTCGGCGCCCCGCGAAGCCGGCACCAAGATGATCGTCACGCGCGATTCGGCCAAGCACACGATTGGCGGCGGACACCTCGAATGGAAGGCCATCGAGACCGCACGCCAGGTGCTGCGCGACGGCATGCGCTCGCCGCATATGCGCCGCCTCGAACGTTTCGCGCTGGGGCCCAGCCTCGGCCAATGCTGCGGCGGCGCCGTGATTCTGGCCTTCGAGCGGCTCGACATCGGCGACCTCGGCTGGATCACGTCGCTTGCGAAACGCGTGGCCGCGGGCCAATCGACGGTGCGTAGCGTATCATTCGGCCCCGCACCGGATGCGGTGATGCTGTCCGACCCCGAACCGGGTGTGGACGCCTCCGACTGCCTGCTGTGGGACGGCGCCGGTTTCGATGACAGCGGCGCGCTGCTCACCGAAACCATCGCGCCAGGCGACTTCCGGGTCGTGCTGTTCGGCGCCGGACACGTGGGCGCGGCGCTGGTGCGCGTGTTCGCCACGCTGCCGTGCACGGTACGCTGGGTCGACGAACGCGACGCACAGTTTCCACCAGTGGAAACGCTGCACGCGCCGAACGTGAAAATCGATCCGAACGACGCGCCCGACGAAGCCATCGACCAGGCCGCGCCGCACACGTACTTCATCGTGATGACGCACAACCATGCGCTCGATCTCGAGTTGGCCGAGCGCATTCTGCGGCGCGGCGATTTCGCGTTCTTCGGCATGATCGGCTCGCACAGCAAGCGCAAGCAGTTCGAACACCGGCTGGCCGCGCGCGGCATCGATCCGTCGCAGATTGCGCGGATGAAGTGCCCGCTCGGCGTCGACGGTATCGTCGACAAGTCGCCGGAGATCATCGCGATCTCGGCGGCCGCCCAGGTGTTGCAGGCCGTGGAGGCGAATGCGGGCGCGCACGCGGCGCAAACGGTCTGATTGCCGCACAATCGACCTGCCGCCCCAAAGCGATTGCATTCTGTTCCGCACTCCGCATCCGGCGCGAACCGACTCCAACGAACTTCTGACCGACCATGAATACAACGACCGTGACCCCACTGCTAGAGAAAGCCGCTCGCGCACCGAAGGCCGAGTTGCATATCCATATCGAAGGCTCGCTCGAACCCGAGCTGATCTTCGCGCTCGCCGAACGCAACGGCGTGAAGCTTGCCTACGACTCGATCGAAGCCTTGCGCGCCGCGTACGCGTTCACCGATCTGCAATCGTTCCTCGACATCTATTACGCCGGCGCGAGCGTGCTGCTGCACGAACAGGACTTCTACGACATGACGATGGCGTATGTCGAACGCTGTCTCGCCGACAACGTGATTCACAGCGAAATCTTCTTCGATCCGCAGACGCATACGGAGCGCGGCGTGCCGATCGCAACGGTCGTGGCCGGCATCGAACGCGCGCTCGCCGACGCGGAAAAGCGCGGCATGACAAGCAAGCTGATTCTGTGTTTCCTGCGCCATCTGTCTGAAGAAGATGCGCTCGCCACGTTTGCAGAAGCGCGGCCGTTGTTCGAGCAATACAAGCATCGCCTGATCGGCGTTGGGCTGGATTCGTCGGAACGCGGTCATCCGCCGTCGAAGTTCGAACGCGTCTTCGCCCAGGCGCGTGCGCTCGGTCTGAAGCTGGTTGCGCATGCCGGCGAAGAAGGGCCGCCGTCGTATATCTACGAAGCGCTCGATCTGCTGAAAGTGGACCGCGTCGACCATGGCGTGCGCAGCATCGAGGACCCGGCGCTCGTCACGCGTCTCGCCGATTCGCGCGTCGCGCTGACCGTGTGCCCGCTGTCGAACCTCAAGCTCTGCGTGTTCGACGACCTGACCAAACACACGCTGAAGGATCTGCTCGATCGCGGCGTCGCCGTCACGGTGAACTCCGACGATCCGGCTTATTTCGGCGGCTATGTGAACGCCAATTATTTCGCCACCATCGACGCGTTGAAGCTCAACGATGCCGAGGTCTATACGATCATCCGCAACAGCTTCGAAGCGTCGTTCGTCACGCCTGAGCAGCGCAGCGAACTGATCGCGAAGCTCGACGCGCACTGGCACCCAGGCGGCCCGCACTGACGGGCCAATGAATAGCAGCCGGCGGCGGCACGGGTTCGTTTCAGAGCCAGAATCGGGCCGCCGTCCGCGCTGTCTAGCTCCTCACAAATACGGAGACGGTTTCACCCATGACTCAATCGGCTTACCGCGCACAACTGCTGACCTTCAACGGCGATCCCGCGCAATCGTCCAACGCGGCGGTCTTCAATGAGGACGGCCTGCTGATCGTCGAAGACGGCCATGTCGTCGCAGCGGGCGCGTATGCGACGCTCGCGTCGCAACTCACGCCGGGCACCCAGGTGCAGGAGATGCGCGACAAGCTGATCGTGCCGGGTTTCATCGATACGCACATTCACTATCCGCAGACCGACATGATCGCGTCGCCGGCGGCGGGTTTGTTGCCGTGGCTCAATGAGTACACGTTTCCGACCGAGCGCCGCTTCACCGATCCGGCGTACGCGCGCGACACGGCGAGCTTTTTCGTCGAAGAACTGCTGGCTTGCGGCACGACCACCGCGCTCGTGTATTGCACGGTCCACAAGGAATCGGCGGACGCGCTCTTTACCGAGAGCGAAGCGCGCAATCTGCGCATGGTGGCCGGCAAGGTGCTGATGGACCGTAATTGCCCGGAGTTCCTGCGCGACACCGCGCAATCGGGTTACGACGACAGCGCCGAGTTGATCGGCCGCTGGCACAATCGTGGCCGCCAGATGTACGCGCTCACGCCGCGTTTCGCGCCGACCTCGACCGAAGCGCAACTCGAAGCCTGCGGCGTGCTGGCGAGCAAGCATCCGGACCTCTTCATCCAGAGCCACGTCGCCGAAAACACCGACGAAGTGAAATGGGTCGCCGATCTGTTTCCGGGCCACCGCAGCTATCTGGACATTTACGACCACTACGGTCTGCTGCGCCGCCGCGCGGTGTACGGCCATTGCATCTATCTCGACGAGGAAGACCGCAAGCGCATGGCGCAAACCGGCACGGTCGCCTCGCACTGCCCGACCTCGAACCTGTTCCTCGGCAGCGGCCTGTTCGACTTCGACAAGGCCGACGAAGCCGGCATGCCAATCGCGCTGGCCACCGATGTGGGTGGCGGCACCTCGTTCTCGATGCTGCAAACCATGAACGAAGCGCACAAGGTCGCGCGCCTGACCGGTCATCATCTGACGGCCACGCGGATGTTCTATCTCGCCACCGCAGGCGCGGCCGAAGCGCTCGATCTGGCCGACAAGGTCGGCACGTTGAAGCCGAAGTCGGAAGCCGACTTCGTCGTGCTCGATCCACAAGCCACGCCGCTGCTCGCGCGCCGTACCGCGCGCACCGAGTCGCTCGAAGAACTGCTGTTCGCGTTCGCGCTGCTCGGCGACGATCGCGCGATCTACGAAACGTATGCCGCGGGCAAGCGCGTGCATCGTCGCGACGACGTGCGTCAGCATGCGCCGCGTGCGGCGAAAATCGCGGCTTGATTCTCCGGTTGCCCGGCTGACGCCTGAGTTGATTCAGGCGGTTGAATTAAAAAACGGCGCTTCTTGAAGGAAGCGCCGTTTTCATTTGCTTATGGCGTGCAATGCGCCACTCAAGTCTGCGTGCACACCTCGTGCAAAGCATTCAACCGCCTTACCGGATCGGCGACATACGGGTTCGACTCATCCCACGCATAACCCGCCAGCACCGCGCTGATCATGCGACGAATCGACGGCGTCTGGTTCGGATAGAAAATGATGTCCTGCAGTTCACCCGTGTACCAGCGTTCGACGAACGCGCGGAACGTATCGATTCCCTTGCGCAACGGCACGTCGTAAGCGGCCGACCAGTCGACCTGCTCGCCGTCCAGTTGCCGGTTCAACGTCTGCACGGCGAGATGCGCGGAACGCAATGCAATCGTTACGCCGGACGAGAACACCGGATCGAGAAATTCGCCCGCATTGCCGAGCAACGCGTAGCCCGGTCCATGCAAACGCTCGACATTCGCCGCGTAGCCGCCGATGTGACGCACCGGCATCAGAAACGGCGCGTTGCCGATCAACGGCCCGAGCGTCGGCTCCTGCTGGATCAGCGTGCGCAATTTCGCGTCGCGTTCGGCTTCCGGCACATCGAGAAAACTGGCCTCGGCCACGCAACCCACCGACGAACGGCCGCCCGCCAGCGGAATCATCCAGAACCATACATCGCGGCGTTCCGGATGCGTTGCCACACAGATCTTGTTGCGGTCGGTCGTACCGGCCGGAATGCCGTCCTGCACGTGCGAAAAGATCGCGGCGCGAGTCGGCATGCGGGTCGGCGCTTCGAGGTTCAGCAAGCGCGGCAGCACGCGGCCGAAGCCGCTCGCGTCGAAGACGAAATGCGCCTCCACTTCGTATGCGTGGTCCGCTTCATCGATGACCTCGAGCACCGGCTTATTGCCATTTTCACCGGTTTGCATCGCGCGGACCGTGTGACCGAAGCGCACCTCGGCGCCCTGCTGCGCCGCGCAGCGAATCAGAATATCGTCGAACACCGCGCGCTCGACCTGATACGTGGTGCCCCAACCCGGCGAATGCTTGTCGCGGAAGTCGAACGCCGACGACTGGCCGCGGTGAATGAAATGTGCGCCGTTCTTGTACTGGAAACCGGCCTCGACCACGGCCTGCAGCATGCCGGCCTCTTCGAGGTACGCCATGCTCTGCGGCAGCAGACTCTCGCCGATCGAAAAGCGCGGGAAATGTTGGCGCTCCAGCACCAGCACCGAGCGGCCCGCCCGGCGCAAGAGCGCCGCCGCGACCGCGCCTGCCGGACCCGCGCCGATGATCGCTACATCGACGGTCATGCGCTTTGACGAATGTGTAATCAAGGTTGCCTCAATCGTTTGCTTGCTCGGAACAGCGTTAGGCTGCATCCTTACTTCTCGTTACAATTACGCGGATATCAGCAAGAACACCCCGCTATAACACCCAGCAAGAGCGATCTTCCGACGGGAGCCCAGCGTGTCGCCATCCGAAACATCCAGTGTGCCTTTCGTGCCGGAAACGGCCTTCGGGATCTGGTTCCTGCGTACCCATACGTGGGAACATCATGTTCTGCGGGTCGCGATCAACGACCTCAAACGCCTGATCGACGCGCCCTTGCCTGCCGCACCGGTGATTGTCGACGTCGGCTGCGGACAAGGCATTTCGTTCCACCTGCTCGCCGAAGCGTTCAAACCGCGCCGCATTGTCGGCGTCGATTTTCACGAACCGTCGCTGACGCTCGCCGCCCATGCAGCCCACGCGTGCCGCGACAAGCTCGCCGATATCGAACTGCTGCACGGCGATTGCGCGCAATTGCCGTTGCCCGATGCCAGCGCCGACATCGTGTTCTGCCACCAGACTTTCCACCATCTCGTCGAGCAGGACCGCGCGCTCGCCGAGTTCCGCCGCGTGCTCAAACCGGGCGGCATCCTGCTGTTCGCCGAATCCACCGACGCGTACATCAAATCGTGGGTGATCCGCTTGCTGTTCCGTCATCCCATGCACGTGCAGAAAAGCGCCGACGGCTATCTCGACATGATCCGCCGCGGCGGTTTCCGTTTCGACCAGCGCAACGTCTCGTTGCCATATCTCTGGTGGAGTCGCGCGAAAGATTTCGGCCTGCTCGAACGCATCGGCCTGACCCATCCGCAACCTGGCAAGCGTCGTGAAACGCTGGTCAATGTCGCGGCGGTCAAGGCAGATTGAATCTTGCCGAGGCGGTGGCGCACCACCGCCTCGTGCATCAACGCGCGCTTATTTGGGTGCTTATTTGCATGAACTACATGCGCGCTTACTTACGCAGCGTCACCACATCGCCCGTCAACGCCACACCGGCGACCACCGCACCCGCACCGCAGGTGAACTCCGTCGCGCTCTCACGCAGTTCGTTCTTGTAGTTGCTCTTGATGTTGATCACCGCGTTGCCGCCTTCCTTGCGCGCGCGATCCTGCAATTCGATCACGGCCGATAGGAACACGTGCTGGCACGCTTGCAGGTCGCTCTTGCCGAAGGCGTTGGTCTTTTTGTTGGTCGCGAAATTGCCCATCGTCTTCAGCACGGCCGGATGCGACTGGCCCGCGAAATACAGCTTGACGTCGTCGCTGACCTTGCCCGGTTCGCTTTGCAGCGCCGCATCGACCGGATAGTTGGCGATCGTGTCACGGGCGAAAGCTTGAGTAGCGCTCAGCGTGGTGAGCGAAGCGAACAGTGCGGCAAACAGAACATTGCGTTTCATAGAAACTCCTTAGTGGTTTTTGTTGCTCTGGTGGGTTCTAGATCCAATTCGACTCGATTTACTTCCAGCACGACGAGTTGGCCGCTCACTGCGATTGTGGGAACGCTATTGCTCGTTCTTTAAATGACGACCGCGTCAACCGCCCTGCCACATTGCAAACATCAGGCTTGCGCAACTCCCGCCGAACCCGTATGAAATCGACATTACCGTGCCAATGCGCGCGTCACGCGCCGTACGCACGAGCGGCATGCCGTCGACGGCCGGCTCCGCCGACTCGATCTCCGGCGTCCCCGCGATAAAACCGTCGCGCATCATGAGCAATGTGTAGATCGCCTCGTGCGCGCCGCATGCGCCGAGCGGATGCCCGGTCATGCCTTTGGTCGACGAGAACGCAGGGATTTCGCCGCCAAATACATCGACCAAAGCACGTAACTCCTCGACATCGCCAAGCGGTGTTGACGGTGCGTGGGTGTTGATATAGTCCGGCCGCCTGCCCGCTTCGCCCAGCGCGCCGCGCATCGCCCGCGCGATGCCGGCCGCACGCGGCGTCACCATGCCCGCGCTGTCCGTGCAGTCGCCGAAGCCGATCAGCTCGGCGTAAATGCGGGCCCCGCGCGCCAACGCGTGATCGAGCGACTCGAGCACCAGCACGCCGCCGCCCGAGGCGATCACGAAGCCGTCGCGCGCCGTATCGTAGGGGCGCGAGGCCTGCTCCGGCGTGTCGTTGAAGCCGCGCGACAGCGCCCCCATCGAGTCGAACATCAGCGTCATGTTGTCGTGCAGCGACTCGCTGCCGCCGGCCAGTACGATCTGCTGACGGCCGGTCTGAATCAGCTGCATCGCCTGGCCGATGGCGAGCGCCGACGTCGTGCACGCCGACGACGGCGAATAGCTCACACCTTCGAGTCCGAACACCTGCGCGACGTTGGCGGACGCGGTGCTGCTCATCGCATGCGGCACCGTGTACGGCGGCACTTTATCAACGCCGCGGGCGTTCGCAATCGACATCGCCACGTCGTAAGTCGACATCGTGCCGACGCCCGAGCCGATCACCGTACCGGCCTGCGGCGAACGCAACGCGGCGGGGCCGAGCCCGGCGTCGTCGATCGCTTTCTTCGCGGCGTGGCACGCAAAGCGCGCGGTGTCGCCCATGAAGCGTTCGAGCTTGCGCTCGAACGGCCGCTCCTCTGCAACCGACGCGACGCCCGCCACCTGCGATCCGAAGCCACGCTCACGCCACGCTTCGATCCGCTCGATGCGGGAGCGGCCCGCGCGCAACGCGGCGGCCACTTCGTCGAGCGTATTGCCGAGGCACGACACGATTCCCATGCCGGTGACGACCACCCGTTGCAGCGCCATGCTCATCGAACGCGCCTGAAAATCAGCGACGTGTTGATGCCGCCGAACGCAAAGTTGTTGCTCATCACATAATCGGCATCGATCTCACGGCCTGCGCCCATGATGTAATCGAGCGGTGCGCAGGCCGGATCGACGTTCTCCAGATTGAGGGTCGGCGCGTACCAGTTGCGCTTCATCATCTCGATGGTCCACCACGCTTCCAGCGCACCGCATGCTCCCAGCGTATGGCCGACGTAGCTCTTGAGCGAACTGATCGGCATGCGCGCGCCGAAGGTCTGCGCGGTCGCATGGCTTTCGGCGATGTCGCCACGGTCTGTCGACGTGCCGTGCGCGTTCACATAGGCGATTGCTTCGGGCGGCAGTTGCGCGTCTTGCAAAGCGAGCTGCATTGCCCGCGCCATGGTTTCGGCGGTCGGCTGGGTCATGTGCGCGCCGTCCGAATTGCAGCCGAAGCCGACGATCTCCGCATGAATCCGCGCGCCGCGCGCCACCGCGTGTTCGTACTCCTCGAGCACCAGGGTGGCCGCGCCTTCGCCGACCACGAGGCCGTCGCGCGCGGCATCGAATGGACGCGGCGTCAGATGCGGCTCGTCGTTGCGTGTGCTGGTCGCGTACAGCGTGTCGAACACGGCGACCGCCGGGCCCGACATTTCTTCCGCGCCGCCCGCCAGCATCAGCGTCTGCTTGCCGGTCTGGATCGCCTCATACGCGTAGCCGATGGCCTGGCTGCCCGATGCGCATGCGCACGAGGTCGGAATGATCCGCCCTTTCAGATCCCAGAACAGGCTGACGTTGACCGCCGTGGTGTGCGGCATCATCTGCACGTAACTATTCGACGTGACGTCGCTCATCGAGCCGGTTTCGAGCATCGTGCCGAACGCGCGAATCGGCTGCACCGAGCCCGACGACGAACCGTAGGCGACGCCCATGCGGCCGTCCTTGATGAGCACGTCATCGGCCAGGCCCGCGTCGGCGAGCGCCAGTTCGCTTGCGCGCACTGAGTACATCGACACCGGCCCCATCGAGCGGGTCTTCTTGCGCGGGTAATGCGCGGGCGTCGTGAATTCCGGCAATGGACACGCGAGCCGGGTGTGCAGCGACTCGAAGTAGTCCCACTCGGGCATCCGGCGCACGGCGTTCACGCCGCTCTTCAGACGCGCCTCGATTGCGTTCCAGTCGTCACCGAACGCGGTGACGCCCCCCATGCCGGTAATGACGACGCGTTTCATCACACCATCCCACCATTGACGCCGATCACCTGACGCGTGACGTACGAGGCCGCATCCGACATCAGGAAGCTGACCACGGACGCCACTTCGGCGGGCTGGCCGACGCGGTTCATCGGCACCGTCTTCAATGCATGCTCGAGCGGCATGTCGTCGAGCATGCCGGTTTCGATCAAACCCGGCGCGACGCAATTGACGGTGATGTTGCGCGTCGCCAGTTCGACGGCGAGCGCCTTGCTCGCACCGATCAGGCCGGCCTTCGCCGCGCTGTAGTTGACCTGGCCGCGATTGCCCATCACGCCAGAGACCGACGCGATGGTGACGATGCGCCCGCCATTCTTCGCGCGCACCATCGGCATGGTCAATGGATGGACGACGTTGTAGAACGAATCGAGACCGGTTTCGATCACGATGTCCCAGTCTTCCTCGGTGAGCGCGGGGAACGCCGCGTCGCGGGTCACGCCCGCGCTGCACACGATGCCGTAGTACGGGCCGTGCGCCGCGACATCCGCTTCGAGCACTTCGCGGCACACGGCGCGCGCGCGCACGTCGAACTGCAGCACGCGCGCCGTGCCGCCTTGCGCGGCGATACCCGTGGCGACCGCTTCGGCTTCGGTACGGCCCGTGCGGCAATGGACGGACACCGTGAAGCCGTCGGCGGCCAACTGGTACGCAATCGCGCGGCCAATGCCGCGGCTTGCGCCGGTAACGAGAACTCGCCGGCTCATGAACTGAAACTCCCTTCAATGAATGACTGAAAATCACGCGGCTGAAAGACCTTGATGACCGCCTCGGCGCAGCACACGTCGCCGTGGTGAATCGTGCATTCGTAGGCGCCGTGGCCTTCTTCGCTACGCAGCAATTCGGTTGCGTGGATCAGCAACTGTGCGCCGCTCGCGAACGACGGTTGCAAAGCTTTGTAGCTGCGTGAGCCAAGCAGCACGCCGGGACGCGCTCTGCCACCGCCGCGCATCGCCAGCAGCGCGACGTGCGCGGCGATCGCCTGCGCCATCAATTCGATACCGATCCAGGCGGGCATCGCGCCATCGTCGTCGGCGTACCAGGCGTCGGCGTGGACCGTTGCTCGCGCGCTGAGTGTGTCGTCCGCGAACGTGTTCACCGCGTCGAGCAGCAGCATGGTGCCGCGATGCGGGATGATCGCCTCGATCGGTTGCTGGACGAGTTCCTCGGTGGATAGCGTATGAGTCATCGCGCGCATCACCGTCCAAGGATCAGGCTGACATTGCTGCCGCCGAACGCAAACGAATTGCTCATCACATACTGCGAGCCTCCGCCGCGCGGCAGAAAACGCTCGCTCTCGATCAAATCCAGCACCGGCAAAGCGGGATCGGCATCGCCGTCCCACAGATGAGGCGGCAACGGCACGTCGTCGCGCGCGAGCGTCAGCCATGCGAAGGCGAGTTCGGTGGCGCCCGCCGCGCCCAACTGGTGACCGGTCAGCGGCTTGGTGCCGCTCGTCGCCACGCCGGCGGGGAACACTCGCGCCATCAGCTTCGCTTCCATCTCGTCGTTCTTGCGCGTGGCGGTGGCATGCAGATTCACATAGCCGATCGCTGCGGACGCGATGCCCGCATCGGCCAGCGCCGCGCGCAATGCAAGCTCGCCGCCCACCCCTTCCGGATCCGGCGAGGAAATATGATGGGCGTCGCTCGATTCGCCGACCCCCGCGAGTCTCACCGCCGCTTCTTCGCGGCTCATCAGGAACACGGCGGCGCCTTCGCCGACGTTGATCCCGCAACGATTGCGGCTCATTGGATTGGTGCGCACGTTGCTGGTCGATTCGAGCGATGCGAAGCCTTGCACCGTCAACTCGCACAGCGAATCGACGCCGCCCACCACCACCGCGTCGCACAGCCGCAATTGCAACAACCGGCGCGCGGACGCAAAGGCCTTCGCGCTCGAGGTACAGGCAGTCGAGATCGTGAACGCCGGACCGTGCACGCCGAGCGTGGCGGCGGCGAACGGCGCGGCGGTGCCGATCTCCATCTGCCGGTAACTGAAGTTGGAGGGCAGCTTGCCCGCTTGCGCGTGATAGACGAACGCGGCTTCGGCCGCTTCGATACCCGAGGTGCTGGTGCCGAGCACCACACCGATCCGATGCGCGCCGTAACGTTCGCGCGCCGCAACGATGGCGGGCTCGATCTGCGTCAGCGCGGCGAGCAGCAAGCGGTTATTGCGGCAGTCGTAGCGTGCCAGCTCGGCGCGCGGCGCCAGATCGAGAGGCGTGAGCACGCTGCCCACAAACGCCTCGCCAATGCCCGTATGTGCGTTCGCCATGCCCCGTGCCTGACCTGCGGCAAGCGCCGGGACGATCGCATCGAGGTCGCCGCCGAGCGCATTGATCATGCCCAGCGCGTGCAAATAAACTGATGGCGCCTTCATGCGGCCCTCCTTGATTCTGTTGGCATGCCGATCGGCGCGAGCAACACCGATACGGCAATGCCGAGCGCGAGCGTGGCGCCGAAACTCTTCAGCGCGGGCATCGCGCTCATGCCGAGCATGCCGAACGACAACAGCGTGGTGGCCGCCGAGAGCAGCACACCCGTCCACACCGCGCCGAGATCGGCGTCCGGGCGCAAACAGCCTTCGCGCAGAAACACCGCGTAGTTTGCACCGACGCCGAGCACCAGCATCAGCGCGAGCCAGTTGAAAAGATTGAGCGGCACGTACAGGTAGCCGAACACGGCGAGCGTGACGCCGACGGCGAGCAGCACGGGTAGCGTCACGGCGATGCCGCCGTGTACGCGGTCCCAAAGGGAGACTTCCTGGCGGGTATTACCCGGGAAGATTTCCTGCTGCGCATCCCTCACTGGGCCATCGTGCCGAGCGCCCGCCACGGTGACTTCCCGCCGAGCGTACCGCAGGGTCAGCAGCACGAGCACGAGTGCGAGCGCGCCCGCGAGCCACCAGCCGCTATCCACGCGATACGCACCGAACAGCTTCGACACGCTCGCCGCCTTGTCGACGAATACGACGCCGGGCACTGCCTGCGCGGTGGCGATCAACGCGGGGCCGTTCTGCGGCGTCACGCCTTGTGGAATCACGACTGCCGCATAGGCCTTGGTGGCCGAATCGACTTCACCCAGCCACAAGTGCCTGTACGGCCGCGACCACGGCGCGGCGAGCCACGTGTCGACCGTGAGCAGCGGCTGCGGTTTCGCATACGCGGCGAGCCAGGCGTCGGCGACCTCGTCTTTGAAGCCCGCCTGCAGCAGCGTGGCTCGCAATGCCGCGGGATCGTTGAATACGTGCTGTGCGAGCAATGCACGATCTTCGTTTTGCTGTTTCGCGGACGGCACGAATTGCGCTACCGACTGATAGCTGCCAATGCTGTTCGGCGTGCCGTTCAACGCGTCGAGTTTCTTGCCCAGCGCTTCCGTGCGTTGCAACACGGTCTCCGGCGTCTTCCCACGCACCACAAAAAACTGCGCGCTGTTATCGACGCCAACCGCCGCGCGCACCTTGTCTTCCTGCGCGACCAGCGACGGATCACGCTGGATCAGCAGATGGATATCGTCGTCGCTCGTCAGACGCAGCCAGCCGGGAATGGCCACGATCAGCAACAGCGCCGCGACGAACCATGCGCGCTTGCCGCCGATCATGCGATGCCATACCGTCAACACTCGCGCCGCGCCGGCGAACACGCGCTGTGGGCTGCGCTTCGGCGCGCGCGTAAGCAGCGCGGGCAACAATGACAGCACGGAGGCAAACGCCGTCACAATGCCCACGATCGCAAAGCAGGCAATCTGCTTGAGCGCGGGGAACGGCACCCACGTGAGGATCGCGTAGCCGAGCAGGCTGGTGGCAAGCGCAACCGTCAAGGCCGGACGTACCGCACGCGCGCCGCGGTATGAATCCCAATCACGCCCCGCGCCGAGATAGACCACGAAATACTGGATCGAATAATCGACCGCTTCGCCGATCAGGCTCGCGCCGAACACCAGCGTCAACAGATGCAGTTGACCGAATACCAGCATCGTCCCCGCAAGCGCGCAGACAATGCCGAGCGCCGTCGAAACGAAACCGAGCAGCAACAGACGCGGCGAGCGGAACACCCACATCATCAACAGCGCGATCCCGCATAGCGACGCGACGCCAATCAGGTGGACCTCGTGTTCCGAGGCGCTGCGTGCCGATTCCGCGTAGAACACCGCGCCGGTTCGCGCCACCGACACGTCGGGGAAGGCCTGCTTCAACGCGCTTTCGCCTTGTGCGAGCGCGGCGAGCACGGCGTGCTGCGTTTTCGATTCGTAGGCCGAGCCCGGCAGCGTGGCGATGATCAGCACGCTGGTCGCGGTGCCGCGATGCGACACCAGCATGTTGTCTTCGACTTCGAGATTCGACGTGGCGAGCGGCAAACCGCCGAGCCAGTGTTCGAGCCAGCCGAATGGATCGTCGGCGAGCGGCGTGGTCAGGCCGCCGCGCAATGGGCTGTAGATGCGCTGCGCGAGCGCGTCCCTCAATCCTCCCTGGGGACTTCCTTCGGGACGGGCGGCTTCCTGCGAGGTATCGTGCGACGTTGGGCTTGACGCATTGCTCTGCGCAAGCGCCACACGGTCAGCGGGCGCCAGCAAACCGAAACGGTACGGCATGTACAACGCAGCGATCTGCGACAGATCGAACGGCGGCAATTCCGCCGTCACCGAACCAAACGCCCCGCTCTTCTGTAATGAGGCGCCGAGTTGTTTCGCTGCCGCCTTCGCGTGCGCGTCGTCGTTGCTGGTGACGAGAAAAACCGTGCGATCACCCAGCGCGCTCGCCAACGTATCGACCGCCTTTTCGGCGACCGGATCCGCTTCAGTAGCAGGAAGCAAGGCCAGCAGATTGGTCTGCAGCGGCGACGGTCCCGCGAATCGCCAACCGCAATACAGCGCGGCGGCGAGCGCGAGCAGCAGCCACGCGGCGCGCACGCCCCATGCCTGTTTCGCGGACCGCTGTTGCAGCACCTGCATTACTGCGCTCCGAGCAAACCGCGCTCAGCCGGCGTCGGTTCGGCGACCGCCGCGCTGTTCGCGAAGTCGAGCTTCGTGATGTCGCCGTTCGCGAGCGTGATGCGCAAGCTCTGCAAATAGTCGCCGCCATTCATCTGCAGACCCTTGATCGACTGCGCGATCTGCGGCTGGTTCGGCGTAAGTTGCATGCGCCACTGCGCGGCGCTGCCTTCGGCCTGCACGTCGAATTGCGAGTAGAGCGCCGACAGATCGCCGCCGAGCATCGCGCGCATCATCTTCGAGACTTGCGCGACGCCGCGCGTGCCCTGGGCGCTATGCGTCGTCACGCGCTGGCCGTTGGCATTGACTTCAGCGACGCCCGCATCGGTGATGACGTAGGTGGCTTTGTATGGCGTGTCGATCTGCCAGATCACGCCACGATCGCGGAAGAACAGCAGCGACCCCGTGCTGACGAGCGGCTGCTTCATCGCGGCGAGCGTTTGCGTTTGTGTGAAGTGCGCGCGGACACCCCTGGCTTGAGCAAGATGCGAGGCGATCTGCGAGACCAGCGCCGGGTTGCCGGCGGCTTGCGCGGATTCTGCTGCGGACGCCGCTGTCGGCCACGTTGTCAGGCCTGAGACACCCAATGTGGTTAGCGTGCCTAATGCGAGCAACGCGCCCGCCGCCACATTGCGTACGTTCATCGTCCGCATACGCGCTCCAGCTTTTCGAATACGACCGGCGGCGACACGAACTGCAATTCCTGCGTCGCGGCATCGACCGCGACCTGGATCGTGTAGCCCTTCGTCAGCCGCGTACCGGACGCGCAATCGACAATTTCATAGCCTATTTTCAGGCGGTTTTCATGTTCGAGCAGTTCGGTACGCACTTCGAGCGCCTGGCCGTAGATGGCCGGGCGCACATACTTCAGATGGGCCTCGACGATCGGCCACAGGTAACCCGAGGCCTGCATCTCGCGGTAGTCGTAATCGAAGGCGCGTAAGAGCGCCGCGCGGCCGATCTCGAAGTACTTCAGATAATGGCCATGCCAGCACACATTCATTGCGTCGACGTCGTGAAACGGCACTTCGACCGTCGCGCTGGCTGTCAGCACCTTAGGGGAGCCGCTCATGCGTTCGAGCCTCCGCGATAGTCGCTCGGATAGTCGGTCAACAACTCACATGCGGCGATGCGCGCGGTCAGTGCGCGCAGGTCGCTTTCCAAAGCGCGGTCTTCGTCGACGAACGGCGATTGCGCCGTCACGCTGTCGATGAAGTCTTGCAGCGGCGCGGGAACCGGCGTGGCGCTGTCGATCTTCAAGCGCAGGCGTGCGGCTTGCACCGTCGCCAACGTATGCGCGGCCGCAACCTGCTCGGTCAACTCCAGCACACGCAAACAGTCGCGCGCGGCGATCGTGCCCATGCTGACCTTGTCCTGATTATGCGCCTCGGTCGAACGCGAAAAGACGCTCGCCGGCATCGTGTTCTTCAACGCTTCGGCCGTCCATGCGGACGATGAAATCTGCACGGCCTTGAAACCATGGTTGATTGCGGCACGCGCGGGCGCGGCACCCGACAGATTGCGCGGCAAGCCGTTGTTGAAATTCACGTCGACCAGCAGCGCGAGCTGCCGGTCCATCAGATCGGCGAGATTGGCGACCGCGACTTTCAGCGAATCCATCGCGAAGGCGATATGGCCACCGTAGAAGTTGCCGCCGTGCAGCACGCGCTCGTTGTCCGGATCGATCAACGGGTTGTCGTTCGCGCTGTTCAATTCGTTCTCGACATCGCGGCGCACCCACGACAACGCATCGCGCGCCACGCCGATCACATGCGGCGCACAGCGAATCGAATAGCGGTCTTGCAGACGATGCCCAGGCGTATCGTCGCGCCCGCTCAGATCGTCGCGAATCCACGCGGCGGCTTCGGCCTGGCCGGCGTGCGGTTTCACTTCGAACAGCATCGCGTCGAAGTGCGCGGCGCGGCCGTCGAGTGCAATGGTGGAGAGCGCCGTGAGACGCGCGGTGAGACGCGTCAGATGATCGGCACGTGCAAACGCGAGACAGGCGAGGCCCGTCATCACCGCGGTGCCGTTCATCAGCGCGAGGCCTTCTTTCGGCGCGAGCGTCAACGGCGTAGACCCAAGTTCGGTCCATACGTCACGCACGTTGCGCAGCGCGCCTTCGAACATCACGTCGCGTTCGCCGGCAAGCGCGGCGGCTACATACGAGAGCGGCGTCAGATCGCCGCTCGCACCGACCGAGCCTTCCGACGGAATGCGCGGCAACACGCGATGATTGATCAGATCGGCGAGGCGTTCGAGCAACACGGGGCGCACGCCGGAAAAGCCGTAGGCCAGCGAGTTGAGGCGCGCGGCGATCACCGCGAGCGTTTGCCCGTCGTCGAGATACTGGCCCATGCCGCAGCCGTGGTAGCGCGTCAGTTGCAGTGGCAGGGCTTCGACCAGTTCCATCGGCACGTCGACCACGCATGCATCGCCGTAGCCGGTGTTGACGCCGTACACGGTGGCGCCCGCGGCCAGATGCCGGCGCAGGAAATCCGCGCCGCGCTGGATGCGCGCACGCCATGCCGGATCGGCGCTCAATGCGACCGGCGCGCGATGGTGTGCGATCGCGACGACCTCTTCGATCGTCAGCCTGCGGCCGCCGATCGTCACCGCCGTTGCCGCCGTTGCGTTTGTTTTTGCATTCGCGCTGACGTTCGGCGCCTCGATCAGATCATGTTCGGCCATGTGCGCCTCGCTTGGGGCTGGCCCAGAAATCGAAGAAATTGAACCATTGATAAGGTGCCTTGCGACAATAATGTTCGAGCCGCGCCGCGTAACGCTGCGCCCATGCGGCGAGATGCTGCGCACGATCGCGGCGCGGCAACTCGATGCGTTCGGCGAACGGCTCGAAATACAGACGATAACCGTCATGCTCTTTCAGGCAGAAGAACAGATAGACGGGGCAGCCCAACGCATGCGCCAGCACGTAGGGGCCTTGCGCGAACGATGCAGTCGAGCCGAGAAATTGCGCTTCGGTCGTGCGGCCTGCTTCGTGTGCCGGCACGCGGTCGCCGACGATCACCAGCAGCTCGCCCGCATCGACACGCTCCTGCATCATCATCGCGGTCTCGGGACCGAAGTCGCTGACTTCGAGCAGATGCCGCGCGAACTGGCTATTGGCCGACGCCAGCACGCTATTGAAGCGCCGCGCGTGTTCGGTGTACACCACGGCGGTGACTTTGGCGTAGGCGCCCTGCGCGGCGAGCGCGCGGGTCATCTCCAGATTGCCGAGATGTGCGCCGATCACGAGCGCGCCTTTACCGCTTGCCACCAATGCTTCGAATGCCGAAGGATCTTCGAATTCGACGTCGGCGTTGTTGACGCGGCCGGACCAGGCTGCGAGCTTGTCGAAGCCCGATTGCGCGAACGCGAGCATGTGACGATAGGCGGATAGCCAGCCCGGACGTGGCGTATCGCTGTGCGGCGCGGCTTCGCCAAGACGCGCGAAGTAGTTGCTCGATGCCTCGCGCGCGGCGCGGCCCGTGAGCAGAAAATACGCGACGATCGGATGCAACCAGAGCGCGGTGAAACGGCGGCCGAACAGCTTGCAACTGAGCGCGAGCAAGGACATGCCCAGATGGCTGCCGCGTTCGGCGATTCGCCACCAGTCCTGCGGGGGCTGTTCGTTTTGTTTGGCTGGCGTGCGTGGTTCGGCTCGCGTGTCTGGTTCGGCTCGCGTACCTGTTTCGGCTGGCGTACCTTGTTCGAGCCGTTCGCCATCGTTAGCCGGTTCGCCATGGTTAGCCTGCTTGCCATGCGTGGCGTGCCTGGCGTGTTCGTCCGGTTCACCCGGCACGCTCGCCACCGCCGAACGACGTGGCATCACCTTGTGCGCGAGCAGCATCGGCAGACGCCACAACATCCCTATTACAAGCCGCGTGTGACTGCGGCTGATACGCACGTTGTCCCACAGCACGTCGAAATGCGAAACGCCGTCGGCTGCATACGTGACTCGCGTCGGAATCGAGCGGAACGCCGCGCGCCGCCAGTACAGGCGCACGAGAATTTCAATGTCGAAATCCATGCGCGTCGGCAGTTGCACGCTGTCGATCAACTCGCAGGCCAACGCAAGCGGATAGAGGCGGAAACCGCACATCGAATCGCGAATCGTCAGCGAGAGCGTTTCGATCCACACCCACACATGCGTCAGATAGCGGCCATAGAGGCGCGCTTTCGGCACGCTCTCGTCGTAGACCGGGCGGCCGAGGATCACCGCGGCCGGTTCGGCACGTGCCGCTTCGATAAAACGCGGCACGTCGGCCGCATCGTGCTGGCCGTCGGCGTCGATCTGCAAGGCATGCGTGTAGTTCGCAGCGCGCGCGGCGCGCAGTCCCGCCATCACAGCGGCGCCCTTGCCGCCGTTGACCGGCAACCGCAGCAGCGTGAGCTGCCCGGCGTACTGCCGCGCCAACCCGGCGAGCACCTGCTGGGTCGCTTCATCGCTGCCGTCGTCGACGACAAAGATCGGCAAGCCGTGCACCGCGAGATGGGCGACGGTCGCGCCAATCGCGTCCTTGTGGTTGTAAATCGGAATGACGATGCACGGGGCGAAGCTCATCACGCAGGCTCCCGATACACGATCACGCCCGACGCGCATTCACGGTCGCTCAAGCGGTACGCGAACTGCACGCGCCGACGCTCGGCGTCGTGGGCGAGCGTGAGATTCAGCACCGCGCCCGGCGGCACCGGCGCCATGAACTTGAGCCGGTCGATCGATGCCAACGCGCCCACGGCGGGCACGTGTTCGGTGGCCAGATGCATCGCCCAGTGCACCTGGACGACCCCCGGCAGAATCGGCAGACCGGGGAAGTGGCCGGCGAAATGCACGAGTGCCGGCGGCACGCGCAGCTCGTAGTGCAGCGTGTCGGCGCTGCGGGCTTCGGCGAGCACTTCCACACCGTCCGCGCGTGCCTCGAAGGCCGCCGCAACAGCGGCCACCGGCAGTTTGCCGCGCGCGTCGAACGGCAACGTGAGGCGAAAACGCCAATGACGCGGCAGCACGACCAGGTCGAAATACGCGGCGAGATGCCGGCGCAGGGTTTTCGCGAGCAGCACGCGGCCTTCGCCGCGCAATGCCTCGCTGCCCGCTTCGGTCAGCGCCACCACGGCGCCGACGCGCTCGCGCGAGGCGCCTGCCAGCGGCACGATCGCCGCCTGGGCGACATACGGATGCAACGCCAGCCGCGCTTCGAGCTCCGGCAGCGACACGCGCTTGCCGTCCAGCTTGAGCACGCGATCGAGACGGCCTTGCAGGCGAAAGCGGCCGTCGGCATCGACCGCGATTTTGTCGTCAGTACGATGCCAACCGTCGTGATCGAGATGCGGCGAGCGAACGTTTAACGCGCCGTCTTCGTCGCAGCGTATCTCGATGCCGGTCACGGACTGCCAGGCATCGGTCTGATCCTGACGCCGCCACGCGATGCCGCCGGTTTCCGTACTGCCGTAAATTTCGATCGGCGCGGCGCCATAGGCTGTTGCGTATTCTTGCGCGGCTTCCGCGGCGAGTGGGCCGCCTGAAGAAAAGAATGCGCGCGGCGCCGGCGTCAACGCGGCGAAGCCAGGCAACGCGGGCCAACGCGACAATTGCGCGGGTGTGGAGACGACCACCGTGGCGCCGCATTGCTCGCTCTGCGCTTGTATCTGCGCTTGCAAATGCAAAGGCTCGATGCTGATCGCGCGCTCGAACGCACGGCCCGCGGCAAGCGGCCACAACACGCGAAACAGCAAACCGTAGATGTGATGATGCGGCACGCTCGCGAGCATCGTCGCGTCGCCGACCAGCGCGCCCCACTGCTTTTCGAGCGTGTGCACTTCGGCATTGAATTGCGCGAGGGTCTTGCGGATCGGCTTGGGTGTGCCGCTGCTGCCCGACGTGTAGAGCGTCAACGGGGCTTGCGGATCGATCGTGTGGGAGGTGCCTCGCTCGGGTTTGTCCTGTTTGTCGTCAGCATCCGCGCCGGCGTCGCGCACGCCACGCGCCAGGTCGGCGTCGGTCAGCACGGCGTCGTACGCATCGGCAAGATCGGCGAGATAGCCCGGCGTCGCATTGGCCGGAATCACCGGCTCCTTGCCGCACGCGAACAATGCAAATAGCGCGCAGGCGAAATCGAACGGATCGTCGATACATAACGCGTAACGTTGCGCATCTTGCGTTCGCATCAACGCGACCAAAGCCGAGACGCGCGCGCGAAACGCAGCGCGATCGAGTACCGTCGCGCCATCCCGGCATACCGGTGCATTCATGGCGGAAGCCTCTCGGTCCGCCAACAACAGCTCATGCAACGCGATCATGCCGCCTCCGAACGCGCGGCTCGCGGCAGCACCACCAGATAACGCCAGATGACCTCGGCCACCAGCAACACGCCGATCAGCCCATACGCGATCGCGCCGTTATAGAGCGACCAGCTTGCGCGGCTCCAGTACAGCGCCGTGTAAGCAGAGAAAGCGCCGTTCAGCGCAAAGAATACGCACCACACCTGGGTCACGCGCCGCGTATGGCGCACGGCGCCCGGCGACAGATTCGGATTACCCAGCCGGGCGAATTTTTCGATCATCGACGGCCCGCGCACGAGCGTCGCGCCGAACGCGATCAGCAGACCCAGATTGACGAGCGACGGATAGAGGCGCAACAGCAACTCGCTGTTGGTGAACACGATGGCCGCCGAGGCGCAGCTCAGCAAGCCGACCACGGTCCAGTCGATCGTGGAGAGCCGGCGCAGCGAAGTCGCGACCGGACCGCTGCCGGCCCAGCGTTGCAGCCACAAAATGACAAACAACATACAGCCGACGTAGCGCGGCGTGTCCCAGCGCCAGGCACACAGAATCAACGCGGGGTACGCGAGTTTCAACAGGACCTGCACCACCGTTTTGGCCCAGTGGCGTTCTGTGCCAGGCTGCGCCTCACCGGGCTGGCTCGCCGCCGCTTTCATTCGCGAGCGCACGGATGGCATCAGCCTTGTGCCGCCAGCAGGGACTCAACCGCACCGATCACGTCGCCGACCGTGCGCACCGACTTGAATTCTTCCGGCTTGATACGGCGGCCGGTCATTTCCTGCAGTTTGATCGCGAGGTCGACGGCGTCGATGCTGTCGAGATCGAGGTCTTCGAAGAGATGCGCGTCGGGCGTCACACGTTCGGGCTCGATCGCGAAGTTCTCTTTGAAGATGGCGCGGATGCGTTCAAGAATCTCTGCCTCGGACACGATTAATCCCCCTTTTTTGTGGTTTCGTTCACAGCATGCACCGCTTCGCGTTGACTCGCTACCAGCGCGGCCAGCGTGCTGATCGAGCGGAAGTGATCGCGGGTGCGTTCGTCGTTCGCGGCAATCGTCAGCTGATATTGCTTGCGCAGCACGATGCCGATCTCGAGCGCGTCGATCGAGTCGAGACCGATGCCGTCGGTATCGAACAACGGCGCGTCGTCGTCAATATCGGCCGGGCTCAGGTCTTCCAGATCGAGGGCTTCGATAAGGAGCTGCTTAATTTCCAGTTTTAAAGAATCCATAGTCGAACAGGTGCTGAGTAATGTGGGCTTCGATGGCGCTGGTCACGCTGCGCGCCGCGAGAGACGGTGAAGGATCGTGGTCCGGGAGCCGCTCGACGCCAAACGGCGCGAGCACGTTCACACGTATGCGAAAAGCGCGCGCCGGCACGTCGTACCAGCGCATCTGCTTGGTGAACGCCGGCGGATCGCAATCCATCAGCACCGGCACGATCGGCGCGCCGACCTTCAACGCCATGTGCGCGAAACCGCGTGAAAATGCGTGCAGCCGGTTCGGCGCTGGGCTGCGCGTGCCTTCGGGAAAAATAATCATCGTGTAGCCCGCTGCGAGTTGCCGCGCGCCGGCCTCGACCAGCTCCGAGGGATCGGCATTGCTCACATATTCCGCCGAACGCACGATTCCCCAGAAACAGGGATTACCCCAGTGCGCGTTTTTCACCACGCAACAGGCACGCGGCGTAAGCGACAACAGCACCATCACGTCCAGGTACGTCGGGTGATTGGCGACCACGATGGCCGGCCCGCCGGCGCGCAATGCCTCTGCGCCCGACACCTCGAGCTCCATCACGCCGATGCGCTGCAACACCGCGACCAGGGCACGGAAAAACCAGTGGATCACGGTCGTCACCGCAAGCTGACGCGAGGCACGATGCGGCCACAGCCACGCGAGCGGGAACACCAATACCGAAAACAGCAGACCGCAGACGCCGAACACCACGAAGGCCATGCCCGTCGCGAAGAATCGCCAAAGGTAATCAAGGCGCGCGTTCATGCCACCTCCAATGCCAGGCGGCGCCGGCGCCTCGCCAGACGGCGGGCTTGCCCGTTTCCAGACAATGCAGCAGCGCCTGGGTCTGGGTCGCGAAGCTTGCGGCCGGGAGCGCTGCGCCTGGCTCGATTGCGAGGGTTGGCTTGCCTGCTTGGCTGGCCTTGCCTGTGTGGTTTGCTTCACCTGTGTGGCTTGCCTTACCTGTGTGGTTTGCTTCACCTGCGTGGCTTGCCTCGCCTGCCTCACCTGCGTGACCTGCTCCACCTGCGTGGCCTGCCTGCTCAGCGGTCTTCGCTGACTCCGGTTCACCTGCGCCCGACAACGTGCAGACGAGTTGCCCCATCGCTGCTTCGCCGCCCAGCAGGATAGCGATCGCGCCGCCCTGCACTTCGTCTTCAATCGTGCCGTATGCCGGATCGGCTGGTTCGTCGGCGTACACCAGCAAGACCGGCGAGCCGGGCTGGGCGGTGTATTGCGCGTACGCCTCCAGCAACGCGTAGCCGAGCGTCTCGGCACCGGCCGAGATCGCGCTGGCGGCGGAACGATCGCCGCGCGCGATGCCGAATACGCCAGTCATTGCGTTCAACACGGACAGACTGAAGGCCGTTGGCGAGACTGGCTCGCCCGCGCTGATGGCGTGGAGGATCTCAGTTGTACGGCGCAATTCGCCGTGACGCGAGGCGAACACAACCCGGATGTCGTCTTGCGCCACACAGTCATGCGCGACCTTCAGGGCAACGCGGGACAAAGTGCTCAGGCGACGACGCACGATCGGCTCGATAAAGCCGATGTCGGGTGCGGCAGTTGCGGCAGCAGGCCAGCTAGACCAGCGAGCGACCGGAATGGTCCAGTGCAGATCGGGCATATCGGTGTTCGCGCGTAGAAGCGAGGAGAGGCTGAGGGCGCCTGACGGAATACCTGGCCGTCACAGCGTGCGCACCGCGCGGAACGGCAATCTCCAGCCGGGGGTCAATCCAATCTTCTTATATAGGGTTCAGCAATTTAACGGCACTTGGCCCCGGTTATTTAGGCGCCTTTGCCAATTGTCTGCAGGATTGTCTCGGGCTCCCTATGGTCGCCGGAATCATACTGAATATTCTGGATTAAATCAGCCACAAAAGACGTATCTATCTGTATCCGTATCGCAGGTGCGACGAATCACTGGACAACGCCGCAATGCAGGCCCGGTAGCACCTGGTGCATCCGGAATGGGGCTGGAAGGCCACTCGCACTGCGCTCTGCCGGCCAACCGAGCGGTGTTGTATCCACAAGTCGATGCAAATGCTTTCATTTAACTTTCTGAATAGTGTTTCGTTTCGGAACATTTGAAGGCTTCGGTGCCTTTCCGATGAGTGATGCGCTGCGTTATACGCCCATGTGGCGTTCAAATCCCATGGCACGACTGACGAGCGCTTAGCGCAATGCCATTTGCGCAGGGAGCAGCGACACCATGGCGGGAATTGGCGCGTAACGCGCGGCCACGCCTGCTATACTCCGTCCCTCATTGGGGAGTAGCCGCCCCGCGGCATGTCCGCACCGCTGTCATACGGTGCGTCGAACGTGTGGCTCGCGGGGGCGCCTGTCAACAAACTTGGCCTTTATGGCCATGGCAGCCGCAGCCTCTGGCCTGGCGAGACCGATGATCCACACACGCCGCAACAGGGCCCGGCGGTGTCGTGGGTCGTCGCTCGTGCACATCTCGGCCCGAGGAACTAAAACACCGTGAATCAAGCTTTTCTCATTTCGACCGGAGCGGTCACGCTCGCCGAGATCGGCGACAAGACGCAACTGCTCTCGCTCGTCCTCGCCGCCCGCTATCGCAAGCCGATACCGATCATTCTCGGCGTACTGACCGCTACGCTCGTCAATCACGCCTGCGCCGGCGCACTCGGCGCCTGGCTCGGCTCGCTGCTCACGCCGACCATCATGCGCTGGGCATTGGCCGCGTCGTTCATTGCGATGGGCCTGTGGATTCTCGTGCCGGACAAACTCGACGATGAAGAGGCCAACACCAACCGCACGCATTTCGGCGTGTTCGGCGCGACCGTGGTGACGTTCTTCCTCGCGGAAATGGGCGACAAGACACAGATTGCGACCGTCGCCCTCGCCGCGCGCTTTCACGATTTCTTCGGCGTGGTGGCCGGCACGACGCTCGGCATGATGATCGCCAACGTACCGGCGATCCTGCTTGGCGACCGCTTCGCCCACAAGCTTCCGACCAGAACCGTGCACGCCATCGCCGCGGTGATGTTCGTGATTCTGGGGACGATGGCGCTGTTCGGCGTGGGAATTTAAGCAAGCCCACTCATGCAGCGCTCTGCGCGCGCGTTGCTCGCGAAGCAAAACGGCCCACCAGGAATGACCTGCCGGGCCGTTTTTTGTTGCGCCGCAACGTCTGCTGTTCGATGCAACGGTTTACCGCTTACTGCACGACCTCCGCGCTGGACGCTGCCGCCGGCGCCACTGCGGGTGCGGCACCCATCGTAGCCACTTCATTCGAGGTTCCGCCGTTCGTATCCACGGGAATCTTCACGGTATGGACCACGCCGTTGCCGAGCGGGAAATCGGCCAGCGCGCTGCGTGCCAGATACGGCATGGCCCTCACCAGCGACGGCTCGCCGCCCGCGTTGCGCGCCGTCACGTTATAGACCTCCTTGCCGCTGGCACGCTCGGTGATCCGCACGCCGAGCAGGTGCGTGAAAATCGGGTAGCTCTGATTCACGTACGCGGTCGGGAACGGGCCCCATGGGCCCCACGGATCGAACGGCCGACCCCAGTACGGTGCCGGCCAGGGGTTGTAATACACCGGCTGCGCGACCGTTACCATGTCCGAGCGAATCCCGTACGCCAGCCCGACCAGATAGCGGGCCTGTGAAGCGTCGACCTGACGGAACGCGTGCGTGGCGAGTTCGTTGCCGACGAAGCGTTCGTACGTGGTGAGTTCGAGATTGTTCTGCTGATCCGCTGCACGCGTGAAGGCGTAGGTACGGGAAGCGTCATTGCCGCTCCAGTCGGAAAACGCCGTAACCTCGGTGGTCACGTAGGTCGTGCAGCCGGACAGCAGCACCGTCAGCGTGGCCAGCAACAGCGTGGCGCGGCGGGTCCATCGATCGATTTTCATGATCTACCTCGTGTTGCCTGTTATTGCCGGTCTTGACCGGGTTCGTTTGCGCGCAGCCGTCGCCGCGCGGGCGCCCGATAATACGCTGACCTGGCGATTCGGTAAAAAGTTCGACCCGCACGATCCGCCGAGCCTTTGTACAATGGCTCGACAAGCCCGGCTCGCGCGCCATGAGCACGCGTGACGGCTCGAGTCCCATCACTACAGAACGCCATGGCCGATACCGCAACGCCCAATGTGATCCGCCGCGCCGATTACGCGCCGCCCGCCTTCCTGATCGACACCGTCGCCCTGGAGTTCGATCTGGTCCCCGAACGCACCGTCGTCAGGAATACGATGCGTGTGCGCCGCAACCCGGACGCGTCCCGCGCCGCCAATCTCGAACTGATGGGCGAACAACTCGAGTTCGCCGGCGCCGCGATCGACGGCGCCCCGTTCGCCAACGCGCATGCGCACGAGCACGGTCTCACGCTCGACAACGTGCCCGACAATTTCGAACTCACGCTCACCAGTATCTGCAATCCGGCGGAAAACACCACGCTGTCGGGCTTGTACGTCTCGGGCGGCAACTTCTTCACGCAGTGCGAGGCCGAGGGCTTTCGCCGCATCACCTATTTTCTCGACCGCCCGGACGTGATGGCGACCTTCACGGTCACACTGCGCGCGAACAAGGCTGATTATCCGGTGTTGCTGTCGAACGGCAATCTGCTCGAAGAAGGCGATTTGCCGGACGGCCGCCATTTCGCGCGCTGGGAAGATCCGTTCAGGAAGCCGAGCTATCTGTTCGCGCTGGTCGCGGGCAAGCTCGTGGCACTCGAAGAACGCGTGAAGAGCGGCTCGGGCAAGGAAAAACTGCTGCAGGTGTGGGTCGAGCCGCACGATCTGGACAAGACCCGTCACGCAATGGATTCGCTGGTCAACTCGATCCGCTGGGACGAGGCGCGCTTCGGGCTGGAACTGGATCTGGACCGCTTCATGATCGTCGCGGTGAGCGACTTCAACATGGGCGCGATGGAGAACAAGGGGCTCAACATCTTCAACACGAAGTACGTGCTGGCGAACCCCGAAACGGCAACCGACACCGACTTCGCGAACATCGAGGCGGTGGTCGGCCACGAGTACTTCCACAACTGGACCGGCAACCGCGTGACCTGCCGCGACTGGTTCCAGCTGAGCCTGAAAGAAGGCCTGACGGTATTCCGCGATCAGGAGTTCTCCGCCGACATGGCGGGCGGTGCGACAGACGAAGCCGCGCGCGCCACCAAGCGCATCGAAGACGTGCGCGTGCTGCGCCAGATGCAGTTCGCCGAAGACGCTGGTCCGATGGCGCACCCGGTGCGTCCGGAAAGCTACGTCGAGATCAACAACTTCTACACGATGACGGTCTATGAGAAGGGCTCCGAAGTCGTGCGGATGTATCAGACGCTGTTCGGCCGCGACGGCTTTCGCAAGGGCATGGACCTGTACTTCAAGCGCCATGACGGGCAGGCCGTGACCTGCGACGATTTCCGTCACGCGCTCGCGGATGCGAACGGCCGCGATCTCGCGCAATTCGAGCGCTGGTATAGCCAGGCCGGCACGCCGCGCGTCTCGGTACGCACCAGGTACGACGCCGCGCAGCAACGCTACAGCATGACGCTCACGCAAGGTTATGGCGAGGCCGCGCCGGCCGCGCGCGAAACGCAAAAGGGGCCGCTGCTGATTCCGTTCGCAATCGGTTTGATCGGCAAGGACGGTGCGGATTTGCCGCTGCAACTGGAGGGCGAAGCGCAGACCGGCAAGGCGACCACGCGCGTGCTCGAATTCACGCAGACCGAACAGACCTTCACGTTCGTCAACGTCGCGCAGGAACCGCTGCCCTCGCTGCTGCGCAATTTCTCGGCGCCGGTGATCGTCGAATACGACTATTCGGCCAATCAACTGGCGTTCCTGCTCGCGCACGACAGCGACCCGTTCAACCGCTGGGAAGCCGGCCAACGGCTCGCCACGCGCGAGCTGCTGACGCTTGCCGGGCGCGCCGCCACCGGCGTGCCGCTGCAACTCGACGACTCGGTGGTCGCCGCGTTCGCCCGCGTGCTGACCGACGAATCGCTCTCGCCCTCGTTCCGCGAACTGGCGCTGATGCTGCCGTCGGAAGCGTATCTGGCCGAACAAATGGCCGAATCGAATCCGGCGGCCGTCCATGCCGCACGGCAGTTCGTACGCAAGCGCCTCGCGACTGCGCTCAGGAAGGACTGGCTCGCCGTGTACGAAAAGCACCGCACGCCGGGTGCTTACGAAGCGACACCGGAGGCCTCCGGCCATCGTGCGCTGAAGAATCTCGCGTTGTCGTATCTCGCGGAGCTGGACGATCCGGCTGAAGCCGTGCGCCTCGCGTCAGCGCAGTATGACGCCGCCAACAACATGACCGACCGCTCGGCGGCACTCTCGGCCTTGCTCAACGCAGCGGCGGCGAATGGCGGCAGCGTTCAGGCGCAGCAGGCGCTGGACGATTTTTACCGGCGCTTCGAAAAAGAGCCGCTCGTCATCGACAAGTGGTTTGCCTTGCAAGCCACGCAACGCGGCAGCGCGCAGCGTCCGGTGATCGAGATCGTGCGCAAGCTGATGGCGCACCCGGCGTTCAACCTGAAAAACCCGAACCGCGCGCGCTCGCTGATTTTCAGCTTCTGTGCGGCGAATCCCTCGCAGTTCCACGCCGAAGACGGCTCGGGTTACGCCTTCTGGGCCGACCAGGTGATCGCGCTCGACGCCATCAATCCGCAAGTGGCCGCCCGCCTCGCCCGCTCGCTAGAACTATGGCGCCGGTTTACGCCGACGCTGCGTGACGGCATGCGCGCGGCGCTGGAAAAAGTGGCCTCGCAGGTGAAATCGCGTGACGTGCGCGAGATCGTGGAGAAGGCGTTGGCGTGACGCTCATCTGAAGCGCTTCCCGCATCGAAAAGCCGGCACGCGTTGCCGGCTTTTTTTCGTCCTGAAGGTCGCCGTGAGGCAGCGTGCGGACCCCAACATTAGCCATCTGGACGACTGTTCGTACCGGCTCGGCTGGGTGAAAGTAAACGCGTTCATTTAACGGTTTACGTTTAACGCACTGCGTTATATCATCCCATGATCACGACATTCGGCGACAAAGCTACGGCGGCAATCTTTCAGGGCAAATTCGTGCATTCACTGCCGCTTTACATGCAGGCGCTCGCACGCCGCAAGCTGCTGCTGATCGACGCCGCTGAGTCCATCCGCAGCCTGCACGCGCCGCCGGGCAACCGGCTTGAAGCCTTGCAAGGGCAGCGCAGCGGGCAGTGGAGCATTCGTATCAACGCGCAGTGGCGCATCTGTTTTCATTTTGTCGACGGGGAGGCGCTGAATGTCGAAATTGTCGACTATCACTGATTATTGGGAGACCGCCATGGTCATCAAACGCTCCGATCTGGACAGCATCGATTTCTCCGACATCGGCACCGGCGAAAGCATCCCGGAGATCCACCCGGGGGAGATTCTGCGCAGCGAGTTCCTCGAACCGCTCGGCATGTCCGTCAATGCGCTGGCGCTTGCGCTGCGCGTACCGGCGCCGCGCATCAACGACATCGTGCGCGGCAAACGCGCCATCTCGGCTGACACCGCGTTGCGGCTCGAGCGTTACTTCGGTGCGAGCGCACAGTTCTGGCTGAACCTGCAGATCGGCTACGACCTGCGCGTCGCCACTGCGGCAGCCGGCGCGCAGATCGAACGCGAGATCGAGCCAATGCCTAAGGCAGACCGGCCGAAAATGCCGAAAGTCTCGCCCGAACACGCCCGCGCCGCAGCGCTTGCCACCAGCCTCACCGGCAACGTCACGGCCATCAAGGCGCGCCGCAAAGCCTGAATTGCGCCACCTGATACGGCGCCGCGCAGCACGGCCGCACACCCTTCCGTCTCAAAAGCACGGAACCGACACGGCGAGCGGTTAAAATCGAGATATTCCTCTAGCCCCCGGAGTACAGCAATGGCTTTGCAACGTCGTACCACTCTCACGAAGTACCTGATCGAGCAGCAGCGCGAGACCAACAACCTGCCGGCCGATTTGCGCCTTTTGATCGAAGTCGTCGCGCGCGCGTGCAAGGCGATCAGCTACCACGTCAGCAAGGGCGCGCTGGGCGATGCGCTCGGCACGGCGGGCAGCGAGAATGTCCAGGGTGAGGTGCAGAAGAAGCTCGACATCCTGTCGAACGAAATCCTGCTCGAAGCGAACGAATGGGGCGGCAACCTGGCGGGCATGGCCTCCGAGGAAATGGAGCAGTTCTTCCCGATCCCGGCCAACTACCCGAAGGGCGAATACCTGCTGGTGTTCGATCCGCTCGACGGCTCGTCGAACATCGACGTGAACGTGTCGATCGGCACGATTTTCTCCGTGCTGCGCTGCCCGGATGGCCAGCAGCCCACCGAACAGTCGTTCCTGCAACCGGGCACGCAGCAGGTCGCGGCAGGTTATGCGGTATACGGCCCGCAAACCGTGCTGGTGCTGACCACCGGTAACGGCGTGAACTGCTTCACCCTCGACCGCGAACTGGGGTCGTGGGTGCTCACGCAAAGCGATATGCGGATCCCCGTCGAAACGCGGGAATACGCGATCAACGCTTCGAACGAGCGTCATTGGTATCCGCCGGTCGAGAAATACATCGGCGAATTGAAGGCCGGCAAGGACGGCTCGCGCCAGAGCGACTTCAACATGCGCTGGATCGCGTCGATGGTAGCCGACGTGCACCGTATCCTGAACCGCGGCGGCATCTTCATGTATCCGGCGGACAAACGCACGCCGGATAAGCCGGGCAAGCTGCGTCTGATGTACGAGGCGAACCCGATGGCCTTTATCGTCGAACAGGCAGGCGGCGCCGCGACCAACGGCGAGAAGCGGATTCTGGACATCCAGCCGAAAAGCCTGCACGAGCGTGTAGCGGTGTTCCTCGGCTCGAAGAACGAAGTGGACCGCGTCACCCGCTACCATCTCGAAACAAAAAATTGACCCTCGGGGCTTGCCAAGTTCCTAAAGAAGTCCCTATAATCTCGTTTCTCCTGATGCCGGAATAGCTCAGACGGTAGAGCAGCGCATTCGTAATGCGAAGGTCGGGGGTTCGATTCCTCTTTCCGGCACCACAAGATTCAAGCAAAAAGCCCAGTCCTCGTGACTGGGCTTTTTGCTTTCCGTTGCTGCTTTTTGCATTATTTCTGTCTTCTGTATTTTTCGCGTCTTCTGCTTTTCTTCCTGCTCTGTGCGTCCCCTGCTGCTGCTTTTTTTGAAATTAGCAGTGGCTCACCTTAAGCCTTGGCCTTCCAGGTCAACGCAACCGCCGCCACTGCAACGCCGACTGCCACCACCAACCACAACGGCTCCCGCTCATCCGCCAAAATCCAACCGATGGCATCGCGCGGTCATCCCAAGATTGCGAGCGACCACTGTATCTTCAACGATCACGTTGTTCTCGACCCGCTCAGTGCCATAAGCCACAACCGCTTCCCGCGGCGCCGACGAAAACCACAAGATCCGGCCGGCACACTCGATTCCGACCTGGCGTCCTTTCCAGTAGACAGCGTTTTCCATGACGAACTCTCTGAAGGGCGAAAGACTGCCATCTTCCGCGCCAGACCCGGCGCGTCCGTTATCCACCGCACCGTACGCCGCGGATAGTTGCTTCAATGATAGGCTGCAACTCGCGCATTGATCGGCTTGTTATCGGCACTTCGCCGGGCATGTTCCGTGCGGCTCTACATGCGTTCGCCCGGCAGGCCGGGCGCCGCGCCTACCCACTATTCATCGACATGGACGCCATCCGCAACAAGCCCCGCTCGACCCCGACCACATCCGATTCACCTGCCCCGGCCGGTTTCGTCCGCGTGCGCGGCGCCCGGGAGCACAACCTTAAAAACATCGACGTGCAGATTCCGCGCGATTCGCTGGTCGTGTTCACGGGGGTGTCCGGTTCAGGCAAATCGTCGCTGGCGTTCGGTACGCTCTACGCCGAGGCGCAGCGGCGCTACTTCGAGTCGGTCGCACCGTATGCGCGGCGCCTGATCGAGCAGGTCGGCGTGCCCGAAGTCGACTCGATCGAAGGACTGCCGCCCGCAGTCGCATTGCAGCAGCAGCGCGGCACGCCGAGCGCACGCTCTTCGGTTGGCAGTGTGACGACGCTATCGAGTCTCGTGCGCATGCTGTACTCGCGCACCGGCGACTACCCGCCGAAACAGCCGATGTTGTTCGCCGAAGACTTTTCGCCGAACACGGTGCAAGGCGCCTGCCCCACTTGTCACGGCCTTGGCCGCGTGTACGAAGTCACCGAGAAATCGATGGTGCCGGACGATTCGCTGACCATCCGCGAGCGCGCGATCGCCGCATGGCCGCCCGCATGGCACGGACAGAATCTGCGCGACATCCTGGTGACGATGGGCTACGACGTCGATACGCCGTGGCGCGACTTGCCGAAGAAAGATCGCGACTGGATTCTCCTCACCGACGAACAGCCGACCGTGCCCGTCTACGCCGGCTTGACGCCGAAGGAAACGCGCGCCGCGCTCAAGCGCAAGGAAGAGCCCAGCTATATGGGCACCTTCACGGGCGCGCGCCGCTACGTGCTGCACACGTTCGCGAACACTCAAAGCGCGCTGATGAAAAAACGCGTGTCGCGGTACATGGTCGGCAGCATCTGTCCGACTTGCCATGGCAAACGGCTCAAGAAAGAAGCGCTCTCGGTGAAGTTCGCCGGTCTCGACATCGGCGAATTCGCGCAATTGCCGCTGGCCCGGCTCGCGGCCCTTCTCGAGCCGATCGCGCGGGGCGAATGGCCCGATGCAGCGACAGGCGCCGATTGCAAAGGCAGCGTGCTCAGCAGGCATGCGATGCGCGACGCCGTCGACAAGCGGGTCGCCGGGGGCGGCTCGGCGCACAAAGCCTCGCCCGATGTACGGCGCACGCCGAATCTCTCCGAGGAGAAACGCGTCGCCGCGCAGCGCATTTCAGCCGAACTGCTTGAGCGCCTGACGACGCTGATCGATCTCGGCCTCGGCTACCTCGCACTGGAGCGCAGCACGCCGACGCTGTCATCGGGCGAACTGCAGCGCCTGAGGCTGGCCACGCAGTTGTCGTCGCAGTTGTTCGGCGTCGTGTATGTGCTCGACGAACCGTCGGCCGGCTTGCACCCCGCCGATGGTGAAGCGCTCTTCACCGCGCTACAAGGACTGAAGGCGGCGGGCAATTCACTCTTCGTCGTCGAACATGATCTACAGATGATGCGACGCGCCGACTGGCTGGTCGACGTCGGCCCCGCAGCCGGCGAAGCAGGCGGTCATGTGGTCTATAGCGGACCGCCCGCTGGACTCGCCAAGGTCGAAGCGTCGCAAACGCGCCGGCATCTGTTCGCGCCGCCCGCGCCTGTCGACCGCACGCCGCGCTCGCCTGGCGGCTGGCTGCGCCTTGCCAATATCACGCGCAACAATCTGCGTGGGCTCGACGTCGCGTTTCCGCTCGGCTGCTTCACGACCGTCACCGGTGTGTCGGGCTCCGGCAAATCGAGCCTCGTGAGCCAGGCGCTGCCGGAGCTGGTCGCGGGCCATCTGGGACGGATCATCGAAAGCCCGGACGATGACGAACAGGACCCGCTCTTCGCCACCGAAACGACGCCGACCAGCGGCCATATCGCCGAGGGCATGGACACGCTGCGCCGGCTCGTGCGCGTCGATCAGAAACCGATCGGACGCACCCCGCGCTCGAATCTCGCCACGTACACGGGCCTGTTTGACACCGTGCGCAAGCTGTTCGCCGACACGCCGCTCGCGCGCAAGCGCCGCTACAGCGCGGGCCGCTTCTCGTTCAACGTCGCGCAAGGACGCTGCCCGACGTGCGAGGGCGAGGGCTTCGTGAGCGTGGAGCTGCTGTTTCTGCCGAGTGTCTATGCACCCTGCTCGACCTGCCACGGCACCCGCTACAACCCCCAGACACTGGAAATCACGTGGAGCGATAAAAACATCGCAGAGGTGCTCCACCTGACCGTCGACGCCGCCTGTGATTTCTTCGCCGAAGAAGCCGGTGTGATGCGCGCGCTAAAGGTGCTGCGCGACATCGGCCTCGGCTATTTGCGGCTCGGCCAGCCGGCCACCGAACTGTCGGGCGGCGAAGCGCAGCGCATCAAGCTCGCCACCGAACTGCAGCGCGTTCAGCGCGGCGACACGCTGTACATCCTCGACGAGCCGACCACTGGCCTGCATCCCGTCGACGTGGACCGGCTGATGGTGCAACTCCAGGGACTCGTAGACGCGGGCAACACGGTGGTAGTGGTCGAGCACGACATGCGGGTCGCCGCGCAAAGCGACTGGGTCATCGACGTCGGCCCGGGCGCGGGCGACGCCGGCGGCACGATCGTGGCAAACGGCACGCCGGCTGAAGTGGCACGCGCGAAGGAAAGCCGCACATCAACCTATCTGAAGCAACGGCTGGCGGCCTGAAGTAGAAGCCGCGCGTGAGGTTTACCGGACGCCGCGCTTCTCCCTCAGGAAATCGATCAGCGCGCGCAGCTTGAACGGCATCTGGGCGCGGCTCGCCCGGAACAGTTGCAGCAGTCGCTCGGCTCGCTCGATTTCATGCTCGCGCCGGAATGGGTCGCGCGGCTCGAAGTGGTCTCGGAACCTGCCCGTCCGTTCCCGTACTACATGCTCGCCGACAGTCATCAGGCGCGGATTCATGGACAAGTCGCAGTCGCCGACAAACCCACGGCCTATTCCTCGCCAGTGAGAATTCCAGCGCCGAACGCGTAAAAATCGTCGGCGGAGAGCGCTGCGTTTCGTCCGGAACACGGCGCCTTTTTATTTGCGAAAAATACTTCAAAAAGTATTCCCGCTCGTCAACGAATTCGCGCAATCGTTCGTTTACAAATAATTCGGGGGCTGAATCAAGGCACTGAAGCGCTCGGTAATTAACGAACGTTCGGCCTAACTCAGAGAAAATACTCCGATGCGGCGGCGCACAAAAATCGCGGTGATTTGTTCATATCAACACATATGAACCGATGCTGCTGTGACGCGACAGAGATAATGCGCCGAAGAGGCGCGGGGCAAGGCTGAGAAGGAACAGCGGAGGATATCGGACTGTTTTGATTGGCAGCGGCGAACACAGCCGCGTGCAGTCAACCGATAAATTCTATTCAAACATGTTGGTCCCATGGGGGCCTGTACCGTTAAAGCAACACACCACCTGTGAGCCGCATCAGACTCTGGTGCAAAACGGGGACCGAGGCAGATAATCGGTTTGTAAAGGAGAATGATCATGGATGCCAAACCAACGAAGATTCCGACCCCGGACAAGGTTTTTAGCCCGGATCCGGAACCCGCTGGCGTCGAGTTTCTGGGTGCTGAACTGCCCGAACACGTTCGCGCATTTTTCGACGAACAACGCAAGTCGTGCGACTCGAAGTAAGTGTGCAATGGCGCGATGCATCATCGGCGTCCGCGCGTCTGGCGCGCGGCGCAGATTCGCACGCGCCTCAACGATCGTTTTGCGTGCCGTTCGTAACGCGAGCCGGGGTTATTTGACCGCGGCGCCGGGCATTGCCCGGCGGTCGATTGCGCGCGCCTTTAACGGGCGGTGTCAATAGCCTGGGTATTTTGTTTTCGATCGCTCCACGCGCCCGCCCGCTTTGCACATCGTCTATTCTTCTGGTTTTTCTCCCGCGGCTGATCGGCCACTCCTGCTCTCGATGAATCGCTCGTATCGCTTTGCAGCGTCAAGTGCGCTCGCGTTGTTCACCGCGCTTGTGCTCGCGCCCGCCCCCGCCGCTGCGGATGGCGACGACACCGCGCTTACCAGTCTGATAGCGCTGGCTTCGCAGCGCCTCGCCCTCGCGGAGCCCGTTGCGCGCTGGAAGTGGGCCAACCATCAGGCGATTACGGATACGCCACGCGAGAACGCGTTGCTCGCCGATGTCGAAAAACGCGCTGTAGCCGCAAATGTCGATCCGGCGTTTGCACGTGCCTTCTTCCAGGATCAGATCGACGCCAGCAAGGACGTGCAAAACGCGCTGTTTGCCAGCTGGCGCAGCACCCGGCCGCCCGAAGGTCCCGCACCCGACCTGGCCGCCAGCACGAGGCCACAGTTGGACCGGTTGACGCAATCACTCGTGGCCGGCCTCGCGCGTGTGCAACCGCTGCGCGCCGCGCAGGATTGTCCGTCGCGCGTCGCGCAATCACTGGCCAACTGGAAATTGCTGACGCGCTACGACTCGGCCCATTCGAGCGCGTTGACGCGAGCTCTCGGCCATGTGTGCGAAGCAGGTGGAGTTGGCGCGACCGGTTGAGCGGTTGAGCGGTTGAGCTGTGAGCGTTCGGTATGGGGCGAACGCGGCGCCGTGAGGCGCCGCTGGTCCGCCGCTCTCAGGCGGAGCTTGAATTCGCTCTGAGCAACGGGACAGTCCGCAAAAGCCGTGTCAAGCCAGACTCGGCACAGGCGTGCCACTCGAGACGCTCAGTGGCATCACACGCAAACCGCGCGCCAGATGGCTCTGCAGAAGACGATAGGTCGACAGCTCGAACGGCCCCACCACGCTCGACGCATGGAGCGCCGCCGCCTGCGCGAGTGAAGGGGCATGTCCGACGTAGCGCCACCGGTCGACAACATGAAAAGCGCGCGCATGCGATGCATCCTCACGCTCTTCGAATACGATCGGACCTTCGAACGGCCAGGGCGCATCGACCGGATCGCTCTTCGTGACGCGCGGCAGCCGGTTATGACCAGGCCGCAACGTCGCGATCCACTGCGCCTCCGCGAGCATGGCGCCCAGTTCGCCGCCCGTCGCCCGCCACTCGACACGCCGCACTTGCTGCGCGAGCCGCATATCCTTCGACGAGCGCCGCTCACCCGTCAAATGCGAACGCAACCGCTGACGCACACGTACGCTTCGCCCGACGTATAGCGGCAGATCGCCTTCGCCATAGAACACATAGACGCCGCATCCCGGCGGCGCGGTATCCAGCAGATCTTCAGTGATGTCGCCGGCAAGCCGGTAGCGCCGGGTGGTGCGCTCGATTTGGGTCTGCAAAACATCCAGTGGCACGAGACCGCCGTGCAGTCGTTGCCAGAACTGCCAGATCAGATCGGCGTCGGCGAGCGCGCGGTGGCGATCGGACGGGACGAGACCATGACGCTCCACCAACGCATCGAGCCCATGGCGCTTTTCCGCCGGAAACAACGCGCGCGACAGGCGCACAGTGCACAGCACATCCGGATCGAACGCGAACCCGGCCCGGCGAAACTCCCCGCGCAAAAAGCCGCGATCGAAACTGGCGTTGTGCGCCACAAACAGTTTGCCGTTCAGGCGCTGGTACAAGGCCGGCGCAATGGCGTCGAAAGTCGGCGCGCCTCGCACCATCGCATTCGTGATGCCGGTGAGTTGCTGAATGAAGGACGGAATCGGTTGCTGAGGATCGACCAGGCTGCTCCAGCGCGACACGCCGGCCTGTCCTATTTCAACTACGCCGACTTCGGTGATGCGATGCTCACTGGTCGAGCCGCCGGTGGTTTCAAGGTCGACGAAGACGATCGGCACATCCAGGGCCGGTTCCGGCAGAAGCTGTTCAGACATGGAAAGGAATACTTTGGACGCGTGGCTTTGCGGCAAGTATGCACCAGTTAGCCGCCGCGCACCCGGCCAGCGTTGTTTTGCCTTGGGCACTGCGCGGTGCAAAGACTGCAGTCCTGCACGCCCCATGAACCGTTCGTAAAACCGCGGGGGAGATTATTATATTTTATGACGTTGATCTTTCAATTTCGAACAACACTTTTTTATCTTCCACCCTTCGCAGATTAATTCGGACGGGGTAGTTAATAGCTTCAGCACGGTAGTGATGATAAACGATCGTAAAAAAAGCCCTCGCATCTAGCGACGGCTTTTTGGAGCAGGCTGCCCGGCGATGCACCCGCAACGGAGCAGCGCGACGCGACTTAGAGCGGCTGAATGTTTGCCGCCTGCTTGCCCTTCGGGCCCGCCTTGACCTCGAAAGAAACGCGTTGGCTTTCTTTTAGTGACTTGAAGCCTTCGGTGCGGATCTCCGAAAAGTGCGCGAACAGGTCTTCGCCACCCGAATCCGATGTAATGAAGCCAAAGCCCTTAGCATCGTTGAACCATTTGACGATACCAGTTTCCATATTCCAGTCTCCCTCGAGGATTAATCAAAATCGGGCCTTGCCCTCACGCCATATTTCAACACCGCTTCATCTACGATCGAGCGTTTCTGAAGGCCTTGCACTATCATATTTGACGATTGAAATTCAGCATTGCCGTTACACGGGCAACGCAGAATCAACGTCAAGCGAATTTTCATCTGCCCATAGCAGGCTGCGCGATAAGACAATGCCAAATGGATCGAAAATCATATCCGAATATTCAGTGAAAATTGAATAATCTCTCGCGTCAAAACCACCCATCCCCGACTCGATATGCGAAAAATCGGGAAAAATTTCAGCATGTCGTGGGAACATGTAAAAGATATTTTTGTTAAGTGTTTGTCCGAGTTGCTGCGCCGCACTCCGCACAGGATGATGGAAAGCGGTCACAAGGAATAAATGCGCATCAGGAGATTGCCATGCTGTTCAATGAATTGGGCCGCTTCATCGCCTGGCTCACCCAATCGCACGTAAAAACGGTTCCCGCTCAATCCGGGCCGGCCGCTGCGTCACCTTCGGTCTTCGAATTCGATCCGATGTGGCATGGGGACCATTGGCAAAATCTGCTCTCGGCGCCCATGGACGCCCGTCGCTATGTGATGGAAGACTGGAGCGCCTCGCTGGCGACTGATTGGAACGAAGTGGACGGTACCGCGCCCGTGCACTGAGCAACGTCCGCAAATCCACAGTTGACAGGCAAAAAAAAGCGCGACTGGAAAGTCGCGCCGACAAAGGTTTGGAGATCTTTTTCGTCAACGAAAAAGTCTGCTTCGGAAAGCAGAGGTTTTAGTATAGCGGTTTAGTCGATATCGATTATTCGCATAATCAACAACCATCTATTTCTATCGCAACAACAATCACTTCTACGATTTATACGTTGTTTTTTTGCATCGATTAATGTAGCAAATGAACAACGCGTTTCAGTTGATTCTGCTTCCACTCTCCCCTAATACCGCTGCAAGCCTTTATCAGCAAGGCTTAAGCGGTATTCGTCCATCGTTTCATATCCAGTAATACTTTATTGCGCGAATCGGAATGCTCGCTTCGCAAGCGTCTATCTACACTCTGCTTAATCGGAAACCGGCGCGTTTGGAGTACAACGCGCTCGTCATGCGGATTTAGCCTCTCGCAGCGCCCGCGTGAAGGTCTCCTTAAGCCTGGGTTAAATGCCCACTCTCGCTCTCGGAGTTACAAAGATGAAAAAGACTCTCATGGTCGTGGCCCTCACGGGCGTTTTTGCAACGGCAGCGCATGCCCAGAGCAGCGTCACGCTGTATGGCTTGATCGACGCCGGCATCACCTATACGAATAACCAGCACGGCCACAGCAACTGGCAAGAAACGAGCGGTTCGGTGAACGGCAGCCGCTGGGGCTTGCGCGGTTCTGAAGACCTGGGTGGCGGTCTCAGGGCGATCTTCGTGTTGGAGAACGGCTTTGGCATTAATGACGGCACACTGAAACAAGGTGGCCGCGAATTCGGCCGTCAAGCGTTCGTCGGCCTGACGAGCGACCAGTTCGGCGCCGTAACCCTTGGCCGCCAATATGACAGCATGGTCGACTACGTGGGTCCGCTGGCACTCACCGGCACTCAATACGGCGGCACGCAGTTCGCGCACCCGTTTGACAACGACAACCTGAACAACTCGTTCCGCATCAACAACTCGGTCAAGTATCAAAGCGCGAACTATGGCGGCTTCAAGTTCGGCGCCCTGTACGGCTTCTCGAATCAGGCTGACGGCTTCGCCAACAACCGGGCTTACAGCGCGGGCGCATCGTATAACTGGGGCGGCCTGAACATCGCAGCAGCCTACTTGCAACTGAACAGCAACGGCGCAACTGGTGCGGCTGCGGCGTTCAATTCGGGCGGCGCAGTGTCGAGCGACAACACGTTCTTTGCTGGCCGCCAGCAAACGTGGGGGGCAGGTGCTAACTATGCGTTCGGCCCGGCTACTGTCGGCCTCGTGTACTCGCAGACGAACCTGGGCGGCCTGGCCGGTATTGGCGCAGGTGCGTCGGGTCAAACGGCGGGCATCGGCGGCTTTGGCGGCGACAGCGCGCACTTCCAGAACTTCGAAGCTAACGCTCGCTACGCGCTGACGCCAGCGGTGAGCATCGCCGGTTCGTACACGTACACGCGCGCAAGCCTCGGCGGCACGCGTCCGCACTGGAACCAGTTCAACTTGCAAACGGCGTACGCGCTGTCCAAGCGCACGGACGTGTACCTGCAAGGCGAGTACCAGCAAGTCAATGAAGGCGCCATCGTGGACGCCGACATCAACGGGCTGGGCGCTTCGGGCAACAACAAGCAAGTCGCCGTGACCGCAGGGCTGCGTCACCGCTTCTAAAGCGATTGGCAATACCTGCAGTATCGAAGGCGCCGTCCGCGGCGCCTTTTTTTATGCCGCGCCGAAGGCACGCTTTGCAAGAGAGAACGAGATAGGCCGACGTCAGACCCCGAATGGGAACCAATCGCCGGCGATTGCCTTGAAACTGCCACAGCCTGAGCCGCGCACCCTCGCTCGACTCATACACCAGGCTCGTACATTCGCCTAGCCGCCGGTATCAGGCGGCGGATACTTGACGTCCAGGATTTCGATCGGCTGCGGGCCCGCCGGTGTGTACAACGTCACCGTATCGTCGATTTTCGCCTTGAGTAGCGCCCGCGCGATCGGTGAGATCCAACTCACGTGGCCGACATCCAGGTCGACCTCATCGACACCGACAATGGTCAAGGTATGCACCTCGCCGTCTGCCGTCGCGTATTCCACGGTCGCACCGAAAAACACCTGATCGACGTTTTCCTGCTTGCTGCTGTCGACCACTTCGGCGATGTCGAGGCGCTTGGTCAGAAAGCGAATTCGCCGGTCGATTTCTCGCAGACGGCGCTTACCATAGATGTAGTCACCGTTTTCCGAGCGGTCACCGTTCGAGGCCGCCCATGACACCAGTTTGACGACCTCGGGCCGATCGACATCGATCAGATGCAGCAGCTCATCGCGCATACGCCGATAGCCGGCGGGCGTGATGTAGTTTTTTGTACCCGGGGGGATTTCGGGCTGGGCGACGTCGAGATCGTCGTCATTCTCTTCGCTCGACTCTTTGACAAAGGCCTTGTTCATGATGGTCCGTTAACTGCAGCAAGCGACTGCCTATCAAGGGTACACGATCAGGGCAATGAGACAAATCGCAGTTACATGCTTCCCTTTTTGAAAACCTTTGCTATAATCTCGTTTCTGCGTGCGGCTGTAGCTCAGTTGGATAGAGTACTTGGCTACGAACCAAGGGGTCGTGGGTTCGAATCCTGCCAGCCGCACCACTTATTCGAGGGCCTCCCTCCGGGGAGGCCCTATGTTTTACCCCCAGTTTCATCGCAGCATCACTGCAAGTGTCACCTGTTTAGCGTGCGGCTGTAGCTCAGTTGGATAGAGTACTTGGCTACGAACCAAGGGGTCGTGGGTTCGAATCCTGCCAGCCGCACCATCTATGAAGGGCCTTCCGATCGGAAGGCCCTTTGTTTTTGCGTGACCGTTTTGCTTCAGCGCGCCCGTCAGGACAAATCCCACCAAGCCAGAAGGCCTTGGCAGGGTCACAGCAACTAGCGCGGTGCCGACTGGATATCACCGATCTGCCCGTCGGGACGGGGCACATCCTCGAATGAACCTCCCGCCAATTCCTCGCCGATCGGTTCCGCACTCGCTCCAGTGACGGCCTGCGCCTCGCGCAACACATCGTCCACGCGATCACCGAAGCGGCTTTCGACAAACGCCCGCAACAGCGCGACGCGCAACGAGTCGCCCCGCCCTTCCACGGTTCGATGGCCGCCCTCGAATTCCGCGATGCAATGTGCCGCGCCATGGTCAGTTCGCTCTCGCACTTCCAGCCGCTGCGCGCGCTCCAGCACCGCCGCGGCTGCTTCCCATGACGTGGACGGCGTAAAACGGCCATCCCATGGACGGCCACGGTCGATGCCGCGGATCGAGACGGTTTCGCCGCCGTCGGTAAAGTGGATTTCGCGCACGAAGTCGTGCAGGCTGCGGGCGACCCAATAGTCGAGCGCCATGCCGGTGAGCTCAGCTACGTTCATAAGCGTTCTCCCTGAAGTTCCGGTGAGACTCGCTGGCGAGCGGTGCGTTCAGATTCGAACGAAGGCCACCCGAAGCCCGAAGCCGCCCGCGCCGCCCTGACGCCCACGTCGTCGAGCAGCCTCAGCCAGCCGTCAGATCAGTAATCCGCCCGCTCGCGGTCGATCCGCATCCCGCCGTCATGACGGTGATGCCCTTCCTCGCTCGGCCGCTCGCGCGCAATACGCATCACGTCCGGATTGGTCCGCACGCGACGCATCACGTTGGCGAGATGGACGCGATCGCTGACCTGGATGACGAAGCGCAGCACGGTGGATTCCTGCGACAGGTCTTCGTCCATCGCGATGTGGACGATGTTGGCATCCGCCGACGTGATGTCGGCCGCCACGCGGGCGAAAACACCCTTGGTGTTCTTCACCAGCACCTTTATGGCGACGTCGAACAGGCGGCCCGGCTGCGGCGCCCATGCCACGTCGATCCAGCGGCCCGGGTCGCGGCGGTGGATCCGCTGCGCGACGCGGCAATCCGTGGTGTGAATGGCCATGCCAAGGCCGATGCCGATGTAGCCCATGATGTCGTCGCCCGGAATCGGTCGACAGCAAGCGGACAGTTGCACCGACATGCCTTCGGTACCGGTAATGACAACCGGCGGCGCATGCGGATGACTACCGTCGGAGCGCGAGCCGTCGTCGTCGGCATCGCGGCCGCTCATCAGCACTTCGATGCGCTTGGCCATGACCGCCGCAACGCGCCGGCCGAGGCCGATATCCGCGAAGATTTCCTGACGGTTCTTGTTGCCCGTCCACTGCACGAGCTTTTCCCACGCTTCCGGCGTGACATCCGAGAGCGCCAGACCATAGCCCTTCAGCGCCTGATCGACCAGCCGCTCGCCGAGCTGCACGGACTCGTTCAGCCGCATGGTCTTCAGATAATGGCGGATCGCCGAACGCGCCTTGCCCGTGCGCACAAAGCCTAGCCACGCCGGATTCGGCTTCGAATACGGCGCGGTGATCACTTCGACGATATCGCCGCTCTTCAGCTCGGTACGCAGCGGCAGCAGTTCATTATTGATCTTCACCGCGACGCACTGGTTACCCAGGTCGCTGTGGATCGAATACGCGAAGTCGAGCGCGGTGGCGCCGCGCGGCAGCGCCATGATCTTCGACTTCGGCGTGAACACGTAGACCGCATCCGGGAACAGATCGATCTTGACGTGTTCGAGGAATTCGCTCGAATCGCCCGCTTCGCTCTGAATGTCGAGCAGCGACTTGAGCCATTGATGCGCGCGCTTCTGCACGTCGTTCAGGTCCGCGCCGCCGTTCTTGTACAGCCAGTGCGCGGCGACGCCCGCTTCGGCGATTTCGTGCATCTTGCGCGTGCGCACCTGGAACTCGATCGGCGCGCCGAACGGGCCGACCAGGGTGGTATGCAGCGACTGATAGCCGTTCACCTTCGGGATCGCGATGTAATCCTTGAACTTGCCCGGCACCGGCTTGTAGAGCGCATGCAGCGCGCCGATGCAGGTGTAGCACTCCAACGCACTTTCGACCACCACGCGGAAGCCGTACACGTCGAGCACCTGCGAGAACGACAACTGCTTGTCGCGCATCTTCTTGTAGATGCTGAAGATGGTCTTTTCGCGGCCGGTGACTTCGGCGTCGAGCTTCGCGTCGGCAATCGCGCGCTGCACCGACTCGAGAATCTTGCCGACCACTTCGCGCCGGTTGCCACGCGCGGCCTTGACGGCTTTCTCGAGCGTGGCGTACCGATGCGGATTGAAGTTCGCGAAGCTCAGGTCCTGCAGCTCGCGATAGGTATTGTTCAGGCCAAGCCGATGGGCGATCGGCGCGTAGATGTCCAGCGTTTCGCGCGCCACGCGGCGGCGCTTTTCATGCGGCACCGCACCCAGCGTGCGCATGTTGTGCAAGCGGTCGGCGAGCTTCACCAGAATCACGCGGACGTCGCGCGCCATTGCGAGCAGCATCTTGCGGAAGTTTTCCGCCTGCGCCTCTTCGCGATTGCGAAACTCCATCTTGTCCAGTTTCGACAAGCCGTCGACCAGTTCCGCGACCTTCGCGCCGAATCGCTCGGCGAGTTCGGCCTTGGTCACGCCCTGGTCTTCCATCACGTCATGCAGCAGCGCCGCCATGATCGACTGGGCGTCGAGATTCCAGCCAGCGCAGATTTCCGCGACGGCGACAGGATGCGTGATGTACGGTTCGCCGCTCTGGCGATACTGGCCGAGGTGGGCTTCGTCGCTGAAATGGAACGCCGCCTTGATGTCCTTGATCTCTTCCGGCTGCAAATAGCCGGACAAGGCGGACGTCAGCTTGGCGATCGAAACGACGTCATGCCGGCGCGGTTGCTCCGGCGTGGCGGTCGGCCCGAACAGATGGCGAAACGACTGTTCGAGGACCGCGTCGATGTACTTCCGTGCAGACGAGGGCGAGTCGGCGTCGTGTTCCACTTCCGTGGCGGTGGGCGGGGTAGTACTCATTTTCGCCTCCGTAGCGGTTAGGGTTGGACGCCGGTCTGCACGTTGATGCGACTACATGTGGCAGCCAGGTGTGGCAAATGCGGGTAAATCAAAACGCAAAAACGCGAAATCGGAACAGTGCGCCTTAAACCGGCACCTTCTTCAGCATTTCGACGCCAACCTGGCCAGCCGCGATTTCACGCAATGCGACGACCGTGGGCTTGTCGCGGCTTTCGATCTTCGGCGTGTGACCTTGCGCGAGCTGACGCGCGCGATAGGTCGCGGCAAGCGCGAGTTCGAAACGGTTCGGGATCTGTTTGAGGCAGTCTTCGACGGTAATGCGGGCCATGTTGGGTTCCTTCTTGCAAGAAAACGCTGGGCCGCCCCAAGTTTTCTTGTCCCCCTCGGGGGGCCTGGCGCGAAGCGACAGGTCTGGGGGCGTTAATTGATGTTGCTTATTCTACCTTATGTGCTCGGCACACCGCCGCGCTCACGCGTGTGGCAGGTGGATGCCGAGCTGCACGAAAAGCTGCGTGTGGCGCGCGTATTGCGAGGCGAAGCGCGAACGCGTCGCCGCCACGAGGCACTGCAGTTCGCCGAGCGCGCGATCGAAGTTCTCGTTGATCACGACATATTCCGCTTCGGCCGCATGCGCCATCTCGCTACCGGCTGCGAGGAGACGCCGCGTGATCACGTTCGGTTCGTCCTGGCCGCGCTTTTTCAGACGCTCTTCGAGCGCATCGAGCGACGGCGGCAAGATGAAAATTTCAACGGCGTTGTGAAACTGTTTCTTCACCTGTTGCGCGCCTTGCCAATCGATTTCGAGCAGCACGTCATGCCCGCTTTTCATCTGCTCTTCGATCCACACGCGCGAAGTGGCGTAGTAGTTGCCGTGCACTTCCGCGCTTTCCAGAAACTCACCTTCCGCGTGACGCGTCAGGAAATCGTCGACGGTCGTGAAGTGATAGTGCTCGCCGTCCTGCTCCTTCGGACGCGGCGGGCGCGTCGTGTACGAAATCGACAGACGGATCGCGTCGTCGCCGGCGAGCAGCGCGTTCACGAGCGTCGACTTGCCCGCGCCCGATGGCGCGACAACCATGAACAGATTGCCAGGGTAAGCCCCGGCGTAAGGATTGCGCGGTGCGCTATGTTCGCGTGTGTGGTCGGTCATGTTCGTGTTGCTCCAGCCTTATTCCAGATTTTGTACTTGCTCGCGCATCTGCTCGATGAGCAACTTCAGGGTCATCGACGAATCCGCCAGTTCCTTCGCAGCCGCCTTCGACCCGAGCGTGTTCGCTTCGCGATTCAGTTCCTGCATCATGAAGTCCAGGCGCTTGCCGACCTTGCCGCCCTTCTCGATCACGTGACGCGTTTCGTTCAGGTGAGCCGTGAGACGCGACAGTTCTTCGGCAATATCGATGCGGATGCCGTACATCGTCACTTCCTGGCGAATCCGTTCGTTGATTTCCTCGCGCGAGACAATCGTGGCCGCGGTATCGGGCGCGGCGATACCGAGCGCTTCCTGCAGACGTTCGACAATCTTCTGCTGGTGCTTCGCGATCAGTTCCGGCACCAGCGGCGTGATCTTCGTGACGATCGCTTCCATTTCGGTGACGTTGGCGAGCAGCATCGTCGCCAGTTGCGCGCCTTCGCGGGCACGCACGTCGATCAGATCGGTAATTGCCTGCTTGCCGCATGCGAGCACCGCATCGCGCAGCACTTCCGGCGCCACGCCGGTTTCGGCCAGCACGCCCGGCCAGCGCAGAATTTCGCCGGTACGCAGGCGCCCTGCTTCCGGAAACGTCGACAACACCGTGCGCTCGAGCAACGCCAGTTGCGTCAGCGCGTCGCGATTGACCGAGCCCGCGTTGGCCGACTGCTCGCTGCGCTGCAGATTGATACGGATGTCGACCTTGCCGCGCGAGAGCTTGTTCATCAGCATTTCGCGCAACGTCGGTTCAGAGACGCGCACGTCTTCCGGCATGCGGAAGTTCAGATCGAGAAAGCGCGAGTTCACGGTGCGCAGTTCAACCGATACGCTCACGCCACCTGTGCCCGAGGCCGCGACGAGTTCGCGCGTGGCGCTCGCATAGCCAGTCATACTGTAGATCATCGTGTTTCTCGCGATTGTGGCCATGCGTTCGACGATGGCCGGAGAGTCGAATCGCCCGGCGTGTACGAGACGCGGGGCGGGCAACCCACATTATCCCATTTTTACCGGCGAGACCGCTTCCAACGAGGTCAGCACGCGTAAAGCGCAACCTCGCGCAGAGCCCCGGCACATGCGGGCAGGCGTCCCAGGGACCGGCTGCCGCTTGCGCGCCGCGATCAGCGGTAAAATTGAGGTTTCCCTCCTGCCTTTCTTCCAGATCGATCCAACATGACCAACAACACCCAACGCCCCAGCGGCCGCCAGGCCAATCAGCTGCGCGACGTGCGCATCACGCGCCACTACACGAAGCATGCGGAGGGCTCGGTGCTGGTCGAATTCGGCGACACCAAGGTCATCTGCACGGCGAGCATCGCCGAAAGCGTGCCGTCGTTCCTGCGCGACCGTGGCCAGGGCTGGCTAACCGCCGAATACGGCATGCTGCCGCGCGCCACGCACACCCGCAGCGATCGTGAAGCCGCGCGTGGCAAGCAAACCGGCCGCACCCAGGAAATCCAGCGTCTGATCGGCCGCGCACTGCGCTCGGTGTTCGATCTCGAGAAGCTCGGCGCGCGCACGCTGCATATCGATTGCGACGTGATCCAGGCCGACGGCGGCACGCGCACGGCCAGCATCACCGGCGCATTCGTCGCCGCCCATGACGCGGTGGCCAGGCTGCTGGCTACGGGGCGCATCGAAAGCTCGCCGATCAGCGACTATGTCGCGGCGATTTCAGTCGGCGTGTACGACGGTCTGCCGGTGCTGGATCTCGACTACGACGAAGATTCGCAATGCGACACCGACATGAATGTGGTGATGACGGGCGCGGGCGGCTTCGTCGAAATTCAGGGCACGGCCGAAGGCGTGCCTTTCTCGCGCGACGAAATGAATGCGCTGCTCGATCTGGCGAGCGACGGCATCAACACGCTGATCGCGAAGCAGAAAGAAGCGCTGGAGCAAAAGAGTGAGTGAAGTTCGTCAAGGCAACGGCGCGGTTGCGTCTGACTCGCCGTTGAAGAAAGTCGTGCTGGCGTCGAACAACGCGGGCAAGCTGCGCGAGTTCGCGGCGCTGCTCGGCGCGGCCGGCATCGACCTGATTCCGCAAGGCGAATTGAACGTGCCGGAAGCGGAAGAGCCGTATCCGACTTTCGTCGAAAACGCGCTGACCAAGGCACGTCATGCGGCGAGACTCACCGGCCTGCCCGCGCTCGCCGACGATTCCGGCTTATGCGTGCGCGCGCTACGCGGTGCACCGGGCGTTTATTCGGCGCGTTACGCGCAGCTCGCGGGCGGTGAAAAGAGCGACGCGGCTAACAACGCGCAGCTCGTTGCAGCCTTGCAAGGTGAGACCGATCGTCGCGCGTATTACTACTGCGTGCTGGCGCTCGTGCGTCATGCGGACGATCCCGAACCGCTGATCGCCGAAGGCCGCTGGCACGGCGAAATGCTGGATGCACCGCGCGGCGAGCATGGTTTCGGCTATGACCCGTACTTCTTCCTGCCGTCGCTGAATGCGAGCGCCGCGGAACTCGAACCGGCGGTAAAGAACGCCAGCAGCCATCGCGCGATTGCCTTGCGCCAACTGCTCGCGCGTTTGACGGAGGAAGCGTGATTCCGATCAAACCAGCGCCCGCCGATATCGGCAACGGCGTCATCAAGGCATTCACGTCGCCAGGCAGCATTCGCCTGACCTCGTTGCCGCCGTTGGCCCTGTATGTGCACTTTCCGTGGTGCGTGCGCAAATGCCCGTACTGCGATTTCAACTCGCATGAGTGGAAAGGCGACACGTTCCCGGAAACCGAGTATCTCGACGCTTTGCGCGCCGACCTCGAGATGGCGCTGCCGCTCGTGTGGGGGCGTCAGGTGCATACGGTGTTCATCGGCGGCGGCACGCCCAGCTTGCTGTCGGCGGCTGGGCTCGATCGGATGCTGTCCGACGTGCGCGCGCTGCTGCCGCTCGACGCCGATGCGGAAATCACGCTCGAAGCCAACCCGGGTACCTTCGAAGCCGCGAAGTTCGCGCAGTTTCGCGCGAGCGGCGTGAATCGCCTGTCGGTCGGGATCCAGAGTTTCAATGAAGCGCATCTGAAGGCGCTCGGCCGGATTCACGATTCCACGCAAGCACGTCATGCGATCGAAGTGGCCGCAACCACCTTCGATAACTTCAATCTCGATCTGATGTTCGCACTGCCGCAGCAGACGCTCGCGCAATGTCAGGCGGATGTGGAGACGGCGTTGTCGTTCGCGCCGCCGCATTTGTCGCTGTATCACTTGACGCTCGAACCGAACACGCTGTTTGCGAAATTCCCGCCCACGCTCCCCGACGACGATGCATCCGCCGACATGCAGGACTGGATTCACGAACGCACAACGGCTGCCGGCTATGGACGCTACGAAGTGTCCGCGTATGCGCAGCCGCATCGGCAGAGCAAGCACAATCTGAATTATTGGCGCTTTGGCGACTATCTCGGCATCGGCGCAGGTGCGCACACCAAGCTGTCGTTTCCGAACCGCGTGCTGCGTCAGGCGCGCTACAAGCATCCGGCCACCTTCATCGAGCAGGCTAAGGGCGGCACGGCGGTGCAGGAAGAGCACGAAGTCGGGCCGCGCGATCTGCCGTTCGAGTTCATGCTGAACGCGCTGCGGTTGGTGGAAGGGTTTCCGGTGCATCGGTTTATCGAGCGTACGGGGATGTCGATGACCTCGATCGAGCCGGCTTTGCAGGAGGCGGAACGGCGCAAGCTGATTACACGCGACCACGAAAAGATCGCGCCGACGCCGCTTGGCCAAGCCTTCCTGAACGATCTGCAGGAACTGTTTTTGAAAGATCCGCAGTGATTGCGACCTCACGGAGCGCCGCAACGAGGATTTTTCAGGTTACAATTTAGGGCTTGGAGGTGTGGCCGAGTGGTTTAAGGCACCGGTCTTGAAAACCGGCGAAGGAGTGATCCTTCCGTGAGTTCGAATCTCACCGCCTCCGCCAGAGCTCCACACAAAACCCCGCAAGTTCAATGACTTACGGGGTTTTGTCTTTTCTGGTCCATCAAACAGCCCATCATCGGGCAAAGTTTCACGGCTATCCCGGCGATTTCTCTTGCCGCTTGCTCCCCGTCGCGCGTTCGCTACACTGAACTCACCCCGCTATTCACGGCCCGATTGCGCCAATCTAATACCGCCATGCCGTGTCATACCGGCGCGCACCGTTCCTCACAAGGTGAGTCATGGCCGATCTAACCATCCCCGTTCTGATTCTCCGCTCGCGCGTTTTCGCGATTACGGGTCTCCAGCGTAGCGCGCTGTATGAGCGCATCGCGCGCGGCGAATTCCCGAAGCCGGTCGCTATCGGCAGCGCCGCCGGACGACACGATGACGCGCGCCGTGCGCGAGCGACATACGCGTGACACCGACGCAGACAGCGGCGCGTGAATAACCTCACTGGTTGAATCTTCCGCCCAAAAAAAGCGGCGGGTACGTGTCGCGGCGCATCGCCACACCATTTGACAGCCGGGAAAGACCGACATGAAAACCGACCTCGCAAGGGTCGGTTTTTGCTTGAAGCATGGCCGGACAATCAGCGCGACTCATTGACATGCGCTGGCACTTGACGATTTTTGACAAAGCATCTGGGCGAGATGGTTAGTCTTGCAAGACGCACTCGTTTCAGGTGTGGCATTCGTTCATATAGGAGACTTAAACATGCCGGAACAGCAAAGCAATGAAACCACCTACCTTTTCGTTACCCTGGATTCGCGTACTGAGCGCGGCGGGCGAGTCAGCCGGGTAACGACCAAGGCGGAGTATCAAGGGATGGCGCTAGCGCGTGTCGGCGATATCGTCACCTATGGCGACGGCAGCGAGGCCACCATCATTGATGGCGCGGGGTTTGCCGCTACCTGGGAGGATAAGCCGCTTGCGCTGGTTGGTTCCTGTTTGAGCAACGGCGACACGATCACGGAGACGTTACAGGACGGATGGGGTATCACGGTTCGCGACGGTGAACGGATTCCCGGCCTGTTTGATCCGGCTTATACGCTGCCCCCGAACATCGCCACGGACGGAGGAAACATCCATGCGTAAGGCGGCGGTACGGCATGGCGACCCGACAACGACGCGTGGCTTTGTTATAGCGTATTCGTCCACCATTCACGACGATGGCAAGAAGGTCGCACTGAGCGGTGATGAGGCGACATGTGAAAACTGCAAAGGAACGTTCAAGATATTTGGCACGGGCAAGGGCATGTCGGAAAAAGGACGGGACGTTGTTGTCGAAGGCGATCTGGTGCTGTGCCCGTGCAAGAAGAACAGGGTAATCGTCGGCAGCGATCCGGTATTTTTCTCACCATCTCTGACGGTTCGGCGGGTACGAGCAGCGTTACCGCCGCAGCATCCCCATCACAGGCCGCAGATGAGGCGAAGCATACCCGCTGGTGCTTGGTATTGGACAGTGTTACTTGTGAGCCAGTGTCCAATCGGGATTTTATTGCCAATATCGGAGGCGTAAGACAACCCGGAAAGACGGACGGGCAGGGCTACGCGAAGATCGAGACCAACGGCGAGCAACCTTTCATCATCCATGTCATCTTTTCGTCGCCGAAGCGCGTCCTGAAACCTCGTCAAGGAAATTAGTCGTGGCAACAGATTACAACATTAAGCATTGGACATCGGCTTGTACGATGGTTGGTAGCAGCAAGGATGATGCTGTATCAATCAAGGTTGATGATCGGTCGGCAACGCGACAGGCCGTTATCACGCAATTGAAGCAGAAGGGCTACGCATTACTAGAAAGATCGTCATGGGGCGCAACGCCACCAAAGAACGCACTAACGCCATCACACTGGGATTATCGCGATATTGCAGTTCACCACGCAGGGCATAGTTATTCGTGTGCAGTGGACGAGCACAGCGCGATCGAACAAATGAAGAAGGTTCAATCCTATGACATGGGCGTTCAATCGTTTGATGACGTTGGTTATCACTATGCCGTTTCATGCCCCGGTGAGGTAATCGAAGCCCGCGACATTCGTTTCACCGGTTCTCACGTGAAAGGCGACAACACTGGCAAGCTTGGTATCGTCCTGCTTGAGAATCTGGCCGAAGCCGGCGAAGCTTGGCAACAAGAGTACAGCAGGAAATCACTTTGGCGACGGATATCGCGAAAGATGCTGTGGCCTTTGACCACGCGATGCCAACAAAGGCACAGATTGATGCCCTGTCGGCCTTAATAGCAACGTTGAAGGAATTCTTCAATATCACGGCGTTAGGCGGGCATCGCGAATATCAGCTTCTAGCGCCAGGGAACGAGGGGCGGGCCTGTCCAGGTAAGTACGGTACGCTGGTGGTCGAAGAAATGCGCGCGAAATTTGGACTTGCAGCACCTTCAAAGTGAGATTGTCCAGCCAAGCTGTTCGTTGATGATGTAAGTATGGCGCTCAAGCTGGCCCTGAACTAGTCGGCAGCGTTTCTGTTTTGGAAGACGATTTGTCACCGGCAGCTTGGCTCTTTCCTCAAATGCGTTAAACCATTCACTGTTGCCCAAGTCAGGTCCGTGCCCTTCCCCATCTGAGATATCGAAGTAATGGCTGTCGAGGTATGAAAACCACTCTTGCGTACACGGCTGGACGACTGGGGCACGGGGTACGCTGGTAGTAACGAACAGCCACGCGAGAACGATAACGGAACAGATGCCAGTGAGGATTTTCATTTGCGCCTTTTGAAGATAATTGCTTACTTATGGTTATTTTCGGGGGGCGTGCTGGCTTCAGTCGGCCTGTTTCTCGACCGCGTCCAGCGGATGTAGCCGTTGTGCTGGGAAATACGGTACATGCCGATGGTAGTCTGTCGCCACGGTTGGCGGCAAGGCTGGATAGAGCCTATCAGTGCTATGAGCAACGGCAATGCAAACTCGTTTTTGTCAGCGGTGGTGTTGATGCATCTGGTACAGACGAAGCGCTCGCAATGCGCGCCTATCTTGTGCTTCGTGGCGTTCCATCCGACAGCATCGTGCTTGATCGTTCGGGAAACGACACTTGGTCTACCGCGCGTGACGCGAGTGCCTTCATGCGGGATCGCGGCTTGTCGAGTACGTTGGTAGTGACGCAGTATTTTCATCTTCCGAGGGCGATGTTCGCGCTTAAGCGCTTTGGCGTTCGTGAAGTTAGTGGTACGTATCCCGTTTTCTGGGAGGTGCGTGACATCTATTCGATTGCGCGTGAAGTGCCGGCCTTAATCTGGTACGGCATTCGCCCGCTTTAGCATCGGTCTGACAATGCTCGGTTGTGGCTGGGTTGCCACTGAATATGCAGCATGTGATCGGAGTTGCTAGCCTGTTGGCTTCGTGAGGATCGGCGTTGCTATCAGCAGACTCACGGCACGATTGGCTCAGTTGCTGCAAGCATGCTTTGCCCAAGCTTCCAGCATCGGGCGGCGCTGTTCCAGCAGGTCGGTGCGGTGATAGGCCGCTTCAACCTTATTCGCCACTGCATGCGCGAGCGCCCGCCGGCGAGATCGCGCGCATAACCTTGTTCGCTGGCCCAATCGCGAAAACTTGAGCGGAAGCCATGCGCTGTTGCCACGCGTCTGGGCGTGTCGCCTTTAGCTTGGACGTGGCGCAGGAAAGACGTGAGCACCATGTCACTGACATCCTTCGCGCGCGGCGAAGGAAATACAAGCGTCTCGTGCAGCTTCTGTTCCTTCAATGCCTTGACGAGTGCGAGCGCGGGAGCCGATAGCGGGACGCGGTGAGGCTCTTTCGCCTCCGTCAATCGCTCAGATTCAATTGCCGGGAAGCCCATTAACAGGGCTCCCGTGCCTCAACTGCACGATTTCCATCCGAATCCCCAACGGTTAGACACCGGCCCAACCGCCAGCACCGTTCAGCCTGAGTGGCTTACGGCCCGCTCTCTATAGCGGCCACAATTGCAACTAGTGGAACTGTTGTATCTGCTGCAGCAACTGCTGCAACTCCTGATTCACGTTCTGCAGCCGATTGTTCACGTCAGCGAGACGGCCCCGCAACATATTGTCCAGATAGGCCAGTTCCATGCCTGAGCGGCCCGCATGCTGGGGGCCTGGAAACTGACGTATCTGTTCTTCCAGCTCGTGCTGGTCATGCTGTAATTGCTGTCGCTGATTTTCCAGCTGCGTTCGTCGTGCCTGAAGATCCGGCGGGACATTGGTTGCATTCCCCCCGCCCTTGAGACCGACGTCGTCGTGCACCTGCCAGTCGCCATGCTCATCCTGTCGGACGGGATATTGAAACTTCGCCGGATCATCGGGGTTGTACACGCGCCACGTGCCATTGTCCTTGTCGTATCTGACCGGGTAGGTCTTGCCGGACATGTCGATATAAGCTTGGCCCTTGTCGTCCCTGAGCACACCTTGAGTGCCCGGATCAGCGTGCAGGTCGCCGCTCGGTTTGCGGGCATATTGCGCGGGTACATCGAATTGCGCACCTGTCGTGGCCAGAGCATTCGTTCCCGCTTCTTGAGCAGGAGGCTTACCCGTTTGTGCCTCATTTGACGGACCGGCCGCACCATCATGGGCCCCGGGTTTCGCTTCAGGCTCGCCCCCAAACGGCATACCCGCCGGATGTCCGCCGAACGTACTTTCCGGCACATCCGGCTGAACGTCCGGGGTCGGAAGTTGTGGGCTCCCATCCTGATTGGGTTCCCCGGCAAGCCCACCCGTTATGGTTAGCGCCGTGCTGACGACAGGCAACTGGGCAAGTATCTTGTCGGCTTCGTCGCCCCTCTTTTTGTTGGTGCCCGATTTATCCCCCGTGGCCTTGTCTGCAAGCTCGCCGAAGAATTGTCCAGGGTGAGTGGCCCCATCCTTGACGCCGCTCAGGAAGACATCTCCCGCTGTCCGATCCTGGCTGGTGTCGCGCGGAGGACGCGGGTCAACATGAGCACCAATGAGGACGGGGTTTCCGCTGGCGTCGAGCTTGAACTCAGTCGCAATGTTGTTTGTTGAGCCATCGCGATTCTGTGTCGGATTGACTTCTTTAAGGACTGGTTTGCCTTGCTCGTCCCGCTGCCAGCGCGTCACCATTTGGGGCGATTTCTGCTCAACCCAGGTGCCGGGCGCACCTTGGGCAGGGGGAGTTAGCGCGGGGTCCGGCACGGAGCTCACATCGGCTGAGTTGCGGTACGGTGTGTCACCGGTACTTGATGTATCGAATTTTGCGGGCGATACCTGTGACTGCGCACCCTGCCCGTCGTTTTGTGCAACGCCGGCATAGCCAGGGTCGGTCGGTTGCGTGTTGATTTGCTGGACTTTCATTCGCGATTCCTATCTATGTGAAAGGTCAAATTCGGCTTCGCAGAACACGGCTCCAGTAGGAGGCGTCAGTCCATTTCAACAGTAACGCTCTATGACGAGGTGGTGCTTATATCGATGCAAGCTCACGACGCTCAATCGTGACTGTTGACGTCGGCGGTTATTTTAGCGGCCGCGGGAGGTGATAAACGCGATGTTCGGCTCGGCCCAGTTGTCCGATCTGCAGGACGTCGGCGGCAGCGCGCAAGCTGGCGCGTGCGGCGCCGTAGGAGCACATGCGCTGAGAGGCACAAGCGGCAATACCGGCGTGAATATCGCGTCCGGCGTAGGCAATGCCCAGTTCAACGGGCTCGTGGTTCACTCGGGCGATACCTCGACACCATGGCCACGACTTAAATCAGCGCGGTCGCCTCTACCTCAACCTTCAACCGGTAATGCAGATGTGGAACCGGCACGACAGCCCGCGCCGGCCGGGCGTCGCCCGCCAGATGCGGAACGCGCTGGGTGTCAGCCATGAATACGACTTCAAAGGGCATGGTGCTTTCGCGGGGCGTGATTATGCGCATGACACTCGAGGCGACTCACTCGCACGCAGTTCGCTCGCGCGCAGGTCTTTGGCGATAACAATGAAGACATCGCGCAACAGGCAACCGTCGCGAACGCTCCGTGCGGCGCCTCAGTCGCCTCAGCCGCCTCAAGATCTTCACGTGCCTCACGCGATTCTGCAAGCAAGCGCTCGACCGGCTCAGCCACGCGCCAATCGCAATAGGCCTGTCACTAACGCCAATACGCCCATCGCCTCACACGCTAAGCGCGTCCAGCTTCTCACGCGCATCGGCGCAACGGCGATTGAGGTCGCGATGCATCAGCTGGCCGTCGAGCAGCGCCGATACATCAGACAAACCGTAATCAAAGCGCAAGACGTATTCGATGTCTGTGTAATCGTGATAAGCGCCGCTGTCAGCCAGCTTCTGCGCTTCCGCGAAGGCAGCATGTTGCCGCTCGCCGTTCATCAAATCTCTGATCGCCATGATTGCCGCTCCGAGGAACAGTGACGCCATCATAGCAATGCAAATTGCAACACACGGTCGCGCGCGCGCAACACCTGGTGTTTTCCGTAGACGCGCGGTTTAGCGCGGCACGCCGAAGCGAGCTTGCCGCACGTTTCGGCGAAGGAACACTGATCCGCCTTGAGCGATGGACTCTCCCAGCCCATCCAGCGACACGCAGACTCAAACGGCAGCGACCGGCGCCTTCATTCCGTGCCATCTGACAACCAGCATCCGGCCGACGTAACACAGCACGCCCGCGACACCCACAACGACGCCCATGCCCTTGGGCGAGCCATCCTGCCAAAGTCCGACGGCGAGACTCGACAACGCACCGAGCGCCAACTGCACGGCGCCGAACACGGCGGCCGCAGCGCCGGCATTCAGTGGATAGCGATGCATCAGATCGGTGGTGCAGTTAGCGGACAACAGCCCGACGACGCCGACCACGAAGAACAGACCGAAGACAATCGACCACAGCCCACCCCACCCGGTCAGCGAGACAAGACAGACGAACAGGGACGCGATGCCACTCACGGTCGCGGCAAAAGAGATGATCGGCAGCGACCCGAGCCGGCCGACGAGGCGCGTATTCATGAAGTTGCCGAACATGATGCCGACGATATTCAGCGCGAACAAAAAGCCGTAGTGCTGCGCCGATACATGGAAATATTCGATGTACACGAACGGCGTCGCGGTGATGTACGCGAACATTGAGGCGAACGCCATGCCGCCGCACAACATATGCCCCCACGCGACCGGATCGCGCAGCAACTTGCCATAGGCGCCGAATGATTTCAGCAGCGCCGAGTGCGCACGCTTTTCTGGCGGCCACGTTTCCGGCACCTTGAGGAACGCGGTCACCGCGCACACCACACCGAATAGCGTCAGCACGATAAAGACGACACGCCAGCCGCCGAGCAACAGCAACTGCCCGCCGATCAGCGGCGCGAGCAACGGCCCGATCGACGTGACGATGGCGAGCATCGACAGCACCCGTGCGGCATCGGTCGGCCCGTGCGCGTCGCGGGCGATCGCGCGCGCCAGCACCGAGGCCGCACCCGCGCCGAGCGCCTGCACGAAGCGGAAAGTCACCAGCGAGCCGATCGAAAACGACAGCGCACATGCCACGCTGGCCAGCGCATACATGATGATGCCGCCGAGCAGCACGGGCCGGCGGCCATAGGTATCCGACAGCGGACCATAGAGCAGCATGCCGATCGAAAAGCCGAACATGAAGCTGGTCAGCGTGGTTTGCGCGGCGCCGGTGCTGATGGCGAATGCCTGCGCGATAGTCGGCAGGCTTGGCAGATACATATCGATGGAAATCGGCCCGCATGCGGCAAGCGCACCGAGCAACAGAATCAGCCGGCCATCGGGCCGGCGTCTGGTGACGTGAGACATGGGAATCCAGATGAAGCGCCGCGCCGTCATTGGCAGCGAAACGCGGTGAAACGGGAAAAGCAGCAACCTGACGGCCCCAATTGTACGCGACGGTTAAATCATGCGCCGCGCGCGGACCGGGCCTGGCGGCTCATCCACGCGCCGGGACACGCACGCCGTCGATCGGTTAAGCTGCGGCCAGAACGCTTCTGGCGTTCGCGTGGCCTGATACAAATCTGTCGTGGGTAAATCTGTCCGCGCGTCTTGTGTCTACGCTACGCCTGCATCGTCTTGCGCGTCGTCTTGCGTATCTCGCATGGTACCGCGCGCTTTTTCACACTGTTCTGTCCCGACCTCGTCATGACTGCCTTCCTGTTGATCTGGAGCCCCAAGAAATGGCCGTGGCCCGAGTTGCCCGACGTGGCGAAGCGCGTCGCCGCGGGCATAGCGGTGGCTGACGTGTGGGGCAGCGGATTTGCCCGCAGCATCTTGCCGGGCGATCGCGTCTTTCTGCACCGTGTCGCACAGGAACCGAAAGGCATTTTCGGCTCGGGCTACGTGACACGCGCGCCGTACGAAGTCCCCGACCCGGCGACAAAACGCGGCTATCGATTGTGCATCGACTTCGTGTACGACTGGTTGGTCGACGCACACGAGGGCGTCGTGATACCACGCGAGATGTTGCGTACGCATCCATTTTCGGTACAGACGTGGGACGCACAGAGCTCGGGCACCGTGATCAAGCCGATTGCGGAAGGCGCACTCGAAAACCGCTGGGCCGAACTCACAGGCAAGCGTAAACCACCGAAACTCGACACCTCGAAGGGCCCCACGCGCTCCAGCAAGGTAACGGCTCACAAGGCGGCGGCGGAGAAAAGCGCGGCAGAAGGCCACACGAGGACGGAAACGAAGCCTGCGACAGCAAAACGCACCCACAAGGTCTAAGCACCAGCGCGGGGTTGATGAAGTACCGCTGCAGCGCGCGCAGCGCCGCTGGAAGTATGACGGCTGTGTCACTCACGCCGAATGTGCGAGAACACAGATTCCAGATGTGCCACTACCGCGACTGCGCGGGGGCCCCGCTTATGGGCTGGCGGTGTGAGCCGCTTTCTTTGCTTATCTTTCTTTGCGGCGGCAAAGAAAGTAAGTGCCGCCCCGCACAGGGGCAACGCTAATAGACCACTAACAATTCAAGGAAAGGCCAAAGAGCCCCCCAGGAAATCAAGAAGGTCCAAAAAACCAGCACCCCGCCCCAGCATGGGGCAACACAAAACCCCTTCCCCCCGACTCCGGTACAATTTCTGCACTCACCCCAGCGCCGCGCCGCCCACCTCCAGGCCCCGCGCGCCACTGCGCAACCCAAATTCCAGCCATCACCATGTCCAAAAACCAAACCCTCTTCGACCGCGCGCAGCGCACCATCCCTGGCGGCGTGAACTCGCCGGTCCGCGCCTTCCGCTCGGTCGGCGGCACACCGCGCTTCATCGAGCGCGCACAAGGCCCCTACTTCTGGGACGCGGACGGCCAACGCTATACCGACTACATCGGCTCGTGGGGCCCGATGATCCTCGGCCACGTCCACCCGGAAGTTCTGGAAGCGGTCCAACGCGTGCTCGCCAACGGCTTCTCATTCGGCGCCCCGACCGAATCCGAAGTGGAAATCGCCGAGGAAATCTGCAAACTGGTGCCGTCGATCGAACAGGTCCGCATGGTCTCGAGCGGCACCGAAGCGACCATGAGCGCGCTGCGTCTCGCGCGCGGCTTCACGAACCGCAGCCGCATCGTCAAGTTCGAAGGCTGCTATCACGGCCACGCGGACAGCCTGCTGGTCAAAGCCGGTTCGGGCCTGCTCACCTTCGGCAATCCGACTTCGGCGGGCGTGCCGGTCGACATCGCCAAACACACTACCGTCCTTGAGTACAACAACGTCGCCGAACTCGAAGAAGCGTTCAAGGCGTTCGGCAACGAGATTGCCTCGGTGATCGTCGAGCCGGTGGCGGGCAACATGAACCTCGTGCGCGCCACGCCGGAATTCCTGCAAGCCTTGCGGCGCCTGTGCACCGAGTACGGCTCGGTACTGATTTTTGACGAAGTCATGTGCGGTTTCCGCGTCGCCCTGGGTGGCGCGCAAGAGGTCTACGGCATCACGCCGGATCTGACGTGTCTGGGCAAAGTGATCGGCGGCGGCATGCCGGCGGCGGCCTTCGGCGGCCGGCGCGACATCATGGCTCACCTCGCGCCGCTCGGCGGCGTCTATCAGGCGGGCACGCTGTCGGGCAATCCGATCGCGGTCGCCGCGGGCCTGAAGACGCTGCAACTGATTCAGGCGCCGGGCTTCTATGAAACGCTCACCGCCCGCACCACGCGTCTCGCGCAAGGTCTCGCGAAGGTCGCGCGCGAAGCGAAAGTGCCGTTTGCCGCCGACTCGCTCGGCGGCATGTTCGGCCTCTACTTCACCGATTCGGTACCAACGAGTTTCGCCGAAGTCACGAAGAGCGACGTGCCGCGCTTCAACGCGTTCTTCCACAAGATGCTCGACGCGGGCGTGTACTTCGCGCCGTCCGCATATGAAGCGGGCTTCGTTTCGATCGCGCACGACGACACGATCATCGACGCGACGATCGACGCAGCGCGCGGCGCGTTTGCCTCGCTCGTGGCCTGAAGCGGGCGAGACATAGAACCCGCCGATAACCAGGCCCAATACTGACTAGCCACTGTACCGACCGGATACCGATGTTTTCGCAAACCGACTTCGTCCATATGGAACGCGCGCTCGCGCTGGCCAAGCGCGGCATGTACACGACCGATCCGAATCCGCGTGTCGGTTGCGTGCTCGTCAAGCACGGCGAGGTGATCGGCGAAGGCTTCACGCAACCGGCCGGGCAGGACCACGCCGAAGTCCGCGCGCTGAAGGACGCGCGCTCGCGCGGTCATGATCTGCGCGGCGCCACGGCCTACGTGACGCTCGAGCCGTGCAGCCATTTCGGCCGCACGCCGCCCTGCGCGAATGCGTTGATCGAAGCGCAGGTCGAGCGCGTGGTCGCGGCGATGGAAGATCCCAATCCACAAGTTTCCGGGCGCGGTCTCAAGATGCTGCGCGACGCCGGTATCGAAGTGCGTTGCGGGCTGCTCGCCACCGAAGCGCACGAACTGAACATCGGCTTCGTGTCGCGCATGACGCGGGACCGTCCGTGGGTCCGCATGAAGGTGGCGGCCTCGCTGGACGGCCGCACCGGCTTGCCGTCGGGCGTCAGTCAATGGATTACTGGCGAAGCGGCTCGCGCCGACGGTCATGCGTGGCGCGCCCGCGCGTCGGCGATTCTGACGGGCATCGGCACCGTGCGGGAAGACGATCCGCGCATGACCGTGCGTGCCGTCGACACACCGCGCCAACCGCAACGCGTGCTGATCGACGCCCAGCTCGACGTGCCGCCCGACGCGCAGATTCTGGCCGGCGCACCCACCCTGATTTTTTGCGGCAATCTCGACGAGCGTCATACCGAGCGGGCCGCCGCGCTGCGCGATCGCGGCGCGGAGATCGTGCAACTGGCAAACGCGGCGGGCAAGGTCGACCTGCCCGCCATGCTGAAAGTGCTCGGCGAGCGTCAGGTGAACGAACTGCACGTCGAGGCCGGCTACAAGCTGAACGGCTCGCTGCTGCGCGAAGGCTGCGTCGACGAGCTGCTGATCTATCTGGCGCCGAGCCTGCTCGGCATGGACTCGATGAGCATGTTCAATCTGAACGCACCGGAAACGCTCGACGGCCGCGTGCAACTGAATTTCCACGCGGTCGACCGGATCGGCGACGATCTGCGGATTCTCGCGCGCTTTGTGCCTCGCGTCGTAGCGAACCAGGCGCCCGAAGCTGGTTTTGATCCCGCGCCCCAACCCCCTTCGAATTGATCAAGGATTAGTACGATGTTTACAGGAATCGTCGCGGCAGTCGGCCGCATTGAATCAGTCAAACCGCTCGGCACCGATGGCGATGCGGGCGTGCGCCTGAACGTCGAAGCCGGCGGCCTCGATCTCGACGACGTGCAACTCGGCGACAGCATCACGATCCAGGGCGCCTGCATGACGGTGGTGGAAAAAACCGCGCATTCGTTCGAAGTGGACGTGTCGCGCGAAAGTCTGAACTGCACGGTCGGTCTGGGCGAGCCGGGCGAAGTCAATCTCGAGAAAGCGCTGCGCGCGCACGACCGGCTGGGCGGCCACATCGTCTCCGGTCACGTGGACGGCCTCGGCACGGTCACGCGTTTCGCGCCGGTCGGCGAGTCGCACGAACTGCGTGTGCTGGCGCCGCGCGAGATCGGCCGCTATCTGGCGTTCAAAGGCTCGATCACGGTCAACGGCGTGAGCCTGACGGTGAACTCGGTTGAGGATCGCGACGACGGCTGCGAATTTTCGATCAACCTGATTCCGCACACGGTGCAGGTGACGTCGCTGAAGAACTTGCGCGAGGGTTCGCAGGTGAATCTGGAGATCGATCTGATTGCGCGCTACGTGGAGCGGATGCTCAGCACGTCTCAGGACGGCCCAACCCGATTGAAGTAATTCGGCTTTTGAGAAGCCATCGTCTATTGCCGACTCACTAAGCCCATTGACCTGATCTGCGGCTTTGTGACGATATCTCTGACGCTATACGGCCGCTTTCTGCGGTTCGTATACCGTCACGATCCAGAAATTCAGCGACTCCACTCTGCTGCAATCGCATTCTCCAACCAGAAGCTGCTTTTAAAACGCGAGTAAATACGGCGTTTTAATTCTATTCGTCGAAATTTTATAACGAATATATCTCGCTGGAAGTACTCTGTGCACTGCCACCGGGCATCACAGATTCCTCTATACGTTTCAGGTGAAACCGCCTTCCCGCCGCCGTTCCAGACTGCGGCGCCCGATTACTGTTTTCTCCGCCCGACATCAACGGAAAACGTCTTGATATTTAAAAAATGACTAAAAGCAATGTCATTCAAATAGTCCATTTTGAAGACGACAATCGTATTCGCGTGGACATGGCCGATGACGTGGATAACCCGTGCCTGTCGTGCGGCGCCTGCTGCCAGCACTTCCGGGTGTCGATGTATATGGGCGAGATGGCAAGCTCGCCGTGCGGCACGGTGCCCGACGAATTGGTCAGCGCGATCAATCCCGTGATGGTGTGCATGAAGGGCACTGAAGCGGGCCATGGACGTTGCATTGCCTTGCGCGGCACGGTGGGCACGCCTGGTATCCGGTGCGGGATATATCCGCTACGTCCGTCTCCGTGTCGGGAGTATCGCGTGTGGTCCGTGGATGGCACGCCCAATCCGGACTGCCAGCGACTACGCAAGGCTATCGGACTGCCGCCGTTGAAGCGCGGTATAGCGACCGCTACATGAAATGACTGATCCCCGGACGCTCACGGGCTAACCCATCCGCCATGACCGCCTGCCGGAAAATAAGGAAGCTGATCGCCGGCGAGGCGCTCGATCCGCTCGACCCACGCACGCGCCAGGCCATGGCGATTACGCCGCTGTTCGCGTTGATCGGTCTCGGCGCAGATGGACTGTCTTCCGCCTGCTATGGTCCCGAGGAGGCGTTCCTCGCACTCGGACAGCACACGCCACTCGCGCTGTTTCTCACATCGGCGACGGCGGCCACCGTCTTTATCATCGCGTTCGGCTACAGCCAGATCATCGAATTGTTCCCCGCCGGTGGGGGCGGATATCGCGTCGCGACCGAGTTGCTCGGCCCGCGCTGCGGCGCGGTGTCGGGCGCGGCGCTGCTGGTCGACTATGTGCTGACCGTCGCCACGTCGATCGCGAGCGGTGTCGAAGCCTTGTTTAGTCTGTTGCCCGCGACCGCCCAGGCGTTCAGGCTCGTCACGGAGCTAGGTCTGATCGTGTTGATGAGCTGCCTTAACCTGCGTGGCATGAAGCAGTCCATCCTCGTGCTGCTGCCGGTTTTTCTTGGTTTCGTCGCGCTTCATGCGGCGCTGATCGTGTACGGCGTGGCAGTCCACGGCGATCAGCTGGCGGCGATCGTGCCGGCCGCCGTGGGCGAGGCGCACGGCATGTCTCACGCATTCGGCCCGCTCGTGCTCGCGGCGTTGCTGATGCGTGCGTTCTCGCTGGGTGGGGGCACCTATACCGGTCTTGAAGCCGTGTCGAACAACGTGAGCATGATCGTTGAGCCGCGCGTGCGCAATGGCAGGTGGACCATGTTCTACATGGCGGCGTCGCTCGCGTTCACGGCGGGCGGCATCATCATGCTTTACATGCTTTGGCACGTGAGGCCGGTCGAGGGCAAAACGCTCAACGCCGTGGTGTTTGGCAGCGTGATCGATCATCTCGCAATCGGCTCGGCGCAAGCACACCACGCGCTACTCGCTGCCGTGCTTGCGTTGGAGGCAGGGCTGCTGCTCGTCGGTGCGCAAGCGGGATTCCTCGACGGACCCACGGTCCTGTCGAACATGTCAGCGGACTCATGGGTGCCGCGTTGTTTCCGCCACCTGTCACGGCGGCTGGTACGGCGGAATGGCGTTGTCGTCATCGGCGCTGCGAATCTCGCGGTCCTGCTATGGACGCACGGCGATGTGACCACGCTCGTGGTGCTCTACAGCATCAACGTATTCCTGACGTTCAGCCTGTCATTTCTCGGCCTGTGCATCTACCGGTGGGGCCGGCGTGGCCGCCAAGGCTGGTTGCGGGCGTTTGCGCTGGCGCTGCTCGGTTTATCGACGACGGTCACCGTGCTGGGCGTGACGCTCGTCGAAAAGTTCATGGCGGGCGGCTGGCTGACCGTGCTGGTTACAGGCGTCGTGATCATGTTGTGTTTTCTCGTCAGGCGTCACTACAGGCAAACCAGCGCGCAGTTGGCGAAGGAAGATGCCGCGTTTGCCGGTGCGGCGCCAGAGGTCGACGGCGACTTACCGCTCACGCCAGACCCGTTGCGCTCAACCGCGATCGTGCTTGTCGACCGGCACCGCGGCACCAGCATGCATGCGCTGCTTTGTGTTGCGCGCAAATTTCCTGGGAAGTTCGACAACGTGATCGTGCTGGCGGTCGGCGAAGTGGACGCGCAAAGCTGGGAAGACGCGAAGCATATGGAGCATTTGCGGCAAGAGATGTCGGCATCGCTTGCGTACTATATTGCCCAGAGTCGCTATCAGGGGTTTGCAGCCGATTTCCGGATCGCGTTTGTCACGCGGCCGAAGGACGGATTGATGCGACTTACCGAAGCCACAATGGACGAGTTCCCGAACAGCGTGTGCTTCGCCAGCACGCTCGTCTTCAAGCGGGTCAACGTGCTGTCGGCATGGCTGCGCAATCGAACGCCGGCCGGGATCCAGAGGCGCCTGCGGTCGCAAGGCAGGCAGATGATGCTCCTGCCGATGAGCATCGGCTGACGGACGGCCTGGCGTTACAACTGAAGGTGCCACCGCGGACCGTGGGTTGGTTCGTCAGGCTGACACGGCAATGCCGCTTTCTTTCTCGGCCAATACGACGTGTGGAGCGGATGCTCCCGGCGTCGCAAGACGGCCGACAACCGTTGAAATCATTGAAATGAAAAAGGGCAGCGTTCATTGCGAACGCTGCCCCGCCTTCACGGCTCGTGTTTCAACGAGCCGGTCAGTTGTGCCTCAGCTCAGTGAAGCTTCACTTGCGCTTCAATTGCGAGAGATCGCGCACGGCGCCGCGGTCGGCGGATGTGGCCAGCGCCGCATAAGCCTGCAACGCCTGCGACACCACGCGTTCACGCCCAACCGGCATCCATGCATCGTCGCCGCGCGCTTCCATCGCTTCGCGGCGGCGTGCCAGCTCCGCGTCCGACACCACCAGATGCATCTTGCGGTTCGGAATGTCGATCTCGATAACATCGCCCTCTTCCACCAGACCGATCGTGCCGCCTTCGGCTGCTTCCGGCGACGCATGCCCGATCACCAGACCTGACGAACCGCCGGAGAAACGCCCGTCGGTGAACAGCGCACAGGTCTTGCCCAGACCCTTGGATTTCAGATACGACGTGGGGTAAAGCATTTCCTGCATGCCGGGGCCGCCCTTGGGGCCTTCATAACGGATCACGATCACGTCGCCTGCCACCACCTTGTCGCCCAGAATGGCTTCGACGGCGTCGTCCTGGCTCTCGAACACGCGTGCACGCCCGGAGAAGATCCATTGCGATTCGTCGACACCCGCGGTCTTGACGATGCAGCCCTTCTCCGCGAGGTTGCCGTACAGCACGGCGAGGCCGCCGTCTTTCGAATACGCGTCCTGCTTGCTGCGGATACAGCCGGTCTTGCGGTCGGTATCGAGCGACGCGAAGGTGGCTTCCTGACTGAATGCAACCGTGGTAGGAATGCCGCCCGGAGCCGCGCGGAAGAATTTCTGCGCTTCTTCGCCCGCGCCGCCGGCGATGTCCCACTTTGCAATCGCATTGCCCAGCGTGCCGCTATGCACATTGCCGCACGACAGGTCGAGCAGTTCCGCCCGCGCCAGTTCACCGAGAATGCCCAGGATGCCGCCGGCACGGTGCACGTCTTCGATATGGTATTTGTCCGTTGCGGGCGCCGCCTTGCACAGGCACGGCACTTTGCGCGAGATGCGGTCGATGTCGGACATCGTGAAATCGACGCCGGCTTCCTGTGCGGCTGCCAGCAAGTGCAGCACGGTATTGGTCGAACCGCCCATGGCGACGTCGAGCGCCATGGCGTTCTCGAACGCCTGCTTGCTGGCGATGTTGCGCGGCAGGACCGATGTGTCTTCTTCCTGATAGTAGCGGCGGCACAGGTCCACCACCAGACGCCCAGCCTGTTCGAACAGGCCCTTGCGCCATGCGTGCGTGGCGACGATCGTGCCGTTGCCCGGCAGCGCGAGCCCGATCGCCTCGGTCAGGCAGTTCATCGAGTTCGCGGTGAACATGCCCGAGCAGGAACCGCACGTCGGGCAGGCACTGCGTTCGACTTCAGCCACTTCGGCGTCGCTGATTTTCGGGTCGGCGGCCTTGATCATTGCGTCGATCAGGTCGATCTTGGCGATCACCTGGCCGTCGGTCGGCGATTTGACCTTGCCCGCTTCCATCGGACCGCCGGACACGAACACGACGGGGATGTTCAGGCGCATCGCGGCCATCAGCATGCCCGGGGTGATCTTGTCGCAATTGGAAATGCAGACCATGGCGTCCGCGCAATGCGCGTTGACCATGTATTCGACCGAATCGGCGATCAGTTCGCGCGAGGGCAGCGAATACAGCATGCCGCCGTGGCCCATGGCGATGCCGTCGTCCACCGCGATGGTGTTGAATTCCTTGGCCACACCGCCGGCCGCTTCGATTTCCTTCGCAACCAGCGCGCCCAGGTCGCGCAGATGCACATGGCCCGGCACGAACTGGGTGAACGAGTTCACCACGGCGATGATGGGCTTGCCGAAATCGTCGTCTTTCATTCCGGTGGCGCGCCACAAGGCGCGGGCGCCGGCCATGTTGCGGCCGTGAGTCGATGTGCGTGAGCGATAGTGCGGCATGATCTGTCTCGAACGTTTAGCGGGGAAATTGGTGTCTGGAGGCGGCCTTCGCGGGCGCGGCGAATTATAGCAACGCCGCTTGTCGACCCGAGTTGGCGCTTTAGCGCCTGCTCGCGGCCCATGCAAAGCTGCTGAACCGCCGCCGGGCGGCCCGGGCATGGTCCGGACGACTCGCCAAACGGCCTATGCCGTCCGGCGCAGGCGACTTGGGAGCGCGCGTGGCGTAAAATACGCGCTTTCTTCGAAAAACTCCGCCAACATGACGCTCGCCTCCACTCAAGAGATCATTGCCGAACTGAAAGCAGGCCGGATGGTGATCCTCGTCGACGAAGAAGACCGCGAAAACGAGGGCGACCTCGTGATCGCCGCCGAATTCGTCACGCCGGAAGCGATCAACTTCATGGCTCGCTACGGCCGCGGCCTGATCTGCCTCACGCTCACGCAGGAACGCTGCAAGACGCTGAACCTGCCGCTTATGACCTATCGCAACGGCACGCAGTACGGCACCGCGTTCACGGTCAGCATCGAGGCGGCGGAAGGCGTTACCACCGGTATCTCCGCGGCCGACCGCGCCCGCACGATCGCCGCGGCGGTCGCGCCGGACGCGAAGGCCGAACACATCGTCCAGCCGGGCCACGTGTTCCCGATCATGGCGCAGCCGGGCGGCGTGCTGGTGCGCGCCGGTCACACCGAGGCCGGCTGCGACTTTACCGCGCTGGCAGGCCTCACGCCGGCCGCGGTGATCTGCGAAGTCATCAAGGACGACGGCACGATGGCACGCCTGCCGGACCTAATGGAGTTCGCCAAAGAGCACGATCTGAAAATCGGCACGATCGCGGATCTGATCCACTACCGCAGCCGTACTGAATCGATCGTCGAGCGCATTTGCGAACGCACCATGCAGACCGCGCACGGCGCGTTTCGCGCGGTAATGTACCTCGACCAGCCGAGCGGCCAGCCGCATATCGCGCTGGTGCGCGGCACGCCGAACCCGGAACACGACACGCCGGTGCGCGTGCACGAGCCGCTGTCCATGCTGGATCTGCTCGAAGTCGGCAAGTCCACTCATTCGTGGACGCTGGATGCGGCGATGAAAGAGATCGCCCAACGCGACCTCGGTGTGATCGTGCTGCTGAACTGTGGCGATTCGAAAGAGCATCTGGTCGACGTGTTCAAGGCGTTCGACTCGAAAGAGAAAGCCGAGGCGCTCAAACGCCGGCCGGTCGACTTCAAGACGTACGGCATCGGCGCACAGATCCTGCGTGAGCTGGGTGTCGGCAAGATGCAGGTGCTGTCGAACCCGCGCAAGCTAGGCAGCATGTCGGGCTACGGCCTCGAAGTCACCGGCTTCGTACCCATGCCAGGCAGCACCGCACAGGCTCCGCAACAAGGCTGATCCGACCATTCACGCGCTTAAGCGCCAACTCAAAACACTACGGAATTCTCATGGAAATCGGACAATACCAACCGAATCTCGACGGCGACGGACTGCGTATCGGCATCGTCCAGGCGCGTTTTAACGAACCCGTCTGCAACGGTCTCGCGGATTCGTGCATCGAAGAACTCGAACGCCTCGGCGTGACCGGCGAAGACGTGCTGCTGGTCACCGTGCCGGGCGCGCTGGAAATCCCGCTGGCGCTGCAAAAGCTCGCCGAAAGCGCGCAATTCGACGCGCTGATCGCGCTGGGCGCGGTGATTCGCGGCGAGACGTACCACTTCGAACTGGTGTCGAATGAAAGTGGCGCGGGCATCACGCGTATCGGCCTCGACTTTGGCATTCCGGTCGCGAACGCCGTGCTGACCACGGAAAACGACGAGCAAGCCGTCGCGCGCATGACCGAGAAGGGTCGTGACGCAGCGCGCGTAGCTGTCGAAATGGCAAACCTCGCCGTCGCGCTCGAACAACTCGGCGGTGACGACGAAGAAGAAGACGAAGAAGAGGAAGAGGCATGAAGAGCGCACGCCGACGCTCCCGCGAATTGGCCACGCAGGGGCTTTATCAGTGGCTGCTGTCGGGCTCGCCCGGCGGTGAAATCGACGCGCAGCTGCGCGGCGCGCAAGGCTTCGACAAAGCCGACCACGAACATCTGGACGCCATCCTGCACGGCGTGATCCGCGATTCGGAAGCACTTTCCGCGGATATCACACCGTGCCTCGACCGCCCTATCGACCAGCTTTCGCCGGTTGAACGTGCCGTGTTGCTGGTCGCCGCGTTCGAACTGAAGAATCACGTCGATATCCCCTATCGCGTGGTCATCAACGAAGCGGTGGAACTCGCCAAGACGTTTGGCGGCGCAGACGGCTACAAGTACGTGAACGGTGTGCTGGACAAGCTGTCGGCGCAACTGCGCGCTGCTGAAACGCAGGCGGCTCGCAAGCATTGAGGTGGAGCGTGTGGCCTGGTCATGCGCCTCGCGCTAAACGTTGACCCGCCGGGTACCGGCCTGTGACGTGCGGTGCCGCAGGGACGCCAGCCGCTGGTTCGCCAGCCGCTGGTTCGCCAGCCGCTGGTTTCGGCGACGGCTGGTTTCCGTGGCCACCGTATTGCCAGCGGCTGGATCGCCGGCCGCCGGATCGCCGGCCGGTTGAACCCCAAACTGAACAATGCAGCCCCATATTGCTGGGCGCTTGCAAGGACGCCACCGCGCACATCAACCCATGCGCCAGGCGCCGTCTCGCTTTTGCTTCTGAATTGAACTGAACTGGATTGATCGTATGAACTCCGTGACCGAACCTTTGGTGCGGCTTGCTGCCCGCGTCGACGCCATCCAGCCTTTCTACGTGATGGAACTGGCCAAGGAAGCCGCGCTGCTCGAGCGTGATGGGCGCGACATCATCCACATGGGAATCGGCGAACCCGATTTCACCGCCCCCGAGCCGGTCATCGAAGCGGCCGCGAGCGCCCTGCGCCGCGGCGTCACGCAATACACCAATGCGCTCGGCCTACACGCACTGCGCGAGGCGATCTCGACGCATTACGCCGAGGTCTACGGCGTCAGCGTCGATCCGGCGCGGATCGTCGTCACCGCCGGGGCTTCTGCCGCGCTGCTGCTGGCTTGCGCGGCACTGGTGGATCGCGATGATGAAGTATTGATGCCCGACCCGTGCTACCCGTGCAACCGGCACTTCGTGATCGCTGCCGAGGGCAAGCCGGTGATGGTGCCAAGCGGGCCGGCCGAACGCTTTCAGCTGACCGCCGCCGATGTGGAGCGTCTGTGGAACGAGCGCACCCGTGGCGTGCTGCTGGCATCGCCGTCGAACCCGACCGGCACGTCGATCGAACCGGCGGAACTCGAACGTATCGTCAAGGCCGTGCGGGCGCGTGGCGGCTTTACGATCGTCGACGAGATCTACCAGGGCTTGAGCTACGACGCGCAGCCCGTCTCGGCGCTCTCATTCGGCGAGGACGTGATCACCGTCAACAGCTTTTCAAAGTACTTCAACATGACCGGCTGGCGTTTGGGCTGGCTGGTGGTGCCGCCCAGCATGGTCGGCGCGTTCGAAAAGCTCGCGCAGAATCTGTTCATCTGCGCGTCGGCGCTCGCGCAGCATGCGGCGCTGGCCTGCTTCGAACCGGACACCATTGCCATCTACGAAGCGCGCCGCCTCGAATTCAAGCGCCGCCGCGATTTCATTGCGCCAGCGCTCGAATCGCTGGGCTTTTCGGTGCCGGTGATGCCCGACGGCGCGTTCTATGTGTACGCCGATTGCCGCACCGTCGCGCATCAGGCGGCCGGAGATAGTGCAGCGCTAACCAAAGCGATGCTGCACGACGCGGGCGTGGTGTTGGTGCCGGGCATGGACTTCGGCACGCACGCGCCGAAAGACTACATCCGGCTGTCGTATGCAACCGCCCTGCCGAAGCTGGAGGAAGCGGTCGAGCGGTTAGCGAAGCTCTTTGGGCGGCACTGACCGAAAGGCATAAGCGCCGCGCAGACTTGAGCCTCCTAAGAGCCCGCCAAAGCAGGTTGCCACAACGTGCTGACGCACACGCTTCACCGCCGCGCGGCGCGCGAGCGCCCTGGCCCCAAAAGAAAAAGGACACCCGACCGGTGTCCTTTTTTGTACCTGCTGCCTTCGTGTCAGGCTAACCGCATTACACCAACCTCAAGCGCCCAACTCCGAAGCCGATGCCACATGCTTGGTCGCATTGGAACTGGCATCGTCCTGTTCGGACACTGGCGCCTTCACGGGTGTTGCCGTACTCAGCGGATGACCGCCTTCGAGCGTCACCTGCACGCGTTTGCCGTTAGTCGCCGACGCCGCTGCAGCCGTAGCCGTGTTCGACGCGGTCAGAACCGGCGCCTGCGGTGCGTTGATCGGCACCTTGCGACCACGCGCCACATCGCGCAAACGGCCACGTTCGGCCATTACCTTGGCGCCGTAGCCGCCGTCGTCCTGCGAGGTCGAGCCGACGTAGAGACGCAGACCGCCCGGCAGCGAACCGCCACGTGCGATGCAATCCTTCAGCACCAGCGCGCCCACCTTGATGTTCGCAACCGGTTCAAGCGCAGCGCTCTCGCCGCCGAAATACTGGAATTTGTCCGAGTGAACCTTGGACATCACCTGCATCAGACCTTGTGCGCCCACGCCGCTCTCGGCGTACGGGTTGAAGCCCGATTCAATCGCCATCACGGATAGCAGCAGAAGCGGGTCGAGACCGACCTCGCGGCCGGTGTCGAACGCGGCCTTCACGAGCTCGCTGACGGGCTCCTGAGCGACGCGATAGCGGCGCGCCAGGTACGACGCGACCAGATCCTGCTCGCGGGTCGAGACCAGCACGCGATCATCGCGTGCGTCGGCGGAAACGCGTTGCGCCGGAATCAGCCGGGCCAGCGCGGAGACGCTCTGCATGGTGCGCGGGTCGAGCCCGTTCAGCGCTGCCACGCCCATACCGGACGTGCCGCTGCCGTCGAAGGCGCCGTCGTAGCTGGTGTTGCTGGCGGTGACGCCGTTACTACCGTTGTTCGCGCCGCTAGCGGCGTCGCTACTGGTCGAATTCGAGGACAGCGAATCGTCAGCGGACGCGCGAGGCGGTCCGAAAGCGGGCAAGGGGTTGCCCTGCAGCAGGCGGGCAGGACCGGCTTGCACAGCAGCGGAGATGACCGGCATCAGCTTGGCGGCAAGGGGGCCGCGCCAGGCCGGCATCAGCCACAGCGTGAGTGCCAGCACGACAGCGATTCCGCCGACGATGCTGAACAGGTGATGACTCATTCGTGTCCCGCGACGCAACACACCACGCACAAATTGCGCGATACGCTCATCGGGACGCCACGATAACCAGGCGTTCATTCAGATCTCCCATGTTGCATGATCCACGAACCCCGCCAGGTGAACAGGCGGCAACACACGTTCGCAGAGTCAAGACATCGCGCGCTCTGTCTGGTTAGGGCAGCTGCGACGTCGGGAAAACGGCAAATACCGTTTGTGGGGAGCCATCTTGAAAAGAGGCCCGCGGCATGCCAAAAAAGCATGCAGGCGGTAGCTCCCACGCGAAAAACCAGCGTCAGTTGGCGCTGGCAAGGACATCTATAAGACCGTCAAATACCGTGCAGGGGATCGGCAAACGGTGACGCGTTGCGTCTGATGGGACCGGGGGCAGTGGTAAAAAGGTTCACGCCCTGCAACCAATGTGGACGGATTCTATGCAGGGTTTTATAGATCGTCAACACTATAAATAGGCAAATCTATAACTAATTGTAATAATGAACAGTGTTCAGCCCGTTCAAAACCGCGCGGCGCGCGCCTCTTGAGCTATCTCAATTCCTCCTCAAGACGTAGGCCATTTGGCCGATCTACGTGCGCGAGCCAACACAGGTAAAATCGACAATCATTTTGGCGCCGCAAAGCCCTGCTGCGCCCATCCATTTCGCCGCTTGCGCGGCTCTCTACCGCACCAGATGAAATACAAAGACCTGCGCGATTTCGTCGGCCGTCTCGAAACGATCGGTGAGTTGCGCCGTATCTCGCAAAACGTCTCGCCGATCCTGGAAATGACCGAAGTGTGCGACCGCGTCCTGCGCGCGGGCGGCCCGGCGTTATTGTTTGAGAGCCAGCAGCAGCACGCGTTTCCGGTCCTCGGCAACCTGTTCGGCACGCCGCGCCGCGTCGCGCTCGGCATGGGGATCGACGCGCAAGCTGGCGCAGGTGATGGCGCTGCGTTGGAGTCGTTGCGAGACGTAGGGCGCCTGCTCTCCGCATTGAAGGAACCGGAGCCGCCGAAGGGACTCAAGGACGCCGGAAAACTGTTCACGCTCGCGAAGGCCGTTTGGGACATGGCGCCCCGGACAGTGAGCGCACCGCCCTGCCAGGAAATCGTCTGGGAGGGCAATGATGTCGACCTCGGCAAGCTGCCGATTCAGACCTGCTGGCCGGGTGACGCAGGCCCGCTGATCACATGGGGTCTGACCGTCACGAAAGGCCCGAACAAGAGCCGACAAAATTTAGGTATATATCGCCAGCAACTGATCGGGCGTAACAAACTGATCATGCGATGGCTCGCGCATCGCGGCGGCGCACTCGATTTCCGCGAGTTCGCGCTGCAGAATCCGGGCAAGCCGTATCCGGTGGCCGTGGTACTGGGCGCCGATCCGGCAACCATCCTCGGTGCGGTCACGCCGGTGCCCGACACGCTCTCCGAATACCAGTTCGCCGGGTTGCTGCGCGGCGGCCGCACCGAACTCGCGAAGTGCATCACGCCGGGCGTCGACGGCTTGCAGGTGCCGGCGCGTGCAGAGATCGTGCTGGAAGGCTTCATCCATCCGCAGGAAGGCACGCCCTCGCCGGCTCCCGCGGGTGCGCCGCCGCGTCCGGCCAAGGGCGCTTCGGCCGCTTACGAACACGCGCTGGAAGGTCCCTATGGCGACCATACCGGCTACTACAACGAGCAGGAGTGGTTTCCCGTCTTCACGGTCGAGCGCATCACCATGCGGCGCGACGCGATCTATCACTCCACCTACACCGGCAAACCGCCGGACGAACCCGCCGTGCTCGGCGTCGCGCTCAACGAAGTGTTCGTGCCGCTGTTGCAGAAGCAGTTCACCGAGATCACCGATTTCTATCTGCCGCCCGAAGGATGCAGCTACCGGATGGCGATCGTGCAGATGAAGAAGAGCTACCCCGGCCACGCCAAGCGCGTGATGTTCGGCGTGTGGAGCTTCCTGCGGCAATTCATGTATACGAAGTTCATCGTCGTGGTCGACGAGGACGTGAATATCCGCGACTGGAAGGAAGTGATCTGGGCCATCACCACGCGTGTCGACCCGGCGCGCGACACCGTGCTGGTCGATCGCACGCCGATCGACTATCTGGATTTCGCCTCCCCGGTAGCGGGCCTCGGATCGAAGATGGGACTGGACGCGACCAACAAATGGCCCGGCGAAACGGAGCGCGAATGGGGCCGCCCGATCGAGATGGACGGTGCGGTCAAACAGCGCATCGACACTCTGTGGGATGAATTGGGGCTGTAATAAAAGCCTCGAATCACACCCGTTCGATTTCATGATTCTGTTGGCATCGAAGCGATCTGGCCACCCGCCGGATCGCTCGCGCTCAAACAAGTCTGAATAACAAAACTGATGGAGCAGTTGCGCGGATGCATGCCTTTTCAATGATGTCGGATGGATTTTTTCTGTCGTTGTCGCTCTGTCTGGATATCGGTCTCGTCAACGTCGCGATCATTTCGCTGACGCTGTCGCACGGCTTCAAACCGGGCTTCTGGCTGGGCCTGGGTTCCTGTTTCGGCGATCTGGTTTACGCGGCGCTCGCGCTCGCGGGAATGGCTGCGCTACTGCAGTTCGAATCGGTGCGCTGGGTGGTGTGGATCGGCGGCGCGGCGATTCTGCTGTTTCTCACATGGAAGATGGCGCGTGAAGCACTGTTGCCGGCCTCCGCCCCTGCCGTTGCCGGAGGAGCGGAGGCCAAAACGCCGCATCTTTCCCCGTGGCGCGGTTTCTTGCGCGGCGTGTTGCTGGCAATGTCGTCGCCTTCGGCGATTCTGTGGTTCGCCGCAGTCGGCGGCGCGTTGATTGCGAAAGCCGGCGCCACCAGCGTGACGACTGCACCGGTATTCCTCGGCGGCTTCTTCCTGGGTGGCTTGTGCTGGACGATCTTTATCTGCGGACTCGGCAGCCACGGACGCAATCGCGCCGGCACCGGTTTGCTGCGCGCCTGCCATGTGTTGTCAGCGCTGCTGTTCGCGTACTTCTCGTACAGCGTGATCGTGAACGGATATCGCGATCTGATCGTGCAGACCGCACAGGTGGCAAGCTAATAAAAAAAACGGCTCGCCTTGGCGAGCCGTCTTCCGTCAATTCCACCGGAGTGCAGCGCGGCGGCGTAAAGCCCAATGCCTACTATCAGGCGAGATACTGTGCGAGCTTCGCCAGATCCACGTTGCCGCCGCTCAACACCACCCCAACGCGCTTACCCTTCACCGGCACGATGCCATTGAGCACGGCAGCCGCGCCAAGGCAACCCGTCGGTTCGACCACGATCTTCATGCGCTGCGCGAAGAAACGCAGGGTCTCGATCAACTGCGCGTCGGTGACCGTTTCGATCTGCGCGACCCGTTGCCGGATGATGGCAAAGGTGTAGTCGCCGAGATGCGTGGAGGCGGCACCGTCGGCAATCGTGCGCGGTGCGTCGATATGCACGATCTCGCCGCGCGCGAGCGATTGCTGGCCGTCGTTGCCGGCTTCGGGCTCGACGCCGATCACGGTGCACGCCGGGCTCAATGCCGCCGCCGACAATGCACTGCCGCCGATCAGCCCGCCGCCGCCAAGGCAAACGAACAGCATGTCGAGCGGGCCAGTTTCTTCGATCAACTCCTTGACCGCCGTGCCCTGCCCGGCGATCACGTGCGGATGATCGTACGGCGGAATCAGCGTCATGCCGCGCTCTTCGGCGAGCCGCCGGCCGATCTCTTCGCGATTCTCGGTGTAGCGGTCGTAGCTGATCACTTCGCCACCATAACCCTTGGTCGCCGCGACTTTAGCGGCGGGCGCGTCGTGCGGCATGATGATCGTCGCCTGAATGCCTGCAAGGCGCGCCGATAGCGCAATCGCTTGCGCATGGTTACCCGACGAGTACGTCAGCACGCCTGCTTTGCGCTGCTCCGCGTCGAAATGCGAAATCGCGTTGTAGGCGCCGCGAAACTTGAAGGCGCCCATGCGTTGAAAATTTTCGCACTTGAAAAACACCGACGCGCCCGTGCGCTCATTGAACGTGCTGGAAGTTAGAACGGGGGTACGGTGGGCGACGCCTTCGAGACGCGCAGCGGCGTCGAGTACGTCTTGATAAGTAGGAACGGGAAGCGCTTGCATCGGCGAAACTCTCCAGGAGCGGTGGCGAAGCCAGCCATTCTCCCAGCTTCGCCGATGCTTTGGTATGTCGCAGTAAAAACACAAACGGCGCAACCCGGCGATCACGCCGGCGTTACGCCGTCAACCTGTCTTCACGCCCTTTTTCGATCAGTGGCGATAGTAGCCGTGTCCGCGGCCGTAATAACCGCGGTAATAGCCGTGACGGTAATAAGGACGGCCATAGCCACCGTAATATCCACCCACCACGACCGCCGGCGGCGGTGCGTAATAGACCGGCGGCGGCGGCGCGTAATAGACCGGCGGCGGCGCGGCATAAACCGGATATGCCGGCGCGACCGGAATACCAATCCCAATACCCACGGAAACGTGCGCTTCAGCAGCGGTAGCGAACCCCACGCCGAGTGCGGCGGCAACAACAAACGGAACGATCTTTTTCACTTTGTTCTCCTGGCGCGGCCGGTCAAGGTCGCCAACTTCGCATGCCTTGCATGCTACGAAATCAATGTATCGAAAAAGACTGCGCATGGATGTTCGCATTTGTTGCAAATTGCAATCGACGGCAATAGGTCGGAATTTGCAACAGCGCTGCCCCGCGCGGACAAGCGCTGTAACGGACTGAGAACCAAGGGTTTGGCAGCGGTGGAGCGCACGCGAATGCACTGCCTTGCGGCGCTTGCGGCTTCAGGCGCCCGTTTGTCAGTAATCTTTGATTACAAATTCGCTTCAATCCTGACGGCTCAAATGAAAAATGCCCGGCGCAATCGCGTCGGGCATCTCTTACTCGTGAGCAGACGGTATTTTCAGCCTACCTTCACATAGGCGAATTCTCTGGAGACGTTGGGTGGGACATACGCGCCGCTGATGCGCACGCGTGGCGTCAAGCGCTTTTTCTGTTCCCACCAGCGACGGCGCTGCGAATGCGTCAAGAACCGCAAGTGCTTTCGGTAAGAAAAAATATTCATCGTTACCTCCCGAATCTGACTGCGAGACGAAAAACCCAGAACAGCAACTGCCAAACCGGCTCAAGACGAAATTGTGAGCAGTTTTCGGACCTGCGGGGCGCGCGCGAGCGGATGACCGACCGGACGCGCCATATCTCAGGCGCACTGATCAGAGGAATGCCTACGCCGGGACACACCACAGCCGGGCGGATGCGCGATACTTCTGCTTTCCCCGTTCAAGTGTCCCGTCTGGAGCACGCAACCATGTCCCACCCCTCTCTGCCGCGCCTCGGCTTTATCGGTGCGGGGCGGCTCGCGCGCTGTCTCGCGCTAAGCTTTTCACGCGCCGGCTATCCCGTCACGGCGGTGGCGAGCCGCACGCCAGCCTCGGCCAGCCGGCTTGCCAGTCAAATCGAGCATTGCGCGGCATTCGACAATCCACAACAGGTTGTCGACGCCGCCGATATCGTCTTTTTAGCCGTTCCCGATGACAGCATCGGTACGACAGCACACATACTGCGCTTCGCGGCCGACGCGGCGAGCGGCCCACACGGCAAAGCACTCGTGCATTGCAGCGGCGCCTCGCCGATCGAATTGCTGGCCCCGGCGCGCGCCCAGGGCGCGGCAATCGGCGGTTTTCACCCACTGTACCTCTTTGGCGGCGATCTCGCCGACCTCGAACGGATCGCTGGCTGCTCGGTGACGATCGAGGCCGACGGCACCCTGAAGGACGCCCTTACGGCGCTGGCCGTCGCGCTGCGCTGCCACCCATTGTCGATCCCAGCGGGCGGCCGCATGCTGTATCACGCCGCCGCGCATTACGCCGCGAGTTTCGCGCTGTGCAGCCTCGCTGAATGCGTTGCCCTGTGGCGCACGCTGGGTTTCGCCGAAGACGACGCGCTGCGGGCGCTGCTGCCGATGCTGTCCGGCACCATCGAAACCGCCCGCGACAAGGGCCTGCCCAATGCGCTCGCCGGCCCCGTGTCGCGCGGCGATACGGGCGTCGTGGCGAAGCAGTTGGCCTTGCTGGAAAGCCTCGGCGGCGACCATGCCGCGTTGTACGGCTTGCTGTCGCGACGCGCGGTCGAACTGGCCGAACGCCGCGCTAAACCGCCCGCCGCCATCGAGGCGATTGCCGAGGCGGTGGAAGAATCGCTCGGCCGGTCACTGAATCAGGCCGCAGCAGGTGCAAGCGTCAAGTAAGGCGTGATAATGTGACGTCCGGCGCCGCGTGCAATCCGCCAGCGCCGCGCTTCGGGACCAACAGACGAGAACGCACAATGATCAAGGTCAGCATCCTTTATCCATATCGGGAAAACGGCCACTTCGACGTGGAGTATTACTGCGCCACGCACATGCCGCTCGCAGCGAAGCTGTTCGGGCCGTCACTGAAAGGCTGGTCGGTCGACGTCGGCATCAACGCCGGGCCGCCGGGAACGCCACCGCCGTACGTTGCCGCAGGCCACTTCCTGTTCGATAGCGCGGACGACTTCTACAAAGTCTTCAAGCCGGCCTCGGAGCAGTTGCTTGCCGACATCCCGAACTACACCGACGGTGGCAACGGCGCGATTCTGATCAGCGAAATCAAGGTTTCTGTGTGATATCCCGTGGCCGGGTGCGGCTTGGCGGCATGCGGTTCGCCGGCTAGCCTGACTCGCACATCTGGAAATTGATCTACCGCGTCCCTATTTATGACGCGTCACGCGCCCTCCTGCGGGAACGGCGCGGGCAAGCCAAATAAACTGCCGGCGCACCGATCGGTCAGCGCCGGCACCTTGCGGCCGATCCACGGCCGTCATTCGAAGGATAAGGACACGAGATGTTTGGCGATATCGCCCGTTTTCTGCTCAATACCGTCTTTACGCTGTTCGGCGCCGCGTTGCTGCTGCGCGCATGGCTGCAAGTCGTGCGCCTGCCGCCGTACAACCCTGTCTCGAACGCCGTGCTGCAAGTCACCAACTGGATCGTGCTGCCCTTACGGCACATCCTGCACAGCACGCGCAATATCGACTGGGCCAGCCTGGTCGCGGCTCTGCTGGCGGCAATCGTTTATGTGGTGCTGATGGTGGCGCTCACAGGCGCCGATCCGCTCACGCTCGCGCCGACCTTGCTGATCGTGGCTGTGCTGACGCTCATCAAGTGGGCGCTGAATCTGATCATCTGGATGACGATCCTGATGGCGCTGCTGTCATGGCTCAATCCGCGCTCGTCGGCCATGCCGATCCTGTACCAGCTGACCGCGCCGTTTTTGAATCCGCTGCGCCGTATCGTGCCGCAACTCGGCGGCATTGACCTCTCGCCGATTCTGCTGTTCGTGATCGTGCAGGTGCTGCTGATGGTGGTCACGCGCGCGGCCGTTCAGTTGACTTACTTCGTGATCTGAACGGCGCTTTGTGCGCCGCGTGGACATGCGGGCGGCAGCGCGATTTGCGCTAACCGCCCCTTCCCGAGTAGAATTGTGGGCTTCGCGGGCGTCGTATAATGGTAATACCCTAGCTTCCCAAGCTAGAGCCGTGGGTTCGATTCCCATCGCCCGCTCCAGATTCTTTTCAGCCCGCCTGGCGGTCGCCCAGGCGGCTTCGCGAAAGCGATCTGATTCTGCAGCAATTCCCGCCAGCTTCACATTCAGCCTGTCTTCCGAGAAGTCGCACAAACGCGCGCACCAAGTCGCGAAGCGCCTTCGCGGTGTTCAACACCAGCGATTTGCTTCCCAAACCAAACGCGCAGATGCAGCCGCGTGATACCGCCCGAGAATAGCGTCGCCGTCCTTCAGGCCGGCCGCCGTCTGGACGGACCCTTTTCGGGTGTGCTACCTTACGCGCACTTGCAACGTCCGCTCCATCTTCCTGCTGAGCCTTCAGCAGAATCCAGCACGAGCCGCCTCCCATGAAGGCGGCTTTTTTGTAGTGGCAGCGGCCAGCCTGGCGTTTCGAGCGAACCGCGCCTGCGAGCCGCGGCCCTTGCCGCGCGAGCGCAGAAGGCGCCTCGCAACGCCATGCAAACCGCCACGCACTGACCCCTTGTAGCAGCATCGACAATGATCCACGATCCAAACGACGCCGGCCTGCCGGACGGCCTCCCGACTTCCCCCGAGACCGAAGGCCCACCGGCCAACACCAACGCCAACGGCGACAACGACGCCTTGCAAGAAGAAGGCTTGCATCGACGCCGCATCCGCAGCTTTGTCACGCGTGCGGGCCGCGTATCCACCGGCCAGCGCCGCGCGATGGACGAACTCGGTCCGCGTTTCGTCGTGCCCTTCACACCGCAGCAACCCGACTGGAATAGCGTGTTTGGCCGCGCCGCGCCGCGCGTGCTGGAAATTGGCTTCGGGATGGGCGCGACCACCGCGGAGATCGCCTCGCACCGTCCCGACGACGATTTCCTCGGCGTGGAAGTGCACGAGCCAGGCGTAGGCGCGCTGCTGAAGCTGATGGGGGAGCAAGGGCTGTCGAACATCCGCATCATTCAACACGATGCCGTCGAGGTACTCGAACAGATGATCGCGCCAGACAGCCTCGATGGCGTGCATATCTTCTTTCCGGACCCGTGGCACAAGGCTCGTCATCACAAGCGCCGGCTCATTCAGCCGAAGTTCGTCGCGTTGCTGGTCTCTCGTTTGAAGCCGGGCGCCTATCTGCATTGCGCGACCGACTGGCAAAACTACGCCGAGCAGATGCTCGAGGTGCTGGGCGCCGACCCCGCGCTGGAAAATACGGCGGACGGGTACGCGCCGCGACCCGAGTATCGTCCGGTGACGAAGTTCGAACGCCGCGGGCTGCGACTCGGACATGGCGTGTGGGACCTGGTGTTCAGAAAGCGCGGCGCAGCATAAAGCCGCTTCGCATTCGCAACTCGCCGGCAGCAAGCAACGCAAGCAAAAAGGTCCGCCAACGCGGACCTTTTTGCATGGCTAAAGGCCGGGCGGCAACTCAGTCCGCCCAGCTCAATTCGCCGCTATAGCCCACCAGCAGAATCAACAATCCGAAGCCGATCCGGTACCACGCGAACACCGTGAAATCGTGCGCGGCGATGTAGCGCAGCAGCCAGCGCACGCACGCGAAGGCGCTGATGAAGGCCGCCACGAAGCCGAGCGCAAAGCTGCCGAGCGCGTCGGCGGACAGCAGATGCCAGTCTTTATAGAGTTCGTAAGCCGTCGCGCCGAAGATGATCGGAATCGCGAGGAAGAAAGAAAATTCCGTGGCGACACGCCGCTCGAGACCAAACAGCATCCCGCCGATGATCGTCGAACCCGAGCGCGACATGCCAGGCATCAGCGCGAAACATTGAGCGAGGCCGACTTTCAAGGCATCCAGCGGGCTTAGATCGTCCACGTTCTGAATGCGCGCCGCCGCTCCTCGCGCGCGCTCGCGCGCTTCCGCCCACAGGATCACCACCCCGCCCGCCACCAGCGCGAACGCGACCGGCACCGGCGAAAACAGCGCCGCCTTGATGGCCTTTTCGAACAGCAGGCCGAGCACGATCGCCGGAATCGTCGCGATGATCACGTTGAGCGTGAAGCGGCGCGCGTCAGGACGGCTGGGCAAGCCGACCACCACACTGCCGATGCGCCGGCGAAACTCCCAGCAGACGGCCAGAATCGCGCCGAGCTGAATCACGACATCGAAGGTTTTCGCGTGTTCGTCCGTGAAATTGAGCAGACTGCCCGCGACGATCAGATGGCCGGTGCTGGAGACCGGCAAAAATTCCGTCAACCCTTCGACGACGCCCAGAATCAGCGCCTTGCAAGCCAATAGCCAGTCCATCCGTGACCCTCATCGCTGTAGATAGTCGAAACGAACAGGGTCGGCCAGTGCGCGCGCGACCCTGCAGGCCGCGCACAGCGTCATTTTTCGACGATTTGCACGCGTATGCCGTTTGTAAGGATGGTGATTGTACCGGGTTCGTAATTCACGCCGGCAAATTGCAGTTGTTCGGGCTTGAAGGTGTAGATCGGATAGTTGGTCAGCAACTGCGTGGCGAGAGCGGCCGCCGCGGCATTGATCTGCTGCGTGTAGGCCTGCGCCTGCCCGCTTACGCTGACGTTGTCGACGTTCGGCGACTTGAGCACGACCGATTTGCTGGCGGCGTCGTAGGCCAGTTCGCTCGACAGCGTGAATACGCCGTCGACCGGTTGCGGCATGAACGGGCTCGCGAATCGGGCGTCGAGCTTCACCGAGACGCGGTTCGCATCCGGCAGGAAGCCGACCACCGGATTGGTCAGCGCGACCTCGAACACTTGCGAGACGGTGCGCTGATAGGGGAATTTACGCTGCACCGCGTCCTGAACCTGTTGCTGCGAGAACGTGTAGTGCGAAGGGATGAACGGAAAGGTCGGCGTCGCGCAGGCCGCCAGCGACACGGTGATGCCGAGCGCCGTGCAGCTTGCCAGCGCTGCGAGCAGTAAGCGGCGCCGGGTCGGCGCAGCGGGTCGAGTCATGCGAAATCTCCTGTGGAAGCCTTCTCGAGCATGCGGTTGCGTGAGGTTGTTCTGATTCGAATCAATGGGTGACGTGACGGTTCGCCCGCGTGCGCTAGCGGCGCGCCGCTGGTTGCGGTTGAGTCTGCAATTCGAGCTGGGTCAGCCACGCGAGTGCCTCACTGCGGTTCGTGCCACACATATCCGCTTGCGGTTGCAAACCGGAACAGCACGCCGGCCGCTCCGGCTGACCGAAGATCGCGCAGCGCAGATCGTCGCCGAGTTGCACGCAGCGCACGCCCGCCGGCTTGCCATTCGGCATGCCCGGAATCGGGCTCGAAATCGACGGCGCGATGCAACACGCGCCGCAATCGGGACGGCACGCATGATCGGTCACATTGAACGGGGACTCACGTTTCACCACACTGTTCGGCACATCGCTCACGACATTTTTCCTGAACTCGAAAACATACAACGCCATACCAGACCCGCATTGTGCCATCGCATCCGGTGCGACCTTTTTACACAATCCGGCAGAAGGTCGCTCACGTAAACTCGGTGGATACGGAAGGCCACGCTCAAGAGGCGTTTGCGCTGTTCGATCCGGTGTTCCGAAGCGCCGCCGGCTCTTGCCTCTTCCACGGTGGCCGTCAAACCTGGGCGCCCCATGACCACCGCCAACACGCTATTCCGCCCCGACCTCCTCGCTAGATACAGCGCGAACGGTCCACGGTATACGTCCTATCCGACCGCCTTGCAGTTCCGCGACACGTTCGATCCCGCCGACTATGCGCGCGCCGCCGCCGATCCAGGCGCCTCGGCCACCGATCTCTCCCTGTACTTCCACATTCCGTTTTGTGACACCGCGTGCTTCTACTGCGGTTGCAACAAGGTCGCCACGAAAAACCGTGCGCATGCGCGTCCTTACGTCGCGCATCTGAAACGCGAAATGGCTTTGCAGGCAGCGTGTTTCGACACGCGGCGCCCCGTATCGCAATTGCATTGGGGCGGCGGCACGCCCACGTTCCTGTCGCACGACGAAATGGCGGAACTGATGGCGGCGGCGCGCGAGCACTTCACGTTGCTGCCCGACACCGAAGCCGAATATTCGATCGAAGTCGATCCGCGCGAAGCATCGCCCGAAACGATTGCGCATCTGCGTACGCTCGGCTTCAACCGCCTCAGTCTCGGCGTGCAGGATTTCGATCCGGTGGTACAGCGGGCGATCAATCGCATTCAACCGCTCGAGATGACCGCGTCGGTGATGCAAGCCGCGCGCGATACGGACTTTCACTCGATCGGCGTCGACCTGATTTACGGGTTGCCGCATCAAACGGTCGACAGTTTCAGCCGCACGCTCGACACGATGATCGAGCTCGCGCCCGATCGTCTTTCGGTGTTTGCCTACGCGCACATGCCGCAGCTCTTCAAGTTGCAACGTCAGATGGACGCGGCCACGCTGCCCTCGCCTGCCGTGCGGCTCGCGATCCTGCAACGGGTAGTCGAGCGGCTGACGGGCGCGGGCTATGTCTACATCGGCATGGACCATTTCGCGCTGCCCACCGACGAGCTCGCACGTGCACAAGCGCAGCGTACGTTGCATCGCAATTTCCAGGGCTATAGCACGCGTGCGGAATGTGATTTGATCGGCTTCGGCGCGTCATCGATCGGCAAGGTCGGCGATGTGTATGCGCAAAACGTCAAGGATCTGCCCGGCTACGCCGCGGCGATCGACGCAGGCAAGCTCGCGATCACACGTGGCGTGCGGCTCACTGCGGACGACCGTCTGCGGCGCGACGTGATCACGCAATTGATGTGCAATCTCGAACTGCGCTTCGACGAATTCGAAGCCGCTTATGGCATCCGCTTCGCCACTACGTTCGAGCCGGAACTGGAACGCTTGCGCGGCTTCGAGCAGGACGGCCTGGTGTCGGTGAGCGGCAGCAAGCTCGAAGTGCGGATGGCCGGGCGCATGCTCGTGCGCAACATCGCGATGGTGTTCGACCGCTATCTCGGTCAGCAGACGCTCGAACGGTTTTCCCGCACCGTTTGAAAACGCTAAATGATGGCTATGAACGAAAGAAAGCGACCGGCTTGCCCGTCGTCGAATTTTCGGCCATAATCTGCGTCTTCGCCGCGCGCCATATCCTGACGCGTGCGCTAGAAGACCTGCCCAGGTGGTGAAATTGGTAGACGCAGGGGACTCAAAATCCCCCGCCGCAAGGCGTGCCGGTTCGATTCCGGCCCTGGGCACCATGTAGCATTCCGGCCAGTACCGGTGAATTCTTCAAATTTCCACTGAGCCCGCAATAAGCTAAAAGCCTTGCGGGTTTTTTGCTTCCCACGGGAGCCGAGATCATCTATTGTCAGTCATGGCCAATCAGGTGATTTTCAGCGGCGCGCCGTCGCAGATCTGCAACCTTCCAGCGATCCTGAAAGGATGTGCCGTCATGGCTGTGATTGGCGGCATACATGTCTTCGCGTCGAGCGCTTTCCCGCTTCAATGGCATGTGCTGCTTGCACAAGCAGGCGCGGTGTCGATCGGCGTCGGCTTGCCGTTCGTCAAGACAGCGTTCACCCGGATCGTCATCGATACCGAGCAGATTGCCTGGACGCAAGGTATTCTGCACCGCCGGACATCGAGGCTGAAACTCTCCCGGATTCAGAGCATCACGTCGATCCACCCTTGGTGGCAGCGCGTATTCGGCGTCGGCACGATCATTTTGACGACCAACGATCTGGCGCATCCCGTGAGGCGTTTGCCGGGCATCAGGCACGCGGATCAGCTCTGCAGGAAGCTCGACGAGGCGATAGCCATGCAACAGGAACGGTTTATTGCCGCCGCCCCGTATGATCCCAACGCCCCCGATCACGCTCAGGCGCACAGCATTTGAACAGCCGGCTCCGTTCATCAATGTAAGGTGCCGGCCACTGCTGCATCGCAAGCGCCGGCTGCAAGATTTCTGACTCTACCGCCCCGCCACCCGCGCACCGCCATGCATTGACGCGCGCCGGCGCTTGAACACATAGCCGGCCCACATCACCACCAGCCACGCCGGCACGAGCCACACCGAGACCGACAGACCCGGCGTCATCGCGAGAATCACGAGGATCAGCGCCATGAAGGCGAGGCAGATCCAGTTGCTGACCGGGAACCAGAACGACTTGAACACGAGCGTCTCGCCCGCCGCCACCATCGCCTTGCGCGATTTCAGATGGGTCAGGCTGATCAGCGCCCAGTTCAGCACCAGCGCGGCCACCACGAGTGCCATCAGCAAACCGAGCGCTTCGGCCGGAATCAGATAGTTGATGATCACGCAGGTAAACGTGGCGAGCGCCGACAAACCGATCGCCATATACGGCACGCCGCGCCGGTCGACCTTCATCAGCGCACGCGGCGCATTGCCCTGTTCCGCGAGACCGTAGAGCATGCGGCTATTCGCATACACGCCGCTGTTGTACACCGACAGCGCCGCCGTCAGAACCACCACGTTGAGCACGTTCGCGGTCAGCGTCGAGCCGATCTGCGAGAAGATCATCACGAACGGGCTACCGCCAGCCGCTACCTGATTCCACGGATACAACGAAAGCAGCACCGCCAGCGAGCAGATGTAGAAAATCAGAATCCGGTAGATCACCTGATTCACGGCCTTCGGAATGCTCTTTTGCGGATCGTCGGCCTCAGCCGCCGTGATGCCGATCAACTCGAGCCCGCCGAACGAGAACATGATGACCGCGAGCATCATGAACAGGCCGTGAAACCCATGCGGGAAAAAGCCGCCGTTGGCCCAGAGATTAGTGATCGAAGCTTGCGGGCCGCCGTGACCGCTGATCAGCAGATAGCCGCCGAACAGAATCATGCCGATCACCGCCACCACCTTGACGATTGCGAACCAGAATTCTGTTTCGCCATAGGCTTTGACGTTGGCGAGATTGATTGCGTTGATGATGGCGAAGCACACCAGCGCCGAGACCCACGTGGGCACCCCCGGCCACCAGTAATGCACGTAGGTGCCTACCGCAGTCAGCTCGGCCATGCTCACGAGCACGTACAGCACCCAGTAGTTCCAGCCGGACAGAAAGCCGGGAAAGTCGCCCCAATACTTGTAGGCGAAGTGACTGAACGAACCGGCGACCGGTTCCTGCGCGACCATTTCACCAAGCTGCCGCATGATCATGAAGGCGATGATGCCGCCGATCGCGTAGCCGAGAATCATCGACGGACCGGCTGCCTGCAATACGCTGGCGGAGCCGAGAAACAAGCCGGTGCCGATCGCGCCGCCCAGCGCAATCAGCTGGATGTGGCGATTCTTAAGCCCGCGCTTCAGGCCGTCTTGCTGCTGTGCACTATTCAAATTGCGCCCCAGTGTATGGATATCGATCACCCGGTCAGACTTATGGTCCGGCCCGGCAGAACCCGAAATTTTAGCGTGTCCGAAAATACCTAAATACTGGGAGCAACCCGCGCTTGGTTCTGCGCCGCACTGAACGGCGAGGATAGTGGTTGTCACTGGCGTGGCGCTTCTGTATGTTCGCCTAGTCGAGGTTTCAGCCTTCGGAGATTCAACATGTTGCCCAAACGTCTGCTTTGCGCCGCTGCTTTGTATCTCTGCTTCGCTGGGGCGGGTGCCTTCGCGCAAACCGCGGCGCCCGCGGCAGAACCCGCCGCCGAACCCGCCACCGAACCGGCCGAGATGCCCGGCATGGAGTCGAGCGCACCTGAAGCGCCGGCCCCGCCGCCTGCGGCACCTGCCACGCCTGCAGCACCCACTCCCGCACCCGCCCCACCCGTCACGCCCAGGGCGACTGCCTCCACACCTCCCGTAGCACCGGTGACCGGCCCCGTGCGCAACGTCGTGCTGGTTCATGGCGCGTTCGTCGACGGGTCGAGCTGGAACGGTGTCGTCGCGAAGTTGCAGCAAAAGGGCTATCACGTGAGTTCGGTGCAGAATCCGCTCACGTCGCTCGCCGACGATGTCGCCGCGACCCGCCGCGTCCTTGCGCGGCAGGACGGCCCGACCATCCTGGTGGGGCACTCGTGGGGCGGCGTCGTGATCACCGAAGCCGGCGCGAATGCGCCGAACGTAGCGGGTCTTGTCTACGTGGCCGCGATTGCGCCGGACCTGCACGAATCGACGGTGGATCTGATGAAGCGCGCGGCGCCAGCGCCCGCGACTCAAGGCATCACCGCGGATTCAACGGGCTTTCTTTGGCTCGACCGCACCAAATATCACGCCGACTTCGCCGCCGACGTGCCCGAGAATCTGACGCGCGTGCTCTCCGCCGCGCAACAGCCGATGGCCGCGAAGGCGTTCAGCGAAACGGTAAGCCAGGTGGCGTGGCGAGAAAAGCCGTCGTGGTACATCTTGACGACGAGGGACCGCGCGGTGTCGCCCGAAGTCGAACAGTTCATGGCCAACCGGATGGGCGCGAAGATCGTGCCCATTTCATCGAGCCATCTCGTGCCGGTATCGCATGCGGGCGCGGTCGCCGATGTGATCGATCGCGCGGCGCGCGAGTTGAGCCGGCAGCAGTAGCCGGCGCCCCGGCTCGGCCGCTTGAGCGACGCCCCACTTCGTCACGCGGCTAGCGCAGCATGAACGACATCGCCGACAGGCAGTTCAGCATACGCACCGCATGTTCCGCCGACTCCGCGCCAAAGCGCAGCGTGACGGCGTCGACGCGCGTGAGCGTCGGCCATTGGCAGAACAGATCGGCGAGCGCGGTGGTTTGCACACGCAATTCGCATTCGACGGGCTTCGCGGCAGCGCGCGTCGCTTGTGGCGCATGACCGTTGTCGATGTAGTGCCGCACCACTTCGCGTGCAGCAATTTCGATTGCATCTCGCGCGCTCGCCGGGGTTTGCGAAACACCGCTCGCATGCCCCGTCGCGCTCTTGGTGACGACAAAACGCGCGCTGGGAAAGCGCGGTGCGGTTTCTTCCGCGAACGCATCGTCGCCCGATAAAAGCGCTACCTGTGCGCCATATTCTTCTGCTAACGCTCCATACAATCCCGCCTCGCCGACTTCGACGCCGTTCAGCGAAACGCGCGCGAACGCAAAGCTGTTGATCGTGTGCGCGAGGATGCCGCGCGTCTGCGACTTCGCGTGATAGCCGATCATGAACACCAGCGCCGCACCGTATTCAAGCCCGGCCATCATGCCGAGCGTACGTGGTTTGCCGAGCACGACCTGGGCACGTGCGTCGAGCAGATCGGGCAGGAGGTTGCGGAAGCCGCCATGCGAATCGTTGACCCATACATGCGTCGCGCCGCCGGCGAATGCGCCTTCGATCGCGGCGTTCGCTTCGAGTGTCATCCAGCGGCGCGCGGCCTCGTATTCGCCGTTGCCCGCGCGCGTTTGCTCGGGATGGAACACGCCGGCCACGCCTTCGATATCGGCGGAAATCAGGACTTTCATCAGGAGCTCAGGAGGATTGCTTGAGAAGTTGAGCGAGGTCGGGAGCGGCGTCGTGCAGCGCTAGACGCCGATGGCCGTCGCGGCCCGTCACCGACGTGGCGCTCCACAATGCATCGACGATCGCTTGCTCGACGCTGTCCGCGCAGGCACGGAATAGTGAATCGAGGCGTGCATCGGCGAGCATTGGCGGCAGCGCGATGAAGTCGGCATCGTGCGGCACGGTGTAGGCCGTTGAAAATGCCAACGCTATATCGCCGCTGCCGTGGCCGTACACCGAACCGGTTCGTGCGAGACCTGCCGCGGCGCGCAATGACAGACGCTTGAGTTGGCGAGCGTCGAGCGGCGCGTCGGTGGCGACGATCATGATGATCGAGCCTTGCTCGGGTTCCGAGACGGCGACTGCTTTCGCTGCGCGTTCAGCCAGCACGCGACCGAGCGCCGTGCCGTCGATCGTCAACATCGGCAGGCGGCCGAAGTTCGCCAGCACCAGGGCGCCGACCGTATAACGCTGCCCTGCTACCTCGATGACGCGCGATGCGTTACCAATCCCGCCCTTCAGATCGAAGCACGACATGCCGCGGCCTGCGCCGACCGAACCGCTCGCGACGTCAACGCTCGCCGCTTCACACGCAGCGTTGTAATGCCGTTCGCTTACCGCCAAAGCCTGAATATCGTTCAGGTATCCGTCATTACACTCGAACACCAATGGATTGACCGTCGACCATTCGCGTCCGATTTGCGGATTACCTTGAATTGCAGCGCGAATCTGCGCCTGTGCGACCGCGGCCACGCCAAAGGTATTGGTCAACGCAATCGGCGTTTCGAGCACGCCGAGCTCTTCGACTTGCACGAGCCCGATGCTTTTGCCGAATCCGTTGATCACTGAGGCAGCCGCGGGCACCTTCTCAAGAAAAGGATCGCCGGAATGCGGACGAATCACGGTCACGCCGGTCTGTACAGCACCATCATCTAGCGTGCAATGTCCTACTGTCACGCCGTGCACGTCGGCAAGCGTCCCGCGCGGGCCGCTTGGCAACACACCGATATGCGGTGCACTTGCACCCACAGGTTCACTCAAACTCATGGCCGGTCGAGCTTCGGATCGAGCGCATCGCGCAAACCGTCGCCGAGCAGATTGAATGCCAGCACGGTGAGGAAAATCGCCAGACTCGGAAACAGCGCGATATGCGGCGCCGTGACCATATCGGCGCGCGCTTCGTTGAGCATCGCGCCCCACTCCGGCGTCGGCGGTTGCGCGCCGAGTCCGAGAAACGACAAGCTCGCGGCCGTGATGATCGACGTGCCGATCCGCATCGTGAAGTACACGACGATCGACGAAATCGTCCCCGGCAGAATATGCCGCACGATGATGGTCCAGTCCGATGCGCCGATGCTGCGCGCCGCTTCGATATACGTGAGTTGCTTGAGCATCAGCGTATTGCCGCGCACGAGCCGGGCAAACGCCGGGATGCTGAAAATCGCCACCGCGCAGATCACATTGATCATGCCGTTGCCGAGAATCGCAACCACACCGATCGCCAGCAGAATGCCCGGGAAGGCAAACAGCACGTCGGCAACGCGCATCGTGATGCGATCCCACCAGCCCTCGTAGTAACCGGCCAGCAACCCGAAAAACGTGCCGATCACCGCGCCGATCGCCACCGATAGAAAACCTGCCTCGAGCGAAATGCGCGACCCCGCCAGAATCCGGCTGAAAATATCGCGCCCCAGCGAATCGACGCCGAACCAGTGCGCGGCCGAGGGCCCCGCGTTCAACGCGTCGTAGTCGAAGTAATTCTCTGGATCGTACGGCACGATATGCGGCGCGAGAATCGCGACCACGATCAGCAACAGCACGAAAATACCGGCGCCGAGCGCCGCATGCTGCTTGCGGAATTTGCGCCAGAATTCACTCCACGGCGTGCGGATCGTGCTTTCTGCGAGGGCGGCCTTGACCGCATTCGCCTCGGTGGCTGAGATGCTCATGCGGGCCTCACTTGAAACGGATGGTCGGGTTGATGACGGCGTACAACACGTCCACAACCAGGTTGATGATGATGAATTCGAGCGAGAACAACAGCACCTCGGTCTGAATCACCGGATAGTCGCGCATCGTCACGGAGTCCACCAGCAGGCGTCCGAGGCCCGGCCAGTTGAACACCACTTCGACCACGATCGAACCGCCCAGCAGAAAGCCGAATTGCAAACCCATCATCGTGATGACCGGGATCATTGCGTTGCGCAGGCAGTGTTTGACGATCACGAGCCGTTCGGGCACACCTTTCGCGCGGGCGGTTCGCACGAAGTCTTCATTCATCACTTCGACGAAGGAAGCCCGCGTGAAGCGCGCCATCACCGCCGCCACCGCCGCGCCGAGCGTGAGCGAGGGCAGTACGTAGCTCTTCCATGAACCGTCGCCGACAATCGGCAGCCAGCCGAGCTTGACCGAAAAGATCTCCATCAGCAGCATGCCGAGCGCGAAGGCGGGAAACGAAATGCCCGACACCGCCAGCGTCATGCCGAGCCGATCGGGCCAGCGATTGCGCCACACCGCCGAGACGATGCCGATGCCCATGCCGAGCATCACCGCCCACACCATGCTGGTGAGCGTGAGCAGCAGTGTCGGCATGAAGCGCTCGCCGATTTCCTGGCTGACTGGCCGCTTGCTGCGGGTGGACGTGCCGAAGTCGCCATGCGCCAGCTTCACGAAGAAATTGGCGAATTGCTGCGGCATCGGTTTGTCGAGTCCGAGATCGGACCGCACTAGGGCGACAGTGGCTTCGTCGGCCTCGGGGCCGGCCGCGAGCCGAGCGGGGTCACCGGGCAGCAGATGCACGAACAGGAAGACCAGCACCGCGACGATGAAGAGCGTCGGTACCAGCCCAAAAAGACGTTTAACAAGGAAGTTCAGCATGAAACCCAATCCGGCAATGATGCGGGCAACGAAGGATCGTCTGCAACGATGAAAGCGGGACCTCGCCACCCAGCCGGCACATTCCAGAGGAGCGCGCCGGGCCGGGCGGCCCGCGCGTTACTTGACCGCTATCTCATCGAAATTGAACGAACCGTCCGGCGCGACGTAAGCACCCGACAGACGCTTGCTACGCGCGTAGACGATCTTCTCCTTAACGAGGAAAATCCACGGCGCGTCAGCCCAGATGCGCTTTTGCGCATCCGTGTAGAGAGCGGTCTTTTGTGTGCGGTCCGTGGTTTGGAGCGCTTTCGTCAGATCGCTGTCGACCGCGTCGTTCCTGTAGTACGCGGTATTCATCAGCTTCGGCGGGGCCGAGATGGAGGCGAGCAGCGGCGAGAGCGCCCAGTTCGCTTCGCCCGTCGACGCTGACCAGCCGATGTAGTACATCCGCACCGGCGCGGTCGCCGGGTCTTGCGCACTCTCTACTCGCGCCACGCTCTGGCCCGCTTCAAGCGCTTCGACCTGTGCCTTGATGCCGACCTGCGACAGTTGCTGCTGAACGAACTGGATCACTTTCTGCGCGGTCGAATAGTTATACGCAGACCACAACTTCGTTTCGAAGCCGTTCGGATAACCCGCTTCCTTCAGCAGTTCGCGGGCCTTGGCCGGGTCGTACGGCCAGGGGCCGAGCTTCACCGCGTAGTCGACGCCTTGCGGTACCACACCGTCTGCCGGCGTCGCATAACCGGCGAACGCGACCTTGGTCAGCGCGTCCTTGTTGATCGCATAGTTCAGCGCTTCGCGCACCTTCGGGTTATCGAATGGCTTCTGGTTGACGTTCAGGCTGATGTAGCGCTGGATGATCGAGGGCGAAGCGATCAGATCGACCTTCGGGCTCGACTGCAATTGCGCCGCCTGTTCGAACGGCACCTGGAATGCGAAGTCCGCTTCGCCGGTACGCATCAACGCCGCGCGTGTGTTGTTGTCGGCCACCGGCTTCCAGTCGATCGCATCGACCTTCGGATAACCCTTCTTCCAGTAGCCGGCGAATTTCTTCACCGTCAGGTCGCCGGCCGGGTCCCACTTCACGAGTTCGAACGGACCCGTGCCGACCGGATGGAAGGCGATGTCCTTGCCATATTTTTTCAGCGCGGCCGGCGAAATCATCACCGCCGAAGGATGCGCCAGCACGTTGATGAACGCCGAGAACGGCGCCTTCAGCGTGATCTTCACTGTGTACGGATCGACCACCTCGGTTTTATCGATCTGGTTGAACATGTTGTAGCGCTTCAACTTGTTTGCCGGATCGGTCACGCGGTCGAAATTCGCTTTCACCGCGGCAGCGTTGAAGTCGGTGCCGTCCTGGAACTTCACGCCGTGGCGCAGCTTGAACGTGTAGACCGTGGCGTCGGGGCTCGCTTCGTAGCTGTCGGCCAGCACGTTGACCAGCTTCATGTCCTTGTCGAAACCGAACAGGCCTTGATAGAACGACTTGGAGACGGCTTGCGACAACGTGTCGTTGGCGTCGTACGGATCAAGCGACGTGAAGTTCGACGCGACTGCCATCACGACGGTCGTGTCCGCGTGCGCCACATTGCCCGCGAGCATCGCGAACACCATCGCGCCGCCGCTGACCAGCGCGCGCAAACGAAACGGAGAAGACGGGACCAGCAGGTTCATGAGGTTGGCTCCAGGCTGCGAATTGAATCAGGGTTATGTGCTGCGAGAGAAAATTTTTCGTGACAATTCAGTCAGGCTGACCCTATGAATAGGGTTGAAAACCGCATCGACCCAGGCCACCATGCTGGTTATGGCACAGAAACAGCGACCTCCGGACCTTTCCACACTAACTCATGCGGAGAAGGATGCCCTGATCCTGAGCTTGTTCGCGCGTCTGGAAGCGCTCGAAACGATGGCGCGCAAGGACAGTCACAACTCAAGCAAGCCGCCATCGTCCGACGGTTTTGTCAAGAAGACGCGCTCCTGATGCATTCGACAAGAAGGCAGGCGGGCAAATCGGTCGCAAAGGGACGACGTTTACGCTCAATACTGCTAACGTCCTGTGACGGTTCAGCAGCTAGGCAGCGGGCTGTATAGGATCGCCGGCAAAGGCCCGCTGTAATACGTCAAGCATGCCATGGCCTTGCTTGCGCAGTGTGTCGAGGCAGGAACGAATGACGCAGAAATTTTCGGCACCGTCGAGTGTGCGAAAGCAGCCGGATATTTTCTGCTTCACTTTTGGCATACGGACGGCGCGTTCGCCAAGGTTGTTGGTGAACGGGACAGCCGGATCGCGGATAAAAAGCAGCACAGCATCGGCATGTTGGCGCAAGCGGCGCAGTAGATTGAAGGCGATGGACTGCTTGCAGCGCCCCCGCTTGCCGGCCGGTTTGACGACCTCCGGATTAAGTCGCTCGCCCTCGCACAGAATCGCCTGGTAGAGCGTGTCAAAAGCCGCGATGTCTGCGGTGCAAAGCGTGCTGTGCTTCTGTCGTACCGCCTCGCATATGTCGTTGGCGTTGAGCAGAAAATCTATCATCCGCTGCGGCCAGTCGTGGCCGGTGAGCTCTTTCACGTAGACCAGTTCGCGTAAGAGGTGAGCGTTGCACAGCGCATGAATGCAATCGAGTTGCCAATATGGAGCCCAGCAATCGTGAACCAGCACGCCCAGACGGCTAGGCAAAATGCCATGCGCTTCGATGGCCTCCATGCCACGTCTGGCGTGAACGCCATACCACGTGTGCGTCTCGCTTGCCGCGATATGCAGCCAATGGAGCTTGCTGGCAACGCGTAGGCCTGACTCGTCGACGTGCAGTAGCGCCGCCTGGCGCAATTGATCGGCGATGAGAGCGGCCGTGCTGTCCAACGCGCTGCGGGCTTCGCCTACCCATGACACCAGGGTGCCAGGCGAAACAGCGATGCCATACAGGTCTTGAATGAGCTGGGCCGCGCGCGCGAACGGCAAGAGCTGCCCTTGCGTCAGATGTACACCTAAGGCTCGCAGGTTCGGACCATATTGAACGGCCTCCGTCACGCCCGCAGGAAACGTGCTTACGTGCGATTGGCCGCACTGGCAGACCAGTTCCAGCGTACGGTGCTCGATAACATCACAGGCTGTCGCGGGCACATCGAATACTTGCCGTCGTTCGGACACACGGGCTTCGTCCTGCGGCAGCCAGTTGTGACAACGATCGCATTGCGCTGGCAATGGATGGTACACGGTCTGGGTCGGCTGCTCGACTTGCTTGAGCGTCGTCCCTTTGTGACCGATTTGACCACCGGCCTTCTTGCCGGACGCCTCACGCAAGGAGCGCGTCTTCTTGACAAAGCCGTCGGACGATGGCGGCTTGCTTGAGTTGTGGCTGTCTTTGCGCACATTCGTTTCGAGCGCTTCCAGACGCGCGAACAGGCTCAGGATCAGGTCATCCTTCTGCGCATGTGTCAGTGTGGAAAGGTCCGGAAGTCGCCGTTTTTTTGCCATGGCCAGCATGATGGCCGAGGTCGCTACAGTTTACAACCCTATTCATATGGTCAGCCTGGCTGAATAGTCACAATTTTTCTTCAGGTTGGGCGCTGCATTCGGGGCTGCATTCGAAGCTGTGTTGCGTGCTGCGCTCGAGGCTGCGTTCGGATCGGCACGAGTCTTCGTGCGCGCCTAGTAAGCGCCACCGACCCGATGCCGAGCCACGAAATGATCCGGTCCGACAGCAACCAGTGGCGCCACAATCGGTTCATCGTTCAGCGAGCGGATCGGGCTCGGAATCTCATCGGCGGCGAGCATGCGTTTCGCGTGACGGCGCGCCGGATCGGCAACCGGCACGGCACCCATCAGCTTCTTCGTGTACGGATGCTGCGGCGCTTCGAACACCGCGCGACGCGGACCGATCTCGACGATCTGGCCGACATACATCACCGCGACGCGATGGCTGACACGCTCCACCACTGCCATGTCATGCGAAATGAACAGATACGCGACGCCCAGCTCGCGTTGCAGATCGAGCATCAGGTTGACGATCTGCGCCTGCACGGAGACGTCCAGCGCGGAAACGGATTCGTCGGCGATCACGACTTTCGGATTCAACGCCAGCGCGCGCGCAATCGCGATACGTTGCCGTTGGCCGCCGGAAAATTCATGCGGATAGCGGCGTGCCGCTTCGGGCGGCAAACCGACCTTTTCGAGCAGCCACGCGACGCGTGCCTGGGCTTCCGCGCCCTGAGCGACGCCGTGCACGAGCAGCGGCTCCATGATCGAGAAGCCGACCGTCAAACGCGGATTCAGCGAAGCAAACGGGTCCTGAAAAATAAACTGGATATCGCGGCGCAGCGCTTGCAACGCAGGGCCTGTGAGCGAGCTGATTTCCTTGCCGTCGAATTCGATCGAACCGCTCTGGCTTTCCACGAGGCGCAGCAATGAACGGCCCGTTGTCGATTTACCGCAACCCGATTCGCCGACCAGCGCCAGCGTTTCACCCGGGCGCAGGTCAAAGCTGACTTTCTCGACCGCATGCACGCGGCCCGTCACACGGCCGAACACACCACTCTTGACTGGAAAGCGCGTGACCAGATCGCGCACGCGCAGAACCGGCGGTGTGCTTTCGCAGACTAGCGGCTGGGTTTCTTCCGCTACGGCGGCTGCGGGACGAACGGCTTTATCAGCGCCGGTGAGCGCCGCCTGCTCGACGGTCAGAATCGGGAATTTGGCGGGCTGGTCGGTGCCTTGCATCGCGCCGAGTCGCGGGACGGCGGCAAGCAGCGCCTTCGTATAAGGATGCGACGGCGCGCCGAATAGCGCATCCGACGCACCCTCTTCCACTTTCTCGCCGCGATACATCACCAGCACGCGATCGGCCACTTCGGCGACCACGCCCATGTCGTGCGTGATGAAGATCACGCCCATGTTCATCTCGTCCTGCAAGCCGCGAATCAATTGCAGGATCTGCGCCTGGATCGTCACGTCGAGCGCGGTGGTCGGTTCATCGGCAATCAACAAGGCGGGCTTGCATGACAGCGCCATCGCGATCATCACGCGTTGACGCATACCGCCCGATAGTTGATGCGGAAAGCGCGCGGCCACCCGGCGCGCTTCCGGAATACGCACGAGTTCGAGCAGACGCAGCGTTTCGGCGTGCGCGGCGGAACGGCTCTTGCCTTGATGCAAGGCAATCGCTTCGCTGATCTGGTCGCCCACCGTGAACACCGGATTGAGCGAGGTCATCGGTTCCTGAAAGATCATCGCGATGTCGGCGCCGCGAATCGAACGCATCGTGCCGGACGATGCTTTCGCAAGGTCGAGCACGCTGCCGTCGCGGCGCCGGAAAGCGATGCTGCCGCCGGCAAGGCGCCCACCGCCATGCTCGATCAGCCGCATCAACGCAAGCGACGTCACCGATTTGCCCGAGCCCGATTCGCCGACGATCGCCAGCGTCTCGCCACGCTCGACCGTCAGCGAGAGATTGCGCACCGCGTTGAAGGTCTTGTCGCCGCTGCGAAATGCGACCGACAGATCGTCGACCGCAAGCACGCATTGTGGCGGCAAGGTTTCGATAAACGGACGAGCGCTGTGCGATGAAGTCGGCACGATGGTTCCTTTTATTTCGAACGCGGCTAACGGTGGTTCATGCGAAAATTCAAGTGAAGGTTCAGACAGCAGAGCAGTTCAGGCGACAGCGCAGCGACACAGCACTAGCGGTAAATCGCCGTCACCGGCGTCTCGCCGATCCTCGCGAAACCGCGATACATGCCTTCGGTATTGAACGGCAGCGTGACGTTGCCGCGTGCATCGACGGCGATCAAACCGCCGCGTCCGTCGATCTTCGGCAAACGGTTCATCACCACGTCATGCGCCGCCTCTTCAAGCGAGACGTTGCGGTAGGCCATTTGCGCCGCGACGTCGTAGGCCGCGACCATGCGCATGAACATCTCGCCGGAGCCAGTGGTCGAGACCGCGCAGGTTGCGTCGTCCGCATAGCAGCCCGCGCCGATCAGCGGCGTATCGCCGACCCGGCCCACCTGCTTGTTGGTGACGCCGCCCGTCGAGGTCGCGGCCGCCACGTGGCCGTGCTGATCGAGCGCGACCGCGCCCACCGTGCCGAACTTGCGATTCGGATCGATCGGTTCGTGCGGTGTGGGGTCGTCGTCATTCGAAGACGGCGCGGCGGCCAGCGTGGCGCCGTCGTGATCGAGCATCGCGCGCTGCTGACCGCGTGCGAGCTGCCATTGACGGTGGCGCGCTTCGGTGTCGAAATAGCCGGGCTCGGCGAATTCAAGTCCTTGCGCGGCCGCGAAGGCTTCCGCGCCAGCGCCGGTAAACAGCACGTGTTCGCTGCGCTCGAGTACGCGACGCGCCGCCAGAACCGGATTGCGTACACGCGTCACACAGCAGATCGCGCCCGCATCGAGCGTGCTGCCGTCCATGATGGCCGCGTCGAGTTCATGCGTGCCGGCCGCTGTGTAAACCGCGCCACGGCCCGCGTTGAAGAGCGGGCAATCTTCGAGCAGACGCACGGCTTCGCTGACGGCGTCGAGCGCGCTGCCGCCGTCGGCGAGGACGCGCTGGCCCGCACTCAGCACGGCGTGCAAGGCAGCGTGATAGTCGGCTTCGGCGCTGGCCGACATCGATGCGCGCAGGATCGTGCCTGCCCCGCCGTGAATTGCAATGACTGCGTTGGAGTTCATCGTTTTGTTTTGGTAGTGCGGGTTGTTCGGGAGGTACGCGTGGCGGTACGTGTAGAAGCGCGCGCCGGGCGCTCGCTCGTGCCGGAGCCCGCGGCTTGCGAATCGGTGAGCCACGGCAGCACGAATTCGGTGACCTCGGCGGCCGCCTTCACCGAGCGCTTCGCGCGATAGGCGACCGCGTCGCACAGCGCTTCGATGACGGCCAGCACGGCCGAATCGGCATTCGCCGCGAGCCGCCGTTCGGCGCGGATATAGAGCGAGAGATCCGCGAATTGCGCAAGCGGCGAGTGCGGGCCATCGGTCAATGCAAGCACGCGGGCGCCGCGACTCGATGCGCGACGCGCGAGTTCGATCGTGTCGTCAACGTAACGCGGGAAGGCAATGCCGATCACCAGATCGCCTTCGTTGGAGGCGAACAGGCGCCGTGCGGCATGCGACGCTCCGCCGATCAACGCAAGCGACTGCACGTTGTCGTGATACGGCATCAGGCCGTGTTCCATCAGGCCGGCGAGAAATGCGCTGGCGCCGTAGCCGAGCACGAATACACGGCGCGCGGCGATGATCGCTTCGACGGCGGCTTCGGCCGCGGCGCTATCGATCGCGCTGCGCGTGGAGTGCAAGTTGGCCGCCGCCTGTTCGAGCGACGCGCCGATCAGATCGTCACCGGCTGCAAGCGACTCCTGCGCGCTGCGCAAACGCTCGACCGGCGCGAGCGTCGCTTCGAAACCGCGCACGAGTGCTTCGCGAAACTGCGGATAGCCGTCGAAGCCGAGCGCGCGAGCGAAGCGATTCGCCGTCGCCACCGAGGCGCCGACCACGCTCGCCAGTTCGTCGATCCGCATGGTCGCCGCACGGAACAGATTCGCCAGCACGTATTCGCCCATGCGCCGATGGATTGGCGTGAGGGTCGGCATGGCCGCGGCGATGCGCGCGGCAATGGCCTGCTCAGCGGGGTTGGAAGCAACGGACGAATGAGTCATGCGAACGAGCCATCGGAACGACAGTCCTGGGGGACTTCCTTCCGGGCGTAATGAAAATGAATGAAAGTATATTTACATAAAAACCTCTCGCAAAAAAATTCATTTTCATTCTCGAGGGTTTTCACCGACGCAGGCCCGCAAGCAACGCGACGGCCAGCGCGGATAGCCCGGCGGCGCAGCCATACGCCCAGCCCGCGCCGATCCAGCCGACCAGCAACCCGCCGAGCGCCGGCCCTGCCGAATACGCGACGCCGCGCGCCAGTTCGAGCCGGCCATTGGCCTGGGCATACGCTTCACGTGGCACGATCGAGGGCACCAGCGAAGGCGCCGCGACGTTGTAGGCAACCGTGCCGGTCGCGGCGCTGAAGCCGAGCGCGGCGAGCAGCGGCAAGCTCAGCGTGTGCGTCATCACGAGCAGCAGTACGCACAGCATGGCGACCACGCCCACGCTTTCGGCGAGCGCCATCAACGTGCGGCGCGAACGACGGTCAGCCCAGACGCCGAGCGGAATCGACAGCAACAGGAACGGCGACGTCTGCGCGGTTTGCAGCAGACCGGTCTCGCGCGCGCCAGCGCCGAGCGCGAACACGGCGACGAGTGGCGCGGCGGCGAGGCTGATCTGCTCGGCGGATTGCGCGACCAGATTCGACCATGCGAGCCGCTGGAAGGCGGCCGGCAAGCGGAGCGCGGATGAAGACGGTGAAGAGGAACGGACATGCATCGATGAACTCCTGCGACTAGACGTGGAAATCCCATCGTGGTCGCTATGGCGCTGCACGGCGCTCCGCTTCTTGCGGTGTTATTCTTCGCTCGCCATGAATCTCGAAAGCATTCTCTTCACTCAGGGTTTCGGCTCGCGCCGCCAATGCCGGGCGCTGATCGGCGACGGCCGCGTGAGCGTCGGTGGGTCAGTCTGCACGGATGCCGAGGCCGATTTCCCAACTCACGACGACGCGTTCTGCTTCAGTGTGGACGGGGTCGTCTGGCCGTATCGCGAGCACGCCTATCTGCTGCTGAACAAACCCGCAGGCTATGAATGTTCGCGCGATCCACAGCATCACCTGAGCGTGTTCAGCCTGCTGCCGCCGCAGTTCGCCGAACGCGGCGTGCAATGCGTGGGCCGCCTCGATCAGGACACCACCGGCCTCCTGCTGCTTTCCGACGACGGCAAGTTCGTCCACATGTTCACGTCGCCGAAACGCAAAGTGCCGAAGCGATATATCGCGACCACGCGCCATCCCATCGACGACGTCCAGTTGAGTGCCTTGCGCGGCGGTGTCTTGCTGCACGGCGAGCCCAAACCGATCGTCGCCGTCGAGGCCGAGGCGCGCGGCGAGCACGCGCTGGCCCTCACCGTGATGGAGGGCAAGTATCATCAGGTCAAGCGGATGATCGCGGCAGCCGGCAATCGTTGCGAAGCGCTGCATCGCGAGCGGATCGGCGGACTTGCATTGCCCGCGACGCTCGCAGAAGGAGCGTGGCAATGGCTCGACGAAACCGACCTCGGATCTTTACGGAGCGGGTAAACCGGTAGAACCCTTTTAAAGCCTTGATGCATCAGGAGAATCGTGTACGCGCCCGCACATAAGCCCTGCGGGGCGTCTGATTGCACGCTGCGACGCAGCATGCTCTTCCTTACAACTCGCCCTATACTCGATTAAACAAAGACTACAAAGGGTTCAAGGAGGGGCGCCATGGTCATCCACGACACTATCGGGATCTCGTCCGTGATGATTGCTTTCATGTGTCTCGGGCTCGCCCTGGTCGGCGGCTTGCTGATCATCATGCGGCTGCGGCATAAATATCATCCGAACCTGATCGGCGCATTGATTGGCGCAATGCTGTGCTTCCTGTTGCTGGAGGCGTTGCCGGCACTGACGTAAGCCACCAAGGTCTCGCGCGGCGAGGGATGATTCAGGCGCTCTTCCTTCCGGTCGAGCCAGCTACTGTAGTGCCCTTCCACGGAATGCCGTGGCCGCGGTCGGCGTGGCGCGAGCGACGATTCGCTGGGCTGGCTCAGCCGTCCGTCTCTGTTTGGCCGTGCATCGCGCTACCGGCTCGACCGCGTACCTCGCGCACCTCGCGCAAAAAATCTTCAACACTCGGATACCGCAGCCGTACGCGCAATTCCTCTTTGAGGCGCCGGTTCACGAGCCGCCTCGATTCCCGCATGAAAGACAGCAAGGTGGGCTCCATCTGTTGCTCCGCGTCGGCCCGCGTGATGCGCGGCGCGCGCTCGAGGCCGAACGCGTCCGCCACTACGTCGAAGTACTCGCCCATTTTCAGCGACGTGTCGTCGGACGCGTGAAACACGCGCGCCGGCCGCCCGTGTGTGACGAGGCGCACGAGGATCGCGGCAAGATCGTCGGCGTGGATGTGATTGGTGTAAACATCGTCGGCGTCGATCAACGCCGGCGTGCGCTTTTCCAGCCGCGCGAGCGGCAAACGGTTGCTCGCGTAAATGCCTGGAATCCGCGCGATGCTTGCGGCGACCACGCCTCGCGCGGTGGCGCGCCGCAGTTGCTGCTCGGCCGACACGCGACGTTTAGCACGCGCATTGGCCGCCTGCGTTATGCGCGTCTCGTCGATCCACGCGCCGCCGCAATCGCCGTAGACGCCCGTCGTGCTCGCGTACACCAACCTCACGGGCGCGCGCGGAGCAGCGGTCCAGCGCACCCTGTCGGGTACAATATTGGCTGTCTCAGATTCAGCCCACGAGGCACGAATGCGGCGCAGCCGCCCGACCGGCCCCACCGCGCCGCGCGCGGCACGCAGTGTCCGATCGCGGCGCGCGCTCAGCGTAGCGAGCAAGGCACGGGTACGGCAATCGTCATCGCCGGTCTTTTGCGGCGGCGCGAGATGCAGCACCGTCGGCGCAAGACCGGCAAGCCGTTTCAGACTGCGGCGCGCGTCGAGGTCGCCGACCAGCGGCGTGACGCCAGCGGCGCGCAGTTCGGCGCTGCGCCCGGCGTGGCTGGTGAGCGCGAAGAGGTGGGCGCGTGGCCGCAACAAGGGCACACAGCGCATGCCGACGTCACCGCAGCCAACTATCAAGACGCGCGGCCGGCGTAAATTTCGTGTCGCTTTCATGGTGGACGCATTGTAGCCGTCAAGCGCGGCAGGTACCGCACAGTGATGCAGCGGGTCCGATAACGATTACCGACTTTTCGATTTCGAACACTCTATGGCATTTAACGTCACGCTCCGGCAAAGCGGCCGGCAGTTTCAGGTAGAACAGGACGAACCGATCCTGATCGCGGCCTTGCGCCAGGGCATCGGTCTGCCGTACGGCTGCAAGAACGGCGCCTGCGGTTCGTGCAAGGGCACGGTGGTCAGCGGTGAGATCGAACAGCGTCAGCATTCGTCGTCGGCCTTGTCGAACGACGAAAAGACGCGCGGCATGGCGCTCTTCTGCTGCGCGACGGCATGCAGCGATCTCGAAGTGGATATCCGCGAAGTGGCCGGCGTGGGCGACGTGCAGGTCAAGAAACTGCCGTGCCGCGTGAACGCGATCGAGCGCAAGGCCGACGACGTCGTCGTGCTGAAGCTGCAACTGCCCGCCAACGAACGTCTGCAATATCTGGCCGGCCAGTACCTCGAATTCATTCTGAAAGACGGCAAGCGCCGCAGCTATTCAATGGCGAGCGCGCCGCACACAGAAGGCCCGATCGAATTGCACCTCCGTCACATGCCCGGTGGCGCATTCACGGACCACGTGTTCAACACGATGAAAGAGCGCGACATTCTGCGCTTCGAAGCCCCGCTCGGCACCTTCTTCCTGCGCGAAGATTCGGCTAAGCCGATCGTGCTGCTTGCCTCGGGTACGGGCTTCGCGCCGCTGAAGGCGATCATCGAACACGCCGTGTTCAAGAACCTCGACCGGCCGATGACGCTCTACTGGGGCGCGCGCCGCAAGAAGGATCTGTATTTGCTCGAGCTGGCCGAGCAATGGGCTCGCGAGATTCCGAACTTCAAGTTCGTGCCAGTGCTGTCGGAACCGGATGCGGGCGATGCGTGGACGGGCCGTGTCGGCTTCGTGCATCGCGCCGTGATTGAGGATTTGCCGGATCTGTCGGCTTATCAGGTGTACGCGTGCGGCGCGCCCGTAATGGTCGAATCGGCGCAGCGCGATTTCACCCAGCATCATGCGCTGCCGGAAGACGAGTTCTACGCGGATTCCTTCACGAGCGCGGCGGATCTGGCGAACGCGGTTTGAGGAAGTGCGTGGCATCGGCGCAGGCGCATCGATGCTCGCGAAGCGGAGTTCTGGAAGCGCGGCTATGCAAATAGCCGCGCTTTGCGCATGTATGGCTCACGCCGGCGAAAGCGTCGATTCTGATCTGCAACGCGTGCGCCTGATTTTCTAGCGTCGCATGCTCGGGCCGGAGCATTTTGCGCAAAGGCATGCATCCATCGCTGCCAGCTACACCCAGATTCGCAACAACAAAATCAACCGCGGCCAGTGTGTCGAACAACCTGCGACCGTACACCGGCTCGTGGTGCGCGACGCGATTACGCGTCTGATAGATGTGCTCCAATTGCGTGGCTACCCTCGACCGGTCGATCCGCTTGTCCGGGAAAATGCGCTTGAGCGACGATTTCCATAACGTCTGCTCGTACTCGCTGGAAAACAGCCGCTTCCAGAAGTACATCGTGAGTTGGGTGATGACCTGTCCGCCTAGGACAACGATCGCTTTCTGCCGCGCATCGAGCCTGAACTCGTGACTCAGCCCCGGCGGCACACCGCGACGGAACGCCGCCTCATCGAGAGCGCGCTTCTCAGACGGGTTCAGTTTGGCGTAGGCGGCGCGCTGCGCACTGCGAACCGCCGCTTCAATCTTGCTTCGCTCCTCGTCTTTCCATGTAAAAGGCGCGGGTGGCCGACGCAACCAACTTTCCACGCCGAAATAGTCGGTCAGCTTGTCGCATACCGCGTTGCGCAGCGCAATCTCGACGACTGCAGTAATGCTCATCAGGGTGCCAGCAAGCTGCAACATCTGCTGATGAAGAGCGATGGCCGCACGAGTGCTGCCCGCCATTGCCTGAAACGTACCAAGGCGTTCGCCCGAAAGCAGTGCGGCGACTGCCGTAATGTCTTCGTCTGTCAGGTGTTCCATTGACCTTTGGCTCCTACGCTTTTAAAATTGTTAGCGATAAGTCGGGATCAGCGTCGGCAGCTATCTTCGGATGGGCGGACCCCCGGCTTCCTGATTACAAAATGGGCGCTCTTTCGAGCGCCCATTTGCATTTGTGACGGCCGTTCTGCCTACGTCGTTCGGGCCTCGAACAACCGCCGTCACATTTTGGTCAGCCGTACATCTCATAATCGGCGTACAGCCTGAGCTCGCGCTTCGGATAAAAATATCCGTCCAATGCAAATTCATGGTTTACACCAGCGCTTTCCTTGTCGTATTCTTTCGCGCATGAACCGCATCCAATCCGAACTCCGACGTCGCCGCTCGCCGCTCCCATAGGGGCGCCGCTGGCTTCGTCACGGATTCGCGCCGCACAAAGGCGCAAGCAGTTCGAATCATGAAAGCCACGGCATGCCGTGGCTTTTTGTTTTGTGTTTTCGTAATTCCGGCCCCTGTTTCATAGGTGGCCAATCGCTCATTAACCCCTTCACCCGCTGTCTGGAGCCTGCCGTCATGAATTTCACCGAGTACCCGATCGAGTCGCTGATGTACATCACCAACCGGCCCGAAATCGTTTTCACGCACGGCAAGGGCTCGTGGCTCTACGACAATAACGGCAAGCGATATCTGGACTTCATCCAGGGCTGGGCGGTCAACAGCCTCGGTCATTGCAACGACGGCATGATCGAAGCACTGAACAAGCAGGCGCAACTGCTGCTCAATCCGTCGCCGGCCTTCTACAACGGCCCGATGGCGCAACTCGCCGGCCTGCTCACGCAGCACAGCTGTTTCGACAAGGTGTTCTTCGCGAACAGCGGCGCCGAAGCAAACGAAGGCGCGATCAAGCTCGCGCGTAAGTGGGGCAAGAAGTTCAAGGACGGCGCGTTCGAAATCATCACGTTCGATCACAGCTTCCACGGCCGCACGCTCGCCACCATGTCGGCAAGCGGCAAGCCGGGCTGGGACACGATCTACGCACCGCAGGTGCCGGGTTTCCCGAAGGCGGATCTGAATGACATCGCGTCGGTTGAAAAACTCATCAACGCGAAGACCGTCGCGGTGATGCTCGAACCGATTCAAGGCGAAGGCGGCGTGATTCCCGCCACGCGCGAATTCATGCAGCAACTGCGCGCGCTGACCAAAAAGCACAACCTGCTGCTAATCGTCGATGAAGTGCAAAGCGGCTGCGGCCGTGCGGGTACCTTGTTCGCGTACGAACTGTCTGGCATCGAACCGGACATCATGACGCTCGGCAAGGGCATCGGCGGTGGCGTGCCGCTCGCGGCGCTGCTCGCGAAAGCCGACATCGCCGTGTTCGAAGCGGGCGATCAGGGCGGCACGTACAACGGCAATCCGCTGATGACCGCGGTGGGTTACTCGGTGATCTCGCAGCTGACCGCGCCGGGCTTCCTCGAAGGCGTGCGCGCACGCGGCGAGTATCTGCGCGCCAAGCTGCTGGAATTGTCGGAAGAGCGCGGCTTTGAAGGCGAACGTGGTGAAGGTCTGCTGCGCGCGCTGCTGCTCGGCAAGGACATTGGCAACCAGATCGTCGAGAAGGCTCGCGTGATGCAACCCGACGGCCTGCTGCTGAACGCGGCCCGTCCGAACCTGCTGCGCTTCATGCCTGCGCTGAACGTCACGAACGAAGAAATCGACCAGATGATGGCGATGCTGCGTTCGATTCTCGACACGCTGTAATCACACAGGAAAGCGCGTATGACAACGACCGCAACGCTCTCGCTCCGCCGTTTCGAAGCGAGCGACACCGATGCCGTGGTCGCGCTGTGGCAGGAAGCGTTCCCCGAGTATCGGGACGTGACGAGGCCGCAGCGCAATCCGCATCTGTCGATTGCCAACAAGCTGGCGACGCAACCGGAGCTGTTCTTTGTCGCGGTGTTCGGCGAGCGCATTGTCGGCACGGTGATGGGGGGATATGACGGGCACCGAGGCTGGCTCTATTCGCTCGCGGTGGATGAATCGTTGCGTCGTCATGGCATCGGTAGGCGGCTGGTCGCGCATGTCGAAAACGCGCTGACCGAACGCGGCTGCCCGAAGCTGAATTTGCAGGTGCTGTCCGCGAAAGACGACGTGCGCGCATTTTACGAGTCGCTCGGTTATCGCGCGGATGCTGTGGTCAGTCTCGGCAAACGCCTGGGAGAACTGGCGGAAACGCCAGCGGCGTAGGGCCACGCAATCGCCTGAATAGAAAAAGGCCGCATGCATCAGAAACGCATGCGGCCTTTTTTGCACTTAAGGCAAACCCGGTCCGGGTTATTCACCCAGTTCTGGCTCGCCCAGCTTATTCGCCCAGATAAGCCGCGCGCACCTTCGGATCATCCAGCATCTGCTTCGCGTCACCGGACATCGTCACCAGCCCCGAGTCCATCACATAGCCGCGGTTAGCAGCCTGCAGAGCCAAACGCGCGTTCTGCTCGACCAGCAGCACGGTCATGCCTTCAGCCGAAATCGCCCGCACCACTTCGAAGATCTTCTCGACCATGATGGGCGACAGACCCATCGACGGTTCGTCGAGCAACAACAGCTTCGGCTTGCTGATGATCGCACGCGCCATCGCCAGCATCTGTTGCTCGCCACCCGACAACGTGCCCGCGTACTGCGTGGCGCGTTCCTTCAGGCGCGGGAAGAAGCCGAACATACGATCGACGTCCGCCTTGATGCCGTCCGTGTCGGTACGCAGATAAGCACCCATCTGCATGTTCTCGACGATCGACATGCGCGAGAAAATACCGCGGCCTTCCGGCACCATCGCGAGACCGCGCTTGAGCAACTCGTGCGCCGGGATACCCTTGATCGACTGGCCCATGTACTCGATGTCGCCCGCCGAGTACGGCTTAAGCCCCGTGATCGCCTTCATCGTCGTGGTCTTGCCCGCGCCGTTCGCGCCGATCAGCGTGACCAGCTCGCCCTGCCCGACTTCGAGGTCGATACCCTTGACTGCCTGGATGCCGCCGTAATTGACCTGCAGGCCCTTGATTTTCAACATTGCTTGCGTTGTGGACATCAGTGGACTCCCGCACCCAGATAAGCTTCGATCACCTTCGGATCCTTCTGCACGTCTGACGGCAGACCTTGCGCAATCACCTTGCCGTAGTCGAGCACCGTCATCTGGTTGCACAGACCCATCACGAGTTTCACGTCGTGTTCGATCAGCAGGATCGTCTTGCCGTCGCTGCGGATCTTGTCGAGCAGTTTGGTCAGCTCGACCTTTTCCGTTGCGTTCATGCCGGCAGCCGGTTCATCGAGTGCGAGCAGCTTTGGATCGGTCGCGAGTGCCCGGGCGATTTCCAGACGACGCTGGTGACCGTACGACAGATTGCGCGACGTGTAGTCCGCGTACTGCGCAATGCCGACGTACTCCAGCAGTTCGATCGCGCGCTCCTTGATCTCGCGCTCTTCCTTGCGCTCGGACGGCGTCTGGAACACCGCGCCGAGCAGGCCATGCTTCGTGCGCACGTGGCGGCCGACCATCACGTTTTCCAGCGCAGTCATGCCGCCGAACAGACGGATGTTCTGGAACGTACGGGCAATACCCGCCTTCGCAACCTGGTAGACGGCGGTCGGCGTGTATTCCGTGCCGTCGAGCTTGAACTCGCCCGAATCCGGCGTGTACAGACCGGTGATCACGTTGAAGAAGGTGGTCTTGCCGGCGCCGTTCGGGCCGATCAGGCCGTAAATCTGCCCCGACCTGATTTGCAGGCCGACGTCAGAGAGTGCCTGCAAGCCGCCGAAGCGCTTGTTCACGCCTTTCACCGACAGGCGGATCTGGTCGCTGCTCACGCTGTTGTTTACGTTATCGCTCATATGATTTTCTCCTGTCGACCCGAGTTAGCGCTTTAGCGCTTACTCGGGTCCCATGCATCGCTGTCGACCAGAGTTAGCGCGGTAGCGCTTACACCAGTCCATGCAGGGCTGCGGCCCCGCACGTGCCTTAAGCGCGCACCGGCTTCTTGCCGCTGCGCTTCGCCAGTTTCGCAATCTTGTCTTCGTGCTTCGGCGCCGGCCACAGGCCTTCCGAGCGGTACAGCATGATCACGACCATCGCGAGGCCGTACAGCAACTGACGGATCACTTCGGTATCGACGATTTCATGGCCGAAGATCGCGTTCTGCAGCGGACCCATCGTCGAACGCAGGAATTCCGGGAACACCGAAAGCAGCACCGCACCGAGAATCACACCCGGGATGTGGCCCATGCCGCCCAGCACCACGCACGCCAGCACCACGACCGATTCCCAGAACGTGAACGATTCCGGCGACACGAAGCCCTGGAACGAGCCGAACATCGCACCCGACAAACCGCCGAACGACGCACCCATCGCGAAGGCCAGCAGCTTCACGTTACGGGTGTTGATGCCCATTGCCTTGGCGGCGATTTCGTCTTCGCGGATTGCGGCCCATGCACGGCCGATACGCGAGTGCTGCAAACGCGTACAGACCCAGATCACCAGCAGCGAACACAGCACGAACAGGTAGTAGTACAAGTACACCGACGGGAACTGCATTCCGAACAGCGAATGCGTCTGCGCGAGGCTGAAGCCGCCCACCGACACTGGATCGATCCCCGTGATCCCCTTCGGACCATTGGTGATATTCACCGGACGGTCGAGGTTGTTCATGAAGATCCGCACGATTTCCCCGAAGCCCAGGGTCACGATCGCGAGGTAGTCGCCACGCAGACGCAGGGTCGGCGCACCGAGCAGGATCCCGAAGGTCGCGGCGAGCGCCATCGCGATCGGCACGACGATCCAGATCGGCGTATGCAGGCCGGCCGGGAACAGGTGCGCAATCCACTCGAACTGCGAGGTCAGGTGGGGCGAACTCAGCAGCGCCGCGACGTACGCGCCGATTGCGTAGAACGCGATATAGCCCAAGTCCAGCAGGCCGGCGAAGCCGACCACCACATTGAGGCCCAGCGCGAGCATCACGTACAGCATCGCGAAGTCGAGCACGCGGACCCAGTAGTTGCCGCCGGCCGCGCCGATGATCATCGGCGCCGCGATCACGAAGATCGCGGTGATGATGCCGACGGTCAGCGTCTTCGTCAGGTTCTTTTCAGGGATGAGCGTCGTGGACGGCTCGATCGGTTGAATTGAGGTCATGTCTGTTTTCTCCCGGGATCAGGCGCGATCCGCAACACGTTCGCCGAGCAGGCCCGACGGACGGAACACCAGCACGACGATCAGCACGATGAACGCGAACACGTCCTGGTAGTTACTGCCGAACACACCGCCGGTCAGGTTGCCGATGTAGCCCGCCCCCAACTGTTCGATCAGGCCGAGCAGCACGCCGCCCACCATCGCCCCGCCGAGATTGCCGATCCCGCCCAGCACCGCCGCGGTAAAGGCCTTCAACCCCGGGATGAAGCCCATATAGAAGTGAGCGTTGCCGTATTCGGACGCGATCATCACGCCGGCCAGAGCGGCAAGCGCCGAGCCGATCATGAAGGTCGCCGAAATCACGAAATTCGGGTTCACGCCCATCAGGCTGGCAACGCCCGGATTCTCGGCGATCGCACGCATCGCGCGGCCCAGCTTGGTCTTGTGAACCAGCAGCAGCAGACCGCCCATCACGAGGAACGCCACCACGATGATCACGATTTCAGTCATCGATATCACGGCGCCAGGCGTCGTGTCGGTGGCCTTGATCACATTGATCGGGTCGGTGGGCAACAGCTGCGGGAACGGCAGCGGATTGCGCGACCAGATCATCATCGCGAGCGTTTGCAGCAGGATCGACACGCCGATCGCGGTGATCAGCGGAGCGAGACGCGGCGCTTTACGCAGCGGCCGGTAGGCCACGCGCTCGATCGTGTAGCCGACCAGCGAGCAAACCACTGCCGCGATGATCAACGCGATGATGAGCGTCGGCACATTGCCGAGGCCGGGGAAGTGGTTCTGCAGCACGCCTATGGCCGAAAGCGCAACCATCGCGCCCACCATCAACACATCGCCGTGCGCGAAGTTGATGATGCCCAGGATGCCGTAAACCATCGTATAGCCCAGTGCGATGATGGCGTAAACGCTGCCAAGCACTAGCCCGTTGAGGACCTGCTGGACGAAGATATCCATTTAATGCTCCTTAGCCCGTGCGACTGGATTCGCGTTCTTCATCAGCCGGTGGGCGGTGATGCGGTACGCCAATCTCAACGGCACTGCGGGTACTGATGTAAAAGACCGGTAAGGGTTATCCGCTGCCCGGTTCGTCTTACGACTGGGATGCAGTCGGGGACTCGCCGGTGGCGGATGCAAAAACGGCACCGTTGGGTGGTTTCGGTGCCGTCAGTCTGAACGTCCCGTCATCACATCTTCACGACGTCGAGGACCGCTTTTTTGCCGTCCTTGAAGTCGTAAAGCGTAATGGCGCCCTCTTTCAAATCACCCTTGTCGTCGAACGCGATGTGGCCGATTACCCCGTTGTAATCGGTGGACGGCATCGCAGCCAGCACCTTGGGCGCCTCGATCGAATTAGCGCGCTTCATTGCATCGACAATCACGTACACAGCGTCATACGTGAACGGTGCGTAAATCTGCACCGGCGTGTGGAAGCGGTCGACGTACTTCTTTTCGAAGTCCGCTCCCCTGTCCATTTTCGAAAGCGCGAGTCCCGCCTCCGAACAGACCAGGTTTTGCACGGCGGTTCCCGCCAGCTCACCCACCTTGTCGGTACACACGCCGTCGCCGCCAAGGATTTTTGCCCTGATACCGAGCGCCGCCGCCTGTTTGGTAAACGGCCCGCCCGTTGCGTCCATGCCGCCGAACATGATCACGTCCGGCTGAACACTCTTGATCTTTCTAAGGACGGCCTGAAACTCCGTAGCCCTGTCATTCGTGGCTTCGCGCGCAACGATCTTTGCGCCGCTCGCCTGTACCGTCTTCGCGAACTCGTCGGCCAGTCCCTTACCGTATACGCTCGAGTCGTCGACGATCGCGATGCGTTTCGCGCCAAGCACTTTCGTTGCGTAGTTGGCAAGCGCCGGCCCCTGCTGGGCATCGGTCGCGACCACCCGATAAGTCGTCTTGAAACCTTGCTGCGTGTACCCCGGGTTCGTCGAAGACGGTGAGATCTGTACGATCCCGGCATCGCTATAGATCTTCGACGCCGGAATCGAGACCCCCGAATTCAAGTGACCGACCACGGCGACGACATGATCGTCGACGAATTTTTCAGCGACCGCCGTTCCCGTTTTCGGGTCCGCGGCATCGTCCTGCGCGTCGAGCTCCAGCTGGATCTTGTGACCGTCGATAGTCAAACCTTGCCTGTTGATTTCCTCGACAGCCAGACGCGCGCCGTTTTCATTGTCTTTGCCGAGATGCGCGATGGGCCCTGTTAATGGGGCCGCATGACCGATTTTCACGACAGTCGCCTCGCTCGCCGGTGCCGCTGCCGCCGCGGCAGCCGACGCACCTGCTCCCGCCTCGCTATCCTGTTTCTTGCCGCACGCGGTCAACATCGCAACCGCGGTCACGATGGACACGGCGTAAGCAAACTTGACTCGCATTTAAGTAGGTCTCCCGCGCCTTGCAAAATCCGTTGTTCGGGACCCGGAGGCCTTGAGAACGCGCGCATTGTAACTCCAATTATGCGACGCGCAATATTGTTGAACCGGTGGGGTTTTCCTGCATTGCAACCTTATTTTTAAAGAGGGGTTCGGCAATAGGCGCAACCCGGTTGCGACTATTTTCCGTGCATCAGTTGCACCACCGCCGCACCCAATGGCATCAACTGTTGCGGGGATATGGCCTGATCCCTGATTGCAGCGCGGTTCGCGTTAAGTATTACGTTTCCATTGATATCAAAGCGCACGCACTATTTTAGTGCGTCAAAAATCGGCGCAACGCTTTGGCTGCGAATTAAACAGGGTCACATGAATGAAAAATCGATTAAAAGACGAATGGCAATTCAAAAGAATCTGCGTGAAAGGACACTAAAAACAGCGCTTAGCGAAGATCTGGCACTTTATGCAGGAGAGCGCCATGAATCCGCGGGCGTAAAAAAAGCGCGCCCTCGGGCGCGCCTTTCTTTCAGGAACGTTGGCTGATTGTCAGGCAGGCAGACCCAGCCCCCGCGGCAACGGAAACGCGATGTTTTCCTCAATGCCTTCGAGCGCGCGCACGTTGCGCACACCAAGCTCGCGCAACCGGCCAATTACCGCTTGCGCCAGCGCTTCCGGTGCCGACGCGCCCGCCGTTACGCCGATCCGGCGCTTGCCTTCGACCCAGACCGGATCGATCTGGTCCGGCGAGTCCACCATATAGGAAGGCACGCCGAGCTTTTCGGCCAGCTCGCGCAGCCGGTTCGAGTTCGAACTATTCGGGCTGCCGACCACGATCACGACGTCGCACTGCGGCGCCATGAACTTGACCGCGTCCTGGCGATTTTGCGTGGCGTAACAGATGTCCTGCTTCTTCGGCTCGCGGATCGCCGGATATTTCGCCTTCAAGGCACCGATGATCTCGGCTGCGTCGTCGACCGACAGGGTGGTTTGCGTGACGAACGCGATCCGCTCCGGCTCGGCCAATTGCAAGGCCTGTACGTCTGCGATGTCTTCGACCAGATGCATGCCTTCGCCGGCTTGCCCCATCGTGCCCTCGACTTCAGGGTGGCCCTTATGGCCGATCATCACGATGTCGAAGCCGTCCTGGCGCATCTTCGCGACTTCAATATGCACCTTGGTGACGAGCGGACAGGTGGCGTCGTACACCCGCAGGCCGCGCGACTCGGCCTCCGCCCGCACCGCTTTCGACACGCCATGCGCGCTGAAAATGACCGTATTGCCGGCCGGGACTTCTTCCAGCTGTTCGATGAAGATGGCGCCCTTTTTGCGCAGATCCTCGACGACATAGGCGTTATGGACAATTTCGTGGCGCACGTAGATCGGCGAGCCGTGCAGCTTGATGGCCCGCTCCACGATTTCGATGGCCCGATCGACGCCGGCGCAAAACCCACGCGGCTGCGCAAGCAGGATCTCGGTTTCGGCAAGAGTCGTATCCGTGGTGCTCATGTTTAGAGAATCCCGATGATTTTCACTTCAAACGCCAGCGCCTGGCCGGCAAGCGGATGGTTGAAATCGAACAACGCCGACGTTTCGCCCACCTCCTTCAGGACGCCCGCGTAACGGCCGCCGCCCGGCGCGTTGAATTCGACCAGATCACCGGGCGAAAAATCCTCGCCGATCATGCTGTTCTCGCGCAGGGTGGCCAGTGAAACTCGCTGGATCAGCTCTGGATTGCGCGGACCGAATGCCTGGCCCGGCGTTAGCTGAAAGGTCGAATGGTGGCCTACCCTCAAACCCAGCAAAATATCTTCCAGTGGCGGCGCCAGCTGACCCGCGCCGAGCAGCAGCGTGGCCGGCTTGTCGGTAAATGTATTGATGACTTCAGCGCCATCGGCAAGGGAAAGCCGGTAGTGAAGCGTCACGTGTGAACCGGGTTTCACTTCGGAAATGTCGATGATGCTCATGCAATGCTCGCTCTGTCGAAGCGCGCTGCACGCGTGCGCCGCGGGCGCAGTCGACGCGTGTGGCAGACCGTCGGGTGCCATGCGCAAAGCATCTATTGTAAGCCACATAGCGGGCGGCGGCTCGGCTCCGTCGCGCGTACCGCGGCACGGCCAGGGCCGCGGCCCCCGTGCGCCGCCGCCAACCCAAACTGGAGGATTCTTATCTATATGGCCGACTATGCCCGCACGACAGACCAAGCGACACTCGAAGCGGCCCTGCCGAAGCCTGTCGCGTCCGCCGCCGTAGTGTTGCCGCCCACTTGCGCCGCAGTTGGCAAACCCGCAATCGGCAGTAACGCTAGCATCGCCGACGCCATCGCGAACGTCGGCGCACCCCCGGCCCGACAGCTCGTACGCGGCAAATGGCTAAAAAGCGACATGCCGCGCGAGCGGCTGATAGAGGAGGGCCCAGGCGTGCTGTCCGACACCGAAATGATCGTGCTGGTGCTCGGCTCAGGCCTCCCTGGCCACGACGTGTTTAACGTCGCGCGCACCCTGCTCGACCGCTTCGGCTCGCTACGGGCAATGCTCGACGCAACTTACTCGGACTTCGAGGGCCTGCGCGGCATCGGTCCGGCAAAAAAGGCGCAGTTGATCGCCATCATGGAAATGGCGCGGCGCTCGCTGGTCGACAAATTGCGTGACCGTTCGCTGATGAACTCGCCTGAGGCCGTGCAGGATTATTTGCGGCTGCGCATCGGCGGCAAGACGCAAGAGGTCTTCGTGTCGCTCTATCTCGACGCCCGGCATCGGTTGATCCGTTGCGAGGAAAGCGCGCGCGGCACGCTGACACGTATGGCGGTGTATCCGCGTGAGATCGTGCGGCGAGCGCTGACTCTGAATGCCGCCAGTCTCATCGTCGCGCATAATCACCCTTCCGGCGCCGTCCAGCCGAGCGCAAGCGACTGCCGGCTGACGCATACGCTACGCGAGGCCCTTGCGCTGATCGACGTGCAACTGATCGATCATCTGGTGATCGGCGCCGACAACACCTATTCGTTTGCGCGCGCCGGCTGGCCGTGACACGGCGCCAACCAGGGCTACGACAACGCTGCGCCGTGTTCGGTATCGCAAATAAGGTTTGATTTTGCGGCTTTTTTTCCGCTATAATCCCGGTTTGCCTATTTCCAACCCCCTGTTCCGAAGCCACCAAGGCGTTCCGGAAAGGAAAAGCGACTTAAGTTCAAAAACTTAAGCGCGGCTCTTTTCGGGAAACTTTCACGGCGTTCGAACTCAGAATTAGCGTATTAGGAGTGCTCTCATGGCACGCGTATGCCAAGTAACTGGGAAAGCGCCGATGAGCGGCAACAACGTTTCCCACGCGAACAACAAAACCAAGCGCCGGTTCCTGCCGAACCTGCAAAACCGCCGTATTTGGGTGGAAAGCGAAAACCGTTGGGTGCGTCTGCGCGTTTCGAACGCCGGCCTGCGCCTGATCGACAAGAACGGTATCGACGCTGTGCTCGCAGACCTGCGCGCACGCGGTGAAGCCTAAGGAGTAAATCATGGCGAAAGGCGCACGCGACAAGATCAAGTTGGAATCGACCGCAGGCACGGGTCACTTCTATACGACGACGAAGAACAAACGCAACATGCCGGAAAAGATGCTGATCAAGAAATTTGATCCGGTCGTCCGCAAGCACGTTGAGTACAAGGAAACCAAGATCAAGTAAGTCTTGGGTCCTGTTTGACGAAGACAAAAAGATTTGCAAAAAGCCTCGCATTCGTGCGGGGCTTTTTTGTTTTCAACGTGCCGATACTGCGCCGTCGCTGCGCGGCTTAGCCGCCCTTTCATCCTCGCTGCGGCTCTTTAAGACAGTCTTATCCCGTTCGGCCAGCTTTCCCTCATTCGTCGCGGCGCGTATCCTTTCTCGTTTTACGGCGTGCGGACGGCATGCCGTCCTGGCAAAACGAAAGACGGAGATGTAGGCGATGGAATTCGATGTAGCGATTGTCGGTAGTGGTCTGGCAGGTTTGAGCGTCGCGCTCAATCTCGCGGAGACCCGGCGGGTTGCGGTGGTCGCCAAGCGATCGATGACCGAAGGTGCGAGCGATTGGGCGCAAGGTGGGATTGCTGCCGTGCTGGATTCGGCGGACAGCATCGAAAACCATGTCCGCGATACGCTGATCGCCGGGGGTGGTCTGTGCGACGAGGCCGCAACACGTTTTATCGTCGAACACGGACGCGCCGCGATCGAATGGCTGATTGCGCAAGGCGTGCCTTTCACCAAAGACGACGCCGCCGAACTCGGCTTTCATCTGACTCGCGAAGGCGGCCATAGCCATCGCCGGATCATTCATGCCGCGGATGCAACAGGCCATGCAGTGGTTGCCACACTCAGCGAGCGTGTGCGCCATCACCCGAACATCACGTTGTTCGAAGACCACTACGCGATCGATCTGATCACGTCCGACCGCCTGGGTCTGCCAGGCCGTCGCTGCCACGGTTTATATGCGCTCGATCTGCAAAGCGGCCGGACCGTAACGATCGAGGCGCCGCATACCGTGCTCGCCACCGGCGGCGCCGGCAAGGTCTATCTGTACACCACCAACCCCGACACCGCGACCGGCGACGGCATCGCCATGGCGTGGCGCGCGGGCTGCCGCGTCTCGAACATGGAATTCATCCAGTTCCATCCGACCTGCCTGTTCCATCCTTATGCAAAGTCGTTCCTGATCTCGGAAGCGGTACGTGGTGAAGGCGGTATTCTGAAACTGCCGGACGGTACACGCTTCATGCCGAACCACGACGAACGCGCCGAACTTGCGCCGCGCGACATCGTCGCGCGCGCGATTGACTTCGAGATCAAGAAACGCGGCATTGATTGCGTGTATCTCGACATCAGTCACCAACCGCCTGAATTCCTGCGCGAACACTTCCCGACAATTCTGTCCCGCTGCCTCGAATTCGGCATCGACATCACCAGGGAGCCCATTCCGGTTGTGCCTGCCGCGCACTACACATGCGGCGGCGTCGTAACGGACCTGGCCGGCCGGACCGATCTCGCCGGCCTCTACGCAGTCGGTGAGACGTCATGCACGGGTCTTCACGGCGCGAACCGCCTTGCCAGCAACTCCCTGCTCGAGTGTCTCGTGATCGGACGCTCCGCTGCGCAGGCCATTGAGGAAGAAGGCTTCAGCGCCGCCGTCCACGCGCCGCTACCGGACTGGGATGAAAGCCGCGTGTCCGATCCGGACGAAGAAGTGGTGGTCGCGCACAACTGGGATGAGCTGCGCCGTTTGATGTGGAACTACGTCGGCATCGTGCGCACGGACAAGCGGCTTGCGCGAGCCAGGCATCGGCTCACCCTGCTCCGTGACGAGATCCATGAGTATTACGCGAACTTCAAGGTGAGCCGTGATTTGCTTGAACTGCGCAATCTGGTCGACGTGGCTTCGCTGATCGTCGAAGGCGCTCGCTCACGACGCGAAAGCCGCGGCCTGCACTTCAGCCGCGATTGGCCAGCCACGTTGCCTAAGGCGCTGCCGACCGTACTGTCGCCGGAACATGTACGCAACCGCAATGTGTAATTTATAAAAGCTGAAACGAGAAGGCCATCGCCAGGGAAACCGGCGATGGCCTTCTCGTTGATTGCGAACATCTAAGCCTGGACGCGCGCGGCTCAGACGATCCGCATCGAGTAATCCGTTGCGCGCACATCCTTGGTCAGCGCCCCGATCGACACGCGATCAACGCCCGTTTCCGCGATGGTCCGCACCGTCTCGAAGTTCACACCGCCGGACACTTCCAGCACCGCCCGCCCTGCCGTGATACGCACTGCGTCGCGCATCGCGTCGAACGAAAAGTTGTCGAGCAGAATGGATTGCGCGCGATGCGCCAATGCGGTTTCTAATTGGGCCAGCGTTTCGACTTCGATCTGGATCGACACACCCGCATTCAGCGCAAGCGCCGCATCCATTGCCGGGCCAACGCCGCCGGCTGCGGCGATGTGGTTTTCCTTGATCAGAATGCCGTCGTACAACGCGAGCCGCTGATTTGCGCCGCCGCCCACGCGCACCGCGTATTTCTGCGCGAGCCGCAAACCCGGCAAAGTCTTACGCGTATCGAGGATACGCGTTCGCGTGTGAGCAATTGCATCGACGTAGCGACGCGTTGCGCTCGCCACGCCCGACAACAACTGGAGGAAGTTCAGCGCATTGCGTTCAGCAGTCAACAGCGCGCGGACAGGACCGCGCAGCTCGCAGACTGGCGTGTTCGCCGTCATCTGATCACCCTCGCGATACCGCCACTGCAGCTCGATACGCGGATCGATCTGACGCATCACCGCGTTGAACCAAGGCACACCGCACAGCACAGCGTCTTCACGCACGATGATGCGCGCATCGCGCACCTCGTCTGCGGGGACAAGGCGGCCGGTCTGATCGCCAGCGCCCACGTCTTCGGTCAACGCGTCGGCGACATTGCGCGCCAACGCAGCATCGAGTGCCACGCCATACTGCGCATGAATCTCCGCGAACAGCGGCGACACCGCCTCGAGCTGATTACGTTCCACCCCCCCCATTACGCTGCTCCCACGTTTGAATACAGTTGCGCATCGCGCGCGAAATCGCCACTTGCCTGCACGCGCTTCTTATGACGCGCCGCGAAGTCGAGCATCCGGTCGATCGGCAGACGCGCCCGCTCGCCGATCGCTGAATCAACGAAGATTTCGTTGTGGCCGCGTTCAAGCACGTCGGCCAGATTGGCGAGGCCATTCATCGCCATCCACGGGCAATGCGCGCAGCTCTTGCAGGTCGCGCTGTTGCCCGCCGTCGGCGCGGCGATCAACGTCTTGCTGGGTGCGGCAAGCTGCATCTTGTGCAGAATGCCGAGATCGGTCGCTACAATGAAATGCGTCGCGTCGAGTTTTTGCGCGGCGTCGATCAACTGGGTTGTCGAACCAACCACGTCCGCTTGCGCAACCACATTAGCCGGTGACTCCGGATGCACCAGCACCTTCGCGCCCGGATATTCGGCGCGCAGCAGATCGAGTTCGATGCCCTTGAATTCGTCGTGCACGAGACACGAGCCCTGCCACAGCAACATGTCCGCGCCGGTCTTGCTCTGGATATAGCTGCCGAGGTGACGATCCGGCGCCCAGATAATCTTTTCGCCCCGTGCGTGCAGATCGGCAACGATCTCCAATCCGATCGACGACGTCACCATCCAGTCCGCCCGCGCCTTGACGGCCGCGCTGGTGTTCGCGTACACGACCACCGTGCGATCCGGGTGAGCGTCGCAGAAAGCCGAGAATTCATCGACCGGACAGCCCAGGTCGAGCGAACAGGTCGCATCGAGATCAGGCATCAGAATGCGCTTGTTCGGACTCAGGATTTTCGCGGTCTCGCCCATGAAGCGCACGCCTGCTACCACCAGCGTCTGCGCCTCGTGATCGCGGCCGAAACGCGCCATCTCCAGTGAGTCGGCGACGCAGCCGCCGGTTTCGTCGGCGAGCTCCTGCAATTCCGCGTCCACATAATAGTGCGCGACGAGCACCGCTTTCTCGCGCTTAAGCAATGCGCGGATGCGCTCCTTCAGCGCTACCCTCTGTTCCGCCGACGGCGCGTCGGGCACCTTCGCCCAAGCCTGCCCGATCCCGCAGGTTGTGCCTTGTGCCTGTGGCCGGTCGTATTCGACGGTCCTGATCGCCTGCTGATCCATGATCTCCTCTTCCCTTCGCTCTGCCGCCGCGGACACTTAATCGCGTGCCGTTGCAATTTCCGCGGCCCAAAAAGCAAAACCCCGCCAACGCGGGGTTTTGTGACGTAACGAAATTTTAATAGATTTCGCGCTCAGGGATACGATCAAGCATAACGGCGCAGACGCATCGCGAATTCCTGGAGCGCTTTGATACCGCTCTGTTCAGCGCGATGACACCAGTCTTGCAATTGAATCAGCAATTGATCGCGCGACGCATTCGAACGCTCCCACATCGCCGCCAGTTCATTGCGCATGTCGATGTACGTCTTGAGCTTCTGGCTATTCGCGAAGATTTGCGGCAACTGGCGCTTCTGCGGCTCGTCGAGACCCGCCTCTTCCTTGTGGAACCAGCTACGCGCACCGCGCATTACCTGATACTTCTCGCGCGCGCCAACTTCCTTCAGATGCGCCAACTCCTGGCGGTAAGCGCGCTTGAGCGCCTTGCCGTAGCGCGCCATCACTTCGTAGCGGTTGGCCAGCACGGCTTGCAACGTGTCCTGGTCGAGCACCAGCTTGCCGGTTGTCAGACGCGGCGTAGGTGCGATCTTCTTCACCTTGGCCAGGCGGAACGCCGACATGATGCGGATGTACATCCAGCCGATATCGAACTCATACCACTTGTTCGACAGCTTGGCCGACGTAGCATACGTGTGGTGATTGTTATGCAACTCTTCGCCGCCGATGAGGATGCCCCACGGAAAAATGTTGGTGCTGGCATCCGACGAGTTGAAATTGCGGTAGCCCCACCAGTGCGCAAGGCCATTCACCACGCCGGCTGCCCAGAACGGGATCCACACCATCTGCACGGCCCAGATCGTCAGGCCAACCACACCGAACAACGCGACGTTGAGCACCATCATCAGGCTCACGCCGAGGATCGGGTACTTGGTGTAGACATTGCGTTCCATCCAGTCATTCGGCGTACCGTGACTGAACTTGCGCATGGTTTCTTCATTCTTGGCTTCGGAACGGTACAGTTCCGCGCCTTCCAGCAGCACCTTCCAGATACCGCGCGTTTGCGGGCTGTGCGGATCTTCTTCGGTCTCGCACTTGGCGTGGTGCTTACGGTGAATCGCGGCCCATTGGCCGGTCAGCATGCCGGTGGTCATCCACAGCCAGAAACGGAAAAAATGACTGACGGCCGGATGCAACTCCAGCGCGCGGTGCGCCTGGCAGCGATGCAAATAGACCGTCACGCCGATGATCGTGATGTGTGTCGCGACGAGCGTGTACAGCACAAGTTGCCACCACGAGAAGTGCAGCACGCCATGGGCAAGGAAATCGAGCAAGGAATTCAACAAGGCAATTTACCTGTGGAACAAGAGACGCCAGACACACGCAAAATGCGCGTGTCAACAAAGTGAAAGCATACAGCGGGATTGGAAGATATTCTACTTGAAGCGTTCCAAGTGTTTGTAACAAATAGAGATTCTTTGTGGGGTATCAACGGGAAGGAACTCACCGCAGATCTCTTAGACCTTCCGCTGCGTTCGAAGTGCCCGTCAGCGGGCGCTATCGGCTGGATTAGCCCGCGAATCGGTCATTGTTACCGCCCGCGGCATTGCGTCGCTGATGTTGCCGACGATTCGCACTTCGCGTTGCGCGAAAGGAATCGAGATGTCGTGTTCTGAGAACAAACGCCAGATGTTGCGATTAACGGTCGAGCGCACACTCGAAGTGCCCGTCGCCGCGTCCTCGATCCAGAAACCCAGTTCGAGATTGATACCGTCTGGGCCGAAGCTCGCCAGATAAGCCGTAGGCGCCGGCTCCTGCAACACCCGCGCGACGCCCTGAGCTGCCTGGGCAAGCAACGCCATCGCCTGCTCGACGTCGGACGTGTACGCGACCTGCACGGCCAATTTGGCATAGCCGCGCGTCAGATAGGAAGACTGGTTCTGCACCACGTCCGTAATCAGTTTTTCGTTCGGAATCAGCGTTTCGATGCCGTCCAGCCCACGCACCACCGTATAGCGCGTGCGAATCTGCGTGACCATGCCCTGCAAGCCGCTGACATTGATCGTGTCGCCAATGCGCAGCGAGCGATCGATCAGAATGATGAAGCCCGAGACGTAGTTGCTCGCGATCTTCTGCAGCCCGAACCCAAGCCCGACACCCAGCGCGCCGCCGAACACGCCCAGCACCGTGATATCGATGCCTACCAGCGAGAGGCTGATCAGCACCGCCGCCAGCACGAACACAGCACGGCCGACGCGCGCCACGACCACTTTGAGATTGGCATCGAGCGTGGTCGAGCGAATCAGGCGGTCTTCGAACGCCGAGCCCAGCCACATCGCGACAATCATCGTCACGCAGACCCACAGAAGACCCGTGATCAGCGACAGCAGCGTCATATGGGCATTGGCGACGCGGAAATGCACGCTGCCCATCCACGCGATCACGTCGTCCTGAATGCCCATCACGGTGAGCACCATGCCGATCCACACGACCAGCGAGACGATTTTCTCGACGAGGAATAGCCACGGATGGGTCTCGCCGCCGTGGCTGAAGACCCGTCGCGCGAAGAAAAACACGATGTAAATCAGGCCGATACCGAACAAGGGCACCAACGCCAGATCGAGCAGCGCGGTGTGCATGAACGGGCCGGTGATCGCCCGCGCGAGCCAGACGAGTGCCGCGCCGATCAAGGGAAAAAATGCGCGGTTCAGGCTTTCCGCACCGAAACGCAGGGTCTGGTAACGCGTCTGGCGCCGCAGATCGAGCGCCCGGCGCAACAGCCGCGCGAGCAGCCACGCAATGATGAGCGTGCCAACCAGCACGCCGACCTGCCACAACATCACCGGCTGGCCGAAGTCGCGCGCAAGGTCGCCGAACATGTGCGGAAAAATGCGGTTTTGCATGATGTCGCCGAAATCGCCGGCGCGCCGTGTTCGGGAGGGAACCTGGCCGCGCCGGCAGATAGCCTGTTGCGGTTAGCTCTGGCGTTCCAGCACGGCGGCGAAGAAGCCGTCAGTGGCGTGGCGGTGCGGCCACAGCGACAGATAATCGCCCATTTCCAGGTCGATGCGCTGTTCGGCCAGCACGTCGCGCGCGGGTACCAGGGCGAAGTCCGGATGGTCGGCGAGGAACTGCTGCACGACGGCTTCGTTTTCCGCTTCCAGAATCGAGCAGGTTGCGTAGACGAGACGGCCACCCTTCTTCACGAGGCGCGAGGCGCTGGCGAGAATCGACGCCTGCTTCGGCGCCAGTTCGGCGACCGATTCAGGCGACTGGCGCCACTTCAGGTCCGGGTTACGGCGCAGGGTACCCAAGCCGCTGCACGGTGCATCGACCAGCACGCGGTCGATCTTGCCGGCCAGACGCTTGATCTTCGCGTCGTGTTCGCTGTCGATCAGCACTGGATTCACGTTCGACAGGCCACTGCGCGCAAGGCGCGGCTTGAGCTTGGCCAAACGACGCTCGGAGACGTCGAACGCATACAAACGCCCAGTTGAGCGCATTGCCGCGCCCAGCGCCAGCGTCTTGCCGCCCGCGCCCGCGCAGAAGTCGACGATCATTTCGCCGCGCTTGGGTGCGACCAGCGAACACAGCAACTGGCTGCCTTCGTCCTGAACTTCGACCCAGCCGTGCTGGAATGCGTCGAGCTTGGTGAGCGGCGGCTTGCCGACCACCCGCACGCCGAACGGCGCGAACGGCGTCGCGCCACCTTCGATGCCGGCCTTGGAGAGCGCGTTCAGCACGTCGTCGCGGCTTGCCTTGATCGGGTTGGCGCGCAGGTCCAGCGGCGCCGGGTAGTTCAGCGCTGCGGCCAGTTGCGCCAACTCCTCAGCCTCGAAACGCTTGGTGAGCGCCTGATAGATCCAGTCGGGCAGATTCAGGCGAGTCCGCAGCGGCAGGCTTTCCGGGTCGATCTTCGCGACATGTTCGAGCCAGTGCGACTCGGTGTCCGACACAAACGGCTTGAGGGCCGTGCGGCCGGCCGTCTGCATCAGACCCAGCAAGGCCATGCGGCGGGCCGGACTGCCCGCGCCGCCTTCAGCCAGATGGGCGAATTCCATGCGACGGCGCAGCACCGCGAAGACCGCCTCGGCGATCACACCGCGCTCGCCGTGCCCGAGCTTCGGATGCGCGCGGAAAAAGCGGCTCGTCGTGGCGTCGGCCGGGCCGTTCAGTTTCAGGACTTCAGCCAGCAAAGTCTCGGTTTGTCCAATCAAAAAACCATGTAATCTCATGCGCCCTCTCCGGCGGTGTGACCGGCAAAGAGCCATTGCGGCTCCGGCGGCGTAAGCGTGACACGCAAGCCGTCGAGAGCAAGACGCCCTTCGACGAACCAGCGCACCGCGCGTGGATAAATAATGTGTTCGACTGCCAGCACGCGTTCGGCGAGCATGGCGGGAGTGTCGCCAGCCTCAACGGGGACGGCCGCCTGCGCGACGATCGGCCCGTGATCCAGCTGCGACGTGACAAAATGCACCGACGCGCCGTGCAGCCGCACGCCGGCGTCCAATGCCTGTTGATGGGTTTTCAGCCCAGGAAAACTCGGCAGCAGCGATGGATGCACATTCAGCATGCGCCCAGCGTAATGGTCGACGAAACCGGCCGTGAGCACTCGCATGAAGCCCGCGAGCACGACCAGATCGGGCGCAAAGCTGTCGATGGTTTGCGCGAGCGCGGCGTCGAAACTGTCGCGATCCGGAAACTGGCGGTGGTCGACCACCGCCGTGGCAATACCGTGCGACGCCGCGAACGCAAGGCCCGCGGCGTCAGGACGGTTGGCAATCACGGCGGCGACTTGCGCCGCCCAGCCCTCGTCCGCGCAGGTGCGAATGATAGCTTCCATATTGCTTCCCCGTCCGGAAATCAGGATGACGAGTTTTTTCATCCGCGGATTTTATCATTCGAGGGACACTGAAACGGCGACGCGCCGCCGTCTCGTGCGCTGAGCGTTTATAATCGTTCGTTTTGCGGCACCTCGCCCGCCCTACCTTAAACCCGCTATCGTGAGAGTCTTCCGCGGTCTTCCCAATGCTGAAAGCCGTGCGCCCTGCGCACTGACCATCGGCAACTTCGACGGTGTCCACCGCGGCCATCAGGCTTTGCTCGCCCACGTCCGGGCCGCAGCCGATGCGCGCGGCCTGCCCGTCTGTGTGATGACCTTCGAGCCGCACCCACGCGAGTTCTTCAACCCGGCCGGTGCGCCGCCGCGGATCGCGATGCTGCGCGACAAGCTCGAGGCGCTGCGCACCAACGGCGTCGATCGTGTGGTGGTCGAGCATTTCAATCACACGTTCGCCAGCCAGTCGCCGGACGCGTTTGTCGAACGGATCATCGTCAACGGGCTGCATGCGCGCTGGGTGATGATCGGCGACGATTTCCGCTACGGCGCGAAGCGCGCGGGCGATTTCGGGTCGCTCAAGGCCGCGGGTCAACAGTACGGTTTCGAAGTCGAGCAGATGGCCACGGTTGCCGATCCGTCCGGCGCGCGCATTTCCAGCTCGGGCGTACGCGCCGCGTTGGTGGCGGGCGATCTGGACTCGGCGCGTGCCGCGCTGGGTCGCGATTATCTGATCAGCGGGCACGTCGTGCACGGCATGAAGCTGGGCCGCGATCTCGGCTTCCCCACGCTCAATCTGCCGATCGCCCACAAGCGTCCGGCGCTCGCCGGTATTTTCGTGGTCCGCGTGCATGGCGTGGCGGACGTTCCGTTGCCGGGTGTGGCAAGCCTCGGCCTGCGCCCCACCGTTGACGATTCGGGCCGCGTGCTGCTCGAAGTGCACCTGCTCGACTGGCACGGCGACGCGTATGGCAAACTCGTGCGCGTCGAATTCCTGAAGAAGCTGCGCGACGAGGAAAAGTACGTCGACCTCGAAACGCTGACTGCCGCCATCTCGCGCGACGTCGCCAATGCGCGCGCGTGGTTCGCGGCCGTCGGCGCCGGCACGCCGGGCAGCCGTTCCACCGGTTTCGCCACCTCGGCCACAGACCGAATTAGATAGCCGCCGCGGTACATGCCAGCGCACCGAGTGCTGCATGTACCCACCGCTGCGCGCATCGAAGGGCGTCCGTGGATCACGCGACATGCCTGCCGGGCGCGCCCCACGCCCTGCGCATCTTGCGCTTACCGCAGCCTCGCTGCGCTTAGAAAGAATTCACCGCGACCTCATCATGAGCAACAAGAAAGCCGATTCGAAACCGCAGTCACGCTACCCGGTCAACCTGCTCGACACGCCGTTCCCGATGCGTGGCGACCTGCCCAAACGCGAGCCGCAATGGGTCAAGGAGTGGCAGGAACGCAAGGTCTACGAGACGATCCGTGCGGCCAGCAAAGGCCGTAAGAAGTTCATCCTGCACGATGGGCCGCCGTATGCGAACGGCGACATTCACCTCGGCCACGCGGTGAACAAGATCCTCAAGGACATGATCGTCAAGGCGCGCAATCTGGCGGGCTTCGACGCGGTCTACGTGCCGGGCTGGGATTGCCACGGCATGCCGATCGAAATCCAGATCGAAAAGCAGTTCGGCAAATCGCTGCCGGCCGCTGAAGTGATGCAGAAGGCACGCGCCTACGCGACCGAACAGATCGAAAGGCAGAAGGTCGGCTTCCGCCGCCTGGGCGTGCTCGGCGACTGGGACAATCCGTACAAGACGATGAACTTCACGAACGAAGCCGGCGAAATCCGCGCGCTCGCGAAGATCATGGAAAAGGGCTACGTGTTCCGCGGCCTGAAGCCGGTCAACTGGTGTTTCGACTGCGGCTCGGCGTTGGCCGAGGCGGAAGTCGAGTACAAGGACAAGACCGATCCGACCATCGACGCGCTATTCAGCTTCGCCGAACCGGAAAAGACCGCGCAGGCGTTCGGCCTGGGTGCGCTGCCGCGCAATGAAGGCGGCATCGTGATCTGGACCACCACGCCGTGGACCATCCCCGCCAACCAGGCGCTGAATCTGCATCCGGAAATCGTCTACGCGCTGGTCGATACGCCGCGCGGCCTGCTGATTCTTGCGGAAGAACGCGTCGAAGCCTGCCTGAAGCAATACGGCCTCGAAGGCGCGGTCATCGCGACCACGCCGGGCGCGAAACTCGTCAACCTGCGCTTCAATCACCCGCTCGCCGCGGCGCATCCGAGCTATAAGCGCACGGCGCCGGTTTATCTCGGCGACTACGTAACGACCGAAACGGGTACGGGTGTCGTGCACTCGTCGCCGGCGTATGGCGTAGAAGACTTCGTGTCGTGCAAGGCGCACGGCATGTCGGATTCGGACATCATCAACCCGGTGATGGGTGACGGCCGCTATATCGAATCGCTGGCGCTGTTCGGCGGCCTGTCGATCTGGGCGGCCAACCCGCAGATCGTCGAGGCGCTGCACAACGCCGGTTCGCTGATGCGCACCGAGAAGTACACGCACAGCTACATGCACTGCTGGCGCCACAAGACGCCGATCATCTACCGCGCGACCTCGCAATGGTTCGCCGGCATGGACGTGAAGCCGAACGACACCGACAAGACGCTGCGCGAAACCGCACTCGAAGGCATCGAGAACACCGCCTTCTATCCGGCGTGGGGCAAGCAGCGGCTGTTCAGCATGATCGCCAACCGCCCGGACTGGACGCTGTCGCGTCAGCGTCAATGGGGCGTGCCGATGGCGTTCTTCGTACACAAGGAAACCGGCGAACTGCATCCGCGCACGCTGGCGTTGCTCGAAGAAGTCGCGCAACGCGTCGAGAAGGCCGGCATCGAAGCGTGGCAAACGCTCGACCCGCGCGAACTGCTCGGCGACGACGCCAACATGTACGAGAAGAACCGCGACACGCTCGACGTCTGGTTCGATTCGGGCACGACGCACTGGCACGTGCTGCGCGGCTCGCATAAAGACGAACTGCAATTCCCGGCCGATCTGTATCTGGAAGGCTCGGACCAGCACCGCGGCTGGTTCCACTCGTCGCTGCTGACCGCCTCGATGCTCGACGGCCGCCCGCCCTACAACGCGCTGCTCACGCATGGCTTCACCGTCGACGGCGAAGGCCGCAAGATGAGCAAGTCGCTCGGCAACGGTATCGATCCGCATGAAGTGGCGAATCGCCTCGGCGCGGAAATCATCCGGTTGTGGATCGCGTCGACCGATTACTCGGGCGAACTGGCGATCTCGGAAGAAATCCTGAAGCGCGTGACCGAAGGCTATCGCCGTATCCGCAATACGCTGCGCTTCCTGCTCGCGAACCTGTCCGATTTCGACTTCGCGCAACATGCGCGTCCGGTCGAAGACTGGCTCGAGATCGATCGCTATGCGGTGGCGTTGTCGGCGAATCTGCAAAACGACATCCTCTCGCACTACGACAAGTACGAATTCCACCCGGTGGTCGCGAAGCTGCAGACGTTCTGCTCGGAAGACCTGGGCGGCTTCTATCTGGACGTGCTGAAAGACCGCCTGTACACCACGGCGGCCGACTCCGTCGCGCGCCGTTCGGCTCAGACCGCGTTGTATCACATCGCGCATGGCCTGCTGCGCCAGATGGCGCCGTTCCTGTCGTTCACCGCTGAAGAAGCGTGGAAGATCTTCCAGCCGAACAGCGAAACGATCTTCACCGAGACCTATCACGCGTTTCCGGCAGTGCCGGGCGCCGGCGAGTTGCTCGACAAATGGACGCTGCTGCGCGCCGCGCGGAGCGACGTGACCAAGGCGCTGGAAGAAGCACGCGTCGCGAACCTGATCGGCTCGTCGCTGCAGGCGGAAGTCGAAATCCGCGCGAGCGGCGCGCGTTACGACACGCTCGCGAGCCTCGCCGACGACCTGAAGTTCGTGCTGATCACGTCGGCCGCGAGCGTCGTCAAGGTCGATAGCGAAGCGGACGAAGGCGTCGACGTGATCGCCTCGAAGTATCTGAAGTGCGAACGCTGCTGGAACTACCGCGCGGATGTCGGTGCGCACGCCGAACACCCCACGCTGTGCGGCCGCTGCTTCAGCAATCTGTTCGGCAGCGGTGAAACGAGGAGCGCGGCATAATGGCAAAAACCATGTCGAAAACGTCGGCCAGCAACAGTTCGCTGGCGCCGTGGCTCGGCGTCGCGCTGATCGTGATCCTGTTCGATCAGCTCACCAAGATCGCGGTCCAGAAGGTGTTTGCCTACGGTGTTCCGCATGAGGTCGCGCCGTTTTTCAACCTGATCCTCGTGTACAACCGCGGCGCCGCCTTCAGCTTCCTCGCGATGGCGGGCGGCTGGCAGCGCTGGGCGTTTACCGCGCTCGGCGTGGTCGCGGCACTGGTGATCTGCTACCTGCTCAAGCGTCACGGCGGGCAGAAAATGTTTAGCACGGCGCTTTCGCTGATTCTCGGCGGCGCCCTCGGCAACGTGATCGACCGACTCGCGTACGGCCATGTGATCGACTTTCTCGACTTTCACGTCCGCACGTGGCACTGGCCGGCGTTCAATCTCGCCGACAGCGCGATCACGATCGGTGCGATTCTGCTCGTGCTCGATGAGTTGCGCCGGGTGCGCGGCTCGCGGTAACGAGGTGCCTGCACAGGCGCCGGAAGCACGGCCGCCCGGATTCCGGTTTTGACGACGGGCGGCCATGCACAGTACCGCCGCCCGCCACCACGCTTTGTCGGAGGCTTTCGTTGGCAACCGCAGAACTCGCAGGAAAACACCTCGTCCTCGGCATGACGGGCGGTATTGCCTGCTACAAGATCGCCGAACTCACGCGCCTGTTGACCAAGGCTGGCGCGACCGTACAGGTCGTGATGACCGAAGCGGCCACGCAGTTCATCACCCCCGTCACCATGCAGGCGTTGTCCGGCCGTCCGGTCTACACAAGCCAATGGGACGGACGCGTGCCGAACAACATGGCGCACATCGACCTCTCGCGTGAAGCCGACGCGATCGTCATTGCGCCCGCCTCGACCGACTTCCTCGCCAAACTCGCGCACGGCATGGCCGACGACCTGCTCTCTACATTGTGTGTCGCGCGCGATTGTCCGCTGCTCGTCGTGCCGGCGATGAACCGGCAGATGTGGCAGAACCCGGCCACCCAGCGCAACGTCACGCAACTGCGCGGCGACGGCGTCGAAGTGCTCGGTCCGGACTCGGGTCCGCAAGCGTGCGGCGAAACCGGCGACGGACGCATGTTGGAAGCCGCCGCCACGTTTGAGGCGATCGCGTCGTTCTTCTCGCCCAAGATCCTGGCCGGCCGTCGCGTGTTGCTGACCGCGGGGCCGACCTTCGAGCCACTCGATCCGGTGCGCGGCATCACCAACCGTTCGAGCGGCAAGATGGGCTTTGCGCTCGCGCGCGCCGCGCAGCAGGCCGGCGCCGAGGTGCATCTGGTCGCAGGCCCGGTCGCGCTGGAAACGCCGTGGGGCGTGTTCCGCGAAGACGTGCAAACCGCGCAGCAGATGCACGACGCGGTGATGCGCGCCGTCGCCGACGCCGACATCTTCATCGGTGTGGCCGCGGTGGCCGACTGGCGTGTCGATCACGCCAGCGACCACAAGATCAAGAAGACCGCCGATCGCGCACTGCCCACCTTTACCTTCGTCGAGAATCCGGACATTCTGGCAGCGGTCGCCAAGCTGCCGCATCCGCCGTTTACCGTCGGCTTTGCAGCGGAGAGCAGCGACCTCGAAGTGCATGGCGAAGAAAAGCGCTTGCGCAAGAACGTGCCGCTTCTGGTCGGCAATCTCGGCCCGCTGACTTTCGGTCTCGACGACAACGAGGTGATCCTGTTCGAAGCAGGGGGCGCCACGAAGCTGCCGCGCGCCGACAAGCAGACGCTCGCGCGCGCCTTGATCGTTGAGATTGCCAGACGTCTGCCCGACCCAAGTCTGATCCGCTAAAACCGCGCGTGGCGGCGCCTGCCGCGTTCGCCACCAGCGCCTCTGGCGCACCGAATCATCTGGAGCAGTACTGCCATGACGCTACTTTCCGTGCTCGATCAAACGCCCGTGATCGGCGGGCACTCGGTGGCGGACGCGATCGCGGCCACCGTCGAACTCGCGCAACTTGCCGATGATCTCGGCTACACGCGCTACTGGTGCGCTGAACACCACGGCTTGCGGGGCGTGTCCAATCCGTGCCCCGAAGTGATGCTGGCGCGCCTCGGCAGTGCGACCCAACGCATTCGCCTCGGCTCGGGCGGCATCATGCTGCCCTACTACAGCCCGTTCAAGGTGGCCGAGCAATTCATGATGCTCGAGGCGCTGTTTCCGAATCGCATTGACCTTGGCGTGGGACGCGCGCCGGGAGGCGATATGCATACGGCGCAAGCGGTGGCGGCCGGCGCCTACAATCGCGGCGACATTTTTCCGCAGCAGGTCGCGGATCTAGTCGGCCTGATGCACGGCACGCTGCCCGAAGGTCACCTCGCGCACGGTGTGCTCCTGCAGCCGCAAGTCGACACGCGCCCACAGCTCTGGATGCTCGGTTCGAGCGAATTCGGCGGCCTGCTGGCGGCACAGCTCGGTATCCGCTTTGCGTTCGCGCATTTCATCAACGCGCATTTCGGGCACCAGGTGGCGCATGCCTATCGCGAGCGCTTCAAGGCCAGCCAGGAAGCGCAACAACCCTATCTGGCCGCAGCCGTATTCGTGATCTGCGCGGACACCGAACAGGAAGCAGCCGACCTGGAAAAGGCCGTCGACCTGCGTCGCGTACAAATGGCTTATGGCCTGAATGAACCGATCCCGACCGTTGAACAAGGCATCGCGCAGGAATACGGCGAACGCGAGCGCCTCGTGATCGACCGCGAGAAACCGCGGAGCATTATCGGCACGCCGGAAACGGTCACTGAGCGGCTCCACGCGTTGCAGGAGCAGTTCCAGGCCGACGAATTGATCGTACTCACCGTTTCGGGCAGCTACCGCGCGCGGCTGCGCTCCTATGAACTTCTCGCCGATGCGTTCCAGCTCGGACGCCCGGCCTCTACCCCTTAAACCTTCGAACCTGCATGAAACTCGACCTGAAGATTCTCGATGCGCGCATGCGCGACCAACTCCCGGCCTATGCAACCACGGGCAGCGCGGGCCTCGACCTGCGTGCCTGTCTCGACGAACCGTTGACGCTGAAACCCGGCGAAACCGCGCTGGTGCCGACGGGGCTGGCAATCCACGTCGGCGATCCGGGTTATGCGGCGTTGGTTTTGCCGCGCTCGGGTCTGGGTCATAAGCACGGCATCGTGCTGGGCAACCTGGTTGGCCTGATCGATTCGGATTACCAAGGTCAGCTGATGATCTCGACGTGGAACCGCGGCGAGACCACCTTCGTGCTGAATCCGATGGAGCGGCTTGCGCAACTCGTGATCGTGCCGGTGGTCCAGGCCGAGTTCAATATCGTGGATGATTTCGCGGAAAGCGAGCGTGGCGCCGGCGGTTTTGGCAGCACGGGCAAGCATTGAGATGCGGCCTTGGCGTTTGTAAAGTCACCGTTGGAAATGCGCCCATTGGCCACGGCTGACGCCCAATCCACTGAAGTTGGCACCAGGTTATTTCGCAGATGAATTAGCGCCGACCGGCCATTAACCGGACGGCGTGTCTCCCAGTCACGCACCTGCTCCCGACACGTCGACTCCGGGAATAACCTGCGACGATGTGATCGTTGACTCGCAGCCCCATCGCCTTACAATTTATTCAAAAGACCACCCACTGAAGAGTGTCGCACAACCGAGCGAAACTCAGTTCGATGAGGGTATAAATTTTCTGATTACGGGCATGCATCCCGCTCCGCAGGTAAAAATCAAATCCGAAAATACAGTCAGCATTGCATTCAAGTTGACGATTGATATGATCGCAAATAAATAAAATTTCATAAAATCTCTGCGATTCCCCGTTAGACGAAAATCTCATTGACCCGAATTTTCTGGATCATCGGCTCATATTTATATTTTCGTCAATTATTTAGGAATACTTGACTATGAAATGTCCTTTGATAAATATCACTATTAAATCAATTTTTTATTATTTTTTTTGTAATCCGGCACGAAAAAAATTTCTCACGGCATTTCTTAATATCGCGCTCGCATCGAACGTCCTCGCGCCATGTGTTGCTCACGCGGTCGTAGCTGGCGGCATGGCGACCATCAATAGAACATGGCCGCAAGTATCCGATGGATACACCGATATGGAATTCCAGATAACGGTGACGAGAGCGCCAGGATTAAATGGTAGAACCTACTGGGCACATCAATGGAGTTACACCGGCACTCAAGAAGGTGGTTACGTTGGCCTTCAAATTGGCAATGGAAATGACAAGGCCCTGAATTTTTCCATCTGGGGTGCGACCGGATGGCGAGACACTACCGGGACCAATTGCTCACATTTCGGTCACGAGGGGAGCGGAGTGCAATGTCGGATAACCTTCCCCTGGAAGGAAGGTGTCACATATCGAATAAAAGTGGCGAGGTCTGGTATCGATGGCTGGACCGCATCAATCACGAATACCCGAACCGAGCAGGTGACAACGGTTGCAACAATAATCGTGCCGACAAACTATGGTGGACTCAAAAATCTTCAGGAGTGGGTGGAGAATTTTGCTCAAGGTAATGAACAACACTCATCGTGTTCGGATGTTCCGGAAGCAATTGCGGTATACGGCTCACCACAGGCGAATGGCGGAACGGTAAGGCCCACTAGCAGCAGTTCGAAAACTTATGGTAATTGTGCGTCAGTCGCGAAATCTATATGCACAACAGAACAGGTATGCACGCTGAGCGTCAATCCAAGCGCACCCTTTGTACAGAAGCACTTGCAAAACCGAGTCAATTTTTACTGTCTGGATATGCTGGGCGGCGGGCTACAAGCCGGACTATGGCAATGCCTAAGAGGTAACGCAAATCAGATCCTGACCGAGGGCGATACCTACAAGCTGCACCTGTCCAGTAACACGGGACTGTGCCTCACTGCGGACAATAACAATCTGGTCAGGACATCGACCTGCAACAACAGCGCCCAGCAGCAGTGGCTTAAGGTCAACCGAACTCAAGCGTACTTTAATGCCGGAACCGGGCTATGCATGGATTCGACCGACAATGGCAAGATCAAGGCGTCAATCCGGGTACACGAATGCCTGGAAAACGATTTTCAGCGATGGAGGAACGTGATTGTGGCGCGACAATCTGGATGAGAGACGCGCGACAATCAGGATGAGAATGTCGCGGCGGGGTTGATGATGCCGATGTTGATTGGCGCTGACAAGCGTTTATTGATTGACGCGCAGTTTTTGATTGACGCTGGCGCGCGTGTGCCGCGCGACAATCAGGATGAGAACGGCGCCCGAGCCGGTGAGGACGATTGCGTAATGCGTGGCGATGGCCTGGAGCACACGCTTTACGCTGTCGCGTTTGATCTCGATGAGCATCGTGGAATGTCGCCGGCGTCCAATGCCGCCAAGCCGTCGCCGGGCAGAGCCTGCAGCGCAACGCGTTACGCTGCAGGCATTCTGTGCCGCGCGACAATCAGGATGAGAACAGCGCGTCAGTCGGTGAGATCGATTGCGTAACGCGTGACGATGGCCTGGAGCACACGCCTTACGCAGTGGCGTTTGCTCTCAATGAGCCTTGTCGAAGTGTCGCTGTTATCCAATGCCGCCAAGCCTTCGCCGAGCAGGGCCAGCATCGTAACGCGTGACGCGCAGGCTTCCTCACCAATGGCGTCTATAACGGCCCGTTTGCGGCGTAAGCGGTATGCGCGTTGCCGTTGTGCGGCCGTGCGTGCGATGGGCTTCGTCGTCGAACTGTCGGATGTATCGTCACGCGTTACGAGCTGCAGATGTGCGTTGTGCTTCATTGCTGATCCTCCGGGCGCGGCGGCACGCCGACGTTGTTTGGTGTCGCGATACTGGCCGGGCGTCCCGGTCCCTGCTGCTTGCGCTCGAGGGCGGTACGCCTACGGTAGCTTTCGACGTTCAGTTCAAAGATCGTGGAGTGATGGACCAGCCGGTCGACGGCGGCTACCGTCATGGCCCGGTCGGGGAAGATACGGTCCCATTCGCCAAATGGTTGATTTGCAGTTAGCAAAAAGAGCGGTGCTCATACCGGCGCTGATGAGCTCGAACAGCACCGACGTCTCGGCCTGATCCTTGCTGACGTATGCAAAGTCGTCCAGAATAAGGAGATCGAATCGATCCAGCCGGTTGATGGCGGACTCCAGCGACAGCTCGCGGCGTGCGACCTGCAACCGCTGCACGAGATCGGTGGTACGGGCGAACAGGACCTTCCAGCCGTTCTCCAGCAGGCTCAGTCCAATGGCCGACGACAAGTGCGACTTGCCGCCTCCGGACGGCCCCAGAAGAATCAGGTTGGCGCCGTTGCGCAGCCAGCCGTCGCCAGCGCAAAGCGCCGAGACGTGCGCTCTCGACACCATCGGCACCGCGTCGAAATCGAAGTTCTCCAGCGTCTTGCCCGGCAGCAGCCCGGCGTCCCTGAGGTGACGTTCGATGCGACGTCGATCGCGCTCGGCGATCTCGTGTTCGGCCAGCGCCATGAGCAGGCGCGCCGCGGGCCAGCCTTCCGTGTCGGAACGCTCGGCAAAGCTCGACCAGATCTGCTTGATGGCGGGCAGCCGCAAATCGTTGAGCAGCAGCGACAGGCGGGTGGCGTCGAATTCGTGATTCATGCTGCCACCTCCATTTGCAGGCCAAGCAGGGCCTCGTAGTCGCGCAACGAAGGCAGCTGGACGTTCACCTGCGGCAGGCTCGCGGGTTTCGCTTCGAAACGGGAACTCAGCGCGTGCAGATCGGGCAGTTGCCCGTCGGCCAGGCACTGCTCGAGTGCCTGCGCCAGTTGTGCCTCGCAGTTGCGCTCGTGGGCCAGGCTGAGCAGTTCAACCATGGTCTTGCATGCCGCACGCTCAGGCAGTTGCTCGCACAGGCGTTCGAAGGTCAATCGATAGGCCTCACGCGGAAAGACCTGATCGCGGTAGACCAGGTTGAGCAGCGCCATGGGCTTGCGGCGCAGCGCGTGGATGATGTGCCGGTAGTTGACGACGTGGCCGTGCTTGCCACTGGGACCCGGACGGCCGCGCTGCAGCGTCATCAGGGCGGTGCTGCCCAGGAACAGTTCCAGCCGGTCGTCATACAGCCGCACGCGCAGTCGATGACCGATCAGCCGGGACGGGACGGTATAGAACACCTTGCGCAGGACAAAGCCGCCGGTGGAGCTGACGTACACACGCGTTTGCTCGTAGTCCGTCGTGCGCTGCGGCGGCAGTGGCTGAAGCTGCGGGCGCTCGGCCTCAATGCGCTTGCCATTGCGCGCGTTGATGCGACAGACGTGCTCGTCGATGAAGCGGCGATAGGTATCGAGGTCGTCGAAGTCTTTACTGCCGCGCAAAAGCAACGCATCACGCACCGCGTTCTTGAGGTGGCCGTGAGGGCTCTCGATGGAGCCGTTCTCATGGGCAACGCCGCGGTTGTTGCGCGTAGGCTGCATTCCGTAGTGAGCACAGAGCGCTTCGTAACGCGTGGTGAGATCGTCGCGCGCTTCGCGTTCGAGATTGCGGAACGCCGCCGACAGGCTGTCGCTGCGGTGCTCGCGCGGTGCGCCACCGAGCACCCACAACGCGTTCTGCAGCCCTTCGGCCAGCGCGACATAGCTCTCGCCGCCGAGGATGACGTGAGCGTGCTCAAAGCCCGAGCAGGCCAGCCGGAAATGATACAGACGGTGGTCCAGCGCGACACCCGCCACGGTGACGCCCAGGCTGTCCATCTCGGTGAAGTCGGACAATCCGAGGCGACCGGGCTCGTGCACCTGGCGGAACATGACGTCACGCTCCTCGCCATGGAGTGCCCGCCAGTCGCGAATACGCCGCTCGAGCGTGCGACGCACGTTGCCCGGGAGGTCTGGATGGCGCCGAAGCATCTCGTCCAGTACGGCCACGGGCCGGATGCCGGGAGCGGACTGGAGCAGCGGGACGATCTCGGCGTCAAAGATTGCTGCCAGGGGATCAGCACGGCGACGCGTGCGTGGCGCCTTCTTCTTCGATGGCGGTCTTGGGTCCTGTTCGATGCGATAGGCAGTGGCGGCGCTGAACCCGGCGCGTGCGCCTGCCCTGGTCGGTTGTTCCTTGCTTCTGTACTTCATATAGAGCCTCATCTGGTGGTCGTTGACGTGACGCCCGGGCACCGTAGCCTCCCGTGAAATGGAAGGTTCCTTCATACCCGATCCACCGCGACCACCGACAAGGCTCCCCGACGACGGGGGACTGTTCGGCGCGGCGTGGCGGCAGCGGTTTCCGGGCTACGCCCTCCACCGCTGCCGCCACGCCAGTTCTCATCCTGATTGACGCGCTGTTCTCATCTTGATTGACGCGCGATACGTGATCCCGAATTGAGGGTGGCCGGGATCCGTGGGTATCCGAAATTTAAGATGCTTACGATGGCTGTGGTCTACATCAGACGAAAGCGCGGTTACGTCGAGGCAGTCAGCTACCCGCACTACGAAAAGCAGAACGGCGCCGATTTCATCGCGCGCCGTTCTCGTTCCGCCTTGTGTGGAATCAAACCGCCAGCATCACTGCCTACTCCACCTCAACCGCTTCCGGATTCGGATTGCGCGGCGCCGGATGCTCGTCGAAGGTCAACTGCACCTTGTCTTCCGCATCCACGTCGACCGTTACACGGCCGCCGTTCATGAGCTTGCCGAACAGCAACTCGTCGGCCAGCGCACGACGGATCGTGTCCTGGATCAGACGTTGCATTGGCCGCGCACCCATCAACGGATCGAAGCCGTGCTTGGCGAGATGCTTGCGCAGCGCGTCAGTGAAGAGCGCATCGACCTTCTTCTCGTGCAACTGATCTTCCAGTTGCATGAGGAACTTGTCGACCACACGCATGATGATTTCCTCATCGAGCGAGCGGAAGCTGATCGTCGCGTCCAGACGGTTACGGAACTCCGGCGTGAACATGCGCTTGATGTCGACCATTTCGTCGCCGGTTTCCCGACGATTCGTGAAGCCGATCACCGACTTGCCCATTGCCTCGGCACCCGCGTTCGTCGTCATGATGATGATGACGTTGCGGAAATCCGCTTTGCGGCCGTTGTTGTCGGTCAACGTGCCGTGGTCCATTACCTGCAGCAGCACGTTGTAGATGTCCGGATGCGCCTTCTCGATTTCGTCGAGCAACAGCACGCAATGCGGCTTCTTCGTGACGGCTTCAGTCAGCAAACCGCCTTGATCGAAACCGACATAGCCCGGCGGCGCGCCGATCAAACGGCTCACCGCATGACGCTCCATGTATTCCGACATGTCGAAGCGGATCAGCTCGATCCCCAGCGTGAACGCCAGTTGCTTCGCCACTTCGGTCTTACCAACACCCGTGGGACCGGAGAACAGGAATGCACCAATCGGCTTGTCCAGTTTGCCGAGGCCGGCGCGCGCCATCTTGATCGCAGCCGACAGCGCGTCGATGGCCGGGTCTTGCCCGAACACCACGCTCTTCAGATCGCGATCCAGCGTTTGCAGCTTGCTGCGATCGTCTTGCGACACGCTTTGCGGCGGGACACGGGCGATCTTCGAAATGATTTCTTCGATCTCGTTCTTGCCGATGGTCTTCTTCTGCTTAGACTTCGGCAGAATACGTTGCGCCGCGCCCGCTTCGTCGATCACGTCGATCGCCTTGTCCGGCAGATGACGATCCGTAATGAAGCGCGCCGACAGCTCAGCCGCCGCCGACAGCGCACCCGACGAATACTTCACACCGTGATGCTCTTCGAAGCGCGACTTCAGGCCGCGCAGGATCGCCACCGTCTGCTCGACAGTCGGCTCGGTCACGTCGACCTTCTGGAAACGGCGCGACAATGCCGCGTCTTTTTCGAAGATGCCGCGATACTCCGTGAACGTGGTCGCGCCAATGCACTTGAGCGTGCCCGACGACAACGCCGGCTTCAACAGATTCGATGCATCCAGCGTACCGCCCGACGCGGCGCCCGCGCCGATCAGCGTATGAATTTCGTCGATGAACAGGATCGCGTGCGGACGTTCCTTCAATTCCTTGAGGACCGTCTTCAGGCGTTGTTCGAAGTCGCCGCGATACTTGGTGCCGGCGAGCAGCGCGCCCATGTCGAGCGAATACACCTGCGCATCCGCCAGAATATCCGGCACTTCGCCGCGCGTAATGCGCCAGGCGAGCCCTTCGGCGATCGCCGTCTTGCCGACGCCGGCCTCCCCGACCAGCAGCGGATTGTTCTTGCGGCGACGGCACAGCACCTGCACCACCCGCTCGACTTCCGACTCGCGCCCGATCAGCGGATCGATCCGGCCGTCTTTCGCCATCTGGTTCAGGTTCTGCGTGAACTGGGCGAGCGGCGTTTCCTTCTGCGCGGCGGCTTCGTCGGACTCGGCATTCGCGTCGCTCGCTTTCGCGGCGTCGGTACTGCTCGTCTTGGCGATGCCATGCGAGATGAAATTCACCACGTCCAGACGCGTCACGCCCTGCTGCTGCAGGTAGTACACCGCATGCGAATCCTTCTCGCCGAAGATCGCGACCAGCACATTCGCGCCGGTCACTTCCTTCTTCCCGTTCGAGGTGGATTGCACATGCATGATCGCGCGCTGGATCACACGCTGGAAACCCAGCGTGGGCTGCGTGTCGACGTCGTCCGTGCCAGGCACGGTAGGCGTGTTGTCATGAATGAAGTTGCGCAGATTCTGGCGCAGATCCTCGATATTGGCCGCGCATGCACGCAACACCTCCGCGGCCGTTGGATTGTCCAACAGTGCCAGCAAAAGATGTTCGACCGTTATGAACTCGTGCCGCGCCTGGCGTGCTTCCATGAACGCCATGTGCAGGCTGACTTCCAGTTCCTGGGCAATCATGCTTCCTCCATCACACACTGCAGCGGATGCCCGGCCTGCCGTGCGTGGGTAACGACTTGCTCGACTTTGGTCGACGCGATGTCCCGCGTATAGACCCCACAAACTCCCCTGCCCTCGCGATGCACCTTCAACATAACCTGGGTTGCGGTTTCACGATCTTTATTGAAGTATTCCTGCACGATCATCACGACAAATTCCATTGGCGTGAAGTCGTCATTCAGCAGCACCACCTTGTACATGGACGGCGGCTTCAGCTTCTTTTCCTGCCGCTCCAGTACGGTGCCGTCCTGCTTGTCCGGGATAATCGCCATACACCCATTCTAAACAACTAGGACAGGCCCGCAATCCTGTCAAAACCCGGCCGACCAGCCGGTGAGCCCGTTCGCTTCCGCCTGATGGGTAATTACCCCGAAGCGTTGCGTCATTCGACGAGCCGATTGCGGAGCCGGCCCCCTATCCTGTGATGCTTCGCAGCCGTGCCGCGCCGCAGTCGGATTGAGTATCGCACAACCTGCCAATGCCGGCTGGCTCGCTGCCCTTGCCCCGCCAGCCGGCGGTGCGCGACCCGCAGAACAGCAAGTGAGTCGATTATGCGACTTTTCAAGACAGACCGCTTGCGCAAGCGCACATAAGAAAATAAAAGCCGGAAAAACCCTGGAAAATGCCTGTTTGCAACGCGGCAACGGCATCTCAAAATTTTCTTGACACTCGAATAAAGAGCCTCAACAATCAAGCTGGCACTTTTTTCACTGCGCCATAAATCGAAAAAATGCCGATGGTGAGCTTGTGAGGAGGGAGCGGCTGCCTCGCGCGGTCGTCGAGCTTTTCGAGGGCTCGTGGTAGTGACATGAGTTACAGGGGAAGTTGGAATGGCAACTGGTACGGTCAAATGGTTCAATGACGCAAAAGGTTTCGGATTTATCACGCCTGACGAGGGTGGTGAGGATCTGTTTGCACACTTCTCGGCCATCCAGATGAATGGGTTCAAGACCCTCAAGGAAGGTCAAAAAGTAACCTTCGAGGTCGTGCAAGGCCCGAAAGGCAAACAGGCATCGAACATCCAGGCACCTGCCTGATACGGTTCGTTACCCGATCCTTTGAAACCCGGCTTCGTGCCGGGTTTCTTTTTTTGAGTGTGAGCTTCTAACCTTGTGGGCTTCTAACCTACCTGTTGCGGATCGCGATCCCGGCGTGCGACGGAAAAGGCCCAGTCGGATCATTGGGCAAGGGTGGAAGAGTGTCGGATGCGGCGCGGCTTCGCACCATGCGAGGCTCAACGGTGCACCGACGGCACGAAATCCCAAATAACGGTCGCTGCTTCGCTTTTCGACCTGCTTCGCCTTGCCGTCGGCTAATCGGCGCAGCGCCCCCGCCGCGCGCGCCGCATATCGAGACTACGCGTCAGATCTCCCTCAAACACAGCGACGCCCTGATGGCGGAAATTCGACCGTACAGACCGTACATCCACAGCAGGGGTGACGCCGATGCGGTTTGAATGCTGCAAAACAAAAAACCCCGGTCGCCTCACGGCGCCGGGGCTTTGAATTCGAGCTGAGGAACCCAGCGCGAAATCGCCTACATATTCTCGATCAACACCTGCCCAAAGCCAGAACAAGACACTTGCGTGGCGCCTTCCATCAAGCGCGCGAAGTCATACGTGACCCGCTTTTGCAGAATCGACTTTTCCATCGACCTGATGATCAGGTCAGCCGCTTCAGTCCAGCCCATGTGACGCAGCATCATCTCAGCCGAGAGAATCTCCGAGCCCGGGTTCACGTAATCTTTGCCAGCGTACTTCGGCGCCGTACCATGCGTAGCTTCGAACATGGCGACCGAGTCCGACATGTTCGCGCCCGGCGCGATGCCGATACCGCCGACTTGCGCGGCCAGCGCGTCCGAAACATAGTCACCGTTCAGATTCAGCGTGGCGATCACGTCGTATTCCGCCGGACGCAACAGGATCTGCTGGAGGAACGCATCGGCAATCACGTCTTTCAGCACAATGTCGCCACCCGTCTTCGGATTCTTGATCTTCATCCACGGGCCGCCGTCGATCAACTCCGCGGCAAATTCTTTCTGCGCGAGCGCATAACCATAGTCACGGAATGCGCCTTCCGTAAACTTCATGATGTTGCCTTTGTGCACGAGCGTGACCGAGCGGCGATCGTTGTCGATCGCATACTGGATCGCCTTGCGCACCAGGCGCTCCGTGCCTTCGCGCGACACCGGCTTGATACCGATCCCCGAGGTTTCCGGGAAGCGGATCTTCTTCACACCCATTTCTTCCCGCAGGAACTTGATGACCTTCTTCGCCTGTTCCGACTCGGCAGGCCATTCGATGCCGGCATAGATGTCTTCCGAGTTCTCGCGGAAGATCACCATGTTGGTTTTCTCCGGCTCACGCACGGGGGAAGGCACACCCTTGAAGTACTGCACCGGGCGCAGGCAAACATACAGATCGAGTTCCTGACGCAGCGCGACGTTCAGCGACCGGATACCGCCCCCGACCGGCGTGGTGAGCGGACCCTTGATCGAGACGACGTATTCCTTCAGCACCTGCAGCGTTTCTTCCGGCAGCCACACGTCCGGGCCGTACACCTTGGTCGACTTCTCGCCGGCGTAAATTTCCATCCAGTGGATTTTCCGCTTGCCCGCGTAGGCTTTTTCTACCGCGGCATCCACCACCTTCAACATCACCGGCGTGATGTCGAGGCCGGTTCCGTCGCCTTCGATATACGGAATGATGGGCTGGTCGGAAATGTTGAGTGAGAAATCTGCGTTGACAGTGATCTTGTCACCGCCGGTCGGAACCTTGATGTGCTGATACGGCATGATCGGACTCCAGTGAAGGCTGTGCTGAAAGCTGATGGGAGACTGCGGAAACTGGTTGCTCCTCGCTACGCGCAATGCCGGAGGCCCGCGAGCGGCCTGGTGGCCTATTCTAGCCCACACCGGCGCGGCAACGAGGCCGTAGCGGCTCGGGGTTTTCCACCTTGTCGAAAATCAAAACTGAAAAGCTGTGCACTCCTATGTCTTATATAAGACCAAGGACTTGCGATGGCTGGTTATGCATTATTATTCCGCCCTTTACTATCGAAGCGGCACCACTCCCGGCCCGCGTGGGCACGTCCCGCCGCAATCGGCGCCGCTCGACCTTCAGCGATTCCCCTATGCGACTTCTCGCCCTTAACAAACCGTTCGGCACCATCTGTCAGTTTTCGCCGCACGAAACGCGGGCGTCGCTGGCCGACTGGGTGAAAGTGCCCGGCGTGTACCCGGCGGGCCGACTCGACTCCGATAGCGAAGGCCTGCTCCTCCTCACCGACGACGGCGCGCTGCAAGCGCGCATCGCCGAGCCGCGCCACAAACTGGTCAAACGCTATTGGGCGCAGGTGGAAGGCGCGCTCGACGATGCCACGTTGAAGAAGCTCGCGCGCGGCGTCGATCTCGGCGATTACGTGACGCGGCCCTGCCGCGCCGAATACGTCGAACCGACCGGCTCGCTATGGACCCGTACGCCGCCGATCCGCTATCGAGCCGCGATTCCGACCACGTGGATCGAGTTGTCGATCACCGAAGGCAAGAACCGTCAGGTGCGGCGCATGACTGCTGCAGTCGGTTTTCCGACGTTGCGTCTCGTGCGCGCGGGGGTCGGCGCCCTCGATATTTTTTCGCTCGGATTGCAGCCTGGAGAAAGTGTCGAATTGCCGCTGAAGGCGCCATGGGAAGGTATCGTCTGATCGCATACGCATGCGTGCGATCTCTGCGCCAAATGCGCATCGACTGTGTATTTCGAGCTTCATCGAAAAGCTAACTCTTTGTATCCGCAAACAAAAGAGCGCGTGAAACCAATATGAAAAACGCGTGAAACAATTGCGTTTGTGAGCGCTGCACAGCCATTCATTTGCATCAGCACATCGACCTATACATTTTCCGCAAAAAACACGTCAACCGGCGCGCGAGCTCACGCGTTATTCGACGCAGATGCCGCCCGAAGCTATCCGGCATTCAGCCTTAAGGGCCTTTGCACAAGCCGCGCTCGCGGTGAGTACGGGGAGTCTGAGCGCTAAGCAGACGCGTCGAAGAAATTGTCGATGCGGCTGTCAACCGAAAGGTGGATGGCACGTTTACCGACATGACTCTACATATAACCGGGTCATTTGGTTAATTAACTCAAGCTGAGGATTCACAAAATGAACAAACTGATCGCCGCTCTGGTCGCTGGCCTCTTCGCAACGGCAGCATTCGCACAAGCTTCGGCACCGGCAGCAGCTTCGGCAGCTCCGATGGCAGCAGCTTCGTCGGCAAAGAAGACCACGAAGCACGCTCACAAGAAGGCATCGAAGAAGAAGGCAGCAGCAGCTGCTGCAGCTTCGGGCGCTTCGGAGTAAGTTTGTTGTAAAAAAACGCAGTCAAGAACTAGCTTCATTGCCGTTCTTACGGCGTTGAAAGGCAGGTCACCGAAAGGCGATCTGCCTTTTTGTTTTGGACGCGCTCGCGTAACATTCGCGAGTTAATTTCCAGCAAGGAGTCATGCCGTGCGATTTCCCATGCGCTCGTTGATTGCGCGTTTCGCTGTTGCCGTTGCACTGCCGCTCGCCGCGCTGTCGTTCGCCGCGACGACCGCCGCCCCCGCTCATGCGCAACAGATGCCGGCCGGCGCGAAGCAGCCCGGCGATTTTCCGCGCGCGAAGCTGACCGCGGGCATGTTCGTGATCGACGCGGCGGTCGCCGCCAACGACGCCGATCGCGAACAAGGCTTGATGTATCGCACGACCCTCGCGCCGAATGAAGGCATGTTGTTCGTCTTCAACGAAAACGCTGTGCATTGCTTCTGGATGAAGAACACGTTGATCCCGCTGTCGATCGCGTTCATGCGCGCCGACGGCACGGTCACCGACATCGACGAAATGCAGGCCGAGACCACCAACAATCATTGCCCGACGAACAATGGCGTGTATGCGTTGGAAATGAGCAAGGGCTGGTTCTCGTCGAAAGGCATCAAACCGGGGATGAAGATCCAGGGCTTGCCGGCCGCGCAATAAAAGCGCGTCGACTATCGCCACACCGCTCGATTCTTCAACGGCTGCTTTTCAAAAAAACCGGTGCCTTTCACGAGGCACCGGTTTTTTGCATTCAGCGCAGCGCCAGCGACTCGCGGCAATGCGCGGCGCCGTGCTGCCAAGGCCTTCGCCGCGCTTTGGGCCCACACCAGCAGGGCCTCACGGGCGGCTGGCAAGATTCCTGCAAAAGACAGGCCGACGCGCTATCCTAGTAATCTTAGTAAAGCAGCACCCAGGCTCCCCGGGCAGCACAGACTGCCGCCCGGCAAGCGTTTCAGGCGCGCCATTCCAAGGAGGTTCACGTGCCCCGCAAGACTCCCATCGAGCGCTACCGGAATATCGGCATTAGCGCTCACATCGACGCCGGCAAAACCACCACCACCGAGCGCATCCTGTTCTACACAGGCGTGACCCACAAGATCGGCGAGGTTCACGACGGTGCTGCGACGATGGACTGGATGGAACAGGAGCAGGAGCGCGGCATCACCATCACGTCGGCGGCCACCACTGCCTTCTGGAAAGGCATGGCCGGCAATTATCCCGAACACCGGATCAACATCATCGACACCCCGGGCCACGTCGATTTCACGATTGAAGTGGAACGCTCGATGCGCGTGCTCGACGGCGCTTGCATGGTGTACGACTCGGTGGGCGGCGTCCAGCCGCAGTCCGAAACCGTGTGGCGTCAGGCGAACAAGTACAAGGTGCCGCGCATTGCGTTCGTCAACAAGATGGACCGGGTCGGCGCGGACTTCTTCCGCGTGCAACGGCAGATCGGCGACCGTCTGAAGGGCGTCGCCGTGCCGATCCAGATTCCGGTCGGCGCGGAAGATCATTTCCAGGGCGTGGTCGACCTCGTCAAGATGAAGGCGATCTACTGGGACGAAGAGAACCAGGGCATCAAGTTCGAGTACCGCGATATCCCGGCGGAACTCGCGGATACCGCGAAGGAATGGCACGACAAGATGGTCGAGGCCGCCGCTGAAGCAAGCGAGGAATTGCTCGACAAATACCTGGGCGGCGAAACGCTGACCGAAGAGGAAATCAAGCACGGCATTCGTGTGCGTACCATCGCGAACGAGATCGTGCCCATGCTGTGCGGCAGCGCGTTCAAGAACAAGGGTGTGCAGGCCATGCTCGACGCGGTGATCGACTATCTGCCTTCGCCGCTCGACATTCCCGCGATCACCGGTCACGACGAACACGACCGCGAAATCGAGCGTCATCCTAAAGACGACGATCCGTTCTCAGCGCTCGCCTTCAAGATCATGACCGACCCGTTCGTCGGCCAGTTGATCTTCTTCCGCGTGTATTCAGGCGTGGTGAATTCGGGCGACACCGTCTACAACGCGACCAAGGAAAAGAAGGAACGCCTTGGCCGGATCCTGCAGATGCATGCGAACGAGCGCAAGGAAATCAAGGAAGTTTACTGCGGCGACATTGCCGCGGCAGTCGGCCTGAAAGAAGCGACCACGGGCGACACGCTGTGCGATCCGCAGCATGTGATCATCCTTGAAAAGATGATCTTCCCGGAGCCGGTGATTTCGCAGGCCGTCGAGCCGAAGACCAAGGTCGACCAGGAGAAGATGGGCATCGCGCTCAATCGTCTCGCGCAGGAAGACCCGTCGTTCCGCGTGCAGACGGATGAAGAATCCGGCCAGACGATCATCTCCGGGATGGGCGAGTTGCACCTGGAAATTCTGGTTGACCGGATGAAGCGCGAGTTCGGCGTCGAGGCGACCGTCGGCAAGCCGCAGGTCGCTTACCGCGAAACAGTGCGCAACAAGATCGAGGATGTCGAAGGCAAGTTCGTCAAACAGTCGGGCGGCCGCGGCCAGTACGGCCACGCGGTGATCACGCTCGAACCGTCGGCACAAGGCAAGGGCTACGAATTCGTCGACGCGATTAAAGGCGGCGTGATTCCGCGCGAATACATTCCGGCGGTCGACAAAGGCATTCAGGAAACGCTGAAGGCCGGCGTGCTGGCGGGCTATCCGGTGGTCGACGTGAAGGTGACGCTGACCTTCGGTTCGTACCACGACGTCGACTCGAATGAAAACGCGTTCCGCATGGCCGGCTCGATGGCCTTCAAGGACGCGATGCGCAAGGCCAAGCCGGTGTTGCTCGAACCGATGATGGCCGTCGAAGTGGAAACGCCGGAAGACTTCATGGGCAACGTGATGGGCGATCTGTCGAGCCGGCGCGGCATGGTGCAAGGCATGGAAGACATCGCCGGTGGCGGCGGCAAGCTGGTGCGCGCCGAAGTGCCGCTCGCGGAGATGTTCGGCTATTCGACGTCGCTGCGTTCGGCCACCCAAGGCCGCGCGACCTACACGATGGAGTTCAAGCACTACGCTGAAACGCCGAACAACGTCGCGGAAGCCGTGATCAACGCGAAGCATAAGTAAGCGCCAAGGGTGGCAACACACCATGTGCTGCGACCCTCGGCGTAACGAAGGCAACGAGCGCAGCGAAAGCACCGAAAGCACCGAAAGCAAGCAGCAAAAAGCCCGTCCCCCGTGGATGGGCTTTTTTTTCGTCCGCGACGCCGCCTGGGGCCGCCGGCAACACACACGTTTTTGAACGTGCAAAAATGCCAGACGGCGCCGTGCCGACCGGCCGGACTCACGCCCACGAGGAGACACACCATGAGCCAGGATCACGAACACCCGCATTACAAGGATGAGCAAGCATCGGCGCCAATCGACTGGCGCGAGCACGGCGTCAAGGTCATCAAGGGCGACCAGCTCGACAGCAATACCGCGCAAACGCCCGGCATGAATCGCGCGGCGGCGATCAACGCGGCGCGCGTCGGTGCGCAGAAAATCTGGGCCGGCACCGTGACGATCCATCCGAATGCAAAGACCGGCGCGCATCATCACGGCGCGCTCGAAAGCGTGATCTACGTGGTACGTGGCCAGGCACGCATGCGCTGGGGCGAGCATCTGGAATTCACGGCCGAAGCCGGTCCGGGCGACTTCATCTTCGTGCCGCCCTATGTGCCGCATCAGGAAATCAACGCCAGCACCGACGAGCCGCTCGAATGCGTGCTGGTGCGCAGCGACAACGAAGCGGTGGTGGTGAACCTGAACATCGACGCAGTGGAAGCACCGGAAACCGTCTTCTGGGTCGATCCGATTCACAAACATCCGCACGATCACTAAACCTCCTTCACGTAACTCATGACGCCGACCGCCTCACTGCGCCCTCGCCTCATCACGCTGTATGCCGTACTGATCGCCGCCAATCTCGGCGCATGGGCGTGGGCGCTGATCGCGTTTCGCCACTACCCATTGCTGCTCGGCACCGCACTGCTCGCGTATGGCTTCGGCCTGCGCCACGCGGTGGACGCGGACCACATCGCCGCGATCGACGCCGTCACGCGCAAGCTGATGCAGACCGGCAAGCAGCCGCTCGGCGTGGGCCTATCGTTTTCGCTGGGTCATTCGACGATTGTGATCGTGGCGACGATCGGCATCGCCTGGACCGCGCATTCGCTGCACGGCCGCTTCGAAACCTTCAAGGCGGTGGGCGGCACGATCGGCACGCTCGTGTCGGCGGTGTTTCTGCTTGTGCTGGCGTGCGTGAATCTCGTGATTCTGCGCGACGTCTGGCGCCGCTATCGCCATGTCCAACATGGCGGTGAACTCGCGGCCGAAACGACGGCCGCCATCGCACCCGCCGGTCTGCTGTCGCGCGCACTGCGGCCGCTGTTCCGGCTCGTCACGAAAAGCTGGCACATGTACCCGGTCGGCGTGCTGTTCGGCCTCGGTTTCGACACCGCGACCGAGATCGGCCTGCTGGCAATTGCAGCGTCCCAAGCCAGCAAAGGTCTGCCGCTGTATTCGATCCTCGTATTCCCGGCGCTCTTCACCGCCGGCATGACGCTGGTCGATTCGACCGACAACGTGCTGATGGTCCACGCCTACGGCTGGGCGATGGACGATCCGAAGCGCAAGCTCTACTACAACGCGAGCATCACGTTCGTCTCGGCGGTGGTGGCCATCGTCATTGGCGGCGTCGAAGCGCTGGGATTGCTATCGGACAAGCTCGGTTTGAATGGTGGCGTATGGGACGCCGTGGCAAGCCTCAACGAACGCTTCGGCGTGCTGGGTTATGGCATCGTCGCCATGTTCATGGCGTGCTGGATCGGCTCCGTGCTGTTCCATCGCTGGCGCCGCCCGGCCACCCTCGCGCGGTAAATCCAACTTGCCCTGCGCGTCAGATCGGTAACGTTTCCACGACGGTAGCCACGATTTCCGCGCTACGGCATCCGGCGATGTCGCCGAGGCCATGCGAGCCCGCCCGTCGAGCGTTGTCGTGACGACACACGCGGCCCCTTTTATCCGCCAAACGTGAACCGGACCGCGCAGCAGGCGCGCCGAACCCGGGGGCAATCGCTTACACTGAAACCGCTTTTTGCCACTGCGGCTGCTCTGCAGCTTTTCGTCATTGCAATCAAGGCGCCCTGTCGCGTGCATTTCGCGCGGCGCTTCAGAACCGGCAACAGAACGGACTGGACATTCCATCGATGAAAACTCCCGCGGACCGATTTCCCGAACTCGAGCTGGCCCGCCACACCGCCGACGCCTACGGCAACCACGCCATCGACGAATTCATCGCCGGCCGCATCACGCGTCGCGATCTGCTGCGCTATGCGAGCGTGATCGGGTTGTCGCTGGTCGGCGGCGGCATTCTGAATGCGCCGCGGGCCCATGCGCAAGGCGCGCCGAGTCCGGCTAGCCAGACGATCCGCGTAGCCCATCTAACGCCGGCCGGCGCGGTCGACCCGCTCACCGTGACCGATGCCGCGAGCCTCGCGCTATTGAACCAGACTGGCGAGTTCCTGATCGACGACGACGGCGAAAAGCTCGTGCTGAAACCGGCGCTTGCCTTGTCGTGGAAGCCGAACGACAAGGGCGACGTGTGGACCTTCAAGCTGCGCACCAACGTCAAGTTCCACGACGGCCAGGCATTCACCGCCAAGGACGTGGTCGCCACCTTCGATCGCCTCGCCGACCCGGCGAGCGGTTCGGCGGCGCTCTCGGTGCTCAAGGGCGTGTTGTCGAAAGGCGGCGCGAAGGTGGTCGACGACCACACAGTCGCCTTCCATCTCGATGCACCGAACGGCAACTTCCCGTACTACGTTTCCTCGGACAATTACAACGCCGTGATCCTGCCCGCGAACTATGCGGGTGGTTATGAAAAGAGCTTCATTGGCACCGGTCCGTTCAAGCTCGAAAAGTATCAGGCGAAGGTCGGCGCGTCGTTTGTGCCTAATCCCGATTACTGGGGCGACAAAGCGTTGCCGCAACGCGTGCAGTTCTCCTTCTACGCCGACGAACAGGCGCAGTTGCTCGCCTTGCAAGGTCACCAGGCCGACGTGATGGGCACCTTCACCGTGCAGGGCGGCGCGGGTATTCTGAACAATCCGGACTACAAGGCAGTCGGCGTGAAGTCGAGTGCGCATCGGCAGATTCATATGCGCAACGACAATCCGTTGTTCAAGGACAAGCGCGTGCGCCAGGCATTGGCGTTGTCGCTCGATCGCGACGTGTTGGTGCGTGGCCTGTTCAAGGGCCGCGCGCAGCTCGGCAACGACAGCCCGTTCGCACCGGTATTTCCGTCATCGGATGCGGGCGTCGCGCAACGCAAGATCGACATCGCCAAGGCGAAGCAACTGCTCGCGCAAGCAGGCGTGCCGAACGGCTTCGACGTCACGCTGACCACCGAGAAGTACATGGAGATTCCCGATCTCGCGGTGGTCGTGCAGAACGCGGCGAAGGCGATCGGTGTGCGTATCAATCTGAAAGTGGAAAGCCAGTCGCTGTACTACGGCGCGGGCACGCCGGGCAAATCGGATTGGCTCGATTCGCCGCTCGGCATCACCGACTATGGTCATCGCGGCGTGCCGAACGTGTTCCTGAACGCGCCGCTCACCAGCACCGGCACGTGGAATGCGGCGCATTTCAAGAACCCGCAATACGATCAACTGGTCGCGCAATTCGTCGCGGCGATCGACCTGAGTTCGCAGAAGAAAATCTCCGGACAGATCCAGACGCTGCTGCTCGACGAAACGCCCGTGATCATCCCGTTCTTCTACGATCAGCTGATCGCCATGCGCAAGGGCGTGAACGGTGTTCGCTTCACCGCGCTCGCGCAACTCTATTTCGATCGCGCGGTGTTGAGCGCGTAGTTTGAACGCATAGCGGTGAACGCAAGCCCGGTAAACGCAAAGCGGTGAACGCAAGAATCCGTTGGATGCAAAGCTGTTGAACGCAAACGCCCTTGAACGCATGAGCGCACGGCGCTTCTTTGGCAGGAGATCACGATGTCGACCACGGTGAGCCCTTCCGCCTCTCCGGTCTCGAGCGGCAACGCCGGCCGCGTCGTGCGATTTCTGGCGACGCGGGTCGGCTTGTCGTTGATCACGCTTTGGCTGCTGTCGGTGATCGTGTTCGCCGGTGGGCAATTGTTGCCTGGCGATATCGGCCGTGCGGTACTCGGGCCGCTCGCCGATGCGCGCGCGGTCGCGGCGCTCAATCATCAGCTTGGCGCGGACCGGCCGCTCATGACGCAGTACGTCGCGTGGATCTCGCATTTCGTGCGCGGCGATATGGGGCTGTCCTATGCGTATCGCGAACCGGTCGGGCCATTCATCGCCGACGCTTTGGCGCATTCGGCCAAGCTCGGTTTGCTCGCGTTTATCGTCGTCGTGCCGCTCGGCATTGCGGGGGGCGTGTGGTCGGCCATGCACGCAGGGCGCTGGCTCGATCGCACCATCAGCATCGCCGGCTTGTCGGCAACCGTGGTGCCGGAGTTCGTCTCGTCGATCGTGCTGATTCTGGTGTTCGGCGTGTGGCTGCGTTGGCTGCCGATCGAAGCGTCGTATCCGCCCGAAGCGAGCGCGCTCGAACAACTGCGGCATCTGATTCTGCCGGTGCTGCCGCTGGTGCTGGTGTTCTTCGGCTACATCGCACGGATGGCGCGCGCGGGCACCGTCGAGGCGCTCGATGCGGACTACACGCGCACTGCGATCCTCAAAGGCTTGCCGCGCCGCACTGTGATCTGGCGGCACGTGTTGCGCAATGCGCTGCTGCCGACCATCACCGTCGCCGCGACGCAGCTCGGCTATATGATCGGCGGTCTCGTGGTGGTGGAGACGCTGTTCCACTATCAAGGTATCGGCTCGCTGATCTACAACGCCGCCAAGGCGAAGGACTTTCCGATGCTCGAAGCAGGCGTGCTGACGATCGGCGTGGTCTACACCGTCGCCAATCTCGTCGCCGATGCGCTGCATGTTCTACTGAATCCGCGGCTGCGCGTGAGGAGCGCCGAATGAGCACCGTCGTTCCGCCGGCCACGCCGCCTGCCGCACGTGCGGCTACTGAACCGCGCTTCGACCAGTTGGGCGTGCTGCTGCGCTCGCCCACCTTTGTGGTCGGCGTGTTGATCGTTGCATGGTGGATCGTCTGCGCGATCGCCGGGCAATGGATCGTGCGGATCGACCCGTATGCATCCGATCCGCTCAACTCGCTGATGCCGCCCGACAGCACGCATTGGTTCGGCACCGATCAGCTCGGCCGCGACGTGTTCTCGCGAGTGATCGTCGGCGCGCGCGACATTCTGACCATCGCGCCTTTGGCGACCTTGCTGGGCACGGTGGCCGGCACTGCGCTTGGATTGATCGTCGGCTACTTCGAGGGCTGGGTCGACAACGTGGTGGGCCGCGCGATCGACGCCGTGCTCGCGCTGCCGCTCGTGATCGTCGCATTGCTCACGCTGGCCGCGGTCGGCGCATCGAACCTCACCGTGATCCTCGTGATCGGTATCACCTTCACGCCGATCACCGCGCGTACAGTACGCGCCGCCGTGTTCGCCGAACGGCATCTGGACTACGTCGCTGCCGCGCAACTGCGCGGCGAACGCGCGCCGTACATCATGTTCGCGGAGATTCTGCCGAACGTGCTGCCGCCGATCATCGTCGAAGCGACCGTGCGGCTCGGGTATGCAATTTTCGCGGTCGCGACGCTGTCGTTTCTCGGCTTCGGCATCCAGCCGCCTTCCGCCGACTGGGGGCTCGCGCTGTCCGAGTCGTACACGTTGATGGCGGGCGGTGCGTGGTGGACGGTCGTGTTCGCGGCCGGCGCCATCGCGTCGCTCGTGGTCGGCGTGAATCTGATCGCCGACAGCGTGCAAGGAGTGCTCGACCAATGAACGGCCCGCCGCCCGCCTCGTTCCCCGCCTTCGATGTTTCAAAGAGCGATCGCACCGATGCGCTGACCGTGGTCGGGCTGACGGTCACGTACCGGATGCGCGGACGCGATCGCGAGGTGCTGCAGGACGTCTCGTTCCGTGTGCGGCGTGGCGAAGCCTATGGCCTTGTCGGCGAATCGGGTTGCGGCAAATCGACGGTCGCGATGGCAGCGCTGCGCTATCTGCCGCGCAACGGCAAAGTGAAGGCCGGCAAGCTCATCATCGCCGGTCAGGACGTGCAGAAGCTCGATGCCGACGCATTGCGCTCGATGCGCGCGAACGCGATTTCAATGGTCTATCAGGACCCCGGGCGCGCATTGAATCCGTCGCTGACGATCTCGCGCCAAGTCACGGAAGCATTCGAAGCAGCCGGCGCCTCGCGTGACGAAGCGCTGCGGCGCACTGTCGAGATATTGCAACGCGTGCGTATCGCGTCACCCAAACGCGTGATGGAGAGCTACCCGCATCAGCTGTCGGGCGGCATGCAGCAGCGCGTGGTCATCGCGATGGCGCTCGCCTCGAACCCAGCCCTGCTGATTCTCGACGAACCGACCACCGGACTCGACGCCACCGTCGAAGCCGAAGTGCTCGACCTCGTGGCACAACTGCGCGAAGAACTCGGCACGGCCGTGCTGTTCATCAGCCACAACCTCGCGGTGATCGGGCGGATGTGCGAACGTGTCGGCGTGTTGTATGCTGGCAAGCTGGTCGAGGAAGGCGCGACCCAGGACGTGTTCGCGCGGCCACGTCATCCCTATACGGTTGGACTGCTGCGCTGCTTGCCGAGCACGGGGCGCAGCAAGGACACGGAGCGGCTCGACACCATCGCGGGGAGTCTGCCCTCGCCGGGTTCGGTTACGCAAGGCTGCATTTACGCGGACCGCTGCCGCCTTGCCGACGACCGCTGCCGCCGTGAAGCACCGCCGCCGCATCGGGTGAGCGCCGCGCACGGTGATCAGATGTCGCGCTGCCATTACCACGAACGCGCCATCGAACTGCCGCGTGCGAGCGCGGAAGCACTATCCCCGCACGACGATGCGTTACGTGACCGCGAACGCCCTGCCCTCGTGCTGCGCGCGGAGAAACTCTCGAAGACATTCCACGTTTCCGGCGCCCCGCTGCGCGCAGTGGACAACGTCTCGATCGATCTCGCAAGCGGCGAAACGCTCGGCCTCGTCGGCGAATCTGGCAGCGGCAAGACGACGCTCGCGAAACTGATGCTCGGGCTGCTCACTCCAGACGCGGGCAGCGTGCTCGAACTCGACGGCACGCCACTCGCCGCGCGCGTCACGCGACGTAACGACGAGCAGATCAAGTCGCTGCAGATCGTGTTTCAGAATCCGGACTCGGCGCTCAATCGCGCACATTCGGTGAAGCGCCTGATCGGCCGTGCGTTGTCGCGCCTTACCGCGTTGCGTGGCGCCGCGATCGACGAGAGGCTCGCCACCTTGACGGCGGCCGTGCGTTTGCCCGAGCGCTATCTCGGCTCGCGCACGCGTCAGTTGTCCGGCGGACTCAAGCAGCGGGTGGCGATCGCGCGCGCATTTGCCGGTGAGCCGCGCGTGGTGGTCTGCGACGAACCCACGTCCGCGCTCGACGTCTCCGTGCAGGCCGCGATTCTCAATCTGCTCGCCGAGCTGCAACGCGAGCGTGGCGTGAGCTACGTATTCATCTCGCACGATCTGCACGTGGTGCGCTATCTGGCGGATCGCATCGCGGTGCTGTACCTCGGCCGGCTGCTGGAGATCGGACCGGCGGCCGCGGTGTTCGACGGTCCGCACCATCCTTACACCGAAGCGCTGCTGTCTTCGGTGCCGACGCTCGACGGCCACGAGAACAGAGCCCGCATACGCCTCTCCGGCGATCTGCCGAGCGCGGCGTCGCCGCCATCCGGCTGCGTGTTCCATACGCGTTGCCCGCGCAAACTCGGGGCCATCTGCGAGCAGCAGGCCCCCCCCTTCCTCGAAGCTGGCGGCGGCGATTCTGTCCAGCCGTCCGCGCATCGCATCCGCTGCCACATCCCCATCGACGAACTGCGCGCGCTGCAAGCCGTCTCGCGCAATCACGTCGACGAGGCCGGCAAGGCCTCGGGCAGCGGCTCGGAAAACGCACCGGAAGATGCCGCGCGCAACGAATAGCCCGCAATAAAGCGGCTTTCCGCCCACGCGTTTCATCGCCGAAACGTTTTTGTGCGCTTTTTCCTCGCGGGCATCGCACGTCCCTATTCGATACCTGTCGCCACAAGGCTTTGCAGGCAATGGCATGGATATCGCTAATTACCGTCCAGAGATTCGAAGCCACATAAATCGGAAGGGAATCGGGAGTGCCGCTCGCGCGAATCGCCGTGGCAAGAAGCGATATGCAACGTAGCGTGCTCGGACGGTATCTGTTGAAGCGCGTTGCTCAAGAATGCCGCCGTGCGAAGTCCATCGCATCGGTACGGGATTCGCATGCAAGCGCTTGTCGGCGCACTGGCTGCGAAGCCGGGAAGACAGTGAGGGTGTTTGACTTGCATCCGCAAAGCAGACTCGGGGGGCGACGAGGCCCGCGTTCAGACAGGCACGCCGCCGGCGAATCAGCGTGAGAGATGGCGGCAACGAGGTGTCGACGTTCCCTCGGGAGAGACGTGATGAAGACCAGAAGATTCAATCAGTACTACTGCGGGGTCATACGGAGTGCGGCAATCGTGGCGGGCGTGGCGTTGCTGGCGACCCAGGTCGCGTACCCGGCGTCGACCGATGTGATTCCCAAATGGATGGTGCTTGCCGATGCGTCCTTGCCGGCGAGCGGCACGCACGGCGCGACGCAGCTCGCGCAGGACGATGGTTCGGCGGCAGGCGCAGTGGCCACCGGCACCGCGCCCGGCGAACCAACGGCTGCCGACGATGCGGCCCTGGTGTTTCAGCCGCATGACTGCACCACCGGCAATGTCAGCGGCTGCGTGCAGCGTGGCGGCGGCAGCGGCAACGGCGCAGCGAGCGCGGGCAACAGTGGTGGGGGTGCGAGTGGCAACGGTGCCAGCGGAGGCGCGGGCAGCGGCGCTGGCAAGGGCAACGGCGGTGGAAGCAGTGGCGGTGGAAGCAGCGGCGGCGGCAGCGGCGGCGGCAGCAGCGGCGGTGGAAGCAGTGGCGGCGGCAGCAGTGGCGGCGGCAGCAGTGGCGGTGGAAGCAGCGGCGGCGGCAGCGGCGGCGGCAGCAGCGGCGGTGGTAGCAGTGGCGGCGGCAGCAGTGGCGGCGGCAGCAGTGGCGGTGGTAGCAGTGGCGGCGGCAGCAGTGGCGGCGGCAGCAGCGGCGGTGGTAGCAGTGGCGGCGGCAGCAGTGGCGGCGGCAGCAGCGGCGGTGGAAGCAGCGGCGGTGGAAGCAGCGGGAGCGGCGGCTGCGGTTGCGGTGGTGGTGGCTCCAGCGGCGGCCCTGGTGGTGGAAAAGGAGGCGGCCCTGGTAGCGGCGGTGGCTTCGGTGGTGGTTTTGGCGGAGGCTTCGGTGGCGGGTTCGGCGGCGGCTTTGGCGGAGGCTTCGGCGGCGGTCACGGAGGCAAGGGTAGCGGCGGTAACGGTGGTGGCAATGGCGGAGGGAACGGGCATTAACAGTCGCCTGGTTCTCGGGTAGGGGGCCCCCGCGCCCTACCCGTCGCTAACGGCAGATTTCCGGATCCCGTCCGCAGTCCGCCGGCATCGGCGGTGATGCCTCGATCCCCCGGTCGAGCGTCACCGCCCGAGACCGGTCGTCTGGGCACGATCGCTTGGATCCGGTCACTTGGATCCGGTCGCTTGGGTCCGGTCGCTTGGGTCCGGTCATTTGGGTCCGGTCACTTGGGTCCGGTCACTTGGGTCCGGTTGCTTGAGTCCGGTTGCTTGAGTCCGGTTGCTTGAGTCCGGTCGCCTGGTCCGGTCGCCTGGTCCGGTCGTCTGGATCTGGTCGCCTGGGTCCGAGCCGCCTTAGGCCGGGCGCAGCCGACAGCGTCCACAGATAGCCCAGCAACCCGCCGCTGACCGCCGACAAGCAGCTCTTGCACACGGTTAAAACCAAAACAATCGATCGCGTCGCACGTGACCGGAACCAAACCGAAGCGATTGCCTCATATCAAATTCAACGTTCGATATGAGGGCAACACAACATGCAACGAAACGTCCCCCACTTCATGGCGCGCACGGCCACCGGCCTGCTGATGGTCACCGCGCTCGGCCTCGCATCGCTCGCTCATGCGCAAACTCCAGCGCGAACACCTACTCAAACGCCGCCCACGTCGACCCAGCCGCAGCCACAAACCCTCTCGCAAGCCGCCCCGCCTGTCGATCCCACCTTCTCCGCCTATTCCCTCGCGCAGACCTGCAAACAGAAAACCGACAACGTCGCGCAAGGTCAATGCGTCGGTGCGATCCGCGGCATCATCCACGGCTATCAGTACGGTGTGCTGTTCCTCGGTCAGCGCGCGTCGCTGCCGCCCAACGAAACGCAGCGGGTGTCGCTGTGTCTGCGCAATATCCAGGTGTCGTCGATCGTCGACGAATTCGTCGCCGACGCCGCCCAGGTCAATGAAGATTCGCTCAAACACACGCCCGCTGAAGTCGCCGTTCTGGGCTCCGTGCACATGCACCACGCTTGCAATTAATAAAGCAGCCGCAGCACACGCACGCGCCGATTGCAAGGCGGCTGCAGAGCGGTTGCGATTCTCTAACCGCCGCCATTGCGCTCACAGCATTTCGAGTGGCCGCTTGCTGCGCGGCGGTTTGAAATACGTGTCGATGGCAGCGATTTCAGGCGCGCCGAGTTGCAGTTGCGAGGCCCGTTGGTTGTCGCGCACGTGTTCGACCCGGCCCGCTTTCGGAATTGCGAACACACCCGGCTGTTGCAACACCCACGCCAGCGCCACCTGAAACACCGAAACGCCGCGTGCGTCGGCGATGTCGTCGAGCGGCGAGCGCTTCGGCAAACGCCCGTGATCGACCGGGCTGTATGCCATCGCCGGCATCTTGCGCGCGGCAAGCCATGGCAACAGGTCGAATTCCGGTCCCCGGCGCGCGACGTTGTAGAGAATCTGATTGGTCGCGCAGGCCTCTCCGCCAGCTGTGGCGACAAGCTCTTCCATATCGTCGGTATCGAAGTTGCTGACGCCCCAATGGCGAATCTTGCCCGCGCGGCGTAATGCCTCGAATGCCTCGACGGTTTCCGCGAGCGGCACCGAGCCGCGCCAGTGCAGCAGGTACAGATCGAGCCGATCGGTTTTCAGGCGCTTGAGGCTCTGCTCGCACGCCGCGACCACGCCGCGCCGGCCCGCATTATGCGGATATACCTTGCTGACGAGAAAGACCTGATCGCGCAGCCCCGCCAGCGCTTCCCCGACGAGCGATTCGGTGGCGCCGTCGCCGTACATTTCCGCTGTGTCGATCAGCGTCATGCCTAGTTCGATGCCGCAGCGCAGCGCGGCGATTTCGGTAGCGCGGCGCGACGGTTGTTCACCCATCTCCCAGGTACCCTGTCCCAGTTTCGGAATGCGTTCGCCGTCGGGCAGGCTCACGCTAGCGATATCGGTCGTCATGCTTTCTCCTTGAAGTGGCTAAATTGGCTAAGCGGAGCGCCACGCGCATACGGCAACGCGTGCATGTCGATGCGCGCACATCGATCGATGCGGCAGCGCATGCTGCGCAAATCATAGGGACGAGTTTAGCGGTTGGACGGGTATTGGATCGGGCACCAGGCAAAAGCCCGCTATAACGGAGCGCGCCGATGTCTTAGAATTGCCCCTTGCCCTTCTTGCGTGAGCCCCATGACCTCTGCCTCGGAAGACCGCTGGCGCGATCTGCGCCCGGACCCGGAAAACGACACGCCGCTATATCTGCAACTCGCTCGCAAGCTCGGCACGGCGATTCACGAAAACCGTTGGAACGCGGGCGAGGCCTTGCCCTCCGAGCGCGTGCTGTCCGAAGCGCTCGGCGTATCGCGGATCACCTCGCGCAAAGCCATTGCCCTGCTGGTCGAACAGGGCTTGATCCGCCGCACTCAGGGCGCGGGCAGCTTCATCACGCCGCGCTACGACGATCCGCTGTCGCGTCTGTCGAGTTTCAGCGAGATGCTGCGGCGGCGCGGCTTTACGCCGAGTTCGAAGTGGTTGTCGCGGGAGATTTCGCCGGCTAACCGCGACGAGGTGATTCAACTGGGCTTGTCGCCCGCAGCGGCCGTGACCCGCTTGCGGCGCCTGCGCCTCGCCGACGGCATCGTGATGGCCGTGGAGAACTCGACGTTCCCCGCGGCGATGATTCCTGATCCTCAGGCGATTGGCGATTCCTTGTACACGTACCTGGAGAATCGCGGCCTGGGGATTGTGCGCGCGCTACAGCATTTTCGCGCGGTGAATGCGAGCGAAGAAATCGCGCAGCAGATGAGCATTGCCCCTAACGAGGCACTGCTGCTGATCACGCGCGTCGGGTATACGGCGGATCAGCGGGCGATTGAGCTGACCGATACCTATTGCCGGAACGACTACTATGATTTCGTGGCGGAGTTGAGGAAATAAGCCATACCTTTACGCCCATTTCGCCTCATGCGCCCCGAGCCGAGCCGGCGGCAGATCAAAATAGGCGGGCGTCTCATCCAGACGCTCGGCCGGCAGAACCCCTAGAACACGCCCGAACTCGGACTGAACAGTCGCAAGGCAATCCCGCACATCGTCGATCGAGACATCGGGCGCCTTCCAGCCGTCGGGAAGTAATCCAAACGACTGCAGCCACCGCCCCGTCTGCGCGAGCGACACTCTCACGTGCCAGCTGCCGCCTTCGGTGGCTCTCCGCGCCAAGGCGGCCATCGCGCCGAACGCTGCCAGATACCCCGTGGCATGATCCAACGCCTGACACGGCAAATGCTTCGGCTCATCCCATCCCGCCGCCTCGCGTTCAGTAAAAGCAATTCCGCTCGCCGACTGCACCAGACTATCGAAGCCGCGCCGCGCTGCCCACGGCCCCTCGTGTCCATAAGCGCAAACCGAGACATACACGATCCCCGGCCGTATCCGCGCCAGCTCCTCGGGACCAAATCCGCGAGCTGTGAGCGCCCCCGGCCGGTACGCCTGCAAGAACACATCCGCGTCGCCGGCGAGGCCACGTAACGTTTCCCGCCCTGCTGCCTCGCGCAGATCGACAAGCGCCGAGCGCTTGCCACGCCCGTTGTCGATCACCAGCGGCGCAATGTTCGGCAAGTGCGGACCGTTGATCATCAACACGTCGGCGCCATGCTGTGCGAGCGCGCGCCCCGCCACCGGTCCCGCGATGATGCGCGACAGATCCAGCACCCGCACACCCGCCAGCGGCCGCTCCGCACCGCCCGGCCGCGGCGGTTCGACCGGCGCGTCGCCAATGCGCTCGATCTCGAACAAGGGCAAACGCGCAATCGCTTTCGCCTGATCAAGCGCGGCCCACTCGTCGGGCGTGCGAATCAATGCGGCGCATAAGCCGGCGTCGGCGAGCGTCTGGTCGAGCGTCGCGCCATCCCAACCGCGAATCGCGGCGGCCACCGCCGCGCGATCGTTCGCGCAGCCGAGTACCTTCAGCACCCCGTCGAGATGATGTGGAAAGTTGGTGTGCAGTTGAATCCAGCGGTCGTCTCGCGTCGCGTAGAAACCCATCACCGGATCGCGCAAGGCGGGCGGCGGCCCGTCGTCGATGCGCAGATAGCGCTCGCTGCGAAACGAGGCCAGTGCGCGCCGCATCTCCACCGTGACGTGCTGCCGGTGCCCCGTGCGCAAGCGCTGGTATTCGGCAGCCGCAAGACCGCTCGCGGCGATGGTCGCCGAGGCCAACGTGCCGACCCGATAGACCGACGGCAAGCCCGGATCCGTACCGGCAAACGAAACGGATCTCAGTGCGGTCGGATCGCCTTCCGCGGTCATCCAGATATGTTTGAGAGCGAGTTCAGGCGTCATGGCGTTCAGACGGGAACAGAGAGAAAGTGAATCGAGTCTAGAATTCCGCCCTGTCACAATCAATCTTGATTATGATAATCAATATATATTGATTTCTTCGGTTTCTCTCCGTTTCCATGCCTGACTCCCCTTCCCTGACCGCTGCCGAGGCCGCCGCCGCGCTCGGCATCAGCCTGCCTACGCTGTATGCCTATGTTAGCCGCGGCATGCTGAACTCGTCGCCGGATGCGCACGGCAAGCACCGGCTCTACGACGCCGGCGAGGTGCGGCGGCTCGCGCGGCGCAAGGAGGACGGCAAGCGCGCCGGCAAGGTCGCGCAGAAAGTGCTGGACTGGGGCGTGCCGGTGCTCGAATCATCGATCACGCTGGTGGCCGACGGCTGCCTGCTGTATCGCGGGCATGACGCCATGGAACTGGCGCGCACGGCATCGCTGGAAGATGTCGCGGCGTTGCTGTGGGAATGCAGTGCCAGGCGTATTGCCGATGCACCGGCAGTCCCGTTCGCCGCTGCCCAGTGGGCGGCGTGGCTCAAGCTCTGGAGCGACAGCACGCCGCTCGACCGCGCGCTCGTGCTGCTGCCGGCCGCCGCGGCGCAAATGCCGCGAGTGTGGGCGCTCGGTCGCGATGCGCAGCTCGATACCGCTGGCGCGGTCATGCGGCTGCTGGCCGCCGCGATGGTCTCGGCGGCGCCGTCGAACGAGCCGCTGCACAAGCAGCTGGCTTCCGCGTGGAACGTGCGCAACCGGCAGCAGGCAGGGCTGCTGCGCGCGGCGCTGGTGGCATGCGCGGATCATGAACTGAATGCGTCGACCTTCACGGTTCGCTGCATCACGTCGACGGGAACGCACCTGTTCGGCGCCGTGGCGGGTGGTCTGGCTGCGTTGGCCGGGCCTCGGCACGGCGGCGAGACAGTACGGATTGGCGCGCTGCTCGATGAAGCGTCGCGCGCCCCCGATCTCGATCGCTATCTCGCGAACCGGCTTGCGCGCCACGAACACGGCGCGCATGGGCCGGTGCTATCAGGCTTCGGCCATCCGCTTTATCCCGACGGTGACCCGCGTGCACGTCTGCTGCTCGGCATGCTCGTTGACTGCGCGCCCGCCCGCTCGCCGCTGGGCGAAGTGCAGGCGCTCGCGCGCGCCGTGCGCGACACGACCGGCGCGGAACCGACCGTCGACTTTGCGCTCGCCGCCATCGAACGGGTCCTCGGCTTGCCGGTTGGCGCTGCGTTCACGCTGTTCGCGGTGGGCCGGGTGGTCGGCTGGATTGCCCATGCAATGGAGCAGACGCGCGACGGCAGATTGATCCGGCCACGCGCGCGCTATATCGGGGAGTATGACGCGGCCAGGTGAGGGGCCGGCGAGCTTGGCAGGCCATGGCAGCCATGGCCGTCATGGCTGCTACGTTACGCAGTTGCCGCGCTTGTCTGTCGCGTTACGCCACGCCCAGCCAGCGGGGCAACCAGTTCAGAATCGGCGAACCGCGCAATGGCCGCGTTGCTGCACGTTCTGAGCCGCTCGCCAGCGCGAAACGCGCACCGGCCTGCCCTGCGCTGATCCACGCTACCGTGCCCCGCGGCAACTCGGTCGATTGCCCGGTTGCCAGCCAGTGATCCATGTTGTCACCTTCGACGGTCAGCCAGATCTCGCCCGAAATCACCTTGAAGATCGACGGACGCGCGACACGCCATGCCGACGCGGGCTCGCCATGTTCCAGTTCAAAAATACGGACTTCACGCATCGCTGCTCTCCTTCAAAGAACTTTTCTGTTGTACCGATTATTGACGTGCAATCATCGGATACCCATGCACAGTTCTGAACACTTCTATCGGAACTGTTCAGTCGAAAAACCGGACAGTTGGTGGTAGATGCACGTAGGTGCACGTACGTGGGCGTGTGCACGCAGCGCGTATGGGCGCGCGGTATGCGTCGTGTTGCTGGGTGGCTGGGTGGCTGGGTGGCTGGGTGGCTGGGTGGCTGGGTGGCTGGGTGGCTGGGTGGCTGGGTGGCTGGGTTGCCGTGCTGCCGTGCTCGTGCTGCCGTGCTCGTGTTGCCGTGCTCGTGTTGCCGTGTCGGCGTGTCGGCGTGTCGGCGTGTCCGCGTTCCGGCCGAACGGCTGTCCGGTGAAGGAGAAGAACCGCATGAAATTCGAAATCCAACTCGATCGGGATAACGGCGTTCCGCTCACCGAGCAGATCGTCACCGGCGTTACCGCATGGATTCGCTCACGCACCGCCCACCCCGGCGCAAAGCTGCCGTCGATCCGTCAGTTCGCAGCCGACTACGGCGTGAGCCGTTTCCCCGTGATCGAGGCCTACGACCGGTTGGTATCGCTCGGCTATGTCGACTCGCGTCACGGCTCAGGCTTCTATGTCGCCGACCGTCTGCCGGCGAGCACGCAATGCCAGGGCACCTCGGACCCGCGCCGCGCCGAGGACGAATCGGGGCACATCCTCCAGCAGTTCAACCACCCGGGCGAAACGCTCAAGCTCGGCAGCGGCTTCATTCCCGATGCGTGGCGCGACATGGACAGCCTCGCGCAAGCAATCCGCCACGTATCGCGCACCGACACCGCAAGCATGATCGATTACGCGACCCCGCTCGGCAATCTGACCTTGCGCGAACATCTGCAAGGCCGCATCGGTCAGTTGGGGATTCAAGCGGACGCCTCGCAGATTCTGATCACCAACGGCGCGAGCCAGGCGCTCGATCTGCTGATGCGCTACATGCTCAAAGCCGGCGACACGATGTTCGTCGAGGACCCCGGCTACTACAACCTGTACGGTCTGCTGAAGCTGCACGGCGTCAAGCTGATCGGCATTCCGCGCACCCGCAACGGCCCCGATCTCGATGTGTTGCAGGCGCAGTTGCAACTGCACCGGCCGAAGCTGATGTTCATCAACACGGTGTTCCACAACCCGACCGGCACGACGGTCGCGCCGCCGGTGGCATTCCGGCTGTTGCAACTGGCACGTGAGCACGGCTTCACCATCATCGAAGACGACATCTACGCCGACTTCCAGACTGACGTCACCGACCGTCTCGCGACCCTCGATCAACTCGAACGCGTGATCTACGTAGGCGGTTTGTCGAAGACGCTGTCGTCCTCGCTGCGAATCGGCTGCGTGGTGGCGAGCCACGCGATCATCAAGGATCTGATCGACATCAAGATGCTGACGAGTCTCGGCGCTTCGCGCTTTGCCGAGGCGGTCGCCGTGTCGCTGCTGGAGCGCGGCGCCTATCGCAAGTATCTGGAGCGGCTGCGCCGCCGCATGCGCGACGCGCTCGGCTCGACCATCCAGACACTCGAAGACGCCGGCTGGGAGGTGTTCGAAAAGCCCGTCGGCGGCAAGTTCGTGTGGGCGCGCGTGCCGCACGTCGACAACGCCGAACGGCTGGTCGCATGCGGCGCGCCGCTCGGCGTGACAGTGTTGCCCGGCAGCTATTTCCGGCCGAACATGGAAGTGAGCCCGTGGATCCGGATTCACGCGGCATTCGGCAACGAGCCGCGTGCGCAGGCGTTTTTCCTTGCTGCCGCGGCGTTGCCTGCGTCGGGGTGATCTGTTTGCCGAACCTTCGCTTGCGTTGCCTGCGTCGGGGTGATCTGCTGGCCCAGCCTTCGCGCTTAACGCGTACCCTCGGGCAAAAGAGCCGCCTGGCTGAGCGCGCGTAATAGCGCTGCGCCGCTGCACGAAAGCGCGCAACCGTCGCGGCGCTTGCTCACGTCGCGCCAGATCGAGCCTCAAGCCAGGCGATCCATCCGAAATACCCGCTGCGTTGGGCCACGCTTTTCCCTAGAATAGCGAGTCCAGCCCGTCCCTGAGCGCCCCGCCGCCGTTCATGTCCACGCCGCCGACCCTGCCCGCCGCCGCAGTTGCTGCCGTACCAGCCCCCTCGGCCCGCTCGCTGACCGTGATGCTGTGGCTCGTCGCCACCGGCTTCTTCATGCAGACGCTGGACTCAACCATCGTCAACACCGCGCTCCCCGCGATGGCAACAAGCCTCGGCGAATTGCCGTTGCGCATGCAATCGGTTGTGATCGCCTATTCGCTGACAATGGCGGTGATGATTCCAGTGTCCGGCTGGCTCGCCGACAAACTCGGCACGCGGCGCGTGTTTTTCAGCGCGATCCTCGTGTTCGGGGTCGGCTCACTGCTGTGCGCCAACGCGCATACCCTGAATCAACTGGTGATCTACCGCATCATGCAAGGCGTGGGCGGGGCGATGCTGCTGCCGGTCGGCCGGCTGGCGGTGCTGCGCACCTTTCCGGCGGAACGCTACTTGTCCGCCTTGTCGTTCGTGGCGATTCCAGGGCTCATTGGGCCGCTGATCGGCCCGACACTCGGCGGCTGGCTCGTGAAGATCGCGTCGTGGCACTGGATCTTTCTGATCAACGTGCCAGTGGGGATCGTAGGTTGCATCGCCACGTTTATCTTTATGCCGGATAGCCGTAACGAGCACACCGGCAAGTTCGATCTGAAAGGCTATTTGCTGCTAATCGTCGGCATGGTGACGATTTCGTTCGCGCTCGACGGCCGCACCGAGTTTGGTATTCAGCACGCCACCGTGCTGGTGCTGCTGATCCTGAGCCTTGCCAGCTTCGTCGCCTATGGTTTGCACGCCGTGCGCGCGCCCGCGCCGATCTTCCCGCTCGACCTGTTCAAAATCCACACCTTCAGCGTCGGTCTGCTAGGCAATCTGTTCGCGCGAATCGGCAGCGGCGCGATGCCGTATCTGATTCCTCTGCTATTGCAGGTGAGTCTCGGCTACAGCGCCTTCGAAGCCGGCATGATGATGCTGCCGGTGGCGGCAGCAGGCATGGTCGCCAAACGCGTTGTCACGACGCTAATCGTCAAATACAGCTACCGACGCGTGCTGATCATCAACACGGTGCTGGTCGGCCTGACCATGGCGAGCTTCGCGCTCACCAGCGCCGGCCAGCCGCTGTGGTTGAGGCTCGTGCAACTCGCGTTCTTCGGTGGCGTCAATTCGATGCAGTTCACCGCGATGAACACGTTGACGCTCAAGGACCTCGGCACCGGTGGCGCGAGCAGCGGCAACAGCCTGTTCTCGCTGGTGCAGATGCTGTCGATGAGTCTCGGCGTGACGGTGGCAGGCGCGTTACTCGCCACCTTCACCGGCCTGCTGCCGCGCGTGACGGCCGCCAACTCGCTGCCCGCGTTCCATGCGACGTTCCTGTGTGTCGGCATCATCACCGCGGGGACCTCGTGGATCTTCGCGCAACTGTCGCCGGACATCCGCACGCTGGGGACAAAGACTGATCCTTCGGAGCGGACCTGAGTTTCGCGCGGGGAGCGGTGATGACGGCGTGATTCGCTATGGCTCACTGTGACCCACTGCTGGGACCCGCTGAGGCTCATTGTTGGAACCCGCTGCGGATCACTGGGACCCGGCCGTGGCCCGATGCCATTCGGCACGACTCGTTCTGACTCGTCGCCGTCTCCCGTGACCGCCGCAACCCTCTTCGCGGTTATTCGCTACGGCCGCCGTCGCCGACCCCCAACGGGGCGCGGGTCGCACCACCGAAGTGCGAATCATCGCCTTGGCACCCGCGCTGGCGCACAATCTTCGTACTGACCGTGGCAACCACGCGCGCACAGTATGTTTCCGCTCGCGCATAGTTCTTGCTCGCCTATCCTGTAAACTCGCATTTTGCGCGTGCCGGCTCATATCGAGCATGCGAGCGCGCCGCCACCTCCACACGACTGACATGATGAGCATGATCGAACTCGATCCTCCCGGCTTCCAGCCGCCGCGCCCGATGGCCGGCGACGAGGGCTCCCGGCGCACCGTTCTGTACGGCGGCTACACCGTTTTCAGCGTGTTCCAGCCAGTTTTCTCGGTGTCGCACCGGCGTGCGATCGGTTATCACGCTTCGCTGCGCGCACACGACGAACATGCGCTGCAAGTGCCGTCGCACGAGGTTTTCACGCAGGCGGCGCGGCGCGGCGACCTGCTGGAACTCGGGCGTCTCGCCGAATCGCTGCATCTGGGCAATTTCAATGCATTCGACAGCCACGACGAATGGCTTTTCCTGAGCCTGCACCCGGCAGCGTTGATGGACACCAGTTACGGCGACGCACTGCTCGCCGGCCTCAAGGCGCTGGGCCTGCCGCCGCAACGGGTGGTGCTGGAAGTGTCCGAGCAGGCAGGCGGTGAAACCACGCGCTTCGCCGAGATCGTCGACGCGTTGCGCAAGTCCGGCTTCCTGATCGCGCTGGACGGCTTCGGCGCGAAGCATTCGAACATCGACCGCGTGTGGAATCTGCGGCCGGATATCGTCACGCTCGACCGCTGCATCCTCGCGCAAGCGAGCGAGCACTCGCACATCGAACGCGTGCTGCCGGGGCTTGTCTCGCTGCTGCACGAATCTGGCCAACTGGTGCTGATGGGCGGCCTGAGCACCGAGCGCGATGCGCTGATCGCGCTCGAATGCAACGTCGACTTCGTGCAGGGTGCGTTCTTCGCAGGCCCCAGCGTCGAACCGGTGAAACCGCAAGCGGCGGCCGGTTTGATGGACTCGCTCTCAGCGGCGCTACGCGAACGGGTTGCGACGCGCGAACGCGTACAATCCGCGCGGCTTGCGCCCTATGTCACGGCGCTGGAAACGGCGGCTGCCCAACTCGTGGCCGGGGAATCGGTTACCCAGGCGACCGCGCCGCTGCTCACGCTCGGCGAAACCGCGCGCTGCTTCGTACTCGACGGTTCGGGGCGTCAGATCGGCGACAACGTGCTGCCGCCGGGGCGTGCTTCGCAACGCGCGAAACGCTTCCGGCCGTTACTGCATTCGGAAGGCGCGAGCTGGGAGCGCCGGCCGTACTTCATTCAGGCGATGCGCGTGCCCGGCCGGGTGCACCTCACCCCGCCCTACCTGTCGATCAACGAGGCGCACTTGTGCGTGACGGCCTCGATCGCCGCGCACACGCCGCACGGCACACAGGTGCTATGCGTCGACATCAACTGGGAAGTCGCTGCGCATCGTAATTGAGGCAATGGTGTTCTGCTGGATCCGCGCGAGCAGCTTCATGACGGCCGCGCGACCCAGCAAGCGGTTGGCTGCCTGCAAACGCACCGCGCTGGTGACGGCGCGCAACGCGACGATCTTCACCGAACCGTCCGCAAGATTTTGCGTGGAAACGTCGATTACTCCGACAACCTCGCCTTCGCAGAGCAACGCAATACACAGTGCGCCTTCGACCGACACCACCTCTGCATGGCTCGCCTGATGCGCAAGCGCGGTCACCGTCTCCATCCAGGCCACCGGCGCCAGTTCTTGCGTGCACACTGGCACGTCGCTGACCACTTCGGGCGCATCGCTAAAGAGACGCAGTAAACCAACTCGATCCTGAGCCTCTAGCGCTGTGCGCAGGCGCTCCACGATCCGCGCATGCGCGGCAGGATCGGGCCGCGCCAGCGGCGCACCCGCGCGCTGCAGACGCGCCTTCGCACGGTGAACGATCTGACGGCAACTGGCCGGCGTACGGTCGAGGATTTTTGCAATCTCCGCGTAGTCGCAATCGAAAGCTTCGTGCAGTACGAATGCCGCGCGTTCATCCGGTTTCAGACGCTCGAGCAGCAGCATCACGCCGTACGACATCTGCGCCGCGCGCAAGGCCAGTTCCTCCGCCGATGGCGCCACCTCGTCGAGCCAGGGCTCCGGCAACCAGCCAGCGGCCTGTGACGCGCGTTCACGCTGTACGTGGCGCAGCCGGTCAATCGCCGTGCGCGTGGTGAGCGTGGTGAGCCAGGCGGCCGGTGTCTGCACCTCTTGTGTCTCGGCGAGATGCCATTTGAGCCAGACGTCCTGCACCACGTCTTCCGCTTCAGCCCGGCTGCCGAGCATCCGGTACGCCAGCGCGAGCAGGCGGGCGCGCACGGCCTCGAAGCTGGATGCCTTGTCGATTTCTTGTTCCGTCATGCGTAGACCTCCAGATCGTGGGTGGTGAAAAAGCGCGCGACGCCATGCGTGCTTGTCGAGTTAGCCGCCTGCCTAGCTCGCGTGCCTGCGTGCCTGCGTGCCTGCGTGCCTGCGTGCCTGCGTGCCTGCGTGCCTGCGTGCCTGCGTGCCTGCGTGCCTGCGTGCCTGCGTGCCTGCGTGCCTGCGTGCCTGCGTGCCTGCGTGCCTGCGTGCCTGCGTGCCTGCGTGCCTGCGTGCCTGCGTGCAACATTGTCCGTGGGCGCTGCTGCATCTGCATCCTTTTCAGCTTGACGACTGAGCATGAGTGAATGTGACAGCCCGACGCAAAAATATTCCTGTCACGTTGCCTCGCTCTGCTCCGTCATATGGGCAACAACCGGCGCAACGGATGTGCCGTTGTTCGAAACACCCACCCCTACCGGCTAATCGGCACCGTGCCACCTGAAACGAGGTAAACATGCATTCCAGCTACCCCTGCGTCACCGGCCTCGGGCTCGTGCCCACCGTGATCGAGCATTCCGGCCGCGGCGAGCGCGCTTACGACATTTATTCGCGTCTGCTGCGCGAGCGGATCGTTTTTCTGGTCGGACCGGTGAACGAACAGTCAGCCAGTCTGATCGTCGCGCAGCTGCTGTTTCTGGAATCCGAAAATCCCGACAAGGATATTTCTTTTTACATCAACTCGCCGGGCGGCTCGGTGTATGACGGCCTCGCCATCTACGACACGATGCAATTCATCAAGCCCGAGGTGTCGACCTTGTGCACCGGCTTTGCCGCCAGCATGGGGACGTTTTTGCTGACGGCCGGTCAGCGCGGCAAGCGGTACGCTCTGCCGAACGCCCGCATCATGATTCATCAACCGTCGGGCGGCGGTCAGGGCACCGCTGCCGACGTCGAAATTCAGGCCAAAGAGGTGCTCTACCTGCGCGAACGCCTCAACGCGATGATGGCCGAGCGCACCGGGCGCAGCATCGAGGAAATCGTGCGCGACACCGACCGCGACAACTTCATGTCGGCCCACGGCGCAAAGGCGTATGGCCTCGTCGACGAGGTGCTGGAAACCCGCGCGGCGCTACGCGACCCGGCTCGTCATCGTGACATGTAGCGAGCGCGCCGAGGCTGGCGGACGCCCTCCTCATACGCGTCCGGCGTAAAGAGCTATCTCGTCTTGCGCCAATATCGCGAGCAGCCGCTTGCGTTCACGGCGAGCAGGCGTTGCACGGTTGAGCTCTTACCCTTCCAGGGCCGCTGAGCTCGCACAAGCACAAGCGCGCGTCCGTTCGTCCCGCTGCGTGTGCAAACCGCCAGCCCTGAGCGTTGCCGCCAAAAGTCCTCCGTGCCGAACGGTTTTTCGCCTGACCTATCGGTGCGCCAGGAACACAAAAGCTGATCACCTCCGCAGGAGCCGCTATCATGGTCGCGATTCGTCGAATTTGACGATCGCTTCAATGGAGATATTCATGGCGTCATCCAGTGAAACCGTCAGCATGGCGCTATTCTGCGACTTCGAAAACGTTGCGCTCGGCGTGCGCGACGCGAAGTACGACAAGTTCGACATCAAGCTGGTGCTCGAACGTCTGCTGCTCAAGGGCAGCATTGTCGTGAAGAAGGCGTATTGCGACTGGGACCGCTACAAAAGTTTCAAAGGTGCGATGCACGAGGCCAATTTCGAGTTGATCGAGATTCCGCACGTGCGCCAATCGGGCAAGAATTCCGCCGACATCCGGCTTGTGGTCGACGCACTCGACCTCTGCTATACGAAATCGCACGTCAATACCTTCGTCATCATCAGTGGCGACTCGGACTTCTCGCCGCTGGTGTCGAAGCTGCGCGAGAACGCCAAGCAGGTGATCGGCGTCGGCGTGCAGCAGTCCACCTCCGATCTGCTGATCGCAAACTGCGATGAATTCTTCTTTTACGACGACCTCGTGCGTGAGAGTCAGCGCACAGTAGCCAAACGCGAATCGTCCCGCCCGCAACAGGCCGCGCAGCAGACGGCCAAACGTGCGCCCGACGAAGAAAAGTCGCGCAATAAGGAAGACCTCGAAAAGCGCCGCACCAAAGCGGTCGAGATCGCGGTGCAAACGTTCGACGCGCTCGCATCCGAACGTGGCGACAGTGGCAAGATCTGGGCGTCGGTGTTGAAGAATGCGATCAAGCGTCGTAAGCCGGATTTCAACGAGACGTACTACGGTTTTCGCGCGTTCGGCAATCTGCTGGAAGAGGCACAGGCGCGCGGGCTGCTCGAGTTCGGCCGCGACGAGAAGTCAGGCGCGTATGTTTATCGGGGCACGGCTGCAAATGTGGGTGCCGAAAACGTGAGCGAGCCGGCCGAACCTGGTGAATCGGCGGAACAGATGTATGAGGCACAGGTTGCCGAGACAGTGGTCGCCGAGTCGGGCGGCAAGCACGAGTCGCGCCGCCGCGGCCGTGGCAATCGCAAGACCGGCCGTGGTGGGCAGCAGGAAGCCTCTCACGAAGAGCGCGCGGCGCTCGGGCGCGGCGAGCACGCGCAAGTTCACACGGAACACGTGCAGCCGCAATCGCCATCAACCAGCGAGCCCAGCTTCGAACAGCCAGAATCGGCTTGGGCGGAGCCGGAGACCTTTGCAACTGAACTGCCGGTCGCGGTAGGCAACGAAGAGGCACAGGAAGAGAGCGTCGCTCAACCCAAACGCGGCAAGCAACGCGCGCCACGCAAGACGGCGGCGAAGAAGGTGAAAAAGGCCACCCCGCGAACGATCGATGACATACCAGAGATCGCGGCGCCTGCCGAAGCACCGGAGCCGTCCGTCAGCACGGAAGAAGCACCCGTGGCGGCAAAAAAGGCCGCGCGCAAAACCGCGCCGCGCAGCCGTCGTCCGCGTAAGACAGCGGCGACGAGCGACGCGGAGTAAACGTCTCGCTTCGCGTGATGTGCGCGAACTGCTTCGGTGTTGCTCACAGCACTTTGGTGTTGCCTGTAGTACTTCGGTGTTGCCTGTGGCACTTCGGTGTTGCCTGAAGCGCCCCGGTGTTGCCTGTGGCGCTCCGGTGTTGCCTGTGGCGCTCCAGTGTTGCCTGTGGCGCTCCAGTGTTGCCTGTGGCACTTCGGTGTTACCCGTAGCACTTCGGCGTTACCTGTGGCGCTCCGGCGTTACCCGCAACACTCCGGCGTTACCCGTAGCACTTCGGCGCTACCTGTGGCGCTTCGGCATTGCCCGCGTAGCACCTCGCTGTCGCCCATAGCAACCTGAGCGCCGCCGTATAAACGCAGCGGCAACAAAAAGCCCCTGCTTGTGATGAACAGGGGCTTTTCCATTTCCGCTCGGAAGCGCAGCGATCGGTCTGAAACTGCAACGGCACCAACAGAACACATATTCACCAGCTAGCGGCCCTGCAACCGCAAACCGCAAACTGCAACTGCAACTGCAATCGCAACTCCAACCGCACCCAAACTCGCTACGCTCAAAGCAACCCAAACACCGCAACCCCATTAGTCGCACCCACATACACTTTCCCTCGCGCGATCATCGGCGTGATGAATTTATTGCCCGCGCCCCATTGATCGCGCGCACCAGCCTGATTGCTGTTGTACAACTCATTCCCGAGATTGCCGGCATCGTACGCATGCAACGCGCCCGTCGTGCCGTTTTCCGCAGCCCAGACAATACCGTTGCTCGTGCCGTTGGCCGACACGGCCGGTGTCGCGCCGGGATAGACAAAGGTGATTGCACTCCTTGATGAGGCGGTGGTCGCGAGGAACGCACCCGAGACCGGCAGCGCCTTCAGGCTGTCGCCCATGCCGCCGTAGTACACCACCCCGTTGTAGTAAGCCGGCGAGCCCCAGATGCCGCCCGCGAGCGTGCCGGTCAACACCTGCCAGATATTGTTCGTTGTCGGATTGAATTTACCCATCGAGTCGCGATCGACCACATAGATCAGGTTGTCCTTGCCCGCCGCCACCGCGAGGTGCTTGACAACGCCGGCCGTGGTCGTCTGATCCGGCAACAGCATCACGCCACCCGAGCCGAAATCGTTGTCCGCGTTTGCCTCGGCCACGACGTTATTCATCGCGAAGTAATCGGTGACCTGCAGGTTTCCTAACGACAGCTTCATCAGCGAGTTGCCGAAGTCGCCGTCCACCGGAAAGCCCTGCGCGTTCAGCGTGGTGCCGAATGTGCCGTTGCCGTCCACGACGTAAATCGACGTGCCGTCCGACGCCATTCCCGAGCCGGCCATCCAGATCGAACCCTGGCTGCCGTTCGGCGCGACGTCGAAGACACTGGTCTGCTTGAGCGTAGCGGCGCTATAAGCCATCAACCAGCCGGTGTAGGCGCCCGACATGCAGTGTGCAGTCCAGCCCATGTAGACGTTGCCGCCGACCAGCGTGAGGGCCGCGCGTACCGTGTGGAGCGACGGATTGAACGTGAGGACGCCGTTGACGCCCTCCGCGCCGTTGCCGGGGAAAGTCGCCGCGATCTCCGTCGGACCGCCGAGCACCTCGGCTCCCGTCGTCAGATCGAGCGCGTGCAGGCGATGGTGGTATGCACCGCCGCTGTCCTTGGTCATCGCCACGGCATACAGCACGCCATTCGTGCCGCGATTGCGATCGATCACCGGCGTCGACGTAATGCCGATTTCCGGCGTGATGTCCTGGCAACCGTGGTCGTCACTAGGTGTCTCGCCATTGCCGACCAGGGAGACCTTCCACAACTGGGCGAAGCTGGTGGCGTCATAGGCGTACACACTGTCGTGTTCGGTCGCGACGTAGACCACGTCATGCGGCGTGCCGCCAATCGGCAGACTGGTCACGAACAGCGGCTGTGCATCGACCTTGCCGTCCGCGGCGAGAAACGCAACCTTGCCGAAGCTGGCTGACTTGACGTTCGCGGTTGTCAGTGTCGTCTCGGCAAGCATCTGCCCGGTGCGGGCGAGATCGTTGTGATGCATCAGCACGTCGGTGGCGAATGCCGTCGTTCCCGTGGATGTGCTGCCCGACCCGCTTGAGCCGGTGCTTGAGCCAGTCCCGCCCGCGCCGCCGGTGGTCGAGCCACCGGTACTTCCGCTGCCACTGCTGCTACCGCTGCCGCCTGCCGAACCCGAGGCGACACCTGATGTACCGCCCGAGCCCCCGCCGCAAGAAAGGAAGCAGGCAGCGACGAATGCAACGCCCAGCCACCCGCACACGCGGGACCACACTCTCGGATTGAACGTCCCGGTTTGTGGTCGCTGCATAGTCGCCTCGTTTGCACGATGCCCGGCCAGGTCCGTACGCCGGGCTACGTCGAACGGCGAAGTCAGAAAGGGCGTTGGCCGGCAGGGATGGAATAGAGTTGCGGGCTGCTTAGGAGCGCCAGATACCCGGCGCCCCTAGCCCTTGTCCCCAACCTACGCCCTTTGCCCGGCCGCCTGCCGCCATCGTTTCGCGTCTTTCCGCCAGAGAGGACGAAAGCTCGACAGCAACAAGCTTGCCTGGTACCTGGCGCAAACGGCTCGTTTCAGTGAAGCGCAGTTGCCGATCGACCTTTAGTACGGGTAAGGCGCGTACATCACCGGAGGCGGGGCGACATACCTCGGCGGCGGCGCGTAGTAATACGGCTGCGGTGCGTAATAGGCCGGTTGCGGTGCATAGTAGGCCGGCGCCTGCGGCTGCGAAATTGTGTTGCCCTTCGAGGTCATGCACTGCGCGTACGCGGCGTCGTAGCGCGCTTGCAGGCCGGCGGCGGAATACTGCGCGCCATTTGCCCCGTTCGCGCCGCCTATCAACAATCCACTGCCCGCCCCAATCGCCGCGCCCGCGCCGGCATTGCCCGCCGCCGCGCCGAGCAGTGCGCCGACGGCCGCGCCGCCGAGCGTGCCAAGCGCCGCACTATTCACGCTGTTCGTGGTTGCGGCCTGAGCGGCCGCGTTCGGGTCGGTCGAACGGTTCGCGTAGTCGCGACATGCATAGTCGTCCTGCTGGAACTGCCCGAGCGGCTCGCCGCTGCGCGGCAGGGCAACCACACTCGGACCGCCCGGCGGCATGACCGCGCAACCGCCGAGCGCGAGCGCAACGAGCGCGGCAGGAATGGCGATGCCTATCGATTTGGTGCTGGAGATCATGTTGGTGCGCTTCTAGGACATTGGGAATTCAAACGTTAGGCCAAACGGCACCGTCCCTGGTTACAGGATCGTTACAGAAAGTTTTTCGCTTACATTCCACATTCCCGCCCTCGTCCGCGCGGACGGCATCGCGCCCTGCAAGCCGCGCTCAATCACGTCATACCGAGTAACGCTTGTAAGTGAAACCGCAATCTGTTTGCGCAGCGAGTGGCCTAAACTGGCTCGCGCCAACATCGCGCAATCCGCTCACCGAACGGCACGGTATGTGACATGCCAAGGCAGTCCGACTGAGCGAGCGGGCACTTTGCCCTCGCGGTCAACGGACACGGTCAATAAAACAGAGGATAACTCGATGAACCGGCTTGTTTTCGTAGCGGCGACGGCTTGCGCCGCCTGCATATCGCCCGTTTTCGCGCAGTCGAATACGACAGTCCAGAGCAGCGTGTTCCAATCGCCGACCACGACATTTCCCAGCGCGTCGATCGCGCAGAATTTCCAGTACATCAATCACCCGCCGCCGCCCGCCCCGGCGAGTTCGGTTTCGCCCAGCGGCGGCAGGCGCGGCGGCGGTCGCCACCGGCAGATGTCGGCCGATTCCGATACGACCGGGACCGCGTCGACACAACCTTGAACGAACGTGCGCAAGATCTGAATCAATGCGGTGCAATGGTCCGCAGACGTCGCCGCAGTTACCAACTGTGACAAAGCTGGCACTCGCCGTCGGTCCGGCAGGCGGGCGCCGTTGACCAGCGCGCCGGCGTAGATCACGGTCGTCAATTGATTCGTCACGTCGGGCTCCGCTTAGCGTCCACCGGCGGCAGGCTGTATCCACTCTCGAGGCGCTAAAAAACGGAAAGCCCTCGCGAAGGAGGGCTTTCCATTTTACTACCCGTTCCAGACTTCATTGCAGCGATCCGTTCGGACCGCCGATTTAGTTGGAAATCCGAACTATGTTGTCACGCTAAGTTTTCAGCTAAAGACAACCAGCCGGCAACCAGCAATCTCACGCGAAGTTCTTCGACGCGAATTCCCAGTTGGCGATGTTCCAGTATGCTTCAACGAACTTCGGACGCGCATTGCGGTAGTCGATGTAGTACGCGTGTTCCCACACGTCGATCGTCAGCAGTGCCTTCGCATCGGTGGTCAGCGGCGTGGCGGCGTTGCTCGTCGACACCAGGTCGAGCGAACCGTCAGCCTTCTTCACCAGCCATGCCCAGCCCGAGCCGAACGTGCCGATTGCGGTCTTGGCGAATTCTTCCTTGAACTTGTCGAACGAACCCCACTTGGCGTTGATCGCGTCGGCCAATGCGCCGGTCGGCGCACCGCCACCTTGCGGCGACAGGCTGTTCCAGAAGAACGTGTGGTTCCACACTTGCGCTGCATTGTTGAAGATACCGCCCGATGCCTTCTTGACGATCTCTTCGAGCGACAGATTTTCGAACTCGGTGCCCTTGATCAGATTGTTCAGGTTGGTCACATAGGTCTGGTGATGCTTGCCGTAGTGATACTCGAGCGTCTCTTCCGACATGTTCGGAGCGAGTGCGTTTTTCGCGAACGGCAGCGGCGGGAGCGTATGTTCCATGGTGCTTTCCTTGTGTCTGTATCTGTTGTGGGGGGAGTCTGCGGATAACGCTTTAGAGCACTCGATTGTAGGCGAGTTGGAATAACCCCGCAAACCAACGGACTTTATGTCGGGCATCGCCGAACATGCCGGACATGTAGCGTAATTAGTGCGTTCACAGAGGTCGTGCCTGGCCCCTGCGGAGGTTAAAAGTACGCGTTGGCATGCTGTCGGCGAAGTGTCAGAAACCGTCGGTCAAGCGCGGTTGCACATCGGCGAGCGCAATGTCCGCTGCGCCTTCGGCAAGATGCACCGTGAGACGCCGCCCGGGTTTCAGCGACGACGGCGCGCGCACCGCGCGGCCGCTCTGCGCGTCTAGCACGGCAGCATAACCACGCTCCAGCGTGCGCTGCGGACTCAACACCTCGAGCCGCGCGGCCAGCGTGTCGATCCGCGCTGACTGACGTTCATGCTGGCGTAACAAAGCTGCGTCCAGACGCTGCGTGAGATTGCCGAGCCTCGCCTGATGCGCGGCGAGATCAGGGCGCCAGCGCTGCCAGCGCATCTGCAACAGAGAAAACCGCGCTCGGGCGTCACGTACGGGACGCGCGCCCGCCGATGCCAGCCGCACGCTCAATTGCTGCACGTGCGTGCGTTGCCGCGCGAGCCGCTCCGCTGGCGACACGAGCCGGCGCGCGAGCCAGTCGAGTTGTTGGGCGCGCCGCTCCATCATGCGGCCGAAGCCACGGGCGAGCGTCGCATGCCGGTGATCGAGCTCGCGCAGCAACAGCACGCGCTGCGGACTGACGAGTTCGGCGGCGCCAGTGGGCGTCGGTGCGCGCACGTCGGCGGCAAAGTCGGCGATCGTGAAATCGGTTTCGTGACCCACGCCGCTTACCACTGGTATCGCGCTTTCAGCGATCGCGCGCGCAAGCACTTCTTCGTTGAACGCCCACAAGTCTTCAATCGAGCCGCCGCCGCGGCACACGATCAGCACGTCGACTTCGCGCCGCGCGTTGGCCACATCGACCATCGCGGCCAGTTTGGCGCTGACGCCCACGCCCTGCACCGGCGCCGGGTAGACGATCACCGGAATATGCGGCGCGCGACGCGACAAAGTGGTCAGGACATCACGCAATGCCGCGGCCTGGAGCGATGTCACGATGCCGATCGCGCGCGGATGGGCCGGCAAAGCACGTTTGCGTTCGGCGGCAAAGAGACCTTCGGCTTCGAGTTGCGCCTTCAGCCTGAGAAACGCTTCGTACAGACGCCCTTGCCCGGTGCGGCGCACCGCTTCGACGTTCAGTTGCAGTTCGCCGCGCGGCTCGTACATCGTCACCAGCGCGCGCACTTCGATGCGATCGCCTTCGCGCGGCGTGAACTCGGCGTACTGCGCGCGTCCGCGGAACATCACGCACCGCATCTGCGCCTGCGCGTCCTTGATCGAGAAATACCAGTGGCCGCTCGCGGCGCGCGTGAAGTTCGACACCTCTCCGGCCACCCAGACAAGCGGAAACGAGCGCTCGAGCATCGTGCCAATGGCACGGTTGAGCGCGGAAACGGGGACGACGACTTCACCGCCGGGCGTGGCCGACGAGGCAAAAGGGCTTTCGGGATTCATGCGAGGGGTATCTGTGACTGGCCGGACAGACGATAGACCGAGTGGCCATCGGCGTCTAGCGCAGCAGAAGAATTGTTAAAAGTGTCCACATGTCGGGACCCACTACACGAGTGCCGTCAGATCGCCCGCCAGGCCGCGACACTTGGAAGCATGTCTTTGATTTATATGGTGTTTATATCTCGCTAATAGGAGCGATTGCCGATACGGAGCGCTCGGCGCGGCCTTCTCAGCCCATCGACTGGCGGGTTCTCCACAAAGTTATCCACAGGCAGTGGATGCCGTTCGAAGCGCTGTGTCGCCGCGCCGCGCGAGGCGCCCGACTTGCCGGGCGGGACGCACGCGCGCTAGAGTGGCGGGTTCGACGGCATGCCGAACGCCCCACAACGCTCGCCCTTGCGGCACACTGCACCACACTGCGCGAGCGCATCGGCAGTTGCCGCTGCTTCACCTCTTTGCTGCACTTTTCACTTCACCTTTCGATCGTCCGGAGAACCGCGTTGATGCTTGCCCCGCGTCTTGCGCCTAGCGCTTCCACGCCGCCGTCCCGGCTCCATTGGGCGTGCGGTGCATCGCCCGTCCTTGCGGCTTGCCGATGAGCGAACTGAACAACCGTCTCGAAGCACGCCTTGCGCGCGAATGGCAGCAGCGTGGCCCGCTGGCGTGGGCGCTGATGCCCTTCGCGTGCGTGTTCGGCGCGATTGCCGCCGCGCGTCGCGCCGCTTTCTCGTTCGGCTGGCTGAAGTCCGTGCGCATTGGCGTGCCGGTGGTGGTGGTCGGCAATGTGACCGTCGGCGGCACCGGCAAGACGCCGACCGTCATCGCGCTGGTCGAAGCCTTGCGCGCCGCCGGCTTCAAGCCCGGCGTGGTGTCGCGAGGTTACGGCGCACGCGTCAAGGGCCCGACGGCGGTTCTCTCCACGTCGGCGGCGAGCGTCGGCGGCGACGAACCGCTGCTGATCGCGCGCCGCACCGGCGCGCCGGTGTGGGTCTGTCCGGATCGCGTCGCGGCCGCGCAGGCGCTATGCGCCGCGCACCGCGACGTCGACGTGATCGTCAGCGACGACGGCTTGCAGCATTACCGCCTCGCCCGCGACGCCGAACTGGTGGTGTTCGATCACCGGCTCGGCGGCAACGGTTTTCTGCTGCCGGCGGGTCCGCTGCGCGAGCCGTTGTCGCGCCGCCGCGATGCAACGCTGATCAACGATCCGTACGCCCGCACGCTGCCCGCCTGGCCGAACACATTCGCACTGAAACTGGCGCCAGCCGATGCCTGGCATCTCGACAATCCGGGGCTCCGCCGCCCGCTCACCCAGTTCAGCGGCGATCGCGTACTGGCCGCAGCCGGCATTGGCGCGCCGGAGCGTTTTTTCGCGACGCTGCGCGCGGCCGGCCTCACGCCCGCCACCCGCGCGTTGCCGGATCACTACGCGTTCGAGCGCAATCCTTTTACGGACGTCGACGCGGACGCCATCCTGATAACGGAAAAGGATGCGGTAAAATTAGGGTCCTGGCACGACGCGCGCATCTGGGTTGTTCCGGTCGAAGCCGCGCTCGATCATCGCCTCATTGCATTAGTTGTGGAGAAAGTCCGTGGACGCTCGCCTGCTTGAAATTCTCGTCTGCCCGATCTGCAAGGGCCCGCTCAGCTACGACCGCTCCGCGCAGGAACTGACCTGCAACGCGGACAAGCTTGCCTATCCGATCCGCGACGGCATTCCCGTCATGCTGGTCGACGAAGCGCGGCAGACCGTGGAAGGCACGCCGGTCGATCTGAATCCGGGCTCCGTCGCCTGAGTCAGCTTTGCCCGATGCAGGGCGCCGGGTTCCGCGTTCTGCGCGCCCCGCGCTTTGGTCTGCATCATTGATCAGCGTTCGCGATCCGCATTTGCCGTCTTTCCCGTCAGCGCCCGCGGTATGCTCGCGAGCGCTTCCTTCCGGTTTCATCGCCGCGCCCCCTTCCGATGACCAACGCCAACGCCACTACTCCCCCCTTCATCGCCGTCGTGCCGGCCCGGCTCGCCTCGACGCGTCTGCCCAACAAGCCGCTCGCCGACATCGGCGGCAAGCCGATGGTGGTGCGGGTCGCCGAACGCGCACGCGAATCGGGCGCGCAACAGGTGCTGATCGCCTCCGACGCGCAAGCGGTGCTGGATGTGGCCCGCGAGCACGGCTTCGAAGCCGTGCTGACGCGCGCCGACCATCCGTCGGGCACCGACCGTCTCGCGGAAGTGGCGGCGCAGTTCGGCTGGAGCGACGAGACGATCGTGGTGAACGTGCAGGGCGACGAGCCGCTGATCGACCCGGCGCTCGTGTGCGGCGTGGCGTCGCACCTCGCTTCGAGCCAAGGATGCGCAATCGCCACCGCCGCGCATCCCATCACCGACCCCGCGGAAATTTTCAATCCGAACGTCGTCAAGGTCGTGCTCGACGCGCGCGGCGTCGCGCTGTACTTCTCACGCGCGCCGATTCCTTGGGCACGCGACACGTATCAGCCGCATTGGCCCAACGTCGCTTCGATGCCCGCCCCGCCGGCGCCTGGGGTCGTCCACCGGCACATCGGCCTGTACGCCTATCGCGCCCAATTCCTGCGCACCTATCCGAGTCTCGCGATCTCACCAATCGAACAGGTCGAAGCGCTCGAACAACTGCGCGCGATGTGGCACGGTGAACGGATCGCGGTGCTCGTCACTCAGAATGCGCCGCTGCCAGGCGTCGACACGCCCGCCGATCTCGCGCGCGTGCAGGCTCTATTCGGGTCTTGAGCGTAAAAACCCATGGCATAATCGGACGGTTATGCGCGCCTCCCGCTAAACGCGAGAGTCAGGGTTTGCCCCGGTCGCGCGCCGTGTTCATCTTGCAGCGCCGTCGTGTTCGACGTGCAGCGCGAAACTCGAACCGGCAGCTGACGCGGGTCCCTCGACGAATCGTGGGATGGCTGCAGCGCCAACAAAGAATTCACATAGATCTGGAGATATCACATGCGTTTGATCCTTTTGGGTGCGCCCGGCGCGGGTAAGGGCACTCAGGCAAACTTCATCAAGGAAAAGTTCGGCATTCCGCAGATTTCCACCGGTGACATGCTGCGCGCAGCCGTCAAGGCAGGCACGCCGCTTGGCCTCGAAGCCAAACGCTTCATGGATGCCGGCGAACTGGTCACGGACGAGCTGATCATCAACCTGGTGAAGGAGCGCCTGCAGCAGCCGGATTGCGCGAACGGTTATCTGTTCGACGGTTTTCCGCGCACCATTCCGCAAGCTGAAGCCATGAAACATGCGGGCGTCGCGATCGATTACGTGCTGGAAATCGACGTGCCGTTCGACGAGATCATCGTGCGTATGAGCGGGCGCCGCTCGCACGCCGCGTCGGGCCGCACGTACCACGTCAAGTTCAACCCGCCGAAGGTCGAAGGTGTTGACGACGTGACGGGCGAAGCGCTGATCCAGCGCGAAGACGACAAGGAAGAAACAGTCAAGAAGCGCCTCGACGTGTACGTTGCCCAAACCAAGCCGCTGATCGAGTACTACAACAGCTGGGCGCAAAACGGCGATTCGTCGACCTCGCTGAAGGCGCCGCAATATCGCCGCATTTCGGGCCTCGGCACGGTCGACGAAATTCGCGACCGTGCGTTCGACGCGTTGAAGTAATTCCCCGCATCAGCGTTGCTTGTTCGAAAGACCCGCCCGATTCCGGCGGGTTTTTTTATGCCGCGTCGCACGGCGCACGTTCTTGTGCGTAATTGCGTGTTCTTGCGTGCGCTCCTTTTCCGCCGGCTTCAGTATTGATTAGCCATCCATAGCGGTTCGCAGGCGGAAGACCGCGCCACGCCCTACCCGCTGCCCCACCCGTCACTTCGCTTTCCGCGCTGCAACATAGCCGTTACAATCGATCATCGAAAGGATATTCGATCGAGACATTACTGAACCGAAGCAAAGGAGAAGACATGGAGATTCCTGACAACGTATTCCTGATCACCGGCGGTGCATCGGGCCTCGGCGCGGCCACAGCGCGCCTTCTCGTCGAGAACGGCGGCACGGTGGTGCTCGCCGATCTGAATCAGGATGCTGGTGAGGCACTGGCAAAGGAACTCGGCGGCGTGTTCGTCAAATGCGACGTGAGCCGCGAAGACGACGCCACCCAAGCCGTCGAAGCCGCCACGAAGCTTGGCACGCTGCGCGGCCTCGTCAATTGCGCGGGCGTTGCGCCGGCAATCAAGACAGTCGGCAAAGACGGTCCGCATCCGCTCGAATCGTTCGCACGCACCATCTCCATTAATCTGGTCGGCACCTTCAACATGATCCGGCTCGCCGCCGCGGCCATGTCGAAGAACCAACCGAATGCGAATGGCGAGCGTGGTGTGATCATCAACACCGCATCGGTGGCGGCGTATGACGGCCAGATTGGCCAGGCCGCTTATGCGGCGTCCAAGGGCGGCGTGGTCGGCATGACGCTGCCGATCGCACGCGATCTGTCGCGCAACGCGATTCGCGTGATGACGATTGCACCAGGCATCTTCGAAACGCCGATGCTGCTCGGCATGCCGCAGGAAGTGCAGGACGCGCTTGGCGCGATGGTGCCGTTCCCGCCGCGTCTCGGCAAACCGGCAGAGTACGCGATGCTGGCCAAGCAGATCTTCGACAATCCGATGCTCAACGGCGAAGTGATTCGCCTGGACGGCGCGATCCGCATGCAGCCGAAGTAAGGCTGGATCCCGCGTGCCGCTTGGTGCGGCCGCGCCAATGAAAAACGCCTGCGCATGAATCATGTGCAGGCGTTTTGATTTGACCGCGTTTTGCTCATCAACGGTAGCTGGAGGCAGCCGCTAATTCCTTGCCTTCGCTGCTTGAGCTATGAGCCTGATCCGCGGGCGCACAAAGCGCTTTTAGTCGCGGTCGTCGTACTGGGTGCGTTGGCGCAGTTCATGTAGCTGCGACTCCACCACCGTTGCGTCTTCGGCATCCGGCCGGTCGCCGAGATAGCGCTCGAGATCATCGAGCGCCGGACGCAGGTAATCGAGCCGCGCATACGCGAAACCGCGATCGCGCACTTCCTCGATACTTTCCGGCAACAGGATCACGAGACGCTGCTGCACGGCCAGCAGACGCTGCCAGCGTTCCGTCTGAAGATAAGTCGACTTCAGATTGCGCAGCATCCGGGCGATGATCTCGCGGCGCGTGGCCGGCTGCAGCAACATGCGCAGCGCCCTGCTCACCGACTCGCCCGCCGACGCCACATACGGCTCCAGCATGTCCACCATCTGCGATTCGGACAGCGAATGCCCGCTGGTCGGATCGAGCATCACGTCGCCATCCGGCGTCGTCACGCGCAACAGGAAGTGGCCCGGAAACGACACGCCGCGCGCCGGAATGCCGATCTGTTCGGCCATCTCCAGATACAGCACTGCCAGCGAAATCGGAATGCCACGGCGCCGCTTGAGCACCGCGTTCAGATGGCTGTTGTCCGGATCGTAATAATCGTTGAGGTTGCTGGCGAAACCCAGCTCGCGGAAGAAGAACCGGTTCAGAATGCCGACCTTCTGCCTGATGTCGGCATCGTCCGGCATACGGCGCTGCAGGCGCACGACCAACTCGTCGATCTCGGCCAGCGTGCCTTGCAAATCGAGATCGGGATAAGCGTCCTGCGCGAGCGAGAGGGCCGCCTCGGTCAGCGGCAGGCTGTCATCTTCGGCAACCAGCGTGCTGAAATAGTCGAGAACTCGCGTCATCGTGATCACTTCACTCGCCTTTTGAAATACGCGTACTTGAAGCCCATCAGCCAAAGCATACCGAAATATAGCGCGGCAAACAGAACGAGGCACGCACCCAGCAACACGATACGGTCGACCGGCCGGCTATGCATGCCGATCCAGTCGAAGCTGATCGCGAGCCAGTGCATGGCGCCGGCCAGCACCAGACAGGCGCCGAGCAATTGCACGAAAAACTTCAGCCAGCCATGCGACGGCGTATAGATGCCGCGTTTGCGCAGGCCGAGGAACAGGAACAATGCATTGACGCAAGCGCCGAGCCCGACGCTCAGCGTAAGGCCTGCATGCGAAAAAATGGGCACGAACAGATAGTTGCTCAGCTGCGTGACGATCAGCACACCGACGCCGATCTTCACCGGCGTCTTGATGTCCTGCTTCGCGTAGAAACCGGGCGCGAGGATCTTGATCAGAATCAGGCCGATCAGGCCGATGCCGTAGGCCGACAGCGCGCGGGCGACCATCACCACCGAGTTGCCGTCGAACTTGCCGTAGTGGAACAGCGTGGCGGTAAGCGGCTGGGCGAAGAAAAACAACGCGACGGCGCTCGGCGCGGCCAGCAGGAAGGTGACGCGCAGCCCCCAGTCGAGCAGCGACGAATACTCGTGCGGATCGGCATCCACGTGCGCCTTCGAAAGGCTCGGCAGCAGGATCGTGCCGAGCGCGACGCCGAGCAGCGCGGTCGGGAACTCCATCAGCCGGTCGGCGTAGTTGATCCAGGAGACCGCGCCCGGACCGATGCGCGAAGCAATATTGGTATTGATGATCAGGCTGATTTGCGCGACCGACACGGCGAACATCGCCGGCACCATCTTCGAGAGCACCCGCTTCACACCGCGATGCGCGAGCGCCTTCACCGGATTCAACCCGATGCGCGGAATCATGTCGATTTTCTTCAGACCCGGCAGTTGCACGAGGAATTGCAGCACACCGCCGGCGATCACTGCCCACGCGAGCGCATAAACCGGCGTTTGCAGGCGCGGCGCGACGAACACCGCCGCGACGATGAAGGCGACGTTCAGCAGGACCGGCGCGAACGCGGGCAGCGAAAAGTTCTTGTACGTATTCAGCACGCCGGACGCCAGCGACGTCAGCGAGATGAAAATGATGTACGGGAACATGATGCGCGTCATGGTGACCGCGAGCGCATACGCCTGGCCCTCATGCGCGAGACCCGAGGCGACGATGAACACCACGCCCGACGCCCCCACCACCCCGATCAGCGAGAGAATCGCGAGCGCCCAGGCAAGCACCGTCGACGTGGCGTCGACTAGCGCCTTGGTGGCGTCGTGTCCTTGCTGGTTCTTGAACTCGGCGAGGATCGGCACGAAGGCCTGCGAGAACGCGCCCTCGGCGGAAATGCGGCGCAGCAGGTTCGGAATACGGAAGGCGACGTAAAACGCGTCAGTGAATTGACTGGCGCCGAACGCGCGAGCGATCAGCGTTTCGCGGGCCAGTCCGGTCACGCGCGACAGCAGCGTGAAGCCGCTGACCGTCAGCAGGGCTCGGAATAGATTCATGGGGCGCTTATTATACGGGTGCCGCAGGTGCGGACGACGAGCCGGAACGCGAATCGGACCGATTTGCGCCGCAGACGTTCGTTCGGATGCGCGGATCGGGTTGTTTTTTGTTGTTTGCGGCACGCGTTGCGCGCTTGAACAACCGAAGTTGTCGGACTGGTTCGACGCGCTGATGCGCGGTGTGGGAGTGGCGGCTGCCCCCCGCTCGCCCGGTGCGCTGCCGATGGCACACGCCCCCTTCCCCCGGCCCCTCTCCATTGAGGCTTACAAATCCAAGGCATGTCCGGCAGCGCGCGCATATCGAATTGGCGATTCTCCGTTGCCACGTGCCTGATTTTGTTGCTATAATCGCCGGTTTCGAAGCTCGCTCAATTTTCGGACGGGGTTCAGGCACGCAGTACGCGAGCATCGCTCAAGCCGTATTGAGGCGCCGACCAAACCTCGAAACACACCGGAACACGGGCCCGCCTTCGCGTAGTCCGATCGAGTTTTTCGACTCATTTCGACACTTTTGCGCTCTTGGGCAATCGCTTCCAGGAGTTCGATCTAAAAGCAGCACCTACCACTTGAAGGTCAGGTACTGGAAACAGGAACAGGATAAGGAACCGTCATGGCTAACACCGCACAAGCACGTAAGCGCGCCCGCCAGGCCGCCAAGGCAAACTCGCACAACTCGGCACTGCGCTCGAAGTTCCGCACGGCTATCAAGGCTGTTCGCAAGGCAATCGAAGCCGGCGACAAGGCTAAGGCCGCTGAGATCTTCCAGGCATCGTCGAAGACCATCGACATCATTGCCGACAAGAAAATCGTTCACAAGAACAAGGCAGCTCGCAACAAGAGCCGTCTGGCTGCAGCCCTCAAGGGTCTGCAAGCACCCGCAGCGCAGTAAATTCGGTCAGCCCGCTTCGGTGGGCTACCTCCTGTTTCCGCTGCAACGGAAAGGCTCGCTTCGGCGGGCTTTTTTGCTTTGAACTGACAGATCCGCACCGCAGCCTGTGACTTGTCGCGTCGCGCTCGTAGCCGACAAACTACTCACCGAGGCCTCAGCCATAAAAAAACCCGCTGCTTGCGGGTTTTTTTTCTTTTACCGTTCCGGCTGACTTGCGCTATATCACGTGCCTTTTCTCTAGCGGCGTGGCGTGCTCAAGCTGCAACTCGCACGCCTCAGTCACAACGAGGTCATTGTCTTTCGCAAAGTTCAGGACGAAATCGAAGGCCATCGGCTCGACGTCGCGCAAGCGCGAATCGAGAATCACGCATTTGAGGTCGCCGATCATGGTGGGCCGGACGTACAACGAGTATTGCAGGTAGGCATTCGGCCCCTTGCCACGCGGGCTAGGACCAAAGCATGCCATCACACCCGCGAGCCGCTCCGACCAGTCGCTCGGCCGAAACTTTTTCCCGGTCGACGTGATGCCCTGAATGAAATATTCGGTTGGAGCTGCTTCGGCCATGTAGGAATACCTGTGTGACTGCCCAGCGGGATGACGGCAAAGCGGACTGCAAAGTGGCTTTGGGACGCCTGGACACGTTGACCGCGCCTGAATGGCGAGCTGCGCCGCCAGAAATCGCGAAGGGCCGGACAAGCCGCCTCGGCGCTCATCATGACGGCGGACCGCGCGAGGAAACTTTCCGGAGCGCGCGAGCCGTGTCCCGCAAGCTCAATACCGGCCTGCTGGGCTTAGGAATAACCGGTAGATTATAGCGCAGCACACCTTTTTCCGCAGCGCACACAAGCCCTTCGCAAGGTTACAAAAAGCCTTCAAAGCGCTTTTCCGGCCTTTTGGCCGACTCGTCAAACGGGGCGAAATCCTTTATGCTGCATTGAGTTACCACAAACGACGGCGGCGCCGTCCGGCAATCCTGCCGGGTGAGACCGCCGTATTTGTTTCATGACCGCCAAGAAAATTCGCCACTACCTGCAGTTCAAGGATTTCTCGCTGGAAGACTACGAGTACGTGCTGGAACGCGCGCGTATTCTGAAACGCAAATTCAAGAACTACGAGACCTACCACCCGCTGCACGACCGCACGCTGGCGATGATCTTCGAGAAAAACTCGACTCGCACGCGCCTTTCGTTCGAAGCCGGCATCTTCCAGCTGGGCGGCCACGCCGTCTTCATGAGCACGCGCGACACGCAGCTCGGCCGCGGCGAACCGATTGAAGACGCAGCGCAAGTGATCTCGCGCATGGTCGACATCATCATGATCCGCACGTTCGGCCAGGACATTCTCACGCGCTTTGCCGAGAATTCGCGCGTACCGGTAATCAACGGGCTGACCAACGAATACCATCCGTGCCAGGTGCTGGCGGACATCTTCACGTACTTCGAGCATCGCGGTCCGATTCGCGACAAGACGGTCGCGTGGGTCGGTGACGCGAACAACATGCTGTACACGTGGATCGAAGCCGCCCAGATTCTCGGTTTCAAGCTGCGCCTGTCCACGCCGCCGGGCTACAAGCTCGACCGCGCCATGGTCGCGGCTGAAAGCGCACCGTTTTATCAGGAATTCGACGATCCGAACGAAGCCTGCACAGGCGCCGATCTAGTCACCACAGACGTGTGGACCAGCATGGGCTTCGAGGCCGAAAACGAAGCACGCAAGAAAGCCTTCGCAGACTGGTGTGTGGACGCCGACATGATGGCGCGTGCCAATTCCGATGCATTGTTCATGCACTGCCTGCCCGCCCACCGCGGCGAGGAAGTCAGCGCAGAAGTGATCGACGGCCCGCAAAGCGTCGTGTGGGACGAAGCGGAAAATCGTCTGCACGTGCAAAAGGCGTTGATGGAATATCTGCTGCTCGGCAAGCTGAATCATTAAGCAAGCCACGTGCAGCACCTGCGTGAAGCGCGACGGGGCCTTGAATACGAGGCAAGGCGTCCACGTTTAGCGCCACGCATCGAGCCGCGGTCCACAGCTACACGCGGACCCGGCTATGTCACCGCACTGCCCCGAAAACGCGGGCAGGCGGTGGTTTAGTGTCAAAATAGTGGTTTTCCGCGCTCCGGAACCGCCGGTGCGCCTTGTTTTCCCGCTTTCTCCAGCTACGAGTTCATCATGAGCGATATCAAGAAAGTCGTGCTCGCCTATTCGGGCGGCCTCGACACCTCCGTCATCCTGAAGTGGTTGCAGGACAATTACGACGCCGAAGTCGTCACGTTTACGGCCGACATCGGCCAAGGCGAAGAGCTGGAACCGGCGCGCAAGAAAGCCCTGCAACTCGGCATCAAGCAGGAAAACATCTTCATTGAAGACCTGCGCGAAGAATTCGTGCGCGACTACGTGTTCCCGATGTTCCGCGCCAACACGATCTATGAAGGCGAGTACCTGCTGGGCACGTCGATTGCCCGTCCGTTGATCGCCAAGCGTCAGATCGAAATCGCCCGCGCCACTGGCGCGCAAGCGGTGTCGCACGGCGCGACCGGCAAGGGCAACGACCAGGTTCGCTTCGAACTCGGTTACTACGCGCTAGAACCGGGCATCAAGGTGATCGCACCGTGGCGTGAATGGGATCTGCTGTCGCGCGAAAAGCTGCTCACGTACGCTGAAAAAGCCGGCATTCCGATCGAAATGAAGCACAAGCAAGGCGGCGCGCCGTATTCGATGGACGCGAACCTGCTGCACATCTCGTTCGAAGGCCGTCACCTGGAAGACCCGAAGGCCGAAGCCGAAGCCGATATGTGGCGTTGGACGGTGTCGCCGGAACAGGCGCCCGACCAGGCTGAATACCTCGACATCGAGTACGAGCACGGCGATCCGGTCGCGATCAACGGCAAACGTCTGTCGGCGGCTGAAATGCTGACTGAGTTGAACCGTTTGGGCGGCAAGCACGGCATCGGCCGTCTGGATCTGGTCGAAAACCGTTACGTCGGCATGAAGTCGCGCGGCTGCTATGAAACGCCAGGCGGCACGATCATGCTGAAGGCGCACCGCGGCATCGAGTCGATCACGCTCGACCGCGAAGTGGCTCACCTGAAAGACGATCTGATGGCGCGTTACGCTTCGCTGATTTACAACGGTTACTGGTGGAGCCCGGAGCGCCGCGCAATCCAGGTGCTGATCGACCACACGCAAGAGAAGGTCAACGGCTGGGTGCGGGTGAAGCTGTACAAGGGCAGCGTGTCGGTTGTCGCGCGCGATTCGAAGGAAACGCTGTTCGACAAGACCATCGCTACGTTCGACGACGACGGCGGTGCTTACAATCAGGCCGACGCTGGCGGGTTCATCAAGCTGAATGCATTGCGCATGCGGATCGCGGAGAACGCACGTCGTCAGCGTAGCTGAGGACGTGCGTTTCGGTGAAGGCTAACTTAGCGTTAGCGAAGTTAAGCGCCAGGAAGCGCGGCCGACACCGAAGCGCAGACGCAAAAAAAGGGCGCCAGGAGGAAACTCCCGGCGCCCTTTTCAATTGCTACGCCCCATTTATCCGCTCACGAAGAACCTGATCCGCGTTCAGTTCCAAACCGCGTCTGACCGCGCGACGACCAACACCCCTGCACAAATCGCTGCATCGCCACTGATCGACGCCAGCGACTGCCGTGTCACAAGCAAACCGGCTCCGCCTCCAGCTCCACGCCAAACCGCGCCAACACATCCCGCTGAATCGCTTTCGCGAGCGCCAACACCTCAGCTCCGCTCGCTCCGCCAAGATTCACCAGCACCAGCGCCTGCCGCTCATGCACGCCTGCGGCGCCCATTGCGCGGCCCTTCCAGCCACATCGATCGATCAACCAGCCGGCCGCGAGCTTCACCCGCCCGTCCGCTTGAAGATAAGACACGATCTCGGGCTCCTTAACCTTCAGCGCCTCGAACTGCGTTGCCTCCACGACCGGATTCTTGAAGAAACTTCCGGCGTTACCCAAATGAAGCGGATCAGGCAGCTTGGCGCTCCGTATCGCGACTACCGCATCGAAAATCGCCTGCGCGCTCGGCGCCGCATCGGCGTGGCCCCCCGCAGTCAGTTCACGCGCAATATCCGCATACCCAGCGCGCGGCTGCCAAACCTTCGGCAAGCGGAAAGTGACCGAAGTAATCACAAAACGGTCACGCCCTTCCCGCTTGAAAAAACTGTCGCGATAGCCGAATCGGCAGGCTTCGGCATCGAGCTCGACTACCGCGCCCGTTGCCAGCTCAACCGCCCGCAGCGACGCAAACCGCTCGCACATCTCCAATCCATACGCGCCGATGTTCTGAATCGGCGCCGCTCCCACCGTGCCCGGAATCAGCGCGAGGTTCTCCAGGCCGGGCAGCCCTTGCGATAAAGTCCACGCGACAAAGTCATGCCACGGCTCGCCGGCGGCCGCCTCGACGTACCATGCGTCGTCGTCCTCGCGCACGACACGTCGGCCTCGCAGCGCCACCAGCAGCACCAGTCCGGCGAAGTCTCCCGTCAGCACGACATTGCTGCCGCCACCCAGCACCAGCCGCGGCAAGCCGGCGGCCCGCGGATCGCGCACGGCACCCATCAATTGCGCTTCCTGCTCGATCCGGCACGCAAACTGCGCGCGAACATCGAAACCGAAGGTGTTATGCGCCTTTAGCGGATAGCCGGCAATGAACGCGGCGGAATCGGAATGGGACATCAGAATGAGAAGAGTGGAACACGAACGAAACGACATCGGGCCCCGGACGCACAACAATGCGCAGCGGCCTTAGGCAAAAGGGAGTGGCGTCGGTAAAATGACATCCGGTCCGTGATTATAGCGAGTGCCCCGTGAGCAGCCGACCGGCCGCGCCACGCACCGCAGCACTATTGGGAGAAAACAATGCCATCGTTTGACGTCGTCTGCGAAGCAGACATGATCGAAGTCAAGAACGCGATCGAGCAGTCCAACAAGGAAATTTCCACCCGCTTCGACTTCAAAGGGTCGGACGCACGCGTCGAACACAAGGAAAGCGAAATCACCGCCTACGCCGACGACGACTTCAAGCTCGGCCAGGTCAAGGACGTCCTGCTGTCGAAAATGGCCAAGCGCAATGTGGACGTGCGATTTCTCGACTACGGCAAGATCGAGAAGATCGGCGGCGACAAGGTCAAGCAGGTCATCAAGATCAAGAAAGGCGTGTCCGGCGATCTGTCGAAGAAAATCGTGCGCCTCGTGAAGGACAGCAAGATCAAGGTGCAGGCGAGTATTCAGGGCGACGCGGTGCGCATTACCGGCGGCAAACGCGACGATCTGCAAAGCGTGATCGCGATGCTGCGCAAGGACGTGACCGATACCCCGCTCGACTTCAACAACTTCCGCGACTAAACGCGCGTCACGTAGAGTACCGGGCGCGCGTTCAGGCGCGGAAATGGGTGTGTTGAGGTTCGGCGAATATTGAACGCCCGGCAACCAGCGGCATCAAGGGCCGCCACGGAGCGCCTGGCTGCGTTGAGCCTCGGCACCGGTGCATGTCGACCGCTCGGCAACCAGGCTCACCACGAACGCCCGGCTGCGTTGAGCCTCGGCACCGGTGCATATTGAACGCTCGGCAACGAACCACGCAGAGATTCAGCACCGGGCGCTCAACTGAGTTGAGGCGCAGCACCCGGCGTGTGCCGAACGCTCACCACACAGGCAGTGCGCTTTCAGGGCGCACGCCGTAAGCCAACCAGGACACGCCGGCTAACACCCGGTCGGATGCGCCCTGCTCGCGTTCAAGGTTCGTTACCGCCTGCCGCGCTAGCGGCTGCTTCGGTTTTCTTCTTGGCGCCGATGCGGCTTTCCTGGCCGTGCATCAGCTTGGCGATGTTGCCGCGGTGGCGCCACACCAGCAGCGAACTCATCACGACAATCGCCAGCGCGATGATATGCGGCCCGAACAGAAAGCCGTCGAAGATCGGCGCGAACACCGCCGCGGCCAATGCCGCCAGCGAAGAATAGCGTGTGAAGAATGCCACGATCAGCCACGTCAGCAAGGTGGCGATGCCTAGGATCGGGTTGATCGCGATCAGCACGCCTGCTGCGGTCGCCACGCCCTTGCCACCCTTGAAGCGGAAGAAGATCGGATACAGGTGGCCGAGAAACACGGCGACGGACGCAATCGCGACCGACGTATCGTCAAGACCGTAGCGCGCGCCGAAGTGCACCACGAACCACACCGGCAGCCATCCTTTGAATGCATCGCCGATCAGGGTGAGAATCGCGGCCTTCTTGCTGCCGCTGCGCAGCACGTTGGTGGCACCCGGGTTACCTGAGCCGTACGAGCGCGGGTCGTCCAGCCCCATCGCGGCGCTCACGATCACGGCAAACGACACCGAGCCGATCAGGTAGGCAACGACAGCAACAATCAGGTTTTGCATCTGGGACTCTTATAAGGATCGGCGGTCTGAAACTCGATACTCCAACCGCAACAGGGAACAAAGCGGCGCACATTCTACCGAACCCACCTGCCCGGAAAACATTCAGGCAAACATCAATCGACGCTCGCGCACTGAACCGGTTTCGCGGCCAGCAAGCCGGTCAATATCCCAGGCTCGATGCTGATCAGAAAACCGCGCCGCCCGCCGTTCAGCCAGATCTTGTCCATCTCGAGAATGCTCGACTCGACGTACACCGGCATCTGCTTGCGCGTGCCGAACGGCGAGGTGCCGCCGATCAGATAGCCCGAATGCCGGTTCGCCACCTCGGGCTTGCACGGTTCGACGCGTTTGACGCCAATCTGCCGCGCCAGATTCTTGGTGCTGACGGTGCGGTCGCCGTGCATCAGCACGATCAGCGGCTTGGCATGCTCGTCTTCCATCACCAGGGTCTTCACGACATGATGTTCGTCCACGCCGAGCTGGCGCGCCGATTCCTCGGTGCCGCCGTGCTCGACGTAATCGTAAGGATGTTCACCGAAAGTGACGCCATGGCGGCGCAGAAACTGCGTCGCGGGCGTTTCGGAGACGTGTCTGGATTTGCTCATCGGCGCATTGTAATGGCGAGTTTGCACAACGGCTATTTGCCGAACGGCCAATTGTGCGGGTCCGGCGATTGTGGCACGATCGTTCGCAAATCTTCCTGCGCACGGCACGCCGGGCATCGAATCGTTTTCTGGAGACAGCGTTGAGCCTTGATTCATCATCCACCCGTTCCACGATCGACATTCCCGCTCTGCTGGCCGCCCTGCCCGAGCGTATTGCCGACATTCCGGCGCACGCCGCCGCGCGCGATCCGCGGCACGTCGCGTTGATCGAGGATGCGCGCCGCCTCACCAATGCGCAACTTCTGGAAGCCGTCGATGCCACCGCCGCGCTATTGCGCGAATGGGGCGTGCGTGGCGGCGATCGCGTGATGATCGTGGCCGAGAACAGCATCGTGCAAATCGTGCTGCTGTTCGCGACCGCGAAGCTCGACGCGTGGGCGCTGGTGTCGAACGCACGCCTGTCCGCCGCCGAACTCGACGCGATCCGTGCGCACGCGCAGCCTCGCGTGGTCGCTTATGCGATCGAAAGCTCCGCGGACGCCCAACAGCATGCAGAGCGGCATCAGGCCGTCACAGCGCCTGCCATCACACCGGATATCGGTGCCTGGTCGTACGCGCTCGACCCCACCGCGAAAGCCGAACCGGTCGAAGCCGTCAATCACCGCCAATGCGCCGCGCTGATTTACACCACGGGAACCACCGGCGCGCCGAAAGGGGTGATGCTGTCGCATCGCAATCTGCTCTTCATTGCGGCCGTCTCGAGTCGCTTGCGCAACGTCGGGCCGGACGATGTCGTGTATGCCGTTCTGCCGATCTCACACGTGTATGGCTTCGCCTCGGTTTGTCTCGGCAGCTTGCACGCCGGCGCGACCCTGCGCCTCGCACCGCGTTTCGCGCCGGAAGCCGTGCGGCGGGCGCTCGGCGAAGAGCGGGTGTCGATCTTCCAGGGTGTTCCGGCCATGCACGCCAAACTGCTCGAACATTTGCAGACGCACGGCCACGCGTGGTCGGCGCCGCATCTGCGCTTTGCCTATTCGGGCGGCTCGCCACTCGACGCCGCGCTGAAAGCGCAGGTCGAAAACGTCTACGGCCTCCCGCTGCACAATGGCTACGGTATGACGGAGAGCAGCCCGACTGTGTCCCACACCATGCTCGATGCGCCGCGCAGCGATTGCTCGGTCGGCGAAGTCATTCCGGGCGTTGACGTGCGCTTCGTCCGACTCGACGGCGTGGATGCCGCAGCTGGCGAAATCGGCGAACTATGGGTGCGTGGCCCGAACGTGATGCTGGGTTACTACCGCAGCCCGGAGCAGACCCGCGCCGCCGTCACCGAAGACGGCTGGCTCAAGACCGGCGATCTCGCACGGCAGGACACGGACGGTGCGTTGCACATCGTTGGGCGCAGCAAGGAGTTGATCATCCGTTCGGGCTTCAACGTGTACCCGGCGGAAGTCGAGCACGTGTTGAACGCGCATCCGCAAGTGGTGCAATCAGCGGTGATCGGTCGTGCAGTGGAGGGTAACGAGGAAGTGGTCGCGTTCGTCGAGCTGATCGCGGGCGCGAAGGTGTCGCCAGCTGAACTCATCGCGTGGTGCGCGGAGCGACTCGCGCCGTACAAGCGGCCTGCCGAAGTGCGGGTGCTCGCCGCGTTGCCGGCGGCGTCGACTGGCAAGATTCTCAAGCACCGGTTGCGCGAGTTCGTCTAAGCGGCAGCGGCAATGCTTCGGCTTTCGGCGTCGGCTCGGGCTCGGCTGGGCTGCACAAAAGCCACTCGCATGCGCACTCGCACCCCACACAAGTGCCAACGCCAACCCTGATCACCCCCGCGGATGATGCTGCGCATGCAGCGACTTCAACCGTTCGCGGGCCACGTGCGTATAGATTTGCGTGGTCGAGATATCCGTATGACCGAGCAGCAATTGCACGACGCGCAAATCGGCGCCATGGTTCAGCAGGTGCGTCGCGAACGCGTGCCGCAGCGTATGCGGCGAGAGTGGCGCATGAACAGCGGCCGCCGCCGCGTGACGCTTGATGATGTTCCAGAACTGCTGGCGGGTCATGCCCTCCGCGCGGCTCGTGACGAACAGCGCATCCGTCGCGCGCGCCCCCAGCAACGCAGGACGCGCTTCGCGCAGATAGCGTTCGATCCAGCCGTGCGCCTCTTCGCCGAACGGAATCAGGCGCTCTTTTGAGCCCTTGCCCATCACGCGCACCACGCCGTCGTTCAGGCCCACTTCCACCGTCTTCAGCGTGACGAGCTCGGTGACACGCAAACCGCTCGCGTACATCAACTCCAGCATGGTGCGGTCGCGCAGGCCTAACGGCGTGTCGATATCCGGCGCACCGAGCAGTGCTTCGACTTGCGCTTCGCTAAGCGTCGACGGAAAACGCAGCGGCTGCCTGGCCGAACGGATGCGCACCGTCGGATCGACTTTGGTGCGATGCTCGCGCACCGCCCAGCCGTAGTAGCGGCGAAACACCGAGAGCCGCCGGTTCGCCGAGGTGGATTTGTCTTTCTGACGCGTCGCGCTATAGGCGTTGAGATCGGCCTCGCTGGCGGTGTCGAGCGACGTGTTGCGGGTGTGCGCGAGCCATTCGCAGAACAGCCGCAGATCGCGCCGGTATGCATCGAGCGTGTTGCGCGACAAGCCGTGCTCGAGCCACAACGCGTCGCAGAACGCGTCGATCGAGGCCGAACTGGCCACAAACAAAGGTGACGCGATGGGCGTGTCTTCAGTCAGGGTATCGCTCATGCGTAGGGAATGCCTTCATGCGCCAGCAGCCAGCGCTTGACGTTGCGAAAAAAGCCATCTTCGGCATGATGCGCGAATCCGCCGATGCCGCTCGAACTGACCACCCGATGGCACGGAATCACGATCGGAAAGTAATTGGCGCCGCACGCCTGGCCAACCGCGCGCGGGGCGCTGCCGAGTTGCCTCGCCAGTTGGCCATAGGTCCGTACGACGCCTGGCGGGATGTCGCTAATCGCTTGCCAGACGCGCTGCTGAAACGCGGTGCCGACCGCCGCCAGCGGCAATTCGAACTTCGCGGAGGCACGCTCGAAATAACGCTCGATCTGTTCGACGGCCTGCTTCGCGAGAGGCGTGTCCGGCGCGACGTTCTGCGTCGACTCCGGCAGATAGACGATCTCGCGCACAGCCTCGCCTTCGAGGCGGATGCCGACCTTGCCGAACGGTGCATCGATCACTGCGTTAAACATGGTACTTGCTCCGTGATAGGCGGGGCGCTTTTGTATTTGCATGACGGCGAAATTCAATCGCCGCATCAATAACCGCGGGCGGCGTGCAACGCGCCGTCACCCGCCGCGGGTCCTGCCACGCCCCCGCCCGATTGGCGCTACTTTACGCCGCTTCCAACGCCCATTCCACATGCTCGCGCACCACCGCGGAAGGGTGTTCAACCCGTAACTTCAGCGCGTCAACAATCGCCTCGCGCGCGTCCGCACTCAAACTCCCGGAAGAATCACGCAGCGCATTACCCATCCCCACCGCCAGGTTACGCAGCCAGCTTTCATAGCCAATGCGACGAATCGCACTCCCCTGCATGCGCGTATCGAACTCGTCGGCGCTCCACGCAAAGAGTTCGACGAGCGTCGCGCGATCGAGGCCATGCCGCACATCGAAATCGTCGACCGGCGCGGCCTGCGCAAACTTGTTCCACGGACACACGAGCTGGCAATCGTCGCAGCCGTACACACGATTACCGATCAGCGGCCGCATTTCCAGGGGAATATTGCCCTTCAATTCGATCGTCAGATACGAAATGCACAGACGTGCATCGACCTTATAGGGCGCCACGATCGCACCCGTCGGGCACGCGCCGATGCAGCGCGTGCAACTGCCGCAGTGCGAGCCCGGCGTTTCGGGCGCATCGTCCGGCGACGTCTCGGCATCGGTGGGCAACGGCACATCGACATAGATTTCGCCGAGGAAAAACAGCGAACCGGCGTCGCGTTGCAGCAGCAGCGTGTGCTTGCCGCGCCAGCCGATGCCGGCCTTCTGGGCAAGTTCTACCTCGAGCACCGGCGCCGAGTCGGTAAATACGCGGTAACCGAATGCACCGATCTCCGCCTCGATTTTCTCGGCCAGACGTTGCAAACGGTTACGCATTACCTTGTGATAATCGCGGCCTCGCGCATAGATCGACACCACCGCCGCCGACGGGTCCGCGAGCCGCGCATGCTCGGCTGCGCGCCAGTCTTGCGGTGCGAGCGGCGAGTCCTGCAACGCGCTTTCGGGCGCCTTTCCACTCAATGTCTGCGCGGGCAAATAGGCGATGCGCGCGGTAATCACACGTCGCGTGCCGGCCACAAGCTCGGCGGGGCGCGCGCGTTTCATACCGTGTTTCGCCATATAATCCATCTCGCCGTGGCAACCCGCTTCCAGCCATGCCGCAAGCGGCGCCTCGGCAGCGGAGAGATCGGTGTCGCTAATGCCGATCGCGCCGAAACCCAGTTCACGGCCCCACGTTTTGATGTTGAGCGCGAGCGCATTCAACGCCGCTTCATCGAAATGACGCTCGGCACGCGCATCGTCGTTAGACGCAGGCGTGCAGGGAACAGGGGACTCCGGACTTCGGTTCATCACGCCATTTTACGAGAATGCCCGTCAATCCCGATCTCGCGATCCAACCGCCCGCCAATGTCCTGCTCGAACGCTCCTTCGCGCTCGCGGACGAGGCCGCCACGAATGCATTCGGTGAGCGCTTCGCACAGGCGATCGAGAGCGTGCGCGCGTTGCCGCACAAGCCTCGGCACGACCCGCAGCAAACAACACAGCAGGAAGCGCAACAACACGCCCCGCTCGCCGCGGATGAGCAAGCATTCCACGGACTGCAAGTGCAACTCGTCGGCGACCTCGGCGCCGGCAAAACCACCCTCGTGCGCGCCACCCTGCGCGGCCTCGGCCACGTCGGCCGCGTGCGCAGTCCTACTTACACACTCGTCGAACCCTACGTGCTCGAACGGCCCGCTGGGGAACTCGCGCTCTATCACTTCGATCTGTACAGATTCACCGATCCGGCCGAATGGGCCGACGCGGGATTTCGCGAGTACTTCGACAGCGGCGCCATCTGCCTCGTCGAATGGCCGCAGCGCGCGGGCCGCCTGCTGGGCGTGCCGGATCTTGTCTTCTCGCTCGACCTGGACCACGATGGCAACGGCCGCGTACTCGTCGCACGGGCATATAGCGAATCAGGAAAGGCATGTCTCGAAAGATGTTGATCAAACCATTCCGCTCGATCGAATCGGCGGCGACCGCAACGCATAACTGGCGGCGCCGGCAGATTCTGCGCGCGGGCGCGTCCACGCTGATGCTCGGCCTTGTCGCTCCGCGTCTCGCGTGGGCGAGTTCGGTGCTCGGCGTGCGGGTCTGGCCGGCGCGCGACTACACGCGCGTGACGATCGAGTCGGATCAGCCATTGCAGAACGCACAGCAATTGCTGCAGGGGCCTGACCGGCTGGTGGTCGACCTGAGCGGCCTCGATCTGGATCAGGCACTAAAGGATCTGGTGTCGAAGATCACGCCGAACGATCCGCAGATCGAGTCGGTGCGCGTTGGGCAATATCAGCCGCACGTCGTGCGCATGGTGTTCGATCTGAAGGGTTCGGTGAAGCCGCAAGTTTTTACGCTGCCGCCGGTCGGCGCGTACAAGTACCGGCTGGTGTTCGACCTGTATCCCGCCGTTGCGCCTGACCCGCTAATGGATCTGCTCGCGCAGACCGAGCACAAGCAGCAAACGCTGGACGAAAACAGTGCGCCGCCCGCCACGTTAAGTGGCCCGGGCACTACGCCGCCCACCGCCGACAACAGCGAAGCTTTCTTCGAGCGTTACGCGCAGAACGGCGGCAGCAGCGGCGGCGGTGGGACGGCGCCGGGCGTGCCGCGCCCGTCCGCGCATGGCGCACCTCCGGTTCCGCCCATCCTCGGCAAGCCTGCAACGCCGAGCGCGCCGGTTGCGCCCACCGCGCCGCCCACCGCGATCGCCCGCAACAAGGGAGGCACGAGCGGCAGCAACCTGGGTGGCGACGACAGCGATAGCGACGACAACTACGCCTTCACCAACCCGAAAACCGGCAAGAGCAACACGGTGCGTCTGTTGACCGTCGCGATCGATCCGGGTCACGGCGGCGAAGACCCGGGCGCGATCGGCGGCTCGGGCACGTACGAGAAGCACGTCGCACTCGACATCGCGAAGAAGCTGCGCGCCAAGATCGACGGCCAACCGAACATGCGCGCCATGATGACGCGCGACGCCGACTTCTTCGTACCGCTGAACGTGCGCGTGCAGAAGGCGCGGCGCGTGGGCGCGGACCTGTTCGTCTCGATCCACGCGGATGCGTTCACCACGCCCGATGCAAAGGGCTCGTCGGTGTTCGCGTTGTCGGACCATGGCGCGTCGAGCGCCGCGGCGCGCTGGATGGCGAACAAGGAGAACTCGTCGGATCAGATCGGCGGGATCAACATCAAGTCCGCCGACGCCACCGTCAACCGCGCGCTGTTCGATATGTCGACCACCGCGCAGATCCGCGATTCGATGCGCTACGGCAACTTCGTGCTGAAGGAAATCGGCGGCATCAACAAGTTGCACAAAGGTTCGGTGGAGCAGGCGGGGTTTGCCGTGCTGAAGGCGCCGGATATTCCGTCGATCCTCGTGGAAACGGCCTTCATCAGCAACCCGGACGAGGAACGCCGCCTGAACGACGACGCGTATCGGGAGAAAATGGCCGATGCGATCATGACCGGCATCAAGCGCTATTTCGCGGCGAATCCGCCGTTGGCGAAGAGCCGCATGACGTAATGTCATCGGGCATGGCAGTGGATCATGCGAAGCCCTGATGGCGAATAGAAGATCGGCCGCTGATGCGCCCGTTTCTTTTTTCACGCGAATCGATCTACGCGACGACGCGCGCTCAGCGCGCCGCCGCAAATCGCTGCACGACCCACCCACCGAACACATTCACCGCCAGCCCCGCCATCACGAGCAGGGCGCCCGCGATCTGCGCCACGGACAACTGCTCGTCGAGGAACAGGGACGCCGAAGCCAGCCCGACAATCGGCACCAGCAGCGAGAACGGCGCCACCTGGCTCGCCGGGTAGCGCGACAACAGCCGGCTCCACAATCCATAGCCGATCAGCGTGGCGATAAACGCGAGGTAGACGATGGCGAAAATCGACACTGCACTGATGCCGGACAACGCCGCGACAATCCGCTGCGGCCCTTCGAACGCGTACGACAGTGCGAAGAACGGCAACGGCGGAATCAGGCTGCCCCACACCACCAGCCCGACCAGATCGACCTTGCCGACCTTCTTCGTGACGATGTTGCCGAGCGCCCACGAACCCGCGGCGCACAGCGTGAGGACGAAACCGGCGAGCGTCATGGCATGACCGCCCTGCATGCCGATGATCGCGAGGCCGCCCGCCGCGATCAGCAAACCGACGACGTTCGGCACGCGAAAGCGCTCATGCAGAAACAGCGCCGCGAAGATCAGCGTGAAGAAAGCCTGCGCCTGCAAGACGAGCGACGCGAGTCCCGCCGGCATGCCGACGTACATCGCCGAGAACAGAAAAGCGAACTGCCCGAACGAAATCGTCGCGCCGTAAGCGAACAGCCAGCGCCATGGCAACTGCGGCCGCTTGACGAAAAACACCGCCGGCACGGCGGCGAGCGCGAAACGTAGCGCGCCAAGCAGCATCGGCGGCACGCCATGCAGGCCCACCTTGATCACGACGAAATTGACGCCCCACGCCACAACGACGACGAGCGCGAGCAGTAAGTCCTTGGGCGACATCCCGGTCTCCATTTGATTGTTCGATCTGGAATTTTAGCGGAGCCCGCAGCGTCAGGGGACGGCACGCGTTACGGAATCCCGGAGGGGGAAAGCGATGCAAACCGTCGGCGTTCCGGGCTCCGCAGTAGAATCGACAATTAACCAAAAATCCGATTCCACCTTCCAGCCGAGCCTGCCCATGTCTTCCTCGATCAAAGCAGTCCTCAAACCGCATCTGCGCGACGTCGGCAGCCTCACCGTGCGGCGCGTGCTGCCGGCTATGGCCGCGCGCCTGATCGGCCCGTTCATCTTCTTCGACCACATGGGACCCGCCACGCTCGAACCCGGCGTCGGGCTCGACGTGCGTCCGCACCCGCATATCGGCCTTGCAACCGTCACGTATCTGTTCGAAGGCTCCATCATGCATCGCGACAGCCTCGGCTCCGAGCAGAAGATCGTCCCGGGCGACGTCAACTGGATGACGGCAGGTCGTGGCATCGTCCATTCGGAGCGCACGCCGGCCGAAGACCGCGCGAGCGGCCTGGCCATACACGGCATCCAGACCTGGGTCGCGCTGCCGCTCGAAGACGAGGACATCGAACCGTCGTTCTCGCATCACGCGGCCGAGACTTTGCCGGTGGTCGAGCGCAACGGCGTCACGCTGCGCCTGATCGCGGGCACCGCGTTCGGCGAAACCTCGCCGGTCGCGACCTTTTCCGGCACGCTGTATGTGGCCGCTGAGTTCGCCCCGGGCGGCGCGTTCGCGCTCGAACCGGAGCACGAGGAACGCGGTGTCTATCTGGTGGACGGTGACCTGGAGATCGACGGCACGCCGCTCGAAGGGGGTCAGATGGCCGTGCTCGCGCTCGATGAAACCGTCACGCTTGCCAGCACCCACGGCGCGCGCGCCATGCTGCTCGGCGGCGAAAAACTGGATGGCGAGCGCTTTATCGAATGGAACTTCGTCGCCAGTTCGCGCGAGAAGATCGAAGCTGCCAAGCTGGCGTGGACCAATCAGGAGATGGGCAAGGTGCCGGGGGAAACCGAATGGATTCCGCTGCCGACCAGAAAATGAGCGCGAGTCAGTGCGCGCATCGGCGCAAACAACAGTGAGCACAAGGCGCATTGAATTTGCCGCACTCGGCCCCACTTAATCAACAAACCGTTTTATCGACGAGGACGCAATGGACACCACTCTGGCCACTTTCGAACAGGACGTCATCACGGCGTCGACCCTGGCCCCTGTGCTGGTCGATTTCTGGGCGCCCTGGTGCGGCCCCTGCAAGACGCTCGGGCCGATGCTTGAGAAGCTCGAAGCTGAAGCCGCAGGCAAATGGAAGCTCGTGAAGGTGAACGTGGATGAGAACCAGGAGCTGGCCGGGCACTTCCAGGTGCGCAGCATTCCGCACGTCATGGCATTTGCAGACGGCCAGCCGGTCGATCAATTCGTCGGCGTACTGCCGGAAGGACAGTTGCGCGAGTTTATCGAGCGCCTCGTGCCGCAAGGCGCGGACGCGGCACGTCTTGAAGCGCAAACCGCGCTGGCCGAAGGCCGTCGTGAGGATGCGTATGACGCGCTGCAAGCCGCCCTCGCCTACGATCCCGGTTTCGACGAAGCACGCATGGACCGCATTGAAATGCTGCTCGAAGACAACCGCATCGACGAAGCGCGTAACGAAGTCGACCTGCTGTCGCCGAAAACCACGCAAGGGATCGACGCCCGTTTCAACGCAATCAAGACCCGGCTCGACGCAGTGGACGCGGCGGCTGATCTGCCGCCTACGGATGCACTCGAAGCCGCGGCCGCAGCGAACCCGGACGATCTCGAAGCACGCTTCGATCTGGCTAGCGCACTCATCGCCCGCCGCAAATACGAAGACGCGCTCGAGCATTTGCTGGCGATCGTGCAACGCGACCGCACGTTCCGCGACGACGTCGGCCGTAAGACCATGTTGTCGGTGTTCGACCTCGCCGCACACCAGCCGGAGCTGGTGTCGCAATGGCGGCGCAAGCTGAGCGCGTTGTTGTTCTGATTTGTATTGTGTTCAGGTGCGGCGAGGGTGCCGCGCCTGAATGCGCCGTGGCATGAACCGCAGCAACTCGCGCCCTCGCAATAGCTCAATGGCTTAATGCCTGACGGCCCGCGTAACGCCCTACCGCTTCAACCCGCTGCCTGCTTCGCCAACGCCCGCAACACATGCGCGGCCGCGGCAAAGCCGAAGCTCGCAGTCACACACACGCTCGAGCCAAATCCCGCGCAGTTCAAACCGACCGGTCCCGTATGACCCGGCGACGTGGTGACGTGCTCCGCTCCCTCGTCGATATCGCACACGGCGGCTTCTGGATAGATCAGCGGCTCATCGGAATACACCGCGCTTACCTTGAACTTCGCCTTCGGACCACGCGGAAAACCATGTTGTTTGCGCAGTTGTCCGCGTACTTTCGACAGCAACGGGTCCTGGATAGTCAACGCGAGATCGTCGATACGAATACGCGTCGGATCCAGTTGGCCACCCGCACCGCCCACCGTAATCAGCGGCTGCTTCTTTTCGACGCACCACGCGATCAACGCGGTCTTGGTGCGTACGCTGTCGATCGCATCGATCACGTAATCGAACCCACCGCCGAGCGTCGCCGCGAAATTGTCCGGCTCGACGAAGTCTTCAATCAGCCGCACGTCGCAGAACGGATTGATTGCCGCGATGCGTTCAGCCATCGCCTCGACCTTCGGTTTTCCGTAGTTACCGTCCAGTGCGTGGATCTGGCGGTTCGTGTTGCTCTCGGCGACGTTGTCGAGATCGATCAAGGTCAGTGTGCCGACCGCGCTGCGCGCCAACGCCTCCGCGACCCACGAGCCGACCCCGCCGATGCCGATCACGGCGACGTGCGCCCCTTCGAACGCGGCGAGCGCCGGTCCGCCGTACAAGCGGGCAATGCCGCCGAAGCGCCGCGCGCGGTCGGCGGTTTCACTCCCGTCGAGGCCGGTAGTAAGATCGGAATGCGCGGTGGTGCTGGACATGGTGGGAGGCTCGTTCAAAGCAGGTAAGACACAGAGTGGTCACGCTGAAGCGTTCGTAGCCCGTATTTTGCCTGATCGCGCAAATGCACATGGCCGCAGCAACCTCGATGCACGAATAGCCGCAAACGTCACGACGTGGTTGTCCCCACAGCGCGGCGGGCCTTGACCTGGTCGCGGGCAAAAAATTCACGCCTTGGCTATACTAATTGAACTGTAGCGTTCGCATAAGAACATGACCTCACTCGCCGAACTTCGGAAAAACTATTCGCTGGGTTCGTTGGACATTGCCGATATAGGCCGCAACCCGTTTCGTCAATTCGACACGTGGTTTCAACAAGCGGTAGACGCCCAACTGCCCGAACCGAATACGATGACGCTGGCCACGGTCGACTCGCGCGGCCGGCCGTCGGCGCGCATCGTGTTGATCAAAGGGGTCGACGAGCGCGGCTTTGTGTTCTTCACCAACTACGAAAGCCGCAAGGGCCGCGAACTGGCCGCCAATCCCTACGCTAGCCTGCTCTTCTATTGGATCGAGCTCGAACGCCAGGTGCGCGTCGAAGGCTGCATCGTTAAAACGAGCCCTGAAGAAAGCGATACGTACTTCGCGTCGCGCCCGCTCGGTTCACGCATCGGCGCGTGGGCATCGAATCAGAGTCAGGTAATTGAAAGCCGTTCGCAGCTCGAAACACGCGAACGCGAAATCAGCCTGCAATACGGCGACCAACCGCCGCGCCCGCCGCACTGGGGCGGTTATCGTTTGGTACCCGAAGCAATTGAATTCTGGCAGGGCCGGCCGTCGCGTCTGCACGACCGTTTGCTCTTCACGCGTTCAAGCGAAAACAGCGATTGGCAAATCTCCCGCCTATCGCCTTGAATCCAAATACAACGCCGTATGCGCGTTGCCCACGCAGCAGCGCGCGACGGCTGGATCGCGCCTCGCGGTATGGGAGTTGCACCGCAGTGAGCCGCGATCCACACAGGCTTTGCTTTAGTTCAACGGACACGGAGAGTTCACATGTTCTGGGAGAAGAAGCTGGCGCAGTGGGTGGAAGACGTCAAAACCAAGGCTAACCTGCCAGCACGCCTTGTGCTGTGGGACGGCCAGCAACACGACTTCGGGCAGTTCGCCGCACCTCAGGTCACGCTACACGTCAAAAGCGCCACAGCGCTGCCGTATCTGCTCGAACCGAGCCTCGACAATCTCGGCGAGGCATACGTCAAGGGCAAGATCGACATTGAAGGCAAGCTGTCGGACATCATCAATATCGGCTATCAGCTGGCGCGCAACACCGTCACCAGCGCGAGCAAGCTGGCGCGCGTGCGGCGCTACTTCAATCATTCGAAGTCGTCGGACAAGAAGGCCATTCAGTACCACTACGATGTCTCGAACGAGTTCTACAAGCTGTGGCTCGACGAGAATATGGTGTACTCCTGTGCGTACTTCGAGAACGGCGATGAAGACCTCGCCACGGCGCAGATCAAGAAGATCGATCACATCCTGACCAAGATCCAGTTGCAACCGGGGCAGCGGCTGCTCGATATCGGCTGCGGCTGGGGCGCGCTTGTGCTGCGCGCAGCGCAGAAGTTCGGCGCGAAGTGCGTCGGCGTGACGTTGTCGCAGAACCAGTTCGATCTCGCCACCGCGCGCGTGAAAGCCGCGGGTCTGGAAAACCAGATCGAGATTCGTCTGCAGGATTACCGCGACGTCGTTGGACAGTTCGATCGCATCACCAGCGTCGGCATGTTCGAGCATGTGGGCCGCAAAAATCTGCCGGGTTACTTCGAGAAAATTCGCGATCTGCTCGTCGACGACGGAGTCGCCATGAACCACGGCATCACGTCGAGTGATTCGGACAGCGGCGAAACCGCGCTGGGCGGCGGTGAATTCATCGACCGCTATGTGTTTCCCGATGGCGAACTGCCGCACATCAGCCTCGCGCTCGAAGCCATGCAGCGCGGCGGGCTTGAAGCGGTTGACGTCGAAAGTCTGCGCCGTCACTATGCGCACACGCTGGACCTCTGGGCGGAAAACTTCGAGGCGCATGCGGACGAAGCCCGCAAGCTGGTCGACGACGAAAAATTTCGCATCTGGCGCGTGTACCTCGCCGGCTGCGCGTACGCGTTCGAAACCGACGACGTCTCGATCTACCAGGTGGTGTGCCGCAAAGCCGGCCGCAGCGCAAAAACCTTGCCGTGGTCGCGCCGCTATATGTACGACAAAACGTTGTGATACGGTTGCGCCGCGGCGATTTGCCGTTGCTGCGTGCCAAGGCGATATGCTTGCATGAGCGGGCCGACGCGGCGGAAACCTTAAACAACAGGTCGAACATCGATGGACCAGAGCGGGACAAGCGAAGTTGAGCAGCCAGCGAGCGGCGAGCATGACGCGCAGGCGGACGCCGTGCAGTTCGATCTGTTCGGGATGCCGGTGGAGACGTCGGCAACGCCGTTGAAGGCCGATGCGGGCGTGAGGGTACAGCGCGCGTCTGCTGGAGCTGGAGCCGGAGCGGAGACTGCAGCTGGAGCCGAAACCGGAGCAGGAGCCGGCACCGGAGCCGAAGCCACTACCAAAGTCGCTTTAACAAGCTCGGCTGCAACGCCAACGTCCGCTGCCACAGCGCCGGCCGAGCGGCGGCGCCAGCCTCGCGCAAAGGCAAGCGGCACCACCCTGCTCTGGCAGGAAGACGATGTGCCGGTACCGCCCGAAGCCGAAGCCGAGACCGCGACCGACGCCAAAGCCAACACAGCGCCAGCAACTGCGGACACGCCAAAGAAACGCCGTACCCGCGACGTTCTCGCCGCCCCACCCTCTCCCGAACTCCTGGCGCTCGCCGCCGACCTGCCACCGCAGGTCCACCTCGGTACGTCGACATGGTCGTTTCCAGGCTGGAACGGCATCGTCTACGGCGACGACTACAGCAATAGCAAACTCTCGCGCGAAGGTCTGACGGCTTATGCCGCGCATCCGCTGCTAAGAACAGTCAGCATCGACCGGTCGTTTTACCAGGCGCTCACTGTCACCGAATACTTGCGCTACGCGCAGCAGGTGCCCGAGCACTTCCGCTTCATCGTCAAAGCGCCGATGACGATCACCGACGCCACCGTACGCGCCGAACGTGGCGAGCCGGTCTCGCTGAACCCCTGCTTTCTGAACGCGCAAATGGCGATCGACGAGTTCGTCACGCCATGCCTCGAAGGCCTCGGCGCGAAAGCCGGCGCGCTGGTGTTCCAGCTCTCGCCGTTGCCCGACCAGATGCTTGCGCAACCGGCGGCATTCATCGAACGCCTTGCCGGGTTCCTGATGGCGTTGCCCAAGCTGCCTGACGGCACCTGCTACGCGATCGAAATCCGCGACGCGAGTTTGCTCACGCCGCGCTTCATTCGCACGCTGAAAACGGCGGGCGTGCGGTATTGCGTGGGGATTCATGCGCGGATGCCGGATCCGCTGCGTCAGGCGGCGGCGCTCGCGCTGCTGGACGGCGAGCCGGCCGGTCCGCTGATCGTGCGGTGGAGTTTGCACGGCGGCTTCAAATACGAGCAGGCAAAGGCCAAGTACGAGCCGTTCAACCAACTGGTCGACCAGGACCCGACGACCCGCGCCGCGCTCGCCGAGCTGGCCGCGCGCTATGCGCTGGCCGGCCAGCCGGTGGTGATCGCGATCAATAACAAGGCGGAAGGATCGGCGCCGTTAAGCTGCGTGGAACTGGCAACGTCGATTATCGAAGCGTATGCGCGGCTTGCTCATGAATACGAGCATGAGCCGCAGTTGCCAGCTGAAGGCGAGCAGCAGGAAGACGGCGAACGCGGCGAGCCAGCCTAGACCTCGCCGCCCACCGCCAAACCGCTCAGCTCACCTTGATCCGATGCGCAAACTTCTGACGAAACTTCGCGACTTTCGGCGCCACCACGAACGAGCAGTACCCTTGATTCGGATGCTGCGCGAAATAGTTCTGGTGATACGCTTCGGCCGGCCAGTAGTTGCCGTCGAGCGGCAGCACCTGGGTGACGAGCTGGCCTTCGTAGATCTGCTGTTCGCCGATCTCGCGAATCGCCTGTAACGCCGTTTCACGCTGCGCATCGGAGTGCGTGAAAATCACCGAACGGTATTGTGTGCCCACGTCGTTACCCTGCCGGTTCAACTGGGTCGGATCGTGGATCGCGAAAAAAATATCGAGAATCTCGCGATAGCCGATCTTCGCCGGATCGAAGTCGACGTTCACGACTTCCGCGTGGCCCGTCACACCGTCGCACACCTGTTCATAGGTCGGCCGTTGGGTCTGGCCGCCGGCATAGCCTGACTCCACCGAGTTCACGCCTTCGACGCCCAGATACACCGCTTCGAGGCACCAGAAACACCCGCCACCGAGGGTGGCGACTTCGCCTGTCTGACTCATGCTGCTTGCTCCTTGATACTGATAGTCGGCCGATGCCGGTCCCGCTTAGCAGCAATGCTCATTCCACAACCGGGACTTTCCAGCTTAGCGGTTTTTCCACTAACCGGCAGGGGTCGCGGCCAGTCCACCGCGATTGCAGTTAAAATTGGGACAAATCGACGATTTTCACTATGACTTTCGAATCATTTGTTTCCAGCCGCACGCGTGATGGGTTTAGCCTGGTGTTCACCTGGCTTGGCTCCGGGGCTTCCGCCCGATGAAGCGCGCCAGCCCGCCCAATTTCGACCAGGCCGCCTTCAAACAGGCGCTTAGCCAATTCGCCACTGGCGTCACTGTCATTACAACGCGAGCCGCGTCCGGCCAATTGATCGGCATCACGGCCAGCTCCTTCAATTCGGTTTCGCTCAATCCGCCGCTGGTGCTGTGGAGTCTCGCCAGCCGCTCGGCGTCGATGCCGGCGTTCCGGGCGAACAGCCACTACGTAGTCAATGTGCTGGCCGCGTCGCAAATCGATCTGTGCAAACGCTTCGCCACCGTGAAGGGCGACCGTTTCGAAGGCGTGTCGCACGCCGAAGGCGACACCGGCATGCCGGTGCTCGACGGTGCGCTCGCCTGGTTCGAATGCCATAACCGCAGTCGCTACGAAGAAGGCGACCACGTCATTTTTGTCGGCGAAGTGGAGCGCTGCGGCGTTCACGAAAACGCCGCGGAAATTGCACCGCTGGTCTTTCAGAACGGTCTGTTCCACGGACTCAAGCCGCTCTGAGGCGGTGCGGCGGCTTTTTAACAGCGGCCTCAAGTAGCTAGAAACTGCGCGGCGCAACGCGCAAAGGTACAAGCCGCCCCGCCGCTCGCACTCAGTTATGCGATGCGCTGTGTCCGCTGGTTTTCGTCACTAGCGAAACCGGCACGCCTGAATCTTCCTTCAGCGTTTGCAGCACGATATTCGAACGAATATCCATCACGCCCGGCGCCTTATAGAGGCGTTGCAGCACGAAATCCGAATAGTGTTTGAGATTGTGGGCGAGCACCCGCAGCAGATAATGCGTCTCACCGGTCACGACAAACGCGCCGACCACTTCCGGCCAATCCCGCACCGCCTCCGCAAAACGCTCGTGCCAGTTCTCCTGGTCGTTGCGCATCGACACCTGCACGAACGCTTCCAGTTCGAAACCCAGCACCTCGCGGTTAAGACACGCGCGGTAATGCTCAATGACGCCCTGCTCTTCCAGCAGGCGCAGGCGTCGTAGACAGGCCGACGGCGAAAGCGAAATGCGCTCCGCGAGGTCGAGATTGCTGATCCGTCCTTCTTGCTGAAGCACCGTCAAGATACGGCAATCGGTGGCGTCGAGCGAGATCGCGTTCATATTCGGTCTCCCTTTCCCATTTGACTCAAATTATGTTCCAAGACACCGCTTAGAAGGAGATTTTTTCGCAATCACATTTCGCCGCAAGCCACCTATCATTCCAGGATAGACACAATCCGCCGATGGAGACATGGACACACTCTGGGACATCACCCCCGCCGTCGATACCGCGACGCCCGTCTGGCCCGGCGATACGCCGGTCGGCATAGAACGCGTGTGGCGCATGGAGGCGGGCTCGCCCGTCAACGTCGCGCGGCTGACGCTGTCGCCGCACACCGGCGCCCACACCGATGCCCCGCTGCACTACGACGCCGAAGGCGCGGCGATCGGCCACGTCGCCCTCGATGCGTACCTTGGACGCTGCCGCGTGATTCATTGCATCGGTGCTTCGCCTGTTGTGACGCCACAACACCTGACCGGTTCGCTCGATGACCTGCCGCCCCGAGTCTTACTACGCACTTACAAAAACGCGCCGACTGCGACGTGGGACAGCGCGTTCTGCGCGGTAGCGCCCGAGACAATCGATCTGCTCGCTGCCAGGGGTGTGAAACTGATCGGCATCGACACACCCTCCCTCGATCCGCAGGAATCGAAGACGATGGACGCGCACCATCGGATTCGCGCGCATCAAATGGCGATCCTCGAGGGCATCGTGCTGGACGCCGTCGCGCCCGGCGACTACGAACTGATCGCGCTACCGCTCAAACTGACCACGCTCGACGCGAGCCCCGTGCGCGCCGTGTTGCGCGCGCTGCCCGACTCCCGCTGATCGCCGAGGCTCACTCAGGAAAACCGCATTACGCATTCATCGCATCCGCCGAACTCCTTGATCTGATTGACAGGACCACCATGAACACCCGTGAAGAAGCATTGGCGCTCGATAGCACCGACCCGCTCGCGCCGCTGCGCGACCAGTTCGCGCTCTCGCCGACCACCATCTACCTCGACGGCAATTCGCTCGGCGCGCCGCCGGCCGCCGCCGCGCAGCGCGCGCAAACCGTTATCGCCGCCGAATGGGGTGAAGGTCTGATCCGCAGCTGGAACAATGCCGGCTGGTTCGAACTGCCGCGCCGCCTCGGCAACAAGCTCGCGCCGCTGATCGGTGCGGCGGACAACGAAGTGGTTGTCACCGATACGATTTCGATCAACCTGTTCAAGCTGCTCTCAGCCGCCGTGCGGGTGGCGAATGCGCGCGATCCGAAACGGCGCGTGATTGTCTCCGAGCGTTCGAATTTCCCGACCGATCTGTACATCGCGCAAGGGCTGATCGAACAGCTCGACCGCGGGTATGAATTGCGCCTCGTCGACGATCCGTCCGAACTGCCTGCCGCGATCGGCGATGACACCGCAATCGCGATGATCACGCATGTGAACTACCGCACCGGCTATATGCATGACATGGCCGCGCTGACCAGGCTGATTCACGACAAGGGCGCGCTTGCGCTGTGGGACCTCGCGCATTCAGCGGGTGCGGTGCCGGTCGATCTCAATGAGGTTGGCGCGGATTACGCGGTGGGCTGCACGTATAAGTATCTGAATGGCGGTCCGGGTTCGCCCGCGTTCGTGTGGGTGCCCGAGCGCCATCAAAACGAATTTTCGCAACCGTTGTCCGGTTGGTGGGGCCATCGCGCGCCGTTCAAAATGGACCCGGCGTATCAGCCCGATGACGGTATCGGCCGCTTTTTGTGCGGCACGCAGCCGATGGTGTCGATGTCGCTGGTCGAATGCGGGCTCGATGTGTTTTTACAAACCGATATGCAGACGATCCGCGCGAAGTCGCTCGCACTGACCGATTTGTTTATCGAACTGGTCGAGGCGCGTTGCAGCGAGTTTCCGTTGACGCTCGTGACGCCGCGCGAGCATGCGCAACGAGGTTCGCATGCGAGCTTCGAACATCCGCATGGTTATGAGGTCATGCAGGCGTTGATCGCGCGTGGTGTGATTGGTGATTATCGTGAGCCGCGTGTATTGCGGTTTGGTTTTACGCCGCTGTATACGCGTTTTGTCGATGTGTGGGATGCGGTGGAGACGTTGCGCGATGTGCTCGCGCAAGAGACCTGGCGGGCACCTGAATTTGCCGCTCGCGGCGCTGTGACCTGAGGAGCGCGCGATGACCGATCACATGCAAACGCCGGGACTGCCGGAAGAGAAGCCGGCGCAAGGGTGTCCGTTTGGGTATGGGAGTGGTAGTAGTGCTCAGGTGGCCTCTCCTGCCTCTCCTGCCTCGGCTTCCGATGCTTCTGTTTCGTCCAACGACGGCTGGCACGACGCGCAACTCGATTTTTCGGAGTCGATGAGTTACGGCGATTATCTGTCGTTGGGGACGGTGCTGGATGCACAGCATCCTTTGTCGCCGGATCACAACGAGATGCTGTTCATCATTCAGCATCAGACAAGCGAGTTGTGGATGAAACTCGCGCTGTATGAGTTGCGCGCGGCGCTGAAAGCGGTGCATCGCGATGAGTTGCCGCCGGCGTTCAAGATGCTCGCTCGCGTGTCGCGAATCATGGAGCAACTCGTGCAGGCGTGGAGTGTTCTCGCGACGATGACGCCGTCTGAGTACACGGCGATGCGGCCTTATCTTGGCAGCTCTTCCGGGTTCCAGTCATATCAGTATCGGCAGATCGAGTTTTTGCTCGGCAATAAGAATGAGCAGATGCTGAAGCCGCATGCGCATCGGCCGGATGTGCTTGCTGAAGTCACGGCTTCGCTGCAAGCGCCTTCCTTCTACGATGAAGTTGTTCGATTGCTGGCGCGGCGCGGGTTTGAGATTTCACCGTCGAGGCTGGAGCGGGATTGGACGCAGCCTACTACTCACGATGCTTCGGTTGAGGCCGCGTGGTTGGAGGTGTATCGCAATCCTTCGCAGCATTGGGAGTTGTATGAGATGGCGGAGGAGCTTGTCGATCTCGAGGACGCGTTTCGGCAGTGGCGGTTTAGACATGTGACGACTGTTGAACGGATTATTGGGTTCAAGCAAGGTACGGGCGGGACGAGTGGCGCGCCGTATTTGCGGAAGATGCTGGATGTGGTTTTGTTTCCTGAGCTTTGGCATGTGAGGACGATGCTTTAGACGCCTTTGTGTTGCCGTCGCAGTGCGATGCGTTGATCGTAGTTGTGAAGCGCGGAGGGACTCGTCGATGCACCCGCCCAAATGTAAAGATTGGTCATAGCTCGCGCATTTAGCCTATGTGGTTGATCGTCTCGAAAAACGGGTGGGTTAGATTTCTGTTTGCCGTGAGAAAAAGCGGCCGGGTGTGAGAGCCCACAGCATAAAACCGCACTACTTGCGAAAGCAGGTAGTGCACAACCCTACACGTCTATTTCTATGGGCGGGCTGTGGTGAGGGAGTCGCCAGGGCCGGAGCATCAAATTCTGGGAAGTCGCGTGAGCTGGAGTAACTCGAATAAGTAGTCGGGATTCCAGCCGGCGACCTTGCGACGTGCGGCCACGCTGCGCTTTTTCTTACCGGATTCGGGCCGCATGCGCAGCAAATTCAAAGTGATGCGGCGCAAGGTGGCGAAATTGGCCGTCGCATTGCGCAAGCGCACGGTGCTGGCGTCCTCGCGGAAGGTCACGTCAAGGCAATGATGCAAACCATTCTCGATGGCCCAGTGCATGCGGCTCGCCTCAAGTAGGTATTTGGCGTCGGGTGCTGCGGAGCTGATCAGGTACTGCGTCTGCGAGCTGACCTGGCCCGCGATCTCGCGTGTCCGCTCAATGCGCACCAGGCTCTTAAGCCTGGGCCAGCGGTCCAGTTCGCTGAGATAGTCCGGCGCTGCCACTGCGACACAGTGACGGGTTTCAAGGCGACCATGCCCTTTATCCAGCGTCTCAAAGATCGATGGATTCATGTGCGCCCAATCGTGGGCTTTGCCGATTCGCATATAGTCTTCAACGGCCTGAGCCAGACCGGGCTGGTTATCCTTCGCAACCAGCAGATAGTCGCCACCACGCTCAGTGATCTTCTGGGCGATGGCCACCTGAGTGCCGATGGCGTCTATGGTTACCAGGCTGCCCTTGAGCGACAGGACGGGCAGCAGAGCTTCAATGGCAGTGATCTCGTTTGACTTCTCCTCGCAGCGCTGCTGCGCCAGCACCAGCCCACTTAGACTCGCGTAGGCCGTCACGCTATGCAAGGCACGCACACCCCTGGCGTGCGTGCCCGAACCACGCACACTCTTGCCGTCGATTGCGATGACCGAATGAAGATCCGGACACACCTCGCCTACCCAATTCAGCAGGCACGCATCCAGTTGCTTCGGATCGAGCACCTCGAAGATCCGTCGGATGGTGTCGTGCCCCGGGATGCCATGGGGCAATTCGAGGTATTGCCGAAGCCTCGCTTCGTTGGCAAGCCCCCATTCTTCCATCTCGTCCCACCCTTGTGCGCCGGCCAGCACAGAGAACAGCGCAATCGACAGAACGTCGATCAACTTGTGCCACGTTCGTCCAACGACGCGGGGATCTTCTATTGCCGACAGCAGACTGATCAGATGTTTTCCCGGGCTCATTTGCGCTACTCTGAAAAACCAGAAGTAAACGCTTTTTCCGCCAAGCTTACAACTCGTTGCTGTAACTCATTGCTTGTAAACGGGTTTTGGCGCTCCGGCCCTGAGGGAGTCGCAAGGCTCGCCGGTTTTGGTTTTGTGCCCGGTCTCTCAAACTCGCTACGTGCCCGCTCACCCCATCTGTTCTGTTAGTTGGTGAGTGTTCGGGAAGTTCAGGAACCCACCGGAAATCGCACCATGAGCAAACCCACTAAGAAGAATCAAACCACGTCACGCCCGCCCGTTGATGCACTTCAGTATGAAAAACTCGCACTTTCGGCGTTTGGCGCATGCGACCGGCAAATCCGGCAGCTTGAAACACTGATTAACCTTGCGGCAAGCATCACCCGATGCCCGGCTACGACGGTTGAAGAACGACGTCGTGAACGCAATCTGCTGGAACATCTGCTTTATACCGTCGAGCAATACCAGCAGGAAGTTGAAGGCGACCGCGATCTTTACCAGGTGATCGCGCTCGATGCGAAGGGCGTTGCGCACAGCCGCATCACGGCCAAGCTTGCGGCGGAGCTTCTTTCGGAAGCGGCGCACGCGGGACGAGAAGCAGGGGAAGCTGCTTCGGAGGCCGAAGGTGCGGCGGATAACAAAGCTGTGACGCGTAAGCAGGAGCGCGTTAAGACTGCGGCGCAGGCGCGAGCGGATTCGCAGCAGACGGCGGTGAAGCACTAAGAGGAAGTAGCGGCCACCGTGCCGCTTGAAAGAGTAAGGCGTGCATTGTTCGCGCCTTCTCTTTTTAGCGGCAGCCCTGGAGACTTTAGCGGCGCCGTGGGTTGGCCAACTATTGCGTTTCCCCGCGAGGCTTAAGCTCCATCTCTGGCGGCGCAATTTCTGGATGTTCTTCGTAGAGTGGTTGCAGACCCAACACGTATAGGTGGTCAAGCAACCTACCCATCGCCAAGCGGAGCCCTTTGAATTCTTCGTCTGGGCAACGATCATGTACAAGAATGATGGCCTCGTTAATCGTGCCGCTTATCTTGAGCAGTTGACTACTTAATTCTGCGGCTATCTCTTGATTCTTAATCATGGCCTTCCTTTGACATCCGTGTAATTCTTATTGCACAAAAAAAGCGAAATTCCAATGCGACCCGGCGTCGGACCGGTCTGATGAGAATGCACGTAAGCCGGTACGGGCGTAAAGCGTGTGTCGCGAACAAAGGCATGACTTGATGCCACTCCCGTTTCACGCTGTCGAGTACTTGCGGAACCACCGCATAGCACCAAAGAGGCGCAATTGCTCGCGCCGCTTTTGTTATCGCTTGCTCTTTTTCTTTGGGGGGACCATGACCAGCCCCTCGGGAGCAAGATCTGGATAGGCTCGCCAGAGTGGTTCGAGCAGCAGGTATAACCCACCGACAACTCTCCCGGCCTCAGAGTGAAACCCCTCGAACTCATCTCTCGAGCAATTCTCCTGAATTATTTTTGTTGCATTTTCGACCGATAAATACGCCTCTAACAGTTGCTTGCTTACTTCTAACGCGACCTCTTTCTCTATTTCCTTGTCCACATTCGTATCCTTCGCTGGATTGATCGACTTCTCACGTGTTTTGGCAGCTACCACACCTTATCGTTTACCTTTTCTTTTCGGCGGACGGCTCATATCCAATCCTTCTGGAGCAAGTTCGAGGTGCTCCTGCCATAGCGGCCTTAGGAGAAAGCTGAACATATGTCCCGCCACATGCGCGGCTCCAGCGCGGAATGCTTGAATCTCTTGCTCCGAGCCGTACTCGTCAACGCACTTCAACGCGTCAACAATCGAGCCGTGCGCTGACAGCAGTTTTTCGTTGACCACTGTAGCGAGCTTTTTTCCTCAATCAAGACGTTATACCTAGCATCGGTTGTCTACGCTGTACACATTCGCGCATAAAAAAATGCAACTCTAAGTGGAGAATCGGAAAGCACGAACAATGGTGCCCTTCTTACACCTTCGCGGTTATCGATTTTTTCCTTTTGGCGGGTCGACGATTACACCTTCGGGAGCCAAATTTGGGTAGTCTTTCCAAAGCGGTAGTAAAAGCATAGTTATGCCGCCTGCCACTCTTCCTGCCTCAGCCCGAAAAAACTCAAACTCTTCCACCTCGCAGCGCTCCTGAACCAGCCTGATAGAATCTTCGACCGATCGAAACGCGTTAAGCAATAGCCGGTCAAGCTCCGTCGCAATTTCCCTGTTCATTGTGTTTTCCTAATAGTCGTTGTCGGCCAAGCACTGAATCACACAGTTGTGGCTGTTACGGCCGTCGTTCATCGCCGGGGGGGCGGCAGAGTCTCCCTCAGGCATTTATCGATGCATTTATCTCGCACTCTCGCTTAATAATCTGGCACGTTACCAGGCTCACAAAGCTTCATCGATTTCATGCGAACTGCGCCTAGCATATTTTCCTTTGGAACGAGAGAAAACGCGGACCAGTCGGCTGCATTCACATAAACCACGCCGGCCTTGCATCGCATATGCGCCTGCTTCGGATTTGTATCGCACCATGCACCGTCGACCGCACATCGTTGCCACTGCGGGATGACGCTCAACGGCGTTACCTCTCCGTTCGACGCCTTCGTATAAGTCTGCACGTCACGCGTTGCTATCGACAGGTACATGAAGTCAACGTTTGCCCTTATCGGGCGTGTAGCCTCGGCATCCGCATAATGTCTGCGCAGGTCCGCGACATAGAAGCATCCCGCGCCAAACAACACAGTTGTCACCAATCCAACAGCGACAATGAACCCTCGTCTGGAACACAATCGCGTTCAGCGTGTGAACACATGGCCGAATAAGGGAACGCGACAAGGCACGCGACAGTTATGAAGAACCAGATTCCCGTGGCATAACTCTCGCAGTCGTAGCCGCACATGGGTGCGAAGGCCAGCACGATGCAAGCAGCAACAGTGCCGGTAATTGCCCCGATACCAGCGAACATCACGAGCGCTGCCAGCCTTTTCATTTCATTTCTCAAAATAATATTTGCTTTGATTGGCGCAAATCGGAGAATCCAAACGGAAAGCTCGAGGCAAAAGAATTCAACCCAAATCGCCTGCCAAGCGTTAGCAATGGAGTCTATCGGGCCGCTCATGGTCAAGCGTGTCCCATTCCAAAGGTCAATATGCCCGCCGCTCAAATTGTCCTTCGAATCCCCTTCCTGTCGCCAGTATCCGTAAAAAATGTCAATACCTCAATTCCACCTGCTTGATCGAACCCGGGGCATCGAATTCGTTTGAACGACAATTTTCTTGTTTGGCATCCGTCAAACTCCCGCTTCTCTTGCAAGGACGTCATCGCTCCAAAATACGGCGCAGCTATCAGAAACTTCAGTACAGACGCGCTGTAGGCGACGGCGCGCGTCGAGACGCTCCAAAACCATGTGGCCATCGTCTGTTTCGAAGAAGTAGCGATTAGAGACGTTATCGCAAAGAGGAACGCGCGAACAATAATGGCGCGTTTCTTTGGCATTAGCCGTGGTCCGCATCGGCGTTCGACTGGCGCAATCGAACCTCACAACGCCGCATACGTCTCACGTTGCCCTCAGCTTCGATCGTTCCTTTTTCAACCAGCAGTATTACGCGTTGTGCATAAAACACGTCTGGAACGCCCTTAATGTGTAGCGCATTCTGCTGCATGGTAATGCCCACCACCATCGCGACCTTGCGCCAGTTGTCCGTAACGTTTCTGAGGATGGCTTCGTCAATTTTCCGAAGCGCAGCTTCATCGAGAGCACTTACCGCGTCCAATTGTTCCGGCGTAAGCGCAGGGTCGTCCTGATAGTCCGCCGTGTCCATTTCGTTTTGCTTTCGTTTCATTGTCCGTAGTCCTGTCAAGCGTCAAAGTTTCGCACGATGCTGGTGCGGGAGCACACGTCGTGCACCAGTAAGGTCACGCACCGCCACATCGTGCGGGCATGCACCCACTCATACATCTCCTCATCGAGCCCCCCCAAACATGAAACTGGTCGAAGTCAGTTCGTGCTTTATTACACATTGCCCTGCATCCCGCTTTTTCTGCTGCGCAACCATCTCCGCAAGGCTTAGCACCTAGCAGGTTCTTGGATGTCGTGCCCTTTGCGAAATCCTCGGCCGTCAGCGTAGTATCCGTAATCGATTCTGACGGAATGGCGCTGTTAAATCCGCCCAATTGGAGGTTGAAATAAGGGTAGTTGTAGTAGAGCTTCGTCTGCATCCCGCCACCGGCAAACAGATAGCAGTCGCCGCACAGTTGCACAATGGTCCGTGCATCTGTAGATACTTGCGATTTAGCCCATCCCAACCGGTTCGGTGGCGGTCCAGCGGGTGCGACGCCGGTTTCGTAGTTGGTCAACCAAGTGTCAATCTCGTCGCCGCTGATATCGGTAGCGGGACCGAGATTTGTCGACACGGTACCTGTACGCGACACCACTTTGCCGTCGGCCGAATAACTGAAGTTGACCTTCAACAACCGCTTTACACCGCCGTTGGCCGGGCCCGCATCTTCCCAATATTGAAAGGCTGTCAGACGGCCGCGAGAGTCATAGAGGGGATTTGCCGAAAAACCTGGCCCCACGATGCCGATTGCCCGATGCGCCGCGTCCCGAGTCGAGACCCCGACTGTGTTGGCGGCATTCAGTCTGTCAACTATCAGGCGCAAATTCCCGGTGGCATCCCGTGTGATTGACCAGTTTCCGGTAAGAACGCCGTTTTCTTTAAGCTGGACGAAATTGGGCCGGTTCGCCGAGTCGTACGCGATGCCGTACGTACGAATCAGTCCACCTGATGACAGCGCGAAGAATCCATTAGCACCGGTCGGATCGTCCGTTGGCCTTTCGTCGATGCCCGCGACGTTACCATCAGCATCGTACGCGTACGCGCGTCTCCAACCAGGTGCCATAACTTCCGACGGTCGCAAGCTCGTCGCGTCAACGTAACGCACAGACGTAACAAGTTTGCCCGACGCATCAGTGACGATCTTTATGATCGGACGACCTGCCTCGTCATACGTGTATTGGACGTTTGCCCCACCTGCTATTACAAGACTTAAAAGATTCCCGTATGCGTCGAATGTGCGACTACTCGAACCCGATGGCGAACCTACAGAGATCGGACGCCGCACACCGGCAACCGATGAGAAATTCAACGTGTTGGAGCCCTTGCTGTCGCTTACAGTTGTAGCGCCATTGCCATACGTGAATTGCACGTTTCGCATCGTGTCTGGGTGACCAACTGCGGTGACGCGAGCTTTCTCGTCGTAACTCCAAGTCGCAATGCGCGATCCGTTTTCATCAACGATCCCGGTCAATAGCGCCGTAAAACGCTTGTCCTCATACATATAACGGCGAACGTTACCATCCGGCCAAATGACCGACACGAGGTTCCCTTTTGCGTCATAGGAGTATTGCGTGACGGCGCCGGTTGGGTCCGTCAAATGAGTAACTCGTGCGTTCGCGTCATAAGCCAATCGAAGCGTCAGGTCATAATATGGGTTCGAGTTCGCAGCGTGTTGGATGAGTGCAACTAGCAACCCGGTTGCTGGCGCAACATTGCTTGGCGTGTTTGCGTCACTGTAAATCAGTGTGGTCGTGAAGCCATTGCGGCTACTCACTGATTGAAGGACACCCTGTGGCGAATAAGTTTCCACAGTGCCGGTGGCCCAATCGGTAACTGTCCATGAAGACGCCTGTTGCGCGAGCGTAAGCGGCGAGCCGTCACTTGCTCGCCATACAGTTCCAGAACGGCCGAATGCGACACGATTGCCGTCCTCACGATATGCGAGAACCTTGGGCGTGCTGCCGCTAACATCGGCGAGATCCAACTGGCGCTGCCAGTTATGAACCCATTGCGTCCCGATCTTTGCATCGGACCTTAAAAGAGGTTGCCCCCTGTAAGTGCGACGGAAATACATTGGCACATCATCACCGCTGACAAAATCGTCCTCTGTGATCAATGTGGCACCAGTGACAGGATAGACAGGGTCCGAAACTGGACAGCTGCCGTCGGGGATTCCATCCGGAGCCGACGCACACCAACTCTTTATCAAGTCGATGTTATTTCGGCAGTTGTATGCCCCTTCGCCACTCGGCGTATTGCTCGCCGCGATCAACGGACAGGTCGGGTCGCCTTGGATCGCGCCAGATTTTGGAAAGAGCGTAAGGCAGTCAGCAGCATATGCAGTGGGTGGAACGAATATGAACACGATGGCTGCAAGCAAACGAACCACCGATGCTATTCCGCCTAATGTTTTTTCTATTTTCATGAATCTCCCTTTTGTAATGCGTCGTTACAAGCGCGTAATAATTCGACGTTGCACGAAGGAGAGCAAAAACCAGAATAGGAACAGTCTGAAAATGCCGATTAAGCGACACATCTTCACAAACCGGCTGAAATTAGAGGCATCGAAACAGGAAGAGCGCTAAGCGGACGTCTCAACAACGATCACATCGGGGCATTCGAGGGGGAGACAAGCACCAGCGCGGTTGACACTTGTGCCGGTCGTATCCACCGTGTGCACAAACCAGCCACGCGGTAAGCGTCCCCACGCTGTGGGCGAACAGCGGGGTAGTCATTGAAACTCAGTTGAAGCAAAGCGTTTCGGCTTATCGCCTTACGTAGAACTATGCCGACGGATAAACAGTTGCGATACCGCGTGGCAACCCTGCCGCAACCACAATCGCAGGCGCGTCATCAACACCTACTCCACCAGCGACCGCCCCATCAGATGCCTCCCGACTCGCCTCATTCAATTGCTGATACCGTCGAAACTTCGAAGGCGCCATCCCCTTCACCGCAAGGAACTGCCGATTGAAATTCGACAGGTTATTAAACCCCGCCTTGAAGCAGATATCCGTAACACTCAACTCATCGTCCGCAAGCAATTGGCAAGCGAGATTAATGCGCATACGGTTCACATACTGCACAAACGGCAACCCTGTATGCCGACGAAAATACCGCGAAAACGCACTAACACTCTGCCCGGCAAGCTGCGCCAGATCCGACTCACGCAGATCGTTGGCCAGGTTCTTACCGATATACGACAGTGCATGATTAATCCGACTCGACGCAAACCCACTCGGGTCGACCTGATAAGCAGGACTCGCGAGCGTCTCACGATCCTCGGCATTCATCAGGCTCTCGATCATCGACATAAACAGCACGAGACGCCGCAGTCCGCGCGCGCCTAGCAACTCGAGAAACAGCGGCCGAATCGCCGCGCTCGTTTCTGCACCAAACAACACCCCCCGTCGCGAATCAGCAAGCAGCGCCTCCACTTGCCGCCACTCCGGAAAACTGCCCATACAACTCGATACGAACTCCTGCCCAAACTGAAGAACCAGATTGCGCTGCGCGATCGTCTCGCCTTCCGGCACGTCGCTGACCCAGTTGTGCGGCAAGTTCGGCCCCAGCAACACCAGGTTGCCAGGCACAAAGCTGCTGATATGGTCACCGACGAACATCTTGCCGGTCGTCGCCACGATCAGATGGATTTCGTATTCCGGGTGAAAGTGCCAGCGCACCGTGCGATACGGATAACCGTGCGACCACACTTTGAACGATTCGTCGCGTCGTACGGCGACGAGTTCGAGATCGGGTTGCATTCGCGTCTTCCTCCATGAAGCGGCGTGCAGCGGGTGCCGCTGATCTTCGTCTTATATAGCGAAACGTAGCCCTCAAACGCCTTATCCACCACTAAAAATGAAGCCGCGAACCGATACATTTTTGCATCCGGGTTAGTCCTGGCGCGGCGAATGTCAAATTTGACGCAATGCAATACGCGCCGTGAGACGCGTCCCATAACGCGCGAGGGGCTGGCGAGCCATGTCGAGAGTCGCGCCACGCCGCGCTGCGCCACGAAAAGCCGCTGAGCTCGCCTTGACATTCGTTTCACCGGGTACGATCATTCGCTCACAGACAGAGCAAATGCTCCACCATAGAAAAAACGCACGCTCCGAGCCGTGCGATCAAATACATTCAGGAGACGCACATGAACAGCGCACAAGGCAGCGGCACGGCCGCACACGTGATCCTGCACATCGGCGCGGGATCGTTTCATCGCGCGCATCAGGCCTGGTATCTCCATCGGTTGAACGAGGCGAAAGTGGCGGGCGAGCCGCACTGGTCGCTGACGGTCGGCAATATCCGCAGCGACATGAACGCGGTGCTCGAAGCGCTCGCCGCGCAAAACGGCGTCTATACGCTCGAGACCGTCACGCCGCAGGGCGAACGCGCGTACGAGACGATTCGTTCGATCGAGCGCGTAGTGCCATGGACCGAGAGTCTCGATATGTTGATCGAAGCCGGAGCCGATCCGGCCTGCAAGATCATTGCGTTTACGGTCACCGAAGGCGGCTATTACCTCGACGAACAGGACGAACTCGACACGGCCAACGCCGATCTCGCGGCCGATCTGAACGGCGGTCACACCACTATCTACGGCGCGCTCGCGGCGATTCTCGACGCGCGCATGAAGCGCGGCGCCGGTCCGGTCACGCTGCAGACCTGCGATAACCTGCGCAGCAACGGCGAGCGTTTTCATGCGGGCATGAGCGAGTTTCTCGAGCGACGCGGCGCGGACAATCTGGCGCAATGGTTCGACGACAACACCGAGTGTCCGAGTTCGATGGTCGACCGCATCACGCCGCGTCCGACACCCGACGTGCGTGAGCGCGTGAAAGCCGCCACCGGCGTCGACGATACCTGTCCGGTGATGGGCGAGGCCTTCATCCAATGGGTGATCGAAGACCGTTTCGTGGCGGGACGCCCGGCGTGGGAACAGGTCGGCGCGGAACTGGTCGACTCGGTGCTGCCCTACGAGGAAGCCAAGATCCGCATTCTCAACGCGACGCATAGCTGCATCGCGTGGGCGGGCACGCTGGTCGGACTGAACTACATCCACGAAGGCACGCTCGATCCGGACATCAACAAATTTGCCTTCGATTACGTGACCGAAGACGTGATCCCTTGCCTCACGCCGAGCCCGCTCGATCTAGAACGCTATCGCGACGTGGTGCTCGAGCGCTTCGGCAATCCGTATATCCAGGACACCAATCAACGCGTCGCGGCCGACGGCTTTTCGAAGCTACCCGGCTTTATCGCGCCGACGCTCTCGGAATGCTTCGAGCGCGGCGTCACACCCGCAGCGACGGCGATGTTGCCGGCGCTGTTCTTCCGTTTCCTGGAACGCTGGAACGCCGGCGCGCTGCCGTATGCCTATCAGGACGGTGTGATGGACGAGAAAGTCGCGCGCGGCTTCTTTGTCGCGCCCGATCCGTTGCAGGCGTTCGCGGCTGACCGGCTGCTATGGGGCAGTATGGCCGGCACGCCGCAGTTGGAATCGGCGTTGGCGGGCGCGTTGGCGCGTGTCGACGTGTGGCTCGCCAAACGCGGCGCGGTTTGATTCCGGCGAAGTCCTGGGCTTAATGCGCATGGCACTGCCCGCCATGTGCGGCTAAAGTAGCGCATCCCTAACGACGAAGGTTCCGCGCCCATGTATCTCGGCATCGACCTCGGCACGTCCGAAGTGAAAGTCCTGCTGCTCGCCTCCGATGGACGTGTGATCGGCACCGCGGGCTCGCCCTTTACCGTTTCACGCCCGCATCAGCGCTGGGCCGAACAAAATCCTGCAGACTGGTGGGCCGGCACGCGCACGGCGCTGGCCGCGTTGCGCGCCAAACATCCTGGAGAGTTCGCGCAGATTCGCGGCATTGGCCTCTCGGGGCAAATGCACGGCGCCGTGCTGCTCGACGCGGAAGACCGCGTGCTGCGGCCCGCGATCCTGTGGAACGACATGCGCAGCGACAAGGAATGCGCGGAGCTGACCGAGCGCGCGCCGGAGCTGCACACCGTGGCCGGCAATCTCGCGATGCCCGGTTTCACCGCGCCGAAGCTGCTGTGGGTTGCGCGTCACGAACCCGACATCTTCGCCCGGACAGCCTGCGTGCTGTTGCCGAAGGATTACCTGCGCTTGCAACTGACCGGCGGCAAGGTGTCCGATCCATCAGACGCAGCCGGCACGCTATGGCTCGACGTTGCCAAACGCGACTGGTCCGATTCGCTGCTGGCCGCCTGCAACATGACGCGCGCGCAGATGCCGGGCTTGTGCGAAGGCAGCGAGCCGTCCGGCACGCTGCTCCCCGAAGTCGCGCGCGAATTCGGTTTGAGCGACGGCGTGATCGTCGCGGCCGGCGGCGGCGACAACGCCACCAGTGCGATCGGCATCGGCGCGACGCAACCGGGCGACGGCTTCGTCTCGCTCGGCACGTCCGGCGTGTTGTGCGTGGTCGGCGACAGTTTCCGGCCGAACCCCGCTTCCGCGGTGCACGCGTTCTGTCACGCGATTCCGGATCGCTGGCATCAGATGAGCGTGGTGCTGTCGGCGGCAAGCTGTTTGCGCTGGGTCTGCAAGCTCACCTCGACCGACGAGCCGACCCTGCTCGCCGAAATCGAGGCGCTCCCAGCGGACGCCTTGAACACCGCCCCGCTCTTTCTGCCCTATCTGTCCGGTGAACGCACGCCGCACAACGACCCATACGCGCAAGGCGTGTTCTTCGGCATGAATCACGCGACCGATCGCGCCTTGCTCGGCTACGCGGTACTCGAAGGCGTGACGCTCGCGCTCACCGACGGCCTCGACGCCTTGCGCGCGGCCGGCACCGAAGCAAAGGCGCTGTCCCTGCTCGGCGGCGGCGCCCGCAGCGATTACTGGGCGCAACTGCTCGCCGACGCGCTCAACACCGCCACTCGCAAGCACGGCGGCGGCGAAACCGGCGCGGCGCTCGGCGCGGCACGTCTGGGCTGGCTGGCCGCGGGCGGCGAGCCGGCCAAGGTGCTGTCCAAGCCGCCGATCGAAAAGGAGTTCACGCCGAATCCGCGACGGCACGCCGAACTGCGCAACCGGCTCGAAGCGTATCGCGCGCTCTATCGCCACGTGCGGCCGCTGTTCGATCCCGCGCGGCAACCGCTCGCCTGACCGGCAAACCACAGCCGGTTCCCGTTGAGAGGCGGTGACCGGCTGCTATCATCGGCGCACTTCAAGCGAACCGTCACCGTGCCCAAGTCCACAGAAAAATTAGATCTAGCTACCCGCGCCGCGTGGCTCTACTACGTCGCCGGTAATACCCAGAACGAGATCGCCGAGAAACTGCAGGTGTCGCGCCCGGTCGCGCAACGGCTGGTCGCCTTCGCGGTGGAAAAGAACCTGATTCGCGTGCGCGTCGATCACAAACTGGCCGATTGCCTCGCGCTCGCCGATCAACTCTCGAAGCGCTACGGTCTGAGCATGTGCGAAGTCGTACCGATCGACAGCGATACGTCGGAGGAAGTCGACCGCAAGCTGGCCGTGGCCGGCGCGCAGGTCATGGAGCGCTATCTCAGCGAAGAAAAACCGATGGTGGTCGCCGTGAGCAGCGGCCGTACGCTGAAGGCCGCGGTCGATCAGATCGCGCAGCTGGAGCGTCCGCAGCACCGGTTGGTATCGATGGTCGGGGCGATCGCCCAGGACGGCTCCTCGAACCGCTATGACGTCGCGCTGCACATTTCGGAGAAGACCGGCGGCAAGTATTTTCTGCTGCCCGCGCCGCTACTCGCCGATAGCGAAACCGAGCGCGCACAGTGGTGCAATCACCGGCTGTACCGGATCGTCGAATCGCTGTCGGCCAAAGCGGATGTCGCGTTCGTCGGCATCGGCAATATCGGGCCGAAATGCCCGTTGCACGAAGACGGCTTTATCACGTCGGTGGAAGTGAAAGAGCTGATGCAGAACGGCGCGGTCGCCGAAATGCTCGGCCTGCCGATCGATTCAGCAGGCGCGCACGTCGAATCGCCGACCGGCCGGCGCGTGACCAGCATCGCACTCGACTCGCCGCCGCGGCGCCCCACCATCGGGTTTGCCGGCGGCGAGCGCAAGCACGAGGCCCTGATCGCTGTGCTCAAAGGTGGCTGGTTGTCGGGATTGGTGACCGACGAGTTGTGCGCGCGGGCGGCGCTCGAAGCCTGAGCGCGGCGCGCAAAGACGGCGTCCTGGCAGGACTTGTTTGCGATGCGTTATCCACCGCGGTACCGGTCGCAATGTGATTGCGCGGAAAGCGGCGCGCCCGCCGCTTTCCTGATCACTTCATCACGCGGCCAGCACTTCGACGATCTTGCGCTGGAATGCTTTTCCTTCGCTGTCGAACAAATGGCAGTGGTCCGGCGTGGCGCCGAGCTTTTGCATCTCGCCCTTGGCGTGCCGTTCGAGCGGCGGAATCCGCGCGATCAGGCCATCCGGCGAAACGCTCGATTCCGCATACAGATAGGCGGCGTCGCCGAGCGATTCGAGCGCCATGGTGCGCGCCGAGATGCCGTCTTCCGTCGAGCCTACGTGCAAATGCTCGGGGCGAATCCCGACCGTCACCTTGTCGCCCTGCTTCACCGCGCCCGGTTCCACCGCGACGCGCTGCGTCTCGCCGGTTTCGTAGCGCACCGTGACGCCGTCGTGCGTGACCGATTGCACCACGCCGTCCATAAAGTTCATCTTCGGCGAGCCGATAAAACCGGCGACGAAGCGATTGGCCGGCGCGTGATAAAGCATGGTCGGGCTGCCGACCTGCTCCACGTTGCCCGCCGACAGCACCACGATCTTGTCGGCCAGCGTCATGGCTTCGACCTGATCGTGCGTCACGTAGATCATGGTGGTCTTCAGCTCGTCATGCAGACGCGCGAATTCGAGGCGCATCTTCACGCGTAGCGCGGCGTCGAGATTCGATAGCGGTTCATCGAACAGGAACACCTTCGGCTTGCGCGTAATCGCGCGGCCGATGGCGACGCGCTGGCGCTGACCGCCCGAGAGCTGCTTCGGCTTGCGATCGAGCAGATGGTCGATGTGCAGGATCTTCGCCGCGTTGCGCACGGCGGCGTCGACCTCCGGCTTCTTGGTGCCGGCGAGTTTCAGGCCGAACGCCATGTTGTCGTACAGCGTCATGTGCGGATACAGCGCGTACGACTGGAACACCATCGCGATGCCGCGCTTGGCGGGCGGCACGTCGTTCACGCGCGTGCCGTCGATGGTCAGGTCGCCGCCGCTGATGTCTTCGAGGCCGGCGATCATCCGCATCAGCGTCGATTTACCGCAACCGCTCGGGCCCACGAACACGACGAATTCGCCGTCCAGGATGTCGAGGTTGATGTCGCGCATCACCTCGTTGTCGTCGTAGGCTTTTCTGATGTTGCGCAGAGTTACGCTTGCCATGATGTGTCTCCGTGTGTTGCTGTCTGTTGCTATCCAGTGCTTCAGCTGTGTCAGTGGCTTACGGTACTTCCGGTGCTTCCGTTTCTTCAGCAGCTGCGTTGATTCGCTTCTCGATGTGCGCTTCAGATCCTGCTCATTCGCCGCCCATCTGCTTTGAACTGCCGCGCTTACGGCGCCGCTGCTGTCGCGCTCAGCGTCCATTGCGCGACCAGTTCCGGCAACTGCAACATTTCGTCGAATACATGACGCGCGCCCGCTGCATGCAACGCATCGATCTGCGCGTCACTCGCATGACCGCCGCCGATGAAGCCCAGCACCGTCATGCCGGCCGCGGCCGCGGCCGTCACGCCTGTCACGCTGTCTTCCACCACGAGGCAAGCGGACGGCGCGAGGCCGAAGGCATGCGCCGCGGCAAGATAGACATCGGGCGCGGGCTTCGGATTCGGCACCGCATCGGCGCAAAACAGCCGGTCGCCGAAAAACTTCACGAGCCCCGTGCGCGCCAGGACCTTCTCCACATACGGCCGGAAACTGTTGCTCGCGCATGCTTTGGTGAGCGGCACCTGCGCGAGCGCGGTCTCGATCCCTTCGACTGTGGGTGCCTGCATCGCCGCCGCCTCCACCGCGCGACGAATCGCATCGATATCCTCGGCACTCAGGCGCTGACCAAGTTGCGCCGCCGTGCCTTGCAGGACCTTTTCGATGCGCAGGCCGAGCAGCGGCAGCACCACCGGTTCGACATCGGCATCGGGCCAGCGCGCTTCGAGTTCGTGCACCAGCATGCGCGCCGCCACGGCTTCGCTGTCGATCAGCACGCCGTCGCAATCGCAGATCAGCACAAAATTCAAGGCACTCGCGCCTGCAATCGTGCCTGCCGTCATTTGACCGCCCCGAACGTAAGGCCGCGCACCAGTTGCTTTTGCGACAGCCAGCCGACGATCAGAATCGGCGCCACCGCGAGCAGCGACGCCGCGGAGAGCTTGGCCCAGAACAAACCTTCAGGACTCGAATACGAGGCGATGAACACGGTCAGCGGCGCGGCGTTCGAACTCGACAGGTTGATACTCCAGAACGCTTCGTTCCACGACAGGATCACCAGCAGCAGCGCAGTGGAGGCGAGCCCCGGCAGCGACATCGGCATCAGCAGATAGACGATTTCCTGCCACGTCACCGCGCCGTCGATCCGTCCTGCTTCGAGAATGTCGCGCGGAATCTCCGCGAAGTACGTGAACGACATCCATACCGCAATCGGCAGGTTGATCAGCGTGTAGACGATCACCAGACCCGAGACCGTGTCGAGCAAGCCACTGTTTTTCCACAGCAGATAGATCGGCACCAGCACGCCGACCGACGGCATCATCTTGGTCGACAGCATCCACAGCAGCACTTTCTGCGTGCGGCGCGTCGGAAAGAAGGCCATCGCGTACGCCGCCGGCACGGCAAGCAACAGGCACAACACCGTGACGCCCACCGAGATCAGGATCGAATTCCACGCAAACGAAAAGTAATTGCTGCGGGCGAACACCTCGCGGAAGCTATCGAGCGTCGGAATGAAGAATAGCGACGACGAATAGGCCTGCTGCTCCGTCTTGAACGCGGTGATCGTCATCCAGAAGATCGGGAAGAACAGCAGCAGGGCGACCAGCCACGCAATCAGGCCAGGAATACCGCGACGAATCGCGGCGAACGGCGACTTCGCCGGCACAGTCATGGGCGCCGTGCTCGACGCCGGGGTAGAGGCAACGTGGCTCATTTTTCGTACTCCCCTTTCAGGTTCTTCGCGAGCATCCGCACAAGGAAGAACGACACGATATTGGCCAGCACGACAGCGAGAATGCCGCCCGCCGAAGCGAGACCGACGTCGAACTGTTGCAGACCCAGCGAATAGATCAGGTACGACAGATTGGTGGTCGCGGTGCCCGGACCGCCGCCCGTGGTCGTATAAATTTCGGCGAAGATCGACAGCAGGAAAATCGTCTCCATCATCACCACCACTGCAATCGCCCGTTTCAGGTGAGGCAGCGTGATGTAGAAGAACATCGAGAACGGACCCGCACCGTCGATGCGCGCCGCCTCCTTCTGTTCCTGATCGAGCGACTGGATCGCGGTGAACAGAATCAGGAACGCGAACGGCAGCCACTGCCACGCGACGATCATGATCACCGCGGTGAGCGGATACTCGGCGAACCAGTCGATCGGCTGCATGCCGATCGCGCGCATGCCCTGAGCGATCAGGCCATACACCGGATGCAGGATCATGTTCTTCCAGATCAGCGCGCTCACAGTCGGCATCACGAAGAACGGTGCGATGGCTAGTAGCCGCGCAATGCCTTGACCGTAAAACTTGCGGTCGAACAGAATCGCCATCAGCACGCCGCCAACCACAGTGATCACCAGCACGGAGATGATCAGCTGTAGCGTGTGTCCGATCGACGGGCCAAACGACGGATCGCTGGCGAGATATTTGTAGTTGTCGAAACCGGCGAAGCCTTTCAGATCCGGATTCAGCAGGTTGTAGCGCGAGAACGAAAACCAGATCGTCATCGCCAGCGGAATCGCCATCCACAGCACGAGTACCGCGACCGAGGGCGAGACTAGCCAGCGGGCGGAATTGGCTTTACGGATTTCTCTTTCTTTTTCTGTCTGGGGATGGGCATGCATGAGAGGTAGGTGCAGAGGACGCATGATTGGCCACCTGTTCGGTAATGCGCGGGCTGTCCGGCTCGAGCCGGAGCCGGAACCGCGGGAGCCGCCACGACACCACTCGATGTCGCGAGGCAGGCGCGGCGGGGACGGCCCGCTGTGCTGCGTGAGCCAGCTGACGGGTGTCAGCCGGCGCGTTTCACGTTACGTTCCAGTACTGGCAGTGCTGCTTACTTCTGATAACCAGCCTGCTTCACCGCGCGGTCCGCAGTGGCGTTGCCGGCTGCCAGCGCCTGATCGACCGTCATCTGACCGGCAATCGCGCCGGAGATGCTCTGGCCGACCACCGTGCCGAACGACTGGAACTCAGGAATCCCGACGAACTGCACACCGGTGTACGGCACCGGCTTGAGCGTCGGATGGTCCGGATCAGCCGTTTCGATCGCCTTCAGCACGAAGTCGCCGAACGGTGCGGCCTGCTTGTACTCAGGACGTGCGTAAGTGGATTGGCGCGTTCCCGGCGGCACCGAGGCCCAGCCTTCATCCTTCGCGACCAGTTCGATGTACTGCTTCGACGTGGCCCACGCGATGAATTTCTTGGCCGAGTCCGCCTGCTTCGAGGACTTCGGAATCGCCAGCGCCCAGGCCCACAACCAGTGCGAACCCTTCGGCGTGACGGCAATCGGCGCCGCGGCAAAACCGACCTTGTCGGCAATCTGCGACTGCTGCTTGTTATAGAGTATGCCGGCCGCCACCGTCGCGTCGATCCATATCGCGCACTTGCCCGACGACATCAGCGTAAGGTTTTCGTTGAAGCCGTTCGAGCTGGCTCCCGGAGGACCATTTTTCTTCAACAGGTCGACGTAGAAGGTCATCGCCTTCTTCCATTCCGGGGACGTGAGCTGCGCCTGCCACTTCTCGTCGAACCAGCGGCCGCCGAAGGTATTCACCACCGTCGTGCCGTACGCCATGTTTTCGCCCCAGCCCGCCTTGCCGCGCAGGCAGATGCCGTACATGCCGTTGGCTTTGTCGGTGAGCTTGTCGGCGAATTGCGCGATCTGGTCATAGGTGGGCTGATCCGGCATCTTCAGGCCCTTCGCCGCGAACAGGTCTTTGCGGTAATACGTCATCGAGCTTTCGACGTAGAACGGCAAGGCATACAACTGGCCGCCGCTCGAGAGACCGTCGCGGGCCGTCTTGACGACGTCGTTCAGATCGTAATCGGCGGGCAGATTGGTGATCGGCGTGAGCCAGCCACGCTTGCCCCACTGCGGCGTTTCGTATGCACCGATCGTCATCACGTCGAACTGGCCGCTGCCGGTGGTGATGTCGGTGGTAGCGCGTTGACGCAGCACGTTTTCTTCGAGAATCACCCAGTTGAGCTTGATGTCCGGATTCGCCTTCTCGAAAGCGGGCGAGAGCTTCTTCAGCTCGATCATGTCCGGGTTGTTCAACGTGGCGATGGTCACCGTGGCCGCCTGAGCCTGCAGCGCGAAGCACGCGACTGCGCCGGCACTGACCGCCTTGAGTGCGGATTTGAGGGCTGGTTTCATGTGTTGTCTCCTTTCTCGTACGTTATATGGTGCTGCGTTTGTTCTACGAAAATGACGATGGGTAACGCGGGTGCGGCTCATCCACGCTGTGATCCACTCAGCTCATCCAGTTGCCGCCGTCCACGTTCAGGGTTTGCGCGGTGATGTAGTCGGCGTCCGCCGACGCGAGAAACAGGGCAGCGCCGGTCAGATCGTCCGGCACACCCATGCGGCCAAGCGGCACCGCTTCACCCACCAGGCGCTTCTTCTCGCCGAGCGGACGGTTTTCATAACGGGCGAAGAGCGCGTCGACCTCGTTCCACATCGGCGTATCGACGACACCCGGCGCGATGCCGTTCACGTTGATCTGGTGCGGCGCGAGCGCGAGCGCGGCGGATTGCGTATAGCTGAGTACGGCGGCTTTGGTTGCGCAGTAATGCGACACCAGCGCCTCGCCGCGCCGCCCGGCTTGCGACGACATATTGATGATCTTGCCGCCGTGGCCCTGCTCGACCATTTTGCGGGCGACGGTTTGCATCAGGAAGAACATGCCCTTCACATTGACCGCGAAGAGGCGGTCGAACACGTCCCATGATTCGTCGAGAATCGGGCGCATATCGAAGAGCGCCGCGTTGTTGAACAGAATGTCGACCTGGCCGAAGCGCTCCAGCGTGCTGGCAAGAATACGTTCGATATCCTCGCGGCGCGTCACGTCGGCGCTGACGGTCAGCACGCGATCGCCGTAAGCGCTGAGCAACGAAGCGCCGAAACTGTTCGCCGGCTTCACATCGACCAGCACGCAGCGCGCGCCTTCGTCCAGATAGCGCCTGGCCACGGCTTCACCGATTCCACTTGCCGCGCCCGTCAGAATGGCCACCTTGTCTTGCAATCGTGCCGCCACTGCTCGTCTCCGGTTCGTTTCGCTTCTTGAAGCGCAGTGAGCGAACGCTCATTGCGCGAACAATTGCTCTGTTTGTGATCGAATGATCGGATACGGACCGGGTCATGTCAAGGCGCTCGGCCAGATTTCGATGGTGCAGCGCGGCAGGACCCAATCACAGCGGCGGCGGCTTCGGGTCAACACTAATACGAGAAATGGAACAGGGCCAAGCTGCTTTCTGTGCAAGCCGCCGGCAAAAATTCGAGATACGTTATATCATTGCGGCCTCGCTTCGCTTTTGAAGCTTTGCCAGTTCGTCAGGAGGTCCGCTGATGGCTACATCGATTGCAGAACACCATGCCGTACGGCTCGCTCATGGGGAGGCGCATGCCGCCCTGCATGGACTCGCGCTCACGCCGCTGCGTCGTCAGGTGTATGCGGCGATTGTCGCCAGTGACCGGCCGGTCGGCGCCTATGAGTTGCTGGATGCGCTCGAGCCGCAACGCGGCCGCGTGCCGCCCACTACCGTCTACCGGGCGCTGGATTTTCTGCTCGCCCACGGCTTCGTTCATCGGATCGAATCGAAGAACGCGTTCGTGGCCTGCTGCGAAGTCGGCGTGCCGCACAGCAGCCAGTTTCTGATGTGCGACGAGTGCGGCGCGACTGTCGAGATTCCCGGCGGCGAGCTTGCCCAGCAGCTGTCGCATAGCGCACCAGCGCATGGTTTCGAGGTGCACCGCCAGGTGGTCGAACTCAGCGGCCTGTGCGCACGCTGCGCCCGCGCGGCGCGGCCGGCCGGTGCGTCGGCATGAAGCCATGCACGCTGCCGGCATCACCGCAAAAGCGCGCCGCGCCCATAGTTTGTAGTTCATTCAACTTTCACGCAGCAGGAAACAACGATGAAGAAATTCGGCTCGATGTTGAACGGGGCGCGCCGTGCGCTGAAGCTGTCGAAGGCCATGGCCATGGGCGCGGCTGCTGCTACTGCCGTCACGCTTAGTCATGGCGCGTTGGCCGCGGATGCGAAAATCCCGGTGGTGACAGCGGAAAACTTTTACGGTGACGTCGTGCAGCAGCTGGGCGGCGAGCGCGTCGACGTGACGAGCATCCTCAGCAATCCGGACCAGGATCCGCATCTGTTCGAAGCCAGTCCGAAGACGGCGCGCGCGCTACAGCATGCGAGCCTTGTGGTCTACAACGGCGCCGACTACGATCCGTGGATGGAAAAACTGCTGGCCGCCTCGAAGGGTGCGAAGCGCACCACGATCGTCGCCGCGGACCTCGTCGGCAAGAAGAGCGGAGACAATCCGCACCTCTGGTACGACCCGGCGACCATGCCGAAAGTGGCGCGCGCGGTGAGCGAAGCGCTCGTCGCGGCTGACCCGGCGCACAAGTCGGCGTACGATGCGAACCTCGCGAAGTTTCTCGATTCGTTGCAACCGATCGACGCCAAAGTCGCCGGTCTGCATGGCCGCTACGCCGGCGTGCCGGTGACGGCAACCGAGCCGGTGTTCGGCTATATGTCGGACGCGGTCGGCCTCTCGATGCGCAATCTGCGCTTCCAGCTGGCCACAATGAACGACACTGAAGCAAGCGCGGCCGATATCGCCGCGTTCGAACGCGATCTGCGCGAAAAGCGCGTGCGCGTTCTGATCTATAACAGCCAGGCAACCGAGGCTCTGACCAAACGCATGTTGAAGCTCGCGCAGCAATCGAAGGTGCCGACCATGAGCGTCACCGAAACCGAACCGGCCGGCAAGACCTATCAGACGTGGATGCTGACCCAGCTCGACGCGCTGGGCACGGCGCTGGCCGCGGGCGATGCGAGCGGAGCGAATGCGGCGGCTTCCGCCGCCAAAGGAAAAACCCCATGAACGAAACTGGCCGCAGCACGCCAGCTAATGCATCAACGAGTGCATTAAGCAGCGCACGCGCCAATGCGCCCGTGCTCGAACTCGAGCACGTGACGCTCGAACTCGGCGGCCGCACGATTCTGCGCGACACCGGCTTCGTGGTGAACCAGGGCGAATTCATCGGCGTGCTCGGGCCGAACGGCGCGGGCAAAACCACGCTGATGCGCGCCGTGCTCGGTCTCGTACCGGCGGCGAGCGGCGCGATCCGCGTGCTGGGGCAGCCGGTCGAACGTGGCAACGCGTCGATCGGCTATATGCCACAGACGCGCAGTGCGCTAGCTGGGCGCCGCGTGCGCGGCCGCGATTTCGTCGCCATGGCAGCCGATGGACACCGCTGGGGCCTACCCCACGCGGACAGCAAGACTCGCGCGGATGTCGAGCGGGTGCTCGATCTGGTGGGCGGCCGTCAACTGGCCGAGCGGCCGTTATCGGAACTGTCGGGCGGTGAACGTCAGCGGCTGCTGCTTGCGCAATGTCTGCTCGGCAATCCCAAGCTGCTGCTCCTCGATGAACCGCTGATCAGTCTCGATCCGCATCATCAGAAGAGCGTGGTCGAACTGGTGCGGCGGGTGCAGCAGGAACTCGGCATTGCCGTGCTGTTCTCGGCGCATGAATTGAATCCGCTGCTGAATTCGCTCGATCGCGTGCTGTATCTCGGCAGCGGCGTCGCCGCGCTCGGCACGGTCGATGAAGTCATTACGAGGCCGGTGCTGTCGCGTCTTTATGGCTCGCCGATCGATGTGATGCGCGTGAACGGCCGGATCTTCGTGATGTCGGGCGACGTCGAAGTCGAAAAACACGATCACGAGCACGAACACGACGAGAATGGCGGCCATGATCACGCCCACTCGCATTCGCACGACCACAGCCACTTGCACGGCCATTCGCATTCCCACTCCCACGACTCACGCGACGGACACACGCACGATGTTTGAATACGATTTCATGGTGAACGCGTTCGCGGCGTCGGGGATCGTCGCGGTGCTGGCGGGGATAGTCGGATATTTTCTGGTGATGCGTGGACAGACCTTCGCGGGCCACGCGCTCTCGCACGTCGGTTTCACCGGGGCGACCGGTGCGGTCCTGATCGGTATCTCGCCGATCTGGGGGATGATCGGCTTCACGCTGGCAGCCGGCGTCGGCATGGGCGCGCTGGGCGAGCGGCTCGCCGGACGCGATGTGGCGATCGGCGTGATCCTGTCGCTGTCGCTCGGCTTCGGCTTGCTGTTTCTGCACTTCTTCACCGCGTACGCGACCCAGGTCACCGCGCTGCTGTTCGGCAACGTGCTCGGCGTGAATGCGTCGACGCTCGGCGTGCTGGCGGCGTTGGGCGTGGTCAGTTTGCTGGCGCTTGCGGCGATCATGCGGCCGCTGTTGTTTGCTTCGTTGCAACCGGAATTGGCCGAAGCCAAGGGCGTGTCGTTGCGTCTGGTGTCGGTGCTATTTCTGTCGATTGCCGCACTGGCGGTGGCGGCGTGCACGCAGATTGTCGGCGTGCTGCTGGTGTTCACGCTGATGGTCGGGCCGGCGGCGGCTGCGCAAAACATGACGACGCGGCTTTCCACCGGGCTCGTGCTCGCCGCCGTGTTTGCGCTGGTGCAGGCGTGGCTGGGATTGACGCTGGCGTTCTATACGGATTGGCCGACGAGCTTCTGGATCACCGTGCTGTCGGCTGTGGTGTATGGCGGGAGTTTGTTGCGGCGGCGTTGAAACGGGGTCGGCCAAAACCCAGCAGTAACGGCGGCACACCTGCATGCCGCCGCTACTGCTCCGAGCTTTCTCTACTTCAAAGCAACACCTTCGCGTGATGCGCGATGTGGTCCTCGATGAAAGTCGAAATGAAGTAATACCCGTGGTCGTAGCCTTCGTGACGACGCAAGGTCAGCGGCTGTCCCGCGGCCTTGCAAGCGGCTTCGAACACATCCGGATTCAACTGCTCGGCGAGGAACTGATCCGCCAGCCCCTGATCGACCAGAATTCCTTCCGCGAATTTGCGCGATGCGTGAGCAACCAGTTCGCTCGAGTCGTACTGCTTCCAGGCTTCACGGTCTTCGCCAAGATACCCGCTGAACGCCTTCACGCCCCACGGGCATTGCGAAGGCGCGGCGATCGGCGCGAACGCCGACACCGACCGATAGATCTCCGGATTGCGCAGCGCCAGCATTAACGCGCCGTGTCCCCCCATCGAATGCCCGAAGATGCCCAGACGCGCACCGTCCACCGGCAGATTCGCCAGCACCGTTTCACGCAGTTCGTCGCGCACGTACGAGTACATTCGATAGTGCTTCGCCCATGGCTGCTGCGTCGCGTCGACGTAAAAGCCCGCGCCCACGCCGAAGTCCCACGCCGCGCTTTCACCCGGCACGCCCGCACCGCGCGGACTGGTGTCCGGCGCGATCAGCGCGATGCCGCGTTGCGCGGCGAAGCGCTGCGCGCCCCCTTTGATCGGAAAGGTTTCTTCGGTGCAGGTCAGACCGGCGAGATAAAACAGCGCGGGCACATTCGCATTGGCCTGCAAGGCCTGCGGCGGCAGATACACCGAGAAACGCATCGGCAAACCAACGGTCTGCGAGTCGTGCCGGTAGATCCGCTGCTCGCCGCCATGGCAGGCATGCGACGACAATAGTTCAAGCATCCACATGCTCCTTTCTGTGCTGGGTCGGTCCCGTATTAGTGCTGCATTGGCGCCGCATTGATGCGGCGTTAGTGGCGCGTTAGTACAGCACGACCGAGCGGATCGACTCGCCCTTCTTCATCAGATCGAAGCCTTCGTTGATGCGTTCGAGCGGCAAGCGATGCGTGATCAGATCGTCGATATTGATCTTGCCTTCCATGTACCAGTCGACGATCTTCGGCACGTCGGTGCGGCCGCGCGCGCCGCCGAACGCCGATCCTTTCCACTCGCGGCCCGTCACCAGCTGGAACGGACGCGTGCTGATTTCCTCGCCCGCCGCCGCCACGCCGATAATGAACGACTGGCCCCAGCCCTTGTGCGTGCACTCCAGCGCCTGACGCATCACCTTGGTGTTGCCGATGCATTCGAACGAGTAGTCCGCGCCGCCATCAGTGAGTTGCACGATATGGTCGACGACGTTTTCCACTTCATTCGGGTTGATGAAGTGGGTCATGCCGAACTTCTTCGCCAGCTCGACGCGGCCCGGATTCAGGTCGACGCCGATGATCTTGTCCGCGCCCACCATCTTCGCGCCCTGGATCACGTTCAACCCAATGCCGCCGAGACCGAACACCACCACGTTCGCGCCCGCTTCAACCTTCGCCGAATAGACGACAGCGCCCACGCCCGTCGTCACGCCGCAGCCGATGTAGCAGATCTTGTCGAACGGCGCGTCTTCACGCACCTTCGCGACCGCGATCTCCGGCACGACGATGTAGTTCGAAAACGTGGACGTGCCCATGTAGTGAAACAGCGGCTTGCCGTCCAGAGAGAAACGCGACGTGGCGTCGGGCATCAGACCCTTGCCTTGCGTCGAACGGATCGCCTGACAGAGATTGGTTTTGCGCGACAGACAGAATTTGCACTGGCGGCATTCCGGCGTGTACAGAGGAATGACGTGATCGCCCTTCTTCAACGTGCCGACGCCAGGACCGACGTCGACAATCACGCCCGCGCCTTCGTGGCCGAGAATCGCCGGAAAGATGCCTTCAGGATCCGCGCCCGAGAGCGTGTAGTAGTCGGTGTGGCAGATGCCGGTCGCTTTCACTTCGATCAGTACTTCGCCGGCGCGCGGCCCTTCCAGATCCACTTCTTCGATCGTCAACGGGGCGCCTGCTTTCCATGCGATTGCTGCTTTGGTTTTCATCGTGAATGCTCCTATGAGACTGTGAATGCGTGGCGCGTCGCGGTGCGATATTGCGCGACGCGCCGTTGACTGTCGACCAATGCGGTCCGCGTGCTGCCAATCGGACGCAGCGCTTAATTTGCGGGTCGGGCAGCGGACCAATTCTGCCGCTGCTGCAGGGACCAAGGTGCCGACGCACAATGTAGCGCGCGAAAGCCGTCATGGTATTGCAAAGTGCGCCGCGGCATTGTTCGTACGTAACATCGGTTCGCTTACGGATACGGAGCCTTGCCGAACCATGTTTCGACGCGGCCATACAAATCGAGAAAGCGCGCATAACGTTCGGCGAGCGCCGTATCGCCTTGCGGCCCGGCAACGCGCGTCGCGCCTGGCGCAAGTGTGACGAGATCGCCCGCGTGCCAATATCCGCTCGCCAATCCGCCGAGAATTGCAGCACCGCGTGGCGCCGCGTTCGGACAATCGACCGCGTGAAGTTCAACGTTCAGCGCATCGGCGAGCAATTGCCGCCAGCGCGTATCGACTGAGCCGCCGCCCGCGAGCTTCAATGACGTCACCGTCGCGCCGCTCGCGCGGATCGCGTCGAGCCCGGCACGCAGCGAGAACGCGACGCCCTCGAATGCGGCGCGCATCATCGCGCCGCGCGTGTGATCGAGCGCCAGGCCGAGCCAGCCGCCACGCGCGGCCGGGTTGAGCCAAGGGGTACGTTCGCCGGTGAGGTATGGCAGGAAGGTGAGCCCTGTCGCAGCGCTGGAATTAGCGCCTGTTGCATCGCCAAGGGCACCACCCGACAGGTTGCCTGTGGCACTGCCAGATGCATGGCCAATCGCGCCGCTGGACGCACCGTTGAGCGCGCCGTCCGGTATGTTGCCCGGAGCACTGACAGATGCATTGCCGAACGCAGTACCCGACGCACCGCCGAACGCGCCGCCCGAAAAGTCGCTCGCGACACTGCCGAACGCATCCCGATAGGCATCAGCCCATTCATACGACAGCCAGCCACGCACGCGTTCAAGCGCGACGCCGACGTTTTGCATCGCCGCCATCCGATACCAGTGATCGCTCGCCGCTCGATAGCGATGCAGGCCCCGTATCGCTTGCGGCGCCTGTTCGGCGAGCACGACGATTTGGCCGCCGGTGCCGGTGGTGAGTAACGCGTCGCCATCGCGCGCGAGACCGCTGCCGAGTGCCGCGCATGGCGTATCCGCAGCGCCGATCGCTAGCACGATGCCGGCGCGCAGACCCAGTTCCTGCGCGGCTTGCCGCGACAAAATGCCGCCCGCCGCATAGGACGGCGCGAGCGGTGCAAACCATTCATGCGGTAATTCGAGCCGCTCGAGCAGCGCTCGATCCCACACACCGGCGGGATCGGCAAGCGCGGTCGCGCAGGCGTCGGACGGATCGGTTGCGACCGCGCCGCCCAGCGCGACACGCAGCCAATCTTTCGGTTGCAATGCCCAACGCGTCTTCTGCGCGGACTGCGGTTCGTTCTGCACGATCCAACGTAACAAGGGACCGGCCATGCCCGGCGCAACGGGATTCGGCTGCGGCTCGGGCCACTGATCGAGCAAGCCCAATGCACGCGTGTCCGGCCAGAGCATCGCGGGGCGCACGGCTTCGCCATCGGCGTCGATCAGCACGACACCATGCATCTGCCCGGAGAAGCCGATGGCCTGCACGTCGCCTCGCAACCCGGCAGGTAAGCGCGCCGCCGCTGCGCATAGCGCGCGCCACCAGGTTTCCACCGAAGTTTCCGCCCAACCCGGATGCGGCGTTTCGAGTGCATAAGCGACACCCGCCGCAGCCAGCTCGCGGCCGTTTTCATCGATGATTGCTGCTTTGAGGGAGCCGGTGCCGAGGTCGATGCCAAGAAAACTCATGGGCGATAGAACGTCAATTTGAGGCGGGTGATAAGCACGCAAAAGGTGCCCGGAACGGCGTGCCTTCAACCGCCGCTGCATCACTTTGGAAGCGCGCCCGAATGCACACGGAAAACCCGGAATCGCGGGTTAACCCCGCCGCGCCGCGAGCTGCATGAAAACAGCACTATGCGGCGAGCGAGATACACCTCATTGATTCTCACACATATCTCGTTAAGGCGGGCGCGCCCTGCTCATGGACCGCACCGCCGCTGCGCGGGACTTAGCGCCGATTTGTCCGGTGCGCGGATTTCGTTTTGCTTTCAAATGGGCCTCATGCATATCGTCACCGGGAATGCCGGAATAGGCCCCAGTGGTCTTGTTGCACTTTTTCGTTCCGCATACCTTGGAGTCATCCCAAAACGAGATGGTGGAGAGAGACAAAATGCAATCGAACACGGTTCACCCGTGCGACGAGCGACTGCCCGCAGGCCAGTTGCTCACGCTCGGCATCCAGCACGTTTTGGTGATGTACGCAGGCGCAGTTGCGGTGCCGCTGATCATCGGTGCGGCGCTCAAATTGCCGAAAGACCAGATCGCGTTTCTGATCAGCGCCGATCTGTTTTCCTGTGGGATCGCCACGCTGATTCAGACCCTGGGTCTGTGGATCTTCGGCATCCGTCTGCCGGTCATCATGGGCTGCACCTTCGCGGCCGTCGGTCCGATGGTCGCGATCGGCACCAATCCGTCGCTCGGCATTCTCGATATCTTCGGCTCGACGATCGCGGCCGGGGTGATCGGCATTCTTCTCGCGCCAGCGGTCGGCAAGTTACTGCGCTTTTTCCCGCCGGTGGTGATCGGCGTGGTGATCTCGGTGATCGGTCTGTCGCTGATGGAAGTGGGCATCAACTGGGCGGCCGGCGGTGTGGGCAATCCCGATTACGGCAACCCGATCTACCTCGGGCTGTCGCTGGTGGTGTTGATGCTGATTCTGCTCATCAACAAGTTCGCCAAGGGCTTCGTCGCCAATATCTCCGTGCTGCTCGGCATCGTGGCGGGTTTCGTGATCGCGCTGGCGCTCGGCCGCGTCAACATGGAAGGCGTCACGCACGCGCCATGGGTTGGCTTCGTGATGCCGTTCCACTTCGGCCTGCCGCATTTCGATCCGCTCGCGATCGCAACGATGGTCACGGTGATGTTCGTTACCTTCATCGAATCGACCGGGATGTTCCTCGCCGTTGGCGATATGGTCGATCGTCCGGTGGATCAGAAGACGCTGGTGCGCGGCCTGCGCGTCGACGGTCTGGGCACGTTGATCGGCGGCATCTTCAACTCGTTTCCGCATACCTCGTTCTCGCAGAACGTCGGCCTGATCGGCGTGACGGGGGTGAAGAGCCGCTTTGTCTGCGCGATGGGCGGTGTGATTCTGGTGCTGCTGGGTCTGTTTCCGAAGATGGCGCAGGTGGTGGCTTCGGTGCCGGCCTTCGTGCTGGGCGGCGCGGGCATCGTGATGTTCGGCATGGTCGCGGCGAACGGTATCAAGGTGCTGGCCAAGGTCGACTTCGTGAAGAACCATCACAACCTGTTCATCGTCGCGGTGAGTATCGGTATGGGTCTGGTGCCGGTGGTGTCGCCGCAATTTTTCTCGAAGCTGCCGCCGGCGCTGTCGCCGCTGTTGCATAGCGGGATCCTGCTGGCTTCGGTATCGGCGGTGGTGCTGAATCTGATCTTCAACGGTGTGAAGAGCGAGAAGAAGGCGCAGTGCGAAATTCGCAAGGCCGGGCATGATTTCGACGGACGCGGCGGTAATGAGCCGCCACGCGACGAAATGCTGCGGGCGATCGATTTGCAGTGAATTTTGGGAACCGGGGCCACGCGACTGGCGTCGGTGAGGTGCTTGAGGTGCTTGAGGTGCTTGAGGTGCTTGAGGTGCTTGAGGTGCTTGAGGTGCTTGAGGTGCTTGAGGTGCTTGAGGTGCTTGAGGTGCTTGAGGTGCTTGAGGTGCCTGAGGTGCCTGAGGTGCCTGAGGTGCCTGAGGTGCCTGAGGTGCGCGAGGTGCGCGAGGTGCTTAAGTGCTTGAGGTGCACGAGGGTTGCTGAAGTCACGCGCATTCAGCGCACCAAACAAAAACGCCACGGCATGCCGTGGCGTTTTTTTGTTACCGGTTGGACAGAGCAGCCTTTCTGAAACCGTGAAAACCGGCCTGTCACACCCCGTTGCATGGGGCGGCTTCCGAGGAAACGAAACGCGCCTTGCGCCCCGCCAGACTCAGCCCGCCGTCGCCGCCGAAGCTGCAACCGGCGCACTGGCCGCGCCGTAATCGACCGGCGCGTCGGCCGGACGCGGCTGTTCGCCGCTCCGCTCGATCCAGCCGCCGCCGAGTGCCTGATACAGCGTGACCAGGTTCTGCAGACGCTCCATGCGCGCGGTAGTCAATAACAGTTGCGCCGCATACAGATCGGTCTGCGCGGTCAGCACCGACAGGTAGCTGTCGACGCCGTTCGTATAACGCAGATTCGACAGATCCAGCCGGCGTTGTTCCGCAAAGGTATCGCGCTCCAGCGCCTGGATTTGCTGATCGTACGTGCCGCGTGCCGCCAGCCCGTCCGCCACTTCGCGGAAGGCCGTCTGGATCGCCTTTTCGTACGTGGCAATCTGGACTTTCTTCTGGATGTTGGCGAGATCGAGATTGGCCAGGTTCTGACCGCCCTCGAAGATCGGCAGCGTGATCGACGGCGCGAAGCTCCATGCCGCCGAACCCGGTTTGAACAGACCGCCGAGCGTCGGGCTCAGTGTTCCGAAACTGCCGGTCAGCGAGACCTTCGGGAAGAACGCCGCGCGCGCCGCGCCGATATTCGCGTTGGCCGCGAGCAGATTCTCCTCGGCCTCCATGATGTCCGGACGACGCGTCAGCAGATCGGACGGCAAACCAGCCGGAATATCCGTCAGGAGATTCTGGTCGTTCAACGTTAGACCCGGCGGCAAATCGGCGGGCAGCGGTTCGCCGACCAGCAGCACCAGCGCGTTTTCAGCCTGCGCCCGCAGACGTTCCTGCGACTGCAGATTCGCGCTGGCCGTCTCGACCACAGTTTGCGACTGGCGCAGATCGAGCTCGGAGCCGGTGCCGTTGTCGAACTGCAGCTTGACGATCCGATACGATTCCTCCGAGGTCTTCAACGTGTTCTGCGTGACCTTCAGAAGATCGTCCAGTTGCAGCACCGTCAGATACTGATTCGCCACCTGCGAGACCAGCGAGATTTCCGCCGCCTTGCGCGCCTGAGCAGTTGCCAGGTACTGCGCCAACGCCTGGTCCTTCAGGCTTTGAATCCGCCCGAAGAAGTCGATTTCCCACGAGGCGTTCAGGCCGACCGAGTACGAGTTGGTAATCGTTTGGTTAAAGAACGACAGGTCTTTCGGCGTGCGCTGTTTGCTTTGCGAAACTGCGGCGTCGAGCGTCGGCAACAGCTGCGCCCGAACGATGCGGTACTGCGCCGCCGACGCCTGCATGTTCAACACCGACACACGCAGATCGCGGTTGTTCTTCAGCGCGATCTCGATGATCCGCTGCATGCGCGGATCGACGAAAAAATCACGCCAGCCGATATCCGCCGCCGCCTGACCGCCAGCGCTGCGCGCCGCGGTCGACATGCCCGTCTCCCCCGGGCCCGGTTGGGTCGCGCCCGGCTGCGTGTCATACACGCCGCCGGTCGGGAAGGTGCTCGTCACGGGTTCGGCCGGGCGCTGGTACTTCGGCGCCATCGTGCAACCCGCGGCGAACAGCGCTACCGCCACTGCAATCAAAGAGTGTTTTTGCATCTCAATGTCCGTCCTTGCCCGAGCCTTGATCAGTCGACCCGCCGGCCGACCCGCCACCTTGCGGATCATGCGGATGGTGCTGGTTATAGTGTTCGAGCGCCTCATCCGGGTCTTCCTTCTCGCCGCCGAACTTCGCGCGGATCACGACGAAGAACATCGGGATCATGAAAATCGCGAGGAAGGTCGCCGTCAACATCCCGCCGATCACGCCGGTACCGATCGCGTGCTGGCTCGCCGAGCCGGCGCCGTTACTGATCGCGAGCGGCATCACGCCGAGAATGAATGCGAGCGAGGTCATCAGAATCGGACGCAACCGCAGACGCGCTGCTTCGAGCGCGGCCTCGATCGGCCCCATTCCTTCGCCCTGCTGCAACTCGCGGGCGAATTCCACGATCAGAATCGCGTTCTTCGCCGACAGCCCCACTGTGGTCAACAGACCCACCTGGAAGAACACGTCGTTCTCCAGCCCGCGCAGGGTAGCGGCCAGCAGTGCGCCGATCACGCCGAGCGGCACCACCATGATCACCGAGAACGGGATCGACCAGCTTTCATACAGCGCCGCGAGACAGAGGAACACGACGAGGATCGAGATGCCGTACAGAATCGGCGCCTGCGAACCCGACTGGCGTTCCTGCAGCGACAGGCCCGTCCATTCGTAGCCGACCCCCGCCGGCAGCTTCGCCACGAGTGCTTCCATGGCCGTCATGGCCTGACCGGTCGACTTGCCCGCTGCTGCCGCCCCCTGGATTTCCACTGCCGAAATACCGTTGTAGCGCTCGAGCTTCGGCGAACCGTAGGTCCACGTGCCGCTGGCGAACGACGAGAACGGCACCATGCCACCGGCCGTATTGCGCACGTACCAGGCATTCAGGTCTTCCGGCTTCATGCGGAACGGAGCATCGCCTTGCAGATACACCTTCTTGATCCGGCCATCGGTATCGAGGAAGTTGTTCACGTATTGCGACGCCCACGCGATCGAGAACGTCTGGTCGATCGCCGACAACGACACGCCGAGTGCCGAAGCCTTCTCGTGGTCGATGTTGACCGTGAACTGCGGCGTGTCGTTCAGGCCGTTCGGACGCACCTGAGCCAGCGTCGGATCTTTCGCCGCCATGCCCAGCAACATGTTGCGTGCTTCCATCAGCTTTTCGTGGCCAATACCCGCGCGATCCTGCAGTTCGAAGTCGAAGCCCGCAGCCGTGCCGAGTTCAGGAATCGACGGCGGATTCACCGGATACACCAGCGCGTTCTTGTAGCCCGCGAAGTGCATGAACAGACGGCCCACCAGCGCCTGCACCTTCTGATCCGAGTGCTGACGTTGCGAGTAATCCTTCATCCGCACGAACACGAGACCCGCATTCTGGCCGCGGCCCGCGAAGCTGAAGCCGTTCACCGTGAAGGTCGATTCGACGATGCTCTTCTCGTCGTTGAGCAGGTAGTCGGAAATGTCCTTCAGCGCGCGCGCCGTGGTTTCCTGCGTCGAGCCGGACGGCGTTTGCACCAGCACGAACATCGTGCCCTGGTCTTCGTCAGGCAGGAACGACTTCGGCAACTTCACGAACAGCAGGCCGACCGCGAAGATCACCACCATATAGATGATCAGCCAACGGCCCGAGCGCTTGATCACGTGGTGAACGCCCGAGTGATACTTGTCGCGGCTCTTGTTGAAGGTGCGGTTGAACCAGCCGAAGAAACCCGTGGTTTTTTCCTGGTGCCCCTTTTCGATCGGCTTGAGAATCGTCGCGCACAAGGCCGGCGTCAGAATCAACGCAACCATGACGGACAGCACCATCGCCGCCACGATCGTCAGCGAGAACTGCCGGTAAATCGCGCCGACCGAACCGCCCGAAAACGCCACCGGCACGAACACCGCCGACAGCACGAGCGCCACGCCGACCAGTGCGCCGGTAATCTGGTCCATCGCCTTGCGGGTCGCATCTCGAGGCGATAAACCCTCCTCCTGCATCACCCGCTCGACGTTTTCCACCACCACGATCGCATCGTCCACCAGCAAACCGATCGCCAGCACGAGCCCGAACATGGACAGCGTGTTGATCGAGAAGCCCACCAGACCCATGATCGCGAACGTGCCCAACAGCACCACCGGCACGGCGATCGTCGGGATCAGCGTGGCGCGCAGGTTCTGCAGGAACAGGTACATGACCAGGAACACCAGCACGATACCTTCGAGCAGCGTCTTGACCACTTCTTCGATCGACAGGCGCACGAACGGCGTGGTGTCGTACGGATATTGCACGACGAGGCCGTGCGGGAAGTACTTCGACAGTTCCGCGACCTTCGCGCGCACCGCCTTGGCCGTGGCCAGAGCGTTAGCGCCCGTGGCGAGCTGAATACCGAAGCCTGCCGTCGGCTGACCGTTGTACTTGGTGTCGAAGTTGTAGTTTTCGCCACCGAGTTCGATACGGGCTACGTCCTTGATACGGACTTGCGAACCATCCGGGTTCACCTTGAGCAGCACGTTGCCGAACTGTTCAGGCGTATTCAGCAGCGTGGCCTCCGTGATGGTGGCCTGCAGCACCTGCCCCGGCACCGACGGCGTGCCGCCAAGCGAACCGCCCGCGACCTGCACGTTCTGCGCCTGCAATGCCGTCTGCACATCTACCGGCGTGAGGCCGAAGTTGGTCAGCTTGTTCGCATCCAGCCAGATCCGCATTGCATACTGCGAGCCGAACAGCGTTACCGTACCCACACCGTCGATCCGGCTGACCGGGTCTTCGACGTTCGACGCGACGTAGTTCGCCAGATCGTACTTGCTCATGCTGCCGTCTTCGGACACGAACGCCATCACCAGCAAGAAGCTGCTGCTCGACTTCGTGACCTTGGTGCCCAGCTGCTGCACGGCTTGCGGCAACAGCGGCGTGGCGAGCTGCAGCTTGTTCTGCACCTGCACCTGCGCGATGTCAGGATTGGTGCCGGCTGCGAACGTCAGCGTGATGGTTGCCGTACCCGAGTCGTCCGACGTGGACGACAGATACAGCAAGTGGTCGAGACCACTCATCTGCTGTTCGATCACCTGCGTGACGGTGTTTTCCACCGTCTTCGCCGATGCGCCCGGGTACGTTGCGCTGATCTGCACGGCCGGCGGGGCGATGGTCGGGTATTGCGCGATCGGCAATGTAAACACCGACGCGATACCCGCGAGCATCAGAATAATGGCGATCACCCATGCAAAAATTGGGCGATCGATAAAGAACTTTGCCATGAGGCGGGCTCCCTGTTATTACGCGCCCGATGCAGCAGAGGCAGGTTGAGCCGTCTGCGCAGCACCGCTGGCGGCCTGCGCACCCTGAGCGGATGCGTCGGAAGCGGGTGTGGCGGGAAGTTGCGCGGCAACGGTCTTGACCTGCTGGCCCGGGTGCGCCTTGTCGGTGCCCTGGACAATCACGCGGTCACCGGGCTTCAGGCCACTCTCGACCACCCAGTTCGAACCGTACGTGCCCGACGTAACCAGCTGACGCAGCACGACCTTGTCGTCCTGGCCTACGACCAGCGCGGTCGGCTGACCCTTCTGGTCATGCGTGACGCCCACTTGCGGGACGACAAGCGCGTTTTCGTTGACGCCTTCTTCGATCTTTGCGCGCACGAACATACCCGGCAGCAATACCTTGTCCGCGTTCTTGAAGATCGCGCGAACCGTGACCGAACCGGTGCCCTGGTCGACCGTCACGTCGGTGAACTGCAGCTTGCCCTTTTCCGAATAGGTGCGGCCGTCCTCGAGGATCAGCGAGACCTTGGCGGCGTCCGGGCCGCTCGTCTTCAGACGGCCTTCCTGTACTTCGCGACGCAGCTTCAGACCGTCGAGGCTCGATTGCGTCAGGTCCACATAGACTGGATCGAGTTGTTGGACCGTGGCCAGCAGCGTGGCGGCGCTCGCTTGCACATAAGCGCCCGGCGTGACTTGCGAGATGCCGATCTGGCCGCTCACCGGCGAGGTCACGTCGGTATAGCCGAGGTTGATTTGCGCCGTGTCGACCGCTGCCTTGCCGGAGGCCACGTCAGCCGCGGCCTGGCCCGCAGAGGCCACCGCGTTGTCGTAGTCCTGCTTGCTGACCGCGTTGGCGGCAACCAACACCTTGTAGCGGCTGGCTTGCGCGGTGGTCGTCGCAAGGTTGGCCTGGGCCTTCGCCAGGGTTGCCTTCGCGTTGTTCAACGTCGCGATATAGGGTGCCGGATCGATCTTGTACAGACGCTGGCCGGCCTTGACCTGGTCGCCTTCGGTGAATTCACGGCGCAGCACGATGCCGTCGACCCGTGCGCGGACTTGCGCGACGAGGAACGCACTGGTGCGGCCCGGCAATTCGGTGATAACGGGCACAGCTGTCGGTTGGACGGTAATGACGCCAACTTCGGGCGTTTGCGGCGGCGGCGCCGATTGTTTTGGTCCGCACGCTGCCAGCAATACGGCAGCCGTCGCGGCACTAATTAAGCGGAATGGAACCCGTTCGACGCGCATGGAGCGACCTCTGTCTAGGACTGAGAATGAAAAAGTGCGCGCATCCCTTACCCCGGGGACGACTGCGCACACATGCGTCTTGCGACGCGTGACCGGAAGCCCGTGGATGCAAACCGAAGCTGCAGGGGCATCTGGCAAAATGCGCCAAACCCGGGAAATGCCGCACGGCGCCGCCCGTTGGGGCACGGCGCAAGAGCGTTTTGAAAGGCAACAGTGACGGATATTAACCGGTCGTCACGGCTTGGGCTATCCGATCGTGGGATGCTATTATATATACATCCACGAATGCATGTAAAAGTGCATTTACTTCTTTTGTGGGCAGGGGGCCCGCAAGATCGGTTCGCAATTTGCTTAAATGTAGACAGATTGTCACCGGGCGTACTTAAGAACGTTCGGGAAAACCCCACAATCAGGGCAGATCACAACAATATGGTCAGAAGAACCAAAGAAGAGGCCCAGGAGACGCGGAACAGCATTCTCGACGCGGCCGAACGGGTTTTCTTCGAGAAGGGCGTGTCGCGCACGTCCCTCGCCGACATCGCGCAGGCCGCCGGCGTCACGCGCGGCGCCATCTATTGGCATTTCGCCCATAAAAGCGATCTGTTTACTGAAATGTTCGACCGCGTGCTACTGCCGCTGGATGAACTCAAGGCCGCCTCGCAAGATCCCAACGAGCCCGACCCGCTCGGCCGCCTGATGGAAATCTGCACGGTCTGCCTGCGCGACACGGCCAACGACCCGCGCCGCCGGCGGGTGTTCGACATCCTGTTTCTGAAGTGCGAGCTGGTCGAGGAGATGGGGCCGGTGATGGTCCGCTATCAAACCAATATGCGCGAAGGGCTGAAGAAGATCGAAGGCGGTCTGCGCAATGCGATCTCCAAAGGGCAAATGCCGGCCGATCTCGACACCAGCATCGCGGCGGCAATGGTGCATGCGTTCGTCAGCGGATCGCTGCGTGACATGCTGTTTCTGCCGGAGGCGACCGATTTCGGCAAGCATGCGCAGCAAATGGTCGCGGGGATGTTCGATGCGCTGCGGCTGAGTCCGGCGTTGCGCCAGGGAAGGGCGCCGGGGCTATTCGATCGGTCCGCTAGCTGAATAATTAGCGCGGCCGCGAAACAGCGGGCGGGGTGCGCATTCGCGCAATCCGCCCGCTTTTGTTTGCGCGTGCAGGTCTTTACAAGAGGGCACTACCGCCGCCGGTCTTAACAGCGGGTCTTAACAACGTGTTCTTACCGCAGACCTTTGCAGCGGACCTTTGCAGCAGGCCTTTCACCGAGCCCCTTGCAGCGGCCTCAGGCGGTCGCCTGATTCGCCCGCGCCTTCTGGTTCGACGCGTAGATGTTGCCGCGTTCGAGCGGCGCCCCGCTCTTCACCGCCGCAATCCATTGTTCCGTGCTCGCCACGGCCGCGAAGCGCGACTGCAACACCACGCTGAACACCCGGTGAATGTCCTGCGCACTCGCAAAGCCCGCGCTGTTCTCATAGGGCACGGAGCCCGTCGCATCGGCCAGGAATTCGACCGCAAGCCCGTCGTGCAGTGCGTGGAATATGGTCGACGCATCGCAGTTATGGGTCATGTAGCCGATCACCGTCAGCGTGTCGATCTCTCGCGCGGCAAGCCAGGCGCCCAGATCGGTGCCGGCGTAAGCGCTCGGCAGCGACTTCTCCACATAGTGATCGTGCGGGCGCGAGCCCACCACCGGATGCAGTTCCGCGCCGACGCTGCCACGCGCGAACAACGGTGAGGTGGCCGGCGCGAAATTCTGCACGACCACCACCGGCACGCCAGCTGCGCGGGCCGCATCCATCGCCCGGCCGATGTTGACGAGCGAGGTTTGCACATCCGGATATTCGATCGGCAGATCGCCGGTGACGTATTCGTTCTGCACATCGATGACGATCAGCGCGCGGCGTGGTGCGGTCATGGCAAGACTCCTTGTCGGTTAATCGGTTAGGGCTCGCGCTGCGCGGCCCGGCATGGGCCCGAGCAGACAGCGGCGATGACTGCATTGTTGGCCTCTCGCCGTTTTCCCGATAGCGACCCGAACGACAAGATTCGCTAGAATCGGGCCATCGTTGGATCATCGTTGGATTTCACAGGACGACTGCGCTGATGGCTTCCCCCACCTCCTCCACCGCGGCGCGCGACAATGCGCCCCGCCACGTCGTCGTGGTCGTCGCGTTCGATCGCATCAACCCGTTCCATCTTTCGGTACCGTGCGTGGTGTTCGGCGAGGATCGTCGTGACGGCGGCTTGCCCAATTTCGATTTTCGCGTCTGCGCGGCCGAGAGCGGCATCCTGACCACCACCGCCGGGTTCTCGATCGCCGTCACGCATGGACTCGAAGCACTCGCCGACGCGGACACGATCATCGTGCCGAGCTGGCGCGATCCGGCCGAGACGCCGCCCGCCGCGCTGCTCGAAGCGCTGCGCGCCGCGCATGCTCGTGGCGCCCAGCTGGTCGGGCTGTGCCTGGGCTCGTTCGTGCTGGCCGCCGCTGGTATTCTCGACGGCCGGCCGGCGTCGACTCACTGGGCGTGGGCGGACGACTTCGCGCGCCGCTATCCGCGCGTGCGGCTCGACCCGGACGTGCTCTATGTCGACGACGGCAACGTGCTGACCTCGGCCGGCACTGCCGCCGGTCTCGACTGCTGCCTTCATGTGCTGCGCAAGATGTGCGGCGCGCAGGCGGCGAACTATGTCGCGCGCCGGCTGGTGGTGCCGCCGCATCGGCAGGGTGGCCAGGCGCAGTACATTCAGCAACCGGTGGCGCCGAACGTGCGCGGCGACCGCCTGTCCTGTCTGCTCGAGTGGGTGAGCGGGAATCTGAGTGCGCCGCATACGCTCGACACACTCGCCGAGCGCGCGTTGATGAGCCGCCGCACCTTCACGCGGCGCTTCCGGCTGGCCACCGGCACGACCGTCGGCGCATGGCTGTTGGCGCAGCGGCTCGCCCGCGCTCAGCAGTTGCTGGAAAGCACGGATGAGTCAGTGGAAGCGATCGCGGGGATTGCGGGTTTCGGCTCGACCGCTTCGCTACGGCAACATTTCGCGGAGGCGTTCCGCACGTCGCCATCCGCATGGCGGCGGGAGTTTCGCGGCGTGTGAGCACGTGTGAAGGCGCGCGATATTTTTTGTTTGAGAGCGGGGAAAGGCGCGCATGCGTGGGAGCAGATCAAGGCGATCGGGGCTGAGACAAGCGAGACCCGATAAACCGTTCGAGGGCCGCAGACGTCACCAAGTTGACGGCGTTTCGTAGTGACCCACCAGGATTTTGTAGTCGCGTCAGCGCGACAGAGGTGCGCCTGCCTGTAGCCGTGGCGCGTGGCGGCCGTGACGGTGCCCGTGGTTATGGCTGTGGCTGTAGTTGTTGCGCTGGCGGTGGCCCCAACGTGACCGGTGCCCTAATGTCGTCATCACCAACTCAACAAAGCCAAACGAACCAAAGCCATTTCAGTGTTCGCTAATCCATCGCGCCACATACAACAGCAGCGCCACCAGAAATATCATCGCCGCCCACGCCCAGTTCGGAACCGCGTGCGCACCGGGCTCGCGATGCGAGACGCCATGCGACACACCATGGACCGCACCATGCGACGCGCTCGCCGCCCGCCCGCTCAACGCGTTGCCATGATCCGTGCGAGTCCGCCGAGCCACACCGCCGAGCGTGATCGGCCGCAGAAACACATGCTGCCGGCGCGCCGCCGCCCCCCGCGCCCGGTTCGGCCCTTGCCCATGCTTGGCACGAACGACCGCACCAAACTCGTCGAAAAAATCATCGGCCAGCTGGTGCAGCGCGTTTTCGAGCTGGCGCGTGGGCAGTTCGGCGAGCGGCCCGGACGAGGTCGCCCAGATCGTGTAATCGATCCGCGTGCCCCGCTCTCTGCCGATGCCATGCGAGCCGTCCTCCGCGCGCAACCTCACCTCGATCTGACCGCGTAACGCGCCGATGCCTTCGGCTCGCGCCTTGAAGTTGATGGTGCGGCGCTGCGCGTCCGCCGGTCCGGAATCCTGACCGGCTACGTGAGCCCGCGCTTCGTAACGCGCGCGCAACGGCCCGAGCGGCACAGTCAGGGTGAGCGCATATTCGCCGTGGCTGAGCCGGCTGAACGACTCGCAGTTGTCGAGGCTGGCACGCAACAAGGCGAGGTCCTGCAACGCGTCCCAAACCGCGGACGGCGCAAGTGGAATCCGTAACGCGTCGTTCAATTCCATGTCAGCCTCCCCGATGAACGCGCGACGACCGGTCAGGATGTCTGATCGATACGGTCGACGCGCGATGCGTAAAACGCGAGATATCCTTTTATTTGTGCCACCGCCTCGAGCGGCGTCTCATAGCTCCACACGGCGTTTTCGATCAGACCGTCTTCAGTGCGCAGATGGAAGTATGACGCCTCGCCCTTGAACGGGCAGTGCGAAGTATGCGTTGAGCGTTCGAGGCGCGCCATGTTCACGTCGCCACGCGGGAAATAGAACACGTCCGCGAGACCGGTTTCCGTGAGCGTCAGGCCCGCCTGGGTGTCGGCCATGGTCACGCCGCCATGGATCACACGCACCCGGTGATTGTTGCCGGATATGCCGATGGTATGCCCGCCCGCGCTCGCGCCGGGGCTTCCGTGAGGTGTCAAGGCATCGCTCATGGCTCGGCTCCGTGATGGTGTCCAACTCGATGTGCAACTGGTGTGCGAAAGTACAAACAGTAAAGCCACGGGGCACGCCCGTGGCTTCATTATCGGCCAAACTTCCGCCGCTTGCGCGGCCTTCCTGAATGCCGAAGAGGGGTCTCGCCCGACGCCGCTCAAACCGGCGAGCCGCTTATTGCGTATTCCAATAGAAGGCTGCCTTGGCGGTGCCCTTGGCCGGGATCGTCACCGGCTTGGTCTGGTCGCGATCCTTGTATTGCGCATGCACGGTGTAACGGCCCGGCCGCAGCTTGACCAGCATGTACGGCCCGCGCGACGTGGTGCTCAACACTTCGCCGTCGTGCGCGTCGACCACCCGCACGTGGACGTCGGCAAGAAAATCGGAGCCGGGTCCGGTGAAGCGCAGCGACAGTGGCCACTGGCTTTGCGCCTGCTGCAGTGCTTTCGATTCGTCAAGGCCGACGCCGCCCGACACGAACGAAACGTCGCCTTGCTGCTGGATTTGCGGCAGGCCGCCGCCGTTGGCGTTGCCCGCGCTGCTTTCGTCGGTGGTAGTGCCGCCCGTTACGTCACTCGCCTGTGCATAAGCGCCGCCCGCCAGACCGAGCGTGAGCGCTGCGCATACCGCGGCGGCTACGATCCTTCGCTGATTGCGTTGGGTTTTCATCGGTTCGCTCCTTATTAAGGTCCTTGTCGTCCGGTATCCGTCGATGGACCCGGACTAAGGCAGACGCAACCTGCGTGCCACCAGCAAGTCGCGTCGTTTGGAAACCGCTGCTGCACCGCGCCACGCGGCGCGGAGCGCCCTTCTTCATGGCTTGGAAAGGGTGAAAAAAATGCCGGTCCGTCAGCAGTAAGTGCAAGGACCGGCAAGCATTGCTTCAATTTCCGGGCAAGATCGGCCCGCGCGTCAGTCAGAGTGACCGCCAAACGATCCGCCGTGTCGACCAAGCGATCAGCCGTGTCAGTCAACATGCCAGCCAAACGATCAACCACGCGATCATTCAAGCCGCCAACACGCTGACCGACTCACCGAATCGCCGATCCTCAGCCGAGATCCACCGGCACGAAGATCTGCGCGTTATCGCGCTGGATCAGCAGGGCGATGCTGTTGCCCGCGGCGGCAATCATCTGCTTCAACTGATCGACGGTCGTGACCGGCCGCCCATTCACCGCCAGAATCACGTCGCCCGGCTGGATGCCGGCGTTTTCAGCCGCGCCGCCCGATTGCTGCACGAGCAGACCGTGAGAGACCGACGCACCGCTCTTTTCTTCGGGCGTCAGCGGCCGCACCGCCACGCCGAGACGGCCTTGCAACTGGGCCGGCTGATCGGCCTTGTCCGAAGCCACTTTTGCATCCGACAACGAACCGATCGTCACCTTCAGATCCTTGGTGGCCTTGTCGCGCCACACCTGCACGGTGGCGGAGCTGCCCGGCGCCAGACCCGCGATCTGCGCCGGCAGATCCGACGAGTCGCCGACCGCTTCACCATTCACCGACAGAATCACGTCACCCGGTTGCAAACCGCCCTTGGCGGCCGGGCCGCCCGGATCGACCGAGCTGACGAGCGCGCCTTGCGGCTTTTGCATGCCGAACGAATTGGCCAGCGTCTGGTTCATGCCCTGCACCGCGACGCCGAGACGTCCGCGGCTCACATGGCCGGTCTTGACGATGTCGTCCTTGACCTTGATCGCTTCGTTGATCGGAATCGCGAACGAAAGGCCCTGGAAGCCGCCTGTGCGCGAATAGATCATCGAGTTGATACCAATCACCTCGCCCTGCAGGTTGAACAGCGGGCCACCCGAGTTACCCGGATTCACCGGCACGTCGGTCTGGATGAACGGCGTGTAGTTTTCGTTCGGCAGCGAACGCGACTTCGCGCTGATGATGCCCGAGGTCACCGTGTTGTCGAAACCGTAAGGCGAGCCGATCGCGACCACCCACTGGCCGACCTTGCTCTGACTCGGATCGCCGATCTTCACGGTCGGCAGACTGCTTGCGTCGATCTTCAGCACGGCAATGTCGGACTGCTTGTCGGCACCGACCACTTTCGCCTTGAATTCACGCTTGTCGGTCAGCTTCACGGTGACGACGTTCGCACCGTCCACCACATGGGCGTTGGTCAGGATGTAGCCGTCACTGCTGACGATGAACCCCGAGCCCAGGCTCGCGCTCGGTTGATCGGGCGCGTCGCCGCCGTCGCTGCCGTCGCCGCCTTGCATGCCCGGCACACCGCCGAAGAAGTGCTTGTAGAACTGATAGAACGGATCGCTCGGATCGATCGGCAACTGATTGCCGCCGTTGCCGCGCAGTGCCGCCTGCTTGACCACATGCTTCGCACTGATGTTGACGACGGCCGGGCCGTAAGTTTCGACCAGACCCGAGAAATCGGGGATGCCGGTCTTCGCGGCGGCTTCAGCAGGCATCATCGCGGCCTGCGCTGGCGTGATCACCTGCGGCGCGGGCACGTCGCGATGCCCCGCCACATAGCCGGCGGAAAGCGCCACGGCGACAGCCACTGCAACAGCGCTGCGGGACAAGGTTTTCGCGTTCATCGTGTACTCCTGACTGGGAGAAAGAGGCTTTGGAATGAGATGAAGCGTACGTGGCATCGCTTAAAAGAGTCTTAAGCAGCGTCTGATCGCTTCAGAGCAGTTTTTTAGGCGCGTTTAAGCCTCGCTTAAGCCTGTTTCGAACCACTTTACGAACAGAAAGCCTCACACTCAGAAGCGGACTTCGACCTGCAACCCACCCGTCGGCGATTCGTCGAGCCGCACCGCCGCATGGTGTTGCGTAGCGATGCGCCGCACGATCGCGAGGCCGAGGCCGCTGCCGGCCACATCGGTGCGCGCGCGGTTCGCGCCCGCGCCGGCCCGGTAGAAGCGATCGAATACGCGGTCGCGTTCCGCCGGCTCGATGCCTGGCCCGCTGTCGGCGATCCGTACCACCGGATGCCCTTCTTCGACATGCAGACCAACGTCGACGCGCCCGCCTCGCGGCGTGTATTTGGTTGCGTTATCGACGAGGTTGTTGAACATGATCCGCAGCGCGTCGGCGTCGCCGATTACCGTGGCGGCTTCGCTCGCCTCGATGCCGAGATCGACGCCGCGATTCTGCGCAAGCGGCGCGTACGCCACCACGCAGTCCTGCAGCAGCGCGCGCAGATCGATCGCGTTGGTCGCGGCGAGGCCGTCCGGTTCCGAGCGTGCGAGCGCCAGCAATTGCTCGGCAAGCCGCGTGGCGCGCGTGACGCCGGCTTGCAGATCGGCCAGCGCTTCGCTGCGCGCCACATCGTCTTTCGCACGGGCAACCAGTTGCGATTGGATCTGCACCGCTGCGAGCGGCGTGCGCAATTCGTGCGCGGCGTCGGCAACGAATGCTTTCTGAATGTCGAGCGCGGTGGCGAGGCGCTCGAGCAGGCCGTTCAACGCGCGCACGAGCGGCTGCACTTCGAGCGGCAGGCGCTGATCGGGCAAGGGATCGAGCGCTTCGGGGTGACGCGCGTCGAGCGCGCTGGTCACGCGCCGCAACGGCCGCAGCCCTCGTCCGACAATGATCCACACCGCGACGCCCAATAACGGCAGGAGCACGATCAACGGCCACAACGTCCGCAACGCGACATTCGCCGCGAGCCGGTTGCGCACCGAAACCGGCTGCGCCAGCTGCACGACGTTATCGCCGACAATCGCGCCATACACACGCCAATCGCCGCGCTCCGTACGCTCGGTGGAAAAGCCGAGTTCGGCGCGTGGCGCGAGCGGCGCACGCGGTCGCGAGTAGTACATCAAGACGCCATTGCGATTCCAGATTTGCAACACGATGCCTTCGTCGCCGGTGTCGCGCGAACCCAGCACTTGCGAAAACGGTTCCGACGGCAGTGCCGCGGCGATCTGCTCCAACTGGTAATCGAACAGTTCGTTGGCTTCGGCAAGCGCCTGCCGGTAGATCAGCCAACCCGCAATGCCGACGCCGAGCAACACCAGCGCCAGCAGCCAGAACAGCAATTGACGACGAATTGAACGCATCGGCTCAGGCGTCCTTCGCGATCATGTAGCCAAGACCGCGCACGTTGCGGATCAGGTCCGCGCCGAGCTTCTTGCGCAGTGCGTGAATGTAGACCTCGACGGTATTGCTGCCGATCTCCTCGCCCCAGCCATACATTTTTTCCTCGAGCTGGCTCTTCGAGAGCACCGCGCCAGGACGCGCGATCAGTGCTTCGAGCAGCGCGAATTCACGCGCCGACAACGCGACCGGCGCGCCGTCGAGTGTGACCTGATGCGAGGCCGGATCGAGCGTCAGGTTGCCGTGGCGGATCGTCGAATCGCTGCGGCCCGATTGGCGGCGGATCAGCGCGCGCATGCGGGCGCCGAGTTCATCGAGATCGAAAGGTTTGACAAGGTAATCGTCGGCGCCGGCGTCGAGGCCCTTGACGCGATCGGCGACCGCGTCGCGCGCCGTGAGGATCAGCACCGGCGTGGCGTGGCCTTTGGCGCGCAGCGTACGCAGCACCTCAAGGCCGTCGCGTTTGGGCAGGCCGAGGTCGAGCAACACCAGATCGTAGGGTTGGCCGGTTGCCGCGCTGAGCGCCGCTTCGCCGTCTTCCACCCAATCGACCGCGAAGCCTTCGCCGCGTAGCGCCTTGCGCACACCTTCGGCGATCATCCGGTCGTCTTCGACTAGCAATATGCGCATGTTGGTACGGTCCTGAAACATTCGATGATGCCGCATTCTAGCGCCCAGCCCGGCATGCGCGCCGCGCGATGCTTTTTCACCGCAGCCTCGCGGCATGTCTCTACAATGGGCGCTTTGCGTCGCGCGGCTCGGTTCAGCAGCAGGCCCCGCTCCGTATGCGGGGTGCGTGAATTCGCCGCCGCGTTTGCATGACCGCCCGCTGCCGCTCTCGCGAACGCGCAACGAAACCGTTGCCCGCACGCGTCGCGCGCTGCATCGACACACCCTGGATTGCCGCGTACCACGCGCCCCGAAATCTTGCTTCCTCGCCTGTCCATGACGCACGCTTTTTTGTCTTCTCTCGCACGCTGTGTGGCGCTGCCTCCACTCTCTCCTGCTCGCGCTCGCGCTCGCGCTCGCGCCCTGCCGCGCCGCTTCGCGCCGCGCACGGCGGCCTTGCTGCTCGCCTGTGCCGCGCTCGGTTGCAGCACGCTGCTGCCGCTCACCGCACAGGCTCGCGTCAAGGCCACGCATCCGAGCGTCAACGTCACGACCGTCCTGCCGCAACCGGTGATGGTCGGCCTGCAGCGCGCCCATGTGCCCTTGTCGTCGATCAGCGTGGTAGTCGAAAAAGTCGGCGACCGCACGCCGATCCTCGCGCTGAATGCCGGCAAGCCGATGATGCCGGCCTCGACGATGAAGCTCGTCACCACTTACTCCGGCCTGTCGATGCTCGGCCCGGACTATCGCTGGCGCACGAGCGCGTACGCGGACGGCACGGTAGATGCCAACGGCGTGCTGCACGGCAATCTGTACATCCAGGGTACGGGCGACCCGAAGCTCGTGCCCGAAGAACTGATCGACCTCGTGCAGAAGATCCACAAGGCGGGCATCAGCGGTATCGACGGCGCGCTGGTGCTCGACAAGCGTTACTTCGATGCCTCGACGCGCGACCTGCCGCCGTTCGACGACGACGCCACCGCGCCGTACAACGTCGGCCCCGACCCACTGCTGTATGCCTTCAAATCGCTGTCGTTCACGCTGACGCCTTCCCCGGACGGCAGCGTCGCCATCGACGTGCTGCCCGCGCTCTCGCAGCTGCAGATCGACAATCAGATGCACGCAGTGAGCGGCCCATGCCGTGGCGACGCCGCCTCCGCCACACCCACCGTGACGCCGCAACCCAACGGCACCGTGGTGGCGTCGTTCGCCGGCGACTACTCGATGCGCTGCGGCCCGCGTACGATCAACGTCGCGGTGCTCGATCACTCCGCGTTCTTCGCGGGCGGCTTCCTCGCGCTGTGGCAGCAAACCGGCGGCACGTTCAGCGGCGCAACCCACGAAGGCGCGGTGCCGCTCGGCGCGCGCCTCGTCGCCACCCACCAGGGGCCGATGCTGTCCGACATTGTTCGCGACATCAACAAGTTCAGTAACAACACGATGGCGCGCAACCTGTTCCTGACGATCGGCGCGACGGAAGAAAAACCGCCTGCCACGCCCGCCAAATCGGCGCGCGCGATCGAGGCGTTTCTGCGCCGCGACAGCATCGACATGGAATACCTGACGCTCGACAACGGTTCGGGCCTCTCGCGCGACGAGCGCGTCACCGCGCTCGCGCTCGCCGATCTGCTGCAACGGGCCAACGCGAGCCCGGTCGCTCAGGTGTTCGTGGAGTCGCTGCCGATCGCCGGCGTGGACGGCACGATGCGCAACCGCTTGATCAACCAGGGCGCCGGCGGCAACGCGCACATCAAGACCGGCACCCTGCGCGACGTGCGGGCGATCGCCGGCTATGTGGCTTCGGCGGACGGCAACAGTTATGTGGTGGTGAGCCTGATCAACGACCCGCATTCCGAAGCCGCGCGCGCCGCACACGACGCCTTGCTCGAATGGGTATACCAGGGACCGTCCCAGGGATTCACGAAAGTCTCCGACCCGGTCACCGAACCGCGCGGCAGCAAGCCCAGGAAAAACCCGCACAAGCGCAGCACCCATTGAGGATTCCTTCTATAGAAGCCGCGCGCCGCAACGCGCCCAAGCGTGTACGCTGTCGGGCAGTGTTTGAGGCGCGCGTAAAACGCAACGCGTAGCGCACGAGCCGCGCAGCCCCGCGTAACCATTAGGGTCGCGTGGCCCATTCAAACGAAAACGACAACGTCCGTTGCGGCAAACGCAGCGGCCAGGGACCACGGAGGAAGACACAATGCAATTCGATGCCGAATTGCTGCTGCTCGCCATGGCGCCGGTCTTTCTCGCATGCATTGGCTGGGAGGCGTGGCACCTGCGGCGCACGCGCCTCGGCGCGCAGCTTTATAGCTGGCGCGACACGTTCTGCAACGCCGCGCTCGCGCTGATGCAGCAAGCCGCCGACAAGCTCGCGTGGCTCGCGATCATCCCCGTGTATGCCTTTTTCTACGATCACTATCGCGTCACCACGTGGCAGGCGAATTGGGTGTCCTTTGTCGTGCTGTTCGTCGCTCAGGATCTGCTTTATTACGTGTTCCACCGTTGCAGCCATCGCGTGCGCTGGCTGTGGGCCGCGCATGTCGTGCATCACTCGTCGGAGCGGATGAATTTTTCCACCGCATTCCGCCAGAGCCTGATGTACCCGATTGCCGGTATGTGGCTGTTCTGGATCCCGCTTGCCGTGCTCGGCTTTCCGCCGAAGCAGATCGTCGCGATCGTGCTGATCAACCTCGGCTTCCAGTTTTTCGTGCATACCCAGGCGATCGGCAAACTCGGCTGGCTCGAATACGTGTTCAACACGCCGTCGATTCACCGCGTACATCACGCGCGCAACGACCGCTATATCGACCGCAACTATGCCGGCGTGCTGGTGATCTGGGATCGCCTGTTCGGCAGCTTTGTCGAGGAAGATGCGCACGATGCGCCGGTGTACGGCATCGTCGAGCCGCTTTACACGTATAACCCGCTGAAGGCGACGTTTCATGAATGGGCGTCGATGGCCGCCGATTTCGTGAGCGTGCGAGGCTGGCGCAACAAGTTGCGCGCGCTGTTCGCACCACCCGCGTGGGCCGCGGCGTATCACGCCCGGCGCACCACCGGCGCGAGCGTCGATATCGCGGCAGCGGGCGGCGATACGAGCGTTGAAGAAAACCATACGGCCGCGCTTCAAACACCGCGCAGGCCTTAGAAGATTCTGTAAGCGTGTCGTCACGCCGCGGACGCGGGGGACGCCGCCTGCAATACATGGCACAAAGGCCACACATACGAGGAGATGAAGTTAACATGAAGCAAACAGCATCGAAGAAGCTCAAGTTCGTACGCGTCACGCAGATCGCCATCGCCAGTGCGGCGTTTGTACTGCTCGCGGCTTGTGGTGGCGGCAGCGATAACAACAACCAGAGCAGCACACCGGCGGGCGGCGTGAAATTGCAGGTCGTATCGTTCGGCGACAGTTTATCGGATGTCGGCACGTATGCGCCGGTAATTCAGTTGAGCTTCGGCGGCGGCCGCTTCACGACCAACCCGGGCGAAGTGTGGACGCAGAAGGTTGCCGAATACTATGGCGGCACGTTGACCGCTGCGTATCTGGGCGGCTTCGGTCAACCGCTGGTAGCGGCGGGCGGATACGGCTACGCCCAAGGCGGTTCGCGCGTAGATCAGCCGCAAGGCGAAGGTTACGCGCCGAACTTCATGGCAGCCACGACGATTCCGGTCACGCAGCAGATCACACAGTATCTGGGCGCGCACAGCAGCTTCAATGCGAACCAGCTCGTACTGATGAACGGCGGCGCGAACGACATTTTCATTCAGGCGCAAGCGGTTTCGGACGCCGGCACCGCGGCGGCGACGGCGGTCCTGCAGAGCGGCGGAACGGCTGCGGCGGCGCAGGCGGCGGCCACAGCCGCGTCGAATGCGGCGATCCCCGCGGCGCTTCAGGCGATCGGCGTGGCGGCGGGCAAGTTCATCGGCGCGGTTCAGCAGGTCATCGCGGCGGGCGCGACCCATGTGGTCGTGTCGGATGTGCCGGACATCAAGTCCACGCCGCAAGGTGTGCAGAGCGGTGCGCAAGGTCAGCAATTGTTCGATGCGCTGACCCTGACGTTCAACGGCGCGCTGGCACAAGCGTTTGCTTCGAACAAGCAGGTCATTTATGTGAGCGCGTATAAGTGGCTGGACACCTCGCTGGCGTCCTACCAGCAGCTGGGCTTCACGGTGTCGAACACGGGCACGGCGTGTAACCTGAACGCGATGGGGCAAGCGGCCACGACCTATGCCACGCAGAATCCGCTCGTGCTCCAGCCTGGGCAGACGGCTGCGTCTTACGGCAGCCAGTTCCAGTCGTCGCTGTTTTGCTCGCCGCAAACTTATACCGTAGCCGGCGCGGATCAGACGTACATGTTTGCGGATCTGGTCCACCCGAGCACGCATTTGCACGCGTTGTTCGCGCAGACGGTCGAGCAGGCGATCGCTGCGACTGGGCTGGGGAAATAAGTTGAGGGTTGCCGCGTAGCGGCAGCAGGATGCGAGTTTTGCGAACGCCTGGCTTGCTGGTCAAGCCAGGCGTTTTTTATTGCCTGCGCGGCACTTCTGATTAATCGCCAGCGGCGTTAGCGTGTCGTGATTTTTTTGCCTACGCGGCGCTCGATATCTATTTACCGCTGCGCGCGACCTTAGCGCTACACAGGCAAAAAAAATCAAACTTCAACCTTGTGCTTCAAAAGCCGCAGCAGCCCGGCCGAGCCGATCGTTCACAGCGATCCACTCAATCGTGTCCGGCAACTTCTCGATAAGAATCCGGCTCACATCCGCGCGATCCAGCGCCCTTAGCAGGCCATACAACTCGCGCGCATAGACATGCGGATCTTCCGGCGCGGCAATGAAATGCACGCCCTCGGCATGCGCCCACTCCCCTGCGCGGGACGCTCGCGCTACCAAGGCAACGCGCTCGTCGCCCTGGCGCGCCGCAAGCAAAGTCTGCAACGCATCAAAAGGCAGCAAAGCCAACGGCGTGCGCGGCGCGTAATGTGCCTTCAACGTCCCGGAAGCACGCGGCGCAGTCGCATCCGATCCGTCCGGCAATCTCGGCGCCTCGCCGAGCACATCGGCAATATCTTGCGGCGTGACGCGGCCAGGCCTTAACAGCGCTGGAAATCCACGCGACAAATCCAGAATCGTCGATTCGATCCCGACATCCGACGCGCCGCCGTCCAGCACATGAATCGCGCCGCCGAACTCTTCGCGCACATGCTGCGCAGTCGTCGGGCTCACATGGCCGAAGCGATTCGCCGACGGCGCCGCCACACCGCCATGCCCGCCACGCAACGCACTGAACGCTTCCAGCAAAGCCTGGGCAACCGGATGCGACGGGCAGCGCAGCCCCACCGAATCCTGCCCGCCGCTCACCGCTGCATCGATTCGCGCCGCGCGCTTCAGGATCAACGTGAGTGGCCCGGGCCAGAACGCATCGATCAAACGCTGGGCCTCAGCAGGCAAATGCTCGACCCAGTAGTTCGGATCGCCCTGCGGCGCCAGGTGCACGATCACCGGATGATTCGCCGGCCTGCCCTTCGCCGCATAAATACGCGCGACCGCGTCCGGACTCTCGGCGTCGCCGCCGAGTCCGTAGACAGTCTCCGTGGGGAACGCGACCAGACCACCTGCGTCGAGCAGCGCGGCCGCGTGCCCGATCTGCTCGGCGCTCACAGGCAAGGCGTTCGCAGCGCCTCCTTCGGCAGGTTTGCTTTGATCCGGCATGGCGCTCGTGTCAACTCGTGATGATATGCAGGAGCCGCGCGCAATCGCGGCCAGCCGTGCGGGCTTCTTCGAGCGTCGCGGCGGTGAAGTTCACGTGACCCATCTTACGGCCGCAACGCGCCTCTTCCTTGCCGTACAGGTGCAGACGCGCCGCCGGCATCGCGGCGACTTCGTGCCACGGCGGCGTGACCGCCGCGCGCTTCGGGCCGTCCGGGAACCAGACGTCGCCGAGGACATTCAGCATCACGGCCGGCGAATGCTGGCGCGTGTCGCCGAGCGGCATACCGGTCATCGCGCGCACCTGCTGTTCGAACTGGCTGGTGGCGCAGGCATCGACGGTGTAGTGGCCGGAGTTGTGCGGGCGCGGCGCCATTTCGTTGGCGACGAGCGATCCGTCTTCAAGGATGAAGAACTCGACGCACAGCACGCCCACATAGCCGAGCTTGTCGGCGATTTGCAGCGCGGCCTGTTGTGCCTGCCCGACCAGCGTCGAGCTGGCATCCGGCGCGGGGACGATGGTGTGCGATAGCACGCCGTCGCGATGCGTGTTCTGCGCCAGCGGATACACCACCGACGCGCCGCTCGCCGCGCGCGCAATCAGCGCGGACACCTCGAACTTCAGCGGCAAGCGCTTTTCCAGCACGCACGCCACGCCGGCGAGCGATGCATGCGCCTCGCGCACTTCCTCCGCGTTGCGCACGCGAATCTGGCCTTTACCGTCATAGCCCATGCGGGCAGTCTTGAGAATGCCCGGCAGCACCGCCTCGAGCTTCGCATCGTCGAGCGCGGCCAACGCATCCGACGACTCGATCACGACGTGTGGCGCCACCGCCACGCCTGACGACGCGATAAAACGCTTCTCGGCGATCCGGTCTTGCGCCACGGCGACGCAACGGCCCGCCGGGCTGACGAACGTGGTCCTGGCGAGGAAATCGAGGCTCGCGGCCGGCACGTTCTCGAATTCGGTCGAGACCGCCGCGCACAGGCGCGCGAGTTCGGTCAGCGACGCTTCGTCGTCGTAAGCCGCACGGATATGGCGGTCGGCCACCGCACCCGCCGGACTGGTTTCGTCCGGGTCGAGCACAGCGACGCGATAGCCCATCGCCTGCGCGGCAAAACAGAACATGCGGCCGAGCTGGCCGCCACCAACCATGCCAAGCCATGCGCCGGGCAGAATCGGTGAAACCGGTGTGTTGTCTGGGTTCATCTTAGTGGTCGGTCGCGGCCGGATGCGCATGCAAAACGTGCAATAGCGGCATCCGGCCGGGGGTCGGACATTGGGGGACGTCTAAAAGCAATCGGCCTTGGCGCTTACAGCGCCGGCAGCACCATTGCGTGAGCCGCTTCGTTCTGGCGCACGCGGAACGCCGCCAGTTTTTCCGCATACTCGGCGCTCGTGCCGCTCAGAATCGACACCGCGAACAGCGCCGCATTCGCCGCGCCCGCTTCGCCGATGGCAAACGTGGCGACCGGCACGCCCTTGGGCATCTGCACGATCGAATGCAACGAATCCACGCCCTTCAGATACTTGCTCGCCACCGGCACGCCGAGCACGGGCACCGTGGTCTTGGCGGCCAGCATGCCCGGCAGATGCGCCGCGCCGCCCGCACCCGCGATGATCGCGCGAATACCGCGCTCGCGCGCGCTCTCTGCATAGGCAAACATCTCGTCGGGCATGCGGTGCGCCGACACGACCTTCGCTTCGTACGGCACGCCGAATTCCTGCAGAATCGCCACGGCGTTCTTCATCACTTCCCAGTCGGAGCTGGAGCCCATCAGCACGCCGACAACGGGCGCGCCATGCGTATGGGCAGTTTGTGCTTCACTCATCTTACGGCTTCCTTGTTTCTTGACCAGTGCGAACCGTAATCAGGCGAGCTTGTGTCCGGTCAGGCGTTCGAGGGCTTCCTGGTACTTCTCGCCCGTCTTCGTGACCACGTCGTCCGGCAGCTTCGGTGCGGGCGGCTCTTTCTTCCACGGCTGGGTTTCGAGCCAGTCACGCACGAACTGCTTGTCGAACGACGGCGGGTTCGTGCCGACCTGATACTGGTCAGCCGGCCAGAAACGCGACGAATCGGCGGTCAACGCCTCGTCCATCAAATACAGTTGGCCGTGGTTGTCCAGGCCGAACTCGAATTTCGTGTCCGCGATGATGATGCCGCGCGTGGCAGCGTAGTCAGCGGCTTCCTTGTACAGCTTGATCGAGATGTCGCGGATCGTGGCCGACAGTTCGGTGCCGATGCGGCGCTCCATCTCGTTGTACGTGATGTTTTCGTCGTGGTGGCCCATTTCAGCCTTGGCTGCCGGCGTGAAAATCGGCTCGGGCAACTTCTGCGCGTTTTGCAGGCCGGGCGGCAGTTCCACGCCGCACACCGAGCCGGTTGCCTGGTAGTCTTTCCAGCCGCTGCCGGCCAGATAGCCGCGCACCACCGCTTCGACGAGGATCGGCTCGAGGCGCTTCACGACAACCGCGCGACCCTTCACCTGCTCGACTTCGTCTGCCGCCACCACGGATTCGGGCGCCACACCCGTGAGGTGATTCGGCACCACATGCTTGAGTTTCTCGAACCAGAAGTTCGCCATTTCGTTGAGCACGCGGCCCTTGTTCGGAATCGGCTCGCCCATGATGACGTCGAACGCCGACAGACGGTCGGTCGTGACGATCAGCAACTGGTCGTTGCCCACCGCATAGTTGTCGCGGACTTTACCGCGGCCGAGCAGCGGCAGCGAGTGGAGCGTGGATTCGTAAAGGGTAGACATCGTCGTGGTTCGCTAAAAGTGGGGCAAAAAGTGTGACCGGAACAAAAGGGAAACGCCGTTCCCCGGATGATGCGGGAACGGCGATCTAACGGCAACCTGGCCAATTGGCCAAGCCTGACGCTTAGTTATAGCTTAGCGGACAACCTGTGCGAGCTCGCCCGACTTGTATTTCTCCGCGATTTTATCAAGCGAAACCGGCTTGATCTTGCCAGCCTGGCCTTCGCAGCCGAATTGCGTGAAGCGCTCGAGACAGATCTTCATCGCGGCTTCGCGCGCCGGCTTCAGGTAGTCGCGCGGATCGAACTTGCCCGGATTGGTCGCCATGTAGCGGCGGATCGCGCCGGTGATCGCCAGACGCAGGTCGGTGTCGATATTGACCTTGCGCACGCCGTTTTTGATACCTTCCTGAATTTCCTCGACCGGCACGCCGTAGGTTTCCTTCATGTCGCCGCCGAATTCGCGGATTTCCGCGAGCAGCTCCTGCGGCACCGACGACGAACCGTGCATCACCAGATGCGTGTTCGGAATGCGCTGGTGAATTTCCTTGATGCGCTGGATCGACAGGATGTCGCCCGTGGGCTTCTTGCTGAACTTGTACGCGCCGTGCGACGTACCGATCGCGATCGCCAATGCGTCGCATTGCGTCAGCTTCACGAAGTCGGCTGCCTGCTCCGGGTCGGTCAGCAACTGTTCGCGGGTCATCGTGCCTTCCGCGCCGTGGCCGTCTTCCTTGTCGCCCTTCATGGTTTCGAGCGAACCGAGCACGCCCAGCTCCGCTTCCACCGTGATGCCGATCGAGTGCGCCGCTTCAACCACCTTGCGCGAGACTTCGACGTTGTATTCGTACGAGGCGACCGTCTTGCCGTCGGCTTCGAGCGAACCGTCCATCATCACGCTGGTGAAACCGCTGCGGATCGCCGCCATGCAGACCGCCGGCGACTGGCCGTGGTCCTGGTGCATCACGACCGGAATGTGCGGGTACGACTCGACCGCTGCTTCGATCAGGTGGCGCAGGAACGGCTCGCCCGCGTACTTACGCGCGCCGGCCGACGCCTGCATGATGACCGGGGCGTTGACCTTGTCGGCCGCCGCCATGATCGCCTGCACCTGCTCCAGGTTGTTCACGTTGAATGCCGGAATGCCATAACCGTTTTCCGCGGCATGGTCCAGCAGTTGACGCATTGATACGAGAGGCATGCTGTAACTCCTTAGATTGAAACGAATTCTGTGCCGTCGGCATCTTATTGGGCGATTTTATCGCGAAGCAAGCTGCATACCCTTTCACCCATTCCCTAAAGCGCGTTTTCCTTCACGCGCGATTGGAGTCTGTGCGCCGCCTCTCGCGGGGTATGGACAGCCTGCTTCGGTCAATCAAGTGTGTGTCGACCAGAGTTGGCGTGTCGACCCGAGTTAGCGCTTTAACGCTTACTCGGGTCCCATAGCGCTTACTCTGGTCCCATGCAACGCGCGCCGATCGAGCAGTCTTCGGTGTCGACCGGAGCTAGTGCTTCAGCACTTACTCCGGTCCCACACATAGTGAGTCGACGGGAATTAGCGTGTCGACCCGAGTAGCGTTTCGCCCAGAGTTAGCGCTTTAGTGCTTACTCTGGTGCCATAGCGCTTACTGCCGTCCCACACACAGTGCGCCGAATCAATACGGCTCGCCGACCCGCACGATCTTCAGCGTATTCGTGCCGCCCGCTTGCCCCATCGGCTCGCCGACGGTCAGCACAACCATGTCGCCACGCGACGCGTAACCCTTGCCGACCACGGTTTCCAGCGCCTGCTGCAACGCGGTGTCGCGGTCAGTGCTGGTGTCCAGATGCAGCGACGTGACATTGCGGTAGATCGCCATGGCCCGTTCGCTGCCGACGCGCGGCGTGAGCGCGAAAATCGGCACGTGGGTCCAATGACGCGACATCCACAGCGCGGTCGAACCCGATTCGGTCAACGCGACGATTGCCTTCGCGCCCAGGTGGAACGCCGTAAACAGCGCGCCCATGGCGATGGACTGGTCGATTCGCGTGAACGTGCGGTCGAGGAAATCCTTGTCCAGCTCGGACTGCTCCGACTTCTCCGCTTCCACGCAGATCGCCGCCATCGTCTCGATGGTCTGCACCGGGTACTTGCCCGCCGCCGATTCGGCCGACAGCATCACCGCGTCGGTGCCGTCCAGCACCGCGTTGGCGACGTCCGACACTTCGGCGCGGGTCGGCACCGGCGCGTAGATCATCGACTCCATCATCTGGGTCGCGGTGATCACGAACTTGTTCGATTCGCGCGCCATACGAATCATGCGCTTTTGCAGCGCGGGAACTGCGGCATTCCCCACTTCCACGGCCAAGTCGCCACGCGCGACCATGATGCCGTCCGATGCGTCGAGGATGCCTTGCAGCGCCGGAATCGCTTCCGCACGCTCGATCTTCGCGATCATCTTCGGCTTGATGCCGTATGGCGCACCCGCAATGTTCGCGAGCTGACGGGCCATTTCCATGTCGGTGGAGTTCTTGGGGAACGATACCGCGACGTAATCCACACCGAGCGACATGGCCGTGCGGATGTCTTCCATGTCTTTGGCCGTCAGCGCCGGCGCCGTGAGGCCGCCGCCCTGGCGGTTGATACCCTTGTTGTTCGACAGTTCGCCACCGATCTTCACCGTGGTGTGAATCTCGCTGCCGAGCACGCGCACAACGTCGAGCACGATCAGGCCGTCGTTGAGCAACAGGACGTCGCCCGGTTTCAGGTCGCGCGGCAGGTCTTTGTAGTCGAGACCGGAGCGTTGTTCATTACCGAGTTCGCACTCGGCGTCAAGAATGAACGGCTCGCCGGCGACCAGCGTGATCTTGCCGTTTTCGAATTTGCCGACCCGAATCTTCGGGCCTTGCAGGTCAGCCATGATGGCAACTTCACGGCCGGCCTGGCGGGCCGCCTCGCGCACGAATTCGGCGCGCTGGCGGTGGTCGTCGGCGGTGCCGTGCGAGAAATTGAGCCGCACCACGTCCAACCCTGCCTGAATCATTTGCAGCAGGATTTCCGGCGTGCTGGAAGCCGGTCCGATGGTGGCGACAATCTTGGTGGCGCGATGCATGAGTCTCCTCGTCTGGATGGGATCGCTGGAAAGAGCGCTGCGAGTCGGTTGCGGAGGCTGCGCACCGAAGGATGCTGCCGGGGGCTGCGCGCCGGTTGAAACCAGCGTCGCTCTATGGGGTGAAGCGGTGTTCGACACCAGCACGGGGGGTGCCGGTGGGGGGGCGAGCGCGACCTCTTCGTCAGGGAGTTCTGCTGGGGAGGAAGCGGCTGGTGCAGCATCTGCACCGGACAATTCGGCTCCCTCGACGGCAGTGGTCAACTCCGCGAGCGCGAGGGGCGAGCCGGATTCTTCATGTTGCTGGCTAGCTGACACGATCGCGGACTCAACCGCCGGATCGGCCGCTGCCGGAATGGCTGCAGAGGGCGTTTCGCGCTCCTTGGCCGTTGCTGCTGCGGTATTGCGCGCCTTGCCGGCAGGCTGACCGTCGCGCGCTTTTGCAGACTTCGCTGAGGGGGAGCGCGTCGCCACGTTAAGCCCGCGATTCCAGGACTTCGACCGCAGGCAGTTTCTTGCCCTCGAGGAATTCGAGGAAGGCGCCGCCACCCGTCGAGATGTAGCTCACCTTGTCGTGGATGCCGTACTTGGCAATGGCCGCGAGCGTGTCGCCGCCGCCTGCAATCGAAAACGCCGACGATTTGGCGATCGCGTCGGCCAGGGTCCTGGTGCCGTTGCCGAACTGGTCGAACTCGAACACGCCGACCGGGCCGTTCCACACAATCGTGCCGGCCTTTTCCAGTTGTGCTGCGAGCACCTTGGCGGTTTCCGGTCCGATGTCGAGGATCATGTCGTCGTCTTGAACGTCGGCGACGGCTTTGATTTCGGCTTTGGCGGTAGGCGAAAACTCTTTCGCCGTGACCACGTCGGTCGGGATCGGCACCGAGGCGCCGCGGGCTTTCGCTGCGTCGATGATGGCTTTGGCTTCATTGACCAGATCGGCTTCCGCGAGCGACTTGCCGATTTTCAGGCCGGCGGCCAGCATGAACGTATTGGCGATACCGCCGCCCACGATCAACTGGTCGACCTTGTCAGCCAGCGATTTCAGAATGGTCAGCTTGGTGGACACCTTCGAGCCGGCGACGATCGCCACCAGCGGCCGCTTCGGCGCACCCAGCGCCTTGCCGAGCGCTTCCAGCTCGGCGGCCAGCAGCGGGCCGGCGCAGGCGACCGGCGCGTACTTCGCAATGCCGTGGGTGGTGGCTTCAGCGCGGTGTGCGGTGCCGAACGCGTCGTTCACGTAGATGTCGCAGAGCTTCGCCATTTTCTGCGCGAGCTCGTCGGAATCTTTCTTTTCACCCTTGTTTACGCGGCAGTTTTCCAGCAGCACGACCTGGCCCGGCGCTACATTCACGCCGTTTTCGACCCAGTTCGCGACCAGCGGGACGTCACGGCCGAGCAGTTCGGCGAGGCGCTTTGCCACCGGCGCGAGCGAGTCTTCCGGCTTGAAATCGCCTTCGGTGGGGCGGCCCAGGTGCGACGTGACCATCACGGCGGCGCCGGCGTCCAGCGCGGCCTTGATAGCCGGCACGGAGGCGCGGATACGGGTGTCTTCGGTGATGTTGCCTTGATCGTCCTGCGGCACGTTCAGATCGGCGCGGATGAACACGCGTTTGCCGGAAAGCTTGCCTTCGGCGATCAGATCGGAGAGACGCAATACCTTGTTCATGGGCGTGTGTGTGCGAGTTGATGGGAAGGCGGTGGCGGACGACGCACTGCCATAGAGGCGCGGCAAACTCCAGCGCTTCGGCACGGCAGCGGCTCCACTGAATCGGGCGCCAGCGGATCGGCCGCGGCTGTCGCGCCATGCACCGGCGCGCTTATCCCGGAAACGACCATTTTAACTGATCCACACTGCCTTCTGACCCGCAACCAGGCGAATGTCCCGTATTTGGAGGATGCGCCACGCATTCCGCAACGCAGCATTTTCGCCTCGCTCCATCACATGAAGAGGCGCAGGAGTGTGAACACGACCATTCCCACCACGATTGTGCCGAGCATGGTGCGCCGCCACAGAAACCACGCCAGACCGGACAGCGTCGCGTAAAACTCGTGGTTCGACGGTGCGAATGAGAGTCCGTCCGGCGTCGCCAGCACATCGGGCAGCACCACGGCGGCAAGCGCCGCGGCCGGCGCATAGCGCAGCATCCGCTGCACGCGCGCCGGCAACACCGTGCGCTCGCCGCCGATTAGAAACATCGCGCGTGTCAGGGCGGTGACGAAGGTCATGCCGAAAATGGCGAGCCAGATCTGCGTGGATGTCATTGGGAATCTCCGGCGCTGTTACGGATGCGGCGCAAGTCGGCGCGTTCGGCCATCAGGTCGGCGGCACTGCCGGCGATGATCGCGGCGATCACCGCCAGCGGCAGCGCGAGCCGGTATGGCAGGTCGAACGCCAGCAGCGACACCACGCCAGCCATGCTGACGGCAACCAGCGTCGAACGGGTGGCGATCGCCGACACCATGATGGGCAGCAAAGCCAGCGTACCCGCCAGCGCGAGACCCCAGTTATCCGGAATCAGGCTCGCCAGCAGAATGCCGACGATCGACGACACCTGCCATGACAGCCAGCTGCACACGGCCATGCCCCAGAAGTACGCCTCCTTGCCCGGCACGTAGCCGGTCTGGAAGCTCTTCTTCTGGAACAGCAGATAGATCACGTCGCCGTTGAAGTAGCCGAGTACGATGCGCCGCCACATCGGCAGATACGAAAAATGCGGCGCGAGGCCGGCGCTGAAGATCACGAAACGCGTATTGACCATCGCGGCCGTGAGCAGCACGGTCCAGATCGGCAATCTGGCGGCGAGCAGCGGCAGCACCGCCAGTTGCGACGAGCCCGCGTAGCACAGCAACGACATGGTGAGCGCCTGCGGCAGCGTAAGCACGGACTTGCTCATCGCAATACCCGTGACCAGGCCCCAGGAGAAAATCGCCATCAGCGTGGGCGAATAGTCGCGTGCGCCCTCACGGAAAGCACGACGATCGGTATCTGATAGACGAGCGAGCATGAGGTGAAACGCGGGCGCCAAGGGGCGCCGCAACGAAGGGAGGTCGACGCCAGGTCGTCAGGCACCCGCTGGCGCATCCGGATTTGAATTATGCGTGCGCTGAAGTATAGCGCCCGGGATGCGGCCAAATGCCCGTTCCTTGTGCAAAAGACGCTAAAATAGCGCTCCTCGACTTCACACCAAAAGAAAACCCCGGGCCGCCCCGCGTTTTCCGCCCGAAGGAAGTCCCCTTGGGGATTCCCCCTCGGGGGACTTGGCGCGCAGCGGCAGGTTTGGGGGCTCTCACACATTCCCGCTGGAGAATCGTATGTCAATGGCCGACCGCGACGGCAAGATCTGGATGGATGGCAAGCTCATCGACTGGCGCGACGCCAAGATCCACGTGCTCACTCACACGCTGCATTACGGCATGGGCGTTTTCGAAGGCGTACGCGCCTACAAGACGGCGGATGGCGGCACCGCGATTTTCCGCCTCCAGGAACACACCAAGCGCCTCCTGAACTCGGCCAAGATCTTCCAGATGGACGTGCCGTTCGACCACGAAACGCTGGCCGCCGCACAGTGCGAAGTGGTGCGCGAAAACAAGCTGGAATCGTGCTACCTGCGCCCGATCATCTGGGTCGGCTCGGAAAAGCTCGGCGTGTCCGCCAAGGGCAACACGATCCACGTGGCGATCGCCGCCTGGCCGTGGGGCGCTTACCTCGGTGAAGACGGTATCGCCAAGGGCATCCGCGTGAAGACTTCGTCGTTCACGCGCCATCACGTGAACGTGTCGATGGTCCGCGCCAAGGCATCGGGCTGGTACGTGAACTCGATCCTCGCCAATCAGGAAGCCATCGCCGACGGTTACGACGAAGCGCTCTTGCTCGACGTGGACGGTTACGTATCGGAAGGTTCGGGCGAGAACTTCTTCCTCGTGAACAACGGCAAGCTCTATACGCCGGATCTGTCGTCGTGCCTCGACGGCATCACGCGCGACACGGTCATCACGCTGGCGCGCGACGCGGGCATCCAGGTGATCGAAAAACGCATCACGCGCGACGAGGTCTATACCTGCGACGAAGCGTTCTTCACCGGCACCGCCGCCGAAGTCACGCCGATCCGCGAACTCGACAACCGCACGATCGGCTCGGGCGCACGCGGCCCGATCACCGAGAAGCTGCAATCGGGCTTCTTCGATATCGTGAACGGCAAGAGCGAGAAATACGCGCACTGGCTGACCAAGATCTAACGCGCGCTGCGCCGCCACCAGGGCCTCGGCCCCTCGGCCATCGCCCTTTTGACGGCGCAACGCACGGACCCTGCATACAACGAGACAGTCCCCATGAGCGAAATCAAGGAAATGCCGCTGGTCGAACTGTCGGCAAGAGATCTGCCGGCATATTGTCCGAATCCGTCGATGCCGCGCTGGAGCACGCACCCGCGTGTCTTTATCGATGTCACGCACGGCGAAGCGCGCTGCCCGTATTGCGGCACGCGCTACAAGCTGCGCGACGGCGAAGTGGTCAAGGGTCATTAAGCCTGCTGAACACTGCGCGTTGATCGCTTGCTGCGCTTCTTGCCTGCGTGCCTGCTACCCGGTCCGTTGTGTGACGGATCGGTTCTGGTTTTGCAGCAGAGCGTAGCAAGCCAGGCGCTTCGCAACCAGGCCGCAGCCGCGGCGGGGCCAGCCATGCTGGAACTGCGCCGCAAAGCTCGCGGCTTTTCCCCTTTTCAACAATCGAACGTCACGCGCATGGTTCGCGCGGCGCTTCGTTTCGATACCGGACACTCACTCTGATGCGTCGCGCGTTGGTTATCGCACCGAACTGGATCGGTGACGCATTGATGGCGCAGCCGCTGTTTGCGCGCCTCGTGAAATTGCATCCACGCATCGTGATCGATGCGGTCGCGCCTTCGTGGGTTGCGCCCGTGCTCGAACGCATGCCCGAGATTCGCGACGTTTACGCTACGGACCTCGCGCACGGCAAGCTGCAGATGCTGCGCCGCTGGCAGCTGGCGAGCGACTTGCGCGATGTCGGCTACGACGCGGCCTATGTCCTGCCGAATTCGTTCAAGTCGGCACTGATTCCGTGGATGGCGGGCATTCCGCTGCGCATCGGCTACACCGGCGAAAGCCGCTACGGCTTGCTGAACGTGCGTCACACGAACCCGCGCAAGGACGAGCGCCCGCCAATGGTCGGCCAGTACGCAGCCCTCGCCTATGCGCCCGGCGGCAAGCTCCCCGGCGACCTGCCGACGCCACGGCTCGACGCGGACCTGAACGAAGCGTCACGCGTGTCGGCGCGCTTCAATCTGGACACGCGCGTGCCGCTGCTGGTGTTCTGCCCGGGCGCCGAGTACGGTCCGGCGAAACGCTGGCCGCCCGAGTATTTCGCGGCGCTCGCGCAGATGGTGGGCCAGTCGTTCCCGTACACGCAGATCGTCGCGCTCGGCTCACCGAAAGACGCGCCGCTCGCTCAGGCGATCGCCGAGAAAGCGCCGAACGTGCGCAACCTGTGCGGCCAAACGGCGCTGGGCGAGGCCTGCGCGCTGATCTCGCGAGCCAATGCGGTCGTCACCAACGATTCCGGCCTGATGCATGTGGCCGCCGCGCTGCGCCGCCCGCTGGTGGCCGTGTACGGTTCGACCGATCCGCGCCACACGCCGCCCTTGTCCGAGCTTGCGAAGGTACAATGGCTTCATCTCGAATGCAGCCCCTGTTTTCAGCGCGAGTGTCCGCTCGGCCATCTGAACTGCCTGAAGCAGCTGAGCGCCGAGCAGGTATTCGGCGATTTGCGCGGCATGTTGCTTGCGCAACGTTGAACCCAGCTAATTCGGCTGATACTTGCACGCAACACCGCACGCCCCCGAGCGCGTCGCGTCATGTTCGCGCCTTGCGGCACGGGCATTCTCGCGCCTGGGTGCGATTGTCCGGTGAGCCGGACTGTCCCGCTGACCGCTGCCCCGCAACCGCGCGCCGCGCACAAGAGACTGACGAGCCATGCCACGTTTTGCCCATATCTTCGAAGCCGCCGCCGATACGCTGAACGCCTATTACCAGGCCGTCGCCGAGGTGAATATCGACAGCTTGATGGGCCTGTGGATCGATGAGGAGTTCGTGAGCTGCATCTGTGCCGACGGCTCCCACCTGCACGGTCTCGAGAGCATTCGCGCCGGCTTGCAAACCCAGCTCGAAGCCGCGCCCGTTTCGATTGAACCGCTCGATATTCGCGTCTACGACAGCCTCGGCACCGTCGTCTATGCCATTGCCGAAGCACACCGCCCGGCTGATCCGAAGGCGACGCCCGCGATGGTGTTCACCACGTATGTGATGGTCCACGAGCGCGGCGAGTGGAAGATTGCGCATATTCACGCGAGTCCGATGCCGAATGAGGCCGCCAGCCAGTTCGCCACGAAGATGCGGCATGGCCAGGGTTCGCTGCACTGACGCCTGACGGGCGTTTTCGTCTGTTCAGACCGTTTTACCGGTTTTACTTTTTTGCTTCGACGCTGGCATGAGCACGCCCCGCAGGAAGTCGCCCGCCCCGAACGAAGTCCCCTCCGGGGCCTGGGGAACGACGCACGATGAATCCGCTTCTGGCGGCACAGCACGCGCCGTGGCAGCAGTCGAAGCTACCGTCGATCTGCTCTACCGCGCGCCGCTCTGGCTGCCGAACCGGCATGTGCAGACCATTGTCCCGTCGCTGTTTGCGCGCCGTCCGGTCATTGCGTTCCGGCGCGAACGCTGGGATACGCCGGATGGCGATTTCATCGATCTCGATTGGGTCGTGCATGACGGCCAAACCGCCGCTGCGCTCGCCCCCGCCTCCCCGCCTCACGTTCCCGCCGACGACGCTCCGCTGTTCGTCCTGTTTCACGGCCTCGAAGGCAGTTCCACGTCGCACTACGCCGCCACGTTGATGGCGGCCGCGCGTGAGTACGGCTGGCACGGCGTGGTGCCGCACTTTCGCAGTTGCAGCGGAGCGCTGAATCTGTTGCCGCGCTTCTACCATCTCGCCGATAGCAACGAAGTCGACTGGATTCTGCGGCGCTTGCGCGCCACGCATCGCGGGCCGATCGTGGCGGCGGGCGTGTCGCTCGGCGGCAATGTGCTGCTGCGCTGGCTTGGCGAGCGGCGCGAAGAGGCGTCGCCGGTGCTCTCGGCCGCCGCGGCGATTTCTACGCCGATCGACGTACATGCCGGCGGCCGCGCGTTGTCGCAGGGCTTCGGCATGGTCTACACGCGCAGTTTCCTGAAGACGCTGAAGCAGAAGGCCGAGCAGAAGCTCGCGCAGTTTCCCGGGCTGTTCGACCGCGACGCGATGCTGGCGAGCCGCACGATGTACGACTTCGACAATGTGGTGACGGCACCGCTGCACGGCTTTCGCGATACCGACCACTACTGGAGCAGCGCGACCACGCGTCCGTTGCTGCCTGGCATTGCCGTGCCGACACTCGTGCTGAACGCACGCAACGACCCGTTCTTACCGGCCGAAGCGTTGCCGGCTCGGCACCAGGTGTCGGCAGCGGTGGAACTTGATCAACCCAGGCATGGCGGCCACGCCGGTTTTATGACTGGGCCCTTCCCGGGGCGCATCGACTGGTTGTCGCGGCGCGTGCTCGGTTATCTGGAGCGGTACGTCGATCATGGATGACATTGTCAAACAGGCCTTGGCCAAATGGCCGAATGTGCCGAGTTGCACCGGATGGTTGATGCTGGACCGGCGCGGCAACTGGCGCATGCGGGACGAAGCCGCTCAGGCCGGCGGTGAGCCAGGCACGGCGATCCGGCACGAGGCGTTGCTCGGGTTTATCAATCGGAATTACGACGCCGACGAACGCGGGCAGTGGTTTTTCCAGAATGGGCCGCAGCGGGTGTATGTCGAGTTGGGCTATACGCCGTGGGTCGTCAGGTTGTCGGCTGATGTCACTGGCGCGCTTGCCTTGACCGACCAGGCCGGCGGAGCTTTCGAACCTTCGGCTGTGTTCGTCGACGATGACGGCGGGATTCTGTTTGTCGATAGCTCGGTGCCACCGAGGGTCGCTGTTTTGCACGATCACGATCTCGAGGTTTTTTCCGATCACGCAGCGTTGGGCGATGACTCGATGAGCGGGGAGTTTCGCTGGAACAACGGGGTTGTTTTGCCTTTGCAGGGCGTGCTGCGAAATGAGGTTGCCGAGCGGTTCGGATTTGTCGATAGTCCGGCCGCTGCGGCGAGTGCTTAGGCCGTTTGGCTACTGATCGCTGGGATTGGCTGCATAGTCCGCATTCTGGTCAGATCGAAGGCGGGCGAGTCCTAACTCCTAACTCTTCTCGTCAAGGCGTTCCTCTTTATACCGGCTCTCCATTTCATGTAACCGGGCATCGACGGTGGCGAGATCGTAGTAGCCGATCGCCTTCAGATCGCGTGCCTCCTTCAGTTGCCGGATGGCTGATGGCCATGCCCCCTCGAGAGCGAATTTTTCGGCGAGCGCCCGATGCTGCGTCAACGCATCCCCGCTGCCCGCACTCGCCTGCGCCAGATACAACCACCATGCAGGCTGATCGGGCTGCGCACGCGTCTCTTTCAAAGCCAAAGCCTGCGCCGCGGCAAAGCGCTTCAACGTCAGCAAGGTCTGAATATGCATGTCGATCGCGGCGTTCGACTGCGGCCAACGCTTCTGTGCAAAGTCGGCCAGACGAGCCGCCTCGTCATCACGCCCGGCGCGGCGCGCGATGTCGGCCGCCAGCACGTCGAGGCTCGGCGAACTGCGCATAGGCTCACCTTCGCTGCGCTCTCCGTTTGCGAACGCGGCACGCGACACCGCCAGCGACGCCACTGCATCGTCGTATCGCTCGAGCAGCATCTGCCCGTATGCAATCCCGTACCAGTTCGCGGCCACGTTCACTGCGGTACGGTCCTCGATTTCGGAGCGCAGGCGCGAAATCTCGTCCGCGTATTCACTGCGCGAGCGGTCCTGCAGCAAGCGCGCCCGCGCTCGCACAAAACCGTATTCGGAGGTCTGATGCGGTTGCCGGTAAGGCGCGCGGCGCGCACGGTCCTCCATGTCGGCAATCCGTTCGCCAGTCAGCGGATGGGTGCGCGCATAGGCCGGTATGCCCGTGTCGCTCATCGCCGCGCGATCGAGGCGGCCAAAAAACGTCGTCATTGCGTAGGGGTCGTAGCCGGCGCCGGCTAGCAGCAGAAAGCCGACGCGGTCCGCTTCGTGTTCGGCGGAGCGCGAGAAACGCAGCTGGTTGTCGACCGCATAAGCCTGGCCGCCAATCGCAATCGCGCTGCCGAGGTCGCCACTGTGCGCGAGCACGCCCGCCAGAACGCCGAACAACAGGCCGGCGAGCGCGGCATAGGAGCTGCGCTCGCCGGTCGTGATCATTCGCGAAATGTGCCGCTGCAAGACGTGCCCCATCTCGTGGCCGAGCACGGAGGCGAGTTCGGACTCGGTTTGCGTCGTCACGATCAAACCGGTGTTCACGCCGATAAAGCCACCTGGCAGCGAGAAGGCGTTGATCTGCGCATCGCGGACTGCGAACAACTCGAAGTCCGGACGATAGCCGCCGATATATAGCGCGTTCGCAGCCGCGGCGAGTTTCGCAGCGACCGAGTTCAGGTAGTCCCGCACCAGCCAGTCGTCGAGATAGTCCGGGTCGCGGCGCAATTCGCGCATCACGCGCTCGCCGAGCCTGCGCTCGGCTTGCGGCGTCAGCGAGTCGGAGCCGCCGTTACCGAGGTCGGGTAATTGCTGCGGGACGATTGGGGCGCGCCAGTTGGTGGTCACGCCCGAGTTGCCGGAGAAGCGGCTCTGGGCGCCGCCATAGACGCCGAAGACGCCTTGCGCGATATCGGATGGGATGATGGGGTTGGCGAAAGTTTCGGCTGGGCCGCTTTCCAACGGCGGTTCCGCGGACTGCATGTTGAGGGCGAGGCTTGTGCTTGTATTCGTACTCGTGCCCGATACGCCGCGCGATTGCGCGTACGCGCCCGGCGGAGTCGCGAGCGCGAAACACAACAACGCAGCAAGAAACCGTTTCGAACGCATCGCGAGGTCGGTTAGCGAGGTCGGTTAGCGAAGTCGAAAAGCAACGCCCGCCGCTCGGACTAAGATAGCGGGCATAGGGCAATTGTAATCAGCTTCGCCCGCCCAGCCACACTGCTATGATAGGCGCCCTCTGAAGGAGCCCAACCATGCCTGAACTCACTCATTTCGACGCCGCCGGCCAGGCGCATATGGTGGACGTCGGCAGCAAGCAGGAGACCAGGCGCATCGCTATCGCGCGTGGCTCGATTCGCATGCTGCCGGAGACCTTCGCGCTGATTCGCGACGGCAACGCCAAGAAGGGCGACGTAATCGGCATCGCGCGTATCGCCGCGATTCAAGGGTCGAAGCGCACCGCCGATCTGATTCCGCTATGTCATCCGCTCGCGCTGACGCGCGTCAAAGTGGACTTCGAACTCGATGAAACGCTGCCTGGCGTGCATTGCAAGGTCCAGGTCGAAACGCTGGGACGCACGGGCGTGGAGATGGAAGCGCTAACCGCCGTGCAAATCGGCTTGCTGACGGTGTACGACATGTGCAAGGCGGTGGATCGCGGGATGACGATCACCGATGTGAAGGTGCTGGAGAAGCACGGCGGGAAATCGGGGGATTGGGTGGCGGCGGGTTAAGGTATTGTTTTTTAAGCCTTAGTTCGACGCTGCGCTTGATTCTGCAACGAAGCCGTCCCCTGACGCGTGCAGCGCAGACCTGACTTTTGGGGTCCAGAAAATCGATCTTGCTCCAATCCTGCTCCACTTAGGAACAGGAATGGCCGCTATACACCGTAGAAAAGACAAATGGCAGGTGCGCATTCGCCGTAAGGGGTTCCCTGTCGAAGTAAAGACTTTCAACACCCGCGCCGATGCGGAACAGTGGGCGCGATCCGTCGAAACAGAGATGGATCGGGGAGCCTTCATTAGTCGCAGTGAAGCCGAAGCCAACACTCTCGAAGACATCATCAAGCGTTACGTCACCGACGTTTGTCCCACAAGGCGTAGCGGTATGGACGAAATATCGCGGCTTCGCGCTACATGCCGCACCAAACTTGCGAAACTCAGCATGATCGCGTTGACGCCGAAGGCAGTTGCGGCTTATCGGGACGAACGGCTGAAAAAAGTGAAGCCAGCCACGGTGATTCGGGAACTGGCGTATCTATCAGCGATCATCAATCACGCCCGTCGTGAATGGGACATCAATATCGCGAACCCGGTCACAATGGTTCGTAAACCGCCTTCACCGCAAGGTCGAGATCGTGTACTCACCACCGACGAAGAAACTCGCCTTCTTGCGGCAATGGTCCCGGCTGGACGGCGAAGCGTATGGCTGCTTCCGGCAACAATCCTGAGCTTGGAAACAGGTATGCGGCGCGGCGAACTCGTTGAACTGCGATGGTCGAATATCAACTTGGAAGCCCAGACAGCGCATTTGCCGCTCACCAAGAATGGTTCGGCACGAACGGTTCCGTTGTCCAAGAAGGCCGTCAGAATCTTGGCTGACCTTCCCCGTTCTATTGAAGGCAACGTGATTCCCGTCAAAGGGAATACCTTGCATGCGGCTTTCAGGAAGGCTTGCAAACGGGCTGAGATCACCGACTTTCATTGGCACGACTTGCGCCATACAGCGATTACCCGATTGGCGCACAAGTTGCCGAACTTGATCGAACTTGCGGCAGTGTCTGGACATCGCAACTTGGGAATGTTGAAACGGTACTACCATCCGTCCGCTACCGAGTTGGCTCAAAAACTCGGCTGAATGGCAGGAAGATATTCCCGTCGGCTGGACCCACTATCTTACTTGGTAGTGGGTCAAAGCAATGTCTTCCCGAGATCGACCCGCTACGTGGACAACTTGTCCCAATCTTCACCAAGCATCCATCGCAGCGCGGAAAGTTTACCGTTAGTCAGTCCCCACTCGAAGTCGGACCAAGGTCCGAAGTAAGCGCATGCGGCTTAAGATGTCCATCGCCGTCCAAACATGAAGCCCGATGACGCGACAGCGAAGGCAAGCGCCCATCTAGGCAAAGACTGGATGGCATGGATGTCCATCACGCCAAGGCCGATGACGGGAAGAATCGTGCTGGCAGCGATCCCGACAAGGGTCCTTACCATTAGCCGAGCGATGGCGTCGGTCAACCATCTTTGCGTGAAAACACCGCGTGCTGGTATCCGAGACAGGACCGAAACCAAGCCACCCGCAAACGCCCAGATCAAAACGTCCGGCGGCGCGGAGTTCGAGATAGTCATGGATGCTCTCCCTTGTTTGACTGCCCGCAGTTTCCCGCAGCCAATCGGGATCACACCAACACACTCCGCGCCGAAATTCGTGTTTTACTTTTTCTCGTCGTTGAGAATTGAACGTCCTGTGCGGCGTGGAAGCGGTATCGTGCTGTGACCCAACCCGAAGATTTGCATCGGGTCCTTTGAACGCGGCAATCCCTTCACGAACTGCCCGCTGGTTTTGTAGATAGCTTCCACGTCCCTACGGCTGGCTTCGATGCCGCGCTTACTAAGCCCGTCACAGACTCTGTCGAACATGTCATCTGGGGACAGAGAAGCGCCATCCAGCCGCGTATTCTGCAATTCAAGCAGTACATCCTTCTCAATTCGCGCCCGCCGAGCGGCCCGCTCCCGCATGGACTGCGACGGACCATCCCAACCGAACGCTTCATTGAAATCCTTCAATTGCCCTTGATTCAAGCGACCCTGAGCGTCTAACAGGGCGTCGGCGGCCCAATCCGGCATGACGGCTTGAAACCGGGCACATAGATAGACAGTTTCGATGAGCGCACTCCGTTCACCTTTTTCGAAATGTTCACGCGCCATTTCCATATACCGAAGTATGGCTTCATCACCCCACATGGCTTCCTGCACGGCCTTCGACAAAGTCACCATTGGTTCACCTGACATTGAAAGGCGACCCGGCTAAGACCGGTTCGACAAGATGGAAGCCACGAAGCTGTCTCAGCCATCGCTCAGGGATTCCGTCGATACCGTACTTGATTCCGGCAAGACCACATGCGACTGCGGCTGTCGTGTCAGTATCGTTTCCGAAGCTGATTGCAGTCCGGGCCACATCTTCAAACGACCCTGCTTCCATCGCCTTCCGCGCCGACCAGATCGTATCAAGGACGTATCCGGTCCCGCGTGATTCATCGGTCTTCGGGAAGCTTCTAAGTACGTCCAGTTCGCAGAGAAACGCCCTTCGTGCCGTTTGGTCGGACCACTCGGCATAGATTTTTTCGAGACGTTGGTCGGCTGATGACCAAGGGTCTGCAAGGTCGTGCAAATAACCCCTTGCGACAAGACAGTAGAACGCGCAGACAACCAGTGAACGCGGGTGTCCGTGCGTTACCATCGACTGCAAATGTGCATAGTGAACCAACTCGCCATCGGGACCGGTATGCCACAAGGCAAGCGGCAGGACCCGCATCAGTGACCCATTGCCGTTATCCATGACAGACGCGCCGCCCGATTCACGTGGTGACGTACCGTCGCGTAACCTGAGTAACGCGTCGGCTGTCTGAATACCCACATCGAACACATGTCCATCAACCGCAAGATAACCGTCGTCCAGCCATCGCAGCAGCCGTTCGGCGAAGTCGGTCAAGGAAAACTTCCCGCATTCGCGCAAGCTTGCGAGTAGGCAAAGGGCTTGTGCACCATCGTCGGACCACGTACCGACCGGCACACCGGCATGTGACCGCCTGAAGCCGACAGGCGTTGTCATCTCAATCTGATCGCGTGGCGGAATCTGTGTAGGCTTCTTGAATTCAAACCCTACGCCGACCGCATCGCCGACCAGTAGGCCGACAAGCCCACCAAGTTCGGCATCGAACTGACGGTTCTGTATCAATGAAGCGAAACCATTCTTATTTGTCAAATTCATTCCCCCGACTATGCATAGGTTAACGGGACACGCTGGCCGCCAACCAGCCATTGATGTCGCCAAGAACTTCGTCTTCAATTCCAAGGAAGCCGTGCGGTGAATGTCCACCGCAGTCAGTCACCCTGTCACCGCCACCGCCTGTCGATTCGACGGCGACAAGGTCGAAGTGATTCCTGTCAGCCAGCCGCTTCGCACCGTAAAACATTGCTGCCGGACAAGCGTCGTGACGATTGGAAACGACCAGCACGCGGACCTTGGTGCCGTCTGCGTCAAGGCCGGAAACACCGGCTTTACCGTACCGGGCGATAGACACAGGTGATGTCAGCACAAATGCGTCTGCAAGATCAGGATTACGTTCGAGCGCATTTCCGACCAAGGTCGTTCCCCGACTCGTACCGACCAGCGCGATTCTCGACGAAGGGAAACGCTGCCGCAGTGCTTTGATTACCGCTGCCACATCCCCGAACGCGTCCTTTCCTAGACGAAACCCGTCGTCAATCCCATTCGCGTAATCAGACGGCGTGTCGATCAGTACAGCCGCGTCACCCTGCCGAACCCAATAAGCAGCCGTTCGGATGAGAAAATTCCCGCGAAGCGTAGTCGGGCCATCTGCTGTCAGGTGCAAAGCGCCGTCGTCACCGGCGAAAAGAACGATGACCCACGCCGGAGTTGCGCCGGATGTTTCGATATACAGACTTTCAGTCACCCCATCACGACTCGGCACGGTCACCAGTTCACCCGATGGAGCAGCCGCAATGCCTGCCAGCCTTTCTGGTTCTGCGGCCCAAGACTTGACTGCAAAAAGAATCGCCAACCCCACGACAACGCGCTTCATGATGCCTTGTCCGTGAGTCGAATGTTCATAATGCCGTCCTTCAGCCGCCAACAGTCAACGAATGCAAATTTCATAGCAAAGAGTCGCTTCATCGCTTTCCCACGGTTTTATGATGCCCGGATCAATACCGACATCTGAAGAAAAAGCGGGTGATTCATTGTCACCCGCCATGCAGCCGCTGACATGAATCACCCGCAGATCGGGAAGCCCGACGTTCAGTCCTGATACTTCCAGATGTTGTAGTACGTCGTCTGACCGACGTTCCAGTACAACTCAGCCAGACGTGAGCCACCCGCCTGAAGCGCCGGGAACTGGCAAGCAGTCGCGCACTGCTGGATACCTGTTTGACTCATACCAGCCGTTACGGACGACGAGTATTGTCCTGAAGCTGCAAACGTCGCCGGACCCGGCCACCATCCATCGACTTCACCGGTCGTCACACCCGTGCCCGGAACCGCCTGAATCTGCGTTCGCGACGCCAAAGGCGCGATGTTCTGATTATTGAAGAGATTCGACCACGACAGGCTGACCGAAGATTGGGAACCTGCGAGCGCGCCGCTTGGATTAAGGAAGTCATTCTGAACACTGGACGCAAGCGTCTGCCACTGAATCCCGGTACCTACGGCTGCGCTGATAGGCGGGGTCGTATTAATAACGGTCATCGGCTGCCCGATCTGCGCACCGGTCGAGTCATAGAACGTAACGGTGTACGGAGCAAACTGTTGCACCGTGGAAAGGTCAATCGGCGACGAAGCGTAGAACCCACGCCTACCGTTCGGCGGGTTGTATGTCCCTGTCGCACCGGCGACCGCTTGCCATGACCAACGATATAGATTTGTGTTCGAACCTGAAGTCAGGCCACCGGTCGGCACACTCGTCTGGACGGTGGATGTCAGTGCAAGCGTATTGTTGCCTGTAGCGGCACGCGGTACGAGATACAACGTACCGTTAATGCCGGGACCCGTTACTGAAGCGGACGCAAGGTTCGCCGGATTCGGTCCGCCGACCGGGATGCTGATCCCTAGACCCGACTCATACCGGCTGAACTGTGCGTTAGTCGCATCAAGGAACTGCCAGCGGCTCAGATACGAAGAGATTGTGGCGTTGTACTGCTGCTGGTTTCCGATGATGTCCCACGTATTGCTACCCGTTTGCTGAACGACCGTCACAGCAGTCCCGGCCACCCCACCGCTGGACGTGTAGGGGATCGAAATCAACGCTTCTTGCGTGCCGCCCGCACCCTTCAGGAATTCAAGGGTTTGCGGCGTCCCGATAGTGACGCCTGTGGCTGCAATCTGCGGATGCGCGTCCGCGAAGGCGGTAAAGCCGTTTTCTTTGTATTTCGCATCAATTGCTTGACCGCACGCCGCTGCCGTTCCCCCAAGGCACTGTGTAAGTTGCGCAACAAGCGCCGTCAGGTAATTCGCCGCGACAGGTGGCGCAGCAAGCGGTGCGGACACCGACGTGCTTTGGTTCAGGGTAATGCCGCTCGATGGCGCTGCTGACGAAATGAGTTGGGTACCGCCAGTCGGCGCGGGAACGACTTGCACTGCGTCAATCACGGCGTCCGCACCGCTCTGATTCGGCGTGAACACGGTGCCCACCGGATCGAACGATGCAGCGCTCAGCCCGTTAGACGGAAGGATAGTGGCAAGCGCCCCATTGAGTTTGGCGATGGCACTTGTCACTGAAGCGGTCTGCGCAAGGGACGATAAGCTACCGCTGCCAGCAAGTTCTAACGCGTTGCCGCTGGTCGTCAGGAGTGCCGCCACCGCCGTTGTCAAGGTGGTGACGTTTCCGATCACAGGTGCTGTCGTTCCTTTGGGTATGGTGGTGACGACCGAAGCCAACGTCGGATTCACGCCGGTGGGATCGGAAGCGACAATCAACAGCGGAGCGGTCAGCCCCGCCAGAGAGATTGTGTAGTTGCCTGAAGCGTCACTGGTCGTGCTTGCGCTATTACCCTTCGCATCTATTACCGTGATGTTAGCTCCGGCGACACTACCACCAACGGCCACGGTCCCGGACATGGCGGTCGGCGTTGCGTTGCTGGTGGTCGCGGTTGAACTTCCGCCGCTACCGCCGCCGCATCCTGCCAATATAGACACCGCCAACGCGACTGCTGCTGTGCGTGGGAACCCCGATTTAATGTGATGGCTTGACGCCCATTTTCGATTCATGAAAACCTTCTTGTCGTAATACTTCAATGAAGAACAGCCTGCAACGAATGAGAACTGACCGCTATGCGACCGTTCTCGTTAGTTGCATCGATGTGGTGATTAACCAATTGTTTGTTGGCCCCGTCTGAATTTCGCCATATCGGAAAGCGGCCAATTCTCACCACCATAGTTTTGGAAAGCAAGCAGCTTCAATCGTCTGATGAGACGCCGAACCACACATCTCATCGCCGGTATTGCACGCTTGCGACTTCTCGGGCAGCCAATTTTCGACCAACGCGAACTGGACGGATTTTCAGAAGACGGGGACTGACGAAGTACACCGCTAGAGCGGACCCCGTCAATCCAGACCAGCGGCCTTATCCATAGGAGCGTGGCGTCAACGAAGCGTGAAGGTATAGCTCACCGTAGATTCGGGCCACGGTGTCGGCAGCATCTCACCGGCCAAGAAGATGCCGCATCCGTACTTCTGGTACAGCATCGCAAGCGCAAAAAGGGGTGCATAGACAGGCGGACCGCCCCTTCTAAAGCCGATGTAAGTCAGGCCATCCGCATGTGCACCAAACGCGCCATGGACCATGCGATAGAACTCGTCGCTATCGGTCGGACAACCATTGTCATCAGCGATCAGGGACACATACTTCCAACACCGGGCGTTCTGGTCGTTCTCGTACAAGCCCGTCAGATCGATATCGTCCCGATAGTCGTCCGTGATCTCGATGCGAACGCGTGGCGGTACATGGCGATCTAGATACATCGGGAAGTGAACAAGGTCGAAGGAATGCTTCGTGAGTTCTTCTTTGCTGGCCTTTCCGATGTTGCCGAATGGTATGGACACGCGTGCGGTGCCGTTGCTGTCAGACATGACAATTTCTCCGTTTTAGCCGATTCGACAATTTCGTCAGGGACGGCAAGCTGGATACAAATCCCCCCAATCCTTTTCCCAATCCGGGCCGGGGACTAACCGGTTGCAACAGCGCAAGGGTACCGTAGTGGAACATCGCCAAGCAAGCACCATTCGGTCCCAGAGCGGTGCCTGAGACCCACGACTTCAAGCAGCTTCCTGCTTCACCTGTTGACCAAGTCGCGACAGCGTCGAACGCGAACAACCGGTCGCCGCGATGATGTGGTTCCAGCTATCACCACGACGCAGCATTTGCATGATGGCCGCATTGCGCTGGACATCAGGCTTCCGACCGCGATAACCGCCTGATTCTTTCAGCTTGGCAATGCCCTGAGCCTGTCGCCGCCTACGGTCGTCATAATCCTTTCTCGCGATGGCAGCCAGCATGTCCAGCAACATGGAATTGAGCGCATCAAGCATTCGACTGGTGATGTCATCCGCCGTGGTCGCCATGATCCATGATGTTGGAAGGTCGAGTGCGACGACCCGAACGCGACGGGATTGAAGTTCAGACTTCAGCTTCTGCCAGTCGTCGCTATTGAGACGCGACAGCCGGTCCACTTGCTCAATCAACAGGATGTCGCCTTCATGCGCATCCGACAGCAACCTGAATAGCTCTGGTCGTTGCAGTGACGCACCGGATTCGTTCTCGGTATAGAAGGCTGCGATGTGAAGACCACGCTCCTTGGCAAAGTCGATCAGATCGTTCTTGGCACGACCGGCGTCCTGCTCTTTTGTTGATGCCCGAAGATACGCCCTGACGAACATAGATTACCCCACCGGTTCGATTTGACTAGTTCGTATAATATCGGTTCGATATGGGTTGTGTCAACCGATATATCGAACCACGATTAGAGCGGTTTCCATCAGGTGTACCCGTTTGGAACCGCGTTTGGGTAGGGCGTGACTGACAAACGGTGACCATTGGATTTGAAAGCAACATGACCCCAACAAGAATCGTGCCAGATATGGACAAAATGGACCCGTTTGTGATATAATGCTTTTTCCGTCGATTCACTCGGTTGTTGATGAGTGGGTTAGACCGGCCTGCATGTCCATCGCCTGTCCAAGAAACGGCTTTCTGCCGATTCCGCAAAATCCGACGCTGCATTGTGCAATTGAGCGACGGCACCTGATTTGTTTCGTCGTTGATCTTTGAACTCATATCGCCGCTGATTTCTGCTGGTAGTGAGTTGTCATTGAAGGACTGCGTCCCGCCCATGCGGCGGAACGAGTGACTACAGGCCGAAGTTGTGCGCCAATGAGTACAAGCAGAACTGGCGGACGCGTGACTTGTCCATCAGCAGCGCCGGTGATCCGTGGCTGTGGAACACATGAGAAGGAACAAGTCCCGTCAAATCACATGGCAGTGCATGAATTCGACGGCACGCAGTGACGGCGATTCAACTAAGGCCGCAGGCCGAAGTTCGATCCCGTCCACATGTCGCCGGATGAGATTCAATGTAGTCCAACGAAGAACAAATAGGAAACAACTAGGCTCTCGCTCTTCAATCAGGTCCAGATGTCGCGGCAATCAGGTCTTCATTAAATAACGAATCCAACTCGTCCGCTACCGCGTCCGAGTACGTCGCTGCCCTGTGCAGCGCAGGCCATCACGTCGAACTGGTTTCTTCAAATAAATGAAATCAGATAAGAAAAAGACATGTGACCGACTAAGAAAAGATAAGTAACCAACTAGGAACCGACTATCCACAAGACTATGGTTCACTATTCTGTCAATTTGACAGGGTTTCGAGGGGGTGTTCGCTCGCCCCGTTATGAAAGGAGATTGAAATGACAATTCACCATGACCGGGGAACTTCCCCACCATTCACAAGAGAACAACGAAGTGTCAACACGAAACATCAAAAGCGAGATCAAGGACGCGGCATCGGTCGAAAAAAATCTTTACCAGTACGTGGACAAGGAACTTGATACGGTTGCGTCCGGCAAGTTCCTGAAAGTACAAATCAAGGTCATCCCGGAATCACAGTTCCCCATGTGGGCGACCACGTTTGCATCGATGCTCTGCGCCAATCCAGAACTGGCGAACCTGACGAACAAAGAACTTGCAGCCCTGATCGAAAACGAGTCCGGGGAAACGGGCTTCAATTACACCATCATTTCGAAGAAACTTAGTGAAGGTCAGCGCCATCACGCGGGTGAAATTCTTCGAAAGCATGGTTATGCCACCGACACGTTGGTCAAAGGTACGGACATCAAACGGATCGTGAAAGACGACGTTCGCACCGAAGCCCTGAAAGACGACGGCGTGGTCTTCCATGCGGACGGCGTGTCGATGGGTCGCAAGAGATATGCGTACCGGCAACGCGCCGTCACGCCGAGCGGTAAGCCGTGGCATGACTTCTGTATCCGCCTTGCTGGCGATGACACATCGCTTCAAGCCTTTCTCGCCGCACGTACAATCGGCATCAACGACTTTGTGAGCCGCGACGAAGCTGCCCGCGCTACTGCCAGCCCAGAAGAAGCCGCACGGCGTCACAAACTGGAGCGCCAAGCGACTGAATCGCGCCGACTTACGAAAATCATGTCTGCCGATGGCGCAAATAGAAACGGCGCTGGTGCCATTGCTGATTTCAAAGCGATGCATACGCCGGACCGGTGCCTGCAATGGACATCTGACGGATTGATGGCCTGCGCCCAGTGATTGCAGAGTCGGCAACCGACGCACCATTGCACCGGACCATTGCAATGCACTGCCGCGACTGTTCGCCCGGTATGTCCATTTTCATACAATCGCTCGGCGCTACAGTCGGCACTATTGCCGTCCACTGACCGGGACGTCCCTGCTAATGAACCACAGTGTGATGGATACCGAGACTATGCCGACACTAATACTCAGTCTCGTAGGCCAGCAGTGGAACAGGTGGTCAGTAGCGTACCAACGGCTATTTCAGCCCGTACTGGTATCAGCTTTACCATTCAGTCCGCTGATACCATCACCGGCAACACCATCACCGGCTACCATTACTGGTAACACCATCGCCAGCTACCCGTACAGCGGTCACACCCAGCATGATCGTCTACCTGCCGGTCTTCATACCCGTCGCGATCCCACACCTTGCGACATGTGCCGTTACCCGGTAACGTAGTCGCACGGAGTGTTACCGGGTAACGACGATAAGGAGAAGCGGGATGGCACAGACAACAGCAGAGCGACAGGCCGCCTATCGTGCAAGGCGCACGACTGCGGGCACGGACGGCAACGGAGAGCGGCGGCTGGACATGTGGGTGACAACTGAAGCTGATCTCGCGCTCGCACGGCTGGCACGCCGTTACTCGGTAACGAAACGGGAGATGCTTGAGCGGCTGGTGGTGCGGGCGGACGCCGCAATCGTGCGCAGGCTCGATCCGGTCTCGGCAGAATGGGATGTCTACTTCAGCGATACCCGATAGCTCATCAGCGTTACCGGGTAACGGACCCACTTCCCTTGCGCAGCCGAGTTTCCAGCAACAGACCCACCCCCAATAGTGAGCGGTACCAGTCGGTCTGCCATAACCGACTGGACGCTACAACACTGGTCAATCAGCCTGACTACCATTGCTACAGTGGCCCTTACTTCTTGCCAAAGCGAAAGTTTATGAACTCAGAGTCAGGAAATAGAATAAGATTCTTGCGTTAGCCATTTTCATCGTCTACTGAATATCAAGCGACCGTGTAACCACATGACCAATTGGGGATAAGTAATGAAAAAGTCACTAATAGCATTAGCAATTGTTGGTGGTTTGTTTTATATTTCAACCACTTCAGCGCAAATCAATTGCACACAAATGGGAAATACGACTCAGTGTGACAATGGGATGACCGCTACTCAAATGGGCAATGTGACGCAGTACAGCAATGGAACGACTGCTACACAGATGGGTAACACTACGCAGTATAGCGACGGGGTCACTGCTACCCAAATGGGTAATACCACGCAGTATAGTGATGGGGTCACTGCCACCCGAATGGGAAACGTTACACAATACAGCAATGGTAGAACTTGCACCCAAATGGGTAATATGGTTCAGTGCAACTAAAACAAAAATCGAAATAACCATAGGCACCTTACATAGGCGCGGACCAGTGAAGCATCACTCGGTCTACCATTGCAACAGTGGAACCGGACTGTTGGTCGCCGAGACCACTACCAATGACTACCATTAGCAGGCCGAGTATCAATGGTCAGTCGGCGATTGGTGGTACGACCGGGCACTGCAACAGCGTGCAATCAGTCTGCTTACCATTGGTACAGTGGGCCACCGTCGCATGTAATCCAATGATGGACCGCTCAGTACCATTGCACGACCGGAGTATCAATGGTTGGCACCACCACTGCATGACGGGCGCGTGACACTTCATGTACGGGTAATTACCAAGAAAAAAAATTCCGCACAACGGTTTCGCGAAGTTAGTATATTTCCTCTAAATAATCACTACAGATGTCCGGTGCCGCGCAAGGTTCCGGGAGAACGCATCCCCACGCAGCCTTAAGTTACCGAACGGTGTGCGGTCGTCAATATGACGATGACACATCCGTCTCTGGCAGACAGCCATAAGCTTGGAATCGCTTCGCACCAAGGAGACAGACACGCATGTTGAGTCCGCATGAATTCACCACGCTGATGCTGGTCAGAGACGCGTCCGATCAGATCGAACCGGACAGCGCGGAGCTTCGCACCCTGCTGGAACGTCAACTAGTGATCGTCGAACTGCTGCCGTCAGGACACCGGCGACTTCGCACCACTCTGCAAGGCGACACCGTCCTGCAAGCTATTTCGCGGATCCACTGAGCGCACTCCGCTTGGCCTGTGAGAGACGGCGGGTCTGACGGGACCGACATCACGGTTACAGGTAATCATCGCGGCAATTGAAGGAAGGCAAGCGGTCAGCGACTGCGGACCGGACCTAACAATGGAGATTGCAATGGGCGAATCGTGGCTGGGAATTGTGATCGGTACTTTCGTGCTAGTAATTGCCGCAACCGCCGTGATCGCCCACTACCGTCGCGAACGTCGTCGTGCGGAGTTGCTCAGGAACCTAGATCACCACGACTGGTGCCGCTGGCCCCGATCCCAACGGTGATGGCTTCCTAAACGACAGCGTGATAAGCCGCGTACAAGACCGTCCGATCCTTACGACCTTGGATCACTGACATCACACAAACGATAAATAAAAACGGCGAGATGGGTATGTCAAGACAGGCACACTCGGAACAGGAATTGGCTCATATCCAGACAATGATCTTTCAGTTGGAACATCTGGATAACATCCACAACGCCCTACAGGCGAACATCGTAATGCAACCGGACTACTGGCGAACGCGCATTCTCGCAGTGCTTGCACTCCCCAACATGCCGACTTACATCCAGAAGCAGGGTTCGGCACTTCTGGCGAGATTGGAGCGGCTCCACGCAGCGTCGCGTGTTGCTGCCAGACACGACCGGAATTAAGCGCACCGCCAAACAGTATCCGACCTTCTATCAATCGCGATGGAGTAGTTTCACGGAACGAGTGTGTCATCCACTACTCGCTGACCCGCGCTATACCCTGTCATGACAGCATCAGGTTCAGTCGCGAAGGGCCGCTGGTTGTCTGCCGTCAGGCGTATTGGCGCAACCGTTGGACGAGTAGCGCCCAACCTTCGAATATGCACGACCGCTATAAAGCCGCGTGGTGGCAACAACCAGACGTTCCCGGAAGCTTCCCATACCGTTTCAAGCTCTACGGCGATCTCGAAGCCCTTGTAGGTGTAGCTTCTGTTCATTGATGCACTCGATTCACGACCTTGGGGCCGTTCGATTCTATCGCCGATCAGATCGTCAACGCGAGTGAGATTCCCGGTTGCGGCGACTGTCCGTCACCAACTGAAACGGTTAACCGTATCCGCAACTGCGTGAGTTATCCAACCCGTGAATTTTGCATCGGCGCTACAGTCCGGTCACAGTCTTCCAGTAACATATTGTCACCATTACTATGCGTTCGCTGATCTTACGAAACCTGTCAGAAAGCATACAAATGGTCGCGTGAAAAATGCACTGCTGATCGTTTTCGCCTATTCGTCCGACAGCCATTGCACACAAACTAGACATCGGGGAATGCTTTGAAGAAGAAAATAGCAGTTGCCGTACTTCCGGTTCTGTTCGCCGGTTGCGTCGCAGACCTGCCGATGACCCAGACCGCTTCCGGCTATCCAGAAGGAAATTTTTCAAACACGACGCTTGAAGCGGTTGAAAACAAACTGATCGGTGCGTGCTCGCAAATTGGTGCGATGGTCACTGAATCCAGCACAAATCAAGTCGTCTGCGGCAAAACAATGGAAGGCCAGTCATCGGTGCTAACACAATTGCTCCTTGGCAACGCATCCAGCACTACACCAGTAGATAAGTTGCGTTTCGTGATGTATCCGACCGGCTCATCAGTTCACGTCACGGCGTATCAATGGGTCGAAACGCAAATGGCGTTCGGCCAAGTGAACCGAGCGGAGTTGAACGGCAATAAGCAGCGCTACGATCTTCAGCAATTGCTCTACAAGTTTGGCGCGGACGATCCCGCTTCGGGAGCGTACAGCAACGAATCGCGAGTCGTCGCTCTGGAAATTCTCAATGAGAAGCAAAATCCAAACGAAGGCGTAGGCGAAACTTATTACGTCAACGTGCCAATTTGCGATGTGCGTCCGAAGCCGGATGGGTCGGTGGAAGAGCAATACCACCAAGGTGATGCACTGAAAATTTACGCCAGAGAGAAGGGTTATGCCCGAGTTTCTCCCGATGGAGCGCCGCCCCAATGGGTGGTATTCGAGCTGCTCAAACCTACCAGAGATAACTGACATCGATGGGCCAGACGCAGTCGCCAAGCCACCATTCATAAGTTATGCGGGATTTGCGCCTATTGTATCTGGCACAAGCGCAAATCCCGCGCTTATTCATCGGATAGCCGAAACTCTTTATGTCGCATCACTGCGCGAGTGATAGCCTGTCAAACAACACAACCATTGGCGATGGGCCAGTCACGGAAATTTTCCATAGGCGACATCACGCTACCAATCCATCAGCCGATATTACATGTTAAAAATATTCACGTTAAATTCATTATCTTTGGCATACCGATCCCATTGCATAACTCATGCAAATTGACATCATGCACCCACCAAAACTCTTCCGATATTCAGAAAATAAATGGTTGGAACGCTCTCTTAATTTTGGGGAATTTCGCCTTCGACCGGCAAGTGACTACAAAGAGCACGAAAACGATCTTGCACGACACGATGATGAACTCGTTCGAATAAGCAAATCTCCGGCAAGCGCTGTCACCATTACAGTGAAAGCCACGGGAAATCATATTAGACCAATCGGCGATATAACCTACCGATCAGCGGTAGGAACAAATTATTTGACAGTATGTTTTTCGGATCGGTGGGATGAACAGTTATTTGATGAGTTTCCTAACACCGACGCATGTCTAGTTATCCACAACGTTGAGGAATTCAGCGATCGCTTTCACAATGCAGTAAAATTAAAACTGCCGCATTGGGCTGGCATGGACGCTCCCGTTGTATATGGCGGAAAAAGTGAGTACGGCCCCGTTTTTTCAAAACCACCCCAATTCGTCACTCAGCATGAATGGCGGTTTGCATGGCGACCCGGCATACGTATTGAACACGTCGAACCGGTCATAATCGGCATTGGCAGCATTGCAAATATCGCGGAGATCCGTGAAGATCCACGCCATAAGCTCTCAACAGAAAGTAAATCTATAATCTGATCCGAATTCCTGGAGGATAGTGTCAACATCGGCTTCGAGAGTTTGTGCGTCGCCACGCTTCCGCGCATGTCCAAGGATACGGCGGATCGCGTAAACTTACGGCTGGCGTTGGAAGCGCAGATTTTTTTGTTCCAATTCTGCTCCAACGCCGCTCCACTCAACCAACTGGATTGGTCGAGATCGAATGCTGCGGCGCTCGTAAGCCATTGATTTATAAGACCGTCACGCAAGGCTATGAACGGCATCCAGACATGTGCAAGGCGGTGGATCGCGGGATGACGATCACCGATGTGAAGGTGCTGGAGAAGCACGGCGGGAAATCGGGGGATTGGGTGGCGGGTTGATGATGGACAACGTCATCGCCCCGCTCCGCCGCTAAAGCTGCGGCTAAGGCTACAAAACGGCAGAGCCGCTCAATCCTCGTCGCTGTCGTCGTCCTGATTGACGTCGCCCGGCGGCGTGCCGTAGCGCTTGACCAATTCCGCCTTGAAGCCGGTCAGCGTCTTCTGCTCATCGCACAGTTCATACAGGTAGGCCAACTGCGAGGGCCAGTCCTTCAGCTCCTGAGCAAAGATCTTCAGGCGCTCGACAGTGTCGAATGCCCCCGCCGTGTCACCGTTCAATGCCTGCAGCACCGCGTACCGGCGCAGGACGGTTTCACCCGGCAGCAGTGCGATCGCCTGCTTGTGCATGGCGAGTTTGTGCTGCAGATCCATCGAATTCATCGGCAGCAACGTCGCGAGGCCGTACTCGCCCCACGCCTGGAACAGGAACGACGGCTCCGCGCGATACTGCTCGGCAGGACGTGAGCCGTAGTACAGCACCTCGGCGCGCGCATAGTCGCGATACACCGGATACAGCGCGGCCGCGCCGCCGAACACGACCACAGCAAACACACCGAACGACAAGCGGCCAGGCACGAGGCGCAAGGGCCGTGTCTCGAGCAAGCCGAACACGAACATCGCCGGCAGCAGGAAAAACATGTACTGCTGCGGATACTCGACCAACGCATGCATGACCAGCACGCCGATCAACGCGATGCCGAACACGCGTGCTGCGCTCTGCGGCGCGCGGACCACGCGCACCAACCACGTGATGAGGCCGAATAGCACGATCGCGAGGCCGATCAAGCCGGTTTTCGCGAGCAGATCGATAAAGATGTCGTGCGAGTTGTTGGCAATCTCGACGCCGCCCAGCGACTTCGCATACGCGAACTGGTAGCTCGGAAACTCGCCCCAGCCGACACCCAGCAGCGGATGCGCCTTGAACATCGTCCAGCCGTACTTCCACAGCGCAAGGCGCGGCGCGATCTGGCCAGCGTCCTTGAAACGTTCCGCCGCGGACTGACCGAGTTCCAGGTGGTAGTGCACGTTGGCCCAGCGGATCAACGCGTTGACGACAAAGAACAGCACCGTCAATGCGATCGGGATCAGCCATTCGCGATTGCTGCGGCGAAAGTGCGACTGACTGCGCATCTGCGCGAAAGCCATCCAGAAACCCGCCACCACAATCACGCCCATCTGCAACCAGGGTCCGCGCGACACGGTCAGCGCGAGTCCAACGGCGAAAATCGTCGACACGAGCAACCAGATGCTGACGGCAAGCCGGCGTGTCTGCACGAGGTACAGCGCCCCTGCCATCGCGAACGCGATATAGGTGGCCAGGTGATTCGCCTGCGCCATATTGCCGAACGGCCGGCGCTCAACGGTATTGTTATAGGCGACGACCAGCGGCGTCACGCGCGCCTCGAGGTGAAACAGTTGGATCACCTGACAGAACACCGCAAACAGGCCGCCGACGATCAACGCCCCCGCCGCCCAGCGCAGCGCTGTTTCGTTCAGCTTGACGCGTGTGAACCCATAGCCGGCGTGCGTTGCCATGAATGCGGCGAGCAGATAACCGCCGCCGAGCCAGTTCATCGACGGCTGCGAGACCGGCAGCAGCACGGATTGCGCCACCAGCACCAGTCCGAACAGCAACGGCACCAGCGCGACAACCGGCGACGCAAACGTCACGCGCGGCCTCGCCGTCCACACCAGCAGCACGACACCCGCGCCCATCAGCAGATACAGCGCGAGCGCCGTGAATTCAGCGTAGAAAGTCGGAATCGGATACGTGTGGTTGACGACTGCATAAGGCAGCACCAACGCGAGAGCCATCAGAATGAGAGACAGGTAGCGCGCAAATGGGGTGGGCATCGAATAACCGGTGGACGTCAGGTAGGGTAGCCCCCCTTCCTTGCGGAAGAGGGGCCCCCTAAGAACCGTACGTGCGAGTTTCCCCGCATACGGCTCAAGCCTACATATTTCTTTTACAAAGCCCCGTCAGTGCAACGACGGAGCCGGCTTAGTTACCACAAGTTTACCAACGTGTACCTGCCGGTGGCAGTCGGGGTGCAGCAAAACCCTGTTGGACAGAGCGTCGGTCCCGCCATGCATCCGATATTCCAGATGATGGTCGTGCCAGCTTGTCTCGTTCGTCAGAGCCCAGCCACAGTGCGCACACAATCCACCCTGTGACTTGTACAGCGCCACCCATTGCTTGCGATAGCGCATCGAGTACTCCATGCGATCCTGCCGCAATTGCTCGCTGTACTGCTCCCACACTGGATCAAAAGGATTGAATTCCCCTTTGACCTTCCTGTGGCGCCTGATGTCCGTACCGCTGATCTGGTACAACTCAAGCAAACCCTTGCTGCCGTCCTCTTGAACTACGGGAGCGGCGGCGAACACCCAATGCCGATTGCCAATCGAGTGAAAATACTTCCGTCTCACCCACTCGGCGCTCTTGTGTGGATGCCTCCGCTTCGACCACCGCCAGAGTCGATAAAACACCAACGACTCCATACGGCTATACGCCTGCTTAGCAACTACGGGGCTGTGATATTGCGCCCAGCCTCGTAGCATCGGATTCAGCAATCGGATCAGCTCCTCCTGCTTTACCGCCTTGTGACCGCCGATCGTATCCGCCACCTTGCGGTAGAACGTCTGCACGTTCTTCCTGCTCGGCTTGATGAGTAGCGTCCCCGAGTACTTACGGAAATTCCACCCAAGGAAATCAAAGCCTTCGTCAATGTGGACGATCCGGGTTTTCTCCTCCGATAGTTGCAGTCCCCGTGTTTCAAGGAAGGCTTCTATCCAAGGCCGGACTTCCTGTTCCAGCATCTCTTTCGAGTCGCCGGTGATAACGAAGTCGTCCGCGTATCGCACCACATTTACTTTCAGCTTCTTCGCTTTCCCGATCCCAAATTTCGCACCAAGGTGCGCACTCAGTTCACGTTCCAGCCCGTTCAGCGTCACGTTTGCCAGCGTCGGGGAAATTACGCCGCCTACAATGTTGCATACTTTTCACTCCATCGTCTGAATCATTCGAATTCTCGCCTGCGAGGAGACCTCCGGGCTGCGGATCGATCCGGAATACGACGAGGATTTCATCTTTGTGGATTTCGACACGCTTGACCAGAGCCAGTACGATCTTGCGCTTCGTTGCGAGATCGATCGTAGCGAGTTTGTCCGTAACGGCACTTGCAAATTCCTCCAGCCGGTTGATGACCAGAAACAGTTCACTTTGAGCCACCCCGTGCTGCCGGGATTCCTGGATCTGCTGATCGACCTGCTCTAGCCGGTTCTTCAACTGCTGTATCTTCGGCTCGAAGTCCGTCCTGTCGATGATACCGTCGGCATAGCTGTCGATGAGCCGGGACTTGCCTTTCTCCAACTGAAGCCTTTGCCTTTCCAGGCTGGCCGTATCGAAGCCACTATTCTCATTGCGCTCCATCGCATCCAGTCGTCGTTCATATTCCTTCTTCAGTCGACTCGGATGCCTCAACAGATCCGCGACCTGCTGCCATACGAGGTCATCGAGACGATCCGTTCGCACTTGCAGGTTGTCGCAGATGCGTTGACCACCGAAGCGATAGGCATCGGTTCCGACACAGCGGTAATAAGCATAATCTCGCTGATGCCCCTTGGCCGCCGCCTTGCTGACTTTCTTGCCGTAGTACGCGTAACGGCATTGCCCACAAACAGTCAGCCCCTGAAGCAGGTAGATCGGCGCGTTCTGGCGGCGTTGGCGCGCCAGCTTGCGATTCTCGGCAAGCTGCTCCTGGACTGAATGGAACATCGCTTCGCTAACAATCGCCGGCACCGGGATTTCGATCCACTGCTGCGGGTCCGTGGATGTTGTCGAGTATGCCCTCCTTGGCACATCGGCGCTGTGGCGTTGGGTGCGCACGCGGACATGCGGCAGGCGATCACGAGACTGGGTTTTACCGAACGCGGCCCGCCCCATGTAAGCGGGATTACGCAATATTCCCCATACCACACTACGGTCCCAGTACAGCTTGCCGGATGCCGTCACCGTGCCCGCCTCGGCAAGACGACGAACCACTTCGCCTATGCTCAGCCGGTCCATCCCGATCCACTGGAAGATAGTCTTTACCGTCGCCGCTTGCGGTAGTTCAATCACGTACTGGGCCGGTGTCCCATCGAGCTGCTTGCGGATATAACGGTAACCATAGGGAGCCGTCGATAGCACATTCACGCTTCCGCGCTTTGCGCTATGAAGCTTACCGCGTCGATTACGCTCGGTGATCTTTGCCCGTTCGTACTCCGAAATCATGCCCTGCATCTGCAACAGCAGCGACTCTTCCGGTGTCGCGCCAATCTCATGATTGAGAAACACCACCTGCACGCCACACGCAGAGAACTCCTCCATCAGCAATGCCTGGTGTGCATACTTTCGCGCCAGCCGGTCGGGAGACAGGATGTACAGCCGATCAACCAGCCCGAGTGCGGCACGGTCCCTGAGTCGCTCTAGCTGCGGTCTGATCAGCGTCGCACCGCTTATCCCGGCGTCTATGAAGCACATGTCGTCGACAAGATGCGCATCGTCAGCGGTAATGCGCTCCCTCAGCGCGGCAATCTGGCTTTCAATGGTGCCGCGTTTGGTCTGTTGTTCGGAGGATACCCGCGCGTAGAGCGCGACCATTGCAGCGTTGCTCATCGCTTACCTCGCTTGATAGCCGCTCGCCGTGTCGCCACGGGCCGAACAGCGGATGGCTGTGCCGTAGCGCGTGAATCTATCGGACTGAGCTGCTCGTACGCCTTCTGCAGCTGTTCGCCGGCATACCGGTTCGGTTCAAAGGCAAGACGGACACGCCAGTTCTTACGTCGTCCTCGGGTCATTGTCGCGCCTCCCTGTCGGCGGGAGCGAGGGTCTCAAGGACGAGAACCGCATCGACGTCAGGACATCCTCTGGACCACGGCGCCAGACACTCCCTTGAAATGCGCAGGCCCCATTTTACCCGCGAGTTTGCTATGTTGTTGGCGGAGCTATGATGCCTCCCTGCGGCGTACCGGCCTCCGTCGCCTGTAGCTGCCCTTTGTAAATCAGGCCAGCCTTCAGCCATTTGCAGAGGATCACGCTGTCCATCGGGACATGGTTTTCCAGCCACTTATGGTTGATGTGGTCAAAGCATCCCTTGATATCCGCCTCAAGTACCCATTGCGCTGAACTGCGACGGGCCATGACAACGAAAATTTGAGACATGGCATCAGCCGTCGAACGGTTGAGCCTGAACCCATAGGAGTTCGGGTCACTCGTCGACTCTGCTACCGGCTCCAAGCCCAGCAGATACAAGGCTTGCATCGCCCTGTCCCGCATGGTGGGAATGCCCAGAGGGCGCTCCTTCCCATTGGCCTTGGGGATAAAGACCCTCCGTAAAGGCAGAGGCTTATATCCATGCCGCTTCAACCTGCCGACAGCAAGCCATCGGCTTTCAGGCGAGTCCCATAGCTCGCGATCGACTCCAGCCGTTCGCGCACCTTGGTTCTGCGTAACACGTCGCACCGCATACAGCTTTGCGGACAACGTGCGGGTCAGCATCCGTTGCAAGGCTTTCACCCTGCGCCAGTTACCTTCCCGCGTCGCCTTCGCAATTCGAATCTGCATCCCTCTCACGTTCCGCTCAATTCGACGCCAATCGATGGCGTGCCAATTGTCCGGCGCGTGGGAAAGCGCAGATCCGGTCTTTCGACCAGATACTTTCATGCTGCTCTCCTACCTTGGATTAGATCCCCGGCAGAAGGCGCATCTCCCCCAGCGGGGAAGACACACCCCGCTGGGGAACAACAGACACCTCAATATGAGCGCATGCACTCACATCTCGGACAAACTCCTCAATACGGGCGCATGCGCCCGCATCTAACCAAGTGACAGAGGGTAGTCAGCCGTCTTGCGACGGTAGACCAGACGGAAGTCTGCCCGCTTTCGCGTGGGGTGATGTTCCAACCCCTATCCGGACCGTTACAGCCCGACCTTCGCTTTGTCCGTCCTCCCATACCTGCACAATCAACAGCGTCCCTTACGGTTCGCTTGCCAGCCTGACTGCGCTGGCAACCATACAGGCTTACCACGTTCCCGGCATGTCACACGACTGACGTAGGTTCTGCCTCTTCCCCGGTGGCTAGGTGACGACGTAATCCGACGGTTGAGCGGATTAACCAGCCACGTACCTTTTGGTTAGAGCCCAATGTTCAAGCAGCTTTGGCTCTTCAGTGCTTACGAGGTTTATCAGCAGTTCACTTACGTTAACCCTATCAGCCAGCCTAGCTCCTCAACCCCCTTGCTGCTGGGAGTATCCAGATCGCTCCTCGCGGAATCGATCTGCCCGAAACATCCGAGGGCTACGTTGTCAGAAGAGCTTCACACCCCACCGTTACCAGTGACGCATGTCTTCTTAGGCTACTGCTGGTCGTACAGCAGGTTCACTATCCTCGCCGTACAGCTGACGAGGCCAAACAATGACACACCGAGCTTTCGCTCGTATCGGTTCGCGAATCCATTGCCGCTGACGGCGCAGGAATTACATACATCACTCCCCCCTGTCGGCGGAGGTGAAGCCGCTGACGGGGCGGAACCTGACGGTAATCAGGTCAATGCAATGCGAGCTCTCGGAGAATGTGCTCTACCGAGACTCGTATGAACGAGACCCGGCAAACCTCTACCGGCTCTCGCTTCGCTAAAAGAGATACCCCGCTTCTGAGCAGTTGCGTCGAGGGACTCACGCCCCTTCCCGATGCTCCACGTGATATCTTCGCGACCGGTTAGGCTCATACCGACGCCTCCTTTGCCGCTAGTCGATGCCCCTTACGTTGGGGCTACCCGGACACGAGCATGCGTGTCGCACCAACCGGCGCACTATACAAAAAAATTCTCCTGCTGTGCGCCGGCTGGGCTGAAATATCCCGAAAATCAGTGTTTTACGTCCGGATTACAACTCACCCGATCGGGCGTCCCACTGCTCAAGCACGGCACTCCGGTGGTGCAAGGTTCGACGCCAACGACGGCGCATCGGCAGGTGCGGGACCGGCGCCCGGCGCAGGCAACGAGGAGGCCGTTTTGCCGCCGGCGAAACATTCCCACGTGACCGCGCCCGCCTGTACGGCGCCCTTGCTCAACGCGATTCGCGCAGTGGGCGCGTCGGCATTGTCGGGCACCGACGGCACCATGGTCAGCGTGTTCGAACCAGCAGGCGCGACGCGCGTCGTGAACGCGATGGTGATCTGGCCGGTGTCGTCGTCGACGTGAATGGACTCGACGTTGCGGGTAGCCGGCGGCGATGCATAACCGCCGCCGAACGCATTGCCGCTAGCGGCGTTTTCGGACACCGCGAGCCGCGCGGACGCCGCCAACGAGAGACCCTCGCCCACCCGGCTGCGGGCCAGATAGTCCTGATACGCGGGAATCGCATAGGCCGCGATCACGCCGACAATCGCCAGCACGATCATCAGCTCGATCAGCGTGAAACCACGTCCAAAACAGCGGCAGGCATGGATGAGGGGCGCGCTCCAGCGCGCTCGTTCGAACGCGCTCCGGGGGGAAACCGCGGACAGTGAAAAAGGGGAATACGGCAAAGTAACGATCATCGGCAGGCTCCTGAAACGAAAAACGCCTGCCCCGCGAATCGGGGACAGGCGCTTCAATCGTAGCCAGCGGTGCCCGTTCCACACAGTCAGCCGAACGGCTAACGTTGCGATGACGCGGCGGTTTTCAGGTCAAGCCGCCGCGCGATTCGCGTTGCGGCGCTTGAGCAGATAACCCAAGATCACGACGAACAGCGCACCGCCAATACTCATGCCGTACTCCGCCGCCGGTGTATCGAGGATCGGCCACCGGTCGCCGGCCGGGTCGTTGATGATCAAGCCGCCCGCGATCCAGCCGAGCAGCGCGGCGCCGAGCGTGATGACGATCGGAAAACGGTCGAGCAGCTTCAGCACCAGCTGGCTGCCCCACACGATCAGCGGAATGCTCACCACCAGGCCGAAAATCACCAGCGCGAGACGATGTTCGGGGTCGGCCGCCTCGGCCGCACCGGCAATCGCGATTACATTGTCCAGGCTCATCACCGCATCCGCGATGATGATGGTCTTGATCGCCGACATGAGTTTGTCGGCCGGCTTGATGTTCTCGTGGACGTCATGCGCGGGAGCCATCAGACGTACACCGATCCACAGCAGCAACAGGCCACCAGCAAATTTCAGCAACGGCACGTCGAGCAGCGCCACGGCAAACGCAATCAGCGCCACGCGCAGCACGATCGCGCCGACCGTGCCCCACAGCACGCCCTTGGTACGCTGCTCAGCCGGCAGGTTGCGGCAGGCAAGCGCGATCACCACAGCATTGTCGCCACCCAGCAGGATGTCGATGACGATGATCTGAATGACTGCGCCCCAATGGAGCGTGGCGAAGAACTCGAGCATGGCTAAAAGAATAAGGAGGAATCAGACGCACAGCCAATAAAAAAAGCGGGGGAGTCTAAAACTCCCCCGCTTTTTAAGACTGCCCGCTCACGAAAGGGTTTCGTAAGCGTATCAAAAAACGCGCCGTCACTGCGCGCGAATTTCGATTTACAGCATCGCCTTCAGAAGACGCGCCATTTCCGACGGGTTCTTCGTGACCGTGATGCCGCAGGCTTCCATGATTTCCAGCTTGGCTTCAGCCGTATCCGCACCGCCCGAGATCAGCGCGCCGGCGTGGCCCATGCGCTTGCCCGGAGGCGCCGTGACACCGGCGATAAAGCCAACCACCGGCTTCTTCATGTTGTCCTTGATCCACTCAGCAGCGTTCGCTTCGTCCGGACCGCCGATCTCGCCGATCATGATGACGGCGTCCGTTTCCGGATCGTCGTTGAACATCTTCATCACGTCGATGTGCTTCAGACCGTTGATCGGGTCGCCGCCGATACCGACTGCCGACGACTGGCCGAGGCCGATCGCCGTCAATTGGCCGACTGCTTCATACGTCAGCGTGCCCGAACGCGACACCACGCCGATGCGACCCTTGCGGTGGATGTGACCCGGCATGATGCCGATCTTCAGTTCGTCCGGCGTGATCGTGCCCGGGCAGTTCGGTCCGAGCAGCAGCGTCTTGCTGTTCTTTGCGCGCATGCGTGCCTTGAGCTCGATCATGTCACGGACAGGAATGCCTTCCGTGATACAGATTGCGAGATCCAGGTCGGCTTCGACGGCTTCCCAGATGGCAGCAGCAGCGCCTGCCGGCGGAACGTAAATCACCGACACGGTCGCGCCCGTTTCTGCCTTGGCTTCAGCGACGCTAGCGTAGATAGGAATGCCTTCGAAATCTTCGCCGGCACGCTTCGGATTCACGCCCGCGACGTACGCTTCACGGCCGTTTGCATATTCACGGCAAGCACGCGTGTGGAACTGACCGGTCTTGCCGGTAATGCCCTGCGTGATGACCTTGGTGTCTTTGTTAATCAGAATCGACATGTATTGACCTCTGTTCGTTTGGCGTCGCGCCGGTGCGCCGCGAGGCGGGATGTTCTCCGCCCGCGTCGCTCACGCGCCGCCATTCGTAATCCTGGTTGTCCTGGTTGAGCCTGGCTCAATGGCTAACCGAGCGCTCTTTACTTGCCTTGAGCGGCCGCGACGACCTTCTGGGCCGCTTCTTCCATGCTGTCTGCCGCAATGATCGGCAGGCCGGATTCAGCGAGCATCTTCTTGCCCAGGTCTTCGTTCGTGCCCTTCATGCGGACCACCAGCGGCACCTTCAGCGACACGGCCTTCGACGCCGCGATCACGCCTTCCGCGATCACGTCGCAGCGCATGATGCCGCCAAAAATGTTGACCAGAATCGCGGTCAGGTTCGGGTTCTTCAGCATGATCTTGAACGCTTCCGTGACCTTCTCGGTCGTGGCGCCACCGCCCACGTCCAGGAAGTTCGCCGGTTCGCCGCCGAACAGCTTGATGGTGTCCATCGTTGCCATTGCGAGGCCAGCGCCGTTCACGAGGCAGCCGATGTTGCCGTCGAGCGAGATGTAGGCGAGGTCGAACTTCGACGCTTCGACTTCAGCCGGATCTTCTTCGTCCAGATCGCGATACGCGACGATTTCCGGGTGACGGAACAGCGCGTTCGAATCGAAGTTGAACTTCGCGTCCAACGCGATGACCTTGCCGTCGCCGGTCAGGATCAGCGGGTTGATTTCGGCGAGCGATGCGTCGGTTTCCCAGAATGCCTTGTACAGGCCTTGCAGGATCGCGCGCGCTTGCGGCAGCGAAGCGGCGGGCACGCCGATCTTCGTTGCGAGCTCGTCGGCTTCGGCGTCTTTCAGACCGGTCGACGGATCGACGGCGATCTTGTGGATCAGCTCAGGCGTCTTTTCCGCGACTTCTTCGACGTCCATGCCGCCTTCGCTCGATGCCATCACGACGATCTTCTGCGAAACGCGATCGATCACCAGGCCGACATACAGTTCCTTCTTGATGTCAGCGCCTTCTTCGATCAGCAGACGATTCACCTTCTGGCCTTCCGGACCGGTCTGATGCGTGACGAGCTGCATGCCGAGGATCTGGTTCGAGTATTCGCGAACCTGTTCCAGCGACTTGGCGACCTTCACGCCGCCGCCCTTGCCACGGCCACCCGCGTGGATCTGAGCCTTCACGACCCATACCGGGCCGCCGAGCTCTTCCGCGGCCTTGACCGCATCATCCACCGAGAAGACCGGCTTGCCGCGCGGTACCGCGACGCCGAATTTCCGCAGGATTTCCTTACCCTGGTACTCGTGAATCTTCATGCGTGATTCCCTTCAGTCTGAGAGTTGGATTGAACTTCGTTTCCGCTGCCGTCGTTCATGCCGGAGGTGTTGCCGCCCTTATCTGTCTGGCGGGCTGCCCCGTCGCCTGACGATGCCGCGCGATCCGCTGTATACGGAGCGCGGCCATACCAGCGCGGATAGAACTGCTGCACCGCCTCGCCGTCGAAACGCAGCGCGTGGCAGCGTCCCAGCTGGAATGGCGGTTTATCGTTGGAATGCTCGCCGGTGCTGTTAGACGAGCCGTCTCCTGAACCAGCGCTCGCGCCCGGTGCGCCTTTATCGGTATTCCACACGTCGCCGGCGAACGCCTGTATCGCGGCGGTGGGCAGGATCGCGCACAACTCGGTGAGATGCGTGCAACCCACCGTGCCGCCCAGCAAACGGGCAGATTCACGACGGAAGTTTTGACGGAGATTGAGCCCGATAAGGGCACGGTAGGCGGGATTGCTGGCTTGGCACAACCCTGGATAGGGCACCCAGTCGGACGACGCTTCCGCGTCGACGACGTTGAGCTTGCGATCGATGGTGATGCGAAGCCAGAGTTCATGGATCGGCTGACCATTGGGCCGGACGCCCGACGCAAGCACCACATCGCGCGGTTTTTCGTCGGTCAAGCATGCTTCCACATCCCACAGGCCATCGGCTCGCTCATAGGCTTCCGCTCTGATTGCGCGACGGTGGCGCAACTGACGGGATACGGGCGGGGAGAGCGGCATGCGGGAAGGAAAGGCCGGATTGGAAAACCCATGAATTTTAGCATACTGGGTATTTGAGACAGGTCGGAATGCGCAGGGCCGCCCGGCAGGCCGGAGAGCGCGGCAGACGCTATCTCAAAGTGAGGGTGTGACGGCAAAACGAGGAGGTTTTCGCGCTGGAGCCTAGGCGGCACCCATACGCGGTACCAGATAGTCGCCGCTTCACTCCTCGTCGATACCTTTGAGAATTTTGCCAATCGTGGCGCCCGAGAAACCGCGCGATGCCAGAAAGCGCGCCTGCTTGGCCCGCTCGGCAGCCGTTTCGGGAAGCCGGCCGAATTTCTTCTGCCAAACGGCCTGCGCACGCGCGAGTTCGGTTTCACGCAGCTGCGCACTGGCTTCTTCGACTAGCGTTTGGTCGACCGCGTGCTGCTTCAATTCGCCGACGATACGGCTCGCACCCAAGCGCGACGAGCGCCGATGGACCAGGCTTTCGGCAAAACGTGAATCGGACAGCCAGTTTTCAGCTTCCAGCGCATCGAGCAAGGTGTCGAGCGAATCGGTTTCTTCGACGAATGGCTTCAGCTTGCGCGCCAGTTCGGAGCGGCTGTATTCACGCCGGGACAAATAGCCGAGTGCCCGTCCTTTTAGCGAACGAGCCGGGCGTTGGGATTTTTTTGCATCGTCCTGACCGGGCTTCGCCTCACCGGGTGTGCGGCGCGAGCGGGTATAGGTGGTTTCGGACGGGTCTGTTGTGTCTTGCGCGGAAGCGTCGGATTGTGGCTGACGACCTGCGGCGCGATCATGCGCGTCGAAGGGTTCGAATGGCTCGAACGGATCGGCGTCGCCGGCTGCGGCAAAGGGATCGGGATCTGACGCGTATGAGCGCTGGGAGGCAGCGTTGCTGCCCGGATAGCGCGGCGCACGCGAGGTGGAACGCCCGAAAGAGCTTCCAGAAGACTTGCCGAACGAACTATTAGACGAACTGCCAGACGAGCCGCCGAACGAACCGCCCGAAGAACGACCGGAGGAACTGCCAAACGAGCTGTTCGAGGAACGCCCGAACGAACTGCTCGAGGAACGACCAGACGAACCGCCAAACGAGTTTCCCGACGATCGCCCAAACGACCGGGTAGACCTGGAAGTCGACGAGGAAGTTGATGAGGAAGGTTCCGACGAAGAGGATGACGGCGACTCGAACGAATCGTCATCACCGTCACGCGGGCCGTCCGCGTTGCGTCCAGCGTTGGCAGCGTTAGACAGCGGCCGGCCCTTGCGTATCACGTGCGGGTTACTCTTCTTCGCCCGCGACTTCGGCGCTGACGCTCGTCGCCGCTTCAGCCATGGCATTCACGCCCAGCGATTCACGGATACGGTTTTCGATCTCACGGGCGATGTCCGGATTTTCACGCAAAAACTCGCGCGCGTTGTCCTTCCCCTGGCCAATCCGTTCGCCGTTGTAGCTATACCAGGCGCCGGCCTTGTCCACGATCTTCGCCTGCACGCCGAGGTCGATGACTTCGCCCTGACGCGAAATGCCTTCGCCGTAAAGGATGTCGAAAATCGCTTCCCGGAACGGTGGCGATACCTTGTTCTTCACAACCTTCACGCGCGTTTCGTTGCCGATCACTTCGTCGTTCTTCTTGATCGAGCCGATCCGGCGAATGTCCAGACGTACCGACGCGTAGAACTTCAGCGCGTTACCACCCGTGGTGGTTTCCGGATTGCCGAACATCACGCCGATCTTCATACGGATCTGGTTGATGAAGATCACGAGGCAGTTCGTGCGCTTGATCGTGCCGGTGAGCTTGCGCAGCGCTTGCGACATCAGACGCGCTTGCAGACCCGGCAGCGAGTCGCCCATTTCGCCTTCGATTTCGGCCTTCGGCACGAGTGCCGCGACCGAGTCGATCACGATCATGTCGATCGAGCCCGAGCGCACCAGTGCGTCGGCGATTTCCAGCGCCTGTTCACCGGTATCCGGCTGCGAAACCAGCAGGTCGTTCACGTTCACGCCGAGCTTGCCCGCGTACTGGATGTCCAGCGCGTGTTCCGCGTCGATAAACGCTGCCGTGCCGCCGATCTTCTGCATTTCGGCGATGACTTGCAGCGTCAGCGTGGTTTTACCGGACGATTCCGGACCATAAATTTCGACCACACGGCCACGCGGCAAACCGCCGACGCCCAGCGCGATGTCGAGGCCAAGCGATCCGGTTGAGACCACCTGGATGTCTTCGACTACCTCACCTGCGCCGAGCCGCATGACCGACCCTTTGCCGAACTGTTTTTCGATCTGCGCAAGCGCGGCAGCGAGTGCCTTGCTCTTTTCAGCAGTCAGTCCAGCCGAGCCTTTCTTGCTTTCTTCCATGAATCGTCCTTTGCTATGATGAACGGCGCCTGAGGCAGATGTGCAGCCCACGAGTTAACCTACTCGGCAAGGACAGCACACGAAACTCAGACACTGTATAAAAAAACAGTAGTTTTGGCAAGCGCGATTCTCATGCGAACGCGCATTTTTACCGTCGCGCCGCCCAACTACCCACAATAATTTTCGGAGACCGCTGTGCGCCATGGATACCCACGGTGCCGGCAAGGCAAGGTTGGCGCACCATGCGAATTCTGATTGCCGAAGACGACAGCATACTCGCGGACGGTCTGGTTCGATCACTCCGCCAATCGGCCTATGCCGTCGATCACGTGAAGAGCGGCGTCGAGGCCGACACCGCCCTTTCGATGCAAACTTTCGACCTGCTGATCCTCGATCTGGGCCTGCCGCGCATGTCGGGGCTCGAGGTGCTGCGCCGCCTGCGCGCCCGCAACTCGACCGTGCCGGTGTTGATTCTCACGGCCGCGGACAGCGTCGACGAACGCGTCAAGGGACTCGATCTCGGCGCCGACGATTACATGGCCAAGCCCTTCGCGCTCAATGAACTCGAGGCGCGCGTGCGCGCGCTGACCCGGCGCGGCGCGGGCGGCGGCCCGACGGTGGTGCGGCATGGTTCGCTGTCGTTCGATCAGGTCGGCCGGATCGCCTATGTCAACGAGCAGGTGATCGATCTGTCGGCACGCGAACTCGGCTTGCTCGAAGTGCTGCTGCAACGGATCGGCCGGCTGGTGTCGAAGGAACAACTCGTCGACCATTTGTGCGAATGGGGCGAGGAAGTCAGCAATAACGCGATCGAAGTCTATGTGCACCGGCTACGCAAGAAGATCGAGCCGAGCGGTGTGCGTATCATCACCGTGCGGGGGCTCGGGTATTGCCTCGAAAAAGCCGCCCTGCCGGCGAACGTGAATGCGAACGCAAATATGAGCGCCAACGCCCCCACCGAGCCCGAGCCGCCCACCTCGCCCTCGTCGGCAGCCATGCCGGCGAGCCATCACTACAAATAGAGCACGCCCATGTCCGCACGCGCAGACCGCGCCACGGCGCACGCGGCGGACCTCGACGAGGCGCGCGACGAGCGCTACGCCAATCCGTTCGCCCCGCCCGACGAGACCGAAGCCGCCGCCGAAGCGCGCCCGCGCTCGCTGTTCGGCGAGATTCTCGACTGGATGCTGGCGCCGCTGCTGCTGCTTTGGCCGATGAGCCTCGCGGTCACCTACCTGGTCGCCAAGTCGATCGCCAACGGCCCGTTCGACCGCGCGCTCGAAACCGACGCCTATGTGCTCGCCCGCCAGATCCATCCGATCAACGGCGTGGCGGAGCTCTCGCTGCCCGACTCCACCCGCGACTTTCTGCGTGCCGACAACGTCGACAGCGTGTTCTATCAGGTACTCGGCACGCGCGGCGAACTGGTGGGCGGCGAGCGCGACATGCCGCTGCCGCACGAGGAAGACCGGCCGCCGCCGGGCCTCGTCGAATTCCGTGACGACATGCTGCGTGGCAACGATATCCGCGTCGCCTATACGACCGTCGAGTTTCCGCAGACACCCGGCGCGCAGCCTGTGCTGGTGCAGGTTGCCGAAACGCTCGACAAACGCAGCCAGCTTGCCAACGACATCATCAAAGGCGTGATCCTGCCGCAGTTCGTGATCCTGCCGCTGGCGATCCTGCTGGTCTGGTTCGGCCTGTCGCGCGGCCTCGCGCCGCTGCATGCCCTGCAGGCGCATATTCGCGCACGCCGCCCGGACGATCTGTCGCCGCTCGAAGCCCGCCGCGCGCCGCCGGAAATCGAGCCGCTGGTGACGTCGTTCAACGATCTGCTGACGCGCCTCGAACAGAACATGGAATTGCAGAAGCGCTTTATCGCCGACGCCGCGCATCAGATGAAAACACCGCTTGCCGGCCTGCGCACCCAGGCTGAACTCGCGCTGCGCCAGGACGCCTCCGCGGAAGTCCACCGCTCGCTCGAACAGATCGCCACCAGTTCGGAGCACGCGGCGCGTCTGGTCACCCAGTTGCTGGCGCTCGCGCGCGCGGAAAACCGCATGTCGGGGCAGATTTTCACCCCGGTCGAGGTGACGGAAGTCGCGCGCAGCGCCGTGCGCGACTGGGTTCAAGCCGCCCTCGCCAAGCAGATGGACCTCGGCTACGAAGCGCCCGAAGAGCCGGTCGAAGTCGACGGCAATCCGGTCATGCTGCGGGAGATGCTGTCGAATCTGATCGACAACGCGATCCGTTACACGCCGGCTGGCGGCCGGATCACCGTGCGGGTAAGACATGACGCGACGGCGCGGCGCGTGCATCTCGAAGTGGAAGACACGGGGCTTGGCATTCCGGTGGCCGAGCGCTCGCGGGTAGTCGAGCGTTTTTACCGGATTCTCGGCCGCGAAGGCGACGGCAGCGGCCTCGGGCTCGCGATCGTCCGGGAGATCGCGACGATGCACGGCGGGGAGATGACGATCGACGATAACGTCTATCAAACTTCCCCACGGCTTGCCGGAACGCTCGTGCGTGTCAGCTTGCAGGTGCTTGAACGGGTACGGGACTTACCCTAAGCGCACTAACAGCCACGCCTTGGTCGCCACCATATTGAGATAATTTAGCATCACGTTTGATAAATTTAGCGCTACGTTGACGATTTTTGACAGAAATTCCCCTCGCACGATCGAGCTGCCATTTTCACCCCGCCGCGTCAGTACGCCGTAAGTTTCCACTCCAATAATCGGTTCCACGGGAACGCCTTTGCCGGCGGACCGCGTGTACATATCAATATTGGAGACGACATATGGCTACCGTTGGCGGGCAAATCTCGCACGTGCCGATGACGCACGAAGAGAAGCGGGTGATCTTCGCATCGTCGCTAGGCACGGTTTTCGAGTGGTACGACTTCTATCTGGCCGGCTCGCTCGCGGCCTTCATCAGCAAGAGCTTCTTCTCCGGCGTCAATCCGACGGCCGCCTTCATCTTCACGCTGCTCAGCTTCGCCGCCGGCTTCGCGGTGCGGCCATTCGGCGCGATCGTGTTCGGGCGCCTCGGCGATATGGTGGGGCGCAAGTACACCTTCCTCGTCACGATTGTGATCATGGGCTTGTCGACGTTCCTGGTCGGCTTCCTGCCGGGTTATGCATCGATCGGCATCGCCTCGCCGGTGATCTTCATCGCCATGCGGATGCTGCAAGGTCTCGCGCTCGGCGGTGAATATGGCGGTGCGGCAACCTATGTCGCGGAACATGCGCCTGCGGGACGCCGCGGCTTCTACACCGCATGGATCCAGACGACCGCCACCCTCGGCCTGTTCCTGTCGCTGCTGGTGATTCTCGGCGTGCGCACGGCCATGGGCGAAGACGCGTTCGGCGTTTGGGGCTGGCGGATTCCGTTCATCGCGTCGATCATCCTGCTCGGCGTGTCGGTGTGGATTCGGCTGCAACTGCATGAATCGCCGGTATTCGAGCGCATCAAGGCCGAAGGCAAGACCTCGAAGGCACCGCTGACCGAAGCATTCGGTCAATGGAAGAACCTGAAGATCGTGATCCTCGCGCTGATCGGCCTGACCGCCGGCCAGGCCGTGGTCTGGTACACGGGCCAGTTCTACACGCTGTTCTTCCTGACGCAGACGCTCAAGGTGGATGGCGCGACGGCCAACATCCTGATCGCGATCGCGCTTCTGATCGGCACGCCGTTCTTCCTGTTCTTCGGCTCGCTGTCGGACCGCATCGGCCGCAAGCCGATCATCATGGCCGGCCTGCTGATTGCTGCGTGCACGTACTTCCCGCTGTTCAAGGCGCTGACTCACTACACGAATCCGGCGCTGGAAGCGGCTACGGCAAAAGCGCCGATCGTTGTGATTGCGAACCCGGACGAGTGCTCGTTCCAGTTCAATCCAGTCGGCACCTCGAAGTTCACGAGTTCCTGCGACATCGCCAAGAGCGCACTCTCGAAATCTGGCTTGAACTACGAGAACGTCGCGGCGCCGGCGGGCACGCTGGCGGAGATCAAGGTCGGCGATACGGTGATCAACACGTATGACGGCAAGGCCGCCGACGCCAAGGACCAGGGCAAGGTGTTCGACAAGACCCTGGCCACGACGCTGAAGACTGCCGGCTATCCGCCGAAGGCCGATCCGTCGCAGATCAACTGGCCGATGAGCGTGGTAATCCTGACGATCATGATGATCTACGTGACGATGGTCTATGGGCCGATTGCGGCGATGCTGGTGGAGATGTTCCCGACTCGCATCCGCTATACCTCGATGTCGTTGCCGTATCACATCGGCAATGGCTGGTTCGGCGGCTTCCTGCCGGCAACCGCCTTCGCGATCGTGGCGGCCAAGGGCAACATCTACTCGGGGCTGTGGTATCCGATTGTGATCGCGCTCATCACGCTGGTGATCGGTGTGCTGTTCGTCAAGGAAACCAAAGACTCGGATATTTACGCGAAGGACTGACACGCCTGACGGATGGGGCAATTTAAAAAAGTTGCGCAGCGGGGGTTGACAGCCCCCGGCCCTATCCTCATAATCTCGCTTCTTTCGGCGAATTAGCTCAGTTGGTTAGAGCGACGGAATCATAATCCGCAGGTCCGGGGTTCGAGTCCCTGATTCGCCACCAGTTGCAAGAAAAAGCCGCTGATCCACAAGGTCAGCGGCTTTTTTGTTTTGGCTTTCCAAACAGCAACTTCAAGGAGGTTTCTTGATGACGTTCCGCACCACCGCGCTTGCCGTGGCCGCCGCATCCATCGCGCTTCTGGCCGGCGCAGCGCCGCTCACCGCCGCCGCCCAAACGCCTCCTGACAGTCAGTGGCGCACCAGTCCAATTACGCTTTCGACGTTGCTGCAGGACGGCTACAAGATCGTTGCCGTCGTGAATGATGCTCACGGCAATGCCGGTCCGGCCGATACGATCTTTGTTCAACGCGATCAGAGCGCGTTCAAGTGCATCGACCCGCAGCAGCCCGATCCCAAAGCGAAACCGCCGGCCACGCCGGCTGCCTGCTTCGAGCTGGTCCAGCCGTCCGGCGCGGTGGCGGGCTCCGAGGCCAAGTAGCCGCACGCTCGCGATAACCGGCGGCGGCCCGCTTACTCGCGGGCCCGGCTCAATGTGGCAACCGTCAACAAATCCAGCCACTTGCGCTACTCACGCCCGTGCAATACGGCCGTAGGTCAGGCCGGCTCCAACTCGTTCCCTGCATCGAGCCATAGCTTCCTGCTGTCCTCGCAGTCCACTCGTCGAGGCGGCAGCGTGCCAGTCAGCAAGTAGCGCGTGACCGGCTCATCCACACACGGGTTGCCGTGCGGATAATCGACGTGCGAATGCTCGCCTTTTATGTAGAGCAAGCTCGCGTTCGGAAGTCTGTCGAACATGCGCAGCGCGCCCTCAGCAGCCGTGTAGCCGTCGAATTGCGCCTGAATCATAAGGATCGATGGCGCACGCGCCACCTCATCGATGGTCGGCTTGAGCACCGCCGGCTGCGGCGGCTTCCAGAACAGGCAACTGAAATTGAGCACGCTACCACCCAGCGTTCCACTGCCCAGCGGATATCGCTGCGCATATTCCCGGTGTTTGTCGATCCATAGTTGCCTGCTAGTGCTGAACGCAGGCGTGTCGTTGCACATGACTGCCAGATCCACGGCCTCTTCGGTTGTCATATGCAGCGGGTCGTCTTTGAAAGGAGAAGGCTGCGCAGCTTCAAAGTAGTTTGGGATGACAGTCTTTGTTGCGATCTGCAGTGCCATCTGGTTTGCTAGCCGATGGCGCGAAAACGCGTGATGCCGGGCGAGCGCCAGGACCTGATCCTTCGTACTACCGGGGTTCTGCTCGAGTATCTGCTGGACACCTTTCGCCGCTACGAATACGGACGCCCCTTCATCGATGTAGCCCGATAGGGCAAATACACGCGATTGATCAAGTGCGGACGAAGCCGCCGCCTGCAGCCTCGGCGGCAACGCCGCAAATAGTTGCCGTGTCGCCGCCGGGTTACTGCCAAGATTGAAATGCGCGTCATGTCGTGCTGCGTAGGGCCCAATTATCTCGTCAGCGATTCGCTGGATCGCTGGCGGCTGCTGCAAGGTACCGGCCTCGGCCATGGTACGCGCGGAGAAATCCAGATTGGCGCTCAACACCATTCTGCCGGTCCGCTCAGGAAACAGCCCTGCATACCAGGCGCCGAGCCATGTGCCATACGAGTGGCCCATGTAATTGAGTTTGGCGTCACCGGATATTGCCCGAATCAGATCCATGTCCCGGGCAATCTGACCGGTGTTGATATAGGGGGTGAGCGGGTTGTTCTGGCACGCCTTCGATTTGAGTTCGGCATTACGCAGCAAGGCATCGACGGTCGACGCGCTGACATCGCTGCCCCACCAAACGGTGCTGAGGCGCTGGGTCGAACCGCAGGTCAATTGCGTGCTTGAACCCATTCCCCGCGGCGAAAAGCCGATCAGATCGTACGCGTCGAGCAGGTGTCGTTCAGAAACAGTCGCATCCACGCCAGCCAATTGGCGATAGAACGTGAGGTTCGCCAGACGGCCGTCTCCGCCCGGCCCACCTGGGTTGAACAGCAGCGAACCAATGCGCCTCGCCGGATCCTTCACAGCAAGCCGCGTTACTGCGATCGTTATCTCGCCTTTAGCAGGGTCTCCCCAGTCCATCGGTGCGCGAAGATCCGCGCAACGAAAGCGCGGAGACTCTGCGACTTTCCCGTAAGCCGCAGGCAAGCCGCTCTTGTCACACGGGAGCCAACCCACCTGTTGCTCAAAGTACGGTTTCAGTGCCGAGGCGATTTTTGGGTTGTGTTCGAAGCGCGGTTCCGGTGCTGAAGCGCGCTTCTGTTGCGGTGTCAGGTCATCCTCCCCGCCACCGCCGCAGCCGGCCAAGGCAGCGGCGAAGATGATCAACGTCGTTTTTGCCGAGATGGTTTTCATCCCTACCTCCCCCCGACCCGGTCGGTCGGCTTGCAGCCGTCTGCATCGCGCACGACAGCGTCGGGTGACTGAACGTCCCGGCTGAGCGGCAGTAGCACTTGGCCAGGAGGAACGGCAGCGAGTGAAAAGATCAACTGACACGCTGCCAATGAATATTGGCAGGTCAAGGACGGCCTTCGACGTGGTTCAACGCCGCAGCCGCGGGTAATCACTGACCGCGGTGGAAGTTTGGCGGCTTCAGCGATCCACGAGACGGCTGAGATTACCGCGTACCCTTTGCAGCAGCGCGATCAGCTGTTTCGCTTCTTCGTCGGTAAAACCGTTCAGTGCTTCGAGCGCGACTTCATCGCCCACTTTGCGCGCCTTGCCGAGCGTGCGCTCGGCCTTTGGCGTCATACGCACCTGCCTCTCGCGGCGATCCTGCGGATTGGCCGTGCGCTCGATCCAGCCGCCCTCCTCCATGCGGTCCAGCAGACGTCCCGCCGAAATCGGCGCGACTTCGAGCAGGTCCGCGAGCCGCGCCTGATTGACGTCGCCGTAATGGGCGAGATTGGCCAGCACGCGGCACTGCGCGCGTGTCAGATCGACCGATGACTTCGCGAGATCGTCGAAACGCTTGCCTGTCAGGCGGCCGACGTCGGAAATCAGAAAGCCGAAGCGTTCTTCGAGTGGGGTGTTCATGCGCGAATTATACGAAAGGCTCTCGTTTGTCATCACCGGGGCGGGTGCCGGATGGGTGCGGAACGCGCGCAATTCAGGCTCCGCATAATTCCTGGTGGGCGCATGCGCTTGCGGCCGATATACTAAGCATGCTTACTATATTGAAGATCCGCTTCCCCATGTCCTCCGACTCCCCGCCGACGAGCACCGCCGCCCCGCTCAACCGGCCGATGATCACCGTCTCGATCATGCTCGCGACGCTGATCCAGACGCTCGACAGCACCATCGCCAACGTCGCGCTGCCGCACATGCAGGGCACGCTGTCCGCGTCGCAGGATGAGATCACGTGGGTGCTGACTTCGTATATCGTCGCGGCTGCGATCGCCACGCCGCTGACCGGCTGGCTGTCCGACCGGCTGAGCGTCAAGCGGCTGCTGATCTTCGCGATCGGTGGCTTCACGGTGGCCTCGGCGCTGTGCGGATTGTCGGAGACGCTGACGCAGATCGTCGCATCACGTTTGCTGCAGGGAATTTTCGGGGCCTCGCTGGTGCCGCTGTCGCAGTCGATCCTGCTCGACATCAATCCGCGCGAAAAGCAGGGCCAGGCGATGGCGGTGTGGGGCATGGGCGTGATGGTCGGGCCGATTCTCGGGCCGACGCTTGGCGGCTGGCTCACCGATAGCTACAACTGGCGCTGGGTGTTTTTCATCAATGTGCCGATCGGTGCGTTCGCCCTGTTCGGCGTGGCGACCTTCCTGCCCGCGCGCGAACCGAAGCACGACGCGAAATTCGACGCGTTTGGCTTTGCCACGCTGGGTCTCTCTATCGGCGCACTGCAGGCCATGCTCGACCGCGGCGAGCAACTCGACTGGTTCGGCTCGCATGAGATTGTCATCGAGGCGCTCGTCGCGGCGATCAGCTTCGCGTTCTTCCTCGTGCATACCGCGACGGTCGGCAAGAAATCGTTCTTCAAATACGAGTTGCTGAAGGACCCGAACTTCGCAACCGGCACGTTCTTTATCTTCGTGATCGGCGCGGTGATGTATGCGACGCGCGCGCTGCTGCCGCCGATGCTGCAAAACCTGATGAACTATCCGGTCGCGACCACGGGTCTCGTCACGGCGCCGAGCGGCGCGGGAACCATGGTTGCGATGCTGTTCGCCGGGCGGCTCTTGAAGCGGGTCGACGCGCGGCTTCTCCTGCTCGCCGGCTTCCTGATCTCCGCGTTCGCGCTATGGCAGATGATGCATTACACGATCGTGCTGTCGGCGTCGGACATTGTCTGGCCCGGCGTGATCCAGGGCTTCGGCCTGGGTCTCGTGTTCGTGCCGCTGAGCGCGCTGACCTTCTCGACGCTCACGCCCGCGTTGCGCGCGGACGGCACCGCCACGTACAGCCTGATGCGCAATATCGGCAGCAGTATCGGCATTTCGATCGTGCAGACGCTGATGACGCGCAACACGCAGGTCTCGCATGCGGACCTCGTTGCGAATATCACGCCGTTCAATCCGGCGATCCAGCCGATGCTCAACAGCGGCTCGAATTACGATATGGCGGCGCTGAACGTGTCGATTACACAGCAGGCGTCGATGATCGCCTATTTGAACGACTTCAAGCTGATGTTCATGGCGACGCTGTTCGTGATTCCGTTGCTGCTGTTGATCCGTCCGGCGCGCCAGGCGCCGGATGCGTCGGTGGCGCATGCGGCGATGGATTGAGCACGATGATCGGGGTCAAGCGGGAGCGGCAGCGCACTCGCGCCACGCTCACCCTTCGATCCTGCCGCGCGTCACGCCCAGCAACCCCGCCATCGCCTCTCGCGCAGCCACTGCATCACGGTCACGGATCGCTTCGAATACCGCCGTATGCTCGGCCAGTGACACGTTAAACACATCCGCGCGTTTCGCATTCAGGCGTAGTTGCGCTTCCAGCGTGCGCTCGATCAGCGTGCCGAGCGGAATCAGCAATTCGTTGCTGCATGCCGTTAGCACGCTCAAATGAAACTGCAAATCGGCCCGCACCCATTCATCGACATTGCGCGCCCCGACCATCGACGCATGCGCGACCTTCAATGCGTTGAAAGTGTCGTCGGTATGCGAGGCCGCGGCGAGACCCGCCGCGAACGGCTCGATCATCTCGCGCATTTCTTGCAGCTTGAGGGCGAACGCCATCGGCTCGGCAACGCGCGAGTACCAGTCGAGCACGTCGACATCGAGCAGATTCCACGCGATTTTTGGCCGCACGCGCGTGCCCACGCGCGGACGCGATTCGACCAGCCCCTTCGACGTCAGCGTGCGCAGTGCCTCGCGCAACACGGTCCGGCTCACGCCGAAGGTGTCCATTAACTCCGCCTCGCGCGGCAGGATCGAGTCGGGCGCGTAGTCGCCGCGCAGAATCGCGGTCGCCAGCAGATGGGCGACACGCCCGTGCAGATCGTGCTGAATAGCTTTCTCCCGGCGGCCTTGCGCCGCTATTGATATCGAACCTGAGACCGGAACGGACCGCGATTATCCGGTATATCGACCAGCCAACCTATGGTTTCGGTGCCGTTCCGGCGTTGATAAGCTTGGCCGGCGCTCGGCCGCGAGATCGTCGTGGTCGCGGTCGTTGTGGTCGCCCGGGGAGTAACGCTTCGGCCAGCACCCCGTCACTATCTGGCCAATAGTACTATTAATAGTACTTAAACACGCTTTTGTTGTAGCATGTGAATCCTCGAAATATTCCGCAGGCGCCCAAGCCACTAGGAGACGCACACCATGAAAATCACCAGGCTCGAAACCTTCATCGTTCCGCCACGCTGGTGCTTCCTCAAGATCGAAACGGACGAAGGCGTCATCGGCTGGGGCGAGCCAGTGGTCGAAGGCCGCGCGCATACCGTGGCGGCCGCCGTCGAGGAACTGTCCGATTATCTGATCGGCAAAGATCCGCTGCTGATCGAAGACCACTGGCAGGTGATGTATCGCTCGGGCTTCTACCGCGGCGGCCCGATCACGATGAGCGCGATCGCCGGCGTCGACCAGGCGCTGTGGGACATCAAGGGTAAGCATCATGGCGTGCCGATTCATGCACTGCTGGGCGGCCAGGTGCGCGACAAGATCAAGGTGTATTCGTGGATCGGCGGCGACCGTCCGAGCGATGTCGCGAACAACGCACGCGCCGTGGTCGAACGCGGCTTCAAGGCCGTGAAGATGAACGGCTCGGAAGAATTGCAGATCATCGATACCTTCGACAAGGTGCAGGGCGTCATCAACAACGTCGCCGCCGTGCGCGAAGCGGTCGGGCCGAACATCGGCATCGGCGTGGACTTTCACGGCCGCGTGCACAAGCCCATGGCAAAGGTGCTGGCCAAAGAACTCGACCCGTACAAGCTGCTCTTCATCGAAGAACCGGTGCTGTCGGAAAACGCGGAAGCATTGCGCGACATCGTCAATCAGACCAACACGCCGATCGCTTTGGGCGAACGGCTGTATTCGCGCTGGGACTTCAAGCACATCCTGTCGGGCGGCTATGTCGACATCATCCAACCGGACGCGTCGCACGCGGGTGGGATTACCGAGTGCCGCAAGATCGCGTCGATGGCCGAGGCGTACGACGTCGCGCTAGCGCTGCACTGCCCGCTCGGTCCGATTGCGTTGGCCACCTGTCTGCAGATCGATGCGGTCAGCTACAACGCGTTCATCCAGGAACAGAGCTTGGGCATTCACTACAACCAGGGCAACGACCTGCTCGATTACATCAAGAACCCCGAAGTCTTCAAATACGAAGACGGCTTCGTGTCGATTCCGCAAGGCCCAGGCCTCGGTATCGAAGTGAATGAAGAGAAGGTCCGCGAGATGGCAAAGGTCGGTCATCGCTGGCGCAATCCCGTGTGGCGCCACGAGGATGGCAGCGTCGCGGAATGGTAGTTGCGTAGTTGAACGCCGCCTGCGGGCGGCGTTTTTGTTTTTGCACGGCCCGTGGCGCCGGCTTGGTCGGCGCGTTGTCTTATCTGTTCCTGGTCGGGCGAATCGAATGGATTCGCTGAGATGAGGCGCCTTTTCTGAACGCTGTCTTGCCCTCGACGCGCGCGTTACGGGGGCGTGACACGCTCACGTCGCAGTTACGTAACATCACGGACCGGAACGGCGTGGAAACGTGTTTTCCGAGCCTTCAAGACTTTCCCGTGGTATCACGCAAAGCCTTATCCAGAAAGGCTTCCAAGCCGTTTGTTCGGCATCAGACATACGCCTGGCCCACTCCTTGCTCAAATGCATTCAAACGACTAATGCATCGGGGAAACATCATGGGCGAATTCCTTCCAGACTATCTGCTCCGCGAACAGGCCGCCGTCGGCGCGCTGGTGGTGTTCGGCGTGCTTCGCATCATCGGCGCGATGCTCGCCTATGAACGCGGCTGGCGCATCTCGGTAGTCGAAAAATGCTTTATCGCCGCCGCGGTGGTGTACTGCGTGCCGCAGCTCTTCGAGCTGTTGACGCATATGTACGGCTCACGCGCCGCAGGCGCGGAACTGGAAGGCAAGGCAGCGGGCTGCGCGATCGCGCTCTTCTGTGCGCCGATTCTTGGACATCGGCTCGGCCTCGAATGATCGGTTTCACTCAGCGGAAGCACACCATGCGACTGAGAAAGAGATCTGCGAGCCTTCCAAAACCTGCCTACCGCGCCGGCGACGTCGTGACGCTCAGGTCCGGCGGACGTCCGCTGACGGTCACGTGGACCGGGCCAGTGCTGTTCGCGCCGGGCTACTGGCTGATCTGCCAGTGGTTTGGCGATGACGGCGAACTGCAGCAGGAAATGTTTCCGGAAGATACGCTGGAACGGGCGGGCCGCGCACTCGCCGTCTAAAGAGCAGTAACGGATCAGCCGGCCACCGCCGGGCGACCGTGTGTATTGCGCCGCACGCTTTTGCTGTGCGGCGCTTTTTTATCTTGCATTGAAGAAGCAACGGCGGCGCGCACTGTAATTCGCGCGACTAACCTCCTCCCAACGCTAACTCAACCCAACGCGGCAAACGCCGGCACGCTGTGCGACAAGACGGCAGCCGCGACGAACACGCCGATCATCGCCAGCGCTTCCAGATACAGCACGTTGACGAAGGTATGCGCGTCCATCGTCGAGGCCGTGCGGCGCAAACGCGGCAGCGCCGAGAAGCGGTTGAGTCCGCCGAGCACCAGCGCAAGCACGACCAGCGCAAGCTTGAGCGTCAGCACATGGCCCCAGGTGCTCATCTGGATCGCTTCGAACGAGCCGCCCGAACCGCGCACGGCATTGAAGACGCCAGTGATCAGCACCAGCCCGACCGCCACCACCGATACGCTCGACACCTGCGTCGCCGTACGGATCAGCAGCCCACGCGCGGTCGAGGTGCCGAGCGCGGGCAGTACCGCGAGCCCCGCCGCCATCGCCAGGCCGCCCCACACGCTCGTGACCAGCACATGCAGCGTCTGCATGCCGATCGCCGCCGAGAGCGGGCCGGCATCGGCCGCATGCCCGAGCGACGCCTTGCCCGCCGCGATAGCGATCACCGCGAGCCACAGCAGCGCATTGCGCAGCATGCCCGTATGACTGGCCATCGCCGTGCCCAGCAACACCAGCGCGCCGGCGAACGCCACGCTCCAGCCGTAGCCGACATGAGTTTGCGTCAATACAGTCGGCACCACGCCGAATGCGGACGGCAACGCGACGCCGCTCATCGACGCCGCCTGATACAACAGCCACCCGAGGTCCGCCAGCACCAGCACGACGCTGGCCGTCAGCATCGACCGTTGAGCGCGCAACCAGGCGGGCCGCGCCGGCGCGATCTTGGCCCGTGCGTCCTTGGCGAGCCACGCGCCGAGCAACGCCGAACCGATGGCAAACGCAAACGCGACGTTCATGAGCGCGGCCATGGCGACCTGCCCGATCCACAGTCCGTCGAGGTTCATTGGACGACGAACGCGAAGTTGCCTTGAGTACGGTGGCCGTCCGTGGCAACCGCGATCCAATGCACCGCATAGCGGCCGGCCGTCAACTGCGGCAGCCCGAGGTGCATCACCTTTGCGTCACTTTTGTCGACTTGCGACGCAGCCGGCGCGGCGGGCTTGCCGCTTGCGTCACTCAGATCGATCCTGCTGAAAGCCGGCTCGAGCGGCTCGGTGAAATGGATCGTCACTTCCGCGGGAGCAGCCACCTCGGCGTTGGCCGCCGGCTCGCTCGACACCAGATGCGCATGCGCAAAAGCCGTGGACGCCATGACCAGAGCCGCAGCGCCGAACGTCAACGCATGCAGCGCCGGACGGGAAAAATTGAATAGCTTCATGTAAGGCCGATAGCTTATGGAAAGTAAAACGGTAGGCGTTGAGCCGGGGGCGTCCGCGTCGGACAGACACCGGCGCGCCCGGAAGTGTACGCTTCGATGGTCCCCGCGCGCGTCGGTTCAACGTGGTTTGTTACACAGGCCGGCAAGAACGGCACTTGCGCCAGCGATCGCGCACACAAAATCGAGATGGCAGACCCGGCCTGTCCACGCGGTCGTGCGCGGCAAACTGTCGCATTAGCGTGACAACGGGAACCTTCTTCAAGCTGACAAATAGCCACCATCACCCTACGATGATAGAATGCTGCGCGTCGCCGCAGCGCCGGCTGCCCTTCACTCCGAGCCGCTCGAAGTTCGGTCAGGTCCCCGCTTTTGATGGAGTTACGCGTGTCTCCAAGACGCCTTTTCCGCTCGCTGCTTGCCCTTCTGCTGATCGGCTCCGCGGGTGTCTATAGCGCTGCGAAAGCGCAGACTCAACCGAAGGCCCCCGATACGATGGAAGCGCGCGTGCAAGGTTGCACGGCCTGTCACGGCTCGCATGGCCAGGGTACCGACAACGACTACTTCCCGCGTCTGGCGGGCAAGCCGGCAGACTATCTGTACAACCAGTTGCAGAACTTCCGCGAAGGGCGCCGCAAGTACCCGCCCATGAACTATCTCGTCACGTATCTCTCGGACGACTATCTTCATCAGATCGCCACGTACTTCTCGCAGCAACGTCCGCCGTACCCCACGCCGGCCAAGCCGACCGTGTCGGCGGCAATCGTTGCGCGCGGCCAGCAGATCGTGCTGAACGGCGACGCATCCAGACAGATTCCGGCCTGCGCGGCTTGCCACGGCAAAGCGCTGACCGGTATGGAACCCGCTATCCCGGGTCTGGTCGGCCTGCATTCGGACTACATCAGCGCGCAGCTGGGCGCATGGCGTTCGGGCTCGCGTCATGCCATCGCACCTGATTGCATGCACACCATCGCCACGCGTCTGACCGACGATGACGTGAACGCCGTCGCCTCATGGCTTGCCACGCAAACGGCCCCACAAAACCCCGTGCCGGCTCCGGCCCGCTCGATGAAGACTCCGCTTGCCTGCGGCAGCGAACCGCAATAAGGCACCGGGAGAGACACTCAAATGAAACGCAAGTCTTTGTTCGCCCTCTCGGCAGTCGTCGTCGTTGCGGCTGCCGCACTCGTTCCCGTCCTGTGGTCGGGCGGCGACAATCTGCATAACGGCACGGCCATGGCGGCAACGCCCGCCGACCAGGCGGCGCTGATCAAGAAGGGCGAGTACCTCGCCCGCGCCGGCGACTGTATCGCGTGCCACACGGTGCGCGGCGGCAAGCAGTTCGCCGGCGGCCTGCCGATGCTGACGCCGTTCGGCACGATGTTCACGCCGAACATCACGCCTGACGACCAGTACGGTATCGGCAAGTGGACGCAGGATGACTTCTACCGCGCGATGCACACGGGCCGTTCGAAAGACGGCAGCCTGCTGTACCCGGGCTTCCCGTTCACGAGTTACACGAAGGTCACGCGCGCCGACTCGGACGCGATCTACGCGTACATGCGCTCGGTTACGCCGGTCAATGTGCCGAGCCGTCCGCACGAACTGAAATTCCCGTTCAACCAGCGCAACATGCTGATCGGCTGGCGCACGTTGTTCTTCCGCGAAGGCGAGTACAAGGCTGATCCGACCAAGTCGGTCGAATGGAACCGTGGCGCGTATCTGATCGAAGGCCTCGGCCACTGCGGCATGTGCCACACGTCGATCAACGCAATGGGCGGCCCGGTCAGCTCGGCGGCGTTCGCCGGCGGCTTGATCCCGCTGCAGAACTGGTACGCACCGTCGTTGACGTCGAACAAGGAAGCCGGCCTCGGCGACTGGGAAACCAAAGACATCGCCGATCTGCTGAAGACCGGTGTGTCGAACCGCGGCGCGGTGTTCGGTCCGATGGCTGAAGTGGTTCACAACAGCCTGCAGTACATGTCGGACGAAGACATCAACGCAATGGCCACGTACCTGAAGACTATTCCGCAGAAGAGCGAAGCACCGGAACCGCTGCAGCTCGAAACTTCGGAAAAGTTCGGTGGCGAACTGTTGAAGCAAGGCCAAAAGATCTACGCTGACAACTGCGCGAAGTGCCACGCGGAAAACGGCCTCGGTATGCCGCCGTCCTTCCCGCCGCTCGCGAACAACCAGTCGATCCAGATGCCGTCGGCGGTCAACCCGATCCGTATGGTGCTGAATGGCGGTTATCCGCCGAGCACGGACGGCAACCCGCATCCGTACGGCATGCCGCCGTTCGCGCAGGCGCTGTCGAACACGGAAGTGGCTGCTGTCGTGACGTACATTCGTATGTCCTGGGGCAACCACGGTACGGCCGTGTCGCCGCAGCAAGTGTCTGACCTGCGTTCGGCGCCGCTCGACTAAGCAGCGTTAGAAGCACCTGGGGCGCGGCCTGCGAATAACGCGGCCGCGCCCTTCGTTTTTTCAGGACCGGTATCATGTGGGGATTAACCCTGATGAAACCGCGCGGGAGGAAAGAGCTGTGCATGTCGGAGAGCGTTTCAATAGCATCACCCACCTCGTCGGCGCCGTGCTGTCGGTGGCGGGGCTTGCTGCGCTCGTGACGATGGGCGCGCTCGACCGCGACGCGTACAAGGTGGTGAGTTTCAGTGTCTACGGTGCAATGCTGTTCGTGCTGTATGCTATCTCGACGCTTTACCACAGCGTGCGCAACCCGCGCGTCAAGGCGGTTCTGCAAAAATGCGATCATTCGGCGATCTACCTGCTGATCGCCGGCAGCTATACGCCGTTCACGCTCGTCACATTGCGCGGACCGTGGGGCTGGTCGCTATTCGGCGTAAGCTGGGGGCTTGCCGCTCTCGGCATCGTGCAGGAACTGACGCTCGGGCGACGCACCCGCAGCGTTTCGATGGTGCTGTATGTCTTGATGGGATGGCTCGCGCTCGTTGCCGTCTGCCCGCTGGTTCAAGCCTTACCGGCAGCGGGTACCGCCTGGCTCGTGGCCGGCGGGGTCATCTACAGCGCCGGCATCTACTTCTTCATCAACGACGAGCGCATCCGGCACGGACATGGTATCTGGCACCTGTTCGTACTGGCGGGCAGTCTGTGTCAATTCGTCAGTGTTGCGCGCTACGTCGCGTGACATCCCACGGCGGCGAAATGCAACTTAAGGCCAGTCAACGTGTCTGCATAGCGCGTTGAAGCATTCGGCACGCGTTTCCCGCGTGCCGCCGATTTCTCTGCGACCGGAACCGGGCTTTGGCCTCGAACGCGCCATGCGGGCGTGTTCATGCCGCGCTTGTGCCCGCTTTTAGGCCTGACTCGGGCCACCTGGGCCCTTTTGGCGCCGTCTGGTGCCGTTCGCGAAACTGCATTGCAAAGAACATCTATGTCTTTTGATTCTCTCGGCTTGTCCGAACCGCTGGTCCGCGCTGTACACGAACTCGGCTACACCACCCCGACTCCGATCCAGACCCAGGCAATCCCCGCCGTGCTCAACGGCGGCGATCTGCTGGCCGGCGCGCAGACCGGCACCGGCAAGACCGCCGGCTTCACGCTGCCGATCCTGCAGCGTCTGAACACCATGCCCGCTGTCAACACGGCCTCGGGCAAGCGCGTCGTGCGCGCGCTGATCCTCACGCCAACGCGTGAGCTGGCCGCACAGGTCGAAGAAAGCGTGCGCGCCTACGGCAAGTACCTGAAGCTGAAGTCGACCGTGATGTTCGGCGGCGTCGGCATCAATCCGCAGATCGGCGCGCTGCGCAGCGGCGTGGACATTGTCGTCGCCACGCCGGGGCGTTTGCTCGACCACATGCAGCAGAAGACCATTGACCTGTCGCATCTCGAGATTCTCGTGCTCGACGAAGCCGACCGCATGCTCGACATGGGCTTCATCCACGACATCAAGCGCGTGCTCGCGAAGTTGCCGCCGAAGCGTCAGAACCTGCTGTTCTCGGCCACCTTCTCCGACGAGATCAAGACGCTCGCCGACAATCTGCTCGACTCGCCGGCATTGATCGAAGTCGCCCGCCGCAACACGACGGCTGAGACGATCGCGCAGAAGATTCACCCGGTCGACCGCGACAAGAAGCGCGAGCTGCTCACGCACCTCATCAAGCAACACAACTGGTTCCAGGTGCTGGTGTTCACACGCACCAAGCACGGCGCGAACCGCCTCGCCGAACAGCTGACCAAAGACAGCATCAGCGCACTGGCGATTCACGGCAACAAGAGCCAGTCGGCCCGTACGCGTGCGCTCGCCGAGTTCAAGGACGGCACGCTACAAGTGCTGGTCGCCACTGATATCGCAGCACGCGGCATCGATATCGATCAGCTGCCGCACGTGGTCAACTACGATCTGCCGAACGTGCCGGAAGATTACGTGCACCGCATCGGCCGCACGGGCCGCGCAGGCGCGACGGGCGAGGCGATCTCGCTGGTGTGCGTCGACGAACTGCAACTGCTGAAGGACATCGAGAAGCTGATCAAGCGTCCGGTGCCGCAGGAAGTGATCGCCGGTTTCGAACCGGATCCGACTGCCAAGCCGGAGCCGATTCTGCGCCGTGGTCAGGGTGGTGGTGGCGGCGGCGGTGGACGTGCGCCGCGCCAGGGTCAAGGTGCGCCGAAGCGCGAAGGTGGCCAGCGGGAAAGCGGCCGCCGCGAGGGCGCGCCGTCTTCCGCGAAGCCGGCGCAACGTTCGGGTCAGCGTCCGGCGAATGGTCAGCAGCAGCCGAAGCCGCAAGGCGCGAAGCCGGCCGGCAACGGCGGCCAGCCGCGCCGCGACGGCCAGCGTCACGACGGTCAGCCGCGTGCAGCGGCGCACGAAGGCAGCGCCGCGCAACATGCGCCGCGCAAGCCGCAGGCTGCGAAGCCGCAAGGCGGCAATCCAGGCGCTTTGCTGGGCGGCGCAAAACCGCGCAACGACGCGCCGCGTGGCGGCCAACCGACACGCAGCGGCCAGCGCGGCCGTTAAACTTTAAGCGCTGCCTGCTCGTTAGCTATAGTCCCAGCAGACTAACGGCTAGCCGCAGCGGCAGCTTGCTTCAGGTGTTCGATCTGCCGTTCCCATCGATCGAGCACCACCTCCCCTTCCCTTTCCAGTTCAAACGTAATGCCGCTTGTCAGGCGCGCATAACGCACGCTTTGCGCCTCGCCCGTGTCGATCGAGCCGATGAGGTATGCGAGGCCGCTATCGTCGCCTGTCACGGCTGTTAGTGGCGTGAAACGCAACTGCACCTGATAGAACGCCTCGTCGCAGACGAACGTCAGCGCGGCCCGGCCGCTTTGCGCGATCACGCGCGCCGCCCGAGCCTGCGGCCACAACGCAATACATAGCGCGCGCGAATCGGGCGCGTACAACTCGCCGACGCCGAGCAACGACGTGCGCAGATGGCCGTTCGCATCGACGGTGAGCAACGACGCGGTAAATCCCGTCTTGCTCGCCAACGACGACCCGTCGAATAACGCGCGAACGGCGTCGGGCCATTCGTCGAACACCTGTTGTTCAAGCGGACGTTCGGGTGCAGGGGAGTCGCTCATCGTCTCGATCCGGTCAGTAGCTGTTTGCGAAAGTCGCAGACCTCAATCATGCCTCGAAAAAGCGAATGGCCCGCACCAGCGGGCCATTCCTTTTCGTCTCTACACGCGCCTCGGACTCAGCAGAAAAACATCAGCGGAAGAACACGTGCTGCGTGATCTTGGCGAGCGGGTAATGCACGCCCGGCTGAATCTTGGCCGGCAGATCGAGCGGCTTGAGCAGCATCTTCACGCACATATCGGCAGACAGATTACGCCGCACCAACGCGTTGATGCGCGCCGCACGCTCGCGGTTATAGGCAGAATCGTGCACGCGCTCCGGATAACGAATCGCGAAGACATGGCGCAGTGCAATCTCCGAGTCTTCGTTCTTGATTTCCATCACGCGGCGCATCAATGCGCCGAGAACAGCAAGACGTCCGTTGCCTTCGATCTTGTTGTACTTCTTGAAAAACTTGAAAAAGTGCTTGTAGTGGCGGACTTCATCCGTGCGGATGTTGTCAGTGATCTGCTTGAGCACCGGCTCGTCCGACGATTCGCCGATCGCGCGATACAGCGTGGCGGTACCGGTTTCCACCACGCAGCGCGCGACCATCTCGAGCGCGCGGGTCTTTTCGAAGTCTTCGACCGAACAGGTCAGCGAATACTCCTCCATGAAATCGCGGAACGCGGTGTCCCAATCGAACTCAGGCCAGACGTAGGCGATATATGTCCTAAGCGCCCGGCCGTGCTGCATTTCTTCCGGCTCCCATTCCTGGTTGAGCCAGGCTGAGACTTCCGGGTCGCCGTCGAAGAAGGTGCTCAGATTGCTGGTGTAAAGATCGGTACCGCTTTCGATAAACGAGGCGGCACACAAGAGAAGCAGCAGGTCTTCGTTAGCGACGGCCTTCTGGCGATCTATGCGGGTGAGGTCGATATCCTCGATCCGCCAGGGCATCACATGGTTCAGCTCAGTGGGCATTGTGTCTTTGCTCCGAAAGCTGTATCGACTCGTGGAGCGCGCTCAAAACCGCCCGCTATCGCAAGGGCGGTCCGCCGTGTCAGATACAGCGCCTTGAATTAGAGTTAACCCCGTGTATCTGCATCTTAGCCGGTGTTTCCCAACTCTGCAGGTAACCCAGCACAGACCGTGCCGCCCTGCCGCAGTTCCAATTTCGCGGTAATTAAATCCTTCGGTTGGTTACAAACCGCGCACGCAGGCCATAAAAAAGCCAGCTCGACGACGAGCTGGCTTCGGCTGGAACAGGGGTGCGGGTCAAGCGCAGCGAGGTTCGCTGCGTGGCACAACGGTCGCCCGCAACGCCGTCATGCGGGTTGAACGCCTTCGAGATGCCGAACGCGCCGCATCCGCCACGCGACCACGACAAGCGACAACCCGGACAACACTGCGGCAATCAGGACGTAGTAACCTGGCGCGAGCTTGTCGCCGGTCGCGTGAATGAAAGTCTCCACAATCGTCGGCGCAAAGCCGCCAAAGATCGTCACGCCGATGCTGTAACCGATTAAAAGACCCGTCGAGCGCACCTGCGTCGGGAAGATCTCGGACATCAGCGCGGGCATCGGTCCAGAGTAAGCGGCCTTGAAAATACCGGCCGTGCCTTGCAACACCAACAGCCAGCCGATCGTTGGATGCGACTGGAACCATGCGAACATCGGATAGATCAGCGCGCCCATCAGAATCGACGTGGTCAGCATGATGCGAATCCGGGCGATGCGATTGGACAACGCGCCATCACCGGCGAGAGCAAAAACTGCAAGCCGCCGTTGAGCACCACCACGCCGAACGACGCCGCCGCCGGCATGTGCAACGGCTTGACCGCGTACATCGGCATGTAGAGTGGCAGCACATACACGCCGACCGTTGATTGCGCGACGATGCCCACGGCCAGCAGCAGATTCACCCACTGGTTGGAGAAAGACGCGCCCTTGTCCTCGGGCGTCTCCGTGTGCTTGCCCGCAGCCTCGCGCGTTCTTTCGGCTGCGCGCGGTGCCTGGCTTTAATTGCGTTACGGGATGCCGGCCGTCGGTGGGTCGAGTCGCCGTCGCCCCGAATGCCCGCATAGCTGGATGCCGGGATGCGGGCCCACCACACCGCACGATGCATCGCCGATGACGCAAGCGATGCGCGGCGGCCGCGTCGGCTCCGCCGCGCCTCGTCTGTATCGTTTAAAACCCAGCGGCCAACCCGTCGCGGCGGCTGTCGCTCGCCGCCACATAGCCGCGGTCCGGATCGTTACGATCGAGCTTCCAGATGTACTGGCCGGAGCCGAAGTCCATGTACGGATCGTCCACCGACTTGATCGTGTGGCCCAGTTTCTGCGGCGCCGCAGCGGTCTTCGGATCGAGCGTCGATTCGATATCGATCGTGAAGTCGCGATTGACCTTCCAGCGCGGCGCAGGCGGCCTGCGGCTGCTGACCCGTAGTCGAGCATCCGCACGATCGATAGCAGATGGCCTTGCGGCTGCATATCACCGCCCATCACGCCGAAGCTCATCACCGCTTCCTGCTTGCCGTCGACCTGCTGCGTGAGGAACGACGGGATGATGGTGTGGAACGGCCGCTTGCCGCCTTCCACCACGTTCGGCGACTTCGGGTCCATCGAGAAGCCACAGCCGCGGTTCTGCATCGAGATGCCGCTGTCCGGCACCACGATGCCCGAGCCGAAGCCCATGTAGTTCGACTGGATGAAGCTGACGATCATGCCGCGCTCGTCCGCCACCGACATATAGATCGTGCCGCCCGCCTTCGGCATGCCGAAGTCGAATTGCGGGGCGCGCTTCGGGTCGATCAGCTTGGCGCGCGACTTCAGGTACGCGTCGTCGAGCATCTGTTCGGGCGTGACCTCCATCGAACGCGGATCGGCGACGTAGCGGTAGACGTCGGCGAACGCCAGCTTCATGGCTTCGATCTGCAAGTGCTGCGATTCGACGTTGTCAACGGCGAGACGCCGGAAACCATTGGAAAGGGGTGAAAACGGTGTAACACGGGGTAAAACGCGGAGCCTTGGATTGCAGCGCGATCCGGCACAAAAAACAAATTCATTTATCGTATGAATAAATGCAAAACGTACTTGAATGGATCGCGCTACAGCCGTCTTGAGATCCAAACCATGACACACGAGCAGACAAGACGTGCGATGGTCTTACAATACGGTCACCCTCGTCCACGCCTTACCCGTTATTCCGGTTCAGCTCACCGCGCCGGCAGCGGAGAGCGCCGATAAAAACCCACGACCCGAGACCCATGACCCGAGACCCCCGCCTGACTCTCAATGCCCGGCAACAGGAACTGCTGGAGTGGGTGCAACGCGACGGCTTCGTGACCGTGGACGACCTTGCGGCGCACTTCGACGTGACGCCGCAGACGATCCGCCGCGACGTCAACTGGCTCGCCGACATGAACCTGCTGCGCCGCTATCACGGTGGCGCCAGTCTGCCGACCAGCTCCGAGAACGTCTCGTACACGGCGCGTCAGCGCATGTTCCATGACGAGAAGCGGCGCATTGCGACGCTAGTGGCCACTCACATTCCCGACCAGGCATCCCTCTTCATCAACCTCGGTACGACCACCGAGGAAGTCGCACGGGCGCTCAACCGGCATCGCGGCCTGCGCGTGATCACCAACAATCTGAACGTCGCCAGCATGATGAGCGGCTACCCGGATTGCGAAGTGCTGGTGACGGGCGGCATCGTGCGGCCGTGGGACAAGGGCATCGTCGGCGAACTGGCGATCGATTTCATCCGGCAGTTCAAAGTGGATTTCGCGATCATCGGTACCTCGAGTATCGAAACGGACGGCACGCTGCGCGATTTCGATACCCGCGAAGTGCGCGTCGCCGAGGCGATCATCCAGCATGCGCGCACGGTATTTCTCGCCGCCGACAACTCCAAATTCGGCCGCCCGGCACTCGTGCGCCAAGGTCATCTCGAGCAGATCGACGCACTTTTCACCGACGCCGCGCCGCCCGCCGAGATGAACGAAACGCTCGCTGCCGCCAATTGCCAGGTGTATGTCGCCGAGTAATACCACGCCATCCAGGCGACTTCGGCCATGTTGCAGCGCACGCGAAACTTCGAGTGAAATCAAGGATCTTGCCGCGGCTCCAAACCGCCTCTGCAGGTCTCAATTGTCAAAGGGAAAATTTACTGGGGCCCATTTGGTGTTTAACCGGCGTTTGACTACACTCCAGTTCCCCGGCGTCGTTCCGCGTTACGCGGAGTGCCGGTAGCGTGAACCTGTCGTAATAGCCGTACCTCCCGCCTGATCCTTTAGCGGACTTCACTGGCATCTGGCCAGTCGCCGGCAAGGCCGTCCGCGTTTGCTTGACATGGAGAGAAACGATGCTGAGTCCGCATGAATTCGCCACGTTGTTGCTCGTCAAGGACGCCCCCAATCAAGTTGACATGGAGCGACAAGAACTCGACGCCCTGCTGGAACGCCAGCTCGTGCAACTTGAACGGCTTGCGTCGGGCAACGAACAATGGCGGGTGACCGAAACCGGCGACAACGCACTCCGGGCCATCAAGCGTCTCTCCTAGTACGCCGGGTTTTGAAACCGACGACCGGCAGCATGACGGCGCGCTGCGCAGCGGTACCATCGCTCGTGCCCATGTCTTTCAAGCTGCCGCACATTTTTTGATCAAGCAAGGGGGCCGCGCAAAACGGCCGCTTTATTGTGCCCAGGTGATTTACACAGTAAATTGACGCGACGGACCTTTTGCCCTCGCGCATGCCAAAGACACTCTCCTCCGACGATATCCAGCAATTCCGCGAAGCCATGCGGCGCGTCGCCGAAAACGCGTTCGCCACGCGCGGCGCGCAAGGTGTGACGATGCGCGAACTGGCAAAGGAGCTAGGTTGCAGCGCGATGACGCCCTATCGCTACTTCCGCGACAAAGACGAGATCCTTGCGATGGTCCGCGCCGCAGCGTTCAACCGCTTTGCGGCGCGGCTCGAAGCGGTGGCAAAACAAGCGCCCGCGACCGACCATTCCGCCGTCAGCGACGCCTACGTGGCCTTCGCACTCGACGAGCCGCACGCCTACCGTCTGATGTTCGATCTGACGCAGCCGGAAGCCGCCTACCCGGAACACACGGCCGCGTTGCAGCGCGCGTGGCAACTGCTGGGGGCGCACTTCGAGCAGCTCGTTGCCGCGGGCATTCTGGAAGGCGATCCCCAATTGATCGGCTATGCGTACTGGGCAAGCCTGCACGGCTTCACCATGCTGACGCTCGCCAATCAGCTGCCGTTGCCCCAGGCGCAACAAGCCGACGCGAGCAACGCGCCGACGCGCGAGGCGGTGTTCGCGCAGATTCGCCGGATGTTATGGCGCGGGGCCCAGCCACAGCACGGCTAACGCCGAGCTAGCCCGTCAATTCACTCAGCGCGACTAGTCCGCCGGGAAGTACCAGCCAAACGGAACAAAGCGCGAAGCTCAGCCCGCGCGCAAAGTAGGATCGGCGGCCGCACGCCAGCTCAACGCCTTGGCTCGCTGGTCGGTGAAAAACGCCACCCACTGATTACGCACCTGCGGATCGGTACTCACCCCCTGACTCGCATAGCGCTGCGCAAGCGACGCCTGGAACGCGCAGTAATCCTCCTTCGACAGCTTGCCGCGCCGGTTCGCCACGTACGCATCGAACAGCGTCGCGTAGACGCCTTGTGCGTCATTACCGTAGTCGACCGTCTGGGCGCTGCACATCTGCTGCAACGATGCGAACGAGGGCGCGCCCATCGTCCCATTCAAGCTCGGCGAGCTGACGCATCCCGTCAGGAGCGCAGCGGCGCCGATTATCCAAAGTCCACGCATGAATTCACCTCGAAATGGCTGCTGCCGAGAGTATCGTCCGTGGCCGCCCGTTACGCCACTACCTTAGCCAACCGATAGAGGGCGTATAAGGCAATCGAACTTTACTTTTTCGAATATGTTCATTAAAGTTCGAAAACGAACACTATCGGTTCGATAGATTTTCCAAACGGTTTTCCAAATTTCCGGATACGACGCAGGGGACACGGCAGGTGACGCAAGGCTCGAGATACGATTTGCTCGTCGTGGGCGGCGGGATCAACGGCGCAGGCATCGCACGCGACGCGGCGGGCCGCGGCCTGTCGGTGCTGCTCTGCGAACAGGACGATCTGGCGGCGCATACGTCGTCGGCTAGTACCAAGCTGATTCACGGCGGTCTGCGCTACCTCGAATACCGCGAATTCGGGCTGGTGCGCAAAGCCCTGCAGGAGCGCGAAACACTGCTGCGCGCGGCGCCGCACATCATGTGGCCGCTGCGCTTCGTGATGCCGCACATGCCCGATCTGCGCCCGGCCTGGCTGATCCGCGCCGGTCTGTTCCTTTACGATCACCTCGCCAAACGCGAGTTGCTGCCCGGCTCGCGTGGCATCGTGATGCGCAACCATCCTGCCGGCGCACCGCTCGTCGATTCGATCAAACGTGGTTTCGTGTATTCGGACGGTTGGGTGAACGACGCGCGTCTGGTCGTGCTGAACGCGCTGGACGCGCAGGAACGCGGCGCGAAGATTCTCACGCGCACCAAACTGCTGAGCGCGGTGCGCGCCGGCGGCGAATGGCGCGCGCAACTCAAACGCGCGGACGGCACAATCCTCGACGTGCGCGCGGGCTCGATTGCGAATGCGGGCGGGCCGTGGGTCGGCGAATTGCTGCAAGGCGCGCTCGGCCGCGAGGCCACCCACAGCGTGCGCCTCGTGAAAGGCAGTCATATCGTCACGCGTCGTCTGTTCGAACACGATCATGCGTACATCTTTCAGAATCCGGACAAGCGGATCATCTTCGCGATTCCATACGAACACGATTACACGCTGATCGGCACGACCGACCTCGAATATCGCGGCGATCCTTCACAGGTCGCCATCAGCGCCGAGGAAACCCAGTACCTGTGCGACTCGATCAACCGCTACTTCAAGCAGAAGATCTCGCCGGAAGACGTGCGCTGGACCTATTCGGGCGTGCGTCCGCTGCTCGAGGAAGAAGGCGCGGACAATCCCTCGGCGGTCACGCGCGATTACTCGCTCGAGCTCGACGCGCCCGCGGGCGAAGCACCGCTGCTGTCGGTGTTCGGCGGCAAGATCACGACCTTCCGCAAGCTGGCGGAAGAAGCCGTCGACCAACTCGCGCACGCGCTGTATAACGGCGTGCCTTCGTGGACGGCCGGTGTGCCGTTGCCCGGTGGCGATATTCCGCAAGCCGACTTCGCGCGTTTCCTCGCCGGCTTCATGCAGCAGAATGCGTGGCTGCCCGCGGATCTGGCCCACCGCCTCGCCCGTGCGTACGGCACACGCGTGAAGCACGTCATTGGCAACGCGCGCTCGGTGGCCGACCTCGGCCGCGCGTTCGCGCCGGGTCTCTACGAAGCCGAACTGACTTATTTGCGCGACACCGAATGGGCGCGCAGCGCGCAGGACGTGTTGTGGCGCCGCTCGAAACTCGGCCTGCACGTCGAACCGGGCACGCTCGATTCGATCACGCATAACATCGACACCTGGTTCGCCCGCGAGCCGGTCCGGCAGAGCGCTTAGCCGGCGCCGCTGCACGAACCCGCATGAACCGAATCGATTTTCACCCCTCGGCCACTGACAAAGCCGGGACGCACAAGCTCACACTGTTGCAGCCCGCTTAAAACTACAAGCCGTTCCCGTCGCCGGTTAGCAGTCCGGCGATTCATAAAACGCATGGAGAAGAGACAATGCAGGATCAGTACATCCTCGCGCTTGACCAGGGCACCACGAGCTCGCGCGCGATGCTGTTCGACCGGCTCGGCAATATCGTGTCGACCGCTCAGAAAGAATTCCAGCAAATCTATCCGCATCCGGGCTGGGTCGAGCACGACCCGCAGGAAATCTGGTCGACACAGGCCGGCGTGGCCGCCGAAGCCGTCACACGCGCCGGCATGAACGGCACCTCGATCGCCGCGATCGGCATTACCAATCAGCGTGAGACCACCATCGTGTGGGACCGCGAAACCGGCCACCCCATTTACAACGCGATCGTCTGGCAAGACCGCCGCACCGCCGACTTCTGCGATCAGCTCAAAGAGCAAGGTCTCGAAGAGAAAGTCCGCGCGAAGACGGGTCTGCCGATCGATTCGTATTTCTCGGCGACCAAGATCCGCTGGATTCTCGACAATGTCGAAGGCGCACGCGAAAAAGCGAAGCAAGGCCGCCTCGCGTTCGGCACGGTGGATAGCTGGCTGGTGTGGAATTTCACTAAAGGCGGCCTGCACGTCACCGACGTGACCAACGCGTCGCGCACGATGCTGTTCAACATCCACACGCTGAAGTGGGACGACGAACTGCTCGAAGCGCTCGACATTCCGCGCAACATGCTGCCGGAAGTGCGTGCGTCGTCGGAACTGTACGGGCCAACCAAGACCACCGTGTTCGCCTCCAGAATTCCGCTCGCGGGCATCGCCGGCGACCAGCACGCGGCCCTGTTCGGCCAGATGTGCACGGAGTCGGGCATGGTGAAGAACACCTACGGCACCGGCTGCTTCCTCGTGATGAACACCGGCGACAAGCCGATCGAATCGAAGAACAATCTCGTCACCACGATCGCCTGGCAAATCGGCGATCAGATCAACTACGCACTCGAAGGCAGCATCTTCATTGGCGGCGCGGTGGTGCAATGGCTGCGCGACGGCCTCGGCCTCATCAAGAACGCCGCTGAAATCGAAACGCTGGCGCGCAGCGTACCGCATTGCGACGGCGTATATCTGGTGCCCGCCTTCGCTGGCCTCGGCGCGCCGCACTGGAATGCCCGCGCGCGCGGCACGCTGTTCGGCGTGACACGCGGCACGAGCTCGGCGCACATCGCCCGCGCCGCGCTCGACTCGATCGCCTACCAATCGCTCGACGTGCTGAAAGCGATGGAAGCCGATTCCGGCATTCGCATCGGCGAATTGCGCGTGGACGGCGGCGCTTGCGCGAACAATCTGTTGATGCAATTTCAGGCGGACATTCTCGGCGTCGATGCAGTGCGTCCAAAGGTAGCGGAGACGACCGCATTGGGCGCGGCCTATCTGGCCGGGCTCGCGGTCGGCTACTGGAAAGACGTGAACGAACTGAAAAGCCAGTGGGCGCTCGATCGCCGTTTCACGCCTGCCCTGCCGCACGCCGACGTCAAGGAATGCCTCGACGGCTGGAAGCGCGCGATCCGCGCCGCGAAGGCCTGGGCCGACACGCCCTGATTGCGCCCTGATTGCCGCTCTCACGCAATCTCTTTCGACATAACGAAGCCGCTTATCCCGCGGCTTCCGCAACAACTATATTTCGGATAACCAACGATGTCTCCTTACATTGCGGAATTCATCGGCACAGCACTCGTGGTGCTGCTCGGCGACGGCGCGGTCGCCAACGTGCTGCTCGCGCGCACCAAGGGCAAGGGCGCGGACCTGATCGTGATCGTGATGGGTTGGGCGATGGCCGTGTTCATCGCCGTGTACGTCACTGCATCGTTCAGCGGCGCGGATCTGAATCCTGTCGTGACGATCAGCCTCGCGCTGGCGGGCAAATTCGCGTGGGCCAAAGTGCCTGGCTACGTCGCCGCGCAAATGCTCGGCGGGATGGCGGGCGCCCTGCTCGTGTGGATCGCGTATCGTCAGCACTTCAATAAGGAAGGCGATGCTGACGTGAAGCTCGGCGTGTTCTGCACATCGCCCGCGATTCGCAGCGTGCCGCATAACCTGCTCACCGAAATGATCGCGACCTTCGTGTTGATTCTCGGCGTGCTCTATCTGGCTTCGCCGCAAGTCGGCCTGGGTGCGCTCGACGCGCTGCCGGTCGGCCTGCTCGTGCTCGGCATCGGTATTTCGCTTGGCGGCCCGACCGGTTACGCGATGAGCCCGGCGCGCGATCTCTCGCCGCGTCTGATGCACGCGCTGCTGCCGATTCCGGGCAAGCGCGACAGTGACTGGCGTTATTCGTGGATTCCAGTGTGCGGTCCGCTGCTGGGCGGTGCGGTGGCTGCGGCGCTATATCTGTACCTCCACACGCACTGAATCCGCGGTGCATTTATGACGCACTTAGGGCGCACCATTTAGGGAGCACCTAAGGCGCATCCATGGCGCGCACAACGCGCACCAAACGCACGCTCGAGGCGTAAATTAGCGCCGACGGAAAGCTTTGGCGCCGCGCATGCGGCGCCAAAGCACGTATCATGACGCTTTCAATCTTCGCGCATGGGCTTGCAACTGTCTTGCTCGCGTGCCTCTCGCTTTCCGTTTTAAAGCATGATCGACCACCTGATCTGTGACTGCGACGGCGTGCTCGTCGACAGCGAAATCATCGCTGACCGCGTGATGCTCGAAACGCTGTCCGCCACCTTCCCCGGCCTCGACTTCGAACCCGTCGTCAAAACGGCGTTCGGCCAGCAGACCTCGCGCTTTCTCGAAGGTATCGAGAAGTCGTTCGATATCACGCTGCCTGCCGATTTCTTCAATACGATCGAACACAACGTCGAGCTCGCGCTCGCAGCATCGCTCAGCCCGATCAACGGCGTGCGCGATGCATTGCAACGCGTGACACTGCCGGCCGCGGTCGTATCGAACAGCCGGCTAGCGCGTGTGAATGCGTCGGTGCGGCGCGCGGGCTTGCAGCAGATTTTCGGCGAGCGGATTTTCAGCGCCGAACAGGTCGCGCGACCGAAGCCTTATCCGGACGTGTATCTGTTCGCGGCGAAGACGCTGGGTGTTGAGCCGGCGCGATGCATCGTCGTGGAAGACAGCGTGGCCGGTTTGAATGCGGCGCGGGCGGCGGGCATGAAGACGATTGCCTTCGTGGGCGCGAGCCATATCCCCAATGGTTATGCGGACGCACTGCGCAAGATGGGGATGAGACGCATCATGAAGCATATGGATGAGCTGCCGGGGCTCGTCGAGGCCGGAGTGCGCGGTGAGTTTGGCGACGCGCAGTCGTAGACCTTCGCAATAACGAAGCGGTCTTCGTTTTACATCGCGGCAGACGTTAGCATATGAAATCCCATCAGCTTGCGCACGCATCATTCACAATATCGGGCCACCAGGTCGTGCCCGAGTTTTGTACCGACTATTTCGGCGTCGCCCCGGATATCGCGATCAAACAGGGTGAGCCGATTAACGATCCCACCGGCCAAGGTCGGATTTTGACCAGACGCACGAGTGTTTGGGGTGTGCGCAGTCAAACCGCAGTGAGAAGCGACTCACTGACTCCGCATCTTCGGTACCTGTTAGATCAGCTTCGACTGCCTCGAGATGACTTGCGCCGCCTTATAAAGTCAATTGACGCGCAGATGCGATTCTTCTGCTATTGGGACAACAGGACTGGCGACCGCGTGCCCGATGTACCTGACGACATCCGCGCGATGATGGAGTTTCTGGGAGGCGTCATAGAGATCGACGAATATCGATAGTCTATTGCTCGCCCAAGCCGCTGCGAAAAATTGTCGCAATAACCAGCTCTCTCGGCGCACAGATTATTGTTGAGTACGACGAGCTAACTATCGAATATAGTGGTTCTCAACCATCCGGGTCGGCCGCTGACTAAGCTCACGCATCCGGAGCGTCGGCACCATTCTGGCATCACACGGTACCGTTTCGCGTGCCTACGCCATAAAAGAAACCAACATGCAGTCGGTCTCTTCCATCCAACTAGCTGCGTCGGCTCGCATCAAACCTCGTCGGCCACACATTCACGCGCCGTCGCCAGCGCCTGACGGAATTCCACCAGCTCGGCGATCGTCAGCATCGGCAGATTGTGTTGCGCGGCGAAGCGCTCCACGTCCGCGCCGCGCGTCATCGTGCCATCCGCGTTCATCAGTTCGCACAGCACGCCGGCCGGCTTCAAACCCGCGAGAATCGCCAGGTCGACCGTGCCTTCGGTGTGGCCGCGGCGCGCGAGCACACCGCCGGGCTGCGCACGCAACGGGAACACATGGCCCGGGCGCACGATATCGGCAGGCTTCGCCGTATCGCTGATGGCAGCGCGAATCGTCGTCACGCGATCGAGCGCCGACACACCAGTAGTCACGCCATCGCGTGCTTCGATCGAGACCGTGAACGCGGTGCCATGACGGCTTTCGTTGTTGATGGCCATCGGCGGCAGTTCAAGCGCGCGGATTTTGTCATCAGGCAGGCACAGACAAACGATGCCGCTGCATTCGCGGATCAGCAAGGCCATGGTTTCGACGGAAAGACGCTCGGCGGAAACGATCAGATCGGCTTCGTTCTCGCGGTCGTGATCGTCTTGCAGGACGACGGCGCGGCCATCGCGCATGGCTTGCAAGGCGGCGGCGATACGCGGCGGAACGGGTTCGGTAGCGAGCAGCGGGAGATCGAGTGATGCGCTATCCGCAATCACCGACGGAGCAGGAAAAGTAGCAAAAGACATAGTTGAAACGCTCATCGCAAAAGTTGGGCGAAAAACGTTTCAGGGCATTGCAAACAGACAAAGACGCGCCGTTGACCGCCGCGCAAGGCGACGCTCGCGCACCGCTCTTATCTCTAGCGGCGCCACGGAAACGAACATGACTATCTGCACATCTTCTTCCATCCGGACTCTAACCGTCGGCTCTGGCTTCTCACCAGATCTGCTGACCCCGTGTCGACCAGAGTTAGCGCTTTAGCGCTTACTCTGGTCCCATGCAACGTAGTTGCACAGATCCAAACACCTTGACGACACAGGCGCTCGCGGGCTCACCGGCTCACGCTTTCGCGTTGCCGGCATACCGCCGGTGGGGAATTTCACCCCGCCCTGAAGACGCACTGATTGCCGGATCGACCGGCTGGCGAAGCATACAACAGTCGCGCGGACGCTGCAGCGCAACCCCCTACTGTTCACACGGACATCTCTGCTTCACAGCACATCCGCCTGATAAACCTCATTCGTCAAACCGGCGCGGCCTGGCGAGTCAAATCGTGCGGTGCGGGCACGTCCCAGCGCGGCGGCGTTTCGGCCTTCAGCGTCACACGAAACGCGCGCGCCTCGGTGTCGCCGGGATTGCGCAGGCTGTGCGGCTGGTCGGCGTCGAAGACGATCGCGTCGCCCGTTGCCAGCAATTGGCGTTGATCGTGCACGCTGACTTCCAGAGTGCCTTCGCTCACCACCAGATTCACCGTGGTGCCCGGCGCGCGGCGCGTGCCGGCCTCGGTATGCAACGGCGCGATACGCAACTCGTGAAACTCCGCGGCGGTCGGCTCGGCGTCGGGATAAAGCGGCCGGGCCGAGTAGCGCCCATTCGAACTGACGAGCCGTGACGAACGCTCCGCCGGCAAATGCTCGAAGCCATTGGTCGCATGACGCCGCAGGAACGCCGCCACCGATACTTTCAACGCCGCTGCCACCTTGCACAGCACTTTGATCGAAGGCACGCTGCGCGCCGATTCGATTTGCGCGAGCATCGCTCGCGAGACGCCGGAGGCGCGAGCCAAGGCATCGAGCGACAATTGGCGCTCGGCGCGCAAACGGGCGAGATTCACGCCGACCAGATGTTCAAGAGCGTCGAAGGGTTCAGCGGCACGCGACGACGCATCGGTGTCAGCGGTGGGATCGCGAACCAGCGCAAGCGGGGAATGCATGATTGCCTCCAGAAGCGCCGCCGGACGGCGGGCAAGCGGTTAGTGGAAGCAAGATAGCATCGCGCCTCGCCGCGCCCAACGAAGTTATCTTCACACTGTTATCAGTATTGCGGAGGACGATTCTCGCAAAGCTTGTGCGAATTTTTCATATGGGCGGGGTCGGGCTGGGATCCGCACGAAAACGCACACTCAGGCGCCCTGCGCGACGGTCGATGCCGGCGCATCCATCCGCGCGGCGAACCACGTCAGCAACAAAGCCGCGACGCTCACCGCCGCCGCAACCCAAGGCAGCGTATCGAGCGAATGGCCGTGATTGATCACCATACCGCCGAGCCACGCGCCGCCCGCATTGCCCACGTTGAACGCACCGATATTCAGCGTGGAAGCCAGATTCGGCGCGGCAGCGGCCTTCTCGACCACGCGCATCTGCAACGGCGGTACGGTCGCAAAAGCAGCAATGCCCCACACGAAAATGGTGATCGCCGCGGCCACCTGCGAATGACTGGTCCGCGCGAAGATCGCCATCACCACCGTGAGCGCCACCAGAATGCCCATCAGCGAAGGCATCAGCGCACGGTCCGCGAGCTTGCCGCCTACGGTATTGCCGATCGTGAGACCCACGCCGAACAACACCAGAATCAGCGTCACGCCACGCGGCGAGAAGCCGCTGACCTGCTCGAGAATCGGTGCGATATAGGTGAACACGACAAATACGCCGCCGAAGCCGAGCACCGTCATCGCCAGCGCAGTCCAGACGTGCGGATCCTTCAGTACGCGCACTTCGTGGCCCAATCCGACCGGACCGGAATCGTGACGATTCGGCACCAGCGCAGTCACACCGACGAGCGACAGCACGCCGAACGCGCTAATGATCCAGAATGCCGCACGCCAGCCGAACTGCTGGCCGACGAAAGTACCGAACGGCACGCCAAGCACGTTCGCCAGCGTCAAGCCGGTGAACATCATCGCAATCGCGCTCGCCCGCTTTTCAGCCGGTACGAGCGAAGCCGCCACCACCGCCCCAATGCCGAAGAACGAGCCATGCGCGAACGACGTCACCACGCGCGCGATCATCAGCACGGAATAGCTGGACGCGATCGCGCACAGCGTATTGCCGACGATGAACACGCCCATCAGCAACTGCAACGCGAGCTTGCGCGGCATCCTGCTGGTGACCACCGCCAGCAGCGGTGCGCCGACCGCCACGCCGAGCGCATAGCCGCTCACCAGCAAGCCGGCCGACGGAATCGACACGGCCAGGTCGCGTGCGACCTCGGGCAGCAAGCCCATGATCACGAACTCGGTCGTGCCGATGGCGAAAGCGCTGATCGCTAGCGCCAGTAATGGAATGGGCATTTTTTCTACTCCAGGTTTTAAAGTTGAGCGTGGCGCAGCGCGGTCACGAATTCGATGACCACCCCAGGCGCGAGCGCGACGAACAGTTGCAATTCGGCTTGCTGCGGCCCCATCGGTGGCACTTGCGCGAGCTGATAAGGCGTGTCCGCCACATGCAAGCGCTGCAATAGCGCCCGCCATTCGTCGGCGCTTTCCAGCCGGAAAGCGATGTGATCGATGCGCGGTGCCGCCCTGCCCGCTACGGCGGGCACCGTCGCGTCGATCAGATGAATCACCGGGCGGCCGTTCGCATACAGCCAGTAGCCATCGATCGAAAACGGCGGACGGGCGCCCTCCGTCAACCCGGCGACGTCGACGAAGAAACGTCGGGCGGTCTCGAGGTCGGCGGTGACGATCGTTGCGTGATCGAGTTGCATGGCGTGGGGCTGCGCAGAGCACAAAGGGTTTACGAGGACCGCATTGTGAATGCGGATGCGTCAATTTGATAATTGGCGTAGCATTTGAAGCATTTTCAAATTCTTTTGAAAGATCGAGATGGATAACCTCGGGGACATTCGCCTTTTCGTCGAAGCCGCGCAGCAGGGCAGCCTCTCCGCGGCGGGCCGCAAGATGGGCCTGACGCCGGCCGCCGCCAGCGCGCGGCTGGCCAAACTCGAAGCCGGGCTGAAAGCGCGCCTGTTCGAGCGCACTACCCGTCAGTTGCGGCTCACGGACGAAGGCCGCCTCTATCTGAACTGCTGCCGCCAGGCGCTGCAATCGCTCGACGACGCCGAAGCCGCGCTGCAAGCAGGCCAGGGCGTGGTGCGCGGCAAAGTCCGAATTTCAGCGACTTCGGACTTCGGCCGCAACCTGCTGATGCACTGGCTCGACGAATTCAACGTGCTTTACCCAGAGGTGACGTTCGCGCTGACGCTGTCGGACTCGCTATCGAATCTGGTGCAGCAGGACATCGATCTGGCGATCCGCTTCGGCGTGCCGCAGGACAGCTCGCTGGTCGCCCGCATGCTGGCGCCGAACCGGCGTGTGCTGTGCGCGTCGCCGGACTACATCGCCCGCAAGGGTGAGCCGAAGGACCCGCAAGATCTGGCAAATTTCGACTGCATCGTGCTCGGCACCGCGTCCGGACCGGTCAACGAATGGCGCTTCACGCGCGGCGATGAAGTGCAGCACTACACGGTGCCGCTCGAGACCTCCCGGGAAACCAACGACGGGGCCGTGGCCCGCGAATGGGCGCGGCGCGGCTACGGGATCGTCATCAAGTCGATGTGGGACGTGGAAGCGGACTTGCGCGCCGACTGCCTGAAAATCCTGCTGCCCGAGTGGCGCTATCCGGATGCGCCATTGCACGCGCTTTACCACCGCAACCGGTTCATGGCGCCGCGCGTGCGGGTCCTGCTGGATTTTCTGAGCGAGCGCTTCGCACAGGTGTCGGACGAACTGGAAGGCCTGCTGGGCTTGCCGCCGGAGCAGCCGCGGGCAGTGGCCGCGGCAAAAATCGCATCCGATGAAGGGCTATAATATTGAGTTACGCTGCAAACGTGCAATGAGCCGGGAGCCTGACTAGCCCAAACCGGGTCCTAACGGTGCCTAAGCGGGTGCCAATCGGGTGCCTAAGCAGGCGTTCAAGCGGCTGCCCAAGCGCCGCCCCGCCTACCGACCGCACGTTTTCATCCCTCTTCACCTTTTAAACGACGCCCCCAGGTTAACCACTGCGACCGGCGAAATTCGATGACCAAGAAAGTTTATGTAAAAACCTTTGGCTGCCAGATGAACGAGTACGACTCCGACAAGATGGTCGACGTACTCGGCGCGGCCGACGGACTCGTCAAGACGGACACGCCGGAAGATGCGGACGTCATTCTCTTCAACACCTGCTCGGTGCGCGAAAAAGCGCAGGAAAAAGTTTTCTCCGACCTCGGCCGCGTGCGCGAGTTGAAAGAAGCGAATCCGAATCTGATCATCGGCGTGGGCGGCTGCGTGGCGAGCCAGGAAGGCGCATCGATCGTGGCGCGGGCGCCGTATGTCGACCTGGTGTTCGGTCCGCAAACGCTGCACCGTCTGCCGCAAATGATCGACAAGCGCCGCGAAAGCGGCCGCGCCCAGGTCGACATCTCGTTCCCGGAAATCGAAAAGTTCGACCACCTGCCGCCGGCGCGCGTCGATGGCCCGACTGCGTTCGTGTCGATCATGGAAGGCTGCAGCAAGTACTGCAGCTACTGCGTCGTGCCGTACACGCGCGGCGAAGAAGTGTCGCGACCGCTCGACGACGTGCTGACCGAAATCGCCGGCCTCGCCGACCAGGGCGTGCGTGAAGTCACGCTGCTCGGCCAGAACGTGAACGCTTACCGGGCCGGTATCACGCTCGGCTCGAGCGAAATCGCCGACTTCGCCCAGTTGATCGAATACGTCGCCGATATTCCGGGCATCGAACGGATTCGCTACACCACGTCGCATCCGAAGGAATTCACGCAGCGCCTGATCGACACCTACGCCAAGGTGCCGAAGCTCGTCAGCCACCTGCATCTGCCCGTACAGCACGGCTCCGACCGCATCCTGATGGCAATGAAGCGCGGCTACACCGTGCTCGAATACAAGTCGGTGATCCGCAAGCTGCGCGCGATCCGTCCGGACCTGTCTTTGTCCACGGATATGATCGTCGGCTTCCCCGGCGAGACGGAAGAAGACTTCGACAAGATGATGGCGTTGATCCACGAGATGAAGTACGACACCAGCTTCTCGTTCATCTACAGCCCGCGTCCCGGCACGCCGGCAGCGAATCTGCACGACGACACGCCGCGCGAAGTGAAGCTCAAGCGCTTGCAACATCTGCAGGCCACGATCGAAGAAAACGTGCAGCGCATCAGCGATTCGATGGTCGGCAAGACCGAGCGGATTCTGGTCGAACGCCCGGCGCGCAAGGATCCGAACGAACTCGCGGGCCGCACCGAGAACAACCGCGTGGTGAATTTCCCGGCGCCGGTCGCGTCGCACGCGCGGCTGATCGGGCAGATGGTGGACGTGAAAATCGTCCATGCATACCCACATTCGTTACGTGGCGAGCTCGTGCTGGTGCACGACGACGCGCCCGCAACCACCCACTGAGCGACGCCAGCCAGCGTCACGAACCCGACAGGATCGATCCTCCGCCTTGAAGACCACTCAGCAGCATCTGGAATTCACCGCACCGCGCGACGACAACGCGCGGCTCGCCAACCTCTGCGGACCGCTCGACGAAAATCTGCGGCAGATCGAGCAGGCGCTCGACGTCACGCTGCAACGCCGTGGCCACCGCATTACGATTCGCGGGCGCGGCGCGAAACTCGCGCTCACCGCGCTCGAAAAGTTCTACAACAACTCGCAGGAGCCGCTGTCAGTCGACGACATCCAGCTCGCGCTCGTTGAAGTGCGCCACCCGGCGCGCCATCGCGCGAACGGCAACGGCAATGGCAATGGCGACGAAGCCGGCGACCCGCGCTTTCCGGGCAATCCGGATCATCCGTTCGACCAACCCGCCGACAGCGGCGACGACGACCTCGAGGAACTCGGCCCGAAGCTGTACACGCGGCGCGCCGATCTGCGCGGCCGTACGCCGGCGCAACGCGAGTATCTGAAGCAGATCATCGCGCACGACGTGACCTTCGGCGTCGGTCCGGCGGGCACGGGCAAGACGTATCTCGCGGTGGCCTGCGCGGTGGACGCGCTGGAACGCGATCAGGTCAAACGCATCGTGCTGACGCGGCCGGCCGTCGAAGCGGGCGAACGGCTCGGCTTCCTGCCGGGCGATCTGGCGCAGAAAGTCGATCCGTATCTGCGACCGCTCTACGACGCGCTGTACGACCTGCTCGGCTTCGACAAGACCGCCAAGATGTTCGAGCGGCAGATGATCGAAATCGCGCCGCTCGCCTACATGCGGGGCCGCACGCTGAATCACGCGTTCATCATCCTCGACGAGGCGCAGAACACCACGCCCGAACAGATGAAGATGTTCCTCACGCGGATCGGTTTCGGCTCGAAAGCGGTCGTCACCGGCGATACAACGCAGGTCGACTTGCCGCGTGGCGCGAAGAGCGGACTGATTGAAGCGCAGCAGGTGCTGTCGGACGTGCGCGGAATTGCGCTCACGCGCTTCACCAGTGCGGACGTGGTGCGGCATCCGCTGGTCGCGCGAATTGTGGAGGCGTACGATGCGCATTCGCTGAAAACCGCCGGTCCGGCAGACTCCCGCTAATTTGCGGCGCTGATTTTGCGGAGCCGATTGGCGGCGCAAAATCAGCGTTGAATTCCACGGGATAGGCTGCAGCAAACCTAGGCAACACATCGATTACGCATGAGCCGCACTCCGAAACTGACATTGAATCTGCAATTCCCCGCCGCCAAAGCCTGGCCGGAACACAAGGCGCTGCTGCCACGCGCCACCGTGGCCGGCTGGATCAAGGCGGCATTGTTCGCAAACGGCGAACTGACCGTGCGTTTCGTCGACGCCGAAGAAGGCCGCACGCTGAACCGCACCTATCGCGGCAAGGATTATTCGACCAACGTGCTGACTTTCGCGTACGCCGAATCGGAAGACGATCCGGTGACGGGCGACCTGATCCTGTGCTGTCCGGTGGTGGAGAAAGAGGCCGCCGAGCAGGGTAAGCCGCTCCTCGCGCACTACGCGCATCTGTTGGTGCACGGCACGCTCCACGCCCAAGGATACGACCACGAAGTCGAGGAAGAAGCCGAGGAAATGGAAGCGATCGAAACCGAAATCCTCGGCAAGCTCGGCTTCCCCGATCCTTATCAATAGTCGTTGCCATCATCGTTAGAAACCACCGTGAGCACTTCCTCCCCTGAAGCCGATACCCACAAAACGCCCTGCCCGGACTATCCGCCCGCGCTCGGCGAATCGCGGCTGCTAACGGACGAGGAGTTGCGCGCGTCGCTTGAATGCACGTTGCGCGACTGGGACCGCAAGCGCGATCTATGGTTATTCGGCTATGGTTCGCTGATCTGGAATCCTGGCCTGCCTACGGTCGAAGCCGCCCGCTCCAGGGTGCATGGCTACCACCGCGGCCTGTATCTGTGGTCGCGCGTGAATCGCGGTACGCCCGAACAGCCGGGCCTCGTGCTCGCGCTCGATCGCGGCGGCTCCTGCTCCGGCATCGCCTTCCGTCTCGCCGCCGAGGGGGCAATGCCGCATCTGGAAGCGCTCTGGCGCCGTGAAATGCCGATGGGTTCGTATCGCCCGGCGTGGTTACCGTGTGTGCTCGCCGACGGCCGCCGCGTCGACGCGCTCGCGTTCGTGATGCGCCGCGACGTGCCGACCTACACCGGCAAGCTGCGCGACGAGGTCGTCAAAACCGTGTTCGGCTGTGCGTGCGGCCGCTACGGCACCACGCTCGATTACGTCAGCCGCACGGTGCATGCGCTGCGTGAAAGCGGCATGCCCGACCGCGCGCTCGAAGCGCTGCTCAAGCGTTGCCGGGAGGAAAGCAGCGAGGCCAGCCGGACGGACGAGCAGCGAACAAGCCCATGACCGGGCCGATAAGCTGCAAGCCGCGAGCCGTTACTGGGCACGCGCAGCTGACCGGTTTGCGAACAGCTCCGAACCGCCACCGCGGGCGCAGTGCTGAGCATGGAAGCAGCGCCGGCCATCTCGGCCTGCAACGCGCTCGCCGCGCAAGGAACCGCACTTTTTTGCTCGAAAACGCTTTTCCCCGCGTAATCAGTTAGCATTGACCCACGCCCACCGTACGCGGCCGGGCGGTTTCATCCCAGCTGCACTCATCGCCCAGCCCGGCGGGACACGGTCCTGCCATGGGCCTGGTGTATCCTTAATGCTCTGCAACAGCGCGCCCAGTCTCGCCGGGCGCACTACCATGAACGACACGTATCCCAGTCGACGCCAAACCGACAAACCGCAAGAAAAGCGCTCACTCCTCGAGCGTCTGACCGACTTCATCTCGCCTGAGCCCGACTCGCGCGCCGAACTTCTGGAAATTCTGCAGGACGCGCACGAGCGCAACCTGATTGACGCCGACTCGCTGTCGATGATCGAAGGCGTGTTCCAGGTGTCCGAACTCAGCGCGCGCGACATCATGGTGCCGCGCGCGCAAATGGACGCGATCAACATCGCGGACAATCCCGCCGAATTCATCCCTTATGTGCTGGAAAAAGCGCACTCCCGCTATCCGGTCTACGAGGGCAATCGCGACAACATCATCGGCGTGCTGCTCGCGAAAGACCTGCTGCGCTACTACGCCGAAGAAGAGTTCGACGTGCGCGGCATGCTGCGCCCCGCCGTCTTCATCCCGGAGTCAAAGCGCCTGAACGTGCTGCTGCACGACTTCCGCGTGAATCGCAATCACCTCGCGGTGGTGGTCGACGAATACGGCGGCGTGGCCGGATTGATCACGATCGAAGACGTGCTGGAACAGATCGTCGGCGATATCGAGGACGAATACGATTTCGACGAGGAAAGCGGCAACATCATCGCCTCGCCGGACGGGCGCTTTCGCGTGCGCGCCCTCACCGAGATCGAGCAGTTCAACGAGGCCTTCGGCACCCATTACTCAGACGATGAAGTCGACACGATCGGCGGCCTTGTCACACATCATTTCGGACGGGTGCCGCATCGCGGCGAAAAAGTCCGCCTCGACGACCTGATCTTCGAGATTCTGCGCGGCGACGCCCGCCAGATTCACATGCTGCTGGTCCGCCGCGATCCGCTCGCGGGCCAGCGCGAGCGCGAAGCACAGCACGTGCAGACCTGATCCGCTTCCTTTCTTCGCTTCTTCAACTCCTCACGCCGACCGCGCAACAATGGCCGACCCGATTACTTCCCGTTCGCGCCGCGGCGTGAGTGCCTCTGCCGCTCACGACGCGCGCGGCCGTGCACTGCCCCGCTGGCATTACCTCGTCGCGCTGGTCGCCGGTGCGGCCAATACGCTGTCGTTCGCGCCGACGCCGCACGGCGGCTGGCTCGAACTCGTGATCTTCGTGTTCTTCTTTGCGTGGCTCACGCGGACGACCGGCTGGAAAAGCGCGGCGCTGACCGGCGGTGCGTTCGGCTTCGGCAACTTCGTCACCGGCGTGTGGTGGCTGTACGTCAGCATGCACTACTACGGCGGCATGGCCGCGCCGCTGGCGGGCGCGGCGGTCGTGCTGTTCTCGCTGTATCTGGCGGTGTATCCGGCGCTGGCCGCGGGCGTCTGGTCGTTCTGCGCGGGGCACGCGCGCAACGGCGCTTTAGACACCGATAAACCTTTCTCGCCGACCTGGCACGGCGCGCTGGCTTTTGCGAGCGCGTGGGCGATCGGTGAATGGTTGCGCGGCACCGTGTTCACCGGCTTTCCGTGGCTCGCGAGCGGTTATGCGCAGGTGGATGGGCCGTTTGCCGGGTTTGCGCCGGTGGCGGGCGTGTACGGCGTCGGCTGGATGATGGCGTTGACGGCGGCGTTGGTCGTGCAGGCGCTGGTGCCGCTGCTGCCCGCGACGCGCGGGCAGCGCGATACCGTTGACGGCAGCCATGCTGGAAATGCCGGCAATCAGGCTAAACGCAGTCTCGCGCGCGTCGCGGTACCGGGCGGAATTGCGGTTGCGCTGATCGCGGCCGGCCTGCTGCTGCCGCTCGCGCAATGGACTCTGCCCGCCAACGCGCCGCTGACGGTGCGTCTGCTGCAAGGCAACGTCAAACAGGAAATGAAGTTCGAAGAAGCCGGCACGCGCGCCGCGATCGACCAGTATCAGCAAATGATCACGTCGAAGCCGGCTGACCTGATCGTCACGCCGGAAACAGCGATTCCGGTGCTCGCGCAGCAATTGCCGCCGCAGTTCGCATCGGCGGTGCGCACCTTCTCGGACACGACCGGCACGGCGATCCTGTTCGGCGCGATCGGCGGCACCATCACGCCGGAAGGCCAGGTGGTCGACTACACGAACAGCCTGTTCGGCGTCACGCCAGGTACGCGCGATGTCTATCGCTACGACAAACACCACCTCGTGCCGTTTGGCGAATTCGTGCCGTGGGGCTTCCGCTGGTTCGTGAATCTGATGAGCATTCCGCTCGGCGATTTCGCACGCGGCGCACCGGTGCAGAAGCCGTTTATCGTGCATAACCAGCCGGTCGCCGTCGACATCTGCTACGAGGATATTTTCGGCGAAGAGATTGCGCGGAGTATCCGTGAGAGCGATACGCCGGCGGGCGTGCTAGTGAACTCGACCAATCTTGCCTGGTTCGGCGACACCATCGCGCTGGATCAGCATCTGCAGATCGCGCGCATGCGTTCATTGGAAACCGGCCGGCCGATGCTGCGCGCCACCAACACCGGCATGACCGCCGCGATCGATGCGCACGGTAAGGTGATCGGGCGATTGACGCCGTACACGATCGGCTCGCTCGATGTGACGGTGCAAGGCACGTCGGGCAGCACGCCGTATGTGACGAGCGGCAATAACACGGTGCTGGCGGTTTCGTTGTTCCTGCTGGCGTTCGGGTTCGCGTTCGGACCGGGGATTACGCGGCGTCAAAACGGTAAGAAATAAGCCACCCATGAGCGCCGGCTCAGCGAGCTGGCCGGTTCTACATGGAACGGCGACCTCGCTCAGACACGGCTGACAGAACCATCATAAAAAACGCGCGCTTCGGGAAAAACCGAGCGCGCGTTTTTATTCGAAAGCGACGCGGCGGATCGATGTCGATTGGACAACACAAGCAGCCACGCCCCTCAATGGTCTTCGCTCAACCGGCCGGCGGCGTATCAATGAACGACTGACGCAACGAAAGCTTCTGGAAATGTTTATCCAGATTCGGATACGTCTCGCGCCAGTTCAACTCAGCCATGCGGAAATCGAGGTAGCCCAATGCGCAACCCACTGCGATGTCCGCGAGCGTGTAGTGATTGCCCGCGCACCACGGTTTGCTGCCCAAGCCCTGCGACATCGCGATCAGGCCTTCGTCGATCTTGCGTTGCTGCCGCGCGACCCACGTGTCCACGCGCTGCTCGGGCGTGCGCTGGGTGCCTTCGAGGCGAATCAGCACCGCGGCATCAAGGATGCCGTCGGCGAGCGCCTCCCAGCAACGCACTTCGACGCGCTCGCGACCCGACGGCGGAATCAGCTTGCCGACCGGCGACAGCGTATCCACGTATTCGCAGATCACCCGCGAGTCGAACACCGCTTCGCCGTCTTCCATCACGAGGCACGGCACCTTGCCGAGCGGATTGAAGGTGTGAATCGTGGTGTCCGGCGCCCAGACGTTCTCGGGCACGAGTTGATAATCGATCTTTTTGTCGGCCAGCACGATTCGCGCTTTACGCACGAACGGACTGGCGAGCGAACCGATAAGTTTCATCATGACCATCTGCCTTTTCTTGAATTCGGCGCAAGTATAAGTGGTCGGCGGCATTCCCGAGCGCAGCGAACTCGCTTCGCAAGCCGCGTGAATGCTCGTTGCGGATGCATTGCAACATTGCCGCAACGCTCACGCGCCGTCTACCTGGCCGAACGGCTAATGCCGCCGACGCGAGCGCCATGCCTTACCACGCACCCCTCAAAAAATGGCCGGCCGGCATGCGGCGCCGGACGCCCACGGCAGGCAAACGGTCTTGCGCGCGGCGCGAACCGATCAGCGCGGCGGCCCTTCTCCCACAGTATCCGCGCAAAATAAGTCGCCGCATTGGGCGCTACAATCGCAACATGAACCAGCCGACCGAACCCACCATCGCCATCGACGTCTACCGCACGCGCCGCGAGCGCGTACTCGCCGCGCTGCGCGCAGCGGGCGGTGGCGTCGCCATCGTCCCCACCGCGCCGGAAAAGCTGCGCAACCGGGACGCCGACTACCCCTACCGGCACGATAGCTACTTCTACTATCTAACGGGCTTCACCGAACCCGAGGCGTTGCTGGTGCTCGACGCAAGCGCCGCGACGGGCGAGCCGACTGCGATCCTGTTCTGCCGTGAGAAGAATGTCGAGCGCGAGACGTGGGAAGGTTTCCGTTTCGGGCCAGAGGGCGCACGCGAGGCGTTCGGCTTCGACGCTGCCTTCGCCGTGAGCGAAGTCGATACGCAACTGCCACGCATTCTGGCCGATAAGCCGTCGCTGCATTACGCGCTCGGCACCTCTGCGCAACTGGACAACCAGGTGCGCGGCTGGCTCGACGCCGTGCGTGCGCAGGGCCGCAGCGGAGTCGCCGCTCCCGCCCTCGCGCGTGATCTGATCCCGCTGCTCGACGACATGCGGCTCATCAAGGACCACCACGAACTCGCCATCATGCGCCGCGCCGGACAGATTTCGGCACAGGCGCATCGGCGTGCAATGGCCGCCTGCCACCCCGGCGTGCGCGAGTACGAACTCGAAGCCGAGCTGCTCTACACGTTCCGCAAATTCGGCGCGCAGGCGCCGGCTTATACGTCGATCGTCGCCGCGGGCGCGAATGCCTGCGTGCTGCACTACCCGGCCGGCAACGCGATTGCCCAGGACGGCGACCTGATCCTGATCGACGCCGCCTGCGAACTCGACGGCTACGCGTCCGACATCACCCGCACCTTCCCGGCTAGCGGCCGCTTCACACCGGCGCAGCGCGAGCTGTACGACATCGTGCTGGCCGCGCAGCAGGCCGCCGTCGACGCCACCCGCGTCGGCGCTACCTTCGACGACCCGCACCAGGCCGCCGTGCGCGTGCTGTCGCAAGGTCTGCTCGACACCGGCATCATCGACCGCACGAAGTTGGCCTCGGTTGACGACGTCATCGCCGAGCGCGCCTACACGCCGTTCTATATGCACCGTACCGGCCACTGGCTCGGCATGGACGTGCACGATGTCGGCGACTACCGCGAACGCGGCGCACCGCGCGACGAAGCGGGCGCGCTGCCATGGCGCACGCTGCAGCCAGGGATGACGCTGACCATCGAGCCCGGTCTGTATATCCGTCCGGCCGAAGGCGTGCCCGAGCGCTACTGGAACATCGGCATCCGCATCGAGGACGACGCGATCGTCACGCCGGCCGGCTGCGAGCTGATCACGCGCGACGTGCCGGTGGCAGCCGACGAGATCGAGGCGCTGATGCAGCAAGCCCGTTCGGCGCAGGAAGCAAAGCAGTAAACCCGGCAGTCACGCAAGGCAGTAACCCAAGGAAGCAACCCGCAATGAACGACGTTCCCCAGTCGACGGTAATTCTGAAACCGGCCGTGTCCGATCATCCCTTCGATTTCGATGTGACGATCGTCGGCGCCGGGCCGGTCGGGCTGGCCCTTGCCGGCTGGCTGGCGCGCCGCAGCGCGACGCAGGCGCTGAAGATCGCGCTGATCGACGCGCGCGAGCCGGAAGATTCGATTGCCGATCCGCGCGCGATTGCCGTGTCGCACGGCAGCCGGATGATTCTCGAACCGCTGCGCTGGCCCACGGACTCGACCGCGATCCAGCGCATTCACGTATCGCAGCGCGGTCATTTCGGCCGCACGCTGATCGACCACGGCGAGCACGGACTGCCGGCGCTCGGCTACGTGCTGCGTTATGGTTCGATCGTCCATGGCCTCGCCGAAGCGGTTCACGCAACGTCTGTGCACTGGTTCCGCTCGACCTCCGCGTCGGCGCCGACTCAGGAACGCGACGGCGTCACGCTGCCGATCGAAACCGCGGGCGTCACGCGTCATTTGCGTACGCGAATTCTGGTGAATGCCGAAGGCGGTCTGTTCGGCGACCAGAGGTCAGGCAAGCGCGCCGGAAGCAAGCCGGGCAGCCGCACCGGCGAAGGCGGCACGCGCGATTACGGGCAAACCGCATTGGTCGGCACGGTCAGCGTGTCGGCGCCGCAACCGCACGTAGCGTGGGAACGCTTCACGTCGCAAGGGCCGATCGCGCTGCTGCCGATGGGCGGTGTGCGCGGCGCCGATTACGCGCTGGTCTGGTGCTGCGCGCCGGACGAAGCCACCCGCCGCTCACAACTCTCCGACGACGAATTCCTGCGCGAACTCGGCGCCGCATTCGGCAACCGCATGGGCCGCTTCACGCAGATCAAAGGACGCGCGTCTTTTCCGTTGGGACTGAACGCGGTCGATACCCTCGTGAACGGCCATGTGGTTGCGATCGGGAACGCAGCGCAGACACTGCATCCGGTGGCAGGTCAGGGTCTGAATCTCGGTCTGCGCGACGCGCATGCGCTCGCCGATGCCTTGTCGGCGGAAGGTCCCACTCCGCTCGCCCTGGCCACGTTCGCGCAACGCCGCGCGCTGGACCGGCGCCTGACGATCGGCGCCACCGACACGCTCGCGCGCCTTTTCACCGTCGACTTCCCGCCGCTCGCCGCGTTGCGCGGTCTCGCCCTTACCGCGCTGGAATTCGTGCCGCCGGTGAAAACCGCGCTGGCGCGACAAATGATGTTCGGTCAGCGCCGCTGAACGCGCCGCCCGCTCACGTCCCACAGCCGTTGTAGCTTTTTTGGGCAGCCCACGCTGAGGCGCGCGAGCGCTGCCGGCTTGATCAATCCGGCCACTTTCATAGAAGATTTAATGAGTTACGACAGACACAAGTCGGGTGTCGGCTATCCGTTAACGCTAAAATAGCCGTTTTCCCCTCGCATTTCGCGAATGCTCCGATTGACAGAATCTGAAAAGAAACTGAAGCAATCGGTCGCAGGCGCGTCCAGGTCATGCCCACTCTCGGCCCCCACAATCTGCGTAATAACCTGTTCGTCGCCCCCATGGCCGGCGTGACCGACCGGCCGTTCCGGCAATTGTGCAAACGGCTGGGCGCGGGCTATGCGGTGTCGGAAATGGTCGCCTCGAACGCGCAGTTGTGGAAAAGCGAAAAGACCATGCGCCGTGCCAACCACACGGGCGAGGTCGAGCCGATCGCCGTGCAGATCGCCGGCGCCGATCCGGCCATGATGGCCGAAGCCGCTCGCTACAACGTGGCGAACGGTGCGCAGATTATCGACATCAACATGGGCTGCCCCGCCAAGAAGGTGTGCAACGTGGCCGCGGGTTCTGCCTTGCTGCAAAACGAACCGCTGGTGCAGCGCATCGTCGAGGCGGTGGTGGGCGCGGTGGGCGTGGGGCCCGATGCGGTGCCGGTCACGCTGAAGATCCGTACCGGCTGGGATCGCGACAACAAGAATGCGTTGTCTGTCGCGCGGCTGGCGGAAGCTGCCGGCATTTCCATGCTGACCGTGCACGGCCGCACCCGAGCCGACCTGTATCACGGCGACGCCGAATACGAGACCATCGCTGCCGTCAAAGCGGCGGTGCGCATTCCGGTGGTCGCCAATGGCGACATTACGTCGCCGCAAAAAGCCCGCGAGGTGCTCGCCGCCACCGGCGCCGACGCCATCATGATCGGCCGCGCCGCGCAGGGGCGCCCGTGGCTGTTTCGCGAGATCGAGCATTTCCTGCAAACGGGCGAGTTGCTGCCGCCGCCGCGCATCGACGAAATCCAGCAGGTGATGAACGAGCATCTCGAAGATCACTACGCGTTCTACGGCGAATTTACGGGTGTGCGCACAGCGCGTAAGCATATCGGCTGGTACACTCGCGGCCTTTCTGGCGCCAACGTGTTCCGGCACCGCATGAATACGCTGGACACCACGCGCGAACAACTCCTCGCCGTCAACGAATTCTTCGACGCCCAAAAGGCGATCTCCGACCGCCTCGTCTACGTCGACGAGACGCTCAGCAAGAACGACGGCGAGCCGGACCCTACCGACCGACTAGCAGCATGAGCAAGAACAATATCGAACAATCTGTCCGCGACAGCCTGGGAATGTATTTCCAGGATCTCGACGGCTCCAATCCGCACGACGTCTACGACATGGTGATTTCGTGCGTGGAAAAACCCTTGCTCGAAGTGGTGCTCGAGCAGGCCGGCGGCAATCAGTCGCTGGCCGCCGAGTATCTCGGCATCAACCGCAATACGCTGCGCAAGAAGCTGCAACAGCACGGTTTGTTGTAATTCGTTGTAGTTTCAGGCGCCCTGCCACGTTTTCCTTCGGCTTTTCGTCTTCATCATGATCAAGCAAGCGCTCATCTCCGTTTCCGACAAGTCCGGCATCGTCGACTTCGCCAAGTCGCTGTCGGACCTCGGCGTCAAGATCCTGTCGACCGGCGGCACCGCGAAACTGCTCGCGGACGCGGGTCTCTCCGTCACCGAGGTCGCCGACTACACGGGCTTCCCGGAAATGCTGGACGGGCGCGTGAAAACGCTGCATCCAAAGGTGCACGGCGGCATTCTGGCGCGCCGCGATCTGCCGGAACACATGGCCGCGCTTGAAAAGCACGACATCCCGACGATCGACCTGCTGGTCGTGAATCTGTATCCGTTCGTGCAGACCGTGTCGAAAGAAGAATGCTCGCTGGAAGACGCGATCGAGAATATCGACATCGGCGGCCCGACCATGCTGCGTTCGGCCGCGAAGAATCATCGCGACGTGACCGTGGTGGTCGATCCGGTGGATTACGCGGTCGTGCTCGACGAAATGCGCGCGAACAGCAATGCGGTGTCGTACAAGACCAACTTCCGTCTGGCCACCAAGGTATTCGCGCACACCGCGCAATACGACGGCGCGATCACGAACTACCTGACGAGCCTGACCGACGAACTGCAACATGCGTCGCGCAATGCTTACCCGGCAACGTTCAACCTGGCGTTCAACAAGGTGCAGGACCTGCGCTACGGCGAAAACCCGCATCAGAGCGCCGCGTTCTATCGCGACCTCGTCGTGCCGGCCGGCGCACTGGCGAACTACAACCAGTTGCAAGGCAAGGAACTGTCGTACAACAACATCGCCGATTCCGATGCGGCGTGGGAATGCGTGAAGACGTTCGACGTGCCGGCTTGCGTGATCGTCAAGCACGCGAATCCGTGCGGCGTGGCAGTGGGCGCGGACGCCAACGAAGCGTATGCGAAGGCGTTCCAGACCGACCCGACTTCGGCGTTCGGCGGCATCATCGCGTTCAACCGCGAAGTGGACGAAACCGCGGCGCAAGCGGTCGCCAAGCAGTTTGTCGAAGTACTGATCGCGCCGTCGTTCAGCGCTGAAGCCCGCCAGCTGTTCGCGGCCAAGCAGAACGTGCGTTTGCTGGAAATCGCTTTGGGCGAAGGCCATAACGCGTTCGATCTGAAGCGCGTCGGCGGCGGTTTGCTGGTGCAGTCGCTCGATTCGAAGAACGTGCAGCCGCGCGAATTGCGCGTGGTCACCAAGCGTCATCCGACGCCGAAGGAAATGAACGATCTGCTGTTCGCATGGCGCGTCGCGAAGTATGTGAAATCGAACGCGATCGTGTTCTGCGGCAACGGCATGACGCTCGGCGTTGGCGCGGGTCAGATGAGCCGCGTGGACTCGGCGCGGATTGCGAGCATCAAGGCGCAAAACGCCGGTCTCACGCTGACGGGTTCGGCGGTGGCGTCGGATGCGTTCTTCCCGTTCCGCGACGGTCTGGATGTGGTGGTCGCGGCAGGCGCAACCTGTGTGATCCAACCGGGCGGCTCGATGCGCGACGACGAAGTGGTCAGCGCGGCGGATGAGCACAACATCGCGATGGTGTTGACCGGGGTGCGTCACTTCCGGCATTGATGCGGGCGATTTGGCGAGCGGTGCGTGCTGGTTTGTGATGCAGTGCTTGCCGGACTAAATTGAGCGAGGCGGCTCGGCGGATTTTCCGCCGGGCCGTTGTCTTTTGGGCGGTCTTTCCGATAGGGTCTCTGCGACGGATTCGCCGGGCTGTTTCTGTGGCGCGTTTCTTTGCACCGCCTCTTTGCACCGCCTCTTTGCGCCGCCTCTTTGCGCCGGCTCTTTGCGCCGGCTCTTTGTCCCGGTTCTTTGCCCCGGTTCTGTGGCGCGGTTCTGTGGCGCGGTTCTATGGCCCGTTTCTTTGGCTACGTTCGCTGCCCCGTTCTCAGAGCAATACCACTCAATCGTCCGGGTCCTTTCTCGCGTAACCTTCCTTCACCTCGACATGTTGGCTGATATAGGTGCTCAGCCCCCGCCCTCGCCGCGCGAGTCGCTTGAGCGTGGCGACGTGCTTCGCGCCGACGCTCGCCTTCGTGTACCAATACACGACGCCCGGTCTAAAGCGGACTGCGACGAAGTCCTCGCCGATTTCGTATGCGTCAACGCCTGAGTCGCCGCTGAGATTCCGGTAGTGCTCCATTTGCGATCAACTCCCGTTTCAACGTATGCGGCAGCAGTTTTTATTCCACTGACATCGCCGCACACCGACCGCCGCCCGGTGCGTTCGTTGTAGTATCGCAGGCACCTGGTTTTCACCGCACACGCGGCACCTCATGAGAATTCTCGGCATCGACCCCGGCTTGCGCGTGACTGGCTTTGGCGTAATCGATCAAACCGGACACACGCTCAGCTACGTCGCAAGCGGTGTCATCAAGACCGCCGACGCCGACCTGCCGTCGCGTCTCGGCACCATTTTCGAAGGCATTTCGACGCTGATCCGTCAGCATTCGCCGGATCAGTCGGCGATCGAAAAGGTGTTCGTCAACGTCAACCCGCAATCCACGCTGCTGCTTGGCCAGGCACGCGGCGCGGCGATCTGCGGACTGGTGGCGGGCGGCGTGCCGGTCGCCGAATATACGGCGCTGCAGTTGAAGCAAGCGGTAGTCGGCTACGGCCGCGCGACCAAGGAGCAGATGCAGCAGATGGTGGTGCGTCTGCTCAACCTCTCCGGCGTACCCGGCACCGACGCCGCCGACGCCCTCGGCATGGCGATCTGCCATGCACACGGCGGCACGACGCTCAGTACGCTGGGCGGCATCGCGCCTTCGCTGGCGAAGAAGGGTCTGCGCGTCAGGCGTGGACGGTTGGTGGGGTAGAGGCGCCAAGGCAGCGCCTGGTACGAATCGCCGTTCGGGGACATCGCTCGAAAGTGTCAACCATCGCACACCACGCCCGCGGCGCACTCGCTGCGCTACACTCGCCCTTTCTCTCAAGATTGAATCCGCCATGATCGGTCGCATTGCCGGCGTTCTGCTGGAAAAAAACCCGCCGCATCTGCTCGTCGACTGCAACGGCGTCGGCTACGAAGTCGACGTGCCGATGAGCACGTTCTACAACCTGCCGTCGAACGGCGAACGCGTCGTGCTGCTCACGCAAATGATCGTGCGCGAAGACGCGCATCTGCTGTACGGCTTCGGCACCGCCGAGGAGCGCTCCACCTTCCGCGAATTGCTGAAGATCAGCGGCATCGGCGCACGCATGGCGCTTGCGGTGCTGTCGGGCATGAGTGTGGGCGAACTGGCGCAAACCGTCACGATGCAGGACGCGGCGCGTCTGACGCGCGTGCCCGGCATCGGCAAGAAGACGGCGGAGCGGCTGCTCCTCGAACTGAAAGGCAAGATCGGCGCCGACCTTGGCGCGCTGGCGGGCGCGGCGTCGGCATCCGATCACGCCTCCGATATCCTGAACGCACTGATCGCGTTGGGTTACTCTGAAAAAGAAGCGCTGGCGGCCATCAAGAATGTGCCGGCCGGCACCGGCGTTTCCGAAGGCATCAAGCTCGCGTTGAAGGCGTTGTCGAAGGGTTAAAAGCTGGGGCCATGGCGGCGGCGCCGTGTTGTGCGATAAGTAAGGCTTCGTCAGCGGTGGGGGGCGCAGCGAAGGAAGTCCCATTGGGGCGCCCTGAAGGAAGTCCGCTTGGCGCGCGCCTCGAACGCCCCCTTGGAGCCGCAAACCTTGGCCGTTCGGCCGAGTTTCGCAACGGGGCGCGCGCGGTACAATGACCGCATGATCGAAACCGACAAACTCGCCGCCGAGCGCATCATCGCGGCCACGCCCGTCTCGCCGAACGAAGAAGCGTTCGAACGCGCGTTGCGCCCGCGCCAGCTCGAAGAATATGTCGGGCAGGAAAAAGTGCGCGGTCAGCTGGAAATTTTCATCGAGGCCGCCAAACGCCGTTCCGAGTCGCTCGACCACGTGCTGCTGTTCGGGCCGCCGGGTCTCGGCAAGACCACCCTCGCGCACATCATCGCGCGGGAAATGGGCGTCAATCTGCGGCAAACCTCCGGTCCGGTGCTCGAACGCGCCGGCGACCTCGCCGCGCTGCTCACCAATCTCGAAGCCAACGACGTCTTATTCATCGACGAAATCCACCGGCTCTCGCCGGTCGTCGAAGAAATTCTGTACCCGGCGTTGGAGGACTATCAGATCGACATCATGATTGGCGAGGGGCCGGCAGCGCGCAGCGTCAAGCTGGATCTGCAGCCGTTCACACTGGTCGGCGCAACCACCCGCGCGGGCATGCTGACCAATCCGCTGCGTGATCGCTTCGGTATCGTCGCGCGGCTCGAGTTTTACAACGCCGAAGAGCTTGCCCGTATCGTCACGCGTTCCGCATCGCTGCTGAATGCGCAGATTCATCCGGATGGCGCGTTCGAAATCGCCAAGCGCGCGCGCGGCACGCCGCGGATCGCGAACCGGCTGTTGCGCCGCGTGCGCGATTTCGCCGAGGTAAAAGCGGACGGCAACATCACGGCGCAAGTCGCTGACGCCGCGCTCAAAATGCTCGACGTGGACGCGGTCGGCTTCGACCTGATGGACCGCAAGCTCCTCGAAGCGATCCTCCACAAGTTCGACGGCGGCCCGGTCGGCGTCGACAATCTGGCGGCGGCCATCGGCGAAGAGCGCGACACGATCGAAGACGTGCTCGAACCGTATCTGATCCAGCAAGGCTTCCTGCAGCGCACGCCGCGTGGCCGCGTCGCCACGCTGCTCACGTACCGGCACTTCGGTCTCGCCGCGCCGGACGCATCCAGCCCAATATCCGGCCTGTGGGATGCGGCCGCAACCTGAGCGGGATACCAGTCGCGTGAGATCACTTTAGGGATGTCCGATCAAGCCAAGCAGCCCACTTCACGCGGTGGCCTCGCGCAGTTACTCACGGGCAGGCTCCGCTCGAAACTGGCCGCGGGCGTCACGCACCTGACCACCGGCAGCGGCCCCACACTCGACTACTCGTCGCCGCCGGGAGACCCCGGGCTATTCGGCCCCGAGTCCATGTGCTGGAAAGTCCACGCCGACTTCACGTCGATGATGACGGGCGGCATCAGCGCGCTGCTCCTCCAGGCATTGCACCCGCTGGCGCTCGCCGGCGTATGGGACCATTCGACGTTTCGCACCGATATTCTTGGGCGTCTGCGCCGAACCGCGACTTTCATTGCCGGCACCACGTATGGCAACCGGCACGATGCTTTAGCGCTGATCGAGCGCGTGAAGCACATTCACCTCGGCGTCACGGGTGTTGGACCTGATGGCCGGCCGTATCGTGCAAACGATCCTGCCTTGCTGACATGGGTGCACGTGGCCGAGGTATCGAGTTTCATGACTGCGCACTTGCGGTACGTGAACCCATTGCTGCCCGTTGCAGCGCAGGATCAATACTTCGCGGAAACCGGGCGCATCGCCGAGATGCTCGGCGCGTCGACTATTCCGCGTTCACGCGCCGAGATCGACGCCTATCTGCTCGTCATGCAGTCTGAGCTGGTGGCCAGCGAGCGCACTCAGGAAGTCGTGAAGATTCTCATGAACGCGCCGGCACCCACTGCAGCGATGCGGCCCGCAGGTGCGTTGATGTTGAATGCCGGCGTCGATCTGCTGCCCGATTGGGCGCAAACCATGCTGGGCTTCGAGCGATTCGCCGCTCTTCGCAGGTCGATTACCCGACCCGGCGTGCGGCTGGTCGCGCCGGTGATCCGCTGGGCCCTCGTGAACGGTGTATCGAAGCGGGCACGCCGCCGCGTGGCCGCCGCACGCGGATCGACGTGAGCCACGCGAAATAGCCACTGCGAAATAATTTGCTCAGGAAGAGCTTCCGCGAGCAGCTTCGTCAGATCAAGCGTTGCTGGCGAACATTGCTGCATCGCGATTGGATCGGCGATGCCCGCCGCCCCCGATCTCGAGCCCCCCGGTGCAGGTGCAGGTGCAGGTGCAGGTGCAGGTGCAGGTGCAGGTGCAGGCGCAGGCGCTCACCAAGGGTGTCATGCGCGGGGCAAGCGCCACAAACCAACTCCATGCAAGCGGAATCCGCGCCGCTTAACGCCCCGGTTCTGGCTCTCTCTTCTTGAAACTATCGTCATCGCCCGGCGCATCGAGATGCGACACGTCCGCCCACGAGACGATCGTCGCCATACGGGCGTCAGCGGCAAAATCCACCACGTTGACGCTCGTGTTCAGCAACGCGTAATCGCGCGGCGCATCGAGCGACAAACGCGCCGCAAAACGGCGCACACAATCGAGCACACCGCCGTGCGCGACGACAGCGACCCGTCTGCCCGGATGCGCAGTGACGATCGGCTCGACCGCATGCAGCACGCGGTGGTAAAACGCGCGCTGCGATTCGCCTTCAGGCGGCGCGAAACCGGGATCTCGGGTTTGCCAGTGCGCGTATTCATCGGGGAAACGGACGGCGATTTCGTCGCTGTCATGTCCCTGGAACGCGCCGTATGAGCGCTCGCGCAAACCCTCACTCAGTTGCACAGGCAAACCAAGCGCGTCGGCGATCGGCTGCGCGGTTTGCTGCGCGCGCAGCAGATCGCTTGAATAGATCGCGTCGAGCCGAGCGCCCTCTTTCACCTCATTCGCGATGCGGCTTGCAAGGCTTTGCGCCTGCGCGAGGCCGGTCGTCGCGAGCGGAATGTCGATGTGGCCTTGAATGCGCTTGATGCGGTTCCAGTCGGTTTCGCCGTGGCGGATGAACAGAATCTGCGTGGTCATGGGATGAGCGTGGGCGCCAGTAGCCGGTTATGCCGAGCCGCTATTGTCGCAAAAAGCGGCTGGATGAGTCGATGCGTACCGCCGCAGACACGACGCGGCGGTAGTTGAAATTCAAGGGTTGGTCTGCAGCCAGAACGTGACCGGCCCGTCGTTGACGAGCGACACCTGCATATCGGCGCCGAACTCGCCTGTCTCGACGACCGGATGCTTTGCGCGCGCTGCCGAGACGAAGTAATCGAACAGCCGCTTGCCCTCATCGGGCGGTGCGGCAGGCGTGAAGCTGGGACGCAAGCCGCTGTTGGTGTCGGCGGCCAAGGTGAACTGCGAAACCAGCAGCAAACCGCCTGCGCGCCCCGCACCGTCGAGATTCTGCACGGAGAGATTCATCTTGCCGGCCGCGTCGCTGAAGACGCGGTAGCCGAGCACCTTGGCGAGCAGCCGGTCAGCGGCGCCTTCCGTATCGCCGCGTTCGGCGCACACGAGCGCGAGCAGGCCTGCCTCGATCGCGCCGGTGACGCGGTCGCCCACGCGCACTTGCGCGTGCCGCACGCGCTGGATCAGCGCAATCATCGGCGCGACTCCGAATGCAACGCCTGAGTCAACATCGCGTGGGTGCTGTGCATCAAGCCGTCAGCGTGACACGCGCAAACCGGCGCTTGCCGACCTGCACGACGTACTCGCCGGCTTCGACCTTGAGGCCCTTGTCGGACACCGTCGCGCCATCGATCTTCACGCCGCCCTGCTCGATGTTGCGCAGCGCCTCGCTGGTGGACGGCACGAGGTTGGCCTGCTTGAGCAGCTGGCCGATTGCGAGCGGTGCGCCCGCGAGCGTCACGGACGGGATATCGTCGGGCACGCCGCCCTTCGCGCGATGATTGAAGTCTTCGAGCGCGCGCTCGGCATCGGCTTGCGAGTGGAAGCGCGCGACGATTTCCTGGCCAAGCATCACCTTGAAATCGCGCGGGTTGCGGCCCGCCTCGATCTCTTTCCGGAAACCGGCGATCTCGTCCATCGGACGGAACGACAGCAGTTCGAAGTAACGCCACATCAGCACGTCGGAGATACTCATCAGTTTGCCGAACATGTCTGTCGGCTTTTCGCTGATACCGATGTAGTTGTTCTTCGACTTCGACATCTTCTCGACGCCATCCAGGCCTTCGAGCAGCGGCATGGTCAGGATGCACTGCTGTTCCTGACCGTATTGCTTCTGCAGTTCGCGACCCACCAGCAGGTTGAATTTCTGATCCGTGCCGCCGAGCTCGAGGTCGGCATTGAGCGCGACCGAGTCGTAGCCTTGCATCAGCGGGTACAGGAATTCGTGGATCGAGATCGGCACGCCGCCCTGGAACCGCTTGGTGAAATCTTCGCGCTCGAGAATACGCGCCACGGTGTAACGCGATGCGAGCTTGATCATGCCGTCGGCGCCGAGCGGCATCGACCATTCGCTGTTGTAGCGGATTTCGGTCTTGTCGCGGTCGAGCACGAGCGCGGCCTGCTCGAAGTACGTCTTGGCATTCGATTCGATCTGCTCGCGCGTAAGCGGCGGACGCGTGGCGTTACGGCCCGAGGGATCGCCAATCAGCGACGTGAAGTCACCGATCAGGAAGATCACCGTGTGACCGAGGTCCTGCAACTGGCGCATCTTGTTCAGCACAACCGTGTGGCCGATGTGAATATCAGGCGCGGTCGGATCGAGGCCGAGCTTGATGCGCAGCGGCTTGGCCGTCGCCTGGCTTTTCGCGAGCTTTTGCGCGAATTCGTCTTCGATCAGCAGTTCGTCGACACCGCGTTTGGTGACCGCGAGCGCGTGACGGACTTCGTCGGTGATCGGGAAGGCGGGGCTTGGCTTGGTGGACTCGGTGGTCATGCTGGAAACGTGAAGTCGCGAAAAAAGGAGATTGTCCCATAGATGCGCGCCGCCGCGCCCATAGACGCATGCTCGCGCGAGCTTAAGTGACTTCAAGTGGTCACGAGTGCCCGCAAGGGGCCGCAAACGGCTTATCTGGCGTGGGATTTCCACGCTCGGGGTCGCGCCGCTAGCATGGCGATGCTTCAAATTCGGCCGCGCTTGCGCCGATAATCTGCTACAACGAATCGCAACGAACCCTCGAGAGGAGCAGCAACGTGGCGCAAGACCCAGCAGACGGCGTCTACTTTGGACTGATGTCCGGCACAAGCATGGACGGCGTGGACGGTGTGGCCGTCAGATTCGCCGAAGGCAAACCGCCGCAGGTGCTGGCCGAGGCGTTTGTCGGCTTCGCAGCGGGCTTGCGCGAGGCGTTGTTCGCGCTGCAACAACCGGGTGACAACGAGATCGAACGCGAAGCTCTGGCTGCCAATGCACTCGCCACGCGCTACACAGTGTGCTGCCACGAATTGCTGCAGGCCAGCCGCGTGCCGGCGTCGGAAGTGCGTGCAATCGGCGTCCACGGTCAGACGGTGCGGCATCGGCCGGAAAGGGGTTACACGCGGCAGATCAATAACCCGGCGCTGCTCGCGGAAATGATGCACATCGACGTAATCGCGGATTTTCGTAGCCGCGATGTCGCAGCCGGCGGCCAAGGCGCGCCGCTTGTGCCGGCGTTTCACGCCACCGTATTCGGTGCGAAAGACGAGACGCGGGTGGTCTGCAATCTGGGCGGCATCAGCAATATCACGATCCTGAACGCGACCGGCAGCGTGCGCGGCTTCGACTGCGGGCCGGCGAACGCGCTGCTCGACGAGTGGGCGCAGCGCCATCTCGGCAAGCCTTTTGACGAAAACGGCCACTTCGCGGCCGGCGGCCAGGTGGATCGGCCGCTGCTGAACGCCTTGCTCGACGAGCCCTTCTTCTCGCAACAGCCACCGAAAAGCACGGGCCGCGACCTGTTCAACGCCGAATGGCTCGATGCGAAACTCCAGCCGTTTGCCGCGGTTGCCCCCGCGGACGTTCAAGCGACGCTGGTCGCGCTGACCGCAGTGACGGTGGCGCGTGAGATCGAACGGCATGCGTCGGATGCCAAGGCGGTTTATGTGTGCGGCGGGGGCGCGCGCAATCCGGAGATTCTGAAAGCGCTGCAACAGGCACTGGAGGACAGCGGCGTCAGTGGCGTGCCCGTGATGACAACCGACGCGCTCGGCGTACCGCCGAGCCAGGTTGAACCGCTGGCGTTCGCATGGCTGGCAATGCGCTGCATCGCGCGGTTGCCGGGCAATTTGCCGGCAGTCACCGGCGCCGCTGCCGAACGCGTGCTGGGGGCGATCTACCCGCGCTAATCGAAGAGCCCAGGTTTAGCTCAGGCAATAAAAAACGGGGCCGAAGCCCCGCTTTCTTTACAGCCTATCACCGGAACGGTTTGCCATCAAACCGAGAACGACGAGCCGCAACCACACGTGGTGGTCGCGTTCGGATTCTTGATAACGAACTGCGCGCCGTTGATGTCGTCTTTATAGTCGATCTCAGCGCCGACCAGATACTGGTAGCTCATGGAATCGATCAGCAGCTGGACGCCGCTCTTGTTCATGACGGTGTCGTCTTCGTTGACGGCTTCGTCGAACGTGAAACCGTATTGAAAGCCCGAGCAGCCGCCGCCCTGCACGAAAACGCGCAGTTTGAGGTCCGCATTGCCTTCCTCTTCGATCAGTTGCTTGACCTTGTCAGCCGCTGCGTCGGTAAAAACGAAGGGGGCGGGCATCTCGGTCACGGGTGTGTCGGTGACTGCGTTCATTCGAACTCTCCAAAAAGCTTCTAACCGCTATTGTAGGGCTGATCTCGATATCGTGCCGAAGCCCACAAAATCAATGGGTTCTTAGGGAAATTCAGTGGACAGCCCTCATGCCGCCGCCAGCTTGCCTGAGCGGATCAAATCGCCCCTCGGCAATAAAGCCGTTAGCGCGACGCCAAGCTGAAAACCCATAAAAAAAGCCGCCTTCGCGAAAGCGTTGGCGGCTTTTGCAGCATTCCGGCCCGAAGCCGGATCGCACACGAAACGATTAACGCTTCGAGAATTGCTTCCTGCGACGTGCCTTGTGGAAACCGACCTTCTTACGTTCGACTTCACGCGCATCACGCGTCACGAAGCCAGCCTTCGACAGTTCCGGCTTCAGCGTTGCGTCATAGTCCATCAGCGCGCGGGTGATGCCGTGGCGAACCGCACCGGCTTGACCCGTTTCACCGCCACCGTTCACGTTGACTTTGATGTCGAACGTGACGCCGTGGTTAGTGAGTTCCAGCGGCTGACGCACGATCATCAGCGATGTTTCACGCGAGAAGTAATCGGCGATAGGCTTGCCGTTTACAATGATCTCGCCCTTGCCAGCCTTGATGAAGACGCGTGCGACGGCGCTCTTGCGGCGGCCCGTGCCGTAATTCCAGTTACCGATCATGTGGGCTCCCCTTAGATCTCGAGCGCTTTCGGCTGTTGTGCCGAATGCGGATGCGTTGCTTCAGCGTAGACCTTCAGCTTCTTGATCATCGCGTAGCCGAGCGGGCCCTTCGGCAGCATGCCCTTGACCGCTTTCTCGAGCGCACGGCCCGGGAAGCGTTCTTGCATCTTGCCGAACGTCGTTTCATAGATACCGCCCGGGTAACCCGAGTGACGGTAGTACTTCTTGTCAGTAGCCTTGTTGCCCGTGACGCGCAGCTTACCGGCGTTGATAACGATGATGAAATCACCGGTGTCGACGTGCGGAGTGAATTCAGGCTTGTGCTTGCCGCGAAGACGGTGTGCCACTTCGCTGGCGACACGCCCGAGAACCTTATCCGTCGCGTCAATCACGTACCATTCACGCGTAACCTCATGGGCTTTTGCGGAAAACGTCTTCATGATCGATCCAAAAAAATTGCTGCGCCCAATGTATTTTTTCCTGCTTGTAGTGTGCGCATCGAGGCGCGTGCAGGCTCTCCCTGGTTCTTCCTCCGCGGGCGCGGATGCGGAAAAGCCCTGAATTATAAAGGAATTTGTCACGCCGAGTCAAAACTTGCGGCGCGTGCGATGAGAAATCGTTCGATTTCGCGACCGGCCACGGTCATCTGCCCCTCTAGTGAGCCCGAAAACGACATAGGCGAGGGCCAAACCGCAGGCGAAAAAAAACCCGAACAAGCGGTTCGGGTTTAATCCACCAAAGGAGGAGGTGGAGGAGACAGCGGAGGTTGCAGAACTGCTGCAACCGATGGAATCGATTATATGAGGTGGCCTTGTGCGACGCAAGAACATTTGCATTACGAAATCATCTTTCATAATGCGGCAATCGTCCGCGCACATCAAAAAACGATGAATTCTCTTTAAAATCAAAAGCCAAGAACGCTTCAAAGGGCTGCCAAAGCAGGCATCGGCTAGAGTAAAACCCCTAAACCCGTCAGGGCATTCCCGAATCGGCGAAACATGCCGCACCGCAACACGCAAGCAGACAGCGCGCATAAGTTCCAGCGAAAAGTCACTCCGGGCGGACACGCAAACGGCGGGCTACAATGCCGTTTCGATATAAGCGCAGCGCGGTGGAGCACAACATGGAATGCAAAGTTAGCTGGATGGGGCAAGACGGAATGGCATTTGCGGCCGAGACCGGCAGCGGCCATCTGGTCACGATGGACGGCGCGCCGGAAGGCGGCGGCCGCAATCTTTCGCCGCGTCCAATGGAAATGGTTCTGCTCGGCACGGGCGGCTGCACCGCCTACGACGTCGTGATGATCCTGAAGAAAAGCCGCCAGGAAATCGCCGGCTGCTCAGTCACGCTGAAGGCCGAGCGCGCCAGCGAAGATCCGAAAGTGTTCACCAAAATCCACTTCCATTTCACCGTGACGGGCAAGAATCTGAATCCGGCTACCGTGGAACGCGCGATCAATCTGTCGCATGACAAATACTGCTCGGCGTCGATCATGATCGCGAAGACCGCTGAGCTCACGCACTCGTTCGACATCGTCGCGGCTTGAGTACGGTGCTTCGGCGCAAGTCGCCGCGCATTTAAGCAAACCAGAGCGGCAAAATAAAAATGCCGGCGTCCACAAGGACGCCGGCATTTTTTGTTGGGTGGCAAAGCAGGCCGATAAGCCGGATTCTGTGCACGCACCACGTCCGAAAACGCGCGCGCGTAGCAGTCATTCCTCTAGGCGCGCCATTACTGACGCGCTCAAGCTTCCTACCCGCAGACGTGACGGGGGCCCCGTCCTGCATCTCGAAGATGCTAGCCTGCCTACTTGGAATTGCTCCGGGTGGAGGTTACCGTGCCGGTCTGCCTTGCAGCAGCCGCGGTGCGCTCTTACCGCACCGTTTCACCCTTACCTGATCCCGACTTGCGCCGGGCCATCGGCGGTTTGCTTTCTGTTGCCCTATTCCGCGTGTCACCACGGATGGCCGTTAGCCATCACCCTGCCCTATGGAGTCCGGACTTTCCTCGCCCTCTTTGGCCGAAACCGCGGAGGCCGCGACTGCCTGGCCTGCTTTGCTGGGGCGCATTTTAACATCTGCAAGGATGGAAGCCGCGTCGGCGAGAGAAATAGCCGGATGGCGGCCAGCCCGACGCGAGCAATTCGGATCGCCGCGCCGCGCTGCGACGTGAGCCGACAAACCCTAGCGTGTGCGGCGGCCTGCTCGAAACACCGAGGCATCCTCGTAAAACGCCGGCACTTCGTTCTCAGGCCACCATCCTGGAATGCCCAGCACGGGGAGCGGCGCGAACATACGGCTCGTCAATGCCTTCGTGCCCAGCAGCGCCGCGCTCACCGCCTCGTCGAGCCAGGCGTCGCGCGCCGCGGCGTCCCAGCCGAAGTATCCGGATGGCACGTCGACAATCCACGCGTGGCCTGTGCACGCCTTGAACGGCGTGACCAGCTTTTCCAGCAGCGCATGACCAAAGCAGCGCACTTCGCAGCGCGTCCCCCAGGCGTCACGATGAGCAACCAGCAACGTCTGCCAGTCGAATCCGCGCAACGCGGCGCTCAACGCCGGATCGGCACAGGCGAACAGCAACGCGTTTTCGTCGAACAAGGTCAACGTGTCACGCACGCCGCCGCGAGTCGGGCCGACACCTGACACGTCGATCGCCGCCGACTGTCGCGCATTCAGCGCCGCCTTGATACGGGGAAACGCAAACCACATCGACCCATTGAAGAAGTCGTGCAGGTTATGGCGGGTCGGCACGCAGCCCGTCGACGCGATGTGCGCCTCATAAGCCGCGCCCGGCGGCAGATCGTCTTGCGCAATGAACGTGAGGCGCTGACCGCGCCCCGTGACCTGCCGCATCTCGCCGGTATCGGCATTCATTTCGGCGAGCAAGGCCGCGTAGCTCGTCAGCGCGCGCTGCTGCCAGCGCTCGCCGCGCGCCGCGAACTGCGCGAACCACGGCTTCGACCAGTCAATCGCGGCGAAACCGAAGTCCACGCGCGTCGCCTCTTGCACCTGCATCTAACGCAGCCTCAGACGAGGCGCCACCCAATCGACTCACCGCCACGCAGCGGCACAACAGGCGTGTCGCCGACCGGCAATTCAGCCGGCAGCGTCCATTCTTCGCGACGCAGCGTGACCTTCTCCGCGCTGCGCGGCAGACCATAGAAGTCCGCACCGAAGAAGCTGGCGAAGCCCTCGAGCTTGTCCAGCGCGCCGGCTTTGTCGAATGCTTCCGTATAGAGTTCGAGCGCATGCAGCGCCGTGTAGCAACCCGCACAGCCGCACGCGTGCTCCTTCAAACCCTTCGGATGCGGCGCGCTATCGGTGCCGAGAAAGAAGCGCGGATTGCCCGAAGTCGCCGCCTCGACCAGCGCCACGCGATGCGTCTCTCGCTTCAACACCGGCAGGCAGTAGTAATGCGGGCGAATCCCGCCCTGGAAGATCGCGTTGCGGTTGTACAGCAAATGGTGCGCGGTAATCGTCGCACCCAGCAGCCCCGGCGCCACACCAGCTTCGCGGATATAGTCGACGGCATCTTTCGTGGTGATGTGCTCGAACACCACCTTCAGCGCCGGAAACGCGCGGCGCAGCGGCGTCATCACGCGGTCGATGAACACTTTCTCGCGATCGAACAGGTCGATCGACGAATCCGTCACTTCGCCGTGTACCAACAACGGCATGCCGGTTTCCTGCATCACTTCGAGCGTTCTGGCGCACTTCATGATGTCGGTGACGCCTGCGTCCGAGTTCGTGGTCGCACCCGCCGGGTACAGCTTCAAGCCATGCACGAAGCCGCTTTCGCGCGCGCGGCGGATTTCGTCGGGTGGCGTGTTGTCGGTCAGGTACAGCGTCATCAGCGGTTCGAACTTCGCGCCGGCCGGGATCGCGGCGACGATGCGCTCGCGGTACGCCTCGGCCATCGCGGTCGTGGTGACCGGCGGCTTCAGGTTAGGCATGATGATCGCGCGGCCGAACTGGCGGGCGGTATCCGGCAACACGGCAGCGAGCATCTCGCCGTCGCGAACGTGCAGGTGCCAGTCGTCCGGACGGGCGAGCGTAACAGTGTCGATGGAATCGGGAGAAGCGTTGGAAGCGGTCATGGCGAGAGGGGAACGAGATTCTGCGGGAAAAGGCCGATCGGCGCGGGCACGCGACGGCAATTCGTACCGTTGCGGCCTGAACACACGTCAATTTTGCTATTTGGCGCTTCTGGCTCGGTGATATGCTTGGAAAATCATCATTGTAACGGCTCGCCCCGTTCCCAGGCTTACCCGCCACATGTGCCAACTTCTTGGAATGAACTGCGCCGCGCCGACGGACGTCACGTTCTCGTTCACCGGCTTTGCGGCGCGCGGCGGCGTCACCGATCACCACGCCGACGGCTGGGGCATCGCCTTCTTCGAAGACAAAGCGTGCCGCCTGTTCATCGATCATCAGTCATCGGCTACCTCGCCGATCGCCGAGATGGTGAAGCGCTACCCGATTAAATCGAAGAACACGATCGCGCATATTCGCAAGGCGACGCAAGGGCACATCCTGCTCGAGAACTGCCACCCGTTCATGCGCGAACTCTGGGGACGCCACTGGATCTTCGCGCACAACGGCGACCTGAAGGATTATTCGCCGGCGCTCAACGGCGTGTATCAGCCAGTCGGCACGACCGATAGCGAGCTCGCGTTCTGCGCGCTGCTGCAAGGTTTGCGCAAGGCTTTTCCGGGTTGCCAGCCGCCGCTGGAAGAACTGTTCGAGGCACTCGAAACGCTCACGCGCGAGATCACGCGATTCGGCGTGTTCAATTTCCTGATGTCGAACGGCCAGGCGCTGTTCGCCCATTGCTCAACGCATCTGCACTACATCGTGCGACGCTGGCCCTTCTCGACCGCTCATCTGGTCGATGCGGACGTGTCGATCGATTTCGCCAAATACACGACGCCGGAAGATCGCGTCGCAGTCATCGCGACCAAGCCGCTCACCGATAACGAAGTGTGGACCGCCTTCCAGCCAGGCGACCTGATGATGTTCCAGCATGGCGAAGTGATCGGCCGCGTCAACGTGCCGGTGCCGTTTTCGGTGCTGGAGAAGCTGCGCAATCCGGCGCTGGACGCATCGGCTTCGGCAACCACGATTGCGGCTTCGGTCGGCGCGGTGGCCACGGCCGACCTCGGGGTCGACCTCGAAGCCGCGGACGACACCGCCGCTTTCGAATCCTGATCCGGCGCGTGCGCTCGGTAATGCCGGAACGCTGACCTTACCGCGGCGTTCGCAAACGCAAGAGCCGTTAGCCCGTCCGGATTTACGTTCGGCCGAACGGTCAGCCCGCGCCTCGTTCGCGAAGAACATCAGAAGGTCAACTTCAGAAGCTCAACTTCAGAAAACCAAAAAAGCCGCTTCATCCCATGAAGCGGCTTTTTTTCTACAAGGGCCACGCCACATGAGCAGCGTGCCCCGACAAAACCCTCAGTGCAGGATCTTCGCCAGAAAATCCTTCGCACGATCCGACTTCGGATTCGCGAAGAAGTCTTCCTTGCGATCGTCTTCCACGATCAAACCCTTGTCCATGAAGATCACGCGGTGTGCGACCTTCTTGGCAAAGCCCATTTCGTGCGTGACGCACATCATGGTCATGCCTTCCTGCGCGAGTTCGACCATCACGTCGAGCACTTCGTTGATCATTTCCGGATCGAGCGCGGAGGTCGGCTCGTCGAATAGCATCGCAATCGGGTCCATCGACAACGCGCGCGCAATCGCCACACGCTGCTGCTGACCGCCCGACAACTGCCCCGGGAATTTATCCGCATGCGCCCGCAGACCGACGCGATCGAGCAGCTTGTAGCCCTTGGTCGTGGCTTCGTCCTTCGAGCGGCCAAGCACCTTGAGCTGCGCGAGTGTCAGGTTCTGCACGATCGACAGATGCGGGAACAGTTCGAAGTGCTGGAACACCATGCCGACCTTTGCACGCAACTTCGACAAGTTGGTCTTCTTGTCGGTCAGCGATTGGCCGTTGATGACGATCTCGCCCTTCTGGAACGGCTCGAGACCGTTGACGGTCTTGATCAGTGTGGACTTGCCCGAGCCCGACGGCCCGCACACCACAACCACTTCACCTTTTTTGACTTCCGTCGTGCAGTCGGTCAGTACTTGAAACTGGCCGTACCACTTCGAAACATTCTTGATAGAGATCATCTTGCGACCTTTTTCTGAAGACCTTTGACGAGGCTCGACGCGATCACGCAGATCACGAAATAACACGCGCCCGCGAACAGTACCATTTCGACATTCGTACCGTCACGGTCGCCAATATTCGTGGCGGTGCGGAAGAAGTCGGCGAGGCTGATCACGTAGACGAGCGACGTATCCTGAAACAGCACGATACCTTGCGTAAGCAGCAGCGGCACCATCGCGCGGAACGCCTGCGGCAATACGATGAGGCGCATGGCCTGCGGATAGCTCATGCCGAGCGCAAACGCGGCATTGACCTGCCCGCGCGGCACCGACTGAATACCGGCGCGGATGATTTCCGAATAGTACGCGGCCTCGAACAGCGAGAAAGCGACCATCGCCGAAGCGAGGCGAATGTCGATATCCGGCGACAAGCCCAGCACGTTCTGCAGCACCTGCGGCACGATCAGGAAAAACCACAGCAGCACCATCACCAGCGGGATCGAGCGGAACACCGTGACGTAGCCCTTCGCGAACCATTCGAACGGCTTGAATGGCGAGAGCCGCATCATCGCGAGAATCGTGCCCCAGATGATGCCGATCACGATCGCGATCAACGTGATCTTGATGGTGACGATAGCGCCGGTCCACAGCGTAGGCAGTGCGCCCGGAATACCGCTCCAGTCGAAATGATGCATCACTTACCTCCGATATAGCCGGGCAACCGGGTCCTGGCTTCGACCCAGCGCATCAGTTGCATCACGACCAGATTGATCAGCACATACGCCAGCGTGACCGCGATGAACGACTCATACGTCTGCGACGTGTAGTCGACCAGTTGGCGCGCCTGGGCCGACAGATCCAGCAGACCGATGGTCGAAGCAACCGCCGAGTTCTTGAAGATGTTCAGAAACTCGGACGTGAGCGGCGGCACGATAATCCGGTACGCAACCGGCAGCAGCACGTAGCGATACGTCTGCCATTGCGTGAAGCCCATTGCCAGACCCGCGGCGCGCTGGCCACGCGGCAACGCGTTGATACCCGAGCGCACCTGCTCGCACACGCGCGCGGCAGTGAACAACCCGAGACAGATGATCGACGACGAGAAGAACTGCGCACCCGGTGGCAGTTGCTTGTACCAGCTACCGATCGACACAGGCAGCAACTCCGGTATCACCAGATACCAGATGAAGAACTGCACGATCAGCGGGATGTTGCGGAAGATCGCAACATAGAGCGTGCCGATACCCGACGCCCATTTGTTCGGCACCGTGCGCAGCACACCGAAAAACGAACCGACGATCAGCGCGATCACCCATGCCGACAGCGACACGGTAATCGTCACCCAGAAGCCGGACATCAGCCAGCCCAGATAGGTGGTCGGCTCGCCGGTGGAGACCGGACTCAGCAAAATGCCCCAGTTCCAGTGATATGACATGACCAAGACTCCAGCAAAAAGAAACGGAAGAAGCGTGCAGCCCCTTCCGTTTCGTTCAGCGTTTCAAAAAAACAGCTACGGTTTAGTCGATTGCCTTGTCATTCGGGCTCTTGTAGAGCGCCTTGATGTCGTCGCTTTCCGGGAAGTTCAGGTTCAGGCCCTTCGGCGGAATCGGCGATTCGAACCACTTCTTGTAGATCTGATCGGCTTCGCCCGAGGTTTCGACCTTCGCGATCGCGTCGTCGACGACCTTCTTGAACTCCGGATCGTTCTTGCGAATCATGCAGCCGTACGCTTCATGCGATTGCGGCGTGCCGACAATCACGAAATCGCCCGGGTTGTTCGACTTGGCGCGCTCGCCCGCTAGCAGGGCGTCGTCCATCATGAACGCGGCAGCACGGCCGGTGGAGAGCGTCAGGAACGACTCGCCATGGTCCTTCGCGCTGATGATGTTCATGCCCATGCTCTTGTCCTGGTTCATCTTGCGAAGCAGGCGCTCGGAGGTGGTGCCGGCCGTCGTGACGACGGTCTTGCCCTTCAGGTCCGGGAAGTCCTTGATGCCCGAGTCTTTCTTGGTCATCAGACGCGTGCCGATCACGAAGATCGTGTTCGAGAACGAAGCCTGTTGCTGGCGCTCGGCGTTATTCGTGGTGGAGCCGCATTCCATGTCGACGGTGCCGTTTTGCACCAGCGGAATACGGTTTTGCGACGTGACAGGCGTGAGTTTGACCTTCAGGTTAGGCATGTTCAGCTTCGCCTTGACCGCTTCCACCACCTTCAGCGCGAATTCCTGCGAATAGCCGATGACATTCTGCTTGTCGTCGTAATACGAAAACGGGATCGACGATTCGCGATGACCCAGCGAAATGACGCCCGTGTCCTTGATCTTTTTCAGCGTCCCAGCGTCTTGCGCCTGCGCGCCAACCGTAAACAGTCCGAGAGTCGCGAGCAGCAACGCAGCTTTTTTAACCTTCATGTGTGATCTCCTTGGCAAGAACCGGCGCCAGTTTAGCAAAGTAATTATTCTGAAAGTATTGCTATAAACCATGTCTGTTGCGTGTTTCCCAATCCTCCAACCCCTCAATCTCTCAATTCCTCAAGGGGACTTCCTTCGGGGCGGACGACTTTCCCCGGAGCGCGCGCCACTATGGGATTACGGCGCCTTAGCCATGGATCCAAAAGCCGCGCGCCCGGTGGAAGTCCCTTTGGGGCAGACACGTAAAGGCGGGCGGCATCGATACGATGCCGCCCGCCGGGTCAAACACGCGGTCTTGTGAACCGCGTTGAAGCAAGCATTGGCAGCGGTCCGCAAGTTGGCGGATCCGCCGTTTCAGACCAGAGAATCAGGGATACAGGCCACGCAATTGGCGCGCTTCGAGAATCCGCTTACATGCGACGATAAACGCCGCAGTCCGCACGGACACTTTCTGTTCGCTCGACACTTGCCACACTGCGGCAAATGCTTCACGCATCACGCGTTCGAGACGCTGGTTGATTTCGTCTTCGGTCCAGAAGAAGCTCGAGAAGTCCTGCACCCACTCGAAGTACGACACGGTCACGCCGCCGGCATTCGCCACCACGTCCGGAATCACGAGGATGCCGCGGTCGTGCAGAATGTCGTCCGCTGCCGTGGTGGTCGGGCCGTTGGCGCCTTCCACGACGATCTTCGTCTTGATCTTTCCCGCGTTCTTTTCGGTGATCTGGTTTTCCAGAGCAGCCGGAATCAGAATGTCGGATTCGACGGTCCAGAATTCCTCGTTCGTCACCGCGTCGGCTTCCGGGAAACCGCCCACGCCGCCCGTCTTCGCGACGTGCTCGAGCAGTGCGCCCGCATCGATACCGGTCGATTTGTACAGCGAACCGGTGTGATCCTGCACCGCGACCACCTTCGCGCCCGCTTCCTGGAACAGACGCGCAGCAATACCACCCACGTTACCGAAGCCCTGCACAGCGATCCGCGCGCCCTGGATGTCGAAGCCGATGCGGCGTGCCGCTTCGCTACCGACCACGAACACGCCACGGCCGGTCGCTTCACGGCGGCCCAGCGAACCACCGAGCGTGATCGGCTTGCCGGTCACGACGCCCGTGGCCGTTTGGCCCTGGTTCATCGAATACGTGTCCATCATCCACGCCATGATCTGCTCGTTCGTGTTCACGTCCGGCGCGGGGATGTCGGTGTTCGGTCCAATGATGATGCCGATTTCGCTCGTGTAGCGGCGCGTCATGCGCTCCAGCTCGCCCCGCGACAAGGTGCGCGGATCGACACGAATCCCGCCCTTCGCGCCGCCGTACGGCACGTTCACAGCCGCGTTCTTCACCGACATCCACGCCGACAGCGCCATCACTTCCGACAGCGTCACGTCCTGGTGATAACGCACGCCGCCCTTACCCGGACCACGCGACACGTTGTGCTGCACGCGATAGCCTTCGAAGTGCGCAACCGTGCCGTTATCGAGTTCGATAGGCACGTCGACGATCAGAATGCGCTTCGGGCGCTTCAGGGTTTCGAGCCAGCGGGACAGCGAGCCGAGGTACGGCGCGACGCGGTCGACCTGACGCAGGTAGTTGCCCCACGGGCCGAGGTCTTCGCTATTGAGGTAGGAGGGAACGGACTGCAACGATGATGCGGATTGTGCGACTTGCTGCTGGGAAGACATGAACGCTCCGGCGTTGATCGAATAGCGCCATTGTCGAAAAACGCGGTTTTGAAATCCAATGCCGTTTCCTTATCCGATTATGTTTTTTTTGCATAACCGTCAGGAACTTGCAAACTCACGTCGCAGGCAAGCAGGTTTCAGGCAGCGCCCGCGCCTTGCGCCAACTCCTCCGACACTACGTCCCACAACTGCCGCACGAGTATCTGCCGCGCATCGTCGCTCTTCGCCGCGAGCTTGTCGCGATACAGGCGGATCTCCATCGTCAAGGTGAGCTGTCCTTCGGGCGTGCCGCGCGTGGCGCGGTCGAGGCGGATCAGCTTGCCGTCGGCGACCGCGTCTTCCACCGCGCTATGCGGCAGGAATGCGATGCCATGGCCGGCCAGCGCCATCGCCTTGAGCCCCTCGGCCATGTCGGTTTCGTACAGCCGGTCGAGGTACAGGCGCTCCGGCGCGTTGGTCAGGATTACTTCGGTCATGCGGCCCAGGTAGGCATTCGGCGTGTACGTCAGATACGGCGCCGGCGCGTCGGCACTGCCGGGCAGCGTGTGGCGCGGCCTGCCGGCCCGCGCCGGCGCCGAGAACGGACTGATCGGCTCGTTGCCGAGCGTGAGCATGTCGTAGCGCGCCGGATCGAGCGCGACGGGGTGGCTCGGATGGTGATAGCCCATCATCAGATCGCAGCCGCCTTCCACCAGCGCCAAAGCCGCGTCGTGCACGTTCAACGCCCGCAGCCGGGTATGGATCGGGCCCATCTGAGCCTCGATGCGTTGCAGCCAGCGTGGAAAATACGTGAGCGACAGCGTATGCGGCACCGCGAACTCGATGGTCGCCTGCGGCGTCGCCGTGTGCCCGCGCAGTAGCGCGCGCGCCTCGTGGAACTGCGACAGCATCGCGAGCGCCTGTTCGTAGAACACCTGGCCTGCCGCCGTCAGCCGCGTCGGGTAAACCGAACGATCGATCAGTTCCGTGCCGAGCCACGCTTCCAGTGCCTGAATCCGCCGCGAAAACGCCGGTTGCGTGACGTGACGCGATTCGGCCGAGCGGCTGAAACTACGCGTTTCCGCGAGCGAAACGAAGTCTTCGAGCCATTTCAGTTCCATGCGAAAGCCTGCTGCCGGCGGGAGGGAAGGAGTCAGCATTCTAGCGGCGCGGCTGGGGCGCGGGCTTTGAGTGGTAAAATTCGCGATTCCCTCCGTTCCCGATCTGCGCCCCAAGCCGCCCCCACCATGTCCGACACCCGCCCCGACACCCTGTTCGCGCTGAACGCGCTCTCCCCGCTCGACGGCCGCTACGCCTCGAAAACCGAAGCCCTGCGCGACTGGCTCTCGGAAGCCGCTTTCATGCGCAATCGCGTGACGGTTGAAATCCACTGGCTGATCGCGCTCTCGCACGCCGGTTTTGCCGAAGTGCCGCGCTTTTCCGAAGCGTCCGAACAATTCCTGCTGCAACTGGCCGAGCGCTTCACCGCGCACGACGCCGCGCGCATCAAGGACATCGAACGCGTCACGAATCATGACGTGAAAGCGGTCGAGTACTGGCTGAAGGAATCGGTGAAGGGTCAGGAAGAACTGGAACGCGCGAGCGAGTTCATCCACTTCGCCTGCACGTCGGAAGATATCAACAATACGTCGCACGGTTTGATGCTGGCCGGTGCACGCGAGCACGTGATTCTGCCGGCGCTGCGTTCGGTGCATCAACGCCTCGTGGCGCTGGCTCACGCGCAAGCCGAACAGCCGATGCTGTCGCGCACGCACGGCCAGCCGGCCAGCCCGACCACGCTCGGCAAGGAAATCGCCAACGTCGCCGCGCGCCTGGAACGCGCGATTGACCGCATCGCGAAGGTCGAACTGCTGGGCAAGATGAACGGCGCGGTCGGTAACTTCAATGCGCATCTGTCCGCGTATCCGGAATTCGACTGGGAGGCGTTCTCGCGCGAAGTGGTCGAACAACGGCTGAAGCTCACGTTCAATCCGTACACGATCCAGATCGAACCGCACGATTACATGGCCGAACTGTTCGACGCCGTGTCACGCGCCAACACGATCCTGCTGGATCTGGACCGCGACGTATGGGGCTACATCTCGGTCGGTTACTTCAAGCAACGCACGAAGGCCGGCGAAATCGGCTCGTCGACGATGCCGCACAAGGTCAACCCGATCGACTTCGAAAACTCGGAAGGCAATCTCGGTCTGGCCAACGCCACGCTGCGGCACCTCGCCGACAAGTTGCCGATTTCGCGCTGGCAGCGCGACCTCACCGACTCGACGGTGCTGCGCAATATTGGCGTCGCGTTCGGCTACTCGCTGCTCGCATACGACTCGCTGATCCGCGGTCTGGACAAGCTCGAAGTGAATGCGCAGCGTCTGAACGAAGATCTGGATAACTGCTGGGAAGTGCTGGCCGAGCCGGTGCAAACGGTGATGCGCCGTTACGGCATCGAGAATCCGTACGAGCAATTGAAGGAACTGACGCGCGGCAAGGGCATCACGCGTGAAGCGCTGCAAACGTTCGTGAGCGGCCTCGCGATTCCGCAAGATGCGAAGGATCGTTTGCTTGCCATGACGCCGCATTCGTATATCGGCAAGGCGGTGGAATTGGCCAAGCGGATCGCTTAATCGCTTGATCGCTTAATCGCTCAAAGCTCGCTGCTTGTCTTGCTGGCTTCAGCCATAAAAATAGGCGCTCCTCGGAGCGCCTATTTTTTTATCCCGCACGCGTGAGCCAGAAACTCAGCGCGCCCTCATCTGAATCAACACCTCGTCCACGATTTGTTCCGGCGACAATGCGATGCTCACCGTGATCGCCTCGTCCGGACCTGGCTCTTCGAGCGTATCGAGCTGGCTTTGCAGCAGCGACGGATCGAAGAAGTGACCCGTGCGCGTGGTCAGCCGCTCGCGTAGCATCTCAAACGAACCCTTCAGATAAACGAAGCACACGTCCTTATCACCGTTGCCGCCGCCGCGCAGAACATCGCGGTACGAGCGCTTCAGCGACGAACACGTGAACACCGCCTCCTCGGCCGCCTTCTGCTTTTCTTCGATCGCCGCACGGATGGTTTGCAGCCACGGCCAACGGTCTTCGTCAGTGAGCGGAATGCCTTTGTGCATTTTCTCCTTGTTGGCGGTGCTGTGAAATGCGTCGCCGTCGGTGAACGCGCAGTGCAGGCGTTCCGCCAGCATTTCGCCAATCCTCGTTTTGCCGGCGCCCGACACGCCCATTGCGATCAAAATCATCAAAAAACTCCTTACACGACCGTCGCGAGCGCGAAAGTCAAACCCAAGCCCATCAGTGAAATGATGGTTTCGAGGAGCGACCATGTCTTGAAGGTCTGCCCCACCGTCATACCGAAGTATTCCTTGATCAACCAGAAACCGCCGTCGTTCACGTGCGAAAAGATCAGCGAGCCCGAGCCGGTGGCGAGCACCAGCAATTCCGGCGTGACCTGCACGCCGCTCGCCGAGGCGATCGGCGCGACGATACCGCAGGCGGTCGTCATCGCCACTGTCGCCGAACCCGTGGCCAGACGGATCAGCGCGGCCACCAGCCAGCCGAACAGCAACGGCGACAGATGCATGGCCGTTGCCACGTTGACGATTTCCTTCGAGATGCCGCTATCCATCAGCACGCGCCCGAAACCGCCGCCCGCGCCCACGATCAGCGTGATGCCCGCGATCGGCGCCAGACATTCGCCGCAGAACTTCTGGATCTGCTCACGATTGAAGCCGCGGCTCGCGCCAAAGGTCCAGAAACTGACCAGCACGGCGATCAACAGCGCGACGTCCGAATTACCGACGAAACGCAGCAGGTCGTTCGCCAGGGTCTTCGGCGTAAACACGAGGTCGGCCCAACTGCCGATCAGCATCAGAATCACCGGCAACAGGATCGTGAACAGCGTAATGCCGAAGCTTGGCAATTCGCGTTTAGGTGCCGCCTGTTTGGCGTCATTTTGCGCGTCGTCAGCGTGGCCGAGGAATTGCGCGGCAAGCGGATTGCTCTCCGGCAGCTTGATGTAACGGCTGATCAACAACGCGAACAACGGACCGGCGACGATCGCCGTCGGCACGCCCACGATCAGCCCGTAAGCAATCGTCTTGCCGATGTCGGCGTGATAGGCCTGCACCGCGAGCATCGCGGCCGGGTGCGGCGGAATCAAACCGTGCACGACGGACAGACCCGCGACCATCGGCAAGCCGACCAGCAGCAGCGACTTGTTGGTGCGTTTGGCGACGTTGAACGCGATCGGAATCAGCAGCACGAAACCGACTTCAAAAAACACCGGCAAGCCGACGATGATCGCCACGACCATCATCGCCCAGTGAATGTGTTTCTCGCCGAACTTGTCGATCAGCGTGGTCGCGATGCGCTCCGCGCCGCCCGACTCGGCCATCATTTTGCCAAGCATCGTGCCGAGCCCGACCACGATCGCAATGTGACCAAGCGTATTGCCGTTGCCGGTTTCGAACGATTTGACGATAGTGCCGATCGGCATGCCGGATGCGAGACCCAGCAGCAGCGAAACAATGATCAGGACGAGGAACGGATAAACCTTGTAGCGGGTGATCAGCAAGATCAGAAGCGCGATGGCGATCACCGCGAAGACCAACAGCGTGCTGCCGTGGACAGCTTCCATGAAGCTCCTCCTTTGCATTTATTGATTTTAGGTGCGCAACGCAGCTGGCACCGTGTCTCGTTGCGGCCTGCGGCGACCTCGAAACCCGGCCAACCGCACGGACGCTGAATTCTACTGTTTGTCGTCTCTCAAGGCGCGCTAAACCGGCACACGTCTAGAAAAAAGAGCCCCGCCGCGACAGCCGGAAAGACCGTATCGACAGGGCTCCCTATGTCGGACCCGACTGGCCGGTTAAATAGCGTGCCGTTTCAACTTAGTGGGCCGGCGCGGCCAACTGGCTGGCCGCACGCGCGAGACGCGTGACTTCTTCCCAGTTTTGCGCCGCCAGCGCCGCTTTCGGCGTGAGCCACGAGCCACCGACGCACACCACGTTCGGCAGCGACAGGAAATGCGTCGCCGTCTCGGCCGTGATGCCGCCGGTCGGGCAGAACTTCAGGTCCGGGAACGGGCCATGAAAAGCTTGCAGCATCGGCACGCCGCCGGCCTGCTGCGCCGGGAAAAACTTCACGATCTCATAGCCGAGTTCCAGCGCGGTGATGATGTCGGACGGTGTCATCACCCCCGGCAGCAGCGGCAAGCCGGCATCTTGCGCGGCCTTGTGCATGTCTCTCGTCAGACCCGGCGAGACGCCGAACTGCGCGCCCGCTTTCTTCGCCTGAGCGCAGTGCTCCGGCCTCGTGATCGTGCCGACGCCAACCACGATGTCGTCGGCCAACTGGCTCGCGCGTTCAATTGCGCCCAGACCCGCTGCGGTGCGCAGCGTGATTTCGAGCACCTTTACGCCACCCGCGTGCAGTGCGCGCGACACGTGTTCACCCTGCTCGACCGAGTCGAACGCGAGCACCGGAATCACCGGGCCGAGGCGCACGATATCGCTTACTGTTTTCGCCGTCATAGTCAGACTCCTTGTTTCTGCAGCGTTTAGCTGGCTTGAGTGGTGCTTGTGTGTTCTGTGGTGTGTGCTTTGGCCCGCTCACCGTGGTGCGCCGCGCGCTCGCCCACCATCGGACCGAACACCGAGGCGCCCTGCTCCGCCGGCGCTGCCGCCGCACGGAACACGCCGAACAGTTCACGGCCGAAGCCGACTTCGTTCTCCGCCTGGTGCAACGGCAACGCTTCCGGCCGCGCCGCCCATTCGGCCGCATCGATTTCGATGTCCAGCACGCCGGCATCCGCATCGATCACCAGCATGTCGCCGGTGCGAACCTTGCCGATCGGACCTTGCAGCAATGCCTCCGGCGACAGGTGAATCACTGCCGGCACCTTGCCCGACGCGCCCGACATGCGGCCGTCCGTCACCAGTGCGACGTGGAAACCTTGATCCTGCAACACACCGAGCAACGGCGTCAAACGATGCAGCTCGGGCATGCCATTTGCGCGAGCGCCCTGAAAGCGCACAACAGCAATGAAATCGCGCTTCAGTTCGCCCTTGTCGAAGGCGGCCTGCACCGCTTCCTGCGAATCGAACACGATGGCCGGCGCCTTCACCTTGCGGTGCTGCGCAGCCACTGCGGAAATCTTGATCACGCCGCGGCCGAGCTTGCCTTGCATCAGACGCAAGCCGCCGTCCGGCTGGAACGGTTCCTTGATGCCGCGCAGCACCGCCGTGTCTTCGCTCTTTTCCGCACCGGGCACCCATTGCAGCTTGCCGTCGATCAGCTTCGGCTCTTCGGTGTAGTGATGCAGCCCCTTGCCGGCGACTGTGTTCACGTCTTCATGGAGTAGGCCGCCTGCCAGCAGATTGCGGACCAGGAATGCGACGCCGCCCGCAGCGTGGAAGTGGTTCACATCGGCCTTCCCGTTCGGGTAAATCTTTGCGAGCAGTGGCACGGCTTGCGAAAGCGTGTCGAAGTCGTCCCAGTCGATCACGATGCCGGCCGCACGCGCAATCGCGACCAGGTGCAGCGTGTGATTGGTCGACCCGCCCGTCGCCAGCAACGCGACGATGCCGTTGACGATCGCTTTCTCGTCGACCACGTGGCCGATCGGCATGTAGTTGCCGCGGTCCACCGTCAGATCGAGCACGCGGCGCGCGGCCTGCGCGGTCAGCGCGTCGCGCAGCGGCGTATGCGGATGCACGAAAGCCGAACTCGGCAGATGCAGGCCCATCACTTCCATCAGCATCTGATTGCTGTTCGCGGTGCCGTAGAACGTGCAGGTGCCATGGCTGTGATACGCGGCGGCTTCCGCTTCGAGCAATGCGTCGCGGCCGCACTGGCCGGTGGCGAAGAGCTGACGGGTCTTGGCTTTGTCGTCGTTCGAGAGGCCGCTGCCCATCGGGCCGGCCGGCACGAAAATGGTCGGCAGATGGCCGAATTGCAGCGCGCCGATCAAGAGGCCCGGCACGATCTTGTCGCAGATGCCGAGGCAAAGCGCCGCGTCGAACATGTTGTGCGTGAGGGCGACCGCCGTGCTCATCGCGATCACTTCGCGCGAGAACAGCGACAGTTCCATGCCCGCATTGCCTTGCGTGACGCCGTCGCACATGGCCGGCACGCCGCCCGCGAATTGCGCGACGCCACCGTTTTCACGCGCGGCCTCTTTGATGATGTCGGGGTAGTTTTTGTACGGCGCATGCGCGGACAACATTTCGTTGTACGACGATACGATGCCGATGTTCGGCTCGCGGATCGCCTTGATGGCGAACTTGTCGTTGCCTTCGAGGCCGGCAAAACCGTGAGCCAGATTGGCGCAGGAGAGTGCACCGCGCGCCGGGAACTTGCCTTGAGCGTGATGGACGCGGGCCAGATACGCCTCGCGAGTGGGTTTGCTGCGCTCGACCACGCGTTGCGTGACCTTCAACAATTGCGAATGCGGGGAAACCATCGGAGCTCCTTCGTCGCTGGCGTGGAGGCGTGCGCGCACTGTGCCAGGTAGGTATCGCGGGGATGTCGGATCAGTCGACGATGCAATCTTAGTAGAAAAACTACACGATCGCAATCACGACGCCTGTTGCACTGCGGCATCTTCGAAAGGCCGCATCGCCTTACTGGCTTTGCCTTAGCGATCTACACGTCTAAACCAGGGATTACACCTAGCTGTAGATATGTAGTTTTTGTAGCTTCCTCAGCAATCAGATATAGTCCACGCATTCTTCAGCATAGTGCGAGTTTTCCGATGATGCTGTCCCAGGTGGAAGCGATGCGCGAACAGTTGCGCCCGTCCGAGCGCAAGCTGGCCGATTACGTGATTGAAGCGCCACGCGAAGTGCTCGATTTGTCGATGACCGAAGTGGCCGCGCGCGCCGGTGTCAGTCAGCCGACCATCGCGCGGTTCTGTCATGCGCTCGGCTTTTCGGGCTTTCGCGAGTTCAAGATCCGGCTGGCGCAGGGGATCGCGGCGGAAGTGCCCGCCGTCTACCGCGACGTGCGGCCGGACGAGCCGGCGCCGGGCGTCGCCGCGAAGGTGCTCGATCGGACCATCGGCGCGCTGATCCAGGTGCGCAACAATCTCTCGTCAGATAGCGTGGCGGCGGCGATTGCGTTGCTGTCGCAAGCGCGCCGCATTGAGTTCTACGGAGCGGGCGGTTCGGGCATCGCGGCGCTGGATGTGCAGCACAAGTTCTTTCGCCTGGGCATGCCGAGCGTCGCGTATTCGGACCCGCACACGTTTCTGATGTCAGCGGCGCTGCTGGGTGAAGGCGATGTGGTGGTGGCGATTTCGAATACCGGTCGCACGCGCGATATCGTCGATGCGGTGAAGTCGGCGCTGGCGGCAGGCGCGAAGGTGATTGCGATCACGCACGGCAATTCGCCGTTGGCGCGGCTTGCTACGGTCGGCTTGTTTGCCAACGTCGACGAAGACACGGATATCTTTTCGCCGATGACCTCACGCGTTTCGCATCTGGCGATCGGAGATATTCTTGCCGTGGGTGTGGCTTTGAGTCGGGGGCCTGAGCTTGTCGAAAAGATGGCGCAGGCGAAGGAAGTGATTACTCGCAGAAGGATCGAGCCGGGCGCGTGATGTTTACGGTTGGTCGCACACTGGACGTTTTGCGGTTGGTCGCACGCCCGACGTTTGCAGCGACATGCGTTCTCGTAGCGACAGCAGCGGTAGCAGGGCAACGCGTCGCTCGGGAAAGATGTGCGACGTGTCCGCGCAATCGTATCCACTGTTCGGTACGTCAACCGCACGCGCAAAAAAAGGACGAGCTCCTCGAAGGGAGCCCGCCCTTTTTCTTTACTAGCGGGTCAAACTTGCGGCCCGCGGAAAGGCGCGGCTCAACCGCCGCGCCTTTTCACCACTGTCACACGCTTACCACTGATACGAAGCACCGGCGCCAACCGTCGTATTGTTTCCACTGATGCCCGCACCCATCTTGATCTTCAGATTCGCCGTGATCCGCGCTGACGCGCCGATCGCCGCGGCCTGATAGCCCTTGTAGTTTGCCCCGGCGACGCCGACTGCCAGCGTCTTGCCCGGATCGACTTCCGGGATCATCGTCAGCGCGGTGGCGGCTGCGACGCCGGCGTAGGCATTGCGTGCGACATCATTGATGCCCGACTGGAATTGACGCATGTTCACGGCATCTGTTGCAGCCTTGCCATCCGCGACGTTTGTAATACGACGCTCGTTGCCTTGCGAACCCACAGAGACGGTGTTCGCCTGATCGGCCACCGACTCCGAACCGATCGCCACCGAGTTGTTACCGCTTGCCTGCGCCCCGCCGCCGATCGCCACGGCATTGTTGCCGGTAGCGACTGCCGCCGGCGCACTTCCTGCGTTGACGGAAATCGCGGTGCTGCCGGTTTGCTGCTGGTTCTGCACCGTATGGGACAAACTGGACAGTTGCTGGTTGGTATTCCACAACTGCGCGCCGGTCACTGCATCTGTGCTCGCCGCGGACAGTTCGGCATCCTGCAAATTGGTCAACTTCACCTTCGCCGCATCGGCCGAGCCACCCAGCGTCACCTGATTGTGCGCCGACGTGTCGTACACCATCGCGTTCGCCGCCGAACCGTTGCCCATCGAACCGACGATCGACTGCAAGCTCGCGATATCGGTGGTGTTCTGCGACACACGGACGTCGATATTGCCAAGCGCGGCGCCGACGCTGTTCACAGCCGTGCCGCCCACGTTGTAGTTCGGCGCCGAAACCGTGCCGTCCGCGTTGACGGTAGAACCACCGCCTAATGCCGCCGCCGTGCTGGCGGCATGCGCAAACAGTTGCGAGCCGTTCACCGCATCCACGCTCGCCGCGTTCACCGCACCGGCTGCCACACCTGTCACCACGCGGTTGCCCGCTGTGCCGGCCATGTTGACCAGCAGGCCGTCTGTCGTCGCGCCGACCAGCACGTCACGCGATGTCTGATCCTGCGTCACCATACCGAGGCTGCCATCGCCGATCTGCGTCTGCAACGACGACAGGTTGGTGTTGAGCGCATCGAGCGCGCCGCCGACCGTGGTTTGCGTGCCGCCGAGCATGTGGTAGGTCGGGCTGGCGACCGAACCGTCCGTGTTCACTTGCGCACCGCCGCCGAGCGATGAGACGGCAGCCCCGAGTTGGCCCAGATTCACTACATCCGTGCTTTGCGTACCTGCCGCAACATTCACGATCCGGCGCTCCGCGCCAACCTTTCCCACTGAAACAGTGTTCGCCTGATCGGCCACCGAGCGGCTACCCAGCGCCACCGCTGACGATGCCGAGGCGTTCGTCATAGCACCCAGGGCAACACTCTCGATACCGCCAGACTGTGCGCCCATACCCACGGCCAAAGTGTAATAGGAACTCGCGCTGGCATTTCCCCCGAAGGTTAGCCGCCGCGTTGCTCCCGATGGCTATTTCATAGCCCACTTGGCTCCCACCACCTGTCGCCCGAGCATTGGAACCAATGGCGATCGCACCTTGACCATACTGTGCGACATCCGACTGGGCTCCAAGGAAGCCCGTGTCAGCCAGAGCCTTCGAACCGATCGCAATGTTGTCGCCTGCATAATATCCAACAGTCGCCTGATCCGAGCCATCGCCCTTGCCGCCCGCCTTCAGATAAGGAAGATTATTTACGGTTGTCTGCAAGTTGAATAGCTGAGAACCGTTCACCGCGTCCGTGCTCGTCGCCGACACTGCGCCCGCCGCCATCTTCGTGATCTGCTTGCCACCCATGTTGAGCGTATTCAGCGCAAAGAGACCACTGTTCGTGATCTTCAACTGGTCGACGCCACCTGCACCGATGAGAACAGTGTTCGGATCAATCACCGTGAGATACGCACCCGGATTGCCGCTGCTGTTGTAGGAAACTATCCCTGCCTGCCGCGCCCCGTTGACTGAGGTGCAGTCAGCGTTGGTGACGATCTGCCCGCCGTCCGCGGAAGAGATGCATGCGGAGTTTGCCGTGCCGGTTCCCAGGACGCCGACCGCAAATGAGTTGGGCACAGCCGCTACTGCGGCGCTCGTCGCCGACCCGAACCCAGCACCAGCCGCCAGCATCCCAATCAGCACCGATTTGCTGTCAAAGCTTGTCTTGCCCCGACCTTTCGTCACTTCGGATGCGGCGACATACGTTCCAGTGACTTCATTCCATACCGTCTTATATGACTTGTTCACGACTTTACCCTTGAATACCTGATAGCGATCGGCGCCTCATCGGTCTCCCGTGCGCACCCTTTCCTACAGAAAGATCGGGCGCGCAGCCTGTACCACGGAGTATTCGTGACAACTGGCATCCATCCTTCTGATGAGGACGTCACTTTAGGATTAGGGGAATATCGCCAACAATAGGATTAGTCTTAAAGAAATCGCATTGCTTTCAGACATTTTGGGACTTTACTGGAGTCTTATAAGACTTTTGAATTGAAGGAAAAGGCTGGCCCAGTATGGTCGAGGGACGCCCTGGCATGTCGTGATCTGCGAACACAGGCGAGAAAACTTCTACGGTTAAAACTGAAAAATCAGAAAACGTCCGTTAGCGCGAATCGCAGGTTTGCAATCGTGCAGGTTGGTCGCGCAACGGCTCGAATCGAATGGAAAGAATGGCGAAATATCGCCCGGGCGGCGGATACCCGTTGTGAATCGCATCCCCCGCAATGACGCGCGCGCCCCGGGGGAGGATGAAAAGGCTTGATAGATTGATTGAAACGGTCGGGTTGTCGCTACCTCTAGAACGGCTTGATCACCACCAATGCCACCGCCGCCAACATCCCCAGCACCGGCAATTCATTGAACATCCGATACCACTTGTCCGACCGGCGATTCTCCCCGCGTTCGAACGTCCGCAGCAGCACACCGCAGTACGCGTGATAAATGATCAGCAACACCACCACGCCGACCTTCGCGTGAATCCAGCCCTGCCCCCGCCCGATTCCTACCGCTAGCCACAACCACAGTCCGCACGCCAAAGCCGGCACCGCGATGAACGTCATGAAGCGGAACAGCTTGCGGGCCATCGTCAACAATCGCGCCGTGGCGGCGGGTTCCGTCTCCATTGCCAGATTGACGAAGATGCGCGGCAGATAGAACAGGCCGGCAAACCAGGAAGCAACCAGAACGATGTGAAACGTCTTTACCCAAAGCATCAACGGTCCTTGCGACTTGTATCGTGGAAATCAGCGCTCGTGGCGGCGCGTTCGTAATGAAAAGAGGTAGCCGGCCGCATTTCCCGGCGGCGTTCGCGATTAAACGCACAGCCGACGGCGCTTATTCCGGCGTGCGCGATGAAATGCGCGGCCGACGGCGACTTATTGCCGGCCTTCGCCATGCCCAAGCACGACGTACTTCATGGACGTCAATCCTTCCAGCCCAACCGGTCCGCGCGCGTGCAGCTTGTCGTTCGAAATGCCGATCTCCGCGCCGAGGCCGAATTCGAAGCCGTCCGCGAAACGCGTCGAGGCATTGACCATCACGCTCGCCGAATCGACTTCGCGCAAGAAGCGCATCGCACGGTCGTGGTCTTCGGTGACGATCGCGTCGGTGTGCTTCGAGCTATATGTGTTGATGTGGTCGATCGCCGCGTCGAGATCGTCGACCACCTTGATCGCCAGCACCGGCGCGAGATATTCGGTGCGCCAGTCTTCTTCGGTAGCATCGACGAGCTGGCCGACCCCGGCGTCGGCCAGCACCGCGCGCGCCGCGGCGTCCACGCGCAATTCGACTTCCTTATCGCGATAGAGCTTGCCCAACGGCGGCAGCACTTCAGCCGCGATGCCGCGTGCGACCAGCAGCGTTTCCATCGTGTTGCAGGTGCCGTAGCGGTGCGTCTTCGCGTTGTCGCAAACGGTCAGCGCCTTGGTCAGATCCGCGCGATCGTCGACATACACGTGGCAGATGCCGTCGAGGTGCTTGATCATCGGCACACGCGCCTCGTTCATTAAGCGCTCGATCAGGCTCTTCCCGCCGCGCGGCACGATCACGTCGACATATTCGGTCATCGTGATCAGCTTGCCGACTGCGGCGCGGTCCGAGGTGGCCACCACTTGCACGGCGTCCTGCGGCAAACCTGCGGCTTCCAGTCCTTCGCCGATCAGCTTCGCCAATGCCGTGTTGCATTCCAGCGCTTCAGAGCCGCCACGCAGAATCGTCGCGTTGCCCGACTTCAGGCACAGCGCGGCGGCGTCGATCGTTACGTTCGGACGCGATTCGTAGATGATGCCGATCACGCCGAGCGGCACACGCATCTGGCCGACCTGAATCCCGCTCGGCCGGTACTTCAGATTGCTGATCTCGCCGATCGGATCGGCCAGCGCGGCGACTTGCCGCAGGCCTTCGACCATCGTCTTCAGCGCCTTGTCCGACAGCGTCAGACGGTCGATGAAAGCGGCGTCGAGACCTTTGTCGCGCGCACGGGCTACATCGCGCGCGTTGGCTTCCTTCAGCAGCGCGGCATCGCGTTCGATCCCGTGAGCGACTGCGGCGAGCGCGGCGTTCTTCGCCGCCGTCGACGCCCGCGCCATCGCACGCGAAGCGTGGCGGGCGCGGCGGCCGAGGTCGGTCATGTACTGGTCGATATCCATGGTGATTCTCGTGGTGCCGCGCACATCGAGGTGCGGCGGACAGGCAAAGTTAGCGAAGGATCGAAAGATTGTAAGTCGGGTGGCGGAGGTTTGCTTGTCGTGGCGGCTGGAGTGGCTGCGGTGGGATCCTTGGCGCCGATGCTGCTGACGGTGCGGAGCCTGATATTGCACTGGCGCCGACCATGCCGTGTCTCCATGCCTGCTGATTGGAGAAGCTCGCCAGCCACTCGTCAACATGCCGGCCTCACCAGCCACGTGGACGACTTTAGCGGCGTCGGGACCTCGTCAGCGTGGCCAGCCACTTCTGGCACTTCTGGCACTTCTGGCACTTCTGGCACTTCTGGCACTTCTGGCACTTCTGGCACTTCAGGCACTTCAGCCACTTCAGGCAGCCACTCTAGCTGCCTCGAGCGCCCAGATCAGCCCGGTCTGCGTGTCGGCGCAACCGCCCCGGCCCGAGGTCGTGGCGGCGGCACGGGCGCTGCTTTTGGCGAAGCTACCGTCATGGCCAGTTCAAACAGACCGTCCCACGGATCGGGCGGCGGATCGTTGCGATGATTGCCCGGCGTGCCGCCCGACAAGCCTTTAACCTGCCTATCCAGCCGCGCCGCCAGAGCCAGCGCTTTCTCCAGCGCGCCTTCAGTGACGCGCGACAACGCCGGCCCGATCAGCCGCTCACGCGGCCCCCACACGCGGTTCTCGCGCACCAGCATCGCGAGCGGCTTGCCCGCCGCGACACCGCGCTTGATCCGCAACAATGTCCGCACTTCTTCGACCACTGCCCACAGCACCAGCACCGCAGCTTCGCCTTCGCCACGCAAGCCGTCGAGCATGCGTGAGAGCCGACCGACGTCACCCGCCAGCATCGCTTCGTTCAGCTTGAAAACGTCATAGCGAGCGACGTTCAGCACCGCGTCCTGAATCTGTTCAAAGCTCAACGAACCAGCCGGATACAGCAGCCCGAGCTTCTGGATTTCCTGATGCGCAGCCAGCAGATTGCCTTCAACACGCTCGGCGATGAACGCCAGCGCGCGCCGCCCTTCTTCCCCGGCAACGACCCGCTGGCCCTGCGCGGCAAGCCGTTGACCCACCCAATTCGGCAACTGCGCACGCTCGACCGGATCGATTTTCAACGCCACGCCGGCATCGGCCAGTGCGGTAAACCACGCCGACTTTTGCGTAGCCGCATCGAGCCGCGGCAACGTGATCATCGTCAGAACATCGTCATTGACGGCGGCGGCGAGCGCCTTCAGCGCATCCGCGCCCTCCTTGCCGGGCTTACCCGAAGGAATGCGCAATTCGACCAGTTGACGGTCGCCGAACAGCGACATCGATTGACTCGCGCCAAGCAGCGAACTCCAGTCGAAGCCGCGCTCAACCGTAAACACCGAACGATCGGTAAAACCGGCCGCGCGCGCCGTCGCACGAATCCGGTCGCTCGCTTCCTGCGCGAGCAGATGCTCGTCGCCGTACACGACGTACAGCCCGGCGAGTCCCTTCGCGAGATGCGCTTCGAGCGCGTCAAGTCGCAGTTGCATGGCTACCGATCGGCGAGGTTAACGGGCTGCATGAGCGAGTACATAGGCACATGCAGCAAGCGAAACAAAGACACAATGCGACGCTCACAGCGGCGGCGGCGGCAACGGCGCGCGCGGCGCCACCGACGGCACCTGCTGACCCGGCGCCGGATGCAGCGAGCGCACCAGCGACAACCGGCGCGTAAGCTGGTCTATCGCGTCGTTTTCCATGTCCGCGAAGAGGATGTCGGCCTCAGCGGCCTTAGCTTGTGAAAACTGGTCGCTATAGGTCATCGCGCGGTTTAGCGCGATCACGCTCGACGGAATCAGCACTGTGCCGTCCTTGCCGACCAGCGTGTAGGTCATCGACAGATTCAGTGCATACTCTTCGACGACACCGAGCGAGTTCAGCGTGAGCGTATTGACGCCGCGACCCTCGGTGATCTGCAGCGTTGCATCGGCATTCGCGACGGAAGTGACCACCACCGTGTCGCTGCCGCCCTGCACCATGCGTGCGAGCCGCGCGCCGGCCGCAGCCGAACCGCCGGAGACATAGAGTCGTTTGAATGCGTAGTCCTGCTGGCCGCGCAACTGGAAGCCGCAGGCGGACAACATCAACACGCTGCACGCCAGCGTCAATAACATTCTGCGAGTCACATTGGCTCCTGGTTCGCAGTAGATTCCGCAGCGAGAGACAAGCGCCGCCGCGCGCAGCGGCGCCTGTCTGCTGTCATGTTTCGGTGGGCTGTCAAACCACCACGTTCACGAGGCGCCCCGGCACCACGACGATCTTCTTCGGTGCCTTGCCTTCGCTGAACTTCTCGACCGCCTCATGAGCGGCGGCGAGCTTTTCGATCGCTTCACGCGTCGCATCTTTCGCCACCGTGAGCGCGCCGCGCACCTTGCCGTTCACCTGCAGCACGAGTTCGATTTCGGCCTGTTCCAGCGCCTGTTCATCGACCTTCGGCCACGCGGCGTCGAGCAGCGAGCCGAATTCGTCGGCATAACCGAGTTCCTGCCACAACTGGAACGTCTGATGCGGCACGACCGGATACAGCACGCGCAGCATCACGCTATACGTCTCGCGCAGTACCGCCGGTTGTGCGCCCTTCGCGCTGTCGAGCGCGTTGAGCATCTTCATCGACGCCGACACCACCGTGTTGTACTGCAAACGCTGGTAGTCGAAGTCGGCCTGCTTCAGCACGCTGTAGATCTCGCGACGCAGCACCTTATCGGCGTCGCTGAAAGTCGCGGCGTCGAGCTTGCCGCCGGCGCGCAACGCGGCTTCGTTCGCGTGACCGAAATTCCACACGCGGCGCAGGAAGCGGCTCGCGCCTTCCACGCCTGAACCTGACCATTCGAGCTGCTGCTCGGGCGGTGCGGCGAACATCACGAACAGACGCGCGGTATCCGCGCCGTGTTGATCGATCAGCAATTGCGGATCGACGCCGTTGTTCTTCGACTTCGACATTTTTTCGACGCCGCCGAGCACCACCGGCTGGCCGTCCGAATTCAGCACGGCGCCGACCGGGCGGCCCTTGTCGTCGAACGAGACGGTGACGTCGGCCGGGTTGTACCAGGTCTTCTTGCCCGCTTCGCTTTCGCGGTAGTACGTTTCGTTGAGTACCATGCCCTGCGTGAGCAGGTTCTTGGCCGGCTCGCCGAACTTGACCAGACCCATGTCGCGCATGACCTTGGCCCAGAAGCGCGAATACAAGAGGTGAAGAATCGCATGCTCGATACCGCCGATGTACTGATCCATCGGCGCCCAGTAATCGGTGCGCTCGTCGACCATGGTCTTCGCATCCGGCGACGCATAGCGATAGAAGTACCAGGACGAATCGACGAAGGTGTCCATCGTGTCGGTTTCGCGCTTCGCCGCGCCGCCGCAGGTCGGGCACGTGCAATTCACGAACGCCTCGGACTTGGCGAGCGGGTTGCCCGTGCCGTCCGGCACGAGGTCTTCCGGCAGCACGACCGGCAGATCTTTTTCCGGCACCGGCACGTCGCCGCACGTCGGGCAGTGGATGATCGGGATCGGCGTGCCCCAGTAACGCTGGCGCGACACGCCCCAGTCACGCAGACGCCACGTGATCTGCTTGTCGCCGAGGCCGAGTTCCTTCAGGTCGGCGGCGATCTGGTCGACCGCCTGCTCGTACGCGAGGCCGTCGTACTTGCCGCTGTTGATCAGCGTGCCGGTTTTCTCGCCGTACCATTCCTGCCAGGCTTCGGTGGAGAATTCCTTGCCCTCAACCGCGACCACCTGCCTGATCGGCAGATCGTATTTCTTCACGAACGCGAAGTCGCGCTCGTCGTGCGCGGGCACGCCCATCACGGCACCCTCGCCGTAGCTCATGAGCACGTAGTTGCCGATCCACACTTCGACCTGTTCCTGCGTCAGCGGATGCGTGACGTAGAAGCCGGTGCCCATGCCCTTCTTTTCCATCGTCGCGACGTCGGCTTCCGCCACGCCGCCGAGCTTGCATTCTTCGATGAAGGCCCGCAGTTCCGGCTTGTCTTGCGCGAGACGCGTAGCGAGCGGGTGCTCGGCGGCGACCGCGCAGAACGTCACGCCCATGATCGTGTCGGCACGCGTGGTGAACACGCGCAACAGTTTTTGTTCGCCGTCGATTTCATACGGGAAACCGAAATTCACGCCGAAGCTCTTGCCGATCCAGTTCTGCTGCATGATCTTGACGCGCTCGGGCCAGCCGAGGCCTTCGAGGTCGTTCAGCAGTTCATCCGCGTACTGCGTGATGCGCATGTAGTACATCGGGATTTCGCGCTTTTCGATCAGCGCGCCGGAACGCCAGCCGCGGCCGTCGATCACCTGCTCGTTGGCGAGCACGGTCTGATCGACCGGGTCCCAGTTGACGGTGCCGGTTTTCTTGTACGCAATGCCCTTTTCGAGCATCTTCAGGAACAGCCACTGGTTCCACTTGTAGTAATCCGGGCTGCAGGTCGCGACTTCGCGCGACCAGTCGATCGCGAGGCCCATGGACTGCATCTGCTTCTTCATGTAAGCGATGTTGTCGTAGGTCCACTTCGCGGGCGGCACGTTGTTGGCCATTGCCGCGTTTTCCGCCGGCATGCCGAACGCGTCCCACCCCATCGGCATCAGCACGTTGTAGCCGTTCATCCGCAGGTAGCGGTACATCACGTCGTTGATCGTGTAGTTGCGCACGTGCCCCATGTGCAGCTTGCCCGACGGATACGGCAGCATCGAGACGCAATAGAACTTGGGCTTGTCGGTGGTTTCCGTCGTCTTGTACGCGTCGATGGCGCGCCATTGCCCTTGCGCGGCGGCTTCGACGTCGGAGGGAACGTATTTTTCGTGCATGGTGTGATGGGATCGCTGGGTTCGGTGCTTTCGCACCGGGCCTGGTGCTCTGCTGGATGAAATGGCTTCGTTTCCCCTTCTGCGGGGGAAAGGGCTGATTATACCGTCCGCGGACGGGTGCGCCGCGTGGCGAGATGCGCTGGCTCGAGCGCGGCGCGGCGGGCTCCGTCCGTGTTTGCGTCCGCGCAGCGCTATGACCGCACGCTCGCAACCCGGGTGCTGCGGCGGCTTAATGAGCGCCGCGTCGCGGCGGCTGCAGCGCCGCTAGGGCTTCACAGCCGGCGGCGGCGGGTCGGTCACGAAGCCGATCCGCTCGAGGCCGGCCTGCTGCGCCGCGCCCATGACCTGCGCGATGACTTCGTAGCGCGTCGAGCGCTCGGCGCGTAGCTGGATCTCAGGCTGATCGGCCTGCGCCGCTTTGCCTGCCTCCACGAATTTCGCGCGCATCTGCTGCAGCGTAATGACAGTGCCGTTCCAGTACAGCTTGCCGGCAGCATCGATTGAAAGAGAAATGGTTTGCGGCGTTTGCCGCGCGGGCGCTGCCGCGACCTTGGGCAGATCGAGCCGGATCGCGTGCGTGAATAAAGGCGCCGTAATGATAAAAATCACCAGCAGCACGAGCATCACATCGATCAACGGCGTCATGTTGATCTCGGCCATTGGCGCGGCCGTCTGCTTTTTCTCGAGTCCGCCGAATGCCATATCGCCTCCTTCTGTCTTCCAGACTCTGCGGGTGCTCAGTAGGTCCGGGCCTGGGCTTGCTGAGGCTGCGGCTGAGATTGCGGCTGCGGCCGGCCCTGATCCGCCGGCGCGCACACGTAGGCATGCAGATCGTGCGCGAAACCGTCGAGTTCTTCCGACAACTGCCGCACCAGCCGCCCAAGCACGTTATAAGCGAGCACCGCGGGAATGGCGACCACGAGGCCGAATGCCGTCATGATCAGCGCCTCGCCGACCGGACCCGCGACGTTTTCGATCTGCGCCTGACCGCTCGCCGCGATGCTGCCGAGCGCGTGATAGATGCCCCAAACCGTGCCGAGCAAGCCGACGAACGGCGCGGTGCTGCCCACCGAGGCCAGCAGCACCTGGCCGAACTCGAGCCGCCGCTGCGACGCGTTGAGCGCCTGACGCAGCGCTCTCAACACCCGCTCGCCGCGCTCGACGCGGGCGAGCAGCGCGCCGGGGATGTCCACTTCGGCTGCATGCAGCGCGGCCTCGGCTAGCGGCGTGAAGACGCGTTCACGGTCCACGCGCTTCAATGCCGCGACGCCGTCCGACAACGTCGGCGCCTGCCAGAACTGCGCAATCGCCGGCGCGGCCTGGCGTTTGGCACGCGTGAGAATCCAGCTTTTGACGATCAGAAAACACCAGCTCGCAATCGACATAGCCAGCAGCACGTACGCGACGCCATGCGTGATCGCGTCACTGGTTTGCAGGTAATGGAGGATGCCGCTGCTGCCTGCCATCTGACCTCGCCGTGGGAAAGTGATTACAGGGGGCTACAAAGGAACGAAGCGGGACCGCAACGAGCCCCGAACTACGCTCACCGCAGGCCGAGTACGTCCTGCATGTCGAAGAAGCCGTTCTTGTGGCCCTCGAGGAAACGTACAGCACGAAGCGCGCCTTGCGCATACGACAGGCGGCTCGCCGATTTGTGCGTAATTTCGATGCGCTCGCCGATGCCGGCAAACAGCACCGTATGGTCGCCGACGATGTCGCCGCCGCGAATCGCCGAGAAGCCGATCGTGGACGGATCGCGTTCGCCGGTCACGCCTTCACGGCTGTAGACCGCGCAATCCTCGAGATTGCGGCCGAGCGCGTGGGCGATCACTTCGCCCATGGTCAGCGCGGTGCCGGACGGCGCGTCGACCTTGTGGCGGTGATGCGCCTCGATGATTTCGATGTCGTAGCCGGTGGCGAAATGCTTCGCGGCGTATTCGAGCAGCTTCAGCGTGACATTGACGCCCACGCTCATGTTCGACGAAAACATGATCGCGATCTTGTTCGCGGCCGCTCGCAGTTGCGCTTTCTGCTCGTTGTCGAAACCGGTCGTGCCGATCACCATTTTGACGTTATGACGCTGCGCGGCTTCCAGATGCATCAGCGTGCCTTCGGGGCGCGTGAAATCGATCAGGTAGTCGGATTCGGCGAACACACGGTCGATGTCGTCCGTCATCAGCACGCCCGTCTGTTTGCCGAGAAACGCACCGGCGTCCTGACCGAGTTGCGGGGCGCCCGCACGGTCGAGCGCGCCGGATAGCGTGGCGCCGGATTCGTTGAGGACGGTTTCGATGAGCATCCGGCCCATACGGCCCGATGCGCCAGCAATGGCAATTTTCATGGCTACGAGGGTTCGAAAAGGCAACACCCGGCAAATGCGGGCAAAAGCGGCGGCGGGGGCAGCACACCCGGGCGCCGCACTGACTGGACTGCAGAAAGCCTGACAAGCACGGCGCGTTATCCGTACGCCGTGCCTGCGAAGGGCCCCTATCAAGGGCCCTTGTTAATACGCCGACAGCTCGATTAGCCGCCCGTTCCCGAAGTTGCGGGAGCAGCGGTCAACGGTGCGTTCAGCGTCGGGCCGCCAGTGCTGCTTTGCGGGCCCGTCGGTCCCACCGGAGTGTCAGGCGTGCCCGGCGCTTGCGGCGGTGGCGGACGATGGAACTGGAACTGCGGCTGACCGGCAGACGTTGGGCCTTGCGACGGAATACCGCCACCGTTGGCGGTCGGCGCGGTGGCGCGCACCGGTGACTGCCCGCCCGACGGCGTTTGCACAGCGTTGGTCAGCCGATTGGCGGCTTGCGCGGCTTCAGCGTTGGCATCCGTGGACGGTACGGCCGCTGCGGCGGCGCCATCGACGGACGGCGAGCGCGTGGTGTCAACGGCAGCCGGCACCGCAGCTATCGGCGCGCTGGCACCCGTTGCAGCACTTGCCACGTTCGGCACGGCGGCCTTCTTGCCAAGCTTGTCGCCGTCGATTTCCGCCAGCAACTCGAGGTTGGACGGCAGATCTTCCCCACCCGTCCAGCTCGAGAGGCGGTCGCCCGCGAACATGATCACGAGATCGCGCTGTTGCACGACGTTAGTCGAGCCGCGCTTGAAATAGAACACGTAGTCCCAGCGGTCCGCGTGGAACATGTCGGTCAAAAGCGGCGTGCCGAGCAACTGCCTCACCTGCGCGCGCGACATGCCGACCTGCAATTGTGCAGCCGCTTCTTTCGAGACGAAATTGCCTTGCACAACCGTAATACGATACGGCGTAATGCTTTGGGCAACGCGCTGCGTCAGGCTGTCGTAAGTGGAACATCCGGCAAGAACCGCGACAGTCGCAACAGCGATCAAGGTACCCCGCATGCGGCTCCCCCGGTAGATCAATTGAGATTTTGAAATCATTTCACTCACCGTGCGGGCCCGCTGACGAGCCGCGCGAGTTTCATTCCATCGAAGATGACCAGAACGGCAAAAACACATTACTATGAGAGCCCAGCATTGTACTCTAGGGATCCCTTGTCATGACCAATCCAACCGATCTCAAGAATATCGGGCTCAAGGCGACCCTTCCGCGCCTCAAAATCCTTGAGATTTTCCAGCATAGCCCAGTGCGCCATCTGACCGCAGAAGACGTCTACCGCAACCTGTTGCACGAGGAACTCGATATCGGTCTCGCAACCGTGTATCGGGTGCTGACGCAGTTCGAGCAGGCGGGCCTGCTCTCGCGCAGCAATTTCGAATCGGGCAAGGCGGTGTTCGAACTGAACGAAGGGTCGCATCACGACCACCTCGTCTGCCTCGATTGCGGGCTCGTCGAAGAGTTTTTCGACTCCGAGATCGAGAGCCGCCAGCAATCCATCGCGAAGGAACGCGGCTTCAAGCTGCAGGAACATGCGTTGGCGCTGTACGGCGTCTGTACCAAGGAGAATTGTCCGCATCGCAAGCATTAATGCGGAATTGGTGCGCTGCCGGCCGCGTCGGGGTGCGCGGTTCGGTGGGCTACAGGAAACCCGGTCGACGAAAATCGGCCGGGTTTTTTTATGCGCGACGCTGGGGCCGCGCGGGTACGCTAGCCTCGATGCCGACGCGTCGGTCCGCGAGCGGGCCGATCGGTGCCGGGCATCGCGAGCGCGGTCAAGCTGATCGAGTTGTCCGAACAGACTTGCATGTGGCGTATTGCCGCTGCGTGGCGACTTCGGCGTTTCACGCCAACTCGACGCTCGCTTCGAATTCGAGCCGCCACGGCTCGGCCAGCGATAATTCGTCGCAATCAGGCTGCTCGCCACCTCGATCCACCACGACAAAATCGCTCACCTGATCGAGCGCGAGCAGCGGATGGTGCCAAACGCCTTTCGCGTAGTTGACGCCCTGCCAGCCGTCGCTCCAGAACGCTCGCATCCGCGCCGGATCGAACTCGCCCGGCGGAGCCACGACCACCAGATAGCGGCGCGCCGTCAAGGGAATGAAAGCCTGACTGCCCAGCGAATGCCGTTCCATCATTGTGATTTCGATTGGCAGCGCGTGCGGCTGCGCCCGAAACAGATTGATCAGCGGCCGGCCGCCGTTCTCCGTCACGTCGACGTTCGCGAGGTCGTGATAGCGCTCGGTCGTGCCACCGTTGATCGGAAAATGACGCGCGCCGTCCAGTTCCATGAGCTCGCCGAACGGCGCGAAAGCCGCGCGCGTCAGACGTTCCATCTGCAATGTCTTCATCGACGTGACTCCGTTATACGATCTCGCCCCACAAACGCAGGCGTGACACGCCGCCGTCCGGGAAGATATTGAAACGCACGTGCGTCACCGGTCCGAGCGGCGCGATGTCGTCCGCGAAGCTGTGCACGTGGTCCATCCGCAGCTTCTGTTCACCGAGCAGCACCGGCCAGAACATCGCCTGCGTAATGAGCGAATCGTCCGTGCCGCCCGTTACCGAGGCCGCCTGCAACGAACAGCGGTCGGGGTAGTTGCCCTTGAAGTGCGCCGTATCCACTTCGATCTTGCGAATCACGCCCGGCCGTGCGAGCGCGACGATCGCCCAGTCGTTGCCCGGCTCGCGACGACGCCGCGTTTCCCAGCCGTCGCCCATATCGACGCCGCGGCCCGGCATCAGCATCTGCGAGGCCGGCCCGAAATGCTCGTTGTTCGCAGCGACGAGGTACGCGCCATTTTCGATCGCGGCGAGATCCAGCAGCGTGCCGCGCTCGACGCGTTCCCAAGCGCGCTTCGGCTGGCCGTACACGCGCAGGCGCGCGAGACCGCCGTCCGGATACAGATTCACGCGCAGATGGGTAAACGCGCGGGCATCGCTTACTTCGACGTAATGGTGGCGGTTGCCCCGCAGCGTGGTGGCCGGCACGAGCGTTTGCCAGTCGGCATTGTCGGGGGGAGCGTCGCCGTCTACGTAACACGCGTCGATCGACGCGGCCGGCGGGAAATTGCCGGTGAAGTGGCTCGTGTCCAGATCGACACCATGCACGACGCCCGGCCGCGCGAGCCGTATCACGCAATAGTCGTGGCCGGTGGTGCGCTTGCGGCGCGTCTCCCAGCCGTCCATCCATTTGCCGTGGTCGTCGTACTTGCCGGGGATGAACACCGCCGGCTGCGGCTCGAGCATGCGCTCTTTCGGCGCGAAGAATTCATCGCTCGCGTAGAGCGCCTGCGCGCCCAGACGCGGGTCGGCGAGGTTCATGTAGCGACGGGTGAATGCGGGAGCGTTGGGGTCGAGGATCGGATTAGCCATGGTCTTGGTCAGGCGACGAAAAGTGAGGAAGAGCCGGCGGAGTCAACGCATCTGCCGGGGCAAAGCGCGCGCCGCTTCGGCGCGCTGGATTGGACTGCCGATTCTGAAGCAGCGGCATCGGACTGTTGCTTTTGGGGCGCTGGTTGTGAAGCGCCGGCATCGGAGTGCTGGTTCTGCGGTGCTGGTTCTGCGGTGCTGGTTCTGCGGTGCTGGTTCCGAAGCACCAGCATCGGGGCGCTGGTTCTGGGGCGCCGGTTCAGAAGCGCCCGCATCAGGCAGCGGCGTCTCGGACTGCTCTGATCAAACGGCCGGCACGTGCTCGCCAGCAATGGGCTCGGTGCTCGCGTCTTCGCCTGCGGGCACATAACGCAATGCTTCGTCCCGGTTCAGCACGCGATGCGCGCGCGCCCGGTCGATATCGTTTTCCCACACGGCGACCACCACGGTCGCCACGCAATTGCCGATCAGGTTAGTCAACGCGCGGGCAATGCCGACGAACCAGTCGACCGGCAGAATCAGCACGAGGCCGAGCACGGGAATCGCCGGAATCGCGGATAACGTCGCGGCCAGAATCACGATCGCCGAGCCGGGAATGCCGTGCGCGCCCTTCGAGGTCACCAGCGACACCAGCACCACCACGATCAGATCGTGGATCGACAGCGGCGTATTGGTAGCCTGCGCGATGAAGATCACCGCGAGCGTCAGATAGATGGAGAAGCCGTCCAGATTGAAGGAGTAGCCGGTCGGAATCACCAGCCCGACGGTCGAATCCTTGACGCCCATCCATTCGAGCTTGCGCATGATCTGCGGCAGGACGGCGTCGGATGAAGCCGTGCCGAGCACGATCGACAGCTCTTCGCGCAGATAGCGGATCAGCTTGAAGATACTGAAGCCCGCCAGACGCATCACGACGCCGAGCACGACCGCCACGAACACAAAGCAGCTCGCGTAGAACACCAGCACCAGCATGCCGAGTTGCTTGAGCGACTCGACGCCGTACGTGCCGGTTGTGAATGCGATCGCACCGAGCACACCGAGCGGCGCGAGCTTGATGATGAAACCCATCACGCGGAAAAACACCTGCGAGAGTTCGTCGATCAGGCTGCTGACGCGCTGCGCCTTATTGCCCAGCAGCGAGAGCGCCGAGCCGAACAGCACCGAAAACACGAGAATTTGCAGGATGTCGCCGGTCGCGAATGCGTTGATCGCCGTGTCGGGGATGATCTTCAGTAGAAAGCCGGCCGTGTCCTTGAGGCTCTTCGCGTTTTCCGTGTAGGTCGACAGCGAAGCGGGGTCGAGCGAATGCAGGTCGATGTTCATGCCGACGCCAGGCCGTGTCGCATAGGCCAGCACCGCGCCGATCACAAGCGCGATCGTTGTCATGACCTCGAAGTAGACCACCGCCTTGAGACCCACGCGGCCGACTTTGCGCAGGTCGCCGGCATGCGCCATGCCGCTCACCACCACGCAGAAGACGATCGGGCCAATCACCATCTTGATCAGCTTGAGAAAGCCGTCGCCGAGCGGGCGCAGCGACTGCGCGAAATGCGGGAACACGGCACCGATCACAATGCCCGCCACCAGCGCTATGACGACCCGGCCAAACAGTGAATTGAAGAATTTCAACACGGCTTCCTCCTGGTTACGATTCGCATCTGTTCAGACTGGTCCGACCAGTACTGTTATCTCGAATAGTAGGAAGCCGATATACTGGCGTCAAGGATTCATTAAATAGCGTTTACCCGCTGTTTTTTAACCGTTTTGAGGTTGGATTACGTGGGTAAAACGGCTCCTCATACGAGCGTCCAGAACGCGTATTACAATGCTGGTCAGACCGCGCACTCAAGTGAGCCACGATGAAAAACGTCCCGCATACCGTCACTGACGCCGCCATCGCGACCATCCGCGAACGGATCGAAGCGGGTGTTTATCCGGTAGGCAGTTTGCTGCCGGCGCAACGTCAGCTTTCTGAAGAACTGGCGATCAGCCGCGCGTCCTTGCGCGAGGCGCTCTCGACACTCGAAGCGCTCGGTCTACTGATGATTCGCCCCGGCAAGGGCGTCTACGTGGAAAGTGCGCAGGCTGCCGCCGCGCAATCGTGGCGTTTCGCCGAGCAGTCGTCGCTGCCGGATACGTATCAGATGCGTTTCGCGCTGGAAGGCTTCATTGCGCGCATGGCGGCGCTGGCCGTCAGCGATTCCGACCTTGCCTGGTTCGAAAACAACATCGCGGCCATGCAAACAGCGCTCGCCTGCGACGAACTCGACGAAGCTGCCCGCCTCGACTACGACTTCCACATGCGGATCGTTAGCATTGCCGGCAACGCGGCGATCGAGTCGATCCTGAGCAGCAGCGCGGAAATCATGAAGGAAAGTCAACGGATGCCGTTTTACCGGCGTGAACTGGTGCTCTCGACGTACACCGAGCATCGCGCGATTCTCGACGCGCTCAAGGCGCGTGATTCCGCGGCGGCGGGCAAGGCAATCGAAACCCATATTTCGAATGCCGCGCAGCGCGCCGGTGTCTATTTCCCGACGCCGCTGGCATAAAAAAAAACCGCTCCGAAGAGCGGTTTTTTTGCCGTTGCCTCTGACCGTATGCCGCCCGCCCAAAGCCGGCAGGAGAGGCATACGGATCCAGCAGAAGCTTACTTCGCGTTAGCCAGCGCCACAGCCGTGTCCAGCATGCGGTTCGAGAAGCCCCACTCGTTGTCGTACCAGCTCGACACCTTCACCAGACGGCCCGAGACCTTGGTCAGCGTTGCGTCGAACGTCGACGAAGCCGGGTTGTGGTTGAAATCGATCGAGACCAGCGGCGCCGTGTTGTAGCCGAGGATGCCCTTGAGCGCGCCTTCCGACGCTTCCTTCATGATCGCGTTGACTTCCTCGACCGTCGTGTCGCGCGCGGCGATGAACGACAGGTCGACGATCGACACGTTGATCGTCGGGACGCGAATCGCGTAACCGTCCAGCTTGCCGTTCAGTTCCGGCAACACGAGACCCACCGCCGATGCAGCACCGGTCTTGGTCGGGATCTGGCTATGCGTGGCCGAACGCGCGCGGCGCAGGTCTTCGTGATACACGTCCGTCAGAACCTGGTCGTTCGTGTACGCGTGAATCGTGGTCATCAAACCGTTCACGAGGCCGATCTTGTCGTTCAGCGGCTTGACCATCGGTGCCAGGCAGTTGGTCGTGCACGATGCGTTCGAGATCACCGTGTCCGATGCCTTCAGCACATTGTGGTTCACGCCGTAGACGATCGTTGCGTCGACGTCCTTACCGCCCGGCGCCGAGATGATGACCTTCTTTGCGCCACCCTTGATGTGCGCGCTAGCCTTTTCCTTGGTCGTGAAAAAGCCCGTGCATTCCATCACCACGTCGACGTTCAGCTCGCCCCACGGCAGTTCTGCCGGGTTGCGGTTAGCCAGCACGCGGATCTTGTCGCCGTTGACGACGAGGTAGTCGCCGTCCACCGACACTTCGCCCGGAAACTTGCCGTGCGCCGTATCGTATTGCGTCAGGTGAGCGTTGGTGTTGGCATCGCCAAGATCGTTGATGGCGACGATTTCGATATCGTGCTTCTTGCCGTTTTCATAGAAGGCGCGCAGCGTGTTGCGGCCGATCCGGCCGTAGCCGTTGATTGCGACGCGAATCGTCATGGTCTATCTCCTGATGGCTGAAAAAAATCGTCCATGTTGGTCTGATTTGCCGGGCTTGCCGCGCGTGGGGTACGCGCGGCAGCCTCAAACGCAGATCAGCCGAGTGCGGCTTTAGCCGTCTCTACAACGTGCTCGACGGTGAAGCCGAAATGCTTGAACAGTACGCCAGCCGGGGCCGATTCGCCGAACGTGTCGATGCCGACCACGCCGCCTTCCAGACCCACGTACTTGCGCCAGAAATCCGTGACACCCGCTTCGATCGCAACACGGCGCACGCCGTGCGGCAAGACGCGTTCGCGGTATTCGGCGTCCTGCTTGTCGAACACGGTGGTCGACGGCATCGACACGACACGTGCCGCGATGCCTTCGCGAGCCAGCGGCTCGACCGCGTTCAACGCCAGTTCGACTTCCGAACCGGTGGCGATCAGGATGATCTTGCGCGCGACGATCTCGTCGTTCCAGTCGCGCAGCATGTAACCGCCCTTATCGATGTTGGCGATCTGCGCGTCAGTACGTTCCGAGAACGGCAGGTTCTGACGGCTGAAGATCAGGCACGACGGGCCGTGATGCTCGACCGCGTGGGTCCAGGCCACCGCCGTTTCGACCGTATCGGCCGGGCGCCACACTTGCAGATTCGGGATCAGACGCAGGCTCGCGACGTGTTCGATCGACTGGTGAGTCGGGCCGTCTTCGCCGAGGCCGATCGAGTCGTGCGTGAACACGAAGATCGACGGTGCTTTCATCAGCGCGGCCACGCGCAATGCATTGCGGCTGTAGTCCGAGAATGTCAGGAACGTGCCGCCGAAGGCCTTGAAGCCGCCGTGCAGCGCGATGCCGTTAATCGCGGCGCTCATGCCGAACTCGCGCACACCGTAGTTCACGTAGTTGCCGGCGGCCTTGCCTTCAGCGTTCACACGCACCGGCTTGGCGGCCTTCCAGTTGGTCAGATTCGACCCGGTCAGATCGGCGGAACCGCCGAGCAGTTCCGGCAGCACGGCCGACAAACCTTCGATAGCTTGTTGCGATGCCTTGCGCGTCGCGACGGTTTCCGCCCGTTCGTTCGCGCCGGCGATGATGGCTTTCGCCTTTTCCTTCCAGTCGGCGGGCAATTGCTTCGCATCGCGGCGCTTGAATTCAGCGGCTTCCTGCGGGTATTTGGCCGCGTACGCTGCAAACGCCTTGTCCCAGTCGGATTCGTTACGTGCGCCGGCTTCCTTCGCGTCCCACGCTGCGTAGACTTCCTGCGGGATCACGAACGGCTCCCACTTCCAGCCGATCTTTTCGCGCGTCGCCGCGATTTCCTTGTCGCCGAGCGGCGCGCCGTGCGAATCGTGGCTGCCGGCCTTGGTCGGCGCGCCTTCGCCGATCACGGTCTTGCAACAGATCAGCGTGGGCTTGTCCGACTGCTTCGCTTGCTTGATCGCAGCGTCGACCGCGTCGACGTCGTGGCCGACCACGTTCGGGATCACGTTCCAGCCGTACGCTTCGAAGCGCTTCGGGGTGTCGTCGTGGAACCAGTGGACTACTTCGCCGTCGATCGAGATGCCGTTGTCGTCGTAGAACGCGATCAGCTTGTTCAGCTTCAGCACGCCCGCGAGCGAGCAGGCTTCGTGCGAGATGCCTTCCATCAGGCAGCCGTCGCCGACGAACACATACGTGTGATGGTCGACGATCTTCGCGTCAGGTTTGTTGAATTCGGTGGCGAGCAGCGATTCGGCGAGCGCCATGCCGACTGCATTCGCGAGGCCCTGGCCGAGCGGGCCCGTGGTGGTTTCGACGCCCGGCGTGATGCCGTATTCCGGGTGACCCGGCGTCTTCGAATGCATCTGGCGGAAATTCTTCAGCTCTTCGATCGGCAGGTCGTAGCCGGTCAGGTGCAGCAGCGAGTACAGCAGCATCGAGCCATGGCCGTTCGACAGAATGAAACGGTCGCGATCGGCCCACTGCGGGTTCTTCGGATTGTGGCGCAGATGACGCGACCACAAAGCCACGCCGATTTCGGCCATGCCCATCGGCATGCCCGGGTGACCGGAATTCGCTTTTTGAACGGCATCCATGGACAACGCGCGGATTGCGTTGGCCATCAGGGAAGTGGGTGCGGGAGACGGGGTCGTCATGTCGAGTCCGGAGACAGAGTCAGAAAGCGGTGCGCGCTTGAGGACCGGATGCTCGAATGCCAGTCCACTGCGGCGCACGGTGCGGCGCCACGAGACGCGAAACGGGCAGAGCAAACGGACAAGGCTGAAAGCGTCACATTCTAACAGAACGTTGACCGCGGCCCGCTCGGAACGCCCCCTGGTACTGCAGTCCGGCAGCGCCGACTGGCAACGCGGCTCGACGCGACGGCTGCGGCGCGCGGAGCGTCTGCCCTTTACAATCGGGCAACCTCGATTCACTGTCTCAATGTGCCACTGTGCTCCGCACGGAGCCCGCCCTCATGAGCGCTTCCCTGTTGTTCCACCCGAGTCACGACGCCGTCTACGGCTTTGAGCACGCGCGCCGCCTTGCGAGCGTGAGTTCGCCGTACCAGCAGATCGAGGTGTGGGATACGCCGCAGCTCGGCCGGCTATTCACGCTCGACGGTCGCCCGATGACCGCCATCGGCGACGAATTCATTTACCACGAATGCATGGTGCATCCGGCCGCGCTGGCGCATCCAGCGCCGCGGACAGCGCTGGTGCTGGGCGGCGGCGATGGCGGCGCCGCGCGGCAATTGCTCAAGCACCCCAGCATCGAGCGGATCGTGGTGGCGGAGCTCGATGCCGAAGTCGTACGCATGACCCGCGAGTATCTGCCCGAGGTCCACGGCGGCGCTTTCGACGATCCGCGTGTCGAACTGGTGATCGGCGATGCCGCGCATTTCGTCGCGGGAGCTGCCGCCACAGCCACCGCGCAGTTTGATCTCGTCGTCTTCGACCTGACGCCGCCGGATTCCCCCGCTGCGGGGCTGTATACACCGGACTTCTACATCCAGCTCAAGCGCGTCATGAGACCGACCGCCGCGCTCTCGTTGCATCTCGGTTCTCCCTATTTCCAGCCGCAGCGCGTCGCTGGCCTGCTCGACGATCTACGCGACACATTCGCCTTCGTGCGCACGATGCACACCTTCGTTCCGCTCTACGGCTCGCTCTGGATGATGGCGACCGCCAGCGACACACTCGACCCCGCAGCCCTCAGCGTCGAAGCGCTCGCCGAGCGTATTGCCGCGCGCCAGATCGACTCGTTGAAGCACTACGACCCGGCACTGCACGCGGGACTGTTCTCGGCATCCCGCTCCGTGCGCGATAAACTAAGTCAATTCTTAAAGCCATCAAGCTAACGCGTGGGCAAAATGCACGGTTCGGTCGGCGCGCGCTATCGGCGTATCGATACGCGACCGCCCGCCTGGCCTCGCAGCATGCATCCCGCAACCTCAATAGATCCGGAGAACCCCATGACCGCCTCCCGCCCAGCCGGTGTGCCCTGGTTGACCCCCTATCTGACGGTGCGAGACGCACGTGCCGCGACCGCGTTCTTCGAAGCGGCATTCGGTTTCGAGGTGCGTGACAGCGTCCAGGACGATGGTGTCGTCATGCACGTCGAGATGACTTACCAAGGCCAGCTGATCGTGATGTTCGCGCCTGAAGGCGCGTTCGGCTCGGCGGCGAAAACACCGAAAAGCGCGGGCGCGATTGCGCCGCAATCGTTCTATGTCTATGTCGACGATGTCGACGCGGTTTACACGCGGGCGCTAGCCGCCGGCGCAAAATCGTTGAGCGAGCCACAGGATCAGTTCTGGGGCGACCGGTTTGCCCAGGTCGAAGATCTGGACGGCTACCGTTGGGCGCTCGCTCGCCACCTTTCCTGAACCAATGAGTATTTTTCTGATGCCTCGCTTCTTCGTCGGTACGCCTCTCAAGCCCGACGACATCATGCAGTTGCCCGATGACGTCATGCGCCACATCCTCGTGCTGCGTTTGCAGCCCGGCGATTCGATCGTGCTTTTCAACGGCGAAGGCGGCGAATACAGCGCCGAACTCGTCGAAGTCGAACGCCGCTCGGCCAAGGTGAGAATTCACGAATTCCGCAATATTGAGGTGGAAGCGCCATATCACCTCACCCTCGCGCAGGGCATTGCCGGCGGGGACAAGATGGACTGGCTCATCGAGAAGGCGGTCGAACTTGGGGCCTCGTCGTTCGTGCCGTTGACCACCACGCGCAGCGTCGTGCGTCTTTCCGGCGACCGCGCGCAGCGGCGTCACGTGCACTGGCAGGGCATCGTGCGGGCATCGTGCGAACAGTGCGGGCGCAATCGCCTGCCGGAAGTGATGCCGGTGCGCGAGATCGCCACGTGGCTCGGCGCGCTGCCGCGCACGCCTGAAGTCGGGGAAATGCGCATTCTGCTGTCGCCGCGCGCCAGCATCAGCTTTTCGGCGCTGCCCGCCAATCCGCCGTTTGGGCGAGTGACCGTGCTGGTCGGCCCGGAAGGCGGTTTTTCCGCTGCGGAAGAAGCCGCTGCAACCGATCATGGATTTACTGCGGTCGGTCTCGGGCCGCGCGTGTTGCGCACGGAAACCGCGGGCATCGCCGTGCTCTCGGCGTTGGCGGCCCGCTGGGGCGGCTGGTAAGCCAGACTACGCGCCAGGCGCAGCCAGCTTGGGTGGGATAAGCGAGACGGTAGGCGAGAACCAGGCTGGTCAGCTGTCTGGCCTTAGAGCTACGCTAAGCCAAGCCGCCAAGTCAGGTCGGGTCAGGTCGGGTCAGGTCGGGTCAGGCTAACCAAACCAAACTAAATGAAGCCGGGGCTTCAAAACCATGCGGCTGGTTCAAACATCAAAGCAAAGGCCCGCCTGTTGGCGGGCCTTTCTCTTTCCTTCGCGGTAGCCGGCGCGGAGATAAATCGCCCGCGCAAATCACCCAGCAAATTTCAGGCAAACGAATAAAACACCCGGAACGCGACCTTGCGTTCGGCCCAGAACTCGGCCGCTTCACGGAACACGTCGAGAAGCGTCTCACGCCCTTCCTTGTCGAACTTTTGCGCAACCGGCAGCTGTTCGAGCACGATCACGAAACCGGGCTGCGCGCCTGCCTTCTGGACCAGATCGGTCAGGCAATCGTAGAGCGCGTCGTAATTCTTGCCGAAATGCTTCGGAAACAGGAACGACGTCGCAATGGTCTCCAGCACTTCCTGTTTGGACTGAGCGTTCGCACAGTACGCGTATAGAAAGTGCTGGCCGAGTTGATTGGCCTCGTCAGCTAGATCCTGCACGCGAAACGCGCGGATCGACTGTACGATGTTAGGTCGTACGGTCTTGAAAAGGCTCATGGGCTCCTCGTTCGATGAAACCACAGTGCTGCCTTCGCTCTGGTTATCCCTGCCCTGGTCGCCGGCACGCATCCGCATGACGCGCTGGAACAAATTGCCGTCGCCAGCCGCGAAAAGATCCGTCGCGACTCCGGAGTCGTGCGCGTAGACGTTGTCGCTCATGCCGTTCATCCCGATGTCATTCAACAATACGATTGAAACTGGTGTAATGGTCGTCCGAGTAGTAACAGTTGTCGATCCGCCGTAGCGGACCTCCGCAGACGATGCGACGCGCCCCGCGATTTCGTGAACGAGGCGTGGGAACGGTGTATTCGTGGTAATAGCCGCGCCGATGCGGCGGTAGCAACCGTTCGCGATTGCCGAATACGATGCCATCCTTCTCATACGGGTAAGGCCCGCCCGCGGCAATCAAGTTCAATGTATTGACCGCTTCGCGTGGCAACTGCGCCGCCGCGATAGTGCCCTGCACCTGTGCTTGTGACTCGGCGGGTACCGTGTAGTCGCGCGCAAACGCGCCAGGCACGGAGCCGCATAAAGCGCAGAGCATCAAAGCACCAGTCAGCACGCCTTTCATGCGCTGCCACTTGCGTGCCATGAATCAAGGTTCCCCGCTGTTAGATCACGAGTTTGACGACCATGAAAGTCGTAAGGGTATCGCTAAAACCCCACAGAATCAACGTTCACCGGACACGCGAAAGCGCCCAATCGCGCGGGAAAGAGCTACGGATCGGGCTTTGACGACTTTTGACAGAATATTTAGCTTGTACGGGCTAAAATTAGCCCGATGAAGCGAATCGTGCGCGCCCAAGCCTGCAGGCTATCCGTTGCGCAGCCATTTCTGAAGTGAATGCCTTGCGATTTCTACAGTCTTTCGGGGGCGGAATGGCCTCATTCAGCCTCTTTTAGGGTGGCAATCCCCTGTTCACCCGCAGGCGTGCCCATTGCGGGCACGCCTTTTTTTGCATGGCGCCTGCCAAAGGCCACGCCACGCTTTTAGTCCCGGATCAGGAATCAGCGGGACGCGATCACATCCGCCACCAGCAGCGCCGTCATGTTGACGATCCGGCGCACCGTGGCCGAAGCCGTCAGCACATGCACCGGCCTGGCCGCGCCCAGCAGCATCGGGCCAATCGCGATGTTGTTGCCCGCAGCGGTCTTCAGCAGGTTGTACGAGATGTTGGCCGCGTCGATGTTCGGCAGCACCAGCAGGTTCGCGTCGCCTTCGAGCGTCGAGTCGGGCAGGATTTCGCGGCGCAGATTCGCGTCCAGCGCCAGGTCGCCGTGCATTTCCCCGTCCACCTGCAGCTCCGGCGCGCGCTCGCGCAGGATCGCCAGCGTGTCGCGCATTTTCTGCGCGCTCGGCGCATTGCTCGAACCGAAGTTCGAATGCGACACCAGCGCGACCTTCGGTTCGATACCGAAGCGGCGCACTTCTTCAGCCGCCATGATCGTGATCTCGGCCAGCTGCTCCGGCGTCGGATCGACGTTCACGTGCGTGTCGACCAGGAAAATCTGCCGGTTCGGCAACACCAGCGCGTTCATCGCCGCATAGACCTTCGCGCCCTGCTTCTTGCCGATCACCTGATCGATGAAGTGCAGGTGGCGATGCGTGGTGGACACCGTGCCGCAGATCATGCCGTCCGCCTCGCCCTTTTCCACCAGCATCGCGCCGATCAGCGTGGTGCGGCGGCGCATTTCGAGCTTCGCCATCTGCGCGGTGATGCCCTTGCGGGACATCATCCTGTGATATTCCTGCCAGAAGTCACGATAGCGCTCGTCGTGATCGGTGTTCACGACCGTGTAGTCCTGACCCGCGACCAGGCGCAGGCCGTAGCGCGCAATGCGCTGCTCGATCACCGCCGGGCGGCCGATCAGGATCGGCTTCGCCAGCTTTTCGTCGACGATGATCTGCATGGCGCGCAGCACGCGCTCTTCCTCGCCTTCAGCGAACACGATGCGCTTCTTCTCCGGCTCGACGCCACGCGCCAGCTGGAAGATCGGCTTCATCGTCGTGCCGCTGTGATAGACGAACTGCTGCAGATGCTGTTCGTAAGCGTCCATGTCCTCGATCGGACGCTCGGCGACACCCGAATCCATCGCGGCCTTCGCCACCGCCGGTGCGACCTTGACGATCAGGCGCGGATCGAACGGCTTCGGAATCAGATACTCCGGACCAAACGACAGATCCTGGATGCCATACGCGGTCGCGACGATATCGCTCTGCTCCTGGCGCGCCAGTTCGGCGATCGCGTTGACCGCCGCGATTTCCATTTCCCGCGTCACCGTCGTCGCGCCCGCATCCAGCGCGCCGCGGAACAGGAACGGGAACACCAGCACGTTGTTGACCTGGTTCGGGTAGTCCGTGCGGCCCGTGCACAGCACGGCGTCCGGACGCACTTCGAGCGCCAGTTCCGGCAGGATTTCCGGTGTCGGATTGGCCAGCGCCAGAATCAGCGGCTTGTCCGCCATCTGTTTGACCATGTCCTGCTTGAGCACGCCGCCAGCCGAGAGGCCCAGGAAAATGTCCGCGCCGCCGATCGCTTCAGCGAGCGTGCGGGCTTCCGTTTCACGTGCGAAGCGCTCCTTGTCCGGGTCCATCAGTTCGACGCGGCCCTTGTAGACCACGCCGGCCAGATCGGTGACGGTGATGTTCTCGAGCGGCAGGCCGATGTCGACCAGCAGATCCAGACAGGCCAGCGCCGCCGCGCCCGCGCCGGACGATACCAGCTTGACCTTCTTGATGTCCTTGCCGACCACCTTCAGACCGTTGGTGATCGCTGCCGCGACGACGATCGCGGTGCCGTGCTGGTCGTCGTGGAAGACCGGAATCTTCATGCGCTTGCGGCATTCACGTTCGACGATGAAGCAGTCCGGCGCCTTGATGTCTTCGAGGTTGATGCCGCCGAAAGTCGGCTCGAGCGCCGCGATCACGTCGACCAGCTTGTGCGGGTCGGACTCGTTCAGCTCGATATCGAACACGTCGATGCCGGCGAACTTCTTGAACAGAACGGCCTTGCCTTCCATGACCGGCTTCGAGGCGAGCGGCCCGATGTTGCCCAGACCCAGCACTGCGGTGCCGTTCGTGACAACGCCGACCAGGTTGCTGCGCGCGGTGAAGCGCGCGGCGTTGAGCGGATTCTCGACGATTTCCTCGCACGCGAACGCAACGCCCGGCGAGTACGCCAGCGCGAGGTCGCGCTGGTTGATCATCTGCTTGGTCGGGGCGATCGCGATCTTTCCGGGGGTCGGGAACTCGTGATAATCGAGGGCGGCTTCGCGGAGTTTGCTATTGACGGGAGTCGACATAAGGCGGGCTTCGAAGTGCGGATTAGAATAGATGTTCGACGGCATTGTAGCCCCAATTGACGGCTCAATCCCTTCAATACGGATACAACTGCCGCGACTGAAACAGCGCGAAAGACAGGATGTGGCGTGCTTCGCCGAGACCACGAAATGAAGCGGAGCCGAGGACCGATCGAGCGTTAATTCCACTCATTTCCATACAATGCGCGCCGTTAGCGGCTTTTTTGTTGCACTTATCCGGTTGCACTTACCGCTTGCACTTATCAATTGCCCATCGCCACCATGCTCTCCGAGTTTTCACTGATCGATCGTTTTTTCGCCCGCCGCGCAGGCGGCGTGGCGTCCCGTGCCGAGGAAGGTGAGCTCGGCATCGGCGACGACTGCGCCCTGCTCGCGCCGCGCCCGGGAGAAATGCTGGCGATATCGACGGACATGCTGGTAGAAGGCCGCCACTTTTTCCCCGCTGTCGATCCGCAGGCGCTCGGTCACAAGGCGCTCGCGGTGAACCTGTCGGACCTGGCCGCGATGGGCGCGCGGCCCCAGGCGTTCACCCTCGCGTTCTCCTTGCCAAAGGCCGACGAGGCATGGCTCGCTGCGTTTAGCGATGGGCTCTTCACGCTGGCCGAGCGCTACGGCTGCGCTCTGATCGGCGGCGATACGACCGGCGGCCCATTGAATCTGTGCATCACCGTGTTCGGCAGCGTGCCGCCGCAAGTTGCCCTGCGCCGCGACGCCGCCCAACCGGGCGATGACATCTGGATCTCCGGCACACTCGGCGATGCACGTGCGGGCCTGGGCGTGCAGCGCGGTGAGTGGTCCGCCGATGCCAGCGACACTGCGACGTTTCGCCGCGCCCTCGAGCGTCCGGAGCCGCGCATCTCCCTCGGCCTTGCGTTGCGAGGCATCGCGCATGCGGCGCTCGATCTCTCGGACGGTCTCGCCGGGGACCTGCTGCACATCCTCGAACGCTCGGACATGCAGGCCACCGTCAATGCCGACGCCGTCCCGCGCTCCACCGCCCTGCGCCGCCTCTCGCCCGAGATCCAGCGACGCTGCACGCTCGCCGGCGGCGACGATTACGAGTTGTGCTTCACCGCGCCGGTTGCCGCGCGCGCGAAGGTCGAAGCAGCCGGCCGCGAAGTGGCGGTACCGGTTACGCGCATCGGTACAATAAGCGGTCTTCAAACGGCGGCCGACCGCCCGGCGATCGGCTGGCGCGACGCCGCCGGCGCGCCGCTCACTCTGACGTTGCAAGGCTTCGATCACTTCCATGCAGACTGATCCCCCGCTGGTCCCCGCCGACGATCTCATCGGCAACCCGCCGCCCAACGCGTCCGGTCCGCGCGCGCCGCGTCCGCAGCCGCGCCGCGCTACCGCGCGTTTCATGCTGTCGCATCCGCTGCACATTCTGTCGCTGGGTTTTGGCAGCGGCTTGTCGCCGGTCGCGCCGGGCACGATCGGCACGCTGTTCGCATGGGCGTCATTCGCCGTCTTGAGCCGTTACCTGACCGTGGTCGAGTGGGGCGTCCTGATCGTCGCCGGGTTTTTCGGTGGCATTGCGATTTGCGGCTTTACGGCGAAGAAGCTGGGTATCGACGATCCGTCGTCGATCGTCTGGGACGAAATCATCGCCTTCTGGCTGGTACTGCTGATAGTTACGCCGGTCACGCTGAGCGGGCAGTTCTGGGCGTTCATCGTGTTCCGCTTCTTCGACATGGTGAAACCGCCGCCGATCGGCTATTTGGATCGCCGGCTGAAAGGTGGCTTTGGCATCATGTTCGATGACCTGGTCGCCGCGTTTTTCACGCTGCTCGTGATCGCGCTCTGGCGCATGTCGGTTTAACCGCTGCCCGTTGGCTGGTGCCGGTCGGCCACTTTCCGCTGGCCACCGGCCACCGCTCACCGGCCGCCTCCCGCAGCCATTCCCCGTTTTCCGGATTGAAGCCATGCCTACCGATTCCGTGGTTCACCAGCTTGCGATTCGCGTGAGCAACCGCCTGCGCGACGAGCGCCTGATGCTCGTCACTGCCGAATCTTGTACTGGCGGCATGGTGGCGACCGCGATTACCGATATTTCCGGCAGCAGCGGCTGGTTCGAGCGCGGCTTCGTCACGTATTCGAATCAGGCGAAGTCCGAAATGATCGGCGTGCCGGCCGATCTGATCGACAAGCACGGCGCGGTCAGCGAGCAAGTGGCGCGCGCGATGGCCGAGGGCGCGCTGCGCAACAGCCGCGCGCAGGTGTCGCTATCGATTACCGGCGTCGCCGGCCCGGGCGGCGGCACTGAGACCAAGCCGGTCGGCATGGTGTCGTTCGGTTGGAGCAATCGGCTGCATACCTCGGTGGAAACCAAAGTTTTCAAGGGCGACCGCGAGAAGATCCGCGTGCAGGCCGCAGCGCACGCGTTGCGCGGCGTGCTGGCCCTGCTCGACGAGCGCGAACATTAACTTCTGGTTCAACAGCGAGGCGCCGCCCCCGATGCCCAACGTATCTGCTTCGCACACCGCCAAAGACGAGTTGATCCGTCGCTTCGATCTGAAGCCGCATCCGGAAGGTGGATTTTTCAGCGAGACGTACCGGTCCGCTGAGCCTGTGCGGCGCGGCGACGGTTCAATGCAGACGCGCTCGGCGTCCACCGCGATTTATTACCTGCTCTGTGACGGCGCACATTCGGCGTGGCATCGGATCAAGTCCGACGAGGTCTGGCATTTTTATGCCGGCGAGCCGTTGAACGTCCACGTGCTGGACGAAGCCGGTTCGCTGATCACACACAGGTTGGGCAATGCGCTAACGCATTCGGGTGCCGTGTTTCAGGCTGTGGTGCCCGCGGGGCTGTGGTTTGCCGCGGAATGCGCGGACCCGGCGACGTTCGCGCTGGTGGGCTGCACGGTGGCGCCGGGTTTCGAATTCAGCGAGTTCGAGCTGGCGGATGTTGAGGCTTTGAAAGCGCAGCATCCGCGGCATGCGGCGTTGATTGAGCGCCTGGGGCCGGGTACCTGATCGGCATCGACAGAAGGCAGGGGCTCGGGCCGGTCGCTTGATTAGCCTGGACAGATGCAGAGCCTGCGACCAGCGGCAACACGAGCGTCAACAAAACAAAGGCCGGCCCCGCCTGACCTGCCTCGACGGAAGCGAAAGCACGTCGGCCGCTGGACCAGCCCGAACAACAGCGGGAATTGATTCAACGATCGTCCATCACGACGACCACCCTTTATCACCGGAACGCATTAATCCGGTCACGCGTCTCCATCGCGACCTTCGCCGCGGCCTCGGCGAAATCCTCGTCCTTGCCGGCATAGATAATTGCCCGCGACGAGTTGATCAGCATGCCCGTGCCGTTCGCCGTGCGGCCGGCATTGACCGTCGCCTGAACATCGCCGCCTTGCGCGCCGATGCCCGGAATCAGCAGCGGCATATCGCCGACGATCCCACGCACCACTTCGATTTCCTTCGGGAAGGTCGCGCCGACCACGAGCCCGAGTTGACCGCTCGCATTCCACTTGTCCGCCGCCAGCTGCGCGACGACCTGATACAACGGCCGTCCGCCCGTCTCCAGGAACTGCAGATCCGACCCGCCCGGGTTCGAGGTCCGGCACAACACGATCACGCCTTTGCCCGCGTGCTCCAGATACGGCTCGATCGAATCGAAACCCATATACGGATTCACCGTGACCGCCTCCGCCTGATAGCGCTCGAATGCCTCGCGCGCGTACTGCTCGGCGGTGCTGCCGATGTCGCCGCGCTTCGCGTCCAGAATCACCGGCAAGCCAGGATGGTGCGCATGAATGTGCGCGATCAGCTGCTCGAGCTGGTCCTCCGCGCGATGAGCGGCGAAGTACGCGATCTGTGGCTTGAACGACGACGCGTACGGTGCGGTCGCATCGACGATGGTGCGGCAGAAGTCGAAAATCGCTTCGGGACGGTTCGCGAGCGCGCCCGGGAATTTGCTGGGCTCGGGATCGAGGCCGACGCACAGCAGCGAGTTCGTGCGCTGCCAGGCGTCGTTGAGTGTCTGGATGAAATTGGACATGGTGAGTCTCGCGGCGAGCCGATAACGGAAGAGGCGCGTATTTTACCCGTCCTGCGCGGGAGGCCGCGGCCAGGCATCATGCCAACCCGGGCTGGGTTTGCCCCGGATCATGACGGGCGTTCCGTTTCGCAGCCGCGGTTCAATGCCAGCCCAGAGGGTGGCGTCCTGCCTCGGGTCGGAACGCGCGCTCCCGTTCCGCCGCGCCCTGCTCGCCCGCTACTGTTTCCGCCGCGCCCCGCGCGCACCCGGCATTGAACGCAACCCGGTGCGTTCGACAGTGAAGCGGAACGTGCGCGTCAGCCGCTCGCCCCGTCCCAGCATCGTCATGCCGTTCTCGCATGCGCCGCCGGCCAGATTCATCGCGTTGATCGGATGATCGACCGGCTCGAAGCAGAAGAAGTCCTCGCCCGGTGGCGTGTACAGCACGTAGTAGTCGGTGTCGGCGGCAATATTCAGCGACAGGCGGCGCTTGGGCCACACCACCGCCGCCTGCCCGCTCCAACCCGTGAACGCATGATTGACGATGGCTTCCGGCAGTGGATACGCCACGCCAAATTGCCATGCGGGCGGCGTCGGCACGTGACGCACCGGCAGCCAGTCGTCGCCGGAGAGCCACAGGCCGCCGGCCGCCGCCGACAACTCGGTATCCGCGTCACGCACGAAAAATGGATGCACGCCCAGCCCGAAAGGCAGCGCCTCGCGGCCGGCGTTCTCGATTTCCAGCGTGATGACGAGCGTGGCGCCGTCGAGCGTATAGGTTTGCGTCGCGCGAAATGCGTACGGTTTGCCGTGGCGGCGATCGAGCGTCAGACGCACATTTTCGCGATCCGATTGCGCGACCTGCCAGGCGGAGAGCCAACCGTCGCCATGAATCGGCAAGGGCTCGTCGGCGCGATTTTGCGGCACTTCGACACGCCGCCCCGCCACATTGAAATGACCGCCGCCGATCCGGTTCGAATACGGCAGCAGCGGATAGCAAGCGAGCTGGTTCGGCTGGGTATCCGAGCCGACATGGCGGCAGCGCCGGAAAATCGGCGTGAGCGCACCGTCGTTGCGCCAGTCGAAACGGGTGACGCCGCCGCCGAGCGTCGGCGCGACGTCGAGGCGCAAGTGCGCGTTGGCGAGCGTAATACACGCGACATCGCCGCCGCTGGTTTCGCCGACCGCCACCGCCGACGTACTGGGCCCGGGAAGCACCGGATTAGCCGCGGCGTTGAGTCGCGCGCGTCGGGTCTGAGAAGAAGCGGAAACAAGATTCGCAACAGTCATATCTGGCTCCATCGAGAGGCGTGGGACGTTGCCGTCATTGCTGACGGATGCTGTTGGGCGATTTTTTTTTAACCGGTCGCCTCTGGGTCCGAACTGCATGCTGCCGATTTGCTGCCACTGGTTTTGCGACATCAACTGCTGATTCGCCTTCAAAGTCACGGCTAAACCGCCCTCCGTTACCGCCTCGCGACTGAGGCAGCGTCATTCTGCGCTATCTCGGCGAGCCTTGGAACACGGGCTCCGGCAAACCGTGCCGTGCGGGCGTGGCGATGAATACGCCGCCCGCACCAGGATCGCCCGCGAGCGCGGCCGCGTCGAGATCGATGCGCGCGCTCGTGATGTACAGCGTGTTCAGTTCCGCCTGCCCGGAAGGATGTCCGTTTGGGGGACCGCCAAACGCCACGCAACTCGGTTGCGCGGTCGGCACCTCGACGCGCTCGGTTTCCACACCGTCGGGGCCATACCGCACCACGCGCCTGCCGCCCCATTGCGCGTTCCATAGGCCGCCATCGTGATCGACGGTCGAGCCGTCGGGCTCGCCGCTCGCGTCGGTCAATGTCGTGAACACGCGGTCGTTGGCGATGCCGCCGTCCGCGCGATAGTCGCACGTGCGGATTTCACGGGTCGGTGAGTCGCAGTAATACAACGTCGCGCCATCGGGACTGAACGCGATGCTGTTCGAGATCGCCGGCGCGGGCAACGGCAACCGCTCCAGCGACAAATCATGGTTCAGACGATAAAACCCGCCGACCGCTTGCAGCGGCAAACCTTCGTCTTTCGTACCGAACACGAAACGACCCTGACGATCGCAGCGGCCGTCGTTCACGCGCGTGTTCATGCCAGCTTCGACGTCGACGATACGCTGCGTCTCGCCCGTTACCAGATTGAAGAACGCCAGATGCGTCGCCAGGCCGAGCAGCAAGTACGTTGGATCGGCACACAGCGCGAACGTGGCGAGTCGCTCGGGCATGGGCCATGAGGTGCTGCCGTCGCTCGGGTCATAGCGCCATAGGCGCGCGCCTTCGATGTCGGTCCAGTAGAAGCGGCCGGTTTTCGCGCACCACGTCGCGCCTTCGCCGAGCGTGCATTTTGTGTCGAGCAGGAGTGCCGCGCAGGGTGGCGGCGACCCCGCAGGCAATCGCACGTAGGTGTCCGCACTCACGCCCAGCCTCCGTCGACGATGAGGTCCTGCGCGGTGATCATCCTGCTATCGTCCGCGGCGAGGAACAGCGCCATGCGCGCGAGGTCGGCCGGTTGCAGTTCAGCGTCGATGCACTGGCCTTCTTTGATCGAGCGGCGGCCTGCGTCGTCGAGCCACAAACGCTTCTGCTTTTCCGTCATCACCCAGCCCGGCACCAGCGTGTTGACGCGGATGTTGAAGTGACCGAGGTCGCGGGCGAGACCACGCGTCAAACCCTGCACGGCCGATTTCGACATCACGTACACCGGATAGCCGCCGTTCTTCAGCATCCAGCTAATCGAGCCGAGGTTGATGATCGAGCCGGCGTTGGCCGCTTTCATGTCTTCGATCACGGCCTGCGCCGCGAAGAACTGATGACGGATATTCACCGCGATACCCGCATCGAAAGACTCGCGCGTGACTTCAGCGATCGTGTGACGCTTATCGTTGGCTGCGTTGTTCACGAGCACCTGTATCGGCCCGAGCGCGGTTTTGACATCAGCGATCGCTTTTTGCAGCGCGTCGACGTCAGTCAGGTCGCAGGGCACGAACAGCGGCTTGTGTTTCGAATCGCCGAGTTCATCGGCGAGCGCTTCACCCGCAGTCGCGTCGATATCGAAGAACGCGACGCGCGCACCCTGCGCCGCGAAATGCTCGACGAACGATGCGCCGATACCGGTCGCGCCGCCCGTAATCAACACCGTGCGGTCGACGAGACTCGGATAGCGGGCAAACGCGTTGTCCGCGAGACGGTCGTTTGCATTGGCCGGAGACGACATCGTTCGATTCCTCCTGGAGCAAGGTAAGTGGATCGCGGTTTTAATCGCGCGAGCCGCGGTTCTTCAACTGGTCGAGCAGCACGGCGGCGAGCAGGATCGCGCCGCGCACGAGGTACTGATAGAACGCGTCGATGTTCATCAGGTTCATCACGTTCTCGACCGTACCCATGATCAGCACGCCGATCACGACACCGGAGATCGTCGCGCGACCGCCGAGCAGCGACACGCCGCCCAACACGCACGCCGAAATCACGTTCAGCTCGAAACCTTCCGCCGCATTCGGCTGGCCGGAGGTAATGCGCGAAGCCAGAATCACACCAGCTAGCGCGGTCACCGCGCCTTGAATCAGGAAAATAAAGACGCGCGTGCGTTCGACATTGATACCGGCGAGACGCGAAGCTTCCGGATTACCGCCGATCGCCAGCGTATTACGGCCGTACACGGTTTGATTGAGCATCACGCCAAACACGATGAAGCACAGCAGCGTGACCCAGATCGGCAGCGATACGCCGAAGAAACTCAAGCCGCCCAGCGCGATGAACGTATCCGACGACACACCCACGGCCTGCCCGTGCGACACGATAAAGCCGAGACCGCGAACGATTTCCATCGTGGCCAGCGTCGTGATCAGCGCGTTGATGCGCAGATAGGCGATCACCGCGCCATTGACGAAGCCGATCACGGCGCCTGCCGCCACCGCGGCGATGATCGCGATGAAGGTATTGCCCGTGGCGTTCAACACCATCGCGCACAGCACACCGGCGAACGCGACCGTCGAACCCACCGACAAGTCGAAATCGCGCGAGGCCAGACAGAACATCATCGTGCACGCGACCATGCCGATCTGCGAGATCGACAACGCGAGACCGAGCATGTTCTCGATCGAGAAGAAGTGGTCGACCGTCAGCGACATCGTGACGAACATCACGATGAAGATCAGGATCAGGCTGTACTCGGTGATCTGCTGCCACCATTTCGCCTTGTCGTTTGACTGCGGTATCAGCGCTTCGGCCGCGCCTTTGGCGGCTTGTTGCGCGAGGTTTTCTCTGGCTTGCATTTTGAAGACTCCTCCCGTTCCCCACGGGTTGCCGGACTTTCGTCCAAATAAGGTTCAGGCCGCTTGCTCGGTGGCGGCGGTTGCGGTTCCGGGCAGCGCGGTCGAGCTTTGCGGCAACGCGAGGCTCAACACCGTTTGTTCCGTTGCATCCTTGCGTGCCAGCTCACCGGAAATCCGGCCCTGACGCATCACGATGATCCGGTCGGACACGCCGAGCACTTCCGGCAATTCCGACGAAATCATGACGATCGCGCAGCCGCGTTCGGCAAGCTGATAAATCACGTTATAGATCTCATGCTTCGCGCCGACGTCGATCCCGCGCGTCGGCTCGTCGAGAATCACGACCTTCAGATCGGGCTCGGCCAGCCAGCGCGACAGAATCGTCTTCTGCTGGTTGCCGCCCGACAGAAAACGAATCTTCTGCCGGCGGCTCGGCGTCTTGATCTTCAGCAGCTTGATAAAACGGTCGGCGGTTTCCGCTTCCTTCTTGCGGTCGAGGAACATTCCCGCGCGCAGATAGTGACGGCGGCAGCTGATATTGATGTTCTCCGACACCGTCGCCATGGCGACAATGCCTTCTTCCTTGCGGTCTTCCGGGCACAGCACGATGCCGTGCCTGATCGCTTCGCCCGCACTGCGCACCTTGATCGGCTTGCCGTCGAGGACGATTTCGCCGCCCTTCTTGTGATCGGCGCCGTACACGAGGTGCATCAGTTCGCTGCGGCCTGCGCCCACCAGACCGAAAAAACCGACGATCTCGCCGCGCCGCACTTCGAAGCTGGCCGGCTGCGCGAGCGCATGGCCTTCGATCGCTTTCGCCGCGAAGCGCACGTCGCCCAACGGACGTGCTGAATAGTTATAGATGTCGGAGATCTCGCGCCCAACCATTTCGCTCACGATGGTGTCGCGCGACACACCTTCGAGTGTCGGATGGGAGGCAATCTTGCGGCCGTCGCGGAAGATCGTGCAGGCGTCGCAAAGCTCGTAGATCTCATCCATGCGGTGCGAGATGTAGATCATCGCGCGGTTGTCGGCACGCAGATCGCGCACCAGCTTGAACAGCACTTCGGTCTCGCGATGCGACAGCGAGCTGGTCGGTTCATCGAGTGCGATCACGCGCGCATTACGCAGCAGCGCCTTGCAGATTTCGACCATCTGGCGTTGCGCGATCGAGAGCTTACGCAGCTTTGCGTTCGGATCGAGCCCCACGCCCATCGCTTCGAGGCGTTCACGCACGAAGCGTTTCGCTTCGCGCTTGTTGACCCAGCCGAGCGAGTTCGGCAACTGACCCAGCAGCAGGTTTTCCGCGACCGTCAGATCGGGCACGTATTGCAGTTCCTGGTGAATCACCGCGATGCCCGCCGCGATCGAGGAAGCCGCGCTCGTAAAGCGCACCTCATTCCCGTCGATCATCACGCGGCCCGAATCGGGCTGGTATTCACCGCCGAGAATCTTCAGCAGGGTGGATTTCCCGGCGCCGTTTTCGCCCATCAGGCCGTGCACCTGGCCGACGTTGACGTCGAAGGACACACCGTCGAGTGCGCGCACGCCTGGAAAGACTTTGCCGATATTGTCAAAACGTAGCGTCGCTGACACTTCGCCTCCTTTGTCGACCAGAGTTAGCGCTTCAGCGCTTACTCTGGTCCCATGCAGTTTTGCTGCGGTCGACCAGCGTTAGCGCTTTAGCACCTACTCTGGTCCCATGCAACATAGTTGCTGCTTCATGTGAGCCGTGCTTCTTTAAGCGCCGCGTGGGCGCCAAGCACGGTCTGTCTCAACTGCTCATCTTTTATTGCTGCGGCCGGTGCGCCCAATCCCTGGAGAATGACGCACCGGCACAGTTCACTTCATGTCACCGCGTGCCGAATCAACCCGCTTAGTTCGCCGCGAGGCCCATCTTCTGACGCACGTCGGCCACGTTGTCACGCGTGGCCAGCATGCCGGTCGTCAGCGTCAGCATCGGCGGTTCCTTGCCTTGCGTGATCCAGTCGTACATCAGCGTAGAGGTTTCTTCGCCGTGGCGCTTCGGGCTGATGATCACCGTGCCGTAAAAGCCGGTCGGCGACGGCTTCTTGAACTCGTTCAATGCCGAATCCGAACCGCCGATGCCGATACCGATCATGTTGTCCGCCTTGAAGCCGCGGCCTTCCGCTGCGCGGACCGCGCCGAGCACAGCTTCGTCGTTCAGACCGTAAGCGACCCAGTGCTTGAAGTTCGGGTTCTTGGTCAGCGCGATGTTGGCGGCGTTGAACGCGTTTTCCGTGTCCGTCTTCGCTTGCGGCGCGGCGATGATGTTCGCCTTCGGGAAGCCGGCGGCGATCAGTGCGTCGGTCGCGCCGCTGGTGCGGTCATGCGCGGTCGGCAGTTGTTCGTAAGTCACGTCGATTGCGCCGACATCCTTCATGTCCCAGCCGCGCTTCTTGATTTCCGCGACCAGGCCGTCGCCCACCTGCTTGCCGATGTTGTACGCAGAAATGCCCATATGCGGCACCGATGCGATCGGCTTGCCCGCGCCGTCGACGAGGCGGTCGTCCACCGTCATCATCTTCAGGCCGTCGGCCTTCGCTTTGGCGACGATGCCCGGTCCGAGCTTGACGTCAGGCGTGCAGATCACAAAACCTTGCGCTTTCTGAGCCGACAGATTGTCGATAGCGCTCATCACCTTCTCGCCCGACGGCGCGCCGATTTTCACCAGCGTGAAGCCCTTCTCCTTGGCGGCAATTTCCGCGAACTTCCATTCGTCCTGGAACCACGGTTCCTCCGGCTGCTTCACGAGGAAGCCGATCTTGACCGGATCCGCGGCTTGCGCGACCGGTGCGTTGAAGAGCACACCCGCCGCCGCTGCTGCCAGCGTGAGGAAAATTCTTCGTTTCATGATGCGTGTCTCCTGACTAATTGATAACGAGAAGGTATCGGCCGCGTCTTCTTGTACCGGTTGTGACACACGCGGCCAGCGCGTCGTCCGGTGAAACCTTGGCTTGCTGTTGCTGCCGTTTGTTCTTGTTGCCCGTTCTTTGCCCCGTTCTTGTTGCCCGTTCCTGCTGCTCGTTCCTGTTGCTGTAACTGCCGGTCCCGCATCCTGTTGCGCGCCGCTGCGCCATGTTCAGTCGTGATAAACCGCCGAGCGGCCGCCATCCACGGTGATGCAACTCGCGTTGATGAACGGCGCTTCATCCGAGGCGAGAAACACCGCCGTCATCGCCACTTCTTCCGGGCGGCCGATACGTTTCATCGGTTGCAGATCGAGCGTCGCCTGTTTCGCGGCCACGGGATCGGCTTGTTCGTTCCACCAGTCGTGCGTCAGTTGCGTTTCGATGTACCCCGGCGCGATCGCATTGACCCGCACGTTGCGCGGCGCGTATTCGATGCCGAGCGCACGCGTCAAGCCGATCACGCCATGCTTGGCGACCGGGTACGGAAAACACCCCGGAATGATCTTGAACGCATGCGTCGACGCGATATTCACGATGCTGCCCGCGCCACGTTCGACCATGCCCGGCAGCACCGCGCGGCATCCATTCCAGACGCCGTCGAGATCAACCGCGAAGCAACGGCGCCAGTCGTCGTCGGTCATTGTCAGCGGGTCGCAGAACACGTTGATGCCGGCGTTGTTGACCAGCACGTCGAGCGCACCGAACGCGCGTTCGCCCTCGCCGACTGCCTGCTGAACCGATGCCGACTGCGTCACATCCGTATGCACCGCCAACACGCGGGCGCCGGTTTGCGCCTTGATCTGCTCCGCCGTGTGCCGCGCCGTTTCGATATCGAGTTCGGCCAGGACGACCGCCGCGCCCTCGCGCGCGAACGCCAGCGCGATCGCCGCACCGATGCCGCGCCCGGCGCCGGTGATCAAGGCGACTTTGTCGGCGAGCCGCTTCATTTCTTCGCGCCTGCCCGGGCGATGCGCAACCCGTTGATGAACGCCTTCGCGTGCGAGCCGGTCACCGCCACGCTCTGACCCGGCTTGTACAGCGCCGAACCGAGGCCGAAACCATTCGCGCCGGCGCTCAGGAACGGACCCATGTTGTCCGGCGTGATCCCACCGACCGGCACCAGCGGCACTTGCGCCGCGATCACCGCGCGCCACGCCTTCACGACCTGGCAGCCGAGTTGTTCGGCGGGGAACATTTTCAGTACGTCCGCGCCGTTTTTCAGCGCGATGAAGGCTTCATTCGGCGTCGCCACGCCCGGCGCGCAGGCCATCCCTTGTGCTTTCGCGGCGCCGACGACGTCCGGATCGCTATGCGGCATCACGATCAGCTCGCCGCCCGCGGACTTCACGTCGTTGACGAAACTGGGATGCAGCACCGTGCCCGCACCGACGATCGCATCCGCCGGCAACGCCTTGCGGATCGCCGCGATGCTGTCGAACGGCTGCGGCGAATTCAACGGCACTTCGATGATGCGAAAGCCAGCTTCGTACAGGGCCTGACCGTGCTCGGCGGCATCAGCGGGCGTCACGCCGCGCATGATCGCGATTAGCGGACACACGTCGAACGCCGCGATCAAACCCGCGTGCGGCATGTACGGGGCGGGCAGATTGATGTGAGGTTGCATGTCGGTTCCTTGTTTCGTGAGCGGCGGCGCGGCCGGTCAGCCGGCGCGCGCCGCTTGAGGCGCCGGATTAACGAGCCCTGCCTGAGTGGCGACGCGCCATAGGCCGCGCTCGGTGGCGTGCTTCACCAGGTCCGCGTGAGTGCAGCCGAATTGCGCGAGTGCCACGCGATAGCGTTCGCACAGCGCTTCATTGCCGATCAGGCGCAAGTGCTGCCCAGCGAGCGAGGTTTGCTGTTGCATGAGCGCGGCTTCGAGACCCGCCAGTTCGTGCCCGATCAGCAGGCCCGACAGATAGTCAGGCTGCTGTTCGCGCGAAAGTTGTCCGGTCAGGCCGAGCGTGCGGGAGCTGAATACGGTGGCCAGCAAGCCCGACTGTCCCTTGTCACGGGCGATGTTCACGCCGTGCAGGAATGCATCGGTGTCCGGACGATCCGGCGTAACCATCGTGCGGCCGAGGATGGTGTGCTCGCGCAATGCCGCGAACACCTCGCCGGTCATGAAGGTATGAAAACGTTCGATGCGGCCTGCCTGCACGACGGCCCATTTCGCGTGGGTGCCAGGCAGGCCGATCAGCGAGCGCTTGCTGCTGTCCATGGCGCCCGTGTCCTGACCGAGTGCGCCGAAGATCTGGGTTTCCTCGCCGCGCATCACGTTCGGCAATTCGCCGCGCTGCAGGACGCCCGGCACGATGTGCAGCGTCGCGCCGCTAGCGGCTTTTACGCGGACGATTCCGGCCACCAGCGCATCGGCACTCGCCGGCGCGTCGACATACGGTGCTTCGACCCAGCCTTGCGCGCTGCCGACCATGCCTGCCGCGATCACCGGCACGGCGGGCGCCTGGTCGAGCCAGGCGCCGCACGCGTCGTCGAAGGCGGCGTCGAAGCCGCCTTGCTCGGCGCTGCGCGGCAAATTCATGATGCCGGCCGTCGACGCGCGCGTCGCCACCACCTCGCCGGCCGTGTCGTACAGATACGCGCGCAGCGACGTCGTGCCCCAGTCGAGCGCGATAAGCGCTGCGTGCTGGAGGTCGGCGGTGGCGCTTCCGTTGGCGGTGGGGCTTCCGTTGGAGGCGGCGCTTCCGTTGGCGGCCGCGCTACCGTTGGCGATGGCACTTCCGTTGGCGATGGCGCTTCCGTTGGTGGCGGCGCTTCCGATGGCGGCTGCGCTTCCGATGGCGGCGGCGCTTCCGTTGGCGGCGGCGCTTCCGATGGCGGCGGTGCTTCCGATGGCGGCGGCGCTTCCGCTGGCGTTGGCGCTTCCGCTGGCGGCGGCGCTTCCGCTGGCGTCGGCGCTTCCGTTGGTGGCGGCGCTTCCGATGGCGGCTGCGCTTCCGTTGACGGTGGCGGCAACTTTAGTAACTGCCGACAGGGGGCGCGCCGTTTGCTTCATCGCTTGATCCTGCGGGTTGCCGGTTGCGGGGTGCGCCAGCCGAGTTCTTCCGAGATCGCGCGCGCTTCGCGCTGCACGACCGGAATCAGTTCATCCATACGTTCCAGCGACATATAAGGAATCGTGCTCGCCACCGACAGCGCAGCCACGACGGAGCCCGATGCATCGCGCACCGGTGCCGCGACGCAACGGATCGACGCTTCGTTTTCCTCGAGGTCGAAGGTGTAGCCGCCGGCGGCGTAATTGGTCATGCGCTGCATGAAGGTCTGCTGGTCGGGGCGGTTATCCGGCTTGAAGCTGACGCCGGCGAGCGCGCGCCGCGATGCCTCGAAAAGCGTCTGCCAGACGTCCGGCGTGAGGTCGAGCATCATGGCTTTGCCAATCCCAGTCGACGCCAACGGCATCCGATGACCGACGCGCGAGCGCATTTCGAGGCCGCGCGTGCCGGGGATCTTGTCGATGTACAGGACGTCGTCGCCGTCGCGCACGCCGAGGTGGATCGTGTCGAGCGTCTGTTCAGCGAGCGATTCGAGATGCTGACGCGCGACTGCGGTGAGCGGCATCTGTTCGAGCGCGATGGTGCCGAGTTCGATCAGCTTCGGGCCGAGCAGATAGCCGCCTTGCACTTGCCGCAGATAGCGCGCCTGCACGAGGCTGCTCACCAGCCGATGGGTGGTGCTGCGGGTCGTGCCAAGCGCGGCGCCGAAGGTACGCAGATCGCGTACGCCGGCCGCGGCGGCTTCCAGAATCGCCAGACCGCGCAGCAGCGTTTGCGTGCCGGCTTGTTGCGGAGTGACGTCGAGCAGCGTGCTGGGCAAGGCGATTTCGTTGAGCACGGCCGGTTGCGCGCTGGCGCGGTGTGCTTTCGCGGCGTTGGCGGCCGGTTGTGGCGCGACGCGGGTCGCGTGGTCAGCTTGCGGCTCCAGATCGGCTTTGGACGCGCCGGCGGCGTGAGTGGGCATCGCTTTGTTCATGGCGATCTGCTTTTGGTGGTTTTTTTGCGCTTACAGCGCGGGGCCGGAGAGGAGGCCTGCTTTGCTTTTGCTCGCTGCGCTGGATGTGTTGCCGGTGGCGCGGGCAAGCGAGTGCTGCCTTTGGGTATTAGGCATGGTTTGGCTTTGTCTCCGGTTTTTTTAGCTGTCGCTGGCCGCGGCCGGGTTTGCTGGCTCGCGGTGCGGGTTGGTTTGGATTGTAGGGCGGTTTTTGGGAAAGCTCCAATATGTGAGTGTTTGATTCATATAATGGGATTTTTTCCCTGCGGGAGGCTTGGGGCCTTTTCTTGATTTGATTGCCTGCTCGCGCTTGTTTGGCTGTGCTTTATGGCGTGGGCCTTTCCTTGATTTGTTTGCCTGCCCGGCGCTTCATGGCTGTGCTTTTATGGCGTTGGCCTTTCCTTGATTTGTTTGCCTGCCCGGCGCTTCATGGCTGTGCTTTTATGGCGTTGGCCTTTCCTTGATTTGTTTGCCTGCCCGGCGCTTCATGGCTGTGCTTTTATGGCGTTGGCCTTTCCTTGATTTGTTATTGGTCGATTAGCGTCGCCCCTGTGCGGGGCGGGCACTTACTTCTCTTTGCCGCCGCAAAGAGAAGTAAGCAAGAGAAAGCGGCTCACACCGCTAACTCTTAAGCGGGTCCCCGCACAGCTACGGTAGTGGCTCATCTGGAATCGGTGCCCTCGCGCATTCAACGTAAGTGACAAGGGCGTCATACTTCCCGCCTCGCACTGTGTGCTCGCCGGAAGGGCTCATCCATAACCAGGGGCTTCGGTTGTGGGCGGCGGGCCATCGGCTTCGCCTCGGCGAAGCGTCCGGGCGACAGCACGGGAGAGGCAGACTCGAAGAGACGATATGCGCCGAGCCACCGCGCGAAATGAACCGTGAGCGCGAAACCGCAGCAATCGGCTTTATGAACCAGGCTTCGGCGCGCGCAGCGCCGCCGGAAGTATGACGGTTGTGTCACCAGGGCCGAATGTGCGAGGGCACGGATTCCAGATGCACCACTACCGTAGCTGTGCGGGGGACCCGCTTAAGAGTTAGCGGTGTGAGCCGCTTTCTCTTGCTTACTTCTCTTTGCGGCGGCAAAGAGAAGTAAGTGCCCGCCCCGCACAGGGGCGACGCTAATAGACCAATATCAATTCAAGGAAAGGCCAACGCCGTAGGCAAACAGACAAACAATTCAAGGAAAGCCCGACGCCATAGGCATACAACCAAAAACCCGCCAAACAGTCCCAACCCTTACTCCGGCAATTCCGCCGCCCCCATCCTCCTCGCAATCACGCGCGAACGTTGAGCCAGATACCCCGAGCCCCTGTGCTCATCAAAATATTTAGGCTGCGGCAGCATCACGGCCAACCGGGCCGACTGCCCAGCAGTCAATTTGGCAGCAGAAGTCTTGTAGTAATAGTGCGCGGCCGCCTCCGCGCCATAAACCCCATTCCCCCACTCAACAGAGTTGAGATAAATCTCAAAGATCCGCTGCTTATCCATCAAGGTTTCGAGCATCCACGTAATGATCAACTCCTGGCCCTTGCGGATATAACTCTTCTCCCGCGACAAAAACAGATTCCGCGCCAGCTGTTGAGTAATCGTCGACCCGCCACGCACAATCTTGCCCTTGGCCTTATTGCGCTCCCACGCCTGCAAAATGGCGTCCGTCTCGTAGCCGTTGTTATTCACGAAATTCGCGTCTTCGGAAGCGATAATCGCACGCTTCAGGTTGTGCGAAATCTGCTCATACGGCACCCACGTATGCTGCACCGAAAGATCAGGCCGATCCTCCGACAACCGCCGCGCATCCGATCGCATAAAAGCCGTCGACTGGGGATTCACGTAATTCCATATCGCGATCTGCGCGAAGTAAAACGCCTGCGTCGCGAACCACGCAATCGCCACCACGGCGCCCAGATAAAACACCCACCGCACCGGACCTGGCCGGCTCCCGCGCCGCGTTGCTGTCATCGTGACTGGAGTCCTCAAGTCGGTGAATCGGTGAGTGAGCGTGTTCCGGAAAGTAATGCAGCGATCTAGGCGTGCGGCGGCGCCGTCAACAGCGCTCGCAATTCGGCCAGCACCGGTGCGCCGTCAGGCCGCACGCCGCGCCACACGTAGAACGACTCGGCTGCCTGCTCGACCAGCATGCCGAGACCATCGGCGCCACGCGCACCGAGCTTCTGCGCGTGCTCCATGAACACCGTCGGATGCGCACCGTACATCATGTCGTAAGCGAGCGTGCCGCTGCCGAACGCACGGTCGTCGCACTCGGGCAACGAAGCATCCAGACTGCCCGCCGTCGCGTTGACGATCACGTCGTACGTGCCCGCCTCGATCGCTCGCGCACTGCCGCCGCTCAGACGGCAAGCGGCGTCGCGTGCAGCGTCGGCGAACTGCTCGACCAGCGCTTCGGCCTTCGCCGCGGTGCGGTTGACGATCGTCAGCGTATGCGGCGCGCGATCCAGCATCGGCAGCACGACGCCGCGCGCGGCACCGCCTGCGCCAAGCAACAAAATCCGCGCGCCCTTCAACGGCACACCGAGATTCACCTCGATGTCTCGCACGAGGCCAAAGCCGTCTGTGTTGTCACCGTAGACACCGCTCGCGTCGAACCGCAGTGTGTTCACCGCACCCGCGGCCGCCGCACGCGGCGACACGGTGTCAGCGAACGCGTGTGCGTCGAGCTTGAACGGCACCGTGACGTTCAAGCCGCGTCCGCCCGCTTCGATAAAAGCCCGCACGTGCGGCACGAAAGCCTCGACCGGCGCGAGCAAGTGACCGTACTCGATCGGCTCGCCGGTCTGCGCGGCAAACCGGCCATGAATGAACGGCGACTTGCTATGACCGACCGGGTTGCCGATCACCGCGTAGCGATCGCGTGCTTCTGCTTCGTTAGTGCTCATCGTCCTGGCTCCGCCACGTGCTGCTGATCCGCTGATGCGTCACCGGCGCCGGCGCCGTTTTCGGCGTCGCCCGGTTCAGCCGCGCCGCCGTCGAGGTCCGCTTCGGCTTGCGCCTCGGCTTCGCCTTCGGCGCTTTCGTCCGTCACGTCGATGATTTCCTCTTCGCCCTCGTCGGCTTCCTCAGCTTCGCTGCCGCTCGTCACGGTCGGCGCGTCGAGCACGTGCAACAGGCGCACGGACGCTTCGACGGTCAGTTCGTCGAGCGACATCACTTCCATCTGCAAGCGCGTGCCACGCGCGTGCACGCCGAGACCCGGCACGTGCAGCAGGAGCGGAATCTCCTCGAGGCGCACGAGATCGCCCTTCACCACCGACGCCACCACCTGCTTCCGGTTCTCCTGCTTCAACCACCTCAGGCACCAGAAGTACTCCATGCGGCGCTGGTGATCGGCATACGCGGTGTAGGTGTCGTCGAAACCTTGCACGACGGCGAACAGATCGGCGTCTTTCGGCTTGAAGGGTGCGGCCAGTTTCGCGGTCACGCCATGCTGCACACAGGCGAGCAATTGCCACTGGTTCACGAGGTCAACGTAGCGGCGCAGCGGCGACGTGCTCCACGCGTATTGCGTGACGCCCAGCCCCTCGTGCGGCGCGGCGTTGGTTTGCATGCGGGTGCGCTTCGGGCCGGTCGGTGCGCCGAACGCGCGCTGCGTACGATAGATGCCCGGCACACCGTGGTCGTGCAGGAACGCACCCCACGACGAGTTGGCGAGAATCGCGAGCTCCGCGACGATCGTGTCGAGCGGCGACCCGCGCCGGCGCGGCGTGATGGTGACGTGCTCGCCTTCCACATAGAAGTTGAAATCGGTGTTGCGCTGCACTTCGCGGCGCAGGCCGTAACCGGCGCGCGCGGTCTGACGCTTTTCGAACAGCGCCTGCGCGAACGGCCACAGCACGGCAATGTCTTCCTTGTGCGGATAGTCGCCGGTGCCGGCGGCGAGCGCTTCTTCGGTGACCAGTTCATCCAGCGTGTTGTGGCGCAGATTGTTCTTCACGAACACGCGCTCGGCGCGCGTTTCGCTCGCCACGATTTCCTGCGTCTCGCGATTGATGATCACATACAGCGACAAAGCCGGCCGCAAGCCGCCTTCGGCCAGCGTGAACGCTTCGACGACGCTATCGGGCAGCATCGTGATCTTGTCGCCAGGCATATAGACGGTCGACAAGCGCGTGCGTGCAATCTCGTCGACCTCGTCGCCACGCACAATGCCGAGCGCGGGCGCGGCGATGTGCACGCCGATCCGCACACGGCCGTCGGCCAGATGTTCGACGGAGAATGCATCGTCGATTTCAGTGGTGGTGACGTCGTCTATCGAGAACGCCTGCACGTCGGCTTCCGGCAGATCTTCCGGCAACGTGCCGACGGTGACCGGCGGAAAACCGGTGCCGTGCGGGAAAAACTCGGAGAGGAATTTCGCCTCGTGCAGCGCGCGCGCCGACGGAATCCCGCCGCATTCGAGCATCAGGCGCGCCTGCGAGATGCCGCGCGCCGCTGCGGCGCCCTCCAGCGCCTTGTATTCAATCGTGTTCTTGTCGGGCCGGGTGAGCAAAGCCAGCGCCTTGCTGCCACTAAAGCCTTCCGGCAAACGACCTGCCTTCAATTCGTCTTCGTAACCTGCCTGCACCAGCGCCTGCTGACGCTTACGCTCCAGCCCGGCAAGCGCCAGCTTGAGCTGCTCCTGCGGCGCGCGCTGGTACATGCCGCGGCCCTTCCGACGAAAGTAGACCGGCGCGCCGTGCATGCGCAGCACCAGCGCCGCGCGCTCAATCGAGCCGAACGATTCGCCGAAGTACTCGGCGCCCAGCGTGGCAAACGGGAATTCGTCATCCGGCGCGCATTCCCACAGGAAGTCCAGATCGATGTCCTGCGCGGCGGCGTCGGCCTGCTGCATCAACTCGCCGGCGCTCGGCTTTTCAAATTCGATCAGCACATCTTTCGTGCGCACCTTGGCGCGACGGCCGCCCGGCAACTCGACCTGAAAAGCATCGCCTTGGCGCGACAGCACGCTGCCCGCCTTGAAACTGCCCGATTCCTCGAAGAAAACGTTCACTCAATACTCTCGTTCTGACTTGCATCTGCCGGCGCGCCCGATCGGGTTCAGCTATCGGTCACTGCGCGCGCGGCACGGCAACGTGTTCGTGGTAGTGGATCCGCGGCGCGATACGCGCGCGCCGGCGGCATGATTCTGGTGATACTCAACGGCCTCGCGGCGCAATCGTCGCGGCCGTGACTGTCAGGCCGCCTCGCGAGGGGCCGGCGGCTCGATGTCTTCGGCATCGCAAAAGGCCAGCACATCGTCGACGTATTGCGCGAATTCGCTGATCGCGTGGTCGCTCCCTTCGATTAGCGTAGTGCGCGCGCCCGGATAGTGCGCAAGCATTTCGCGGTAATCGAGCACTTCGTCGCCGGTGGCGGCTATCAAATAATAGCGTTCGGGCCGGGTAATCGACGCGACGCTGAGCGCGCGCAGTTCATCCAGATGATGCGGCTCGACGGTGATGCTGCCGCCGCCGTGCCACAAAGGCTGCTCGCCGAGGTAGGCGCTCAGGTCGCGTTGCGGCACGACCGCCGGGTTCAGCAACACCGCCGGCCAGCCGTGCTTCTCGGCGAGATGCGTGGCGAAGTAGCCACCCAGCGAACTGCCGATCACCGTGACATTTTCCGGTTGCGCTGCCGCTACCAGCGATTCGGCGAGCGCCACGGTCTCGAGGGGCGAGACCGGCAGCATCGGACAGCACCATTCGTCGCTGCGGCCCAGTTCGACGAGGCGTGCCGCCAGCACGCGCGCCTTGAACGAATTGGGTGACGAACGGAAACCGTGCAGATAAAGGATCACGAAGTGCCTCGCGCAGAGAGTGCGTCGAGCAGCTTCTGATGCACGCCGCCGAAGCCGCCGTTGCTCATCACCAGAATCTGGTCGCCCGGGCGCGCTGCGTGCACAACTGCTTTGACCAGCGCGTCGAGATTGTCGAAAGCCTGCGCCCTGCCGCCGAGCGGCGCGAGCGCTTCGCCGAGATTCCAGCCGAGTGCGTCGCGACCAGCGGGCGCCCCATAGCCGAACACCAGGTCGGCATCGGCGAGACTCGCCGGGAGTTGCGCCTTCATCACGCCGAGCTTCATGGTGTTCGAGCGCGGCTCGAGCACGGCCAGGATGCGCGTGTTCTCGCAGCCGACGCGCGCGCGCAGCCCAGCCACCGTGGTTTCGATCGCCGTGGGGTGATGGGCGAAATCGTCGTAGACGGTCACGCCGTCGACGCTGCCGCGCACTTCCATGCGGCGCTTCACATTGCGGAAGCTCGCCAGCGACTTCGCGGCCACGGCCGGCGGCACCCCGACGTGGCGCGCGGCGGCGATCGCGGCCAGCGCGTTCATGCGGTTGTGCTCACCCTGCACCTGCCACTCGACCACGCCGACGCGCTCGCTGTTGTGATACACGGCGAAACGCTCGTCGACCGGCTCGCCGTCTTCCGCCGGCAAGGTTTCCCAACCGCCTTGCACGCCGAAGCGCTCGACTTCGCTCCAGCAACCGCGCGTCAGCACTCGCTCCAGCGCGTTTTCGCGACCGTTCGTCACGATGCGGCCGATGCCCGGCACCGTGCGGATGAGATGATGAAACTGCGTTTCGATCGCGGCCAGATCCGGGAAGATGTCGGCGTGATCGAATTCAAGATTATTCAGGACCGCGGTCTTTGGGCGATAGTGAACGAACTTGGAACGCTTGTCGAAAAAGGCCGTGTCGTACTCATCGGCTTCGATCACGAAGAAGCTGGAATCGGTCAGCCGCGCCGAGACGCCGAAATTCAGCGGTACGCCGCCGATCAGGAAGCCCGGATTGAGACCCGCGTCTTCGAGCAGCCACGTCAGCATCGAACTGGTAGTGGTCTTGCCGTGGGTGCCGGCCACCGCCAGCACCCACTTGCCGTTCAGCACATGCTCGCCGAGCCATTGCGGACCGGAAACGTAAGGCAGGCCGCGATTGAGGATCGCTTCCATCAGCGGGTTGCCGCGCGAGACCACATTGCCGATCACGAACAGGTCGGCGTTGAGGCCGCTCAACTGTTCAGCGTCATAACCTTCGATCAGACGAATGCCTTGCGCCTCGAGCTGCGTGCTCATGGGCGGATAAACGCCGGCGTCGCAGCCCGTCACGGTGTGGCCCGCGCCGCGCGCGAGGACCGCGAGTCCGCCCATGAACGTGCCGCAGATACCGAGGATGTGGATGTGCATAAGCCTGTCGTGCCGCGCGGGCGTATTTTGCAAGGGATGGGAGCTCAGAGAGGCGGCCGAAACGACCGTCTGCAAAGGACGCTATTGTAACCGACGCCTTTCCATCGCCCTATGAACCGGGCCATCAGGGTGGCCGCCCGCCCGCCTACGCCAGGCGCCCGCTGCGAACCGCCCAGAAAGGGCTTTCATCAATCTCTAGTATGATTGAGAGATGGTTCGCAAATCACATTTCGATCCGCAGCGCGTGCGCGAGGAAATCGCCATCGCGGCTGCCCGGATGATCGCTGAAGACGGTCTCGACTACGCAACGGCCAAGCGTAAAGCGGCACGGCAGGTAGTCGGCGAGAGCCGTGTTGCCGGCGAATGGCTGCCGGATAACGACCAGATCGAAGAAGAAATCCGTGAATATCAGTCGCTTTTCCAGGGCGACAGCCAGCCGGCGCTGTTGCGGCGGCTACGCCACCTCGCGATCGACTGGATGGAGCGGCTCGCTCCGTTCAATCCGTATCTGACGGGCGCGGTGCTCGGCGGCACAGCCGGCGAACACTCGGATATTCACCTTCAGGTGTTCTGCGACAACCCGAAAGAAGTCGCTATCTACTTTCTGAACGCCAACATTCAATACGACGTGTCTGAGACGCGGCATTTTGCCGGTCGCGGCTACGTCGAGACGTTGAGCTTCCTCTGGCGCCCCACGAACGAAGCGCGCGATGCGGAGCCTGTCGGCATCCACGTCGCCCTGTACGAAACGGACGACTTGCGCGGCGCGGTACGGGCCGACGCGCGCGGCCGCACGGCCCGCGCGAATCAGCAGGCGGTTCAGGCGCTGCTGGACAGTAGCGACGTCACCTCTCCAACTAATTAATTAGACAGAGCTGGAATGAACATGAAACGGATTCTGGCAGGCGCGCTGGTCGCGATCGCCGCTGCGGGCGGCGGGGTGCTGGCCAATCACTGGCTGAACGGCGACGCCGAAGTCGCCCATGCGGCGCAGAGCGCTTCAACTCAGAGCGCAGTTGAACAGTTGTGGGCCGCGCCGGTCACTAATGTCGACGGCAAGCCGCAAACGCTAAGTTTGCTTAAAGGCCACCCAATTGTCGTCAACTTCTGGGCGTCGTGGTGCGGTCCATGCGTCGAAGAAATGCCCGCGCTTTCGCAACTTCAGCGCGACTATGCGAAGAAAGGCATCCAGTTCGTAGGACTTGGCGTTGATTCGGATAAAAATGTGCAGGCGTTCCTGCAAAAGGTGAAAGTGGCCTATCCGGTCTATGTAACCGGATTCGGGGGCGCCGACCTGGCGCGCGCATTCGGCAATACCGCCGGCGGGTTGCCCTTTACCGTTGTCATCGACGCAAAAGGCAATATCCGCTCGACAAAATTAGGGCAAATCGACCCGCAAGCGCTGAAACAGACGCTCGACGCGCTCTAAATTTCACATTCGTTTGACGATCAGATAGGTGCAAAAGGCGCGAAATTACGCGCAAATCGCTCAAATTTGAGAGAAGATGGGCGCCCGGCGCAGCGGCAAAAGGCCGCCGAGGCCATACCGAACGCGCAGGAAACTAGACAAGTTTCTCTAATCAGCGCTAAAGTGCGCCCAATTCCACGGAAAAAGAAGCGACCATGACGCGACTGCTGGTACTGCACGGCCCCAACCTCAATCTTCTCGGCACCCGGGAACCTGAGGTCTACGGTCGGGTGACGTTGCCACAGATCGATCAGGCACTGGCTGACCGCGCTGCGGACGCAGGTGTCGAACTGGCGTCGTTCCAGAGCAATCATGAAGGGGCACTCGTCGATCGCATCCAATCCGCGCGGACTGAAACAACCGATTTCATACTGATCAATCCCGCCGCGTACACGCACACCAGCGTGGCCATTCGGGATGCACTGGCGGGGGTCGGCATCCCGTTCGTCGAGATTCATCTGTCGAACGTACATCGCCGCGAACCGTTCCGGCATCACTCGTATTTCTCCGACCAGGCTGAAGGCGTGATTTGCGGCCTCGGCTGGAAGGGGTACCTGTACGCACTCGAATTCGCGCTTGACCGGCTTGCCGCCGGCTCGTCGCGCGGCTGATTCCAAACACGTCCAATTTAAGCCGGGTACTGCGATTGCACGCGCCGGCACTTTACGCATTAAAAGGGGCTTCCTGATGGATCTACGTAAACTGAAAACTCTGATCGACCTCGTCTCGGAGTCCGGTATTTCCGAACTCGAAGTGACCGAAGGTGAAGGCAAGGTCCGCATCGTCAAGAATGCGCCGCCGGTTTACGTGCAACCGTCCGCTTCGTATGCGCCGCAATACGCCCAGCCGGCTCCTCTGCCCGGCGGCGAAGCCCCGGCCGCAGCCGCACCGGCTACGCCGGCCGCAGCCGCGCCGCAGGGCCACGTGGTGACCTCGCCGATGGTCGGCACGTTCTACCGCGCGCCGTCACCGGGCGCGGACCCGTTCGTCCAGGTGGGCGACACGGTCAAGGAAGGTCAGACGATCTGCATTATCGAAGCGATGAAGCTGCTCAACGAAATCGAGTCGGACAAGTCCGGCGTGGTGAAGGAAATCCTCGTCGAGAACGGCCAGGCGGTCGAGTACGGCCAACCGTTGTTCGTGGTCGGCTAACGCGGCACGCTTTGCGCCTGCCGCCCGCGCGCCTGCCCTCCCGAGGCGCGCGACTGATCCTCTGAGGCAGCCTGTGTTGTGATCAACCGGGTGCCTATTGATGAGTCGAAAACCCGCTATGTTTGAAAAAATCCTCATTGCCAATCGTGGCGAGATCGCGCTTCGTATCCAGCGCGCCTGCCGCGAACTTGGCGTCAAGACCGTCGTCGTCTATTCGGAAGCCGACAAGGAAGCCAAGTACGTGAAGCTCGCCGACGAGGCGGTTTGTATCGGCCCGGCGCCTTCGAATCTGAGCTACCTGAACATGCCCGCGCTGATCAGCGCGGCAGAAGTGACGGACGCCGAAGCGATCCACCCCGGCTACGGCTTCCTGTCGGAAAACGCCGACTTCGCCGAACGCGTCGAGCAGTCCGGCTTCACCTTCATCGGTCCGCGCCCGGAAACCATCCGGATGATGGGCGACAAGGTGACCGCCAAGCAAACCATGATCAAGACCGGCGTGCCCTGCGTGCCGGGTTCTGAAGGCGCGTTGCCGGAAGATCCGAAAGAGATCGTGAAAATTGCCCGCCAGGTCGGCTACCCCGTGATCATCAAGGCCGCCGGTGGCGGCGGTGGCCGCGGCATGCGCGTGGTCCACACGGAAGCGGCGCTGGTCAACGCGGTCAACATGACGCGCGAAGAAGCCGGCCGTGCCTTCGGCAACCCGCAGGTCTACATGGAGAAATTCCTGGAGAACCCGCGGCACATCGAAATTCAGATCCTGGCCGACTCGTTCAAGAACGCGGTCTGGCTCGGCGAGCGCGATTGCTCGATGCAGCGCCGTCACCAGAAAGTGATCGAGGAAGCGCCGGCGCCAGGCATCGCGCGCCGCCTGATCGACCGCATCGGCGATCGCTGCGCGGACGCCTGCAAGAAGATGGGCTATCTTGGCGCGGGTACGTTCGAGTTCCTGTACGAAAACGGCGAGTTCTATTTCATCGAAATGAACACACGCGTGCAGGTCGAGCATCCGGTGACCGAGCTGATCACGGGCGTCGACATCGTGCAGGAACAGATCCGTATCGCGGCCGGTGAGAAGCTTGCGTTCCGTCAGCGCGACATCGTGTTCAAGGGTCATGCGATCGAATGCCGGATCAACGCTGAAGATCCGTTCAAGTTCATTCCGTCGCCGGGACGTTTGACGTCGTGGCATATGCCGGGCGGCCCCGGCATCCGTGTCGATTCGCACGCCTACAATGGCTATTTCGTGCCGCCGAACTATGATTCGATGATCGGCAAGCTGATCGCTTATGGCGCGACGCGCGAGCAGGCGATCAAGCGGATGCGCATCGCACTGTCGGAAATGGTGGTGGAAGGCATTCAGACCAACATCCCGCTGCACCGCGAACTGATGCTGGACGCGAAATTCGTCGAAGGCGGCACCAGCATCCACTACCTCGAAAACCGGTTGGCCGCGAAGCAGCAAGCCGCACCGGAAGAAGCGTAACTCATGAGCTACCGGGAACTGATCGCCGAACTGGCACGCGAGCACGCGGAGGAGTTCTCCGACGCGCTGCTCGAGTTGGGTGCGCTGTCCGTATCCGTTGAAGATGCGGACGCCGACACGCCCGACGAGCAGCCGCTGTTCGGCGAGCCCGGTCTCACGCCGGATCGCGCGGCGTGGCAGCGTTCGCGCGTGATCGCGCTGCTCGCGCCGGAACATGAGCCGGCGGTGCTGCTCACGGCCGCGGCCAATGAGATTGGGCTGGAAACCGCACCATCGTTCACCGTGCGTGAAGTCGAAGAGCAGGACTGGGTGCGTCTGACGCAGTCGCAATTCGATCCGATTCCGATCGGCGAGCGCATCTGGGTCGTGCCCTCGTGGCACGATGCACCGGACCCTGAGGCGCTCGTGCTGGAACTCGATCCGGGTCTCGCCTTTGGAACCGGCAGCCATCCCACCACGCGTCTGTGCATGGAATGGCTGGAACAATCGGTCAAGCCGGAGCAATCCGTGCTCGACTACGGCTGCGGCTCGGGCATCCTCGCGATCCTCGCGAAGAAGTGCGGCGCCAACCCGGTGTACGGCATCGACATCGACCCGCAAGCGGTCGAATCGGCGCGTCACAACAGCGAGCGCAACCGCGCAGAAGTCACCTACGGCTTGCCTGACGAATGCCCCGCCGGTGAGTTCGATATCGTGGTCGCCAATATCCTGTCCAATCCGCTCAAGCTGATGGCATCGATGCTGTCGTCGAAGGTCAAGCCGGGTGGCCGGATCGCGCTGTCCGGCATTCTGGCGCGGCAAGCGGACGAAGTGGCGCAGGTCTACGCACAGTGGATCGACATCGGCGTATGGCGCGAACACGAAGGTTGGGTATGTCTAACGGGAACGCGCCGCGAAAGCCATTAGAATAAGGCGTATTGTCCAACCAACAGCCTTTCGGCTTACCGGCTCAATATGCTCCTGGCAACGCGTTGCCCCTTCTGCGATACCGTCTTCCGCCTGCAACCGGCGCAGCTCGCGCTGCGCCGCGGCCTCGTGCGCTGCGGGCATTGCCATGAAGTATTCGACGCATCGAGCAGCCTGTTCGAACTGAACGAGGACGGTGACTTCTCGTCCGCCAAGCCGGTTGCCGCGGCTGCGGCGATCGAGGCGTTGTCCGGCGTACGTCCCAAGGGTCCTGATTTCAGCGCCGAAGCATGGGACCCCTGGGCACCGGCGCCGGACGCTACGATCGACAACCGCCTGCTCCACAACGCCAGCAATCTGCCGCTCACGCCGGTCTCCACCGGTGCGGGCGTCGCAGTCACGCCGCGCCACGCCACCGAGCCGGAACTGCCGGCGAGCGCCTTCACCACCCCGATTCCTTCCGACCACGAGCCCATCCTCGCGGACGCGCCGCTCGATCCGTTCGCCTACGAAGTCGATGCGCCGCCTGACATCCCGAGAGAGCCTTTCGCTTATCAGGCCGAGCCGCCTGCGGAACAGGCGCCGCGGGTCTGGCACAAGACCGAGCGTCCCTCTGAACATCTTGCCGATGCTGACGAACCGGTTTTGAAGGAGCCGGCGACTTTGCATGGCATTCCTGACAATGAGCCGCATTTTGGCGCGGCCGGCTTAGGCGCGGCCGGCTTAGGCGGAGCCGCCTCAGGTGCGGCGGGCTCAGGGGCGGCCAGCGCGGGTGGCCTGGACGCAGGCGGCGGCTCAGGCACGGCCGTCCCAGGTGGCCCGGCCACATTGGGATCGAGCGGCGAACCCTTCGCGGTTCAGCCCGTGCATGAAGGCGTCAATCCCTTCCCGGTGGTGCGTGAAACGCGCCCCGCCGAACCGCGCCGCGTCGGTTGGATCATCTTCGGCTCGGTGATCGCAGTGCTGCTGGTGATCGCCTTGCTCGCGCAACTCGCCTGGTGGCAGCGAGAAACCGTGCAGGTCTACTTCCCCCGTTCGCAGACGCTCTATGCAAAAGCCTGCGCGCAGCTGGGCTGCCAGATCACGCCGCCGCACGACATCGACGGCTTGCAGGTCGAACCGTCCGATCTGCGGCAAATCGACGGCCCGCACAAACTCGAACTGAAGATGCCGCTGCGCAACCGCTTCAACGTGGCGCTGGCCTACCCAGCCATCGAACTCACGCTGCTCGACGACCAGAACAATGTCGCCGTGCGCCGCGTGCTGTGGCCGCAAGACTACGTCCCACCCGGCACGCCGATCGCAGCCGGCCTGCCGCCGCACACGACCCAGACCATGATCGTCCGTCTCGACACGGGCAATGCGGTCGCTTCCAATTTCCGCGTACAGATTTTTTATCCGTAACGCGTCCTCGCGCGCCCGGCACTGACCGGGCGTATTCACCGTCATTACTGACGAATTTTCGGAGCACAACAACATGAGTCAAGTCACGCTGGGTGGCAACCCGATCGAAGTAGCCGGCACCTTCCCGTCGGTGGGCCAGAAAGCTCCCGCCTTCTCGCTGGTCGGCAAGGATCTGAAGGCGTTGTCGCTCGCCGATTTCGCCGGCAAGCGCAAGGTACTGAACATCGTCCCGAGCCTCGACACGCCGACCTGCGCCACGTCGACCCGTAAGTTCAACGAAGCCGCAGCCAAGCTGAGCAACACGGCGGTGATCGTCGTGTCGGGCGATCTGCCGTTCGCCGCATCGCGCTTCTGCACGACCGAAGGCATCGAGAACGTCGTGACGGCGTCCACGTTCCGCGGCCATGAGTTCGCGCAAGCCTATGGCGTCGACGTGACGAGCGGCCCGCTGACGGGTCTGACGGCACGCGCCGTGGTGGTGCTCGACGAGAACGACAAGGTCGTGCACGCCGAACTGGTCGGCGAAATCAAGAACGAGCCGAACTACGACGCCGCACTGGCCGCACTGAAGTAACCCGCATTGAAATAAGTTTTCGCGCACGAACCCCGGCGCCGCGCTTCATGCGCGGCGCTGTCACATCGTCGCGCCCATTCTCTCTATTTTTACAGGAAGGCTCGCCTTGGCTACGCTGATTTGCGGTTCGCTCGCCTACGACAACATCATGACCTTCGAAGGCCGCTTTCGGGATCACATCCTGCCGGAGCAGGTCCACATCCTGAACGTGAGCTTTCTCGTGCCGACGATGCGCCGCGAGTTCGGCGGCTGCGCGGGCAACATCGCTTACTCGCTGCATCTGCTGGGCGGCGATGCACGCATCATGGGGACGCTCGGCGAGACCGATGCGCAACTCTACATGGACCGGTTCGCACAGCTCGGGCTGTCGACGGAAAACGTGCTGGTGGTGCCGGGCACCTACTCGGCCCAGGCGATGATCACCACCGACCTGGAAAACAATCAGATCACCGCGTTCCACCCGGGCGCGATGATGCAGTCTCACCTGAATCGCGCCGATCAAGCGAAGGACATCACGCTCGGCATCGTCGGGCCTGACGGCTACGACGGCATGATCCAGCATTCGGAGCATCTGGCGGCCGCCGGCGTGCCGTTTATCTTCGATCCGGGCCAAGGTTTGCCGCTGTTCGACGGCGAGTCGCTGCGACGCATGATTGAACTTGCTACTTACGTAGCTGTCAACGATTACGAAGCCAAACTTGTGAGCAACAAGACAGGTTGGTCGATCGAAGAGATCGCGGGCAAGGTCGACGCGCTGATCATCACGCTCGGCGAACAAGGCGCGCAGATTCATCACGCCGGCGACATCGAAGCGATTCCGGCGGTCAAGGCACAGCAGGTGCTGGATCCTACAGGCTGCGGCGACGCGTTCCGCGGCGGCTTGCTGTACGGCATCGAGAACAAGCTTGGCTGGGCGACCACCGGGCGTCTGGCGAGCCTGATGGGCGCGCTCAAGATCGAACACCAGGGCCCGCAAAACTATGCGCCCAGCCGGGCGGAGATCAACGAACGGTTCAAGCAGGCGTTCGGATACGACCTGTAGTAATACCGCAAGCTATTGGAGTTAGGGAATGAGAACAACGAGTCGCCTGGTAGTGGCCGCCTTGATTGCCGGTTCACTGGCGGTTTCGGGCTGTGCGTACAACAGCAGCTCTGCCGATGTCTACACAGCGTCGCAAGCGCAGCGCGAAGAGACGGTTCGCATGGGCACAGTCGACAGCGTTCGGGCCGTGAAGATCAGTTCGAACAACGGCCAACCCAGCGGCCTCGGCGCGATCGGCGGCGGCGCGTTGGGCGCTGTGGCCGGCAGTGCGATCGGCGGCGGCCGCGGTTCGATCGTGACGGGCATCATCGGCGGCCTGGCTGGCGCGGTGGCAGGCAATGCGGTCGAGAACGGCGTGGCGGTGCATGACGGTCTCGAGATCACCGTGCGCCTCGATAACGGCGACATGCGCGCGATCACGCAAAGCGCCACCGGCGAAATCTTCCGCGCCGGCGAGCGCGTTCGTCTGCTCTCCAGCGGCGGCGTCACGCGCGTCACGCACTAAGTTTCCCCTCTCGCGCGGTTGGCGCTTCACGCGCCGCCGCGACGACCTCACACGCATGCGCTCCCCTGTGCATGCGTTTTTTTTCGCCCACGTGTTTTGTGGGTCGTTCGTTGGGCAGGCGTTTGCGTGAGTGAAACCTAAAAAAAATCCCGTCGCCAGAAACCCGGCAACGGGACCCTGACCGAGTAGCGCTCGGTCATACTTTAAGCGCTACTCGATCATCGACACACGGTACGACGTGTCGAAATACTTCTACCGCTCATCCGCCAGTTACGGACGGCTGCCCGTCGGGAACGGCCATGCCGCTGCCGGGTTCAGCGCGGTCTTCACCGTCGCCGCCGGTGCGCTCGAGACAGAAGTCGCAGCGGGTGCAGGAGCCGCCTTCTTGGCGACAGCCTTCTTCGCAGGGGCAGCCTTCTTGGCAGGAGCAGCGGCCTTCTTCGCGGCAGCCTTCTTGGCAGGCGCAGCCTTTTTAGCGGCAGCCTTTTTCGCAGGCGCAGCTTTCTTGGCAGCAGCCTTTTTCGCAGGCGCAGCCTTCTTGGCAGCAGCCTTCTTAGCCGGCGCCTTCTTTGCCGCGGCCTTCTTCGCCGGTGCGGCCTTCTTCGCTACAACCTTCTTGGCCGCAACCTTCTTCACTGCAGCCTTCTTGGCCGGCGCTGCCTTCTTTGCAGCAACCTTCTTCACTGCGACTTTCTTGGCTGCAACCTTCTTGGCCGGAGCAGCTTTCTTCGCTGCAACCTTCTTAGCCGGTGCTGCCTTCTTCGCTGCAACCTTCTTCACTGCGACTTTCTTTGCAGCGACTTTTTTCGCCGGAGCGGCCTTCTTAGCCGGAGCAGCCTTCTTTGCTGCGGGTTTCTTAGCTGCGGCTTTTTTTGCAGTTGCCATCATTTTCTCCTTCAGGTTTTCAGATGAGAGTCAGTTCAAACACCACCCTTCGTCAAAACCCGCTTCCCGCGGACGCTTCTCAGGGCGCGCGCTACGAAGCGGGCTATTCATCGGCGTACGCAGGTGCTGCGCGCTTACGCTAATGAATGCGGTAAGGCGCGCCGTGCCCTTGGGCACCGCGCGCCAGATCTGGTCGGCGCTGGATCTCAACGCCGGCAATTGCTTGATCGGGCCGCCGGCGCTAACGCCAGCGGCTTTTTCCGGGGGGAAGTTTGCCCATCCCACTGAAGGGTTCGCAAAGTGCCAGTCATGTTTGTGGGCCACGAAGGCACGCGGCGCACCGGGCACAATTTGCATCAGGCGGTTCTGCTCCTAACTAAATTGCCGCGGACCGAACCGCAGCATCCCCAAAATGAATGCATCTGCAACACGAACCCGGATCACTCCCAGGTCAACGCGCCGCCAGTCTGATATTCGATCACTCGCGTCTCGAAGAAGTTGCGTTCCTTCTTCAGGTCGATCATCTCGCTCATCCACGGGAACGGGTTTTCCTCGTTCGGGTACAGCGGATCGAGACCGATCTGCTGGCAACGGCGGTTGCAGATGAAGCGCAGATAGCTCTTAAACATCGACGCATTGAGGCCGAGCACCCCGCGCGGCATCGTATCTTCTGCGTAACGATATTCAAGTTCGACCGCTTGCTGGAAGATCTCGCGGATTTCCGCGCGGAACTCAGCCGTCCAGAGTTGCGGGTTTTCGAGTTTGATCTGGTTGATCAGGTCGATGCCGAAGTTGCAGTGCATCGACTCGTCGCGCAGGATGTATTGGTACTGTTCCGCCGCGCCGGTCATCTTGTTCTGGCGGCCCAGCGCCAGGATTTGCGTAAAGCCGACGTAGAAGAACAGGCCTTCCATCACACAGGCGAACACGATCAGCGAGCGCAGCAGGGTCTGGTCCGCTTCGAGCGTGCCGGTCTTGAAGGCCGGGTCGGTCAGGCAGTGGATGAACGGCAGCAGGAATTCGTCTTTCGCGCGGATCGAGGAAACCTCGTGATACGCGTTGAAGATCTCGCCTTCGTCGAGGCCCAGCGATTCGACGATGTACTGGTAAGCGTGCGTGTGGATCGCCTCTTCGAACGCCTGGCGCAGCAGGAACTGGCGGCATTCGGGCGCCGTGATGTGGCGGTAGGTGCCCAGCACGATATTGTTGGCGGCGAGGGAGTCAGCCGTCACGAAGAAGCCCAGGTTGCGCTTGACGATGCGGCGCTCGTCTTCGGTCAGACCGTTCGGGTCTTTCCAGAGGGCGATGTCGCGCGACATGTTCACTTCTTGCGGCATCCAGTGGTTGGCGCAACCAGCCAGATACTTTTCCCAGGCCCACTTGTATTTGAACGGCACCAACTGATTGACGTCGGTCTGGCCGTTGATGATGCGCTTGTCGGCGACATTGACCCGCGCTTCGGAAACGGCAGCCGTTCCGGTAGCAGCATGGGCGACATGAGCGACGGGAGCGACAGCGATGTCGTTCGCGAAGATGTCTTGAGCCGAGGGAGCGTGAGGAGCGGAACGCGTTCCGACTTGCGAACCGACAGCCGATCCCGCAGCGTTGCGCAACACATTCTGTTGCGTAGCGCTCGAGGGAGTTACGGCAGTGATCTCGTCATCCCAGTTGAGCATAAATGTCACCATCAATTTAGAACGGTTTGTACCATCTTTTCACGAGCGATAAAAGAGTTCGCTGATGAAAAATCCTGTTTTCGATTCGCGTTGCTACGTTCATACAACACTTTGTTCAACAGACTGTGTGCGTCGCCTCATGTGAAGCGTGTTGAACGTGTGTCGTCGAGGTGCTTCGCGAGCTCGAAGAGCAACGTGTTAAAAGCGACGTTTCGCTGCTCTATCTATGTGTATTGCGGAGCGTGCGTGCGGCGTCTTGCGATTGCTTCCTGCTTGCTTCCCGCTAACTTTCTGCTGTCTTGCCGACGCGGCGTTTGCCTCGCGCTTGCTTCGCATTCGTGTCGCGTTTGCTTGTTCGTCAGTGCTGGCGAGGTGAAGTTCAATGCGATGTCGAGATGCATCTGGCCGGCTGTGTCGATCGACCATCGACCGGGGCGTTTGCTGAGCGCTTCATGTCGAGCGCTTCGTCTGTGATGCCGACTGCGGACTGCTTCATCTACCACGTGCCTGGCGCTTGCCTGCCGCTTCACGACTTCAGTTCTTGCCATGCTTCGCTGCTGATCGATGAGCGGCGCAACTTCGATTTCGTTTCGCCGCACCGCTCATCGACTTCACTTCTGTACCACTTCCATCAGGCTGGCTGATCGCTGCATGCGGGTCTTTACCTACAACCCGTTCAGCAAGTAGCGATCCTGCCGCCTGCTTCGTGCTTGCACTCGCTTGTTGCGAGGGCACCGAGGCTCTTACTGGCAAGCCTCGCACTCGTCGAAGCCAGGATCACCCGGACGCATCATGCACACCGGACCATCCGCTTCCGGCGCTGCTTCGACTGCGACTGCCGGTGCGGCCGCCGCTGCCTGGATGCCGCCCGAAGCCGCACTGCTGCTCACACCGAAGCCGCCAGCCGCGCCACCGCCGAAACCACCCGCACCGCCCGCACCTTCGCCGCCGCCCGAGCTCACCGCGTTCAGCGCGCCGTGAGCAACCGTCGACTTCTCGACGTGCGTCGCCGCCATCGTGCGGAGGTAGTAGGTCGTCTTCAGACCGCGCACCCACGCAAGCTTGTAGATCTCGTCGAGCTTCTTACCCGACGCGCCGCCCATGTAAATGTTCAGCGACTGCGCCTGATCGATCCACTTCTGACGACGTGAAGCCGCCTCGACCAGCCACACCGGATCGAGTTCGAACGCGGTCGCGTAGATCGCGCGCAGGTCGGCCGGGATGCGGTCGATGCGCGAGAGCGTGCCGTCGAAGTACTTCAGGTCGGCGACCATCACTTCGTCCCACAGACCGCGTTCCTTCAGGTCGCGCACCAGGTAGTCGTTGACCACCGTGAATTCGCCCGACAGATTCGACTTCACATACAGGTTCTGGAACGTCGGTTCGATGCAAGCCGACACGCCGATGATGTTCGAGATCGTCGCCGTCGGTGCGATCGCGACGCAGTTCGAGTTGCGCATGCCGTAGGTGGCGATGCGCGAACGCAGTTCGGTCCAGTCCATCGATTCGCTCGAATCGACTTCGACGTAACCGCCGCGCGCTTCGGCCAGCAGCTTCACCGAGTCTTGCGGCAGGATGCCGCGATCCCACAGCGAACCGCGGTAGCTGGAGTAACGGCCGCGCTCTTGCGCCAGTTCTGTGGATGCGTAATAAGCGTAGTAGCAAACCGCTTCCATCGACGTATCGGCGAACTTGACCGCCTCTTGCGACGCGTACGGCGTGCGCAGCAGATGCAGGCAGTCCTGGAAGCCCATGATGCCCATGCCCACCGGACGGTGCTTCAGGTTCGAGTTACGTGCCTTGGCAACCGCGTAGTAGTTGATGTCGATCACGTTGTCGAGCATGCGCATTGCCACGCTGACGGTGCGCTTCAACTTGTCGTGGTCGAGCGCCAGCGTGCCGTCGGCCTGTTCTTTCAGGTGAGCGACGAGGTTCACGGAGCCCAGGTTGCAGACGGCGATTTCGGCGTCGCTGGTGTTCAGCGTGATTTCCGTGCACAGGTTCGACGAGTGGACGACGCCAACGTGCTGTTGCGGCGAGCGCACATTGCACGGATCCTTGAAGGTGATCCACGGGTGGCCGGTTTCGAACAGCATGCCCAGCATCTTGCGCCACAGTTGCGCCGCCGGGATTTTCTTGAACAGCTTGATCTCGCCGCGCGCGACCTTGTCTTCGTAAGCCGTGTAAGCCGTTTCGAACTCGGCGCCGAACTTGTCGTGCAGGTCCGGGCAGGTGGACGGCGAGAACAGCGTCCAGTCGCCGCCTTCGTGCACGCGCTTCATGAACAGGTCGGGAATCCAGTTCGCCGTGTTCATGTCGTGCGTACGACGACGGTCGTCGCCGGTGTTCTTGCGTAGTTCGAGGAATTCCTCGATGTCCAGGTGCCACGTTTCCAGGTACGCGCACACCGCGCCCTTGCGCTTGCCGCCCTGGTTGACTGCCACAGCCGTGTCGTTGACCACCTTCAGGAACGGCACGACGCCTTGCGACTTGCCGTTGGTGCCCTTGATGTGCGAACCCAGAGCACGCACGCGCGTCCAGTCGTTGCCCAAGCCGCCGGCGAACTTCGACAGCAGCGCGTTTTCCTTCAGCGCTTCGTAGATGCCGTCGAGGTCGTCGTCGACCGTGGTCAGATAGCACGACGACAGTTGCGAGCGGCGCGTGCCCGAGTTGAACAGCGTCGGCGTGGACGACATGAAGTCGAAGCTCGACAGCACGTTGTAAAACTCGATCGCGCGCGCTTCGCGGTCGATCTCGTTCAGCGACAGACCCATCGCCACACGCATAAAGAATGCCTGCGGCATTTCGATGCGCACGCCGTCGTGATGCAGGAAGTAGCGGTCGTACAGCGTTTGCAGACCGAGGTAGCCGAATTGCAGGTCGCGGTTGTTGTCGAGCGCGGCGCCGAGGCGCTTCAGATCGAACTGCAGCAGCTTGTCGTCGAGCAGTTCGGCTTGCACGCCGCGCTTGATGAACTGCGGGAAATACTCGGCGTAGCGCTCGCCCATTTCCGTTTGCGTGACTTCCTCTTCAAGGATCTCGCGGCGGATCGTGTGCAGCAGGATGCGTGCGGTGACCTGGCTGTATGCCGGGTCCTTTTCGATCATCGTGCGGGCAGCCAGAATTGCCGAGTCATAGACCTGGCTCATCGGCACGCCGTCATACAGATTCTTCACCGTTTCCGCGATGATCGGATCGGCGCTCACGGCGTCGCCCAGGTTCGAGCAAGCCAGTTCGATGATGCCGCGCAGCGCAGCCATGTCGAGCGGGCGCGTCACGCCGTTGTCGGTGACGTTCAGACCCGGCGTGTTGGCGACAATCTGCTCGTCATGACCGCGCGCCTGGGTGCGCTTCTCGCGATACAGCACGTACGCACGCGCGACGTTGTGCTCGCCGCCGCGCATCAGCGCGAGTTCGACCTGATCCTGGATGTCTTCGATATGGAACGTGCCGCCGTTCGGGCGGCTGCGCACGAGTGCGCGCACCACGTTCTGCGTGAGTTGCTCGACCAGTTCGCGCACGCGCGCCGACGCCGCGCCTTGACCACCATTGACGGCCAGGAATGCCTTCGTCACGGCGATGGCGATTTTCGACGGTTCGAACGACACCACGCTGCCATTACGACGGATCACCTTGTAGTCGGCGTAAGTGGCTTGCGGCGCGAGCGCTTGTGCGCCTTGAGCCTGGCCGAAGGCCTGGCCAGTCGGTGAGCCCTCATACCGGGTCGTCACGTTGTCGGTGGTTTGCATGTGCAAAGCTCCTGGTCCTGGAAATGTTGCGGGATGATCCGCGGATTAAAACGAACGCTGCGCCGCCGCGTGCGCAAGCGATGGGGTGCAGGAAAAAGGCCGGCTGAGCCGGGTGGCGGGATGCGACAGTGATGAAGCCTGATTCGAATTGATATCGGTCTTCATCATGTGTGTCGCGATCACTTGCTGTGCCCCTTTCCTGAATGCTTCTGGATGCCGCCGGAGGTCTCTACCGGCCGCGCCGCAGGAATTTTTTTCGCCGCCTGGAATGCTTGCGGCGCCATGCTCGGGGAGCGGGGCGCCGCTGACTTATGCACTCAGTTATGCACAGAGTTATACACACCAGACACAAGATGTAGTGCGAAACTGAATTTCTGGCACCAAGTATAGTGTAGTTTCAAGACAGGTCAAACCGATTTATTTGCTTTCGAAGTCTTGACTTTTGCATAGCGCGACGCGAAGCCGACTCCCCGGAGAACAAGGCGGCGCCTTGCTCTCCTCGCATCACGCGAACTCGCGCGAGGGGTCGTTACGGCGTTCTGGAAAACCTGAGATAGGGGAAGTACTGATCCGCCAACGCGGTGTCGCGCTGCAGACGCTGCCACTCGAAATGAGGCCCTGGATCGGTCTTGCGGCCGGGGGCAATGTCCGAGTGACCGGCGAGCCCTTCGACCGGATAGCGGACCTTCAGCGCCGTCACAAGTGCACCGAGCGTACGGTATTGCGCCGCTTCGAAAGCAGTCGTGTCACTGCCTTCCAGTTCGATGCCGATCGAGAAATCATTGCAGCGCTCGCGGCCGAAAAAATTCGACGCCCCGGCGTGCCATGCGCGCTCGTTGCAGGAAACGAATTGCTCGAGCGCGCCGTCGCGATGAATCACGAAATGCGCCGACACCCGCACGCCGCGCAGATGCGTGTCGTAGTACGGGTGGGCGTCGCAGTCGAGTGTGTTCAGGAACAGTTCGGCGATCGCCGTACCGCCGAACTCGTTGGGCGGCAGGCTGATGTTGTGCACGACGATCAGCGTCGGCACGGCCCCGGCGGGCCGCGCTTCGAAATTCGGCGATGGCAGTTTGCGTGCGGCGCTGACCCAACCGTCGGCATCGACGGTGAACGCGCCGCTCATCGGGCGTCGCGGCCCGTGGGATGTGCACCGTGACGCTGCGCGTGCGCGGCGCTGCAGAACGGCTGCCCGGCTACCACCACGGAGTCGCTCTTCGGTGCGTGCACGCCGCACTCGGCACAACGGATCATCGGCTCGGCGAGTTGCGGTTGCGCTTGCGGCGCATGGGGTCCTCGCGCGGCGCCGTTCGCGCCAGCGCCGGTGCGTTGCGACGCTTGCGCGTCGTGACGACGCAGCGCCTTGACCACCCATTGGCCAACGATGAACAGCAGGATCAGCAGAAAAATTTGTCGCATGGCAGGACACTCACACTACAGCACGGTGCAACAGCACCTCGAATACAAAACGGCTGCCGACGTACGCCAGCAGCAGCGCGACGAACGACGCCAGCACCCAGCGCAATGCCGCACGGCCGCGCCAGCCGGAAACCTTGCGCGCGGTCAGCAGCGCGCCGAACATTACCCAGGAAAGAATCGCGAAGACGGTCTTGTGATCGAGCTGCAATGCGCGGTCGACCAGTTGCTCGCTAAAGATGATGCCCGAGAGCAGCGTCAGCGTGAGCAGCACAAAGCCGGCACCGATCAGGCGGAACAGCAGCTTTTCCAGTGTCAGCAGCGGCGGCAAGGTATCGAGCCAGCTCGACAGCCAGCCGTTGCCCGCCGCGGCCGCGTTGCGCTGCGACACTCCGCCGCGCATCGCATGCAGACGCCGCTCGACCAGCAGCATCAGAATGGCGTGCAGCGCCGCGATCGCGAACAAACCGTATGCGATGTTGGCGATCAGGAAGTGCAGCTTGAACATCGGCGCAGCGGAATACGGCAGCACGCGCACGCCGCCGAACCCCAGCGGCAATAACGAAGCGGCACAGGCGAGCGGCAACACCAGCAGGCGCAAGCCGTCGAGCGGAAAGAAAAAGCTCTCGATCCAGTAGATGCCGGCGCCGAGCCAGAACATCGCCGACAGCGCGAACGCGAAGCCGAACACCATCGCGTTCTGCGGGAAGATGGTGGTATGCAGCAGCACACCGTGCGCGAGCAGCGCGACAAACAGCAACGCGCGGCCCGACGCGCCCATGCCCGAGCCGGCCGATGGCGCCGATGGGGTCAACACGCCCGCCGCGGCAACAGGCACCGGCGGCACGCTTTCGAGCATAGGGCGCAGGGCGGCGTGCCGGTGCGAGCGCCAGCCGGCCACGGCGAGACCGCCATAGAGGAGCGCAGTGAGGGCATACAGTACAATATCCATATTCCAAGTTTACACTAGGCCCCTGCTCCGCGACGTCTCCCGCTTCGCGCCCTGCTCCGGCCGCACTGTTCATCGCTCCCCATGCTCGACAATCTGACTCAACGGATGGCGCGCGTCGTCAAGACGCTGCGCGGCGAAGCCCGGCTCACCGAGGCGAACACCCAGGAAATGCTGCGCGAAGTGCGCCTCGCGCTGCTCGAGGCGGACGTGGCGCTGCCCGTCGTGCGCGAGTTCATCGCCAAGGTGAAGGAAAAAGCGCTCGGCGAGGAAGTCATCAGCAGCCTGTCGCCGGGTCAGGCGCTGGTCGGGGTGGTGCAGCGCGAGCTGACCGCGATCATCGGCGGCGACTATGAAGGCAAGGCGGTCGAACTGAATCTCGCCGTCACGCCGCCGGCCGTCATCCTGATGGCGGGTCTGCAAGGCGCCGGCAAGACCACCACGGTCGGCAAGCTCGCCAAGCTTCTGCGCGAGAAGTACAAGAAGAAGGTCCTCACCGTTTCGTGCGACGTTTACCGCCCGGCTGCTATCGCGCAGTTGAAGACGGTGACCGAGCAGGTGGGCGCGGACTTCTTCCCGTCGGAAGCGGATCAGAAGCCGGTGGATATCGCGCGTGCCGCGGTGGATTGGGCCAAGCGCCACTACCACGACGTGCTGCTGGTCGACACGGCCGGTCGCCTTGGTATCGACGAAGCGATGATGCAGGAAATCACCGCGTTGCACAGCGAGCTGAAACCGGCGGAAACGCTATTCGTCGTCGACGCGATGCTGGGTCAGGACGCCGTCAACACCGCGAAGGCCTTTAGCGACGCCTTGCCGCTTACTGGCGTGGTCCTCACCAAGCTCGACGGCGACTCGCGCGGTGGCGCGGCGCTCTCCGTGCGTCACGTGACGGGCAAGCCGATCAAGTTCGTCGGCGTCGCCGAAAAGCTCGACGGCCTCGAAATTTTCTATCCGGATCGCATGGCGAACCGGATTCTCGGCATGGGCGACATTCTCGCCCTCGTCGAAGAAGCGCAGCGCGGTGTGGACGTACAGGCCGCGCAGAAGCTCGCCGACAAGGTCAAGAAAGGCGGTGACTTCGACCTCAACGATTTCCGCGCGCAGCTTACGCAGATGAAGAGCATGGGCGGCCTGTCGTCGTTGATGGACAAGCTGCCCGCGCAGTTCCAGCAGGCCGCAGCCGGCGCCAACATGGGCATGGCCGAATCGCAGATGCGCCGCATGGAAGGCATCATCAATTCAATGACGCCGCTGGAGCGCGCCAAGCCCGAGCTGATCAAGGCCACCCGCAAGCGCCGCATCGCCGCGGGCGCGGGTGTGCAGGTGCAGGAAGTCAACCGCATGCTGAATCAATACGACCAGATGCGCACGATGATGAAGAAACTGAAGGGCGGCAACCTGCAAAAGATGATGCGCGGCATGAAGGGCATGATGCCCGGCATGCGCTAAGCTTTAGCAAGACGGCGGCGCGCGTGCTTTACGTGCAGTGCGGGAATAACGGCACGCGCGACTGACTCCGGAGTGGTGCGGGTTTATTCTGTACCGCACGCCGCCGTTCTCACCCACACTACGTATACAGTTACCGCCCGTCAGACGTCATGAACCGCGAAGAAGCTCTCCACATTTTTAGCCACTCCGAAGAAATCGTTTCGGCCGACGACGTCAACGCGTCGATCAGCGACATGGCTGCCGCCATCCGCAACGAGATGAGCGAGGACTTTCCGCTCGTGCTGTCGGTGATGGGCGGCGCGGCGGTGTTCACCGGCATGCTGCTGCCGCACCTCGATTTTCCGCTCGAGTTCGACTACATCCACCTGACCCGCTATCGCAACACCACCAAGGGCGGCAATGAGATGCAGTGGCGCGTGGCGCCGGCTGAGTCGGTGAAAGATCGCGTCGTGCTGGTGCTCGACGACATCCTCGACGAAGGCGAGACGATGGCCGCGATCCGCGACCGCATCCTCGCAATGGGCGCGAAGCGCTTCCTGAGCGCGGTGCTGTGCGAAAAGATCATTCCGAAGGCGAAGCCGTTGCGTCCGGATTACTGTGGTTTCGAAGTGCCGGACCGCTATGTGTTCGGTTGTGGGATGGACGCCAAGGGTTACTGGCGCAATCTGCCGACCATTCGGGCGTTGACCGAAGGGGCTTAAGCAAGTTGTTTTAGCGGCGCGGTTTGCGGCGCGCATTGGCGTAAAAAAAAGCGGCTCGCGGGCCGCTTTTTGTTTGTCGGGCTTCTGATAGCGCTCCTGCGTTAGCGTGTTCGACCCTGCGGCGAATCTCGCTCAAGCTTTTTGTTCGTCAGGCTGCTTGCCGCTCTCCCGCGCTGCCGCTTTGAACCCCGCACCGAAGCTCACTCAAAGTTGATGCACAAAAGAACGAATACCGCCGAGCATCATTTCGACTGAGATCGCCACCAGCACCAAGCCCATCAGCCGTTCGAAGGCCATCATCGCACGCTCGCCGAGCCACGCCTGAATGCGCTCCGCCAGCATCAACACGATCGCGCAGACGATCATCGTAACGGTCAACGCACCGATCCACTCCAACATCTTGCCGGGCGCCTGCGACGTCAGCAGCATCACCGTAGCCAGCGCCGACGGGCCCGCCAGCGCCGGAATGGCGAGCGGCACGATGAGCGGCTCACCGCCCCGCGTGTCGCCGCCGAGCGGGCCGTCCGGATGCGGGAACACCATTCTGAGCGCGATCAGAAACAGCACAATCCCGCCGCCGATGCGCAACGACTGGTCGGTCAGACTCATCATGCGCAGAAAGCCGTCGCCGACCACCATGAAGACCAACAGGATCGCGAACGCGATCGCCACCTCACGGAGAATGACGATCGTGCGCCGCTTCGGCGATACACCCCGCAGGCAACTGATAAAGAGCGGAATGTTGCCGAGCGGGTCGGTGATCAGAATCAGCAGGACGGTCGCGGATACGAAGGTGTACTCCACCGTCCGCTCCGCTTATTGCGCCAAGGCGGCGCGAACTTTGCCGATTACCGTTTGTGCGGCGTCATCGACGGGCAGCAGCGTGGCTTCAACATCGCGACGGCCCTGATACTCGAGCTTGCCGTCCTTCAGACCACGATCGCCGATCACCAGGCGATGGGGCACACCGATCAGCTCCCAGTCGGCGAACATCACGCCCGGACGTTCGCCGCGATCGTCGAGGATCACGTCGACGCCCGCTTCGAGCAACGCCGCGTACAGCTTGTCAGCCTGCTCGCGCACGGCTTCGCTGCGGTCGTAACCCATCGGGCACAGCACGACTTCGAACGGCGCGATCGAGTCCGGCCAGATGATGCCCTTCTCGTCGAAATTCTGTTCGATCGCCGCGCCCAGAATCCGCGTGACGCCGATGCCGTAGCAGCCCATTTCCATCTGGCGCGGCTTGCCGGTCTCGTCGAGACAGGTGGCGTTCATCGCTTCCGAATACTTCGTGCCGAGCTGGAACACGTGGCCGACTTCGATGCCGCGGCAGATGTCGAGCACACCCTTGCCGTCCGGCGACGGATCGCCCTTCTTCACATTGCGGATATCGGCGACGACCGGCTCCGGCAGATCGCGGCCCCAGTTCACGCCGGTGATGTGGTAGTCCACCTCGTTCGCGCCGACCACGAAGTCGCTCATGTTCGCGACCGTGCTATCCGCGACGACCTTGACCGGCTTCTTCGTGTTGATCGGGCCGAGGTAACCCGGCGGTGTGCCGAAGGTCTCGATGATTTCTGCTTCGGTGGCCATGCGGAAGTCGGCCAAACCCGGCAGCTTGGCTGCCTTGATCTCGTTCAGATCGTGGTCGCCACGCAGCATCAGCAACCAGATGGTCGGCTCGGCGCCTTCGTTTTCCGTGGCGAGTACGATCGACTTGATCGTGCGCTCGAGCGGGATGTTCAGCAGTTCAGCCACGGCCTCGCATTTCGCCTTGCCCGGCGTTGCGGTCTTCTTCATCTCTTCGGTCGGCGCTGCGCGTTCCGCGTAGAGCGGCAGCGCTTCAGCCGCTTCGACGTTGGCCGCGAAATCCGAGGTCGGGCAATAGGCGATCGCGTCTTCGCCGGTCTCGGCGATCACGTGGAATTCATGCGAACCGCTGCCGCCGATCGAACCGTTGTCCGCCGCCACCGCGCGGAAATCCAGCCCAAGGCGCGTGAAAATACGTACGTACGCGTCGTACATCTTGCGATACGACTCGCGCAGACCTTCGACGTCTTTGTCGAACGAGTACGCGTCTTTCATGATGAACTCGCGGCCACGCATCACGCCGAAACGCGGACGGATCTCGTCGCGGAACTTCGTCTGGATCTGGTAGAAGTTCACCGGCAACTGGCGATAGCTCTTGATCTGGCCGCGCGCAATGTCCGTGATCACTTCTTCGTGGGTCGGTCCGAACACGAAATCGGATTGCTTGCGGTCCTTGAAGCGCAGCAGCTCGGGACCGTATTTTTCCCAGCGGCCCGACTCCTGCCACAGTTCGGCCGGCTGCACCGACGGCATCAACAACTCGATGCCGCCCGCCCGGTTCATTTCTTCGCGCACGATGGCTTCCACCTTGCGGATCGAACGCAGACCGATCGGCAGGTAGTTATAGATGCCGCCAGCAATGCGGCGGATCATGCCGGCGCGCACCATGAGCCTGTGGCTGACGATCTCGGCGTCGGCGGGCGCTTCTTTCAGAGTGCCGATAAAGAAACGGGAAGCTTTCATTCAGATTTTCCAAAAGCGGCGGCTCCGGAGGGACCGCCCGAAAGGTGAAAACGGTAGGGAAATCGACACGGACCCGGTTTGGAACCGGCACGGACTCGCCGAACACCCGGCCCCGATCCAGCCTGGAACCAGCCAAAGTCTTGACCAGGCCCCCGGCAAACGCCCTGCACATACCAGGCAAAACCCCGGCAAAACTGCCCCATCGGGCCGCTGAAGCCACCGCGCAAAGCCTTTGCAGCAAGGGATAAGGCACGGAAAGACTACAGGCTGCCGCAACCGCGGGCGTTTTGCGGCGAATCGTTCCAATCTGGTGCGAATCGGTGCGTCGGGTCCGTTATCTGTTTATAATCAAAGCAATTTTAAAGGATTCGAAGGTGGTTGTATGCTGGATCGTGAAGGCTTTCGCCCGAACGTCGGCATCATCCTCTTGAACGCGCACAACGAGGTGTTTTGGGGCAAACGGCTCCGTGAACATTCCTGGCAGTTTCCGCAAGGGGGCATCAAGTACGGAGAGACCCCCGTGCAAGCGATGTATCGGGAGTTACACGAAGAAACCGGGCTGCTTCCTGAGCACGTCAAGGTGATTGGTCGCACGCGCGACTGGTTGCGTTACGAGGTGCCTGACAAGTTCATCAAGCGCGAAGTACGCGGTCATTACCGCGGCCAGAAACAAATCTGGTTTTTACTCCGGATGGTTGGACGCGATTGCGACATCTGCTTACGCGCCACCGACCACCCTGAGTTCGATGCATGGCGCTGGAACGAGTACTGGGTGCCCCTCGACTGTGTGATCGAGTTCAAGCGGGATGTGTATCAGTTGGCGCTGACGGAGCTATCCCGCTTCATGCGCCGGGCTGCGCCGCGTGCGGAAAAACCTGGCGGGCACCATGGGCCGCGTTATCCCCGGATAGCGTCGTCAATGGAAAGTCCGCCGGATTCGACGATGGTGACGGTCACCACCTCGGTGACCACACTCAGCATCGAAACGTCGATTCACACAACGATCGTGCCCGATTGCGGTCCGGGCTTCGGGTCGGTAGCCGAGGTTGGCTCCCGGTCGGAGCACGAAGACGAATCGGATCGCGAAACCGCCGGCTCGTTGTTCCGCCGTGGCGTACGCAATTAACAACTCTGTGCGGCTGTCCACGCCGCCTCTCTCTGGCGCGACTCGATGAGCCGCGCCAGTGTTTCGAGGAAACCATATTGAAAGCACTTGCTCTCGTCGTGGCGTGCGTCGCCACCGGCGCCCTGCTGGCTGGTTGCGCCAGCAAACCCACCAATAAAGACGACAGCGCGTTTGCCTACCTGCTGGACCGGCCGAGCAATTGGGTGGAAAACAAGGTCGACACGCTGCCGCCGCTGCCGCAAGAGTCGAATCTGCTGCCTTTTGACGTCTCCGGCAACACGCCGCTGCAATTCTCGATCGATAAAACGTCGCTTAGCGTCGGCAGCGACGGCGTAGTGCGCTACGTCGTCGTCGTAACGAGCCCAAGCGGCGCGCGCAACGTGAACTACGAAGGGATTCGCTGCGACACATATGAATGGCGGCAGTACGCGGGGCTGAACGCCGATCACGACGGCTGGGACCAAACCGTCGCCAACGACTTCAGGCGCATCGAGAATGGCGCGCTGAACGCCTATCAGGCATCGCTGTATCAGGATTATTTCTGTGCGAACAAGATGGCCACGGGCAACGCAAAGCAGATTGTCGAGAACATCCGCTACAAGCGCACGCAGACCTCGCTGGTTCATTAAGACAGCTTTCCCGAGCGTGCTTCTTACTTAGGAGCCGCCGCGGATGTGAAAAAGCCGTTCCAGCTCACGCTGGAACGGCTTTTTTGTCTGTCGTGCAGGTGTTGTCCCGCAGTCAGACCAGCACAAGATTGTCGCGGTGGATCACCTCAGGCTCCAGCATATAGCCGAGCACCGATTCAATCTCGCCGCTCGGACGCCGCTGGATCAGCTTGGTTTCCGCGCTGCTGTAGTTCGTCAGACCGCGCGCGACTTCACGTCCTGCCGCACTCAGGCAAGCGATCACTTCCCCGCGCGCAAACGCGCCCTGCACACCGACGATGCCGATTGGCAACAGGCTCTTGCCGCCTTCGGTCAGCTTTTCGACCGCACCGTCGTCGATCACCACGTGACCGCGCACCTGCAGGTGATCGGCCATCCATTGTTTGCGCGCCGCCATACGCGCAGTGCGGGCGATCAACTGCGTGCCGATCGCCTCACCCGAGGCCAGCCGTGACAACACGTCGGCTTCGCGCCCGCTCGCGATCACCGTATCGGCGCCGCTATGCGCGGCACGTTTGGCCGCGAGAATCTTGGTCAGCATGCCGCCGCGGCCGAGGCTGGAACCCGCGCCGCCCGCCATTGCCTCGAGCTCCGGCGCACCGGCATCGGCCTGCTGAACGAGCGTTGCGTTCGGGTCCTTGCGCGGATCGGCGGTAAACAGCCCTTGCTGATCGGTGAGGATCACGAGCGCATCGCCTTCGATCAGATTCGCGACCAAAGCGCCCAGCGTGTCGTTGTCGCCGAACTTGATTTCGTCGGTGACGACCGTATCGTTCTCGTTGATGATCGGCACGACGCCCAGACGCAGCAGCGTCAGCAGCGTGGAACGAGCGTTCAGATAGCGTTCACGGTCGGCGAGGTCGGCGTGAGTCAGCAGAATCTGCGCGGTCTGGATCGAATGCTCGGCGAAGCGGCTTTCGTAGACCTGTGCGAGACCCATTTGCCCGACAGCGGCGGCGGCCTGCAATTCGTCGATTTCGCGTGGCCGCCTGGTCCAGCCGAGCCGCTGCATCCCTTCGGCGATGGCGCCCGAACTGACCAGCACCACCTCCTTGCCTTGCGCGCGCAGGGCGGCAATCTGCGCAGCCCAGCGGCCGATCGCAGCATGATCGAGGCCGCGCCCGTCATTCGTGACGAGGCTCGAGCCGACTTTCACTACCAATCGCCGTGAATCTGCGATGACGGAACGCATTGTGCGCGGTCTCCCAAGATGACGCGTGTTGCATGCCGGCAGCCCTTGCAGGGCGCCGGCGCTCAGGCTTGCTATTACTGCGGGTCGACGCTGGAGTCGTCTGAAGCGGCCGGCGCTTCAGGTTTCTCGCGGAAGCGCACGTCAGCGGCGAGGTCTTCGGCTTCGGCCGCGCGCTGCGCGTCCGAATGCGCGGCGATGTGGTCGAATATCGCGTAGCAAAGGCTCTCACAACCCTGGCCGGTCAGCGCCGAGATTTCGAACACCGGACCCTCCCAGCCGAAGCCTTCAAGGAATGCCGACACACGCGCCTCGCGCTCATCTTCGGGCACCATGTCGAGCTTGTTCAGCACGAGCCAGCGGGGCTTCTCATACAGCAGCTCGTCGTACTTGCGCAGCTCGTTGACGATTGCCTTGGCTTCCGCAACGGGATCGACGGCTTCGTCGAACGGTGCGAGGTCGACAATGTGCAGCAACAAACCGGTGCGCTGCAGATGGCGCAGAAACTGGTGACCGAGGCCCGCGCCTTCCGCCGCGCCTTCGATCAGGCCAGGAATGTCGGCGATCACGAAGCTGCGGCTCGGCCCCACACGCACCACGCCGAGATTCGGCGCGAGCGTGGTGAACGGGTAATCCGCGATCTTCGGCCGCGCGTTCGACACCGACGAGATGAAGGTCGACTTGCCGGCATTCGGCATGCCGAGCAGGCCGACGTCGGCCAACACCTTCAGTTCGAGGCGCACCATGCGGCGCTCGCCGGGCTTGCCGTCGGTTTTCTGACGCGGCGCGCGGTTCGTACTGGATTTGAAATGCAGATTACCGAGACCACCCGCGCCGCCTTGCGCGATCTGCACGCTCTGATTGTGCTCGGTCAAGTCGGCGATCAACTCGCCGGTTTCCATATCGGTAATGGTCGTGCCAACCGGCATGCGCAGCGTAATATCGTCGCCGCCCTTGCCGTAGCAGTCCGCGCCGCGGCCGTTTTCGCCGTTGCGCGCCAAATGTTTTTTCGCGTAGCGGTAGTCGATCAGCGTATTGATGTTGCGGTCTGCAACCGCGATCACGCTGCCGCCCCGGCCGCCGTCGCCGCCATCCGGGCCGCCGAACGGAACGAATTTCTCGCGGCGCATCGACGCGCTGCCATCCCCTCCGTCGCCGGCGATGACTTCAATCCTCGCTTCGTCAATGAACTTCATGCGTAACTCCGTCCCGTGGTGTACTGCTAGATGGTGCTGCTGGGGTTGATGCTACCTGATGCCGCCATTTTGCCGCGCCCGCCGTGCGGTGAGCAATCAGCCGAACGGCTAGCCTTGCCGGCATGGCAATTCGATCCACCGGATCGCCAATGTCACCCGGCAAAAGACGCTGCAATAAAAAAAGCCCCGCTAACTTCGCGGGGCCTTCTTCCGGTCCTGAAGCCCGTGCCTGATTAAACTCAGACTGCTGCCGGGACGACGTTGACCATGTGCTTCTTCGCTGCGCCCTTCGTCGAGAAATTGACGTGGCCGTCCGTCAGTGCGAACAAGGTGTGATCCTTGCCGATACCGACGTTTTCGCCCGGGTGCATGCGCGTGCCACGTTGGCGAACGATGATGCCGCCAGCGTTGATGGCCTGACCGCCGTAAACCTTGACGCCGAGACGCTTCGATTCAGAGTCGCGGCCGTTCCGGGACGATCCGCCTGCCTTTTTGTGTGCCATTTGATTTGCTCCTTAACCGTTGCGCTTACGCGTTGATCGCGTCGATGCGCAGTTCGGTATAGTTCTGGCGGTGGCCGCCATGCTTCTGGTAGTGCTTCCGGCGACGCATCTTGAAGATGGTCACTTTTGCGTGACGACCTTGCGACACGACGGTAGCTTTGACGGAAGCCCCACTGACCAGCGGCGTACCGAACTTAATCGATTCGCCTTCGCCCACTGCGAGAACCTGGTCGAGCGTGATTTCAGCGTCAATGTCTGCCGGTATCTGTTCTACTTTAAGTTTTTCGCCGACGGCAACTTTATACTGCTTGCCACCGGTTTTTATGACCGCGTACATTGAGAACCTCACTCTGTGTTCATTTTTCCCACGCACCGCGCGCGGAAACCCATGATTATACATAGAGTTAGCTGCTCGGTCAAAACTCATTGCGAGGCGCCGTGCGCCTCGCCAGCGCCGTGCCGTCCAGCCCCGGCGCGCGGCCCTGCCGCTGCCTTCGTCTCGCCGTGCCGCAGCCTGCGACCCGGAACTGCCGCGATTCGCCTTATAATTCGCGGCACTACCCAATTCAGCCATCATGTCGTCGACTGCCACCCCCTCCTCCAACGCCGCCAGCCTGCTCGCTCCGATCGCCGAAGACATGCAGCAGGTCAATCGCGTCATCCGGCACCGTCTGGCGTCCGACGTGATGTTGATCAATCAGATCTCCGAGTACATCATCAGCGCCGGCGGCAAACGCCTGCGGCCCGCGCTGCTGCTGCTCGTGGCCGGCGCGCTGGGTGAAACGACCGGGCATCGGCACGAACTGGCGGCGGTGGTGGAATTCATCCACACGGCCACGCTGCTGCACGACGACGTGGTCGACGAATCCGATCTGCGGCGCGGCCGCCAGACCGCCAACGCGCTGTTCGGCAACGCCGCAAGCGTGCTGGTCGGCGACTTCCTGTACTCGCGCTCGTTCCAGATGATGGTCGGCGTGGGCAAGATGCGTGTGATGGAAATCCTGTCGGAGGCGACCAACATCATCTCCGAAGGCGAAGTGCTGCAGCTTTTGAATATGCACGACGCCGACGTGGACGAAGCGCGCTACATGCAGGTGATTCGCTACAAAACCGCCAAGCTGTTCGAAGCCGCCGCCCAGCTCGGCGCGGTGCTGGCCGGATCGGACGCGAAGATCGAAGCCGCCGCGGCGGAATTCGGCCGCCGCATCGGCACCGCGTTCCAGATCATGGACGACTGGCTCGACTACACGGGCACGGCTGAATCGATGGGCAAGAACGCCGGTGACGATCTGCGCGAAGGCAAACCCACCCTGCCGCTGATCTATCTGATCGAACGCGGCACGCCGGAGCAGTCGGCACTCGCGCGGGAAGCCATCGAGCAAGGCGGCACTGACCGATTCGACACCATTTTCGAAGCAATCACGCGTTCGGGCGCGCTGGACCACACACTCGAGTGCGCAAAGCAGGAAGCGCTGGCCGCGGCAGCAGCAATTTCTTCATTTCCCGATTCCATTTTCAAAGATAGCCTGCTAGAATTATGTTCTTACTCGACGGCAAGACAGTCTTGAACGAGACTGAAACACCGAGTTAGTCTGAATCGAGTCCAGCAGTACAGATCGGGGTGTAGCTTAGCCTGGTAGAGCGCTACGTTCGGGACGTAGAGGCCGGAGGTTCGAATCCTCTCACCCCGACCAGATTTGCCTTGTTAGTTCAAGGCTTGAAAAACCGCCCAGCTTGCTCGGCGGTTTTTTGTTTTGGGCTGCGTGAATTGTCCATCAGATCGTCGGGCGACGGCAGCGACCATCCGTGCTCACCCGGAAACTTACGTCCGCCACGCTGATCACGCGCAACTCTCGAAATTCCAGCGCCGCGGTACGCCAACTCGCGGTACTCCGTGTCGACGGTCAACGCCTTGGCGTCGTTACGATCCCCCTTCCTTCGGCGACTCACCGGCAAAACCCAGCTAGTCCAGTCCTATTGCCCCCACGCACTGCGCGATCCTCGCGGCAGTAAGCAAGCACCTCATCACTAAGCGCGAGCCAGACACACGCGCCGTCCACACAGAAAGCCAAATACCACCCGACCTATTCAGCGGAACGGAGCCGAGCGAGCGCGCTCGTGCAAGCCCCATGCCGGCAAACTTCGGCCCAAGCAATGCGTATTAAATCAATTCTCCATCGCATTGATCCTTTAATAATTTTTACAAAGATAAATTCTATTCCGGGATTGCAATGCCCCGCCATTGATCTCAAAGCATTTTATATCAACACCAAGTCGCCCCCTTTTTCATCTCAATATATTTTAGCCCAAACAAGTTTAAAATCCCTGCAAGCCGACTTGCCATTACGATAGAACCGGAATAAGATCACATCCAAGAAACAATTGCGCCATATATTTCGGCATCCTTATGACAAGAGTGATTCACCAACGTACTCTGCCGGCGAAACGCCCGAGGATAAAGGGCATGCATAAGGCCGGGGGCACGAGCACGCTGAGTGGACCTGCTCCATCCCAAGAAAAATCCTAATTTTTCTCAAAGGAATCGACGTTGATTAAGACGATTTTAGAATAATCCCAATTCACTAAGAATCAAACCAAAACCTCTAATTCGATCTCAATTGAATTCTGAGGTATATCAATTAACGCATCGCTCCGGCGCATCCATTTAATGAATGCTTTTTCGATCGATCAAATCGGCTTCATGAGTCCGGAGCAGCCTTGCGGCGTCGATCTGGAATATGACGTCGCATTCACGGTATTGCAGCAAGCCGCGACGGGCGTCCGTGAGCAGCAATTCGGCGACGCCCTGATTCCCGCCGTTGCCCCCGACTGGCGGCACGTCGAAACACTGGCTGTCGAGCTGCTTGGCCGCAGCGTCGATTTGCGAATCATCGCTCTGCTGACGCAGGCATGGACGGAGATCGACGGTTTGTCCGGTTACGCAAAAGGTCTGGCGCTCGCCGCTGAAACGCTAGAGCAGCAGTGGGAGGACGTCCATCCACAGTTGCGGATTGCTGGCGAGTTCGATCCGCTGGTCCGTGTCAACGCCATCGCGGCGTTGACCGACCCGAAGGGCGCTGGACGCGCCGCTCGCGAAGCCATCTTGCTGCGGCTGGCATCCGGTGATCTATCGTTGCGCGAGGCTGCGGCGATTCTCGAAGGCAATCCCGCGGCCGCGGCGAAAAGCCACCCTCCGTCCGGCGGTATTCAGAAGGCGGCGCTATGTGCAGCGCTGGCCGCAGCGCAAACACAACTGACCGCGGTTCCGCAACTGCTCGATTCGATCGATCGAATCCGCCAGCAGATCGCCACCAGGCTCGACATCTCCTGGGTTCCCTCCGCAAGCGCGGTGGAGGCCCCGTTAGAGACGGTGCAGCGGGCGATTCTTGCGTCACGCGAGCACGCTCCGCAGGCTGCGGGCGGCACCAGGCCGCACGTGGAACAAGCCCGGTCCATCGTCGCAAATGATTCTCGCGGGCCTGGCGAGCGGCCGCCAATCGGCTCGCGCGAGGCCGTCATGCTCGCGCTGGAGGATGCGTGCCTGTATCTGGAGCGGGCGGAGCCGAGTCATCCGGCGCCGCTACTGATCCGCCGCGCCCAACGCCTGATGCGGATGAACTTCTACGAGATCGTCCGTGACATGGCACCCGCTGCATTGCCTCAGGTGGATGTTCTGGCCGGTCACGCGCAGAGCACGTCAGACAACCCGCGCGGCTAAGGCGGTGCGCATCGCGGCTAGCACATCAATCAAATCAGCGGAGGACTTCAAATGGGCAACTCAAACGCGTCAAGAGCAAAAGCAACGGGGCAAAAATTCATCGCGCGCAATCGCGCGCCGCGGGTTCAGATCGAGTACGACGTCGAGACTTACGGCAGCGAGCGGAAGGTGGAAATACCGTTCGTGATGGGAGTGATTGCCGATCTCGTCGGCAAATCGACGCAGCCGCAGCCCGATCTCGAACAGCGCAAATTCTTCGAAGTCGACATCGACAACTTTGACGGCCGCCTGAAAGCGATCCGGCCGCGCGTCACCATGCAGGTGCCGAACAGCATCTCCGGGCAAGGGTTGCTAGCGGTGGATCTCAGCTTTGAAAGTCTTGGGGATTTCTCGCCGGACGCCATCGCGACCCAGGTCCCCGCGCTCAATCAGTTGCTGCAAGCGCGTTCGCAACTGTCGAATCTGCTGTCGTACATGGACGGCAAGAGCGGCGCGGAGGAACTGATTACCCAGGCGCTGAAAAGTCCCTCACTGCTCAAGGCACTGGTGGACGCCTCCGGTTCGCCGGATGCCGCGGACGCAGCCGGAACCGCCGGTGTCGAGCGCGCGTAACGTGTACCGCGACGTGTACAGCGACGTGCATGGCGCGAGGCATGCCTTCATCTCAAGACCGTTGAAAAGACCGCAATGAATCATACGGAATCCCCCTTGCCGCAACAGCTCATGCCTGTGCTCTCGGCTGACCGCTTTTCCGCCTCCCTGATCAGGGAGCTCAATCCCCGTACCGAACAGGCGCAGCAAGCGATCGACGGCGCGATGAAAACGCTCGCCCTGCAGGCGCTTGAGAACGCCGTGGCCATGTCGGACGACGCCTACCAAACAATCCAGGCCGTCATCGCCGAGATTGACCGCAAGCTCTCGGAGCAGATCAACGCCATCATCCATCACGAGGATTTTCAGCAGATCGAATCGTCGTGGCGCGGGTTGCACTATATGGTCAACAACACCGAGACGGACGAACTCCTGAAAATCCGTTGCCTGCCGGTGACGAAAACGGAGTTGAGCCGGGTGCTCAAGCGCTATAAGGGCGTCGCCTGGGACCAAAGCCCGATTTTCAAGAAGATCTACGAGGAAGAGTACGGCCAATTCGGCGGGGAACCGCTCGGCTGCCTGGTCGGAGATTACTACTTCGATCACAGTCCACAAGACATCGAGACGCTCGGCGAAATGGCAAAGATCGCGGCCGCCGCGCATTGTCCATTCATTACCGGCGCATCGCCCGCGGTCATGCAAATGGAGTCGTGGCAGGAGCTATCGAACCCGCGCGACCTCAGCAAGATTTTTCTGAATAGCGAGTACGTTGGCTGGCGCCACCTTCGCGAGATGGAAGACTCGCGCTATCTGGGCCTCACGATGCCGCGCTTTCTGGCTCGCCTGCCCTATGGCGTCCGCACGAATCCGGTCGACGCCTTCAACTTCGAAGAAGACACCGACGGCGCCAACCACGAGCGCTACGCATGGATCAATTCGGCCTATGCCATGGCGACCAACATCAACCGTTCGTTCAAGCAATATGGTTGGTGTACGTCGATTCGCGGCGTCGAATCCGGCGGCGCGGTGGAGGACCTGCCCACCCACTCGTTTCCAACCGACGACGGTGGCGTCGACATGAAGTGTCCCACTGAAATTGCGATCAGCGACCGCCGCGAAGCAGAACTCGCACGCAATGGCTTCATGCCTTTCGTCCATCACAAGAATTCCAGTCTTGCGGCATTCATCGGCGCCCAATCATTGCAGCGGCCGGCGGAGTATCACGACGCCACGGCCACGGACAACGCGAGGCTCGCGGCACGCTTGCCCTACCTGTTCGCGTGTTGCCGCTTTGCGCACTATTTGAAGTGCATCGTGCGCGACAAGGTGGGGTCATTCAAGGAGCGCAGCGAGATGGAATCGTGGCTCAACAACTGGATCATGCACTACGTCGACGGCGATCCTGTCAATTCATCGCAGGACACCAAGGCGCGAAAACCGCTTGCGGCGGCGTCCGTGGTTGTGGAAGACATCGACGACAACCCGGGCTATTACAGCGCGAAATTCTTTTTGCGACCGCACTATCAATTAGAAGGGCTAACGGTATCCCTGCGTCTCGTTTCGCAGTTACCCGCGCTCAAGCATGGCGATTGAGCCGTGCTTTCGCTTTGATCGTTGAAGTCGTTTCAATCAGTAGGAACCAGGAGGTAGGGAATGTCAGTTGATATGTACATGCGGGTGGACAACGTCACCGGCGAGTCCAAAGACGCCAATCACAAGGGATGGATCGACATCCAGTCCTACGGCTGGGGTGCAACGCAGCCCGGCAGCATGGCGACCGGAAGCGGCGGCGGCATCGGCAAAGTCAGTTTCAACGACTTGCAGGTCGAAACCTTCATGGATAAGGCGGCGCCCGCCATTCTCAAATACTGCGCCAACGGCAAGCACCTGCCGAAGGTCGAGATCTCCGTGTGCAAAGCCGGCGGCTCGCAAATCGAGTATCTACGCATCACCTTGTCCGAAGTGTTGGTGACGGCCGTACAGCAAGGCGCGGCAAAAGGGTCCGAGGCAGTGCGAATCACCTACTCGTTCCAAGCGGCAAAGGTGCAAAAACAGTATTGGGAACAGACGGACCAGGGCACGAAGGGCGGAGAAAGCGTACTCGCCTGGGACATCAAGGAAAACCGCGAGGTCTAACCTCTTCCCTTAACCGGTGCGCCGTGCGGACGCGGCGGCAAACGCTTCGTCCGCACGCCATTTAGTTAGCCAGTTAGCCAGCGAGAGTCTCTTTTTGTGAGTCCCACCCTTCCTTCCAACTCAACGCGAGATCGCGCGCCGATCCGCGCTCGTGCGCACGTCGAGGCGCTTCCCAGCCTGCTGGATCGGCTGACGGAGCGACGGCCGCCACCCGGCGACGGCGCGTTCGCGTTCGTGCCGTCGCGCGCTGATCTGCGCGACGCCGTGCTGCGCGACCTGAGCTGGCTATTGAACTGCGCCAGCCTTGAAGCGACCGACGATCTCGCCGCGTACCCGCACGTGCGCAGATCCGTGTTGAATTTCGGCATGCGTGCATGGGCGGGCGGTCGCGCTTCGGCAGTTGACCAGGACGGTATGGAGCGCGCAATCCGCGAGGCGGTCGTGCAGTTCGAGCCGCGCATTCTCGCTGAAAGCGTGGAGGTGCGTTGCAACGCGCACGCTCAGTCACGTGCCATCCTGTCACTGGAAATCACCGGCCAACTGTGTCCGGCCACGGCGCCTCAAGCCTTCCAGTTTCGCTCGGACATCGACATCGAGAGCGGCCATGTTGTGCTCCGTTCGCAGGAAGCCATGTAATGGACGCCCGCCTGCTCGACTACTACAACCGCGAACTTGCGTATCTGCGCGAGCTCGGCGCCGAATTCGCGGCCGAATTCCCGCAGGCCGCCGGACACCTGGGCATGCGCGGCATCGAGGTGAGCGATCCGTATGTCGAGCGGCTCCTTGAAGGTTTCAGCTTTCTGACCGCGCGCATCCAGCTAAAAATGGACGCCGAGTTTCCGCGTTTCTCCCAGCGCCTGCTCGACGTGGTCTATCCGAACTACCTCGCTCCGTTGCCGTCGATGACGATCGTCGCCGTGCAGCCGAACTTGCGCGAAGGCAGTCTGCTGTCCGGCTATACGCTGCCGGCCGGCACGTCGCTGCGCGGCAATCTGGCGCCAGGCGAGCAGACCGCCTGTGAATTCAGCACCGCGCACGATGTCACGTTGTGGCCGCTGCGTATCACCGAAGTCAAACTGGGCGGCGTCCCCGCCGATCTGCCGTTGCCGCACGGCCAGCTGACAAGCCGCGTGCGCGGCGCGCTGCATATTCAACTGGAAGCCAGCGGCGTCGGCAATCTGCGCGAGTTGCCGCTCGATTCGTTGACGTTTTTTCTCAGCGGTCCGGACAATCAGGCACTGCCGCTGCTGGAGCAGGTGCTAGGTCATCATCTCGGCGTCATCTGCCACGGGCCTTCGGTCTCGGGCAATACAAGTCACACTGGCAGCGCCTGCTCGCTGCTCGACGGCGAGGCCATCCGCCAGGAAGGTTTCGATGCTGCCCAGGCGTTGCTGCCATACGGTTCGCGTTCGTTCCAGGGATACCGGCTGCTGCACGAGTATTTCGCCTTTCCCCAACGTTTTCTGTTTTTCAGCATCGGTTCACTGCAACGCGCGCTGCAAAACATCGACGGCACCACGTTCTCACTGACCGTTCTGCTCGACGAAGCGTCGCCCGAGCTCGAACGGTCCGTCGATCTGCGCAGCCTCGCGTTGTTTTGCACGCCGGCGATCAACCTGTTCCCGAAGCGCACCGACCGCATCGCCATCACGAATCAGCGGTATGAGCATCATGTCGTAGTCGACCGCACGCGGCCGCTGGACTACGAAATTTACGGCGTCGAGAAAGTGGCGGGCCATCGCCAGTCTGACGGCGGGCACTGTGAGTTTCATCCTTTCTACGGCGGTCTTTCTCACGACCACGCCGATCGCGGCCGCTATTTTTCGATGCGGCGCGAAGCGCGGCTCGTCGCCCCACGCGACCATGCTGCAAGCCGCGCAGCGCGCAGCAGTACGAAATCGGCCTACGCCGGCAGCGAAGTATTCATCTCGTTGGTGGATCAGCACGAAGCGCCGTTTTCCGACGACTTGCGGCACCTGTCCGTCGACGCCATGTGTACCAACCGCGACCTCACACTGCTGATGCCAACCGGCAGCACTAGCGATTTCAGTCTGCGCACCTCGGCCCCGGTCGCCGCCATCCAGGCGCTCCGACGGCCCACGCCGCCGCAGCCGCCCCTTGCGGAAAACGAAATCACATGGCGACTCGTCAAGCATCTCGGGCTCGACTACCTCACGCTGACCGATCTTGACAGTGTGCAGGGAGCGCAGGCCTTGCGCGAATTGCTCGAACTCTATGCGAGCGCAGCCGACGCAGCTGTGCGGCCGCAAATTGACGGTGTACGCAGCGTTCGGGTTGAGCCGGTTTGCCGTCAGTTGCCTCAGGCGGGACCGCCGATGTTCGGCCGCGGTGTGGCGGTGTCGCTGCTGCTCGACGAAACCTCGTTTGCGGGCGCGAGCACGTATCTATTCGGCGCGGTGCTGGAGCAATTTTTTGCGCGTCACGTGTCATTGAATAGCTTTAGCGAACTCGCGGTAGCCACGCTGCAACGTGGGCAAGTGAAACGTTGGCCACCTCGCGTCGGAAGCCGCCCCACAGCATGAGCAACGCAATCGCCCCATCGTCGCGTGTGCCGCACGCCGGTTCTATGCTCGCGCATTTCTGGCAATGCGTTGCCGATGCGCCATACAAGTACGATCTGTACAACCTGTTGCGCTGGCTGGACGCGCGCGCGGCGGCCCCGGCGCCGTTGGGACGCGCGGCGCATCCCGCCGATGAACCGCTGCGGATCGGCCAGCTACCATCGCTCGCCTTCGCGCCGGCAACGCTCGCCGCCGCGTCTGCGCCAGCAGAGGGCGCGAAGCCGCGTGTCCTGATTCACAGCTTCGGTCTATTCGGACCGAACGGCCCCCTGCCCCTGCATCTGACGGAGCTTGTGCGCGAGCGTGCTCGCCATCACGACGACCACGCGCTGAGCGCATTCGCCGATCTGTTTCATCATCGGCTGATCCTGCTGTTCTACCGCGCCTGGGCCGATGCGCAGCCTACGGTCAGCCTCGACCATGGCGAGGGCGGACGGTTCGATCGCTACCTGGCAAGCCTCATCCATCTGCCGCGGCGCGAGGCGCGGCGACCCGACACGCTGTCGGATCACGCCAGATATTTCATGGCCGGCCACCTGGTGCGACAGACGCGCAACGCAGAGGGTCTGCGGAGCATCCTGCGCGCCTGCCTCGGCGTACCCGTCCAGATCGTCGAATGGCTGCCACAGTGGCTGCCGGTCGAAGCGCCGCAGCGCACCGCGCTACGCACGCACGCGAACACCCGCCGGCTTGGTGCCGACGCCATGCTGGGTGCGGCGGTTCGCGACGCGCAGACGAAATTCGAGGTTCGGCTCGGCCCCCTGTCACGCGAGCAATACGCCGCATTGCTACCCGGCACCCCGCTTTCGCAGCAGTTGACGGATTGGGTGCGGCAGTACGCCGGTGTCGAGTGGTCGTGGGACGTGCGCCTGCTGATGGCCGCCGATCAGGTTGCCGGCATCGCACTCGGCGCCGGCCGACCGCTGGGCTTCGCCAGTTGGCTCGGCACGCGAACCAGCACGCTCACTGCCGACGATCTCGTTTATCAACCTGAAACCCGCAACACCCGCGCCTCCCGCGCGGCCAGCGCTCAGTCGGGTCTTTGAAGAAGCTGCCATGAACCACATCATCATCGCGCACACGCCGCTCGATCCGCAGATGCTGCGATTCCGCTCGCTACGCGGCGAGGAGACTCTGTCGGCGCTGTATGAATTCAACGTGGAGCTGGTGAGCCCGTCCGCTTCGCTCGATATGAACGCGCTGCTTGGCAAGCCGCTGACGCTCTACATCGTCACGCTCAACGGCAGCACCCGATACCTCGGCGGCCAGATCGTGCGCTGCGAATTCGCCGGACGTGAGACCGATACGCCGCGCACCTACATCTATGCGGTCACGCTGCGGCCATGGCTGTGGTATCTGACGAAAACAACCGACTGCCGCATTTTTCAGAATCGCACGGCGGTCGAGATTCTGCGCGAGGTCATCGGCAAATATGGCTTTCCCGTCGAAGAACGCCTGCTCGCAAACTATCGAAGCTGGGACTATTGCGTGCAGTACCAGGAAAGCGATTTCAACTTCGTCAGCCGGCTGATGGAACAGGAAGGCATCTATTACTACTTCCGCCACGAAGCCGGTCAGCAGGTCCTGGTGCTCGCCGACGACACCAGCGCGCACGACCCGTTGCCCGAGCACGCCATGCTGCCGTATCAGTCGCCCGACCGCCTTGCGCTGCCGCGCGAAGAGGGTATTGATGAGTGGCGTCCCGCCACCCAGATCAGCGCGGGCGCGTTCGCCGTCGACGACTACGACTTCCGCAAACCGCGCGCCGATCTGTCGCAAATGCGGGCCCAGTCTTCGAGCGCCGAGCACGGCGGCTACGCCAGGTATGCGTGGCAAGGCGGCTACATCGAAGCCGAGCAGGGCGAGCATTACGTGCGCATGCGTCTCGAGGAAGAACAGGCGGTGAACGCGCGCGTACGCGCCCACACCCGTTTGCGTGAAGCCGCGCCGGGCTATCGCTTCACGCTGCAGGACTGTCCCCGGCAAGCGGAGAATCGCGAATACCTGCTGGTGAGCGTGGTCTACCGCCTGCAGGAAGGCGGCTATGCAAGCGGCAGCAGCCACGCGCAATACGACTTCGATCTCGTTGCGCAACCTGCTTCGCTGCCCTTTCGCGCGCCCAGCTTGACGCCGGTGCCCAAAGCCACGGGCCCGCAAACCGCGGTGGTCGTCGGACCGGCAGGCCAGGACATCTGGACCGATCAATACGGCCGCGTGAAAGTGCAATTCCGCTGGGACCGTTACGGCAATCGCGACGAGAACAGCTCGTGCTGGATTCGCGTGTCCGACGCGTGGGCCGGCGCCGGCTTCGGCAGCATTCATATTCCGCGTGTCGGCCAGGAGGTGGTGGTCGATTTTCTCAACGGCGCGCTCGACCGTCCGGTCATCACCGGGCGCATCTATAACGCCGATCAGATGCCGCCGTTCGCGCTGCCGGAAGCCGCCACGCAAAGCGGCTTCGTCACCCGCACGCCAGGCGGCAGCAGCGCTAACGCCAACATGCTTCGTTTCGAAGACAAAGCGGGCGCGGAGCAGATTGCCCTCCATGCGGAGCGCAACTACGACGTCTCCGTCGAGAACGACGCGACGCGCCAGGTCGGCCGCAACGAAGCCGTCAATGTGAGCAACGATGCGACGCGCGGCGTGGGCCGCGACTACACGGTATCGATCGGTAACGACTATGCCGCGTCGATCACCAGCAACCAGAGCCGCACGGTCGGCAACAACTCCAGCGCCGAGGTGGCTAACGATGAGACGCACACCATCGGCCGCAACTACAGCCTGAATGTCTCGAACGATTCGACCCACACGGTGGGCCATAAACACACGCTGACGGTCGCCGGTGACATGACGCATACCGTGGGCAGCGACCACAGCCTGAGCGTCGCCAGTAACTCCACCACCAGTGTTGGTGCCGATTCGACATCCAGCGTGGCCGCCAACTCCACCAGCACCGTGGGCGGCAACTCGGCCGTCACGGTCAGCGGCAGCTCGACCGGGATCGTGATCGGCTTGCAAACAGGCATCGCCACGGCTCAGCTCTTCGTGACCGGCTCGATCGTCACGGCGACCGGCTCCAGCGTCGGTGCAACCGGATCTAGCGTCAGCGCGACCGGATCGGACGTGGGCGCAACCGGCAGTTCGGTGTCTACAACCGGGTCGTCGGTCAGCAGCACGGGATCGAGCGTCAGTGCGACCGGCGTGTCGTTCTCGACCGTCGGCTTTTCGGTGACTTTCTGAGCCGCTGCGCGCCTGATATCCGATGAAAATCATCAAACCCACCCCCGTCGGCATTCTGACGCGTACTTATCGGCAGGCCGGCAACGAGCATCTCGGCATCGCGATACCGGTGATGGTGACGCTCGGCGAAGCGCCCTACCTCGCCAGTGAGTCTGAACTGTGGAATATGGTTGGCAGCGAGTTGGGCGGCTATGCACTCGACGCCGCGCTGCCGAAACAGCATGCCGAGTTTCTGGTAGCGGGGCGCGCCTACGGCCAGTATTGCAATGCGGCGCACCTGTGCCGTGTCGGCATTCGATTCGCCGGCCTCGACAAGCAATTGCAAGTGTCGGGCGCGCGCGAATGGAACGGCGATACGCCGTCGCAAGCCGCGCCGTTCGAATGCTTGCCGCTCGATTGGCCGCAGGCCTACGGCGGGCCAGGCTATGCCGACAATCCACGTGGCATCGGTTTTCCCACCGGCGCGCCGGGCACCGCGCAGTTGCTTCCGCACATCGCGTATCCGGACGCGCCAGTCGTCACGCGCGAACGCGGCATCGCACCGGCGGCCTTCACGCCGATCGCCGCTGACTGGCCGCAGCGCAGCGCGCTATATGGCGAGATGGACGAGCGGTGGCTCAAGGAGGATTGCCCAGGCTTTCCGCGCACGATGCATGCGGACTATTTCAACGTCGCGCCGCAGGATCAGCAATTCCCTCACCTCGATTCGCTGCCACCGGGTGCAGCGTATGAGTTGACCCACATGCATCCGGAGCGCCGGACACTGGCCGGCGCGTTGCCGCCCCTGCACGCGCGTTGCTTCGTGCAGCGGACACGCGAATCGGACTTGACCGAAGTCACCATGCGGCTGACGACGGTATGGTTCATTCCACACCGCGAACGGGCCATCATGATTTTTCATGGCGCGGCGCGGGTCCAGGAATTCGACGCGCAGGACGTGGCGTGCTTGCTGCTCGCCGTCGAATGCCACAACAAACCGCGCAGTGACGCGCATTATCGCCGCGTGTTCGATCTACGCATGGACAGCAAGCGCGGCGTGTTGCACGCCCTGCGCGACCTGGACCTCGCGCCGCAATCAATGCTAGCCGCCGCGGACGATGCGGACATCGACGGCGACGGTGACGCGCACGCCGGACCACAAGTCGGCGCGTTGCAACGCAATCTGCAACAACGCGCCCGCGAGCAGGCTAGCCAGGCGGCCGCCGCTGGCGCACTCATCTCCGTGCCGGAAGTGGCCACCACACGCCCACCGCGCCTCGACGAACTGGCCGAGTTCGTCGAGCGCAGCGAAAAGCTCGCCGAGACTCAGTTGGCCGCGCTCGAACAGACGCGTCAGCGAATCGAGGCCGAGCACCCCGAACTCACCGCGAGCCGAAACGCTGCGGCAAGACGTGGACCTTCCCAGACTTTCGCAAGCAATCGCGCCCAGCACCCTGCCCTGCCCGAGGTGCTCGAACAGGAACGGGAAGCCGAGCGCAGGCTGCGCGCATCCTATTTGCAGTCGGCCCACTATCAGGAAGCCGCGGCACGCCTCGACATTGCGTCGTCCGCCGCACTGCGCGAACGCGTTGCCGTTGGCCATGGCCGTGGCGAATCGCTCGCCGGCCTCGACCTCACCGGCGCCGATCTGAGTGGGATGAATTTGCGCGACGTGGACCTTGCCGGTGCGCTGCTCGAAAGCGCCGACCTGAGCGGCACCGACCTGACCGGCGCCAACTTGCGCGACGCGGTCATCGCGCGCGCCACGCTCGCCGGGACCACATTCGCCAAGGCCGATCTCTCAGGCGCCAACCTTTCGCTCGCCGACTGCGATGGAACCGACTTCAGCGAAGCAGTGCTCGACCGCTGTCTGTTCGAACGAGCGGTCTGGCGAAACTGCAACGCGCGGCGTGCATCGGCGAGGCGAGTCCAGTTCAGCGGCTGCCGTTTCGAAGCGGTCGATTTCGCGGAAGCCACGCTCAGCGAGTTGGTCTTCATCGAGCAGACACTGACCGACGTGACCCTGCACGCGGCGACGATCCGCAAGCTCGCATTCATTCAGTGCCGGCTCGACCGCGTTGCTTTCACGTCCGCCGACATCGAGGGTTTCGGTTTTGTCGAAACCGTGGCGCAGCAGATCCGTTTCGACCACGCGCGGCTTCGCAAAGCGTGTTTCGCGAAAGACACCGTACTGGATCGTGCGGACTTCTCGCGGGCGTCGCTGACCGAAGTGAATCTGCGGCATACACAGGCCCGCAACGCGCGATTCAGCGGCGCAACGATCAGCCAATGCGACTTTTCGGATGCCGGTCTGCAGCAAGCCGACCTGAGCGATGCGAAGTTCGACGGCGGCTATCTGGTTCGCACCGACCTGAGCGGCGCCAGCCTCGCCGGCGCCGACCTGATCGGCGCGCAAATGCGCCGCGCCATGCTGCACGACGCCGACTTCGACGAAGCGAATCTGTTCCACGCCAATCTTGCCGAAGCATCGATCGATGCATCCACGCGCCTTGGCCATGCCTACCTCGAGCAGACCGTGTTTCATCCGTTACGCAAGGCAAGCGCATGATGTCCGCACGTGAACAATTGCAGCAGGCCGTGCGCAACGGCGAAGCGATCAGCAACCGCTCGATCGGCGCACTGGCTCTCGAGGGGTGCGATCTGTCGGGCGGCATCTTCGACAAGGTCACGTTCGAAGGGACCCGGCTTGCGCAGGCACGCCTGGCCGAGAGCGTCTTCACCGACTGCCTGTTCAACGGCGTCGACCTGCGCGGCGCGGATCTGTCGAAAAGTGTCTTCATCAACGGAGCGCTGACCGGCACGGATCTGTCCGGCAGTCTGCTCGACGACTGCCGTCTGAGCGGAACGCGCGCGAACGGTACCCGTTTCAGCGAGGTGCGTGCCGCGCGCTTCGCGTGCCTGCATACCGAGCTTCTTGCGAGCAGGTTCGACGGCGCGCAAATCGACCAGGGCTTCTTTGACGAAACGCCTTTGCGTGGCGCCGACTTCTCCGCAGCGCGTCTGCAACGGTGCTTCTTCTATCGACTCGATCTGCGTGAGGTCGGCTTCGCGCGCTCGGAATTCGATCGCGTCGTGTTCACGGAATCGGATCTGAGCGGGCAGCGTCTGAACAGACAGACGTTCGTCCGCTGCCAGTTCATCACCACCAACCTGAGCCGCGCCGATTTCACGTCGGCTAATTTGACCCACTGCAATTTTCAGGGCGCGAGACTCGACCATGCGGTGCTGGAGCATGTGCACGCGCCGTCGGCCATTTTCTTCGGTGCGAACGTCGGCCATGCACGTTGCGCTCATGCACAGCTGGAGAACACCATCTGGGTCGACGCGCACGCGCAGCACACCGATTTTTCGGACGCGGATTTGCGCGGGGCCGTATTTCAACGCGCTGATGCGGCGCACGCACAGTTCGTGCGGACTCGCCTGAATGCGGCTGACTTCTCGCATGCGGTATTGGCCGGCGCGGACTTTCACGAAGCCGTGTTCGCACGCACTTCTTTCCACGGCGCGCAAGGCGCCGAACCGGCAACCTCTCCGGGCCGCCCAGGCGTGATCGCCGCTGAGCCGGCCCTCCTCGCCGCGCAGGAATGGTCGAGACACCGGGACGACCGTCGCCGACACACATTCATCAAGGAGCAGCCCTAGCCATGACAACGACCACAGCGCAGCGGCGCATGCCGGAGCATGACACCGGAGTCGAACGTGTCGAACCTATCGCGCGTGTCGAACGTGCGAAGGGTGACGAACGTGTTGAGCATATGGAACGTGTTGGACGCGCAGAACATCCGAAAGATGACGAGCGCGTTGAGCGTGTCAAACATGCGAAACATGTTGAACGCGCTGAACGCTTTGAACGCTTTGAACGTGCGGAGCATGTCAACCGCGTTGAACGCGCAGAACATGCGAAACAGGCCGAACGCACCGAGCGATCGCATAACAGCATCGGCACGGTGATCGCCGTCTTGCACGACGACGTCTATCTCGTAACCGGCGACGACGGCGCACTGCTCACCTGCAAGCGCGCGTTCAGTTGCCTGATCACACCTGCGATCCGCGATCGGGTGGCAGTCTGCGGCAGCGGCCCGCGGCACGGCTACGTGGCGGCGATACTCGAACGGGCCGCCGGCAGCGAGACATGCATCCGCGTGGAAGGCGACCTGCGCATCGACGCGTCCGGTGACGTGCGCGTCAGCGCGGCGCGCGAAATCGCGCTGGAGGGCGAGCGCCTGGCCGTCGCCACGCACGACGCGGAACTCACGGCCACGAAGAGCACGCTCGTCTGCGATGAACTGGAAGGACGCATCGGCCTCGTACGTCTGCTCGGCAAAACGATCGAAGCGGTAGTCGAACGCATCGTGCAAATCAGTAAGACCAGTTTCCGCTCGATCGACAGCGTCGACCATCTGCGCGCCGCGCATATCGACTACGCCGCGTCGGAAAGCGTGCGCCTGCACGGCAAGAACACCCTGCTGAGCGCCGAGCATCTGTCGAAGCTCGACGCCGAACAGATTCACCTGGGATAGGACTGGACGATGGTGATGGTCAACTCGAGCGCCGGGGGCGCCAACGACGCCGTATGCGTCAACCTGACGCCGCCCGTCGGCGTCCCGGTTGCTTACGACACCAATGCACAGCGGCCCCAGGCCATTCCCAATGTCAGCAACATCCTGATCGCCGCTGCCCCCGCGCACAACCTGGCAACGATCATTCCCGTCACGAGTGGCGATGCCCCGGGCTCGATGGGCGGCGTCATCTCGGGCACCGTATGCGCGAGTTCGCGCAACATCAACGGCGCCAATACGGTATTGCTGCACGGCATGCCGACCACCCGCATGACCGACCCCACGCAGCAGAACGCGACCAACGCAATCGGCACCGGCACATCGCCGAGCCAGACGCACATTCTGAATCTGGCGGGCTAAGCCTCACATGATCGCACCTCGATGAAGCGCCTACAGCTACGCCTACGCGCACGCCTCCGATTACGCCTACGCCTTTTGCTCGCCTTGGGCGCGGCCTTGTTGGCCGGCGCGTGCGCATCGTCCGCGAAACCTGAAGCGCGCGCCTGGGACATCTATCTCGAAGCCGCCGCCAACGTGAATCCCGACGGCCACGGCCGGCCAGCGCCGATTCTGATCGGCCTCTACACGTTGAAATCGACGGCGGTATTCGAAGCGAGCGATTTCCCGTCCTTGCAGGAGCGCGCTAAAGCGGTCCTCGCCGACGACCTCGTCTCGTTCGAACAAATCATCCTGCTGCCGGGCGAGCGCAAGCTGATCCAGCGAAGCGCCGAGCCCGGCGTGCGGGCACTCGGCGTCGTCGCGGGCTATCGGGAGCTCGACCGGCACAGCTGGAAAGCCACCTACGCACTCCCCGCCGACGGCGCGGGCAGCGTGTTTTCATTCTGGCCGTCCACTCACGAGCGGCTTGCCGTGCAAGTGAAGCTCAGCGGCGGCCTGATCGTTAGAACCATGGATTGGGCACACCGATGAACGACCACCATTCGCCACTCAAAAACGGCAGTACCGCCCGCAGCAAAGTTGTCTGGTCAGAAGGCATGTTTCTGCGGCCGCAACATTTCCAGCAACTCGAACGTTATGTCGAAGCCTATGTGCAGCAGCGTTGCCTGGCGTCGCATGCCGCGTTCTGGGGGTTCCAGAGCGTCGAGGTCGACCACGCCGCGCTGGCGCTCGGCAAAGTGGCGCTCGCGAGCGCGCAAGGCGTGTTGCCCGACGGCACGCCGTTTCTGCTGACCGAGCCCGACGAATTGCCTGCGCCGCTCGACATTCCGGCCGACGCCAAAGACCTCACGGTGCTGCTCGCTCTGCCGCGCAGGCGAGCCGGCGCCGACGACACGATCTTCGAAGAGCAAGCCGGATCACTCGCGCGCCACGCCGTCTATTCGCGCGACATCGCCGATAGCAATGCCGTTGCGTTGGGGCCCGCGGCTCTGCAACTGGCCCGGCCGCGGATGCGGCTCATGCTCGCCACCGAACTTGGCAGCCAATGGCATGGCATCGGTTTGCTGCGCGTGCTGGAGCGCCGCAGCGATCGCCAACTGGTGCTCGACAATCACTACATTCCGCCGATGCTGAGTGCGGATCAACATCCGGTGCTCGCCCAATACCTGCGCGAATTGCACGGGCTGCTCGAACAGCGCAGCGAGGCGCTCGCGCAGCGCCAGTCAAGGCCGGGGCGCGGCGGCGTGGCCGAGGTTTCGGAGTTCCTGCTGCTCGCGCTGATCAACCGGGCGCAGGCCGATACGTGGCACGCGCTGCACATGCCGCATCTGCATCCGGAGCGCCTGTTCCAGCAATGGCTGCGCCTTGCGTTCGAGCTGTCCACTTACACGGCCGAGGAGCGCCGGCCGGCGCTTTACCCCAGCTACCAGCACGACGATCTGCAAGGCAGTTTCGGGCCCTTGATGGCCGAATTGCGCCGCGCACTGTCGACCGTTCTCGAACAGAACGCCATCGCACTCGAATTGCAGGAGCGCGCGCACCGCGTCTGGGTGGCACAGATCCCGAGCGTCGAGCTTCTGCACCATGCCGGCTTCGTGCTCGCAGTGCATGCGGATCTACCGGCAGAAACCGTGCGCACGCGGTATCCGGCGCAAGTGAAGATCGGCCCGGTCGAACGGCTCGCGGAACTGGTGCACCTGCAGTTGCCGGGCATCGCCATGCGCAGCTTGCCGGTCGCGCCGCGACAGATCCCGTATCACGCGGGCTATCACTATTTCGAACTCGATGCAGGCGGTGAACTCTGGAAGCAACTCGAACAGTCCGGCGGCCTCGCGCTGCACGTGGCCGGCGATCTGCCGGGCCTGACGATGGAATGCTGGGCCATTCGCGGCTGATCTCACGTATGCGAAAGAAAGGCGAATAAACATGTCATCCATCGCAGCAGCGCCTGCGCAGCGCACAGGAACCAGGCAGTCATCGCCGGCGGTCGGGGCAGGACCGGCGTCGCGGCTTGAATCACGGCTTGAGTCAGGATTCGAGACGCCGTTCGCGCAACCCTCGGCCTATGCGTCCAATCCACTCGTCGCCGCCGCGCTGCCACTGTTCGAAGCGCTTGCGCAGATCCGTCTCAACGCGACAGTGACACCGGAGCGTCTGCGCGCATTCCTCGTCGCGGAAATGCGGCGTTTTCAGACGCGCGCCCAGCAGGCGGCCGTGTCGATCGAAACGATCGTCGGCGCGCGCTATTGCCTGTGCACCGCGCTCGACGAAGCCGCCGCACTCGCGCCGGGGGGCGGCAGCGGCGCATGGTCCGCGCACAGTTTGCTCGTCGCGTTTCATAACGAAACGTGGGGCGGCGAAAAGTTCTTCCACCTGCTCGCCCGTTTGTCGGCGCAGCCGCGCGAACATCGCGACCTCATCGAACTGCAGTTTTTCTGTCTCGCGCTGGGATTTCAAGGACGCTATCGCGTGATCCAGAACGGCGCCGCACAACTCGAAACGCTGACGCGGCGCCTGCACAAGTTGCTGCATGAGACGGCAGGCGGCTACGCATTGCCGCTATCGCCGCATTGGTGCGCCGCCGACCGCACGCCGGCGCGCGCGCTCCGCCGCGGCATGCCCCTGTGGATGTGGCTGGCAGGCGCCGCGCTGCTCGGTGGCGCGAGCTTCGTCGCGTTTCTGCTTGCCACGAATGCTTACGGTGATCGCACAACTGCGGCGATCAACGCGATCCGCCTGCCGGAAGTGACTTCGCAGCGCGCGCTCGACCGCGTGCCGCCCGTCGCCGCGCTGCTTGAGGCCGACGTGCAGAGCGGCGCGCTTAGCGTGCGCGACGAAGGCGATCGCAGCGTCATCGCGTTGCGCGGCGACGGACTGTTCGGCTCCGGATCCGCTGTCGCCAGCGAGGCCGCGTTGCCGGTACTCAGCCATCTTGCGGCCAGCCTCGATCGCGTGCCGGGAGACATCCTGATCACCGGACACACCGACAATCAGCCGATCCACGACCAGCGCTTCGCGTCGAATCTCGCGCTCTCGCTGGCCCGCGCCGAAGCCGTCAGGCAATGGCTGATCTCGGCCGGCCTCGACCCCAGCCGGCCCGTGAAAGTCGCCGGACGCGGCGACCAGCAACCGATCGACAGCAACGCAACAGCGGCAGGCCGCGCGCGCAACCGGCGCGTCGAGATCGCGGTGTATCCCGCCTCGTCCGCGCGCCCGGAGCTTGTGCCGAAGGCGGACCGATGAATAGCCTGAAACGCATTGCCGGATGGCCGGCGGCGCTGTTGCGCCAACTCGGCTGGGCAAGTTTGGCGTGGCTCGCGCTTCTCATCTCGCTGATCTGGATCGCGGGCCCGATGCTGGCGTTCGGCGATACGCGGCCACTGGAACCAGAACGATCCCGCTATGCACTGATCGCTGTGGTGCTGCTCACGTGGACGTGGCGGCAGGCTCGGCGCACGCGCGAGTCACGGCTGCCGGAGCCGTTGCGCCGCGCATCTTCCGTATCGCGGACCGACCCCGCCGAAGACGCCCAGCATCAACGCCTCGACGACCTGCGCGCGCGCTTCGATCACGCGCGCTACGTGCTGCGGCACGCCACCGTCCCTGCCGGCCGGCTTGCCACGTGGTTCGACAGACTCACTGGGCGGCACGTGTACCGTTTGCCGTGGTATCTGATCGTGGGCAGCGGCGCAGCCGGCAAAACGGCCGCGCTGCTCAATGGCGGGCTCGAACTGTCGATGGCCGAGCAGGCCGCGCGCGCCGCCAGCCGAGGCACGGAGCCGACTCACGCGTGCGATTGGTGGTTCAGCAACGATGCCGTTCTCGTCGATACGCCTGGCGCGTACCTCGATGCGGCCAATGCCGCCGACGCGCGCAACGCGGAATGGCGCGAACTGCTGGCGTTGCTCAAGCGCCATCGCCCACGCCAGCCGCTCAATGGCGTCGTCCTCGCAGTCGGCGTGGACGCCTTGCTGACACTCGACGAAGCCGGGCGCGCGGCCTATGCAACGCGGCTGCGAAAGCCTTTGCAACTGATGCAGAGCACGTTCGGCATGCGTGTACCCGTCTATCTGTGCATCACCCGGATGGATCGCCTCGACGGCTTCGGCGCCTATTTTTCCGGACTGAATCGCGACGGCCGGGCGCAGGTGTGGGGTGCGGCATTGGAATCCGGCGACAGCGCGTTGACCGAGACCTGCCAGCGCGCTTTTCAAGCGTTGCAGCAACGCCTGACGGATGGCTTGCGCGACGTGCTGATCGTCGAGCCCGATCTGGTTAGCCGGGCGCGCGCCTTTCTGTTTCCGCAGCAATTCGCGAGCATCGAGGAGCCGTTGGTCGACTTCTGCGAGGCGCTGTTTCGGCCCTCGCCGCTTGAAACCAATCTGCTGCCGCGCGGCGTCTATTTCACGAGCGCGCTACAAGGCGGCCTGGGTATCGATCGCGTGCTGCCGGCGACCCGCCAGCAGATGGGCATCGCCGATTCACTGCCTGCGGCCGCCGCGCCGCCGGGTCTGCACAGCTACTTTCTGAAGCAATGGCTGCGCGAGGCCGTATTCGCCGATGCGGGATTCGCGGGTTCAAGCCGCGACTCGCAACGGCGGCGTTTCGTCGTGCACACGATGATCGCCGCAATGGTCGGTATCGGGCTCGTCGGGCTGCTGGCCGGCTGGGCGATCAGTTACGCGCACAATCGAGCCTACCTCGATGAAGTGTCCATGCACGTCGGCGCATTGAATCGACTGTCAGCGCAGCCCATCGCGCTGACAGCCGGCGACTTGCAGCCGTTATCGCCGTTGCTCGATACCCTGCGGGCGTTGCCGCGTAGCGAAAATGTCGACACCGACGCGCCGCCTGGATGGCGTTACGGTATGGGGCTTTATCAAGGCGCCAGGATCCGCGAAGCAAGCGACGCGCTCTACCGACGCGCACTCGACGAAAAACTGTTGCCGCAGGCCGCTGCACGCATCGAGCGCATGCTGGCCGACGCGCCGGCCGACGACGCCGACTATTCGTACGAAGCGCTCAAAGCCTATCTGATGCTTTACGACGCGTCCCGCTACGACGGCGGCTTTCTCACCGCGTGGCTGTCCCTGGACACCCGCGGCGCGTTGCCCTCCGACCTGACGCAGGACGAACGCGCACGCCTGGAAGCGCATCTTGCGAACCTGTTCGCGTCACGCGTCGTCACGTCGCCGTTCGCGTTCAACGCGCCGCTCGTGGACGCGGTGCGCGCGCGGCTCGCGCACGAATCGCCCGCGCAACGCGCCAACCACCAGCTCAGTCGCGAACTGCTGCGCACGATGCGCAACGAGCCCGTCACGGTGGCCGGCGCCGGTGGCCCGCAAGCAGCACTCGTATTGACACGCCGAAGCGGTAAGCCGTTGACCGACGGCATAGCGAGCCTCTACACCTATCACGGCTACTGGGATGGTTTCGAACCGCGCGTCGCCGCGGCGGCGGCCCGCTTGCAAAGCGAAGACCCGTGGGTGCTCGGCATCCACCCAACGCCCGCAACCGACAACGCACGCATCGCCCTGGAAATCCGCCGCATGTTCCTGAACGACTATATCCAGGCATGGGACGCTTACCTGAACGATCTAAGCATCGTGGATAGCCAATCGCTTGCGCAAAGCATGCAGATAGCGCGCACCTTGTCCGCGCCCGATTCGCCGCTCAAGCAATTCCTGCAAGCCGCCGCCGACGAAACAACCTTGTTGCGCGCGCGCGCCGGCAGCGAGCAGCCCGCGCCGGGCGCACTGCAAAAACGCATTGGCGAAGCGAAAGAATCGCTGAGCGCGATGTTCGGCCACGCTTCGCCTGGCATGTCGGCGCCCGTCGCGGACGACCAGCCGGAGGGCATCGTCGACAGTCATTTCGAGCCCTTGCGGCGTCTGATGACAGCCGGCGGCGCCAGCGCCGCAGGCGTCACCCCGCTGGAAGGCAATCTGCGTGTGCTCGACGAACTGTATAGCTATCTCACCGCTGCCGATGCCGCCTTGGCAAGCGGCAGTCCGCCGCCGCAAACCGACGTCTTCAATAAGTTGCAAGCCGACGCGGGACGTCTGCCGGCGCCGTTGAGAAAGATTGTCGGCGACCTGTCGCAGGCGAGCGCGCTGCAGGTCAGCGGGGGGGCACGGCGCAACGTCGCGCAGGATGCGCAAGGCAGCCTCGGCCCACTGTGCCGGCAGGTCATCGCCGGGCGCTACCCGTTTGCACGCGGCTCGAACCGCGACGTCGCGCTGGACGATTTCACGCGGTTGTTCGCCTCAGGCGGACTGATGGACAGCTTCTTCCAGAAGAATCTGGCGTCGCAGGTCGACGTCCGCGACGGCCGCTGGGCATTCCGGCGCGACGCCAGCGGCAAGATGATCGCGGATAGCCATTTGCTCAGCGCTTTCCAGAACGCGGAAACGATTCGCAACGTCTTTTTCGCTACCGGCGCGGCAACACCGTCGCTACAGATCGAATTGACGCCGCTTGAACTGGACCCGGGCATCACGCAATACGCGCTGAATATCGACGGGCAGACGATGCGCTATGCGCATGGGCCGCCACTCCCAATGGCAGTGAAATGGCCGGGCGAGCGGGGCGTCGGCCTCGTCAGCCTGCAAATCAGCACGCAAACCGGTTCCGACGGCGTGCAAACCCAAGGTCCGTGGGCGCTCTATCGGCTATTCGATAAGGCGCGCATCACGCCGGGCGCCGCGCCCGAAAGCTTTATCGCCACCTTTGATTTCAGCGGCCGGAAACTGGCGCTTCGCGTGAGCGCGAACAGTAGTTACAACCCGTTCCAGCTACCTCAAATGAAAGCGTTCTCGTGTCCATGAGAATCGCTCGCTGCAGGAAACGTTACGATGCTCCAGCCGTCTCTTAAGCTCACCATTCTCGCTAGCCACGGTCAAGCGCTTGCCAGCGGCGCATGCGCAAGCTTCGTGCCCCAGGGCGGCAACATCGGCCGCGCGGCCGACAGCACGCTCAGGCTGCCTGACGACGATACCGTCGCGGAGCGCCACGCCGTCATCCGCGCGCAATACGGCGCATGGTGCCTCCTGAATATCGGCGGGCCCGCGGCGCTGACGGTGAATGGCAAGCCGATCGCCGCGGGTCAGGAGATCCGTTTGCAGTCCGGCGATATCGTCAATATCGGCAGTTATGTCTTACAGGCGACCGAGACATTGCCGCCGGCTTGGGACTTTCAGATCAGCAGGCCATCCGGCGCCATCCCACAGGATCCGAATTTGCCTCGGCCAGACATCGCAGACGGCAAATCGGCCAGGTTTGCAACGCCGCCCATGGAACCCCTGGTATTCGGGCGCCTTGACGGCCAGTCTGCTAGCGAGCCGCCGTCCGTCGAGCTGGACGGGCTGCTCGACACGCCGGTCGACCCGCTTGCGCTATTTGGCGCGCCAAGGCAGGGTTGGGAGAATCCAACCGAAGGGCATTCATCAGACTTGTTCGCCGACCTCGCGGGCGGCCGGGCCGCTAGCGGCTTTGAAGCCACCCCAACAGACGGACTGCACGGTTTCGCGCTGCGAGACGACGCGCCGGAACACGGCGCGCCACTACGGCTCAGGATTGCAAACGCGCAAACGCCTAGGCCGTCGGACAGCACGCCTGCGCCGATTGCAACCGCCATGGCAGCCACTCACGCTGCGTATGGCGAATCCGCGCCGGCGACTGAACGCGCCGCCCAAGCCGCTGTTCCTCAATACGGTGAACATTCGCAAGTGAAAGCGGCGCTTCGTCACGGCGGCCTCATCAGGGTCTCCTGCGCGAACACGCCGGTGAGCCTGAACGACGCACCGCAAGAACAACCCCAGGAGCGGCAATCGGGCAGCCGCGACGCCACCACGTCGGCGCTGCTCGCGCTAAGCGAGGCGTTTCTCGACGGCGCGGGCATCCACCCCGACAGGCACATCGAAGCGGGCCTCACGCCTGAATTCATGCGCGCCCTCGGCGCGATCGCGCGCGCGTTGAGGGAATGGTAGCAGCACCGCTGCCGCGCCTCAGCCCGCCCGGGCAGGCGGCTCGCCCACCCCGCTCTGCTATATTCTCTCCATCCCGTCCCTATCCTTCACTAAGCGTGGAACAACTTCCCTTATGGGCGCAGATCTGCGCCGTCTTTCTGCTGCTTATCTGCTCCAGCTTCTTTTCGATTTCCGAAACGGCGATGATGGCGATCAATCGCCATCGCCTGAAACACCTTGCCAACCAGAATGCGCTCGGCGCGAAGACCACTCAGGGTCTTCTGGCGCACACCGACCAGCTATTGAGCGTGGTCCTGATCGGCAACAATCTCTTCAACACGATCATTCCGGTGCTGACCACCTCGATCGCACTCCATACGTTTGGCCGCAATAACGTCGTGCTGTCCATCGCGACCGGCATCGTCGCGTTTCTGATTATCGTGTTCGCGGAAATCACGCCGAAGATCGTCGGCGCCACGTTCCCGGAGAAGATCGCGCTGCCGGCCAGCCTGCTGATCGCACCGATGATGCGTGTCGGCAAGCCGCTCGTCTGGTTCGTCAATCTGTTCGCGAACACGATCTTGCGCGTGCTGCATATCAACACCAAAGGCGCGCACGATCAGCGGCTTTCCACCGAAGAGCTGCGCACCATCGTGCTCGAATCAGGCAGCTTCATGCCGACCAAGCACCGCAGCATTCTGTTGAACCTGTTCGATCTCGAGAACATCTCCGTCGACGACGTGATGATCCCGCGCCGCCGCATCGAAGCGCTCGATTTCGACGCGCCGTTCGAACAGATCCTGCATCAGCTGGAAACCTGCTATCACAACAAGCTGATCGTCTATCAAGGCGACATCGACCGGGTGCTCGGCGTACTGCACGTGCGCAAGACACTCGCGGCCCTGCACAACCAGGAACTGGAGCGCGAGACGCTGCGCGAGTTGCTCGCCGAACCGTATTTCGTGCCGACCGGCACGCCCGTATTCCAGCAGCTGCAGTATTTCCAGGAGAGCCGTCACCGCACGGCGCTGATCGTCAACGAATATGGCGAGTTGCAAGGACTCGTCACGCCGGAAGACATCATCGAGGAACTGATCGGCGAATTCACCACGACGATTCCGCGCAGCGCGAATTCTCGCGGCGGCTGGAACGAGAAGGGCGAATGCATCGTCGCGGGCAGCATGCCGCTGCGCGAACTGAACCGCTGGCTGCTTCTCGCACTGCCAACGGACGGGCCGAAAACGCTCAATGGCTTGATTCTCGAAATACTCGAAGACATTCCCGACGGCGACGTGTGCGTGCAGATCGGCGAGCTGAAGCTGGAAGTGATGCGCAGCGACGACCAGGCGATTCGCACTGTCAAGCTGTTCAGACCGCCAGTGCGAGCGAAGGCAGGCAAGGCGCTGCGGGGTTGAGTGGTCGCCCTCTGAGCCCTCTGAGCCCTCTGAGCCCTCTGAGCCCTCTGAGCCCTCTGAGCCCTCTGAGCCCGCAGCATCGCATACCGGCGCGGTGCGCACCATTAGCCGATTGGCTGAATGGTGATGCTGGCGGCCTTGCCGGATGATGGCGTCGTCGTGTTCTACAGGCGGCTCATCACCGGTCTCTCATGCAAGGATCTTTTCAACCCGCGGCATCGCCGCGGCCCGTCGCCTTCGATAGCGAAAACCCAGCCAAACCAAAGCACAACGCGTTTGCTGCCGAGGCCAGCGCCAGTACCAACCTCACCCCAAGTCTCGCTGATTCCGACAACGCACCTGCCGTACGCCTCTTGACCGACACGTTGCAGGAGGCAACCCGCCGCAATGCTTCGGACCTGCACGTCGAACCGGAGGAGCATGGTTGGCGCGTGCGTTTGCGCATCGACGGCGTACTGCATGAAATCCCTCGGCCGCCCGCACATCTGCGCGACGCGTTCATCACGCGCGTAAAAGTGCTGGCGCGCATGGATATCGCCGAGCGGCGCGTGCCGCAGGACGGCCGGCTGCGTCTTGCCACGTCGCCCGGCCGTGTCGAAGACTATCGCGTCAACTCGTTGCCTACCCTGTTCGGCGAAAAGCTGGTGCTGCGCAGGCTCGACGCGCTGCCCACCGATCTTTCGCTCGACTCGCTCGGTCTCGATCCACAGCAACGTCACGCGGTCGATGCCGCGATTCGCGCGCCGCACGGTCTGGTACTCGTCACCGGACCCACTGGCAGCGGCAAGACGCTGTCGCTGTATTGCTTCCTGCACATGCTTAACGACGAGGCGCGCAATCTGTGCTCAGTGGAAGATCCGGCGGAAATTCAATTGGCGGGGATCACTCAGGTGAGTGTGCGCGAAAAGGCCGGCCTGACATTCGCGGTGGCGCTGCGAGCGTTTCTCCGTCAGGACCCCGATGTGATCATGGTCGGCGAAATCCGCGACGACGAAACCGCCGATGTTGCCGTGAAGGCCGCGCAGACCGGCCACCTCGTCCTGTCGACCTTGCACACAAACGACGCGCCTGCTGCCGTCGCGCGCCTGATCGACATCGGCGTGGAGCCATACAACCTGGCCGCCGCGCTGAGGATGGTCACGGCACAACGGCTCGTGCGGCGGCTTTGCGCAGCGTGCCGCGCACCCGCGCCGCAATCCGCTGCGGCGCTGCGGGCAGCGGGGTTCGCGGACGATCAGCTCGATGGCTGGCAACCCTTTGGCGTCATCGGTTGCGCGGCTTGCCACGGCATTGGCTATCGGGGCCGCGTCGGGGTTCACCAGGTGATGCCCGTCTCCGACGCGATGCGCGAGTTGATCGTGGCTCGCGCGGGCAGCCATGAACTGGCCCGGTTGGCGCAGACCGAACGGGTTGCCAGCTTGCGTGACGCGGCCTTGGCGCGTGTGCGCGATGGCACCACGAGCCTTGCGGAGGCGCTCGCCGCCACCGAGGTCGCATGAGCGCCGCAGCGACTTCTCCACCGCCAGTGGCCGAGATGCGCTTCAGATGGCGCGGCGTCGATGCCGACGGTATGCGGAAAACCGGGGCGCTCATCGCGCCGGACGTCAGCACTGCGCGAGCCATGCTCAAGCGCGAAAAGCTGTTCATCGTCGAACTCACGGCACGCGGGTCAGCGCGGCGTCCCCGCACCCGCAGCGCCGACGTCACTGTTTTCACCCGCCAGCTCGCCAGTCTGCTGCGCGCGGGTTTGCCGCTCGCCCCTTCGCTGGATCTGCTGGCGCAAGCGCAGAGTTCGCGTCGGCAAGGCATGCCGCGAATCGTCGGCGCGCTGGCGCGCGACATCACCGGTGGCTTACGCTTCTCCGCGGCGTTGCAGCGGCATCCTGCGCAATTCAACGCGCTGTACTGTCAGCTCGTCGAGGTCGGCGAAGCAGCCGGCGCGCTGCCGGCCGTCCTCGCCCGCATCGCCGACGACCGTGAACGCGCGGCCGCGCAGCGTGCCAAGGTGCGCGCGGCGCTGACCTATCCGGTCGCGATCCTGTTGCTGGCGATAGCAATTACCGTAGCGCTGCTGGTTTGGGTCGTGCCGACCTTCAAGCAGATCTTCGACGGCTTCGGCGCGAAACTGCCCGCGCCCACGCAGTTCGTGCTGGCTTTGTCGGCAGGCGCCGCGCGATGGAGCATTCCTCTAGTCGTCACGGTCTTCGCGGCGGCCTCGGCTGTGACGTTTCTGCTACGACGTTCCGAAGCAGCGCGTATCCGCTTCGCGCGCTTGTCGCTGACAATGCCGGTCGCCGGTCCGTTGCTGCGCACCTTGTGCGCGGCGCGCTGGAGCCGCGCGCTCGGCACCTTGCTGTCGGCTGGCACACCGCTCGCGGATGCGTTCCATTCACTGACTCACGCCACCGGCAACGCTTTCTTCGATCGCGCCACCGTGGAAATTGCGGCCCGGCTGCGGCGCGGCGAACGGCTCGCCGCGGCAATGCGCGCGGCGCAGTGCTTTCCGCCAGAGCTCGTCCAGCCAGTTGCTGTTGCCGAGGAGTCCGGCGCGCTCGACACGATGCTGATCGACGTGGCGTCCCTCGCCGATCGTCAGGTAGACGAAAAGATCGGCACGCTCTCGAGCTTGTGCGAGCCGCTGGTCATCATCGTGCTGGGTACGCTGGTCGGCGGGCTGGTGATCGCGATGTATCTTCCCATTATTCAACTCGGCAACGTGGTGTAGCATCGCAGCCGAATCCCACCCTTTATATATGCAGGCCACCATTCCGCTCGTGTCAGATACTTCTTCCAGCCTGTTTTCGGGCCTGCTGCCCGGCCACTTCGCAGGCGGCCTCGGCCTCGCATTCGGCAGCTTGCCCAGCGGCCTGCAGATTGCCTTCGCAGTCGTATTCGGTCTGGTGATCGGCAGCTTCCTGAACGTGGTGGTGCATCGGGTGCCGATCATGCTGGAGCGTGCGTGGCGCGAGGAGGTCAGCGAGACTACCGAAGCACCGCTCGAAGGCGACGGCTTGCCCGCCCGCTACAACCTGTGGGTGCCGCGCAGCGCGTGCCCTCACTGCGGCCACGTGCTCAGCGCGTGGGAGAACCTGCCGGTACTGAGCTATCTGCTGTTGCGCGGGCGCTGCTCCGCATGCAAGGCACGCATAAGCCTGCGCTACCCGCTGGTTGAAATCGCCAGCGCCGCCTTCGCGGCCGGGGCACTCACGCTGTATGGGCCGACCGGCATGGCATTGGCCGCCTTCGGACTGTGCGCCGTACTGCTTGCGATGAGCGCGATCGACATCGACACCCATCTGCTGCCTGACTCCATGACACTGCCGCTTCTGTGGGCCGGCTTGATCGTGAACTTCAACGGCATGTTCGCGAGCCTCCACGATGCCGTGCTGGGCGCGATCTTCGGCTATCTGGTGCTGTGGGCCGTGCACTGGCTGTTCCGGCTGGTGCGCGGCGTCGAGGGGATGGGTTATGGCGATTTCAAACTGCTGGCCGCGCTGGGCGCATGGCTCGGCTGGGCGGCCCTGCCGCAGATCGTGCTGATTGCGGCAGTCGCGGGCGCGGTAATCGGTCTCGTGGCGACATGGCGCGGCCGCATGCGCTTCGAAGAGCCGCTGCCGTTCGGGCCGTTTCTCGCTGCGGGCGGTGCTGTTACGCTATTTCTCGGCACACCGCTTTATCTGGCGCTGGGGGGCTGAACCATGTTTGCTGTGGGATTGACAGGTGGCATCGGCAGCGGCAAATCAACCGTCGCCGATCTGTTCGCCGCGCACGGCGTGCCCCTTGTCGACACGGACCTGATCGCGCATCGCATCACGGCGCCGCACGGTGTCGCGATGCCGCAGATCGCCGCGGAGTTCGGCGATGCGTTCGTTGCCGCGGACGGCTCGCTCGACCGCGCCCGCATGCGCACGCTGGTGTTTGGCGACGACGGCGCGCGCGAACGGCTCGAAAGCATCACCCATCCGTTGATTCGTGCGGAGACTGAGCGCGAGTGGAATGAGGCGCAAGGGCCGTATGTGATCGTGGTGGTACCGCTGCTGGTGGAATCGGGTAGCTGGAAGACCCGCGTAAATCGTGTGTTGACCGTCGATTGCAGCGTCGACACGCAAATCTCGCGCGTGATGAGTCGCAACGGCTTCAGCCGTGAACAGGTGCTGGCAATCATCGCCCGCCAGGCGACGCGCGAAGCGCGCCTCGCCGCCGCCGACGACGTCATCGACAACGACAACGCGCCGCTCGACTCGCTTAAGGCGCAGGTTGATGCGCAGCATCGCGTCTATCTTTCGCTAGCGGGTGTTTGAGAATGTGCGGACCGGGGCTTGCCAGGCGATATCGCCGATAGGCGTTCAATGAGCCCGTAGGAAACGACACCTAGGTGCCGCATACGTACAACGTGAGCGTGCAATAAGCCCTGCATGGGCGGCACATGCAGCCATGCACACCATGCCTGTGCCCATCATCCATTGAACTTTGCCGCGGCACCCGAGCCGAAGCACGCAGAAACCGCCCGAAACACGTGAAAAAAGTTGCGAAAGCGCGCTCAAAAAGTGCGTGATTGCTAGGGTAGTCTCACGGCATTAGAATGTTCTGCATTCCCGTCACCGACCACGCCCGAGGCGAGCCCGCTTGATCCTTTACGAGTATCCCTTCAACGAGCGAATCCGGACGCTATTGCGCCTCGAAGATCTGTTCGAGCGCTTCACGTTCTTTCTGACTCAGGAAGACGCCAGGGAACATCACGTCGCGCTGACCACGCTGTTCGAAATCTCAGAGGTTGCGGGTCGCGCGGATCTGAAGTCCGATCTGATGAAAGAGCTCGAGCGCCAACGGCAAACACTGGCGCCGTTCCGCGGCAATCCGGGCATCGAGCAGAACGCTTTAGAGGCCGTACTCGGGGAAATCGAGCAGACCCTGGCGGGGCTTTCGCAGATGCAAGGCAAGACCGGCCAGCATCTGGCGGACAACGAGTGGCTCGCCAGCATCCGCAGCCGCGCAATCATCCCGGGCGGCACCTGCAAGTTCGATTTGCCTTCGTACTATGCGTGGCAGCAGATCCATCCCGATCAGCGCCGGCAGGACATCGCCAAATGGGTCACGCCACTGCTGCCGTTGCGCGACGCGGCAACCATCGTGCTGCGCCTCGCGCGCGAATCGGGTCAGGCTTCCAAGGTCATGGCGATGCAGGGCAGCTATCAGCAGATGCTATCAGGCCGTTCATACCAGTTGATGCAGGTACGGGTGGCACCTGAATTGCGGGTGATTCCCGAGGCAAGCGCTAACAAGTACATGCTCTGGGTGCGCTTCACGGTGCAGGACGGCGATTTACGTCCGCGCGCAGTGGATGTCGACGTTCCGTTCCAGCTCACGCTTTGCAGCCTGTAAACCGGGCTGTAGCGCCCGCGTTGTAGAAACCGGGTTGTGGCGCCCGCATTGCAGGAACTGACTCGCGGGGCCGCGCGCCTTTAAAGCGGCGAAAAATGCCCCTATATTCGTTACTTGTTCCGTTTCCGATTGACTGCCTGACCGTATGCCTACTGTCGTCAAATGCCCCACTTGCGGTAAGGACGTCCGCTGGACCCCTGAAAGCCGCTTCCGCCCGTTCTGTTCCGAGCGCTGCAAGCAGATCGACCTTGGTGCCTGGGCCACTGAGAAGTACAAGATAGGTGGCACAGATGAAGAAGCGCCGTCGGATGAGTCGCCTAGCGGGGATTACAACCCGCATTGAGCGCGGCAGGCTGTAGACGCACGCAGCGGTGTGCTTGGGTCGTGCTTGGGCCGTGCTTGAGAGTCGTGCGGCACGACGCTGCTCCCGCAGCGCCGCACGCGCCCACGTGCCATTCTTCTAGTTCTTTTCAGCCGCGAGCCATTCCAGCACGGGAATCGTCGCCGGCAACAACGGCGAGACATCCGCCGGCAGCGTCTGCCAGACAAATGCCTGACCTTCGCGGCCGTGCGGCTCGCCGGTCCACTCCGTCACCTTGCAGAAGAACAGCCGCACATAGGCGTGCGGGTAATCGTGTTCGAGCGTGTGCCAAAGATAGCTCGCCTTCACGTCGATACCCAGCTCCTCATGCAGCTCGCGGGCCAGCGCGGCCTCGACCGACTCGCCCGCCTCCAGCTTGCCACCCGGAAACTCCCAGTACCCTTCGTACGGCTTGCCGGCCGGGCGCTGCGCCAGCAAATAGCGTCCGTCCGGCTGAATCAGCACACCGACGGCCACCTCCGTGACCTTGCGGCCGTCGGCATTCGTCTGCGTGTGGCTCATGCCGGGGTCTTCCGGCCGGACCAGTCGCGTGCAAATTGCCACGCGACGCGCCCCGAGCGCGAACCACGTTCCAGCGCCCACACCAGCGCGTCGCCACGTGCTGCTTCGACTTCCGCGTCGTCGCAGCCGAAATGCCGCAGCCAGTGGCCGATGATCGACAGATAATCGTCCTGCTTGAACGGATAGAAGCTGACCCACAACCCGAAGCGCTCAGACAACGAGATCTTTTCCTCGACCAGTTCACCCGGATGGATCTCGCCGTCGGACGTGTGCTTGTAGGTCTCGTTGTCGCTCATGTACTCAGGCAGCAGATGGCGGCGATTCGACGTTGCGTAGATCAGCACATTGTCCGACTGGGCAGCGATCGAGCCGTCCAGCGCGACCTTCAGCGCCTTGTAGCCCGACTCGCCGTCTTCGAACGAGAGGTCGTCGCAGAACACCACGAAGCGCTCCGGCCGCTGCGCGATCAGATCGACGATGTCGCCGAGGTCGTGCAAATCGTCTTTATCCACTTCGATCAGGCGCAAGCCGTCTTTCGCATACGCATTCAGGCACGCCTTGATCAGCGACGACTTGCCCGTGCCGCGCGCACCCGTCAGCAGCACGTTGTTGGCCGGCTGCTTGTGCACGAATTGACGCGTGTTTTGTTCGATCAACCCTTTCTGGCGATCGATGTTTTGCAGGTCGTCGAGCGTGATCGACGAGATAGCGGGAACCGGTTGCAGATAGCCGCGCCCCTGGCGCTTGCGCCAGCGGAAGGCGACCGCCGCCGACCAGTCGATCTGCGGTGCAGCGGGCGGAAGCATCGCTTCGAGGCGGACGAGCACGGCTTCGGCCCGGGTCAGAAACTGTTCGAGTTTGTCCATGGCAGTGAGTTGAGCGGCCAGAAAAGCCGCGTAAAAAACCCTAATGAGGAACCTGGTTACGAACGATAGTCGGCGTTGATGCTCACGTAGTCGTGCGACAGATCGCAAGTCCAGATCGTGGCTTGCGCATTGCCGCGGCCGAGTACGACGCGAATGCCGATCTCGCTCTTTTTCATGACGCGCTGGCCGTCTTCCTCACGGTAGGCCGGATTGCGGCCACCGGCGGTCGCGACCAGCACGTCGTCCAGATACAGATCGATCTTGCCGACGTCGAGATCGTCCACGCCGGCATAGCCGATGGCCGCGAGAATGCGGCCGAGATTCGGATCCGATGCGTAGAAGGCCGTCTTCACGAGCGGCGAATGGCCGATCGCATACGCGATCTGGCGGCATTCGCCGACGCTCGAGCCGCCTTCGACATGCACGGTCATGAATTTGGTCGCGCCTTCGCCGTCGCGCACGATCAGTTGTGCGAGGGTCTGGGCGACTTCGGTCACCGCGTCGCGCAGCGCTGCATAAGCGGGCGAATCGGTGGACGTGATCGCCGGCAGGCTCGATTGGCCCGAGGCGATCAGGATGAAAGAATCGTTGGTCGAGGTATCGCCGTCGATCGTGATGCAGTTAAACGAGCGATCCGCCACGTGCTTGACCAGCGCGTCGAGCACCGGTTGCGCAACAGCGGCGTCGAACGCGAGGAAGCCGAGCATGGTCGCCATATTCGGCTTGATCATGCCGGCCCCCTTACTGATGCCGGTGAGCGTGACCGTGTGGCCGTCGATCGTGATCTGGCGCGAGGTGGCTTTCGGCAACGTGTCCGTGGTCATGATCGCCTGAGCGGCGTCGTACCAGTTGGCTTCCTTGCGGTTCGCCAGCGCGGCCGGCAGACCCGCCTTCAGACGATCGACCGGCAGTGGTTCGAGAATCACGCCCGTCGAAAACGGCAGCACCTGGTCCGGCGTGATGTCCGCGAGACGCGCGAGTTCGGCGCAGGTTTCGCGCGCTGCGACGAGGCCCGGTTCGCCCGTGCCCGCGTTCGCATTGCCGGTGTTGATCACCAGCGCACGAATCGGCGCGCCGCCCGCGCGCACTCGCTCCAGATTCTCACGGCACACCGTGACGGGCGCAGCGCAAAAGCGATTCTGCGTGAACACGCCGCCTACCGTCGCGCCAACGCCAACGGAAATGACCAGCACGTCCTTGCGGTTCGGCTTGCGGATATTCGCCTCCGCCCAGCCCAGCGTGACGCCGGCGACAGGGTGGAGTTGAGCGGGATCGATCGAAGGGAAATTGACAGCCATGGTCGCGACCTGTCGAAGAAATGCCGGCGGGCGCCGGCATCGAGGAAATGGAAACTGATGGCTCGGACGTATGCCGAACCACCACGAAATCACTAGCGAAGCATCACGCAAAACGAAGCGGCGCGCTCAAAAGCGCGCCGCATTCGGCATTACGCAATCTTGCCGTGGCACTGCTTGTACTTCTTGCCGCTGCCGCACGGGCACGGGTCGTTACGGCCGACCTTCGGCACGCTGTCCACGCTCACGTCCGAGGCGACGCCATGCGACGAGGCATGGCTCATTGCGTCGCCGATCATCGCCGCAGTGGCTGCTTCCGCCGCGGCAGGCGCGGCCGCGGCGGCGGCCGCTTCGGCGAATTCGGCGTGACGGAACTCGACGTTTTCGAGGTGGTTGCCCTGCTCTTCGTACTGCTCGGCAGCCTGTTCCAGCTGTTCCGGCGACTGGATCTGCACGTTCATCACCACCCGGGTGACTTCGAGCTTCACGGCATCAAGCATCGCGGCGAACAGTTCGAATGCCTCGCGCTTGTATTCCTGCTTCGGATTCTTCTGCGCGTAACCGCGCAGATGGATACCCTGGCGCAGATGATCGAGCGCGGCCAGATGTTCGCGCCAGCTACGGTCCAGCGTTTGCAGCATGATCGAACGTTCGAACGCGCTGAACGATTCGCGGCCGACCTGTTCGACCTTCGATTCATACGCTTCGTCCGCGGCGGCTTCAACGGCTTCGAGAATTTCGTCCGAACTGATCGAGTTCGACTCGTTGATCATTTCCTGAATCGCGAGGTCGAGCTGCCATTCGTTGCGCAGCACTTCCTCGAGCTCGGGCACGTCCCACTGCTCTTCGATGCTGCCGGCCGGCACGAACCCGTGAACGATATCGGCGATCACGCCATGGCGCATTGCGCCGATGGTTTCGGTGATGTCGTTTGCTTCGAGCAATTCGTTGCGCTGCTGATAGATCACTTTGCGCTGATCGTTCGACACGTCGTCGTATTCGAGCAATTGCTTGCGAACGTCGAAGTTGCGCGCTTCAACCTTGCGCTGCGCCGATTCGATTGAACGCGACACGATGCCCGCCTCGATCGCCTCGCCTTCCGGCATCTTCAGGCGGTCCATGATCGCGCGCACGCGATCGCCCGCGAAGATGCGCAGCAGCGGATCTTCCAGCGACAGATAGAAGCGCGACGAACCCGGGTCGCCCTGACGGCCGGCACGGCCGCGCAACTGGTTGTCGATCCGGCGCGATTCGTGACGCTCGGTGCCAATGATGTGCAGACCGCCCGCGGCCTTCACCTGATCGTGCAACGCTTGCCATTCGTCGTGCAGCTTCTGAATACGGCGTTGCTTCTCTTCGTCAGAAAGCGTTTCATCCTGTTCGAGGAACGACGCCTGCTTTTCCGCGTTGCCGCCGAGCACGATGTCAGTACCGCGACCCGCCATGTTGGTAGCGATCGTGACGCGCTTCGGACGGCCCGCTTCGGCGACGATCTCAGCTTCACGCGCGTGCTGCTTGGCGTTCAGCACTTCGTGCGGCAAACCGGCCTGCTTCAGCAGATGCGACAGCAGTTCCGAGTTTTCGATCGACGTGGTGCCGACCAGCACCGGCTGACCGCGCTCGTGGCAATCGCGGATGTCGCGGATTACCGCGTCATAGCGTTCCTTGGCGGTCTTGTAGATCTGATCCTGCTTGTCGATCCGCTTTGGCGGACGGTTGGTCGGGATCACGACCGTTTCGAGACCGTAGATCTCGTTGAATTCGTACGCTTCGGTATCGGCCGTGCCGGTCATGCCGGACAGCTTGGCGTACATGCGGAAGTAGTTCTGGAACGTGATCGACGCGAGCGTCTGGTTCTCGCTCTGGATCTTGACGTGTTCCTTGGCCTCGACGGCCTGATGCAAGCCATCCGACCAGCGGCGGCCCGACATCAGACGGCCGGTGAATTCGTCGACGATCACGACTTCGCCGTTCTGCACCACGTAATGCTGATCCTTGAAGAACAACGTGTGCGCGCGCAGTGCGGCGTACACGTGGTGCATCAGCGTGATGTTCTGCGGCGCGTACAGGCTTTCGCCCTCGCCGATCAGGCCCCATTCGGCGAGCAGGCGCTCGGCCTTTTCGTGACCCGATTCCGTCAGGAAGACCTGGCGGCCTTTCTCGTCCAGCGTGTAGTCGCCCGGTTTTTCGACGCCGGTGCCATCCGCTTTCTCTTCGCCGATCTGACGTTCGAGCAGCGGCGGCAGCGCATTCATGCGCACGTAGAGTTCGGTGTGATCTTCGGCCTGGCCGGAAATGATCAGCGGCGTACGGGCTTCGTCGATCAGGATCGAGTCGACCTCGTCCACCACCGCGAAATTCAGGGCTCGCTGCACGCGCGCGTCGGTCTCGTAGACCATGTTGTCGCGCAGGTAGTCGAAGCCGAATTCGTTGTTGGTGCCATACGTGATGTCAGCGGCGTACGCTTCCTGCTTCGCGCCATGATCCATCTGCGACAGATTGATGCCGACCGACAAACCGAGGAAGTTGTACAGACGCGCCATCCATTCGGCGTCGCGTTGTGCCAGGTAGTCGTTGACAGTGACGACGTGCACGCCGCGGCCCGACAACGCATTCAGGTACACCGGCAGCGTGGCGACGAGCGTCTTGCCTTCGCCGGTACGCATTTCGCCGATCTTGCCGTAATGCAGAACCATGCCGCCGATCAGCTGCACGTCGAAGTGGCGCATTTTCAGCACCCGCTTGCTGGCCTCGCGACACACCGCGAAGGCTTCCGGCAGGAGCTTGTCGAGAGACTCGCCACTCGCGACGCGCTGGCGGAATTCACCCGTTTTGGCGCGCAGTTGGTCGTCCGTCAATTGCTCGATCTGCGGTTCGAGCGCATTGATCGCCGTGACGGTCTTTTGATATTGCTTGACTAGCCGCTGGTTGCGGCTGCCAAAAATCTTCTGAAGAAAACCGGTGGTCATCGGATCGGTGTCTGCGTCGCGGCTTCGGCTGGTTCGCGGCGTGCGGTTCATGCACGTGCGCTCCGGGGTCGGAAGGGCCTCGGCGGCTTAGTCCAAGAGTGAATTCGAATCGGGCATTTTAGCACGCGCCCCCGCCCACGCCTGTGTCAGCAGCGAGACGGCGGCACGGCACAGGAAGCCCGCCGCAGCGACCTCTGACGGTACGTATTGAGGCGGGTCCGCGTGCATCCCGCGCGGTACAATCGCGGCGTGAGCGCGCATAGGGTGCGAACACGCCGTCACCATCAAACATGAGCCGTATTCCGTCCTTTTCAAGGCCGCCGCCCAAGCAGTTCAAAGCGCGCCGCCCGCAGCCCGTCGCCGAAGTGCTCAATCGCACCGACGCGTTCGTGGCCCTGCGCGCGGGCGTCGAGCAGATTGCGGCGCTCGAAAAGGATCTGCGCGCTTTGTTGCCCGACTATCTGGCGACCAGCGTGGAGCCGAGCTTCATCAAGGAAGGCGTACTGGCCCTGTTTGCCGGGCACAATGCGCTGGCCGCGCGCCTGCGCCAGATTGAGCCGCGCTTGCTGTCGGAACTGCAGCAGCGCGGCTGGCCGGTCAATGCGTTGAGGATTCGCGTGCGGCCCCAGCCTTTGAAGGAACCGCCACCGGTCAAGCAGGCGCGCATGACGCCCGCCGGCGCGGACGCATTGCACGCGCTCTCCGAATCGCTCGCGCCCTCGCCGCTGCAAGAGGCGTTGGCGAAAATGGCGGCGCGGCATCGGAGAAATCGCTGAACAAAAAATAAGCGGCCCATCGGGGCCGCTTATTTTTCATCCATTCGCTTCGAACAATTCATCCGAAGCTGCTACGCAGATCACGCAAACGCCGTTTGCGTTTCGTACGCAAAGCCGCGCGGCGCCTTCTGCGTGTCCTCGAACGTAACGAGTTCGTACGAATCCTCATGCGCCAGCAGCTCGCGCAGCAGCGCGTTGTTCAGACCATGGCCCGACTTGTACGCCGTGTACGAAGCCAGCAACGGATGGCCGATCACGTACAGATCGCCGATCGCGTCGAGCATCTTGTGCTTCACGAATTCGTCGTCGTAACGCAGGCCGTCGTTATTCAGAATGCGGTATTCGTCGAGCACGATGGCGTTATCCATGCTGCCGCCGCGCGCCAAACCGAGTTCGCGCATCATTTCCACTTCATGCGCAAAGCCGAACGTACGCGCACGGGCGATTTCCCGCACATACGATGTATTGGCAAAATCCACTTCCAGCGCCTGGCCGGTTTTATCCACGGCAGGGTGACGGAAATCGATGGTGAATTTGAGCTTGAACCCGAAATACGGATCGAGACGCGCGAATTTATCGCCGTCGCGAATTTCCACAGGCTTGGTGACCTTAATGAATTTCTTCGGCGCGTTCTGTTCTTCAATACCGGCCGACTGAATCAGAAACACGAACGAACCCGCACTGCCGTCCATGATCGGAATTTCTTCAGCGGTCACGTCGATATAAAGATTATCGATACCGAGGCCTGCGCATGCGGACATCAAATGCTCGATGGTCGACACGCGCGCGCCGTCTTTTTGCAACACAGAAGCCAGACGTGTATCGCCAATCGCCATTGCCGACGCAGGAATGTCCACCGGCGTGGCCAAATCCACGCGCGAAAACACAATGCCAGTATCCGGCGCCGCCGGACGGAGCGTCAGCTCGACTTTGCGACCCGAGTGCAGGCCGATGCCGACTGTCTTGACGATTGATTTGATAGAGCGCTGCTTCAACATGGTGATCTTCTATTCGATTGAAAATCCCAATCGGGACTTTTTATTCCATAGCGCGAAGTATACTCCAATACCCTAAGGAGCGTCGTTGCACGGAACGCATCAATCTGTTTCGCTGCGTTACCTATTGGGCGCCCGTCAGGAAGCGTGACGGGCCGATGTCCGGAACGGAGGCGTTTCCGGGTCATCGGCCCGCGTAACGGCCTGTCACAAAAGCGTCTTATGCGCCGTTGCCCTGATACAACGCGATAACCGCGCAGGCTCGGGGGCGTGGGCATTCAACGCAACCGCAACTAGCTCAACGTCGCGAGGATACTCGCTGCATCGCTGACTTCGAATTTGCCGGCAGCCTCGACGTTCAACGTCTTGACCACGCCGTCGTCGACCACCATCGCGTAGCGTTGGGAACGGATTCCCATGCCGCGCGCCGACAAATCCTGCTCAAGACCGAGCGCCCGCGTGAAAGCCGCACTGCCGTCCGCCATCATGCGCACCTTGCCCGAGGCGTGCTGATCGCGTCCCCACGCGCCCATTACGAACGCGTCGTTGACGGACACGCACCAGATCTCGTCGATGCCGGCAGCGCGCAACTGCGCCGCATGCTCGACGTAACCCGGTACATGTTTGGCCGAACAGGTCGGCGTGAACGCGCCCGGCAATCCGAAGATCACCACGCGTTTGCCTGCCGTCTGCTCGCGCACGTCGAAACTGTTAGGCCCCAGCGTGCAGCCCGCCCGCGCGTCTTCGACGAACTCGAAGAGCGTCGCGTCGGGCAGCTTTTCACCTGTTTTAATCATGCTCAGTCCTTTGCATCGATGCGAAGCACGCTCGCACGTCGTCGTGTCGCAGTGAATTCAGCGTCCGCCCAACAACAGGCTCCGCCCGGCGACAACCGCCCCATCCGCTTCGCGAATCCGAAGAGGGCACTCGTCCTTGCCGCGAATCTGACGATACGCGGCCTGTTCGCCGTTCACCCGCCACGCTCGTGCATTCGTCCGCCAACGCTGCTAAAAACAGCGCGGCAACGAAAGCCTGCTCACGCGCTTAGTCCGCCTGCTTGCGCAGGAAGGCCGGAATGTCGTACGTGTCGACGCCCTTTTCCTGCAACGCCTGCACGTGCGAAGCCGCCGTATCGCGCGACTGGCGCCACACAGCGGGTGCATCCAGCGCGCCGTAATCGGCCGTGCTTGCATGATGCGACGACGACGGTGCGTAAGCAGCGTGCGCGCTGACCGGATGGTTGTCGGTGCCGGTGCGCAACAGCGTCATCGGTGCCGATTGCTGCTTCTTCGCCGCACGGCCCAGCCCCGTTGCCACGACCGTCACGCGCAGCGCGTCGCCCATTGCATCGTCGTACACCGCACCGAAAATGACCGTTGCGTCTTCCGCGGCATAGCTCTTGATGGTGTTCATCACTTCGCGCGTTTCCGACAGACGCAGCGAACGGCTCGACGTGATGTTGACCAGCACGCCACGCGCGCCCGACAGATCCACCCCTTCCAGCAGCGGGCTGGCAACAGCCTGCTCAGCAGCCAGACGGGCGCGATCGACACCGGCAACCGTCGCCGTGCCCATCATCGCCTTGCCCTGCTCGCCCATCACCGTCTTCACGTCTTCGAAGTCGACGTTCACCAGACCGTCGACGTTGATGATTTCCGCGATGCCGGCCACTGCGTTGTTCAGAACGTCGTCTGCGCACTGGAAGCACTTGTCCATCTCGGCGTCATCGCCCATCACCTCGAACAGCTTGTCGTTCAGGACGACGATCAGCGAATCGACGTGATCCTCCAGTTGCTGCGAACCCGCTTCTGCGACGCGCATCCGCTTGCCGCCTTCGAATTCGAACGGCTTGCTGACCACGCCAACAGTCAAGATACCCATTTCCTTGGCGATCTGCGCGACCACCGGTGCTGCGCCCGTGCCCGTGCCGCCGCCCATGCCGGCGGTGATGAACACCATGTGCGCGCCGCGCAGTGCGTCGGCGATGCGCTCACGGGCTTCTTCCGCTGCCGCGCGGCCCATTTCCGGCTTGGCGCCGGCGCCCAGACCCGTGTTGCCGAGCTGGATCACCGCCGAGGCGCGCGAACGCGACAGCGCCTGCGCGTCCGTGTTCATCACGATGAAGTCGACGCCTTGCACACCTTTGTTGATCATGTGCTGAACGGCATTGCCGCCAGCGCCACCTACTCCGATCACCTTGATGATGGTGCCGTTCGTTTCGGTTTCCAGCATCTGGAATTCCATGTTGCCTCCGTCAAGATAAAAAATTACAGCCACTTCGGCCGTTATTCGGCAGGAGATCGGGCAACCGCCTGTCGCGCGCCGGTCGCCGGCACCAGCGCGTATTTAGGTGAAACCGTTCAAAACAAAATTCGTTAGAAGTTGCCGAGGAACCAGTCTTTCATTCGCGTGAAGACCTGGCCCATCGACCCCGACTGCACCGCGACCTTGCGGCCACGCATCCGTTGCGAGCGTCCTTCGACGAGCAGACCCATCGCCGTCGAATAACGCGGGTTACGCACCACGTCAGCCAGACCGCCCGCGTATTCCGGCACGCCGATGCGCACCGGCTTCAGGAAAATGTCCTCGCCGAGTTCGACCATGCCGAGCATCATCGACGCGCCGCCGGTCAGCACCACGCCGGAGCTCAGCAGTTCCTCGTAACCCGACTCGCGCACCACTTGCTGCACGAGCGAAAACAGTTCTTCGACACGCGGCTCGACCACCGCCGCCAGCGCCTGGCGCGACAGCGTGCGCGGACCGCGCTCGCCGAGACCCGGCACTTCGATCATTTCGTCCGGATCGGCCAAGGCCTGCTTAGCAATGCCGTAGTCGACCTTGATGTCTTCCGCGTCCGGCGTCGGCGTGCGCAGCGCCATCGCAATGTCGCTCGTGATCTGATCGCCGGCGATCGGAATCACCGCCGTATGGCGAATCGCGCCTTCGCTGAAAATCGCAATGTCCGTCGTGCCGCCGCCGATATCGACCAGCACCACGCCGAGTTCTTTTTCATCTTCCGTCAGCACCGCCAGCGACGACGCCAGCGGCTGCAAGATCAGATCGTTCACTTCGAGCCCGCAACGGCGCACGCACTTGACGATGTTCTGCGCCGCGCTCACCGCGCCGGTGACGATATGCACCTTCACTTCCAGCCGGATGCCGCTCATGCCGATCGGCTCGCGCACATCTTCCTGACCGTCGATGATGAATTCCTGCGTCAGGATGTGCAGCACCTGCTGATCGGTCGGGATGTTGATCGCCTTCGCCGTCTCGATCACGCGCGCGACGTCCGCCTGCGTGACTTCCTTTTCCTTGATCGCCACCATGCCGCTCGAATTGAAGCTGCGGATATGGCTGCCGGCGATCCCGGTAAATACATTCGTGATCTTGCAATCGGCCATCAGCTCGGCTTCCTCGAGCGCGCGCTGAATGGATTGCACGGTGGCTTCGATGTTCACCACCACGCCTTTCTTGAGCCCCTTCGATTCGCTCTGGCCGAGGCCGATCACCTCGTAGTGACCTTCGCCCTTCAACTCGGCGACGATGGCCACGACCTTCGACGTCCCGATGTCGAGGGCGACCAGCAGATCTTTATAGTCTTTACTCATAGCGTGCTCATTGCGTGTGATGTCCGTTTACTTCTTGCCCTTGGCGGGTTCGGTGATAAAGCGCATCCCTGCCGCGCGAATCGCGAAACCGTTCGGATAGCGCAAGTCCGCATACTCGATATCCTTTCCCCAACGTTGCGTCACCGCGTCCCACGCCGCGGTCAGGCGCTTGCTGCGATCCAGCAGCGTGTCCTGATTGCGTTCGCGCCCAAGTTCCACCTGCATGCCGTTCGAGAGCTTCACCGTCCATGCGTAGCGCGGCGACAGCGTGACCTCATCCGGCGTCGCGCCCAACGGCGCAAACCACTTCTTGAAGTCGCTATAACGCGCGACGACTTCTTTTGCCGTGCCGTCCGGGCCGTCGAACGCGGGCAGATCATCATCGAGCTCGCCCTGGTTCGCGGTGAACAGCTCGCCGTCGACGCTCACCAGCTGATCGCTGCCCCACGTTCCCAGCGGCTTGTATTCTTCAAGCGTGACAGCCAGAGCATTCGGCCAGACCCGCCGCACGCTCGCGTGACGCACCCACGGCATCTGCTCGAATGCCTGACGCGCGACATCGAGATCCACCGTGAAAAAGTTGCCCTTCAAGCGCCCGACTACCCCGGCGCGCACCGTCGGCGAATTGATGTGCTCGGTGTCGCCGTCGATCTGGATTTCGCGCAGGGCGAAATTCGGCCGCTGAATCAACCAGTAACCACCTGCCGCCAGCAGCACGAGCACCAGCAACGCATGCAATGCGTTGGCGGCGAGATTGAGCTGGCGAACGTTGTTCCACATGGGGTTGCTTTCGGGTTGTCCCGGTTAGTCCTTCAGTGTCAGCGCCAACACGCCGACAACCAGTTCCTGATAACTGATGCCCACCGCGCGCGCCGCTTTCGGCGGCAACGAATGATCGGTCATGCCAGGTGCCGTGTTCACTTCCAGGAAGTACGGGTTGCCGTCCGCATCCAGCATGAAATCCGCGCGGCCCCAATCGGTGCAGCCGAGTACGTCGAACGCACGGCGCGCCAGCACTTTCAGACGCGCTTCCTCGTCCGGCGTCAGACCGCAAGGAATCAGGTACTGCGTGTCGTTGGCGATGTACTTCGCGTGGTAGTCGTAGAACTCGCCGGCCGGCACGATGCGGATCACCGGCAAGTCCAGATCGCCGGCGATGCACGCGGTGTACTCGCCGCCGCCTTCAATGCTCTTTTCCACCACGACGATCTTGTCGTACTTGACCGCTTCGACGAGCGCTGCCGGCAATGCGTCGACGCTTTTCACCTTGATCACCGCGACGCTCGAGCCTTCGCTGGCCGGCTTGACGAACAGCGGCAAGCCGAGTTTCACGACGATGTCTTGCGCGCGCGCTTCATAGTCGTCGCCGCGCAGCACCGCTTCGAACGGCGGCGTCGGAATGCCGAGTTGCTGCCACACCAGCTTGGTGCGGAACTTGTCCAGCCCGAGCGCCGAGCCGAGCACGCCGCTACCCGTGTAGCGAATGCCGTAAAAATCGAGCGCGCCCTGGATCTGGCCGTTCTCGCCATAACCGCCGTGCAACGCGTTGAACGCGCGCACGAAGCCTTCATCCTTCAACGCGGCGAGCGGACGCTCGGCCGGATCGAACGGATGCGCGTCGATACCGGCGTCGCGCAAACCTTGCAGCACGAGGCGGCCGGAATTGAGCGACACCTCGCGCTCGGCGGAGTCTCCACCGAGCAGCACTGCCACTTTGCCGAATTGTTTCGGATCGATACCGCTCATCTCACTCACACCTTCGTCTCTTGCGCGAGGCGACCCGGCACACCGCCGATCGAACCCGCGCCCATCGTGATCACCACATCGCCGTCGCGCACCACTGCTGAGAGCGCGTCCGGCACTTCATCCACCGTATCGACAAACACCGGCTCGACCTTGCCCGCCACCCGCAGCGCGCGCGCGAGCGCGCGGCCGTCCGCGGCGACGATCGGCGCTTCGCCGGCGGAATAGACTTCGGTCAGCACGAGCGCGTCGACGGTCGACAGCACCTTCACAAAATCTTCGAAGCAATCGCGCGTGCGCGTGAAGCGGTGCGGCTGGAATGCCAGCACCAGACGCCGCCCAGGAAACGCACCGCGCGCCGCCGCCACCGTGGCCGCCATTTCAACCGGGTGATGGCCGTAATCGTCGACCAGCGTATACGCGCCGCTTGTCTTGTCGTCGTTAATCACCGGCACTTCGCCGTAGCGCTGGAAGCGTCGGCCCACACCGTTGAAATCCGCCAGCGCTCGCTGGATATCGGCATCTTTCACTTCAAGTTCAGTCGCAATGGCGATGGCGGCCAACGCGTTCTGCACGTTGTGCTCGCCCGGCAGGTTCAGGACGATGTCGATCGGCGCCGCGTCTTCGCGCATCGCCGTGAAGTGCATCTTCCCGCCACGTGCTTCGACATTCACCGCGCGCACTTGCGCGTCCGGTGCAAGGCCGTAGCGAATGATCGGCTTCGACACGAACGGCAAAATCTCCTTCACATTCGGATCGTCGACGCACAGCACCGCGATCCCATAGAACGGCAGGCGATGCGTGAATTCGATGAACGCCTGCTTGAGCCGCGCGAAGTCGTGGCCGTAGGTGTCCATGTGATCGGCGTCGATGTTCGTGATGACTTCGATCACCGGGAACAGGTTCAGGAACGACGCATCCGACTCGTCCGCTTCGGCGACGATGAAGTCGCCCGTACCCAGACGCGCATTCGCGCCCGCGCTGATCAGGCGGCCGCCGATCACGAAGGTCGGATCGAGGCCGCCCGCGGCCAGCACGCTCGCCACCAGCGACGTGGTCGTGGTCTTGCCGTGCGTACCGGCGATCGCGATACCCTGCTTCAGCCGCATCAGCTCCGCGAGCATCACCGCGCGCGGCACGATCGGGATGCGGCGATGACGCGCGGCCAGCACTTCCGGGTTGTCGCTACGCACCGCCGTGGAGACGACCACCGCGTTCGCGCCTTCAATGTTCTCCGCCGCGTGACCGATCGCGATCCGCGCGCCGAGCGCAGCGAGACGATCGGTGATCGCGTTGCTCGACAGGTCCGAGCCGCTCACCTGATAGCCGAGGTTGACCAGCACCTCCGCGATGCCGCTCATGCCGACACCGCCGATGCCGACAAAGTGAATGTGTTTAACGATATGTTTCATTGCTTTCCTTCTGGGCTCGCGCCCGAAATCGAACCCGCCACAGTCGCGCAAATCTGCGCGACCTGTTCCGTGGCGTCGGGTTTCGCGAGCGAGCGCGAACGCTCCGCCATCTCCGCGAGGGTCTCTCGCGTCTGGCTGCGCAACCAGTCGGCGAGCGTTTCCGCCGACAGATCGCGTTGCTGCACGACCAGCGCCGCGCCGTTATCGGCGAGGAACGCTGCATTAGTGGTTTGGTGATCGTCTACTGCAAATGGGAACGGCACGAAGAACGCCGCCACCCCTACTGCTGAAATCTCCGACACGGTCATTGCGCCCGACCGGCAGATCACCAGATCCGCGTTCGCGTACGCACTCGTCATGTCGTCGATGAAGGGCACGAGTTCTACATCGGCACCGGCTTTCAGGCCTGCTGCCGCGTAATTCTCACGCAGCGCTTCAATATGCTTCGCGCCCGCCTGATGCACGATGCGCGGCCGTTCGTTCGGCGCCAGCAGCGCAAACGCGCGCGGCACCACTTCATTCAACGCCGCCGCACCCAGACTGCCGCCCACCACCAGCACATTCAACGGACCGCTGCGCTGCGCGTAGCGTGCTTTGGGTGCAATTGCGCGCGCAAGTTCCGCACGAATCGGGTTTCCGGTCCATTCGCCGTGCGGCAGCGCATTGGGGAACGCAACCAGCACGCGTTTGGCGAGTTTCGCGAGCACCTTGTTGGCGAGGCCCGCGATCGAGTTCTGTTCATGCAGCACCAGCGGGCGGCCACTCAACGCCGTCATCAAACCCGCCGGGAACGTGATGTAGCCGCCCATGCCGAGCACGACGTCCGGCTTCACGCGACGCAGCACGCTCAGGCTCTGCGAGCAGGCGCGCAGCAGGTTCAGCGGCAGCATCAGCTTGGTCTTCAGACCCTTGCCGCGCAGCCCGCCGAAGCGCACGTATTCCATCGGGATACCGTGCTTCGGCACCAGCGTGGCTTCCATGCCCGCGGGGTTGCCAAGCCATACGACCTTCCAGCCCCACGCCTGCATCAGGTGCGCGACCGCGAGCCCCGGGAACACATGTCCCCCGGTGCCGCCGGCCATCACCATCAGCGTGCGTTGCGGCAGAGCGGTCATACCTTGCCTCCCCGCATCAGCATCCGGTTTTGACTCCGGCCGCTGCGCTTAACTTCGCGCGCTTTGCGCACGAAGTTAGCCTTCACCGAAATCGTGCGCTGCTGCATGGGGGTCATACCTTCCCCCCACGCATCAGCACACGATTTTCATAATCCACCCGCATCAACACCGCCACTGCCAGGCAGTTCAGCAAAATGCCCGAGCCGCCGTAGCTAACTAGCGGCAACGTCAAACCCTTGGTCGGCAGGAGCCCGAGGTTCACGCCCATGTTGATGAAGGTCTGCGCGCCAAACCAGATGCCGATGCCCTTCGCCACCAGTCCCGCGAACGTGCGGTCGAGCGCGAGCGCCTGACGGCCGATCTCGAACGAGCGGCGCACGATCCAGTAGAACATCAGAATCACGACGAGCACGCCGACAAAACCCAGTTCCTCGCCAATCACCGCGAGGATGAAGTCGGTATGCGCTTCCGGCAAATAGTTGAGCTTCTCGACACTGCCGCCGAGACCGACGCCGAACCACTCGCCGCGTCCGAAAGCGATCAGCGAGTGAGTCAATTGATAAGCCTTGCCCTGCGCGTAACGGTCGTCCCACGGATCGAGGTAGGCGAAGATCCGCTCACGACGCCACGGCGACGCCCACACCAGCAAGCTGAAGGTGCCGACCGCAGTGGCCACCAGCCCGCCGAACAGCTTGCCGTTCACGCCGCCCAGAAACAGCACGCCCATCGCGATCGCGGCGATCACCATGAATGCGCCCATGTCCGGCTCGAGCAGCAGCAACGCACCGACGAGACCCACCGCAACCGCCATCGGCAGAAAGCCCTTGGCGAAGCTGTGCATGTATTCCTGCTTGCGCACCGTGTAGTTCGCCGCGTAAATCGTCACGGCGAGTTTCATGATTTCCGACGGCTGCATGTTCGTGATGCCAAGCGGAATCCAGCGGCGCGCGCCGTTCACGCCCTTGCCGATGTGTGGAATCAGCACAATCACGAGTGCGACCAGCGAAATCAGGAAGAGCTTCGGCGCGTATTTATCCCAGGTCGAGATCGGAATGCGGAACGACACGACGCCGATCACCGCCCCCATCACCACGAAAATGAGCTGGCGCACGAGGAATGCGTAATCGCGGTACGACGCGTACTTCGGTGAATCGGGCATCGCGATCGAGGCCGAATACACCATCACGACGCCGAGACCGAGCAGCGCGATGACCACCCATAGCAGCGAGTGATCGTAGTCGAGCATCCGCGAGCGCAGCGGACGCACGCCGTTGACAGCGCTCGCGAGACCACTGCCGCCGGTGCGGCTGGAAGCGCGGCTTGCGCCGCCCGTATCGCCATTGCCGGCACCGGAGCCGGCAAGGCTCGAACCGAAGCGTTCTGACCAGCTCATATCATCGTCCCCCGTTCGGCCGCGATGTCTTCCACCGTGCTGCGGAACACCGCCGCGCGATGTGCATAACCCTTAAACATGTCGAAACTCGCGCAAGCCGGCGACAGCAGCACGGCGTCCCCCGGTTGCGCCAATGCGGTGGCGGACCGCGTCGCTTCTTCGAGCGTTGCGTGGTCGGTCATCGCGATGCCCGTGTCTTGCAACGCGGCGCGAATCCGCGGCGCGTCGCGGCCGATCAGCATCACGGCGCGGCACCAGCGCATCACGGGCGCGGCGAGCGGTTCGAAATCCTGACCCTTGCCGTCGCCGCCGGCGATCAGCACCGCGCGTTGCGCGAGGCCGTCGAGCGCGGCAACCGTCGCGCCCACGTTGGTGCCCTTGCTGTCGTCGACGTAGTCGACACCTTCGATCGAGGCGATCAACTCCACGCGATGCGGCTCGCCACGGTATTCGCGCAGGCCGTGCAAAAGCGGCGCGCCAGGCAGACCGATCGCGCGCGCCAGCGCGTACGCGGCCAATGCGTTTGCGGCGTTGTGCAGACCGCGAATGCGCAGCGCGTCGGCCGGCATCAAACGTTTGAGCGCGATGTTCTTCGGCGCTGCCACTTCGTTCTTGCGACGGCGCGTCGGCGCTGGCTCGTCGCTGGCGTCGCGATCGTGCGCTTCGACCAGCCAGACCATGCCGTTGTCGCGCAGCAGACCGTAGTCGCCGTCGCTCTTCGGCTCGGTGACGCCGAACGTGATCATCGCAACGTTACTTTCCGCGGAAGGCGCGAGCGCCATCACCCGAGAGTCGTCACGATTCAGCACACGCACAGTCTGTGTACCGAAGATGCGGCCCTTCGCGGCGGCATAGGCATCGAGGCCGCCATGCCAGTCCAGATGATCCTGCGTGATGTTCAAAACGACCGCTGCATCCGGCGCAAACGTATGCGCGGTTTCTAGCTGAAAGCTCGACAGCTCCAGCACCCACACATCGGGCAGCGCGGTGTTGTCGATCGCTTCGCTGAGCTTGTCCAGCAAGGCCGGGCTGATGTTACCCGCCACCGCGACCTTCCTGCCGGCGCGTTCGCACAGGAGACCCGTCAGGCTCGTCGTCGTGGTCTTGCCGTTGGTGCCGGTGATCGCGATCACCTTCGGCGCATAGCCGCTTTCGCCAAGCGTCTTCAACGCTTGAGCGAAGAATTCGAGTTCGCCCCACACGGGGATGCCTTGCTCGCGCGCTGCCGTAATCAGCGGCAGCAAGTCGGCGGCGAGCGGCGACAAGCCCGGGCTGATCGCCACAAGCTCCACGCCTTCGAGCAACACCGGCGAAAACGGGCCGCCGACGAATTCAGCATCGACGCTGTGCGCTTCCAGCGCGGACAGGTTCGGCGGCACTTCGCGCGTATCGGCCACACGCAGCCGACAGCCGTGCCGCGCGCACCAGCGCGCCATTGCGAGACCGGATTCACCGAGTCCCAGCACGAGCACCATCGGCTTTTGCCGATCCCGAAACTTCTCGCCAAACATCGCCTGCTTCCCCTAAATACGACTTAACGCAACTTGAGCGTGGACAATCCGAACAGGCACAACATCAACGTGATGATCCAGAAACGCACGACCACCTGCGTTTCCTTCCAGCCCGACAATTCAAAGTGGTGATGCAGCGGCGCCATCTTGAACAGACGCCGGCCTTCGCCGTAACGGCGCTTGGTGAACTTGAACCACGTCACCTGCAACATCACGGAGAGCGTCTCCGCGACGAAAATGCCGCCCATGATGAAGAGCACGATTTCCTGGCGCACGATCACCGCCACCGTGCCGAGCGCGCCGCCCAGCGCCAATGCGCCGACGTCGCCCATGAACATCTGTGCCGGGTGGGTGTTGAACCAGAGGAACGCGAGCCCTGCCCCACCCATCGCCGAACAGAAGATCAGCAACTCGCCCGCACCGGGGATATGTGGAAACAGCAGATACTTCGAGTACACCGAGCTACCCATCACGTAGGCGAACACGCCGAGCGATGCGCCAACCAGTACGACCGGCATGATCACGAGGCCGTCGAGACCGTCGGTGAGATTGACCGCATTGCTCGCGCCGACGATCACCAGATACGTCAGCACAATGAAGCCCCACACGCCGAGCGGATAGCTGATCGATTTGACGAACGGCAGCATCAGGTCGGCGCGCGCCGGCAAGCCCATCGACAAGCCACTACGCACCCAGGCCATAAACAGATCGAACACGCGCACGTTGCTCGCTTCGGAGACGCTGAACGCGAGATACACCGCTGCGAACAAACCGATCACCGACTGCCAGAAATACTTTTCACGCGACGACATGCCGCGCGGGTCCTTGTAGACCACCTTGCGGTAATCGTCGACCCAACCGATCACGCCGAAACCGAACGTGACCAGAATCACGATCCAGATGAAACGATTGGTCAAATCGGCCCACAACAGCGTCGCCACGGCGATGCCGAGCAGAATCAGCACACCCCCCATGGTCGGCGTGCCGGATTTGACGAGGTGCGTTTGCGGACCGTCTTTACGAACGGCCTGGCCGACCTTCATCGCGGTCAGCTTGCGGATCACCGCCGGGCCACAGACGAGCCCGATCAGCAGCGCGGTAATGGTGGCCATCACCGCACGGAAAGTCAGATAACTGAACACGCGCAAGAAGCTTGCGTCATTCTGCAGCCATTGCGCCAGCGCCAGGAGCATGCTTCGGTCCTTCTATTTCAATGTGCAGCGGGCGCGTTGCCCGTTGCGTTGGGTTGTGGACTCGTTACGGCGTCCACCACGCGCTCCATTTGCATGAAGCGCGAGCCTTTCACGAGAAGCGTTGCAGCAGCGCCGAAACCGGCTTGCTGCAATTGCGCGACCAGCGTGCCGACGTCGGCTACGTGATGCGCGCCCGCGCCGTACGCGGTGCAGGCGTCGCGCGCGGCGTCGCCCATGGCGTATAGCGCGTCGATGCCGCGTTCCTTGGCGTAGGCACCGATTTCACGGTGAAACGCCGGGCCGCTGTCGCCGACTTCACCCATGTCGCCCATCACCAGCACGCGCGGCGATTCGCGCGACGCGAGCACGTCGATCGCAGCACGCATCGAATCGGGATTCGCGTTGTAGGTGTCGTCGATCACGGTCGCGCCGGCGAGCGTGCCGAGTGCAGCAAGCTTGACCTGCAGGCGGCCTTTCACCGCGCCGAACGATTCGAGGCCGCGTTTGATCGCGTCGAGCGACACGCCTGCGGCGAGCGCCGCTGCAGTGGCGGCCAACGCGTTGTGCGCGTTGTGGTTGCCGAGCACTTGCAGTGTCACGTCGACGTGGCCTTCCGGCGTGTCGATGCTCAGACAGTTGCCGGCGAACGTGCCCTTGACTGCGGCTTCGGTGTTGCGTTCATCGGCGTTCAAGGCGAAGTCGATGATGCGGTTGCCCGTGGCCGCGACGCGCCAGATGCTCGCGTACGCATCGTCCGCCGGGAACACGGCGACGCCTTCCGGCGTGAGCGCGTGAATCACACTCGCGTGTTCGAGCGCGACCGCTTCGACTGTCGCCATGAATTCCTGATGCTCGCGCTGGGCGTTGTTCACCACCGCGACCGTCGGCTCGGCGATTTTCGCGAGCAGCGAGGTCTCGCCCGGATGGTTCATGCCCAGTTCGACCACCGCCAGTTGATGCGCGGTATGCAGACGGAACAGCGTGAGCGGCAAGCCGATGTCGTTGTTGAAGTTGCCGGCGGTGGCAAGGCGTGCGTCCGCGCCGACCGCGGCGGCGAAGATCGACGCGATCATTTCCTTGACCGTCGTCTTGCCATTGCTGCCCGTCACGGCGACGAGCGGCATGCTGAATTTGCGCCGCCAGCCGCGTGCGAGCGCGCCGAGGCCCACGCGCGTATCGGTGACGCGCAAAGCGGGCACGCGCAAAGCGTCAGGCGTGCGCGAGACCAGCACAGCCGCGACGTTGCGCGAGGCGACTTCCGGCAGGAAATCGTGCGCGTCGAAACGATCACCTTTGATCGCGACGAACAGATCGCCTGGACCGGCACTGCGGCTATCGGTCGACACGCGTTCGAACAAGACGCTGTCGTCACCCAGCACGGTCGCGCCGGGGATCAGCGCGGCGGCTTCACGCAGCGAGAACATCGCGACACCTGGCTGGGTCATTCGCCACCTCCGCGTGCGTGTGTCGCCCGTGCGGCGAGCGCAAGGCGAGCGTGGTCCTGATCGGAGAAAGCGCGCTTCTTGCCCATGATTTCCTGTGTTGCTTCGTGCCCCTTGCCGGCCAGCACGATGACGTCTTCGCGCGCGGCGCCGCGGATCGCTTGCAAGATCGCGCTCGCGCGGTCCTCGACGCGGCGCGCCTTCGACGCGTCTTTCATTCCCGCGGCGATCTGCTCGATGATCGATTGCGGATCTTCGCTGCGCGGGTTGTCGCTGGTGACGACCACGCCGTCCGCGAGCGTCTCGGCGATCGCGCCCATCAGCGGACGTTTGGTCGCATCGCGGTCGCCGCCGCAGCCGAATATGCAGATCAGCTCGCCGCCACGTGCGGCAGCCATCGGGCGCAATGCTTCGAGGGTCTTTTCCAGCGCGTCCGGCGTGTGCGCGTAGTCGATTACGACGAGCGGCTCGTCGTTCTGCAAGCGGCCGCCCAGACGTTGCATGCGGCCATTGACCGGCTCGAGCTTCGCGAGTTCGGCAAGCGCGGCGTCGAACGGCACCTCCGCGGCGAGCAATGCGCCAAGCACGCCGAGCAGATTGCTGACGTTGAATGCGCCGAGCGTTTGCACTTCGACTTCGGCGTTGCCCCAGTCTGATGTGGTCAGGTGAAAGGCGGTGCCGGTGGCCGTGGCGCGCACGTTCGAGGCAAGCAGTAACGCATCGGCGCCCGACGCATTGCCTTGCGGCGCATCTTTGAGCGCTTCTTCGAGGCCGTAGGCGAACGTGCGTGCATGGCCCTTTGTGCTCGCGAGCAGACGGCGACCGGCGCCATCGTCGCGATTGATCACCGCGGCGCGCAGTCCCGGCCAGGCGAACAGACGCGCCTTGGCGGCTTCGTAGGCTTCGAACGTGCCGTGATAGTCGAGGTGGTCTTGCGTGAGATTTGTGAACACGGCGATATCGAACGCAGTGCCATTCACGCGGCCTTGATGCAGCGCGTGCGACGACACTTCCATCGCCACCGCCTGAGCACCGGCGTCGCGCAACTGCGCGAGACTGCGTTGCAGTTGTGGCGCGTCGGGCGTCGTGAAGCCGGTGTGGACGAGTTGACCCGGCAGACCCGTGCCGAGCGTACCGATGATCGCGCAACGTTTGCCGAGCGCGGTCAGCGCCGCGGAAATCCATTGGCTGCACGAAGTCTTGCCGTTCGTGCCGGTGATGCCGATCGACAGCATTGCATCGCTCGGATCGTGATACCAGGCGCTTGCAATCGAACCGGCGAGTTCATTCAACGCCGGCACGGCCAGCGTCGTGGAGGGATCGATCGCGCCGCTGAAACCTTCGGGCTGGACGAGCACGGCTGCCGCGCCACGCTCGATCGCGCCGTCGATGAACGGCCGGTTGTCCGCGCCGTCCACCGCGTAGGCGAAAAACGCATCGCCGGCCGCGAGCGAACGCGTGTCGGCATGCAGATGCGCGCCTGGCTGCACGCGAGCGTGCAGCCACTTGAGCGCGTCGGCGATTTGCCGGTGCGCTGGGTGCTTCTTGCGCAGCGCGCTCATCGCACGACTCCGGGATGGCTTTTCGCGTTGGCGGCGATCGTCATCTTCTTCGCGCCGGCGCTGGTGGAAAGTTTCTTGACCGTTGCGGCCGAAGGCGGTGCGCCCGGTGCGGCAGGCGCCGAATCGTCGGACACGACCATCTGCTTGACCGGCATGTCCGGCGGCACGTTCAGCGAGCGCAGCGTATCGCCGACGATCGAAGAGAACACCGGGCCCGACACCTGACCACCAAAGTGACTGCCCGCCGTCGGTTCGTCCACCGACACGGCGACGACGATGCGCGGATTCGGCATCGGCGCCATGCCGACGAACGATGCGCGGTACTTGGAGTGATCGTAGCCGTGGGCGCCATGCTTGTATGCAGTACCGCTCTTGCCGCCGACGCGATAGCCCGGCACGGCCGCATCCGGCGACGTGCCGCCCGGGGCCGTGACGGTTTCAAGCATTGCGCGCACTTCGCGAGCGGTGGTGGGCGCGAAGATTTGCGGCCCCGTAGCCGGCTGATCGCCAGGCGTGCGGAAAATCGACACGGGCATGATCTCGCCGTCATGCGCGATCGCAGTGTACGCGCGGCCCAACTGAAACAGTGACACCGACAAGCCGTAGCCGTACGACATGGTCGCCTGCTCGATGCGGCGCCAGCTCTTCCACGGACGCAGACGACCCGCCGCCGCGCCTGGGAAGCCGACCTTCGGCGCCTGGCCGAGACCGATGCTGGTGTACATATTCCACATCTCTTCGGGCTTGAGCTGCATGGCGATCTTCGTCGCGCCGATGTTGCTCGACTTCTGGATCACGCCACCCACCGTCAGCACGCCGAACGCGCTGTCGTCGGTAATCGGCGCACCGTCGAGCACAAAGCGGCCCGGCCCCGTGTCTACCAGTGTAGTCGGCGTCACGCGGTGCAGGTCGAGCGCGAGCGAGATCGTGAACGGCTTCATGATCGAACCCGGTTCGAAGGTGTCCGTGAGAATGCGGTTGCGCAGCTGGTCGCCCGTGAGGTGCGTACGGTCGTTCGGGTTGTACGTCGGATAGTTGACCAGCGCCAGCACTTCGCCGGACCGCACGTCGATCACCATCGCCGCGCCGGCCTTCGCCTTGAATTTCTCGACGGCCGCTTTCAGATTCGTATACGCGATGTACTGGATCTTGCTGTCGATCGAGAGATCGACATCCTGGCCGTTGTGCGGCACGACCTGTTCGTCCACATCCTCGATGATGTGGCCCATGCGGTCTTTAATGACTCGGCGGCTACCCGACATGCCGGCCAGCAATTTCTGGTCGGCGAGTTCGACGCCTTCCTGGCCTTCGTCTTCGACATTGGTGAAGCCGATCAGGTGAGCCGTGATCTCGCCTTCCGGATAGAAGCGCTTGTACTCGTCGCGTGCATAAATGCCGGGGATGTCCAGTGCCGCGACTTTTGCGGCAACGTCGACCGGCACCTGGCGCTTCACGTAGACGAAGTTCTTGTCTTCCGACAGCTTGGCGCGTAACTCCGTGTTCGTCATGTCGAGCAGCTTGCCGAGCTGATTGAGCTTGTCGGCGCCGAGGTCGTCGGGCACGGATTCCGGAATGGCCCAGATCGCGCGCACCGGCAAGCTCGTGGCGAGCACGAGGCCATTGCGGTCGAGAATCTTGCCGCGCGTGGCCGGCAGTTCAAGCCGGCGCTGATAGCGGATTTCACCCTGCTTCTGATAGAACGCGTTGCCCGGACCCTGGATCCAGAAGGCGCGCGCGGTCAGCGCGACGAACGCCATGAAGAGCATGAACACGACGAGTTTCGAGCGCCACATCGGCAGGCGCACCGACAGAATCGGGTTCGCCGAAAAGGCGACGCTCTTGCGAGTCGACGATTTTTTCATCGCACGCCTCCGCGACGGGTCGCCACGGGCGCCGAGGCTGGGGCGGAAGTCGGGATCGGCGCGTCCTCAGCCCTGGCCGCGCCCGGATCGAGCGTCAGGTACTGGGTGCGACCGGTGCTGACCGCTTGCATCTTCAGCGAATCGGTGGCGATCTGCTCGATGCGCGACGTCTTCGACTGCGCGCTCTGCTGATATTGAAGCTGTGAATAATCCTGCTGCAGCTGGCGCTCCTGCGATTGCGCGCGCTGCAACTGGATAAAGATCTGACGCTGCTGATTGGTTGCATTGACGACAGACAAAGCGCAGCCCATCAGGATCATCAGCAGGAAGATATTGAGGCGACTCATGGTGCGATCCGCTCCGCCACGCGCATCACGGCAGAACGGGCACGCGGATTCGCGGCGACTTCAGCGTCGCTTGCGAACACGCGGCCGATGATTTTGAGCGGAGGGCTCGGCAGATCGACTGCGCGAATCGGCAGACGGCGATCCACCGCAGGCGTACTGGCGTGCGCCTGCATGAATCGTTTGACGATCCGGTCCTCGAGCGAATGAAAGCTGATGACCACCAGCCGCCCCCCTTGCTCCAACAGCGACAACGCTGCTTCTAAAACGACTTGCAGCTCCGCAAGCTCTTGATTGATGTGAATCCGTATAGCTTGAAAGGTGCGGGTTGCCGGATCCTTGCCCTTCTCACGGGTTTTGACGACGTTAGCCACGATTTGGGCAAGCTCGCCCGTGCTGACGAGAGGCCCAAGACGGTCGGACTCTGCCCGGCGAGCAACAAGCGCCTTTGCAATCTGAAAAGCAAACCGTTCTTCCCCATAATCTCGTATCACCTCCGTCAGTTCCTGCACCGTGGCCCGCGCCAGCCAGTCAGCAGCAGACTCGCCGCGCGTCGGGTCCATCCGCATGTCGAGCGGGCCGTCGGCGCGGAAACTGAAACCCCGCTCCGGATCGTCGACTTGCGGCGACGACACGCCCAGATCCAACAAAACGCCCGACACCCGCCCTACCCCGCGCTCCGCAATCGCGTCACGCAGTGAAGCAAAACTCTCGTGCACGATGCCAAAGCGCGGATCGGCGATCTGCTGCGCCGTGGCGATGGCGAGCGGGTCTTTGTCGAACGCGATCAGGCGCCCCGCTTCACCCAGCTTCTGCAGCACCAACCGGCTATGACCGCCGCGCCCGAACGTACCGTCCACATAAACGCCGTCCGGCCGTGTTACCAGCGCATTGACCGCTTCTTCCAGCAGCACCGTGCGATGCTGCAATTCGTTTCCCATCGCAGGTGCCATATTTGTAGTCCGCGATCAGAACGTGAAATTCTTTAACGCTTCGGGCATGCCCTCGGCGATCGCTGCCTGTTCCTTTGCTGCGTAAATTTGTGCGTCCCACAACTCGAAGTGACGACCCATGCCGAGCAGGGTCACTTCCTTTTCCAGCGAGCCCGCCGCGCGCAATTCCGGCGACACGAGCACCCGGCCCGCGCCGTCCATATCGACGTCCATTGCGTTGCCGAGAAAAATGCGCTTCCACCAGGCCGCGTTCATGGGCAGCTTGTCGACCTTGTCGCGGAAGATCTCCCACTCCGGGCGCGGAAAGAGCAACAGGCAGCCGTCCGGGTGCTTGGTGATCGTCACCCGGCCCTCTGCCTGTGTTTGCAGCGCATCCCGATAGCGAGAGGGAATCGACATCCGCCCTTTCGCATCGAGCGTCAGCGCCGACGCCCCTTGGAACACTTCGCTCTCCCCCTGTCGACCGGAGTTAGCGCTTTAGCGCTTACTCCGGTCCCATCCACCCGGTTACTCTCGCGGCGTTTTTTGCGCCCGCTGCCCGATTCGTGAAAATCTACCCCAAACCGCCCGTGAGATCACACAAAAATACACTTTCTCACACTGTCTCCCACTTTAGAGGAACGCTAAACAGGGGTCAAGGGAGTTACGCGCTTTTCGAGTGGATTTTGTTTGTAAGAACAAGGACTTAGCGCGACTCTCTCACGTCAGACATAAAACGGAAAACCGTTATAAATGAATGAGCTAGTGAAACTTGTGAAGGTGATACGTGAAAAGTGCGAGGGAAAGGTGCGGAATGTAAGAGATCGTGAAGCGGGATTGGGAGGTGTTTGCTGGTGTTCCGGGTACTTCGAGCGAATGGCGCGCGAGGCGCCGTCCCACTTTCAGACGATGCGTGAGCAGAGGTCTCGAACTTATATGTAATAGGCGGTCCGTGTCATGACTTTCGACACCGCGCGCATCAGGGCTCGTGCGGGGAAAGGCAACTCGACGCCGCCCGCGTCCATGGCGGATTTACCGTGCTGCGCCTCGTCCACGCGCATCTGTTCGACGATTGCGCGCGACTCGCGGTCGGCTGCAGGCAACTCATCCAGATGGCTATCCAGATGCTGTTCGACCTGGCGTTCGGTTTCCGCCATGAAGCCGAGACTCACCCGGTCGCCCAACCGGCCTGCCGCGAGGCCGATTGCCAGCGCGCCTGTATACCAGAGCGGGTTCAGGAGACTTGGACGCGAATCGAGCGCCTCGAGGCGTTTGGCAGTCCACGCCAGATGATCTTCTTCCTCGATGGCGGCGCGATTGAACACGGCCCGCAAGGACGGCGACTTTGTAGCAAGTTTCTGAGCCTGGTAAAGCGCTTGGGCGCACACCTCACCCACGTGGTTCACCCGCATCAAGCCAGCCGCATGCGCGCGTTCCGCAGGCGAAAGCTCGACGGACTCCGCGGCCAGTCCTTGCGGGACCGGCAACGGACGACTCATCCGCGACACGCCGGTCATTGAGCGTAAACCCCGATCAAACTCGCTAATCAACTCGTCCAGAAACATTCAGCACCCCCTGATTCGACAACCGTCCCGTCGCGCTGACGGGTCCACGCGACAAGGCTTTGCGGGGCAAAACCGGGGTCGCGAAGACCTTCGGTTCAAACGTTTCCGACGGCCAATTTCTGATTTTAGACCATGTTGCGTAAACGAAACAGGAGCCTTCCTGGCCATCTCCTTTTTCTTTGTGGCATGTATGCCTTTTGTTACATTACGTGCAACTTCTCGCGAAGTTGGACACGCAAGGCCTCAACGCTACATAAATATTCGCCTTGTACAAAAGATTCGTAATTCTTGGAGATCATTCGATGAAAAAGTCGCTTCTCGCTCTCGCAGCACTGGGCGCATTCGCAGGCGTCGCACATGCTCAGAGCAGCGTGACCCTGTACGGTATCATTGACGAAGGCTTCAACATCAACACCAACTCGGGTGGCAAGCACCTGTACAACCTGTCCAGCGGCGTTCTGCAAGGTTCCCGTTGGGGCCTGCGCGGCACGGAAGATCTGGGCGGCGGTCTGAAGGCAATCTTCGTGTTGGAAAACGGCTTTGACGTGAACAACGGCAAGCTGGGTCAAGGCGGCCTGATGTTCGGTCGTCAAGCGTACGTCGGTCTGTCGAGCCAGTTCGGCACGGTCACGCTGGGTCGTCAGTACGACTCCGTCGTCGACTACGTCGGTCCGCTGGAAGCCGGTGACCAGTGGGGCGGCTACATCGCCGCTCACCCGGGTGACATCGACAACTTCAACAACGCGTACCGCACCAACAACACGGTCAAGTACACGAGCGCAAACTACGGCGGCCTGACGTTCGGCGGCACGTACAGCTTCGGCGGCGTTGCTGGCAACGTCACGTCGAACCAGATCTGGTCGTTGGGCGCTGGCTACAACAACGGTCCGTTGGTCTTGGGCGTCGGCTACTTGAACGCACGCACCCCGGCAGCATCGGGTGGCCTGTTCAACAACGGCGGCACGGCTTTGGCAGCGAACGCAGCTGTGACGTCGCCGGTCTACGCTGGCTTCTCGTCGGCTAATACGTACCAGGTGATTGGTGCTGGCGGTGCATACACGTTCGGCGCAGCAACGATCGGTGCAACGTACTCGAACATCCGCTTCGGCAACCTGGGCGCTTCGTTCGCTTCGCCGTTCAAGGGCCAATCGGCTACGTTCAACAACGCCGAACTCAACTTCAAGTATCAGTTGACCCCGGCATTGCTGGTCGGCGCAGCGTATGACTACACGCGCGGCGCGGAAATCAACGGCAACTCGCGTGCTCAGTACCACCAAGGTGCTGTTGGCGTGGACTACTTCCTGTCCAAGCGTACCGACGTGTACGTGACGGGTGTGTACCAACACGCTTTGGGCGATACGATCACCGCAGCAGGCGCTACGGTTGACGCAACGGCCGGCATCAACGGCCTGACCGGCTCGTCGAACCAGAATCAGTTCACGGCTCGCGTCGGCATCCGCCACAAGTTCTAATAAGTCGTAATAAAGCAGTTTGCCTCAAAGGCGCCTTCGGGCGCCTTTTTTTATGGGCGCGTGCCGCGTAGGTCAGCTGGTTGGTGTGGAGGCGACGGCTCAAAGAGAAACGCCCGGTGGATGAAAATCTGCCGGGCCTTTCTCGCTTTTCCGCGCAATGCGTGACTGCGTGTCAGTTCTGTTCAGGTCGATGGGCGTAATGGGCGTGCAGCGCCTGACACGCTTACGCCCGGCCGTCGCGCAACTCGCGACGCAGAATCTTGCCGACATTGCTCTTGGGCAACTCCGTGCGGAACTCGACGATCTTGGGCCGCTTGTAGCCGGTGAGCTGCTGTTTGCAATACGCGAAGATATCCGCATCGGTAAGCGCCTGATCTTTCTTCACGACGAACAGCTTTACCGCTTCACCCGAATGCTGATCCGGCACGCCGACTGCGGCGACTTCGAACACGCCCGGCAACGTGGCGACCACGTCCTCGATTTCGTTCGGATAGACGTTGAAGCCAGAGACCAGAATCATGTCCTTCTTCCGGTCGACGATCTTGACGAAACCACCTTCATTCATCAAGCCGACATCGCCCGATTTGAAGAAGCCATCCGGCGTCATGACCTTGGCCGTTTCGTCCGGGCGGTTCCAGTAGCCAGCCATCACCTGCGGGCCGCGGATGCAGATTTCCCCCGGCTGACCGAGCGGCATTTCGTTGCCTTCGTCGTCGCGAATCGAGATTTCCGTCGACGGCAGCGGCAGACCGATCGTGCCGCTATATTCCGTGACAGTAACCGGATTGCAGGTGACGCACGGCGATGTCTCCGACAAACCGTAGCCCTCGATGATCGGCGTATGCGTATGCTCGAACCAGCGCTTGGCGACGGCTTCCTGCACCGCCATACCGCCGCCATTTGCCGCGATCAGCTTCGAAAAATCGAGTTTGTGGAAGTCCGGGCTGTTCAGCATCGCGTTGTACAGCGTGTTGACGGCGGGAATCGTCGTGATCGGATAGCCTTCCAGTGCCCTGATCATGCCGGGTATGTCGCGCGGATTTGGAATCAGCACTCCGAGTCCGCCGGTACGGATCGTCAGCAGCCCGCATACCGTCAGCGCAAAGACGTGATAGAGCGGCAGCGCGACAACCGTAATGAACTGATCGATGTCCGTGCGGTTGGCGCGAACCGGATCGAGCCAGATTTCCGACTGCAGCACATTGGCAATCAAATTCCGATGCAACAGCGTCGCGCCCTTGGCCACGCCGGTCGTACCGCCCGTGTACTGTAGAAACGCGACGTCGTCCGGACCTTGCTGGACCGGTCTGAAATTCTGGCGCGCGCCCTCGGCGATCGCCGTATTGAATTTGACGTGACCCGGCAAGCTCCACGCCGGCACCATCTTTTTCACGCGCCGCACGACGAAGTTCACCAGCGTGCCCTTCACGCCCATCAAATCGCCCATTGCGGCGACGACAACGTGCTTGACCGACGTATTGCGCACGATCGCCTGCAGCGTGACAGCGAAGTTTTCGAGCAGGATGATCGCTTCCGCGCCGCTGTCCTTGAGCTGATGCTCGAGCTCCCGTGGCGTGTAGAGCGGGTTCACGTTCACGACCACATAACCCGCGCGCAAGATCGCCGCGATCGCCACGGGATATTGCAGTACGTTCGGCATCATGATCGCGATGCGCGCGCCGCGAGCGAGGCCCTTCGACTGAAACCATGCGGCGAGCTTGTGCGAGAGCGCGTCCAGTTCGCCGTAGCTGATCTCTTTGCCCATGCAGACGAACGCCGGTTTGGCGCGGTGGTCGCGGAAGGCTTCTTCGAGCAGCTCGGCGACAGACGAATAGCGGGTCGGGTCGATTTCTGCGGGAACGCCGGGCGGATAAGATTTCAGCCAGATTTTGTCCATGCAGCGTCTCCTTTTTTATTTTCGAATGATCGTGCTAAAAACGCATCGTAGCATGGGCACCCCTGTGCTATTCGCGAAAAGCGGCTAGGTTAGACTGCAGCCTCGAACCCGGTGCGGGCCGTCGCTGCGAGATTGTTGAGCGTGTTTTCAGGCACGTTCGACTTCGACAAGGCAGTCGTAGAACGTGGCCGATCCGCCCAGGTCCGTGAGCGCCTGGCTGGTGACCTGGTTGGCGTTGCGGCCGTCGGGCGCGAGCTTCTTCCACCAGATCGACAGGCCGACCACGAGCCCTTTGCGTGCCTTGTCGGTGACACGGGCTCGCGCTTGCATCGAGCCGCGGTCGTTGAATATGCGAACCTGATCACCGTCGACGATGTTTCGCTGCTGCGCGTCGATCGGGTGGATGTCCAGATGCGGCTCGCCTTCCGTCGAGCGCAGACTTTCGATGTTCACGAAGGTGCTGTTCAGGAAGTTACGGGCAGGCGGCGAAATCATCGCAAGTGGGTAACGGGCGGCGAGCTCGGGCGCACCGTCCGCGGACTCGTGAGGCGGCAGATAATCTGGCAGCGGGTCGAGACCTTGTTGCGCGAGACGCTCGCTGAAAAACTCGCACTTACCGGACGGCGTGCGAAAGCCACCCTCGGCGAACGGCGCGTCAGGCAGCTTTAGCTCCGCCCAGCCGGTTTTCTTTAGCGAGTCCCAGCTGACGCCTTCGAGCGTCTTGTCATTCCAGCGGAAGGCTCCCTGTGCGATAGCGTCATCACTCTCGTAGAGCGCTGGCTCCTGCAGGCCCATGCGGCGCGCGAGGCCGCGAAAGATCTCCGTGTTCGGGCGTGCATCGCCAACCGGCGCGATCGCCGGCAAGTTGACCATCACGTGTGTGTGCCCGTACGACTTGTGCACGTCGAGGTGCTCGAGTTGGGTCGTGGCCGGTAGAAGCAAATCGGCGTAGTCAGCGGTGTCGGTCCGAAAATGTTCGAGCACGATCGTGAACAGGTCCTCGCGTGCAAATCCTGCTGCGACCCGTTCCGAGTCCGGCGCGACCGCCACCGGATTGGAGTTATAGACGATGATCGCTTCGATTTTTGGACCGAAGGTAGCGTCGCCCGGGTGCAGCAGTGCGTCGCCGATCGCGTTCATATTAATGACGCGCGAAGCCTTGGCGGGCCAGCCGGGCATCAGATCCGGTCGCTGCAACGCGTGCGAATCCACCGGCGCCCATCCGCCCGACGACAGCAGGACACCGCCCGCTCGCTCGCGCCACGCGCCTGTCAGCGAAGGTAAGCAGGCGATTGCGCGTACGGCGTTACCACCGCCGCGCACCCGCTGCAGTCCGTAATTCATCCGGATCGCGGCCTTTTTCGTGCTGCCGTAAAGGCGCGCAACATCGACAATCACCTGCTCGTCGACACCGCAAATTTGAGCGGCACGTGACGGCGGATAACTGAGTGCGCGCACCTTGAGTTGCTCGAAGCCCAATGTATGAGTCGCGATGTACGCGTGATCGAGCAGATTTTCCGTGATCAACACGTTGATCATGCCGAGCGCCAAAGCACCGTCGGTTCCGGGTTTAAGTGCAATGTGCTGGTGGCATTTTTCCGCCGTCAGCGATCGGTATGGATCGATCGCGATCAGCCGTGCACCGCGACGCTTGGCTTCCTGAGCGCGTGTCCAGAAATGCAGGTTCGACGCGATGGGATTCGAACCCCAGATCAGGATAACCTCGCTTTCGGCGAAAAACTCGGTGCGCATGCCGAGGCTGGCGCCGTAGGTGTACTTCAACCCAGCCGCACCAGCGGCTGCGCAAATCGTGCGGTCCAACTGTGATGCCCCGAGTTTGTGGAAGAACCGTTGCGCAATGCTGTCGCCCTGAACCAGGCCCATTGTGCCGGCGTAGCTGTACGGCATGATGGCTTCTGGCGCCCGGCTCGCGATCTCCGACAGACGCGCAGCGGCCAGTTCGAACGCCTGATCCCAGCTGATCGGCTCAAAACGGCCTTCGCCTTTGCGGCCGATGCGCTTCATTGGTGTCGTCAAACGATGCGGATGGTGAACCCGGTCAGCATAGCGGCTGACTTTGGTACACAGCGCGCCTTGAGTCGGCGGATGATCGGGATCGCCAACGACCTTGATCGCCCGTCCGCCTTCGATAGTCACGCGCATCGCACAGGTATCAGGGCAATCGTGCGGGCACACCGCGCGGGCGAATTCAGTTGGAGCATTCATCGGCGATTCGTCCGGGAGAGCTGTAAGCGGTGGGGCAATCCCGAATTTTATTACGTCCGATGCCCCTTGACCTGCACTGTGCCGCCAAAAATGCCTTCGGCGTAGAATCGGTTATCAAGGTGCCCGGGCAATATGGCCCCGAGCGATTCCACGCAACGCAAAGCACAGCCCATCATGAAACTGATCCCAGAAATCCAGGCCGCCCACGGCGAAATTCAGACCCTCCGACGAACGATTCATGCCCACCCCGAGTTGCGTTACGAAGAAACCGCGACGGCGGATCTGGTTGCCAGGACACTTGAGTCCTGGGGCATCGAAACTCATCGTGGATTGGGCAAAACAGGCGTGGTCGGCGTACTGAAACGCGGCAACGGATCGCGCTCGATCGGGCTACGCGCCGACATGGACGCGCTGCCGATTCAGGAGCTGAACAGCTTCGATCATCGTTCGCAGAACGACGGCAAAATGCACGCGTGCGGCCATGATGGACATACCGCGATGCTGCTCGGCGCAGCGCGGCATCTGGTCAAGCACGGCGAATTTGACGGCACAATCGTGTTCATCTTTCAACCGGCAGAAGAAGGGGGCGCTGGCGCCCAGGCAATGATCGACGATGGCCTGTTCACAAAGTTTCCAGTCGATGCGGTTTTCGGCGTTCACAATTGGCCGGGCATGGCGGCAGGCCATTTCGGCGTGACCGAAGGCCCGATCATGGCATCTAGCAACGAATTTCGCATTGAAATCAAAGGCGTGGGTTCGCACGCGGCACTGCCGCACAACGGCCGCGACCCTGTGTTCACAGCGGTTCAGATTGCGAACGGGCTGCAGAGCATCATCACGCGAAACAAGAAGCCGCTCGATACTGCAGTACTGTCGATCACCCAGATTCACGCCGGCGACGCCGTCAATGTCGTCCCGAACGATGCGTGGATCGCTGGCACTGTGCGGACTTTTACCACCGAAACACTTGATCTGATCGAAGCACGCATGGGCAAAATCGCCCAGAGCACGGCTGAGGCTTACGATTGTTCGGTCGATATCCACTTTCATCGCAACTATCCACCAACCGTCAACAGTAGTGAAGAGGCTCGATTCGCGGCAGCGGTAATGAAGGAAATTGTCGGCGCGGAAAATGTCGACGATGCAGTCGAACCGACGATGGGCGCCGAGGATTTTTCGTTCATGCTGCTGGCGAAGCCGGGCTGTTACGCATTTCTCGGTAATGGCGACGGCGGGCACCGGGAATCAGGACATGGTGCCGGGCCTTGCATGCTTCATAACGCGAGCTATGACTTCAACGACGAGCTATTGTCGATCGGTTCGACGTATTGGGTTCGGCTGGCACAACGGTTCTTGGCACAGGAAAATTAAGGTGGTTTGAGTGAACTGACGGCGGACGCGCTTATCTGCAGGTGACGGGTTGCGCGAACGCGCTGCGGATCAGGGAGAAGCAATGCCGGAGCAGCGGGAGCGCATCGGCCATGTCGCGCGATGTTTCCAGATCCGGCCGTTACGACGGATGGACCACCTGGGCGAAGTGCCGGCGTGAGCGTGCCATCGCAGTCGTGATGGCACGGCTGGAGGCGAAGGCCCGTTCTGTGCCTGTTTTTGCAGACGGTAAACGCAGAAACCCCACCTTTTGGGGTGGGGTTTCTGTTGCTGCAGGGGAGCCTGACGATTACCTACTTTCACACGGGAATCCGCACTATCATCGGCGTGGAGTCGTTTCACGGTCCTGTTCGGGATGGGAAGGGGTGGGACCGACTCGCTATGGTCATCAGGCATGACTTGTTGTCGCACTGCTCGTGGAGCAATACAACCAATCTGGAAGAAGTAGTTTCTGGTGATGCTCACCAGGGGTAAAGCTGTTGGGGTTGTGTTGTTTCTGGCACAACACGTGATCTCAACCGTGGCGTAGTAAAACACACCGGTTATAGGATCAAGCCTTACGGGCAATTAGTATCAGTTAGCTTAACGCATTACTGCGCTTCCACACCTGACCTATCAACGTCCTGGTCTTGAACGACCCTTCAAGGGGCTCGAAGCCCCGGGGATATCTCATCTTAAGGCGAGTTTCCCGCTTAGATGCTTTCAGCGGTTATCTCTTCCGAACATAGCTACCCGGCGATGCCACTGGCGTGACAACCGGTACACCAGAGGTTCGTCCACTCCGGTCCTCTCGTACTAGGAGCAGCCCCCTTCAAATATCCAGCGCCCACGGCAGATAGGGACCAAACTGTCTCACGACGTTTTAAACCCAGCTCACGTACCTCTTTAAATGGCGAACAGCCATACCCTTGGGACCGGCTACAGCCCCAGGATGAGATGAGCCGACATCGAGGTGCCAAACACCGCCGTCGATATGAACTCTTGGGCGGTATCAGCCTGTTATCCCCAGAGTACCTTTTATCCGTTGAGCGATGGCCCTTCCATACAGAACCACCGGATCACTATGACCTGCTTTCGCACCTGCTCGACTTGTCGGTCTCGCAGTTAAGCACGCTTATGCCATTGCACTATCAGCACGATTTCCGACCGTACCTAGCGTACCTTCGTACTCCTCCGTTACACTTTGGGAGGAGACCGCCCCAGTCAAACTGCCTACCATGCACTGTCCCCGATCCGGATCACGGACCAAGGTTAGAACCTCAAACAAACCAGGGTGGTATTTCAAGGGCGGCTCCACGCAGACTGGCGTCCACGCTTCAAAGCCTCCCACCTATCCTACACAGACCGGTTCAAAGTCCAATGCAAAGCTACAGTAAAGGTTCATGGGGTCTTTCCGTCTAGCCGCGGGGAGATTGCATCATCACAAACACTTCAACTTCGCTGAGTCTCGGGAGGAGACAGTGTGGCCATCGTTACGCCATTCGTGCAGGTCGGAACTTACCCGACAAGGAATTTCGCTACCTTAGGACCGTTATAGTTACGGCCGCCGTTTACCGGGACTTCAATCAAGAGCTTGCACCCCATCATTTAATCTTCCGGCACCGGGCAGGCGTCACACCCTATACGTCCACTTTCGTGTTTGCAGAGTGCTGTGTTTTTATTAAACAGTCGCAGCCACCAGTTTATTGCAACCCCTTCACCCTAAGCGCGCAGGCGCGTCAGGCTACAGGGGCGTACCTTATCCCGAAGTTACGGTACCAATTTGCCGAGTTCCTTCTCCCGAGTTCTCTCAAGCGCCTTAGAATACTCATCTCGCCCACCTGTGTCGGTTTGCGGTACGGTCTTGTTAAACTGAAGCTTAGAGGCTTTTCTTGGAACCACTTCCGATTGCTTCTTCACCTAAGTGAATGGCGCCACGCCCTTGAATTACGCACCCGGATTTGCCTGAGTGCCTTCTCCAACGCAGCGACCGGGACTTCCAACACCCGGACAACCTTCCGCGATCCGTCCCCCCATCGCATTTAACAATGGTGCAGGAATATTAACCTGCTTCCCATCAGCTACGCATTTCTGCCTCGCCTTAGGGGCCGACTCACCCTACGCCGATGAACGTTGCGTAGGAAACCTTGGGCTTACGGCGAGGGGGCCTTTCACCCCCTTTATCGCTACTCATGTCAGCATTCGCACTTCCGATACCTCCAGCGCACTTTTCAATGCACCTTCGCAGGCTTACGGAACGCTCTCCTACCATGCACATAAATGTGCATCCGCAGCTTCGGTATATTGCTTAGCCCCGTTACATCTTCCGCGCAGGACGACTCGATCAGTGAGCTATTACGCTTTCTTTAAAGGATGGCTGCTTCTAAGCCAACCTCCTGACTGTTTTAGCCTTCCCACTTCGTTTCCCACTTAGCAATATTTGGGGACCTTAGCTGGCGGTCTGGGTTGTTTCCCTCTTGACACCGGACGTTAGCACCCGATGTCTGTCTCCCGTGATTGCACTCTTCGGTATTCGGAGTTTGCTATGGCGTAGTAATCCGCAATGGACCCCACAACCATGACAGTGCTCTACCCCCGAAGGTGATACACGAGGCACTACCTAAATAGTTTTCGGAGAGAACCAGCTATTTCCAGGTTTGTTTAGCCTTTCACCCCTATCCACAGCTCATCCCCTAACTTTTCAACGTTAGTGGGTTCGGACCTCCAGTACGTGTTACCGCACCTTCATCCTGGCCATGGATAGATCACCTGGTTTCGGGTCTACACCCAGCGACTGAACGCCCTGTTCGGACTCGCTTTCGCTACGCCTGCCCTAATCGGTTAAGCTTGCCACTGAATGTAAGTCGCTGACCCATTATACAAAAGGTACGCCGTCACCCCTTACGAGGCTCCGACTGTTTGTATGCATGCGGTTTCAGGATCTATTTCACTCCCCTCCCGGGGTTCTTTTCGCCTTTCCCTCACGGTACTGGTTCACTATCGGTCGATCACGAGTATTTAGCCTTGGAGGATGGTCCCCCCATCTTCAGACAGGATTTCACGTGTCCCGCCCTACTTGTCGTACACCCAGTTCTTCCTCGCTGTTTTCGTCTACAGGGCTATCACCTGCTATGGCGGCACTTTCCAGAGCCTTCGACTAACAATGAAGATAAAGAGTACAGGCTGATCCCATTTCGCTCGCCACTACTCTGGGAATCTCGGTTGATTTCTTTTCCTGCGGTTACTTAGATGTTTCAGTTCACCGCGTTCGCTTCTCGTGACCTATGTATTCAGTCACGGATACCTCAAAAGAGGTGGGTTTCCCCATTCGGACATCGACGGATCAAAGCTCGTTTGCCAGCTCCCCGTCGCTTTTCGCAGGCTACCGCGTCCTTCATCGCCTGTGATCGCCAAGGCATCCACCACATGCACTTGTTCGCTTGACCCTATAACGGGTGTGTCTCAACACCGATCCGAAGATCCATGCCTCGCCACAATCGCTACAGGTTGAGTATTCGTGTTGCGCCGTATTCCAAGGCAATCTTTCGATTACCTTTTCATACATTGATACAATCACAACCCTGATTCACCTACTCAACCACCCATCTCTAAGTGATCTTTCGTGAATCTCTTTACTACTTCTTCCTGATTGTTAAAGAACGACAGCCGATATGATGGTCGCTATGACCACCTATCACTCTGACTGGCTCAATCGCCAATGCCTGTTTCACTACACCGCAAACCTCTTGCAAGGTCCGCCGCAGTAAAACCGGCATTGAAGATTGGTGGAGGATGACGGGATCGAACCGACGACCCCCTGCTTGCAAAGCAGGTGCTCTCCCAGCTGAGCTAATCCCCCAGTCACACACAGATATTGCTATCTGTATTGATGCCCCAGGGGTTTCAGTCATTAGCGCAGCCACCGCAGAAACAGTGGTGGGTCTGGATGGATTCGAACCATCGACCCCCGCCTTATCAAGACGGTGCTCTAACCAACTGAGCTACAGACCCCTGAGTCTGTCTTTTTCACAGCCGATAAGCGTGAGCGCTCAACGCATTGACACGTTAGCTCGAGAAAGGAGGTGATCCAGCCGCACCTTCCGATACGGCTACCTTGTTACGACTTCACCCCAGTCATGAATCCTACCGTGGTGACCGTCCTCCTTGCGGTTAGACTAGCCACTTCTGGTAAAACCCACTCCCATGGTGTGACGGGCGGTGTGTACAAGACCCGGGAACGTATTCACCGCGGCATGCTGATCCGCGATTACTAGCGATTCCAGCTTCACGCACTCGAGTTGCAGAGTGCGATCCGGACTACGATCGGTTTTCTGGGATTGGCTCCCCCTCGCGGGTTGGCGACCCTCTGTTCCGACCATTGTATGACGTGTGAAGCCCTACCCATAAGGGCCATGAGGACTTGACGTCATCCCCACCTTCCTCCGGTTTGTCACCGGCAGTCTCCCTAGAGTGCTCTTGCGTAGCAACTAGGGACAAGGGTTGCGCTCGTTGCGGGACTTAACCCAACATCTCACGACACGAGCTGACGACAGCCATGCAGCACCTGTGTTATGGCTCCCTTTCGGGCACTCCCACCTCTCAGCAGGATTCCATACATGTCAAGGGTAGGTAAGGTTTTTCGCGTTGCATCGAATTAATCCACATCATCCACCGCTTGTGCGGGTCCCCGTCAATTCCTTTGAGTTTTAATCTTGCGACCGTACTCCCCAGGCGGTCAACTTCACGCGTTAGCTACGTTACCAAGTCAATGAAGACCCGACAACTAGTTGACATCGTTTAGGGCGTGGACTACCAGGGTATCTAATCCTGTTTGCTCCCCACGCTTTCGTGCATGAGCGTCAGTATTGGCCCAGGGGGCTGCCTTCGCCATCGGTATTCCTCCACATCTCTACGCATTTCACTGCTACACGTGGAATTCTACCCCCCTCTGCCATACTCTAGCCCGCCAGTCACAAATGCAGTTCCCAGGTTAAGCCCGGGGATTTCACATCTGTCTTAGCGGACCGCCTGCGCACGCTTTACGCCCAGTAATTCCGATTAACGCTTGCACCCTACGTATTACCGCGGCTGCTGGCACGTAGTTAGCCGGTGCTTATTCTTCCGGTACCGTCATCCCCCCGGGGTATTAACCCAGAGGTTTTCTTTCCGGACAAAAGTGCTTTACAACCCGAAGGCCTTCTTCACACACGCGGCATTGCTGGATCAGGCTTGCGCCCATTGTCCAAAATTCCCCACTGCTGCCTCCCGTAGGAGTCTGGGCCGTGTCTCAGTCCCAGTGTGGCTGGTCGTCCTCTCAGACCAGCTACAGATCGTCGCCTTGGTAGGCCTTTACCCCACCAACTAGCTAATCTGCCATCGGCCGCCCCTGTAGCGGGAGGTCTTGCGATCCCCCCCTTTCCTCCGTAGAGCGTATGCGGTATTAATCCGGCTTTCGCCGGGCTATCCCCCACTACAGGACACGTTCCGATGTATTACTCACCCGTTCGCCACTCGCCACCAGGGTTGCCCCCGTGCTGCCGTTCGACTTGCATGTGTAAGGCATGCCGCCAGCGTTCAATCTGAGCCAGGATCAAACTCTTCAGTTCAAACCTGTTACTGTTTTTCGGTTCTGTTACGAACCGGTCGCTCACTCAACGTACTGACGAATGATCCTCCTGCCAGCGTGTTTCCACCCCAGCAGGAAAACCTTCCTTTCATTACTGTGTGAGACTTGATACTTTCGCTTCCAGCAAACCCCGAAGAGTTCACTGCGCGTCGCGCATCAAGCGCCCACACTTATCGGCTGTTAATTTTTAAAGATCGAGTCCGCATTCACTACCGGAACCGCACCGCGCGCTGCTGGTATCAAGCTTCAACACCACAACCACCCGGTACCGCTTCGTTCTGCGTCGCTGCATCAGCAGCAGAGAAACGAGATTATGAAGAACTTTCGCTACGCCGTCAACAGGTTTTTCTAACTTTCCCAACCCGCCCACTTCGCTGAAAGCCTTGCCACTGCTGGCTCTCCCGCCTCCCGTGCCCCGTTGTCCGAAGCACGAAAGAGCGAGATTCTAGCGAGCCGAACCGCGCCTTGCAAGCGTTATTTTGACAAGCACATTAACGATGCGTGAAAACCGGTTTGCGCTTCTCAACGAACGCGGCCATCCCCTCCTTCTGATCCTCCGTAGCGAACAGCGAATGGAACAGGCGGCGCTCGAAATGCACGCCTTCCGCCAACGTCGTTTCGTATGCACGGTTGACCGATTCCTTGACCATCATCACCGCCGGCAACGGGAATTCAGCGATGGTCGCGGCCGCAGCCATCGCCTCGTCAAGGAGGGAAGCAGCGGGAATCACCCGCGAGACCAATCCAGCGCGCTCTGCCTCGGCTGCGTCCATGAAACGGGCGGTCAGACAGAGATCCATTGCTTTCGCCTTTGAGACGGCACGCGGCAGTCGCTGCGTACCGCCTGCGCCCGGCATGATGCCAAGCTTGATTTCCGGCTGGCCGAACTTCGCAGTGTCGGCGGCGAAAATAATGTCGCACATCATCGCCAACTCGCAACCGCCGCCAAGCGCGAAGCCCGCTACTGCGGCAATGATCGGCTTGCGGATGGAGCGCACCGTTTCCCAGTTGCGAGTGATGTAGTCACCTTTATAGACGTCCATATAGGTATAGGACGCCATCATTCCGATGTCGGCCCCGGCGGCAAAGGCCTTCTCACTGCCCGTCACGACGATCGCGCCGATTGCGTCGTCGGCATCGAACTCGCGCAGCGCTGCACCCAGTTCGTCCATCAATGCGTCGTTCAACGCGTTCAATGCTTTCGGGCGATTCAACGTGACCAAACCGACCCGCCCCCGCGTCTCAACCAGAATGTTCTCGTAAACCATGCCGCCTCCTAATGGTTAATGCCACGCGAAAACGCTTCGCGCGGCCGTCTTAATAATGCTACCATTCACCAACCAACCGGTCGGTCAATTATTCGACAGGCTTTCCCCAACGTATCGCCAAGCCCCTCTGCCATGACACATCCGCTATTCACCAAGCACGAAGACACGCTGCAAAAGGCACTCACCGCGGTTGAAACGCGCGGCTACTGGAGTCCGTTCGTCGAGATGCCCAGTCCGAAAGTGTACGGGGAAACAGCTAGCGCGGACGGCGAAGCCGCATTCAAAGCGCATCTGAACAAGACGTTCGAACTGGACCAGCCGGCGACCGGAGAAACCGTCGGCGCTGAAGTCTCGCCATTCGGGTTCCCGCTCGGCGTGCGCTATCCAAAGGCCGATCCTGACACACTGATCTCCGCGGCGGCCGCCGCACAGCGCAACTGGCGCGCGGCTGGCCCGCAAGCGTGGATCGGCGTATGCCTCGAAATCCTCACGCGCGTGAATCGCGCCAGCTTCGAAATCGGCTATAGCGTCATGCACACGACCGGTCAGGCATTCATGATGGCCTTCCAGGCCGGCGGCCCACATGCGCAAGACCGCGCGCTCGAAGCGGTCGTGTATGCATGGGACCAACTGCGCCGTATTCCCGCCGATGCCCATTGGGAAAAGCCGCAAGGCAAAAATCCGCCGCTCGCAATGCAAAAGCGCTACACCGTCGTGCCGCGCGGAACCGGCCTCGTGCTCGGCTGCTGCACCTTCCCGACGTGGAACGGCTATCCGGGCCTCTTCGCTGATCTGGCAACAGGCAACACGGTCATCGTCAAGCCGCATCCGGGCGCAATTCTGCCGCTCGCGCTGACCGTCCGAATCGCGCGTGACGTATTGCGCGAGGCCGGTTTCGATCCGAACATCGTTACGCTGCTCGCAACCAACCCGAACGACGGTCCGCTCGTACAGGATCTGGCACTGCGCCCGGAAATCAAATTGATCGACTTCACGGGCAGCACACAAAACGGCACCTGGCTCGAGCGCAACGCGCATCAGGCTCAGGTCTACACTGAAAAAGCCGGCGTCAACCAGATCGTGATCGACTCGGTGGACGACATCAAGGCCGCCGCTCGCAATATCGCCTTCTCACTCGCGCTGTACTCGGGCCAGATGTGCACCGCGCCGCAGAACATCTACGTACCGCGCGGCGGTATCCGCACCGCTGAAGGCACGCTCAGTTTCGACGAGGTCGCTCAAGCTATCGCCAGCGCAGTGCAAAAACTGGTTGCTGACCCAGCGCGCGCCGTCGAGCTGCTCGGCGCGATCCAGAACGAAGGCATAACTCAACGCATCGACGAGGCGGCCAAGCTTGGCCGCGTTCTGGCGGAAAGCCAAACGCTGGAACATCCGGCCTTTGCCGGCGCACGCGTGCGCACACCGCTCGTGCTCCAACTAGATGCTGCTAACGACCACGCCCAATTCACCAAAGAATGGTTCGGCCCGATCTCGTTCGTGATCGCAACGGACTCGACAGCGCAGTCGCTCGACCTTTCTGGCGCAATCGCCGCCGAGCACGGCGCGCTGACGCTGTCTGTTTACAGCACGGATGAAGCCGTGCTCGAAGAGGCGCACGAAGCATCGATCCGCGGTGGCGTAGCACTCTCGATCAACTTGACGGGCGGCGTTTTCGTCAATCAGTCGGCGGCCTTCTCTGACTTCCACGGCACGGGAGCAAACCCGGCAGCAAATGCCGCGCTGGCCGACGCGGCCTTTGTCGCGAACCGCTTCCGCGTCGTTCAAAGTCGCGTTCATGTTGAACCGAAAGCGGCGCCGGCGGTAGCTGGCTGAATGGCATAAGACAAAGGCACGGCTTTCGTCCTATGCCTTTTGGCCGAATGGACCGAGCCGTGCGCCCCAACTAACATGAGACATCGGTTCGGCATGTCCCGCCGGCCCATCCCAGCAGGAACCCACATGAACGACGCCTTTATTTGCGACGCGATTCGCACCCCAATCGGCCGCTACGGCGGCGCCCTGAAGGATGTCCGCGCCGACGACCTCGGCGCTGTACCGATCAGGGCGCTGATCGACCGCAACCCTGGCGTCGACTGGCGGGCTCTCGACGACGTGATCTATGGCTGCGCCAATCAGGCCGGTGAAGACAATCGCAACGTCGCCCGTATGTCCGCGTTGTTAGCCGGCTTACCGACGGATGCGCCCGGCGCAACCATCAACCGGCTGTGCGGTTCCGGCATGGACGCGGTCGGCACTGCTGCTCGCGCCATCAAGGCTGGCGAAGCGCGGTTGATGATCGCCGGCGGCGTCGAAAGCATGACGCGCGCGCCGTTCGTGATGGGCAAGGCCCCCAGCGCGTTTTCGCGGCAGGCCGACATTTACGACACGACCATCGGCTGGCGCTTTATCAATCCGTTAATGAAACACCAATATGGCGTCGATTCGATGCCGGAGACCGCGGAAAATGTCGCCGTCGAGTTCGGCATAAGCCGCGCGGATCAGGACGCGTTTGCGCTGTCGAGCCAGCAAAAAGCAGCGCGCGCGCAGCGCGACGGCACGTTGGCTCAGGAAATCGTCGGCGTTGAAATTGCGCAGAAGAAAGGCGACCCGGTCCACGTGACGCTCGACGAGCATCCGCGCGAAACGTCGCTCGAAAGTCTCGGCAAGCTCAAGGGCGTGGTCCGCCCCGACGGCAGCGTGACCGCCGGCAATGCGTCGGGCGTGAACGACGGCGCGTGCGCACTGCTGCTCGCGAATCAGGCCGCTGCCGATCAATATGGATTGCGTCGCCGCGCACGTGTGGTAGGCATGGCAACGGCGGGCGTGGAACCGCGCATCATGGGTATCGGCCCGGCGCCGGCCACGCAAAAGCTGTTGAAGCAATTGAACATGACACTCGACCAATTCGACGTGATCGAGTTGAACGAAGCCTTCGCCTCGCAGGGGCTTGCCGTCCTGCGCACACTCGGTCTGCGCGACGACGACCCGCGTGTGAATCCGAATGGCGGAGCGATTGCGCTCGGCCATCCGCTCGGCGCATCGGGCGCGCGTTTGATCACCACGGCGCTTTATCAGCTGGAACGGACCAACGGCCGCTTTGCGCTTTGCACGATGTGTATTGGCGTGGGTCAAGGCATTGCGCTGGTAATCGAGCGGCTCTGACATCAACACCGCTTCGCCCACCGTCTCGACGGTGAAAGAGACTTTGAGGAGACACCCAATGTCATATGAATCGATCCGCGTCGACATCGATACACCGAGCCGCGTAGCGACCATCACGCTGAACCGCCCGGACAAGCTGAACAGCTTTACGCGCGCTATGCACGAAGAATTGAGCGCCGCGCTTGGCGAGGTCGAAGCATCCGGCGCCCGCGCGCTCGTGCTAACCGGTGCGGGCCGCGGCTTCTGCGCGGGACAGGATCTCGCCGATCTCGACTTCACGCCGGGCGCGATGACAGATCTGGGCGAACTGATCGACACGCATTTCAATCCACTGATTCGCCGCCTGCAAGCGCTGCCATTGCCCGTGATTGCCGCAGTCAACGGCACGGCCGCCGGCGCCGGCGCCAATCTCGCGCTGGCTTGCGATCTCGTGCTTGCCGCTCGTTCGGCCAGCTTCATCCAGGCATTCGTGAAGATCGGTCTCGTACCGGATTCGGGCGGTACCTGGTTCCTGCCGCAACGCGTCGGCATGGCGCGCGCCTTGGGTCTCGCCATCACCGGCGACAAACTGAGTGCGGAGAAAGCCGAAAGCTGGGGGCTGATCTGGCAAACGGTTGACGACACCGAGCTGGCCGCCACGGCAAGCAAACTCGCGGCACAACTGGCGCAGCAACCCACGCGCGCCATCGCCATGATCAAGCAGGCGATGCGAGCGGGTGTGACGCAAACCTTGGATCACCAGCTCGATCTCGAACGCGATCTGCAACGCGAACTCGGCGCCTCCCACGATTACGTGGAAGGCGTGCAAGCGTTCGTGGAAAAACGCGCGCCGCGCTTCGAGGGTCGCTGACATGTCGACGCAATCGAACCATCCCGCCCAAATGACACCGGACGAACTCGCTCGCGCAACCGCGGCCGCCATGTACGAAAACGACGCGTGCAGTCGGGCGCTCGGGCTCGAGATTGTAGAAGTACGTCCAGGGTACGCACGCCTGCGTATGGCCGTTCGTGACGACTTTCTGAACGGTCATCAGATTTGCCATGGCGGCCTGATTTTCACACTCGCTGATTCGACGTTCGCTTTCGCCTGCAACACATACAACATCAACACAGTCGCAGCCGGCTGTTCGATCGAGTTCCTGCGGCCAGTACACGGCGGCGATATGTTGACGGCCGAAGCGGTCGAGCAAACGCTGAGCGGCCGCACGGGCATCTACGATATTCGCGTCATGAATCGAGCAGAGGAGACCGTGGCGATGTTTCGCGGCAAATCTGCGCAGATCAAAGGCAACCTGATTCCCACGGGTGATCGAACAACAGATTGAACAGTGGAGTCGCGCCAAATTCGCAGCAGAATCGCGGCGCGTCCGCGACACATTGGCAGCGCATTCATAGATAGCAACGAGTCCCCGGTTCTTGCGCGCAAGCGCACCGCACCCCCGACCCAAGCATTGAGGCAGCAAGGAGACATTCGATGACCACCGCCCTCCCGCTCGATCCCATCGAGACAGCCAGCCGCGACGAACTCGCCGCGCTCCAACTCGAACGGCTCAAATGGTCGCTGAACCATGCTTACGAGAATTCGCCGGTCTATCGGCGCAAATTCGATGAAGCCGGCGTCCACCCGAGCGAAGTGAAGACCCTCGCGGACCTGGCGCGCTTCCCCTTCACCACCAAGAAGGATCTGCGCGACAGCTACCCGTTCGGCATGTTTGCGGTGCCGCAAGAGCAGGTCTCGCGAATTCACGCGTCGTCCGGGACGACGGGTAAGCCGACGGTCGTCGGCTACACGGCGCGCGATATCGATACGTGGGCAAATCTCGTCGCACGTTCGATCCGTGCCGCGGGTGCGAGGCGCGGCGACAAGGTGCACGTGAGCTACGGCTATGGTCTGTTCACAGGCGGCCTGGGCGCACACTACGGCGCCGAGCGCGCGGGGCTGACGGTGATCCCGTTCGGCGGTGGTCAGACCGAAAAACAGGTACAACTGATTCAGGACTTTCGGCCCGACATCATCATGGTGACGCCGAGCTATATGTTGTCGATCGCCGACGAGCTCGAACGGCAGGGCATCGAGCCGGCGAATTGCTCGCTGCGCATCGGCATTTTCGGTGCGGAACCGTGGACCAACGACATGCGTCAGGCGATCGAAAAGCGCATGGGCATCGACGCTGTCGACATCTATGGTCTGTCTGAAGTGATGGGACCTGGCGTCGCTTCGGAATGCGTCGAGACCAAAGATGGCCCGACTATCTGGGAAGACCATTTCTATCCCGAGATCATCGACCCCGAAACCGGCGAAGTGCTGCCGGACGGCGAGCTAGGGGAGCTGGTATTCACGTCGCTGACGAAGGAAGCGCTGCCGATCGTCCGCTACCGGACGCGCGATCTGACGCGTCTCTTGCCGGGCAGCGCGCGCACCATGCGTCGGATGGAAAAGATCACGGGCCGTTCAGACGACATGATGATCGTGCGCGGCGTCAACGTATTCCCGACGCAGATCGAAGAACTGCTGCTCAAGCAGCACGCCCTCGCGCCTCACTATCAGATCGTGCTAACCAAGGAAGGCCCGCTCGACGTACTGACGTTGAACGTTGAGCCCTGCCCGGAATCAGCACCGGATACTGCCGCGCTCACTACGGCGAAACAGGCGTTGACCTATGACATCAAGGCGCTGATCGGTGTAAGCGCGATCGTGAATGTGCTGGGAGTGAACGGTATCGAGCGTTCGGTAGGCAAAGCACGGCGAGTGGTGGACAAGCGAAAGTCCGGGCTCTAAGCGAAGCGTGGATGCCTGATAACGGCGCTGACCGGCGTCAGCCCCGTTATCAACTGGCGCGGCCCCAAAACGGCAAATAACCATGCAGCGGTCAAAGCAAAACGATCGTGGACTAGCGAAAGCCGAGAGCACCAACTCCAGCGGCAAAGCCCGTATCTGGCGCTGTTCGATCGGGCTCGTCGCGTAGGCTGCTACGGCGAAAAATCAGCGACGGGCTTCCAGCAACGGTTGAGCCGCTGACAGACGCCACATGCCAGGTAAATCAGCCACGCAGCAGCGTTCGGCTCGCCACAAAGAAACCCGCCACCGCGCCGTCACCTGAACCCTCACGAATTCGGCAGCAACAACCACATCCGGCCGCCCTGCTTCATCTTGCCGGCCAGATCGCCAGCGTCGTCGCCGAGACCCCAGAAGTAGTCGGCGCGCACGCCGCCCTTGATGGCCGAACCCGTGTCCTGTGCAAAGACGAGGCGGTTCATCGGCGAGTTCGTCAACGGACGCGTGGTCTGCAAAAACACCGGTGTACCCAACGGAATCGAAGTCGGATCGACCGCGATCGACCGCTCCGGCGTCAACGGCACGCCCAACGCACCGATCGGACCGTCCGCCCCGCCGCTCGGCGCATTCTCGCCGGACGGCATCTCGCGGAAGAACACAAAGCGCGGATTGGTATCGAGCAGCCCGTCGACCCGCGTTGGGTTCGCACGCGCCCATGCCTTGATGCCCTGCATGGTCGCTTGCGCCGGTGTCAGTTCGCCGCGATCGAGCAGCCACCGTCCGATCGACTTGTACGGCTGGTTGTTGGTACCGCCAAAGCCGAGCCGCATCACGCTGCCGTCTTCCATCACGATGCGTCCGGACCCCTGCACTTGCAGGAAGAAGGCTTCGATCGGATCGTCGACCCACACGAGTTCATTGCCGTTGAGCACACCCTCGCGCTCGAGTTGCGCACGCGCCGGCAGCGGAGCACCCGCGCGATAACCGGATGGCCAGCGGTACAACGCCGTCTGGTACACGCCATGTCGTGTGCGCGAACCGCGCAGCAATGGCTCGTAGTAGCCGGTGACGAGACCGTCGAGCGTGCCGTCGTTATTGGCTAACTGAAAAGGCGTGAAGTACGCCTCAAAAAACGCCCGCGCGCTGGTCACGTCCAGATCGTCGATCTGCGAAGCCGCCGCGCATGCACGGGCCCAGTTCGGTTGACGCGCAAGCCTCAGGCAGTTTTGCCGCAACGCAGCCGTTGCGCCGATCAGCGAATCGTCCTGCCACCCTGGCACCTGCTGCCAGGCTACCGCTGTGAGCCGCGTCGCGGCCATCTGCCCAGGTATGATCGCGGCACCCGTGGGCGGCGAAACCGAAGGCCGGACCGCGCTGCCGCCACCGCAGGAAGCCAGCAGCACTGCGACCGAAAGCGCCCCGAGCCATGCTCCGGCCGTGCGGACAAACCGCATACAATGTTCGTTCTTGATGGAAACCGCCATGTCTGATCTGTTCGACGAATACCCAATGCTCATCTTCGCGCTGGAATCGCTCCTCGCGCTCTTCCTGCTCGTCTTTATCGTTGTATGGACGTCGTCCGGCAAGAAAAAGGCCGCGCGCGCCGCCAGCAATGAACCGCAAAAGCAGCAGAAATCTCAGTGAAGCTGCGCCGTAAGGCTTTTTAAAGACCGCGAGCCGCGCCCTCGGTTCAATGCAAAGTACGCGGCATGCGTAGCATGAATTCGGGCACGGGTGCGTCGAAGCGCTCGCCGTCCTCCGCCACGCAGAAATAGTCGCCGCGCATGGTGCCAACGGGCGTGGCGATCACGGCCCAACTCGTATATTCGAAGTGCTCGCCCGGTTTGAGCAACGGTTGATGCCCGACCACGCCCAGGCCTTTTACTTCCTGCACGTTGTTGTCGCTGTCGGTGATCACCCAGTGACGCGCAATCAGCTGCGCGGGCACCTGGCCGCTGTTACGGATAGTCAGCGTGTATGCAAACGCATACTGGCGGCGCTCCGGGTCAGACTCTTCGGGCAGATACTGCACCTGCGCCGAGACGCTGAATTCGTACTGGCTCATCCTGATTCCGGTCTGGTCAAACGGGTGTAAAAAATCGTGGGAAGCCCCGAACGCCAATGGTTTGCGGGCGCATTGACGAAGCGGCGCTTATGGTTTGGCATTCTGCTTGATGCGCGGCACGCCCGCAACCGGACAAATCCCTTTGGCCAAGGGCCGTTAAGGCGTTTTGTCACTTTTGGCGCGCGCTTTCGGAGCCGGTTTCAAACCATCCGCACCGCGGTTCAGAAGCGCACAAACCGGTAAAATAGCGTTTTCCCGCTTGCATCCGCCCCCGCCATGACGCAATTCCGCATCGCTCCCAGCATTCTGTCCGCCGATTTCTCGCGCCTCGGCGAAGAAGTCCGCAACGTTGTCGCCGCCGGCGCCGACTGGATCCACTTCGACGTGATGGACAACCATTACGTGCCGAACCTGACAATCGGCCCGCTCGTTTGCGAAGCGATCCGCCCGCACGTGAACGTGCCGATCGACGTGCACCTGATGGTGCGCCCGGTCGACCGCATCGTGCCGGACTTCGCCAAGGCCGGCGCGAATCTGATCAGCTTTCACCCGGAAGGCTCGGACCATATCGACCGGACGCTGTCGCTGATTCGCGACCACGGTTGCAAGGCCGGTCTTGTGTTCAACCCGGCCACCTCGCTGAGCTATCTGGACTATGTGATGGACAAGGTCGATCTGGTGCTGATCATGTCGGTGAATCCGGGCTTCGGCGGTCAGTCGTTCATTCCTGAGGCGCTCGTCAAGCTGCGCGAAGCGCGCAAGCGGATCAACGCCTACAAGGAAAAAACCGGCCGTGAGATTCATCTCGAGGTGGACGGCGGTGTGAAGGTCGACAACATCGCCGAAATCGCAGCGGCTGGCGCGGACACGTTCGTGGCAGGCTCGGCGATCTTCGGCGCGCCGGATCACAAGGCGGTGATCGACAAGATGCGCGCCGCACTCGCCAACATCGAGCACTGATCGAACACCGAGACCCTCCACGAAAGATGAACAATCCATACCCCGCTCCGACCTTCACCGGCTCGCGCCTGCAAGCCGCGATCATCGACCTGGATGGCACGATGATCGATACCGCCGACGATTTCACCGCCGGCCTGAACGGCATGCTTGCGCAACTCGACGCGACGGAAACCTCGCGCGAGGAAGTGATCGGCTACATCGGCAAAGGCTCGGAGAATCTGATTCGCAGCGTGCTGGCTCAGCGCTTCGAAACAGATCACGCACAGGACCGTTTCGATGAAGCGCTCGCCATTTATCAGGTGGAGTACGCCAAGATCAACGGCGTGCACACGCGGGTGTACCCGGAGGTCGAAGCCGGCCTCTCCGCCATGCGCGACGCCGGCCTCAAACTAGCCTGCGTCACCAACAAACCGCACCGTTTCGCGGTCGAATTGCTGGAGCAATACGGGCTCAGCCAATATTTCAGCGTCGTACTCGGCGGCGACAGTCTGCCGCAAAAGAAGCCGGATCCGCTGCCGATGCTCACCGCCGCGGCGCAGCTAGGCGTCGCGCCGCAAGCCACGGTCGCTATCGGCGATTCGGAAAACGATGCGCTGGCAGGCCGCGCGGCGGGCATGGCAACGTTGACGCTGCCGTACGGTTACAACCACGGCCGGCCTATACAAGAAATAAAATCCGATGGTATAGTTGCCTCGCTGCTCGATGCCGCCAAGGCTATCGCAGCGCACCATTCCACGACCTGAAAAGTCCCTCATCCTCATGTTTCTGAATAAAAAACGGAGTCTGATTAGCATCGACCGGGGAGCCTGGCCCTGGCGTCGCTGGTCGCGCTAACCTCGCCTGAGGTACGCTGAAGCTCGTCTTCGGCAACCGTTTTTTACTTCGCTGCGCTCACGCGTTTTTTCCATCACCTTAAGTTTCGCTGCATCGGTTGATTCGGCCAACGTGTACCCACAAAGTACATCTGTGCGCTGAAATCCCTTTGCATGCGTCGATGGGAAACTCGCGCCGGTCGGTATCATCGTGTCGAAAAGTCGAACGAACGCCTGACCGGGCGCGCCGCGCCCCGCTTTGTCCGACGCATTGTGCCGTCTGACGTACGTACAGGATCGGAACATGACCGAACTCGAATTCCAGTCCCTCGCCAACGAGGGTTTCAACCGCATTCCGCTGATCGCCGAAGCGCTCGCCGACCTCGAAACGCCGCTCTCGCTGTACCTGAAACTCGCTCAGCCTGAGCGCAACGGCGCCAACTCGTTCCTGCTGGAATCGGTGGTGGGCGGCGAACGCTTCGGCCGCTATTCGTTCATCGGCTTGCCGGCGCGCACGCTGCTGCGCACCCGCAATGGCGTGTCGGAAGTGGTGCGGGACGGCAAAGTCGTCGAAACGCACGAGGGCGATCCGCTCGAGTTCATCCAGCAATTCCAGGGGCGCTTCAAAGTGGCGCAGCGTCCCGGGCTGCCGCGCTTCGCGGGCGGCTTGGCCGGCTACTTCGGCTACGACGCGGTGCGCTACATCGAGAAAAAGCTCGCTCACACCGCGCCGAAAGACGATCTGAATCTGCCGGACATCCAGTTGCTGCTCACCGAAGAAGTCGCGGTGATCGACAACCTCGCGGGCAAGCTCTACCTGGTGGTGTACGCGGATCCGACGCAAGCCGAGGCGTACACAAAAGCCAGGCAGCGTCTGCGTGAATTGCGCCAGCGTTTGCGCACGACCGTGCAGCCGCCGGTCACATCGGCGAGCGTGCGCACCGAGACCTATCGCGAGTTCGCCAAAGACGATTATCTGGCCGCCGTGCGCAAGGCGAAGGAATACATCGCCGCTGGCGAGTTGATGCAGGTGCAGGTCGGCCAGCGTCTGATCAAGCCTTACCGCGACAATCCGCTGTCGCTGTATCGCGCGCTACGCTCGTTGAATCCGTCGCCGTATATGTATTACTACAACTTCGGCGACTTCCACGTGGTCGGCGCGTCGCCGGAAATTCTGGTGCGCCAGGAAAAGCGCGGCGAGGATCGCATCGTGACGATCCGGCCGCTCGCCGGCACGCGGCCGCGCGGCAACACGCCGGAACGCGACGCGGAACTCGCCACCGAATTGCTGAACGATCCGAAGGAAATCGCCGAACACGTGATGCTGATTGACCTCGCGCGTAACGACGTGGGCCGCATCGCCCAGATCGGCTCGGTGGTCGTCACCGACAAGATGGTGATCGAGAAGTACTCGCACGTGCAGCACATCGTGAGTTCCGTCGAAGGCAAGCTGAAACCGGGCACCACCAATTTCGACGTGCTGCGCGCCACTTTCCCGGCCGGCACGCTGTCCGGTGCGCCGAAAGTCCGCGCAATGGAACTGATCGACGAACTTGAGCCAGTCAAGCGCGGCCTCTACGGCGGCGCTGTCGGCTATCTGTCGTTCACCGGCGAAATGGATCTTGCCATCACGATCCGCACCGGCGTGATCGCAAACGGCAATCTGTATGTGCAGGCGGCAGCGGGTGTAGTCGCGGATTCGGTGCCGGAATCCGAATGGCAAGAGACCGAGAACAAGGCGCGCGCGGTACTGCGTGCTGCTGAGCAAGTTCAAGACGGCCTCGATAGCGACTTCTGACCGGAGACACACCATGCTGCTCATGATCGACAACTACGACTCGTTCACCTACAACCTGGTGCAGTACTTCGGCGAACTCGGCGAAGACGTGCGCACCTATCGGAACGACGAAATCACGCTGGACGAGATTGCGAAGCTCAACCCGGAGCGCATTTGTCTGTCGCCCGGCCCGAGCAATCCGCAACATGCCGGCATCACGCTCGACGTGTTACGCGAATTCAGCGGCAAGACGCCGATTCTCGGCGTCTGCCTCGGCCATCAGGCAATCGGCGAAGCATTCGGCGGCCGCGTCGTGCGCGCGCAAACCATCATGCACGGCAAGGTGAGCACGATCGAAACCGACTGCAAAGGCGTGTTCGCCGACCTGCCGAAGCATTTCGTCGTCACCCGCTACCACTCGCTTGCGATCGAACGCGAATCGCTGCCCGACTGCCTCGAAGTGTCCGCATGGACCGAGGACGGTGAAATCATGGGCGTGCGTCACAAGGAACTGGCGGTTGAAGGCGTGCAGTTCCATCCGGAATCGATCCTGTCCGAACACGGCCACGCATTGCTCGAAAACTTCGTGAAGCAGTCGAAGACAGCCCACCGCACCGCTTGATGAAGAGAGACGAAATCATGTCGATTACGCCCCAGGAAGCGCTGCAACGCACGATCGAGCACCGCGAAATTTTCCACGACGAAATGCTGCATCTGATGCGGCTCATCATGCGCGGCGAACTGTCGCCGGTGATGTCGGCGGCGATCATCACCGGCCTGCGCGTCAAAAAAGAGACCATCGGCGAAATCACCGCGGCCGCCACGGTGATGCGTGAATTTGCCCGGCACGTCGAGGTGCAGGACAACTCGAATTTCGTCGATATCGTCGGCACCGGCGGCGACGGCTCGCACACCTTCAACATTTCCACGGCAACAATGTTCGTTTCGGCCGCGGCCGGCGCCAAGGTCGCGAAGCACGGCAACCGCGGCGTGTCGAGCAAGTCGGGCAGCGCGGACGTGCTCGAGGCGCTCGGCGTGAATATCGATCTGCAGCCGGAACAGGTGGCGGCCTCGATTGCGGAAACCGGCATGGGCTTCATGTTCGCGCCGAACCATCATCCGGCAATGAAGAACATCGCGCCGGTGCGCCGCGAACTCGGCGTGCGCACCCTCTTCAATATTCTCGGGCCGCTGACCAATCCGGCCGGCGCGCCGAATCAGCTGATGGGCGTGTTCCACGGCGATCTGGTCGGCATTCAGGTGCGCGTGATGCAGCGCCTCGGTGCCAAGCATGTGCTGGTGGTGTACGGTATGGACGGCATGGACGAGGTCTCGCTCGGCGCGGCCACGCAAGTCGGCGAGCTGCGCGACGGCCAGATCCACGAGTACGAGATCCATCCGGAAGACTTCGGCATGCAGATGGTGTCGAACCGCACGCTGAAAGTGGCCGACGCCGCCGAATCCAGACTGATGCTGCTCGAAGCGCTCGACAACAAGCCGGGCGTCGCGCGTGAGATCGTCACGCTGAACGCGGGCGCGGCCCTCTATTCGGCGAACGTGGCGGCGTCGATCGCGGACGGCATTCAGTTGGCACGTGAAGCGATCGCGAGCGGCAAAGCGCGCGCGAAGGTCGACGACCTGATCCGCTTCACCCAGCAATTCAAGCAGTAACTACGTAGCGAGACACTTATGAGCGACATCCTCGACCGCATCATCGCGGTCAAACGCGAAGAAGTCCGCGCGGCCGAACAAAGCGCGCCGCTCGAAGAACTGCGCCTCGAAGCATCGTCGCGCGACATTCGCGATTTCGTCGGTGCATTGCGCGCGAAACACGCGGCGGGTCTGGCCGCGGTGATTTCCGAAGTGAAGAAAGCGAGTCCGTCGAAAGGCGTGCTGCGCGAAAACTTCGTCCCTGCGGAGATCGCGCGTTCGTATGAAAAGCACGGTGCAGCCTGCTTGTCTGTCCTCACCGACGTGCAGTTCTTTCAAGGCAGCGTTGCGTATCTGGAAGAAGCGCGCGCCGCCTGCAACCTGCCGGTGCTGCGCAAAGACTTCATCGTCGATCCGTACCAGATCGTCGAAGCCCGCGCGATGGGTGCCGACGCGATCCTGCTGATCGCCGCCGCTTTGGAAACCTCGCAGATGCAGGACCTCGAAGCGCTCGCGCATTCGCTGGGTCTCGCGGTGCTGGTCGAAGTGCACGACCGCAATGAGCTGATGGAAGCGCTTACGCTGAAGACGCCGCTGATCGGGATCAACAACCGCAATCTGCGCACCTTCGAAACGTCGATCGAGACGACCATCGGCATGCTCGAATCGATTCCGGACGACCGTATCGTCGTGACGGAGTCGGGCATTCTGTCGCGCGTGGATGTGGAACGTTTGCGGGCAATGGACGTGCATACGTTCCTCGTCGGCGAGGCGTTCATGCGCGCGGAAGAGCCGGGTGTGGAACTTGCCCGAATGTTTTTCTGAGCGCAGTTTCAACACGCAGGCCAGGTAGCGGAGCAAGTCATGGGCATGGAACGTGAAATCAAGCTGGCACTGCCGGTGAGCCAGGTGAAAACGGCGACGCAGTGGTTCGTCGCGCGCACCGGCAACCAGGGGCGCCCGATCGAGCTGGCGAATATTTACTTCGACACACCCAAACTGGCATTGGCGAGTTCAAAGAGCGCACTGCGTTTGCGGCATACGCCGGACGGCTGGCTGCAAACGTTCAAGACGGTGGGCGACGCCAAGGACGGTCTACACAGCCGGCACGAATGGGAAATGCCGGTGGCGGGAGAAAAGCTGGAGATCGAAGCCTTGCTGCGCCAGTGTGACGAACCCGCCACCGCGGAAGCCCTGAGTCAGGCTGCGCCGGAACTGATCGAACTGTTCCGCACGAATTTCACGCGCACGCTGTGGAATATCGATCTGGACGGCTCCGAAGTCGAAGCCGCGATCGACCAGGGCGACGTTATCGCGGAGGTGAATGGCGAAATGCGCCGCGCGCCGATCTCTGAAGTCGAACTGGAACTGAAGTCCGGCGACGAAGCGGTGCTGGATACGTTGGCGAAAGAACTGGGCAAGCAGGTGGCCGGACTTGCGCCGGACAACATCAGCAAAGCTCAGCGCGGCTATCAATTGCGGGCAGACTAAGCCGTCGGCGCGCGGGTTTGTGCCGCCACATCTGCGTTTCGCCGTTTGCGTTTCGCCGCAGTTGTTTCGCCGCAGTTGTGTCGCCGATTGCACCACGCGCTGAAGTCCAATCGCAATACCGCCGCACGCCAGCACAATGCGCAGCGCTCACGCAGCACAACGCAGCGTTCAAGCAGCGCAAACTTGAGCTAGCCCGCGTTTGCTGCGACACTTCCTCGCCATGACCTCAGCTTCCCGCACCCGCTCCAATTCGTCGCAAGCCTCGTTGTTCGGCGACACCTCGGCCACGCCGTCCAGCGCAACAGCGCAGCAGCAGACATCCGCCGCCGCCGACTCACCGCCGCCGACCCTCGAAGCCCAGTTCGCCGCCCTGCCCCCGGCCTGGCGCGCACACCTCAAACCGTTCATCGAAAGCGACGCCTACGCGCCGTTGTGCCGTTTCGTCGACGGAGAGCGCGCTGCCGGCAAAACCGTCTATCCCACCGACGTCTTCCGCGCCCTGCGTCTCACCAGCCCCGACGAAGTCAAAGTCGTGATCCTCGGCCAGGATCCGTACCACGGCGAAGACCGCGGCACGCCGCAAGCGCACGGACTGGCGTTTTCAGTGGCGCCGAACGTGCGCACGCCGCCGTCGCTGCGCAACATCTTCAAGGAAATTGCCGCCAGCCTCGGCCACGAGCCGCCGCGTCATGGCTGCCTCGACACTTGGGCCAAGCAAGGCGTGTTGCTGCTCAACACGGTACTGACCGTCGAGCGCGACTCGGCCGCGAGTCACGCGAAACGCGGCTGGGAGAAATGCACCGACACGCTGATCCACGAACTGGCCATGCGTCACGACGGTCTCGTATTCATGCTGTGGGGCGCGCATGCACAAGCCAAACGCGCGCTGCTCGGTGGCAAGTCGCATTACGTGCTGGAGGCGCCGCATCCGTCGCCGCTGTCGGCGCATCGGGGCTTTCTCGGCTGCGGGCACTTCGCTTCGGCGAACGAATATCTCGTGAAGCACGGCCGCACACCCATCGATTGGCGCTTGCCCGACGAGGCGCAGATGCTGGCATAAGACGTCAATCGCGCGAGGCACGCGCGCACCGACGCTGACCATAGGTCGGAAACCGAAAACCGAAAACCTGAAACTGGAAACCGAAAAACCCGATAACCAATAACCCAGGATCGCAGCCGCAAAAAACAAAAACGCCACGGAATCACACCCCGTGGCGTTTTTTCATTCCACCGCGCCGCAATCATCCGGCGCGGGACAAACCTCACACCTTACGCAGCAGCGATCGCTTCACGCGCACCAGCCAATGCGGCAGACGCAGCCTCCGGGCCCATGTTCAGGCCTTCAGCGTAGATGAAGCTCACATCGGTCATGCCGAGGAAACCCAGGAAGCTCTTCAGATACGGCGTTTGGCTGTCGTTCGGGGTGCCCAAATACTTGCCGCCGCGAGCCGACACCACGAATACCTTCTTGCCCTTCACGAGACCTTCCGGACCATTCGCCGTGTACTGGAACGTAATGCCGGCGCGTGCGATGAAGTCGAAGTACGTCTTCAGTTGCGAAGAAATACTGAAGTTGTACATCGGTGCGCCGATCACGACAATGTCGGCGGCTTGCAGTTCGGCGATCAGCGCTTCGCTGCGCGCGGAGATCGCAACTTGCTCCGGCGTGCGCTGGTCTGCCGGCGTGAAGAACGCGCCGAGGACGGCGTCGTCCAGGTGCGGCAGCGGTTCAGCTTGCAGGTTACGGACGACAACTTGCGCGCCCGGATTCGATTGTTGCAGCTTTGCGGTCAGCTCGTTGACGAGCAGCGTCGAGTTCGCGCCTTGCGAACGGGCTGCCGAGTTGATTTGCAGGATCGTGGTCATGGTTGACTCCAGTAGGTGCGCGCAGTGTGGCGCCAGTGGAGCCATTGTGTTTTTTTACCGGCCCGGGAAAAAGCCGTCCGGCAGCGAAGGATTGTTGCACTGGTAGAACAATCCCCGCTTGGAACCGTCGATTAGGACGACCAGCATTACGATCAGCTTGCCAGCCAGCGCTCCCGCGCCTTGCGCGCCGCCAGCTGTTTGTCGCTCACGGTGAGCTTGTAGCGCGCCACCTCGGGCCCGTCCAGCTTGACTTGCGCGGTGCGAAGCTCGTCGCGGCGGAAGGCGTGAACTTCGACTTTCGCACCCGGCAGATAGCGCGACAAGAGGGAATCAAGATTCGAGCCGGTTACACGCAAACCGTCAAGCGCGACCAGGACGTCGCCTGCCGAAAGTCCGGCTTTCTGCGCCGCGCTGCCTTCGTGAACCGCTGCCAGCGTGCAATCCGCGCCGCTGCGCATGCGCGCGCCGAGCGACGGCTTACCGTTCTTGTCCAGTTCCGGCGCGAGCGTGACGCCAAACGGCGCGAGCAGCGTGTCGAGGGGCAGATCGTGCGTGCTATGCACGGCTTCGGCGAACAGCTCGCCCAGTTGCGCACCGGTCGCTTCGGCAAAAAGCGCCTCGATCTCGCTTGCTTCGACGCCCACGGGCTTACCGCGATAGAAGTCGCGCCCAAAGCGCTGCCACAAGAGACGCATCACGTCGTCGAGCGATTTACGGTTGCTGGTCTGCGCGCGGATCGTCAGATCGAATGCGAGCGCGACGAGCGAGCCCTTGGTGTAATAGCTGACGATTGCGTTCGGCGCATTTTCGTCCTGCCGATAGTATTTGACCCACGCGTCGAACGAGCTTTCGGCCACCGTCTGTTTCAGCCGGCCGCTGCCGCGCAACACGCCGCCAATCACCTTGCCGAGTATGCCGAGATAGTCGTCTTGCGAGATCAGGCCCGCGCGCACGAGGATCAGATCGTCGTAGTAAGAGGTAAAGCCTTCGAACAACCACAGCAGCGGCGTGTAGTTTTCGACACTCAAGTCGTACGGCGCAAACACGGCCGGCTTGATGCGCTTCACATTCCAGGTGTGGAAGTATTCATGGCTGCACAGACCGAGGTAGGTTCGGTAGCCTTCGGTGGGGGCGTCGCGGCCTTCCACCGGCAAATCGGTGCGATTGCAGATCAGCGCCGTCGACGCGCGATGTTCCAGCCCGCCGTAACCATCCGTGACCGCCTGCGTCATGAATACATAGCGATCCACGGGCGCCTTCTTCGACTTCGGCTCGAACAACGCGATCTGCGCTTCGCAGATGCGCTTCAGATCGGCGGACAGACGCGCCATATCCAGCCCAATCACACGCCCTGCGATCACGATGTCGTGCGGTACGCCGTGCGCCTTGAAGGTCGCCAGCGCGAACTCGCCCAACGTCACGGGATGATCGATCAACTCGTCGTAGTTCTGCGCGCGATATTCGCCGAAGCCGTAGCGCTTCGTCCCGCGCGCTTCCGGCAACGCGGTCGCGACGCGCCAGTTGCGATACGCCGCGCCTTCCGGCTTCTGGATATCGACCACGCACTGGGCTTCCTCATGACCGAGCGGCGACAGGAACACGCTGGTGCCATTGAAAAAGCCCGTCGTATCGTCCAGATGCGCGGCGCGCACCGACAGATCCCACGCATACACCTCATAGCGCAGCGTCAACGCGCCCTTGACCGGCGCGGCCTGCCACGTGTGCTTGTCGGTCTTTTCGACGCGCACCTTGCGGCCCGCTTCGTTGACGGCGCGCAGCGTGACGATGTTGCGCGCGAACTCGCGCACCATGTAGCTGCCCGGGATCCAGACCGGCAGCATGAAACGCTGCCCGGCCGGATCGGGATCGGCAACAGTCACGGTAACTTCGAACAGATGGGCGGCGGGTTGCTTGGGAACGATGGTGTAGCGGATCGGCTTCATCGGCGGCGATTAGATGGTTTCAGGCGGGGATATTCGGGGCTCGATGTGAAAGGAGGCGCACTGCGCGCCTCCTTTCTTCGACTTGCGTTGCGTGCTCAGTGCACGGCGGACATTTCCCTGTCCAGGCGGTCTGCCGGCACGGCGCCGGGCAGGCGGCGGCCGTCGGCCAGAAATACGGTCGGCGTGCCGTCGACGCCCATCGCCCGGCCGAGCGCCAGGTTCTTGTCGATCGCGGCGGTGTTGCAGGTGCCGGCTGCCGTGGGCGACTGATGATCCTGCATCCACGATTCCCACGCCTTCGCGCGGTCGGGCGAACACCAGATCGACTTCGACTTGACGGTGGAATCCGGCGACAGCACCGGGTACAGGAAGGTGTAGACCGTGACGTTATCGATCGACTTGAGCGACGTTTCGAGCTGCTTGCAGTACGGGCAGTTCGGATCGGAGAACACGGCGATCTTGCGCGCGCCGTTGCCCTTCACGACCTTCACCGCGTTCGCGAACGGCAGGCTCGCGAAGTCGATGCGGTTGGTCTCCGACAGACGCGCTTCCGTCAGATTCTTGCGGGTCTTCGCGTCGACCATGTCGCCAAGCATGAGGTAGTCGCCGTTCGCATCGCTATAGATGATCTGCGTGCCGAGGTTCACTTCGTAGAGCCCGGCAATCGGCGACTTCGAGACGCTCTTGATCGTCACGTCGTTCAGGCGCGTTTGCAGCGTGGCTTTGAGCTTGTCGGTGGTTTGATCGGCCTGCGCGGAGCAGCCGATTGCCACGGCGGCGATCGCGAGCACGACGGCTGCGATGCGAAAGGATTTTTTCATGCTGAATTCCTGAAGTTCAAGCGCGCGCGGTGCGCGTTTTTCGACGTTTCGGGTGTGACGAGATTGGTGCCCAGAATGGCGTCCATCCGTTCATGATACCCGCCTCGCCGGTCGGACACGCGGGTTCGGCCGCTTTACCCCAACGCGGCCGACACCAGCCAGCGCTTGATGAACGGCTGCGCGCCCACAAACGCCATGCCGGTATTGCGCAACACCTTGGCAAACGGCCCGGGCGCCGAGAAGAGTTTTTGCAGGCCGTCGGTGGCGACCATCAGCGCGCGGATGTCTTCGCGGCGGGCGCGTTCGTAGCGGCGCAGCAGAACCATGTCGCCGAGATCGCGGAACGCTTCCTTGCCGGCGACCGTCTCGGCGAGCGCAGCGACATCGCGCAAACCGAGGTTCATGCCCTGGCCCGCCAGCGGATGAATCAGGTGCGCGGCGTCGCCGACCAGCGCGACGCGCGGCGCCACCAGCTTGTCGACGGTTTGCAGCGCGAGCGGAAAGCCTTGCGCGGGCGTCATGCATTCCAAAGCGCCGAACTGGCCGCCGGTCACGCGTTCGACCTCCGCGGCGAGTTGTGCCGGATCGAGCGCGACCAGTTGCTCCGCGTGTTCCGTGCGCGCCGACCACACCAGCGAGACGTGGCCGTCCGGCATCGGCAGCAGCGCGATGATTTCGCCGTCCTTGAACCATTGATACGCGGTTTCGCCGTGCGGCTTCTCGGCCTTGAAATTCGCGACCACGCCGGTCTGCTTATAGTCGCGCCGGTTCATCTTCGAGCCGATCTGCGCACGCACCCACGAATGCGCGCCGTCCGCGCCAACCACCAGATCGGCCTCGAGCACATTGCCGTTGGCCAGACCTACGCTTGCACCGTCGGCGGTAAAGTCCAGCGCCTGCGCGCGCGCGTCGATCCAGGTGAGATTCGGCTGGAAACGCAGCGCGGCATCCAGCGCACGCTCGATGACCGACGACTCGACGATCCACGCCAGTTGCGGCACGGACGCCTGAAACGCGGAAAAATGGAGTTCGGCGTGGGCGTCGCCGTAGACACGCATGTCGTAGACGGGTCCGAGCTTCGACAAATCGAGCGCCTGCCAGACCCGCAACCGCTCCAGCAGCGCCTGCGAACTCGACGACAGCGCGTAGACCCGCGAGTCGAAGGCCGCGCCGGCGGGCAGTGCCGCGCAGGGTTGCGCAAGTAGTGCCACGCGTAGTCCGCCTTGCGTCAGCGCCAGCGCCGCGGTCTTGCCGACGAGCCCGCCGCCGATCACGGCGGCATCAAAGGTCTGGTGGTGTGCGTTCATCCGCGCATTATAGCCGCGGGGGTTGCGGGGGACGGATCGACGCATGCGGCATTTCGGCCTGAAACCTAATGTCCAAGCGCGGCGTGCGCCGCATGGGTTTCGCGCAAAAGCATGAAATCACGGTCGGTTGACAGGACTCGCCACGCGCTCGTCACCAGTTCGCTTTTACGGTCCCGCTGATCGCCCCGTACGGTGCAGTCTGGGAAGACGCGGTCGTACACCCGCCACAGGGAGTCGAAATCATTGGTGTCGGCGAACTGCGCAATGTTGCGTTTGTCCTCCAGCGTGAGCTGCTTCACCATGCAGTCCACCGTCTGGCGATCAGTGGCGGCCTGGGCTTCCTCGTAGTTCGGCGAGAGCCAGGCAACCACGCCCGCGCCAATCAGCGCGGCGCACAATATCCACCTAGCCCATTTATTTATTGTCATCGTGTTTCCCCGGAATAGGGCTCTAGCGGCCCCGGACCAGCATATTACAATGTTCCGACTGAATATTTCCGGGTCAGCACGGTTTCCCGCGCCCTTCCCAGTCAGCCCATCCGAACGGGTTACAATTGCGCTTTCCGTGACAAGACTCGCCCAGAATCGTCGAGGCAACGCCCCGATCTGGTGTCTTGTCCCGCTCCGCTGCGTTTCCTCCGCCACGCCACCCGCGAAGGCTTTCCGAATCCTGCAACAGCGTCGAGCGCATCACGCAACTTACTGATTCACTGAAGGATTTCCATGAGCCTCAAATGCGGCATCGTCGGCCTGCCTAACGTCGGCAAGTCCACTCTGTTCAACGCGCTGACCAAGGCGGGCATCGCCGCGGAAAACTATCCGTTCTGCACGATCGAGCCGAACGTCGGCATCGTCGAAGTGCCGGACGCGCGTCTGAAAGCGCTCGCCGAAATTGTCAAGCCGGAGCGCATCTTGCCGGCCGTGGTGGAATTCGTCGACATCGCCGGTCTCGTGGCCGGTGCGAGCAAGGGTGAAGGTCTGGGCAACCAGTTCCTCGCGAACATTCGCGAAACCGACGCGATTACGCACGTGGTGCGCTGCTTCGAAGACGAGAACGTAATCCACGTCGCGAACAAGATCGATCCGCTGTCGGATATCGAGGTGATCAACACCGAACTGGCGCTGGCCGACCTCGCCACCGTCGAAAAGGCGCTGACACGCTATTCGAAGGCCGCCAAGTCGGGTAACGACAAGGAAGCCGCCAGGAACGCCGCCGTGCTGGAAAAGGTCCGCGCGCAACTCGACCAGGCCAAGCCGGTTCGCGCGCTCGATCTGTCGGATGAGGAAAAGGCCACGCTCAAGCCGTTCTGCCTGATCACCGCCAAGCCGACCATGTACGTCGCCAACGTGAAAGATGACGGCTTCGAGAACAACCCGCATCTGGACGCGGTCACGAAGTTCGCGGCAGCCGAAGGCGCGCCGGTCGTCGCCGTGTGCGCGGCAATCGAAGCGGAAATCGCCGACCTCGAAGAAGCGGATATGGAAGTGTTCCTCGCCGACATGGGCATGGAAGAGCCGGGCCTGAATCGGGTGATTCGGGCGGGTTTCAAGTTGCTGGGCCTGCAAACCTACTTCACGGCCGGCGTGAAGGAAGTGCGCGCGTGGACGATCCATGTCGGCGATACGGCACCGCAGGCAGCGGGCGCGATTCACACCGACTTCGAGCGCGGCTTCATTCGCGCGCAGACGATCGCCTTCAACGACTTCATCACCTACAAGGGTGAGCAAGGCGCGAAAGAAGCCGGCAAGATGCGTGCGGAAGGCAAGGAATACGTCGTGCACGACGGCGACGTGATGAACTTCCTGTTCAACGTTTGAGGTTTGGCCTCGGCGCGAGGCGGTAGCCGGCGAATGCTGAGCCCCGCCGGTTTTGAGGTTTAGCCTCTGCGCGAGGTGGTAGCCGGTGATCGCTGAACTCCGCCGTACTTGGAGAAGGCCCGCGAAATGCGGGCTTTTTTTATGGGCCGACGTGTGCCTGCTTCTGTGGCTACTTCTGTGCCTACTTCTGCGCCTCACACCGCAGCGGCATAGCCATACTTGCCTTGATCGCAGCCATCCTTTGCGGCGAATCCGCCAGCACCGCATCGATCCCCAGACACGCCGCCGTCCGATAATCGGCCGCATTGTTCACCGCGATCGCGACGATCCGTACATCCGGCTTCTGCCGGAAACACGCGACCGTTGTGGGTGTCCACAGCGTTGCCTGAACCTCGGAGCGGCCTTCGCCCAGCGTAAATTTTTCCACCACGGTCATTGTCCGGTGCAACTCGAACGCGGCGGCGGTGTGCTCAGCCGGCGCGTCCACGCAGCCCTGGTTGAGCAACACGCGCACGAGGCGTCCGCGTGTCGCATCGCGTGATTCGAACAGCCTGGCCTGCGAATAGGCGGCGAAGCTCTGCTGATAATCCGCCTCGGTCGAATAGATCGTCACGCGCGACCACGCGCTTTCTTCGTTGAGCACCTGTGCCACGGCCTGAGCCTGCGGCCCAGCCGGCAACGCTTTCATATCCAGGATGATCGGCGTGCCCAGCGGAATCGTGCGCAATGCCTCACGTAACGTCGGAATACCGATCGGGTGATTGCGATAGGGATAGATATCGCCGCTCTTGAAACTCCAGCCGGCGTTCACGCGCGCGAGTTCCGCCGCCGTGAATTCGGATACCGGCCCCTTTGCATTGGTCAATGCCGACAGATCGGCCGGACGGTACAACACAGGCACGCCGTCCTTGCTCAACTGAACGGTCAGCCACATCTCGTCGGCATGATGCGCGATAGACTGGCGAATCGCCTCGAGCGTGTTCTCCGGCGCGTCGCCCGTGCCGCCGCGATGCGCAATGATCTTCGGCAACGATGTCACCGGTGTCAATCTGGCGTCCGCCATCTCAGGCGTCAACGCACAACCAATCGTCATGAAGCCCGCTATCGAAGCGCAAACTGCCAATCGCCCGGCACTTAGCATCTGGAATCCTTATTAAAAAATGACATCAGGAAACATGCATGACTGCGCGAAGCACGCCGCCACCTCACCGTCCATGATGCCCGCGCACAAGCAGCGCGTGTTGGGTCTTGACGTCGCAGGTCCTGGCGGCTTCAGACGCGCATTGTTTCCGTTTCGTGACGGCCGATGTTAAATTGCGGCATTCGGCGCCTGCCAGAAGCGGGGGCCGGCCGGCAGCCGACGCCGGACTGTCATCGAACACAAATAAAATCGCGCGATTCCAGCCCGCGCCCGTTCCGCTTAGGAGACACATCAATGAGTTGCAAGCCGCTGTTCCGTTCGCTTTCCGTGGCCGCCCTATTGAGCTTCGGCATCAGTCAGGCAGCCCACGCCGCCACTGAAATCCAGTTCTGGCACGGCATGGAAGCCGCCCTCGGCGAACGCCTGAACGACATCGCCAACGCGTTCAACGCGTCGCAAAGCGATTACAAGATCGTGCCGGTGTTCAAAGGCACCTACGACCAGACGCTCGCCGCCGGCATCGCCGCTTATCGTAGCGGCAACGCACCGGCCGTTCTGCAAGTCTACGAAGTCGGCACCGCCACGATGATGCAGGCGAAGAAGGCGGTGATCCCCGTCTCTGAAGTGTTCAAGCAAGCCGGCGTACCGCTCGACGAAAAGGCCTTCGTGCCGACCATCGCCAGCTATTACAGCGACGCCAAGAGCGGTGAGCTGATCTCGATGCCGTTCAACAGCTCGACCCCGGTGCTGTACTACAACAAGGACGCTTTCAAGAAAGCCGGGCTCGATCCGAATCAGCCGCCGAAAACCTGGGCCGAATTGCAGGTAGATGCGCAGAAGCTGAAGGCCTCGGGCATGGCGTGCGGCTATTCGTCGGGCTGGCAGAGCTGGATTCAGCTTGAAAATTACAGCGCCTGGCATGGCGCGCCATTCGCGTCGAAGAACAACGGATTCGACGGCGCCGACGCGCAGCTCGAATTCAACAAGCCGCTGCAGGTCGCGCACATCCAGTTCCTGCAGAACATGCAGAAGGAAGGCACCTTCACCTACGTCGGCCGCAAGGACGAGCCGGTGTCGAAGTTCTATAGCGGCGACTGCGGGATCATCACGAACTCGTCGGGGTCGCTCGCCACGATCAAGAAGTACGCCAAGTTCAACTTCGGCACCGGCATGATGCCGTACGACGCGAGCGTGAAGGGTGCGCCGCAGAACGCGATCATCGGCGGCGCCAGCCTGTGGGTGCTGTCGGGCAAAGACCCGGCCGTCTACAAGGGCGTGGCGAAGTTCCTCGCGTATCTGTCGTCCGCACCGGTTGCCGCGAAGTGGCATCAGGACACCGGCTATCTGCCGGTCACGACCGCCGCGTATCAGCTGACGCAGCAGCAAGGCTTCTACGAGAAGAACCCGGGCAGCGACACGGCGATCAAGCAGATGCTCAACAAGCCGCCGCTGCCGTTCACGAAGGGTTTGCGTCTAGGCAACATGCCGCAGATCCGCACCGTTATCGACGAAGAACTCGAACAGGTCTGGGCGGGGAAGAAGACGCCGCAACAGGCGCTCGATTCATCCGTGTCGCGTGGCGACGAGCTGCTGCGCCGCTTCGAGAAAGCTGGTAACTAAATCCCCGCCGGCAGGGTTTCGGTGCTTTCGCACCGAAACCCGATGTTGCAGTAGAACCTTGGGAATCCTCGATGGAAAAGCGCTCTAGCTTCGGCACCAGCGTGCTGCCCTACCTGCTGGTTGCGCCGCAACTCCTGATCACGCTGCTGTTCTTTCTTTGGCCGGCGGGCGAAGCGCTGTGGCAATCCACGCAGAGCCAGGACGCGTTCGGCACGTCGAGCGAGTTTGTCGGACTCGCCAATTTCAAGCAGTTATTCGCCGATCCGCTTTATCTGTCGTCGTTCAATACGACGCTGATTTTCTGCGCGCTGGTCACGGTCTCGGGACTGGTCATCTCCTTGCTGCTGGCGGTCTGCGCGGATCGCGTCACGCGCGGCGCGAAGACCTACCAGACGCTGCTGATCTGGCCGTATGCAGTCGCGCCGGCCATCGCCGCCGTGTTGTGGTCGTTCCTGTTCAACCCGAGCATCGGCCTCGTCACCTATGCGCTCGCCAAGTACGGCATTGTGTGGAATCACGCGCTGAATGCGGGCCAGGCGATGTTTCTGGTCGTGCTGGCATCCGTGTGGAAACAGGTCAGCTATAACTTTCTGTTTTTCTATGCCGGCTTGCAGGCGATTCCGCGCTCGCTGATCGAAGCAGCAGCCATCGACGGCGCAGGTCCCGTGCGGCGTTTCTTCGGCATTGCACTGCCGCTGCTCTCGCCGACCAGCTTCTTCCTGCTGGTGATCAATATCACCTACGCGTTTTTCGACACCTTCCCCGTGATCGACGCAGCCACCGGCGGCGGCCCCGCGCAAGCCACCCGCACGCTGATCTACAAGATCTTCGCCGAAGGTTTCCAGGGCCTGGACATCGGCAGTTCGGGCGCGCAGTCCGTCATCCTGATGGTGATCGTCGTCGCGTTGACGGTCGTGCAATTCCGCTTCATCGAACGCAGGGTTCAATACTCATGATCGAGAACCGACGCGGTTTCGACCTCTTTTGCCATGCGGTGCTGATACTCGGCGTCGTGCTGGTGGTGTTTCCGGTGTATGTCGCGTTCTGCGCGGCCACGATGAGCGAGCATGAGGTGTTCAGCGTGCCGTTGTCGCTGGTGCCGAGCACGCATCTGTTCGAAAATATCGCGACCGTGTGGTCCCAAGGCAGCGGCAATGCAGCCGCACCGTTCGGCCGCATGCTGTTCAACAGCCTCATGATGGCGCTGGTGATTTCGATCGGCAAGATCGCCGTCTCGATGATCTCCGCGTACGCGATCGTGTTCTTCCGTTTTCCGTTTCGCAATCTCGCGTTCTGGCTGATCTTCATCACGCTGATGCTGCCGGTCGAAGTGCGGATCTTCCCGACCGTGCAGGTCGTGTCGTCGATGCATCTGAGCAATACTTACAGCGGGTTGACGTTACCGCTGATCGCCTCGGCCACCGCCACCTTCCTGTTCCGCCAGTTCTTCATGACGCTGCCCGACGAATTGATGGAAGCGGCGCGCATCGACGGCGCCGGGGCGATGCGTTTCTTCTGGGACGTGGTGCTGCCGCTGTCGAAAACGAATATGGCGGCGCTGTTCGTGATCACCTTCATTTACGGCTGGAATCAGTACCTGTGGCCGATCCTGATTACGAGCCAGCAATCGCTGACCACGGCCGTGGTCGGCATCAAAAGCATGATCGCCTCGGGCGACACGGCCACCGAATGGCATCTCGTGATGACCGCGACGCTGCTCGCCATGTTGCCGCCGCTCGCCGTCGTGCTGACGATGCAGCGCTGGTTCGTGCGCGGACTGGTGGATGCAGAGAAGTGATCGGCGCCGTTTGGGCGTGCTCCCGGATTGGATTAGAACATCCCGCGCCAGGCGTGGCTCGCGCGGCAAGCAACGAAAAGGTTAAAACGGCATGGCTGCACTGACTCTGCAAGGCGTTAAGAAGACCTATGACGGCAAACAGTTCGTGTTGCACGGCATCGACGTGGACGTCGCGGACGGCGAGTTCGTTGTAATGGTCGGTCCGTCGGGTTGCGGCAAATCGACCTTGCTACGGATGGTGGCCGGGCTCGAAGGCATTTCCGAAGGCACCATCTCGATCGCCGGCAAAGTGGTCAACAAACTGGAGCCGAAGGATCGCAACATCGCGATGGTGTTCCAGAACTATGCGCTGTATCCGCATATGAGCGTGGCCGAGAACATGGGCTACGCGCTGAAGATCGCGGGCGTCGATCGCGCGCAGATTACGAAGCGCGTGCAGGCTGCGGCGCAGATTCTCGAGCTTGAACCGCTGCTCGCACGCAAGCCGCGCGAGTTGTCCGGTGGTCAGCGGCAACGCGTCGCAATGGGTCGTGCGATCGTGCGCGAACCGGCGGTGTTTCTGTTCGACGAACCGTTGTCCAATCTCGATGCACGGCTGCGTGTGCAAATGCGCCTCGAAATCCAGCGCCTGCACGCGCGGCTTGCCACAACCAGTCTCTATGTCACCCACGACCAGATCGAAGCGATGACGCTGGCGCAACGCGTGATCGTGATGAACAAGGGACACGCGGAGCAGATCGGCGCGCCGACCGACGTCTACGAACGGCCGGCCACGGTGTTCGTCGCGAGCTTCATCGGCTCGCCGGGGATGAATCTGCTGGACGGCCGGGTGTCGGACGACGGTTCCATGTTCGAGGTCGCAGGCAACGGGCCGAGGCTGCCGCTCACCGGCGTGGCGGCAATCGGCCGGGAAGTTGCCAGGGGCCGCGAATGGACGCTCGGCATTCGCCCTGAGCACATGACGCCGGGCCAGGCGGACGCTGCGCACGCCACGCTGACCGTCGATTCTTGCGAACTGCTCGGCGCGGACAACCTCGCGCATGGCCGCTGGGGCAAGCACGACGTCACGGTCCGCTTGCCGCACACGCATCGGCCCGCGGCAGGTGAAACGCTGCAAGTCGCGTTGCCCGCGCAACATCTGCATTTCTTCGATCCGTCGACGGGACGGCGCGCGAACTGAGCAGCGGCACCAAGCACACACGCTACGAAAACCATAACAACATAAAAGACCATGACAAGTATCACCTTGAGCCGTTTTCGGCCTTACGCCGCCGCGGCCGCCGTAGCCACCGCTCTGCTGTTCAGCGCATCTTCGGCGTTTGCGTATGTTGCCCCAGGCTCGCCCGACGAATCCAACCTCAGCAATCACAACACCTACACCAATCGCGATGGCAATGCGGTGCACGCCCCGGCCCGCTCGCTATCTGGCAAAGCACCCGAAGGCGCAACCGCGCGTTGCCGCGACGGCACCTACAGTTTCAGCCGGCATCGCAGCGGCACCTGTTCACGGCACGGCGGCGTGGCAGATTGGCTTTAAGCCTCGAACCGATTGAAGGTGCGTGAACCGACACCCTCTGCCGCCCCACCCCCGCCCCGAAGTACAATGCCACCTGAACCACCCGCCCGCGCGCGGGGCGTCGCGAAGTTCCACGCCCCGCTCGGCGCCGCGCCGGCCGGCGTCGGGCGCACTGCCCGGCCATAACACCGATTACCCATCCACCCACGACCGCCCGCCCCCACGCGGCCGGCGTCGTCAACGTCTACTGCAAGCAAATGGCCCAATACGTCTTCACCATGAACCGGGTCGGCAAGATCGTGCCGCCCAAGCGTCAAATCCTGAAAGACATCTCGCTGTCGTTTTTCCCCGGCGCGAAGATCGGCCTGCTCGGCCTGAACGGCTCGGGCAAGTCGACGCTGATCCGCATCATGGCCGGTGTGGACAAGGACATCGAAGGCGAAGCCACGCCGATGCCGAACCTGAACATCGGCTATCTCCCGCAGGAACCTCAGCTCGATCCGAACAAGACGGTGCGTGAAGCAGTCGAGGAAGGTCTCGGCGACGTCTTCGGCGCACAAAAGAAGCTCGACGAAATCTACGCCGCCTACGCGGAGCCGGACGCCGACTTCGACGCGCTCGCCGCAGAGCAGGCGAAGTACGAAGCCATTCTCGCCACCACCGACGGCAGCGCCGAACAGCAAATCGAAATCGCCGCCGACGCCCTGCGCCTGCCGGCGTGGGACGCGAAGATCGAACACCTGTCGGGCGGCGAAAAGCGCCGCGTAGCACTCTGCAAGCTGCTGCTCGAAAAGCCGGACATGCTGCTGCTCGACGAGCCGACCAACCACCTGGACGCGGAATCGGTCGACTGGCTCGAACAGTTCCTCACGCGTTTCCCGGGCACCGTCGTCGCCGTGACCCACGATCGCTACTTCCTGGATAACGCCGCCGAGTGGATTCTCGAACTCGACCGCGGCCACGGCATTCCGTGGAAGGGCAACTACAGCAGCTGGCTCGACCAGAAGGAAGAGCGCCTGAAGCAGGAAGAGTCGTCGGAATCGGCGCGTCAGAAGGCGATCAAGAAGGAACTGGAGTGGGTGCGCCAGAACCCGAAGGGCCGTCAGGCAAAGTCGAAGGCGCGTATCGCCCGCTTCGAGGAACTGAACAGTCAGGACTACCAGAAGCGCAACGAGACCTCGGAAATTTTCATCCCGGTCGGCGACCGCCTGGGTAATGAGGTGATCGAGTTCAAGAACGTCAGCAAGTCATATGGCGACCGTTTGCTGCTCGACGACGTCAGCTTCAAGATTCCGGCGGGCGCGATCGTCGGCATCATCGGGCCGAACGGCGCCGGTAAGTCGACGCTGTTCCGCATGCTGACCGGCCGCGAACAGCCGGATTCGGGCGAGATCGTGCAAGGCCCGACGGTCAAGCTCGCGTATGTGGACCAGAGCCGCGACGCGCTCGAGGCCTCGAAAACCGTGTTCGAGGAAATCTCCGGTGGTGCGGACGTGCTGACGGTCGGCAAGTACGAAACACCGTCGCGTGCGTACATCGGCCGCTTCAACTTCAAGGGTGGCGATCAGCAGAAAATCGTCGGCAACCTGTCGGGTGGTGAACGCGGCCGCTTGCATCTGGCGAAGACGCTGATCGCGGGCGGCAACGTGCTGCTGCTGGACGAACCGTCGAACGATCTCGACGTCGAAACGCTGCGTGCGCTTGAAGACGCGTTGCTCGAATTCGCGGGCTCGGTGCTGGTCATCTCGCACGATCGCTGGTTCCTCGACCGCATCGCGACACACATCCTCGCGTTCGAAGGCGATTCGCAAATCACCTTCTTCGACGGTAATTACCAGGAATACGAAGCGGACAAGCGCGCGCGTCTTGGTGAAGAAGCGGCACGTCCGAAGCGCCTGCGTTACAAGCCGATCGCGCGATAAATCGCGAGCCGGGCGGCGGTCGGTGTAGTCAGGCCGCCGCGCGCTCCGGAGATGCGAGATACGCAGCGCAACGCCGCTGCTACGAACACAGCGCAGAAACGGGCTTCTGAACCTGGCAACGCGAGGCGTTCGGCGGATGAGCGCCAAGGCACACGTTTTGCGTGCCCTGGCGCGATACACGTTGTCCCGCCAGGAAGCAGCAACTCCGCCGAGGCAAATCAATGCGCGTCGCACTGGCGCGCGCACAGGCCGATCACACCCACACCGCGCACGGCGCGGCGACGAGGAGGCAAGCATGGCGATGTCGAAGGGCAAGCGCTGGGCCATTGCCGTAGGCGGTGTGTTGCTGGTGCTGATTGTCGTCGCGGTCGGTGCGCTCCAGTTCGCGCAGCGCGAAGTCAAGGAACGCGTGATAGCGGCGCTCGGCCCACTCGGCAGCGCCGAAAGTATCCGGGTCGGCCTCACCTCAGTCCATCTCACCAACGTTCGGCTCAAGGCGCCGCCCGACTGGCCCGCCGGCGACCCTTTGCGGGCCGACGAAATCATCGTCACGCCTGACATTCGCGATCTGATCGCGCGCCGCATGCATATTCGCAGCGTGGTGGTGCGCGGCTTCGACATAGCGGTGTTGCGTAGCAAGGACGGCGCGATCCGCCTGATGCCGAATCTGCGGGAATCCGTGAACAAGTCCGATGAAGAAGCCAGCGGCGTCGCAATATCCGCCCCCCGCGAAAAGCTGATCGACCACATCAGCTTCGAACAAGGCAACTTCCATTTCTACGATATGACGGTCGGACCGCCGGCGTTCAAGGTGACGGTCGGCAACGCGAACGCGACGGTCGATCACCTGCAACTGCCCGCGCTCAGCGAACCGACCACAGTCAACCTCACCGGCTCGATCAGAGGCCCGGCGCATACGGGCACGGTTTCGTTCGGCGGGTGGATCAAGATCGCCAATAAGGATTCGCAGACCACCAGCCAACTGCGCGGCGTCGATGTGGTGATGCTCGATCCTTACCTGGTGAAAAAGACCGGCGCGAAGGCGCAGGTGACAGGCGGCACGGTCGACCTGACAGTCGACTCGACCGTGCGCAACTATCAGCTGCACGCGCCCGGCACGGTGACGATCCACAATCTGCAACTCGCCGACAGCGGCAATCCGCTCGACACCTTCATGTCGATCCCGACCAAGGCCGCCATCGCCGCGCTCAAGTCGCACAACGGCGATATCACGCTGCATTTCACGCTGGATGGGAATTTGCGCGACCCGAAGTTTTCGGTGCGGGAAAGTCTGATGACGCGCCTCGGCACCGGTTTTGCGAAAGCGATGGGCGTGAGCGTCGAAGGCGTGGCGAAGGGCGCCGGGGAAACCGTGAAAGGTCTGGGTAACGCGTTGAAGAATCTGCTCGGGCAGTAGGCAGGGCGAGGCGGACGGCGCCGCTCAGCGTTGGGCGTTAGCCTTTACGCGTTGGACGCTGGACGCTGGGCGTTGGACGTTGAGCGAGCGTCAACGCGAAGCCGCACCGCAGCTTCGCTTCAACCGGCATCCCGCGTTTAAACCGGCAAGCCCAGCTCGCGTAGCCTCGCTTCAGTTCGCGCCGCGCTTGTGTGATGTACCCCGTGCCAGCCCAATGCCGTTGCGGCCTCGGCGTTTTTCAGATTGTCGTCGATGAAGACGAGTTGGTCCGGCTCAATGCCCGGCAATTGCGCCTCGATCCGCTGACGCATTTCCGCGAAAATCGCCGGATCCGGTTTCACCAGCCTCACCCTGCCCGACACGACGGTGTCGCGGAATCGCCGCAACACGGGGTAGTGTTCCCACGCGTAGGGAAACGTCTCCGCCGACCAGTTCGTCAGCCCGAAAAGCGGCACATTGGCCGCCTCGAGCTTTTCCATGATCGCGACGCCCTCTTCCAGCACGCCGGCCACCATCTCGTGCCAGCGTTCGTAAAACGCGCGGATCAGCGGTGCGTGATCGGGAAACTTCGCGATCAGTTGGTCTGTGGCCTCGACGATCGGCTGGCCGCCGTCCTGGCGGATCACCCAGTCCATCGAACAGACGTGAGTCAGAAACCAGCGGCGCTCCGTTTCGTCAGGGATCAACTGACGGTACAGATACTCGGGGCTCCAGTCGATCAGCACGCCGCCGAAATCGAACACCACTGCCTTGATGGCCATGCACGCTCCGTCAGTCAACTCGTGCGACGAGATCAGATAGGTTGTGTACGCAACTCGAGCCACGCCTTGGCCTCGCCCGAGACATGCGGCGACAGGCGCGTGCGCACCGTCTCATGATAGGCATTGAGCCACGCGCGCTCGTCGTCACGCAACAGCGACAGGTCGAGGCAGCGCGTGTCGATCGGGCACAGAGTCAGCGTCTCGAACTTGAGGAAATCGCCGAACTCGGTCTTTTCCGCGGGCACATTGAGCACAAGGTTTTCGATCCGCACGCCCCATTTGCCTGGCCGGTAAAGGCCCGGCTCGACCGAGGTGATCATGCCTTCTTCCATAGCCGTCCACGGTTCGGCCGGCGCGTAGTGCGAAATCACCTGCGGGCCTTCGTGCACGTTCAGGAAATAGCCCACGCCGTGACCGGTACCGTGACCATAATCGGCGCCGGCTTCCCAGATCGGCGCGCGGGCAATCGCGTCCAGCATCGGCGAACGGATGCCGCGCGGGAATTTTGCGCGCGACAGCGCCATGGTGCCTTTCAGCACGATCGTGAAATCGCGCCGCTGTGCCTCGCTGATGGTGCCGATCGGCACGACGCGAGTGATGTCGGTCGTGCCGCTCAGATACTGTGCGCCCGAATCGATCAGCAGCAGGCCATTGCCCTCGATCACCGAATGCGCTTCGGCGGTCGCGCGGTAGTGCGGCATCGCGCCGTTCGCGTTGAAGCCGGCGATCGTCGCAAAGCTCAGCGACACGAAGCCCGGACGGCGCGCGCGGGCCGCCGTCAGGCGCTCGTCGATCGTCAGTTCGGTGATCGTTTCGCGGCCCAACGCGCCTTCGAACCACGCGAAGAATTCGGCGAGTGCCGCGCCGTCCTGTTCCATCGTCGCGCGCACGTGCTCCGCGTCAGCCTCGGTCTTACGCGATTTGAAGAACGTGGACGGGTTGACCGCCTCGACGACCTTCACCGTGGACGGCACCGATTGCAGCGAGCCATACGTAATGCGGCGCGGGTCGATCAGCAGCGTGCTGCCGACGGGCAGCGCGGCCAGCGCGCCGGCTGCCTTCGCATACGGTTCGACGCTGATGTTGTCGCGCGCGAGCGCATCGGCCAACGCTTGCGGCACCTTGCCGTCGGCAACGAAGAGCGACGCGCTTTCCAGACCGAGCAGCGCGTGCGCCACGAACACCGGGTTGTAGCTGACGTCGGCGCCGCGCAGATTCAAAAGCCATGCAAGGTCGTCGAGCGTGGAAATGAAATGCCACTGCGCGCCCTTCTCCGCCATTGCGCGGCGAATCTGCGCGAGCTTTTCGGACCGGGCGATGCTCGCGTGCAGTGCGGCATGCTCAAACACGGCGGCAGCGGGCAGCGACGGTCGCTGCGGCCAGATCGCGTCGAACAGATCTACGTCAGTGCGCAGCTTCACATCACGCGCGGTGAGCGCCTGGCTCAACGCGCGCGCCGCCGACACACCGAGCACGGCACCGTCCACACCAACCGTACCGCCGCTCGCGACGTTCTCCGCGAGCCATTCGAAATGCGGCGCGGTCTGCTGCCCGCCCGTCATTTTCATCAACTGAACGCCGGTGCCGGCCAGTTGCGCGTTGGCTTGTTCCCAATAGCGGCTGTCGGTCCACACGCCGGCGAAATCGGCGGTCACGACCAGCGTGCCGGCCGAGCCGGTGAACCCCGACAACCACTGCCGGCCTTGCCAACGCTCGGGGAGATATTCGGAAAGATGTGGATCCGCGGATGGCACCAGATAGGCGGCTACGCCTTCGCGCGCCATCGCATTGCGCAATGTCGCGAGCCGTTCGGGGATGGAGGAGGTTTCGGGGAGACGGGCGTTCATCGGAGTCACCTGCAAATATTCATCGACGGGAAAGCAAGCCGACCGTCACGGCAACGGCGACCAGCGCGACGGCGGTACATACCGGCCATTCGAGCGTACCGCCATCATGAAAGAGACCAACCACGTTGCCAGCCATGCGCGCGACAGCCGCGCCGAGCAGGCCGGCGAGCAGCGCTATCCACCATTGGGCGCGATTCGAGCCGCTCGAGCGGCGCAACGGATGCAGCCACCAGCCCGCGAGGCCGATCACTGCGCCCAGCACCAGGATTCCGGGCCACCCCATTAGCAGCAGCTCACGCGGCAGCAACTCTCGCGCAGTTTCAGATTCGTCTCATGGGCGAAAAGGGCCAGGACAGCTAGCATTTTTGTCTCATTAACTATAAACGTTCAGCACGGCGCTTTCCGCATAGCGGTTGAGTTTAGGGGTCGGGGTGATGTTAGGCAAGCTGCAGGCCTTACGGAGAAGCCTGGTCCTTGGTAATGCCAAGCTGAAAGCGCCCCATGCGAATCGCCCTCATCGAGCCGGACCTTCGACACGCCACCTTGGTCGGCCACCTGATTTTTGCCGGCGGCCATGTGTGCCAGCACTTCACCGCGAGCACGCCGTTCCTCCATCGCGCTGCCGACGAATTCTTCGATCTTCTCATCACCGAAAGCTGGGCCGGCGACCATTCCGCCGAAGACGTGATTCCGCGCGCCCGCTCCATCCTGCCGAGCTTGCCGGTGATCGTGCTGTTCTCGGAACCGCGCGAGAGCCAGATCGTCGCCGCGCTGCACGCTGGAGCCGACGATTGCCTGACCAAGCCGGTCCGCGGGCCGGAAATGCTGGCCCGCGTCGACGCGTTGCTGCGGCGCACGGGCTTGCGGCGGCCGCCCAACCGGCGTCGCGATCTGATCGGCGGCTATGCGTTCGACGCAGCGCAATTCGCCGTCACCTTCCGCAATCACACGGTCGCCCTGACGCCGAAGGAATACCGCTTTGCGCTACTGCTGTTCACCAATCTGTCGCGGCCGGTATCGCGCGCGCATATTCTCGAAACCGTCTGGACACGCCGCCGCGACGTACGGTCGCGCACTGTCGACACCCATGCGTCGCGGGTGCGGACCAAATTGCAGTTGCGCCCGGAATTCGGCTATTGCCTGACACCGCTTTACGGCTATGGTTATCAACTCGACGCGGTCCCGCCGGAGGGCCTTGTAGACGCGGGATGACGCGTGCACCAGGTAAGAATCGTGAAAACGCTATAATATGAGGCGAAACCATAGTCCCCCCATATGCAGCTTCTAACGATCGGAATCAATCATCACACTGCGCCCGTCGCCTTGCGCGAACGCGTAGCGTTTCCGCTCGAGCAGATCAAGCCCGCATTGGACACCTTCAAGAGCGTCTGGCTGGGCCGCACCGCCCGCACGGCGCCGGAAGCCGCCATTCTGTCCACCTGCAACCGCACCGAGCTCTACTGCGCGACCGACGACCAGGCCGCGCGTGAAGCCGCGATCCAGTGGTTCTCGAAGTACCACAACCTGCCCATCGAGGAACTCGCGCCCCATGTTTACGCGCTGCCGCAGTCGGAAGCTGTGCGCCACGCGTTCCGCGTCGCCTCGGGGCTCGATTCGATGGTGCTGGGCGAGACGCAAATCGTCGGACAAATGAAGGATGCAGTGCGCACGGCGTCTGAAGCCGGTGCGCTCGGCACCTATCTGAACCAGTTGTTCCAGCGCACCTTCGCCGTCGCGAAGGAAGTGCGCAGCACCACCGAAATTGGCGCGCAGTCGGTTTCCATGGCGGCAGCCGCGGTGCGGCTCGCGCAGCGGATTTTCGACAAGGTGTCGAACCAGCGCGTGCTGTTCATCGGCGCGGGCGAAATGATCGAGTTGTGCGCCACGCACTTCGCGGCGCAGCAGCCGCGCGAACTCGTCGTCGCAAACCGCACCGCTGAGCGCGGCACACGCCTCGCCGAACGCTTCAACGGCCGTGCCATTCCGCTGTCGGAACTGCCCGCGCGCATGCATGAGTTCGACATCATCGTGTCGTGCACCGCCTCCACTCTGCCGATCATCGGCTTGGGCGCGGTCGAGCGGGCCGTGAAGGCACGCCGTCACCGGCCGATTTTCATGGTCGATCTGGCGGTGCCGCGCGATATCGAACCCGAAGTCGGCAAGCTCGAAGACGTCTTCCTGTACACCGTCGACGACCTCGGCGCAATCGTGCGCGAAGGCAATGCGTCGCGGCAAGCCGCGGTCGCTCAGGCCGAAACGATCATCGAAACGCGCGTGCAGAATTTCATGCAATGGCTCGACGCGCGCAGCATCGTGCCGGTGATCCGCCATATGCATACGCAGGCCGACGTGCTGCGTCGCGCCGAAGTCGAGCGCGCGCAGAAAATGCTCGCACGCGGCGACGACCCGGCAGCGGTGCTCGAAGCGTTGTCGCAATCGCTCACCAACAAACTGATCCACGGCCCCACGCACGCGCTCAATCGCGCGAGCAGCGAGAACCGTGACACGCTCATCGAGTTGATGAGCGGCTTCTACAAACACTCCGGTTCCTCGGAGCGTTAGCGGCGCAACCACTGCCGCACCGTCCGCGCCGCCCTGACTGGCCCGCGACGTGCTTCTGACCAGGGCATCCGCCCACTCCCCTAGTCGCCATCCTTGCCGGAGCCCGCTCCGATACCCGTCCGATGAAAACGAGCATGCAACGCAAGCTCGACCAGCTCACTATCCGGCTGGCCGAACTGAACGACCTGTTGAGCCGCGAGGACGTCACCTCGAATCTCGACCAATACCGCAAGCTCACGCGTGAACACGCCGAGCTCGGGCCGGTCGTCGAGCATTACGCGCTGTGGCGCCACGCAATGAACGACGCGGCGACCGCGCAGGAACTGCTGGCGGACGTGTCGATGCGCGACTTCGCGGAAGAAGAAATTCGCGCGGCACGCGAGCGGATGGAAAAGCTTGGCGGCGAATTGCAGAAAATGCTGCTGCCGAAAGACCCCAACGACGACCGCAACATCTTCCTCGAAATCCGCGCCGGAACAGGCGGCGACGAATCGGCGCTGTTCGCGGGCGATTTGCTGCGCATGTATCTGCGCTTTGCCGAACGCAATCGTTGGCAGGTCGAGATGATGTCGGCGAGCGAATCGGACTTGGGCGGCTACAAGGAAGTGATCGTGAGGATTGCCGGCGAAGCCACCTATTCCAAGCTGAAGTTCGAGTCGGGCGGCCATCGCGTGCAGCGCGTGCCGGCGACCGAAACGCAGGGCCGCATCCACACGTCGGCCTGCACGGTCGCGGTGATGCCGGAAGCGGACGAGATCGGCGAAGTCGAGATCAATCCGGCCGATCTGCGGATCGACACGTTCCGCGCGTCCGGCGCGGGCGGTCAGCACATCAACAAAACCGACTCAGCCGTGCGTGTCACGCACTTGCCGACGGGGATCGTCGTCGAATGTCAGGACGACCGCTCGCAGCACAAGAACAAGGATCGTGCGTTGAAGGTTTTGGCCGCGCGTATCAAGGACAAGCAGTCCCATGAGCAGCAGGCGAAGGAAGCCGCCACGCGTAAAAGCCTGATCGGGTCGGGCGACCGCTCGGAACGGATTCGCACCTACAACTTCCCGCAAGGACGTCTGACGGATCACCGGATCAATCTGACGCTGTATCGCCTCGACGCAATCATGGACGGCGATCTCGACGAATTGATCGCGGCATTGGTCAGCGAACATCAGGCCGAGTTGCTGGCATCGCTCGGCGACGCAGACTAAGCGCCGATGGATCCGGTCACGCCTGCCGCGCTGTTGCGCGCCTCGCCACTGCCGCCGCTCGAAGCGAGAATTCTGCTCACACACGTGCTTGGGTGGCGGCATACGCAACTGATCACGCGCGGCGAGGAACCGCTCGAGAGCAGCATTGTCGAGCGCTATCGGGCGCTGGAAACGCGGCGTGTCGCCGGTGAGCCGGTAGCGCAACTGGTCGGCGCGCGCGAGTTTTTTGGGCTTGATTTCGAAGTGACGCCGGACGTGCTGATCCCGCGCCCCGAAACCGAATTGCTGGTCGAAACGGCGTTGGCAGCCATGGAAGACATTTCGCGGCCGCGCGTGCTCGATCTCGGCACCGGCACCGGCGTGATTGCCGTAGCGATTGCGTCGATGCGGCCAGATGCGCGGGTTTGGGCACTGGATCGTTCGGCCGAAGCGCTGGCGGTCGCCACGCGCAATGCGGCGCGCCTGCTTGACGCCAAACGCCCCGGCGGTGCCTTGGTACTGCAGCAAAGCGACTGGTACGGCTCGCTCGACACCGCCTTGCGCTTCGACGTGATCGTCAGCAACCCGCCGTATATCGCCAGCGGCGACCCGCATCTGTCGGAAGGGGATCTGCGCTTCGAACCGCGCGGCGCGCTCACCGACGAAGCCGACGGGCTCAGCGCGATCCGTAAGATCGTCGCGGGCGCGCCCACACGTTTGGCCGCCAACGGCGTATTGTGGATCGAACACGGGTACGATCAGGCAGAAGCCGTCCGTAGCTTGCTGACGGCGCAAGGTTTTACGCACGTGCGCTCGGAGCAGGATCTCGCCGGCATCGAGCGAATCGGCGGCGGGCAGTTGCCCGGCTAACCTCGGCGGATGGCCTCGATCGCCGAGGAGGAAAGCGGCCCTCGGCCGGCCGTACCGAAATCCGCTATCATTTCAGCCTATTCTCTACACATCACGGAACCGCAGGGTCAGTCATGGATACGCAACAACGCATCAAGCAAATCGTCGACGACAACAACGTCGTCCTCTTCATGAAGGGCACCGCTCAGTTCCCGATGTGCGGCTTTTCCGGCCGCGCCATCCAGATCCTGAAAGCGTGCGGCGTCGGTGAAATCAAAACCGTCAACGTGCTCGAAGACGACGAAGTCCGCCAGGGCATCAAGCAGTTCTCGAACTGGCCGACCATTCCGCAGCTCTACGTGAAGGGCGAATTCGTCGGCGGCTCGGACATCATGATGGAAATGTACGAATCGGGCGAACTGCAGCAGCTGTTTGCCGCGGCTTAAATGGCCGTTGTAGTGGCCGCTGTCCGAACCTCTGCTGTCCTCCGATAAGGCGCCGCGAGCCATGGAAACACGTGCTGCGGCGCCGCGCCGGCTGATCGTGGCGATCACCGGCGCAACCGGCGCCATCTACGGCATCCGGTTGCTCGAGACGTTGCGCAGGTTGGGCGGCGTCGAAAGTCATCTGCTGATTTCGAGCGCCGGCTGGCTCAATATCCAGCATGAACTCCAGTTGAGCAAAGAAGACGTGCATCCCCTCGCGGATGTCGTCCACTCGGTGCGCGACGTCGGCGCGAGCATCGCGTCCGGCTCGTTTGCCACCGACGGCATGGTCGTCGCTCCCTGCTCGATGAAGACGCTTGCCAGCGTCGCGCACGGTTTTTCCGACAACCTGATTACCCGCGCCGCCGATGTCACGCTCAAGGAGCGCCGCCGGCTCGTGCTGCTGGTGCGCGAAACGCCGTTCAATCTCGCGCATCTGCGTAACATGACGGCCGTCACCGAAATGGGCGGCGTGATCTTTCCGCCTCTGCCCGCCTTCTATAACCAGCCCGCCTCGATCGACGAAATGGTCGATCACACGACGGCGCGCGTGCTGGATCTGTTCGCACTCGGGCCTGCTATGTCGCCGGCGTGGCAAGGATTGCGCGGCGCGCAGGAATAATTCGCGGGACGACATGCCGCCGCCGCGCATGGCGCGAAGGCAGACGCTACGTTGCCGTGACCCGGCGAGCGAGACGAGCGGCGTCCGACAATCGATCCATCACCATTAATAACGCCTGCGACATAATCAATTCCGATTTCACCCGTTTATCAAACGCTGGTAAGGACCTATATTGATAGCAACCCCACTTTCGCGCCGCATTCCTGCGGCGGCGTTGCTGCCATGAATCGCTTACCGTCGCTTTTCCTTTCCCACGGCGCGCCTACGCTGCCGATCGACCCGCTCCTGCCGTCCGCCGAATTCGGCACGCTGTCGGCGCAACTACCGCGTCCTGAAGCCGTTCTGATGCTGTCGGCCCACTGGGGCACGGCGCAGCCGGTGGCGAGCACGTCCACAGCGCCGGAAACCATCCACGATTTCTACGGCTTCCCGCGTCAGTTGTATGAAATTCAATATCCGGCGCCGGGCGCGCCCGATGTGGCACGCCGTGCCGCTGTGCTACTCGGCGAACACGGCATGCTGACCGCCGCGCAGCCGCATGGGCTCGACCACGGCGCGTGGGTACCGATGCTGCTGATGTTCCCGGAAGCCAACGTGCCGGTCGCACAATTGTCGATCCAGCCGCACATGGACGCCGCCCACCATTTCCGCGTGGGTCGCGCGCTGCGCTCGCTAAAAGACGACGGCGTGATGCTGATCGGCTCGGGGCAGATCACCCATAACCTGCGCGCCGCGGACTTCTCCGCGCGCCCGGAAGACGCCGATCCGCGCGTGGCCGAATTCACCGACTGGTTCGAGGCCAGGCTCGCCGCCCATGACATCGACGCGTTGCTCGACTATCGCCGACAGGCGCCGCACGCGGTGCTGATGCATCCGACCGACGAACATCTGCTGCCCGTATTCGCGGCGCTGGGTGCGGCAGACGACGATTATTCGCTGGCGATTCAATCGCTTGGGACCTATCAACGGTCGCTCGCCATGACGAATTACGTGTTCGGCACCGCCTGATTCAGCGTCGACGCAACGCCATCGAAACGTCAGACCACGGTCAAGGCGCCGCAAACGAAAAAAGCCCGCCTGAGCAACTCAGGTGGGCTTTTTTCATACTGCGCCGGATCACGAAAATCCGGCAGAAGACTTAGCGCGGCAACTTAATGTGCGCCTATGCCTTCGAGCACTTCGTCGTGCGTCTGCCGCTCTTCGAGGTATTCCGAACGGTAGCCGCTATGCACGCCCCAGTAATAGAACACCAGCGAGAACGCGATCACAACCAGCATGTCCCAGCCATACGGCAGGATGCCATGGCCGCCGAATTCCTTGCTGCCGATCAGCGACAGGATCGCCATCACCGGCAGATAGGCGACGAGCCACCATGCCGCCTTCAGATCACGCCCCCAGCCGCTGAAACCCGACTTTGCCTGGAAATAGAAGTACACCGGCAGCGCGACGACCATCAGCAGAATGATTTCGCCAGTCAGCGGCCACTTTGCCCAGTACAGAATCAGCGATGCGCACACGAAAGCGAACGGCGCAATGATCTTCATGCCCGGAATGTGCAGCGGACGCTCCAGATCCGTCGCCGCGCGGCGCAGCGCCATCAGGCTGATCGGGCCAGTCAGGTACGAGATCACGGTCGCGACCGAGATCACCGCCGCCAACGAGCTCCAGCCGCGGAAGAAGAACAGGAAAATGAACGACACGAACAGGTTGAACCACATCGCCTGACGCGGTACCCCGTAGAACGGGTGCACGTTACCGAACATCTTCGGCATCGTGTTGTTGCGCTCCATTGCGTAAATCATGCGGGTGGTGGTCGCCATGTAGGTCGTGCCAGTGCCGCTCGGGCTCACGAACGCGTCGACGTACAGCAGGATCGCCAGCCAGTTGAGGTTCAGCGCGATCGCCAGTTCCGCGAACGGCGAAGCGAAGTTGAAGTGGCTCCAGCCCTTCATCACATCGCCGGGGCTCACCGCGCCGATATACGCGATCTGCAGCAGCACGTAGATCACGAGAGCCAGCAGGATCGAGCCGATCACCGCGAACGGCACGCTCCTGGCCGGATTGCGCGCTTCGCCGGCGAGGTTGATCGGACTCTGGAAACCGTTGAAGGCGAACACGATACCGCTCGTCGCCACAGCCGTCAGCACCGACGACCAGCCATACGGCGCGAAGGTGCTCACTTCGCCGAAGTTTTCCTTGTGGAAACCCGTCAGCATCAAGCCGAGAATGGTCGCGCCCGGAATCAGGAACTTGAAGACCGTGATCGCCGAATTGGCGCGCGCGAAGAGCTTCACGCCCCAGTAGTTCAACAGGAAGTAAATGATCACCAATGCGGCGGACAGCAATAGCCCGTTGGTAGTTAATGAGCCATCCACGAATAGCGCGTGCGCCCACGAATACGGCCAGGTACTCATATATTGAATGGATGCTTCAGCCTCGATAGGAATCACGGAGACAATAGCAATCCAGTTGGCCCATGCACTGATGAAACCCACCAGCGCGCCATGCGAATAGCGAGCGTAACGCACCATGCCACCGGACTCGGGGAACATCGCGCCGAGTTCCGCGTAAGTCAACGCAATCGCGAGAATCACGACCGCGCCGATCACCCATGCACAAATAGCAGCGGGTCCGGCGATTTTTGCAGCCTTCCACGCACCGAACAGCCAGCCCGATCCGATGATCGAACCCAAGCCGGTCAGCAATAGCGCGACCGGTCCGATGTTCCGTTGTATAGAACTTTTCACATCTTCTCCTGTGTCGGCCGGAGTGAGTGTGTCGACCGGAGTGGGCGCTTTAGCTGTCGACCAGAGTTCGCGCTACAGCGCGCTACTCCGGTCCCATGCAAAGCACTTACTCCGGTCCCATACTTACCCCGGTCCCATGCAAATTGCAGCAGAACCATGCCGGCACCGCGTGACGTCGCTTGTGGCGCGGAGACGGGTGACGCGCATGCAAGCGCGACGGCCATCCCAGAGGTGCAACCGACGCGCGGCGCGTAGTTTAACGGTTGCACCTGCGCGTTGCAGCGAAACCAAGGGTTGTCCCTAGCAAAATTTCCGCCCGCACGGAAAGGTTTGTAAGAAAAATTTACCCTCACCCAGCAAATTTTTGTAAAAATGGGATGAGAGTGTTGACCTTCGATCGAAATCGCCGTATAACGTTCGGGCAGGATTTCAAGCGGCGAGTGAATTGGTCTTTCGTAGTTCGCCCATCAACGGTACTCCGGTTGGTCCCATTACCCCCTTCCTTGATTTTCATGCGCACCCATTGGGCTTCGGCCTTATTTACCATCTTTAGGAACAAGTAATATGGAAACCGGTACCGTCAAGTGGTTCAATGACGCAAAGGGCTTTGGCTTCATCACGCCGGACGGCGGTGGCGAAGATCTGTTCGCGCATTTCTCGGAAATCCGCACGGAAGGCTTCAAGACGCTGCAAGAAAACCAAAAGGTTACGTTTGAAGTGAAGACGGGCCCGAAGGGCAAGCAAGCTGCTAACATCAAGCCGGCGTAAGCAAGCTTCCTTCTGGACGCAAAAAACCCCGCCTCGGCGGGGTTTTTTTATATCCGTCGCAAACGCAACCGGTGATTATCTTCGCAGTGTGCGATTGGATCGGTTCGGTTATCCGAACACACGCCGCGCGTGAATACCGAGACCTGTCGCGACACTGGCAAGACGGTCGCCGAATACCGCTTTGGCATCCGGAAATGCCGCTGCTAATGCACCCGATAGAAACGCTAATCCAGTCGAACCACCTGTGAAGTAAATCGCGTCGACATCGCGCGGGGCCACGCCGGCCGCCTGCACCGTATCACGCGCCGCCTGCACGATGCGCAGGGTCTCGTCCTGCCCGGCCTTGATGAGTTGCGCTTCGTCGAATGCGAGGCGCAGATCGTCTTCCACTTCGTCGAGGTCGATCACCGTCTCTCCGCCCGCCGCCACGCCGATCTTCGCCTCTTCTGCGTGGGCCGCCAGCGCATGCCCCAAGCGGCGCTCCACGACGCGCATCAGGCGGTCGTGATGCTTGATCTGGATGAACAGATGCCGCATGAGCGCGAGTTCGCTGACGCGCTTCGGCGCATAGACCGTGTTGATCAGGTGCCAGGTGGCCAGATCGAAATAGATGCGATTCGGAATCTCCCGGCCTTCGGGGTCGAGCGTCTGGTAGCCGAGTTCGCGCAGGATCGTCACCAGTTCGACGCGACGGTCGAAATCGGTACCCGCGACGTGCACGCCGTGGTGCGCCAGCACATCGTCTTTACGTTCAACGCGCTTCACGCGCTCCGGCCCCACCCGCACCAGCGAAAAGTCCGACGTACCGCCGCCGATGTCGGCCACCAGCACGAGTCCCTCTTCGGTCAGATGCGATTCGTAGTCGAACGCCGCCGCGATCGGCTCATACTGAAAGTGAATCTCCTGCAAACCGACTGAACGCGCCGCGGCCTCGAGCTGCCGCTGCGCCATCTGGTCCGCGCGCGGATCGTCGTCGACGAAGAACACCGGGCGGCCCAATACGGCGCGGCTGATCGGGCCGCCTGCGCTCTTCTCGGCCGAGCGCTTCAGGTGGTCGACGAAAATCGCGATGATGTCCGTGTACTTGATCGCCGAACCGTCGCCGAGATCGGTCGAATTCTCGGCCAGCGGCGAGCCGAGAATACTTTTCATGGAGCGCATCAAACGACCGTCGAAACCGTCGATGTACGCGGCCAACGCCGCACGCCCGAACTCGCGGGTGTTCTCGTCGGTGTTGAAAAAGACGGCGGTCGGCAGGGTCGTATTGGCGCCCTCGACGGGCGCAAGCCTAAGCGCAGCGCCGTCAGGGACGGCCACGGCCGAATTGGAAGTACCGAAGTCAATCGCGCAATAGTTCATGGCAGGAATCGCCGCTCACGGCTGGCGCGGACAGAAAGGGGAGCGGCTTTGTAACACGAAAGCCCAATCAGCATCAACTGACGCTTTCCGGGATGCCCGCGATCATGTCCAAGCCCACTCGACGGAACAAAAATTGCTGAATTCGACAGAATATGCCGCCAATTTTCGGCAATCAGGAGACTTATAGCAATGAGCGCGCCGCCTACCGCTGTCGTCCACGAGAAAAACGCCGCCGTCATTGAAACCAACCTGCCCTCGCGGCTCGATCGCTTGCCGTGGGGGCGCTTTCACTCGCGGATCGTCGTCGCGCTGGGCGTAACGTGGCTGCTCGACGGTCTTGAAGTGACGCTGGCGGGCGCGGTAGCGAGTGCGTTGAAGTCTAGCCCATCGTTGCGCTTTACCAACGCCGACGTGGGTCTCGCCGGCAGCGCTTACATTGCCGGCGCCGTGTTCGGCGCGCTCGGCTTCGGCTGGTTGACCGACCGGCTCGGCCGTCGCAAGCTGTTCTTCATCACACTCGCGTTGTATCTGGCCGCCACCGCGGCGACTGCTTTATCGTGGAATCTCGCCAGTTTCCTGCTGTTTCGCTTTCTCACCGGCGCAGGCATCGGTGGCGAATATACGGCGATCAATTCGACCATTCAGGAGTTCACGCCCGCGCGAGTGCGCGGCTGGACCGATCTCGGCATCAACGGCACCTTCTGGGTCGGCGCGGGACTCGGCGCGGCGGGCTCGCTGATCTTGCTCGATCCGAATCTGCTGCCGAGCGACTGGGGCTGGCGCGCCTGTTTTTTCATTGGCGCGGTGCTGGCGCTGGCGATTCTGCCGATGCGCATCTGGGTGCCCGAAAGTCCTCGCTGGCTGCTCACGCACGGCGACGAACCCGACGCGCGCTCGATCGTCGAGGGCATCGAAACGCGTTTTCGCAATGAAGGCCACGCACTGTCGGACGACGACCTCACAGGGCTAAGACTCCGGGCACGCGGCCACACGCCGCTGCGCGAGGTGTTTCACACCCTGTTCAACGTGCACCGACGGCGCGCGCTGGTCGGCCTGTCGTTGATGACCGCGCAGGCGTTCTTCTACAATGCGATCTTTTTCACCTATGCGCTGGTGCTGACCGACTTCTATCACGTGCCGGGCGACCACATCGGCTGGTATCTGCTGCCGTTCGCGCTCGGCAATTTCCTGGGACCGCTGCTGCTCGGCCGGCTTTTCGATGTCATCGGCCGGCGCAAGATGATCGCTGCGACTTACGCGCTGTCCGGCATCCTGCTGACGCTGAGCGGCTACCTGTTCGAGCAGCAGATGCTGACCGTCGTGACGCAGACAATTGCGTGGATGGTGGTCTTTTTTTTCGCCTCGGCGGCAGCGAGCTCGGCCTATCTGACGGTCAGCGAATCGTTTCCCCTGGAAATCCGCGCGTTGGCAATCGCGGTGTTCTACGCGTTCGGCACAGCGCTGGGCGGCATCGTCGGTCCGGCGTTTTTCGGCCGGCTGATCGATACGCATCAGCGCAGCGAAGTGTTTTTCGGCTATCTGGTCGGCTCGGGGCTGATGATCGCCGCGGCTGTGATCGCCGCTATCTGGGGCGTGGATGCGGAGCGCAAGTCGCTTGAGCATGTCGCCACGCCGCTTTCGAGCGTCGCGGACGGCGCCGAATGAACCACGCGCCTTGAAGCGGCAAAAGCGGCGGGAATGAGCCCCGCGCCTCGACCGTCAAGTGCCGCGCGGAATAAAAAAACGCGCGGTCAGCGCCGCGCGTTCTTATCACCAAAGGCTGAAAGGCCCTCAGAACGCCTTCTTCCACCCACCGCCATAAGCAATATCCGCCAGTGGCAAACGCTGACGCACCGACTTTTCGCGCTCGCGCAGCACCGGGTCGAGCTTGTCGACGTCGCCGTAATGACCGAGCGCAATCATGGCGATCACGTCGACGTCGTTCGGCAGCTTGAACGTAGCGCGGAACGCGTTCGGATCGAATCCGCTCATCTGATGCGCGGCGAGACCGAGCGCATGCGCCTGCAGCACCAGCGCCATCGCCGCGGCACCCGCATCGTAGGGCGCGCAACGGTTCACTTCGCCCTTGTTGGTGAGCGTGTGCGTAGTCACCGCGATCAGCACCGGCGCCGGCGCATTCCAGCCCTGATTGAACGGCACCAGCGTGGCGAAGGCCTGCTTGAACGAGACTTCATCGACGCTGCGGTCGAACACGAGGAAACGCCACGGTTGCGCGTTATACGAAGACGGCGCCCAGCGTGCCGCTTCGAGCACCGCATGCAAGTGCTCCCGGCTCACCGGCTCGCTCGAATAAGCGCGCGGACTCCAACGACCTGCAATCAGCTCGTGAATGGCAACTGCGGTAGGGGCGGGTTTGTTGGTCATGCGCTTCTCTCGGTCGAAATTCATGATCGACGGGCGGCTGCCCGGGGTGTCATAGCATAACCGGGCTGAGCCGCTCGCGCTCCAACAAGTGCGCAGTTAGTTTTCACGTCGGCTGCAATGGCAAACGCCTCCGGATGAGGCCGTTTGCGCTGGTTCACTATCTTCACCGCGCACAGGGGCGCTGCTTCACACCGCTTGTGGCTCCGGCACCTTGGCCGGGCGGTTGATCCGCAGCACGATCACGGCAGCCACCAGGCACAGCCCGCCAGAAATCATCGACGCTACCGTGTAGGTGCCGAGGCTCGCGCGCAGCATGCCCGCGCCGAGCGCCGCGAAAGCCGCACCGAGCTGGTGGCCGGCGACCACCCAGCCGAACACGACCGGCGCCGCTTCCTTGCCGTAGACATCGGTTGCGAGACGCACGGTGGGCGGCACGGTGGCGATCCAGTCGAGACCGTAAAACACGGCGAACAACGGCAGCCCGAAGAAATCGATGCCGAAAGCGTGCGGCAGATACATCAACGACAATCCGCGCAGCCCGTAATACCAGAACAGCAGCACGCGGCTATTGAAGCGGTCCGACAGCCAACCCGACAGCGTCGTGCCGAACAGATCGAAGATGCCCATTGCGGCGAGCAGGGATGCACCCTGTACTTCGGTCATCCCGTAGTCGCCGCACATGGCGATCAGGTGTGTGCCGACGTAACCGTTCGTGCTCGCACCGCAGATAAAGAAGCTGAAGAACAGCAGCCAGAAATCACGCGTCTTGCTCGCCATGGCGAGCGTACCGAAGGCGATGGCCAGCGGATTCTGCTTCGTCACGGTGGCAGAGATCGGCGCGTCCGCGGGTTCGCCGAACGGACGCAGCTTCATATCCGCGGGCCGCTCCGGCAACAGAAACGCGACCAGCGGCAAGACGACCGCCGCCGCGCCTGCGACGACCCACACCACCTGGCGCCAGCCGTAATGTTCGGCGACGGCCGCAAGCATCGGCAGGAACACCAATTGGCCGGTTGCCGAACTGGCGGTGAGAATCCCCATCACCAGGCCGCGATGCGTGGTAAACCAGCGCGTCACCACGGTAGCTGACAGCGACAGCGCCGCCACCCCGGTCGAACCACCAACCATCAGGCCCCAGATCAGAACCATCTGCCACGGATGCGTCATCAGCGACGACAACGCCACGCCCGCCGCCATCGTACCGAGCGCAATCAGCAAGGTAGGACGCACGCCAAAGCGCTGCATCGCCGCCGCGGCGAATGGCCCCATCAGGCCGTAAAGCGCGATGTTCACGGAGATCGCGAGCGATATCGTCGCGCGGCTCCAGGCAAATTGATGCTCCAGCGGCACCATCATCACGCTCGGCGTGGCGCGCGTGCCGGCCGCCGCGAGCAGCACCAGAAACACCACCGCCACGGTCAGCCAGCCATAGTGAAATCGTCCGCCAATCAGTCTCGCTGCCCAGTTCATCGGTTCTCCAGTCGACGCCAGCCCGCAGGCCGCGCCGCTCGTATTATTACGACTTCGGTAAAGGACTTGTGACAGATCAGTCACAATGAGTGTTGCGATATTAGTTACTGGTCGGTAACATGTCAAGGCGTCAATTCAATTCAGGTGGCATGCCATGTCCGATAGTGAAATCCTCAAACCAGCCGGCGCACGGCGCGCGCGCGGCGCGCAGACAGCCGGCCCGCAAGCGCAGCAGCATCTGTTGCGCGCTGCGGACGAACTGTTCTATCGCGAGGGTGTGCGAGCAGTCGGCGTCGACGCGGTGGTGGAGCGCGCGGGCGTAAACAAGATGAGCTTGTACCGGCAGTTTTCGTCGAAGGACGAATTGGTGATGGCGTATCTGGAGCGCAAGGACGAGCAGTTCTTCGGCTACGTGGAGAAAAGTTTCGCGAAGCATCCGGGCGAGCCCGCGAAACAGCTTCAGCAATATTTCGACGACCTGGCCGTGCGTGCCTCGATCGACGACTATCGCGGCTGTCCTTTCGTGAATGTCTCAGTGGAGTTTCCCGACGCGACCCATCCAGCGCGGCAATTTGTGTTTCGCAACAAGGCGCGGCTGATGGCGCGGCTTCTGGAATTGACGACCGCCGCAGGCGCCGATGATCCGGTGGCCTTGGCCAACGCGCTGGGTTTGATGATCGAAGGCGTGTACGCGGCCAGCCAGACCTATGGCCCCGGCTGCGGGCCGATTCTTGCCGCGCCGAAGGTGGCGGCGCAGTTGATCGCCGCGGCGTGCAGCGGGACGCAAGCGGGTTGAGATTCTCGCCGGCCGGTTGTGGCAGGGCACGGATCGGTGCTGCGGTGCCGGTCCGCGCCGTTAGAATGACACTTTCCCCTTTCGCTGTTTGCCATGTCATTGCCTGCCGACTCTCACGATGCTGTTATCGCCGCTACTCGTCATTGGCTGACAGAAGCTGTGATCGGGCTCAACTTATGTCCTTTTGCCAAGGCGGTGCATGTGAAAGGGCAGATTCGCTATGCCATTAGCGACGCTGTGAACATGGAAGGGGTTTTAGCCGATCTTGAAACCGAGATTCAGGCACTCGTCGCGGAAAATCCTGAAACGGTGGATACCACGCTTCTGGTTTTACCGCAGGCGTTCGGCGATTTTCTCGATTATAACGATTGCCTGTTTTTTGCCGATCGGCTTATCAAGCAGCTTCGGCTGGAAGGCATTATCCAGATCGCCAGCTTTCACCCTCATTATCAGTTCGAAGGCAGCGAGCCTGATGATATCGAGAATTATACGAATCGGGCGCCCTATCCGATTTTGCATTTACTTCGCGAGAAGAGTATTGAACGGGCGGTTCAGGCTTTTCCCGATGCGGAAGATATTTACGAGCGAAATCAGGAGACCCTTCGGCGGATCGGTCTTAAAGGCTGGAATGATTTGATGAAAATGTAGTTCGCGCGGTGGTGGCGACAAAACCACCACCAGGAAACAGATCAGCCGGCGACGAAAAACCTTTCTTTCAGCTCCTCGATCCCGAGCGTCTCCATCACTTCATTAAGCCTCTCGGCCGGCCGCCGTCTCGGCAGATCCTTGAACTGGGCAATAATCAGTTCGTTCTTCATCGAGTGCTCCCACCCGACCAGCTCGGTCACATTCACCTGATAGCCATGCGCTTCCAGCTGCAAGCAGCGCAGCACATTAGTAATCTGACTGCCGAATTCCCGGGTGTGCAGGGGATGCCGCCAGATCTCAGTCAACGCATTACCGAGCGATTTACTCTTGTTTTGCCGTAAAACCCCCGCCACTTCGGCCTGGCAACACGGCACGACCACGATGTACTTCGCACGCTTTTCCAGCGCAAACCGGAGTGCGTCGTCAGTCGCGGTATTGCACGCATGCAATGCCGTCACGATATCGATCTGGCGCGGCAAACGCGCCGACGTAATCGATTCCGCCACCGACAAATTCAGGAACGACATCCCCTTGAAGCCCAGCCTGCCGGCCAGCTCCTCGGATTTCGTCACGAGATCCTCGCGCGTTTCGATGCCGTAAATGTGCGACGCCCCACCAGCGGCGTCCTGAAACTCCTTGAAGAAAAGGTCATACAGGATAAAACCTAGGTATGACTTGCCCGCGCCGTGGTCGACGAGTGTCACCGCGCCCTGCTGGTCCTTAAGCTCTTTCAGCAGCGGCTCGATGAACTGGAACAGGTGGTAGACCTGCTTCAGCTTGCGGCGGCTGTCCTGGTTCATCTTGCCGTCGCGCGTCAGGATATGAAGCTCCTTCAGCAGCTCGACGGACTGGTTCGGACGGATTTCGTGGGTTTTGCTGGACATCGTGGAGACCGGGGACCGCCATCGATTGCAACGCGAACGTGCGACAGATGACGGAAAAAAGGAAAAGTTGCTGCCAGTTTACCCAAAGCGCAGCCCGCTCACCTGAGGAGCCGCGTCGACCCTGCAAAAATGCCGCAACCTGGAACACTTCCTGCTCAAAAAGAGCAGTACGCGGGACGGTTCCGACGTGGCTTGAATGCATCTTGCCGGGCGGCTCACCCGATGGCGCAAGCCCTGTCACGCATAACAACAGGCTACCGGCCCGTGGCATCGATCACGCGAACCGAATGCATGTGGGGAGGACGGTCCCGGAACACGGACCGAACGTTACGTAACCAGCAGCGCGCCGCGATCGCAAACGGGCGCGCGCTGGATAATAGAAGAGGCAGCAAATGGATACCGTACCCAACGGCAACGTCGAACAGAAATTTCAGGAAATGCTGGCGAAGCTCACCGCCGCGCCGGCGTGGTCGGAAAAGCAGCAGCTCGAACTGGAGATGGCGCGCGACATTTCCACCGAAATGCTGCGGCTCGCCGAAATCATGCGAGATGGCAGCGTTGACATGGAGACGTGCCTGACGATGCTCAAGTACGCGAAAGTGCTCGACTTCGTCATGACGACGCTCGCTTCGCGTCGCGACATCAAACCGCAAACGCTGCGCGTCATTTTCAAGCTGGCCGGCCTGAAGGTGGATGAGGCTTACCCCGGGTAGGACGCTCAGGCAACGCCGCGACCCGCGCACGCGGTACGCCGCCGCTCGCGCTTATTAGCCAGCTCCTGAACGATCAGTCGCAGGTTACGTATGCTGAACTGGTGCCGGACCTGGCGGACTTCAGGAAGGACGACGAATCACGCGCGCGGCGCCTCGATCGGCGGCGTGCCGTCATGAAACAGCGTCTTGAGCTGGGAACGCAGTTCCGGCGAGTCCGTATGCTTGTGAACCGTAACTGCGTGCTGCACGGCCGCGTCGAGCAATTCGTTCTCGCTGTCGGCGGATAGGGCAACGGTGCAATTCGTTTCGCTCGGGAACTCGCGACAGTCGATGTATTTGCGAGTCATGGCAATCTCCTTCATCCAACGTTGAAACAAACATCCAGACCACCAACAGGCGCGCCGGCCACGGCGCCAGCTGCGACGCGACCGCGTTCACGACGTCGGGTGGACTTGGAACGGCGTAGTTTGACGCGGTGAAGACGCGAACTGCGTCCGGTGGAAGGTGTTTGCAAAGTATAGTTTGCGTGCGGAGATTGCAAAGAAGCGAGCGCAGACTGGGCGCGTGCGAAAACGCCCGAACCCAGCGTTTTTCAGCCGGCTCAATCGGCATGCGCCACCGGTTTGTGCTACGCCGCCCGTGTGTGAAAATAGCGCCCTTCGCCTCCCGATCGCCAGATCAGGCGCGCGCCGCCCCTCCGCCCCATCCGCAGGACCGCATGTCATCCTCCTTCAATTCCGCCCGTGTCGCCGTGATAGGCGGCGGTCCCGCCGGCCTGATGGCCGCTGAGACGCTCGCCCGGCACGGCGTACAGGTCGACGTCCACGACGCGATGCCGTCAGTTGGCCGCAAATTCCTGATGGCGGGCAAAGGCGGCATGAACATCACCCATTCGGAACCGCTCGAGCCGTTTCTTGGCCGCTACGGAGCCCGTCGCGAACAGATCGAGCCGCTACTCCAGATGTTCGGCCCAGAAGCCCTGCGGGCCTGGTTGCAGGGGCTTGGCGTCGAAACTTTCGTTGGCAGTTCGGGCCGCGTTTTTCCGGCCGATATGAAAGCGGCGCCGATGTTGCGCGCGTGGTTGCATCGGTTGCGGGAAGCCGGCGTGCACTTTCACATGCGCCACAAGTGGACCGGCTGGAACCACGATAGCGGTGTCGGCAACGGCGCTGCCCACGCGTTGCGCTTCGAAACACCTGGCGGCGAGCAAATCGTGACTTGCGATGCCGTGGTGTTCGCACTCGGCGGCGCAAGCTGGCCACGACTCGGATCTGACGCCGCCTGGGTGCCGCTTCTAAACGCACGCGAGGTGCCGGTGACGCCGTTGCGGCCGGCGAACTGCGGTTTCGACGCAGACTGGAGCCCCTATCTGCGCGAGCGATTCGCCGGCCAGCCGGTGAAATCGGTGGCCATCACGCTCACCGATGTAGACAATAAAGTCCACAATCGACAAGGTGAAATACTTCTGACCGAAACTGGCCTCGAAGGGAGTCTGATTTACGCGCTGTCGGCCGCTATCCGGGAGCGAATTCTGGCCGACGGCGACGTCACGATCACGCTGGACCTGGCACCAGGCTTGACTTTGGCGCGCGTGGTGGCCGAAGTCGCGCGACCGCGCGGCTCGCGCTCGATGTCGACTCACCTGCACGGCAGAATCGGGATTAGCGGCGTCAAACTGGCTTTGTTGCACGAGATGCTGTCGAAGGAAGCCTTCGCCGATGCGAATCGGCTCGCGCACGCAATCAAGGCGCTACCGGTGCGGCTCACGCGGGCCCGGCCTATCGCGGAGGCGATCAGCACCGCTGGCGGCGTTCCTTTCGAAGCACTCGATGAGCATTTGATGGTCGAGCGTTTGCCCGGCGCGTTCTGCGCGGGCGAAATGCTCGACTGGGAAGCGCCGACTGGCGGCTATCTGCTCACGGCCTGCTTTGCCAGCGGGCTAGTGGCCGGACGCGGCGCATTGGCGTATCTCGAGGCGCGCGGTTTGCCGGTTTGACAACGCCGCTTTTCAGCGGCGCGTCATCGGACCTTGCTCGCCTTAGCGTGCCTTCAGACGCCAGAGCGATGTCAGTTCAGCCACGCGCGCCGTGTGCAGCGCGTCGGTTTCATCAGTCGATTTCGGATGCCGCGGGCGGATATCCTCTCGCCCCACTACGGTCAGCCCCGCCGTTTCAATCGCGGCAAGCAGCCACTCGCGTGTGCGCAAGCCGAGATGCTCGGCGAAATCCGACATGATCAACCAGCCTTCCCCGCCCGGAGACAAATGCTCCGTCAGACCGTTCAGAAAGCCGAGCAACATGCGGCTCTCCGAATCGTAGATCGCGTATTCAATCGGCGACGCAGGTCGTGCCGGCACCCATGGCGGATTGCAGACCACCAGCGGCGCACGGCCTTCAGGAAACAGATCGGCTTGCACGACCTCGATTTGTTGATCGTAGCCAAGACGCATGAGGTTTTCGCGCGCACAGGCGAGCGCCCGCGGATCCTGGTCGGTCGCGACGATTTTCTTCACGCCGCGTTTGGCCAGCAACGCAGCCAGCACGCCCGTACCCGTGCCGATATCGAACGCCTTGTTCAATGAGGGCAGCGGTGTGCGCGCAACCAGATCCACATACTCGCCGCGCACCGGCGAAAACACGCCGTAGTGCGGATGGATGCGATCACCGAGCGCGGGGATTTCCACGCCCTTCTTGCGCCACTCGTGCGCACCGATCAGCCCGAGCAATTCACGCAGCGACACGACCGAGGGTTCGTCGCTAGACGGCCCGTAGGTTTCGATGCAGGCCTGCTGTACTTCAGGCGCGCGGCGAAGCGGGATGACATAAGCGGCGTCAAGCGGAATCAGAATCATGCCGAGCGTACGGGCACGCTGCGACTGCGCCTGGCGATGCAGATTGAACGCGTCGATCGGCGTTTCGCCGTGCTTGCGCGGTTTGCGTTCCAGCCGGCGCGTGACCGCCTGCAGCAATTGACGGGCGTTCTGGAAGTCGCCGTTCCACAGCAGCGCCGTGCCTTCACAGGCGAGACGGTAGGCCGAGTCGGCGGTGGTGCGGTCATCCGCGACAACGACGCGCCTGGGCGGCGGCACCGCGGCTTCGGAGCGCCAACGCGCGGTGCGGGGGCCGTCGGCTTCGGGCCAGGTGATGGTTGCGGGGCTGGTCATGGTGAAAGGTGGGGTTTGTGTTGCGGGAGTGACGCGGTGAAACGTCGCGTCTTCGGGGGCGTTGCCCGCCGGAGTGACTGATCGTGATGCCGACTGACGCCCGAATAGTACCTCTCCCGGTCGGGTTCGCGGCGCGGTATCTGCTGGCGGCTCCCGGGACGCGATTGCCGCCATCGCCTTTGCTGCTGCCTATTTGGCCAAATTGTGGACTTAAAAGTCCACAATCGACAAGGTGAATGAGATCTGGTGGAAATGAGCGGTTTTTCGCCTCACCCGAAGACGCCCAAATGCCCGCCCCAAATAAAAAAACGGGTTTCTGAAATTCTTCAGAAACCCGTTTTCGTACTACTGGTGCCGGCTGCAGGACTCGAACCCGCCACCTCATGATTACAAGTCAAGCGCTCTACCTGATGAGCTAAGCCGGCATGAGGCCGTGATTCTACTTCATTTTACGATCTTGAGGCGAGCCCTTCCGCCACCTTTTGATCCGTCGTCGTCAGGCTGCGGGCCGTCCGTCGAGGTTTCCGCTTTGGCGGCAGCCGCATCGGCGGCAGTTGACGACGATTCGACCGCGCGCGGCGCCGTAGCGCGTGGTGCAGCCGGCGCCTCGGTCTCGTCCGCCAGTTCCGCATCGGCGCCTGAATCCTGCGCTTCGCCGCCCGCCGATTCGACCGGGAACGCCATGCCCTGGCCATTTTCGCGCGCGTAGATCGCGAGAATATTGGCGATCGGCACTTCGATCTTGTGCGACTTGCCGGAGAAGCGCGCGCTGAACTCGATCCATTCATTGCCCATCTGCAACTGGCTGGTCGCCTCGAAGCTGATGTTCAACACGATCTCGTTATCGCGCACGAACTGACGCGGCACGCGCGTCTGATTGTCGACCCGGACCGCAATATGCGGCGTGTAGCCGTTATCCGTGCACCATTCGTACAGCGCGCGCAGCAGATAAGGCTTGGTGGAAATCTCTTGCATCAACAGTCCTCTTACCGGGTTGGGGCGCGCACGGAAAACAATCGAGACGCGGCGCCCTCACCCCAAAGCCAAACTCAACGACGCATCACCTTTTCCGAAGGCGTCAGCGCTTCGATATAAGCCGGGCGGCTGAAAATGCGCTCGGCGTACTTCATCAGCGGCGCAGCGTTCTTCGACAGCTCGATGCCGTAGTGATCCAGACGCCACAGCAACGGCGCGATCGCGACGTCAAGCATCGAGAACTCTTCACCGAGCATGTACTTGTTCTTCAGGAAGATCGGCGCGAGCTGCGTCAGGCGATCGCGGATCGCGAGACGTGCCTTTTCGTGGTTCTTCTCGGCAGCCTTGCCCTTTTCGTTTTCGAGCGTGCCGACGTGAACGAACAGTTCCTTTTCGAAGTTGAGCAGGAACAGACGGGCTCGGGCGCGCTGAACCGGATCGGCCGGCATCAGTTGCGGATGCGGGAAGCGCTCGTCGATATACTCGTTGATGATGTTCGATTCGTACAGAATCAGGTCCCGTTCGACGAGAATCGGCACCTGACCATACGGATTCATCACAGCGATGTCTTCCGGCTTGTTAAACAGGTCGACGTCGCGGATCTCGAAGTCCATGCCCTTTTCGAACAACACCAGCCGGCAGCGCTGGGAGAACGGGCAAGTTGTGCCGGAATACAGAACCATCATGTTTACGTTTCCTCAAAAAGCTGAAAGGCCAGCGCGCGGAAAAACCGTCCAGCAGGTTTTTCCTGGCGCCGGCCCCACGCCGGTGACAGCGTGATTATTTGATATGTTTCCAGTACGCGGCGTTCAATCGCCAGGCGAAAAAGCTCAGGATGCCAAGAAACAGCAGCACCCACACGCCAAGCTGTTTGCGGGTTTTCTGTGTTGGTTCGGACATCCATGACAGGTACGACACAAGGTCGGCCACAGTAGAATCATAATCTACCGGCGACATTGTCCCCGGCGTGACCTGTTGGAAGCCGACAAATTTGTGCACTGTTTCGCCTGTTTTTTCGTCGACTGCGTCACCGAACTTCGCGGTACGTTCCCCTTGAAGCTGCCACAGCACGTGAGGCATGCTCACGTTCTCATACACCAGATTGTTCCAGCCGGTTGGCCGCGTATTGTCGCGATAGAAGCTGCGCAGATACGTGTACAGCCAGTCCTTGCCGCGCGCCCGTGCTTCGACCGACAAATCCGGCGGACTCGCGCCAAACCACGCTTTCGCGTCGTCCGGGCGCATCGCCACGGTCATGGTGTTGCCGACTTTATCCGTGGTGAACAGCAGGTTCGCCTGGATTTCGTTCGGCGTAATGCCGAGGTCCGTCAGCCGGTTGTAGCGCATCAGGTTCGCGCTGTGACAATTCAGGCAATAGTTTACAAATATTTGCGCGCCGTGCTGCAAAGAAGCGAAATTCTCCGCGTTATCGGGCGCGCGGTCGAGAGGGAAATTCTCGTCCGCGTGCGCCGGGCCGGCCAGCACCGCGAGCAGTGTCGCGGCAATTAGCGCGCACGTCGAAAGCAGTTTTTTCATTTCGTGTTCTCCTGGCACGCGATTAGTGGGGCTTGAACCGCACCCGCTCGGGCGGCTGCTTGAACGTGCCAAGCCGCGTCCAGACCGGCATACCGAGGAAAAACGCGAAGTAGATCAGCGCGCACACTTGCGCAATCAACGTCGAAGCCGGCGACGGCGGTTTGGTGCCGAGGAAGCCCAACGTCAGGAAAGCGAGCACGAAGATCCCGTAGAACACCTTGTGAAAAAACGGTCGGTAACGGATCGACTTCACCGGCGACCGGTCGAGCCACGGCAGGAAGAACAGCGAAATCACTGCGCCGCCCATCACCACCACACCCCAGAACTTCGATTCGGTGAACGCCATGGCGAGCACCACCAGCACGGCGAGCACCGGCAAACCGAGCTTCCACTTGCCGCGCGCACGCACCAGCGCGAACAGGCCGAGCAGCGCGACGATGATCATCAACACGATCTTGAACGGATCAGTGGTGGCGCGCAACATCGCATAGAAGGCGGTGAAGTACCACACCGGCGCAATTTCCTGCGGCGTTTGCAGCGGATTGGCGGGGATGAAGTTATTCGCTTCAAGGAAATACCCACCCATCTCCGGCGCGAAAAAGATGATCGCGGCGAAAATGATCAGAAACACCGAGACGCCCATGAAGTCGTGCACGGAGTAGTACGGATGGAACGGAATACCGTCGAGCGGAATGCCGTCCGGGTCCTTCTTCGCCTTGATCTCGATGCCGTCCGGGTTGTTCGAGCCCACCTCATGCAGTGCTACCAGGTGAGCGACCACGAGGCCGATCAGCACCAGCGGAATTGCGATCACGTGAAACGCGAAGAAGCGGTTCAGCGTGACGTCCGAGACAACGTAGTCGCCGCGAATCCACAGCGACAGATCCGGCCCGATGAACGGAATCGCCGAGAACAGATTGACGATCACCTGTGCACCCCAGAACGACATCTGTCCCCACGGCAGCAGGTAGCCAAAAAACGCCTCAGCCATCAGGCACAGGAAGATCGCGCAGCCGAAAATCCACACCAGTTCGCGCGGCTTGCGGTACGAGCCGTAGAGAAGCCCGCGGAACATATGCAGATACACGACGACGAAAAACATCGACGCGCCCGTGGAGTGCATATAGCGGATCAGCCAGCCCCACGGCACCTCGCGCATGATGTACTCGACCGACGCGAACGCGAGCGTCGCGTCGGGCTTGTAGTTCATGGTGAGGAAGATGCCGGTGACGATCTGATTGACCAGCACCAGCAACGCGAGCGAACCGAAGAAGTACCAGAAGTTGAAGTTCTTCGGCGCGTAGTACTCGGAAACGTGCTTCTTCCAGGTAGACGTCAGCGGAAAGCGGCGGTCGATCCAGCCGACCAGCCCGGTCGTCTCTACTTCATGTTCGATCGCCATTACGCTTCTCCTTTCTCGTCCTTGCCGATCACGAGCCCGGTGGCCGACGTGAACATGTAAGGCGGGATGTCGAGGTTCTGCGGCGCAGGTTTGTTCTTGAAGACGCGGCCGGCCATGTCATAGGTGGAGCCGTGGCAAGGGCACAGGAAGCCGCCTGGCCAGTCGTCTGGAAGATTGGGCTGCGGCCCCTCCTGGAAGCGCGGCGTCGGCGTACAGCCCAGATGGGTGCACACGGCGACGGCGACGAACAGATTCTTGTGGTCGGAACGTGAACGAAACTCGTTGTTGCAGTATTCCGGCAACGGCATCGAAAAAGGATTCTTGGTGTGGGGGTCCGCTACTTCGTTATCGGCTTTCTGGACATCGGCAAGCATCCTGTCGGTACGGTTGATGATCCACACAGGCTTACCGCGCCAGGCGACGGTCTTCATGTCGCCGGGCTTGAGATCGCTGATATCGACTTCGACCGGGGCACCTGCTGCCTTGGCCTTTTCAGATGGTGCAAACGAACTAACAAAGGGTACGACAGTGGCAACGCCTCCTATGCCACCCGCTACGGTCGTCGCTATCAGCCAGTTACGGCGGCCGCCGTCGACGCGTTCATCTTCCTTGTCTCGCATTACACGCCCCACTTCTGAGTTGGATTTTTCCTTCACGTCGCTTCTACCGCCGCTAGTTTGCGCGAATGGAGTCGGCATTTACAAGGCCCGATTGCCAAAAAGCGTGCGAACTCCTTGATAAGTCAGGGTTTCTCCGTACGGTTCGCAAACTTTTTCGCACCTCCTTTTAAGTGCCCTCTGTGTTATTCGTGCCTTTTTTATCTAATCCCGGGTTTCAATTCAAACGGGATTAGGGATGTCGATAAACACGTGCTCGATATCGAACGACTCGGACAGATGCTTGCCCACCGCTTGCACGCCGAAACGCTCGGTCGCGTGATGGCCGGCCGCGAGGAACGCCACACCGCTTTCCGCCGAGGTGTGCATGACTGACTCCGACACCTCGCCGGTCAGGTAGACGTCGGCGCCGGCGCTAATAGCGGCGTCGAACATGCCTTGCGCGGCCCCCGTGCACCAGCCTACGCGACGCAGTTCGCGATCCGGATCGCCGAACACGAGCGGCGTGCGGCCGAGCGTCTGCTCGACTTGCGCGGTGAAGTGCGCGAGCGTGATCGGCATCGGAAAGGTGGCAAGCCAGCCGAGATCGTTCTCGCCGAAGCGCGCGTCGCTGATCCAGCCCATCTTCGCGCCGATCTGCGCGTTGTTGCCGAACTCGGGATGGTCGTCGAGCGGCAGGTGGTAGGCGAACAGGTTCAGGTCGTTGGCGATCAGCAGCTTCAGTCGCGCGTGTTTGCGCCCGGTGATCTGTGGCGCCTCGTTGCGCCAGAAGTAGCCGTGATGGACCAGCACAGCGTCCGCACCCCAGTCGAGCGCGGCCTCCAGGAAGGCCACTGAAGCCGTCACGCCGGTCGCGAGCTTGTTGATCCGGCGACGCCCTTCCACCTGCAATCCATTGGGGCAATAGTCCTTGAAGCGCGCGGTTTCAAGAAGATTGTTCAAGTACAATTCAAGTTCGATCCGATCCATATAAACCTCTAGTCTTCAGATGCTTAGACGCTTTTGGCTGTTCTTTGCCCAAGCGGTGACCGTGCTGTTGGCGCTGATGTTCATCATTGCGACCCTCAAGCCGCAGTGGCTCCAGCGTCAAGGACAATTCGGCAAGCAACTCGCCGAACCGATCGTCGCCCTGCGGGAAGTGGCGCCAGGCATCGGCAGCGGCCCTGCACAGGCGTCCTATGCAGATGCCGCGCAAAAAGCCATGCCCGCGGTAGTCAACGTGTTCTCCAGCAAGGATGGCTCACTGCCACCCGATCCGCGTGCAAAAGATCCACTGTTCCGCTACTTCTTCGGCGACAAGAACAACCGCAAGCAGCAGCAACAACCCGCGTCGAATCTCGGCTCAGGGGTGATAGTGAGTTCGGAAGGTTACATTCTAACGAACCAGCACGTCGTGGACGGCGCCGATCAGATCGAAATCGCACTCGCCGACGGCCGCACCACGACCGCGAAGGTGATCGGCGTCGATCCTGAGACCGATCTGGCCGTGCTCAAGGTCAACATGACCAATCTGCCCACCATCACGCTCGGCCGCATGGACCAGACGCGCGTGGGCGACGTGGTGCTGGCTATCGGCAATCCATTCGGCGTTGGGCAGACGGTGACCATGGGTATTGTCAGCGCGCTCGGGCGCAATCACCTCGGCATCAACACCTTCGAAAACTTCATTCAGACGGACGCGGCCATCAACCCGGGCAATTCCGGTGGCGCACTGGTCGACGTGAACGGCAATCTGCTCGGCATCAATACCGCTATCTATTCGCGCTCGGGCGGCTCGCTCGGCATCGGCTTCGCGATTCCTGTTTCGACCGCGCGCAGCGTGCTGGAAAGCATCATCACGACGGGTTCGGTCACGCGCGGCTGGATCGGCGTGGAACCGCAGGACGTGACGCCGGAAATCGCCGAATCGTTCGGGCTCGAGCAGAAGTCCGGCGCGATTGTCGCGGGCGTGCTAAAGAACGGGCCCGCCGACCGCGCGGGCATCAAACCGGGCGACATCCTGGTGAGCGTAAACGGCCAGGAAATCACCGACACCACGCGTCTATTGAATGTCATCGCCCAAATCAAGCCTGGCACGGCCGCGAAGGTCCACCTGGTGCGCAAGAGTCGCGAGATGGATCTTGAGGTGACCATCGGCAAGCGTCCGCCTCCACCGAAGCAACCTGCGGAAGACAACGGCGGCGGTGATCAGCAGGATGACGACGGGGGTTGAAACGGTGCAGTGGCCAGCGGCACGGCGCGGCATCGCGGCGGGAGTTGAGTCACAGCACAGTGCACAGCGGGGGCGCCGACCTAAGGTAAGCGCGGCGCGGTGCAGCTGACCGAAGCAGCCGGCGACAGGGCAAGCCAAACGGCAACGCCGCAACAAAAAGGGCAGTCCATTGCGGACTGCCCTTTTTGTTTGCCGTGGCCCTTCGACTATCCGTCAGCGCAACTCGCGCGTGAGGCGCACTACCGGTTCAATCAGCCGGCGTGTCCTCAACAACCGCCGGCTGCTTGCCGACGATCAAGCGCGCCGCGATGATCCCCGCCTCGTACAGCACGATCAGCGGAATCGCCAGAATCAGCTGCGAGAACACGTCGGGCGGCGTCACCACCGCCGAAATCACGAACGCGCCCACGACCACGTACGGACGAATTTCCTTGAGCTTCTTGATGGTCAGCACATTCATGCGGACCAGCAGCACCACGACAATCGGCACTTCGAACGTCACCCCGAACGCGAGGAACATGGTCAGCACGAAGCTGAGGTAGTTGTCGATATCGGTGTTCATCTCCGCGCCGAGCGGCGCGTTGTAGTGCGCCATCACGCGAAAGATGGTCGGAAACACCACGAAGTACGCGAACGCCATGCCGCACAGGAACAGCGTGTAGCTGCTGCCCACCAGCGGCCCGACCAGCTTCTTCTCATGCTGGTACAGACCCGGCGCGACGAACGCCCAGACCTGGTACAGCACGACCGGCAGCGCTATCACAAAGGCGACCATCATGGTCACCTTCATCGGCACGAAGAACGAGCCGGTCACGTCCGTGACGATCATCTTGCCGTCCTTCGGCAGATTCTCCATCAAGGGCCGCGCTAGCAGCCGGAAGATGTCCGGCGCCCAATACACGAGTCCGACAAACACCACGATGACGGCAAGGCCGGCGCGAATGATACGGTCGCGCAATTCAACGAGGTGGGAAATGAAGGTCTCTTCAGTGCCTTCGTCCTGGGTTTGCTGGGGGTCGCTCACACCGGCCCTCGGTTAGGGATTGTCGCTCTGATCATCAGAAAAACCGCGTCGGACGACGCATGGTGGCCGGCGTATGCCGCGCCACGCGCGCAGCGCCTGACTGCACGCGCGTGCGGCGCGTGGTGGCGCGCTTGTACCAGCTGGGCATGGCGGTCTGCTTGACGCGCCAATTCTTGCGTTTCGGGGCCGCAGCGGGCGTGCTGGTCGGCCAGGACGAATTGCCGGCATCTTCGAGCGCGCCGCCTGCAATGCTCGGCGACACCGAGCTGCCGCTATTCCACGCGTCGTTCAGTTCGGTTTCATGCTTGCGCAGATTGTCCTGAACGCTGGTTTCGACGTTGCTCGCCGCCGCTTCGAACTCGGTTTTCATGCGACGCAATTCGTCGAGTTCGATTTCGCGGGTGACTTCGGCCTTCACGTCGTTGATATACCGCTGCGCGCGGCCGAACAACGCGCCGGCCGTGCGGGCGACGCGTGGCAGGCGCTCAGGCCCGAGTACGACCAGCGCGACGACGCCAATCAGCGCCATCTTGGTTAGACCGAGGTCCAGCATGAAATGGAGTGTCCGTCAGTAACGCGGTTGGGCCGCGGCTTAGCGGTAATCGCCGGAACGCGGAGTCTTTTCCTTCGCTTCCACATCCACGGCGCCGTTGCGCGGCAGTTCGCGCTGCTGCGCTTCGCCTGCGGGCGTTTCGGCTTCCTTCATGCCTTCCTTGAAGCCCTTCACCGCGCCACCCAGATCGCCGCCGATATTGCGCAGCTTCTTCGTGCCGAACACGAGTGCCACGATCAACAACACGATCAGCCAATGCCAAATGCTCAACGAACCCATGACTACTCTCCTTGACCCCGACACCGCATGTGTGCGGCAAAACTTGTACGCCCTGCGGCGTGAATCGAAGCATGTACGCTTCATCTATACGTTAGCGCGGGCTGTTCCGACTCAACCCACCCTACGCTGTGTCATTGTGATCGCCGATCACGTCGGCAACATTACAATGCAGTAAAAAAATAACGGCCGAGCTATTGTCAACGACCAAAACTCGCCGCGAGCTCCCGGCGCACGATTTTCTGTCAGCCCATCCGCAGCCACGGGCGCGGCCCCGCGAGGATGTGCGCGTGCAAGTGATACACCTCTTGCCCGCCTCCCGGCCCGGTATTGATTACCGTGCGAAAACCGGTTTCGCCACCGGTGTACGCCACGCCAAGCTGGTCGGCCAGACGCGCCACCAAGACAAGCATTCTACCAAGCAGCGGCGCATCACTTTCGGTGCAATTCGACAGCGTCGCGATGTGTTTGCGGGGAATCACCAGCACATGCGTTTCAGCCGCGGGACGAATGTCGCGGAAGGCCAAAAACTCCTCGTCTTCGTGGACTTTGGTCGACGGAATCTCACCGGCGGCAATCTTGCAGAAAAGGCAGTTCGGATCGTGGCTCATCGTATTCCTGACGCAGTATGGCTAGAGCGCGAGACGCGTTGGGGCAAGTGCATGTCGAGCCCGGTCACAACCGGACTCAACTCAGAACCAGCCACGCGGGTTCGCAAGCGGCTTGTTATCGTACAGATATAGCCAGCCTTTGATAATACGGTACAACATCCAGATACTGACGGCCCACAGGATCGGAATACCGATCACCACGAACAGCAGCACGCCGCCTATCGCATAACCCAGCAAGGCCATCCAGAAAGAACGGATCTGCCACTCGAAATGCGCCTCGTAAGGCGTACCCACCACGTCGGCCCGCTTCACGTAGTTGATGATGATCGCGATCAGAATCGTCAGACCACCCGTCAGCCAATGGACTGCATACAGCGCGTACAGCACATGTGTGAGCGCGCGCAGACTGCGTTCGCGCTCCGGCTCGAGCGCGTTGCGGTAGACCGGCGGCGGATACCTATCCTGCGACTGTTCCATGCTTGCGACCTCCCAAGGATGTGATCCCGTGCGTTCAGTGCAATGTGGGTGCCGACGTTCATCACTTCAAGACAGGGCGGACAAACCCGGACAATCAGTCGCCGTTCTGCTCGCGCTCGCGGCTCTTGCGCAGCGCCTTTTCCTCGATGCCCGACAGGCCTTCACGGCGCTCGAGTTCGGCGAGCACGTCGGCCGGGCTCAGGTCGAAATGCGACAGCATCACGAGGCAGTGAAACCACAGGTCCGCCACTTCGCCAACCAGTGCTTTCGGCGCGCCGCCGTGGCGCGCGTCTTTGGCGGCCAGCACGACTTCGGTGGCTTCTTCGCCGATCTTCTTGAGAATCGCGTCGTCGCCCTTGTGAAACAGGCGCGACACGTACGAGACGTCCGGATCGCCGCCCTTGCGGCTGTCGATGATGGCCGCGAGACGCAGCAGCGTGTCGCTGGTGGACGAAGCGGATTCGGTGGATGGCGTGGATTGCGTCATTTGTAGATGTGTTCGGGGTCTTTCAGCACGGGATCGACGGCAACCCAGCCGCCGTCTTCAACCGTGCCTTCGAATTTCTGGAAAAAGCACGAGTGGCGGCCGGTGTGGCAGGCGATGCCCGACACCTGCTCGACCTTCAGCAGCACGACGTCTTCGTCGCAATCGAGCCGCACTTCGTGCACATGCTGCACGTGGCCGGACTCTTCGCCCTTGAACCAAAGGCGCTGGCGCGAACGCGAGAAATACACCGCGCGGCCCAATTCCACCGTTTTCGCCAACGCTTCGCGGTTCATCCACGCGAACATCAACACGTCGTTGGTCGACGCTTCCTGCGCGATCACGGGCACGAGGCCGTTCGCGTCCCACCTGACCTTGTCGAGCCAATCTACCGCTGAAGGATTCACCACGTCACAACCTCACCGAAATGCCTTGATCGGCCATGAAGCGCTTGGCCTCGCCCACGGTGTGTTCGCCGTAGTGGAAGATGCTGGCGGCCAGCACCGCGTCCGCGTGACCGCTCTTGATGCCGTCAGCCAGATGCTGCAGCGAGCCGACGCCGCCCGAGGCGATCACCGGAATCGACACCGCATCGGACACCGCGCGCGTAAGCGCGAGATCGAAGCCGCTCTTGGTGCCGTCGCGGTCCATGCTGGTCAGCAGGATTTCGCCCGCGCCGAGTTCGGCCATCTTGCGCGCCCATTCGACCGCTTCGAGGCCCGTGGCCTTGCGCCCGCCATGCGTGAAGACTTCCCAGCGCGGCGCTTCGCCGTCCGCGGAGACGCGCTTCGCGTCGATTGCCACGACGATGCATTGCGAGCCGTATTTGTCCGTCGCGTCGCGCACGAGTTGCGGATTCGCGACCGCCGACGAGTTCATGCTGATCTTGTCCGCGCCGGCGTTGAGCAAGCGCCGCACATCTTCGACAGCGCGCACGCCGCCGCCGACCGTCAGCGGAATGAACACCTGCGAGGCGACCGCTTCGATGATCGGCAGGATCAGATCGCGTTGATCGGAGGTCGCGGTGATGTCGAGGAAGGTGAGTTCGTCGGCGCCCTGGTCGTCGTAACGGCGCGCGATTTCGACCGGGTCGCCCGCGTCGCGCAGTTCGACGAAGTTGACGCCCTTGACCACGCGTCCAGCCGTGACGTCGAGACAGGGGATGATGCGTTTAGCTAGAGCCATGATCTTGCAATTCTGCCAATACCGCTGATGAGGCCGCTCGCCTGACACTTCACGAGCGGCACAGTGTCGACGCGGCGAGCCGCGTCAGACCGAATATGTGCCGAGACACATGCGTGCGGCTTGACGCGCTTGCGGACGCGCCGTTGCGTCCGCTTATCGTCCGCTTTTGCGCCTGCTTGATGCCCGCCTGATGCCCGCTTTACGCCCGGCCATGCGCCAATGCCGCGGCGAATGCGACGCTGCGGGCGTCGAACCTCAAGCGTCGTCTGATTCGCGCAGCCGGTCCGCCAGCGTTTGAGCCGCCGCGAAGTCCAGATCGCCCGAGTAGATCGCCCGGCCGCAGATCACGCCTTCGATGCCCTCGTCCTCAACTTCGCACAGCGACTCGATGTCCGCGAGATTCGACAACCCGCCGCTCGCGATCACCGGAATCTTCACCGCTCGGGCGAGACGCACCGTCGCTTCGATGTTGATACCCTGCAGCATGCCGTCGCGGCCAATGTCGGTGTAGATGATCGACTCGCAGCCGTAATCCTCGAACTTGCGCGCCAGATCGGCCACTTCGTGGCCGGTCAGCTTGCTCCAGCCGTCGGTGGCGACCTTGCCGTCTTTCGCATCCAGACCGACGATGATATGACCGCCGAAGGCCGTGCACGCATCCTGCAGGAAGCCCGGATTCTTCACCGCAGCCGTGCCGATGATGACGTACGACAAACCGTCGTCCAGATAGCGCTCGATCGTGTTCAGGTCACGGATACCGCCGCCCAGCTGGACGGGAATCTCGCCCCCTACTTCCTCGATGATCGCGCGGATCGCGTCTTCGTTTTTCGGCTTGCCGGCGAACGCGCCATTCAGGTCGACCAGGTGCAGACGGCGGGCACCGCGGTCGACCCAATGCCGGGCCATGGCCGCCGGTTCCTCGGAAAATATCGTCGCCTGGTCCATATCGCCCTGTTTGAGGCGTACACAGTGACCATCTTTCAGGTCGATGGCGGGAATCAGCAGCATAGCAATCGGGTGTTGTCTGGGAGGTGGTTGAAGGTCGGCGGCAGCGGCTGACAGGCCAGCCCGCCACAACGCCGTTTCGCTAGTTTAGTACAACTCTTTCGACGCCCTTGCGGAGCGCCATATTGAAGCGAAATTGTCGCACTGCCGTTGTGGCGCACGGGCGGCGCTCCGCTTGTGGCGGAACGGCGCTCGACAGCAGGATGAAGAAAAGCGCTCACGGGTTCCAGTGCACGAAGTTGCGATACACGCGCAGCCCCGCCTCGGCGCTCTTTTCCGGGTGGAATTGGGTCGCGAAGATGTTATCCCGCGCCACCGCCGAGGTAAAGGGCACACCGTACACCGTTTCGCCCGAGGAATGGGCGGCGTTGTCCGGCACGACGTAATAGCTGTGCACGAAGTAGAAGAACGCGTTGTCCGCGACGCCGTCCCACAACGGATGCGGCTGTGCCTGGCGCACGCGGTTCCAGCCCATTTGCGGGACCTTGAAGCGCGAGCCGTCGTCCTGCACCTGGCCTTCCAGGTCGAAGCGCAGCACCTTGCCGGGCAACAGACCCAAGCCGGGCGTACCGCCCTCGGCGCTCCAGTCGAACAGCATCTGCTCGCCGACGCACACGCCCATCAGCGGCTTGCTGCGCGAGGCCTCGACCACGGCTTCCTGCAAGCCGGATGCGGCCAGACTGCGCATGCAGTCGGGCATGGCGCCCTGGCCGGGCAGCACCACGCGATCGGCCGAGCGGATCGCCTCGGGCTGATCGACGATCGCCACGTCCGCTTCCGGCGCGGCGCGGCGCAGTGCCTGGGCAACCGAGCGCAGGTTGCCCATTCCGTAATCCACAATCGCTATCGAAGTTTTCATTTCAAGTTAGGCAGCAATGCCTTCAATCCGTCGACGATGAATTCCACCGCCAGCGCCGATAACATCAAACCCATGAGCCGCGTGCCGATGTTGATACCCGTGCGACCTACCCAGCGAGCAATCGGTTCGGCGAGCCGCAGCGAAAAAAAGCAGATCGCCGCCAGCACGGCGCCGATCGCGATCAGGCTCAGCCGGTCGTACCAGTGCGACGAACCGGCCGCGTAGATGATCGTGGTGCTGATCGCGCCCGGGCCGGTCAACAGCGGGATCGCCAGCGGCACGACCGCGATGTTGTCCTTCTGTTCGGCTTCATGGCGCTCTTCCGGCGTCGAACGGCTGTTGCCGATCTGCGCGTTCAGCATGTTGATCGCCATCAGCAGCATGATGATCCCGCCGCCCACTTCGAGCGACCCCACCGAAATACCGAAGAAACTGATGATCTGCTGTCCGAGCAGCGTGGTCACCGCAATCACACAGAACACCGAGATCGCCGCAATGCGGATGGTTCTGCGCCGCTCGGCGTCGCTCTGAAGCGCCGTCAGGCTCATGAAGAACGGGATGGCGCCGACCGGGTTGATCAGCGCCAACAGCGAAATAAACGACTTCAGAATATCCATCGCACACCGGTCGCGTGAAAGCGCAGCCGGTCCTGGTCGTAGTCGTGTTGAATGAGCGGGTAAATGCGCGCTTAAAGGCTGCCCTTGGTCGACGGAATCTGCCCCGCCGCGCGTTCGTCCAGTTCAACCGCCATGCGCAATGCCCGCCCGAACGCCTTGAACACCGTTTCCATCTGATGATGGGCGTTCAGGCCGCGCAGGTTGTCGATATGCAGCGTCACGCCGGCATGGTTCACGAAGCCACGGAAAAATTCGATGGAGAGATCGACGTCGAACGTACCAATGCGCGCGCGCGTGAACGGCACGTGGAATTCGAGGCCCGGACGGCCGGAAAAATCGATCACGACGCGCGACAGCGCTTCGTCGAGCGGCACGTAGGAATGGCCGTAGCGGCGAATGCCCTTGCGCTCGCCGATTGCCTTCGCAACGGCCTGACCGAGCGTGATGCCGGTGTCTTCGACCGTGTGGTGGTCGTCGATATGCAGGTCGCCATGCGCTTCGATTTCGAGGTCGAACAATCCATGCCGTGCAATCTGGTCGAGCATGTGATCCAGAAACGGCACACCGGTGGCCAGCTTCTGCTGACCGGTGCCGTCCAGATTGATCTTCACACGGATCTGCGTTTCGCTGGTGTTGCGAACGACTTCCGCAAGGCGCATGGTAATTCCTCGAATCTAGCTAGAAAGCGATAGTAGTGGGGGATGGGAACACGGCGGGCCGCGCGCACTTTCCCCGGTTGAAGGAAGCGCTTACGCGGCCATTCGGCACGCCGTTGCTCAGTGCAGCACGAGTTTCAGTCCGGCGATCAACTGGGCGTTTTCTTCGGGCGAACCGACGGTCAAACGCACGCAATTGACCAGCAATGGATGCATTTTACTCACGTTTTTGATCAGAACCCGCGCCGCCAGCAGCGTTTCGAACATAACGGATGCATCGGGCACCCGCACCAGCAGGAAATTGCCGGCGCTCGGGAACACTTCCGCGCCCGGCAATTGGGCCACGGCCTGCGCGAGTTTCGTGCGCTCTTCGCGCAGTTGCTCGGCCTGGGCGTCGAGCACGTCGATGTGGTCGAGAAGGAAATCGGCGGCAGCTTGCGTCAGCACGTTGGTGTTGTACGGCGGGCGCACCTTGTCGAATTCGGTGAGCCAGCCCGGCTTGCCGACCAGATAACCCAGGCGGATGCCGGCCAGCCCGAGCTTGGAGACGGTACGCATCACGACGACGTTGTCGAACGCATCGGCACGCGGCAGCCAGCTTTGCTGCGCGAACGGCTGGTACGCCTCGTCGATCACCACCAGGCTCTTATTCGCCGCGGCGATGATGCGCTCCATGTCCGCGTCGTCATACAGCGTGCCGGTCGGGTTGTTCGGATAGGCCAGATAGACGATCGCCGGTTCATGCTCGGCGATCGCCGCCAGCATTGCTTCGGTGTCGAGTGTGAAATCGGGCTTCAGCGGCACGCCGATGAAATCCAGATGCGCCAGCGTCGCCGACATCTGATACATCACGAAACCCGGCACGGGTGCGAGCACCTTGGCGCCCGGCTTCGCACACGCCATCGACATCATGCTGATGATTTCATCCGAACCGTTGCCGAGCAGCACGTCGCAACCCGCGGGCACGCCCATCACGCGTTTGATCTTTTCGATCAGTGCTTCCGGGCGCGGCGCCGGGTAACGGTTCAGCGCGACGCCGGCCAGATGTTCGCCGAGATGCGCAGCGAGCACCGGTGGCAGCGGAAACGGATTTTCCATTGCGTCGAGCTTGATATAGCCCGTGGCGTCCGGAACCGGATAGCTCGTCATCGCGAGCACGTCGCGGCGGATGATGTCTTGAGGTGTCGTCATAAGTCAGCGGAACGGTCCGCAAGGGAGATGCTGGTCTGGCATCGGCGCCAGGTTGGTCTGTCTGGTCGTTATTTAACGGGAAACCGCGGGGAAACCGTCGGTAAAGTTCGCGGGCATCGGTTCGATGCCCGCCTGCTCCCTCATTGGGTTCGCCGCATTCAGGCGCGGGTGCTCACCTTCAGCCGTTCTGCCGCATGCGATATTCGGCGCTGCGGGCATGCGCCTGCAGGCCTTCGCCATAGGCGAGTTCCGCGGCGATCTCGCCGAGCGTCTGCGCGCCTTCCGCACTGACCTCGATCACGCTAGAGCGCTTGAAGAAATCGTAGACGCCCAAGGGGGACGAGAACCGTGCGGTACGAGACGTAGGCAGCACGTGATTGGGCCCCGCGCAGTAGTCACCGAGGCTTTCGCTGGTATAGCGGCCAAGGAAGATGGCGCCGGCATGGCGGATCAGCTGGGCCCATTGATGCGGTTCCAGCGCGGAGATTTCGAGGTGTTCCGCTGCGATGTCGTTGGCGATCGCGCAGGCTTCGGCCATATCGCGCACCTTGATCAGCGCCCCGCGGCCTTCGAGCGACGCGCGGATCACGTCCTGGCGTGGCATGGTCGGCAGCAGTTCGTTGATCGCGTCATGCACGCGGGCGATGAACGCGTCGTCCGGACACAGCAGGATGGATTGCGCGAGTTCGTCGTGCTCGGCCTGCGAGAATAGGTCCATCGCGACCCAACGCGGGTCCGTGGTGCCATCGCACAGCACCAGGATTTCCGACGGCCCAGCGATCATGTCGATGCCGACCGTACCGAACACGCGGCGCTTGGCCGACGCGACATACGCGTTACCCGGACCGCAGATCTTGTCGACTGCGGGCACCGTTTCCGTACCGTATGCCAGTGCGCCTACCGCTTGCGCGCCGCCGATCGTGAACACGCGATCCACGCCGCCCAGCAAGGCCGCCGCCAGCACCAGCGGATTTTTCACGCCGTCCGGCGTGGGCACGACCATGACGATTTCGCGCACGCCGGCTACGCGGGCCGGAATCGCGTTCATCAGCACCGACGACGGATACGCCGCCTTGCCGCCCGGCACGTAGATACCCGCGCGATCCAGCGGCGTGACTTTCTGGCCGAGCACGGTGCCGTCGGCCTCCGTGTACTGCCAGCTATGGCTGCCGCACTCGATCTTCTGCTTCTCGTGGTAACCGCGCACGCGCGCCGCCGCCGCTTCGAGCGCCGCACGGCGCTTCGGCTCGAGGTTTTCGAGCGCCGCTTCGAGTTCGGACATCGGCAACTCGAGCGCCTCGACGCTCTTCGCCTCGACACGGTCGAAGCGCTTCGTGTACTCGAGCACCGCAGCGTCGCCGCGCGCTTTCACGTCGTTCAGAACCTGCGCAACCGAGCGCTCGATTGCTTCGTCTTCGCTCGCCTCGAACGCGAGCACCGCGTGCAGCGACTTCTGGAAGCCGGGAGCGCTGGAATCGAGTTTGCGAATCTTGGTAGACATACGGTATCCGTTTCGGTAAGGCGCGCTAAAGCGTGGTCAAACGAGCGTGGTCAGACTATTCAGGCCGCGGCGCCGGCCTTCGACGCGCGTTCGAACGCATCGAGGATCGGCCGCAGCGCGGCGCGCTTGAGCTTCAGCGCCGCCTGGTTCACAACGAGGCGCGACGAAATCTGCATGATCTCCTCCACCTCGACAAGATTGTTGGCGCGCAAGGTGTTGCCCGAGCTCACCAGGTCGACGATCGCGTCGGCAAGGCCGACCAGCGGGGCCAGCTCCATCGAACCGTACAGCTTGATCAGGTCGACGTGCACGCCCTTGGCGGCAAAATGCTCACGTGCGGTTTCTACGTACTTGGTTGCGACGCGCAAGCGGGCGCCCTGGCGCACCGCGTTCGCATAATCGAAACCTGCGGCCACCGCGACCGACATGCGGCAGCGCGCAATCTCCAGGTCGACCGGCTGATATAGCCCACTGCCGCCATGTTCGAGCAACACGTCTTTGCCGGCCACGCCGAAATCGGCTGCGCCGTATTCGACGTAGGTCGGCACGTCGGTCGCGCGCACGATGATCACGCGCACGTTCGCGTCCGTGGTCGGCAGAATCAGCTTGCGCGAGGTTTCCGGGTCTTCGGTGACTTCAATGCCGGCCGCGGCGAGCAGCGGCAGGGTCTCTTCGAAGATACGCCCTTTCGACAATGCCAGCGTAAGCGGTGCGCTCACGGCCGGCGAAGACGACGTTTGCGGCATCGAGCTCATGCCTGGCTCCCGGAGACGCGGCGCACCTTTGCACCGATGGCGTTGAGCTTGGTCTCCATCCGGTCGTAGCCACGATCCAAGTGATAAATCCGGTCGATCAGCGTTTCGCCTTCGGCGCGCAACGCGGCGATCACGAGACTCGCCGATGCGCGCAGGTCGGTCGCCATCACCTTCGCGCCGGACAGCTTCTGGACGCCGGTCACGAGCGCGGTGTTGCCGTCGATCGTGATGTTGGCGCCGAGGCGGTTCAATTCCTGCACGTGCATGAAGCGGTTCTCGAAGATCGTTTCGACCACTTGCGACGTGCCGTCGGCGAGCGCGTTCAGTGCCATGAACTGCGCTTGCATGTCGGTCGGGAACGCCGGGTATTCGGAGGTGCGGAACGTGACGGCGCTCGGACGCTTGTCCATGCGCACGCGCATCCAGTCGTCGCCCTCTTCGACCGTGACGCCGGCTTCGCGCAGCTTTTCGGTCACGGCTTCGAGGATTAGCGGACGCACTTTACGCAAAGTCACGTCGCCGCCCGCAGCCGCGACTGCGCACAGGAACGTGCCCGCTTCGATACGATCCGGAATCACGGTATGTTTCGCGCCGTGCAGCTTGTCGACGCCCTGGATGACCAGGCGATCCGTGCCGATGCCTTCGATCTTCGCGCCCATCTCGACCAGCAGATGCGCGAGGTCGCCGACTTCCGGCTCACGCGCCGCGTTCTCGATCACCGTTTCGCCTTCGGCCAACACCGCTGCCATCAGCAGGTTTTCCGTGCCGGTGACGGTGATCATGTCGGTCACGATGCGCGCACCCTTCAGACGCTTCGCGCGCGCTTCGATGAAACCGTGTTCGATCGTGATCTCCGCGCCCATGGCCTGCAGGCCCTTGATGTGCTGATCCACCGGACGCGCGCCGATTGCGCAGCCACCCGGCAGCGATACGCGAGCGTGACCGAAGCGCGCGACCAGCGGGCCGAGCACGAGGATCGACGCACGCATGGTCTTCACCATCTCGTACGGTGCGACGAGGTTATCGACCTTCGACGCATCCAGCGACACGCGCCCCTCACCGCTCTCGATGCGCACGCCCATCTGGCCGAGCAGCTTGAGCATCGTGCGCACGTCCTGCAAGTCGGGCACGTTCTCCAGATGCACCGGCTCCGCGCTGAGCAGACCCGCGCACAGGATCGGCAACGCCGCGTTCTTGGCACCCGATACGACGACTTCACCCGATAGCGGGTAGCCACCTTCGATGATGAGTTTATCCATGCCTGTCTCTTCCTGACTGACCCGGACTTCGGCCGGGGCTGCTTTGACTGTGTTCGACGCGCCGCTACCGGCGTCGCGTCCTTCTTGAGTAATTCGCACTAAATTTCCAGATTACGCGGACTGCCATTCGGCGGGCGTCAGCGTCTTCATGCTGAGCGCGTGGATTTCCTCGCGCATGCGGTCGCCGAGCGCCGCGTACACGAGTTGATGGCGCTGGATCAGACGCTTGCCTTCGAAACTCGGCGAAACGATGGTCGCGAAGAAATGCTGACCGTCGCCTTCGACTTCGAGATGCTGGCAAGCGAGCCCAGCCGCAATGTATTGCTTGACCTGTTCGGGAGTCGGCAACATGAGAGAAGCTCCTGATCAGTGGCGCAGTTTGTAGCCGGTGGCGAGCATGCGCATCGCCACCAGTGCCAGCACCACGAAGAAACCGGCAACGATCGCGAGGCTCACGAGCGGATTGATATCCGACATCCCGAAGAAACCGTAGCGAAAGCCGTCGATCATGTAGAAAAAGGGATTGAGCCGCGACACTTCGCGCCACACCGGCGGCAGCGTATGCGTCGAGTAGAACACGCCCGAGAGAAACGTGAGCGGCATAATCAGAAAGTTTTGAAATGCAGCAAGCTGATCGAACTTCTCGGCCAGGATGCCGGCGATCAACCCGAGCGTGCCGAGAATCGCCGCACCGAAAATCGCGAAAAGAATGATGTAGAGCGGCGCGCTGAAGCTGACCGGCACGAACCAGATCGTCACGATGAACACGCCAAACCCGACCGACAGACCACGTGCCACAGCGGCCAGCACGTATGCGCCGAACATCTCGTAATGTGACAAAGGCGGCAGCAGCACGAACACCAGGTTGCCGGTGATCTTCGACTGGATCAGCGAGGACGAGCTATTCGCAAATGCGTTCTGCAACACGCTCATCATCACGAGACCGGGAATCAGGAAGCTCGTGTACTCGACGCCCGGATAGACTTCAACATGACCGCGCAACGCGTGGCCGAAAATCGTCAGATAAAGGAGCGCCGTGATGATCGGCGCCAGCACGGTCTGGAACGCCACTTTCCAGAACCGCAGGATTTCTTTATAAAACAGCGTGCTGAAACCACTGTAACCGTTCATGCAAGCCCCTCGATCACTTCCGGACCGTTCATTACCTGAACGAACACATCTTCGAGGTCGGCTTTACGGACCTCGATTTCTTCGAATGTACAACCCGCCGCGCGGCACTGCGCGAGAATCGGTTCGACCTCGTCGTAGCTTGTGAGCCGCAGCAGATGCTGGCGGCCATTGCCGTTGCCCGCGCCGCTTTCCACTTCGAGCGGACGCAACTCGACCGGCAAGACGCCTTGCGCAAAACGCAGGAACAACTGCATGCCGGCAAAGCGCTGCAGCAGCGCGCTGGTGCGCTCGAGCGCGACCACTTCACCGCGCCGCAACATCGCAATGCGGTCGCACAGCGATTCGGCTTCTTCAAGATAGTGCGTGGTCAGCACGATTGTGTGACCTTCGCGATTCAGCCGCGAAATGAATTTCCACAGCGTTTGACGCAACTCGACGTCCACGCCTGCAGTCGGCTCGTCGAGCACGATCACCGGCGGCCGGTGCACCAGCGCTTGCGCCACCAGCACGCGGCGCTTCATGCCGCCCGACAGCGCACGCATGTTGGCGTCGGCTTTGTCGGTGAGGTCGAGATTGGCCATGATCTCGTCGATCCACGCGTCGTTATTGCGCAGGCCGTAGTAGCCAGACTGGATGCGCAAGGTTTCGCGCACGGTGAAGAACGGGTCGAATACGAGCTCTTGCGGCACCACGCCGAGCGCGCGGCGTGCGTCGCGGAAATCGCTGACGACGTCATGGCCGCGTACCGCGATGCTGCCTTCATCGGCGCGTGCGAGACCGGCGAGGATGCTGATGAGCGTTGTCTTGCCCGCGCCGTTCGGACCGAGCAGTCCGAAGAACTCACCTTCTTCCACCGTGAGGCTGACGCCCTTGAGCGCCTGCAAGTCCTTGTAGCGCTTCTTGACGTTACGAATTTCTATGGCTGACATGACTGTGGGCCGCGTGTGTCGCGGCGCCTAAAGGAGCCCTGAGGGGCGCAAAAGTGCTGGAAGGGACGAAATTGGGGCCGGTTTTCTGCCCCAAAAAACGTTTGATTATAGGGCAAAAATCAGCAGCCCCGGCTCAGCCGGGGCGATTGGGAGTGACGCTATTGGAGCGTCAATGTCGCGTCGGTAGAAGGGTATCGACGCCGTAGGCTTGTGCGAGGCTGGCGAGACCAGCCGGCAAATTGACTATCTCGAACTTGACGCCGCGTGCCTGGGCGGCTCGCTCCCACGCGAGCAGAACGGCCAGCGCGGACGAATCGAATTGCGCGAGCGACGCGCAATCCACACCGTTCGCGCCTGCGGCGATGCGCTGCAGACCCGCGGCGAGCGCGGCTTTCGCGCTCGCGTGGGTCAGCGTCGCGCCGCATTCGAAGCGGCTGGCGACGGCGTTCAGCACCTCGCTCACGACTGCTTGCCCGCAGCCAGTTGCTGATTGCGCTGCGTGAGGAACTGGATCAGCCCGTCTACGCCCTTCTGCTGGATCTGCTCGTTGAACTGTTGCTGATACGCCTGGATCAGCCACGCACCGAGTACGTTGATGTCATACACGCGCCAGCCGTTCGGCGTCTTGTACAGGCGGTAGTCGAGTTCGATCGGCGAGCCGTTGTTCATCACCACCGAGCGCACCACCGTGTCGGTGTCGTCCGGGTTCATGCGGAACGGCTTGTACTGGATCTGCTGGTCGCGGACCTGGGCGAGCGCGCCCGAGTACGTGCGGATCAGCAACATCTTGAATTGCTCGACCACGGCGTTTTGCTGCTCAGGCGTAGCAGTGCGCCAGTTGCGGCCCATTGCCAGTTGCGTGGTGCGGCGGAAATCGGTGTACGGCAGAATCTTTTCGTTGACGAGCTGGGTGATGTGCGAGATGTCGCCCTGCTGAATCGACTTGTCGGCGCGCACCGCGTCGATCACCTGCTGGGTGACCGTCTTGATCAGGCCGTCCGGCGAATTGGCGTCGACCGTTTGTGCCGAAGCGCCGGCACTGGCGAAAGAGAACAATGCAGCGAAGAACGGAATCAGGAATAGTTTTTTCATATCGAGCTTTGCTTGCCTTAAAAATAGTGCAACCGTTTGAGCCGACATTAGCACGCGAGTTCAGCAGCAATCCATGCGCAAACTGCGAGAGTCGTTTCGAGGTGTTACGGCTGCACGATCAACGCAATTTGAATGACGGAAAGTTGAAACGCGTCGGCGGGACCAGCTGGCCGGCGGGGATCTGCGTCGTTTCCGGACCGCCGTTCAGATCGAGCGGCGGCGATTCGGCGCTGCCGGAGGCGGCTGCCGGGGCTGCCGCCTGGCCGGTCGCTCCTGCGGTTGCACCCGCTGCCGAAGCAGCTTGCGGCGGTGTCGCTGCTGCCGTACCGGAAGCAGCGGCCGCCTTCGCAGCAGCACCCTGCGTGCCCGCCGCACCAGCCGTGCCGGTCATGGCGCCGGCCGGCGCCGCAGCCGCGCCGCCGTCGACGTCGTCGTACTTCGGCAGCGGCGCTTCATCGCCGTAGTTCGGCAGCGCCTGCGCTTGCTTGCCGTCCGACAGCAGATACTGACGGCGTTGCAGATAGGCGTTACGCACGAACGAGTATTTGTCGAGGGCGGCGCCTTCCAGCACGTCGCTCGCGTTCAGCAAATTCGCACGCGTGTTGATGACGTTCAGGCCGTACAACGCCCAGCTCAGACCATCCGGATGAATGTAGCTGAGCGGATTCACATAGTAGTTGCCGACCGAGCCGACCGCGTCGCGCACCGTGCTCGGGCCGAACAGCGGCAATACGAGATACGGACCCGCCGGCACGCCGTAGTGGCCAAGCGTCAGGCCGAGATCGTTGTCGTGTTTGGGCAGCTTGGCGAGCGTCGCCACGTCGAACAGACCGCCGACGCCGAACACCGTGTTAATCACGATGCGCATGATGTCCTGGACACCATCGGTGATCTTCAATTGCAGCAGGTTGTTCGCCGCGATGTAGACGTCGCCGATGTTCGAGAAGAAGTTCGTGACACTGTCGCGCACCGGTTGCGGCGTCACAAACACATAGCCCTTCGCGACCGGCTTCAGCGCGTACTGGTCGAGCTTGTCGTTGACGGTGAAGATCGTGCGGTTCAGGCCTTCGAGCGGATCGCCCTTGGTCGGCGTCTGCACGGTCGAGCAGCCGACCAGCGTAGCCGTCGCGAGCGCGAACGTCGCCATCTGGACGGCGCGCACACCCTTTGTGCCTATGGTCTGCATTTTTGTTCTCCTTATTGACCGGCCGCGCCGGAGGCGGGCAGAGTCGGCGCCGCCGGCGCGGGCGCCGTGGCGGGGCCGGCCGCCGGGGCAGCCGAACCCGCGCCCGGCTTGGATGCGCCCGAGTCCGCGGCCTTGCTATACAGGAATTGTCCGATCAGGTTTTCCAGCACGATCGCCGATTGTGTCATCGAAATCGTGTCACCCGCCTTAAGCATCTCGCTGTCGCCGCCGGGTTCGAGCCCGATGTATTGCTCACCCAGCAGACCCGAGGTCAGGATCTTCGCCGAGGTGTCTTTCGGAAACGGGTATTGCTTGTCGATGTCGATCGTGACGACAGCCTGATAGGCATTGCTGTCGAAGCCGATCGAATCGACCCGGCCGACCGTCACGCCCGCGCTCTTCACCGGCGCGCGCGCCTTCAGGCCACCGATATTGTCAAACTTGAGCTTGACCGGGTACGTTGCCTGAAACGACAACGAGCTCATGTTGCCGGCCTTCAGCGCGAGAAAGAGCAACGCCACGAAACCCAACACCACGAACAGGCCGACCCAGAAGTCGAGAGCAGTCTTTTTCATCGTCATCCCAAAGTGAATCCGCCACGCCGCTCCCGCTCCCGTCACGCGCAATCCGAGGCGCGCCCGCTGACCGGAAGCGTGCAGCGCGGTCTTAACTGAACATCAGCGCGGTCAGCAGAAAATCGAGGCCGAGCACCGCAAGCGACGCATACACGACCGTCTTGGTCGTGGCGCGCGACACGCCTTCCGGTGTCGGCTTGGCTTCGTAGCCCTGAAACAGCGCAACAAAGGTCACCGCGAGGCCGAACACCACGCTCTTGATGACCCCGGCACCGACGTCGCGCCAGACATCGACGCCGCCTTGCATCTGCGACCAGAACGCGCCGGCATCGACGCCGATCAGCAGCACGCCCACCACATAACCGCCGAACACACCGACCGCGCTGAAAATCGCGGCCAGAATCGGCATGGAAATGATGCCCGCCCACAGGCGCGGCGCCACCACCACTTTTACGGGGTCCACCGCCATCATTTCCATGGCGGTGAGTTGCTCGCCCGCCTTCATCAAGCCGATCTCGGCCGTGAGCGACGTGCCGGCGCGACCGGCGAACAGCAGCGCCGTGACCACCGGCCCGAGTTCGCGCACTAGCGAAAGCGCGACCAAAAGCCCCAACGCCTGCTCCGAACCGTAGCGGTTCAGCGTGTAATAGCCCTGCAGACCGAGCACAAAGCCGACGAACAGCCCCGACACGGCGATGATCACCAGCGAATAGTTACCCACGAAGTGGATCTGCTTCGTGACAAGGCGCGGCCGGCGCAGCAGCGGGAAAAATTCGAGCAGCAGCCGGAAGAAGAAACGCGTGGCATAGCCGGCCGTGCCCAACCCGTCGATCACCGAGCGACCAAGCGCACTGATCATGACTGACCTCCGCCGATGCCGAAGTCCGCCGCGAGCGGCGTCTTGCTGGGGTAGTGGAATTTGAACGGGCCGTCGGGCGCGCCGTCGATGAACTGGCGCACCGTAGCGTCAGTCGACGCACGCAGTTCGGCCGGCGTGCCTTCGGCGTGCACCCCACCGTTGGCGAGGAAATAGACGTAGTCGGCAATCGCGAACGACTCCGGCACGTCGTGAGTGACGAGGATCGACGTTGCGCCAAGTGCCTGATTCAGCGCGCGAATCAGGTTTGCCGTGATGCCGAGCGAGATCGGATCGAGGCCGGCGAACGGCTCGTCGTACATCATCAGTTCGGGGTCGAGCGCGATGGCGCGGGCCAGCGCCACGCGCCGCGCCATACCGCCGGAAATCTCCGACGGCGCCAGGTCGCGCGCACCGCGCAAGCCGACCGCGTTGAGCTTCATCAGCACGAGGTCGCGGATCAGTTCTTCGGGGAGGTCGGTGTGCTCGCGCAGCGCGAAGGCGACGTTTTCGAACACCGACATATCGGTGAACAACGCGCCGAACTGGAACAGCATGCCCATCTTGCGACGCAGCGCATACAGGCCGTCGCGCGTTTGCGCGCCGATGTCCTGGCCCTGAAACAGGATCTGGCCGCGCTGGGCGCGCACCAGACCGCCGATCAGTCGCAGCACCGTGGTTTTACCGCAGCCCGAGCCGCCCATGACCGCGACGACCTGACCGCGCCTGAAGCGCAGATTCAGGTTCGACAGGACGAGCCGGTCGCCATAACCGAAGTCGACGTCGCGCAGCTCGAGTAGGGTCTCGGGGGAGGAAGACACGAAACTGACAGTCCTTTTACACGGAAGGCCGAATTATAGGGCCATCATGCAAAAGCTGCCTTGAGATGCCCAGTCCCTTTACCCAACTTGACGATTATTGCGTAAACGCATGTTGCAGCGCAGAAACCGCGGCGGCCGGATCGGCGGCCTCGGTCACGGCGCGCACAACGGCCGCGCAGCCCACACCGGTCGCCAGGACGTCTGGGAGCACCTGCAGATCGATCCCGCCGATCGCCACCAGCGGCACCACGCCGTCGAGCAGACGCACATATCGCGCGAGGCGCTTAAGGCCCTGCGGTGCGGTCGGCATGACCTTGGTGGTGGTCGGGAACACCGCGCCCAATGCCACGTAGCTTGGCCGGAAATGCAGCGCCTTCAGAATCTCGTAGAAACCGTGTGTCGACAGACCAAGCCGGATGCCGGCTGCGGCAAGCGCGGACAGATCGGCGGTGTGCACGTCTTCCTGGCCGAGGTGGACGCCGTAGGCGCCCGCTTCCAGCGCGGCTTGCCAGTGATCGTTGATGAAAACCTGGGCTTCGTGCTCGCGGCCCACGGCGACGCAGCGGGCGATTTCGCGCTTCAGTTCGTCCGCGGGCTCGGCCGATTTGCGGCGCAACTGCACCGTTTTCACGCCGAATCCCACCACCCGTTCGACCCATTCCGCAGTCGGCAGCACCGGATACAAGCCGAGCCGGTCCGGGCAACGCGCGAACGCTTGCGCCGGCGCGGCCGGCAGGCCGGCCAGGCGCGGAAAGTATGCGATATCGGCCGGAAATGCGTCGTCCGCCCTGGTTTCGTCGCCGTCGCGCCATGCGAGAGCCAGCACCAGCGCGTCATGCGGATCGAAACCACAGTCCAGAAACGCGGCCAGCGCAGCAATCCAGTCTTCCGCCAGATGACCCTCCAGAGCGTATTTCTCGCCGCCCAGATGCAGCGTCGCCGTATTCTCCGCGGCAACGATCACGCCGGCACCTTGTACCTGCCAGCGCGCCACCTGCTCGCCATGCGGCTGCGCGTCGGCGACGATGATCAGATCGCCGCCGTTCGGCTCATCCGGCGCGGTCAGGCAGATGCGCCACGGCACATGCGTCGGCGGCCATTCGCCCAGGCGGGCGCGGATCCGCTCCGCGGCTTCGGTGAGTTCATCGGCGGGCGGCCAGAAAAGGTCGCGGCCCGTCAAAGGCAAAGTCTGCGTCATACGGCGCTCCCATCTTGATGCCAGAACGGCATGCCGACCACCGGCGTGCTCGCGTGCGCGCTTTCGCGCTCGGCCATCGGCCCCGCCAGGAAAGCCTGGCGGCCCGCTTCGGCGCCCAACGCAAAGGCGCGCGCCATCGCGTCGGGATGCGTGGCTTGCGATACCGCAGTGTTCAACAGCACGCCGTCGAAGCCCCATTCCATCACTTGCGCGGCATGCGAGGGCACGCCGAGACCCGCGTCGACGATCAGCGGCACATCGGGCAGCCGTTCGCGCAATACGCGCAGGCCGTACGGATTGATGACGCCCTTGCCGGTGCCGATCGGCGCGCCCCACGGCATGAGCGCTTCGCAGCCCACATCGAGCAGACGGCGGCCGATCACGAGATCTTCGGTGCAATACGGCAGCACCTTGAAACCGTCCTTGATCAGTTGTGCAGCCGCTTCGATCAGGCCGATGGGATCGGGCTGCAGCGTGTAGTCGTCGCCAATCAGCTCGAGCTTGATCCACTCGGTTTCGAAGATTTCACGCGCCATATGCGCGGTGGTCACCGCCTCGCCGACAGTCAGGCAGCCGGCTGTGTTTGGCAACAAAGGCACGCCGTGGCGCTTGAGCAGATCGAAGAAACCGGCTTCGGCGCCGCCTTCGTTCATCTGCCGGCGCAGCGCGACGGTCACCATGCCGGGGCGCGCGGCGTCGATCGAATCCGACAGCGATTGCAGCGACGGATAGCGCGAGGTGCCGAGCAACACGCGGCTCGCGAAGCTTTGGCCGTAGAGCGTGAGCGCGTCGGCGGTGTGGAGGGAAGTCATTTGCATAGTCCTGGTCTCCGGCAATGCGTGGCGCGGCGTTTAGCCGCCGGCCACGGGTTGCACGACATCGAGCTTGTCGCCCGGCTGCAGCGCGCGTGCCGCATGTTGGGTACGCGCGACGAAATCGCCGTTCAGCGCGACCGCGAACGGCGGACGCGCGCCGAACGCGGCGAGCGCATCGGCGACAGTCGCGCCATCGGGCAGCGACAACGGCTTCTGATTGATATGAATGTCCATGGTGTTCGAATACGGTTCAATCGATGACGGTAGCAGCGCGGCGCGCTTATTTGCGTGCGGTTAGTTCATCAGCAGGCGCGCAACGCTCATGCCGGCTCCCGCGTGGAATCCAGGTGAAACAGCTCGCTCCAACGCGCGGCACTTTGCCAGTCGGCGAAAGCATCGGCGTCACCGATGCGGCCGTCGAGCAGCGCCGCGGCGAAGCGCACGGCTTCGTCGGCGACTTCGGGCACGATCATGTAGCCGTGCCGGTACAGGCCGTTCACGCGCAGTGTTTGCGCGCCATCCCACAGCAGGGCCGGACGGTGGTCCGGCAAAGTCGGGCGGCACTGCGAATTCAGTTCGAGGATGCGTGCCTCGCCGAAGCCGGGATGCACGGAAAACGCCGCGCTCAGCAGTTCGAGCGCCGAGCGCACGCTGACGGGCGACATGTCCTCGCCTTCCACCTCGGTTGCGCCGATTACGTAGAGATCGTTGGGCTTCGGTGCGATATACAGCGGATAGCGCGGATGCAGCAGGCGGACCGGTCGCGTCAGCTTGATACCCGGCGCATGCACGCGGGCGACTTCGCCGCGAATGCCGCGCAGCGTGGGCAACACGGGCTTCGCGCCCAAACCGCGGCAGTCGATCGTGATGCGCGCGGGCGGCAACGCATGGTCGTCGACCGCTGTGTTCCAGTGCGTTTCGACACCACGCTGGGCGAGGCCCGCGGCGAGCGCGGCCAGCACCTGGCGGTTATCCAGCTGGCCTTCGCGCGGCAGCAGCCAGCCCTGGTTGAAACGACCCGCCAACGCCGGCTCAGCGGCACCGACCTGAGCACCGGTCAGCGTGACGAAGCCGCCGTCGAGCAATTCAGCAGGCGCGTTCGAGCGCACCCGGCGCTCGAACAACGGCGCTTCGGTGCGGTCGGCGTGATGCCATACGACCAGCGTGCCATTGCGCTGGAAGAACACCGGTTCAGGCAATTCGGCCAGCACTCGCGGCCAGGCGTCGAGCGAACTCGCGCCCAGACGGGTGATCAGCAGTTCCGCACTGGCGGCTTCGGCAAGCGGCGCCAGCATGGCGGCGGCGACCCAGGCCGCGGCTTGCGTGCCCGCGGCATCGCCGCGCTCATAGAGCGCAACACGGTGCCCCTGCCCGGCGAGACGCCATGCGACGAGGCGCCCGCACAGCCCCCCGCCGAGTACCGCGAAATCAGGTTGAGCAGAACGATTCATCGCGCCCACCCCGAGTCGCAACGGCAAGCAGGGCTAAAGCAGCACGGCGCGCCGGCACAACTGACGAGCGCGCGGCCGAAAGCAAAACACGCAAAACACATATCTGAAGAATAGGCGGTCATCGAGTCCTTTCCGTACGGCCAAAAACGCACGTACCCAGGACGAAACCGGCGGGCAAGGCCGGCCGGGCAACACGCGCGTCCAATGACGGACGCCGCCCGGCGGGGAATGGAAGACTGGCTGCTTCCGGAAACTTCCCGCGCCGGTATTACCCGGATCGGGTGCAAAGGGTCTCTCTCAGCCTCGCCGCCGCTGCGTGAGAATCACGCAGCCTGTGGGCAAAGCACCCCTGTTTCGTCGAAGGTCATTAGACCATAAAAGGCGCGGCGCCCGCAAACCGATGGGCTAGCCCTCGCACGCCGTTGATCCGGCACCATCTTTCGCTTCATCAATACGGCCGAGCGCAGCGCTCTGGCACAATGCCAACACCGGATGCCGCAGGAGCCACGCGCGTGCGACATGCTTGGCCGCATGCGCGAGGGCGGCATCGCGGCGAGGCCTTGAAGCGGAAATTAATTTTCACTTAAGGGCTTCGCGCCAGAATCGGACGCTCACCCGGACGCTAATTCGTCGAGCACGACGCCCGGGCACGCACCGCAAACCCGACGTAGGCCGGCCTCACACAGGCCAGCCTCGATGGGCCGGCCCCCGGATGGGCCAGCACTTCATCAGGATGCTCATGACACCGAATACCGCTTCCAGCCCCGCGCTGCCGCCGGACGAAAAAGTCTCCGCCTGGAGCCTGATCAAACCCTATTGGATTTCCGAAGAACGAAAAACGGCGTGGGGGCTGCTCATCGCGATCATCGTGATGAATCTGCTCGTCGTGTGGATCAACGTGCGCCTGAACCACTGGAGCGCCGACTTCTACAACGCATTACAGACCAAGAACGTCCACGACTTCCCGCACCTGCTGATGGTGTTCTCGGGGCTCGCGTTCGGCTTCATCATTCTTGCGGTGTACGGTCGCTATCTGCGCCAGATGCTCGGCTTTCGCTGGCGCCAGTGGCTGACCACGCGTTATCTCAACGAGTGGCTGCACGACAGCGCCTTCTACCGGATCGAACGCGACCGGCTCACCGACAATCCCGACCAGCGGATCAGCGACGACCTGCAATCGTTCGCCACCACCACGCTCTCGCTGACGCTCGATCTGCTGTCCACGGTTGTCACGCTGGTCTCGTTCATCACGATCCTGTGGTCGCTGGCCGGCGCGCTGACCATTTCGCTCGGCGGCATGCCGTTGCAGATTCCGGGTTACATGGTGTGGGCCGCGGCACTGTACGCGGTGGTCGGCTCGCTGATCATCCAGAAGGTCGGCCATCCGCTCGTGTCGATCAATTACCAGGCACAGAAAGTCGAGGCGGATTTCCGTTTCGGCCTGATCCGTCTGCGTGAAAACGCCGAGCAGATCGCCTTCTACGACGGCATGGAGACCGAGAAGAAGAACACCCACTCGCTGTTCGCCCGCATCCGCGACAACTGGTGGCAGGTGATGAAGTACACCAAGCGGCTCACCTTCGTGTTGAGCTTCTATGGTCAGATCGCGATCATCTTTCCGCTGGTGGTGGCGGCCCCCCGCTACTTCGCCGGCGCCTTCACGTTCGGCGTGCTGATGCAGATCTCGAGCGCATTCGGCACCGTCAGCGATTCGTTCTCGTGGTTCATCAACAGTTACGGCACCCTGGTCGAGTGGCGCGCTACCGTGAACCGGTTGCGTGAATTCAAGCGCATCGTGCATGCGCCGCGTCTGAAGGAATCGGTGTCGCCGGCTACCGCGCATGGCGGCATCAATCTGCATTTTGTCGACGAAGACAAGCTTTCCACCGAAGGCCTGCAGCTTGCGCTGCCGAACGGCAACCCGCTGTCGCGCATTCGCGATATCGCGATCAAGCCGGGCTCGCGCTGGCTGGTGCGCGGTCCGTCCGGTTCGGGCAAGAGCACGCTGATGCGCGCGCTCGCCGGCTTGTGGCCGTTCGGCGACGGCTCGATCGACGCCCCGGTCAACGCGCGCATGATGTTCATCCCGCAAGTGAGCTACATGCCGATCGGCACACTGAAAGCCGCGCTCACCTATCCGTCCTCCGCGGACACCTACACCGACGAAGAATGCCGCGAAGCGCTCGTCACCTGCCACCTGTCGGAGTACGCCGACCGCCTGCAGGAATCGGGACACTGGACGCGCATTCTGTCGCCGGGCGAACAACAGCGCCTCGCCGGCGCTCGCGTCTTGCTGCACAAGCCGGACTACTTGTTCCTCGACGAAGCGACCAGCGCGCTCGATGCGGAAAACGAAGCACGTCTCTATCACCTGTTCACCGAGCGGCTGCCGAAGGCGGCGATCGTCAGCGTCGCGCATCGCGAATCGCTGGCGGCGTTCCACGGCGACACGCTCGACGTCGAGCGCTCGGGCGAACCGATTGCCGCGTGAACAGCGAGAGCCAGGTAAGCGACATGAGCGGCACGACTGGCACGCGCGGCGCCGAGCTTGATCGCGTCGTCCTGATTACCGGCGCGGGTTCCGGAATCGGCGCGGCACTGGCCCGGCGTATCGCCGCGCCGCGCACCGCCTTGATGCTGCACACACGCGGCGCCGACGACGAAGCGCGTCAGCGTCTTGCCCAGGTGGCCGCCGATTGCAGCGCGAACGGCGCACGCTGCGCGACAGTGTTCGGCGATCTGGCCGAACGCGGCGCCGCCGAACACGTGATTCATCAAACACTCGCGAGCTTCGGTGCGCTCGATCAACTGGTGGCGAACGCGGGCCACGCGCAACGGCAAACGCTGAACGCACTCGACGCGGATGCGTTCAGCGCCGCCTTCGCCGCCATGCCCGCCGCGTTCGCCGCGCTCGTGAAGCGCGCGACGCCCGCATTGGAAACCTCGAAGCGCGGTCGCGTGGTCGCGCTCAGTTCGTTCGTCGCGCATCGCTATCGCGCGGATGCACCGTTCGCCGCCACGGCGGCGGCGAAGGCGGCGCTCGAATCGCTGGCTAAAACCGCGGCCGCCGAACTTGCGCCACATGGCGTGACGGTCAATTGCGTGGCGCCCGGCTATACCCGTAAAGATCGCGGCCCCAGTGCCGACAATGCGTCGGTGTGGACCCGCGCCGCCGAAGCGACGCCGCTCGGTCACGTCGCCGAGCCCGCGGATATCGCGGCGCTGATTGCGTTCCTGCTTTCCGATGAAGCGCGCCATATCACCGGCCAGGTGATCCATATCGACGGCGGCCTCACGTTGGGCTAGGCAATAGGCCAACTAGCTGCATCGCCTGCTTGCTGTTCCTTACGCGAGAAAGGATTCGAAAGCGTTACGCGCTTTGCGCCGCTCGCGTAGCTCACTAAGATGACCTGGATGAACCCATCCATTCTGGTCGTCGACGACGACCCCGTCGTACGCGAGCTCGTCAGCGGATATCTGCTAGGGCGTGGCTTCAAGGTGTCCACGCTCGAACACGGTATGGCGTTGCAACGCACCTTGCAGGACGAGCGTCCCGCGCTGATCGTGCTCGACATCATGATGCCGGAACTCGACGGCATCAGTGCGCTGCGCGCATTGCGCGTCGCCGGCGACGATATTCCCGTGATCCTGCTCACGGCGCGCGCCGATCCGATCGACCGCGTGATCGGCCTCGAACTCGGCGCCGACGACTACCTCGGCAAGCCGTTCGAACCCAGCGAACTGGTCGCGCGGATTCGCACGGTTCTGCGCCGCCGCGGCACGCTTGCGCCGAGTGCGCCTGAGCACCGCGCGCCCTATCGCTTCGGCCGTTTCGAAGTGAATTTCCCGGCGCGCGAATTGCACCACGATGGCGAGCGCATTGCGCTGCGGTCGAGCGAATTCGCGATACTCAAGGTGTTTGTCACACACGCGATGACCGTCCTCACGCGCGCGCAGTTGCTGGAGAAACTGCATGGCAATAGCGAGTTGTATCGCAATCGCAGCCTCGATGTGTCGATCTGGCGTTTGCGGCGGCTGATCGAAGTCGATCCGTCCCAGCCTCGTTATGTGCAAACCGTCTGGGGACGCGGCTACGTGTTCGTGCCGGACGGTGAAATCGGCGCGGCGCAACTTAGCTGATGGTCCGCGAGCCCGTCGCGCAAAGTCCTCGGCGGTGATCCCGGCGACCACGATCTATTGCCGAATATGGCAGCCGCGAACGATCCGGTGAACCTTTGCTGGCGGCCCTCACACCCGAACCACCCAAGACGGCGCGGCTTTGCGTAAGCATTGGTAAGAAAACAGTCGGTCGCGCGTCGCGCACGCCAGTCTAGAATTTCGCCATGAATCCACAGGTCCTTATCGTCGACGACGACCCGGTCGTGCGCGATCTGCTTTGCAAGTTTCTGCAGACGAACGGCTTCGACGCGTCGGTGCTGCACGACGGCACCCATCTGCAACGCCGGCTCGAACGTGAGCGGCCGTCGGTCGTCGTGCTCGACATCATGATGCCGAACACCGACGGCCTGCGCGCGCTCACCGCGTTGCGCGCCGCCGGCGACGACATTCCGGTGATCTTCGTGACGGCGCGCGGTACGGTGGCCGACCGCATCGTCGGGCTTTCGCTTGGCGCGGACGACTACTTGACCAAGCCGTTCGACCCACGCGAGCTGCTCGCGCGCATCCATACGGTGTTGCGCCGCCGTGGGCCGTCCACCACGAGCGCGCCGGAAGCTCGCAAGCCGTATCGCTTTGGCCCGTTCGAACTCGATTTCGCCACCCGCTCGCTGTCGCGCGACGACTCAAAGCTGCCACTGCGCGACAGCGAGTTCGCGTTGCTGAAGATCTTCGTCAACAATCCGTACAAAGTGCTGTCGCGTGTGCTGATTCACGACCTCGTGCATCGCGACAATCTCGCCTTCCGCGACCGCAGCCTCGACGTGCCGATCTGGCGCCTGCGCCGCGTGATTGAAGACGATCCGTCCAATCCCTGCTACGTGCAGACCGTACGCGGCAAAGGCTACGTGTTCGTACCCGACGCCGACGGCACGCCGTTCGCCGACGAGGCCGCCGCAAACGCATGAGAAATCCGCTGAACACGCTGTTCGGCAGAATGGCGTTGCTGTCGACGGCGGTCCTGTTCGCGATTCAAGCGTGCTGGTTCGTGCTGGTGGTGATGCAACCGCCACGCCACGAAATCGACGGCTTCGCGCGCGGCCTTCTGCTGGTGCTGCAGGCGATCAACGGCGAACCGATGAAGGGGGCCGCGCTCGCGCCCGCTATGCGTGTACACCTCGTGCCCACCTGGAACATGCCGTCGAGTGTCCATCTGCACACGCCGACCGTGCGTCCGTTGGTCGAATTGAGCCGGCATCTGCGTGAGAACCTGCCGCCCGGCACGCAGATCGCCGTCGACGACCTGCGTCCGCCGCAGTTATGGGTACTGTTTCCCGGCAAGTCGAACTGGGTCGTCGTGCCGGTGGACGTGCCGCCGCGCCCGCGCTTCCTGATCGAATCCATTTCAATGCTGCTGGCCGCGCTGCTTCTGTCGCTGTTCGCGGTCTGGCAGATGCAGCGGCCACTGTCCCGCGTGGCGGATGCGGCTCGCGCGTTCGGTTCAGGCGGCCGGCCGGAACCCGTCACTGTGCAGGGTCCGCGTGAGCTGCGCGATCTGATCGGTTCGTTTAACGACATGATGCGGCGCCTGAACGAAGCCGGCGACGACCAGGCGGTGATGCTGGCCGGCGTCGCGCACGATCTGAAAGCACCGCTCACGCGGCTCAAATTGCGCGCGAGCGTGCTGGTCGCGGAAAACGAGCGAGCCGGACTGATCCGCGACGTCGACTCGCTGACCAACATCGTCCAGCAGTTTCTGGAGTTTGCCGGTCAGTCCGCCGACGCGGGGCCGCCGATCGAAGTCGACGCCTTCCTGCGCGAACAGTTTTCCGCCAGCGACAGCACCGAGACGCCGCTTTTCGCGCTCGATCTGCGCGCGGGTTCGTCGTTCACGCTGCCGCGCACCTTACTCGACCGGCTGGTCACGAACCTCGTCGACAATGCGCTCGAGCACGGCTCGCCGCCGGTGGATATCGCCACGTCGCGCAATGATCGGCATTGGGTGATCAGCGTGCGCGACCACGGCCCGGGCATTCCCGACGAGCGCATCGCCGCGGCAATGAAGCCGTTCGTACGGCTCGACGCCGCACGTGGCGGCGAAGGTCATTGCGGCCTCGGTCTCGCGATCGTCGCGCGGCTCGCGCACGATCGCGGCGGACGCTGCCATGTGCGCAATCATGCGCAAGGCGGCCTCGAAGTACGGATCGAATTGCCGGTCGGGCCAACGCCAACGTGAGAACGGTGGAGAAGGGTTGAGCCCGCAGAGCAGGCGTCAGACGACCAGGCGGCTGCGCAAGGTATCGATGGTCGCTTGAGACATGCCCAAGCCTTGCGTCAGATAGTTCGCCATCGTGCCGTAGCTCGCCTGCACCTGATCGAAACCCGCCTGCAGATAATTTTCCTCTACGTTGAACAAGGGCGACACGGCCGTGGCGACGACATCGCCATCCTGCGCACGCAACGTGGCGGCCTGCGCCTGGATCGACTGGGCCAGATAGACGTTGCTCAGCAAATAGTCCTGCATGATGACGTCGAGCGGCACATTGGCGATGCTGAGCAGGAGAGCCGCGGCCCAACCGGCACGGTCCTTACCCGCGTTGGAATGAAACAGTTGCGCGCCGGCGCCGTTGGCGAGCCGTGTGAGGAGTTGCCCGTAACCGATGCGCTGGGCGGCGCCGGTGACATAGGCGCGCGCCTGGGCTTCCATGAACGCGACGGCGGCGCCTGCCGTGTCGAACGTGGGCGCGACGAAGTCGCTGGTGCCGAGGACGTCGAGCGCCTGCAATGTCGCACCGGCCGGCAGGATATCCGCGGTGCGCGAGATTTCGCCGGGCGTGCGCAGATCGTAGACCGTGACGATGCCGAGTTTGACGAGGGCGGCCGCATCGACGGCGCTCGGGGTCAACGCGTTCGCGCGATAGAAGGCGCCGCGGCGCATCTGCTTGCCGTCGACAGTGGGATAGCCGGTGGCCGCACCCGCTACATCGCGAAAGTTGTTCACCGACGCGAGGCGTTGCGTTGCCGGCTGATCAGCGTCCAGATTTCCGCCCCCGCAAGCCGACAGCAGCGAACTGCTCATACCGGAGAGCAGCAGCACACTTACCGAGGATTTCAGGAACGCACGGCGCGATTGATCTGCCCGCAAAGGCGTGCTCGCGAAACGGCGGGACGGCGAGCAGGTCTTTGCGGTTGCGGGCATGAGCGGTGGCGAGGTGGCGAGCGCGGGCGTGAGGAGGATTGTCGCAGCTTGAACGCTGCCGGTGCAGTTTAACGACGGTCAATAGTTTTTGGGTTACACGGTAGTAGTTCGTAAGGAACTGGAATGGAGTTCTTACGTCGCCACCATTTTTGACCACACTGGCCGCACAACACCTCGTCCCCTTAGAATACAAAAACCCGCGATCAAGCCGCCGAAAGGCAAAAAAAACACTTGGAGACCCCAAAAAAAACATGCCCTCTCTCCAATGGTTCACCGAACTGACCCAGCGCGAACGCCGCACCCTTTATGCTGGCTTCGGCGGCTACGCAGTCGACGCCTTCGATTTCATGATCTACTCATTCCTCATTCCGACGCTCATCGCGACATGGGGCATGACCAAAAGCGAAGCCGGCATGATCGCGACCAGTTCGCTGATTTCATCGGCGGTCGGCGGCTGGCTCGCCGGTATCCTCGCCGACCGCTACGGACGAATCCGTGTTCTCCAGTGGACGATCGCCACCTTCGCGATCTTCACCTGTCTGTCCGGCTTCACGCACTCGTTCTGGCAACTGCTCACCACCCGCACGCTGCAAGGCATCGGCTTCGGCGGTGAATGGTCGGTGGTGACGATCATGATGGCTGAAACCATCCGTTCACCTCAGCATCGCGCGAAAGCCGTCGGCACCGTGCAGAGCAGTTGGTCCTTTGGCTGGGCCGCGGCGGCGATCATCTATTGGGCGTTCTTCGCGCTGCTGCCGGAGCAGTACGCATGGCGCGCCTGCTTCTGGATCGGCCTGCTGCCCGCGCTGTGGATCATCTACATCCGCCGCAATGTCAGCGATCCCGACATTTTTCTCGAAACGCGCCGCGCTCGGGAAAGTGGCTTCGATAGCTCGCATTTCCTGCAGATCTTCTCTGGCGCCCACCTGAAAACCACCTTGCTCGGCAGCGCGCTCTGCACCGGCATGCTGGGCGGCTACTACGCCATCACCACCTGGCTGCCGACCTATCTGAAAACCGTGCGCCATCTGTCGGTCTTCAACACGAGCGGCTATCTGATCGTGCTGATTGTCGGCTCGTTCATGGGCTATATCGTCGGCGCGATTCTGTGCGACAAGATCGGTCGGCGCGCGTCGTTCGTGCTGTTTGCGATCGGTTCGTTCGTGCTCGGCATGGTCTACACCATGCTGCCGATCACCGACGGCATGATGCTCGCGCTCGGCTTTCCGCTCGGCATTGTCGTACAAGGCATTTTCGCGGGTGTCGGCGCGTATCTGTCGGAGCTCTATCCGAATTCGATCCGTGGCTCGGGGCAAGGCTTCTGCTACAACCTCGGTCGCGGTCTCGGCTCGTTCTTTCCGATCCTGGTGGGTACACTGTCGCAAACCATGACGCTTGTTAAGGCGATGGGTATTGTTGCCGGTTCGGGCTATCTGCTGGTGATCGTCGCCGCAGTGTGTCTGCCGGAAACCAAAGGCAAAGTGCTCGGCGCGACCCGCCCTACCGCCTGAAACTGCGGTACACACACATGAAAACGATTGTTCTGGGAGGCGGCGTGATTGGCGTCGCCACCGCGTTTTATCTGCGCCAGCAAGGTTGCGACGTCACCGTGATCGAGCGCGAGCCGGACGTCGCGCTCTCCACCAGTTTCGGCAACGCCGGCGTGATCGCGCCGGGCTATGTGACGCCGTGGGCCGCGCCCGGCATGCCGACGAAAATACTCAAGTATCTGTTCAAGCCGGCCTCGCCGCTGATCTTCCGCCCGACCTTCGATCCGGCTCAATGGCGTTGGATCGCGCGCTGGCTGCGCGAATGCGACCTCGAACGCTTTCGCGTCAACAAGCAGCGCATGCAACGCATCGCTTATTACAGCCGGGAATGTCTGCACGAATTCCGTGGCCGTCATCCGTTCGACTATGGCCGCAGCCAGGGCTATCTGCAGTTGTTCCGCAGCGAGTACGACGTCGAACTCGCGCAGCCGGCGTTAGCTGTTCTGCGCGACGCGGGGATCGTGCATCGTGAAGTGAGCGCGGCGCAATGCGTCGAGATCGAACCGGGTTTGCGCTGGGCGCGTCAGACGCCGCTCTCGGGTCTCTATCTCCCCGACGACGAAGCCGGCGATTGCGCCCGCTTCACCCGCGAACTGCGTGCGATCTGCGAGCGCAATGGCGTGCGGTTTCGCTTCGACACTCGCGTGGCGGGGCTCGATGTAGAACGCAATGCGGTGCGTGGCGTGCGGATCGAAAGCGAGCGTGGCAACGAGACGGTGCAAGCGGATGCGGTGGTGGTGGCGCTGGGCGTCGACAGTGCGGCGCTGCTCGCGCCACTCGGCGTGAAGGTACCGCTCTACCCGGTCAAAGGCTATTCGGCGACGCTGCCCGTCACCGATGAAGAAAAAGCCCCGCGCGCGGCGCTGATGGACGAATCGCTGAAAACGGCGATCACGCGCTTCGGCAACAACCTGCGCGTGGCGGGCACGGCGGAACTCGGCAATCGCCAGACCACGTTACGCGAACAGGCGTTGCAGACGCTGATGAAAGTCCTCGGCGACTGGTTTCCGCACGCGGCCAATCCCACCTCCGCGCACTTCTGGGTGGGCCGCCGTCCGATGACGCCCGATGGCGCGCCGTTGCTTGGTCCGTCAGGTGTGGACAAGCTTTGGCTGAACCTCGGACATGGCTCGACGGGTTGGGCGATGTCGATGGGTTCGGGCCGGGTGGTCGCGGATTTGATTACGCAGCGCAAACCGGAAATCGATCTGGACGGGCTGACGTTGAACCGGTATCGGAAATAGCCGCGCTGCCTATCGCGGGACGTCACTCGCGACCCAACGCATAGATGGGACGCTCTGCGTGTCGCAGAACGGAAAAGCCGGGTCACCCTCTCAGGTGCCCGGCTTTGTTTTTTACCGCTTTGGTGTACCGCTTATGTACCGCCTTGTCGTCCCCACCTCGTCCTGCAAGCATTAGCTGGGTTCTACGCCTTGAAGCGGAAACCAGCAGCAACGATGTTGCATGGGACCAGAGTAAGCGCTAAAGCGCTAACTCTGGTCGACAGACGACATTAGCGCGGCAGTTCCGAATGCCCCATCAGGAAGGCGTCGACCGAACGTGCGCACTGACGGCCTTCGCGAATCGCCCACACCACCAGCGACTGGCCACGACGCATATCGCCCGCCGTGAATACCTTGTCCACCGACGTGTAATACGCCTTGTCGCCTTCAGTCGCGGCACGCACGTTGCCACGCGCGTCCTTGTCGACACCGAATGCCTCGAGCACTGGCGACACCGGCTGCGTGAAGCCCATGGCCAGCAACACCAGATCGGCCTTCATTTCGAATTCCGAGTTCGGCACTTCCTGCATCTTGCCGTCCTTCCATTCGACACGCGCGGCGATCAGCTTCTCGACCTTGCCGTTCTTGCCTTCGAGACGTTTGGTCGCCACCGCCCAATCGCGCTCGCAGCCTTCATCATGCGACGACGACGTACGCAACTTGATCGGCCAGTACGGCCAAACCAAAGGCTTGTTCTCTTCTTCCGGCGGTTGCGGCAGCAGCTCGAATTGCGTAACGCTCTTCGCGCCATGACGATTCGACGTGCCGACGCAGTCTGAACCCGTATCGCCGCCACCGATCACGACCACATGCTTGCCCTTGGCGAGCAACTGGTTCGCGACCTTGTCGCCGGCGTTGACCTTGTTCTGCTGCGGCAGGAATTCCATCGCGTAGTGGATGCCTTCCAGCTCACGGCCGGGCACCGGCAAATCGCGTGGCGTTTCCGAACCGCCGGCAATCACCACCGCGTCGAACTGTTCTTTCAGTTCGGCCGGCGTGATGGTTTCCTTCGCGGTATTGCCGATGTACTCCGGCAGCGAATCCGCCCGGCCGATGAACACGTTGGCGCGGAACGTCACGCCTTCGGCTTCCATCTGGCGCATGCGGCGGTCGATCAACCACTTCTCCAGCTTGAAGTCGGGAATGCCGTAACGCAGCAAACCACCAATGCGGTCGTTCTTTTCGAACACGGTGACATCGTGCCCCGCGCGCGCGAGTTGCTGCGCGACGGCCAAACCGGCGGGGCCTGATCCGACCACGGCGACCTTCTTGCCGGTCTTGTGCTTCGGCGGCAGGGGTGCGACCCAACCTTGCGCCCACGCTTTGTCGATGATCGCGTGTTCGATCGACTTGATGCCGACTGCGTCGTCGTTAATGCCGAGCGTACATGCCGCTTCGCACGGCGCCGGGCAGATGCGGCCCGTGAACTCGGGGAAGTTGTTGGTGGAGTGCAGCACTTCAATCGCGTTCTTCCAGTCCTGACGAAACACCAGGTCGTTGAAGTCCGGAATGATGTTGTTCACCGGGCAGCCGTTGTTGCAGAACGGAATGCCGCAGTCCATACAACGCGCGCCTTGAATCTTCGCTTCGTCGTCGGTCAGGGCCGCGACGAATTCCTTGTAGTGCTTCACACGCGTGAGCGGAGCTTCGTACGCCTCGTGGCGGCGCTCGAACTCGAGAAAACCGGTTGCCTTGCCCATGTGGTTCTCTTCTCTATCTGTATCAGGTGGGTGATCTTCACCCGCCGCGCGGACCGATTGAACGGTGAGGCGCGGCGGGTACGGCTAAATGTGACGTCTTCTGTGCTGGTGAGCAGTGGAGCGATTAAGCGGCGAGTACTTCCTTGTTCGCCTTCTTCGCTGCCATCTCGCCCAGCGCGCGCTTGTATTCGGTCGGGAACACCTTCACGAATTGACGGCGCGACGCATCCCAGTTTTCGAGCAACGCCTTTGCACGCGGCGAACCCGTGAACTGGAAGTGACTTTCGATGAGACCCTTGAGCAGGGCTTCGTCGGTCGTGCCGGTGTGCCACAAGCTCTTGTCGACCGTGCGTTCCTGTTCGGCCTGTTGCAGGACCGGATCGAGCGCGACCATCGACTTGTTGCACTTGCCCGCGAACGTGCTGTCCGGATCGAACACGTAGGCAATACCGCCCGACATACCCGCCGCGAAGTTACGGCCCGTTTCGCCGAGCACGATTACCGTGCCGCCCGTCATGTATTCGCAACCGTGGTCGCCCGTGCCTTCGACAACCGCCGTCGCACCCGAGTTACGCACGCAGAAACGCTCGCCGGCGACGCCGCGGAAGAACGCTTCGCCTTCGATCGCGCCGTACATCACCGTGTTGCCGCAGATGATGTTCTCTTCCGACTTGCCGCGGAAATCGTTGGTCGGACGAATGATGATGCGGCCGCCCGAGAGCCCCTTGCCGACGTAGTCGTTACCGTCGCCGACGAGATCCAGCGTGATGCCCTTGGCGAGGAAGGCGCCGAAGCTCTGACCCGCGGTGCCCTTCAACTGGATGTGAATCGTGTCGTCAGGCAGGCCGTCGTGGCCGTATTTCTTCGCGATCGTGCCGGACAGCATGGCGCCGACCGTACGGTTCACGTTGCGCACCGGCTGGATGAACGAGACGTGCTCGCCCTTCTCGATCGCGGCCTTCGCTTTCTCGATCAGCACGTGATCCAGTGCCTTCTCGAGACCGTGGTCCTGCACGCCGACGTGCTTGCGTGCCACTTCGGCCGGCACTTGCGGTTGATAGAACACGCGCGAGAAGTCGAGACCCTTCGCCTTCCAATGTTCGATGCCCTTCTTCATGTCGAGCAACTCGGCATGGCCGATCAGGTCGTCGAACTTGCGGATGCCCAGTTGCGCCATGATTTCGCGCGCTTCTTCCGCAACGAAGAAGAAGAAGTTGACGACGTGTTCCGGCTGACCCTGGAACTTCGCACGGAGCACCGGATCTTGCGTCGCGACGCCGACCGGGCAGGTGTTCAGGTGGCACTTGCGCATCATGATGCAGCCTTCGACAACGAGCGGCGCCGTTGCGAAGCCGAATTCGTCCGCGCCGAGCAGCGCGCCGATCACGACGTCGCGGCCGGTCTTCATCTGACCGTCGGCCTGCACGCGGATACGGCCGCGCAGCTGGTTCAGCACCAACGTTTGCTGCGTTTCAGCCAGGCCCAGCTCCCACGGCGTGCCGGCATGCTTGAGCGACGACAGTGGCGATGCGCCCGTGCCACCGTCCGTGCCGGCGATCACGACGTGATCCGCCTTCGCCTTGGCAACACCCGCTGCCACCGTGCCGACGCCCGATTCCGACACCAGCTTCACCGACACGCTCGCCGCCGAGTTGGCGTTCTTCAGGTCGTGAATCAGCTGCGCCAGATCTTCGATCGAGTAAATGTCGTGGTGCGGCGGCGGCGAGATGAGACCCACGCCCGGCACCGAGTAACGCAGCTTGCCGATGTATTCCGACACCTTGTGGCCCGGCAACTGACCGCCTTCGCCCGGCTTCGCGCCTTGCGCCATCTTGATCTGGATCTGATCAGCCGACGCGAGGTATTCCGCCGTCACACCGAAACGGCCCGACGCCACCTGCTTGATCTTCGAGCGCAGCGAATCGCCGTCCTTCAGCGGAATGTCGACGATCACTTCATCGCCGATCACCGACTTCATCGTGTCGCCGTTCTTGATCGGAATGCCGCGCAGTTCGTTGCGATAACGGTTCACGTCCTCGCCGCCTTCGCCGGTGTTCGACTTGCCGCCGATGCGGTTCATCGCAACAGCCAGCGTGGCGTGGGCTTCGGTCGAGATCGAGCCCAGCGACATCGCGCCGGTGGCGAAACGCTTGACGATGTCCTTCGCCGATTCCACTTCGTCGAGCGGGATCGCCCTGGTCGGATCGAACTTGAATTCGAACAGGCCGCGGAACGTCATGTGGCGCTTGGTCTGATCGTTGATCAGATGCGCGTATTCCTTGTACGTCTGATACGAGTTGCTGCGCGCCGAGTGTTGCAGCTTGGCGATCGCATCCGGCGTCCACATATGTTCTTCGCCGCGCACGCGGTACGCGTACTCGCCGCCCGCGTCGAGCATGTTCGCAAGCACCGGGTTGTCGCCGAACGCATCACGGTGCAGACGGATCGCTTCTTCCGCGACGTCGAACAGGCCGATCCCGCTAACCTTCGACGAGGTGCCCTTGAAGTACTTCTGCACCAGATCTTCAGCCAGACCGACCGCTTCGAAAATCTGCGCGCCGGTGTAGGACATGTAGGTCGAAATGCCCATCTTCGACATGACCTTCTGCAGGCCCTTGCCGACTGCCTTGGTGAAGTTGTAGACCGCCTTTTCCGGCGACAGGTCACCCTTCAGGCCCGCTGCGAGCTGGCCGAGCGTTTCCATCGCGAGGTACGGGTGCACGGCTTCCGCGCCGTAGCCCGCGAGCAACGCGAAGTGGTGCGTTTCACGCGCCGAGCCGGTTTCCACGACCAGGCCCGCGCTCGTGCGCAGACCGTGCTGGACGAGATGCGTGTGGATGGCGGCGGTGGCCAGCAATGCCGGAATCGCGACGTTGTCGCGGTCGGTCTTGCGGTCCGACACGATCAGCATGTTGTAGCCGGACTTGACCGCATCGACGGCTTCCGCGCACAGCGAGGCCAGGCGCGCTTCGATGCCTTCCTTGCCCCACGCCACCGGATAGCAGATGTTCAGTTCATACGAGCTGAACTTGCCGCCCGTGTACTGATCGATCGCGCGGATCTTCGCGATGTCCTTGAAGTCGAGCACCGGCTGCGATACTTCGAGACGCATCGGCGGGTTGATGTTGTTCGTGTCGAGCAGGTTCGGCTTCGGACCGACGAACGACACCAGCGACATCACCATGTTTTCACGGATCGGGTCGATCGGCGGGTTCGTGACTTGCGCGAACAGCTGCTTGAAGTAGTGATAGAGCGTCTTGTTCTTGTTGGACATGACCGCCAGCGGCGAGTCGTTGCCCATCGAACCGACGGCTTCTTCACCGGCTTGCGCCATCGGCGCCATCAGGAACTTGAGGTCTTCCTGGGTGTAGCCGAACGCCTGCTGGCGATCCAGCAAGGCAGCGGGTTCACGGCGTTCCGTCAAGACGTCTTCGGCCTTCGGCTCGATTTCGTCGAGCTTGATCCGCACGGCGTCGATCCAGCTCTTGTACGGCTTGGCGTTCGCGAGGTTGTCCTTCAGTTCCTTGTCGTCGATGATGCGGCCGTGCTCCATGTCGATCAGGAACATCTTGCCCGGCTGCAGACGCCACTTCTTGACGATCTTCGATTCCGGAATCGGCAACGTGCCCGCCTCCGACGCCATGATGACGAGGTCGTCATCAGTGACGATGTAGCGCGCCGGACGCAGGCCGTTACGGTCGAGCGTCGCGCCGATCTGACGGCCGTCGGTGAAGGCGATCGCGGCGGGGCCGTCCCACGGCTCCATCATCGCGGCGTGGTATTCGTAGAACGCGCGGCGATTGTCGTCCATCAGCGTGTGCTGTTCCCAGGCTTCCGGGATCATCATCATCATGGCGTGGACGAGCGGATAGCCGGCCATCACCAGCAGTTCGAGACAGTTGTCGAACGAGGCGGTGTCCGATTGGCCCGGATAGATCAGCGGCCACAGCTTGGGCAGATCGTCGCCGAGCACGTGCGACGCAATCGCGCCGGTACGGGCGTTCAGCCAGTTGACGTTGCCCTTCACCGTGTTGATTTCGCCGTTGTGGGCGATCATGCGGTACGGGTGAGCCAGTTCCCACGCCGGGAACGTGTTGGTCGAGAAGCGTTGGTGCACCAGCGCCAGCGCCGACACGGTGCGCTCGTCCTGCAGGTCGCGGTAATACACGCCGACCTGACCGGCCAGCAACAGGCCTTTGTAGACGACCGTGCGCGCCGAGCAGGACGGCACGAAGTATTCCTTGCCGTGCTTGAGCTTGAGCGCCTGGATGCGGTGGCTGGCGGTCTTGCGGATGATGTACAGCTTCCGCTCGAGCGCGTCGGTCACCATGATGTCCTTGCCGCGGCCGATGAAGATCTGGCGGATCAGCGGCTCGCTCGCCTTGACGGTGGGCGAAATCGGCATGGTGTGGTCGACCGGCACATCGCGCCAGCCCAGCACGACCTGGCCTTCGGCCTTCACCGTGCGTTCCAGTTCCTGTTCGCAGGCGAGACGCGAAGCGTGTTCCTTCGGCAGGAAGACCATGCCGACGCCGTATTCGCCGTGCGGCGGCAACACGACGCCCTGCTTGGCCATTTCCTCACGATAGAAACCGTCCGGAATCTGGATCAGGATGCCGGCACCGTCGCCCATCAGCGGGTCGGCGCCGACGGCGCCCCGGTGGTCGAGGTTCTCGAGAATCTTCAGGCCTTGCTCGATGATCTCGTGGCTTTTCTTGCCCTTGATATGGGCAACGAAGCCGACGCCACAGGCGTCATGTTCGTTTTGCGGGTCGTACAGGCCTTGCGCGGCGGGAACCGGGTGAGCGGGTTGCTGGGGGTCGTTCATGGGGACACCGTCTGTGAGGGGCCGGACAGGCCGTTAAACCGTTTTTCTATTGCCGCAGTTCGCACCGCAACCACGTCGGCGAGCTCAGTACGCGTGATGTTACGCATATCAAAAAGCGCCGGAATTCGGAATATACGCGACGAATCAATGGAATAGCAAATAAAACGTGATGGTTGATCCCTAATTATCAAGTTGGTGCATTGCGGTCGTTTTTTATTGGTGCCACATCATAAAAGTGCAAAAGAAAACGGCATTCGAAAATGCCGTTCGGGGTGAAGCCGCTTGATTTGAAACGCTTTATTGTGTCTGGGGCGTTTCGCGCACCTTGCGCGGCCGCCCGCGTGGCAGCGGCGATACGCGCCGGTTAGCGGCCCGCGCGGCCCATTCGCGGTAGGTATCGCTGCCCAGAACCCAGCCTTTCAGGGTGGCCTGCTGAAGCTGACTGGCTTCACGTTCGTCGAGCGGCTGCTCGCACAGTTCGCGGTAAGCGCGCTGCCGTTCGAACGGCGTGTTGCCGAGCGACCAGTACAACGGGTGGTCGGTAATCAGGCTGTCGAGTGTCAGGCCGATGTGATGGCGGTAGCTCGACCAGCGATAGTCCTCGGGCGCGCTCACCAGCCCCGCGCGCACCGGCGACATCTCGACAACGCGGCTTGCCAGCAGGAAATAGCGCTCGCCTTCGATCACGGTGGCGCGATAGCGGCCCTCCCACAGCGTGCCGCGGCGCGCGTAACGCCGGTTGAAATGCGCTACGTAGCGGCGCCCTACGGCCTGCATCGCCTTCGGCAGGCTCGACTCCTCGGTCGGCGTGACGAGCAGTTGCACCGAGCCCGGCATCAACGCATACGCGTGGATGGACAGATGATGGTCGCGTGAAGCCGCTTTCAAACAGTCGATGAAAAGCTCGTAGTCCTGGTCGTCGACGAATGCGGGTTGCTGATCGAGTCCGCGGAGAATGACGTGTTGCGGCTGGTCAGGGACATAAAGACGTGCAAGCCGTGCCATGCTGGAGTATCCAATAGTCGCGTTGGTACATACCCGAAGGTCCGAAGAACCGCGCGCGCCCGGGGTTCGGCGCAGCACGGCTAAGCCAGAAACCGCGCGGAGCCTAGGGAGAAAGCTCTAACCGCCGCGTATGGTTTGTTTCAAACGTTGTAGTCATAATGAGCGGGCCTTTTTTGGAGGAGCACATATGAAATTAAAACAGGCCGTAACGGGGATCGCGGCGCTAGCCTGTATGACAACAGCAGCGCACGCGCAATCGGCCGGAAGCTTTTACGTCACGTCAGGCTGGTTCCATCTTGCGCCTCAATCGAGCAGCGAGCCGCTGAGAGTGACAAGCGTAGGGGGCAGCCCGACCAACCTCCCCCAAGCCAACACCGGTGCATCACTCAGTTCAGCTGACACGCTTGGCTTCACTGCCGGTTACTTCATCACAGACCACATCGCTACCGAGTTCGTGATCGGCGTCCCGCCTTCGTTCGACCTGAACGGCACGGGCAACCTCGAACAATTCGGCAAGCTCGGTGAGGCGAAACAGTGGAGCCCGACTCTGCTGTTCAAGTACTACTTCAACGCCCCGACCGCTACGTTCCGTCCATATCTCGGCGTTGGTGTGAGCCGCATCTGGTTCACCGACGAAAAGATCACCAATGGCGCGTTCGAGGCAAGTGTTCTGCATGGTCCGACCAGCGTGTCTACGGATAGTTCGTGGGAGCCGGTGTTTAATGCGGGTTTCACCTATGCGTTCAACCAGCACTGGTTCGCGGGCGTCTCGATCTCGTACCTCCCGCTCAGCACGACTGCCAAACTGAACACCTCCGCCAACACCCCGGCCGGTACGCTGACTGTGCAATCGCAAACCAAGATCAAGCTGAACCCGATCGTTAGCTACGTCAACATCGGTTACCGTTTCTAACGCGTCACGAAATTGGGGCCGTTAAGTTAGGGTAGTCGAATTTTCGTGGCTTGGACAACGCCGTCATGCATTCAATGACGGCGTTTTTTTGATTGGCGCGCGTGGCATGACGGTTTGCGGCGTGCGGAGCCTACTTCAGCACGCTTGCGGCAGCATTTGTAAATTTCACCCGTCTTCCAGCTGGCTTGTGCAATATCTGCTGAGGAATGTGGGGCGGCGCCACGGTGTACAGGGGTTGCGGGTTTGGCACCGAAGTTGCGTTCCCATGGTGTTTCCTGCGTGACAACGCGTGTCTGCGTGACAGCGCGGGACCCTTCATCCTCATCGACGGAGCGACCATGACAGCACTTCCGAACACGCGAGACGCCCTCGGCGAATCCTGGACCAGCACCAGCCGCCGTGCGCGGCGTATCGCTCGCCATAGCCGCCATGCGGCCGAAGATATCGCAGACGAACTGCGCAACTTGATGTCGGAATTGGAATCCACTCTGGCGGACGGCACCCAGGCAGACGCCGTTGCGCTGCGCGGCAAATTGCGTAAGCAACTCGACGCCGCGCGTGCCCGTTTGAACGACACCCGCGAAGCCGTTCGCGAACGCGCCGAAGTCGCGATCGCCGATGCTGACGATTACGTGCATGAGAATCCGTGGCAGACGGTGGCGATCGTGGGCGGCGTTGCGCTGATCGCGGGCGCGTTGTTCGCGGCGCGGCTGCGCTAGGGCTGCGCCAGGCAAGTTGGGGTAAGCGCGCTGCGCTAGCGCGAAATAACGAACTGGCGGGTCGCCACGGCCGGCAACTTGCCTGGCAAATCATGCCGCCGTACCGGCGCCGGGTTCTGGCGCCGGGTTTTGCCGCTTGGTCCGCTCAGTTGTCGTCGATCACGAACAGCCGCTGGTATTCCTTCACCGCATAGCGATCCGTCATACCCGCGATGTAGTGGGCAATCAGCCGCGGTTGCAGCGATGCATCCGTCGATTGATAGCTGGGTGGCAATAGCCTCGGATCTTCGGTGAACGCATCGAACAGCCCGGCCACCACGCGGCGCGCCTTGTTAGCCATGCGCATGACGCGATAGTGCCGATACAGGTTCTTGAACAGAAAGCGCTTGAGCGCCGCAGCCTGCGCGGCGATCGCTTCGCTATGCGCGACCAGCGGCGGTGCGGCCCGCACATCGTCGAGCGAGACCGGCGCGTGCCTTGCAAGATTGAGCAAGGTCGTATCGATCAGGTCGACAATCAACGTGTTGATAATACGGCGCACCGTCTCGTGAATCAGCCGTCGCCCTTCGATTTGCGGGAAATCGCCGCGCGCCGCCCCGTAGTGGGTCTGCCATAACTCCACTTCGGCAAGCTGTTCCACCGTAAGCAAGCCCGAACGCAAGCCGTCGTCGACATCGTGATTGTTGTACGCGATCTCATCGGCGACGTTGGCGATCTGCGCCTCTATGGAAGGCTGCCGCCCCTCCAGAAAACGCTCGCCGAGCGCGCCGAGCCGCCGCGCGTTCTCGCGCGAGCAGTGCTTAAGAATGCCCTCGCGCGTTTCGAAGCAAAGGTTCAGCCCATTGAACGCGCCGTAGTGCTCCTCCAGATCGTCGACCACCGCGAGGCTTTGCAGGTTGTGCTCGAAGCCGCCGTGTTCGCGCATGCATTCGTTCAGCGCGTCCTGGCCCGCGTGACCGAACGGCGTATGGCCGAGATCGTGCGCCAGCGAAATGGCTTCGACGAGGTCTTCGTTGACGCGCAGATTGCGGGCCACCGAACGGGCGATCTGCGCGACTTCGAGGCTATGGGTGAGTCGCGTGCGAAACAGATCGCCCTCGTGATTGACGAATACCTGCGTTTTGTATTCAAGCCGGCGGAACGCCGTGGAGTGGACGATACGGTCGCGATCGCGCTGGAATTCGGTGCGCGCGCTGGGCGCGGCTTCGGGATAGCAGCGCCCGCGTGATTGGGCGGAATGTGCCGCGTAGGGCGCGAGATGCGCTTCGAGTGCTTCCTGCGCGGGCACGCCGCTCACGGGCGTGCCTGCCGGGCCATGCTTTACATCGTCGCTGCGCCTGTCAGTCACCGGATTCTCCGAAACATGGGCGGCGCCTCGTGACGCTGGTGCGTGAAGCTTTGCTGCAATGCCCTGCCGTTTCTAGACGGCAGCGGCCAGCGTGGCGTGCACCTCGGCGTCGGGCGCCTGGGTGATCAGCGTCTCACCGAAACGCTTCAGCAGAATGAATTTGATCGCGCCGGCTTCTGCCTTCTTGTCGACGCGCATGAGTTCGACGTAACGCGAGTCACCGAGTGCCGGCGCACGCGTAGGCAGATGGGCGGCGACGATCACGTCGACCAGACGCTTGCGCGCGGCTTCGTCGAGATAGCCCATGCGCACTGACAGGTCCGCCGCCATCACCATTCCGCAGCCGACCGCCTCGCCGTGCAGCCACTCGCCGTAGCCAAGCCCGGCTTCGATCGCGTGGCCGAAGGTGTGGCCGAAATTGAGAATCGCGCGCAGTCCGCCTTCGCGCTCGTCCTGCGCCACGACCGACGCCTTGATCTCGCACGAGCGCTTGACCGCCTCGGCCAGCGCTTGCGGCTCGCAGCGATTGAGCGCCTCGATGTTCGCTTCGATCCAGTTGAAGAAACCGGCGTCGGCAATCGCACCGGTCTTGATCACTTCGGCAACGCCTGCTGCCAGTTCGCGCGCCGGCAGCGTGCGCAGCGCGCCGATGTCGGCGATCACGGCCTGTGGCTGGTAGAACGCGCCGATCATGTTCTTGCCGAGCGGATGGTTGATACCGGTCTTGCCACCCACTGACGAATCGACTTGCGACAGCAAGGTGGTCGGCACCTGGATGAACGGCACGCCGCGCATGTAGCAGGCCGCGGCAAAACCCGTCATGTCGCCGATCACGCCGCCGCCGAGAGCGATCAGCGTGGTCTTGCGATCGGCGCGCGAACCCAGCAGCGCGTCGAAAATCAGATTCAGCGTTTCGAGGTTCTTGTACGCTTCGCCGTCCGGCAAAACGACCGTGGAGACCTGCTTGCCGAGCGGCGCAAGCGCCGCGCGCAGTTGGTCGCCGTAAAGCGGCTCGACGGTGGTGTTCGTGACGATCGTGACCGAACTGCCGGCGATATGCGGCGCGAACAACGCGGTCTGGCCGATCAGATCGGCACCGATATGGATGGGGTAGGCGCGCTCGCCCAGTTCGACATTGACGGTAATCATACGGTCCATTATGACGCAGGATGTTTGGCGACGCCGGCCATCTCGAGCTGCATCAGAACCATGTTGACGAGTCCGTTGACAGAAGGCCGGCCGGTTTCGATCACAAAGTGTGCGCATTCCCGGTATAGCGGATCGCGTACTTCGTAGAGCGCTTCGAGGCGCGCTTTGGGGTCTTCGGTCTGCAAAAGCGGGCGGTTCTTGTCGCGCCGGGTGCGTAGCCACAGATCATGTGGATTGGCGCGCAAGTAGATCACCACGCCCCGATTTTGCAGCGCTTCGCGGTTTTCCGGCCGCAGCACCGCGCCGCCGCCCGTGGCCAGCACGATATTCTCGCGCCCCGTCAGGTCGGAAATCACGTGCGCCTCGCGATCGCGAAAGCCCGCTTCGCCTTCCAGCTCGAAGATCACCGGGATGCGCGCGCCCGTACGCGCCTCGATTTCATGATCGGAATCGAAGAACGGGCGATCGAGGCGGCGCGCAATGGCCCGACCCACGGTGGTTTTGCCTGCCCCCATGAGCCCTACAAAAAATACATTGGCGTGTGCGTCCCGCGCTTGCAACGGTGTCCTCTGGCTAATCCGGTATGGTTCGTGCCGCAGCTTACTGGCAAAGCGGCTGCCTTGTCGAGCCTGCAGACCGCCGTTGAACAGCGGCGGCAGCGTGCCCCTAATTTGTCTGAACGACGCGCGGCGTGATGAAAACAGCCAGTTCACTGCGCTGGTCCCGATGGGCCCGATGGCGAAAAAGCGCGCCTAAAACGGGTATTTTGCCCAGGACTGGCACCCGCGTCACATCGTCCCGGTCGTCGGTTGCGTAAATTCCGCCGATCGACACCGTACCACCATCCTCGACTTCGACGCGCGTTTGCACGTGTTTGGTGTTGATCGCGGGCCCGGCGTCGGTCTGTTCGCCAACGCTGTCTTTGGCGACGTCGTGGTCCAGCACCACCCTGCCGTCCGGCATGATTTGCGGCTCGACTTCCAGTTTGAGCGTGGCGCGGCGAAACTGCACGCCCGACACGCCCTGCCCGACTTTCGCCTGGTACGGCAGCTCGGTACCCTGCTCGACAACCGCCTTCATCCGGTCCGCTGTCACGACGCGAGGGCTCGAGACGATTTCACCGCGCCCTTCCGCCTCCAGCGCGCTCAGTTCGATGTTCAGGAGCCGGGTCGCCCCCGCTGCGAATAAGGTCAGCCCGGCAGTGGCGGCGTCAAAACCGGAAATTGGCCGGGCCGACAGATCGTACACGGTGCCGTCCTTGCCGCCCGTCAAGCCCCGGGCGGTGCCGTCAGCGTTGGCGGCTGCCATGGAAAGGCGCACTCCGAGATTGCGCGAAAACCCGTGCTCGCCCTCGACGATACGCGCTTCGATCAATACCTGACGGGTCGGCCGGTCGACGGAGGCAAGCAAGGCTGTGATTTGCGCGAGCCGTGCTTCGAGATCGGTGACGAACAGCAGATTGGTGCGCGGATCGGCCGTCGCAGCACCGCGTTTGGACAGCACGCGCTGGTTGCCGGCGCCGGTCAGCAGACGCCGTACGTCCTCGGCGCGCGCGTAGTGCAGCTCGAACGTGCGGCTTGCGAGCGGCTCAAGATCGGCGGCTCTGGCGTGGGCTTCGAAACGCAGTCGTTCGCGCGCGGCCAGATCCGCGCTCGGCGCGACCCAGATCACGTTGCCGTGGCGCTCCATTGCGAGCCCGTTGACGTCGAGCAAGGTGTCGAACGCGGTGCGCCACGGCACCTTGTCGAGCCGCAATGAAACGGCGCCGCGCACTCTCTCGCTCGCGACGATGTTCAGTCCGGTGAACTGGGCGAACGCGTTGAGCACCGCACCGAGTTCGGCGCGCTGGAAGTTAAGCGAGATCGGTTTGTCGTCGGCGGCGAGTTTGGCGTCGGCAGGCGTTTTCGGTGCGTCGCTCAGGCGTGCGAGCGGAGGCAGCGGCACCGGCGGTCCTTCGAGCGCCGCGGCGCCGGTGAGCTCATCGCGGGCCGCTGCTGCGGTAACGTCGTGGCGGGCCGCGGTTGTGGACCGCCTCGGTAGCGGCACTGAGCCGTCTGCGTCATTGGCCAGGTCGTCGGCCAAGTAGTCGGCGCGGCCAGCCCCGGAGGTTGCCGCCGCTCGCGACATGCCAGACACAGCGCCGGGGTCGGCGTCGGGCTCAACAGCGGAATCGTCGCGGAACGGGTTGGGGATCTCGGCCGCGCTGCCGCGCGGCAGCGGCGGTACGTCGTATCGAGCATCGGGCTGCGTGATGGCTTCGTCGAGCGGCATGTATGCGGGTAGCGGCGGAAGCGGTGGGGTCGAAGCGTGCGCGATGCCGGCGCTTATCACCATACCCGCGACCAGGCTGCGAAGCGGGTTGCGAAGCGGATGGTGAACCGAGCTACGAACCGAACTCTGGACCAAACTGCGAGGCAGGCTGTAAATCGGACTGCGAACCGCACTGTGAGCCAGGCTGCGAACCGGATTGTGAGCCGCCCTGCGAATGGAGCTACCACCGAAGTTGGAAACCGCGCTCCCGCGCATGTTTCCCGGCATCCCGCAACCCACGCCAAAGCCAGACCACACACGAACGCCGGCGCAAGCCGCCGCGGCACCGAACGGCTTCATTAGCCTCATCAGGACGCCTCCGTCAGTGCCAGCGTGCGCATCGCGCCGCCATTGGCCAGCGTGATGCTGAGCGCGTCGAGCCGCGTAACGCGCTCAGTACCGAGTTGCTGCCCGGACACGACCGTGGTCGTGCCATCCGGCGTATCCAGCAAGGCCAGCCCGCGGGTTCGATCGTGCAGCAGGCCGACCAGCCGCAGTTGCGAAGTGCCAGGCTGCTGCTCGCCGGACGCGAGCATCTGCGGAATCGAGAATGGGTCGAAGAAGACGATATCTTCTTCGTCATCCAGATCGAGGCTCTCGTCGGCAAACGCATCCGCAGTAGTAGTTGAAGGCACCGGCCTCAACGCGCTGAATACCTGCAGCGTCGCCCTCACCGCTAACGAAGTGGCCTCGCGGTTGACCGTCACGTCGACCGGAACGATCAGCACCGGCAGGTCCGACAGCCCGCGCAGAAATGCCATCAGGTGGACGAAATCGGTGTGCGCGGTGAGTTGTATCGGACGCATGCTTTCTGCACCTGAACCGGTGGCGGCGCCCGGGTCTACCGAGAGCAACGAGACACTATTCTGCGCCGCCAGTTCAGACACGATGCGCGCATCGTCCGCCGAGGTCCACGGCGCAGACAACGGTCCACCGGGCTTGGCGGCAACTTCCCGGGGTAACGCGGGCAACTGCGTCAACGCGCGGCGCGCATCCGCGAGATGCCGCGTGGCCGCATCCAATGCCGTCCGGCTCGCCTCGACCCCGCCGAGATCGGCCAGAACCCAGCCATGCGCGCCAAGTCCGAACACCAGCGCTGCGATCAGCAATGCGACCGCCCAACGGCGCCGACGACTCCAGGCAGCGAGTGGCAAGCGCACCTGCTTCATCCATTGAGAAAAAGAAAACCGCGCGCTCGCCGCGCCGCCGAACTCGACAAAAGTCGTACTCATTTCGAACCTCCTGATTGTTCAGATTTCATGGGACGTTGCGCAGCGGGGCGTGACAGAAGGGCCGTTTTCCGCGGGGGGTCGTCCCAGCGCAGATGCGCCCCGAATTCGATCGGGCCTGTCGCGCTTGCCACCGCAACCGCGCCGCCGCGTGGTGTCGAGCGATGCAGGTCGCTCACCTCCGCGCCCTTCACGCCGCGGATCGCGCTCAAGCGCTTAAGCCATTCGGCCGACGCGATATGTCCGCGCGAGGTCGCGAGCAACTCCGTCTCATGCTCGCGCTGACGCAACTGCTGTAGCACCACACCGTCACCGGGTTCGAAACTCAATGCATCCAGCAGATCGCGCAAATGCGTGAGCGACTCGGACAACTTCATTGCACGTGCAGCGCCTTTGCGTTGTTCGTCTTGCGCTCGCAACAACCTGGCGTGCTCTGCGAGGGGCATGGCCAGTTCTGTGAGCGATTGTTCGATCGATGCGCGTTGTGCATCGAGCCGCGCTCTTTCGAATGCCTGCCACCCAACTAACGCGAGCACGGCCGCAAAACCGGCAAGCGCCGCGGCAACCCATTCGAGCAAACGCCGTCGACGCGCGAGTTGCGCATTGCGTTGCCGATACGGCAGCAGATTGAAGCCGCCGAGCCGCAGCGATACGCCACGCGTAGAAGTCCGCGTGGCCAGGGCCGCCGGATCCAGACCGGAGAGCGCGCGCATCATTCGAGCACCCCGCGCAACGCAAGCCCAAATGCGACCGCCGCGGTGGGCTCATGCAACAACGGATCGTGCAATTCGCGTACGAGCCCGCCCAGCGCCGCACATTCGAACGGCAGCACCGTGCAGCCCAACACGTCGGCGATATCCGCGATCGAGAAACCCACGCCGTCGAGCAGATCGACCTCGCCGCTCAACAACGCACAGTCGAGTACAGGACCGTGGACGAGGTCACGCAACGCGTCGGCTAGATCAGCATGTTCAGGCGCCGGGTAGCGCATTTCGCCGACCAGGCAGTCGTCGACGATGCGCCAGCCGTACACGCCGTCCGTGCCCACCCAGAGCGCGACATACGGCTCGTGCGGATCGAGCTCGTAGCTGGCCGCGTAGCGCATTGCGCGCAAAGCCGCATGCGGTTCGCCATCGATCGCACTGAGCGAAATGCCGGCCGTCGCTGCGCATTCGATACGCGCTTCGAGATGCTGGCGGGCGGTTGCGGCGATCGTTACCGAACGAATCGGTGAGCGCGTTTCGTCGACGAACCAGTCGACAGCCAATGCATGCCGTTCGAGCCCTGCGATGCGCTCGACTTCGCTCATCACCGCCGGCTCGAGTTCGGCGAGTTCATGGCCGCCGTCTTCCGCACAACCGCTTAGCGCGGCGAGCCGTGTGAGCGGCACGGTGGTGGTCAACGTTGCCGCGGCGGGCAACGCCATCGCGCAGCGCAATGCATGCGCGGCACACGCATGCGGCAGACCGGCGAATGCGTCGCGCAATGCACGCGCCACCGCATGCCGGTCGGCGATCTCCGTGCCGGCCATCGCGCCGGCGCCGAGCGGCACCGTGCTCACGTATTCGATATGCAGCGCGGCAGGTGCGCGCGCATGCTGACTTATCACGACGAGGCGCACCGCCTGCGATCCCACATCGATTCCCGCAGCGAAACGCTGCGCACCGAGTTGCACACCTTGAAGCCACGAATTTTTAAACGTCATCACGCCCTCCCTCTGACTCACGCGACGAACCATTCGAACGCGAGTTACGAGGGAGAATTGTGCGTAGCCGCGCCGCCGCGCGACACTCAGCCAAATGGCTAACGTTGCGCGACGCGCGCCCCGCACGCCATCAAAGCGTCTACAGTGAAGTCATTCCCGCGCGGCGCGCAGCCTTGTCAAGATCTGTCAGTAAGCATGCCGAAAGCTGAAAAGCCGGGCGGCTATAATCGCGGGACTGCTTTTTGGTGTCCATATGCAATCCACGTCTCCTACGTCCCCGCCGCCCGCGCCGCAAAAGCGCAAACGCCCGTTGTGGCTCAAGCTCATCATCGGCTTTGTGGGTTTGATCGTCGCAGGCATTCTGTGTGTGCTGCTGGTGCTCGGCTATGCGCTGGTGGTGGCCACGCCGAACCTGCCGTCGCTCGACGCGCTGACCGACTACCGGCCGAAGGTCCCATTGCGCATCTATACGGCCGACCACGTGCTGATCGGCGAATTCGGCGAAGAGCGGCGCGACATCGTCCATATCCAGGACGTGCCGGATAGCCTGAAGAAAGCCGTGCTGGCAATCGAAGACGCGCGCTTCTACGATCACGGCGGCGTCGACCTCACGGGCATCGCGAGAGCCGGTTTCGTCGCACTGACCAATGGTCACGCCACGCAAGGCGCCAGCACGATCACCATGCAGGTGGCGCGCAATTTCTTCCTTTCGAGTGAGAAGACCTACACGCGCAAGATCTACGAGATGCTGCTCGCGTACAAGATCGAGTCGAAACTGACGAAAGATCAGATTCTCGAGGTGTATATGAATCAGATCTATCTCGGTCAGCGCGCGTATGGCTTTGCGAGTGCGGCGCGGGTGTACTTCGGTAAAGATCTGAAGGATCTGACGCTGGCGGAATCGGCCATGCTGGCGGGCCTGCCGAAAGCGCCGTCCGCATATAACCCGGTGGTCAATCCGAAACGCGCGAAGATTCGTCAGGAGTACATTCTGCAGCGCATGCACGAACTGCACTACATCACTCAGGAACAATACGACGAGGCGAGCAAGCAGCCACTCGTCGTCAAGGGCGCGGGCAAGGAGTTCAGCGTGCACGCGGAGTACGTCGCGGAAATGGTGCGGCAGATGATGTACGCGCAGTATCGCGAAGAGGCGTACACGCGCGGCCTGAACGTCGTGACCACCATCGACTCGGCCGATCAGGACGTCGCTTACCGGGCGTTGCGCAAAGGTCTGATGGACTACGAACGGCGCCACGGCTATCGCGGCCCCGAAGCGTTCATCGATTTGCCCTCCGATGCGGACGACCGCGAACAGGCCATCGACGACGCGTTGCTCGAGCACCCCGACAACGGCGAAATCATTGCCGCGGTGGTGACGGCGGCGAGCCCGAAGCAGGTGCAGGCCACTTTCATCGACGGCAACGTCGCGACCATTCAGGGCGACGGCCTGCGCTTCGCGCAGTTCGCGCTAGGCGCGCGTGCGCAGCCGAATCAACGCGTGCGGCCCGGCGCGATCATTCGCCTCGTGAAGAATGACGACGGCAACTGGTCGATCACGCAGTTACCGCAAGTGGAAGGCGCATTCATTTCGGTGGTGCCGCAAGACGGCGCGATTCGTGCGCTGGTCGGCGGCTTCGACTTCAACAAGAACAAGTTCAACCACGTAACCCAGGCGTGGCGTCAGCCGGGTTCGAGCTTCAAGCCGTTCATCTACTCAGCCTCGCTTGAAAAGGGACTCGGACCGGCCACGGTGATCAATGACGCGCCGCTCTTTTTCAGCGCCGCGGAGACAGGCGGTCAGGCGTGGGAACCGAAGAACTATGGCGGGGGTTTCGACGGTCCGATGACCATGCGCACCGCGCTGCAGAAATCGAAGAATCTCGTGTCGATTCGCATCCTGAACCAGATCGGCACCAAGTACGCGCAGCAATACATCACGCGTTTCGGCTTCGATGCGGATCGTCACCCGGCCTATCTGCCGATGGCGCTCGGCGCCGGTCTCGTCACGCCCTTGCAGATGGCCGGCGCATTCTCGGTGTTTGCTAACGGCGGCTATCGCGTCAACCCGTATCTGATCGCCGAAGTCACCGACCAGCGCGGTATCGTCGTGGCGCACGCGCAACCGCTGGTCGCCGCGCAGAGCGCGCCGCACGCGATCGAACCGCGCAATGCGTATGTGATGAACAGCCTGCTGCAAAGCGTCGCGCAACGGGGCACGGGCGCGAAGACCAACGTGTTGAAGCGTACCGATCTCGGCGGCAAGACCGGCACCACCAACGATTCGCGCGACGCCTGGTTCGCCGGCTATCAGCACACGCTCACGGCCATTGCGTGGATCGGCTACGACAACCCGCGCAGTCTCGGCGATAAGGAAACCGGCGGTGGCCTCGCGTTGCCGGTGTGGGTCGATTACATGGCGCGCGCGCTCAAAGGCGTACCGGAGTACAAGATGCCGATGCCGGGCGGCGTGACTCAACTGGGCTCAGAGCTGTATTTTGACGACTTCACGCCCGGCAACGGTTTCGTCGCGACGGTCGGCGTCAGTCAGGCGGCGTTGGATGCCGACGCGAGCGGTGCATCCGCGGCGGCGCCCGAGCAAGTCGGCGAGCAGGAAAAGCAGGACATCATGAATCTGTTCCGCGGGCACTGAAAGCGCTTCCGCGAGGGAGGCTCCAAAGTCCGTCGAAAAAAAACGCCGCGCTGGATGCGCGGCGGTTTCATTTGGGCGGTGGCTTCGGTGGTGGCTTTACGCTTCGAAGTGAACCGGCTCGCCAGCCTGTTGCGTCGCGTACTCCGACAGCGCGGCAAAAAACTCCGTGCCGCTGCGGGTATCGCGCCACTCACCGTCGACGAAACGGAAGTGAAAACCGCCCGCTTTCGCGGCGATCCAGATTTCGCTCATCGGCGGCTGCAGATTGACGATGATCTTCGTGCGGTTCTCGAATTCGAGGGTCAGGACATTGCCGCTGCGCTCGAGTTCGATGTCGGCTTCCGTGTCGTCGAGCGCGCGTTCGATGGCGGCTAGCGCGGCTTCCGCGCGGGTCAGGTAATCACTATCGGACATGCTAAACTCCATCGATTATTTATTCAGGGACAGTCATGCGAGTCGTATCTCGGATGCGCGCGGCAGTGCCCGGCCGCGCGATTGTAGCGGGTTTAGCCATTCTCGCAGGTTGTGCACTTGCCGGCTGCGGGCAACGCGGTTCGCTCTATTTGCCCACCGTGCCGCCGCTGCCGGCCAAGCCGATCGATCGCACGCAACTGCCGTCGTCACCGTCATCAGATGAAGTGAAACCGGGCGCGGAAAACGCGTCGCCGACTGGTGAGGTACCCGACACTTCTGGCGCGCCGCTGTCGTTGTCGCCGGAAAGCGAACTCGCCGCGCCGCCCGCGTCTGCCGCATCCTCGGCTTTGCCTGCGCAACCTGCCTCCGCCGTCACTCCTGTTCAATAAGACTCTCGCATGACTCGATCCGCATTTGACTACGTCGACGGCGTGTTGCACGCCGAAGGCGTGTCCGCCGTCTCACTCGCCGAACAGTTCGGCACGCCGCTGTACGTGTATTCGCGCGCCGCGCTCACCGAAGCATGGAACGCCTACGCGGGCGCTTGCGCCGGCCGCCGCGCAACCGTGCATGTCGCCGTCAAGGCCAATAGCAATCTCGCGGTGCTGAATGTGTTCGCGCGCCTCGGTGCCGGCTTCGACATCGTGTCGGGCGGCGAACTGGCGCGCGTGCTGGCTGCCGGCGGCAAAGCGGAAAACACCGTGTTTTCCGGCGTCGGCAAGCACGCGGACGAGATGCGTCAGGCACTCGCGGCCGGCGTCAAATGCTTCAACGTCGAATCGATTCCCGAGCTCGACCGCCTGAATACGGTGGCCGCGGAAATGGGCAAGAAGGCGCCCGTCTCGCTGCGCGTGAATCCTGATGTCGACGCGAAAACGCATCCGTATATTTCCACTGGCCTGAAGTCGAACAAATTCGGCGTCGCGTTCGAAGACGCGCGGGCAACCTATCAAGCCGCCGCGGCGATGACGCATCTCGAGGTGGTCGGCATCGACTGCCATATCGGCTCGCAGATCACTGAAGTCGCACCGTATCTGGACGCGGTCGACAAGGTGTTGGAACTGGTCGAACAGATCGAACAGGACGGCGTGAAGATTCGCCACATCGACGTAGGCGGCGGTCTCGGCATCACGTATGACGACGAAACCCCGCCGGAAATCGGCAACTTCGTGCGCACCGTGCTGGATCGCATCGAAGCGCGCGGCCACGGGCATCGCGAGGTGTATTTCGAGCCGGGCCGTTCACTGGTCGGCAATGCGGGTGTGCTGCTGACGCGCGTCGAGTTTCTGAAGCCAGGCGCCGAGAAGAACTTCGCTATCGTCGATGCAGCGATGACCGATCTCGCACGCCCTGCGATGTACGAGGCCTATCATGCAATCGAGGCTGTCGTTCAGCGCGACGTGCCCGCTCACGTGTACGACGTGGTCGGCCCGGTTTGCGAGAGCGGCGACTGGCTGGGTCGTGAGCGTCTGCTGGCGGTCGAACCGGGCGATCTGCTGGCGATTCGCTCGGCAGGCGCGTATGGCTTCGTGATGAGCTCGAACTACAACACCCGTCCGCGTGCGGCCGAGGTAATGGTTGATGGTACACAAGGGCATGTCGTTCGCGCTCGTGAAGAGGTCAAGCAGCTGTTTGCGGGCGAGACGATTTTGCCGGCGTAAACGTCAGAGCTTTGGCTCTTCCATGAAAAAAGGCGATGCCGCTGCGGCATCGCCTTTTTTCATTTACGCGCTGTATCTGGCGGTCAGTGCGTCTTTAACCTCCGCTCGCGCAGCCATACGATCAAACGCCACCCCAGCAACGCGACCATGATCGCGCCGTAGATCTTCGGCAAAATCAGGTCGTGCTTGCCCGCCTTCATCCACCAGAAGTGCAGGATGGCGAGCGCACCGATCGCATAGATCGCGCGATGCAGCGTCTGCCAGCGGCGCCCAAGTTTGCGCACCATCGCGCGCGGCGACGTCACGGCCAACGCGATCAGCAACACGAACGCAGCGAAGCCCACGGTGATGAACGGCCGCTTGCCGATGTCCTTGAGAATCGCGGCAACATCGAACCACTTGTCGAACCACAGGTAAGTGGTGAAATGCAGGGTCGCATAGAAGAATGCGTAAAGACCCAGCATTCGACGAAACCTGACGAATGCAGCAATGCCGGTCAGCCGGCGCAAGGGTGTCACGGCCAACGTGATGCAAAGAAAGACGAGCGTCCACAGACCCGTCGAGCGCGTGATGAACTCGATCGGATTCGCGCCCAACCGATCGGTCATGCCGAACAGCGCGAGGCGCGCGAGCGGATACCACGCCGCGATGAACACGACGATCTTGGCCGGCACGATCCAGCGCGCGCCGCTTGCGGGGCGCTTTGCCGTCGCTGACGCCTTGGGGCCTGGCGTCGCGCGCGCGGTTTTAATAGCAGGTTGCGAATCGGAGGAAGCCATGATTACGTTGTCGTTCAAAAATTCTTCTTCAGGTCCATGCCCTGATAGAGCGACGCGACCTGATCGCCGTAGCCGTTGAACATCAAGGTCTTGCGCTTGGGCGTGAAGAAACCGTCTTCGCCGATACGCCGCTCCGTGGCCTGGCTCCAGCGCGGGTGATCGACGTTCGGATTCACGTTCGAGTAAAAGCCGTATTCATTCGACGCATACGTGTTCCAGCTGGTCGGCGGCTGCTTGTCGAGAAAGCGGATCTTCACCAGCGACTTCGCGCTCTTGAAGCCGTATTTCCACGGCACCACCACGCGGATCGGCGCGCCGTTCTGATTCGGCAGCACCTGTCCGTAGAGACCCATGGTCAGCAGCGTCAACGGATTCATCGCTTCGTCCATCCGCAGAGCTTCCCTGTACGGCCAGTCGAGTACCGGTTCCGACAGGCCAGGCATTTGCGACGGATCGGCCAGCGTGATGAATTGCACGTACCTGGCGTTGCCAGTGGGCTGCACACGCTTGATCAACTCCGAGAGCGGCACACCGATCCACGGAATCACCATCGACCAACCTTCGACACAACGCAACCGGTACACGCGCTCCTCGAGCGGCGCGAGCTTCAGCAATTCGTCGATGTCATACACCTTTGGATTCTTGATCTCACCCTCGACGCTCACCTTCCACGGGTGCGGCCGCAAGGTGCCGGCGTTATGCGCCGGATCGGCCTTGTCGGTACCGAACTCGTAGTAGTTGTTGTACGTGGTGATGTCCTTGTATGGCGTGATCTTGTCGAGCGCGACGAACTTCGCGTTGGTCTTCGCCGTGAGCTTCTGCGCCTTCGGATCCTGCGATGAATACGCCGCCAGCGCTTCGCCATTCACGCCGATCAGACTGCCGAGCGCTAACGCGCCCGCCGCCTGCAACACGCGCCGCCGGTTCTCGAAGACGCGCTGCGGCGTGATTTCGCTGCGCGCAATGTCATCGCCGATGAGTTGAATACGGTCGCTTCGCTTGATCCACATCGTGCTGCTCCTTGCCGGCCCATCGGGTTGTCTATCTTACGGGGCCATATTGATGATCGGCTCGTTTAGCCATTCGCCCAGCCATCCATAGGTACTGTTCTAACGAACACCCTGGATGCAGCGAATATTCCGCCAGACATAAAAAAACCGCCGGTGCGAAGCACGCGGCGGGTTCTTGGTCGGCGCTGAACGGCGGATCTTACAGCTTGCCGTAGCTATGCAGTCCCGACAGGAACATGTTGACGCCGAGGAACGCAAAGGTCGTCACCAACAGGCCGGTCAACGCCCACCATGCCGCCACTGCGCCGCGCAGGCCCTTCATCAAGCGCATATGAAGCCACGCCGCGTAGTTCAGCCAGACGATCAGCGCCCACGTTTCCTTCGGGTCCCAACTCCAGTAACCGCCCCATGCTTCCGCCGCCCACAGCGCGCCGAGGATCGTCGCGATCGTGAAGAACGCAAAGCCGACGGCGATCGACTTGTACATCAGGTCGTCGAGCACATCGAGCGCCGGCAGGCGGTCTGCCAGCACGCCGCGCTCTTTCGACAGATACGCGACGCCGACCATCGCCGACAGCGCGAAGCTGCCATAACCGATGAAGTTAGCCGGCACGTGGATCTTCATCCACCAGCTTTGCAGCGCGGGCACGAGCGGCTGAATCTGCTGTGCGTCACGGGCAACCGAATACCACATCAGGAAACCGACAGCCGCGCTGATCACCAGCAGGACAAACGCGCCGAGCGCACGGGTGTTGTAGTGCTGCTCGTAGTACAGATAGAACAGTGCGGTAATCAGGCTGAACAGCACGAACACTTCATACAGGTTCGAGATTGGAATATGGCCGACGTCGGCCCCGATCAGATACGACTCGTACCAGCGCACCATCAGACCGACGAAGCCCATCACCACGGCGGCCCACGTCATTTTCGAACCGATCGCGGCACCGGTTGGTGAACGCGACAGCAGGCCGATCCAGTAGAAGACGGTGGCGAACACAAAGAGCGCACTCATCCACAGAATCGCGGACTGGCTCGACAGGAAATATTTGAGGAAGAAGGCGTTATCCGCGCGCGTCAGATCGCCGTGATAGATCTGGATCGCCAGCAGCGACAGCGCGGCGATGCCCACCATCAGCGGGCGCACCGGCTTCCAGCGCCAGCCCAGCACCACGAACACCGGCACGGCGCAGCACAGCACCAGCTTGTCGTAGTAATTCATGAACGGGTGGTAGCGCGACAGCGCGAATCCCGCGCCCGCAACCATCACAACGGCGAACAGCCAGTCGACGATACCGAGCCGTTTCAGAAACGGCCGCTCGTCATACTGCGCGACGTTGAGCACCTCGTTCGCGAACGCCTTCTGCGGCCGCGAGGCTGAAGAGGATGAGGAAACCTGTGTCAAGTCCATGATCTTACCGGGTCGAATCTTGTGAGCTTGCGGACGGCGTGCCGGCATTGCCGGGTTTGTTGACGGCGCCGGCGGCGTCGGATGCTTCAGTGAGTTTGGTGCCCAACGCGGCGCCTACAGCGTCGCGCGTTTGGATGAACTCCTTTTCGAAGTCGAGCGTTTTGCGCGCGCTCGACATCGCCATCACGACATTCGTGCCGTGATCGGTATCTTTGAGCCAGAACCAGAGGCGCCGTTCGCGGACGTAGAACATCGAAAAGATGCCCAACACGAGGAGCAGGCTGCCAAGATACACGACTTTTTTGCCCGGCGCGCGCGTCAACTGAAATACCGAAGCTTGCACCTGCTTGAAGGAGTCAAGCTGCAAGTAGACCGGCGATCCATACAAAAAGCTGTCGGATATCGCATTGAGCGAGCTCTGGATGAAGCGGCTGGCGTCCGCATTGGCCTGTGCATCGGGCTCGCCCAATTGCTGACGCGACAGTTGCCACAGGTCCCACGTCGCGCCTTCCAGCATGCGCAACAGCAGACCCGCAGCTTTTTCCTGCTCACCCTTCGGCACAGAATGGTCGATGAAAGCCGCGATTGCCTGGAAGCCGCCCACCGCCTGGCCGTTCGGCATCTTTATGCTGTTGTCTCCGCCGGCAAACAGGGTCAGGACACGCAGCGCACTTTCTTCCAGGTGCTGTTGCAATTCGGCATTCGAACCCGGCACCGAACGCAGAGCGAAACGGTGCGCCGCCGTGGCGCGCATGGCCGGATCTTCAAGTGTGGCGCGCAGGTTCATCCATTCCTTGACGGTACCGCCGGTATCGGCCGGAATGCGCAGATAGCGGAATGGGTCGTCCGGATTTACACGCATGCCGGCGAGGAACATTTTTTCGCCGGCGACGTCCACCGGCAGCATGTAGTTGTTGTACTCGCGCGCCTGGCCGTCCTTGTCGCGCACCTTGTACTGCACCGACGGCCCGACGTTATGCAGATCGAGTGGATTCGATGTCTTGGCGCCGGAGCCGAGGCGCTCGTCGAACGCCTCTTTCAGCGTGCGATGCGCGGCGACACCGCGAGCATCGTTCTGGCCGCTGCCGTTCGACACGTTTTCGACGTTGATCGCGCGGAAATCGGTGAATTCGACGGTTTGGCCGTCAGCCAGCGGTGTGGCCGTGTTCAACGGTGCGTTGCCGCCGATCGTGCCGCCGAACGGCGCGGTCTTTGCGCTGTTGCCGGCCATCGGATACGCGGTCATCTGCATCTGCGAGCCGCCGTCCTGGAAACTCGACTGGTAGATCGACACGCCGTCATACGTGAACGGCTTGTTCACTTCGACGCGCGCCGGCACGCGTGCGCCGGTCTTGTGATCGACCACCACGATATCGCTGGCGAACAGCTTTGGCATGCCGGTCGAGTAATAGTCGACGATGAATTTGTTGAGTTCGATCGAGAACGGGAGATCCTGGATCAGAGAGCCGTCCGGCTGATTCAGAATCGCCGTCGACACATGCTGCCCTTCCGGCACCCATGCGTAACCGCGGAAAGTCGGGTTCGATTGCGACAGGCGATGTTCCGGCGGAATGTCGTTGATCACCGTGTTGGCGCGGATCGGCGACTTGTCGAACAGCCACATTTGGAGCTTGATCGGAAGATTGCTGTCGAGCAGACCACCCAGACAGATCACTACGATCGCAATGTGCGCGGAGATGTAACCGAATTTGGTCAACGCGCCGCGCTTGGCCGCGATCAGCGTTGCTCCGTCCGACTCACGTGTGACGAACCTGTAGCCGAGCTTGCCCGAGAGTTTGGCGAGCACCGCCGAGGTCTGCGCGCGCGTGCCATGCACCGCGAACTCGCCCTTGTGATGGAACGCGCGCAGGCTGCCTTCGCGGACCTTGTCCTTCCAGCTCTTGGCGTCCGCCACCATCTTCGGAGCATTGCGGATCACGCACAGCGACACCGACACCATCAGGAAACCGAGAATCAGCATGAACCACCACGAGCTGTACACCGTGTACAGACTCAGCGAGCGGAAGATGTCCGCCCAGAACGGGCCGAACTGATTGACGTAGTTGGGATAGGGATCGTCCTGCGTGAGGACGGTACCGATGATGCTGGCGATCGACAGGATCACGAGCAGCGCGATCGCGAAGCGCATCGAACTCAATACTTCGATGATGCTGCGCGTGATGCGATTGCCCGACTTCGACTGCAGACCCGACGTGGTGACGCTCATTCATACTCCGACTGAACAGCAAAAAAGGGTGAAGGGCTGTCGTAGGCACGACGCCCTCACCCTTTTCTTGTTTTGTACCGACCTCGCCGGGCCGGTTGCACTAGCGTGCGGAACCTTAATGCAAGCCCGCGATGTAATCGGCTACCGCCTTGATGTCACTATCCGACAGACGTGTTGCAATTGCATGCATCGGCTCGTTGTTGTTACGTGCGCCCGGACCTTGCGTGAACGCCATCAGCTGCGCCACCGTATATTCGGCCCACTGTCCCGACAGACGCGGATACTGCGACGGAATCCCTTGACCGGTCGGCCCGTGACAGCTTGCGCATGCCGGTACACCCTTGTCCGCTATGCCGCCGCGATAAATCTTCTGACCGAGCGGGACGGTGTCTTTGTTATGCGCGTAGCCTGGCTTCGGAGTCTGTGTCGAAAAATAGGCAGCCACGTTAACCATGTCCTGATCGGACAGCGCCGCCGCCATGCCCGCCATGATCGCATTGTTGCGCGCGGGTTGCTTGGCGCCCGGCTGCGTCTTGAAATCCATAAGCTGTTTGACGAGATACTCGGGATGCTGGCCCGCCAGCTTCGGATACGCACCGCCGGCACTGTTGCCGTCCGCACCGTGACATGACGCGCAAACCTGCACTGCGATTGCCTGACCCCGATTGACGTCCGGCTTTGCCGGATCTGCTGCTCGTGCCTGAATTGCCAAACCTGAAAGACCTGCCGCTAGTTGAAACGCCATCAGAGCCTTGCACAGTCGATTCATTCGCACACCCTGTCTCGTCTTGTGGGATTTTAGAGGTTTTGCAAGATACGACAGCGACTGAGTGACCCTGAGTGAACATTAAGAGCCGCCAAGGCACGTGGGCCGGCCCCCTCAGGTTTTCAGTAAACCATCGTATTGTACAATAACTCGCTAATCGCTAAGACGCCAGTCGGGCTTGACCCGTCCCCAATCCGGGTTCCCCGGCGTCTCGAATCCTGGCCTGATCATGTCCTTCCTGCTCCACCAATCCCGCTTTTTCACGACCGTCAACCACCTGCGTGACCTGCCGGCCACGGCGCAACCCGAAATCTGCTTTGCCGGGCGCTCGAATGCGGGCAAGTCGACGGCCATCAATATTCTGTGCAATCAGAAGCGGCTGGCCTTCGCCAGTAAGACTCCGGGGCGCACGCAGCACATCAACTATTTCTCGGTTGGAAAGGCGGACGAGCCGACTGCACATCTGGTCGACCTGCCGGGTTACGGCTATGCGGAAGTGCCGGGCGCGGCCAAGGCCCACTGGGAAGCACTGCTGTCCACTTATCTGCAATCGCGCTCGCAGTTGCGCGGCATGATCCTGATGATGGACTCGCGCCGCCCGTTGACGGATCTGGACCGGCGGATGATCGAGTGGTTCGCGCCGACCGGCAAGCCGATTCACACGCTGCTGACGAAATGCGACAAATTGACACGCCAGGAAAGCATCAATGCCTTGCGCGCGACGCAGAAAGGTTTGGCTGAATATCGTACCGCCGGCTATCAGGGCGAATTGACCGCGCAGTTGTTCTCGGCGCTCAAGCGCGTCGGCATAGACGAAGCGCATGAGTTGATCGAAAGCTGGCTGATCCCCGACGCGAAGGGCGAAACAGACGCCCCGCAGTAGCCGCACGGCACGTACGAGCGCAGGCAAAAGCGCCTTTTTGGCCCATTTCGGCCACTCATAAAAAAACCCGCCGCTTTAACGGCGGGTCAAACAGCCTAATCGAAAAAACGACAGGCACCCGCTCAGGGAGGAGAAGCGGGGAGGTCAGCGCCAGGCGCCTTGCTCGATCGGTATGATATACCATTGTCTCGAAAAGTTTCCGGGAGCGGAGGCAGGCGTTACTTGTCCACTCCACACATCCAACGTTTCTTCGATGCGTATATGAGCTTCTACCCGCACTACCGTCCGCGCCGCATGCGCCGTGACGACTTCTCGCGTCGTCTGATGCGAGAAAACATCCTCACCACCAACGACCTGATTTACCCTGTGTTCATCGTCGAAGGCACCAACGTGCGACAAGCCGTACCGTCGATGCCGGGCGTCGAGCGTGTGTCGGTCGATCTGCTGATGGGTGTGGCCGAACAATGCGTCGAGTTGGGCGTGCCCGTGCTGTCGCTGTTCCCGGCGATCGAGCCTTCCTTGAAGACGCCTGATGGCCGCGAAGCGACTAATCCCGCCGGTTTGATCCCGCGCGCCGTTCGCGAGCTGAAAAAGAACTTCCCCGATCTGGGTGTGCTCACCGACGTCGCGCTCGATCCGTACACGAGCCACGGCCAGGATGGCGTACTCGACGAGGCCGGCTACGTGATCAACGACGAGACCGTGGAGATTCTCGTTGAACAGGCGCGTGCGCAGGCTGAAGCGGGGGTCGATATTGTCGCGCCCTCGGACATGATGGACGGCCGCATCGGCGCGATCCGCGAAATGCTCGAGAGCGAGAGCTATATCCACACGCGCATCATGGCTTACGCGGCCAAGTTCGCGTCGGCGTTTTACGGCCCGTTCCGCGATGCCGTCGGTTCCGCGACGAACCTCGGCAAGGGCAACAAGATGACCTACCAGATGGACCCGGCCAATTCGAATGAAGCGCTGCGCGAAGTGCAAGCGGACATCGAGGAAGGCGCGGACATGGTGATGGTCAAGCCAGGCATGCCGTATCTGGATATCGTGCGTCGCGTGAAGGACGAGTTCAAATTCCCGACTTACGTGTACCAGGTGAGCGGCGAATACGCGATGTTGAAGGCGGCCGCGCAGAACGGCTGGCTGGACCACGACAAGGCGATGATGGAATCGCTGCTGGCGTTCAAGCGGGCAGGCGCGGATGGCGTGCTGACCTACTTCGCGCTGGATGCCGCGCGAATTTTGCGCTCGCAGAAGTGATTTGATTCGACGCGTCGCCGAGGCGGTCGGCGGCGGTCTGATAGCTCAAAAGAAACGGAGGCGGACTTTTTCAGTCACGCCTCCGTTTTTTTTGCACACATTCGCGGAAAACCCCACCGCCGTTAGGCGCCGGGCGCACTCGCGCGATCGAGGCTGCGCAGGAACTTGTCCGCGGACTCGTATCCGACGACGCGCAATACTTCCCTGCCGCCTTGATCGAAGAAGATGATGCCAGGCGGCCCGAACAAGCTGAAACGCTTGAGCAGCATCTGATCATCCGCGTTATTCGCGGTGACGTCGGCGCGCAGGAGGTTCATCTGCTTCAACTTCGCCTGGACACGCGGATCGCTGAACGTGAACTTCTCCATCTCTTTGCAGCTGACGCACCAATCGGCGTAAAAATCGAGCATAGCGGGCTGCGCAGCCGTTTTGACGGCCTCGTCGAGCTCGGTCGAGGAACGCACCGAGGCGAACGTCAGATCGTTCTGTGACGCTGCATTAGGCTCGTTGGAGGTGCTTGCGACAGTAGCCTCACTACCGCCTCGCGCGGCCAGAACAGCCAGCGGACGCAGCGGATCAGACGAGCCCGCAGCCAGGCCGACCAGCAGCACCGCCGCCCAGATTGCCAGCGCCGCGCCGATACCACGGCCGAGCCGGCGCCACACCGAGGCGCCTGCGGTTGGGCCAGAGAAAAGACCGAGTCCGGCGGCGGCGGTCAGCAGCCACAGCGCGCTCAACAGCATTGTCGCTGTCGCACCGAGCACCGGCCAGACGATCCACAGGGCCGCAGCAAGCAGCACCACGCCGAAAAACACCTTGACACCGTTCATCCATGTGCCGGCGCGCGGCAACAACGTACCGGCGCCAAGACCGATGATCAGGAGCGGCACACCAAGACCGAGTCCCATCGAGAACAGCGCCGCGCCGCCGAGCAATGCATCGCCCGTATGCGCGATGAATGCCAGCACGGCAAAGAGTGGCGCCGTCATGCAGGCGCCCACCACTAGCGCGGACAGCGCGCCCATTACGGCAACTGCGGCGAACTTGCCGCCGGAACGCCCGGTCGACGCACGCGACACACCGTCTTGCCAGCGCTGTGGCAACGCGATGTCGAAACCCGCGATCAGGGTCAATGCGAAAACTGTCAGCAATACGCCAAACGTTCCAAGCACCCATGGGTTCTGCAGCCACGCGCCGAGGCTCTGGCCAACCAGCGCCGCCGCGACGCCAAGCGCCGTGTACACAAGCGCCATGCCGATCACGTACGCCAGCGACAACGCGAAGCCGCGGGCGCGCGTCACCCGCGTGCCTTCGCCGATGATGATCGCCGACAGGATCGGGATCATCGGATACGAGCACGGCAACAAACTGAGCACGGCGCCGGCCACGAAATAGAGCCCAATGATCGCGAAGAAGCCACCACCTTGCAGCAGGGACTGCGCATAGTCGGCACTGGTGGCGCGGTCGTACCACGAGGTGCCGGCGCCTGCGGGTTGTTGCGCTGCAGCGGCCGCGGGAGCGGCTGCGCTGTCGACGGGCTGCAACGCAGCGCCGCTGACGTGGTACACGCGCTCCATCGGCGGATAGCAGATGCCGGCATCAGCGCAGCCTTGAGACGTGACAGCGAGGTCGAACGGCCCCTGGGCCTGTTTCACAGGAATGCGGATCGTCAGCTCATTGCGATAGGTTTCGACGTTCTTGTTAAAGGTCTGATCGAACTTCACGTGGCCAGCGGGCAGTTGCGGCTCGCCGATCGTCGTCGCGCCGTTACGGACCGCGAACGCGAAGCGCTCGCGATACATGTAGTAACCGTCTGCGATCTTGTAAGTGACGTCGATTTCACCGGGCTTTTCGGTCGCGCTGAATTTGAACGCGACGGCAGGATCGAGGAAGTCGTCCGCAGCGTGAGCAAGCGTGCCGAACTGCGAGAAGATCAGGCAGCCGAGCAGGAAAAGGACCGTGCGTAGCGCATTGCGCGCACGTCGATTTGGACCGTTAAACATGAAGAGGACGTTGGGTTTCAGCAGTGATCCACTGGCCGTACGCGGCCGATCCCATGGCTTGCCACGAGAGGATTTCCGGCGTGTCGTAAGGGTGGTGCGCCTGAATGTACTGCTCGAGTTCCAGCGCGCGTGCGCAACTCGTCTTGAACAGTAACTGAATCTCCTGCGCTGTTTCGATCGTACCCTGCCAGTGATAGCTGGACTGCACAGTGCCTAGTTGCGTAACGCAGGCACATAGCCGCGCGGCCAGTGCATCCGCGGCGAGCTTCTGAGCAACGGTGGCATCCGGTACCGTCGTCAGAATCAAGGTTACATTCATGCTCACAAAGGCTCCGGGCAGGCACGATTCAAGTGCAGATATTATCACCTGACTTTGCGGTACCTCGGGTTGCTGCAGGTGCCGCAGCGGCAAGCATGCGGCAGTTGGCCGCCACGATCGGCATACAGCAGTGAATTTCACCGCCGCAAACAAAAAAGCCAGGCTGGGTGCCTGGCTTTTTTTCAATGCTAAAAGCTTATTCAGCCTCTTGCACTTCAACTTCTTCAACTTCCGGACGGTCCAGCAATTCGACCAGTGCCATCGGTGCGTTGTCGCCGACGCGGAAGCCGAACTTCAGGACGCGCAGGTAGCCGCCCGGACGGGTAGCGTAACGCGGGCCGAGGACGTCGAACAGCTTCGTGACCGAATCACGATCGCGCAGGCGGTTGAACGCCAGACGACGATTTGCCAACGACGGCTTCTTGCCGAGCGTGATCAACGGCTCGACCACTTTACGGAGTTCTTTCGCCTTCGGCAGCGTCGTCTTGATGACTTCGTGCTCGATCAACGAGTTGGACATGTTACGGAGCATTGCCAGACGGTGGCTGCTCGTGCGGTTCAGTTTCCGCAGACCATGACGGTGACGCATGTTAATTCCTTTGATTCAAAGTTTTGGTCCAGCTCTTCTATCGCGCTCGATCCACCCGAAGGCGTGAGTGCACGGGCCGGTAGTGAAAAAAGACAAGACGCGGATTTTAAAGGAAAATCCGCGTCTTTGCCACTGCAGCGGCGGGGCTTGTCCCGAGACTACTTGTCGACTTACTTGTCCAATCCTGCCGGCGGCCAGTTTTCGAGTTTCATGCCGAGCGTCAAACCGCGCGACGCCAGTACTTCCTTGATTTCGTTCAACGATTTGCGACCCAGATTCGGGGTCTTGAGCAACTCGTTTTCCGTGCGCTGGATCAGGTCGCCGATGTAGTAAATGTTCTCGGCCTTCAGGCAGTTCGCGGAACGAACCGTCAGTTCGAGATCATCAACCGGACGCAGCAAAATCGGATCGATCTGCGGCGCACGCGACGGCGCTTCCGCCGTTGCTTCGGTGCCTTCCAGTGCAGCGAACACCGACAGTTGATCAACCAGAATACGCGCCGATTGACGGATCGCTTCTTCCGGCGAGATCACACCGTTGGTCTCGATGTTCATCACGAGCTTGTCGAGGTCGGTACGCTGTTCGACGCGCGCGCTTTCAACGGCGTAGCTCACGCGGCGAACCGGCGAGAATGACGCGTCCAGCACGATGCGGCCGATGATCTTGGCCGACTCTTCGCCGTAACGACGCACATTGCCCGGCACATAACCACGGCCCTTTTCGACCTTGATCTGCACGTCGAGCTTACCGCCCTTCGACAGATGCGCAATCACGTGATCCGGGTTGATCACTTCGCAATCGTGCGCGAGTTCGATGTCGCCAGCGGTGACAACGCCTTCGCCTTCCTTGCGAAGCGTAACCGTCACTTCATCACGGTTATGCAGCTTGAACACCACGCCCTTCAGGTTCAACAACAGGTTGACCACATCCTCTTGCACACCGTCGAGCGTCGAATACTCGTGTACGACGCCTGCGATCGTCACTTCGGTCGGCGCGTAGCCTACCATCGACGATAGCAGCACGCGCCGAAGCGCGTTACCCAAGGTGTGGCCGTAACCGCGTTCAAACGGTTCCATGACCACTTTCGCGTGGCTCTCACCAAGCGATTCAACTGCGATGATCTTGGGCTTCAACAAACTGGTTTGCATAGGTTTTCCTTTTCAATACCCTCGGCTCGTTACACCGATAAGGCTGACCGGTAACAACCTGAAAATAAACAGCCGAGACGCCCCCTTGCGCAACGCAATCGGGGTGCCCCGGCCGTTAATCCGATTACCGCGAATACAATTCGACGATCAGGCTTTCGTTAATATCGCCAGCGATGTCGCTGCGTTCCGGCTTCTGCTTGAACGTGCCTTCGAACTTCTTCGAATCGACAGCGACCCAGCTCGGCAGACCGCCTTGCTCAGCCAGCGACAGCGCTTCGAGAATACGCGCCTGCTTCTTCTTTTGTTCGCGCACTGCAACGACGTCGCCCGCCTTCACTTGCATCGACGGAATGTTCGACACAACGCCATTCACCGTGATCGCCTTGTGGCTCACGAGCTGACGCGCTTCAGCGCGCGTCGAGCCGAAGCCCATGCGATACACGACGTTGTCGAGACGCGATTCGAGCAATTGCAGCAGGTTTTCACCCGTGTTGCCCTTCAGGCGGTCGGCTTCAGCGAAGTAGCGGCGGAACTGACGCTCGAGGACACCGTAGATGCGCTTCACTTTTTGCTTTTCGCGCAGCTGCGTGCCGTAGTCGGACGTACGTGCACCCGACGTGCGGCCGTGTTGGCCGGGCTTGCTGTCAAGCTTGCACTTGTCAGCGAGCGAACGACGAGCGCTCTTCAGGAAGAGGTCAGTGCCTTCACGGCGGGACAGCTTGGCCTTAGGGCCGATATAACGTGCCACGTTGATTCCTTCTATGATTAATCACACGAATGCATGCACTCGTGCTAGTTCGAGCCCTTTGGGTCGAACGGTGGGCTTAGTCAATTCAATAGCGCAAGCAGCCTGTGGTCGCCGGCTTGAACCCCGGCGGCAACAGGCGCTAGCGAGAACAGCGTCTTAGATGCGACGACGCTTCGGCGGACGGCAGCCGTTGTGCGGGACCGGCGTCACGTCGGAGATCGCGGTGATCTTGATACCAAGACCATGCAACGCGCGCACCGCCGATTCGCGGCCAGGACCGGGGCCCTTGATCCGCACTTCGAGGTTCTTCACGCCGTATTCCATCGCCACGCGGCCAGCCGACTCGGCTGCCACCTGGGCTGCAAACGGGGTCGATTTACGCGAACCCTTGAAGCCCTGACCACCCGACGTTGCCCAAGCAAGTGCATTGCCTTGACGATCGGTGATCGTGATGATGGTGTTGTTGAACGACGCGTGAACGTGAACCACGCCCTCGGCGACGTTCTTCTTGACCTTCTTGCGAACGCGTTGCGCCGCGGAGTTGTTCGAAGCCTTAGCCATTACGTTTTCCTGTAACTGTCAGTTCCGCTTACTTCTTCAGCGATTGCGCTGCACGACGCGGACCCTTGCGCGTACGGGCATTCGTACGCGTGCGTTGGCCACGCAGGGGCAAGCCCTTGCGATGACGCACGCCACGGTAGCAGCCGAGATCCATCAGGCGCTTAATGTTCATCGTCGTTTCACGGCGCAGATCGCCTTCAACGATGAACTTGCCGACTTCTTCACGCAGCTTTTCGAGGTCTGCGTCGTTCAGGTCCTTGACCTTCTTCGAAAATGCCACACCAGCAGCGACGCAAATGTCGCGCGAGCGCGTGCGGCCGACACCGTAAATTGCCGTCAGGCCGATTTCGGTATGCTGGTGATTCGGGATGTTAACCCCTGCGATACGAGCCATTGTTTTTCCTCAAACAAAAAGCGCAGCAAAAAGCGCGGCGTTCAGCCTTGACGCTGTTTGTGGCGCGGATCAGAGCTGCAAATCACGCGCACAACGCCTTTGCGCTTGATGATCTTGCAATTGCGGCAAATGCGCTTAACCGATGCCATCACTTTCATGATATTACCCTTTTTTCAAATCACTTCGCCCGGAACACGATCCGCGCACGCGACAGATCGTAAGGCGTCAATTCAACCGTTACCTTGTCGCCCGGCAAGATTCGGATGTAGTGCATCCGCATCTTGCCGGATATGTGTCCCAATACGACATGGCCGTTTTCCAGCTTCACCCTAAAGGTAGCGTTAGGCAGGTTTTCGATGACTTCACCCTGCATCTGGATAACATCGTCTTTGGCCATAAGTCCTTTCAACGCATCGGGACGCCGCCGCCTTTGAAATTAGCTTTCTTCAGCAGCGATTCATACTGTTGCGACATAACGTACGACTGCACCTGCGCCATGAAATCCATTGTGACGACGACAATGATCAGCAGCGACGTTCCACCAAAATAAAACGGCACGTTCCAGCGCAGTACCAAAAATTCAGGCAGCAGACAAACAAACACGATGTAGATCGCACCAGCCAGCGTCAGACGCGTCAGGATACGGTCGATATATCGCGCGGTTTGATCGCCCGGGCGGATGCCTGGGACGAAAGCGCCACTCTTTTTCAGGTTGTCGGCCGTTTCCCTGCTGTTGAACACCAGTGCGGTGTAGAAAAAGCAGAAGAAGACGATCGCCAACGCGTACAGCAACACGTACACAGGTTGACCGGGCTTAAGGGCTTCGGCCACGTTGTGCAACGTGTCTGCGAACCAGCTGGTACGCGACCCCGAACTAAACCAGTTCAGGATGGTTGCCGGGAAGAGAATGATCGACGATGCAAAGATCGGCGGAATCACGCCCGACATATTCAACTTCAGCGGCAGATGTGAAGACTGTCCGCCGTAAATCTTGTTACCGACTTGCCGCTTGGCGTAGTTCACAAGAATCTTGCGCTGGCCGCGTTCGATGAACACCACCAGATACGTCACACCAGCAATCAGCGCAACCACGATAATCGCCGAGATGATGCTCATCGAGCCGGTTCGCACCAGTTCGAAAAGACCACCGATTGCGTTCGGGAAACCCGCCGCAATACCGCCGAAAATGATGATCGAGATACCGTTACCAAGCCCACGTTCCGTGATCTGCTCACCCAGCCACATCAGGAACATCGTCCCGGTCACCAGCGTCACGACCGTCGTCAACCGAAACACCATCCCCGGATCGATCACCAAGCCCGGCTGATTTTCCAGTGCGACGGCGATGCCGAACGCCTGGAACGTCGCCAGCAGGACCGTAAAGATACGCGTGTACTGCGTAATCTTCCGTTGACCCGCCTGCCCTTCCTTTTTCAACGCTTCCAGCTGCGGCGAGACAATCGCCAGCAACTGCATGATGATCGACGCCGAAATGTACGGCATGATCCCCAGCGCAAAAATCGTGAACCGCGAAAGTGCACCACCCGAGAACATGTTGAACATGCCAAGGATGCCGCCCGACTGGCTTTGGAACAACTTTGCCAGTTGGTCCGGGTCAATACCCGGCACCGGAATGTGCGCGCCGATACGGTAGACGATCAACGCCAGCAGCAGGAACACTGCACGCCGACGCAGATCGCCAAACTTCGCCGCGCTGCGACCGGGTTTTGCGAGACTCGGACTGTTAGCCAAGTACCTTCTCCGATGCAAATGCTAGTGACGGCAAATAACTTGCGCGTTACTCGGCAAAAGAGCCGCCGGCTGCTTCAATAGCAGCGCGCGCACCCTTCGTCGCACCCAGACCCTTCACAACGACCTTGCGTTTCAGCTCGCCCGTCGCGATGATCTTGGCGCTCTTGATCAGCTCGCCGAGCAGGCCGGCTTGTTTCAGAGCCAACAGATCGATTTCGTCGACCGGCAGCTTTTCCAGATCAGAGAGACGCACTTGACCGGCGAATTCCTTCGTCAGCGAGGTGAAGCCACGCTTCGGCAGGCGACGTTGCAGCGGCATTTGACCGCCTTCGAAGCCAACCTTGTGAAAGCCGCCCGAACGCGACTTCTGACCCTTGTGACCACGGCCAGCCGTCTTGCCCAGACCGGAGCCGATACCGCGGCCGACGCGACGCTTAGCGTGCTTCGAGCCTTCAGCCGGCTTCAGGTTATTCAATTCCATTATCAACTCCTTGAGTCCTGGTCAGCCGCTTAGCTGATGACCTTAACGAGGTACGAAACCTTGTTGATCATGCCGCGCACAGCCGGCGTGTCCTGCAACTCGCTAACCGAGTTGAGTCGGCGCAGGCCCAAGCCACGCACCGTCGCACGGTGCGTTTCACGGGTGCCGATCAGGCTCTTGACGAGCTGGACCTTGACAGTTTTATCAGACATGGTGTCCACCTTAGCCCAGAATATCTTCGACGGACTTGCCGCGCTTCGCCGCGATGTCACCCGGCGTGGACTGCTTGCGCAGACCGTCGAGCGTTGCACGAACGAGGTTGTACGGGTTCGTCGAACCGTGGCTCTTGGCCACAACGTTCTGCACGCCCATCACGTCGAACACTGCGCGCATCGGGCCGCCAGCGATCACACCGGTACCGTCCTTCGCCGGAGCGAGGAGGACCATGGATGCGCCATGCTTACCGTGCACTTCGTGTTGCAGGGTACCGTTCTTAAGCGGCACCTTGAACATGTTGCGGCGCGCCTGTTCCATCGCCTTCTGAACAGCGACCGGCACTTCCTTCGCCTTGCCCTTGCCCATACCGACGCGGCCATCACCGTCGCCAACCACGGTCAGTGCGGCAAAACCGAGAATCCGGCCGCCCTTCACAACCTTGGTCACGCGGTTGACCGAAATCATTTTTTCACGAAGGCCGTCGTCGCGTTCGTCAGCCTGAACTTTCGCTTGCATCTTTGCCATGACGAATTCTTCCCTTAGAACTTGAGTCCGGCTTCGCGCGCCGCATCAGCCAGCGCTTTCACGCGGCCGTGGTAACGGAAACCCGAACGGTCGAAGGCGACGGATTCGATGCCGGCAGCCTTAGCCTTTTCTGCAATGCGCTTACCGATCAGGGTCGCTGCAGCGACGTTGCCGCCCTTGCCCGTCTGATCAGCCAGTTGCGCACGCACTTCGGCTTCGAGCGTCGACGCGCTGGCGAGCACCTTGGTGCCGCACGGCGAGAACACTTGCGCATAGATGTGCGTGTTCGTGCGATGCACGGCGAGACGCGCGACCTGCAGCTCAGCGATCTTGATACGCGTCTGACGAGCGCGGCGCAGGCGAGATTGAGTCTTATCCATGATTGCGCACCCTTACTTCTTCTTCGTTTCTTTGAGGATCACAACCTCATTGGCGTAACGCACACCCTTGCCCTTGTAGGGCTCCGGCGGGCGATAGCCGCGCACTTCTGCAGCGACTTGGCCAACTTGTTGCTTGTTGATCCCCTTGATCACGATTTCGGTTTGCGTCGGGGTTTCAGCCTTGACGCCTTCCGGCATCTGGTGCACCACGGGGTGCGAGAAACCCAGCGACAGGTTCAGCTTGTCGCCTTGCGCCTGTGCGCGGTAACCGACGCCAACCAGCGTCAGCTTGCGCTCGAAACCCTTCGTCACGCCGTTCACCATGTTCGCAACCAGTGCGCGCATCGTGCCCGACATCGCATTCGCTTCGCGGCTTTCGTCCACCGGCTCGAACTTCAGCGTGCCGTTGTCGTTCACCACTTTAACGAGGCTGTTTGCAGCTTGCGAAATCGTACCCAGCGGACCCTTGACGGTAATGCGTTCGTCGCTCAGGGCCACTTCTGCGCCTTGCAGCGCGATCGGGCTTTTACCTACTCGAGACATGTTTCTCTCCTTTCGGCCTTAAGCGACGTAGCAGATGACTTCGCCGCCAACGCCCGTTGCACGCGCCTTGCGGTCCGTCATCACGCCCTTCGGCGTCGACACGATTGCCACGCCGAGGCCATTCATGACCACGGGGATGTCGTTACGGCCGCGGTACACACGCAGACCAGGCTTCGAAACGCGTTCAATGCGCTCGATCACCGGACGGCCAGCGTAGTACTTCAACACGATGTTCAATTCAGACTTCGCACCTTCGGACTTCACTGCGAAATCATCGATATAGCCTTCGTCCTTCAGGACCTGCGCAATCGCAACCTTGACTTTCGACGAGGGCATTGTCACCGAAACTTTCTCAACCATCTGCGCGTTGCGGATGCGAGTCAGCATATCGGCGATAGGATCACTCATGCTCATTTACGTTTCTCCTATTACCAGCTCGCCTTGGTCAGGCCAGGGATCTCGCCGCGGAACGCGATTTCGCGAATCTTGTTACGCGCCAGCCCGAATTTACGGAACGTGCCACGCGGGCGACCGGTAATTGCGCAACGATTGCGCTTACGGGTCGGGTTAGAGTTGCGCGGCAGTTGTTGCAGTTCCAGACGTGCTGCGTAATGCTCTTCGTCCGACTTGCTCATATCGCCGATGATCGCTTTCAGCTCAGCACGCTTGGGAGCGTACTTAGCGGCCAGGCGAGCACGCTTCTTTTCACGTTCGATCAGTGCCAGTTTAGCCACGGTAACCTCAGTTTCTGAACGGGAACTTGAAGCTGGCGAGCAGAGCCTTTGCTTCGTCGTCGGTCTTCGCAGTTGTCGTGATGCTGATGTTCAGCCCACGCAGTGCGTCGATCTTGTCGTAGTCGATTTCGGGGAAAATGATCTGCTCTTTCACACCGATGTTGTAGTTGCCGCGACCATCGAACGCACGACCCGACACGCCACGGAAGTCGCGCACACGGGGGAGCGCAACCGTCACGAAACGGTCCAGAAATTCGTACATTGCCTGACCACGCAACGTGACCATTGCACCGATCGGATAGCCCTGACGGATCTTGAAGCCAGCGATTGCCTTGCGTGCCTTCGTGATCACCGGCTTCTGGCCTGCGATCTTCGTCAGGTCGCCAACGGCGTTTTCGATGATCTTCTTGTCAGCAACCGCTTCGCCAAGGCCCATGTTCAGGGTGATCTTGGTGATGCGCGGTACTTCCATCACGGACTTGTAACCGAACTTCTCGATGAGGCCGGGTACAACCTTCTCTTTGTAAAACTCTTGCAAACGAGCCATTTTTTTACTCCGCAGCGTCAGGCGCTCAGCACAGCACCGGTCGTCTTAAGGAAACGGACTTTCTTGTCTCCTTCGACCTTGATGCCTACACGCGACGCCTTGCCATTCGCGTCGACCAATGCGACGTTCGAAATTTGCAGCGGCATCGTCTTGGCTTCCACACCGCCCGTCGTACCCTTCATCGGGTTCGGCTTGACGTGCTTCTTGACGAGGTTGATACCCTCGACAATCACCTTGTCTTCGCCTACGGACAGCACGACGCCGCGCTTGCCTTTATCTTTGCCGGTGATGACGATAACTTCGTCACCTTTGCGAATCTTGTTCATCGCAACTCCTTACAGCACTTCAGGTGCCAACGAAACGATCTTCATGAATCGTTCGCTGCGCAACTCGCGCGTAACAGGCCCGAAAATACGGGTGCCAATAGGTTCGAGCTTGGCATTCAACAGCACTGCAGCATTGCCATCGAACTTGATCAGCGAGCCGTCTTGACGACGCACGCCCTTGGCGGTGCGAACCACCACGGCGTTATAAATTTCGCCTTTCTTCACGCGCCCGCGCGGCGTTGCTTCTTTGACGGTCACCTTGATGATGTCGCCAATGCTGGCATAACGACGCTTCGAGCCGCCGAGAACCTTGATGCACATGACTTCACGCGCACCGGTGTTGTCGGCCACTTCAAGCCGAGTTTCGGTCTGGATCATGGTTTATCTTTCCCAACTTAATCCGGTCACACCACCATGGCGTACCCGGTCAGTCTTGGTCCCGTCAGCCAATCGGCTGCTTGGGTATGAACAGCAGCGACGGCAAACGAAACCCGCCATCGCAATCCGGTGAATCCTTCGGAACAGACTGGCGCCTGAACCGCTTCCCCCACCAACTTCGCCCGCGACGGGGCTCCCATAAAAGAGGGAAGACCGAGATCATATCACATGATCCCGGTCTTGCAAGCGAAACTTACTGCGATTTCAACTACTTCTACAACTTTGCGGCGTCAGATGACGCGAGCAGCCTCGACCAGGCGAGCCACAACCCAAGCTTTCGTCTTCGAAATCGGACGCGTTTCCTGGATTTCAACGAGGTCACCCTCGTTGTACGTGTTCGCATCGTCGTGCGCGTGGTACTTCTTCGAACGCACAACGTACTTGCCGTAGATCGGGTGCTTCACGCGGTGCTCAACCAGCACGGTGACCGTCTTGTCCATCTTGTTGCTGACGACCTTGCCGACCAGCGTCCGCTTGAGCGAGGTTTTTACGCTATCGTTCATTTCTGGTTCGCCTTCTCAGTCAGGACGGTCCGCACACGTGCGATGTCGCGACGAACCTTCTTCAGCTGGCTCGTGTTCGTGAGCTGCTGGGTCGCGAGTTGCATGCGCAGGCCGAATTGCGCCTTCAACAGGTCCGACAGCTCCTTGTTGAGCGCGGCCTGATCTTTCTGGTGAAGTTCGGAAGCCTTCATCATTTACTCCTTAGGCGCCGAGCTGACGCACGATAAACGTCGTCTTGAGCGGCAGCTTAGCTGCAGCCAGACGGAACGCTTCGCGTGCCAGCTCTTCGGTTACGCCGTCCATTTCGTACAGCATCTTGCCCGGTTGAATCTCCGCGACGTAGTACTCAGGGTTACCTTTACCGTTACCCATACGTACTTCAGCCGGCTTGTGCGAGATCGGCTTGTCCGGGAAGATGCGGATCCAGATGCGGCCACCACGCTTGATGTGACGCGTCATTGCACGACGTGCCGCTTCAATCTGGCGCGCGGTCAAGCGACCACGACCGATAGCCTTCAGGCCGAACTCACCGAACGACACCGCGTTGCCGCGGGTAGCGATACCGGTGTTACGACCCTTCTGCTCTTTGCGATACTTTCTGCGTTTCGGTTGCAGCATCGTTATTCTCCAGTCTTCCCGTCGCCGCCGGCACCGCCAGCACGACGAGGAGCGCCACGGCGTGCACCTGCCGGGCCACCACCTTCACCATCGCGACGCGGACGGCGATCGCCACCCGGACGTGCGTTGCGGCGCGGACGCTTTTCTTCGGCGACTTCTTCAACCACCGGTGCGTCGTTGCGGCCGAGCGTGTCGCCCTTGTAGACCCACACCTTCACGCCGATGATGCCGTACGTCGTCTTCGCTTCCGAAGTTGCGTAGTCGATATCAGCACGCAGCGTATGAAGGGGCACGCGACCTTCGCGATACCATTCCGTACGAGCGATTTCGATACCGTTCAGGCGGCCCGCGCTCATGATCTTGATGCCCTGTGCACCCAGACGCATTGCGTTTTGCATCGCACGCTTCATCGCGCGGCGGAACATGATCCGGCGCTCGAGTTGTTGCGTGATCGAATCCGCGATCAGTTGCGCATCGGTTTCCGGCTTACGGATTTCTTCGATGTTGACGTGAACCGGAACGCCCATGCGGCGTTGCAGTTCCGACTTCAGCAGCTCGATATCCTCGCCCTTCTTGCCGATGACGACACCCGGACGCGAGCTATAGATCGTGATGCGCGCGTTCTTCGCCGGACGCTCGATAACGACGCGACCAACCGAAGCGTTTTTCAGCTTCTTCTTCAGGTATTCACGAACACCGATGTCTTCCTGCAACATCGCCGCGAAATTGTTGTTGTTCGCGTACCAACGCGACGCCCAATTGCGGCTGACGGCCAAACGGAAGCCAGTCGGATGAATTTTCTGTCCCATCGTATGACCCCTTAATTCCCGACCGTCACAGTGATGTGACAGGATTGCTTCTCGATGCGGTTACCGCGGCCTTTAGCGCGCGCAGTAAAACGCTTGAGCGACGCAGCCTTGTCGACCATGATGCTCGTTACCTTGAGCTCATCGATATCGGCGCCTTCGTTATGCTCCGCATTCGCGATCGCCGACAGCACGACCTTTTTCACGATTCCCGCAGCCTTCTTCGGCGAGAACGTCAGAACGTTCAGCGCCTTGTCGACCGGCAAACCGCGGATCTGGTCAGCCACAAGGCGCGTTTTCTGCGCCGAGATGCGGGCACCGCGATGAATTGCTTTCACTTCCATCATGAGCCCCTTATTTCTTAGCCTTCTTGTCGGCTGCGTGACCCTTGAACGTCCGGGTCAATGCAAACTCGCCAAGCTTGTGGCCGACCATGTTTTCCGAGATGTAAACCGGAACGTGTTGACGGCCGTTGTGAACGGCAATCGTCAAACCGATGAAGTCCGGCAGAATCGTCGAACGACGCGACCAGGTTTTGATCGGCTTCTTGTCACGTGCAGCGGCTGCCGACTCAACTTTCTTCAGCAAATGGGCGTCGCAGAACGGACCTTTTTTTACAGAACGTGCCATTGCCTACTCCTTAACGCTTGTGACGGCGCTGGACGATCATGCTCGTCGTGCGCTTGTTGCTGCGGGTGCGATAACCCTTAGCAGGCGTGCCCCACGGGCTCACCGGATCGCGACCTGCAGCCGTCTTGCCTTCACCACCGCCGTGCGGGTGATCGACCGGGTTCATTGCAACGCCACGCACCGTCGGGCGGATACCGCGCCAGCGATTCGCGCCAGCCTTACCGATTTGACGGAGGCTATGCTCTTCGTTGCCAACTTCACCAATCGTCGCGCGGCATTCAACGTGAACGCGGCGGATTTCACCTGAACGCAGGCGGACCTGTGCGTAGATGCCTTCACGAGCCAGCAACATCGCCGACGTGCCAGCCGAACGCGCCATTTGCGCGCCCTTGCCCGGCAGCATTTCGATGCAGTGAATCGTCGTACCGACCGGAATGTTGCGGATCGGCAGCGTGTTACCTGCGCGGATCGGAGCTTCCGAACCCGACATCAGTTGCTGGCCAACCGTCACACCCTTCGGAGCGATGATGTACTTGCGCTCGCCGTCTGCGTACAGAACCAGCGCGATGTTCGCGCTACGGTTCGGATCGTACTCAAGACGTTCGACCTTCGCCGGAATGCCGTCCTTGTTGCGACGGAAATCGACTACGCGATAGTGATGCTTGTGACCACCGCCCTTATGACGCGTGGTGATGTGGCCGTTGTTGTTACGGCCGGCGGTCGAGGATTGCGAATCGAGCAGCGGTGCGAACGGCTTGCCCTTATGCAGATCCTTGTTGACCACCTTGACCATCGCACGGCGACCCGGCGAAGTCGGCTTAACTTTAACGATTGCCATGATTACTTGGCCTCCGCTTCAAAGTTGATTTCCTGGCCGGGCTTCAGGCAGACGTACGCCTTCTTCACGTCCTTGCGCTTGCCCATGAAGCGGCCAAAGCGCTTGGCTTTGCCCTTCGAGACCAGCACGTTGACGGAATTGACTTCCACCTTGAACAGCAGCTCGACTGCAGCTTTCACTTCCTGCTTCGTGGCATCGGGCGCGACTTCGAACACAACTTGCTCGTTCTTGTCGGCCACCAGCGTCGCCTTTTCGGAGATCACCGGCGCGAGCAGGACCTGCATCAAACGATGATCGTTCTTGCGAATCTCGCTCATGACAGCAACTCCTCGATCTGGGCGACCGCAGCCTTCGTGATCAGGATCTTCTTGAAGTAGATCAGCGACAGCGGGTCGGCGTAACGCGGCTCGACAACTGCCACATGGGCGAGGTTGCGCGACGCGAGGTACAGGTTTTCGTCAACCGTGTCGGTAATCACCAGCACGGAGTCGAGACCCATCGCCTTGAATTTTTCGGCCAGCAGCTTCGTCTTCGGCGCTTCGAGCGTCAGCTCGTCGACCACCGAGATACGGCCTTCGCGGGCCAGCTGCGAGAAGATCGAGCAGAGACCTGCGCGATGCATCTTCTTGTTGACCTTGTGCGAAAAGTTCTCTTCCGGCGAATTCGGGAAGATCCGGCCACCGCCGCGCCACAACGGGCTCGACGACATACCGGCACGGGCGCGGCCCGTACCCTTCTGGCGCCACGGCTTCTTGGTCGTGTGCTTGACTTGCTCACGGTCCTTCTGCGCGCGGTTGCCGCTACGGGCATTCGCTTGATACGCCACCACAACCTGGTGAATCAGGGCTTCGTTGTAATCGCGGCCGAACACTACGTCCGACGCGCTAACGCCTGCACCTTCCTGACCATTGGCATTCAGGAGCTTAAGTTCCATTATTTCGCTCCTTTCACGGCACGCGTCTTCACGGCCGGCGTAACGAATACCTTGCCACCCTTCGCACCCGGAACGGCGCCCTTGACCAGCAACAGCTTGCGGTCAGCGTCGATACGAGCGATTTCGAGGTTTTGCACGGTTACCGTATCGTCACCCATGTGACCGGTCATGCGCTTACCCGGGAAAACACGACCCGGATCCTGCGCCATACCGATCGAACCCGGCACGTTGTGCGAGCGCGAGTTACCGTGCGATGCACGGCCGGATGCGAAGTTGTAACGCTTGATGGTACCGGCGTAGCCCTTACCGATCGACACGCCTTGCACGTCGACCTTCTGGCCTACTTCGAACAGGTCAGGACCGACCACGGTGCCGTTCGACAACTCGGCAGCCTTAGCAGCATCGATCTGGAATTCTTTGAGGATTTCACCGGCTTGAACACCGGCTTTGGCGAGATGACCGGCCAACGGCTTCGTCACACGCGATGCACGGCGCGTACCGAATGCAACCTGCACGGCGGTGTAGCCGTCGGTTTCAACAGTCTTGATCTGCGTCACGCGGTTGTCGGACACGTCCAGCACGGTAACGGGAATCGAATCCCCTTCTGCCGTGAAGATACGGGTCATGCCAACCTTGCGACCTACGAGTCCAAGGCTCATCGTTTTCTCCATTCCCGACTGCGATTGGTCGGGGCTAATTTACAAAATGCCGGTGCCGTTTCGGGCATGAATTCATGCTGCAGCACACCGACTTTTTTGCGCAAATGCGCGAAAAGCCTTGCATTATAGCGAGGCTTTTCGTTTTCCGCAAGCAATCAATGACTTAGCGCTGTCCGGCACGCCGGGCAACCGCTACAAGCCTTATTGGAGCTTGATTTCCACGTCCACGCCAGCCGGCAGGTCCAGCTTCATCAGTGCGTCAACGGTCTTGTCCGTCGGGTCGACGATGTCCATCAGGCGTTGGTGCGTACGGATTTCGAGCTGATCGCGCGACGTCTTGTTCACGTGCGGCGAACGCAGGATGTCGAAACGTTGAATGCGGGTCGGCAGGGGCACCGGACCACGAACGATTGCGCCAGTCCGCTTTGCCGTGTCGACGATTTCAGCTGCCGATTGATCGATCAGGCGATAGTCGAAAGCCTTCAGGCGAATGCGGATTTTCTGGTTCTGCATGACAATTCCTTGGAAAGAGCGAGGCGGTATTGCGCCGCCAGATAGTAAAAGAACGTAGAGCCGGGCATGAGATAGGAGTAAGCACTGAAGCGCCAATTCCTAAAGACAGGTGCCCGGCTCCGGGCACCACTTACTGCAAGTTCAACTCGCGATTTTACTCGAGAATCTTGGCAACCACACCTGCGCCGACCGTACGACCGCCTTCGCGAATTGCGAAGCGCAGACCTTCTTCCATCGCGATCGGGTTGATCAGCTTCACCGTGATCGACACGTTGTCGCCCGGCATGACCATTTCCTTGTCCTTCGGCAACTCGATCGAGCCCGTCACGTCCGTCGTACGGAAGTAGAACTGCGGACGATAGTTGTTGAAGAACGGTGTGTGGCGGCCGCCTTCGTCCTTGCTCAGCACGTACACTTCAGCCGTGAAGTGCGTGTGCGGGTTGATCGAACCCGGCTTCGCCAGAACCTGGCCACGCTCCACGTCTTCACGCTTCGTGCCGCGCAGCAGGATACCAACGTTGTCGCCTGCCTGACCCTGGTCGAGCAGCTTACGGAACATTTCCACGCCCGTGCACGTCGTCTTCACCGTCGGCTTGATACCGACGATTTCGATTTCCTCGCCGACCTTCACCACGCCGCGCTCGACGCGACCCGTCACCACCGTGCCGCGACCCGAGATCGAGAACACGTCTTCCACCGGCATCAGGAACGCACCGTCAACTGCGCGCTCCGGCGTCGGGATGTACGTGTCCAGCGCGTCGGCCAGATTCATGATCGCCACTTCGCCCAGCTCGCCCGTGTCGCCTTCCAGCGCCAGCTTGGCCGAACCCTTGATGATCGGCGTGTCGTCGCCCGGGAAGTCGTACTTCGACAGAAGTTCACGAACTTCCATCTCGACGAGCTCCAGCAGCTCAGCGTCGTCCACCATGTCGCACTTGTTCAGGAACACGATGATGTACGGAACGCCAACCTGGCGCGCCAGCAGGATGTGCTCACGCGTTTGCGGCATCGGGCCATCTGCGGCCGAGCACACCAGGATCGCGCCGTCCATCTGCGCAGCACCCGTGATCATGTTCTTCACATAGTCAGCGTGGCCCGGGCAGTCGACGTGTGCGTAGTGGCGGTTAGCCGTTTCGTACTCGACGTGTGCCGTGTTGATCGTGATACCACGCGCCTTTTCTTCCGGCGCCGCGTCGATCTGGTCGTATGCCTTTGCTTCGCCGCCAAACTTCTTGGTCAGCACCGTCGTGATCGCTGCCGTCAGCGTGGTCTTGCCGTGGTCAACGTGACCGATCGTGCCGACGTTCACGTGCGGCTTGGTCCGTTCGAATTTACCTTTAGCCATGTTTCTCTTCTTTCAAAAGTTAATCGTTGAATGACTTGCCGCGCGCTTACTTCGACTTCGCGTTGATGATCGCTTCAGACACGTTGCGCGGTGCTTCGGAATAGTGCTTGAACTCCATCGTGTACGTTGCACGACCTTGGGTCAGCGAACGCAGCGACGTCGAGTAACCGAACATTTCCGACAGCGGCACTTCGGCGCGAACAATCTTGCCGCCGCCAACCATGTCGTCCATGCCCTGAACGATGCCGCGACGACCCGACAGGTCGCCCATCACGTTGCCCATGTAATCTTCAGGCGTTTCGACTTCCACAGCCATCATCGGTTCGAGGATGACCGGTTGAGCCTTGCGCATGGCTTCCTTGAACGCCATCGAACCAGCCATGCGGAACGCATTTTCGTTCGAGTCGACGTCGTGGTACGAACCGAACGTCAAGTGAACCTTCACGTCAACGACCGGGAAGCCTGCCAGCACGCCAGCCTTCAGCGTTTCCTGGATACCCTTGTCGACTGCCGGGATGTATTCACGCGGAATCACACCGCCCTTGATTTCGTCCAGGAACTCGTAGCCCTTGCCTTGCTCATTCGGCTCGAGCGTGATGACCGCGTGACCGTACTGACCGCGACCACCCGACTGCTTGACGAACTTGCCGTCAACGTCTTCCGCCTTGCCGCGGATCGTTTCACGATACGCCACTTGCGGCTTGCCGACGGTTGCTTCGACGCCGAATTCACGCTTCATCCGGTCGACCAGAATTTCCAGGTGGAGCTCGCCCATGCCCGAAATGATGGTTTGACCCGATTCTTCGTCCGTTTGAACGCGGAACGACGGATCTTCCTGAGCCAGACGGTTCAGGGCCAGACCCATCTTTTCCTGATCCGGCTTCGTCTTCGGCTCAACAGCCTGCGAAATAACCGGCTCCGGGAAAATCATGCGCTCGAGCACGATCGGGTGCAGCGGATCGCACAGCGTATCGCCCGTGGTTGCGTCCTTCAAGCCAACTGCAGCAGCGATGTCGCCTGCGTGCACTTCCTTGATTTCTTCACGCTGGTTTGCGTGCATCAGCAGAATACGACCGAGACGTTCCTTCTTGTCCTTGGTCGCGTTCAGCAGCGTGTCGCCCGACTTCGTCGTGCCCGAGTAGACACGGAAGAAGATCAACTGGCCGACAAACGGGTCGGTCATGATCTTGAATGCGAGCGACGAGAACTTCTCGTCGTCCGCTGCGCGACGCTCAGCCTTTTCACCGTTTTCGAGTTCACCCGTAACCGGCGGAATGTCGATCGGCGACGGCAGGAAGTCGAGCACGGCGTCCAGCATCCGTTGCACGCCCTTGTTCTTGAACGCGGTACCGCACAGCATCGGCTGGATTTCGCAAGCGATCGTACGGTCGCGCAGACCCTTAACGATTTCCGCTTCCGTCAACTCGCCTTCTTCGAGGTACTTGTTCATCAGGTCTTCGCTCGATTCAGCCGCAGCTTCGACCATCTTCTCGCGCCATTCGTTGCACGTGTCGACGAGGTCTGCCGGGATGTCTTCGTACGAGAACTTCGTGCCTTGGGACGCTTCGTCCCAAATGATCGCTTTCATCTTCAGCAGATCGACCACGCCCGTGAACGTTTCTTCAGCGCCGATAGGCACCACGACCGGAACCGGGTTCGCCTTCAGACGCAGCTTGAGCTGGTCGTAGACCTTGAAGAAGTTCGCGCCGGTACGGTCCATCTTGTTGATGAACGCGAGACGGGGAACCTTGTATTTGTTAGCCTGACGCCACACGGTTTCCGATTGGGGCTGCACGCCGCCCACTGCGCAATACACCATGCATGCGCCGTCGAGCACGCGCATCGAGCGCTCAACTTCAATCGTGAAGTCTACGTGGCCCGGGGTGTCGATGATGTTGATGCGGTGCTCAGCGCGGTCGCCGGCCATGCCTTTCCAGAATGCCGTGGTAGCAGCGGACGTGATCGTGATGCCGCGTTCCTGCTCCTGCTCCATCCAGTCCATGGTGGCAGCGCCGTCGTGAACTTCACCAATCTTGTGGTTCACGCCGGTGTAGAACAAGATGCGCTCGGTCGTCGTCGTTTTGCCGGCGTCGATGTGAGCGCTAATACCGATGTTACGGTAGCGCTCGATAGGTGTCTTGCGAGCCACTTTGATCCTCTATTGGGATGACGCGATGCGAGAAAATACCCATCGCGCTGTAACACAAACGGGCGAGGCGCTTTGTAAGCGCACCCGCCCGGAATTTCTTTCCGCTTTTTCTGCTAAACCCGGGTTCGGGAAGCTTAGAAACGGAAGTGCGAGAACGCCTTGTTGGCTTCTGCCATCCGGTGAACTTCGTCGCGCTTCTTCATCGCGCCGCCACGGCCTTCGGCCGCTTCGGAGAGTTCACCCGCCAGACGCAGGGCCATCGACTTCTCGCTGCGCTTCTTCGCGGCTTCACGCAACCAACGCATCGCCAATGCCATACGACGCGACGGACGCACTTCGACCGGAACCTGATAGTTCGCACCACCAACGCGGCGGCTCTTAACTTCGACCACCGGCTTGACGTTGTTGAGCGCTACCGTGAACACTTCCAGCGGGTCCTTGCCACCCTTGGTCTGGATCTGTTCGAAAGCACCGTACACGATGCGCTCAGCAACCGACTTCTTGCCGGAGAGCATCAGCACGTTCATGAACTTAGCTACATCTACGTTACCGAACTTCGGATCCGGCAACACTTCCCGCTTGGGGACTTCGCGACGACGCGGCATGTTTCTTCCTTTACTTTTCAGTTGGAGCTATTTTTAGCCCCGCGGCCACCAACTAACCCGATTCATCACTAGCGACTTACCAGCCTGGTCGGGTGACCACTTACTCGACAGCACCGGCGATTCCGGCACCACCGCTATTACCGCCTTTGCAGGCGACCTGAAACCACTCTGACCGGCTAATTACTTGCCAGCCTTGGCACGCTTCGCACCGTACTTCGAGCGAGCCTGCTTACGATCCTTGACGCCCTGAGTGTCCAGCGAGCCGCGAACCATGTGGTAACGCACACCCGGCAAGTCCTTAACACGGCCGCCGCGAATCAGCACGACCGAGTGTTCCTGCAGGTTGTGGCCTTCACCACCGATGTACGAAATGACCTCGAAACCGTTCGTCAAACGAACCTTGGCAACCTTACGCAGTGCCGAGTTAGGCTTCTTCGGCGTCGTGGTGTACACACGGGTGCACACGCCGCGACGCTGGGGGCAGTCCTGCAAAGCCGGGCTCTTGCTCTTCGTCGTTTCCGACGCGCGGCCTTTGCGAACCAGTTGATTGATGGTTGGCATTGTTTATTCCTGAAATTGAACAAAATCGACGCATCTGTTTCCGGGCAAAGCAGAAACGATTGCGCATCGAACTTCCGGAACGGGGTGTCAGCGCACGAATTGACTTCGCACCCAAGCATTCCAAGAACCGGAACCTAGCATAATATTCCGAAAATGCTAAGCGAGTCAATAGGTTGCGATGTTTCGCACGCCTGCCGACCTCAAACTGCCCTCGCCGGCGCTCAGTCGGCGGCTACGACTTCAAGCAACTCGTCCCCGAAACGGTCGAGTTTGCGGGCGCCCATACCCGGAATACCACGCAAATCCTCGATGCAATCGGGGCCGTTGCGGGCGATTTCGGCCAACGTGGCGTCGTGGAAGATAACGTAGGCCGGCACGCCGTCGCTTTTCGCCGTCTCCGTGCGCCAGGCGCGCAGCCGTTCCCAGCGGGCGCGCTCGCGCGGGCCCATGCCAATCGTCGGGTCGGCACGCTCGCTGGTGCGGCCGGATGACTGGCGGGTACGCGTCGGCTTCACGTAACGGCGCATCGTCACGTCCTGCTCGCTCTTCAACACCGCTTTGGCAGCCTCAGTCAGCACCAGCGAGCCGAAGCCTTCGTGGTCGACGGTGAGGTAGCCAAATGCGACGAGCTGGCGAAAGATAGCGCGCCACTCCGGCTCGCCGAGCGCCGCTCCGATCCCAAAGGTGGTGAGCTTCTCGTGACCGCGTTGCAGGATCTTCTCGCTGCGGTTGCCACGCAGAATATCGATCAGGTGTCCGGCGCCGAAATGAAACCCACTCGCCCGCTGCGCGCGGAACACACATGACAGCGCCATTTGCGCTTCGCGCGTCGCGTCCCATGTGTCGGGCGGCTCGATGCAGTTGTCGCAGTTGCCGCATGGCTTGCTCGACTCGCCGAAATACGCGAGCAGCCGCACCCGGCGGCAGGTCGCCGCTTCGCACAGCCCAAGTAACGCGTCGAGCTTGCCGGTCTGAACGCGCTTATGCGCATCGTCGGCGTCGGACTCGTCGATCATCTTGCGCTGCTGCACGACGTCGCCCAGACCGTACGCCATCCAGGCGTTCGCCGGCATGCCGTCGCGGCCCGCGCGCCCGGTTTCCTGGTAGTAACCTTCGACACTCTTCGGCAAATCAAGGTGAGCTACGAAGCGCACATCCGGCTTGTCGATTCCCATGCCGAATGCGATCGTCGCGCACATCACAATGCCCTCCTCACGCTGAAACATCTCCTGATGCTTCTGGCGGATTTCGAACTCCATGCCGGCGTGGTAAGGCAACGCGCGCATCCCTTTCTCTTTCAGCCACTCCGCCGTTTCTTCGACTTTGCGACGCGACAGGCAGTAGACAACGCCGGCGTCAGTCGTGCCGTCCGGTTTCGAATGTTCGGCACGAATGAAGTCGAGCAATTGCGTACGCGCATTGTCCTTTTCGACGATGCGATAGCGAATGTTTGGACGATCGAAGCTCGAGACAAAGATGCGCGCGTCATCGAGCGCCAGACGGTGAATGATTTCGTCGCGCGTGATCGCGTCGGCGGTTGCGGTGAGCGCGATGCGCGGCACGTTCGGAAAGCGCTCGTGCAGCACCGACAGCTGAATATATTCAGGGCGGAAATCGTGCCCCCATTGCGACACGCAGTGCGCCTCGTCGATGGCGAACAGGCCAATGCGCGTACGTTCTAGCAACTCCTGGAAACGAGGCGTCATCAACCGTTCCGGCGCTACATACAGCAGATCGATTTCGCCTTCACGTAGAGCACGCTCGGTGGCCATCGCCTCCGCGCTCGACAGCGTTGAGTTCAGGTAAGCGGCACGCACGCCAACTTCCGTGAGCGCGGCGACCTGGTCCTGCATCAATGCGATCAGCGGGGACACCACGATCCCCGCTCCGCACCCAGCTTCGCGCCGCACCAGTGACGGAATCTGATAGCACAACGACTTGCCGCCGCCCGTCGGCATCAGCACGAGGCAGTCGCCGCCGCCGGCGACGTGCTCGACAATTTCGCCCTGCTGTCCTCTGAACGCAGGGTAGCCAAAGACTTCGTTGAGGATTTCGAGCGGACGGGACATGGATTTGAGAGAAGCAGCGTAAAGCCGGTGACACGAATTTTACCAACGCATTCGTGCTGCGCTCGGGCTTTGCGACAACGTTAGCCGTTCGGCCGACGAATCCACAAAAACATACAAAAGTGGGGCTCGCGCGGTGCGTGGGACAGGAGTAAGTGCTAAAGCACTAACTCCTGTCGACAAAAAAAAACCGCTCAGTCGAAACTGAGCGGCTTCGCTGGCTGGTGAGCCCAAGCGGCTTGCGCCGCTGGGACTTACTCGCCTGAGTGCTGCTGTTCGGCGGCCGGGGTTTCCGGCGTACCGAATTCGAACGACTCTTCCGCTGCGATCTGATCGAAACGCTCGCGATCGGACAGTTCCTTGCTCTTGCGTGCCTTGTGGAACGCGAGACCCGTACCAGCCGGAATCAGACGACCAACGATCACGTTTTCCTTCAGCCCGCGCAGATCGTCGCGCTTGCCCATGATCGCCGCTTCGGTCAGCACGCGAGTCGTTTCCTGGAACGACGCCGCGGAGATGAACGAATCGGTCGACAGCGATGCCTTCGTGATACCGAGCAGCACGTTGTCGTAGGTTGCCGGGATCTTGTCTTCCGCAGCCATCCGGTCGTTCTCGTCGAGCATATCCGAACGCTCGACCTGTTCGCCCATGATGAAGCGCGTGTCACCATTATCGACGATCTGCACACGGCGCAGCATCTGACGGACGATCACTTCAATGTGCTTGTCATTGATCTTCACGCCCTGCAGACGATACACGTCCTGCACTTCGTCCACGATGTAACGCGCCAGCGCTTCAACGCCCTGCAAACGCAGAATGTCGTGCGGATCAGCCGGCCCGTCGACAATCATTTCGCCCTTGTTGACGACCTGACCATCGTGCACCAGAACCTGCTTTTCCTTCGCGATCAGGAACTCGTGCTGATTGCCTTCGAGGTCCGTGATAACGAGACGCTGCTTGCCCTTCGTGTCCTTACCGAACGACGTCGTGCCCGTGACCTCCGCCAGAATACCGGCGTCCTTCGGCGAGCGCGCTTCGAACAGTTCAGCCACACGCGGCAGACCACCGGTAATGTCGCGAGTCTTTTGCGATTCAACCGGGATCCGTGCGAGCACTTCACCGACCTGCACTTGCTGACCGTCCTTCACGGTGATCAGAGCGCCGACCTGGAAGCCGATCTGCACCGAGTGCTCGGTGTTCGGGATCTTGACTTCTTCGCCGTTCGCGTCGAGCAGCTTGACCTGCGGGCGCACCGTCTTCGACGCTTGCGAACCGCGGCGCTTCACGTCGATCACGACCAGCGTCGAAAGACCCGTCACATCGTCGATCTGCTTGGCAACCGTCACGCCTTCTTCGACGTTTTCGAACTTCACCGTACCACCGTACTCGGTGATGATCGGACGCGTCATCGGATCCCACGTCGCCAGCTGCGTGCCGGCCTTGATCTGCGCGCCGTCCAGTTGCAACAGCGTCGCGCCGTACGGCACCTTGTGACGTTCACGCTCGCGGCCGTGGTCGTCGGTGATCATCGCTTCGCCCGAACGCGAGATGACGATCTGCTCGCCCTTCGCGTTGGTGACGTAACGCATCGTTGCCGTGAAACGCACCGTACCGTTCGACTTGGCTTCAACCGACGAAGCCACCGCTGCACGCGATGCCGCACCACCGATGTGGAACGTACGCATCGTGAGCTGCGTGCCCGGTTCACCGATCGACTGAGCAGCGATCACGCCAACTGCCTCACCGACGTTGACCGACGAGCCACGGCCCAGGTCGCGACCGTAACAGGCTGCGCACAGACCGTAACGCGTTTCGCAAGTCAGCGGCGTACGCACGCGCACTTCGTCGATGCCGAGGCGTTCGATTTCTTCGACCGCATCTTCGTCGAGCAACGTGCCCGTTTCGTACAACGTTTCCTGCGATTCCGGATTGACGACGTCAGCCACCGTCACGCGACCGAGGATACGGTCACGCAGCGCTTCGACGACTTCACCGCCTTCGACCAACGCCTTCATGGCGACGCCGTTCGACGTACCGCAATCGTCCTCGACCACTACCAGGTCCTGCGTCACGTCGACCAGACGACGCGTCAGGTAACCCGAGTTTGCCGTCTTCAGTGCCGTATCAGCCAGACCCTTACGTGCACCGTGGGTCGAGATGAAGTACTGCAACACGTTCAGGCCTTCACGGAAGTTCGCCGTAATCGGCGTCTCGATGATCGAGCCGTCCGGCTTCGCCATCAGGCCACGCATACCGGCCAGCTGACGAATCTGAACTGCGGAACCACGAGCGCCCGAGTCCGCCATCATGTAGATGGAGTTGAACGACTCCTGACGCGTTTCGTTGCCGTCGCGATCGACCACAGGTTCCGTCGACAGCTGCTCCATCATCGCCTTGCCGACCGCTTCCGACGTTGCCGACCAGATGTCGACCACGTTGTTGTAACGTTCTTGCGACGTGACGAGACCCGACATGTACTGACGGTCGTATTCCTTCACCTTCTTCGCGGCGTCGCCGACGATGGTTTCCTTCTGCGGCGGCACCAGCATGTCGTCGACGCAGATCGAGATACCAGCGCGCGTTGCCAGACGGAAACCCGACTGCATCAACTGGTCGGCGAAAATCACCGTTTCACGCAGACCGCACTTGCGGAACGCGGTGTTGATCAGGCGCGAGATTTCCTTCTTCTTCAGCGGCTTGTTCAGCACCGAGAACGGCAGGCCCGGCGGCAGAATTTCCGACAGAATCGAACGGCCAACGGTCGTCGCATACAGCGAGATCTTCGGCACGAACTTCGGTGCGCCTTCCGACGTGTCTTCGTTGTGGACCATTTCCGTGATCCGCACGTTGACGCGCGAGGCCAGTTCGACTTCCTTGTTCTCGTAAGCACGCAGTGCTTCCGACACGCCGGTGAATGTCAGACCTTCGCCCTTGGCGTTCACGGCTTCACGCGTCGCGTAGTACAGGCCGAGCACAATATCCTGCGACGGCACGATCGACGGATCGCCGTTGGCCGGGAACAGGATGTTGTTCGACGCCAGCATCAGCGTACGCGCTTCCATCTGCGCTTCGAGCGACAGCGGCACGTGCACAGCCATCTGGTCACCGTCGAAGTCGGCGTTGAACGCCGCGCAAACGAGCGGGTGCAGCTGGATAGCCTTACCTTCGATCAGCACCGGCTCGAAAGCCTGAATGCCGAGACGGTGAAGGGTAGGCGCACGGTTCAGCATGACCGGGTGTTCGCGGATCACCTCTTCCAGGATGTCCCACACCACCGGCGTCTGGTTCTCGACTTCCTTCTTCGCAGCCTTGATGGTGGTAGCCACACCCATCACTTCGAGCTTGTTGAAGATGAACGGCTTGAACAGTTCGAGCGCCATCAGCTTCGGCAGACCGCACTGATGCAGCTTGAGCGTCGGGCCGACCACGATCACCGAACGGCCCGAGTAGTCAACGCGCTTACCGAGCAAGTTCTGACGGAAACGACCGCCCTTACCCTTGATCATGTCAGCGAGCGACTTCAGCGGACGCTTGTTCGCGCCAGTCATTGCCTTACCGCGACGGCCGTTGTCGAGCAGCGAATCGACAGCTTCCTGCAACATCCGCTTTTCGTTGCGGACGATGATTTCAGGCGCCTTCAGTTCGAGCAGACGCTTCAACCGGTTGTTACGGTTGATCACGCGGCGATACAGGTCGTTCAGGTCCGACGTCGCGAAACGGCCGCCGTCCAGCGGCACCAGCGGACGCAGTTCCGGTGGCAGCACCGGCAGCACTTCGAGCACCATCCAGTCAGGCTTGATGCCCGAACGTTGGAAAGCCTCGAGTACCTTCAGGCGCTTCGCATACTTCTTGATCTTCGCTTCCGAACCCGTGTTCTTGAGTTCGGTGCGCAGCATCTCGACCTGCTCGTCGATGTTGATCGCGCGCAGCAGTTCGCGAACGCCTTCCGCGCCCATCTCGGCACGGAATTCGTCACCGTACTCTTCGACCTTGTTGTAGTAATCCTCTTCCGTCATGATCTGCCGCGCTTTCAGCGGCGTCATGCCCGGATCGATCACCACGTATGCTTCGAAGTACAGCACGCGTTCGATGTCGCGCAGCGTCATGTCGAGCACCATGCCCAGACGCGACGGCAGCGACTTCAGGAACCAGATGTGAGCGACCGGCGAGGCCAACTCAATGTGGCCCATCCGTTCGCGACGCACCTTGGCGAGCGTCACTTCGACGCCGCACTTTTCACAGATCACGCCACGATGCTTCAGGCGCTTGTACTTACCGCAAAGGCATTCGTAGTCTTTGATCGGCCCGAAGATCTTCGCGCAGAACAAACCATCGCGTTCCGGCTTGAACGTCCGGTAGTTGATGGTTTCCGGCTTCTTAACTTCACCGAACGACCACGAACGGATCTTGTCTGGCGAGGCCAGACCGATCTTGATCGCGTCAAAAACTTCAGGCTGTTGGACTTGCTTGAATAGATCGAGCAGAGCTTTCATTGCTTTCTCTCCGTAGTCCGATTAGTTGCGGTCGAGGTCGATATCGATACCGAGCGAGCGGATTTCCTTCACCAACACGTTGAAGGATTCCGGCATGCCGGCGTCGATCACGTGATCACCCTTGACCAGGTTCTCATACACCTTGGTCCGGCCCGCCACGTCGTCCGACTTCACCGTCAGCATTTCTTGCAACACGTACGATGCGCCGTACGCTTCGAGCGCCCACACTTCCATTTCACCGAAACGCTGGCCACCAAACTGCGCCTTACCGCCCAACGGCTGCTGCGTCACGAGCGAGTACGGGCCCGTGGAACGCGCGTGCATCTTGTCGTCGACCAAGTGATGCAGTTTCAGGTAATGCATGTAACCGACAGTCACCGTACGTTCGAACATCTCACCCGTGCGACCGTCATACAGACGCACCTGGTTCTTCGACGGCGTCATGCCGAGGTTCTTCGCGATGTCGTCCGGGAATGCCAGATCCAGCGCGCGCGACATTTCTTCTTCCGTCGCACCGTCGAACACCGGCGTGGCGAACGGCACGCCTTCGCGCAGGTTCTTCGCCAGTTCGACGATTTCGTCGTCCGTGAAGCTGTCCAGCTCTTCAGCGCGGCCCGACTCGTTGTAGATCTTGGTCAGGAATTCGCGCAGTTCAGCGATCTTCGCCTGACGTTGCAGCATTTCGCCGATACGCCAGCCGAGACCCTTCGCGGCCCAGCCCAGATGCACTTCGAGAACCTGACCCACGTTCATCCGCGACGGCACGCCGAGCGGGTTCAGAACGACGTCAGCCGGACGGCCATCGGCCATGTACGGCATGTCTTCGATCGGAACGATCTTCGACACAACACCCTTGTTACCGTGACGGCCGGCCATCTTGTCGCCAGGCTGCAGACGGCGCTTGACTGCCAGATACACCTTGACCATCTTCAGGACGCCCGGCGGCAGTTCGTCGCCTTGGGTGAGCTTCTTGCGCTTTTCTTCGAACGCCAGATCAAACTGGTGACGCTTCTGTTCGATCGAGTCCTTGATGGCTTCGAGCTGTGCCGCTGCTTCTTCGTCCGCAAGGCGGATGTCGAACCAGTGGTAGTGATCCAGATCCTGCAGGTAAGCCTGCTCGATCTTCGTGCCCTTTGCCAGCTTCTTCGGACCGCCGTTCGCGACCTTGCCGTCGAGCATACGTGCGAGACGCTGGAACGCGTCGCCTTCCACGATGCGCAACTGGTCGTTCAGGTCGAGGCGATAGCGCTTCAGTTCATCGTCGATGATCTGTTGCGCACGCTTGTCGCGCTGAATGCCTTCACGCGTGAACACTTGAACGTCGATGACCGTACCGCTCATGCCCGACGGCACGCGCAGCGACGTGTCCTTCACGTCCGAAGCCTTCTCACCGAAGATCGCGCGCAGCAGCTTTTCTTCCGGCGTCAGCTGGGTTTCGCCCTTCGGCGTGACCTTACCGACCAGCACGTCGCCTGCTTCGACTTCAGCACCGATGTAGACGATGCCCGACTCGTCGAGACGGCCGAGTTGCACTTCAGCCAGGTTCGAGATGTCGCGCGTGATTTCTTCCGGTCCGAGCTTCGTATCGCGAGCAACGACGTTCAGTTCTTCGATGTGGATCGACGTGTAACGGTCGTCAGCAACCACCTTCTCCGAGATCAAGATCGAATCTTCGAAGTTGTAGCCGTTCCACGGCATGAACGCGACCAGCATGTTCTGGCCGAGAGCCAGTTCGCCGAGGTCGGTCGATGCACCGTCAGCCAGCACGTCGCCACGCGACACGATATCGCCGACCTTCACGATCGGGCGCTGGTTGATGTTCGTGTTCTGGTTCGAACGCGTGTACTTGATCAGGTTGTAGATGTCCACGCCGACGTCGCCAGCAACCGCTTCATCGTCGTTCACGCGAATCACCATACGGCCTGCGTCGACGTAATCGACCACACCGCCACGGAATGCCTGAACCGTTGTACCCGAGTCGACTGCCACCGTGCGTTCGATACCCGTACCGACCACGGCCTTTTCAGGACGCAGACACGGCACAGCCTGACGCTGCATGTTCGAACCCATCAATGCGCGGTTCGCGTCATCGTGCTCGAGGAACGGAATCAGCGAGGCCGCCACCGACACGATCTGCGACGGCGCCACGTCCATGTACTGGATGCGGTCCGGCGTGACCATCAGCGTTTCGCCTGCTTCACGCGACGACACCAGTTCGTCGGTCAGCGAGCCATCAGCAGCCACCGCCGCGTTCGCCTGAGCGATCACGTAACGACCTTCTTCGATCGCCGAGAGATAGTCGATCTGGTCGGTCACTTTGCTGTCCACAACCTTGCGATACGGCGTTTCGAGGAAGCCGTATTCGTTCAGGTGCGCATACAGTGCGAGCGAGTTGATCAGGCCGATGTTCGGACCTTCCGGCGTTTCAATCGGGCACACACGGCCATAGTGGGTCGGGTGCACGTCGCGGACTTCAAAGCCAGCGCGCTCACGCGTCAAACCGCCCGGGCCAAGTGCCGAAACCCGGCGCTTGTGGGTGATTTCCGACAGCGGGTTCGTTTGGTCCATGAACTGCGACAGCTGCGACGAACCGAAAAACTCGCGAATCGCCGACGAAATCGGCTTCGAGTTGATCAGGTCGTGCGGCATCAGGTTTTCGCTTTCGGCCTGGCCGAGGCGTTCCTTCACAGCACGTTCGACACGCACGAGACCAGCGCGGAACTGGTTCTCCGCCAGTTCGCCGACGCAACGCACACGACGATTGCCCAAGTGGTCGATGTCGTCCACTTCGCCCTTGCCGTTACGCAGTTCGACCAGGATCTTGATCGTTGCGAGGATGTCGTCGTCTTGCAGCGTCATCGGACCGACGATTTCGTCGCGACCGACACGACGGTTGAACTTCATACGACCCACCTTGGAGAGGTCGTATGCGTCTTCGCTGTAGAACAGACGGTTGAACAGCGCCTCGACCGCTTCTTCGGTCGGCGGTTCGCCCGGACGCATCATGCGGTAGATCGCGATGCGAGCGGCCATCTTGTCCGCGGTTTCGTCGATACGCAGCGTCGACGAAATGTACGGACCTTGGTCCAGATCGTTCGTGTAGAGCGTCTGGATGTCTTTGATCTTCGATTCGCGGAGCTTCTCGAGGACGGTTTCGGTGATTTCGTCGTTCGCGTTAGCGATGACTTCGCCCGTGTCGCCGTCGACCACATTCTTTGCCAGCACGCGGCCGAGCAGATAGTCTTCCGGCACCGAGATGAACTTCGTCTTCGCGTTGTCGAGATCGCGAATGTGCTTGGCGTTGATCCGCTTGTCCTTCTGGACGATCACGTTGCCGTCACGGTCCGTAATGTCGAAACGTGCGACTTCGCCACGCAGACGCTCGGGCACGAATTCCATCTGCGCGCCTTCCGGCATCAGCGTGAAATTGTCGAACACGAAGAAGTTTGCGAGGATCTGTTCCGGCGTCAGGCCAATAGCCTTCAGCAGGATCGTGACCGGCATCTTGCGACGGCGGTCGACGCGGAAGTACAGCACGTCCTTCGGATCGAATTCGAAGTCGAGCCACGAACCGCGGTAAGGAATGATACGCGCCGAGAACAGGAGCTTGCCCGAGCTGTGCGTCTTGCCCTTGTCGTGTTCGAAGAACACGCCCGGCGAACGATGCAGCTGCGAAACGATCACGCGTTCCGTGCCGTTGATGACGAACGAACCCGTCGGCGTCATGAGCGGAATTTCGCCCATGTACACTTCCTGTTCCTTCACTTCCTTGACGACCGGCTTGCTCGGCGATTCCTTGTCGAGCAGCACCAGACGCACTTTCGCTCGCAGCGCCGAGCAGTACGTCAAACCGCGCTGCTGACATTCCTTGATGTTGAATGCCGGCGGCGACAGCATGTAGCTGACGAACTCTAGACGTGCGAATCCGTTATGCGAAACAATCGGAAAAACGGACGTGAACGCAGCTTGCAGGCCTTCCGGCTTGCGCTGAGTGGATGACGTGTCTGCTTGCAGAAACGTGCTGAATGATTCAAGCTGGGTAGCCAGCAGGAAAGGTACTTGGTGAACGATGGGGCGCTTCGCAAAACTCTTGCGAATGCGCTTCTTCTCGGTGAAGGAATATTGCATACGATCTCCGAATCACGGCGGGCATTGTTGTCGAGGCAGGATACCTTGATGAGACAACCCGAGTGTTCACCGACTGAGACCCGATGGCCGTCCGATGGCTTGAACGAGCCTAGAAGCTTGGTGGTTGGCCGCTACCAACCGCTGGCTGACGGCAGCGGATGCCTGTGTTGCCCGCTACCCGACCAAACTTGCCTTCTGCAGTCGCTTCAGAAGACAAAGAGAAACGCCGGTCAATATTGCCGATAGGCGATTTTCTTTGGCTTCTGGGACCCTGTTCTTGCCGAAACTGGCTGACAAAAACATGGTTCCCACAAAGCACAAAAAGGCCGGCGGTGGAAAACCGCCAGCCTTCGCACAACGCGCCGAAACTTACTTGATTTCAGCCTTCGCGCCGGCTTCTTCCAACTTCTTCTTGGCTTCTTCAGCAGCAGCCTTCGGTACCGATTCCTTAACAGGCTTCGGTGCACCGTCGACCAAGTCCTTCGCTTCCTTCAGGCCGAGACCCGTCAGTTCACGAACAGCCTTAATGACCGAAACCTTGTTCGCGCCGACTTCCGTCAGGTTGACCGTGAATTCGGTTTGCTCTTCAGCGACAGCTGCAGCTGCGCCTGCCGGGCCTGCCACTGCAACAGCAGCTGCCGACACGCCAAACTTTTCTTCGAACGCCTTGACCAGCTCGTTCAGTTCCAGAACCGACATCGAGCTTACTGCCTCGAGGATGTCATCTTTTGCGATTGCCATTTGAAATACTCCTAAATTGAATTCGGATACAGCCAGCGATCAATCACGCTCGACTGAAGTGCGTTACGCAGTGGTTTCTTCGCCTTGTTTCTTTTCTGCCAGCGCGGCCAGAGCGCGCGCAAAGCCGGAAACAGGTGCTTGCATAACGTACAACAGCTTGGAGAGCAGTTCTTCGCGGCTCGGGATGTTTGCCAGCGCTTGCACGCCAGCCTTGTCCATCACCTTGCCTTCGTAGGAACCAGCCTTGATGATCAACTTGTCATTGGTTTTGCCAAAGTCGTTGACGACCTTAGCAGCAGCAATTGCATCTTCCGAGATGCCGTAGATCAGGGGACCAGTCATCTGCTCTGCCAACGGAGCAAACGGGGTACCTTCGACAGCGCGACGCGCCAGCGTGTTCTTCAACACGCGAAGGTAAACCTGTTGCTCACGCGCTTTCGCGCGCAGCTTGGTCAGATCGCCAACCGCGATTCCACGATACTCAGCCAGAACCACGGTCTGGGCTTTCGCGACTTGCGCGGCAACCTCAGCGACGACGGCCTGCTTGCTTTCTTTGTTAAGTGGCACGGTTAACCTCCAGATTCGATACACGCAGCGTGCGCCTTGTGTACCGCGTTCAATAACGGCGTCCGACCAGTCAGGAGTATTTCGACCGCCTGAAACCCACATTGCTGCGGATCTCAACCGGCTTCATCACTACAAAACCTTTTCGGGTTCGCCATCTGCGTTGGCTTTACATTAAGGGACCGCCTGCCTGCTGCGTTCCCGCCAACGGTCTTTGACAACCGGTCGCTCAATGCAGACTGCCATCTTGCGACCGCCCAAAGCCCATAAAACCGCCTCGACTCACATCGAGGCGATGAATTTATTACTGTGCTGCGATCGATGCCTGGTCGACGCGAACGCCGACACCCATCGTGCTTGACAGCGCAACCTTACGCAGGTACACGCCCTTGCTCGTTGCCGGCTTCGCCTTCTGCAACGCATCGACCAGAGCGTTCAGGTTGCTGCGCAGAGCCGTCGGCTCGAACGAAGCACGGCCAATCGTGGCGTGGATGATACCGGCCTTGTCGACACGGAATTGCACCTGACCAGCCTTGGCGTTCTTGACCGCAGTCGCAACATCCGGCGTAACCGTGCCAACCTTCGGGTTCGGCATCAGGCCACGCGGGCCGAGAATCTGACCGAGCGTACCGACAACGCGCATCGTGTCCGGCGAAGCGATCACGATGTCAAAGTCCAGTTTGCCGGCCTTGACTTGTTCTGCCAGGTCTTCCATACCGACGACTTCTGCGCCAGCTGCACGAGCCTGCTCAGCCTTTTCGCCTTGTGCGAACACTGCCACGCGAACCGACTTACCGGTACCCGCCGGCAGCACGACCGAGCCGCGAACCACTTGGTCCGACTTCTTCGCATCAATGCCGAGTTGCACTGCAACGTCGATCGACTCGTCGAACTTCGCGCTTGCACATTCCTTCACGAGCGACAGAGCTTCGTCGATCGCATACAGCTTTTGACGATCAACCTTGGCTGCAAATGCTTGCAGACGCTTTGAAAGCTTAGCCATTTACACGCCCTCCACGGTGATGCCCATCGAGCGGGCGCTACCAGCGATCGTACGAACCGCTGCGTCCAGATCAGCTGCCGTCAGATCGGGCATCTTGGTCTTGGCGATGTCTTCAGCTTGAGCGCGGGTGATCTTGCCGACCTTGTCGGTATGCGGCTTGGCCGAACCCTTGTCGATCTTCGCTGCCTTCTTGATCAGAACCGTAGCCGGCGGCGTCTTCAGAACGAACGTGAAGCTCTTGTCGGCGAACGCGGTGATCACGACCGGAATCGGCAGACCCGGTTCCAGAGCTTGAGTCTGCGCGTTGAACGCCTTGCAGAACTCCATAATGTTCAGGCCGCGTTGGCCCAGTGCCGGACCGACCGGCGGCGACGGGTTGGCTTTACCTGCAGGAATCTGCAGCTTGATAAAGCCGATGATTTTCTTTGCCATTTTGAAAACCTCTTAGGAACGCCGCCGTGGTACAAGCGGGCATTCAGTGAGTAGTAGCGCGCGTTCGCCAGAAAACAGACTACTTACGCTCCTCAACGGCCATTACGCGGACCGTAAGCGCGAAATACGGGACGCACCGATTGGTGCGCCCCGTAGAATTCTGGACTACAACTTTTCGACCTGGCCGAATTCCAGCTCGACCGGCGTTGCGCGGCCGAAGATTGTAACGGAAACACGGACGCGCGACTTTTCGTAATTCACTTCTTCGACGCTGCCGTTGAAATCCGTGAACGGACCGTCTTTCACACGCACCATTTCGCCTACTTCGAACAGGGTCTTCGGACGCGGCTTTTCCACGCCTTCCTGCATTTGCGACATGATCTTCTCGACTTCCCGCGGGGAAATCGGGCTCGGACGATTACGCGCACCACCTACGAAACCCGTCACCTTGGCCGTGTTTTTCACGAGGTGCCACGTTTCGTCTGTCATTTCCATTTCCACGAGGACGTAGCCCGGGAAGAAACGACGTTCGGTCACCGATTTGTGACCGCCTTTCACCTCGACCACTTCTTCAGTCGGAACGAGGATTTGACCAAATTGGCCTTGCATGCCAGCACGTTCAATGCGCTCTTGAAGCGCACGTTGCACGCTCTTCTCCATACCGGAGTAGGCGTGCACCACATACCAACGCTTGCCGCTCGGGGATGCCGGAGTATCGCTCATATCATTTCCAACCCAGAATCACCGAGAAAATCGCCCATTCAATGGATTTATCGCTAACCCAAAGAAAGATCGCCATCACGAACACGAAGCCGAACACTACGAGCGTTGTCTGGGTGGCCTCTTTGCGAGTCGGCCAGACAACCTTGCGAACTTCTTTGTACGAGTCTTTGGCGAAAGCGATGAAACCCTTGCCAGGCGCGGAGAGAAGACCGACTACAACACCTGCGATAGCGCCAACAGCCAAAGCGGCTCCGCGGACGTACCACTCCTGGTCACTGAGCCAGAAGAACCCCACGAACCCGGCCAAGACCAACAATACGCCCGCGACGAGCATCAGCTTGTCGCCGGATGTATTTACAGTTTCGACGGAAGGATTCGCCATAACACCTTAACGAAGCGCCATATACGGCGCGAGAGTTGGCAGGGGCAGAGGGAATCGAACCCCCAACCTTCGGTTTTGGAGACCGACGCTCTGCCAGTTGAGCTATACCCCTAAACCATTTTGGGGTTGACGACACCGCCAACCCCGAAACTACCGATCATCGAGAACTTTCTGGCGTTACTCGAGAATCTTGGCAACCACACCTGCGCCGACCGTACGACCGCCTTCGCGAATTGCGAAGCGCAGACCTTCTTCCATCGCGATCGGGTTGATCAGCTTCACCGTGATCGACACGTTGTCGCCCGGCATGACCATTTCCTTGTCCTTCGGCAACTCGATCGAGCCCGTCACGTCCGTCGTACGGAAGTAGAACTGCGGACGATAGTTGTTGAAGAACGGTGTGTGGCGGCCGCCTTCGTCCTTGCTCAGCACGTACACTTCAGCCGTGAAGTGCGTGTGCGGGTTGATCGAACCCGGCTTCGCCAGAACCTGGCCACGCTCCACGTCTTCACGCTTCGTGCCGCGCAGCAGGATACCAACGTTGTCGCCTGCCTGACCCTGGTCGAGCAGCTTACGGAACATTTCCACGCCCGTGCACGTCGTCTTCACCGTCGGCTTGATACCGACGATTTCGATTTCCTCGCCGACCTTCACCACGCCGCGCTCGACGCGACCCGTCACCACCGTGCCGCGACCCGAGATCGAGAACACGTCTTCCACCGGCATCAGGAACGCACCGTCAACTGCGCGCTCCGGCGTCGGGATGTACGTGTCCAGCGCGTCGGCCAGATTCATGATCGCCACTTCGCCCAGCTCGCCCGTGTCGCCTTCCAGCGCCAGCTTGGCCGAACCCTTGATGATCGGCGTGTCGTCGCCCGGGAAGTCGTACTTCGACAGAAGTTCACGAACTTCCATCTCGACGAGCTCCAGCAGCTCAGCGTCGTCCACCATGTCGCACTTGTTCAGGAACACGATGATGTACGGAACGCCAACCTGGCGCGCCAGCAGGATGTGCTCACGCGTTTGCGGCATCGGGCCATCTGCGGCCGAGCACACCAGGATCGCGCCGTCCATCTGCGCAGCACCCGTGATCATGTTCTTCACATAGTCAGCGTGGCCCGGGCAGTCGACGTGTGCGTAGTGGCGGTTAGCCGTTTCGTACTCGACGTGTGCCGTGTTGATCGTGATACCACGCGCCTTTTCTTCCGGCGCCGCGTCGATCTGGTCGTATGCCTTTGCTTCGCCGCCAAACTTCTTGGTCAGCACCGTCGTGATCGCTGCCGTCAGCGTGGTCTTGCCGTGGTCAACGTGACCGATCGTGCCGACGTTCACGTGCGGCTTGGTCCGCTCAAACTTACCCTTGGCCATTTTCGACTCCTAAGAGGATTTATCCGTACGTTGCGCCGCGCGCAAACAATCACCGAGTACTTCTGGTGCCCATGGGCAGGATCGAACTGCCGACCTCTCCCTTACCAAGGGAGTGCTCTACCACTGAGCCACATGGGCGCTACTTCGTTGTTACTGGAGCGGGTGAAGGGAATCGAACCCTCGTCGTAAGCTTGGAAGGCTTCTGCTCTACCATTGAGCTACACCCGCAAGGATTTATGGATTCCCAACTACTGCTACAACTTGCATTCTGGTGGAGGAGGTTGGATTCGAACCAACGTAGGCGTAAGCCAACAGATTTACAGTCTGCCCCCTTTAGCCACTCGGGCACCCCTCCGCAGAGAACTGATGATTATGAGGGAACAACCGCTTACTGTCAAGGCTTGCTTGACCGTTCCAAACTCATAGCTCTCACTTATATAGTGATTTCGAACGCTGCCGAAAACGCAGAAACCCCACTTTTTGGGGTGGGGTTTCTGTTGCTGCAGGGGAGCCTGACGATTACCTACTTTCACACGGGAATCCGCACTATCATCGGCGTGGAGTCGTTTCACGGTCCTGTTCGGGATGGGAAGGGGTGGGACCGACTCGCTATGGTCATCAGGCATGACTTGTTGTCGCACTGCTCGTGGAGCAGTACAACCAATCTGGAAGAAGTAGTTTCTGGTGATGCTCACCAGGGGTAAAGCTGTTGGGGTTGTGCTGTTTCTGGCACAACACGTGATCTCAACCGTGGCGTAGTAAAACACACCGGTTATAGGATCAAGCCTTACGGGCAATTAGTATCAGTTAGCTTAACGCATTACTGCGCTTCCACACCTGACCTATCAACGTCCTGGTCTTGAACGACCCTTCAAGGGGCTCGAAGCCCCGGGGATATCTCATCTTAAGGCGAGTTTCCCGCTTAGATGCTTTCAGCGGTTATCTCTTCCGAACATAGCTACCCGGCGATGCCACTGGCGTGACAACCGGTACACCAGAGGTTCGTCCACTCCGGTCCTCTCGTACTAGGAGCAGCCCCCTTCAAATATCCAGCGCCCACGGCAGATAGGGACCAAACTGTCTCACGACGTTTTAAACCCAGCTCACGTACCTCTTTAAATGGCGAACAGCCATACCCTTGGGACCGGCTACAGCCCCAGGATGAGATGAGCCGACATCGAGGTGCCAAACACCGCCGTCGATATGAACTCTTGGGCGGTATCAGCCTGTTATCCCCAGAGTACCTTTTATCCGTTGAGCGATGGCCCTTCCATACAGAACCACCGGATCACTATGACCTGCTTTCGCACCTGCTCGACTTGTCGGTCTCGCAGTTAAGCACGCTTATGCCATTGCACTATCAGCACGATTTCCGACCGTACCTAGCGTACCTTCGTACTCCTCCGTTACACTTTGGGAGGAGACCGCCCCAGTCAAACTGCCTACCATGCACTGTCCCCGATCCGGATCACGGACCAAGGTTAGAACCTCAAACAAACCAGGGTGGTATTTCAAGGGCGGCTCCACGCAGACTGGCGTCCACGCTTCAAAGCCTCCCACCTATCCTACACAGACCGGTTCAAAGTCCAATGCAAAGCTACAGTAAAGGTTCATGGGGTCTTTCCGTCTAGCCGCGGGGAGATTGCATCATCACAAACACTTCAACTTCGCTGAGTCTCGGGAGGAGACAGTGTGGCCATCGTTACGCCATTCGTGCAGGTCGGAACTTACCCGACAAGGAATTTCGCTACCTTAGGACCGTTATAGTTACGGCCGCCGTTTACCGGGACTTCAATCAAGAGCTTGCACCCCATCATTTAATCTTCCGGCACCGGGCAGGCGTCACACCCTATACGTCCACTTTCGTGTTTGCAGAGTGCTGTGTTTTTATTAAACAGTCGCAGCCACCAGTTTATTGCAACCCCTTCACCCTAAGCGCGCAGGCGCGTCAGGCTACAGGGGCGTACCTTATCCCGAAGTTACGGTACCAATTTGCCGAGTTCCTTCTCCCGAGTTCTCTCAAGCGCCTTAGAATACTCATCTCGCCCACCTGTGTCGGTTTGCGGTACGGTCTTGTTAAACTGAAGCTTAGAGGCTTTTCTTGGAACCACTTCCGATTGCTTCTTCACCTAAGTGAATGGCGCCACGCCCTTGAATTACGCACCCGGATTTGCCTGAGTGCCTTCTCCAACGCAGCGACCGGGACTTCCAACACCCGGACAACCTTCCGCGATCCGTCCCCCCATCGCATTTAACAATGGTGCAGGAATATTAACCTGCTTCCCATCAGCTACGCATTTCTGCCTCGCCTTAGGGGCCGACTCACCCTACGCCGATGAACGTTGCGTAGGAAACCTTGGGCTTACGGCGAGGGGGCCTTTCACCCCCTTTATCGCTACTCATGTCAGCATTCGCACTTCCGATACCTCCAGCGCACTTTTCAATGCACCTTCGCAGGCTTACGGAACGCTCTCCTACCATGCACATAAATGTGCATCCGCAGCTTCGGTATATTGCTTAGCCCCGTTACATCTTCCGCGCAGGACGACTCGATCAGTGAGCTATTACGCTTTCTTTAAAGGATGGCTGCTTCTAAGCCAACCTCCTGACTGTTTTAGCCTTCCCACTTCGTTTCCCACTTAGCAATATTTGGGGACCTTAGCTGGCGGTCTGGGTTGTTTCCCTCTTGACACCGGACGTTAGCACCCGATGTCTGTCTCCCGTGATTGCACTCTTCGGTATTCGGAGTTTGCTATGGCGTAGTAATCCGCAATGGACCCCACAACCATGACAGTGCTCTACCCCCGAAGGTGATACACGAGGCACTACCTAAATAGTTTTCGGAGAGAACCAGCTATTTCCAGGTTTGTTTAGCCTTTCACCCCTATCCACAGCTCATCCCCTAACTTTTCAACGTTAGTGGGTTCGGACCTCCAGTACGTGTTACCGCACCTTCATCCTGGCCATGGATAGATCACCTGGTTTCGGGTCTACACCCAGCGACTGAACGCCCTGTTCGGACTCGCTTTCGCTACGCCTGCCCTAATCGGTTAAGCTTGCCACTGAATGTAAGTCGCTGACCCATTATACAAAAGGTACGCCGTCACCCCTTACGAGGCTCCGACTGTTTGTATGCATGCGGTTTCAGGATCTATTTCACTCCCCTCCCGGGGTTCTTTTCGCCTTTCCCTCACGGTACTGGTTCACTATCGGTCGATCACGAGTATTTAGCCTTGGAGGATGGTCCCCCCATCTTCAGACAGGATTTCACGTGTCCCGCCCTACTTGTCGTACACCCAGTTCTTCCTCGCTGTTTTCGTCTACAGGGCTATCACCTGCTATGGCGGCACTTTCCAGAGCCTTCGACTAACAATGAAGATAAAGAGTACAGGCTGATCCCATTTCGCTCGCCACTACTCTGGGAATCTCGGTTGATTTCTTTTCCTGCGGTTACTTAGATGTTTCAGTTCACCGCGTTCGCTTCTCGTGACCTATGTATTCAGTCACGGATACCTCAAAAGAGGTGGGTTTCCCCATTCGGACATCGACGGATCAAAGCTCGTTTGCCAGCTCCCCGTCGCTTTTCGCAGGCTACCGCGTCCTTCATCGCCTGTGATCGCCAAGGCATCCACCACATGCACTTGTTCGCTTGACCCTATAACGGGTGTGTCTCAACACCGATCCGAAGATCCATGCCTCGCCACAATCGCTACAGGTTGAGTATTCGTGTTGCGCCGTATTCCAAGGCAATCTTTCGATTACCTTTTCATACATTGATACAATCACAACCCTGATTCACCTACTCAACCACCCATCTCTAAGTGATCTTTCGTGAATCTCTTTACTACTTCTTCCTGATTGTTAAAGAACGACAGCCGATATGATGGTCGCTATGACCACCTATCACTCTGACTGGCTCAATCGCCAATGCCTGTTTCACTACACCGCAAACCTCTTGCAAGGTCCGCCGCAGTAAAACCGGCATTGAAGATTGGTGGAGGATGACGGGATCGAACCGACGACCCCCTGCTTGCAAAGCAGGTGCTCTCCCAGCTGAGCTAATCCCCCAGTCACACACAGATATTGCTATCTGTATTGATGCCCCAGGGGTTTCAGTCATTAGCGCAGCCACCGCAGAAACAGTGGTGGGTCTGGATGGATTCGAACCATCGACCCCCGCCTTATCAAGACGGTGCTCTAACCAACTGAGCTACAGACCCCTGAGTCTGTCTTTTTCACAGCCGATAAGCGTGAGCGCTCAACGCATTGACACGTTAGCTCGAGAAAGGAGGTGATCCAGCCGCACCTTCCGATACGGCTACCTTGTTACGACTTCACCCCAGTCATGAATCCTACCGTGGTGACCGTCCTCCTTGCGGTTAGACTAGCCACTTCTGGTAAAACCCACTCCCATGGTGTGACGGGCGGTGTGTACAAGACCCGGGAACGTATTCACCGCGGCATGCTGATCCGCGATTACTAGCGATTCCAGCTTCACGCACTCGAGTTGCAGAGTGCGATCCGGACTACGATCGGTTTTCTGGGATTGGCTCCCCCTCGCGGGTTGGCGACCCTCTGTTCCGACCATTGTATGACGTGTGAAGCCCTACCCATAAGGGCCATGAGGACTTGACGTCATCCCCACCTTCCTCCGGTTTGTCACCGGCAGTCTCCCTAGAGTGCTCTTGCGTAGCAACTAGGGACAAGGGTTGCGCTCGTTGCGGGACTTAACCCAACATCTCACGACACGAGCTGACGACAGCCATGCAGCACCTGTGTTATGGCTCCCTTTCGGGCACTCCCACCTCTCAGCAGGATTCCATACATGTCAAGGGTAGGTAAGGTTTTTCGCGTTGCATCGAATTAATCCACATCATCCACCGCTTGTGCGGGTCCCCGTCAATTCCTTTGAGTTTTAATCTTGCGACCGTACTCCCCAGGCGGTCAACTTCACGCGTTAGCTACGTTACCAAGTCAATGAAGACCCGACAACTAGTTGACATCGTTTAGGGCGTGGACTACCAGGGTATCTAATCCTGTTTGCTCCCCACGCTTTCGTGCATGAGCGTCAGTATTGGCCCAGGGGGCTGCCTTCGCCATCGGTATTCCTCCACATCTCTACGCATTTCACTGCTACACGTGGAATTCTACCCCCCTCTGCCATACTCTAGCCCGCCAGTCACAAATGCAGTTCCCAGGTTAAGCCCGGGGATTTCACATCTGTCTTAGCGGACCGCCTGCGCACGCTTTACGCCCAGTAATTCCGATTAACGCTTGCACCCTACGTATTACCGCGGCTGCTGGCACGTAGTTAGCCGGTGCTTATTCTTCCGGTACCGTCATCCCCCCGGGGTATTAACCCAGAGGTTTTCTTTCCGGACAAAAGTGCTTTACAACCCGAAGGCCTTCTTCACACACGCGGCATTGCTGGATCAGGCTTGCGCCCATTGTCCAAAATTCCCCACTGCTGCCTCCCGTAGGAGTCTGGGCCGTGTCTCAGTCCCAGTGTGGCTGGTCGTCCTCTCAGACCAGCTACAGATCGTCGCCTTGGTAGGCCTTTACCCCACCAACTAGCTAATCTGCCATCGGCCGCCCCTGTAGCGGGAGGTCTTGCGATCCCCCCCTTTCCTCCGTAGAGCGTATGCGGTATTAATCCGGCTTTCGCCGGGCTATCCCCCACTACAGGACACGTTCCGATGTATTACTCACCCGTTCGCCACTCGCCACCAGGGTTGCCCCCGTGCTGCCGTTCGACTTGCATGTGTAAGGCATGCCGCCAGCGTTCAATCTGAGCCAGGATCAAACTCTTCAGTTCAAACCTGTTACTGTTTTTCGGTTCTGTTACGAACCGGTCGCTCACTCAACGTACTGACGAATGATCCTCCTGCCAGCGTGTTTCCACCCCAGCAGGAAAACCTTCCTTTCATTACTGTGTGAGACTTGATACTTTCGCTTCCAGCAAACCCCGAAGAGTTCACTGCGCGTCGCGCATCAAGCGCCCACACTTATCGGCTGTTAATTTTTAAAGATCGAGTCCGCATTCACTACCGGAACCGCACCGCGCGCTGCTGGTATCAAACTCCAACACCACAACCACCCGGTACCGCTTCGTTCTGCGTCGCTGCATCAGCAGCAGAGAAACGAGATTATGAGGCCTCTTTTTCGTTTCGTCAACAACATTTTTTGCTTTCGCTTAAAACCTTGTTGCCGCTACGGCCGCTGGTTTCTACCGCGGCGCTCGTTCGCAAACGAGGAGGCGAACTATAGGTGAACATCAGCCACGTGACAAGGGTTTGACGAAAATCTTTTTTGGCGGCTCACTTCCGGGTTGAGTTCACCAAGGCAGCCACCGGAATCGCTTCGGCCATTGCAGCGTAGCCGGCGTCGCTGGGATGAATATGGTCGCCACTGTCAAGGGTGCGCTGCAGGTGACTCGGTTGCGCCGGGTCGCGCAACGCGGCGTCGAAATCTACAACGCCGTCGAAAGCGTGGCTGGTTCGAATCCACTGGTTGACCGCAAGCCGGATCGTCTCCCGTGACGCCGGCAGCGATGCCGGCGTCACGGTTGCGCCGAACACTTTCACGCCGCGGTGCCGCGCATCCGCAATCACCCGCTGGTAGCCGCCAATCAGGTCGGCGGCCGTCACCGAGGTGTGCGGGGAGTCGCAGTCAAGGCCGTTACGAGCCGGCATCTCCGCAAAGTTGATGTCGTTGATACCGATCAGCAAAATCGCCGTCCTGACGCCCGGGCGTTCCAGCACGTCCCGGTCGAAACGCCGGACGAGCGCGTCGCCGTAGCAAAGTGAGTCGCTCAGTAAGCGATTGCCGCTGATACCCAGATTCACGATCGCCGTCGAGTGGTCGCCGCTGCGGGCGAACCGACGCGCCAGTGCGTCGGGCCACCGCCGATTCTGATTCAGACTGGAGCGCATACCGTCGGTGATCGAGTCGCCGATCGCGGCAACGGCAGCCGATGACGGCGCGTCCACCGACAAACCTGTCACCCACACGTATTGCGTGAACCGGGCACGAAACGAATCAGCGGAAGTGTCTGCCGTGTGGTTACCCGGCGCGGACACGTAGTTCAATTGATTCGAGACTCGATGCCACGCCACGATCCGTTGTGCCGGCCCCGCGAATACACTGATCGCATAAGGCGCACCTTCGGCAATATCGATAGGAACCGGGTCGCTGTCCAACTCCGCACCCGCCGGTATGCTCACCAAGCTCTTACCGCCAAACGTCACGCGCGTCTCGCCGTTGCTCAGCGCCGCTGCGCCGCCGCCTGAGCGCGCAATGCGCAGCTCCTCGATCACGAGCGCTGTCTTGCCGTACTCATTGCTGAGATGGACTCGTGCGGATTTGCCGGACAGCGTCGGATAAATGATCTGGCGAACCGTACGCCCTGCTACCTCCGGGGCACGATATAACGGCGGCAAATCCGACCGCTGCGGGATCGGCTGCAACGCCGTCGCCCATGCAGTGACCCAATGCGTCGGGGCGTCGGCGGCAAAAACAGTCGAGGAAACGGTAAATTGGCAAAGCAGCGCCGCGCCACATGCGGCGGCCAGGGTGCGAATGGTCATTCGGGTAGTCGGTTCGAGGCGAAACGTGCATTGTGCCCGATCGTCATACCACCGCGGCTAACCAGGAGCGATCCAATCGTGCGATCCCCGCGCCCGGCAGTACGGCTGCGGGTCGAATGCACCGCAAGCGCGATATGGACAGCCAGTGGACTGTGCACAACCGGACCTAGTCGGCTCGCCCCGCGCTAGAACGCTCCCAAGGAACTGTAGCGGCGACGTTGGCAAAGCAGCTGATCGGCACCATCTCACACTTCCCACCCCGAACCAGGTCGTCTGCGCCGCAACCATCCGACGCGAGCGCAAACGTATTACAAATCAGGCGCTTAACAAGCCCCAATCATCTTCAACGCAAGCGCTTCGGCCACTTCGATCCCGTCGATGGCTGCCGAGTAAATTCCGCCGGCATACCCCGCTCCCTCACCGGCCGGATACAGGCCCTCGACATTCATACTTTGATAGTCATCCCGGCGCCGCACGCGAATCGGCGACGACGTTCTCGTCTCGACGCCTGTCAGCACGGCGTCATGCATGGCAAACCCGGCGATCTTTTTGTCCATCTCGGGCAACGCTTCGCGGATGGCTTCGATCACGTAGTCGGGCAGCGCCGTGCTGAGATCGGTAGGATGCACGCCCGGCTTGTAGGATGGCACAACCGAACCCAGCGACGTAGACGGCCGACCGGCAATGAAGTCGCCCACCAGTTGCCCCGGCGCCATATAGTTGCCGCCGCCCAGTTCGAACGCCCGCTCTTCCCACTTGCGCTGGAAGGCGATGCCCGCGAGCGGGCCGCCCGGATAATCGTCCGGCGTGATGCCGACGACGATCCCGGCATTCGCATTGCGCTCCGCCCGTGAGTACTGGCTCATGCCGTTGGTCACCACGCGGCCCGGCTCGGACGTCGCCGCGACCACCGTGCCGCCAGGACACATACAGAAGCTGTAAACGGCGCGCCCGTTGCTGCAATGATGCACGACCTTATAGTCGGCGGCGCCCAACTGCTTGTGGCCGGCGAACTTGCCGAAACGGCTGCGATCGATCAACCCTTGCGGATGTTCGATCCGAAACCCGAGCGAAAACGGCTTCGCCTCGATATAAACGCCGCGGTCGCTCAGCATCTGGAAGGTATCGCGCGCGCTATGGCCGACCGCCAGCACCACATGATCACAGCGCAAATCCTCGCCCGTCGACAGTTTGAGCCCGCGCACCTTGCCCTGATCGATGTCGATATCGTCGACTCGCGCTTCGAAACGCACCTCGCCGCCCAGCTCGTGGATGGTCGCGCGCATCTTTTCGACCATGCTGACGAGCCGGAACGTGCCGATATGGGGCCGGCTCAGATAAAGAATGTCCTCAGGCGCGCCCGCGCGGACGAATTCATCGAGCACCTTGCGGCCATAGTGCTTCGGATCCTTGATCTGGCTGTAGAGCTTGCCGTCCGAGAAGGTCCCCGCGCCGCCTTCGCCGAACTGCACGTTCGATTCAGGGTTGAGCACCGACTTGCGCCATAGCCCGAAAGTATCCTTGGTGCGCTCGCGCACGGCCTTGCCGCGCTCAAGAATGATCGGACGGAAGCCCATCTGGGCGAGAATCAGCCCGGCAAACAGGCCGCAAGGCCCCATGCCGATCACGACCGGACGCGGGGAGGTCATCTGCGCCGGCGCCTTGGCGACAAAACGGTACGCCATGTCCGGCGTCACACCGCAGTGCGGTACGTCGGCGAGCCGCTTAAGCGCGGCCGCTTCATCCTTTACTTCGACGTCGACGATGTATGTGAGCTTGATGTCGGCGCGCTTGCGCGCGTCGTGCGCGCGGCGGAACACGGTGTATCGGATGAGCCCGTCGTCGCCCACGCCGAGTTCAGCGAGGCGCGCGCGGACGGCGGCTTCGAGAACGCTTTCGGGATGATCGAGCGGGAGTTTGATTTCGCTTAGACGTAACATGTGTACCGGGGGCTGCAGGAAGGCCGCAAATCGCGGCCAATTCGCAATTTTATAGGTTAAGCGTCGGCCCGGGGCGACGGCGCAAGCGAAACGCCTCCGCCATCGCCGCCTCGTTTCACTATCGGTCATCACGGTCCGTCTCAAAAAATTTATTAACCGACCGGTCGGTTGGTTTATACTGCGCAGACACAGACAACTTCCGCTGAGAGCGTCCCCCATGTACACGCAATCCCTGGATATCCCCGGCAATGTCGCCCCGTTCGACACTGCAGCGAGTGCGCCCGAGCAGGCGCAATTCGACGCCGTCATGGCCGCCGACGGCAAGATCGAGGCGCAGGACTGGATGCCCGAGGCCTATCGCAAGACGCTGGTGCGGCAGATTTCGCAGCACGCGCATTCTGAAATCGTCGGCATGCTGCCGGAAGGCAACTGGATTTCTCGCGCGCCCAGCCTGAAGCGCAAGGCGATCCTGCTGGCCAAAGTGCAGGACGAAGCCGGTCACGGCCTCTATTTATATAGTTCGGCGGAAACGCTCGGCGTGTCGCGCGATCAGTTGATCGCGGCGCTGCACTCGGGCAAAGCCAAATATTCCAGCATCTTCAATTACCCAACGCCGACCTGGGCGGACGTCGGCGTGATCGGCTGGCTGGTGGACGGCGCGGCGATCATGAATCAGATTCCGCTGTGCCGCTGCACTTACGGCCCATACGCGCGCGCCATGATCCGTATCTGTAAGGAAGAGTCGTTCCACCAGCGTCAAGGCTTCGACGCACTGATGTCGATGATGAGCGGCACTGATGCGCAACGAGAGTTGGTACAGCAAGCCGTGAACCGCTGGTGGTGGCCGGTGCTGATGATGTTCGGCCCGAGCGACAAAGACTCGATCCACAGCAACCAGTCGTCGAAATGGGGCATCAAGCGCATCTCCAATGACGATCTGCGTCAGAAATTCGTCGACGCTACCGTCGACCAGGCCAAGGTGCTCGGCGTCACGCTGCCGGACCCGGACCTGAAGTGGAACGAAGCCCGTGGGCACCACGACTACGGCGACATCGACTGGGAAGAATTCTGGCGCGTCGTGAACGGCGACGGCCCGTGCAACCGCGAGCGCCTCGCGACCCGCGTGAAAGCTCACAACGAAGGCGCGTGGGTGCGTGAAGCCGCCCTCGCCCACGCCGAAAAGCAGCGCCAGCGCGCACAACAGCAAGCCGCCTGACCTGGGCGACAAACCAGACAAAGCATCAGGAGATCAGCAATGAACAAGGAATGGCCGATTTGGGAAGTCTTCGTGCGCAGCAAGCAGGGACTCGACCATAAACACTGCGGCAGCCTGCACGCCGCCGACGCGTCGATGGCGCTGCGCATGGCGCGCGACGTCTACACGCGCCGCCAGGAAGGCGTGAGCATCTGGGTGGTGCCGTCTTCGGCGATTACGGCGTCGGCGCCGGAAGACAAGGCGGAGCTGTTCGAACCGGCTGGCGACAAGATTTACCGCCATCCGACGTTCTACACGCTCCCCGACGAAGTCAACCACATGTAAGCGCGGCCATGAACATCACGCCCCAACATCTGCAGTACGTGCTGCGCCTCGCGGATACCGCGCTGATCCTCGGTCAGCGCAATGCCGAGTGGTGCGGCCACGGCCCGATCCTCGAAGAGGACATCGCGCTGTCGAATATGAGTCTCGATTTGATCGGCCAGGCGCGCATGCTGTATACGCACGCAGCCTCGTTGGAACAGCAGCTCACCGGCAAAAGCCGCACGGAAGACGATTACGCGTATTTTCGCGCCGAACGCGAGTTCGCCAACTACACGCTGGCCGAGTTGCCGCACTACGGTCCGCTCGCCGGCACCGCGCAAGCCGAGAAGGACTACGCGGTCACGATCGTGCGCAATTTCCTCTACTCGACGCTGATGGCGCATGTGTGGACCGCCCTCACTGCGTCCAAAGATGAACAGCTCGCCGCGATCGCCTCGAAATCGATCAAGGAAGCCAGCTATCACGTGCACCACGCGAGCGAATGGCTAATCCGTTTCGGCGACGGCACGGACGAGTCGCATCGCCGCGCACAGGCCGCGCTCGACTATCTGCTGCCGTACACGCGTGAGTTTTTCAGCGCGGATGCGGTGGAAGAAGCCATCGCCGCCGCCGGCATCGGACCGCTGACGTCGGACCTCGAAGCTGCATGGCTCGAAGACGTCCGGGCCACGCTCGATGAAGCCACACTCAACCTGCCGGAACCGGTCAAGCACATCACGACCGGCAAGCATGGCGAGCACTCGGAACACATGGGCTTCGTACTGGCTGAAATGCAAAGCCTCGCACGCCAGCATCCCGGCGCCACCTGGTAAGCGCTTCAGCGCAACCCAACGGAACTCGACGATGACGACCTCGACTGCCACGCCCACCGCCGACGCCACGCTCGAACGCGCATGGGCAGTGCTCGAAGCGGTGCCCGATCCGGAGATCCCGGTGGTGTCGATTCGTGAACTCGGCATTCTGCGCGACGTGCGCCGTGCCGCCGACGGCGCGCTCGAAGTCGTGATCACGCCGACCTATTCCGGTTGCCCGGCGATGTCGCAGATCGCCGAAGACGTTGCCCATGCGCTCGATGTGGCTGAGCTAAAGCCCTATCGGATCGCCACGGCGCTCGCGCCGGCCTGGACCACCGACTGGATGACTGCCGAAGCCCGCGAGAAACTGCGCGCCTACGGCATTGCGCCGCCCACGGGCAATTGCGGCAGCGCGGCGCCTTCGCCGCAGGAAAAAGTGATGCGCTTCGTGCCGCGCGCGCTGCCGGCGCCGTCGTGCCCCCGTTGCGGCTCAGCGCATACCGAGCGCCTCGCGCAATTCGGCTCGACGGCCTGCAAGGCGCTGTACCGCTGTCTCGACTGCCGCGAACCCTTCGACTACTTCAAACCATACTGATATGGCCACCCCGCAATTTCATCCGCTGCGTATCCGCGAAGTACGGCCCGAAACCGCCGACGCGGTCTCGGTCGCCTTCGAAGTCCCTGTCGAACTGCGCGATCACTATCGCTTCACGCAGGGCCAGTTCGTCACGCTGAAGACGCACATCGACGGTGAGGAAACGCGCCGTTCGTATTCGATCTGCGTCGGTGTCACCGACTACGACCGCGACGGCGAACTGCGCATCGGCATCAAGCGCGTGCGCGGCGGCCGCTTCTCGAACTTCGCGTTCGACACGCTGCAACCCGGCCACACCATCGACGTGATGACGCCGGACGGCCGCTTCTTCACCCATCTGAACGCCGACCAGGGCCAGCAGTACATCGCGTTTTCCGGTGGTTCGGGCATCACGCCGGTGCTCGCGATCATCAAGACCACGCTGGAAGTCGAGCCGCGCAGCACCTTCACCCTGGTGTACGGCAACCGCAGCGTCGATCAGATCATGTTCGCGGAAGAGCTCGAGGATCTGAAGAACCGCTTCATGAACCGCTTCGTGCTTTATCACGTGCTATCCGACGATCTGCAGGACGTCGAGCTGTTCAACGGCGTGCTCGACCAGCAGAAGTGCGCGGCCTTCATCGAGAACCTGCTGCCGGCCGATGCAATCGACGAAGCCTTCATCTGCGGCCCCGGCCCGATGATGGATGCCGCCGAGGCCGCCTTGAAAGCCGCGGGCGTGCCTGCGGAAAAAGTGCATGTGGAGCGTTTCGGTTCGCCGCTGCCGCAAGCGGGCGTGCCCCCGGTCGAAATCACCGACGACACCCCCGCCGCCGACCTCGAGATCGTCCTCGACGGCAAACGGCGCAAGTTGCGTCTGCCGTATCAGGGTGTGAGCGTGCTCGACGTCGGCTTGCGCGCCGGCCTCGCGCTGCCCTATGCGTGCAAGGGCGGCGTCTGCTGCACCTGCCGCGCAAAGGTGCTCGAAGGTGAATTGAAGATGGAAAAGAACTACACCCTGGAAGAACACGAAATCCGCGACGGGTTTGTGCTGACCTGCCAATGCCATCCGATCAGCGACCGCGTGGTGGTGAGTTACGACGAGCGTTGAGTCGAGCGCGGCGGGGGACTCTGCGACGCCCGCGACGCTTTCAGCAGGTCCGCGATCCGCTTACACTAGGGGCCGCTCGCGATCGGACATCTGTCCCGATCGATGAGCGGCCCCTTTTGTCATGTGCGTTCTTATTTGCGTCTTTTGCCAGCCCAAGCCACTGCCGATGAGCACGATCCACCTCACCAACGGCGACGTCGCCGCCGAGTCACTACGCGCCGCGCTAGCCGAGGCGGGCCGCGACGAACGCGTGCACGCACTGCGCGATGACCTGGCGGTCGGTCCGCTGCGCGGTATCGATGACGGACCCGACGTGCGGGCGGAATTCTGGGACCGCGTCAGCACTGACACCAGGCGCGATTTTCTTCGGGAATTTCGCGAACAGGCGGCAGCGCTGGAGAACATCGCGCGCGGTGACGCGAACCTGGTGGTCTGGCACGGCGAAAGCGCAGCCGATCAACTCACGTTGCGCCGCGTCTGCTACTACCTGCGCAACAGCCCGCAAAGGCTAAATGAAGTGCGTCTGTCGATTCGCGACCTCACCGATCCGGGTGCATGGGCCCATAGCCGCAAAGATCGTGCGACCTCCGTCGGCATGTTCGCGCCGGCTGTACTGCAGGGGCGTCTGTCGGATGCGGCGCCGATTTCAGTTCTGCGCATCAGCCGGCTCGCGCTCGAATGGCAGGAGGCCAAACACGCAAACGGCGAGACACGGCGCTGGCGCGCCAACACCTTCACGAGCGGCAGCTTCGCCGATCTGGACGCGCTGATTCTCGAACACGTCACCGGTGACTGGCAACCCGCCGCGCGCGTTGCCGCCGAACTGATGATCGCCGAACTCTGGTATCTGGTAAGCGACAGCATCGTGCTGTGGCGCTTCCGCGAACTGGCCGCGACGCGCCGTATCAAGCTGCGTGGCGACGCGAGCGCGTGGCGCACGCTGCAACTGTGCGCGGCGCTTGCCCCCTGTCCACACCAATAAAATAGACAACTATGGCCCGCACCCGAGCCCCCGACCACGAAACCCAGCGCGATCAGATTCTCGAACTAGCGGCGGCGAAATTCGCGCAGACCAGCTACCCGAGCACCTCGATGGCCGACCTCGCCGCCGCGAGCGGCACCTCGAAAGCGCGCCTGTACCACTACTACGCCAGCAAGGAAGCGATCCTGTTCGATCTCCTGGACCGCTACACCAAGCGGCTGATGCTGATCATCGCCGAGGTAGAGGGCGCGAGCCAACGTCGCGGACTGTCGGAGCGGGAAACCTTCGCGGAGCTGATCCGCGCGTTTCTGTCCGAGTACGAGACCTCGCATAGCCGGCACGTCGCTCTGCTGAACGACGTAAAGTATCTGGTCGACAGCCAGCGGGAAGTTATCCTGAACCGCCAGCGCGACGTGGTCGCGGCGTTTGCGCGGCAGTTGGCGCGCGCCTATCCGGAACGCGCCACGCGCGAAAACCAGACCGCCCTCACCATGATGGTGTTCGGCATGATCAATTGGACATTCACCTGGCTCAAGCCGGACGGCCGCATGGGCTACCGGGAATTTGCCGAGCAGGTGGTCAATATGGTGGACCACGGACTCAGCGCTGCAGAAGTCTGATTGCGCATAGCAACATCACCAAAAGGGACAATTGCCGCGAGTTGCCTGGACGCGACAGCTTGTCACGAACGCTCGTTCAATTTATTTATCTTTAATAATCAATACTCTAAAAATAGGTCGGCAACTTTTTAGGCATTCGCCTCAGTTTTAATACGGGTTTTCCCTAGTGCAGAGTCAGGGTTTCCGCTAAAATCGTTTTTGCGGTGCAGCACGCCGCTCGATTAAAAGGAGAACCTGACCATGAACATGATTACACCCCGCGCCGCTGAGCCGATCGTCGCGCACGGTCGTCTGTCGCAGCCAGCCGGTCGTGCACCTGCTCTGGTCCGCGAACTCACCGCCGTCGATCGCGAACGACTGCTGGCGCACTTCCTTTCGCTCGACGAGGACGATCGCCTTCTGCGCTTCGGCCAGATCGTGCCGAACCACGTCATTGAAAACTACGTCCGCGCGATCGATTTCACGCGCGACACGGTTTTCGGCGTGTTCAATAGTCAGTTGCAACTCACTGGCGTCGGTCATCTCGCGTATTTGCCTGCCGAAGGCGATAAGCGCACCGCCGAGTTCGGCGTGTCGGTGCTGGAAAGCGTCCGCGGGCAAGGCATTGGCTCGAAGCTCTTCGAACGCGCCGCCATCCGCAGCCGCAACACCCATGTCACCACGCTTTACATGCACTGCCTGTCGCGTAATTCGACCATGATGCATATCGCGAAGAAGGCCGGCATGAAGATCGAATACGCGTATGGCGAAGCAGACGCCTATCTGACGCTGCCGCCGGCGGATCAATCGAGCATCATCGCTGAGATGCTGCAGGAACAAGCCGCTGTGTTCGACTACGCACTCAAGCGCCAGGCGCGTCACGCGTCGAAATTGTTCGAATCGTTCTTGCCGACAGCCGAAGCCGCTTAACCGGTCTGCGCGTCGGCAAAAAAGGGCGGCCTTGTGGCTGCCCTTTTTGTTTGCGTATCGCACCGCCCGCTGCCGCCCCGCGCTCACAAAATCGGCAAAGCCGTTGTCTCCTTGAATTTCTCGAGCGAAAAGCTCGTCTTCACGTCGATTACAGATGGATGGTGCAGCAACTGGTCCTGCACGAAACGTGAAAAGTGCGCCATATCCTCGACCTGCACACGCAACAGGTAATCCATGTCACCGGTCATCGCGTGACATGCGACCACTTCTGGCCATGTCTGCACCGCTGCGCGGAACAGATCGGCATGCGTGGCGTCGCCGCGCGGACTGAGTGCCGGACCGCTGCGCTTTTCCAGCCGCACGTTGACGTAGGCCAGCAGATCGAGCCCAAGCTTTTGCGCATCTAGCAGCGCGACATAGCCGCGAATCACCCCGCTTTCTTCCAGCCGACGGATACGCCGCAGGCATGGACTCGGCGACAGATTGACGCGCTCGGCGATCTCCTGATTCGACAGCCTGCCATTCTCCTGAAGAATCGCCAGAATGCGCCGGTCGATGGCATCTATCTCTATATTGGCCATTTTCTGCCGTCCAAGTAAAAAATTGAGCTAGAAAATAGCGCCAGCGTAGCGGCGGGAGATTAAGTTCGCAAGTTTTCGTCACTAACCGGCCTTTACACTTGCGTCATTCAGTTCAGCCGCGCTCAATCGCACACCCCGCGCCCGCGCTTAGAGGAGACAGACAATGCAGGTTTCAACTTGGGAAAACCCGGTCGGCACTGACGGCTTCGAGTTCATCGAATACACCGCACCGGACCCGAAAGCACTCGGCAAGCTGTTCGAACAGATGGGCTTCACCGCCGTCGCCCGGCATCGTCATAAAGACGTGACGCTATATCGCCAGGGCGAAATCAACTTCATCGTCAACGGGGAACAGGATTCGTTCGCGCAACGTTTCACGCGTCTGCATGGCCCGTCGATCTGCGCGATCGCATTCCGTGTGCAAGACGCGGCGAAGGCTTACCAGCAGGCCCTGGAAAAAGGCGCCTGGGGCTTCGACAACAAGACCGGCCCGATGGAACTGAACATCCCGGCAATCAAGGGCATCGGCGACTCGCTGATCTATTTCGTCGACCGCTGGCGCGGCAAGAACGGCGCTGAGCCGAACAGCATTGGCAACATCGATATTTACGACGTCGACTTCGAACCGATTCCCGGCGCGAATCCGAATCCGGTCGGCCACGGCCTGACCTACATCGATCACCTCACACACAACGTCCATCGCGGGCGCATGCAGGAATGGGCGGAGTTCTACGAGCGTCTGTTCAACTTCCGGGAAGTGCGTTACTTCGACATCGAAGGCAAGGTGACCGGCGTCAAATCGAAGGCGATGACCTCGCCGTGCGGCAAGATCCGCATTCCGATCAATGAGGAAGGTTCCGACGTGGCTGGTCAGATCCAGGAATATCTGGACGCGTATCACGGCGAAGGCATCCAGCACATCGCGCTGGGCAGTAACGACATCTACCGCACCGTGGACGGTTTGCGCGCGGCGAACATCTCGCTGCTCGATACGATCGACACGTACTATGAACTGGTCGATCGCCGCGTGCCGAACCACGGTGAGCCGCTCGACGAATTGCGTAAGCGCAAGATCCTGATCGACGGAGCACCCGACGATCTGCTGCTGCAGATCTTCACCGAAAACCAGATCGGACCGATCTTCTTCGAGATCATCCAGCGAAAAGGCAATCAGGGCTTCGGCGAGGGCAATTTCAAGGCACTGTTCGAATCGATCGAGCTGGACCAGATTCGCCGTGGCGTGGTTCAGGACAAGGCTTGAAGGCTGAAGGCCGGCGCGGAATCTGAGAGATATAAAAAAGGCGAGGATCGCAAGATCCTCGCCCTTCGCCGTTTGTGCCGTTCTCCGACGCCCGGACAACAGCCGATTTTCAACCGACGCGCCGCATCAGCAACGCATCACGAATTCTGGTCTTCCTCGCCGGCCAGGGTGGATCGGGCAACGCGCTCCACCGCAATACGTGCGGGCGTGACTTGCGCCGTGCTGGTGATCGCATTCGACAGCGTCCCTGCGCTGTTCGAATTCGAGCGCACCGGCGCGCTCATGGCGAAGAATGCGGCCGAAACCATCAGGAAAGTCTGGATGTTTCTAGTGTTCATGCGTGCTCCTTTTCTAACTGCCCTGCTGCCCTGAAGCCCCGCCGAATGCGGAGCGTTGCGCAGACATTGCTCGCAGGTGGGCTGTTAGACAGACATTTCCACTGCGGTTCCGCAGATTTGTAGCTTTTACAGCTTGTTACAGTGGATTGCGGCGCCGGACGCAATTCGGTGAAGTTCCGTGCTGGGACATCCCCTACGGGCTGCGGCGGGTTTTTACCAGTGCTACCATCACTTAAAACACGTCAATATGGCGACCCCGGCCCCAAGCATTCACAAGATGCCGCGGCCCAAAAAAGTTTTGGTGATCCCAAACCTGGTTGGAGGAGTACACATAATGAATGCCCCGCTAGACGCAGGTCAGCGAGCCTCGCTCGAAGCCGCGCTATCTTCCGTCACGCTCGACGACAAATACACCCTCGAACGCGGCCGCGCGTACATGAGCGGGATCCAGGCGCTGGTGCGTCTGCCGATGCTGCAGCAGCAACGCGACCAGGCCGCCGGGCTCAATACCGCCGGCTTCATTTCCGGTTACCGTGGATCGCCGCTTGGCGGACTCGACCAATCCTTGTGGAAGGCGAAACAGCATCTCGCCGCGCATCGCGTCGTGTTCCAACCCGGCGTCAACGAAGACCTCGCGGCGACCGCCGTGTGGGGTTCACAGCAGGTCAATCTGTACCCGAGCGCCAAGTACGATGGCGTGTTCTCGATGTGGTACGGCAAGGGCCCGGGCGTCGACCGCTCCGGCGACGTCTTCAAGCACGGCAATTCGGCTGGCTCGGCGCAACACGGCGGCGTTCTCGTGCTCGCCGGCGACGACCATGCCGCTAAATCCTCGACGCTCGCACACCAGTCGGAACACATCTTCAAGGCGTGTGGCCTGCCGGTACTGTTTCCATCGAACGTGCAGGAATATCTGGACTTCGGCCTGCATGGCTGGGCGATGAGCCGCTATTCCGGCCTGTGGGTGGCCATGAAGTGCGTGACCGACGTGGTCGAATCGTCGGCTTCGGTCGATATCGATCCGCATCGCACGAAAATCATTCTGCCCGACGACTTCGCGATGCCCGAAGGCGGGCTGAATATTCGCTGGCCGGATCCGCCGCTGGTGCAGGAGGCGCGTCTGCTCGACTACAAGTGGTACGCGGCGCTCGCCTATGTACGCGCGAACAAACTGGACCGCGTCGAAATCGATTCACCGCATGCGCGCTTTGGCATCATGACCGGCGGCAAGGCGTATCTCGATGTGCGTCAGGCACTCACCGATCTCGGTCTCGACGACGAAACCTGTTCGCGCATCGGCATCCGTCTGTATAAGGTCGGCTGTGTATGGCCGCTCGAGGCGCAAGGTGCGCAAGCGTTCGCGCGCGGTCTCGAGGAAATTCTGGTGGTTGAAGAAAAACGCCAGATCCTCGAATACGCGATCAAGGAAGAACTGTACAACTGGCCCGATGCGCAGCGTCCGCGCGTGTTCGGCAAGTTCGATGAAAAAGACGGTGCGGGCGGCGAATGGTCGGTGCCGATGGGCAACTGGCTGCTGCCGGCCCACTACGAGCTGTCGCCCGCGATCATCGCCAAGGCAATTGCCACGCGGCTAGACAAGTTCGACCTGCCGTCCGACGTACGTGCGCGAATTGCGACGCGCATCGCGGTAATCGAAGCGAAGGAAAAAGCCTTGGCGCGTCCGCGCGTCGAAGCCGAGCGCAAGCCGTGGTTCTGCTCGGGCTGCCCGCACAACACGTCGACCAATGTGCCAGAAGGTTCACGTGCAATGGCCGGTATCGGCTGCCACTACATGACCGTGTGGATGGACCGCAGCACCAGCACCTTCAGCCAGATGGGCGGCGAAGGCGTGGCGTGGATCGGTCAGGCGCCGTTCAGCAACGACAAGCACGTGTTCGCCAACCTCGGCGACGGCACTTACTTCCACTCGGGCCTGCTCGCGATTCGCGCGGCAATCGCGTCGAAGGCGAACATCACCTACAAGATTCTCTATAACGACGCGGTCGCGATGACGGGCGGCCAGCCGGTCGACGGCGTGCTGACCGTGCCGCAGATTACGCATCAACTCGCCGCCGAAGGCGCGACGAAGATCGTGATCGTCACCGATGAACCGGAGAAGTACGCCGCGAACGTCGGCCTCGCACCCGGCATCGACATTCACCATCGCGACAAGCTCGACGAAGTTCAGCGTCAGCTTCGCGAGATTTCCGGCACCACGATCCTGATCTATGACCAGACCTGTGCGACGGAGAAACGCCGCCGCAGGAAGCGCGGCACGTATCCGGATCCGGCGCGCCGTGTCGTGATCAACGAAGCGGTGTGCGAAGGCTGCGGCGATTGTTCGGTGAAGTCAAATTGCCTGTCCGTGGAACCGCTGGATACCGAGTACGGCACCAAACGCCAGATTAATCAGTCGACCTGCAACAAGGACTTCTCGTGCGTGAACGGGTTCTGCCCAAGCTTCGTATCCGTCGAAGGGGGTCAGTTGCGCAAGCCGAAGGCGGCTTCGGGCATCGTCGGTGACGCGATGCCGCCGGTGCCTGAACCCGAACTCCCATCGATTGCGCGCCCCTATGGGGTGCTGGTGACGGGCGTCGGCGGCACGGGCGTCGTAACGATCGGTGCCTTGCTCGGCATGGCCGCGCACCTGGAAAACAAGGGCGTCACGGTACTCGACGTCACCGGCCTCGCGCAAAAGGGCGGCGCCGTCATGAGTCACGTGCAGATCGCCCAGAACCCGGCCGACATTCACGCGACCCGCATCGCAATGGGCGAAGCAAGTCTCGTGATCGGCTGCGACGCGATCGTCACCGCCAGCGACGAATGCGTCTCGCGGATGCAGGTGGGCCGCACCCGTGTCGTGCTCAATAGCGCGCACACGCCGACCGCTGAACTCATCAAGAACCCGAACTGGCGCTTCCCAGGCAGCAGCACCGAAGCGGACGTGCGTGCTGGCGCGGGCGACGACGGCGTCGATATGGTCGACGCGAATCACTTCGCTGTGGCGCTGCTCGGCGATGCGATCTACACGAATCCGTTCGTGCTCGGCTACGCATGGCAACGCGGTTGGGTGCCGCTGACCTATCAGTCGCTGATGCGCGCAATCGAACTGAACAACGTGCAGATCGAAAAGAACCGTGCCGCATTCGAATGGGGCCGCCGCGCCGCGCATGATCTGGCTGCGGTGCGCAAGCTCGCGCAGTCGCAAGGACGCGGTGCCGCAGCAGAGACGGCGAGCAGCAAGATCATCTCGCTGCACACACCGAAGGCGCTCGACACGCTGATCGATAAACGCGCCGACTATCTTGCAGCATGGCAAAACGACGCGTATGCAAGGCGGTATCGGGATCTGGTGTCACAAGTGCGTGTGGCGGAGTCAGCGCTCGATTCGATCGACGGCCAGTTGCCGTTGACCGAAGTGGTCGCAAAGAACCTTCACAAGCTGATGGCTTACAAGGACGAGTACGAAGTCGCGCGACTCTACAGCGACCCGGCGTTTATCGAAAAGCTAAAGGCGAATTTCGAAGGCGACTGGAAGCTGCACATTCACCTCGCGCCGCCGACGTTCTCGAAGAAAGACGCGCAAGGCCATCTGGTGAAGAAGAAGTACGGGTCTTGGGTGTTCAGCGCCATGCACGTGCTCGCAAAACTCAAGTTCCTGCGCGGGACCGCGTTCGACGTGTTCGGCAAGACGGAGGAGCGTCGCACGGAGCGCGCGCTGATCGTCGAATACGAAGCACTGGTGCGTGAGCTGATCGGCGGGCTGACCGCGCAGAAGCGTGAACTGGCGATCGAACTGGCGAATCTGCCGGACGGCATCCGCGGCTACGGGCACGTGAAGGAAAATAATCTGAAGGGCGTGCGGGTCAAGTGGAACGGTTTGCTGACGCGCTGGCGCTCGCCGGAAACGGGAAAGACGCAGCACGCGGCATGATCTCGCCGGCTTGACCGGCGGGTATTGGCCTGAAATGGAAAAGGCGACTGTCCTCGCGGACAGTCGCCTTTTTTTGCCTGTTTCGACACGTGATGCGTGTGTACAAGAACAAGCGGTACTGCTCCTTCCAACAACACAACAACCAACCAAAAACAAACAACTACCAAACAGCAACTAAAACTACGAACTACTACTTCAATTACCAACTGCTACTTCAACTACCAACTGCTACTTCAACTACCAACTGCCACTTCAACCACCAACTGCCACTTCAACCACCAACTGCTACTTCAACCACCAACTGCCACTTCAACCACCAACTGCTACTTCAACTTCCAACTGCTACTTCAACTTCCAACTGCTACTTCAACCACCAACTGCTACTTCAACCACCAACTGCCACTTCAACCACCAACTGCTACTTCAACTTCCAACTGCTACTTCAACTTCCAACTGCTACTTCAACCACCAACTGCTACTTCAACCACCAACTGCTACTTCAACTTCCAACTGCTACTTCAACCACCAACTGCTACTTCAACCACCAACTGCTACTTCAACCACCAACTGCTACTTCAACCACCAACTGCTACTTCAACCACACACACTTACTGCCTTTACTGCAACCCATTGGTACTACTGTATTCACCATCAGAACTACTGCTACTGCCGCTACGAACTTCTCAACACCAGAGGAAGCGCAACATGTGGCACGATGCAAGGATTGACCAGCCGACTGTTCCGTTGCCATCGCGTTGTGCCGCGCTTCAGAAGTAACTTTACAAAAGTGTCACAGCAAATCGAATAGGAGCATTCTTAAAGCTCGCCTAGCTCACTAAGAATTTCTCAGACCGGCGGCCACCAGCATAAGAGCGCGGAAATAAAAAAACGCCACGGAATCAATTTCCGTGGCGTTCTCCTAGCTTTCCAGCGAACGCCGCAATGCAGCGCCGCTTCAATCATCAATCCAGCATTACTGCGCGTTCACCCGCTTGCGTGCATTCGCCGAAGCCACCGCCGTCATGTTGATGATCCGGCGCACGGTCGCAGCCGGCGTCAGGATGTGCACCGGCTTTTCGGCGCCCAGCAGGAACGGACCCACCGTCACGCCTTCGCCGCCGATCATCTTCAGCAGGTTGTACGTAATGTTCGCCGCTTCGACGTTCGGCATGATCAGCAGATTCGCTTCGCCGGTCAGCGTCGTGCCCGGGAACGCAGCCTTGCGGACTGCTTCCGACAACGCCGCGTCGCCATGCATCTCACCGTCGATCTCGAGCGTTGGCGCACGCTCGGCGATCAGCTTGCGAGCTGCGGCCATGCGTTGCGACGACGACGACGGCGCGCTGCCGAAGTTCGAATTCGACAGCAACGCAACCTTCGGCGTGATGCCGAACTTTTCGATTTCACGCGAAGCGAGCATCGTCATGTCAGCGAGCTGTTCAGCGGTCGGTGTTTCGTTCACGTACGTGTCGCAAATGAACAGATTGCGGCCCGGCAACATCAGCAGATTCATTGCAGCGAAGTTCTGCACGTTATCCGCCTTGCCCAGCACCTGCTCGATGAACTTCAGATGCGTGTGGTACTGGCCGATCATCCCGCAGATCATGCCGTCCGCTTCGCCGAGGCGCACGAGGATCGCGCCGATCAGCGTGTTGAACTTGCGCATCGCAGCCTTCGCGACGTCCGGCGTCACGCCTTCGCGCGCGCCGAGTTCGTGGTACGCCTGCCAGCATTGCTGATAGCGCGGATCGTCTTCCGGATCGACGACTTCGAAGTCTTCACCGCATTTCAACTTCGAGCCCATCTTTTTCAGACGCATCTCGATCACCGACGGACGGCCAACCAGAATCGGCTTGGCGATCTTTTCCAGCAGCACGAATTGCGCGGCGCGCAGCACGCGCTCGTCCTCACCTTCGGCGAACACGATGCGCGCCGGCTCCGACTTCGCAGCGGCGAACACCGGGCGCATCACCATGCCGGTGCGGTACACCGTCGTGCCGAGTTCTTCGCGGTACGCGTCCATATCCTTGATCGGACGGGTCGCGACGCCCGAATCCATCGCGGCTTGCGCGACAGCCGGCGCGATCTTGATGATCAGACGCGGATCGAACGGCTTCGGAATCAGGTATTCCGGGCCGAATTCGAGGGAGTGGCCTTCATACGCCTTCGCGACTTCATCGCCCTGGTCGGTTTCTTCGGCCAGTTCCGCAATCGCGCGCACGCACGCGAGCTTCATTTCTTCCGTGATCGTGGTTGCACCGACATCCAGCGCGCCGCGGAAGATGAATGGGAAGCACAGCACATTGTTGACCTGGTTCGGGTAGTCCGAACGGCCGGTCGCGATGATGCAGTCCGGGCGCACCTTCTTCGCTTCTTCCGGGCGGATTTCCGGTTCCGGATTCGCCAGCGCCAGAATCAGCGGCTGCGTGCCCATTTCGGCGACCATTTCCGGCTTCAGCACGCCGGCGCTCGAGCAGCCGAGGAACACGTCGGCGCCGCGGATCGCGTCAGCCAGCGTGCGTGCTTCGGTGTTTGCCGCGTAACGTTCTTTCGACGGATCGAGATTGCCGCGGCCTTCGTAGATCACGCCCTTCGAATCCGTGACCAGTACGTTCTTCTTCGACAAGCCAAGGTTCACCAGCAGATCCAGACACGCGATGGCCGCCGCGCCCGCGCCCGAACACACCAGCTTCACTTCGTCGAGCTTCTTGCCGACCACCTTCAGGCCGTTCAGGATCGCGGCCGAAGCGATGATCGCGGTGCCGTGCTGATCGTCGTGGAAGACGGGAATCTTCATGCGCTCGCGCAGCTTCTTTTCAATGTAGAAGCATTCCGGCGCCTTGATGTCTTCGAGGTTGATGCCGCCCAGAGTCGGCTCGAGCATCGCGATCGCTTCGACCAGCTTGTCCGGATCCGACTCGTTCAGTTCGATGTCGAACACGTCGATGCCGGCGAACTTCTTGAACAGGCAACCCTTGCCCTCCATCACCGGCTTCGCGGCGAGCGGGCCGATATTGCCGAGACCAAGCACGGCCGTACCGTTCGTGATCACGCCGACAAGGTTGCCGCGCGAGGTGTACTTCTGCGCGTCGAGCGGGTCGTCATAGATCGCCATGCAGGCCGCGGCGACACCCGGCGAGTAAGCAAGCGACAGGTCGAGCTGGTTCGACAGCGGCTTGGTGGGGGTGACCGAAATCTTGCCGGGCTTCGGAAACTGGTGATAGGCGAGAGCGCTTTGCTTAAGTTGTTCGTCCATTTTTTAGCCTGCGAGACGTAAGTAATTGGGCCCGGCACACTGCACCGTTAGCGGCGCTTCGCGTCTATCGAATGGATAATCGACTGCGGCGGTTTTCGCATGCGCCGGTTGGGCGCGGCGTCGAACCTCGGCGGAGGACAAGACGGTGCGGAGTGCTACGCGGGCCGATTAGTGTACACCCCGTACGTGTCGATGCACTGAGTGGTTAACATGGCCCATCATCGGCAAAACAAGGCCCGGCAATGCTGCAGCGCCGCATCCGGCGGCCATTCTGCTCACGGGCCTTGCATGCGTCATGCGCAGGTCAAGTAGGGGTCACGCGGGCGTCATTCGAGTTCGGCGCCGCGTCGTTCAGGGATCAGAAAGAGCGTCGCAAAGATGTCGAGCAGATAGATCGACGCGAGGAAGGCGAGCGCGGCGCCAAACGAATAGCGTGCGGCCAATGCACCCACGACCACCGGCCCGAAACCGCCGATCGCCCGCCCGATATTGAACAGGACGTTCTGCGCAGTGGCGCGTGCCGCGGTCGGATAAAGCTCGGAGATGAGTGCGCCGTAGCCGCCGATCATCCCGTTGACGAACACGCCCATCGCCGCGCCGCCGATGAGCAGCGCCATTGGCGTTGTCAGATGGGCATAGACGAAGACCATTGCCACCGCGCCCACCTGGTAGAACAGGAAGGTCGGCTTGCGGCCGAAACGGTCAGCGGCCACACCAAACAGCCAGATGCCGCACGCCATGCCGAGAACCGTCGTGGCAGTCCACACGCCGGACTTGGTCAGCGAATAACCGAAGGTCGTCGACAAATAGCTCGGAAGCCAGATCATCAGACCGTAATAACCGAAGTTCTGTACGGAACAGAGAATCGCGACACCGATGCTGGCGCGCGCGGTGCGTCTGTCGGCCACCAGCAATTTGAGCGGCAGTTTGCGCATCCCACGTGCGACGCGCTCGGTGAACAGCGCTGGCTCCTCGACGCGGCGTCGCACGAAAAACGACACCACGGCAGGCAGCAATCCAAGCGCGAACATGCCGCGCCAGCCGATCACCGGCAGTAGAAGCGGCGTCAGTAACGCGGCCGCCAGCACCCCGAGTTGCCATCCCAAGCCGACATACGACGACACGCGCGCCCGCTGCGACGCCGGCCACGCCTCGGCGACGAGCGTCATGCCGATGCCGAACTCGCCGCCCAGGCCAATGCCTGCGATGGTCCGATACGCCAGCAGATCGGTATAACCCTGCGCCAGCGCGCACAGTCCGGTGAAGACGGCGAAGATCAGAATGGTCCAGGTCAGCATCCGCACGCGGCCGAAATAATCGCTCAAGACGCCGAAAATCAGGCCACCCGCTACCGCGCCAATCAGCGTCCACGTGACGAGCGAACCGGCCTGCGCCGAGCTCAAATGCAGATCCACGGCAATAACCGGCAGCATGAAGCCGAGGATCAGCAGATCGAAGCCGTCCATCGCGTAACCGAGCACCGAAGCGATCAGCGCGCGGCCAGCATAGCCGCTTTGGGCAGGTTCACGGGTCTCGGCAGAAGTAGCGGCAGTCATTGAAAGCATTCCGTAGGGCATGAGGGCGGCAAACATGCAAGCCGCCCGGGAAATTCGCGTGAGTGTAAAGGCGCCCCAAGCCACTCACAAGCAAGCCAAAAAGCAGACTGGCAAGCCGCGCGGGAAGCAATCGCAATGCGGCCTCGGGCAGAGACCCTGCAAGCCTCGTTCAGCGGTGCCGTGCTAGCGGTCGTTCGCCTCCGACACCCACGACGGCCTCCTCGGGAGGACCATTTCGGGTAAAATGTCGGCCTACGCGCGTAGCAAAAACCGGCCTGTACTCCACTGACCGGTTGTGTATTTGCCTACCAAGGCGCCGCCCATCATGGCGCGGCATACCCCGCTTGCTGCGCCACCGGGCCCCGCGCCCGCTTCTCCTCGCTCACACCCAAGGATCCGCCCATGACAGGCTTCGATCGCCAGACGATCTCCGACACCACCGCCAAGATGCTGCTGGAAGTGCAAGCAGTGCACTTCAACGCGGAGAAACCGTACATTTTCACGTCCGGCTGGGCGAGCCCGGTTTATATCGACTGCCGCAAGCTGATCTCGTATCCGCGCGTGCGCCGCGGCCTGATGGAAATGGCGGAAACCACCATCCTGCGCGACGTCGGCTATGAACAGATCGACGCCGTGGCCGGTGGCGAAACCGCCGGCATCCCGTTCGCGGCATGGCTGTCTGACCGCCTGATGGTGCCGATGCAATATGTGCGCAAGAAGCCGAAGGGTTTCGGCCGTAACGCGCAGATCGAAGGTCTGCTGACCGAAGGGCAACGCGTACTGCTGGTCGAAGATCTGACCACGGACAGCCGCAGCAAGATCAATTTCATCAATGCGCTGCGCACCGCCGGCGCCACGGTGAACCACTGCTTCGTGCTGTTCCACTACAACATCTTCAAGGAAAGCGTGTCGGTGCTGAAAGACATCGACGTCGATCTGCACGCGCTTGCCACGTGGTGGGACGTGTTGCGCGTCGCCAAGGCAAACAACTACTTCGACAGCAAGACGCTCGACGAAGTGGAAAAATTCCTGCACGCGCCGGCCGAATGGTCGGCGGCACACGGCGGCGCCAACGCAACGCCGCAGTAAGCTGAACCGCTCAATTCGGATGGAATAAAAAAGGCCACCTGTCTCATTGAACTGCACCCCAAAAGTTGGACACCCGTCCAACGATTTGGGGTGCAGTTCAATGAGACAGGTGGCCTTTTTTCATTGCTCGTCCAGCCGGACGAGGGTACAACCGCGGTTAGGACGCGGTGCCGGTATCGTCGACCGAATGCGACGACAGATTCAGCAAGCCATTGCTCTGCGCGTACTGGAACAACTCGGAATCGCGATCAATGCCGAGCTTGCGCATTGCCGTGTTCTTCTGCGTGCTGATCGTCTTGATGCTGCGGTTAAGTTGCTCCGCGATCTCCTTGATCGTCATGCCGGACACGAACAGGCGCACAACCTCGAGCTCGCGCCGAGACAGCATCACTTCTTCGTTCTTGCCGCCGGCATTCATGCGCAGCGTATCGAGCGACGCCTTAACGGACGGGCTCATATATTCGAGGTTGCGACTGACGTGCTGCACCGCAAGCCCGATGTGGCTCAGATCGTCCGATTTGTTGACGACCGAGGTCACGCCGAGTTCGCTCAGCCGCTTGAGCAGCGCGGCGTTTTCCAGCATGGTCAGCACCACGATGGGAAGGTCGGGAAAATTGCGCCGCAGATAACCGATCAGCGGCAAACCATCGCCGTATTGACCGCCTGGCATGGCCAGATCCGTGACGAGTACATCGCACTCAACGGTCTGCAGCACCTTGACCAGTTCAGTTGACTGTCGCGCGCGCGACGACCTGCAGACCTGGAAACTTGAGCAAAGCCTGTTCGGCGCCGAACAGAATCACCGGATGGTCGTCAGCGACCACGACCCTGACTGGATCTTGCATTGCCCTCCCCTCGACAGATAAACCACTCTCCAAAACTTCTGACATGCCTTTCTATTCTTGGTACTTAGACTGATCGGGGCACGCGTCTGTGTTCGTGCGGACAATTCCTCCGACTATAGCCGATTTCACGCCGGCTCAGCCCGCCGTCGGCAACAATGATCCGCGGCAAACCTAATGTTAGACTTGATTCGACCTTGGGGCACAAAATAGGGACAATAATCTTCGCGAGGTCAACTGCCTCGCGCCCTGACAGGAGAACCGGCACATGCGCTCGCGTTGCCTGGTTGTTTCGCTTGCTTTGCCGTTCCGCCGTGTGCCGTTCCTCACCTGCGCGATGCTGGGTCTCGCGCTATTGGCGGCGCATAGCCCTGACGGGCTTGCCGAGAACGCGTTCACGCTAACCAGCGCAAGTTTCCATGCGGGCGGTACTGTGAATACCGCTCAGGTTTTCGATCAGGACGACTGCAAAGGCGGTAATCGCTCACCGCAATTAACGTGGCACGGCGCGCCGCCAGGCACGCGCAGCTTTGCCGTCACAGTGTTCGATCAGGATGCGCCCGGCCGCGGCTGGTGGCACTGGGCCGTTGCGGCCATTCCGGCCGCCGTCGACAGCTTGCCGGAGAATGCCAGCTCGTCCGGCTTCCTGAAGAAACTCGGCGCGGTCGAAGCGCGCAACGACTTCGATATCGACGGCTATGGTGGCCCCTGTCCGCCGCCGGGCAAACCTCACCGCTACGTCATCACCGTCTATGCGCTGAGCAGCGCGGATCTGCGCCTCGCGCAGGGACGCCCGGCACTCATGTTCGATCACGAAATCAGTACCGCCACACTCGGCAGCGCGCGAATGGTGGTCAACTACGGACGGTAGTGGCGTCCGTCAAAACCTGTCTCGAACGATATCGGCTGCGTGCCTGAGCGCGACTCACACCGCGCCTTGTGCGAGCCGCGGCGCGTTCCGCCGGCTCGACACGCCAGTTGGCGCACGGCTTGCGTTACATGGCGTCCGCAGCGGAATTGCTGTCATCCGCGCACGCTAATGTGCAACAGCGGGGCGTGGGCGATGCTTGTCGATGTCGCGTCGCCGCGTGCGCACTGTTGCCGTGCTTAACCCCTGCTTTTTTAATCTCGCCGGAGAATGCCATGTCGAAGATCGTCGTCGTTTATCACAGCGGCTACGGCCACACGAAGAAAGTCGCTGAGGCCGTGTTGGCCGGCACGCTCGAAGCAGGCGCGGACGCGAAGCTCATGCCGGTCGGCGAAATCGACGACGCGGCCTGGGCAGAACTGGCGGCTGCCGACGCCATCATCTTTGGCGCCCCGACTTACATGGGCGGGCCATCCGCCGACTTCAAGAAATTCGCCGACGCGAGTTCGAAACCGTGGTTCAGCCAGGCGTGGAAGGACAAGATCGCAGCCGGCTTCACCAATTCGGCGACCATGAACGGCGACAAGTTCTCGACGATTCAATACTTCGTCACACTGGCGATGCAACACAGCATGATCTGGGCTGGCACCGGCATGATGCCGTCGAACACCAAGGCGGCAACCCGCAACGACCTGAACTACGTGGGCGGCTTTACCGGCCTGCTGACGCAGTCCCCCGCGGATGCGTCGCCGGAAGAAGCGCCGCCCGCGGGCGATCTGGAAACAGCGCGCATGTTCGGCGTGCGTATCGCCGGCGTGACGGCGCGCTGGAACGCGGCGCCTCGATAGCGCACTGTCCGAGGGTTCGCGTCGGATAGCGGCCACGGCCCTGCCGCGTGCGCTCAAAGCAGATGGCGCGCCTTTCACGATGCGCGGCGCGGCTCTTGCCAAGCGCAGCTAATCTATGCGAAACCCGCTCGCATCGGCTCGCATCTGTCGTGTAACAGGTCATGCCAATGTCACTTTCGGCGCGCATCGTCGTTTTTTCACCCGGTTTTGCGCGCCCGCCCCCGTCAGGTCTTAAAATAGCGTTCCGGCGCGGTGTCGCGCCCCGTTTCCAGTAAGTCAGTGAGATCGAGATGAGCACGAAAGTTTTTGTCGACGGACAGGAAGGCACGACCGGCCTGAAGATTTTCGAATACCTGTCGCAACGCGCCGACGTGGAGATCCTGCGTATCGAAGAAGCGAAGCGCAAGGACCTCGAAGAGCGCCGTCGTCTCATCAATGCATCGGACGTCACGTTCTTATGCCTGCCGGACGTCGCCTCGCGCGAGTCGGCCTCGCTGGTCGAGAACGATCGCACCGTGCTGATCGATGCCAGCACCGCCTTCCGCACGTCCGCCGACTGGGCCTACGGCCTGCCCGAACTGGCGCGCTCGCAACGCGAGCGTCTGCGCACCGCGAAACGCATCGCCGTGCCCGGCTGCCATGCGTCGGCCTTCGTGCTCGCCATGCGTCCGCTCGTCGAAGCGGGGGTCGTAGCACCGGAGTTCGCGGCGCACGCTTATTCGATCACCGGTTATAGCGGCGGCGGCAAGAAGATGATTGCCGACTACGAAGCCGGCGGCAATGACAAGCTCAAGAGCCCGCGCCCGTACGCACTTGGCCTCACGCACAAGCATCTGCCGGAAATGGCAGCGCACACGGGCCTGAAATCGGCGCCGGTGTTCACGCCGATCGTCGGCGACTTCTACAAGGGCCTCGCGGTCACCACGTTCTTCTCGCCGAATCAGCTGGCCAAGAAAACCACGTTGCAAGACGTACAGGCGCTGTTCGCCGAGTACTACGCAGGCGAGGCTTTCGTGCACGTCGCGCCGTTCGATGCGGAAGCGAATCTCGACAGCGGCTTCTTCGACGTGCAAGCGAACAACGACACCAACCGTGTCGACCTGTTCGTATTCGGCAACGAAGAGCGCTTCGTGACCGTTGCGCGCCTCGATAACCTGGGCAAGGGTGCGTCGGGCGCCGCGATCCAGTGCATGAACCTCGCAATCGGCGCCGCCGAAGAAAGCGGCTTGAAACGCTGAGCCAGTTCCAGACGCTGACGGTAATTCGCCGTCAATCCGCCGAAAGCCGGTCTGCAAAGACCGGCTTTTTGTTTTAAAAGCCAGTCATCAGAATTCCCTTATTGCGCTTAATCAGTAGTAGCCCGCATTACTTAAAAAAAAGAAATTGGACTACTCATTAACCGACGGTAATTCATTCCTTAAATCGCCCCGTCCAGCATAGTTTTCCGCCCAGGGAAACTCCGGATTTTTTCGCGAACGGTCGTTCGAAGATGATAGAGCCGTTTTGCCGTAACGCTTGCCTGGCAAGGGCGTGCGGCGAAGCAACGATGCCGGCCCCCGAACCCAAAATTCCTTTTTTGTTTTAAAGGCCTCCCCAGCCCCACATGGCGTGCGTGCGGCAAAAATCGCCCTGTTTGAATCGGTCTTTTTAGACGGCTTATTCAATTGACAGGCATTAAACGCGCAGCGAAATTAGCTCGCACAAATACATGAAGGGAGACAGCAGCATGTCGCACGCCATTACAAGAGGCTTGGCAATGGCCATTGCCACGGCCCCATTCCTCATCGCCTGCGGCGGCGGCAAGGCCGACAATCCAGGCACGATCAGCTCGCCGCAATGCTCGGGATCGAGCTGCGGCGTGCAAGGTCCACCGCCGACAGGCTCGAGTACGAGCGCGCTGTGTCCCGCTACCGCCGACATCGTGAAGACCACGTTCCTGGGCGGAGCAGGTAGCGGCGAAGTGGTGCGGGTCAACATCGACGCGACCGCGATGACGTACACGCTGAAGTGGCTCGAGTCGCCAATTCCGTTGACGAGTGCCAGCGTCGAGGTGACGCGAGCCGGCACTCAGATCACAGGCGCGGTGATCCACCCGCCGACCGGCGCCTTGCCGACCGCGGAACAAATCCGTTGCGCATTCATCCTCGGGAAAGGCACCGGCACCGCGTCTGACGGCACCACTTATACGACGCCCGACTTCGTTGGCAATCCCAATCCGCCGATCATCCTCGTGGGCCAAGGCGTAGCCGGCGGCGGCATTCCGGGCGCGACAGTGGAATACGCCGGTGCCTTGGGATTAGGTATCGGTGCGGTGAACAAGCGCCACTTCGACTTTTATCCGTTCCTCGGCTTCGCCACTACCACGACCGACCTCACCAAACTGGCAGGTACTTACAACGGATTGCTCTATCACCTCTCACCAACGGCGAATTACGAAACCGTCGCCACCAATTCGGTCGAGACATTCGACGCCAGCGGTAACTGCACATCCTCCAGTTCCAGTGGATGCTTGACGACCGGCGCCGCACTGACGCCGAACAGCAACGGTTATTTCGATAGCGCGAACCCGCCGCAGATCGTCAATGGAGGCAATCCCGCTCCGCTCCGTACGGATAAATCCGGCACGGCTCACATGATTCTTGGTCAGGTTAACGGTGCCACGGTACCGCTGGTGGTCCGCACCGGCTTTGTCAACACGGACAACCTCCTGGCGTTAAAGGTCGACGACGAATCCGGCATCGCCATGCTCGCCGCGGCCACTCCGCTCGCATCTGGCGGCTTCGACGGCGGCTATGTCGGCGCGGATTCGAACTTCAAGTCCACCGCGACGTTGATCCAGGGCGGCGTGGGCACCTTCATCAATCCGTCGACTTCGGCCGCGGAAGACGGGTTCGGGCTGGCTTACGGTCTGCCGAGCCCTGGACTTGTCGGCGTCCAGCAAGCGAACGGCCAGACCGGTCTCGCGATCGCCTCAGGTGGCCTGTACGCGATCGAGATTCAGGGCACGGTCAACGGCGGTATCACGGCGACGTCGGCCAATGCGGACACGCCGAACGCCCCCTACTTCGGCATCGGTGCGCAGATCAGCAAGTAACCAACCAGGAAAACGAAGCAACAGCAGTTCGCACTACGAGACACAAATAGAGCAAATGGTGGCCGGACTGGGAGCCGGCCACACACAACGAGAAAATTCCGGAGGCGGTATGAAATGGAGAATCCTTTCGGTGCTCGCTCTTGCAGCACCGTTGCTGGGGGCGTGCGGTGGTGGTGGCGGCGGTGATGGACCGGTGACGGAGGTTCGCCTGTGCCCTTCGTCGCTCGACTACGGCACGGTGTTCACGGGTGGCGGCGGTGACGGCGAGCTGGTCAAGCTACAGATGGACACCACCAGGATGACGTGGCAAATCAGCTATATCGAATCGCCGATCCCGGCAACCACCGGCACCGTCGCGCCGACGCGCGCCGGCCAGACTGCAAGCGGCACACTGACCCAGGAAACGCTGTTGCCGACCAGCAAGCTGAACCAGTGCGCCTTCCGGCTGAACGGTGCAAGCCTTGATCCGAGCCGTCCGGCGCGGATTTTCGTCGGCGAAGGCGTGGCAGGCGGCACGATTCCGGGCGCGGAAATTTCCTTCGGTGGGGTTCTCGGCGTGGGCGCCGTGCCCGACACCACGTTCCCCTACTACCCGTTCATCGGTTTTTCGTCGATTGAAACGAACCTCGCGAACGTGGTCGGCACCTACAACCAGCTCGGCTATCACCAGGTCCCGTCGCAAAGCTTCGCGCCGGTCGCGGTCGACTCGAAGATCACGATCAACGCGGACGGGACATGGACCGAGTGCGACAACTCCGGCGTGAACGCGGGCAAGTGCCAGCAGCCAGGCACGAACTTCGTCGCGTCGAGCGACGGCAGCGGCGCGTTCGAAACCGACAAGTTCCTGGGCCAGGCCAAACCGACCCTCGCCACGACGCCGAAGGCTCGCGGCTACATGATCGTCGGCAAGCTGCGCAATCAGGTGGTGCCGATCCTGGTGCGGACCGGCGCGGCGAACTCGTCGGTGACGACGCCGGTGAATGGCGAACTCGGTCCGTACGCGGACGATGAATCGGGCATCTCGATTCTGGCGCCCCAGACCTCGATCGCGGTGAACTCGCAAAACGGTGAGTACATCGGCGTGGATAGCCAGTTCGACTATCGCAGCACCGCGCTCGAAGGCACGCAGGCCACGCTGCTGGATCCGTTCAATGCGTCGCAGGCATCGCTCGCGACCGCGCTGAATCTGGACTTCACGCAGACCGTGCCGGGCGTCGTGACGACGACGCAGGTGGGCGCCTCGACGGGCACCACCCCGACCGGAAAGATGATCTTCACGGGCGGCGTGTTCGGCTACCTCGATCTGACCAACGCGGCCTCGCCGTACTTCACGATCGGCGCCTTCGTCCAGTAATGGACGCAGCACGCGCCGCCGAAACGCAACGAGGCGTTCGCGTGCCGGCTGCTGCGCATAGTCATCGCGCGGCAGCCGGCGTCCATCGGGTATTTAGCGCACCGGCTGGGCAGCCAACCCGCCGTCGCTCGCCGCGCGCGCTAACGTAACGCGCGCCTCAGGAGGAACAACATGAAAAAACTCTATCTGGCGATATTGGCCGCTTGTCTGTCAGCCAGTGCGCATGCACAACAAGCGGGCGACAACGTCGCCGTGCTCGGCTGGTTCCACGTCATGCCGCAGGATTCAAGCACGCCGCTGACCACCAACGTCGCCCCGACACCGATCAATACGCCACTGCGTCTGCCGAGCTCGTTCACGTCCAGCGGCACAGGCTTGTCGACCAATAGCGCCAATACCGTCGGCCTCGTATTCAGCCACTACCTCACCGATCACATCGCCGTGACGACGGTGGCGGGCGTGCCGCCGGTCTTCAAGATCTATGGCCACGGCACCATCAAGCCGCCGGGACCGGCAGGGGCGCTCGGCCAGCAGGACCTCGGCGATCCGCAGGCCAATCCGATCGTGAAGAGCGTGCGCCAGTGGAGCCCGGCGCTGCTGTTCCAGTACTACTTCAATGCGCCCACGGCGAAGTTCAGGCCGTTTGTTGGCATCGGCGTGTCGTATAACTGGTTCTCCGACATTCAGCTAAGTCAGAACTTCGTCACGTCCACCCAGAACAATCTCGGCTCGGTGCTGGCTGCCGGTGCAGGCAAGCCTGGGCAGACGCAGGTGTCTGCGAAGGCCTCTTCGTCGTGGCAACCCGTGTTCAATGCGGGGTTGTCGTACAACATCACCGACCATTGGGGCCTGTTGGCATCGGTCACGTATATCCCGTTGAAGACGACCTCGTCGGTCATCATCAAGGCGGCGGACGGCACGGAACTAAGTGTCTCGAAGGCGGAGCTGAAGGCCGATCCGATCATTTCCTTCCTGGCCGTTTCGTATAGGTTCTGAATTCGGTGCAGACCCGACAAAGCCGGCTGGTCCTGGTCAGGGGCGAGTCGGCTTTGTCTTTTTAGCGCGGGCGGCGAGCAACGGTGGGTTAGCTGCCTGGGCGGCGCTGGATACTCGGTGGATATCGGCTGCTGAGCGATGACTGTGCGAAACAGTCAGCACGCGAACGGGAGGATGCCGGAAATTCAGGCAAAAAAAAGCCCGCCTAAGTTGGCGGGCTGAATCCATATCAGAGGAGACATGGAGGAGACAAGAAGAACTATAGCAAATGCTTTGGTGCGTCGCAACATGCAAATTAGGGTTGACCCTCACCGTTGTATAAACGCAACAATTTTTGCGCGGCGTTTTTGCGATTGGAGCCGGCCGTAGCCGGCCGCGGGCTCAGCGCCCCGCCCGCCGTGCCGCCACCTGTCCCAGCACAGCAAAATCTTTCTCGCCGTCGCCATGCGCCATCGCTTCGATCAGGCTGTCGCGCACCACGCTTGCGATCGGCAACGGCGTCGTGACCGCGTCAGCGGCCGCCAGCGCGAGGCGCAGGTCCTTCAATCCAAGACGCGCTTTGAACAGCGCCGGCTCGTAACGCTGCTCCGCGATCATCTTGCCGTAGCCCGCATAGACTGGCCCCGGAAACAGGCCGCTCGTGATGACGTCGAGGAAGTCCTGCATCGCGAGGCCGTGGCCGGTTACCAGTGTGGCCGCCTCGCCAAGCGTCTCGACGGCCGCGCCCAGCATGAAATTGGCCGCGAGCTTCATCACGTTCGCCTGTTGCGGCAGCGAACCGATACGCCACGTTTTCTGGCCGATGGCGTCGAAAATCGGCTGCACTTGGTCGATCGACTCCGCCGGCCCGCCCGCCACGATCGTCAGCTTGCCAGCGGCGGCGACGTCGGGCCGCCCCATCACCGGTGCGGCGACGTAATGGACGCCGCGCGAGGCATGCGCCGTCGCCAATTCCTCGGCCAGCGCCACCGAGATTGTCGCCATGTTCACGTGGATCAAGCCGCGCGGGGCGTGTTCCAGCAGCGACGCGGTGATGACTTCGCGCAGCGCGGTATCGTCGGCGAGCATCGAGAACACGGCCTCGCCCGCAAACGCTTCAGCCGGCGTCGCCACGACCCGCGCGCCGGCGTCGGCGAGCGACTGAGCGCGTTCCGGTGAGCGGTTCCACACGCGCACCTGATGCCCGGCTTTCAAAATGTTTGCAACCATCGCGGCACCCATCTCGCCGAGACCGATAAAACCGATGTCCATCTGTTACTCCGTCTTCTAAGGAACTGGAAGTAAAGCACACCCATGCGACACGTGCAGGACAGCGCGCAATTAAACCCGGTGCGATACTGTTGCGATGGTCACCGCGACATTCCGCTTCTACGAGGAGCTGAACGATTTTCTCGCCCGGCCCTTGCGCCGGCACGCGTTCAGCTACGCCTGCGCGCCCGGCGCAACCGCGAAACATATGATCGAAGTGCTTGGCGTGCCGCATACCGAGGTCGAGCTGATCCTGGTGAATGGCGAATCGGTCGGTTTCAATCATCTGCTGTCCGACGGCGATCGCATCGCCGTTTATCCGAAGTTTGAAGCGCTCGACATCCAGCCGCTGTTGCGCGTACGCGAACATCCGCTGCGCGTGGTGCGCTTCATTGCCGATGCGCATCTGGGTGGACTCGCCCCGCTGCTGCGGCTGGCCGGCTTCGACACACTCTACGACAACCACTATCCCGACGCGGATATCGAAGCGCTCGCGGCCGCACAACAACGCATCGTACTGACGCGCGATCGTGAGCTATTGAAACGCCGCTCCATCACGCATGGCTGCTACGTGCGTACGCTGCGTCCGCATGAGCAACTGCGCGAAGTGTTTGAACGGCTCGATCTGGCCGGCAGCGCGCAGCCGTTCCGTTTGTGTCTGATGTGCAATGCGCCGCTGCGGCGTATCGCCAAAGCTGAAGTTGGTGATCGGGCGCCCGATGGCGTGCTGGAACGACACCACCAGTTCGTCACCTGCGACGTGTGCCGGCGCGTGTTCTGGGAAGGCACGCACTGGCAACGAATGCGTGCGCTGATGGACAGCGTGGCCGGCGCGCCGGAGCGTCACGCTTGAACACCTGCTCGATCCCGCAGACTTCGCGCGGCCCGCACTCCGCTCCAACGCCGCTCGAGTGCGGAATCGCCGCGGCTCGCTCGACGCGCGGCGCGATGCGTACAATGCGGGATCACTTATCTGGCAGAGGCCTTCCGTATGGCGATGAAAAAGACCGACCTTGAAAAAAACAAGGCACTCAAGCTGAACAACGCAATGAAACTGTCGACCGCAGACCGCTTCGGCAAAGCCGCAGCCGCCGAGCCGAAGCTCGATCGCCGCGAACAGCGCAAGCTCGACCAGGCGCAAGGCCTCGTCGCGTTCGCCTGCAAGCTGAATGGCGACCTGGTCACTGAACTGAAAGAACGGGCCGCCACACATCCGGAAGGCATGACCGGACTGCTGAACGAGGTCATCAAGCGCGGCCTCGCGGGCTAAACGCCGCAAAAACCGCTGTTCAACGCAAAAAGGCCAGAGCATGAGCTCTGGCCTTTTTGCTGCCGGCACTTAACAGGCACTACGTTGCACTCGCCGGCTAGCGGCGCGCAGAAGAGAACCGGCCGGATTCGCCCGACGCAACCAGGCGTGAGCTTAGTTTTGCGTGCCCTTGTCGTTCGTGCCTGCAGCCGAAGCAGCCGACGAAACGTGAGCGCGCTTGCCGTGCGTGCTCAGCTTCTTGATGTGGTGCTTCTTCGGCGTGCTAGCAGCAGCGGCCGGCGCTGCTGCGTCCGATGCCTGTGCGAAAGCTTGAACGGAGACCAGCGCGATCGAAGCGGCTGCGAGCGAGACGATAAATTTTTTCATGTGTTGTTCCCCAAACCTGGACGACTGAGTCAATGTGAATGAAATAGCTGCACGGTGAAGCAGACAGGGCTTGAGGCGCCTTACCGCTCCCCGCGGGAGAGTATTACGCAGTGTAGGCGGTTTGTCATGCCCAAAACTCGATATGTATTTTCCGGGAGACAGCTTGCTTTCGTGATGCTTTCACTCATTAGCAGAGCGTATTAGGGAGATTACCTAGTAGCGCTTGCAGAGCAGATTTCGCAGCGGACTGGCGCGCTCCTGGAGAGTCGGCAGTGCCCCGATGCAGCGCGGCATTCGCCGACTCCTGGCCGATCGGCATGCTCACGCTGATCGCCGCCACGACCGCGCCATGCCGGTCACGCAACGGCACCGCGACACCACGCATGCCCAAACTTCGTCGAATGCCTCGATGATCGCCAGCGCCTTCGCGGCGCCGGCGATCCAGTCTTTCTCGTCCATTGCGTCTGCCCGAAAGCCGGCCTGCCCGGTGGGTCAGTCGTGTCTCGAGCCGTCCGGCCATGGCGCGATTATCGCGCGAGTGGCTCGCCGTGCAACCGGCTGGATTGTGGCGGCGTATCCGGCGCGTGCGCGCGCGGATAAAATCGGCGCCTGGCCCTGCACGCCTTGTTAGAACAACCGAATTCGAAAAACTGCCTTTGAGACCTGATACACGCCAACACCTGCGCGCCAATCTGCTGATGCTGATCGCGGCCATGATCTGGGGCTCCGCGTTCGTCGCGCAACGCCTGAGCCTCGATGCGATCGGACCGTTTCTGTTTACCGGACTGCGTTTCCTGCTCGGCGCGCTGGTCGTGCTGGCAATGATCGTCTGCGCGCGGCGCTCCGCGCGTGCGGAATTGTCGAAGCGCGAACCCGGCGGCGCACGCGAGCTGTTCGGCGCGGGTGTGCTGCTCGGCTTGGTGCTGGCTGCGTCGATTTCGTTGCAACAGATCGGCCTGCAATACACGAAGGTCGCCAACGCCGGCTTCATTAGTTCGTTGTACGTGGTGATTGCGCCGCTGCTAGGCGTGCTGTTTCGGCATCGAACCGGATTCGGCACTTGGCTCGGTGCGACGCTCGCTGCGCTCGGCATGTACTTTCTGAGCGTCAACGAGCACTTCTCGATCCTGTACGGCGACTGGTATCAGCTTGCCGGCGCGTTAGTGATTTCCGTACAGATGATGCTGGTCGGGCGTTTCGCGCTGCGGCATGACCCACTGATGCTGGCGCTCGTGCAATTCGTGACTTGCGGGCTCGCATGTCTGGTCGTCGGCCTCGCGATCGAGCCAGTCAGTCTGGTGGTGATCGAGCGTGCCGCGCCGACTATTTTGTATGGCGGTGCGTTGTCCGTGGGCATCGCTTATACGATTCAGGTGGTCGCGCAAAAGCATGCGACGCCGTCCCATGCCGCCGTGATCTTCAGTATGGAAGGCGTTTTCGCCGCGCTCGCCGGATGGCTCGTGCTCGGCGAAACACTATCGGCGCGCGCGCTATTCGGTTGCACGCTGATGCTCGCGGGTTTGATCGTGTGCCAGGTGATGCCCGCCTGGCGACGCGCAAGCGAGCGTTCGCCTCACGCCTCGTGAGGGTTTAGCCAATCGCCCCATTCCACGCCGAACCGTGCGAGATATTTGCGCAAGCGGTCGGCATCGTTCGGCTGCTTCGTGGCTTGCCGCGATACCGCAAATAGCGTGCGCCCCGCTTCCGACAGACTCGCCGACGCCTCGCACACCTCCAGCACACGCCGCAGTTGCAAGCGATCGAACAGGTCGTACTCGTCGACACGCACGCCGAGGGTGCGTGACACTATGTCGGCGTCGGCATCTCCGAGCGGAGGTGTCCATGTCCGCTGCAGACGCTCGATCTCCTGAAGGGCGTTGTCTTCCGTGATGCGCCCGGCGTCGGCCAGGGTCGCCATCCGCGTCACCGAGGCCGATAACTCGCGGAAATTACCCGTCCACGTGGCCTTCGCGGACGTGGCGAACGCCAGATAACGGCGCCGTGCTTCGACGTTGAAACGCACCAGCTCACCCTGCTCGCGCCCGAAGCGATCCAGTGATGGCAGCGCAGCACAGTCTCGTCGAGGTGGTACACCCGCTGCGGCAGGTGGTGTGCGTGAAAGGGGTAGCGCGGGGGCAGCGGCAAAGCGCGGGGCGATCGTTCGGCGATCTGCGCCGGGGGCGCGCTGGATGACTGCTTACGCAAGGCGATTCGCGTAAAGCACGCAGTCATCATTTCCCGACAGCACGGCGGCCGCTTGACGGCGGCGTCCGCCGTCAAGCGGCGCGCGGATACGCAAACAGTTTGGGGGTATCGGCAGTGGGTGGAAACACACACCAGCAGCCGTCGTCATGACGAAAGAAAAAGAGACCGCGTGACCCGGCTTCGAGAGAAGTCTCCACGCGCACATAACGCCTTCCGCCCAGACGGGTGCGGCTGAATTCGGTGACGTGAACCGGAACCGAAGGGCCCGGCGCCAGCCATTTCTCCACCAGGAAACGCAGCGACTGCTCGCTAGCTTCTCTCATGATCCGCTCCGGACCGGCTTGTCGTGATGCGTGTCGCGTGCGGCTTCGTTGCTTTCGTCACTTCCGGAACCCTCCTCGTAATGCTCAGAGGATGCGAGCGATATGGCCCGGTTAGTGGCCGCCGCCCGCAGCGTCGTGCAGTGGCTGGCGTGCCTGAGATCCGAGAGAAGACGGACTAGCTGTCGTGCTGTTCTGCGTTTCATTACTCACCCCCGCACTGCACCAATAACTTCAGAAAACACTTTAACTCTATGCCTGGATAGGGCGTTGCTGAAATGGTTTTGACAAAATAGCAACAGTTGCGCTTGCAAAAACAGAGACGCAATCTTTGTACCTTCCGACTTCAATGTGCGCGCCTTGAGGAGTCCCGGTCTGTACGGTGGCGAGCGGATGGCGTCGACGAAAAAGCCAAGCCGCCGCTTGGCGCAATGCGACCGGATACGCAAGTTATCCACAATTACCTATGAATAACTTCGGGATAGCGCATCGGACAGCCTGTGCGCGGAATCTTGATAAGGCGCGGCCGCGGACAAGTCCCGTCAAAGTTATCCCAGCTTTGCAGTTTTTCTACAGAGATGTTCCGCTAGGTTATGGGTTTCGCATCACCTTGATGTAACGGCGAATTTGAGAGTTATCCACAGACGGGGTTAACCCTTGTTAACTATTACTACATATATATACGTATGAAGTAAAAGACATAGGATAAGTACCGCAGCGTGATGAGATCAAAGGCTGATCAGGTCTTGACCGGCCCGAATCCGCAATATCAACGGATGCATCAAGGCGCTACGCCCGCTCCGCTTGCAGGTTGCACAGAAGCAGCCTTGTCGATTGCATCCGGCATTTCGGGAACAGGCGTGGGAATCGTCGCTTCGACCGGCACGGGCAACATGCGGGTCTCAATGCGGCTGTTTGCAACCGGCTGCGTGCGCACCACGGTTTGTAAATAATGATCGACGAGACCGAAAAAGCGGTCGTAGAACTTGCCCGACGGGATCGTCTCGCTCGAAATCTTGACCATCGCATCGCTGTTCGAGCGGATCGGTAGCGACAGTGAACCGAGCACGCTCAGTCCCACACTCGCCGAGGTATCGCTTTTCTTCAGCGCAAAGCCGTTCTGCACAGCGTTGACGTAAACGATGCTCGTATCGCTCGCCTCTTCGCCCGGCGTACACACCACATGAAACTCGACGACGATGTGCGTATCGCCGGTCGGCTGGAAATTTTTCGTTCCGTCTACCGTATCAGTGCGCGTCATCGTCGTCAGATAGCCCTGACTCAGCAGCGCGCGGCGCGCGGCCTCGCAGGTATCGGTGGTGTTCGAGTTGAAATTTCGTGCGTAAGGACTCGCGCCCGTTTCGAACAATTCCTGCTGGAATTTCGGCTGCGGGGCGCTGCTACAGGCGGCGAGTGTCAGCAGGCCGAGCAGCGCAGCGGCAATGGCAGTGGCCTTGGAAAACGAGGTAAGCATGGTCGATCGGAAGAGGCGCGGCGTGAGCTCGAATGGGAATGCATTGTAGAGCGGTTGCCCACTGTGCGTAAAAGACGCGCAGCGCACGCCCCGCGCCGCCTTACGCGGCGTGACGAGTCATCTCCGGGGCTTCAGCGAGAAAGCGCTACAGAGACTCAACAAGAGGAAGGAAGCTTTAATTTAGTGCGGCGTTGCGGGCGAGGCGTTTGATAGCGCCGCGGCGCCCCTCACTGCGGGACTATTGACGGCAGGTATCGTGAAAGCGTTGGCCCAATTATCCGGCGCCGCGCAGCGATCGGCCTCGCACATACTGGCTTGCGCGTCCGGACGCGATGCGACGTCCTGTGGAGCAGCGACGCCGGCGAAATCTTCGATGCGCAAGCTCACCTTCTTCGCGTATGCCTGTGATCCGCCATAACTCTTGAGCGCGGCGTTCATGTCGCCGTTTGCTGAGCGCATATAGCCGTACAGGATCGCCGAGCCGACCTCGATGTTAGTGGTCGGCTCCGTGAGGTCCTTGACGTTCCTCAGCAGCCCGCGATGAGCCCCCGGCACCACCTGCATCAGCCCGGTCGCGCCATTGGCACCCTTGGCCTTTTCCCTGAAGCGGGATTCGATCGAGATGATCGCCAGCAGCAGGGACGGCGGTAGTGAATATTTCGAAGCGGCGGACTGCACCGCGTCCGAAATCTTTTGAGCTTGTTCCTTTGCCAGCCCGAATTTCTGCGTCAGATACGCGGACATACGGTCATTGTTTTCGTCCGCCGTCGCGGCTTGCATCAGGCCGAGCGAAAGCACGATCAGGCAAAGTAACCGGCTCATAACTGAGGACGGGGAAGGAAAGGGATTGACGCATTATAGCTCTGCCCCCAAAAGGTGCACCAAACGGCCGAAATTCCTCAGAGGAAAGCCCACCAGCTGGTGATTTCCGAGCGCTTCACGTGTCGCGTTACACGTAGAGGTGCAGCACGTTCTTCCGCGTGTGAAAAACAGGGCGTTGCGGAAGAACACTCGTTTCCGCCCAACGCTGGTTTTGCGCCGCACGCCGGCGCCTGGAAGTTGAAGTCGCTGAGTTAGCGGACGAGAACCCTCGACGCACAATCGATCGATATAGCAGGAGGCGCAATCGCCGGCCGCCGGATTGTCTGATAGCGCTTTGCGTCTGAAATGTGATCCGTTAGTTGCAATTTACACCGAGGCTCTAATCGAGGTTGCCAAAACGTCACCCTCATTGCGCGTAGCGGCGATGCAAGGCCGTCGCCACTTCCGCGAAACGGGCGCGTAATTCCGGTGGCGCCAGCACGTCGGCCTCGGTGCCGAAGCGCAGTAACTCCGCGCATGCCTGCCTGACCGAGCCCACCGGCAATGTGACCGTGCGCCAGCCGTCGGCTGGATCCGGTTCACCGATTTTCGCCGCTGAGCGTGCGAACGGTGAGACGAAGACTTCGAGCATCTGCATACCCCATGGCGACAGGCGCAGCGTTGCCTCGCTCGCGTGCATCTCTTCGGACAGACGCTGCGTGTTGTCTTGCCAGTAGGCCGCCAGATCGAAAACGGCCGGGCGCTCGAATGTTTCGTTCAGCATGCTCAATTCGAGAATGCGCGAAATGCGGTAGATGCGGATATCCGTGCCGACCCGGCCAACCACATACCAGGCCCCGCTTTTCAGCACGATGCCGAGCGGTTCGATGCGGCGAAACTTTTCGGCTTTCCAACTCTGATAGCGAATCTCCAGCGGATGCTGTTCCCACACCGCGCTGGCGATCAACGGCAGATTCGCGGGCTGATCCGCGTCGGAAAACCAGGCCGGGGCATCGAGGTGAAAGCGCGAGCGCATGCGCTCCGCGGTCAAGCGCAATTCGACCGGCAGCGCGGCGAGCAACTTGATTTGCGCGCCGGCCATCACGGCGCCGAGACCGAGTGCTTGCACCGGTCCCGGCAAGCCGGCGAGGAACAGCGCCTCCGCTTCCTGCGAAGAGAGACCGTTCAGACGCGTGCGGTATCCATCGAGCAGACGATAACCGCCTTCCGCGCCACGTTCGCTCTGGATGGGAACGCCTGCGGCGCTCAAGGCGTCGATGTCGCGATAGATCGTGCGCAGCGAAACGGCGCATTCGTCGGCAAGCGACTGCGCGGACACACGGCCACGCGCTTGCAGTGTCATCAGGATGGAAAGGAGGCGGCTGGCTCTCATGCGCAGAAAGTGTAGTCATACCTGACACAAACTGACAGGTACGAAGGCCTAGTATGGCTGCATCCGGCGCCAGATGAATGCTGGTGTTCCCAACCGATGTTCATTGACCAGCAAGGCCCCAGCCATGACCCCAGAACGTACGATCACGCTGTTCCACTCGCCGCAATGCCGCTCTGTCAGCGCACTCACGCTGCTCGAGGAGCTCGGCGCCCCGTATCAGCTGAAGGTGTTGAACATGAAGGCAGGCGAGCAGCGCAGGGCGCCCTATCTCGCGATCAATCCGCTCGGCAAAGTGCCGGCGATTCTTCACGGCGACGCGCTGGTCACCGAACAGGTCGCCATTTTCATCTATCTGGCCGACCTGTTTCCTGACGCGGGCCTCGCGCCGGCGCTCGACGATCCATCGCGCGGGCCGTACCTGCGCTGGCTGGTGTACTACGCGGCATGTTACGAACCGGCGCTCGTCGACAAGGCGATGAAGCGCGACCTGGCGCCGCTTGCCACCTCGCCTTACGGCGACTTCGATTCGATGCTCGGCACGCTGACGAGCCAGTTGGAGGCGACGCCTTATCTGCTCGGGGACAGGATGTCGGCGGCGGATATCTTGTGGGGCATCGCGTTACATTGGGGGATGATGTTCAAGCTGGTGCCCGAGACGCCGGTCGTACTCGAGTATGCCCAGCGTATCTGCTCGCGGCCGAGCTTCGTGAAGGTGCGCGAGCGGGACGTCGCGTTAGCGGCCGAGCATGAGGCGGCGGTCAAGGCCGCCGGATGACACTGCTTACGGCAAGGCCTGTCGCGGTGATGCAGGACGCGGGATGCACGCGGCGGCCGGTTCGCTGATCGGCTTCCGGTTGAATGCGCCGGGATTTGAGACAATGAAGGCCGCCGGTGAATGTCTTCCCGGGACAACCGGGCGTCACCTCGGCCTTTCATGCAGATGCCGCCCCATTGAACAAGAGATGTTTTCAGGTATGAGCAAGACTGCATTTATTCCCAGCGTCCCCGCGACGTCGGAGGAAGATTTTGAAGTTTCGGCCACGTCGAAGCTGGCTGGCTACCGGCGTTTCTTCGGCGTGTTGAAGGTGGTTCGCACCACCGATGGCCGCGTGCTGTTTCCGTTCGACGGCGCGCCGGAACTCGGCCCTTACGCGACCAAGCTGGAGGCCGTCGCGGCGGCGCAGGTATATGGCGAGCACATCGTGACCAGCGACTTGGCGCGCCCGGAGTTGTAAGCGAGGGAGCGTGGCTGAGGTTTTGTGATCACCTGGATTGATTGCTTGGCTTGGTCATTCGGCATTGTCATTTGAGGTGGTCACTTCGGGAGCAATGGATGTCTCGTCTGCGCAAAGTGGGCTCATCGGCCGCGGTTGTATGGACGGCGGTTGCGCTGATGGCCGCGTGCTGCCAATCCGGCTTCGCTCAGAACGCTGACGCTGAAGCCGATGCCGGTCAGAAGGCGCTCGGAGAAGCCGAAGTCATTCACGCTCAGGTCCACATCGTAGCGATCTACCCGGCCACCAACAGCATCACGCTGCGTGGTCCGCACGGCAATCTGGCGGATGTCGACGTCAACCCCAAGCTGGGCGATGTCAGGAAACTGCGGGTCGGCGACAAGCTGAACGTTGCGTACCAGCAGGCGCTGCTGCTTCAAATCGACAAGGTGAGGACCAAAGGTGTTCGCGAACGCATCGAGACAACGGCGACGATACCGGCTTCAGCGGGATACGCATCGTCGGCGCATCGGGTGCAGATAGTCGCGACGGTGCTGAAGATCGACCGCAAAAGCCGGATGGTGACGCTGCGTGGGCCGAAGCATCGGCAGGTGCTGAGGGCGGCAGAGCGGATTCCGCTCGACGAGTTGAAAGTCGGGGATAGCGTGCGGGCGGAGTTTATCTCGGCTGCTGCGGTGGAGGTGGTGAGGGAGTGACATGTGCAAGCCGCTTCAATAGCAGGCGCAACTTCCGATATTTAACTTCGCTCGAAAAGCAGGCGTTCTAACGCGACAATACCTTCATCGTCGAATAGAAGCGTGTTAATGAGGTCGTTCGAATCACAAATGAATGCATCCGCGGCGAATACGAGCAAGCAGGGACTTCTCCCCGAGGCTCTTGCCGTACGAGGTCAGTATGCTGGACCGCTCTGAATTCCTGTTGGCCACGCTTCAACTGGCAGCCGCTGCTGAGCTTCTTGCCAAGGCGGGTCCTGAGGATTTGCAAATCGATGCGCTGCAGATGCTAGCGTTGTTTCGCAAGCACGAATATTTGAGCAGAGATTCGAGTGCTGTCGCGACAAACGATGACGAGCTGTTCGCGCGCACAGGCCAAGCCGCACTAACAATGGCTGGACGCAATGAGTTTGCCGCGTCGCATGCCCTTCTGAGGCAGGCGCGGTCACTGTTGCCCTCGATTTGAAAAGCAGTTCCTACACGCTGGAACTGTGATGTGCTGCGAGTGCGTCGTGGCAAAGCGCCTTCATCCGCTGAACCATTGTGCTTGACTCGTTGAGTTCCATTTCGCTGGTGAAGAGGGCATTGACGCTAGACAACCGGACCGCGACCCCGGCCGCCAGTAAGTCGTTACCGGCGATCTTCAGAGCAAGTTGGCCGATGCGAACTCGGTCCGGCCAGCGCATCCTCAGGCGATTTTTCTTCAACCACTGGCGGCAGCACGCCACAACATGGTCCACCCGCCATTCGTTAGTTAGCGCGTAGGATGCTGCTGCAGTCGCGACGAGGAAACATAGCAGGTCGGAACGCGCACTTTCGTGCTCAATAAATCCAGGGTCAGTCATGGCTATTGGTTTGCCTGCTACGGTTAAGCAAACCCACTACCTGTGGGCGAGGGCGTGTGAATCAATATGATCACAATTTCACGGTAAGTGCAGTGTACCGTGTCAGCCCGCACCCCACCCTCACTCCACCGTCACCGATTTCGCCAGATTCCGCGGCTTATCCACATCCGTTCCACGCGCACAAGCCGTGTGATACGCCAGCAGTTGCAGAGGCACCACGTGCAGAATCGGTGACAACAAGCCATAGTGCTCCGGCATCCGGATCACATGCAGACCTTCATGATTCACGATCTTCGTATCCGCGTCCGCGAACACATAGAGCTCACCGCCCCGTGCGCGCACTTCCTGAATATTCGACTTCAGCTTCTCCAGCAGCGCGTCATTCGGCGCCACCGTCACCACCGGCATCGCTTCGGTCACGAGCGCCAGTGGCCCATGCTTCAGCTCGCCAGCCGGATACGCCTCCGCGTGAATATAGGAAATCTCCTTGAGCTTCAACGCGCCCTCGAGCGCGATCGGGTAATGCAAGCCGCGACCGAGGAACAACGCATGCTCCTTGCGCGAAAACTCTTCCGACCACGCAATGATCTGCGGCTCCAGCGCCAGCACGCTATTCAACGCCGCCGGCAAGTGGCGCAGTTGCTTCAGATACTCGGCTTCCTGCTCCGCGCTCACCTGCCCACGCAGCTTCCCAAGCGTCGCGGCCAGCACGAACAGGGCAACCAGTTGCGTCGTGAACGCCTTGGTCGACGCCACGCCGATCTCGCGACCGGCATGTGTCAGGAACGACAATTCCGTCTGGCGCACCATCGCGCTCGTGCCGACGTTGCACACCGCCAGCGTATGCTTATGCCCCAGTGACTGCGCATGCTTGAGCGCCGCCAGCGTGTCGGCCGTTTCGCCCGACTGCGAAATCACCACTACCAGCGACTTCGGATTCGGCACCGACTCACGGTAGCGATACTCGCTGGCAATTTCCACCTGGGTCGGGATCTTCGCGATCGACTCGAGCCAGTACTTCGCGGTCAGTCCCGAGTAGTAGCTCGTGCCACATGCCAGAATCAGCAGGTTGTCGATATCCGCGAACACCTTCTCGGCACCTTCGCCGAATATCGACGCGTCGAACGAATCGTCCTGCGGGATCGTGTCGGTAATCGCGCGCGGCTGCTCGAAAATTTCCTTCTGCATGAAGTGACGATACGGACCGAGTTCGACCGCGCCGCCATACGCCGCGACCTGGCGCACGTCGCGCTGCGCTTCGTTGCCGTCACGATCGGCGATACGCACACTTTCGAGCGACAGTTCGCAAACGTCGCCTTCTTCAAGGAAGATGAAGCGCTCGGTGCTGCCGGCAAGCGCCAGCGCATCCGAAGCGAGAAAGTTCTCGGCGTTGCCGAGACCCACCACCAGCGGCGAACCTTGCCGCGCACCGACCACCGTATGCGGCTGATGCTTATGCAGCACCGCGATCGCATACGCGCCGTGCAATTGCGCAACCGCTTCACGTACTGCCGCGAACAGGTCACCGCGATACAGGCTGTGAATCAGATGTGCGATAACCTCTGTATCGGTCTGCGAGACAAACGTGTAACCCTTGCCTCGCAGCATTTCACGTAGAGACTCGTAGTTCTCGATGATGCCGTTGTGTACCAACGCGAGCTCATCTTTCGAGAAGATCGGGTGCGCGTTGTCGGTCACCGGCGCGCCGTGCGTCGCCCAGCGCGTATGCGCGATACCCGTGATGCCTTCAAGGTGGCTTTCGCGCACCTGCTCGTCGAGATCCGCCACACGCGCGACGCTGCGAGCACGGCGCGGCCCGTCATTACCGAGTACCGCGACGCCGCACGAATCGTAGCCGCGATACTCGAGGCGACGCAGTCCTTCGATCAGGACGGGAACGATATTACGTTGCGCAACCGCGCCGACAATCCCACACATGGCTTATTCCTTTTCAGTGCCGGGTTTCAGGGAGCGCGCTCCGCGCGCGCGTCACGCCCATCAACTTTTCTTCCTGGTCGGGCGTACGTATCCCGGCTTGCTTGTTTGAGTCTTATCGTTCAGGACCAGCATGTCTTCTTCGACATCCTTCCACACTGTCGTACCCGCGGCGATCGTCACGCCGCGCTTCACGCGCACTGGCGCAACGAGCTGCGTATCCGATCCGACGAACACGTCGTCTTCAATGATCGTGCGGGACTTGTTCGCGCCATCGTAGTTACAGGTGATGGTACCCGCGCCGATATTCACGCGCGCGCCGATATCCGCGTCGCCGATATACGTCAGATGATTCGCCTTCGAGCCATGACCGAGCACCGCGTTTTTCACCTCGACGAAGTTGCCGACGTGCGACTCGTCCTGCAAGGACGCGCCCGGACGCAGCCGCGCATAGGGGCCGAGCACCACGTTCGCACCGACCTCGGCGCCTTCGATGTGCGTGAAAGCGTCGACACGCGAGCCGGCACCGATCGTCGCGTTGCGGATCACGCAGTTCGGGCCGACGGTCACGTTGTCGGCCAGCGTGACGCGGCCTTCGAACACACAGTTCACGTCGATCGAGACGTCGCGGCCGCATTCGAGCGTGCCGCGCACGTCGAGGCGAGCCGGGTCGGCCAGGGTGACGCCGGCAATCAGCAGCGCCTCGGCGACATTGTGCTGATAAATCCGTTCGAGTTCGGCAAGCTGCTGCTTGCTATTCACGCCGAGCGTTTCCCACTCTTCGTCCGGCTGGGTGGTGACAACTTCGAGCCCTGCTTCGATTGCCATCTCGACCGCGTCGGTCAGGTAGAACTCGCCTTGCGCGTTGTCGTTCTTCAACGCCGCGAGCCAGCCGCCAAGGCGCTCGGTCGGCGCGACGATGATGCCGGTGTTGATCTCGGCGATCTTGAGCTGCTCGGGCGTTGCGTCTTTCTGTTCGACGATGCGCGACACCTTGCCGTGCTGATCGCGCACGATGCGGCCATAGCCGCTGGGGTCGTCGAGCGTGACGGTGAGAACACCGTAGCCGCCTTGGCCCGCGCGATCGGTCAGCGCCTGCAGCGTGCTGGCGCGTGTGAGCGGCACATCGCCATACAGCACGAGCGTGGGTTGGGACGGATCGAGCAGCGGCAGCGCCTGTTGCACCGCGTGGCCCGTGCCGAGTTGTTGCTCCTGCGCGGCGAACTGGACGTCCGGCGCCGCTACCGCTTGACGCACGGCGTCAGCGCCATGCCCGACCACCACGACGAGCCGCGTGGGCTTGAGCGTGCGGGCAGTGTCGATGACATGAGCGAGGAGTGGCCGGCCAGCCAGGGGATGGAGCACCTTGGGAAGCGCGGACCGCATGCGCTTGCCGGTGCCTGCCGCCAAAATCACGATGTTCATGGCGTCGACAAATAGACAAGTTTGGAGCCGACGATTCTATCATGCAGCCTATGGCGACAAAGGCCGCTCGGGCGGCCTTAAAGTGGGTAGAAAAGCGCCAAATCCCACATTTCCCGCACGTTTTTCGTGTGTTTTCCGCCTGTTTTCCGTGTCTCTCACATATCGTCGAACTGGACGATCGAGATCGGTTTCGATGCACCGAGCCGCGCACCATCGCCGGTATCGGTCGAACACGGCTCTTCGTCGAAGGCGATATCGCCTTGCGGATCGGCCTCGCCCGTGGCGCGCAGGCCGGCGAACGGGAACAGCTTGTGGTCCATCAGGTGCGACGGCACGATGTTCGACAACGCATTGAACATGTTCTCGATGCGGCCCGGGAAGCGCTTCTCCCAATCGCGGATCAGCGCCTTCATCTCCGCGCGCTTCAAGTTCGGCTGGCTGCCGCACAGATTGCACGGAATGATCGGGAATTCGCGCAGCTCCGCGTACTTCTCCAGATCGGCTTCCTTCACATAGGCGAGCGGGCGGATCACGATGTTCTTGCCGTCGTCCGATTGCAGCTTGGGTGGCATGCCCTTCAGCTTGCCGCCGTAGAACATATTCAGCAGCAGCGTTTGCAGGATGTCGTCGCGATGATGGCCGAGCGCGATCTTGGTCGCGCCGAGTTCGCCCGCCACGCGATACAGAATGCCGCGGCGCAGCCGCGAGCACAGCGAACAGGTGGTCTTGCCTTCCGGCACCAGCCGCTTGACGATGCTGTACGTATCCTGGTTCTCGATGTGAAACGGAATGTCGAGTTGCTTCAGGTATTCGGGCAGCACATGCTCCGGAAAGCCCGGCTGCTTCTGGTCGAGATTCACCGCAACGATGTCGAAGTTGATCGGCGCGCGTTCGCGCAGCCGCATCAGGATTTCGAGCATCGCGTAGCTGTCTTTGCCGCCCGAGAGGCAGACCATCACCTTGTCGCCTTCCTCGATCATGTTGAAGTCGCCGATCGCCTCACCGACCTGGCGCGCAAGGCGCTTGAACAGCTTGTTGTTCTCGTAGGCTTCTTTCTGCTCGCGGCGCGTGAGCGGCGCTTTGCCCGCTGAGGCGTGCGCGGCCTGTGCAGCTTCAGGGGCCGCGCCGCCGTTCAGGGTTTCCTGAGCATTCATGGCTCAATCCTCTTTGATGCGGAAGACCTCGACGCCCACCGCGTCGCAGTCAGGATAAACGTCCGGCTTTTCGGTCGATACGCACACGGCACGCACCTGCGGATGAGCGAGCAAGGCCTTGACGAGGTCGTCGCAGAGCGTTTCCTGCAAGTGAATATGACCTTGTTCGACGCGACGCGCGATGGTTGAACGCATGAAGTCGTAATCGACGACTTCGTTCAGCTTGTCCTGAACCGGCGTGGACAGCGCGAGCGGCACGAACAGTTCGACGTTGATCACGACGCGCTGTTCGCCACGCTTTTCGAAGTCGTGCACGCCGATGTTGATGTGCACTTCGTAATTGCGCAGAAAGAGCCGGCGGCAATCGGCGAGCCGGGGATGCGAAAGAGCGGCAAACATGTTCGTTCCAGTCGAAAAAAAGCGTGCGGGGCACGCAAGGGGACGCTTCAGCGCACGGGCGGCTGCCGGTTCAACCCGGCAACAAGCGCGCGCGGTTCAGGCGCCCGTCAAAAACATCACGTCGCGCGGCAGCGGCACCAGGTGCTGCCCACCGTCGACCACCAGCGTCGTTCCGGTGACGCCCGCCGCATCGGCGAGATACAGCGCGGCGGCGACGATATCCTCCGGCCGCGATGCGCGGCCCAGAGGCGTAGCACGGTGAGCTTCATCAAAACCTGCCGGCGTTTGATCGCCGGATTGCATCGTCAGGCCGGGCGCGAGGCCTACCACGCGCACTTTTGGCGCCAACGCCTGCGCCAGTGCCACCGTCGCTGTCTGCAACGCTGCTTTCGACAGCGTGTACGACAGGTAATCCGGATTCATGTTGTACAGCTTCTGATCCAGCACGTTGATGACGACGCCGCGCTGGCTCTCGTCGGTGCGCGCGGCCTCCGGCGTGGCCTCGAACAGCATACGCGCCAGCACGAGCGGCGCGCCGAGATTCATTGCGGTGAGCTTCAGCAGCAGGTCGTAACCGACGTTAAGCGCCGTATCTTCTTCGAAGCGCGACGCGTTGTTGACGATACAGGTCGGACGGCCCAGCGCGGCGGTACAGGCGGGCAATAATCGCTCGACCTGGGCTTCGTCGCCCAATTCCGCGTGCAAAGCCACTGCCCGGCGGCCCAAGGCGAGGATTTCCGCGACCAGTTCGTCCGCTTCGGCCCGCGACGCCCCGTAATGGACCGCGACGTCCCAACCACGCGCGGCAAAGCCGAGCGCGAGCGAGCGCCCAATGCGGCGGGCGGCGCCCGTAATCAGCACGATGCGCGGCGTTTCAGGCGCGCGGGCGGCGGCAGTATCCATAGAGGCGGTCATTTACAATGCGGGGATGAATCCGAAAGCTCACCAACCCGATAGTTTACCTGCTCCCGGCCCGAGCGCGCTCGCGCAGTCCGAAGCGCTGGTCGCACAGATCCGCGCGGAGCTCGAAACGGCTGGCGGCTGGCTGCCGTTCGACCGCTACATGGAGCGCGCGCTGTACGCGCCGGGACTCGGCTATTACAGCGGCGGCGCCCGCAAGTTCGGGCTGCGCGGCGACGACGGCAGCGACTTCGTGACGGCGCCCGAAATGTCCCCGCTGTTCGCTGCAACGCTGGCGCGCCCGCTTGCCGAAGCCTTGCAGGCGAGCAATACGCGCGAGGTCATGGAATTCGGCGCCGGCACGGGCAAACTGGCCGTCGGATTGCTGAATGCGCTCGACGCGCTGGGCGTCGAATTCGATAGTTACTCGATTGTGGATTTGTCGGGTGAATTGCGTGAGCGCCAACGCGAGACAATCGAAGCCGCCGCGCCGCCGCTGGCCGCGAAGGTGCGCTGGCTGGACGCGTTGCCGGAGCGTTTTGAGGGCGTGGTGATCGGCAACGAGGTGTTGGACGCGATGCCCGTGAGGCTCTTTGCTTTTACCGGCGGCGCCTGGCACGAACGCGGCGTGGTGTGGCGCGATGAGGCCTTTGCGTTCGACGACCGTCCGGTGTCAGCCGTAGCGGACATTGCGTTTCTGGCCGAGATCGAAACTGCCGGCGACGACTACGTGACCGAGACGCACGACGCCGCCCGGGCATTCACACGGACCATCTGCACGATGCTCACGCGCGGGGCGGCATTCTTTATCGATTATGGTTTTCCGCGTCACGAGTATTACCATGAGCAGCGCGCGCAGGGCACGTTGATGTGCCATTACCGGCACCGGGCGCATGGCGATCCGTTCGTTTATCCGGGCTTGCAGGACGTTACCGCGCACGTCGAATTTACCGGCATCGCCGAAGCGGGGGTCGAGGCTGGTGCGGATTTGTTGGGGTTTACTTCGCAGGCGCGGTTCTTGTTGAATGCGGGGATTACCGAGGCGTTATCGGCGCTCGATCCTTCGGACACGATGAAGTTTTTGCCTGCGGCAAATGCGGTGCAGAAGTTGTTGTCCGAGGCGGAGATGGGTGAGCTGTTCAAGGTGATTGCGTTTTCGCGCGGGCTGGATGACACGCTGCAAGCGTTTTCCAGTGGCGACCGGTCACATACATTGTGATTTTCTTGCGTTAGGGATTTGCGATGATCCGCTGGCTGTTGACTACGTTTGTTGCGGTGGCGGTGTTGTCGGCCTGCTGGCCGTGGCTTCGGAAGATTGGGATTGGGCGGATGCCTGGGGATGTTACGTTGCGCCTCTTCGGGCGGGAGTATCCGTTTCCGTTTATGTCGACGCTTGTGCTTTCTATGGTGTTGTCGTTGATTGCCAGGGTTTTGTAGTTGGTGTTTGCCCTTTGGCGGTGAGCTTTGGGTGAGTGCCTTCGGCGGCGGGCTTTGCTTTGGGTTTTTGTCTGCGCGATGCGCGGTGTCTGTTTGCCGATGGCGTTGGGGTTTTTTTGATTTGGGTTGGCTGCGCGGCGCTTGTTTCTGTTTGCCTACGGCGGTGGGCCTTTCTTGATTTGTTTGCCTGCGCGGCGCTCGTTTCTGTTTGCCTGCGGTGTTGGCCTTTCCTTGATTTGTTATTGGTCTATTAGCGTCGCCCCTGTGCGGGGCGGGCACCTACTTTTCTTTGCCTGCCGCAAAGAAAAGTAGGCAAAAGAAAGCGGCTCAAACCGTTAATTCTTAAGCGGGTCCCCCGCACAGTCGCGGTAGTGGTGCATCTGGAATCCGTGCCCTCGCACATTCGGCCCTGGTGACACAGCCGTCATACTTCCGGCGGCGCTGCGCGCGCCGAAGCGCATTTCTCAAAACCAATTACTGCGTTTCGCGTTCGCGCTCCACTCGCGCTTATCAGCTTAGTCGGTTCATTCGGCTTATTTGACTCATTTGACTCATTTGACTCATTTGACTCATTTGGCTCATTCGGCATTTCGCCGAGGCGAAGCCGATGACCCCCACCACCCCCGAACAAAGCCACTGGTTTGCATGATCGTTCCTTCCGGCGAGCACGCAGGGCGAGGCGGGAAGTATGAGTGCCTTGTCACTCACGCTGAATGTGCGGGAGCACAGATTCCAGATGCACCACTACCGTCACTGTGCGGGAGACCCGCTTCAGAATTCGCGGTTTGAGCCGCTTTCTTTTGCCTACTTTTCTTTGCGGCAGGCAAAGAAAAGTAGGTGCCCGCCCCGCACAGGGGCGACGCTAATAGACCAATAACAAATCAAGGAAAGGCCAACACCGCAGGCAAACAGAAACGAGCGCCGCGCAGGCAAACAAATCAAGAAAGGCCCACCGCCGCAGGCAAACAGACAACAAGCATCGCGCAGACAAAAAACAGACTAAGAAACCACCCCTTCAACAGCGCGAACGCGCTCAAGATGCACAGCATCCCTAATCCCCTCAGGCGAGTCAGCGAGCCTTCTAGCCACAGCACCAGCATCCACGCCCCGCGCGGCAACAAGCGCAACCCGCAGCCGCTCAGCCTGCGGATACTCCCGCATCTCAAACCCAAGCCGCCCACGCGCATCCGCCTCGCAAGCCTGCAAGGCTTCAGCAAACCGCGCAGGTTTCCGAATCGCATCGCTGCGCTCGAGCAGCCTCACCAACGCGGCAGCCCCCATCTCCATCACGCGATGAATGTTCCCATGCTCCCGCGCCACCAGCAGCGCCAGATCGCGACAATCGTTCGGTACCCGCAACCGCTCACATAAGGGCTTCAGCAAATCCACGCTGCGCCCCTCATGCCCGATATGCCGCGGCAAGATATCGTCCGGTGTCGTCGCTTTGCCCAAGTCATGCGTCAACGTCGCAAACCGCACCGGCAACGCGTACCCCTGCTGCGCAGCATGGTCGATCACCATCATCACATGCACGCCCGTATCTACCTCGGGGTGATAGTCAGCCCGCTGCGGCACGCCGAACAACGCGTCGATCTCCGGCAGAATCCGCGCCAACGCACCGCATTCCCGCAGCACCTCGAACATCCGCGACGGCTTCTTCTCCATCAACCCGCGCGATACTTCCTGCCACACGCGCTCGGCCACCAGCGCATCCACCTCACCGTCGGCCACCATCTTGCGCATCAGCGCCATCGTCTCCGGCGCAACGGTGAAATCGACGAAGCGCGCCGCAAACCGTGCAATCCGCAAAATCCGCACGGGGTCCTCAAGAAACGCATCGCTGACGTGACGAAACAGCCGCGCCTGCAAATCGCCCTGTCCGTTAAACGGGTCGATCACCGGGCCGGTCAACTCGCCATCCGGGCGCATCTCACGCGCCATCGCGTTGATCGTCAGGTCGCGGCGAGCGAGATCCTCTTCGAGCGTGACGTCGGGTGCATAGAAGAACTGGAAACCGTGATAGCCGGCCGCCGTCTTGCGCTCCGTGCGCGCAAGTGCGTACTCCTCGTGCGTCTGCGGATGCAGGAACACGGGGAAGTCCTTGCCCACCGGCCGATAGCCCTGCGCCACCATTTGCTCGGGCGTCGCGCCAACCACCACGTAGTCACGGTCCTGTACTGGTACGCCCAATAGCTCGTCGCGAATCGCTCCGCCTACCGCATAGATATTCATGGGCATACGTCTTGATCAGGAAGTGTGTGCGTTTCGCGCAGCGCGTCGTCGATCCATGCCTTCACGGCGGGCTCGGCCGTCACGCGACGAACATAAGCCGCGGCGGCCTCGGACAACGCCGGCTGCCAGGTGTTGAAGCGCATCACTACCGGCGCGTACATCGCGTCGGCAATGCCGAACGCGCCGAACAGGAAGGGACCACCGTATGTATCCAGGCACTTGCGCCAGATCGCGTCGATGCGCGCAATGTCGGCCAATGCCTCCGGCGTCGCGTTCTTGCCCGGAAACGACGCGCGAATATTCATCCACATGTTCGAACGCAACGCACCAAAACCCGAATGCATCTCGGCGCTGATGCTGCGCGCGAACCCGCGCGCCGCAGGATCACGCGGCCACAGCGCGTGCTGCGGGAAGCGCTCAGCCAGCGTCTCGGCGATCGCGAGCGAATCCCACACGACGAGGCCGTCGTCGGCAACCAGAGTCGGCATTTTGCCCGCGCTCGCCGGCGCGTGAGACAGAATCGCGGCCTTCGTGCCGGGCTCACGCAAGTGGATCAGCACTTCCTCAAAGGGAATGCCGAAATGTTTGAACAGCAGCCACGGACGCATCGACCATGACGAATAGTTCTTGTCACCAATAAGCAGCTTCATGCTTCGAATAGGAAGAAGGATAAAAAAGGTTCAGCGCCCCGCGCTGGCGCGAAACGTGTCGAAGCGCGAGCGCGTCGACGCGCCAGTCAGATACACGGGCGCGATCGTTTCGATGCTGGCGGGTTCGATGCCGAGTTCGGGCGCAAGCGGCCCGCTCAGCACGTTGTCGACTTTCATCGAATCGAGATTGTCGCGCGAGATCACCGGTTCGCCCGGCGCCATTTCGAACGTCAACGCTTGCAGGCGCGCCAGTGCTTCCGGCAGGCGAACGATCCGCGCATGCCGGCCACAATACGTGACGAGGTCTTCGAGTGTATAAACGGTCGGGCCGCCCAGTTCGTAGGTGTGGCCGCTCGCTGCATCGAGATCAAGCACGTTGCAGATCGCTTTCGCTACGTCGCCCACGTACACCGGCTGGAATTTCGCGTCCGGCATGGCGAGCGGGATCATCGGGAACACCCGCTGCAGGAATGCGAACTTGTTGAGAAGCTGATCTTCGGGACCGAACACCACGGATGGCCGGAAAATCGTCCACGCCAGATTCGCAGCGTGCACGGCCTTTTCACCATCACCCTTCGAGCGCGAATACATGCTCGGGCCGTTGGAATCGGCACCGAGCGCACTGATATGAATCAACCGATGCACGCCCTTGCCTTCGCAAGCCGCAACGATTCTGGTCGGCAATTCGACGTGCGTGCGCGCGAACTCCGGGCCGTAGGGCTTGCCGCGCTTGCCATGCAGCGTGGCAACGAGGTTGATCACACAATCGGCGCCTTCGACGAAACGCGCGAGCTGCACCGGATCGAACACGTCCGCTTCGATCACGTCGATGGGTAACAGGGTGAGATGGCGGGCGTTGTAACGCCGCCGGGTGGCGATGCGCACGTCTTTGCCCATTTCAACAAGGGCGTTGACGAGATGGCTGCCGATAAAACCGGACCCGCCGATGACCGCAATGGCTTGATGTCGCATTTTTCGACTCCCTGGTGGAAGCCGCGGCAACAGCTGGCGTGGCGCACCGCCGCATCAGACATGACGCGGCGGCGGCACGGCGCTTACGGTGCGATATAACCCAGACGCACCTTCAGCGATTGCGGACGGCCTTCGAACAATGCCGCGTAGTAGACCGTGTTGGACAACACATTCTTAACGTAGTCGCGCGTTTCCTGGAACGGAATAGACTCGGCGAAGATCGCGCCTTCTACCGGCTGCTGCAACTGTTGCCGCCAGTTGCGCGGGCGGCCGGGACCGGCGTTATAGCCGGCGGTGGCCAGCACGGCGGACCCGTCGAACTGATTGTAGATCATCGACAGGTAGTTCGTGCCCAGCAGGATGTTGGTGTTGATGTCGTTCATCTGCTCGCGCGAAATCGGGCCGAGGCCGATCTTTTTCGCCACCAGTTGCGCGGTGCCCGGCATCAACTGCATCAAACCGCTCGCCCCGACTTCCGAGCGGGCATTCATGATGAAGCGCGACTCCTGGCGAATCAGCCCATACGCCCATTCCACATCCAGCCCATTCGACTGCGCGTCGCGCTCGACGATGTCCTTGAATGGCGACAGATAACGCAGCGAGAAATCGTGCTCGCTCTTCGTACGGTCCGCCGTGTTGACGGTGCGGTCATACAGCTGGATACGGCGCGCGTATTCGGCGGCGGCGAGCAGTTGCCGGTCGCTCATGGTGCGCAGCGGCCAGTTCCATTCCCGATTGCCCTCGAGCCGCAGATTCAGCGCATAGAAACGCTGCGCCAGATCGAAGCCCGGCGTGTTGCCGGCCTGTTGAACTTCAGCGTCGCTCACCGTTGTTTTAGGCGGCACGGTGATCTTCTGGCCGAGTTCTTCCGCCGCCAGTTGGCCGTAGAAGTTGAAGCCCTGCGAGATCGACTCGAATTCCTGGTTGGCCGTGGTCGTGTCGCCGGCTTGCTTCAACGCGCGTGCATGCCAGTACACCCACGACGGCTGATTGCGCAGCGCCGCCGGCATCTGTTCGATCGACCAGCGCACCATCGTCCAGTCGCCCGCGAGTAGCGCGCTGCGGGTGCGCCATTCGTACGCCGGGTTCGACAGCGGTGCATTCGCCGAAAGCCGGTACCAGTCGACCGCGCCCGGCATCTGTTTGGTGGCGGCCTGATAGGCAATCGTGCCCCAGCCGATGGCGCGCTCGGGCGAGCTCAGCGACGGCGCTACCGAGGCGAAAGTGGCCGCGGCCATGGCCGGATCGTTGCGCGCCATGCGCGTGATCGCGAGCAGCGCGAGTTGGTGCGACTGCGTGTCCGGACCGACGCCGCGAGCCAGCAACAACGGCGGCGTGCTCGTGGCCTGGCCGAACAACACCGGATCGGGCGGCTGGTTGCTCAGTGCATCGACCAGTTTGCTGCCGGTGTTGGTGTAGTTCTGCTCGTACGCTAGACGGATTTGTTGCCAGACGTCGTCCGAACTGAATTGCTGGTTGACCGCCAGCGAAGTGATCAGATCGACGCAGCCGTCGCCGTACCATTTTGGATCGACCAGCAGCGCACGTGCCGCGTCGGCGACGTTTTCACCGCGCGCGGCGCGCGATTCGAGCGCGTAGCACTTCACCTGCGTATCGTCGTTCAGCACGAAGCGCGCGTATTGCTGATCGAAGTTGCGCCAGTCGTGACGCGCGCCGAGCACCGTGAGGTAGTCATTGCGCAGGCGGTCGGCGACCGCCTGGCCATCGTACTTCTGCAGGAACGCCAGCACCGGCGCATCCGGCGCGTCGATGCGCGCATGGCCGCTGGAATCGAATAACTGCGGCTTGATCTGGAAATACTCGAGATACGACGGCGCCGGGTAGTTCGGGATCATGCTCGCCAGTTGCGCGGCGCGTGCCGCGTCGTTATTGCGGGCGGCTTCGCGAAGCTGAACGAAGGTCTGGTCGTCGTTCGTGAGTTGTGAAAGAGGAATGGGCTTGACGGCGGAGGCCGTGCTACACGCGACGAGTGCCGTGGCGGCAAGCGCCAGACCGGCCGCGCGATATACTCGATAGAGGCGTTTTGACATCGTTGTTTCTGGAGCGCGAATTGAACCCAAGCATAGCATGCAACCCCGTCGCGGAATCGAAAAAGGCACTGCGTCGAATGCTATTGGAAACAAGGCTACAAGCGGCTTCCGAGCCGGCGCACAACGCCGCGCTCAGCCGTCGCATGCTCGACGCGTTGAAGCACTACGGCGTGAGCAGCGTGGGGTTCTATTGGCCGCTGGCGGGCGAGTTCGACGCACGCGCCACGATTGCGATCTGGCTTGCCGCCGACTCGCAACGCGAGGCGAGTTTGCCGATCGTCAAGGACCGCGGCGTGCCGCTCGAATTCCACGCATGGGCGCCGGATACGCCGATGAAGATCGGCCATCACAAGATCGCCGAGCCCACCTCAGGGCGCGTGATGGTACCCGACCTATTGTTCGTCCCGTGCGTCGGTTTCGACGCCGACGGCTTCCGGCTTGGCTATGGCGGGGGGTATTACGACCGCACGCTGGCTGTATGGCCGGGTGCGAAGAAACCGCTCACGGTCGGCATTGCTTATGAAGCGTGCCGCACGGACGCGTTGCAGCGCGAGGCCCACGACATCCCGCTCGATCTGATCGTGACGGAAGCCGGCCTGTATCCGCGAGCGGCGCAATAAGCGGCCAGGCGTTTGGCAATCAGGCGTTCGGTGAGCGTCGCGCGAACCGTGGCTGTGGCTGTGGCTGTGGCTGCGGCTATGGCCGTGACCGGGCGCACACACCAACGACCCGTTATAAAGACGCCGCCGCCCGCGCGGCCGTGTCATACAGTCCGGACGCATTGCGCATCAGTTGCGCCGCCTCGCCGATTTGCTCGTTGGTCAGGCCGCTTTCCTTCAGCGTCGAGATCAGGCAACTCTCGCGCACCTCGCGATACTTCAGACAGAGCGCGCGGCCCGCATCGGTCGCCGAGAAGAACACTTCCTTGCCGGTCTTTTCGCTTTTTACATACCCTCTAGCTACGAGCTTCTTCAACGCGTAGGTGGCGACGTGCGTGTCTTCGATGTTCAGCACGAAGCAGATGTCCGCCAGCTTCTTGCGCCGCTCGCGATGGCTGACGTGGTGCAGCAGCGAGACTTCGATGGCGGTCATGTCCTTTTCTCCGGCTGCCGACATGCAGCGCACCATCCATCGGTTGAACGCGTTGCCCGCCATGATGAGCGCGTACTCCAGCTCGGACAGCTCCGCGCTTGTGTCAGACACGAGATGTTCCGAGGAGACGATCTTGGTGGGATGGCGCGACATGGTGAAAATTCTCGAGAAACAGGTTGGAAAGGTGTCGGGAGTGTACGACGAGCCACCCCTTCCCGGGAGCCTGGCGAAAACGCTTATTGAGAAATTGTTGATATTTTATTGATAATGTACTCTTCAAGCATCGTGCACGCTATGCCGATAACTATCCATAGGGTTCGATATGCTCGATATTTCCGACTCGACCTGGGCCCGTAACCGATGAACCAACCAAGAATCTTTCCGCTGGGCGACGCCGCGCTCGTCTGCGAGGCGCCACCGCCTGCCACGCTGGACTGCCAGCGGCGCGTGTGGGCCGCCGCCGAGGCCGCGCGCGACTGGCCGCACGTGCTGGAAGTCGTGCCGGGCATGAACAATCTGACGCTCGTATTCGATCCGCTCGAAGCCGACCGCGAAGCGCTGGCCAGCCAGTTGCAAACGGCCTGGAACGCGGCGAGCGAGGTGCCCGCGTCCGGCCGTGAAGTCGAAATCCCCGTGCAGTATGGCGGCGAATTCGGCCCGGACCTGCAAGTGGTCGCCAATCACACCGGCCTGAGCGTGCGCGAAGTCGTGCAACGTCATGCAGACGGCGAGTATGTGGTGTTTTTCCTCGGCTTCCAGCCGGGCTTTGCCTATATGGGCGGGCTTGACCAGGCGCTGCACACGCCGCGCCGTGCCTCGCCGCGGCTCGAAGTGCCGGCCGGTTCAGTCGGCATCGGTGGTGAGCAGACCGGCATTTATCCGGCGACCTCGCCCGGTGGCTGGCAGTTGATCGGCCGCACCGAGCTGCCGCTGTTCGATCCGGCGCGCCGGCCGCCCACGCTGTTGCAACCGGGCGACCGGGTGCGTTTTACCGTTGCGGGGATACACGCATGATCGATGTGATTCGCGCGGGTCTCCTGACCACGATTCAGGATCTCGGCCGCCATGGCTACCGCCACCTCGGCGTCGCGATGGGTGGCGCGCTCGACCGTCTGTCGCTCGAAGTCGGCAACCGGCTGGTCGGCAACCGGCCCGATGCGGCCGGCCTCGAAATTACCTTCGGCCCAACCGTGCTGCGCTTTCTGCGCGCCACCCGTGTAGCCATCACCGGCACCGAATTCGGCGCGACGCTCGACGGCAAGCCGGTCTATTCATGGTGGAGCCTGCCGGTGCAGGCCGGCCAGGAGCTGGTGCTGAACGCGGCCAAGCGCGGCATGCGCGGCTATGTGTGCATCGCGGGCGGCATCGACGTTTTGCCGATGCTCGGCTCGCGCAGCACCGATCTCGCCGGCCAGTTCGGCGGACTCGGCGGCCGCGCGCTGCGCGACGGCGACCGTTTGCCGGTCGGCGCGCCGCCGCAACGCGGCCACCTGGGCTTCACCCCCGAAGCGCCGGAGTTCGGCGTGAAGGCGCCGGCCTGGTGCAAGTTCGTGCTGGTTCACGAGCCGCTGCGGCGCGGCCGGCATCCGTCCGGCGTACCGTGGGCCGTGCCGATCCGCGTGTTGCAAGGCCCCGAATACGGCAGTTTCACTGAAGCAGCGCACGAATCGTTCTGGTCCGACGAGTGGCTGGTCACGCCCAATAGCAACCGCATGGGCTACCGGCTTTCCGGCGCTGAACTGAAGCGCACCCAGAAAAGCGATCTGCTGTCTCACGCGGTGTTGCCCGGCACGATTCAGGTGCCGCCGAACGGCCAGCCGATCGTGCTGATGAGCGATGCGCAAACCACCGGCGGCTATCCGAAGATCGGCGCTGTGATCCAGGCCGACATGTGGAAGCTCGCTCAGGTTCGCCTGAATGCCGCCATCCGCTTCATCCCGACGACGCCCTATGAGGCGCGTCAGGCTTTGCTGGAAGAACGCACGTATTTGCGGCAGATCGACGCCGCGATTGTCATGCACGAAGAACGCTGCGCGCGCCAATCGGCGGTCGCAGCCCTCTAACAATGAGCGCCCCCAACCGCGGGCGCTTCGCACCAGGCCCCCCGACCGGGCAAGCCCCAAAGGACCTCCTGCGGAGCGCAAAACTCGGGGCGGTCCGGCGTTTTCTTGAGAGTAGAGGAACACCATGGAAATCGATTTGAACGCCGACCTCGGCGAAGGCTGCGGCTCCGACGAGGCGCTGCTCGACCTCGTCAGCTCGGCAAACATTGCGTGCGGCTGGCATGCGGGCGGCGCCAACGTCATGCGCGACTGCGTACGCTGGGCGGTGCAAAAAGGCGTGTCGATCGGCGCGCATCCGAGCTTTAACGATCCGGAAAATTTCGGCCGCAAGGAGATGGACTTGCCGGCCAGCGAGATCTACGCAGGCGTGCTCTATCAGCTCGGCGCACTGTCGGCAATCGCTCAGGCGGAGGGCGGGCGCATCGCGCACGTCAAGCCGCACGGCGCGCTCTACAACCAGGCTGCGCGCGACGCGAAAATCGCCGAGGCAATCGTCTCGGCAGTCCATGATTTCGACCCCTCGGTGGCGGTGTTCGCGCTCGCCAATAGCGGACTGGTGACGGCTGCTCGCGAAGCGGGCCTGACTGCCGTCGAAGAAGTATTCGCCGACCGCGGCTATCGGGCCGATGGCTCGCTGGTGCCGCGCAAGGAGCCGGGCGCACTACTCGATGACGAAGACGTGGTGCTGGAGCGCACGCTCGCGATGGTGCGCGAGCGCCGCGTCCAGGCAGTCGACGGGCAATGGGTACCGCTCAACGCGCAAACCATCTGCCTGCACGGTGACGGTCCGCACGCGCTGGCGTTCGCACGACGTATTCGCGGCGCACTACAGGACGCGGGCATTGAAGTTCACGCGGCCGGCGCCGCGAGCGTCTGATCCGCGCGTCTACCAACGCGCGCCGGTTAGAACGATTCAGTCGTGGCCAAACCCCGAACGCCCCGCTCCATGCGGGGCGTTTGCCAGGTGCAGGACGGATTGCCGTACCCGTGGTAACAAGGAGTAGTTGCAGTTGCAAGTTGAAGTGCAGGTGTAGTCGAAGCAACGCGGCCAGCAAGAGTCGCGACAGCAAGACGGCGCGGGATCCCTCGCGCCGGCCCACGTTAGCCGCCATAAGCGGCAAGGTTGCAACCCTGTTTGGAGATCTAGATGCAGACAACAGTCAGTCTATGGCCGCTCATTGGCGTGGCCGTCATCATCGTCGGCTTTTTATTACGGTTCAATCCGATGCTGATCGTGGCGGTTGCCGCGATCATCACGGGTCTGGCCGCGCACTTCCCGCCGGAAAAGATCCTCGCTGAAATCGGCACCGGCTTCATCAAGACCCGCAACATTCCGTTGATCATTCTGCTGCCACTGGCTGTAATCGGCCTGCTGGAAAGGCATGGTCTGCGCGAGCGCGCGCAAACGTGGATCGGCGGCATCAAGGCCGCGACCGCGGGGCGCTTGCTGATCGTCTATCTGCTGGTGCGCGAGCTGACCGCGGCTGTCGGTCTGACCGGTCTCGGCGGCCATCCGCAGATGGTGCGTCCGCTGATCGCGCCAATGGCCGAAGGCGCGACTGAAACGCGTTTCGGCAAAATCAGCGACGCGGTGCGTTTCAAGCTGCGCGCCTTCTCCGCGGCAACCGACAACGTCGGCCTGTTCTTCGGTGAAGACATCTTCGTCGCGTTCGGCGCCATCGTGCTGATGACGACCTTCCTCAAGGAGGCCGGCATCATCGTCGAGCCGATCCACGTGGCCGTCTGGGGTATCCCCACCGCGATCTGCGCGTTCATCGTTCACGGCTTCCGTCTGTATCTGCTCGACCGCAGGCTCGAGCGCGAACTGCGAGGCAATGCCGCGGCGAACACCAACTCCGTTTCGCCGACGCAACCCGCCGCAGGAGATAAAGCATGACGCTCACGATTACCTATCTGTTCTGGCTGCTGGGCGTGGTGCTGCTCATCATCGGCGGCATGATCGTCACGGACAAGGAGCACCCGCGCCGTTTCACCGCCGGCGGTTTCTGGATTCTTTACGCGCTGATCTTCCTGATCGGCGACAAGATCCCGGCCGCCGTGGTCGGCGTGCTGGTGATCGTGATGGCGCTGATCGCGGGCTTTGGCGGCGTGACCGCGGCCAAGCCGAAGCTGCTGTCGCTCGAAGCACGCAAGGCGAGCGCCGCGCGCCTCGGCAACAAGCTGTTCGTACCCGCGCTGACGATTCCGGTCGTCACCGTGATCATTACGCTGTCGGCGAGCTACCTGGTTTTCGGCGGCACGCCGCTGATCGAGAAAGCCAACGTGACGCTGATCGGCTTCGGCATCGGTTGCGTGATCGCACTCGCGATTGCCTGCGTGCTGACGCGCGATACCGTCGGCCAGTCGCTGAAAGAGGCACGCCGCCTCGTCGATGCGTTGTCGTGGGCCGCGGTGCTGCCGCAGATGCTCGGCATGCTCGGCCTCGTGTTCTCGGACGCGGGCGTCGGCAAGGCGGTCGCTCACGTCACCACCGCGTACATCAGCCTCGACTACCGCTTTGTCGCGGTGGCCGTGTATTGCATCGGCATGGCGCTCTTCACGATGGTGATGGGCAACGGCTTCGCTGCGTTCCCGGTAATGACCGGCGGCGTCGGCGTGCCGATTCTGGTTGGCGTGTTTCACGGCAATCCGGCGGTAATGGTCGCGATCGGCATGTTCTGCGGCTACTGCGGCACGCTGATGACGCCCATGGCCGCGAACTTCAACATGGTGCCGGCCGCATTGCTCGAACTGCCGGATAAGAACGCGGTGATCAAGGTTCAGGTGCCCACCGCGCTGACCTTGCTGGTCGTGAACATCTTCCTGTTGAATTTTCTGATGTTCCTGTAGGGCGACGGCCCAAGCCGTGTAGCAGATGCCGACCCCGCGCAGACGCTTCGCGCTGCCCGGTGCATTTGCCCTAGCCCGTGGCAAATGGACGCCGCCGAATTCGGAGGCGTCCGATCGTCAGGAAAGGGGCCGGAACACAAGCTGGAGGATGGTCTCCCCCATCCACATGCGCTGGCAACGCGTGCAACACGCGCCGCCAGCCCTTCCCAGCAGGTCCCTCATGGAACATCAATTCCAACCTGACAGCGCGCACACCGACGCGCCACCTTCCGCTTACCTCACCTCGCTGATCGACGCCGCGCTCGAGGCACACCAGGCCGGCCGCCTCGATGCCGCCGAACCCTTCTACCGTGAAGCGCTTGCGCTCGATCCCACGCATGCCAAGGCGCTGCATTACTTCGGCGTGCTGCAACATCAACGCGGCGATCATGGCTTCGCCGCCGAGTTGATGAGCGAAGCTCTCAAGCTCGATCGTATGGACGCCGCCTGCTGGAGCAACCGCGGGCTCGTCGCCGCCGCCCTCGGCCATCTCCAAGAAGCGATGATCTGCTATGACCAGGCGTTGCAGTTGCAGCCGGATTTCGCCGACGCGCGCAACAACTTCGGTGTCGCACTGCAAGCACAAGGGGCGCTGGAGGAAGCGATCGGCCAGTATCAGCTCGCGTTGGCAGCAAATCCGTCGCTGGTCGACGCGCATCTGAACCTCGGCACGGCGCTGAGCAAGCTCGGCCGCTACGGCGACGCGTTGGCGTGCTATCAGACCGTCAGCGCGCTCGATTCACAGTCGGCGGAAGCGCATTTCAACGCGGGGAATGCGTACAACGCACAAGGCGATGATGTCGCCGCCATTGCGAGTTTCGAACGGGCCCTGGCACTGCGCGGCAATTATGCCGAGGCGCACATCAATCTCGGCAGCCTGATCGGCAAGCTCGGCGACTACGCCGGCGCCGAATCGCAGTATCGGCGCGCGGTCGCACTGAAACCGAACCCAACGAATCTCGTTTGCCTCGGCGGATCGCTCGGCGCGCAGGGCCGTCTGGATGAAGAGGAAGGCTTCTATCGCCACGCACTGGCGCTCGATCCAGATTATGCGGATGCGCATCAGAACCTCGCGTGGCTGTTGCTCAAGCGCGGCGATTACAAGCACGGTTGGGCGGAGTTTGCGAAGCGCTGGCGCAAGAGCGACTATGCGGCGATCGCCGTGCCGGGTGTGGCCGAGTGGCACGGCGAGCCGCTCGATGGGCGCCGTCTGTTGCTGGTCGGCGAACAGGGTTTTGGCGACCACTTCCAGTTTCTGCGTTATGCGCGGGTGCTGGAGCAGCTCGGCGCGACGGTCGATATCTGCGTGCGTCAGCCGCTGCTGCAGCTGGTTGAGCGCATCCCGGGCGTGCACCGCGCATTCAGCGGCAAAGCTGACGACCAGTACGATTTCTGGGTGCCGATGATGAACGTGCCGTCGTGCGTGGGCACCGAACTGTCGACTATTCCCGCGGATGTGCCATATGTGTTCGCCGACAAGGCAAAGATCAAAACATGGCGTAAGCGGGTAGATGCAGCCGGCAAATCGAAACGCAAAGTGGGTCTGGTGTGGTCCGGCAGCCCGACGTTCGGCAATGATCGTTATCGCTCGATGACATTGGCCGATCTGGACATGCTCAGCGAGCTGAAAAATGTCGCGTGGTACGCGCTGCAGAAAGGCCCCGCGCACGATCAGCTGACCCATGCGCCCGAAGCTTTCCGCGCCCACGATTTCACCGCCGATCTGCACAACTTTGACGACACCGCCGCACTCGTCATGAATCTCGACCTGGTGATCGCCGTGGACACCGGCGTTGCGCACCTGGCCGCCGCACTCGGCAAGCCGGTGTGGGTGCTGCTGCCCGCCAACTCGGACTGGCGCTGGCTCGAAGCGCGCAACGATTCGCCGTGGTATCCGACGATGAAATTGTTCCGGCAAACGATGTTGGGCAGGGCCGGAGCATCAAATTCTGGGAAGTCGCGTGAGCTGGAGTAACTCGAATAAGTAGTCGGGATTCCAGCCGGCGACCTTGCGACGTGCGGCCACGCTGCGCTTTTTCTTACCGGATTCGGGCCGCATGCGCAGCAAATTCAAAGTGATGCGGCGCAAGGTGGCGAAATTGGCCGTCGCATTGCGCAAGCGCACGGTGCTGGCGTCCTCGCGGAAGGTCACGTCAAGGCAATGATGCAAACCATTCTCGATGGCCCAGTGCATGCGGCTCGCCTCAAGTAGGTATTTGGCGTCGGGTGCTGCGGAGCTGATCAGGTACTGCGTCTGCGAGCTGACCTGGCCCGCGATCTCGCGTGTCCGCTCAATGCGCACCAGGCTCTTAAGCCTGGGCCAGCGGTCCAGTTCGCTGAGATAGTCCGGCGCTGCCACTGCGACACAGTGACGGGTTTCAAGGCGACCATGCCCTTTATCCAGCGTCTCAAAGATCGATGGATTCATGTGCGCCCAATCGTGGGCTTTGCCGATTCGCATATAGTCTTCAACGGCCTGAGCCAGACCGGGCTGGTTATCCTTCGCAACCAGCAGATAGTCGCCACCACGCTCAGTGATCTTCTGGGCGATGGCCACCTGAGTGCCGATGGCGTCTATGGTTACCAGGCTGCCCTTGAGCGACAGGACGGGCAGCAGAGCTTCAATGGCAGTGATCTCGTTTGACTTCTCCTCGCAGCGCTGCTGCGCCAGCACCAGCCCACTTAGACTCGCGTAGGCCGTCACGCTATGCAAGGCACGCACACCCCTGGCGTGCGTGCCCGAACCACGCACACTCTTGCCGTCGATTGCGATGACCGAATGAAGATCCGGACACACCTCGCCTACCCAATTCAGCAGGCACGCATCCAGTTGCTTCGGATCGAGCACCTCGAAGATCCGTCGGATGGTGTCGTGCCCCGGGATGCCATGGGGCAATTCGAGGTATTGCCGAAGCCTCGCTTCGTTGGCAAGCCCCCATTCTTCCATCTCGTCCCACCCTTGTGCGCCGGCCAGCACAGAGAACAGCGCAATCGACAGAACGTCGATCAACTTGTGCCACGTTCGTCCAACGACGCGGGGATCTTCTATTGCCGACAGCAGACTGATCAGATGTTTTCCCGGGCTCATTTGCGCTACTCTGAAAAACCAGAAGTAAACGCTTTTTCCGCCAAGCTTACAACTCGTTGCTGTAACTCATTGCTTGTAAACGGGTTTTGGCGCTCCGGCCCTGCGATGTTGGGCGATTGGGCACCCGTGATCAAACGCGTGTCGGAAGAATTACGCGACAGCAGTCTATAAAAACCTACGCTGCGCGGATTTCGGGTGTTTCTGCGCAGCGCCTTCGCAACCGTTCGTACGCAGGCAGAATGCGTTGGCGCCGTGCCTTAAGGACGCCGACGCTGCTGCGCCAGCATGTAAGCGCGCAACAACTTGTTGATGCGTGTCTGATAGCCAGCCCCTTGTTCCTTGAACCAGCTCAGCACATCCGCATCCAGGCGCATCGTGACAGCCTGTTTCGGCGGAACGTGCAGCTCAGCGCGGGCAAAAAAGTCGTCGCCCAATTCCGGCATGTCGCTCGTGTCGATTTGCGCGTCGTCCGTTTTTGCGAGTCGTTTCCAGTCGGTTCCTGATGGTTTGCTCATAATTTCACCCGTGCTCATTTCTGTCATTCGCCATGATTCCCCGTCAATTCCAGACGCTATGCTTGTAGCGTTTGACCTCGTGTTTCGTCGCTTTGCGGGCCGAAATGATGCGGATCACATCCGCATCGCGTTCGACATACACCACCACACCTACGATGGCCGCCATCCAGCCAAGCGCGATCCAGCGATCCTCACCGTAATCTTCCCGTTCGTCTAACGCCGTCAGCACGGGATGATCGAACACGTCGATGGCGTCTCTGAAGTCGATACCGTGCTTACGGATGTTGATTTGATTCTTGATTTCGTCTCACTCAAAACGCACATACCACCTGTATTGACGTCTGTACATACATCATAGCATGCAATGGGCAGCCATGGCCGCGTGCGTCGCGAGCAATTTGCGGCGCACGTCAGCGTCGGACTAGCTGTCCAAATACCGGTTCCTATTCTGGCCGAACGGCCTACCCCGGTTAAGACTGTGGGCAGCCGCTACAAGAGTCTCGCGTAAGGCGCAGACGAATCTCACCCCGCATCCACCACAAACCCGTGCTGCCGCAAAAGCTGCAGCACGCCCTTGCGGCCGCCCAGATGCAGCGCGCCGATCGCCACGAACACCGGCTTGTTCGGTCCGGCGATCAACAGCATCCGCGAGACGAAGCGCCGGTTGCGCTCGTACATGATTCTGTTGTCGATCGAATCGGAGACCCGCTTGTCGCGCGCCAGCTTTTCGGATTTCGCGGCCTGCCAGGCCGCAATCGCATCGGCATCGCCCACGCGCCAGAGGCGGCGTAGCGTCTTCACATCGTCGACATTTTCCGCGGGCGTCTGCACCAGGTCCTGTGCGAGCATTTCGCGCTGCTGCGCGAGCGTGAGGCCGGTGAACGCGCGCATCTGCTGCGGCAAGGTTTCGAGACCGACGATCTTGCCGCGCGTCCTGATATAGACGTTCTGCAATTGCGCTTCCGTGCCGTACTCGGTTTGCAAGCCGGCACTCAACGAATCATAGGTTTCGACCACCAGAGACGCGAGCCACGGCCGCATCTTCTTGATTTCATCCAGCGCCGCGGGATTCCCCCGCAGACGGAAGGCCAGCTTGCGCCACAACGGCTCGGGCAGCAGGCCCGGCAGACAGTCGCGGCGACAGATGCCGTACTTCGACACGTCGTCCTGGGAGACCAGCAGTTCGTCGGGTGAGAGTTCGAGCGCCAGCGTCGGCGAGGCAGCCAGTGCACCGAGGATCGGCGCGCGGAACGGCTGCCTGGGCGGATAGTCGGCGGGGTCGCCGACGTGCAACGTGCCGAGCACGTAGATGGTTGTAGTGCCGCGTGTCGCGACATAGAACGGCATGCGCGCCGGCTGCGTTTGCACCGGGCCGCTTGCCGTGGTGCCGGGCGCGGCGGGTGGCGGATTGAAGCCCGGCAGGGTGGCGCGCGGCGGCGCCGGCAGATTGGGCACCGGCATGGCCGGCCGCCCCGCCTGAGCGGGCGTATTGGCGGCCGCCCCAGCGGCATGCGCGACGCCGACCGGCCCCGCGCTCAGGTGAAAAACACAACACACGCCGAAGAGCGCAGCACCGGTCAGTGCACGCGCTCCCCAGCGCCGCGCGAAAGCAGCGTTGCGGACGCCATCACGCGAGCGGCGCGTAAGACGACGCGCCGCCACCCCATCAGGCATCCACGTCCCCCACCTCCTCGGCGCGGTGACACGACACCTGACGGCCATCCACTTCCCGCAACTTCGGTTCTTCGCTGCGGCACCGGTCGATCACATACGGGCAGCGCTGGTGGAACGTGCAGCCCGAGGGCGGATTCAGCGGCGACGGCATTTCACCCTGCAGCTTGATCTTGATCGTGCGATCCGCTTCGAAGATGGAAGGCGTGGCCGACATCAGCGCACGCGTGTAGGGATGCCGCGGCTTCGAGAAAATCCGCTTCTTGTCGCCGAGCTCCGCCACGCCGCCGAAGTACATCACCATCACATCGTCGGCGATGTGCTCCACCACCGAAAGGTTGTGCGAGATGAACACGTAGCTGGTCTTGAACTGCTCCTGCAGATCCATGAACAGATTCAGAATCTGCGCCTGGATCGACACGTCCAGCGCGGACACCGGTTCATCGGCGACCACGATCTGCGGATCGAGGATCATCGCCCGGGCAATCGCCACACGCTGCCGCTGACCGCCCGAGAACATATGCGGATAGCGTTTTGCATGCTCCGGACGCAGGCCGACAGTGCGCATCATCTGCGCGATCCGTTCGGCGCGTTCGGTGGTGCTCAGTTGCGTGTTGATCGCGAGCGGTTCGCCGAGCGTCTGCTCGACAGTTTTGCGCGGATTCAGCGAAGCAAACGGATTCTGAAACACCATCTGCACGCGCCGCCGCAGTGCGGCGATTTTCGCGTGATCGGCGCCGGCCACGTCTTCACCGTCGATCAACAAGCGGCCCGCGCTGGGTGCTTCGATCATCGTGAGCTGACGGGCAAGCGTCGACTTGCCGCAACCGGATTCACCGACCACCGCTAGCGTCTTACCGCGTTCGAGCGCGAACGACACGCCGTTCAAAGCCTTGACCGTGCCCTGGCTGAACATGCCGCGCTTGACCGTGTAGTAACGCGCAAGCTTGTCGGCCACCAGCACGTGATCGCCCGCATGGTCCGACTGGCGCCGCGTTTCGGGTACTGCGTTCATCGTGCGCCTCCATGGGTATGAACGTTGGCGTCGCCGCTCAGATTCAGGGGTTTGATACAGCGCACGCGCGCGACTTCCGCGTGACCTTGCATCGGCGCCAGTGCGGGCCGCGCCTTCAGGCAGTCGTCGACCACGTATTTGCAGCGCGGTGCGAACAGACACCCTTTGGGCCGGTCGTCGCGGCCCGGCACCATGCCCGGCAGTGCAGCAAGGCGCACCGCGCCGACATTGTGCTCGGGAATCGCCGCCAGCAACGCTTCCGTATACGGATGATGCGGCGCGGCGAAGATGTCGGGCACGCGGTTGGTTTCGATCACCTCGCCAGCGTACATGACCGCGACGCGCTGCGCGACCTCGGACACCACCGCCAGATCGTGCGAGATCAGCACGAGCGCCATGCCGCGTTCCTTCTGCAGCTTGATCAGCAACTCCATGATCTGCGCCTGGATGGTCACGTCGAGCGCGGTGGTCGGTTCGTCGGCGATCAGCAGCTTCGGGTTGCAGGCGATCGCCATCGCGATCATCACGCGCTGGTTCATGCCGCCCGACATCTGATGTGGAAATGACGTGATGCGGCTCTTCGCATCAGGAATGCCGACCTGGTCGAGCAGTTCCAGCGCGCGTTTGTCCAACGCACTGCCGCGCAGGCCTTCGTGCAGCTTCAGCACTTCCTTGATCTGATAGCCGACCGTGTAGCTCGGATTCAGACTGGTGAGCGCGTCCTGGAACACCATCGCGATGTCTTTGCCGATGATCTTGCGGCGCTCTCTCGCCGAGGCCTTCAGCAAATTCTTGCCATTGAAGGTGATCTCGTCCGCGGTGACTTTGCCAGGTGCGTCGATCAGGCCCATCAGCGCCATCATCGTGACGCTCTTACCCGAGCCCGATTCGCCGACCACGCCGACCACTTCGCCCGGCGCGACATCGAGGTTGATTCGGTCGACAGCGGGCAGTCCGCTGAAGTTCACCGCGAGATTGCGGATGGTCAATAAGGTGCCGTCAGTACGCGCACGGCCGCCTGAAGCGTGCTGACCCACCGCCTCGGCGGGCAGCGACTGATGTGAACGTGGGGGTTGTTCCATGTCAGGCCATCCGTTTCAGTTTGGGATCGAGTGCATCGCGCAGCCCGTCGCCGAGCAGATTGATCGCGAGCACCGAGATCAGGATGGAGAGCCCCGGCATCGTGACGATCCACCAGGCACTGTCGATATAGTCGCGCGCCGAGGCCAGCATTGCGCCCCACTCGGCCGACGGCGGTTGCACGCCCAAGCCGAGAAAGCCGAGCGCGGCGGCATCGAGAATCGCCGACGAAAAGCCCAGGGTTGCCTGCACAATCAGCGGTGCGGTGCAGTTCGGCAGCACTTGCGAGAACATCAAACGCAGCGTGCTCGCGCCTGCAACGCGCGAAGCCGTCACATACTCTTTCTGCAATTCGCCTTGTGCCGAAGCACGCGTCAAACGCACATAGCCTGGCAATGCGACGATGGCAATCGCGAGCATCGTGTTGACGAGACCCGGACCGATGATCGCGACCACCGCAACGGCCAGCAGCAGCGAGGGCAACGCGAGCAGCACATCCATAATGCGCATGATCGGCGTGTCGGCCCACTTCTCGAAGAATGCCGCGATCAAGCCGAGCACGATGCCCGGAATCAGCGCAAGCACCACCGAGACGAAGCCGATCCAGAACGACAAGCGCGCGCCGTACATCAGACGCGAGAGGATGTCGCGGCCCGCTTCGTCGGTGCCGAGAATGAACTTCCAGTTGCCGCCGTCGAGCCAGGCGGGTGGGATCTTCACGAAGTCGCGATACTGCTCGATCGGGCTATGCGGCGCAATCAACGGCGCGAAGATCGCGATGAAGATCAACGCCAGCACGACGATGCCGGCGCAAACCGCACCACGGTTGCGTGAGAAATTCGCCCAGAATTCACGGGCGGCGATGGCGCGGCCGCTAGGCGGCGTCACCGCTGTAGGGACGGTATTTTGAATATCTGCCATTTTCATGCCTCCCGCAGAGCCGCCTCAAGGGAGGCATGCGCCCCCTCGGGGGGCAGCGAAAGTAAGAGAGCGTGGGGGTTCATATTCTTACCTCGTATGGCGAATGCGCGGATTCAGCACGCCGTACAACAGATCGACGACGAGGTTCACGACGATCACCAGCGTAGCGATCATCAGGATACCGCCCTGCACCACCGGATAGTCGCGCCGGCCGATCGCGTCGATCAGCCACTTGCCGATACCCGGCCACGAAAACAGCGTCTCGGTCAGCACCGCGCCCGCGAGCAAGGTGCCGACCTGCAAGCCGATCACGGTCACCACCGGAATCAGCGCATTACGCAAGGCATGCACGACGATCACCCGCGCAGGCGACAAGCCCTTCGCGCGTGCTGTGCGAATGTAATCCTCGCGCAACACTTCGAGCATCGACGAACGCGTCATCCGCGCGACCACCGCAAGCGGAATCGTGCCGAGCACGATGGCCGGCAAAATCAGATGGCTCAGCGCGGATTTGAACGCGCCTTCATCGGTGGACATCAGCGCGTCGATCAACATGAAACCCGTGACGTGCGGAATGTCGTATTCGACCGCGATACGGCCCGACACCGGCGTCCAGCCGAGCTTCACCGAGAACACCATGATGAGGATCAAGCCCCACCAGAAGATCGGCATCGAGTAGCCGGTCAGCGCCGTGCCCATCACACCATGATCGACCACCGTGCCGCGCCTTAAAGCCGCGAACACGCCCGCCGGCAAGCCGACGATCAGCGCGAAGAACATCGCGCAAATAGAGAGTTCAACGGTGGCGGGAAAGCGTGCGAGGAATTCGCCCATCACGCTGGTGTTGGTGATGATCGAGGTGCCGAGGTCACCATGCATCGCGCGGCCGATGTAGTGGACGTATTGCATCGGCAAGGACTCGTCGAGCCCGAGGCGGTGCATCGCGGCGGCATGCATGGCCGGATCGACGCCGCGCTCGCCCATCATCACTTCGATGGGGTCGCCCGGTATCAGGTGAATCAGCGCGAACGCAAGGATCGTGATGCCGATGAAGGTCGGTATCACCATGCCAATGCGGCGCAAAACAAAGCGGAACATGGTTCGTCCCTATGGTCTTGATGAAGAAAAAACGCAACCGGCGACGAGGGCTTGTGACCCCGGTCGCCGGACCATTTCGACCAGTTTTCTAACCGTGCGAAAAGCTACTGCGTAAGTTTGACTGCCTCTACTCTATTACTTACTTGACGCTGACGCCGTCGAAGCGCGCATAGCCGAGCGGCTCGATACGCATGTCGACCACCTTCTTGCTGACAGGTTGGTAAACCGTCGAGTGAGCGATCGGCGAGAACGGCAGCTGTTGCGCGAAAATCTGCTGCGCTTGCGTGTATGCCGTCGTACGCGCGCCTTGATCGGACGTGACGCGACCCTTCTGGATCAGATCGTCGAACGGCTTGTAGCACCACTTCGAGAAGTTGTTGCCGTTCACCGCTTCACAACCGAGCAAAGTGCCGAGCCAGTTGTCCGGATCGCCGTTGTCGCCGGTCCAGCCGATCAGCATCGTGTCGTCTTCACCTGCGTGAGCGCGCTTGATGTACTCGCCCCATTCATACGTGACGATCTTCGCCTTCACGCCGATCTTGGCCCAGTCGGCCTGGATCATTTCCGCCATCAGGCGGGCGTTCGGGTTGTATGCGCGTTGCACCGGCATCGCCCACAACGTGATGTCGAAGCCGTTCTGATAACCGGCCTTGGCCAGCAGCGCCTTGGCCTTGTCCGTATCGTACGATGCGCTCTTCAGGTTCTTGTCGTACGACCATTGGGTCGGCGGCATCGGATTCGTCGCGGCCTGGCCTGCGCCTTGATACACCGACTCGATGATCGCCTTCTTGTTGATCGCCATGTCGAGCGCCTGACGCACTTCGAGCTTGTCGACCGGCTTGTGCGTCACGTTGTACGCAAGGTAACCGAGGTTGAAGCCCGGCTGCGACGGCATGTCGATGTTCGCTTCAGCCTTCAGCGGCGCGATGTCGGCCGGACGCGGATAGCTCATCACCTGGCATTCGTCGCGCTTGAGCTTCTGCACGCGCACACCGGCGTCGGGCGTGATCGAGAAGATCAGCTTCGAGACCTTCACCGCGTTCGGCTTCCAGTAATCCGGATTGCCGTCGAAGCGGATCGTCGCGTCTTTCGTATAGCTGCGGAAGATGAACGGGCCCGTACCCACCGGGTACTGGTTGATGTCGGCGGCCTTGCCGGCCTTCAGCAGCTGGTCCGCATATTCACCCGAGAGAATCGACGCGTATTCCATCGCCAGATTCTGGATGAACGGTGCGTTGACTTCCTTCAGCGTGAATTTGACCGTGTACGGGTCGACCTTTTCGACGCTGGTAATCAGCTTGTCGAGCCCCATGTCCGTGAAGTACGGGAATTGGACCGGGTACGCCTTGCGGAACGGCTGGTTCGTGTCCAGCATGCGCTGGAACGTGAACACGACGTCGTCCGCGTTGAATTCGCGCGTCGGCTTGAAGAACGAGGTGGTCTGGAACTTCACACCGTGGCGCAGATGGAACGTGTAGGTCTTGCCGTCCGGCGAGACATCCCACTTTTCTGCCAGGCCCGGCTCGACTTTCGTGCCGCCGCGTTCGAATTCGACGAGGCGGTTATAAACGGTGAACGTGTTGGCCGTGAAGTCGACACCAGTCGTGTACTGGGCCGGATCGAAACCCGCAGGGCTGCCTTCTGAGCAGTAAACGAGTGTTTTGTTCGGAATCTCCGCATGCGCGCTCGTAGCGCCCAGCATCGATGCCGCTGCAGCTGCGACGAGCGTGGTAACACGCGCGGCGCGCAACAGGTTGTTTTGCTTCATGTTTCCTCCAGGTTCGGGGCTGGCTTCCGCCAGCGTAGCGCGATATTACTTGAGCTTTGCTCGCACCAACAAGCGGAGGAAAATACTCCCGTTGACGATCGGAAACAGATGAGGCATAAGGGCGGCCGCACGCCGGCGCTCGCCGGAACGTGCGGCACTAGAGGCCGAGGAAGCGCAAAGCGGCCCGTGAATGCTTACTGATGGCTATTTCAAGCCGACGCTCATGAATTGCGTCGGACCAAACGGGTCGATCTTGAAGCCGGTGACGTCTTTGCTGATCGGTTGGTACACGGTGGAATGGGCAATCGGCGTAAAAGGAACCTGCTGCTTGAAGATTTCCTGCGCCTCCATATAGGCCTTGGTTCGCTCGCCGAGATCAGTGGTACCACGGCCTTTCCTGATCAGGTCGTCGAAAGGTTTGTAGCACCATTTTGAAAAATTGCTGCCCTTCACCGCATCGCAGCCGAGCAACACGCCAAGCCAATTGTCAGGATCGCCGTAGTCTCCGGTCCAGCCGATCAGGATCGCCTCGTGTTCGCCGGCATGGGCGCGGCGAATGTACTCGCCCCACTCGTACGTGGCGATCTTCACCTTGACGCCGATCTTCGCCCAATCGGACTGCAGCATTTCGGCCATCAGGCGGGCATTCGGGTTGTAGGGCCGCTGTACCGGCATGGCCCACAGGGTCAGGTCAAAGCCGTCCGGGTAGCCGGCCTCCTTCAGTAACGCCTTGGCTTTATCAATGTCGTAAGGCGCATCTTTCAGGTTCTTGTCGTAGCCCCATTGGGTCGGCGGCATGGGATTCGTCGCGATTTGCCCGGCGCCCTGATACACCGATTCGATGATCGCTTTCTTGTTGATCGACATATCCAGCGCGCGCCGCACCAGCACGTTGTCGAGCGGCTTTTTCGTCGTGTTGTACCCAAGGATGCCCAGATTGAAGCCGACCTCGCTCGGCAGCGCCAGCGACGAGTCGGCCTTGATCTGTGGAATATCCGCGGGACGCGGGTAGCTCATCACCTGACATTCCCCACGTTTCAGTTTCTGCAGCCGCACCGCGGGATCGGTGGTAATCGCGAAGATGAGCTTGCCGACCTTCACGATGCCCGGCTTCCAGTAATCAGGATTGCCGTCGAAGCGGATCGTGTCGTCTTTCGTATAGCTGCGGAAAATGAACGGCCCGGTACCGACCGGGTATTGGTTGATATCGGAAGCCTTACCGGCTTTCAGCAACTGATCCGTGTATTCTGCCGACAGAATCGACGCAAACGGCATCGCGATCTGCTGCAGGAACGGCGCATCGACCTCTTTTAGCGTGAAACGCACCGTGTACGGATCCAGCTTCTCGACTTTGGCGATGTTCTTCGCAAGGCCAAGATCGGTGAAATACGGGAACGGCACCGAGTACGCCTTGCGGAACGGCTGTTCCGGATCGAGCATCCGCTGATAGGTGAAAACGACGTCGTCGGCGTTGAATTCGCGGGTCGGCTTGAAAAACGAGGTGGTCTGGAATTTCACGCCATGGCGTAGATGGAACGTGTACTGCAGACCGTCTTGCGACACATCCCACTTCTCGGCGAGGCCCGGCTCGATATCGGTGCTGCCGCGCGCGAACTCCACGAGGCGGTTGTAGACCGTGTACGAGGCGGCGGTGAATTCGACACTGGTGGTGTACTGCGCACTGTCGAAGCCCGCCGGGCTGCCTTCGGAGCAGAACACGAGGGTTTTGTCAGGCAAGGTGGCCGCGTCGGCACCGGCGGGCGCGAGGCCGGCAGCGAGGACCGCGCAGGCGCTCAGGATTGGCAGACAGGTATGGCGAACTGCAAACAGCAATCGGGATACTGTCATCACGTTCTCCGCACAGCAGCCACGTCAGCTGCGCTTCGATCATAGACAGCACAAAAATCGGGTTCAATGCGGGCTTACACGCCGAAGGGAAAAGACGTGATGAGAATTGCTGCGCCGCAGCAACAGTTTGAGTGTGGAATTCCCGGCGCAAGCACGAGATTTCCGGCATAAAAAAACCGCGCGGCCAAATAAGCCGCGCGGTTTTGTGTCGGCTGCGACTATTCAGTCCTCAAGCGCCCAGCCGTTCGCAGATCGCCTTGGTCGCCGCCGCGCCATTGAGCGTGTAGAAATGCAAACCCGGCACCTTCGCGTCGATGAGACGCCCGCACAGATCCGTCACCACATCCAGCCCGAACGCGCGAATCGACTCGCGGTCGTCGCCGAAGCTTTCCAGACGGCGCGCGACCCAGCGTGGCACTTCCGCACCGCACATCTCCGAGAAACGCATCAGCTGGGAGAAGTTCGTGATCGGCATGATGCCCGGCACGATCGGCACCTCGACGCCGAGCTTCCTCGCGTCGTCGACGAAACGGAAGTACGCGTCGGCGTTGAAGAAATACTGCGTGATCGCGGAATTGGCGCCGGCCTTCACCTTGTGGGCAAAGTTTTCCAGATCGTGACGCGGCGAGCGCGACTGCGGGTGGTACTCCGGATAGCCGGCCACCTCGATCCAGAACCAGTCGCCGAACTCAGCGCGGATAAAGCTCACCAGTTCCGACGCGTAGCGCAGCTCGCCGACTTCGCCCATGCCGGACGGCAGATCGCCGCGCAGCGCGACGATATGGCGGATGCCATGCGCGCGGTACTCGTTCAGGATCGCGCGCAGGCTCTCCTTCGACGAGCCGATGCACGACACGTGCGGCGCCGCTTCGAGCCCTTCCTTCGCCATATCGACGACGGTATCGAGCGTGCCCTGCTGCGTCGAGCCGCCGGCGCCAAACGTCACGGAGACGAACTTGGGCTTGAGCGAGGCGAGCTGCGCGCGGGTGGCGCGCAGCTTGTCGACGCCTTCCTGCGTTTTAGGCGGGAAGAATTCGAATGAAAGTTCAATCGGGTTCATGATTCAGTAGTCAACCGTGGGTCAACCGAGACTGCGGTTGCCGAAAATAAGCGCGGACAGCAGCCACGAAACGATGCTGTACAGAATCGAGCCGAAGAACGCCGACCAGAAACCCGACACCTCGAAGCCCTTCAGCAGCGACGCGCACAGCCAGAAGCACAGCGCATTGACCACCAGAATGAAGAGTCCGAGTGTGAGGATCGTCACGGGCAGCGTCAACAGGATCAGCACCGGTCGCAGGATCGTATTGATCAATCCGAGCACGACCGCGACGATCAGTGCGGTACCGAAACTGCGGATATGAATCGACGGGACGAGGTACGTGATGATCAGGAGCGCAAGCGCGTTGATCAACCAGGTCAGCAGCACGGTCATGTAGAGCTCCTTTTGGCAGGATGTCCGGTTGAACGGAAAGAGGCGGGCATGGCGAACAAAGCGGCGCATTGTGCGCCGCCCTGTCGTCAAACTGCCATGCTTTTAAACCGCCCGCGTGCCTGATGCTACGTAACAGCGGCTATTTAACTGCGGCGACGTAACAGCAGCCACTTAGTAGCGGTAGTGGTTCGGCTTGAACGGACCGTTCTTGTCGACGCTGATGTAATTCGCCTGATAGTCCGACAACACCGTCAGCTCCGCGCCGATACGGCCCAGATGCAGGCGCGCGACCTTTTCATCAAGGTGCTTCGGCAACACGTAGACCTTGTTTTCGTACTTGTCGCCGTGAACGAACAGTTCGATCTGCGCGATCGTCTGGTTCGTAAACGATGCCGACATCACGAACGACGGGTGGCCCGTCGCGCAACCCAGATTCACCAGACGCCCTTCAGCCAGCAGGATGATGCGCTTGCCGTCCGGGAAAATGATGTGATCGACTTGCGGCTTGATGTTTTCCCACGTGTACTTGCGAGTGGAAGCAACGTCGATTTCCGAATCGAAGTGACCGATATTGCAGACAATCGCGTTGTTGCGCATGGCAGCCATGTGATCGTGGCCGATCACATGGAAGTTGCCGGTTGCCGTGACGAAAATGTCGGCCTTGTCGGCGGCGTACTCCATCGTCACGACGCGGTAGCCTTCCATGGCTGCTTGCAGTGCGCAGATCGGATCGATTTCCGTGACCCATACCGTGGCGCCCAGACCGCGCAGTGATTGCGCGCAGCCCTTGCCCACGTCGCCGTAACCCGCCACGACCGCGATCTTGCCGGCGATCATCACGTCGGTTGCGCGCTTGATACCGTCGACCAGCGACTCGCGGCAGCCATACAGGTTGTCGAACTTCGACTTGGTGACTGAGTCGTTGACGTTGATGGCCGGGAACGGCAGGCGGCCTTCCTTTTCCATCTGGTACAGACGATGCACGCCGGTCGTGGTTTCTTCGGTCACGCCCTTGATCTGCGCGAGACGCGTGGAGTACCACACCGGATCGGCGTCGAGGTGCGTGGCGATCGACTTGTATAGCGCGATTTCTTCTTCGTTTTCCGGCTTCGAAATGACCGAGCGGTCTTTCTCAGCCTTCGAGCCGAGGATCAGCAGCAACGTGGCGTCGCCGCCGTCGTCGAGGATCATGTTGGCGAATTCGCCGTTCGGCCATTCGAAAATGCGGTGCGAGAATTCCCAGTATTCGTCGAGCGATTCGCCCTTGAATGCGAACACCGGCACGCCGCCTTCCGCAATCGCGGCGGCTGCATGATCCTGCGTCGAGAAAATATTGCACGAGGCCCAGCGCACGTCCGCGCCGAGTGCCGTCAAGGTTTCGATCAGCACGCCGGTTTGGATCGTCATGTGCAGCGAACCCGCGATGCGCGCGCCCTTCAGCGGCTGCGAGGTCTTGTATTCCTCGCGCGTTTGCATCAGGCCGGGCATTTCGGTTTCAGCGATATTCAGTTCCTTGCGGCCCCAGGCGGCAAGCGACATATCGGCGACAACGGATTCCTGCTTGGAATTTGAATCGAGAACAGCGGCGTTCATCACGCCCTCCTTTCTAAAAAATTGACTAGAAATTTGACGTGAGCGCGGTTCGATGCGGTGGATGGGAAAGCGCTATGCGCATCCGATCCTTCCGATTGAAGCCTTCGAGCCTGGCGGGCGGCCAGCGAATATGCTGATTCGCGGTACCCGTCGCAACGCTCCTCGAAGACGAACGGCGATTGTAGCAAATCGAGATGGCTTCGGGGCGTGGAACGGGTTGAAGGGGTGGGCGCTTTTTGGCGGCTCCCTTATATATATTCGGCCGAATGCGATGGTGAACTGGCGCGGTTCGGCTCGGTGCCCGGGCGCTTTGGGGCTTTGGGGCTTTGGGGCTTTGGGGCTTTGGGGATTTGGGGCTTTGGGGATTTGGGGATTTGGGGATTTGGGGATTTGGGGATTTGGGGATTTGGGGATTTGGCAGGAGTCTAGTGCGGGCGCGGCGCACCTTGTCCTGCTGTCGGGCTACTTTGGTGTCTGGAACCTACGCGGCCTGATTCGGAATCATAGCCGCGGCTGCTTCGCCAGCGACGCTTGCCGCGCGCAATTGCTCGATACCCGCGCGCGCGGTTTCGAGGAACTGCCTGGAAAAACGAAATGCGTCATCCAGATCGACGGGATCCGGCTTCCGCATGCCGAGCGCGATGCGGAAATAGCGTTCGGCGTGAATGCCGGAGTGGTAATGCATGCGCACGCGCTTCACATCGTCGAGGCGCCGGTTGCCGAAAATCTCGCGCAGTGCCCAGGAAAACGCCCCATCTTCTCCACCGATGCGGCGAAACGCGTCATCCATTGGGAAGCCGCCGAGTGCGGCATACACCGCGCGGCGGATGATCAGGCTGCTCGGCACCGTATTGCTGAGCGTCGCCGCATGCCTGTCGAAATTGGCGTGGCTGACGATGTCGGCCGGAAAATCCGTGTATTCCACGTCGAGCCGCACGGACACTTCCTTGGGGTTCTGCACGAGAAACGTGCTGGCGGCGGCCAGGGCGCCGGGCAGGTATTCGTCGTCGGCATCGAGGAAGGCCAGCAGGCTGTGCGACGCATGCATCGCGCCCCAGTTGCGCGCTCGCGCCGCGCCGCCGTTGGCCGGCATCCGCAGCAGGCCCACGCGTTCGTCGAGGCTTCCGCAATACGCAACGAGCTCGGCGGAGGCATCCGTCGAGCCGTCGTCCACCACGATGATCTGCGCAGCTTCGGGCTGAATCAGGCAACTTTGGAGTGCGCGGGCGAGCGTCGCCGCGCCGTTGTAGCAGGGGATGATGATCGAGATGGGCGTCATGAATTGAAACGGGCGCTGCGGGCCGAACGGTAGAGAACCGCCGATGGTAGCCCGTTTCCGGCGGCGTCCATCCTGGAAAAGCGATCTGCGCCTTTGCACCGAACTACGAGCCGCGCCTGAACGGCGCCGCTCGAAAAGGCGCCATCAAGCTGGGCCGCAATATAAATACGATGACTTACAATCGTCCAGATCATTCCAAATTGGAATTCTGGAGCCGAGATCGTGGAACTACGCGCGCTGCGGTATTTCGTCGAAGTGGTCCGTCAACAGAGCTTCACCGTTGCCGCCGAGCATTTGTTCGTCACGCAGCCGACCATCAGCAAGATGGTCAAGTCGCTGGAAGACGAAATCGGTTCGCCGCTGCTGTTGCGCGACGGACGTCAGATGGTGCTCACCGACGCCGGCCGGATCGTCTACCAGCGCGGTCAGGACGTGCTGGCGGCGCACGCGCAGTTGCAGGCCGAACTGAACGATCTCGACACGCTAGGCCGCGGCGAGCTGACCATCGGCATTCCCCCAATGGGCGGCTCGCTCTTCACGCCGGCCATTGCCGCGTTCCGCCAGCGCTACCCGAAAATCGAACTGAAGCTGTTCGAGCAGGGGGCGCGCGCGATCGAAGCCGCGCTGATCCACGGCGAGCTGGAGCTAGGCGGCGTGCTGCAACCGGTCGACCCGGAAAACATCGAGGTGCTGCCGATGACGCGGCAATTGCTGTGGCTCGTCGCGCGCACGGGTTCGCGCTGGGACGACCTGCACGAAGTGCCGCTCGCCGAGCTCGCCCACGAGCCGTTCGTGTTCTACGGCGAGAGCCTCGCGCTCAACGATGTCGTGCTGAATGCGTGCCGCACCGCCGGGTTTGCGCCGACCATCGTCGGGCGCAGCGGGCATTGGGATTTCATGGCGGCGCTGGTGCTGGCCGGCGTCGGCATCGCGCTGCTGCCCGCGCCGTATTGCCGACGGCTCGACGCGGCGCAGTTCACCTGCCGCCCGGTGGTGGAACCGGAGATTCCGTGGGAAATGGCGATTGGCTGGCGTCGTAACGGCTATCTGTCGCACGCGGCGCGCGCGTGGCTGGAGGTGGCCCGCGAGACCCTGCCGGGCCAGGCCGGTGACGATTTCATGGTGGGGCCGGGTATCGGTATCTCCGGCATCACCGCACCGAGCCAGACACCGCCGTCGTAAATGGGACCAGCGCGAAGCGGCCACCGCAAACGCAGCCGCCGCAAACGCAGCCACCGCAAACGCGGCCGGCCAAATGACAACATGCCGCCCGGCGCGAACCGGGCGGCATGTTTTTTGGGCTCGCCCCAAGGGATTACTGCGAGGCTTACCTCGATGGCTCCGTCACTGCTATTGCGCGACGAACTCGATGCGGCGGTTCGCAAAGCGGCCGCTCGCCGTGTCGTTGCTCGCGACCGGCTGCGCGTCGCCATAACCTTGCGCGACTAGCGAATCCGCCGGCACCCCCGTCTTCACGAGATACGCGCGAACCGCTTCAGCACGTTTCTTCGACAGTTGCAGATTGGCTTGTGCCCCGCCGACATTGTCCGAATAGCCGGCCACTTCGAGCTTGGCCGTCTTGCCGTTGCGCGCACAGGCGTTCAGCACTTGCGCCGACTGGTTCAGGTCTTCAATCGCCGAGGCCGGCACGCGAGCGCTGGCGCTCGTGAAGTTGATCACCTGCAGGTTCAGCACCTTGACCACGTCCGCTGCCGCGCACGGGCTGTCCGGCGTGAGCAGGCCCTTGATCGCGCCGCGGAAGGTCTCGGTTGCGTTGGCGACCGCCTGTTCGACGTTGAACGAACCGATCTGGTACGACGCGCCGAACAGCGACTTCAGCTTGTCGAGCCAGCCGAGCCTGGCGTTCGCCGCGCTGCCGCTCAATTCGATGTGCGCACCGTCCACTTTCACTTCCGCACCCGGCAGTGCCATCAACGGCAGCAGGCCGTCCAGATGAGCGAGCCAGTCGGCCGGCTTGGTGTCCTGATCGACCGTGACGTTCGCGACGAACTGGTCTGCGCCGAAGCGCCTGGTCAGCGCCTCGATCAACTCAGTCTTTTCGGCTTCGCTGCCGAGCGTGGCGGTGAGCGTCGGCTTGCCGCCGGCGTCGACCTTGAAGCTCAGCACGCTGTCTTTGGTCGGCGCGGGTGCGGCTGCGGGTAGCTGCGCGTCACTGGCGGCGCTTGCTGCAGCGGCGGCAGCAGGCGTCGAAGCCGCGACATCGCTAGCCGCGGGCATTGCAGCCGCGGCGGCCGAGGCCTCAACCGGTGCGGACGCGGGTTGCGCGGTCACCGCGGCTTCCGCGCTGCTGCGTTCCGCCGATTGCTCGCTATGGCAACCGCGCAGGAACAGGAAAGCCAGCACGGCGGCGATCGCCGCGAGCAGCCACCACAGCCATTTGTGCTGACGGCGCTCTTCACGCACCACTGCGTCGGCAGGCACACGGATGCTCGACAGGGCTTCGGCTACCGGCTTGGCGGCAGGCGTTGGATGGTCGATATGCGCCGAGACCGCTTTCAACTGCGACAGAATATTGCCGGTGAATGCGCCGAGCCCGCTCAGACCGAGGCCGGTCATCAAACGGTCGTTCAGGTGCGGTGCAACGGCCGGCAGTTGATGGCCCAGCAGTGTCGGCAACTGGCCGACGTTGCCCTGACCTTCGAGAAAATGCCGTTTCAACAGGCCCAGCAGCGTTGCGCCGACGATACCCGTCATGGCGTGCGTGGCATGCGCCGGCACGCCGGTTTGGGTCGCGACTTCGTCGCTGAGCGTATCGACGCGACGATCGAGCGCGCGCTCGAGCAACTGCCGCCCGACGCCTTCCAACTGGCTCACGCCCGTGGTGGTGCCGAGCAGTTGCGGCAACTGCTCGGCGATGTGCCCGTTCACCTCGGGCGCGAGGATCGTGGCGAACAGCGAGCGCGCGCCGTCGAGCGTCGCGCCCTTCTGCATCAGGCCGGCGACCAACGCCGGGCCGGTTGTTGCCAGCACCTTCTGGGTCGCGTCCGGCGGCAGCCCGAAGCGGGCCGCCAGCTGTCGCACGACGCTGTCCGTCAACGCGGACTGAATCAGCTGAATCACATTGATACTCATCGCTTCGCTTCCTTGATTTCCCGAACGCGTCACCTGACGCGCTCTTTTTCGCGGCGCGATTATAGGTTTGGGGAAATCTCATAAACGGATCGGCACAATTTATGACGAATTAACCGACGTTCGCCTAAATATTCTTATATTTGCGACCCAGATTAGGAAGATTGATGCGTCACCGTGGCCGGAGTGAGGCAAGCGACGATTAATGGATTTTGCACACACGCCTGCCTGGGGCTCGCACGCTGAACGCGCGAAGAGCAACGTCAGGCGCCGCCCGACTCGGGCGACGCTCGCTGTCAAGCCTGTTGCGCCGTCAAGCCGCGACGCCGGCAGTTCCCGCCGACGCCGACGCCGACGCCATCGTCGGCGCCGGCGCCGTTTGCCCCTCGCGCCGACTCGCCGCGATCAATTCGGCCGCGCGCTCACCGATCATTACCGTCGGCGAATTCGTGTTGCCGCCGATCAAGGTCGGCATCACGGAGGCATCGACGATCCGCAGTCCCGTCACGCCGCGTACCCGCAACTGCGGATCGACCACCGATTGCGCATCGCCGCCCATCCGGCAAGTGGCCACCGGGTGATAGATGGTGTCGGCATGCTCGGCGATGGTCCGGCGCAACGCCTGCTCGCTCTGACCAGGATGCGTGTACAGCTCCTTGCCGCCATGCAGCGCCAGCGAAGGCGCGTCGAGGATGCGCCGCGCCATCTGCGCGCCTTCCACCAGCAGGTCGAGATCGCGCGAGTCGCTGAAAAAACGCGGATCGATCAGCGGCGCGGTGCGGGCGTCGGCGCTTGCGAGCGTCACCGTGCCGCGGCTATGCGGCCGCAACACACACACGTGCAGCGAATACCCATGGCCCCAGTGCATATGGCGGTTGTGATCGTCGACGATCGCGGCGCAGAAGTGCAGTTGCAGGTCCGGGCGCGCGAGCGTGGGCCGGCTCTTCAGAAATCCGCCCGCTTCGGCGACATTGCTCGACAGCATGCCCTGCCCATGCCGCATGAAGCTCACAAACTGCGGCAGCATCCGTGCGATGCCGCGAATCGAAAAGCCGGTCGGCTCGATCGACGACACCCGTTTGTTGATCGTGAAGTCGACGTGGTCGATCAGGTTCTGGCCGACCTCGGGCGCATCGTGCAGCACCGTAATGCCGAGCGAGCGCAGATGCGCCGCCGGCCCGATGCCCGAGCACATCAGCAGTTGCGGCGAATTGAACGCGCCCGCTGCCAGCACCACCTCGGCGCGCGCCTCGAGCGTTTCCGTACGGCCGCCGCGCACGATTTCGACGCCGCTCGCGCGCTTGCCGTCGAAGGTCGCGCGCAGCACTGTGGCATCGGCGAGCGTATGCAGATTGGGGCGCGCGCGGTCGTAGATATAGGCGCGCGCGACGCTGCAGCGCCGTCCGTCGCGCTGCGTCACCTGATAGAAGCCGATGCCTTCCTGATCCGCGCCGTTGAAGTCGTGGTTCGGTTTGTAACCGGCTTCGGTCGCGGCCTGCACAAAGCGCTTCGAAAACGGATTGCGATAGCGCAGATCGGACACCGTCAGCGGCCCCTCCCCGCCGTGCCATGCATCTGCGCCGCGCTCGTTGCCTTCGGCGCGGCGGAAATACGGCAGCACCTCGTCCCACGACCAGCCTTCGCAGCCAAGCTGCGCCCATTCGTCGTAATCGAGAGGATGGCCGCGCGTGTAAATCATTGCGTTGATCGCGCTCGAGCCGCCGAAGCCCCGCCCGCGCGGCTGATAGCCCTGGCGTCCGGCGAGTCCGGGCTGGGGCGTTGTCAGATAACCGTAGTTGGTCTTGAGTTTGTGCGGCACCACGGCCGCCACGCCAACCGGCATGTTCACTAACAGATTGCGGTCCGTATGCGGACCGGCTTCGATCAGGGCGATTGTGGCGTCGGGGCAGCTATCCGCCAGACGGCTCGCGAGCGAGCAACCGCCCGAACCGGCACCGACGATGATGTAGTCGTATTGCATGCGCTCCTCCTGGTGGGGCCGCGTTGCTCGCGAACCCTGTCTGGTGCACACTTGTCTACGTGTGTTTATCGGCATTGTAGGGAGCGTTGGTGTGCCACGGCGGGTTCGTGTCAGAGCGATCCCTCTAAACGAAAGCGTCCCTGCGACCCTATGATGAAAGACGCGCATCCGCCCGCCGGGCGGCTTCGCAAGGCATTCGAACGCGGCACTCCGGGCGCCGTCCTCTGAGCGTGCGGCATGACACGCAGCGATAAAACAACACGCCGTCGAGCAGTGACGGCGCGCATCCGGTGAACGGAGACAGCAGATGAAAGCGCACAGCTTCGGCCACACCCACGACGTGACAAATCAGGCGCCGCCGCTTGCGGACTACAACCTGTTTTCGAGTGACGTGGCGTTGTCCTCCGCCCTCGAACGCGAGGGGGCCGCGTGGCATCGCGAGGTCCTGCAGCGGCATGGCGCGGCGCTCACCACGCCGGAAACGCTCGCGCTCGCCGAACTGGCGAACCGCCATACACCCGAACTTTTCACGCACAGCCCGCGTGGCGAACGCATCGACGCACTGGAGTTTCATCCTTCGTGGCATACGCTGCTGTCCCTGTTGCGCCGCGAAGGCCTGCACGCGTTGCCGTTTTCGGATCCGCAGCGCGGCGCAATGGTGGCGCGTTGCGCCGGCTACTTCCTGCACGCGCAACTCGAATCCGGTTCCCTCTGCCCGCTGACGATGACCTTCGCCAGCATCCCGGTGCTGCAACGCGAACCCGCGTTGTTCGACACACTGCGCGACAAGCTCTATACCCGCGAACACGATTCACGCGACTTACCGCTCGCGCAAAAAACCTCCGCAATGATCGGCATGGGGATGACCGAGAAACAAGGCGGCTCGGACGTGCGCAGCAACCAGACCCGCGCGTATGCCACGCGCGGCAGCGGCCGTGGCGCCGAATACCGCCTTGTCGGTCACAAATGGTTTTTCTCCGCGCCGCAATGCGACGCGCATCTGGTGCTCGCCCGTACCGACGATCACGAAGGCCTCTCATGCTTCTTCGCGCCGCGTTTCGCGCCGGACGGCAGCAAGAACGCCGTGCAGATCCAGCGTCTGAAAGACAAGCTCGGCAATCGGTCGAATGCCAGCAGCGAGGTCGAGTTCCTCGACGCGTTCGGGATCATGATCGGCGACGAAGGCCGCGGCGTGCCGACCATCATCGAAATGGCGAACTATACGAGGCTCGATTGCGTGATCGGCAGCGCGGCCTTGATGCGCGCGGCGCTGGTGCAGGCGATTCATCATGCACGGCACCGCAGCGCCTTCGGCCGGCATCTGGCGGATCAGCCGCTGATGCGCAATGTGCTCGCCGACCTGGCGCTGGAATCGGAAGCCGCGACGGTCCTGTTCATGCGACTCGCACGCGCTTTCGAAGCGTCAGCGGATGCGTCGTCCGCGCCGGCCGAACGCGCATGGCGCCGGATCGTCACCCCGGCGGCGAAGTACTGGGTCTGCAAGCGCACGCTCGAATTCACCGGCGAGGCGATGGAAGTGTGGGGCGGCAACGGTTATGTCGAGACCGGTCCAATGGCGCGCTTCTATCGTGAAGCGCCCGTGAATTCGATTTGGGAAGGCTCGGGCAACGTAATGTGCCTCGACGTGTTGCGCGCGCTGGAGCGCGAGCCCGAAGCGGCGCAGGCCTTGTTCGCCGCGTGGCAAGCGGATGCGCAAGGACACCCGGCTTTGAGCGCCGCGCTCGGCAAGCTCGCCGCCACGCTGAACGGCGCACCCGACACGCGGGAAGCCTCCGCGCGGCGGATCGCGCAGCAGATCGTGCTGATCGCGCAAGCCACCTTGCTGGTGAAGCACGCGCCGCCGGAAGTCGCCGAGGCCTTCATCGCGACGCGGCTCGCCGACGGCTGCGGCGAGAGCGGCCGCGTGTACGGTACGCTGCCGGTCACGTTCGACCACGCGGCAATCGTCGAGCGGACGTTTCCCGTTTGAAGCGAAGTGCGCGGATCGACGCGGTGTGCGTCCCGGTCTGAAGCGAGCGGATCGATAGCGATGCCGCACTGCCAGTCTTGAGCTGACCCACTGGCCCGCGCTTTTACTCCGCTTTTGCAAGACCGTTGCCAGCAAGACAGGACAACCAACCGGATAAGCGCGACTCGACGCGCACCGTTATCCATCAGGGAGTGGGCACACATGAAGAACGATCTACCCGAGGTCGCCGCGCTCGAAGCGCTGCTGCGCGATCAACGCCATGCTTATTTGCGCGCGCCGTATCCGTCGTGGGAAAACCGCGACGCGCACCTGAAAGCGTTGCGCAAAGTCATGCTCGACAACCGCGACGCACTCGCCGACGCGATGAATGCCGACTTTGGCAATCGCGCGAAACAGGAAGTGCTGCTCGCCGAATTCCTGCTGATCAAGGGTGAGATCGACGCCGCGCTCCGGCACGGCAAACGCTGGATGAAAGCGCAACGCCGCAGCACCAACAAATGGCTGATGCCGGCGCGCGCGAAAGTCGTGCCGCAGCCGCTCGGCGTGGTCGGCATCATCGTGCCGTGGAATTATCCGGTGCTGCTCGCCGTCGGTCCGCTGATCAGCGCGCTGACGGCCGGCAACCGCGCGATCATCAAGATGTCGGAGCTGACGCCGCGCACCTCGGCGCTATTCGAGCAATTGATCGGCCAGACCTTCGCGCGCGATCACGTCGCGGTGGTGAACGGCGACGCCGCATTGGGCGCCGCGTTCAGCGCGCAACCGTTCGATCACCTGCTGTTCACCGGCTCGACCAGGGTCGGCCATGAAGTGATGCGCGCCGCCGCCGAACATCTGACGCCGCTCACGCTTGAGCTTGGCGGCAAATCGCCGGCCATCATCGGTCAGCATGCGCGCTTCGACAACGCGGTGGATAACCTCATCGCCGGCAAGACGCTCAACGCGGGCCAGACCTGTGTCGCGCCGGACTACGTGCTGGTGCCGCGCGGCAAGGAGCAGGCGTTCATCGCACGGGCGCGCGCGCGGATGGCGAAGATGTACCCCGACTTTGCGCACAACCTCGATTACACGTCGATCATCTCGGAGCGGCACTTCGCGCGGCTGCAACGTCTTGCCGACGAAGCGCAGGCCGCCGGCGCGCAACTGCACATGCTCACGGACAGCACGCCGGACGAGGCAAGCCGTCGCTTCCCGCTGATCGCCGTCACGAATGCGCCGGATGAAAGCGCGCTGATGCAGGAGGAAATCTTCGGCCCGCTGCTGCCGATCGTCTCTTACGACACGCTCGACGATGCGATCGCATGGGTCAACGCGCGTCCGCGTCCGCTTGCGCTGTATCTCTACGCCGACGACACCGCCACCATCGAACGCGTCACGCGCGAAACCATCGCGGGCGGCATGGCGATCAACGAAACGCTGATGCATCTGGCGTGCGAAAGTCTGCCGTTCGGCGGCGTCGGGGCGAGCGGGATGGGGGCGTATCACGGCTATGAAGGCTTCGTCACCTTCTCGAAGATGAAGCCGGTGCTGACGCAGGCGCGCCTGAACGCGCGTGGCTGGATTTCGCCGCCGTATGGCAAGCGGGTGAATGCGCTGCTGAAGCTGATGATGCGGTTTTGATGCGGCGGGCATCCGTGGGGCAGGTAACCGTGGGGCGCCATCCACGCGGCGGGCAACCGTGGGGCGACCACCCCATGGAGCAGGCAACGGTAGGACGGTCAACCGCGCGCGCCACGGCGACCGCGTGACAAGCGGCCGACACGACGGCCCCTTACAGCATTCAACGCCCAGCCGCCCCACCCGAAACGTCCGTTATATCCGTCGCAACCACATCGATGACGTCCTGAACACCGGCCGCAGCGCTTTCCGGCTCATGCTCGGCACCGCTTTCCAGCCGATGCAGCCAGGCGAGCAACTCCGCCACCACCTGATAAAGCTCGGGCGGAATCCGCGTATCGAGATCGACCTGCATCAGCAACGAGACCATTTCCGGCGCCTCGTGCACATACAGGCCAGCCTCCTTGGCGCGCTGCACGATCAACTCGGCCAGCATGCCGTAGCCTTTGGCGATCACGCGCGGTGCGGGATCGCTGCCCTGTGCGTCGTAGACGAGCGCGGCCGCGCTGCGGCGATGTCTGCGGCTCATCACATATCCCAGTCGAAATCGTCGAGCGGCGCGGCGCCCGCGCGACCAGCACGCGTCTCGCGGCGCCCCGCCGGCACCTTGTCAGCAGCCGAAGCCGACGCCGCCGAGCGCGCATACGCCGACGCCGCCGCTTGCGCGGTCGCCGCTGCCCCCGCCGCGCTAGCCGGCGCTCCGCCGCCGATTTCGCGAATCGTCAGTCCGTTCAGTTCGATGCCCGCAGCCGCGAGTCGTTGCCGGAAACTCTCACCCTGCATCGCCATCTGCGCCGCACCGGCCGGACTTGCCTGCACGCGCGCGACCAGCCGCGAGCCGGTCAGCGTCAGGTCCGCATCGACGGTGCCGAGCGTCGGCAGCGAAAGTGTGAGGCGCGTCCGCCAGGGTTGATTCTCCTCGCTTGCCGTGCCGCCGCCGCTGCGGTCCCACTCGTCGCCCTCCTGCTCGATGGTCCAGTCGAGCCTGGCGCCCGGCCATGCTTCGCCGGTCCAGCGAAACTGCCCGGTGGCAAGCAGATCGAGTTGCTGACGCACCAGGGGAACAGTCGCGGGATGAACCGAGGCTGCCATCGATTGCGAATTTTGCGACGACCCGTCGTCGGCCAGTTGCGCCGCGGCGCTGTGCACGCTCGCGTGCGCCGGCTGGCCGTTCAGGTCGGACAGAGAACTCGCCAGCACCTCGCCTGCTACGAAACGCGCGGCCTGCGCGGTCTGGATCGACGGCGTCGCACGGGCTGCCGCGTTGCCGTCCGGCGCGCCGTTGGCCGGGCCGTTGGAGCCCGTGCCCGTACCCTGACGGGGTGCCGCGTTGGACGAAGAAGCCTGATCGGCGTCGCTCGCCCAATCGAGCGGCAATTGCGTCGCGGCCGCCACCAGCTTGTTCTGCGCCTCGTCAGCGAGCGCGGCGGGCGGCCGCTGCCCCGCCAGCCATTGTGCGAGATGGGCTTCGTAGAACAGGCCGCTAACGTCTACCGTCTGTTCGAGTGCGGCCGCGAGCGCCGCGACCGGCACCTGAGCCGCCGCCACCTTGGTGGTGGCTGTCGCCGCGGCGGCATTCGGATTCGTGGATGAAGCAGCCGGCGTATCGAAGAGCGGCAAGCCGCCGGCCTCGACATCGAGCGCGGGCGCGGCCGGCCAGATGGGCACCTGGCCGAGCACCGCCGGAGTTGTCGCGCCGCCCGAGTTGATGATCGCATTGAGCGTCAGCGCGACGGCGGACAGCGCGGTTTGCGCGGAAGCCGGTGGGGTGGCGGGTGGCGTGAGGGGTGTGACGGTGACAGGCGCGCTATCGACGCCCGCCGCACCGGTCTGGGAGGCGGTCGCACTGCCCGGCGCGAGATCGAGCAGACTGTCGATCCGGTTCGCGAGCAACGAACTGACGACCGTGTCGATTCCGTTCATACCGATTCCTTCGTCACATTGGCGGCAACGCGCTCACATACCGTCGGGCAGACTCGCGCAAACGCGCCCTGCGCCGATGAACTCAGCGCGCCCCGTACAGTTCCTTGAGCACGCGAGTCGGCCGTCCGGCGAACAGCGCCGACAGATTGGCCATGCGCGGATTCGCCAGATCGCGGATCGCAGCGTCGTCGGCCAGGATCTGACAGATCAATGCATATTTGCGCATGCGCTCCGCATCGTCCAGCTTGACGTCGGTTTCCGCGTCTCTCAACGACTCCACCAGATTCCGATATTCCTCCTGCAAGTGGACCAGATCGCTCCACAGGGCACGCCGGGCAGCCGTCAGCATGCGGCGGGAAATCGCTGCGATCGCCTCGTAGCGGGCGAAATATTCTACGTTCGATGTCATCTCATGCTTTCCGCGGCGGCCGGCTGGGCTGCCATCCGCGCGATCTCGGGGGCAATGCCGACCCATGCCTCTTCGAGCGTCGCCAGCAGGCCGTCCACCTCGACCAGCATCGCCTCGCTCTGTTTTATGTTGGCTTCGAGCAGCCGGCGCGACATATAGCTATATAGCGCGTTCAACCGCTCTGCAATCTCGCCGCCCGCTTCAACGTTGAGCGACTGCTGCAGCCCGCTTTCGACGATCTGAATCGCCTTGCCGATCGCCTCGTTTCGAGCCGGCACATTGCCCATCTGAATATGCATGCGCGCTAGCGCGATAGCCCGCCGGGCGCCCTGATACAACATCACGATCAGACGATGCGGACTCGCGCCCATCACCTCTGTCTCGACGTCGACGCGCGCGTACGCATTGGCTCCAGAGTCTCCTGGCGACAACATCGGCGCTCCTCCTCTCTTGCACTACGTTTGGTCGTGACACCCGATCCGGATGCATTGCCACACCCCGATCTCTGCCTGTATCTGGTTATCGGATAGGCAGCGGGAAAGCTTTAGGCCGATGTAAGGAGGATTACGGGGACGACGGGGACGATATCGCGCTGAGCGCGGCAAGGCCGTCTGCCACGAAGCGCCGCAAGGGCGCGCCGGGCGGACTGTCCTGCCGTGCAGCCGCACGGCGTTGCAACTGGGCGCATGCGTTCGGGCGGGCGGAACAGCCCTGCCGCCCGAATCGCGTTGAATCGCAGCTACACCGACATCTGCATGATGTCGTTATAGGCCGACACCAGTTTATTGCGCACCTGCAGGCCGAACTGGAAACCGACGTTGGCCTTCTGCATGTCCACCATCACGTCGTTCAGCGAAACGTTGGACGCGCCGAGTTCGAACGCCTGCGATTCGCCGGCCGCCTTGGTCTGATCACTGCTGATCTTGTCCAACGAGGCCTTCAGCGCCGAGGCGAAACCGCCGGCCGAAGCCGCGCCGGACGCGTCGGCCACGCCGGCCGCCGTGCTGCCGCCGGCCGCTTGCGCCGCCATCGACTGCATCTGTTGCAGCGCCGACGAGAGCGCGTTCACGGGCAAAGTCATGTTCTCTCCAGGAATGACGACCGGCATGCCAGAAACCGTACCGATCTGAGCGAAAGCATAGCAGTGGACCATCCGGGAAAGCCCCGAAACTAGGGGGGAAACCCGGCTCTATTCAAGCAATCGGGTTGAGCGGCGCTGCGGATAATTTCAATGGTGAAAGTCTCTGTCCGTGCGCCCGCCGACCCTCGGTGCGGCTAAGCGACAGAAACGCAAAGGCATCCCGGAGATACCCGACGCATGGATTCGTCAGCCAACTCTTTGATCAACCCCGACGCCCGCATGGGCCTCGCCGGCGCGCAGCCAGGCGGCGTCGCGGCCGGCGCCGGCCAGGCCGGCGGCGCAGCCGATCTCGGCGGCCTCGGGGCGAACCTGGGCGGCAACTTCGGCCAGCGCCTGTCGGGGCTCGCGCAAATGCGCGGCAACCCGCGCGCGCCGCTGATTTTCGCGGTCGCGTTGCTGGTCGCGATCGTCGCGGGTCTGTTCCTATGGTCGCGGGCGCCCGACTACAAGGTGCTCTACAGCAACCTGTCGGACCGCGACGGCGGCGCCATCATCACCGCGCTGCAGGCCGCCAACATTCCCTACAAGTTCTCCGACTCCGGTGGCGCGATCCTCGTGCCGGCCGAGCAGGTGCACGAAATGCGCCTGCGTCTGGCTTCGCAAGGGCTGCCCAAGAGCGGCTCAGTCGGTTTCGAACTGATGGACAACCAGAAATTCGGCATTAGCCAGTTCGCCGAGCAGGTCAATTATCAGCGCGCGCTGGAAGGTGAACTGGAGCGCACGATCGAGTCGATTTCGTCGGTGAAGTCGGCGCGCGTGCATCTGGCCATTCCGAAACCTTCCGTGTTCGTGCGCGACAAGGAAGCGCCGTCGGCTTCCGTGCTGGTCAACCTCTACCCGGGCCGCGCGCTCGACGAAGGCCAGGTGCTGGCGATCACCCATATGGTGGCGTCGGCGGTGGCGGACATGCCGGTGAAGGGCGTGACCATCCTCGACCAGGACGGCAATCTGCTGACGCAGTCGCCCACCGGCAGCGGTCTGGACGCCTCGCAACTGAAATACCGTCAGCAGATCGAACGCAACACGCAACAGCGCATCGACGCGATCCTGGAGCCCCTCTTCGGCTCCGGCAACGCGCACTCGCAGGTCAGCGCCGATATCGACTTCTCGCGCAGCGAGCAGACCTCGGAAAACTATGGTCCGAACGGCAACCCGCAGCAGGCGGCGATCCGCAGCCAGCAATCGAGCACTGCCACCGAGATGTCGCAAGCCGGCGCCTCGGGCGTGCCCGGCGCGCTGTCGAACCAGCCGCCGCAGCCTGCTTCCGCACCGATCACGGCGGCCAGCGGCACGGCCGGTGTGACGACCACGCCGGTCAGCGACCGCAAGGATTCGACCACCAATTACGAACTCAACAAGACCGTGCAGCATCTGGAACAACCGATGGGCGGCATCAAGCGTCTGTCGGTGGCCGTGGTGGTCAACTATCAGCGGGTAGTCGACGCCAGGGGCCACGCGACGATGCAACCGGTCACCGCCGACAAGCTCGCCCAGGTCAATCAACTGGTGAAGGACGCGATGGGCTTCGACGCCACGCGCGGCGACTCGGTCAACGTGGTCAACAGCCCGTTCACCGCCGACGTCGACCCCGTTGCCGACCTGCCGTGGTGGCGCACGCCGGACATGATCGCGCTCTACAGGCAGATTGCGACCTACCTCGGCATCGGCGCAGTGGCCCTGTTCCTCTACTTCGTGATGGTGAAGCCGGCGCTGCGTCGCGCGTTCCCGCCGCCGGCGCCGCTCACCACCGCGCTGTCCTCGCCGGGCGACGAACCGATCCTGCTCGACGGCATTCCAGCCGCCGAACGCGAAGGCACAAGCGTCCAACTGGAAACGGACAGCGAAGTGCTCGCGCTCGAAAGCGCCAAACAGAAATACGACCGGAACCTGGAGTTCGCGCGCAACATCGCGCGCCAGGATCCGAAAATCGTCGCAACCGTCGTGAAAAATTGGGTGTCCGATGAGCGCTGAAGGCGTAATGAAGAGCGCGCTCCTGCTGATGTCGATCGGCGAGGAAGAAGCCGCGCAGGTGTTCAGGTTCCTCGGGCCGCGTGAGGTTCAGAAGATCGGCGTCGCCATGGCCGCCCTGAAAAGCGTGACGCGTGAGCAGGTCGACGAGGTCTTGCAGGAATTCGTCCGCGAGGCGGAAACGCACACCGGCATGTCGCTGGATTCGAACGAGTACATCCGCTCGGTGCTCACCAAGGCGCTTGGCGACGACAAGGCTGGCGCGATCATCGACCGGATTCTGCAGGGCAGCGATACCAGCGGGATCGAAGGCCTCAAGTGGATGGACTCCGCGGCGGTGGCGGAACTCATCAAGAACGAGCATCCGCAGATCATCGCGACCATCCTGGTTCACCTGGACCGCGATCAGGCCTCCGAAATCGCCGCCTGCCTTAGCGAACGGCTGCGTAACGACGTGCTGCTGCGGATCGCCACGCTCGACGGCATCCAGCCGGCCGCGCTGCGCGAACTCGACGACGTGCTCACCGGCCTCCTGTCCGGCAGTGACAACCTGAAGCGCAGCCCGATGGGCGGCATCCGCACGGCAGCCGAAATTCTCAACTTCATGTCGAGCAATCATGAAGAAGGCGTCATCGAGAACGTTCGCCAGTACGACGCGGAACTCGCGCAGAAGATCATTGATCAGATGTTTGTGTTCGAGAACCTGCTCGATCTGGAAGACCGCGCGATCCAGATGTTGCTGAAGGAAGTCGAGTCCGAGGCGTTGATCATCTCGCTGAAGGGCGCGCCGCCCGCGCTGCGCCAGAAATTCCTGTCGAACATGTCGCAGCGTGCTGCCGAACTGCTCGCCGAAGACCTCGATGCGCGCGGCCCGGTCCGCGTCTCCGAAGTCGAGACGCAGCAGCGCCGCATCCTGCAGATCGTGCGCAATCTGGCGGAAAGCGGCCAGATCGTTCTAGGCGGCAAGGCGGAAGATGCATATGTCTGATCAAAACACCTCGGCGAAGGAACGCCTCTCGGCCTACCAGCGCTGGGAGATGGCCTCGTTCGATCCGGTGCCGCCCGCGCCGCCCGAACCCGAAGTCGACGACGGTGCGTTCGAAGCCGAACTCCAACGTCTGCGCGACGTCGCGCATGCGCAGGGCGTCGCGACGGGTCACGTGGCCGGCCAGGCGCTGGGTTATCAGGCCGGTTACGAGCAGGGCCACGCTCAAGGTTTCGCGCAGGGCCAGAGCGAAGCACGCGAAGAAGCGGCGCGCCTCGCCGCGCTGGCCGAGCCCTTCAGGAGGGCACTCGAGGGCGCGCAGGGCGCGATCTCGGAGACCCTGGTTGCGTTGGCGCTGGATATCGCGCAACAGGTGGTACGCCAGCATGTGCAGCACGATCCAACCGCGCTGATTGCCGCCGCCCGCGAGGTACTGGCTACGGAGCCGGCGCTGATCGGGGCGCCGGCGCTGATCGTCAGCCCCGCCGACCTGCCGGTCGTCGAAGCTTATCTGATGGAAGAACTGCAAACGCGTGGCTGGACTGTGCGCACCGATCCGTCGGTCGAACGCGGCGGCTGCCGCGCGCAAGCCGGCACCGGTGAGGTCGATGCGGGTATCGACACGCGCTGGGAGCGCGTCGCCGGCGCCCTCGGCAGGGTGAGCACATGGTGAAGCCGACGCTCGAAGAGATCCGCGCCAGTGATCTGACGCCGCTCGAACGCGAGCTCGCGCTGGCGTCGTTCGGCGCCGAGGCGCTGGTGGATGTGCCGGCCGCGGCTACGCCCGCTGCGGCTGCAATCGCGGCCATCGACGCTGCGTTGCGTGAGCCGGGGGCCGGGCATCCGGGGGCCGGCCACCCGGCAACGGGCGCAGCGGCAAGCCGCGAATCCGCTGCCGCGAGCCGTGAATCCGCCACTTCGAGCCCCGCTTCAACCGCCGCCGCCCACGCCCCGTACGATCCCGCGCTCGACAGCAACCCGCACGTCCAGGCCTGGCGCGGCCGGCTCGACGCGCTGCGCGCGCGCAGCGCAATCGCCAGGCCGATGCGTGCCTGCGGACGGTTGACGCGCGCCGCCGGCCTGGTGCTCGAAGCGGTCGGCCTGCGCCTATCAGTGGGCGCCGAAGTGATGATCGAACTGCCGGCCGGCAGTTCGCTGCCGATGGCCGAAGCCGAAGTGGTCGGCTTCTCCGGCGACAAACTGTTTCTGATGCCGACTACCGAAGTGATCGGACTCCTGCCCGGCGCGCGTGTCTATCCGCTCGAAAGCGCGCCGATCGCCGATCCGATGGCGGGCGCGAAGCGCTTGCCGGTCGGCTGGGAATTGCTTGGCCGCGTGCTGGACGCGTCCGGCCGCCCGCTCGACGGCCTCGGCCCGCTCGGCGCGCATGCCGACGCGCCGCTGTCCGCACCGGTCATCAACCCGCTGAACCGCGAGCCGATTCATCAGGTGCTCGACGTCGGCGTGCGCGCGATCAACGCGCTTCTGACCGTCGGCCGGGGCCAGCGCATGGGGCTGTTCGCCGGTTCGGGCGTGGGTAAATCGGTGCTGCTCGGCACCATGGCGCGCTACACCAGCGCCGAAGTGATCGTGATCGGCCTGATCGGCGAACGCGGCCGCGAAGTGAAGGAATTCATCGAGCAGATTCTCGGCGAGGAAGGCCTCGCGCGCTCGGTGGTGATCGCCGCGCCTGCCGACGTCTCGCCGCTCTTGCGGATGCAGGCCGCGTCGTACTCGACCTCGCTGGCCGAATATTTCCGCGACCAGGGCAAGCACGTGCTGCTGCTGATGGATTCGCTGACCCGCTACGCGATGGCGCAGCGCGAGATCGCGCTGGCCGTGGGCGAGCCGCCCGCCACCAAGGGCTATCCGCCTTCGGTGTTCGCCAAGCTGCCGGCGCTCGTCGAGCGGACCGGCAATGGTCCGGCGGGCGGCGGCTCGATCACCGCGTTCTATACCGTGCTGACCGAAGGCGACGACCAGCAGGACCCGATCGCCGACTCCGCCCGCGCAATTCTCGACGGTCATATCGTGCTGTCGCGCTCGCTGGCCGAGGCCGGCCACTACCCCGCGATCGATATCGAAGCGTCGATTAGCCGGGCAATGACCGCGTTGATCGAGGATAACCATCTCGAGAAGACGCGTATGTTCAAGCAGATGCTGTCGCGCTATCAGCGCAACCGCGATCTGATCAACGTCGGCGCCTATTCGAGCGGGCGCGACGCGCTGCTCGACCGGGCGATTGCGCTGTATCCGCGAATGGAAGCATTTTTGCAGCAAGGTTTTCGCGAATGCGCGAACTTTAAGCCGAGTCTCGAGATGCTGGACGCGCTGTTTGCCTAAGGAGGCTGACGATGGCGAAACACTTTCCGATCAAGACACTCATCGGCCTGGCCCAGGACGACGTGGATGCCGCCGCACAACGTCTGGGCCGCGCGCAGCGCGAGCGCAACGACGTGCAGTCGCAGCTCGACGCGCTGGTGCAGTACCGCGACGAATATCACACGCGTTTCACGGCGACCGCCCAGGCGGGCATGCCCGCCGGCAACATGCGTAATTTTCAGGCATTCATCGACACGCTCGACACCGCCATCGAACAGCAGCGCAACCTGCTGGTGACGGCCAATGCGCGCGTCGAAGCTGCCAAGCCCGACTGGCAGCGCCAGAAGCAGAAGCTTGGTTCGTATGAAGTGCTGCAGGCGCGCGGCGAGACTGCCGAGGCGAAAACCGTGGCGCGGCGCGACCAGCGCGATGCCGACGAACACGCCGCCCGCATTCTGAGGATGCGCACCGAAGGCGCTTGAAGCGCCCCGGCGCCGCCTCGATTGACGGAACACCCCGTTTGACGGATTGACAGGATTCCCTATGTCGCCTCTTTCACCGATCGGCTCACTGCCTGGCTCCGCCAGCAGCACGTCCAACAGCGCTGCCATCGCCGCTGCGGCGAACGCCAAATCGTTCTCGCAAACTCTGCAACAGAACATCCAGCTGCAAAACAATCTGGCCGTGCAGAGTGCGAGCCCGCCGCCGGCTTCGTCGTCGAGCGTGCATGACGCACCGCCGCCGCCCGATCCTTCGACGAAGAGCCCGGATACCGGGAGCAGTAACACTAACAATTCGACGAGCGCTTCCTCGTCCGGGTCGTCGTCTGCTGCGACTGCCTCGTCTGCTTCGTCCGGGTCGTCTGCCTCGTCCGGGTCATCTGCTTCGTCCGCTTCGTCCGCTTCGTCTGCTTCGTCTGCTTCGTCTGCCAATACGCAGCAGGCCTCGACCGACAAGACCAAAGCCACGCTGCCGAAGTCCGGCAACACGACCACGCAGACCGACGCGGGCACGGCCGCAGCGGCGGCCGCTGCGCGGGCCGAGGCTCAAGCCAATGCGAATAACGCGACCGACCCGGCGAGCGCCGACCCCGACACAGCACTGACTGACGCCGCAACAGCACTGCCCGGCACGGGCACGGGCACGGACGCCACAACGCGCGGCACCACCGGCAAAAAGGCTGGCGCAACCGATCCGAAGTCGGTGCAGGACGCCTTGCAGGCGGCGCTAGCCGCGCTGGCGAACGGCCAGGGCGTGGTGCCGGCGCAGGCGCTGGCGAGCGGCGCGGCGGCGCACGCGGCAAGCGGTCTGGGGACTGGCGCGAACAACGGACTGAACGGATCAGCGGACGGCAAGACGCTTGCGGCCGGATTGTTCGGCGAGGGCAAGGGATCGAGCGCTGGCAAGGCCGCGTTGACGACGGCGGCCACGACCATGGTCGATCCGTCGGCGGCGACGAAGGCAGCGGCTGACGCGCAGAGCGCGCCGGCTGGCGGCGGTGCGCAGGCTGGCGATCTGGCGTCCTTCAATAGCGCGACCGATGCCGCGACCGCGGCGCTGGCAGCGAGCCAGGTCGCCGCGGCGAGCGCCGCGAGTACGACAGCGGCCGTGCAAACGACGGGTAACGCCGGCGCGGCGGAAGCAGCGAATGCGTTGTCGCCGCCGGTGGGTACGACGGACTGGGAAGATGCGTTGAGTCAGAAGGTGGTGTTTTTGTCGAATGCGAATTCGCAGAGTGCCGAGCTGACTTTGAATCCGAAGGATCTGGGACCGCTGCAGGTTGTGTTGCAGGTTGCCGATAACCATGCCCATGCGTTGTTTGTGTCGCAGCATCAGCAGGTGCGGGAGGCGGTCGAGGCCGCGTTGCCGAAGCTTCGTGAGGCGATGGAGTCCAATGGGATTGGGTTGGGGAGCGCGAGTGTTAGCGATGGGTTTGCCCGCCAGGGGGGTGGGCAGCAGAGTGCTGATTCGGGGCAGTCAGGGAGGGGAGGCAGCGGGGCTGCGGGGGCTTTTACCAGCAGCGCTGGGGGGGATTCTGAGTCCGTTGATAACGGAGGGAGTGGTGCCGTGCGGCGGAGTGTGGGATTGGTGGATACGTTTGCTTAGTCGTTTTTTTGCCTGGGCGGCGGTTGATGTCTGGTTGCCTGCGGCGGTGGGGTTTGCTTGATTTGGGTTGGCCTGCGCGGCGGTTTTTGTCTGTGTTTTTATGGGGTTTGTCTTTGCTTGATTTGGGGTTGGCTGCTCGCGATTTTTGTCTGTGTTTTTATGGGGTTGGCCTTTCGTTGATTTCGTTGCCCGCGTGGTGCTTTGTGGTCTGTCTGCCTATGGCGTTGGCCTTTCCTTGAATTCTTATTGGTCTATTAGCGTTGCCCCTGTGCGGGGCGGCACTTACTTTCTTTGCCGCCGCAAAGAAAGATAAGCAAAGAAAGCGGCTCACCCCGCCAGCTCATAAGCGGGTCCCCCGCACAGTCGCGGTAGTGGTGCATCTGGAATCCGTGCCATCGCACATTCGGCGTTAGTGACCAGGCCGTCATCAGCGCCCACTTCGCACTACGTGCGTCGCGGATGGGTATGCATGGGAAACCAGGTGCTTCGTTTCGGCGTGGTGGGGCCATCGGCTTCGCCTCGGCGCGGACGGGTTTGCATGGGAAACCTAGGCTTCGTTTGCGGGCGGCGAGAGGCATCGGTGGTTGGTTGTGCGTAGCGAGAGGTGAACCATCGCGCCGAATGGACGGCAGGCGCAAAAACCGCGCGGACGGTTTTAGAGAAGTGCCCTTCGGCGCGCGCAGCGCCGCCGGAAGTATGACGGCTGTGTCACTCACGCTGAATGTGCGAGAACACAGATTCCAGATGCACCACTACTGTGGCTGTGCGAGGGACCCGCTTGTGAGCTAGCGGTTTGAGCCGCTTTCTTTTGCCTACTTTTCTTTGCGGCAGGCAAAGAAAAGTAGGTGCGCCCCGCACAGGGGCAACGCTAATAGACCAATAAGAATTCAAGGAAAGGCCAACGCCACAGGCATAGAGAAACAAGCGCCAAGCAGGCAAACAACCCAGCAAAACTCCAACGCCACAAGCACACAAAAAACACCCGCCGCGCAGGCAAAACAACCCACCCCAAACACCATCGCCGAAGGCAAAAGCCCCAGCCGCCAGGCAATCCCCCACCCGAATGGGCAAAAACCAGAGATAGCCCTCAATAACCCTTCTTTTCGACCCATCGCGCCGCAGGCAAATCAACAACAATCACCATCACCAGCACTAAAGGCAAGCAAAGCAAACCTCATGGCAACCCCGACCGCAAACCAGCAAGCCGTGCCCGCTTCCCCGGGCCCCTTGAAGCGCATCATCCTGATCGTCCTCATCGCGATCATCGCCGCAGGCGCTGCCGGCGCGGGTGTGTGGTTCTTCATGTCCAGGCGCGCTCCGGCCGCCGCATCCACGGAAACCGCCAGCGCGCCTGCGCCACTGGCCGTGCCGATCTTCTTCCCGCTCGAATCGATGACCGTCAATCTGCAATCGGACGACGGTCAGCAACACTTCCTGCGTATCGGCCTGACGCTCAAGCTCAACGACCCGAAAACCCAGCAGGAACTCACCGACCACATGCCGGAAGTGCGCAGCCGCATCCTCCTCGCATTGTCGAACAAACACCCGGACGACCTCGCGCCGCTCGAAGGCAAACGCGCCCTGGCCACCGAGCTCCGGACGCTGATCGAACAGCCGACCGATAATGGCGCCGCGCCAATCCACGTCCAGGACGTGCTGTTCACCGAATTCATCGTGCAGTGACGTTCTTAGTGACGTTCTTATTGGTGTTATTCGACGCCGCCATCATCAACCGCTTCGGGACGCACGAGGAATAAGGAATGGGCCACGAAGAGTTCATGTCCCAGGAGGAGGTCGATGCCCTCCTCAAGGGCGTCACCGGCGAGTCCGACGCGGAAGCCGAGCAGACCGACCGCTCAGGCGTACGCCCGTACAACATCGCGACGCAGGAACGCATCGTCCGCGGCCGGATGCCCGGCCTCGAAATCATCAACGACCGCTTCGCGCGTCTGTTGCGCGTCGGTATCTTCAACTTCATGCGGCGCTCGGCGGAAATCTCCGTCGGTCCGGTGAAGGTGCTGAAGTACAGCGAGTTCACCCGCAACCTGCCGATCCCGACCAATCTGAACCTGGTCCATGTGAAGCCGTTGCGCGGCACGTCGCTGTTCGTGTTCGACCCGAATCTGGTGTTCTTCGTGGTCGACAATCTGTTCGGCGGCGACGGGCGCTTCCATACCCGCGTCGAAGGCCGCGATTTCACGGCAACCGAGCAGCGCATCATCATGAAGCTGCTCAATCTCACGTTCGAGCACTACACGGCTTCGTGGAAAAGCGTGCGGCCGCTGCAGTTCGAATACGTGCGCTCGGAAATGCACACGCAGTTCGCCAACGTGGCGACGCCGAACGAAATCGTCATCGTCACGCAGTTCTCGATCGAGTTCGGCACGACGGGCGGCACGCTGCACATCTGCATGCCGTATTCGATGATCGAACCCATCCGCGACGTTCTCTCGTCGCCGATTCAGGGCGAGGCGCTCGAAGTCGACCGCCGCTGGGTCCGCGTGCTGTCGCAGCAGGTGCAGGCAGCGGAAGTGGAACTGACCGCCGATCTGGCCCAGGTACCGGTTACGTTCGAACAGATCCTGAACATGCGCAAGGGCGATGTTCTGCCGATCAACATTCCCGAACACATCACGGCGAAGGTCGATGGCGTGCCGGTGATGGAATGCGGCTACGGAATTTTCAATGGTCAGTACGCGTTGCGGGTCCAGAAGATGATCAGCGCAGCCGAAACGATGAAGGATGGTGGATATGAGTGACCTGAACGCAAAGACCGAGGCAGAACTGGCCGCCGGCGAGCCGCAATTCGCCGCCGACACAGCCAGCGCCGAAGACGACGCGGCGATGGCCGACTGGGCGAGCGCGCTGGCCGAGCAGAACGACAACACGGAAGTCAGCGCGACCACGGCCGGCGTGTTCCAGCCGCTTTCAAAGGTCGAACCGACCTCGACGCGCAACGACATCGACATGATCCTGGACATTCCCGTCCAGATGACCGTCGAACTCGGCCGCACCAAGATCGCGATCCGCAACCTGCTGCAACTCGCGCAAGGGTCGGTCGTGGAACTGGACGGCCTGGCCGGCGAACCGATGGACGTGCTGGTGAACGGCTGTCTGATCGCCCAAGGCGAAGTGGTGGTGGTGAACGACAAGTTCGGCATCCGTCTGACCGACATCATCACGCCGTCAGAACGCATCCGGAAGTTGAATCGATGAAACGCGTTGCCGGTCGCGCCATGCTGCGGTTTTGCCATGCATCGCGCGTTGTTTTCAATCGCGCTGGGCTCGCAGCAACGGTAACCACGGCAGCAGCCACCTCGGCGCTGAAGCTCGCGCGGAGTTCAGTGGCGACCTCGGCGCTGATCGCCGTGGCCACCCCGGCACTGACCTCAGTGGCCATCTTCGCGCCATCGGCCGCGCATGCAGCCGACATGAACGCAGTCAACAACGCCGCGAAAATCGCCTCGGGTGTGGGTGCCGGCACGGCCGTTCCGGCGCTCGGCGTCGGCGCGGTGCTGCAAACCATCGTCGGCTTGCTGGTCGTGATCGGTCTGGTGTTTGCCTGTGCCTGGCTTGCGCGCCGCTTCGGCTTGCAACCCGCCGGTCGCGGCGGCCTCGTGAAGACGATCGGCGGCGCCTCGCTCGGCGGCAAGGAGCGGGTCGCGGTGGTCGAGATCGGCGATACGTGGCTCGTGCTCGGCACGGCGCCCGGCAATGTGCGTCTGCTGCACACCATGCCCGCCGGTTCAGCCGCGCTCGATCCGGTCGCAGGCACGCAAGCGGGCGCACCCGGCGCATCGGGTTCACCGGGTGCAGGCGCGGCGTTGCCAGGCACCTTCGGCCAACGCTTTCGCGATGCCTTGAAAGGCGAAGTGGGCAAACGTTTCAATGGGCAAGGCAGCGGGGATCGGTAATGCAGTTCAGTCTTCAGTCAGCGCAATCAGTACGTCAAGCGCACGTCACTCGCATGTCTCGCGGCGCCTCGAAAGTGCTTCCCGTTTTGCGCCGTCTCGCGCCTGTCGTGTTGCCGGCGCTGATGCTCGCGCTGCCGACGCTGTCGTTCGCGCAAGCCGCCGGCTTGCCGGCCTTCAATACGAGCCCGGGTCCGAACGGCGGCACGACCTACTCGCTGAGCGTGCAGACGATGCTGCTGCTCACGATGCTGTCGTTCCTGCCGGCGATGGTGCTGATGATGACGAGCTTCACGCGCATCATCATCGTGTTGTCGCTGCTGCGCCAGGCGCTCGGCACGACCACCACGCCGCCTAACCAGGTGCTGGTCGGTCTCGCGCTGTTCCTCACGCTGTTCGTGATGTCGCCGGTGCTCGACAAGGCTTATAACGACGGCTATAAGCCGTTCTCCGACGGCACCATCCCGATGGAAACGGCGGTGAACCGCGGCCTCGCGCCGTTCAAGACGTTCATGCTGCGCCAGACCCGCGAAAGCGATCTCGCGTTGTTCGCCCGCATCTCGCACGCTGCGCCAATGCAAGGTCCGGAAGACGTGCCGCTCTCGCTGCTGGTGCCGTCGTTCGTGACGAGTGAACTGAAGACGGGCTTCCAGATCGGCTTCACGATTTTCATCCCGTTCCTGATCATCGACATGGTGGTGGCGAGCGTACTGATGTCGATGGGGATGATGATGGTGTCGCCCGCCACCATCTCGCTGCCGTTCAAGTTGATGCTGTTTGTGCTGGTCGACGGTTGGCAATTGCTGCTCGGCTCGCTCGCGCAGAGCTTTGTTTAACGGCGCCCCTGGTTGTGACACTTGTCACTTAGTTACGTCACTTGGTTACGTCACTTAGCTACGACCATTAGCCGCGCCACTCCACCCTTCACGCTTCGAGTCGACTCGCCATGAATCAAGAATCCGTCATGACACTCGCGCACCAAGCCATGTATATCGGGCTGCTGCTCGCCGCGCCCTTGCTGCTGGTCGCGCTCGTGGTCGGTCTGGTGGTGAGCCTGTTCCAGGCCGCGACGCAGATCAACGAAACCACACTGTCGTTCATTCCGAAGCTGCTCGCGATCGCCATCACGATGGTGATCGCCGGCCCATGGATGCTGACGACCATGCTCGACTACCTGCGCCAGACGCTCACCAACATCCCCACGCTCGTCAACTGAGCCTGGCGCCGGCCTCGGCTCGGCGCTCGCCCCCTCGCCCACCGTCATGTTTTCCGTCACCTACGCACAACTGAACGCCTGGCTCACGGCATTCCTGTGGCCGTTCGTGCGGATTCTCGCGCTGGTCGCGAGCGCGCCGGTGCTCGGTAACACCTCGCTGTCGACGCGCGTGAAGGTCGGCCTGGCAGCCTTCATCACGATCATTGTCGCGCCCACGCTCGGCGCCATGCCGCAAGTAACCGTGTTTTCCGCCGAAGGCGTGTGGATCATCGTCAATCAGTTTCTGATCGGCATTGCGCTCGGCGTGACGATGCAGGTCGTGTTTCAGGCGATCAGCGCGACCGGCGACTTTGTCGGCCTGGGCATGGGCCTCGGCTTCGCGACATTCTTCGATGCTCAGGCGGACAGTTCGAGCGCGGTGCTGTCGACCTACATGAACACGATCGCGATGCTGGTGTTTCTGGTGATCGACGGCCATCTGCAAATGATCAGCGCGCTGCTCGCCACCTTCCAGTCGGTCCCTGTGTCAGCGAACATCCTCGGCGCGCCGGGCTGGCGCACCTTGGCGAATTTCGGCAGTACGGTGTTTTCGGCGGGGCTCCTGCTCTCGCTACCGGTGGTCGTCGCGCTTCTCATCACCAACCTCTCGCTGGGCATTCTCAACCGCGCCGCGCCGCAAATCGGCGTATTCCAGATCGGCTTTCCCCTGACGATGCTGATCGGCATGCTGCTCCTGCAACTGATGATCCCGAACATGATTCCATTCTTCATGCGCCTGTTCGACGTCGGTATCGAGCAGATGGGGCGCGTGGCGGCCGGGCTCAGATAGCAGGGCTTGCGGGCCGGCGACTGGCTTCGCGTGGGTCACGTCTCGCGCGTGCGTCGCTGACGCACCCGGGCAGCGCCGGCCATGCATCGGCCAACTCAGAACGCAGAAGGGCGGAGCCGGCTCACACCGGCTTCCGCCCTTCCGCATTTCAGACGAGGCGCCCGTTCAGTTCAGGTACTGGAACAGCGACATGTTCTGAATCTTCGAAAACGCCAGTTGCGCCGCTTGCAGTGTGGTTTGCTCCATCGTGTACTGGGCGATGGTCTGAACCATGTTGGTTTGCGTCAGACCCGTCAGGTTCGTCGACGTCTGCAACGTGTTGGCCTGCGTGACCGTCTGCAACGCCTGCACTTCCTGCTCGCGGCCACCTACGTTCGCCTGCGCGGTGACCACGTTGTTGATCGTGTTCCCGAGCTGAGTCGCGCTAGTGGTCAGCGTATTCTGGAGACTGGCCGCCGAAGCCGCGCCCGAGACCGGCGATTGCAGTGCGGCAATCAACTGGTTCAGATTCGCGAACACGTCCATGTTGCCTTGCGTGGCCGGCGTTACCGTGAAGCTGTCGCCCGAGCTCGGTGTGCCGCTGATGCTCACCGACTGGCCGCGGAGCGTGATGGTCGAACCTGCCGTGAACGTCTGCACCGGGCCCGGCGTGCCCGGCGTGCCCGGCGTGCCCGGCGTTGTCGGACTGGTCTGGCTCACCGTGTAGGTGGTCGGCGTCAAGAAATTGATGGTGTAGGTGTCGGCATTGGTCGGATCGGTCGGATTATTCAGGCTGACCGCGCTGATCACGCCACTGCCCTGGTTGCCGGACACCGCGGCCGGCACCGCGCTCGTGCCGACCGGTGCGACGCTGCCGAAGATCGAGAGACCGTTGTCGGCCGTCTGGACAGTGCTCGAGCCGCTGATCTGCACGGTGCGCGCGCCGGTATCACCTGAATAAGTCACGACGCCGGCCGAATTGGTGCTGTATGGCTGCGCGGTGCTTTGAAAGCCGGCGAACAGGTAGTTGCCCTGCGGGTCAGTCGTGTTGGCCAACGTCATCAACTGGTCGCTCAACCCTTGCAACTGTGTGGCAATTGCGCCGCGGTTGCTGTTGTTCAGCGAAGCGTCGCCGGCTTGCAGTATCAGCGTGTTGATGCTCGCCAACACGGTGTTCACGCTGCCCAGCGTGGAGCCTTCCTGTTGCAGCGACGCGAGCGCCATGGTCTGGTTGGTCGTGTATTGCGACAAGCTAGTCGCAGTCGAACTCAACTGCACCGCCTGCGCCGCGCCGAGCGGATTGTCCGACGGCGTGTTGAGGCTCACGCCGCTCGAAATCTCGGCATACAGCTGCGACAACTGAGCTTGCTCATCGCTCATCGTCGACACGTTCATGTTGAAATACTGTGAACTGGAGATACGCACGTTCAACGCCTCACTGGAAGATGCCGATCAACGTCTGGAACAGAGTCTGCGCGGTCTGAATGACTTTACTGTTGGCCTGATAGGCCTCCTGATACTGAAGCAGATTGGCAGCCTCCTCATTGAGGTTCACACCGGAGACCGACTGCTGCGCACTGGTGATCTGCGTCACCAGCGCGGTCTGGGCCGTACTCGACGTCTGAATCTGGTTGGTCTGGTTGCCCACCTGGTTGACGTAGTTCGCATACGAGCCGACCAGCGTGAGCGTGCCGCCCGACATCGACTTCGCGTTGGACAGATTCGACAACGCGAGTGCGTTACTGCCGTCGTTGGTCGCGCCGGTGTTCGGGCCGATGCTGAAGGTGTCGCCGGCGGCAGGTGCTCCGCTGATCGTGACGGTCACGCCATTCATGCTGCCGGCTGTCGCGTTGTTGATCGTCAGCGTCGCGCCCGTGACCGCCGAATATGGCACGGTGGTCGTAGTGGCGGCGATGTTGTAGGCGGTTTGGGTCGGCGGCGTGCCAGCTGTCACCGTCACCGTCGAGCCGGCCGGGAACCCGGACAGGAACCCGGCCGCTCCCGTGACGCTATACGACAGCGTAGTGGTCGCGTTCGGCATGGTGTAGGGCGCCGTCACCGTGCCCGACGAAATCGTGGCGGTGCCGGTGTTGCTCACCGCGGCCGAGCCGAGCACCGGGGAGGCGGCCGCAATCGCCGAAGGATTCGTCGTCGCGGTGGCAAAGCTGTTCAGCGCGCCGCGAGTCGGCTCGACCGTAAACGAGTCGCCGGGCTTCATCGTGCCGGTGGCCGAGAAATTCAGACCGTCGATCGTCAGACCGTCGATCGGTTGGCTCGGGCTGGTTGCCGAGCCCACCACGGCGCCGCTCGAATTATCGGTCAACGTATAGGTCTTGCCGTTGTAGGCGAGCGTGTAGTCGCCGGTAGTCGGCTGCGCAGCATTCACGAAAGACACGCTCAGCGAGGCATTGCCGGTGTTCTGCGTGTTCGCGTAGACGGTCGGGGCGCCCACCGAAAACAGTGCGCCGCCCTGGGCACCGTTGAGCGTAATGCCGAGTGCGTTCTGGGCATTGACCTGCGCGGAGAAGCTCACGGCAATCGCGCCGAGTTGCGCTTCGGCCGGGTCGAGCGTCTGGCTACGGAACGCGACGAGGCCGCCGAGCGTGCCACCCGTCACCTTGCTGTCGGGCAGGGGCTGCGGCGCGGCGGCCGGGTTCGCGCCAGCTTGCCCCAGGTACTGCACCGAGAGTTCGCTGGAGTCGCCGGTCGAAACCGCCGTGCCCAGGTTGTAGCTGTTGCCAGCGGACACAAGCGGCTGGCCATTGCTCATGAACACGTTGTAGTTGCCGTTGCTATTGACGACGTTCACGCCGATCAGCTGCGACAGATTCGACACGGCTTGATCGCGCTCATCCATCAATTGGTTCGGCGGTTGGCCTTGCGTGCTGACCGCTGCGATTTGTCCGTTCAACTGCGCGATCTGCTGCGTGTAGCTATTGATCTGCGAAACGGTGCTGGTGAGCTGGGTGTTGACGCTCTGACGCAGCGAATCGTATTGCAGTCCCGCGGCGTTGACCTGGTTGACGAGCGTCTGCGCGCCGCTCATCGCGGTCTGCCGGGTGGACAGCGTGGAGGCGCTGTTCGAGACGTTCTGCAAACCCGTGAAATAGCTGGTGATCGCACTGGCAATACCGGCGGTCGGGCTGCCGATCAGATTGTTCAGTTGCGAGATCATCGAGCTGTACGACGACAGCGCGCTGCCCGAACTTTGCGCACTGTTCAGCTCAGTGGTCAGATACTGGCTGTACTGGCGCGACACGGTGACCGTCGAGACGCCCTGCGGCAGATAGCCGGAGCCCGTGTACTGGCCACCGCTTTCCGCGTAGACCGGCGTTTCGATCGTGTAGCCCGGCGTGGACGCGTTGCTGATGTTCTGACCGGTCGTCGTGAGTCCCCATTGGGCTGCGTTCAGTCCACTGAGGCCGATACTGATGAGATTGTCCGACATGCGTCATCCTGAAGGGCGACACCGACCACATGCCACCGCGTTACTTGAACATTCTGTTTAACGGCCCCCAGGAGGAAAAATTGAGGGCGATCCGATGCTTGTTCGACGTTTGTTGCAACGTTTGCGAGGCCTGTGTTAGCGGGCTTTTGCCCGCTCCGCATTCAGGCGGAAAGTGGGCGGCATCCGAGCCATGCCCAGACACCGCCCATCCAGCGTTTTTATGGGCGCACCAGCGAGCGGCGCTTCATTTCGAGCTGCGTAATCAGCCGTTGCAGCGTGTTTTCAGCACTGCCCGGCAAAGCCACGAAGCGGAAGCCGAGTTGATAGCGCTGCGTGCCGTTCGGCAACGCGGTGGAGCGGTGCGACACCAGTTGCAGATCGAGCGCAAGCCGGCCAAACGAACCGAGCAACAGCTCGCAATCCTCAAGCCTCGTCCCCATCGGCAATTCGGCCACGCGTTCATCCGTGGTGCGCATGCCGACGCCGCCGAGCGACAGATCGTGCACTTCGAAACGGAACGTGTCGCCCTCGGAAAAACGGCCGGTGCACATATACGGATCGAGAATCGGCGCATCGACGCGGAAATACTCGCGGCGCTGCACGTAGAACAGCACCTCGGGGAAGTTCGCCTCGAATGCGGGCAATCCTTCGTAGCGGGTTTCGCGTGGCGTGGCGGTGGCGAACTCGACGCGCACGCCGTCCGGCGACGCATGGAACTGGCAGCGCGACGCGCCCAGTAAGCCTTTGTTCTGGGCGGAGAGTGCGCCCCAATCGAAAGTGAAGGTGCGTCCGCGCACATCGACATCGAGCAGGCGCGTCACGAGCTGACCACCCGCGTATTCAACGGTGAGGAAATCGCCCCGATTGACGAGGTTGCGTAACTGAACGCCGATCTCCAGCGGATTGCGACGACCGAAATCGGGTGCACTTTCGTCTAGCGTGGCGTGCGGCTCACCGAGTGCGGCGGTTTGGCCGTGCGACTGGTTTGTATCCATGGGCTTGCCGGTATGCATGTTCTTGCGGGCGCGTGCCAAGGCTCCTGCCGGGGCTTTTGCGCGGTCTCCATCGAAGCCGCGGCACGCGCATTCAACCGGACATTACAACGTTTTTCCGGTATCGGGTGTAACTGATTAGCGGCAGCGTTCAAGCAAAATTTAGGGGCCGCTCATGAAATATTTCCACAAACATTAAAATGCCGATACCCCGTCGGTATGTCATCGATATGCCGACAGCGCAATCCGGTGCATCGAAACGAGCGGACGATCACGCAATTTATGCGGGTGGACCGGCCGCCCGCAGGCAGCCGGCCTCGTCCGTCTTGTTATGCACCTGGCCCCGTCGCGTGCATGCTTCCTGATTCGGGAAAAATCAAACTACTCAAACTAATCGACTGTGCGGCCGGCTACGACCGCGCACCTGCATTCACGGCGGCTCAGCCCATCCTCTGCATGATGGACATCAGCTTTTTCGCGTAATGCGGGTCGGTCGCGTAACCTGCGCGCTGCATGCCATTGGCAAAGCCATTCACGTCATGCGCGGAATTGATCACTTGCGCATAACGCGGGTTGCCCTTGAGCAGGCTCGCGTAGTCGGTCATCGCTTCCTGATACGAGTCGTACGCGCGGAATTTTTCAACCGTGCGCTGCGGCTTGCCGTTCACATACTCGGTCGTGACCGTCGAGACGGTCTTGCCGGTCCAGTCTCCGGTCGCCTTGATGCCGAATACGTTGTGGCTGGTCGAACCGTCCGACTTCCTGATTTCGCTTTTGCCCCAGCCCGATTCGAGCGCGGCCTGGCCGATGATGAAGCGCGCCGGAATGCCGGTCGCCGCGCTGGCGGCTTGCGCCGGCTGGGCCAGCTTGTCGACGAAAGCATCGACCTTCGGCGAGCTGCCGTCGCCTTTGATCGGCGGCGTCAGTGAGCTGTTGGCCGAGTAGCCCCGGCCCATCGCGAGCTGGCCATTGGCCTGCGCATTGCCGTAGGCCTTCGCAAGCGCGTTCAGCGCCGCAGTCTGGCCTTCGTCGTCGCCGCTGCCGCCGCCCAACGCATTGGCCATGCCGGCGAGGCCACCGCTTGTGCCACTCGCGCCGCCCACCTGCATGCCCTGATTGCGCATCATCTGCTTGAGCATCGCGTCAGCCACGCCGATACCTTTCTGCGACAGCTGTTGCGACAACTGCTGATCCATCATCGACGTGAAGGTGGCGCTGTCGTGCGAATCGAACGGACCATCCTGCGGCGTCGCATCGCGCATGCTCTTCAGCATCATCTGCGTGAACACCGCGTCGAACTGCTGCGCGGCCATCTTCATGCCGGCTTGCGGCGAAGCCTTGGCCTGCGCGCTCAATTTGCCGAAGCCCTGCACGTCGAGCGCAAAGCGCTGGGTCAGGTCGTTCGCCGCGTTGGCGGAGTTGGTCGTATCCGAATTCATCCTGTGTCTTCCTTAGATGATTTCCAGGTCGGCGCGCAAAGCACCCGCCGCTTTCATGGCCTGCAGGATCGACATCAGATCCGCGGGCGTCGCACCCAATGCGTTGAGCGCCTTCACCACGTCGGCGAGATTGGCGCCGGCGCTCACCAGCTTCAGGGCGCCGTCGTCCTGCTTCATCTGAATCTGCGACTGCCTGGCCGCCACCGTCTGGCCGTTCGAGAACGCGCCCGGCTGACTCACCACCGGCTGCGTATTGACCACCACCGACAGATTGCCGTGCGCCACCGCGCAGTTCTGCAGCGTGACCATCTGGTTCATCACGATCGAGCCGGTGCGCGCGTTCAGGATGACCTTCGCGGCGGCTTGCGCCGGCCTGACGTCGAGGTTCTGCAATTGCGCCATGAAGGCGACCTGCTGCTCAGGATCGGACGGCGCGCGCAACTGGATCGTGCGGCCGTCGAGCGCGGTGGCCGTGCCGCTGCCAAACGCGTTGTTGACCGCGGACACCACGCGCTGCGTGGTGTCGTAGTCCATGTCGTTCAGATCGAGCTGCATCGTGCCCGCCTGGGATACCCTGGTCGGCACTGCGCGTTCGACGATGGCGCCGCCGGCGATGCGGCCGGCAGCCAGCGTATTCACCTGCACCCGGCTGCCGTTCGCGCTCGCGCCGGCGCCGCCGACCGCGAGGTTGCCCTGGCCGAGCGCGTACACCTGGCCATCGGCGCCCTTGAGCGGCGTGAGCAGCAGCGTGCCGCCGCGCAGACTCCTGGCATTGCCGAGCGAAGACACAGTAATGTCGATCTGTTCGCCAGGACGCGCGAACGGCGGCAGCACCGCCGTCACCATCACCGCGGCGACGTTCTTCAACTGGATGTTCGCCAGCGACGACTGCTGATTGCTCGAGCCCGCCGCCTGGTTGTTGATCGAGATGCCGAGGTTCGCCAGCATGTTGGCAAGCGTCTGCGTGGTGAACGGTGTCTGCGTGGTCTGGTCGCCCGTGCCGTCGAGACCGACGACGAGGCCGTAGCCGATCAGCGGGTTGTCGCGCACGCCTTGAATCTGCGCGAGGTCCTTCAGACGTTCGGCGTGGGCGGGAGTTGCGGCCGGCAGCGCGGCGCAAGCGAGCGCGACGCAAGCGAGGGCACGGCCAACAATGCCCATGCGGCCAACGCGGCCGAACTGGGCGAGTTGCGCGACGCGGTCGAGGCGGGAGAAGACGATGCGCATGATCACCACGGCGACACGTTAAGGAAGAAGCGCTGCAGCCAACCCATGTTCTCGGCCTCGTCGAGATAGCCCTTCGCGGAGTATTCGATTTTCGCGTCGGCCACCTGAGTGGAATACACGGCGTTGAGGCTCGAAATCGTGTTCGGGTTCACCACTCCGGAAAAGCGCACAAACTCATTGCCCTGGTTGATCAGCATCTGCTTTTCGCCGCTCACCGCCAGATTGCCGTTCGGCAGTACGCCGGTCACCGTCACGGTGATCGTGCCGTTGAACGTATTCGACGCATTGGCGCCGCCGGTTCCGGCGAACACGTTCGCGCCGTTGGCGCTCAAGTTGGTTTTGCCGAACAGTCCGCCCAGGAAGCCCGCCGTCGGCACGCTAAAGTTCGTGCTGCCTGTACGGTTCGCGTTGGCTCCCGACGACTTCGTCGCGTTGACGTTTTCCTGAATCACGATGGTCAGGATGTCGCCCACATTGCGCGGCCGCTGATCTTCGAACAATGGCCGGCCCGCGTAACCCGGGTTGTAGATCGAGCCCGGCGACTGTGCTTGCGGCGGCAGCGGCGGCACGGCCGTCATCGGCTGCTGCGTGATCGGCTGCTTCGGCACGAGGCCGCAGCCACCCAGCGCCGCAAGCAGCGTGAGCTGCACGAGCGCCTGAGCGGTGCGCGAATGAACCGGATTACGAGTGAAGTACGACATCTTGATTACCGCCTGTTAATTCTCAGTCCCTTGAGCCTTTAAACCTGCATCTGGCTGAGGGTCTGCAGCATCTGGTCGGACGTCGTCACGGCCTTGCTGTTGATTTCGTAAGCGCGCTGCGTCTGGATCATGTTCACCAGTTCCTGCACCACGTTCACGTTCGATGCTTCCACGTAACCCTGATTAAGTGTGCCGGCGCCATTCAGGCCCGGTTGCGTGACGTTCGGCGCGCCCGACGAGGCGGTTTCGGCGAACAGGTTTTCACCCTTCGCATCCAGGCCGGCCGGGTTGATAAAGGTGGCGACCTGCATCGAGCCAAGCTGCTGGGTGTTGGTCTGGCCGGCGACGGTGATCGACACCACGCCGTCGCTGCCAATCGTCAGCGAGGTCGCGTTGTTTGGAATCGTGATCGCGGGAATCACCTGATAGCCGCTCGACGTGACGAGCTGACCTTGCGCGTTGGTCTGGAACGAACCGTCACGCGTGTAGGCGGTGGTGCCGTCGGGCATCTGCACCTGGAAAAAGCCCTGACCGTTGATGGCGACGTCTTTCGAGTTGCCGGTTTGCTGCAGATTGCCCTGCGTGTACAGACGCTCGGTGGCGACCTGTTGCACACCGGTGCCGAGCTGGATGCCGGACGGCAGTTCGGTGTTTTGCGTCGAGTTCGCACCCGGCTGGCGGATCGTCTGATACAGCAGATCCTCGAACACCGCGCGCGAGCCTTTGAAGCCGTTGGTGCTGACGTTCGCGAGGTTGTTCGAAATCACGTCCATCTGCGCCTGTTGCGCATTCATGCCGGTAGCGGCGATGTAGAGCGAGCGATTCACAATTCTTCTCCTATGTCGACCGGAGTTAGCGCTTTAGCGCTTACTCCGGTCCCATGCAAAGCTGTCATGCAAGATGGTTGCCATGTCGGGGCAACCTCGCGCAATTCGTTAGCTAAAAGTCAGCAACTCGTTGGCGGACTGATCGTTCTTGTCCGCGTTTTGCAGCAGTTGGGTCTGCATCTGGAACTGGCGGGCGTTGGTGATCATGGCGACCATTGCACTCACCGGATTCACGTTGCTGCCTTCGAGCGAAGCCGGCGCCAGCGTGACGGTCGGATCGGCATCGGCAGGGTTGCCGTCGGCGGTTCGAAAGAGGCCGTCGTCGCCGCGCGTCATGGTTTGCGGATCCGGATTCACCAGCTTCAGCTGATCGACCACCACCACCGCGGTGGGCGGATCGCCGGGCGTCAGCGCGGACACGGTGCCGTCCTTGCCGATGGTGATTTCCGCACCCGGCGGCACCGCGACCGGACCGCCATTGCCGAGCACCACCTGATTGGTAGCGTTCACCAGTTGCCCGTTCTCGTCGACGTGCAGATTGCCGGCGCGTGTGTAAGCCTCGTCGCCGTCGGCGGTTTGCACCGCCAGCCAGCCCGGACCCTGAATCGCCACGTCGAGCGGATTGCCCGTCTGCTGGATCGGCCCCGGCGTATAGTCGGCGCCCGGCGTCGACGACAGCACGAAGGTGCGCGTGGTGTCGTCGTTGATCGAACTGCCGTCGCCGAACGCCAGCGGCACGGCGCGGAAGGTCGCAAGCTGCGCGCGAAAACCGGTGGTCGAGGCATTCGCCAGATTGTTGGCAACGATAGCCTGCTGTTCGAGCGCCTGGGCGCTGCCCGACATCGCGGTGTAGATCAGCCGATCCATGATGGAGTGTCTCGCTCGCTTACAGGTTGATCAGGGTCTGGTCGACGGTCTGCTGAGTCTTGATCGTCTGCGCGTTCGCTTGATAGTTGCGTTGCGCGGTGATCAGGTTCACCAGCTCGCTCGTCAGGTCGACATTCGAGTCTTCCACCGCCCCGCCTTGCAGCACGCCGTGGTTAGTCGAGCCCGGTGCCGAAATCTGCGCCACTCCCGAAGCCGAGGTCTGCTGAAATTCGTTATTGCCGAGGTCCACGAGACCGTTCTGGTTCGAGAAGTTGGCCAGCACGATCTGGCCGAGCGCGGCGGTTTGCTGGTTCGAGTAGTTGCCGGTCACCGTGCCGTCGGCGCCGATCGTGAAGCTCGTCAGCGTGCCGGCTGCGTAGCCGTTGGGTTGCAACGAATTCACCCCGTCGCTGCCGCCGTACTGCGTCGTGCCGGCGATGTTCAGCGTCAAGGCCTGCGGCGTCGATGAGCCATCGGTGTTCGGAATTGAGAAGTTAAACGCGAACGGCGTGGCAGTGGCAACGCCGTTCGTGTCCGTCGTGCCGAGCAGCGTTCCGGACGAGTTGAAGTTTGCCTGGCCGACCAGGCTCGCCGTGCCGGTCGAGGTGCCCGCGTACACGTTCCACGTGCCCGCCGAGGCCTTGGCGAAATACATGTTGACCGTCTGCGAGCCGCCGAGCGTGTCGTAGACCGTCGTGCTGGTGGAGTAGTTGTACGTCGACGAGCTGTTCTGGTTGAACGCGACCTTAGTCGGCGCGACCTTGACGGAGTCTCCGGCAGCCGGCGTGCCGTTGAATGTGATGGTCTGGCCGTTGCCGAGCTGAATCGCCGTGCCGGGGCTGTACGTACCGCCGGTCCCCGGCGGACCGACCGTGCTATCGATCACCGAGTAGGTGGACGGGGTTGGGAACGTAATAGTGTAGTTATCGTTGTTCGTGCCCGAAGCGGTGTTCGTAATCGTCACGACGGCGGGGGGGGTGTTGAGCGAGCTACCCGCCATGAGGGTCGGCGCCACGGTCGGCGTGCCGAGCATCAGCGGATCCTGCGCGTTCAGGTTCAAACCGGCGGCGATCGTGGTGGTGGCTTGCGGCGCGATGTTCGTCGTCGGCACGCTAATCGGCACGGTTTGCGCGGTGTTGATGACGCCCGAGCTGTTCGCCGCATAGCCCATCAGTTGCAAGCCTTGCGCGTTGGTGATGTTGCCGTTCTTGTCGAGCTGGAACACACCGTTGCGCGAATACACCATCGAGCCGTTGTCCGACAGCTGGAAGAAGCCGTTGCCGTTGATCGCGACGTCGAGCGCCTGATTGGTGCTAGTGATCGTGCCCTGCGAGAACTGCTGCTGCACTTCGGAGAGCTGGGTACCGATGCCGACCTGGTTGCCCACCGCGGTCGCCACCGAACTGGCATACATGTCCGCGAATTGCGCCGCGCCGCTCTTGAAGCCAACCGTATTGGCGTTGGCAATGTTGTTGCCGATCACGTCGAGATCGCTCGACGCCGCCGACAAACCACTCAAACCTTGTTGGTAACCCATGACGGTCTCCGTATCTGGAAAGTCGTAACTGACTGAATCTGAATCAGAGGATGGCGGCGACGCCTGTCAGCCCCACGGTCGAACCGTTCGACAGCACGAGGCCCGGCGTACCGTCGCTCTGCATGACGACGCTTTGCACCGTCGCGCCCGTGAGGGTCGTCGCGGTGGCTTGCTGGCCGTTGATCGTGCCGACGGCGCTGATCGTGTAGGTGCCGTCGGGCAGCGCGTTGCCGGACGCATCGGTCGGCGTCCAGCCCACCGGGATCGTGCCGGCCGACTGCTTGCCGAGGTCGAGCGTGCTGACAATCTGTCCCGCCGAGTTCTTCACCACCACCTGCAAATCGCTCACCGAGTTGGCAAGCTGCACGCCGAACGCGCCGGCCTTGCCGCTTGCAACCGACACCGAGCTGCCCGGCGCGAGCACGGTCGAGCCGATCAGCATCGCGGCTTGCGACTGCTGGCCTGCCGACATCTGCGTGGCGAGCGAGCTCAACGTCGTGTTCAGCTGGCTGATGCCCGACACCGTGTTGATCTGCGCCAGCTGCGAGGTCATCTGCGAGCTGTCCATCGGATTGGTCGGATCCTGGTTCTGCAACTGCGCGACGAGCAGTTGCAGAAACGTCGTCTGGAGATTGGCCGCGGAGGTGCTGCCCGTCGAACTGGTGGAACTGCTCGCGCTCGATGCACTGTTCGTGCCGTTCATCGTATCGAGCAACGTTTGCGACACAGTCGTGCCGCTGTTGCCGATGGTGGTGTTGGTGGTCAAGGAGCTCTCCTCAGGTTCCGATCGTGAGCGTTTTCAGCATCAGTGCCTTGGCGGTGTTCAGGGTCTCGACGTTGGCCTGGTACGAGCGCGAGGCCGAGATCATGTTGACCATTTCCTGCACCGGGTCGACGTTGGGCAACGTGACATAACCGTCTGGGTTGGCCGCCGGATTGCCGGGGTCGTAGGCGGTCTTCATCGGCGTCGGGTCGTCGACCACGCCGGTAACCTGCACGCCGCCGATCTGCTGGCCGGAGCCCGTGCGCGCGCCGCCGATCGGGCTGACCGCGAACACGACCTGCTTGGCCCTGTACGGTTGGCCGTCCGGGCCGGTCGTGCTGTCCGCGTTGGCGAGATTCGACGCCGTCACGTTGAGCCGCTGCGACTGCGCCGACATCGCGGAGCCTGCAACACCGAAAATGTTCATTAAAGATGGCATGTTTCCTGACCTCTCCTCAGCGCTTACTCCGATCCCATGCAACGTAGTTGCACGGCTCGGCCCGGCTTCAAGTTAATTCCCGTAGCGATTGTTCCTGCGTACTGCTGTGTCTTTTTGCGGTGCCTGTTGCTGTGCGTCTTTGCTGCGCGTCTTTGCTGCACGTCTTATTTACGAGCCCGACGTGATCGCCGAAAGCATCGTCTTGATCTGGTTCGATAACACTGTCATGCCTGATTCGAAGTGCAACGAGTTGTCCGCGAACTGCACCCGCTCCGTGTCGATGTCGACCGTGTTGCCGTCGAGCGCGGGCTGCGTCGGAATGCGGTATTGCAAATTGCCATAGTCGTCGGGCGTGCCGCCGGTCGGCGTCAGCGTCGCGTTGCCGGACATGTGGCCCGGCGCGGTCGTCGCCATCGACATGCCGCTCGTCACCCCCGCGGGCTGCGTCATGGCGAGCGACGAGTTGTTCGAGGCGCCCGTGCCCGCACCGCCGTCCGCCTTCTTTAGCGCGCCGGCCAGCGACGAAGCGAAGTCGACGTCGCGCGCCTTGTACCCGGGGGTATCAGCATTGGCGATATTCGACGACAGCAGTTCCTGCCGGTAAGCGCGCACATCGAGCGCCTGGCGGCCAAAGGCGAATTCGGCATCGAGTTTGTCCAGCATTGAAATCTCCGGAGAACGTTCCCGAGTCTTCCCGTTTGTCCCAAGCTGCGCCTCGTATGAGCAGCGCGCCGGACGGGAAGACCTTTTTGCATGAGGTCCATCTTATGGGCCGAACGCAAGTCGCAATCGGACGAATAACCGGGAAAGGGGGCTTCTATTCAACGTTTGCGCAATGGGGGGGCTCACTAGAATGCAAGGCGTACCAATGTATTCGATGGAGAAACACGATGGACCAGCCCACCCTCGATCTGACGCACCGCGCGAGCCGCGCGGCGACGGCGCGTCGCGTGGGCGCTGTGCCGCGTACGTCACGGATTGCTGTACGCCGCACGTCCCGTCTCCTGATGCGCCTCGTCGTCAACGTGGCGCTGTGGGTCGCAGGCGGCGTCGTGCTGCTGCCGGTCGCCGCGCAGGCTCAGGACGCTGGCGGCCCGATCGTGATTCCCGGACCGGGCGAAAAGAATCCCGCCGCGCTCGCCGATCTGGCCGAGCAGATGCAGGCAGCGCCCGCGAAACGCGCAGGGTCCGCGGCGACGCTCGCCGCCGCTACCGCGCAGTCGCTGACGCCGGGGCCGGTCGCGCGCGACGCCGATCCGTTAACGCGCGCCGCCAATGCGAGCGGCTCGATCGTCATTCCGGGCGCGGGCCAACCGCCTGCCGCGCCGCAGATGATCCGCACCAGCTTCAGGCCCGATGCGAATGGCGTCGTGACGATTCCCGCGCCGGGAAATGCCAATGCGGCGGCAGCCAATTCCACCGCCGCGGTTGCACGCGTCAATCTGCTGCAGGGTTCGCGTCAAGTCGTGCCGGTCGTGGTCACGCCGGCGCCCGCGCTCAATGCCGGACGGCAAGGCGCCGGCGTGCAGCCGGTGGCCGCCAATGCGCCCGGCAGCGGTGTTGAAAGCGCAATCGGCAACACGTCTGCAGCCGGTGGCTTCGACAGTCTTGCTTCGCGCGGCGAGCCACCGGAGTTGGACGCGAACGGCAAATCCGTCGTGACCGTGGCGGCCGCATCGAAACCAGCGCCGATGCCCGTACCCATGCCGACCACGCCCGCCACCATCGCCGGTACGCCGTCGACGCGCCAGGTAGCGCCGGCCGTCGCGCAACAGAACCTGCGGGCGGCAGCGGCGCAACCCATGCCGCCGACCGGCCAGCAAGACGCCGACGCGATTCGCAGCTCCGCACTCGCCTTCTTGCAGCAGCAAGCGGCAGGCTTGCCCGGCAAGGTCGAAATCACCGTCGCCCCGGCGTTTCCGCGCGGGCTCGCAGCCTGCGTGACGCTCGAACCGTTCATGCCGAGCGGCGCGCGCCTGTGGGGCCGTACGACCGTCGGCGTGCGCTGCGTCGGCGAACGCCCGTGGACTATCTACCTGCAAGCGCGTATTTCACTGCACGCCACCTACTATCTGGCCGCCCGCGCGATGGCGCCGGGCGACGTGCTCACCGCCGCCGACCTCGTCGCACGCGACGGCGACCTGACCGGCTTGCCGCAGGCGATCGTGACCGACCCGTCGCAGGCGGTCGGCTCCGTGTCGCTAGTGCGCGTCGCCAGCGGCATGCCTTTGCGCCGCGACATGCTGAAAAGCGCGTCGGCGGTGTCGATCGGACAAACCGTGCGGGTCGTCGCGGCGGGCGCCGGTTTCGCGATTTCGGCCGAAGGCAGCGTCATGAACAATGCGTCGCCGGGCCAGCAGGTACGCGTCAAGACGGCTAGCGGACAGATCATCTCCGGCATCGTCAAGGACGGTTCGACGGTGGAGGTTCAGCTGTGAGCTCGCACCACAGCCCACGCGCCGACGCGGATTCAAACTGGACAGCCGATGCGGCGGGCAGAGCGGGTGTCGAACCCGCCAAGGGGCCGGATCGTCTTGAACGACAAGGCAAAACCTGGAGCGATTGCGCTAAAGTTTTGATCACGGGTTGCCGTTATCAGGATCAAATCGTTCAGGAAGCCAATCGTGAAAGTCGATTCCACAAACAATTCGAATCTGCCGGCGTTGACAGACGCCCTGTCCCGCTCGCAGCAAAGCGACGCGGCCAACGCGAGCAGCAGCGCGCAGAGTGCGGGCACGAGCTCGCCGGCCACCAGCAGCGCCTCGGGCGACGCCAGCGTCAGCCTGTCGGGTCTGTCGCAGCATCTGCGCAGCCTCGCGGCGTCCGGCTCGGCCGATATCGACACGGCACACGTCGAGTCGATCAAAACGGCGATCCAGAACGGCTCGCTGCAGATCGATTCGAGCAAGATCGCCGACGGCGTGCTGAATACCGCACGCGACCTGTTGCAAAGCAAAACCTCGTCGACCGGCAACTAATCGACCCATCGAAGGACGGTGAACTGCCGGGCGGCATTCGACAAACCCGGCTCGCGAATCATGCGCGAGCCGCCGTGTTCAGCGAGTTGTTGAGATGAAAGACGCCCTGCTTGCCATCCTCATCGAAGAATATTCGGCCGTCGAGGCGTTCGCCTCTATCCTGACGCTCGAGACCAAGGCGTTGACCGCCTTGTCGCCGCTGGAATTGCTGCCGCCGATCGTCGAGAAGAAAACCGAACTGGTCGGCGTGCTCGCCCAACTCGAAACCAGGCGCGACGCGCTGCTCGCGCAAATGGGCTTCCCGGCCGGCTGGCCCGGCATGGAACTCGCGGCCAGCGCGGATGCGCGGCTGGCCGAACAATGGGCGCTGCTGCAAAAAGCCGCCGAGCGCGCGCGCCGATTCAATACGAGTAACGGTGAGTTGATCCGCGTGCGGATGGACTACAACCAGCGCGCATTGGCGGCGCTACAGGTGACCGTGCCCCAGAAGACCGGCTTCTATGGGCCGGATGGCCGGATCCCGGCCCGAGCCGTGGCGTAGCTGAAAGACCCGAAGATTTCTTCCCGCGTGAGTCGCGCTTCGCGCCCGGGCAGCGCCAGAAAATTGCATTGAAGAGAGGGCTCGTTCTTGACGAGCCCTTTTGCTTTTCCACTCCCGCAAAGCACCTCCACACCTCCTCCCCTACGCGTTAGCCATCCGGCCAGGTGGCGCGGATTCGTCCGCCGCGTTGAAATCACGAGTTCCCCCAATGAGGTTCTCCGCTCTCCCGGGTAGCTTTTCAACGCTGCCGCGTACGAGCCAGGCGGAGCGTTACCCACACTAGCGAGGTTGTGTAATCGTGTGTATGATTCAAGGGGTGCAATATGAACAGTGCCGAGGCCGTCAAATTGATTCAAACGGATGGCTGGCGGCTGATCCGGATATCGGGCGGTCACCATCATTTCCGGCACGCGGTAAAAGCCGGTCTCGTGACCATCCCGCATCCAAAGAAAGATCTCCCACCCGGCACACTGAACAGCATCTTGAAACAGGCGGGTCTGAAATGAAAAACCTGATTTTCCCGATCGCGGTTGAGCTCGGTGATACGCACCATGCGTTTGGCGTCGTGGTGCCCGATATCCCGGGGTGTCATTCGGCGGGCGATACGCTGGAAGAAGCCTATGCGAACGCGAAAGAGGCGATCGAGGCGCATCTCGATACGCTGCTCGACGAAGGGTTGCCGATTCCCGAACGGCTAACGCTCGAGGCGCATAGGCGCAATCCGGACTACGCGGGTTTCACATGGGGTTTTGTGACAACGCGAAACATCCCGGCATTGAAGAAGGCGGTGCGCATCAATATCTCGCTGCCTGAGGCGCTGGTCCAGGATATCGACGCTTACGCCCAGGCGCGTGGTATGTCGCGCTCGGCGTTTCTCGCGCTGGCCGCGGAGCATGAAATGGCGGACGCATGAGGGCAGGCGCACGTTAGGCGCACCGCCGGTCGAACCTCAATCCGTCGAACGTCAAGTCGCCTCGGCGTTTGCCCAGGCCATTTCGCGCAGGCGCGTACGAAGGCGCGCCACGGCCTGGCTGTGCAACTGGCACACCCGCGATTCACTGACTTCCATTACCGCGCCAATTTCGCGCAGGTTCATGCCGCGTTCGTAGTACAGCGACATCAGCAGCTTCTCGCGCTCCGGCAGGCGGTCAATCGCTTCGATCAGCGCCGAGCGCAAGCTGTCGTCCAGCAGCGCCGACAGCGGGTCCGAATGATCGACGCAGTAACGGTCGAGAAATGGCTCGTCGTCCGCGGAACGGTCGAAGTCTTCGTAGTAGATCAGCTGGCTGCCGTGCAGGTCCTGGAGCATCGACTGATATTCGTCGAGCGGCATCTGCAGATGCTCGGCGATCTCCGTTTCGCTCGCCGAGCGGCCCAGACTCTGTTCAACCTTGTGCACGGCCGTTTCGACTTCGCGCGAAGTGCGCCGCAAACTGCGCGGCAACCAGTCGTTGCTGCGCAACTCATCAAGCATCGCGCCGCGAATCCGCTGGCTGGCATAGGTCTCGAACTGCGCGCCCTGGTCTTCCTTGTAGCGGCTCGCCGCGTCCAGCAGCCCGATCATGCCGGCCTGGATCAGGTCGTCGAGATCGACGCTGGCCGGCATTTTGGCAACGAGCTGCAAGCCGAGGCGACGCACCAGGGGCGCGTACTTCGTCAGAACCTCGGCTTGGGAAATCTTTCCCTGAGCGTTATACATCGTGCTCCCCCTTGTCCTTGTACCGCCTCTCAGGCGTGCTGCACGGACGGTTGGTCGGCGTGTTGCGCCGCTGTAACTGTCGCAGGCGCCATCCAGGACGATTGCGACGACATCGCTGGCCGCATCGGCCAGTACTGCAATTCGGCGGCAAGCTGCCGGAAGTCGCGCGCGGCCGGTGTCGATGGGAAGGCATCGACGACACACCGGGACAATTCCAGGGCTCGCGCCATCCGCCCATCGGCGGCAATGCAACCGGCGTCTTCCAGCGCCACCGTGAGGTAGCGTCCAGCCACGCCGGCCAGGTTGACAAAGGCGGTACGGGCGTCGTCCACGCTCTGCACGTGGTTCACCAGCACGCGAAACTGAGCGGTGGCGTGTGCGTAGTGCAGACGCTTCATGCACGCGTACGCCTCGGTGATCGCTTGCGCGGCCACCCTTGTCACGATCATCACGTCGTGCGCCTGCAGCGCGAGTGGTGACAGGTGACCATGCTGGTCGAGTTGCGCATCGATCAGCACGATGTCGGCGGAACCGCGCAACACCACGTCTAACTGCGCGGCCGTGTGGCCCGCGCAGTTGTTGCGCGAAGCGGCCAGCACGGAGAAGCCCAGCGCGTGGCGCGCGGCGGCATCGTCGAGCGTCATCTCGCCGCGCAGCACCGCTGCAAAATTGCCTGCCCCGCGCACGCCGCCGAGTATCGCGCTCACCGATTTCTCGCCGAGGCATTCGTCGATCACCAATACATCCTTGCCCTGCTGCGCGAGCGCCGCGGCGAGGTTCACCACGGTCGTCGTACAGCCGACGCCGGGCGGCCCACCCGTCACCGCAAGCACGCGCGAGCCGCTTCTCGCCAATAGCCGCCGCAGACCCTCTGCCTGATCGGCCATGAATTTATCCAAAGCGGACCTCGTGCAGTTCGGCCGTCGAGCGCGCGGACAGCGCGGACAGCAACGCCGGAATGTCGTCGTCGTGCGGCACGAACGGGGAGTTGTCGCGCGGAATGCAGAATGTGCTCTTGATCAGGAATTTCTTCGTCGCGACGTACAGGTTTTCCGGCACCTTCTGACCGGTTGACACGTAATGCACCGGCAGCTTGTAGCGGATCACCGTATCGAGCACGCCGCCCAGATTGGTGGCTTCGTCGAGCTTGGTCAGAATGCAGCCGGCGAGCGGCTGATGATCCGGTGCGCGCTGATAGGCCTGCACGACTTCGTTCAATGTGTCGCCGTGGCTCGTCGCGTTGAGCAGCAAGAGACGCTGCACCGGCTGACCGGCGCGGCACAGCATCGCGATCTGGTCGGAAACCAGACGGTCGCGCTGGCTCATGCCGATCGTGTCGATCAGCACGATGTGTTTGTTGCGCAGTTCGGAGAGCGCGAGTTGCAGGTCGGCGCCGTCTTTCACCGCATGGACCGACACACCGAGAATCTTGCCGAAGATGCGCAGTTGTTCGTGGCCGCCGATCCGGTAGCTGTCGGTGGTGAGGAGCGCCACTTTGCTGGCGCCGAAGCGCATCACGCAGCGCGCGGCGAGCTTGGCGGTGGTCGTGGTCTTGCCGACACCCGTCGGGCCCATCAGGGCGAATACGCCGCCGCGCTCCATCAGCGCGTCTTCGTCTTCCATCACCGGCAGGTTCGACTCGAGGACCGAGCGCACCCAGTCCATGCCGCCGTCCATGTTGTCGACGTCCTCAGGCAGGTTGTCGACCATCATCTGCACGAGCTGCGCGGAAAAACCGGCGGCGAACAGATGCTTGGTGAGCGCGGCGCGCGCCGGGCTGCGGCGCTGGCGATCGCCCCACAACAGGCCGGCGAAGTGTTCTTCCATCATCCCACGCATCGACGACAGCTCGCTCATCACGGTGTCGTTGACGACCTGCTCCATGCGAGTCTTGATCGCTTCGGCGACCGAGGCGGGCGTGCGGGCGTCGTCGCCTGCCGGCAGCGCCGGCGCACTTTTCTGAGCGGTGCGGCGCGCGGCGACTTGCGCGGCTTCGCGGGCCCACTCGGGGGTATCGCCGGTTTGCGGCGCGGCCGGTCGGGCAGAGGCCGCTTGCGTGTCCTGCGGGGCCGCTTGTACGGCGGCTTCGACCGCGACGCCAAGGCCCTTGGCCATGGCCGCAGCCGGTGTCATCGCTGCGGGACGCGCGCTGTACGCGCCCTGCTCCTGCTGTTCGGCGGCGACGCGGCGAGCGTGGTCGATTAGCCAGGGATTCGATTCGGCCATCGTGCGCGGCGATTGAGCTACAGCGGCGGGAACGACGGTCGTGGGCGGCACACCGGCGGCTTTGAGCAGATCCGCACGGAGGTCTTCGGCGAGACGCGTCGCCGCAGCGCGGGCGCTGGGTTTATCGATGCTGGCCGGTTGTGAGGCGGTCGGTGCGAACGATGCAGCAGGCGTCGCCGGCGCGGTGTGTTGCGTTTTAGCGGCGCCCGTCGGCGCGGCTTTCGATGCGGCGGCAAGTTTCGCGGTGGAGACCGGGGCATCGTCAGCGGCCGTGTCGGCGTGAGCCGCATGGCTGCCCATATTCTCGGCGCCCGCTTCCGGGCTTGCGCCGAACACCGACGAGAACACATCGGGCATGCCGCTCGCATACGGGTTGGCTTGCATCGTCGGCGCGGACGGCATCGCGCGCGGTGCGGCGAGCATGGGCTGCTGTGAAGCCATTGCATTCGTCGGCGCGGCCAGCGCTGCGCCTGCGTTGCGCCGCGGCGTCTTGGGCGTGATGGCGGCGAGGTCGCTGTCGGCCAGTGCGACGATCTCGACGCTGCCGTCGTCCATCGTGTGATTGGACAAAACGACGGCATCCGGGCCCAAGGCTTCGCGCACGAGACGCAGAGCATCGCGACTGGTAGCACCGACAAATTTACGAATGTTCAAGCTGGACCCCCGATGAGCTAAACGGACTTACGGACTAACGGACCGGCGACATATCGCTTCCCATTGAGACCATTATTGCGAAAGCCGACGAGTGACGATCGATGGATAAAGGCGGGTAAAGGCGGGCAATTCGGACGATGGAAACGTGCTTCGAGCCACCCGCGCCATGGTTTGAAACAGGCTTTCCGGCGGCGGCCGACGGTGCTTTCCAGAGCGCAGCATGTGCTCCGCTGGCTGCTTGCCGCGTGAAAAACCGGGCGCCGAAATGAAAACCGGCGCTCAAGGAGCGCCGGCTGAAACCATCGATCGGTCTGGATAAACGGCGGCTGACTATCGGGTCCAACTGCGCGGCGTTTTAGCCATGCGCCCCAATCAGATTCACCACCTTGATATTGCGCGTATCCGGCACTTCCGCATAAGACAGCACTTTCAACTGCGGCAAACTGCGGCGCAGGAAGCGCGCGAGCATCGGCCGTAGCGCGTGCTGCACCAGCAGCACCGGTGCGACCCCGAGGTTTTGCTGACGCGTCATCGCCTTCTGCGTTTCGTTCAGCAGCGTATGCGCGAGGCCCGGTTCCAGGCCCGGATTGGCGCCAGTAGAAAGCGCCTGCGACAACACCCGCTCCAGATTCGGGTCGAGGCCCATCACCTGCATGTCGCCCACGCCCGGGAACCACTGCTGCGTAATCGCCCGGCCCAGCGCGAGGCGCACGGCGGCGGTGAGCTCGTGCGCGTCGGTAATCTTCGGCGCGTGTTCGGCCAGCGCTTCGAGAATCGTGCGCATATCGCGGATCGGCACGCCTTCTTCCAGCAGGTTTTGCAGCACCTTTTGCAGCGTGGTGAGCGGCAGCGACTTCGGCACCAGATCGTCGACCAGCGACGGCGTGTCCTTCTGCATGCGCTCCAGCAGCGTCTGCACTTCGCGGCGGCCGAGCAGTTCGGACGCATGCGCGACCACCAGGTGATTCAGGTGCGTAGCCACTACGGTGCTCGAATCGACCACCGTGTAGCCATACACCTGCGCCTGTTCGCGCAGATTCGTATCGATCCAGATCGCCGGCAAACCGAACGCCGGGTCTTGCGTCGGCGTACCCGGCAGCGCGGCGGACACCTGCCCTGGATTGATCGCCAGCCACTGCCCCGGATACGCTTCGCCGACGCCCACCTCGACGCCCTTGAGCGCAATCCGGTAGCCGTTCGGCCGTAATTCGAGGTTGTCGCGGATATGGATCACCGGCGGCAGGAAGCCGATTTCCTGCGCGAACTTCTTGCGGATACTCTTCATCCGCTTGAGCAATTCGCCGTCCGAGTTCTGGTCGACCAGCGGGATCAGGCGGTAGCCGACTTCGAGACCGAGCGTGTCGATCATCGTCACGTCGTCCCAGCTGGCTTCGGTGTTTTCGACCGGCGCGATCGCGGCCGGCGTGACGTCGACCAGCGCCGCGCTGGTCTTGCGGTCCTCGCTGCGCTTTTTCATTGTGCGGCCGAGCTGGATCAGCCCACCGCCGAGAATCAGAAACGCGAAGTGCGGCATGCCTGGAATCAGGCCCATCAGCACGAGAATGCAACCGGTGATCACCAGCACGCGCGGATTCGTGAACAACTGCCCGGTCAATTGCGTGCCGATGTCTTCGTTGGTCGCCACGCGCGAGACGATCACACCGGCCGCCGTCGAAATCACGAGCGACGGGATCTGCGCGACGAGCCCGTCACCGATCGTCAGCAGCGTGTAGGTCTTGCCCGCGGACGCGAAGTCCATGCCGTGCTGAACCATCCCGACGACCAGGCCGCCGAGGATGTTGATCACCATGATCAGCAAACCGGCGATCGCGTCGCCCCGCACGAACTTGCTCGCGCCGTCCATCGAACCGTAGAACTCGGCTTCCTGGGAGACTTCCAGCCGGCGCCTGCGGGCCTGATCCTCGTTGATGAGGCCGGCGTTCAGGTCGGCGTCGATCGCCATCTGCTTGCCGGGCATCGCGTCGAGCGTGAAGCGCGCGGACACTTCCGCGATCCGCCCCGCGCCCTTGGTGATCACCATGAAGTTGATGACCATCAAAATGACAAAGACGACGATACCGACCGCGAAGTTGCCGCCCACGAGGAAGTGGCCGAACGACTCGATCACCTGGCCGGCCGCGGCCGGACCGGTATGGCCTTCGAGCAGCACGATGCGCGTGGATGCCACGTTCAGCGACAGGCGCAGCAAGGTCGAGAACAGCAGCACGCTCGGGAAGGCGGCGAAGTCGAGCGGCTTCAACGTGTACATGCTGACCAGCAGCACCATCACGGAAAGCGCGATGTTGAAGGTGAACAGCAGATCCAGCAGAAACGGCGGCAACGGCAGAATCATCATGCCGAGGATCATGCAGATCAGCACCGGCCCGGCGAGAGCGCGCAAATTGGTGCCGCTCAAGGCATCCGGGCGTCGGGACAGAAATCCGGCGCGTGCGTTCATGCGGAGGCTCCTGAAGCATCGTCGTTAGCGTTTTTAAGCGTGTCGGCGGCTTCCTGCTCGGCTTCATCGTCCGAAACGCCGCCCTTGTCGAGTTCCGCCGGCACGTCGAAGTCCGTCGGTTTGACCGGCGCTTCGCCGCCCTCGGTCCTGAAGCGCCGCAACTGATACACCCACGCAAGCACTTCGGCGACCGCGCCATACAGTGGCCCCGGAATCTCGCGGTTCAGATCGACGTTGTGATACAGCGCACGCGCGAGCGGCGGCGCTTCGAGCAGCGGCACGTTGTTTTCGGCAGCGATTTCGCGAATCCGCGCCGCCACCAGGTTCACGCCCTTGGCGACCACCTTCGGCGCGCGCATCTCGCCGTCGGTATATTGCAGCGCGACCGCGAAGTGCGTCGGGTTGGTCACCACCACATCGGCCTTCGGCACCTGGGTCATCATGCGGCGGCGGGCCATAGCGCGCTGTTGCTGGCGAATCCGGCCTTTGACATGCGGATCGCCTTCGCTTTCGCGGTGTTCGCGCTTCACTTCTTCCTTCGTCATGCGCAGTTTCTTGTTGAACTGCCAGAGTTGATACGGCACGTCGAGCGCGGCGACGACGAACATGCCCGCCACCGTCATGCCGCAGCACACTGCAATCAGATGCGCGGCGTTGGCGAGCGCGAGGTGCAGCGGCTGGGTCGCCAGCGCGAGAATTTCGTCGCGGCGATTCCAGATTGCCGTCCCGCCGATGCCGCCCACCACGAGCGTCTTCGCGAGCGACATACCGAGCTGGACCGGCCCGTTGATCGAAAAAATCTTGCCGAGGCCGGCGATCGGATTGAGCCGGTTGAACTTCGGCTCGAGGCCTTGCGCGGACAACTGCCAGCCGCCCAGCGCCATCGGCGAGAGCAACGCGGCAGCGCCGGTGAAGGCGAGAATCGGCAGCAGCGCGTACAGGCCTTCGCGGCCCGCGGCGCCCGCGCCGATCAGCATGCGGCGGGTCTCAAACACCGTGGCGTGATCGAATGTAAAGGCCGAGCGCAACATCGCCTGCAAATGCTCGCCGATGCTGCCTGACATGCCCCATACGCCGAAGAATCCCGCGCCCAGCAGCGCAAATGTCGACAGCTCCCGCGAACGCGCGATCTGCCCTTCCTCGCGCGCCTTTTGCAGGCGCCGGGGAGTGGCTGATTCGGTCTTTTCGAGGTCGCTATCCTCTGCCACAAACGCTCTCCAATCGGCTGAGGCATGGCGCCTCTTTCCAGTGAGAGCGATTATTCCCGCTCGACGCAAGCCACGATCGGCGGATAAGCGCGGACAAAGGGGGGTATTTCGCGGGATGGAACAGCCGGCAAGCAGCGCGGCGGCGCTTGCCGATGGGGCCGGGCGGCTCCCCGCTAGGGCGCTGGGGCGCGGGCTACGGGCGGCTACCTGAGGGCCGGTCGGCGAAATGTGGTTTGTTACGGATGCCAGCTACGCTCAACCGGACACCCCACGGCTTCGCGCGGGTGTCCGGCCGACTCTTATGCTTTCGCCATACGGCTCAGAAGCCAACGTAAGGCGCCTGACTGGAGGTCGCGAAACCGTAATACACGTGGCGGCCATAAAAGAACGGCAAACCGAGATCGAAGCTGCTGTTGCCGCCGATCTGCCCGGCCAGGTCGTTGAACGCAAAGTTGCTGGTGTTACCGAACAGCGTCGCCGCGTTCATGATGCCGATGCTCACGCTGACCTTCGTGCTGCTCACACCGGCCAGGGTGATCGACCGGGTTTGCGCGGCCGACGGGCAATAGAATCCGGCGAAATTGCTGCTGCACAGTGGGAGCGAATTATCGGCGAAGAAGTAGCCGTTCGAACCCGAATCGAAGAACGCCTGCACCGTCGTGCCGTTGTACACGCTGTTGTTCAGGTCGCCGAAGGCATCGGTGGTAATGGTCTGCGAGGCCGCGAGCGCATTGTTCGACTGCGTGCCGATGCCGAACACCAGCGTGCCGGTGGCGGATGGCGCACCGGTGTCCGGCACCGGCGGCATCTGCACGATCACGCCGTTGTTGTCGAGCGCGAAGCTGGCGACCGGATTGGCGACCTGCTGGTTGAGCGGAACCGCGGTACGGGCGCAGGAGGTGCCGTTCGGACACGAGAAATAATTGCTGTAGTTGGCTGCCGTCACTGGGTCGACGCAGGTTGCGCCGCAATCCGTGGGTGCCGTGCCGATGCCGAGAATGCCATTGGCGCCGAGATCGCCGACGGTGTTTTCAGCCGAACCGCTGCCGCAAGCGCGCGTGGGCACCGTGCTGGCGTCCTTGTCGCCGATGATCTGCAGCGGGATGGCCGAGGTCGTCGTCTCGCCACCGATCGCCACGGTCGCGGTGCGCACCGTGCCCCACGTGAAGCCGTCGGCGAAGGTCGCGCACTCGGCGAGTTGCGCGCCGCTGCCGGTCACCGTGCTAACCGGCAGCGCTTGCAGTAGCGATGCACTCATCGCCGAGCCAACCACACGCAGCCCAAACGAACCGGTATCGACCTGAATATTGTTGATGGTCTGGCAATTGGAAGTCGAACCGGGGGCGCAAATTTTCACGCTGACCGTCGGAATATTGATGACGCCGCGCACACCCTGCCCGACCGTGATCGGCACGGTGTTCGCCGCGGTCGCCGCGATCGGTTGCTGGGTCGGGCTGGCCGGCAGCGAGCCGCCGTTCGACGAATTGCTATTGGAACCGGAGTTGTCGCCGCCGCCCCCGCCGCATGCCGCCAGCGCCGACACCAGCGCCACGGCCATGACGGGCCGCACCCAGCCTTTCAGCTTCACAACACTATGCATGGTTCGCATCGTTCGTCCTCGCCATTACTGGATGTCGGAACCGCTGACGCCGGCTGGCAGCGCGGGCGGCAACCAGGCCTGACCATTGAACGCGCCCATGTGGCCGCCGGAGCGGACCACGAGGCTGCCCTGGTCGACCGCAACGGGGCCATGACCGCCTCCGCGCGCCGCGCGCACGGCTTTCACGCCGGCCACGTACTGCGGAAAATAGCTGCCGAGCAGATCGTTGAGATCCGGCATTTGCGGACCGCGCCAGGCGATGCCGAAGACCGAACCATCCGTGGCGAGGTATTCGCGCACGACCGTGCCGTTGCCGAGGGTGGTTTCCCGCACGGTATAGGACGTGGAAGCCGAGGCCGAAGACGCAGCGCTGGGTGCAGAACGCATCACGCTTTGAGCAGCCGTGGCCGGGCTGGTGCCGGACTGCACGGTGTGGGAAGAAACCGACGCATCCGCGGGGGGGGTCATCGGGGCGCCGCCCAGTCCCGCATAGGCCGACTGCGTGGCTGACAGCAAACAAGGCAATGCAAGCGCCATAACGAACCCGGCGCGGCGTACGCGACTCCACATAACGAGGCTCCTCCCGAGCTGCTGCTGCTCGGCCCGCACCTCGTGCGAACCAGCCGCATGTATGCAGATCATACGGCACGCTGCGGTCGCACTCTGGAGGATTACCCCACCGTGCCACCGGCCGGTGACTGTTTCTCACCGGCAAGCCGTGCCGCTGCTTGAGCTCGTAGTATGCCTGTGTTTGTGCCGGCAGACAGCAAGCGCACGCGCCAGCGTGGCTTGCTGCACATACGGGTCCGGTATCGCGCCCTTGCGGGCGGCCCGCAGGTCACCCGCGGGTCACTCGTGGATCAGAAGCCGAGGCTTGCCAGCAGATCGTCGACCTGCGACTGATCCTGCACCACGTCCGCCTTGCCCTCCGGATTGACCTGCGGACCATTCAGCAGATGTTCGGGGCTGCCGGTGGACGACGGCTCGGCCGCCAGCGCCGCCGCATTCGCCGCGAACTGCTCGCGCCGTTCGAGCGCGATGTTCTCGACCAGCACGCCGAGCAGCTGCTGCTCGATCAGGTACACGACATCCGTGATCTTCTTGATGACCTGGCCGGTCAGATCCTGGAAATCTTGCGCCAGCATGATTTCCATCAGCTGCGTGTTGGTCGCGCTGGTCGCCTCGGGCACGCCGCGCAGGAAGGTGCGCGTGTCGTTCATCAGCGCGCGCACTTCCTCGCGCTCGATCGGCGCCGCGTACCACTGCTCCCAGCGCGCATCGAGTTCACCGGCATCTTTCTGCAACTGCTCCTGGATCGGCTTGGCGACGTCGATCGAGGACAGCACACGCTCGGCGGCCTGCTCGGTCATGTTCGCGATGTACTTCAGACGGTCGCGAGCATCGGGCACGGCTTCCGCCGCACGCTCGACATGCTTGTCGAGCCCGAGCTCACGCATCGAGTCGCGCAGCGTGCGCGTCAGTTGTCCGATACGGGCGAGGATGCGGTCGGACGCGAAATCGCCGCTCTCGTTGACCGCTTCGGCGCCTTGCGCGTTGGTCGGCAGATTCACATCAGCTCCCGGCTTTCGCCATCTTCTCAAGGATCTTATTGAGCTTCTCGTCGAGCGTCGCGGCCGTGAACGGCTTGACGACATAACCGCTCGCGCCGGCCTGCGCCGCCGCGATGATGTTTTCCTTTTTCGACTCGGCGGTCACCATCAGCACCGGCAGATGCGTGAGGCTGGCGTCGGCGCGGATTTCCTTGAGCATGGCCAGACCGTCGAGGTTCGGCATGTTCCAGTCGGAGATCACGAAGTCGAACGACCCGCCGCGCAAACGCGAGAGGCCGGCCTGACCGTCTTCCGCCTCGTCGACGTTCGAGTAGCCGAGCTCTTTGAGCAGGTTGCGAACGATCCGGCGCATCGTCGGAAAGTCGTCAACCACCAGAATCTTCATTCCCTTATCCATTTCATTCCCTTTGCTTGATCCATGATGCGGCGCATGACCGCCAGTTCTGTCAGATCCGTGTCGACCGGAGTTAGCGTGTCGACCAGAGTTGGCGCTTTAGCGCCTACTCTGGCCCCATAGCACTTACTCCGGCCCCATGCCTGGCGCTCGCCGGCAGGCCCGCGCATCATACCCGCTGTACGCGGTCCCCCATCGACGACAGACGCGCCATCACGCGACGGCTCATCTCCGGCAGCGACGCAATTTCGTCCGCGGCGCCAAGCGCAATGGCTTCGCGCGGCATGCCGAATACGATACAGCTCGCTTCGTCTTGCGCGAGGGTGTACGCCCCCGCCTTTTTCATGTCCAGCAGTCCGGCGGCGCCGTCGCGCCCCATCCCGGTCAGGATCACGCCGACGGCGTTCTTGCCCGCGTGCTGCGCGGCCGAGCGGAACAGCACGTCGACCGACGGCCGATGCCGGTTCACCGGCGGTTCGTCCGACAGATGCGCAATATAGTTCGCGCCGCTGCGCGCCAGCAACAGGTGAGCGTGGCCGGGCGCGATATACGCATGTCCCGGCAGCACGCGTTCGCCGTGCTCTGCCTCTTTAACGGTAATCCGGCACAAACCATTAAGGCGTTGCGCGAAAGATTTTGTGAAACCCGGCGGCATATGCTGCGCGATCAGCACGGCGGGTGCATCCGGCGGCAGCGGCACGAGCACTTCGCGGATCGCTTCGGTACCGCCCGTCGAGGCGCCGACGATGATCAGTTTCTCGGTACTGAGCAGCGGATTGTTGAAGAGCGGCGCGGCGGCGGCCACGGGGGCGGCGTGCGTCGCCGCGTGCTGGGCAGGCGCGGCCTGGCGCACCCGCGCGCGGGCGGCCGCGCGAACCTTGTCGGCGAGCTTTTCCGCGTAGTCGAGCATGCCGTCGCGAATGCCGACTTTCGGCTTGGTGACGAAGTCGACTGCGCCGAGTTCCAGCGCGCGCAGCGTGATTTCATTGCCGCGCTCGGTCAATGACGACACCATCACGACCGGCATCGGCCGCAGGCGCATCAGCTTTTCGAGGAAGTCGAGGCCGTCCATGCGCGGCATTTCGACGTCGAGCGTCAGCACGTCCGGGTTGTGCTGCTTGATGAGATCGCGCGCGACCAGCGGGTCGGGCGCGGTCGCCACGACGGTCATGTCCGGCTGGCCGTTGATGATCTCCGTCATCAGGCTGCGGATCAGTGCCGAATCGTCGACGCACAGTACTTTGATCTTTTGCACAGCGCTCACGCCTCCTCTGTAGTTCTGGCGTTGTTTGGATTGATTGGGCGCGAGCTCGTACCGAATAGCTCGATGCGCGACCTGCTTGCACCTGTGCCCGCGCTGGCTCCTGCGCCTGGCGCGCCGAACAGTTCCACCTTGGGTCGCGTGGCGGCCGGCGTCGAGAACAGCTCGACCCGTTTGCGCGCCGCCGCGAGCCGCTCGGCACGGGCTTCGGCGCTTTGCCGCACGAGCGCCTGTTCACGCTCGGCCACGCCTGCCTCCTGCTGCAAGCGCAACTTCTTCACCATCACCTGGCCGGTGCGCGGCATGAAGGCGATCTTGCGCGGATGATTTCCCTGCAAATCCTCAGCGACGATGCGGATCTTTTCGAGCGCCAGATAGCGGCGCACGAATTCCGAATTGCGATCGCCGATGTTCATCGTGGTCATACCGGCCAGCACCGCGCCGCCGCCGAACACCTTGGCTTCGAAGCGTTCGCGCCGGCCGCCGGCCTTGATCAGTTCGTTGATCAGCACTTCCATCGCGTACGCACCGTAGCGCATCGAATCCGACGCGGGCTGACCGGCGTCCGCGCCGTCGTCGGGCAGCATGAAATGGTTCATGCCGCCAATGCCCGCCGTGCGATCCTGGATGCAGGCCGCGACGCACGAACCGAGCACGGTGACAAGCACCATGTCTTCGTGGGTCGTATAAAACTCGTTCGGCAACAGCTTCACGCCGGGCCGTTGGAAGTGATTGTCGAAGTACAGATTCGTGGCAATCGGCAGGCTGCTGCTCATGCGATCACCCCGCTAGTCTTTGCGCTGCCGGCATGGCCCGTGGCGCGTGCCGGCGTGCGTGCGGCGGCGCCTGCGTCGCGCGTCAGTTCATAAACAGTCTGGCCGCGCAGCCTGAACGCCTGCGTCACGTAGGTGAAGTTTTCCGAATGGCCGGCGAACAGCAAACCACCCGATTTCATCAACGGCTCGAAGCGCGCGAGCACCTGCGACTGCGTCGGCTTGTCGAAGTAGATCATCACGTTGCGGCAGAAGATCGCGTCGAACTGCGCGCGCAACTGGTAATCGCGGTCAGTCAGGTTCAGTTGCTCGAAGCGCACCATCGCGCGCACTTCGGGGCGCACCTTCACCATGCCGGTATGCGCGCCTGTCCCCTTCAGGAAGAAGCGCTTGAGCCGCTCGGGCGACAGATGCTTCACCTGGTCGAACTGGTACATGCCGGCTTCGGCTTTCGCCAGCACTTGCGTGTCGATGTCGGTGGCGAGCACGCTCGCCTGACGCGCGCCGCTGTCGCCCAGCGCTTCGATCAGCGTCATCGCGATCGAGTACGGTTCCTCACCGGTCGAGGCCGCCGAGCACCACACCGAAACCGGCTGCGCACGGCGCGGCACGAACTCGGCGAGGATCGGAAAATGATGGGCTTCGCGGAAGAACGCGGTCAGGTTGGTGGTCAACGCATTGGTGAACGCCTCCCACTCGGCCGGATCGTTTTCCGCTTCGAGCAGATCGAGATACTGTTTGAAGGTCTCGAGGCCACGGGCACGCAGGCGCCGCGCCAGACGGCTGTACGCCATGTCGCGCTTGTGATCCGACAGCGAAATGCCCGCGCCGCGATGAATCAGCTCGCGAATGCGGGCGAAATCCGCCGACGTGAATTCGAAATCCCGTCCTTGCTCGCCGGGTCTGGCCGGTTCCACCCGCTCCGGAGGTGCCGGTTGCGGAGGTGCCGCTTGGGGACGTGCCGGTTGCGGACGTGCCGGTTGCGGACGTTGCTGTGCGCGCGTTGCCATAAATAGAGTTCCTGCCTGCGATACGAGCCATTCCACTTTTCGCCCGAAGCATGGCTTCCGGCGAAAGGGATTGTGTTCGCGGGGTCGCGCCCGCCCGCGAGTTCTGCCAACACGCAGTCGGCCCGCGACACGCTTCTTAAGCGTGCTTCGATGATTCGCCCGTCATGGAGCGAGATGCCGAATGACTGCATGTCTTTGTGCCACTTCCTAGAACGTTTCCCAGTCCGCGTCCGATCCTGCCGACGCCGCGCTTGCAGCGGCCGGACGTGCTGTGGATTCGGATGCGGCGCGGGCCGTCCTCGGTTTCAGAGCCGGTTCGGCACGTGCCGTGTCGGCGCCATGGTTGGCCGAAGCCGGGGCTGCGTGAGTTGCCGGGTGCGTGGCCGTGGAGGTTGCCAAACTTGCAGCAGAATGCGCGGCGGCGCTGCCGTACGCCTGCTGCGGCGCTTTGGCCGGCTGAGCATGCTTGCTGCCGACCGTCGCGCCATCCGCGTTGCTGTTTGCGCTTCCATTCGAGCCGCCGTTCCTGCGCATCGCGGCTTGCGTACGCACCTCGGTGGCGCCGGCGCGCGTCTGGCCGCCGGCCACCTTCCAGACATTCACCACCGCTTGCAATTGACGCGTCTGTTCTTCGAGCGACGCCGCCGCAGCCGCAGCCTGTTCGACCAGCGCGGCGTTCTGCTGCGTCACCGCGTCCATCTGCACGACCGCGCGATTCACCTGTTCGATGCCGCCCGACTGCTCTTCGGAAGCCGCGCTGATTTCGCCCATGATGTCCGTCACGCGGCGCACCGCCTGCACGATCTCGTCCATCGTGGTGCCCGCGCGGCCGACCAGCGCCGAGCCGCTTTGCACCTTGTCGACCGAGTCGCCGATCAGTTCCTTGATCTCTTTCGCGGCGCTCGCGCTACGCTGCGCCAGGCTGCGCACTTCGCCCGCGACCACCGCGAAGCCGCGGCCCTGTTCGCCTGCCCGCGCGGCTTCGACCGCCGCGTTCAGCGCGAGAATATTGGTCTGGAAGGCAATGCCCTCGATCACGCCGATGATGTCGACGACCTTCCTGGAACTGGCCGCGATGCCCTCCATCGTCGTGACGACCTGGCTCACCACGTCGCCGCCGCGCGTTGCGATATCCGACGCATTGACGGCCAGCTGGCTCGCCTGGCGCGCATTCTCGGCGTTCTGGCGCACGGTGCCGGTCAACTGCTCCATGCTCGAAGCGGTTTCCTGCAGCGATGCGGCCTGTTGCTCGGTGCGTTGCGAGAGATCGGTGTTGCCCATGGCGATTTCGCGCGCGCCGGTATCGATCGATTCGGCGCTGCCGTGAACCGACTTCACCATCGCCGCCATGCTGTCCTGCATCCGCTTGATGCCGGCGAAGAGGCGGCCGACTTCGTTGCGGCTGAATACTTCGATCTGCTCGGACAGATCGCCCGACGCGATCCGTTCGAAGCACGCCGTCGCATCGTTCAGCGGCTGCACGATCAGGCCGCGTAGCGCGAAGCGGATACCCACTACCAGCAACAACGCGATCGCGGTGACAATGACGATCAACGTGGTCATCAGCGAGATGTTCGATTGCGCGCTTGCCTGCTGATCCATGGCACTTTGCTGCAATGCCTTGATAACCGCCGTTGCGGCATTGTCGTAGGCGATGAACATCGGGCTGATCTTCGTGTCGGCGATGGCGTGATAGGCGGCGACGTCGTTCGCGTTCAGGGCCGCGAATTCCGGATCGAGGCCGTCATGCATCAGACTCGTGCGCCTCGCGACCACGTCGTCGAGAAGCGCCTGATCAATGCCTTTCTTCGGCGCATCGAGATAGCTCTGCCAGCTCTGATTGCCTTTGGTCAACAACTCCTGCGCGCGATCGATCACTTTCTTAGCTTCGTCCGCGTTGCCAGCAGCCGAGAGCGTGTTGAAGCGATCCACCGCGAGACGCGAACGCAACAGATACGACGACGCATCGTCGAGCGCGTGAATGGCGGCCAGATCGCCGCGCGCAATACGGTCGAGCGACTGACTCGCGCCGTTCAGCGCGGTTAGACCAAGCGCGCCGACCACGACGGTCAGCGCAACCAGAATGATCCCCACTATCGTCAGCGATGTGCGAATCGACCACCTGCTCAGCATCTTGGCGCTCCCTGTTCGATCTATCTTTCGTACTCACGCGGACTGACGCGCTTTGACGTTCCGGCGGCGGCCCGACGTTCCGGCGACCCGGCGTTTAGCCGCCGAGCGATTCGATCAGCGCCATTTCACGGCTGGTCATCAGCTTTTCGATGTCCATCAGGATCAGCATGCGGCCGTCGACCGTGCCCAGCCCCGTCAGGTACTCGGTCGTCAGCGTCGCGCCGAATTCCGGCGCCGGCATGATCTGGTCGGTGGCGAGCGTGAGCACGTCCGACACGCCGTCCACCACCATCCCGACCACGCGATGCGCGACGTTCAGGATGATCACGACGGTCTGATGGTCGTACTCGACGCTGCCCAGATGGAACTTGATACGCATGTCCACGATCGGCACGATGATGCCGCGCAGATTGATCACACCCTTGATGAACTCCGGCGCATTGGCGATACGCGTGACGTTGTCGTAGCCACGGATTTCCTGCACCTTGAGAATGTCGATGCCGTACTCTTCGGCACCGAGCGTGAAGACGAGGAATTCCTGACCGCCGGCGTCTGCCTGCCGCGCGTCGCGGCGGCCATTCGTAGCGTTCGCGACGTTCGAATTGATGGATTGGACTTCTGCCACGTTAGCCCCCAAACGGTTGGGATGAAATAAATTGAGTGAGTGTTGCGACAACTGCGTGCGTTGCAAACGCCATTGGGAATGCCATGACGGATCTCATGCAAGGCTCAGCGCGCCGTGCGCATGGCGCGTTTCCCGATTCAGCGCCGCCACGTCCACGATCAGCGCGACACTGCCGTCGCCGAGAATGGTCGCGGCGGAAATGCCGTGCACCTTGCGGTAATTCGTTTCCAGATTCTTCACGACCACCTGCTGCTGCCCCACCAGCTCGTCGATCAGCATCGCAAAGCGGCGCCCTTCGGTTTGCATGATGGTGACAATGCCTTGCGTCGGTTCCTGCTTGGCGTCCTCGACGTTGAAGATCTCGTGCAACGCGACGAGCGGCAGATATTCACCGCGCACGCGCACCACGCGTTCGCCGTTGGCCACCGTATAGATGTCCTCGGCTCGCGGCTGCAGCGACTCCATCACGAAGTTGAGCGGCAGAATGAAAATCTCGTTGCCGACCTTGACCGACATGCCGTCGAGAATCGCCAGCGTGAGTGGCAGAACGATCCGCGTGGTGCTGCCCTTGCCCGCATGCGAGGTGATTTCCACGTGACCACCCATCGACTGGATGTTGCGCTTCACCACGTCCATGCCCACGCCGCGGCCCGAGACGTCCGTGACCTGCTCCGCCGTCGAGAAGCCCGGCAGGAAAATCAGGTTCCAGACTTCTTCGTCGGTCATGCTTTCGCTGACTTGCATGCCCTGCTTGGCCGCCTTCGCGAGAATCTTGTCGCGCCGCAAACCGGCGCCGTCATCGCTCACTTCGATGACGATGTTGCCGCCATGGTGAGCCGCCGACAGCACCAACTGGCCAGTCCCGTCCTTGCCCGCCGCGCGCCGCGCTGCCACGGTTTCGATGCCGTGGTCGAGACTGTTGCGCACGAGGTGAGTCAACGGATCGATGATCCGTTCGATGAGGCTCTTGTCGAGTTCGGTCGCCTGACCGAAGGTGACGAGTTCCACTTCCTTGCCGAGTTTCGCCGCCAGATCGCGCACCAGACGCGGGAAGCGGCTGAACACGTAATCCATCGGCATCATGCGGATCGACATCACCGCTTCCTGCAGATCGCGCGCGTTGCGCTCGAGCTGCGCCATGCCGTTGAAGAGCCGGTCATGCAGTGCCGGATCGAACGTGCTGGTGGTCTCGGCCAACATCGCCTGCGTGATCACCAGTTCACCGACCAGGTTGATCAGCTGATCGACCTTCTCGACGCCGACGCGAATCGAACTGCCTTCCGCGCCGCCTGCTGCCGCGGCCGGCCGGGCCGCCTTGCGGTCGTGTTCGGCCGCTGCATTGTTCGCCGCCGCGGCTGTTGTCACGCTGGTCGCCGAGCCGCCCGCCGGTGCGCTGCTCGCGGCTGCGGGTGCAGCTGCGGCGGGCGCCGGGGGCGTCGCTTGCGACGCCGGGGCGTCGAACAAGCCATGCGTGGCGGCGGCCTGAGCGGGCGCAGCGGTGTGGGCCGCCTGTGCCGACGATGCTGCCTGCTCCGCCTGTACTGCGTGCGCCGTCTGTGCTGCTTGCGCCGGGGACGAATCGGCAGCGTCGGGCGTTCCAGGTTCGCCCTGCTGCGTCTCGTCCATCGGCGCGGTGCCGCGGCCGATCGAGATCTGACTTTCGTCGATCACGAAACAGCACACGGCGATGATGTCGTCGGCGGTTACATCGGTCTGGAGCCACAGCGTCAATTCGCCGCTGCTCTTGACCTGCCCGACGATGTTACCCAGGTTGCCGAGCTCTTCGGCCAGCAGTTCCTGGTCCTTCTCACCTACGCCCCGTAGCGTAATTTTCAGATGGGGCCCGACTTCTTCATCGGCGCCCGCGGCTTGCCCGATCTGTGCCGGTTCGCCGTCAGTCCAATCACCCACCGCCTGCACCGCCTGTTCGACGACATGCTCGGGCGGATTGCCGCCTTGTGCTGCGGTTGGTACTTCTACTGCTGCCGCGCTTGCTGCCGGCACGGATGCTGCCTGAGGTGCCGCTGCCGCTGCGTCGCCCAAGCGGCTTTCCTGGTGCAACTGTTCGAGCTTCGCGCAGATCGCCCTGGCGACCGCGGCGTCAGGCTCGGCGCTCGCGCGGTAGTCAGCGAGCTGGCCCGACAACACGTCCTTGGTTTCGAGGAACGTGTCGATCATGTCCTTGCGCAAGGTGAGCTCGTTGTTGCGCGCGCGGTCGAGCAGCGATTCGAGAATGTGGGTCGTTTCCGTCAGCGCGGTAAAACCGAACGTCGCCGCGCCGCCCTTGATCGAGTGCGCCGCGCGGAAAATCGCCGCGAGGTCTTCGGGGTCGGGGTGCGCGATGTCCAGATTGAGCAGCAACTGCTCCATCTGCGCGAGCAGTTCGTCCGCTTCGTCGAAGAACGTCTGATAGAACTGAGTGATGTCGAGTGTCATGCCTGGGTCACCGCGAGAGTTCCTGTCTACGCTTGGGCTGCCGTGCCGCCGCGTCGAGAGCTTCTATAACTTGTCTAAAGGTGGCGCTTATGGGGTGCTACGTGTCGCTTAATTGGCGCTCATGCCGGGTCCGTTTCGGCTAGCGCCGCCACCAGTTCGGTCAGCATGTCCGGGTCGAGCGGCTTTTCGATCCAGCCGGTCGCCCCCGCGGCCCGCGCCGCCGCCTTGAACGGCTCGCCCGATTCCGTCGTGAGAACAAGGATGGGCGTCGCCTGGTAAGCCGGGTTGTCGCGCAGCGCCGCGATCAGATCGAGACCGGTCCTGCCCGGCATGTACTGGTCCGTCAGCACCAGGTCGAACGACATGGCGAGCGCGTTTTCGAGCCCTTCATTGCCATCCGCCGCGAGCGTCACTTGGTAGCCGGCCGTCGTCAGCGTTGCGGCGAGAATCTGCCGCATCGATGCCGAATCGTCGATTGCCAGGATGTGCCTGATCATGAAAACCTCGCTGCACTTACGCTATGGATCGGTTGGCCGGCCGCGCCATCTGAGCGCATGGTCCGGTTAGCCGACCGCTGTCTGTTACTGGGCTGCCGGCGCTGCCGCCGGCACCTTCGGTGCAACCGTCACCGGTTGCGCAAGTCTTTGCAGCAGCGGCTTGGAGCCGGCTGCGTCGTCCGACAAGGTGGTCGTGGTGGAGTCGTCATGGTTAAGCGCCTCCTCCGACCTCTTGTTCAGCACGATGATGCTGATGCGGCGGTTTTCCGGGTCCATCGGGTCCGCCTTGTTCAGGTTCTGCGTCGACGCGAGTCCGAGCACGCGCATCACCTTCGCCTCGTCCATGCCGCCGCTGATCAGCTCGCGGCGCGATGCATTGGCGCGGTCCGCGGACAGTTCCCAGTTGCTATAGCCCTTCTCGCCGCCGGCATATTGCGCGGCGTCCGTGTGCCCTTGCACGATGATGCGGTTCGGCACGTCGTTCAACGTGTGGCCGATTTCGCGCAGGATGTCGCGCATATAGGGTTCAACCACGTCTTTCGCGGTCGCGAACATCGGCCGCTTCTGCGAATCGACGATTTCGATGCGCAGGCCGGTCAGCGTCGAGTCGATGCGGATCTGCTGCTTGAACTGGCGCAGCACCGGGTTCGCTTCGATCGCGGCCATCAGCTTGACCTGCAGATCGTGCAGACGGACCTGCTCGCGGCGCTCCAGCTCGCCCTGCGTTTGCGCGACCGAATCTTCGTCGCGCTGCATGGCGGCGAGCTCGGCGCGGCTGCTGGTCCCGTCGGTCGAGTGGACCACGCCCGGTGTGTTGGTCGAAATATCGCGGCCGCCGCCCTTCACAATGCTCGAATCCACCGCACTGCGATCGCCGCCCCACAGCGTGAGCTTCAAGGGCTGGTTGAAGTAATCGGCGATGCCCTTCAGCTGCACGGACGAGGCTGAACTCAGCAGCCACATCAGCAGGAAGAACGCCATCATCGCCGTCATGAAGTCCGCATACGCGAGCTTCCACGCGCCGCCATGGTGGCCGGCCTTCTTCGGCGCGGCGCGCCTGACGACAATGGCGCGGTCTTTGTCCTGGCTCATCGGATCGGTTCCCGGCGCCCGTTACTTGGCTTTGACGCGGCGCACGTGCTCTTCCAGTTCGGCGAACGACGGGCGTTCAGTCGAGAAGAGCACCTTGCGGCCGAATTCGACGGCGATAGCCGGGGCATAGCCATTCAGGCTGGCGAGAATCGTCACCTTGATGCACTGGAACATCTTGGTCGACTCGGTCACGCGCTGTTCGGCGACGCTCGCGAGCGGTCCGATCAGCCCGTACGAAAGCAGAATCCCGAGGAAGGTGCCGACCAACGCCTGGGCGATCATCTCACCCAGGATGGCGGGCGGCTTGTCGGCGGAGGCCATGGTGTGCACCACGCCCATCACCGCGGCCACGATCCCGAACGCCGGCATGGCGTCGCCGACCTTGTTCAGGGCGTGCGCGGGCGCCTCGCCTTCCTGGTGATGCGTCTCGATCTCCTCGTCCATCAGGCTTTCGATCTCGAACGCGTTCATGTTGCCGCCTACCATCAGGCGCAGGTAGTCGGTCAGGAACTCGATGATGTGCTTGTCGGCGAGGATTTTCGGGTATTGGGTGAAGATCGGACTCTTCGACGGATCGTCGATGTCGGCCTCCAGCGTCAGCGTGCCTTCCTTGCGCGCCTTGGCCAGCAGGACGTAGAGGAGCGCCATCAGCTCCATATAGACGTCCTTGTTGTATTTCGCGCCCTTGAAGAGGGTTGGGATGACGCGCAACGTCGCCTTGATCGTCTTCATTCCGTTGCCGAGAATGAACGCGCCGACCCCGGCGCCGACGATCATCAACACTTCGACGGGCTGCAGCAGCGCGCTGAGATGGCCGCCTTCCAGCACGTAACCGCCGAAAACGGACAAAAGCGTCACGAGTGTTCCCACGAAAATCAGCACTGCCGAGCCCTCACAAAGAAGCGACGGTGACCGTCGTTAATCTGGTTTACGGCAACCCAGCAGAAAACTTTGGCGGAAAAGCGGCTCGGCGCTCCGGTGTAAACCAGAGGCGGCCAAAATTGGACCGGCCGGGGCCGGCACCGGCCAGTTGGGCCGGAAGGGCCAACGTATGGGGTTGGGCACCTGCACGGGTGCGTGCCGCGGGTCGCGAGCCGTGGGGGCGGCGCCCGGCGGTTCAAGCCTCGAGCGTGGCGAGGCTTTCGCGAGCCGGGGTGTCGGCAAATTTCCGGGACTTTCCCACGTGCGAAGGCGGCTGGACAGCGAGGGTGATTTCCCTGACTTCCGGCACGGCACTTTTATATGCCATCCGCTCGCATTTCCCCGTCATGAACGCTTTATTCGAACTACGAGCTGCCATCAGCCGAGTTGCTCGACGGGTTGGCTTGCCATCAGGATCGCGGAATGCGCCTGAGCCACGACGCTGGATTTGCCTTTGTCCGCCAGAGTGGACAGCACGGCATGGTCGTCGAAACGAAAACGGCACAGCATCTGATTGGACGCCGCCAGCTTCACGGTCTGCGCCAATGACAGATTGGCGAGTACGTCGGCTAACTGGTCCGAGATCCCCATGCGAAACATGCCCATCGGCTTGTCTTCGCGCAGCAGACGCTGCGCGAGCAGGAGATAAGACAGGTTGACTTCTCTGATCTCATTGAGCATTTCGCTTGTCGCGCTCATGATTCCCCCGGGGTGTATCTGGCTGGTCAGGCCGTTACGGAAACGTTTGCTTGAACGCGCGCACTTAAACCGCACGAATCGGCTCGTTTCTGGTCTTGCAAGCATTGTGTCGAAAGGGGAAGCAGACGAAAATCGGACAGACACCCAGCCTGTTTGACGGATTAAGCCGTCATTCGTGTAGGAATTTTTCCTACACGGCGGGAGGCAGAAAGAGGGCTGCAGCAGGCGAAGCGGCACGCAGCCTAGGGGTCGCGATGCGCTTTGGATAATTCTTCAGCAGAAATGTGAACCAGATGGTGAGTCCTAGTGACTCGCGATCCGCACCTTGCTGCGGTGAGAAACAATTATAAGACGATTTCACTTTGGCGTAACACACGGGGTGTAGAGGCCGCGCTCCGGTCCCGGGACCGCCGCTTGCGTGTGTTCCCTAGCGTTTGGATTTCCACCCCGTCCTACTTTCCGCGGTATCAGGAAAGCCCTCCTGCCGACCTGTAACGCTTCATGTTTCGCGCTGTAACAACATTAAGCGTTTGAAAAATAAGTCGAATTAGCGCCGCCGATCCTGATAATGAAGCTCAGGGATTACCCGATGCAAGTTCGGAACACCCCCGGGCGGCGGCTTACCGCGCCCAACCGTCCGTCAGGCATTCGCTCCTCGCTCAAGCCGAGCGCCGTTGTGCGAAGCCGTTTTGAACAGGAGAAACGCATGCGAATCGCACAAATTGCGCCGCTGTATGAAGCTGTCCCGCCGAAACTCTATGGCGGCACCGAACGCGTCGTGTCGTATCTGACCGAAGCGCTGGTCGATCTCGGCCACGACGTCACGCTGTTTGCGAGCGGCGACTCGGTCACCTCCGCGAATCTGGACGCGTGCTGGCCGCGTGCGTTGCGCCTCGACCCGACGATCCGCGACGCGCTGGCGCCGCATGTCCTGATGATGGAAAAGGTGCGCAAGGTCGCGCATGAATTCGATGTCCTGCACTTTCACCTCGACTACATGCCGTTCCCGCTCTTCACGACCATGGACACGCCGTTCGTGACGACGCTTCACGGCCGTCTGGACTTGCCGGAACTGCAACCGGTGTTCGACGCGTTCTCGAACGTGCCAGTGGTGTCGATTTCGGATTCGCAACGCTCGCCGCTGCCGCAGGCCAACTGGCTAAACACGATTTACCACGGCCTGCCGGAACAGTTGCTCACGCCGCAGACGCACAAGAAGCCGGAATACCTGGCGTTCCTCGGTCGTATTTGTCCGGAGAAGCGCGTCGATACAGCTATCAAGATCGCTGCACAAAGCGGTCTGCCGCTGAAGATCGCCGCCAAGGTGGACAAGGTCGACCAGGATTACTTCAAGAAGGAAATCGAACCGCTGCTCTCCATGGCGCACGTGGAGTTCGTCGGCGAGATCAATGAGGCGCAAAAGCCTGAGTTCCTGTCAGGCGCCAAGGCGCTGCTGTTCCCGATCGACTGGTCGGAGCCGTTCGGTCTGGTGATGATCGAGTCGATGGCGTGCGGCACGCCGGTGATCGCATTCAACCGCGGCTCGGTGCCGGAAGTGATCGACCACGGCGTAACCGGCTACATTGTCGAGGACGTTCAAGGCGCCGTGGCCGCACTGCAGCGTCTGGACGAATTGTCGCGCACTGAGATCCGCGCGCAATTCGAGCGCCGCTTCAGTTCGAAAACGATGGCCCGGAATTACGTTGACGGCTATTCGACCTTGATCGAAGCGACGCGTCGCCCGGTGTTGCGCCAGGTGGCGGTGGGTTGAGCGACACGCTTAAGTGGCTGACGTTTTATGCGATCAGCCGTTTAAGCCGAGCCTGTGTCTCGCTTGTGTCGCGCTTGTGCCACTTAAGGCGTTTCTCGATTCGTACGCCAATCATGAGTAGATTTGCCTGGTGAATCGTTTGCGCAAGCGGCTAGCGAGAGTTAACCTGCTTCTACTGCGGAAAAGCCGCCCCTTGAGGGGCGGCTTTTTTAATACAACTGTGGATGCGCTTCCATGCCGGATTAGCGCGACACGAATAAACCACCGGCCACCGATCAACCTTCAACTGGCTTTCGCCTGCACCGGCAACGCAATCAAGCCGCGCCAATCAGAAAGCGTTCGCGATTCTTGCCGACAATCCACTTTGGCGGTTTGCCGCGCCCGCTCCACGTATTGCCTGATTTCGGGTCCTGGTATTTGGCCGGCAGCGGTGCCTTCTTGGGCGGGCGTCCGCGCTTGGCGGCGACCGCAAAGCCCAGGTCCTGCGCGGTTAGACCGTATTCAGCGATCTTTTGGCGGATGTCGGCGACAACGTTATCGACTTCAGTGCGCCGGGCTTCGTCTGCCTGTGCCTGCAATTTGGCGATCTGTGCCTTGAGGTCTGCATATTGAGACATTTCGGTTCTCCCCTTTTCTAGAACTCATTCGCTCGCAGACTAGCTGCAATTATAAAAATTCGCAATGGACAATAATACCGATTAAGCAAGAAATCATCTGATAATTATTAAACGTCGATGAATTGTAAAACGAGAGATTTAGCGGGTAATAAAAGGCAAAGGCGACTTCACATTGACAATTCTTGACACCTAAACCGGCGGTCTTTCCCTAGAATTGCGCGCTCAATGGCATGTATCCGCACTTGGCATTCATGCCGCTCCAAGCGTCAAACATTTTAGGATTACCAATCATGCAGTTGTCAAAACGCCTTGCTGCCGAGCTATTCGGCACCTTCTGGCTCGTGCTCGGGGGCTGCGGCAGCGCAGTCCTCGCCGCTAACTTCGCCGGCCCGGTCCATGGTCTGGGCATCGGCTTCGTGGGCGTCTCGCTCGCATTCGGCCTCACCGTCCTGACAATGGCCTATGCGATCGGCCATATCTCCGGCTGCCACCTCAATCCGGCGGTGAGCGTCGGCCTGACCGTCGCCGGCCGCTTTCCGGCTCGCGACCTGCTGCCATACATCGTCGCGCAAGTGATCGGTGCGGTGCTGGGTGCGCTGGTGCTGTCGTTGATCGCGTCGGGCAAGCCGGGTTTCGACCTCGTCGCCAGCGGTTTCGCCAGCAATGGTTACGGTGAGCGCTCGCCGGACCATTACTCGCTCGCGGCCGCCTTTATTTGCGAAGTGGTGATGACAGGCTTCTTTCTGTTCGTCATCCTCGGCGCGACCGACAAACGCGCGCCGGCCGGTTTCGCACCGATTGCCATTGGCCTGTGCCTGACGCTGATTCACCTGATCTCGATTCCCGTCACCAATACGTCGGTCAACCCGGCGCGCTCCACCGGCCCGGCGCTGTTCGTCGGTGGCGCAGCGGTGGATCAGTTGTGGATGTTCTGGGTCGCGCCGATCATCGGCGCGGTGATCGCAGGCGTGCTGTACCCGGTCATCGCCGAAAGCCGCCGCGGTAATTCGCAGGAACTGGCGCTCGACTGATCAGCGAGTGCGTGTATTCAGCCAGTCAAAGCGGGCGCTACGGCGCCCGTCGTGTTTTTGTGCGCATGGTGCGAGCGGCTTGATAATCCGCCGATGGCTCGCTGCTAGAATCGTGCGACTTCCCAAGCTCGCACAGGTGCTACCTATGACCCGTTTCCGCGGATTCCTGCATGGCGTCGCACTCTCCATCGGCGCTTTGTGTGCCGGCGTATTGGCATTGCCCGCAGCCCATGCCGCGGACGGCAATACTGAAACGCTCGTATTCGTGCGCCACGGTGAGAAACCAGCCAAGGGTTACGGCCAGCTCAATTGCCAAGGGCTCAACCGTGCTCTGGCGTTGCCAGCCGTCATCGCCGCCAAGTTCGGCAAACCGGATCTGATCTACGCGCCCGATCCCGGTCAGCAAAAGGACGACAGCGGTCACTCCTATTACTATGTGCGGCCGCTTGCGACCATCGAGCCGACTGCCATCCAGTTCCAGATGCCGGTGCAAACGCCGTACGGCTTCGCCCAGATCGATCAACTGGGCACCGCGCTCGTCAATCCTGCCAATCGAAACAAGTTGATTGTGGTTGCATGGGAACACAAGCTGATCGTGAAAATGTTGCGCCAAATGATGAGCGCGCATGGTGGCAACGCCGCGGACGTCCCCAATTGGCAAAGCGACGACTTCGACAGTATTTATATTGTTCGTCTCCAGTGGCAAAACGGGACGGCCCACGCCAGTTTCAAGCTCGACCGTCAAGGACTGAACGGCCGCGCCGCGGACTGCCCATGCGCGGCATTGCCGGGCGCACCGTCCGCGGCCGCGACGGGCGCTTCCGCCGGCTCAGCTGATTAGTCGGGTAATACAGATGTAAGCCGCGATTACGGGCGCGGCTGTCTGTTTTTCGCAGCGAGCGGCAGCAAGCAGGCGCCGGGCCCTTTTTGATGTGCCGCAAAGCCTTACAAGACGCCGCTTCGAGCGGAAAGCGCAGCGTGAGTGATGCGCTCGAATGTTCCCTCTACCACCTTTCAAACCCTGCGACGATGCTTGCAGTCCGTAACATCTCGTCGCAGTAAGCGGCGACCGGAATGCGTAGATTGGTCCTGTGCGACAAACATACGTCGCCTCACAGGAGAACAACATGAAACGCATCGTCACTCACTTGCTGGTTGCTGCCGGACTCGCGGCGGGCGCATGCGGTATCGCGCAAGCACATACGGATCTGAACATCGGCCTGTCGCTCGGCGCACCGGTTTATGCCCAGCCTGCCCCTGTCTACGCGGCGCCGCAGCCCGTGTATTACGGCAATGGCGGCTGGGACCGTCGTTACTATCACGGCGACCGCGGGGATAATCGCGGCTGGGATCGGCACGACCGCCACTGGGGCCACGATGACCGCGGCGATCGCCGTGGCGGGTGGCACGGCTGATCGTAGCCCGCGGCGCCAGGTCGCGAACCAGAATCGGCGCAACAGCCGGCCCGCAACCACGCAAGTGGATGCGGGCCGGTCTGCTTTCAGGACATCAGTTCGTCGTCGAGCGAGAAGAGTTTGCGCAGATGGTGCGCGACGCCCGCTTCGAAGTTGTTGCCGATGCGCGGCACGTCCGGCAGACGTGTGATGAGATCGGGATTGGCATTGTTCATCATGAACGGATGGCCGGCTGTCTCCAGCAGATCGATATCGTTCATGTTGTCGCCGAAGGCCACGCATTGCGAGGCGCCGATACCGAGGCGCTCGAGCACGATCTGCAACGCACGCCCCTTCGATACGTTCGAGGTCATCACCTCCAGGCAATCCGGTAGCGAATAGGTGACGTAGAGCGCATCGCCGAATTCGCGCGCGAGGTTGGCGGCCACATGCGCGAGATCGGCAGGCTCACCGATGTAAAGAACCTTGGCGATGTCGACGCCGTCGTGTTTCGGCAGATCGGTCACCGCATAGGTGAAGCCGGAATCCTGGTGGAATTTGAGCAGGTCCGGCGCATCCCGGTCGATCAACCACGCGTTGTCGGTGAACAGATTCACGATCACTCGGCCATGCGCGCCGACGATTTCGGGCTGCACGAGCCGCTGCACGATGGCCGGAGGCAGGTCGTCGGCGTGGATCACCGTGTTATCCGGCGCGTGAATGCGCGCGCCGTTCGACGTGATCAGATGCGGGTTGATGCCCAGCACGTCGCGAATGCCCGCAACGTCGCAATAGTGGCGCCCCGTCGCGATCACGAAGTGCAGCCCGTCGCTTTCCAGCTTACGGACGGTAGCGATCGTGAACGGATCGACCTGGTGATTGGCGTTGAGCAGCGTGCCGTCGAGATCCGTGGCAATGACTTTGTACATAGTGTGAGCAGCCGGGCAGCGTCGAAGATCGCATTTTACCGTTGCGCGCCGTCTCGGGCTGATCGCACCTGGGCGCGGAGCGATTCTCAGCCGCCGATGCGAACCGCTTCGCGCTGCGCCAACTGCAAACCGCCGTGTGCGGAGTCCGCCAACGGCTCGCGCAGACGGGACTGATAGATCTGCGGTACATACTCGCGCAAGGGTGCACCGAGGCCGCCGCACAGCGCGACCGGCAAGGTCGCTGAAGGGTCGAGCGCGGCAATCATCTTGCCCACTTCCACGCCGGCCTCGCCGAGCAAACGCGCCGCAAACGGATGCGTGCGATGCGCCATGACGATCGGCGCGAGCCTTGCGTAGGCTGTTTGATTGGCTTCGCACAGCCAGACCACGAGGCTGTCGTAGTCATGCGCGCCGGCATGGGCGAGGAGCGCCTGCGCCAGATCGTCTTTGGGCACACGTCCGTCGAGCGACTGCTGTGCGTGCACGATGACCCGCAGCCCGAGCCAGGCGCCGCTCGCTTCGTCGCTCGACGGATAGCCGAAGCCGCCGGCGACGCGGCATTCGCCATTGCTATCGAGCACGGCCGCCTGACTGCCGGTGCCAAGCGCAACGACCACGCCGGGCGCGCCGCCGTGCGCACCGAGCAAGCTGGTGTACACGTCGCTTTCTACCGCGAGCCCGGCTACGGCCGGCGCCTGCGAGCGAAACGCGGCCAGCCAGTCGCGATTATTGACCCCTGCCAGGCCGCAACCCAGTACGCAACGCGCCCAGTCGAGCGGCACGCCGACGCGTGCAAACGCGTCGGCGCAGGCGGCCTCAATGGCCAGCCACGCGCGTTCAACGCCGAGGCCCAGACCCGAGGGCCCGCTCGCCGCCTGCGCCAGTTCACGGCCCTGTGCGTCGCCGAGCACCACCCGCGTACCGCTGCCGCCGCCGTCAATGCCGATCAGAAAGAGGTCTTTATTCATCGAATCGAGTGAGTTCAAGTGGTGAATAACGCATAGCGTGGCAGGTCAGTTTCAATCCCGCAATCGGCCGAATAGCCTGCTTGCAGCGCGCACGGCTTCCGCTATGCTGACGGGCGACATGACAATGCGGGAGCGCGAAAGTGACACAGCGATGCAACTGGGTATCGAGCGAAGCGCTCGCACACTACCACGACACCGAATGGGGCGTGCCCTCGCGCGACGATCAGCACCTGTTCGAACTGCTTGTGCTGGAAGGCGCGCAGGCGGGTTTGTCATGGTCGACGATTCTCAACAAACGAACCGGCTATCGCCGCGCGTTTGCCGATTTCGACATCGACAAGGTAGCGCGCTTTACGCCTAAACACGTCGATGCGCTGGTGCTGGACGAAAGTATCGTGCGCCATCGCGGCAAGATCGAATCCGCCATTACCAACGCGCGCGCCGTGCAGCAGATTCAGGCCGAACACGGCTCGCTCGCCAACTTCGTATGGTCGTTCGTCGATCAGACACCGATCCAGAACGATTGGGCGTCGTATAAACAGGCGCCTGCATCGACCGAAGTCTCGGACGCACTCAGCAAGGGGCTCAAGCGCTACGGCTGCAAGTTCGTTGGGTCGACGATCTGCTATGCGTTCATGCAAGCGGTCGGCATGGTGAACGACCACGAGGCGAGCTGCATGTGCCGCGCGCGGTGCGCGGCGCTCGGCAAGAAGGGACGCAAACGCAAGGCTGGCTAATAAGCAGCGGCACGTTCGACCACGCGTGATCTGCGCACGCCACGGCGCGCCGCACCAGCGCGCTTCGGCCCGCTTCAGCCCAAAAGACAGCCATCCACGCGCGAGTCCAGCCGTGGCGCGCCCTACCTAACGCCAAAAACAAGCCGGTAACTCAACCGCAAAAACCCAACTCAAATCAGCACCAAAAAAAACAATTCAGCACCCCAAAAGCAAAACGGCGATGTGGCTTCTTTCGAAGCTCACACCGCCGTTTCGGCGTGCGGAATGCGGCGCGTAAAAGCGTGCTTAGTGCAGCTTTTTCGGCAGCATCTGGCTGCGCAGGCGCTTATGCAGGCGCTTCACAGCAGCAGCCTTCTTGCGCTTACGTGCCGTGGTCGGCTTTTCGTACGATTGGCGCTCACGCAGTTCAGCGATCAGGCCATTCTTTTCGATTGCGCGACGAAAGCGGCGAATCGCCACTTCGAACGGCTCGTTTTCTTTCAGAAGAATCGTCGTCATGTAATTCCTAACTCAATCACTTGATAGGGGTAAATTGCGTGGCGGATACCGCTCACGCGCCGGCCCTCCGGTCGTTTCGATTCATGGCCAGTAACAGGCAAACGCGGGCAGAAACCCGGCCAAACCACGAATGAAACGAGAGGCATAACGGCCACGGAGGCCGGAAAAGAGAGGTGGGGAGTTCACCGCGGAACGCGGACAGACGTAATACCAAAGCCACGTCTGTTGCCGTTTCGCCAACCTTTCATCAATGAAAAACATTGACGAAACAGGCAAAGATCTCAATTCACTCCCGATGATATCAGGAAACTCTCCATCCTACCAGGGGTTTAGCGATTGCGCCAGGCCGCTCGCACAATCAGGCGCTCGCCTCGTCCAGCTCGCGGATATCGGCGCCCGTCAGCATCAGATGGACGGAGGCGGCCAGGCTCTTGAGCTGGTCGACCGAGGTCGCGCTGGCAATTGGGGCCGTTACGCTCGGACGAGCAATCAGCCATGCCAGCGCGACGGTGGCCGGGCTGCTGCCGTGCCGCTCGGCGACACGATCGAGGGTGTCCAGAATACGCAAGCCGCGCCCGTTCAGATATTTTTCGACCCGGCTACCGCGCGTCTTGTTGGCCAAATCGGCCTGAGAGCGGTACTTGCCGGAAAGAAAGCCGCTTGCAAGACTGTAGTACACCACTACCCCGAGCTGATTGGCGAGCGCCACCGGTTCGGTGTCACGCTCATACTCGGCGCGGTCGTACAGGTTGTATTCCGGCTGCAGCAATTGATATTCGGGCAGCCCGTGCTGGCGAGACACAGCCAAGGCTTCCTCGACGCGCGCGCCGCTGTAGTTCGACGCACCGATCACTCGCACCTTGCCCGCCTCGATCAGCTTTTGATACGCGCCGAGCGTCTCGGCCAAAGGCGTGTCGGCGTCGTCGTCGTGAGAAAAATAGACGTCGATGTAATCGGTCTGCAAGCGCCGCAGTGAGTCTTCTACCGCCGCCTGAATGTTCGCCGCAGACAAACCCTTGCGCTGCGGATGCTTGGAGACCTTGGTGGCGAGCACGATCTTGTCGCGATTGCCGCTCTGCCTGAACCACTTACCGATGATCGTTTCCGATTCGCCACCCTGGTTGCCCGGCGCCCATGCGGAATAGACATCGGCGGTGTCGATAAAGTTGAGCCCGGCGTCGACGAACGCATCCAGGATCGAAAACGAGGTGGCTTCGTCCGCGGTCCAGCCAAATACATTGCCGCCGAACATAAGCGGTGCGACCTCCATTTCCGAACGTCCAACTCGGCGCTTTTGCATGATTTTTCCGGGGTTTGTCAGAGAAGGAAAAGAGAATACGCCGTCTCGCTAGCCCCTGCAGCGCGACGCCTGGCCGACCCTACGGCCTTTAAGTTATCTGGGACGGCGCTTCGTGATACAGCCAGCCGCCCTGGCGCGCCTCCTCCCCAGCGCCGGGCCGTTCCAGCAGACGCCGGACGGCGTGCCTGCCACGACATCCCATCAAGGCACGAACTCGTCGAGCGCCGTAACAGGTTCGTAGGCGATTGCAATCCGGAATTGCGGGTGCGGGGAACCTTGGGAGATTCGACTGCAAGCCCCGCTCGTTGGCCTCACACGCGTTGCAGACTAAATTCCGTCAGGGCATTCGTCAGGATATCGACCGCTTCCTCCGTAACGGCGTTATATAGAGAGGCCCGCAATCCGCCAATCGAACGATGCCCCTCCAGCCCGACAATCCCTTGCTCCCGCGCCGTCTCGACAAAGGCATCGTCGAGCCGCGCATCGCCAAACGTAAACGCCACGTTCATCTGCGAGCGCCACGGGCGATCCGCGTGAATCGTCACCGCATCGCCCAAAGCGTCGAATGTTTCGTATAGCCGCTTCGCCTTTCTTTCGTTGATGCGTTGCATCGAATGCAAACCGCCAATCTCGAAGCGCAGCCAACGGGTAATCAACGTCATGACATAGATCGCGAATACCGGCGGCGTGTTGTAGTTCGAGCCGTGTGACACATGCGTGCGAAAGTCGAGAATAGCCGGCAGGCCATCCGGAATTTGCTCCAGAAGAGACCGTTTGATGACCGCCACAGTCACCCCTGCAGGCCCCAGGTTCTTCTGTGCATGGGCATACACCATCGAGAATAAATCTGGCCGGAACGGCTTCGACAGAAAATCAGACGACATATCCGCAATAAGCGGCACCGGCATCTCATCTTCAGAATTAGGAAATTGCAAGCCCTCCACGGTCTCGTTCGACACGTAGTGCAGATAAGCGGCCGACTTCGACACATCCAGCGCCTGAAGGTCAGGCAGTTGTCGATAGCCCGTTGCATGACCATCCCACGCGACCTTTCTCGCGGTCACTTTGGCCGCTTCCGACGTCGCCCGACCGCTCCAATAGCCGGACGTTACGTATTCTGGCGGTGCGCCGGCCTTTGTGGCGAAATTCATTGGAATCATCGCGAACTGCAAACTGCTGCCACCCTGCAGAAATGTGACCGCGTAGTCATCGGTGATGCCGAGCAGGCTGCGCAGGTTCTGTTCTGCTTCATTGAGTATCGACCGGAACCAGTCTGATCGATGGCTCATGCCGAGCACAGATATGCCCGTCTCCGGCAGATGCGCAACGGCCTCACGGGTTTGCTCCAGCACGGTTTCCGGAAGCGCACCGGGACCACCGGAAAAATTCAATGTGTTGGATTTCATGGTTCGTGGACAAGCCTTCGGTTGAATTAACATGAGCCCGCAGCCGCGCGGCGCAGCATCTGGTGAAATGCATCGAAGACTCGACGCATTTGTGACGCCTTATAAGGAAACGTGTCTGGATCGTCCATGTCATGCACGACCATCGCGGTGGCAATCTCGAAGATGAGGAGACGGCCATCGCTCGTTTCGGCGCAGTCGAATCCTACGTAGTCCAGATCGGTTGTTTCAGCAATCATGCGAAACGCTTCGCGGTGACGCACCGCAAAGTCCGAATCGAAACTTGCCATCAGGCGGGCTTCCTCCTCCCGGCGCTCAGGGTGCGCAATCATCTCGACGTACGGGTAGTGGACCATCCATTCGCGCGAAATCCCCATATGGCACACGAAAGGCGCGCCCTCAATCATCACGATTCGGTACTTACGAAACAAGCCGTCCGCGCTGCTGTAGTCGATAAACGGCGCGACGTAATATTCCTGAACGTCCGTGCCGTCCACATAACGTGCAAGGTCAAGCCCGTCAGACACTTTCACCAGCCCTTGTCCGGCGTGCGAGCCCACCGGTCTCACAATGAAAGGGTAATGTCCGTCCAGCACATCGGACAGATCGAAGGTGCCTGACGCGGCTTCGAGAATCAGTTCGCGGGACAGCCGCACGGTGTGCGCCATGCAAACGCCGGGAAGCTTGCCAAGCAGCGCATAGGCGGCGTCACGCGTCGTGTGCGAGATGCGCTCGGGCCGGTTCAGCACCCGACAATCAGCGCGCCGGGTCAGCGCTGCAATGCGAGCGAGCGGCTCAGCATTTTCATCCAACGCGCACGCGGCGACGAGAATGACATCGTGTTCCGGCAAACTCGCGTCCTGAGGCAAATCTCCATCAACGTACAACACGTCGACCTGAAGGTCGGCGCTCTCAACCAGGCATTCAAACGGTGTATTCGCCATGAGATCACCGGGGGATTTGAGCACGAGCACCTTTACCGGCGCCTCGGCCGAGTGCGCACTCTTTAGCCGGTAATGCCTGCGCATTTGAATTGCCAGGTTTTGAACGGTGAGTGCGGACGCTTTCTGGTATTTGAGTTGCAACACCAGGGACAACTCGAGCAGGGCGTACGGATCCTCATAGCGCTCGCTATACGCGAGCAAGCGTTCCCCAAGCGGCGTGAGATCATTTCCCGCCGTTGCTGCTCTGAGCAAAGCGGCCAGACCCAACGGCTGATAAGGCGGTGGGTGCCCTGCCTCCGCAGTGAGCGGTGTTTGAACAGGATTCATGGATGAGACGCTTCGATAAAGTGATACAGGGTGAGAGGCGTTACCTTCACGTGCATTGTCTTACGCATGGTTCAGTCAAGCCGCGATGGACGGACACGCGTGAGGACACGAGCGTCCGGTTCGGCACAAGCGGAGCCACGAAGCTGCCTGCGCTGAGAATTCAGATCGAGCCCCAACGTAGACTACTGGAATCGGCCGGAACACAAAGAAGGAACAGAGGACGAAATAGCCGCCTATTCAAGTGAACTGCGCGACTCGTAACGAAAGCTCGTCGCGCACTCGCTTGATCACCCCGTCCCAACCCCGCGCTACCGTCTGGCGAAAAAGCCGCGCACTCGGGTACCAGGGCGTGTCGGCGCGATCGTGCATCCAACGCCAATCCGGAAAGTGCGGCAGCAGAATCCACACCGGGCGCGCTAGCGCCCCGGCCAGATGGGCGATCGAAGTGTCGACCGAGATCACCAGGTCGAGTTGTTCGAGCAGTGCCGCCGTATCGGCAAAGTCTTCCAATTGGGCACCAAACGAGATGACGCCGGGATGCCGCTCCAACACCGCACGATCCGCGTCGCGGATCTCGGGCTGCGTGATCACCCAGTCAACGCCCGGTAAGTCGAAGCAGGCTTCGAAAGCAGCGAGCGGGATTGAGCGCAGTGCGTCGTTCTTGAACTGCGGATTCCCGGCCGGTGCGAGACCAACCCGCAACCGTCCCGTCGTGCTGCGGGCCGCGAGCCGTTCGCGCCAGGGCGCTCGCCGCGCCGCGGGTGCGCGAAGATATGCGCTCGGCTCAGGGATGATGTCAGGCGTCGTCCGGAGCATGCGCGGCAGACTAAGCAGCAAGCATTGATGGTCGCCATCGGGTCGCGCGTCGCCGCGCGCAACGATCTCGACACCCCAGTCCCGGGCCACTTCGTCGAACAACGGCCGCAGCGGCGCTTGAACCTCCAGGATCACGCGCTGCGCGAGGGCCGCCACCTGCGGCGCATAGCGCGCGAACTGGATCGTGTCGCCGAGGCCCTGTTCGGCAATCAGCAGAATTGTCTTATCGGCGAGCGGCTCTTCGCCCGACCAACAGGTCGGCAGACTTTCGAGCATCCGTTGCCCTTCGCGCTTGCCATACGCGCGCCACCCTGCGGCGTAGTCGCCTCGACGCAGCAGCAGGCCCGCCTCGTCGAGCCAGGCCTTATCCCAGTCGGGACGTACGCGACGGGCCGCCTGAAGGCACGCCAGCGCAGCGTCGTCGGCACGCATCATTGCCAGCGTGTTACCCATATGCCGCAGAGCGGTCGCCCGGTTCGGCTCGAGTTCCAGCGCACGTTCGAACCAGGGCAGTGCTTGCTCGAGTTGACAGCCCTTGGCCCATGCCAGTCCGATCGACTCGCAGATAGCGGATGTGGATAAAGCGTGGACCGGCAAACACGGAAAGCTGAGCGGCGCCGGCGGTGTGAGAGCCTGCGCCCCTGCGTCTGCGTCCTGCTGCATGGCTTCCGAAAGCGCCAGGGCGCGCGACAGCCCCTCCAACGCGGCCATGGGCCGGCCGAGCTCTGTAAATATTTTGCCGACGCCATAGTGCGCCCATGCCAATGACGGATCGAGCATGGCCGCGCGTTGGTAGGCGGTGAGCGCGTCCGGCAACCGTTGCAGCACCTCCAAGGCATCGCCGCGTGCGCAAGCGCTAACGGCAGCCTGCAAGCGCTCACAGCTGCCACTATCACTAGCTCAACGTCGAACCAATTGTACGGATCCGTCACGCTCTCGTCGGCTAGTCAGGTCACGTTGTCTGGCGTGGGTGCGCAGGACATTGCCGGCCAATATGACAACACCACCAGCGCGGCGGATTCGCTCCAAGCCTCGCAGACCGTCGCCGCCACTGGGACGTTCACCGCCGGTACGAGCGGCACGATCAACTTCAATCTGGGCGGTGCGGCCACCGCCACTGCGTCAATCAACACGACGGCTGCCGACACCGCAACAACGGTCGCACAAAAAATTAACTCTACCGCCGCGCTGCAACAGGCAGGCATCAGCGCGAGCCTTAACGCGCAAGGTAATCTGGTCATCAGCAACACCTCCGGTCAGAACCTCGCGCTTACCGACTCGAACGCGGTCGGCGGCTTCGTCTCCGGCTTGGACAACGCGCAGATCGTCACCGGCAGTGCCTTCACGGCCGGTGTTGCCGGCGATACGCTGACCCTTGGGGTCGGTAGCACGTCCGTCAAGCTCACGCTCACCGGCGCGACGAACGCGACCCAACTCAGCGCCCTGATCAACGGCAATAGCACGCTGCGCGCAGCAGGCATTACGACCTCCGTGAACGGCGCCGTCCTCGTGGTCACGAATACGTCGGGCCAGGCTTTGAGTGCGACCGAAACCGGTACGCTGAAGTCCGGCTTGCCAGCTCCTGCGTCCACGGCAGGCACGTTTGCCACCGTGACAAATCAGACCCAGTACAACGCCACAGCGAGCGGGTCGCTCGCTAACATTGACGTGCTGACTGTCGCCGATTCGCAGCACACGATCCAGGCGGTCGACTCTGCGCTGAACCAGATCAGCACGCTGCAGGGCCAGCTGGGCGCGGTGCAAAACCGCTTTACGTCGATCATCTCGAACTTGAGCGCATCGGTGCAAAATGCCCAGTCGGCGCAGTCGTCGATCCAGGACACGAACTACGCCAGCGAAACGTCGGCGCTGTCGCGTGCCCAGGTGCTGTCGCAAGCCGCTCAAGCAATGGTCGCGCAGGCGAACCAGCTGCCGCAGCAAGTTCTGAAGCTGCTGCAATAACAGAGTCAGTAAGCAGGTAGTAGACGGCCGGCGCGTATGCGCCGGCCGGGTTTTTTTGGGGGGGGGGGGGGGCCCCCCCCCGCGCCGCCATCGCGCCCTTGCCGGCGAGCGCCGTGTGCCACAGCGTGTCGAAGCCCTGCGAGATGCGCGGCGCCCAGTCGGCGGTATTGGTGAATTTCGGCGCGCCTGCCGTACCCGCCGCGTGACACGCGGAGCACACGGCTTTGTAGACCTCTTCGCCGGACTTGTAGATACGCGGCGCATTAGCGTCGCGAATGTCGACTTGGGCGAACGGCTTGATGCGCGCGCTGACCTCGGCTTCGGAAAGACTGTCTGTGCCGGCGCCGGTGCGCGTCGAATTATCGACGTAGATCACGAGCAGAACGATGATGACGATCGGTACCGCAAAACTGGCGATGATCGCGGCGATGAGCTGCCCGGGGGTTTTGATTGGGGCTCCGTGTGGTGCTTCGCTCATGCTTGTCTCGTCTCCGTGGGTATGTGAGCGGTACAGCGTGACGGCAACTTCTTGTTCTTTAATCAGGCACGGACGATTATAGACGCAAGCTTTCGACGGCGGCGAGGGGCTCGGAGAGGTGTTCAGCAGGCGTTTACCCGCATCGCGGGGCGCGGCCGGCACCCGCGGAACGGCGCCGGGAAAGGGCCAAATCCGGCCATATAGGCCGCCCGGTGGACGGTTGGACCGAAACCGGGTATTCTCTCGGTCTCGCTTGGCGTCGCTCCTGTTCAGGTTGCCGCGCTTTCGTGAAGCGCCCGTAGCTCAATGGATAGAGTACTGCCCTCCGAAGGCAGGGGTTGCTGGTTCGATCCCAGCCGGGCGCACCAAAAAGCGTCAACATAACAAGGACTTGCAAAGGGCGGCGACCGGATGCGATATTCTGTACGGAAACTATACGGAATTTCACTCGGACAGACGTTGACCTTTTGTCTCCCTTTTCCCCGCCCCAACTGGTCTTAGTGCTCCCGCCGCCATATGCGGTTCAGGCAGCTGGCGCGTGCGCGGCTAATTGATTCTCTTCGCTGGAATGCGTTTGCAACCCGTTGCAAAAAAAGCCGAATATAGCCATTCCCAACGGCACCGATCATGACCGGCCTTCGTTCGCCCAGGCACATTCGGTCGCGAATCCGCCGCCCGCGCTCGGACGAAGAGCGCCGCGCAATGGATTCGACAATCGCGGACATGGCGCGCCTTATCTTCCGATGGGCCGTTCAAAAGCCCACAGAAATCGCCTCTCCCGCATGACGGGGGCATCCCAATAGAGGTGACCAAAGAGCGAGCACGCGCAATAGCGAGTGAATTGCTGGCGGGCATCAATCGCGCAAAACTTAGCGCACCCGTCTCGGAAACGGTCTGGCAGACCTACGTCGAACTATACGGTGCGATGAACAAGTTGCGGACTGCGCTTGGCGCCGTGTCGGCACTCCCTTCGACCAACGGTATGTTGATGTAGAAACTGAAGTCCTTGCGCGGGCTATCGACCAGTTGACCGCGAGACCGGGCAAAAGGCGGCATTCCGCAGTTCTGGCCGCGAACTGCATTTCTTGGGTGGTCGCGACGCGGGCGGTACACAGGCATCAAGGAGGAGATTGTCCGCGAGGCTTTGGCTGTTTGGTGGCGGTACTTCCGAAGCGCGCCGCCGGCCTATCAAGACAGCGTATTTGACAAAGTCATCGAGCGAGCCTGCCTGTACCACGGCATCGACATGCCAGGGCGAATAGTGCTCGGCGCAGAGGTCAAAGCATTCAACCGGCGATTGCGCGCTGGTGATTCGCTTATCACCCTACGCTTTTACCGTGGCAAGAGCACCGATTAGCGGGCTAACAGCCATTGACTGCAACGTTCCAAAATGGCCTCGTTCGATCTTAGGGGACATTAAATGGAACATCAGTTGATCTCAGGCGCATTGCATCGCCTGCCGTCGGTTACGCGGCTAACCGGTCTGTGTAAAAGCTCCATCTACGCGCTGATTCGTGACGGCGAGTTTCCTAGCCCGGTGCGCATTGGGCGGCGCGCGGTCGCTTGGCGACAACGAGATTTGGAAAAATGGGTCGGCTCTCGGATTCCGACTTTGCGTGACCTCTCGGCGAATGGCGAGGAGGAGCAATGAGCGCGCAATATCCTTGGATGACGCCGGCAGATATTGAGGCCAGCGCGATAGCGTATGCCGGCGATCCGGCATTTCGCAACTGGTTAGGCGCCGTGGCGCGCTTTCGCGATAAGCGTCTCCGCGATATCGAACAGCACTCCGTTCGGTTGATGGCTGAATCGCCCGGCAAACAGCTCAGAGAACGAGTCGACCGCTTCATGCGGTCGTATGAGGTTCAATGGTGGCATCTCCACTCTGAATGGATGCGCAAGGGCGGCGCGCTTAAGGGCGTCGAGATGATCGCCCGCAGGGCTACATTCTTTGAACTCTGGAAGGCTGCCAATGAGGGCTGCCCGCTACCTTGGGAGCTTGATCCCGGAAAGGCTTGCAGTGAAGGGTTCGCGAGGCATGAAATGCCGAAGCGAGGCGGCCGGGGCTCGCGGAGATGCTTCAGTTTTGGCGTGGCGGGTCGCACCCGGCAAAAGATCGTGGATGCGGCATTGAAGGCCGCAGGCTGCGGTCTATGCAGGGCGCAATTTATATACGCCGAAGGAGGGCGCCTTGAGGCGATTGACGAGATAGCGCGCGCGATTAACGCCAATCCCATGCTTTCTCACTATGCAAAGCTCGATCTCGCCAATTGCTTCGACAACATTGATCTAGCGCGGGCGCATGAGTTCCTTCCAGTAAGGCGGAAGGTTGTTCAACACACCATCGGTATAGACCGAAGGGAGGCGAGCGGACGACGAAATCACGGCCGCGTGTTATATCCCACTTCCACTGTTGCTAGTGCTCTTCACCGGACGTCGAGTGACGATGCAGAAAGTGTCTCTATTCTGTCTCCTGATAAGGTTCTCGATCATCTGGCAATTCGTTACCCGCTGCTGTTGCCACAGGGCGCAGCGTGTTCACCTCGCGTTGCATATTGGCTCATTGAGAAAGGATTGCCACCATTGGACCCCGCCCGCGCGTTCATGTATGGCGACGATCTCTTTCTTTTGGGCCAATCGGAGCGCGAAGTGCGCGCAGAGGCGTCTTGGTTCGGGACACTGTTCTCGACGCACGCAGCGGGGCCTTTGCCAGTAGGACGGGTGGAGATCGGCGCGACAGCGGGCGGCGCGGGATTTCTTGGGATAGAGATCATCCACGAACAAGTTTCTCCACCGTTGCCGGGGCTGCGTGTTTCCGCCGTCGCGCTGTCAGTAAACGAGGAGTCGCGGCGGCGATTCATGGAGAACGCGCGCGAGCTGATATCTCGTGGTGTCGCGTATGGCGACGAAAGTCTGTCTGAGGCGCGCGTCTTAATTCAAGGATTCTTGAACGCTGCACCGAGACAAGATCGCATTTCGTTGTTCCTAGAGGTGCTCCAAATAGCAAATGACAGCGAAGCGGACCTCAACGTCCTTTATGGCGGGATAGACATGCATTAGCTGTCGACCCACGCACCTACGAATGCGGAGGGCTGCGTCCGCGCTTGCTTGTCTTCGGAGCGCTCCACGGAGCAGTAGCTCGGTGGTATATACCAGCGCTTTGCGGATGACGCTCTATGGTTCGGTCCCGGACGTGAGAATGGACTTTGCCTTTCTCACCTTAGCCGCAGCGAATTTGAAACCTGTTGCAGCGGGAAATTTCGCCTAGGTCGGCCGGTGCTCGGTTTGGCGCCGCTGGTCGTAGGTCGGTAGCGCGCCCGATCGTTGAAGCAGTTAACCGCCCACGAAATTGCCGCATTGAACGAGCAAGGGCAGCCGCAACGCTTCTAGGGTGCCCGCGCTTCTTAACTTGCGCGAAGGAGACGCTCGCGATCGGCCGCCTTCTCGGGACGACGCGCCCATATCGGTTGACGCGAGAGCTTCATGCGAGGCGTCAGAGCATCGGGCGCGCCAGAAACGGGGCGGCAGTGATCTCGCCCCCGCAGTCGGGTACTGGAGAGAATTTGACACGATTGCCGGGCGCGGAAGGCTTCGCTTTGAACCCAACTGCGCAGAGTTGCTTTGTTGGACCGGGATCGGTAGGTTGTGATATGACCTTCAGCGCAAAAACTATAACCGGCGCGAAGCATCGGCCATCCACGACGATCGGATTTGAGTGTCGAAAATGCTGGCGCCATCTATCGGGAAATCAGACCATTTGCTGTATGTCGTGAGCGCAGGCTTCAACCAATGCCTTGCGATGCGCGGCCGGCAAGAAGGTCTGACGTCGACGTCCAACATCCTTGAACTTTGCAACGGTCTTCCATCCAGCGTCCGGCGCCACTAATCGATCATGCAGCGCGAGTTAAGCGCCGCCTTTAGGGAGGCGAGATTGCGATTTGCGCTGTCTTTCGCGCGAGGCAAGTCGTCTTCATCCTCTGCTTCGTCTTCGCCGCGCGCGATTTGCGTCGACAGCCATGCCTTGGCATACATGAACTGAATCCCCGAAGCCGTCTACACAAAGGAATTCCGCGAAGAGGCGGTGAAGCTTGCAATGACCGAGGGCGTTGGCGTATCGGAGGCCGCGCGTCAGAGGACGAAATCGCCGCTTATTCACATGAAGGCGCGACGCGTAACGAAAGCTGGTCGCGCACTTGCTTGATCACCCCGGACCAGTCATGTGGCACAGTCTGGCGAAACAGGCGCGCGCTCGAATACCAAGGGGTGTCGGCGCGATCGTGCATCCAGCGCCAATCCGGCAAGTGTGGCAGCAGCGTCCATACCGGGCGCGCTAGCGCCCCGGCCAGATGGGCGATCGATGTATCGACCGAGATCACGAGGTCGAGTTGTTCGAGCAGTGCGGCAGTATCGGCAAAGTCTTCCAGTTGGGCACCAAACGAGATTACGCCGGTATGCCGTTCCAACACCGCGCGATCCGCGGCGCGGATCTCAGGCTGCGGGATCACCCAGTCAATGCCCGGCAAGTCAAAGCACGTTTCGAAGGCCGCAAGCGGAATCGAGCGCAGCGCGTCGTTCTTGAACTGCGGATTCCCAGCAGAGGCGAGACCCACCCGTAAGCGCCCGGGCCCGCTGCGGGCCGCCAGCCGCTCGCGCCAGAGTGCTCGCCGCGCCATGGGGGAGCGAAGATAACCACTCGGTTCGGGAATGGTGTCAGGCGTCGTTCGGAAGATGCGCGGCAGACTGAGCAGCAGGCATTGATGGTCGCCATCGGGTCGCGCTTCGCCGCGCGCAACGATCTCGACGCCCCAGTCCCGGCCCACTTCGTCGAACAGCGGTCGCAGCGGCGCTTGAACCTCAAGGATGACGCGCTGCGCGAGGGCCGCCACCTGCGGCGCGTAGCGCGCAAACTGGATTGTGTCGCCGAGACCCTGTTCGGCAATCAGCAGAATCGTCTTGCCATTGAGGGGCTCTTCGCCGGACCAGCAGGACGGGAGACTTTCGAGCATCCGCTGTCCTGTGCGCTTGCCATACGCACGCCAGCCTGCCGCATAGTCGCCCCGACGCAGCAGTAAGCCTGCCTCGTCGAGCCAGGCATCATCCCAGTCAGGACGCACGCGGCGGGCTGCCTGGAGGCACGTCAGCGCAGCGTCGTCGGCACGCATCATTGCCAGCGTGTTACCCATATGACGCAGAGCCGTCGCCCGGTTCGGCTCGAGTCCGAGCGCGCGTTCGAACCAGGGCAGTGCGTCCGCGGGTTGACCGCCTTTGGCCAATGCCAGTCCGATCGACTCGCAGATAGCGGATGGGGGTAGTGCGTGGAGCGGCAGACACCGATAGCTGAACGGCGAAGGAGTGCGAGCCTGCGCCAGTGCGCCAGCGTCCTGCTGCGTGCGTTCAGAGAGTTCGAGCGCACGCGACAGCCCTTGCAACGCGGCCATGGGCCGCCCGAGCTCCATAAGCATCGTGCCGATGCCATGGTGCGCCCATGCCAACGACGGTTCGAGCATGGCCGCGCGCTGATAGGCCGTGAGCGCGTCGGCTAGTCGGAGCAGCGCAGCCAATGCGTCGCCACGCGCGGCGTGGGCGCACGCATCGTCGGCATTGCTCGCGACTGCACGTTCCGCTTGCGCCAGCGCTTCTTGCGGCGCGTCGAGCGCGAGGAGCGTGCGCGAAAAGGCGAGGTGGACTCGCGACTCCCGCGGGGCATTGTCCACGCCGGTGGCATCTGCGGATACTACGGCACGCAGAACGGTTTCGAACTGCTCGCGCGCCGCGGCATGTTCGCCGGCGGCCGACAGCGTGAGTGCGAGTCGCGCCGGCAAGCCCGGCAATGCCGGCGCGGCAATAATTGCAGCCCTTAATAGCGTGGCGGCGTCCGTATGGCGGCATTGGGCATCGAGGATCGCAGCGAGCCGCATCAATGCGGACGCGCTCGCATGTGCCTCGGCGAGTGCGTCGGCTTCCAGACCGGTCCGCAGGCCGGCGCCCATTTGACAAAGTGGGTGCGTCATCAGTGTGACCAAGGTTTTTTGCAAGCGAGTGCATCATTCTGAATCAGACCAATCGACACCAAAGGCGGGAACAGTGGCGTAAGTTAGCGCTAGCTTGGGGGATCGATTTTTGCTGCGCCGCAACAGCAAGTTACCCGCGCAAAGTCGCCCCGTCTCACAGACCGCACAGACACGTCCCGCCGCACGATCCGGACGGACAACAATTCGTCGATGGTGGCTTTACCCAAAAGCTTGCCGAAAGCTCATGAGGTGGCCGGCAAGGTATCGCGCGAGGGAAACTGATCCGGGAGCTGCGGCCCCGGCGCGGCACCCGACTGGCAGCGAGCGGGCGATGATGGAGCGGCCTCGCGTAAGAATCCAGCGCGTTCAGAAAGGTGAAAAATTGCGGCCCTAAAGAGATACCAGGGCTAAAGAATTCGAGACCCTGTCCGATAACCCACTTAGCGACGGCAAATGGACAGTGCGGTGCACGGCCGTACGTTACGGCGGACATGCCGGAATGCGCCAACCATTGATCAAAGGAGTAATTGAATGACTACGATTATCAATACCAACATTGCGTCGCAAATCGCGCAGAACTATTTGCAGAACAACCAGTCTGCAGTGACCAGCGCGATCACCCAGTTGTCGTCGGGTCTCTCGATCAACAGCGCAGCGGATAACCCCGCCGGCCTCGCGATCGCGACCACGCTGCAAGCGCAGATCAACGGCCAGACCGTTGCGACGCAGAACGCGAATAACGGCATTTCACTCGCGCAGACCGGCGAGAGCGCACTGACCCAAATCACCAACAACCTGCAAACGATTCGTCAGCTCGCCGTGCAAGCGTCGAACGCGACAAACTCGGCGGCAAACCGCGCGGCGCTGAATCAGGAAGTGCAGCAGGGCCTTGCACAGATCAACACGATCGCGTCGACGACGCAGTTCAACGGCCAGACGCTGCTTGACGGCACGTTCGGCACGCAAAACTTCCAGATCGGCGCAAACGCAGGCCAGACTATCGCAGTGAACCTGAGCGCGGGCGCGAAAACCAGCCAGATCGGCCAGACCTACTCGAGTTCACTCTCCCTTGCCGGCACCTCTGGCCTGGCGAGCCAGCCTTTGAGCGTGTCGGTCGGCGGCGCAGCGCCCATCACGATCTCGAATGCAGTAGCGGGTACCAGCGCGGGCCAAAACGCCGACAGTGCCTACGCGGCGGCAGCGGCGATTAACAGCGCCGACATCTCTGGCCTGAGCGCGACCGCCACCAACTCGCAGCAGTTCAGCCTGAGCGCGGTGACCAATGCCTCCACCACGTCGTCCCAAGCCTATAACCTGACAATCAACAACGTCAACATTTTCGGCGCCAACCCCGGTCAGACCTTGAGCGCAAACGGAGGCTCGATCTCGACGACCAACCTGGTCAACGCGATCAACCAGTACTCGAGCCAGACCGGCGTGTCCGCCGCGCTGAACAGCGATGGCTCCGTCAACCTGACGGCAGCCGACGGCAGCGACATCAACGTTTCGCAAAGCGGCGGCGCAAGCGTCAGCGGCGGCCTCGACAACACGGCGTACACCATCGGCAACGGCACCTACGGCAGCCTGAGCGCAACCTCATATGGCGGCGGTTCCAGCACGTCAGGCGAACTGCAAGGCACCGTGCAGCTGCAATCGGCCAGCTCGATCTCGTTGAGCGGCGCCGCGGCTGCGGCGATCCAGACGCAGAACACGGCCAACAGCGGCGCGCAACTGACGGCCGGTGCGCAAACGCTAAGTGGTGGTACCTTCACGTTCGGGGCGGGGGGGGGGTTGCAGACCACGCTCAGTGGCGGCCAATTTGCGATCAACGGCATCAACATCACCGCGACCTCGGGCTCAGCACTCACCGTCTCCCAGATCGCCGCAGCGATCAACAGCAACTCGTCGCTGGCCGCGAGCGGCATCACCGCAAGCGGCAGCACCGGCAAGCTGGTGCTCTCGAGCACCTCGACGCCGATCAGCGTCAGCGGTACTGACGCCAACAGCATCTTAGGTCAAACCACCGCGACCAATGCGGTTGCAACGACGCTGACCGACGCCAACGTGGCGGCCGCCATCCCCACCGGCACGCTGGCAGCCGGGCAATTCACGATCAACGGCATCAACGTGACGGGCAGCGGCATCGCCACGGTCGCGGGCCTCGAAACCGCGATCAACAACAACACGCAACTGCAGGCGCTCGGCATCACCGCCTCCGGCGCAACCCTCACGATTAACGCCACCACACCGATCGCGATCAATGTCGGTGGCACGCTTGCAGCGTCATTGACGCCGGGCGCGACGCAAACGGTTACCGGTGGCGCGGCCGACGCCGCGCTGGTCAATGGTGGTGTGAATTTCACGACACCGGTCACGCTGACGGCCGGCCAGCTCACGATTAACGGCAACTCGGTCGGCGCAGCTACTTACACGACCGTCGCGTCCCTCACGGCCGCCATCAAAGCCGCGTCCGGCAATGCAAACCTCTCGGCGGCGGTTACCAATCCCGGCGGCGTTCTGTCGGTCAAGACAAGCGATGGTTCGGCCTTCACCATTGGCGGCAGCCTGGCGTCCTCGCTGCTCGGCGAAACGCTTGCGACGCCGGCGGTCAGCTCGTACTCAGTCGACCAGACCGGCTCACTTGCCGGTATTGACGTGCTGTCGGTGAACGACGCGCAAAAAACTATCACGGTCGTCGATGCCGCACTGAACCAGATCAGCACGATGCAGGGTGAGCTCGGTGCAGTTCAGAACCGTTTCACCTCGACGATTTCGAACCTGGGCTCGTTGACCCAGAACGCGCAATCGGCCCAGTCGTCGATTGAGGATACGAACTACGCCACCGAGACGTCGGCGCTGTCGCGTGCGCAGGTGTTGTCGCAGGCCGCCCAGGCAATGGTCGCGCAGGCGAACCAGATGCCGCAGCAGGTCCTGAAGCTGCTGCAGTAAGCAGTAAGCAGTAACGCAGTAAGCAGGTAGTAGACGGCCGGCGCGTATGCGCCGGCCGGCTCTGGAGGCGGCTCGTCGACAGCGCCGCCCCCAAAGCCGACGCACAATCGGCGGATGCCGGCAGCCCCGCTACCCACCGCCTACGTTCGACGCAATGCCGGCGCGATGCGCCGCTCCAGAAGGCACAGGCCCAGCATGTCTACCACGATTTCCCCGACCGGCAGCACGCCGACCTCGAGCACCACCAGCACCACGACCAGCAGCTCGCCATCAGGCTCGTCGGTCATCGCGTCGCTCGGGCTTGGCATCGGCACCACATTACCGATCAGCCAGATACTGACGGGGCTGATGCAGGTCGAGAGCATCCCGCTCACGCAGCTGCAAAACCAGGTGAGCGGCGTCCAGACCGAGATCTCGGCTTACGGCCAGCTCAGCTCGGCACTCTCGACGTTTCAGCAATCGCTGACGCAACTGACGCTGCCCACCGAGTTCCAGACGTTCAGCGCGACCTCCAGCAATACGTCGGTGCTGAGCGCGAGCGCGGTGGTCGGCGCCCAGCCGGGCACGTACACCGTTGACGCGACGCAGCTGGCCCAGGCGCAGTCGCTCGCGACGGCCGGCCAGGCCAGCCTGAATACGCACCTCTCGGGCGGCAGCGGCAACACGACCGTGACGTTTGCGTTCGGCACGCAGAGCGGGACGACGCAAAGCGGTATGACTTTTACGCCGAACCTGTCGCAAAGCGGCGGCAGCATCACCATCAACAGCAGCAATGACACGCTGTCCGGTCTGCGCGACGCGATCAACAATGCCAACCTCGGTGTCACTGCATCGATCGTCAACGACGGCAGCAACACGCCGTACCACCTCGTGCTGACGTCGAACCAGACCGGCGCGAACGAGAGCATGCAGATTTCGGTACAGGGCGACGCCAGCATCAGCTCGCTGCTGACCTACCCGCCCGGCACCGGCGACACGATGACCCAGACCGTGGCGGCCCAGAACGCCAACCTGACGGTCAACGGCCTTGCGCTCAGCAGTTCGACCAATACCGTAGCAACCGCCTTGCCCGGCCTTGCCCTGAACCTCCAGCAGACCGGCACGTCGACGGTCACGGTCGCAAACAATACGAGTGGGGTCCAGACCAATATCGACAATTTCGTCTCGGCCTACAACACGCTGCAGAGCACGATCAGCTCGCTGACCGCCTACAATTCCGGCGGCACCAATGGCCCGCTGATCGGCGACGCCACGACGATGCAGATCGAGAACCAGTTGCAGGGCGTGATCGCAAGCCAGCTGCAGGGCACCGGTGGCGGTTATGCGTCCCTCTCCGCCGTCGGCATCGCGGTCAACAACGACGGCACACTGTCGGTCGACGATTCGACGCTGTCTCAGGCACTGCAAAGCAATCCGAACCAGTTCGCCGCGCTGTTTGGCACCGCCGGCTCGGCAACCAACAGCAACGTCACCTACCTGATTGGCGGCACCAATACAAAGCCCGGCTCGTACGCGGTCAACATCACGCAGGCCGCGACCCAGGGGACCTTCACCGGCTCGTCAGCGCCCAGTACCAATCCGACCACGATCCCGTCCGGCGGTCTGCCACTGACCGTGACGGTCGACGGCGTGATGACGAACGTCACGCTTGGGGCCGGCACCTATACGCCCTCGCAGCTTGCAACGGCACTTCAGACCACCATCAACACCGACGCCACGTTGCAGCAGGCCGGCGTGTCGGTCAACGTGACCCAGAACAGCGGCGTGCTGAACGTCGCGTCGACGAGCTACGGTTCGCAGTCGTCAGTCTCGATCACCGGCACGGGTGCGGCGCAGCTCTTCGGCAGCGCGTCGACATCCATTGCCGGCCTCGACGTGCAAGGCACAATCGGCGGCTATGTGGCAACCGGCAGTGGCCAGGTGCTGACAGTCGGCAACAGCGGCCCGGCGGCCGGCATGGAAATCCAGGTGACCGGCACCAGCACCGGCGCACTCGGCAACGTCAACTACTCGCAGGGCTATGCGTCGCTGCTGAACGGAGTCGTCACGAATGCGACCGATGCGACCAGCGGTTCGATCACGAATGCGACGAACACGCTGAATACGCAAGTTACGTCGCTGCAGACACAGGAAACGAGTTTGCAGAGTTACATCGCGCAGGTGCAGCAGCAATACCAGACCCAGTTCGGGGCACTGGACGCGATGGTGGTCCAGATGCAATCGACCGCAAGCTACCTGCAGCAGGTCTTTAACCCGACCACCTCATCCGGCAGTTGACGGAGCCACGCCGCAACGCAAGCCGTGCGTCGACCCACCCGCAAGAAGAGGACAGTATTCATGTATTCACCAGGTAAGTTTGGAGCAGGAAGTTACGCACGCGTTGGCCTCGAAACCAGCGTGCACGGCGCAAGCCCGCATGAACTGGTCGCGCTGCTGTTCCAGGGCGCGCGCCGCGCGGTCCGTATGGGCCGCGTGCACATGCAAAACGGCAACATCGCTGAGAAAGGCAAGTTGCTTTCGCACGCCATCCTGATCATCGGCGGCGGCCTGCAGCAGGGCCTCAATCTCGAGCAGGGCGGCGATCTCGCGCAGCGCCTGCATGCGCTTTACGATTACATGACGCGCCGTCTGCTCGAGGCCAATCTGCAGAATAACCCGGCGCTGCTCGATGAAGTCGACGGGCTGCTCGCGACCATCGAGGACGGCTGGGCCGGTATCAAGATGCAGGTCAACGGTTCAGCCGCACAGGCACAAGTCGCGACTATTCGCTGAGTTCAACATGGAATCGATAGGTACCGTAGATCAGGTGTTCATGTGTTACGACACCATCCTCCAGGTGACCGCGCAGATGCTGAACGCGGCGCGCAAAGACGACTGGGATACGTCAATCGCGTTGCAGAAGCGCTATTGCGCACTGGTCGATACATTGCGACCAGTGTTCTGGAGGTTCACGTTCGACGCGCAGCAGCGCGCACGCATAGAGGATCTGACTCGCCGGATACTGTCTGACGAGACCGAAGTCCGCGACCTCGCGGCACCACGCCTCGCGCGACTGTCGGCGCTGCTCGCGAGCAACCGGCAATCCCAGGCGATGCAAAAGATGTACGGCCTGTCGCCGCGCGGCTACGCCAGATAAGCGCGCGAATTGAGAGGAAAAGCGTTCCATCAGGGCCCGAGCTGGAGTTTTATTGCGAGCCGTTCGACGTCGGCGACGATCTCCCGCGGGAGCAAATCCAGCAAGCAAAAAGCCCGGTCACGAGGACAAGGCCAGGTGCCTGTTTTTTGGGTGGGGCGTGAGTTACTCGACCACTCGAGCTGCGGATTAAGCGTTGGCTCGTCGCCTTTCGGTCGACTGTAGACTCCATCCGGGTTGATGGTTTTCGCGGTGCCGGCCTGGGTATTGGCTCGTCGGCCTACAGGATCGCGATCGCATCGAGCTTCGCCCGCATTCGGTCATGTTGCAGATGCCCGTAGTGCTTGTCGATCATCTCGGTTGACGTGCCCGCCATCCGCGCAACTTCAAAACTGTCGATGCCGTTCGCGATCATCTCGCTGATTGCGGTGTGTCGAAGAGAGTACATGACGATCGTGGGCGGAAGCTCGGCCGCCTTGGCCGCTTCCTTGACGGGCTTTTTCCACGAGTCCTTGTTCCAGCGATGGCCATACGCGGTTGTGAAAATCGGAGCGTCGGCGATCTTGCCCTTGGTCTGTTCTTTGAAGAACTGGATGGCGGACGATGAAAGGGACACGATTCGATAACCGGTTTTGCCATCAAGGGCCACGGTTCCCTGTTGCCGGTCGAAGTGTTTGACGCTGGTTTTGGCAAGTTCTCCGGGCCGGGCTGCGGTAAAGAGCATGGCCTTGACGAGCTGGCGGATGTCGTCGGCGCATGCGGCGACGAAGGCGAGGCGTTGCTCGCTTGGGAGGAACGATTGGCGCCTGCGGCCGACGTCCTTGAATTTTGACACCGTTTTCCAGCCGGCATCCGTCGCAACGAGCCGATCGTGCAGCGCGAGATTCAAGGCCGCTTTCAATGAAGCAAGGTTGCGGTTTGCACTGTCTTTGGCACGGCGCAAATCGTCTTCGTCTTCGGCACTCTCTTCGATCTCGCTGATCTGGTTTGCCAGCCAGTCGTTCAGATGCGAGGTACGCAGCCTGGAAAGGTCGATTTTAGCGATCTTGTCGTCGTAGACGAGCCGCTTGAACCGCCCTTCGGCGTCCGCCTTGCTCGCTGAGCCTTTATGAAGTCCGAGATGCTTGACGTAGTGATCGCAGGCGTCCTTGACGGTCGTACTTTTGGGCGAGACCCCGGCGTCTAGCGAGTTAGCCCATTCGAGAGTGGCTTTGGCCGCGTCGTCGTAATTCGCAAAGGTTCCCAGTGCCCGGTATTCCTGTTTTCCGGTCTCGGCCCGGCGTCGGGCCACCCAGGTTCCCTCGCCTTCAGCTAGCCTGCGAAATCCCACATAGAGGCCAGACTGGATGCGCGCGAAGTAGGGTTCGCGCCGCGGGGCGAGTTTGTCGCGGGCGGTTTTCGTGGTGATTGAAGAGGCCATGATTTTCGTACGGAAACGGTACGGAAATTCTAGGCTGGATGGGTCTGGACATCAATGGATTGTTTTTATATAAAAATCAACAGGTTGGTGCTGTTGGTTGGACTTCGATGGATGTGCATGGACGAGGTTTCCGGCCCTCCGAAGGCAGGGGTTGCTGGTTCGATCCCAGCCGGGCGCACCAAAATCTGGAAATGACGCTGGGTGATCCAAACCCAGAAAAAATCAAGGCCCTAAGGCGAAAGCCGAGGGCCTTTTTTCATTTCTCATGTCGCAAGAACCCCCCTTTATGCGCTATTTGGCGGAGAAGGGGCGGAGTTGAGAATAGCCCCAGGGCCGGAGCGCCAAAACCCGTTTACAAGCAATGAGTTACAGCAACGAGTTGTAAGCTTGGCGGAAAAAGCGTTTACTTCTGGTTTTTCAGAGTAGCGCAAATGAGCCCGGGAAAACATCTGATCAGTCTGCTGTCGGCAATAGAAGATCCCCGCGTCGTTGGACGAACGTGGCACAAGTTGATCGACGTTCTGTCGATTGCGCTGTTCTCTGTGCTGGCCGGCGCACAAGGGTGGGACGAGATGGAAGAATGGGGGCTTGCCAACGAAGCGAGGCTTCGGCAATACCTCGAATTGCCCCATGGCATCCCGGGGCACGACACCATCCGACGGATCTTCGAGGTGCTCGATCCGAAGCAACTGGATGCGTGCCTGCTGAATTGGGTAGGCGAGGTGTGTCCGGATCTTCATTCGGTCATCGCAATCGACGGCAAGAGTGTGCGTGGTTCGGGCACGCACGCCAGGGGTGTGCGTGCCTTGCATAGCGTGACGGCCTACGCGAGTCTAAGTGGGCTGGTGCTGGCGCAGCAGCGCTGCGAGGAGAAGTCAAACGAGATCACTGCCATTGAAGCTCTGCTGCCCGTCCTGTCGCTCAAGGGCAGCCTGGTAACCATAGACGCCATCGGCACTCAGGTGGCCATCGCCCAGAAGATCACTGAGCGTGGTGGCGACTATCTGCTGGTTGCGAAGGATAACCAGCCCGGTCTGGCTCAGGCCGTTGAAGACTATATGCGAATCGGCAAAGCCCACGATTGGGCGCACATGAATCCATCGATCTTTGAGACGCTGGATAAAGGGCATGGTCGCCTTGAAACCCGTCACTGTGTCGCAGTGGCAGCGCCGGACTATCTCAGCGAACTGGACCGCTGGCCCAGGCTTAAGAGCCTGGTGCGCATTGAGCGGACACGCGAGATCGCGGGCCAGGTCAGCTCGCAGACGCAGTACCTGATCAGCTCCGCAGCACCCGACGCCAAATACCTACTTGAGGCGAGCCGCATGCACTGGGCCATCGAGAATGGTTTGCATCATTGCCTTGACGTGACCTTCCGCGAGGACGCCAGCACCGTGCGCTTGCGCAATGCGACGGCCAATTTCGCCACCTTGCGCCGCATCACTTTGAATTTGCTGCGCATGCGGCCCGAATCCGGTAAGAAAAAGCGCAGCGTGGCCGCACGTCGCAAGGTCGCCGGCTGGAATCCCGACTACTTATTCGAGTTACTCCAGCTCACGCGACTTCCCAGAATTTGATGCTCCGGCCCTGAGAATAGCCCAGACGCAGCAAGAATCACTAAATGTCTGGAGCAGAGATGCCGGGAATCTGGAACAAAGCTCCTGAAGCGTTACCACCACCCCCGAGCGACCAACTTGGTGGGGAAGCTGGCGTTTCGGGCGTGTATGCATATTGTCCCCTTCATGACGAAATTTATGCGGGACGCAATTTCAATCACTTGGAGTCGTATCCGGAAGATGCCGCAACCGGGGAGGGGGCGGCCGGCATACTCGCCTTAGTACTTGAACAGAGCATTCCCCATAAGCAGGTCTTAGTCGGGGACGTTAATCAAGAAACTCCTGATCTTTGGTTTCTGGCAAGAACCACGGCAGAAACAGACCTATCGCATACACAGAACCGAAAGCGAGCGCTGTATGAGCGATACCGCCGAACGACTTTATCATCGTGCCTGCAAAAATCGGAAAGCACCAGGCGACCATGCGTGCCGAATTGAAAATGAAACTGACCGCCGTGGATCGTACCGATGACCGGAACAACTCAGCCGGATAGATCGCCAACCAGGCAAAGGCGCAGCCGAGCGTGAAGAATCCGTTTAGCGGCGCAAAAATCTGCATACTGCCGATCGACGACACATAACCATAGACGATGATGGTGGTGACGAGCGAGCCCAGGAACGTCCAGAACAGAAACCACCGTCGTCCAAGTGCATCGGCCAAAAAGCCCGAGAGAATGTAGGCGACGATGGCACCTATCGTGTACAGGATGGAAACGCGCGACTCCCATTGCCCGTGCCCCGCGACGCCTTGCGCCGCGGCAATGGCCCGCGTGTATGCCGGAAGCCAGCTCGAAACCGCCCACCATCCGGCGATCGTCACAATGGACAGTATGGATGTCAGCACGATCCGCCGCACAGACTCGCCTTCGCTGAACACCTGCTTCAGCGTGAAGGGGCGTTTCCCGCCGCGGGGCCCCGACGAGGCGTCTGTTGCGCCCCATTCACCGGTGCGTACGGCCTCGATCCATTTCTCCGATTCATCGACCCCTTTACGAATGTAGAGTACGAAGAATGCAGGCAGCGCACCGACGATGAACATTAGTCTCCAGTTGTCCGGACCCAATGGATCGAACACACTGAGGGCGTACCAGATAACCGCAGCGATCAAGGTGCCCCAGCCAAACCCGGATTGGAGGAATCCTGCGCCTTTGGACCGCGCCTCTCTTGGCCATGTCTCTGCGACGAGCGCGATGCCGGTGCTCCACTCGCTGCCCATCGCCAAACCTGTAACGAATCGCAGCAGGCAGAGTTGCCAGATCGTGTGCGAAAAAGCGGTCAACCCGGTCAGCAGCGCATAGAACAATACCGACCACATCATCATGCGCTTACGTCCAACGTAGTCGGCGAGAATCCCGCCGACCAGTCCGCCAATACCCCAACCTAGCAGCGTTATGCCGATCACCACGCCACTGAAGAACGGCGTCGCCGCCGCTTGCTCGGGGGTGAGGACGGAATGAAGCAGCGGCCCGAGCACGATCACGAGGGCTAACGCCTCGTAGCCGTCGAAAATCCATCCAAGGAAAGCGCCCGCCAGGGTTTTCCAATGTGTTGAAGTAAGATTCGCGTACCAGCTTGGCGAAGGACTGACGTGTTGCTGCTCGATCTGCACTGATCGTCTCCGGTAATGCTCTAACTTCACTTTCGTAGTCTCGCGTCAAGCCAACCAAGGCTCAGCGGCGAAGTGGTCCTTTTCGAACGCTTTTATTCGCTCGCTATGGCTAGCCAATATCTGCCCGATTTCGTCGAGGCCTGACAGCAGAGAATTCTTGCGGGAGGCATCTAGGTCAAACGGATAACTCTTCCCGCCCTGGCAGACGACTCGCTGCTCCGGGAGGTCGATCGTTATGGGTGTCGGTTTGTCTGTCCGGGCCAGGTCGTCGAACAACTCTTCGACAACATTGGCTGGCAGCCTTATCGGAAGAATGCCGTTTTTGAAGCAATTGCCATAGAAAATATCACCGTAACTGGGCGCGATGATGGCTTTGATCCCCCAGTCGGCCAACGCCCAAACGGCATGCTCGCGGCTCGATCCGCATCCGAAGTTGGCGCGGCACAGCATGATTTGCGCGCCATGATAACGAGGTTGATTAAGTGGGAAGTCGAGCCGCTTCGTCCGTTTTGTGATGTCGTCACCAGGCTCGCCTGCTTCGGCATAGCGCCAGTTGTCGAACAGGTAATCGCCGAATCCGACGCGGCTCGTCAACGCCATGTACTGCTTCGGCAGGATCGCATCGGTATCGACGTCGGTACGATCGATCGGCACCGGGTAGGACTTCAGAATAAGAAATGGTTTCATTCAGAGTTCCGCTGGGTCGATGAAATGTCCGGCGATAGCCGCTGCAGCCGCCATAGCCGGGCTCACCAGATGGCTGCGGCCACCACGCCCCTGTCTTCCTTCGAAATTTCGATTCGAGGTTGACGCGCAGCGCTCACCTTCACCAAGACTGTCGTTGTTCATCCCAAGGCACATCGAGCAGCCCGGTTCGCGCCACTCGAAACCTGCCTCGACAAAAATCTGGTCCAGACCTTCTTCTTCCGCCTGGTACTTGACGTTCCCGGAACCGGGCACGACCAACGCCTGCTGGATCGTGGACGCGACCTTCCTGCCCTTCACGACATCGGCGGCAACGCGCAGATCCTCGATGCGCGCATTGGTGCACGAGCCGATAAAAATCTTATCCAGTCCGATTTCCCGAATCCGCGTTCCTGCCGCCAGCCCCATGTAATCGAGCGCGCGCGTTGCGGCTTCGCGCTGCTCGTGAGTCGACCCGGCAGCGGGGTTCGGTACCTGTCCATCGATACTCGCGACCATGGCGGGCGTCGTTCCCCACGTCACCTGGGGCCGCAGGTCGCTCACGTCGAACACGACCGTCTTGTCGAATTCGGCCGAGGGATCGCTGTGCAATGTCGACCACGACCGCTTTGCGTCTTCCCACTCTGTCCCAACCGGGCTTGACGGACGTCCCTCGAGATAGTCGATCACCGTCTTGTCGACACCAATCAGCGCACAGCGAGCCCCTGCTTCCACGGCCATGTTGCACAATGTCATACGGCTTTCCATGCTGAATCCGGATACCGTCTCGCCTGAAAATTCCAGTGCAAACCCAGTCGCAAAGTCGGTCTTATACCGGCCGATAAAAGCCAGGGCGACGTCTTTCGCGTAGGTGCCGCGCGGCAATTCGCCTCTGATTTGCACGTTCAGCGTCTTGGGCCGGCGGAGAACCAGACATTGTGTTGCGAGAATCTGCTCCACGTCCGATGTGCCGATACCAAACGCCAGCGCACCGAATGCACCGTGCGTCGTGGTGTGCGAATCGCCACACGCTATCGTCATACCGGGCAGCGTCTCACCGAGCTCGGGCGCGACGACGTGCAGGATTCCTTGCCTGCGGTCCGTCAGCTCGAAAAAGCGCAGAGCGTATTCGCTGCAGTTCTGCTGTAGCGCCGCGAATTGTCGCGTGGCCGCTTCGTTGTGCATGCCCGCAAGGCGATTGGTTGTGGGAATATTATGATCTGCCGTTGCCAATACCGATGAAGCGCGCCACGGTTGACGCGAGGCACCGCGTAAGCTATCGAATGCCTGAGGACTCGTCACCTCGTTCAACAAGTGCCGGTCGACATACAGCAAGAAATAATCGTCATCCAGTTGTGAAACGACGTGTCGCTGCCAAATCTTTTCAAGCAGGGTTTGGGGGTCAACCATGGTTATCCATCATCGAAAGCGCGGGAAATGCTTGCTGGTGAGGATAGCAGGCCACGGGTGGGACTGAATTGACCGTTCGCGACAAGTGCCGTCGCGGTCCGGCAAAGCTCTTCGACCCAAGTTTATGTGAAGGATTTGTCTGACCATGCGTTTCGATATTGAGACTTTGCGGCTCTTTATTTTTGTGATTGAAGGAGGAAGCATTTCTGCCGCTTCCGAGCGGGGGAATGTTGTGGTGTCCGCTGTCAGCCGCCGCATTTCGGACCTGGAGCGGGCCGCCGGAACGCCATTGCTGCATCGACGTAGCCGCGGCGTCGAGCCGACCCTCGCGGGCATCGCGCTGTACCGGCGGGCGAAGATCGTGATGGACCATTTGCAGCAAATCGAATGGGAAATGGGACAGCATAGAGACGGGGTGCGAGGGCAGGTGCGGCTGTCCGTCAACCTGACGGCGATGGCGCATTATTTGCCCAAGGAACTCAAGTCGTTTGTCAATCGTTTTCCCGGTGTTCAGATCGGACTTGTCGAGCGTCTCAGTGACCAGGTATCGCGGGATGTACTCGGCGGGGATGCGGATATAGGCATATGTGCGGCATCCTACATCGATGAACGCCTGTCGGAACAACCGTTCCGCACTGATCGACTCGTGTTGATCACGCCTGTGGACCACCCCTTAGGTCGACGTAAAACGGTGAAATTCGCAGAGACCCTCGACTACGAGCACGTTGGCATGCAAGACGGCGCGTCCATTCTGGCCCTTGCTACCCAGGCGGCCAAAGCGCTGGGGTGTCCCATGCGTCTGGCCATTCAGGTCACAAACTTCGAGGCGATTCGCAATATGGTCATTGCCGGACTGGGAATTGCCATCATCCCGGAAATCGCACTTGCCGAACGGGATCATTCCGACTACGTGACAGTGACGCTCGACGAACCGTGGGCCGTGCGGCAGCTCAAGCTGTTATTCAAACCCACGGCGCCTTTGCCGATAGCGGCCATGCACCTTCTCGACCACCTCTGTACGAAAGGCGGCAAGCCAGAGATAGGCTCGGATCTAATGGAATGGACGCCCACACCCGATACGGAATCGATGTGCCAAAGTGGAGAGGAGCGCCCATCATGAAGATTCAATGCCTATAGCAGTCAGCGTCAGCGGAGCGGGTCAGTTCAAAGCCTTTTAGGAAGCGGTCGCGGATTTTGCGCCGTGCCTGCGATCGTTCCGATATGTTTGCCGAGCACATCGGTCGCGGTGTTCATTTCAGACCCGCTCAGAAGGCCTGCCAGTCCGCCACACCGGTATCGGTCGCGACCACGGTGCCCCTGTCTGCAACGACCGGCGTCGTCTTTGGCTTTCTCAACGTTGCGTGCGGGGCCCGGCGAACTGTCGGTGCTGGCCGACGCGGTTCGCTGTGCTCGACAACCATTCGTGACGCAGTGGGCCCTGTTTCGGCGATCCTGAAGACGGCCACCGCGTCACGCAGTGCCTGCGCCTGTTCGGCCATCGCATGCGCGGCCGCCGACGCTTCTTCGACCAGTGCCGCGTTCTGCTGGGTCACCTTGTCCATCTGGCTGACGGCCTGGTTGACCTGCTCGATGCCGGTACGCTGCTCTTCCGATGCCGACGAGATTTCGCCGATGATGTCGGTCACACGGCGTACCGACTGGACGACTTCGTCGATCGTGCTGCCCGCTTCCCCGACGAGCTTCGAGCCGGCCTGCACCCGATCCACCGACTCACCGATCAGTGCCTTGATTTCCCTCGCCGCGCTCGCACTGCGCTGGGCGAGCGTGCGGACCTCTCCAGCCACCACCGCAAAGCCGCGCCCCTGCTCACCGGCGCGCGCGGCCTCGACTGCCGCATTCAGCGCGAGGATGTTGGTCTGGAATGCAATACCTTCGATCACGGCGATGATTTCGCCCACCTTCGATGAACTGTCGGCGATCCCATGCATCGTGTCGACCACGCGTCCGACCACTTGACCGCCGCGCTGCGCGATGCCGGAGGCCGTGGTGGCGAGCGTGGTCGCCTGCTGCGCGTTGTCCGCGTTGTGACGCACCGTCGCGGTCAGCTCTTCCATGCTCGATGCGGTTTCCTCGAGCGACGCGGCCTGTTCTTCGGTTCGTTGCGACAGATCGGTGTTGCCCGCGGCAACCTGATGCGTGGCAGCCGCGATCGAACTGGCGGAAGCCTTGATTGTGTCGAGCGTGCGCGTGAGCCGTTCCTGCATGCGCTTCATTGAGAACAGCAGGCTCGATCGATCATCGGGCGCGATCTCGACCTTCGCTGTCAAATCAAAGTCGGCGATGCGATTGGCGATTTCGGCGGCGTACGCCGGCTCGCCGCCCAGCGCGCGAATGATGCCGCGATTGAGCAGCACCACCACTGTCGACAACGCGCAGGCCAGCGCGATCAGCAACCCGAGGCTCTGATAGACCGCTGACCGGAACGCCGCATCGATATCGTCGACATAGAGCGAAGTCATGATCACCCAGTTCCACGGGTTGTAGCTCACGCTGTACGCAATTTTTGGAACGGCTTCGGTCAATCCGGGGCGTGGAAAGGCGTAGGCGGAGAACCCATTGCCGCCCGCCTTGACCGCATCGACCATGGCTTGAAAAACGTACACGCCGTTAGGGTCGCGGTATTGACTGACGTCCTTGCCGGTCAGCTCAGGATGAAACGGACTCATCACCACGACGACATGCGAGTCGGCGATGACGAAATAGCCATTGTCGCCAAACCGGAGGCCGCGCAGCGCATCCACCGCACGCGACTTCGCTTGAGCGTCGGTCATCGTGCCGGCGCTTGCTTGATCGCCGAAGGTCTTGACAACGCCAAGTGCAATTTGCGCTGCATGCTGCATGTCCGCTTTACGGTCGTTCAGTTGCGTTTCTTTTGTTTGATATGAACTCCCGAGTTCGACAGATTTTCGTGTAAGTGATTGATTTTGCTGAACCCGGGGGTGCAAATTTGCCACTACAAGCTACGGATTGTCGGTATCGGCAGGTTTAGGGCATCGAAGAGTTCCTTCTGTTCAGGAGTCAGTGTGGACAGGCCGGTTGCGCTTTGGCGCCGATGAAGGACGACCTGATGAAACTGGATGCGCCGGACGATTTCCAGCGCACGCTCGGGCGAGCAGGCTTTGTCGCGGGCCTTCAGACGCATGCGCATCACGCGATACAGCACGAGCGCCAGAAAGCAGATCATCGCGTGTGCGCGAATCCGGTCGGGCAGGCGATGGAACACCGGGCCGATCTCGATTTCGGACTTCAGTACGCGGAAGCCCCGCTCGATGTCAGCCAGCGACTTGTAGCGCTTCACGACGTCGATCGGGGTGAGCTCCGGCACGTTGGTCACGAGGATCAGCTTGCCGTCCATCATGCGGGCGCGGGTCAGTGCACGCTCATCGATGTCGTAGGTGAACAGGTCCGATTTCAGATCAACCCTGACGATCGATGCGAGCTTCGCTTCGCAGACTGCCTGATAAAGACGCGCCTTGGCACCGCTGTCGGAGAGCTTGCGGCCCTTGTGCTTGCGCCCGCCGTCCTGTCCATCGAGCTTGTCGGCCCAGCGCGCTGCGTCCCGTTCAAGTTCGGCAATATGCTTATCGCGCCGGGCACCCATTTCTGCGGCGAAGTCCGGCCGGTGCGCGACGATCAGCCGGTGACCCTGCCACTTGAATTCTCCGATGACTTCGGTGCTGGCCTTCAGGCAGGTGTCGTTATGGAAGCTGGCGAGCAGTTCGTCGAAATCGCTATAGCGTCGCGCCGCGACGGCCAGGATGAATTCCAGTGGCTGGTCATGGACCTTGATGGACTGGATCGCTTCCAGGTTATCCAGCGACAGCAGGCCGCGATCGGCCACCAGCACGACGCGGCGAACCGGATAGCGCGCCAGCACCTTGGTGATCGTTGGCACGAGCGTGTGCGTCTCTGCCGCGTTGCCGGCAAACACTTCGTGATGGATCGGCAGGCCGTCGGCGGTCTGCACGACGCCGAGCATCACCTGGCGCGCGATGTCCCCTTCCTTCGCAAGCCCGTACTGACGGATCTCGCCTGCCATTTCCGAGTGGCCTTCGGTACGGATCGTCGTCAGGTCGTAGAACACGATCGAGAGTTCCTGGTCGATCAGCGGGCGCAGCAGCGCGGCAGACACCTCCTCCAGTGCATCGGCGCACTCGACCAGCGTATCCATGGTGCGCAGCAGCCGTTGATGCGTGACCGTCTCAGGTGCAACGTCCGGCACCATGGTCGCTTCGAGCCATCGCGTGATGCCCAGCTTCGATTCCGGATCGCACAGCCGGTTGAACACCATCACGCGCAGCAGGCGCTCGGCGTCGAACTGGTGATGCGGTCGCAGCACGCGACGGAACGCATCGGCAAAGCCCAGTTCTTCCCACAGCGCCGTGAGCATCCAGGTGTCGCCAACCGACAGGCCCGACGTAAAGGCGGCCTCGCCGGTGCCCTCATTGAGCGTCGGTTTGCCCGCCGCACGCAGCAACCCGTTGATCAGTGCATCGTTACCGCCGGCCTGTACGCTCTCCAGTCGTCCCAAGGTAGCAATCACGCGCTGACGCGACACACCCAGCTCATCGCGAAAGGATTCCATGAGCTGGACGTACTGGCGTGGACCCGAAGACGTGACTTTGATAAACATGCCACAACTGTAGTCACGAATATGGCTTGTTTCAAGCTGTATTGTGGTATCGGCGTGCCACTACAGAGTTATTCAAGGTCCGCGCATCAAGTGTTTGATTTGTCAGCGCCTTTGCCCGCAAACTGCCCCGAAAATCGGTTTAAGCTGTCGAACTCGGGTGAACTGTAAATCGCAAGGCCGGCAAGGCAGAGCAGGCTCAGAATGAGCGGCAGCCAGAGCTTATGGGCAACGGAAAGCTTCATTTGCTGATGATCGGAAAGAGGAAGGTGTGAGGGGACGGGACAGGCAAGCTGCGCGCTCGCGAGCGCAGCTTGCGCGTGCCCAAGGCGTTCACATCGGCAGCTGTGCAGAAAACTTGAGCGGGCTGCGAGATACGGTCGGGTTATCAGGAATGTGGATTGACGATGACATGAGCTCCTGGAGATCGACACTTCCCGTGCTGCTTGAGCGGTAGCACAGCCGGTTAGCCGACGGGTGAAACCTTCGACCGTCTGAACATGCGGGCGTAGAGCGCGCTGCACGACGCAACGCAATGTTGTCGCAAGAGGTGTTCAACGCGCTTCGAGGTGTTGAGCAGTGAGCACGCCAAATGCTGCGGATCAATGAGACCCTATCGCGTCCCTCACAGCTGGTTGCCACATCGCATTTATCGGCGTGAGCCACGAATAGTTTAGGCGTATTTGCTTAGGTAAATACCCTGGTTAAGCGGATCTGAGTGTCCCATAACATCCACACGCGCCCACGCGGGCCGGCTCCGCGAACTTCGGCGAGCCGGTCATTCGTTGCTCCATCCCATGAGGTGGCTTCAACCGGTCAGTACGCGCGTCAGTTGATCAAGATCCACTGCGTCGTCGGCACGGCGAACCGTGATTTCGAACTTGGGCTTGCTGGCGGCTCCGTCATAGTCCAGTGTCAGGTACTTGTCGATGTGAGCAAACCCCGGCGGATACAAAACCGAATACGACAAACCCTGCAAGATTTAAGGCCGCTCTTAATAAGCAAGATTGCGGTTCGCCGAGTCCTTCGTGAGGAAAAGTCCGGAACGCAATGCCGAGCGGCTCACAGGACCGAAGAAGGAGCGAAAAGACTGCAATCCTGAAGAGGCTAACTTAAAAACGTCGGGATAAGTAATGATTTAATTGACGACATTTTATTCCGATTTTCAATTAATTTATTAAGGGTTGTAGGCGGCGAATTGCAGATAATATCGCGCGCCTTTCCCTCGATAGTACCTATACCAAACATGCCCATTGCAGGGGGTAACTTTGGATTTCTTGAAGATTTGGCCCCTTTCGCTACCGACCCTATTAACTCTTAAACTCGTCAATTTCTATTTGTCTGATATTTGGTAAAGAGGCTATTAATTAAATAGTGCCACTTTGTTTGAATTTGTATGATGTATCAGATACGTCTGAATATAGCCAAAAAATGCCTGTCAAAAACGGCTCGGTAAATTTTTTTAAGCTGCTGCGGGACGTTAATTCTAATTGCGCTTAAAAGCTGCTAACCCTTGTCACAAGGGGAAGAGCGGGAGTCCAGAAATTATTACCACGTGTTGTCTATAATACAAGTTGCTTCGTTACGCTTCGTTACGAGTGGTCTCTTAAATTTTGTTTCATTTATGTATCAGTGCTTCTCATCAGACTAGGCCGGTAGAAAATACCTTCCCGGAAGCGGCAATTTATTCCGGTACGGTATTTCGCCTTTTGGTCCGGAACTATTTCCTGATCTGGGCTCGAGAGGTGCACTTCGCGCTGACGTAGGTCGCATTGAATCAGACGATTAATTTATCAGACGATTATGCGTGATTGAATGATTTTTCGTTCATTCGTCAGCAGAAATCCTCTCCAAAGAGCAGAAACATTAATTAGGTATACTTCGTGTTGTTGCGTATTTCGCGTAGCGACGTCCTTTAACGCGAACGTTGTTCGTTTTAATGGCCGGGTTAACGGCCTTGATAGACAGATGTCCTATTCCAGCAGATATTTCCCGAGACCCGGCACTTCATCCGATCAACCTTTTCGACGACGAAAATTTCCGGCCATCCTCGTGCTCGGTGCAGTAGTGCTAGCCCTCGGTGGCTGCGGGGGCGAGAGCTCTGGCGATGATAGTACGCCTGCAGCAACTGCTGATGCCGCCACTCCCGCTGCACCCGCTACACCCGCTACACCCGGTCCTGTCGCTGAGGCGGCCACCAGCGTTGCGGACACGAGCCAGGCCGTTGGCGACACCCCCTCCGCTGTCAACAACGACAGTCCGACCCACAACCGCGTGGTGCTGCGAAGGTCTGGACAAGGAGATTGACGAAACGGTCGGTAACGCTCTCCTGGTCATTGGCCAGGTGCCGTATCGATTCAACAGGTCTCTCGCGGCATCCGGAAATCCGCCTCCGCTTTACGAGTGACGCATTGATCAAGCCGTTATACGGCTCGTGATAGTGACGTCGTCGCAGGGCTTCGTGAGCATTTAAACGAGTTCACGCGATAGATCGCATCGCGTCCGCAATGGATGGCCGTTGGCGAATTGATGTGGATGCTCGCGGACTCAATTCAATTATCAGCAACTCATAGGAAAGAAATGAACTCACACTCTTCGCCTTATTCGCCTTTTTTATAATCTTGTGTGGGCAGCCGCTATCGGCCCTCGCGGCGACGACTACGCGCATCGCCCAGCAACCGCCAGTGAATGGCAATGGCGCCGACCGGTTTGCAATGGACGTGAATTGAAACCTTTGGAGTGCTGGCCAAACAGCGCTGAGCGAATGCTCGAAAGATCTCGACCTGATTTCAGGATTGGGTGTCGGTACGGTTCGCCTTGGTGTTTCCTGGGATTTCATGGTGAAGGCCGATGGCAGCACTTTGCACCAAACAGGGTGGCGTTCCTCAAATCTCTTCTTAATGCAGCCCGTACGCGGGGCATGAAGATTCTCTTCCAGGTGGGTATGTACGCGCCTGCAAGCGCCTACAAATGCGCTGGTACTCAGAGGCCGCCGAGCGGCTCTTCGGGACGGCTTGACTTGTGACGCCGTCTTTTCGAAATATTTGAGCTCGCTCATGGATGTGGTCTTGCCATTTACCGCCGACATCGAGCTGTTAAATGAAACCAACTGGGGTTTCTCGGCATCCGATCCGTCCTACGGAAATCCGAAGGGAATCGCCGGCTACATTCCGACGCGCGAGAGAGCGCTCTACACGAGCGCCAAGACGTTCCTGAATACGAAAGCGCAGTCGGGCTACCGAACGGTTCTGCATACCCAGGGGATCTCTTATTTTTACAACTCGGCTTATCCGAACAATGGTTGGAAGCCGCCTGCATCAAATCCGCTGATCCAGGCAACGGACGACATCAAGGCCGTTGGGAATAAAACGGCAAGTGCCGCCATCCCCCTGAATGCCGCCGTTGACGTGGTCGATATCCATCCGCACTTCAACAGCAGCGAATACGTCATGCTGGTGCAGGCCTTTATCGATACATTGTCGAGCGTTGTTCCCAATGGGCCTAAAAAGCTCTGGCTCACGGAAACCAACAATGGCACCGATGGCACGGACGCTGGACAGACCGCTGCGTTCAACCAGTTGAAAGTGTTGATGAATAACGGCTCTGTGCAGAAGGCGTTCTGGTACGTTGTGCATAATGGCGATCTTGGCAATGGCGAAGGCGATGGTTATTCGATTTACGATACCAATCGCAATCTGATCCCGCCGCAGCTCGCCGCTACCATTAAAGCCTATACCGCTACCATTCCGCGTTCGCAGCGGTTCTTGTCAGGATAGTATGTGACGCCCGTGAAGTAAGCAGCGTATCCGCTGCTTCCATGATCTCAAGCGCCTGCCGGATAGTCTCTTCGCGCGATTTTGGATGCAGTGGGTCCTGACCGGTCTTGCAAAAGGCTTTGCAAACACACGTCGCACTCTATTCGATGCCAATCTCCGCACGGTGAGATTGGCGCGTCGAACAGGCTGAGCCTGCGGGATACATCCCGCTGGCTCTGATCACACTCTCACCAGCAGCTTCCCCAGATTCTTCCCTTCGAACAGGCTATTCAGCGCATTCGGCAATGCGTCGAAACCATCGACGTACGTCTCCTGATACACAATTTCACCGTTCTTCACCCACGGCGCGACCGTCTGCAGCATTTCATCCATCCGGTGCACAAAGTCGCGCGCCAGAATTCCCTGGATCGTCGCGCGCTGAAACAGCATGTGCTGCAAGAAGCGCGGCGCGAGGTCCGGCGTGTCGAGACCGCCGTCGTATTGCGCGATCGCGCCGCAGATCACAATTCGCGCGCGGCGCTTGATGAGCGGAATCACCGCGTCGGTGACCATGCCGCCCACGTTGTCGAAATAGACATCGACGCCGCCGGTCGCGGCTTGCAGCGCTGACTGCAGGCCTTCGGGCGTGGGATGCGCGCGGTAGTCGACCGCGCCGTCGAGCTTCAACGTGTCGGTCAGAAACGCGCACTTGTCCGGGCCGCCCGCGATTCCGATGACGCGGCATCCGGCACGCTTGCCGAACTGCGCAACCAGCGAGCCAACCGCACCCGCGGCACCGGACACGACCAGCGTGTCGCCCGGACGCGGGCGGCCCGCTTCCATCAAACCGAACCACGCGGTGCGTCCCGGCATGCCGAGCACGCCGAGCGCGGTCGAAACCGGCGCTGTGTCGGGGTTCAGCTTCGTCAACTCGCTGTGATGGCACCTGGCGTACAACTGCCAGCCGCTATAGGCCGAGACCCAGTCGCCCTGCTTGAACAGCGGACTCGCCGACGCCACCACTTCACCCACCACGCCCGCGCGCTGGACGATACCGAGCGGATGCGGCACGTCGTAGGTATTGCGTTCGTGCTGCTGGATTCGAATGTACGGATCGACGCTGACGATACGCGCCCGGATCAACACCTCATTCGAAGACAAATGGTCGTCGAGTTCGCTTTCGCGCAACTCGTAATGCTCATCGCTAACGCGTCCTTCGGGACGTTTGACGTAAAACCACTGGCGATTTCGATAACTCATGTGAAGACTCGCTGCTGTCGTAGACGATGAGTGATCTTACCAGTGGGGCAATCGCTCGCCCGCGGCGCGCCTGACCTCGTATCGTCGAACGGATGCGGCGAGGCCGGGTGGCATCGGAACATGCGCGAGATCCCAAGCTTGTTGAAAGGCGCCCGTCCCGTTAGAATCCCCCGGTCACTGGGGAGTAGCCTTCCTTCAATCATTGAAGGATAGCGCGTCAACATACTTGGCCTGCGGGTCATGGCGCGTTCGACCGGGTCGGTTTGGCGAGACCATTGGCGCACTGCTTCGTTCTGGTCGGACGGGTCGCGGTGCGTCATTGGTTTGTCATTACGTCCGACCGCGGAGTTGCCCTGTGAAACATCGTTGTGCCCTGCCAGTCTCCCCACTTGGCCGTCCGTCGTGCCGCTTCCTCTTTGCTTTTGCGGGGAGCCGCGCATGACCGGTCTGCTCTTCGAACTCGCCATCATGCTGGTTGTCATTCTGGTGGCGGCTGAGCTCTTTACCAATGCGCTCGAACATCTTGGCGAGCGCCTGAAAATCTCCGAGGGCGTGACGGGTTCGCTGTTCGCGGCGGTCGGTACCGCATTGCCCGAAACCCTCGTCCCGCTGCTCGCGATTGCAGGCGGCACGGCCGATAGCGCCGTCAATCAGGAGATCGGCGTCGGCGCGATTCTCGGCGCGCCGCTGATGCTTTCCACCCTGTCCACTTTCCTGATGACGCTCGCGATTCTCGGCTCGCGCGGCGCCAAAGGCTGGGTCACGCCGGAGCGCACCGGTTTCACGCGCGATCTGAACTACTTTCTGTGCGCCTTCGTGCTGGCGGCCGCGGCAATGTACGTGCCGCACGAAGAGACGATCGTGCGGGCGCTGTTCAGCGCGGCGCTGGTCGGCGTGTACATCACTTATGTGGTGATGACGTTTCGCGCCTCGAACAAACTGGTCGACGCCGGCCATGGCACCGAAGCGCCGGGCAAGATGCTGCTGTCGCGTCTTGGCTTGCCTACGAATCTGGCGACCATCGCGGTGCAACTGGCACTGGCCGTTGCGTTGCTGGTGTGGGGCGCGGAAGGTTTCATCCACGGGGTGCGGGGCGTGTCACAGGCGCTCGGCGTCTCGCCGCTGCTGCTGTCGCTGCTGATCATTCCGATCGCCACTGAGTTGCCCGAGAAGGTCAACAGCATCCTGTGGATTCGCCGTGGCAAGGACACGCTGGCGTTCGGCAACATCACCGGCGCGATGGTGTTTCAGGGCACCTTGCTGCCCGCGATCGGGATTCTGCTGACGCCGTGGACACCGCGCATTGAAGTGTTGACCGGCATCGTGATCACGCTCGCCGCTGCCGCGTGGTTGCGGATCAATGTGCGCAAACGCGGTGTGCCGGTGTGGGCGTTGCTGGTGTGCGGCGTGTTGTACGCCAGTTACCTGGTGATCACGCTGACTCGCTAAGCGAGTAATGAAAGGCCGGGATGGCCGCGCAAAAGCCGCAGCGACGGCCACAACAAAGGCAGCCTTTAATTAGACGGTCCAGCAGCCGCAGCCGCTGTCGCTGTCGTCATCGCGCTATCCGGCTTGAACACCGTCTTCCAGTCATCCTTCATATCGACGACGAGTCAGCCCTTCACGCCGACTTCGTCCAGGCCCCTGTCGAGCTTGCCGCTTTTCGCCGTGCGGTCGTACGCATATTCCCGTTCGCCGTCGGTGTGATGCACTAGCACGCGCGAAGCGTGGGCCATCACCCGCCGAGGTCCATTCAAGCAAGGGCATATCGCCGTCTGCGTTGACGAAAGGGATCACTGGACGCCTGCCGATCACGCGATCGATAGCGAGCAGTTTCGCCGCGCCGTCGACCAGATTGTCGACCTGCGCAAACCGGGTCAACGAAAACCGCGCCGTTCGTCGACGGTCAAGGCAATGCAGTACCGGCGCATGGTGCGAGTTATGAAAGCTTCATCAAAAGCGGTGACTCGAACTTCAAGCGAACGCCCGTTTAATCGGGTAAAGCGGTTATTGCAGCCCCTGCGAGCGCTTTTTCGCCAAACAGCCCTTTAAGTTGGCCAGCCTGGGCGGCTGAAACATGTACCGCTTTTCTGAATGCGCCTAAAAGCCGCATATGGGCGTGGCGAAAAATGCTAATTGAATTCAAAAAAACTATGCGCCGCCTTTGATCCGATGTTCCTTTCTATCGTGTTACAAATTTATCTCTGTAATTTTGAGAAACATTTGCTAGTATTCCGCAACAATGTAGCCACCGGGAGTCTTTTATCGGCTACATGCTTTGTTTTGTGTTGCGTCTCTCTTGTTCAAGGAGCGTCCATGCAAGCCCAATGTGCAGCCGCAGCGCTTTCTCAGATTGATTGATGGATTTAACGCGAGTTAATCGCGCGCCTCACTTGCTTTGCATCTTTTTACCCGGCTGCGCGTAGCTGCCGGGTGAGCGAACGCATGCCCGAAACTAATTCGATTTAATTCGAAAATACGAATACTGGTTCTTCTTGCTCGATTTGCGTTGGGCAAAGGAATACGTTCGCCTATAAAAAATACCCGAAGACGAGGTATGAGAAATGGATTGCAAAGGCACGGTTTGGTCGGCAGCGTTATACGCCGCTTCGGTGGTGTTGTCGCCGGCATTCGCCCAGGCATCGGCCGACGAAGCCAATAAGAGTAATAACCCACTTAACCTGGCCGCCTCATTCAACATCCAGAATTACTACACGCCGAGCGTGTTCGGCGCGAGCGCGCACACCAATGATCTGCTGCTGCGCCCCACTGTCCCGATCGGCCCGAACAGTCTGATCGGCGTGCCGGAAATCTTCCGCGCCACTGTGCCGGTCAGCACGCGCCCCGACCCGAGCGGCGGGTACAACACCGGTCTCGGCGACCTGAACCTGTTCGACATCTTCCTGCTTTCGCAAGGCGACGTGCAGATCGGCGTAGGTCCGCTGGTGACCATGCCGACCGCCACCGATCCGAGCCTCGGCACAGGCAAGTGGCAGGCCGGCCTTGCCGCCGTTGCCGTGAGTGCGACCAAGGCGCGGCTACTTGGCGCGCTGGTGCAGTGGCAACACTCGTTCGCCGGACAAAGCAGCCGGCCGACCACGCAGTCGCTCACGGCGCAACCGTTCGGCATCTTCAACCTGCCGGGCGGCTGGTACATCCGCTCGACCGGCACTTGGACTTTCGACCTTCAACACGGCAGCTATTACATCCCGGTCGGCCTCGGCGCCGGCAAAGCGTGGAAAGGCGGTTCGACCATCTACAACGCGTTCATCGAACCGCAGTACTCCGTCGCCCATTCCGGCGCGGGAGTGCCCAGGTTCACGATCTTCGCGGGCCTGAATATGACGTTCGGCAAATAGACCAGAACCTGAGAGAAAGCAGACATGACATTGCTTAACCGCCTGCAAATCGGCGCAGTCGTCGCCGCCCTGTCGCTGACGATGTTGCCGTGCACCCAAGCCGCCGCCCAGGCCAGCGCCCCGTCCGCGGGCGTCACGGCCTCTCCGGACGAAGCGCGCGCAATCGCCAAAGATGCGTTCCTGTACGCATATCCGATGCTGTTCAACTACAAGACGCTTTATCAGCAGGCGCTCGATTCCAGTTCAAAGTCTTACGTGGGCGGCTTCGGCAAGTTCCGCAATTACTCCCGGCCGTACGGTCCCGAGAACAAGGAAATCGTGACGCCGAACAACGACACGCCGTACTCGTGGGCATGGCTCGATCTGCGTCGCGAACCGTGGGTGCTGACGGTGCCCGCGGTGCCGAAAGAGCGTTACTACGTGTTCCAGTGGATCGATCTGTTCACCTACAACTTCGCGTACGTCGGCTCGCGCGCCACCGGTAACGGCGCGGGCCACTATCTGTTCGCCGGACCGAACTGGCACGGCGACCCGCCCAAAGGCATCGACAAGGTGTTCCGCTCGGAGACGGACTTGATCCTGACGCTCGGCCGCACGGCGCTCAACGGCGCGAGCGACGTCAAAAACGTCGAGGCGATCCAGAAGCAATACAAGCTCACGCCGTTGTCCACCTTCGAGCATACGGCTGCACCACCACCCGTCGCGAAACCCGATTTTCCGAAATGGGATGAAGCGAAGGCGACCTCGGTCGACTTCATCGCCTACCTGAACTTCCTGTTGCAGTTCACGCAACCGCCCGCGCCGTCGGAGAAGGAATTGATGGCGCGCTTTTCGAAGATCGGCATTGCGCCGGGCGCGCCGTTCGATCCGGCCGCGTTGCCGCCGGAAATTCGCGCCGCACTTGAAGCGGGTGTCGTCGACGGCAAAGCCGCTCTGGCCGATGCGGAAAAACACACGACCAGTTCATTCGACCTGTTCGGCAGTCGCGCGGACCTGAAAGACGACTACACCACGCGCGCCGTTGCGGCTGCGATGGGAATTTACGGCAACACCAAGGAAGAAGCGGTCTACGTCGGCACGCGCGTGAACGGCGAACACGCGCAACTGCTTGGCTCGCAGCCGTACGTGTTGCACTTCGACAAGACGGACCTGCCACCCGCAAAGTTCTTCTGGTCGATGACGCTGTACGACCTGCCCGCGCGTCATCTGGTCGCCAATCCGATCAATCGCTATTCGATCGGCGATCGTACCAAAGGCCTGAAGTACGGCGCCGACGGCTCGCTGGATATCTACGTGCAGAACGCGTCGCCGGGCGCGGACAAGGTGTCGAACTGGCTACCGGCACCCGCAGGCGCATACGACCTCGTCATGCGGATCTACGGTCCGGACCAGAGCGTGCTCGACGGCGCCTGGAAATTCCCTGAGTTGCAAAAGCGCTAAGCCGCGCATGGACGAACCCGAGAACGATATGAACAAGAAAACCGCGACATGGGTCACAGCTGCCGTGCTGGCGTCGGTCGCCGCACCGATTCTCGCGAAGACGCAGCAGGACCAGCCGGCCCATGCGACGGCCACTACGGCGTCCGTGCCAGGCCCGGTGGCCGGCTACGCGGTCTCCGAAGAATACGCGCGACTAGTGGCGCGCCAGACCTACTTCTGGGCATGGCCGATGGTGAATGTCTACGGCCGGCTGCTGGCGATGAGACAGGTACCACAGCCGGGTCTGAACGGCGGCATCGTGCCGGTCGCGCCGCCCAATCATCTGTCGATGCTGCGCGACTACGTCGCGCCGCAGGAGCGTTTTGTCGCGTGTCCGAATCAGGATGTGGTCTATGGCTCCGCGATTCTCGATCTGAACCGGACGCCGGTGGTCGTGCAGGTGCCCGATTTCGGCAAGCGGTTCTGGGTGTATCAAGCCGTCGACCTGCGCACGGACGGTTTCGCCAGTCTCGGCAAGATGTACGGCACACGGCCGGGTTTCTATCTGTTGGCCGGTCCCGACTGGCACGGTCAGGTGCCGAAGGGCATTCGCCAGGTGTTCCGCTCGTCGACCGGTGTCGGCAGCTTCATTCCGCGCGTTTTCATGGACGACACGCCTGAAGATCGGGTGGCCGTGCAATCGGTGATTGCAAAGATCGCGCTGTATCCGCTCGCGGAGTACGACGGCACGGTCAAGGAAACCGACTGGTCGAAGCTGCCCAGTTTCGGTCCGGCCGGTGGTACCGCAAGCGGCAACGCCGAAGAGATCAAGTGGGTCGATCCAAATCGTTTCTGGGACGAATTGCCTGCGGTACTCGACGAGTGCCTGCCGACTTCTCAAAGATCGCGGCTGATGACCCGCATGCGAACGCGCTCGTCTCCGTGCCGGGTACACCGCAGGCGAAAGAAGCAGCGATCGCCGCGACGATCCCGCAGACGGCGACCGTGTCGCGCAAGACCACCACGTTGAAGGTCGTTTATGACGGCGCGCCGAAGTTCGTCGGCATCGCGGGCACGTCGTTGTCGTATGCGGTGAACACGGCGACGCCGGTGATCCAGACCGCGCCTTCGCAATTCTTCGCGGTGGCGAATGGGATCTGGTTCACGGCGAGCGCGGCAAGCGGCCCATGGCGCGTCGCCGATACCGTGCCGCCCTCGATCTATACGATTCCGGCGGCTTCGCCCGTACTTACGTGACGTACGTCCACGCTATTCGGCGACACCGGATACGGTGGTGGTCGGCTATACGCCGGGCTACATGGGCGTGGTCGTCAATGCGGACGGCACCGTTGTGTACGGCACCGGCTATGTGTATGCGCCGTACGTCGGCGACGTCTACTACGGCTATCCGGCCACCTATGGCTACGGCGCGGGTTTCGCGCTGGGCACCACGGTGGGCTTCGCGTTCGGCTTCGCGATCGGCGCCACGTGGGGCGCTCCGTCGCCCTACTGGGGACCGTATTGGGGCGGTGGTCCGTGGAGCTGGCAATACGCGAACGTCAACCAGGCCAATATCTATGGCCGTTGGGGGCAGGGCACCGTGACCCACGCCAGCGGCTGGAACGGCTGGACCGGCAATAGCTGGTCGGGATCGGCGGCATCTGGTTTCAATCCGTACACCGGTGGTCACTTCCAGGCGAGCCGCGGTGCGGTTGAAAATGCGTACAACGGCAACTTCGCGGCCGGACGGCAAGGCTCGTTCAGCAATCCGTCGACGGGACGCAGCGGCGCGGCGCGCGGCGGCGTGGTGGGCAACGAGGCCACCGGCGATTATGCGGCGGGCCGTCAGCGGGCCGGCTACAACGCGCAGACGGGTCGCTACGGCGCGGCTGAAGCCGGCGTGACCGGCAACGCGTATTCAGGCGATCACCAGGCGGGTACGAAAGGCATCGTGGGCAACAAGGACACGGGTCGCGCGGTCGCGTGGAATAACGGCAACGTGTATGCGGGCAGCGACGGCAAGGTCTATCGGCACGAGCAGGGCGGTGGCTGGGAGCAGCACAGCGCCGATGGCTGGCAGCCGGTTCAGCCGAGCGCGAGCCAGACCCAGCGGCTGGATTCGCTGAGGCAAGGGCACGATCTTGGGAATGCGCGGGCGAGTGGGCAGTTTCAGCCGCAGCGGCGGTTTGGGGGCGGGGGTGGAAGGTTCAGGCGGTGAAGCGAACGCCGGCTGGTTGGAGGCAGGTCACCCACTCGATGTCGCGCGCCGAGCTCGTTGCTCATCACCGGCAGCATGGGGACCTTCCTGTTTGATTGCTCAGCGGCGGTATCCGAAGTTCAGCCGTGTGCCGAAAGGCCGTACATTTTGTGCAGCGCGCGCGTGTGACGGCCGCTCTCCAGTAGCGCGGACAGCCGCGCGAGGCGCGGCGCTGCCAGTTCACGCACCGCTGTCTCGTTTGAGAGGATCCGTCGGGTCAGGTCGTGCTTGCGCACGCGCTGCGAGTCGTCGAGCGGGATGTTCGCGTCGACGGGCCGCAGAGTATCGGCCAGCGCCGAATACCGGGCCTGCAATTCGATAACGGTATCCCAGTTGTCTTCGCGCGCTGCGCTCAGCATCCGTTCCGTTAGATGGAGGATGCTGTCATAGCGCACGAGTAACTGATCAGCTGTAGTGATCGCTTCCATATCGAATCAGGCGGTGGTGGTCAGTTGTGTCAAGCCGGCCGAGCTCTTGAGCTGCGGCTTGATGCCAGTCCAGCCCTCCTCGATGGTCGCGAGCAGGCCATCGATTTCATCGAGCAGCGCCGGGTCGTTCGTCAGATTAGCCTCGAGCAGGCGGCGCGTCATATAGTCGTACAGGGCATTCAGGCGCCCCGCGAGATCGCCGCCCTGCTCGAGGTTGAGGCCCTGCTGCAGGCCCCCGCCGACGATCGCGATGGCATGCGAAATCGACTTGCCTTTCAGGGGGATGTTGCCGCTTTGCATGTGCACGCGGCCCATACGGATCGCGCGGCGCGCGCCCTGGAACAGCAGCGCGACCAGTTCATACGGGCTTGCACTGTTCACGCTGGTTTCGAGGCCAACGCGTGCGTAACTTTCTGCTCCAAACTTACCTGGCGAATACATGAATACTGTCCTCTTCTTGCGAGTGGGTCGGCGCACGGCTTGCGTTGCGGCGTGGTTCCATCAACTGGATGAGGTGGACGGGTTGAAGGTCAATTGCAGGAAGGTTGCGGTCGACTGCATCTGGACCACCATTGCGTTCATTGCCGAGAACTGGGTCTGGTACTGCTGCTGCACCTGCGTGATGTATTGCTGCAAATTCGTTTGCTGTGTCTGCAGCGACGTAACTTGCGTATTGAGCGTGTTCGTCGCATTCGCGATCGAACCGGTGGTCGCATTGGTTGCGTTCGCGACGATTCCGTTCAGCAGCGCAGCAAAGCCCTGCGAATAGTTGACCGTGCCGAGTGCGCCGGTGCTGCTCCCAGTCACCAGGATCTGCAGGCCGGCCGCCGGGCCGCTGTTGCCGACTGCCAGCACCTGACCACTGCCGGTTGCCGCATAGCCGCCGATCGTGCCTTGCACATCGACGCCGGTAGTGGTCGTCTGCGAGCTGCCGAAGAGCTGCGTCGCACCCGTGCCGCCGATCGAGACGGACGACTGCGAGCCGTAACTCGTCGATGTCACGTTGAGCTCGCCGCTGGCGTTCTGGGTCACGTTGACTGACACGCCAGCCTGCTGCAGCGTGGTGTTGGTGTTGATGGCGGTCTGCAGCGCCGTTGCAAGCTGCGTGGGCGTATAGCTGCCAGCCGCAAGCGTGACGTTTGCCATCACGCCGTCCACCGTCACGGCCAGCGGCATACCGCCGGACGCGATCGTGGTCGCGGTGGTTATTGCCGACGAGCCGGTGAAGGTCCCCTGGGTCGCGGCCTGCGTGATGTTGACCGCATACGAACCGGCCTGCGTAGTCGAGCCGCCAATCAGGTAGGCGACGTTGCTATTGGTCGCGGAGCCGGCAGTGCCGAATAGCGCGGCAAACTGGGTCGGATTGCTTTGCAGTGCCTGAGACAGCGTCGAATCGTCGACCGACAATGAGCCGTCGGTGTTGAGCGAGATGCCGACGTCGGACAACGACGAATAGCCGCCGCCGGTACCCGACAGCGCGCTTGCGACCACTTGCTGCAACTGGTTCTGGATCTGCGTCGTGGTGGCGTCGCCGATCAGCGGGCCATTGGTGCCGCCGGGATTGTAGGCGGTCAGGCCGTTGATCGTGCTTTGCAGCGTGTTGTAGGCCGATACGAAACTATCGATATCGGTCTGGATCGAACTCGAATTGTTTGCGACCGTGAGCGTCGACTGGCCCGTCTGCAGGAGGGTCAGGGAGATGCCGGGCAATGCGGCTCCGACGTCATTGCTCGAACTGCTGAGCGCGAGGCCGTTGACTGTCAGCTGGGCGTCCTGCGCCGGCGCGGTCTGGGTCATTGCGCTGCTGGCTGGGGTGCCGGTGCTGGGCGGGTAGGTCAGCAGGGAGCTGATGCCGGCGTCGCCTTGCACCGAGACCTGCATGCTTTCGTCCGCGCCCGTTGCGTTCGAGGTCAGCACGAGCCGGTATGGCGTGCCGCTCCCGTCGTTGACGATCGACGCCGTGACGCCGAGGTTGGCGCCATTGATTGCGTCACGCATACCGGCGAGCGAGTCGTTGCTGCTGTTGATCGTGACGCTGCCGCTGCTTTGCGACGGATTCGGCGTGAAAGTCGTACCGCTTTGCGTGCCGAACGTAAACGTGACGGTCGAGGTGCCGCTGCCACTCGAGAGGTGCGAGTTCAGGCTGGCCTGGCCTGCTGTCGCGAGCGACTGGGCCTGGGCCAGTTGCGTCGCGTTGATGGTGTAGGTGCCGGTCTGGGCGCCGATCACCGCGCTCGCGGTGAGCGCCGACGTATTGCTGGAGGTCGCGCTGAGCGTTTGGAACTCGGTTGGCTGCGTCAGTTGCGCCAGCGATTGCTGAAACGTCGCGAGTGCCGAGCTGAGCTTGCCGTACGCGGAAATCTCTGTCTGGACACCGGTGACCTGGTTTTGCAGTTGCGTGAGCGGGATGCTTTCGATCTGCATCAGCCCCGTCAGCACCTGGCTGATCGGCAATGTGGTGCCGAGACCAAGGCCGACCGACGAGATGATCGACGCGGGCGACGGCGTCGACGCCGACGTCGACGAACTGCTGGTACTGGTCACGCTGCTGGTCGGAGATATCGGTGTAGACATGTTGAGTCTGTGCCCTCTGAAGCGGCGCATCGCGCCGGCCTTGCGTCGAAAGTGGCGGTGCGTGAGCGAGGCTGCCAGCATCCGCTGCTTGTGTGTCGGTTTTTGAGGCGGCGTTCCAGGAACGCCGCCTCAAAAACCGGCCGGCGCATACGCGCCGGCCGTCTACTACCTGCTTACTGACTC